>NZ_KQ948148.1:8395-238417 GCF_001513955.1 Streptomyces pseudovenezuelae | reverse complement strand
GCTCACGGCCCGAGAAACCCCCTCCCAAACATCGGACCGCCTGCGCGAGGCCGGTGTCTGAGGGGTCGGGGGCGCGGGGGGAGAACGTAACCGCCCCCTCAGCCGACCCCACGACGCCGGATCGGGCGTTGGCGGGGGATGGGGGGACGGGGGGTCCCGCGTCGGGAACGTCGGGGGCGTCGGGTGAAGCGGGTGCTTCGGGGGTCGGGGCTCTGGGCGGGGGTGTTTCCGGGGCCGGTGTTCTGGGTGGGGGTGCGGCTGAGGCCGGTGCTCTGGATATGGGGGTATCCGGGGCCGGTGGTCTGAGTGAGGGCGCGTCCGGGGTCGGTGTTTCGGGCGGGGGGATGTCTGCAGCCGGTGCTTTGGATAGGTGGGTGTCCGGCGCCGGTGATGTGGGTGAGGGCGCGTCCGGGGTCGGTGCTGCGGGCGGGGGTGTATCGGGGGCCGGTGCTCTGGATAGGCCGGTGTCCGAGGTCGATGCTCTGAACTACGGCGCGTCCGGGGCGGTTGATCTGGGTGCGGCTGGTGGGGCGGTTCGGTCGGGGGGCGGGGACCTCGCCGGCGGTGCGGTGGCGTCGGTGTCCGTGCCTTCGGGTGATCCCGTCGCTCCTGACTCTTCGGTGCCCGGGGCCGTCGGCCCCTCGTTGCCCTCGCCCGGTTCGGCGGTTGGTTCCGACGCCCCTCTGGTGGTGCGGGTTCTCCCTTCCGGGGACGCGAGCCTTCTTGAGGTCTTTCGGGGGCTCGGGGCCGGTCCGCGGGGACTGACCGAGGCGCAGGCCGAGGAGCGGGTGGCGCGGTTCGGGGCGAACGCGGTTCCGGACGACCGGGACCCGTCCTGGCCCCGCCGGTTCGCACGGAGTCTGCGGGACCCCTTCACCGCGGTGCTGCTCTGTCTGGGACTGGTGTCGGCCGCCGTCCTCGCCTGGGGCACCGCCTCGGTGATCCTCCTGCTGGTCGTCGTCAGCTGCGTCCTGCGGGCCTCCGGCGAACACCGCGCCGACCGCTCCACGGCCGCACTGCGCCGCCTGGTGGCGACCACCGTCACCGTCCGGCGCCGGGCCACCGAGGACACGGCCCCGGTCACCCGGGAGATCCCGGTCGGGGAACTCGTCCCCGGTGACGTCGTACGGCTCGGCCCGGGCGACCTGGTCCCCGCGGACGTACGGCTGCTGCGGTCGAGCGGACTCACCGTCCACCAGGCCGCCCTCACCGGAGAGTCCGCGCCGGTGGAGAAGGAGGCGGGCGCGGACCCGGGGGACGGCGGTGCCTTCCAGGACCCCCGGTACTGCTTCCAGGGCAGCAGCGTCGCCTCCGGCAGCGCCACCGCCGTGGTCACCGCGACCGGCGGCGACACCCGTTTCGCCGCCGCGCACCGCCGTACCGGAAAACCCGCGGCGACCCGCTTCGAACGCTCCGTCCAGAGCGTCTCCTGGATCCTGATCCGGTTCGCGCTGCTGACCCCGCCCCTGGTCCTGATGGCCAACGCCGCCCTGCGCGGCCGCGGTCTGGAGACCCTCCCCTTCGCCGTCGCGGTGGCGGTCGGGCTGACCCCGGAGATGCTGCCGGTGGTCGTCACCACCTGCCTGGCCCGCGGCGCCGCCCTCCTGGCCCGCACCCACGGCGTCATCGTGCGACGGCTCCCCGCCCTGCACGACATCGGCGCCATGGACGTCCTGTGCGTGGACAAGACCGGCACCCTCACCCAGGACCGCCCGGTCGTGCACCGCGCGCTGGACGCGGAGGGCCACGACGACCCCGGGGTGCTGCGCTGGGCGGCCGTCGCCGCCTGGTGGTCCCTCCAGCTCGCCGACCTCCCGGCCCCCGACGCCCTGGACGAGGCCCTGCTCGCCGACGCCGACGAGGACACCCTCACGTCGTACGACGGTGTCACGGCCGTCCCCTTCGACCCGGCCCGCCGCCTGGCCACCGTGGCCGTCCGCGCCCCCGGCCGGTTCGGCACGCACACCCTGATCACCAAGGGCGCGGTGGAGGCCGTCCTGGAACGCTGTTCGCTGTCCGAGGACCAGCGCGTCCGGCTGCGCGACCTGGCCGCGGCACACGCCGCCGACGGACTGCGCGTCCTCGCCGTCGCCGTCACCGAACGCCCCGCCGGGGACCGCCCCCGCGAACGCGGCCTCACCTTCCGCGGCCTGGTCACCCTCCGGGACGACCTCGCGCCCACCGCCGCCGAGGCCCTCGCCGCCCTCGCCGCCCGGGGCGTCACCGTCAAGGTCCTCACCGGCGACCATCCGGGCACCGCGGTCCGGGCCTGCCGTGACCTGGGGGTCCCGGTCTCCGGTGTCCTGACCGCCGACCGCCTCGACACCCTCTCCGACCCCGAACTCACCGAACTGGCCCGGCGTACGACCGTCTTCGCCCGCTGCGCCCCCGAGCACAAGACCCGCGTCATCCGGGCCCTCCAGGCCGGCGGCCACACGGTCGGCTTCCTCGGCGACGGCGTCAACGACCTGCCCGCCCTGCGCACCGCCGACGTGGGCATCGCCCCCCGCGACGCGGCCGGAGTGGCCAGGGAGAACGCGGACCTGGTCCTCGCCGGGAAGGACCTCACCGCGATCGGCCACGCGGTCGCCGCGGGCCGTCACGCGGGCGGCAACATCGCCACGTATCTGCGCATCACGCTCTCCTCGAACCTCGGCAACGTGATCGCGATGCTCTCCGCGGGCCTCCTCCTGCCGTTCCTGCCGATGCTCCCGGCCCAGGTCCTCGTCCAGAACCTGTGCTTCGACGCGGCCCAACTGGCCTTCGCCCACGACCGTCCGGCCCCCGCCGCCGGGCGCCGGCCGAGCGTGCTGGACCCCCGGGAACTGCTCCGGTTCATCGTCGGATTCGGCGCCCTGAACGCCGTGGCGGACCTGGTGACCTTCGGGGTGCTGGCCTTCGCTCTGCGCGGCCCGGGCGACGACGAGGCACTGTTCCACTCGGGCTGGTTCACGGAGAACCTGCTGGCACAGGCCCTGGTGATGGTGCTGCTGTCCCTGGGCTCACCGGGCCGGGGCGGCCGACGGCCGGGCCCGGTGACCTGGTCCGCCGTCGCCCTGGCCGCGATCGGTCTGCTGCTGCCCGCGTCCCCGGCGGGCGCGGCCCTCGGCCTGAGCGCGCTGCCCGGCGTGTACTACGGCCTGCTCGCGGCCGTCCTGGCCCTGTACGCCGTGGGCCTGCTGGCGGCGCGGACGCGCTATGAGCGCCGCCGCGCTCCCCGGTGAGTGACGCCCCTCAGGGGCAGGCGATGTCGAAGCCGTAGCGCAGGGGTTCGTCCGTCACACCGTGATCGAGCCGGTAGACGTAGACGCCCTCCACCCGCACCCCGGACGGCGCGCCCTCCGCCCGGCAGGGGTACGACACCTGCACGACCCGGGGCCGGTCGGCGACCTTGACCCGCATCCCGTCGGCCGGTCCACCGTCGAGGACGGCGACTTCCCACCCGGTCACGTCGGCCGTCTGCACTGTCTCCGCTGCGTCCACGCCGACAGTTTAGAGGTTGCGCAATCGTCCCGGGGGGCCGATGCCGTGACGGGTACGGCGCTCACCCCGCGGGATGCACCGCGAACACCCGGGCCGGGAAGCCCGAACCGGCGTGCGGCTTGGGCCAGGTGGCGACGACGAGGGCTCCCGACTCGGGGAGCCGGCCGAGGTCGGCCAGCAGTTCGATCTGCCAGCGGTCGCGTCCCAGGACGTACGCCTCCAGGCCGTGATCGCCCGCGGAGGCGGCGGCGCCGGGGTCCGTGTCGGCCTGCTCGTGCCCGATGGCGGTGACGCCCGCCTCCTCGAAGAGGTACGTCAGGACCTCGGCCGACCAGCCCGGTGTGTGAGAGGTCCCCGCCTCGTCCCGGTTCGCCATCGCCACCGGGTCCGGCCAGCGACGGCTCCACCCGGTGCGCAGGGCGACGAACGCCCCGGGCGGGAACCGGCCGTTGCGCCGCTCCCAGGCCCGTACGTCGTCCAGGGCCGGGGTGGCGTCGGGGTCGGTCTTGGCCCGGGCGGTGATGTCGAGCACCGCCAGCGGAAGGATCATCTCCTCGACCGGGATCAGGTCCAGGGTGCGGGCCCCGGCCACGAAGTGCGCGGGCGGGTCGACATGGGTGCCCCACTGGCCGGCCAGGGAGTAGCGGTGCGCGGTGAAGCCGTCGCCGCGCACCCGGTCGTAGAGGGTCTCGCGGTGCTCGTCCCCGAAGCCCGCGAAGTGCGGCTGCCCCGGCCGGAAGGCATGGGTGAGGTCGGTGCGGACCGTGCCCTCGGTCAGCAGGCGGTACGCCGACCAGAGCCGGGGCTCGCCGGAGGTCATCCGGCCCGCTCCAGCTCTGGGCGACGGGTGGGCGGAAGGTCGGAGGCAGGGCCGGAGGGAAGGTCTGTGCCGAGTGCGTCCTTCGCGGGCGTCTCCTCGGCGGATGCCGGTGAGCCCGCGGTCTCGCCCCTGCCGGTCCGGGCCGGAGCCGTGGCCGTCGCGTCCTTGCGCCGGGTCAGCCCGACCCCGACGAGGACCACGGCCATGCCCAGCACGACCCGGACGCTCAGACCCTCGCCCAGGACCACCGCGCCGAGCAGCACGGAGACCACGGGCAGCAGGTAGCCGACCACGGCGGCGTTGGTGGCGCCCTCGTCGTTGATGATCCGGTAGGTGAGGTGGAAGGTGATCGCGGTGCAGAAGACGCTGAGGACCAGGGCCGCGACCACGACGGCCGGGCCGGGGTCGATCGACTCCAGGCCGCCGACCGGCAGCGCGACGGCGGTCAGCCCGCTCGCGGCGACCAGCTGGGCGGCGGAGAGCGAGATGGTGGGGGTGCCCCGGCGCACCAGGGTGCGGCCCATGTAGGTGAAGGCGACGGCGTAGCTGGCGGCCGCGCCGAGAATGGCGAGGGCTCCCCAGCCGGTGGCCCCGGCCGACTGCCACGGGGCGAGGATGAGGATCGTGCCGGCGAAGCCGAGCAGCAGGCCCGTCAGACGGACCGGGCGCAGCCCGCGTTCCGAGCCGAGGGCGAGGCCCAGGGCGATCGACCACAGCGGGGTCGTGGCGTTGAGGACCCCCGCGAGGCCGGAGTCGACGGTCTGCTGGCCCAGGCTGAACAGGGCGAAGGGCAGCGCGTTGCAGAAGAAGGCCGCGACGACGATGTGGCGCCAGACGGTACGGCCCCGCGGCATGCGCCGGCCCGAGGCGTAGCAGGCGACGGTGAGGACGAGCGCGCCGAGCAGGCAGCGGACGAACGTGACCTGGAGCGGGGACAGGCCGCGCAGCGCCAGTTCGATCCAGAGGAAGGTCGACCCCCACAGCAGGGCGAGCACGGCCACCCGCACCCCGCCCCGCAGACTCCGTGTCCCACTGTTCACGATGCTTCCTCCGTCCGGCCGCCGTACGACCCGGTAGTCGGTCCGGTCCGTTCCGTCCCGTTCTTCGACGATGCCCCAGTCGAACTGTGAGGACAAGCAAATGGTTCTACCTAGTCTGTTAAGCTGTGCTACATGCTTGACGTGAGGCGCCTCCAGGTCCTGCGTGCGGTGGTCACCAGCGGGACGGTCACCGCGGCCGCGGCCCACCTCGGCTACACGCCGTCCGCCGTCAGCCAGCAGGTGGCGGCGCTGGAGAAGCAGGCGGGCACCGAGCTGCTCGAACGGGTCGGGCGGGGGGTGCGGCCCACTCCGGCCGGTCTGCTGCTCACCGAGCACGCGGCCCTGATCAGCTCGGCGGTGGCCCAGGCCGAGAGCGCCCTCGCCGACCTCCGCGCCGGGCGCATCGGCACCCTGTCGGTCCGGTACTTCGCCACGGCGGGCTCCACGCTGGTGGCCCCGGCTCTGGCCCGGCTCCGCGCGGAACACCCCGGCGTCCGGGTCGACCTCGAACTCGCCGACCCGGAGGACCCGTTCCAGGAGGTGGTCCGGGGCCGGGCCGACCTGGCCGTGGTCGTTCAGGCGCGGGGCCGGGCGGGGGACGGGTTCCGCCTGGTCCATCTGCTCGACGACCCGTACGCCGCCGTCCTGCCGTTGGGGCATCGGCTCGCGGACCGGGAGGTCATCGACCTGCACGAGCTGGCCGGGGAGCAGTGGGTCGGCAGCGAACCGCCCGGCCCCTGCCTTGAACCGGTGATCGACTCCTGCGCGGCGGCCGGGTTCAGTCCCGACTTCGTCATCCGCAGCGAGGACTACGCCACCGCGCAGGGCTTCGTCGCGGCGGGCCTCGGCGTCGGCCTGATGCCGCGACTGGGCCTGCGCGGCCGCCACCCCGGCGTCGTCGTCCGCCCGGTCCGCAACCCCGAACCGGTCCGCGTGATCTCCGCGGTGGCCCGCGAAACGGCCCTCGACCAGCCCGCCCTCCGCGGCCTCCTCTCGGCCCTCCGCGACGCGGCAGCCACCGACCCCCCGACGGTCCCCGCGGCGCACTGACCCCGGGCGGGGAGAGCGACTTCAGCCGGGGCGCGGTCCCCGGGCCGACGTGCGTCGCCGGGCGCCGTGACGCGGCGCCGATGCGAGCCACCGGGTGCCGATGCGCACCCGGCCGGACTTCCTCACCACGCATACGGGCCCGCGCCGCTTGCGCTGGGTGGGGTGTGGTTGTTGTGTACGTGGGGCTGGCTGGCTGCGCCGGGTGGGGTGTGGGCGTGGTGCGCGGGGGCTTGGCCATCTGTGTCGGCGGGGTCTGCTCGTTGTGTGTCGGGGCCCAGCCGCTTGGGCCGAGCGGGTGTGGCCGTGGTGCACGCGTCCGGCCGTCTGTGCAGGCGGGGTCTGCTCTTGGCGGGCGGGGCCCGGCCCGCTTGTGCTGGGCGGGGTGTCCTCGTGGTGTGCGAGGGGCTGGTCGCCTGTGCCCGGCGGAGTCTGCTCGCGGTGTACGCGGGCTGGCCGTCTATGCCGGGTGGAGTTGGTCGTGGTGCGCGCGGCCCGGCTGTCTGTGTCGGCGGGGTCTGCTCGTGGTGTGCGGGCGGGCCCGGCCGCTTGTGCTGGGCGGGGGTGGTCGGGGTGCGCGGGGGCTTGCCCGTCTGTGCCCGGCGGATCTGCTCGTGGTGTGCGAGGGGCTGGTCGCCTGTGCCCGGCGGAGTCTGCTCGCGGTGTACGCGGGCTGGCCGTCTATGCCGGGTGGAGTTGGTCGTGGTGCGCGCGGCCCGGCTGTCTGTGTCGGCGGGGTCTGCTCGTGGTGTGCGGGCGGGCCCGGCCGCTTGTGCTGGGCGGGGGTGGTCGGGGTGCGCGGGGGCTTGCCCGTCTGTGCCCGGCGGATCTGCTCATGGTGTGCGCGGGCTTGGCCGCCTGTGCTGAGCGGGGTGTCGTCGTGGTGTGCGCGGGGCCGGCCGCCTGTGCCTGGCGGATCTGCTCGTGGTGTGCCCGGGCCCGGCCGCTTGTGCTGGCCGGGGTGTGGGGGGGCGAGTCTCCTGTGGTCGGGTGGTCGGGGTGTGAGGCCCGGGAGGGGAGCGTCGTCGCGTGGCCGGGTGCCGAGGGGCACCCGGCCGGGGGTGGGTCAGGCGGCGAGGTTGCGGGGAGCGGTGGCCAGGGTCACGAGGCTGGTGAAGATGTCCCGGTCGTGCTGGCGGGCGCTGACCCGTACCCGGCCGGGCTCCGTGAGGCGTTCGGTCACCAGGAGGCAGGGGGCGTCCATCTCGGCGTACCGGACGAAGTCCGAGTCCATGCCCGTGACGGCCATCGGGTGCGGGTGCGCGGTGGCCAGCGCCGCCTGACGCGCGGCCTCCAGGAGCAGCATGCCGGGGGCGTGGTCCACGAGGTGGTCGAAGAGCACGGGGTGCGTGGTGTCGACTCTCAGCTGCCAGTGGTCGGGTCGGTCGGTCGCGGCGAGCACCACGTCCTCGAAGCGGTCGCGGCCGAAGGGCGACAGACCCGCCGGCGGCGGCAGCGGTACGGCGCGCGCGGTGGCCGCGGTCGCGTCGGCGTACGTGCCGCGCAGCCGGTTGTAGACCGTGCGGTCCTGGATCGTGAAGCGCGAGTGGGCCGTGGCCAGCAGGCGCCCGTCCCGCTCCACCTCGACGGTCAGGGATATCGCGGAGGCGCGGTCACGCCGGTACGTCACGTCGTGGCAGCTGATGTGCAGCTCCAGCTCGGCCGGATCGCCGTCGGCCTGCGCGGCCGCGGGGTCGAGCGTCCAGCTGAAGTCCTTCCACAGAAGCTGATGACCGAAGGGCACCTGGTAGGCGCCGTGGGACAGCAGCGGCAGCGTCTGGCGTACGGTCTCGCTGAGCAGGAGCGGGTCGTACAGGCCCAGGCGGCTGACGTAGAACCGGTGCGCGGCGGGCCACGCGGCCGTCACCGTGAAGGTGTCGGGCCCGGTGCGCCGCCAGCTGCGCAGCAGCATTTCGTCCTGGTTCGTCTTGTGCGTGTAATCGGCCGAAACCGTCTCAAATCGATTCGCGAGGCTGTGCTGGGCAAGGTCGATGGTCATGGTGTTCCCCCCAGGTGCGGTGACGTCCGAATTGGGCACGCGCAGATGAATCGACGCCGCCGACGGTGACAAGGCGGCTTCGACGTGAATAAAATAGAGGTCGTTCTTTTTGTTTGTCTACAGGTACGAGGAGTCTGCCGATGGCACGACAACGGCAGGAGCGCGCGGAGCGGACGCGGGCCGCGCTGATTCGCGCGGCCGCGGAGATGTTCGACCAGGTCGGGTACCACGGAGCGGGTCTCAACGCGATCCTGCGCAGAGCCGAGACCACAACCGGAGCCATGTACTTCCACTTCAAGTCGAAGGAAGAACTGGCCCGGGCGGTCATCGTCGAACAGGCCGCCGAGCTGAAGTGGCCCAGCGGGAAGCAGGGGCTGCAGCAGCTCATCGACGTGTGCCAGTACCTGGCCGTGGAGATGCGCTCCAACGTCCTGTTCCGCGCCGGCGTCCGGCTCGCCGTCGAGCAGAGCGAGGTGAACCTGCTCAACTACTCGATCTACGACTGGTGGGCCGAGCAGTTCGGCATCCACCTCGCCGAGGCCCGCGACCTGGGCCAGTTGCGCCCGGGGGTCGACGAGGCCGCGTTCGCGCAGGTGATCGTCGCCGCGTACACCGGTACGCAGATCATGTCGCGGCTCTCCAGCGCCCGGGGCGACCTGCCCGAACGCATAGAGAGCATGCTGCGCTGCCTGCTGCCGGCCCTCGCGCCGCCGGAGGTCGTCGCCACGCTGGAGTTCCCGGACAACGGCGGCGCCCCCGAGGTGCCGCAGGACGCGGACGAGGCGGAGGAGACCGCTTCATGAGACCGCTTCGGGTGCTGCTGACCGGCGCCACCGGCTTCGTCGGCGGGGCGGTGCTCCACCGGCTGCTGCAGGAACGGGCGGAGGGCCGCGATCTGGAGGTGCGCGCCCTCGTCCGTACCGTGCCGGCCGGACTCCGGGAGCGGACGGGCGTGGAGTGGTCGCGCGCGGACCTGTCGGATCCCGCGTCGCTCGACGGGGCCGCGAGCGGTGCGGACGTCCTCGTCCACCTCGCCGCCCGGGTCGACGGCACGGAGAGCGAGTGCGAGCGGACCAACGTCGGCGGCACCCGGGCCGTGGTCGGGGAGGCCCGGCGGGCCGGGGTGCGGCGCGTCGTGCACCTGTCCACGGCGGCGGTCTACGGCCCCGGCCCGCACCGCGGCATCCCCGTGAACGGGGTCACGCCCGCGCCCGTGTCCGCGGCCAGCCGGACCCGGCTGGCCGCGGAGCGGATCGCCCTCGACGCGGGTGCCGTCGTCCTGCGTCCCGGGCTCGTCCTCGGCGCCGGGGACCGCTGGGTGGTGCCCGGACTGCGCGAACTGCTCCGGCGGGTCCCGGCCCGCTGGGACGGCGGCCGCGGGCGGCTCTCCCTCGTGGCCGTGGAGGACCTGGCCCGGCTGGTGACGGCCCTGGCCACGGCACCGGACGCGGTGCCGTCCGGGATCTTCCACGCCGGGCACCCGGTTCCGGTGCGCGGCGGCGACCTCACGGCGAGGCTCGCGGAACTGGACGTCCTGCCGCCGGTCACCGGCGACCTGTCCTGGGAGCGGTGCCTGGAGCGGCTCCGGGAGGTGCCCGGCCGGATCAGCGAGCGCCAGTTCGCCCTGCTGGCCCTCGACCACTGGTACGAGAGCGAGGAGGTCTGGCGGCTCGCCGGCTGCGCGCCGGGCCCCGGGCCGCTGGAGCGGCTCGCCCAGGCGGCCCCCTGGTACCGGGCCCACCTCGCGGCGGGCTGACCGGGGGAACTCGGGCCCCAGGGGGCGCGCAGGGGGCGCTCGGGACCGGCTCGCACGTCGCGCCCTGGTACCGGGCCCACCTCGCGGCGGGCTGACCGGGGGCGCTCGGGTCCCAGGGGCGCTCGGGACCGGCTCGCACGTTGTCCCCGAAGTCCCTTGAGGATCGGGGTAGTTGTGTGGAAACCGGGTGGAAACCGGGGACGTCGCGTCCAACTTGGCCAAGTCGTCCCGGAGCCGGGCGCGAGAGGTGTCCGTGCGGTGAACCGGCGGTACGTTCGCAGGACCGGGGCCGGCGGCCTCCCGTCATCCACAGCGGCGCGAGCGGACGGGAGGCCCACGACGGGCCCCCTCCTCGGGCACCTGGCGCGCACACCGCTGTCCGGGCGGTCCGTGGAGTCAGTTCCCGTGATGAATACCGAGGTCAGGCCCATGGTCAAGCAGGTGAGAGCGGAGCGCACCCGCCAGGCGCTGATCGCGGCGGCGGCCATCGAGTTCGACCGGCACGGATACGCCGGGACATCGCTGTCCGCCGTGCACCGGGCCTGCGGCATGACGATGGGCGCGCTCACCTTCCACTTCCGCGCCAAGGCGGACCTGGCGAGCGCGGTCTGCCAGGAGGCCGAGGCCATCACGCGGGGGGCCCTGACCCGGCTCACCCCGATGGGCGCCCTCCTGCCGGTCGTCGAGTTCACCCTCGTGGTGGCCCGGCTGCTGGACGAGGAGGTCACCGTCCGCGCGGCGGCCCGGCTGACCCAGGAACGGGCGGTCCCCTCCCGCTGGCACACCGTGTGGCGGGACGTCCTGCGCGACCTGGTGGTCCTCGCCCCCGAACCGCCGGGTCCCGGCTGCGGGCCCCGGCCCGAGGAACTGGAGCTGCTGGCCGTCTATCTGACGGCCGGCGCCGAGGCGGCACTGCGGGAGGGACGCACCGGCAAGGAGGTGCTCGCCCAACTGGAGTGCCTGTGGGCCCTGGTGCTCGTCACCGGGTCGCCGCGCGGTGCCGACGACTGTCGGGCCGTCGCCTCGCCCCTCCGCGACCCGTCCTGACCCCGCGCCGCTCCCTCACCCCCGCCCCCTCCACGAAAAGGCTCGATCCATGACTCGACGCTGTGCGCTCGTCACCGGCGGTTCCCGGGGTATCGGGGCCGCCGTCGCGACCGAACTCGCCGCCGCCGGGCACCGCGTGGCCGTGCACTGCCGCGCCGACTCCGCGGCCGCGCAGGACGTGCTCGACCGTCTGCCCGGCACCGGACACATCCTGGTCACCGGCGATGTCGGCGCCCCCGGCGCGGCCCGGGAGATCATCGACGCGGCGGTCGCCGGGCTCGGCACCGTCGACGTGCTCGTCAACAACGCGGGCGTGTACGCCGAACAGCCCGTCGCCACCACCTCGTACGAGGACTGGCAGGCCGACTGGCGGCGCCTGGTCGACGTCAACCTGCTCGGCCCGGCCGATCTGATCTGGTGCCTGGTCGACCATCTGCGGCACCGCCTCCAGGGGCCGCAGGGCGCCTGCGTCGTCAACGTCGGCTCGCGTGGCGCCTACCGCGGCGAACCCGACGCCCCCGCCTACGGGGCGACCAAGGCCGCCCTGCACGCGCTGACCCAGTCGCTCGCCCAGTCGCTGGGCCCGCTCGGCATCGCGGTGACCGCCGTGGCGCCGGGGTTCGTCCGCACCGACCTCACCGAACCCGTGCTCGTCGGAGCCGTCGAGGAGGAGGTGCGCAGCCAGAGTCCGCTCGGCAGGATCGCCGTGCCCTCGGACGTCGCGGCCGCGGTCGCCTGGCTGAGCAGCGCCCGCGCCGAGTGGTGCAGCGGCGCCGTGCTCGACGTCAACGGCGCCTCCCACCTGCGCTGACCCACGTACCGACGGCAGTTGTCCCGGCACCGCCACCGACCACGAAACGGAGACCCCGTGCGCGCCTCAGTCCTCCAGATCGCCGTACGACCCGACGAACCGGCCGACGAGCGGCGGGCCCGCGTGTCCGGGCTCGTGCGCCGGCAGCACGCCAGCGACCTGGTGGTGCTGCCGGAACTGTGGACGGTCGGGGCGTTCGCGTTCGACGCGTTCGCCGCGCACGCCGAACCCCTCGACGGCCCCACCGCCCGGGAGATGGGCGCGGCCGCGGCCTCGGCACGGGTGTGGCTGCACGCCGGTTCCCTCATCGAACGCGGTCCGGCGGACGAGCTGTACAACACCTCGCTGCTGTTCGGCCCCGACGGCAGGCTGCGCCGCACGTACCGCAAGATCCACCGCTTCGGCTTCGACCGGGGCGAGGCGGCGCTGCTGGCCCGGGGCGGCGAGACCGTCACGGCCGTGCTCGACGGCGACGCGACCGCGGGCCTGACGGCGGGCCTCGCCACCTGCTACGACCTGCGCTTCCCCGAGCAGTTCCGGCAGTTGGTCGACGCCGGCGCCGAGCTGTTCCTGGTGCCGGCCGGATGGCCCGCCGCCCGCCGCGCCCACTGGTCGCTGCTGGCCCGCGCCCGCGCCGTGGAGTCACAGGCGTACGTCCTCGCCTGCGGTACGGCCGGCACGCACGCCGGTGTGGAGCAGGCCGGCCACAGCCTGGTGGTCGATCCGTGGGGCGCGGTCCTGGCCGAGGCCGGGGCGGGGGAGGAGACGCTCGTCGTCGACCTCGATCCGGCGCTCGTCGCGAAGACGCGTGCGGAGTTCCCGGCCCTGCGCGACCGGGTCCTCGGTGTGCCGGTGCCGCGCTGACATGTGCCCCGAGACGGCAGGTGCCGTCCGCCCCGAGACTGCCGGGCGGACGGCACCTGCCGTCCTTGTTCTCCCCCACCGCATCTCTTCCGGCAGCCCCTTGCGCCCGACGCAGCAGCCGTGTAACACTCTTTCGCGAGGCAGTCTGTCCTCTTCCAGGACCTCTCGCACTGTCGTAGCGCCGCCATCGAGCGGCGCTTTTTTGTTGCCCGGATTCCCCGGTGCCCGCTGCTTGTCGACCCGAGCTCCCCGAAGTGAGGCGACCATGGCCGACCCGATTTCCCGACCCTTCCTCCCGGCGCAGTGCGCGTCGAACCGCTGCCGCCGCGCGGCCCGTTCAGGTGTCCTCGGGCGCAGGCCCGCCGAACCGGACGCCCGGCTCTGCGGACCGTGCCGGCGTGCCCTGGCCGCCGATCTGGCCGCGCTGCCGGCGCTCCACCGCGAGAGCGAGCAGCACCTGGTGCTGCCCGCCCGGCAGGGCGGCCTCGCCCGGGTCACCGGTCACCGCCCGGACCCCCCGCCGGTGAGCGACGCGGCGCTGGAGGCCCGGCACGACGCCGTCGTACGCCTGGCCTCCTGGGCGCGGCTGGTGCTGGACGAGACCGGGGCGGGAAAGCCGCCGGAGCGGACCGTGCCCGCGCTGGCCGCCTTCCTCGGCCGGCATGTCGGCCTGCTGGCCGCCCACCCCGCCGCGGGCCCGGCGGCCGACGAGATCGCCCGTGTGGCCACCGCCCTGCGCGGCGTGGTCGCACCGCCCAGGCCCGAACTCGTCCCGCTCGGCCGGTGTGTCGAGCCGGGCTGCGAGGCCGAGGTGACGCTGCCCGAGCGGGGCGGCGACGACCTGGTGCTGCGCGGACCGATGTGCGGCGCCGGGCACGTTCTGACGCCACGCCAGTGGCTCCTGCTGAACCGACGTCAGTCGATGTCCGAGGCCGAGGAGACGGCATGAACAGCGCACACCCCGAGCGCGGCAGACGCGTTCCCACCTCGCTGGCGGCGCTCGCCCTCGACGTCCGCGAGGGCACGATCCGCCAGTGGGCCCGCCGCGGCAAGCTCACCCGTTACGGGACGCGCCGCCAGGCCCTGTACGACCTGAACGAACTGGCCGCTCTCGTGGCCGGCGAGACCGCCTCGGCGCACGACGCCTGACCGACGGTCCTCCCGCACCAGCACCCCGACCGATCCATCCACCCCACCGTCCGGCCACCGCCGCGCGGTGCCGACCCATGCCCGAAAACGGGCCGTCGGCACGGTACTTCGAGGAGAGACAGCAGTGGACACAGCACAGATCCCCCAGCTCCCGCAGACGTCCCCGTGGCAGCAGCACTGGCAGACCCGGCGCGACCCCTTCGTCGACGAGTGCCTGCGGGCCCGGCAGAGCCTGCTCGCCGACCTGAAGGACCCGGCCGGCGCGCAGGCCCGCGTCCTCGACGACCTCATCGACATCGGCGCCGCCTCGCTGCACTGGAAGGAGAAGGGGTACGACGTGATCGCCGCCGACCCGGGCAGCTTCCGGTCGGTCCTGCCGATCATGCGCTACAACGACTTCGTCGACGAGATCGACCGCGAGACCCGCACCAAGGGCGGCATCCTCTCGTGCAGTCCGGTGCTGCGCTGGCTGAAGACCAGCGGGACGACCGGCACCCCCAAGCGGGTCCCGTACACGCTGCACTGGCTGCTGACGTACCGGATCCCCGCGATGAAGGCCATGTGGGGCACCTGCCTGGAGCACCACCCCGAGATCCTCGCGCACCCCTGGGCCACCCTCGACACCCAGACCGTCCGCGAGGACGTGTACGACTTCGTGCACGGTGTGGAGCACCAGGCGATCAGCAACCGGCATCCGCAGCTCAACAGCCGGGACTGGAACCCGCCGTGGTACGAGTCCCCCTGGTTCGGCCCCGACGCGCCCACCAGCCACGCCGGGCGGATGTACCACCGGGTGCGCAACCTCGTCGGCAAGGACCTGCACTACATCTCGGCGATCAACCCCAGCACCCTGGTCTCGCTGCGCGACCTGATCGCGGAGCACGGCGCCGAGCTGGTGCGCGACCTGCGCGAGGGCACCCTGTACGGCAAACCCTGGACCGACCCCGACGAGCGGGCCGCCGCACACCTCGAACGGACGCTGGCGAAGGCCGAGTTCAGCCTGGTCGACGTCTGGCCCTCCCTGACCCTGTACAGCTGCTGGCTGTCGGCCTCCGCCGAGCTGTACCGGCCGCGGCTGGACGCCGTGCTGCCCGGCGTCGCCAAGCTGCCGTTCATGAGCTGCGGGACCGAGGGCGTCACCACCATCCCCGTGGACGACACCCTGGAGAGCCAGCCGCTCGCCGTCAGCCAGGCGTACTTCGAGTTCGTCCCCGCCGAAGTCCCGCTGGGCGCGCTCCTGGACGCCGGCGAGAAGGTCGGGACGCTGCTGTACGACGAGGTGGAGGAGGGCCGCGACTACCACCTGATCATGTCGCAGGGCAACGGCCTGTACCGGCTGTGGACCGGTGACATCTACCGCGTCGACCGGATCGAGGACGGCACGCCCTGGATCCACTTCACCCACCGCGACGGCGTCTTCCACTCCTTCACCGGAGAGAAGATCACCGAGGGCCAGGTCACCCAGGCCATCCGCCAGGGCCTCGCGGCCGGCGGCCTGGAGACCGGGCTGTACATGTGCGGGCCGCGCTGGGACGAGCTGCCGTCCTACACCGTCGTCGTCGAAGTGCCGGAGCCCACGGACGAGTTGGACCGCGAGCTGTCCGGCGCGATCGACCGCGAGCTGTCCGTCATCAACATCGAGTACGCCTCCAAGCGGGACAGCGGGCGCCTCGCCGGTCTGCGGGTGCGCACCGTGGCGCAGGGCGCGATCGCCGCGTACGTCGAGTCCCGGCGCCAGCAGGGCAACGCCACCCAGTACAAGTACAAGCCCTTCCAGCAGGACGTCGACTTCGTCGGCGCCCTCGTCTCCGACTGATCCCCCAACCACCCCTCCACCAAAAGGAGTTCGACCGTGATCGAGACCATCAGGCCCCCGCAGAACATCCGCCGCGAGATCATCGACGTGCCGTGCGGCGACACCCGCCTCGCCCTGCACGTGTGGCGGCCGGAGCGGATCAAGGGAGCCGTCTTCTACTTCCACGGGCTCCAGAGCCACGCCGGGTGGCTGTGGGAAGTGGGACCGCGCTTCGCCGACAACGACATCGCGTTCTTCGTCCTCGACCGGCGCGGCAGCGGCATCAGCCCCGGCCCGCGCGGCGAGATACCGGAGGCCGGCACGGTCCTCGACGACTACGCGCAGGCAGCCGCGTTCGTCCGGGCCATGATCGGCGACACCGTGCCCCTGTCCCTGTTCGGGCACTGCCTCGGCGGCTCCTTCATGGCGGCCCTGATGTGCCACGAGGGGTTCACCACCTCCTACGACGCGGCCGTGTTCTGCTCCTCCTGGCTCGGCCGGATGCACGCCACCCTCGACGCGGACACCCGGCAGACGATCGCCTCGGACCGCGGTGAGCAGCTGTGGGACGCGGGACTGCGGGCCGCCGACTTCACCGACGAGACCAAGTACCAGCACTTCATCGACCACGACGACCTGGCCGTACGGCAGTTGACGCGCCGCTCGCGGGCCGTGCTGCTCGACCTGGAGCAGCGCTATCTGAGCGGCGGACCCACCACCGCGCCGGTGCCCGCCGCCACCTTCGTCTCCGGGATCACCGACCCGATCGTGGACCTGGAGGCCGCCCAGTCCGTCTTCCAGGAGCTGGTGGCCGGACGCGGCGCGCTCATGCGGTTCCCCACCGACCGGCACTACCTCTTCTACACCGACGTCAGCGACGACCTGGTCGACTGGACGTCCACGTACACCCTGCTCCAGGGGGTGAACCGTGGCGTCTGAGGCCGGGCGGGCCCGGCTGTACCACGTCGAGCTGCCGATGCGGACGCCGTTCGACCATCCCGCCGCCCGCCGCCGCACCTCCGACAGCCTGGTCCTGAGCCTGTCGGCCGACGGCGTGACGGGCCTCGGCGAGTGCGCGCCGCGCTCGTACGTCACCGGCGAGACCACCGCGAGTGTGCGCGGCGCGCTGGAACAGACGGACCTCGGCGCCCTGCTCGCCCGGCTGACGGACGGCCCGCCCGAGGAGACGCTGGGTCTGCTGCACCGCGACGGCTTCGCCCGCGTCTTCGCCGTCGACGGCGGCAACAACCTGCTCTGCCTTCTGGAGACCGCGGTCCTCGACTGGCTGGGCCGCCGGCTGGGGGCGGACGCGCGCGACCTGCTGCCGCCCGGCCCGGCCGCCGGGGCGGGGCCCGCTTCGGCCCTTCCCGTCTCCCAGGTGCTCGATCTCAGCCTGGACACCGAGGAGTTCCTCGCCACCCGCGGCCCCTTCCACTTCGTGAAGATCAAGGCCTCGGACGACGTCGAGCACGACGCCCGGACCGTGCGCACCCTGCGCGACAAGCTCGGCGACGACGTCCCGGTCATGGTCGACGCCAACATGAGCTGGACCCCGGCGAACGCGGTCGGCCACGCCCACCGGCTGCGCGAGGCCGGCACCGACTGGGTGGAGGAGCCGCTGCCCAAGGGCTCCTGGGACGCACTGCGCACGCTGCGCCGCGACGGTGGGGTGCGCGTCATGCTCGACGAGTCGGTGTGCACGGCCCGGGACGCCCGCAGGGCGGTCGAGTCCGAGGCCTGCGACGCCTTCAACATCCGGGTGTCGAAGAACGGGGGACCGCTGCCGGCCGCCGGGCTCGTCGCGTACGCCCGGGAGAACGGGATCCGCTTCCAGTTCGGCGTCCAGGTCGCCGAGGTGGGCCCCCTCATCAACGCGGGCCGGGCCCTGGCCTTCGCTCACCCCGACGCGCTCACCGTCGAGGCCGGGCAGTCCGACCGCTTCTTCCCGCAGATGATCGTCGCCCCGCCCCCGGCCGTCGACCGGGACACCAACACCCTTCGCCCCGCGGGCGGCACCGGCTGGGGCATGGACCTCGCCGGGCACGCCGAGCGCTGGGCGGTACGGGACCTGTGACCACCCTTCACCATGCCGGAAAGGCAGGACCTCCCATGACCGCTTCCACGACCGTGCTGTTCGAATGCGCCTACCAGGGCCGCCGCCACATCGGCCTCGGCCTGCCACGGGAGGGCGAACCGCTGCGCCTCGTCCCGCTCGGCGACCGGAACCTGGCCGATCTGCTGCTGGCCGGTGACGACCCCGCCGACGCCGAGGCGGTGACCGTCCCCGCCGGGGAGGTGACCCTGCGGCCCCCGCTGCTGCCCGACCACCCCGGTGGCGCGCTGGTCGGCGGCTTCATGCAGACCCACAACGTCAAGGTGGACGCGGACACCCCGACCCAGCCGAACTGGTTCCTCAAGGGCCTCGGTGACGTGCTGAAACTTCCCGGCCAGGACCTGCGCGCACCCGTCGGGTCCGTCGCGCTGACCGAGGAGGCGGAGGTCGTCCTCGTCTACGTCACCGACGCGGCCGGCCGGCCCCGGTACGCCGGCTACACCTTCGGCAACGACCTCACCGACATCGGCCGCTTCCGGCGCCACCGGGGCCACCTGTCCTACGCCAAGCTCTGCGACGCGGCCGTGGCGCCCTGGCTGTTCCCGGGCGAACCCCCGCGGCACGTCACCGGGCACGTGACGATCGAGCGCGACGGCGAGCCGTGCTGGCGGGGCGAGTTCACCACCGGCACCAAGGCCCTGCACTACGGCCTCGACGCCATCATGTCCGAGCTGTTCTCGTACGACGCCCTGAGCGTCCCCGGCCGGGTGCACTACGTCTACCTCGGCGCCGACCGCAGCAGCTTCCACGACGGCTTCCGCATCGCCGACCGCGACCGCGTCACCCTGGACTTCGCGAGCCACGGGGTGACCCTGTCCAACACCGTGCGCTGTGAGGGACCGTGAGCGCCGGCGAGGGGGAGCGCGGACTCAGCGACACGGAGGCCGCGTTCGCCTACACCCACGCCCTGATGCGCGGGAGCGGGCGGCTGACCACGTCGTTCACCGTGCGGGGCACGTTCGCACCGGACCGGGTCGAGCGGGCGGTGCGGCGGTGGCTCGGCCGGCTGCCGCTGCTGTCGCTGCGGATCACCGGCGCGGACGGCGGGCTGTGCTTCCGGCAGGGGGCGCCGACCGGTGCGCACCCCCTCCTCACGGCGCCGGCCGGGACGGACGACGAGGTGGCGGGGGAGCGGCTGTGGCGGCTGCGGGCCGGTCCGGGTCCGGCGGGGACCACGCGCTTCCGCCTCACCCTCCACCCCGCGATCTGCGACGCCTACTCCGTCGGCCGTGTCGTACGACCGCTGCTGGACGCCCTGTTCGACACCCCGGGCCCCGACGCCGCCGACCGCGCGACGGAGGCGCTGCCGCCCGACACCGACGAGCTCACCTACGAGAGCGGCGGGTGCGTGTGCGGAGTGTGCGGGCCCGGGGCTGCGGTGGCCTACCGGGGAGGGCGCGGGCACGGGCAGGGGCGCGGTGACGGCCGTACGTCCGAGGCCATGGCGCCCGGTGTCGTGGCGGTCACGCTGACGCCGTACGAGAGCCGTCGGCTGCGCGAGTGGTGCCGGGCGGGTCGGGTGACGGTGAGCGGGTTCCTCACGACCGTTCTGGCGGACGCGCTCGCCCGGGAGACCGGCCGGGCGGAGGTCACCGTGGCCACCGCGATGTCCCTGCGCCGGCGGTACGCCGAGCGGACGCTGATCGCCGAACCGGGCTGCGTGCTGGGGCTGGTGAAGGCACGGCTACGCGCCGGGGCCGGCGGTGACGCGCTGGGCCGGGCGCGGGCGAACGCGGCGGTGCTGTGCTCGGCCGGGCGGGCCTGGCGGCCGGAGCGGCGGGCGCACGCCGGGATCCGGCACGCGGTCGAGCGGGAGGCGAAGGCCCGGGGACCGGAGGTGCGGGTCGTCGACGCCGGTTCGGTGGACACCGCGCTCGGCCCGCATGCCGCGCGGATCACGGGGCTCCGCACGGTCGCGGCCCGTGGGGCAGGCGGCGGGCCCGGCGGCTCCCTGTATCTGTCCACCTTCAAGGGCGCGCTGACCGCCGCACTCTCCTCGCACGGGCTCGGCGAGAGCTGGTCGGCGCGCGCGGAGCGGGAGTTGAGCGAAGCGGCGCTGCTGCGACCGGCCTTCTCCCCTTTGTGAAAACCGCAGGTGACAGCGGTGCGAGGGTGCGGACTCGGCAAAGTCGCAGTCGGAGAGCGGCCTCCGTCTTGAAAACAAAGAGTTCGTTCTCTATTTTTTTGGTGCGGGCTCCGAACCGGCGAGGTCCGCCCAGTCCAGAGAAAGGGGAACGCGACATGGTGACGGCGTTTTCCACGGTGGCTCCCGGGCCTGCCGCTCCGCGGGTCCGCACCGGCTCCCCGGACCACCCCGCAGCCGACGCCTTCGACGCCTTCGTCGCGGAGATCTTCGAGCGGCTGCCCCGCGCCGACCAGCGCCGATGGGCCCACGTCTACACCCGGGGCCTGCTGACGACGCCGGGCCGCAAGACGGTACGGCGGCTCGCGGCCTCCGTGTCGGACTCGGCCACCGCGGCCCAGGCCCTGCACCAGTTCGTCAACGCCAGCCCGTGGGACTGGGAGCCGGTCCGGGCGAGGCTGGCCGACTGGGTGGTCCGCAGGTCCGGGCCCCGCGCCCTGCTCCTCGGGACGGCGGTGCTGCCCAAGCGCGGTGACCGTTCCTGCGGGGTGCACCGTCGTTTCGTCCCGCAGGAGGGCCGGACCGTCAACTGCCAGGTCGGCATCGGCGCGTTCCTCGCCGCGGACCGGGCGACGGTCCCCGTCGACTGGCGGCTGCTGCTGCCCGGGCCGTGGTCCGCGGACCCGCAGGTGCGCGACCGGGCCCGGGTTCCCGAGGACGCCGCCGGCACCACGGCCGCCGCCCAGGCGCTGGACCTGGTCGACGGGGTCGATCTGTCCCGCTCCGGCACCGGCCCGGACGACGTGCCGGTCGTCGCCGACCTGGTCGGCTTCGCGGACACCGCGGCGCTGGCGGCCGGGCTCGCGGCCCGGGGGCGCCGCTTCGCCGTGGCCGTACCCGGTGAGCTCGTGGTCCTTGCCGGTGGCGGTGGTCTGTCGGCGCGGGGCGGAGACGGTGTCGGCCCCGGGCGGGCCGCTGTCGGTGTCCCCTTCGTGCGAACTGCCTTGGGGATGACGTCCGTTGGGACCGGTGCCGACGTGCCGCCCGTGCGAACCGGTGTCGGCGCTTCCACGGCGCGGGGCGACGGGGGCGGACTACGGGTGCGCGAGCTCCTCGCCGCCCAGGACGCCCGGCTGCCGGATCGCTTCCCGGGCGCGCCCGTCGTGGCCGTGCGGCTGCCCGGCGTTCCCCTTCCCCTGCTGCTGACCGTGGAGCGCCGGCCGAGCGAGGCCGGCGGTGACCGGTTCTGGCTCACCGACCTCGTGGACCGGCCGGCCCGTGAGACGCCGGCGCTGGCCCGGCTGCACACCGGCGCCGCCGACACCATGCGGCGGCTGGCCGACGACTTCGGGCTGCGCGCCTTCGAAGGGCGCTCGTACCCCGGCTGGCACCACCACATGACGCTGGTGTCCGCCGCCTTCGCCTACGGGGCCCTCGGCCGCGCCGGCACACCCCCCACCCGCCCCGCCCGTGCCTCGCGCGGACCCCAGCCCGCCCGGCCCCCGCGCCGGGCACGGACCCTGACGACACCGACACGAACGGGATGCTCCTGATGGCCCTCCCCAAGGCGTTCTGGCTGCTGTGGTGCGGCCAGACCGTCAGCCGGCTCGGCACGCTCGCCCCCGCCTTCCTCGTCCTCTACCTGGAGCAGAACCACCTCGTCGCCCCCGGCACCACCCCACTCGTCGTCGGGCTCTTCGGCGCCGGAGTGGTGCTGTCCGGACTGGTGGGAGGAGCGGTCGCCGATCTGATCGGCCCGCGCCGCACCATCGTCGCGGCCCAGCCGTTCACCGCCGGCATGGCCCTCCTGTTCGCCGTCGCCGACCATGTGGCCGCGCTGTGCGCGCTGTCGCTGATCACCGGGTTCCTGTCGGCCGTGGACCGGCCCGCCGGCGCCGGACTGATCTCCGCGATCGTGCCCCCGGAACAGTTCTCGAAGGCGTACAGCCTCTTCCTGGTGGGCTTCAACATCGGCATGTCGCTGAGCCCCGTGCTCTCCGGGTTCCTGCTCGAAGTCAGCCCCGGCGCCCTCTTCGTCGTCTGGGCGGTCTCCAGTCTGCTGTACGCGGCCCTGGTGTTCGCGGTGCCCGCCGACCCCCTGCCCCGGACCGCGGACCGGCCCGGCGGAGCGGCCGCCGCCCTCGCATCGGCCGCGCGCGGCATCGCCGAACCCTTCCGCACCCCGGTCCTGGTCGCCTTCCTGCTGCTGACCTTCCTGCTGGCCTGCATCTACCTCCAGGTCAACTCCGCGCTCCCGCTGGACATGCGGGACAGCGGGCTGACCGCCGGGGGCATCGGATTCGTCCTCGCGGTCAACGCGGTGCTGTCCGTCCTGCTGCTGCCGCTCGTGCCCCGGCTCGTCGGCGGGCTGCGCCCGCACATCCCGCTGATCATGGCCGCCGCCTTCATGGCCGTCGGCTTCGGCGCCAACGTCCTGGCCGACGGCATGCTCTCCTTCACGCTCGCCACCGTCGTGTGGACGCTCGGCGAGGTGCTGTGGGCCCCCATGTCCGCCACCTTCATCGCCGACCGGGCGCCCGCCGGGCGCAGTGGCAGCTACCAGGGCTCCTACTTCTTCGCCTGGAACGCGGCGTTCGTCGTCGGCAGCCCGGCCGGCCTCGCCCTGGCCCACGCCCACGGCTACGGGGCCCTGTGGCTGTCCGTCCTCGGCCTCGGATGCGCGGTGACGCTCGGCTTCGCGCTGCTGCCGCGGCTCGCGGGCTTCGCGAAGGCGCCGGCCGCCCCCAGTGACCACCCCGACACCGCAGAACAGCTGACCCGAGAGACAAGGTGAACCGTCATGTCCGCACCCACCCCCCGCACCGCCCTGCTGGTCGGCGCCGCCGGAGGCATCCTCAAGGAGGTCGCGCGCGAGCTCGCCGAAGAGGGCCACACCCTCGTCCTGTTCGACCGTGACGCGGCGGCCGTCCACCGGCTCGCCGAGGAACTGGGCCGGCTCACCAAGGTCGAGGCCGTCGTCGGCGACATCACCGACATCCCCGCGGCCGAAGCCCGGTTGACCGACATCGTCGACCGGTTCGCCCCGTCGATCCTGGTCAACGGCGTCGGCGGCGACACCCGCGTGATCGGCTACGCCGACCTGACCACGGACCACTTCGACCAGACGTTCCTGGAGAACGTCGTCAGCAGCTGGATCGCGGTCAAGGTGTGCGGCCCGCGGATGGCCGCCGACGGCTACGGCCGCATCGTCAACTTCGCCTCCGCGGGCGGCCGTACGTACAGCCACTTCAACAACGCCGCGTACGTCGCCGCCAAGGCCGCCGTGATCGGCATGACCAAGCAGATGGCCTACGAGCTGGCCGGCACCGGCGTGGTGGCCAACGTCGTCGCGCACGGCCCGATCGCGACCGACCGGGTGGCCGGCGCCTTCGAGCGCCGCACCGAGGAGTCCAAGAAGGACGTCATGTCCCGGCTGCCGATGGGGCGTTACGGCACGGTCGCCGAGGCCGTGGGCAGCGTGCTGCACCTCTGCTCCGAGAGCGCCGGCTACTCGACCGGTTCCGTCATCGACATCAACGGCGGCCTCTACATGTGAGCCCGACACATGTAGCCCCGACACATGTAGCCCCGACACATGTAGGCCCGACGCATGTGAGCCCGGCCCCGTCCCGCACCCCGCCCCAGGAGGCACCCATGGCGAAGTTCGTCGTCGAATTCGAGTACAACGTCGACCGCGCGGGCCGGGAGCCCCTGCACCGCGCCCACACCGACTACCTGCGCACCCTCACCGACAGCGGCGTACTCCTGCTCGCCGGCCCGCTCCAGGACACCAACGGCGGCCTGCTGGTCTACGAGGCCGAGGACCGCGAGCGTCTCCAGGACATCCTCGCCGCGGAGCCGTACGTCCAGGGCGGCATCGTCTGCCACGTCCGCGTCCGCCAGTGGGCCCCCGGCAAGGGGACGTGGATCACCGCCGCGCCCCGGCCCTCGGCGGCCTGACTCCGCACCCGCGCCCTCATCTCCGCCCCCACCTGCGCCCTCTCCCCGCCCGTGAACCGGAAGGATCCGACTGACGTGTCCACTACGCCAGTTCCGCAAGACACCGCCCTGCCCCGTGACGCGCTGCACGCCGCCATCGTCGACCCGGCCATGGACTCGATGCGCCTGCTCAGCGAGACGGCGATGCGGTTCCCCGAAGCCCTGTCGTTCTCCTCGGGAGCGCCCCACGACGGCACCCACGACCTCGCGAAGCTCTCGTACTACGTCGACCGGTACGTGACCCACCTGCGGCAGCGGGGCGTGCCCGAACAGCGCATCACCCGGCTGCACTTCCAGTACGGACCCGTCAACGGGTTCATCCAGGACGAGGTCGTCCGCATGCTCGCCCGGGACGAGGACATCGATGTCGCGCCCGAGGCCATCATGATCACGCACGGCTTCCAGGAGGCCGCGCTGGTCGCCCTGCGCGGGCTGTTCCGGTCGCCCGACGACGTGCTGCTGTCCGTGTCCCCGGCGTACGTCGGCATCCGGGGCGCCGCCCGCATGCTCGACATCCCGGTGAAGGGCATCACCGAGGGCCCCGACGGTCTCGAACCCGAGGCCGTGGCCGCCGCCGTACGGGCCGTGCGGGCCGAGGGCAAGCGCCCCGCCGCGCTCTACCTGGTCCCCGACTTCTCCAACCCCTCGGGCACGGTCGTCCCGCTGGAGGCGCGCAGGCGACTGCTCGCGCTGGCCGCCGAGGAGGGGTTCACCATCCTGGAGGACAACCCCTACGGGCTCTTCGCGAGCGACGAGGAGCGGCTGCCGACCCTGAAGTCCCTGGACACCCGCGGCGACGTCGTCTACCTGGGCTCCTTCGCCAAGTCCGCCTTCCCCGGCGCCCGCCTCGGCTACCTGGTCGGTGACCGCGAGGTCGTCGGCGAGGACGGCGTGCGGCGCACCCTCGCCCAGGAACTCTCCAAGGCCAAGGCCATGTTCACGGTCGGCTCGTCCTCGCTGTCCCAGGCGGCGATCGGCGGCATCCTCGTCGACGCCGACCACGACCTGCGCTCCGCCACCCGCGATCTGGCCGCCGTCTACCAGGAACGGCTCGCCGCCACCCTCGACGCCCTCGCCCGGCACTTCCCGCCCGAGCGGTACGCCGAGCACGGGGTGCGCTGGAACCGCCCGCGCGGCGGCTTCTTCCTCGTCGTCGAGGTGCCCTTCGAGGCCGACCTGGTCGCGATGGAACGCTCGGCGCGCGACTACGCGGTCAGCTGGGCGCCGATGAGCATGTTCCACCTGGAGGGCGGCGGCGAACGGGCCCTGCGCCTCGGCTTCAGCAACCTCACCCCGGCCGCGATCCGCGAGGGCATCGCCCGCCTGGCCCGCTTCGTCCGGGCCGAGTCCGCGGTCGGCCCGGTGCTGGAGGCCGAGCCCGGCGACCGGCCCGAGTCCCGGCCGCACGCCCGCCCCGGCTCACTTCCCGGCTCCCTCGCCGCGTCCCTGCCCGAGTTCGTGCCCGCATCGGAGGCCCACGCATGAGCACCGCGTCCCCCACGGACGGCCCGCGCCGCGTCGCGGTCGTCGTCGACGGCTACTCCGCCGGCAACTTCTACCCCGCCGCGTTCGCCGCGCACGGTACGGCCGTCGTCCACGTCCAGAGCACCCCGGAGCTGATCCCGGCGATGGCCCCGCCGGATCTCACCGCGTACGACGACACCGTCCTCGCCACCGACGAGGCCGAACTCGTCGAGGTGCTGCGCGGCCTGGACCCGGTGTGCGTGATCGCCGGCCAGGAGTCGTCCGTGCCGCTCGCCGACCGGCTGAGCGAGGCGGTCGGTGTCCCGTCCAACGGCTCGGCGCTGTCCCCGGCCCGCCGGGACAAGTACGAGATGACCGAGACACTGCGGCGGGCCGGCGTGCGCTGCGTGGAGCAGTTCAAGACCGACGACCCGGACGCCGCGGTGGCCTGGGCCGAGGAGCACGGCAGCTACCCGGTCGTCGTCAAGCCGCTCAGCTCGGCCGCCTCCGACGGCGTCGTCGTCTGCGCGGACCCCGACGCGGTCCGCGCCGCCGCGCGGGGCGTCCTCGACGCCCCGAACATGTTCGGCGTCACCAACACCGAGATCCTCGTGCAGTCCTACCTCAAGGGCACCGAGTACATCGTCGACACCGTCAGCAGCGGCGGCGAGCGCTATGTGTGCGGGGTCTGGGAGTACGAGAAGACGCTGCTGCCGTCCGGCAAGAACATCTACAACCGCGACCTGCTCGCCGACCCGGCCGGCAACCCGGTCGTCGCCGCGCTCACAGCGTACGTCGACGAGGTCCTCGCCGCTCTCGGCGTCGCCTGGGGACCGGCCCACGCCGAGGTCATCGTCACCGACGAGGGCCCCGTCCTGGTCGAGATCGGCACCCGCCTCAACGGCAACATCAGCGCCCCCTTCCACGACGTGTGCCTGGGCCACAACCAGGCGGCGCTCACCGCGCAGGCGTACGTCCGCCCCGAGGAGTTCCGCGCGCGGTACGGCGGCCGGACGTACACCAGGCTCCAGCCGGCCGTCGTCTACAACACCCCGACCGAGCTCGACGGCGTCGTGGAGTCCGTGGACGAGACGGCCGTGACGGAGATCCGCTCCCTGGAGAGCGTCTTCTCCGCGACGGTCAAGCTCACGCCCGGCGCCCGGATCAGGCCCACCGTCGACCTGCTGACCACACCCCTGCGGGTGTACCTCACGGCACCGGACGAGGCCACGCTCACGGCGGGCTACGAGAAGGTCCGCGCGCTGAAGGACTCGGTGTACCGGGTCGCCTGACGCCCCCTCTCCTCTTCTTCTCCCTTCTCTCATCTTCGTTCTCTCAGGAGGCTCATCGTGCACAGCCGTATCGGTCTGTTCCTGTCCCCCGTCCACGAGACCGGCCAGGACCCGAACCTGGCGATACGCCGGAACCTGGACCTCGTCGAGTACGTCGACGACCTCAACTTCGACGAGGCGTGGTTCGGTGAGCACCACACGCTGGGCTGGGGCCTGGTCGGGGCGCCCGAGACCCTGATCGCCGCCGCCTCGCAGCGCACCCGCCAGATCAAGCTGGCCCACGGTGTCGTACCCCTGTCCGGCCACCACCCCTTCCACGTGGCGAGCCGGGCCGTCCACCTCGACCATCTGACCCGCGGCCGGTACATCCTGGGCGTCGGCCCCGGCGTGCCCTTCGACGCGAAGATGTTCGGCCTGGAGCAGCCGGTGCAGCGCCGCCGCCTGGAGGAGGCGCTGCCGACGGTCCTGGAACTCGTCAACGGCGAGGAGCGCATCACCCAGCAGACCGACTGGTACGACCTGCGCGACGCCAAGCTCCAGCTGCCGCGCTTCTCCCCGCAGGGCATCGAGGTGGCCGTGGCGACCTCCGGCACCTCGCAGTCGAGCCCGCGCCTGATCGGCCAGTACGGGCTGAGCATGACGTCCTTCGCGCTGCCCTTCGCCCTGCTGACGCCGGGTGCGCCCGCGCACATCAACCTCGCCCACCAGTGGAAGTACGCGGAGGAGTCGGCCGCCGAGCACGGCCAGACCCTGGACCGCGACAAGTGGCGCATCGCCCTGCCGGTGCACGTGGCCGAGACCCGCGAGGAGGCCTACGCGGATGTCCGCGAGGGCTACGACCGCTGGCTGTTCGAGTACTTCGGCAAGGCGGCCGGCCGCGAGGTGCTCAGCCCGGACGTCCCGCGGGAGAGGGCCCTGGAGGCCCGCGTGGAGGCCGGGGGCGCGCTCGTCGGCTCCGTGGACGACGTGGTCGCCGGCATCGAGCGCCTGCAGGAGATCACCGGCGGCTTCGGCACCCTGCTCGTCTACGTCGCCGACTGGACGTCGTGGGAGAAGACCAACCGCAGCATGGAACTGCTGGCCCGCTATGTCTCCCCGCGCCTCACGGGTTCCGCCGCCCGGCCGCAGGAGGCGGTGGACTTCGCGATCGCGAGCCGCAAGGGCTAGACCTGGTCCGGCCGTTGTGGGGTTCGGTTGTGTGGGGGCGGCCGGGAGTTGCGGATTCCGGCGAAATCCGGGCCCGGGGGCCGGTGGGAGGAGCCGGTGGACCTCGTCGTCGGAGGCCCTTGGGCAGGCCTTGCGCAGAATCTCCCGGCATCGGCCTTTGTCCGGCGGCGGAGGTCCCCGCGATCGGGGCTCCACGCCGGAGCTGAGGCCGGTCGGCGGTGGCGCCGGACCTCGCGACCACCGCCCGCCCATGGGCACGCCTCGTGCACCAACTCGTGGCATGCGAACGCCCCTGAGGCCATCGACCGGCGGCGGGGGGTGCCGTCCGGCCCACAGTGAGGCCCCGCCGAGACCGGATCCGGCCGGATCCGGCCGGAGGCGGAGGAGGACCTCGCCGTCGGCCGCCCCCATCCCGGAACCCCGAAGCGCCCCCATCCCGGACCCCGCACCCCCGACGCCCCGCAAGTCATCCCGCTCCACCCTGCCCCACCCACCCCACCCCGCCCCACGCCACGCACGCCCGGCCGGTCCGCCCGGGCGTCCCGTCCGAACGGAAAGAACTCATGCTGGAGCAACGCTCGTTCCGCGACATACTCGGCCGGTTCACCACCGGAGTGGTCCTGATCACGGCCGACACAGCAGACGGTCCCAAGGGCATGGCGGTCAACTCCTTCACCTCCGTCTCCCTGACCCCGCCGCTGGTCGCCCTGTGTGCCGCGGACACCTCGTCCACCTGGCCGGCCATCCGCGAGGCCGGCCACTTCGCCGTGACGATCCTCGGCGACGGGCACGCGGAGCTGTGCAGGCTGTTCAGCACCAAGGGCGCCGACCGTTTCGCGGGCGACAACTGGTCGACGACCCGGGCCGGGCACCCGATCCCCGCCGACGGACTGGGCTGGCTGGACTGCCGTATCAGCGCGGTCCACCGGGCCGGCGACCACGAACTGGTCATCGCCGAGGCCCTGGAGGGCGCCCTGACGGACCAGGCGGGACCGCTGGTGTTCCACGCGGGCCGCTTCACGGCGCTGGCGGCGGCCTGAGGAACGGCTGCGGGGCGGGCGGTCGGGCAGGGCCGGGCCCTCGTAGTCCAGGCAGTCGCAGTCGCAGTCGCAGTCGCAGCCCAGCCCGGTCTGGCCCGGCCCTCAGGCCTGGTGGGGTCAACTTCGCTGAGACCGCGCCGATCCGCAGCCCGGCACGAGTCACCGCACCCGTTCCCCCCGCCCCACCCGTTCCACCCGCCCCACCTCACACAGCCTGTCGCTGCTCGTAGCCGCCCGACGCCACCGGCCCGCTCCACCGGCCCGAAGCCACCGCCGCCTTCGCTCCGGCAGGACCGGTCGGCCTCATCCGGCCCGGCCCGTCCGGCACCTCACCGGTACGCCGTGCCCTGGCGTCGACGCCCATGAGAAAGGCAACCCGCGTGTCCCCGACCGACCCCACACCCACCCTTCCCCTTCCCCCGGAGGCCAGGGCCGAGACCGACCTCGACCGGGACCTGGACTTCGTCCGGACCGCTCCGCGCCACCTCGTGGCCCGCAGCGCGGTGGCCGAGGTACTGATCACGGACTGGCGGCAACTGGGCCCCGACACCTTCCGGTTGGGCGCGCAGTGGCCACGCGGCCACCACTTCTACGCACCCGTCGCCGGCACCTGGTACGACCCGTTGCTCGCCGCGGAGTCGCTGCGCCAGGCGTCCGTCCTGGTGGGCCAGGCGTACTACGGAGTTCCGGCCGATCATCACTTCACCATTGCCGAACTGGAGTTCGAGGTGGTGCCCGGCGCCCTGCTCCTGGGCGCCCGTCCCGCCGAGATGCGCCTGGACTTCACGGCGACGGACGTACGGCGCAGCGGCGACACCCTGACCGGCCTCACCCTGGAGGCGGACCTGCTGCGCGGAGGCGACTTCGCCGGCGCGGGGCGTCTGACCCTGCATGTGTCGGACCGTCGCGACCCCGCCGCGGGGGAGGGCGGCGGGTACCCGCCCCTGCCCGACCCCGTCCCGCCCGCGATCGTGGGCCGTCTGGACGAACACGACGTGGTGCTCGGTGTCCCCGGCTCGGCCGCCGAGCGCCGGGGCCTGAACTGGGAACTGCGGATCGACCCCGGCCACCCGGTGCTCTTCGACCACCCGACGGCCGACGTCCCCGGCATGGTCCTCCTGGAGGCCGCCCGCCAGGCCGTCCAGGCGGCCTGCGCCCCCTACCGCGTCCTCCCCGTCGAACTGCGCAGCGCCTTCCACCACCCCGTGGCCCTGGCCACCCCCTGCCACATCTCCGCGACCAGACTCCCCACCGGGTCCGCGAGCGAGGACGCCGCCCTCCGAATCACCGCCTGGCAATCCGACCACCTCGCCTTCGACAGCCTCGTGGTGGCGGCCCTGTGCGGCTGACCTTCTGTCTCCGACCAGGGCGCGCGGATGTACCCGTCCGGACTGACAAGGGACCGCGGCGAGACCCGGGCCGGTCTCGCCGGTAGTCAGGCTGCCGTCGCCGAAGGCGGCGAGGTGGGTGGTGGCCGTCGGGTGGACCTGCACAGGAGCGGTGGTTACGCGCCTGAACCTGCCTGCCCGGCTGATGGGACGGCACGGTCGGGAGGGCTGCGCCGCGCGACGCGGGTGGGAGCCGCGGAACGGCGCTTCGTCCCAGGGGTTCGGGGGAGCACCAAGAGGTGGCCGTCTGGGCGAGATTCCAAGATCTTCTCCCAGACTTTTCCAAGCAGGACTCAGAAACCGCTCAGGGGCCCGACCCGCGATGCGGATCAGGCCCCTGACCTGGTGTTTCACTGTCGGGGTGGCGGGATTTGAACCCACGACCTCTTCGTCCCGAACGAAGCGCGCTGCCAAGCTGCGCTACACCCCGATCGTCGCTGCTCGTCGCGGCGACGTCGTTTACTTTAGCCCACCGGTGGCTGGAGACGAAATCCGGTTTTGGCGCGGTGGCGGGTGGGGTTCGGGCGGGCGTGGTCGAGGGCGACCAGGAGGATCGCGAGGGCGTAGAAGGAGAGGCCGAGGAGGAGGGCGTTGCCGAGGACGTTCTTGTAGCCGTGGAGGTCGACGTCCAGGAAGGGGTACAGGTAGCGGCCGGTCGTGCCCGGTGGGATCAGTTCGCCTCGGGTGAAGGAGAACAGCAGGTACGCCAGGGGGTAGAGCAGCCAGGTCGCCGCCTGGCGCAGGTGCAGGCGGCCGGGGGGTGTCAGCAGGAGCCAGTCCGCCAGTGCCGCCGCGGGGATCGCCGTGTGCATGAGGTGGGCGGTCACCGCGTGCCAGCCCGTCGGGTTCGCCGCGTCGCCGGTCAGGAGGAAGGGGCTCGCCGCGTTCGCCAGCAGCACGTGGTGCACCAGGGCTGTGATCGTGACGTAGAGGAGGGCCGCGCCCGTGAGGGCGGACGGGAGGGGGCGGCGGGCGGTCCAGGCTCTGCGGGCCGACAGCAGGAACACCAGCGTCAGCAGGATCGTGCTCTGGACCGAGAAATAGCTCAGGGTGCGGACCGTGCTGCTCAGGAGCAGTTCGACGGTCACGGCCCCCGCGCCCACCAGTGCCACCAGCACCCGGTAGGCGGCGGCGACGGGATGGCGTACGGGAGCCACCACCGCCGTGGCGGGGACGGGCGAGGGCAGGAATCGGGGCATGCCCGGGAGGGCTGGGAGGTCCGGGATGTCCCTCGGTATCGGCGCGGTCATGCCCTCACGTTAGGCATATCCGGCAAAAGGGGCGATGCGGGCGGGCCGAGTGGGTTACCGCCGCTGCCTGGGCGCGGCCTACGGCCCTCCTGCTCCCGCTCCTCCGCTCAGGGCCCGGTGCGCCCCGCCCCTACCCCCTGCTCACCAGCGTCAGCAACGTCACTTCCGGCGGGCACGCGAACCGCACCGGCGTGTAGCGGCTGGTGCCGCAGCCCGCCGACACGTGCAGGTACGACGTCCTGCCCTCCGCCGTATGCCGGGACAGCCCCTTTACCCGGTCGGTGTCCAGGTCGCAGTTGGTGACCAAGGCGCCGTAGAAGGGGAGGCAGAGCTGGCCGCCGTGGGTGTGGCCGGCCAGGATCAAGGGGTAGTCGTCGGCGGCGAACGCGTCCAGGACGCGCAGGTACGGGGCGTGCACGACGCCCATCGAGAAGTCCGCCGCGCCCGACGGGCCGCCGGCCACCTCGTCGTAGCGGTCCCGCTTGATGTGCGGGTCGTCCACGCCGGTCAGCTCCACCGACACGCCCTCGATCTTGAGCATGCCCCGCGTGTTCGTGAGGTTCTGCCAGCCCGCCGCGTCGAAACCGTCCCGCAGGTTCTCCCACGGGTTGTGGATGACACCCAGGGCGCGGGCGTTGCCGTTCAGGCCGTGGCGGCCCTGGGCCTTCTCGAGCAGGTAGCGGGCAGGGTTGCGGAACGTGGGGCCGTAGTAGTCGTTGGAGCCGAAGACGTACGCGCCCGGGAACTCCATCAGCGGGCCCAGCGCGTCCAGGACCTCCGGGACGCCCTCCGGGTCCGAGAGGTTGTCGCCCGTGTTGATCACGAAGTCGGGGCGCAGGCCCGCCAGTGAGCGCAGCCACCGCTGCTTCTTGCGCTGGCCGCCGACCATGTGGATGTCGGAGACCTGCAGGACCCGCAGGGGGCGCATACCGGGCGGCAGGACAGGGACCGTCACTCGTCGCAGCCGGAAGGAACGGGCTTCGAAACCCGCCGAGTAGACCAGACCGGCGGCGCCAACCGCCGCGATTCCCAGGGGAACTCCGTATCGCGAGCGCATGCCTCCATCGTGTCAGATCGCCAGCGCATCCTTGACCGGGCGCTCGCGGTCCCGTGACGCCCGCCCTGACCACCCGCTCGACCCCTCCAGTTAATGCACGGGCACCCCGCCTCCCACACCTGCGACAATCACCCCTATGACCACGCTCAAGTCGAAGCTGCAGGAAGACCTCAACGCCGCGATCAAGGGGCGCGACGAGCTGCGCTCCTCGACGCTCCGGATGACGCTCGCCGCGATCACCAATGAGGAGGTCGCGGGCAAGGAGAAGCGCGAGCTCTCCGACGCCGAGGTGCTGAAGGTGATCACCAAGGAGGCGAAGAAGCGTCGCGAGGCGGCGGACGCCTTCGCCCAGGGTGGTCGCGCGGAGTCCGCCGAGCGGGAGAAGGCGGAGGGCGTGGTCCTTGCCGAGTACCTGCCCCAGCAGCTCAGCGATGAGGAGCTGAACGACATCGTCGCCCAGGCCGTCGAGGAGGCGAAGGCGGCAGGCGCCGAGGGGCCCCGAGCCATGGGCGCCGTGATGAAGATCGTGAACCCGAAGGTGGCCGGCCTGGCCGAGGGCGGCCGGGTAGCCGCGGCCGTGAAGAAGCGCCTGGCAGGCTGAGCGGCTGGCGCATGGTGTCGCCGGAGGCCGGTGGGCGGTTGTCGAGGCCGCCCACCGGCCTCATGTGCTTTCTTCGACAGAGTGATCGGCGCGGTCGGCGCGGCCGCGTCACGCGGCCGGGTGCGACAGCTCGTCAGTTGGGCCGGTCGCCCGTCAACCCCGTCGGCCTGTCAGTACCAAGGGGTGCAGCGGGTGTCCCCGTCCGAGGTGTCCACGCAGGCCCGCATTTCGTGGGTCGAGGGGTTGTAGTACATCGGGGTGCGTGTGTAGTAGTAGTTCGTCCCGGAGGGCACCTTCGCAGTCCATCCGGACGCGCCGCCCTTCTTCTCGCCGAGGCGCCAGTAGCAGGTCGAGTGGTCCTTGGTGCAGCGCTGGACGTAGACCGACCAGTCCTGCTCGTTGGAACCGCTGATGTACCACAGGCGGCCCCAGCTGTACTGGTCCCCGTCAGTCTTTCCCCATCTCAGCTCGTACTGGAACGAGCCTCCGGCATCGATGGGGCCGTACGTGCTGACTGGGCCCGACTGCCAGGTCTGGACGTTCGGGTCGTGTCCGTCACAGCCGAAGCCGGAACAGCTGGCGGCGTAGGCCGAGCTGGGTAGCGAGACCACGAGGGCGATCGAGCTGAGCAGGGCGCCGAACAGAACGCCGAGCCGGGACGTCAATTTCACGGTTCTCCCTATGGTCGATGCTGGAGGGGCGGTGCGGTGATACGTGTGACGGCGCCTCAGGCAGCCGTACGCTGCTGGAGGCGTCGGAGATTCTCGGCAGCCTTGCGCCGACCGGTGGCCAGGACGTCGACAGGTGCGCCCGCGCCTTCGCCCGGGGTGGCCTGCCAGGTGCGGATCTTGTTGGCCACTGCGGCGAGTCGGGCATCGCCGGGCTTGACGTCGATGTAGAAGAGCGACTCGTCCGCGTGCCGGTCGTCGCCGCTCCAGCGGACGACGCCGTCGAGCTCGGCGAGGATGTCGCGGACCACCACGAGCTGCGTGGGGAAGAAGCCGCCCTTCGTGCCGGACGGGTAGAAGCCCGGGCGGATCTGTACGGCGGTGCCGGACGCCTGGTTGCCCTCGGGCAGTCCCTTGCGGACGGTGCCGGGACTGCGCCAGCCGATCACGTCCCCCTTGCGGAGTTCGCCGATCTCGTAGTGGAACCGGCGCACCACATGGACCAGAACCGTTTCGACGTCTCCCGTGCGGACGCTGATACCGGTCAACGGGGTACCGGGGACGGGACGGCTGGAGATGCTTCCGCCGCCGTCCTCGGTCTTCTCCATCTCCCAGCCGTTGGAACTCGGCTTGCCCGTATGTACCCGCGTCCGGTTCTTCTGAAAGCGACGGTACGCCTCTCTGATCTCTTCACCTGTGGGCGTCCTGGAGTGGGAGTTGTCGGCGGCGTAGGCAGGTGTGGCGAGCAGGGCGGAGCCGGGCAGGGTGATCAGAGCCGCGGTACCGACCAGCGCACTCGTCCGCGCGAGCAGGGTGCGACGGGACACGTCAGGGATTGTCATGAGTTCCGTTTCTGTTGGGACGGCACGACGTTGTCGCGTTTGAAGTCGTCGCGGGTGATCCCCGATGCCACGCCCGTGATCAGGCCCAGGCCGACGAGCCCGCTGAGTGCAGGGTTGATCCATGGCGGGATGGCGGCGGTGTAGCTTCCGCCTTCGCTGATGCGGCAGGTGAAGCGAAGGGGGATGTAGCTCGCTTCGTAGCCGTCGACCGTGCTCGCTCTCGCTTCTCCGCCCGCCGCGACGCATGCCTGTCGCATGTTCATGTCTTCCATGAAGAGCACGTGGAGGGCCCCCCACATGTACACGCAGATGGCTGCGCAGACGCTCAGGATGCAGCCTGCCCGAAGCCACAATCGGTGCCCTGGCGGGCGCTGTTCGCGCCGCGCGACGGACGAGCCCAGATATCCGATCAGGCTGATGACTACGACGACTCCGATCAGCAGGATGAAGAGCAGGGCGATCGAGTTGAATCCGTCGGCTGATTCGGAGGCTTGTGGAGGGAGGTGTTGGCTCACCGCACCATCCTGTTGTACTTCTCGAAGATGTAGTACAGCGGCATCCGCTTGGTGGCGTCGGTGAAAGCCGGTTCCGCCGGCCCCTGGTAACGGCGCAGCACCTCGTAGATCTCGGACTCCGTGTAGTCGAGTGCGGGGCGGCGTTCCATCCGCGTCTCCGCGTCGCCGCCTGGCTTGCCGTCGGCAGCCCAGATGTGGGCGTGACCGACGCTGGTGAGGGCGAAGTCGTTGTCCGTGCGGAGCTTGTCCCAGACGCTGAAGACGTCCGCGTCCTTGCTCGTGTCCTTCACGGTTCCGGTGACCAGACCCGTGTTGATGGAGTTGTTCCAGGCACAGATCGCTGCGAAGCCGAACATCTGGGCCACACCGGTGCTGCTGTCACGGAGGGCGGTGACTCCAGGGAGGTCCTTGGCCCAGTCCGGGACGTAGCCGTTGTGGTACAGCCACACCCCGGCGTCCTTGACCAGATCTTCGTTGCCGTAGTGGCGGAACTCCCAGAACGCCGTGGTCTGGATGAGTGCCTTGCGCATGCCATAGGCCCGGGCCGTGTTGGTCACCGCGGTGTCTCGCGCGACGATCGTTTCCAGGCACTGGGTGGTGGTGTACAGCTTCCCGTTGTCCTCGGCGAAGCCGATGGACTCCATGTAGGCCTGGACGTCTGCGAGGAGTTGAGGCCAGTACGCAGTGTCGAATATGACGTCGGCCGTCTGGGACGAGGGCGGGTTGAAGGAGTTCTGGCCGATGTCGCGGCCGGAGGCGATGTTGTTGTCGATGTTGATGGCGCCGTCGCCGGAGCCGACGGTGCGCGTGACGATCTGGTCGTATGCCCAGTCCGTCGGCAGTGGATAGCCGAAGTTGCCGGAGAATCCCGACGACATGTCGGAGACGAACGAAGCGGACGTGTGTCCGGCCTCACCGACCCGGGTGCACACGTTGCGCGGACCGTAGACGCCCACTGCGAAGTCGTTGCCGTTGGCGGCCATCGCGTCTTCGATGCCCTTGAAGTACGGCAGTACGTTGTCGGTCACCTGGTAGTCGAGAGCATCGAAGTCGACCGCGAAGAAGATCCGGGTGCCGGCCTTGAACCCGTGGTCGCGGGCGGCGTTGACGGCTGCCTGCCCGTCGGCCCGCCCTGAGGGGTAGCTGAATCCTGACGCGTCCCGGCCGTAGGTCTGATAGATCGGGAAACAGCGCAGCCCGTTGTCGGCGATCGTCTGTAGTTCACCGGGCTGGATTGCCTTGTGCTTCAGGCTGTCAGGCGGCGTCGCGTCCGGGTTGGTCAGGTAGCGGCCGACATAAGTGATGCCCTGTGACTTCAGCGTCTGGGCGCGCGCCGCGGTGATCAGGGTGACGCCGTCACAGGCCGAGCCCCGGCGGTTCTGGTCGCCGTAGGAGACCAGCAGCGAGGCCCAGGTGGAAAAGTCGCCACTCCCCGAGACGGGCAGCTTGACGAACGATTGAAAGGCACTGACCGCGGAGGCCAGTGCGGAGGTGAAGCTGCTGGTGAAGGAGATCGGCCGTTGATTGAGCACCATGCCCGCGGAGAACAGTTGCACCCACACCCCGGAGGAGCCGGTGGACAGGGTGTGCTCCTTCAGGCCGGCTTGCGTGCCGGGGCCGAAGACGCCGTTGGCGACGCCGTCTGCCATGCCCAGCTCGTACTGGATGGCGAACAGCATCGACTTGGCCACGTCCCGCGAGTGGTGTCCGTCGCAGGGGATGGCGTAGTAGTCCTTGCGCAGGATGTACTTGCCGTTCAGCCACTGCTGAATCGTGCGGATGGTGTCCGACCCACCGTTGACCGTGACGTAGGCGTCCATGTTGAACAGGCCCTTGGTCGTCTTCGGCCACAGTGCGCTGCCCGGATACGTACCGCCCACGCCCATGTTCTGGTGCAGCTTCGCGACAGCGGCCTTGACTCGGTCGTTGTACGTGCCGTCGATGTCGCCGCCGTCATAGCCCTTGCAGTACAGAGCGGACTGGATGACGCGGCAGAAGTTCGCCGACGGAATCGTCGTCTCGTCCAGCTTGCCGTACTTCTCCCCGATCGTGGCCAGGGTCGTCGGACCGAAAGAATCAGAGAGACTGGTGATGCCCATCTCGTACTGGAGCGCTCGGGTCAGGGCGTACATCACGGTCCAGCTGGTTTGACCGTTCTCCACCAGCTTGGATATGCCGAGTGTCGCACCGTTGTTGTACGTCGTGTTCACAAATTTCTGGGCACGCAGAACCATCTCGTCGGCCACGGAACTCCTCTTGATGTCCAGGGTGATACGGGACGGTTCCGGTGGAAGCCGCCGTCGCTGAAGGTGGATAGAGGAAAGGAAGGCGTCTGCTCCGGCAGGGTCGATGCGGACGCATCCGGCGTCGTGCGCGCCGGTGTGGTCAACAGCTTCTAGCCGCCACTGCTGTTGATGAGGTTGCCGCTCTCCGTCAACCCGGATGCAGTCCACCGCACGTCCACAGATGCCCCCTCGCCGGCCCGCGCGCTACCCGGCTGGTCACACCGGAGCGTCACTCGTCAGCAGATGTTTGCATAGCGCAACGCGATGTGGTCAAGTCCTTTACATCGCCGAACAGACCCATACATTCCGTTTGCGAAGCCATTCGTGACGCCATGGTGTCCAGGTCGATGCGAAGAGTGTGCCCAACCTTCAACGCCCCCCGGATGTCCGCGCGTTGCCCAGCGGCCCATGCGTGAAACCTTGATCTGCGCGGTGGTCGAGCCGAGTTTGCTGCAGCCGGGGTGGAGACGACATGAGCGGGGCACATGGGATCAGGGCCTGTCCTCGCCCTCGGCCGAGCGCACACAAAACCCCGGCGCTACGAATCCGCAGCGCCACGGTGTCACGGCCGTCGGATCGTCTGCGCGGTGTCTTCAGGCACGCTCCCCACCGAGCGTCTCACTGGACGCGGAGCGCTGTGGACGCGACGCTCGGCGGGGTGCGCAGATCGGCGGGAGGGCGCTTGTCGCGTACCGGACCCGTCGAGGGGTCACGCGAGTCCCGGGGCGGCCGAATCAGCCGCGCCCGCCCCCATTGCCGTTCCCGTTGTTCGCGCCCTGGATGAAGCCCTCCGGGATGGAGAAGCTCGGCGTCGGGAAGGTGGTGTTGCCGTCGTTGCCGCCGTCGTTCCCACCGTTGTCGTTGCCGCCGTTGTCGTTACCGCGGTTGTCGCCGTTGTCACCGTCGTCGCCCTTGCCGGGGTCTTCCTTCTTCGGCATGTTCGGGATGTAGACGGTGGTGAACCGCGGGGCGTCCTTGCCCTCCAGCGCGCCGCTCATCATGTCGCGCCAGATCGGGCCGGGGACCTTGCCACCGAACACCTTGTCGTACCCGACGCCGCCGATGGTGATGTTCTGCATCTTGCGCTTGTGGGCGGGGTCGCCGACCCAGACCGCGCCGGCCATGTTCGGCGTGTAGCCCACGAACCAGGCCGCGTAGCGCTCGTCGGTCGTACCCGTCTTGCCCGCGCTGTCACGGCTGGGGCCGAGGCCCGCCTCGGAGCCCGTGCCGTCCTCGACCACGCCCTTGAGGAGCGTGTTGATGGTGTCGGCGGTGTTCTCCGACATCGCCCGCGAGCAGGTCGACTTCGGGACCTGGAGGGACTTCGACTTCTCGCCGGCCCGCTGGGTGATCGACTCGATGGCGATCGGGGTGCAGTACATGCCACGCGAGGCGAAGGTCGCGTACGCGTTCGCCATGGTCAGCGGCGACACCTCCTGGGTGCCCAGGGCGATCGACGGCCGCTGCTGGATCTTGTCGCCGTCGGCGCGCTCGACACCCATCTTCCCGGCCATCTCCGTCACCGGGCAGATGCCGATGTCGCTGATCAACGACACGTAGTAGGTGTTGACCGACTTCGCGGTCGCCGTCTTCATGTCGTACGGGCCGACCTCGGACTCGTTCTCGTTGGTGACCGAGACGCCCTTCTCGTTCCAGACGTTGCCGTTGCACGCCTGGACCGGGGCCGGGTAGTCCATTTTGTACGGTGAAGGGTAGATCTGCGTCGCCGGCTTGCCGCCCTCTATGGCGGCCGCCGCCACGATCGGCTTGAACGTCGAACCGGGCTGGTAGCCCGCTCCGCCGCCCATGGCCTGGTCGACCGAGAGGTTGAGCGTCGTCTCGTTCTTCTTGTTGTTGATGCCGTACGGCCGCGACTGGCCCATCGCGAGGATCTTGCCGGTGCCGGGCTGGACGATGGTCGCGGCGGTGGCCACGTCGTCGTCCTGGTAGACGTGCTCCTTGATGGAGTTCTGGGCCGACTTCTGGGCCTGCGGGTCCATCGTGGTCCGGATCGTCAGACCGCCCTGGTTCCAGATCTTGGCGCGGGCCTCCTGGGTCTTGCCGAAGACCGGGTCGGTGAGGAAGACCTCACGGACGTAGTCGCAGAAGAAGCCGGCGCCCTTGACCGCCGTGATGCAGCCGTTCTTCGACTTGCTCACCTTGAGGCCCAGCGGCTGCTCCTTGGCCTTGTCGGCCTCCGCCTGGGAGACGTCACCCACCTCGGCCATGCGCTGGAGCACGGTGTTGCGCCGCTTGGTCGCCTCGGCCTCGTCGTTGACCGGGTCGTAGCGGCTCGGGGACTGGACGATGCCCGCGAGCAGCGCCGACTGCTCCAGGGTGAGGTCCTTGGCGTGCTTGGAGAAGTAGCGCTGGGAGGCGGCCTCGACGCCGTACGCCTGCTGGCCGAAGAAGGTGATGTTCAGGTAGTTCTCGAGGATCTTCTTCTTGCCGAGTTCCTCTTCGAGCTGGATCGCGTACTTCAGCTCGCGGATCTTGCGGCCGAGGGTCTGCTGGGTGGCCTGGGCGACCTTCGTCGGGTCGTCACCGGCCTCCTCCACCGCGACGTTCTTCACGAGCTGCTGCGTCAGCGTGGAGGCGCCCTGGGCCACCCCGCCGCTCTGGGCGTTCTTGTTGAGCGCGCGCAGGACGCCCTTCAGGTCGACCGCGCCGTGCTGGTAGAAGCGGGAGTCCTCGATCGCGACGATCGCCTTCTGCATGTACGGCGAGATGTTCTTGAGGTCGACCACCGTACGGTCGCGCGAGTACACCGTGGCGATGGTGCCGCCCTCGCTGTCGAGGATCGTGGTGCGCTGGCTCAGCGGCGGGGTCTTCAGGTTGGTCGGGAGTTCGTCGAAACTCTCCACCGACCCCTTGGCCGCGAGCCCCAGCGCGCCGGCCGCGGGCAGCGCGATGCCGGCCATCACCGCTCCCGCGAGGACACTGACACCGAGGAACTTGGCGGCCTGCTGCGTGGGCGACAGACCGCCGCCCGAGCGCTTCTTCGACATAGGGGCAGCCTAATCCGTACTCATGAGCGTTCAGAGGGAGCCCGTGTCACGGCATGGCGACGGAAGCGGGCACGACCGTGTTGGAGCGGGCATGGCGACAGGAGCGCCCTACCTTCTCATTCGCCGGACACGCGCACAGGCGTTGGCCTAAGCTGCTCTCAACTGTCACAGCAGTAGGGCCACGTATCAATACGTCCGGCGACCCCGAATCGTTCCGGAGGTTCCCCGACTTTTTTGGTGGGGACGTGTCCGAATCCGCCTCGTGTGTCATCAGGTGCCCGTTGTGACGCAAGACAAGTGTCCTGGTTTGCCGGGATAGTCATGTATGTCGCGGGCTCACTCCCCCGGGTGATCTGCCGCTTACGCATAGTCCGTTCGGGCCATTCAAGATTGGGCCCGAAGGGGGTGTTGCGCTGTGCCTGCCTTCCGTAACGTCCTCAACTGGCGGCGGTGAATATGCCGCTGCCGCCGTGGGGGAGCCTCGATTCGGGAGAGGACGGCGCCGGTATGGGCTGGGTAGTCGACTGGAGTGCGCAGGCGGCCTGCCGCACTACCGATCCGGATGAACTGTTCGTTCAAGGAGCAGCGCAGAACCGGGCGAAGGCAGTGTGCACCGGATGTCCGGTGCGCACGGAGTGCCTCGCCGATGCGCTGGACAACCGCGTCGAGTTCGGCGTGTGGGGAGGCATGACAGAGCGCGAGCGCCGCGCACTGCTGCGCCGGAGGCCGACCGTCACTTCGTGGCGCAGGCTGCTGGAGACCGCGCGCACGGAGTACGAGAGGGGCGTCGGCATCCTGCCCCTCGAGGACGACGAGCTCTACGAGAACTACGCGGCGGTGAGCTGAGGCGCCGGTGAGCTGCTGACGGGGACGGTGAGCTGAGGGGGACACCCCTCAGGTCAGTCCACGTCAGGTCGGTCCACGGCGGTCTCGGGCAGCTCCGGTCGCCCGGCCGCGAGCCGGTTTCCGATGTCCCGCAGCCCCGCGAGGTCGTGCACATCGCCGGGCAGCGCGGCCACTTCGGCCACCGCCACCTCGGGGTGGAGCGCGGTGAAGCGGTCACGTGTGCGTTGCTCGCGGGAGAGCAGTTGCATACGGTCGGCGTGCAGCTTCAGCAGGCCTGCGGTGAGCTGGTCGACGGACCGGTCGGCGGGGTCGGCGGACCGCCCCTTCTCCGTGCGCTCCGAGCTCGGGTTCTTCGGGTCGGCGGGGGAGCCTTCGTCAGGAGCCGGTGCCTCGGAAGCGGGAGATTCTGAACTGCCGTACGTGTCGGGAGAGTTACGAAGTCCAGCTTTCCCGCCCTCCTGATCGACAATGCGGGGCTCTTCAAGATTTTCCACGGCCTCGAGATTTTCCGCGGCGGCGAGCGCCCGCTCGGCCGAGAGCCGGTCGGCGCCGCTGCCGTGGACCCGGTTGAGCACCAGGCCGGCGAGCGGCATGCGCTCCGCGGCCAGCCGCTCCACGAAGTACGCGGCCTCGCGCAGCGCGTCCCGCTCCGGGGCCGCGACCACCAGGAACGCCGTCCCGGGCGCCTGGAGCAGCTTGTACGTCGCGTCCGCGCGGGTGCGGAACCCGCCGAAGGTGGTGTCCATCGCGGCTACGAACGTCTGGACGTCCTTGAGGAGTTGACCGCCCAGCAGTTTGCCGAGGGTGCCGGTCATCATCGACATCCCGACGTTCAGGAACTTCATCCCCGCCCGGCCGCCGAGCTTGGCCGGGGCGGTGAGCAGCCGGATGAGCCTCCCGTCCAGGAACGATCCCAGCCGCTTCGGCGCGTCCAGGAAGTCGAGGGCGGAGCGGGACGGAGGCGTGTCGACGACGATCAGGTCCCACTCGTCCCGGGCCCGCAGCTGCCCGAGCTTCTCCATCGCCATGTACTCCTGCGTGCCCGCGAAGCCCGCCGAGAGCGACTGGTAGAAGGGGTTGCTCAGGATCGCGGCCGCCCGCTCGGCGTCCGCGTGCGCCTCGACGATCTCGTCGAAGGTGCGCTTCATGTCCAGCATCATCGCGTGCAGCTCGCCGCTCGCGGAGTCGTCGAGGCCCTTGACCCGGCGCGGGACGTTGTCCAGCGAGTCGATGCCCATCGACTGGGCGAGCCGGCGGGCCGGGTCGATGGTGAGGACGACGACCTTGCGGCCCCGCTCGGCGGCGCGCAGGCCGAGGGCCGCCGCGGTCGTGGTCTTGCCGACGCCGCCCGAGCCGCAGCACACCACGATGCGGGTGCCCGGATCGTCGATCAGCGGATCGAGATCGAGCACGGGGGCGGGCGAAAGACGGCGGTGCCGGTCGTGCGCGTCGGCGTCCGGGCTCATGACATCCCCTGCTTCCGCAGCTCGGTGGCCAGTTCGTACAGACCCGCCAGGTCCATGCCCTCGGTCAGCAAGGGCAGTTCGTGCAACGGCAGCCCCAGTTCGCCGAGGACCGAGCGCTGTTCGTGCTCCAGCGCGTACCGCTCGGCGTACTCCTCGGCCTGCTGGACCAGCGGGTCGACCAGCTTCTCGGCGTTGCCCCCGCGGCGGGCGCCGCCGAGTCCGGCCGAGGACAGTGCCTTCGCCACGGCTGAACGCGGCGTGGTCCGTACGAGTTCCAGGTCCGCGCCGTCCAACACCTCCGGGCGCACCATGTTCACGACTATCCGGCCCACGGGCAGGTGGGCGGCCCGCAGTTCGGCGATGCCGTCCGCGGTCTCCTGGACGGGCATCTCCTCCAGGAGCGTCACCAGGTGGACGGCGGTCTCCTTGGACTTCAGCACCCGCATCACGGCCTGCGCCTGATTGTGTATCGGGCCGATCTTGGCCAGTCCCGCGACCTCGTCGTTGACGTTCAGGAAGCGGGTGATACGGCCGGTGGGGGGCGCGTCCATCACGACGTAGTCGTAGACGAAGCGGCCGGACTTGACCTTGCGGCGGACCGCCTCGCACGCCTTGCCCGTCAGAAGGACGTCTCTGAGGCCGGGCGCGATGGTGGTCGCGAAGTCGATCGCGCCGAGCTTCTTCAGGGCGCGTCCCGCTCCGCCGAGTTTGTAGAACATCTGGAGGTAGTCCAGAAGGGCCAGTTCGGGGTCTATGGCCAGTGCGTACACCTCCCCGCCCCCTGGAGCGACGGCGATCTTCCGCTCCTCATAGGGCAGCGCCTCCGTTTCGAAGAGCTGCGCGATTCCCTGGCGACCCTCCACCTCGACGAGAAGCGTCCGCTTCCCCTCGGTGGCGAGGGCCAGCGCGAGGGCTGCGGCGACCGTGGTCTTTCCGGTCCCGCCCTTGCCGCTGACGACCTGGAGCCTGCTCACGTATTCGAGCGTAACCAGTCGGCGGCGAACCTAAGCAGGAGGCTGTGGATAACGCGGGCACCGGCTGTGGGTGAGCAGCGGCTGAAAGCCAGGGCTGAGCAGCGGCTAGAGTCGGCCGCATGACCAAGAAGTGGGAATACGCGACCGTGCCGCTGCTCGTCCACGCCACGAAGCAGATTCTGGACACCTGGGGCGAGGACGGGTGGGAGCTCGTGCAGGTCGTGCCCGGGCCGAACAACCCCGAGCAGCTGGTGGCGTACCTGAAGCGGGAGAAGACGGCGTGAGCGGGGCGGTCGAGGCGCGGCTCGCGGAGCTCGGACTGACACTGCCGGCGGTCGTGCCGCCGCTGGCCGCGTATCAGCCGGCCGTGCAGTCCGGGGTGTACGTGTACACCTCGGGCCAGCTGCCCATGGTCGACGGCAAGCTTCCGGTCACCGGCAAGGTGGGCGCGGAGGTCACGGCCGAGGAGGCGAAGGCGCTGGCCCGCACGTGTGCGCTGAACGCGCTGGCAGCGGTGAAGTCCGTGGCCGGTGATCTGGACCGGATCGCGCGCGTGGTGAAGGTCGTGGGGTTCGTGGCGTCGGCCTCGGACTTCACAGGACAGCCGGGTGTGATCAACGGCGCGAGCGAGCTGCTGGGCGAGGTCCTCGGCGACAAGGGCGTCCACGCCCGCAGCGCGGTGGGCGTGGCCGTCCTGCCCCTCGACGCCCCGGTCGAGGTCGAGGTCCAGGTGGAACTCACCGAGGCGTGATGCCTGCGGCGGCTGGGCGGGGTCGGCGGGGGCGCGGGCAGCGCGGGCGGCTGTGCCGGGGCGGGCCGAGGCGAGAACGGCCCGTCGTGGTGGGTCGAGGTGACTACGGCTCGTCGTGGTGAGGCTGGGTCCCTACGGCTCGTCGTGGTGGGGTTGAGTGAGAGCGGCTCGTCGCGGTGGGTCGGGGTGACTACGGCTTGTTGTGGTGGGTCGGGGTGACTACGGCTCGTTGTGGTGGGTCGAGGTGACTACGCCTCGTCGTGGTGGGTCGAGGTGACTACGCCTCGTCGTGGTGAGGCTGGGTCCCTACGGCTCGTCGTGGTGGGTCGAGGTGAGAACGGCCCGTGGTGGTGGGTCGGGGTGAGAGCGGCTCGTTGTGGTGGGTCTGGGTGGGAACGGTTCGTCGTGGTGGGTCGAGGTGAGAACGGCCCGTCGTGGCGCGACTGACCGCACCTCCCCAGGGGCGCGGGGAACTGCGCGACCAGCCACGACGCATCCGCACCCGCCCGACGACACAGCGAGGCACCCCCTTAGGCGCCCCGCCCAGGCCCAGCGCAGCTGCTCACGACCAGCCACGACCCACCCGGCACCCCCCACACCCGCCCGGCCCTCGAACATCCGCGCCCCAGGAGTTAGCCTCCGGCCATGGCAAACGGGCAGTGGTACCCAGCGGAATGGCCGGACCGTATCCGCGCGCTGGCGGACGGCACGCTCGCGCCGGCCACGCCGAGACGCGCCGCCACCGTGATGCTGCTGAAGGACGGCCCCGCCGGGACCGTCGTACACATGCTGCGCAGGCGGGCCTCCATGGCGTTCGCCGGCGGCGCGTACGCCTATCCCGGCGGCGGCGTCGACCCCCGTGACGACGAGCACCAGATCCATTGGGCGGGCCCCACGCGCGCGTGGTGGGCGGCCAGGCTCGGCGTGGACGAGACGACGGCTCAGGCGATCGTCTGCGCGGCCGTGCGGGAGACGTACGAGGAGGCGGGCGTCCTGCTCGCCGGGCCGACCGCCGAGACGGTGGTCGGTGACACCACGGGCGCGGAGTGGGAGACGGACCGGGCCGCCCTCGTGGCGCGGGAGCTCTCCTTCGCGGAGTTCCTGGAACGTCGCGGACTCGTGCTGCGATCGGATCTGCTCGGGGCCTGGACGCGCTGGATCACGCCCGAGTTCGAACCCCGCCGCTACGACACGTGGTTCTTCGTCGCCGCCCTCCCGCAGGGGCAGCGCACGCGCAACGCCTCCACCGAGGCCGACCGCACGGTGTGGATCAGGCCCGAGGACGCGGCGGACGGCTACGACAAGGGCGAGCTGCTGATGATGCCGCCCACCATCGCCACCCTGCGCCAGCTCACCGCGTACGGCACCGCCGCCGCCACGCTCGCCGCCGCGCCCGACCGTGACCTGACCCCTGTGCTCGCGCAGGCCCGCCTGGTGGACGGCGAGATCGTGCTGTCCTGGCCGGGACACGACGAGTTCACCAAACACATCCCGACCGGTGGAGCCTCCGCATGACCGACGCCGCAGCCCTGCCCGGCCAGCCACGGGGCGGGGTCCTCTCGGGCCCCGCCACCCCACGGGCCGTCAACGTCCTCGCTCCCAACGCCTCCGCGATGACCCTGGACGGGACCAACACCTGGATCCTCTCGGAACCGGACTCGGACCTGGCGGTCGTGATCGACCCCGGCCCCCTGGACGAAGGGCACCTGCGCGCGGTCGTCGACACCGCAGAGGCCGCCGGCAAGCGGGTCGCGCTCACGCTGCTCACCCACGGCCACCCCGACCACGCGGAGGGCGCCGTCCGTTTCGCCGGGCTGACCGGCACCAAGGTGCGGGCTCTCGACCCCGCGCTGCGGCTGGGGGAGGAGGGGCTCGGCGCGGGCGAGGTGGTGCGCGTCGGCGGGCTGGAGCTCAGGGTCGTCCCCACTCCCGGCCACACCGCGGACTCGCTGTGCTTCCATCTCCCGGCCGACCAGGCCGTCGTGACCGGCGACACCGTCCTGGGGCGCGGTACGACCGTCGTGGCCCATCCCGACGGCCGCCTGGGCGACTATCTGGACTCCCTGCGGCGGCTGAGGTCCCTCACGGTCGACGACGGCGTCCACACCGTCCTGCCCGGCCACGGGCCCGTCCTGGAGGACGCCCAGGGTGCCGTCGAGTTCTATCTCGCCCACCGGGCCCATCGGCTCGCCCAGATCGAGACGGCCGTGGAGAACGGACACCGGACCCCCGGTGCCGTCGTGGAGCACGTGTACGCGGACGTGGACCGCTCGCTCTGGCCCGCCGCCGAGCTGTCGGTGCGGGCCCAGCTGGAGTACCTGCAGGAGCACGGGCTCATCTGAAGGGCTTCATGCATAGAAGGCTTCACGCATAGAAGGCTTCATGCCCAGAGGGCTTCACGCCTGAAGGGCTTCGCACCTAGGGGCCTTCACGCCGTGCACGCGCGTGTACTCGGCTGCCAGCCAGGGGCCCAGGTCGTCGACAAACGCGCGCAGTACGGCCGGGTCGGCGGTCGGGTCGTGGCCCAGGGCGGCCGCGGCCCTCACCTGGCCTGCGCGCTCCGGGTAGTACGCGGCGCAGACCTCGGCCATCTCCCGCAGGTCGCTCGTCCAGCCGTTCCAGCGGGGCATGACCAAGGTGAACGCGGTGCGGACCAGGCGGCGGGAGATGACGCGGACGAGGCGGGTCCGGGTCTCGTCCGCGTCCGCCGTCCCGATCCGTTCGCGCCAGCGGGGGAGCAGGAGGGCGAGGTCGCCGTTCGTCTCGCGGGCCAGGAGGGAGTCGGGGCGGTAGCGCGGGAGGTACTCCGCGAGGTCGTCGCCGAGCAGCGGGGTGCACAGACAGGCCACGAACCAGCCCAGGTCGTGGCGCTCCAGGTCGCTCAGCAGGACATCCCGGCCGTACAGGAGCGTCCCGACGCCGTCGATCTGCGGGAACTCCTTGTCCAGGGCCTCCCCGAGTTCCCGTACGCCCTCCCGGTCCGCGTCGGACGGTTCGTCCCGCAGGGCGAGCAGGAGGTCGAGGTCGCTGCGGCCCACGCGCGCGGTGCCGCGCGGGATCGAGCCGTAGAGGTACGCGCTGTGCAGGCGCGGCCCGAACAGCTCCAGCACCCGGTCGCGGGCGGCGGCGACGACCGGGCGGAAAGGCTGCGGGATCCGCCCGAGGGAGCCCTCGCGCTCGATGCAGCCCTGGGCGTCGAGTCCCTTGGGGGCGATGGACGGAACAGATGCGGCGGCCATGGGATCACTGTGCCCGGGGGCCGACCCGTGGGCAGCTCATTTACGGCCCTGGGCGGGCCGTGTGGGGCCTGTGGGGCCGTACAGGGTCAAGCGTCACCGATGACACGCAGGGGGCGCATGTGGCGGCCGCAGGCGCAGCTCACGGCGATCACGTGATCGGACGCCGCGAGCTCCTGCGACGGCGAGGCGGGGCCGGGTGCGGGGCCAGCGGGTCCCGGCGCGCTCGCGGACCGTGCGGCCTCGCGGACGCGTTCCGGTGGCCCCGGCCGAGTCCCGTCCCATGGGCCCTCTCGCGCGGTGCCGACCGTGGCCCCCCAGACGACGCACCGGCCAACCGCCTCCGCGCGTCCCGCCCCCGGCCGGACGCGAAGTGCCCCGGCCGTACGCGAGGGGCCCCGGCCGTACGCGAAGTGCCCCGGCCGTACGCGAAGTGCCCCGGCCGTACGCGAAGGGCCCCGCCAGCCGGCGGGGCCCCTCTGCGTCGTTCGTACGGTCACGCGCTCAGCGCGAGCGCTTGGCGAGCCTCTCGACGTCCAGGAGGATCACCGCGCGGGCCTCCAGGCGCAGCCAGCCGCGCTGGGCGAAGTCCGCGAGGGCCTTGTTGACCGTCTCGCGGGAGGCGCCGACCAGCTGGGCCAGCTCCTCCTGCGTGAGGTCGTGGACGACGTGGATGCCCTCCTCGGACTGCACGCCGAAGCGGCGGGAGAGGTCGAGCAGCGCACGGGCCACGCGGCCCGGCACGTCCGAGAAGACCAGGTCGGACATCTGGTCGTTGGTCCTGCGCAGCCGCCGCGCGATGGCCCGCAGGAGCGCGGAGGCCACCTCGGGACGCGCGCTCAGCCAGGGCTGGAGGTCGCCGTGGCCGAGGCCGAGCAGCTTGACCTCGGTCAGCGCGGTGGCGGTCGCCGTGCGCGGGCCCGGGTCGAAGAGCGACAGCTCGCCGATGAGTTCGCCGGGGCCGAGAACGGCCAGCATGTTCTCGCGACCGTCGGGTGAGGTGCGGTGGAGCTTCACCTTGCCCTCGGTGACCGCGTAGAGCCGGTCACCCGGGTCGCCCTCGTGGAACAGGGAGTCGCCACGCGCGAGAGTCACCTCACTCATGGAGGCGCGCAGTTCCGCGGACTGCTCGTCGTCGAGTGCCGCGAAGAGCGGGTTGCGCCGCAGAACGTCGTCCACGAGTTCTCTCCTTGTCGACCTGCTCAGGGGATCTTGTTCCCCTTTGGTACCAGGGGAACCCGGTGCCCATTTTGCCGGACGGTCCAAACAGTGTGATCTGTCACAAGGATGCCGCACACATGTCCCGGGGTAAGCGGCAGGGGTCCAATTGGGGGCCGGTCTTCGGGGTCCGGGGCGGATGTCAGTGCCGGGCTCTAGGCTGGCCGGGTGTCCAAAACGCCGGTGAGAGCACAGGCCAAGGGGGCTGGGCGGGTGGTTGCACGTCGGGATTCCGCTCTGGGCGAACAGGGCGTCGGGGGCGGAAAGAAAACGGCAAAAGCGGCAGGGAAGGCTCCGGTGGAGAAGAGGGCTTCGGCGAAGAAGACGGCGGAGAAGACAGCGGAGAAGGTGGCGAAAAAGGCGGCTCCCGTGCGCAAGGCCGCCGCCGCGAAGAAGACGACCGCCGCTCCCGAGCAGGCGGCGGCTGCGGTCAAGAAGGCGTCGGCCGCCAAGACGGTTGCCACGAAGCCCCCGAGGAGCGAGTCGCGGACCGCTCTCGTCCGCCGTGCCCGGCGCATCAACCGCGAGCTCGCGGAGGTGTTCCCGTACGCCCACCCCGAGTTGGACTTCGAGAACCCCTTCCAGCTGATCGTGGCGACGGTCCTGTCCGCGCAGACCACCGACTTGAGGGTCAATCAGACGACCCCGGCGCTGTTCGCCAAGTACCCGACCCCCGAGGACCTGGCCGCGGCCAACCCCGAGGAGGTCGAGGAGATCCTCCGGCCGACCGGGTTCTTCCGGGCCAAGACCAAGTCGGTGATAGGGCTGTCCAAGGCCCTCGTGGAGAAGTTCGACGGCGAGGTCCCGGGGCGGCTCGACGACCTCGTCACGCTGCCCGGTGTGGGCCGCAAGACCGCCTTCGTCGTCCTCGGCAATGCCTTCGGGCGGCCCGGCATCACCGTCGACACCCACTTCATGCGGCTGGTCAGGCGCTGGCGGTGGACCGACGAGACCGACCCCGACAAGATCGAGGCGGCCGTCTCCGCGCTCTTCCCGAAGAGCGACTGGACGGATCTGTCGCACCACGTCATCTGGCACGGCCGCCGCATCTGCCACGCCCGCAAACCCGCCTGCGGCGCCTGTCCCGTCGCGCCCCTCTGCCCGGCCTACGGCGAGGGCGAGACGGACCCGGAGAAGGCGCACAAGCTCCTCAAGTACGAGAAGGGCGGCTTCCCGGGACAGCGGCTGAACCCCCCGCAGGCCTACCTGGACGCGGGCGGCAAGGCCGCGCCGCCCCTGGGGGCCACCGGGTGAGGACACGGACGGCGGGTCCGGGCGGACCGGCACGGGCCGGAACACCGAGCCGGGCCCTGCAGCTGAACCGGACCGGAGAACCGGGCCGGACCGGAAATCCGACCCGGACCACAGCGCCGACCCCGCCGCCCGAAGCCCGGTGGCGTGCCCGGGCGGAACGATCTAGGGCCTGTCGGGCGTTGGGCAGTGCAGGACGACGGGGGTGGCGATGACACGGGCGAGCCATACGGAGGGCGTGACGCTCAGCAAGGACGGCCTGCCGGGCTGGCTGGACCCGGTGGTGCACGCCGTGGAGACGATCGAGCCGCTCCAGCTGAGCCGCTTCCTGCCGCCGGCCAACGGCGCGGGACGGCAGTCGGCGGTGCTGATCCTGTTCGGCGAGGGCGGCGAGGGCGAGCGCGGACCCGAGCTGCTGCTCATGGAGCGGGCGAGTTCGCTGCGGTCGCACGCCGGGCAGCCGTCGTTCCCCGGCGGCGCGCTCGACCCGGAGGACGGTGACCCGAAGGGCGACGGGCCGCTCAGGGCCGCCCTGCGCGAGGCCGAGGAGGAGACCGGCCTCGACCCCTCGGGCGTCCAGCTCTTCGGCGTGCTGCCCAAGCTGTACATCCCGGTCAGCGGCTTCGTGGTGACCCCGGTGCTGGGCTGGTGGCGCGAGCCGACCCCGGTCGGGGTCGTCGACCCGAACGAGACCGCACGCGTCTTCACGGTTCCCGTGGCGGATCTCACGGACCCCGACAACCGTGCGACGACCGTCCACCCCAGCGGACACCGAGGTCCGGCATTCCTGGTCGAATCGGCACTGGTCTGGGGCTTCACCGCCGGAATCATCGACCGCATCCTGCACTACGCGGGCTGGGAGCGTCCCTGGGACCGCGAGAAGCAGGTCCCGCTCGACTGGCGCGCATGACAGGGTGGCGTCCGTGCTGTGTCTTCCCGGGGACAGCCCCCGGCCGGCCGACCTGTGGTGAACGCGAAGTGATGAGGCGAGGCTCGAACCGGTGAACGTGCTGGACATCCTGTTGCTGGTCGCCGCCGTGTGGTTCGCGATCGTCGGCTACCGCCAGGGCTTCGTCGTAGGCATCCTGTCGGTGATCGGGTTCCTGGGGGGCGGTCTCGTCGCCGTCTACACCCTCCCCGTCATCTGGGACGCGCTGACCGACCACGCGGAGGTCGGCACGGTCGCCGCCGTCGTGGCCGTGGTCGTCGTCATCGTCTGCGCCTCCGTCGGCCAGGCCCTGACCACCCACCTCGGCAACAAGCTGCGCCGGTACATCACCTGGTCCCCGGCCCGGGCCCTGGACGCCACCGGCGGCGCCCTCGTCAACGTCCTCGCGATGCTGCTGGTGGCCTGGCTGATCGGCTCCGCCCTCGCCCAGACCACCATGCCCACGGTCGGCAAGGAGGTCCGCAGCTCCAAGGTGCTCCTGGGGGTGCAGGAGGCGCTGCCCGGCGCCGCCGACACCTGGTTCAAGGACTTCACCTCGGTCCTCGCGCAGAACGGCTTCCCGCAGGTCTTCAGCCCCTTCTCCAACGAGCCCATCAAGGAGGTCCAGCCGCCCGATCCCCAGCTCGCGCACAGTGCCGTCGCCACCCGCGCCCAGCGCTCGATCGTCAAGGTCATGGGCACCGCGCAGAGCTGCGGCAAGGTACTGGAGGGCACCGGCTTCGTCTTCGGCGACCGCCGTGTCATGACCAACGCCCATGTCGTCGGCGGCGTCGACGAGCCCACGGTCCAGATAGGCGGTGAGGGCAGGAAGTACGACGCCACGGTCGTCCTCTACGACTGGGAGCGCGACATCGCCGTCCTGGACGTGCCCGATCTGGACGCGCCCGCGCTGAAGTTCACGTCCGAGGACGCCGCCAGCGGGGACAGCGCGATCGTGGCCGGCTTCCCGGAGAACGGCTCGTACGACGTCCGCTCCGCGCGCGTGCGCGGGCGCATCGACGCCCACGGACCGGACATCTACCACCGGGGGACCGTCGACCGCGACGTCTACTCCCTCTACGCGACCGTCCGCCAGGGCAACTCCGGCGGCCCGCTGCTGACCCCGCAGGGCAGGGTCTACGGCGTGGTCTTCGCCAAGTCGCTCGACGACGCCGACACCGGGTACGCGCTCACCGCGGACGAGATCCAGGAGGACATCGCCAAGGGTCGTACCGCGAACCAGCAGGTGGACAGCGACAGCTGCGCACTGTGAGAGGTGCCGGACGGCGGGTGCGTCAGCCTCGGGGGTGACGCAGGCGCACCGAGACCCAGCGGGCCCGGCGGCGCAGGATGCGCGGGATGCCCACCCTCAGATCCGTGCCGCCCGGCAGGTGCGGGGCACCGCCCTGATGGTGGGAGCTCAGGGCAGCGCCCGAGCGTCGATTGCGTGCCGCGTCACCGTAGTCGTGCGTCCAGCCCATACCCGGACGTGTGCCCCTGCCCCAAGGTCGATAACCGCCCCCACGCCCCCCAATTGGCCTATGCGCCGGGCAAGTGGCCGTTCGGTCACCGATCGGGTTCGGGGTCCTTCAACCAATTGATCAGTTCTGTCGAGAAGGCGACCGGATCCTCCTCGTGCGGGAAGTGTCCGAGGCCGTCGAACAGCCGCCAGCGGTACGGCGCTTCGACGTACTCCCCGGACCCGGCCGCGCTGCGCGTCCGCATCACCGGGTCGAGCGAGCCGTGCAGATGCAGGGTCGGCACGCGCACGGGCCGCTTCATGCGCCGGTTGAACTGGAGGCCGTCGGGACGGGCCATCGACCGCACCATCCAGCGGTACGGCTCGACCGAGCAGTGCGCCGTCGAGGGGATGCACATCGCCGCGCGGTAGGTCTCCACCGCCTTGTCGTCCGGCAGCCGGGGGCCGGACCAGTCCCGGATCAGCTCGGCGACCAGCGCGCCGTCGTCCGCGGTCAGCTGCCGCTCGGGGATCCAGGGCCGCTGGAACCCCCAGATGTAGGAGCCGGCCCGCGACTGCTTGACGTCCGAGAGCATCGCCGAGCGCCAGCGCCGCGGATGCGGCATCGAGGCGACCGCCAGCCGGCGTACGAGCTTGGGACGCATCGCGGCCGCCGTCCACGCCAGATAGCCGCCCAGGTCATGGCCGACCAGCGCGGCGTCCGGCTCACCGAGGGAGCGGATCACCCCGGTGACGTCGAGGGCGAGGTTGGCGGGGTCGTAGCCGCGCGGGGTGCGGTCGCTGCCGCCGACGCCGCGCAGATCCATGGCCACGGCCCGGAAGCCGGCGTCGGCGAGCGCCTCCAGCTGGTGGCGCCAGGTCCACCAGAACTGGGGGAAGCCGTGCAGGAACATCACGAGCGGTCCGTCGCCCAGTTCGGCGATGTGGAAGCGCGCGCCGTTGGCCGCCACGTCCCGGTGCGTCCAGGGACCGTCGGGCCGTACGAGAGAGGCGGGCTGCTGCGCCGAAGGGGCGGCGGGATCGGTCATGACGACGAGCGTGCCACAGCCTCGATGGCCTTCGTCTCCCGGACCCGCTCCTCCAGGGCCTTGTTGTCGTTGCCCGGACGCGGGTGCGGCTTGGCGTTCTGCAGCACGCCGGCCGTCTCCTTCATCGAGGCGGCGACCTTCTGCGGGCCCTTGCTCTTCTGCGCCTTCTTGGCGAAGACGACACCGATCAGCGCGAGGACGAGCGCGACCAGGACGTTGGCGGCGAAGGACAGCAGGAAGCAGACCGCGAGGTTCCAGTCGCTCCAGGTCCGGATGCCGTACGCCAGCGCGAAGTTGAGCATCGGCAGCGAGAACAGCAGGACCCCGCCGGCCACGCTGAACATGCCGCCGCTCACGGCGCCCCGCTTGACGTCCTGCTTGAGCTGCGCCTTCGCCAGCGCGATCTCGTCGTGCACCAGTGCCGACATCTCGGTCGTCGCCGAGGCGAACAGCTGGCCGATGCTGCGTTCGGCGCCGACCGGGCTGCCGTCGGGTGCGCTCATCGCGGTCTCCCTCATCACTGACTCTGTATGGGCCGTGTCTTTTGTACCGTCCCGTCAGATCATGCCCGACGGTCGTCCTCCTCGCCTGCCCCGCCCGTCACTTCGGCAAGCCGCTCGGCGGTCTTGCGCTCGGCGATGCGCCGGTGCTCGGCGGCCTTGCGGTCGTAGATGGCCGCCATGCGCAGGTGGTACGCGGGGTCGTCCTCCTCGTACACGTCCGGGATGCCGTCCTGGTCGTCGTCGCGCTCCTCGGACTCGTAGAGCTTGCGGTACCGGGCGTTGCGCAGCTTCAGCAGCACGGTCGCGAGGACGGCGGCGGTGAGCGAGCCGAGCAGTACGGCCGCCTTGACCTCGTCGGTCAGCGTCGCGTCGCCGTCGAAGGCGAGCTCCCCGATGAGCAGCGAGACGGTGAAGCCGATGCCCGCGAGGGTCGCCACGGCGAACACGTCGGCCCACTGGAGGTCGTCGCTGAGCGAGGCCCGGGTGAAGCGGGCCGTCAGCCAGGTCCCGCCGAAGATGCCGAGCACCTTGCCGAGGACCAGCCCGAGCACCACGCCCAGTGTCTCCGGCTGGGTGAACACATCGCCGAGCGCGCCGCCGGAGACGGAGACACCCGCGCTGAAGAGCGCGAACAGCGGGACGGCCAGGCCCGCCGAGAGCGGCCGTACGAGATGCTCGATGCGCTCGCCCGGGGAGAGCTTCTCGTCCTCCCGCCTGGTGCAGCGCAGCATCAGGCCCATCGCGACGCCCGCGATCGTGGCGTGGATGCCGCTGTTGTACATCAGCGCCCAGATCACCAGCGCGAGCGGGACATAGACGTACCACCCGCGCACGCCCTTGCGCAGCAGCACCCAGAAGACCGCGAGGCCGACGACCGCGCCGCCGAGCGCGGCGAAGTCGATGTCCGCCGTGAAGAAGACCGCGATGATCAGGATCGCGAAGAGGTCGTCGACGACGGCGAGGGTGAGCAGGAAGGCGCGCAGCGCGCTCGGCAGCCAGGTGCCGATGACGGCGAGCACGGCCAGCGCGAAGGCGATGTCGGTGGCGGTGGGCACGGCCCAGCCGCTCAGGGAGCCGCCGCCGGTGAGGTTGGTGAGCGTGTAGACGAGAGCCGGTACGGCCATGCCGCACAGGGCGGCGGCCACGGGCAGCGCGGCCGCTTTGGGGTCCTTCAGATCACCGGCGACGAGCTCGCGCTTGAGCTCGATGCCGGCCACGAAGAAGAAGATCGCGAGGAGTCCGTCGGCGGCCCAGTGGGCGATCGACAGGTCGAGCCCCAGGGCCGCGGGGCCCAGGTGGTAGTGGCTGACGCTCTCGTAACTGCCCTGCAGGGCGGGGACGTTCGCCCAGACCAGCGCGGAGACCGCGGCGATGAGCAGCAGCACACCGCCCACCGTCTCGGTGCGCAGCGCGTCCGTGACGAAGGTCCGCTCGGGGAGGGAGAGACGTCCGAGGACCTTGCGAGAGGGCGCGGGCATCAGGGGGACCTCCGGTCGGTGGGCAGGGCAGTACTACTCGCCGACCAGACTTCCCGGCACACCTTGAGGGTCACGCTCTTTTGCTTAGTTTACCTAAAAGGGGCGCCGGGCGCGCTTCCGCGTCCGGCGCCCCTGTGTGCGGAGCCGGTCAGTCCTCGCTGGGCGCGGCCGGCAGCTTGGCCTGGATGAGGTCCATGACCGTGGAGTCCGTCAGCGTGGTCACGTCACCCAGCTGGCGGTTCTCGGCGACGTCCCGCAGCAGACGGCGCATGATCTTGCCGGAGCGGGTCTTGGGCAGCTCGGCCACCGGCAGGATCCGCTGCGGCTTGGCGATCGGGCCGAGGGTGGCGCCCACGTGGTTGCGCAGGTCGGCGACGAGGTTCTCGTCCTCGGCGTTCGCCGTGCCGCGCAGGATCACGAAGGCGACGATGGCCTGCCCGGTCGTCTCGTCCGCGGCACCGACGACGGCCGCCTCGGCGACCGAGGGGTGCGAGACGAGCGCGGATTCGACCTCGGTGGTGGAGATGTTGTGGCCGGAGACCAGCATGACGTCGTCGACGCGGCCCAGCAGCCAGATGTCGCCGTCGTCGTCCTTCTTCGCCCCGTCACCGGCGAAGTACCTGCCCTCGAAGCGCGACCAGTACGTGTCGAGGAAGCGCTGGTCGTCGCCCCAGATGGTGCGCAGCATCGACGGCCACGGCTCGGTGAGGACGAGGTAGCCGCCTCCGCCGTTCGGGACCTCGTTCGCCTCGTCGTCGACGACGGTGGCGGAGATGCCGGGCAGCGGCGTCTGCGCGGAACCGGGCTTGGTCGCGGTCACCCCCGGCAGCGGGGAGATCATCATCGCGCCGGTCTCGGTCTGCCACCAGGTGTCCACGATCGGCGTCCGGTCGGCGCCGATGTGCTTGCGGTACCAGATCCACGCCTCGGGGTTGATCGGCTCGCCCACCGAGCCCAGCACCCGCAGGCTGCTGAGATCGAACTTCGCGGGGATGTCGTCGCCCCACTTCATGAACGTACGAATGGCGGTGGGCGCCGTGTACAGGATCGTCACCCCGTACTTCTGGACGATCTCCCAGAAGCGGCCCTGGTGCGGGGTGTCCGGCGTGCCCTCGTACATGACCTGGGTGGCACCGTTGGCGAGCGGGCCGTAGACGATGTACGAGTGCCCGGTCACCCAGCCGACGTCGGCCGTGCACCAGTAGACATCGGTCTCCGGCTTGAGGTCGAAGACGGCGTGGTGGGTGTACGCGGCCTGGGTGAGGTAGCCGCCGGAGGTGTGCAGGATGCCCTTGGGCTTACCCGTCGTGCCGGACGTGTACAGGATGAACAGCGGCTGCTCGGCGTTGAACGCCTCGGGGGCGTGCTCGGCGGACTGCCGTTCGACGATCTCGTGCCACCACACGTCCCGGTCGTCGTTCCAGGCGACCTCCTGGCCGGTGCGGCGGACCACGAGCACGTGCTCCACATTGCCCGCCTTGTCGGCGGCCTCGTCGACGGCCGGCTTGAGCGCGGACGGCTTGCCGCGCCGGTAGCCGCCGTCGGAGGTGATGACGACCTTGGCGTCGGCGTCCTGGATGCGCGTGGCGAGGGCGTCCGCCGAGAATCCGCCGAAGACCACGGAGTGGGCCGCGCCGATCCGCGCGCACGCGAGCATCGCGACCGCAGTCTCGGGGATCATCGGCATGTAGACGGCGACCCGGTCGCCCTTGCGGACTCCCAGCTCCAGCAGGGCGTTCGCGGCCTTGGAGACCTCGTCCTTGAGCTCGGCGTAGGTGATCGCGCGGCTGTCGCCCGGCTCGCCCTCGAAGTGGATGGCGACCCGGTCGCCGTGCCCCGCCTCGACATGCCGGTCGACGCAGTTGTACGCCACGTTGAGCTCGCCGTCCTGGAACCACTTGGCGAACGGCGGGTTCGACCAGTCCAGGGTCTCGGTCGGCTCCTTGGCCCAGCTCAGTCGGCGGGCCTGCTCGGCCCAGAAACCGAGCCGGTCAGCCTTGGCCTGCTCATACGCCTCCGCCGTGACGTTGGCGCCTGCGGCCAGGTCGGCGGGGGGTGCGAACCTGCGCTCTTCCTTGAGCAGGTTGGCCAGGCTTTCGTTGCTCACGGCATCTGCCTTTCCCAGGTTGTCCGTTGTGTCCCAGGCCACAGCTCATCAGACCGGGGGTGCGATGACAAGGGTCGACCGAAAATTGGTTTAGACCTGTAGCGGTCGAGTCCGTCGGCCGTGGTCATCCGTACCCACGTACGCCGACCAGGCGGAGTTCAGCGCCTGTAACGCCTTTCACACTCCCGCCCAAGTACGGGTGAGGCGCCGCCGACCCACCGGCGCGCGATCGGAAGGGAGCCCGAGTGGACGGGATACGGGGTGGACCGCGGGCCGCGGCCCGCGACCCACAGCTCTTCGAAGAGTTCTACCGGCGCCATGTGGACGCCATGACGTCTTTCCTGGCCCGGCGTGTCGCGGATCCGCACACCGTCGCCGACCTGACGGCCGAGATCTTCCTGGCGGTCCTGGACTCCGCCCACACCTACCGCCCGTCCCGGGGCAGCGAGCGGGCATGGCTGTACGGCATCGCGCGCAACGTGGTCGCCGGGGAGCGCCGAAGGGTCGCCCGCGAGACCGACCGCGACCGGCGCATCTCGGGCCGGCGGCTGCTGGAGCCCGACGACATCGCCCGCCTGGAGGACAAGCTCGACGCGCAGAGCCCGGGCCGCCGCGCCCTGGCCGCACTGGACAGGCTCCCGGCGGGGGAGAGAGCCGTCCTGGAACTGGTCGCGGTCGACGAGTTGACGGTTTCCGAGGCGGCCACGGCGTTGGGGATCAGCCAGGTGGCGGCACGTGTACGGCTGCACAGGGCGCGCAGGTCACTGCGGGAGCAGGCGGAATCACCGGGCGGGGAGCCGTACGGCAGCTCCCTGTCGTACGTCACGGAAGGAAGCGGGGGAGCGGCATGACGACCAGGACGACGTTCGAGGACCGGCTGCTGGCGGAGCTGCAGGGGGAGATCGAGCAGCGGGAGTCCGCGCCGATGCCCGCCGTACGGCGCCCGCTGCTCACCGGCCGCCGGCTCGCGCTCGCCGCGGGGCTCTGCGCGGCGGCCGGGTTCGCGGTGGTGGCGGTGCCGGGGACGCCGGCGGAGTCCCCGGCGTATGCGCTGGAGCGCCATGACGACGGAACCGTCACGCTCACCGCCAACGAGCAGTACATCGACGTCGACGACCAGCGCGAGCTCGCACGGCAGCTGCGCCCGAACGGCATCGAGGTGGACGTGCAGATCCTGCGTTCCGGCTACATCTGCGAGGGGGACACCGTGATCTGGTCACACGACCGCGAGGGTCAACGCGTCCCGATCTTCACCTTCCACTGGGCTCGGAAGATCACCCTGCACCGCGGCAACGTGCTGGTCTTCGTGAACTTCAACGACGGGGCGGACCCGCACCGGGTCGACGTCTACCCGACCGAGGCCGACGTCGAGCCCTGTGTCCCGGTGAAGCCGACGCCGGACAGGTCCCGGAGTTCCTAGCGCCCGGCAGGTCCCGGACTTCCCGGCACCGGGCAGGTGGTGTGCGGCCCCGACGGGAGGGGCCGCACACCCGTGAGACTCACGCCGGCAGGTCCGCCGCCGCCTCCACATGGCCGAACAGCCCGTCCCCGTCCGCCTCGGTGAGCAGGTACGCCTGGGCCTCGCCCACGTGGAAGTACATCCCGTGCAGCTCCAGCTCCCCTGCTTGCAGGGCGCGGGCGACCGCGTCATGGGCGCTCAGATGCTCCAACTGCTGCACCACATTGGTCAGGCAGAGCTGCTCGACCGCGTCGGCGGGTGCCCGCCCGGCAAGCCTGGCCGAGGGCCCGCTGCCGTCGGCCATCCGCTCCAGGCTGGGCAGTCCGTGCCGCAGCCACCGCTTCAGCGGGGTCCGGGCGTCGCCCGGCTCGGAGTTGAGCAGCGCCTGCATGGCTCCGCAGCCGGAGTGCCCGCACACCGTGATGGAGCGCACCTTCAGCACGTCCACCGCGTACTCGATCGCGGCCGCCACCGAGTCGTCCCCGCTCTCCGCACCGGGCAGGGGAACGAGGTTGCCCACATTGCGCACCACGAACAGGTCGCCCGGACCACTGGAGGTGATCATCGAGGTGACCAGCCGTGAGTCGGCGCAGGTGAGGAAGAGCTGGTCCGGCTGCTGGCCCTCGCGCGCCAACCGGGCCAGCTCACCGCGCACGATCGGCGCGGTGTTGCGCTGGAACGCGCTGATGCCACGCGCCAGTTCCTGCCCGCTCGACTCGCGGGGCGCGCCCGGAGCCTGCGCGGCACAGGGCTCGCCGGACGCACCGGGCTGTCCGGCGGACTGGGCGGTGTACGGACGCTCGCACTGGTGGTTGCGCCAGGCCGTCCAGGGACGGCAGCGGCAGTGGGCGGAGTCGGACGGCTCGGCGATGCGCGTCCCCGGTCTGCGCCCGGTCAGCTCGACGGAACCGCCCTGCGCGGTGTGCGTCTTCTGCCAGTCCTGCAGCGCTTCGTACGCCGCGTGGTCCATGAACGAACCGTCCAGCTCCACCACGGCGGCCGCCCCCTGGGGGACGAGATGCAGGGCCCGGCTGAGCCGGGGGACCGCGAGGAACGTCAACTGCCCGCGTACGTGTACATGATGGACTCCTTCCCTCTCGCAGTGCGTGATCCGGGTGCGGGTGAGGCGGTGCAGGGAGACGGCGACGGCGACGGCGATCCCGAGTGTCACCCCCTCCAGGACCCCGAACACGACCACGCCGAGGGTGGTGACGGCGTAGACCAGGACCTCGCGGTGGCGGGTCACCGTGCGGATGTGGTGCAGGGACACCATCTGGACGCCGACGGCCATCACCAGCGCGGCGAGCGAGGCGAGCGGGATGAACTCGAGGACCGGGACCATCAGCAGCGCGGCGATCACCACGAGAACGCCGTGCAGCATCGTGGAGTTCCGGCTGACGGCACCCGCCTGGACGTTCGCCGAACTGCGCACGGCCACACCGGCGACGGGCAGTCCGCCCAGGGCGCCGGAGACGATGTTGGCGGCGCCCTGTCCGAGCAGCTCGCGGTCCAGGTCGGAGCGGCCGACCCGGGCACGGCCACCTGGAGCGGGGCTCGCGGCGATCAGGTCGGGGCGTCCCGCCGCCAGCTTGTCGACGGCCACCGCACCCAGCAGCGACTGCACGCTGCACACCAGCGTGGTGGTGAGCACGGCGGCGGTAAGCCCCAGCACGGGACCTTCGGGCAGTCCCGCCAGGGCATGGCTGCTCCAGGACGGCAGGTCGACCTTCGGCACGGCCAGCCCGGCGAGGGAGGCGACGGTGGTGGCTCCGGCGACGGCCACGAGCGGGGCCGGGATTTTGCGCAGGAGGTGGCCCGCCCGGCCCGGGACACGCGGCCACAGGAAGAGCAGCCCCAGGGTCAGCGCGCTCACCGAGACCGCGGCGGGCTGCAGACGTGCCAACTGGGCGGGCAGGGCGCGGAGGTTGTCGAGAACGGCGCTCTGCGGGGTACCGCCGAGAACGATGTGCAACTGGGCGACGGCGATGGTGACGCCGATGCCGGCCAGCATGCCGTGCACGATCGCGGGACTGACGGCGAGCGCGGTACGGGCCACCCGCAGGCAGCCGAGGCCGAGTTGGACCACTCCGGCGAGCACGGTGATGGCGCAGGTCGTCCGCCAGCCGTAGCGGTGGATCAGGTCGGCGGTGACCACGGTGAGTCCGGCGGCGGGACCGCTGACCTGGAGCGGGCAGCCGCCCAGCCGGCCGGCGACGATCCCTCCGACGGCGGCGGCCACGAGACCGGCCTGGAGGGGCGCGCCGGTGGCGAGGGCGATGCCCAGCGACAGGGGCAGGGCGATCAGGAAGACCGCGATCGAGGCCGACACGTCGGCGCCCGCGACACGGAAGCGGCGGGGCGGGGTCGGCGGGGGGCTGTGGGAAGGGTGGATGCGCCTCGCGTGGTGCGAGTCGCTGGGGTCGGTGGCTCGGGTGGGAACACAGGCTGACATATTTCCCGTCTCCTCCGGGGCAGCGCGGTCGCGGAACAGGTGGTCCCCCGTCGATGGCGGGGGTCGGGTCGCGGCCGTGGGTCACGGCGTGCAGCGGCGGGATGAATCAACGCTCGGTAAATGGATCGTAATGCAGAGTAAAGGGCAGGCATAGGCTTTCCGGGCAAATGGGTGAATGACCCACCTGAATAGGTGAAGTGGCAATTTCATCGGCTTGTCGTACTAATTCCTTCTCGGGCCCGTGCGAACTTGACGGCGCTGTCGTTGCCCCGAGAGAAGGAAGAAGGTGGGCGGAACATGGCCGCCACCCACAGGATTGCCGCGGGAGCCGTGGTCGCCGCGGTCTGCGCCGCCTCGCTCGCCGGTTGCGCGACCGGCACCGACGAGGCCGACGGAGGAGCCGCGGGACCGCTGAAGGCGAAGCCCGCCCAGGCACCCCCCAAGCGGGTGTTCCGCCTGATCGGCGACGGTTCCACCGCGTACACCGGAGCCCAGCCGCACCTGCCCGGAGCCCAGCGCCTCAAGCCCGGCGAGAAGCCCCCGCAGTTCGTGGTGTTCTCCTGGGACGGCGCCGGCGAGGACAGCCAGAAGCTGTTCTCCCACTTCCGTGCGGTCGCCAGGGCGAACCACGCGACGATGACGTACTTCCTGAGCGGCGTGTACATGCTGCCGGAGAACAAGCGCGCCGAGTACAAGCCGCCGCAGCACTCCCCGGGCCGCTCCGACATCGGCTTCAACGACGAGCAGGGCATCGCCGACACCGTCAAGCAGCTGCGCCTCGCGTGGCTGGAGGGAAACGAGATCGGCACCCACTTCAACGGTCACTTCTGTGGCAGCGGCGGCGGGGTCGGCCAGTGGTCGGTCGAGGAGTGGAAGGACGAGATCGCCCAGGCGAAGAAGTTCGTCAAGTCCTGGAAGACCAACACCGGGATGTCGAAGGCCTCCCCGCTGCCCTTCGACTACGACAAGGAGCTCATCGGCGCCCGCACCCCCTGCCTGGAGGGCCAGAAGAACTTCATGACGGCCGCCCGCGAGCTGGGCTTCCGCTATGACACCAGCGGGGTCAACGAGCAGCTCTGGCCGAAGAAGAAGCAGGGTCTGTGGGACCTGTCGATGCAGCTCGTGCCCTTTCCCGGGCACTCCTACGAGCAGCTCACCATGGACTACAACTTCATGGTCAACCAGTCCGGCACCCAGACCCAGGGCGACCCCGCCAAGCGCGAGTTCTGGGGCGACCAGATGCGCGAGGGCCTCCTCAAGGGCTTCCACCGGGCCTACGACGGCAACCGCGCGCCTCTGATCATCGGCAACCACTTCGAGTCCTGGAACGGCGGCACCTACATGCGTGCCGTCGAGGAGACCGTCGAGCAGGTGTGCAACAAGCCCGACGTGCGCTGCGTCTCCTTCCGGCAGCTCGCCGACTGGCTGGACGCGCAGGACCCGAACACCCTGGAGAAGCTGCGTGCCCTGGGCGTCGGCGAGGCGCCGAAGCAGGGCTGGCCGGCCTTCCTGTCCGGCCGGCCGGCCCCGGCGCCGAAGGGTGTCCCGGGGGCGCCGGCGGCCAAGAAGCAGTAGGCGCCTCGGCGGCCGTCCTCAGACGGCCGCCACCGCGCTCTCGCCGAGCACGAACGCGGGGTCGATCTGCGCCGCCAGGTCGGCCCCGGTGCGCTCGTTGCCCCAGGCCTGGGCGTTCTTCAGATGGAAGTGCACCATCTGCCGGGTGTAGCGCTGACCGTCGCGAAGGTCGTACGTCGCGTCGGTCGCGGTGCGCAGCCGCTGCAGGGCGCGCCGGTTGACGTCCTCCAGGAGCGCGAACCGGGGCGGCCGGCCCTTCTCCAGGGCCCGCACCCAGTCGGAGTGCCCGACCGTCACCAGCAGGTCGTCCCCGACTTCGGCGCGGAGGAAGTCGAGGTCGTCCTGGCCCTGCACCTTGTTGCCGACGACTTTCAGGACGACGCCGAAGTCGCGGGCGTACTCCTTGTACTGGCGATAGACGGAGACCCCCTTCCGGGTCGGCTCGGCGACGAGGAACGTGATGTCGAAGCGGGTGAACATGCCGGAGGCGAAGGAGTCGGAGCCCGCCGTCATGTCCACCACGACATACTCGCCGGGGCCGTCCACCAGGTGGTTCAGGCACAGCTCCACCGCTCCGGTCTTGGAGTGGTAGCAGGCGACCCCCAGGTCGGCGTCCGTGAAGGGGCCGGTGACCATCAAACGGACCACGTCGCCGTCGAGTTCCACCGGCCGGGCGCAGGCGTCGTAGACCGGGTTGTCCTCGCGCACCCGCAGCAGCCGCGAGCCCTCGCCGGGCGGAGTCGTCTTGATCATCTCCGCGGCCGAGGCGATCCGCGGGTTGGTGCCGCGCAGGTACTCCTTGATCAGCGGCAGCCGCTCGCCCAGGGCGGGCAGCGCGGCCGCCTCCGCCTCGTCCAGGCCGAGCGCCGGCCCCAGGTGCTGGTTGATGTCGGCGTCGACGGCGACGACCGGTGCTCCGGTGGCCGCGAGATGGCGGATGAACAGGGAGGACAGGGTGGTCTTGCCGCTGCCGCCCTTCCCGACGAAAGCAATTTTCATGTTCACGAAGCGTAGTCGGGTGATAGCTGTATGTGGCAGGCGGGCGTGAAGAAGACCACTCCATCGAGGGGCGGGCGGCCGGGTTGCGTAGGGTCGTACTCATGAGTACGACAGGCGCGAACGCCGATCCGCTCGCGGCCCTGGGCTCGCTGCCCGGTGTGGCCGAGTCCGTGGAGTCCGTGCGCAAGTCCGTGGACCGGGTCTACGGACACCGTGTCATGCGGCGCCGCAGCAACGAGATCACGTCCGAGGCGGCCCTGCGCGGCGCCCGCGGTTCGGCCGCGCTGTCCGGCGCGGACTGGGCCCTCGAAGAGGTGCGTCGACGCTCCGACTTCGGCGTCGACGACGAGGCGCGGGTCGTGGGCGCGGCGCTCAGGCTGACCGCTGAGGCCGGTCAACTGCTGTCCATCTGGCGGCAGTCACCCCTGCGGGTGCTGGCCCGGCTGCATCTGGTCGCCGCGGCGACCGGCGAGGACGAGGTCGGGCGTCCCCGGCAGGCCGGCGAGAGCGTCGACGAGCCGCTCATCGAGCTGCCGCTGCCGACCGCGGCCGAGGTCTCGGGCCGGCTGGAGGGCCTGTCCGAGCTGATCATCGCGGGCAGCTCGGCCCCCGCCCTGGTCACGGCAGCCGTCGTACAGGGCGAGCTGCTCGCTCTCAGGCCCTTCGTCTCGCACAACGGGCTGGTCGCGCGCGCGGCCGCGCGGATCGTCCTGGTCGGCAGCGGACTCGACCCGAAGTCGGTCTGCCCGGCGGAGGTCGGTCACGCCGAACTGGGCCGCGCGGCCTACCTGGCGGCGCTCGACGGATACGTCTCCGGCACCCCCGAGGGCATGGGCGCCTGGATCACCCACTGCGGCAGCGCGATCGAGCTGGGCGCGCGCGAGTCGACGGCGGTGTGCGAGGCGCTTCAGCGCGGGGCGGCGTAGAAACCCCTGGAACAGGGTTGCGGCGGTACGAGAACTCGTACCGCCGCTGGCATGTTCACCCAGTTACCAAGCGTCCTCGATGTATTGCCCATCAGGTCGGGAACTTTGCCCGTCACCTGGTGCGGCTGGCCCGTAATCGACGGGTCGACGTCGCGTGGGTGCCGGGTGTTCATGCTCGGTCCGTGGGGCCAAATGCGTTTTTAAGGTGATCCTCTCGGATGTCCTTGGTCTCGCGGGCCGTTAACCCCTTTGTACTCCTGGACCGCAGCAAGCGGAACCCCTGGCCGCCGTTCTTTACTTTTATCCGCAAATAGGCGCCAAGTAGCCTTAATCGCCTCAGGCCACGGTCGAGCGCCGCCGGTTCGCGTACCAGACGAGGCCGGCCGTCGCCGCTGCCGCTCCTATCGCGGCGACCGCGACGAGCGCCGGACGGGGCGGTACGGCGAATCCGGGCAGCCGCTGCTTGAGCCGCACCGGGCGGTGGAAATCGAGGATCGGCCACCCGCGCGCGAGGGCCTCGCGGCGCAGGGCGCGGTCCGGGTTGACCGCGTGCGGATGGCCCACGGCCTGGAGCATCGGCAGGTCGGTCACCGAGTCGCTGTACGCGTGGCAGCGCTCCAGGTCGTAGCCCTCGGACTCCGCCAGCTCCTTGATGGCCTCCGCCTTCGTCGGGCCGTACGCGTAGTACTCCACCTCGCCGGTGAAGCAGCCGTCCTCGCCCACGACCATCCGGGTCGCCACCACCCGGTCGGCGCCCAGGAGTTCGCCGATCGGCTCGACCACCTCGGCGCCGGACGTGGAGACGATGACGACGTCCCGGCCGGCGGTGTGGTGCTCCTCGATGAGGGAGGCGGCCTCGTCATAGATGATCGGGTCGATCAGCTCGTGGAGGGTCTCGGCCACGATCTCCTTGACCTGCTGGACGTTCCAGCCGCGCACGAGCGCGGAGAGGTACTCGCGGGTGCGCTCCATCTGGTCGTGGTCCATACCGCCGACGAGGAAGACGAACTGGGCATATGCGGTCCGCAAGGCGGCCCTGCGGTTGATCAGCCCGCCTTGGTAGAACGACTTGCTGAACGTGAGCGTGCTCGACTTCGCAATGACCGTCTTGTCCAGGTCAAAGAAGGCGGCTGTGCGGGGCAAGGAGTGGTTTTCCACGACCCCGAGCATAGGCGCAGCCCATTCGGCGTAAGGTGAGGCGCGTGGGTTTGCCTGAGAGGGCTCTCGGGTACACCATGGAAGTCACGGATCGTTCGCGACCGTGCTAACGCGGTCCGGCTCCTCCCCCCCCCGAGTCGGCCGTGAAGGCGACCCCCACTCTCCCCCCCGGTGGGGGTCGTCGCATGTCCGGGTGGGTTTTTCCCTTTCGTGCGCAGTTCTGCGACCGCTTCGAGGCGGCTTCGGCCGCCCTTTCTGCATGCTCATGATTGGTCACTGTGCGTAGCCGTCGGGCTGCTCTGCGGAAGTCGTACACAGCTGGCACGGGCTCACCGGTATGGGTGATGGCGATATTCACAACCGTCGAGTTGTCCACAGTTATCGACCAAGATCCACACGATTTCCGGGATCGCTGCACCGTGATTCCCGCACGCCCCGCTCCGGTCGACTTCATGGCCGGTTCTGGTTAGTCGGGCGTGTTTGGCCGGTTCGTATCGGCCGTTCATATGGAGGCCGGTCGCCGGTTCTCCACATGTTTGGGAATCGCGGGGCCGAAGGGGCCGCGTGAGAGAGGCGCCGCGCGGGCCCTCCATGAGGCTCCCGCGGGGCGCGGCGAAGGGGGATGGGGACCGTGACCGCTGCCGTCACACACGAGGGACAGCCCGCTGCCGCAGGGCGGCCGGGCCGGCCGTTGATCGTCACGGAGGACGAGGACCTGCTCGACGACCTGCTGCGGTTGTGCGCGGCGGCCGGGGCGACGGCCGAGGTCCATCACGGGGTGCCGCAGCCCAGAGGCAGCTGGGAGGCCGCCCCGCTCGTCCTGGTCGGCGACGATGCCGCACGGCGGGTGCGCGGGGCCGCCCGCAGGCGCGGAGTGGTGCTCGTGGGCCGGGACCAGGACGACTCCGGGGTGTGGAAGCGGGCCGTCGAGATCGGCGCCGACCACGTCCTGATGCTGCCCGACGGCGAGCAGTGGCTGGTCGACCGGATCGCCGACGTCACCGAGGGCGTCGGCCGCCCGGCCCTCACCGTCGGCGTCATCGGCGGCCGCGGCGGGGCCGGAGCCTCCACGCTCGCGTGTGCCCTCGCCGTCACCTCCGCGCGTGAGGGGTTGCGCACGCTCCTCGTGGACGCCGATCCGCTGGGCGGCGGACTCGACGTACTCCTCGGCGGCGAGAGCACCGAGGGGCTGCGCTGGCCCGCGTTCGCCGCCTCGCGCGGGCGGGTCGGCGGCGGCGCCCTGGAGGAGTCGCTGCCACGGCTGCACTCGCTGCGGGTCCTGAGCTGGGACCGCGGCGACCGCATCGCCGTCCCGCCGCAGGCCGTACGGGCGGTCCTCGCCGCGGCCCGGCGCCGGGGCGGCACCGTCGTCGTCGACCTGCCCCGCCGCCTCGACGACGGCGTCGCCGAGGTCCTCGCCCAGCTGGACCTCGGGATCCTCGTGGTCCCCGCCGAACTGCGCGCCGTCGCGGCGGCCGGTCGGGTCGCCTCGGCGGTCGGCATGGTCCTGCGCGACCTGCGGGTGGCGGTCCGCGGCCCGTACACACCCGGCCTCGACGACCGCGAGGTGGCCCGTCTGCTGGGCCTGCCCCTGGTGGGCGAGGTCCCGGTCGAGTCGGCGCTGCAGCGGCCCCAGGGGAGCGGATCACCGCCGGGGGCGGCCGCGCGGGGGCCGCTGGCGCGGTTCTGCAAGGAGTTCTGGGAGCGCGCCTTGGCGGAGACGGGGGCGGCATGAGCGTGTTCTCAGGCTTCGAACGGGTGGACGGCGCGGGGAGCGCTGCTGCCGAGGCGTGGCGGACGGGTGGTCCGGCGGCGGATCCCGTCGGGCGACGGCGGTCGGACGGGGCACCGGTCGTCCCCGCCGGGCGGCTGCGGCCGATCCCGGCCGACGTGCCCCCGGCGACCTCGGCGGCCGGCGCCGACATGGCCCCCGGGCTGCTGGCCGGCGTACGGCAGTGGCTGGCCGAGAGCGGGGCCGAACCGACGCCCGCGCGGGTGGCCCAGGCGCTCCGGGAACAGGGGCGGGTCCTCGGGGACGCCGAGGTGCTGGGCGCGGCCGAGCGGTTGCGGTCCGAACTGGTCGGCAGCGGGCCCCTGGAGCCGCTGCTCGCCGACCCGACGGTGACGGACGTCCTGGTGTCGGCGCCGGACCGGGTCTGGGTGGACCGGGGCGGCGGACTCGAACTGACCGCGGTCTCCTTCCCGGACGCGGCCGCCGTACGACGCCTCGCGCAGCGCCTCGCCGCGGTGGCGGGGCGGCGCCTGGACGACGCGCGGCCCTGGGCCGACGCCCGGCTGCCGGACGGAACGCGGCTGCACGCGGTGCTTCCTCCGGTCGCCGTCGGGTGTGCCTGTCTGTCCCTGCGGGTCGTCCGGCCGCGGGCGTTCACGCTGGACGAACTGGTCGCGGCCGGCACGGTCCCGCCGGGCGGGGACCAGGTGCTGCGGGCGCTGCTCGACGCGCGGCTGTCCTTCCTCATCAGCGGCGGGACGGGCACCGGAAAGACGACGCTGCTGAGCGCGCTGCTGGGGCTTGTGGGGCCGGGCGAGCGGATCGTGCTCGCGGAGGACTCGGCGGAACTCAGGCCGGACCATCCGCACGTGGTCCGGCTGGAGACGAGACCGGCCAACCAGGAGGGCGCCGGGCTCGTCACGCTTGAGGACCTGGTGCGACAGGCACTGCGCATGCGGCCGGACCGGCTCGTCGTGGGCGAGGTGCGCGGGCCCGAAGTGGTGCATCTGCTGGCCGCCTTGAACACGGGCCATGAGGGCGGCTGCGGGACTGTGCACGCCAACGCGGCGGCCGACGTACCGGCCCGTCTGGAGGCGCTGGGCACGGCCGCCGGTCTTGACCGGGCCGCGCTGCACAGCCAGTTGGCTGCCGCGCTGTCGGTCGTGCTGCATCTCGTGCGCGACCGGACCGGGCGACGACGGATCGCCGAGGTGCGGGTGCTGGAGCGGGATTCCACCGGACTGGTGAGGACGGTGCCGGCGCTGCGGTGGGGAGCGGAGGCGTTCGCGTACGAGCGGGGGTGGGAGCGGCTGCGGGGGTTGCTCGGGGACGCGCTGCGGGGGCCGGGGGAGGGCGGATGACCGGGCGGCTGCGGTGCGGGGCAACGGGACGGCGACGAGCGGGTGCGAGGGACAGCGACGGGACCGCGACGAGCGGGCTCGGACGGTGATGAGGACGTGGTGATCGGGATGGCCGGTGAGAGGACGTGGTGATCGGGATGGGGGAGATGTCGGTGGGGTCGACGGGAGTGGCCGTGGGATGCCTCGGGATGTCCGTGTGGCTGTGGGGCGGGCGCCGTTCCGGGGTGCGCCGGGCGCAGGTGCTGCTGGCCGGCGGCGGGGCGGCGGGACTGGGTCCTCCGCCGTGGCGCCGGCTGGAGGGGGAACTGCGGCGGCTTCGCGGGCGGCTGGGGTTCGAGTGGTGGGCGGCGGCCGCCGGGCTGGCGCTCGCCGTCCTGGGGGCCTCGGTGCTGCCGGTCGTCGCGGGGGCGGCCGGGGTGCCGTTGTTGCGGCGGGTGCGGCTGGTCCGCGAGGAGCGCCGGGTGCGTGAGCGGCGTGCGGCCGCGGTGATCGCGCTGTGCGCGGTGGTCGCCGGGGAGGTGCGCGCGGGGCGGCAGCCGGGGGAGGCGCTGGTGCGGGCTGTGCGGGACTTCGAGGGGCCGGGAACCGGTGGAGCCGGCTCGCGTGGGCCTGGACCTGGGGCACCGGAGTCCGGTGGGTTCGGGGAGACGCAGGCCGCTGTGCTGGCGGCGGCCCGGTTCGGCGGGGATGTTCCTGGGGCGCTCGCGGCGGCCGCCCGCCGGCCCGGGGCCGAGGGACTGCTGGGGCTTGCCGCATGCTGGCGGGTTGCCGTGGACCAGGGCGCGGGGCTCGCGGCAGGGCTCGACCGGCTCGAAGGGGCGTTGCGCGCCGAGCGGGACCAACGGGCCGATCTGCGCGCCCAGTTGGCGGGAGCGCGGTCCACGGTGTGGATGCTCGCCGCGTTGCCGGTGCTGGGGCTGGGCCTCGGGGCCGCCCTCGGCGCCGATCCCCTGCACGTCCTTCTGCACACCGGGAGCGGGCTGGGCTGTCTGCTGGTCGGTGGCCTGCTGGAGGGCGTCGGGATGTGGTGGGCGACGCGGATCGTCCGGGGAGCCGAGGCGGCATGAGCGCGGAGGTTGTCCACAGGCTGGGGGTGTTTTTGGGGACCGCGCTGGTGCTCGCCTGGCTCGCCCGCTGGGCCGTGGCGGTGCGACGGGAACGCAGGCTGCTGCGCCGGCTAGGCGAGCTGCTGGCCGCATCGGAGGCCAGAGCCGAGGGCCCGCGGTTCGAGGGGCGGGAGTTCGCACGGCGGTGGCTGCCCCTGCTCGGCGTCGGGTGTGCTGGCTGGGTGCTGGTCGGGGGAGCGGCCGGCGCCGCGGTCGGACTGGTCGTCGCGGCGGGTTTGTGGCGGTGGCGGCTGCGCCGGACAGCCGGCGCTGGTGCGGAGGAGGCCGACCCGCGTGAGGCAGCCCGGCAACTGCCACTCGCCGCCGACCTGCTGGCCGCCTGTATCGCGGCGGGCGCCGGGCCTGTGATCGCGGCCCAGGCCGTGGGCGAGGCCCTGGGCGGGCCCGTGGGCGAGGGTCTCGCGCGCGGGGCGGCGGAGGTACGGCTCGGCGGCGAACCGGGCGAGGCCTGGCGAAGGCTCGCCTCGACACCGGGCGCCGGGGCACTGGCCCGGCTGCTGGAACGCGCCGACGTGACCGGACTGCCCGCGGCCGGCCCGGTCGCCGCACTCGCGGCGGACGCCCGCGCCGACTGGGGGCGCGCCGCGACGGCACGGGCTCGGAAGGCCGCCGTGCTGGTCACCGCGCCGGTGGGGCTGTGTTTTCTGCCCGCGTTCATCGCCGTCGGCGTGCTGCCGATCGTGATCGGGCTCGCGGGAGGAGTGCTGGGAGGGGGTGGGCGATGACGGCCGACGGTCGGTGAGTCGGCGTTCGAGCGGCGGAAGAGCAGTCGGGCGAGCGGTCGGACGAGCAGTCGGAAGAGTAGTCAGACGGTAATCAACGGGACTGATCCTTACGGGGGTTGAGATGTACAAGGTGGTACGGGCGCGGATGCGTGCCCTGATGTGCAGGACGGTGTGCCGGGTGCGGTCGATGCGCGGGGACGACGGAATGGTCACCTCCGAGTACGCGATGGGGATCGTCGCGGCGGTCGCGTTCGCGGTGGTGCTCTACAAGGTGGTGACGAGCGGGGCCGTCAGCGCGGAACTCCAGGACATCGTGAAACGGGCGCTCGATGCGAAGGCGTGAACGGGCGGCGGACCAGGGGTTCGTGACGGCGGAGTCGGCCATGGTGCTGCCCGTGCTGGTGATGTTCGCGACGGCACTGGTGTGGGGGCTGCTCGTGGTGGCCGCCCAGATCCAGTGCGTGGACGCGGCCAGGACGGGCGCCCGCGCGGCGGCCCGCGAGGACCCCACCGAGGCGGTCGTCCAGGCGGCTCGGGACACGGCACCACGCGACGCACAGGTGACGGTCGCCCGGGAGGGCGACCGGGTCCGTGTCGTGGTCGTGGCGAAGCCGCCCGCGCTGCACGGCCTGCCCTTCGAGGTGCGGGAGGAGGCCGTGGCGCTGGTGGAGGCGACGGTGGGGGAAGCGACGGTGGGGGAGGCGGGATGAGCGGCGGAGCTGCGGAGCACGAGGTCGAGCTCAGGGCCGCGGGGTTCTTGGTCGCTCGGTCCGGCGGTGAGCGGTTCGCCTGCGCCCGTGTGGGCGCCGGGCAGTCGGAGAAAGCCATCGAGCGCGCCGGGCGGCTCGCGAAAGCCTGGCTGTGCGCCAGGCCGCTCGTCCAAGACGGCCTCGACCGTGCCCGGTTCTCCGCCGTCGGCTTCGTCAGCGCCCCGGTGGCCGGTGTCCGCCGCGCTGTCGCCCGGTGGGTCGGCGCTCAGGTCGCCGCAGCCCGTTGCGACCGGGGTTCCGCCACCGTCTGGAGCGTCGGTGCCATCGCGGTGCTGTGCGTGGTGTTCGGGGCCGTGCTGGCCCTGGGGCAGGCCGTGGTCGTACGGCATCGGGCGGCCGGTGGCGCGGATCTGGCGGCGCTCGCGGCGGCGGACCACTGGGCCGACGGGGCGGCGACGGCCTGCGCCCGGGCGGAGGAGGTGGCGGGGGGCCAGGGCGCGCGGCTCGTGCGGTGCGTGATGGTCGGCGAGATCTCCGATGTGACGGCCGCTTCCGGACGGGGGCCGTTCACCGCGGAGGTCAGGGCGCGGGCGGGGCCTGCGGGGCCGGTTCCGTCGGAGGCTCCGCTCCCGCCGGTCCTCGACGGCTCTGCTCCGATGCCTTCCGGTGCCTGGGATGCAGGGCTCCACGGAGCCCCTCCTCCAGCGAGTCCGGTGATTCCAGCGAATCCGGCGATTCCGGTGCATCCGGCCCCTCGGGAGGCCCGTCCTCCGGCGCCCCCCGCAGCAGCACCGTGAGGAGCCGCACCGCCCCCCTCTTGTGCAGCGGGTCGTTGCCGTTGCCGCACTTGGGGGACTGGATGCAGGACGGACAGCCGGCGTCGCACTCGCAGGAGGCGATGGCCTGACGGGTGGCGGTGAGCCAGGCGCGGGCGGTGTGGAAGGCGCGCTCCGCGAAGCCCGCGCCGCCCGGGTGGCCGTCGTAGACGAAGACCGTGGGGAGCAGCGTGTCGGGGTGCAGGGGGATCGACACGCCGCCGATGTCCCAGCGGTCGCAGGTCGCGAAGAGGGGCAGCAGGCCGATCGAGGCGTGTTCGGCGGCGTGCAGGGCGCCGCCGAGGATCTCCGGGTTGATCCGGGCCTCGTCGAGCTGGTCCTCGGTGACCGTCCACCACACCGCGCGGGTGCGGAGCGTACGAGGAGGGAGGTCGAGTTTCGTCTCACCCAGTACTTCACCGGTGATGAGGCGTCTGCGGAGGAAGGAGACGACCTGGTTGGTGACCTCGACGGAGCCGTAGCACAGGCGTCCGTCGCCCCAGGGGATCTCGGTGTCCGTCTCCAGGACGGAGATCGCCGTCGTGTCGCGGGCGACCGTCGAGTAGGACGGGTTCGCCTCCTCGACCAGGGCGACCGAGTCCTCCAGGTCCAGGGAGCGGACGAGATAGGTGCGGCCCTGGTGGAGGTGGACCGCGCCCTCGTGGACGGCGGTGTGCGCGGAGCCCGCGTCGACCGTGCCGAGGAGGCGGCCGGTGCCCGACTCGACGATCTGGATGGGCCGGCCGCCCTCCCCGCGGATGTCGGTGAGGTCGGCGGCCCGCTCCCGGCGGGTCCAGTGCCAGGCCTTGGTGCGGCGGCGCAGGAGCTTCGCGGACTCCAACTGCCCCAGCAGGTTCTCGGTCTCCGGCCCGAACAACTCCATGTCCTCGTCCGTCAAGGGCAGTTCCGCCGCGGCCGCGCACAGGTGCGGGGCGAGGACGTAGGGGTTGTCGGGGTCGAGGACGGTGGACTCCACCGGCTGGTCGAACAGGGCCTCGGGATGGTGGACGAGGAAGGTGTCCAGAGGGTCGTCGCGGGCCACCAGGACCGCCAGGGCGCCCTGGCCCGCCCGTCCGGCCCGTCCGGCCTGCTGCCACAGGGACGCGCGCGTGCCGGGGTAGCCGGAGATCAGCACAGCGTCCAGCCCGGAGACGTCGATGCCGAGCTCCAGGGCCGTGGTGGCGGCCAGTCCCAGCAACTCTCCCGAGTGCAGGGCCTGTTCCAGGGCGCGGCGCTCCTCCGGGAGATAGCCGCCGCGGTACGCCGCCACACGGCGGGCCAGGGAGCGGTCGACCTCGGCCAGCCGCTCCTGGGCGATCACGGAGATCAGCTCGGCGCCGCGCCGGGAGCGCACGAAGGCGACCGAGCGCACGCCCTGCACGGCGAGGTCGGTGAGGAGGTCGGCCGTCTCCGCCGTGGCCGTGCGGCGGACCGGGGCGCCCTTCTCGCCCTGCATCTCGGTGAGCGGGGGCTCCCAGAGGGCAAACACCAGTTCGCCGCGCGGTGAGGCGTCGTCGGCGACCTCGACCACGGGGAGGCCGGTGAGGCGGCGGGCGGCGACCGACGGCTCGGCGGCGGTCGCGGAGGCCAGCAGGAAGACGGGGGAGGCGCCGTAACGGGCGCAGAGGCGGCGCAGGCGGCGCAGGACCTGGGCCACGTGGGAGCCGAAGACGCCCCGGTAGGTGTGGCACTCGTCGATGACGACGTACTTGAGCGCCTTCAGGAAGGAGGACCAGCGGGAGTGGGACGGGAGTATCCCGCGGTGCAGCATGTCCGGGTTGGTCAGCACGTAGTTGGCGTACTGGCGGATCCACTCGCGTTCCTCGAACGGCGTGTCGCCGTCGTAGACCGCGGGGCGTACGGAATTGGCCAGCGGTTGTGAAAGTTCCTTCACCGAGCGGCACTGGTCCGCCGCCAGGGCTTTCGTGGGGGACAGGTAGAGCGTGGTGGCGCCGCGGCCGTTCGGGGCCTCGGAGCCGTCCAGAAGGGTGGAAAGGACCGGCACGAGGTACGCCAGGGACTTGCCGGAGGCGGTGCCGGTGGCGACGACGACCGACTCGCCGTCCAGGGCGTGTTCGGCCGCGCGTGCCTGGTGGGCCCAGGGGTGCTCGATCCCGCAGGCCTGGACGGCCGCGATGACCTCCGAGCGGATCCGGTGGGGCCAGACGGCATGGCGACCCGCACGTGGGGGCAAGTGCTCCGTATGAGTGATGCGTGCAGCCCGGCTCGGCCCGGCGGCGAGTCGGTCCAGGACCGTGCTCGGCGTAGGGCGGGGACCGGTGTCCGTCGAGGGTCGATCGGATCGGAGATTCTTGGCCATCGGCACCGAGTGTGTCACTGGCGTGACGGACAATGGGACCAAGGCGTCGTGCACGCCTGCCGGTAAGTGATTGAATGCCATCGCGGCTGGCGAACCGTCCCGGGGGCTCTGCCGAGGTGTCCCGAGGGGCGACCGCTCGATAGCAAGGTGCTGGAGGATCCGTGGACCTGTCCCTGTCGACCGAGACCGTCGGCGATCGCACGATCGTCAGGGTCGGTGGCGAAATCGACGTATATACCGCGCCCAAGCTGCGCGAGCAGCTGGTCGAGCTGGTGAATGACGGCAGTTTCCACCTTGTCGTCGACATGGAGGGCGTGGACTTCCTCGACTCCACCGGGCTCGGCGTACTGGTCGGCGGACTGAAGCGGGTGCGCGCCCATGAGGGCTCGCTGCGCCTGGTCTGCAACCAGGAGCGCATTCTCAAGATCTTCCGTATCACCGGCCTCACCAAGGTGTTCCCCATCCACACCTCGGTCGAGGAAGCGGTGGCGGCGACCGACTGATCCGTTCCCGGGCCCGTGCCCGGAGCGGCAGAAGGACGTCGACAGAAGCAAGAGAGGGGGGCCGGGCTTTCGGCGGCCCGGTCCCCTGACAGCACGCCCGTTGTTCCGAGGGGGACGCATGGCCACCGTTGAACTCCGTTTCAGCGCGCTGCCCGAGCACGTCAGGACCGCCCGACTGGTGGCGGCAGCGGTGGCGCGCAGGGCCGGAGTGGACGAGGCCGTCCTCGACGAGGTCAGGCTCGCCGTAGGCGAGGCCTGCACCCGTGCCGTCGGACTGCACCAGAGCGGCGGCATCACCGCGCCGGTCCAGGTGCTGCTGATCGAGGAGGAGAAGCAGTTCTCCATCGAGGTCGGCGACGAGGCACCGCGTTCGACCCCGGGCGACCGGGCGTCGGGCGCACCGGGCGAGGAGCCCGACGCCGAGACCGAGGAGGACGAGATGGGCCTCGCGGTCATCAGCGGCCTTGTCGACGACGTCGAGGTCACCGCAGGGGAGCATGGCGGACAGATCCGTATGACCTGGCCGACCACGCCGCCGGCCGCGGTGCTTCCCTGACTTTCTCCCCGGTTCGTATCAGATTTCTGTTCGACATGCGGAAGGGCCCCACCACACCGGTGGGGCCCTTCCGCATGTCGGCGTGGGCTTTCTGTGCCTACAGTGGTCAGGTGCGATGCGTATCGTGAATTGGTTCACGATCTAGATATCAATCATGAATGCCTTCGGGGCATTACTGCTTTCAGGTTCTGTAAAGGCGAATTCCGTTTACCGCGCCCTGTTTTGATCAGGACGGGGTACCTACAATCCGTCCACATCTTGAGCTCAGCCCAAGCGTCAAGGAGGACGAATGGCGGGGCTTTCTACCCCTGATCAGTTGGACCAGCCCACAACAACCCTCGCGGCCGCGGTGCTCACCGACGACAACCGGGTGCTGGTCGCCGTCATCGCGGTCGTCGCCCTGGCGGCACTCGTGGTGGCAGGCGTCCTGGTGCGCCAGGTGCTCGCGGCCGGCGAGGGCACCGACAGCATGAAAAAGATCGCCAAGGCCATCCAGGAAGGCGCGAACGCCTATCTGGCACGCCAGCTGCGCACGCTCGGCGTATTCGCCGTCGTCGTGTTCTTCCTGCTCATGCTGCTGCCCGCGGACGACTGGAATCAGCGCGCAGGCCGATCCGTGTTCTTCTTGATCGGCGCGGCGTTCTCGGCGGCCACCGGCTATATCGGCATGTGGCTCGCCGTGCGCAGCAATGTGCGGGTGGCCGCGGCGGCAAGGGAAGCCACTCCGGCGGAAGGCGAGCCGGAAAAGGATCTCACGGCCGTCTCGCACAAGGCCATGAAGATCGCTTTCCGTACGGGCGGCGTGGTCGGCATGTTCACGGTGGGGCTCGGTCTGCTGGGCGCCTCCTGTGTGGTGCTGGTGTACGCGGCCGACGCGCCGAAGGTCCTGGAGGGTTTCGGTCTCGGCGCGGCGCTCATCGCGATGTTCATGAGGGTCGGCGGCGGCATCTTCACCAAGGCCGCCGACGTCGGCGCCGACCTGGTCGGCAAGGTCGAGCAGGGCATCCCGGAAGACGACCCGCGCAATGCCGCGACCATCGCCGACAACGTGGGCGACAACGTCGGCGACTGCGCGGGCATGGCGGCCGACCTCTTCGAGTCGTACGCCGTGACCCTCGTCGCCGCGCTGATCCTCGGCAAGGCGGCCTTCGGCGACGCCGGACTCGCCTTCCCGCTGCTCGTCCCGGCGATCGGCGTGCTCACCGCGATGGTCGGCATCTTCGCGGTGGCCCCGCGACGCTCCGACCGCAGCGGCATGACCGCGATCAACCGTGGGTTCTTCATCTCCGCGGTGATCTCGCTCGTGCTGGTGGCGGTGGCCGTCTTCGTCTACCTCCCGGGCACGTACGCCGACCTCGACGGTGTCACCGACACGGCGATCAGCGGCAGGGACGGCGACCCGCGGATCCTCGCGCTCGTCGCGGTGGCGATCGGCATCCTGCTCGCCGCCGTCATCCAGCAGCTGACCGGCTACTTCACCGAGACGACCCGCCGCCCGGTCCAGGACATCGGCAAGAGCTCGCTCACGGGGCCCGCCACCGTCGTCCTCGCCGGTATCTCGATCGGTCTCGAGTCGGCCGTCTACACCGCCCTGCTGATCGGTCTCGGCGTCTACGGGGCGTTCCTGCTCGGCGGCACCTCGATCATGCTGGCGCTGTTCGCGGTGGCGCTGGCCGGCACCGGCCTGCTCACCACGGTCGGCGTGATCGTCGCCATGGACACCTTCGGGCCGGTCTCCGACAACGCGCAGGGCATCGCCGAGATGTCCGGCGACGTCGAGGGCGCGGGCGCGCAGGTGCTCACCAACCTGGACGCCGTCGGCAACACCACCAAGGCCATCACCAAGGGCATCGCCATCGCCACCGCGGTCCTCGCGGCGTCGGCGCTCTTCGGGTCGTACCGCGACGCGATCACGACCGGCGCGCAGGACGTCGGCGAGAAGCTCAGCGGGGCGGGCGCGCCGATGAGCCTGATGATGGACATCTCGCAGCCCAACAACCTCGTCGGCCTGATCGCCGGCGCGGCGGTCGTCTTCCTCTTCTCGGGGCTGGCGATCAACGCGGTGTCGAGGTCGGCGGGCTCCGTGGTCTACGAGGTGCGCCGGCAGTTCCGCGAGCATCCCGGGATCATGGACTACAGCGAGGAGCCCGAGTACGGCAAGGTCGTCGACATCTGCACCAAGGACGCCCTGCGGGAACTCACCACGCCCGGACTGCTCGCCGTGATGGCGCCCATCTTCATCGGGTTCACCCTCGGGGTCGGCGCCCTCGGCGCGTTCCTCGCGGGCGCGATCGGGGCGGGCACGCTCATGGCGGTCTTCCTGGCCAACTCGGGCGGTGCCTGGGACAACGCCAAGAAGCTCGTCGAGGACGGACACCACGGGGGCAAGGGCAGCGAGGCCCATGCCGCGACCGTGATCGGCGACACCGTCGGCGACCCGTTCAAGGACACCGCGGGTCCCGCGATCAACCCGCTGCTGAAGGTGATGAACCTGGTGGCGCTGCTGATCGCACCTGCGGTGATCAAGTTCAGCTACGGCGACGACAAGAGCATCGGGGTACGGATCTTCATCGCCGTCCTCGCGTTCCTCGTGATCGCCGGCGCGGTCTACGTCTCGAAGCGGCGGGGCATCGCCGTGGGTGACGAAGACAACGAGAAGAACGTGGCCAAGTCGGCGGACCCCGCGGTGGTTTCGTAGGTCCCGGCACGAGGCCCAGCTCAAGGGGCGGGCGTGCGGCGCGTGTTCATGCGCCGCACGCCCGCCCCGTGCGTGCGCGCCGCTCGGCCGTGAGGCTTCTCTCGCCCGGGGCAAAAAGCCATAAAGGGTCTTATGGCTGACATTCGGTTCGCGAGGGAGGTGCGGGTCCTGTGTAAGGTCCGGGGGCTGAGAGGCCACGGAAGGGACCGATCCGGTGAACAAGAAGCTCGCGGCCGCACTGTCCGGCGGTGCGGTACTGGTACTGGCACTGACGGGATGCGGTGGCAGCGAGGACAACAAGGAACTCGACGCCTGGGCCAAGAAGGTCTGTGACCTGGTGCCGGCCCAGAACAAGAAGATCACGGCGGCCTACGACGCCATCACCAAGGCGGCCGAGGACACGGAGAGCACCCCGGCGGAGCTCCAGAAGGCCGACTCCCAGGCCTTCCAGGACCTGTCCGACGGCTACAAGGCGCGCGCCACGGTCATCCAGAACGCCGGGGCGCCCCCCGGTGCCGAGGACGGGGCGAAGAAGCTCCAGGAGGCCGTGAAGCAGCTCACGACCCTCTCGGCGTCCTATGCCGACATGAAGACGCAGGTGGACGGGCTCAACACCAAGGACCAGGCGAAGTTCGCGACCGGTCTCAAGGACGTCTCGGCCGAGATGCAGAAGGTCGAGACGCAGCGCCAGACCGCCCTCGCGGCGCTCAAGGACCTGGAGTCGGGCGACACCAAGAAGGCATTGTCCGAGCAGTCGGGCTGCAAGCAGGCGTCCACGTCCCCGGGAGCCGCGTCCGCGCCGGCGACGGACAGCTGAACGGCTGACGCCGACGGCGGTTGAGCGAGTGCCCTTGGGGCGCTTCGGTGGCCGAGCCGAGCCAACAGTCCGTTGGCGAGTCGCTCGGTGAGGCGTGCGGTGGGGCGGGCGCGGGCCACAATGGGGGCGTGAGTACCTCGAGTCTGCCCACGCTGCCCGCCGCCCCCGCTCCCGGCCGTCCCGATGTCACCGCCCGGCTCCGGGACGCCCTGCTCGGGGCCGCCTTCACCGCCGACGGATTGCTGGAGCTGCTCGGCGCCCCCGCGTACGCGGCCCTCGCGCGCAGCGAGACCGTGCCCGCGCTCCGGGCGACCCGCGGGGACACCCCGCTGGCGGTGCTCGTACGCCTGTTCCTCCTTCAGCAGCCGGTGCTCCACGCGCGCGTGGCGGACGTTCTGCCCGTCGACGCGTGTCTGGAGAGCGGCTGGCTGGTGCGCTCCGGCACGGACGAGGTCGCCGCGACGGTGGACGTACGGCCGTACGGCGGCCCCGGTGGCGAGGACTGGTTCATCGTCTCGGACCTGGGCTGTGCCGTCGGCGGCGCCGGTGGCATCGGCAGCCGGGACGAGGGAGTCGTCCTCGGCGTCGGCGGTGCCTCCACGACCCTCGCCGGCATCACCGTGCGCACGCCCGTCGGCTCCGCGCTCGACCTCGGCACCGGTTCCGGCATCCAGGCCCTGCACGCCGCCCAGCACGCCACGCGCGTGACGGCGACCGACCTCAACCCGCGCGCGCTGCACATCACCGCGCTCACGCTGGCCCTGTCCGGCGCCCCGGCGGCCGACCTGCGGGAGGGGTCGCTGTTCGAGCCCGTCAAGCAGGGCGAGACCTACGACCTCATCGTGTCCAACCCGCCCTTCGTGATCTCGCCAGGGGCGCGACTGACGTACCGCGACGGCGGGATGGGCGGGGACGATCTGTGCCGCTCGGTCGTTCAGGGGGCGGGAGAGCTGCTGAACGAGGGCGGGTTCGCGCAGTTCCTCGCCAACTGGCAGCACGTCGCGGGGGAGGACTGGCAGGACAGGCTCAGGTCGTGGGTGCCGCGCGGGTGCGACGCGTGGATCGTGCAGCGCGAGGTCCAGGACGTCACGCAGTACGCCGAGCTGTGGCTCAGGGACGCCGGTGACCATCGCGGCGACCCGGCCGAGTACCAGGCGCTCTACGACGCCTGGCTGGACGAGTTCGAGGCGCGCAAGGTGCGGGCCGTCGGCTTCGGCTGGATCACCCTGCGCAGGACGGGCTCCACCGTGCCCTCGGTCACCGTGGAGGAGTGGCCGCACCCGGTCGAGCAGCCGCTGGGCGACACCGTCCGGGCGCACTTCGACCGCCTCGACTACCTGCGCGCCCACGACGACGCGGCCCTGCTGGAGGCCCGCTTCACCCTCGTGCCCGAGATCGTGCAGGAGCAGGTCGGACTGCCCGGCGCGGAGGACCCCGAGCACGTGGTGCTGCGCCAGCACCGCGGGATGCGCCGGGCCACCAAGGTGGACACCGTCGGCGCGGGCTTCGCCGGCGTGTGCGACGGCTCGCTGAGCGCGGGCCGCATCCTGGACGCGATCGCCCAGCTCATGGACGAGGACCCGGTCATGCTGCGCGACCGTACGCCCGCGCAGATCCGGCTGCTGGTGGAGCAGGGGTTCCTGGAACCCGCCTGACCCACCGCTGCCGGGGCCGGCGTCTCCGCCCTCCTCAGGGCGCGCCGCGGTCACGGCATCCGCCGCGGCTGAGGCGGGCTCGCGCTCCTGAGCCCCTGTACCTGCTCCGGCGGGATCGCTCCGGAAAAGGGCTCCGGTCGGTGGCGGGTGCGAAGCCACCTCCGAGAGACAGAGCTGACACGTCTTTCGGGGGCGGCACGCTGTGGGGGAGGCGCACGGTCTCGGACCCGTGCTCGGGGCTCAGGGGAGGCGCTGCGGGACGCGGCCGAGTAGGCCGTCCCGCCGACCGCGGAGGGCTTCGGCGCGGCGGGTGGCGGTACGGCATGTCTCGTACCAGGTGATCGACCGTTCGGGCCGCCCGCCCGGCGCGGTCTGAATCCGGTCGGTTTTCGTGCCGAATCCGGTGCGAACCGGTCACGGAAGTGCGGGATCCGGGTGAGAAGCGGGCGAGAACCGGACGGGATCAGGACTGGATCAGGACTGGATCAGGACGGGATCCGTGGGCGTCCGGGCGGCCGGGGCGGCGGCCCGGCGGTCGGCCGGGGGACGCCCGCGGCCGGGTCGGCGCGGGCGTTCACCCGGGGTTCGCCTCCCCGCCGCCCGCGCGTGCCAGTCTCCACCGAAGGCACATGCGCGGGCAGGGCGAAAAGGGGCACGGGAAACCATGGAGAGCGGACCGGCGGTCTTCGCGGGAATGGTGTTCGCCCTGTTCGGGGGAGGGCTGCTGGTGTGGACCGCGGCCCGGGTACGGCATCGCGGGCCCGTCGCCCACGGTGTGAGTCCCGTCGCATCCGCGAGCCTCGCGACCCTCGCCGCGCTCATCACGCTGGCCCTCGGCGCCTGGTGCTTCACCCGTCTCTAGGACGGCTCCTGGGAGGTCGGCGCAAGCGGGTCGACCGGTAAGGAGGAGATCGCCCTCCGGTTGAGCCCGAAAAGGCCGGTGGGTACGCCGGGCGGCAGGAATGGCGGTAGTCGGGTTACCGTTCGAGTGGCCGTTGCGGGCTTTTCCCGTTTGACACGGGGGCGGGATGTACCGTCACACTCCGCAAGCGTCCGCATGACCCGACCCCGGGAAACAAGACCTGGGGAGACCCCAGTGTCGACCGGAGAGAAGAGCGAAGTTGTCCCCGACCAGCGAGACCGCACAGGGCGGCCGCCGACTCGTCATCGTCGAGTCGCCTGCCAAGGCGAAGACGATCAAGGGCTATCTCGGCCCCGGATACGTCGTCGAGGCGAGCGTCGGGCACATCCGCGACCTCCCCAATGGCGCCGCCGAAGTGCCCGAGAAGTACACCGGTGAGGTCCGCCGCCTCGGCGTGGACGTCGAGCACGACTTCGAGCCGATCTATGTCGTCAACGCCGACAAGCGGGCCCAGGTCAAGAAGCTCAAGGACTTGCTGAAGGACTCCGACGAGCTCTTCCTCGCCACCGATGAGGACCGCGAGGGCGAGGCCATCGCGTGGCACCTCCAGGAGGTGCTCAAGCCCAAGGTCCCGGTCAAGCGGATGGTCTTCCACGAGATCACCAAGGCCGCGATCCAGGCCGCCGTCGCCAACCCGCGCGAGCTGAACCAGAAGCTGGTCGACGCCCAGGAGACCCGCCGCATCCTCGACCGCCTCTACGGCTACGAGGTCTCGCCGGTCCTGTGGAAGAAGGTCATGCCGCGCCTGTCGGCCGGCCGTGTCCAGTCGGTCGCGACCCGGCTCGTCGTCGAGCGGGAGCGCGAGCGCATCGCGTTCCGTTCCGCCGAGTACTGGGACCTGAACGGCACCTTCGCGACCGGCCGCGCGGGAGACCCCTCGGACCCGTCGTCCCTGGTCGCGCGCCTGCAGAGCGTCGACGGCAGGCGGGTCGCGCAGGGCCGCGACTTCGACTCCCTGGGACAGCTGAAGAGCGCGAACACCCTCCACCTCGACGAGGCGAACGCCCGCGCGCTGGCCGCCGCCCTGGAGCAGACCCGGTTCGCGGTCCGCTCGGTCGAGTCCAAGCCGTACCGCCGCTCGCCGTACGCCCCGTTCCGTACGACGACCCTCCAGCAGGAGGCCTCGCGCAAGCTCGGCTTCGGCGCGAAGGCGACCATGCAGGTGGCCCAGAAGCTGTACGAGAACGGCTTCATCACCTATATGCGTACGGACTCCACGACCCTCAGCGACACCGCCATCACCGCGGCCCGCGCCCAGGTCACGCAGTTGTACGGCGCCGACTACCTGCCCTCGTCCCCGCGCACCTACGCCGGGAAGGTCAAGAACGCCCAGGAGGCGCACGAGGCGATCCGCCCCTCGGGTGATCGTTTCCGCACGCCCGCCGAGACCGGTCTGACCGGCGACCAGTTCAAGCTCTACGAGCTGATCTGGAAGCGCACCGTCGCCTCCCAGATGAAGGACGCGACCGGCAACAGCGTGACCGTGAAGATCGGTGGCACCGCCGCCGACGGCCGGGACGTCGAGTTCAGCGCCTCCGGCAAGACGATCACCTTCCACGGCTTCCTCAAGGCCTACGTCGAGGGCGCCGACGACCCGAACGCCGAGCTGGACGACCGCGAGCGCCGGCTGCCCCAGGTCGCCCAGGGCGACGCCCTGAGCGCCGAGGAGATCACGGTCGACGGGCACGCCACCAAGCCCCCGGCCCGCTACACCGAGGCCAGCCTGGTCAAGGAGCTCGAAGAGCGCGAGATCGGCCGCCCGTCGACGTACGCGTCGATCATCGGAACGATCCTCGACCGCGGCTATGTGTTCAAGAAGGGCACGGCCCTCGTGCCGTCCTTCCTGTCCTTCGCCGTGGTCAACCTCCTGGAGAAGCACTTCGGCCGGCTCGTCGACTACGACTTCACCGCCCGCATGGAGGACGACCTCGACCGCATCGCGGCCGGTCAGGCACAGTCCGTGCCGTGGCTGAGGCGCTTCTACTTCGGTGAGGGCACCGCCACCGGCGGCGCGGCCGACGCGGGCAACGGCGACGGGGACCACCTCGGCGGCCTCAAGGAACTGGTGACCGACCTGGGCGCGATCGACGCGCGCGAGGTCTCCTCGTTCCCGGTGGGCAACGACATCGTGCTCAGGGTCGGCCGCTACGGCCCGTACATCGAGCGCGGCGAGAAGGACTCCGAGAACCACCAGCGGGCGGACGTGCCCGAGGACCTGGCACCCGACGAGCTGTCCGTCGAGCTCGCGGAGGAGCTGCTCGCCAAGCCGAGCGGTGACTTCGAGCTCGGTGCCGACCCGGTGACGGGCCATCAGATCATCGCCCGCGACGGCCGCTACGGCCCCTACGTCACCGAGGTGCTCCCCGAGGGCACCCCGAAGACCGGCAAGAACGCCGTCAAGCCGCGTACGGCCTCGCTGTTCAAGTCGATGTCGCTGGACACGGTGACGCTGGAGGACGCCCTCAAGCTGATGTCGCTGCCGCGCGTCGTCGGCGCCGACGCCGAGGGCCAGGAGATCACCGCGCAGAACGGCCGCTACGGCCCGTACCTGAAGAAGGGCACGGACTCGCGCTCGCTTCAGGCCGAGGAGCAGCTCTTCACGATCACCCTCGAAGAGGCGCTGCAGATCTACTCCCAGCCCAAGCAGCGCGGGCGCGCGGCCGCCAAGCCGCCGCTGAAGGAGCTGGGCACCGACCCGGTCAGCGAGAAGCCGGTCGTGGTCAAGGACGGCCGCTTCGGACCGTATGTGACCGACGGGGAGACCAACGCGACCCTGCGCTCCGGCGACAGCGTCGAGGAGATCACCCCCGAGCGCGGCTTCGAGCTGCTCGCCGAGAAGCGGGCCAAGACGCCCGCCAAGAAGACGGCGAAGAAGGCACCCGCGAAGAAGGCCCCGGCCAAGAAGGCGACCGCCGCCAAGAAGACCGCGGCGAAGACGACCACGGCTGCGAAGAAGACGACGGCGAAGAAGACCACCGCCAAGAAGGCGACGGCTTCCAAGACGGCGTCCGAGGACTGAGACTCCGGCCTTCGCACGGGCTCGGTTCCTCCACCGAGGCTTCGCAATGCGAACGTCCCGGCATCACTTTGGTGTCGGGACGTGCGCACGTCAGGACGGGCCCTCCGGGCTGTCGGTGGCTCCGGATAGGCTGAACGCATGACCCGTGCGGAGCAGCCAACGGCCCCTGAACCGGCCCCCGACGACGCCCTGGTCGCGGACTCCCGCGAGCGCGCCGTCCGCGCCCTGCTGCGCAGGCCCCAGCTCAAACGCCTGTGGAGCGCCCAGCTCGTCGGTGGGATCGGCGACACCCTCGCACTCCTGGTGCTGGTGCTGCTGGCCCTTCAGGCGGCGGTCGCCGAGGGCTCCTTCGGCGGCGGCTACCGAGGCGTGGCCTTCGCAGTGGCGACCGTCTTCGGTACGCGCATCCTGGCGACGCTGCTCTTCGGCGCCGTCCTGCTCGGCCCGCTGACCTCGCTCACCTCGCAGGAGGGGCCGCTCGACCGCCGCTGGACCATGGTCGGCGCGGACGGGGTCAGGCTCGCCCTGCTCATCGTCGCCCCGCTGTGGATCGACTGGATGCCGGCCGACGCCCTCGCGATGCTCCTGGTGACCGTCTTCGTCGCCGGTGTCGCCGAGCGCTTCTGGACGGTGTGCCGCGAGAGCGCGGCGCCCGCCCTGCTGCCGGCTCCTCCTCCGGAGGGGGCGACGGTACGACCGCTGCCGGACCACCTGGACGCACTGCGCCGCCTGTCGCTGCGGACGACCTTCGTGGCGATCCCGCTCGCCGGCGCCGCGCTCGTCGTCGCCTCTCTGCTCAACAACCTGCTGGGCTCCGGCATCGACTGGTTCGGCCAGCACCAGCCGGCCCTCGCGTCGTACGTCGCGGCCGGACTGTTCGCCGCGTCCCTGTCGGTGCTGACCTTCCTGGAACTGCCCGACACCCGCACCCCGCGCGCGCGTTCGCCGCTGGAGGGGCTGCGCCGGCCCAAGACGGGCACCGGCGTCGACAAGGGCCGTACCGGCGCGATCCCGTTGCTGGTGCCGGCCTGCGCGGCCGTCGCCGGGGCGATCGCGGCCGCCGTGGCCGTCTCCGTGCTGCACGCCAAGGACCTGGGCGGCGGCCCGGTGCTGTACGGCCTGATGGTGCTCGCCCTGACCGGTGGTGTCGTGATCGGCATCCGCACGGCGCCCAGGGTGCTGGTCACGCTGTCGCGGCGCCGGCTGCTCGCGCTGGCGATCGCCTTCACCGGCATCGCCCTGCTGGCCGCCGGTCTCGTCCCGGACGTCACCACCGTGCTGCTGATCGACGCGCTGGCCGGTGTCGGCGCGGGCGTGGCCGCCAACACCGGGCACACCCTGCTCGACCAGGAGACCGAGGAGTACCGGCGGACCCGGACCACCGAGCATCTGCACGCGGTCGTGCGGGTCGTGGTGGCGTTCGGCGCGCTGGCCGCCCCCGCGGTGGCCGCGGCGATCGGACCGCACCGGCTGGAGAACGGCAGGTTCGTGTTCGCGCACGGCGGCGCCGCGTTCACCCTGATGCTGGTCGGCGCGCTGCTGCTGCCGGTGGCCGCGCTGGTGCTCGCCAAGGTCGACGACCGGTCCGGCGTTCCCCTCAGGCACGACCTGCGGGACGCGCTGCTCGGCGGCGACGACCCGGTGACGGTCCCCGCTGCCGCGGGTTTCTTCATCGCTCTGGAAGGCGGCGACGGAGCCGGCAAGTCCACCCAGGCCGAGGCGCTCGCCGAGTGGATACGGGCCAAGGGACACGAGGTCGTGGTGACGCGCGAGCCGGGGGCGACCCCGGTGGGCAAGCGGCTGCGGTCGATCCTGCTGGACGTGTCCAGCGCCGGGCTCTCGCACCGCGCGGAGGCCCTGCTGTACGCGGCGGACCGTGCGGAGCACGTGGACACCGTGGTCAGGCCCGCCCTGGAGCGGGGCGCGGTCGTGATCTCCGACCGCTACATCGACTCCTCGGTCGCCTACCAGGGCGCCGGGCGCGACCTGTCCCCGACCGAGATCGCCCGCATCAACCGCTGGGCGACGAACGGTCTGGTGCCGCATCTGACGGTCCTGCTGGACGTGTCGCCTGAGATCGCCCGCGAGCGGTTCACCGAGGCGCCGGACCGGCTGGAGTCGGAGCCGGCGGAGTTCCACGCGCGGGTGCGCTCCGGCTTCCTCACGCTGGCCGCCGCCGACCCCGGCCGGTACCTGGTCGTGGACGCCGGGCAGGAGCCCGAGGCCGTCACGACCGTCGTACGCCACCGCCTCGACCAGATGCTGCCGCTGTCCGAGCAGGAGATCCGGGAGCAGGAGGAGGCGCGGCGCAAGGCCGAGGAGGAGGCGCGGCGCAAGGCCGAGGAAGAGGCCGCGCGCAAGGCCGAGGAGGAGCGCCTGGAGCGTGAGCGCCAGGAGCAGCTCGCCCGGCTGAAGGCCGAGGAGGAGGAGCGCAAGCGGCGCGAGCTGGAGGAGGCCCAGCGCCGCGAGGCCGAACGCCAGGCGGAGGAGGCCCGGCTGCGGGCCGAGGAAGCGCACCGGCGGGCCGAGGAGGAGCGGACACGGCTCCTCGCCGAGGAGAAGGCCCGCGCCGAGGAAGAGGCGCGGCGCAAGGCCCAGGCGGAGGCCGCCCGCAAGCGGGCCGAGGAGGAGGCGCGGCTGCGCGCCGAGGCCGAGGAGCGGCGGCTGGAGAAGCAGCGCAAGGCCGAGGAGGCGTTGCTGAGGGCCGAGGAGGCCCGGCGGCTCGCCGAGGCCGCGGCCGCCGCTGCGGAGGAGGGGCCCAGGCAGGCCGCCTCTCCCGCGGCGGGGATGGACGCGGCGACCGTGCCCACGCCCGTGGTGACGCCGACCAACGCGTCGGGCGGTCCGGCGGACGAGACGGCCGTGCTGCCCCGGGTGCCCATGGAGAAGGACGACGAGGACTCCTCCGCGGGCGGGGCCTCCGGCGCCGCCGCCTCCGACTCCGAGGTGACGGCCGAGCTGCCGCAGCCGCCGGTTCCGCGGGGTGCGGCCGACGAGACCGCGGTGCTGCCGCCGGTCCCGCCGGGTGCCGCGGACGAGACCGCGGTGCTGCCTCCCGTGCCGCCGGGTGCCGCAGATGAGACGGCCGTGCTGCCCCCCGTGCCTCCGGCGCCGGGGCAGGGGCCTTCGGACCGGGTGCCGCCGGGGTACTTCCGGGACGAGGAGCGGACCCGGGAGTTGCCGCAGGTCGAGGCGGACGGGACACCTCGGCGCAGGGCTCGTTCGGACTGGGCCGAGGAGACCCCGCTGGACGATCTGCCGTCGCTCGCCGACGAGTTGCTCGGACCGCACGACGACGAGCACGGGGACGACCGGCGCCGCAGGCGCTGAGAGGTACATGCCGGTGGGGGCTCGCGGGAAACTCCGCGAGCCCCCACCGGCACGCGGCCGCCCACCGGGGCCGGGGCCGGTTGTCAGTGCTCGCCCGCACAATGGATCCCGTAGCGCGACATGACGAAAGGGCGGCGTGATCCATGACCGTATGGGACGACCTGGTCGGCCAGGAGAGGGTGAGCGAGCAGCTCGCGGCCGCCGCTCGGGACGCCGACGCCCTGGTCACCGCCGTCGCCACCGGAGCCCCGCCGCCCGAGGCGTCGAAGATGACGCATGCCTGGCTGTTCACGGGACCCCCCGGAGCGGGCCGGAACCAGGCGGCGCGGGCCTTCGCCGCCGCGCTCCAGTGCGTCAGCCCGGACCGGGCCCTCGGCGGAGCGCCCGGCTGCGGGTTCTGCGACGGCTGTCATACGGCCCTCATCGGCACCCACGCCGACGTCAGCTCCGTGGCCGCCGTCGGCTCCCAGATCCTCGCCGACGACATGCGGGACACCGTCAGGAAGTCGTTCACCTCGCCGGCGAACGGCCGCTGGCAGATCATCCTCGTCGAGGACGCCGAGCGGCTCAATGAGAAGTCGGCCAACGCGGTCCTCAAGGCCGTGGAGGAGCCCGCCCCCCGCACGGTCTGGCTGCTGTGCGCGCCGTCCATCGAGGACGTCCTGCCGACGATCCGCTCCCGCTGCCGGCACCTGAACCTGAGCACCCCCTCCGTGGAGGCCGTCGCCGACATGCTCGTGCGCCGGGAGGGCGTCGAGCCCGCCGCCGCGATGGCCGCCGCCCGTGCCACGCAGGGCCACGTCGACCGGGCCCGCCGCCTGGCCACCGACCCGGCCGCGCGCGAGCGCCGGGCCGCCGTGCTGAAGCTGCCCCTGCGCATCGACGACGTCGGCGGCTGTCTCAGGGCGGCGCAGGAGCTCGTCGACGCGGCGGCCGCCGACGCCAAGCAGCTCGCCGAGGAGACGGACGGCAAGGAGACCGAGGAGCTCAAGACGGCGATGGGCGCCTCGCAGGGCGGCCGCATGCCCCGCGGCACGGCCGGCGTGATGAAGGACCTGGAGGACCGGCAGAAGCGCCGCCGCACCCGGACCCAGCGCGACAGTCTCGACCTGGCCCTGACCGACCTCACCGCGTTCTACCGCGACGTCCTCGCCCTCCAGCTCGGCTCCCGGGTGGCGATCGCCAACGCGGACGCCGAGGACGCCCTGGAGCGGATCGCCCGCGGCAGCTCTCCGGAGACCACACTCCGCCGTATCGAGGCGATCGGCGCCTGCCGTGAGGCCCTCGACCGCAATGTGGCCCCGCTGCTCGCGGTGGAGGCGATGACCATGACGCTCAGAGCGGGCTGAGAACCGGCGGGTGATCACACGTTGACGGTGTCACTCGTACGGGCCGGTTTGTTCACTCAGGGCATGTGATCCAACGCGGAGAGTTAGGCTCGCTCGATGCACATCAGGCGAAATCCCCGCCACACCGGCCGGAAGCTTCCCCTTCGTCGGGCGCGGGCGTCGGCACCGGCGCGCTCGGCCCGTGCCGGCGGCGCCCTCCTCGCCGTCGCCGCGCTGCTCGTCACCGCCTGCTCCGCGGGAGCCTCGACGAGTTCGGCCACCTCGGCCGCCGACGTGGCCCTGGGCGCGCTGCCGCGGTCGACGCCGGCCGCCCTGTCGCCGTACTACGGACAGAAGGCACGCTGGCACAGCTGCGGGGTCCCCGGTTTCCAGTGCGCCACGCTGAAGGCGCCGCTCGACTACGACAAGCCCGCCGGCGGGGACGTCCGGCTCGCCGTCGCCCGCAAGAAGGCCACCGGGCCGGGCAAGCGCCTCGGGTCGCTGTTCGTGAACCCGGGCGGACCGGGCGGCTCGGCGGTCGGCTACCTCCAGGCGTACGCCGGGATCGGCTACCCGGCCGAGGTGCGGGCCCGGTACGACATGGTCGCCGTGGACCCGCGCGGGGTCGCCCGCAGCGAGCCCGTCGAATGCCTCGACGGGCGGGACATGGACACGTACACCCAGACGGACAGCACGCCCGACGACGCGCGGGAGACCACCGAACTCGTCGACGCCTACAAGAAGTTCGCGGAGGCGTGCGGCGCCCACTCGGCGAAACTGCTGCGGCATGTGTCGACCGTCGAGACGGCCCGGGACATGGACATCGTGCGGGCGGCACTGGGCGACGCGAAGCTGAACTACGTGGGGGCGTCGTACGGGACGTTCCTCGGGGCGACCTATGCGGGGCTGTTCCCCGGCCGCTCGGGGCGGCTGGTGCTGGACGGCGCGATGGACCCCTCGCTGCCCGCGCGCCGGTTGAACCTCGACCAGACGGCGGGCTTCGAGACGGCGTTCCAGTCGTTCGCGAAGGACTGTGTGCAGCAGCCGGACTGCCCGCTCGGAGCGAAGGGCCCGCCGAGCGGTCAGGTCGGCCGCAGGCTCAAGGCCTTCTTCCGGAAGCTCGACGCCCACCCGGTCCCCACCGGCGACGCGGACGGCCGCACCCTCGGCGAGGCGCTCGCCACGACCGGCGTGATCGCGGCGATGTACGACGAGAGCTCCTGGGCGCAACTGCGGGAGGCACTGAGCTCGGCGATGAAGGAGAAGGACGGCGCCGGGCTGCTGGTCCTCGCCGACAGCTACTACGAGCGGGACGGCGACGGCCGCTACAGCAACCTGATGTCCGCCAACGCGGCGGTGAACTGCCTCGACCTCCCGCCCGCCTACGACACCCCGGAGGAGGTCGAGAAGGCGGTCCCGGCCTTCGAGAAGGCGTCCCCCGTCTTCGGCGAGGGCCTGGCCTGGGCCTCCCTCAGCTGCGCGTACTGGCCGGTCGGACCCACGGGTGCGCCGCACCGCATCGAGGCCCGGGGCGCCGCCCCGATCGTCGTGGTCGGCACCACCCGCGACCCGGCCACCCCCTACCGCTGGGCCCGCGCCCTGGCCGCCCAGCTCGCCTCGGCCCGCCTGCTCACCTACGAGGGCGACGGCCACACCGCCTACGGCCGCGGCAGCGCCTGCATCGACTCCGCGATCAACGCGTACCTGCTCCGCGGCACGCCTCCCGCGGACGGGAAACGCTGCTCCTAGCCGGTCGCCGGACCCTCCGGGGGTGCGCCGCGGGCTGGTGCGGAGCACCCCCGGAAACTGTGTAGACTTACCGACGTTGCTGACCGCACCATGGTGCGGACGGCGCGCCGCCTTAGCTCAGATGGCCAGAGCAACGCACTCGTAATGCGTAGGTCTCGGGTTCGAATCCCGAAGGCGGCTCGGATTAACCCCAGGACTCACTCGCCGTGACCTGGGGTTTTTTCATGCCCGGGGCATGCCGAGCCGCACGACGGGGATGCCGTGGAAGTGCTTGCGTGAGCGATGCGTGAGCGGAGCGGCTCGCCGACCTACTTCTTGGGCTTCACCCGCTTGGCCTTCACGACGGCCTTGGGGCCTGCTCGCTCCGAGCGCAGGACATCTCCGCATGTGCGCTGCGCGGGCGGAGCGAGGCGTACTGACACCTGCGGCGGTGGCCATCTCATCTCACCCGCTGCTTGTCGTGGTGATCTCTCTTAGCGCGGGGCAGCCGTCGGCCCGAAGCGATTCTCGGCGGGCTGGTCGTCGCGTATCGGGCAGAACCTCGGGCTCTTATATATATGTTCCGGCTCTCATGCCCCATGAGAGCGCCTACATTAATAACTCCCTTGTGGCGTGGGTTGGTTGTGGTGACAGTGGTTGTCATCCGCCACGCCCCTCTTGTCATCGGAGCATTGATGCGCCTCATTCACTGCCTGCCCCTCAGGGGGCGTTCGTGCCGTAGCTCGCAGACGTCGGCCCGGTGGTTCCGGGCAACCGTGTTCCACGGAGGCCGAGGGTGAGCGTCGGGGGTGTGGGCATTCCACGGCTGCAGGACCTCGCGTACATCGAGGTCGCCATCGGCAACGTTGCTCAGGGCGCAACCTTCGAGCAGGTGCGTCGTGCTCTCGTCGACCGAGCTGCTGCGGTGGCGCGTGAGGGGGATACGGACGGCTCGTACTCTGCCCGCAAGTGGGAGCTAGCGCGGTCGGACACCAGGAAGCACGTCCACAACACCGTCGACGTCCTCAAGGAGCTGATGCGTCTCGGATGGGTCGAGAAGCACATCCTTCCCTCCAGTCCCAACTCCGCATACGCGCATGCCGATTCGGTGTTCACTCTCACCCCTGCGGGGGAGAGATGGGCGGCGCTTGTCGCCGCCGACGGTCGCGCCGCGTACAACGCGCTCACTGGCGTACTGCTCAACACGCATCCGCAATTCGAGGGTTTTCTGCGCCTCCTGGGCGCCCGACCGGACAGCAGCACCACTCACTTGACCATTCCCCTCTTGAGGTTCAGTGCGTCGGGCTACGGCACTAACGCGGCGTACCTTGACGCGTTCGTCGCGTTCGCTACGGACGCGGCAGCTCAGGGCACGCTCGGCTGGACTGCGGAGCCCGAGGCCATCAGTGAGAGCGTCCGCGACTATGTCCGCCGCTTCGAGGAGCGGGCGCGCGCCCGGGAGAAGGAGATCAGCCGAAAGCAGTTCGCCACCACGTGCGAAGAGGCCATGGCCCGGTTCGTATTTGGCGCGGCCGGCTGTCCTTTGGACTACATCAGCCTCGAGCTGCTACGCAGGTGGACTCGGTTTCTGGGGTTGGCCAACTTCAGCTACTACGCACCAGGACCTTCAGCGATGCGGCTCTGGCCCACCGCCGTGGTGACGGGTAGCGGCGATGCCGTCGCGATCAGCCGGCGAGTCGGCAAGGAGGTGCGTCGGGCAGCCCTCGACGCCGTCTGGGCGATCTGGCGCGAGCAAAGGGCCGACGCAGCCGGTGGCATGTACCTGCCCGTCTGGCAGCTGCGTGCGGCCGTTTGCTGGAAGCAACGGATCAGCGACGACGAGTTCGATCTGGCGTTGCGGGAAGCTCTCGCAGGCGAGCACCCCGGCCTTGGTTTGAGTATTCACCTCGATCAGGCGTCGCTGAGGGTCGCCCCTGCTTCGACCAAGCCCTTGATCATTCCCAGTGCGAGTGGGCTCCGACGTGTGTTCAACGTGATCAGCGTTGCACAGGAACCCACTGTCCACGCCACTTCAACCACCACCCAGGAGACCTGACACGATGACCGCCTCAACCCGTAGCGCGGGCCCCGTCTGGCTTAAGAAGCAATGGGGACTGCGTCAAAACCCCTTCCCGACCACGGGCATCGCCCGGTTGGGGGGCGCCGACGTGCGAGAGAACGGACTCCTCTACGAGCCGGACGTCAACGCGGACAAATTCGAGGAGGCCGTCGAGAAATTTGTGCTTGGGGCAGCCTTTTCCGGTCTGCGGTTCGGTTACCTGTGGTCGACGGGTACCGGCCCGGGCGACTCTGACGCCCGTGGGTTCGGCAAGTCTGTGCTCATGCAGCACCTCACATGGAGTCTCAACGAGGACTTCGGCCGTGCTGCGTATTTGAGCTGCGGCCTCGATGAGGACGATGCCTCCGAGGAACCGATCTGCGGGTTGCTGACGAGCTTCGACACTGCCCAGATCCGTTCCCTGAGTGCCGCTCTGTTCACGGCCGTCGAGTACGCGACGGATTTCCGGGCCGCTAATACAAGCCTTACGCTCGTCCAGCGCCTACGTGAGGCACTTGTCGCACGGACCGCCACCGACGATCCGCAGAGCCTGGCGAAGATCGTGGTCGAGCAGCATCGAGATCTTCGGGGCCGGACTCTGGGGCCGCCCGACGACAAGCTCATCCTGGCTTTGTGCGACGCGGACTCGACCGTTGCCCAGGACTACCTGGACAAGGTCAAGCCTGCTTCGCGGACCCGGAACGGCGCTGTGTATCTCGCGACGTTCCTCCTCTTCGCCGCGGCAGCAGGCATGAAGCACGTCCTGCTCTGCTGCGACCAGCTGGAGGACCTCGCGAGCACCACTACGGCGAAGGCCAAGCGTGATCTCGAAACCGAACGGTTCCGCGACATCATCCTCGAAACGCTGCCTATGGCCGACATGCTCAACATCGTGGTAACCATGCATCCTCGAGCAGCACTAACCATCGGCACGGCCTGGGAACTCGCGGACCTGCCGACGTTCGAGATCTCGGAGGCCAACAAGCACCGGATCGTGGTCCTGCCGGCGCTTCGTGATCTGGACTCGGCAGTCAAGCTCCTTTCTAAGTATCTCGCTGCTGCTCGCAAAAAAGACGATCGGCCGCGAGGGGACGTGTACCCGTTCACGTCGGAGGCGGTAGATGCGTTGTTCAGGCGATCGAATCGCAAGCCGCGCGACGTACTACGCAAGGCACAGGGCCTGATCGAGGCTGCGTCGGGTGACAACCTAGTGATCATCGACGAGGAGGCCGTCACCCGTTACTTGGACGCGGTCGGTCCCGACACCGAAGAGGACATCGGCCCCGTCCTGGCGAGTCCGGTGACTACGTCCCTGGACTGGAGCGCAGGGTGACCTCCTTAGCTTCGTGTTATGGAGAGTCGGGATGACGGCCGATGCCTGTGATGCCTGCCCCCTTTGCGGCGCCGCCCTGTCGTCATGGGAAAGCAGGCGTTGCGGCTGCGGGGGGCCACGCTGGGAGAGCCATGCAGAGGTCATGTACGCGATTGCCTGTTCGGTCCGATCACCCCTGCACGTACGTGACTTCGTTCGCCTTGCCCACAGCGATTACGGACACAAAATCGGTGTCCCCAGTGCCAATGCGGTGCTTTCGCCTGACCGGCGCTTCTGTTGGGCCGGTCAAGGAACCTACTCCTTGTACCGCCACGGCCCCCTGCCGGGCCCTCGAAATTTGGAAGGGGCGAGTCGGCTGGTTCTGCTCGCAGCCAACGAGCCCATGACAGCGGATGCGCTGGACTACTGCCTGAAGCAACTCGGATATCGGTACAACGTGGCTTCTTTGAAGAACGCGATCAGAAGCTCCAAGTGGATCACGTGGCAGCAGGATGGCCGGTGGGCGCATTCGCTGGGAGAAGCCGCCGAGGCCGAGCTGCGGCGCGAGGTTCCCGTTGTTCCAGACAGCCGTCACGCCGCGTGGGCGGCCATGCGAGATGTGCTGACCAGGGATGTGCGAGGTTTCATAACCCAGCGAGCGGAGCGGCTTCGCAACCTCGGCAGTCCCCACCGATTCGGTCTCAATTGGGACGAGGAACCAGGAGCGATGATGCTGCCGATGTGATGCCGAGGTCTCGGGTTCGAATCCCGAGGGCGGCTCCGGAAAAGGCCAGGTCACATAGCCCGTGACCTGGCCTTTTGTGTTGCTCGGGGCATGGCGCGTCACACGGCCGGGGTGCCGCGAGATGGCTTGAGTGAGCGATGGGTGAGCGGAGTGGTCCGGTGCCCTACTTCTTGGGCTTCTTCCGCTTGCTCTTCTTATTGGCCCTGGCCTCGGCTTTCGCCTTGTTCTTGGCCTTCTTGGTGGCCTGACGGGCCTCCTCCGCCTGGGTCTTCCTCTGAAGCGGGACCAGCTTGGCGGTGGCCTCGGCCGCGTTCTTGCCGACCTGTGGCAGGACGCTCTGGTAAATGTCCCGCGTGATTCGGGTGTCGCTGTGCCCGAGTGTGTCCGACACGATCTTCACGTCGATGCCGGCGGCGAGCATGAGCGTGGCCGCCCCGTGCCGGAGGTCGTGCAGCCGGATCGGCGGGAGCCCGGAGGCGGCGACGAGGCGCTCGAAGAGGTCGGTCACCTTGCCGGGGTGCAGCCAGGATCCGTCTTCCTGGGTGAAGACCATGCCGGTCTCGACCCAGGCCGTTCCCCACTCCTCGCGGTCCGCGTCCTGTTGTTCGCGGTGCCGCTTCAGGACGTTGACGGTGTCGTCGTCGAGCGCGACCACGCGGAAGCCGCTGTCCGTCTTGGGCTCGGAGGTCTCGACCTCCCACCCGTCCTGGACGAGCTGGGCGGAGACCGTCAGGGAGTGGTCGTCGAGGTTGGTCTCCGACCAGGGCTGCGCGCATGCCTCGCCCCGCCGCAGACCGCGGAACGCGATCAGGTGCCACATCGCGTACAGCCGGTCCTCCGCGAGGAAGTCGAGGAACGCGCCGGTCTGTTCGGGCGTCCAGACCATGACGGGGGAGGGCTTCTCGCCCGTCTGCTCCCACCTGGCGACCCGCGCGTCGGTCCACACCAGAGCCTTCGGCTTGCGCACGGGGTCGAGCTCGACGTGGGCGGCCGGGTTGAAGGTGAGGATCTGCTGGCCGATCGCGTCGTTCAACGCAGACCGCAGCGTGGCCTTGATACGCAGCCGGGTAGCCGGGCCGGTCACACGCCGGAACGGCGGCATGGCATCGATCGCCGTCTTCATCACCTTGCGGCGGGCGCGGTTCTCCAGGCCCTTCCACGGCACGGTGGCCAACTCCTCGACCGCGGCACGGCGCTGGGCGTTCTGCTCCAGGATCTCGGCATTGGCGTCGGAGATGGCCGTGAACATGTCGCTGAGATTGCTCACGCGCAGCCGATCGAGACGGTGGTAGCCGATCCGAGGCTTCAAATGGAACCGGATATCGGTCTCGTAGCGGCTGAGTCCCGACTTGCGGATGCGCTTGCCGTCGAGCCACCGATCGAGCCACTCGCCGACGGTCAGGCGACCGATCAGGTCCTGACCGGACTTCAGGCGCCGGCGGGTCTCCTCGACATCCGGCAGTGGCGACTTCTCGTCGCCGACCTCCTCCAGCATGGCGGCGATCAGCGCCATGCCCTCGGGGTCGTCGGTGTCGGCGAGGCCGAGCAGGGCGCGTATGTGGTCGAGGTCGGCCTGGGCGGCCTTGAGGCTCTCGTAGCCGGCGCGGCTGAAGGAGCGGCGGGTGCCGTCCTCGCGGGGCGGGAGCTCCTGGCGTATGGAGTACGAGCCGTGCTTGCGGCTGGAGAGCTTCGGGCACTGCTTACCGAGTGGCTTACCGGTGTGGGCGTCGCGGCAGTAGCAGCGGCGGTGGGTGGAACCCTTCAAAGATCATTCTCCTCATCGGTGTTGCCGACGGGTGGGTCGACGTCGGCGAGTTCCGGTGGCAGGTGCGGTGGTGTGCCGCCGTCTTCTCGGATGAAGGCGCGGGCGCTGCGGAGCCGGTACTTGGCTTCCAACGCCCTTTCTGCGTAGTCGGCTTGGGCGAGTACGGCTTCCTCGCGTTCTGCCTGGTTGGGTGCTGTCTCGGCTTTCCAGCGCTCATGCTTCTCGCCTTTCAGGGCGGCCAGGGCGGCGCGCTGGTGGTGGATGTGGGCGCGGAAGGAGCGGAGCATGTCGTCTTCCATGCCGAAGTCCTCGCTGTCGCCGGTGAACCAGCGCATGGCATCCCATGTCGGGTCGGAGTGCTGCAGGGGAAGGCGCTGGACTCGGTCGACGTAGCCGACGGGGTAGAGCAGGCAGATCGGGTAGGTGTGCAGGGCTTCGGCGAGGACGAGGACGTCGACCAGGGGCAGGTTGGCGCGGCGGCCGGACTCCATGTTGGCGATCACGTTGCGCGGGATCGGGTGGCCGATCTCCTCGCAGCGGTCTGCCAGGTCCTGGGCGCTCATGCGTAGCTCCTTCCTTCGTCTGCGGACCTCGGCGGCCACCGTGGCCATCACCTGATCCACCCACTCCGGGACGTCGTCCTCGTCATCTCCAGGATCAAAACCGCGTTGTGTCATGGAGACACATTAGCTTCCCGATGATGGTTAGTGATCGCCTGGAGCCGGACGTGATGCCGCGTTCGCCGAGGGCTCACTCATGGACGGAGCATTTATGCGCGACAACGAGAGCGCGGAGCAGGCCAAGGGCATGACGCGGGAGGAGCTGCTGGCCCTGCCCGCCGCCGTTGACCTGGACACCGGCAACCGGGCGCTGGGGCTGGGTCGGAGCAAGGGTTATGAGCTGGCCAAGCGGGGCCAGTACCCGTGCAAGGTCCTGCGGCTGGGCAAGGCGTACCGCGTCGTGACCGCCGACCTGTTGCACCTGCTCGGCCTGGCCGCATGACCACCCGAGCCCGTAGCAGACGCTTCTGCGCTGAGCTGACACAGAAACGCTGGACTGTGGCCGGACGTGGACGTACTGTCCGTGTTCCCTCGCCCCGGTCAGGGAAGCGAGAAAGCCCCCGGCGCGCCAACGCCGGAGGCTCCGCACACTCCACTGCCCGCATACCAACGAACGACCTGCGTGAGTCGGGCCTGCATGCCCGATGTCACCGGATAAGGAGCTGCCCTGTGCAACCTACGACACCCGAGCCCTATTCCGCACCCAGCAAAGCGGCGTGGCCGACCGTCGCGGTGCCCGGCCGGCCCGGCCACGCGCCCGAAGCCGCCCCGGCGGCCGACGGCGGGGCACCGGATACGGTTCCGGTAGATCAGCCCGCCGAGGAGGCGGTGCCAGACCCGGAGCCGACGTACGGCGCCGAGCTGCTGAACGAACTGCGTGCCCAGATAGCCCAGTTCGTGATCCTGCCCTCCCAGCAGGCGCTGGACGCGGTCACGCTGTGGGTCGCGGCGACGCACCTGCAGCCCGCGTGGCAGCACGCCCCGCGCCTGGCGGTGGTCGGGCCGGCGAAGCGGTGCGGCAAGTCACGGCTCCTGGACGTGCTGACCGAGACGGTCCACGAGCCGATGCTCACCATCAACACCACGCCGGCGGCCATCTTCCGCTCCATCACCGACGAACCGCCCACCCTGCTGGTGGACGAGGCCGACACCATCTTCGGCACGCCGAAGCAGGCGGAGAAGAACGAGGAGATGCGTGGCCTGCTCAACGCCGGCCACCAGCGCAACCGGTACGTCACCCGCGTCGTCGGCAACGACCACACCCCGCACCGGTTCGCCACCTTCGCCATGGCCGCCCTGGCCGGGATCGGCGACCTGCCCGACACGATCATGGACCGGTCGGTGGTCATCCGCATGCGCCGCCGGGCCGAGGGCGAGAGCGTCAAACCCTTCCGCTCCCGCCGTGACACCCCCGCCCTCCACGACCTGCGCGACCGCATCGCCGCATGGACGCGGCCGCTGCTCGACGAGGCCGCCGACCTGGAACCGGCGATGCCGGTAGAGGACCGTGCCGCCGATACCTGGGAGCCCTTGGTGATCGTCGCCGATCTCGCCGCCGGGCCCTGGCCCCGCCTCGCCCGCGCGGCGTGCGCGCAGATGGTGGCGGCCGAAGTGGCGGCCGAGGAGGATCACCCCAGCTCAGCGCGGATCCTGGCCGACATCCGGCGGGTCTTCGTCGCCCAGCGTGAGGTCGACAGCCTCTCCACGGACGAACTCCTGCACCATCTGCGCCAGGACCTGGAAGGCCCGTGGGCGGAGTGGGGTCGCAAGGGACTGGGCCCGCGTGAGCTCGGCTCGCTGCTGCGCGACTTCGACATCAGGCCCGGCAACGTCCGCCTCGCCGACGGCACCCAGCGCAAGGGCTACACGCGCAACAAGTTCCTCGATGCGTGGCGGCGCTACTGCCCGACCGTCCACCCGGTCGACACCGGCCCCGCGCGCAGCGAGGGCTGAGACCCCCCAGTCCCCGGTTGCCGTCCTTGCCGTCCCTGCCGTAATCCCGCAGGTCAAACGGCATGCAGGCAAGACGGCAACCGGGGCCAGGACGGCAACATGATCATGACCGACGTTGCTGCCCGCCGGGACGCCGCCCACATCCGTCTTGTGCCGTCCCGGACGTCCCCGCCGTATCACCGCAGGTCACAGCACATGCGGCCGGGACGGCAAGGCGGATGCGATCCGTCCGTGGCCACCGAACCGCAGCACCCGCCGCCCGTGCGTGCCCATAGGACGCGCCGGCGCCGCCAAGACGGAACACCGACCCCCTGCCGTACCGGCCCTGACCTGCGCTTGCAACGGCCAGGACGGCAAAGACGGACCACGCCACCACCCCAGGAGAACCCCGCTTGACCACCCTCTCCACACCCACTCACCAGGACCATCGCCCTGGCGAAGGACGGCCGATGACGAGCAAGCAGGCTGCTGAGCGGTACGCGCTCGTCGCGGCGGGCGTTGTCATCGTGGCACTCACCGCCGGCGGGTTCTGGCTGTCGTACGCGCACCTCGCCGAGGTCGCCGGACAGCACGGCCTCAAGAACTCCCCGGTCCGTCAGTGGGCCTGGCCCGCGACCCTGGACGCCTTCATCGTCGCGGGTGAACTCCTCATGCTCCGCGCGGGTCTGCGCCGCGTCGCCGACGGCTGGGCCATCGCCCTCACCGCCACCGGATCGATCGGTTCCATCGCCCTCAACGTGGCCGGGGTCAACGGCACGGGCAACGCCGGCGCCGTGCCTCTCCTCGACTACGTGGTCGCCGCGGTTCCCCCGACAGCCGCGCTGCTGGCCTTCGGCGTCTTGATGCGGCAGATCCACCAGCTCGTCGCCGACCCACCCGACGCCACCGAACGCCACAACGGTCTCCCGGAGCCAGCAGGTCTCGACGTGGCGGACGGTCAGGCCGACGTGGCTCGGGGTTCTGCCGAGGTGGCGCAGGGCGCCGCCACTGTGACGGAAACCCCGCAGTCTTCCGCCGAGCCGGAAGACCAGAAGCCCAGCGCTGTGTCCGACGAGTACCTCGCGATTGCCCGCACCGCGCCACTGGGACGCGGAGACCGTGCCTCGCGCCGCCACATCGAAGCGACGATCCGCGGCAAGGGCCTCCCGATCGGCAGGGCCGACGCGGAAAAGCTCAAGGACGTCCTGCAAGCCGAACTCGATGAGGCCACCTGTCAGCGGCAGGACGACCTCGACATGACCCCCGCTGGCGCTCCCTGAGCCCCCGCGCTCCCATCGCTCCGGCGCAACTCGCATCGCTCGTCCCCGCGCAAATCCGCGGGGACGAGCGACCGCACCGCAACGAGTCAACCCGACACCGCCGCTCCACCCGTCCTCGCCCTGACAGGTATGGGACGAGGCCGATCGTCACTGACTGGCCATCAACACCCTATGGAGAGTCACCTCATGCACAACCAGAACCACGAACCCCCGTCGCACCAGCAGGAGATGACGACCACCACAGCCACCAGTGCGCCAGCAAGGTATCCCGCTGGACCGTCCAAGGACGGCCGCAACGGGGAAGTCTCCACCCCGGGGGTGGCGGAGGACCTCGGGCGCCAGGGGGCACCCGAGGAGGAACAGATCGCCGACACCGTCACCGCCCAGCTGCCGCGCGCCGCCGAAGCCGCCGCGCTGCACCGTGTCGCCCGACGTCGCAAGCCTGACCCGAACGGCCAGCGCAAGGAGCGTGTCGACGCCCGCTACAGCCTCGACGAGAAGACCGAGATCCTCGCCATGGCGCGGTCGCTGAACATCGCCGGCGCCCACTACGTCGGCGCTGTCGTCATGGCCCACGTCCAGGGCGACCTCGCCCTGCCCGGCCAGCGAACCCCGCTCGACGACTACATCGACGAACTGACCGCCCTGCGTGGCGAGGTCGTCAAGATCGGCCACAACATCAACCAGATCGCCAAGAAGCTGAACTCCGGCGGCCATATACAGCCTGGGGATACCACCGTCCTGGCCCAGGGCGAACGCACCTTGACCGCGGTCGGCGCCACCGTCCGCCACATCGCCACAGCCGCGAACCAGGCCGTCACCAAGAAGGCCGCCCGATGATCGCGAAGATCCGCAGCGGCAAGGAAACCGCCGGACTGATCCGGTACCTGTTCGACACGAAGAATGCCAAGGACCACACCGACCCCCATCTGGTCGCCTCCTGGGACGGCTTCGCCCCCGACCCCGGCCGCGCCGACGACTTCGACGCCACCAGGAGCCTCCTCGTGGCCGACCTCGACCTGCACGTCAAGCAGGCCCGACGGCTCGGCCGCGCGCCCGAGCAGCACGTGTGGCACTGCTCGATCCGCGCCGCCGAGACTGACCGCATCCTCAGCGACGAGGAATGGGCCGACATCGCCCGCCGCGTCGTGGCGGCCACCGGCATAGCACCGGAAGGCGATTCGGACGGATGCCGCTGGGTCGCCGTCCGCCACGCCCCCGACCACATCCACATCGCTGCCACCAAGGTCCGGGCGGATCTGCGCACCGCCCGTCACTGGAACGATTACCTCACCGCAGACCGTGAACTCGCTGCCATTGAGAAGGAATACGGCCTGTTCGAAGTGGTCCGCGGTGACCGCACCGCTGCGAAGCGGACCACCCGTGCCGAGCAGGAGAAGGCCCGCCGCGCCGGCCAGGAGAAGCCCGCCCGCGAACGGCTGCGCGCCACCGTGCGCACCGCTGTGGCCGCCGCCACCAGCGTGGAGGAGTTCGTCCACCTGCTCAACCACCTCGACGGCGTGCTCGTCGAGGTCGTCCACTTCCCCTCGGGTGACGTGCGCGGCTACAAGGTCGCCAGCGAAGACACCACCACCGCCGACAACGAGCCCGTCTGGTTCTCCGGCTCCGAACTCGCCCCGGACCTCTCCTTCCCCAAGATCCAAAAGCGCCTGGAGAGCATCGACCCACAGTCCGCTGACAAGCCAGGCCGGCGCAGGCCCAACCCCTGGCACCAGGCCACCGCCGCCGCCGAACGCATCCCCCACCACCTCGACCAGACGGACGACGAAGCCTCCCAGGCCCACCTCGCCGCCTTCGGCGAAGCCCTCGACGCCCTCCCCCTCCTCGCACCCCAGCCCCTGCGCCCCCAACTCCGAGAGGCGGCGACCGCGTTCGAGCGCGCCACTCGCTCCCGCATCATGGCCGAACATCACCACGCCCGCGCACTGCGCGGCGCGGTACGGGCGATCGTCCGCGAGCCCGCCTCCAAGGACGGCGCCGTCCTGGCGATGTTCCTGGACGCGGCGATCCTCGTGGTCGTTGCCGCTGCCCGCTGGCACCAGCTCCGCCACCACGACCAGCAGGTCGCCGGCGCCCAGCAGACACTGGTCCACCTCCAGGCCGCCTACGACCAAGCCGCAGCCGCACCCCTGGCCGCCCTCGCGCAGCGCCAGCCACCTCAGCAGGCCGTGGAACGGCAGATCCGCCGCCTACGCCAGGCCGTGCCCGAGCATGCGGAGCAGATCATCGAAGATCCCGCTTTCGCGGCTCTCACCGCCGCCCTCGCCGAGGCAGAAGCAGCCGGACACGACCCGGAACGGCTCCTCCAGCAGGTCGCCGACCAGCGTGCCCTGAACGACGCCCGCCGCCCCGCACGAGTCCTGGCCTGGCGCATCCAACGCCTCAGCGAAAGGCCGGCACCCAGCGCACAAGCCCGTGCAGCACAAGCCCACAGCCCAGCCTGGGGCGACAGCGCAGCACGGCGCCCCGACGCTCCAGAGCACACGGCAGCAGCCGCCCCGGCCCCGCAGCCGTCGCAGGCTCGGCGGCGCTGATCACGATCTCAGCTGCGGGCGGTGACGCGCTGTCAGACGCCAGAACGAGGCACCGCAGCACGAAGCCGGGCTCCCCAACTGGGAGGCCCGGCTTCACCGCGTGGGAGGTCCTGGAACTGCTGGAGCGTCCAGGAGCCGGTCGAATGTGCTCTCCGACAGTACCCGGCACAGCACCGGTGCACTGGAACTAAGGGAATCGGCGAGCACGGCGACAAAGTCATGCGCGCCGGCGCCGAACGACGCCGACAGGGTGGTCACAAGGCTGCCTCGGCCTTGTCGAGCGCCTTCTCCAGGTTGGCGTCCACAAGTCCCGGCGCGCCCGAGACGAGCACAAGGACGTTGCCGATCCGGATCGCCGTCTGCTTGACGACGCTGCGCTGCCCACCGATCGAGTAGGTGAGCAGCTGGCTCCACTGCTCGTCGCCCAGGTCAGGGGCGGGCGTCACCTGCGTGCCCACGGTGACGACGGTGTGGCCCGACATCACCTGGTACGTGGGGCAGGAGACCATCGCATCGAAAATCTCCCCTATGCCCTTGGACAGCTTCGCCGCGGTGGCGCTGTACAACTCCTCCGCCAGCTCGGAGTTGCCGCCCCCAGCGTAGGTGAAGGACGCCTTCGCCTTGCGGGGGAAGGCGAGGCTTGTGCTGGTCGAGGCGTCGCCGCCGAGCTTCTCCAGCGCCGGGCAGTTCACGGTCACGTCGTCGTGGGCCGCCGCGCGCTGCGGCATGCGGGTGTAGTCCCCGCCGAGGTCGCTCTCGTCCAAGAGCAGCTTCGCCAGTGCAGTCGAAGACAACGGAGCGGGCGCCACACTCTCGCCGTCCGGGTGCACCGGGACGGTTGGGGAGGACATCGTGCGGGAGGAGGCGGCGCTGCCGTGGGAACAGCCCGCCAGGACCAAGATAGCGAGGACGCTGAGACCGCGGACGGTCGTGGCGTGAAGGCGCATAGGAAACCCCTTTGTGGCCTGTTGTGGCCTGCGAAACGGACGGTCTGACCTGCCGGCCCTCCGGGCGCCGGCAGTACGAAGGGGCAGGGGTTTCGGGAGGTCAATGGCCGAGGTGGCGCAGGCCCTCTTCGAGAGTGGGGTGGAACCGGTCGACGGGACCGGAGTTGCGGTTGAACCAGACCGCATCCAGGCCGGGCTCCTTCGTCTCGTGGCCGGCCCGGCAGCGCAGCCATATGGAGTCGTCGCGCATGCAGAAGACGATCCAGTCCCGGTACATGCCGCACTCGGGGCACGTACGGACCTCGCCGTCGACGACGAGCGGTGGCTGCCAGCGCATCATCACCCCGGCCACGTCCTGGCGCGACGGCACCCGCAGCTCCTGCGGCAGGAAGTCGGGCACAACCGCTTCCCCTGCGGTGGGGGCTTGGGGGGTCGGCTCGGGGAAGTTGGGCCACGGCTGCGTGGCCTGCAGCCGCAAGAGCAGCGCGTGGCCCGCATGCTGGACTTCACGGAACGCGCGGTCCTCGCGAGCGCGTCGGAACAAGAACAAGGCTCTCTCCTTCTCTGTCATCTGGCGGGCGCGGGGGCACGCCTCGTCTGACCTGCTACCACGCGGGAGATCGGCGAGGAGCCGCTTACGACAGCGGCTCCTCTGGGCGGGCGCCGTTAGCTGCGACGGACCACGGTGAGTCGCCCTTCGGTGCTCGCAGGGACGGTTCGGCGGAGCACCGGAGCCGGTGAGGCGAGCGAGGCGACGAACGCCGCCACCAGCTCATGGGGGGCGCTGGTGCTGAAGCTGGCACACCACAAATAGGGGGCGCTGACGATGGGTTCCGCCCATGCCTGCCAGCCCACCAGGTCGGGGCGCGGGTCGGCGTCCTGGATGAGTGGCGGCAGCATCTCCAAGGAGACGTTGCAGGAGAAGCCGGGATCCGTGGCGGTGGTGCGGGGGCGGTCCACATCGCGGATCCAGCCCCGGGCACTCAGGGCGTTGAGGACCGTCTCCGACCCCTCGGAGCCGAGGTCGGGTGCCTCGCGGGCGTCGATCGCCACGAGGAGATCGGTGATCGCCTCGAACGGGACGCCGGCCGTGAAGTACGCGTTCCACGCCGGCACCACGGAGGTGGCATCCGGGCGGGCGCTCAACTGCCAGGCAACCGGGAGACCGCCCAGTTCGAACGGGTAGGCCGCGAGGATCCATTCGGCGCCGCGCAGCTCGTCTGGGCTGACGTACAGCAGGGTGTGACGGGAGGTAGGCCACATGCGCCAGCCGAGGCCAGCCAGGGTGTCGCCGATCCGTTCGGCGAGGGCCCCGTCGTCACCCGCCAGATGGCGCGGGGTGACCCAGTACACCGGGTCCGGCGAGTCGGGATCGGAGGGTTCGCTGGGGTGGTGCGGGTGCAGGGGCGCCTCCGTGGGATCAGGGGAAGGTTTCGTCTGGGGGTTGTACGTTGGCATGGTTTGCAGCAGCACACCAGCCCTTGCGAGATCCTTCCTGTCTGCCCCCGGCGAACTTGCTTTCCCATGGCCATTCGATCGCCGCGTCTGACAGTGAACCCAGCAGTTTCGGCCTTTGTGACAGCGAATCTACTTGTGAGGGGTGAGCACGCTGGGATCACGCCCCGTGCGTCTGCCGTACGGGGGAACACGCACCGAGCGCCGCCCTCAAGCGCGCGGCCTTGGGGCAGCCATTCGCAACAATCGCCGCTATGACATCGATGACGCAGACCTTCCGCCAGGCCCTGCAGACTGCGCTGGCCAGCCGGAAGACGGTGAGCATCCGCAGCACCCTGATCGAGATGCTGGAACGGGATCCCTCCAAGGCAGAGATCTCGGCAGCCAACAAGGCGGCCCGAAGGATCGCCGAGGACGGGGACGCGGTCCTCATCTCCCTGCTTCCCGACCAAGCCGGCGACGACGCGTACGTGCCTGCGGCCCGTGGCGCCAGGGGGCGTGCGTCGAACTACCTGACCTTGGACGAGAAGATCATCAAGGACTTGCCCTGCCGCGTCGAGTTCGCCACGGAGAAGTGGGACGCGCTCATCGACGAAGGCATGCGGTCCACCCAACAGAAGATCGAAAGCGACCCAGTTCTGTCGGCGTTCCTGCCCGACTGGAAAGCCGAACCGCGTGCCGAGAAGCGGTCCCGCCTCATGGCGGAGGCGGCAGAAACCAGCTGACCTGCTGTTCAGCGCGCCTTTTCCGACATCGGCCTGCATCGCCGCATCGGTTCAATGGCGTCCGCCTGGATCCGGGCACCGGGCCGTCCACGACCCGGGGAATGTCCTCCTGGACGGTCGGCCCTCGCGGTCGCGCTGGGCGGGACTGCCTCGCCGATGTGGGCATGCTGCGGGCGGAGCCAGCCGTGTTCGGGCCGGTGGCCTCCGGCCCGACGGACTCCCGCCTGATCGGCCAGCCGGCCGCCCACCAGAGCTAATCCCACGATGCCAGAGCATCGTTTACCGAAGGAGCGTTCTTCGCCAAGGTCGTCCGCCAGTCAAGGTGACCGCGGTGTTGAAGGTGACCGACGATAACGATGCGCGCCACGTCAAGCTCAACGGCCAACTGATTGACCCAACGCGCACCGATACGATCTGGGACGTCAGGAATGCCGTGCGGGAAAACCCACTCCGCGGCCTCCGTGTCTGCGTCCTTCTCCCATTTCGTTTCATTGCCTTGATCCTCATCGAGCCCCTCGACGATGAGGTGTTCAGCGTCGACGTGATCAAGCAAGATATGCGCAATCTCATGCAGAAGAGTAAATAGGATCTTGTCGAGTCTCTTGCCGCGACCAGACAAGCCAATGACTGGATATCCGTCGACCAGCATTGAGCACCCGTCAATCTTGGCACCCGGAAGCGATTCGACATATACCAGACGCACACCAACCGCACTAAAAAGGTCAGGTAGGTCCTCGAAGTCAGCGGCCGACTTGAGTGTGCGCGAAAGAGTTCCTGCAAGCTCCCTCAGACGTTTCGCGCAGTATCTCTCCTGAGGCGGAAGCTTGCGCGCTTCCCTTCTGATGCACGCGACCCATGCTCGCTGCAGCGAGCTGATATCTTCGCTACGGTTGGCTCGTCTAGCAGCCGCTGCGAATCCGGGCTCGTCATCAAGGGAATCCAGCTCGAAAAGTTCCTTCACCTCGGCCTCGAGGGCATCCAAGGTGGCGCCGGTGAGAAAGCCGCGCCTCTTCAATAGCTGGATTGGGCCCTTGTCGTTTAGGCGGGCACGCCGACGCACCTCATCCAGCTTTACCTGGGCGTTCTCATTCTTGAACTGCTCGGCGAGCAGGTACTGGTCCTGAAGGTTGAGCCAGTACTCCGCTGTATGACCAAGGGCTGCGCCGATCTGCGCCGCCGACTCCCTGGTGATCTCCTTTTTGCCGGTGACGATCTCGGAGACAAACTGAGTCGGGCGATCCAGAACCGCAGCGAAATCAGCCTGAGACCAGTCCCTGGCCTCGAGCTCCCTCCCGAGGAGTTCACCAACCGGCACCTGGGCGATCGGCAGCGGGTCGTGTGGAGGGGTGGTCATCGCGAGGCTTCCATCTCTGGAGTCAATAGCTCGAAGATCACGGCACTGTGGCTCTCTGTGCTCTTGAACGTCAAGTTGATAACGCGGCCTGAACTCAACTTCGCCCGCGCCTTGTTCAGGTCGTGGGTGTCACCGGGATGGATGCGCAACATGCGCGAGTTCCGCAGGTCGGCGTCGAGCCGAGCTGCACGCGCGCACTGAACGAGGACGCGGAAGTCCGAGACCTCCCGGGCACTCCAGCCTTGCGGCCGGAATCCGGGGTCCGTAGCGAGGCGATACAACTCCTCATCCATGTACTCCCGGTCCACGTGCCTGTTCTCCATCACCCATCGGCTGATGACGCTTCTACCTACTTCGCGCGGAGTCTACAGGCATCACCGAATTTCAGGGCCCCCTACCTCGCACCCACCCCATCACCCATGGGGTGATGATGTTGATGCTACACTCGCATCCGAGCCCGTCGATCAGCGGAGGGCATCATGGAAGGGGACTGTCATGACTGCACCCAGTGTCGAGCAGGAGCATGACAAGAGGGATAAAGGGTTCGAAGTGATCATCAACGGCACAATGGTCACCCTCGACCACGACACCGTGACCTATGACGAACTTGGGCAGCTCGCGTACCCCGGCCACGACCCGCAGGCGATGTTCACCGTCACCTACAAGAACGCCATCGCACCCCATGGCGGGGACGGCATCCTGGTCGCCGGCGAGTCCGTGAAGGTCAAGAAGAAGGGCACGTACTTCCATGTCCGGCTCACGACTCGTTCGTAGTAGCGCCGACCTGGCCCGTCTGGTGCAAGACGGGTACGCCGTCCGCGTCGTCAACGGGTTCCTCGTAATCGACGACATCCCGTTCGTGGACGATGCCGCCCAGGTTCAGTGGGGATCCTTCGTCTGCCCGCTGGATCTGAGCGGCGACACCGCGACGGCTCCGAGTAGCCACGTTATGTGTTTCGTTGGCGGCGTACCCCGCAACAAGAATGGCGAGCCCATCGACGGGCTCGTAAACGATGGCGTTGAGAAGTGGTCCGCCAGCCCGGAGCTCACCGCGAGCTGCGGCTTCTCACAGAAACCCGCGGGCGGCTATCCAGATTATTACGAAAAGGTCACCCACTACGCCGCGATGGTCATCGGGCCAGCCCAGGCCATCGACCCCGAGGTGACCCCGCTGACCTTCAAGCCTGTCGAGACCGACGAAGACGATGGTGTGTTCCGCTACCTCGACACATTCTCCAGCAGGGCTGGTATCACCGAGGTCAACGCGCGCCTCGCGCTGAAGAAGGTTGTGATCGTCGGTCTCGGGGGCACTGGCGCATACCTGCTCGACCTGCTCGCCAAGACCCCGATACACGCGCTTCATCTCTACGACGGCGACGTCCTCCGCACGCATAACGCCTTCCGGGCCCCCGGTGCCGCGAGCCTTGCGGACCTACAGGAGGGCCTGAAGAAGGTCGAGTACTTCACACGGATGTATTCGCAGATGCGTCGTCACATCGAGGCTCACCCGGTGAACGTCACCTCTGAAAACGTCGGCGAACTCCTCGACGCCGATTTTGTGTTTCTTGCGATGGACACGGGCCCGGACAAAAAGGTCATCATCGAGGCACTGACCGTCAACGGTATCCCATTCATCGATACTGGTGTCGGGGTCGGCAAGGACGCCGAATGCATCGACGGGCAGATTCGCATCACGACGTCTCTTCCGGGTCGCGTGGAGCATATTGAGCGAGATGGGCTCATCTCGTACTTCGCCGGGGAGGGCGCCGAGTACGACACCAACTTGCAGGTAGCCGAGCTGAACTCCTTCACTGCGAACTTGGCAATCTTCCGGTATAAGAAGTACCTCGGTTTTTATGCTGACACCGAGAACGAGCTGCACACCGTGTATGCGGTCGAATCGAATGATCTCTACAACCGCTACGGCACCTCTACCAACCAAGACGAGGGCATCGGACTGGGCGCCGAGCCGGTCCCGGCCAGCGCTGATGCTGGGGACGGGTCGGAGGCCGCCGCGTGAAAGCTCGATCCTTGATGCCGGTGTTCATCGAGCACATCCCGGCCGAACCCGAGCCGGGTAAGCTGTACATCTCGATGCAGTTCGAAACCGCAGTCCATCTGTGCGCGTGCGGATGTGGTTCGAAGGTCGTCACACCATTCGGACCGCACGACTGGACCCTGACCTTCGATGGCACTGTGTCCCTGAGACCGTCCGTTGGAAACGGACAACAGCAGTGCAGGTCGCACTACTACGTCCGCAGCGACCGTATCGACTGGTTGCCAGGAATCTCGGCGGCAGCCAGTCGAGTCGCTAGCTCCCGCGACCGCGCCGCGCACATCGAGGCCATCCCTCAACCTCTGGCGGGACAAGCGTCTTGGTGGGGCCGGATTTGGTACCGAATGCGACGCTCCTCCGGCACCAGCCGTAGCAAACTGGATGAATAAATCGCCCCAGCGAACTGGGATAACGTCTGAAGAATCGATGCCGAGCACATCGCTGCAACGACCAGGAGCTTTCAGCACCAGACGGTCTTGCATAACAGCACACCGTCTCTCCGGGCGTGCCCTGGCCGCCCACAACCTCGAAAGCGACACTTCTCCAGGGCATCGCCCGCCATCAGTGCCTCTCCTGGATCGCGCGGCTGGCGGGTCGCATCGAGCGCAAGCAGAACGGCGCCGACTCACGATGGTGAGTCGGCGCCGCGCCTGAACTCAGACGTCGATGCGGGCGACCTTACGGCCGACCTTGAGGTACAGCTCGGCACCTTCGAGTGCCCCAACCTCGCTCACGACCTCACCGAGCGTCTGCTGCACGGACGCCTCGGTGAGCGGCGTAGGTGCCTGCTCTCCGTCCGCCTCAAGGATCAGACGGAGGCCCTTCTGCTGAGCCACACGGCGCACGGCGGAAATGCTGGGAGCGAAGTCCAGCGTGCGGCTGATCAGCGCCCCGAGCGTGTCCTCGGCGTGGTCCTTCAGGGAGACGACGGGGAGGTTCTGGGTGTCCGCGAAAGAGCGCTTGGAGAAGCGCGCCGTGAACTCCGCGCGAGCGGCGGCAGCAGCGTCCAGGCCGTGGAGGGCGGCCACCACCTCGCCGGCGAGGATGCGCTTGATCGCCATCGGGTGCGCGGTCCCCTCCTCCAGACGCTTGGTGATCACGCGGATCTCGTCGTCCGTCCACTCGGTGAGCAGCTGGAGGTACGGCTCGGTCAGGTGGTCGGGGATGGACATCAGCCGGCCGTAGACGTCATCAGGCGACGCCGTCAGGCCCACGTAGTTCCCCTTGCTCTTGCTCATCTTGGTGCCCGTGCCGTCGGTGCCCTCGATGAGCGGGGTGGTGATGACGACCTCGGGGTCCTGCTCCGAGATCTCCATGACCTTGCGGCACATCTGGAGGTTCAACAGCTGGTCCACACCGCCGAGTTCGACATCGGCGTCGATGGCCACGGAGTCCCAGGCCATGACGACGGAGTAGACGAACTCGGCGACGGACAGCCCATGGCCATCGGCAAGCCGGGTGCGGAAGTCCTCGCGCTGGAGCGACATGGAGACCGGTACCCGGGCAAGAACCCCGACGAGCTCCGGCAGGGTGACCTTGTTCAGCCACTCGCCGTTGAAGCGCAGGTCGGCACGCTCGAAATCGATGAACGGCGTGACCTGCTGCTGGTAGCCACTCAGGTTGCGGGCGATGTCCTCGTCGGTGAGCGGCGGTCGATCCGAGGACCGTCCCGACGGGTCACCGATCTTGGCCGTCACGTCGCCGATGATGAAGACGACGTGGTGGCCCATCCGCTGGAACCGGCTGGCGATGATGATCGGTACCGCGTGGCCCAGGTGGACGTCAGGCGAGGTCGGGTCGATGCCGTACTTGACGACGAACGGGCGTCCGGCGGCCTGTGCGGCTTCGATCTTCCCGGCGAGCACCGCAGCCGAAGGGATCAGGTGGTTCGCACGCCCCTCGACCAGTGCGGCCTGCTCCTCGGGGGAGAGGTCGGAGAGGTCCAGGGAGCGCCGTGCCGTCGTCTCGCTGAGCAGCTGCGCGGCCGTATAGTCCGCGCCCAGGTCCGCCCCATCGAGGATGTGCATGACACGGGTGACAGACTCGCTCAAACGGCTCATGGCGCTTATACGCTCCTGGGTCGGACAACTGGCCTGACCAGTAGGGATTGGAAGCGGCGATTTTATCATCGCCGCCCTCGTCGCATCACCGGAATGATCACGGTTGAGCCCGCTCTCCTTGGGCTGTCGAGAGCTGTACCAGCGGCCGGCCCGCGATCGCACTGGAGAGGGACCGGAGCCACGGGGCTATTGGGTCTCGGGCTCGGAGCGTGGCGATGAGCATCCCCGGAAGGAAGATCATGGCGGGCAGGTGCTCCTTTCGCTGCAGGGCGGATTCCACTCTGTGCCCGGAAGCGAGTGCGCGGAAATGCTGGGAGATCCCCCTGAGCTGGCGAGTGGTCGCCCAGGTGGGAGGGTCCCCGTACATCATGCGGAGACGATCCGAGAGCCCCAGACACACCTCGGCCCGATAGTCCTGCGACAGGCCGGGCGTACTTCGGTCGGTCATGCTGTGCGAGTGGACCCGATAGAAGGTCAACGGGTCCTGGAGGACGGCGCCGCGGCCGGCCTCGCGCAGCGCGTGGAAGAAGATCTCGTTGCTCACCGGCAGGAGGCTGAGAGCAGCCTGGCGATGGACCACCAACGTGCTCGTGTTTCCGCCCGGGTGCGGGTCTTTCAGCTTGGGGTTTCCGTTGGAGTCGACGACGTTCTCCCAGTGCTCGATGAACAGCGTTTCACCCGTCATCGCCTCGGCGCACGTACGGAGCTTCGATGGGTAGAACCAGTCATCGGCGTCGAGCGGAGCCACCCAGTCGCCTGTGCTGAGGAGAAAAGCGTCGGTCAAGGTTTGGCCGAAACCTTGCTGGCTCCTCCGGATGACCTTGACGTTCTTTTCGTGGCGACGGCATACCTCCTCAGTTTCGTCGTTGGATCCGTCGTCAATGACGATGATTTCGTGAAGGACGAAGTTTCCAGGCTCCTGTTTCAGACAGCTTGTTATGGCCTGGTCGAGATATCGGCCGTAGTTGTGGCACAGGATCACGCACGAAATACGCGGAGGGGCGCTCACAGGTCACCCCCGTACACGTGGGCGTAGTCGTCCAGGATCGTCCTGTGTTCCTGGGTCCTGTAGTCGAGGAACTCGCGGTCGAGGCGGCGGGGCCTGGAGTCGAGTCGTGCTGCCGCCTTCTCCAGCGCGGTCAGGAACTTCTCTCCGAAGAGGTTGGGATGCCCCTGCGACCAATCGAACCATTCGGGTTCCTCGACGAATCCCTTGTGCCGCTCGTACTGCTCGGGCAAGTGCCCTGTGAAGGAGCAGACCGGAAGCAGGTTCAGGTCGAAGGCCAGTTCCAGCTGCCCGGAGTGACTCCCCCAGAGGTACGGCAGCAGCAGGGAGTCCGAAGCCAGCCCGGCTCTGACCACTTCGTCGTCCGTGGGATACGGGCGCATGGTGAGGCGGATACGGGGATCGTGCCGGGCCGTCTCCAGGAGCAGCGGGGCACGGCCGGCGTCAGCGAAGTCCGCAGGGCTGAACGCGCGCAGGAGGACGTGGAGCGTGCTGTGGGGATCCGTGATCCCCAGGCTCCAGTTGGCCATGGTGGACAACTGGTCCCTGCTGGCCCGGGAGGCACCGAACATGAGGTACCTGGCCCCCGGGTCCCACGCCTCGCGCTCCAGGTCAGCCAGCGACTCCGGGGCAGCGACGTATCCGTGGGGGATGACCGTTGCAGTGACACGCTCTCCGAGGACCTCCGTGAGCCTCGTGACGGATCCCTCAGTGAGACAGACCCAGCTGACCTCGGCAGATCGGAGCAGCCGCAGCCGCTCGACGAAGCCTTCGGCGTTGCCGACCATGGGCCGGGTGTCATGGGCGGTGAAGACCACGTTGACCCCGTAGCCCAGGCACGCGTCGAGCAGGCGCTCCAAGTTGGCGATGTCCTCGAAGTCGATGTGGTGCAGGTGCAGGACGTCGAGCCACGTGAGAGGGCCGTGTTCGAGTAGCCATGCGGCGCTGACCGCCTCTGGCACAGTCTCGCCCGTGGGAATCTCTGTCCCGTTCAGGATGTGGAAGTCAGGGCTCTGGAGCTTCCACGCGTACGGGGTACGAGCCGGCAGGTGAACGACACGCAGGCCCCTGGACCGGGGAACCGCCGTCACTGTTCTCCCACCTCCGTCCCTCCCACGCCGACGAGGAGCAGCTGGGTGGACAGACCGTTGGAGGCGTCGTCGCTTCGGGTGAGGCCCGCGTAGTGGATCTCGAATCCGGACGCCCGCAGCAGCGCCTGGAACTCGTCGCTTGCCCACTCCCGCACATGGCTGGGGTTGCGCGGCGGTCCAGGGGTGTCGTAGCCGCTGCGGCACTCACGGGCCGGTGTGGACAGGACGGCAGCGGCGCTGCCCTCCCGCAGCAGGGCCAGGATGAGGGACAGGGCCGGGGCCGGGTCCACCAGGTGCTCGATCACGTCAGAGCAGATCACCACCGACCGGCGGACGAGGTCCGGGTCGAGCGGCAGCCGCTCTGCCGATTCGAGGTCCGCCTCCACCCACTGTCCGAAGGGGTGGTTGTCGTGGCACCAGCGCAGGTTGTCCCCGAAGTCCACGCCGACGAAGGTCCAGTCGGGGTGCTCGGCGGCGAGCGAGGCCAGCTTGCCTGCCTGCCCGCAGCCGATGTCGATCACGACGTCACGGCCGAGCTCCTTGGCCCGTTCGGCGGCGTAGGGGTACACGTCGGGCTGCCAGGTGACGGTGTCGTCCGTCTCGTCAAGGAAGTACTCGACCTCGCTCCGGCTGCGATAGCCGCGGCGAATGAAGAAGGTCTCGGGGCCGCCTATCGGCTGCGAGGACTCGGAGAGGGCTGGGGACTGCGGGGCATCGAGGCCGGTCAGGGGCTGTGATGTGGTTGTGGTGTCCGCGTGCACAGTCAGACTCCTTGCTTGCTCGGGTGTGTGGTGCGACAGAGGGCACACGGCCTAGTACGGCCGCGGGTTCGGCGCTCCCTCGGAGGGGGCCTGCTACTTCGGCCAGCAGGAGAACAGCGTGATCAGCCGCTCGACGAGCTCCTCGCGGATCACACGCCACTCCCGGTCTCCGGCGCGTCGCGCGGTGGAGGCGCGGTCGTACTCCGCCTGGCCGACCTCGGGCAGACACGCGTACATCTGGAGCAGGGCCGACCCGTCGTCGGAGGGCGCCGAGTCGGTGTCCGCCGCCAGCAGGGCCCTGATGTCCTCGGCGGGCATGGAGCCGTCGATTCCGGAGCCGGGGATGCTCTTGCTCATCTTCGGCAGGCCCCCGAGGCCCGGGATCATCTTGGTGTAGATGCCGGCGAGCCGGTCTGCGGGCAGACCCCAGCGTTCCGCCCCGCGCCGGGCGAGGGCGACGTACTTGTGCTCGTCGACGCCCAGGGACACCAGCACGTGCCGTCCTTCGCGCAGCAAGTGCACGAAGTCAGCGGCCATCAGCAACGTGGCCTGCTTCATGCCGTAGTTGAGGTGGTCGAAGACGCCGTGGTTGCGGTAGAGCCCGGCGAGGTCCTCCTCGGCCCACTGGAAGTCGTCGTCGTCCAGATGGCGCGAGAGCAGGAACGCGGTGGCCATGACGTCGGTCTCGCCCTCCTGCCGACGCAGTACACCGCGCCCCGGGTCGAAGCCGAGCCCAAGCGCGAACTCCTCGTACTGGTCGGCCAGGCGGCGCACCGCGTCCAGCGGCGTGCGACGCGCGTTGTAGGAGTCGAGGTCACCCAGCACAATCTGCACGTCGAGCCCGTGCTGCTGGAGCTTGACCGCGCGCAGCAGCTGGAAGAGGGTGCCGGCGTGCGGCGGGCCGCCGAGCCCGATGCCGGTGGTGACGATCGTCGGCCGGCCCGCCGCGACGGCGTCCGCGAACTCCCGCGCCCCGGTGTGGCACACCCACTTCGTGTGCAGGTCGCCGGGGCTCATTCCCGCGAGGGCGAAGTCGATGGTGCCGAGGCCCAAGTGCTCGTACTGGTGCTGGTCGATGACGCTCTCGTAGTAGGCGGTGTCGAACTTCATGCGATTCCCTCCAACTGAGGCTGCTCTCGTAGGGCGAAGGCCCGGCGGACCAGCGGCTCGAAGCCGTCAGTCAGCAGGCCCCCGACCACGGCGTTGCGAGGTGCGGCGACGCTGCCGAGGTCCGCGGTGACCGTTCCGTCGGCGAGGACCCAGACGCGGAACGGGTACGGGTCCTCGGGCGCCCGCGTGGGCTGGGCGAAGATCTCCACCGGGGCGACGGCGCCGCGCACCCCGTCCACGGCCCGGACGAAGTCATCCCGCTCGAAGCCGTAGAGCTCCGCCTTGCCCGCGCTGGCACGGCCGATGGGCCTGTACTGGGAGATCAGCCAGTACTCGACCTCCGTGCGGTCAGCGATGCTGGCGACGAACTCCGCCAGCCGCGGCAGCTCCCGCACGGACGCGGCCGTAGTGAACGTGTTGAAGGCGAGTCGGCGCCGGTCGGCGACGAGAAACTCGACGTTGGACCGGAACCGTTCGAAGTAGCCCTGCCCGCGGAACCAGTCGGCCGAGTCTGCCCCCGGACCGTCGATGGCCAGGGAGTAGAGGGTCACGTGGTCGCGCACCCCCGCGTAACGGTCGCTCAGGAGCAGTCCGTTGGTGTGCAGATTAGTTTCGAATCCGGCTTCCCGTGCGTGCCTGAGGGCGACCTCCAGGTGGTTGTCGTAGGGCATCACGGGGTCGCCGCCGGTGAACACGACCCGGTGGGCTTCGGACTCGGCGCGGACCTGGTCGATGACCCTCCGGACGGTGTCCGGGTCCGTCTTGACCCGGTTGCGCTCCCGGTAGCAGAACCAGCACACACCCGGTGAGGCGCTGGTCGGTGCCAGGTCCCAGGCGTTGCAGTCGGTGTTGAGGACCAGGTGAACGATCGCGAGTTCGTCGTGCGTCAGCATGGGGCCTTCTCCTTGTTGCCAGGGATGACCAGGAGGGCTGTCGGGGAGACGGGCCGAAGGAGCGAGCGGAGCTTGTCCGGGGCACCGCCGGTGAGGCGTACGAACTGCTGCAGCGTGTCCAGACCCGCGCCGGCGTCGATGATGGTGAGTGCCGTGTCGATGCCGGATTGGACGGTGGGCACCGCCTCGGACATCACCATGAGCAAAGCCGCGTTGAGGGCGACCGCGTTCCGCGCCTGACTGGCGTCATGGCCTGCCAGTACGCGTATCGCGGCGGCGACGTTCTCCCGAGGGTCCTCGTGTTGGGTGACGGACGTCAGGTCCTGCGGCATCGAGGACGCGCCCTTGCGTACTTCGTCGTTGAAGGCCAGGTCCTCGTCGCCGGCGTTGATGCGGCAGGCTCGCACGGTGCTTCCGGGGATCAGTTCGTCGACCTGCACCGCCTTGCCGAGGCTGGAGTTGATGACCGTCACGTCGGCCAGGCCGAATCTGGAGAGCAGCCGGGCGGAAGCGCCGACCGCGGGGTGCGAGAGGCCGTACACGTAGGCGGTGCAGGTGACCGGGCTGAGGAGGGCGGGGAACGCCAGGCTGAGGGCGTGCACGGCCTGGAACCTGCCGCCGTAGCGGCGGTCGAACTCGGGCACGCGGTTCTCGATGGAGAAGAACCCGAAGCCGGTCTCCGCCGTGATGTCGACCATCTCCTGGTGCGGCACCGTGTCGCTCGTCGCGCCCACGAGGTCGATGAAGTCGCGGGACCCGGTCTTCGACGACGCACTGCGCGATCCGAGCTTCGCGACGTGTGCTCCCCCGGTGGCCGCCACCAGCGCGGCGGCGGTACTGAGGTTGATCGTCTTGAAGGTCTTCTTCCCGCTGCCCGTGTAGCCGACGAACCGCATGCCCTCCGGCGGCTGGTGGAAGTCCCAGTTGCTTCGGTCCAGGGATGTCGCGGCCTGGACAGCGGCCTCGACCTCCTCCAACCGTGGCCCCCGCAGGAGCAGTCCCGTCAGGACGCTTCCCAGCATCACGTCGCGCGTGTGGCCCTCCGGTAAGGCGAGGATGCGCGTGATCCCGTCGTGGACGTCCTGGGGTGGAATGTCGGCAGGTGAGTTGATCTTGTGGGCCAGCAATGGCGTTGTGACCGCCATGGCGTGGGCTCCTTCCGTCACGTGTCGGATGTGAGCAGGACCTTGAAGGGGCGATGGCGGGCTTCGTTGTTCAGGGCCGCCAGTCCCTGCGGCAGTTCGCCGAGGGGAAATCGGTCTCGGGTCATGAGGGCGGCCCAGTCGCCGCCCTTGGCGATGACGTCGATGGCGTCTCGGAAGTCGTCGTGGCCGTCCGCGCGGCAGTACGAGAAGGAGCCGCGCAGGGTGATCGAGCGACGGAAGACATCCCTCAGGGGGACCGAGAGAACGACGCGGGGCGCGTAGGCGTTCTGGACGAGAACCGTTCCCCCGTCACGAACGGCCTTCAGCGCCTGGCGTATGGGGGCGTCACTGTGACCAGACGCGGCGTCCAAGACGGCGTCGCATGCCGGCAACTCGGCAGAGTGGAGAGTGATGTGCCGGTCGAGGACATAGCGCAGTTGATGCGACCGCGAGGGTTCCCTGACCAGCATGTGCACGTCCCACCCGGCCAGAGCCGCGCAGATGGCCGTGCACACCGCAAGGACGCCGCCCCCGATGATGCCGAGCCGCCCCATGGGCACACGTAGCCCGCAGCGGACTCCGTGCAGGGCGACCGCCATCGGATCGGCGAGGACTCCGTGCGCGGAATCGTGCAGGTGGCGAAGCGGGACGATGCTGTCGCGGGGCGCCCGTACGCAGCCGGCGAGACCTCCGGGAAGGTCCCACCCGATGCGCTGGAGTCGTGGGCAGAGGTGGATATGGCCGCGGTCGCAGTAGTGGCACGAGCGGCAGGAGACCAGCGGGTCGATTGCGACCCAGTCACCTGTCTCCGTGTCGACACCGACGATCTCGTGCCCGGGGTACCACGGTTCCGGCAACTGTCCTTGCCAAGGGTGATTGAGCTTCGCGACGTCACTTCCGCACAATCCTGAGAAGTGTGTCTCGACGAGCGTCGTGTCGCGTGCCGAGGACATGGCGACCGGAGCGGGGAGTTGGCAGAGGACTCCGTTCTCAACTGCCCACGCGTACGGGCCGGTCATCGCTGCCCCCATCTGTCCAGCAAGGTGGGGAGAGCTTCCACGTCGGGTATCGCCCTGCCGGACCAGGCGGTCTCGCCGAACGCGAGGCCACTCGGCCCGCCCCGACGCTCCACGCGCACGGCACGCATGCCGGCCCGCTCTGCGCCGGCCAGCTCGTCACCGCCGCCATCACCGCAGTAGAGGGCCTGCTGCGGGGCGACACCGAGGTCTCGGAGGACCGCGCGGAAGAGCAGACGGTCGGGCTTCACCGCACCCGCCCGGCAGCTGAACACGACAGCGTCGAAGTGTGGCGCGAGGTCGCTTGCGCTCCACGCTTCGGCGATGTCCGGGGACGCGTCGCTGAGGACGGCCAGCCTGGTGCCACCGCGCCGAAGCTGCTCCAGCGCCCGCAGGAGAGAGGCATCGGCCCGGAGACGGACATGAGCGAGCCGGGCCAGGAGCACTTCCAGCTCATCCACACAGGCCGCAGAGGCGTCGCAGCGGGCGACGAGGTGAACCGCCACCTCGGTGGTGGACGCCATCGTCCCGTCGTGCCTCGCCTGCCAACTGTCGGACAGCACCGACTCGGCGACCGCCGGGGATACGCACAGGATCGCAGCGAACTGGGCAGCGGCGGCCCTCCGCTCGACCACACTCGGGGCTGCGACGAGCGTGCCGAATAGATCGAGTATCACTGCGGTCGGGCGTGGAGCCGGAGCAGCAGAACTCCGCTGCGGTGAAGGGCCAAGCAGTACGTCGCCCACTGGATGTGTGGCGGGCGCGGACAGGCTCGTCGACACGGAGGTGCACGTCGGCGGATAGCGCATGGTGAGGCTCCATCGGTAGATCGGTGATCTCGTGCAGAACCGAACTCTCCGGCTGGCTGGGCTGCGGCCAGATGACGCCTTCTCGGGCGACCGACAGACGAGGAAGGAGGACTTGACTGCCACCAGGTCGAGGCCACGCTGGGTCGCCAGGGCCCGGTGATGCCGTCGGCGCGCTCACAGCCGTAGCCCTGACAGCAAGCCGGCGACCGACGCCGTGACGTCCTTCACGAACGGGCCGACGGTGTGAGTCCCGGCGAGATACAGACCGAAAACCGCGCACACAACGGCATGACCCGCCTTGAGCCCACCTCCGCGGCACAAGAAGACGATCACGATGCCGAGGAGCAGCAGGACAGCAACATCGACAGCCACCGCGGAGCCCCCTTCGATCTCGGACGATTAGTGGAGACCGAGGCGGGTACTGGGACGACCGCGTCGGTGTGACCATGACAGCGGCTCGGAGCTGTGCGGAGTATCACAAGCCGTTCCTGAAGCTGCTCATCAGCAGCTCATGGCCGGGCGACCTGACTTTTCAACATCCGCTTACACACGGGTTCATGACAGGCAGACTTAGGCTCCGGATCATGACCAGGGATGGGCAGGCGGTAGGCGCGGTGGGTAAGAGTCGCCCGGGGTGGCGTCCGGACAAGTTGAGACAGCAACGCGAAGCTCACGGCCTGACGCTCGAAGGCGCAGGTGAGCAACTACGCGAGGTGGCCCGGGCTGCTGGGCTCACGGTGCCGGCGGCCAACTTTCAGACGCTGTGGCAGCACGAGCAGGGAGAGGTCTATCCCGGACCGCACTACCGTCGTGCGTACTGCCTTCTGTACCGCGCGACCGAGCCCGAGCTCGGCTTCCGTAACGCTCTGCCCGACGAGGCCACGAAGCTCAAGTTCACCGCGTCGAGCGAACCGCAGAACGGCGCCCACGTCCTGGCCGTGGAACGGGCGTTGCACCAGCTGGCGCCGAGCGCGGAGGACGCCGACGGCTTGGGCGTCCAGCAGCGAATCCTCGACGCTTGGAAGCGGCGTCACACCGGCGGTGATCCGAACCGGCCGACGCTGATGATGGTCGGAGGCTACGCAGGCAGCGGGAAGTCGGAGTTCGCCCGCTTCGTATCGCAACTCACTGGATGGCCCGTCCTCGACAAGGACCCGATCACGCGCCCGCTCGTCGAGCGCCTCCTTGTTGAAATGGGCAGCGAGCCCAACGACCGGCACACCGACCTCTACCGGGAGAAGGTCCGCCCGCTGGAGTACCAGTGCCTGCTGGAGACCGCGTACGCGAACGTCGACTGCGCGATCAGCACCGTCCTCTCCGCGCCCTTCATCGCCGAGACCACAGACCCTCGGTGGATGCGGCGCCTGATCAACCGCTGCGAAGCCCGTGGCGTCACCGTCGCTGTCGTCTGGATTCAGTGCGACCTCGACACGATGCACGAGTACATCAGCTTCCGGTCCGCTGCCCGGGACAGCTGGAAACTCCAGAACTGGGACACGTACGCTGCCGGGATCGATCTTGAGCTGCGGCCCGTCGTGCCGCACTTGGTTGTCGACAACCGGCTCGGCTCCGCGATATCGCTCACGGACCAGGTGCGCCAGGTCTTCGGGACAGTGTTCCAGTGAGGCAGGGCATCCTGCTGTACGGGCCGCCGGCGGCGGGCAAGGACACGATCACGGCGGCGCTCACCGAACTCGACGAGCGGTACGTGCTGTTCACCCGGCTGAAGATCGGTACCGGGAAGACCAAGGGCTACCGGATCGGTAGGCCAGAGCAGCTGACCGCGCTAGAGGCACGCGGCGACGTCATCTACCGCAACGACCGGTACGGCAACATCTACGTCGTCGACCGCCCCGGCCTCGACCAGGCCATAGAGGGCGGCAAGACCCCCGTCGTCCACCTCGGCCAGATGGCGGGGATTGAGCAGGTGACCGCCCTCTACCCGGCGCGCTGGGTGCGCGTTCTGCTGTGGTGCTCCAAGGAGACCACCGCTCGACGCTCACCACAGCGGGGTGACACCGACACGGCGGCCCGGCTGGCCGCGTGGGACGCCACTCAGGTCGATCTTGCGGCTCATCCGCGGGCTCAGTGGGAACTGCGCGTTGAGACGGACGCGACGGCACCCCATGCAACCGCACAGAGGATCGACGACATCGTCCGCACCACGCCACCTCGGTCCTGACGGCCAGGACGTCAGGGCCCCAGCGGATGCGACCTGCTTAACTCGGTTCGTCCAGGTCCCGCTTGAGGCGCAGAGCTTCCAGCGCCTCAGCGATATCCAGCCGCTCGTCTCTGTTGCCGTCCCACCGGGCAAGCGTCGCGGCAGCCGCGTGCATAAGGGAGTCCGGCAGCCCGGCGTCGGCGAGAAGGGCCGCCGCGTCCTCAAGCTCTGGGCCCCAACGCCAGGCGCGGGCAGCGGTCTTGGGGATGTAGTCGGTCTCCACGAGGTAGCTGCGGGTGCGCTTGGCCGCAATCACCAGCAGTTCGTCCGCGACCCCGTACGTGTCCGCCGCCCCGTAGGCCACGGCAGCCAGCACTCGAGAGACCTTCTGGTAGCTGGAGTACGCGAGCTTGAGTGCGGAGGCTTTGCCGATGCTGTCGCCCAGGACGTGGGTCCGCACATCGGTGCCGGCGAAAAGTTCGGCGATCCGGTCGGCCTGCTCGACGGCGCCGGAAAGGTAGAGCGTCGGGGACTTGCCGCCCGCCGGAGGCGATCCGACCACCGCTGCATCGATGACCGGCATCGGGGCCAGGCGGTCGGCGATATTCAGCACGCGCGACGGCGAGACGGCGTTCGCGTCGACATAGATCGTGCCCGCTTCGGACATTCCGAGCTCGGCTACCTGGCGGGCGGTCTCCTCCGCTGCGGCGGGAGGGCAAAGGGAGAGCAGCACATCGGAGCGGGAGACAAGCTCAGGCAGCGCCGCGGCTTCGAGGCCCGCGCGCTCCGCCCGGCGGCGGGTTGTGTCGCTGCGTCCGTCGGGGCACCACAGCACGATACGGCCTCTCGCGCGCAGCTGGGCGCCGAAGGCGGATCCCATACTGCCGGGGTGCAACAGCCCAATGGTGCTCGTCATGCCGCGGTCCTTGTGTGGTCGACGGAGTGCAAAAGCAGCAGGTCGATGGCGGCGCGTGCATGCGGCACCACGTGGTCCGGCCTGGGATCGTCCGGCGGCCAGGAACGGCCGTTGCCGATCCAGATGGTGCGCAGTCCCGCGGAGCGTCCGCCGCCGATGTCGTTGACCGGGTTGTCCCCGACCATCCAGCCACCGTCGCCCAGCACGGTGCCGCAGCGGGCCGCCGCCAGGGCAAAGTGTTGGGTGTGCGGCTTGCGCGCGTCAGCCTCCTCGGAGACGAAGACGCCGTCCACGCGCTCGGAGATACCGGTGGCCCGCAGCTTGGCGCGCTGGATATCCGCCGCACCGTTGGTCGCCACCCCCACCCGCCAGCCGGCCGCACGCAACTCCTCCAAGCCGTCGAGGACGCCGGCCTGGCACGACACCAAGGCCGCGATGTCGGTGCAGTACGTTTGCCACAACTCCGCAGTCGACATGGGCAGCCGGTACCGGGTGCGGATCGCCTCAAAAGTGGACGGATAGGCCCGCTCGGCCACCATGTCTAGGACGTTTGCCTGATCTTCGTTCTCCAGGCCGTGCTGGGCGGTGAACTCTGCGGCCCAGCCAGCGAGCGTTCCCTGCCGGTCCACGAGGGTGTTGTCGAGGTCGAAGAGAACCAGAGGCGGCTGCACATCCCGCACCCTAATGCGCGCCGGAAAGCTGTGTGCTCGGGGTCGAGCGGGCGGGTCGTCGAGCGCCTCTTCTCGCTGCGCTCTGCGTCGCGCATCACTCGTTCATGCCGTCGCCCCGAGGCCGGCCCGGACCATCAGGTAAACCGACCCAGGTCAGCACCATGTCGGGCTCATCGAGGGAACAGGAGCAAGAGTGGCTGGCGGGTCGCGGCGGCGGCCTTTGCCGCCCGTAGTTTGAAGGTCGCCCACGTCATCCACGGCGCCTGGGGCGTCGAAGCCTCCCTCGGCTTCCTCACCCACCACGGTTCGGGCGGAAGGACTGTCGACGAAGCGTGGGCTCGTGCCCGCGTATCCGGGCTGGATTTCGCCATCACGCGATCAGCCGTGCGTATCGTCCACGAGTGCCAGTAAGGTTCTGAGCATTTCTTGGTGCGATTTTCTTGGCGCGCGGCCCCGCGTGCCTCCGGCAGTGATGGGAAGCGAAGCGCTGTGGCCACGACCACGTCCGTACACGACGTCATCAGGGCGATCCGCCACGGCTCGATCGGGAGGAACCGTGATCGCGGCACTCGCTTCGAGGAGCTGATCCTCCAGTACCTGAGCACCGATCCTCAGTGGACCGAGCAGTTCAGCCGAGTGTGGATGTGGACGGACTGGCCGGGAGCTGAGCACGACAAGCGCGACACGGGTATTGACCTGGTGGCACAGGACCGGGAGACCGGGGGCTTCTGCGCGATCCAGTGCAAGTTCTACGAGCCCCAGCACACCATTCAGAAGGACGACATCGACTCCTTCTTCACGGCCTCCGGCAAGGGCGGCTTCACCCGCCGCATGATCGTCTCTACGACGGAGAAGTGGGGCGTCCACGCCGAGGCGGCGCTGGACGACCAGCAGATCCCCGTCACACGCCTTGGCCTGTCCGACATCGCCAACAGCCCGGTGGAATGGCGTCTGCCCGCGGTCGACGAGCCCATCGAGCTGACCCTCCAGAAGAAGAAGGAACCGCGAAAGCACCAGCGCGCGGCAATCGACGATGTCTTCACGGGCTTCGCAGACCACAACCGCGGCAAGCTGATCATGGCATGCGGTACCGGCAAGACCTTTACCGGCCTGAAGATCGTGGAACGGCTCCAGAAGGAGCGCGCTGCCGCCGGCGAGGGCGAGCACACATCCGTCCTGTTCCTGGTGCCCTCCATCGCCCTGCTCTCGCAGACCCTGCGCGAGTGGTCATTCGAGGCTGAGGTGTCGCTGCGAGCCTTCGCGGTGTGCTCGGACACCAAGGTCGGCAAGCAGCAGCCCAAGGGCGACGACAAGGACATGGCCACCCACGACCTGGCCCTGCCCGCTACCACCGACCCTGACCGCCTGATCCAGCAGATGGCCAGCGTGGAGGCGGCACCGGGGCTGACCGTGGTGTTCTCCACCTATCAGTCCATCGCCACCGTCTCCGAGGCTCAGAAGAGGGGCCTGCCCCGCTTCGACCTCATCCTGTGTGACGAGGCCCATCGCACCACCGGCGTCACCCTGGCCGGACACGACGAGTCGGCATTCGTGCGGGTCCACGACGACGCGTACCTCGGTGCAGATCGCCGCCTCTACATGACGGCCACCCCACGGATCTACAACGAGGACACCAAGACTGACGCCAAGAACGCCGAAGCCGTTCTGGCCTCGATGGACAACCAGCAGATGTTCGGCCCGGAGTTCCACCGCCTCGGCTTCGGCCAGGCCGTCGAGCAGGGACTGCTCACCGATTACAAGGTCCTCATCCTCACCATTGACGAGGGCGTAGTTGCCAAGACCCTCCAGCAGGGCATCGCCGGCGGATCCTCCGAGCTCAATCTCGATGACGCAGCGAAAATCATCGGCTGCTGGAACGCAATGGCCAAGCGCACCGGCACCTTCGCCGACGGCTCCGGCTTCGGAGAGGAGGAGGCCCCCATGAAACGGGCGGTGGCCTTCGCCCGCTCGATCGCCGACTCTAAATCGATCGCCGACCGCTTCAACGAGGTCGTCGACGCCTACGACGACGCCGACGACGACGTGCTGCACTGCGAGGTCGGCCACGTCGACGGCACCTTCAATACCCTGCAGCGCAATCGGCTCCTTGACTGGCTCAAGCAAGACCCGGGGCAGAACCAGGCACGCATCCTCTCCAACGCTCGTTGCCTCTCCGAGGGCGTCGACGTCCCGAGCCTGGACGCCGTCCTCTTCCTCCACCCCCGCAACTCAGTGGTCGACGTCGTCCAGTCAGTAGGCCGCGTTATGCGCCTGGCCCCCGGCAAGAATTACGGCTACATCATCCTGCCCGTCGCTATCCCCGCGGGGATGTCGCCGGAGGCGGCCCTCCAGAAGAACGAGCGCTTCAAGACGGTCTGGCAGGTCCTCCAGGCCCTCCGTGCCCACGACGACCGCTTCAACGCGACGGTCAACCAGATCGAGCTCAACAAGAACAAGCCCGACAACAAAATCGGCATCGGCAGCATCGGGCCCAACGACGAGACGATCGGCGACCAGGACGGCTCCAGCACCGCCGACAGCGCCCAGGCCGCCAAGGACAAGGAAGCCCAGAGCGCCCAGCACATCCAGGACGCCCTCTTCTCCGTCAGCGACTGGCGGGACGCTATCTACGCCCGCATCGTCGACAAGGTCGGCGAACGCCACTACTGGGAGGACTGGGCCAAGGACATTGCCCAGATCGCCGACCGCCACGTCACCCGCATCAAGGCCGCACTAGCGATCCCCGAGAAGCAGGCCGCCTTCCAAGAGTTCGTCGGCGAACTGCGCGCGACCATAAACCCCGGCGTCACCGATCCCAATGCCATCGACATGCTCGCCCAGCACATCGTCACCAAGCCGGTCTTCGACGCCCTGTTCAAGGACTACGGCTTCGCCGAGCACAACCCGGTGTCCAAGGCCATGCAGCGCATGCTCGACATCCTCGACGACCAGGGCCTGGACGCTGAGGCCAAGACCCTGGAGGGCTTCTACCACTCGGTGAAGGTCCGTGCCGAAGGCATCGACAACCACGAGGGCCGCCAGCGCGTCATCGTCGAGCTGTACGACAAGTTCTTCAAGACTGCCCTGCCGAAGACCGCTGACGCGCTCGGCATCGTATACACCCCCATTGAGGTCGTCGACTTCATCATCCGCGCGACCGAACAGGCCATGGCTAAACACCTCGGCCGCTCCCTGTCGGACGAAGGTGTCCAGATCATCGACCCCTTCGTCGGTACGGGAACCTTCCCAGTACGCCTCCTCCAGTCCGGCGTCATCAAGCCGGAAGACCTGTTGCGCAAGTACACGAGTGAGCTGCACGCCAACGAGATCGTGCTCCTCGCCTACTACATCGCCGCGGTCAACATCGAAGCTGCATTCCACGACCTGGTCGGCGAAGACTACAAGCCGTTCGAGGGAATCGTCCTCACCGACACCTTCCAGCTCGCCGAGGGAACCACCAAGCTCGATGGAATGGAGGTTCTGGAAGGCAATAGCGAGCGTGCCAAGAAGCAGCAGAGTCAGCCGATTCGCGTTGTTATCGGAAACCCTCCCTATTCGGTAGGGCAAGAGAGTCAGAACGACGACAATCAGAATGTGAAATACGAAGTCTTGGATCGTCGCATCCAGGATTCCTATGCTGCCCTATCAACGGCGACGCTGAAGCGAAATCTCTACGACTCTTATATTCGCGCCATCCGGTGGGCATCGGATCGAATCAAGGGTGAAGGGGTAATCTCCTTTGTGACCAATGGAGGTTACATTGACGGCAATAGCTACGACGGACTTCGTAGGTCTCTGACCGAGGAATTTAGCGCTGTCTACTGCTATAACCTTCGCGGCAACCAGAGGGACGGAGACTGGCGGAAGGAGGGAGGGAAGATCTTCGGGGAAGGGAGTCAGACCTCCGTTGCCATCCTGATCCTCGTAAAGGGAAAGGGCGGGGTGAGCGCCGGTGAGCTCAACTATCGAGCCATCGAAGATTCACTCACCCGCGAGCAAAAGCTCAGCCTCATTGGCAGCCAGAGTCTTGAAACGCTGAATTGGCAGCTTATTGAGCCGAATGGTGATGGCGACTGGATCAATCAGCGAGACGAAGCGTATTCAGAATTCCAGCCCATCAGTCTGAAGGACCCTGCATCGGTCGACGTTAGCCCGGTCTTCGGATTTCACTCCAACGGAGTCGTAACCGGGAGGGATACGTGGCTATACGACTTTGATCGTGGGAAGCTTGTGGGGAAAGTCGAGTCAATGATGGAATTCCACAACTCTCAGGTGCGTGGATTTTCCGAGCATTGCCAATCCAGGGGAATCGTGGCGCCCAAATCTGCAGACGCCAAGGCGTATATGACGTTCGATCCGAAGCGTATTAGTTGGAACCGCGCGGATGAAGGGGCGATCGCTAAGGGGCGCCTGTACACGTTTCGCGAGGAGGGCATCTTCACTGGAATGTATCGCCCCTTTACGAGGCAGTTTGTTTACGTCGACCGCCAGGTCAATGCAACCGTTTCGCAGATTCCCCAAATTTTCCCCACTCCTAATCACCGGAACGTCGGCTTCTACATCACTGGAATGGGCTCAGATGAACCCTTCTCGGTGCTAATTACCGATAGCGTCCCCGATCTTCATGCCGTGGGGACGAAGAGTGTTGGCCCACACTTTCCACGCCACATTTATCGCCAAGTGACAACAGGGGACGACCTTTTTTCATCCATCGATGTCGGGGGTGACGGGTTTGAACAAGTCGATAACGTTACGGATTCCGCGCTCCGCGACTATCGCCATGCCTTTGGTGATTCGTCACTCACTAAAGACGACGTCTTCTACTACGTTTACGGCCTGCTCCATTCCCAGGAGTACCGCGACCGCTACACCGCGGACCTGAAGAAGTCCCTCCCTCGCATTCCCAAGGTGCGTGACTTTCGCGGCTTCGCCGAGGCCGGCCGCAGGCTCGCAGATCTGCACATCAACTACGAGCAGGCCGAGTCATACGGTGGCATCGTTGAGAGGGTCACCGGTGATGCCTCGGGCACCTCGCCCGCAGAGCTATATAAGGTCGGGAAGATGAAGATCCCCAAGGTGAAGGGGAAGCCGGACCGATCTACGATCGTCTATAACCACCGCGTGACCCTCACCAACATTCCAGAGGAGGCGTACCGCTACCAGCTCGGTACCCGCTCTGCGATCGAGTGGATCATCGATCGTTACCAGGTCAAGGTCGACAAGGCATCGGAAATCACCACTGACCCCAACGACTGGTCCGACGACCCGCGCTACATCATCGACCTCCTCAAGCGGATCGTGACGGTCAGCCTGGAGACGATGAAGATCGTGGACGGACTGCCGCCGCTGGACATCCTCGAGTAGGGCGTGGTCCGGGCAGGCGCTAACTGGCTTGCCCGGACCACGGTTCTGCGTGAGCGATGCGTGAGCGGACGAGTCAGCACCCGTTGGATTGAGCGTTACATCAGCGAGGGTCGAGAAGTCTCTGACCAGGCAAAACCGGATCGAGCGTGATCACGGATCACCACCCGTCACGATCATGCAGGCCCTCGTAATGCGTAGGTCTCGGGTTCGAATCCCGAAGGCGGCTCCACCAGTACCCCAGGTCAGGCTTCTGATCTGGGGTTTCTTGTTGTTCGTGCTGTCTCGTCCGGCCGGGGGGGGGTCCGGCTCTTGGGCTGCGTAGACGGAATGCGTAGGCCTCCGCGCCGTCGAGCGCCTGCGGCGGACGCGTGCTGCCGGTCAAGGCCCGGCGACCTCCCCTGCCAACGCGGCGTCCACACGGGCGGGTTCTGGGAGCTGCACCGGGACCACCGAGGTGAGCGGAGGCTCGGCGGGAGAGGCGGCCGGCTCGGTCTGTGGCGAGGGCAGGATGCGGTCCTCCCACCAGGAAAGGGCCATCACGGCGGCCAGCAGGATGAAAGCGGTCGAAGCGGGAACGATCAGGGCGTACATGTGTACCGCCTGGTATGGGATGCGTGCGACGCGGCGGGCGGGAGATCGGTGCCTGCCCGGGGGCATCGGGATTTGCCGGTGTGACGACGGGCGTGACGGGAGCGGCCGGGCTTGAGGCGGGGCGCGTTCCGGCACCGATGCTCCAGGGTGCGCCCCTGGGGCGCGTGCGGTGCGACGCTGCCGGGGGCCGGGGCGGCATGGCGCACGCTAGCCCGCGCAGAGGATTTCCGACAGGTGCCAAGTGGCCGGCCGTGCCGGGCGGGAAGCGCTGCCGCCGCACGGTATCCGCAACCCTCGGACAGGACTACGCTGTGCAACGAGGCCCCAGTCCCCGGTATCGAAGCTGTTTTCCGCTCCCGGGGAGGCCACCGTGTTCGTTCTGCTCCTCGTCCTCATCGCCGTTCTGTTCGGCTTCGGCTTTCTTCAGCCCATGTGGTGGGCGGTGGCGGCGGTGCTGGTCTACGGCGCGATCCGCCAGAGCCGCCATCGTGGCGGAGGCCCAAGTCGCGGCGGCGGTTCCGATCGCGAAGGCTACCGAGCTCCTCGGGACTACCGGGACTATCGGGAGCGCAGGGATCGTCAGGACCGCTGGGACCGCCGCTACACCCGCCAGAACCGGGCGCGACTACGGCGCGAGAACCGTCGGGACCACGAGCTCCACAACTGAACCGTGCCGCGGCAGGCAGCCGCGATCCGGGAGTGCTCCGCTCCACCGGAGAGATCGAAATCGTGAAGAGGAACGAGCCATGCAACGCACGACTCTGCTCCAAGAGGACTGGTGGAAACTGCGAGCCGAAGCCACATGGGGGAACGCGTCGGCGGGGCAGGACCTCGACGCACTTCGCGCCGAGAACGACCAGCTGCGGCGGGCGCTGGCCGGCCGCGCGGTCATCGACCAGGCACGCGGCATGATGATGGTCCTGACCCCCTGCAGCCGCGGGGCCGCCAGGAACCTGCTGGTCGACATCTCGCGGCAGTGTCACACCAAACTGCCTCAGGTGGCCGCGGCCCTGGTCGCCGGCTGGGAGGGCAGGCCGCTTCCGGAGCAGATGCAGCTGGCGCTGCGGAGTGGGCTGCGGCGGCTGCACGCGGAGGACCGACGGTGCGCATCGTCATCGGCCGATGAGTCGGCCAGGTAGGGAGAGGCCATGATCCACGCTGCCGACGTCCGGGAATGGCGCAACCGCGACGTGCTCGATCCTGAATCGCACAAGATCGGTGTCCTGGAGACGGTCTATGTGGACACCACCACCGACGAGCCGGTCATGGCCACGGTGCGGATCGGACTGCCCACCCGGCACCGTCTGGTCTTCGTCCCCCTTGGGAACGCGATCGCCGGTCCCGACTATCTGAAGGTGGGCTACGTCAGGAGGCTGGTGAAGGAGGCTCCTTCGATCGGCACCGACGGCGTGCTCCCCGCCGACCAGGAGGAAGGGGTCTTCAAGCACTACGGGCTGCCCTACCAGCCCGGTGCGGCCGGCGAACGGCAGCTGGCACGCCGCTGACCCGCCCTCGGACGGGAGGGCGGGCGTGGTCGCCGGCCCGGCGTCCCCGCCGGTGAGCCCGTCCGGCTCGCGGCGGACGGCTCCCGGTCGCCGTCGGCCTCGGATCGGCTTTCCGCGGCGTCCTCTCCCTCAGCCCCAGCCCATCGATGCCGCTCGTGCGCGACCGCCCGAGCCCGCGCGGCGGGTTGTCAACTCCCCGGGCAGGAAAAGTCGTTGGACTCCATCACCGCGGACGTCGCGGCGCTGACTCCGATCCTGTGGATGGCCCTCTACCGGTTCGACGCCGACCCGGCCCGACAGCACGGTCATCCGGGTCCATGACGCGGCGAACCGGCTCTCGGGCCGGTCGCGTGATCGGCCGGGCCGACCGGGCGTCCCTAATACACCCGGTCCTCGCGGGGCTCCTGCGTGTCCTCCTCCGGCAGGTGCACGTCGTTGACCGCGATGTTCACCTCGACGACCTCCAGTCCCGTCATGCGTTCCACCGCCGTGATCACGTTTTCCCGGACCTCTGCGGCGAGGTCCGAGATGCTCACGCCGTAGGCGACGACGACCTGGAGATCGATGGCGGTCTGCTTCTCACCCACCTCGACCTTCACGCCACGCCCCGCGCTGGGATGGCCGCCCGGGACCCGGTCGCGCATCGCGCCCATGGTGCGGGCGAATCCGCCACCCAGCGCGTGGATCCCCGGGACCTCCCGTGCGGCGATGCCGGCGATCTTCTCCACCACCCCGTCCGCGATGGTCGTCCGGCCGCGGGCCTCCGGCGGTCCCTGGAGCCGGGGGCGGGAGGATCGCAGCGTCGTGCCCAGGTCGGTGCGAGGCTCTCCCGGGCCGGGCTGGGGCACGGTCGAACCGTTCGGCTCCGTCATGTGAAGCCACCTCCTCGGGTGGTGCACGGACTGACGTGCCCGGTGGCCGTCGGCCACCGCGTTTCGCGCCTCTTGCCCAGTACCGCGCTACGCGAGGGGCATGCCCGCGTACGGGGTCGTATCACGGCCACGTTCCAGGCGTTGGGACCAGACGGGCCGGCGGACCCCACCGGACGGCGCCGGGGACTATGCTGCTGAACGGACGTCCCAGACCCCGGCGGCTTGTCGTTCCTCGATACAGATGACGCGGGAAGCGGATGCGCAGTCCGTCACCTGGCACATCCCAGGAGAGAACTGTGCGGGTCCCCGTCCTGTCGCGCAGGCGGCCGGACCTGGCACCGTTCCCGCTCCGCCGAACGTACTCCCGGCTTTCTTCCGAACCGAGGCGTCATGCCCCTCCCACAGCTCGTCGTGTACCGCCATGACCGAAGGAAACGGGCGCTGATCACCCTGGCGGGTGAGATCGATCTGGAATCCGCGCCGTTGGTGCGCGCATCCCTGGAGCTGTGCTTGCGGGACGGCATCCGCGCCATCGACGTCGACCTCAGTCCCGTCGGTTTCTGTGACTGCAGTGGCCTCAACGTCTTCCTGCACGCCGCGCAGCGGACCACCGCGGCGGGCGCCACGCTGCGCCTGCACCACCCGCCTCGGATGTTCGCCCTTGTCGTCGGCATCACCGGCTGCGGGTTCCTGTTCCTCGGCCTTCCGCCCGACACCGTGCCACCTCCCCTCGACGACACCGCGGGCATGCCCGCTCCGGCCTCGCCGCACCGGTCCGTGTCCCACGCGCGTCTCCTCCCGGACGATGTGCGATGACGGCCGGACCCAGGCCGGGACAGTCCCGGAAGCCCGAGGACGCCGAGTCCTGTGCTGTGGCTCCGACCCGGTTGCGTCGGGTGGAACGTCAGCTGGTGGACGGCATGCGTGAGGATCTGGCCGAGCTGTACCTGGGCTCTCTCCCCACGGCGCCGGGTGACGCGTACCGCCGTTGTCACCGCCAGGACTTCCTGAACCGGCTCTTCACCGACATGCGCCGGCCGGAATGCGCGATGGTGATCGCCGAGACGGAGGTCCTGATGGGATGCGCCTTCGGGTTCCCGGTGGACCGTGACGGCTCCTGGTGGCTCGGCTTCGACGGAGTCCTGCCGCGCGGTGTCGGGCAGCTCACGGTGTCCGGCAGGGTCTTCGCGTTCACCGACCTATTGATCCGCCCGCATCCACAGGACCGGGAACTGGCACGCCGTGTGCAGGAGCGGCTGCTGACCGATCACCGGGCCGCACTCGGCGCCACGCTGGTGGACCGGGCCGATCACCCGACTCTCGCCGCGCTCCGCTCCTGGGGCTGGCTGGATGTCGGACAGCTGCGCAGGACCTTGGGCGCCACCACGTTCCGCGCGCTGGTGCTTCCTTTCACCGAACGCACGACGGCGAGGCCGCAGGGCCTTGCCACGATGTCGGGAGGCGGTGGCACGGGTGGGCCCTGAGAGCAGGTCGGCACGCATCCACCTGCTGGTGGCCGAGCAGGCGGCCCGGCGCGGTGCCCGAGTCGCCGTGATGGACGTGTGTGCCGCTGCCGTGGCCGCGCTGCCGGTCGGCGGGGCCGGGCTGTCGGCGATGTCCAGGGCCGCCCCGAGCCACCCGCTGTGCAGCACCGACGACACCAGTGAGCAGCTCGAGGAGCTCCAGCTCACCCTGGGTGAGGGGCCCTGTGTGGACGCCTTCCTGCACGGCTCGGCCGTTCTGACACCCGATCTGCTGGCCCGTGACCTGCAGGACCGATGGATGGTGTTCGCCGAGGCGGCCCTGGAGGCCGGGGCCCGCGCGGTCTTCGCGCTCCCTCTGCAGATGGGGGCGATCAGCCCGGGAGTTCTGGACCTGTACGCCCGTGCGCCGGTCCGGCTGGACGCGGAGGAACTGGCGGACGCTCTGGCGTTCGCCGATCTCGCGACGCTGGTGCTGCTCGACACGCGCATTGACGAGGCGGGCGGACCGCGCAGTCACCCCTTCGAGGATCTGGGCGCGTACCGGGCGGAGATCGACCAGGCCAGCGGGATGCTCACGGTGCAGCTCGGCGTCGGCATCGAGGAAGCCTTCGTCCGGCTCCGCGCCCATGCCTATGCGCGGGGACGCCGGCTCGCCGACGTGGCCGCGGACGTGGTGGGCCGCCGGCTTCGTTTCCCACCGGACGCGGAGCCGGACCAGACCGGCCAGGACACCTGATGTGTCGGTGCCGACCGAGGAATGTGCCGACCGAGGAACGTGCCGACCGAGGAACGTGCCGTGCTTCCCGTCCGTTCGGACCGGGACTAGTCTTCATTGAGGGTGTCCACGATGGATCAGCAACTCCTGGCCAAGACCTTCGTCGAACTGGCGGACAACCTGGTCGCCGACTTCGACCTCATCGATTTCCTGCGCCTGCTGACCGACCGCTGCGTCGGCATGCTGGACGCGAGCGCCGCCGGGGTGCTGCTCGCCGACCGGGACGGCAAACTCCGCGTGATGGCCGCCTCCGACGAACAGGTCCGGCTGCTGGAACTCTTCCAGCTCCAGAACGACGAAGGCCCCTGCCTCGAGTGCTTCCGCAGCGGCGCACCGGTGATCATCCCCGATCTGACCCGGGAGATCGACCGCTGGCCGCGTTTCGTCACGGCGGCCCACCGCAGCGGATTCGGGGCGGTCCAGGCGCTGCCCATGCGTCTGCGGGAGGAGACCGTGGGCGCCCTGAACCTCTTCCGTGTCGCGCCCGGCCCCTTCGACGCGGCCGCCACCCTCGTGGCCCAGGCGCTGGCCGACGTCGCCACCATCAGCCTGCTGCAACAACGCACCGCACAGCGCAGCACCGTGCTCAACGAACAGTTGCAGACGGCACTGAACAGCCGGGTACTGATCGAACAGGCCAAGGGGAAGCTCGCCGAACGCCAGGGCATCGACATGGAGCAGGCGTTCAGCGCGCTGCGCGGCTACGCCCGCGCCCACAACCGCCGCTTGGCGGACGTGGCCCGCGCCTTCATCGAGGGCTCCGAACCCCTTGCCGAGCTGCGGTCCTGACCCACTCCGCACCCCAGCCGACGCGCATCGGAACGCCGCTCCTGCGCCGGGAGCCGTGGGCCGGACGGCCGCCGCCGCACGACGGCGGCCGTCCGGAGCGCGAGGAACGGGAGGCCCCCCTCCGCCGTGCCCTCGCGCGTTGTCCTCCGCAGCGGCGGGACTGGTGGGAACACCCCGTCTGGTAAATGCCGAGAGGACTGGGGCTGGAGCCGCTCTGTCCGGCGATGCGGCTCCGGCCGGGCCTGTCTTCCGACTCGGGGGCTGGGAGCCTGAACGGGGAGACCTGCTGGTACCTGGAACGGTCGCGGTCCGGTCTTCCCTGGGTGCAGCCTAGAGCAGATTCAGGAGCGGCGGAACAGGGCCTGACGTACGTGTGCTCGTCCCGGGTGAGCGGCGGCGACGGTGGGAGTGCCCGTACCCGGCCTGTGGCCGCGGACTGTCCGCCTCGCCGGGCTTGTACGGCCGCGTGACGGCCGGTACCTGCGGCACGCTCGGCCGAAGGGACGGCGCCCTGAGCGAAGGACCCGGCAGGCCGGCCGCCTGGCGTGTGCCCGTGTCATCCCCGGTTCGTACGACGGAGGCGCCGCAGTGCCTGGCGCAGCTCCTGCCGTACCGGCGCCGGAAGTGCCTCGTCCCCGGTAGTGGCGACCAGGGACGCGGCCACGTCCCGGAGCTTGATGTTGCAGCGCTGCGACACGTCCACCAGCAGGTCCCAGGAGCTCTCACTGGTGCAGGGCGCCAGGGCCATCACCATGCCGCACGCCTGGTCGATCACCGCACGGCTCACCAGCGCCCGCTCCAACTGCTCCTTGGAGCAGCGCAGTTCGTCGAGCTCGGCCAGCAGTGCCGCAACCCCGTCCGCGGACAGCGGCTGCCCTTCGCGGGGCGGGATGGCGGTCACCTGCGAGGCTCGCCGTCGGCTCGACGGGCCGCGCGCCTCCGGCGCGCCCGATGCCGAGGACGGCACCGCCCCTGCCCGTGGTCCTGATGCTCCCCGGGACCGGAACCGCCGTCACGGTCCCAGCCGCCGCCTGCACCACGGCGCCCGTACTGGGCGGTGACGGCCACCACCACGACGGAGGCCGCTGCCATCCACCAGACGGAGCTGAGGAAGCCGAAGCCGAACAGGACCACGATGACGATGAGGAACAGGGCGAACACGGCGGCCTCCCGCAGCGGAGTCTCACTGCCGGGGGCCGGGGCCTGTGCGAACAGGGTATCCCTGCCCGGAGGCGGCCGGGGCGCCGCGTGCCCGGAGCCCTGAGACGCCCCGCAAGGGATGTGACGCAGACTCAGGGATGACGTCCGTCCGGGGCCTCGCCCGGCGCCGGGCCGGGATCGTCACCCAGCTCCTCCTCGATCCGTTGGATGAGGGGGTGATCCGTGGGGTGCACCCGCAGGTAGATGTCCCGTGCCGTGGTCAGGTCCTCCCGCCAGCGGAGGGGGTCGGCCCCGCTTCCCTTGCGGATCAGGGCCCGGCGGTAGCGGGCCTCGGCGACGTAGGGGTGCTGGGAGCCGTACTTCTCCGTGTAGATGCGGATCGCGTTCTTGACCTCCGTCAGCGCTGCCTCACTGTTGCCCTGGTCGTGGAGGAGATGCGAGTAGCGGACCAGGGCGCAGGCCCGGTCCGGGTGGTCGCGGTCCCCGTCCATGTGGGGGGCCGACAGCACCTCGTCGAAGATCCGTTTCGCCTCGGCGAGGAGACGCTCGGCCTCCCGCTCTCCGGGTGAGGAACGCTCGCGGGCGGGGGAGCGCCGGTCGTCCCGTCCCCGGTACCGCGCCGCCCGCTGCCGGAGCGTCTCGCCCAGGTGGACGGAGGAGGAGAGCACGACCGGGTGGCCGACCGCGTAGCCGGCGCACTCCAGGACGTCCAGTGCGCTCCTGAGATGCTGCTCGGCCCCCTCCAGGTCCTCGGAGTCCAACAGGGCGAGCCCGAGCGCCTGGTGGACGAACGCCGTACGGTTGCGTCGCGCGGGCTCGCCGTCTCCCGGTGCCCGCTCCAGCAGGTGGAGCGCCTCCCGGTGCAGGTTCAGCGCCTCGCCGAGCCGCCCCTGCCGCCAGCGGACGAGGCCGAGATCGCACAGACCGTCGGCGATCTTCACCGGGTCGGTCTCGGACAGCCTCCGCAGTCGCAACAGCGTCTGGTCGGCGGCCTCGGACGCCCCCTCGAAGTCACCGAGTTCCCGCAGAACCCGCCCCAGTTGCATGCGGCTCTCCAGCGTGCGGGGGTCCCGGTCGCCGTCCAGGCGCAGTCGTATCTTGAGCGCGTCCTCGGCGAAACTGCGGGCTTCGGGCAGCTCGGCGCTGAGCACCTTGAGCCGGCTGAGGGAGACCAGGGTGTTGGCGACGAGCGAGTTCTGGCGGCCCCAGAGGTTCTCCCGCTGGCGCAGGGCGTCCATCAGGAGCCGCTCCGCCTCGGTGCGGTCGCCCTGCACCCGGAAGTACTCGCCCATGCTGTGCAGCAGGGTCGAGGTGTTCTCGTCGACGAACCCGAGCCGTCCGCAGTGGTCCAGCACCACCCGGGCGTGCGGGAGCAGTTCGACGCACTGCGGCCAGGTGCTCTCCTGCTCCGGGTCCTCCGGGAACCATCCGTTGACCAGGCACACCGCGGCGGCCGCGTGGAAGGTCTGTTCCTCCTCCGGCATCTCCTCGCGGATCACGGCCTGCACCTGGGTGTGCATGACCAGCTTCGCCTCGCCGGTGAGCAGCGAGGAGTTCCTGGCCGTGTCCTTGATGCGGCGGTCGCGGGACGGCTGGGCCAGTCCCTCGGCGAGGGGCCTCGGCAGCAGGTCGGTGCGCTGTCGGCTGGTCTCGAAGAAGTAGCTGGGGATGCCCTGCGGCGCGAGGAAGGCGCACAGCCGCAGCAGCAGTCCCGCGAGCGCGTCCTTCGTCTCGGCCTGGTTGAAGGAGTGGATCCAGGCCGGGGCGCCGCTCGGGCTCGTCTCGGGACGGATCGAGGGGGCCGCCTGCGAGGGGACGTCCAGGGCCTGGAGGTAGGCGTCTATGTCGGGCTCGTGGCGCAGGGAGGCCGCCGCGGGCTCCAGGGCGAGCGGCAGCCGGCCCAGCCGGTCGACGATCTTCGCCAGTCCGGCCTCGTCGTCGACCCCGCTCTCGTTGCGGAGGAACGACACGGCCTCCTCCGCGGTGAACGCCTCCAGGGCGATGCGGTGGTGGGGAGCGCTGCGCTGCCAGACCGGGTTGACGGAGGTGATCAGGACCTGGCCGCCGTTCCCGGTGTCGGGCAGCAGCTGCCGGATGGTGGAGTCGTCCTCCGCCCCGTCGTAGATCAACAGCGCTCTGGTCCTGGGTAACTCGTTGGACAGCAGGTGCTGGAGCGTCTGTTCGGGGTCGCGGTCCTCGTGCTGTGCCCGTGCCCCCGGCTGCTGGTCGCGCAAGTCCTGGAGCCGGTGCGCCAGGGCGAGCAGGCTCGCGCGGGCGGTGGGGGCGTGGGCGGCCTCGACCCGCCAGATGACGTCGAAGAGATCCTCGTACCGGCGGGCGTACTCCAGGGCCAGCCGCGTCTTGCCGATGCCGCTGAGGCCGTGGATGGCGCAGGTGCGGCCGCCGCCCGAGACGTTCACCGTGCCGAGGACCGCGCGCAGCAGGGCGAGTTCCTCGCGCCGCGCCGCGAAGTGCGAGACCGCCCGCCGGTCGAAGTTGGTGACCAGGGGGCCGATGGCCGGATAGCGCGGTTCGACCTCGCCGACCACGTGGGAGGCCGTGTACTCCGGAAGGGGGACCGCGCCGGCCTGGTGCAGCCGCGCGTCGATGGTGGCCGCCGCGTCGTCGGCGGTACGGCCGGCCAGCGTCAACACCTCGCAACCGGCCCACCGGGTGAGCGGCGGGTCGTGGTGGGCGGTCACCAGGGCGAGTACGGACTTCCCGCGGGCGCGGGCCACGCGCGTGTGCTCGGGCGGGTGATCCGTGTCGTCCAACGCCCGGGACACGATGATGAGTTCGTGATCGGGGGCGACCTCCGGCGGCTGCGGGACCAGGTGTTCCACCGGTGCCCACGGCCGCGTGGAGGTGAGATACCCGATCCGCCTCAGCCGCCAGGCCAGCCAGTGCGCCCACGGTTCGTCGCCGTGCGGATGGCTGATCAGCACCTGCGGCGGAGTTCCCGCGGCCCGCGCCCGCAGGGAGTTCCCCGAGTAGGCGCCCAGGCCGGTGCCCGCGGCCAGCAGGCAGATCACCAGGAACTGCGCCCATCCGCCGACGAACTTGACCCCGGCGAGGGCGCCCGCGGCGACCGCCGTGCCCGTGACCGCCAGCACCTGGTCCAGACGTCGCTTGCCCCGACTGTTACGGCGCATGGGATCCCCCCGCCCGACACCGTTCTCCCATGTGAGGCAACAAGTATGGGGTGAGGAAGGGCTTTTGGCGCCCCTGTTGCACAACTCGCCCGCCGGTGGCCCGCACCTTGCCGGCCGGGTGCCCCGCCCTTTGCCGCCGGGTGACTCGTCGTTCTTCTGCCGGTGGCTCGCCTTTTGCCCGTTGGGTGGCTCGCCGCTCTTCCGTCGGTGGCTCGCCTTTTGTCCGCCGGTTGGCTCGCCCTTCTTCCGTCGGTGGCCCGCCCCTCTTCGGCCCGTGGCCCGCCCCTCACCCGCCGGTTGGCCCGCCCCTCTTCCGCCCGTGGCTCGCCCGACCTCGCATGATGGCTGAGGGGGCGGCCAGCCGTTATCGTGGCTCCCCATCAAGCGGCTGCCTCGGGTGATTTGTCCGACGACCGCCCTCGCCACTCGCGAGGATGGGACGACCGCCCGAAGGGCCCGGCCGGCACGGTCGCAGCGGGCCTCGCGGCGCTTTGGAAAGGTACTTCAGTGAACGACTCCGCCTCCCCTCAGCCGGGCCGTCAGCCGTTTCTGGACGCTACGGTGATCTGCCTGGCCGCGCCGTCGTTCGCGATGTCCTCCGAGGACGGACAGCTGCGGGGGACCGGGGTCGACGGGTTCTACGACCAGGACCGAAGGCTGCTGCACACCCTCAGGCTGCTCGTCGACGGCCAGGAGCCGGAGCATGTCGCCCACCGCCCGGAGGGTTCCCGGGAAGCGCTGTTCCGGGCGGTGTGCCGGTCCTCCGAGGACCCGACGTCCGCTCCCTGGCTGCTGGTCGCGCGCGAGCGGGCCGTACGGCGTCCGGACCGGGGCGAGTCGGGCGATGTCGTCCTGGTGCAGAACGTCAGCGGGCGGACGGCCCGGTGCACCGTCTCGGTGGTGGCCGCCACCGACCTCGCCGACGTCGCCACGATCAAGGCGGGGCTGCCGGTCGACGACGTTCCCTGCGAGCAGGTGGAGGGCGTCGTCCCCGCGGTGCGGTGGCACAGCCCGCACGACAACAGCGAGGTCGTGCTGCGGATCGAGCCCCTCGCGCCGGCCGCGGGCGGGAACCTGCCGAGGATCACGCCGGTCGAGGGCCGTCCCGGCCAGGTGGAGTTCCGCTGGGAGCTGGAGCTGGCCCCGGACGAGGAGTGGTCCGTACACCTGCTCGTGCACGGCAAGACGACGACCGTCGCGGGATATCCGGTGCCACCGCGGCAGGGCGCGCCCTGGCAGCGGGCCGAGGTCGTCGGGCACGAGCGCATGTCCGCGCTGCTGGAGCGGGCCCTCGCCGACCTGGAGGCGCTGCGGCTCGCCGACCGGAACAGCTCCGCCGAGGAGCGCGAGGACCAGTTCGTGGCCGCCGGATGCCCCTGGTTCCTCGGCCTGTTCGGCCGCGACAGCATCTGGGCGGCCCGCATGATGCTGCCGTTCGGGACCGGGCTGGCCCGCGGCACGCTCCATGCCCTGGCCAGGCGGCAGGGCACGCGCCACGACGCGTTCACGGACGAGGCGCCGGGCAGGATCCTGCACGAGTTGCGGCCCGCCGAGACACGCCACGGCGACGGCATGGTGCTGCCCGCCCGCTACTACGCGTCGGTGGATGCGACCCCGTTGTTCGTGGTGCTCCTGCACGAGGCGTGGAAATGGGGCCTCGCCGAGGAGGACGTCAGGGCCCTGCTGCCCCATGCCACGGCCGCCATGGGCTGGGTCGAGCAGGCGATGGACGGCCATGACCTGATCAGCTACGGCAAGGGCCGGGCGGACGGGCTGCTCCACCAGGGCTGGAAGGACTCGTCCGACGCGATCCGCGACGCGCGGGGACGGCGGGTCGACCCGCCCATCGCCCTGTGCGAGGTCCAGGGCTACGCCTACCAGGCCGCCACGGGATACGCCGAACTCCTCACCGCGCTCGCGGGAGGACAGGCGGCGGAGCGGGAGGAGGCCGCCCGCTGGCGGGAACGGGCACGGCGGCTGCGTGCCGCCTTCCACCGGCTCTTCTGGATCGACGGCGAGGACGGCCGACGCTATCCGGCCATCGCCGTCGACGGGAGCGGCGCCCCGGTCACCGGGCCGGCCTCCAACATGGGGCACCTGCTGAACTCCGGCATCCTCCAGAACGACAAGGAACACCGGTGGGTGGCCGAGACACTCATGTCGGACGAACTGCGGACCCCCTGGGGAATCCGCACCCGTTCCGCGCACCTGGCCGGATTCAACCCGTTCAGCTACCACGGCGGTTCGGTCTGGGCCCACGACTCCGCCATCGCCGTGCACGGACTCGCCACCACGGGTTTCGTCGAGGAGGCCGCGACCCTGCTGGGCGGCATGCTCGACGCGGCCGCGCACTTCGACTACCGGTTGCCCGAGCTCTACGCGGCCTACCCGTCGTCCCGGTTCGGGCAGCCGGCGCCGTATCCCCCCTCCTGCCGGCCGCAGGCCTGGGCGGCTGCCTCCGCCGCACTGCTGTGCTCCGCGATGCTGCGACCGGATGTCGACGTTCCCGGTCGCCGACTGGCGCTACGGCCGATCGCGCCCTCACTCATGGGACTGAATTCCCCCTACTCTGTTCGGGGATTGAGGCTCGGCGAACGCTCGGTCGACGTGCGCGTGGACATCGACGGCAGCACGGACGTGGTCGGCGTCGACGACGAGGAGTGGCGTATCGAGGCATCCGGGATCCGCGTGACTGACGGTTCCGGACGACCTGACGCACAACGGTCCCCATGACCTGACGCACAACGGTCCCCGACGAGAGGGAGATACGTGACAGGCGGTGGGCCAACAGAAACGCGGTGCTCCATAGCTCTCGTGCACTGGGCCTTTCCGCCTACGGTCGGAGGCGTCGAGTCACATCTGGCCGACTACGCCGCCCTGTTGGCGCGCCGGGGATACCGGGTGACCCTGCTCACCGGCGAGCCCCGGCCCCAGCCGGTCGACCAGGTCGACATCCTCACCCACCCCCTGCTGCGGCTGGCCGAGTACCACCGCACCGCCCTGAGCGGGGGAGGCCGGCGGCTGACGCCCCTCGAACAGCGGCAGGCCCGCGACCTGCTGGAGTGGCTCACGCGGACTGTGGAGAGCAGAGGCATACAGCTGGTGCACGGGCACAACCTGCACCACTTCTCGCCGGTCCCGGCGCTGGCGCTCAGCCGGCTGCGGGAGCGCACAGGCACGCCGTTGCTGCACACCTACCACAGCATCTGGCCCGAGGACCCGTGGACGGCCCGGTTCTGCCGGTCCTGGGACGGCCACTACGTGGTGTCGGACTACCTCGCGTTCGCCTGCCGTACCCATCTGGGCATCCGCGCCCGGCGCACCTATCTGGGCATCGCCACCAGCCGGTTCCGCGAACTGCCGCCGGCCCGCGCCAACGGCTCCAGCACCGTGCTGCTGCCCGCCCGGCTCATCCCGGACAAGGGTGCGGAGCTGGCCGTACGCATGGTGGGCAGGCTCCGCGCGAACGGGCTGCCGGTCCGCCTCGTGCTGACCAGCCCGCACGAGGTCGTCGACTGGCACGAGGAACAGCAGGGCTTCCTGCTGCGGCTCAACCGGCTCATCGGCGACCTGGACCTGCGCTCCCACGTCGATCTGGTCCCCACCCCCAAGGAGCTCATGCCGCGGCTGTACGCCCGGTCCCACGTGGTCGTGTACCCCTCGGACTACCCGGAGCCGCTCGGCCTGGCCCCGCTGGAGGCCATGTCCGCCGGACGGCCCGTCGTTGTCACCGCGACCGGTGGGCTGCCGGAGGCCGTCATCCACGGCAGGACGGGATACGTCGTGACACCGGGCGATCTCGATCAGCTGGGTGAGCGGGTGCGGAGCCTGATCCTCGACCCGGAGCTCTCCAGCCGGCTGGGACAGCAGGGGCGCAGGCACGTGGAGCGCCAGTTCAACCTGCACACCTACGTCGACAAGATGTCCACGCAGTACGCCTCGTTCGTGGAGGACCGCGTCGAGGGCCTCCCGCGGAGCGGCTAGCGCGCCGGCGCGCGTAAGGGGGCGTACGCCGTGACACGCACACGCACTCGCACGGGCACCGCAGCGGAGGCCCCGGCACATCCCCCCGCCCCCCTTTACCCGTTACCGCCAATAACCGCCCGCCCGCTTTGGCGGTCCGCTGCCCTGTGGCACCGATCGCTGCCCGGCTAACGTCCCGGCATGAGGCGACGCAAGCGCATCGGAACGAGCCGCGCCACGTCCTTACGACGGGTGCGGGACAGGACGATCCAGCGGCGGGACGACGTCCGGTCCGGCGGTTGGCGCAGACGGTTCGGGCGCCGGGCCGAACAGGCGCGCCCCTGGCTCCAGTTCCTCGCCGACCTCGCCACACTGCTCGCGCGAGTGGTGCGGTAGCCGGTCCGGGGCGTCCGCCCGTGCCCCCGTGACCCCGTGTCCGCACGGACATCTGCCGCCAGGACCGTCACGATGGACTGAAGGGGGACGGATCAGCGCGCGGAGGTGCCGTATGTCAGGAACCGGTTCGGCGGGCGGCTACTCCGCCACGCCCCTCGCCAGGAAGCTCGGCATCAAGGCGGGGCACCGGGTACGGCTCGACGGCGCGCCCGAAGGGTGGGACATCCCCGGTCTGCCCGACGGCTGCGAGGTCGCCGCCGGCGGCCCGCGCGGCGCGGACGTGGCCCTGACCTTCCACCGTGAGTACGCGCGGCTCGCCGCCGAGGCGGGTGAACTGGTCGCCGGCCTCGCGGACCACGCCGCACTGTGGATCGCCTGGCCGCGCAGGGCCGCCGGTCACGTCAGCGACATCACCGAGAACTCCCTGCGTGAGGTCTTCCTTCCGCTCGGCGTCGTCGACGTGAAGGTCGCGGCGCTGGGGGAGGACTGGTCGGGGCTGAAGTTCGTGCGGCGCAGGGAGAACCGGCGGGGGTGACACGGGGGCTGTTCGAGGGGTCCCGAGCCGAGCGGACGCCGGCCCACCCGTGTCGGGCCGTCGCCATACCTGAGAAGTCCTTACCGTGAACGGCTAGCATCGCGCCGGTTGATGCCCGTCGGCATGACCGGGACGAGGGGACGAGGTGGGGACATGGGCGCGCCGAGGATCGCCGTGGCCGTCGTGACGATGGGGAACCGGCCCGACGAGGTCGACGCCCTGCTGCGGTCCGTGGCCAAGCAGGACCTCGCCCCGGCCCGGATCGTGATCGTGGGCAACGGCTGCCGGCTGCCCGAGTTCGCCGAACGGCTCTCCCTGCCCGGCGAGGTCACCAGCCTCGACGTCGAGGAGAACCTCGGCTGCCCCGGCGGGCGGAACGTGGCGCTCGCCCGGCTGCGGGACTTCGGAGACGTGGACGTCGTGGTGGAGCTCGACGACGACGGCCTGCTCGTGGACGCCGATGTGCTGCGCCGCGTACAGGAGTTGTTCGCGGCCGACGAGCGGCTCGGCATCGTCGGTTTCCGCATCGCCGACGAGAGCGGCGAGACCCAGCAGCGGCACGTGCCCCGTATCGGTGCCTCCGACCCGATGCGCGGCGGCCAGGTCACCGGGTTCCTGGGCGGCGGGCACGCCTTCCGCATGGCCATGCTCGCCGAGACCGGGGACTGGCCCGCCGAGTTCTTCTTCGCCCACGAGGAGATCGACCTGGCGTGGCGGGCCGCCGACCGCGGCTGGCGGATCCTGTACGCGCCCGAACTGCTCCTCCAGCACCCGAGGACCTCACCGGCCCGGCACGCCATCTACTACCGGGTCAACGCCCGCAACCGCGTCTGGCTGGTCCGCCGCCGATTGCCCCTGGCGCTGATCCCCGTGCACCTGGGCGTGTGGACGGCACTCACCCTGCTGCGGATCCGTTCGTCCAGCGGACTGCGCGCCTGGTTCGGCGGATTCGTCGAGGGCCTGCGGGAACCGGCCGGCGAACGGCGGCCGATGCGCTGGCGAACGGTGTGGCGGCTCACCCGCCTGGGACGCCCGCCGGTGATCTGAGGACCGACGGCCCGGACACAGGACGAGGGTCCCGGTCGTTCACCTCCACCGACCGGAACCCTCTCGCGTCCCACGGATCCGGCCGCGACGGCGACACTCCCCCGAGTTGCGCGTGGTACGCGCGCACCCTCGGGCCAGATCCGATGTTGTGATCACATCAGGTTGCGCCAACAAGTCGCTAACATGTGGCCAACGCATCTACCTTTCGTTGCCCGCCGGTTGGCCTGAAGTCGACTGCGGTGATGGGGGACCGACGGTGGGCAACCGCGGGACGACAGCGGATTCCGGCAGCGGCCGGCGTCGGACGGCTGGCGGGAAACCGCCGTGAAGAGGGCGGATTTCCGCCAGAAGTGGGCGGCGTGATGGGGCGCGGATCGCAGTCGGGGCTGCGGTTCGGACTGCTCGGGCCGCCGATTCTGTACGTCGGCCATGAAAGCCGTGGTGGCCATGAAAGCCATGGCGGTCACGACAGCCACGACAGCCACGGCCACGGTGGTCACGACCGCCGCAACGCCCACGACGCCCACGACAGCGCCGGTGTACGCGTCGTCGGCAGCCGCAAGCAGCGCATCCTGCTGGCCGCGCTGCTCCTCGAAGCGGGCCGGGTCGTCTCGACCAAGTCCCTCAAGGAGGCGCTGTGGGGCAGCACGCCGCCCGCCTCGGCGAAGGCCTCGCTCCATAACCACGTCTCCCGGCTGCGACGGCAGCTCGACGATCCCGAACGGCTGCAGGCGGTGGCCCCCGGCTACCTGCTGCGCGTCGCGCCGGGCGAACTCGACGTCCAGGTCTTCGAGAGCCACGCCGCCCGTGCCCGCGGCGCGCACGCCGAGGGGGACTGGACCGGGACCGTCCAGGCCTGCGCGGCGGCGCTCGCGCTGTGGCGGGGCGCTCCGCTCAGCGGAGTCCCCTCCGAAATCGCCGGATACACCCTGGTGCAGCGCCTGGAGGAGGCCCGGCTGCTCCTCCTGGAGTGGCACTACGACGCCGAGCTGGCCCTCGCCGACACCCGGCCGGACGCCCTCGTGCCCGAACTCTCCGCGCTGGCCGCCGAACACCCGCTGCGCGAGTCCTACCACCGTCAGCTGATGCTCGCCCTGCACCGCACGGGCCGCCAGGCCGAGGCCCTCGCCGTCCACCGCGACCTGCGCACCCGCCTGGTCGAGGAACTCGGAGTGGAACCGGGCCCGGCGGTCCGCGAGGCACATGTGGAGGTGCTGCGCGGGGGAGCCGGGGGCGGGCGGGCCGAGGCCGATCGGGGCAGCGACAGGGACCGGGCGGCCACAACCGAGCGTGCCCACCAGACCGTTGACTTCGGCGCTGCCGGCGAGGGGGGCCGGTCGGCCGCTCCCGGCGCGCCTCGCCCCGGCGCTACGCGCGGAGATGTCCCGCGGGCCGTCCCCCCGTCACCCCTGGCCGTCCCTCTGTCGCCCCCGGCCCACCCGCCGGCACCCGCTGCCGACGACCCGTCGCCCGCTGACCCCGAGGATCCCGAGGATCCCGAGGATCCCGAGACGCAGGGTGACGGAGCGCCCCTCCTGCTACCCCGCCCCGCCCAACTCCCCCCGCCCCCCGGTCACTTCACCGGCCGTGTCACCACCCGGCACGATCTGCGCCGTGCTCTCACCTCGGACGGTGGCCCCGCCGTCGGTGTCGTCAGCGGCATGGCCGGCGTCGGCAAGAGCGCACTCGCCCTGCACGTCGCCCATGAGCTGCGGGAACGTTTCCCTGACGGCCAGCTCTACGTCAATCTCCAGGGCGCCACCCCGGGGATGACCCCCCTCTCCCCGGCCCAGGCCCTCACGGCCCTGCTCCGCGACCTCGGCGCCGACCCGCGCAGCATCCCCGAACACCCGGACGCGGCGGCCGCGTTGCTGCGCTCACTTCTCGCGCCCACCCGTACGCTCATGGTGCTGGACGACGCGGCCAGCGCCGCGCAGGTGCGGCCGCTGCTGCCGGCCGGCGGCGGCTGCGCGGTGATCGTCACCAGCCGCTCCCCCCTGACCGCCCTCGACGACGCCCACCGCTTCCCGCTCTCCCCGCTCTCGGCCGAGGAGAGCGCGGAGCTGCTGCGCGCGGTGTCGGGCCGGCCCGGCCGGAACGGAAACGGAGGGGAAGCCCCCGTCGAGGAGGGCGCCCCCGCCACCCCCGAAACCGCCACCCCCATCGACGCCTCGCACCCCCTCATAGAACTCACCGGCCGCCTCCCGCTGGCCCTGCGCGTGGTCGCCGCCCGCCTGGCCGCCCGGCAGGCTCTCACCCCCGATGTGCTCGCCGACCAACTGGCCGCCACCGAGGACCGGTTGCGGCACCTGGAGTACGACGACCTCTCCGTCCGGCGCTCCCTGGCCGTCGCCCACGACGCCCTCGCCGCCTCCGGCCGCCGCTCCGACCGGGACGCCGCGCTCGCCCTGTGCCGCATCGGCGCCCTCGACCTGCCCACCTACGGCGTCCCCCTGGTCGCCCGCCTCCTCGGCACCGACGCCACCGACGAGACCCGCGCCGAGGACGCACTCGACCGCCTCGTGGACGTGGCCCTCCTGGAGGAGACGGCGTACGGCCGCTACGCCCCGCACGGCCTGGTCCGCGACTTCGCGCGGGAACTCGCGGCCACCGGGCACGCCCCCGACATCGTCCGCACCGCCCTGCGCTGGTACGCGGCCGTCGCCGAACGCGCCCTCACCGCGATCGTCGAACCCGGCCTCGACCTGGAGGACCGCCGCCGCCCGACCGCCGCGCAACCACCGGAGCACGCGGCCCACGTGCTGGCCATCCCGCCGTTCCCCTCCTCGGAGAAGGCCTTCGCCTGGGGGGAGTCGGAGCTGGAGAACATCGTGGCCCTGGCCGAACGGCACACGGACACCCCCGACGCCCGCACCGCCGCCCATGTCTCCACCCTGCTGCGGCTGCTCTCCCCCTTCCTCCAGCGCAGCGGCCGGGTCGCCGAGACGGAGATCCTCGGCCGGTCCGCGCTCACGCTGGCGCGGCGGCTCGACGACGAGGAGGCCGAGGCGTGCGCCCTGGGCGACCTGGCCGGCCTGCACTTCCTCACCGGCCGGCACAGCGAGGCGCTGGCCCTCAACGACCGGGCCCTCGCGATCTGGCGGCGCCTGGGCCGGGACTCCTGGACGCGCCGCTGCCTCAACAACCGGGGCCTGCTGCTCGAAGGCCTGGGCCGGTACGCCGAGTCGGGCGAGGCACTGCGGCAGAGCCTCGCCCACGCACGGCGGTTGAACGACCCCTTCGGCGAGGCCGTCACCCACAGCAACCTCGGCAATCTGTACGAGCACACCGACCCGCGCGCCGCCATCGAGCAGCACCGGCGCTCGCTCGCCATCGGCGAGGAGACCGGCAGCGCGGTCGTGCGGCACTCGGCGCACTGCAACATCGGCTACGCCCACCTCACCCTGGGTGAACCGGCCGCCGCGGTCGCGCACTTCGAGGAGAGCCTGCGCATCCTCGGCAGCCCCGGCGACTGGCACGGCGAGTCGCAGACCCGCCTGGGTCTGGTCCGGGCCCTGCGCCTGATCGGCCACGGCGAACGCGCCGCCGCCGAGTGCGCGGAACTGCTGCGCCGCGCGGACGCCCGCGCCGACCGCTACACCGGTGCCCTCGCGCGCCACCAGCACGGACTCCTGCTGCGCGAGCGGGGCAGGACCGAGGAGGCGTACGAGCAGTGGCGGGCCGCTCTCGACGCGCTGGACGGCACGGACGAGAAGGCGGTGCTCCAGGAGCTCATCGCGCTGCTCGACGACTCCGGCTTACGGTGATCACTTCGCGTCCGCGTAGCACTCCACCACCGCCGTCGTGAACGGGAACCGCACCGGTGTCTCGCCGAACGTCAGCCGCCCGGCCAGCTCCGACGCCCTTCCGATCGCCGCCACAACCGCCTCGGCCTCCTCCTCGGGACAGTGCACGATCACCTCGTCGTGCTGGAAGAAGACCAGTTCGGCCGCCATCGGCGCCAAGGTCTGACGCAGCGCGGCGAGCAGCAGCAGGGCCCAGTCGGCGGCGCTGCCCTGCACCACGAAGTTCCGGGCGAACCGCCCGCGGGCGCGGGTGTTGGTGGAGGCGTACCCGGGGACCCAGCCGTCCTCGCCGGAGCCGGAGCCGGGCTGCCCGGGCGGTTCGTCCTGGGGGATGCCCGCCTCCTCCGCGTCACCCGTCCCGGCCGCCGGCGGACAGGTCCGCCCCAGCCAGGTCCGCACCAGCCGGCCCTCCTCGCCCGCGCGGGCCGCGTCGTCGACGTACGCCACCGCCTTCGGGAAGCGGCGTCTGAGCGCGGCGAGGTTCTTGAGGCCGTCGCCGGAGGTCTGGCCGTAGACCGCGCCGAGCACGGCGAGCTTGGCCTGGGCGCGGTCGCCGGAGAAGGCCCGGTCGGAGACGGACTGGTAGAGGTCGCTCCCGCGTCCGGCCACCTCCATGAGCCCCGGGTCGCGGGAGATGGCCGCGAGCACCCGCGGCTCCATCTGGTCGGCGTCCGCCACCACGAGCCGCCAGCCGGGGTCGGCGACCACCGCGCGCCGGATCACCTTCGGGATCTGCAGGGCGCCCCCGCCATGGGTGACCCATCTGCCCGTGACGGTCCCGCCCGCCAGGAACTCGGGCCGGAAGCGGCCGTCCCGGACCCAGTCCTGGAGCCAGGACCAGCCGTGGGCGACCCAGATGCGGTACAGCTTCTTGTACTCGACCAGCGGCTTCACGGCCGGGTGGTCGAGGGACTCGATCTCCCAGCGGCGGGTCGACCTCACCTTGATCCCGGCCTGCGCGAACGCCTTGACGACATCCGCAGGCAGATCGGGCCGCACCCGGCGCCCGAAGGCCGCGGACACCTCGTCGGCCAGCTCGGCCAGCCGCCGGGGCTCCCCGCCACCGGCATAGCGCTCGCCCAGCAGCTCGTGCAGCACCCGGCGGTGGGTCTCGGCGCTCCACGGCAGTCCGGCGCGGTTCATCTCGGCGGCCACCAGCATCCCCGCCGACTCGGCAGCGGTCAGCAGCCGCATCCGGTCGGGGTGCGCGGTGGCGTCGTGCCGTCGCTGCTGGTCGGCGTAGACCTCGACGAGGTCGGCCAGCGGCAGACGGACGCTCTGCGGCTCGAACAGGGGCGACTGCGATCCCGGTTCGGCGGCGCGCAGGGGCGGGTCGGGAGGTACCGGCCCGCCGCGCAGCCGGGCCAGGGCGGCGGCGGCCGAACGCGGCTCCCCGGCCCGCCCTTCGTGGCCGAGCAGGAGGGTCTCGGCGTCCTCGATGTCGTAGCACCGCTCCACCCGCACCCCCGCGGCGAGCAGACGCGGATAGACCTCGGCGGTGGACCGCCACACCCACCGCGCCACCTCGGGCCGCCCCCGCACGGCCTCGGCCGGATCCGGCTCCCACCGCACCGGCCCGACGGGCAGCCCGTCGGGCCCGAGGGCGGCGAGCTCCACACCACCGTCCTCGGCCGGAGCGAGAGCCCAGCGGTCCGTCATGCCTGCGAGTCTGCCAGGCACCTCTGACAACGGACCTTCCGGACATCTGCCGCCCCCGCGGAGTGTCCTCAGCCCTGCTCGCCCCGCTCGCCCTGCAGCTTCAGATATTCCGCCAGTTCCTTGGTGACGGCATCCTCCACCGGGCCCTTCTCGACGCCGAGGCCCGACAGGACCCCGGTGCCGTGCTCGAACTCCAGGAGGGCGAGCAGGATGTGTTCGGTGCCGATGTAGTTGTGGCCCAGCCGCAGCGCCTCGCGGAAGGTGAGTTCGAGGACCTTCTTGGCGTCGGAGCCGTACGGGACGAGCTCGGGGGCGTCCTCGGCGGCCGGTGGGAGCGCGTCGGTCGCGGCCCGGCGGACGGCGTCCAGGGTGATCCCCTGTGCGAGGAGCGCCTTGGCCGCGAGGCCCTCCGGTTCGGCCAGCAGACCGAGGACGAGGTGCTCGGGGCGGCCCTCGGGGTTGCGGGCGGTGACGGCCGCGTTGTGGGCCGACATCACCACGTTGCGGGCCCGCGTGGTGTACCGGCTGAAGCCCTGGTCGGCGTTCAGGTCCGCGGACTCCTTCGGCACGAACCGCTTCTGCGCCGCCTGCCGGGTGACCCCCATGCTCCTGCCGATGTCCGTCCAGGAGGCCCCCGAACGCCGGGCCTGGTCCACGAAGTGGCCGATCAGATGGTCGGCCACCTCCCCGAGGTGATCGGCGGCGATCACCGCGTCCTGGAGCTGGTCGAGGGGCTCGACATGGACCTTCTTGATGGCCGTGATGAGGTCGTCGAGCCGTACGGATGACGTGATGCCTGGATTCGTCGTCATGCGTCAACCTTAGGTTGACGCTCCCCGGGGTGTCAACCTAAGGTTGCCTCTCCCTTGGCCGCTACTTCGGCGAGGCCGCCAGTCGCACCGCGAGCCCCGTGAACACCGTCCCCGAGGCGATGTTCATCCACCGGTTCACGCGCGCACTGCGCCGCAGGACGTTCCCGAGCCGCCCGGAGAGCAGCCCCACGCTGCCGTCCCACAGGAACCCCATCACGACGAGCGTCGTCCCGAGCAGCAGCAACTGGCCCGGCACATGGCCGAGCGAGGGGTCCACGAACTGGGGCAGGAAGGCCACGTTGAACAGGATCACCTTGGGGTTGAGCAGATTGGTGACCGCACCCTGCCAGAAGGCCCGGCGCATCGACGCCTCGCCGCCGGTGTCCCCGCCCTCACCCGGAACCGACCGGTCCCGGAACGCCTTCACCGCCAGGTGGAGCAGATAGGCCGCGCCCGCCCAGCGCAGCACGTGGTACAGCGTCGGCAGGGTGTGGAACAGGGCCGACAGGCCGAGCGCCGCCGCCACCGTGTGCACGAACATGGCGCAGGCCACGCCGAACGCGGCCATCACCCCCGCGGCGGGTCCGCCCCGGCCGCCCGTCGCCACGATGAACATCATGTCGGGGCCGGGAGTGACACAGAGCGCGAAGGCGGCGACGAGAAAGGCCGCGTACAGAGACATGTCCACCATGCCGCCATGCTCGAAGCGGCACACGCGCGTGGGCGACCGATTTTCGCAGGGTGAGACGATCGCCCCGTGAGCAGCAGCAAGAACGGCGACCCGCACGGCGACCCGGCCGGCACCGTCGACCGCGCCTTCCGGGCCGCCCTCTACGCCGACGACGACACCGCCCTGGACACCGGTGCCTCCCTCCTCGCCGCCGACCCCGCGACGGACGCCGAACTGGCCCGGCGCGGCGCCGAGTTCGTGGCGCAGGCCTGGCGGCGCGGCTGGCAGCCCGCCGACGTCGTACGGATCGTGCGGCGCGAACTGGACGGCACCCATGTGCGGCTCGCCGGGGCCCTGATCCGCGCACAGGCCCCCGACGACCGCCCGCGCGGCCCCCGCTGGACCGCCCAGCTCGCCCAGCTGGAGGAGCCCGACGAGCACGCCGCCCGCGCCGACCGCTTCACGCACGCCACCGTCGTACTGGAGCTGTACCGCCTGCTGCTGCGCCTGCCCGCGCTGGAGCCGCTGGAGGACCCCCGGTCCGGGCACAGGGAGCACCGGGGTGACGCCCGCACGCTCGGCCGGATCCGCGCGCTGCTCGCCAAGGCGGAGGCGACCGGCTACCCCGAAGAGGCGGAGGCGCTCACCGCCAAGGCGCAGGAGCTGATGGCCCGGCACAGTGTGGACGAGGCGCTGCTCGACGCCCGGGCGCCCGCGAAGGACACCCCCGGCGCCTGCCGGATCGGGGTCGAGCCGCCGTACGAGCAGGCCAAGGCGGTGCTCCTCGACGCCGTCGCCACGGCCAACCACTGCCGGGCGGTGTGGAACGAACCGTTCGCCTTCTCCACGGTCGTCGGCTTCGAGGGCGACCTCGTGGCGGTCGAACTCCTGTACACCTCGCTGCTCGTGCAGGCGCAGTCCGCGATGGCGAAGGCGGAGGCGGCCCAGCGGGCGGGCGGCCGGGGGCGCACCAAGACCTTCCGGCAGTCCTTCCTCGCGGCCTACGCCCACCGCGTCGGCGACCGCCTGCGCACCGCCGCCGAGGCCCCGGTGACCGACGACCTGCTGCCGGTCCTCGCCTCCCGCGAGGTCGCCGTCACCGACCGTACGGAACGGATGTTCCCGCGGACCACCACGACCCGGTTGCGCGGCGTCAGCGACGAGGCGGGCTGGACCGAGGGCGCCCGGGCGGCCGACCGGGCGCAGGTCGGCAACCGGCCCCGGCTCAGTCTCCGGCCTGAGTGAAGGCGCCGACCGAGGCGGTCGGGTGATCGGCGCTGCCGCCCTGGCCCTGGACCGGCCCGTACGACCACTTGAAGCTCTTCTGGGTGTCGGCTCCCGGCAGGCCGATCGCCAGTGTCTTCACGTCGAGGCTCGCCTTGCCGCCGGCCTCTCCGCGCGTGTACGTGAGGGTGAAGGTGGCGGCCGTGCCCTTGGCCAGGGTCAGCTTCCTGGCTTTGGCCCCCTCCGCGGGCGAGAGGCTCGCCGACGAGTCCGCGGCGTTCAGGTCGATGCCGGGGAAGCCGTCCAGCGTGCACTCGGCGCTCTGGTTGGTGAGCGTGACGGGGATGTTGCCGGTGTCCCCGGCGGCGGGGGCGACGCTGGCGGGGCCGACCTCCACGTCCATGGCGCCGATCCGGCACGTGGTGCCGTTGCTCGGGCTCGCGGCGGCGCTGTCACCGCCGGAGCCGTCGCCGTCACCGGAGCAGCCGGTCAGGAGCAGGGCGGCGGCGAGGGCCGTGACGGCGAGGGGGGCGGCGCGCATGTGAAGTCCTCTGTGTGAGCGATCCGGTGCATGGATCATCACGCATCGCGGGACACCACGGTTGCCCGCCCCCACTGTTGTGCCGGGCTACGACCCGAGGCTCGCCGTCGGCAGCCCGCTCGGCATCCGGCCGCCCTCGGCCCGGGTGTAGGTCTCGGTGCCGAGACCGCCCGACCACCGCACCTTCAGCTTGGTCCTGCCGACCGACACGACCGTCCCGTCGGCCCGGTCCGTGCTGCCGTCCGTGCACTTGAGGCGGATGCGGTCCGCGCTCGCGCTACCGCTGCACACCGTGCCGCCGGTGGCGAAGAGGCCGGCCTGGTCGCCGTTGACCAGGAGCGCCACTGCCTTGCCGCCGGTGGTGGCCAGCCAGCTGCCCGCCACCTCACCGGACGCCGCGGACGACGTACCGCCGGAGGCGGACGCGGTGGACGACGCGGAGGCGCTGGAGCTGGGCGACGTGTCGTCGTCGGAGCCCCCGCCGCTGCACGCGGTCAGGACGAGCACGCCCGTCAGCCCCGCGGCCGCGAGCGCGGCCCGCCGAACCGACACGGTGCGCGAGAGGATCGCCGAAGTCACTGGAAGCTCCAAGCTGTAGTGGTCGGCCGGACGACCGCAGCAAGCTACCAGCACCACCCGTGAGAGTTACCAGGAGGATTTGCGGACACCTGGCAGGTATCCCGCGTGCGCCTGTCCGCGCAGGCTCACCCGGGACAGTCCGAAGGCCCGGAAGTAGCCGCGCGGCCGTCCGTCGATCTGGTCGCGGTTGCGCACGCGCGTGGCGCTCGCGTCCCGCGGCTGACGCCGCAACTCCGCCTGCGCGGCCAGCCGTTCGGCCTCCGAGGAGGAGGGCCGGCGGATGATCTCCTTCAGCTCGGCCCGCCGCTCGGCGTACCGCGCGACGATCTCCTGGCGCTTCCCGTTCTTCGCGATCTTGCTCTTCTTCGCCATACCGGTGCTCCCCTCAGATCCGCACACCGCGCGCGCGGATCCGCGCCACGGCCGCCTCGACGCCGATCGTGTCGACGGTTTTGATGCCCTTGGTGCTCAGCCGCAGCCGCACGTACCGGCCCTCGCTCGGCAGCCAGTAGCGCTTGGACTGGATGTTGGGGTCGAAGCGGCGCGAGGTGCGCCGGTGGGAGTACGAGATGCGGTTGCCGAAGCCGGGCCGGGCGCCGGTCAGCATGCAGTGGGCGGACACGGGGTGATGCACCTCTCTCGGAGCAGTTGTGTAAATGGAATTCATTTTCAGTAAGATAGCAGCATGGCACGCAACGAACTCCGCCCGGTCGTCAGGCTGCGGTCCACCGCCGGGACCGGCTTCACCTATGTGACCCGCAAGAACCGCCGCAACGACCCGGACCGCATGACCCTGCGGAAGTACGACCCGGTCGCCGGCCGCCACGTCGACTTCCGAGAGGAGCGCTGACCGTCATGCGCCAGTCGATCCACCCCGCCTACGGCCCCGTCGTCTTCCGTGACCGCGCCGCCGGCCACGCCTTCCTGACCCGCTCGACGATGACGAGCGAGAAGACCGTCGAGTGGGAGGACGGCCGCACCTACCCGGTCGTGGACGTCGAGATCTCCGACGTCAGCCACCCCTTCTACACCGGCACGGCCCGCGTCCTGGACACCGCCGGCCGCGTGGAGCGCTTCGAGCGCCGGTACGGAAAGAAGGGCTGATGCTCTCCGTCGTGATCGTCGGCGGGCTGCACGCCGACGCGCGCAAGGCGGCCGTCGGGCAGCTGCTCGCCGACGTGCCGGGCAGCGTCGTCCTCCACCACGACCTGGCGACCGCCGCGGCCGGCACCGTCGTACGCACGGTCCGCGACGCCTCCGGCGTCCTGTCCGCCGGCGAGGCGCCCCTGGTCAACGACTGCGCGTGCTGCGCGCTCCGGGAGGACCTGGTCCCGGAGCTGCGCCGCCTGGACGCGGCCGGGACGCTCCGCCTCGCGGTCGTCGAACTGTGGGACTCCGTCGAGCCCAAGGCGATGGCCGAGGTGGTCGCGGCCGCCGGACTCACGGTCACCGGTGTGATCACCGCGGTCGACCCGGCGCTCGTGCTGCCGTATCTGGGCAACGGCGACGACCTCGCCGACCGCGGTCTCGCCGCCGCGGCCACGGACCAGCGCACGGTCGCCGACACCTTCGCCCGCCAGCTGGAGTACGCCCCCGTCCTCGCCGTCCTCGACTCCCCGGAGGCCGACGAGGAGGACCGCGAACTCCTCGCCCAGCTCCACCCGACGGCCCGCCGGGTCCCGGTCCGTGACGCCGAACCGGTCGACGAGGCAGGCACCCGCTTTCCGGTACGGCGCTCCGCGCACTCGCCCCTGGCCCGCGCCGCCCTCGCCGGCTTCGACGTGGAGTCCGCGGCGGCGGCCCAGCACCCGGCCTGCGCCCTGCTGCCCGCCGAGGCCGACGCGCACGGTGTCGCCACGCTCGTGTGGCACCGCCGCCGGCCCTTCCACCCGGAGCGGCTGTACGAGGCCCTGGAGGACATCACCTGCGCGGCCGCCCGCAGCCGGGGCCGGTTCTGGCTCGCCGACAAGCCGGACGTGCTGCTGCACTGGGACGCGGCCGGGGGTGCGCTGTGCGTGGAGAGCGCCGGTCCGTGGCTGGCCTCGCTCCCGGACGCCGCCTGGGACCTGGTCCCGCCGGTGCGCCGGGCCGCCGCCGCGACGGACTGGCACCCCGAGCACGGCGACTGCTGCCAGCACCTCGTCTTCACCTCGCCCGGTCTCGACCGCGACGGACTCGAACGGCTCCTGGAGTCCTGCCTGCTGACCGACGCCGAGTACGCCGCGGGGCGCGCCGCCTGGAAGCGGCTCCCGCCCGCCTTCGACACCCTCCTGGAGGTCTGATGCCTCGCAAGCCCGAGCGCAAGCCCGTCAAGAACCGGCCCAACCCGCTGGACGCGGCCGGGATCACCTTCATCGACTACAAGGACACCGACCTGCTGCGGAAGTTCGTCTCCGACCGCGGCAAGATCCGCAGCCGCCGCGTCACCCGCGTGTCGGCCCAACAGCAACGACAGCTCGCCCGCGCCGTCAAGAACGCCCGCGAGATGGCATTGCTGCCCTATTCCAGCCGGTGAGGCCCAATAGGTAGGGGATTGCTCGGCACGGGGGATCGGTCACGACCGACGTCGACGCGGACTGCGCGCGGCTCGCGGAGGCCGGAACTCCCGTGCAGGGGACCCGACGAGCTCCCGTGGGGCCGCATGGCCTCCTTCACGGACCCCGACGGCAACGGCCTGATGCTGCTGACGGAGGCACACCAGCAGGAAGGCCGGCATGACCGACCGCACCAGGAGCCGGGGCCGGGACCACCGAGGCAGCCCGTCCAGGTCCTGGCCGACCACTTCGACATGCGGCGCCCGAGCCTGTCCGAGCATCTGAAGGTGCTGCGCGAGGCCGGCCTCGTCTCCGAGCAGCGCTCCGGACGGCAGCGCATCCACCGGCTGGAGGCGGCCCCGCTCGCCGAGGTGCAGGACTGGCTCCAGCCGCACGAGCGGTTCTGGCGCGGCCGGCTGAAGGACCTGGGCGCCCTGCTGGACCGTACGCTCGACGATGGCGTGACGCGAGCAACGCACCCGACGACGACCTCGCCGAGCCCGAACTGCTCGTGCAGTGGCAAATGCAGAGGGCGGAGGCGTTCCGGCTGGAGGTCGGGCACCGGTACACCATGACCTCCGTGCCGCGGCTCGACGCGAACTTCTCGGGCACCGTCGAGGTGGAGGTTCTCGCCCACGAGCCGCAGCGGATGCCGAGCCTCCGGTGGGCCGATGTCGATCCGGCCAACTCGGCTCACTGGACCGTCACATGGAACGTGGAACAGGAAGGGCGCGGTACGCGTCTCTTCCTAGTGCACGAGGGATTCGAATCCCGACGACCCGCTCAGCCGAGGGCCCGGACGATCATGGACGGGGGCTGGCGGACGCATGTGATGCGCGCTCTGGGGCACACGATGGAACGTATCCAGTACCCCACACGTCACATCTGTAACCGCAGGAACACCCCTCGTGCACGTGCATCTGCTCATGCATCTGCACGTGAACAGAGCTATGATCCGGACCAGTTGATTACTGCATCACTGGCCACAAGGCCACCGCACCACCGGGGAGCGACCTGTGGACCTCGACGTGTACAACGGCATGACGGCCACGGATCTGCGCGGGGTGGCCTGGCAGAAGAGCAGACACAGCAACTCGCAGGGATCCTGCGTGGAGTTCGCGCGCCTGCCGGACGGGGGAGTTGCGGTTCGCAACTCCCGCTTCCCGGACGGCCCCGCGCTCGTCTACACGCGCGCGGAGATCGAGGCGATGCTCCTCGGTATCAAGGACGGCGAGTTCGACCACCTGATAGCGGGTTGATCCACCGCACGGCTGGGTGACCCGCGGTAACCGTCTTCACGCACCGAGTAACGCGCGTAGAACCGGCACATCGGAAAACGCCGCCGTGCGTCACTCGGTGGAAGCGGCGGCCGGGCCCGGGTGCGGCTGGAGCCGGAACAGCGCCCAGACCACCTTGCCGCCCAGCGTCCCCGCCATCGGGTGCCAGCCCCAGCTGTCGCTGAAGGAGTCGACGAGGAACAGCCCGCGCCCCGACTCCGCCGAGAAGTCGTCGGAGTCGCGTGCGACCGGACTGTCCTGACTGGGGTCGCGCACCGCGCACACCAGCCGCTCGGTCCACCGCATCAAGTGCAGCCGCACGGGCGGATTGTGCTCCCCGTGGTGCCCGCCATGCGCCGGCATCGCGTGCCGCAGCGCGTTGGTGACCAGCTCGGAGACCACGAGACAGATGTCGTCGAAGTGGTCGCCCAGTTCCCACTGGTCGAGCGTTCTGCGGGTGAACCTCCGTGCGTCGCCCACCGCTTCGTAGCGGGCGGGCAGGGAACAGGAGGCGGCGTCGGACACGGCCGCGGGATCCAGCGGCGGAAGGCCCTGCCTTAACGGCTCGAGCATGGTCGATCCATTCATCCCCATGCGAGGCACTCCCGGGAACTCGCGGTCGTTGCGATGCAGCGGTTGCGCGGGACCATGGTTTCGGATGAGCGATGCAGATGCAAGGTGCAGATGCACGTGCACGTGACCGAATTGGCCATACCCGTACCGCTTGTTGGCCATTTTTTCCGCCATCTTCTCCACTGTTTCTTGCCTCTTCCTCCCCACTACCTGTCTCGGTGCTGTGCAGAATCTTTGGCTTCTTTCCATATCTGTAATCGGACGAGTACTGCTCGGAGTGTTTTAGTGGCAGACTTCGGCCCCTGAAGACGTTGGGGAGGCTGGCGAACGTGAGCGCGGGAGAGCCCGGATCGGTGGTGCGGCGGATGCTGCTCGGCTCGCAACTCAGGCGGCTGCGTGAGGCACGGGGCATCACGCGCGAGGCGGCGGGCTACTCGATCCGCGCGTCCGAGTCGAAGATCAGCCGGATGGAGTTGGGCCGGGTGAGCTTCAAGACGCGTGACGTGGAAGACCTGTTGACGCTGTACGGCATCACGGACGAGCAGGAGCGGGCCTCGCTCCTCTCCCTCGCCCGCGAGGCCAACGTCGCGGGGTGGTGGCACAGTTACTCCGACGTCCTGCCGAGCTGGTTCCCCACCTATGTGGGCCTGGAGGGCGCGGCCTCCCTCATCCGCGTGTACGAAGTCCAGTTCATCCACGGTCTGCTGCAGACCGAGGCGTATGCACGTGCAGTGGTGCGGCGCGGGATGAAGGGCGCGAGCGCGGCGGACGTCGAGAAGCGCGTGGCGCTGCGCCTGGAGCGGCAGAAGTACCTGGCCGACGACAGTGGTCCCGAGTTCCACGTGGTGCTCGACGAGGCGTCCCTGCGTCGTCCGTACGGTGACCGCCAGGTGATGCGGGGCCAGCTCCAGCACCTCATCGACGTCTCCGAGCGCCCCAACGTGCGGCTGCAGATCATGCCCTTCGGCTTCGGCGGCCACTCCGGTGAGAGCGGCGCCTTCACCATCCTCAGCTTCACTGAGTCCGACCTGACGGACGTCGTCTACCTGGAGCAGCTCACCAGCGCGCTCTACCTGGACAAGCGCGAGGACGTCACGCAGTACGAGAAGGCCATGAAGGAGCTCCAGCAGGACAGTCCGGGCCCCGACGAGAGCCGGGATCTGCTGCGCGGCCTCCTCCAGCTCTCCTGAGCGCGCGGGATCTCCACCAACCCTTCGAGGGTTCTCCCCAGAAGATTGCTCAGCGTGCCCAACTGGCGTGCCGCGCAAGTACGATGACGTGTGATCAGACCGTGACGTTGATCGTGTGTCTGCTAGTGATTTGGGGATCACATGTCGTCGTACTTCACCGACCTGGCCCAGCAGTACATCGACGGTGAGTGGCGCCCGGGCACAGGCTCCTGGGACATCATCGACTTCAACCCGTACGACGACGAGAAGCTGGCGTCGATCACGATAGCCACGGTCGACGAGGTCGACGAGGCGTACCGGGCCGCCGCCCGGGCGCAGAAGAAGTGGGCCCGGACCAACCCCTACGCCCGCCGCGCGGTGTTCGAGAAGGCGCTCCGGCTGATCGAGGAGCGCGAGGGGGAGATCGCCGAGGCGATCATCGCGGAGCTCGGCGGCACCCGCCTTAAGGCCGGTTTCGAACTCCACCTCGCCAAGGAGTTCCTGCGCGAGGCGGTCAACCTGGCGCTGCGCCCCGAGGGCAGGATCATCCCCTCACCGGTGGACGGCAAGGAGAACCGCGTCTACCGCGTGCCGGTCGGTGTCGTGGGCGTGATCAGCCCCTTCAACTTCCCCTTCCTGCTGTCGATCAAGTCGGTCGCCCCCGCGCTCGCGCTCGGCAACGCCGTCGTCCTCAAGCCGCACCAGAACACGCCGGTCGTCGGCGGCTCCCTGGTCGCGAAGATCTTCGAGGACGCGGGGCTGCCCGCCGGTCTGCTCAACGTCGTCATCACCGACATCGCCGAGATCGGCGACGCCTTCCTGGAGCACCCGGTCCCGAAGGTCATCTCCTTCACCGGCTCCGACAAGGTCGGCCGCCACGTGGCCACCGTCTGCGCCCAGCACTTCAAGCGCTCGGTCCTGGAACTGGGCGGCAACAGCGCCCTCGTGGTCCTCGACGACGCCGACATCGACTACGCGGTGGACGCCGCCGTCTTCAGCCGGTACGTCCACCAGGGCCAGGTCTGCATGGCCGCCAACCGCATCCTGGTCGACCGTACGGTCGCCGAGGAGTTCACCGAGAAGTTCGTCGCCAAGGTGCGGACCCTGAAGGCCGGCGACCCGCGCGACCCCGAGACGGTCATCGGCCCGATCATCAACTCCTCGCAGGCGGAGGCGGTCTCGGGCGCCGTGGAGCAGGCGATCGCCGAGGGCGCGACCGCGCTGATCCACGGCACCAGGAGGGACAACCTGGTCGAGCCCTCCGTCCTCACGGACCTGCCCGCCGACTCGCCCCTGCTCCGGCAGGAGCTCTTCGGCCCGGTCGCCCTCCTCGTCACCTTCGACGGCGAGGAGGAGGCGGTCCGCCTGGTCAACGACACCCCGTACGGCCTCAGCGGCGCCGTCCACACCGCGGACATCGAGCGCGGTGTCGCCTTCGCCAAGCAGATCGACACCGGCATGTTCCACGTCAACGACGGCACCGTCCACGACGAGCCGATCGTCCCCTTCGGCGGCGAGAAGCACTCCGGCATCGGCCGCCTGAACGGCGACACCATGCTGGACTCCTTCACCACCACCAAGTGGATCTCGGTCCAGCACGGCCGCAGCGGCTTCCCGTTCTGACGTCCGGCATTCGACGCCCGCCACGGGCCCTTCAGGACAGAACCTGTCCTGAAGGGCCCGTAGCTTGGCAGGTGTCGGGGGGAAGGCCCCCGCATCCGGCGAAAGGCGGCGGTCATGGTCACTCACGTTCCCTCGGAGGAGTACGGCGACGAGCGCGGCGCGCTCCTGGCCTTCCTGGAGGAGCAGCGCGGCGGGATCCGGCGCTCGCTGCTCGGGCTGACGGACGAGCAGGCCGCCGCGAAGCCCAGCGTGAGCGAGCTGTCCCTGGGCGGGCTGCTCAAGCATGTCGCCGAGGTCGAGCAGAGCTGGATCGCCCGCGCCAAGGGCGAGGAGCCGGCCGTGCGCCGGGAGCCGTCGAACTGGCACGAGTGTTTCGCCCTGGTCGGCGACGAGACCGTCGAGTCGCAGCTGGCGTACTGGGAGAAGGTGGCCGCCGAGACGGAGGCGTTCGCCCGCTCGGTGCCGAGCCTCGACGAGACCTTCCCGCTCCCGGACCAGCCCTGGTTCCCGCCCGAGGGCCGCGTCTCCGTGCGCTGGGTGCTGCTGCACCTGATCCGCGAGACGGCCCGGCACGCCGGCCACGCCGACATCATCCGCGAGTCCCTGGACGGGAAGACGGCGTTCGAGCTGGTGGCCCTCGCCGCGCAGTGAGGAAGCCATAACCTGGACCGCATGTCAACGATCCGTCTCCTCGTGCTCGGCGCGGTGCGCCAGCACGGGCGGGCCCATGGCTACCAGGTGCGCGGCGACCTGGAGTACTGGGGCGCGCACGAGTGGTCCAACGCCAAGCCCGGCTCGATCTACCACGCCCTGAAGCAGATGGCGAAGCAGGGGCTGCTGTACGCGCACGAGATCGCACCCTCCACGGCCGGCGGCCCGCCGCGCACCGAGTACGAGATCACCGACCTGGGCACCGAGGAGTACCTGCGGCTGGTGCGGGAGGCGCTGACCGCCTACGACCAGAAGACGGACATCAAGTCGGCGGCGATCGGCTTCATGGTCGACCTTCCGCGCGCGGAGGCGGTGTCGCTGCTCAAGGAGCGCGTCCGGCGCATCGAGGAGTGGCGCTCCGCCGTCACCGGGCACTACGTGCCCGAGGAGGGCACCGAGCGGCTCGGCCACATCGGCGAGATCATGAACCTCTGGATCCACACGGCCGACGCCGAGGCCGAGTGGACCCAGGGGCTCATCGCCCGCATCGAGGACGGGGCGTACACCTTCGCGGGAGAGGGCGCCCCGTTCGTGGGCGTCCTCGCCGACGGCGAGGAGAACCCCTACGCGACGGGGGAGCGGCACCCCGGGGACATCGGCTGATCAGTGTGACCCTGCCCAATGAATCCCCGGGAAACCGCCTCTCGGCCAGGTCGAGACCCTAATAGGGCCTGTCGTTCGGATCAGCCCGGCGTCGCGGGGTCTGGCACGCACATCTGCGGCCGGCCTGACCCAAACGAAAGGCCCTAGTGGTGGAACCCGGTCGCCGCGCCCTTGCTGTCGGTGGACGGGTGCGGCTGGCGGCGCAGTTCGGGCAGCAGGCTTCCCAGGTCGTCCACGAACATGTCGGCGAGGTCGGTCGAGAAGCCGTTGCGGCACACCACCCGCAGCACCGACAGGTCCTCGCGGTTCGCCGGGAAGGTGTACGCCGGCACCAGCCAGCCCCGCTCGCGCAGCCGCCGGGAGACGTCGAAGACGTCGAAGGCCTGGACGTCCGGGGCGGTCGTGAACGCGAACACCGGGAGTTCGTCGCCGCGGGTCAGCAGCCGGAAGTCGCCGAGCGCCTCGACCCGTTCGGCGACGCCCCGGGCCACGTCACGCGTGGACTGCTGCACCGCCCGGTAGCCCTCGCGGCCCAGCCGGAGGAAGGTGTAGTACTGCGCGACGACCTGGGCGCCGGGCCGGGAGAAGTTCAGCGCGAAGGTGGGCATGTCGCCGCCCAGGTAGTTCACGCGGAACACGAGCTCCTCGGGCAGGGCCTCCTTGTCCCGCCACAGCGCCCAGCCGACACCGGGGTAGACCAGCCCGTACTTGTGCCCCGAGGTGTTGATGGAGGCGACCCTGGGCAGCCGGAAGTCCCACACCAGGTCCTCGTCGAGGAAGGGGGCGACCATGGCCCCGGACGCCCCGTCGACGTGGACGGGGATGTCCAGACCGGTGCGCTCCTGGAGGGCGTCGAGCGCCGCGCACAGGTCGGCGATCGGTTCGTAGGAGCCGTCGAAGGTGGAGCCGAGGATGCCCACGACCCCGATGGTGTTCTCGTCGCACAGCTCGGCGGCGGCCTGCGGGTCGAGGTGGAAGCGCTCGCCCTCCATGGGCACCAGACGGGCCTCCACCTCCCAGAAGTTGCAGAACTTCTCCCAGCACACCTGGACGTTGACCCCCATGACCAGGTTGGGCCGCGCGCCCGGGTACCGGTCGGCGTTGCGCTGGGCCCAGCGCCGCTTGAGCGCCATGCCCGCGAGCATGCACGCCTCGCTGGACCCGGTCGTCGAACAGCCCACCGCCGTCGAGGGATCCGGCGCGTTCCACAGGTCGGCGAGCATCGCCACACAGCGCCGCTCCAGCTCGGCGGTACGCGGGTACTCGTCCTTGTCGATCATGTTCTTGTCCCGGCACTCACCCATCAGGACCCCGGCCTGCGGTTCCATCCAGGTCGTGACGAAGGTGGCGAGATTGAGCCGGGAGTTGCCGTCGAGCATCAGCTCGTCGTGGACCACCTGGTAGGCGGTCGAGGGTGGCAGGGGGGAGGTGGGGAGCCGGTGCTTGGGCGGGGCCTCGGTCATGCCGCCGACCGGATCGGCCTCGCCGTAGAAGGGATTGACGGACAGCGGGCGCTCGTCGGGCTTGTCGGAACCTTTGTGCAGTGGCATGGGCGTGCCTCCTGAAGGGATCAACGTCGGTCAGCGGACAGGGGTTCCGTCCTCGCGCAACTGCATCTGCGGTCGCCCCGTGACCAGCAGCCAGGCCGGCAGGGAGGCGATGCACAGCAGCGCGAGGATCGCGGGCGAGGCCACCAGTACGGCGGCGGTGAACAGGCTCACCCAGGCCTGCCGGGTGACGGCGAGCAGGACGCCCAGCACCCCGGCCGCCACGCCGAGGGCCGGGTGCACGGCGTCCACGAGCGCGTGGGCGCACAGTCCGAAGGCGACACCGACGAACACGGCCGGGAAAATCCGCCCGCCCCGGAAGCCGCAGGAGGCCGCGACGAGCAGCGCCGCCAGCTTCACCACCGCCATGCCGGCGAACTGTCCGGCCGACCACCCCGTCGGGTCGGCCGCCAGCTCGTCGATCTCGTCGAGCCCCTTGAAGAGCGTCAGACGGCCGCCCAGGGCCCCGAGCAGCCCCAGTACGAGCCCGCCGACGGGCAGCATCAGCATCGGGTGCCTGAGCCGCGCGAACGCGCCGTGGACGTGGGCGAAGGCCAGCACGGCCGCCATGCCGAGCAGTGCGGCGGCCGGCGCGATCACCAGCACCGCCAGCAGATCGGCCCAGCCGGGCCGCCCGAAGGCGGGCAGCCGCAGGTCGAAGCTCGGATGGGCCAGCACCGTGGTCGTCAGCGCGCCGGTCGCGGCCGCCAGCAGCGGCCCGAAGACGCTGTCCCACAGCGCGCCCCTGAGCTGCCGTCCGGCCAGCGCCTCGGAGATCACCAGCGCCGCCGCCACCGGCGTCCCGAACAGCGCGCCGATCGTCGCCGCCTCCGCCAGCGCGGGCCACAGCCCGCGCGGCAACCGCGGGGACAGCCGGCGCCCGAGCCAGAAGGCGAGCCCCACGTTCACCGCGATGATCGGGTTCTCGGGTCCCAGACTCGGCCCGCCCGCGAGCATCAGCGCGGTCGCCAGCAGGAGCCCCGGCAGCACGGCGACCGGCAGCACGGGAGCGTCCAGCCCGGTGGTCGCCGGGTCCGGACCGGCGTGCCCGGGGACCTTCCACACCACCAGACCTACGGCCACCCCGGTCGCGGTGAGCATGACCAGCATCCACAGCACCGAGTACCGGCCCACCCCCAGTGCGTCCGGCAGATCGCCCCACAGCACGTGCTGGAGCTCCTCGGCCGCCCCGCTCACCCCGAGGAGCAGCAGACTCGCACCCACCCCGACGACGAGAGCGGGGAGGATCAGCGGCAGCAGAGCGCGCGCCGGGGTCGCCGGGGCGGCGGATGCCTGCTGCGCGGTGTCCTGGGCCACCCGCTCACGATAAGCGGACAAAACGGTCAGGACATTCTGAGGGGATCCACTTGCACCTCACGCGGCGTGAGGAGCCACCGTGGAGCGCGTACCGAGAAGGGAGCGGACGAAGTGAGCTATTCCGTGGGACAGGTCGCGGGCTTCGCCGGCGTCACGGTGCGCACGCTGCACCACTACGACGACATCGGCCTGCTCGCCCCCGGCGAGCGCAGCCACGCGGGTCACCGGCGCTACAGCGACGCCGACCTCGACCGGCTGCAGCAGATCCTGTTCTACCGCGAGCTCGGCTTCCCGCTCGACGAGGTCGCCGCCCTGCTCGACGACCCGGCCGCGGACCCGCGCGCGCACCTGCGCCGCCAGCACGAGCTGCTGACCGCCCGGATCGAGAAGCTGCAGAAGATGGCGACGGCCGTGGAGCACGCCATGGAGGCACGCACGATGGGAATCGACCTCACGCCGGAGGAGAAGTTCGAGGTGTTCGGGGACAAGGACCCGGAGCGGTACGCCGAGGAGGCGGAGCAGCGCTGGGGCGGCACACAGGCGTACGCCGAGTCGCAGCGCCGCACCGCGCGCTACACCAAGGACGACTGGCAGCGCATGCAGGCCGAGGTGGCCGACTGGGGCGAGCGCTACGACGCCCTGATGGCCGTCGGTGAGGCGCCCACCTCGCCGACGGCCATGGACATGGCGGAGGAGCACCGGCAGCACATCTGCGGCTGGTTCTACGACTGCCCGTACGAGATGCACCAGGGCCTGGCCGAGATGTACGTGTCGGACGAGCGCTTCAAGGCGTTCTACGACTCCATGCGCCCGGGTCTGGCCGAGCATCTCAGGGACGCGATCAGGGCGAACGCGGCCCGGCACACCGGGTAGAACGCCTGACCCGGGGGCTACGGCTCCCGGGTCAGGACCACCGCCGTGCCGTAGGCGCACACCTCCGTGCCGACGTCCGCCGCCTCGGTCACGTCGAAGCGGAACATCAGCACGGCGTTCGCGCCCCGCGCGCGTGCCTGCTCGACGAGCCGCTCCATGGCCTGGTTGCGGGTCTGCACCAGTGTCTTGGTGAGTCCCTTGAGCTCGCCGCCGACCATCGACTTCAGGCCGGCGCCGATCTGGCTGCCGATGTGCCGGGAGCGCACGGTCAACCCGAAGACCTCGCCCAGCACCTCCTGGACCCGGTGACCGGGTACGTCGTTCGTGGTCACCACGAGCACGTCGGGCCGAGGCCCCTGACCGCCGCCGTATTCTTCAATACCCATGGCTCACAGCTTTGTCCCGGACGGCGCACAGTGCATCCTGAGGACCCCCATGGAACCTGGGCCACCGCGGCTGCGTTGATACTTGAGGGCAGCCAGTCCCAGCCCGATCCCCACACGCAGGAGCCACAATCCCGTGACCACGCTCGCGCTCGGCCCCGAGTGGCTCAGCCCCGACTACCTGATCGAGACCTTCAGCCTCCCCGGAATCCTGCTGATCGTCTTCGCCGAGTCGGGTCTCTTCGCGTTCCTGCCGGGTGACTCCCTGCTGTTCACGGCGGGTCTCTTCGTGGCCGAGGGCACCTTCATCAGCCAGCCCCTGTGGCTGGTGTGCGCGCTCATCGTGCTCGCGGCCGTCCTCGGCGACCAGGTCGGCTACATGATCGGCAAGTTCTTCGGCCCGCGGCTCTTCAGCCGCCCCAACTCCAAGCTCTTCAAGCAGGAGAACCTGGAGAAGGCCCACGAGTTCATGGAGAAGTTCGGCCCCAAGGCCATCGTCCTGGCCCGGTTCGTCCCGATCGTGCGGACCTTCGCCCCCATCGTGGCGGGCGCCGGCCGGATGAAGTACCGCACCTTCCTGACGTACAACGTCATCGGCGGCGTGGCCTGGGGCACCGGCGTCACCCTCGCCGGCTACTGGCTCGGCCAGATCGACGCCATCAAGAAGAACGTCGAGGCGATCCTGGTCCTGATCGTCCTGGTCTCGGTGGTCCCGATCCTCATCGAGTACCTGCGCGAGCGCTCCAAGAAGAAGAAGGCGGCCGCGCAGGCCCCGCCCCAGCAGCCGTACCAGCCCATGGACGACGCGACCACCCAGCTGCGCCGCATCCCGTCCGAGGACGGGCAGCAGCCGCCCCAGCAGTACTACGGCCAGCAGCAGCCGTACGCCCAGCAGCCGTACGCCCAGCAGTACCCGCAGCAGGGCTACGGCCAGCAGCAGAGCTATGGCCAGCAGCCTTACGGCCAGGAGAACCAGCAGAACCCGTACAACCAGGGCTACTGAGACCCACAGAGGGGCGCGGCCGCCGAAGCTCAGAACCCCCGCGTCCGCTTGGCGGCCCGGCGCTTGCCCGCGGAACCGACCCTCAGGAACAGCCGGGAGATCTCGGACCCCAGGTTGACCCCGATGGCGATGGCCATGGCGAGCGCCGCCGCCTTCGACAGGGACACCAGTCCCTCGTCGACCTCGTTCCCGGCGATCGACAACAGCCCGAAGTACGTGGCGGAACCCGGCAGCAGGGGCCCGATCGCCGCGGTCGTGTACGGCAGTGCGGAAGCGAACCGGTACCGCGACAGCAGCTGCCCGAACAACCCCACCAGCCCCGCAGCCACCGCCGTGGAGGCGACCGGGGAGAACTCGCCGGTGTAGCGCATCGCGCCGTACACACACCACGCGACACCGCCGTTCAGGGTGACGGCCAGCACGGTGGATCGTTCCTGCTGCAACAGCACCGCGAAGGTCAGCGACAGCAGCATCGACGCCGCGATCTGCCACAACGGCCGCGGATCCGTCGACAGTGCCTCGTCGGGATTGAGATGCGCCCCCAGCTGCACCCCGACATAGAGCATCACCAGCACGCCCACCACGATGCCCACGAAGAAGTACATGACCTCCAGGAGCCGGGCCGACGCGGTGATGTAGAAGCCGGTCAGGCCGTCCTGGACGCCCGCCACCAGCGCCCGTCCGGGCAGCAGCGCGAACAGCCCACCGGTGATGACCGCGGACGCCTTCACGTCCACGTGGGCCAGCGTCAGCGCGATCCCGATCGCCGCGGGCGGCATCGCGGCGACCGTGAACTGGTAGAACTCCGGCAGCCCGCGCCCGGCGCACAGCCACGCCAGCCGGTCGCCGAGCATGGCGCCCAGCATGGCCGCCACGAACACCAGCAGGTCACCGCCGACCAGCACCGAGGCCGCGCCCGCGAGCAGCCCGCTGGCCGAGGTGAGCACCCAGGTCGGATACGGGTGCCGGTTGCGGCGGATCTCCGCGAGGCGCCGGTAGGCGTCCTCCAGGGAGATGGCCGTCTCGGGGTCGCTGAGGTCGTCCACGAGCCGGAACACGGCCGCCAGGCGCGTGTAGTCGGTACCGCGCCGCCGCACCGTCCTGGAGGCCGTCACGGGGTCGTCCACGAGCGAGGGCTGGTACGAGATCGACAGCAGCGTGAAGGTGACGTTCGGCTCGCAGCGGTCCAGGCCGTAGGACCGGCAGACGGCGAACATCGCCGCCTCCACGTCCTCCGCGCCCTCACCGCCCGCGAGCAGCAACTCGCCGATACGCAGGGTCAGGTCGAGCACGCGCGGGACGGCAGGACCGGCGTCGTCCTCGGACTTCTGCACCGGCTCCGGCGCGGGCCGCTCGGCCACCGGCATCCGCAGCATCGTGCGCATCCGGTCCTGCCAGGGCAGGTCCTTGGTGAGACTGACCACCGGGATGCCGGTCGCCGGCGTGAACGCGGGCGGCGCGTCCTTCGCGCGGTAGGTGCGAGGCGTGTTGAACGCCGAGCCCTCCGGCTCCGCGGCCGGCGACTGCGGAACCTCCAGCCCCTTGGGCAACGCGAACTCGGACGTGGTCTCCGGTTCACCCCCGACGGTTCTCGGCACGGCGAACCCGTCGGGAAGGGCGAACTCGGACGTGATCTCGGAGTCGTAGAAACTCCTGGCCTCGTCCGACTGCGGCTTGCGGTGCTCCGCCTCCGTCACTCCGTAACGCTCCCTGAACGACACATTCCGTAAGCCTCAGTATGCGCGGGCGCACGAACGGGCCGCACGCGTGCGCGTGCGGCCCGTCCGGGACACGGCGCTCAGTGGCCGCCCTGGTCCTTGAAGCGCTTGTAGGACCGCTCGATCTCGGCCTCGGCGTCCACGCGGCCGACCCAGTCGGCGCCCTCGACGGACTTGCCGGGCTCCAGGTCCTTGTAGACCTCGAAGAAGTGCTGGATCTCCAGGCGGTCGAACTCCGAGACGTGGTGGATGTCGCGCAGGTGCTCCACGCGCGGGTCCGTCGCCGGGACGCACAGCAGCTTGTCGTCGCCGCCCGCCTCGTCCGTCATGCGGAACATGCCGATCGCACGGCACTTGATGAGACAGCCCGGGAACGTCGGCTCGTCAAGAATGACCAGCGCGTCCAGCGGGTCGCCGTCCTCGCCGAGGGTGTTCTCGACGAATCCGTAGTCGGTCGGGTAGGCGGTCGAGGTGAAGAGTCGACGGTCCAGGCGGATCCGACCGGTCTCGTGGTCCACCTCGTACTTGTTCCGCGAACCCTTCGGGATCTCGATCGTGACGTCGAACTCCACCGGTGGCTCCTCCATGATCAACACATAGTTCTGGTGGTTAAGTGTCCCTCACGCAGGTGTGTGATCGCGAAAGGGGCTGTTGGTCGTGCCTGAACTGAGGCCTTGGCGGGCCGCGGGACCGCGGGTGACGCGGATCGCGAACGCCGTACGACCGCGTCTGGCACGCGCCGCGGACGCCGTACGCCCGGGACTGACCCGGGCCACGGATACCGTACGGCCGTATCTGGCACGGACCGCCGCCGCCGTGAAACCGCAGGTCACACGGTTCACCGGGATGACCCGGCCGGAGACCGTCAAGACCTGGCAGTACTCCGCGGGCGCCGCCACCGCCGGTCTGGCGCTGGCCGCCACCGTGGTGACCGCCGCCGGTCCGTGGGACTCCTCGGGTCAGCGTACGGCCGAGCGGGACCGGGCGGTCGCCCTCGAACGGACGGGTGGCACAGATCACGCAGGTGATTCCGGCACGACGGCCGCCGGTCCGCGCCCCGCCCCGAGCGCCGCGTCCGTGCTCACCGCACTGGGCGGCGGGGCCAACACGGTCAAGTCCGCCCCCACCGGAAAAGCCCTGGCCGCCGTCCTCGGCCCGCTCCTCGGCAACACCGCGCTCGGCGCCCGCCACACGGCGGTCGTCGTGGACGTCGCCAGCGGCAGGCGGCTCTACGGCGCGGGCGCCGGCACGGCCCTGATCCCCGCCTCCACCACGAAGATCGCCACCGCCGTCGCCGCCCTGTCCGCCCTCGGCGCCGACCACCGCCTCACCACGCGCACGGCCCTGGAACCCGACACCCAGGAACTCGTCCTCGTCGGCGGCGGCGACCCCACGCTCACCGCCCGCGAGGACGGTGGGGGAGGGTGGGCGAGCCTGCGCGAACTGGCCCACGAGACCGCCGCGGCCCTCAAGAAACGAGGCATCGCGGCCGTCACGCTGTCCTACGACAAGACCCTGTACGCGGGTTCCGAGATCCACCCGATCGGGGTCAACGACAACCTCGCCCCCGTCAGCGCGTTGATGGCGGACGAGGCCCGCACCGACGACTCCGCGAGCGGCCCCGTCGCGCGCGTGAGCGACCCGGCGGCGGACGCTTCCCGCACGTTCGCGCGCTTCCTGGCGGACGACGGCATCAGGACGACGTCCCCCGGCCCCTCCAAGGCGACCGGGCGCGCCGAGAACCTCGCCCAGGTCTCCTCACCGCCCTTGTCCGCCCTGGTCGAACGCATGCTGACCAACAGCGACAACGACATCGCCGAGGCCCTCGCCCGCCAGACCGCCGTGGCGGACCGGCAGCGCGCCGACTTCGAGGGCGGCGGCACCGCCATCCGCGACCGGCTCAGAAAGCTCGGACTCCCGCTCGCCGGCGCCCAGTTCCACGACGGCAGCGGACTCGACCGTGCCGACCGGCTCACGGCGAACCTGCTGACCGCCCTGCTGGTGAAGGCGGGCGACCCGGACCGGCCGGAACTGCGCCCCGTCCTCACCGGCCTCCCGGTGGCGGGCTTCACCGGCACTCTGACCAGCCGTTACACCGACGGCGCGGCAGGGGTCGTACGGGCCAAGACGGGCACCCTGACCGGGGTGAACACCCTGGCCGGGACGGTCGTCGACCAGGACGGCCGGCTGCTGGCCTTCGCGTTCCTGACCGCGGACACCACGGACCCGGGGGCGGCGCAGAGCGCGCTGGACCGCACGGCCTCGGCGCTGGCCGCCTGCGGCTGCGGCTGACCCGGCGTCCGCGTTGCCCTCCCGCGCGGCCTGCCCCAAGCGGGACCGCTCACGTACGGTTGACGCATGACGAGCATCGGTGGTGCCGAGATGGTCGACTGGAATCTCGCGGTGGCGACCGCGACCCGGCTCGTACGGCCGGGCCCCGACGTGAGCCGCGACGAGGCCCGGGCCGTCGTCGCGGAACTGCGCCGGCACGCCAAGGCCTCCGAGGAACACGTCCGGGGCTTCACCCGGATGGGTACGGAAGGCGTCCACGACACTCCCGTGCTCGTCGTCGACCGTCCGGGCTGGGTCCGGGCGAACGTCGCCGGGTTCAGGGAGATCCTCAAGCCGCTCCTGGAGAAGATGCAGGAGCGGCGCGGCAGCACCCCCGGCGGCGCGGTCCTCGGCGCCGTCGGCGGCAAGGTGACCGGCGTCGAACTCGGCATGCTGCTGTCGTTCCTGTCGTCCCGGGTCCTCGGCCAGTACGAGACCTTCGCCCCGGCCACCCGCGAACTCCCGGCGGGGGAGAACGGCGGCGGCCGACTCCTCCTGGTGGCCCCGAACATCGTGCACGTGGAGCGTGAACTCGACGTCCAGCCCCACGACTTCCGCCTGTGGGTGTGTCTGCACGAGGAGACGCACCGCACCCAGTTCACGGCCGTGCCCTGGCTGCGCGACCACCTGGAGGGCGAAATCCAGTCGTTCCTGGGGGAGACCGAGGTCGACCCCATGACCGTCCTGGAGCGCATCCGGGAGGCCGCCCAGTCGCTGGCCGGCGGCCGGCCCGAGGGCGAGGAGGACGAGGACGGCGGGCGCTCCCTCGTGGAGATCGTGCAGACGCCCGCGCAGCGGGAGATCCTCGGCCGCCTCACCGCCGTGATGTCCCTCCTGGAGGGCCACGCCGACTTCGTCATGGACGGAGTGGGTCCGGCCGTCGTGCCGAGCGTCGCCGAGATCCGCGAGAAGTTCCAGCAGCGGCGGGCCAAGGGCGCCTCCCGCCTGGACATGGCCCTGCGCAAGCTGCTCGGCCTGGACGCCAAGCTCCGGCAGTACCGCGACGGCGAACGCTTCGTGCGGGCCGTCGTCGACCAGGTCGGCATGGACGGCTTCAACCGCGTGTGGACCTCACCCAACACCCTCCCGACCAAGACGGAGATCGCCAAACCGGCGGACTGGGTCGCGCGGGTGCACCGCAAGGCCGAGTCGTGAACCGTGTACGGACGTCGTGAGAGGAATTCGGCCGACGGCAGGCGAACGCCCCTTCAATCACCCGTCCGAGGGACCGTGAGCGATGGGTAGGCGTGCAATGCTCGGGGAACGTCCGGGTTCTGTCACCATCTACACACTCTGAGTGACCGAACCTCGGGCTCACCCCCCGAAAACTTCATGAAGGGAACCGGACATGGGTCCCCATCCTGCGGTCGCGGCGATACGCCTGGCGGTCCGCCGCGTCCTCCACGACCTCCTCACCGACCAGCACGCCTCCCGCGACCAGCACGCTCCTGTCGCACAGGGCCCGCACGAGCAGCCGCCGTCGCCGCTCGTCCTCGTGGCCTGCTCCGGCGGCGCCGACTCCATGGCCCTCGCCTCCGCCCTCGCCTTCGAGGCACCCAAACTCGGCCTCCGCGCCGGCGGCGTCACCGTCGACCACGGCCTCCAACCCGGCTCCGAGCTGCGCGCCGAGGAAGTCGTCCTCAGGCTGCGCGAACTCGGCCTGGACCCCGTCGAGTCCACCGCCGTGACCGTCGGCCGCGAAGGCGGACCCGAGGCCGCCGCGCGCGACGCCCGCTACGCCGCCCTCGACGCCGCGGCCCAACGCCATGGCGCGGTCGCCGTTCTGCTCGGCCACACCCGCGACGACCAGGCCGAAACCGTCCTGCTCGGTCTCGCCCGCGGCTCCGGCATCCGCTCACTGTCCGGGATGGCCGCGGTCTCGGGGGCCGACGGCCGTTATCGCCGCCCCTTCCTGGCGCTCGACCGGCAGACCGCCCGCAAGGCCTGCATGGTCCAGTCCCTGCCCGTGTGGGACGACCCGCACAACACCGACCCCGCCTACACGCGCTCCCGGCTGCGCCACGAAGGCCTGCCCGCCCTGGAGAAGGCCCTCGGCAAAGGAGTCGTCGAGGCCCTCGCGCGCACGGCCCAGCTCTCCCGCGACGACGCCGACGCCCTCGACACCTGGGCCCGCCAGGCCGAGGCCTCCGTACGCGACGCGGCCGGTCTCCTGGAGTGCGCCAAGCTCTACGCGCTGCCGCCCGCCGTGCGCCGCCGCATCCTGCGCCAGGCGGCCATCGAGGCCGGCGCCCCGGCCGGGTCGCTGTTCGCCCGCCACATCGAGGAAGTCGACCGGCTGATCACCGGCTGGCGCGGGCAGGGGGCCATCAATCTCCCGGGCAAGGTCGTGGCCCAGCGGCAGGGTGGCAGACTGGTGATTCGGCAAGGCTGAACCCTTGCTCCCCATTGGGGGGTGTTGGGCGGCCGCTGGGACGACCGAAAGTGATGCGGGTGGACGCGAAAGACATGGGTGCCGACCTCAAAGAGGTACTCATCACCAAGGAAGAGATCGACGCGAAGCTCGTGGAGCTCGCCGCGAAGATCGACGCGGAGTACGCGGGCAAGGACCTGCTGATCGTCGGTGTCCTCAAGGGCGCGGTGATGGTCATGGCCGACCTCGCCCGGGCGCTGTCCACCCCCGTCACCATGGACTGGATGGCCGTGTCGTCCTACGGCGCGGGCACCCAGTCCTCCGGCGTGGTGCGGATCCTCAAGGACCTCGACACCGACATCAAGGGCCGGCACGTCCTGATCGTCGAGGACATCATCGACTCCGGCCTCACCCTGTCCTGGCTGCTGTCCAACCTGGGCTCGCGCGAGCCGGAGTCGCTCAAGGTGTGCACCCTGCTGCGCAAGCCGGACGCCGCCAAGGTCGCCATCGACGTCGAGTGGGTGGGCTTCGACATCCCCAACGAGTTCGTCGTCGGTTACGGTCTCGACTACGCCGAGAAGTACCGCAACCTCCCGTTCGTCGGTACGCTCGCGCCCCACGTCTACGGCGGCTGAAACGTGGCTGCAGCGACCGCTGAGCCAAGAGAGCCGTCTTTGTAGGACGATCGGGAACCCCGGCGGGTTTCGCGCCGTTGGAGCATGCAGACGGGCCTGCCAGCCCTCCCGTGCGGCTTCGGGCGACAATGCTGGGGTACCGTCAGAAGAACTGTCTTATCAAACTCACTATGGCAGGAGGGACGGGGCGGCACCGCTCCGTATGGATGGACGTGAAGCGATACTTCCGTGGGCCGGTCATGTGGATCGTGCTGGCCGTCCTTGCCGTGGTCGTGTTGATGCAGGTCGTCGGCTCGTCCGGCGGCTACAAGACGGTGGACACCGGCCAGGTCGTCCAGGCGATCAATGACAACAAGGTCGAACAAGCCAAGCTGACCACCGGCGACGAGCAGACCATCAAGGTCCAGCTCAAGGACGGCGAAAAGGTCGAGGGCAGCTCGAAGATCCAGGCGAGCTACATCGGCGACCAGGGCGTGACCATCGCCAACACGCTGCAGACCAAGTTCCAGGACAAGCAGATCCCCGACGGGTACACCGTCTCGCCGACGAAGCAGAACGCCTTCGTCGGGATCCTGCTCTCCCTGCTCCCCTTCGTCCTCATCGTGGTCGTCTTCCTGTTCCTGATGAATCAGATGCAGGGCGGCGGCTCCCGGGTCATGAACTTCGGGAAGTCCAAGGCGAAACTCATCACCAAGGACACCCCGAAGACGACGTTCTCGGACGTCGCGGGCTCGGACGAGGCCGTCGAGGAGCTCCAGGAGATCAAGGAGTTCCTCCAGGAACCGGCGAAGTTCCAGGCAGTCGGGGCCAAGATCCCCAAGGGCGTACTCCTGTACGGCCCTCCCGGCACCGGCAAGACCCTGCTCGCGCGCGCCGTCGCGGGCGAGGCCGGTGTCCCCTTCTACTCGATCTCCGGTTCCGACTTCGTCGAGATGTTCGTCGGTGTCGGTGCCTCCCGAGTGCGTGACCTGTTCGAGCAGGCCAAGGCGAACGCCCCGGCGATCGTCTTCGTCGACGAGATCGACGCGGTCGGCCGCCATCGCGGCGCCGGCCTCGGCGGTGGTCACGACGAGCGCGAGCAGACGCTGAACCAGCTGCTCGTAGAGATGGACGGCTTCGACGTCAAGGGCGGCGTGATCCTCATCGCCGCGACGAACCGGCCCGACATCCTCGACCCGGCTCTTCTGCGACCCGGCCGCTTCGACCGCCAGATCGCGGTCGACCGCCCGGACATGCAGGGCCGTCTGGAGATCCTCAAGGTCCACCAGAAGGGCAAGCCGGTCGCGCCCGACGTCGACCTGTCGGCGGTCGCCCGTCGTACGCCGGGCTTCACCGGCGCGGACCTGTCGAACGTGCTGAACGAAGCGGCGCTCCTCACGGCGCGCAGCAACCAGAAGCTCATCGACAACCACATGCTCGACGAGGCGATCGACCGTGTGGTGGCCGGCCCGCAGAAGCGGACCCGGATCATGTCGGACAAGGAGAAGAAGATCACCGCGTACCACGAGGGCGGACACGCCCTGGTCGCGGCGGCTTCCCCGAACTCCGATCCGGTCCACAAGATCACGATCCTCTCCAGAGGCCGTGCTCTGGGCTACACGATGGTCCTGCCGGACGAGGACAAGTACTCGACCACGCGCAACGAGATGCTGGACCAGCTGGCCTACATGCTGGGCGGCCGCGCTGCCGAGGAACTGGTCTTCCACGACCCGACCACCGGCGCTGCGAACGACATCGAGAAGGCCACCGCAACGGCCCGCGCGATGGTCACGCAGTACGGCATGACCGAGCGTCTGGGCGCCATCAAGTTCGGCGGCGACAACACCGAGCCCTTCCTGGGCCGGGAGATGTCGCACCCGCGCGACTACTCGGAAGAGGTTGCCGCGCTGGTCGACGAGGAGGTCAAGAAGCTCATCGAGACGGCGCACAACGAGGCCTGGGAGATCCTGGTCGAGAACCGCGACGTCCTCGACCAGCTGGTGCTCCAGCTGCTGGAGAAGGAGACGCTGAACAAGGAGCAGATCGCCGAGATCTTCGCTCCGATCGTGAAGCGTCCTCCGCGGCCGGCCTGGACCGGCTCCTCCCGCCGCACCCCCTCCACCCGTCCGCCGGTGCTCTCCCCCAAGGAGCTCGCACTGACGAACGGCGCCAACGGCGCGACCCCGGCGATCAGCACCGCCAAGGCCACCGCGTCGGAGCAGGCCACGGAGGCCGTTCCCGAGGAGCGACCCGAGAGCTGACGCTCACCCGGCCCGCCCGGTGACCTCACCGGGTCCGGAATGGATGCCGCGCCCCCCAGGTTTTAGCCTGGGGGGCCGCGGCGTTTTTCGGCCGTGAGGACTCTAGGAACGAGGCACCAGAATGACCGACCCCGTGACGTTGGACGTCGAGGGCACCATCGGCGAGTTCGACGAGAAGCGTGCCGAGAACGCCGTGCGCGAGCTGCTGATCGCGGTCGGGGAGGACCCGGACCGCGAGGGGCTCCGGGAGACGCCGGGGCGGGTGGCCCGGGCGTACAAGGAGATATTCGCGGGGCTGTGGCAGAAGCCCGAGGACGTGCTGACCACGACGTTCGACCTGGGCCATGACGAGATGGTGCTCGTGAAGGACATCGAGGTGTACTCGACCTGTGAGCACCATCTCGTGCCGTTCCGGGGTGTTGCCCATGTCGGATACATTCCGGCCACCACCGGCAAGATCACGGGACTGTCCAAGCTGGCCCGGCTCGTGGACGTCTACGCCCGTCGCCCGCAGGTGCAGGAACGACTCACCACGCAGATCGCGGACTCCCTGATGGAGATCCTGGAGCCGCGGGGCGTGATCGTCGTCGTGGAGTGCGAGCACATGTGCATGTCGATGCGGGGCATCCGCAAGCCCGGCGCCAAGACGCTCACCTCGGCCGTGCGCGGTCAGCTGCGGGACGCGGCGACGCGGAACGAGGCGATGAGCCTGATCATGGCGCGGTGACGCGGCGCTGCTTCACGCCGGTGTCCCCGACGCCGTCGCCCTTCAAGCCGTTGACGTAGCGCCGGTGTTCCGGTCGTCGTCCTCCGGCAGCTTGCACACCCGCTCCAGGAAGATCGCCGCCGCTATCACCGCGATGCCCGCGACGACCGAGAAGCCGGCGTAGATGGCCTGGTCGCGGCGGGCCGGGATGTCGAGGGACTCCAGGAGAAGGACGCCGGTGCCGCCGTACATGCCGGAGACGAGGGCCGCGACCAGCGCGCTGGCCTGGCCGAAGACGACCGCGCGGGCCGCCATCAGGGGATCGACGCCCTTCGCCTCGGGGACCCGCTCGCGCTGGGCCTTGAGACGGGCCCGCAGGGAGAGCGCCGTGGCCATGAGGACCACGGCGATCAGGGCGAGGACGATGGGGGCGGCCAGCGGGACACTGGGCAGGGTCCCGATCGAGTTCCACAGACGGGCGCCCGCCCAGGACAGGATCCCGGCCACGGCGAAGACGCCTGCCAGCAGCCTGATGCGCAGCTCTCTCACGGTGCCCCTTCAGCTCCCCCGAGGTCCTTGGGCGGTCCCACGGATGGTGGTCGTCTTGACCTTAACGGCTATTCGGGCAGCCGGAGTTCCAGGTCCTTGCGTGCTTCCACGCCGTTTCGCGTGACCGTGTCGAGGAGAGCGGCGACCGGGCCGCGGCCGGGCAACTGGGCCTCCGGCTCCACGTCGTGCCAGGGGACGAGCACGAACGCGCGCTCGTGGGCACGGGGGTGGGGCAGGGTGAGGATCGGATCGTCGGAGACCACCTCGGCGTACGACACGATGTCGACGTCGAGGGTGCGCGGGCCCCAGCGCTCGTCCCGCACCCGGTTGAAGGCCTCCTCGACCGCGTGGGCCCGCTCCAGCAGGGAGGACGGGGGGAGCGTGGTCTTCAGCACGACGACCGCGTTGAAGTACGAGGGCTGGCTGTCGGCGGCGACGCCCCACGGCTCCGTCTCGTAGACGGGGGAGACGGCCTTGACGCGGACGCCGGGCGTGTCCTCCAGCGCGTCGATGGCCCCCTGGAGCGTCTCCAGACGGTTGCCGAGGTTGGAGCCGAGGGAGAGCACGGCGCGCTTCGGGTTGTGGAGGGTGGCGTCGGCGGCGTCCACCTGCTGCACGACGGAGGCGGGCACCGGCTGAACGGTCGGGTCGCTGTGACCCGCGGCGAAGGACGCGGTCATACTCGGCTCCGGGTGATGGTGACGGTCACGTCGTCGAAGGGCACGGTGATCGGCGCGTCGGGTTTGTGGACCCTGACCTCGACCTCCTCTACCCGCTCGTGTTTCAGACAGGCCTGGGCGATGCGTTCGGCGAGCGTCTCGATGAGATCGACGGGCTCGCCCTGGACGACGGCCACGACCTCCTCGGCGACGATGCCGTAGTGCACGGTCTTCGTCAGGTCGTCGTCGGCGGCGGCCGGCCGGGTGTCCAGCCCGAGGACGAGGTCCACGACGAAGGTCTGGCCCTTCTCGCGCTCCTCGGGGAACACCCCGTGGTGCCCGCGGGCCTTCAGGCCGCGCAGCGCGACACGATCCACGCGAATCACTCCTGCAATCGTCGGTGACGGCCGGTCCGTACCGTGTGCGGGCGGTACCCCGGCCTCGAACGAATCTACCTGCGAGCACCGACAGGACCGGGCCACGGGGCCGCGGCCGGTGCCGGGGTCCGGAGGTTTCACCGTGTGTTTCCCCCGGGGAACCCGGCGGCTCACGGGTTGGTAGCCGCCCCTACCCCGGGGTTCGTGATTCCAACCACTTCTTGGTCCCGACGGGTTCAGGAAGGCGTTTCCTCGTCCTCGTCCTCGCCGTTCTCGGCCAGCACCGGGGAGGCGTGGTGGGACCACAGCTTCCAGCCCTCGGAGGTGCGGCGGAACACGTTCGTGGCGACCACCAGCTGGCCGACGAGCGGGCCGAGCTCCTCGCCGCCCTCGGGGGCTGGGCCGCCGCTGAGGATGTTCTCGGTGCAGGTCACCAGGGCGGTGTCACCGGTGACGGAGACATGCACGTCCGTGAGGAAGAACTGGATGTAGTCCGTGTTCGCCATGATCAGCGCGTACGACCTCAGGACCTCGCCGCGCCCGGTCAGCACGGGCCAGCCGGGATGCACGCAGGAGACCACGCCGACGTCCGCCGGGTCGTGGTAGGTCTCGTCGACGCCCAGGTCGGCCGGGGTGAGCCAGAGTTCGGACACCGTCTCGAAGTCGCCGCGCTCCAGCGCCTCGTAGAAGGCGGTGTTGGCGGCCTCCACCTGCTCCACGTCGGTGTGGGGGGCGCTCACCGGGCTCCTTCCGCGCCGTTGTCCGCGGCGCGCGCGCTGTCGGTGCGCGCTCCTTCCACGGCGCGGGCGACCCGTACCGCGTCGGCCGTGGCGCGCACCTCGTGCACGCGCACCGCCCACGCGCCGGCGTGCGCCGCGAGCGCGGAGACGGCGGCCGTGGCGGCGTCGCGCTCGCGGGCGGGCGGCGGGGCGCCCTCGGGCCCGGCGAGGACACGGCCGAGGAACCGCTTGCGGGAGGCGGCGACGAGCAGGGGGTGGCCGAGACCGAGGAGGCGGTCGAGGTGGGAGAGGAGGACCAGGTCGTGCTCGGCGTCCTTGGAGAAGCCGAGGCCCGGGTCGACGACCACCCGGTCGGGGGAGATGCCGCCCGCGAGGACGGCGTCCACACGCGCGTGGAGCTCGTCGATCACCTCGGCGACGACGTCGGCGTAGACACCCCTGACGTTGCCGCCCTCCAGGAAGCCCCGCCAGTGCATGACGACGAAGGGGGCGCCCGCGTCGGCGACGACCGGGATCATCGCGGGGTCGGCGAGGCCGCCGCTGACGTCGTTGACGAGACGTGCCCCGGCGGCGAGGGCCTGTTCGGCGACGCAGGCGCGCATGGTGTCGACGGAGACGGTGACGCCCTCGGAGGCGAGGCCGCGGACGACGGGGATCACGCGCCGGAGTTCCTCGGCCTCGTCGACGCGGGTGGCGCCGGGGCGGGTGGACTCGCCGCCGACGTCGACGAGGTCGGCGCCCTCCTCGACGAGGGCCAGGCCGTGCTTGACGGCGGCCGCCGTGTCGAACCAGCGGCCGCCGTCGGAGAAGGAGTCGGGGGTGACGTTCACGACCCCCATGACCGCGCAGCGGTCCCATTCGGGAAGGCCGGCGACGCGCCCGCGTCCGCTCTGCTTGCTCATGCGTTCAGCCTAGGCCCAGCGTGGAGCCGCCGGAGCGGGTGGCCCGGACGGAGGCCCCGGGGCTGGAGGAGGGGCGGGGCTTCCGTCCGGGCCGGTCCGGGAGCGAGCGGTCAGGCCGCTCTCACGTCGCGCTCCGCGACCGCGTGGGCACACGTGCGTGCGGTGTGCGAGCGGCGGCGCAGGAAGCGCGGCAGCGGGAGGGCCAGGTTGACGAAGCCCTCCGCCTGCATGGCGGCGAAGCCGATGCGCGGGAGGTCGCCGGAGGCCCGGTACACGACGAAGCGGGGCTCCCAGCGGGGCTGGAACTTCGCGTTGAACTTGTACAGGGACTCGATCTGGAACCAGCGGGACAGGAAGACCAGCAGGCCCCGCCAGGCGCGCAGCACCGGGCCCGCGCCGATCTTCTCGCCGCGCGCGAGGGCCGAGCGGAACATCGCGAAGTTCAGCGACACGCGCGTGATGTCGAACTTCGGGGCCGCCTGCAGGGCGGCGACGATCAGCAGTTCGTTCATACCGGGGTCGGCGGAGCGGTCCCGGCGCATGAGGTCCAGGGAGGCGCCGTCGGTGCCCCACGGCACGAAGTGCAGGATCGCCTTGAGGTCGCCGTACGGGCCGGGCTGGTCGTCCGCCTTGTGGGCGGTGGCGATCAGGCAGTCGCCGTCGGCGAGGTCGCCGATGCGGCCCAGGGCCATCGAGAAACCGCGCTCGGTGTCCGTGCCGCGCCAGTCCTCGGCGGCCTGCCGCACCCGCTCCAGCTCGGTCTCCCCGAGGTCACGTACGCGCCGCACGCGGGTCTCGTAACCGGCCCGCTCGATGCGCTTGACCATCTGGCGGACATTGCGCATCGCGCGGCCGGCGAGCGAGAAATCCGCGACGTCCACCACCGCCTCGTCGCCCAGTTCGAGGGCGTCCAGACCGGTCTCGCGGGTCCAGACCTCACCGCCGGTCTCCGAGCAGCCCATGACGGCGGGCGTCCAGGAGTGCGCCTTGGCCTCGTCCATGAAGCGTTCGATGGCGCCCGGCCAGGCTTCCACGTCGCCGATCGGGTCGCCGCTGGCGAGCATCACACCGGAGACGACGCGGTAGGTCACCGCCGCCTTGCCGCTGGGGGAGAAGACGACGGCCTTGTCGCGGCGCAGCGCGAAGTGGCCGAGCGAGTCGCGGCCGCCGTGCTTGGCCAGCAGCGCCCTGAGGCGGGACTCGTCCTCCTCGGTGAGCTGTGCGGCGGGGTGTTCGGGACGGAAGGCGAGGTAGATCGTGGTGATCGCGGTGAGCAGGCCGAGGGCGCCGAGCGAGACGCCGACGGTCCACGAGGTGTCGCCCTGGTAGTCGACCGGGCCCTCGAAGCCGAAGAGGCCGTACAGGACGTGGGTGATGCGGTCGGCCAGGCTCGGGTCGCCGACCAGGCGGTTCGGGTGGACGCTGACGATGATCAGCCCGAGGACGAGGGAACCGGCGCCCATGAGGACGAAGTTGGCGAGCGCGCGCCAGCGGCTGCGCGGGTCGGGCAGTGCCCTGAACTGGTCGCGGTGGCGCACGAGCGGTACGAGCAGGGCGAGCGAGATGGCCGCCCCGACGAGTGAGTGGCGGTACGTGAACTGCGCCAGCGCGCCCGCCGGCAGCAGGGCCACGGCCGCCCGCCAGGCCCGGCGCTTGCGGCGCCGGAGACCGTGCGCGAGCAGCAGCAACAGCACGCCGGTGCTGAGCGAGAGCGCGGCCGCGAACGGACCGAGCGCGCCGGGCAGCACCTCGGCCATGGTGTGCATACGACTGTGCCGGAAGCGTGGGAAGACGCCGGCGGCGATGTCCAGAAGCCCTACGAGCGCGGCGGCTCTGGCGACGAGGACGGGGACGGCCTCGGGGCGCGGACCGTGCAGTGCACGCCGCAGCCGTGTTGATCGGATCGGAACCCCGCCCGACATTTCCTCATCTGTCCTGACAGACATCGCATCCCGTGGTTCTGCGAGTGACTTTGGATCCGGAGCCCTGATTCGGGCATCCGGCGACATTGCGCCCTCTAGGACGGTGTCTCGTGAGGAGAGGTTCACTCACCTCCTCAAAGCCGTTTCAAAGGCCGAGGAAAGCGAAAGCAAGCAATGGGTCTCACGAGCAACAACACGCTGGTGCCGGCGGTCCTGGCCGCCGTGGCGCTCTTCGCCGGCACGGTGTGGCTCTGGCCACGGCTGGCGCGCCGTGGCTGGCGGTCCGTCAGCGGCCGCATCGGGCTGCTGCTCGCGACGCAGCTCCTGATCTTCGTGTCGGTGGGACTCGCCGCCAACCAGGCCTTCGGCTTCTACGCCTCCTGGGCCGACCTGTTCGGCCGGGAGACCGACCAGGGCGTGGTGGTCGACCACACCCCGGGCAACCGGTCGAGCGGGCCCCTGAGGGTGACCGAGATCGGGGGCGTGCCCGGAAGGAGCGGCTTTCGGCCGTCGTCGGTCGGGCAGGTCCAGAAGGTCGACATCGTCGGCCCCACGTCCCACATCGCGAGTCCCGCGTACGTCTATCTGCCGCCGGAGTATTTCCAGGAGCGTTATCGCGCGCGCACCTTCCCCGCGTCGGTCGTGCTCACCGGTTATCCGGGCACCGCGAGAGCGCTGGTGGACAAACTCCACTATCCGCGCACGGCTCTGGAACTCACCAAGGACGGCCGTATGGAGCCGATGATCCTGGTGATGCTGCGGCCGACGGTGGCGCCGCCGCGGGACACCGAGTGCGCGGACGTTCCGGACGGCCCGCAGACCGAGACGTTCTTCGCCAAGGACCTTCCGGAAGCGGTGACCGCGCACTACAGGGTGGGCAGGGAACGGGGGAGTTGGGGGATCATCGGTGACTCCACGGGCGGGTACTGCGCGCTGAAGCTCGCCATGCACCATCCCCAGGTGTACGCCGCCGGGGCGGGCCTGTCCCCGTACTACAACGCGCCCGTCGACCCCACCACGGGCGACCTCTTCCAGGGCGACAGGAAGCTGCGCCACCTCGCGAACCTGTGGTGGTGCCTCAAGCACCTGCCTGCGCCGGACACCTCACTGCTCGTCAGCAGCAGCAAGGTGGGCGAGAAGAACTACAAGGACACCTTGAAGTTCATAGAGCGGGTGAAGGCGACGGAAACGACACGGATCTCGTCGATCATCCTCGAAAGCGGCGGGCACAACTTCAACACCTGGCGGCGGGAGATCCCGGCGACCCTGGAGTGGGTCAGCGGGCGACTGGGCGGCCGATCAGCGATCGGTGAGTGATCGACGAGTGATCAATACGCCGAATTCGGCGGCCGTTCCGATTCCTGATGTCGGGTGAAGGCCGAGGGATGGCTGTGTTTTTACGGGGCGGGGCACCAAGGTTCGCCTACTCGCGGTAAGTTTCTGGCCATGCCACGTGGACGTCACCGCCATTCCCCGCCTTTGCACAGGCTGCTGCCGCCGTCGGCGATCGCAGGCGTCGCGCTCGTCTGCGCCTTCGGCCCCTGGGTGTTCTCGCAGCAGGCCGTGCTGCGCGTGATAGCCGCCTTCGCCGCGGCGGTCGCGGTCGTCGGGGCGGCCGTCATGCGCCGCTGGGACGCGCAGGCGGGCAAGCAGGTCGCCGACCTCACGCGCGCGCGGGCGAGCGACGAGTGGCGGCACGAGGAGCGGGTCGCCGAACTCGAGACCGACCTCGAGGAGTCGCGGGAGCTGCGCGTCAAGCTGGAGCAGCGGCTGCGGGCGAAGCGCGCGGAGCTGGCGGGCCTGCGCAACGAGCACGCGGCGCTGCTGCGGCGGTACGCCACGGCGGAGACCGAGCGGGCGAGCGCCCTGGAGGGCCGCCGGCTGCTGGAGATAGAGGCCGCCCCGGCGCGGGCACTGCCGCCGGCCGAGCAGGCCGACGCACAGACCGCGGCGGAGGCCGCCGAGAACGGGCCGGAGACCGAGGCCGAGGCGGGGACCGCGGCCGAGGAGACTTCCGGGGACACGGAGACTTCCGCGGACGGCACGGCTGCGGAGGACGGCAAGACTTCCGCGGACGGCAAGACCGCTGAGGACGGCAAGACTTCCGAGGACACGGAGGAGAAGCCGGAGCTGCCCGCGATCTTCTCCCCGGAGGGGTCCCGCTTGTTCCTGCGGGCGAACGCGGCGCTGAAGCGGCTCGACGAGGACGGCGACGGTCCCGTCAGGACGAAGGCGAAGCCCGACCTCAAGGCCGACCCCGAGACTGACCCCAAGACCGCCCCCAAGGCCGCCCCCAAGACCCAGGCCGACTCGAAGGAGCAGCCGGCGCACGCCGGTTCGGCCGCGGCGGACACCGCCGGCACCGAGGCGGAGGCCGCGCAGGAGGACGAGGCGCGGGGGAAGCCCGAGGCGGTCGACGGGCATGAGCGCGCGGCCGCCACCACCACGGCGAGAGCCGCCCAGCCGCAGCAGCAGCCCGCCGGGCACTTCATCGCGCCGACCGCGGTGGCGGTCGTGCCCACGGCTCCCGTGCGACGCCCGCGAGTCGAGGGCGGGTTCGACTTTTTCGGCACCAAGGGCGAGGCCTCGCGGGACGCCCTGGAGGCCGTGCAGAACGAGGACCTCGCCGACGTCGTCGGCCAGGAGGCCCTCGCCCTGCACAAGGCCGAGTCGGAGGCGGATTTCAAGCCGGCCGACGAGGAGTCGCGCGGCATCGGCCAGGTCATCGACCTGACGGCCCACGACGAGACGGAACAGATCGACCTCCAGGGGCTGCGCAGCGCCGTGTCCTGACGGACGCACCGATACGCACGGAGACCCCGACGGGGCACGGTCAGACCATCCAGCGGTCGGGCCGTGCCCCTTTCCGTCCCGTCCGCGACCTCTCCGCCTGCGCGCCGAGCAGCTCCGCGGCCTCCTGAGCGTCCCTCAGACGAGCCGTGACGGTCTTGTTCGCTCCCGTGTCCACATGAACGTCCGCGACCCGCCACAGCCGCTCCCAGGGCCCCTGCGTGACGCGTACGCTCTGGACCTTCGCGTGCGGGACGAGCGCCAGGCTCCGGCGCAGCAGCCCCTGCCGGGAGGCGAACACCGCGTCGGTGACGGCGAGTCCGTGGCCGCGCCACCACAGGGGTACACACCGCCGGGCCCGGCGCGGGGGCCGCGCCAGCGCCGACAGCGGCGGCACGGTCACCCCGGGCAGCACGCGCGCGACGACCGCCTCGGCGGCCTCGCGCGGGGCGACCGGCACCAGCACGGAGTTGGACGACCCGGCCACGTCCAGCTCGACGCGCACCCAGCCGCGCCGCCGCCACAGCAGCGGCTCCACGATCCGTACGGTCTGCACCCGGCCCGGCGGCACCGTCTCGTGGGTGCGGTCCAGGAGGCCGTGGTCGATGCGCAGCCCGTCCGGGGACTCGCCCACCGTCCAGTCGTACTCGGAGACGAACCGCCCCACGCTGCTCGCCCCCGCCGCGCCGAGCAGCGGCACGGCGGTCGCGAGGACCGTCCACAGACTGTGGGTGGCCCACCACAGCAGCGGCGGTACGACGAGCGCGGCGACCAGCGCGCCCCAGGTGGCGCCCGTCAGCACCAGGGAGAGCGCCAGATCGCGCGGGGGTGTGCGCAGCAGCTCGCGCGCCGGGGCCTCGCCGACCTCGTGCGCGGTCTCGGGCGCGAACCCGGCGGCACGCGCGAGGAGTTCCGCGCGCAGGGCCCGGGCCTCGTCCTCCCCGAGGAAGGCCAGTTCGTCCTTCTTGTCGGTGCCGACGACGTCCAGCCGGAGCTTCGCGACCCCGGCCACGCGCGCGAGGAGCGGCTGGGTGACGTCGATCGCCTGGATCCGCTCCAGCCGGATGTGCGCGGTGCGCCGGAACAACAGGCCGGTGCGGATGCGCAGTTCGGTGTCGGTCACCGCGAAGTGGGTGAACCACCAGGTGAGAAAGCCGTAGAGGGCGGCGGCCGGGACGACGACGGCGAGGGCGATCAGCAAAGTGGTGGTCGTCAGCCGGGTGAGCTGGCGCTGCGCCTGGTCGGGGTCGTGCACGGCCCACCCGATGACGACGGCGACCGGCGCCCACGCCCGCCTGAGCGGCGTTATGGGATGCAGCCGCCGTTCGGAGACGGGTTCCTTCTCCGGCTTCTCCGCCACGGCGTCGTCGACGCCCGGCGTGGTCACAGGCCCGCCGATCGGGCCTCGCCGAGTTCGGTGAGCCGGTCGCGCAGCCGCTCCGCCTCGGCCGGGTCGAGGCCGGGGATGGTCGCGTCGGTCGCGGCGGCGGCGGTGTGCAGCTGGACGCTCGCCAGCCCGAAGTGCCGCTCCACGGGCCCGGAGGTGACCTCCACCAGTTGCATGCGGCCGTACGGCACGACGGTCTCCTCGCGCCACAGCACACCCCGGCTGATCAGCAGGTCGTTGGCGCGCTCGGCGTAGCGCCAGGAGCGCCAGTTGCGGCCGAGTACCACCCAGCCCCAGCCGGCGAGGGCGAGCGGCAGCAGCGCGAACGCCGCCCAGAAGGGCCCGCAGAGCAGACCGAGCAGCAGCCCGAGCCCGACGGCGAGCAGTCCCAGCCACACCACCAGCAGCATCCGCCGCATCCGCAGCAGGCCCGGCGGCAACCCGATCCACACCGGTTCGCCGCCCGTGACCTCAGTGTCCTGCCCGCTCCCCGTCTCCATGGGGCCAGCGTACGTAGGAGAGACTGTGTCCATGACTCCTACGACGGAGACCACGGTCGGCATCGGCGGCGCCGCGGAGAGCACCGACATGGTGCTCAACATCGGACCGCAGCACCCGTCCACCCATGGCGTGCTGCGCCTGAGGCTGGTCCTGGACGGCGAGCGCATCATGAGCGCGGAGCCGGTGATCGGCTACATGCACCGCGGCGCGGAGAAGCTCTTCGAGGCGCGCGACTACCGCCAGATCATCATGCTCGCCAACCGCCACGACTGGCTGTCGGCCTTCTCCAACGAGCTGGGCGTGGTCCTCGCCGTGGAGCGGATGCTCGGCATGGAGGTCCCCACGCGCGCGGTGTGGACGCGCACGCTGCTCGCCGAGCTCAACCGCGTCCTCAACCACCTGATGTTCCTGGGGTCGTATCCGCTGGAACTCGGCGGCATCACCCCGGTCTTCTACGCGTTCCGGGAGCGGGAGGTGCTCCAGAACGTCATGGAGGAGGTCTCCGGCGGCCGGATGCACTACATGTTCAACCGCGTCGGCGGCCTCAAGGAGGACCTGCCGGCCGGCTGGGCCACCCGTGCGCGTGGTGCCGTCTCGGCCGTCCGCTCACGCATGGACCGCTTCGACGACCTGGTGCTCGGCAACGAGATCTTCCGCGGTCGCACCCGGGACGTGGGCGTCCTCGCCCCGGAGACCGTCCACGCGTACGGCGTCAGCGGGCCCGTCGCGCGCGCCTCGGGCGTCGACTTCGACCTGCGCCGCGACGAGCCGTACCTCGCCTACGGCGAGCTCCAGGACACGCTGAAGGTGGTCACCCGGGACGAGGGCGACTGCCTCGCCCGCTTCGAGGTCCTCCTGGAGCAGACCCACAACGCCCTCGACCTCGCCGACGCCTGCCTGGACCGGCTCGCCGCGCTGCCGCCCGGGCCGATCAACCAGCGGCTCCCGAAGGTCCTCAAGGCACCCGAGGGGCACACCTACGCGTGGACCGAGAACCCGCTCGGCATCAACGGCTACTACCTCGTCAGCAAGGGCGAGAAGACCCCGTACCGGCTGAAGCTGCGCTCGGCCTCGTACAACAACATCCAGGCCCTGGTCGAACTGCTGCCGGGCACCCTGGTCGCGGACATGGTGGCGATCCTGGGGTCACTGTTCTTCGTGGTTGGGGACATCGACAAGTAGGCCGTCGACACCGACCGGCTGGATCAGCCAGCCGAAGTCGCCGAGGCCGCCCGCCGCGGTGAGTTCGGCGGCCTCTCCGGCGCGCGCGAGCGCCCGTACGTACTCAGCGGGTTGCGTCGATGCCAGCGAGAGCGGGGGGCGTGCGCCCTCGATGCCCAGGGCGCGCAGGGCCTCGCGCTGGGTCAGCACGCGTCCTCCGGGGAGCGCGCAGGCGTCCAGCGCCACATGGGCCGTGAGGTCGCACGACCCGTCCGGTACCGGTGCGCTCTCGCGCCCCTCCCGGAAGCCGGTGAGTGTCCCGAACAGGGGGCGCGAGGACGCGGTGTGCGTGTAGTCGACGGCGACCGCGAGGCCCCGGCCGACCGTCGCCACCGCCGACGCCCAGGCCTCGTCCCGGGGCAGGCCGATCTCGGCCCGCAGCCCCTCCTCGGCCGGCAGCGGCCACCACCGGTCCAGCCACTCGGCCTCCGCGCCGGCGACCGGTTCCCCGAGACGTTCGCGGCCGTCGCGTCGTACGAGAACCCGTCGCGGCAGGCCCGAGGAGTCCGTCTCGGCGATCTCCACGGGGACGTTGTCCAGCCATTCGTTCGCGAACAGCAGCCCGGTGATGTTCTTCGGCGGCTCGGACAGCCACTCGATCCGGTGGTCGAGGGCGGCGGGGCGGCCGGCGACCTCGACGGCGTACGCGCGTGTGCGGGCGTTCACCTCCGCGGGCAGCGCGGCGAGGACTCCAACGGCCAGCTCGCCCCGGCCCGCGGCCATGTCGACGAAGTCGAGCCGGGCCGGCCGGCCCAGCGCCTCGTCCAGGCGGCACAGCAGCCGGGCCACGGCCTCCGCGAACAAGGGAGAGGCGTGCACGGACGTACGGAAGTGTCCGGCGGGCCCCTCCGGCCTGCGGTAGAAGCCGTCCGGGCCGTAGAGGGCGGCCTCGGTGGCGGCCCGCCAGCCGGTCCAGCCGCCGGTCGTGTCATTGGTCACGCCGTCAGGCTAGGCGCACAGGGGAACGAGGCCTCCACCTTGGGGAGTACGCGCGGGCGGTACGGATCGGTCCTCCGGTTGACCCCTGCACACATCACGCTTCCCTACGCTGGGTTACGTGCAGCGCCTCTATGACTTCCTCCGCAGGCACCCGACAGGGGTGGACGCCTTCTGGGCCGTCTTCCTGTTCGGGATCTCGCTCGCCAGCGAAAGCTCCCGCGGGGAGTCCCAGGGGACCGGGTCCTCCCTGGTGATCGTTCCGATCGTCCTGCTGCTGTGCCTGGTGGTCGCGCTGCGCAGGCGGATGCCGGAGCAGATGCTCCTGCTGGCCGTCGGGCTCGGCGTGGCCCAGCTCGCGCTGGACGTGGAGATCATCAGCGCCGACTTCGCCTTCCTGGTGATCGTCTACACGGTGGCCGCCACCGGCGCCCGCTGGGCCTCCCGGCTGGCGCTGACGGCCGGCCTGTGCGCGGCCCCCCTCGCGCAGCTGCGCTGGCCGAACGAGCACTCCGGTCCGCTCGGCAATGTCGCGATCGTGATCTTCCAGGCCGTGCCGTTCGCCCTGGCCTGGGTGCTCGGCGACTCGATCCGCACCCGCCGCGCCTACTTCGCCCAGCTGGAGGAGCGCAACGCCCGCCTGGAGAAGGAGCGCGAGGCGCAGGCCAAGGTCGCCGTCGCCGCCGAGCGCGCCCGGATCGCCCGCGAGCTGCACGACGTCGTCGCGCACAACGTCTCCGTCATGGTCGTCCAGGCCGACGGTGCCGCCTACGTGCTCGACGCCGCGCCCGACCAGGCCAAGAAGGCCCTGGAGACCATCTCCTCGACCGGCCGCCAGGCCCTCGCCGAGATGCGCCGCCTGCTGGGTGTGCTGCGCACCGGCGAGCACCAGGAGGGCGGCGAGTACGTCCCGCAGCCCGACGTCGAGCAGATCGAGGACCTCGTCGAGCAGTGCCGCGGCTCCGGGCTCCCCGTCGACTTCAAGATCGAGGGCACCCCGCGCCCGCTGCCCAGCGGCGTCGAGCTCACCGCGTACCGCATCGTGCAGGAGGCGCTCACCAACACGCGCAAGCATGGCGGGCCCAACGCGGGCGCGAGCGTGCGCCTGGTCTACTTCGACGACGGCCTCGGCCTGCTCGTCGAGGACGACGGCAAGGGCGCCCCGCACGAGCTGTACGAGGAGGGCGGCGCCGACGGCGCGGGCCACGGCCTGATCGGCATGCGCGAGCGGGTCGGCATGGTCGGCGGCACCCTGGACGCGGGCCCCCGTCCCGGCGGAGGATTCCGCATCAGCGCGCTGCTACCGCTCAAACCAGCGCATTGACATCGACGCGCGCCCCCTGTTGACACCTGTCACGCCCCCTGGCGACATCCCGTACGACCCCGAGGAAACGGAAGAGGCCCGATGACGATCCGCGTGATGCTCGTCGACGACCAGGTGCTGCTGCGCACCGGGTTCCGGATGGTGCTCGCAGCCCAGCCGGACATGGAGGTCGTCGCGGAGGCGGGGGACGGTGTGGAGGCCCTCCAGGTGCTGCGCGCGACCGCCGTGGACGTCGTCCTGATGGACGTGCGCATGCCGAAGCTCGACGGGGTGGAGACCACCCGCCGCATCTGCTCGGAGCCCGACCCGCCCAAGGTGCTGATCCTGACCACCTTCGACCTCGACGAGTACGCCTTCTCCGGGCTCAAGGCGGGCGCCTCCGGCTTCATGCTCAAGGACGTCCCCCCCGGCGAGCTGCTCACCGCGATCCGCTCGGTGCACAGCGGTGACGCGGTGGTCGCCCCCTCGACGACCCGGCGCCTGCTCGACCGGTTCGCCCCCATGCTGCCCACCACCGGCAAGGAATCCCAGCACAAGGAGCTGGAGCGGCTCACCGGCCGTGAGCGCGAGGTGATGGTGCTGGTCGCGCAGGGGCTGTCCAACGGCGAGATCGCGGCCCGGCTGGTGCTGTCCGAGGCGACGGTGAAGACCCATGTCGGCCGCATCCTGACCAAGCTGGGACTCAGGGACCGGGTGCAGGTGGTGGTCCTCGCCTACGAGACGGGGCTGGTGCGCGCGGGCGGCCAGGGCTGAGCCACGGCCCGGCGGGAACCGGCCCGGGCTCGGGCTACCTCAATATCCCTTCCAGGAAGTCGCTGCCGAGCCGGGCCACCACCGTGACGTCCAGCTGGTGCAGGACGTACCGGCCGCGGCGGCGGGTGGTGACCAGGCCCGCCTTCTTGAGGACGCTCAGGTGCCGGGATATCTCCGGGGCGGTCATGCCGTGCACCTGGGCGAGCTCGCTGGTGGTGTAGGCGCTGCGGGCCAGATGCCGGCACAGACGCATCCGGACGGGATGGGAGAGCGCGGTCAGCCGCAGGGTCAGCTGCTCGACCGAGGGCGGGGAGGCGAGCTCGGGGGAGCCGACCGGGTAGTGCAGGGCGGGCTGCCAGCCGTACCGGTGCAGGACGCTCAGGTGCGGCCAGCCCAGGCTCGTGGGGACCAGCAGCAGACCGCCGCCGGCCGTGGCGCTGTGTCCGATGCCCAGCTTGTCGACCGTGATGTGGCCGGCGGCCTCGTCGAGGGTGACGGCCGGAGACACCGCGGTCAGCGCCTCCGCGAGGCCCTTGCGGCGCAGCAGGTCCGTCTTGTGGCGGGCGTCCGCCGCGAGCTGGTGGCGCAGTCGCGACCAGGTGTCCGCGAAGAACGCCTCGTCGCAGTCCGCCACGAACTGCCGGAACCAGGCCCGGATCCGGGGCGGGTCGGACAGCAGCCGCTCGGCGAACCGCACCTGTCGCGGTCCGCGCGACGCGGCCAGCTCCAGGGCGCGCCGGTGCAGGGCGCCGTCGGAGAGCACACTCGGGCCGTGCGAGCAGTACGGCAGCGCGCACGTGAACTCCAGGGCCGCGTCCACGAACTGCTCGTCCGTCAGCTTGTCCAGCAGGTCCAGGTCCTCGGCGATGCAGGCCCCGGGAAGCGTGCTGCGGCCCGCGACGCCGGCGAACGGCATGAACAGGTCCGAGAAGGTCGTCCGCCACAGGAAGTCCGCCTCGCACATCCGGTCGGCCAGATGCGGGTCGAGCCGCGCGGTCACACCCGTCACCCAGGCCTGGAGGCCCGGATGGTGCCCCGGTTCGGCCAGCGCGTGCAGCGCCATGCCGAGCTCGGCCAGCGGCGAGGGCACGACGGCGACGCTCTCCGGCCGCAGGCCCGCGATGTCGATGCGCACGCTCATGACCTCATGGTGCACCCCGCCACTGACAACGCCGTCCCCGATTGACGGTGGCCGTCAATCGACGCGACGCGGCCCGCCGCGGCGACGCAGCCTGGGGTCATGAGCATCACCCAGCAGCACCTCCTCGACACCTACCGCGCCCGGCACCTCGGCACCCCCGTCCCGCCCGCACCCGGCACCCACGACGTCCAGGCCGTGCGCGGCCTGCGCGAGTACCTGCGGTTCCGGGCGGTCCTGGCGGGGCGGCCCGCCGGGACGCGGTTACGGCTCGCGCTGCGCCGCCGGTCCCGCCGGCAGGCCCGCCCCAGCCGCTGACCCCTGGCCGGCGAGCTCCCGCAGCCGGGCGACGAAGTCGGCGGCCGCCGCCTTCACGTCGGCCGCCGTCCACTCCAGGGCGGCGGCACGGACGTAGACCTCGGTCATGGACAGGCCGGGGCCCTTCTCGACCCAGGGGTTGGTGAACAGGGCCGTCCCCGTCTCCTCCGACTGCCGGATCGCCGCCTCGGAGAGCTCGTCGACGCCGTACGGCAGCCAGACCTGGAAGTCGAAGGTGTGCGGCACCTCGGGGTGGACCCGCGCCCACGGCACACCGGCCCGGGCGAAGCCCTCGCGCAGCGCGGCGGCCACCACACGCGCGCAGGTCACGTACTCGGGCAGCCTGGGCAGTTCGTGCTCCAGTCCGGCGAGGGCCGACAGGGCGGTCGGGAACTGCTGGAAGACCGTGCCTCCGTACCGGTGCCGCCAGGTCCTCGCCTCCTCGATCAGGCTCTTCGGGCCGGCGAGCGCGGCCCCGCCGAAGCCCTGGAGGGACTTGTAGAACGACACGTAGACGCTGTCCGCGAGGTCCGCGATCTCGGCCAGGGGGCGGCCGAAGTGGACGGTGGTCTCCCACAGGCGTGCCCCGTCGAAGTGCACCACCGCGTCCCGCTCGCGCGCCGCCTCCACGACCTCGGTGAGCTCCTCCCAGGTGGGCAGCAGGAACCCGGCGTCCCGCAGGGGCAGTTCCAGCATCAGCGCCCCGAAGGGCTCCTCGAAGCCGCGTATCTCGTCGGCCGTGGGCTGCCGCGGCTCGCTCGTCACATGGACCGGGCGCAGACCGGAGACCTCCCGGAAGGCGTCGCGCTCGTGCACCTCGGGGTGGGCCAGGGGGTGCAGGGCGACGGTGGGGTTGCCGGTGCGGCCCGCCCAGCAGCGCAGCGCCACCTGCTGGGCCATCGTGCCGGTCGGGAAGAAGGCGGCGGCCTCCTTGCCGAGGAGACCCGCGACTTTCTCCTCCAGGGCCGCGACGACGCCGTTGCCGTAGAGGTCGGACGACTCGTCCAGGTCGTAGAAGGTGTGCGCCCCGTCGAGCAGCTTCAGGCGCTCGCGGAGGGGCGCGAGCAGTCCGAGGCGCGCCAGCGTGCGCTCCGCCCTCCGGTAGGCGCTGATGCGCCGCTCGCGGCGGCGCAGGAGCCGCTCCTCCTCCGTGACCCGCTCCGCCGGCTCCCCCTCCGTGACCTGCTCCGTGACCTGCTCCGGCCCTGCCTGGTCCGCCGTCCGCCCGGCCGCGTGCTCCTGTTTGTCACTCATGCGCGGATCATCTCGTGCGCCCCCGAGCCCGGGCACGCCGATTTCCGCACGCACGGTCCACAGAAACCCACAGCCTGTGGACAACCGGACGCCCCCCGAACCGATCGCGTTAACATGACGAGAAATCGTCCGGTACCCAGATGCGGACTGGAACGGGAAGGCCGCCGTCGCGTGAGTACAGCCCAACAGCCAGACAGCAAGGACCGCCCCGCGCGGCTCACCGTCGGTGTCGTCGGCGCCGGCCGGGTGGGGCCGGCGCTCGCCGCGTCCCTCCAGCTCGCCGGACACCGTCCGGTGGCCGTCTCCGGAGTCTCCGACGCCTCCAGACGGCGGGCCGCGCTGATGCTCCCGGACGTCCCGCTGGTCACCCCCGCGGACGTCCTGCAGCGCGCCGACCTGGTGCTGCTGACGGTCCCCGACGACACCCTGCCCCGCCTCGTAGAGGGCCTCGCCGACACCGGCGCGGTGCGGCCGGGGCAGCTGCTCGTGCACACCTCCGGGCGCTACGGCGCGAAGGTCCTCGACCCCGCCCTGCGCGCGGGCGCCCTGCCGCTGGCCCTGCACCCGGCGATGACCTTCACCGGCACGCCCGTGGACGTCCAGCGCCTCGCGGGCTGCTCCTTCGGCGTCACCGCCCCCGAGGAACTGCGGCTGGCCGCCGAGGCGCTCGTCATCGAGATGGGCGGCGAGCCCGAGTGGATCGCCGAGGACAAGCGCCCGCTGTACCACGCGGCCCTCGCGCTCGGCGCGAACCACCTGGTCACGCTGGTCGCCCAGGCCATGGAGCTGCTGCGCTCGGCGGGCGTCGAGGCCCCCGACCGGATGCTCGGCCCGCTGCTCGGCGCCGCCCTGGACAACGCCCTGCGCTCGGGCGACGCGGCCCTCACCGGCCCCGTCGCGCGCGGTGACGCCGGCACCGTCGCCGCGCACGTCACGGAACTGCGCGAGCACGCCCCGCAGACCGTCGCGGGCTATCTGGCGATGGCCCGCGCGACCGCCGACCGGGCGCTGGCCCACGGCCTGCTCAAGCCGGAACTCGCCGAGGACCTCCTCGGGGTACTCGCCACCGGGACCGACGGCGCCGAGGGAGACGGCCGATGACCACGACCCTGCTGCGCACCGCCGACGAACTGCACGCACGCGCGCGCGTGGGCCGCCGGGCCGTCGTGATGACCATGGGCGCCCTGCACGAGGGCCACGCCACCCTGGTCCGCACCGCCCGCGAGATCGCCGGACCGGACGGCGAGGTCGTCGTCACCGTCTTCGTGAACCCCCTCCAGTTCGGCGCGGGCGAGGACCTAGACCGCTACCCGCGCACCCTGGACGCCGACCTCAAGATCGCCGAGGACGCCGGCGCGGACGTCGTCTTCGCGCCCTCCGTCGACGAGGTCTACCCCGGTGGCGAACCCCAGGTGCGCATCAGCGCGGGCCCGATGGGAGAGCGCCTGGAGGGCACCTCGCGCCCCGGCCACTTCGACGGCATGCTCACCGTCGTCGCCAAGCTGCTCCACCTCACCCGCCCCGACATCGCCCTCTACGGCCAGAAGGACGCCCAGCAGCTCGCGCTGATCCGCCGGATGGTGCGCGACCTGAACTTCGGCGTCGAGATCGTCGGCGTGCCCACCGTGCGCGAGGACGACGGCCTGGCCCTCTCCAGCCGCAACCGCTACCTCGCCCCGCGGGAACGGCGCACCGCACTCGCGCTCTCCCGCGCCCTGTTCGCGGGCCGCGACCGGCACGCGGCCCAGGAGGCGCTGCGCGCACGGGCCCGTGAAGTGCCCGCCACGCACGCACGTGCCGAGGCCCTGAGCGCCCTCGGGGAGTCCCGCGCGGCCGCCGACGCGCACGCGGTCGCGAAGGCCCTGCCGGGAGCCCCGTCGGCGGTCCGCGCGGCCGCCCGGCTGATCCTGGACGACGCCTCGCGCGTGGACCCGCCGCTCGCCCTGGACTACCTCGCGCTCGTCGACCCGTCCGACTTCACCGAGATCGAGGACGACTTCACCGGCGAGGCCGTCCTCGCCGTCGCGGCCCGGGTGGGGACGACCCGGCTGATCGACAACATCCCGCTGACCTTCGGAGCCGCCTCGTGACCAGCACAGGCATACGACTGCACGCCCCCGCGCCCGGGTGGTCCATCGACGCGGACGTCGTGGTCGTCGGCTCCGGCGTCGCCGGCCTCACCGCGGCCCTGCGCTGCCAGGCCGAGGGCCTCAGCACCGTCGTCGTCACCAAGGCACGCCTCGACGACGGCTCCACCCGCTGGGCGCAGGGCGGCATCGCCGCGGCCCTGGGCGAGGGCGACACCCCCGAACAGCACCTGGACGACACCCTGGTGGCGGGCGCGGGCCTGTGCGACGAGGAGGCCGTGCGGATCCTCGTCACCGAGGGACCCGACGCCGTACGCCGCCTGATCGCGACCGGCGCGCACTTCGACGAGTCCGAGGCCGGCGACCTGGCGCTCACCCGCGAGGGCGGCCACCACCGGCGCCGGATCGCGCACGCGGGCGGTGACGCCACCGGCGCGGAGATCTCCCGGGCCCTCGTCGAGGCCGTACGCGCGCGGGGCCTGCGCACGATCGAGAACGCGCTCGTGCTCGACCTGCTGACCGACGCCGACGGCCGCACGGCGGGCGTCACCCTGCACGTCATGGGCGAGGGCCAGCACGACGGCGTGGGCGCCGTGCACGCCCCCGCGGTCGTCCTCGCGACCGGCGGCATGGGACAGGTGTTCTCCGCGACCACCAACCCGTCCGTGTCGACGGGCGACGGCGTGGCGCTCGCTCTGCGCGCGGGCGCCGAGGTCAGCGACCTGGAGTTCGTGCAGTTCCACCCCACCGTGCTGTTCCTCGGCCCGGACGCCGAGGGCCAGCAGCCGCTCGTCTCCGAGGCCGTGCGCGGCGAGGGCGCCCACCTGGTCGACGCCGACGGCGTGCGCTTCATGACCGGGCAGCACGAACTGGCCGAGCTGGCGCCCCGGGACATCGTCGCCAAGGGCATCACGCGCCGCATGCAGGAGCGGGACGCCGAGCACATGTTCCTCGACGCCCGGCACTTCGGCGCCGAGATGTGGGAGCACCGCTTCCCGACGATCCTGGCCGCCTGCCGAGCCCACGGCATCGACCCGGTCACCGAGCCCATCCCGGTGGCGCCGGCCGCCCACTACGCCTCCGGCGGCGTGCGCACCGACTCCCAGGGTCGGACGACCGTGCCGGGCCTGTACGCGTGCGGCGAGGTCGCCTGCACCGGTGTGCACGGCGCGAACCGGCTCGCCTCCAACTCCCTCCTGGAGGGACTGGTCTACGCCGAGCGCATCGCCGCCGACATCACGGCGAGCCGCACCGGCCTCCACGCGCGTGTGCCCGCCCCCGTCGACCGGCCCGAGAGGCCCGCGCACCCGCTGCTCGCCCCCGAGGCCCGGTTCGCGATCCAGCGGATCATGACCCGGGGCGCGGGCGTGCTGCGCTCCGCCCGGTCCCTGTCCAGGGCCGCCGACCAGTTGCAGCAACTGCACGCCGACGCCCGGGACGCCCTGGCCGAGAACGGCAAGACGGCCGAGCCCGGCGTCGACACCTGGGAGGCCACCAACCTCCTGTGCGTGGCCCGTGTCCTGGCCGCCGCGGCCCTGCTGCGCGAGGAGACGCGCGGCTGCCACTGGCGCGAGGACGAGCCGGACCGGGACGACACGGCGTGGCGCCGCCACATCGTCGTACGGCTGAATCCCGACCGGACCCTCGCCGTACACACCACCGATACCGCAGACTTCCCCCCGACCCGGCAGCACCTCCAGGAGCAGTGACACCAGTGAGCACCGACGACCTTCCCCTCGCTTCGTCCGGCGGCTGCGGCGACGGCTGTGCCTGTGGCGCCGCCTCCGACGGCCTCGACGAGGAGTACCTGGAGTGCGGGCTCGACCCCGCGCTCGCGCAGCTCCTGGCCGACGCCGGGCTCGACCCCGTGGAGGTCGAGGACATCGCCAATGTCGCCATCCAGGAGGACCTCGACCACGGCGTGGACGTGACGACCGTCGCGACCATCCCCGAGGACGCCGTCGCCACCGCCGACTTCGTCGCGCGCGAGGCGGGCGTCGTGGCCGGCCTCAGGGTCGCCGAGGCGGTCGTCTCGGTGGTCTGCGAGGACGAGTTCGAGGTCGAGCGGCACGTGGAGGACGGCGACCGGGTGGAGGCGGGACAGAAGCTCCTGTCGGTCACCACGCGCACGCGTGACCTGCTCACCGCCGAACGCAGCGCGCTCAACCTGCTGTGCCGGCTCTCCGGCATCGCGACCGCCACGCGCGCGTGGACGGACGCACTGGAGGGCACCAGGGCACGTGTGCGGGACACCCGCAAGACGACTCCTGGGCTCAGGTCGCTGGAGAAGTTCGCGGTGCGCTGCGGGGGCGGGGTCAACCACCGGATGTCGCTGTCCGACGCGGCGCTGGTCAAGGACAACCACGTGGTCGCAGCCGGCGGTGTCGCCCAGGCCTTCAAGGCCGTACGGGAGGCCTTCCCGGACGTGCCGATCGAGGTCGAGGTCGACACCCTGCACCAGCTGCGGGAGGTCGTGGACGCGGGCGCCGACCTGATCCTGCTGGACAACTTCACGCCCGGCGAGTGCGAGGAGGCGGTCGCGCTCGTGCACGGGCGGGCCGCGCTGGAGGCCTCCGGGCGGCTGACGCTGGCCACCGCGCGCGCGTACGCCGACACCGGGGTCGACTACCTCGCCGTCGGGGCGCTCACCCACTCCTCGCCGATCCTCGACATCGGCCTCGATCTGCGCGAGGCGGAGTAGTCGCGATGCTCCTCACCATCGACGTGGGCAACACGCACACCGTCCTCGGGCTGTTCGACGGCGAGGACATCGTCGAGCACTGGCGGATCTCCACGGACGCCCGCCGCACGGCGGACGAGCTGGCCGTACTGCTCCAGGGCCTGATGGGCATGCATCCGCTCCTCGGGGACGAACTGGGCGACGGCATCGACGGGATCGCCATCTGCGCGACCGTGCCGTCCGTGCTGCACGAGCTGCGCGAGGTGACGCGGCGCTACTACGGCGACGTGCCGGCCGTGCTGGTCGAGCCCGGGGTGAAGACGGGGGTGCCGATCCTCACCGACAACCCCAAGGAGGTCGGCGCGGACCGGATCATCAACGCGGTGGCGGCCGTCGAGCTGTTCGGCGGCCCCGCGATCGTCGTGGACTTCGGTACGGCGACGACCTTCGACGCGGTGTCCGCGCGCGGGGAGTACGTCGGCGGGGTCATCGCGCCCGGTATCGAGATCTCCGTGGAGGCGCTCGGGGTCAAGGGGGCCCAGTTGCGCAAGATCGAGGTGGCCCGGCCGCGGAGCGTGATCGGGAAGAACACGGTCGAGGCGATGCAGTCCGGGATCGTGTACGGCTTCGCCGGGCAGGTCGACGGCGTGGTGGGCCGGATGGCCCGGGAGCTCGCGGAGGACCCGGACGACGTGACGGTGATCGCCACCGGCGGGCTGGCGCCGATGGTGCTCGGGGAGTCGTCGGTGATCGACGAGCACGAGCCCTGGCTGACGCTGGTGGGGCTGCGGCTGGTGTACGAGCGGAACGTGTCGCGGATGTGACCGCCGGGCCCGGCCGCCGGGCCGAATCGCGGGGCCCGGCATTGGGGTGGCCCGGTCGCGCCACACCCATCCCCTATGACGGGTTTGTCTGATTAGCGCGTACTGTCGCCGCATGCCCACGCCATACGGATCCCGCGGCGGCATGGCGTTCGGTGCGGAGGAGCTGCGTGTGCTCCGCCGCGCTCTCGCCCTCGCCCTTCACCCCGCCCCTGCCTCGGCCGAGGACATCAAGGACTGCCACCGCCTCGCCGAGTCCCTCGACGAGGCGGTGCGCGAGGGTGCCCGGCTGCGCGCCTTCCTGGTGGCCGACCTCGCCCGGTACCGCGCCGCGCTGCCCGGCACCGCCGCCGGCTACCTCACCCTCCTGGAGGAGGCGCTGGGCGCCGGGTACCGGCCCGAGCCGGACGACCTCGCCGCGCTGCGGGCGCTGCGCGGCAACCCGGTCGCGGCGGCGCTGCTGATCCGCTGCCAGATGCTGGCCGAACGCGACGTGCGGGCCCGCCTCGCGGGCGCCACCGGCGCTCGGCGCACCCCGACGGCCCCCGTGGTCCCGGCCTCCCGGACGCGCCTCCTGGCGCTGCCCGGAGGTCTTTCCGGCGGCCTTCACGAGAGGCCCTCCCCGGTCGCCCGGGGCGGCCCGGCGGCGCTGGACGCCAAGGAGCCCGCGAAGCGGCCGGAGAAGACCCCGGTCAAGCCCGCCGACAAGCCCGCGCCCGCCGCCCCGAAGCCCTCCCGGCCCATCCCCACCCCGGGCGAGGTCTTCCCCCGCCGCAAGCCTGCCCCGCCCCCGGCGAACCCGCCGCAGCAGCTGGCCGCGGGCTGAGCGCGGGGCAGTCCGCACCCCGCCCGAGTTGTCCCGGTGCCGCTGGCTACCCTGGACGCATGGACTATGTCTCCGCGCTCGTGCCCCCGGTCGTCATGGCCGTGTTCTTCATCGGTCTGATCCGCGTCATCGTGAAGACCCAGGGCGGGGCCAACAAGGCCAAGGAGGACGCGGCCGTCGACGCCGCCCTCGCGCGCGCGGAGGCCACCAAGCAGGCCGACTGACCGGCCGCACCCCCGTCGGCGTACGACCCCCGAGCCCTCGCGCTTTCGGAGTCGTACGCCCTTTTTGTTGCTGTTTGGCGTTGAAAGGCCCGTCCGTCACGCCGATAGCCGGATCTCCCACTATTGTGCTGAGCTGTGCCTCGCCCATTGGGAGAACTCGAAGACGCGGTCATGACGCGGGTGTGGAAGTGGAACCGCCCGGTCACCGTTCGAGAAGTCCTGGAAGACCTTCGGCAGGAACGGTCCATCGCCTACACCACGGTGATGACCGTTTTGGACAATCTCCATCAGAAGGGCTGGGTGCGTCGTGAGGCGGAAGGCCGGGCCTATCGATATGAGGCGGTCTCCACACGGGCCGCCTACGCCGCCGCACTGATGAACGACGCCTGGTCCCAGAGTGACAACCCCGCCGCCGCTCTCGTCGCCTTCTTCGGCATGATGAGCGAGGAACAGCGACAGGCACTCCAGGACGCCGTACGGATCGTCGGCGGACCGACCGCGGAGAACCCCGACTCGGCATCGCGGGACGGCGGGCGATAGCGTCCGCTCATGTCCGCGAAGAGCCCCTCCGCCGAGAACCCCGAAGTCACCGCAAAAGCCATCACCGTCCGGCGGGCACGCACCAGCGATGTCGCCGGCATCCGTCGGCTCCTTGACTCCTACGTCCGTGACCGCATCCTGCTCGACAAAGCGACCGTGACCCTTTACGAGGACATCCAGGAGTTCTGGGTCGCCGAGCGCGACGACAACGCCGAGCTGGTCGGCTTCGGTGCCCTGCATGTCATGTGGGAAGACCTCGCGGAAGTGCGCACTCTCGCCGTGAAGCCCGGGCTGAAGGGTGCCGGTGTCGGGCATCAGTTGCTGGAGAAGTTGTTGCACACGGCCCGCTGGCTCGGTGTTCGTCGCGTTTTCTGCCTCACCTTCGAAGTGGACTTCTTCGGCAAGCACGGCTTCGTCGAGATCGGTGAGACGCCCGTTGACACCGATGTCTACGCCGAGCTACTGCGTTCCTATGACGAAGGCGTGGCAGAGTTCCTCGGTCTCGAACGAGTGAAACCGAACACCTTGGGCAACAGCCGGATGCTTCTGCATCTGTGATCGCCAAGGATTCTGCCGCTCGGTCCTGCCCAGGTTCCCTATGTCCGAAACGCGCATGTTTCCGGACGGGGCGGCCCCTGTCGGTCTCTCCCGAGGGTTTGTGTTTTCCCAGCAAAAGCGGTTTGCTTTCCGACGTACTGCAGTACTGCATATAACAGGGGACGGCGAAACGGCGGACGCCGCAGGCCCCCGGCCCTCAAGTATTGGATGAAAGGAAATCCGGTGGCACAGAAGGTTCAGGTCCTTCTTGTCGACGACATCGACGGCGGCGAGGCGGACGAGACCGTCACGTTCGCGTTGGACGGCAAGACGTACGAGATCGATCTCACGACTGCCAATGCGGACAAGCTCCGTGGCCTTCTCGAGCCCTACGTGAAGGGCGGTCGCCGCACCGGAGGCCGTGCTTCGGGCGGGCGCGGAAAGACGCGGGCCGCTTCCGGCGGTAGCCAGGACACCGCTCAGATCCGCGCGTGGGCGAAGGAGAACGGTTACGAGGTCAATGACCGCGGCCGCGTTCCGGCGAGCATTCGCGAGGCTTACGAGAAGGCCAACGCCTGATCCAGAGGTTCACGACGGCCGGGGCCGTGAAGGCTTATGGCCGTGTGCGCCACAGTCGCAGCCGGTGGCACTGTGTGGCCACCGTGTTCACGACGCGTACGAGATCGGGGGCGCCCCCAACGCCCCCCAGCGCCGACATCGTCGGCAGCGAGGCCTCGACCTCGCACCCAGGCTCGGGGGGCCGCAGCCATACGGCGGCCCCCTGCAGGGAGCCCGGGCGGCCCGGGGCGAGAGGTCGCCGGCTTCCGGCGGTCCGGCCGGCATCCTTCACCTCTGACGGCACGTTCCCCGGCGGTCGGGGCACGGGCACGCCCGGTTCCGGGAGTGACGCCGGATCGCGCGACGCGTCCGCGCCGGGCCCCGGACGCGCGGACCGCCCCGACGGGACCTCCGCGATGCGACCCGCACCGGGCTCCGGCGGGTGCGGAGCCCGCATCACGCCGCCCGTCCCGATCGCCCGCAGGTCGAGCGCCAGCGCGCCCCACTCCAGCCAGTCCAGCAGGCCCGGCAACTCCTCCGTGCTGCCCGCCGCCACCAGGAGCAGCATCCGGTCGCCCCGCACCGCCACCGGAGAGGCCCCGGCGAGATGGCGCAGGGCCGCGCCTCCTGCCCCGGCCGGGACGTCCAGGACGTCGAAACGAAGCCCCAGGCGCAGCCGTACGGGAGATTCGGGGGTGCTCGCGGGCACCGTGGGCCAGCCCAGTTCGTTCTCGTACCAGCGGCGGACCGGATCGTCGCCGGCGGCGGCCTGTTCGAGCGGCCGGCGGGGGAGCGGGACCGCGGTGAGATCCGTGGTGAGAGGGGGGCGGCTGGCGACCATGCCAAGTGCAACCGCCGGAAAGGCGCGAGAGTTACGCTGGGTGTACCTACGTGTGCGAAGAGTGTCCGAAGAGGGGGCGTGCGGAGGTGCGGGGTGGCACAAGGTTGTTCGCCCGTAGCGGAGGGACGGGGGGCCTACGGCATGGAGTGCCAGCCCGAGCGGGTAAGACATCCCTAGTGGGAGGGGGCGACACGCAGGAAAGGCCGTCTCACGTTCGCCATCGGCGTACTGGCGACTGGGGTAACTGCCTGGCCTGCGGGAACATCGTCTCGCACCATCGGGTTGGAGCAGATGTCGGCGTTCGGGGTCAGGAGGCCATCGACGGTGTCGGCAGTTGGAATGAGCGGTCCCCGCTTGCGGGACTAAGCTGCGGAAGGACAGGGAGGGGAAGTTCCCCCCACTGCCTGACCGCTCTGAGGAGCGATTAACGATGTTCGAGAGGTTCACCGACCGCGCGCGGCGGGTTGTCGTCCTGGCTCAGGAAGAAGCCCGGATGCTCAACCACAACTACATCGGCACCGAGCACATCCTCCTGGGCCTGATCCACGAGGGTGAGGGTGTCGCCGCCAAGGCCCTTGAGAGCCTCGGGATTTCGCTCGAGGCGGTCCGCCAGCAGGTGGAGGAGATCATCGGGCAGGGGCAGCAGGCCCCGTCCGGGCACATCCCCTTCACCCCCCGTGCCAAGAAGGTCCTGGAGCTGTCGCTCCGCGAGGCCCTTCAGCTGGGCCACAACTACATCGGCACGGAGCACATCCTGCTCGGCCTGATCCGTGAGGGCGAGGGCGTCGCCGCCCAGGTCCTGGTCAAGCTGGGCGCAGATCTCAACCGGGTGCGGCAGCAGGTCATCCAGCTGCTCTCCGGTTACCAGGGCAAGGAGACCGCCACCGCCGGCGGGCCTGCCGAGGGCACCCCCTCGACGTCCCTGGTCCTCGACCAGTTCGGCCGGAACCTCACCCAGGCCGCTCGTGAGTCCAAGCTCGACCCGGTCATCGGGCGCGAGAAGGAGATCGAGCGGGTCATGCAGGTGCTGTCCCGCCGTACCAAGAACAACCCGGTGCTGATCGGTGAGCCCGGCGTCGGCAAGACCGCCGTCGTCGAGGGCCTCGCCCAGGCCATCGTCAAGGGCGAGGTGCCCGAGACCCTCAAGGACAAGCACCTCTACACCCTGGACCTCGGCGCCCTGGTCGCCGGCTCCCGCTACCGCGGTGACTTCGAGGAGCGCCTGAAGAAGGTCCTCAAGGAGATCCGCACCCGCGGCGACATCATCCTGTTCATCGACGAGCTGCACACGCTGGTCGGTGCGGGTGCCGCCGAGGGCGCCATCGACGCCGCTTCGATCCTGAAGCCGATGCTGGCCCGCGGTGAGCTCCAGACCATCGGCGCCACCACGCTGGACGAGTACCGCAAGCACCTGGAGAAGGACGCGGCCCTCGAGCGCCGCTTCCAGCCCATCCAGGTCGCCGAGCCCTCGCTCCCGCACACCATCGAGATCCTCAAGGGTCTGCGCGACCGCTACGAGGCCCACCACCGTGTCTCGATCACGGACGAGGCCCTCGTGCAGGCCGCCACCCTGGCCGACCGGTACATCTCGGACCGCTTCCTGCCGGACAAGGCGATCGACCTGATCGACGAGGCCGGCTCCCGGATGCGCATCCGCCGGATGACCGCGCCGCCGGACCTGCGCGAGTTCGACGAGAAGATCGCCGGTGTCCGCCGGGACAAGGAGTCCGCGATCGACTCGCAGGACTTCGAGAAGGCCGCCTCCCTCCGCGACAAGGAGAAGCAGCTCCTGGCCGCCAAGGCCAAGCGGGAGAAGGAGTGGAAGGCCGGCGACATGGACGTCGTCGCCGAGGTCGACGGCGAGCTGATCGCCGAGGTCCTCGCGACCGCCACCGGCATCCCGGTCTTCAAGCTGACCGAGGAGGAGTCCTCGCGTCTGCTGCGCATGGAGGACGAGCTCCACAAGCGGGTCATCGGCCAGGTCGACGCCGTCAAGGCGCTGTCGAAGGCGATCCGTCGTACGCGTGCCGGTCTCAAGGACCCGAAGCGTCCCGGTGGTTCGTTCATCTTCGCCGGTCCGTCCGGTGTCGGTAAGACCGAGCTGTCCAAGGCGCTCGCCGAGTTCCTCTTCGGTGACGAGGACGCGCTGATCTCCCTCGACATGTCGGAGTTCAGCGAGAAGCACACGGTCTCGCGGCTCTTCGGTTCGCCCCCCGGCTACGTGGGCTACGAAGAGGGCGGCCAGCTGACCGAGAAGGTCCGCCGCAAGCCGTTCTCCGTCGTCCTGTTCGACGAGGTCGAGAAGGCCCACCCGGACATCTTCAACTCGCTGCTGCAGATCCTGGAGGACGGTCGCCTGACCGACTCCCAGGGCCGGGTCGTGGACTTCAAGAACACGGTCATCATCATGACGACCAACCTCGGCACCCGGGACATCTCCAAGGGCTTCAACCTGGGCTTCGCGGCCTCGGGTGACAAGAAGACCAACTACGAGCGCATGAAGAACAAGGTCTCGGACGAGCTCAAGCAGCACTTCCGGCCCGAGTTCCTCAACCGCGTCGACGACGTGGTCGTCTTCCCGCAGCTGACGCAGGAGGACATCCTCGCGATCGTCGACCTGATGATCGCCAAGGTGGACGAGCGCCTCAGGGACCGGGACATGGGCATCGAGCTCTCCCAGTCCGCCAAGGAGCTGCTGTCGACCAAGGGCTACGACCAGGTGCTGGGCGCGCGTCCGCTGCGACGCACGATCCAGCGCGAGATCGAGGACACGCTGTCGGAGAAGATCCTCTTCGGCGAGCTGCGTCCCGGTCACATCGTGGTCGTGGACACCGAGGGCGAGGGTGAGACCCAGACCTTCACCTTCCGCGGCGAGGAGAAGGCGGCGCTGCCCGACGTCCCGCCGATCGAGCAGGCGGCCGGCGGCGGTGCCGGACCCAACCTGAGCAAGGAGGCGTAAGCCTCACGGCGACGCCTTGAAAGGGCCGCTTCGGAACTTCGGTTCTGGAGCGGCCCTTTTTGCGGTGACGTACGGGGAAGGCGCGGCCCGGAGTCAGGACAACTGGCCGTCGTAGTCCGGGAGTTTGAAGGTCTTCTCGGCGTGGCCGCCCGACAGGTCGGTGGCGCTGTTGCCGATGTTCGCGATGATCGTGTAGCCCTTGTTCTCGATGTCGACGCGCTTGGCCGTCTTGTAGGCGGCGACGTCCTTGAAGAGGTCGATGAAGTTGCGGACGTAGAGGCCGTTCACCTGGTAGCCGACGTGCTTGAGGTTGTAGTCGGTCACCGAGGCGATGATGCCGGGGCGGGCGGTCACGAAGAACAGGGAGACACCGTGCTCCTGGGCGTACTGCGCGACCGCCAGGACGGGCTTGTTGGCCGGTGAGGGATAGCTGAAGCCGAAGTCCGTCTCCAGGGTGGTGTTGTCGATGTCGAGGACGATCGCCTGCTTCTCGCCGGGCCTGGGGGCGGCGATACGCGTCTTCAGGTAGGGGAGGGCCTGGTCCATCACGGCCTGGCAGTCGGTCTGCCAGGTGGCGTAGTCGACGTCCTCGGCGGCGGCCGTAGCGGTCGTGGTGGCGCTTGCGGTGGTCGTCGCGGCCTCGGCGGGTACGGCCAGGGCGACGAGGGCGGCGGCGGAGACGGTGCTTACGGCTATGTGGCGCGCCCAGGGGCGTCGTCTTGTCATGGGGGTGGGGGGTCCTCTCACGTCCGGAAACGCTGCAGTTGTCTCGTGCATGTTTGTTGGTGAGGGTGGCGCGAGAGGAACCGTAGGGTTACCGGTTGGTAGGAGGCCAGAGACGTGCGTCACATGGCGTCTCTTTTACCTCGGGGCCCCCGGGTGACTTGCCTTACAGGTGATTTGTCCATTACTAGGCGGAATAGTGAAGGGGTGGGGGCGGGGAGGGGAAGGGAAAAGGGACTTCTCGGACGAACTGTCGGGACCTATTACTACATTCCGTCGTAGATGGGCTGTTTGGGCGAATTCGGTCTTCGGGGTTACCAAGGGATGCGCCATCCGGCGGCCTTCGTGCGCCGGGTGGTTTCCTGTCCCCGGCTTCATGAGGTTCCGAATGTTCCAGCGCGTTTCTTCCCGTTCGTCCCGTACGTCCCTGCTCCGTACCCGGGTGGCCGTCGTGGCCGCGTCCGTCGGGGCGTCGGCTGTGCTGGGGGCCGGAGTCGCCTCGGCCGCGTCCTCCTCGCCCTCCTGGGTCGACCCGGTGAAGAAGTACACGCTCAGCGCGAGCTATGCGCAGGCCGGTGGCATGTGGCAGTCCACCCACAGTGGGCAGGACTTCGCGGTGCCGAGCGGTACGACCGTCGTCGCCGCGCACGGCGGGACCGTCGTCAAGGCGGGTCCTGGGGGAGCCGGTGACGGTTCCGCCTACGGCAACGCCATCGTGATCAAGCACGGCAACAAGCGGTACTCGCAGTACGCCCACCTCTCCCGGATCAAGGTCAAGGTCGGCCAGATAGTCAAGACCGGTCAGCGCATCGCCCTGTCCGGCAACACCGGCAACTCCAGCGGCCCGCACCTGCACTTCGAGATCCGCACGACCCCGAACTACGGCTCGGCCATCGACCCGGTCGCCTTCCTGCGCGCCAAGGGCGTCAAGGTCTGAGCCTCGGAGGGGGTGGCCGGCTGGGCGGCGTCAGATGTTCGGGCTGCCTGTAGCCGGACCGTAGGCGCCGGTCAGGCCCTTGTTGCCCCCGACGGAACCCCGGGCGCCGGCACGTCCTGGTGCCCCTGGGGAAGACCGGGGGCAGACCGGGAGCGGGGCGCCAGTCGCTCGGACCGCCGCCGGATCGAACCGTGGGTATCAGCCCCTCCCACGAGGCCCCGGGTCGAACCGTAGGCGTCGACCCGTTGCTCCATCCTCGTTGCCGCCCCGGCTGTGCAGGGCCGAGCGCGGGCGCCAGCGCCTTGCCTCGCCCGCCCGCCCGCCGAAGGCAAGCGACATCCCCTCGGCCCTTCCGTGCGAGCCGCGTGTCGACGGCCTCCGCCGTCCCGGGCCGAGTCGCAGGGTCAGCTCCTCATCCCGCCCCCGGGGTGAACCGTGGGCGCCGCCCCCTCGCTCCGTGCTCGTGCCGGCCGTGTGGGTGCCGCCCCGGTCGTCCCGGTCGTCCCGGGCGGAGGTGCAGGGCCCGTTCCGCATCCCGCCCCCCGGGGTGAACCGTAGGCGCCGACCCCTCGCCCCATCAGCGGTCGCAGGGAAGCGGAATCCCTCGGGCTCGCCCCCCTCGGCAAGTCGCTGCTAGCCGCCCCCGCCGCCCCGCCGCCCCCGGCCGGACCGCAGGCGTCAGCTCCTTCCCGCGCCCGGGTCGAACCGAAGGTGCCGACCCCTCGCTCCCACCTCCGGTCGAACGGAGGCCGTTCCCCTGGCCCGCCCCCGGCCCTACCCCTCCGCGCCCCCCCGATGCGCCTGCGTGACCAGGTCCGTCGCGACCTCCAGGACCGCCTTGCGCTTGGCCTCCGGGTCTCCGGCGATGTCCTGGAGGAAGAACATCCCGGCGTGCAGGGTGAAGATCGCGCTGACGCAGCGGACCTGGTCGGTGAGGTCGGCCTCGGGGTCGACGATGATCTCGCGCAGGCCCTGCATGCGCTCCTTGAAGGTCTCGCCGACGCGCAGTTCGCGGACCGTGGCCTGGTTCTCCTGCATGAAGCGGAACAGCGGTGTCGCGCCGGCCAGGGTCGCGCTGTAACGCCGTACGATCTCCTGCTTCGTCTCCAGCGTGTGCGGCTGCTGCCTGCCCCACTCGATCAGGTCGAGGATCGGCTGCGTCAGGTCGTCGAAGATGCTGACGAGGATCTCTTCCTTGGTCTTGAAGTGGTAGTAGAGCGCCGCCTTGGTGACGTCCAGGTGCTCGGCGATCTCCCGCAGGGACGTCTTCTCGTACCCCTGCTCCGCGAAGAGATCGAGGGCCACGTCCTGGATGCGCTGGCGCGTGTTGCCGCGGCGCTGCTGCTTCGTGACGTCCATGGTGCCGCCCATCCTCGTGCTCCTCGGCTTTCCATAAAACTTACTTGACGCCCGGCTAGTTACGCGTCTACCTTCCCCAGTGTAGACAACTAGCCGGGCGGCAAGTAAGTGCCCCGGCGGGGGAAGTACCGCAGGACCTCAGGGGAGTGGAAACGATGGCGGACACACAGACGGTCGAGACGGAGCCGGACAAGAAACAGCGCAGCGTGCGGGTCGTCCTGCTCGCGCTGATGATCACCATGATGCTCGCGATGCTCGACAACATGATCGTGGGCACCGCGATGCCGACGATCGTGGGCGAGCTCGGCGGACTCGAACACCTTTCGTGGGTCGTGACGGCCTACACACTGGCCACCGCGGCCGCCACCCCGCTCTGGGGCAAGCTCGGCGACATGTACGGCCGCAAGGGCGTCTTCATGAGCTCGATCGTGCTCTTCCTGATCGGCTCCGCGCTCAGCGGCATGGCCCAGGACATGGGGCAGCTCATCGGCTTCCGGGCCGTGCAGGGCCTCGGCGCCGGCGGTCTGATGGTCGGCGTCATGGCGATCATCGGCGACCTGATCCCCCCGCGGGAGCGCGGCAAGTACCAGGGCATGATGGCCGGCGTCATGGCGCTCGCGATGATCGGCGGCCCGCTGGTCGGCGGCACCATCACCGACAACTGGGGCTGGCGCTGGTCCTTCTACATCAACCTGCCGCTCGGCGTCGTGTCGCTCGGTCTGATCAGCGCCGTGCTGCACCTGCCGAAGAAGCGCGCACAGGCCCGCATCGACTACCTGGGCGCCGCCCTGCTGACCGTCGGCATCACCTCCATCGTGCTGGTGACCACCTGGGGCGGCACGGAGTACGCCTGGAGCTCCGCGCGGATCATGGAGCTGATCGGCATCGGTGTGGCCGCGCTCGTCGGGTTCGTGTTCTGGCAGACCAAGGCGGCCGAGCCGGTGGTCCCGCTGCACATCTTCCGCAACCGCAACTTCACGCTGATGTCGATCATCGGCTTCATCACCGGCTTCGTGATGTTCGGCGCCACCCTCTTCCTGCCGCTCTACCAGCAGTCCGTGCAGGGCGCCTCCGCCACCAACTCGGGACTGCTGCTCCTGCCGATGCTCGGCGCGATGCTGGTGACCTCGATGGTCGCGGGCCGGATCACCACCAACAGCGGGCGGTACTACGTCTTCCCGGTCCTCGGCAGTGCACTGATGATCGTCGGGCTCTACCTGCTGTCGACGATGGACACCGGGACCTCAAGGCTCACCTCCGGTGTCTTCATGGCCGTGGTCGGTCTCGGCATGGGCTGCCTGATGCAGATCACCATGCTGGTCGCGCAGAACAGCGTCGAGATGAAGGACATGGGCGTCGCGTCCTCCTCCACGACCCTGTTCCGTACCCTCGGCTCCTCCTTCGGTGTGGCCATCATGGGCGCCCTGTTCAACCACCGGGTCCAGGACACCATGGCCGAGCGTGGCGGGTCGCTGGGCTCCAAGGTGACCGAGCAGTCCGCGCAGCTGGACGCGAAGAGCCTGGAGAAGCTGCCGGACGCGGTGCGCGAGGCGTACCAGTTCGCGGTGTCGGCGGGCACGCACTCGGCGTTCCTGCTCGGCTCGATCGTCGCCGTGGTCGCGCTGGTGGCGGCGGTGTTCGTCAAGGAGGTGCCGCTCAAGGGAGCGGGGCCCCAGAAGGCGGCGGACGACGCGGCGCCGGCTCCGCTCGTCGAGGTCTGAGCCGCCTCTCCTGAACCGAAGGCCCCCGGACGGTGTCCGCCCCGGGGGCCTTCTTCATGTCCGCCGAGGGGGCGATGTCAGTGCCGCGTGCCACCATCGGCCCCATGGACAAAGTGCGGCAGATCCGGCTCGCCAAGGACGCCATGGACCGGGACTGGGCCGACCCGGAGCTGGACCTGGGCGCCGTCGCCGCGCATGCCGGGTACTCGGTATCACTTCCTCCGCGCCTTCAAGGAGGCGTTCTTCGGGCCCGCCGAGATCCTGGCCCTGGCCCGGGCGTCCGGCTTCCGGGAGGCCCGGCACGTGCCGGTGGAGGAGCTGGACCGGCGCTACTTCAGGGGGCGAACGGACGGCGTGCGACCGTCCAGGGGAGAGGAGTTGATGCTGGCGAGTACCTGAGAGGAGCCACGCGCAGGGGGCCTGCCGCCGAACACTCGCCGGGGCCCTGCCGCCGACAGGGTCACGGCAGCATCGGATGGCTCCCGGTGGCCGTGGGCGCGTGCTCCGGCAGCCACAGCACCGCCACCGCGCCCTCCGCGGGCACCCCCTCGGGAGCCCCCGCGGGCCGCACGTTGCGGAAGGTCAGCCGTGCCCCGAGCACCCGCGCCTGCCCGGCCGCGATGGTCAGACCGAGTCCGTGGCCGTGGCCCGCGCGGTCCGCGCTGCCCGTACGGAAGCGGCTCGGGCCGTCGGCGAGGAGGTCCTCCGGGAAGCCGGGGCCGTGGTCGCGGACACGGATCACCCGGCCCTCGACGGTGACCTGGACGGGCGGCTTGCCGTGCCGGGCGGCGTTGGCGAGAAGGTTGAACAGGACCCGTTCCAGGCGGCGCGGATCGGTCGTGACCTCCGACTCGTGCACCACCCGGACCTCGATCTCCGGGTCCTTGGCCGCGACCCGCCGGGCGACGAACTCGCCGAGCAGGATGTCCTGGAGCTCCGCGCGCTCGTTGGCGCCGTCGAGCCGGGCCACCTCCAGGACGTCCTCGACGAGGGTGCGCATGGCCTTCGCGCGGTCCAGGACCAGTTCCGTGGGCCGTCCGGGAGGCAGCAGTTCCGCCGCCGTCAGCAGCCCCGTCACCGGTGTCCGCAGCTCGTGCGCGATGTCCGCGGTGACCCGCCGCTCCGCCTCCAGCCGCTGCTGGAGCGCGTCCGCCATGGCGTCCACGGCGCTCGCGAGGTCGTCGGTCTCGTCCCGTACGACCCCGCCGATCGCGTCCCGCACCCGGACGTCCGTCTCCCCCTTGGCCATCTGGTTGGCCGCGGTCGCCGCCTTGCGCAGCCGCCGCGACAACTGCCCCCCGATGAGCACACCGAGCGCGCTGCCGCCGAGGACCACCGCGATGGAACCGATCACCAGGGCCTGGTCGAGGTCGTTGAGGATGTCGGTGCTGCGGTCGGTGAACCCGGTGTGCAGCGACAGCACATGCCCGCCCTTGACCGGGACCGCGGCCCAGATGTCGGGCCCCCGGTCGGGCCGGTCGGAGACGTAGGTCGCCCGGCGTCCCTCCTGGACCTTCTCGCGCAGCGGGGGCGGCAGATGACGGTCGTCGACCGCGATGCTGGGGAAGTTCGGCTTGCCCGTGAGCTCGTAGTTGCGCTGGGCGATCCGGATCCGCTCGTCCGCGAGATCACGCGCGTTGTCCAGCATCGAGACACGGGCCGCGTTGTGCACGACCAGGCTCAGCGCGACCGCCACGAGCGCGCCGACCAGCGCGATGGCCGCGCTGAGCTTCCATCTCAGCCCCGTCCGCACCACCACGCGCTCCGTCACCGGGCCCCGCAGGATCCCCCGCATGCTCCAGGTCCCCCTGCTCAGGCCTTCAACTTGTAGCCGAACCCGCGGACCGTCTCGATCCGGTCCTGGCCGATCTTGGTCCGCAGCCGCTGCACATGGACGTCGACGACCCGGGTGTCACCGCCCCAGCCGTAGTCCCAGACCCGCTCCAGGAGCTTGTCCCGGGACAGGACCGTGCCGGGCGCGGAGGAGAACTCCAGCAGCAGCCGCATCTCGGTCGGGGTGAGCGCCACCGGCTGTCCGCCCTTGCGCACCTCCATGCCCTCGGTGTCGACCTCCAGTTCCCCGAAAGTCAGCACGCCCCCGGCGTCCGCGCCCGCGCTCTCCTCGCCCCGGTCGGTCCCGCCCGCGTGCCCGAAGCGGCGCAGCACCGCTCGGATCCGGGCGACCAGGACGGCCCCGTCGAAGGGCTTGGTCACGTAGTCGTCGGCGCCGGCCTCCAGGCCGAGCACCACGTCGATCGAGTCGGCGCGCGCCGACAGCATGATCACCGGGACGGTGGACTCGTCGCGGATACGGCGGCACAGGCTGACCCCGTCCAGACCCGGGACCATGACGTCCAGCAGGGCGATGTCGGGACGGTCCGCCCGGAACGCCTCCAGGCCCGACAGTCCGTCGGGCATGGCGGTGACCGCGAAACCGTCCCGCTCCAGGGCGAGTTGGGTGGCCTCGCGAATGACGTCGTCGTCCTCGACGAACAGCACATGGGTCTGGTCTGCCATCCGGTGCTCTCACTCTTCGGGGTCGTTGCGGTCACTGGGGGATCGTTCCGGGCGGCCCGATCGGTTCAGCCCTCGGGCACCGGAGTCGGATCCTTGCCGACGACGTCGCTGTAGTCGCTGTGCGTCCGGTACACCGCGGCGAACCGCCCCGAGACCCAGCGGTACGTGATCACGTTCTCGCCGGACGGGTCCGACACCGGGTCGCCCTTCTCGTACACCTGCTTGGTCACCACCAGGTCGCCGCGGTCGATCTCGGCGTAGACCGGAGGCTCCTCGGTGTGGAAGACATTCTGGTACGAACCGTCTTCCTCGCGATACACGTACGAACCGACGCCCACCAGATCCGCACAGGTCACGACGTTGACGACGACGTCGTCGGCCGAGCCGCCGGTCAGGTCGCCGTAGAAGAGGTCGACCGGGTACTGGTCGGTGCCGCAGGGCTCCAGATCGCGCTTGACCGCCGCGGAGACCTTCGGGTCCGACCTCAGGAGAGCGACCGCGCCCTTGCGGTCCAGGCGCGGGGAGGCGACGGCGGAGGGCAGGACCGAGGGTGAGGCGCCGGCCTCCGCGACCGCGTGCGCCGGACCCTCGTCACGGGTGCCGGTGCCGCCGGTGGCGCAGGCGGAGACGAACAGGGCGAGGGCGGCGAGCACGACCACTGCCGTGCTTGCCGCCTGGAAGATCCCCCGGACCGGAGCGTGGTCCGGCCGGGTGGGCCCGGGTTCGGTCAGGCCGCCGCGCAACGCTCCCGCTCCTCACGCTCCAGCGCGCGTGCGTCCAGGTCGCGGGCCTCCAGCTCCTCGCGGAGCCGGGCGAGCGCCCGGTGCAGCGTGCTCTTGACCGTACCGGCCGACATGCCGAGGGCGGCGGCCGTCTCCTCCGTGGACATCTGCTCCCAGTGTCGCAGCACCACCACGCTGCGCTGCTTGGGGGCGAGCACCTTCATGACGTCCATCAGCAGGGCGCGGTCCGCGTGCTGCTCGGTGGAGTCGTCGACCGAGGCGTCCGGCAGCTGCTCGGTCGGCACCTCCTCCAGCTTCCGCGCCCGCCACCACTCCGTGCGGGTGTTGATCATCACCCGGCGCAGATAGGCGTCCGCGAGCCGCTTGTCCTCGATGGTCTCCCAGCGGCCGTACGTCCGTACGAGCGCCGTCTGGAGCAGGTCCTGCGCGTCGACCGGGTCCGGGACCAGCCGGCGTGCGCTGCGCAGCAGCGCGTCCTGCCGGGTGCGGACGTACTCCTCGAACTCGAGCACCTCTCCCTGCGCCATGTCGACCGCCTCCTGATCCCCGTTTCCGGCAGTCCCTGCCGGTTCTCATCACGTGTGCTGCCGCCTGGTGTGCGGCATGGCAATGAAGCTACGGAGCGGTTGTCACGGGGCTGTGCGAAGCAGCGCGCGGCTGGCAATCGGCTGTCCGTCGGTTGTGTAACGGAAGCCGAAAACGGGTAAACCGACGCGGCTGTTCGCGCCGGTTCAGGGAGATTTGCCCGTTTGCTCGGTCGCGGACTACGTCAACGGCAGCCGATACAAACCACCCGGGAGGGGCTCGACAAGCCCGTCCGCGACCAGACCGTCCAGTGCGCGCGCCCGCTGTACCGGCTCGTGCCACACCCGGTCGAGCACCGACTGCGGGACGGGCGCGTGCGCCTCGCGCAGCACGGCGAGCAGCTTGCCGCGGACCTGGCGGTCGGTGCCGGCGTACGTCTGCCCGCGCCGCGGCGGTCCGTCGTGCTCGGGCTTGCCCGCGAGCCGCCAGGCGCACTGGGCGGCGATGGGGCAGCGCTGACAGGACTCGTTCTTGGCAGTGCAGACGAGCGCGCCGAGCTCCATGGAGGCGGCGGCCCAGCGCGCGGCGGTGCTCTCGTCCTGCGGCAGCAGCGCGCGGGCGAGCTTGCGCTCGGCGGCGGTGGTGGCGTTCGGCGGGTACCGCACTCCGGTCACCGCCCGCGCGAACACCCGCCGCACATTGGTGTCCAGCACGGCGTGCCGCTGCCCGTACGCGAAGGAGGCGACGGCGGCCGCCGTGTACTCGCCGATCCCGGGCAGCGCGAGCAGCTGGGCGTGGTCCGTCGGTACGTCACCGCCGTGCCGTTCGGTTATGGCGACCGCGGCGCCGTGCAGCCGCAACGCCCGGCGCGGATAGCCGAGCCGGCCCCAGGCGCGCACCGCCTCGCCGGGCGCCTCCGCGGCCAGATCGGCGGGCCGCGGCCACCGTGCGAGCCACTGCTCGTAGACCGGCAGCACCCGGCTCACGGGCGTCTGCTGGAGCATGAACTCACTGACCATCACCCCCCACGGCCCGGCCTCGGGCCGCCGCCACGGCAGATCCCGGGCGTGCTCGTCGAACCAGTCGATGACAGGGGAGTGCAGGTCCGCTCCGTGAGGGGCGTCGGCGCTGCCGTCGGCGGGGCTGCTGTGCGGGGACGGGGACGGGGGCGGGGACTGGGGCTGGGGCTTCGTGGGCGCAGTCATGGCCTTCCGATCCTGCCATGACCGGGGGCCGGTGCGGGCGTACCGCCACCCCCGGGGGACGCCGGACCTCCGACGAGCGACGGGGGACGGACCGCCCCCGCGAACCCCGCCACGGCCTGGAGCCGGACCCGCACCGGAAGACGCGGTGCGGGGAGCGGCGGGCAACTCGTGGCGCGGGAGGCGGAGTCGGGAGGCAGCCGTGGCCAGAGGTGCAAGGTCCGCGATCGCGAACGCGTGGGGGGCGTGGGCGAACAGCGCGCCGAGGCGCGGGAGTCCGGCGCCCGTCCATGTCCCGCCCCCGCGTCATACCCACGTGGGGGTGTCATCCGTGCGGACGGTGATGTCCCTGCGGGTCCGGCCGGAGGCGAAGCCCGTGGTCACGGACCGTAGGCGACAGGCCGCTACGGTCACGCCCCGCGATCGGCACGTGTCAGTTTCCGGAATGATGATCCTGAAAAGTTGTGTCGCCGGGCGGCGGGTGAGGACGGCGAACTCGCCGATCTCTCGTACAGTTTGCGCCGTGGGATCTCTGCGCAATCCGGTCGGGCCGCTTCCCTCCTCCATCTACTGGCGACGGAGGGCCGTCATGCTGTCCGTACTCGCCGTGCTGGCGCTGCTGATCGCGTGGATCGTCAGCTCCGGCGGCGGAGGCGGCAACAACGGCGCGGACGGGCCCAACGACAAGAATCCCTCCCCCTCGACGATCACCCCCGGACCGTCCGGCTCCGGGCCCGCGATCAGTCAAGCCCCGGGCGGCCGCGACGAGTCGACGACCGGTGGGGGCACCGGCGGGAGTGCGGGATCGGGCTCAGGCACCAGTGCCGGTGCCGGCACCGGAGGCGGCTCGGGCGCCGGTGGCGAGACCGGTACGGGTGGTTCCGCCGGGGCCGGCGGTGTCGGCGGCGCCGCGAGCGGCGGTACGGGCATCGGGGTCGGGCAGGGCGACACCCTGCCGGCCGGCTCCGGGATCCCCAACTGCACCGCCGGTGCCGTGCGGTTGAGCGTGCGCAGTCTGCACAACGCCTACGACCCCGGCCAGACGCCCACGCTGCTGCTGACCGCGACGAACACCTCCGCCGGCGACTGCAAGGTCGATCTCGGGCCGAAGAACGCGGTGTTGACGATCACTCAGGCCGACGCGGACGACCCGTACTGGTCGTCCGCCGACTGCCCCAGGACCGCGGGGAACCTGGTCTACCGGGCTCCGGCCAAGAGCAGCATCACCTACACCGTGAAGTGGGACCGCAAGCCGAGCGCTCCGCAGTGCGCGACGCCGCCCGCGGGGTCCGCGGGGGCGGGGACGTACCTGGTGGAGGTCAAGGCGCCCGGGTACGCCACGGCTCAGACCTCGTTCGTGCTGGAGAACGACTGAGGGGGTGCCGCGGACGGTTGTTCGTCGTCCGCGGCTTCGTGGGGGGCTTGTCGCGCAGTTCCTCGCGCCCCTGAAAGCAAAAAGCCCTTACACGTACCGCTCCAGGATGGAGCTCTCCGCCAGGCGGGACAGGCCCTCCCTGACGCTCCTTGCCCTGGCCTCGCCCACTCCGTCGACCGTCTGCAGGTCGTCGACGCTGGCCGCCAGGAGCTTCTGGAGGCCGCCGAAGTGCTCCACCAGGCGGTCGATGATCGCGCCGGGCAGGCGGGGGACCTTGGCCAGCAGGCGGAAGCCCCGGGGGGAGACGCCCGAGTCGATCGCCTCGGGGGAGCCGGTGTAGCCGAGGGCGCGGGCCACGGTGGGCAGTTCGAGGAGCTCGGCGTGGGTCAGGGCGTCCAGTTCGTACAGCGCCTCGTCGACCGTGCGGGAGCGCTTCGCGGTGGGTTCGGGGACGTAGTCCCGGACCACCAGTTCGCGCTCCGGCTCCACGCCCGCGATCAACTCGTCCAGCTGGAGGGCGAGAAGGCGTCCGTCGGTGCCGAGCTCGACCACGTACTCGGCGATCTCGGTCGCGATGCGGCGGACCATCTCCAGGCGCTGGGCCACGGCGGAGACGTCCCGGACCGTCACCAGGTCCTCGATCTCCAGCGCGGAGAGCGTGCCCGCGACCTCGTCCAGACGCAGCTTGTAGCGCTCCAGGGTGGCGAGGGCCTGGTTCGCGCGGGACAGGATCGCCGCCGAGTCCTCCAGGACACGGCGCTGGCCGTCCACGTACAGCGCGATGAGGCGCATCGACTGGGAGACCGAGACGACCGGGAAGCCGACCTGCTTGCTCACCCGGTCCGCGGTGCGGTGCCGGGTGCCCGTCTCCTCCGTCGGGATCGTCGCGTCGGGCACGAACTGCACGCCCGCCCGCAGGATCTTCGACAGGTCGGACGAGAGCACGATGCCGCCGTCCAGCTTGCACAGCTCACGCAGGCGGGTGGCCGCGAACTCGACGTCCAGGACGAAACCGCCCGTGCACATCGTCTCCACCGTCTTGTCGAAGCCGAGCACGATGAGTCCGCCGGTGTTGCCGCGCAGCACCCGCTCCAGGCCGTCGCGCAGGGGCGTCCCGGGGGCCACGGCGCTCAGGGAGGCGCGCATCAGGCCATCGGAACCGGCACTCCCACCGGACTTTCCGGGAGCTGCTGCCCGGTCGTTGGCTGCCACTGCTCTCCTCCGGTCGCGGGGTCTTGGGCGCTCCCGTGTCGCACATTCGGTTCGTACGGACGGGCGAGACCAGGGCAAAGTCTACCGGCGGTCCTCCGCGTCCCGTGGGGCCTCTCGCCTACGGGAGCGCGGAAGGACCCTCAGAGCGTCCCCTATGTCCGCGACTTCCAGGACCTTCATGCCGGCCGGGATCTTGCCCGGATCGCCCGGTACGAGCGCGTGCGTGAAGCCCAGACGGTGTGCCTCGGAGAGCCTGCGCTGGACGCCCGTGACCCGTCTGACCTCGCCCGCGAGGCCCACTTCGCCGATCGCGACGAGGTTCTTGGGCAGCGGGGTGTCGCTGGCCGCGGACGCCAGGGCGAGGGCGATCGCCAGGTCCGCGGCGGGTTCCGAAAGCTTTACCCCGCCGACCGTCGCGGAGTAGATGTCCCGCTTGCCGAGCGCGCTGATCCGGCCGCGCTGCTCCAGGACGGCGAGCATCATCGAGACACGGGAGGTCTCCAGACCCGAGGTGGTGCGCCGGGGCGAGGGGATCTGCGAGTCGACGGTGAGCGCCTGGACCTCGGCCACCAGGGGGCGGCGGCCCTCCAGAGTGACGGTGAGGCAGGTGCCGGGGACCGGTTCGTCACGACGTGTCAGGAAAAGTCCGCTCGGGTCGGCCAGGCCCGTGATGCCCTCGTCGTGCAGCTCGAAGCAGCCGACCTCGTCGGTGGCGCCGTAGCGGTTCTTGACGCCCCGTACGAGCCGGAGGCGGGCGTGGCGGTCGCCCTCGAAGCTCAGGACCACGTCCACGAGGTGCTCCAGCAGGCGCGGTCCGGCGATCGCGCCGTCCTTGGTGACATGGCCCACCAGGAGGGTGGACATCCCGCGCTCCTTGGAGGCCCGGATCAGCGCCCCGGCGACCTCGCGCACCTGGGCCATGCCGCCGGGGGCGCCGTCGATCTCGGGGGAGGCGACCGTCTGCACCGAGTCGAGGATCAGCAGGGACGGCTTCACCGCGTCCAGGTGTCCGAGGACGGCGGACAGGTCGGTCTCGGCGGCGAGATACAGGTGGTCGTCGATCGCGCGGATGCGGTCGGCGCGCATCCGGACCTGGCTCGCGGACTCCTCGCCGGTCACATAGAGCGTGCGGTGCTCGTCGCTCGCGGACTTGGCGGCCACGTCCAGCAGCAGGGTGGACTTGCCCACGCCGGGCTCGCCCGCCAGGAGCACCACCGCGCCGGGCACCAGGCCGCCGCCGAGCACCCGGTCCAGCTCGGGCACGCCGGTGGAGCGGGCGGTGGCCTGACGGCCGTCGACCTGGCCGATGGGCACGGCGGAGGTGGTGACGCGGCCGGGGGTGGTCGTACGCACCGCGGGCGCGCCGTACTCCTCGATCGTCCCCCAGGCCTGGCACTCGGGGCAGCGGCCGAGCCACTTGGCCGTCTGCCAGCCGCACTCGGTGCAGCGGTAGGACGGGCGCTCCTTGGCGGACTTCGTACGGGCAGCCATGCACGAACCGTAACCGCCGCCACTGACAAGCCGGCCGCTGCCCGTCGCACGGCAGGCGTCCCGGCACCCGGGCCGACCCGTGCGCCCACACGTGAATCGGCCACGTTCTGACGGGAACGAGCCATGGAATCGGGGGTTCCTGTCCCCTATTGAGGGATCGTTTCACCCGTACGGAGTAAAAGTGCTCAAGGCGCAGGAAGAGGCCATCTTTCGCCCCCTACGGTCCACGGATGATGAGCAGCAGTCCGGAGACCTCGACCCGCACCACCGGCGCGCACCGGGCGCAACGGCAGGAGCGCGACCGCGCTGCGGCGCGCACGCTGGCGGCCCAGCGTCCGCCCGCGCGCTACGAGCCGTACCTGGACGGCCTGTTCACCTACTGCATGTCCGTGCTGTGCGACCACGACGCCGCGACCGCCGCCCTCGGTGACGTCCTCGCGCTCGCCGAGAGGCGCGGCGGCCCGGACGCGGCCGGCGACCGCAGGGCCTGGCTGTACGCGCTGGCCCGCTGGGCCTGTCTGCGCAAGCTGGCCGAGGCCAAGCAGAAACGTCAGGCCACGCACGCGGCAGGGCGTCACGGCACCTCCCGGGAGCCCGCCGGGCCCCCGGTCGCCGAGGACGTCCTGGAGGCGCGGCGCCGCGAACTCTCGCTGCTGGCCTGGCCGGAGGCGGCCGGTACCACCCCCGAGCAGCGCGAGGCGCTCGAACTCGCCGTGCGCCACCACCTCGCCGCCCACGAGGTAGCCGCCGTCCTCGGCATGGACCTCGCCGGCGCCCGCGAACTGCTCGCCTCCGCCGCCTGCGAGGTCGAGCGCACGCGCGCGGCCCTCGCCGTCGTCGAGATCGGTGACTGCCCGAGTGTGGCGCGGCTCACCGGCGACAACCAGTTCGTCCTCAGCTCCGCCCTGCGCCGCGAACTCGTGCGCCATGTCGACGACTGCCCGCGCTGCCGCCGCAGCGCCGAGCGCGCGATCCCCGGCCGCTGGCCCGGTGCCATGACCACGCCCGCCGAGCTGCCCGTGCTCGAAGCGCCGCGCGCGGTCCTGTGCACGGCACCGGCGCACCCGCCCCGCGCGCGTGGCGCCGCCGTGCCCCGCTTCGACCGGCGCGGCTTCCCGATGGACCCCAAGGACCGGGCCGCCCGCCGGGACCGCCTTCGCGCGCGTGCCGTCACCACGACCGTCGTCGCCACCGTCGTCGCCGCCCCCGTGCTCGCCCTGTGGGCCGCCTACCGCGGCGGTCCCGGCGAGGGGGCCGACGGCCACTCCGCCAGCGCGAGCGAGGCGCACGGCCCCGACAGCCTGGACGGCGTGGCGGCGAGCGGCGGCTACCAGAACGCGGGCAACGCGAGCACGAAACCCGGCAACCGTTTCGCCAAGGACGGCCGCCCCGACGTCTCCGTGGAGGTCGTCAGTGTCGCCGGCGCCGGCAAGAAGGGCGCCGGGCACCTGGAGGTCGGCGCAGGCAACGACGGCGACACCACGCTGATCACGCTCACCGCGACCGGCGACACCCCGGTCCGCTGGTCGGCCACCACCGGTGCCTCCTGGCTCTACCTGAGCCAGTCCGCGGGAGCCCTGAAGCCCGGCGAGTCCTTGACGATCAAGGTGTACGTCGACCATCTGCGCGAGCCGTCCGGCCCCTGGAGCGCGCGCGTGGCGGTCTCACCGGCCGGCGCCGTGGTCACCATCCAGGGCTACGGCACGGCGCCCGCTCCGTCCGTCCCGGGCGAGCCGACGAAGCCCCCGTCCAGCCCGAGCCCCACGGCCTCGGCCCCCTCGGAGCCTCCTGCGAGCGACCCGCCGACCTCGTCCCCGTCGCCGACCCCGCCGGACCCCACCCCGACGGCCTCGGCCAGCCCGACCCCCTCGCCGACGGGCAGCGAGGACCCGAGTCCGTCCGCGTCGTAGTGGCCGTAGTGGCCGTAGTGGACGCGGACGCAGAGCCGGGGCGGTGCCGTCGGCGTGGTGACGGGGGTGCTGTCGGAGCGGGCACGCCGAGCCCCGGCACCCCCCGGTACCCGGCGGTCAGGCGGTCGGGTCCGCCGGGTGCGGTGCCAGTAGGGGCAGTTGCGAGGCCAGCCGCTCCTCGCAGAGTTCGACCAGGCGGTCGTAGCCCGCCTTGCCCATCAGTTCGATCAGCTCGGGGCGGTAGGAGACGTACACCGGGTCCCCGGCGCCGTGTGCCGAGGTCGCCGACGTGCACCACCAGTGCAGGTCGTGGCCGCCCGGACCCCAGCCCCGCCGGTCGTACTCGCCGATCGACACCTGGAGCACGCGGGTGTCGTCGGGCCGGTCGATCCAGTCGTACGTCCGGCGCACCGGCAGCTGCCAGCAGACGTCCGGCTTGGTCTCCAGCGGCTCGCGGCCCTCCCGCAGCGCCAGGATGTGCAGCGAGCAGCCCTGGCCGCCCGCGAAGCCCGGCCGGTTCTGGAAGATGCACGAGCCCTGGAAGGGCCGGGTCTGCCGGTCGCCGTCCTCGTCCTCCGAGATCCAGCCGCCCTCCGTGCCCTCGGCGTGGTGCTGCCAGATGTCCGGAGTGAGCCGTGCCACGTGTTCGGCGACCCGCTGCTCGTCCTCCTCGTCGGAGAAGTGGGCGCCCAGCGTGCAGCACCCGTCGTCCGCCCGGCCCGCCTGGATGCCCTGGCAGCCGCTGCCGAAGATGCAGTTCCACCGAGAGGTCAGCCATGTCAGATCGCAGCGGAAGACCTGGTCCTCGTCCGCCGGATCCGGGAACTCCACCCACGCGCGCGCGAAGTCGAGCCCCTTCTCGTCGGCCTTCAGAGCCTTCACGGCCTTCCGCGACTGCTTCGGTGACTTCACCCGCGAAGGACCGTCGGCAGATACGGCCGTTTTGTCGTCCTTCACCTTTTTCGTCTTTGGCACGCGTCCAGGGTAAGTCGCCCGAGGCCACTCCGGAGACAGTGGAACGACCGGCTGGCAGTAGCGTTCCCTACATGAGACTCGGTGTCCTCGACGTGGGATCGAACACGGTGCACCTGCTGGTGGTGGACGCGCACCCCGGCGCCCGCCCGCTGCCCGCGCATTCGCACAAGGCGGAACTGCGCCTGGCCCAACTCCTCGACGAGGCCGGGGCGATCGGTCCCGAAGGCGTCGAGAAACTGGTCTCGGTCGTCAAGGACGCACTCCAGGCGGCCGAGGACAAGGGCGTCGAGGACCTGCTCCCGTTCGCCACCTCCGCCGTCCGCGAGGCCAGCAACGCCGACGACGTCCTCGCGCGCGTGCAGGCCGAGACCGGCGTCGAACTCCAGGTCCTCACCGGCGCCGAGGAGGCCCGTCTCACCTTCCTCGCCGCCCGCCGCTGGTTCGGCTGGTCGGCGGGCAAGCTCCTGGTCCTCGACATCGGCGGCGGCTCCCTGGAGATCGCCTACGGCATCGACGAGGAACCGGACGCCGCGGTGTCCCTGCCGCTGGGCGCGGGCCGTCTCACGGCGGGCTGGCTCCCCGGCGACCCCCCGGACCCGGACGCCGTCAGGGCCCTGCGACGGCACGTGCGCGCCCAGATCGCCCGCACGGTGGGCGAGTTCGCCCGCTTCGGCGCCCCCGACCACGTGGTCGCCACCTCCAAGACCTTCAAGCAACTGGCCCGCCTGGCCGGCGCGGCCCGCTCGACCGAGGGCCTCTACGTCCAGCGCGAACTGAAGCGCGAGTCCCTGGAGGCCTGGGTCCCGAGGCTGGCCGGCATGACGACGGACCAGCGAGCGGAACTCCCGGGCGTCTCGGAGGGCAGGGCGAACCAGCTCCTGGCGGGCGCGCTGGTGGCCGAGGGGGCGTTGGACCTGTTCGGTGTGGAAACGGTCGACATCTGCCCGTGGGCCCTGCGGGAGGGTGTGATCCTGCGCAGACTCGACCACATGGGTTCGGCGCAGGGCCTCTAGGGGCGTGGGGAACCGCGCGACAAGCCGCACCGCACCCGCACCCGCCCCCGTGGCAAACACCACAACGGCGAACAGGCGCCCCACATCCACCCCGGCGAACCCTTTAGGCTGACCGACGTGGCAGAACCAGTCGTACGGATCCCGGATGCGAAGGTCGCCCTCTCGACGGCCTCCGTCTACCCGGAGTCGACGGCGACGGCCTTCGAGATCGCCGCACGTCTCGGATACGACGGCGTCGAGGTCATGGTGTGGACCGACCCGGTCAGCCAGGACATCGAGGCCCTGCGCCGCCTCTCCGACTACCACGGCATCCCGATACTCGCCGTGCACGCCCCCTGCCTGCTCATCACGCAGCGCGTGTGGTCCACGGACCCCTGGGTCAAGCTCCAGCGCGCCCGGGCGGCGGCCGAGAAGCTGGGCGCGAGCACCGTCGTCGTGCACCCGCCCTTCCGCTGGCAGCGCCAGTACGCCCGGGACTTCGTCAGCGGGATCTGGCGGATGGCGAACGAGACGGACGTACGGTTCGCCGTCGAGAACATGTACCCCTGGCGCTACCGCGACCGCGAGATGCTCGCCTACGCCCCCGACTGGGACGTCACCAAGGACGACTACCGGCACTTCACGATCGACCTCAGCCACGCGGCGACGTCCCGGACCGACGCGATGGAGATGGTCGACCGGATGGGCGACCGCCTCGGCCACGTCCACCTCGCCGACGGCAAGGGGTCCGCGAAGGACGAGCACCTCGTGCCCGGCCGCGGCGGCCAGCCCTGCGCCGAGCTCCTGGAGCGCCTCGCGCTGACCGGCTTCGACGGCCATGTCGTCATCGAGGTCAACACCCGCCGCGCGATGTCCGGCGCCGAACGCGAGGCCGACCTCGCCGAGGCCCTGGCCTTCACCCGCCTCCATCTGGCCTCGTCGGTGCGGGTGCCCCGGCGGTGAGCGACAGCGATCCCGCTCCGGCCGTGAGCGACGTCACCGCCCGCAAGCGCGGCCGGCCCCGTCGTACGGAATCGGACGCGGCCGGCACCCGGGACCGGATCCTGGTCGCCGCCCGCGAGGAGTTCTCCGAGCGGGGGTACGAGAAGACGTCGGTGCGCGGGATCGCCAAGGCCGCCGGAGTCGACTCCGCCCTGGTCCACCACTACTTCGGCACCAAGGAACAGGTCTTCGAGGCCGCCGTGGAGATCGCCGCCGCGCCCGCGCTGAGCGCGCCCGCCGCCCTCGCCGAGGGGCCCGTCGAGGACATCGGGGAGCGCCTGACCCGCTTCATCTTCGGCGTCTGGGAGAACCCGGCGACGCGCATGCCGCTCCTGGCGATCGTCCGCTCCGCCGTGAACAACGAGACCGCGGCCGCCGTCTTCCGCCGGCTCGTCGCCACCCAGCTGCTGCGCCGCATCGCCGTCCAGCTGGACCTGCCGGACGCCGAGCTGCGGGTCGAGCTGGCGGCCGCGCAGCTCGTGGGGACGGCCATGCTGCGGTACGTGATCAAGGTGGAGCCGCTGGCGTCGGCGGACGTCGAACAGATCATCGCGCGGGTGGCCCCGGTGGTGCAGGGCCATCTGACCGGTCCCTGACTCCGAGACGGGCGTCCCGCATTCCGGACACCCTGTCCCGACCCCTGGATGACCGGCGTACGCTCGTCAGCAGTCAGAAGTCTGATACGACCGTCTCCGAAGTCTCTGACGACCGTCTCTGAAGGAGCGAGCGACGATGCCCGAGCTGAGGTCCCGCACAGTCACCCACGGCCGCAACATGGCGGGCGCACGCGCCCTTATGCGCGCCTCCGGTGTACCCGGTGCGGACATCGGCCGCAAGCCGATCATCGCGGTCGCCAACTCCTTCACGGAGTTCGTGCCCGGCCACACCCACCTGCAGCCGGTCGGCCGGATCGTGTCCGAGGCGATCGTCGCGGCCGGCGGCATCCCGCGCGAGTTCAACACCATCGCCGTCGACGACGGCATCGCGATGGGCCACGGCGGCATGCTGTACTCCCTGCCCTCCCGCGACCTGATCGCGGACTCGGTCGAGTACATGGTCGAGGCGCACTGCGCCGACGCCCTGATCTGCATCTCCAACTGCGACAAGATCACCCCGGGCATGCTGAACGCCGCGCTGCGGCTCAACATCCCCACGGTCTTCGTCTCGGGCGGCCCGATGGAGTCCGGCCGCGCGACCCTCGTGGACGGCACGGTCCGCACGCTCGACCTGGTCGACGCGATGTCCGAGGCGGTGAACGAGAAGATCTCGGACGCGGACATGCTCCGTATCGAGGAGAACGCCTGTCCGACCTGCGGCTCCTGTTCCGGCATGTTCACCGCCAACTCGATGAACTGCCTGACGGAGGCCATCGGCCTCTCGCTCCCCGGCAACGGCTCGGTCCTGGCCACGCACACGGCCCGCAAGCAGCTGTACGTCGACGCGGCCGACACCGTCATGGACATCACCCGCCGCTACTACGAGCAGGACGACGAGACGGTGCTGCCGCGCAACGTCGCCACCTTCGCGGCCTTCGAGAACGCCATGGCCCTCGACATCGCCATGGGCGGCTCGACCAACACGATCCTGCACCTGCTGGCCGCGGCCCAGGAGGCGGAGGTCCCCTTCGGTCTCGCCGAGATCGACGCGGTCTCCCGCCGCGTCCCCTGCCTCGCGAAGGTCGCCCCGAACGTGGCGAAGGACCGCACCTACTACATGGAGGACGTGCACCGCGCCGGCGGCATCCCCGCCCTCCTCGGCGAACTGCACCGCGCCGGCCTCCTGAACGAGGACGTGCACTCGGTCCACAGCCCGTCCCTCGCGGACTGGCTCAAGACCTGGGACGTGCGCGGCGGCTCGCCGTCCCCCAAGGCCCTGGAACTGTGGCACGCGGCCCCCGGCTGCGTCCGCTCCGCCGAGGCCTTCTCCCAGTCGGAGCGCTGGGCGTCCCTGGACGAGGACGCCGCCGGCGGCTGCATCCGCAGCGCCGAGCACGCGTACTCCAAGGACGGCGGCCTGGCCGTCCTCAAGGGCAACCTCGCGGTCGACGGCTGTGTCGTGAAGACGGCCGGCGTCGACGAGTCGATCTGGACCTTCGAGGGCCCTGCGGTCGTCTGCGAGTCGCAGGAGGAGGCCGTCCAGAAGATCCTCACCCAGCAGGTCAAGGAGGGCGACGTCGTCGTCATCCGCTACGAGGGCCCCAAGGGCGGCCCGGGCATGCAGGAGATGCTCTACCCGACCTCGTACCTCAAGGGCCGCGGCCTCGGCAAGGCCTGCGCCCTGATCACCGACGGCCGCTTCTCCGGCGGCACCTCCGGCCTGTCCATCGGCCACGCCTCCCCGGAGGCCGCGGCCGGCGGCACCATCGCCCTCGTCGAGGACGGCGACCGCATCCGCATCGACATCCCCGGCCGCTCGATCGAGCTCCTGGTCGACGACGCCGAGCTCGCCCGCCGCGAGGCGGCCCTGAACGGCACGTACGCCCCGAAGAACCGCGAGCGCAAGGTCTCGGCCGCGCTGCGGGCCTACGCGGCGATGGCCACCAGCGCCGACAAGGGCGCGGTGCGGGACGTGTCGAAGCTGGGCTGAACACCTGACGCGGGGGCCGCCTCCTCGGGGGCGGCCCTTCGCGTTGCCCGGGTCACCAGTCGGAGGGCTCGCGGGAGGTGACGGCGAATACGGTGCCGTCGGGGGCGGTGGCGTAGACGTGACGGTCGGCGAGGGTGGGACGGGGCAGCGTGGCGACCACATCGCCGGCGTCGGGACCGAGCCGTGCCGGTGTCTGCCCGACTAGCGTCCCCTTGCGCGCGTCCACCGCGAGCAGCCGCCCGTCCGAAGTGGTGACGAAGACGTGGCGGCCGTCGGAGACCGGGGCGGACCCTCGGCTCATGGATGTCTCCAGGTGCCACAGCTGCCGACCCGTGTCGACGTCGATGGCCTCCATGGCCCCGAACGTGGCCAGCACATAGACGACACCGTCGTGCACAGTGGCTTGAGCGCCCTGCCGGGGCACGGGCAAGGCCACCTTCCGGGTTGCTCCGGACGCGGGGGTGAAGCGGACGACGGCCCTGGCATAGTCGAAGACCCGGTCGACGGAGAGGAAGAAGAGCGATCCGCTCTCGGAGCCGACCGGAGTCAGAGCGCCGTCGAGGCGCTTGTCCCATCGCACATCACCCGTGGCGGGGTCCATGGCGGTGACCCGGGTGGTCGACTCGTCGACGGACGTGCTCGTCACGTACAGCAGCGGGTCTCCGGCGAACGTGGAGAACGCCGGCGTGACGTGGCCAGGTACTTTCCTGCTCCACTTGGTGTCGCCGGACGCGCTGTCCACACCGGTCACCGTCCCGTCTGCGCGCGTGACCAGCAGCATGTCGTCGGCCGACCACATGCCGTCGTACGTCGGCACGTTCCGCTGCCAGCGCGTCCGGCCCGTGTCGGGATCGAGCGCCTCCAGACGGTTGCCGAAATCGGGCAGCGGCAGCACCACGCCACCGGACAGGGCAGGCGGAACGCTCCAACGGGTCGTGTCGGCCCTGTGCCGCCACAGCAGGCTGCCGTCGGTCGGATCGACCGCGAAGACCAGTCCCGCCCGGACGCAGAGGAGTTTCCCCGACCCGTACGAGCACTGGGGTGTGCCGGTGCCCTCGGCCACCGGCTTCGCCTGCCACGTGCGAGACGCGGACGCCCCCGCCCGAGGTGTCGTGTCCGTCGGCGCGGGCTGTCCGTCGCCGAGCATCTGGATCGAGGCGAGCACCCCGCCCGCGACGAGGACGAGCGCGCCGGCGGCGAGCAGCACGCTTTTGCGCAGGC
>NZ_KQ948148.1:0-7457 GCF_001513955.1 Streptomyces pseudovenezuelae | reverse complement strand
CCGTCGGCCTTCCGCTCGGGCACCGGCACGTCAACCGTGCGCTGCGCCGGTATGAACGCCTGGGTGTCGTACGAGGCCGCGACCGACCGCAGCTCCCGCATCAACTCGTCCGGCGTGGGCCTGTCCTCGGGCTCCTTGGCGAGACACCGCGTGATCAGCGGCGCGAGATTCGTGGGTACGCCTGTCAGATCCGGCTCGTCGTGCACCACCTGGTAGGCGACGACATAGGGACTGTCGGAGTCGAACGGCCCGCGCCCGGTGGCCGCGTGCACCATCACGGAACCGAGGGCGAAGATGTCGGCCGCGGGCCCGACCTCCCTCGGCCGTCGGAACTGCTCCGGCGCCATGAACGGCGGCGTCCCGATCAACTTGCCCGTCTCGGTGCGAAGTTCACTGTCCTTTGGCCGAGAAATGCCGAAGTCGATGACCTTGGGGCCGTCCTCGGCGAGCAGCACGTTGCTCGGCTTGAGATCCCGGTGGACCACCCCGACGCGATGGATGTCGCGCAGCGCCTCGGCGAGCCCGGCCATGAGCCGGCGCAGCTCCGCGGGCGCCATGGGCCCGTTCCGCTTCACCTGGTCGGAGAGCGTCGGCCCGGGGATGAACAGCGTGGCCATCCAGGGCCGTTCGGCATCGGGATCGGCATCGACGACGGACGCGGTGAACGCCCCGCTCACCTTCCGCGCCGCGGCCACCTCCTGCCGGAAACGCCCCCTGAACTCGGGATCCTTGGCGAACTCGGTGTGTACGACCTTCACCGCGAGCTTCATCCCCGAGGTGCTGCGCGCGACGTGTACCACGCCCATCCCGCCGGACCCGAGGCATGACTCCAGCCGGTAGTGGCCGGCGTACTCGGGAAGTTCCGCTTCCGCGCCCGTTCCGGTGTTGCCCTGTGGCGCCATGGAACCACCCCCGTGCTGATCGTCGGCGCGCGCGACACACGGAGCCTATTCGATGACTCGTACGGGACAGAGGCGGCTTGCTAGTGTCCGCGTGCGAGTTACGTACATGTGTTTCATGGCGTGATTCAGGGGAATCAACGGGGCCCCATGGCAGTCATGGGGACCGAACGGGGGAGAGATCTGATGTCTGTTGACCACGTCGAAGAAGTCGAGGGCGGCAAGAGCGAGGCCGTCGCCACGACAGCCGCCGCAGGCGTGCACTACTACTCGGTCGCACCGGGCTACCGCCTCAACGTCCGCCGCGGCCCCGGCACCCAGTACGGCATCATCCGCGTCCTGCCCGAGGGAGCGCAGGTCGCGATCTACTGCCAGACGCCGGGGACTTCGGTGGTCGGGCCGTACGGCACCTCGAACATCTGGGACAACATCGCCAACGGCGAGTTCGTCTCGGACGCCTATGTGCTCACCGGCAGCGACGGCTACGTCGCCTCGCGCTGCGGCTGACCTCGTCACCCATCCCGGAGGGAACCACCAGTGACACCCCTGAAACGCGGATCCTTCGTGCTCGCGGGCCTGACCGGCGCGCTCCTCATGGTGGGCGCTGCCACCGCCGAGGCCACGACGGTCCGGTACTACGCCGTGGCTCCCGGCTACCAGTTGAACGTGCGCAACGGACCCGGCACGAGCTACAGCGTCGTCCGTGTCCTGCCCGAGGGCGCCAAAGTCCCGGTCTACTGCCAGACGCCGGGCACGACGGTGACCGGCCCCTACGGCACGTCCAACATCTGGGACAACGTCAGCAACGGTCAGTACGTCGCCGACGCTTACATCAACACCGGCAGCGACGGTTACATCGCCGACCGCTGCTCCTGATCCCGAAGGGAGCCCGCCCCCGTCCCGGAGCCATAATCGTCCCGTGAGCGACGATTCCGGCACCCAGGACATCCCCGCGGGCTCCCCAGAGGGCGGCGGCCCCCGCCCCGGCCCGATCCGTTTCTTCGGCACGACCTGGGTCAACCACGACAACGGCTACGTCCTCCGCCGCGTCGGGGCCGCCGCCGGCTCCCTCGCCGCGGCCGTCGCCTCCGGCCTGATCCTCCGCTTCGCCTACGAGGGTCTCCAGATCGCCGACACCGGCAGCTTCGTCACCGTCCTCGTCGTCGCGATGTTCGCCATCTGCAGCGCGCTGGCCTTCCGCAACACCTGGGACGGCTTCGGCAAGCACCCCGACCCCGACCGCCAGGCCTCCCTCCGCGGCCTCCTGGCCATCGGGTTCGTGGGCTCCCTGCTCGCCTATTTCTTCCGCACCTTCATGGAGGCGCCGGGAGAGGGGCTGCGCCGCAAGGAGTACGAGACGGCGCTGAAACTGCACGAGAAGCGAGGCGCTCGGCGCACCGGCAACCCCTCCAAGAAGAAGCGGCGCCGCTGAGCGCGCCGGTCACCACCGGCGGGGCGCGCCGCCCGCGCACCCCTCCGCTTCTCACCGAAATCTCATCGCTCCCCCTACTCCTCCCCGTCACCATGGCCCTATGACGGCCTCCTTCCACACCAGCCGAGCCCACTCCTTCAACGCCGCCGCAGCCCAGTACGCCGCCAACCGCCCCTCCTACCCGCCCGCCCTCTTCGACGCGATCGAGGAGCTCGCCGACCGCCCCCTCACGGGCGCCCGGGTCGCCGACGTCGGGGCTGGTACCGGGATCGCGACCGCGCTGCTGCACGCCCGCGGTGCCGAGGTCGTCGCGGTCGAACCCGGGACGGGCATGGCAGAGCAGTTCCGCCGCACCCACCCCCGGATCCCGATCGTCCGGGGCGACGGCAACGACCTCCCCCTCCTCGCGGACTCCGTCGATCTGCTCGCCTACGCCCAGTCCTGGCACTGGACCGACCCGGCCCGCGCGGTCCCGGAAGCCTGCCGTGTGCTGCGGCCGGGCGGTGCGCTCGCCCTGTGGTGGAACACCTACGCCCTCGACGTCCCCTGGATCGCCGGCCAGGTCGACCGGGTCGCCGAGCACTTCAAGGACTACGGCGCCCATCCGGCCGTCGAGGTGAACGGCAACGGAGCCCGGTCCGCCCTGGCCGACCCCAGCGGCCGTCTCGCATTCGCCCACCGGGTGGTCCGCTGGAGCCGTCATGTGCCCGTCGACACCCACCTCGCCAACATCGGCAGCCACTCGATGTTCCTCGTGGCGGGCGAGGATCACGCGGACGTCTTCCTCACCGAGGAGCGGCGGATCCTGCTGGAGCACTTCCCCGAAGGAACAGTCGAGGAGACCTACGACGTGGAACTGCTGGTCGCGGTCAACGCCTGACCGGCGCGGTTGACGGCCCGGACTCACGAGAGCATTATTCATCGCATGATGAATAAAGAGTCCGGGCCGCTCGCCGACGGCACGGACGAAGAGCCGGCCACCCCCGCCGTCCACGCCGACGGCCTCACCGTCGTCCGAGGCCCCCGCACCGTCCTGCGCGGCCTCGCCTTCGACGTCCCCCGCGGTCAGATCACCGGCCTCCTCGGCCCCTCGGGCTGCGGCAAGTCCACCCTGATGCGCTCGATCGTCGGCACCCAGGCCAAGGTCACCGGCACCCTCGACGTCCTCGGCCGCCCCGCGGGCCACCCCACCCTGCGCACCCGCATCGGCTACGTCACCCAGGCCCCCTCCGTCTACGACGACCTGACCGTCCGCCAGAACCTCGACTACTTCGCCGCGATCCTCGCCCCCGGCCGCGCCGCCGCCGAACGTCGCCGCACCGACGTCACCCGGGCCATCGACGACGTCGACCTCGCCACCCACGCCGACTCCCTCGCCGGCAACCTCTCCGGCGGCCAGCGCAGCCGCGTCTCCCTGGCCGTCGCCCTCCTCGGCACCCCCGAACTCCTCGTCCTCGACGAACCCACCGTCGGTCTCGACCCCGTCCTGCGACGCGACCTGTGGAACCTCTTCCACGACATCGCGACCCGCCGCGGCGCCACCCTCCTCATCTCCTCCCACGTCATGGACGAGGCCGAGCGCTGCCACCGCCTCCTCCTGATGCGCGAGGGCGAGATCCTCGCCGACGACACCCCCGAGGCCCTCCGCACCCGCACCGACACGGACACCGTCGAGAGCGCCTTCCTCCACCTGGTCGACCAGGCCGTCGAAGCAAGCCGCACCAAGGAGCACACGCGATGACCACGACCACACCCCGTCTCGCGCCGAGCCCCACCAGCGCCCTGAGCCTCTCCCGCACCACCGCCACCGCCGCCCGGGTCCTGCGCCAGCTCCGCCACGACCCGCGCACCATCGCGATGATGATCCTCATCCCCTGCGTGATGCTGCTCCTGCTCCGCTATGTCTTCGACGGCAGCCCGCGCACCTTCGACAGCATCGGCGCCTCCCTCCTCGGGATCTTCCCGCTGATCACCATGTTCCTGGTCACCTCCATCGCCACCCTGCGCGAACGCACCTCCGGCACCCTCGAACGCCTCCTCGCCATGCCGCTCGGCAAAGGCGACCTCATCGCCGGCTACGCCCTCGCCTTCGGCACCCTCGCGATCATCCAGTCCGCCCTCGCCACCGGCCTGGCCGTCTGGATCCTCGGCCTCGACGTCGTCGGCAGCCCCTGGCTCCTCCTGCTGGTCGCCCTCCTGGACGCCCTGCTCGGCACCGCCCTCGGCCTGTTCGTCTCGGCCTTCGCGGCCTCCGAATTCCAGGCCGTCCAGTTCATGCCGGCCGTGATCTTCCCCCAACTCCTCCTGTGCGGCCTCTTCACCCCCCGCGACAACATGCACCCCGTGCTGGAGACCATCTCCGACGTCCTGCCCATGTCCTACGCCGTCGACGGAATGAACGAGGTCCTCCGGCACACGGACATGACGGCGGTCTTCGTCCGCGACGCGCTGATCGTGGCGGGCTGCGCCCTGCTCGTCCTGGGACTGGGAGCGGCCACACTGAGGCGCAGGACCGCCTAGGACTGCCCGACGGCCGCCACCGCTCCCATGTCCCGCCCACCGGACACCCACCCTGCACGCCCCGACCCGGTGCCAGACTGAACCGCATGAGCCAGAAAGTCGCAGTCCTCGGCACCGGCAAGATCGGCGAAGCCCTGCTCAGCGGAATGATCCGCGCCGGCTGGGCCCCGGCCGACCTCCTGGTCTCCGCCCGCCGCCCCGAGCGAGCCGAGGAACTCCGCAGCCGCTACGGCGTCACCCCGGTCACCAACCCGGAGGCCGCCAAGACCGCCGACACGCTGATCCTCACGGTCAAACCGCAGGACATGGGCGCCCTCCTCGACGAACTCGCCCCGCACGTCCCGGCCGACCGCCTGGTCATCAGCGGCGCCGCCGGTATCCCCACCTCCTTCTTCGAGGAGCGCCTCGCCACCGGCACCCCGGTCGTCCGCGTCATGACCAACACCCCCGCCCTGGTCGACGAGGCCATGTCCGTCATCTCCGCCGGCACCCACGCCACCGCCGCTCACCTCACCCACACCGAGGAGATCTTCGGCGCCGTCGGCAAGACGCTCCGCGTCCCCGAGTCCCAGCAGGACGCCTGCACCGCCCTCTCCGGCTCCGGACCGGCCTACTTCTTCTACCTGGTCGAAGCCATGACCGACGCGGGCATCCTGCTCGGCCTGCCCCGCGACAAGGCCCACGACCTCATCGTCCAGTCCGCGATCGGCGCCGCCACGATGCTCCGCGACAGCGGCGAACACCCGGTGAAGCTCCGCGAGAACGTCACGTCTCCCGCCGGCACCACCATCAACGCCATCCGCGAACTCGAGAACCACGGCGTACGAGCCGCCCTCATCGCCGCCCTCGAAGCCGCCCGCGACCGCAGCCGCGCACTGGCCTCGGGCAAGAAGGACTGACACCCACCGGGGGCGGCCACCCCGCCGTGGCCACCCCACCCAGGTGGCCACCACACAAGCGGAGCCGCCCCCGCGCACAGGCGTCACCTTCCGCACCGGCGACGCCTACCGGGCAGCGTTCAGCACCACACCGCTGTCCAGCGCGCCGGTATCCACAGCCGCCGTATCCGAAGCGGCCGGAAGCAGCCCGATCGCGCGATAAGCGGCATCCACGGTCGGCCGCGCCATCGCCCGCGCCCTCTCCGCACCATCCCGCAGCACCCCCTCCACATAGCCAGGATCCGCGCACAGCTCCTTGTGCGTCTCCTGCACGGGCCTCAAGACCTCGACCACGGCCTCTGCGGTGTCCTTCTTCAAGGCGCCATACGACTCATATACACCGCTCAGCTCCGATGGGTTCCCACCCGTGCAGGACGCGAGGATCTCCAGCAGGTTCGCCGGCCCCGGCCGGGCCTCCCGGTCGTACACGACGTCCCGCCCGCTGTCGGTCACGGCCCGCATGACCTTCCTCCGCACGACCTCCGGTTCGTCGAGCAGATAGACGATCCCCGGCCCGGAGTCATCGGACTTTCCCATCTTCGCCAGCGGCTCCTGGAGGTTCATGACCCGCGCGCCCACGTGCGGCACGGTGGCCCGGGGCACCACGAACGTGTAGCCGTACCGCTGGTTGAACCGCACCGCCAGATCCCGGGTCAGCTCCACATGCTGAGCCTGGTCGTCCCCGACCGGCACCTCGTCGGCCCCGTAGGCCAGGATGTCCGCCGCCATCAGCACCGGATACGTGAGCAGCGACAGCCGCACACTCCCGCCCCGTGCCCGCTCCCGAGCGGCCTTCTCCTTGTACTGGATCATGCGCCGCATCTCGCCGTCCGTGGCCACGCACTCCAGCACGTATGACAGCCGCGCGTGTTCGTCCACATGACTCTGCACGAACACGGTGCACAGCTCGGGATCCAGCCCCGCCGCGAGCAACAGCGTCGCCGCCTGCCGGCTCAGTCGGCGCACCCGCGCCGGATCATGGTCGACGGTCAGGGCGTGCAGGTCGACGATGCAGAACAGCGACTCCGCCCGGTGCTGGTCGACCGCGGCCCACTGCCGCATGGCTCCCAGGTAGTTCCCCAGCGTCAGATGCCCCGTCGGCTTGACCCCGCTGAAGACCCGCGTCATCTCTCCACCTCCTGGTCGAGACCGCCGTCCCCGGCCGGCCGACCCTCAGGAGTCCTGGAGGGAGACATACGAACGGCCGCCGAGGAGGCGGCCGTTGAGTGCATACGTGCTTACGGCCGCCGTCAGGCGGCCCACCACTGCTGGGTGCACGTACGCGTTGTCATGCCTGTCAGCGTACGCCTGCGGGAGCCCGTCCGGACCTGAGTTGACACTCCCCAGCCCGGTACGTAGTGTTCTCCGAGTTGTCCGACGTGAGCGCCGACTCCGGTCGGTCCCCGGACAGCCATTCCGCAGGTACCAGCCAACAAACGATGACAGCTCTGTCTGCCGTCGCCGTATTGGCGTGCGTATTCGCGAAATGAGGAATCCACGTTCGAAAGGACGGCGGCCCCCGATTAGCTCGGGAGCTGGGAATCCGCTAAAGTCTCACTCGTCGGAACGGCCCAACGGCCGGGAAGACAAACCCCGCTGACTGGGAATCAGGCCCGAAAGGATCTGATAGAGTCGGAACCGCCGGAAAGGGAAACGCGAGAGCGGAAA
>NZ_KQ948147.1:886573-919093 GCF_001513955.1 Streptomyces pseudovenezuelae | reverse complement strand
TCAGGCGCCGCCACCCCGCCCTCCAGCGCCTGCGGAACATCCGCTTCCACCACACCGACAACGACGCGGTCATCGCCTACAGCAAGCGCACCGGCGACGACACGGTTCTGGTGGTCGTGAACCTCGATCCGCACCACACCCAGGAGGCCACGGTCTCGTTGGACATGCCGCAACTCGGCCTGGACTGGCACGAGTCCCTGTCCGTCCACGACGAACTGACGGGTGAGACCCACCGCTGGAGCAGAAGCAACTACGTACGTCTGGAGCCCGGCCGGGCACCGGCGCATCTGTTCCACGTCCGGAGGTCGGCGCCTCAGATCGGAGGATCCACCGCGTGACTGTCAACGAGCCCGTCCACGACACCTTCGAGGACACCCCGGCCAAGGACCGGGACCCCGACTGGTTCAAACGCGCGGTCTTCTACGAGGTCCTCGTCCGCTCCTTCCAGGACAGCAACGGCGACGGCGTCGGCGACCTCAAGGGCCTGACCGCGAAGCTGGACTACCTCCAGTGGCTCGGTGTCGACTGCCTGTGGCTGCCGCCCTTCTTCAAGTCACCTCTGCGAGACGGTGGTTACGACGTCTCGGACTACACCGCCGTCCTGCCGGAGTTCGGTGACCTCGCCGACTTCGTGGAGTTCGTCGACGCCGCCCACCAGCGCGGCATGCGGGTCATCATCGACTTCGTCATGAACCACACCAGCGACCAGCACCCGTGGTTCCAGGAGTCCCGCAAGGACCCTGACGGCCCCTACGGCGACTACTACATGTGGGCCGACGACGACAAGCAGTACGAGGACGCGCGGATCATCTTCGTCGACACCGAGGTCTCCAACTGGACCCACGACCCGGTGCGCGGCCAGTACTACTTCCACCGCTTCTTCTCCCACCAGCCGGACCTGAACTACGAGAACCCGGCCGTCCAGGAGGAGATCCTGGCCGCCCTGCGTTTCTGGCTCGACCTCGGCATCGACGGCTTCCGCCTCGACGCCGTCCCCTATCTGTACGCGGCCGAGGGCACCAACTGCGAGAACCTGCCCGCCACGCACCAGTTCCTGAAGCGGGTCCGGCGCGAGATCGACGCGATGTACCCGGACACCGTCCTCCTCGCGGAGGCGAACCAGTGGCCGGAGGACGTCGTCGACTACTTCGGCGACTACCAGGCCGGCGGCGACGAGTGCCACATGGCCTTCCACTTCCCGGTCATGCCCCGCATCTTCATGGCGGTGCGCCGCGAGTCCCGCTACCCGATCTCCGAGATCCTCGCCAAGACCCCGGCCATCCCGCAGAACTGCCAGTGGGGCATCTTCCTGCGCAACCACGACGAGCTCACCCTCGAAATGGTCACCGACGAGGAACGCGACTACATGTGGGCCGAGTACGCGAAGGACCCGCGGATGCGCGCCAACATCGGCATCCGGCGGCGCCTGGCCCCCTTGCTCGACAACGACCGGGACACCATCGAGCTGTTCACCGCGCTGCTGCTGTCCCTGCCCGGCTCGCCGATCCTCTACTACGGCGACGAGATCGGCATGGGCGACAACATCTGGCTCGGTGATCGGGACGCGGTCCGCACCCCCATGCAGTGGACCCCCGACCGCAACGCGGGCTTCTCCGCGGCCGACCCGGGACGGCTCAACCTGCCGATCATCATGGACCCGGTCTACGGACACCAGGTCACCAACGTCGAGGCGTCGATGGCCTCGCCGTCCTCCCTGTTGCACTGGACCCGCCGGATGATCGAGATCCGCAAGCAGAACCCGGCGTTCGGCCTCGGCACCTTCACCGAGCTCCAGTCGTCCAACCCCGCGGTGCTGGCCTTCCTGCGGGAGTACGAGGACGACCTGGTCCTGTGTGTCAACAACTTCTCCAGGTTCGCGCAGCCCACCGAACTGGATCTGCGCGAGTTCGACGGCCGGCACCCGGTCGAGCTGTTCGGCGGGGTGCGTTTCCCGGCCATCGGTGAACTGCCGTACCTGCTGACCCTCGGCGGGCACGGCTTCTACTGGTTCCGGCTCTCCCGAGTCGCATCCCGCATCGGCCGACGCCTTTGAGCGTGCCGACGAAAGGACGCGTCACCATGCCGAAGACCGCACCCCTCAGCCCGAGACCCGCGCCCGCGGCCGATCTCATGGCCTCGCTCGGCGACCTGCTGCGCCAATGGCTGCCGCGGCAGCGCTGGTTCGCGGGCAAGGACCGGCCCGTGAGCGAGCTCGGTCTGCTGTCGATGACCGAGCTGTTCCCGGGCTGTCTGCACCTGCTGGTCCACACCGGTCACGGCGGGGTGCCCGCGCCCGGCGGCGGCGCCCCGGCGGGTGACTGCTACCAGTTGCTGCTCGGGGTGCGCAAACACCTCTCGCCGCGTCTCGGCCGCGCCCTCATCGGCCGTGCCGAGCAGGGCCCGCTGGCCGGGCTCACGGTGTACGACGCCCTGCACGACCCGCGCTCGGCACAACTGCTGCTGGAGCGGCTGCGGCAACCCGGTACCGCCGGCCCGCTGTGCTTCGAGCGCGCCCCCTCGGTGCCGGTGCCCGCCGGGCTCCCGCCGCGGCTGCTGGAGGCCGAGCAGTCGAACACCTCGCTGGTGTACGGCGACGAGTTCATCCTGAAGGTCTTCCGCCGGGTCCAGCCCGGGGTCAACCCGGACCTTGAGGTGCCGGTCGCGCTGGCCGGGCAGGGCTGCCGCCGGGTGCCGGCGCCGGTCGCCTGGTTCCGGACCACGCACCCGCAGGAGGCCACGCTCGGCGTGCTCCAGCCGTATCTGCGCGACGCGTCCGACGGGTGGGCGCTGGCGCTCCAGGCGCTCGCCTCGGGTGACGACTTCACCGTGCAGGCCCACGCACTGGGGCGGGCCATGGCCGAGGTGCACCTCGCGCTGGCCGCGGCCTTCCCCGGCACCGGCCACGACGACAACGCCGCCACGGCGGCCGCGATGACCGAACGCCTGGACTCCGCCGCGCACAGCGTGCCGGCGCTGCGTCCGTTCGTCCCCGGTCTGCGGAACGCCTTCGGCGCGCTCGCCACCTGCGACTCCGGGCCGCCCGCCCAGCGCGTTCACGGTGACCTGCACCTGGGGCAGGTGCTGCGGGCGGGCCGTGAGTGGTTCGTCATCGACTTCGAGGGCGAGCCCTCGCGCCCGCTCGCCGATCGGTGCGCCGCCCAGTCCCCGGTGCGGGACATCGCGGGCATGCTGCGCTCCTTCGACTACGCGGCCCGCCAGCGCCGGCCCTGGCGGCCCGAGTGGGCACGCCGCTGCCGGGAGGCCTTCTGCGGGGGCTACGCCGCCCTCGCCGGATGGGATCCGCGCAAGAAGCACGGCCTGCTGCGCGCCTACGAGACCGACCGGGCCGTTTACGAAGTCCTGTACGAGGCACGGCACCGGCCCGACTGGCTGCCCGTGCCCATGGCGGCGATCGAACGACTCGCCGTGAGAGGAGACTGAGCCGTGGCCCTGCGCGACACCTCACTGCCCGAGCCGTCCGGACCGGCGCACTGTGCGCCGGCCCCCGCGCTGGACCCCGGGGACCGGGGCCGGCTGCTGGCCGGCGCCCACCACGACCCGCACGGGCTGCTCGGGGCCCACCCGGTCCCGGGCGGGATCGCCTTCCGGGCCCTGCGGCCCTTCGCCCGCTCGGTGAGCGTGGTGATCGACGGCGAGCGCAGCCCGCTGACCTCGGAGGGCGACGGCCTCTTCTCCGGTCTGCTGCCCCTCGACGCGATCCCCGACTACACCCTGCTGGTGGCGTACGCGGACGGCGAGCAGGAGGTGCACGACCCGTACCGCTTCCTGCCCGCGCTCGGCGAGACCGACCTCCATCTCATCCGCGAGGGCCGCCACGAGCAGCTGTGGAAGGCGCTCGGCGCCGAACCGATGACCCACGAGGGCGTGACCGGCACCCGTTTCACGGTGTGGGCGCCCAACGCCCAGGGGGTCCGGGTCGCCGGGGAGTTCACCTTCTGGGACGGACAGGCGTTCCCGATGCGCTCGCTCGGCTCGTCCGGGGTGTGGGAGCTGTTCCTGCCGGGGATCACCGAGGGTGCCCGCTACAAGTTCGAGATCACCTCGCGCTACGGCGACCGGTTCCTGAAGTCCGATCCGATGGCCCGCAGCGCCGAGGTGCCGCCCGCGACCGCGTCGGTGGTGACGGCCTCGCACTTCGAGTGGAGCGACGAGAAGTGGATGGCCCGGCGTGGCGAGCTCCCGGTGCACCGGGCGCCGTTCTCGGTCTACGAGGTCCATCTGCCGACCTGGCGCAAGGGGCTGACCTACCGTCAGCTGGCCGATGAGCTGCCCGCCTATGTCAAGGACCTGGGCTTCACCCACGTCGAGTTGATGCCGGTCGCCGAGCATCCCTTCGGCGGCTCCTGGGGCTACCAGGTCACCGGCTTCTACGCGCCGACCTCCCGGCTCGGCACGCCCGACGACTTCAAGTACCTCGTGGACGCGCTCCACCGGGCCGGCATCGGTGTGATCATGGACTGGGTGCCGGCCCACTTCCCCAAGGACGACTGGGCGCTGGCCCGCTTCGACGGGGACCCGCTGTACGAGCCCGGGGACTCCCGGCGTGCCGAGCACCCGGACTGGGGCACGTACGAGTTCGACTTCGGACGCGTCGAGGTGCGCAACTTCCTGGTCGCCAACGCGGTGTACTGGTGCGAGGAGTTCCACATCGACGGGCTGCGGGTCGACGCGGTCGCCTCGATGCTCTACCTCGACTACTCGCGCGACTCCGGCCAGTGGAGCCCCAATGTGTTCGGGGGCCGTGAGGACCTCGGCGCGGTCGCCTTCCTCCAGGAGATGAACGCGACCGTGTACCGCCGGGCGCCGGGGGTGGTCACGATCGCCGAGGAGTCCACCGCCTGGGACGGCGTGACCCGCCCCACGGACAGCGGGGGCCTGGGTTTCGGCCTGAAGTGGAACATGGGCTGGATGCACGACTCGCTCGGCTACATCAGTCATGAGCCGGTGCACCGCAAGTACCACCACAACGAGATGACGTTCTCGATGGTGTACGCGTACAGCGAGAACTACGTCCTGCCGATCTCCCACGACGAGGTCGTCCACGGCAAGCAGGCCCTGGTGTCCAAGATGCCGGGCGACTGGTGGCAGCAGCGCGCCAACCACCGCGCGTACCTGGCCTTCATGTGGGCCCACCCGGGCAAGCAGCTCCTCTTCATGGGGCAGGAGTTCGCCCAGGGCGCCGAGTGGTCCGAGGCCCACGGCCCCGACTGGTGGCTGCTCGACCCGACGTACGAGGCCGAGCCCGACCACCGGGGCGTCCGCGATCTCGTGCGCGACCTGAACACCGTCTACCGCGCGACCCCCGCCCTGTGGGAGCGCGACACCGACCCCGGGGGCTTCCGGTGGGTGGTCGGGGACGCGGCCGAGGACAACGTCTTCGCCTTCCTGAGGTTCGACGCGGCGGGCCGTCCGCTGCTCGCGGTCTCCAACTTCTCCCCCGTGGTGCGCGAGGACTACCGCCTCGGCGTCCCCGAGGGTCACCCCCTGTGGCAGGAGGCCCTCAACACCGACGCCGTCCGGTACGGCGGCGGCGACATCGTGCGACGTGACCCGGTCAAGGCGGAGGACGGGGCGCTGCGGCTCACCCTGCCGCCGCTCGCGACGGTGTGGCTGGTCCCGATGCCCGACTGAGCCCGCGGGCGACGCGGAGGTTCCGACCGGCTCCGCAGGGGCAGTCGGGGTCGTACGAGGACGAGCATCCTCGTCGTCGCCGAGGGCCACAGAAGGGGCTGTATCACGTGCGCACCGTGGGAGTGGAGGAGGAGCTCCTCCTGGTCGACCCGGAGACCGGCGAGCCGCAGGCGCTGTCCGCGGCCGTACTCGCGCGGGCCGCGCAGGACGAGCCGGACCAGGACGTCTTCGAGAAGGAACTGCACGACCAGATGCTGGAGTTCGCCACCCACCCGCAGTCGGGCATGGACGATCTCCGCGCGGAGATCGTGCGCTGCCGCAAGGAGGCCGCCCGGCTCGCCGGCGACAGTGGTTGTGCCGTGGTCTCCCTGGCCGCCTCCCCGCTGCCGGTCAGCCCCTCCGTGGGCGTCGGCCGCCGCTACCGGTGGATGGCGGATCAATACGGCATCGCCACCCAGGAGCAGCTCGTCATGGGCTGTCACGTCCATGTGTCCGTGGAGTCCGACGAGGAGGCCGTCGCCGTCCTCGACCGGATCCAGCCCTGGCTGTCCGTGCTGACCGCGATCACCGCCAACTCGCCCTTCTGGCAGGGCAAGGACACGGGCTACAGCAGTTACCGCAGCCGGGTGTGGCAGCGCTGGCCCTCGGCCGGACCGACCGAGCCGTTCCGCTCGGCGGAGCGCTATCACCGGCGGGTCGCGGAGATGGTGGCGACCGGGGTCATCCTGGACGAGGGGATGATCTACTTCGACGCCCGGCTGTCCCGGAACTACCCGACCGTGGAGATCCGGGTCTCGGACGTCTGTCTGCAGGCGGACACCGCCGTCCTGCTCGCGACCCTCGCCCGGGGGCTGGTGGAGACGGCCGCGCGCGAGTGGCGCGCGGACAAGGAGCCGGCGACGCACAGTGTGAGCCTGCTGCGGCTGGCGGCCTGGCGGGCAGCGCGCTCCGGTCTGTCGGAGGAACTGCTCCACCCGGCGACGATGCACCGCATGCCGGCCGAGACCGTGGTCCAGGCGCTGCTGGACCACGTCGAGGACGCGCTCGCCGACAGCGGCGACCTGGACCGGGCCCGCGAGTCCTGTGCCGGACTGCTGCGGCACGGCAACGGCGCCCGGGTGCAGCGTGAGCTGCTGGAGCGCACCGGGAGCCTGCGGAGCGTGGTCACCGAGTGCGTGCGGCTGACCCAGGCGTAGGTCTCACCGGGCCGGCGGCCCTCGGCGGGCGGGGCCTGCCCGCGGGTGCGCGGCCGTCGGGTGCGTGTGACGCACCCGTTCCGGGGCCTCGATCTCGACCAGATCACGGGTGACCGGTTACTTCCGTATTCCAGGTACCACTCGCTCGCGCCTGGGCTACATTCGAGCACCGCGGATGACCGAGCTCGTCGGCGCGGTCACAGCCCGTACACGTCAGGAGCAGTGCATGCGCGACTTCGCCCTCGCTCCCCGGACCATCTCGCGCTCCAGCGGCGGTCTGGCCGACAGCGTGTTCGAGCGAGCGGAGCTCGACCCGACCCTGCCGGTGCTCGCCCGCCGTCCCGAGGGCTCCTCGGGGGCCTGGCAGGAGGTCACGGCCGTGGAGCTGCGGGACGAGGTCGTGGACCTCGCGAAGGGACTGGTCGCCTCCGGGATCTCGCCCGGACACCGGGTGGCCATCATGGCGCGGACCCGGTACGAGTGGACGGTTCTCAGTTACGCGCTGTGGACGGTGGGCGCCGAGGTCGTACCCATCTATCCGACGGCCTCGCGCGAACAGGTCGAGTGGATCCTGCACGACGCCGGCTGTGTGGCGGTGGTGGTGGAGGACGAGCAAGCGGTGATGACGGTCGGCTCGGTGTGCGCCTCACTGCCCCGGCTGCGCCATGTCTGGCAGCTGGACGCGGACGCGCTGGAGGATCTGCGGGAGCGGGGCCGGGTCATCCCGCTCGCCACGGTCGAGTCGCTGCGCCGCATCGTGCTGCCGGACTCCACTGCGGTCGTCGCCTACACCTCCGGCACCACGGGCCGTCCGCTGGGCTGCGCGCTCAGTCACCGCGGCCTGGCGAGCCCCGTCGACATCCTCCTCGAAGGCTGGCGCCACATCACGGCGGCCCCGGGAGAGCAGCCGTCCGTCCTCGCCTTCCTGCCCTTCTCCCATGTGTACGGCCTCATGATCCAGGGCGTGTGCATCCGCGGCGGGCTGCTCATGGCCCACGAGCCCGACCTGGACGAGGAGGCCCTGGCGGCCGCCCTGCAGTCCTTCCGCCCCACCTACTTCTACGCCGTGCCCTCGGTCTTCGAGAAGATCTACAAGAACTTCCTGCGTGCCGCCCAGCAGTCGGGCCGCGGCGCCCTGTTCGAGCGGGCCGCCGACACCGCCCGGGACTTCGCCCTTGCCTGCGAGCGGCAGCGGCTGGGCGAGGGCCCCGGCCCCGGCTTCGACCTGCGGCTCCAGCACGCCCTGTACGAGCGCACGGTCTACCGCAGACTGCGGGCCGCGCTGGGCGGCCGGGCCCGCCGCGCCACCTCGGGCGGCTCCACCCTCAATCGTGAGCTCTCCCTGTTCTACGAGGGCATCGGCGTCTACGTCCACGACGGCTACGGCCTCACGGAGACCTGCGGCGGGATCACCATGCAGCCGCTGGGCCGGGAGAAGTCCGGGACCGTGGGCCGTCCCCTGCCGGGCGTGGATCTCCGGGTGGCGGACGACGGGGAGATCCTGGTGCGCGGGCCCTCGGTCTTCCAGGGCTACGTCAACGACGAGGCCGCGTCACGGGCCGCGCTGTACGGCGGCTGGCTGGCCACCGGGGACCTCGGGCGGCTGGACGCCGACGGCTATCTGACGATCACCGGCCGCAAGAAGGACATCATCGTCACCACCAGCGGCAAGAGCGTGGCCCCGGCCGCCCTGGAGCACCGGCTGAGAATGCATCCGCTGATCCACCAGGCCGTGGTGGTGGGGGACAACCGGCCCTGTGTGGGGGCCCTGCTCACCTTGGACCCGGTGTTCCTGGCCCACTGGCGCGGGGTCCTGGTGGCCCAGCAGGACCCCTCGGTGCGCGAGGCCCGGGAGGAGAACGCGCTGCGGGAGGAGATCGCCCGGGCCGTGGCCGCCGCCAACAGCACGGTCTCGCGCTCGGAGTCGATCCGGGTGTTCCGGGTGCTGCCGGAGCCGTTCGACCTGGCCAACGGTCTGTTGACGCCGTCGATGAAGCTGCGCAGGGACGAGATCGTGCGCCGCTACGCGATGGAGATCGACGCGATGTACCAGGCCCGCTCGGTCGGCGCCCGGCGCACCCCGGAGGAGGACTTGCTGAACTGGGACGACTCGGACAACGTGTTCCGCTGAAACCCACCCCTCGGCCGCGTTCCCGAAGGTAGGGACGATTGGGCCGCCCGCCCTCGGGAACACGGCTCAGTGGCGACGTGAGAGAGTACGACAACCCGCTGACGCCGGGCCGTGAGAGCGGCACGGCACCGAGCCGCGTTGGGACGAGACACTGACTTCCGAGGCGATTCCGAGCCGCACCACCCGTTTCGCGGGCGAGCCGCATTGCGTGACGGGTGCGCGGCTCGCCGCTGAGGAATTCCTGGACGACCTGGGCCAGAGCGTGCCGCCCGCGACCCCCGAGCACTGGGACGACATCCTGCTGGTGGTCACGGAACTCGCCGCCAACGCCGTCCAGTACGCGCCGGGGCCTTTCGTCCTGCGCCTGCGCCGCACCTTCGACGGCGTGCACGTGACGCTGCGCGACACCAACCCGACGCCGCCGGCCCCGCGTTCCTTCGATCCGCGCACGGGAGGCGGCGGCATCGGCTGGCACCTGGTGCACGCCCTGTGCGACCAGGTCAGCGTGGTGACCGACGAGCGAGGCAAGGACGTGCACGTCTTCCTGCCGTGGTGACGCTCCCCCGGTCCGGTCAGGCGGAGGCCGCGAGCTGCAGATAGTAGGCGCCGACCGCCGCGAGGTACTCGCTGTCACGGGTCTCGCTGTCGGTGCGGAAGCGGGGGGCCGCCTTCACCTCCGACTCGGTGCAGGCCAGCGTGACCCGTTGCTCGTCGGTGTCGACGCGGGTGACGACGCCCACCGGGACCAGGACGCTGCGGCCGAAGATCCAGACGCCGGTGTCGACGACGAGGTGTGCCATGCCGTGGGGGGCGGCCTGCCGGTCCACGTGTCCGATCGTGCCGTCGCTCGCGACGACGCTGAAGCCCGTCAGGTCCTGTCCCTCGACGTATCCGCTGTCCGGCGCGTACGACCAGATTCTGTCGGTGGTCACACTGCTCCTTTCCTCCCGAGTGATGCGCGAAGCCCGGCTCTCGGCTGCGAGCGGGCCCACAGCACCCAATACCCTTCTGCCGCACACACATTCGGCGACCGGCGCTCTCACAGGCGATTTCCCCGCGTCCGGTCCGCGCACCTCCTTCACCTTTCTCCCGGTGCACTTTCAGGCCGGGACGGGCAAGGTGGTCCTCGACGCATTCGTCACGCCCGCACGGGCAGACGAAGGGCGTTCGAGGCAGACCGCCTGGAGCCGCAGAGAGGGATGAACACCGTGACACGACCCAGGATCCTGGTGGTTGGCGCCGGCTTCGCCGGAGTCGAATGCGTGCGCCGGCTGGAGCGCAAACTCTCCCCGGACGAAGCCGATGTCACCCTGGTGACGCCGTTCGCCTACCAGCTCTATCTCCCGTTGCTGCCCCAGGTCGCCTCCGGCGTGCTGACGCCCCAGTCGATCGCCGTCTCCCTGCGCCGCAGCAAGAAGTACCGCACCCGGATCATCCCGGGCGGCGCGATCGGCGTGGACCTAAAGTCCAAGGTCTGCGTGATCCGCACCATCACGGACGAGATCATCAACGAACCGTACGACTACATCGTGCTGGCTCCCGGCAGCATCACCCGCACCTTCGACATCCCCGGCCTCACCGAGCACGCCTTCGGCATGAAGACCCTCGCCGAGGCCGCCTACATCCGCGACCACGTCATCTCCCAGCTCGACCTCGCGGACGCCAGCCAGGACCCGGCCGAGCGCGCGGCGCGGCTCCAGTTCGTGGTCGTCGGCGGCGGATACGCGGGCACCGAGACGGCGGCCTGTCTGCAGAAGCTCACCCACGCCGCGGTCAAGCGCTACCCGCGCATCGACCCGTCGCTGATCAAGTGGCATCTGATCGACATCGCCCCGAAGCTGATGCCGGAGCTGGGCGACAAGCTCGGCCGCAGCGCGCAGGAGATCCTGCGCCGGCGCGGCATCGACGTGTCGCTCGGTGTCTCCATCGAGAAGGCGGGCCCCGACGAGGTCACCTTCACCGACGGCCGGGTGGTGCCGACCCGGACCCTGATCTGGACCGCGGGCGTGGTCGCCAGCCCGCTCATGGCCACCCTCGGCGCGGAAACGATTCGCGGGCGGCTCGCGGTCACCGCCGAGATGACCCTGCCGGGACAGGACGGCGTCTTCGCGCTCGGCGACTCCGCCGCCGTGCCCGACAAGGCCAAGGACGACGACAGCGCGATCTGCCCGCCCACCGCGCAGCACGCGATGCGCCAGGGCAAGAAGGTCGCCGACAACGTCATCGCCACGCTGCGGGGCCGGCCGCTGGAGCCGTACGTCCACAAGGACCTCGGCCTCGTCGTCGACCTCGGCGGCACGGACGCCGTCTCCAAGCCGCTCGGCATCGAACTGCGCGGTCTGCCCGCCCAGTTCGCCGCCCGCGGCTACCACTGGGCCGCGCTGCGCACCAATGTCGCCAAGGTCCGGGTGGCGACGAACTGGACGCTCAACGCCATCGCGGGCGACGACTTCGTGCGGACCGGCTTCCAGGCCCGCAAGCCCGCCAAGCTGAAGGACTTCGAGTACACCGACGCGTACCTGACGCCGGATCAGGTCCGGGCGCAGGTCGAGGGGACGGGCCGGCTGGACCCGTAGGTGTGGCGCACGTCACTCCGGGCCGCCGATCGGTTTCCGGCCGGCCGGCGGTCTCAGGAGAGACAGCACAGCGCCCCCGAAAGGACACCGCCATGGCCGAGACCGTGAAGGGCCCCGCGAGCTACTTCCCCTCCATCGAGAAGAAGTACGGCCGCCCGATCGCCGAGTGGAAGGAGCTCGTCCGCTCCTCGCCGCTGACCCGGCACATGGAGCTGGTCGCCTGGCTGAAGGCCGAGCACGGGCTGGGGCACGGCCACGCCAACGCGCTCGTCGCCCACACCCTCGCGGAGGCCAAGGGCGAGTGATCCACCCCGCCGTGCCATGCTGGAACGGATCATGACGTGACACGGGAGTGAGTACGGCGGAGTGAACACAGCGAGGCTGCGCGATCGGGTCGCGGCGTCGGACCCGGGACTGCTCCGGCTGGCCGCGGGTCTGCGCACGGTGGGGGCGATCGCCCTCACGCTGGCCGTGCTCGGTCTGCTGGGGGCGAGTGTCCCGCATCTGGTCGCGGGCGCGATCGCGGCGATGGTCGCGACCTTCTCCATCCGGGAGAAGCAGCGGTCCTCCCAGGCCGTGACGCTTGCCCTGGGCCTCCCGGTGGCGCTGGCCTCTCTGTCCCTGGGCGCGCTGCTGAGCTCCCGGGTGCTGGCCGGTGACCTCTTCTTCGTCGCGCTGATCTTCTGCGCCGTCTACAGCCGCCGTTTCGGCGACCGGGGCACCGCGCTCGGCCTGATCGGCTTCCAGGTCTACTTCGTCTCCCTGTTCGTCGGCGCCACCGTCTCCGGCCTGCCCGAGCTGTACGGCGTCCTCGGCGTCGCCTTCCTGTGCAGCGCCGCGGCGCGTTTCCTGCTGGTGCCGGAAACCCCCACGGGCCTGCTCGAACGCCTGCGGGAGGCCTTCCGGGTCCGGCTGGCCCAACTGGTGTCCGCGCAGCTCCAACTGCTGGACGCCGGGCCCGAGGAGATCGACGCGGCGCTGAAGGACGTACGCGAGGGGACCGCGCGGCTGCACGAGACGGCGCTGATGATCCAGGGGCGGCTGGAGGAGGGGACCTCCGACGCGGCCGCGGCGCGACTGGTGCAGCGGCGTATCGCGGACGCCGAGATCGCCGCCGAGCGGCTCGGCCTGTTGCTGCTGACGGCCCGCAGCGCCGAGCGCGCGGACACCCTCACCCTGCATCTGCCCGGTGCGCCGGCCCCGCGGGCGGGCCGGATGCCCGGCCGGGACGAGGCCATGGCCAGGGTGCGCCGCGATCTGGAGGCGCTGCGGCTGCTGGTGCTGCGCCCGGCCGCCGCCAGGTCCGGCACGGCCCTGTCCCAGGTCCGCAACCGGCTGCTCGGCTACCGCGAGGAGGAGAACCTGCCGCCCGCGCCGCCCGCCGTCCAGGACGTCTTCCGGGGCGTCGGCGAGGCCGCCCGCGCGGTGCTGGGCCTCAGGATCGCCCTGGACGGCCCGCAGGACGAGTCGGACGACTCCCCCGCGACGGCCCGCTCGCGCGAGGAACTGGACGCCGAGGACGCCGTCATCGACGCCGGCGAGGAGGACGACGGGACACCGGAGGAGCGCACGGGGCTCAGCCGGCCCACGACGCGGGCCGCGGTGCAGGTCGCCGTGGGTTCCGCGCTCGCCATCGTCGGCGGCGAGTTCCTCTCCAGCCAGCGCTGGTACTGGGCCGTGCTCACCTGCTGGATCGTCTTCATCAACACCGCGTCCACGGGCGAGATCCTGGTCAAGGGCTACCGGCGGCTGCTGGGCACCGTCCTCGGGGTGCTGGCCGGGATCGTGCTGGCCGGGGTGGTGGGGCAGCACACCTGGACGGCGTTCGCCCTGGTGCTGGTGCTGGTGTTCGCGATGTTCTACACCGCGCCGCTCTCCTACACCCTGATGTCGTTCTTCGTCACCGCGGCCCTGGGCCTGCTCTACACGCTGCTGCACACCTACAGCCTCTCGGTGCTGGTGCTGCGCGTGGAGGAGACCGCGCTCGGCGCGGCCTGCGGGGTGATCGCGGCGGCGTTCGTCCTGCCGGTGCGCACGGACCGCCGTACCAACGACCTGCTCGTCACCGTGCTGGAGCGGCTCGACGACGTCACCGAGGCCGCAGTGGACCAGCTCAGCGGCGGCTCCCCCGAGGAACTGCTCGACCAGGCGCGCGACCTGGACCAGGCGCTGGCCGATCTGCGGGCGGCGACCCAGCCGCTCACCCACCCGATCACGCCGCTGCGGGCCCGGCGCGACACGGCCCGCTATGTCGTGGCGCTCCTGGAGACCTGCGCGTACCACGCGCGCTCGCTGGCGGCCACGGCCGAACTGCTGCCCACCCATCCCTCGATCGCGGCGGATCCCCGGCTGCGCCGGGCCGGCCGGCGCATCGGGGACAACATCGGGGCCATCGCCGCGCGGGTCGCCGACGAGCGCTCCACCGCCGCGGTGGAGACCGGGCCGAGCATCGCGTCACTGCTGGAGAGCGAGGTCCCCGGCACGCCCCGCTTCGGCCGGGTCACCGACCGTGTGCTGCGGCACGTGCAGCGGCTGGACGAGACCGTGGTGGGTCTGGCCCGGCCGCTGCACGTGCCGGTGGCGGCGCCCCGGCGATAGGGCGCGGTGCTCACAGATCCGTGGGCAGACCGCTCACCTCGGCGATGCCGCGCAACTCGTCGTCGAGTTGCCGGCGTTCGCGGATGTAGTCGGCGATCTCACCGAGGCGGACCGGATCGGATGCCGTGTCCGCGTCGGTGACCACCCGGATCGGGCTGCTGTCATCGACATGGAGTTCGATCACCTTGTTGTCCATTCGACCGGTCACCGCGGTGGCGATGACCAGGGCGGCCTCGTCGCGGACCTCCTGGGGCAGACCGTCCTGCCGGCTGTCCTCCAGCGCGAAGTCCAGAGCGGGCAATTGATGTTCGTCGATCGCCCGCAGGACCGGGCGGACCACGCTGAGCAGAAGCTCGTAGTCCTCCGAGGCCATACGGATGCGCAGAAGGTCCAGGTAGACGTCCACGGGCCTACCGTCGGGCGGAAGCTCGGGTTCGTTCATGCATCCCGGGTTCCCCGTGACGCGCGGCTCACTCAGACCCGCCGCCAGCGGGCCATCGCGAAGGAGAACACCCCGAACAGCACCAGGCCGACGGCGACCAGGACGAGCAGCCACGGTCCCAGCGGGGTGTCGGCGAAGGAGCGGAGCGTGTCGTCGAGGCCCTTCGCCTTCTTGGGTTCGTAGTCGACCGCGGCCCGGACGGCGAAGGCGCCCGCGGCGGTGAACACCACGCCCCGCGCCACTCCGCCGGCCACGCCCGTCACATCGACGAACTTCCTGACCCGCCGGCCCATCTGGGCGAGCTTCATCTTGTCGTGGAAGGACCTGCGCAGCGCCTGGGCCGCGATCCACACACCGGCCACCGCGACACCGACACCCGCGACGGCCACCAGCCACTGCCCGCCGGGCCACTCCAGGACCCGGGCGGTGACGTCCTTGGACTGCCTGTCGCTGGATCCGCCGTCGCCGGAGCCGACCGCGAAGGACAGCACGGAATAGGCGACGAAGGCGTAGAAGACGCAGCGGGCCGCCGACAGCAGTCGTTTCGTGGCCTTGTCGCCGTCGGGACCGACCGCGCCGAACACCACCTCGGACAGCCGCCACAGGGCCATGCCGACGAGCCCGACGCCCAGGGCCCACAGGACGACGGAGCCGAACGGCTTGTCGGCAAGGGCGGCGAGGGCGCCGCCGCGGTCGGCCTGGCGCTTGCCGTCGCCGAAGGCGATCTGCAGCGCCAGCACACCGACCAGCAGATAGATCACTCCGCGGGCGGTGAACCCCGCGCGGGCGGCGCCCTCCATGACGGAGCCGCGTGCCGCCCGCCTGGCCTCGATCCGGCCGGTCGAGGCCGTGGAGCTCGTGGTCATGTGGACCTCCTGGAAGTCCGGATGCCGCCCTGGCGGGCGGTCACACGGAGTGCGGTCGATCGATGTGCGGTCAGTCCGCGAGTCGCGCGGGTTCGGGTAGGGCGGCGAGCAGGCGGTGGGCCGTCTCCAGGGCCAGCCGCACGTCCCTGGTGCCGGTGGACACGCAGAGCGTGTAGGCGAGGTCCCGGGCCCGCGGGCTCGGTTCGGCGGCCGTCGCGGACTCCTCGGCCCGCAGCGCCTGGTACTCCTGGACGAGTCGCCGCAGGAACGTGCGATCGGGTATCAGCATCTGTTTCCCTCCCCCTCAGGCCTCGGTCTGCCCGTCGGCCTGCCGCCTCGACCGGTCGGCCAGCGCCTCGTCGCGCACCCGGGCGCAGCTGCGGCTGATGAGCCGGGAGACGTGCATCTGCGAGATGCCCAGCTGGTCGGCGATACGGCTCTGTGTCATGTCCTCGAAGAAACGCATGTAGAGAATGGCGCGCTCGCGCTCGGGCAGCCGGCGCAGGCCCTCCTTGGCCGACTCGCGGTCGACGACCACGTCGTACGACGTGTCCGGGCCGCCCAGGGTGTCGGCGAGGCTGTAGCCGTCGTCGCCGGCCGAGAGTTCGGCGTCCAGGGAGAGCGTGCTGAAGCTTTCGAGGGCCTCCAGGCCGGCGGTGACCTCTTCCTCGGTCAGGCCGGTGTGGGCGGCGAGGGCGGCGGGCGTCGGTTCCGGGGAACCGGGGTTCTGGGTGAGCTCGCGCCGGGCCACTCGCACCTTGTTGCGCAGTTCCTGCACACGGCGGGGGACCCGAAGGGCCCACATACGGTCGCGGAAGTGGCGCTTGACCTCGCCGGTGATGGTGGGGACGGCGTAGCTCTCGAAGGCGCCTCGTTCCGGTTCGAACCGGTCGATGGCCTTCACGAGCCCGAGGGCCGCGACCTGGCGCAGGTCCTCGATGGACTCCCCGCGGTCGCGGAACCGGCCCGCGATGCGGTGGGCCATGGGCAGCCAGGCGGTGACGAGTTCGTCGCGCAGGGCGTCCCGTTCGGGGCCTTCCTCCAGCCCGGCGAGCCGGGTGAAGAGAGCCATGGTGTCAGGGGCGTCGTCGTGGCGCCGCCTGCCGGAAGCGGAGGAACGGTCCTGGGTGGTGGTACGGCTGGTCGACGTGTCGGTGAGCATGCGGATTCGCTCCTGAAGAACGGGTTCAGGGTCTGACCGCGGGAGGAACGACGCCGGGACCACCGAAGGGGGCCCGCAGCAGCCATACCGCTCCCGCTGGGGCGCCTCCGGTCCGAAGCACGAATGTGCGTCTGCCCTGCCCTATGGCACCCAAACTCCGGCGGCGTAACTCCGTTTTCCGGCGGCTTTCCCACAGGTGCCGCGCTAGCTCAGGGGCACCACGGCGGTGATGCACTTCCCGCCCGAGGGCAGGTCGGTCACGCGGACGTCGCGGGCCAGCCGGCACACGATCGGCCAGCCGTGGCCGCCGGGCCGCCACCTGCCGTGCGGGTCGACGGGCGCCTTGGCGACCGGCACCTCGGCGCTGCCGTCGCTGACGGACACGCACACGCCCCGGCCCTCGACGGTGACGCGGAAGTCGGTGACGCCGCCGCCGTGCAGGATGGCGTTGGTGGTGAGTTCCGAGGCGACGAGCAACGCGTCCGAGAGTGCCTGCGCGTCGCACGGGGTGTGGGTGGCGCGGCAGCGTTCGGACACCGCCCGTTCCACCGCCCGGCGGGCCTCGGCCGGCTTGGACGGCCGAGGGCGTACGCGCCGGCGTGCGACGGACAGTTCGGGGGCGGCTTCGGTCCTGTGCTCGTCGCACATGACGTGGCTCCTGATCAGTGGATCGACAGGTGGTTCTCAGGTCGGTGAAGCAGCAGCCGGGCCCGGCCGGACCCACGGACACGGTGACCGTGATGTACGGTGCGCGCCCTCCGCAGGCCTCCATCCATCGGCTGACCTCTGGGCGCCGGGTCAAACCTCCGCGTTCCGGCCAGGACTCCCGGCCATTCGATCGCGTTACCGGGGTACGCGATCTGTATGACGGATGTCGTGGACTCAGATGAACTGATGCGCCGGATCCAGCGGGCCCGGGCCTGCGCGGCGGAGGAGGAGCGGTCCTGGCGGGCGCGGAGCGACGAGCTGGAACCCACCGATCCGCAGGCCGCCCGGGACGCCGCGGTACGCACCCTGGCCTACGAGGCGGTGACCAGGGTGCTGGACGAGGTGATCAGGCCGGGCAGCCGCTGACCGCCGGGCGTACCGGTACGCACCGATCGACAGCGACGATCAGGGTGGCAAACGCGCACGCCGAGTGAAACCGGTCACGCACCTCGGATTCGATTGCGCGAAATCACCATGGATGGTTTACGGTTCATCCATACGTGGTGACGGAGTCGACATACCGTCCTCCGACACCACCTCTGACTGCCCTGGCTGGCCTCCCCCGTCCAGCCAGGGCTTTTTCATGCCCTGCGCAGATCCTCACATCCGCCGAGGTGCCCCGAGCGGCGGCAGCCGCTGAAATGGGCGTAGGCACAACACCGGAATCCATCGCCGGCGAGGAGCCCCGCGTCATGACCAAAGCGATAAAACTGCTGACCGCACTACCGCAGCCGCAGCGCCAGAGCCTGATGACGCTCGCCAAGGAGGTCTCCTTCGCCGAGGACGTCCACATCTTCGAGGCGGGCGGTACGGCCGACCGCTTCTGGGTCGTCCGCTCCGGAGCTGTGTCACTGACCCAGCAGGTGACCACGCAGCACCGGGTCACCGTCGCCGCACTCGGCTCGGGCGACCTGCTCGGCTGGTCCTGGCTGTTCCCGCCGTACCGGTGGGACTTCGGCGCGGAGGCCTTCAGTCCCGTGCGCGCCTACGAGTTCGACGCGGCGGCGGTGCTCCGGCTGTGCGAGGAGGACCGGCAGCTCGGGATGATCCTGGTCCGCAGCGTGGCCGAGATCCTCGCCCACCGCCTGGAGACGACCCGGGGCAAGCTCATGGAGCAGTACGGCTCGCACCGCAGGGGGACCCTGTAGCCCTCAGATCCGGTATCGGCGCAGGGCCGGCACGGCGAACGCCAGGGTCAGCATGACGACGACGACCAGGAGGCCGCCGCCGGCCACCGCCGCGCGGGCGCCGAAGACCGAGCCGGCGGTGCCGTGCAGGACGTCGGCGAGGCGGGGGCCGCCCGCGACCACGACGGTGAAGACGCCCTGCATCCGGCCGCGCATCTCGTCGGTGGCGGCGGACAGCAGGATCGCCCCGCGGAAGACCATCGAGACCATGTCGGCGACCCCGGCGACGGCCAGGAACACCACCGCGAGCCAGAGACTGCTGCTCAGCCCGAAGCCGGTGATGGCCACACCCCAGGCCACGACCGCGCCGATGACCATCCAGCCGTGCCGGCGGGCCCGCGAGAACGTGCCGGAGAACAGCCCGCCGAGCACCGCGCCGATCGGGATCGCGGCGAACAGCAGTCCCAGCGCGAGCCCCTCGCCGTACGGCGCGTAGGTCTCGGAGGCGAGCTGCGGGAACAGAGCCCGGGGCATGCCGAGGACCATGGCGACGATGTCCGCGAGGAAGGAGAGCAGCAGCACCTTGTGGGCCGAGATGTACCGGAAGCCCTCCGCGATCTCCCGTACGCCCGCCCGGCGCGCCACCGCGCTCGCGAGCGGCGGCAGGGAGGGCAGCCGGTACACCGCCCACACCGTGACGCACAGCGCCAGGGCGTCGATGAGATACAGCTCCGGCAGGCCGATCACCGGGATCAGCACCCCCGCGAGCAGCGGGCCGACCACCTGGCCGGTCTGCATGACGGTGGAGCCGAGGGCGTTCGCGGCGGGCAGCTGGCCCTCGGGGACCAGGCGGGCGATGGAGGCGTTGCGGGCGGGGGCGTTCAGACCCCAGAACGCCTGCTGCACCGCGAGCAGGACCATGAGGGCCGCCACCGAGTCGAGCCCGCTGACCGCCTGGAGCCAGAACAGGACCGAGGTGACGGCGATGCCGCTGTTGGTGATGAGGAGCAGCTTGCGGCGGTCCATGGTGTCGGCGACCGCGCCGCCCCACAGCGCGAACACGATCAGCGGGAGCAGCCCGGCCATGCTCGCGGCGCCGACCCAGGCCGAGGAGCCGGTGATGTCGTAGATCTGCTTGGGCACCGCGACGGCGGTGAGCTGGCTGCCGACGGCCGTGACGATGGTCGACGTCCACAGCCGGCGGTAGGCCGGGATGCGCAGCGGGCGGGTGTCCATCGCCCAGCGCCGCCAGCCGCGCCGGGGTGGCGGGGTCTCGTCCGCGGCCGGTGTCCTCGGGTCGGTGCTCCTGGGTTCGGTGCTGCTCTCGCCGGTGTCCACGCGATTCCTGGTTGCTCGATACATCTAACGGATCCGGGGTTCACTATCGCAGCATCGTCCAGGCGTTCGGGAGGCGAGGTCTCGGGCTGTGGAACGCCTGTGGGCCTCACGCCCCGGCCACGAGGGTGAGGCCCAGGGCGATCATCGTCGTGGCGACCAGTCCGTCGAGGACCCGCCAGGCGCGCGGGCGGGCGAGGAAGCGGCTGAGCAGCCGGGCCCCGAACCCGAGCGCGGCGAACCAGCACAGGCTGGCGAGCACGGCACCGAGCCCGAAGGTCCAGCGCAGCGGGCCGCGGTCGGCGGCCACCGAGCCGAGCAGGAACACGGTGTCGAGATAGACATGCGGGTTGAGCCAGGTCATCGCCAGACAGGTCAGCACCGCCCGCTTCCGGGAGCCCGTCACCTCGCCCTCCGCCCGAAGGCCCGACGCCGCGGGCCGCAGAACCCGGCGGGCGGCCAGGACGCCGTAGCAGAGCAGGAAGCCGCCGCCGATCCAGCCGACCAGGGTCAGCGCGCCCGGCCAGGCCACCACCACGGCACCGACACCGCCGACGCCGAGGGTGATCAGGAGGGCGTCGGAGAGGGCGCAGATGCCGACGACGGCGAGGACCGCGTCGCGGCGGATCCCCTGGCGCAGGACGAAGGCGTTCTGGGCGCCGATGGCGACGATGAGGGAGAGACCGGTGCCGAAACCCGCGGCAGCGGCGGACAGTGAAGCGGACATGGCTTCGACGGTACGGAGACGATCACCGCACGTACAGCTAAAGATTCTTATCTATCATTAGCTCTCGTGATGACGACAACCCAGGGCGCCGAGCTTCCCCTCGATCAGGTGCGGACGCTGCTCGCGGTGGTCGACGAGGGCACGTTCGACGCGGCGGCGGCCGCCCTGCACGTGACGCCCTCGGCGGTGAGCCAGCGGGTGAAGGCACTGGAGCAGCGCACGGGGCGGGTGCTCCTGGTGCGTACGAAGCCGGTGCGGCCGACCGAGTCGGGCGAGGTGGTGGTGCGGTTCGCCCGGCAGCTGGCCCGTCTGGAGCGGGACGCGCTCGCCGCGCTGGGCCTGCCGGGCGAGGGCGAGGTGACCCGGGTGTCGGTCGCGGTGAACGCGGACTCCCTGGCGACCTGGTTCCTGGGAGCGCTCAGGCGGGTTCCGGGACAGGAGCGGCTGTGTTTCGAGCTCCGGCGCGAGGACGAGACCCGGACGGCCGAACTGCTGCGGGAGGGACTGGTGATGGCGGCGGTGACGTCGTCGCCGGAGGCCGTGGCGGGGTGTTCGGTGCGGACGCTGGGGCGTATGCGGTATCTCGCGGCGGCCGCTCCGGACTTCGTCGAGCGCCGGCTGGACGGGTCGTTGCCGGACGCGCTGGCGCACGCGCCGGTGGTGACGTTCGACCGGAGCGACGACATCCAGGACGGGTTCCTCCGCGAGCTCGGCCGGGCCGGGGCCGGTCGGACGCGTCACACGGTCCCCACGTCAGAGGGGTTCGTGGAGGCGGTCGCGCTGGGGCTGGGGTGGGGAATGGTGCCCGAGGCGCAGGCGGATCCGCTGCTGCGGTCCGGGCGGCTGGTCGCGCTGGCCCCTGACCGGCCGGTCGACGTCCCGTTGTACTGGCAGCAGTGGAAGCTGGACTCGCCGGCGTTGGCCGCGGTGGCCGATGTCGTCACGGCGGCCGCCTCAGAAGCGCTCCGGTGAGACGGCCGCCCTTCGCGGACGCTGCCTGTCCACACTGTCCAGCAGCATGTCCAGCGCCGTCGGATAGGCGCTGGTGACCATGCGTGCCGTCAGCAGACGTGCCGCCTCGGCGATCCTCGGATAGCGGTCGGCGGGCAGGCGCGCGTAGGTCGAGTGCCACTTGTCCTCGTCGGCGTCCAGCGCCGCGCTCGGCAGGGCGAGGGAGGCCGCGTCCAGCGCCGCGAAGGCCAGCGTCTGGTCGATGAAGGCGTGGTAGATCCGCACGGTGTCCCGCAGGGGGAAGCCCGCGCCGCGCAGGATGTCCAGGACCGCCTCGTCCGCGGCCAGTTCGTTGGCCCGGCCGGTGACCCTGCTGGCCGTCAGCACCGCCGCCTGGGGATGGGAGACGTACGCCGCGTGGATGCGCAGGCCCACCTCGCGCAGATCGTGCCGCCACTGCCCGGTCGGTGCCCAGCCCTCCAGCGCCTGGCCGATCAGGGCGTCGCCGATGGCCAGCGTCAGGTCGTCCATGCCGCGGAAGTAGCGGTAGAGCGTGCTCGGGTCGGCGTCCAGGGCCAGACCCAGGCGCCGGGCGGTCAGACCGGTGCTGCCGTGTTCGCGGAGCATGCGCAGCGCCGTCTCGACGATCAGCTCCTCGGACAGCACGGTCCCGCTCCTGGTGGGCCTGCGCCGTCGACGCTGCGCCTCGGGAACCACGGGCTTCGGCATGGTGAGCCTCCTTATGCCAACGCCATTGACCTTATGCGAGCGGGCGGCGTTGTATCTCCGCCAGGGCCCCTACCACTGCGACCTCGACCCGTCAGGGAGTGTTTGTCATGCGTGTACTGCTCGTGGGCGCCGGGGGCGTCGGCACCGCCGTCACCCGGATCGCCGCCCGGCGGCCGTTCCTCGACGCCATGGTCGTCGCCGACTACGACCCGGCCCGCGCCGAGGCCGCGGTGGCCGCGCTCGGCGACCGCGGCCGCCGCTTCCGTGCGGAGCGCGTGGACGCGGGCGACGAGTCGGCCGTGACCGCTCTGCTGGAGCGGCACGCCTGCGACGTCCTCCTCAACGCCACCGACCCGCGGTTCGTGATGCCCCTGTTCCGGGCCGCGCGCGCCGCCGGGGCGACCTATGTCGACATGGCGATGTCCCTGTCCCGTCCGCATCCCGAGCGGCCGTACGAGGAGTGCGGGACCAAGCTCGGCGACGAGCAGTTCGCGCAGGCCGAGGAGTGGGAGAAGGCGGGCGCGCTGGCCGTCGTCGGCATGGGCGTGGAGCCGGGCCTCTCGGACGTCTTCGCCCGGTACGCGGCCGACGAACTCTTCGACGAGATCGAGGAGATCGGTGTCCGCGACGGGGCGAACCTCACCGTCGACGGCTACGACTTCGCCCCCTCCTTCAGCATCTGGACCACCATCGAGGAGTGCCTCAACCCGCCGGTGGTCTACGAGGCCGAACGCGGCTGGTTCACGACGGAGCCCTTCAGCGAGCCCGAGGTCTTCGACTTCCCCGAGGGCATCGGCCCGGTCGAGTGCGTGAACGTGGAGCACGAGGAGGTGCTGCTCGTCCCGCGCTGGGTCGGTGCCCGCCGGGTCACCTTCAAGTACGGTCTGGGCCGCGAGTTCGTCGAGACGCTGAAGACGCTGCACCTGCTGGGCCTGGACCGCACCGAGCCGGTGACCGTGCCGGGACCGGCGGGTCCGGTCGCGGTGTCCCCGCGGGACGTGGTGGCCGCGTGCCTGCCCGACCCGGCGACCCTGGGCGACCGGATGCACGGCAAGACCTGCGCGGGCACCTGGGTGAAGGGCGTCAAGGACGGGGCGCCGCGCGAGGTGTACCTCTACCACGTGGTCGACAACCAGTGGTCCATGGCGGAGTACGGGTGTCAGGCCGTGGTGTGGCAGACCGCGGTGAACCCGGTCGTCGCCCTCGAACTCCTCGCCACCGGCGCCTGGTCCGGCACGGGCGTCCTCGGTCCGGAGGCGTTCCCGGCCCGGCCGTTCCTGGATCTGCTGACCGCCTACGGCTCCCCGTGGGGCGTTCGCGAGCAGTGACCGGTCGCGTCTCACGGGACCCGGTGGTTTCACGGCGCATCGACAGGTGACCCGAAAGCGAGTAAGGCATGCACGAGGGCACGTACGACTTCGATCGCAGGTGACTTTGATGGACAACTGGCGAACCCATGCCGCGTGCCGCCGCGAGGACCCGGATCTCTTCTTCCCGATCGGCACCACCGGTCCGGCGCTGGTCCAGACGGAGCAGGCCAAGTCCGTCTGCCGGCGCTGCCCCGTCGAGGAGCAGTGTCTTCAGTGGGCGCTGGACACGGGCCAGGGCATCGGCGTCTGGGGCGGCACCAGTGAGACGGAACGCCGGGCGCTCGCCCGGCGCGCGGCCGCCGCACGGAGAAGGGCGGGCTGACGGGCGAATCTGAACGGGTCCGGTCCACCGGGCCCGTTCGGTGTCCCGTCCGGCACGCGCGTCTCCCGATCTCCCTCTCCTCTCGCGGGCCTACGGGATTCCCGCCGCATGCCACGCGCGGAATCAGGCGTCCGGACGGGGCGCCTGGCCCCCCGGCATCCGGAGCGTGAAGACGCTGCCGGTGCCGGGCTCGCTCGCTGCGGCGACCGTTCCGTCATGGGCCGCGGCCAGGTGTCGGACGATGGGCAGGCCCAGTCCCGAGCCACCGGTACGACGGCTGCGGGACTTCTCCGCGCGCCAGAACCGCTCGAAGACGTGCGGGAGTTCGTCGGGCGCGATGCCGGTACCGGTGTCGGCGACCTCCAGGACGATCTCGTCGCCGTCCCGGCGCGCGGACAGGGCGACCGAGCCGCCGGCCGGGGTGTGGCGCAGCGCGTTGGACACCAGGTTGCCGAGCGCCTGCCGCATACGGACCGGGTCGGCGTCCAGCCAGGGCTCGCCGCCGACGTCGGTGCGCAGTTCGACCCGGCCCGCGTCGGCGGCGACGCGGTGGGCCGCGGCGACCTGCTGGAGGAGTTCGTCGCAGCGGACGGGCTCCCGGTGCAGGCGCAGGGTGCCGGCGTCGGCGTCCGCGAGGTCCTGGAGGTCGTCGATGACACGCTGCAGGACCAGGGCCTCGTCGTGCAGGGAGGCGAGCAGGGCCGGGTCGGGGTCGACGAGCCCGTCCCGGGTCACTTCGAGCCAGCCGCGGATGTTGGTGAGCGGGCTGCGCAGTTCGTGGGCGATGTCGCTGACCATCGCCTTGCGCTGGGCCTCCAGGCGCTCACGGCGCTCGGTGAGGTCGTTGAAGGCGACGGCGAGGATGCCGGTCTCGTCCCGGGTGGTGACGGGGACCCGCACATGGAGTTCTGGCGGCTGCTGGGCCGCCGCGGTGAGCGCGCGCAGGGGCCGCACCAGCCGGGTGGCGACCAGGGCGGTCGCGGCGACGGTGACGGCGAGCACGAGCGACGCGGTGCCGACGACCTTGGCCTTGTTGGCGGGGGACATGTCGAACAGCACGGCGGGGGTGTCCCCCGTGCCCAGGAAGAGTTCGGCCACCGGTGCCACGTACGGGTCGAGCTGGGCGCGGCGGGCCTGGTCGAGGCAGGGCTGGACCAGGCGCGCCTCCTTGGCGGCGAGCTTGCCGGGGGCGGGAGTGCGCAGGTCAAGGCCGGTCGGTGGGGTCCCCAGCAGCGCGGCGGACCGGGGGTCGAGGCCCGCCTTGGTCAGGCAGTCGCGGGCGAGCCCCTGGAGCGCCTTGACCGCCGTCTGCTCGGTCGGCGTGGGCGTGTTGAGCAGTCCGTCGGCGCAGGCGTCGGGCACGTAGTCGGGCTCGGAGCCGCTGTCGTCGTCGGTGAGGACGGTCCGTCCGCTCGGCGCGCGGCTCAGGCTGGTCTCCACACCGAACCGGGAGAAGCAGAGCTGCCGCTTGCGGGCCAGGGCGGCGACCTTGAGGCGTTCCGCCTCGGTGAGCCGGTACGGGCCCACCGCTCGCGGATCGATGCCCGAGATCTGGGCGCCGCGCTCGCTGTAGGTGTCGGTGTGCAGCGGGTCGACGGCGGCGGCCGCGCTCGGGGGCAGGGAGGTGCCGGGCGGCGCGGAGTCGGCGATGACCCGGCGGTCCGCGGCGGTCAGGGCGATGCGCCGGCCGGTCCTCGCGGACAGCTTCCGCACGGTGGCGGCCACCCCGGTCCAGTCGGGGTGGGTCGCCGCGTACCCGCTCAGTTCGGCGAGGACGTCCATGTCGTCGGCGAGTGCCTGTCCCTGTTCCTCGCGCAGGGCCTGGGTGGTGGTCGCCACGGCCAGCCAGGCCGTCGCGGCCACCGAGCACACGGCGATGAGCCCGGACGTGATCAGCAGGCGGACCAGCAATCGCTTGTGCAGGGGTATCCGCGCGCTCATCCGCGGCCGCCGCTGAGCTTGTAGCCCACGCCGAACACCGTCAGCAGTCGCGCCGGGCGGCGCGGATCGGCCTCGATCTTGCGGCGCAGGTTCATGATGTGGACGTCCACGGCCCGTTCGGTGGAGGCCCGGTCGGTGCCCCGGGTGATCTCCAGCAACTGCCGCCGCGAGAAGACCCGTTCGGGCTCGGCGACCATGGCCAGCAGGATCTCGAACTCGGCTGGAGTGACCTCCACCGGCGCCCCGTCGCACCGCACTTCGTGCCGTACGGGGTCCACGGCGAGGTCTCCGGCGCGGACGGCGGGATCCTCACGCCGGCCGGACTCGGCACCCCGTCCGCTGCGTCTGAGGACGGTCCGGATGCGGGCCATCAGCTCGCGTGGGCTGTAGGGCTTGGTCATGTAGTCGTCGGCGCCCAGTTCCAGGCCCAGCAGGACGTCGTCCTCGTCGGAGCGTGCGGTGAGCATCACGACGGGGATGTCCGCGTCGCGGCGCAGCACCCGGCACACGCCGAAGCCGTCGATCACCGGCAGCATCAGGTCCAGGACGACGAGGTCGGGGGCGACCCGCCGGGCCGCGTCCAGGGCGGCCCGGCCGTCGTGGACCACGGTGGCCGTGTGGCCCTCCGCGAGCAGGGACCGCCGTATCAGTTCGGCCTGCATCTCGTCGTCCTCGGCGACCAGCACATGTGCGCACACCCGGCGGATCCTAAGCGCTTCAGCGGGCGAGGGACTTGGCGTCGCCCATGACGACGACGGGACGCAGGGCGGGGTCCAGGGTGAGCAGCAGTTCCTTCATGTGCTTCTCGGCGATGCTCACGCACCCGTGGGTGGGACCGCCGTGGTCGACGTGCAGCCATATCCCGCCGCCGCGCCCGGCGCCCATGGGCCGGGTCCAGTCCAGCGGTGACGTGCCGGGCCGCCGGTTGTAGTTGATGGCGATCACGTAGTCGAAGGACCCGGCGAGCGGTTCGCCCTCGAAGCCCGTGCCGGGCGAGGTGAAGCCGACACCGCGGTCGTACGTCAGCCTGGTGCCGGGGTCCTTCAGCAGCCCTCCGGCGTCGGTGAGGGTGAACACGCCGATCGGTGAGCGCAGGTCGCCGGCCAGGTGGTGGTCGGACCAGCCCTTGAGGGCGTTGTGGGCGGGCCATTGCGCGCCGGCCCGCCAGCCGGCCGCCGTGCGCTGGTAGAGGACCACGGTGGAGTCCGGCGAGTCGCGGCCCTGCCCGGTGACCACGACGGCCTGCCGGGTGCCGGCCGGGATTCTCGCCCACGTCTTCGGGCCGAGCCCTGGTATCTGCCGGGGTGCGACCTCGACGGAGCTCTCCGGCGAGGGAGCGGGCGGCGACGGTTCCCGGGACGGCGTGGGCATGCTCGCCGTCCCGGCCACGGCTCCGCCGCCGCATCCGGTGAGAAGCAGGGATGCGGCGAGCAGAGTGACATGGGTTCTGCGTGTGATCATGAAACGACTGTGGCCGACAGTTGTAAGGAACTCGTCAGCTTCTAGGGTCGGTTCGGCTTGCCCGGCGTGTCCAGCCAGGTCCGGAACAGCCCGTCCAGGTCCTTGCCCGACACCCGCTGCGCGAGGTGCTCGAACTGCGCGGTGGTGCCGTGGCCGTAGCGGTGTCCGGACGCCCAGGCGCGCAGGATCAGGAAGAACGCCCGGTCGCCGACGGCCGTGCGCAGCGCGTGCAGGGTCATGGCCCCGCGGGCGTAGACGGGGGTGCCGAAGATGTTGGCGCCGCTGCCGGGGTTGCCGGGCGGGAACTCCCACAGGCCGTCGCTCGCGGGTTTCGCGTACAGGGCGTCGAAGGTCTTCTGCGCGCTGTCGCCGCCGTGCTGCTCGGCGTAGAGCCACTCCGTGTAGGTCGCGAAGCCCTCGTTGAGCCAGATGTCCTTCCAGGAGGTGAGCGAGACGGAGTCGCCGAACCACTGGTGGGCGTTCTCGTGGACGAGGGTGCTCAGGTCGGGCGCGCGGTCGTAGACCGGACGGCTCTGGGTCTCCAGCGCGTAGCCCACGTTGTGGGCGTGGTCCACGATCGATCCGGCGGCGCGGAACGGGTAGGGCCCGAAGAGCTTGCTCTCCCACTCCAGGACGGAGGGCAGCTTCTTGAGCACGGGTGCCGAGGCGGCGGCCTCGCGCGCGTCGACGGCGTTGTAGACGCGGATGCCGTTCCCGGTGGTGAACTGCTCCACCTTGAACTTGCCGACGGTCGCGGTGGCCAGGTAGGCGGCCATGGGCTCGCTCTGGTGCCAGCGGAACGTGGTCCTGCCGTGCACGGTCCGCCGGGAGAACAGGACGCCGTTGGCGACCGCGGTGCGCCCCTGGGGGACGGTGATCGTGAAGTCGTACGACGACTTGTCCGTGGGGTGGTTGTTGGCCGGGAACCAGGTCATCGCCCCCTGCGGTTCCCCTGCGACGAAGGCTCCGTCGTCGGTGGCAATCCAGCCGTCGAGCGAGCCGTCCGGGTCGGTGACGGGGGCGGGCTTCCCCTGGTAGGTCACGGTGACGGTGAATCGCTCCCCCTTGCGCAGGGCGCGCTGCGGGGTGACGACGAGTTCCTGTCCGGAGCGGCGGAACCCGGCCTTGGCCTTTCCGACCGTCAGGCCCGTGACGGTCAGCCCCGTGAAGTCGAGGTCGAAGCGCGTCAGGCGCTCGGTGGCGCGGGCGGTGAGGACCGCCTTCCCGTCGAGACGACCGCTGCCGGTGTCGTAACGGAGCGTCAGATCGTAGTGGCCGACGTGGTAGCCGCCGTTCCCGGCGAGCGGGAAGTAGGGGTCGCCGGCTCCGGGCGAGCCCGTCGACGCCGGCGCGGCGGCCCCGAGCAGGGCGGCGAGGGCCACGGGGGTGGTGACGAGGACGAAGGTGCGTCTGACGGCCTTCGGCACGTGCTCTCCTACAGGTCGGGGGGTGGACAACCGCTTCACACTAAAGGCCCCCTCCCCCGCAACTCACCCTTGATCAGGTCAAGTCGCGACGGGCTCCGCAGTACGCTCCCGACGCAGTCGTCACTTCGTCGAGAGGCCGCCCGTGAGCGTGCGCGTCCGCCGTGTCTACGAACCCCCCGAGCCCGAGGACGGCGTCCGCGTCCTGGTCGACCGGTTGTGGCCGCGCGGCCTGTCCAAGGAAGCGGCCCGCGTCGACGAGTGGCCGAAGGCGCTCACCCCGTCGACCGAGCTGCGCCGCTGGTACCACGCGGGCGAGGGCTCCTACGAGGAGTTCGCCGAGCGGTACGAGGCGGAGCTGGCCGATCCCGAGGCGGCGGGACTGCTCGACCGCGTCCGGGAGCTGGCGGGCCGGGGTGACGTGACCCTGCTGACCGCGTCGAAGACGCCGGAGCAGAGCCACGCCACCGTGCTGGTGCGCCTGCTGGGGTCCTAGCCGACCTGCTTCGCCGCCGCCCGGCCCGCCGCGCGCCCGGAGAAGAGGCAGCCGCCGAGGAAGGTGCCCTCCAGCGCGTTGTAGCCGTGGACCCCGCCGCCGCCGAAGCCGGCGACCTCGCCCGCCGCGTACAGCCCGTCGAGGGGCCGGCCGTCGGTTCCCAGGGCGCGGGAGTCGAGGTCGGTCTGGATGCCGCCGAGGGTCTTGCGGGTCAGGATGTGCAGCTTGACACCGATCAGGGGGCCGGCGGCCGGGTCGAGGAGGCGGTGCGGGGTGGCGACCCGGCCGAGGCGGTCGCCGATGTAGCGGCGGGCGTTGCGGATGCCCTGCACCTGGGCGTCCTTGCTGTAGGAGTTGGCGATCTGGAGGTCGCGGGCCTCGATCTGGCGGCGGAGGCCCGCGGCGTCCAGGAGTGCCTTGTCGGTGAGACCGTTCATCTTCTCGACGAGCTGTTCCAGGTTCGGGGCGGTCACGAAGTCCGCGCCCTTGCGCAGGAACGCGTCGACCGGTCCCGGCGCGCCCTTGCCGAGGACGCGCTCCTTGAGGAAGCCGGCGCGGTCCTTGGCGGTGATGTCCGGGTTCTGCTCGGAGCCCGAGAGCGCGAACTCCTTCTCGATGATCTTCTGGGTGAGGACGAACCAGGAGTGGTCGTGCTCCGCGATGTCCTCGGTGGTGCGCAGGTGCCTGAGGGTGCTGAGGGTGTCGTAGCCGGGCAGGCAGGGCTCGGGCAGCCTGCGGCCGAGGGCGTCGAACCACATGGAGGACGGGCCGGGCAGGATGCGGATGCCGTGGCCGGGCCAGATCGGGTCCCAGTTCTGGATGCCCTCGGTGTAGTGCCACATGCGGTCGCGGTTGACCAGGCGGACGCCCGCGTCCGCGCTGATGTCGAGCATCCGGCCGTCCACGTAGGCGGGCACGCCGGTGACCATCTCGGCGGGCGGGGTGCCGAGCCGCTCGGGCCAGTAACGGCGGACGATGTCGTGGTTGGCGCCGATGCCGCCGGTGGTGACGACGACGGCCCGGGCGGTGAGCTCGAAGTCGCCGACGCGCTCGCGGCTGGAGGCCACACCGCGCGCGGAGTTGTCCTCGGCCAGGACCGTGCCGCGCACCCCGCGCGCGGCGCCCTCCTCGACGACGAGCTCGTCGACCTGGTGGCGGTGGTAGAAGGTCAGCAGCCCGTCCCGCGCGGCCTGCTTGGCGTACCCGACGAACGGCTCGACCACTCCGGTACCGGTGCCCCAGGCGACATGGAAGCGGGGCACGGAGTTGCCGTGACCGTGGGCGGTGAGGTCGCCGCGCTCGGCCCAGCCGACGGTGGGCAGGAACTTGATGCCGTGCCCCTCCAGCCAGGACCGCTTCTCGCCGGCCGCGAACTCGACGTAGGCGCGCGCCCAGCGCACCGCCCAGGAGTCCTCGTCCTCGACGCGGTCGAACTGCGCGCTGCCCTGCCAGTCGTTCCAGGCGAGGTCGAAGGAGTCCTTGATGCCCAGGCGCCGCTGTTCCGGGGAGTCGACGAGGAAGAGCCCGCCGAAGGACCAGAAGGCCTGGCCGCCGAGGTTGGCGGCGTTCTCCTGGTCGACCAGCGCGACCCTCCTGCCGCGGCTGGTGAGCTCGTGCGCGGCGACCAGGCCCGCGAGCCCCGCTCCGACGACGATGACGTCGGCATCCATGGCGACCGTCCCTTCCCTCATACGGTGGTGTCGCTGCCGTCGGTGAGCAGCGCGGTGAGCAGTTGTTTCAGCCAGACGCGGGCCCGCTCCAGGTCCCCGTCCAGCAGCAGTTGGACGGTGACCCCGTCGTAGGCGGCGACCACCGCGTGGGCGGCGCCCTCGACGTCCACCAGCACGGCGGGCAGTTCGGCGTGCCCACGTGTGCGTGCCAGCCGGTCGGCGATGGCGCGCCGGAGCCGGGCCCGGTGTTCGAGCAGGGTCCGGGCGACCTCGGGCGCGCGGGCCGCGTGCACCAGGAAGTCGGTCTTCACGAGGAGCCAGTCGCGGTCCAGGAGCAGCACCTCGGTGACCCGGTCGACGGCGGCCGGCACGTCGAGGCCGGGGCCGTCGAGGGCGAGGGCTCCGGAGACCTGATCGGCGATCAGGTCGGCGCGCTGCCGGTAGAGCGCGAAGAACAGCTCGTCGAGACTGTCGAAGTTCGAGTAGAAGGCTCCGCGGCTGTATCCGGCGGCCTCGCAGACCTCCTCGATCGACACCCGGCCGAAGCCCTTGGCGGCGAACACCGAGAACGCCGCGTCCAGGAGGTTGGCGCGCGTGCGGACCCGGCGCTTGGTCACGCGCCTGGTCGTCTCCTCCACCGTCATGTCGGCCCTCCGTTCGATACATCAACGTATCCGATACATCGATGTATCGAAAGGGTCTGGCCCCGCCGGAAACCCATGGGAACAGATTTTCGAATTAGGAGTACGCTGGATTCATGACCGCGCACCTCCAGGGCTCCCTCTTCGACCAGACCGACCAGCTCCGGCTCGGCACCCTCGACGGGATCCGCCGTACCGTGCTCGCCCACGGCGCCTGGATCGACGTACTGCCGGGCTGGCTCGGCGGCTCGGACATCCTGTTCGAACAGCTGGCCGCGGACGTGCCCTGGCGTGCGGAGCGCCGCACGATGTACGACCACGTCGTCGACGTCCCGCGACTGCTCGCCTTCTACGGAAGGGACGACGAGCTGCCGCATCCCGTGCTCACCGAGGCGCGCGACGCGCTCACCGCGCACTACGCCGACGAGCTCGGCGAGCCGTTCACCACGGCGGGGCTCTGCCACTACCGCGACGGCCGGGACAGCGTCGCCTGGCACGGCGACCGGGGCGGGCGCGGCGGCAGCCACGACACCATGGTCGCGATCCTCTCCGTCGGCGCGCCACGCGATCTGCTGCTGCGGCCGGCGCGTGGGGGCGGCGAGACGGTGCGGCGGCCGCTGGGCCACGGCGACCTGATCGTGATGGGCGGCTCCTGCCAGCGCACCTGGGAGCACGCCGTACCGAAGTCCACGCGCGCGACGGGACCGCGCATCAGCATCCAGTTCCGCCCGCACGGCGTGCACTGAGGCGGAGAGGCGGCTGCCTCGGCCGCACGCGGGGGCTGCCTCCGGCGGACGGTGCCGGAGGCAGCCTCGTCCCTCCGGGGGTCGGACGGGGAAGACAGGGAGGACGGTCGACCGGCCCATGCGCCGGCGGGCCGGAGCCCGGGGCGCGGGTGTCGGGGGGCGCGCCGGTCACGTGGCGGTCGTATCGCCGACCACTGCGACGGGCGCGGCAGCCACGCAGGCTGCGCCGGAGGCAACCGCGTCCCGCCA
>NZ_KQ948147.1:817498-885667 GCF_001513955.1 Streptomyces pseudovenezuelae | reverse complement strand
TGCGCGGCGGTCCCGTGGTGTTCGTACCGCTGAGGCAAGACGCCGATCCCTGCGCCCGGCGTCACGCGGGCGGTGGCGGAGGCAGTCTCGGACCTTCGGGCAGCGGCCGGGAGGAGCGGCGACAAGCCGATGGGACGGCCGCTCCGGGCGCGGGACTCCGACCGCCGCGTCCGGCGCCACGACCCGGGCGCGGCAGCCACCCCGACCGTGCCGGAGGCAGGCTCTTCAACTGGGAAGACGACGGGCGGAATCGGCCGCGGGAAGTTGACCGCTGGAGGACCGGTACCCGCCGCTCCGGATCGCCTGAGCGTCTGCTTTGCTGTGTGCCGTCGGGCAGGGACTCACCGGGTGGGGCGATCATGAGCGCAGGCGTGCAACAAGTCGCGGACGGCACCTATCTGGTGCACGGCAGCAACACCAACTGGGTGATCCTCACCGAGGGAAGCTCCGCCACCCTGGTCGACACCGGCTACCCGGGCGACCGGGACCAGGTGCTCGCCTCCCTGGCGGAGGTGGGCAGTTCACCGGAGGCGGTCACGGCCGTGCTCATCACCCACGCCCACAACGACCACCTGGGCTCCGCCGAGTACCTGCGCAGCGCCTACGGCACGCCGGTCTATCTGCACGAGGCCGAAGTGCCGCACGCTCGGCGGGAGTTCCTGCACCAGGTGTCGGTGGGGACGGTTCTGAAGAACGGCTGGCGCCCCGGTGTGCTGCCGTGGGCGGTGCACGCGATCCGCGTGGGCGGCACGGCCCATGTGCCGGTTGTCTCCCCGCAGCCCTTCCCGGTGGAGGGCGCCCTCGACCTTCCCGGCCGTCCGGTGCCCGTGTACACACCGGGCCACACCGACGGGCACTGCGCCTTCCACCTCCCCGACCGCGGCGTGGTGATCTCGGGCGACGGCCTGGTGAGCGGTCACCCCACCTCGCGGGTCAAGGGCCCCCAGCTGCTGCCGGACATGTTCCACCACGAACGCGCGCGTGCCGTGGCGTCGCTGGACGTGTTCGCGGAGCTGGAGGGCGACGTGCTCGCGCCGGGGCACGGCCCGGTCCACCGCGGTCCAGTCCGTGAATCGGCACTTCAGGCCAAGGAGCGCGCGCTCTAAGGTGAGGTGACGATCACCGGCCGGCGAAGGACACCGCACCATGGCACTGCAGATCAGCGCGACGAACCCGGAGCATCCCGCGCTCCTGCTCGAACTGCCGTGGCACCTGCCGCTGGAGCAGTGGCCGGAGGAGGTCCTGGTCCCGCTGCCGCGCGGCATATCCCGCCACGTGGTGCGCTACGCCCGAGCCGGCGACGAGGTCATCGCCGTGAAGGAGCTCGCCGAGCGCCCGGCGCTGCGCGAGTACGAGCTGCTGCGCGACCTGGACCGGCTCGGCATACCCGCCGTCGACCCGCTCGCCGTGGTCACCAGGCGCACCGACACCGAGGAGGCCCCGCTGGAGTCGGTGCTGGTCACCCGGCATCTGGGCGGCTCGATGCCGTACCGCTCGATGTTCGAGACGACCATGCGGCCCGCCACCATGCACCGCCTGATGGACGCCCTGGCGGTCCTCCTGGTCCGGCTGCATCTGGCCGGGTTCGCCTGGGGCGACTGCTCCCTGTCCAACACCCTGTTCCGGCGGGACGCCGGCGCCTACGCCGCCTATCTGGTGGACGCCGAGACCGGCGACCTGCATCCGCAGCTGAGCCCCGGTCAGCGGGACTACGACCTCGACCTCGCCCGCGTGAACATCAGCGGTGAGCTGCTCGACCTGGAGGCCTCGGGGGCGCTGCACCCCTCGGTGGACGCGATCGAGTTCGGCATGGAGATCTGCTCGCGCTACGGCAGCCTGTGGGAGGAGCTGACCCGCAGGTCCGTCTATCCGGCGGGCAAGTACCACTTCATCGAGCGCCGGATCCGGCGGCTCAACGACCTCGGCTTCGACGTGGCCGAGATGCAGATCGAGCACGCCCCGAACGGCGACACCGTCACCTTCGTGCCGAAGGTCGTGGACGCAGGGCACCACCAGCGCCAGCTCCTGCGGCTGACCGGCCTGGACACCGAGGAGAACCAGGCCCGGCGGCTGCTGAACGACCTGGAGAGCTGGATGGCCACCCAGGACGACTACGCCCCGGGCGACCCGCTCGGCGCCCGCCCGGAGGTGCTCGCGCACCGGTGGGTGCGGGACGTCTTCCGGCCGACCGTGCGGGCCGTGCCGCTGGAGATACGCGGGTCGATGGACCCGGCCGAGATCTACCACGAGCTGCTGGAACACCGCTGGTACCTGTCGGAGCGGGCCCAGCACGACATCGGGCTCGACACCGCGGTGGACGACTACATCAACAACATCCTCCCCAAGGCCCGCGAGACGCTCCAGCCCACTCCCGCCGCCGCTGCCGACTGACGTCAGGCGTGCGGCACCACGGCCACCGGGCAGTCCGCGTGGTGCAGCACCCCGTGCGCGACCGAGCCGATGCGGGCGCCCACGGCCGTACGGCGGGCCCGGCGGCCGACGACCATCAGCTGGGCCCGCGCGGTCACCGACAGCAGCACCTGGCCCGCGCTGCCCATCTCCACGTGCTCGACGACCGGCACGTCGGGGAAACGCTCCCGCCACGGCTGGAGCGCCGCGGCCAGGGCCTTCTTCTCGTACGGCTCCAGCCCGCCGGCCTCGTCGAGGAGCTTCAGCGACCCCGGGCTGTAGGCGAACACCGGCGGCAGCGTCCAGGCCCGTACGGCACGCACGGCCGCTCCGCGTGCCGCCGCCGTCTCGAAGGCGAAGCGCATGACCTCGGCGCTGTCCTCCGGATCGCCCTCCTGACCCACGACGATCTCGTGCCCCGCGACCTCCGAGGTGGCCTGGTCCCCGGCCCGCACCAGGACCACGGGCCGCGTCGCCTCGGCGATCACCTGCTGGCCCACCGAGCCCAGCAGGAAGCCCACCACCGGCCCGTGCCCACGGGAGCCGAGAACCAGGAACTCGGCGTCGGACGCCGCGTTGACCAGCACGTCGACGCTGCCGCCCTCCACGAGGTCGGTGTCCACGTCGAGCCCGGTGTGCCGCCCGGTGACCGCTCGGACGGCCTCGGCCAGGGCGTCCCGCGCCCAGCCCGCCTGGGTGTCCCGGTCCCCCGCGTCGATGCCCTCGTACGGCTGGAACCGCCAGGCGTGCACCACCCGCAGCGCCACGCCTCGCCGGACCGCCTCCCGCGCGGCCCAGCCCAGCGCGGCGAGGCTCTCCTCGGTTCCGTCGATCCCTGCGGTGATCGGGCGGGTCATGCGGGGGCCTCCCTGTTCGCGGTCACGTCCGTGAGCCCCAGTCTTCACTACGCTGCCGTCATGACCTTGGAATGGGAGCAAGTCATCGTCGACTCGGCCGATCCCGTCGCCCTCGGGCGCTGGTGGGCCGAGGCGCTGGGCTGGGTGGTGGTCGGCGACGCCCCGGACGAGTTCGAGATCCGCCCGGACAAGGACCGGATTCCGGGCCTGCTCTTCGTGCCGGTCCCGGAGGCGAAGACCGTCAAGAACCGGCTGCACCTCGACTTCCGCCCGGACGACCAGGAGGCGGAGGTCACCCGCCTCCTGGCCCTGGGCGCCCGGCACGCGGACGTGGGCCAGGGCGAGCAGCCGTGGGTGACGCTCATGGATCCCGAGGGGAACGAGTTCTGTGTACTGGGCGAGCGCCGTGCCTGACACCGGCAGGGTCAGGCATACCTGCGCGTAGCCGGGCGATCGAACATACGATGGGCGGGACCGGGCCGGTGACCACGGGGGGCGCCGTGCCCCGACCGACCGCCCGGCGTGGGGAGACGCATGGCACAGGCCGCCGAATCGGCGCGGACCGTCATCCTGACCGTGGACGACGACCCGGGGGTCTCCCGTGCCGTCGCCCGCGATCTGCGGCGGCGCTACGGCGAGTCGTACCGGATCGTGCGCGCGGAGTCCGGTGAGTCCGCGCTGGAGGCACTGCGGGAGCTCAAGCTGCGCGGTGACCTCGTGGCGGTGATCCTGGCCGACTACCGCATGCCGCAGATGAACGGCATCGAGTTCCTCGAACAGGCCCTGGACGTGTACCCGGGCGCCCGCCGCGTACTGCTGACCGCGTACGCGGACACCAGCGCGGCGATCGACGCGATCAACGTCGTCGACCTCGACCACTACCTCCTCAAGCCGTGGGACCCGCCCGAGGAGAAGCTCTACCCGGTCCTCGACGACCTCCTGGAGGCCTGGCGCTGCAGCGACTACCGGCCGGTGCCCGCCACCAAGGTGATCGGACACCGCTGGTCGGCGCGCTCCTCGGACGTGCGGGAGTTCCTGGCCCGCAACCAGGTGCCGTACCGCTGGTACTCCACGGACGAGCCCGAGGGGCGGCGGCTGCTGGCCGCCGCGGGCCAGGACGGGCAGCGGCTGCCGGTGGTGATCACCCCGGACGGCACTCCCCTGGTCGAGCCGGAGGCCCCCGATCTGGCCGCCCACGTGGGCCTCGCCACCACCCCGACCGCCGACTTCTACGACCTCGTCGTCATCGGCGGCGGCCCGGCCGGGCTCGGCGCGGCGGTGTACGGGGCCTCGGAGGGGCTGCGGACCGTGCTCGTGGAGCGCTCGGCGACCGGCGGGCAGGCCGGACAGAGCTCGCGGATCGAGAACTACCTGGGCTTCCCCGACGGTGTGTCCGGTGCTCAGCTCACCGACCGGGCCCGCCGGCAGGCGACGAAGTTCGGGGCCGAGATCCTCACCGCCCGTGAGGTGGCGGGCCTGGAGGTCAACGGCGCGGCCCGCACCGTGCGCTTCTCGGACGGGTCGGCGGTGGCCGCGCACAGCGTGATCCTGGCGACCGGTGTGTCCTACCGGCAGCTGGAGGCGCCGGGCTGCACGGACCTGACCGGGTGCGGGGTGTACTACGGGTCGGCGCTGACCGAGGCCGCCTCCTGCCAGGGCCAGGACATCTACATCGTCGGCGGCGCCAACTCGGCGGGGCAGGCGGCCATGTACCTGTCCCGGGGCGCCAAGTCGGTGACCCTGCTGGTGCGCGGCCCCGACCTCGCCGCGTCGATGTCGCACTACCTGATCCAGCAGATCGAGGAGGCGCCCAACATCTCGGTCCGCCCGCGCACCGTCGTCGAGTCCGCGCACGGCTCCGACCACCTGGAGCAGCTGACCCTGCGCGACACCGAGACCGGGGAGACCGAACTGGTCGACGCGCAGTGGATGTTCGTGTTCATCGGCGCGGCCCCGCTGACCGGCTGGCTGGACGGCACCGTGCTGCGCGACGAGCACGGGTTCATCCTGGCCGGGCCCGACCTCACCCCGGACGGGCGGCCGCCGGCCAACTGGGAGCTGGACCGGCCGCCGTACCACCTGGAGACCAACATTCCCGGCGTGTTCGTCGCGGGCGACGCGCGCGCCGAGTCCGCGAAACGGGTCGCGTCCGCAGTCGGAGAGGGAGCCATGGCCGTGATGCTCGTCCACCGGTATCTGGAGCAGTCGTGAGCGGGCGGTTGATGCCGTGCAGCCCCGCGGAGATCGGGTCGCTGTTCCTGTTCGAGAAGCTCGCCCCCGAGCAGCTCGGGCAGCTGTGCAGCGCGGGCCGGGTGGAGCGGTTCGAACCCGGACCCGTGTACACCGAGGGTGAACCCGCCACCTGCTTCTACGTGATGATCGAGGGCACGGTCGTGCTCTCCCGCCGGGTCGGCGGCGACGACGTCGAGATCAACCGCACCTCGCAGCCCGGGGTCTACGCGGGGTCCATGCAGGCGTACCTCGGTGACCGGGTGCAGCAGACGTACAACGGCTCCATGCGGGTCACCGAGCCCTCGCGGTTCTTCGTGCTGCCCGCGGAGACGTTCTCGGCCTTCATGCAGGAATGGTTCCCGATGGCGGTCCATCTGCTGGAGGGGCTCTTCTTCGGTTCGAAGAACACCCAGCGGGCCATCGGGCAGCGGGAACGGCTGCTGGCGCTCGGCTCGTTGTCCGCCGGTCTCACCCACGAGCTCAACAATCCCGCCGCGGCGGCGGTACGGGCCACGGCGACGCTGCGCGAGCGGGTGGGCAAGATGCGGCACAAGCTCGGCATCATCGCCCAGGCCTCCTACTCCCCCGAGGTCATGTCGAACCTCATCGACATCCAGGAGCGCACCGCCGAACGCGTCGCCAAGGCACCCGTGCTGAGCCCGCTGGAGGCGTCCGACCGGGAGGACACCCTCGCCGACTGGCTCGACGACCACGGCATCCAGGAGGGCTGGCGGATCGCGCCCACCTTCGTGCAGGGCGGCCTCGACGTGGACTGGCTCGACCAGGTCGCGGCGACCGTGGGCGAGGAGATGCTGCCCAACGCGATCGGCTGGCTCAACTACACCGTCGAGACCGAGCTGCTGATGGACGAGATCAACGACTCCACGGCCCGGATCTCGCACCTCGTCGACGCGGCCAAGCAGTACTCCCAGCTGGACCGGGCGCCCTACCAGGTGGCCGACGTGCACGAACTCCTCGACAGCACGCTGCTGATGCTGTCGGGGAAGATCGGGCGGCAGATCAAGGTCGTCAAGGAGTACGACCGGACCCTGCCGAGGATCCCGGCCTACCCCGCCGAGCTCAACCAGGTGTGGACGAACCTGATCGACAACGCGGTGCAGGCCATCAACAGCATCGGCGAGGAAGGGACGTTGACCGTCCGGACCGCGCTCGAACACGACCGGCTGCTGGTGGAGTTCAAGGACACCGGGCCCGGGGTGCCGCCGGACATCCGGGGGCGGATCTTCGATCCCTTCTTCACCACCAAGCCCGTGGGCGAGGGGACCGGCCTCGGGCTCGACATCTCCTGGCGGATCGTGGTCAACAAGCACCACGGGACCCTCCAGGTGGAGTCGTCGCCCGGCGACACCCGCTTCCAGGTGCTGCTTCCCCTGACCGCCGTGGACAACGACACGACCGAGGAGCCGGAATGACCGACATCAAGGGCATCGACCCGAGCGTGCCGCCCAGCGGGGACGGGTGCGTGGAGTGCGACGCCGCCGGTGGCTGGTGGTTCCATCTGCGGCGGTGTGCGCAGTGCGGGCACGTGGGGTGCTGCGACTCCTCGCCCGGCCAGCACGCGACGGGGCACTTCCGGGATTCCGGGCATCCTCTGGTGCAGAGTTTCGAGCCGGGTGAGGAGTGGTTCTGGAACTTCGAGACGAACGAGATGTTCGAGGCGGGGCCGGAGCTGGCCGCGCCGGTGAGTCATCCCGAGTCTCAGCCGGCGCCCGGCCCTGCGGGGCGGGTGCCGGCTGATTGGGCTCGGACGTTGCGCAGATGAGCTCGGGGGGACCTGTCTGATGGCGCTGCGGGTACGTAGTGGCTGTTCGCGCAGTTCCCCGCGCCCCTGAGCAGGTCGACCGGCTGTCAGTGTGAAGTGCCAGGATGTGTTCGTGCCGCAGATCCCCATCAGTGCTCCGCTCGTCGGGCGGAACCAAGAGCTGACCCTTCTCACCGATGTGCTGGAGCGTGCCCGAAGTGGGGAGGCTCGGGCGGTCCTCGTTGCGGGGGACGCCGGGGTCGGCAAGACGCGGGTCCTCGATGAAGTGGCCGGGAGAGCCGCCCGAGCCGGAATGAGCGTGCTCACCGGGCACTGTGTTGACCTCGGGGACGTCGGGTTGCCGTATCTGCCGTTCACCGAGGTGCTGGGGGCGGTCTCGCAGGACGAGCGGTTCGCCGGGGCGTTCGCCGCCTACCCGGTGCTGGAGCGGTTGCTGGGAGGGGGATCCGGGGACTCCGGTGGGCGGCTGCGGTTGTTCGAGTCGATCGCCGGGCTGCTCGCCGATCTCTCGGACATCGCTCCCCTGCTGCTCGTCCTGGAGGATCTGCACTGGGCCGACCAGTCGTCCCGGGATCTGCTGCGGTTCCTGCTCAGCCGCGGGATCCTGCAGCGCTCGGCAGGCGGGGCGCCCACCCACCGGCTGGCCGTGCTCGCCTCGTACCGGGCCGACGACCTGCACCGGCGGCACCCGTTGCGGCCGCTGCTCGCCGAGCTGGTGCGGCTGCCCGCCGTTGAGCGGTTGGAGCTGCGGCCGATGGCCGACGGCGAGGTGGCCCGGCTGGTGCGGGCCCTGCGCGAGGGACCGCTGCCGGACACCACCGTGCGCCGGATCGTCGAACGGGCCGAGGGCAACGCCTTCTACGCCGAGGAACTGCTCGCCGCCACGGGGAGCGGGGAGGGCGGGGTGCCCAGTGGCCTCGCCGACGTGCTGCTGATCCGGTTCGAGCAGCTGTCCGACACCGCTCAGCAGGTGCTGCGCACCGCGGCCGTGGCCGGGCGCCGCGTCGAGCACGACCTGCTGCGCGATGCCGTACGACTGCCCGAGGAGGAGCTGGAGGGGGCCCTGCGCGAGGCCATCGGGCGGCAGCTGCTGGTGCCGGCTGAGGGGGACACGTATGCGTTCCGGCACGCCCTCGCGCGCGAGGCCGTGTACGCCGATCTGCTCCCGGGTGAGCGGGCGCGGCTGCACGGGGCGTTCGCCCGGCTGCTCGACGGGCGGGGACACCGGGGCGAGAGCGCGGCGGAGCGGGCCCATCACTACCGCGAGAGCCATGACCTCGCCCCCGCGCTCGCCGCCTCCCTGGAGGCCGCGGACCACGCCGATCGGGTGGGGGCGCCCGCCGAGGAGCTACGGCATCTGGAGGCGGCCCTGGATCTGTGGTCGGCGGTGGAGCCGTCCGCGCGGCCCTCGGGTGAGGGAGTCGACCGGGTCCGGCTGATGCTGCGGGCCTCGGCGGCGGCCGCGCACGCCGGGGAACTGCACCGGGCGGTCTCGCTCACGCGGGCCGCGCTCGCCGGCGTCGGTCAGGAGGCCGACTCCGAACTCGGCGCCCGGGTGCGCTACACCCTCGCCGGGAACCTGATGAGCGTCGACAACCTCACCGCGGCCTTCGCCTACAGCAGCGAGGCGCTCGCCATGGTCCCCGCCGATCCTCCCTCCCGTACCTGGGTGTGGGCGGCGGCCACCCATGTGATGGCGGCCAGGCAGGTCGGGGAGAACGAGGTCGCGCTGCGCGTCGCCCGGCAGGCCCTCGGCACCGCCGAGCAGTTGGGCGTGCCGGACGCCCAGGCGGATCTGCTGATCTCCCTGGCCGTCCTCGAAGGCGGCGGCCGCCGCACACCGGCCGGGCGGGAGCGGCTGCGGCAGGCACGGGAGCTGGCCCGCGAGGCGCGTAACACGCCCGTGGAGATGCGGGCGCTGTTCAATCTCGCCGTCGGCTGCTTCGAGTCCGGGCACCTCGACGAGTGCCTGCCGTGGCTCACCGAGGGCCTGGACCGGGCCCGTCGCGCCGGGCTGCTGTCGTCGCCGTATCCGATGGAGATGCGCTATCTGCACCTGCTGGTGCTGTACACGCTGGGGCGCTGGGACGACTGCGTCAGCGCGGCGAACGCCGATGCCGAGGTGCTGCCCGCGGCCGGTGGGTACACGATGGCGCCCGCGCTGTACGTGGCGCTCGCGCGCGGTGACTTCCGGGCCGCCGACCGGGCCGGGGCGTTGCTGGAGGGGCCGTTCGACTGGATGGCCACGCTCGTCGCGGGCATCGCGCTGACCGACGCGGCGGCGCTGCGGGGGGATGCGGAGGACGCCGTGGCGCGGATGCGGTCGACCGTCGCGGCGCTGACCGACGACATGGGGGCCGCTCCCCATGTCACCGTCCGGCTGGCCACGCTCGCCTTGTCCGCGGTCGCCGACCGGGCCTGCGACCTGCGCCTCAAGGGGGACCAGGCCGGCGCGGGCCGCTGGGCGCAGACCGCGGGCGAGCTGGTGGAGCTGGCCAGGGCCACCGCCGTGCAGGGCGAGAGCGGCATACCGCAGGGTCCGGAGGGACAGGCATGGCTGGCCCGGGCGGAGGCCGAGTGGCTGCGGGCCACGTCGGGGCCGGATGCCGGAGCCTGGGCGACGGCGGTCGCCGCGTTCGACTTCGGTGACGTGTACGAACCGGCGCGCTGCCGGCTGCGGTACGCCGAGGCCCTGCTCGCCGCCGACCGGCGTGCGGAGGCCGCGACCGAGGCGCGGGCGGCACGTGAGGTGTTCGCCCGGCTCGGCGCCACGGTGCTGCTGGGGCAGGCGGACGAGCTGATCCGGCGCGGCAGACTCACCGAGGCCCCGACCACCACCGCGTCGCCGCTCACGGCCCGCGAGCAGGACGTGCTGCGGCTGCTCGCCCTGGGACGCAGCAACCGCCAGATCGGCGAGGAGCTGTTCATCACCGGCAAGACGGCCAGCGTGCACGTCTCCAACATCCTCGCCAAGCTGGGCGCGGCGAGCCGCACCGAGGCCGTGGCCGTCGCCTACCGCGAGGGGCTGATCGCCCCGGAGGCGACGGCCCGCGGCTGACGGTGCCTCAGCGGCGGGCGCAGTCCAGGCCGTTCAGGTCGACGGAGTCCGCCATGGCCTGCATGCCCTTGTCGTTGGGATGGATGTGGTCCCCGCCGTCGAAGACGGGGAGCATCCGCTCGTGGTCGTAGGGGCTGCGCAGGACGCGGTCGAAGTCGGTGACCGCGTCGAACTCGTCCCCGTGGCTCCGGACGAAGTCGTTGACCTCCTGTCGTACGGCCTCGGCGGGCGGGTCCCATTCCGGCCAGCCCTTGAAGGGGGCGATGGTGGAGACGACCACGCACTTGCCGGCGTCGTGGGCCCGGTCGACGATCTCGCGGTAGCCGGAGATCAGATCCGCCGCGGTGACACCGCTGTGGGCCTTGAGGTCGTTGACGCCTTCGAAGAGGAACACGGTGTGCACGCCCGGCTGGGAGAGCACGTCCCGGTCCAGCCGGTTCAGGGCGCTCGGACCGGCCCCGTCGGCCAGCACCTTGTTCCCGGAGATCCCCTCGTCGGCCACGCCCTTGACCATGGTGTGCGCCTTCTGCAGGCGGCGGGCGAGGTAGTCGGGCCAGCGCCGGTTCCGGTCGGTGGTGGACTGCCAGCCGTCGGTGATGGAGTCGCCGAGCGCGACGACGGCACCGGTGGCCGCGGGTGTGCGCACCGAGACCGCGTCGAGGTAGAACCACGACCCGATGGACTCGGTCCAGTGGGTGCCGCTCTCCTCGGCGGTGTGGTCGCCCCGGGTGGCGTACGACGTCTGCAGGGCCATCCAGTGACCGGTGGCCGGGCCCTCGGCGTCCGGGCTGTGGATGCTCACGACGAGGTTCGACCCGGCGGCCAGCGCGCCGGGCAGCGGGTCGCTGTACACCGTGGCGCCGGGTTCCACGGTGACGGAGGACGAGCCGTCGAAGGTGAGCCGCCGGTTGCTGCCGCGCACCAGGGTGGCGTCCTTCAGCTGGAGGCCTGCGTACACGCTGTCGAAGGTGACCGGCTGCCGGCCGAAGGCGTTGGAGAGCCGGATGCGGGCGTCCCGGCCGCCGACGCTGGTGTGGACCACCATGCGGTAGCCGCGGTCGGCTGCCGAGTCGCCGATGGCGTAGGCGCTCGCGCCCCAGGTGATCACCCCGTCGGGCGGGCCGGCGGCGGCCGGTGCGGGTGTGGCCTGAAGGACCGCGGCGGCGACCGTGACGGCGACGAGCCGGGCCCGGCGGGCTGTCCGGCGGCTCATCGGTCGAAGCCCTTCAGGGTGACCGTGTCTCCGGGCCTGAGTGTCACGGTGCGGGTGCTTCCCGCGTGGGCGACCGTCGTGGTGCGGCCGCCGGTACTGCGGATCCGGGCTTCGGTCGGTGTCCCATCCCGCCAGCGTAGGTCGACGACGAAGCCGCCGCGGGCGTTCGCTCCGCTGAGGGAGCCGGAGGCGGCCCAGGCGTCGGGCAGGGCGGGCAGGAGTTCCAGGTGGCCGGGGCGGGAGTAGAGCAGCATCTCGATCATCGCTGCAGGGGTACCCAGATTCGCGTCGATCTGAAAGATTCCGCGGCCCTGTTCCACCTGGTAGATGTCGAAGAGGTTGAAGGCGGTGCCGTTGCTGCCGTCGCTGGAGGGGCGGAGGTTGTTGACCACCAGCTGGTAGGCGTTGCCGGCGTTCTTGAGGCGGGCCCAGCACAGGGCGCGCCAGGCGTTGGCCCAGCCGAAGCTCTCCATGCCGCGGGCGGTGAGCAGGGCGGTGGCGCCCTTGACGATCTCGGCCGGGGTGGAGCCGTCGGGGCGGATGCGGTCGCCGGGGAAGAGTCCGACGAGCGGGGAGAGGTGCCGGTGGGTGGTCTCGCCGAGGTTGTCGGGGGACATCCACTCCTCCAGCCAGCCCGTGGTGGGGCTGACCTGCGGAAGGTGGAGGCGTTTGCGGAGGCCGGCGACAGTGGCGGCGAACGCCGTGTCCTTCTTCAGCTCGGCCGCGGCCGTGCAGTAGTTGCCGAACAGGGCCCACACGAGTTCCTGGGCGTAGGTGATGCCCTTGGCGTCGAGGGGGCCGTGTTCGGGCGACCAGTCGCTGTCGGCGACCAGGACCTCCCGTGAGGTGCCCGGGAGGGTCATGGTGAGCAGGCGTGCCTCCCAGAACTCGCAGGCGCCCTTCAGCAGGGGGTAGATCTTCTCCAAATGGGCGCGGGAGGCCGTGAACTCGTAGTGCTCGTACAGGGAGTTGCACAGCCAGGCGTTGCCCGCCGGATGCCACCACCAGCCGCCCCCGCCGAAGGGGTTGGTGGAGATGGCGACCGTCCAGCCGGCGTTCTTGCCGGTGGAGTTGCGGTAGCGGTTGCGGGGGTCGTCGAACAGCCTGCGGGTGAGGTCGGTCCAGGACGGCAGCTGGGCGACGCAGTAGTCCGTGAAGGCGTCGAAGCACTGGGCCAGGCCGGTCCGGTCGGTCGCCCAGTAGTTCATCTGGATGTTGATGTCGGTGTGGTAGTCGCCCATCCAGTCGGGGTCGTTGCCGTCGAGCCACAGCCCCTGCAGTCCCAGCGGCAGGCTGCCGCGGGAGGCCGCGATCGTCAGGTAGCGGCCGAACTGCAGGTATTGGGCCTCCAGTTCGGGGTCGGGCACCCCGTCCCTGGCGCGGGCGCGCAGGCGCTCCCAGGTGTCCAGGGAGCGCTGCTCGGCGGAGGAGATGCCGAGCGAGAGGTCCAACTGCCCGTACAGGGCGTGGTGGTCGGCGGTGTGGGTCGCCAGCAGGGTGCCCGCCGAGTGCCGGGCGGCCGCGCGGACCTTGGTACGGGCGAGCTGGTGCGGGTCGAGGGAGGGGTCGCGGAACCGGGCGGCGGCGTCGGGGCTGTAGTTGGTGCCGCCGCTCAGGACAACGGTGAGGTCCCTGCACCCGGTGAAGCCGATGTGCGGGCCGTCGACGGTGACGCTGCCGCCGGAGCCGTACGCCGTGATCGCCGCCCCGTATCGCAGACCGTTGGGCAGCGTGGCGCCGAAGGAGACCGCGGGCTCCTCGCCGTGCGTTCCCTGCAGCGTGATCGTGCCGGTGTAACGGCCTCCGCCACTCTGGGTGAAGTGCAGGACGATTACGTCGTCGGGGTGGCTGGCGAAGATCTGGCGTCGGTAGGTGACCCCGGAGCGCACGTACGAGGTCTCGTTCACGCCCCGGGCGAGGTCGAGGGTGCGGCGGTAGCCGGAGACGGCGGACAGGTCGTGGTCGGGGATCTCCACGGTGAGCCGGGCCAGCAGGGTGAAGGAGCCGAAGTCCCGTCGTCCGTAGGGGAACTGGCCGTCCGCGTCGAGGGTGTCGTTGAGGCCGCCGGTCCACATCGTCGCGTCGGTGACGAGGAGGAGTTCACGGCCGGGGTCGTTGCTCGCGAGGGCGCCGAGGCGGCCGTTGCCGACGGGCAGGCCCTGTTCGATCATCGAGTGCTCGTCGGCGGGGGCCTGCCACCACAGTCGGTGGCGGGCGTCGGTGTCGAGGGCGGGTGCGGCGGCCGGTCTCCGCGGTGCCGCGGTCGCCTTGAAGGTGGGCAGGGCGGCGAGCGCGGCGGTCACTGCGAGGACACCGCGTCTGGAAGGTGCGGGGGTCATGGCGGCTCCTGGTGGCTCGGTCAGGACTTCGGTACGTCGATCCGGTCGATGTCCGGCGCGTAGCCGGTGCCGCTGTCGAAGGTGATCGTGTTGGCGCCGGCCTTGAGCGTCACGGGCACGTACACGCTGGCCACGGTCCCCCAGTCGCCGGTGGCGGGGAGCTTGTGGCGGGTGGCGCCGCCGCCGTTCGCCGAGATGTCCACCGAGCGGGCGTCACCGCTGATGTAGGAGACCTTGATCTGGTAGGTGCCGGCCTTGGCGACGATCACGTCGTTGAAGGTCAGTTTGCCGCCGAGGTACAAGTTGCCGACCTTCTTTCCGTCGGAGCAGGCGGAGCAGTCGGCGACGGAGGCGTTGCCGCCGAGGGTGTTGGTGGGGGACTCGGCCTCGTATGCCGTGAGGGTGGCCGCGGTGCCGCGCGGGGTGACCGTGAACAGGCGCGAGCCGTGGGCGGGCAGCGCCTGGGTGATCTTGCTCTGGTAGGTGCCGAGGTTCTCGTGGTTCCACAGATCGCGGACGGACGCCTTGCCGGTGAAGCCGAGGGTGGTCCAGTCGGCGGTGACGGCGGCGGGGGTGTCGGCGAGGTTGAACAGGGCGACGGTGTAGGTGCCGTCGGTGTTCTTGGCGGCCCATACCTGCTGCGGGTCGGACGGGGTGACCGGCTGTGCGGGCGGGTTGGGGCCCTGGTCGATCGCGATGACCTCGCGGTTGGTCAGCAGGGAGAGCCCGTAGGAGTCGAGGCGGGTGAGGTCGTCGCCGGTGTACAGGGGGGACTTGGCGATGGCCCACAGGGTCGCGTAGCTCTGCCGTTCCGCCTTGGTGAGGCCGTCCATCTGCCCGTTGCCGACGTCGAGGGAGTCGAGGTCGTTCCAGCCTCCGGGGCCGGCGTGCCGGGTCCAGGCCGGGGTGTCGTCCCAGCGGTCGTCGACGGAGTTCTCCCAGCTGACGAGGGTGTTGCAGTAGCACTCGACGTCGGTGTCGATGCGCCAGCCCTGGGAGTACTTCTTCCAGTCGGCGGCGTGGCCGATGTCGAGGGACCAGGAGACTTCGAGGTGGATCGGGCGGCCGGTGTCGGCTATGGCCCGGTGCCAGGCGGCCACGTCGGCAACGTTGTCGTACTGGTCGCCGCTCTTGCCGGATCCGGGGCCGACGCCGTCGAGCTTGAGGAAGTCGTAGCCCCAGCCGGCGATCAACCGGGCCTGGGAGTCGATGTACTTGCTCGTGCAGGGCTTGGAGAAGTCGAGCTTGTAGGCGCTGTCCCAGCCGTTGGTGGTGCGCAGGTCGTCGTACACGATGTCGGCGGTGGTGCAGCCCTCGGCGTTCAGGATCGGGGTCTTCCCGTCGCCGTAGGCCCCCTTCTCCAGGCCGGCCGGGAGGTAGATGCCGGCCTTGAGGCCCTTGGCGTGGATGCGGTCGGCGACGGCCTTCATGCCGTGGGGGAAGCGGACCGGGTCGGGCTTCTGGCGGCCGTACTGGTCGAAGCCGGACTTCCAGGTCTTGTCCATCCACCAGCCGGCGTCGATGTTGACGTATGCGTAGCCGTACTTCTTCAGCTTGGCGGCCAGCGCGTCGGTCTGCTTGAGGACGTTGGCCTCGGTGAGGTAGCTGTAGTCGCCGTCCGGGTTGAGGCCGGGGTACTTGGAGGACTGCATGCTCCAACTGGACCAGCCCATGTAGGGCTTGGCGGCGAGGGCCGGCGCGGGGGTGTCGGCGGCGTGCGCGGCGGGGACCGCGACCGCGGTGAGGGCGAGCACCAGCAGGGCTCTGGCAGGCATGGCGAAGTACGAGGATGACCGCATGGGTCGTACCTCCAATGGGGTGCGGGTTGTTATCGGCTCGTGTCCGGGCCGATGAAGGACTGGATGGCGGTGGCGGCGGCGCCGCGCGCCCACTCGTCGAAGGGCAGCGGGTGGGTGCGGACGTCGCACCGGGCGGCGGAGCCGAAGGCGGCCGCGACGAAGGCGTCACGGATCTGCTCGGCGAACAGGTCGTAGGCGGCGAGTCCCTCGCCGGAGATGATCACGCGTTCGGGTCCGAGGAGGTTGGCGACGGTGGCGATGCCCCGGCCGATCGCCTCCCCCGCGCGCGCGTAGACGTCCCGGGCCGCGGCGACGCCCTCGCGGGCCAGGGCCAGGGCCGCCTCGGCGTCGGGGAGTTCGGCGCCGGTGGCCTCGCGGATCTGCCGGACGATCGCGGCCTCCCCCGCGATCGCCTCGACGCAGCCGCGGTTGCCGCAGTGGCAGAGCGGACCGGCCGGGTCGACGGTGACATGGCCGATCTCCCCGGCCACGCCGTGCGCCCCGGCGACCACCCGGCCGTGCACCACCAGACCGCAGCCGATGCCCGCACCCACGGTGACCACGGCGAAGTCGGACAGGCCCACTCCGGCACCGAACCACTGCTCGGCGACCGTCAGGGCGCGTACGTCGTTGTCGACGGTGACCGGCAACCCCGTGGTCATGGCGGCGAGTTCGGCGAGCGGGACATCGCGCCACTCCAGGAACGGCGAGTAACGCACCGTGCCCTCGCCCCGGTCCACGTCGCCGGAGACCGCGATGCCGAGGCCGAGGACCGGGGCCGAGGAGCCGTCGGCCTCGGCGAGGAGCTGCTGGACGAGGTCCGTGATGCCCGCGAGGACCGCCTTGGGCTCGCGCTCGGACAGCGGCAGATGGCGGGCGACGCGGATACGGCAGCACAGGTCGGTGAGGACCGCGATGATCTCGTCGCCGGTGACCTTGACGCCGATGAACAGGGCTCGCCCTCCGTCGACCCGCACGAGGTTCGCGGGGCGGCCGAGCGCCGGGCGGGCCTCCTCGTCCACGCCCTCCACCAGGTATCCGGCCTCGATGAGCGGGCGCACCGCCTTGGTGACGGCGGCCGGGGACAGGCCCACGCGCCGGGCCACCTCCAGGCGGGGCAGGGGGCCCTGGGACAGCACGGTGGTGAACACCTGCGAGGCGGCGGGTGTGTTGGCGGGAAACGTCTCGGCGCGAGGGGTGGGGCGCATGGCCGGGAACTTAGAGGGATTCTTTTCCTTCGTCAATAAAAGAAGCAGGATCGGCTGTGCGTTCCCGAAGAGACTCCTGTGCCGACTGGGCCGTCCAATCATCACTTTTCGCACTTTTCACGGCGATACTCTCCGCATCCGTACCGGAACTGACGAAGCGACAGGAGATCAGTCGGATGGCATCAGCACGAGTGGTGGTCGGGGCGGTGGCCGGAGCGGTACTGCTGCCCCTTCTCGCGGTCCCCGCCCACGCCGGTTCACCCACCGCCCCGGCGGTGGATCTCGCAGGTGTGCGCGGCGTATTGCGTTCCGCCCTGGCGCAGGGCGCGCCGGGTTCCATGGCCCGGATCGACGACGGGGGCACGGTGTACCGGGCCGCCGCCGGCGTCGCGGACCGAGGGAGCGGGCGCGCGATGGGCGACGCCGACCGGTTCCGCATCGGCAGCGTCACCAAGACGTTCACCGCCGTCGTGCTGCTCCAACTGGTCGACGAGAAGAAGCTGAGTCTCGACGCGCCGGTCAACCGCTATCTGCCGGGGCTGCTGCCGGACGACCGGATCACGGTGCGGCACGTCCTGGGCCATCGCAGCGGCCTGTACGACTACACGAACGACATGTTCGCCAAGACGGTTCCCGGCTTCGAGGCGGTCCGCAAGAAGGTCTTCACCCCCCGGGAACTGGTGAAGCTCTCGCTCGGCCGCCCGCGCACCAACGCGCCGGGCGCGGCGTACTCGTACTCGAACACCAACTTCGTCGTCGCCGGAATGCTCATCGAGAAGCTGACCGGGAACCCGGTGCGGACCGAGTACGAGAACCGGATCATCCAGCCGCTGAAGCTGAGCGACACCTTCTATGTGCACCCCGGCACGAAGATCCCCGGCCGTCACGCCCGCGGCTATCTCACCCCGGACCAGGCGGGCGCCCCGCTGGTCGACGCGACCGAACAGACCGTGTCGTGGGCGCAGAGCGCGGGCGCGCTCATCTCCAGCACCCGGGACCTGAACACCTTCCTGTCCGCCCTGCTCGGCGGCCGGCTCACCTCGGCCGCGCAACTGGCGCAGATGGAGCGGTGGCTGCCGTCCTCGGGCAGCGGTCAGGGGTACGGCCTCGGGCTGCGCCGCCGCGATCTGTCGTGCGGGATCTCGGTGTACGGCCACACCGGTGCCGTACAGGGCTTCTACACGTACGCGTTCGCCTCGAAGGACGGCAAGCGCGCGCTGGCCGCGGTCGCCAACACGTCCAACAACGGCACGGTCCTCAACACGATGCTGCGCACCCTGGACTCCGCGTTCTGCGGCAAGACGGTCAGGGCTCCGCGCGGGAAGGCTCCGGTCGAGCGGCACGAGGACATGGCGCCGGCGCTCACGCTGGACTGAGCGCGGACCGGGAACCCCGGCGCCCCGGCGTGCGTTCTCCCGCAGAACGACGACATCAGGGCGGCACGATGAGCGAGTTGGTCCCCGGGGGCAATCTTCCCCTCCCCGAAGGGGCCGTCACCGTGCGGGTGCCCGGCCCCTTCGACGTGTCCGCCCTCGTCACGGACGGGGGCGGCAAGGTACGCGGCGACGCGGATTTCGTGTTCTACAACCAGCCCTCCGCACCCGGCGCCCGGCTCTCCGGAGACGCGCTGACCGTCGATCCCCGGCGACTGCGCGCGGGCGCCGACAGGATCACGGTGGTCGTCAGCCCGGCGGATGCGGGCACTCCCCTGGCCCGGCTGCCCGCCCCGGTCCTCCAGGTCACGGGTGCGGGCGGCCGCCCGCTCGCCCGGTTCACGCCACCCCCGCCAGGACAGGAGACCGTGCTTCTGCTCGCGGAGATCTACCGGCGGGGCGACGGCTGGAAGCTGCGGGCACTGGGGCAGGGCTACGCGGACGGACTCGCGGGGCTGGCACGGGACTTCGGGGTGGACGTCGTGGACGACCCCCCGCCGGCGCCTTCCGTGCCGTCGACGGCGCCGGGGGCACGCCCTGTCCCCGCTCCCGCGTTCCGGGCGGCACCGGCATCCGCCACGGCACACCCGGCACCCGCGCTCCGCCCGCCCGCCCCCTCCCCCGACGCGGCCGCCTTTCTCGCCCTGGTCAACTCCGCCCGTTCCAAAGCCGGTTCGGCTCCCGTCGCTCTCGACCCCCGGCTCACCGAAGCCGCCCGTGCCCACGCCTCGGCCATGGCCTCCGCGGGCCGGCTCGGCGTCGAGGGCGCGGACGGCGTCTCCGTCTTCCAGCGGCTCACCGCCACCGGACACACGTACATCACCGTCGGCGAGCACCTCGTGTCCGGGCCCCGCAACCCCTCCGAGCTCGTCGAGTACTGTCTGCGCACCGAGCAGCCCCGGCGGATCCTGCTCGACCCGGCCTTCAGCCACGTCGGTCTGGCGCACGCCGACGGCCGCTCCGGTGACACGTACTGGACGGCGCTGTGGACCAGGCCGTTCACCCCCGAGGCCCTGGCGAGGACCGCCGACGAGGTCGTCGTCCTCACCAACCGCGAGCGCGCCCGGGCCGGCCTGCCGCCGCTCGCCGTCGATCCCCTGCTGGCCCGCGCCGCGCAGGCGTACAGCACCGACATGGCGGTCCGCGCCTTCTACTCCCACACCTCACCCGAGGGCACCCAGCCCTGGGACCGTGCCGCCGCGGCCGGCTCCACCCGGCGCTCGATCGGGGAGAACATCGCCTGCGGCCAGCGCTCGGCCGCCGAGGTCGTCGAGGGCTGGATGAACAGCCCCGGTCACCGCGCCAACATCCTCAAGCCCGACTTCACCCACATCGGGATCGGCTTCGCGGGCGGGGGCCCCTCGGGCACGTACTGGACGCAGCTGTTCGGCGCCTGAGACGGGCCGCCGCGAGGAGAGTCGGTCCGCGATCTTGGCGGAGGGGATCCCTCCGGGACAGGATGCCCCCATGAAGGGTGACCTGTTTTCCAACGAGCACATGGTGCAGCCGGCCACGGCGCCGGGCATGACGGTCGAGAACGCCAAGTGCATCAGGTACGCGGTGCAGGGCGAGATGCTCGCCCGTCAGGGGGCGATGGTCGCCTACCGCGGCAATCTCCAGTTCGAGCGCAAGGGCCAGGGCGTGGGCGGCATGCTCAAGCGGGCCGTCACGGGTGAGGGACTGCCGCTCATGGCGGTGCGCGGACAGGGCGAGGCCTGGTTCGCGCACGAGGCCCAGAACTGCTTCATCGTCGACGTGGAGCCGGGCGACGAGTTCACGGTCAACGGCCGCAACGTCCTGTGTTTCGACGCCTCGTTGGCGTACCGGATATCGACCGTGAAGGGCGCAGGCATCGCCGGTGGCGGCCTGTTCAACAGTGTCTTCACGGGGCACGGCAGGCTCGGGCTGGTCTGTGAGGGCAACCCGCTGGTGATCCCGGTCTCACCGGACTTCCCGGTGTACGTCGACACGGACGCGGTCGTCGGCTGGACGGCGGGCCTGGGCACCTCGCTGCACCGTTCGCAGTCCATCGGGTCGATGCTGCGCGGCGGCTCCGGGGAGGCGGTGCAACTGATGCTCCAGGGCTCGGGATACGTCGTCGTGCGGCCGAGCGAGGCGACCCCGCAGAAGGCGCAGCAGCACTGAGGTCCCAGGCAGTGATCTGCGCCTCACAGGCAACCCGTCCGGCTCCGTCCTCGTCTTGACCGGCAACGGATGACGCCCCGACCCCAGGGTCGGGGCTCATTTTCGAGGCACTATGCACACCATGTATACACAGCACGTATAGATGAGGTGTATACGGACGGAAAGGCATACATGTACGGCAAGGCATTCGCCCCGGAGTACCAGGGCGCGCTCACCGCTCTCTCCGTGAACTCCTCGCTGGACGACGTGCTGGCCGCCGGCACCGAGCAGTTGAGAGCGGCCGAGCGGGCGGGACGGCACGGGGAGGCCGCGCGCTCCGGACTCGCGGTCGCCGAGGCACAGCGCAGGCTCGGCCGGGTCGCCGACGCCGACCGGGCCTGGAAGGCGAGTTACCGGGCCGCCCGTCGGGCCGAGGACACCGCGGCCATGGCCTGGGCGCTGTGGAGCGGAGGCACACTGGCCCGACAGCGGGGCCGGTTCTCCCTGGCCCGGCGGCTGTTGGGGCTCGCGGCCGAACTCGGCGAGCGGGGCGGGGATGTCGTCGTGCGCGGCTACTCGCTGGCGGGTCTTGCGGAGACCGGCCGTATCCAGGGCGACTACGAGGCCGTCGGGCGGCTGCACGAGCAACTGCTGGCGGAGGCCCGGCGGCGCGGCGAGGCACGGCACACGGTGTGGGCACTGTCCGGCATCGCGCAGATGCACCGCAACACCGGGTCCTACGACAGCGCGTTCGCCATGTTCGAGGAGGCGGCCCGGATCGCCGCCGGCGCCGACGACCGGCGCGGTCACGCCTGGGCGCTGCGCGGGCTCGCCGACCTCGCCTCCGTCCGCGACGGCGACACCGAACGGGCCCTCGCCCTGCTGTCCGAGGCGGAGACGATGTGCCGGGAGATGAACCTGTCCAGCGCGCTGGCCTACAACCACAAGATGCGCGGCAACGTCCTCTACCGCGCCGGGCGTCACTCCGAGGCCCGTGACCTGTACGAGCAGGCGCTCGCCGAGTTCCGTGCCATGAGCGAACCGCGCGGTGAGGCCCTGGCCCGGCTCGGGCTCGCCAAGGCCCTGGCCCACCTGGGCCGCGACCGCGCCGAGACCGCGGCCGAACTGCACGAGCTGGCCCGGATGCTGGAGCGCACCGGACTGCGGCACGCGCGGGAGATGGTGACCCGGGCCCAGGAGGAGTTCGGCGTGCGGGCGGAGGCGGTACGGTGACGACCCTCACCGCTCCCGAAGTCCTCACCCGCTCCCGCGCGTTGGTGCGACCGGCACTCCAGGAAGCGGTCGGCCGACTGCACCCCTGGGTGGGCGAGATGGCCGCCTACTCCTTCGGCTGGTGCGAGGTCGGCGGCGCCCCGGCCGAGGCGTCCGGCGGCAAGGGCGTGCGGCAGGCGCTCGCCGTGCTGGGTGCCGAGGCGGCCGGCGCGCCCGGCCGGGCGGGGGTGCCCGCGGCGGTCGCGGTGGAGCTGGTGCACGTCTTCTCGCTGCTCCACGACGACATCATGGACGGCGACCCGGCCCGGCGCGGCCGCCCCACGGTGTGGAAGGCGTACGGCACCGGACCCGCCGTCCTCGCGGGCGACGCCCTGTTAGCCCTCGCCGTCGAGACCCTGGCCGACGCCGGCTCCGGCGCCCTGCGTCTGCTGTCCGCGGCCCTGTCCGACCTGGTGCGGGGGCAGGCGGACGACCTGCTGTTCGCCACGCGCCCCTGGACCGGACCGGAGCGGGTGCGGCCGGACGAGTACCGGATCATGGCCGAGCACAAGACCGGCGCGCTGTTGGGCTGCGCGGCGGCGCTGGGCGCCCTGCTCGGCGGGGCGTCCCCGGCCGCGGTGGCCTCGCTGGACCGGGCCGGACGGCATCTGGGGGTCGCCTTCCAGATCGTCGACGACGTCCTGGGCATCTGGGGCGATCCCCTGGTCACGGGCAAGCCCGTGCACGGCGATCTGCGGGAGCGGAAGAAGACCTTCCCGGTGCTCGCCGCCCTCGACTCGCCGAGTCCTGCCGCGGCCCGTCTGGCCCGGCTGCTGGAGTCGGACGGGGCCCCTCAGGAGATCGCGGCCCTGGTCGAGGAGTGCGGCGGCAGAGCGGCCGCCCTCGCCGAGGCACGCCGTCGCATGGCCCGCGCGGAGACGGCGTACGAGCTGCGGCCCCTGGTGGACTACCTCCTGCGGCGCGATCTCTGACACCGAGTTGACCTGGGCCGTCCCTGGGGACAGGGTTCGAGAAGAGCTCCCCCGCCGGAAGGAACCGTCTTGATCGGGATCACGGACATCGAGCAGCAGGCCGGACTGATCGCCGGACACGTCGTGCGCACACCGACCCTGCCCAGCCCCGGTCTGTCCGCGCTGCTCGGTGCTCCCGTCACCGTCAAGCTCGAACTGCTCCAGCGCACCGGCTCGTTCAAGGCGCGCGGGGCGACGGCCAAGCTGCTGTCGCTGAGCGCGGCGGAGCGGGCGGCCGGGGTCGTGGCGGTCAGCGGCGGCAACCACGGGATCGCCCTCGCGCACATGGCGGCGGCCCTCGACGTCAAGGCGACGGTGGTCATGCCGCGTTCGGCGCCGGCCCGGTCCGTGGAGCTCGTCGAGGCGGCCGGGGCCACGCTGCGGCTGACGGACGACATGGACGGCGCCTTCTCGCTCGTGCGGCGCTTGCGCGACAAGGGGCTGACGCTGGTCCATCCCTTCGACGACCCTCTGGTGATCGCGGGGCAGGGGACGGTCGGGTCGGAGCTCGCCGAGGACGCGGACGGCGAGCTCACCGACGTCCTCGTCAGCGTCGGGGGCGGCGGCCTGATCGCGGGCGTCGCGGCAGCCCTGCGGGCGCGCCGCCCGGGGGTCAGGGTCTGGGGTGTGGAGACCGAGGGCGCCGAGGCCATGTCCCGGGCACTCGCCGCGGGCGGGCCGGTGCCGGTCGCGCTGTCCTCCCTCGTGACCACGCTGAGCGCCCCGGCCGTCTCGCAGCTGACGTACGACCATGTGGCGGCTCTGGTCACCGAGGTCCTCGTGGTGCCGGACCGGGAGGCCGTCCAGGGCTGTCTCGATCTCGCCGACCACGCCAAGGTGTGGGGCGAACCCGCGGCCGGGTGTCTGCTGCCCGCTGCCCGCCGGGTGCTGGAGCGGGTCGGCGACGGCTGCCGGCTGGGCCTCGTCGTCTGCGGCGGCAACGCGACCACGGCCGACGTGATGGCCTGGGCCGGACGGTTCGGGCTGCGCTGAGGGACGGGCCCGAGCGCGGTGGTTCTACTGACCTGTGAGTCAGAAACCGAGCAACCGGAAAGCGGATTCCATCGGTTGCCGATTTCATTGAACACACCCCGCCGCACCCGCCGTACCTCTGTGAAAGGTGAGAGCCAGGGGTTCAGCGAGGGATGACCATGGTCAAGGCGCACGTCTCCACACACGAGTTGGTCGCCGGACGGTACCGGCCCCTGGACGTCCTGCACCGCGAGACCAACCGGACCTGCTGGTACGGCGAGGATGTCGGCTCCGAACGCCCCTGCCTGCTCACCGAGATCGCACTGCCGGCCGGCACCGACGAGGAGACCTCGCTGCGCACCGCCGCGGGAGTCGTCCGGATGTCCAAGACCATGCGGGTGCTCTCGCCCGGCCGGATCGCCGCTGTCGTGGACGCCGTGGCGCAGGACGGGGTCCTGTGGACCGTCACCGAGCCGGTCGACGGCATCCCGCTGGGCGAACTCCTCGGCCGGCAGGGGACGTTCGACCATGTGCGGGCGGCCCGCGTCGGCCTGGAACTGCTGGAGGTGCTGGAGGCGGCGCACGGCGAGGGCATCACCCACGGTGAACTCAGCCCCGGCCAGGTGTTCGTGCACCACCAGGGCTCCGTGGTCGTCACCGGCTTCGGCCTGGCCGGCGCGACCCTCGCCCCGAGGCTGTCGGCACCCTCGTACGCCTCCCCCGAGCAGGCCCGTGACGAGCGCATCGGGCCGGCCGCCGACCTGTGGGCGCTCGGCGCGATCCTCTACACGCTGGTCGAGGGGCGGCCGCCGTTCCGTGACCGCGACCGTCCCGCGGCCACCCTGAAGGGGGTCGACCGGCTGCCGCTGCGGGCCCCGGTGCGGGCCGGGCCGCTCACGCCCGTCGTGCAGGGCCTGCTGCGCAAGAGCTCCCAGGAACGCATGAGCCGCGCGTCCGCGCGCAGCGCGCTCCTGCGGGTCCTCGACGAGGATCCGCAGGCGGCTCTGCAGGAGGAGCAGCCGAGGAGCAGGCGCGTCCTGCACGGCGTCGCCCCGGGCCGCGGCAGCCGACTCCTCGTCGCGGGGACCGCCCTGGCCGTCGTCACCGTGGCCGCCGCCGTCCTGGTGGTCACCAAGGCGCTGCCCGGCAGCGACAGTTCGACGACCGGCGAGGCACCCGCCCCGTCCGCTTCGGCCTCCGCCTCCGCGCCCGCCCCGGTACCCCCGGCCCCCTCCCCGTCGGTCACCGCGCCCGGAAACCGCACCGACGAGAGCCCGCGCCCGCCCTCCTCGCCGGCGCCCACCCCGAGCCCTAGCAGGTCGGCCACTCCCACCGCGGGCACCGGGCTGCCGGCCGGCTATCGCGAATACCACTCCCCCGAGGGCTTCTCCCTCGCCCTGCCCAAGGGCTGGAAACCGCTGGAGACCTCACGCCAGGAGGACCTGGCGTACCGCGTCACCTTCGGCGCCTCCGGTGACCCGCGCACGCTCGCCGTCACCTACAGCAAGGCCGTCGGCACGGACGCCGTGGCCGTGTGGCGCGACGACGTGGAGCCGGGGCTGCGGGACAACCCCGGCTACGAACGCCTCGGCGACATCCGCGCCACGAGCTACCAGGGCCGCCAGGCCGCCGACATGCAGTGGGTCGAGGAGGTCGACGGCACCCGGGTGCGCACCTTCGGCCGCGGCTTCCTCATCGGCGAGGGCCGCGGCTACTCACTGCGCTGGACGACCCCTGCGGCCGACTGGAACGACGACGCCAACCAGGAGGCGCTGGACACCTTCCTGCGCACCTTCCGGGTGCCCTCATCCTGAGCGCGGCGCCCGCATCCGCCGCAGCGGACCGGCGTGCAGGGGCTGGGTGCGCCAGCGCGCGGTGAACGTCCGGTCCCCCGGCGAGCAGGTCACCAGCAGGTGGTGCGGGGTCTCCAGGAACGCCAGGTCGACGACGAGGGTCTCCGCGTCGCTCCAGCCACCGCTCACCGCGACCGGCACGGGCTCGTCGGCGACCGTCCAGCCGCCGTCCCCGGCTCCGAGTTCCAGTTCCAGCCGGTCGCCGTCGTCCACGAGGGTCACCCGGCCGCCCGGGTCCACCTCGACCGCGGTCAGGGTCGGCTGGTCGGCGCAGGTGCCGCCATGGGGCGTGAAGGCGGTGTTCCAGTCCCGCGTCCGGTCGGCGGGGGCGGGCTTGCCCTCGGTGGGCGGCACCGCGAGCCGTGCCAGACGCTCGGCCAGGGCCGCGTCCGCCGCCTCACCGCCGGGCAGCGGATCGGCGCCGAAGGCGGGCAGCAGATGCTCCCACGCCAGATCCAGGACCTTCTGCATGTCCACGGTCTCCGAGGTGATCGCGAGCACCGCGTCCTGCTCGGGCAGCACCACGCAGAACTGCCCGTACGCCCCGTCCCCGCGGTAACCGTGGCGGGCCATCCAGAACTGGAAGCCGTAGCCCTGCTGCCAGTCCGACCAGCCGCCCACCGGCGGTGCCTCGTGCGCGATCTGCACCCGTGTCGCCTCGGCCACCCACGACTCGGGCAGCAGCCGCTCGCCCTCCCACACCCCGCCCCGCAGATACAGCTGGCCGAGCCGGGCGACGGCGTCGGTCGTGGCGTGCAGCCCGCTGAAGCCGAGCTCACGGCCCCGGCGGTCGGAGATCCAGGCCGCCTCGCCGATTCCGAGCGGCTCGAACAGCCGGGGCCGCAGGTACTCGGTGAGTCTCTGGCCGGTGACCCGCTGGACGATCGCGGCGAGGGTGTAGGTGGCGGGCTGGTTGTAGGCGAAGACGGTGCCCGGGTCCCGGTCCGGCGGGACCAGCAGAAAGCCCCGGACGAGTTCGTCGCGGTCCAGAGCGCGGGCCCGGTCCAGCGTCTCCTCCTCGTGGCCGCTGGCCATCGACGCCACATGCCGTACCAGCATCGCCCGGCTGCGCGGGTCGGTGACCTCGGCCTCGAACTCCGGGAAGTACGAGATCACCGGGTCGTCCAGCCGGATCAGCCCCTCGGCGACGGCGAACCCGGCGGCCGTGGCCGTGAAGCTCTTGCTGAGCGAGTAGAGGAGCTGGGGCCGGTCCGGGGCGTACGGCGCCCACCAGCCCGAGGCCACGACCTGGCCGTGGCGCAGCAGCATCACACTGTGCGGTTCGAGGTGCGGCTCGGCTTCGAGGGCGTCGAGGAAGGCCTGTATGCCGGCGGCGTCGACGCCCTGGGCGGCGGGGGTGCTCGTGGGCAGGGAACTCATACCCGCATCCTGCCCCGTGCGCCGGTCTTGATCGAGAGGGACCGGGAAGCCCGTTTTCCCCTCCGGTCACCGGGGACCCGGACCCCATGGTGCAAATCGGATACACGATGATGACCGAGCAGGCCGGCCCCCGTGAGCTGGTGGGCCATGTGGTGCGGGCCGAGGAGGTGGGCTACGACTTCTCCGTGACCTCGGACCACTACTTTCCGTGGCTGCGGTCGCAGGGCCACTCGCCGTACGCGTGGAGCGTGCTCGGGGCGGCCGCCCAGGCGACCTCGCGGATCCCGTTGATGACGTACGTGACCTGTCCCTCCTTCCGGTACCACCCGGCGGTGGTGGCGCAGAAGGCGGCGACCATGCAGCTGCTCTCCGAGGGCCGGTTCCGGCTGGGGCTTGGCTCGGGCGAGAACCTCAACGAGCATGTGGTGGGCGGCGGCTGGCCGTCGGCCGACGTCCGGCACGAGATGCTGGAGGAGGCGGTGGAGATCATCCGCGCGCTGTTCGGGGACGGCCATGTGAACCACCGCGGGACCCACTTCGACGTGGAGTCCGCCCGGCTGTGGGATCTGCCGGACGAGCCGCCGCAGATCGGACTGGCCGTCTCCGGCGAGCAGTCGTGCGCCCTGGCCGGCCGCCTGGCCGACCTCGTCATCGCCACCGAGCCCAAGGCGGGGCTGCTCGACGCGTTCGACCGCAACGGCGGCGAGGGCAAGCCGCGCATCGGCCAGCTGCCCGTCTGCTACGACCCCGACCGGGACACCGCGATCAGGCGGGCGCACTCCCAGTTCCGCTGGTTCGGCAACGGCTGGAAGGTCAACTCCGAGCTGCCGCACCCGGATTCCTTCGAGTCGGCCACCCAGTTCGTCACCCCCGAGGACGTGGCGGCGTCGATCCCGTGCGGCGACGACCCCGACGCCTTCGTCGAAGCCGTACGTCCGTACGCGGAAGCCGGGTTCACCGAGATCGCGCTGGTGCAGATCGGCGGCGACTCCCAGCCCGGGTTCCTGGACTGGTCGGACAAGACGCTGCTGCCCGCGCTGCGCGACGCGTTCGCCTGAGCGGGCGGTGCTGCCGGGGCGGCACCCGACGGTGCAATAGGCTTCCGAGCCGCACATCATGCGGTTTGAACGAGCCTGCCCAGGAGAAGCACCCGTGACCCTAGCGATCGACCCGTCCGACACGACCTCCGAGGCCCCGGAGGTCTCGGCCGAGATGTCCGGCGCGCCCTTGTCCGACCTCGTCGCGCGGGACGCCCGCGAGTTCGGGGTGTACGCGCGGACCGGCGGATGGGCCTTCGGCCTGATGGTGGCGCGCAGCGTGCGGCCCGGCGGCCAGAGCGCCGACGAGACGCCGAAGGTGTCCGCGAAGGAGTTCGCCGAGCTCGCCGGCTGCTCGGCCGAGCGCGTCATGCGCTACTACAAGGCCTGGGACCGGGCCGCCGACGACGGCATGGTCCCGCACTTCGAGGCGCTCGCGCCGGGCCAGGAGGTGGAGCTGCCGGACGCGGACGTGTGGCTGAGCTACTACGTCTCCCGCAGCAGCGCCGCCTCCGAGCGCGGCACGGCCATCGCCGAGGCCGCGGAGGCCGAGGGCATCCGGCCGACAAAGGCCCTGGAGGTCGCCGAGAACCCGACCGCGCTGCGTGCCGCGATCCTCGCCGACCCCTCCACCGCCCGGGCCGCGCGCAGCGCGCTGCTCGACCGGATCAAGGAGGACCCGGAGCTGCAGGCGTCCCTGGCCCGGGACGTGGTGCGCACGGACGACCTGAAGAAGGCCGTGGCCACCGAGAGCAGGGCGGCCGACCGGATCGGGTACGTGCGCCAGATCGCCGAGTCCGGGCAGGTCAAGACCCCGGCCGGGCAGACCATCGACGCTCCGGTCGACCTGCGTCAGGAGGCCGAGCGGCACCTGTCCCTCCTGGAGGAGCTGGAGGAGGACGAGGACACCGGCGAGTGGGCCGCCGAGGCGTTCGACACCATGAAGTCCCTCGTCGCCGAGGCCGTGGAGGCGGATCCCGAACTCCGGGTCCAGGAGCGGCGGACGAAGTTCTACAGCAGCCTCCAGAGGGCCACCAAGGTGTTCGAGGAGCTGACCTTCGACGACGCCCAGGACTTCTACGAGGACGACATGGTCCAGCAACTGGAGGAACTCCAGCAGGCGATCGCCTCGTGCATCACGGCTCTGCGCACCGCGAAGGGGAATCACCCGGTCGGCTGAGCATCTTGGCCGTGTGAGGGGTACTAGAGGGCTCTACGTCGTTCTCCCCGGAGGCCCCCAGGTGAACTCCTTCGTCCACAGGACCGCCCACAAGACCCTCGTCGTGCAACTGCAGGCGGGCGGCACGGCCCGGTGCCCTGTGCTCGCCCACCTGGGGTACGACGCGGCGGACCCGTTCGCCGTCACCGCGGTGTTCAGCCATGACGGCCGGGTGCTGGCGCGGTGGCGGCTGGACCGGGAGATGCTCGCCGAGGGCCTGCGCGGCCCGGTCGGGATCGGGGACGTGCGGTTCAGCCCCGTGTCGAGCGGTGTCTGGGAGGAACTGCGCATGGAGTTCTTCGGCGACGCCCGCTCCGACGGGGGCCGCCAGCACGCCGTGGTCTTCGCGTGGGCTCCGGCGCTGGCGTCCTTCCTGCGCGAGACCCGTGAGCTCGTGCCGCCGGGCCGGGAAGAGGTCAGCGTGGACGACTTCCTGGCCTCGGTCATCGCCGGCGGCTGAGACGGGTTCCTGAGCGCACATGGCCTGAGTAGCCGTACTCATGCCACCGCCGGCGCCCGGCCCGACGATGGGGGCTCCTACGACGAGGAGTGCTCATGACCGCTGTGCGACGGCGTCTGCCCGTCCTGCTCGCCTGGGCCGTGGTCGCGGCGCTGGCCCTGTCCGCCCGGGGCCCGCGCGACCGCACCACCTGGTTCCTGGAGACCGTGTGGGTCCTGGTCGGGCTGCCGCTGATCGTGCTGACGTGGCGCCGCTTCCCGTTGACCGACCTGGTGTGCTCTCTGCTGGCGGTGCACGCGCTCGTGCTGATCGTGGGCGGCCACTACACCTACGCGCAGGTCCCGCTCGGCGACTGGGTGCGCGACACGTTCGGGCTCGACCGCAATCCGTACGACCGTCTCGGCCACCTCATGCAGGGGTTCGTGCCGGCGGTGCTCGTCCGGGAGCTGCTCAGCCGTACGTCCCCGCTGCGGGGCAGTCGTTGGCTGGCGCCGCTGACGGTGTGCGCGTGCCTGGCCTTCAGTGCCGTCTTCGAGATGCTGGAGTGGGCGGCCGCCGTGATCGGAGGTCAGGCGGCGGACGCCTTCCTGGCCACCCAGGGCGATGTGTGGGACACCCAGTGGGACATGTTCTGCGCGCTGATCGGTGCCACGCTGTCGGTGCTCACGCTGAGCCGTCTGCACGACCGTCAGCTGGACGGGCCGCGGGTCACTGCGTCGTGTGGCGGCGCCGGGTCCACAGGGGGAGGCCGAACCAGCACAGCAGGTACCAGGCCACTACTCCCGTGACGAGCCAGGGCACCCAGCCGTCATGGGTCGCGACGCGCAGGATCAGCAGCAGGGCCGCCGTCATGGTGGTGAGCAGCAGGACCAGCCCGACGAAGGTCAGCCGGGAGGCGATCCGTACGGCCTGGGGTTTGATGCGCCGTCCCGAGACCAGGCGGTGCAGGGAGACCGGGCCTATGAGGGCTCCGGTGGCGCAGGAGCCGAGGACGACGGTGACGATGTAGATGACCTGGTCGGTGTGGGCCAGGTCGTCGTACTTCGGGGTGAACACCACGGTGAGCAGGAAGCCGAACAGGATCTGTACGCCTGTCTGCGCGACGCGGATCTCCTGGATCAGTTCGCCCCACATGCGGTCCGCGCGCTCATCCTGAGTCTCGTCGCGGCCTGTCCGTCTCTCCGTGTCGACCATGCGCTACGGGTATCCGGTGACTGATCTTTCAAACAGCGCGGCTCCGGGAGCGGCGAGCGGCCGGTTCCCGGAGCCGGGCGGGGTCACCAGCGGTTCTCCACCTGGTCCTTGACGCGTCGGTCGTAGAGGTCGCGGACGGCCGCGAGGGTCTCCTCGGACAGGGGAGGCAGCTTGGCGGCGGCCGCGTTGGCGCGCGCCTGCTCGGGGTTGCGGGCGCCGGGGATGACGGTGGTGACGCCGGGCTGCTGGATGATCCAGCGCAGGGCGAGCTGCGCCGGGGTGCAGCCCTCGGGTGCCAGTGCGGAGAACTCGGCGGCGGCCTCGACACCGGTCGTGTAGTCCACGCCGGAGAAGGTCTCACCGACGTCGAACGCTTCGCCGTGCCGGTTGTAGGCACGGTGGTCGTTCTCCGGGAAGACGGTGTCCCGGGTGTACTTGCCGGACAGCAGGCCGGAGGCCAGCGGAACCCGGGCGATGATGCCGACGCCCGCCTCCTGTGCGGCGGGCAGCACCTCGCGCAGCGGCTTCATGCGGAAGGCGTTGAAGATGATCTGGACGCTCGCCACTCCTGGCCGGGCGATCGCGGTCAGCGCCTCCTCGCAGGTCTCGACGCTGACGCCGTAGTGGGCGATGCGCTCCTCCTCGACCAGGGTGTCCAGGGCGTCGAACACCTCGTCGCTGGAGTAGACAGGGGTCGGCGGGCAGTGCAGCTGGACCAGGTCGATGCGGTCGACGCCGAGGTTGCGGCGCGAACGGTCGTTCCAGGCGCGGAAGTTGTCGAGGACGTAGTTCTCGGGGATCTGGTCGACGCGGCGGCCCATCTTCGTCGCGACCAGCACGTGCAGGTCGGGCCTGCCGCTCAGGAACGTGGCGATGGTCTGTTCGCTGCGTCCGTCGCCGTACACGTCCGCCGTGTCGAAGAAGGTGACTCCCGACTCGGCGGCCGCCTCCAGCACCGAGAGGGCTTCCTTGTCGTCGACGTCTCCCCAGTCGGCCCCCAGTTGCCAGGTGCCGAGTCCGACGACGGATGCGTGCTGCTGCGACCTGCCGAATGTGCGCTCGTCCATGCCGTCAGTCTGTCATCTGTCGCCGACCTGCGCGGAACTGGTCGCTCCGGGGTGGGACCTGTGAATTGTTCACTCGCACGGGTGACACGTTTCGGCGAAGGGCATGCACGTGTCAACATCCGCCTAGCGTGACCCCGTGACTGATCGTTCCGTGAGCAACCACCCGCAGGACACGCCGTCCTGGACCCGTCGCGGCTTCCTCGTGAGCGCCGCCGCGCTCGCCGCCGCACCGATTCTGCTGCCGGCCGATCCGGCGGAGGCGGCCGAGGAGCTGCCCGATTTCCCGGCGGGCGTGGCCCTGCACCGCTCGGCGTACCGCAACTGGGTCGGCGAGATCACCGCCGACGGCCTGTGGGCCTGCGCTCCCACCGGCCCGGACCAGGTCGTCGACGTCGTCAACTGGGCCTGGCGGCACGGCTGGCGGGTCCGCGCCCGCGGTTCCTCGCACGGCTGGTCGCCCCTCACCGTCACCGAGGGCACGGCGCCGGACGCGCCCGTCCTCCTCGTCGACACCGCCTCCCACCTCACCGGTCTGTCCCTGGACTCGGCCTCCGCCGTGCGGGCCGGCACCGGCGTCACGCTGGAGGCGCTGCTCACCTACCTGGAGGAGCACGGACTCGGCGTCACCGCCGCGCCGGCGCCCGGCGACCTCACCCTGGGCGGCGCGCTGGCGATCGACGCGCACGGCTCCGCCGTTCCGGCCGACGGGGAGCACCGGCTGCCGGGCCAGACGTACGGCTCGCTGAGCAATCGCATCCTGTCGCTGACGGCGGTGGTGTGGGACGAGGACAGCGGGGCGTACGCGCTGCGCACCTTCAGCCGCGCCGAGGCCGACAGCGCGGCCCTGCTCACCCATCTGGGGCGGACCTTCGTCACCGAGGTCGTCCTGCGGGTGGGCGTGAACAGCAATCTGCGGTGTGTGAGCCGGGTCGACATCCCGGCGGCGGAGCTCTTCGCGGCGCCCGGCGGTGACGGGCGGACCTTCGCGAGCTTCCTGGAGAAGTCCGGGCGGGTCGAGGCGATCTGGTTCGCCTACACGGAGTTCCCGTGGCTGAAGGTGTGGAGCGTGGCGCCGGCGAAGCCGCTGACCTCGCGGCGCGTGACCTCGCCGTACAACTATCCCTTCTCCGACAACGTGCCGACCCTGGTGGCGGATCTGGCCGGGCGGATGGTGTCGGACGCGGCCTGGTACCTGGCACCGGTGCTCGGCAACGCGCAGCTCGACGTGGCGACGGTGGGGCTCACGGCGACGCTCTCGGCGGACATCTGGGGTCCGTCGAAGAACACACTGCTCTACGTCAAGCCGACGACGCTGCGGGTGACGGCGAACGGATACGCGGTCCTCACCGGCCGGGACCAGGTGCAGCGGGTGGTCTCCGAGTTCACGGAGTTCTACCGGGAGCGGCTGGCCGCGTACACCGCTCAGGGGAAGTTCCCGGTCAACGGGACGGTGGAGATCAGGGTGACCGGGCTCGACGATCCGGCCGAGGCCGAGCTGGCCGGCGCGCGGGCCCCGCTGCTGTCGGCGCTGCGGGCGGATCCGGCGCGTCCCGAGCGGGACACCGCGGTGTGGCTGGACATCCTGACGCTGCCGGGGACGCCGTACGCGGAGGCCTTCCTCAGGGAGATCGAGCGGTTCCTGTTCGAGGGCTACGAGGGGACGCGGGTCGAGTGGTCCAAGGGCTGGGCCTACACGGACGACGCGGCGTGGGCGGACGAGGAGGTGCTGGGGACGACGATTCCCGGGTCGTTCGGTGAGGCGGTGTGGGGGCAGGCGGCGGGCGTGCTGGACCGGCTCGATCCGCACGGCGTGTTCGGCAACGCCTTCCTGGACCGGCTGTTCCGCTAGGGCGTCAGGTGGGCCTGCACGGTGGGGGCGTACCGGTCCACCAGGTCCTCCACCGCGGTCGCCCTCAGCTCGGTGCCCCGGGCGATGCCGTACATCACGCCCAGGCCGAGGAGGGTGCCCACGGCGAGTTCGGCGCGCAGGCCGGCGTCGGGGCCCCGCAGGCGCTGCGCGAGGCGTTCGACCACCTGGGAGCGGAAGTTGACGCGCAGGATGTCACCGTGTTCGCCCTGGACGGGGGCGAAGGCGATCCGGAGCAGGGGGTCGGCGCCGCGTTCGATCTGGCCGGTGAGGACGTGGCGGACCATGTGGCGGCCCAGTTCGTCCAGGGGGGCGTCGAGCAGGGCCGTCGCGTCGGACTCGAAGGACATGACGCGGGCAAGAAGGGCGTCCTTGTTGCCGAAGTACTTCACGATCAGCGGCGGGCTGACGCCCGCTCGTTCGCCGACCGCCTTGAGGGTGATGTCGGCGTGCGGAGTGCGGGCCAGGAGATAGCGGGCCGCCCTGAGGATGGCTGCCCTGGTCGCCTCGGCGTCGCGGCGGGCGGGTACGGCGGTGGGGGGCGTTGTGCTCACGGCACTCATGCTCCCTCCATCGCCTCGTCCCGCGCCCCCCGGGTGCGGCCCTTTGCCCGGCGGGTGTCATCGGGCGTGGCGTCGCCGGGGATGGTCAGGGCGGCCGCGCACGCCGCGAGGGCGACCGCTCCGGCCATGGCGAAGGCCAGCAGGTAGCCGTGCAGGGTGGGCACCGGGGCGCCGCCGACCAGGCTGGTGTGGTGGACCAGCACCGCCGCGACCGCCGCGCTGGAGGTGGCCTGGCCGATGGTGCGCATCAGGACGTTGACGCCGTTGGCGGAGGCCGTCTGCTCGGCCGGGACGGCACGCAGGATCAGCGTGGGCAGGGCCGAGTAGGCGAGGGTGGTGCCGGTGGAGACCACGGTCGCGCCCACGATGACCATCCACAGGTCGCGGCTGTCCGCGATGCGTACCGCGTAGCCGCACGCGATGACGGCGGCGCCGAGGGCGAGGGTGACGCGCGGGCCGCGGGACGCGGAGATCCGGGCGGAGAGCGGTGAGAACAGCAGCATGGTGACACCGCCCGGCAGCAGGCACAGGCCGGTGGCCACGATCGACAGGCCGAGCCCGTAGCCGGTGGCCTTCGGTGCCTGGACCAGCTGGGCCGTCACCAGGGAGTTGGCGTAGAACGCGAACCCGGTGAGCAGGGCGGCCACATGGGAGAGGCCCACGCGGGGGCGGCTGACGAGCCGCAGGTCGACCAGGGGCTGCTCGGTGCGCAGCTGGCGCCACCACCACAGGGCCAGGACCGCCACGGACACCAGGAACAGACCCAGGACGCGGGGGCTGCCCCAGCCCCACTGGCCGCCCTGGGACACCGCGAGCAGCAGACTGACCAGGCCCACGGCCAGTCCCAGGGCGCCCACCACGTCGAAGCGGCCCGGCTGGCGTACCGGCGACTCGCGGACCGCCCACGACACGGCCGCCACCCCGAGGGCGCCGAGGGCGCTGGTCATCCAGAACATGGTGTGCCAGTCGGCGTACTGGACGACCATCGCGGCCAGCGGCAGACCGAGCGCGGCCCCGATGCCGACGGTGGAACTCATCATCGCGACCGCGGACCCCCGGCGGGCTGGCGGCAGTTCGTCCCGCAGGATGCTGATCGACAGCGGCACCACGGCAGCGGCGGCGCCCTGGAGGGCGCGGGCCGCGATGAGCACGGTGATGTCGGACGACAGGGCGCACAGCACCGAGCCGAGCGTCATGAGGACGAGGGCGCCGGTCAGCACCTTGCGCTTGCCGTACATGTCACCGGCGCGGCCGAGCACCGGGGTCAGGACCGCTCCGGCCAGGAGGGTCGCCGTGACCATCCAGGAGACCGCGCCGGGCGAGGAGTGCGTCAGCCGGGGCAGATCCGGCAGCAGGGGGACGACCACGGTCTGCATGACGGCCATGAGCGTGCCGCACATCGCCAGCACCGGCACGGTGAGGCGGGTCCGCAGACCGGCTCCGCGAGGCGGGGATATCGGGCCCTGCTGGTCCATCGGCGCTCCGCATACGACAAGGAAAACAGTGGGTGAATGACAATTCACTTTACCGGTGAATCGCCATTCACCCAACCCTTTCCGGATCCGGCGGCTACTTGCGCGAGGCCAGTTCCCGCGCGTGCACGCTGCGCGCGACCTTCGGGCCGAGCCAGCGCTTGAACCTGCGCAGTGCCTCCAGTTGCCCGGCGGCCTTGTCGATCCGGTAGTACAGCTGGGGCGGGACATAGGGCAGCAGGGGCGAGTGCCGCTGGCCGAGCAGGGCGAACATCTGCTCCGGGGGCAGGTCGATGTAGCGGGGCAGGTTCTCGTACCACTGGGCGCTGTAGCGGGCCGCGCTCTGGACGGAGAGCAGCTCCGACTTGCGCTGTCGCTCGTAGCGGGCGAGCGCCTGCGGAAGCTCGCCGTGCGCGTGCAGGGCGCCGGCCAGGGCGATGGCGTCCTCCAGGGCGAGGGTGGTGCCGGCGCCGACGGAGTAGTGGGTGGTGTGGGCGGCGTCGCCGAGCAGGACGAGGTGGTCGCGGTGCCAGGTGCGGTTGGTGAGGGTGCGGAAGGTCAGCCACTGGGCGCTGCCCGAGCCGGCGGAGCGGCCGATCAGCGGGTGGCCGTCGAGGACGTCCGCGAACAGCTTCTCCAGCAGGGCGAGTCCGTCGGCCTCGTCGGCGCTGTCGAGGCCGAGGCCGGTCCAGGTCCGGGGGTCGCACTCGACGACGACGGTGCTTCGCTCCGGGCTGAAGGCGTAGCCGTAGCACCAGATCCAGCCGTGATCGGTCTCGACGAAGGCGAAGGTGAAGGCGTCGAAGACCCTGCTCGTGCCGAGCCAGATGTAGCGGTTGCGGCCCTCTGCGGTCCCGGCGCCGAAGTGGTCGGCATGCCCGGAGCGCAGGGCGCTGCGCACGCCGTCGCCGGCCACGACGAGGTCGGCCGCCGGAAGGTTCCCGGGGGTGATCTCGTGTTCGAACTCCAGGCGTACACCCAGGGAGCGGGCCCGTGCGGCGAGGATCTCCAGCAGCCGGTGGCGGCCAATGCCGAAGCCCTCGTCGCTGCTGCGCCGGGCGACCAGGTCGCGCACCCGGGCCTCGCCCTTGTTCCAGGTGACCGAGGCCTCCTCGATAGCGCGGGCCGACTCGGGGTCGTGGGCGTGCAGTTTGTCGAGCAGTCCGCGCCAGTAGGTGACGCCCCAGCCGTAGGTCGAGCCCTCCGGGTCGCGCTCGTGGACCGTGATGTCGTGGGACGGGTCCTGCCGCTTCAGCAGGATCGAGAGATACAGGCCGGCGGGCCCGCCACCGACACAGGCGACCTTCACACACACCCCTAGGAATTACCCAAAGCGTTCAATTGGCAACGCAGGGTAGCAGCCGGGGAGGGCGCCACCCGCGCACCGGATCACGTCACTTTCCGCACGTGAGACGGGCCACTGCCAGCGCGTTCACCCGCAAAGGATCATCGGATTCGCGGTCCGCCGGAGAAGGAATTCCTCCGTCCGGGTTCCCGAAAGCCCTCTCTACAGCAAGATCATCTTTGTTCAACGCTGCACGACATGTAGGGAATTGTCTGGATCACAGCCAACCGGTCACGAGGGATTTCTCCCGCTCTCGGCAGGGCCGATAGGCATGCGGAGTCCGTCAACCCAGGAGGCACACCGCATGCCGGAACTCACCCGCCGTACCGCGCTCACCGCGACGGCCGCCCTCGCCGCGGGGGCAGTCGCCGCTCCCCGCGCAGCCGCCGAGGACCACCATCACGCGTCACCCGATTCCTTCGACGAGGTCTACCGGGGCCGCCGGATACAGGGCCGGTCCACCGGCGGCCACCACGGCGGATACCGGGTGACGGTCGACGGCGTGGAGCTGCACGTGATGCGCAACGCCGACGGCACCTGGATCAGCGTCGTCAGCCATTACGACCCCGTGCCCACCCGGCGCGCCGCCGCACGGGCCGCCGTCGACGAGCTCCAGGGCGCACGGCTGCTGCCGTTCCCCGCCAACTGACCGCCCCGTACGTCTCCTTGGAGCATCCGCACATGACCGTCCGCAAGAACCAAGCGACCCTGACCGCCGACGAGAAGCGGCGGTTCGTCGCCGCCGTCCTGGAGCTGAAGCGCAGCGGCCGCTACGACGCGTTCGTCACCACGCACAACGGCTTCATCATGGCCGACACCGACAACGGCGAGCGCACCGGCCATCGTTCGCCCTCCTTCCTGCCCTGGCATCGCAGATTCCTGCTCGACTTCGAGCAGGCCCTGCAGTCCGTGGACGCCTCGGTGACGCTCCCCTACTGGGACTGGAGCACCGACCGCACGCCCCGGGCCTCGCTGTGGGGCCCCGACTTCCTCGGCGGCACCGGGCACAGCCGGGACGGGCGGGTGATGGACGGCCCGTTCGCCGCGGACACCGGCAACTGGCCGATCAACGTGCGGGTCGACGGCCGTACGTATCTCAGACGCGCCCTCGGCGACGGCGTACGGGAGTTGCCGACCCCGGGCGAGGTGGAGTCGGTGCTGTCCATGGCGACGTACGACATGCCGCCCTGGAACAGCGCGTCGGACGGCTTCCGCAACCATCTGGAGGGCTGGCGCGGGGTCAACCTGCACAACCGGGTCCATGTCTGGGTGGGCGGGCAGATGGCGACCGGGGTCTCCCCCAACGATCCGGTGTTCTGGCTCCACCACGCCTACGTGGACAAGCTGTGGGCCCGCTGGCAGCGGCGGCATCCGGACTCCCGCTATGTCCCGGCCGCCGGAACACCCCAGGTCGTGGACCTCGACGAGACCATGAGGCCGTGGAACGACGTGCGCCCCGCGGATCTGCTGGACCACACCCGCCACTACACCTTCGACACCGCGTAGGAGTCGACTCGCGCCGGTTTGCCCTCCGGGCCGTGCGGTACCCGCGCCGCACACACCGAGAGGACGAAGGAGGGATTCACCCGTGTCGCAGGTCGAGGAATCCATCGAGGTCGGCGTGCCGGTGCACACCGCCTACAACCAGTGGACGCAGTTCGAGACCTTCCCCGAGTTCATGAGCGGGGTCGAGCGCATCGAGCAGCGCACCGACACGCTCACGCACTGGGTGACCAACGTCAACGGGGTGCACAGGGAGTTCGACGCGGAGATCACCGAGCAGATCCCGGACGAGCGGGTCGCGTGGACCACGATCGCCGGCGAGGCCAAGCAGGCCGGTGCGGTGACCTTCCACCGGCTCGACGAGAGCCACACCAAGGTGATGCTCCAGATGGACTTCCATCCGGACACCGTCACCGAGAAGGTCGGCGACAAGCTCGGGTTCGTGAAGCGGCAGACCAAGGGCGACCTGGAGCGCTTCAAGACGTTCATCGAGGAGCGCGGTCGGGAGACCGGCGAGTGGCGCGGGGCGGTCATCTGACCGCCGCGCTCCGGCCGGCCGCTATCCGGCCGCTTCCGTACGGCACTCCGGGTGCCCCCAGCCCTGGGCATTCTTCGCGATGGGCTCGCCCGCCGCGTAGGGACGTCCGCACAGACAGCGGCCGGGGAACTTGGCCTTGATCGTACGAGAGGACGAACCACCGCTCCGCTTGGGCGACTTGGCCCGGGCGGGGCGGTCGGTGTTTTTCGGGGTGTCAGGCGACGGCGGCGGCTGCGGGGAGCCCAGTTCGCTGCTCGCGGGCTCCTGGACGATCGCCGCCTGGCTGGCCGCGCGGTCGGCGAAGTCGTTGAGCGGGTCGCCGTCGACCTGGTGGGCGGGGACGTAACGGAACTCGACGGAACGCCCGTCGAGCAGTTCGTCGATCCGCACGACGAGGTCCTGGTTGGCGACCGGCTTGCCCGCGGAGGTCTTCCAGCCGTTGCGCTTCCAGCCGGGCAGCCAGGTGGTGACGGCCTTCATCGCGTACTGGGAGTCCATCCGGATCTCCAGCGGCACATCCGGCTCGGTGGCGGTGAGCAGCCGTTCCAGCGCGGTGAGTTCGGCGACGTTGTTGGTGGCCCGGCCGAGCGGGCCGGCCTCCCAGCGGTCGGGCGTCTCCGACTCGTCCGCGATGACCCAGGCCCAGGCCGCGGGTCCCGGATTTCCCTTCGAAGCCCCGTCGCACGCGGCCACCAGTCGTTCACGCATGTGCTCGATCATGCCATGAGCGGACGGGCGTCCGTTCCCCCCGCCGGGACGACCGTGGCCACGACCCGGCGGAGTTCCCCGGCCCCGGGTGCCGGGCCGTCCGCGTCGGCGAAGAGCAGGTGCGCGGCCCCGATCAGCGTGGGGGCGAGCAGGTCCACGTCGGCGCCGGCCGGAATCCGCCCCAGGTCGCGCTCGGCGGCGAGATAGCCGGCCACCATCGCCGTGGCCTCCCGCAGCACCGGCACTCCCGGGCCCCCGGCCTCGCGCAGCCGGGCCCGCAGGGCGTCCCGCGCGATGACCAGGCCGACGATCCGCAGGGCGATCGTGCCGAAGAGGTCGGTCAGGGCGGCGGCGAGGTTGCCGACGACGTCACCGGTGCCCGCGGACTCGCGCAGAGCCCGGGAACGGATCTCGATCCGGCCGACACGGTCCAGCACGAGCTCGGCGAGGAAGGCGTCGAAGTCCTCGAAGTGCCGATGCAGCACCCCCTTGGCGACGCCCGCCTCGGTGGTGACGGCCCGGCTGGTCAGCGCGTTCGCCCCGGCCCTCAGCAGGATCCGCTCGGCGGCGTCGAACAACTGCCGGCGCACATCACTGATGGCGATCCCTGTCGGCACGGCCCACCTCGCTCCTCCTCGGACATCCTCCCTGATTCTTGTCGAGTGGGCATGCGCCCACTTAGAGTGGGCGCATGCCCACTTCCGCTGGAGACCACCGCGACATCGCGGAGTCGTACGGCTCGGACGCCGAGCGCTATGACCGGACCCGCCCCCGCTACCCCGACGCCCTGGTGGAGCGGATCGTCGACGGGAGTCCCGGCCGGGACGTCCTGGACGTGGGGGCGGGCACCGGTATCGCCGGGCTGGCGTTCCGGGCGCGCGGCTGCCGGGTCCTCGGGATCGAGCCCGACGCACGGATGGCCGCGTTCGCCCGCCGGAAAGGACTCGACGTCGAGATCGCCCGGTTCGAGGAGTGGGAACCGACGGGCCGGGACTTCGACACGGTCGTCGCGGGAACGGTCTGGCACTGGGTCGACCCGGTCGCCGGTGCCGCCCAGGCCGCCCGGGTGCTGCGGCCGGCAGGACGGCTGGCCCTGTTCTGGAACGCCTTCCAGCCCGCGCCCGAGGTGGCCGAGGCGCTCACCGAGGCCTACGCCCGGGCCGTGCCCGAGCTGCCGTTCGACTGGCGTCGGCTGACCGGCGCGGACAGCCACGCGAGCGTCCTCGCCCCGGCGGCCGACGGGATCCGGGCGGCGGCCGCGTTCGGGGAGCCGGAGGAGTGGCACTTCGGGTGGGACCGGGTCTACACCCGCGAGGAGTGGCTGGACCAGGTACCCACCTTCGGCGGCCACGGGCAGTTGCCCGCCGGGAAGCTCGGCACCCTGCTCGACAGCATCGGGGACGCCGTCGACGCGCTGGGCGGGAGCCTCTCGATGCGCTACACCGCCGTGGTGCTCACGGCGGTGCGCACCGGCTAGGACACGTCGGAGATCTGGGGCATGTCGCCCTGGGTCGTCGTCACGTCGATGACCGAGAAGCTCGCGCCCTGCGGGTCGCTGAGGGCGGCGAACCGGCCGAAGGGCGAGTCCATCGGCCCGAACCGCACGACGGCACCGAGCTTGGTGGCGCGGGCCACGGCGTCGTCGCAGTCGGGGACCGTGAAGTAGACGTTGATGTACGCCGGCACCTCGGGCGGGAAGTCGTCGGTCATCTTCATGCGGCCGAGGACGGTGTGGTCACCGAGGTTGAACATGCGGAAGTCGATCGCGTCGTCCTGCATCTGCTTGGCGCTGTAGCCGAAGACCGCCGGGAAGAACGCGTCGGACTTCCCGGGATCGCGGGTGTAGATCTCCGCCCAGCAGAACGCCCCGGCCTGCTCGGGCGGCGCCTCGAAGCCCTCGTGGGTGCCGCCCTGCCACACTCCGAAGGCCACGCCGCTCGGGTCGCGCGCCAGGCACATCGTGCCGAAGTCGCCGACCTGCATCGGCTCCATGAGCACCTCGCCGCCGTTGTCACGGATCTTGCCGGCGGTGGCGGCCGCGTCCGGCGACGCGAGGTACAGGCACCACTGCGACTGACCCTCCTGACCGGGCATCGGCGGAACGACGGCGGCGACGGCCTTGCCGTCCGCGTAGGCCTGCGTGTAGTTGCCGTACTCCGACGACGACTCGCCGAAGGTCCAGCCGAGGACGTCGCTGTAGAAGCTCTTGGCTCCCTCGACATCACTGAACATCGCATCGGCCCAGCAGGGGGTTCCCTCAGGTTGTACGGCCATGATCGCGGCCCTTCCCGAATCGGTGGTCGGTCCGTCCACACGCTAGTCACGGGCGCGCCCGACCGCGCGCCGAACGGACGTTTCCACCCCAGGGCGGACAGAAGGGATGATCTGTGAGAGGGTGCCGCTCCCCTGTTGTGCGCGGGACCCCTCGGGCGCCACCGCGCCGGCGGGTGGCGCCGGGGGCCTCGACCCGCGACCAGCCTCGGCGGGTCACGCCAGGCCCTCAACCCGACCTCGGCGATCAGCGGGACACACCTCGATGATCCACTGCGGCGGCGCGAGCGGATCACCGCCGAACTGCACCGCCTTGAACACACCCGGGCCGAGTACCTCGCCGCCCGGCTCGGCCCGCTCACGCCCGTGGACCGGGTGTTCGACGCCAGTTGCGGGCGCGGCGGCGGCAGCGTGGTGGCGCATCTCAGCTACGGCTGCCACGCCGACCGCGAGTGAGTCAGCCGCCCGCCGGTTCCTCGCACGGGGTCGCCGGGTCGAACACGTCGAGCGTGCCGTGCGCCCACAGCAGCCGCCGGGTGTCAGGGGCGCACAGCACGGAGAACGTTCCGCCGCCCTCCAGCACCCGGCGGCGCAGGCGCAGCAGCAGGTTCAGTCCGGTGGAGTCGACGAAGGAGACCGGGCGCAGGTCCACGACGTACGCGGGTGCGGCGAGGGCCACGAGGGAGTCGAGCCAGCTGCGCAGCTGATGGGCGGTCGCGAGGTCGATCTCGCCGTGCAGTTCGGCGAGCACCAGGCCGTCCGTGCCGCGCTTGAGGCCGTGGCCCGCGGGCGGGGGCGGCCAGGAGGCGGTGATGACGGGCCGCAGGTCGTTGTCGCGCACCGTGTCACGTCCCCGCTGTCGTGCCTGTTCCCTCCGCGCCGGGGCCTTTCGTTCCGGCGCGGACACGTGCGGCGGTTTCACGATCCCCGCACCGCACATGTCCGCGCCGGACCTCCCCCGGGCGGCTCCCCCCTTGAACCGTGGTGCTTACTGTTCTACCTTCGCCACATGGTCTGGGCATCAACGCCCGCTCATCAGCGACACAACGAGCGGGTACCGGGCGGGCCAGGTGATGCGGAATGCGCCCGCACCTCGCCCTGATCGAGGACGAGCCCGACTTCGCACTGATGTGCCGTTCCTATCTGGAGCGGGCCGGATTCACCGTCACCTGGGCCATGGACGCCCGCGCCGGAAAGTCCGTGCTGTACGAGAGCCGCGTCGACCTGGCGATCCTGGACCTGGGCCTCCCGGACGGCAGCGGGCTCGAACTGCTGCGGGCGCTCCGGTCGACGAGCCGGCTCCCCGTCATCGTGGTCTCCGGCCGCGGCGCGGAGGCGGACCGGGTGGCGGGACTGGAGATCGGCGCGGACGACTACCTGGTCAAGCCGTTCTCCCAGCGCGAGCTGGTGGCCCGGATCCATGCCGTGCTGCGCCGCTCGCAGCCGCCGGACCTGCCGACGGTGATCCAGGCCGGCTCCCTGCTCGTCGACACGGCGGCCCGCCAGGTCTCCGTCGACGGGGTCCTGCTGACCCTGCGCCCCAAGGAGTTCGCCCTGCTGGAGATGCTGGCCGCCGCGCCCGGCCGGGTGTTCTCGGCGGATCAGTTGCTGGAGCGGATCTGGGGTTCGTCCTGGCAGCAGCCCGCGACCGTCGTCGAGCATGTGTACCGGCTGCGCGGCAAGCTCGCCGAACTGCCCGCCCCCGCACCGCGGATCGTCACCGTCCGCGGCTACGGCTACCGCCTCGACCCCTGACACGGGGCTCTTTCCGACGGGACCCCCGCCGGGGGATTCCCGAGACCCGTCCCGGCCAGGAGGTCCGACCGTGCCCGACGCCCCGGACTTCCGGCGCCTGTTCGACGCGAACCTGTCCCCGCTGCTCGTCCTGACCACCGACTTCGTCATCGTCGAGGTCAACCGCGCCTATCTGACGGCCACCCGCACCGGGCGCGGCATCGTGGGACGGCCGGTCTTCGACGTGTTCCCGGACAATCCCGAGGACCCCTCGGCCGACGGCGTGGCCAACCTGCGCCGCTCGCTGGAGACGGTCGTGGCGAGCGGCCGTACGGACACCATGGCCCTGCAGCGCTACGACATCCCGACGGACCGGGCGGGTGTCTTCGCGGAGCGCTGGTGGAGTCCGGTCAACGCGCCGGTGCTGGACGGCGAGGGGCGGGTGACGCACATCATCCACCGGGTCGAGGACGTCACGGAGTTCGTGCATCTGCGCCGGGTGGGGCGGGAGCAGCAGCGGGCGGTGGCCGACGCGCAGATGCGCGCGGAGGGCATGGAGATCGACCTGTTCGTGCGGGCGCGGGAGATCCGCGAGGTGAACGAGCAGTTGAGCCGGGTCAACGCCGAGCTGGACGCGGCCGGCCGCCGGCTGCGGGAGGAGCAGCGGGCCAAGGACCGGTTCATCGCCACGCTCTCGCACGAGCTGCGCAACCCCCTCGCGGCCGCGACCGCGGCCACCGAACTGCTCGCCCTCGACATGCCGGAGGGGCATCCGGCGCTCGCCGTCCTGGAGCGGCAGCTCGGCACCCTGGCCCGGATGAGCAACGACCTGCTGGACGGCACCCGCGCGGTGACCGGGCGGCTGGAGCTGGTGCGCGAGCCGGTCGACCTGCGCTCGGTCGTCGAGGGAGCCTGCGCGGACATCCGCGGTCTGTTCGCGCACGACGGCCGCACGCTCGACGTACGGCTGCCCGCCGTGCCCCTCGTCGTGGACGGCGACCGGCTGCGGCTCGCGCAGGTGCTGACGAACCTGCTGTCGAACGCGCTCAAGTACACCCGGCCCGGCGGGCGCACCGAGGTGGAGCTCACGGCCGGGGACGGTGAGGCGCGGCTGACCGTCCGGGACGACGGCATCGGCTTCGCGCCGGGCCAGGCCGAGGAGCTGTTCGGGGTGTTCATGCGGGCGGCGCCCGCCGGCCCCGACACGCCGGAGGGCCTGGGGCTGGGGCTGGCCGTCGCGCGGACGATCGCGGAACTGCACCACGGCCGGGTCGGTGCGCACAGTGCCGGGCCCGGTGAGGGAGCGACGTTCACCGTGGTCCTGCCGACGACCGGCTCCCCGGCCCCGCCCGCGTCCCGGTCCACGGCCGTCCGGTCCACGCCCCGCGGGCTGGCCGTGCTGATCGTGGAGGACAACGAGGACCTGGCGGCGACCTACCACACGCTGCTGGAGCGGCAGGGCCACCGGGTGACGACGGTCCACACCGGCACCGCCGCGCTCACCGCGACCGAGGCGCACATCTTCGACGTGGTGCTGTGCGACCTGGGGCTGCCGGACATCGACGGCCACACGGTCGCCCGCCGGGTGCGGGAGAGGCCGGGCGGTGAGCGGCTCCGGCTCATCGCGGTGTCCGGATTCAGCCAGGGCACCGACCTCGCGATGTCCCGGGCCGCGGGCTTCGACGCCCATCTCACCAAGCCGCTGCCGCTGACCGAACTGATGGAGGTCCTGGAGCGCCGGGACGGCGAGTGAACCGTGCCGCGTGTCTTCCCCCCTGGGCCCGGCTGTGCTTGCCTGGGGAACCGTTTTTCGGCGACCGGGGCGGGAGTCGCGCATGCGGACACCGTGGATCGTGGGGTGGGTGACCGCGGTGTTGCTGCTCGGTGGCTGCGGCGACCCCACGGACGGGCCGGAGACGCCGCCACCGACCCCGGACGTCTCCCGTGCGGCCACCACGCACCAGCGCGCCCAGTCCTCCCCGAGCGCCTCCCCGTCCGTGGTCGCCCCGCGGGTGCTGTATCTGGGCGACTCCCTCGCGACGGAGGCGCAGCGGGTCCTCGGGCAGGAACTGCGCCGGGATCTGCGGGCGCGGTACACGAGCGCGCCGTACTCGGGGACCACACCGTGCGACTACCTGGAGGGCACCGGGAAGAAGTCGCTGGTGCCCGACCGGGACAAGGCGGCCGCGCTGGTCCGGGCGCTGCACCCGGACTTCGTGGTGCTGCAGTTCTGGGGCAACGCGTGGGGCTACACCTGGTGCATGGACGGGATCAGCCATGCCGCCGCGCCGCAGAAGTACTTCAGCAGGTACCGGGCGGACCTGCGAAGGCTGACCGAGCAGATCGCGACGGCGGGTGGTGGGCACCGGCCGCGGATCGTGTGGGTGGCGCAGGGCCCGGACCCGATCACGCCCGACCGGGTCCGCCGTGTGAACGAGCTGTACGAGGAGCGGGCGGCCGCCTCGGGCGACGTCGTCGCCGACGCGGGCGCGACGGTGGCGCCCGCCGGATCGCGCTACTCCTGGGTGCAGTACCTGCCGTGCACCCCGTACGAGCACGAGCATCCCGGTTACTGCACCCAGCCGGACCGCGACCGCACCGCCCTGCACCTCGACAAGGACTATCTGCACTTCTGTCTGGCGCCCACGACGTCCAGGCCCCGGCCCTGCCCGGTCCGCTCCCCGGGCATCCTGCGGATCGCCCGCGAGATCACTCGGGTGATCGGCCGGACGCCCGCCGTCTGACGCTCACTCTCCGGCGTACGCCTTCTCCAGGGCCGCGACGTCGAACTTGCTCATCGCCATGAACGCCTTGGTGACGCGGGCCGCCTTCTCCGGGTCCGGGTCGCCCACCATGTCGGCGAGCCCCTCGGGCACGACCTGCCACGACAGCCCGTAACGGTCCTTGAGCCAGCCACAGGGGCCGGGCTCGCCGCCGTTCTCGGTGAGCTTGGTCCAGTAGTAGTCGATCTCCTCCTGGTCCGCGCAGAAGATCTGGAAGGAGACGGCTTCGGTGAACTTGAACTGCGGTCCGCCGTTGAGGGCGACGAAGTGCTGCCCGTTGGCCGTGAAGTCGACCGTCAGGACGGTCCCCGCGGGCTGCATCGCGCCCTCGGGATAGTGGGTGACCCTCCCGACGGTGGAGTCCTTGAACACCGAGACGTAGAAGTGCGCGGCTTCCTCGGCCTGGCCGTCGAACCAGAGACACGTGGTGAAAGGCTTGCTCGCCATGGGTTCCTCCCGAAGGGTCGTGGTGCGGTCATCTCTGTGGACCGATCCTCGGCGCGGAACTCATCGGTCGGGCGGCCGGCTAATCCAGGTGGCTCATACACCGGTGCGACCTAGCATCCCCGTATGACGTCAACCGACACCATCACGCCGTTCCGTGTCGACATTCCGCAGCACGACCTCGACGACCTCCACGACCGTCTCGACCGCACCCGCTGGCCCGACGACCTCTCGGCCACGGGCTGGTCGTACGGCGTACCGGCCGGCTATCTGCGCGAGCTCGCCCACCACTGGCGGCACACCTACGACTGGCGCGCGGCCGAGGCGCGGTTGAACGAGTGGCCGCAGTTCACGACCGTCATCGACGGCTCGACCGTGCACTTCGCCCACATCCGCTCCCCCGAGCCGGACGCCACCGCGCTGGTGCTCACCCACGGCTGGCCCGGCTCGATCGTCGAATTCCTGGATGTGGTCGGCCCGTTGACCGATCCGGTGGCCCACGGCGGCGACCCGGCCGACGCCTTCCATGTCGTCGTACCGGGCATCCCCGGCTTCGGGCTGTCCGGGCCGCCCGCCGACACGGGCTGGGAGGCGGGCCGGATCGCCGACGCGTGGGCCGAGCTGATGACCCGGCTCGGCTACGAGCGGTTCGGCGCGCAGGGCGGCGACTGGGGCTCGGCGATCTCCCGTGAGCTGGGCCGCGCCCACCCGGAGCGGATCATCGGCGTCCACCTCAACCTGCTGCCGGGCGCGCAGGCCACCCGTGAGCCGACCGAGGAGGAGCTCGCCGCGCTGGAGCCCGAGGAGCGGGAGCGCGCTGTCGAGTCGTGGCGCCGGTGGAGCGCCTGGTCGGGCGAGGGCACCGGGTACGCCGTCCTGCACTCCACCCGCCCGCAGACCCTCGCCTACGCGCTCACCGACTCGCCGGTCGGCCAACTCGCCTGGATCGTCGAGAAGTTCCAGGAATGGACCGACTCCGCCGAACTGCCCGAGGAGGCCGTGGACCGGGACCGGCTGCTGACCAACGTGATGCTGTACTGGCTGACCGGGACCGCCGGTTCGGCGGCCCGGATCTACTACGAGCGGGCGCACGCCACCGGCGAGAGGGCGGCCCGGCCCACCGAACCGTCGACCGCGCCGACCGCGCTCGCCGTCTTCCCGGCCGAGATCCAGCTCCCGCTGCGGCACAAGGCGGAGCGCACCGAGAACATCGTGCGGTGGACCGAGTTCGACCGGGGCGGCCATTTCGCGGCGATGGAGGAACCGGACCTGCTGGTGGAGGACGTGCGGGCGTTCTTCCGGCAGCTGCGCGAGACGGGCTGAGCAACCCCTGCGGGCCCGCGCTCTGCCGGTGGCGAATCTGCCACCGGCAGAGAAACCGCTTCGGGGCATCGTCCGAGGTCAAGAGTGGAGCCGACGGCATCCCTACGACCACGAGGACCGCCCATGACTTCCATCCGGGCCGAGGAGGGCGACACCCCTCCCACCCGCTTCGACGACCAACTGGCCGCCCAGCTCCTCGCCCAGCGCATCGTGCTGCTGGGCACCCAGGTCGACGAGGTCTCCGCCAACCGGGTCTGCTCCCAGCTGCTGGTCCTGTCCGCGGAGGACCCGCGCACCGACATCAGCCTGTACATCAACAGTCCGGGCGGCTCCGTGTACGCGGGCCTGGCCATCTACGACACGATGCGGCTGATCCCCAACGACGTCTCGACGCTCGCCATGGGCTTCGCCGCGAGCATGGGCCAGTTCCTGCTCTGCGGCGGCACGCCCGGCAAGCGGTACGCCCTGCCGAACGCGCGGATCATGATGCACCAGGGGTCCGCGGGCATCGGCGGTACCACCGCCGACATCCTGATCCAGGCGGAGAACCTGGATCACAGCAAGCAGACCATGGAGCGTCTCCTCGCCGAGAACACGGGCCAGACGCCGGAGACGATCGCCCGCGACGGCGACCGCGACCGCTGGTTCACGGCCGAGGAGGCCAGGGAGTACGGCATGGTGGACCGGGTCGTGGAGTCCCTCGCGGACGTCCGCCCGGCCGCCTCCAGGCGACGGATGGGGCTCTGACATGGCGAACTACACGATTCCGTACGTCGTCGAGCGGACCGCGCACGGCGAGCGGTCCTCCGACGTGTTCAGCCGGCTGCTCTCGGAGCGGATCATCTTCCTCGGCACCGAGATCGACGACGGGGTGGCCAACGTCGTGATCGCGCAGCTGCTGCATCTGGAGTCGGCGGCGCCGGAGAACGAGATCTCGATCTACATCAACTCCCCGGGCGGATCCTTCACCTCGCTGATGGCGATCTACGACACGATGACCTACGTGCAGGCGCCGATCTCCACGCTCTGTGTGGGTCAGGCGGCCTCCACGGCGGCCGTTCTGCTGGCCGGCGGGGATCCCGGCCGGCGGCTCGTGCTGGAGCACGCGCGCGTGCTGCTCGGCCAGCCCGCCTCCGGTGGCAGCCGCGGCGCCATCTCCGATCTCGCCCTCCAGGCCAAGGAGATGGTCCGCATCCGCTCCCAGGTCGAGGAGGTGCTGGCCCGGCACACCCGCCACGACATCGCGACGCTGCGCGCGGACATGGACCGCGACAAGGTGTTCACCGCCGAGGAGGCGGTGGCCTACGGGCTCGCCGACGAAGTGGTGAGCCGGCGCCTGGTGACGGTCTGAGACGCCGGCCCCGCCGCGTCAGGCCGCCAGGCACATCCCGTTGTACGGCGATCCCGGCACCGCCCGGCGGCTTTGCGCGGAGTGCCGGGTGAGCTCCCCCTGGGCCAGCGAGAGCAGATCACCGAGACCGAGGCCCAAGGCGTGGGCGGCGGCCGCGAGGACCTCCGAGGAGGCCTCCTTGCGGCCGCGCTCCACCTCCGAGAGGTAGGGCATCGAGATCCGGGCCGCGTCGGCCACGTCCTTGAGCGTGCGCTCCTGGGCGAGGCGCTCGCGGCGCAGGACGTCTCCGACGAGGTCGCGCCACAGGGGCTCCCGGGTCTGCCGGGTCTCCCGGGGGGCGGGATTCCCCGGCGGCGCGGTGGCGGGGCGGTCGGACAGCGGGCGGACGGACCCCGGGCGCGCGGACTGCGGGCGCAGCGGGATCACGCGGGCTTGGTTCGGCGCTTCGTTGCTCACCGGATCAGCCTAAATTCCGTGGCCGTCAGGGGAAGAGGTCGGCATTCTGCCCTGGGTGGAATCGACGAGGGGAAGGTGCGGGACCGGGTGCTGCGCGAGACGTTCAACGACGACGCGGAGTTGTACGACAAGGCTCGGCCGGGCTATCCGCCCGCTCTGGTCGGGGAGCTGGCCCGGGTGGCGGGGCTCGCCCCGGAGAGCCGGGTCCTGGAGGTGGGGCCGGGGACCGGGCAGCTCACCCGTTCTCTGGCCGGGTTCGGCTGCCACATCACCGCGGTGGAGCTGGGCGACGCGATGGCCGCGGTGGCCCGGCGGCGGCTGGCCCGTTTTCCCCGGGTCCAGGTACGCAACGCGGAGTTCGAGCGCTGGCCGCTGCCGCAGGAGCCTTTCGACCTGGTGGCCTGCGCCACCGCCTTCCACTGGATCGACCCGGCGGTCCGGGTGGAGAAGGCGGCGGACGCACTCCGCGTCGGGGGCCGCCTCGCTGTCGTGGTCACCCACCACGTGGCGGGCGGCACGACCGGCTTCTTCACCCGGGTCCAGAACTGCTACGAACGCCATGATCCGGCCACACCTCCCGGTGTGCGGCTCCGGCCGTCCTCCGAGATCGTCCCGGACACGGAGGAGTTCGAGAGCTGTCCGCGCCTGGGTGACGTCACGGTGACCCGTTTCGAACAGGACATCACCTACACGGCCGACCAGTACCTCGACGTCCTGCGCACCTACTCGGGCCACCGGGCTCTCGACAGCACCCGCCGCGCGGGCCTGCTGACCTGCGTCCGCGACCTGATCGAGAAGGGCCACGGCGGCAGGATCACCAAGCGCTACCTCCACGAACTGATCCTCGCTACCCGACTCGCTCCCTGAGGAACGGCGATTTCACGCCACCGCACAACTTCATGGGCATGGGTCGTCACTCCCCGGGTACGCGCAGAGCGAGGGTGCTGCGGGCAATTGGTCAGGCCGGTGGTCCGGGGACGCATATGTCGTCGCGTTCCGGGTACACGGCAGGCCACACCTGCAGGACCCGAGACAACCCAGGCCGAAGAGGCAGACGTCGAGCCGTGACTTTCGTGGGAGAGGTAATGCATACCGTCGTCACCGCCGTGAATCGTTCGGAGGCACAGGTCACCGAGCACGCCAGCGGGACCAGGACGGGTGGGACACCCCTGCCGGGAGTCGAAGAACCGCGGGCCGTCGCGCCGCGGGACGCACGGGAGCTGTCCCGCCAGTTCTTCCGGCGCCTCACCGAGCTCGAGGAGGGGACGCACGAGTACCAGTACGCGCGCAACACCCTCATTGAGATGAACATGTCGCTCGTACGGTTCGCGGCCGGACGGTTCCGGGGCCGCGGGGACGACATGGAGGACATCGTCCAGACCGGCATGATCGGCCTGATCAAGGCGATCGACCGGTTCGAGGTGTCCCGCGAGGTCGAGTTCACGTCGTTCGCGCTGCCTTACATCGTCGGTGAGATCAAGCGTTTCTTCCGCGACACCACCTGGGCCGTGCACGTCCCGCGGCGCCTTCAGGAGCTGCGCGTCGAGCTGGCCAAGGCGCGTGAGGAACTCGCCAGCCGGCTGGACCGCGACCCGACGGTGGCCGAACTCGCCACCCTGATGAACATCTCCGAGAACGAGGTCATCGAGGCGCAGATCGCCTCGAACGGCTACAACTCCTCGTCCCTGGACGCCGCCCTGACCGGAGACGGCCCCGAGGGCGGCGAAGCGGTGCTCGCCGACTTCATCGGCGTGGAGGAGGACGGGCTGCGGCTGGTCGAGGACTTCCAGTCCCTCGCCCCGCTGATGGCCGAGCTCAGCGACCGCGACCGGCAGATCATCCACATGCGGTTCGTGGAGGAGGCCACGCAGTCGGAGATCGGTGAACGGCTCGGCTGCTCGCAGATGCACGTGTCCCGGCTGATCAAGCGGATCATCACGCGACTGCGTGAGGGCATGCTGGGCGAGCTGGGCTGCGCCTGACACACAAGGACAGCGAAAAAAGCGGGTGTCGTCTCCGGACGGCACCCGCTGCTGCACGATCCGGCGCGTTCACCGGAGGCCGTGGTGGCGGCTCTTGACGGAGGCTCGGGGGGCGCTCACTCCTTCTTGGCGCCGAAGCCCAGCACGGCACGGACCCGCTTGCCCACCGGTACGCGTTCCGCCGCGACCTCCTGCGCCAGGACGTGCACGATCTCCAGGCCGTGCCGGCCGACGCGCTGGGGATCCCGCGGGAACCTGCGGGGCAGGGCCGCACTGCTGTCGTAGACCGTGACGGCGACCGCGACGTCGGTGCCCTCCAGTTCGAGGATGTACGGGCCGTTGCTGTGCCGGTCGGCGTTGGTGACGAGTTCGCTCACCACGAGGAGCACCTCCTCCTCGGCCCGGTCCCCGATGACGGCACACCACTCGGTTCGGAGCCTGCCGAGGAAATCCGCGGCGAACGACCGCGCCTCTGCGATGCTGCCCGGCTCGCCGGTGTAGTGCGCCGCCTGCCGCAGGGGCTCCACGGGCACGTCGAAACCAGTCGGTATCACTGCCCCGTCCAGGTGATCGATCATGCGTTTCTCTCTCGGATGCCGGACTGGCCGGACGCTGCTGCATCTGTGCTCGTACCCCGAGCCGCGCGACGCAGTCCAGGAGACGCGTCACACCGACCAGGACACCACAGCGCCGGACAGGGGCGCCGACTGATTCGACTCGGACGTACTGTCGGAGGCCAGCGGCGGCTGCGGTGCCGAGGAACCCGGAGTGACGGTCTCACCTGGGGATTCGCTGCTGGGCGGCTGCGGGGAGGGCGAGCTCGGGGTCGGCGAGGACGGGGTGACGAGCCCCGGCGGGCACGGGCTCGCCGATCCGGAGGGGGTGGCTCCGGGCGAGAGGGATACGCACGGCGACGGGGACGACGGTGTGCTCGGTGTCGTCGGCGGTGACACGCTCACCGGCGGGGAGGGCCTGACCGGCGGGTGGGTCTTGTGGTCCTTGCCCCCGGTGTCGCCGCGATGCCGGGCGATCCAGTCGTGGTGGTCGGGGTCGTAGATCACGAAGATGTTGATGACCGTCGTCGAGGGCGCGACCACCACCACGTTCGAGGGGCGGTACGACGCCCAGGTGTCGCCGGTGCGCTTCGGCGTGGTCTGCTGCGCGATCGGCGGGGTCAGCGGGTTGCCGCAGGCGCAGCGGGTGCGGGGCACTCCGCGGTCGTCGACGAGCACGGCGGTACCGGCCTGGAGGACGGCCTGGTAGCTGGTGGCGGCGCCGTCACGGTAGCCGTGGTTGGTGACGCGGGTGTCCATGCGCAGCTGGACGGGTGTGAGCGAGCGCAGGAAGGCCGGGACCCCGGACGGCGGGACTCCGGCGATCGAGGCGAACACCTTGTTCTTCGCCTGGTCCGCCTGGAGCGCCTTGACCTGCTTCTCGACGTCGCAGCTGGAGACGTTGCGGGTGCCTCCGTAGAGACCGGGGGCGGCGCCGTCGACGGCGCGTACGGCGTTCGCGGGCTCGGAGGAGCCGGTCGGGGAGGCGGCGACCGGCGGCACGGAGCTGTCCTTGGCAGTCGACCCGGTGAAGGGCTCGGGGCCGGTCTTGGCGGCGGCCTGGAGGAAGACCTCGCCGTTGCCGCCGGCCGAGCCGGAGCCGCCGCCGGAGCGGGTGAAGACGACCGCGAGGACCACCGCGGCGACCACCGCGGTGGCGATCAGCGCGACCCTGGGCGCCGACCTCCACCAGGGGCGGCGGGGTTCGGGAGCGGGGGCTCCGCCGCTGCTGCCCGGGGGCTGCGAGGGCGGGCCCGAGGGCGGCTGCGCGGGGCCCGACAGCGGGCCGGAGGGCGGCCCGGTGGGGCGGCCCGACGAGGGCGGTTCGACGCTCACGAGCTCTTCTTCCCGACGCGGGACTCCTGCGACGTGCGATCCGATTGCCCCGATTCAGCCGCATTCTTCCGCGACATACCCATTGTTTGCTCCGGTCCGGTGCCGCCCGCAAGCGGACGCGGACGGACCTCCCGGCAGGCGCGCCGTCCCGGGGCTGCTTAGCGTGGCAGGGTGATCCCGCAACCCCGCTCCGACCAGGCAGTCGTCGCTCACCATGGCTGGCCCCGGGCCGTGGCGACGGTCCTGGTCGCGCTGGTCTCCATGGGGGTGGTGGCCGCGCTGGGCCTGTGGGCGGCGGGCGCGGGCGACCTTCCGGACCACGCGTTCCCCCGGGTCGTCGCGGCGAGTGTCGTCACCGCCGTGGGCGGCACGGTCAAGCTGTCGGGAAGCGCGGGAGGACTCGCCGACAGCACGGCCGGGCTGACGGTGATCCCTCTCTCCGTCACGCTGGCCGGAGCGCTGGTGCTCGGCGCGGGCTTCCTGCGGCCGCTGCGGCACCGGGCCGTCGCCGGCGGCCGGGAACTGGCCGGCTGGGCCGCCCGGATCGCCGTCCTGTGGCTGCTCGCGCTCCTCGCCCTGGCCTACGCGGCCCGCCAGGACTTCAAGCTGTCCCTCGGCGACGACACGCTGGGCGACCTGGGCGATCTGTTCGGCGTCTCCCCCGAGGTCGGCTTCACCACGGATGTGCCGAGGACCGTCCTGTTCGGCCTGCTGTGGATGGCCGGCGTCCTGGTGCTGGCCCTGCTGGTCTCCCGCCGGGCTCCCCTGCCGGGGCGGCTGCTGCCCCTCCAGGAGTCCGTGCGACCCGCCGCGCACGCCATGGTCGTGTTCCTCCTCTCCTTCGTCGTCCTCGGCGCCCTCGTCGCCCTGGTCGTCGCCGTGACCCGCGGCCATGCGTCCGAGACCCTCGCGGTGATCCTGCTGGGCCTGCCGAACCTGGTCTGGCTCGCCCTGACCATCGGCCTCGGCGCCACCTGGAACGGCCGGGTGGAGGGCCCCTTCGGGCTGCCCATGCCGCATCTCCTCGACGAGGTCCTGCGCTCCAAGGACACCACCACGCTCAATCTGCACACCCTCGCCGAGCACGACGGCCGGGTCTGGTGGCTGGTGGTCGTCGACGCGGTCCTGCTGCTCGCGGTCGCCTTCCTGCTGGCGGCCCGCTCCCCCGCCCATGTCCGCGCCTGGCAGCACGCCGTACGCCTGGCGGTCGCGCTCGCCCTGACGGTGCTCACGATCTGCCTCATGGGCCGGATCTCCGCCCACTACGGCCTGTCGGTACTCGGCATCGGCGACCTCGGCGGCGGCCTGGGCGGGCAGCTGTTCCTCGACCCGCAACTGTGGCCGGCGGTGGGCCTCGGCGCGCTGTGGGGCCTGGTGGCCGGCTTCCTGGGCGCACTGTCGGCACGGCCGGTGCAACGCAGAGCGGACCGAACCGTCTGACGCCGGACGGCTCGGCGTGACACTCCGCGACGAGCTGGGCCGCTACCGGCCCCGGACCACCGGCTCCGCCCAGCGCGGCGGAGGCTTCGGCCGGGTCTCGGGCGGTTCCACGGTCCGCGGGGCGACCTGCGTCGGCCGACCTCCGCCCGCAGTCGTCGAGCGGAGGTCGGCGACGAAGTCGCGTCAAGAGTCACGGATCGGCGTGACACTCCGCGACGAGCTGGGCCGCTACCGGCCCCGGACCACCGGCTCCGCCCAGCGCGGCGGAGGCTTCGGCCGGGTCTCGGGCGGTTCCACGGTCCGCGGGGCGACCTGCGTCGGCGGGTGGCCGCCCGTCGTCGTGGAGCGGAGGTCGGCGACGAAGTCGAGGCAGGAGTCGTGGCGGTCGTCGGGGCTCTTGGCGAGGGCCCTGGCGAACACCGCGTCGAGCGGTGCGGGCAGGCCGGGGCGGGACTCGGAGAGCGCCGGCGGGGCGTCGTACTGGTGGGCCCACAGCAGGGCCATGTCGTCGTCGCGGCGGAAGGGCGGGTGACCCGTCAGGGACTCGTAGACCACGCAGGCGAAGCCGTACACATCGCAGCGGCCGTCGACCGGGCGGCCCGAGATCTGCTCGGGAGCCACGTAGTCGAGCGTGCCGACGAACTGGCCCACCGTCGTGAACCCGGTCAGCGACAGGGACTTCTTCGTGAGGCCGAAGTCGGTGAGGTAGGTGTGCTCGGGGTGGTCGCTGTCGGTGCCGCGGGCGACCAGGATGTTGCCGGGTTTCACGTCCCGGTGGACAAGCCCGTGCTCGTGGGCCGCGTCGAGCGCGGAGGCCACCTGGGCGGCGATCCGCAGCGCGGTCGGGAGCGGCAACGGCCCCTGGCGGTCCAGGAGATGACGCAGGTCGCTGCCGGCGACGTACCGCATGGCGATGTACAGCACGCCGTCCGTCTCGCCGGCCTCGAAGACCGGGACGATGTGCGGGTGGTCGATCGCGGCGGCCACCCGGGACTCGTGGCTGAAGCGGTTGCGGAAGGTGTCGTTTCGGGCGAGCTCGGGGGCCAGCAGCTTCAGCGCCACCGTGCGGTCCAGCCGCAGGTCCCGGGCCCGGTAGACGACGGCCATGCCGCCGCGCCCGATCTCCTGCTCGATGCGGTAGGCCGCGACCTGCCGGCCGACGAGTTCGGAGGGGTTGCCGGAGAAGAGGCTGCTCTCACGGGCCATCGGGGGTCACCACCTGGGTGGGGGCGTGCCCGGGGCTGTCGGCGCTCGCGCGGGGCGCCTCGTCGGTGGCGTAGGTGCTGAGCCGGGTGCCGTCCGCGTAGACCCAGCGTCCGTGCTGGGCGTCGTACAGCCACATGTGCTCCCCGTCGACGACCACCCCGGTCCGCAGTCCCCGCGTGCGGCCGTGGAAGGCCTCCCCGTCGAGGTCGCCGCGGGCCAGCTCCTCGACGGCGGCCCGGTAGCGGGCGAGGGTCTCGTCGGCGCGGGCCAGCAGGGGGCGCGGGTCGGCGGCGCGGGTGAGCGGGCTGTCGGGGGCGGGCGGGTCCTGGGGCACGGCGACCAGGTGGCGGCCGTCGACCCAGGCCGCCCAGCCGTTGGCGCACAGGACGTACGCCCAGTCGCCGCGCCGCTCGGTGAGCTGGACGGGCAGCAGGGGGTCGAGGGGCACGGTGGGGCGGGCGGGGTCGGGGGCGTCCCAGGCGGGCATGCCGTACCCGGGGACGACATGGGTGGGCCGGAAGCCGGGGGTCGTCATCGGCGGCCTACTTCCGCATGACGGCGGGTTCGTGGCGGCGCAGCAGCCGGGAGACGAGGTATCCGAAGAACACCGAGAGGACGACGAGCATGGCGATGTTCAGCAGCCACACGCCCGTCGAGTGCTTGAACAGCGGATCGCCGGTGAGGTCGCCGGGCACGATCCGGGCCAGGCCGATGGTGCCGGCCATCGCGCCGAGCGCCCACCGGGAGGGCACCAGCCAGGACAGCTGTTCCAGGCCGGGCACGCCGTCGAGCTTCAGCAGGGCGCCGCAGAAGACGACCTGGACGATCGCGAGCAGCACCAGCAGCGGCATCGTCACCTCCTCCTTGCGCACCAGCGCGGACACCAGCAGGCCCAGCATCATCGCGGTGAACGCCAGCAGGGCGACCGCGAGGGTGATCTCCACAAGGGGCGGCATCAGCACGCCTTCGCCGCCGGGCGCGTTGAGGTCGACGCCGAGCAGGGCGACCAGGGTCAGCACGACCGCCTGGACGACGGTGATCGTGCCCAGGACGACCACCTTGGACATCAGGTACGCCGATCTGGACAGGCCCACGGCCCGCTCCCGCTGGTAGATGACCCGTTCCTTCACCAGTTCGCGCACGGCGTTCGCGGCGCCGGTGAGGACGCCTCCGACACACAGGATGAGCAGGGCGTTCATCGCGGTGTCCCGGGTGAGTTGACTGCCCGCGAGGGCCCGGGCCATGGCGCCCATGACGAAGGGGAGGGCGATCATGATGGCGAGGAAGGTGCGGTCGGCGCCGAGGGCGGCGGTGTAGCGGCGGATCAGGGTGCCGAGCTGGGCTCCGCGGCTGCGGGGCCTGGGCGGCGGCGCAATGATGACCGGTTCGGAGCGGGGTGTGCGGGGCTGAGCGGTGGCCTCGGTGACGTACTGGTGCTGGAAGGCCGAGGAGTGGAAGTCGCCCGCCCAGTCACGGTCCTGGTCGCGTTCGAAGGCCTCGAACGCCTCGGGCCACTGGGTGAAGCCGAAGTAGGCGAGGGCGTCCTCGGGCGGGCCGTAGTAGGCGATCCTGCCGCCGGGGGCGAGGACGAGAAGGCGGTCGCAGACGTCGAGGCTCAGGACGCTGTGGGTGACGACGATGACCGTGCGGCCGTCGTCGGCGAGGCCGCGCAGCATGTGCATCACGGAGCGGTCCATGCCGGGGTCCAGGCCGGAGGTCGGTTCGTCCAGGAAGAGCAGGGACGGTTTGGTGAGCAGTTCGAGGGCCACGCTGACCCGCTTGCGCTGGCCGCCCGAGAGGCTGTGCACGGGCTGCCGGGCGCGCTGTTCCAGGCCGAGTTCGCGGATGACCTCGTCCACCCGTTCACGGCGTTCGGCCTTCGCGGTGTCCTGCGGGAAGCGCAGCTCGGCGGCGTAGGACAGGGCGCTGCGGACGGTCAGCTGGGCGTGCAGGATGTCGTCCTGCGGGACCAGGCCGATGCGCTGGCGCAGTTCGGCGTAGTCGCGGTAGAGGTCGCGGCCGTCGTAGAGGACCGTGCCGTGGTCGGCGGGACGCTGGCCGGTGAGGGCGTTCAGGAGCGTGGACTTGCCGGCGCCGCTCGGGCCGACGACCGCGAGCAGGCACTTCTCCCCCACCGGGAAGGACACGTGGTCGAGCAGGGTCTTGCGGCCGCGGTCGACGGCGACCGTGAGGTCCTGGACGTCGAGGGAGACCTCGCCGGTGTCGACGTACTCCTGGAGCGTGTCGCCGACCAGGCAGAACGCCGAGTGGCCGATGCCGACGATGTCGCCGGGGCCGAGGGGGGCGCTCGTGACGGGCCGGCCGTTGAGGTAGGTGCCGTTGTGGCTGCCCAGGTCGGCGATCTCGTAGCTGCCGTCGGGCTGGGCGCGCAGTTCGGCGTGGTGGCGGGAGACGACCAGGTCGTCGATGACGAGGTCGTTGTCGTCGGCGCGCCCGATCCGGACCGTGCGGGTGGGCAGCGGGCGTACGGCGGTGGGCCGGCGGAAGGTGCCGGTGAGGCCCGGCATCGAGACGGCCGAGGGGCGCTCGGGGGCGGGGATGCCCAGCAGGACCGCGCAGGGGCCGTCGGAGGCGCTGCCGAAGCGGATGACGCTGCCGGGGCCGACGTCCCACTCGTGGACGCGGCGGCCGTCGGCATAGGTGCCGTTGGTGCTGTTCTCGTCCTGGAGGGTCCAGTGGTCGGCCTCGGGCCGCAGCACCGCGTGGTGCCAGGAGACCCGGGCATCGTCGATGACGATGTCGCTCAACGGGTCGCGCCCGACGTGGTAGTCGTGGCCCGGGCTCATCACCGTGGAGCCGGTGTCGGTCTCCAGGACGAGTTCGGGTGCCGTCGGTGCGATCGACCGGTCCGCCATGCCAGAATTCTACCGATTCACCCCTTTGGTCGCCTGGTGACGCGGACCGGGGGCACAGGGCGAGGAGCGGGGGGCGGCTCAGGCCACGGGGGTGAAGAGCGCCGAGGCCATCCGGTGCATGCGTACGGCGTCCACGGACTCGGCGAGCAGTTCGTACTCCGTGGTGTCGTCGCTCGCGGCGATCCGCACCAGCCGGCCGGCCGCCAACTCGTCGGCGACCAGATCCTGTTGGTACAGGTCGGCACACCAGGCCCGCATCACGGCGGGCACGTCGAGCACGGTCGCGGCGACGGGGGCGAGGGCGCCCGCCGGGAAGTACTCGGCCTCGGGCTGGGGGTCTAATCGGTCGGCGATCCACGAGGCCCGGTCGCGCAGCCACCACAGGGCGAGGGCGAGGGTGGGCGCACGGTAGGTCCCGAGGGGTACACCGATACGCCGTCCGTCACAGATGCCGTACCCCGTGACGTGGCACAGGAATTCGTCGTGCACGATCCACTCCCCCGCTTGCTGGTTCGCCTGCCGGCAGGGCCTCGCTTTCCGTGCGCCTCATGTGCGGTACTCGGTTCTCGCTGCGGTACGTGACGAACACTTCGCTCGATGTGAAGGTCCTGTCAGTCGAGTATGTTCACTACTGAAACACTGTCACCACGTCTTTTTGGCCAGTCTCCTGGCATATTCCCCCCTCCTCCTGGCCGAAATCTGACGGGTACCCGTTCAAACGCCATGACCCGGGAAGTAATCGACGGCTCCCGGCATCGCGGGCAGGGTTGCCTCAGCAGGTCCCACCAGCACAGACGACCTCGATGGAGGCTGATTTCCCATGCCCGCGAACACCGACCGCTACGAGAGTGCCGTCGCCCGCTACTTCGAAGCCTGGAACGCCCGCGAGCCGGAGGCACGCGCCAAGGCCGTGGCCGCCGCCTGGGCGGTCGGCGGCGGGTACACGGACCCGCTCGCCGACGTCACGGGCCATGACGGGATCGCCGCGGTGATCGCGGCGGCCCACGAGCAGTTCCCGGGGTTCGCCTTCCGGATCACCGGCCCCGTCGACGGCCATCACGACACCGCGCGGTTCTCCTGGGAGCTGGTGAGCGAGGCCGACGGGTCGGCGCCGGTCGCGGGATCCGACGTCGTCACCCTGGCCGGGGACGGCCGGATCAGGACCGTGCACGGCTTCCTGGACCGGGTGCCCACCGGTGCGTGAGGGACGGCCGCGATGAGTTCTCCCCTCGCCGGTGGTCTCCTGAAGAGGAAGCCGTCGGCGAGGGAGAGCACCATGGCCACGACCGGAAGGGCGGACGCGGAGTTCACCGCGGTCCTCAGCAGGAACCCGGGGAAGGGCGGCTGGACCTGTGTCCACTGGCCCGCCTCGGTGGAGTTCTTCGGCACCCGGGGTCTCGTCAAGGTCCGCGGGACGATCGACGGGCACCCTTTCCGGAGCTCCTTCATGGCCCTCGGGGACGGCACCCACATGCTGCCGGTCAAGGCCGACGTGCGGAAGGCCATCGGCAAGGACGTGGGTGACACGGTGACCGTGCGCATCGAGGAGCGGACCGGCTGAGCGGGCTCCCGGAAGTGGCCACGACCAGCCGGGGTCGCCGGACGCGAAGGGCCCGGGCGCCGGCCGAGGAGGCCGGCGCCCGGGCCGTACGACTGCTCGCGGCCATGAGGGCCGCGTCGGTCACGCCTTGAGGATCGCGTCGATCCTGGCCAGTTCCTCCGGCGCGAAGTCCAGGTTGGCGATCGTGCCCACGCTGTCCTCGATCTGCTTCGGGCTGCTGGCGCCGACGAGGGCCGAGGTGACGCGGCCGCCGCGCAGGACCCAGGCCAGGGCCATCTGGGCGAGGGTCTGGCCGCGGCCCTCGGCGACCTCGTTGAGCTCGCGGAGCTGCTGGACCAGGTCCTCGGTGACCGCGTCGGAGTTCAGGAAGGGGCTGTCGCTCGCGGCCCGGGAGTCCTCCGGGATGCCGTCGAGGTAGCGGCCGGTGAGCAGGCCCTGCTCCAGCGGGGAGAAGACGATCGAGCCGACCTGGAGCTCGTCCAGCGCGTCCAGCAGGCCGCCGTCCTCGGGGCGCCGGTCCAGCATCGAGTAGCGCGGCTGGTGGATGAGGAGCGGGGTGCCGAGTTCGCCGAGGATGCGGGCGGCCTCGCGGGTCTGCTCGGCGGAGTAGTTGGAGATGCCGACGTAGAGCGCCTTGCCCTGCTGGACCGCGGTGTGCAGGGCCCCCATGGTCTCTTCGAGAGGGGTGTCCGGGTCGGGGCGGTGCGAGTAGAAGATGTCGACGTAGTCCAGGCCCATCCGGGTCAGGCTCTGGTCCAGCGAGGACAGCAGGTACTTGCGGGAGCCCCACTCGCCGTACGGACCGGGCCACATCAGATAGCCGGCCTTGGTGGAGATGATCAGCTCGTCGCGGTGGGCCGCGAGGTCCGCCTTGAGGGCCTCGCCGAACGCCGACTCGGCGGCGCCGGGCGGCGGGCCGTAGTTGTTGGCGAGGTCGAAGTGGGTGACACCGAGGTCGAAGGCGCGGCGCAGGATGGCCCGCTGGGTCTCGACCGTGCGGTCCGCCGGGCCGAAGTTGTGCCACAGACCGAGCGAGATCGCGGGAAGCTTCAGGCCGCTGCGTCCGGTGCGCCGGTAGGGCATCTCCGCGTAGCGGTCGGGGTGTGCGGTGTACAACGCGACTCCAGAGGGGTTGGCACGGTGGAACCAAAGTCGTGAATCCCCCACCACTCTTTCGCGACCTGGGGGCATTGGTCCAACAGAAGAATCCGATGGAATTCAGCGGTTAGGCTTCTCAATCATGGAACTGCGCCATCTTCAGCACTTCGTGGCGGTCGCCGAGGACCAGCACTTCACCCGGGCCGCCGAACGGCTCCTGGTGTCGCAGTCCGGGCTGTCCGCGTCCATCCGGGCGCTGGAGCGGGAGCTGCAGACCCCGCTGTTCGTGCGCACCACCCGCCGGGTGACGCTCACCCCCGCGGGGCGCGCCCTGCTCGGCGAGGCCGAGCGGATCCTCGCACAGGTGCGTTCCGCCCACGAGGCGGTGGCCGCGGTGCAGGGGGTGCTGCGCGGGATGCTCGCGCTGGGCTCCGAGCAGTGCATCGCCGGGGTGCATGTGGCGGGGCTGCTGGCCGCGTTCCGGCGGCAGCATCCGGACGTGGAGATCTGTCTGCGGCAGGCGGGCTCGGGCGCGCTCGCCGAGGAGGTCGCCGCGGGGCGTCTGGACCTGGCGTTCGCCGTGCGGGGGACGCGGGAGGAGAGCGACCAGCTGCGGGCCGTACCGCTGACCAGCGAGCCGATGACCGTGCTGTGCCATCCCAGCCACCCGCTCGCGGCGGCCGGCGCGGCCGTGACCCCGGAGGACCTGGGCGGCGAGGTCTTCGTCGACTTCCACCCGGACTGGGGGCCGCGCCGCACCACCGACGCCGTCTTCGCCGGGGCGGGCGTGCGCCGGACGGTCGCCCTTGAGGTCAACGACGTGCACAGCCTTCTCGACCTGGTGGACGAGAACCTCGGGGTGGCGGTCGTCCCGCAGCACTTCCGGCACAAGCGTCCCTCGCTGACGGCCCTGCCCGTCAAGGGCACCGGCGAGACCGTGTACGAGACGGTCGCCCTGCTGCCGCCCCCGCAGGCCACCAGTCCGGCGGCGCGGGCGTTGATGGCGCTGCTGGACGGCTGAGCCACCGCGCCGGAAGAACAGGGGGCCTGGCACCACCCCCAGGACGGGGCCCACCCCTCCTGACCCGAGCCGCCGCACACCCCAGACTCATGACCGTCCCCGAAGACAACTGCGGTCAGGAGCAGGGAAGATGACAGACTCCACACGCACGACGAGCCCCACCCGACGGAACGTACTGCGTGGCGCGGCGGCGGTCGCGGCCGCGGGCGGACTGTCCGGCACGGGAGTGGGCGCGGGACCCGCCGCCGCGGCGCAGCGCCCGGCCCGGACGCGCCACTTCCCGTTCCTGGAGGGCGCCTTCAAGCCGGTCACCGAGGAACTCACGGCCTTCGACCTGCCGGTCACCGGGCGCATCCCGCGCGAGCTGAGCGGCCGCTACCTGCGCACCGGCCCCAACGTGCTGGGCCTGGAGGATCCTCGCGCCCACCACTGGATGCTCGGCGACGGCATGGTGCACGGCGTCCGGCTGCGCGAGGGACGCGCCGAGTGGTACCGCAACCGCTGGGTGCGCTCCTCCCAGGTGGCGAGGAAACTCGGCGAGCCCTACCCGGGACCGGTGCCGCCGGACGACTTCCCGTGCAACACCCATGTGATCCCGCACCGGGGGCGCATCCTTGCGCTCCAGGAGAGCGGCCCCCTGCCGTACGAGCTCGACGACGAGCTGAACACCGTGGGCACCTACGACTTCCGGGGCACCCTGGAGGGCGCGTTCACCGCGCACACCAAGTTCGACGTCCACGCCGGTGAGCTGCACGCGATCGCCTACTACCCGACCTGGGACCATGTGCGGCACCTGGTCGTGGACCCGGCGGGCCGTGTCTCGCGCAGCACGCGGATCCCGGTGGCCGACGCCCCGATGATCCACGACTTCGCCCTCACCGAGCACTACGTGATCATCCTCGACATGCCGGTCACCTTCGACCCGGCGGGCGCCGAGCGCGGCGACATCGTGCCCTACGTCTGGAACGACCGGCATCCGGCACGGGTCGGCGTACTGCCGCGCGCGGGAGGCACGGTCCGCTGGTTCGAGGTCGACCCGGTGTACTACTCGCACACCCTCAACGCGTACGAGGAGGGCTCGAACCTGGTCGTCGACATGACCAACTTCGACGCGCCCTTCCTTGTCGCGGGCAACGGCTCGGGCGGGCCGTACTCGCCGGGCACCCCCCGCCTTGACCGCTGGACGGTCGACCTGCGTCAGGGGCGGGTGCGGACCCGGACCCTCGACGACCGCCCCCAGGAATTCCCGCGTGTCAACGAGGCGTTGGTGTCGCGTCGGCACCGTTACGGCTACTCGGCGGCAGCCGCGGAGATGGCGGTGGCCTATCAGGCGGTCGACGGCAATCCGCCGCCCGACCGGGCGTTCAGCAACGCGCTCATCAAGCACGACCTGCTGCGCGGCACCTCGCAGGTGCACCGGCTGCCCCGGGGGGCGGCGGCGAGCGAGGCCGTGTTCGTGCCGTCGGACCCGTGCGACGGCCGGGCCGCCGAGGACGACGGGTACGCGATCGCGTATGTCCACAACCCCGAGCGCGGGGCCTCGGACCTGGTGATCCTCGCGGCCCAGGACTTCACGGGCGAGCCGGTGGCCCGGATCCATCTGCCGGGCCGGGTGCCGCTCGGCTTCCACGGGAGCTGGATTCCCGACGCGTGACACGGGAGCCGGATTCCGGCGCATGACACCAGAGCTGGATTCCGACGCGGGACGCGGTGCGATGCGCGATGGTGGATGGCATGCATGCAAAGGACATCCTCATCGACGGCTTCAGCCGCATCCAGGAAGAAGTCCACGCCGCCGTCGAGGGCCTGGGTCCCGACGACCTCAACCACCGACCCGGCCCCGACGCCAACTCCCTCGCCTGGCTGATCTGGCATCTCACACGCGTCCAGGACGACCATGTCGCCGGTGCGTTCGGCCTCGACCAGGTGTGGCTGACGCAGGACTGGGAGAAGCGGTTCGGCCTCGACCTGAAACCGCGCGACCTCGGCTACGGCCACACCTCCGCGCAGGTCGCCAAGGTGCGGGTCGACTCGGCGGACCTGCTCACCGGCTACTACGACGCCGTGCACGCCCAGAGTCTCGAAGCCCTGCGCGGGCTGACGGCCGGGGACCTGGAGCGCGTGGTGGACGAGAACTGGGATCCGCCGGTCACCCTGGGGGTACGGCTGGTCAGCGTCCTGTCCGACGATCTCCAGCACGTCGGACAGGCCGCCTATCTGCGGGGGCTGCTTCAGAGCGCGTAGCCCGGCAGGACGACGTCGTCGATGAGGGCCTTGCCCTCGTCGAACGGGATGAAGGCGCTCTTGAGCGCGTTCACCGTGACCGTGCGCAGGTCCTCGACCGTCCAGCCGCCCTCCTCGACCAGCAGGGACATCTCCCGGGTCATCGTCGTCCCCGACACCAGCCGGTTGTCGGTGTTGAGGGTGACCCGGAAGCCCAGGTCCTTCAGAGCCGTGATGGGGTGCTCGGCGATCGAGCCGGCCGCGCCGGTCTGGAGGTTGGAGGTCGGGCACATCTCCAGGGCGATACGGCGGTCCCGGACCCAGCCCGCGAGCCGGCCGAGCTTGCCCTCGACGATGTCCTCGGTGATCCGCACACCGTGGCCCAGCCGCTGGGCCCCGCACACCTGCACTGCCTGGTGGATGCTCGGCAGCCCGTGGGCCTCACCGGCGTGGATGGTGAAGGGCACGCTCTCGCGGCGCAGGTGCTCGAAGGCGGCCAGGTGGTCGGCGGCCGGGAAGCCGTCCTCGGCGCCCGCGATGTCGAAGCCGACGACACCGGCGTCGCGGAAGGCCACGGCCAGGTCGGCGGCCTCGCGCACCCGGTCGAACATCCGCATCCCGCACAGCAGGGTGCCGACCCGCACCGGGGTGCCCGCGGCGGCGGCCTTCGCCATACCGGCGGCCAGGCCCTCCTGGACGGTCTCGACGACCTCGGCCATGGCCAGCCCGCCGTTGGTGTTCAGCTCGGGGGCGTAGCGCACCTCGCCGTACACGACCCCGTCCGCGGCCAGGTCCAGGACGTACTCCTCGGCCGTGCGCAGCAGGCCCTCGCGGGTCTGCATGACGGCGAGGGTGTGCTCGAAGGTGGCTATGTAGCGCACCAGGTCGCCGGAGTTGGCGGCGTCGAAGTACCAGGCGGCGAGCTCGTCCGGGTCGGTGGTGGGCAGGGTGTGGCCGACCTCGGCCGCGAGCTCCACCACGGTGGCGGGGCGCAGGCCGCCGTCGAGGTGGTCGTGCAGGACGGCCTTGGGGAGGCGGCGGATCAGGTCGGCGTCTACGCGCGTAGCGGTCATGGCGAGGTCTTTCTTCGAACGTCGAGCAGGGTGGCGGGAGGGTCAGTCGGCGGGCTGGAGCAAATCCCAGCGGTTTCCGTAGAGGTCCTGGAAGACGGCGACCGAGCCGTAGGGCTCGTGGCGGGGCTCCTCCAGGAAGGTCACGCCCGCGGCGAGCATGCGGGCGTGGTCGCGGGCGAAGTCGTCGGTGTGCAGGAAGAAGCCGACGCGGCCGCCGGTCTGGTTCCCCACCCGGCCCTGCTGGGCCTCGTCCTTGGCGCGGGCGAGCAGCAGGTCGGTGCCGGCCTCGCGCTCGTCCGGCCGCACGACGACCCAGCGGGAGCCGTCGGGGCGGGGGGCGTCCTCGACGAGCCGGAAGCCGAGGGCTTCGGTGTAGAAGCGGATCGCCTCGTCGTAGTCGTCGACGACGAGGGTGACCAGGGCGACGCGTCTCATCGGAACCTCTCGGGACGGGTGGTTGACGGGAGAGGTTATACGTAAAACGTCGAGGGCGCCAGTCCGGTCCCCGGGGCCTGTGTCGGCGGGCCGTACGGCGCGTGGCAGGCTGGTGATCACCGCCGGGGTCATGGCTCCGGCGCCCCCCGTCCACCGGACCGCACAGGAGTCGAGCACCATGGCCGAACTGCCGAAGTCGACCGGAGCACCCGCCCACCAGAACGTCACCTTCCCGAGCGGCGGCACCACCGCGCACGGCTATCTGGCGCTGCCGCCGTCCGGGAGCGGGCCGGGGGTCATCGTGATCCAGGAGTGGTGGGGGCTGACCGACCACATCGCCGACGTCGCCGACCGGCTGGCGGCGGAGGGCTTCGTCGCGCTCGCTCCCGACCTGTACGGCGGCAATGTCGCCCACGAGAGCGCCGAGGCCCTGCGGATGATGCAGGCGCTGCCGGTCTCGCGGGGCGTGGAGCTGCTGGCCGGCGCGGTCGACCACCTGCTGTCGCTGGACGAGGTCACCTCGGACACCGTGGGCGCGGTCGGCTTCTGCATGGGCGGCGGATTCGTCCTGTACCTGGCGGCGGCGGACCCGCGGGTGAGTGCCGCGGTGCCGTTCTACGGCGTGATCCAGGGCGAGCTGCCCGACTTCTCGAACCTGAAGGCGGAGATCCTCGGCCACTACGGCGAGCTCGACGAGACCATCCCGGCGGAAAGCCTGCAGGCCCTGCGCGAGACCGTGCGCGAGCAGTCCGGCATCACCCCGGACCTGCACCTGTACCCGGCGAACCACGCCTTCTTCAACGACGGCCGCCCCGAGGTCCACGACGCCGAGTCGGCCACCCGCGCCTGGGAGCGGACGGTGCCCTTCCTGCACGCGCGGCTGGGGTGAGGCGCGGGGGAATCTGTCGGCACGGGTGAGCCGGATCCGGCGCGGTCGACCGCGAGGTGGCGGGGGCCGCGCCGTGGGTCGCGGTGCGCGGACGGCGGGGGACGGCGGGGTCTGGTCGGGAAGGGCGACGACGACCCGGCCGAGGACCGTGTCGAGGGGGCGGGTCAGTCCCACGGGGTCGTCGGCATGATCCGCCGTGCGGCCCGCTTTCCGGACGTCGGCCCGGGGGACGTGCGGG
>NZ_KQ948147.1:646756-816896 GCF_001513955.1 Streptomyces pseudovenezuelae | reverse complement strand
CGTCGTCGGGGCGTTGCCCTCCGTGCGGCCCGCCTATCCGGACGTCCGCCCGGGGGACGTGCCGGACCGGCCCGCGCCGGGACCGCGAGGTGGCGGGGGCCGCGCCGTGGATCGCGGTGCGCGGACGGCCGGGGACGGCGGGACCTGGCCGGGGAGGGCGACCACGACGCGACCAAGGACCGCGTCGAGAGGGCGCGTCAGGCCCACGGGGCGGCATGATCCGCCGTGATCGTCGTCGGGGCGTTGCCCCTGTGGGGGCGTGCGGGGCCGGTCCGCACCGGGAGCGCGTGGTGAAGGCCCCGCCTCACCGCGCGAGCGCCCCGCCCGCGCCGGTCCCACGAACGGGGCGGCTGCCACCCGGAGGGGCGGTGACGACGACGCGGCCAAAGACCCTGCCGAGGGGCACGTCAGGCCCACGGGGTCGGTCGGCATGATCCGCCGTGCGTGCGACCGCGGACGTCGCCGTCGGGGCGCCGCCCTTTGCGGGGCCCCCGCCTCAGCGCGCGAGCTCCCCGCCCGGGCCGATGCCGCCCGAGGAGCGGTGACCGCGACGCGGCCGGGATGAAACCGCGCAGGCGCTTCAGGCCGCCCCGTGGCGCGGAACGGACCCAGGAGTGGTCGCCTCGGTCCGTGGTCGTAGGACCCCGGACCGAGGCGGCGGGGAGAGGGGGGCGGTAGCGTCCCGGGCATGACGATCACCGAGAGCCGCACCGCCGAACAGCGCAAGCGGGACGTACTGGCCCGTCTGGAGCGGGAGAGGGACATCTGGGTGGCCTCGGCGGACGCCGACGGGCTGCCGTGTCTGGTCGCGCTGTGGTTCGTCTGGGACGGTGAGTCCGTCTGGCTGTCCACGCGGATCACCAATCCCACGGGCCGCAACCTGCGGGACGGCGGCCGGACCCGGCTGGCCCTCGGGGACACCCAGGACGTCGTACTCATCGACGGGGAGGTGCGGACGTACGGCGGGACGGAGGTGCCGGCCGTGGCGATCGACGCTTTCCGGGCCAAGACGGGCTGGGATCCGCGCGAGGACAGCGCCGCCTACGCCTTCTTCCAGGTGCGCCCGCACGCCGTTCAGGCCCTCAACGGCGTGCACGAGATGCGTGGGCGGCACGTCATGGCGGACGGCGTGTGGGTCGTCTGACCTCTCAACCGGCCTGCTGGCGCAGCGAGTCGAGCGTCTCCCGTTCCTCGTCGGTGAGCCGGAGGGCGCCCGCCGCGACGTTCTCGGCGAGATGGTCGGGGTTGCCGGTGCCGGGGATGGCGAGGACGTGCGGCCCCTGGGCTAGGGTCCAGGCGAGCCGGACCTGGGCGGCGGTCGCGCCGTGCGCCCGCGCGACGGCCAGGACCTCCTCGTCGTGGCCGTCGGTGGCACCGTGGGAGCCGCCCTCGCCCGCGATGGCGAAGAACGGCACGAACGCGATGCCCTGTTCGCCGCAGATCCGCAGGACCTCGTCGGTGCCGGGGTTGCGGGAGTCCAGCCCGAACCGGTTCTGCACGCACACCACCGGCGCGATCGCCTGCGCCTCGGCGAGATGGCGGGGCTCGACGTCCGACACGCCCAGGTGCCGGATCAGGCCCGCCTCGCGCAGTTCGGCCAGGGCCCCGAAGTGCTCGGCGATCGAGTCCTGGCGCATCCGCCGCAGGTTCACCACGTCGAGGTGATCGCGGCCCAACTGCCGCAGGTTCTCCTCCACATGACCGCGCAGATCGTCCGGGCGGGCCGAAGTGGCCCACTCCCCCGCGTAGTTACGGTACGGCCCGACCTTGGTGACGATGACGAGGTCGTCGGCGTACGGGGACAGCGCGCTGTTGATGAGCTCGTTGGCGGAGCGCAGCGAGGAGAAGTAGAAGGCCGCCGTGTCGATGTGGTTGACGCCGAGCTCCATCGCCCTGCGCAGCACGGCGATCGACCGATCCCGGTCGCTCGGGGTGCCGAGGTGGAAGGCGGCGCTGCCGGTCAGCCGCATCGCGCCGAAGCCGATGCGGTTGACGGTGAGATCGCCGAGTGTCCAGGTGCCTGCCGCGTCCGCGGTGATCGTTTCGGAGGTCATCGGCGGATGATGACACACCGCCGGCCCGTCCCCGGCGACGCTTCCCGAACTCCTACCTGCGCTGCGCTGCCAGCCGGATGGGTGCGTTGGCCGCGCCGAACCCGGCGTAGCCGCCCGATCGCTGCACGAACTCGAAGAAGACATGGCCGACCGTCTCCGTGTAGCAGTGCCGGAACTCGCCGCCCCGCTCGTCGCGGTCGTACAGGATGCCGAGCTCGCGACAGGTCTCCAACTCCCCCTCCTCGAAAGCGAAACGGGCCTCCAGGTCGTCGTAGTAGTTCGCCGGGACGCGCAACAGCCTTGCCCCGGCCGCCCGGAAGCGGCGGACGGCGGCGACGATGTCGTCGACGGCGAACGCCACGTGCCGGGCCCGTGTCTCACCGCCCTCCTCCGCGGTGGGCGCGAGGTTGAGGACCAGCCGCGGCCCGTCGGAGGAGGCGGACAGCGCACGGCTGCGGAACAGGCCGTAGGGGTCGGCGAGTTCGACGGTGTCGTGCGGGCTGAGGCCCAGCACCGTGCGGTGGAAGAGCACCGATTCGTCGAAGTGCTGCCAGGGCTGGGTCAGTGCGAGGTGGTCGATGGTGAGGGCGCGGGTGTGCGCGCTCTCGGCCGTGTACGCGAAGTCGTCGGTCCAGCTGGGGAGTCCGGGGCGGCCGGTCGCGCAGAACAGGACCTCGGTGCCGTCCGGGGCCGCGACCGATTCCAGCGGGACGTCCTGGGCGGCGCGGCGCTTGGGCAGGGCTGGCGCGAGCAGGGCCTCCGCGCGTCGGGCGGAGGCGGCCGGATCCGCCGTCTCCAGACCCACGGCGGCCAGGGTGGTGTCGGTACGGCGGCCCGTGGTGCCCGCGTTGACCAGGACCCTGGCGTCGCCCTGTTCCCAGAGGTCGACCGGCTTGCCGTGATGGCGGGCGGTGCGGGTGAAGCCGAGAGCCGTGAGGAGTTCACCGACGGGTTCGGGGTCGCTGGTGGCGAGTTCGGCGAAGGCCACGCCCGAGGGGATCACCGGAGCCGGGAGCGGGGACACTCCGGCGTTCTCCTCCAGGGCGAGCAGGGAGCGCAGCCCGTCCAGCGCCGTGCGGCCCGCGTCCGCCTGGCGGAAGACGTCGTTGAAGACCTCCAGGGACAGGGGGCCGTCGTATCCGGCGTTCAGGACGTGGCGCAGGAGTCCGGCGACGTCGAATCCGCCCTGGCCCGGGAAGCAGCGGTAGTGGCGGCTCCACTGCAGGACGTCCATGGCCATCAGCGGGGCGTCGGCGAGCTGGAGGAAGAAGATCTTGTCGCCGGGGATGTCCTCGATGTCCTTGGGATCGGAGCCCCGGGAGAGGATGTGGAAGCTGTCGAGGCAGGTGCCGAGCGCCGGGTGGTCCGCGGCCTCGACGATCCGCCAGGCATGGTCGTACGTGCTGACGTGCCTTCCCCACGCGAGCGCCTCGTAGGCGACCCGGACGCCGGACTCCTGGGCCAGGTCCGCGAGTCGGGCCAGCTGCTCCGCCGCGAGGCCGTCGTCGTCCACGGCCTGCTCGCAGACGCTGGAACAGACGAGGACGGTGTCGGCGCCGAGCCGGCGCATCAGCTCGAACTTGTGCCGGGCGCGCCGCAGGTTACGGGCGAAGAGCTCCTCCGGAACGGCCTCGATGTCCCGCATCGGCTGGTAGAGGTCGATGCGCAGGCCCAGGTCGGCCGTGCGGGCGGCGATCTCCTCGGGGGCGAGGGGGCTGGCGAGGAGGTCGTTCTCGAAGATCTCGACACCGTCGAAGCCGGCGCGCGAGGCGGCGGTCAGCTTCTCGGTGAGGGTGCCGCTGAGGCAGACGGTGGCGATGGACTTGCGCATGCTCGCTCCGGAGGACGCGCGGGTGGTCTCTCGCGAGGACTCGCGGGTGGGGTCTTCCGAGGTGTCACGCATGCTCGCTCCCGCGGTCGGTCACTGGGACTCCCAGTGACCGCTAGATGGTCCGATCGATCCACTGTGCGGTCAGCCTAGGCGGCCTCGGTTCCCTGAACAAGGTCTGAACAAGGGCGGCGGCAGGACGGCAGGACGGCAGGACGGCAGGACCACGATCCCGCGATTCCACTGTGCGGATCTCCCGGACTTCTCCTGTGTCACGGTTTCCTCGGTCCGCAGAGCGGACTACGGTCGGAGGCGACAGCGGCCAGGGGCCGTGGGGACGACACGGGGAGGCAGCGGGTGAGCGAGGGACGGACGCCGGTGGCAGGCGACGCCGACCAGCACGCGGGCGGGGTGCGCAGTGTGCGGCGGGCCTTCGACATCCTCACCCTGCTCACCGAGGACCGGCCGGTGATCACCCTGCGGGAGATCACCGGCGCGACCGGGCTCGCCAAGACGACCGCATTGCGGCTGGTACAGACCCTGGAGGAGACCGGCCTGCTGAGCTCGCACCCGTACGGCTTCACCGCCGGGCCCGCGCTGTGGCGCTGGGCCTATCTCGCGCGCGGCCAGTGGGAGGTGCCGCAGGAGACCCGGAAGGTCATGCGTGATCTCGCGGACCGGCTCGGCGAGACCGTCAACCTGTTCGTCGCCCGGGGCGTCCACCGCATCTGCGTCGCCCACGAGGAGAGTCCGCATCCGCTGCGCCATGTCGTCGACGTCGGCGACGAGCAGCCGCTGTGGGCCGGCGCCTCCTCGAAGATCCTGCTGCGGGGTGCCTCCGAGGCGTTCCTGCGCCGGGTCGCGGCCGCCTCACCGCAGGGCGAGGCACAGGTCGAACGGCTGCGGGCCTGGGTCGCGGAGGCGGCCGAGCGCGGCTACGCCGTCAGCAGCAGTGAGTTCGACGAGGGGCTCACCGCCGTGGCGGTCCCGGTCACGGGCCGCACCGGCAAGGTCGTCGCCTCCCTCTCCCTGAGCGGCCCCAGCCACCGCTTCCCCTACGAGGCCGTCGAGCGCTTCGCCACGGAGCTCGCCGCGGGCGCCCGCCTCATCTCCGACCAGGGCTTCAGCCATCCCCTGAGCAGCGACGCCTGACGTGGAAGGGCGAGGGCCCCGGTCGGCGCCCTCGCCCTTTCCTGCGGGTCGCCGTCAGCCGGAGGCCTGGTCGTTGTCCTTCATCTCGCCCCAGCCGTGCCAGCGCTCGACCTCGATCCAGGCGCTGACGCGGCCCCGGACCCGGTTCGGGTAGGGACGGCCGCCGTAGTGGGTGGAGAGACGGTCGATGTCGGCGAGGTCCTCGTCCGCGTACGTCTCGATCACCCGGCCGATGAGGGTGACGTGCGTGTACCAGCTGTCGCCGTCCAGGACGGTGAGGGTGACCCGGGGGTCGCGGCGCAGGTGCTTCAGCCGGATCCGGCCCTCGTCCAGGTTGATCAGGACACGGCCGTTCTCCCAGAGGTACCAGGTGGGGGTCGACACCGGCGTTCCGTCGGAGCGCAGGGTCGCCATCACGCAGGGGTTGGGGCGGCTCAGCAGGTCGACGGCCTCGGGCGGCAGCGGGGGCTTGGACATGGGGGCTCCTCCTCGGTGTCGGGCGATGTTCCGGTCTCGCGGTCGGACGTTCCGGTCTCCGGGTGTCCGTTCCCGCGCCGTGTGTTCCGGTCCCGGGGTCAGGACTTCTCGTCGAAGCTCGCGAAGTAGGCGGCGGCCATGTCCTCGTCGCCGTGGCCCTGGGCGGCGGCGCGCTCGAACCGCTCGGCGCTCGCGGCGGCCACGTCGAGCCGGACTCCGCCCCGCTCACCGGCCTCCACGATCAGCCGGGCGTCCTTGGCGGCGGTGGAGACCGCGAACTGGGCCGGTGACAGTGTGCCGTCGAGGATCAGTCCCGACTTGGCCCGCAGATAGCCCATGTCGAGGGGGCCACCGTCGATGGCGTCGAAGAAGCCCGACGGGTCCACGCCGAGGGCTTTCGCGAGGGCGAGGGTCTCGCCGGCCGCGTTGGTCACCGCGAGCACCCAGCTGTTGGCGACCAGCTTCAGCCTGGTCGCGCTGCCCTCGGCGCCGTCCTCACCGGTCCACACCGTGCGGGCACCGACCGCGTCGAGGACCGGGGTCACCGTGTCGCGCCCCTCGACCGGTCCGGCCGCGAGGACCAGCAGCTGACCGGCCTCGGCGGGCTGCCGGGTGCCCAGGACGGGCGCGTCGAAGAAGACCAGCCCCTGCTCGCGGGCGAAGGCGGCCAGGTCGGCGATCGCCTCGACGCCCGCAGTGGTCGACTGCACCCAGGAGATGCCCGGGCGCAGTCCCCCGGCGGCCTGGCGCATGACGTCCAGGGCCGCGGGGCCGTCGTACAGCATGGTCAGGACGACATGGGCGCCGCGCACGGCCTCGGCGGGGCTGTCGGCGATCTCGACGCCGTCCGCGGCCAGCGGCCGTGCCTTGCCCGCGCTGCGGTTCCAGGCGCGGACGGTGTGTCCGGCGCGGGCGAGGTTGCGGGCCATCGCGGCACCCATGATGCCGGTGCCCAGGACGCTCACGGTGAGCTTGTCGGTCATGACGTCAACTCCCTGCGGGGGTGCGGATGTTCTTTCGGGCACCGAGCTTGCCGGACTGGGTCCGGAGGAGCCCGGGCGGGTGGGCGGTCACGTCGCCGGGAGGGCTTCCACGGTGACGAATCCCTGTGTGCCGACGGCCGGAAGCCTGGCGTTCGGGCCGTAGAGGAAATCGGCGAGGGCCGGGGTGGCGCGGTAGGCGAAGACCGACGCCGGTACGCCGAGGACCGCCGGGGTGTCGAGGAGGAAGGGGAGTTCGCGGTCCAAGTACTCTCCGCCCGCGGCCAGTTGGTCGGCGGTCGGGGCCCAGTCGGCGGGCATCGTGGTGCGCAGGACGCCGGTGACCATGCGGGCGTGGGTGGCGTGGAACGCGGGCTGCTCCCGGTGCGCGCGGGTGACGCGTTCGAGGGCGGCACGGTAGGCCAGGGTGTCGTAGAAGTCGGAGAACTGCGCGACCCGCAGCCGGGGCGGGTCGATCCGCGTGGCGGTCACGGCGCGGGAGATCCGGTTGGCCGTCTGGCGCACGTCGCGGCGCGCGCGGACCCGGGCGTGCCGGGGTTCGTAGCCGCGGCCGAGGTAGGTGCAGGCGACGGTGTCGGCGTCGGGGTGGGCGATCTCGACCCGGGCGAAGCGGGCGGCGGCCCAGCGCAGCAGCGCGACGAGCCGGTTCTCGGAGAAGTAGCCGTTGCCGGGGCTGATCCCGAGGAACACGTGGTGTCCGGCGTCGACGAGGGCCGCGCAGCGCTCGGAGAAGGGGGTGGCGAGGAAGCCGTCCCCCGAGCGGGCCTCGACCGAGGCTGCCCGGGTCGTCGGCATCGCCCAGTCGTGCATCGGCGCTTCCCCCTCCCTCCGTGCGGACGGTGCGTCGTCGGTTCTCGGGTCCTCGCCACCGAGCCTAGAAGCAGCCGGTGGCCGTGTCGGTCCGTCGACGCGGAACGCGCGCAGATGGCCCAGCGGGTCCCGGGGGTCTCCCGGGCCCAGCCGCCCATCGCGTCCGGTGACGGTGACTAGCCGAGCGGCTTCTCCAGGATCGCCTTGCGGTGGCTGAAGGTCTCGATGGAGTAGCGGCCGTGGTAGTTGCCCATGCCGCTCTCCCCGACCCCGCCGAACGGCAGGTCGGAGACGGTGAGGTGGGCGAGGGGCAGGCCGTAGCCGAGGCCGCCGGAGGAGGTCTCCTCGGCGATGCGGCGCCGTGTCGTGTCGGAGTCGGTGAAGACGTACAGGGCGAGGGGCTTGTCCCGGTCGTTGATGAAGTCGATGGCGGCGTCCAGGCCGGGCACGGTGACGATGGGCAGGACGGGGCCGAAGATCTCCTCCCGCATGACCGGCGCCTCGGGGTCGACGTCGGCGAGGACGGTGGGCGCGATGTACTTGGTCGTACGGTCGCTCGTGCCGCCCACGACCGTGCGGCCGGAGTCGAGCAGGCCGGTGAGCCGGTCGAAGTGCCGTTCGTTGATGATGCGGCCGTACTCACCGGAGTCGGCGGGGTCGCTGCCGTACAGCGTCTCCACGGCGTTCTTCAGGAGCGGCTCCAGGGCGGCCGCCGTCTCCGGGTCGGTCAGGACGTAGTCGGGGGCGACGCAGGTCTGCCCGGCGTTGAGGAACTTGCCGCGGGCCAGGCGGTCGGCGACGACGGTGAGGTCGGCGTCGCGGTCGACGAACGCCGGGGACTTGCCGCCCAGTTCGAGGGTGACCGGGGTCAGGTGCTCGGCGGCGGCGCGCAGGACGACGCGGCCGACCGTGCCGTTGCCGGTGTAGAAGATGTGGTCGAAGCGCTCGGCGAGCAGGGCGGTGGTCTCGGGGATGCCGCCCTCGACGACCGCGACCGCGTCGGTGTCCAGGTAGGCGGGGAGCAGCCGGGCCACGGCGGCGGAGGTGGCCGGGGCCAGCTCGCTGGGCTTGGCGACCACCGCGTTGCCCGCGGCGAGGGCGCCGACCACCGGCGCGAGCAGCAGCTGGGCCGGGTAGTTCCAGGGGGCGATGACGAGGACGACACCGAGCGGGTCGTACTGCGTCCAGGCGCTCGCGTCGGCGCCGAGGTGGGCCGGGACCGGGGCGGACTCGGGACGCAGCCAGTCAGCGAGGTGGTCCAGGGTGTGGTCGATCTCGCGGACGGTGAAGTCGATCTCGGTGCGGAAGGCCTCGGTGGAGCTCTTGCCCAGGTCGGCGTGGAGGGCGGCGGCCAGCTGCGTGCCGTTCTCCGTGAGCAGGTCGCGCAGGCGGCGCAGCTGGGTGGTACGCCATTCGACGGGCTTGGTGCGGCCGCTGCGGAAGGTGGCGCGCAGTCGGGCGACGACGTCGGCGGGCTGCTCGGGGGCGGGGTGGTTCACGGGTGCCTCGCTGGGGGTGCGCGGGCCTTGCGGCCTGGGTCTCGAACGGTCAGATGTATATTGCAACCTTTTCACGGCCGGGCGCATTCCGGGCTGCGGCCGGTACTTTCCGCGACCGGGTCACAGCGACCGGCGACGGTGGTCGAGATAGCTGCGCTCGGCCGGATTCTCGGTGAGTTCCGCGGCCTTCGCGTAGGCGTCCGCGGCTTCCGTGTCGCGTCCGAGGCGGCGCAGCAGGTCGGCGCGGACCGCGTGCAGGACGTGGTAGCCGTCGAGGTCCAGCGCGTCCACCAGGGCGAGGGCCGGCGCGGATCCCTCGGTCTCGGCGACGGCCACCGCGCGGTTCAGGGCCACGACGGGGCTCGGCGCCACGGCCATGAGCTGGTCGTACAGCCGGCGGATCTGCCCCCAGTCGGTGGGGGCGTCACTGTGGACGGCCTGGATGGCTGCCTGGATCTGGTAGGGCCCCGGCTGGTTGCGGCGCAGACACCGCCGTACGAGTGACTGCCCCTCGGCGATGAGCGCGTGGTCCCACCGGGACGGGTCCTGTTCGGGCAGCGGGACGAGTGTGCCGCGGTCGTCGGTGCGGGCTGCCCGGCGGGACTCGATGAGCAGCATCAGGGCGAGGAGCCCGGTGGCCTCGGGCTCGTCCGGCATCAGTTCGGTCAGCAGCCGGCCCAGGCGTACGGCTTCGGCGCACAGATCGGGGGTGCCGCCGTAGCCCTCGTTGAAGATGAGGTAGACGACGGCGAGCACCGCCTTGAGACGGTCGGGGAGGTCGGCGTCGCGGGGGACGCGGTAGGGGATGCGGGCGTCGCGGATCTTGGCCTTGGCGCGGACGAGGCGCTGGGCCATCGTCGGCTCGGGGACCAGGAAGGCGCGGGCGATCTGCGCGGTGCTGAGGCCGCCGAGCAGCCGGAGGGTGAGGGCGACCCGGGCCTGGGGGGCGAGCGCGGGGTGGCAGCAGGTGAAGACGAGGCGGAGCCGTTCGTCGCGCACGGGGCCCTCCTCGGGCGGTGCGTCGGGGGCGTGCAGCAGGGCGGCCTCGGCGTGCCGGGCTCCTCTGGTGGACTCGCGGCGCAGCCGGTCGATCGCGCGGTTGCGGGCGGTGGTGATGATCCAGCCGGCCGGGCTGGGCGGCGGACCGGTCTCGGGCCAGCGCCGCACGGCCGTGGTGAAGGCGTCCTGGACCGCTTCCTCGGCGAGGTCGATGTCGCCGAGGAAGCGCACGAGGACGGCGACCGCACGGCCGTACTCCTCGCGGAAGACGCCCTCGATGTCCAGGGTCATCAGTCCTCGGACTCGTGCTGGAAGGGCCGCACCTCGATGGGCAGGGTGGTGGCCAGGGCCGCCTTGCGCCCCCACTCCAGGGCCGCGTCCAGGTCGGGCGCCTTCACGATGCAGATGCCGCCGAGCTGTTCCTTGCCCTCGGCGTACGGGCCGTCGGTGATGAGCACGTCGCCGTCCCGGGGCCGCAGCACGGTCGAGGCGTCGGGGCTGTGCAGTCCCCCGGCGAAGACCCAGGCCCCGGCCTCGCGCAGCTCCTGGTGGAAGGCGTCGAGCCGCTTGCCGATCTCGGCCAGCACCTCGGGGGCGGGCAGTTCGTCCCAGCCGGGCTGCATGACGTTGAGCAGGTAGTACTGCATGTCCATCTCCTCCTGTGAGTCTGTCTCACCTCCTACACGAACGGCACACCCCCGGATCGACACCGCGCGCGACGGAGTCGGGAGAATCTTCGTCATGACCACCGCACCGCATCCGCTCCTCGCCACCGCCCGGGCCCTCGCCGACGGCCTCCTCGCCCCGCATGCGGCGCGGGTCGACCAGGAGGGCGTGCCCGCGGCTCACCTCGACGCGATCCGGCGCTCGGGTCTGCTCGGGGTGAGCGCGCCGCCGGAGTACGGCGGGGCGGGCGCCCCCGACGCGGTGGCGCGGGAGGTCCAGGAGATCCTCGCCGGGGCGTGCTGCTCCACCTGGTTCGTGCAGACGCAGCACCACTCACCGGTACGGATGCTCGCGCAGGCCGACCAGTCGGTGCGGGAACGACTGCTCGGGCCGCTCGCGAGGGGCGAGCTGCTGTCCGGCATCGCGTTCGCGCACGTCCGCGCGTTTCCCCGGGTGCCAGTGCGGGTCACGGCCGAGCGGGGCGGCTGGCGGTTCGACGGCAGGGTGCCCTGGTACACGGGCTGGGGCCTGAACGACGTGATGCTGCTGGCCGGGGTGAGCGAGACGGACGAGGTGGTCTTCGCGTTCACGGAGGCCCGCGAGCAGCCGGGACTGCGTGCGTCGGAGCCGATGCGGCTCGCCGCGCTCACCGCGGCCCGGACGGTCTCCCTGGCCCTGGACGGCCTGTGGCTGCCCGAGGACGCGCTGGTGCTGCGCACCCCGCAGGAGAAGTTCGCGCTGCTGGACCGGCCCCGCAACACCAACGCCTCCCCCGCCGTCTTCGGGGTGGCGTACGCGGCGCTCCAAGTCCTTGAGGACGCCGGGGAGTCCGAGGTCGCGGGGGCTCTTCGCGGCCCTCTCGACGAGGTGCGCGGGCAGGTGTACGCCCTCGCCGAACACCCCGTCCCGTACGAGCGCGTCGCCGAGAGACTGGCGCTCAAGACGCGGTCGTACGACCTGATGCGGGCCGCCACGACCGCGGCCGTGGTGGCCGGCGGCGGCCGGGCCATGGATCTCGGCGGTACGGCCCAACGGCTGTTCCGTGAGGGGATGTTCCTGCTCGTGCAGGGACAGACGACGGAGGTGCGCCGCGCGCATCTGGACGCGCTGGCGGAGATCTAGCCCAGGAAGTCGACGAGGGCGGCCGTGAGATGCGCCGGAGCGTCCTCCTGGACGAGGTGCCCGGCGCCGGGGACGGTTTCGAGGCGTGCGCCCGGGATGAGCGCGACGAGTTCGTGCCCCTTGTCGAGCGGGATCCAGGTGTCGTCCTCACCCCAGCACACCAAAACCGGGATGGTGATCGCGCCGTACCTGTCCTGCACCTCGTCGGTGTGGCGCTGGTCGGCCTGGGCGATCTGGCGGTAGAAGGCCGCCTGTCCCGGGTCGCCGAGCCAGGGCGCGACGAGGCGGTCGAGGACGGCGGGGTGCAGGCCCGGGCTGCTGGCGGAGCCGACGTACTCGCGGACGAGGGCCCGGTGCAGGGCGGGCGGCAGTTGGCCGAAGACCTCGGAGTGCCGGCCGACGAGTTCGAAGAACGGCGATCCCCACGGGGCCAGCGCGACCGGGTCGACCAGGGTGAGCGAACGGTAGCGGGCGCCGTGCAGCAGATGGGCCCGCAGGGACACGGCACCGCCGAAGTCGTGGGCCACGACCCGGGGTTCTTCCAGCTCCCAGTGAGCCAGGAGCTCGGTGAAGACCCTGCCCTGGGCCGCCAGGGAGACATCCTGGCCGCTGAACATCTCCGAGGCTCCGTAGCCGGGCATGTCCCACACGAACACGTGGTGGCGGCGGGCGAGGGCGCGGGCGACGGCACGCCAGACGTAGGAGGAGAAGGGCGTGCCGTGGAGGAGGACGACCGGGTCCCGGCCCGGATCCCCGAGGCTGTCCCAGCGGACCTCACCGGAGCTGCTGCGGAAGGTCCTGGTCAACGGCCAGTCGCTCACGGGCTGTTCCTCTCGACGGTTGCGCGGGTCGAGCCCGTGAGCGTACGTGGTGACGCGCTAGCTCGCGAACGGCACCTGCGGCGAGGACTCGGCCCGCTCGCCGGCAGGGTGCCGCCACAGGCCCTGGGCGGCGAGACGCGGCAGGACGCCCTCGCCGAACCAGTACGCCTCCTCCAGGTGCGGGTAACCGGAGAGCACGAACTCGTCGATGCCGAGGGCGTGGTACTCCTTGATCCGCTCGGCCACCTCGTCGTGGCTGCCGACCAGCGCGGTGCCGGCGCCGCCGCGCACCAGGCCGATGCCGGCCCACAGGTTGGGGTGGATCTCCAGGCCGTCGCGGGCCCCGCCACCGTGCAGGGCGAGCATCCGCTGCTGGCCCTCCGACTCGCTGCGGGCGAGTCCGGCCTGCACCGACCTGACCGTCTCGGGGTCGAAGCCCGCCAGGAGCCGGTCGGCCTCGGCCCAGGCCTGCTCGGAGGTGTCCCGGGTGATCACGTGCAGCCGTATCCCGAAGCGCAGGGTGCGGCCCTGCTTCGCCGCCAGTCCGCGGATCCAGGCGATCTTCTCGGCGACCTGCGCGGGCGGCTCGCCCCAGGTGAGGTAGACGTCGACGTACTTGGCGGCGACCTCACCCGCGATGGGCGAGGAGCCGCCGAAGTAGACCTCGGGCACCGGGTCGGGCACCCGCGCCAGTTTCGCGTCCTCGACCTGGAGGTGCTCGCCGTGCAGGTCGACGGTCTTGCCCTCCCACAACCCCCTTACGATGTCCAGGAATTCGCCGGTACGGCGGTAGCGGGCGTCCTTGTCGAGGAAGTCCCCGTAGGCCCGCTGCTCGTGGCTCTCCCCGCCGGTGACCACGTTCAGCAGGAGCCGTCCCCCGGACTGCCGCTGGAAGGTGGACGCCATCTGCGCGGCGAGGGTCGGCGAGACGAAACCGGGCCGGAAGGCGACCAGGAACTTCAGCCGTTCGGTGTGCTGGCTCACCATCGCGGTGGTCAGCCACGCGTCCTCGCACCAGGCGCCGGTGGGGGTGAGCGCCCCGACGAAGCCCAGGTCCTCGGCCGCGCGGGCGATCTGGCTCAGGTAGGCGACCGTCGGGGGCCGGTCCCGTCCGGAGACGGTGGCGGGCGTGCCGTGACCGCCGCCCACGACATGGCGGCTGTCGCCGTTGGTGGGCAGGAACCAGTGGAAGGTGAGGGACACGTGGGGTCTCCGTTCGGGTGTCACTTAGAGGAGGCCGTGGCGGGGCGGCCGGGTGCCGTTGAGCACGTACCGGCCGATGTGCTGGATCTTCCAGCGGGTCGGGTCGTGCAGGGTGTGCGTGCGGGCGTCGCGCCAATGCCGGTGCAGATTGAGGGCGTTGAGTGCCGACCGGGTACCGGAGACCTCGAACAGGGCGCTCGCCACGTCCACCGCGGCCTGGGCGGCCTGCACCTTGGCCGCGGCGACGGCGATGGACGCCTCGGCCGCCGAGTCGTCGGCGAGGTCGGCGCGGGCGGCGTCGACGGCTCGGGCCGCTTCCCGCAGCAGCGCCTCGGACGCCCGCACCTGGAGGGCGAGTTCACCGAAACGCTGGATCAGCAGGGGGTCCTCTGCCGCCGAGTCGACTCCGCTCTCGAACCACGGACGGCTCTTCGTCCGGACGAACTCCGCCGCCTCCGCGAGCGCGCCCCCGGCGATCCCGGCGTCGATGGCGGCGTGCAGCAACTGGGCCACAGCTCCGTGGAGTTGGGGGCCCTGGAAGGTGAGGTGGTGGGGCAGGACCCGGTCGGCCGGGACCTCGACGCCTTCCAGGCGGACGGTGCCGCTGGCCGTCGTCCGCTGGCCGAGGCCGTCCCAGTCGTCGATCACGGTGACGCCGGGGGCGTCCCCGGGAACGTAGGCGACGTGCAGCTCGTCGTCCTCCGCGCGGGCCAGCACCGGGATCCAGTCGGCGAACAGGGCGCCGGTGCAGTAGTGCTTGACACCGTCGAGGCGGTACGAGCCGTCCGGCCGCGGGTGCAGGCGGGTGCGGATGTCCAGGACGTGCCTGGTGCCCGCCTCCGACTGCGCGTTGCCGAAGCGGCGGCCGGCGAGGATCTCGGCGAAGAAGAACTTCCGCTGCTCCTCGGTGCCCTGACGGTGAATCACGTTGGCGTACACGAAGTGGCTCTGCGGGATCTGGGCGAGGCTCGCGTCGGCGGCGGCGAGCAGCCGGAAGACCTCGGCGAGGGTGGCGGTGCTCACGTCCGCTCCCCCGTGTTCGGCGGGGACGGTGACGGCGAGCAGCCCGGACGCGGAGAGGCGGTCCAGCTCCGCGCGCGGCAGCCTGCGCTCGGTGTCCCTGGCACTGGCGCCCGCGCGGAACTCCCCGGCGAGCGACGCGGCGACCGCGAGGGCCTCCGCGTCGTCGGCGATCACATGGGCGGTCATGTCCGTCAGCCCGCCGCCGCCAGCACCGGTCGCCGCCCCAGCGCGGTCGAGAACTGGTCGACGACCTGGGCCAGCGCCTCGGTCGCGGCGGGCGCGACGCTCAGCGAGCCGTCCTCGTGCACGCTGATGTCCTTGTCGAGGGTGAACCAGCCCTGCACGATGTGCGCCGCACCCATGGAGCTGAGCACCGGGCGGAGCGCGTAGTCGATGGCCAGGACATGGGCCGTGGAGCCGCCGGTGGCCAGCGGCAGCACGGTCTTGCCTGCGAGGGCGTACTGCGGGAGCAGGTCCAGGAGCGCCTTGAGGACTCCGGAGTACGACGCCTTGTAGACGGGGGTGCCGACGACGACCCCGTCGGCGCGCGCGAACAACTCGGTGGCCTCGACGATCGCCGGGTGCCTGAAGTCGGCGCCGAGCAGGGCCTGGGCGGGGATGGTGCGCACGTCGAGCGGGATCACCTCGTGGCCCTGGGCGGCCAGGCGCCGGTCGAGGTGGCGCAGCAGCCGGTTGGTGCGTGAGGAGGCGGAGGGGCTGCCGGAGACGGACAGGACGGTGGCCATGGGGTCCTCTTTCGGGAGGAGGGGGCGCCCCCTGTTCAGGAGGGGGCGCCCCGGGGAAGCGGTCAGGAGTACCAGGTGGGTTCGGGCAGTTCGCCTTCGAGGACCCAGCGGCCGACCTCGCGGCGCTTGTAGGCGACGGGGTCGTGCAGGGTGTGGGTGCGGACGTTGCGCCAGAACCGGTCCAGGCCCTCCGAGGCGGCCGTGGAGCGGGCACCGGTCACCTCGAAGATCCGGCCGGAGACTTCCAGGGCCACGTCGGTGGCGCGGGCCTTGACGGCGGCGACCCGGACCTCGAAGTCGCCGCGGGTCTTCTCGGTGACCGCGTCGGGGTCGTCGTGCAGCTGCTGTCCCTCGGCGGCGACGGCGTCGGCGAGCGCCTCGGCCGCCCAGAGCTTGGCGGTGAGGTCGCCGTAGGTGTCGATGACGTAAGGCTCGTCGACGGCGCGCTCGTAACCGCCGTGCAGCCAGGAGCGGGACTTCTCCCGGGTGTAGGTGGCCGCCGTCTCCAGCGCGCCGCCCGCGATGCCGAGGTAGAAGTTGACGAAGACCAGCTGGATGGTGGGGACGTTGAGGGTGTTGTAGACGCGCGGCTGGAACACCTTGTCGACGTACCCGGCGGCGCCCGCCCACGGGGTGCGCACGCCGTCGAGGGTGACGCCGCCGCTCTCGGTGAGGCGCTGGCCGATGTTGTGCCAGTCGTCGTGGAAGGTCAGCCCCTCGGAGTCGGAGGGCACGATGGCGAAGATGTGCTGGTCGGTGCCTTCCAGGACGCCTTCGAGGACGGTGACGTCGGAGACCTTGCTGCCGGTGGAGAAGGTCTTGCGGCCGGTGTAGACGAGGTCGTCGCCGTCCTCGGTGACGATGACGTCCTGGTCGCGGGGGTTGACCGCGCCGCCGAAGAACCAGCGGTTACGGGAGGCCTCGGCCTCCACCTGCTCCCACTGTTCGCGGGTGCCGACCAGGCGGGCCGCCCAGAACCACAGGTAGTGGTAGCCGAGGAGCTGGCCGATCGAGCCGTCGGCCTTGGCGACCTCGCGGATCACCCGGTAGGCGGTGGTCCAGTCCTGACCTCCCCCGCCGTGCTCGGTGGGGCCGAGGAGGGTGACGAGGCCGGCGTCCTTGAGGAGCCGCACCTCGGCGTACGGGGTGGCGCCGGCGCGGTCCCGGGCGGCGGCGTCGGTGGCGAGGACGGCGGCGACCTCGGCGGCGCGGGCGATCCACTCCCGCGCGGTGGCGGGGGCGGGGCGGGTGCTCCAGTCGGTGTGCGTGACGGTGCTCATGTCGGTGGCCTCCTCAGACCTGGGCGGGGACGGACTCGGGCAGCTGGGCCTCCAGCTCGCGGACCAGCGGCAGCACCCGTTTGCCGAAGTACTCGACCTCCTCGTGGTAGTGCAGGAAGCCGAGCAGCAGGAGGTCCACGCCGAGCTGCTTGTAGGCGACGATCCGTTCGGCGATCTGCTCCGGTGTGCCGATGAGGCCGGTGCGGAAGCCGTCGTTGTACTGGACGAGGTCCTCGAAGGAGGAGTCCTGCCACATGCCCTTCTTGTCGCCGGTGGACTGGCCCGCCTGTTTGACGGCCGCCCCGAACCCCTCGACGGCCTCGTGGTCGGCCCGGGCGACGATCTCCCGGAGCGTCTCGCGGGCCTCGGCCTCGGTGTCGCGGGCGATCAGGAAGCCGTTGAGGCCGAACTTCGGTGCCGTACGGCCGACTTCGGCGGCGGCCTTGCGGACGTCGGTGAGCTGCTCGGTGACCCCGTCGAAGTCCTTGCCGTTGGAGAAGTACCAGTCGGAGACCCGCCCGGCCATGGCGCGGGCGGCGGTGGAGTTGCCGCCCTGGAAGATCTCCGGGTGCGGCCGCTCCTCGGTGTTGAGGGGCTTGGGCTTGAGGGAGAAGTCTCGCAGCCGGTAGAAGTCACCGGCGAGTTCGGCGTGGTCCTCGGTCCAGATCTTCCTGAGCGCGGTGATGAACTCCTCGGAGCGGCGGTAGCGCTCGTCGTGCTCCAGCCAGGGCTCGCCGAGGGCGGTGAACTCGCCCTTGAACCAGCCCGATACGACGTTCACGGCGAAGCGGCCCTTGGAGAGGTGGTCGGCGGTGGCGCCGAGCTTGGCGAGGACGCCCGGGTGCCACAGGCCGGGGTGGACGGCGGCGATGACCTTCAGACGCTGGGTGGCGAGCAGCAGGGCGAGGCTGAAGCTGGTCGACTCGTGCTGGTACTCGGCGCCGTAGCTGGCCATGTAGCGGACCTGGCTGAGGGCGTAGTCGAAGCCGTTGTTCTCGGCGAGGACGGCGAGTTCGCGGTTGTAGTCGTAGCCCCAGTCGGTGCGCTGCTCGATCTTGCTGGTGACGAGTCCCCCGCTGACGTTGGGGACCCAGTAGGCGAATTGCACGGGCGCGGCAGGCATGCGTGACTCCTGTTGCGGAATGTTTTCGGGCACGCCGAATTCAATAGGTGCGCGGGCGCACGGAATTCAGGCGTGGAAACTCTCGGAGGGAGAGGAAAACGCGGCGGATCGAGGAAGGTTGATCAGGCCGCTGCGCAACAGGAGGCGCTGGAGACGCGCGCGAGGTCGACATGGCGTCGCCGCGTGAGGTCCAGTCGCATCTTCATGTCGTCGATCGTGACAGCCGGCGGCGAGAGGCGTCAAGGAAAACCCGACCGGTCTCGTATCGCGGACCATTGAATTTCACGAACGTGTGACAGGGAAACCCTTGAACGGGCCGGGAATGGGCCCGCATTCTGCTGGGCGTGCGAACAGAACAGCTGGAATACATAGCGGCGGTCACCCGGCTCGGTTCACTGCGCCGGGCGGCGGAGGAACTGCGTCTGTCGCAGCCCGCGTTGAGCGAGACCGTGCGCAATCTGGAGCGGGAGCTCGGGGTCGACCTGCTGGAGCGCAAGCGGTCCGGGGCGACGATGAGCGCGGAGGGCCGGGAGCTGCTGCCGCACATCGCCGGGGTGCTGGAGGCGGTGGACCGGCTGCGGGCGGCGGCGGGCGAGCAGCACCGCGTCAGCCGTATGGTCCGCGTCGGCACGGTGAACGCGGCGACCGTGCCGCTGCTCATCCCGGCGGTCGAGGACTTCCGGGCCGCTCATCCGGTCACCCAGGTGGAGGTGGTCGGCGCGCAGCAGACGGAGATCCAACGGGCCCTGGCGGAGGGCGGTTTCGACCTGGGGCTGGTCAACCACCTCGACGGCGACGACACACCCGCCGGATACGAGTGCACGCGGCTGCTGCACGGGCGGCCGGTGGTGTGTCTGCGCCCGGACAGTCCGCTGGCCGCGCGCAGGTGTGTGTCCGTGGACGAACTGCTGGCCCAGCCGTTGATCGCGATGCGGACCGGCTATGTCATGCATCGTTTCGTCCACCGGCTGCTGGACGGCCGTGACGCGGCCTTCGCCTACTCCACCGACGGGGCCGAGATGGGCAAGCTGATGGTGGCCGAGGGGCTGGGGGTGACCGTGCTGCCGGATTTCAGCGTGGTCGGGGATCCGCTGGAACGGCAGGGCACGATCACCCACCGGCCGATCGAGGGCGACTCGACCCGGGTGTTGCTGATGCTCCAGCGCCGCAGGGCCGAGTCCGTGCCGAGGGCCGCCCGGGACCTGCACGAGGCGTTCGTGCGCCGGGCCGGCCGGCTGGGCGGGACGCTCACCCCGCCCGGCTGAGCCGCCTGTTCAGTCCTCGTCCCGCCCGGGGACCACCACGAGGAACGCGTCGGACTGGATGTCCATCACGACGGTCGCCGGCTCACCCTGCGCCCGCCTCTGCGCCGCGTACTCCTCGGCCGGCCACGACCCGCGCGGAGCTCCCGCTGGAAACCGCTCCAACACCTTCGCGCTCATAGCGGCGGACACCTCCAACATCGCTGACGAACCGTCTCGTACCTGTCCGCTTGCCCGGGATCCGGGAGTACATGTCACGTCTTCGTGGTTTCGCCGACGGAGGTCGGCCACCAGACGCGGGCCCCGATGTCCCGCACGAGCGCGGGGACGAGCAGGGACCGCACGACCAGCGTGTCGAGCAGGACACCGAAGGCGACGATGAAGGCGATCTGGGCGAGGAAGGCCAGCGGGATCACCCCGAGGGCGGCGAAGGTGGCGGCCAGCACGACGCCGGCGGAGGTGATGACCCCGCCGGTGGTGACCAGCCCCCGGGTCATCCCCTGCCGCACTCCGTGCCGCAGCGACTCCTCGCGGACCCGGGACATCAGGAAGATATTGTAGTCGACGCCGAGGGCGACGAGGAAGACGAACCCGTACAGCGGCACGGAGGGGTCGGTGCCGGTGAAGCCGAACACATGGCGGAAGACCAGGGCCGAGACACCCAGCGTGGTCAGGTAGTTGAGGGCCACCGTGGCCACCAGCAGCACGGGCAGCAGCAGCGAGCGCAGCAGGACGACCAGGATGAACAGGATGATCGCGAGGACCACGGGGACGATGAGCGTGCGGTCGTGCTCCGCGGTGCGCAGGGTGTCGTACTGCTGGGCGGTGTAGCCGCCGACGAGGGCGTCGGCGTCCGGCACCCCGTGCAGGGCGGTGCGCAGCCGGGCGACGGTCCGCTTGGCGGTGTCGCTGTCGGGAGCCGCGGTGAGGGTGACGTCGACTCGGGCCCGGCCGTCCACGACCAGCGGATCGGCGCCGGGGCGGCCGGAGGCGCTCACCGGCGTGGCCGAGGCGACCCCTTCGGTCTGCCGGGCCGCGCGGACCACCTCGGTCAGCCGGCCGGCGTCCGCGACGACCACAGCGGGGTTGCCCGAACCTGCCGGGAAGTGCCGGCTCAGGGTCTGCTGGGCGGTCACCGAGGGGGCGTCGTCGACGAAGGTCTCGTCGAGGGGAACGCCCTTGGAGGCGAGGGAGGGCGCGAAGGCGGCACCGGCCAGCAGGACGACGAGGGTGAGCGCCCAGACCTTGCGCGGGGCCCGGTCGACGAGTGCGGCGACCCGGTGCCAGACGCCCTCGCGCTGATCGTCCGCGGTGCGGGGGCGGGCGGGCCAGTAGGCGGCGCGGCCCAGCAGGGCGAGGGCGGCGGGCAGGAAGGTCAGGGAGGTCAGGACGGCGCAGACGATGCCGATGGCGCCGACCGGGCCGAGGGCGCGGTTGTTGGTGAGGTCGCTCAGCAGCAGGGCGAGCAGTCCGAGCGCCACCGTGGCCGCGCTGGCGACGATCGCCGCCCAGGACTGCCGCAGCGCTGCCCGCGCGGCCCTGAACCGGTCGGCGCCGCGGGCGAGTTCCTCGCGGTAGCGGGCCGTGAGCAGCAGGGCGTAGTCGGTGGCGGCGCCGATCACGAGGATGGACAGGATGCCCTGGACCTGCCCGTCGACGCGGACGACGTCGTGGTCGGCGAGGGCGTACACGACGGCGCAGGCGACGCCCAGGGCGAACACCGAGCCCAGGATGATCACCAGTGGCAGGAGCACGCTGCGGTACACGAGCAGCAGGATGACCAGGACGACGGCCAGCGCCACGGCGAGGAGCAGTCCGTCGATCCCGGCGAAGGCGTCGGACAGGTCGGCCTGGGTGGCGGCCGGTCCGGCGAGCCGGACGGTCGTGCCGGGGACGCGCTCGGCGGCGGACCGTATCGCGTCGAGGGTGCCGGGCAGGCTGTCACCGAGGTCGGGGCGGAGGGGGACCACGCCTTCCAGGGCCTTTCGGTCCTCGGAGGGGATCGCGGGGGACACCTCGCCGGCGACTCCCGGCACGTCGGCGAGGGAGCTGAGCACCCGGTCGGCGTCCGGCTTGCGGTCGGCCGCCGCGCCGCCGGTCCAGACGACGATCACGGGGAGGGTCTCGTTCTGCCGGAACCTCTTCTCCTCGGCGATGACCGCGGTCGACTCGGCGCTGCGCGGCAGGAACGCCGCCTGGTCGTTGGTGGCGACCTCGCCGAGACGGCCCGCGAAGGGGCCGAGGGCGCCTCCGGCGACCAGCCAGAGGGCCAGCAGGACAAGCGGGACGAGCACACGGGTGCGTCGGGCGGGGGACATCGGTCTCCAGGGTTCGGGGACAGGTAACTCAATGAAAAACAATCTCAATGATCGAGTTACATCGTGCCGGTGATCGTAGACGACGCCTGTGCTTCCTCCGACGGCCGGTCTGCGGATGCACCCGCCTACGGCGGTGACGCCTGGAGTCTCGTGCGGATCAGGGCCGATCACGCGGGCGCCGGTTGGCCCGTCGACGACAGCGCTGTCCGGGCGGCCGACGGCCGTCTGCCGGCGCTGGGCCGCCTCGATCAGTGCCGTCTTCCGCGGGTCGTCGGCGATGTGCGGGGGCCGGCGATGTTCGGGGGTCGGCGATGTGTGCGGGCTGGATCAGCCGCCGCTCGGCCGCACCGCGGCGAGTTCCTCGTTCAGCGCCTCCAGGAAGCGCACGACCACGGCCAGCTCCTGCTCGCCGAAGCGGGACCGGGCCGCCTCGGTCGCCCCGGCGAGCGGGCGGAAGTACGAGCGCGCGGCGGCCCGGGCGTCCGGTTCGTAGTGGAGATGGACGACCCTGCGGTCCGCGCTCTCCCGCACCCGGCGGATGTGGCCCGCCCGCTCCAGCCGGTCCACGCAGGCGGTCACCGCGCCGGAGGTGAGACCGAGGTGGCGGCGCAGCCCGCTGGGCGTCATCGGCTCCTCCGCGTCCATGATCGCGGCGAGCGCCTGGATGTCGGTGGCGTGCAGACCGTGGTCACCGGCGAAGCCCTGGACGAGGCGGTTGATCTCGCCGTTCATCCGGCGCAGCCGTACCGCGAAGGCGTACAGGTCGGTCGGCGCCCCGCCCGTGCCGGACTCCGGTCGCTCGTCCTGGTCCCGCTGGTTCGCTGTGGCCACGTGATCAGCGTATAGAAGCGCCGCGCTCCCGCGGGCCCGGGCCGCATCCGAACCGGACCCGGCGGTCGAAGTGATCAGCAGGGGACCACAGGAAGGGCGACGACGTGATGGACCACGACGGCACGCGTGCGGGACCTCGGTGTCTGGTGACCGGTGCGACGGGATACATCGGCGGGCGCCTGGTTCCCGAACTGCTCGACGCGGGGCACCGCGTCCGGTGCCTGGCCCGCTCCCCCGACCGGCTGCGCGACCATCCCTGGGCCGGACGTGCCGAGGTGGTGGCGGGTGACGTGACCGACGCCGCGTCCGTCGCCCGGGCCCTGGACGGGGTGGACGTGGCGTACTACCTGGTGCACTCGATGAGTTCCGGCAAGGGCTTCGAGGAGACCGACCGCAGGGCCGCGCGGATCTTCGCCGAGCAGGCCCGGAAGGCGGGTGTGCGGCGGATCGTGCACCTCAGCGGACTCATCCCGGCGGGCGTGCCCGAGGCCGAGCTCTCGCCGCACCTGCGTTCCCGCGCGGAGGTGGCCGGCATCCTGCTCGACTCCGGGGTCCCGACCACGGTCCTGCGGGCGGCGGTCGTCATCGGCTCGGGTTCGGCCTCCTTCGAGATGCTGCGCTACCTGACCGAACGCCTTCCCGTGATGGTCACGCCGAGCTGGGTGCACACCCGCGTCCAGCCCGTGGCGGTCCGCGATGTGCTCCGGGCCCTGGTCGGCAGCGCCCGGATGCCGGCCGACGTCAACCGGGCCTTCGACATCGGCGGCCCGGAGGTGCTGACGTACCGGCAGATGATGCTCAGGTACGCGGCGGTCGCCGGGCTGCCGCGCCGGGTCATCCTGCCGGTTCCGGTGCTCACGCCCGGCCTCTCCAGCCACTGGGTGGGCCTGGTGACGCCGGTGCCCGCCTCGATCGCCCGGCCGCTCACCGAGTCGCTGCGGCACGAGGTGGTCTGCCACGAGAACGACATCGTCCGCCGTCTCCCCGGCCCGCCAACCGATCCGATCGGCTTCGACGACGCCGTACGACTGGCTCTGCAGCGGGTGCGGGACGCGCGGGTCACCACCCGGTGGTCGTCGGCCTCGGTGGCGGGCGCCCCCAGCGATCCGCTGCCCACCGATCCCGACTGGGCCGGCGGAAGTCTCTACAGCGACCACCGGGAGCTCCTCGTGGACGCCTCGCCCGAGGCGCTGTGGCGGGTCGTCGAGGGCATCGGCGGGGAGAACGGCTGGTACTCCTTCCCGCTCGCGTGGGTGGTACGAGGGTGGCTGGACCGGTTGGTCGGCGGTGTCGGGCTGCGCCGGGGGCGCCGGGACGCGGCACGGCTGCGGGTCGGCGACTCGCTGGACTTCTGGCGGGTGGAGGCGATCGAGCCGGGCAGGCTGCTGCGGTTGCGGGCGGAGATGCGGCTGCCGGGCCTGGCCTGGCTGGAGATGTCGGTGGCGACCGACAGCGGCGGCCGCACCCGCTACCGGCAGCGCGCCCTGTTCCATCCGCACGGTCTGCTCGGCCAGGCCTACTGGTGGAGCGTGTCGCCCTTCCACGCGATCGTCTTCGGCGGCATGGCCCGCAACATCGCCCGGGCCGCGGGGAGTTCGACATCCCGTGATCCCGAGCACGCCCCCGTCCACTGACCTCCCGGCTCCTCACCGCACCCCGGAGTACGCACCATGAGCATCTCGGTCGTCCTGTTCACCTGTGACCTGCGCCTGCACGACCACCCGCCGCTCGCCGCGGCCCTCGACGGCACCGAGCAGGTCGTGCCGCTGTTCGTGCGGGACCGGGCCGTGGACGCCGCAGGGTTCGCCGCACCCAACCGGCTGGCGTTCCTCGCCGACTGTCTGCGCGACCTCGACGCCGGTCTGCGCGAGCGGGGCGGCCGGCTGGTCCTGCGCTCCGGCGACCTCGTCGACCAGGTGCGCAAGGTCGCCGCCGAGGCGGACGCCGACGAGGTGCACATGACGTCCGACGTCAGTGCCCACGCCCACCGCCGGGAGGAGCGGCTGCGCGGGGTCCTGGAGGCGGAGGGCGTACGGCTGCACGTGCACGACACGGTGACCACGGCCGTCGCCCCCGGCGGGGTGGTCCCGGCCGGCTCGGACCACTTCGCCGTCTTCACGCCCTACTTCCGCCGCTGGTCCCAGGAGCGGCTGCGGGACCCGCTCGCGGCCCCGCGCACGGTAACGGTCCCGGACGGCGTCGACTCCGAACCGCTGCCCTCCCGCGACGACGTGCCCGGACTCTCGGAAGGACTCGCCGCGGGCGGCGAGACGGAGGGCCGCAAGCGGCTCACCGCCTGGCTTCGGACCGGCCTGGCCGGGTACGAGGACCGCCACGACGACCTGGCCGGCGACGCGACCTCACGGTTCTCCCCGCATCTCCACTTCGGGACCCTCTCCCCCGTCGAACTCGTCCACCGGGCCCGCCGGGCGGGCGGTCCGGGCGCCGAAGCCTTCGTACGGCAGCTCGCCTGGCGCGACTTCCACCGCCAGGTGCTCGCCGCCCGCCCCGCCGCGGCCGCCGCCGACTACCGCACCCAGCACGACCGTTGGCGCTCCGAGCGGACCGCCGGCCAGGACATCGAGGCGTGGAAGGAGGGCCGCACCGGCTACCCGATCGTCGACGCGGCGATGCGCCAGCTGCGTCACGAGGGCTGGATGCACAACCGCGGCCGCCTGCTGACCGCGAGCTTCCTGACCAAGACGCTGTACGTGGACTGGCGGATCGGCGCCCGGTACTTCCTCGACCTGCTCGTCGACGGGGATCTCGCCAACAACCAGCTCAACTGGCAGTGGATGGCAGGCACGGGCACCGACACCCGCCCCAACCGGGTCCTCAACCCGGTCACCCAGGCCAAGCGGTACGACCCCGACGGCTCGTACGTCCGCCGCTGGGTGCCCGAACTGGCCGCTCTGGAGGGGCCCGCGGTGCACGAGCCGTGGAAGCTGCGGGGGCTGGACCGGGCCGCGCTGGACTATCCGGATCCGATCGTGGAGCTGTCCGAGGGGCTCGCCCGTTTCAAGCAGGCGCGGGGCCGCGACTGAGGTCAGGCGGGCGCCGTGAGCGGCCCGGCCGCGTACAGAGCGGCCAGGCTGTCCAGGGCGTCCTGGAAGCTCGTCGGCCGCAGCATGCCCTGGCCGGAGCGGCCGACCCAGCCGGGCCCGCCGAGCATCACCACGGGCCTTCTGCGGGCGCCCTTCACGCCCCACTGGGCTCCGGCGATGTGCCGGGCCAGTGGCAGGCTCGCCGTGGAGCGGGCCTGCGCCCACAGGACGACGGCCACCGGACCGAGCCGGTCCACCGCGGCGGTCAGCGCCTCCACGGGGACGGCGGCCCCGAACATCCGCGTGGGCAGGCGCAGTTCACCCAGGCCGGCGTTGAGCGCCTCCAGCGCCAGGGTGTGCTGCTCGCCGGGGACGCCGGCCAGCACGACCGGACCGGCGCCGAGCGTGTCGCCCTGCCGGGCCGGGGGGCGGGAGCGGCGGCGCAGGGCGGTGGACATGTGCCAGGACAGCAGGTGCTCGACCTCGACGTAACGGTCCCCGGACGAGGCCCACTTGCGGCCGACGGCGTGCAGCGTGGGCACCATCACCTCCTGCCAGGCGACGGCCAGACCGTGGGTCTCGATCGCCGCGGCCAACTGCTCCTCCACGGCGGGCGCGTCAAGGCGGACGGCGGCGCGGGCCAGGCCACGGCACTCCTGGCGCACATCGCCCAGGGGGAGCGTGCCGGCCGCCCGGGACCGGACGGAGGTCGCGGGGTCCGGCGGCACTGCGCCACCGGGCCCGGACGCCGCCGACTCCTTGGCCGCGCGGGCCGCTTCGGCGGGCGGCACCCCCGTCGAGGTGAGCCGGCACATCGACTCCAGCACGGCGATGTCACGCGGGGTCCAGCGACGGTGCCTGCCGTCGGTGCGGACGGCGGGGCCGATGCCGTAGCGGCGGTCCCAGGAGCGCAGCGTGGTGGGCGAGACCCCGAGACGACGGGCCAGGGCTCCGGTGGTGAGGCGCGTCGCGGCGTCGGGCGATCCCGGCCGGGTCCGCGCCCCCTCCTCGTCCGGTATGTCAGTCATGGGGCGACTATACGACGCAGAACCGATGCGAGTTGATGCCCCCGCTCCCAAACAACGCCTGCGGCAAGGGTGGCGCCGGATCACGAACCCTGAATCGCATTCGATGCAGAAACGGTGCGGTGATCCTCCTCCGGACCCGAGCGCCGGGCCGCTCCGGTGGCGCCACCTCCGCGCCCAGGCCCTCCCACCTCTACACATAAAGGAAAAATAAGCGCAGAATGGATCCAGGCGGCGCTTACCGCACACCGCACCAGACGCGGTCAGGCCAGCAAGTCGAAGGAGACGAGTCATGGCCAACGTCTCGCACACCAGAGGGGACATCACCAGCCACCCCGATGCCTCGGAGATGCGGGAGCGCTACGCCCGCATGCTCGGCGGTCGCGACGTGGCGCTCGTGGACGGACCGGTGTTCCTGCTCGGTCTGTACTGCGCCGTGTCCCCCTGGATACTCCACTACACGACGAGCCAGCCCGCCCTCGTGACCCACAACCTCATCGTGGGCATAGCGATCGGTCTGCTGGCCCTCGGATTCACCCAGACCCCCGAGCGCATGTACGGCCTGAGCTGGGCCTTCTGCGCGGTCGGCATCTGGATGATCATCGCCCCCTGGATCGTCGGCGAGAGCCCCGACGCCGGTGTGGCGCTGAACAACATCGTCATCGGTGCCCTCGCGGTGATCCTGGGGCTGATGTGCACCGTCACGGCGGCGAAGAGCGCCCCCAGGCCGTAGAGGATCTACGGCACAGGAGCCAGCAGAAGACAGCGGTACGCGGCGCCGCGGCAGGAGTCATCGCAGGAACGCCCCGAGTTCGTGCCGGTGCCCCGCGACCCATCTCTCCGCGGCCCGCACCTCGGCCACCGCCCCCCGCTCGCGCAGCCCGATCATGGCCCGCTCCCCCCGCAGGGCCCCCGCTTCGATCCCCCTCCAGCAGCGGTCCTGCCACCACAGCACCGTGTCCAGCAACCCGTCCCGCTCGTCGAGCCCGTAGGCATCGCAGATCAGCCGGATGCGGCGGGCGGTCGCGCGTACGTCCGTGACGCCCGGCCCCAGGTCGAGGTACTGCCAGCACACATGGGCGAGGTCGTGGATCCGCTCGCCCGGCGCGGCCAGGTCCCAGTCGATGAACGCGACCGGCCGCCCTGCCGCGTACACGGTGTTCTTCGGCGCCAGGTCGTGGTGGCAGACGACGTCCCGGTCCCCGGCGAGCGCCGTGCCGTGCGTCAGGTCGTGGAAGGCGCGGACGAGTCGGGCCACCTCCGTGAGGGCCTCGTCGGTGCGGGCCGCGGCGCGCTCGGGCGCGGTCACGGCGGCCCGCCCGGCGATGTACCCGAAGGTCTCGCGGCCGCACGCGTCGGCGCCGAGGAACCGCGGCGCGCCCCGCCAGCCGACGTCCTCGAACAGGGCGAGCAACTCCCGCACGAATCCCGACCGTTCGGACGGGGATCGCCGCACGGTGTCTCCCACCCGGACGACCTCGTTGACGGCGCCGCCGCCGAGCACGGACTCCTCCACCTGAGCGCCTCCTCGGGGCAGGATCGGCTCATGGACACGAACCGAACCCTCACCCTCGTCCCACCGGTGCGTCTCGAAGGCTACGGCGTCCGGCTGCGCGAGTGGTCCGAGGCCGACCTCGCCGACCTGGTCGCGCTCTACGACGATCCCGAGATGGCCCGGTGGACGCCCGTGGCCTCGCCGTTCGACCTGGACGCGGCGCGGGCGTACCTGGCCGGGGCACGGGAGGGGCGGGCCGAGGGGCGGAGGATCCAGTTGGCCGTGACCACCGACGGGGGCCTTCCCCGGGGTGAGGTCCTGCTGTTCCGCAGCGGGGCGGACGAACAGGACGTGGAGCTGGCCTACGGGGTCGGACCCGCCCATCGGGGGCAGGGGTTGGCCGGACGGGCGGTGCGGCTGGCCGCCGAGCACACCGTCCGGGAGATCCGGCCGCGCCGGGTGGTGCTGCGCATCGACGCCGCCAACGTGGCGAGCGAGGCGGTCGCCCGGGCCTGTGCGTTCGAGCTCACGGACGAGCCGCCGGTCAGGAGGGTGTCTCGGGGCCGGGAGGTCGTGCTTCGCACCTGGCGGCTGCGCCCCTGAAACCCCGTGGCCCGTGCCGTGATCGACGGGGGCTTCCCCCGCGCCGGACTCGCTCCCGGCGCCTCGTCGAGCGTGCGCCCGCCGGCACGCTGCGCGTGGTGACCGACGGGCGCACGGTGATCGGCTTCGCGGCCGAGGTGACGGCCGCCACCGGGTGGGTCCCGGCGCGGCTCAGCTGACGTTCAGTGCCGTGTCGTCGATGACGAACGACGTCTGGAGCGTGGAGCCCTCCGTGCCGGTGAACTTGAGGGTGACGGTCTGGCCGGCGTAGCCCGCCAGGTTGAGGCTGCGCTGTGTGTAGCCGGAGGACGCGTTGAGGTTCGAGTACGTGGCGAGGGTGCTCAGTACCGTGCCCGAGCTGTTGAGCACCTGCACCTTGAGGGTGTCGTAGGCGGTGCTGGTGGTGGTCTCGGCGGTGTCGACGTGCAGGTAGAAGCTGAGCGTGGCCGTGGTGCACGCGGCCGGGACGGTCACCGACTGGGACAGGGTGTCGGTGTGCGCGGAGCCGTAGCCGTCGAGCCAGGCGTAGTAGGAGCCGGTGCGGGCGGACTCGTCGGTGGAGTTCGTGATCACACCGCTGCTCGTGGTCCAGGTCGAACTGCCCGACTCGAAGCCGCTGTTGCCGAGGAGCTGTGCCGACGCGCAGGTGGAACCGCCGCCGTCGTCCCCGCCGCCGCTGCTGCTCCCGCCGGCCAGCCATTCCGTGGCGTTGAGGGCGAGGGCCGCGTTGGTGGCGCCCGAGTCGTTCCAGCCGTCGTAGAGGGTGTTGCCGGACTGGCCGGTGCCGTCGTCGATGGGTGAGCTGTCGCCCCAGAAGGCGACCCGGCCGCTGCCGAAGGTGCTGGTGGCGAAGAAGGCGCCGGTGTTGCCCGAGTAACCGGTGCGGTAGAGCAGGCCCTTGACGTTCGCGTTGTCGGCGGGCTTGAGAGTGGCCGTGGTGCCGCTGGCGATGAGGCTCTTGGTGACGGTGCCGAAGGAGCCGTGCAGCACGGGGTTGCCGCTGTCGCTGATCGCGCTCGGGTAGTCGGAGCTGATGCTGAGCGAGTCGATGGAGAAGCCGAACGGGTCGGTGGAGTCGACGCTGTTGTCGGTCATCAGGTCGTTGAGGATCTCGACCGCGTCCTCGGCGTCGTTGTTGCGGTCGGCGCCGGTGTGGTCGGAGATCATGAAGAGGCCGCCGCCGTTCTTCACGAAGGTCATGATCGCCGTCTTCTCGGCGGTCGTGAAGAGCGTGTTGGGCTCGGGCAGGACCAGGGTGTCGAAGTTCGACAGGTCGGTGGCGGAGGAGCCGCCGTAGGTGAGAGCGCTCGTCGCGGTCTTGAGGCTGTAGTCGCCGGTCTTCTGCAGGGCGACGCCCCAGGAGGAGAGGGCGCCGGTCCAGTCGGTCTCGGCGGAGGGCGAGGAGTCCTGACCCAGCGGGTCGGGCTTGCTGGTGGAGACGATCCAGTCCGCGTTGCCCGCCTCCTCGGCGTGGCCGTCGTCGAAGAGGATCCGGTGCGGGGTGGCAGCGGCGGCGGGGGTGGCGGTGGCCTGCACGGTGACGCCTGCGGCGAGGAGACCGAGGCCGGCGAGGACGGCGCCGAGTCCGTGGCGGGGAAGGGTGAGCCCGAGCATCCGGCATACCTCCGTGAGGAGTTGGGGAAGGGTGATGCGGGGACGGGAACTACGCGCATAGATACATGATGAATTTGAACGGTACATGACAGCCAGAAGGCTGAACAGAACCGCTCCGGCCCGCGCGACGAGGATTGACCGGCTGTTGACCGGCGGTTGGGACACGCCCTGCGTACCGGTCCGGGGTCGGCGTGTTCACCACCGTGCGCCGCCGTGCGCCGCGTGACGGCAAATCCCGTTGCGCGCGCCGGGATCCGGCGGCAGGCTTCGAGCGCCCGCCGCCCCTGACTCCCCGACGGAGACCCGCTTGTCCTTCGACATCACCCCCCTCACCGATCCCCGGCCCGCCCCCGCAAGCCGCCGCCTGGCCTGGCTGGCCTCCGGGGCCGACGGTGTCCCGCTCGGGTCAGCCTTCCTGCGGCTGTTCACGAAGGAGGGGCAGGATCACCTCGCCGAACTGCGGCTCGCGGTGCACGGCACCGAGCGACGGCGGGGCGTCGGCACCCGGCTCCTGGAGGCCGCCGTGGACGCGGCGAGGACGGAGCGGCGGCGGTCCGTGATCGCCGAGGCGGAACAGGACTCCCCCGCCGATCTGTTCCTGGCCGCACGGGGCTTCCGACAGGTCCTCGCACTCACGTACGCCCGGCTCCCGCTGGCCGACGTCGATCGTGCCGCGATCGACGCCCTCCTCGAACTGCCGCACCCCGGCTACCGGTTGACCGAGTGGGAGGGCACCGTGCCGGACGCCCTGGCCCAGTCCTTCGCCCACTCCCGGCGGGCGATGGACGACATGCCGATGGAGGGCACGGACTTCGGCAGGGTCGTCTGGGACGTGGAACGGGTGGTCGCGGCCGCGGAGGCCGTCGCACGGCGCGGCGAACTGCTGCACACCGTCGCCGTGCTGGACGCAGACGGCGGCGTGGTCGGCTTCTCCGAACTGGTGGTGCCCGGCGACGGGACGGGCGAAGGACAGCACTACGGCACCGCCGTCCTCCCCGAGCACCGGGGGCGTGGCCTCGCCCGCTGGATGAAGGCCGCGGCCGTCCGGCACGCCCTCGCACGGCACCCGGAACTGGCCGGGCTCCGCACCGACACCGCGGCCGGCAACAAACCGATGCAGGCCGTCAACGCCTCGCTCGGATACGTACCGACGCACCAGGCCGTGGAGTACCAGCTCGACCTGTGATCACCGGGTCGTCGCGGCCCGCAGCGCGGCCAGGCCCTCCCGGGTGGAGGGGTACGCGGGCGTCCAGCCCAGCTCCCGCTCGGCCTTCTGCACCGACACCCGCATGCTCGACGAGAACAGCGTGTGCGCGTACGCCATCGGCCTGGTCAGCCACAGGGGCACGGACAGGGGCTTCGGCAGCCCGAACTCCTCGGCGACGCACAGCAGATGGGCACGGAAGCCCATCGGGGTGCGGTCCGCGACGTTGTACGCCTGCCCGGGGCGCCCGTGCTCGACCGCTGCGGCCACCGCGCGGGCCGCGTCGGTGAGTTCCACCCAGGGCAGGACCCGGCCGCGGTCCGCGGGGGCGGGCAGCTGCCGCTTGCGCAGCATCGGCAGGAGGGCCTCGGTGCCGCCGGGGCCGTAGAAGAGGCCGAACCGGAGTGCGACGCCCGCCAGTCCGGGCGTCCCGAAGGTGAGCTGCTCCTTGGCCCGCATGCCGGCGAGATGCCGCTCCAGCTGCGGGTCGGCGCCCCGCGGGCCGAACTCGTCGTCCTCGGTGATCGTCCGGTCGCCGAAGTCGCCGTAGCCGTATCCGAAGACCATCGACTCGGTGACGAAACGGCGTGCTCCGGTGGCCAGGGCCGCCTCGATCAGGTGGGCGGTGCCCTCGGTGCGCAGGGCGTCGGTGGCGTACATGTCGCGGTGGCCCATCGGCGGCTTGCGCAGGGCGGTCGCCGCGTGGACGACCGTGTCGAAGTGCCGTCCGTCCACCGCCCGCAGCAGGGCGTCGCGGTCCATGAGGTCGGCTTGGACCCCGTTGCCCTCGCTCCGGCCGAGCCCGGTGACCTTGTGACCCGCGTCGGTCAGGGCCCGGTCGATGTGGCGGCCGAGGACACCGCTCGCGCCGGCGAGGAGGATGTTCTGGTGCTGGTTCGTCGTCATACGGGTGCGACGGATCGGGCGGACCCGGATGTGACATCCCGGCCCGGGAGCCGCTACGGCTGGTACACGTGCGGCTGCGTGATCGTCAGCGGCGTGAACCCGAGGCGTTCCAGGATGGGGCGGCTCGTGGCCATCGCGTCGACCTGGAGGTAGCGGTATCCCCGTTCCACGGCGGCGCGGGCGCGGTGGGCGACCAGAGCGCGGTAGATGCCGCGGCCGCGCCAGCTCTCGACGGTGCCACCGCCCCACAGGCCGGCGAAGCGGGTGCCGGGCACGAGCTCCATACGGGCCGCGCTGACCGGCTCGTCCCCGGCGAGCGCGACGACCGCGACCACGGTGTCGGGCTCGTCCCGCAGCCGGGCGAGCAGCTGGTGCCGCAGCCGCGAGCTGTCGGTGCCGAAGGCCTTCACGTGCACGTCCGCCACGAGATCGACGCCTGCCCGGTCGGTGACCGGAAGGAAGCGGATCCCCTCGGGCGGCTCGACGTCCAGGGTGAGGTCGGCGACCTCGGCGATCATCAGCGTCTCCTCGGGCTCGGGGGTGAACCCGGCGGCCCGCAGCCGCTCTCCCAGGTCGACGGGCAGGTCGTGCCCGTACAGCTTCCACTCGAACTCGCGGCCGAGCCCGGTGTAGTACGCGATCTGCTCGGCGATCGCCTCGTCGGCACTGGCCTCGTCCAGGTCGGACCAGACGATGCCGTTCCAGCCGTGCTCGGCGGCCACCTGGCGGACCACCCTGCCGACCCGCTCCACACGGGCACCGGGACCGTCCGGCTGGGCGCCTTCGCGCATGTTCCGGTCGAAGAGGGCGAGTACCGCGACATGATCCATGGGCTCACTTCATCACCCGGAGGCCTGCGCGGCAACGCCGTTTACGGCCGCCCGGCCTCCGCGCGCACCGCCGCCAGGTAGGCGCTGAGCCGGTCGCGGTTGCGGGCCAGGCAGTCGATCCGGGCCTGGATGCGGTCGACATGGGCCTCCAGGAGGGCGGCCGTCTGCGGGGTCAGCTGCTCGGGCGGCAGCAGGATCTCCTCCGGCCCCGACAGGTACGGCAGGATCGTGCGGATCATCTCCGTGGTCAGGCCGGAGTCCAGCAGCCCGCGGATCTGCTGGACGTCGCCGACCGCCGCCTCGCCGTAGGCGCGGTAGCCGTTGTCGGCCCGCTCGGGGTGGAGCAGGTCCTGCTCCTCGTAGTAGCGCAGCAGCCTGGTGGGGACTCCGGTACGGCGGGACAGTTCACCGATTCTCATGACGCGCTCCCGGATCGCCCTTGCCTTCACACTGATGTGAAGGTCCGAGCATGGTCCCATGTCCACCCTCTCCCCGGCCAAGGGCACGACCCTGCCCGCGTCCGAACCACTGCCGTGGTCCGGGCTCCTCGCCCTGTCGACGGCCGCCTTCACCGCAGTGCTGACCGAGCTGCTGCCCGCGGGTCTGATGCCGCGGATGGCGCCGTCCCTGGGCGTCTCCGAGGCCCGGATCGGCTTTCTGGTCACCGGGTACGCGGCCGCGTCCTTCGCCGCCGCCGTCCCGCTCACGGCGCTGCTGCGCGGGCTGCCGCGCCGGGCGGTGCTCGTCGGCGCCCTGCTCGGCTTCGCGGTGAGCAACGCGGTGGTGGCGCTTTCCTCGTCGTACCCCCTCACCTTCGCCGCACGACTGGTCGCCGGGGGCATGGGCGGAACGCTCTGGGCGATGCTCGCCGGGTACGCCGCCCGGCTGGTGCCGGCCGACCGGCGCGGCCGGGCGATCGCGATCGTGCTCGCCGGGATCACCCTCGCCCTGTCCCTGGGCGTCCCGGCCGGTACCGCGCTGGCCGGGGCGGTGGGCTGGCGCACGGCGTTCGGGCTGCTCGCCGGGCTCGCGGTGCTGCTGGTGGGCTGGGTGCGGTGGCGGGTGCCCCCGCTGCCGGGCGAGGCGCCGCACGCGCGGGTGCCGCTCGTCCGGGTCGCCGCGCTGCCGGGCGTCCCGGCCGTGCTGGGCGTCACGCTGTTCCTGCTGGTGGGGCACCAGGCGATGTACACGTATGTCGCCCCGTTCGCGGCGCAGGCCGGCTTCGGGCGCACCGGAGTGGTCCTGCTGGTGTTCGGAGCCGCCACGGTGGTGGGGATCTGGGTCACCGGGATGCTGGTGGACCGGCATCCGCGGGCGGCGCTTCTGGGCGCGCTGGGGTTGTGCGCGGCCGTGATGCCCGTGCTGGGGCTTGCCGCCGGGGTGCCGGGCGTGCTGCTGGTCGCGGTGGCCCTGTGGGGCGTCGCCTTCGGGGGCGCTCCGACGCTGATCCAGACGGCGCTGGTCGACGTCTCGGGCCCGGAGCGGGCGGACGCGGCCACGTCCTTGCAGACCACGGTGTACAACGCCGGGATCGCGACGGGCTCGCTGACCGGCGGTGTGGTGCTGGCGGACCTGGGGGCGGGTGCCCTGCCGTGGACGGCGCTGCCGCTGGTCGGGGTGGCTCTCGGGGTGGTCGTCCTCAACCGGCGAACCGCGTTTCCGCCGCGGCGCGGATGCTCCTAGGCTCTTTGCATGGTCGTGAAGGACACCGAACTGCCGTATCTGCGCCGCTGCGTCGAGCTGGCCGCCGAGGCCCTGGAGGCCGGGGACGAACCGTTCGGCTCGGTCCTGGTGAGCGCCGGGGGCGAGATCCTCGCCGAGGACCACAACCGCGTGGCCTCCGGTGACCGCACCCGGCACCCCGAGTTCGAACTGGCCCGCTGGGCGGCGGCGCACCTCACGCCCGAGGAGCGGGCCGCGGCCACCGTGTACACCTCCGGCGAGCACTGTCCGATGTGCGCCGCCGCGCACGCCTGGGTGGGCCTCGGACGCATCGTGTACGCGGCCTCGTCCGAGCAACTGGCCGAGTGGCTGAGCCAGTTGGGTGTGCCGGCGCCACCGGTGCGGACCCTGCCGGTCAACGAGGTCGCGCCCGGTGTGGTCGTGACGGGGCCGGTGCCCGAGTTCACGGAGCGTGTACGGCAGTTGCACCATCGGTTCCATCGGCGCTGACTGCCGATCTCCCGGGATGCAGCACCTGTCCCCCGTGCCTACGATCGAAAAGGATCCCGGGACCAGGTCGAAGCCCCGGTCTCCTCCAGTGGCCAGGGAGGCGCTTGCCCCGTGCAGTCGGCACGTCGGCCGATGGCCGTCCACGTCACTCTGGTCGCCGTCGCCACTCTCGTCTACATGACGGTCCCAGCCGCGCGCACCCCGGTGTGGGCCGTCATCGGACTCGCCGGCGTCTGCGCCGTGCTCGTCGGCATCCGGCTGTACCGGCCCACCCACCGCTGGCCCTGGTGGGCCCTGGCGGCGGGCCTGCTCACCTTCATCACGGGCGACACGTACTACAACGTCATGGAGGAATACTTCAACGCCTCCAACCCCTTCCCCTCCCCCGCGGACGCCTTCTACCTCGCCACCTACCCGCTCTTCGCGACCGGCCTGTACGGCCTCATCCGCTACCGCTGGGCCGGCACCGACCTGCCCAGCCTGCTCGACGCGCTGATCTTCACCGCGGGGCTGGCCCTGCCCGTGTGGGTGTACCTGGTCCAGCCGCTCGCCGAGGTGGAGGGCCTGACCTGGCAGCAGCGGGCCATCAGCATCGCCTACCCCCTCGGTGACGTGCTGGTCCTGGCGCTGCTGGCCCGGCTGCTGACTCCGAGTCCGGTCGAAGGCAACAACCGGTCGGTGCAGCTGCTGGTGGTCGGCACGGTGACCCTGCTCGGCTTCGACATCGCGTACGGCATCCTCCAGCTCAACTCGCTGTGGCAGGCGGGCACCCTGCTGGACTCCGGGTGGATCGTCTTCTACACGGCCTGGGGCCTGGCCGCGCTGCACCCTTCGATGGCCGCGCTCACCGCCGCCGTACCCCAGAAGCGGGCTCCGCTTCCGCCGCCCCACCGGCTCGTGACGCTGGCGGCGGTCACCCTGATCGCCCCGGCCATGCTGCTGTACGGGGCGGTCGGCCACCGCGACCACCACGCGGCGGTGATCGGCGCCTTCTCGGCCGTGCTGTTCCTGCTGGTCATCCTGCGGCTGGCCGGCATGGTCGTGGCCCACCGGGGCGCCATGGCCCGCGAACTGGCGCTGCGCCGGGCGGCCGGGTCCCTGGTGTCCGCGGTCCGGCAGCAGGACGTCGTGCGCAGCTGTGAGGTGGCCGTCGGCATGCTGCTGGGGCCCGCGGTCCGTCACCGGACCCTGCTGCTGTCGGCGGAGCAGGCCGCGCCCCTGCTGCCCGGTGTGGCCCGTCGGGTGGCCCCCGCGGACCTCGGCCCCGACATCGCGGCCCGGCTGGACGGGCTGCCGGCCGTCCAGGTGTGCCCCATGACCTCGCCCGACCGCCCCGCCACCCATGACCCGGGTGTCCTGCTGGTCGCCGGTCCCGCGGATCCGCTCACCGAGACATACGGCTCCCTGGAGATCCTCGCCTCCCACGCCGGGCTCGCCATGGAGCGGGTGCTGCTGCGCCAGGAGGTGATCCGCCGCGAGAACGAGGCCTACTTCCGCACCCTGGTGCGCAACACCTCCGACGTCATCCTGATCGTCGAGGACGACGACACCATCCGGTACGCCAGCCCCTCCGCCGCCGCCGTGTTCGGGACCGCGGACCTCGTCGGGGCGTCGCTGCCGGGCCTGGTCGATCCCCGGGACCGGCAGCGGGCGGCCCGTGAGCTGACCGCCGTCCGCGACCACGGGCCGCGCGTCGCCCACGACCACTGGTGGGTGCGGCACCGGACCGGGCGGGTGGAGGTCGAGGTGCGCTGCAGCGACTTCCGGGACGAGCGGACCGTGGCCGGGCTGGTGGTCACCCTGCGCGACGTGACCGAGCAGCGCAGGCTGGAGCACGAGCTGACGCAGCGCGCCTTCCACGACTCGCTGACCGGGCTGCCCAACCGGACGCTGCTGCTGGAGCGGATCGAACGCGCCCTGCTGCGCGGCCGCCGCGAGTCGTCCCTGACCTGTCTGCTCTTCATCGACCTGGACGACTTCAAGGAAGTCAACGACACCATGGGGCACTCGGCGGGCGACCACCTCCTGCTCGACGTCGGCAACCGGCTGACCCGCACCCTCCGGCGCACCGATACCGCGGCCCGGCTCGGCGGCGACGAGTTCGCCGTCCTGATGGAGGACGCCCGGGAACCGCTCGACGCCGAACTGCTGGCGGCCCAGGTTGTGCAGACGCTGACCAGGCCGTTCGTGCTGGGCGACGAGACGGTCACCGTCTCGGCCAGCGTGGGCGTGGCCACGGCCCGCGACAGCACGGACGCCGAGGAACTGCTCGGGCACGCCGACCTCGCGCTGTACGCGGCCAAGGCGGCGGGCAAACGGCAGTGGCGTCGCTTCCAGCCGATGCTGCACGCCCGCATGGTCGAGCGGCACGACCTGCAGAGCAGACTCGCCCGGGCGGTCGCCGCGCAGGAGTTCACCCTGCGCTACCAGCCGGTCGTGGACATCGAGGCGGGCGACGTGGTCGGCTTCGAGGCCCTGGTGCGCTGGCCGCAGGCCCCGCACCAGCCCGTCTCCCCCGAGCGGTTCATCAGCCTGGCCGAGGAGACCGGGCACATCGCCCCGCTGGGCTCATGGGTGCTGGAGAACGCGGTCGGTGACATAGCGGGCCTGCAGCAGGTGCCGCGGCCGACGGCTCCGCCGTACGTGAGCGTGAACGTGTCCGCGCGCCAGTTCCGCGACGCCGGGTTCGTGGACCAGGTCGACCGGGCGCTGCGGACTCCCGGGCTCGCCCCCGGCACGCTCCAGCTGGAGCTGACGGAGACGGTGCTGCTGCGCCGGGACGCCCAGATCCAGGCGGTACTGCAGACCCTCAAGGAGCTGGGGGTGCACATCGCGGTCGACGACTTCGGCACGGGGTTCTCCTCACTGCGCTATCTGCGGGACTTCCCCATCGACATACTGAAGATCGACAAGACGTACATCGACGACATCACACGCGACGCCCGGCAGGTCGCCCTGGTCGAGGGCATCGTCCGCATCGCCGACACGCTCGGTCTGCAGGTGATCGCGGAGGGCATCGAGGTGCCGGCGCAGCGGGACATGCTGGCCGCGATGGGGTGCCGGTTCGGGCAGGGCTTCCTGTTCGCCCGGCCCATGACGGTGGAGCAGAGCGAGCGGGTGCTGCGGCAGGACGGCGGGCGCTGCGCACCGGGCTCCGCGGGCACCAACGGGCGCCCGGCCCGCCGTTCCGCTCCCTCGGTCACCGCCGAGAAGCGCACGGCGGACCTCGAACATCTGCGGCGCACCAGTCCGATGAGCGACGCGGTCATCGACGAGGTCCGCGGCCGCCGCATCCGCAGCCGCGGCCGCTGGCTCATCGACTTCGCCTCCTGCAACTACCTCGGCTTCGACTGGGACCCGGAGATCGCCGCCCGCATCGATCCCGAGGTGCGCCGCTGGGGCACCCACCCCAGCTGGTCACGGCTGCTGGGCAGTCCGCGGCTGTATCCCGCGCTGGAGGAACGTCTCGCCGCGCTGCTGGGCGCCCCCGACACCCTGCTGCTGCCGACCCTGACCCTCATTCACGCCTCGGTGATCCCGGTCCTCGCCGACGACGGTCACATCTTCGTCGAGGCGAGCGCGCACCGGACGGTGTACGACGGCTGCGTGGTCGCCCGCGGCCAGGGCGCCACCCTGCACCGCTTCCACGCCGAACGGCCCGAGGAACTGGACGCGTTGCTCTCCTCGGTGCCCGCCCGCACCACCCGGCTGGTCTGCATGGACGGCGTGAACAGCATGACCGGCAACCTCCCCGACCTGCCGGTGCTGGCCGCGCTGTGCCGTGAGCGGGACGCGACGCTGTACGTCGACGACGCGCACGGCTTCGGGGTGATCGGGGAACGCACGCCCGACGAGCCCTGTCCGTACGGCCGGCGCGGCAACAGCGTGGTGCGGCACACCGGGGAGTCGTACGACGGGATCGTGCTGGCGGGCGGGTTCTCCAAGGCGTACTCGTCGCTGCTCGCGTTCCTCGCGCTGCCGACCGGCCTCAAGAACCGTCTCAAGACGGCCGCGGCGCCCTATCTGTACTCGGGTCCCTCGCCCACGGCGTCGCTGGCCACCGCACTGGCCGGGCTGGAGGTCAACGACAGCCGGGGGGACGTGCTGCGGGCCGACCTGTACCGCAAGACCGTGCGGGTGCTCGACCATCTCGCGGACCTCGGCGTGAGCACGCTCAACACCGACCGGCTGCCCATCGTGGAGATCCCCCTGGCCGACCCGGCCGACCTCGACGCGGTCGCCGCGTTCCTGTGGGAGGAGGGCATCTACGTGACGCTCGCCGCCCACCCGCTCGTGGCCCGCGACCGGGTCGGTTTCCGGGCGCAGATCACGGCGCTCAACTCCGACGAGGACATCGACCGGCTCAACGCGACACTGACCGCGCTGGCGGAGCGGTTCCGGCTGCAGCCGAAGGTCTGAGGAGGTGGATACGGTGATGATGACGCACAACGACGACGTGGACTGGGACCGTTGGCCGGTCGCCGACTATCTCGCCGAGAACTACCGGGAGTTGCACCCCGCGGACGCCGAAGTGATCGCCCACCACTCCGCGTTCTACCGGCGTCTGCCACCGGGCGGGGTCGCGCGCTCGGTGGAGTTCGGTGCCGGGCCCAACCTCTATCCGCTGATCCTGGCGTCCGCGGCGAGCCGGCGGGTGGAGGCCGTCGAGGCCGGCGCGGGCAACGTGGCCTATCTGCACCGGCAGATCGTCTGCGGGCCGGACGCGAGCTGGCTGCCGTTCCACGCCCTGTGCCGGCGTCTCAACCCCGATCTGCCGAGGACCCTCGCCGGGTCGCTGGCGCAGGTGCACGTCGTCCACGCGGACGTCCGGGACCTGGAGCCGGGCGGCTACGAACTGGCGTCCATGCACTTCGTCGCCGAGGGGGCCACGGAGGACCGGGCCGAGTTCACCGACTTCTGCCGGGCCTTCGCCCGCTGTGTGGTGCCGGGCGGGTATCTGGTGGCCGCGTTCATGGAGAACATGCCGACCTACCGCATCGGGCCGACCTCGCGCTGGCCGGGCTGTCCCGTGAGCCCGGAGACCGTCACGGAGGTGTTCGCGCCCCTGACCCGGGAACTGTCCGTCACCCGCGTCGACACCGATCCCACCCTCCCGGACTACGGCGACTCCGGAATGGTGCTGCTCACGGCGGTGACGGCGGACGGGCGGGGGTGAGCGGGAGCCGGTCACCGCAGGTGCGGGGCAGGGCACGTCCCGTGCTCCCGCTCGTCCGGAGGCGGGCCGTCGGAGGGACGCTTATCGTGATCGAGGGCGCCGATGGGCGTCCTTGGAGGCATGGATGTTCGCCAAGGTGACGAGGCGACGATGCGCTGTGTCCGGAGCTGTCGGGCTCGCCCTGCTCGGCGCCGGGCTGCCGGCCGTGGCCGCGGACGGCTCCGGACCGGACCTGTCGCGTTTCTACGGCCAGAAGATCAGGTGGTCGAAGTGCGTGGGCATGGAGGCACCGAAGGATCTGCAGTGCGGAAAGGTCACTGTTCCCCTCGACTACGCGAAGCCCCGCGCGGGCAGCCTCGACCTGGCACTCGCCCGCTACCGGTCCACGGCCAGGCACAAGCGCGGCTCCGTGCTGATCAACTTCGGCGGCCCGGGCGGTGCGGGCGTGCCCTCGCTCGCTGCCTACGGCGACGACTTCATGGGCCTGACGGACGAGTACGACGTGGTGTCCTTCGACCCGCGCGGCGTCGGCCGGTCCTCTCCGGTCAGCTGCGGCGCCGGCACCGACGAGGCGCTGGCGGCCACCGACGACGAGACGGCCGTGGCCCAGAACCCACGGGCCGTGCTCGGGAGGCTGCGGGACGCGGCCGCCGAGTGCGCCAAGCACTCCGGGCCCGTGCTGCGGCACATAGGCACCGTGAACGCCTCCCGCGACCTGGACATCATGCGCCAGGCCCTCGGCGACAAGAAGCTCAACTACCTCGGCTTCTCCTACGGGAGCCGGCTCGGCGCGGTGTACGCGGCCCAGTTCCCCAAGAAGGTGGGCCGGCTGGTCCTGGACGGTGTGGACACCCTCACCGAGCCGCTGTCCGAGCAGGGTGTGGCGGGCGCGGCCGGGCAGCAGACGGCACTGGAGGACTTCGTCGACTGGTGCGTGAAGGACGTGGCCTGTCCGTTCGGCACCGACGCGCGGGGCGCCCGGGAGCAGGTCGTACGACTCGTGGCGTCGCTGGACGAGGACCCGGTGCCGACGGGATTCGGCCCCGACTTCACCGGACAGGACCTGGTGGGCGCCATCGGCCAGGCCCTCTACAGCGAGGACCTGTGGCCCTCACTGGAGCGGGCGCTCGCCGAACTCGTGGAGGACGGCGACACGACGGGGGTCCTCGGCTTCGCGGGCGGCGGCTCCGGCTTCGTGACCCACGCGCGCCCGCCCTCGGACGATCCGACGCACGCGCCTCTCGTGGACGCGGAGGACGTGCCGCTCGACAATCTCCCGGCGGCGCTGATGGCGGTCAACTGCGCGGACGATCCCGACCGTCCCGGCGCCGCCAGGATCACCGAGGACCTGGCCCGGCTGCGCGCGGCCTACGAACAGGCGTCCCCGGTCTTCGGCCGCTACCGGCTCACCGAGTACCTGATGTGCTACGGCCGTCCCAAGGGCACCGACTTCATCCGCGAGAAGGTGCGCGACGTCCCCACCTCGAAGATCCTGCTCGTCGGCACGCGCGGCGACCCGGCGACGCCGTACCGCTGGACCGTGGAGACCGCGAAGCGCCTCGGCGACTCGGCCGTGGTCCTCGACAACAAGGGCGAGGGCCACACCGGTTACGGCTCCTCGAAGTGCGTGCACCGCAAGGTCGACGACTACCTGCTGTACGGCAGCCTGCCGCCGAACGGCAGCTCGTGCGGGGCCGAACGCGAGGAGTGAGGTCCACTCGAACTACGATCTCGGCATGAGTGAACCCAGCACGTCGGCCGAGGAGTTGAGGACCGCCCGACTGTGGCTGCGACGCCCGGCCGAAACCGACGTCGACATGATCCTCGCCGTCCACAGCGCCCCCGAGGCGTGCGCGCACAACCCCTCCGACGCGCTCACCCGGCACGAGGAGGCCGAAGAGCGGTACCGGCGCTGGGACAAGCAGTGGGCGCGGCACGGCTACGGCTACTGGGTCGTCGGACGCCACGGCCGTGCCGGGCAGCTCGGCTTCTGCGGGATCAAGCCGATGGAGCTCCACGGAGAACCGGTGCTGAACCTCTTCTACCGTTTCGCCCCCTCGGCCTGGGGCCGGGGCTTCGCCGGCGAAGCGGCCACCGCGGTCACCGCCTGGGCCGCGGCGCACGTGCCGGACCTCGCGCTGATCGCCCGGGTGCGCCCGACGAACACGGCCTCACAGCGCGTGGCGGAACGTGCGGGACTCAGCCGGGCCCCGCATCTCGACACCGAGGGCTACGACGGCTTCGACTGGATCTACGTGGCACGTCCCGAGCGCTGGGCGCCCTAGGGCTCCGCGTCGAAGCGGTCGATCTCCGGCTGGGCGGCCCGCAGGGCGTCGGCTCCCGGGACGGTCAACTCCAGTACGCGCTCTTGCCGACGAGACCCGCCGCGGTGAGCCGGCCGACCAGAGCGGTCACCGCCGACTCGCGCAGTCCGAGTGCGCGGGCGAGCCGCTGCTGGGTGATGCCCGGCTCGTCCCGCACGGCGAACAGCGCGCCGAGCTGGGCCGTGGTGACCCCCGCGGCGGCCAGGCAGCGCCGGTCTCGGGCGTTGGGCAGCGCGGCATCAGGTACTCGCGTACGCCGGTGGACTCGCGGGCCAGGGCGATGCAGGTATTCGCCGAAGCCCGCCTTGGCGCAGGCGTACACACCGGCGTCGAGGTCCGGCCGGCGGACGGCGAGGTTCCGGAAGACGAAGGCCGGCATCAGCGTGCCGGTGCCGGCCACGGCCCAGGCGATGAGCGCCCCGGCCACGCCCGTCTCCTGCGCGAACCGGCTGGGCAGCGAGAACACTCCGGCGCCGACCGGTCTCGGTGTCGTTCTGTGCCATGAGATGATCAAGCTAACGATGAAATGCCCTGAATGCCCGATCAAGTTGCCCCAAATGCCTGATCGGCCGAACGGTCCTATGGTGCTGTTATGGAGCACGCACTGAGCCCTGCGACCCTCTCCGAACTGCGCCGCCCGCGCGCCTACCCGGCGGTGTCCGTGCTGACGCCGACCCACCGCCGCGAACCCGAGAACACCCAGGATCCGGTCCGGCTGCGCAATGTGGTGGCCGAGGCCAAGAAGCAGCTGGAGACCGACCCGGCGGTCCCCCGGGAGCGGCGCATCGACGTCGCCCGACAGCTCGACCAGGCATTGGCCGAGGTCGATCTGGCGCACGCCGAGGACGGACTGGTGATCTTCGCCGCGCCGGGGGAGCACCAGGTGTGGTCCCTGGCCCGTGCCGTTCCCGAGCGCGTGGTGCTCTCGGACACCTTCCTGACCCGCAACCTCGTGTCCGCGCAGGCCTCCGAGCGGCCCTTCTGGGTGCTGTCGGTCTCCGCCGACCGCGCCACCCTGTGGAACGGCGGCGTCGACCGGGTCACCGAGCACCGCGGCGGCGGCTTCCCGCTGACCAGGACCCGCCAGAACTTCGACGCCGAGCGCCTGGAGCGGATCGGCGACATGCCGAGCACCTTCCGGGACGAGGACACCCGGCACTTCCTGCGGGACACCGACACCGCGATGTCCAAGCTGCTGCGCGAGGACCCGCGACCGCTGTACGTCACCGGCGAGACCGCGGCGCTGTCCGCGCTGGCCGACGTCGGCAGCCTCACCAAGGACGCCGTGCACGTCCCGCACGGCGGCCTTGCGCACGGCACCCCGGACGCGGTGTGGCAGGCGGTCGGCCCGCTGATCGCCGCGGAGGCCCGCAAGAGCACCGACGCGGTGACCCGCGAGCTCGAATCGGCGCGCGGACGGCGGGCGTTCGCGGCCGGCGTCGACGAGATCTGGCAGAGCGCCCGGGAAGGCCGGGTGCGGCTGCTGGCCGTCGAGGAGAACTACCGGGTGACCGTCCGCGACGAGGGCGGCGATCATCTGACCCCGGCCGAGAGCGGCGACCTCGACGCCGGTGAGGACATCGTGGACGAGATCGTCGAGCAGTGCCTGGAGACCGGCGCCGACGTCCGCTTCGTACCGGACGGCACGCTGGGTGGCTCCGACGGGATCGCCGGGGTGCTGCGGTACTGAGCGGGAGGCGGTCGCCGAGCCGCCGCGGACCGCTCAGACGCTCCCGAAGAGGGCGCTGAGCCCCCGCTCGACGGTCTCGCTCAGATCCTCCTGCCCCGCGCCGACCACCGTGTAGGTCCGCAGCAGGAAGCCGCGCAGGGTGGGCGTGGGGAACTGGAGGAGGGCGAGGCCGTACGGCGAGTGGAACTCCACGACCGTGGTGTCCCGGCCGCACGGCCAGATGTGCACGTCCCCGCCGCCGGCCGGCCCGCGCAACCCCTCCTCCAGCAGGGCACGGGCGAAGGTCCAGGTCACCCCCCGCCCGTCCAGGGAGACCTCGGGCGGGAAGTCGACGCACACCGCCAGGGGGTCGGCGGAGCCGTAGCGCAGGAGGGCGGGAACGGGCAGTTCCTGGTTCTCCGCGGTGATCAGGCGGGCGCGGGCGGGCTGCTCGAAGGTCGTGTCCATGTTCTTAGGAGCACGCAGACCCCCTTTGCATTACGCCTGAACGAGGGTCAATTATGTGACCTGCATCACAGCCCTACCGTCCGATCAGTCCGTGCCACACTCCTTAGAACACAAGACCGTCGAACACATAAATGAACACCGGCTCCGCCACCTCACGGACCCGCCAAGTCACGTACGCCACCTACGACTTGGGGCGCCGAACAGGGTAGACGACACGTCCGGTACGACCGCTCCGTGAAGACTGTGACATATGCCAGAAGCACCACCGTATCGTGTGTTGCCAAATCCCTTACAGCGCGTCGCGGCCTGTGCAACAGTCGTAACGGTCCCTCTCCGTCCCGCCTTGGCCGAACCGTCCCCGCATCGGAGTGCGTCATGCCGTCCCACCTCTCCGCGGACCACCCCGCCGCCCAGCCGCCAGGAGGCGGATCGGTCGACGCGCTCATATCGCAGGCGCGGCGGCTCAAGGGCGACGTGGACGCCGTACGACGGGACGCGCCCGGCGACGACTCGGATCCCCAGGAGCGCTGGCAGCGCGCACTGTACGACCTCGCGCTGCACCAACTCAGCGACCTGGACGCGCACTTGGCCCAACTGCGGGACGGTCCACCGCCCGTGCCCTCGGCACCCGGGCCGGAGTCGTCCGCGCGAACCGCGCCGCCCGCTCCCCGGCGCGGCTCGCTGCTCAGCCGGGTCGGCAGCGCCGAGTGGAACCTGCTGACGGACGAGGCCAGTTGGTCCGGGGAGCTGTACGAGATCCTGGGCCGCGACCGCACCGCTCCCCCGCTCACCCTCGACGAGCTTCCCTCCCTGGTGCTCGACGAGGACAAGCCGAGGCTGACGGTCATGGTCACGGACTGCCTGGTCGACGCCAGGCGCATCGACGGCGAGTTCCGTGTCGTGCACCCGGACGGAGAGGTGCGCACCGTGCACATGATGGGCGAGCCCGTGCTCGCCGCCGACGGCAGCACCGCCTCGATGTGGGCCGTGCTGCGGGACGTGAGCGAACTGCGCCGCAGCGAACGGGCGGTGAGCGAGACCCGCGACTCGTTACAACGCCACCGGCAGCGCGCGCACAGCGAGCACCGGCTCGCGGTCGAACTGCAGGAGGCCGTGCTGCCGCCCTGGCGGGGCTCCCTGAGACTCCCGCACCACGGCGCCGAGACCCTGGACCTGGCCGCCCACTATCTGCCGTCGTCGTCGAGCGCCCTGATCGGCGGCGACTGGTACGACGCCCTCGAACTGGCCGACGGCGAGACCCTCCTCAGCGTCGGCGACCTCACCGGTCACGGAGTCGCCGTGGCCTCCGGCATGGCGACCCTCCTGGGCGCCGTGCGCGGCATGGCGATGGCGGGCACCGAACCCGGCCGGCTGATGGCCCTGCTCAACCAGTTGCTCGACGCCACCGTGCAGCCGGCCCTCGGCAGTGCGGTCTGCTGCCGCTACCGCCCCCGGACCCGCACCCTGGTCTGGGCGCAGGCCGGGCACCCCGCCCCGCTGCTGTTCCGGGACGGGACGGGGCGCCGACTGCACTCCCCCGACGGCGTGCTCCTCGGCGCGACCTCGGGAGCCGTCTACGCGCAGGCCGAGGAGACCCTCGAACCGGGCGACCTGCTCCTGCTGCACACGGACGGACTGGTGCCCGGGCGCGACAACGCGGCTGCCGTGAACCGTCTCCTGGACCTGGCCCCCCGGTTCGGCGGGGCGCGCACCGCGCAGGACTGTGTGCGGACGGTCATGGAGGAGTTCGGCGAGACCGAGCGCGAGGACGGCGCCTGCGTGCTCGTCGCCAAGGTGACGTCATGACCAACTCGTGCCGGCACGTTCATCCGGACCGGCTCAGGCCCGTGTGCTGTTGCCACCCCTTCCCTTCGGCTTCGGCAGTGCCAGCCTGATCTCCTCGCGCAGTTCGTTGATCTTCGGGTAGCTGGAGTACTCGGCGGTGAGCCGGTACATCTGGCGCAGCCGGTCCCAGGTGCGGTGGGAGGAGTTGGAGCCCATCGAGACCAGCGCCAACCGCGCGTAGCGGTCCGCCTGTTCGGGGTCGTCGGCGATGAAGCAGGCCGAGGCCATCGACAGGAAGTCGAAGATCTTCGACCGCTGCCGTCCGTCGACCCGCAGCGCGAGGGCCTTCTCCGCGTAGTGCTGGGCGTGCGCGGCCGCGCCCGGCTCGTGCTCCGCCAGGGTGCGGTAGGCCAGGGCCTGCATGCCGTACAGGTCCTCCTCCTTGAAGGTCTGCATCCAGCTCGGCGGCGGCACGTCGCTCTTGTCGGAGACGAAGAGGTCCTCCGCCTGACCGAGGGTGCGGCGCATCGCCTGGCCCTTGCCCATGGACGCCTGCGCCCAGGCCTCGATGGTGTAGAGCATCGCCCGGGTGCGGGGCAGCACCTGCTCGCCCGAGCCGGACCGGGCGAGCTTCATCAGGTCGAGCGCGTCGTCGGGCCGGCCCAGGTGCACCATCTGACGGGCCGCCCGGGAGAGCGCCTCGCCGGCACGGGGCCGGTCACCGCCCTCGCGCGCGGCATGGGCGGCGATCACGAAGTACTTCTGGGCGGTGGGTTCGAGGCCGACGTCGTGCGACATCCAGCCCGCGAGGACGGCCAGGTTGGCGGCGACGCCCCACAGGCGCCGCTGGAGATGGTCGGGGTGACGGTAGGCGAGCATGCCGCCCACCTCGTTGAGCTGGCCCACCACCGCCTTGCGCTGCAGCCCGCCCCCGCGGGCCGCGTCCCAGGCCCGGAACACCTCGACCGAGCGCTCCAGCTCCTCGATCTCCTGCGACCCGATGGGGGCGGCCTCGTAACGGTCGAACCCAGCGGGGTCGGCGTGCAGGGGGTCGTCGAACTGGGGGGCATCGGCGGTGAGGGCCGGATCGGTGTGCAGCCAGTCGTGCATGGCGCTGCTGAGTACGGATCCCGCGGTGAGCGCGGCACCCGCACCCACCAAGCCGCGTCGGTTGAGCATGAGGTCCATTCCCGTGAATTCGGTGAGGACCGCAGCGGTTCGGTCGGGCGCCCACGGCATGCCGTCGGGATGTTCCGCACTCCCGTCGCCCTGCCGTTTCCCCGTACGCCCGTGCCGGACCAGACCGAGGTCCTCGATGGTCACGACACGGCCGAGACGCTCGGTGAACAGAGCCGCCAGCACCCGCGGCACGGGATCGCGCGGGATTTCTCCCATGTCGATCCAGCGCCGCACCCGGGAGGTGTCGGTCGACAGCTGGGGATGGCCCATGGCCGCCGCCTGCCGGTTGACCAGCCTCGCGAGTTCACCCTTGGACCAGCCGGCCAGGCCGAACAGGTCCGAAAGTCGGGCGTTGGGTTGTCCGCTCACGTCAAGCCCCCAGGTTCTCGGCTGAGTTGACAGTAGCCCCGCGTCAGTTGCTCCGGGACTATTCGCCAGGGTTCGCCAGGGTTCGCCAGATGGTGTGCCACGTGGCATATGCGGTGAGGTAGGAACGCGCCACCCCGACCCGGACCGCACAGGGACATTCCCCAGGGTGCACCCGGTGATCCGGGTCGGGCGGCGCACTGCTTCTCCAGGCACAGCAGGCACACGAAGGGATCTGTCTCGCCCATGTACGCAGCATCGTCCTCCGTGTCCGCCCCGCCCCGGTCGCCGCATCTCCGCCCGGGCGGTGGCCCCTACCTCGACCCCGCGCGGCCGACGGCCCCCGTACCGGGTGCGGGCAGGGCACGGCGCGTTCCGGGGCTCGGCACCCAACCGCTCAGCGGGAGACTCGACTTGTCCGGCCCCCAGGGCGCCCAGCTGCGCACGGCGATCGCGTCGGTGCACCGGATCTGCCCGGAGTTCGCCCCGGTGCAGGTGCTGCGCCGCAGCGGACGCTCCGTGCTCCTGGTCGGTACGACGGGACGCAGCACGGCCGTCGCCAAGTGTTTACTCGACCACTCCCCGGTATGGGCCGAGCGGATCCGGCACGAAATAGCCGCCTACCGTTCGTTCGTCCGGCACCGGCCTCCGGTGCGCGTGCCGCGGCTGATCGCGGCGGACCCGGACAACTGCACCCTGGTCATCGAGCGGATGCCCGGGCGGGTGGCGGCGCTGCACCGGCATCCCGCGGAGGCCCCGCCCCGCGCGGACATCAGGGCGGCGCTCGGCGCGGTCTGCCGGCTCAACGCCTGGCGGCCACCGGCGGGCACCTTCGACGCCCCGCTCGACTACGCGGCCCGCATCTCCCGCTACCACGAGCTGGGGCTGCTGACCGACCGGGACCTGGGCGACCTCCAGAAGCTGCTGCACGGCATCGCGCACTCGGCGGGCCGGCAGGGCATGGGCCAGTTCTGCCACGGCGACGCACTGCTCTCGAACATCCTCCTCTCACCGGCCGGTCCAGTGCTGGTGGACTGGGAGCACGCGGGCTGGTACCTGCCGGGCTACGACCTGGCGACGCTGTGGGCGGTCCTCGGTGACGCCCCGGTGGCGCGCCGTCAGATCAGCCAGATCGCGCAGTCGGCGGGCCCGGCCTCACGGGACGCCTTCCTGGTGAACCTGATGCTGGTGCTGACCCGTGAGATCCGTACCTACGAGACGGCCGTGCAGCGTTCGATGCACGACTCGACCCCGGCGGCACCGGGCGCGGCCCACCCTGGTGCTGCGCCGTCCGGCGAGGAACAGCGGCTGCTGCTGAGGCGGCTGCACGACGACTGCCAGCTGGCCCGCCGGGCCGTACGCGCGGCGGTCGGTACTCGCTGAAGGGGACGGAGGTCCGCGGCGCGCCCTGTGGAGCGGCGTGCCGCGGACCTTCGTATGTCATCAGGCCGTGGCGTCGTGGGGGCCTTCGGGGCGCCGGTCATTGGTGTACGCCACTGACGCTCCGCAGGCCCGCGGGCTCGCGCCACGAAACTCCCGCGCCCCCTCATTGACATGGGAATTCTCCTGCCTGTGGGCATGATTGACGGATCGTCGACAAGCCGGTAGCACTGACGCACGTCCGGCCACGCTCGGCTCATCGCGCTCGATCGTCCCTGGAGGCTGCATTGCGAGGATCCGCCACCGACCCCAACAGAGCCACCCGGCGGGTGGTCGGCACGCTGGCCGGCACCGCCCTGCTGCTGCCCCTGCTCGGCGCGGCCCCGTCCTCGGCCGAAGACGCCTCCGCCGGTCTCCAGCGGGCCTTCGCCACGGCGGCCGCCGAGTACCACGTGCCGCAGAGTGTCCTGCTGAGCGTCTCGTATCTCCAGTCCCGCTGGGACACGCACGCCGGCGCGCCGAGCGTGACCGGGGGCTACGGCCCGATGCACCTGACCGACGCCCGGACCGCGCTCGCCTCGGCGCCGCACCACAGTGAGGGCACGGAGGACGCGCGCGGCGACAGCGCCCGCGCCGCTCTGCTGCCCGACGCGAGGATCCCGGTACCCGCCGACCTGCCCGCCCGCCTGGAAACCCTTCCGAAGGCCGCCGAGCTGACCGGCCTGAGCAAGCAGGACCTGCGCACCGACCCCGCGGCGAACGTCGCCGGCGGCGCCGCGCTGCTGGCCGCCGCCCAGCGGGACCTGGGTGAGCCGCTGAGCCAGGACCCCGCGGAGTGGTACGGCGCGGTGGCCCGCTTCTCCGGCGCGGACGACAGCGCCACCGCGGCGGCGTACGCGAACGATGTCTTCGACGTGCTGCGCACCGGCGGGGAACGGACCACCGACGCCGGCCAGCGGATCGCCCTGGCGGGCCGGCCGAAGCTCGCCCCGGACACCGCGCAGCTGGCCCGGGCGGGTCTGAGGAAGCCGGACGCGGGTGACACCGAGTGCCCGCGGACGGTGTCCTGCGAGTGGATCCCGGCGCCGTACGAGGAGTTCGGGGACAACGACTACGGCAACCACGACCTGGGCGACCGGCCGGCCTCGCAGAGCATCAAGTACATCGTCATCCATGACACGGAGGGCTCCTGGGAGGGGGTCCTCAACCTGGTGCAGGACCCCACCTATGTGTCGTGGAACTACACCCTGCGCTCGACCGACGGTCACATCGCCCAGCATGTGAAGGCGAAGGACGTGGCCTGGCACGCGGGCAACTGGTACATCAACGCCAAGTCGATCGGTCTGGAGCACGAGGGCTTCCTGGCGAATCCGGACGCCTGGTACACGGAGGCGATGTACCGGTCCTCGGCGCGGCTGGTGAAGTACCTCTCCGTGAAGTACGGCATCCCGCTGGACCGGCAGCACATCCTCGGCCACGAAAACGTGCCGGGACCGACGACCTCGACCGTCGCGGGCATGCACACCGACCCCGGCCCGTACTGGGACTGGCGGCACTACTTCGAGCTGCTGGGCCACCCGTTCAGGACCACCGCCCCCCAGCACGGCGGCCTGGTGACGATCCGGCCCGACTACGCCACCAACCGGCCGCAGTACACGGGCTGTGTCACCAAGGGCCAGCCCTGCGCGTCCCACGGTTCGAGCGAGGTGCGGCTCTACTCGGCGCCCGACGAGAGCTCCGCCCTCGTCACGGACATCGGTCTGGGCGGCAGGGCGCCGACGATCGACGTCAACGACCTGTCCTCACGGGTCTCCACCGGCCAGCAGTACGCGGTCGCCGGCCGGGACGGCGACTGGACGGCGATCTGGTACCTGGGCCAGAAGGCCTGGTTCAGGAACCCCGCGAGCAGCCCGACCGCGGTGAACGCGGCCGGCCTCGTGGTGACACCGAAGAAGGGCCTCGGCAGCGTCCCGGTGTACGGCCGCGCCTACCCCGAGGCCTCCGCCTATCCGGCGGGCGTTCCCGCGCAGGCGGTGTCGCCCCTGCCGTACAAGGTGCCGGAGGGCCAGACGTACGTGATCGGTGACCGGGTGCCCGGTGAGTACTACTACGCGGTCACCTTCACGACGGACTCGCACAAGGTCGTGGTCGGAAAGGACCGGTACTACGAGATCCAGTACGGCCACCGGGTGGCGTTCGTGCGGGCGGCCGACGTCGATGTGAAGCCGTCCGTTCGGCGCTGACGGACGCGGGCGGCTCGGAAGGCCATGAGTCTTGGGACATGGCCTTCCGGGTGCGGTGCAAAGCTGCCGGTGAGGGTCAGCCCTGCTGGAAGAGCTCCGCGGGCAGGGGCTTGAGGAGGGCGTACAGGTCGTCCGTGATCGGGCGGTCCCAGGCGGCGATGGTCACCAGAACGTTGTCGCTGCGGTCGAACTGGACACAGGAGATCCGGCTCTCGGAGAGCTTGAGACGGCGCACGATCAGGAGGTTGTCGCCCTGCATCACCGGCACGTCCTCGGTGTCGGTGACGGTGACCTCCTCGTCGTTCTCCAGCGCGAGCAGCAGCTGGGCCACCTCGAAGGGGACCTGGCCCTCGGGGACCTCGCGGGCCGGCGAGCCCTCGGGGAGGTTGCCGATGATCATCGCGGGGCCGCGGCCGCCGAAGAGGTCGTAGCGCAGGAAGACGCCCTGGCAGGTGCCGTCGGGGGCGGGCAGGAGCCCCGCGCCGAGGTTGCCGGGCCAGTCGCCCGGGTCCATGGCCAGCACGTCGAAGTCTGGACCGGCGGGGGTTGCGCTGCGGCGGCGGAGGAACGACATGCGCCCATGGTAATGGGCCATCACGTGGTCGTGCGGGTGCAGGTGCGTGCGGGCCGGCCGGGCGGTTCCCCGCGTCCCTACGGCGGATCACTCACCGTTCGCAGGCCGGTGCTGTCCGTTCCCAGCTTGCGGCAGACGGCCGACAGCAGGCGGGTCACCGTCTGGTCGTCGGCGTTCAGTTCCTTCGCGATCTCCGCGTCCGTGCACCCCCGCGCCGCCAGGTCCGCCGCCGTGCGTTCGCGTGCGGTGAGCGTGTCCGTCTCGGTGCTGTGCAGACGGCGTGGGCGCAGGCCCGCAGCGATCAGCTCGTCGCGGGCGGTCTCGATCAGGCCGTCGGCGCCGCACTGGACGGCGGTGTCGAGGCCACGGTAGAGGTTCTCCGCCGCCTCCCGGGCGCGGCCGGCGCGACGGAGTTCCGTGCCCAGCGCCACCAGCGCGCAGGCGAGCTCGTACGCGGCCGGAGAGCGTTCCAGATGGGTGACCGACTCCTCCAGGAGCTTCACCCGGGCCGATCCCGCCGAGACCTCGGCGGCCAGTCGCAGTGCCTGGCCCACGGCGGACGGGGCCCCGAACTGCCGGGCCCGTCGCACCGCTTCGAGGGCCGTGGCGACCGCCCGCTCCGGGGTGTCGTGGCTCTCGGCGCGGGCCAGGTGCAGCTGCCAGGGGCACCACGCGGGGTTGCGCACACCGCGCGGTTCCAGGCGGCGGCCGGCGGCGGTCAGTTCGGCGGCCGCGTCCCTGGTCAGGCCGCGGGCCAGCAGCAGCTCGCCGCGCACGGTCTGGGCGTCGGGGAAGACCACCGCGGCCGGATAGGGAGCGCCGAAGGAGTAGTCCTCGGCGATCTGCGCGGCCTCCTCGACCCGGCCGCGCGCCAGCAGGACCTCGATCAGGATGCCCAGGGCGTACCAGTGGGCCGGGGTGCCCGGACCGACGCGCTCGGCCAGCCGCAGCCCGGCGCGCACGAAGTCCTCGGCGTCGGCGAGGCGGCCGCGACGGAAGCGGACGTAGGCGAGGAGGGTGTAGGCGAAGGAGAGGTGGGCGCCGCGCCAGCCCTGGCGTTCGAAGTCGGCGATCCCGGCGGAGAAGAGCTCCTCGGTGCGACCGGGCCGGTCGGCGTAGGTGAAGGCGAGGGCGACCAGGACGGGGACCTCGAAGCCGCGGTCGGGCTCGGCCCAGCCGAGGCCGCCGGCCAGCGCGCGCTCGGCGTGGTGGAGGGCGACCGGGGCGGGTTCGCCGCGCAGGACGGCGTCCCAGGCACGCAGGCCGATGATGTACCGCTCGGTCAGGTCGCGGCCGGTGAGCCGGTCGGCGAGCCGGGCCATGCGGCGGGAGCGGGAGGGGTGTTCGGGTTCGTCGGCGCGGAAGGCGTCCCACATGAACTGTTCGGCGACCATGCGCAGCTTGACGCGGGCGTCGCCGGTGACCTCGATCTCGCGGGCCAGGGTGTCGGAGGCCTCGGCGAGGCGGTCGCTGTGGGCGAGGACCTGGGAGAGCCGGTAGACGACGTGGTGGCGCAGGTCGGGTTCGGCGATGGGCTCTTCGAGGGCGGCGCGCAGGTGGTTGACCGTGGTGGCCGGTTCGGTGAGCAGGGAGGCGCTGCCCAGTTCGTACAGGACGGCGGCGCGGTCCTCGAAGGGCGGGGGTTCGCGCAGGGCGCGGGCGAGGTAGCTGCGGGCCGCGTCGGGGGCGCCGGAGCGCAGGGTCTCGGCCGCGGCGGCGCGCAGTTGCTGCACGACCCAGGGGTCGCCGTCGGGATGGGTCTCCAGGAGGTGGCGGGCCGCGGCGGCGGGGCCCCGCCCGTCGTCCACGACGCACCAGGCGGCCTGGCCGTGCAGCGCGACGCGGAAGCCGGCCGGGATGGCCCGGTACACGGCGGTGGCGATGAGCGGGTGGACGAACTCCAGGGATTCGACGCCGGTGAGGATGCGGGCGCCGCGCAGGTCGTCGGCGGCGTCGGCGGCCTCCTCGTGGCCGAGTCCGGCGACGGCCGCGGCGAGCTGGGGATGGATCTCGGTGCCGAGGACCGCGCAGGCCCAGGCGAAGCGGACGGTCGAGGCGCCGAGGCGTTCGAGGCGGGCGACCAGGCCGCTGCCCTTGACCGCGGCGGCGAGGTCGCGGAGCAGGTGGGCGGCGCCCTCGGTGGGGGCGACCCCGCGGTCGTGCACCTTGGCGGTCAGTTCGACCGTCTCGAAGGGGTTGCCCGCGGTGACGGCCCAGCACTCCCGGCAGAACGCGTCGTCGGCGTGCGCGCCCAGCGTCTCCCGTACGAGGCGGGCGACGGCGACGGCGCTGAGCGGTTCCAGGTCGAGCGGACGTCCGCCGGCCCGGCCGGGCAGGGCCCTGAACGACTCGGCGTGCTCGGGGAGTTCGTCGGGCCGGTAGGCGACGACGACCAGCACGGGGAGTTCCTCGGCCCGGGGTGCGAACGCGGACAGCCAGCCCAGGGACTCGGGGTCGGCCCAGTGGGCGTCGTCGAGGACCAGCACCATCGGGGCGCGCAGGACGGCGAGATGGGTGAGGACCCAGTCGAGTCCGTCGCGCAGGCCCTGCGGGTCGGGCGGTGCTCCGTCGGTCGGGGCGCACAGGCCGAGCGCGGGGCCGACGATGTCGTACCAACTGCCCAGTTGGGCACGGAGATCGGCTTCGCCCGCGCCGGCGAACTGCGGCTGGAGGAGTTGCCGGGCGACGTGGAAGGCGACGCGCTGCTCCTGGTCGCCGCCGCGGGCGGCCAGTACGGTGCAGCCCCGGGCGGCGGCGCGGCGGCGGACCTCGGTGAGCAGGGTGGTCTTGCCGATGCCAGGGCGGCCGGCGACGGCGAGCAGCGCTCCGCGGGGGCGCCCGTGCGGTTCGGCACCGTCCGGGCGCAGCCCGGTGAGCTCGCCCAACGCCTCGTCGACGGTGGCGAGTTCGCTCTCCCGCTCCAGGAGAGTCTTTCTGCTGCGAACACCGCGCTGCATCATGGCGCACCCCCCGTCACGGCGGCACACCCGCGCGGGGAGCGGGCGCACACCGTGACCTACAGGCACCTCAGCGTACGCCTCGGGGGTGCCGGGCGGGCCCTTGTCGGCCCACGAGGGAGTCAGCCCGCCGCGGGGTGGGCGCGGCCTTCGGCGTCACGGTCTGCTCCGTGCCGGTGACGCTCATGATGGCGTGCCACCCGGGCGCGGTTGCCGCAGGAGGGCTTGCACCACTCCTGCCGGGGGTGGTCCTTCAGGAAGTAGCGCACGCAGCGCGGGGCGGGGCAGGCCCGCAGCCGTCGCCGGTCGGCTCCGGAGAGGAACGCGATCGCGGCCTGCGCGAGGACGGCCGTGAGGTCGGCCTCCCGCGCCGACGGCTGCCGGTGTACGACGGGTTCGGTGTCGTCGGCCCAGTGCAGCACGGGGACGGTCGGGGTGCGGGCGGCGGCCGCGTTGAGCCGGGCGACGGCCTCGGGCACCGGCAGGAGGTGTGCCGCGTCGGCGGGGCTGGGCGCGCCGGGGCGTACGGCGCGGGCGAACAGGGCGCGGACGGCGGCCCGCAGGTCACGTACCGCGGCCAGGGTCGCCTCGTCGAGGACGAGCTCCGAGGCGTCCGGCAAGGTCTCGGCGTGCTCCCGGACCCAGGCGGTGAGACCGGCGAGGTCGCTCAGGTCGTCGGCGACACCGCCGTGTCCGTCGTGCCGGACGGTGAGGGCCAGGTCCAGGGCGAGCCGGCTGTCGCTGGTGGTCGTGTCCTGCATACGGCTGATGGTAGGCGCCACCACAGCCACCGGCCGGGCCCCCCGCGGGCCCTCACGCCTCCGGCAGCTCCTGCGACTCCCCCGCCACCGGCCCGACTCCCGGTCGACCTCACTCCTCCGGCAAGTCCTGCGGCTCCACCGCCCCCGGCGGAACCACCGCCACCGGACTCGCCGCGTGCAGCAGGACGGCCTGGGTGACGGACCCCAGGATGCGGGCCGGCACCGTCAGGCGGCGGCGATGCCGGCCGACGACGACCAGATCGGCGCCCTGGGAGGCCGCGACCACATACAGCCGCCCCCGCCACCGGCCCGACTCCCGGTCGACCTCACTCCTCCGGCAAGTCCTGCGGCTCCACCGCCCCCGGCGGAACCACCGCCACCGGACTCGCCGCGTGCAGCAGGACGGCCTGGGTGACGGACCCCAGGATGCGGGCCGGCGCCGTCAGGCGGCGGCGATGCCGGCCGACGACGACCAGGTCGGCGCCCTGGGAGGCGGCGACCAGGTGGCCGGCCGCGCCGCCCGCGGGGACGTACGGCTCGGCGACGACCCCGGGGTGGCGGGTGGCGTGCGGGGCGAGGAAGCCCTCGGCGAGGGCGCGGGTCTCGTTCGCCACGGCGTCCTGGTCGATCATCGTCGGGACCAGCTCGGCCGGTACCGCCCAGCTGCGCAGGGGCCACTGGTAGGCGGCGACCACCTGGAGGCGGGCGCCGCGCAGGGCGGCCTCGGTGAAGGCGAAGTCGAGGGTGGCGTCGTCGGGGCTGTCGACGTGCAGGCCGACGACCACGCGCGGGCCTGGGCCGGCAGGCGCCTCGCCTTCGACCTCGCGCCCGGGGCGGGGCACCACGATCACGGGGCACTCGGCGTCACGGGCGGCGGCCATGCCGTTGGAGCCGAGCAGCAGACTGGCGAAGCCGCCGCGGCCCCGGGAGCCGAGCACCAGGAGCTGGGCCGTGGAGCCCAGTTCGGGCAGCACGGCACCGGGTGCGCCCTCGACGCCGCGGTACTCCGTCCGCGGCCGGTCGGGCCGGTCCTCCAGGTAGGTCCGTACCCGGTCGAGGACGGGATCGTCGTCCGCGTCGGCGGCACCGGCGAGAAAGACGTCGGGCCGGGCCCAGGCGGCGTACTGCCGTACGTGCACCACCCGCAGCGGCGCCTCCCGGCGACGGGCCTCGTCGAGCGCCAGGTCCAGGGCGCGCAGGCTGTCGTCCGAACCGTCCACCGCGGCGATCACCGGCAGGGTGCTCATGTGTTCCTCACTTCCGGAAACGACCTCCCCTTCCTGGGGGTCAGCCTCGCTCAGGCGTCGGCCCAGGGAAGGTGCTCAAGGTCGCGTGTCCGGAAAAACGGAAGGAACACCGCCGGATCGGCCCGTCGGTTACGCCCTCTCTGTTCTCACCCTCAGGTGAGGTCGAACTCTCCTTCCCGCGCCCCTGACACGAACGCGCCCCACTCCGCGGGGGTAAAGATCAAGGAAGGGCTCTCCGGGCGGCCGCTGTTGCGCATCGCGATGAACCCCTCGACGAAGGCGATCTGGACATCCCCCCGACCGCGGCTGCTCGAGTGCCAGTCGGCGTTGCTCAGGTCCAGCTCCGGCTTCTCCCAGCCCATGAGCGGCTGCTGCTGGATGGTGGTCTCGGCCACGTCCGTGCTCCTCCCGATTGCTTCGTCCGCGGCCAGCCTAGCGATCGACTCCGACCGCCGACAGGCCACGTGAGAGGGACCTTTCGGGAGTCGGTTCACCCATCAGGGGGCTCAGACCCCACGAGCCACATGGAGAAGAACTGGGAGCCGCCGCCGTAGGCGTGCCCGAGCACCTTGCGGGCGCCGTCGACCTGGTGTTCCCCGGCCTGTCCGCGGGCCTGGAGGGCGGCCTCGGCGAAGCGGATCATGCCGGAGGCGCCGATCGGATTGGTGGACAGCACGCCGCCCGACATGTTGACGGGGAGGTCCCCGTCCAGCTCGGTGACCCCGGCCTCGGTGAGCTTCCAGCCCTCGCCCTCGTCGGCGAAGCCGAGGTTCTCCAGCCACATGGGCTCGTACCAGGAGAACGGCACGTACATCTCGACGGCGTCGATGTCCCGGCGCGGGTCGGCGATCCCCGCCTGCCGGTACACGTCGGCCGCGCAGTCCTTGCCGGCCTGCGGCGACACGGCGTCCTTGCCCGCGAAGAGCGTGGGTTCGCTGCGCATGGCGCCGCCCAGCATCCAGGCCGGCGGCCGGGGCGCCCGCGCGGCTCCGGCCCGGTCGGTGAGCACCATGGCGCAGGCGCCGTCGGAGGAGGGGCAGGTCTCCGAGTAGCGGATCGGGTCCCAGAGCATGGGCGAGGCCTGGACCTTCTCCAGGGTGATGTCGTGCTCGTGCAGATGCGCGTACGGGTTCTTGAGCGCGTTGCGACGGTCCTTGTACGCCACCAGGGAGCCGACCGTGTCGGGCGCACCGGTGCGCCGCATGTAGGCGCGCACGTGCGGGGCGAAGAAACCGCCGGCCCCGGCCAGCAGGGGCTGCTGGAAGGGGATGGGCAGGGACAGCCCCCACATGGCGTTGGACTCGGACTGCTTCTCGAAGGCGAGGGTGAGGACGGTGGCGTGCACCCGGGCCGCCACCAGGTTCGCGGCGACCAGTGCCGTGGAGCCGCCGACGCTGCCCGCCGTGTGCACCCGCAGCATCGGCTTGCCCACCGCGCCGAGCGCGTCGGCCAGGTACAGCTCCGGCATCATGACGCCCTCGAAGAAGTCGGGCGCCTTGCCGATCACCACGGCGTCGATGTCGGCCCAGGCCAACTCGGCGTCCTCAAGCGCCCGTACGGCCGCCTCGCGGACGAGCCCGGCGATCGACACGTCCCGGCGCGCCGCGACGTGCTTGGTCTGGCCGATGCCTACGACGGCCACGGGCTCCTTGCTCATCGGGGATCCCCTTCGAGTACGGCGACCAGGTTCTGCTGGAGACAGGGCCCGGAGGTGGCGTGGGCGAGGGCGCGGTCGGACTCGCCCCGGTGGATGCGGGCGGCGGCCTCGCCGATGCGGGCGAGCCCGGCGGCCATCATCGGGTTGGCGGCGAGGGCCCCGCCGGACGGGTTGATCCGCGTGGCGTCGTCGAGCCGCAGGGCCTTGCGCAGGACGACCTCCTGCGAGGTGAACGGCGCGTGCAGCTCGGCGGTGTCGACGGGCCGTTCGAAGGCTCCGGCCCGCTCGGCGGCCAGCCGGGTGGAGGGCGAGTCGGTCAGGTCGCGGACACCGAGCGAGTGCGCCTCGATGCGGTGGTCGATGCCGCGGATCCAGGCGGGGCGCTCGCACAGTTCCCTGGCCCGCTCCCCCGCCGCCAGGACGACGGCGGCGGCCCCGTCACCGATGGGCGGGCAGTCCCCGGTGCGCAGCGGTCGTACCAGGTAATCCCCTTGCGGTACGGGGCCTTTGAGCTGTGCGCGCGGGTTGTCGGTGGCGCGGCTGCGGGCGCCGATCGCCGCCAGCTCGCGCTCGTCGGTGTCGCCCGCGTCGATGAGCGCCTGGGCCTGGAGGGCGGCCAGCGCGACGGAGTCGGGCCACAGCGGGGCGACGTAGTACGGGTCGAGCTGCCGGGTGAGGACGTCCCGGAGGGAGCCGGGCGAGGACTTGCCGTAGGAGTACACCAGAGCGGTGTCGGCGTCCCCGGACAGCAGCTTGGTCCACGCCTCGTACAGCGCCCACGCCCCGTCCGTCTCGACGTGCGACTCGGAGATGGGCGGCCAGGCGCCCACGCCGTCGAGGGCGAGGGTGAAGGAGAAGGCCCGCCCCGCGAGGTAGTCGCAGGAACCGGAGCAGGTGAAGCCGATGTCGGCGGTCTTCAGGCCGGTCTGCGCGAGGACGTCGTGCAGGACCGGCATGAGCATCTCCACCTCGGACAGTTCCTCGGTGGAGCGCCGGGTGTCGCACTGGGCGAAGGCGACGACCGCGATGTCACGGGTCACAGCAGCTCCTTGTAGGTGTCGTACTCCGCGTCGGGTTCGCCGGTGGGCCGGTAGTGGTCCGGGTAACCGCCGCCCTCGGTCCACACCGGCTCGACCCTGAGGCCCATGCGCACCTGGTCGTACGGGATGCCGCCGATCCGGCCGTGCAGCGCGAGGTCGGCCCCGTCCAGGGCGATGTGGGCGTAGACGTACGGCACTTCGATGTCGAGGTTCTTCGCCTTGATGTTGACGATGCAGAAGGTCGTGACCGTGCCGCTCGGGCCCACCTCCACCTGTTCCGCCGTGGCGACACCGCAGGTGGGGCAGGCACCCCTCGGCGGCACGTACACCTTGCGGCAGGACGGGCAGCGCTCGCCGACGGCCCGGCGTTCGGCGAGGGCGTTGATGTAGGCGGTCTGGGCGCGGCCCGGCGAGTAGGTGTAGTCGAGACGGGCCTGGGCAACGATCCCGTGCACCGGGTCCTCGAACTCGCCCGCGTTGACGGTGACTTCGGAGTCCCGCCCGTCGTACGGCTCGAAGCAGGCGATGTCCGTGATGGCGCCGGTGCGTTCCTCGGCCCACCGGACGCGGACGCGCATGCCGGTGCGGACGGCGTCGGGACCGGGAGCGTCGAGGGCGTGCAGCAGGGCGGTGTCGGCGTGGTCGAGCTTCACCAGGACCCAGGCGAAGGGCGTGTCCAGCGGCTGGCCACGGCGGGGCGCGTGGTTCCAGGCCCAGGTGGTCACGGTGCCGGTGACACCGACGTGGACGAGCTCGCCGATCTCCTCGGCGGTGACCGGGTCGTACTCGACTGGCGGGACCAGGGTGCGGCCGTCGCGGGTCCTGACCCCGAGGATCACGCGTTCCCGCAGTCCGGTCAGGAAAGCGCTCTGGACGGGGCTGAGGGAGCGGGTGAAGGGGAATTCGACGGCCAGGGGGGCTTTGAGGACTTCGGGCACGGGGGCTCCCTCGCTAGGCGCGTTTGAAGTCGGGCGGCCGCTTCTCCGCGAAGGCGCGGGCGCCTTCCTTCGCGTCGGCGGTGTCGAAGATCGGCCAGCCGCGCTTGAGTTCGGCGGCCAGGCCCTCGGTCTCGGTCATCTCGGCACTCTCGTAGACCGACGCCTTCACCGCCTCCACGGCCAAGGGGCCGCAGGCGTTGATCAGTTCGGCGATCTCCAGGGCCTTGTCGAGTGCCGTTCCGTCGGGGACGACGTGCCCGACCAGGCCGATGTCGGCGGCCTCGCGCGCGGTGTACGGGCGTCCGGTGAGCAGCATCTCCAGCGCGTGGGTACGCGGGATCTGGCGTTGCAGCCGGACCGTGGAGCCGCCGATCGGGAACAGGCCGCGCTTCACCTCGAAGAGGCCGAAGGTGGCGGACTCGCCGGCGACCCGGATGTCGGTGCCCTGGAGCATCTCCGTGCCGCCCGCGACGCAGTACCCCTCGACGGCCGCGATCACCGGTTTGCGGGGGCGGTGATGGCGCAGCATCGCCTTCCAGTGCAGGTCGGGGTCGGCACTCAGCCGGTCCCGGTACCGCTCGCCACCGGTACTCCGGCCGGCGAGGGCCTTGAGATCCATGCCGGCGCAGAACGAGTCGCCCGCGCCGGTGAAGACGACCGAGCGGATCGAGTCGTCCGCGTCCGCCTCCACCCAGCCGTCGTACAGGCCGACCAGCATCGGCAACGAGAGCGCGTTCTTCGCCTCCGGCCTGTTGAGCGTGAGCACCAGTGTGGCGCCCTCGCGCTGGATGTCGAGGTGTTCCGTCCCACCCATCGACCCTCTCCCCTCTGCCGGAACGAGAACAGGTTGCAGGAGGCGCCGGTGCACTTCAAGGGTTTTCTGACAGACAGTCAGATTTCTTCGCGCGAACCCTTCACAGTCACGCCGCCCTTTGCTCTGATGACCGGCGAACCGTCACAGAGCCGGGCCGGGACCAGTTCAGGAGGAACGGTGGAGTACAACCTTGCCGACCTGTTCGAGTCGGTCGTCGACGTGGTGCCGGACCGTGAGGCGCTCGCGTACCTCGACATTCCCGGTACGGGTGCGGAGCGCCGGCTGACGTACGCGGAACTGGACGCCGCCGCCGATCGCATCGGCCACCATCTCCTCGACAGCGGAGTACGCGCCGGTGAGCACGTCGGACTGCATCTCTACAACGGGGTGGAGTACGTACAGACGCTGCTGGGGTGCCTGAAGGCGCGGATCGTCCCGGTGAACGTCAACTACCGCTATGTCGAGGAGGAGTTGGTCTATCTCTACCGGGACGCGGATCTGGTGGGGCTGGTCTTCGACGGCGAGTTCACGGACCGGGTGGCGGCCGCGCTGCCGCACACGCAACGGCTGCGGCACCTGGTGCGGGTCGGACGGGCGGAGCCGAACGGGCTGCCGGCGGTGGACTTCACGGACGCCGAGGCCTCCGGGTCGCCCGAGCGCGGGTTCCCGGGGCGGTCGGCCGACGACCAGTTCATCATCTACACCGGCGGCACCACCGGGATGCCCAAGGGCGTGATGTGGCGCCAGGAGGATCTGTTCTTCTCGGGGCTCGGCGGGGGCGCTCCGACCGGGGAGCCGGTGAAGCGACCCGAGGAGCTGGCCGAGCGGGTCGCGGCGGGCGGGCCGGGGATCACCTTCTTCCCCACGCCCCCGCTGATGCACGGCACCTCGACGCTGACCGCCCTCATCGGCTTCAACTTCGGCCAACGGGTCGTACTGCACCGCAAGTTCGTGCCCGAGGAGGTGCTGCGGACCGTCGAGCGGGAGAAGGTGAGCGCCATGTCGCTGGTGGGCGACGCGATGCTGCGGCCGCTCATCGACGCGCTGCAGGGTCCGATGAAGGGCACCGACATGTCGTCGGTGTTCAGCGTGTCCTCCTCGGGCGCGATCATGTCGGACACGGTGAGCCGGCAGTTCCGGGCGCTCGTCCCGGGCGCCATGCTGCTCAACAACTTCGGCTCCTCCGAGTCCGGCTTCAACGGCACGGCCACGGAGGACTCGGGCCCCGAGCGCGGCTTCCGCGTGCGGGTCAACTCCCGTACCCAGGTGGTCGACCCCGCGACCCACGAACCCGTCGCGGTGGGCGAGGTGGGCCGGGTCGCGCAGTGCGGCCACGTGCCGCTCGGCTACTACAACGACCAGGGGAAAACCGCCGACACCTTCTTCGAGAAGGACGGTGAGCGGTGGGTGCTGCTCGGCGACATGGCGACCGTCGACGAGGAGGGCGTCGTCACCGTCCTCGGGCGCGGCTCGCAGTGCATCAACACGGGCGGCGAGAAGGTGTACCCGGAGGAGGTCGAGCAGGCGCTCAAGGCACATCCGGACGTCTACGACGCGCTCGTCGCCGGAGTGCCGGACGTGAAGTGGGGGCACCATGTGGCGGCCGTCGTGCAGTTGCGGGCGGGGGCGGGGCGGATGTCCCTGGACGACCTCCAGACGCACTGCCGGGCACGGCTCGCGGGCTACAAGGTGCCGCGCCAGCTGGTGATCGCGGAGTCCATCCGGCGGTCGCCGAGCGGCAAGGCGGACTACCGCTGGGCGCAGAAGGTGGCGGTGGCGGCCGACGGGTGACCGTCCGTTCCGGGGCCCCGTGCGATTGAACCGAACGTGACGTGCGACCGTACTGGTGAGGGCAGGCTCGGTCAGCGGGCCCTGTTCGTCATGCCGTCGCGGCAGGACCGCACGTCACAGCAAGACCGCACGGAAGGACCACCGGGTGTCACTCTTCACTCGCTCTCGTCAACTGCCGGACATCACTGGGGGCGAGAAGGACACGGACGGTGGGGGTGCGACGGGGGCGGACGCGACGGAAGAGGCCACAGGGGAGCCCGGGAAGACGGAGACCTCGGAAACCTCGGAGACCGGTGACCAGGCCACTCCCCCGCCGAGTGGTTCCCCGCGCCCGGGCTGGTTCGGCTGGCGCCGCCGCTTCCCCCGTACGGCCCGTGGTGTGTCCGTGGGGACGAGCGTGCTGGCCGGTCTTCTGGTGCTGCTCGTGCTGCTCTTCCCGAACCGGCTCGACCACATGAACCTGCGGTCGTTCTTCCGGCTGCCCGTCGAGGCGATCGTCCTGGTGGCCGTCCTCCTCGTGCTGCCGCCCAGGGCACGCCGGATCGCCGCCGTCGTCTCCGGGCTGTTCCTCGGGCTGTTCGCGGTCATGAAGTTCATGGACATGGGCTTCTACCAGACCCTGGCCCGGCCGTTCGACCTGGTCTTCGACTGGATCATGCTGGGCAACGCGACGGACTGGCTCAAGGAGACGTTCGGCCGCACCGGCGAGGTACTCGCGGTGATCGGCGTGATCGTCCTGTTCCTCGCCCTGCTCGCGCTGTGCACCTGGGCGACGCTACGGCTGACGAACGTGATGTCCCGGCACCGCTCCAGGTCCGTCGGCACCATCCTCGTCCTCGGCACCGTGTGGGTCACCTGCTTCACGGTGGGCGTGCAGTTCGGCGGCGTCTCGTTCGCCACCAAGGGCAACACCGAGTTCCTCGCCAACCGGGTGCAGCAGGTGCGCAACGGGCTGGGCGACGCCCAGGTCTTCGAGAAGCAGTCCGCCGTCGACGCCTTCGCGGCCACCCCGCCCGACCAGCTCCTGACCGGGCTGCGCGGCAAGGACGTCCTGTTCACCTTCATCGAGAGCTACGGCCGGGTGGCGATCGACGACCCGGCGATGGCGCCGGAGATGGACGCGACGCTGAAGAAGGGCGACGCGACGCTCAAGGCGGCCGGGTTCGCGTCGCGCAGCGGCTGGCTGAGGTCCCCGGTGACGGGCGCCGGCAGCTGGATGGCCCACTCCACGTTCCTGTCCGGCCTGTGGGTCAAGAACCAGCAGCGGTACCTGAACCTCACCTCCAGCAAACGCGCCACCCTCACCAGCTACTTCCAGAAGACCGGTGACTGGCGCACGGTCGGCATCGTGCCGGGTGTGCGCAAGTCCTGGCCCGAGGGCAAGTACTTCGGCCTCGACCACATCTACGACTCCACGCACCTCGGCTACAAGGGCCCCTACTTCAGCTGGACGCCCGTGCCGGACCAGTTCAGCCTGGAGGCCTTCCAGAAGCTGGAGCACGGCAAGAAGAACCGCGACCCGATCATGGCGGAGATCATCCTGGCGTCCAGCCACAACCCCTGGTCGCCGATCGCCCACACGATCGACTGGAACGACCTCGGTGACGGTTCGGTCTTCGAGCAGATCAAGAAGGAGGGCACGAACCCGACGGAGGTCTGGAAGAGCCAGGAGCGGGTGCGCACCGAGTACCGCAAGGCCATCCAGTACTCCGTGGACAGCCTGACCCAGTGGATGCAGCGCTACGGCGACGAGAACACGGTCCTGGTCTTCCTCGGCGACCACCAGCCCGTCCCGACCGTCACCAAGGGTTCCACCAGCAGGGACGTGCCGATCACCATCGTCGCCAAGGACCCGAGGATCCTGGACCGGGTCGAGGACTGGCACTGGACGGACGGCCTCAAGCCCGCCGACAACGCGCCCGAGTGGGGCATGGACAAGTTCCGCGACCGCTTCATGACGGCGTTCGCGAAGTGACGGCGGGCGCCTCCAGGAAGGGCACGAGGACGGCCAGGAACTCCTCCGGCCTGGTCTCGTGCACCAGGTGACCACCGCCGACGGTCACCAGGCGGGCGCCGGGGATCCTTGAGGCCACCGCGGCGACCTCGTCCTGCGGGACGAGGCTGGAGGGCCCGCCTGCGACGACGAGCGTGGGCATGGTGATCCGCCCCATGCGGTCCCACCACCGGGGGTCGGGCGCGTTGCGCTGCGCGTCGGTGGCCCGCAGCATGGCCCAGTCGAAGGGCAGGGCGGAGTCCGGGGCCGGAGCGGGCGGTCTGGGCGGATCGAGGGGAAGCGGCGCGGGCACGTCCTCCAGGACCAGCCGTCGTACGACAGCGGGCGCGTCCTGCGCGAGCAGACAGGCGACGGTCCCGCCGAGCGAATGGCCCACGACGTCGGCATGCCCCGCCCCGACCGCGGCGAGAAAGCCGAGCATGTCGTCGCGCATCGCCTCGCACGCGTACGCTCCGGGCCAGTCGCTGCGACCGTGGCCGCGCAGATCGGGAGCGTACACACGGCGCGGACGCGGCCCCGCCGCCAGCCGCTCGGCGACCCGGGCCCAGTCCGCTCCGTCGGCACCACGGCAGTGCAGCAGCAGGACGGGCAGGGCGTCCTCGGGGCCCCAGGTCCGGTACGCGAGGGTGATGCCGTTCGCCTTGACGGTGTCCATACCGGGGACCGTATCCGCGACGGCGGACGGCGGCGGCCCGGCTCTGCCGAGGGCAGAACACCCCGCGCGAACGACGGTGGGTCCTTCAGCCGGCGAACCGGTCCCGCAGCTCCCGCTTCAGGATCTTCCCGCTGGCGTTGCGCGGCAGCTCGTCCACGAACAGCACCCGCTTCGGCGCCTTGAAGTGGGCGAGCTTCTCGCGCGCGTGGTCGATCAGTTCGGCCTCGGTGACCTCCCCGCGCGGGACGACGACCGCGGTGACGGCCTCGATCCACCGTTCGTCGGGCAGGCCGATCACGGCGACCTCGGCGACGGCGTCGTGGGTGTACAGCGCGTCCTCCACCTGGCGTGAGGCGACCAGCACGCCCCCGGAGTTGATGACGTCCTTCACCCGGTCGACGATCGTGAAGTAGCCGTGCGCGTCCCGGACCGCGAGGTCGCCGGAGTGGAACCAGCCGTCCCGGAAGGCCGCCTCGGTCTCCTCGGGCTTGTCCCAATAGCCCTCGCACAGCTGCGGCGACCGGTAGACGATCTCGCCTGGCGTCCCGTCGGGCACGTCCTTGCCGTCCTCGTCCACGACCCGCGCGTCCACGAACAGGACGGTGCGGCCGCAGGAGTCCATCCGCCCCTTGTGCTCGTCGGGCGCGAGGACGGTGGCCAGCGGGCCGATCTCGCTCTGGCCGAAGCAGTTGTAGAAGGCCAGCTTCGGCAGCCGCTCGCGCAGCCGCTCCAGGACGGGCACCGGCATGATCGAGGCGCCGTAGTACGCCTTGCGCAGTCCGCCGAGGTCACGGGTGGCGAAGTCGGGACGGTTGGCCAGGGCGATCCACACCGTGGGCGGGGCGAACAGGCTGTCCGCGCGACCCTGTTCGACCAGGTCGAGAAGGCGGTCTCCGTCGGGCCCGTCGAGGATGATGTTCGTCGCGCCGACCGCGAGATACGGGAGCAGGAAGACGTGCATCTGCGCCGAGTGGTACAGCGGCAGCGAGTGCACGGGGCGGTCACCGGCGCTCAGATCGCACGCGGTGATCGCGCTCAGGTACTCGTGCACCAGGGCGCGGTGGGTCATCATCGCGCCCTTCGGCAGGGCCGTCGTCCCGGAGGTGTACAGCAGCTGGACCAGGTCCTCGCCGCGCGCCTCGGGGCCGTCGTACGGCGGCGTCGTGGCGAGGCGGGTCAGCAGCGAGTCGGCGGAGTCCCGCAGGGGCAGCGTGCGCGCACCGGCCGGCAGCCGTCCCGCGAGGCCGGGATCGGCGAGGACGAGGGTGCTGCCCGACTGGCCGACGATGTACGCCAGATCGTCGCCGGTGAGGTTCTGGTTGACCGGCACGTGCACCAGTCCCGCGCGGGCACAGGCGAGGAAGGCGATCAGATACGCGTCCGAGTTGTGGCCGTAGGCACCGACCCGGTCACCGCGGTCGAGGCCCTGGTCGAGGAGCAGGCGCGCCGCGCGGGAGACCGCGTCGTCCAGTTCCTCGTACGTCCATGAGCGCTCGCCGTACTCCACCGCGACGCGCGCCGGGGTGCGCCGGGCGCTGCGCCGCAGCACCCCGTCAACCGTACTGCCGTGTCCAGGCGTCATACGGGACAACCTACCGGTTGGTACGCTCAACCGCTCCTTCCCTCAATGACGTTGGGAGGCACGATGCGCACCCGCCCCAGACGCGCCGTCGTCACGGCCGTGGCCCTGTTCGCCGCCGTCGGCACACTGCCGGCCGCAGCCGCGCAGGACCGGCACGCACAGCACCATCCGTCGCACGGCGGTCTGTCCGCCACCATCCGCTACACCGAGTACGGCATCCCGCACATCCTCGCGAAGAAATACGCGGACCTGGGCTTCGGCACCGGGTGGGCGCAGGCCGCCGACCAGGTCTGCGCGCTCGCCGACGGGTTCGTGACCGTGCGCGGCGAGCGCTCGCGGTACTTCGGGGCCGACGCGGCCTCGGACTCCGCGCTCTCCTCGGCCACGAAGAACCTCGCCGGCGACCTGTACTTCCGCGGGGTGCGGGAGGCGGGCACGGTGGAGAGGCTGATGGCCGAGCCGGCGCCGCGTGGTCCGAGCCGCGAGGTGAAGGACCTGATGCGGGGCTTCGCCGCCGGCTACAACACCTGGCTGGAGAAGAACCGGATCACCGATCCGGCGTGCAAGGGCGCCGACTGGGTGCGTCCCGTGTCGGTCCAGGACGTGGCCGCGCGCAGTTTCGCGCTGGCCGTGCTCGGCGGTCAGGGCCGGGCCGTGGACGGCATCACCGCCGCCCAGCCGCCCGTGTCCACCACCCCGACGGCAGGCGCACCGGACGCCCGGGACACCGCACGGGCGGCTCGTGAGCTCTTCGCGGCCGACACCGCCGACATGGGCTCCAACGCCGTCGCCTTCAGCGGGGCCACGACGGCGAACGGCCGCGGGCTGCTCCTCGGCAACCCGCACTACCCCTGGCAGGGCGGCCGCCGCTTCTGGCAGTCGCAGCAGACCATCCCGGGCGAACTGAACATCGCGGGCGGCTCGCTGCTCGGCTCGGCGACGATCTCCATCGGCCACAACGCGCAGGTGGCCTGGAGCCACACCGTGGCCACCGGCGTCCCCCTGAACCTGCACCAGCTCACCCTGGACCCGTCCGACCCGACCGCGTATCTCGTGGACGGCAGGCCGGAACGGATGACCCGGCGCGAGGTGACCGTCGCCGTCCGAGGCGGCGCACCGGTGACGAGGGCCCAGTGGTGGACGCGGTACGGCCCCGTCGTCACCTCGCTCGGGGCCACGCTCCCGCTGCCCTGGACGACCACGACGGCGTACGCCCTCAACGACCCGAACGCCACCAACCTGCGCGCCTCCGACACGGCCCTCGGCTTCAGCAGGGCCCGCGGCACGAGCGACGTGCTGGACGCGGTGCGGCGTACGCAGGGGCTGCCCTGGGTCAACACGATCGCCGCCGACGCTCGGGGGCACACCCTGTTCACGCAGTCCCAGGTGCTCCCCCGGATCACCGACGAACTGGCACAGCGCTGCTCCACCCCCTTGGGCAAAGTCACCTACCCCGCCTCGGGGGTGGCGATCCTCGACGGCTCGCACGGCGACTGCGCTCTCGGCAGTGACCCGGACGCCGTACAGCCGGGCATCTTCGGGCCGGCGAAGATGCCGGTCCTGAAGGACGCGCCGTACGCGGAGAACTCCAACGACAGCGCCTGGCTGGCCAACGCCGAGCGGCCGCTGACGGGTTACGAGCGGGTCTTCGGCACGCTGGGGACGCAGCGCACGCTGCGCACGCGCGGTGCTCTGCAGGACGTGTCCGCGATGGCCGCGCGGGGGCGGTTGACCGTGCGGGACCTCCAGGCGCAGCAGTTCGCCGACCGGGTGCCCGCGGGCGACCTCGTGGCGGCGGACGCGGCGACGGCATGTGCGGCTCTGCCCGGCGGCACGGCGACGGGCAGCGACGGCAAGGCCGTCGACGTCCGCGAGGCCTGCGGGGTGCTCGCGGCCTGGGACCACTCCGTGAACACCGGCAGCCGGGGCGCCCTGCTGTTCGACCGGCTGTGGCGGCGGCTGCCCGTGGCCCAGCTGTGGAAGGTGCCGTTCTCGGCGGCCGACCCGGTGAACACGCCGAACACCCTCAACACGGGCTCACCCGCCTTCACGACGGCCCTCGCGGACACGGTCGCCGAACTCCGGGCGGCGGGCATCGCGCTGGACTCCCGGCTCGGGGAGCACCAGTTCGTCGTACGGAACGGCAAGCGCGTCCCCGTTCCGGGCGGCACCGAGTCGCTGGGGGTGTGGAACAAGGTCGAGCCGGTGTGGGACCCGGCGGGCGGCGGATACACGGAGGTGACGACCGGGTCCAGCTACATCCAGGCGGTGGGCTGGGACGGCGGCCGCTGTCCGGTGGCCCGGACCCTGCTGACGTACTCCCAGTCCTCGAACCCGAACTCGCCGCACTTCAGCGACCAGACCCGGCTGTTCTCCGAGAAGAGGTGGGTGACGTCCCGGTTCTGCGAGAAGGACATCCTGACCTCGCCCGCGCTGCGGATCGTGCGGGTGCGCTCCTGACGCCGGGCGGGCTCACACCGGTCGCGGGCGCCCCTCCCAGTACGGGTCCCGCAGGCGCCGCTTGTACAGCTTGCCGTTGGGGTCGCGGGGCATCTCGGTGATGAAGTCGACGCTCTTCGGGCGCTTGTAGCCCGCGAGTTGCGCGGCGCAGTGGGCGAGGATGTCGCCGGCCAGGTCCGGCCCGGGGGTGTGCCCCGGGGCCGCTTCCACCACGGCCTTGACCTCCTCGCCCCAGTCGTCGTGCGGGATGCCGAAGGCGGCGGCGTCGGCGACGGCGGGATGCTGGAGCAGCACGGACTCGATCTCGGCGGGGTAGATGTTGACCCCGCCCGAGATGATCATGTCGATCTTGCGGTCGCGGAGGAAGAGATAGCCGTCCTCGTCGAGGAGGCCGAGGTCGCCGACGGTGAAGAAGTCGCCGATGCGGTTCTTCTTCGTCTTGGCCTCGTCCTTGTGGTACGCGAAGCCGCCGGTGTTCATCTTCAGGTACACGGTGCCCAGTTCACCGGGCGGCAGCCGGTTGCCGTCGTCGTCGAAGATCGCGAGCTCGCTGATGGGCCAGGCCTTGCCGACCGTGCCGGGCTTCTTCAGCCAGTCCTCGGCGGTCGCGAAGGCACCGCCGCCCTCACTGGCCGCGTAGTACTCCTCCACACAGGGCCCCCACCAGTCGAGCATCGCCCGTTTGACGTGGTCGGGGCAGGGGGCGGCGCCGTGGATGGCGTGCCGCATGGACGAGACGTCGTAGCGTGCCCGGACGTCCTCGGGCAGGGCCAGCAGCCGGTGGAACTGGGTCGGGACCATGTGGGTGTGGGTGCACCGGTGGGCGTCGATCAGCCGCAGCATCTCCTCGGGCGTCCACTTGTCCATGAGGACCAGAGGGTGGCCGATGTGCAGGGACGCGGCCGCGAACTGCAGGACGGCGGTGTGGTAGAGCGGCGAGCAGACGAGGTGGACGTTGTCGCCGAAGGGCTGGATGCCGAAGATGCCGAGGAAGCCGCCGAGGTACGCCTCCTCCGGCCGCTTGCCGGGCAGCGGCCTGCGGATGCCGCGGGGGCGGCCCGTCGTCCCGGAGGTGTAGTTCATGACCCAGCCGAGTTCGCGGTCCTCGGGTGCCGACTCCGGTTGCCCGTCAAGGAGTTCGGCGTAGGGGCGGAAGCCCTCGATCTCCCCGACGGTGTACCGGTGGCTCACCGGGAGGTCCGCCTCGTCGGCCGCCTGCCGCGCCGCGTCGGCGAAGCGTTCGTGGGCGAGGAGCACCTTGGCTCCGGAGTCGGCGACGATCCATGCGATCTCGGGGGCGACGAAGTGGTGGTTGATCGGGACCAGGTAGAGACCGGCCTGGCTGGCGGCGAGGTGCGCGGTGAAGAACTCCGCGCTGTTGGGCAGGACGACGGCGAAGGCGTCCCCGCGTTCGAGGCCGGCGGCCCGCAGGCCGTGCACCAGCTGGTTGGCGGCTCCCAGGAGGCGGCCCGCGGTCCAGGGCGTGCCGTCGGGGGCGATGAGGACCGTACGGGAGGGGTCCTGGGCGGCCTGGGCCCAGAAGCCCGCGGGAGGCGTGCTCGTCACTGGCCGCTCCTTCCGGCGATGCGGTTGATGCGATCGACGGCTTCCTCGAAGCCGCGGGTGAGGTCGTCGAAGACGGCCTGGACACTGCGTTCGCTGGTCATCCGGCCGACGATCTGGCCGACGGGGGTGCCCAGGAGGGGCTCCACCTCGTACTTCTGGATGCGCGAGACGGCGTCGGCGACCAGCAGACCCTGCAGGGGCATGGGCAGGGTGCCCGGCCCGTCGGCGGAGTCCCAGGCGTCGGTCCATTCGGTACGGAGCTGGCGCGCGGGCTTCCCGGTCAGCGCGCGGGAGCGGACGGTGTCGCCGGAGCCGGCCGCGAACAGTTTCTCGATCAGCTTGGGCGAGGGCAGTTCGGCCTCGGTGGTGGTCAGCCACAGGGAGCCCAGCCACACGCCCTGGGCGCCGAGTGCCAGTGCGGCCGCCACCTGCTGACCGCTGCCGATGCCGCCCGCCGCCAGCACGGGCAGCGGGTCCACGGCGTCGACGACGTCGGGGGTGAGGACCATGGAGGCGATGTCACCGGTGTGGCCGCCGGCCTCGTAGCCCTGCGCGACCACGATGTCGATGCCGCCCTCCTTGTGCTTCACCGCGTGCCGGGCGCTGCCCGCGAGCGCCGCCACGAGGACGTTCTGTTCATGCGCGCGGGCCACCACGTCGGCGGGCGGGGAGCCGAGGGCGTTGGCGAGCAGCCGGATCGGATAGTCGAAGGCGACGTCCAGCTGGTTGCGGGCGACCTGCTCCATCCAGCCCGTGATGCGCCACCCCGACGCCTCGCCCTCGGCGAGCTCGGGCACGCCGTACTTGGCGAGGGTGTCCCTGACGAACTGCCGGTGCCCCTCGGGGATCATCGCCTCGACGTCCGCCTCGGTCACCCCTTCGACCTTCTTGGCGGGCATGACGACGTCCAGGCCGTACGGCTTGCCGTCGACGTGGGCCTCGATCCAGTCGAGGTCGCGTTTGAGCTCGTCGGGGGCCGTGTAGCGGACCGCGCCGAGCACTCCGAAACCGCCGGCCCGGCTGATGGCCGCGGCGACGGCGGGGAACGGCGTGAAGCCGAAGACGGCGTGCTCGACTCCCAGTTTCTTGCTCAGCTCCGTCTGCATGGCCGCAGGATGCCGCAGACCTCCGGACGACGGAAGAGGTTTTCTGATGCTCCGTCAGATTCACGTCGCCGGATTCGGCCCGTCGGATGCGGCCCGTCGGAATCGGCGTCCGCGGGTGGAGGGCTCAGCCGGGGACGTCCAGGCGCTGGGTGCCGACGACCGAGAGCAGCCGTAGCGCCTCCTCGGAGGGGGAGCCGGGAGCGGCCGTGTAGATCACGACCCGCTGGTCGCGGTCGGCGATGTCCAGGACATCGCAGTTGACGACGACCGCGCCGACCACGGGGTGGTGGAAGGTCTTGCACAGGGTGGGGCTGGCCGTGACGTCGTGGGCCGCCCACAGTGCGGCGAACTCCTCGCTGCCGTCGAGGAGTTCGGCCACCAGACCGGTCAGCTCGGCATCGCCGGGATAGCGGGCGGAGGCGGCGCGCAGATGCTGGACCGAGGAGATGGCGAACTCCGCACCGTCCGACACCCCGTACAGGCGCCCGCTTTTCGGGTGCGGACCGAGGAAGGCCCGCCGGACCAGGTTGCGGTCACGGCGCGAGAGGGCGGAGAAGTCCTCCATGAGGGCCGCGGCCAGGTCGTTCCAGGCGATGACCTCGTGGGCGGCCGAGATGACGATCGCTGCGGCCTGCGGCAGCCGGTGCAACAGGTCGACGATGCTCTGGCGGACCTCGCGGGAGGGACCGGGCGGCGGGCCCGGCGGGGTGCCGGCGAGATGGTGGAGGTGGTCCCGTTCGGCGTCCGACAGGCGCAGGGCACGGGCGACCTGCGCCAGTACCTCCAGGGAGGGACGGGGTGCGCGTGCCTGCTCCAGCCGGGTGTAGTACTCGGTGGAGATGTACGCGAGCTGCGCCACCTCCTCGCGGCGCAGGCCCGGGGTGCGGCGGCGCGGCCCGGCGGCCAGCCCCACGTCGGCGGGGGTGATGCGCTCGCGCCGGCTGCGCAGGAAGTCAGCCAGTTCTCGTCGGTCCACGCTCCCAGTGTGCGCGGGCGCCGCGGTGCCCAGCCAGGTACTGCCGATGCCTGGATGAGCCGGGGCACCGGCAGCAGGCTCGTCGGCATGGACAACACCACGACCACCACTGCTCTGCTCGCCGACAAGGTCGCCTTCGTCACCGGCGCCGGACGCGGGATCGGCGCCGCGGCCGCGCGGCTGTTCGCCCGCGAAGGCGCCCGTGTGCTGCTCGCGGCCCGCACCGAGACCGAACTCAAGGCGGTCACCGAGGAGATCCGCGCCGCGGGCGGCACCGCCGACCACGTCCACTGCGACCTGGCCGACCCGGCGAGCATCCGGGCCGCCGTGGACCGGGCCGTCGAGCTGTACGGCAGGCTCGACGTCGCCTTCAACAACGGCGCGACCATTCAGCGGCCCGGCCCCCTGGACCAGCTGTCCGAGGCCGAGTTCGACCACGTCATCTCCGTCAACCTCAAGGGCCCCTGGCTGGCGATGAACGCCGAGATCGCCGCGATCCGGGCCACCGCCGGGACGGGCGCGATCGTCAACAACTCCAGTATCGGCAGCCTGATGGCCAACCCCTGGCTGCCCGCGTACGGCGCCGCCAAGCGGGCGGTCAACAGCCTGACCGCCTCAGCCGCCGCCACGTACGGCCCGGAGGGCATCCGGGTCAACGCCGTCGCCCCCGGCACCACGATGACGGAGATGATCGACGAGTGGGAGACAAGCTCCCCGGGCATCGTCGAGCAGCTCGTCGCGCAGACCCCGCTGGGCCGCGGCGCCCACCCGGCCGAGATCGCCGAGGCCGCGGCCTGGCTCCTGAGCGACCGTGCCTCGTACGTGACCGGCGTGGTGCTCCAGGTCGACGGGGGCAGCCGGGCCTGAGAACGCCGGCGGGCGGGGCGCTTCAGCCGCCGAGCTCCTCCAGCACGGCCATCGCCGCGTTGTGCCCCGGCACCCCGCTCACCCCGCCGCCGCGCACCGCGCCCGCCCCGCACAGCAGCACGTTCGGGTGCCGGGTCTCCACGCCCCACCGGCCGGTGCCCTCCTCGGCGTACGGCCAGGACAGTTCGCGGTGGAAGATGTTGCCGCCGGGCAGCCGCAGGTCCCGCTCCAGGTCGAGCGGGGTCTTCGCCTCGATGCACGGCCGGCCGTCCGCGTCCGTGGCCACGCAGTCGGCCAGCGGCTCGGCGAGGTGGGCGTCGAGCTGGGCGAGGGTGGACTTGAGGAGTTCCTCCCGTACGGCGTCGTTGTCCCGGTCGAAGAGCCTGGCCGGGGTGTGCAGGCCGAACAGGGTGAGGGTCTGGTAGCCCTGCTCGACGAGGTCCGGGCCGAGGATCGTCGGGTCGGTGAGGGAGTGGCAGTAGATCTCGGAGGGCGGGGCGGTGGGGAGCCGGCCGGCGGCGGCCTCGGCATGGGCGGTGGCCAGCTGCTGGTAGCCCTCGGCGATGTGGAAGGTGCCGGAGAACGCCTCGCGCGGATCGACCTCGCTGTCGCGCAGCCGCGGGAGCCGCTTGAGGAGGACGTTGACCTTGAGCTGGGCGCCCTCGGTGGGCGTGGGCGGCAGGTCGCCGGTGAGCGCGGCGAGTTCCCGCGGGGAGGCGTTGACCAGGACGTGCCGGGCCGCGACGGTGCCCTCGCCCTCGGCGGTGCGGTACGTGATCTCCGCGGAGCTGCCGTCCGCGGAGATCCCCATGACCTCGTGGCCGGTGGCGAGCACCGCGCCGGCCTGGCGTGCCGCCGTGGCCAGGGCGTCCGTGAGGGCGCCCATGCCGCCGACGGGCACGTCCCAGGCGCCGGTCCCGCCGCCGATCACGTGGTAGAGGAAGCAGCGGTTCTGCTTGAGGGAGGGGTCGTGGGCGTCGGCGAAGGTGCCGATGAGCGCGTCGGTCAGGACCACACCCCGGACCAGGTCGTCGGCGAAACGGTCCTCCACGGCAACACCGATCGGCTCCTCGAACAGGACCCGCCATGCCTCCTCGTCGTCCACCCGCAGGCGCAGTTCGTCCCGGGTGGGCAGCGGTTCGGTGAGCGTGGGGAACACCCGCTGGGCCACCCGGCCCGTCATGTCGTAGAACCGCTGCCAGGCCCGGTACTCGCCTTCACCGCCGGTGAGCCGGGCGAAGGCCTCCCGGGTGCGGCGCTCGCCGCCGCCGACGAGCAGTCCGGTCGGCCTGCCGTCGCGTTCCACGGGGGTGTACGACGAGACGTTGCGGGTGCGGACGCGGAAGTCCAGGCCGAGATCGCGGACGATCTTCCTGGGCAGCAGGCTGACCAGGTACGAGTACCGGGACAGCCGGGCGTCCACTCCGGCGAAGGGGCGCGTGGACACCGCCGCTCCCCCGGTGTTCCCGAGCCGCTCCAGGACCAGTACGGACCGCCCGGCCCGGGCCAGATAGGCGGCGGCGACCAGTCCGTTGTGACCTCCGCCGACGATGACGGCGTCGTAGCGGCGGTGGAGTCCCTCGTGTGCAGGCATGGTTCTTCGTAACACGTGGTGATCTAGGTCGGCCAGAGGGGGAGCGCACCCGGCCCACGCCCCGGGTCACAGTGCTCCCGGCTCCCGCTGCCGGCGCAGCAGCGCCGCTCTGCGGTAGAGCTCGACCGCCTCCGCGCCCCGGCCGAGCTGTTCCAGGCAGTGCGCCTCGTCGTTGCGGCTGGCGAGGGTGTCGGGGTGGTCGGCGCCGAGGACCCGCTCGCGGGCGGCGGCCACGGTGCGGTACTCGGTGAGGGCGTCCGTCCAGCGGCCGAGCCAGCCGAGACCCACGGCGACCTCGCGACGGCTGACCAGGGTGTCCGGATGGTCGGGGCCTAGGACGCGCGCGCGGATCGCGCACACGTCCCGGGACTCGGCGAGGGCCTCTTCCCAGCGGCCGAGGCGGCCGAGGTTGACGCCGAGGCCGTGGCGGGCGCGCAGGGTCTCGGGGTGGGCGGGGCCGTGGACGCGGGTGCGGTCCTCGATCAGGTCGCGGTAGAGCCGCAGCGCGTCCGCGCTGCGGCCGAGGCGGCCGAGGCTGATGCCGACCTCGTAGCGGGCGGCGAGGGTGTCGGGGTGATCGGGGCCGAGGGCCCGGGCGCGCGCCTCGGCGACCTCGTGGTAGGTCTGCAGGGCTTCCGCCCAGCGTCCCGACTGGCCGAGCGCATAGGCCACTTCGTATCGGGTGACGAGCGTGTCGGGGTGGTGGGGACCGAGCACCCGGGCGCGCGCGGCGGCCACCTCGACGGCCATCCGGTAGGAGTCCTCCAGGCGGCCGAGCCGGCTGAGGTTGAAGGCGAGGTTGTGGCGGCAGCGCAGGGTGTCGGGGTGGTCCGGGCCCATCCCGCGCTCCCGGGCCGCGAGCACCGAGTGGTAGACCTGGTGGGCGTCGAGGTGGCGGCCCAACTGGCCGAGGACGTACGCCATTTCCTGGCGGGCGGCGAGGGTGTCGGGGTGGTCGGCGCCCAGGGTGCGGGTCCTGGTCGCGGCCACGTGCTTGTACGCGCGCAGGGCGTCCGCGGCGCGGCCGGTGCGGCTGAGGGTGAAGGCGACCTCGTAGTGGCTGGCCAGGGTGTCGGGGTGGTCGGGGCCGAGCAGGTGCTCGCGTTCGGCGGCGACCGCGCGGTGCACCTCGCCGGCCTCGGCCCACCGGCCCAGGCGCCCGAGGCTGAGCCCCGCGTTGTGCCGCCCGGCGAGTGCCGTCAGGGCCTGCGCCGAGGGCAGGGGCGGCTCGTCCGGCGCGGGCTCCTCGACGCGGCCGCCGGCGGGGCGGGCGATCCACTCGCCGGTCAGACCGGCCCCGGCGTCCGGGGGCGTGGTGACGAGTCCGGCGCCGGTGGCCTTGTGGCCGGTGGTCATGCCCCGGGTCCAGGACGGCAGCCGGGTCTCACGGGGGCGGCCGGGTTCGGAGGGGGCCGGCGGCCGGAGGTCGGGCCGCGGGGTCACCACGGTGGGCACGTACGCCGGGGTGGTGCGGCCCAGGGTGATCCGGCGGCCCAGCTCCCGTGCGTCGTGCGGGCGTTGTCCGGGCTCTTTGGCCAGCAGGTCGAGGATGACCTTGTCGAGGTACTCCGGGAGTTCGGCGCGGTGGCTGCGCGGCGGCCGGGGCGGGGTGTCGCGGTGGCCGACGAGGATCGCCCAGGCGTCCTCCAGGTCGAACGGCGGGGCCCCGGTGGCGATCTCGTAGAGCACACACCCCAGGGAGTACAGGTCGCTGCGCTGGTCGACCTCGGAACCCCCTATCTGCTCCGGTGACATGTAGTGCGGGGTGCCCATCGCGATGCCGGTGCCGGTCAGCCGGGAGGTGAAGTCGACGTCGTGGCCGAGGCGGGCTATGCCGAAGTCGCAGATCTTCACGGTGCCGTCGGTCAGCCGGACGATGTTGGCGGGCTTCAGGTCCCGGTGCACGATGCCCTGTTGGTGGGTGTAGGCGAGCGCGGCGGCGACCTGGTCGGCGATCTCGATGACGTCGGACACGGGCAGGGGGTGCTGTTCGTTGTCCTCCAGGAGCTGGCTGAGGTTGCGGCCGTCCAGGAGCTCCATCACCAGGTAGAGGACGCCGTCCGACTCGCCGAAGTCATGGACGACCGTGATGCCGCGGTGGCTGAGGGCGGCGGCCACGCGCGCCTCGCGCCGGAACCGCTCCCGCAGGACCCGGGTGAAGGACTGGTCGTGCTGCCCGCCCAGCGGCTTGAGACACTTCACGGCGACATGCCGGCCCAGGGACTCGTCGCGCGCCCGCCACACCTCGCCCATGCCGCCGCGCCCGATCAGGTCGAGCAGCCGGTACCGCCCCTGGATGAGCCTGCTGTCCCCCATCTCCTGCGACCGCCCCCGTAAAGTTCGCCCCGCCCTCCCATGGCTCGTCCAGTATGGCGACCTATCGTCCGAGTTTGTACGGGGCGGGCCGGGAGCCCGGGCCGAGGCGGGCCATGGCGCGGAGGATGTGTTTGGGCGGGAGTTGCCAGCGCAGACGTGCGGGAACGCAGCGCAGCAGGGTGCCGGTGGCACGCAACTGGCGGGTGACGGTGGTGGGTTCGGCGGCTCTCCTGCCGTACAGCTCGTGGGCGTACGGCGGCAGGGCGGCGTACGCCAGCTGGGCCACGCGCCGCCACAGCACCTCACGCGCGGGGACGAGCAGCGGGTGCGTCGGCGGGCGGAGCAGGAACTCGTCCACCGCGCGGGCCTCGGGCGTAGCGGCGAGTTCGGGGCGCGCCTTCTCGAAGTAGGCGGCCATCTCCGCCTGGTCCGCCGGTACGGCGTCCGGGTCCAGGCCCACCAGGCGGGCGCTGACCCGGTGTTCGGCGATGTAGCGGTCGGCCTGCTCGTCGGTGAGGCGGAAGCCGGAGCGGCGGGCGACCTGGAGGTAGGAGTCGATCTCGGCGCAGTGCACCCACAGCAGGAGCCCGGGTTCGTCGACGCCGTAGCGCTCGCCGGTGGCGGGGTCGGTCGCCCCGAGCATGCTGTGGATCTTCCGGACCCGCGCACCGGCCTTCTCCGCCGCCTCGGTGGTGCCGTAGGTGGTGGTGCCGACGAAGTTCGCGGTGCGCATCAGCCGGCCCCAGGCGTCGCGCCGGAAGTCGGAGTTCTGCATGACCCCGCGCACCGCCCGCGGGTGCAGGGCCTGAAGGTAGAGCGCGCGGATGCCGGCGACCCACATCATCGGGTCGCCGTGCATCTGCCAGGTCACCGAGGCCGGGGTGAACAGCCCGGGGTCGTCCGCCTCGAAGCTCGCCGCGTCCGTCATACGCGCAGGCTAACGCCGTACCCGCGGCATACCCAGGCCGATCCAGGAGATGATCTCCCGCTGGATCTCGTTGTTGCCGCCGCCGAAGGTGAAGATGACCGCCGAGCGGTAGCCGCGTTCGAGTTCGCCGTGGAGGACCTCGCCCGCCGAGCCCTCCTTCAGCGCGCCGGCCGCCGCGACGATCTCCATGAGCCACGCGTAGGCGTCCCGGCGGGCCTCGGAGCCGTAGACCTTGACCGCGGAGGCGTCCTGCGGGGTGAGGGTGCCGTCCTGGACGGCGTTCACCATCCGCCAGTTGAGGAGCTTGAGGGCGTCGAGCTTCGTGTGGGTCCGGGCGAGGAGGCGGCGCACCCAGGGCAGGTCGATCACGCGGCGGCCGTCGGCGAGCTTGGTCTCCATGGCCCAGCGCTGGACGTCGTGCAGGGCCCGGATCGCCATGGTGCCGTGGGCGGCCAGGGTGACGCGCTCGTGGTTGAGCTGGTTGGTGATCAGCCGCCAGCCCTGGTTCTCCTCGCCGACCCGGTGCGAGACGGGGACGCGGACGTTCTCGTAGTAGCTGGCCGTCGTGTCGTGCGAGGCGAGGGTGTTGATGACGGTGCAGGAGTAGCCCGGGTCGGTGGTCGGCATCAGGAGCATGGTGATGCCCTTGTGCGGCGGGGCGTCGGGGTCGGTGCGCACGGCGAGCCAGACCCAGTCGGCGGTGTCGCCGTTGGTGGTCCAGATCTTGTGGCCGTTGACGACGTACTCGTCGCCGTCCCGTACCGCGCGGGTCTTCAGGGAGGCCAGGTCGGTGCCCGCGCCGGGCTCGCTGTAGCCGATCGCGAAGTCGATCTCACCGGAGAGGATGCGGGGCAGGAACCAGGACTTCTGCTCCTCGGTGCCGAACCGCATGATCGTCGGCCCGACGGTATTGAGGGCCATCAGCGGCAGCGGTACGCCGGCCTGGGCGGCCTCGTCGAAGAAGATGAACTGTTCCATCGCGGTCAGGCCGCGGCCCCCGTACTCCTTGGGCCAGCCCACGCCGAGCCAGCCGTCGGCGCCGAGGCGGCGGATGGTGTCGCGGTAGAAGCGCTTCTGGGCGTCCCGGTCGGTGAAGCGGGCGTGCGCGTTGTCGGGGACCAGGTCGGCGAAGTAGGTGCGCAGTTCGCTGCGCAGCCGCTGCTGCTCGGGTGTGTGGTCGAGATGCACGGCGCCTCCAGGCTCCCGGGACCGGTCCTGACGGCGCACACCGTAGAACGTGTTCCAGAAATTGGGAACGGCCGGGAGGAGGTCCGTGAGGCGGGTCCGTCGGGCGCGGAGGTTTCGCAGGGGTGGGCGCGGAGGTCTCAGAGAAGGGTCGCCATGAAATCCGTGCACGCCTGCGCGCACTCCCGGCACGCCTTGGCGGCGTCCTCGGCGCCGGCGTGCCGGTCGAGGACCTGAGCGCACTCCAGGCAGACCGACCGGCACCATTCCAGCTGGACCCGGATGCCGGCCTCGTCGAGATGGCTCTCCTCGGACAGCACGCGACAGGTCGCGTCGCACACCTCGGCGCACATGATGCCCTTGCGCCGCAGTAGTTCCTGTTCCTCGGTCCCCTCCGGATCGACCAGGCTCGCGCGCAGCGCACAGGCCCGTGCGCACTCGGTGCACGCCTGGGCGCACGCGAAGCGGTCCTCCAGGAACCGGAAGAGTTCCTGCTGAGAAGTCGAAGTCGTCACACGGTGCGGGTAGCCGGGGTCCGGGCCGTCAAACCCGGGGTTCCCGGGGGTTTCCGGGGTTTTCGGCCCTGCGGGGCGGGTCGGTTCGCCCGGGGGTCCGGGGGTACTCGCGTTCCATGAACCAAGCCCTGAACAGCGAATGGATGGACCTGGCCGCGGGCCGGGGCGGCCTCGCGGCCGGAGTGATCGTGGCGGGTGTGGTGGTCGTGGCGGTGCTGATCGGCGCCTTCTGGCTGGGCGCCCGGGTCAAGCGCCGCGAGTCGCGTCCACCCACTCCGGAGGAGCAGCCGAGGCTGCCCGAGGGCGGGCCGGTCCGCGAGGTCAGGGAGCACCGGGAGCCCGACGAGGTGCCCCGGAGCGACACCCGGCTGACCCCGCACGAACTGGGCAACCACGGCAGCAGCCCGACCCGTACCGGCTCGGGGAGCGAACGTCCCCGCTGGGACGAGGGCAGCAGCGGCTCGTTCGGCAGCGGCGGGCCGGGAGGCGGCTGACGTCCACGGCCATGTCGCGGACCCGGTCGTGCGGCCGACCCCGCGGTAACCGTCCGGAACAGCTCTGGGACTGCTGGAGGCGGCCGCCCGGTCACTCACCGAGCCGGGCGGCCGCCTCCAGCAGCAGTGCGGGGACGAAGACCTGCGGGAGGTTGCCGCCCAGCTGACGCCGGGCGATGTCGAACTCCTCGGCGTACAGCCCCGAGGCCCCGTGGCCGCCGCGGTTGCGGGCGAACCACGGCCTTTCCCGACGGTACGTGGCGAGGGCGACGGTGGCCCGGGGGCGCGGATTTGCGGCGGACAGGGCATCGCGTAGGCCGGGCAGCAGGGCGGCGTCGAGGAGGGTGTCGGCCAGGGAGATGCAGGTCTCGGCGGGCGGATGGCGGGCGCCGTCGCGGCCACGGCCCGCAGGCCCGCGACGCAGATGAACCTGCTGCGGGTCCACACCTGGTCGTTCAACTCCCAGATCCCCGCGTCGGGTTGACGCCACCGGTCGGAGATGGCCCGCACGGCGATCTCCACGGCCTTCCCGTGCCCCTCACCCAGGCGCCCGCAGCGTTCTGGGGGCGCGAGCAACAGCAGGGCCTCGCCGAAGCAGTCGAGCCGACCGCCATCCCGCCCCCTCGACACCGGCACCGGCACCGGCACCATCGCCATCCCACCCGCTGAGCAGCGCAGCCGCCTTTCCGGACCGGCGCCCCCCTTAAGCAGCGCCGCCCACAGCAGCCCCAGCCATCCCCCTCGCACGTCACACCTCCCCGCGCACCTCCCCGCGCACCTCACCCCCGTCGCTCCCCGACAGCACCGCAGCTCCAGCCATGGACGCCGTACCACCGGCCCCACCCGACGCGGCGACCTGCGTATGACCCGCTCCCGTGCCGCGAGGCCGGCGCAGGAGGACGAGGGCGACCACCGCCGCCAGCAGCGTGAGCGAACCCGCGACCAGCAGGCACAGACGCAACCCGTCCAAAAAGGCCTCCCCCAGGGCGCCCATGACCCGCCCGGTGTCCGCTCCGAGGTCGAGTCCGGCGACCGCGCCCAGTCCCCCGTGGTCCGCCGCCGTGACGATCCGCTCCCGCGCCGCCCCGGTCAGCCCGGCGTCGGCCAGGTGGCCGGGGAAGCGGTCCAACGCCCGGGTGGTCAGCAACGCCCCCAGGACCGCCGGGCCCAGCGCTCCGCCGAGCTGGCGGAAGGCGTTGTTGCCCGCCGCGGCCATGCCGGCCAGGTGGTGCGGCACCGAGGCCACGGCCGTCGCGGTCATCGGGGTCATGACGGCCCCCAGTCCCAGCCCCAGCGGCGCCAGCCGCCAGGCTAGGGCGAGGAAGGAGGTGTGCGCGTCGACACCGACCAGGGAGAAGAGGGAGGCGGCGACGACCAGCAGGCCGCCCGTGATCAGCACGCGCGCGGAGACCCGGTGCATGAGGCGTCCGACGGGCCCGCCGACCAGGATGGCGCAGGCGGTCACGACCAGCATCCGCCAGGCCGCCTGCAGGGTGTCGAGCTGCTGCACCATTCCGAAGTAGAGGCTGAGCAGGAAGAAGAAACCGATCAGCCCGAGGAAGGTGATCATCGCGACCAGTGTGGTGGCGGTGAAGGCCGGGCTGCGGAACAGCGCGAGGTCGAGCATCGGACTGTCGCCGCGCCGCTCGACGAGCACGAAGGCGATCCCGCTGACGGCGGCCACCGCGAGGGCCGTCAGTACCTTCGGCGCGGTGAAGGAGTCGGCTCCGCCCTCGATGACGCCGTAGACCAGGGCGGTGACCGTAACCGTGGCGGTGATCTGGCCGGGCCAGTCCAGCCGCCGTTCGTAGGGCGCGCGCGAGTCGCTCAGCAGCCGTGCCGCGAAGAGGGTCGCGAGCAGCGAGACCGGGATCGTCGGCAGGTAGATCCAGCGCCAGTCGAAGTGGTCCAGGACCACGCCCGCGATGATCGGGCCGACGGCCAGCGCCGCCATCAGCGAGGTGGCCCACAGGCCGATGAACCTGCCGCGCTCCCTGTGGTCGGGCACCGCGTGGCTGATCAGTGCGAGCGTGGTGGGCAGCAGCGTGGCCGCCCCGAGGCCGGCGAGCGCCTGCCCGACCCACAGCAGATGCACCGACTGCGCGGTGAGCGCGACGGCGGCACCGGCCGCGGAGAACAGCAGCCCGGCCTGGAACACCTTCTTTCGCCCGTGGACGTCGCCGACGGCACCGGCGGTCAGGATGAACGCGGCCATGGGCAGGACGAACGCGTCCTGGACCCATGACAGTTGGGCGGTCGTCGCGCCGAGCGCCGACTGGACGGCGGGCAGGCTCACGGCGACCGTGGTGACCGGCAGATAGGCGACGAAGACGCCGAGGCAGGCCATGACGAGCGTGGCCGTCCGCCGGTCGGTCGGCCCGCTTGCCGGGGTCGTGACATTCACGGGGAAACTCCTCTACGGCGACGCGCGCCGCGGTCGTTTACTGGTTCTCGGGCGCCCCAGCATCGGCGACAGCGAGCCAAACCTCCAACGTCACGACGAGAAGTGAACACAAACATCCACCCGGACCCCGCCCTACTGGCAGACTTCTCTCATGTTCGACGAGATCGACAGGAAAATCCTCCGCGCGCTGCGCTACCACCCCCGTGCCTCCTTCCGGCTCATCGGCGAGGTGGCGGGCGTTTCGGAGCAGACCGCGGCCCGCCGCTACCAGGCACTGCGCCGCGAGGGGGTGATGCGGGTGGTGGGCCTGATCAACCCCGAGGTGCACGGTCTGGCCCGCTGGATCACCCGCATCCGCTGCCGCCCCGACCGGGTCGCCCCGCTCGCGGACGCCCTCACCCGCCGGCCCGACATCGCCTACGTCGGTCTCGCCTCGGGCGGTTCGGAGATCATCTGCGTGATCCACTCACCGGTCGACGCACCCCGCGACGACATCCTGCTGCGGCAACTGCCCAAGGCGGCCTCCGTGCTGGACGTCAGCATCGACCTGCTGATCCATCCCTTCGGCACGGCCGGAGCCTCCGAATGGTCCGGATACGGCGGCCATCTCACCCCGGACCAGGTGGCGCTGCTCACCGCGGACCGGCCGGCCACGCCCACCGGCCCCCTGCAGCCGCTCACCGCCGAGGACACACCCCTGCTCGACGCCCTCGCCGAGGACGGCCGGACCACTCACACCCGGCTCGCCGAACTCACCGGCTGGTCCAAGGCGCGCGTCGCCCGACGGCTCGACGCCCTGGAGTCCTCGGGCGCCCTCTCGTACGACGTCGACCTGCTCCCCGAGCGGCTGGGCCATCACCTCAACGCCATCCTCTGGTTGCGGGCGGCTCCGGCCCATCTCCAGCGCGTCGGCGAGGAGTTGGCCGACCACGAGGAGGTGGCCTTCGCCGGCGCCATGAGCGGCGACCACAACATCATGGTCGTCGCCAACTGCCTGGACGCGGAGGACTTCTATCGCTACCTCACGACTCGGGTGGCGGCCGTCCCCGGCATCGACGCCTACAGCGTCAGCATCCGCGTCCGCCGCCTCAAACAGGCCGCGTCCCTCATCGCCCAGGGCAGGCTGATCCCTCCCGGCCCGGCGTGAAGGCGGAGCCGGACGAAAAGGCGGAACCGGACTTGAAGGCGGCGGAGCCGGACGTGGACGCAGGGCCGGAGGGGAGGAACACCGCCTCGCCGTCAAGCGGGGGCCAACTACTGCTCACCTCCCAGACGTTGACCCGCCTCCGACACGACAGCAGAATGACCCCGCCCTCTGAGAGCGCTCTCAGAACACCCGGCCCGTACCTCCCGAGGAGACCCATGACCGGCAGCCCCCGCCCGCCCCTCAGCCGCCGCACGCTCATCGGGACCGGTCTCGGGGCCGCGGTTCTCGCCGCGACCGGCACCGGCACCGCCCAGGCGGCCCCGGGCCCGTCGGCGGCCTCCGCGGCCCGCCGGGCGCAGGCCTTCCTGACCGCCGCCATGGACGCCTACCCGGACCACGGAGCGATCCGGCTCACCCAGAGCTACACGGACCAGGCGGGACTGTTCAGCACCGCGTTCACGTACGACAACGCCCTCGCGATCCTGGCCCATCTCGCGTGCCCCGCCGGCGAGTCGCGGGCCGTGGCCCTCGGTGACGCGCTGCTCTACGCGCAGGCCCACGACCCCGCGCACGACGACGGCCGACTGCGGCAGGCCTACAACGTCGGGCCGTACACCTTCTACGACGGCTCCCCGCAGCCGGACGGGTTCGTCAGGGCGGACGGCACGGCCAACGTCGGTACCCAGTTCGGCTTCACCGGTACCGCCGTGGGCGACATGGCGTGGGCCGGCATCGCGCTCGCCGCGCTCGCCGGACGCACCGGTGGGCGGCGCTTCCTCACCGGCGCGGTGCGGATCGGCGAGTGGATCGAGCGGGTGGGTCGGACCGACGAGCCGCTGGGCGGCTACAAGTTCGGGGTCGACGGGGCCGACAAGAAGCTGCCGTTCACCTCGACCGAGCACAACACCGACCTCGTCGGCCTGTTCGGGCGGCTCGCCCGGCTGACCGGGGACAAGGTCTGGCGGGAGCGCCGCGCGCGTGCCAGGGCCTTCGTCGAGAAGATGTGGGAGCCGTCGGGAGGCTTCTTCTACACCGGCACCAACGACGGCGTGACGGTCAACAGGTCCCCGATCCCGGAGGACACCCAGACCTGGACCCAGCTCGCCCTCGCCTCCCGGGCCCACGCCCGCTCCCTCGACTGGGCCGCGGCCGAGCTGGCCGTCCTGGACACGGCCGACCGCCCCAACAGCACGGTTCCCTCAGGTCAGTCGTACGAGGGCGTCACCTTCAGCTCCGCGAGCCTGCTGGCGAACGAGGCAGCTCCCATCGCCGACGGTCAGCCCCGGCCGGACCGCAACGGCGTCTGGTTCGAGGGCACCGCCCACCTCGCGCTCGCCCTGCGCCACCGGGGGCACCCCGGCGACGAGAAGCGCGCCCGCGGGCTGTTGGGCTCGATCGAGCGCGCGCAGGAACTCCTCGGCGACGCCCAGACCGTCGGCGGCACGGCCCTTCCGGCCCGTTCCGGGGTGGTCTCGGCGAGCAGCCCGCTCGACACCGGTTTCGGGTTCGGCTACTACCCCTACCGGCACACCGGCGCCACCGCCTGGTACCTCCTGGCCACGACCCGCGCCAATCCCCTGCGCGGCTGACCCCGGCCCGGTCCGCCGCGGGGCCGGGCACCGGCCGGTCGTCACCTGGCCACCGGCGGCGTGCGTCCTCGACTTCGCCGCCCGGCCCCGCCGATGGCGATCTTTGCTGCCCCATTGCGCGGACAGCTCCACGACCGGATGCCGGCCTCCCTGCCCTCATGGCGGCCGGCGCAGGCAAGGCGCGCTTTCGCCGACCAGCGACCACGGCAGGCCGAGAGGGAGGGGCGCCCACACTGGTGCGCCCGGCGCCTGGGCACGGTTGCCGCAGGTGTGGACGGGCGGCCGGCGACGACGCCGACGTGCCCGGGGCCGAGGGGCGGGTGCTCAGGGCTGGGCGCGGCCCCCCGGCGTGCGCCCGCCGGGTCAGTCCGGCACGCCCGACGGGGACCGCCCGGCTACACCTCCTCGCCTCCGGCCGAGCCACCCGCGGGCAGCCGACCCCGGCTCGTCCGTCACCAACGAGTCCGTCGTCGACTACATCTCCCTACGGCGGCGGCCACTTCTTCGCCCTGCCCGGTGTCCACGACTCCGCCGACCGGCTGGGCCGGAAACTGCTCACGGCATGACCGCCCGGCCGGGGACCGCCCGGCTACACCTCCTCGCCTCCGGCCGAGCCACCCGCGGGCAGCCGACCCCGGATCTCGTCCATCACCGAGGAGTCCGTGAGCGTCGTGACGTCACCGAGGTCGCGGTGCTCGGCGACGTCCCGCAGCAGGCGGCGCATGATCTTGCCGGAGCGGGTCTTGGGGAGTTCGGCGACGACCAGGATCTGCCGCGGACGGGCGATCGGGCCGATCTCCTTGGCGACATGGGCGCGCAGTTCGGCCGCCACCTCCTCGGCATCGGCCGATCCCGCCGACGCCGCGTCACCGCGCAGGATGACGAAGGCCACGACGCCCTGTCCGGTCGTGGCGTCGGTCGCGCCGACCACGGCGGCCTCGGCGACCGTCGGATGGGAGACGAGGGCCGACTCGACCTCCGTGGTGGAGATGCGGTGTCCGGAGACGTTCATGACGTCGTCGACCCGGCCGAGCAGCCAGATGTCTCCGTCCTCGTCCTTCTTGGCGCCGTCCCCGGCGAAGTACATCCCGGGAAATCTGGACCAGTACGTGTCGATGTACCGCTGCTCGTCGCCCCAGATGGTGCGCAGCATCGCCGGCCAGGGTTCGGTGAGGACCAGATAGCCACCGGAGCCGTCGGGAACCGGCTTGCCCGCGTCGTCGACGACCTCGGCCGCGACGCCGGGCAGCGGGCGCAGGGCCGAGCCCGGCTTGCACACGCTGACCCCCGGCAGCGGACTGATCATCTGCGCGCCGGTCTCCGTCTGCCACCAGGTGTCGACGACCGGACAGCGGTCGGCGCCGATGTACTTGCGGTACCACATCCACGCCTCCGGGTTGATCGGTTCACCGACCGAGCCCAGCAGACGCAGCGACGACAGGTCGAAGCCGTCCGGGATGTCGCCGCCCCACTTCATGAAGGTGCGGATCGCGGTCGGGGCGCAGTAGAGGATCGACACGCGGTACTTCTCGACGATCTCCCACCAGCGCCCCTGGTGCGGTGTGTCCGGTGTCCCCTCGTACAGCACGGAGGTGACGCCGTTGGCGAGCGGGCCGTACACGATGTACGAGTGGCCGGTGACCCAGCCGATGTCCGCCGCCGTCCAGAACACGTCCCGCTCCGGCTTGACGTCGAACACCGCCCAGTGCGTCCAGGCCACCTGTGTGAGGTAGCCGCCCGTGGTGTGCAGGATGCCCTTGGGGCGGGCCGTCGTACCGGAGGTGTACATGATGTACAGCGGGTGTTCGCTGTCGAAGGCCTCGGCCTCGTGCTGGGCGGGCTGCGCGTCCACCAGGTCGTGCCACCACACGTCCCGGCCGTCGGTCCAGTCGACCTCCTGTCCGGTGCGCCGGACCACCAGCACACTGCGTACGTCGGGACACGCGCTCACGGCCTCGTCCACCGCGGGTTTCAGCGCCGAGGGCTTGCCCCGGCGGTAGCCGCCGTCCGCGGTGATCACCACGCGCGCGTCGCAGTCGAGGATCCGGCCGCGCAGCGCCTCCGCGGAGAAGCCGCCGAAGACCACGGTGTGCGGGGCGCCGATCCGGGCACAGGCCAGCATCGCCACCACGGTCTCCGGGATCATCGGCAGGTAGATCGCCACCCGGTCGCCGGCGGTGACCCCGAGTTCCCGCAGGGCGTTGGCCGCTCGGCAGACCTCGGCCGTCAGCTCGGCGTAGGTGAGGGTGCGGGTGTCGCCCGGCTCGCCCTCCCAGTGGAAGGCGACCCGGCCGCCGCGACCGGCCTCCACGTGCCGGTCCAGGCAGTTGTAGGCGGCGTTGAGGCGACCGCCGACGAACCACCGGGCGAACGGGGCGCGGCTGAAGTCCAGCACCTCGTCCCACGGCTGCGCCCAGTCCAGCCGACCGGCCGCCGCGGCCCAGAAGGCGAGGCGGTCGGTGTCGGCCTGTTCGTAGTCCGCCGCGGTGGCGTTGGCCGCGGCGGCCAGCTCGGGCGGGGGCGGGAACCGCCGTTCCTCCCGCAGCAGGTTGGAGAGTGTCTCGCCGCCGGTGTCGGTCATGCGTGGGCTCCGAAGGGACCGCGGTGGTGGGTACGGCGGGACCCCAGGTGCTCGCCGATCTTCGGGAAGACCGGCACGACCGAGCGGTGGTAGGTGGAGTTGGTGACGCCGGCGAAGGAGGCGTACCAGGCGCACACGGCCGTGACCAGCCCCAGCCAGCCGCCGGCCTTGACGGTGTCGGGGGACTGCGCGAAGTCGGCGACGCACAGGACGATGAACGTCGCGGACAGGGTGACGAACACCGCGAGGATCGCCCCGGTGGTGCGGGTCGCGGCGACTGTCATGTAGACCGTGAAGACCGCCCACACCAGTAGGAACAGCCCACTGGCCTGGTGCGCGGTGGACGCCGGCAGGTCGCCCGCGACGAACTTCGCGTAGGCGGCGTACGACAGCCAGAAGGCGCCGAAGGAGCAGAACGCGGTCGCCCCGAAGGTGTTGCCCTTGCGGAACTCCCACATTCCGGCGAGGAGTTGGGCCAGCCCGCCGTAGAAGAGGGCGAGCGGAAGGACAACGGCGACGAGGCTCTTGTCGGTGATCAGGTCGGCGTTGAAGGTGCTGAGAACGAAGGTCGTCGCGGCGAAGGCGGCGAGGCCGAGCGGGCCGGGGTCCGCAATGTTTCCGGTTTCTGTGGTCGGGGTGCTCATTTTTGCCGCTCCTCCTGTGATCCAGGTCACAAGACTTTCAGATCCATTGTAGGCACCACCTACGCACCGGGCGCCGCGTCGACGACAGGTGACCGCGCGGCGCGAGACACGACGTGAAGGAGCAGGTCAAGAGTCGTCCTGGGGGCCCGTGCTGCGAGACCCTGGAGGAACCGGTCAGCACGCCGACGGCAGGAGCCAGCCATGATCAGCGGTGCACATGTCATCCTCTACAGCCAGGACGCCGAGGCCGACCGTGTCTTCATCCGTGACGTCCTCGGGTTTCCCGGCGTCGACGCGGGAGGCGGCTGGCTCGTCCTCAAGCTGCCCCCGGCCGAAGTCGCCGTGCACCCGAGCGACGAACCGCCCCGGCACGAGTTCTACCTGATGTGCGACGACCTCGATGCCCAGCTCCGGGAGTTCCGCTCCCAGGGCGTCGAGATCACCCGCCAGGTCAGCGAACAGCGCTGGGGCAGGCTGACGGCGATCCGGCTGCCCAGCGGCGCGGAGCTTCCCCTGTACGAACCGCTGCACCCCACCGCCCACGGTCTGTGAGCCCGGCACTCGGCTCGGCCCGGCTCGTGGCACGGGGCGCGAAGCCCGCCGCGTGCCGTGCCACCACGCTCCCCGCGCATCGAATGACGCCGATCGCCGCAGCGGTCACCCGAGCCGAGCCCCCGGGCGCACCTGAGCGCATCCGCGCACGTGACCTTCGCTGCCACAAGGTCGATACTGCCGGTAGCAGCGTCACCGCCGTTCGCCGCCGACCACCGATGGAGCTCTGACGGGCCGCCACGAAAGCCATCAGCCGACCGGCGTCGGCACCGCCGGAAACCCCGTCCCCAGGTCCGCGGGCCGCCGAGATCCCCTACCGACCCCGCCCACGGTGACCTGATAAACACAGGTAACAGCCCATCCGCCCATCCCACCAGGAGATACCCATGAGGATGCTCATCAACGTCCCGGAAACCGTGGTCGCCGACGCCCTGCGCGGCATGGCGGCCGCGCATCCGGAGTTGACCGTGGATGTCGAGAACCGGGTGATCGTACGGCGGGACGCCCCCGTGGCCGGAAAGGTGGCCCTGATCTCCGGCGGCGGCTCCGGGCACGAGCCGCTGCACGGCGGATTCGTCGGACCGGGCATGCTCTCCGCGGCCTGCCCCGGCGAGGTCTTCACCTCCCCGGTGCCCGACCAGATGGTGCGCGCGGCGGCCGCTGTGGACAGCGGGGCGGGTGTGCTGTTCATCGTGAAGAACTACACGGGCGACGTGCTCAACTTCGACATGGCGACCGAGCTCGCGGAGGACGAGGGCATCCAGGTCGCGAAGGTTCTGGTCAACGATGACGTGGCGGTGACCGACAGCCTCTACACGGCCGGCCGGCGCGGTACCGGCGCCACCCTGTTCGTGGAGAAGATCGCGGGCGCCGCGGCGGAGGAGGGGCAGCCGCTGGAGCGGGTGGAGGCGGTCGCCCGTCAGGTCAACGAGAACTCCCGGAGCTTCGGCGTCGCGCTGAGCGCGTGCACCACGCCCGCCAAGGGCAGCCCGACCTTCGACCTGCCGGCCGGCGAGCTGGAACTGGGGGTCGGCATCCACGGCGAGCCCGGCCGGGAGCGCCGCTCGATGATGACCTCCCGGGAGATCGCCGACTTCTCGGTGCACGCGATCCTGGACGACATGAGCCCGCGCAACCCCGTGCTCGTCCTGGTCAACGGCATGGGAGCCACCCCGCTCCTGGAGCTGTACGGCTTCAACGCCGAGGTGCAGCGGGTGCTCGCCGACCGCGGGGTCGCCGTCGCCCGCACCCTGGTCGGCAACTACGTCACCTCGCTCGACATGGCCGGCGCCTCGGTCACCCTGTGCCAGGTGGACGAGGAGCTGCTGCGCCTGTGGGACGCTCCGGTGCGGACTCCGGGGCTGCGCTGGGGAGTGTGAGCAAGCGATCAACGTACCGACCACGCAAGGAGATCCAGTGCTCGACGCCGACTTCTTCCGCCGCTGGATGACGGCGACGGCCGCCTCCGTCGACCGCGAGGCGGAACGACTCACCGCCCTCGACTCCCCCATCGGGGACGCCGACCACGGCAGCAACCTTCAACGCGGTTTCACCGCGGTGGCCACGGCCCTGGAGAAAGAGGCCCCTGACACGCCGGGCGCGATCGTCGTCCTCGCCGGCCGCACGCTCATCTCGACGGTGGGCGGCGCTTCGGGCCCCCTGTACGGGACCCTGCTGCGACGGACCGGCAAGGCGCTCGGGGACGCCGGTGAGGTCACGGCCGAACAGCTCGCCGAGGCGTTGCGGGCGGGTGTGGAGGCGGTCATGACGCTCGGCGGGGCCGCCCCGGGCGACAAGACCATGATCGACACGCTGGTGCCGGCCGTCGACGCGCTGGGCAACGGTTTCGCCGCCGCGCGGACGGCCGCCGAGCAAGGGGCCCTGGCCACCACGCCGTTGCAGGCCCGCAAGGGCAGGGCGAGCTATCTCGGCGAGCGCAGCATCGGGCACCAGGACCCGGGCGCGACCTCGGCCGCCCTGCTGATCGCCGCACTCGCGGAGGCCGCGGGTGAGTGACGGGAAGCTGGTCGGGATCGTGCTGGTGTCGCACAGCGCGGAGGTCGCCGCGTCCGTGGCGGAACTGGCGAAGGGGCTCGCGGGCGGTGGCACGGAGGTACCCGTCGCGGCGGCCGGTGGCACCGAGGGCGGCGGACTCGGTACGAGTGCGGAGCTGATCGCCGGTGCGGCCGCCGCCGTGGACCGGGGCGCCGGGGTCGCCGTCCTGACCGACCTCGGCAGTGCGGTGCTCACCGTCAAGGCGCTGCTGGCGGAAGGGGACGAACTCCCCGCGGGCACCCGGCTGGTGGACGCGCCCTTCGTCGAGGGAGCGGTCGCCGCGGTCGTCACGGCGGCGGCCGGAGCGGACCTCGCGGCGGTGGAGGCGGCGGCCGCGGAGGCGTACACCTACCGGAAGGTGTGACGGCTTCCACCACGGCGGCCGGACGGCGGTGCGGCGGATCCCGGCGGGTTCATTTCCGCTGGACGAACAGTTCCGCCAGCCGCTCCCCCGTCGCGACGGCGGCGGCATGGTCCTCGATCGGCTTCACCTTCGTGTTCCTGAACACGATGTAGGTGACGCCGGAGGGCGTGCCGCCCCCGCGCGGATCGGGACGGATCCCGAGGGCCTTCGCGGTGGCGTAGGACGCCTCGCCGATGATGTGGCCCGGGCCCACGTCCCCGACCACGGCGTACAGCACCCGGTCCCCGTAGACGACGGCCGCGACCGAGCCGCCGCGCACCCCGTGCTCGCGGTGGTCCCAGATCCGGCTCGGGGCCGGCACCACGATGTACGGCAGGCGTTCGGCGCTCAGGTAGCGGCCGTCGGACTGCTCGAAGGCGGTGGCGTCGGAGAACAGCGGATCGGTGCGCCGGTTGCAGCGGGGGCCGGGCCGGCCGTCGCAGTCGATGTCCATGTCGGCCTTCCAGAAGACGGCCTCCGGGGTGCCGCAGACGGGGATGTTCGCGGCCGTGCCGTCGTCACTGCGGTACCTGCCGCGTGAGACGGGGTCGCAGCTGCGCACCCTGGCCAGGAGGTCGGCGGCCGCGACCTTCCCCTCCGCCCGCACCACCGGCTCCGTCCGGGCGGTGGCGTGCTCCATGACGGGGGGCGTGGTCGGGGCGAGCAGAGCGGCACTTGCCGCGGCCAGCGTCAGCGACTGGACACGCACGATAAGGGACCCTCTCCTCGGGGGCATTGACGGGCACTCAGCCCAATCTGATGCCGCTTCAGCCGGGCGGCCACCGCAGAGGGGCCGGACGGGGCAGGGGCCGGGGACCGGAGTCCTCGACGAACTCCGGCCTCCCGGCCACCCGACGGCGCGGGGACAGCGACGACAGCGGCCCGCGCCACCGGCACGAACTCCGGTTCCCTGGTGGAGAGTTCGGCCGAGAAGGTCTTCAGCATACGTAACCCTCCCCGGACCCGCCCGCACGGCCGCCCTCTTGCCGCGGGCAACCGACCGGCGCCATATTGGTCCGGACCATTGCCGTGGCGTTCTCCCGGGAGGCAGAGACGTGCGAGGCGTTCCCGTATCCCTGTGCCTGTGCGCCGCGCTCGTCCTGGTCGGCTCCTGCGGATGGGGCGGACCGGACGACGGCGAGAGCGGCCGGCTGCCCGCCGCCCCCGTGGGCGTCACCGCCGCCGCGGGCAGCGCGACCAGCGTGCACCTGATGTGGAACGCCGTCGGCACGGGAATCGAGCGCTACGAGGTATATCGCGGCACCACGAAGGTCCGGGATGTGCCTGGTTCACAGCACATGGTGGATGTCACCAGGCTCAGGCCCGGCACCCCGTATGTCCTCACCGTGCGGGCCCGCGACACCGAGGGGCGCCTCGGGCCGCCGAGCCGGGAGGTGCGGGCCACGACTCCGGCGGCCGCGGCGGCGGACCGCTCCGCCCCGACCCGTCCGGGTGAGCTGCGGGGCCGGACGGCGGGCAGCCGGGCCGTCCAGCTGAGCTGGGCCGCCTCGGCGGACGACCGGGATGTGGTGTCGTACACCATCTATCAGGGCGGCACGAAGATCCACAGTGTGGGCGGCGACCAGACGGTGGCCGTGGTCACCGGGCTGCGTCCGGGCACCCGCTACTCCTTCACCGTCCGGGCCCGGGACGCCGCCGACAACCTCTCGCCCGCCGGGGACACCGTCCGCCTCACCACGCCGGGCACCGACGACGGCCGGGACACGGCACCGACGGACTTCCGTGCGAGCACCCGGCGGCAGGCCGACGGCGCGTACTACCTCGACCTGTCCTGGACGCCGCCCAGGACGGACGGTGTCGTCACGGAGTACCAGGTCCACCTCGACGGCAGGTCCGCCACCTCGCTCGTGTTCGGCGGGGCACCTCCGCGCGGGAGGGCGACGTACGGCTTCTATCTGGGACGCGAGGCCGGGGAGAGGCACCGGGTGCGGATCCGGGCGCGGCTGCCCGACGGCACCTGGGGCGGGCTGTCGGCGGAGCGGTCGGTGACGACGGGCGCCCCCGCCGCCCCATGACGGCCACTCACGTCCACGCCGGGCGGAGCGGCCCGTCACCTGTCCGGCGGCGCTCCGCGTGCGGCCCGGGCCCCGCACCCATTGGCTGTCCTTGAGGCAGCACGGGCTTCCCCCACCTAGGCGGCGCCACGGATGTACCGCCAACCGTGCCGCCGGAGGGCAGTCCATGCGCACTGAACAGCTACTTCTCCGCTCCGGCCTGACCGTCGCGGCCGTCGCCGCGCTGCCGCTCGCCCTGACCGCCGGGCCGGCCGCCGCGGCATCGGGCATCTCCGTGAGCACCTCCGGATCCACGGTCTCCGTCACGACGACCGCCTGCTCCCGTACCGCGACCACCGGCGGCTGGGGCACCGCCTCACTCCTCACCAGCAGCCAGGCGAACTTCAGCCAGGGCCGGCAGGCGGCCCTGTCGGGGACCACCTCGCTCCAGTCCGCGGCCTGGTCGAACGTGAGCCCCGGCACGTACACCGTCATCGTGATGTGCGCCTTCGACAACAGCACGGCGGGCACCCAGTCGATCATCGTCTCGGGGACCGCCACACCCACGATCTCGGCGACGGCCACGGCCTCGCCGTCCCGCGGGGTCATGGGCGGTCTCGGCGGCGCCACCAAGGACTACGGCACCCTGACGCTGGCGGTCGGCGGCGGCCTGGTGGCGGTCGGCGCGGTGGCCGCGGGGTGGTTCCTGCGCCGCCGCTCGCGGCCGTACCGCCTCTGAAGGCCCGCGAAAAGCCCTCAGCTGTCAGGGAGTTCGGCGAACTCGCGCAGTGCCTCGGTGAGCCACTGCGTCCAGAAGGTCTCCAGCTCGATGCCCGCGCGCAGGACCAGGTGCTGAAGCCTGGCCTGCGCGCTGTCGTTGCCGGGCGGGAAGTCGCGCTCCTCGATCTCCTCGTACTCGGCCAACTGCCGCCGGTGCAGGTTGAGATGGCGGCGCAGGTCGGCCTCCAGGCCCTCGGTGCCGACGACGGCCGCCGCGCGCAGCCGCAGCAGCAGGGTGTCGCGGTGCGGCTTGGGGTCCTGCGCCGCGGCCGTCCAGCGTTCGAGTTCGGCGCGGCCCGCGGGCAGGACCTCGTAGCTCTTCTTCTGCCCGCGGGTCGGCTGGGCCGCCGGAATGGCCCGGATATGGCCCTCGGCCTCCAGTTTTCCCAGCTCGCGATAGATCTGCTGGTGCGAGGCCGACCAGAAGTAGCCGATCGACCTGTCGAACCGGCGGGTCAGGTCCAGCCCCGCCGACGGCCTTTCGAGCAGTGCGGTGAGGATCGCGTGCGGGAGTGACATGGGCTCATCCTAGGGACGCGCCTCAGAGGGCGGCCGCGACCTCGGTGCCCTGCTTGACGGCCCGCTTGGCGTCCAGTTCGGCGGCCACGTCGGCCCCGCCGATCAGGTGCGCGCTGCGGCCCGCGGCGACGAGCTCCTCGTACAGGTCCCGGCGCGGTTCCTGCCCGGTGCACAGCACGATGGTGTCGACCTCCAGGACCGTGCTCTCCTCGCCGACGGTGACATGCAGTCCGGCGTCGTCGATGCGGTCGTAGCGCACCCCGGGGACCATGGTGACGCCCCGGTGCTTGAGCTCGGTGCGGTGGATCCAGCCGGTGGTCTTGCCGAGCCCGGCGCCGACCTTGCTGGTCTTGCGCTGGAGGAGGTGCACGGTGCGGGGCGGGGCGGGCCGCTCGGGGGCCGCGAGTCCGCCGGGTGCCGCGTAGTCCATGTCGACGCCCCACTGGCGGAAGTACGTCTCGGGGTTCTCGTGCGCCTTGTCGCCGCCGTCGGTGAGGAACTCGGCGACGTCGAAGCCGATGCCGCCGGCACCGAGGATCGCGACCCGGTCGCCGACGGGGGCGCCGTCGCGCAGGACGTCGAGGTAGCCGACCACGCTGGGGTGGTCGACGCCCGGGATGTCGGGGGTGCGCGGGGTGACGCCGGTGGCGACGACGACCTCGTCGTAGGCGGACAGGTCCCCCGCGTCCACGGGGGTGTTCAGCCGTACGTCCACGCCGTGGGCGTCGAGTTGGTGGCGGAAGTAGCGGATGGTCTCGTCGAACTCCTGCTTGCCGGGGACCTTGCGGGCGACGTTGAGCTGGCCGCCGATCTCGCTCGCGGCGTCGAACAGGGTGACCTCGTGGCCGCGTTCGGCGGCGGAGACGGCGCAGGCGAGACCCGCGGGACCGGCTCCGACGACCGCAACCCGCTTCTTCAGCCGGGTCGGGGCCAGCACCAGCTCGGTCTCGTGGCAGGCGCGCGGGTTGACCAGGCAGGAGGTGATCTTCCCGCCGAAGGTGTGGTCGAGGCAGGCCTGGTTGCAGCCGATGCAGGTGTTGATGGCCTCGGGCGTCCCGGCCGCGGCCTTGTTCACGAACTCCGGGTCGGCGAGCATCGGGCGGGCCATGGAGACCATGTCGGCGTACCCGTCGGCGAGCAACTCCTCGGCGAGTTCGGGGGTGTTGATGCGGTTGGTGGTCACGAGAGGGATGGACACCTCGCCCATGAGCCGCTTCGTCACCCAGGTGTAGGCGCCGCGCGGCACCGAGGTCGCGATGGTGGGGATGCGGGCCTCGTGCCAGCCGATGCCGGTGTTGATGATCGTGGCGCCGGCGGCCTCGACGGCCCTGGCGAGGGTGATCACCTCGTCGAGCGTGGAGCCGCCCGGGACGAGGTCCAGCATGGACAGCCGGTAGACGATGATGAAGTCCTCGCCGACCGCCTCACGCACCCGCCGCACGATCTCCACGGGCAGGCGCATGCGGTTCTCGTACGAGCCGCCCCAGCGGTCGGTGCGGTGGTTGGTCTGGGCGGCGATGAACTCGTTGACGAGGTAGCCCTCGGAGCCCATGATCTCCACGCCGTCGTAGCCGGCCTGCCGGGCGAGGCGGGCGGTGCGGGCGTAGTCGTCGATGGTCCGCTCGACCTCGGCGTCGGTGAGCGCGCGGGGCACGAAGGGGCTGATCGGCGCCTGGAGGGGGCTCGGGGCGACGAGGTCGCGGTGGTAGGCGTACCGGCCGAAGTGCAGGATCTGCATCGCGATCCGGCCGCCCTCGCGGTGCACGGCCTCGGTGATGGTCCGGTGCTGCTCGGCCTCCGCGTCGGTGGTGAGCTTGGCGCCGCCCTCGGCGGGCCGCCCCTCCTCGTTGGGCGCGATGCCGCCGGTCACGATCAGGCCCACTCCCCCGCGCGCCCGCTCCGCGTAGAAGGCGGCCATGCGCTCGAAGCCACGCTCGGCCTCCTCAAGGCCGACGTGCATGGAGCCCATCAGCACACGGTTGGGCAGGGTGGTGAAGCCCAGGTCGAGCGGGTTCAGCAGGTGCGGGTAACGGCTCATCGGGCCCCTCCGTCGCGGTCTCGTGCTCTCTGTTGTAGAGGACCGCGACATGTTTATGCAACTAGTTGCACAACCGGGCGGGGTGATCCGGAGCACGTCGGCCGCGTCAGGTGTACGTGCCCCTGCCGTTCGGCTCGCCGGACTTCTCGGTCCCGGGCGCGGCCAGGCTCCCCAGCAGCGCGAGTGCCTGCTCGGACGGGCTGCCGGGCTCGGCCTGATAAACGACCAGCTGCTGCCCCGGGGCGCTGTTGACGGTCAACGACTCGTAGTCCAGGGTCAGTTCACCGACCAGCGGATGCCGGAAGCGTTTGCTCTCGCGGGTCTTGCGGCGGATGTCGTGGCGGGCCCAGAGCCGGCCGAACTCCTCGCTGCGCAGCGAGAGTTCACCGACCGCGGCGACCAGCCCCGGATCCTCCTGACCGGTCCCGGCGGCGGCCCGCAGCGCGGCCACGGTGTTCACCGCCACGGACTCCCGGTCCGGATAGAACTCGCGGGCGTCCGGGTCGAGGAAGACCAGCCGCAGCAGATCCCCGCTGTGGGTGTGCCCGGCGAACAGCGCGCCGCCGAGGACGTTGTGGGCCAGCACGGTCAGGCAGCGGTCCAGGACCACCGCCGGAGTGCGGTGCCAGCCCTCCATCATCCGCAGCAGCGCCGGGCTCACCGCCTCCGACCGCCGGCCGCCCCCGGACCGGTCGGCCACGGGACGGGCCAGGCCGTGCAGATGGTCGACGGCGTCCTCCTCCAGACCCAGCACCCGTGCCAGCGCGTCGACCACCTGCGCCGAGGGGTTCCGCTCGCGTCCCTGCTCCAGGCGCACGTAGTAGTCGGTGCTGACCCCGGCCAGCACCGCGACCTCCTCGCGGCGCAGGCCCGCCACCCGGCGCCGGCTCCCGGCCGGCAGTCCCGCGTCCTCGGGCCGGACGAGGGAACGGCGGGCACGCAGGAACAGGCCGAGCCGGTTGTCACTGTCCATGCCCTCGACCCTAGGGCGGGTGGCGGCCCCACGGGAGCCCGCAAGGTGGCCGCGGTACTCCTACGATCCGCTCTCCTCGGGGGGACACGGCCTGGTCACCGGCCGGCGCCGAGCCCACCGTGGAGGGCATGACACACACCTGGAACCACACCCACCGCGTCGCGGTCGTCACCGGTGCCACCAGCGGGATCGGCGCGGCCACGGCCCGGCGCCTCGCCGACGGCGGAGCGAGTGTGGCCCTGCTGGGCCGCCGCGAGGACCGCCTCAAGACGCTGGCGGACGAACTGCGCCCCTCCGCCACCGGAACCGTCCTGCCCGTCGCCGTGGACCTGACCGACGCCGAGGCGGTGGCGCGGGCGGCCACCGCCGTCACCGGGACGCTCGGCACCGTCGACCTGGTCGTGGCCAACGCCGGCGTGATGCTGGGCGCCCCCTTCGAGCGCGCCGCGACCGACGAATGGGATCGCATGATCGACGTCAACCTGCGCGGTCTGCTGCACACGTCCCGCGCCTTCACCGACGACCTTCTCGAAGCGGCCTCCCGCGGCGGCCCGGCCGACCTGGTCCACGTCGGTTCCGTGGGCGGGCATCTCCTCTTCCCCGACTGGTCCGTCTACTGCGCCACCAAGGCGGCCGTCGCCCACCTCACGCGCAATCTGCGCGCCGAGCTCGGTCCGCGCGGCGTCCGCGTGAAGAACATCGAGCCCGGGGTCACCACGACCGAGCTGGGCGGGGACATGCGGGACGCCGGGGCCCGGGCGGCGCTGTCCCGTATGCGCACCGAGGTGAACCCCCTGACCGCCCAGGACATCGCGGAGGCCGTCGCCTTCGCGACGGCGGCGCCGCCGAACGTCAACGTGGCGGAGATGGTGGTGGTGCCGGTACGCCAGGGCTGATCACAGGGGGAACACCTCCCCGCGCCCCTTCAGGGGCGCGGGGGACCTGCGCGACCGGCCACGGCGGTGCCGCGGCCGGTGGGCTCAGCGGCTCTCCAGCCGCACGTGCAGTTCGCGCTCCTGATCCCCCGACGCGGACGCGAGGTCCTTCACCGTGAACATCGAGTCCAACGTCGTCCGAAGCCTCTCGATGGCCCAGTAGCCCCCCTGCGCATCGGCCTCGACCGAGGACGACAACGGCGCGGGCGGCGGACAGGAACGCGTCTCGGTCACCTCGAAGGTCCCCAGCCACACCATCGGCCGCGATTCATGGAGCTGCTGCGGCGCCTCGTCCGCACCCCGGTCCGACTCGAAGCACGCGGCCAGCGTGTCGAAGACGATCCGCGCGTCCTCCGCGCTGCATCCGCTGATCTCCAGGGAGACGGACTCCTCGTGCGCTTGCTCACGATCCATCGTGGTCGCTCCTCTCGTGGCGATGACCGGACCGCCGGGTTCCCCGCGAGCCGCGCCACACCCCCAGAAAAGCACCACCTTTCCCGGAGCACTACCGGCGACGAGGTCCGCGCTGCGGACGATCCCGCTGCGGATCGAACAGAGGTACGGCGATGCCGGCCAACACCAGTCCCAGCGCCACGAGAAGGCCCTCGGGCACCGCCATGCCCGCGGCCAGCAGGGCCAGGGCGACGGCCAGGGTCCCCCAGGCGCCGGTGCGCCGGTACTCGCGGGGCCGGGCGGGACGGCCCGATCCCAGCGCACGGGCGAACCGTGGGTCGTCACGCTCCAGCCGTGCCGCGAGATCGACCAGGTGTTCGTCGTCGGGCTGGCGCATGACTCCTCCTTCACACGGCCCCTACCGTTCGGCGTCCGCCCCCACCGCGACGGAGACCGGCGCCGGTGCGGTGTCCTCCCCCGGCGTCCGGGGCCGACGACGCGACCCCAGGACGCGGGCCAGCAGATGGGCCCGCCCCGCGGCCACGGGGCCGAGTACGGCCAGGACAAGGACATACCCGGCGATGAACGGCGCCAGACGTGCGTCCAGCCCCGCGCTGGCCGCCATCGCGCCGAGAATCAGGGCGAACTCGCCCCGGGCCACGAGGGTGGTGGCTATGTCGGCGGCGGGCTGGGCGCCGTAGCCGTAGAGCCGGGCGACGAGCAGTCCGGCGACGATGTTCATCACCACGGTCACGGCCGCAGCCGCGGCGACGGGTCCGGCGACGGACGTGACGACGCCGGGATCGATGGAGAGCCCGAAGGCGAAGAAGAAGATCGCGGCGAAGGCGTCGCGCAGCGGGTGCACCAGTCGGCGGATGCGGGGGCCCGAGGGGGTGCCGGCCAGGATCAGCCCGACCATGAAGGCGCCGATGGCGTCGGCGACGCCGAGCACCTCGGAGACCCCGGCGACGAGCACCGCGGCGCCGAGGAAGCTGATGACCAGGAGTTCGTCGTCCCGGACCTGGACCAGCCGGCCGATCCAGCGCGTCCCGTACCGGGCGGCGGCGGCCAGCGCCAGCAGGAACCCGAAGGCCTTGCCCGCCTGCAGGAGCACCTCCACCGGTCCGTGCGCACCGCTGATGACCGGCTGCAGCGCGGCCAGGTAGAGCGCGAGGAAGATGTCCTCGACCACGATCACGCCGAGGATCAGCCGGGTCTCGGGGCGGCCGATCCGCCCCAGGTCGATGAGGATCTTGGTGACGATCGCGGACGAGGAGATGCCGAGGACCCCGGCGAGCACCAGCGCCTCCCGGGTCCCCCAGCCCAGCGCGAACCCGAAGCCGAGACCGGCGCCGACGTTCGCCAGGAGGTAGATGCCGCCCGCCGCGAGCAGGCGCCTGCCGCCGGTGCGCAGGTCGTCGACGTGGAACTCCAGGCCCAGGTAGAACAGCAGCAGCACCAGGCCGAGCGCGGAGAGCATCTCGAAGTCGTGCGGGTCCTCGACCAGGACCAGGCCGGGGGTGTGCGGCCCGAGCAGGATGCCGGCGAGCATGAACAGCGGGATCGTCGGCAGTCCGATCCGGCCGCCGAGACGGGCCAGGAACGCGGCGGCCAGGAAGGCGCCGCCCATGGCGAGCAGGGTGTCAGCGTGTCCCACGGGTCACCTCCCCCGGGGGTGCGGCGGGACGTCGTACAGGCTGTGTTTCACGGGGGTGGATGCGAGATCTCCCTTGGTGTCGTGGGGTGTTCGTCCCACCGTCGCATCCGGCCCCCGGGCCCGGCCATCGGTGCCGACCCTCATTTCGCGCAGGGCCGGCACCCGCCCGTCAGGGGCTCAACTCCTGGTGAAGCGGTACGTCTTGCTGTCCGTCAGGACGCAGAAGCCGGGCGAGACGACGATCACCCGCAGGGTCCCGGTACGGCGGTCGTAGTCGATCCCCTCGGCCTCGAACGAGCCCGAGCAGGAGCTCCTCAGGGGCAGTTGACGCAGTGCCGTGACATGCCCGGAGACGTTCCCGGAGCCGGTGGGGGCGGCGCTCAGGTCGATCTGGAGGAGCGGCTTGGTGTAACCGAAGAGCGTGCCCGCCGGGTCGTCCGAGGAGCACAGCAGCTGCGTAGCGCTCACGAAGTCGCAGCCCTGTACGTCCCGGACGGCGTGGTCGAGGGTGACGGTCGCCGCCTGGGGAAGGTTCGCCGAGGGCGAGGTGCTCGCGTTGACGCCGGGCGTCGGGAAGACCAGGAAGCGGGTCATGGTGCCCCACTCACCGGACAGCATCCACTGTCCGTCCGGCGAGACGGCGACCCAGGAGTTGTTGAGCGCCTCGCCCGGGCCGAGCGTGTGGACGTACTCGGACCAGGCCCCGTTCGGCGCCTGCACGCGGTACATCTTCGCGGTGCCGGAGTCGGCCTGGTAGGGCTCGATGTAGTGGCCGTCGTAGGAGGCGTCGGGGTCGCCGACGTGGTTCCAGCCGCGGGTGGAGACGCCGATCGGGATGGTGCCGATGCCGGTGTACCGGTTGGCGGAGCCGGCGGGGACCTCGACCGAGGTGAGGCCCTGGCTCTCGGTGAGCGGGTCGGCGCGGTCGGAACCGGCCTCGGTCCAGGTGTCGGCGGCGGAGGCCGGCGGTGCGGCGGCCAGGAGGGCCGTCGCGGTGAGGGTGACGAGGGCGGCGAGGAGCGCGTGACAACGCTGTCTGGCGCGCAGGGGCATGGAAGACTCCTGAGGCTCCTGGAGCGGGGGGTGAGGTGGGTCGGCGGACAGTCTGGCGCCCACAAGCCGGTCATGTACAGGCCAATCGAATGAACAAGCGGCCTTCGTCACCCCGGCGCACTTCACCGGACGCGCCCCCTCGTGTTGAGGGATGGTGGAAGAACACGACCGCGTGGTCACGGAGGCGGTTGAACGCGGTAGAACAAGGGGAGTCGGCACGGGGGTACGGCGTGCCGCGAGGACGGTCGAAGGCGGTTCGTGCAATGGGTGCAGCCGGAATACCCGCGTCCGAGGGCGCAGAGCCCCCACGCGGGGCGGTACGGCCGAGCGGGCTGCTCGACGAATTGGGCATGGCCTCGGTGGTACTGGACGCCGAGGGCCGCATCGTGCTGTGGAGCCCGCAGGCCGAGGAACTGTTCGGCTACGGCGCCCAGGAGGCGCTGGGGCAGTACGCCGCCCACCTGATGATCCACGAGCAGCACGCCGACCTGGTCGTCAAGCTGTTCGCGGACGTCATGGAGACCGGCCAGAGCTGGGCCGGCGCCTTCCCCGTCCGGCGCAAGGACGGCGGCACCAGGCTGGTGGAGTTCCGCAACATGCGGTTGCTGGACGACCACGGCGACGTGTACGCGCTCGGGTTGTGCGCCGACCAGTCGACCGTGCGCCGCCTGGAGCGGAACGTGGCGCTGTCGACCCGGATGGTCTCCCAGTCCCCGATCGGGCTGGCCGTGCTGGACGCCGAGCTGCGCTACGTCTCGGTGAACCCGGCTCTGGAGCAGATGAACGGCGTACCGGCCGCGGAACACGTCGGGCGGAAGATCGGCGAGGTGCTGCCGCAGCTCGACGTGGCCGCCTTCGAGGCCGCCGCCCGTGAGGTGCTGCGGACCGGCACACCACTGGTGGACCAGCACACGGTCGGCCGTACGCCCGCCGATCCCGACACGGACCACGCCTGGTCGGTCTCGCTGTACCGCCTGGAGGACGCGCTGGGGACGGTCCTCGGGGTGGCGGGTTCGGTGCTGGACGTCACCGAGCAGCATCTGGCGACGGTGGAGGCCGAGACGGCCCGGCGCCGCCTCGCGCTCGTCGCCGACGCCTCCGCCCGCATCGGCACCACCCTCGACCTGGACCGCACGGCCCGCGAGCTGGCCGCCGTGGCCGTGCCGGAGCTCGCGGACGTGGCGGCCGTGGACCTGCTGGAGGCGGTGGCGCAGGGCAGGCCGAGCACCCTGCGGCCCACGGAGCCCGCCGTGATGCGTCCCCTGGCCGTCGAGGCGGCCGGTGCCCCGGACGCCCTGCGCGCGGCCGATCCGCCCGGGCAGGTCGCCCGGTACGCCCCCGAGCGCCTGGTCACCGAGTGCGTGCGCACGGGGAGCCCGGTCCTGGTGGCTCAGGTCGGGCCCGAGGACCTGCTCCGCATCGCCCGCTCACCCGAGGCCGCCGCGCTGCTGGCCAGGGCCGGGGTGCACTCCTATCTGGCCGTGCCGCTGATCGCGCGCGGCGAGGTGCTGGGCGCCCTCGACCTCAAGCGCGTCCACCATCCGGAGCCCTTCGGCGAGGACGACCTGTTGCTGGCGCGGGAGCTGGCGGCCCGCGCGGCGGTCCAGATCGACAACGCCCGCTGGTACCAGGACGCCCGCAACACCGCTCTCACCCTCCAGCGCAGCCTGCTGCCCAGCCACCCGTCCGTGACCGGTGGCCTGGAGGTCGCCTCCCGCTACCAGCCCGCGGGCGCCACCGCCGAGGTCGGCGGCGACTGGTTCGACGTGATCCCGCTCGACGAGGGCAAGACCGCGCTGGTCGTGGGCGACGTGATGGGCAGCGGCATCAACGCCGCCGCGACGATGGGCCGGCTGCGCACCGCGACGAACACGCTGGCCTCGCTCGACCTCGACCCGGCCAAGCTCCTCGAACACCTCGACCGGATCACCGAGGAACTGGACCACTCCATCGCCACCTGCGTGTACGCCGTGCACGATCCACGGCTCGGGCAGTGCCGGATCGCCAACGCCGGGCATCTGCCCCCGGTGCGGCTGCGCCCCGGCCGGCCCCCCGAACTGCTCGAACTGCCCACGGGGGCGCCGCTCGGCGTGGGCGGTGTCGCCTTCTCCACGACCACCGTCGACCTCGCCCCCGGTGACCGGCTCGTCCTGTACACGGACGGTCTCGTCGAGACCCGCCAGCATCCGCTCGACGAACGCCTGGACGCGCTCCTCGACCTGCTCGACACCCCCGACGGACCCCTGGAGGAGGTCTGCGACCTGCTGCTGCGCACACTGCACCAGCCGGACAACTCCGACGACGTGGCGCTGCTCATCGCGCGCGTGCAGAAACCGGTGCCCTGAGGGACGCCTGAGCCCCGGCCTCGCAGAAGACCGGGGTCCGACCCGCGGGCCGATGCCGTGCACGCCGGGGAGAGCGCCGGCCGTCGTGCGGCCCCGGCCCTCGCGCTGCCGTCGCCGGCCCGGTGGGCTCAGGAACGCCGACCCGGTCTTCACCGTCGACCCCCTGCTCGGCACCATCGCCGACGCCCCGGCCCTGGCGACCCTCGTCGGTGGGCTGGCCCGTCTGGTCTGGCTGTCCGACCAGGACCTGCGCCGCATCCCGGTCCACGGGCCCACACCGGTCTATCCGCACTCCCTGATCTGGCGCTCCGACAACTCCCACCCGTCCCTCGCCGCCCTCCGGGCGCACCTGCACGCCACCCGGCCCGAACAGCCGGGGGCGGGGACCTGGGCACCGGGCTGGGCCCAGTAGTGCTTCGTCAGGTCCTGGTGCCGGTCACGACGTGGGCGTACAGCTCCTCCGAGACCGCCAGGCGGGGTGTCAGGCCGCTGTGGGCGAAGGCGTCGACGGCTGCGGGGGCCTGGCGTTCGCTGGTCTCGACGAGGAGGTGGCCGCCCGGGGCGAGCCACTGCGGGGCCTCGGCCGCTACCCGGCGCAGGATGTCCAGGCCGTCCGAGCCGCCGTCGAGGGCGACCAGGGGCTCGTGGTCGCGGGCCTCGGAAGGCAGCAGGGCGACCTCTTCGGTGGGCACGTAGGGCACGTTGGCCGCGAGGAGGTCGATCCGCCCTCGCAGACCGGCGGGGAGGGCCTCGAAGAGGTCCCCGGTATGGACCTCGCCGCCCGCGTCGGCGGTGTTGCGGCGGGCGCAGTCCACCGCCGCCGGGTCGATGTCGGCGGAGTGCAGCTCGACCGGGCCCAGCGCGGCGGCCAGCGCGGCGCCGACCGCACCCGAGCCGCAGCACAGGTCCACGACGACGCGGGCGCCCGGCGCCAGAGCGAGGGCCTGGTCGACGAGGAACTCGGTGCGCCGGCGCGGCACGAAGACGCCGGGAGCCACGGTGACCCGCAGTCCCCGGAACTCGGCCCAGCCGACGACGAGTTCGAGGGGGTGACCGACGACCCGGCGGTCGACCATGTCGGCCAGTTCGTCCGGGGTACGGGCGGCGGCGAGGATCAGCCGGGCCTCGTCCTCGGCGAAGACACAGCCCGCGGTGCGCAGGGCGGCGACGACGGAGTCGGCGGAGGTGCGGCGGGGAGAGAGTGAAGGCATGGAAGCCGAGAGCCTTTCGAGAGCCGAAGGGCGCTCCCGCGGTCACCTGGGCCTACGGGCCGTGATCCGCGCCGATTCGAGGAGAGAGCACCCGATCTGACACAGCGTTGATGGGTCTCACCTCCTCGGTGCGTCACGGCTGGGACTGCCCTCAGCCGGAGGGCCACCCTACCTCAGGGCGGCGTGAGTTGTACTCTGCAACCAGTACGGTGAGGGAGGTCCGATGGAAGCGGCAACGGCCGTGGAGACGATCCAGCGCGAGATGACGGTCTTCGCGCGGCGGGCCCGGGCCTCGGCGGGCCGCCTGCACCCCGAGCTGTCACTGGTGTCGTACACCCTGCTCGGGCATCTGGAGGAGCACGACGGCTGCCGCGCCACCGACCTGGCCGCCCACTACGCGCTGGACAAGTCCACCGTGAGCCGCCAGGTCGCCGCTCTGGAGCGGGCCGGACTCGTCGAGCGGCGCCAGGACCCAGAGGACCACCGTGTTCAACTGCTGCACCTGAGCGCGGCCGGCCGACGCATCCTGGGCCAGGTCACGGTGAGCCGCCGTGCGGCCGTCGGCGAGCGGCTCGCGGAGTGGTCGCGGGAGGACCTGGAGCGGTTCGCGGGGTACCTCGTGCGCTACAACGCCTGGCCCGGTCCGTCCGAGGGTTCCTAGCGCGCCCGCTCGGGCAGTCCGTCCGAGGGTGCCCGGGACTCCCCTTCCGCCGACCGCTCGGGGACCCGGGCCGCCAGGAAGGCGGTGGTGCGCCGGAGCCGGAAGCCGAGGGACTCGTAGAGCCGGATGGCCTGGGCGTTCCGGGCGCCGGTGTGCAGGAACGGCGTCTCACCGCGCTGCCGTATGCCGTGGGCGACGGCCAGGATCAGCCGGGTCGCGAGACCCTGACCGCGGACGGCGGGGTCGGTGCAGACCGCGCTGATCTCGGTCCAGCCCGGTGGGTGCAGCCGCTCCCCCGCCATCGCGACGAGGGCTCCTTCCCGTCGTATGCCCAGGTAGGTGCCCATCTCGATGGTGCGGGGCAGGAAGGGTCCCGGACGGGTGCGGGCGATCAGGTCGAGCATCTCGGGCACGTCGGCGGGGCCGAGGCGGACCACCTCCGGGTCGGGCGCGGCGGCGAGACCGTCGTCCACGAACTGCACGCCCTCGACGTGGAAGGTGATCTCCCAGCCGGCGGGCACCGGGCCGGCGTAGGCCGACAGCGGCACCTCCGCACCGGCGCCCGCGAGCGCCGCGAGGTCGGCCCAGTCGCCGGCGTCGGGCTCGTCGGGCAGGGCGAGCCACGGGGACACGTCGACGGGGTAGCGCAGGACCCGGCCATGCTTCTCGGCGAGGTGGGCGTGCGGGCCGGTCAGGGAGGCCAGGGCCGGGTTGTCGAGGACGTGCGGCGCGCCGGCGGTCACCGGGCGACCTCGATGACCGTCTTGCCGCGGGCGTGGCCTTCCTCGACCGTGCGCAGCGCGTCGCCCGCCCGGTCGAGGGGAAACGTCCCGGTGATGTGCGGGTCCAGGTCCCCGTCGATCACGAGCCGGGCGACCGCCTCCAGCACGGCCGCGGTGCGGGCCCGTGTCACGCGGGCGCCGCCCAGCCGCCGCACGTCCTCCTCGGCGGCCCCTGCGGTGATCAGCCTGGTCCGGTCGGTGAGCAACTCCGCGGACTCGGCGAGCAGTTCGCCGCCGACGAGGTCGTACACCCCGTCGACGCCGTCCGGGGCGGCCGCCCGGACCCGCTCGGCCCAGCCGGGGCCGGAGGCGACGTGGACGGCGCCGAGCGACTCGACGAAGTCCTTCTTGCCCTCGCTCGCGAGACCGACGGCCCTCAGGCCGAAGGCGCGGGCGATCTGTACGGCAGCCGCGCCGACGCCCCCGCCCGCGCCGGTCACCAGCAGCGTGGCGCCCGGCGGGAGCCCGAGCTGGCGAACGCCGTCGTACGCGGTCGCGGCGGCGACGGGCAGGGTGGCGGCCACTGTGTGGGGCAGCTCCGCGGGCTTGTGCGCGGCGACGGCGGCGGGCACCAGGGTGTACTCGGCGTACCCCCCGGCCGACGCGCTGCCGAACACCTCGTCGCCGACCGCGAAGCCCTCGACGCCGTCCCCGATCTCCTCGACGACACCGGAGACCTCGTTGCCGAACACGGCGGGGAAGATCCGCTCGTCGCGCTCACCGGGGCGGCGGAAGCCGTTGCGCTGCTTCCAGTCCACTGGGTTCACTCCCGCCGCGTGGACGGCCACCAGAAGCAGGCCGGGTCCGGGGCTCGGCCGGTCCACGTCCACGAACGCCTCGGTCTCCGGACCGCCGTACCGCGTGAAGACGTACGCCTTGGGCATCTGCTTCCTCGCTCTCCTCGCACTGTCACCGGGACACCGGCCCGGCACTCCAGCGCCAAGGAGCGGCACGCGTCAGCTATTCCCGGGCTCGGACAGAGTTCGTACAGCCGCAACAATCGGGGCACTGACCTGGGGCGGAGCACGCCCGACGACAGCGTACGGTTGAAGCATGAAGGTCACCCGAGGCTTCACCGGACGCCCCCGCGTCGACAACGCCGGGCTGCCTCCCGGACAGTACGACGCGGGCGACGACTGGCCCGTCCTGTCCGCGGAGGTCACGCCGGACCTGTCGCCGGCGGACTGGACGTTCCGGGTGGACGGACTGGTCGAACGACCCCACACCTGGGACTGGGACGAGGCGCACGCGCTGCCCGCCTCGGCCTACGAGGGTGACATCCACTGCGTGACGAGCTGGTCGAAGTTCGGGGTCCGGTTCGCGGGTGTGTCGCTGGACGCCTTTCTGGCTGTGGCGCGGCCCCATGGGTCCGCGACCCATGCGGTGGCCCACTCGCACACCGGCTACACCACGAACCTGCCGCTCGCGGACCTGACCGGCGGTCGGGCCTGGATCGCGTGGGAGTACGACGGGAAGCCGCTGCCCGCCGAACACGGCGGTCCGGCGCGGCTGCTGGTGCCGCACCTGTACTTCTGGAAGAGCGCCAAGTGGGTCGCGGGGCTGACGCTGCTCGACCACGACGAGCCGGGTTTCTGGGAGCGGAACGGCTATCACGCGCGGGGCAACCCGTGGGAGGAGCAGCGGTACTCCGGTGACTGAGATCTTCGCTCCCGTCACGCGGTTCGCGGTGCCGGGGCGCATCGCCGTGGGCGACGGCGTCGCCTCCGTGTGGCAGACCGCCACGCTCACCGAGGTCCGCCGCGAGACCCCGTACGCCTCCACGTTCCGCTTCGCGGTGCCCGCCTGGCAGGGGCATGTGCCCGGCCAGCATCTGATGCTGCGGCTGACCGCCGAGGACGGTTACACCGCCCAGCGCCACTACTCGATCGCGTCGCCGCCGGAGGACTCCGGGCATGTCGAGCTGACCCTGGATCATGTCGAGGGCGGTGAGGTCTCGGGCTGGTTCCACACGGTGGCCGAACCCGGTGACCAGGTCGAGGTGCGGGGGCCGCTGAGCGGCTTCTTCGCCTGGCCCGGCGACCGGCCCGCGCTGCTGATCGGGGCCGGTTCCGGGGTCGTACCGCTGATGTCGATGGTGCGCCACCACCGGGCGCGCGGGCTGTCCGTGCCGCTGCGGATGCTGGTGTCGGCGCGCGGCCCCGAGGAGCTGATCTACGCGCGGGAGCTCGGCGCGGAGACGACCCCCGTGTTCACGCGGAGCGCCCCGGACGGGGTGCCCGTGGGACGCATGTCGGCCGCACATGTGGCGCCACTCCTGGCCGAGCGGCCCGAGGGTGGGTGGGAGGCCTATGTGTGCGGTTCCAACGCGTTCGCCGAACATGCCTCGCGGCTGTTGGTGGAGGCCGGTCAGCCGAGGGACCGGATCCGGATCGAGCGCTTCGGCTGACGCACGTGAGCCGCGCGCCGGCTGCGCAGGTGCGCACCCCGCAAGTGAACGACGCGGATGGAGGGGTACTACATCTGTGTGACCACTCGCAGGGGTGCGTGGTGCGGAGGTCGACATGGGAACCCGGGTGCGCGGCTGGCGCTGGCGGCGCAATCCGCTCAGGCGCCGGTCGGACGTCGTCGAGGCGTGGACAGTGCTGGCCGTCGCTGTGCTGATGCTGCTGGGTGCCCCGCTGATCGGCGCGGTCGTGGGCCGGTGGGCGCATGACGACGCCCGGGCGGTGGCGGCCGAGCAGCGCTCCGAACGTCACCGGGTCCGCGCGGAGGTCGTCGGCAGCGTCCCGGACTCGCGGCCCTCGGTCCAGGGCGGCCGGGAGCGCTCCTACCGGGTGACCGTGCGCTGGACGGAAGCCGGGGCGACGAAGACCGCCACGGCCCGGGTCCCGGCCGGTACCGACCGGGGCGAGCGGGTCGACGTGTGGTTCGACTCCCGGGGCCGCAGCGTGGCCCCGCCGCCGGACGCGACCGCGATCTGGCAGCACACCCTGGTGATGGGCGCCTGCGGTGCGGGCGCCACGATCGCCGTGCTCGTCCTCGGCCACTCCCTCGTGCGCGGTGTGGCCGGCCGCCACCGGCTCGCCGAGTGGGAACGGGACTGGGCCCTCACCGAACCGCAGTGGACCCGCCGCCGGGCCTGACGACGTCGACCTCCGGGATACGCCGACGGCGGTGACCCGACCATTCACGCGGGCCGACCGATCGTCAGTGCTCACCCGCTCCGTCCACGACGAGCGGCTCCGCGCCCTTGACCAGCAGGTCCACCACCCTCCAGGAGGCGGCAGCCGCCGGGCGGTGCCGCAAAGGCCTGGCGAGTCGTCCGACCACGCACGTACGGTGTGATCATCCGGCACTGTCCCTTCGCGAAGGCGGTCCTGCATGGCCCTGTTCGACCTCCCCATCGACGAGCTGCGCGAGTACCGCAGCGAGTCCACCGAGCCCGAGGACTTCGACGCGTTCTGGTCGAAGACCCTTCAGGAGGCCCGCGAGCACGACCTGGACGCCCGCTTCGAGCTCGTCGAGACGGGTCTGTCCACGGTGAAGGTGTACGACGTGACCTTCGCCGGATTCGGCGGCCACCCGGTCAAGGGCTGGTTCACCCTCCCCGCCGAGGTCTCCGCCCCCATACCGGTGGTCGTGGAGTTCATCGGGTACGGCGGCGGCCGCGGCCTGCCGCACGAGCATCTGCTGTGGGCGTCGACGGGCCGGGCGCACTTCGTGATGGACACCCGCGGCCAGGGCAGCGCCTGGGGCGGCGGCGGTGGCACCGCCGACCCGGTGGCCGGCGCGCCCGCGTACCCCGGCTTCATGACCCGGGGCATCGACGCCCCCGAGAACTACTACTACCGCCGGGTGTTCACCGACGGCGTGCGGGCGGTGGAGGCGGCCCGTTCACACCCGCTGACCGACCCGGCGCGCACGGTCGTGCTCGGCGGCAGCCAGGGCGGCGGCATCTCGATCGCGGTCGGCGGCCTGGTGCCGGACCTGGCGGCGGTCGCCCCGGACGTGCCGTTCCTGTGCGACTTCCCACGCGCGGCGACCGTGACGGACCGTCACCCGTACCGGGAGATCGGCCTGTACCTCAAGACGCACCGCGGCCGCTTCGAGGACGTCCTCGGCACGCTCGCCTACTTCGACGGCGTGCACTTCGCGAGCCGCGCCCGCACCCCGGCGCTCTTCTCGGCGGCGCTGGAGGACCAGACCTGCCCGCCCTCCACCGTCTTCGCGGCCTTCAACGCCTGGGGCCACGCCGACAAGGCGATCGAGGTCTACGACTTCAACGACCACGAGGGCGGCGGCCCCTACCAGGAGGCGGCGAAGCTGAGCTGGCTGCGCTCGTACGCCTGAGTCCCGCAGGGAACCTTCCCTCCAGGCCGACCAGTCGGTATGTTCACGGGACCCCGGATCGCGGTGTCGCGGTCCGGGTTTCCGGCGACGACGGAGGGCCCATGTCCGAGTACCGGCCGGCTGTCCACGGCCACTGCGACGAGCGCTTCGCGGCCGTACGGACGGCGTTCGAGGAAAACTTCCGAGACCGTGCCGAGCTGGGCGCCGCGGTGTGCGTCACGGTCGGCGGCGAGATGGTCGTGGACCTGTGGGGCGGCTGGGCCGACGCGGCCCGCACCCGCCCCTGGGAGCACGACACGCTGGTCAACGTGTGGTCGACGACGAAGGGCCCGACGGCCCTGTGCGCCCATCTCCTCGCCGACCGGGGCCTGCTCGACCTCGACGCCCCGGTGGCCGCGTACTGGCCGGAGTTCGCCGCGGCGGGCAAGGAGCGGGTTCTGGTACGGCACCTGCTGTCGCACCGGGCCGGGCTGTCCGGACTGCGCGAGCCCCACACCCTGGCCGAGCTCTTCGACTGGGAACTGACGACACGGCGGCTCGCGGCGACGGAGCCCTGGTGGGAGCCGGGCACGGTGTCCGGTTACCACGCGTTCACGTACGGCTTCCTGGTCGGCGAGGTCGTCCGGCGGGTCTCGGGGCTGCTGCCGGGCGCCTTCCTGGAGCGGGAGGTGACGGGGCCGCTCGGCATCGACTTCACCGTCGGCCTGCCGGAGAAGGAGGCCGGCCGGGCCGCCGAGCTGGTGCATCCGCCCGCCGCGTCGGCGAGCGAACAGGCGGCGGTCTTCGCCCAGTTGACTCCCGCGGCGCTCGCCGCCCTGACCAACCCCCTGGTGGGCGCCGCGGAGGCGAACACGCCCGAGTGGCGGGCCGCCGAGATCCCCGCCGCGAACGGCCACGGCACGGCCCGGGCCGTCACCGCGCTCTACGGCATCTTCGCGGGCCACGGCTCCCACGGCGGCCACCGCGTCCTGTCCGCCGAGGCCGCCGAGCGGGTCCGGGAGAGCCAGGGCAGGTGCCGCGACCTGGTGCTCGGAGCGGGACTCGACAGGGAGACGGAGCTCGGGCTCGGTCTGTGGCTGAGCGGGCCGAACGGCTCGTACGGGCCCAATCCGCGGGCCTTCGGGCACGACGGCTTCGGCGGGTCGTGCGGTCTGGCCGATCCGGAGGCGGGTGTCGCGCTGGGCTATGTGATGAACCGGATGGGGCCGCACATCGCCGACGACCCGCGGAAGACGGCACTGATCGAGGCGTTGTACAGCGCCCTGTGAGCGCGGGGCCCCGCCACCGGCCTCAGGGACGCTCGCCGCGCACCACGCGGGACTGGCGGCCCAGTGCCAGCAGACGGCCGCCGGCCGCCCAGACAGCGCTGTCGTCGACGGCCCAGCCGGCGCCCGCGTGATCGGTCCTGATCCGCACGAGACTCCAGCCGTCACCGGCGCTCTCGTCGACGGCGTCGGTGAAGTGGACGGTGAGTTCCGCGCTGGGCACGGGACGCGGGCTGCGCCAGACGGCGTACAGCGCGGGCGGGAGCACATCGGTGAGGGTGACCACCGCTCCCGCGTCGAGCGGCCGGCCGTCCGTGAACCGCACCCAGGCCAGCAGCTCCGCCCGCTCACCACCGGCCAGCGGGAGGTCGGCGGTGGCGGGCCGTATCTCCAGCTGCCGGGCGAAGGGCGCCAGCCGGCCCGGCAACTCGACGGCCCGGCGGTCCTCGGGACCGGGCACGTCCGGGGCGGGCTGTCCGTCGTACGACGTCCCCGGGCGCCCGGAGCCGAACAGGGCCGATCCGACGACGACCGGCAGGCCGTCCTGGTGACCGGAGAAGACGCAGGCGGCCGTGCGGCGCCCGGAGGCGGGCACGGCGCCCGAGACGTGCAACGGACCGGCGGCGGCCGGAGCCAGGAAGTGCGTGGTCAGCGTACGCACGGGCTGGTCTCCCCCGGCGAACTGCGCGCGTACGGCCGCCAGGGCGACAGCGGCGACATGACCGCCGTGCGCCCCCTCCCATGACCGCCACAGAGGGTCGATCCGCGTCTCATGCTCGGTGGATGTGGTCACGCGCCTCACCATAACCTGGCGAGTTGGAAAATCAAACGAGTAAGTTGGAAATTCGGACCGACTAGTCCGGGCGCCTCGCCACGACCATCCGGACCCGCGGACTGCCGTCCCGGCGCACACCGAACTCGGGCAGGGCGTGCAGGTCCACCCGAAGCCCCGCCCATTCCAGCTCCCGTCGCACGTCCCCGAGCCGGAAGGCCCGGTAGTACATGACGAACGGCGGTCGCCACAGGGCGTTGCGCACCCGCATCACGGCGTCGAACCCATGGAGCATCCAGTAGGCGGGGGACGACGGCCGGGGCGGGGCGACGATCGGGAAGGCGAAGCAGCCGCCCGGGCGCAGCACGGCGCGAACCTGGGCGAACAGTCCGGGCAGTTCGCGGGGCAGGAAGTGGCCGAAGGCCCCGAAGCTCACGACCAGGTCGAAGGAGGCGGGGGCGAACGGGAGGGCACGCGCGTCCCCCCGCACCCAGGACAGGCGCGGCCCCTGGGACCGGGTCCGCTTCCGGGCCACGTCGAGCATCCCGGCGCTGAAGTCGACCCCGGTCACGCTCCCCCGGCAGACCCGCGTCAGCGCCCCGGCCCCGGCGCCGGTGCCGCAGCACAGGTCGAGGCCGGAGTCGAAGGGGCCCGTCCGGCGCAGCGCGGACGCGACGGCGTCCAGCACCGCGTCGGGCGTACGGAAGGGAGTGTGGTCGAACTTGGGGGCGAGCAGGTCGTAGCCGCGCTCGACGGACGACATCGCCTGGACGGCGAGTTCGCGGAGGCTGGGGCCTTCTGGGCTGAACACCGCGTCAGCTTAGGGGAGCGCGGCGTTTCAGGATGGCCAGCGCGCGCTCGCACCAGCGGACGGTCTCCGTTTCCAGGGCGATTCCGCCCAGGAGCGTGAGGTAGGGGCCGATCCGGTCGACCTCCGCGAGGTACCGCTCCTCGGTGCGGCCGTCGAGGAACCGGTCGCGGACCCGCTCGTAGCGGGCGAGTTTGCCGCGCGCCCAGGACAGGCGCTCCTCGAACAGCGCCCGGGTGACCTCGGGATCGACGCCGTCCATGGCCTGGATCTTGATCAGGAACTCGTCACGGAGAGCGGCAGGCCTGCGGGGCGGTTCGGCGGCGAACGCGCTCAGCTCGCGCCGGCCGGTCTCGGTGAGGGTGAACAGCCGCTTGTTCGGCCTGCGTTCCTGCTGCACCACCCGTGCCTCGATCAGCCCGTCCTGCGCGAGGCGCTCCAGCTCGCGGTAGAGCTGCTGAGGGGTCGCGGGCCAGAAGTTCGCCAGCGAGACGTCGAAGACCTTGGAGAGTTCGTAGCCCGAGGCCTCACCCTCCAGCAGAGCGGCCAGGACGGCGTACTTGAGCGACATATGGACAGGCTAGCAGCGGGTGATTAATCTACTCCACACCTACTCAACAAATTGACTATGGAGACATGATGCGAGCGTTCCGGGAAGCGGTCGAGGCGGGGGACCTCGGCGCGGTGGAGGCGTTGCTGGCCGAGGACGTGGTCTTCACGAGTCCGGTGGTGTTCAAGCCGTACGAGGGCAAGGCCATCACGGCGGCGATCCTGGGCGCGGTCGTCAAGGTCTTCGAGGACTTCCGCTATGTGAGCGAGCTGAGCAGCGAGGACGGCCGCGACCACGCGCTGGTGTTCGCGACCCGGGTCGGTGAACGGGCGCTGGACGGCTGCGACTTCATCCATGTCGACGAGAACGGCCTGATCGACCGGTTCATGGTGATGGTCCGTCCGCTGTCGGGGGCCCAGGCTCTGGCGGCGGCGATGGGGGCGCGGTTCGAGGAGATCGCGAAGGAGGCGGCGGCAAGGGAGTCGGAAGCGAGGACCGCCTCCTGATCGCACGCCGCCCACCGACGAACGCGTCCTACGCCGATCGACACTCCGCGAGCCGCCTTTCGAGGAAGTGCCGCTCGGCGTCGTTCTCCACCAGTTCAAGAGCCCGCTCGTAGGCCCGGGCCGCCTCGGTCCTGCGGCCGCTGCGGCGCAGCAGGTCGGCGCGCGTGGCGGGGAGCAGGTGGTAGCCGTTCAGCTCGCCCTCCCGCTCCAGTTCGGCGACCAGGGCGAGCCCCGCGTCGGGGCCGTCGGCCATACCGAGGGCCACCGCGCGGTTGAGGCGGACCACCGGGGACGGCACGAGGCGCGCCAACTCGCCGTAGAGCGCGGCGATGTCGGCCCAGTCGGTGTCCGCGGCCGTGGCGGCGGTGGTGTGGCAGGCGGCGATGGCGGCCTGGATCTGGTAGGGCCCGGGACGGCCGCGCCGCAGTGCCGTCTCCAGCAGGGCGGCGCCCTCCTCGACCTCCGCGTGGTCCCACGCCGTGCGGTCCTGGTCCTCCAGCGTCACCAGTTCGCCGTCCGCGTCCACGCGGGTCTCGCGGCGGGCGTCGTGCAGGAGGAGCAGCGCGAGCAGGCCCAGGGCCTCGGGCTCGTCGGGCATGAGGCGGGCCAGGACACGGGCCAGCCGGACCGCCTCCGCGCACAGGTTCCGTCGTACGAGATCGGCGCCCGAGGTGGCCGCGTACCCCTCGTTGAACAGCAGGTAGATCACGCCGAGCACGCCGGTCGTGCGCTCGGGCAGCAGATGGGCGGGCGGCACGCGGTAGGGGATGCCGGCGTTGCGGATCTTCTTCTTGGCCCGCACCAGGCGCTGGGCCATGGTCGCCTCGGGGACGAGGAAGGCGCGGGCGATCTCCGGTGTGGTCAGTCCGGCCAGGGTGCGCAGGGTCAGCGCCACCCGGGCCTCGATGTGCAGCGCCGGGTGGCAGCAGGTGAAGATCAGGCGCAGTCGGTCGTCGTGGACACCGCTGTCGTCGTACGGCTCCTCGGGGGCCGTGAGCATCGCCGCCTCCTGCAGTTTCCGCGCTCCGACGGCCTCCCGGCGCAGCACGTCCATGGCCCGGTGGCGGGCGGTCGTGGTGAGCCAGGCGCCGGGGCGGCGCGGGACGCCGTCGCGCCGCCACCGGTCGAGGGCCTGGGCGAAGGCGTCCTGCGCGCACTCCTCGGCGAGGTCCCAGTCGCCGGTCACCCGGATCAGGGTGGCGAGGACCTGGCCCCACTCCTCCCGGAAGGCGGCGGCGACGGCCTCTTCCGGGGTCACCGGTTCACTCCCACACCGGCCGTACCTCCACCGAGCCGCCGCCGAGCGCGGCCGGGTGCCGGGACGCGAGGGAGATCGCCTCGTCCAGGTCGGCGACCTCGATGATGTCGATGCCGGCGATGTACTCCTTGGACTCCACGAACGGGCCGTCGGTGAGCAGCACCTCGTCACCCTGGACGCGCACGGTGGTGGCGTCGGAGGCCGGGCGCAGCCGGGCGCCGCCCTTGACGACGTCCCGGCTGCGGACCTCCTCGATGTAGGAGGTGAAACGGGGGTCCTCGGCGATCTCGGCGGGGCTGAGCTCCTCGCCGGCGACGGGGGTGCAGATCAGCAGGGCGTACTTCATGACGTGGCCTCCGTGACGTGCTCGTGGACGATCAGCCAGCGCGGACCGACGTTGCGGTAGCCGGTGGTCACGCGCAGCAGGGTGTCGCCGGTGCGGACGAGGGCGTGGCCGAACGCGACGCTCTCGTCGACGTGGACGGCGGACTCCAACACCTCTCGGGCGACCGGGGCCGTCGCCGACCAGGCCTTGCGGAGCTCCTCGACGCCCCGGTGGGGCCGGCCCCTGTCCACGACCTGCGCGTCCCGCGCGTAGCAGGCGAGCAGCCGCTCCACGTCCCCCGCGCGCGCCGCGTCGGTCAGGGCGGCGTCGAGCCGGCGGATCTCCGCCTCGCCGTCCTCGTCCTCCCAGAACGGCCGTACCTCCATGGCTCCGACGGTCGCCACGGGGTGCTGTGCGGCCGCCTGGACCGCCTCCTCCAGGCTGTCGCACTCCAGGATGTCGAATCCGGCGACGTACTCCTTGGTCTCCGCGAAGGGCCCGTCGGTGCGCAGCACCTCACCGCCGCGCACCCGCACGGTGACGGCATCCGCGGGCAGGGCGAGCCGGTGTCCGTGCAGGCGTGCACGGCGGTCGCCGAGCTCCTCGACCCAGGGTTCGACGGGGGCCATGCCCGAGGCGTCGTTGGTGTCGTCGCCGCAGACGAGCAGCATGTACTTCATGGATCCTCCCGGTCCTCATGAGCTTCCTACACCCACCCGACGAACGGCACCGGCCCGAATCGACACCGGCTCGCGGAAAAAAGTCCCGCTCCACGATTGGATGGGCTCATGACGTCCGACGAGCACGCTCGGCTGATGCGGGTCAACCAGGCCAACTGGGACGCCCGCACCCCCGTCCACCTCGCCAGCCGGTTCTACGGCCTCGACCAGGACCTCGATCCGGAGCGCTGGTTCGCCGCCTTCGAGTGGGCGGACCTCGGCGAGCTCACCGGCCGTGACGTGCTCCATCTGCAGTGCCATCTCGGCACGGAGACGGTCGCCCTCGCCCGCCGTGGCGCCCGGGCCGTGGGCCTGGACTTCTCCACGGCCTCCGTCGCGGCCGCTCAGGGGATCGCGGCGCGGGCGGGCGTGGACGCCGAGTTCGTGCGGGCGAACGTGTACGACGCCGTCGAGGCGCTGGGAGGACGGCAGTTCGACGTCGTGTACACCGGGAAGGGCGCGCTGTGTTATCTGCCGGACCTGGAACGGTGGGCGGAGGTGATCGCCCGGCTGCTGCGCCCGGGCGGGCTGTTGTACGTGGTCGAGTTCCATCCGCTGCTCAACTCGCTGGGCCCCAAACCCGCCCCGGACGAAGGGCCGGAACTCCTCCTGCGCCACGACTACCTGGGCGGCGACGGCCCCGTGCGCCGGGACGCCACCCACACCTACACCGACGGTCCGGCCGTCGAGGGCGCCACGGAGAGCTTCGAGTGGATGCACGGAATAGGAGAGGTCGTCACGGCGTTGACGGGGGCGGGACTGAGCGTCCGCAGCCTCCGCGAGAGCGATGAGCTGCCCTGGCCGCGCTGGCCGCGGATGACCCGCACGCCGTCCGGCTGGTGGCGGCTCCCCGAGCCGCGGATCCCGCTGCTGTACGGACTCCTCGCCACACGCTGAGTCGCCGTGGTACCGTCCTGCTAGCACTTGTGTACGCCCGTTTCGGGGCGCCGGTGCCAGTTCTCTCTCACCTCGCCGGTCGTCGTACCGGCTTCTCCTCAGTACCTCGCAGATTCCGCGGGTGCTGTCTTCCGCCGCCCGAAGGCGTGGTCCGCCTTCCCTCTCGCGGCTTCCCCCTCCTTGCGCATGTCCCATGCCTTCCGTCCTCGAAAGGACACACCTCATGACCATCACACTCGATACCCCTCCGGTTCATCAGCAGCCTCCGGTCCGTGCCGTCACCGGCGTCCTCGACATCGACGCCGGCGGGAAGGGGCACCTGCGCGCCGCGAGCCTGCTGCCCTCGCCCTCCGACCTCCAGGTCTCCCCCGCCCTCATCCGCCGGTTCGGCCTGCGCAAGGGGGACGTCGTCGACGGGGTGCGCGGCACCCAGCGCGCCCTCACCGAGGTCGCCCGGGTCAACGGCCAGGAACCCGGCCGCAACCGCCACGCCTTCCACGACCTCACGCCCCTGCACCCGCGCGAGCGCATCCGGCTCGAACACCCGGCGTCCGGCCTGACCGGACGGGTCGCCGATCTGATCGCGCCCGTCGGCAAGGGCCAGCGCGGGCTGATCGTGGCCCCGCCCAAGACCGGCAAGACGGTCCTGCTCCAGCAGATCGCGGCCGCTGTCGCCGGCAACCACCCGGAGTGCCGCCTGATGGTGGTGCTGCTCGACGAACGCCCCGAGGAAGTCACCGACATGCGGCGCTCCGTGCGCGGCGAGGTGTACGCCTCGACGTTCGACCGCACACCCAAGCAGCACATCGCGCTCGCCGAGCTGGTCATCGAGCGGGCCAAGCGGCTCGTCGAGGCCGGCGAGGACGTCGTGATCCTGCTCGACTCCCTGACCCGGCTGTGCCGGGCCCACAACAACGCGGCCCCCGGCAACGGCCGCACCCTCAGCGGCGGCGTCGACGCGACCGCGCTGATCGGGCCGAAGAAGTTCTTCGGCGCCGCCCGGCTCGCCGAGGAGGGCGGCTCGCTCACCATCCTCGCCACCGCCCTGGTGGAGACCGGCTCGCGCGCCGACGACTTCTACTTCGAGGAGCTCAAGAGCACCGGCAACATGGAGCTCCGCCTGGACCGCGAACTCGCCTCCCGCCGTGTCTTCCCGGCCGTCGCGGTCAACCCCTCGGGCACCCGTCGCGAGGAACGCCTGCTGACTCCGGCGGAGTTGACCGCCGTACGAGGACTGCGGCGGGCGCTGCAGAACGGTGACGGCCAGGGCAACCTGGAGACGCTCCTCCAGCGGATGCGCGAGACGCCGGACAACGCGACCTTCCTGCGCCGCATCCAGCCGACCCTGCCCGCCGCCTGACGGACCGCCATCCCCCGTCCGGGTGCTCACGCGCCCCGCACGGCCCGGGCACCGCGGTGTACGGGCGGTCCGTTCCTAGCTTTGCAGTATGACTATCGGATTTCCCTCCCGGGTTGCCGTCTCGGCCTGCGCACTGTGCATGACGGGGCTGCTGGTGTTCGCCCCCGCGACGGCGGCCGCGCGCACGGGCTCCGACCCCGGCGCGCCACCGCCCGCGGCCGCCGCACCCGCCCTCCTGTACCGGCCCGGTGTCCAGGTCCGGCCGCACCCCGGAGTGCCCCGGGTGCCGGAGGTGTCCGCGCTGTCGTGGGTGGTGGCCGACGCCCGCAGCGGGGAGGTCCTCGCGGCCCACGACGCCCACCGCAGGCTGCCGCCGGCCAGCACGCTCAAGACCCTGTTCGCCCTGACCGTCCTGCCCGGGCTGCCCGGCGGCCTCCGGCACACCGTCGGTGCGGACGAACTCGCCGGCATCGGGCCGGGCAGCAGTCTCGTCGGGGTCGCCGAGGGACAGACCTACCAGGTGGCCGACCTGTGGCGCGGCGTCTTCCTCAACTCCGGCAACGACGCCGTGCACGTCCTGGCCGGGCTCAGCGGCGGCTGGAGCGCCACGGCCGCCCGGATGCAGGCCAAGGCGCGTGCCCTGGGCGCCCGGGACACCCACGTCCGCTCCCCCGACGGCTACGACACACCGGGCCAGGTCTCCTCGGCGTACGACCTCGCGGTCTTCGGGCGGGCGGGGCTGCGCAACGCGGACTTCGCGCGGTACTGCGGCACGGCCGAGGCGCAGTTCCCCGGCCGGGGCGGCTGGTCGTACGGCATCCGGAACACCAACCGGCTGCTGACCGGTGCCGACGGGGTGGAGCCCTACGACGGGCTGATCGGGATCAAGAACGGCTACACCAGCCACGCCGGCAACACGCTCGTCGCCGCCGCCCGCCGGGGCGACCGGACGCTCGTCGTGACGGTGATGAACCCTCAGTCGGGCGGCGGCTTCACGGTCTACGAGGAGGCGCGCGCGCTGCTCGACTGGGGGTTCGGCGCGGCCGGACGGGTGGAGCCGGTGGGCTCGCTGGACGCGCTCCGGGCGAGGCCGCAGCCCGGGCCCGAGGCGGCGCCGGTCGCGGCGGCCGTCGCACCGGAGGCCGACGGGCCCGGCTGGCTGGAGACCTGGGCCATCCTGGGCGCCGCAGGGCTCGGCGCGGGTTCGATGGCGTTGGCGCTGCGGGCCCGGTTCGGGCGGGCTGCGGCCGGCTGACCCACCGGCAGCCGCAGCAACAGGCCGAGGGTGACCCAGGTGTAGAGGTTGCTGCCGAGAAAGCCGTCGACGCCCGACGCGTCGTCGAACCACAGCCACACCACACTGGTGCACAGCACGGCGTACAGGGCGCCCGCGATCCGCGGGTGCCCGGTACGCACGAGAACGGCGAAGGACGGCAGCAGCCACACCAGGTGGTGCACCCAGGTGATCGGGCTGACCAGACAGGCGGTCAGCCCGGTCAGCGCGAACGCGGCCGCCCAGTCCCCCGCCGCCACGGCCCGCCGTGCCCGTACGGCCCACACGCCCAGGGTCAGCAGCACGGCCACCGCCCAGAGCGCGCGGTCCGTCTCCCCGAGGCGGGCCAGGATGCCCTGCAGCGACTGGTTCGAGACATAGTCCAGGCGGCCCACCCTGCTCGTGTCCCACAGCGCGTCGGTCCAGTAGAAGCGCGAGGCGTCCGGCGCCACGAGGGCCGCGAACCCCGTCGCCGTCAGGGCCACGACCGTGGCGACCGCCGCCGCGCGCCCACGCCGGGCGAGCAGCAGCAGGCCGATGAAGATCGCCGGTGTGAGCTTCACCGCGGCGGCCAGGCCGATCCCGGCACCGGCCCATCGTTCCCGGCCGGTGGCGAGCAGCCACGCGTCGACGAGGACGAGGGCCAGCAGCAGGAGGTTGACCTGGCCGAAGCTGAAGGTGTCCCGCAGCGGTTCGAACAGCGCGAGCGCGCAGGCGCCCAGGGCACAGCCGTACCAGCCGTGGCGCCGCCAGGCCCGGCCGGTGAGCAGGCGTACGACCACGGCCAGCGCCGCCAGGTTGAGCAGCAGGCCCACCGCGATCGCGGCGCGCAGGTCGAGCAGGGCCATCGGGAGCATGGCGACGGCCGCGAACGGCGGGTAGGTGAAGCCGTACGCCGTCCCCGGCACCCGGTAGTCGTAGAGCCGTCCGCCGTGGTGGACCCAGGTGTCGACGGCTCCGTGGTAGACGCGCAGGTCGAACCAGTCGCGCAGGAGCGGCACGGTCGCCGTGAACACGGTGACGACCGTGCCGGCGGCGAGGACCAGCAGCAGCCGTCCGCGGTCCGTGGCCGGCGCCCTCATGCCGTACGCCCTGCGGCCGGGGCCTGGGCCGTCTGGTGGGCTTGGACGAGCACGACGAGGGCGAGGACCCCTCCGGAGACGGCGAGGACGAGTTGCCCGGCGTCGGCCGAGCCACCGCTCGGGAGGGTGGCGAGCGCGAGCACGCCCGTCACGGCGGCCACCCGGTGGCGTACCGAGGCGCTGGGCGCGGCGGCCGCTATGAGGAACAGCCCCCACAGCGCGTACCAGGGCCGGATCGCCGGGCCGAGGGCGGCGACCGTGGCCAGGCTCAGGCCGAGGGCGTAGACGGGTCGCGGACGCAGGCGCAGCCAGGTGTGGCCGATGACGGCGACGGCGGTGACGATGCCGAGCGCGTGCCAGAACGGGACGGCCAGCGGGGCCAGATCGCTGCCGAGCCGTTCCAGCAGGGCCGCGGTGGCACGGCCGAGGAGGCTGGTGAGGGCCCAGTTCCCGGACGACACCGGGGTGTTGAGGGCGCCGATCCAGCCGTAGCCGGTGCCGGCGACGGCGGTCGCGGCGACGGTGGTGGCGGCCGCCGCGGCGAGGGCCGTCAGAGCGGCTTTCACCGGGCGGTCGCCGGCCCGGACGCGCAGCACGACGATCGCGGCGAGTCCCAGCACGGCGGGGGCCTTGACCAGGGCGGCGAGTGTCACGAGCACGGCACCCAGGATCGGCCACCGGCCGAGGGCGGCGACCAGGCCGAGGCCGAGCAGACCGAGCATGACGGCGTCGTTGTGGGCACCGGCGACCAGGTGCAGCAGGACGAGCGGATTGAGGGCGCCGAGCCAGAGCGCCGCGGCCGGATCGGCACCGCTGTGGCGGGCCAGCCGCGGCAGCGCGGCCGCCATCAGGGCCACACCGAGCAGGGCGACGAGCCGCAACCCGAACAGGCCGGCGGGGAGTTCACCGCGGGACAGTCTGGCCAGCGCGGAGGCCAGGCCGAGGAACACGGGGCCGTACGGGGCACCCGTGTCGCGCCACATGGGGGCCACCTCGTCCGCGAGGGGGCCGCCGAGCAGGGCGGGGCCGTGGGCGTAGACGTCCATGTGGGCGTCGGCCATGGCGCCTTGGGCGAGGTAGCTGTAGACGTCCCGGCTGAACAGCGGCGGGGCGAGCAGCAGCGGAATCGACCAGACGACGAGGACGGCCATGAGCTCACGCGGGCCGGGCCGCCGGTCGGGGCTGCGCACCAGCCGGCCGAGGAGGAGCCAGGCCGCGATCAGCAGGACGAGGCCGAAGTAGGCACCGACCAGACCCAGAGCCGCCTGGGGCGAGGCCGGGGTGAGGAGTTCACGGACGGGGAGGGCTCCCGCGCTCTCCCCACCCGCGGCGAGGAAGGCGGTGCCGACCAGTCCGAGGATCCGGCAGCGGCGAAGATCGACGGGAACGTTGGCCAACACATCGGCAGCGTGTCAGTCGTGGGTGGCTGGAAAGCGACGAGGTGGCGACCGGGGTGTGACCGGTGCGTGGTCGGGCGCGGGCGCGCTCCCCCGCCTCAGAACACGGAGAGACCCGTCAGCGTCGTGAACCTGTCCAGGGCCGCCACTCCCGCCACGGAGTTGCCGCGTTCGTCCAGGCCCGGACTCCACACGCACAGCGTGCAACGGCCGGGGACCACCGCGATGATCCCGCCGCCCACTCCGCTCTTGCCGGGGAGCCCCACCCGGTAGGCGAAGTCGCCCGCCGCGTCGTACGTGCCGCAGGTCAGCATGATCGCGTTGATCTGTTTGGCCTGGCTGAGGGTGAGCAGGCGGGTGCCGTCGGCGCGGATGCCGTGGCGGGCCAGGAAGGTGGTGGCGAGAGCCAGGTCGGCGCAGGACGCCTTGACGGAGCACTGACGGAAGTACTGGTCGAGCAGGACCGGGATGTCGTTGTCGATGTTGTCGTAGGCGGCCATGAAGTGGGCCAGGGCCGCGTTGCGGTCGCCGTGGGCGGCCTCGGAGGCGGCCACCTCCTCGTCGAAGTCCAGGGCCGGGTTGCCGCTCTCCTCGCGCAGGAACGACAGCAGTTCGCCCGCCGCGTCCGCGGTACGGCTGTGGAGTCGGTCGGTGACGACGAGGGCGCCCGCGTTGATGAACGGGTTGCGCGGGATGCCGTTCTCGTACTCCAGCTGCACCAGGGAGTTGAAGGGGTTGCCGGAGGGTTCGCGGCCCACGTGCTCCCAGAGTTCGTCGCCCTCGCGGGCCAGGTCGAGCGCGAGGGTGAAGACCTTGGTGATGGACTGCGTCGAGAACGGCTCGCGCCAGTCCCCGACGCCGTACACCGTGCCGTCCAGCTCCGCGACGGCCATGCCGAAGCTGCGCGGGTCGCAGGCGGCGAGTGCCGGGATGTAGTCGGCCGGCGTGCCCCTGGCCGGGGTCCGCTCGATCTCCTCGGCGATGCGCTCCAGGACCGGCTGGAAGGTGAGCGACGACGTCGTTGTCATGATCACTATTGTGCCTCCGGGCCGGTCCTGGTGCGTGTCCGCGCAGGTGGGGCTGTCAGGCCACGGGGGAGCCGCTGTTCGCCAGGACCTCGGGGCGCAGCAGCTCGGCGAGCGTCTCGGCGGGCAACAGCCCCTTCTCCAGGACCAGTTCGGCCACCCCGCGGCCGGTGACGAGGGCCTCCTTGGCGATGTCCGTGGCGGCCGTGTAGCCGATGTGCGGGTTGAGGGCGGTGACCAGGCCGATGGAGTTCTCGACGGTCCGGCGCAGTGCCTCGGTGTTGGCGGTGATGCCGTCCACGCAGCGCTCGGCCAGGGTGAGGCAGGCGGCCCGCAGGTGGGTGACGGACTCCGACAGGGAGTGCAGGATGATCGGCTCGAAGGCGTTGAGCTGGAGCTGTCCGGCCTCGGCGGCCATGGTGATGGTGACGTCGTTGCCGATCACCTCGAAGGCGACCTGGTTGACGACCTCGGGGATCACCGGGTTGACCTTGCCGGGCATGATCGACGAACCGGCCTGCACGGGCGGCAGGTTGATCTCCCCGAGACCGGCGCGCGGTCCGGAGGACAGCAGCCGCAGGTCGTTGCAGCTCTTGCTCAGCTTGACCGCGATCCGCTTCAGCACACCGGACATCTGGACGAACGCCCCGCAGTCCTGGGTCGCCTCGACCAGGTTGGCCGCGGTGACCAGCGGGAGCCCGGTGATCTCGGCGAGGTGCCGCCGGGCCGACTCGGCGTACCCCGCGGGGGCGTTGAGTCCTGTCCCGATGGCCGTGGCGCCCAGATTGATCTCGTGGATCAACTCGACGGCCTCGTCCAGACGTGACCGGTCCTCGCCCAGCATGACGGCGTACGCGGAGAACTCCTGCCCCAGCGTCATGGGCACCGCGTCCTGCAACTGCGTACGGCCCATCTTGAGCACATCGCGGAACTCGACGGCCTTGCGGGCGAACGCGTCCTGCAGTACGGCCATCGCCCCGAGCAGTCCACGGACCGCGAAGACCGTCGCGATCTTGACGGCGGTCGGGTAGACGTCGTTGGTCGACTGCCCCAGGTTGACGTCCTCGTTGGGGTGCAGGAACGAGTACTGCCCCTTCTGGTGCCCCAGCAGCTCCAACGCCCGGTTGGCGATGACCTCGTTGGCGTTCATGTTGGTGGAGGTGCCGGCGCCGCCCTGGATCACGTCGACCACGAACTGGTCGTGCAGCTTGCCCTCCCGGATCTCCCGGCAGGCCTCGACGATCGCGGCGGCCTTCCTGGGCTCCAGCAGCCCGAGCTCCTCGTTGGCGAGCGCGGCGGCCTCCTTGACGGCGGCCAGGGCGTCGATCAGATGGGGGTAGGCGGAGATCCGGGTCCCGGTGATGGGGAAGTTCTCGGTGGCCCGCAGGGTGTGCACACCCCAGTAGGCGTCGACCGGAACATCCCGGTCGCCCAGCAGATCGTGCTCGCGGCGGCTGACGAGGGCAGTCATGAGGGAACGGTTCCTTCTTCCATGGAGGATCAGTTGAGCTTTTTTCAGGGGCGCGGGGCTGTATCGATGTGCGGCTCCGCCGCGCGGGCGCGACCAGCCCCTACGCACCCGCGGTCGCCATCCGAGGGATCTGGCTGCTTTCTAGGCGCAAGCAGACACGGCAACCGGCTCCAGGGAGCGAACGGGCCGCACACACCCGACCTCGACGCCACCACCGAGCAGCGCCTCACCCTGGAACTCCGTGAGCAGATCCGGCGAGACCCCGGCCCACGCGAGCGCGGCCGCGGCGACCGGCACCCGCGCCCGGTTCGCCCCGTCGGAGATCTTCACGGCGACCGACCGCCCGTCGGGCAGCGCGGCGACCTGAACGCCCTCGAACCCGTCCTTGGCAAGCAGTCCGGGCACGGCCTTCATCAGCCGGGCCACGTCCCGTCCCGCCCCGGACGCCATCTCGGCGTGCTCGCGCATCGCGTCGGCGACCCGGGCCTCGGGGGTTCCGGGGGCAGCCGAGGTGATGCGCGCGGCGGCGCGGGCGAGGCCGTGCAGGGAGACGGAGAACAGGGGCGCACCGCAGCCGTCGACGGTGACCCGGGCGATCCGCTGTCCGGTCAGGTCCTCGACGATCTCGGCGATCGCCTGCTGGAGCGGGTGCGCCGGGTCGAGGTAGCCCTCCAGAGGCCAGTCGTTGAGCACGCACGTGTACAGCATCGCCGCGTGCTTGCCGGAGCAGTTCTGCGCGAGCCGGGACGGCCCGCGCCCCTCCCGGATCCACTCGTCCCGCACCTGCGGGGCGTAGGGCATGTCCGGGACGTTGCGCAGGGCGTCCTCGGAGACACCCGCCAGGTCCAGGATGCGCCGGGCCCCGGCGAGGTGGCGTTCCTCGCCGGAGTGGCTGGCCGCGGTGAGCGAGAGGAGCTCACCGTCGAGCGGGAGGCCGGCCCGGACCATGGCGACGGCCTGGACCGGCTTGAGCGCGGACCGCGGATAGAACGCGGCCTCGATGTCACCGAGTTGGAAGCGGACGTCCCCGTCGGCGCCGAGGACGACGACGGAACCGTAGTGGGTGCCCTCGATCAGCCCACCGCGGATGAGGTGGGCGACCGGGGCGTGGAGGGGCTCACGGACCAGGGGTGCGGCCGCGACGGAACTGCTGTACATCACTTCCTGCTTCTCCGGGAACGCCACGCGGATCACGCGTGCGTGCCAGTGGGTTCGGGTCGGGAACGCGCGCGAGCGATCACGCGCCGGTCGATGGGTTCTGGGAGGTGCGCGAGACCCTGCCCCGGACGGCGAACCAGCCGGCGACCAGGGCGGCGACGATCAGCGGGAGGCACAGCACGGTGGTGCGGCCGGCGCCGCCGTCGGCGTACATGAGGACCAGGACGGAGGCGAGGAAGGCCAGCGTCACGAGTTCGGTCCAGGGCGATCCCGGCAGTCGGTAGCCGGGGCGGGTCAGGTCGCCCTTCTCGGTCTTCTGCCAGAAGAGCAGGTGACAGACCATGATCATGCCCCAGGTGGCGAGGATGCCGATGGCGGCGAAGTTCAGCACGATCTCGAACGCGTCGGCGGGGACCACGTAGTTGAGGCCGACACCGAGGACGCAGACGCCGCTGGTGAGCAGGATGCCGCCGTAGGGGACCTGGCTGCGGCTCATCACGCCCGTGAACTTGGGCGCCGAGCCGGACATGGCCATGGAGCGCAGGATGCGGCCGGTGGAGTACAGGCCGGAGTTGAGCGACGACATGGCCGCGGTGAGGACGACGAGGTTCATCACGCCGCCGGCCGCCGGGATGCCGATGTTGGACAGGACGGTCACGAAGGGACTCTCGCTGCCCGTGTACTTGTTCCAGGGCAGCAGCATCGACAGCAGGAGCACCGAGCCGACGTAGAAGAGACCGACCCGCCACATGATCGAGTTGATCGCCTTGGGCATGATCTTCTCGGGGTTCTCGGTCTCGCCCGCGGCGACGCCGACCAGTTCGACGGAGGCGTAGGCGAAGACGACGCCCTGGATGATCAGCAGCATGGGCAGCAGGCCGTTGGGGAAGACGCCGCCGTTGTCGGTGATCAGGGCCGGGCCGGGGTGGTGGCCGTCGATCGGGTGCTGGGTGGCCAGCAGGAAGACGCCGATCAGCAGGAACGCCACGAGCGCGCCCACCTTGATGATGGCGAACCAGAACTCCAGCTCGCCGAACATCTTCACCGAGATGAGGTTGACGGTGAGGACGACCGCGAGCGCCACGAGCGCGATCACCCACTGCGGGATGTCGGAGAACATGCCCCAGTAGTGAGTGTAGAGGGCGACGGCGGTGATGTCGGCGATGCCGGTGGTGGCCCAGTTCAGGAAGTACATCCAGCCGGCGACGTAGGCGCCCTTCTCGCCGAGGAACTCCCGGGCGTACGACACGAAGGCGCCGGAGGAGGGCCGGTACAGGACGAGTTCGCCGAGGGCGCGGACGACGAGGAAGGCGAAGACGCCGCAGACCGCGTAGGCGATGAACAGGGAGGGCCCGGCGTCGGCCAGGCGGCCGCCGGCGCCGAGGAAGAGGCCGGTGCCGATGGCGCCGCCGATGGCGATCATGTTGACGTGCCGTGACTTGAGGGACTTGCTGTACCCCTCGTCTCCGGCATCGACATGGCCGGAACGTTTCTGCACGCCGTCGTGCAGGGACTGCTCGCTCACGCCTCTGATCCGCCTTCCGTGGAACTGTCCGTGCGCGGGGAACGCACGATGTCGGTGAGGGTGGTCTCGACGCGGTCGAGATGGTGGGACATCGCCTCCACCGCGTCGTGCTCGGAACCGTCGATCAGCGCCTCGACGATCGCGCGGTGCTCGCGGTTGGACTGCTCCCGGCGGCCGCCCAGCTCGTTGAGGAAGGCCGACTGACGCGCCAGTGCGTCGCGGATCTCCTCGATGACCCGGCGGAAGACCGGGTTCTGGGCGGCCTCGGCCACCGCGAGGTGGAAGAGGGTGTCCATCGCGACCCACGCGGTGGTGTCGGTCTCCCGTTCCATCCGGTCCAGGAGGTGGGCCAGGTGGTCGAGGTTCTCGTGGGTGCGGCGCCGGGCCGCGTACCCGGCGACCGGGATCTCGACGTGGCGGCGCACCTCCAGGAGGTCGCTGGCCGCGTAGTCGCCGAAGGTGGGGTCCTCCACCGCGTTGGCCACGACGAAGGTGCCCTTGCCGGTCTTGGAGACGGTCAGCCCCATGGTCTGCAGGGCCCTGAGGGCCTCGCGCAGGACGGGCCGGCTGATCTCCAGGGTGCGGCAGAGCTCCGCCTCGGACGGGAGCTTGTCGCCGATGGCGTACTCCCCCCGCTCGATGGCGTCGCGCAGATGCGCCAGCACCGCCTCCATGGCGCTGACACGCCTCGGCGGCTGACTGGCTGTCCGGCTGTCTGACAGGTTCACGGGAGTGATACTCCGGGCGGCGGGAGGGTGCTGTCAAGGGGGCGGCGGCACGGGGTGCGCGCGATCGCGGTCCCGACGCGCCACGACACGGGGCCACCACCTGGCCGCCTCGCTCGGATGACCTGCCTCGCGGCCGCCTGCGCCGGCGCACCTCAGTGATGTAGGCCGCCTCGCGCCGTGTGGGGGCTGGAACCCGGGCTGGTCGGTGGCCTGGCTCCTCTGCGGCGGGGCCACCCCCACACAGCGGTGCCGGTGAGCTGCCTCGCGGCCCCTGCGGAGCGCGCCTTCGAGGCGGAGGCCGCCCCCCTGGCCCCCGGCGCCGACAGACCACGCGCAGGCCCTGCGGTGCGGGCCGCCCCCGCACGCCCGTGAAGGTGAGCTGTCTTGGGACCCTGCGGAGCGCGTCACCGTGGCGCAGGCCCCCCGGGCCCCGCGCCGGCGGGCCGCCTCGCAGCCCGTGCGGTGCCCACCGCGGTGAGAAACGGCTGGAACCCCGGACTGATCAGCTACGCCGCACGTCACCGGCATGGGCCGCCCCGCACACCTGTGACCGTGAGCTGCCCTGCGGCCCTGCGGAGCGCGCCTGCGTGGCGCAGGCCGCCTGGCCCCTGCGATGCCGACCGCCGACAGGCGGCTGGAACCCCGGGCTGGTCAGCTACCCCGCACTTCGCCGGCACGGGCCGCCCCACACGCCCGTGACCGTGAGCTGCCTTGCGACCCTGCGGAGCACCCTCTTTGGCGCAGGCAGCCTGGCCGCTGCGGTGGGGGCCGCATCCCGGATGGTCGGCTACCCCACCCTCTGCGGCACCGGCCGCACCTGGCCCCCGCGCCAGAGCGGGGCGCCGGAACCTTGGGGTTGGCCGGCCACCCCGCACCTCTCCGACGCGGCCGCCCCCGCACACCTCTCGTGCCGGCCAGTTGCACCCGCCCCTGCGACGGGGCCTGACACCCCGTTCGGTTCCGGTGCACCACACAGCTGAGGCGCGGGCTACCCCGCGGCGCGGGCCGCATCCTCGTGGCGTGACCCCGTGGCGCTGGACCGACTCGCGCTCCGGCGACAGGGCCCGCACTCCGTGCTGGTCAGGTGCGCCGCACTTCTACGGCTCGGGCATTCCCTCACCCTCGTGCGTGCCGACACGGGCCGATCGGACGGCCCGCACCCCTCCCCCGGCCGTCAGCTGTCGAGCGTGCCCGTGGTCAGGAGGCCGAAGAGCAGCAGGCCCACCACCAGTCGGTAGATGACGAAGGCGTTGAAGGAGTGCTTGGCCACGAACTTGAGCAGCCAGGCGATGGAGGCGTAGGCGACGACGAACGAGACGGCGGTGCCGACGGCGAGCGGGGCCGCGCCCACGCCCGCGCCCAGGGCGTCCTTGAGCTCGTAGATTCCGGCGCCGGTGAGGGCGGGGATGCCGAGGAAGAAGGAGAGGCGGGTAGCGGCCACGCGGTCGAGGTCCAGGATCAGGGCCGTGGACATGGTCGCGCCGGAGCGGGAGAAGCCCGGGAAGAGCAGCGCGAGGATCTGCGAGCTGCCGACCAGCATCGCGTCCTTGAACGAGGTGTCGTCCTCGCCGCGCTTGTGCCGGCCCATCTGATCCGCCGCCCACATCACACCGCTGCCGACGATCAGGGAGCCCGCGACCACCCACAGGGAGGCGAGCGGCCCCTCGATGAGCGGCTTGGCGGCCAGGCCCACGACGACGATCGGGACGGTCGCGGCGATCACCCACCAGGCGAACTTGTAGTCGTGGTGGTAGCGCTCCTCCTTGTTGACCAGGCCCCTGCCCCACGCGGAGACGATCCGCACGATGTCCTTGAAGAAGTACACGAGCACGGCCGCGATCGCGCCGACCTGGATGACGGCCGAGAACCCGACGACGGCGTCGTCGTCGACGGGGATGTGCATCAACCCCTCGACGATCTTCAGATGGCCGGTGGAGGAGACGGGGAGGAACTCGGTCACTCCCTCGACGGCTCCGAGGACGACGGCCTGACCGACGCTGATGACGCTCATGGGATCCAGTTCTTCTCAGGGGAAGGCAGGTGCGGAGGGCACAGTCTTACTACACGCGGACAAGGGTCCGCCCCGCGGCTCAGGCCGTCGCGCCTACGTCCACATAGCCTGCGCCAGCGCCACCCCCGCGAAGGCGGCCCCGAGCCCGGCCACCACGCTCGCGGCCACGTTGGCCACACCGTAGAGACCTGCCCCGGTCTCGGTGAGCCGGAGGGTCTCGTAGGAGAAGGTCGAGTACGTCGTCAGGGCCCCGCACAGGCCGGTGCCCAGGAGAAGCTGGAGCTGGGCCCCGGCCGCCCCCGCGGCCACCGCGCCGGTGAGCAGACCGAGGATCAGACAGCCGGTGACGTTGACCGCGAAGGTGCCCCAGGGGAACACCGAGTCGTGCCGGGACTGCACCGCGCGGTCGGTGAGATAGCGCAGCGGGGCGCCGACCATGGCCCCCAGGACGACCAGCAGCCAGTTCACAACGACTTCTTACCCTTCGTGTCCGCTATGCCCCGGTTCTCGTCGCGGCCGACGTAGCGGATGACCTCGCAGGCGTCGAGGGTCACCAGCCCCTCGGTGACGAGTTCGTCGAGCTGCGGCAGGAACTCCCGTACCCGTGTCTCGGTGTCGACGATGACGACGGCCACCGGCAGGTCCTCGCTGAGCGACAGCAGCCGGGAGGTGTGGATCAGGGAGGACGCGCCGAAGCCCTCGACGCCGCGGAAGACGCTGGCCCCGGCGAGACCGGCCGCGTGGGCGCGGTGCACGATCTCGGCGTAGAGGGGCCTGTGGTGCCAGGTGTCGTTCTCGCCGATGTAGACGGTCACGCGCAGGGCGTTGCCGGTCAGCCTCGTCATGGCTGCCCCCACTTCAGGACGCGCGTCATGGCTGCCTCCGCTTCAGCACGCGGCGGGCCGCCGTGGACGCGAGCCACACCGCCGCGAGGGCCGCGAGCAGGGTCGCGGCGAGATAGACGAGGCCCGTGGCTGGCCGGCCGTGGTCGACGAGTTTCTGGATGTCGACGGCGTAGGTCGAGAAGGTGGTGAAGCCGCCGAGGACGCCGGTGCCGAAGAAGGGGCGGACCAGGCGGTGGGCGGCCCACACGTCGGTGATGACGACCATGAACACACCGATGACGGCACAGCCGACGACGTTGGTCCAGAAGGTCGCCCAGGGGAACCCGCCGGGCGGGGTGGGCCAGTGGAGGGAGAGGGCGTACCGGGCCGTGGCGCCCAGGGCGCCGCCGAGCGCGACCACCGCGACCACGGGCGCCTGGCCCTGCCCGAGGGACCGGCGTGCGGGTCCGGCGGGGGCGCGCAGACTCTCCGGGGCTGTCATGGCCGTGTTCTCTCCTACTCGCCGGGGCCCGGACACACGGGCGCGCTCCCTCGCAAGCAGGGACCGTTGGCGGCGCCTTCGCCGCGGTTCGGGTACGGCGGGCCCCACCGCCGCGCCGCGAGGATGATCGCGACCGGGCACCAGCCTAACGCCGGGGCGCCGCCGGGGTCACTTCACGGCGGGCGGCTCGCACAGCGCGATGCCGCGCTCCCGGAGGCTGCCGAGGACCAGGTGGCCGGAGGCCTCGCAGACGCTGGTGACCATGCGGAAGCGGGACCGGTTGCGGGCGAGGTGGTGGACGACCTCGCCCGTGTCGTCGACGGCGAGGACGCCGATGCTGCCCGTGGGCCGGTAGGGGGCGCGTACGGCGACGCGGGCGGCGGCCCGGCGTACGGGCGGGGCGGCGCGGTGCAGCAGGTCGAGCGCGGGGACCCGGGGTCCGGCGAGGGAGACCCAGATCGGGCCGTCGGGTCCGCCGCGCCAGATGTTGTCGGGCATGCCGGGGAGGTTCTCGGCGAAGTGCTCGGCGCGCCCGGCCAGTGGTCCGTCGAGCCAGTAGCGGGTGAGCCGGCGGGCCCCGGTCTCGGCGACGACCAGGAAGGACTCGTCGCCGCTCGCGGCCACGCCGTTGGCGAACTGCAGCCCCTCCAGGAGGACTTCGGGGGTGTCGTCGCCGGGTGCCAGGCGCAGGAGACGGCCGGTGCCGGTGTGTTCGACGATGTCGCCGATCCACTGGTCGAGAGGGTAACGACAGCTGGAGACGGTGAAGTACACGCTGCCGTCGGACAGCGCGACCACGTTGCTGGCGAACCTCAGCCGCTCCCCCTCGACCTCGTCGGCGACCACGCGTACGGTGCCGTCGGCCAGGTCGACGCCCAGCAGTCCGCGTTCCGCGTCGCACACCAACAGGGCGTCGTCCGGGAGGAGTTCGAGGCCGAGCGGCCTGCCGCCGGTCTCGGCGAGCACCTCGACGCGGGCGGAGCGGGGGTCCGCCAGTCCGTCGATGCGCAGGATGCGACCGTCCTCCACTCCGGCGAGCACCCGGCCGCGGGCGTCGGCGACGACGTCCTCGGGACCGTGGCCGCCGATCGCGACGTAATGGCGGGGAATCAGTGCGGTGGGACGGTCCATCGAGTGTCTGCCCTTCCGGTGCGGGTCACTACCAGCCCTTCTCGAACATGCGCGCCACCTCGGCGATGCGCATCTCGTCGCGACGGTAGTACGTACGCCACCGGATTCTCCTGGTGCGCAGCAGGCCGATGTCCACGAGGAGGCCGAGATGGGTCTGCGCGACCGAGCGGGGCACGCCGAGCTTGCCCGCGATCGCGGCGGCGGTGACACCGTCCCGGGCGAGGTCCCCGTGCCGGCGCGACGGGAAGTGCGCGGCCGGGTCCTTGAGCCACTCCAGGATGTCCAGGCGCCTCTGGTCGGCCGGAGTCCTCAGCATCTCGTCCCCTCCGCCCCTCCTTCTGCGTCTGTCCACTGTCCCGCAGCCGAAGGCGCCTTGTCCCGGGGTCACGGAGCTTGTCCGAGATCGAGCTCCTCGGTGGCGGAGAGCTGGTCCGCGACACGGCGGTGGGCAGGGGAAGTGCGGTCCGCGCAAAGGGAGTTGGGGCCCCCTCCGCCCGCGGCTCGTGGTCTCGCGGGCGGAGGGGAGTCGGTTCAGCCGTCGAGTCGTACGACCCGGACGGCACCGGCCGGGACGGCGAGTCGTCCGGCGGCACGTTCGCCGGTCAGCAGTTCGGTCCCCGCCGCATCCAGGGGCACCTTGGCCTCCGACGCGGTGTGGTTGACCACGAAGACGTAGGAACCGGACTCTCCGTTGCGTCGGACCACTTCGACGTCGTGGGGCAGGTCGGCGCGCGCGGGGAGCCGGGCGTCCTCGGCCGCCCAGCCGAGCAGCGCGTCGAGGCCCTGGGCGGCCAGGCGCGTGGAGACGTACCAGGCGGTGCCCTCGCCGTGCCGGTTGCGCGTGACGGCCGGGTGACCGGCGGCCAGACCGTCGGCGTACGTCCACACGGTCTCGGCAGTGCCCGGCACCACGAACTCGGTCCACACGTCGCCGGTGAGTTCGGAGCCGTCGGGGCCGGTGATACGGACCGACTCGCCCGGCAGCAGCGGCGAGAACTCCTCCACGGTCAGACCGAGGACGTCCCTGAGCGCTCCCGGGTACGCGCCCTCGTGGACGGCGTCGTGTTCGTCGACGATGCCCGAGAAGTACGACACGACGAGGGTGCCGCCCTGCTCGACGTACTCCTTGAGGTTGGCGCCCGCGGCCCCCGTCATCAGGTACAGGGCGGGCACGACGACAAGGGGATAAGCCGACAAGTCGGCTTCCGGGTGGGCGAAGTCGACCGTGAGATGGCGGTCGTAGAGGGCCTCGTAGAAGGCGTCGGCGCGCTCGCGGGCGTCGTGGTCCTCACTGGGGCGCCAGTCGAGGTTCTGCGCCCACCAGGAGTGCCAGTCCCACAGGACCGCCACGTCCGCCTGGGTGCGGGTGCCGCGGATCGTGCGCAACGAGTCGAGGCAGGCGCCCAGTTCGACGACCTCGCGCCACACGCGTGTGTCGGTGCCGCCGTGCGGGACCATCGCCGAGTGGAACTTCTCGGCGCCGCGCCGGGACTGGCGCCACTGGAAGAACATGGCGCCCTCGGAGCCGCGCGCCACGTGCGCCAGGGAGTTGCGGGCCATCTGGCCAGGGGCCTTGGCGGGGTTGCGGGGCTGCCAGTTGACGCCCGAGGTCGAGTGCTCCAGCAGGATCCAGGGGGCGCCGCCCGCGACCGAGCGGGTCAGGTCGGCGGCCATCGCGAGGTTGATGTGGGTGCGGCGGCCGTCGGTGATGAGGTAGTGGTCGTTGGTGACGATGTCGACCTCGCGGCCCCAGGCCCAGTAGTCGACGGAGTCGCACTGGCTGAGCGCGGTCATGAAGTTGGTGGTGACGGGGACGCCCGGGGAGAGCCGGTGCAGGATGTCCCGCTCGGCCACGAAGTTCTCGCGCATCGTGGCGTCGGCGAACCGCTTGTAGTCCAGCGCCTGGCCGGGGTTGCCGACGGTGGCCGCGGTGCGTGGCGGGTCGATCTGCTCCAGGCTCGTGTAGTGCTGGCCCCAGAAGGCGGTGCCCCAGGCCTCGTTGACGCCGTCGACATCGCCGTACGCCGTCCGCAGCCAGCGGCGGAAGTGGGCGGCGCAGGAGTCGCAGTAGCAGGCGGAGACGGGGACGCCGTACTCGTTGTGCACGTGCCACATCGCGAGGGCCGGGTGGTCGGCGTAGTGCTCGGCGAGCCGGGTGGTGATGTTCGCGGCGGCCGCCCGGTAGGCGCTGTTGCTGTGACAGATGGCGCCGCGGGAGCCGAACGCGAGCCGGGTACCGTCGGCTGTCGTGGGCAGGGCGTCGGGGTGGGCGCGGTAGAACCAGGCGGGTGGGACGACCGTGGGCGTGCCGAGGTCGACGCGGATGCCGTTCTCGTGCAGCAGGCCGAGGATGCGGTCCAGCCAGCCGAAGTCGTACACGCCCGGTTCCGGCTCCAGGAGCGCCCAGGAGAAGATCCCCACGCTGACCATGGTGACCCCGGCCTCGCGCATCAGCCGGACGTCCTCGTCCCAGACGCTCTCGGGCCACTGCTCCGGGTTGTAGTCCCCGCCGAAGGCAAGCCTGGTGAGGCCCCTGGGGGTGGTCTCCGGCATGGGTCTCTCCCGTTTCGATGGATTGGGAACGTGCACACACTGCTCCAGCAGTACACGGCCCAAGATAACCGCACAGAGGTAACCCTTGCCAAGTGCCTGACCTGACACTTTTCTGTGCACGATCCCAGAACCGTCCCAGCCCCTGCTCGCCGTCCCGCGGTACGAGCGCCCTTTCCCGGCGCCCAGGGGCCTTAGAGTCTTGACCATGAACAATGCGGGGGCCCGGCGCAGACCGCCGACGATCCACGACGTGGCCCGCGAGGCCGGGGTCTCGCGGGGCACCGTCTCGCGGGTGCTCAACGGCGGACACTACGTCAGCCCTCCCTCCCTGGAGGCGGTCAACGCCGCCATCCGCAAGACGGGCTACGTCGTCAACCGGCACGCCCGCTCCCTGATCACCGGCCGCTCCGACTCGGTCGGCTTCCTGCTCACGGAGCCCCAGGAGCGGTTCTTCGAGGACCCCAACTTCAACGTGCTGCTGCGCGGCTGCACCCAGGCACTGGCCGCGCACGACATCCCGCTGCTGCTGATGCTGGCCGGGACCGAGGACGAACGGCGCCGGATCAAGCGGTTCATCACGGCGGGCCACCTCGACGGCGTCCTGCTGGTGACCAGCCACTCCGCCGACCCGGTGGCCGAGGAACTGCACAAGGCGGGCGTGCCCGTCGTGCAGTGCGGCAAGCCCATGAGGTCCGGCTCGAAGGTGAGTTACGTGGCCGCGGACGACCGCGACGGCGCCCGTGACATGGTCCGCCATCTGCTCTCGCTCGGCCGCCGCCGGATCGGCATCGTGACCGGCCCGCTGGACTCGCCCGGCGGCGTCGACCGTCTCGCCGGCTATCGGGAGGTGCTGACGGAGGCGGGCCTCGCGGTCGACGAGCGGCTCGTCGTCTCCGGCGACTACAGCCGGGCCGCCGGAGAGGCGGGCACCGAACGGCTGCTGACCCAGGCACCCGACCTTGACGCCGTGTTCGTCGCCTCCGACCTCATGGCGCTCGGCGCCCTGACGGCACTGCGCCGGGCGGGCCGCCGGATCCCCGAGGACGTGGCCGTCGGCGGCTTCGACGACTCCATCGCGGCGACGGAGGCCACGCCCACCCTGACCACGATCCGCCAGCCGTACGACCGCATCAGCGCCGAGATGGTCCGGCTGCTGCTGGCCCAGCTGGGCGGCGAGGATCCGGCGGCGGTGATCCTCCCCACGGAGCTGGTGCGACGCGAGTCGACCTGAGCGGGGTCTCGGGGTACTGCCTCGTACGGACCTCGACCACAACGCGCCGGCTTACGCACCCCGGAGTCGGCTCCGCCTCGTGTACGCCGTCGCCATCACCCGCTCGCCGGAGTCTGCGTACATGGCCTTGGCTCCGGTCGCGGGCGTGATGCCGGGCCACGAGGGGACGCCGGCATGTGGGCCACCTCTGACCGATCAGGATCGGAGAAGCGCGACTCCCCTCCCCCGGCCTAGCGTGAAACCACCGACACGGACCGTCGGGGACACCACGCGAAGGAGCACACCATGACTGCCGGCCTCAAGACGATCATCTACCCCGTGAAGGACCTGGCCGCGGCGAAGGACCTGTTCAGCGCGCTGCTGGGGGTGGAGCCGTACGCGGACGAGCCGTACTACGTCGGCTTCAAGGACGCGGGACAGGACGTCGGCCTCGACCCGAACGGGCACGCCAGGGGTATGACCGGCCCCGTGCCCTACTGGCACGTCGACGACATCCGCGCCACGCTCGCGGCACTGGTGGCGGCGGGCGCGGAGACACTGCAGGACGTCCAGGACGTCGGCGGCGGCAAGCTGATCGCCTTCGTCAAGGACGCGGACGGCAACCTGGTGGGGATCACGCAGGATCCGCAGGCCTGACGCTTGCTTGCATACGCACTAGTTGCACAGGCAACAAAGGCCGGATCGGTGTTACCGTGCATGTATGGCGGTGAACACGGTCGCGACCGGCCTTGAGGAGCGGTGGCGGGACATCCTGTCGGTGCACGCGCGAACGATGTGCGAGATCGACCGCGTGCTGCACCCGCACGGGCTGGGTGCGAGCGATTTCGAGGTGCTCGACATCCTCGCCACCGAGTCGCCCCGCGAGGGCGACCAGTGCCGGGTGCAGAACCTCGTCGGCCGGGTGCATCTGAGCCAGAGCGCGTTGTCCCGCCTGATCGGCCGCCTGGAGAAGGACGGCCTCGTGGAGCGGTCCATGTGCGTGGAGGACCGGCGGGGCGTCTGGGTGTCCCTCACCCGCAAGGGCCGCGACCTGCACTCCGCGGTGCTGCCTCTCCAGCGCGAGGTGCTGGCGAAGATGCTCGACGACTAGGGACTGCTGACCGCGGCCGGGCCGCGAGCCTCTCCGCCCCTTCCGGCCACCGACGTCCACGACCTCAGCTTGCGCCGCCGGGTTCCCCTTCCGCCCGTCCGGACGACGGGATCGCGCCGGACACGGCGGAAGGCCTGCGGCCGGCTCGTCACCGCCTCGTCCGGTCCCGGAACGGCGCTGTGAAATCCGCGTCGTCCTCGGCCGGGTATGAGGAGCCGTCCGCGGGTCATGCTGAACAGCAGACGCCGAGCGGGGAAGGGGCTGACGCGCCTTGGCCGGGGAAGCGGAGCGGGCCGCCGAGTTCAGCAGTTACGCGACGACCTCGGTGGAGGAGGCGCACGACGCGATCGCGGCCCACTACTACGATCTGCGACTCGAAGTCACCGGCCGGAGCGCGCAGTTCGCGACCAGTCTCAGCGTCGTCGACCTGGGCGCGCTCGTCGTGGGCGACATCCGCTTCGGCACCGAGATGCGGATGAGCTTCGGCGAGCCGGGCGTGTACCACGTGGCCGTGCCGTTCGGTGGCCGCTTCAGCGTCCAGGAGGGGCACAGGGACGTGCAGTTGGCGACCGAGCGGCGGGCGGTGGTGTTCGATCCGGCCCGGGACATCCACATCGACGCCTGGTCCGCCGACTGCCGGGCACTGACCGTGAAGATCGACAAGGCGGCGGTGCTCCGGCAGCTGGAGGTGCTGCTCGGCCGGTCGGTGCGTCAACCCCCGCGCTTCGAGCCGTACATGGACGTCTCGCGGGGACCGGGCCTGAGCTGGATGCGCCTCGCGTTGTGGAACCTGCTGGAGCGGGACGTCCCGCTCGGTCTGCTGAGCCGGCCGATGATCCGCGGCCGGCTCGAACAGACCCTCCTGGAGGGGATGTTGCTGGCCACCGACCACACCTTCCGCGCGGCGCTGGAGGCTCCTCCCCCGCCGATGCGCCCGGTGTCGGTGAAGCGGGTCATGGACGCCGTACAGGAACTGCCCGCCGAGCCGTACGACGCGAACCGGCTCGCGGCCATCGGCCAGGTCAGTCTGCGCACTCTGCAGGAAGCTTTCCGCAGGGATGTCGGCATGTCGCCCATGGCGTACGTCCAGGAGGTGCGGCTCCAGCGCGTCCACCGGCAGCTGCGGGCGGCGGCGCCGGGGACGACGACCGTGACGGACGTGGCCCACACGTGGGGGTTCGTCCATCTGGGCCGGTTCGCGCGACGGTACCGGGAGCGCTTCGGGGAGTCCCCCTCGCAGACACTGCGCGCCGGGTGAGCCGTCCCGCCCACCCATCCGCCGCGCTTTGCGGACATCCGCCACGCATTCCGGAGCGACGGGCTGCCGGAACGGTCCTATGGTCGGGTCACGGCGATCGCAGAGCGCGCCGGGGATGAGCAGGGTCGGCGCCGCTCATCCCTGTTTCGCATGCGAGAACCAGGGTGCGGCAGCGGGAGCAGGTCGTGCCCCTCTGCGGGCCCGGCCGCTCCCCCTCCGTCGCACGTGGTGGCCGGGCCCCACCGTGTGAGGCCGGCACGCGGTCAGCCCTGCGGCCGCGCCAGCAGCGTGCGCACGCCCTCGGACGTGAGCGTCAGCGGGTGCGTGGAGCTGGCGTCGATCGAGAGCGAGAGATCACCGTCCGGCCACTGCGCGGCGAGCGCGCCCAGCGGCACCAGACGGTAGCGGGAGACGAACGGAAGCAGTTCGGCCATCTCCGTCTCCGAGGTGAACACGGGCACCACGGGTGCACCGTCCTGCTGCTCCAGTACCGGCAGCGCCACGGTCGTGTCCTCGTCCGCGGCGTCGTCGGGCACCGGAATGAGCACGTCACTGGTGGCGAGCGTGTCCAGCGCCGTCGTGTCCTCGGTGTTCTGCGTCAGCGCGTCCAGCGCCCGCTGAGCCGGTGTGGTGCTGTGGTCATTGGCGGGTGTGTCCATGGCAGATCCCCTGGTAGCGGCGGTCTTGCGGCCCCGCCCCGGGCATGATCGCCCAGGGCGCGGTGCTGCTCGCGTACCCGAGCGTGCCGAGAGCATGCGCCGGGACGTCAGGGAATCAGCGCGATGTGCTCCGAGGGCAGACCGAGGGTGTCGCATCCGACCCGCCGCAGCAACGGCTCGTACCTGCCGGGTCCCACATGGGTCCAGTACGTGGCTGCATCCCGGAAGTAGCGCTGCATCCGTTCGCCGTCGCGCGCGTGGCGGGAGCCGACCGTGCGGAACAGGATGCCCTAGGGTGCCTCGCTCACGTTGCGGCGGCAGGCTTCCGTCCAGTCGGCGGCGGCGTACGCGATGCCGATCATGACGGCGGCCGGCTCGCCGTGGAAGAAGCTGGGCGCGGGGCCCGCGTACATGGGGTTGCCGTGCGGCTTGGGATCCGGTGCCGCGCCAGTCGTCGAGGACCGTCCACACCGAACGCGGGGCGACGAACAGGACGGGCGGGACGGGCGGGTCGCCCGCGCGCAGGGTCTGGCCGACGTAGTGGGTGGAGCAGGGGGCGCCCGAGGAGTACGGCCAGGTGCCGTCGAGGACGACGTGGTCGGGGCTGTCGGGCCGACGTGTGGAGGCCGGCCTTCAGGAAGTCGTCGTGAGTGTCCTCGGGACAGTGCGTGAGCCGCTCGGTCTCCGCCCGGCGTGCCAGCAGCGCCGGCCCGGGGGCCGCGGTGCGTTCGATGATCTCCCGCCCGACCGGATATCGCCAAGTGCGGTCAGGCGCAGAGCAGTTCGTCCACGGTGACGACCCGGATCAGTGGCCCGTACAGCTCCATCACGTCCAGCGCCTTGGTGTGCGCGGTGTCGTCGGCCCCGGCGCAGGCGTCGGACACCACCAGGGTCTCGATGCCCGCGTCGGCGGCGGCGAGGGCGGTGGACAGGACACAGCAGTCGGTACTGACACCGGCCAGGACCAGACGGCCCTCGGGGCCTACACGGGCGGCCAGTTCGGGGGTCCACTTGCCGAAGGTGGTCGCGTTGACGACGTGACCTGCCCGGTCGGCGAACTCGTCGGTGAGGTGCCACAGCGGGGCTTTTGGCGGCTGGAGGGCGAAGGGCCACCGCGCGTAGTAGGCCCGCCAGGCGCCGGTGGGTTCGGCCGGGGCGACGAAGCGGGTGAACGTGACCCGTTCGGTGAAGGCCGGCAGCAGTCGTCGTACGCCTGCCGCCGCCTCGGCGTACCGAGGCGCGGCCCAGGGGCTGTCGGGCTCGGCGAAGACGCGCTGCATGTCGATGACGGCGAGCCATCCTGTCGTCATACGGCGCCCTCCTGCGCGCGGACCCGTCCGCGGCCGAGGGCCAGGGTGCCGAGGAAACCGACCGCCAGCGCGGCCAGCACGCCGAGGTTGGCGTACGCCCAGGCACCGGACGTACCGCCGAGGCCGAGCGGGCCGAGGAGGTAGCCCTGCCAGTCCAGCCAGCTCGCGGCCGAGTTGGTGACGAGGCCCCAGCCGAGGCCGGTGGCGAGGAGCGTGAGGATCAGCGGGGTGGGCGGTACGTCGCCGTAGCGGCCGCTCGGACGGTAGAGGTCCGTCTCGTCGTAGTCGCGGCGGCGCAGGGAGAGGTCGGCGAGCAGGATGCCGCACCAGGCGGCGATGGGGACGCCGAGGGTGGTGAGGAAGCCCATGAACTGGCCCAGGAAGTCGTCGGCGAGGAACACGATGTAGATCGAGCCCGCGATCATCAGGACGCCGTCGACGAGGGCCGCCAGCGGGCGCGGGATCCTCAGGCCCGCCGAGAGCAGGGCGAGGCCGGAGGAGTAGATGTCGAGGACCGCGCCGCCGACCAGGCCGAGGACCGCGACGACGGCGAAGGGCACCAGGAACCAGGTGGGCAGAAGGGTGGTGAGCGCGCCGATCGGATCCGCGGCCACGGCGTCGTCGAGCTTGGTCGACGACCCGGCCAGCAGCAGTCCGAAGACCAGGAGGAGCAGCGGGGCCACGGAGGCGCCGAAGGTGGTCCAGCCGACCACGCCCCGGCTCGACGAACTCCGGGGCAGATAGCGGGAGTAGTCGGCGGCGGCGTTGACCCAGCCGAGGCCGAAGCCGGTCATCATGAAGACCAGCGCGCCGATGAACTCCTGGGCGGAGCCCGCAGGGAGGGCGCTGACGGTGCTCCAGTGGATGTGGTCGGCGACGAGAGCGACGTACACGACGGTCAGTACGCCCGTCACCACGGTGATCACGGTCTGCAGCCGCATGATCAGGTCGAAGCCCATCACCCCACCGACGACGGTGAGTCCCCCGACGACGACCAGCGCGATCACCTGGGTCCCGGTGCCGCCGCCCCAGCCGAGCCGTCCGAAGACGGTCGCCGTGGCCAGGGTGGCGAGGGCGCACAGCACGGTCTCCCAGCCGACGGTGAGCACCCAGGAGACGACCGACGGGAGACGGTTGCCGCGCACTCCGTAGGGGGCGCGGCTGAGCACCATCGTCGGTGCGGAACCCCGCTTTCCGGCGACCGCGACGAACCCGCACAGCAGGAACGAGAAGACGATCCCGATCACGCCGGCCACCAGGGCCTGCCGGAAGGAGATCCCGAAGCCGAGCACGAAGGCGCCGTAACTCAGCCCGAGGACACTGACGTTGGCCCCGAACCACGGCCAGAACAGCGTCCTCGGGGTGCCCTTGCGTTCGGAGTCGCCGATCACGTCCAGGCCGTGCGTCTCCACCTGGAGTTGCCGGGCTGTGTATCTCTCGGTGGTGGATCCGCCGACGGTGGACACGGCGTCGGAGGATCTGTCGTCGGGGGATCCCGAGGAGTCTGTCATCGTCGACCTGCCTGTTCAGATGTGTTGGGGCGACGGTAGGCAGACGCCACGGGGGCGTCAATCGCGCGGGGACCTCAAGGGCGGTCAGGAACCCGCGGGTTCAGCGGTGCTTGATGCCCTCCTGGGCGGCGGGGGCGAGGGTGGGTTCGGTGACCGGGACGTCGCCGAGGGCCTGGTCGACGGCGGTGAGGAGGTCCTCGGAGAGTTCCACGCCGGAGGCGGCGGCGTTGGCGTGGACCTGCTCGGGCCGCGAGGCGCCGGTGATGGCGGAGGCGACCTCGGTGCGGCGCAGGACCCAGGCGAGCGCCAGGGTGGGCATGCTCATCCCCGCCCCCTCGGCGATCGGCACGAGCCGCTGGACCGCCTCCAGGATGGCGTCGCTGTAGACGAGGTCCTGGGAGACCGCCATGTCCGCGGACGCGAACCGGCTGCCCTCCGGTACGGGCTGCCCCGGCTTGTACTTACCGGTCAGGACGCCCTGGGCGAGCGGTGACCAGACGATCTGGGAGATGCCGTTCGCGGCGCACAGACCGAAGACCTCGGCCTCGGGGGCCTGCCACAGCATGGAGTACTGCGGCTGGGAGGAGACGAACAGATCCGGACCGGCGAGGTCGATCGCCGTCCGGATCTGCTCCGGGGTCCACTCGCTGAAGCCGATGTAGCGGGCCTTGCCTTGCTCGACGACCTTCTGGAACGCCTCGACGGTGTCCTCGATCGGCACCCTGGAGTCGAACCGGTGCGCCTGGTACAGGTCGACGTGGTCGGTCTGCAGGCGGGTGAGAGAGGCGTCGATCTGCTGGGCGATGTGGGCGGGCGACAGTCCCCGGTCCGCCGGGTCGTCCGACATCGGGAAGTAGACCTTGGTGGCCAGGAGGTAGGAGTCGCGGGGGTGGGCGGACAGGATCTCGCCCCAGGCCGTCTCTGCGGCCCCCTGACCGTAGGCGTTGGCGGTGTCGAAGAAGTTGATGCCGGCGTCGAAGGCCGCCTCCGTGCAGGCGCGGGTCGCGTCCGCCTCGACGCCCCCGGAGTAGGTGAGCCAGGATCCGAGCGAGATCTCCGAGACGTTCAGGTCCGAGCTGCCGAGTGTGCGGTACCGCATGGTTGTCGCTCCTTGTTCCGGTGCCGGCCGCCGACTCAGTGGCAGGGTCGGCGAGGCTGCTGTCCCTGCTGCTGTCCACCCCACTGCTGACCATGCCACGCTCTCGGCGACACGGTCGGCGCGGTCACTCGGCGTCGAGCTGGTGATCGGCCCACACATAGGTCTCGGGCAGCAGGTCGGTGATGCGCACGGTCCGGGTGCGGGCGTCCGTCCCGACGATGACCTTGAGGTCGGGGAAGTAGTCGAGCAGGACCTGGCGGCAGCGGCCGCACGGGGGAACGACACCGCGGTCGCGGTCACCCACGGCGACGATCGTGTCCAGCTCGTAGGCGCCCTGGGCGGCCGCCGCACCGATGAGGACCAGTTCGGCGCAGGGGCCTCCCGTGAAGTGGTAGGCGTTCACGGCGGTGACGATCCGGCCGTCCCGGGCACGGGCCGCGGCCGCCATGGTGTGGTTGTCACCCCGGCAACGCGTGCGGGCGACATCCGCCGCGGCCTGGACGAGTTCGTGGTCGACGGGGTGGGTCTGCGTGGTCACTTCTCTGCCTTCGTCGTCGGTCAGGCGAGGTTGGCCCGTGTGACGGGCGCATGCAAGCGAATATCCGGGGCGGCCGGTTCCGGGTCCTCGCGGCAGCGGATCATGATGCTCCCGGCCGGCGTCGGAGCCGTACCGGAGCCTCGTGCGGCCGCCACCGAATCCGCGCCGCCGTACGGTGCCGGTCCGCTGCGCCGGCCGGGTGGCGGCCACGGACCGGCGGGCCGACGTCGTGAACACCCTCACACGCCGCCCGCGATCACCACGCCCTACTCTTCCTCTGTTCGAAAATCCTACGGACCGAAACGCATACGGACACCGGGTCAAGGCGGGGGCAGACACACATGACATATCGGCGCGCGGTGATACCGGCCCTGGTCGGCGGCCTGCTGATCACGTTGTTGCTGTGGTGGGCGGGGGCGAGCGCGCAGGCACTCCAACTGCGCGGCAGCACCAGCGTGTTCGACGTGGACTCCGTGAACGAACTCCGTCGCTGGCTCACACCCTGGTCGTACGACCCCTCGACGGCCCTGTCGTCCGACGGGACCGCCGGCGCGGGCACGGACGGGGGCGGAGCCACCCGGTACTCCGATCTGTACCGCACCGCGATGCAGATCAGGTTCGTGGCCCTGTTCGCGTTCTTCCTGGCGGGCGCGCTGCTCCTGCTCCGCAGGATTCCGCCGGCCCAGGGCCGTACCCCGGCCACCCTGCTCGCGCTGTGGGCCTGGGCCCCGGTGGCCGCGACCCTGGCCGTGACGGTCTCCGCACCCTGGCTGATCGCGTCCGGGGGCCGCGGCAGCTACCGGGTCCTGCCGCAGCTCGCGGCGGTGATCGCGTCGAGCGGGCCGGTCGCCGTGTTCGCGGGGCTGGCGACCGCCCTCCTCACGGTGGTCGTGGCGCGGGTCACCGCGAAGGGCGCGGACCCGCTCCCCCGGCGCAGTGTGCCGCCGCGTGCCGCCCGCGCGGCCGCCGGCGTCGGAACGGCGGTGGTCGCGGTGTCGCTGGTGGTGCTGTCGTACCAGTCGGTGGCGGCCTGGATCCAGACGTCGTTCAGCGGGTCGGGCCTGCTGTCCGAGCCCGGTGACCTGCTGCGCCTGTGGCTCCTGCTGGGCGCCTGGAGCGGCCCGTCGACCACGTCTGTCGGCCACTGGCTGCTGTACCGGGCCGCCGACGTGCTCCTGCTGGTCGTGGTGTGGTGGTCGCTGCGCCTGCTGCCGGGCCTGCTCACCCGGACCACCGCGCCGGCGATGGTGCTGGGCGCGGTGTGCGCGACCGTGCTGGGACTGCTCGCGAGTCAGGTCCTGCACATGGCGGTCGACGACACCGGCGCCGTGTGGGGGCCCGTGCACGTGTTCTCGGCGCTGGGCACCGGCGTCCCGGCCGCCCTCACCTTCGGGGTCATGTCAGGCCTCGCGGCGCTCGCGACACTGCGGCTGGCCGGAGACCGGGACCCCCTGCCCGCACCGGTTGTCCCCGCCTGACCCCTCCGGCAGCATGCCGTGATGCGCATCCACACCGCCCACGAGGGTGCCCTCGGCGAGCACTTCGCCGACAACGCGACCGACGGCCCCTACAACGCCCACACCGACCGGCCCGCCATGCTCGACCTGGCCGGTGACGTCACCGGGCTGCGCGTCCTGGACGCCGGCTGCGGGGCCGGGCACTACATCACGGAACTGCGGGCACGAGGCGCGGCCGAGGTGGTCGGCGTCGAGGGCAGCGCGACGCTCCTGCGCCACGCCCGTGCCCGCGTCGGCGACGACGTAGCCGTCGCCCTGCACCAGCACGACCTGGAGGAACCCCTGGGCTTCCTGTCCGACGACTCGTTCGACCTGGTGGTCATCGCCCTGGTCCACCATCATCTGGAGGCCCGGCGGCAACTGCTGGCCGAGGCGCACCGCGTCCTGCGTCCGGGCGGCACCCTGCTGGTCTCCACGGTCCACCCGACCGCGGACTGGGTCTGGCACGGCGGGTCCTACTTCGACGAGGACCGGGTCGAGACGCGGTTCGGGGACAGCGGCACCACCCACTCCTACCGCCGCATGACTATGCAGACCTTCCTGGGCGAACTCCTCGACACCGGGTTCGCCCTGGAGCGGTTCGTGGAGCCCCGGGCCACGGAGGCCGCCCGTCGCGTCGACGAGAGCCGCTACCTCAAGACCCACCGGACTCCGTTCTTCGTGGCCGTCCGGATGCGCAAGAACGAAGCGTCCCGGCACGGCTTCGACGGGCCTCGCCGGCCCGGCTCCTGAGCATGCGGCGCGCCCCGGCCGCCGGGCGGACCCACAGCGGCCGGGCCTTCCGCGGGTCTTGACCCGGCTTCCTCGCTCCGTCCACCATGCTCTCGTAGAAAACGTTTACTCCACGTCCACGGAGAGGCCGCGCCCACCATGAGAACCACACAGGACCGGGAAGAGCCCGCGCGGGACGCAGCCGTCTCCCCTGGGGTGCCGTCGCGTCGACGGGTGCTCAAGGGCGCGGCCGTCACCGCCGGCCTGGCCGCGGCGGGGACCCTGGCGCAGCCGGCCCACGCCGCCGACGAAGCTGCCCGGGCGAGGCCGCCGTTCCGCGCGACCGCGCGCATGGGCGCCAACGCCATCACGATGTCGGTGGTGGACGGAGCGCTCCGGTGGTCCGTCCGGCACCAGGGCAGGACCGTCGTCGACACCTCCGTCCTGGGACTCGCGCTGAGCGACGGGACCGTCCTCGGCAGCGACGTGACGGTGACCCGGAACCAGCACCGGACCGCCCGCACCACCTGGAACCCGGTGTACGGCCGCAACGCCACCGTCACCGACCACTACCAGGAACAGCGCTGGCAGTTGCGGGACCGTGTCTCGGGAATCCGCTTCGGCGTCGAGATCCGCGCCTACCGGACCGGAGTCGCCCTGCGCCACCTCCTGCTCGACGAGGGCACGGCCACCGTCTCCGACGAGCTGACCACGTTCGCCTTCCCGGACGGCACCACCGTCTACAGCGCCCGCGACGAGGACGCCTACCTCCCGGTGCCGCCCGGCTCCATCCCGGTCACCGGCGCCTCCGGCACGGACCACGGCCCCCTGACCGACCTGCCCCTCACCGCCACCCTGACGGACGGGCTCATCGCCTGCGTCTGCGAGTCGGCCCGGCTCGACTTCCCGCGTCTGATGCTCGGTTCGGTCGACGGACAGCCCAGTACCCTCTCCGCCTTCCTGATGGAGCACACCGCCCGCGGCACCGGCCCGGTCGAGCCGACCGCCACGGTCACCACCCCCTTCGCCACACCGTGGCGCGCGGTAGTAATCGGTTCCACGCACGCCGAACTGGTCGACAACGCCGAGCTGATACTCAATCTGGCGCCGCCCAACGCCCTGGCCGACACCTCGTGGATCAAGCCGGGCAAAGTCTTCCGCTGCGAGCTCAGCACCGCCGCCGGACTCGCGGGCGTCGACTTCGCGGTGGCCCGGGGCCTGCAGTACGTCGAGTACGACGCCGGCTGGTACGGCCCCGAGTTCACCACCACCGACGCCACCAGGCCGATCGCCGTCATCGACCTCCCCTCCGTGATCTCGTACGCCACGAGCAAGGGCATCGGTGTCCTCCTCTACGTCAACCGGCTCGCGCTGACCGACGCGGACTCCCTCTTCGGGCTCTACCGGAGCTGGGGCGTCGCGGGCGTCAAGCTCGGCTTCATCAACGACGGCACGCAGACGATGACCGGCCGGATCACCGACTGGGCGAGGACGGCCGCCGGACACCGGCTGCTGATCGACATGCACGACGACGTCCGGCCGTTCGGCCACGAGCGCGCCTACCCCAACTGGATCAGCCTGGAGGGCGTGCGGGGCAACGAGCAGTTCCCGACCGCCACGCACAACGTGACGCTCCCCTTCGCGCGCAACATCGGCGGCCCCATGGACTACACCATCTGCTACGGCCAGTCACGGGACAGGACGACCAACGCCCACCAGATGGCGATGGCCGCAGTGTACTACCAGCCCCTCAACTTCCTCTTCTGGTACGACAAGCCGTCCAAGTACGCCGACCCGGCCGGCTGGCCCGGACTGCCCTGGTTCGAGTCGGTCCCCACGACCTGGGACGAGAGCCGGACCCTGGCCGGGTCGATCGGCGCGTACGTGGCGGTCGCCCGCCGGAGCGGCGACACCTGGTACCTCGGGGCCATGACCGACGAGACCTCCCGGATCCTGTCGGTCCCGCTGTCGTTCCTGGGCGGCGGGGCGTACACAGCGACCGTGTACGCCGACGGCACCCCCGGTGCCGCGCCCCATCAGACCCCGGTCGTGGTCAGCAGCCTGTCGGTCACCGCGGAGAGCACCCTGAGCGTGGCCATGGCACCGGCGGGCGGCCAGGCGGTCGTCCTGAAACCGAGCTGAGCCGTCGTCCGGCCGGTAGGGTCGGCCGACATGACGACAGAGTCACCGGCACAGACCGTGCAACGCCTGTTCCCGTTGCTCGCCGAGGGAAAGAGCGCCGAGGCGGCGACCCTGTTCGCCGACTCGGTGTCCTTCTCCATCCCGCACCCGCCGGGCATTCCGTGGGTGCCGGAGGTCGACTCGGCGGACGGCATGCGGACGTTCTTCGAACTGCTGCAGACCCATGTGCGGCCCAAGGAGTTCGGCCTCCGTCAGGTCATCGCCGAGGGCGCGGACGTGGTGCTCCTCGGGCACATGGTCTCCGAGGTCAGGAAGACGGGCCGGGACATCGACACCGCGTTCGCCCTGCACGTCACCGTCCGGGACGGGCTCATCACCCGCTATCACCTGTACGAGGACACGCACGCGGTCGCCGAGGCCTACTTCGACCGGTGAGCCGCGTAAACGGTTACTGCATCGACAGGGGTGTTCCCGACCGGCCGGCTCACCGATACGAGCCGGTGCAGTAACGTCGGGGCCGTGACGGACGAGGATGACGGGCCCTCCGGCGCCCGGGAGACGCGTCGGGCCAAGCGGAGGAGAGGGCCGGCCGACAGGCCCAGCACGATTCGCGACGTCGCCGCGAAGGCCGGTGTCTCCGTAGCAACCGTTTCCCGGACGCTGGCGGGCAACTACCCGGTGTCCACGGAGACCAGGGAGCGGGTCATGGCCGCCGTGAACTCCCTCCACTACGTCGTCAACGTCCACGCCAAGGCACTCTCCGGCCGGGTCGCCGGGCCCATCGCCCTGGTGCTGCGGGACATCACCGGCCCCTCCCTCGCCCACGTGGCGGCGGGTGTGGAGGAGGAGGCCGGCAGACGGGGCCGCCTCAGCCTGGTCTGCTCGACCAAGGGCGACCCCGAGCGCGAGGACGACCTGGTCCAGCTGATGCGGGAACAGCACGCGGCGGCGGTCGTCCTCGTCGGCGGCACCGTGATCGACGACGCCTATCACCGCCGTATGGCCGGCTATGCCGAGGCATTGGACCTGGCGGGGTCCCGGCTCGTGCTGTGCGGCAGGCCGCCGCTGCCCGCCGGGGTGCCGGCCACCGTCGTGGACTACGACAACCGCGGCGGCGCCTTCCAGGCCACCGCGCAGCTGCTGACGGCCGGTCACCGGCGGGTCCTGTTCCTCGGTGGTGCGCCCGGCTTCAGCAGCGCGGAGGAGCGGCGCCTCGGATACCAGGACGCGCTGCGCGCCCACGGCATCCCGCTCGCCGGGGAACTGGACACGAGCGGGGACTACACCCGGGGGTCGGGTTACCTGCGCACCCGGGAGGCGCTGCGCGCGGGCCTCGGGTTCACAGCGGTGTTCGCGGGGTCCGACATGGTCGCGCTGGGGGCGCTGGCCGCGCTGCGCGAGGCCGGAGTGCGCGTCCCGGACGAGGTCTCCGTGGTCGGCTTCGACGACGTCCCCTTCGCCGCCGACCTGACACCTGCCCTGACCACGGTGCGGGTCCCGTACGAGGAACTGGGCCGCACCGCCGTACGTCTGGCTCTGGAACGCGAGGTGGAGTTCGCGTCCGACAACCACGTCGTGCTGAGCACACAGCTCGTGATCCGGGACTCGGTGCGGCCGGCGGCCGGCTGAGAGGGCGGGCGGTGAACCGGGGGCGGCGACCGCGGGGGGCCTCAGGGCTTCACCACGTTCTGCGCCAAACCGAACCAGTTCATCGACGACCCGCAGGCGGTCGGAGCGTTCTGCCGCGAGGTGATGCGGCACGTGGACACGGTGGCGGGCGGTTGAGGCCCAGGAGCGCGGGAATTTCCAGATCGGCGGTGTGCCGGCCGGCCGCGGCCGTCGCCTCCGAGAGCGTGCGCAGGTCCTCCGGGGTCGGGCGGCCGAGCGGGTGGAAGCCGTGGCCGTGCTCGACGAGCCGGCGCAGGACGGGGCCAGAGGACGGCGTCTCGTACCGCGTCATGCTCCGGAGGCATGGGCAGGACTCGGCGCTCCCGGCGGACGCGGTGCTGGTTCACGAAGCGCCCATCGAGCTGCCGTACGGGCTCAGCCTCCTGGAACTGGAGGTGCTCACCCGGGCGGCGACCGGCCGGACCAATCAGGCCATAGCGCAGGCTCTGTTCCTCTCGCCGCGGACGGTTCACAGCCACATCGAGCATCTGCTCCGCAAGACGGGGGCCGCCTCCCGCGCCGAGGCCCCGCTGACCTCAGGCCTCAGGCTTCAGAGCCCGGACGACGGCCGAGTGCAGGCCGTCGGCGACCGGGTGGGTGGGAATGATCTCGATGCCGGTGAAGCCGGCGGCCTCCAGACCCGCGCGGTACTCGGCGAAGGACAGGGCTCCGGCGATGCAGCCGACGTGGTCCCCGCGTTCGGCCCGCTGTTCGGCGGTGAGGGCGTCGTCGGCGACTACGTCGGAGACGCCGACGCGTCCTCCGGGCCGGAGGACGCGAAAGGTCTCCGCGAAGACAGCGGGCTTGTCGACCGACAGGTTGATCACGCAGTTCGAGATCACGACGTCGATCGTGTTCGCGGGCAGCGGGATCGCCTCGATGGAGCCCTTGAGGAACTCCACGTTCGTGGCACCCGCCTTCGCCGCGTTGGCCAGCGCCAGGGCGAGCATCTCCTCGGTCATGTCCAGCCCGTACGCCCGGCCCGCCGGCCCCACGCGGCGCGCGGAGAGCAGGACGTCGATGCCGCCGCCGGAGCCGAGGTCGAGGACGCGCTCACCCTCGCGCAGTTCGGCCACGGCTGTCGGGTTGCCACAGCCGAGGGAGGCGGCGACGGCCTCGGCGGGCAGCGTGTCGCGCTCGTCCGCGGCGTACAGGGTCGAACCGAAGGTGTCGTCGGCCTCGACCGGCTCGGGTCCGCAGGAGGCGCCGGCGCCCTCGGCGACCCTCAGGGCCGCGGCCGCGTACCGCTGCCGGACGGTCTCCCGCAGATCACCGGACCGGCCACTCGACTGCTCGCTCATGACTCTCCCCCTGTTTGTGTCAGCCTTTGCGTCTATGGGCCCCTGTTTGTATCGGCTGTTTGCATCGGCGCCCTTTGAGCTGATTCGACAGCCCACCCGGAAGCCCGCCGACGCCGTCAACCGGTCATGTCCGTCCGCCGCTCGGGGCGACGCGCGCCCATTCCGCCTCCCAGTCCCGCAGCCGTCGGCGGTCCAGCCGCAGCCGTGCCCAGTGTCCGCCTCCGCAGACGACGGCGCCGGCGGCCGCCGCGACCAGGACGCCCGTCAGCACCGACTGCAGGCGCGCCTCCGCCATGTTGAGAGGTGCACGCACGAGGTCGCCGTCACGGTCGTTCCACACGGTGACCGACGTGCCCGCCGCACTGCCCGGTGCGACCCGGGCCAGTCCGGTGTGCGGGGATCCGTCGGGTGCCTTCCAGCGCACCTTGGCCCGCACCGTCTCGGCGGTACCGTCCGCCGTGACGGTCCCCGTGCGATCCGCCTTCTCGACGAGTACGGCCGACACGGTGTGCAAGGCCGCACGGCGGGCGGCGAGGTCGCCCGCCATCGCGGCACCCGCCTCCACTCCGGCGAGCAGGCCGCCCAGCAGGGCCAGGGTCCAGGTGACCAGGACGAGCCATGCCTCCAGCCTGTCGCTTCGCCTGCGCAGCGGATTGCGCCGCCACCTCCACCACCACACCTTCCGCAGGCGCGCGCGACCCGTCCTCACCATGAGCCGTCACCCCATCTCCTCTGCGGGCGGGCGTCCGGGGGCCGCGGGACGCGGCCTCAGGCCGGCCGGTCGCCTGTTCGGTCCGTACGGTCCTCGTGCGCCCCGCCGACGGGAGCGACGGCGGGCAGGTCCGGGTCGAGGTCCGGCCTGCGTGGTGTGCCCAGGAGCGCGCAGTCCACGTCCACCACTCCCTCGACCGCCCGGACGAGGCGCGTGGCGACGGGCACGATCGAGGTGTCCGGCACCCGGCCGGTCAGGGTCACGAGCCCGTCCCGCACCTCCACCCGGATCGGTTCGACGGGGTCGGGGAAGAGCAACGCGACGACCTCGCGGCGCACCTCACGGGCGATGTCCTCGTCGTCCCGCAGGAACACCTTGAGCAGGTCGGAACGGCTCACGATGCCCCGCAGCACCCCGTCGGCGTCCACCACCGGCAGCCGTTTGACGCCGAACCGCGCCATGGTCCGCGCGGCCCTCGCCAGCGTCTCGTCGGCCGGGGCGGTGACGGCGGGGGCCGCCATCATCTCCTCGGCGACGCGTGCCCCCGCCTTGGCGAGGTCGGGGAGCCGCCGCAACCGGGCGTAACGGTCGGGATCGCCGTCGCGGAACTCCTCCTTGGGCAGCAGGTCGCACTCGGAGACCACCCCCACGACCCGGTGCTCACCGTCCACGACGGGAAGGGCGCTGACCCTCCACCGTTCCATGGCCTTCACGATGTCCTTGAACGGCGTGTCGCTGCTCAGGGCGACGACGGTGCAGGTCATCACGTCACTGACGGTGTGCGGGGTGCCGGGCATGGCGGCCTCCGGTGAAGCTGCGGAACTACGCCTGTCTTCAGGATCCGCCACTCCCGCCCGGAGCGCATGGGCCGGTCGGCCCCGGTCGGGGAGACCGCCGTCGCTCGGCGCGGTACACGAGGGCAGGCCGGTACCGGTACCGGTCACGGAAAGCGGTGGTGCCGAGATCACTCACGGCCGGACCTCGGCGCCGCACGGCCTGCCCGTCCATCCGCCTGTCCGTCTACCCGTCCGCCCGTCCACCGTGGGCCGTGGGCCGAACGGCCCTGATCGCGGCCCGGTCGGCCCCGGCCCGGCACGACGGATCGGGACCTTGGTCCCGACCTCGGCGCCGATGGTCCCGCCCCTCCTCACCGAGGCCCGAAACACCCCTGAATGCCGGAATTCCTGTTGCTATACAGGGTCGGCCGCCATGCGATCAGCGGTCATCGAACTCCCCACCCCTGGAGGCTTCATGCTGTCCGCCGAGTCCGCCACCCTCGTGAAGGCCACGCTGCCCGCCGTGGCCGGGGCCCTCGACGAGATCACCGCCCGGTTCTACGCCGCCATGTTCCGCGACCGGCCCGAGCTACTGGACGGGATGTTCAACCGCGGCAACCAGGCCAGCGGCGATCAGCGGCGGGCGCTGGCCGGGTCGATCGCCGGCTTCGCGACCGCCCTCCTCGCCGACCCCGGCACCCGGCCGGACGCCCTGCTGGCGCGGATCGCCCACAAGCACACCGCGGTCGGGGTGACCGAGGACCAGTACACGATCGTCCACAAGTACCTCTTCGGAGCGATCGCCGAGGTCCTCGGCGACGCGGTCACCCCCGAGGTGGCGGCCGCCTGGGACGAGGTCTACTGGCTGATGGCGGGCGCGCTCATCGCCCAGGAGGCCCGCATCTACCAGGCGGCCGGCGTGGCCCCCGGCGAGATCTGGCGGCCGTGGACCGTGGTCGAACGCCGCGAGGAGGCACCCGGCGTCGTCTCCTTCCTGCTGCGTCCCGCCGACGGCCGGCCCGCCCCTGCGGCGAAGGCCGGCCAGTACGTCAGCGTCCGGACCCGGATGACGGACGGCGTGCACCAGCTGCGCCAGTACAGCCTGTCCGGCGACCCCGGCGGCGATCTGCGCCGCATCACGGTCAAGCGGGTCACCGGCGCCGACGGCGGCCCCGACGGCGAGGTGTCCGACCTGCTGCACCGCATGGTGCGGCCGGGGGACGAACTCACCCTGTCCGCGCCCTTCGGCGACGTCGTCCTCGACGAGTCCGACACCCCGCTGGTCCTCGCCTCCGCCGGCATCGGCTGCACCCCCATGGTCGGCATGCTCGCCCGGCTCGCGGCGACCGGCTCCACCCGCCCCGTCCTCGTCCTGCACGCCGACGGCTCCCCCGACGAGCACGCCCTGCGCACCGAGACACGCGAGCTGACGGGCCGACTCCCGCGGGCGCGGAGCGTTTTCTGGTACGACCGCCCTGGCGCCGCCGAGCCCGATGCCCGCGTCGGCCTGATGAACCTCGACGGGCTGGACGTGCCCGTCGACGCCACCGTGTATCTGTGCGGCCCGCTGCCCTTCATGCGCGCGGTCCGCACCCAACTGCTGGAGCGGGGCGTTCCGCCGCGCGCCATCCGCTACGAGGTCTTCGGCCCCGACCTGTGGCTCCCGGACGCGGCGGCGTGAGGGCGGGTCGGCCCGCGTCTGCTTGACGCCCTCAGCGGTTGCGCCCCCGCCCCGCGGGCTGAACGGTGGTCCTGGCGCCCCCGTGAACGAGCCGCAGCGCACGGACCTCCACCGACCGGCAGGAGACACGCTCATGCAGCAGCCCACGCACCAGGTCCCCGAGATCGTGCTCGGTGTGGACGCCCGCCGGCCCGCCGACGGCGCGGTCCGCTTCGCCTTCGACTGTGCCCGGCTGTGGGGCGTGCGTCTGCGTGCCGTCCATGCCTGGCGCTTCCCCTCCTGCGCGGCCGAACTGCCCTTCGGCGTACCGGAGGAGGACCGCGCCGCCTGGGAGGACCACGAGGTGCAGCTGCTGTCCGACGCGCTGCGGCCGTGGCGGGAGAAGTATCCGGACGTGGCGGTCCTGGAGGACGTACGGCATCTGCCGCCGGCCGAGGCCCTGATCCTGCGGTCCGCGGACGCCGGCCTGCTGGTCGTGGGCCGGAGCCGGACCGGTGAGCTGGGCGCGGTGGCCCGCGACGTCGTGCGCGAGGCCTCCGGACCCGTGGTCGTGGTGCCCGCCCGAGCCCTCTGCCCGTCCGCTCACAGCGGTCGGGCGGGGTCGTCCCGCACGTCTCCCCACTAGCCGGGGACGGCGGCGCGGCCGGCCCAGGGGCGGCGGGGTCGCCGCCCCCGTGCTGGCGTCCGGCGTCCAAACGGGACCGCCTCGGTATCAGTCCCCCACCGGGACCTGCCACACCAGCCTCGCGCCGCCCGTCTCGGGACGGTCCACGGTCAGGGTCCCGCCGTACCGCTCGGCCCGTTCGGCCAGGTTGCGCAGTCCGCTGCGCCGGCCCCCGGCCGCGATGCCCACCCCGTCATCCGTCACGGTCAGCCGTACCTCGCGCCCGTCCGTCTCCAGGACCACGTCGGCGCGGCCGGCCCGCGCGTGCCGGGCGACGTTGGTCAACGCCTCGGAGAGCACCGCGACCACGTCGTCGGCGATCTCGCGGGGCACGTCCGTGTCGACCAGGCCCTCCATCCGGATGCTGGGAGCAAAGCCCAGCACGGTCGCCGCCTCGCCGATCACGCGGACCGCCCGGGCCCGCAGTCCCGACCCGGCCCCGCCCTCACGCGACCGCAGACCGAAGATCGTCGACCTGATGATCTTGATGGTCTCGTCGAGGTCGTCCACCGCCCGCACCACCCGCTCCGAGGCCTCCGCGTGCTCGATGAGACGCCCCGCGCTCTGCAGCGTCATGCCCGTCGCGAACAGCCGCTGAATGGCCAGGTCATGCAGGTCACGGGCGATCCGGTCACGGTCCTTGAGCACCGCGATCTCCTCGGCGTCCTGACGGCGCTCGGCCAGCTCCATCGCCACCGCCGCCTGCGCGGCGAACCCCCTCAACGGCTCGATCTCCTTGTCGGTGAACACGGTCCGCCCCGCCTCGCGCACCAGCAGGACGACGCCCCGCACCCCTTCCGCCCCCGACCCGATCGGCACCGCGACCGCCGGCCCCAGCCCGGCGAAACGCTCCGGAGCGACCGCCACCCGCTCGTCGACGGAGACATCCACGCACGTCACCGGAGACCCGGTGGTGAAGGCGTGCCCCATGAGGCTGCCGTCCACGGGAAGCACGAGCCCCTGATGGGCCTGCGCGTCCTTCCCGAGAGCCAGCTCCACGCCGAGCGAGTCCGTGCCCTGCATCGGCATCGCGACCAGGGCGAGGGCGGCGCCGGTGTTCTCCCGGGCCCGGTCCGCGATCAGCCGCAGCACCTCCGCCTGCGCACCACCCGACATCAGGCGATGCGTGATCTCGGCGTTGGCCCGCAACCAGCGCTCACGCAACCGGGAGTCCTCGTACAGGCGGGCGTTGTCGATGGCGACTCCGGCCGCCACGGCCAGCGTCGACAGCACCGCCTCGTCCTCCTCGTCGAACTGGACGCCGCCCCGCTTCTCGGTCAGGTACAGGTTGCCGAAGACCTGCTCACGCACCCGGATCGGAACACCGAGGAAGGTGTTCATCGGCGGGTGGTGCGGCGGGAAGCCGTACGACGCGGAATGCTCGGACAGCCTGGCCAGCCGCAGCGGCTCGGGATGGTGGATGAGCTCCCCGAGAATGCCGTGCCCCTCCGGGTACGGGCCGATCCTCGCGATCTGCTCGTCGCTGACCCCGACGGTGTGGAAGGCGGACAGCCGCTTTCCGTCGGGGCCGATCACGCCGAGGGCGGCGTACTGCGCGTCGACCAGCGCCGCGGCCGCCTCGACGATGCTGTGCAGCGCCTGCTCCAGGTCCAGCTCACGGCCGACCGAGAGCACCGCCTCCAGCAGACTGTGCACCCGGTCACGCGTACCGCGAGCCGCGTCGAGCCGGGCCTGCAGCTCTTCCAGCAGCTCGTCCAGCCTCAGCTGCGGCAGCCTGACGCGGGCCTCCCCGGTCCCCTCCGAGACACCCACCAGCAGTCCTCCAGACCCCTCAGCCGGCCTTCTTGCCGTCATCTGCCAAGGTTATGGTCCGGAGCCCGGGACCGACACGGAAACCGGTCGGGACGCGGACAGTGCGGCCCGGGCAGCCCGTCCCGCCGGTCAGCCGTCCCACGTCCAGTCCGCGACCTCGGGCAGATCGGTGCCGTGGGCGCGGATCCAGTCGTGGTGCCGCAGACGGGTGTCCTCCATCCGCTGTCGTACGGCGGCGGCCCGCACCGCCAGACCGGGCACGCGGTCGATGACGTCCATGACCAGCCGGTACCGGTCGAGGTCGTTGCGGACGACCATGTCGAACGGGGTCGTGGTCGTGCCGATCTCCTTGTAGCCGCGCACGTGCAGGTGCGGATGCCCGGCACGGCGGTAGGCCAGGCGGTGGATCAGCCACGGGTAGCCGTGGTACGCGAAGATCACCGGCTTGTCGCGGGTGAACAGCGCGTCGTACTCCGCGTCCGGCATGCCGTGCGGGTGCTCCTCCTGCGGCAGCAGCCTGGCCAGGTCGACGACGTTGACCACCCGGACGGTCAGGTCCGGCAGGTGCCGGCGCAGCAACTGGGCGGCGGCCAGCACCTCCTGGGTGGGCACGTCACCCGCGCAGCCGAGGACGACGTCGGGTTCCCGGCCGCCGTCCTCGGTCCCGGCCCAGTCCCAGATCCCGGCGCCGCGCGCACAGTGCGCATGAGCCTGATCCATGGACAGCCAGTCGAAGCAGGGCTGCTTGCCGGCGACCACGACGTTGACGTAGTCCCGGCTGCGCAGCACGTGGTCGGCGACGGACAGCAGGGTGTTGGTGTCCGGCGGCAGGTAGACCCGTACGGCCTCGGGGCTCTTGTTGAGGATGTGGTCGACGAAGCCGGGGTCCTGGTGGGAGAAGCCGTTGTGGTCCTGGCGCCAGACGTGCGAGGTGAGCAGGTAGTTGAGAGAGGGGATGGGCGCGCGCCAGCCCAGCCGGCGGGTGGTGCGCAGCCATTTGATGTGCTGGTTGACCATCGAGTCGACGATGTGCACGAACGCCTCGTAGCACGAGAACAGCCCGTGCCGTCCGGTCAGCAGATACCCCTCCAGCCAGCCCTGGCACGTGTGTTCGGAGAGGATCTCCATCACCCGGCCGTGCCGCTCGAGGTGTTCGTCCACCGGGAGTGTCTGCGCCTGCCAGGCCTTGCCGCTCGCCCCGTAGACGGCCTGGAGCCGGTTGGATGCGGTCTCGTCCGGGCCCACGATCCTGAAGTCGCGGCGCTCACCGGTGCGGCGCATGACGTACTCCAGCATGTCGCCCAGAACACGGCTGGGTTCGTGGATCGTCGCGCCCGGCTTGTCGACCTCGACGGCGTACGACTCCAGGTCCGGCAGCGGGAGTTCGCGCGTCAGCAGACCGCCGTTGGCGTGCGGGGTCGCGCCGAGCCGGCGCGCGCCGTCGGGCACGCAGGCCAGTACCTGGGCGCTCGGGTGTCCCTGCTCGTCGAACAGTTCCCGCGGGCGGTAGGAGTGCAGCCACGCCTCCAGCTGCCGCAGGTGCTCGGGGTTGTCCCGGACGGCGGCCAGCGGGACCTGGTGGGCACGCCAGGTGCCTTCGACCGGGAGGCCGTCGACCTCGGCGGGGCCCGTCCAGCCCTTCGGGGTGCGCAGCACGATCACCGGCCAGTGGGCCCGTTCGCAGACGCCGTCCTCGCGGGCGCTGCGCTGGATCGCGTCGATGCGCTCCAGCGCGTCGTCCATGGCCGCGGCCATGGCCCGGTGCACGGCCATGGGGTCGTCGCCGGTGACATGGATCGGCGCGTGGCCGTAGCCGCGCAGGAGTGCGTCGAGTTCGGACTCGGGGAGCCGGGCGAGCACGGTCGGGTTGGCGATCTTGTAGCCGTTGAGGTGGAGGATCGGCAGGACGGCGCCGTCGTGGACGGGGTCGAGGAACTTGCTGGAGTGCCAGGAGGCGGCCAGCGGGCCGGTCTCCGCCTCGCCGTCCCCGATCACGCAGGCGACCAGCAGGTCCGGGTTGTCGAAGGCGGCTCCGTAGGCGTGCGACAGCGAGTAGCCCAGCTCGCCGCCCTCGTGGATCGACCCGGGTGTCTCCGGCGCCACGTGGCTGGGCACGCCGCCGGGGAACGAGAACTGCCGGAACAGCCGTTCCATGCCGGCCTCGTCCCGGCTGACGTCGGGATACGTCTGCGAATAGGTGCCCTCAAGCCAGGAGTTGGCGAGGACGGCCGGTCCGCCGTGTCCGGGCCCCCAGACGCACAGGGCGTCCCGGCCGCGGGACCTGATGACGCGGTTGAGGTGGGTGTGCACGAGGTTCAGGCCCGGGGAGGTGCCCCAGTGCCCGAGCAGCCGCGGCTTGACGTGCTCCGGGCGCAGGGGTTCCTTCAGCAGGGGGTTCGCCAGGAGGTAGATCTGGCCGACGGACAGGTAGTTCGCGGCGCGCCAGTGGGCGTCCAGGGCTTTCAGCTCGTGGTCCGTGAGCTCGGCGGGCGCCTGCTGCGTGTCGACGGACATCGGGTGTCCCTTTCCTCGGCGGGTCTGGGGGCGAATGTGCACTCTTCCGCGCCCCACCACCTTCCGCCCGCCGACCGGGCACCCGACAGGGCCGTTCGGGCCACCCCCCGGGGCCGGGTGCCCCTCACCTACGACCACGGGGCGGCGGGATCGCCGCGGCGGCTCGGCCCCGTGCCGGTGACAGCGGGTACCGACGCCAAGGAGCCCAACAGGCGGTGCGCCGCCACGTCCACTGGTCCCCGCGCACAACCGAGCCAGACCGCGGGTGCGCTCCCCCAGCCACAGCCCCACCGCCCCGGCCACCACTGCGCCCGGGGCCGTGACAGCCGGTCACGGCGAACAGGACGGACACGCAGGGGTGCGCCCCCACGTCCACTGGTCCCCGCGCACGACCGGGACAGACCGCGGGTGCGCTCCCCCAGTCGCAGCCTGATCGACCAGACCACCACTCCGCCGAGCCACCCGGGGCTGTGACAGCCAGTCACGGCGTACAGGACAGTCCACCAGGGAGTGCACCGCCACGTCCACAGCTCGCCGCGCACGACCGAGCCAGACCGTTGGCGTGCACCCCCAGCCACAGCCCCACCGACCCGACCACCGCTCCACCCAGCCGCCCAGGACCGTGACAGCCGGTCACTGCGCACAGGACGGACCGGCCGGCACCCCGACGCGCGGCGGCCTCCTTGGCCGCCCTCGTACGGCGACCGTGAGCCACCTCCACCCCGCCGACCACGCGCGGTGCAGCCATGACCCGGCCCGGCCCCGTCCCCTCTCCCATGTGCTCGTCTCCCCCGCAACAGCCCGCCCCACCGCGCTCCCGACGACGCGGGACCAGCCGGCGCCCCCGGCAAAGACCGGACGGCCCCGCGCCCATGCCGTGCGCCCCTGCGACGCGCGGCCCGGTTCCAGCCCGGCACGCCACCGCCACGACCACCCGCGCTCAGAAGAACCACCATGTGCCATCCGCCGCCGAGCCCTCCGCAATGCGCGCGAGGGCGGGGGACACCGGACGGACCCCCACCCCGCCGTTCAAGCCCGACACACGGAGTCCGAGGCCGCCCCCGTTCAGAACGGCAGCCGTGTGCCGTGCAGGGTGTGTCCGGCGATGAGTTCCCGGCCTGTGATCAGCTCGGGCTCGATCCGCACGAAGACCTCCGCCGGCGACGGCGCCCAGGAGCGTGGCCCGACCCGGCACAGGCGCGCGTGCTCGGCCGGGTCGGTCACCACGTCGGCCCGGCCGGTGACGATGACGCTCCAGCCGGACCGGGTGACCGTGTCGACCTCGTCGGTCTCGAAGGCGACGACCACGCCGTCCACCGCGCGGACCAGTTCCGAGGCCGCCGCGGTCCGCAGCAGGACCGCTCCGCCGTGGTCCAGGCAGAAGTTGACCGGCAGGACGGCGGGCAGAGCATGACGCGTGTGCACGATCCGGCCCACAGGGGCCCTCGCCATCAGGCGCAGGCACTCCTGCCGGTCCAGCTCACGGAAACCGTCGTCGCGATACATGACCGGTCCCACCTTCACCGTCCGCTGTTACGTGCGAACCACCCTGCCCCCGTCCACGACGGGCGGTGAAGGGCCAACAGTCCCGATTACCGGTGCGGGACGGCCCTGAAGCGCGACGACGGTCCGTCCGCCGCGAGGGTCGCTCCAGCGGCCCCGCCCGGACGCTGCCGGGAAGACACCCGTACGGCCCAGAACGGTCTCAGGCGCCGGGCCGGGCCCCCTGGATGTGGAAGTTGAAGTCGGCGTGGCCGAGCGTGCCGTACAGGCGCAGCCAGATCGGCAGGAGCATCTCCACGCCGCGGGCGCTGGTGATGTCGCCCAGGTCGATGACGCTCGCCTCGGGCCAGCCGAAGGAGCCCAGCAGCGCGGTGACGGACTTCTTGGCGCCGGTGTCGTCGCCGCTGACGAACACGGTGTGCTCCCCCGCCACCCGGGCCGGGTCCACCATGACGAAACAGTTCATGGTGTTGAGGGTCTTGACGACCTTGGCCTCGGGGAAAGCGCGCTGGATGCGTTCGCCGAGACTGTCGGTGTCGACCGGGTCCAGCGTCGGCGGCATCCCGGCGGAGAAGTCCAGCGGGTTGGCGACGTCGATGAGGACCTTACCGCTCAGGTTGGGCGCGCCCGCCGCTTGGAGGGCGTTGAGGCTCTGCCCGCCGGCGGTGGTGTTGACGACCGTCTCGGCGAAGGCCGCGGCCGCCTCGAAGGTCTCCAGACGCACCTGGCCGTGCTCGGCGTGCCACTGGGCGAAGGGCGGATTGCCCATGCCGTCGGGTTCGGTACGTGCGAGAGTGGCCCCGGGATCGCGGGTGCCGATGACGACGTCGTGGCCGAGGGAGGCGAGCTTTCCGGCGATCGTCCGGCCGACGATGCCGGTTCCGAGGACTGCGTAACGCATGCGAGTGGGTCCTTCCGGGACTCGGGCGACCGGCCTGGGGCCGTGCCCACGACGGATTCGAACCAGGTCGTTCACTGCCGCGTGATCACGGTAGCTGTCGTGACGCCGGCCTGATCCCCTCTATCGTGGAAAATCACATCATGATGGCTCGTGTCGAGGCAGGCTGCACATGAGGAAACCGCAGATCGACTACGCGGCGGTCTTCCGGGCCCTGCCCGGCATGGTGGCACTGCTGACGCCCGAACTGGTGTACGTCGACGTCAACGACGACTTCCTGCGCCTCACCGGCCGCACCCGCGAGCAGCTGCTGGGCCGCTACATCTTCGACGCCTTCCCCGAGAACCCCAATGACTCGGCCGCGGCCGGGATGCGTGAGACACGGGAGTCGATGCTGCGCGCGGTGGCGACCGGCGAGCGCGACACCATGGCGGTCCTGCGCTACGACATCGAGGACCCCCAGCGTCCCGGCCACTGGCAGGAGCACTTCTGGAGCCCGGTCAACGCCCCTGTCCTCGGCACCGACGGGAAGGTCACGCTGGTCGTGCACCGGGTGGAGGAGGTCACCGAACTCATCCGCGCCCGCGGCGGGCCGGGCGGCGACAGCCGGGCACGGGTGCTGGAGGCCGAGATGTACACCCGGGCCCGGGAACTGCAGGAGGTGAACGAACGCCTGCGCCAGGCCCACGCCCGCGAACGCGAGGTCGCCCTGGCACTCCAGGAGGCCCTGCTGCCCGCCCCCGGACCCCTGGGCCACCATCAGGCGGCCGTCCGCTACCGGCCCGCCGTCGGCGCCCTCAACGTGTGCGGTGACTGGTACGACCTCGTCGACCTGCCGGGCGACCGTTTCGCCGTCGCAGTCGGTGATGTGGTGGGGCACGGTCTGGCGGCCGCCTGCGTCATGGGCCAGCTGCGCAGCGCGCTGAGCGCCGCCACCCGCGTCGCCGACGGTCCTGCCCGGGCCCTGGAGGCCCTCGGGCTGTACGCCCGTTCCGTCGCGGGCGCCGAGTCGACCACCGCGGCCACGGCCTTCATCGACTGGGACGACCACACCCTCACCTACAGCTGCGCGGGCCACCTGCCGCCCGCCCTGCTGCACCCCGACGGCTCGGTGTCCTTCCTGGACCGGGCCACCGACCCGCCGCTCGGCGCCAGCCCCGAACACGGCACCCGCCCGGAGGCGACCACTCCCTTCGACGAGGGCGCCACGCTGGTCCTCTACACCGACGGCCTGATCGAGCGCCGCACCGAGGACATCGACACCAGCCTGGCCCGGCTCGCCGACGCGCTCACCCGGCACCGGCACGCGGGCCCCGAGGACCTGGCCGACGCGCTCCTGTCGGACCTGCTGCCCCCCACCGGCAACACGGACGACACCGCTCTCGTCGTCATCGGCCTCTGAGAGCGGTACCCCGTGCTCCGGGCCGCCCTCAGTCCTCCGCGGGCATGACGCGGGTCACCTTGCCCTTGGGGCTCGCCTCCAGATAACCGGACTGGCTGTACTCGTTGCTGAGGTAGACGGCCATGCCGAGGGGGGTGTCGAAGGTGTCGTTGGGCTGTCTCACCAGCAGGTAACGCGTTTCCGGGTGGTCGACGTTGAGCTTCTTGCGGGCCTCTTCGAGGAGCGTGGGCACCTTGTCCCAGTCGAAGGCCCCGAGACGGAAGGGCTGGTCGCCGCCGGACAGAGTGCCCTTGATGATGCCCTTCTCCACGCCCTGTCCCGGGCGGTAGGTGTAGGTGTCGTACTTGCTGTCGCTGCCGTCGACCATCACCTCGGCGGACACGAAGTCGTCGTACACGCTGAAGTCGCCGAACCGGTCCCGGCCGGTCTCACGCTCCAACTCCTTGATGGCGGTGCGGATGCCGGCGGGGGTGAGCAGGGTCGTGGCCGTGGCCGTGGTCTCCTTCGACTGCCGGGCCGCCGGGGCCGCGGCCGGTGAGCCGGTCGACGCCGGGGCCGAGACGGCCGAGGACGAGGCGCCGGTGCCCGCTTCGCCCCCACCGCCCGAGTCCCCGCCGAAGGGCACCAGCCACCACAGCAGCACCAGGGCACCCGCGAGGGAGGTCCCCGAGACCCCGAGCAGGACGCCCGGACCGGGCCGGTTCCCACCGCCGGCTCGCACGGGCGAGGTCGTCGGCTGACCGGGCGCCGCGGGGACAGGGGGCGGACCGAATCCCGCGGGGGCACCGGCGAAGGGCGCCGTGGGCGGGCCGAAGACCCCCGGATAGGAAGGGGCCGTGGCGGCGGACGGCGGGTTCAGCGGGTAGGAGGTGGCGGGCCGGGGCCAGGCGCTCGCCGGACCGCCCCGCCCGGACTCGATCGCGGCCAGCTGCCGGTCCAGCACGTCGGACGACGGCCGCGCGGCCGGATCCCGTACGAGCACGCTCATCAGTACGTCCCCCAGCGCGCCGGCCCGCACCGGCGGCGGCACGTCGTCGTGGAGGACCGCGGCGAGCGTGGCGAGCGTGTTGCCGCGGCGCAGCGGGTGGTGGCCTTCCACGGCGGTGTACAGCATCATCGCGAGCGACCACAGGTCAGAGGCCGAGCCGCCCTCGTGGCCCGAGATCCGCTCCGGTGCCATGAAGTCGGGGGTGCCGATGATGGATCCGGTGACGGTGAGGCTCGTCGTCTCGCGGATCGCGGCGATGCCGAAGTCGGTGAGGACGGGGCGCCCGTCGGACCTCAGCAGGACGTTGGCGGGCTTGACGTCCCGGTGCTGGATGCCGGCGTCGTGCGCGGCGGCCAGGGCGGCCAGCACCCCCCGCCCGATCCGTGCCGCCTCGGCCGCCGGCATCGGCCCCTGGGCGAGCCGGTCGGCGAGCGAGCCGCCGTTGACCAGCTCCATGACGATCCACGGGTAGGTGCCGTCGCCGCCGTCGACGATGTGGTGGATCGTGACCACGTTCGGATGGTCGATCCGGGCCAGGGCCCGAGCCTCGCGCAGCACCCGCTCGCGCAGGGTCCGGGCGCTGTCGGGGTCGTACTCGGCGAGGTCCCGGTCGGGCGGACGGACCTCCTTGACCGCGACCATCCGGTGCAGCACCAGGTCCCTGGCCCGCCAGACCGTGCCCATCCCCCCGCCGCCGAGACGGGCCTCCAACTCGAAGCGCCCGTCGACGACTCGTCTGCCGGGGCCCTCGTCTGCCTCACTCATGGGCGGGAGCATACGGCGACGTGGTCGCGGCCACCCAGCGCAGGGTGGCGAAGCCGACGCCGGGCCGCCGTGACCGCGGACGGCCCGGCGGACCGGCGTGGCCTGCGGCAGTTCAGTGGGCGGGGTTGCCCTCGGCCGTGGGGACGCCCTGCCCGGCCGGCTCGGCCGGGGTGACGGTGCTCTGCGCGGTGCCGTCCTCCTTCATGGCCTTGGCCTCGCTCTTGAGGATGCGCATGGACTTGCCGAGTCCGCGGGCGGCCTCGGGCAGCTTCTTCGAACCGAACAGCAGGATGATCATGATCGCCACGATCAGCAGGTGCCAGGGCTCCAGTCCGTTGCGCAGCATGCCGCACATCCCTTCTCCGCGCTCATTGTTGCCAGCTTGCGCAACTGTACAACCAAGGGTGCGGTGGCCGCCTCACTCGTCGGAGTCCTTCTTGCCGGTGGCCGCCGCGTACGCCTGCGCCGGTGTCATCGGGACCCCGTTGAGCGAGACCGTCTTGAAGGTGCTGACCTGGGCGCATTTCTTGGCCTCGTCGGCGGTCTGGGCGTTGGCGTTGGACACCGCGGCCTTCGCGTCGGCGGGCGCCGCCGAGGACGAGCCGCCCGGGAACGTGGTGCCGCTCGTCCAGTCGCTGCCGATCACCAGGGTCAGGCCGCTGCCGGTGCCCTGCTCAAGGTGCGAGGTGCGCAGCCCGAGCGCCTTGGCGACGGTCCGGGCCTCGGCCTTCTGGCCGGTGCCGTAGGTGAGAGTGGTGGTCGTCGCCCGGCTCGGCGCGTTGGCCGTGGTCGTGGCGGAGCTGAAGCCCTGACCGGTGAGCACGTTCGCCACATCGGAGGCGCGGCCGGTGATCTCGGTGCCGTTCTCGACGGTCACGGCGATCCGGGAGGCCGGGACCGCCGAGGCCGTGGCCGTCGCGGAAGCCCCCGAGGACTTCTTGCCGGAGCCGGTGCTCAGGGACCGGTCGGCGGCGATGGTGGAGAAGAGGGCCTTGGCACCCGCGCCCACCACCACCCGGTTGGTGTCGTTCGGATCGACGGCGGTCTGCATGGTGGTGAAGGTCATCCGCTTGGTGGGGACCTTGTTCACGTCGGCGGCGAGCCCGATCAGCTTCTTCACGCTGCCGAGGCCGTCGTCCACGGTGAGCGCCTTGGTCGCGGCGTCGGCCAGGGCGTAGACCGCGGTGGGGTCGGTGAGCGTCCCCGCGCTCTTGAACTTCCGGATCATCGCACTGAGGAAGATGTGCTGGGAGACCGTACGGCCGAGGTCGCCGCCGTCCCCGAAGCCGTGCCGGGAGCGGACGAACTCCAGGGCCGCCTCGCCCTTGAGGGTGTGGTCGCCCCTGGACAGTTTCAGGTGCGAGTAGGTGTCGTACACGTTGCTGTTGACACACACGGAGACCCCGCCGACCGCGTCGGACATCTTGACCACGCCGGAGAAGTCGAGCTTGACGAAGTGGTCGATGGGGATGCCGGTGAGCTGGTGGATGGTGGCGACCTGGCAGGCGGGGCCGTACCGCAGCGCGCCGTTGATCTGGCCGTAGTAGCCGGACGTGGACTGGCCGCTCTCGCTGTCCTTGCAGGCCGGGATGTCGACCATGGTGTCGCGGGGGATGCTCATGACGGTGGCGTTGGAGCGGTCGGCGGATATGTGCACCACCATCTGCACGTCCGCGTTGCCGTATCCGCTCTGCACGCCGGTCTGCGAGCAGCCGCCGCCCAGTTTGCAGTCCGCTTTGCTGGTCCGGCCGTCCGAGCCCATGACCAGGATGTTGATCGGGGTGCGGCCGAAGGCGTCGGCCTTCTCCGAGCCGCCCTTGCCGTTGAGCGCGACGCTGTTGATGTTGCCGTTGAGGTGCTGGTAGAACCACCAGCCGACTCCGGCCGTGCCCAGGACGAGGAGCGCCAGACATATCCCGGCGATCTTCAGCACCCGCCGTCCGCGCCGCACCGGACGGGCCCGGCGACGCGACCGCTTGCCGCCTTGCGAGCGGGCCGCGGCCCGGGCCGCGGCGCGGCCGCCGGGGCGATGTCCGTGGCCCTCGCCGTCCCGCTGTCCCGGCACCCCGCCGGTGCGACTGCGCGTGACCTGACCGCCCGGGCCGCCGTCCCACCGGTCGCTCATCTACCACTCCCACGAAACGGTCGGGCCCCTCAGGCCGGGCCTTGGAGGGGGCGGCCGGGCGTGCGCGGCGGTGTACGGGCAGGCCAAGCAGGAACTTCGCCTAGGTTGCGTAGTTGCGCAATCTAACAAACCCCTGGCGCGACCAGCACGGACCGCATCGCATTTCACGGGTGAGAGATGTCATGGCGGAACGCGGCAACCTCCGGGGCCTCTCGTCGTCGGGGGCGAGGTCGGTCCTCGCCCGTTCCTCCCCAGCTGCGATTCACCGACATCGGCGCCTACTTGACCTCGCCGAACCGGGAATCACCCCGCGAGCGCCGGCACCTAGGAGCCGCGCGAGGCGGTGCCGTGCGCGGCGACCGGGCCGGTACGGGCGGTCAG
>NZ_KQ948147.1:10531-646731 GCF_001513955.1 Streptomyces pseudovenezuelae | reverse complement strand
GCAGTCCGAACACAGCGGCCGCCTCGGTCAGTACCTCGGCGGACGGATCCTCGAAGCCACCGGTGAGTGTCGCCACGATCCCCTCACCTCCCGCCCCGGTCACTGTCGACGCACGTGCGCTGTCTCAGTGTAAGGGGACGCGATCCCGTCCACGACGGCGCCTCCACTTCATCGGTTGCGCAATGTAATAAGTGTGTGAAAGAACGTCGACGACTTGTCACCGACGGCCGATGGACCCTGCTCCATCCCGCCCCGGTCCATAAGCTTGCGCAATCAGGCAACCGAAGGGTCGAGGGCCGGGCGCACTCCGCCCGGCCCGACCCGACTGGAGGACGACACGTGGGCATCATCGGCTGGATCATTCTGGGTCTGCTCGCCGGAGCCATCGCCAAGATCCTGCTGCCCGGCCGCGACCCCGGCGGCCTGATCGGCACCACCCTCATCGGGGTCGCGGGAGCGTTCGTCGGCGGCTGGCTCTCCGCGCGCTTCTTCGACCGCCCGGTGCAGAGCCACTTCTTCGACCTCTACACCTGGGGCGCGGCGATCGGTGGCTCCCTGGTGCTGCTGATCGGCTACCGCCTGCTGTTCGGCAACTCGCGGAACTGAGTCGCGAGGCCGTACCCGCCTCCCGCTCGGCCGATGTGCGCGGTTGAGGTGGCATGCCCTCCGCCGGCAGGGCGGCGCGCCACCACCGCTCGTGGACCCGCGCCGCACGGCTCGCCGTGAAGGGCGGCACGGCCGCAGACCGGCCCCCGCCGCAGCCGCCACACGCGACGCCAGTACAGCGACATGCCCCCTTTCCGGACGGGCCGCTCCCCTCCTCCGGCCTCAGGCCACTTGCGCCTCCGCACTCAGCGAGACCTCGCAGCGCGCCCGGCCACATCCGTGGCCAGGCGGGGTGATCGGCGTCCTCGGCCGGCTCGCCGCGCCGACGCCTCTCACGCACCAGGACGTCGGGGGTGGCCGCCTGCCACAGCCGCTGCATCAGCACCGCCCCCGGCCCGCACGGGCCGCCAAGCCCCCAGGCCACCGCCCTGACATGTGCCCATCCGCTACGAAGGCCGAACCCGGGTCGACGGAGGTGCTCACGCTGCAACGCGACCGAGGACCGGACCATCAGCTGCGTCGCGGACCGCGAGGACGACTGTCCTCGCGAAAGGACGGTCAGGCGGCGAAGGAGGCGAGCAATTCGTTGTACTGCTTGGCGGCGGCGGCCAGGTCTTCGCCGGAGAGGCCGAAGGCCGTGCCGTACAGCTTGACCATCGGCTGGATGTCGAACTGGCACAGCCGCAGGGTGGCGTGCCAGTTGCTGAGGAGGGTCTCGATGGTGGCCTGGTTCGATCCTTCGGGGGTGTAGTGGTCGGCGGGGACGCCGGCGGTGACGGCGACGACGGCCTTCTTGCCGGCCAGCCGCGAGGCGGAGCCGTCCATGGTGAAGGCCCAGCCAAGGGTCAAGACGCTGTCCTGCCACTGCTTGAACAGAGGCGTGGTGTTGTACCAGAACACCGGGTGCTGGAAGACGACCACGTCGTGCTCGGCCAGCAGTGCCTGCTCGGCGTCGACGTCGATCCGGAAGTCGGGGTAGGTGGCGTAGAGGTCGTGCACGGTGACATGGGCCAGCTCGCGGACGGCGTCCACCAGGGCCTTGTTGGCCTTCGACCGGGACAGGTCGGGGTGACCGACGACCAGGAGAACCTTGGGCATGATGAGAGAACCTCTTCGGTGATCAGTGAAATGAACGAGCAGGTGCGGGTCAGCCGGGTGTGACGGGTCGGAATTCGACAGGGCGTCAGATCACCGGTCGATGCTGGCCATGTTCGCCTCGTCGTGGCGTTCGCCCGCGGCCGGTGTGAGGTTGTTCAGGCGGTCGAGCTGGGCAGCGCTGAGTTCGATGCCGTCGGCGGCGGTGTTCTCTTCGACGCGCGCGACCCGCCGGGTGCCGGGGATGGGTGCGATGTCCTCGCCGCGGGTCAGCAGCCACGCCAGTGCGGTCTGTGCCGCGGTGGCTCCGATCTCGGCGCCGATGGCCTGTACTTCGTCGACGATGCGCAGGTTGCGCTGGAAGTTCTCGCCGGTGAAGCGCGGGTTGGTCTTGCGCCAGTCGTCGTCGGCGAAGTCATCGACGGTGCGGATCCGTCCGGTCAGCAGGCCGTGGCCGAGCGGGGAGTAGGGCACGAACCCGATGCCCAACTCCCGCAGCAGCGGGAGGATCTCGGACTCGACGTCCCGGGTCCACAGGGAGTATTCGGTCTGCAGCGCGGCCACCGGATGCACGGCGTGTGCCCGGCGGATCGTATCGGGTCCGGCCTCGGAGAGGCCGATGTGGCGCAGCTTGCCCTCGGTGACCAGGTCGGCCAGCGCGCCGACGGTCTCCTCTATGGGCGTGTTCGGGTCGACGCGGTGTTGGTAGTAGAGGTCGATGTGGTCGGTGCCGAGCCGCAGGAGCGAGCCTTCCACCGCGGTTTTCACGTTGGCGGCGCTGCTGTCGATGACGCCGGGACCGTCGCCGGCGTGGGAGACGAGACCGAACTTCGTCGCCACGACGACGTCGTCGCGGCGGCCCTTGATGGCCTGGCCGACGATTTCCTCGCTGTGGAAGGGACCGTAGATCTCGGCGGTGTCGATGTGGGTGACGCCGAGATCCAGCGCACGGTGGATGGCGCGGATCGACTCGGCGTCGTCGAGGCCCCCGCCCGTGGTGTAGGTGCCGGCCATGGTCATGGCTCCCAGGCCGATACGGGAGACATCCAGCCCGCCCAGTGATACGTGCTTCATCAGGTACTCCTTGTCGTGACGGCCGCGAGGCCGGTCGGTGGTCATGCGTGGTGGGATGCGCCACCAGTTGGCGGACCGTGCCGGGGGGGATCCGCGCGCTGTCGACGCGGAGGCCGCCGGCCGGGTCCCGGGGCGGGGCCGTAGGAGCACCCGCGGCTGCCGGCCTCGGCCTGGCCTGCTGCTCAGACGTGGCTGTCGTCGTAGGCCAGGCCGGCGCCCAGGGCGCGGGATGCCTCGGCCTGGGAAAAAAGCTCCTTCGCCTTGGCCTCGGCGGCCTCGATGGCGTCCGCACCGGCGACGAATCGCGGCAGCGGCTTGTCCTGGCCGACGATGGTGAGCAGGGCGCGGGCGAGCTTGGCCGGGTCGCCGGGCTGCCTGCCGTTCATGCTCCTCATGCCCTCGATCCGCGGGGCGGTGCGCGGGGCGTAGTCGTCGATGGACAGCTCGGGCCAGTGGGTGGAGCCGTCCACGAGGAGTTCGGTGCGGAAGTAGCCGGGCTCCACGATCGTGGTGTGGATGCCGTACGGCTCGATGTCGTGGCGCAGGGACTCCATCCAGCCCTCTTCCGCGAACTTGGAGGCCGCATAGGCGGAGGTGAACTCCATGCCGACCAGCCCGGCGGTCGAGGTGATGGTGACGATGTGCCCTGCGCGCTGCTTGCGCAGGACGGGCAGGACAGCGCGGGTGACGTTCATCGGGCCGAAGAGGTTCGTCTCGAACTGCCGACGCATCTGCGCGGGCGAGATCTCCTCGAAGTAGCCGGTGAAGAGGTTCCCGGCGTTGTTGATCAGGACGTCGATGCGGCCGAAGCGGTCGACGGCTGCCTGCGCGGCGGCCTCGGCCTCCTCCAGGCTGGTGACGTCGAGCCTGGTGACCAGCAGATTGTCCCGCGGCCCGCCGAGGGCCTTCTCGACCTCTTCGGGGCGACGGCCGGTGGCGACGACCCGGTGGCCGGCGGTGAGGGCCTCGCGGGCGATGTCCGTGCCCAGACCGCGTCCGGCACCGGTGACGAGAATGACCTTGCTCATGGGTGGGGGTTCCTTTCGGGCGCCGTGATCCGGCACCCGCTGTGTGCGGGGGTGATGCCTGCGGCGCCGACAGCGCCGCAGAGGGTGCTGGGACCGGCGGCACGAGCGCCGTCTGTCTGGACGGTTCACACCGCAGCGGGCGGTGCACCACCAACAGAACCCGCTGTCCCGCGGGGGTGGGAGTCCCTGATGAGGGGGTCACTGACAGGGACCCCCAACCCGGCGGATGCGCTCGTAGAGTGAAGCGCATGGCAGGCAGAAACGACCCCGATGGCACACACCGCGACATCCGCGATGGTTTCCGCGCGGAGATCCGGGAATTCCTCGGCACGCGGCGCGCCAGGGTCACCCCCGAGCAGGCCGGACTGCCCCTGTACGGCGGAGAGCGCCGACGGGTCACCGGGCTGCGCCGCGAGGAGGTCGCCCTGCTCGCGGGCATCTCCAGCGAGTACTACACCCGGCTGGAGCGCGGCAACGCCACCGGCGTCTCCGAGGGCGTCATCGAAGGCATCGCGCAAGCGCTGCAGCTCGACGAGGCCGAACGCGTCCACCTGCTCGACCTCCTGCGCGGAGCCGGCACGACCCGCCCGCCACGCCGACGCCCGGCCCAGCTGCGGGTACGGCCCGCGGTGCAGCGCGTCCTCGACTCGATGGCCGGCACACCCGCGTTCATCCTCAGCGGACGCGGGGACATCCTGGCCGCCAACCGCCTCGGGCGCGCCCTGTTCTCCCCCGTCTACGCCGACCCGGTACGACCGCCGAACAACGCCCGGTTCGTCTTTCTCAGCCCGCACGCGACCGAGTTCTTCCGCCACTGGGACGAAGTCGCAGGCGACACGGTCGCCATGCTGCGCGCCGAGGCCGGCCGCGACCTCTACGACCGACGGCTGACGGACCTGATCGGGGAACTGTCCACCCGCAGCGAGGAATTCCGTCGGCGCTGGGCGGCCCACAACGTCCGCATGCACACCACCGGCGTGAAGCTCCTCCATCACCCGGTCGTCGGCGACCTCGACCTGCCCTTCGAAACCTTCCCGCTCCCCGACGGCCCCAGCCAGTTCCTCCTCACCTACACCCCCGAGCCCCACTCACCCTCGCAGGACGCCCTGCACCTGCTGGCCAGCTGGGCCGCGACCGACGACGGCATCGAGCGTTCCGCGCCGGCCGACGACTCCCGGCCCGCCGACTCGGGCGGGACACCCGACTGAACCAGGACCTGGTCGGTCCTGGGCGGTGGCTGCCGACAGCCGCCGTTGCGTGGGGAGGCGCGACACCGCAACGCCTCGGTCCGGCCCGAGCCTTGAGGTTGAGCGTGCGAGCGTGACGGCTCGCGCCGGATCCCCCGAACGGCCCGCCAACGCGCGCCGGGTGCCGGAGGAGGGATTTGCATGGACGACATGTCCCGACTCGATTGCGCATGCCCACGCCGTCTTCGCTCCGCCGCGGCACTGGGCCTGATCGCGGCGCTGGCCGTCGGCTGCACCACGGCCGATGCCGACACGACCGGCGCCGTGCGTGCGGCCGGCTCGACGTCGCCGCTGCCCACCGTCCCGCCCGCCCAGCCACCGCGACAGCTCACCCGGGCCGAGGTCGACAACGCGGTGAGCCGGCTGGACGACGTCGTACGAGACGCCATGCACCGCACCGGTGTGCCGGGAGTCGCGGTGGGCGTGGTGTACGACGACAAGGTGCTGTATGCGAAGGGGTTCGGTCTGCGGACGGCAGGCACGAAGGACCGGGTCGGACCGGACACCGTCTTCCAGCTCGCCTCGGTGTCCAAGCCCATCGCGTCCACCGTGGTCGCCGCGGCCGTGGGTGAGAAGACCGTCGGCTGGGACGATCCGGTCGTCGACCACGGCTCCGGCTTCGCCCTCAAGGACCCGTGGGTCACCCGCCATGTCACGATCGCCGACCTGTTCTCGCATCGCAGCGGACTGCCCGACCACGCCGGAGACCTCCTGGAGGACCTCGGCTATGACCGTTCGTACATCCTCGACCACCTCCGCTACGAACCGCTGGCTCCCTTCCGCGCCCACTACGCGTACACCAACTTCGGGCTGACCGAAGCCGCCGTCGCCACCGCGCGGGCGGCCGGGACCAGTTGGGAGAAGTTGTCCGCCGACAAGCTGTACCGGCCGCTCGGCATGGACTCCACCAGCTCTTCCTTCGCCGACTACGAGAAGGCGGAGAACAAGGCCACCCTTCATGTGCGGACCGGGGAGACCTGGCAGGCCGAGCATGTGCGCGACCCGGACGCTCAGAGCCCGGCGGGCGGGGTCAGCTCCACCGTCCGTGACATGACGAAGTGGCTGCGCCTGCAACTGGGCAACGGCACGTTCGAGGGGCGGAAGGTCGTCGACGCCGACGCACTGGAGCAGACCCACGTGCCGCACATGGTCTCCGAGCCTCCGCACTCACCCGTGGGCAGGACCGGGTTCTACGGGCTCGGCTGGAACGTGAGCTACGACGACCAGGGCAGGCTGAAGCTCGGCCACTCCGGCGGCTTCGCGCTGGGGGCGGCCACCAACGTCGCGTTGTTGCCCTCGGAGAAGCTCGGCATCGTCGTCCTGACCAACGGCGAGCCCATCGGCGTACCCGAGGCGATCTCCACCACGTTCCTCGACACCGCGCAGACCGGCGGCCCGACCGTGGACTGGCTGAAGTTCCTCGGACCGCTCTTCCAGCAGACCCTGCAGGGGGAACACTCGAAGGTCGACTACAGCAAGCCGCCGGCCTCGCCCGCGCCCGCCAAGGCGAACAGCGCCTACACCGGCACGTACGCCAACAAGTACTACGGCGCGATGACCGTCAGCGCCCAGGACGGCAAGCTCACCATGCAACTCGGGCCCAAGAAGCAACGGTTCGTCCTGCGCCACTACAACGGTGACACCTTCAGCTACAGCACCTCCGGCGAAATGGCCGTCGGCCTGTCCGGCGTGACCTTCACCGTCGGGTCCGGCGGACGCGCCGACAAGGTCCGGGTCGAGAACCTCGACACGTCCGGCCTCGGAACCTTCACGAGGAACGACTAGCCAGGGCTCAGCGGCCCCAGCGCAGCGCGGCCGTCTGCACGGGCGCGTCCCACAGGCGCAGCATCTCCTCGTCGGCCCGGCAGAGTGTCACCGAGCAGCCCGCCATGTCCAGCGATGTGACGTAGTTGCCCACGAGCGCCCGCGCCACCGGCACGCCCCGGGCCTCCAGCAGCCGGACCACCTCGGCGTGGAACCCGTACAGCTCCAGCAGCGGCGTCGCTCCCATCCCGTTGACCAGGGCCAGTACGGGCCCGTCGGCCGGAGGCACCTCCCCCAGATCCTCCAGTACGGCGCCCACCGCGACCTCCGCGATCTCTCGGGCCGGCATCATCGCGCGCCGCTCTCGGCCCGGCTCGCCGTGGATCCCGACCCCGAGCTCCATCTCCCCGTCCGGCAGGTCGAAGGTCGGGCCTCCTTTCGCGGGAGTGCTGCAGGCGCTGAGCGCCACGCCGAAGCTGCGCGAGAACTCGTTGACGCGCCGGGCGATCGCGGCCACCTGCTCCAGCGGCGCGCCCTCCTCGGCGGCCGCCCCGGCGATCTTCTCCACGAACAGGGTCGCCCCGGTGCCCCGCCGCCCGGCCGTGTACAGGCTGTCGGTGACGGCGACGTCGTCGTTGACCAGAACCCGCTCGACCTGGACGCCGTCCTCCTCGGCGAGCTCGGCGGCCATCTCGAAGTTCAGCACGTCCCCGGTGTAGTTCTTGACGACGAACAGCACGCCCTGCCCGGCCGCGACGGCGCTCGCCGCGCGCAGCATCTGGTCGGGGACGGGCGAGGTGAACACCTCCCCGGGACACGCGGCCGACAGCATCCCGTACCCGACGAACCCGGCGTGCAGCGGCTCGTGCCCGGAACCCCCGCCGGACACCAGCCCTACCCGCCCGCCCTCCCGGGCGTCTCGCCGTACGACCACCCCCCGCTCCACGTCCACGTCCAGCTCAGGGTGGGCGGCAGCCAGCCCGCGCAGGGCATCGGCGACCACGGTCTGCGGACTGTTGATCAGCATTTTCATGGGACCTCCCGGGAGGAACGGCGGCCGAGCCTCCGCCCAGTGTCCTCATGGAGCTCAGGCATCGCCGGTGACAGGCGGGCGCATGCGCGATCGCACGCCACACGAACCAGTGTGCCGCCACGACGTGGCCATCCGCGATGCGTGCGCACTGCCGCCCGCCTGCCGGCGTGCGGCCGGTTCGGTCCGGGCGGCCGGGGCGCCGCAGGTCCTGGGAGCCCACCCGGTTGCCGTCGGCGCAGCGCCTGGTCCGGGATGACGACGAGGAATCAGTGCGGGTTCGTCGCGACCACACCGGTGCCCGGCTGCCTGCACCACCGAACGCTTCCACCGGGGAACAGCCGCCCCGCGCGCACGGGGCGGCGACGTGTCCTCGACGCCGTCGGCCGCGGGACTGTGGACCCCGGCTCAGCCGGATCACGGGCGCCGACGTCCCCTTCCGCCTGGTCAGGGGTTCGCGGGGTCGCAGTCGCAGCGGAACACTCATGGCAGCCCCATGTCTCCTGTCGGCGGGCGGACTCCCGTCTCCTCCCTGGCCTGGCAGCTGCAGCATCGCCCCGCGCGCGTATGGCTCCGGCCGGTTCTACGATGTTTCTGAGGACTCGGGGCAGTCGACAGCCGACCCTCGGGCCGGCGGGAAGCGGGCACCCATGGCTGAGCGACTCAAGAGATCAGGACTGGTCGGCGAGCTGTCAGCGGAATTCGCCGGCACGATGATCCTCATCCTCTTCGGTTGTGGCGTGGTGGCTCAGGTGGTCGCCGGCGGGGCCCTCACGACTCCGCCGGGTGGCCTCGGCAACCACGACAGCATCGCCTGGGCCTGGGGCCTCGGCGTCACCCTGGGTGTGTACGTCGCGGCGAGGCTGAGCGGTGCGCACCTCAATCCGGCGGTGACCGTCGCACTGGCGACGTTCAAGGGCTTCCCGTGGAGCAAAGTGGCTCCCTACGCGCTGGCCCAGACCGCCGGCGCCTTCGTGGCGGCCCTGCTCGTCCGGTGGAACTACACCGAGGCGCTGGCGAAGGCGGATCCCACCCACACGATCAAGACGCAGGGCGTGTTCTCCACGCTGCCCGCCAACGGCAACCCGAACCTGCCGGTCCACGAATGGGGCGCATTCCGCGACCAGGTCATCGGCACCGCGATCCTGCTGCTGCTGATCCTGGCGGTCACGGACCTGCTCAACACGCCCCCGGGCGCCAACCTGGCACCGTTCATCGTGGGTCTGATCGTGGTGGCCATCGGTATGGCCTGGGGTACCAACGCGGGTTACGCGATCAACCCGGCACGCGACTTCGGTCCCCGGCTGGCCAGCTTCCTCACCGGGTACGGCGGAGCGTGGCGAGATCAGTACGGGAACTTCTACTTCTGGGTGCCGATCGTCGGTCCGCTGATCGGAGGTGTGCTGGGAGCGGGCCTGTACAAGGTCTTCATCGGCCGGTTCCTGCCGACCGCTGAGCCGGAACCCCCCGGACGGATCCCGGCCCCGGACGAGAACTGAGCTGACCGGCTCCCGGGGTTGTCGTTCATCCGGCTGCCCCGGGAGAGCCCAAGGAGAGGCGGCATCCCATGGCGGACTTCGTCGGCGCGGTGGACCAAGGGACCACCAGCACCCGTTTCATGATCTTCGACCATGCCGGCAACGAAGTGGCGAGGCACCAGCTGGAGCACTCACAGATCCTCCCGCGCTCGGGGTGGGTCGAACACGACCCGGTGGAGATCTGGGAGCGCACCAACTCGGTGATCCAGAACGCGCTCCGGCACGGAAACCTCTCGCCGGAGGACCTGGCGGCCATCGGTATCACCAATCAACGGGAGACGACCGTCGTCTGGGACCCGCGCAACGGCCGCCCCTACTACAACGCCATCGTCTGGCAGGACACCCGTACCGACTCCATCGCGGCAGCGCTGGACCGCTCGGGCCAGGGCGACGTCATCCGCCGCAAGGCAGGGCTGCCGCCGGCCACGTACTTCTCCGGCGGCAAGATCCAGTGGATCCTGGAGAACGTCGACGGAGTCCGCGAGGCGGCCGAGCAGGGCCATGCCCTCTTCGGCAACACCGACGCGTGGGTGCTGTGGAACCTCACCGGCGGCCCCGACGGCGGCGTCCACGCCACCGACGTGACCAATGCCAGCCGCACCATGCTGATGGACCTGGAGACCCTCGACTGGGACGACGAACTGCTGGGCTTCTTCGGCGTTCCCCGGGCGATGCTGCCGACCATCAACCCGTCCTCCCACCGCGAGGCGTTCGGGCAGACCCGTACCTCCCGGCCGCTGCGGGCGGCCATCCCCATCACCGGTGTGCTCGGCGACCAACAGGCAGCCACCGTCGGGCAGGTCTGCTACGCGCCCGGCGAAGCCAAGAACACCTACGGCACCGGCAACTTCCTGGTGCTCAACACCGGCACGGAACTGGTGCGGTCCCAGCACGGCCTCCTGACCACCGTGGCGTACCAGTTCGGCGACAGCCCGGCGATCTACGCACTCGAAGGCTCCATCGCCGTCACAGGCTCCGCGGTGCAGTGGCTGCGCGACCAGCTGAAGATCATCAAGGATGCCGCCGAGAGCGAGCGCCTGGCGCGTACCGTCGAGGACAACGGCGGGATCTACTTCGTCCCTGCCTTCTCCGGCCTGTTCGCCCCGTACTGGCGTTCCGACGCCCGCGGCGCGATCGTCGGCCTCGCCCGGTACAACGACGGCGGCCACCTGGCCCGGGCCGCCCTGGAAGCCATCTGCTACCAGAGCCGTGACGTGGTGGAGGCCATGGAGCAGGACTCCGGCGTCCACCTCGACGTGCTCAAGGTCGACGGCGGTGTGACGGCCAACGACCTGTGCATGCAGATCCAGGCCGACGTCCTCGGCGTCCCGGTCAGCCGCCCGGTCGTCGCCGAGACCACCGCGCTCGGCGCCGCCTACGCCGCCGGTCTGGCCACCGGTTTCTGGCAGGACACGGACGAACTGCGCACCCACTGGCAGGAGTCCAAGCGCTGGGAACCCCAGTGGTCCGAGGAACAGCGCGCGGAGGGATACGCGGGCTGGAAGAAGGCCGTGGAGCGCACGCTCGACTGGGCCAAGGTCGAATAGGTTCCGGCCTGCAGCGCCCGAACGGGGCCGCCCGAGTCGCGCCGCGTGCGCCGCCCGCACCCCGCCGCACGAGGAGGAGACCTATGGCGAACCCGGTGGCTCTCTCGCCCGGCGCACGCGCGGAGGCCCTCGTCCGACTGGGGGAGGGTGAGCTCGACGTCCTCGTCGTCGGCGGCGGCGTGGTCGGCGCCGGCGCGGCCCTGGACGCCGTCACCCGGGGCCTGAGAGTCGGCCTCGTCGAAGCCCGGGACTGGGCCTCGGGCACCTCCAGCCGCTCCAGCAAGCTCATCCACGGCGGCCTGCGCTACCTGGAGATGCTGGACTTCCGGCTGGTCGCCGAGGCCCTGAAGGAACGCGGACTCCTGCTTCGGTTGCTGGCCCCGCATCTGGTGCGTCCGGTGCCGTTCCTCTACCCCCTGCAACACCGGGTCCGGGAGCGTCCGTACGTCGGCGCCGGCGTGCTGCTGTACGACACCATGGCCGCGGCCTCCGGTACCGCCGGAGGTCTGCCCCACCACCGCCACCTGCTCAAGCGCCAGGCCCTGCGCGAGGCGCCCGCGCTGCGCTCCGACGCCCTGGTCGGCGGGATCCAGTACTGGGACGCCCAGGTCGACGACGCCCGGCACACCATGTTCCTCGCCCGCACGGCCGTCGCCTACGGAGCGCTGGCCGCCAACCGCACCCGTGTCAGCCGCTTCCTGCGGCAGGGCGAGCGGGTAGTGGGAGCCGCTGTCACGGATCTGGAGACCGGCGACGAGACGGAGGTGCGAGCCAAGCAGGTCATCAACGCGACCGGCGTGTGGACCGACGACACCCAGGCACTCGCCGGTACGCGCGGCCAGTTCCACGTCCGCGCCTCCAAGGGCGTGCATCTGCTGGTCCCCCGTGACCGGATCAACTCCCGCACCGGGCTCATCCTCCGCACCGAGAAGAGCGTGCTGTTCGTCATCCCCTGGGGACGACACTGGATCATAGGGACCACCGACACCGACTGGACACTCGACAAGGCGCATCCCGCCCTGAGCTCCAAGGACGTCACCTACCTGCTGGACCACGTCAACAGCGTCCTGACCACGCCTTTGGTCCCGGAGGATGTCGAAGGCGTCTACGCCGGTCTGCGTCCCCTTCTGTCCGGCGAGGCCGCGGAAACCAGCAAACTGTCACGGGAGCACCTGGTCGCGCACCCGGTACCCGGTCTCGTCGTGGTGGCCGGCGGCAAGTTCACGACCTACCGGGTGATGGCCAAGGACGCGGTCGACGAGGCGGCCCGCGGCCTGGACGAGAAAGTGCCCGACTGCGTCACGCAACGCGTTCCGCTGCTCGGCGCCGACGGCTATCCGGCCCTGTGGAACTCCCGCCACAACCTCGCCGAGCGCTCCGGGCTCCATGTCGCCCGCATCGAGCACCTGTTGAACCGCTACGGCTCCCTGGTGCACGAGCTGCTCGCCATGGTGGAAGCCGACTCCTCGCTCGGCGAGCCGTTGCCGAGCTCCGACGACTACCTGCGGGTCGAGGCCGCGTACGCGGTGACCCATGAGGGTGCCCGCCACGTGGAGGACGTGCTCGCCCGGCGCACTCGGATCTCCATCGAGTCCTGGGACCGTGGTGCGGACGCGGCGCAGACCGTCGCGGAACTGATGGCGCCGCACCTGGGATGGGACCAGGCGCACCGGGACCGTGAGGTCAGCCACTACCTGAAGCGGGTGGCCGCCGAACGCGAGGCCCAGCAGCAGCCGGACGACCGGACCGCCGACGCGGTACGGCTCGGCGCCCCCGACATCATCCCGGTGCACTGAGCAAGGTTTCGGGGACCGGAAGCGAGCGGGATCTGAGGCCCCCTTACCTCCCTTCCGTGCGCCGGCATGGTGGCCCCACGCATAGCCAACCCTCGAACTATGTTGTCCCGCCATATGTGCGGCTGACGTGCGGATTCCTACGGTGTGGCGACACGCAACCGTCCCCGTCACACCCCAGGAAGTGGTGCCGATGTCGTCGCCCGCAACCGCTCCACCGGCCCCGAACAACCTGAAGCGCATCGTCGCCGCCAGCCTCATCGGCACCACCATCGAGTGGTACGACTTCTTCCTCTACGGCTCCGCGGCCGCCCTGGTCTTCAACAAGCTGTTCTTTCCCGACTCCGACCCGCTCGTCGGCACCCTGCTGTCCTTCCTGACGTACGCCGTCGGATTCGCCGCCCGGCCGCTCGGCGCCCTGGTGTTCGGGCACTACGGTGACCGGCTCGGACGCAAGAAGCTGCTGGTGCTGAGCCTGCTGCTGATGGGCGGGGCGACCTTCGCGATCGGCTTGCTGCCGACGCACGCGACCGTGGGCACGGCCGCTCCCGTGCTGCTGACCGTGCTGCGCCTGGTCCAGGGCTTCGCGCTCGGCGGTGAGTGGGGCGGAGCCGTCCTGCTCGTGTCCGAGCACGGGGACGCCCGGCGACGCGGCTTCTGGGCCTCGTGGCCGCAGACCGGCGCTCCGGCCGGGCAACTCCTCGCCACGGGTGTGCTGTCGCTGCTGACCGCCGTACTGTCGGACGCCGCGTTCGGCAGCTGGGGCTGGCGGATTCCCTTCCTCCTCTCCGGTGTCCTGGTGGTCGTCGGTCTGTGGATCCGGCTCTCCGTCGACGAATCCCCCGTGTTCAAGGAGGCGTTGGCCCAGGCGGAGGCCCGCAAGGCGGCGCGGGGCGGTGCGGCCGAGAAGCTTCCGCTCGTCTCCGTGCTGCGCCACCACTGGCGCGACGTGCTGATCGCGATGGGCGCGCGCATGGCGGAGAACATCAGCTACTACGTCATCACCGCGTTCATCCTCGTGTACGCCACCACGTCCGCCGGTGTCTCCAAGCAGACCGCCCTCAACTCGGTGCTGATCGCCTCGGCCGTGCACTTCGCGGTGATCCCCGCCTGGGGCGCCCTGTCGGACCGCATCGGCCGACGCCCGGTGTACCTGCTCGGCGCGGTCGGCATCGGGCTGTGGATGTTCCCGTTCTTCGCGCTCGTCGACACCGGCGGCTTCGGCAACCTGATCCTCGCGGTGACCGTCGGACTCGTCCTGCACGGCGCCATGTACGCCCCCCAGGCCGCCTTCTTCTCCGAGATGTTCTCGACGCGGATGCGGTACTCCGGTGCCTCCATCGGCGCCCAGTTCGCCTCTGTCGCGGCAGGTGCCCCGGCCCCGCTCATCGCCACGGCGCTCCTGTCCGCCTACGGCGGTTCCACCCCGATCGCCCTCTACGTCATCGCCGCGGCCGTGTTGACGGTCGTCGCCGTCGGTGTCGCCCAGGAGACCCGCCACCGGGACCTGGCCGACGTCGCCCCGGACGCCGAACCGGAGCCGGCGGCCACCTCTCCGGCGGCGGACGCCCGGACCGCCTGAACCCCGCCCCGGACCGGCCGGCCCCCGCGCGCCCCGTGCGTGCGGGGGTCAGGGTCCGGTCGGTGCCGACAACCGGTGCAGCCGCAGCGCGAGCTGGATCTCCAGCACGCGGCCCGGACTCTGCCAGTCCTCGCCGAGCAGACGGCCCACGCGTTCCAGGCGCTGGGCGACGGTGTTCACGTGGACGTGCAGCTCGTCCTTGGTGCGGGCCGGGCTCATCCCGCACGCGAAGTAGGCGTCGAGGGTGTGCAGCAGATCGGTGCCCCGCCGGTCGTCGTAGGCGACCACCTGGCCGATGGTGCGGTCCACGAAGCCGGCGATGTCCCGGTCGCCGGCCAGCAGCAGCCCGAGGAACCCGAAGTCCTCGGCCGCGGCCCCGTCTCCCGAGCGGCCCAGGAGGCGCAGCGCGTCGAGGCAGCGGCGGCCCTCCGCGTAGGCGGCGGCCACGGCGTCCAGGTGGACGACGAGGTCGCGGACCGGGGCCGAGGCACCGACGGACACCGCCTCGTGGACGGCCTTGCCGAGATGTCCGGCGACGCGGCGGGCCAGTGCGGTGGCCGTGTCTCCGGCGGTGAGGGGCAGGAGCAGGACGGTGCCGCCGTCGCGGGCGGCGGCCAGGCCGTGCCGGGTGGCGGCGAGGTGGGAGGCCGCGGACCACAGGCGTCTGCGGGCGGCCGCCTCCTGGTCGGCGTCGGCCGCCGGGCCGTCGAGCCGGGCGGCCAGCACGACATGGGTGGCGTCGAGGTCGGCGTCCAGCCGGGCGGCCCGCTCGCGCAGCAGCCGGGGGTCGCGGTCACGGACGTCGAGCAGGTCGTCCAGGAGCTCGCCGCGCACCCGCTGTTCGGCCTCGGCGGCAGAGCGTCTGGCCAGCAGGAGCAGCGAGGTGACCATCGCGGCGCGCTCCAGGGTGCGCTGGTCCACGGGGTCGAGCCCGGGGTGGCCGCGCAGCATCAGCGCACCCAGCAGTTCGCCGCCGGCGGCGACGGCGGCGATCCAGTCGTCTCCCTGCCGTACGGCGTGGCCCTCGGCCCGGGACGCCTCCAGCGCCTCGGGGGGCGCGCTCTCGGTGAACTCGACCGCGCCGTCGAGGATGTGGGAGACGGCCGCCGCCACGTCGTGGACCCCGCCGCCGCGCAGCACCAGTTCGGCGAGCCGGTCGTGGACCTCGGAGGCGCGCTCGATGACTCCGCTGTGATTCCGGATGATCTCGTTGGCCCGCTCCAGTTCGGTCAGGGCCGAGCGGGTCTCGGTGAGCAGGTTCGCGGTGTCGATGGCGGCCGCGGCCAGCGCGGCGAAGGACCCGAGGAGGGCGATCTGCTCCCGCTCGAAGACCCGGGCACGCCGGTCCGCCGCGAAGAGCACGCCGATGACGTGGTGCCCCAGCGTCAGCGGTACGCCGAGGATGGCGACCAGTCCCTCGTCCCGGACTCCCGAGTCGATGGTCAGGGTGTGCTGGAAGCGGTCGTCCTTGAAGTAGTCGTCGGTGACGTAGGGGCGGGCGGTCTGGGCGACCAGTCCGCCGAGCCCCTCGCCCATCCCGAGCCGCAGCTGCTGGAAGCGGGCCGCGACCGAGCCCTCGGTGACCCGCATGTAGGTGTCGCCCCGCACCGGGTCGTGCAGGCTGAGGTAGGCGACGTCCGTGCCGAGCAGGGAGCGGGCGCGCTGCACGATGGCCCGCAGCACGGCGTCCAGGTCCCGGAGTCCTGCCAGGTCGTGGGCGGTCTCGAACAGGGCGGACAGCTCGGCCTCCCGCCGGCGCCGGCCCTCCAACTCGGAGCGCACGCGCAGCGCGACCGCCTTGGCCTCCTCCAGTGCCGCGAGCCGCTCGGGGGGCTGTCCCTCGGCGCGGGCGATCAGCACGGGCTGCTCGTAGGCGTCGGCGGACGCGCCCCTGGCCAGCAGGTCGAGGAAGGGTGCCTCGGCACTGCCGGCGGGGCGCTCGACGGACTGCGTGTGATCGCTGGACATGCCCACAGGATTGCTCATCGCACGCTCACCCCGTCAGGCCTGTGGAAAACTCCGGGCGGGTCGGCATGCGGGCGGCTGCCGGTCAGTGCGCGGTCCAGCCGCCGTCGAGGACGAGCGACGTGCCGGTGACGAAGGACGCCTGCGGGCCGCACAGGTAGGCCACCGCCTCGGCGACCTCCTCCGGCTCGATGAGCCGCTTGAGCGCGCTGTCCTGGAGCAGCACCTCGGACACCACCCGCTCCTCGGGGATGCCGTGCGCCCGGGCCTGGTCGGTGATCTGCCGCTCGACCAGGGGGGTGCGCACATAGGCGGGGTTCACACAGTTCGAGGTCACGCCGTGGGGGGCGCCTTCGAGGGCGGCGGTCTTGGACAGACCTTCCAGGCCGTGTTTGGCGGCCACATAGGCGGCCTTGTAGGCCGAGGCACGCAGACCGTGCACCGAGGACACGTTGACGATCCGTCCCCAGCCCTGCCCGTACATGTGCGGCAGGGCGCCGCGGATGAGACGGAACGGGGCCTCCAGCATCACGGTGAGCACCGTGTGGAACACCTCGGGCGGGAACTCCTCGATGGGGCGCACCAGTTGGATGCCGGCGTTGTTGACGAGGACGTCGGTACCCGCGGCGACGTGCTCGGCGGCGTCCAGGTCGGTGAGGTCGAGGACCTGCGGTTCGAGAGTGCCCGCCAGCCCCGCGGCCCGCTCGGCGAGCGCCGCCAGGCCGGCCGCGTCCCGGTCGACCGCTCTCACCTTGGCCCCGGCCGCCGCGAGCCGCAGCGCACAGGCACCCCCGATGCCACCGGCGGCGCCGGTGACGAGGGCGGTGCGGCCGCCGAGGTCGAGGGTGGGGGCGTGGGGGCCCGGGAGGGCGCTGCTGCTGGTCATGTTCCGACCCTAGGCAGCGCCCGGCCCTGACCACATGTGGTCACAGCCCATACTTCACTCAGAACTCGTGGGGTCGAACCATGTGGGTGCCTCCATCAGCGCCTGCTTGATCCGCAGCAGCCCGAACTCGTTCAGCTCCGGCAGGGCGTCCACGGCGAACCACCCGACCTCAAGGGACTCGTCGTCGTTGACCCGGGCCTCGCCGCCGACTGCCCGGCAGCGGAATGCGATGTCCATGTACTGGCAGGTGTCGCCGTTGTCGTAGGTCACGGGCCTGAGCGCCTGGACCACCAGGACCCGCTCGACGACGCAGCGCACGCCCGTCTCCTCCTCGACCTCCCGCACCGCGCAGGCCGCGGGCTGCTCCCCCGGTTCCGGGATGCCGCCGATCAGCGACCACTTGCCGTTGTCCGAGCGGCGGTTGAGCAGCACTCTGCCCTCGTCGTCGAAGACGATCGCGCTGACGCCGGGGAGCCAGAGGAGGTCGTGGCCGATGGAACGCCGCAGGGTGCGGATGAAGTCAGGAGTAGCCATGCCTCGACCCTAACGGCCGCCCTCACGGCTCCGAGCGAGCCCAAGCGATCTTGCCGGACGACCCGAGTGATCTTCCGGCCTCTACGGCCTCCGTGCGCCTCAAGCGTCCTCGGCGCGACGCCTGCGCACTCCGGCGCCGACCGCCCAGCCGAGTCCGCCCGCGGCGACCAGCACCAGAGCCATCTCGGGCAGGATGCCGAGCCGGGTCGCCGGGGTCTCGGTCGACCTCAGCGGAACCTTCTGCACCAGCGAGTCGGCCACGAACATGCCGGTCTTCTGGGTGATCCGCCCGTCCGGCATGATGATCGCGCTGACGCCGCTGGTCACCGGGACGGTGACGGTCCGGCTGTGCTCCACGGCGCGCACCCGGGACATCGCGAGTTGCTGGTAGGTCATCTCGCTGCGGTCGAAGGTCGCGTTGTTGCTCGGCACGGAGATCAGCTGCGCCCCGTCGGTCACCTCGGAGCGCACGGCCCAGTCGAACGCGGCCTCGTAGCAGGTGACCAGGCCTACCTTGGCGTTGGCCATCCGGAAGACGCCCGGCTTGCTGCCGCGGCTGAAGTCCTGGCGGACCATGGAGGTCCAGTTCTTGTTGATCGCGCCGACGAGGGAACGCAGCGGAAGGTACTCACCGAACGGCTGGATCTGCCGCTTGTCGTAGGTGTCGGTGGGGCCCTTGACCGGGTCCCACAGAATCTGCTCGTTGTAGAGCTTGCCGTCCCGCTCGACGACACCGCCGACGGAGATCGGCGCGTCGATGGCCTTGGCCGCCTGTTCGATGACCGCGGCAGCGGTCGCGTCGGCGAAGGGGTCGACGTCGGAGGAGTTCTCCGGCCACAGCACGATGTCGGGCTTGTCGGCCTTGCCGGCCTTCACCTCGGCGGCCAGCCGCTCGGTCTCGCGCGCATGGTAGTCGAGCACGGCCCGCCGCTGGGCGTTGAACTCCAGGCCCGCGCGCGGGACGTTGCCTTGGATCGCGGCGACGGTCACGGTGCCGTTCTCGGCCTTGTCGGTCACCAGCGTCCGAGCCCCGAGCGCGCCCGCCACCGGCACGGCCACGCTCAGCAGGGCGACGGCCGCGGCCGGACGCCGTACGGCACCGGTGCCCCGCCGCTCGACGAGCAGCCGCACGATCTCGTGGAGGCCGAAACCGCACAGGACGACGGCGAAGCCCAGGACGGGCGTGCCGCCCACCGCGGCGAGCGGCAGGAAGACGCCGTCGGCCTGCCCGAACGCGATCTTGCCCCAGGGGAAGCCGTGGAACGGAGCACGCGCGCGTGCCGCTTCTCCCGCGATCCACACCGCGGCCGCCCACACCGGCGAGCCGGGCAGCTTGGAGACGGCGGCGACGCCCACGCCGACCAGCGCGACGAAGATCGCCTCGATCGCCACCAGGGCCAGCCAGGGCCCGGGGCCGACCTCGACGCCGGTCCACACCAGCAGCGGCAGCAGAAAGCCCAGGCCGAAGAGGTAGCCGAGACCGAAAGCCGCCTTCCAGCCACGGCCGCGCAGCACCCAGCCGAAGACGGCGAAGGCGGGCAGGGCCAGCCACCACAGGGTGCGTGGCGGGAAACTGACGTACAGCAGCACCCCGGAGAGCGCGGCGGCGGCGGCCGGGACGAGACGGCGGAGCCGGACGGCCCAGCGGGAGGCGGGCGCGGGCTGCGGTTCCAGCCGGTCCGACTCGTCCACGGAAGTTGCGGTGACGGTCACTCCGGGAGTGTACGGCGGTTGACCTCGGCGTCCACAGCGCGGTCCGCCCGGTGGGCGTGACGCCGCCCACGGGTCCGTGCCGGGAAGATCCCGCACAACTCGTCCACAAATCGCCCATCAGCCGTTACGGTGTGCCGGAGTCCCTGTCGTACGGGCCGCCGGCGTCCGGGCGGCGGGGGCCACAGGTCGGGGGACCGGGGTGTCGGGGGGCGGGGTGGGTTCCACGGGGATCACGTCTGTGGCCGGTTCCGAGGAGGACGGCGACAGACGAAACGTTTCTGACGTAGTGGGTGTGCTGGTGCTCGGCGCCTGTGCGGCCTGGTCGCTGATCACCGCGGCCGCGCACGACGGCCGTCCGGAGGGCGTGCTGCTCGCCCTGCTGGCCGTCGCCGCGGGATACGCGGCCGGCCGGATCTCGGGGGCGCTTCTGCCGGTCGCCGCTCCGTGCGCCGCCGCGCTGACCGGAGTGTGCCTGGCAGCCGGGCTCCCCCGTCTCACACCGGGGCCGGAGATCGTCGGTCCCCTGGGTCACGCGGGCGCCACCGCCGCCCTGCTGACGCTCGCCACCGGGGCCGCGTGCTGCGCCGCCTGGGCCACCGCCTCTCCCCCGCTGCGCGTTCTGCTGCGGCTGCTGGCCGCCGGCATCGCGGTGCTCGCGGCCGTCCTGGACTCGGTGTCCGGGCTGTTCACCTGTGCCGCGGTGCTGCTGTACTCGCTCGCCGCGGGCCGGACGCGCCACCGCGGCCCCGGTATCGCCGTTCTCGCCCTCGCCGCGACCGCGGCGACCGGCCTGACCTGGGCGGTCGCCGGGAACGCGGTCCCGGACGGGCTCACCGAGTCGCTGCGCGGCCGGCTCACACCGCACCGGATCGACCTGTGGCACGACGCCCTCCACCTGGCCCGGGAGGACACCGCCCTCGGTGTGGGTCCGGGCCGCTTCGGGGAGCTCAGCACGACGGCGGCCCAGTCCCTGCTGCCCGACGGCAGACCGCACTCGGCACCGCTTCAGATGGCCGCCGAGCAGGGGGTGATCGGAGTGCTGCTGCTGGCCGCGGCCTTCTGCTGGCTGCTGTACGCCCTGTGGCGCTCGCCCCGCCCCACTCCGGTCGTCCTCACCGCGGGCGCGGCCCTGACGGCGCTGGCGGCGATCGCCGCGGTCGGCAACGCGCTGAGCTTCACCATGGTGTCGGTGGGCGTCGGTCTCCTGGCGGGCCTGGCGACGGCCCACCCGCTCGCCGACGAACCGGTCCGGACGTGACCGGTCGGCCCGGTCTCAGCGCCGCGGACCCGCGGCCCCGGGCCGCAGCCGGTCACGGATGATGCGTACGGCGGCCTCCGCGTCGTCCACGGTGACCGTGAAGGTGTGGCCGTCCCACAGCTGGAGGACCACGCCCTCGCCACGGCGTACGACGACGGCGGTGCCCTTCTCGGGGCGCCAGCGATAGCCCCAGCCGCCCCACTGACGCGGGGTGACGTGCGGGACGAACTCGGCTCCCGCGACATGGGCCAGCGGGATGCGGCGGCGCGGCACACCGATGTGGCCGCAGCGCACCTCCAGGGAGTCCATGTCGACCTTGAGGGCGACATGGACGAAGGCGAGCGTGAGGAAGAGGACCAGCAGTCCGGCCGCGATGCAGCCGACCACGGACATGACCAGCGGGGCGACGCCGGAGGTCCACGCCGAGTCGACCGCCAGCTCGACGCCGAGCGCCACGATCGCGGCGCCCCCGAGCGCCAGCAGCCACTGGATCCGGTTGGAGGCGCGGCCGGTCCAGACATCGGTGTGGTGCGAGGAGTGCTCGCCGTGGGGGTGGTCCCTCATGCCTATGAGGTTACTCAGGTTTCGCCGTGCGGGTACCTCGTCGCGCAGCGTGACTGGTCCGGGCAGGGGTTTTCCGGCCGTCCGCGGCGGTCAGCGGGCGGGGGTGGCCGCCCGAAGGAGCCGGCCCTCCGCGTAGGCGAGGGCGGGAGCGGGCAGGGCGGCGCCCTCGCGTCCGCTCAGCAGCACGGTGAGGGTGCCGGTGGCCGCGGCCTCGGGCGCGGGCTGCTCGCCGATCCGGCGCAGGGCCTGGGCGGCGACCGCTCCGGCGGAGCCGTGCAGGACGAGCGGCGGGCGGCCGGGGCGCTGCACAGCGGCCCGGATGCGCTCGGCGACCAGTTCGTAGTGGGTGCAGCCCAGGACGACGGTCGTCACGTCCTCCGGCGTCAGGGCGGCGGCCGCGGCGACGGCGGCGTCGATGGCGGCCTCGTCGGCGTGCTCCACCGCCTCGGCGAGGCCGTGGCAGGGCACCTCGGTGGCCGGCACCCCGTCGGCGAACTCCCGGAGAAGTCCGCGCTGGTAGGGGCTGCCGGTGGTGGCGGGCGTCGCCCAGATGGCGAAGGGGCCGCCGCCGGACGCCGCGGGCTTGATCGCGGGCACGGTGCCGATGACCGGCAGCTCCGGCTCCAGACGGGCGCGCAGGGCGGTCAGGGCGTGCACGGTGGCGGTGTTGCAGCCGATGATCAGGGCCTCGGGGCCATGGGCGGCGGCGGCCTCGGCGAGAGTGAGCGCGCGCCCGATGATGTCGTCCGGGGTCCGGGGGCCCCACGGCATGCCATCGGGGTCGAGAGAGAGCACGAGATCGGCGTCGGGGCGCAGTCGCCGTACCGCGGCGGTGGCCGCCAGCAGACCGATTCCGGAGTCCAAGAGCGCGATCTTCACCCGGCCACGATAGACGATGAGCCCTTGGGGGCCCGTTCCGTGGGGCAGACTGCGCGCGTGAGCGCCATCGCGTGGACCGCCGCCGTATCACTCGCCGCCTGGCTGTGGCTGCTGCTCTGCCAGGGGTTCTTCTGGCGCACGGATGTGAGACTCCCGCCGGAGCGGGATCCGGGGATCTGGCCGTTCGTGGCCGTGGTGGTGCCGGCCCGCGACGAGGCCGAGGTGCTGCCCGCGAGCCTGCCCTCGCTCCTGGCCCAGGACTATCCGGGGCGGGCGGAGGTCTTCCTCGTCGACGACGGCAGCACGGACGGCACCGGGGAGCTGGCACGCGACCTGGCGGGCCGGTCCGGCGGGCTGCCGCTGACCGTGTCCTCCCCGGGTGAGCCGCCACCGGGGTGGACGGGCAAGCTGTGGGCCGTGCGGCACGGCATCGGCCTGGCACGCGCGCGTGGTCCCGAGTACCTGCTGCTGACGGACGCCGACATCGCCCACGAGCCGGACAGTCTGCGGCGGCTGGTCGCCGCCGCGCACGCCGGGGGCTTCGACGTCGTCTCGCAGATGGCCCGGCTGCGGGTGGAGAGCCTGTGGGAGCGGCTCGTGGTGCCGGCGTTCGTCTACTTCTTCGCGCAGCTGTATCCGTTCCGCCGGATCGGCAGGAAGGGCGCGCGGACCGCGGCCGCGGCGGGCGGCTGTGTCCTGCTGCGCGCCGAGACCGCCGAGCGGGCGCGGATCCCGGACGCCATCCGGCACGCCGTCATCGACGACGTGGCCCTCGCGCGGGCCGTGAAAGGTGCCGGCGGCCACATCTGGCTGGGCCTGGCCGAACGGGTGGACAGCGTGCGCCCCTATCCCCGGCTGCACGACCTGTGGCGGATGGTGTCGCGCAGCGCCTACGCCCAACTGCGCCACAACCCCCTGGTGCTGTGCGGAACGGTCCTGGGGCTGGCGCTGGTCTACCTGGTGCCGCCGGTCGCCGTCGTCACGGGCCTGGCGACGGGGAGCGCGGCGACCGTGGTGCCCGGTGCTCTCGCGTGGCTCGTCATGACCGGGACGTACGTCCCGATGCTGCGCTACTACCGGCAGCCGCTGTGGCTCGCTCCCCTGCTGCCGTTCACCGCGTTCCTCTATCTCCTGATGACGGTCGACTCGGCGGTGCAGCACTACCGGGGGCGCGGCGCGGCCTGGAAGGGCCGCACCTACGCGCGCCCGGACGCCGTCGTCGGCGAGGAGCGGTGAGGCCTCATTTGCGGCCCGGTGTCCAGTTCATGCCCCAGCCGTAGACCTGGTCCACCGTCCGCTGCGGGCTCACCCCCCGGTCGGGCACCAGATAGCGGGCCTCGCGCTGGACGACCAGGTCGTCCCCGGTGTTGGTGATCAGGGCCAGCGCGCACACCGTCGAGGGCACCGTGCACTCGTCGAGGGAGAAGTCGATCGGGGCGCCGTACTGCGGCTGGAGGGTGACCGTGGCGTGCAGGTCGGCGAAGGAGCGCGCGCCCTCGTAGATGGTCACGAAGACGAGGATGCGCCGGAAGTCCCGCTGGTGGTCGAGGTTGACGGTGAGGTTCTCGCCGCTCACCACGGCACCGGTGCGGTCGTCGCCGTCGAGGTGGATGTACGGCGGCTGGTGCAGGGCTCCGTAGGCGTTGCCCAGCGCCTGGACGACCCCCTTGCGGCCGTCGGCGAGCTCGTACAGGGCGCACAGGTCGAGGTCGAGGTCGGCGTGCATGGCCACCGCGCGGCCGCGCTTGCTGCCCCAGCCCGAGAACTGTTTGCGCACCTGCCAGTTGAGGTTCACGCGCATCGCGCCCGAGGTGCCGCCCTGTTTGGCGAGGGAGACGGAGGGAGCGGCCTTGGCCAGCGTGACTTTGGAAAGGCGGACCGGTGGCGCGGCGGGGGTGGGTGGTGGTGCCACCGGTGGCGCCTGCTGGGGCTCGTCCACGGTGATGCCGAAGTCCGTTGCCAGACCTTCCAGTCCGCTGTCGTAGCCCTGTCCGACGGCACGGAATTTCCAGGCGCCCTGACGGCGATAGAACTCCCCGAGCACGAAAGCGGTTTCTACGGTCGCGCCCGTACTGTCGAACCGCGCCGCCACGGTTCCCTGCGCCGCATCGCGCACCTCGATGTAAAGATCCGGAATGCCGGCGAAGGTCCCGCCGTCCGCGGAAGCGGCGAGCACGACGGTCTCCACCGAGGGCTCCACGCGCGCGAGATCGACGAGCAGCGTGTCGGTCACCCGGCCGCCGTCGGTCCGTTTGCCCTCGTGGCGGACGGCTCCGGAGGAGTGCTGCGGCTGGTTGTAGAAGACGAAGTCGGCGTCGGAACGGACCTTTCCGCCGACGAGCAGCAGAGCCGAGGCATCCGCGTCGGGGACCCCCGGCCCGGAGCGCCAGCCCAATTCGACGCGCAGTGCCGTCGTGGGCACCGGCGCGTTCGACCCTTTCGACATTGACATGTCCGCCCCCATCAGGTGTCGGCAGGCCAGGACGCGCCCAGGCGGTCCCCGGAGTTCCCCCCGCACAACCTATTCCCCCGGGGCGGCGAACTCCCATCCCGCGCACAGGAAGATCGCCGGCCAACCGCCGGTAACCCGCTCGGAACTCGGCCTTTACAAGGATGGGACCTGGATTGGCGTCCTTTTTTGCCGAGTTCGCTCGCATTGGGGATCCCGCGCCACTGCCGACACGGAAAACAACCCTCTTATCGGTCTCCCCAACCAGCACATCGTGGGCTTAACTTATGTGCCATGACCTCCCCCCGCTCCACTTATGGCGGCGGCTACTACTCCGCCTCCTTCCCGGACACTCCGATCTACGACTCACTCGTGGCCGAGCGGGGCACCCCGCAGATCGCCCCGATCCGGGTCCCGGCCGCGTACGACGTCCCGGCAAGCCACCTGCCCGCGCTGCCGTCCGCGCTGCCCGCTCTTCCCGCGGGTCCCTCCTACTCCTCGTACGGCTACCCGCAGGCGCAGCAGCCCTCGCCGCTGCAGCAGGCCCCGGGTGCGTACATCCCGCAGCAGGCGGCCGCGCCTCGCGGTTATCCCGGGCCGCAGCAGCAGCCGCGTCCGGCCGGCCCCGGCATGGGCACGGGCTACGAGGCGATGCGCCCCGCGGCTCCCCGGCCCGCTCAGGCGGCTCCCTACCAGGATCCGTACAACAACCAGCAGCAGTACCGCGGGTACTGATTCCCTCCCGGGCTGTCGGTGCCACCTGGCACGATGGCCCCATGGGGAATGCACAACTGCTGTCGATCCACATCCATCCGGTCAAGGCCCTCCGGAGTCTGGCACTCCAGGAGGCCGAGGTGGAGCCCTGGGGGCTGGCCGGAGACCGGCGCTGGGCGCTGGTCGACGACGGGGGAAAGGTCGTCACCCAGCGACAGCACCCGCGCCTCGCGCAGGCCGCCGCCGAGCTGCTGCCCGGCGGCGGTGTCGTGCTGTCGGCGCCCGGGACGGACCCGCTGGCCGTGCCGGTCCCGGAGCCGGGCGAGACCGTCACCCTGGACCTCTTCGGGGACAAGGTCGAAGGGGTGCCCGCCGCCGACCCGGCCGCGCACGAGTGGTGCAGCACGTACTTGGGCGCCGGGACCCGCCTGGTCCACATGGACGACCCCGCCACCCGCCGTCCGGTCGAACCCGAGTACGCGCTGCCGGGCGAGACCGTCACCTTCGCCGACGGATATCCGCTGCTGATCACGTCCGCGGCCTCCCTCGACGCGCTCAACTCCCTGATCTCCGAAGGCCGGCACGCGGCCGAGGGCCCCCTGCCGATGAACCGCTTCCGGCCGAACGTGGTCGTGGGCGGCACCGACGCCTGGGCCGAGGACGACTGGTCGCTCATCGCCATCGGGGACGTCACCTTCCGCGTCGCCAAGATGTGCGGGCGGTGTGTGGTGACCACCACGGACCAGGACCGCGCCGTCCGCGGCAAGGAGCCTTTGCACAGCCTGGGCAGGCACCGCCGGTTCGGCGGCCAGCTCGTCTTCGGACAGAATCTCGTGCCCCGCTCCCGCGGCACGATCCGGGTCGGCGACCCGGTCACGATCCTCGAATAGGGGGCGGCCGGAGGGGCGAGGCAGCTGCCGGTGGACAAAGTTCCGCCAAAGATCCACCCGGCTCGCGCCGACGGGAACACCGCCCGGGGGCCCGCACGTTGGGGCTTTCATGAGGAGTTCATGAGAGGACCCGGCCGCAGGTGATTTCGCTCTCTCTTCGGCCGGTCCCGCGCGTGAACGACTCCGTGCGGGGTTATCACGGAGCGGGAAGGGGGTGCGGACGGTGCGAGCGATCAGTGGACTGTGGCGTTGGCGGCGCAACCCGCTGCGCCGTGGGACGGACCTGGCCGAGGCCTGGCTCGCCCTCCTGGCCCTGCTGCTGATCCTGGTCATCGGACCGGTGATCGGCTCCTTCACCGGGCATGCGGCCCAGGACGCGCTCCAGCGCTCGGTCCGTGAACAGCAGGATTCCCGGCGGCTGGTGACGGCGACCGTCATCCGCAAGCTGGACCGCTCGCCGCTGGACGTCGACCCCGAGGCCACCTCGGGCCGCAGTCCGCGCACCCGGGTGGTGGCCGACTGGACCGCGCCGGACGGCACCTCGCGCCACGGCGCGGTCATGGCCGGTCTCCAGACCCCGCACCGCGGCGACCACTTCGACCTGTGGACGGACCTCCACGGGCGGATCGCGGCCCGGCCGCTGGACTCCGCGACCGCCACCACCCATGCCGTTCTCGCGGGCGCCGGGGCGGCCCTGCTGACCGCGGCCCTGATAGAAGGCGGCAGGCGGTTCGCCGTCTGGCGCATGGTCCGTCGCCGGTACGCCCGTTGGGACCAGGCCTGGGACCGCGCGGGCCCGGACTGGGGCCGGACCGGCACCGGCAGCTGACGGCCTCACCGCTCTGGTCAACCCACCGTCCGCGCGCACGCTACGGTGGACCGGCCGAGGTTCCTCGGCAGCACAAACCCGCGTACTACGAGGTGGGGGCACAGCAACGCCATGGCACAGGGCACGGTCCAGGTGACGTACACCGGTACATCGCGGTGGCGCCGCCGCACGGGTGAGTACGCGTCGCTCACCGCAGCCCTGGAGGCCGCGGCGGACGGGGACGTCCTCACGGTCGCGCCCGGCACCTACCGGGAGAACCTCGTCGTGCAGCGGGCGGTGACCCTGCGCGGCCCCGAGGGGTCGCCCGGTTCCGTGCGGATCGCGCCCCTGGACGGGGTGCCGTTGACCGTCCGCGCCTCTGCCGTGGTGCAGGACCTGCACGTGGAGGGCCAGGACGCGGCCGCGCCCGCCCTGCTCGTCGAGGAGGGCACCCCGGAGCTCACCGACATCCGGATCGTCACGCGGTCCGCGGCCGGCATAGAGGTCCGCGGGGGTGCCCGCCCGACCGTGCGCCGCTGCACCGTCGACAACCCGGCCGGCATCGGCATCGCCGTACTGGACGGCGCGGGCGGGGTGTTCGAGGAGTGCGAGATCGTGGCGGCCGGCCAGTCCGGCGTCGCGGTGCGCGGCGGGGCCCACCCCCGCCTGGAGCGCTGCCGCGTCCACCACACCTCGGGCGCGGGCCTGGCCGCGACCGGCGAGAACTCCGCGCTGGAGGCCGTGGGTTGCGAGGTCTACGAGGTCCGCGGCAGCGGGATCCAGATCACCGGCCGGGCCACCGCCCACCTCACCGACTGCGATGTGCACCGCACCACCGCCGACGGCGTCACACTCGACACCGACGCGGTACTGACCCTGGCCGACTGCCGTATCCACGACATCCCGGAGAACGCGGTCGACCTGCGCTCCCGCTCGGTGCTCACCCTGACCCGCACCACGGTCCGTCAGTTCGGCCGCAACGGCCTGTCGGTGTGGGACCCGGGCACCCGCGTGGACGCCAACCAGTGCGAGATCTTCGACAGCACGGGCGACTATCCGGCCGTGTGGGTCAGCGACGGCGCCACCGCGGTGCTCGACTCGTGCCGGGTGCACGACGTGCCGGACGCCCTGTTCGTGCTGGACCGCGGCTCGCGCGCGGACGTCGTCGACACCGACATCTCCCAGGTCCGCAACACGGCCGTGTCCGTGAGCGACGGCGCCACCGCGCAGCTCGACGACTGCCGGATCCGGGACGCGGCGACCGGCGCATGGTTCCGTGACCACGGCAGCGGCGGCACCCTCAACAGTTGCACCGTGGACGGCACCCAGACCGGCGTGATCGTCACCAAGGGCGCCGACCCGACGATCGAGCGCTGCACGGTCGACTCCCCGGCCGAGGCGGGCTTCTACGTGTCGGCGGGCGGCCGCGGCAGCTTCCTGAACTGCCGGGTGACGGGCAGCGGCGGGTACGGCTTCCATGTCATAGACGGCTGCCGTGCGACGCTCAGGAAGTGCCGCACGGAGCGCTGCGCGCGCGGGGGCTACGAGTTCGCGGACGCCCCGGACGCGGCCGCCGGAGCGGGCCCCGTCGTCGAGGACTGCACCAGCGACGAGAGCGGGGGCCCGACCCCGCCCGCGGCCAGGGAGACGGTCGTGCAGACGGAGTCCCGCTCCCCCGGGCTGCTGGGGACGATCCCCGGACAGCGGGTCACCGAGCAGGACCCGCTGATCGCCCCCGCCGAGCCGGAGAAGCCCTCGCGTACCTCGAAGGCCGTCCTCGGTGAACTCGACGCCCTGGTGGGCCTGGACAGCGTCAAGCGCGAGGTGCGGGCGCTCACCGACATGATCGAGGTGGGCCGGCGACGCCAGCAGGCGGGCCTCAAGGCAGCCTCCGTCAAGCGCCACCTGGTCTTCACCGGCTCCCCCGGAACCGGCAAGACGACGGTCGCCCGGCTCTACGGCGAGATCCTCGCCTCCCTCGGCGTCCTGGAGAAGGGTCATCTCGTCGAGGTGTCCCGTGTCGACCTGGTCGGCGAGCACATCGGTTCCACCGCGATCCGCACCCAGGAGGCCTTCGACAGGGCGCGCGGCGGAGTGCTGTTCATCGACGAGGCGTACGCGCTGTCGCCGGAGGACTCGGGCCGGGACTTCGGCAAGGAGGCCATCGACACGCTGGTGAAGCTGATGGAGGACCACCGGGACGCGGTCGTGGTGATCGTCGCGGGCTACACCGCCGAGATGGAGCGGTTCCTGTCGGTCAACCCGGGCGTGGCCTCCCGCTTCTCACGGACCATCACCTTCAGCGACTACAACCCCGACGAACTCCTCAGCATCGTGGAGCAGCAGGCCGAGGAGCACGAGTACCGGCTGGCGCCGGGCGCCGCGGAGGCCCTGCGCAAGTACTTCACCGTGCTGCCCAAGGGTCCCGCCTTCGGCAACGGCCGTACCGCGCGCCAGACCTTCGAGGCGATGGTGGAGCGGCACGCGAGTCGGGTCGCCCACGTGGACGACCCGACCAAGGACGACCTGACCCTGCTCTACGCCGAGGATCTGCCCGAGCCGTCCTGAGCCCGCGGACCCGGCAGGTCCGGCTGGAGCCGGCCCAGTAGTCTCGCCCGCTCCTCGGCGAAGACCGGGTCGGCCTGGTAGTCGGAGTGTCCGAGGATCGCCGAGGGCAGCGGGTGCACAGCGGTGCGGCCGTAGGCGAGCGGGTCCTTCAGGGGCTCCCGGTCCACCTCTGGGCCGCAGTCGCCGGGCAGCCGGACCGGGCCGCCTATGGGGTCGGTGAGCCGGTAGAGGTTGCGCCAGCAGTCCACGTCGTGGTGCAGGGCGGTGAGCGCGGCCGGACCGAAGTGAGCGGGGAACCAGCGGCCGTAGAGGCGCTCCAGCGGGGAGCCGTAGGTGAGCAGGGCGACCCGCCCCCGGACCGACGGCTCAAGCTGCCAGGCCGCGGCGGCCGCCAGCACACTGCCCTGGGAGTGTCCGGAGATGACCAGGCGGCCGCGTGTGGCGCGGATCCAGGTCGCGACCCGCCAGGTCAGGTCCGGTACGGCGCGCTCGGCGTAGCAGGGCGGGGCGAAGGGGTGGGCGGCGCGCGGCCAGAAGGTGCCCACGTCCCAGAGGATGCCGATGGTCCGGCGCGCGGAGGGGTCCTTGTAGGCGCGGCGGCCCCAGGTGACGAACAGGATGAAGCCGAGGCCGATCAGCCAGGAGCCGAGTGCCTGCGCGGTGTCGGCGGCGCCCTGGACGAAGACGTAGGCCCCCTCGGCGGCCTTTGCCGGGGTCTTGCGGGAGGTCAGTGCGCCGACGAGGGCTCCGGCTCCCAGCAGCAGGGTGCTGGCCGACGTCACCCCGAGCAGGCGGGGTCCCCGGTCCGTCAGCGCCGCCATCGCGCGGGTGCGGGCGATGCGGCGGGTGCGTTCCGCGTCCTTGGGCTCCGCGGGGTACTCGCTCTCGACGGCGCCCTGTTGGGCCCGGCCGGAGCGCCAGGTGCGCCGGCCGAGCCAGGCGCAGTGCCCCAGCAGCACGAGAAGGACCAGCGGGATCACGGAAGCCTGCCAGGTCAGCAGGACCGGCGGCCCGAGGATGCTGGCGCCGGTGCCGTCCAGCCAGTCCGCCACGCGCTGCGAGACGCCGCCGGACATCACGCCGCCCAGGGCGCAGGCCAGTGTCGCCACGGCGGGACCGGCCAGGCCGCGCATCGCGGCGCGCGGGTCGGGATGCGTGCGGTACAGGAGGTGGGCGACCACGGCCAGGGCGACGACCAGCAGGCCCTGCACGAAGGCGATCCCGCCGAAGGTGGCGTCCCCCGACAGCCGGCCGTGCGACTGCCAGCCCGGCCGCTCCCACCCGGCGTACACCGCGGCGAGGGCGAGCAGGACCAGCGCGGCGAGCGGCAGGCGCCGTACGAGATGCTCGTCGAGCTGCCGGTCGAGGTACCGCTCGCTGCGGCCGCGGCGGCACACCACCCAGACGACGGAGATCCCGCCCGCGACGAGTCCGGCCTCCAGGAGCCGGCCGAGGGTGTCGAGGAGGGCGGGGCCGCCCGGTTCGCGGTCGAAGCGGGCGGCCGTGGAGCAGACCGCCGCGGCGATCGTCAGCAGGCCCGCCGCGGTGTGCGCGGCCCGCAGGCGGGCGACCAGGCGGCGGCCGTACCAGAAGCCGGGACGGCCGAGCGCGGTGCGGCCGCTGTCCTCCTCCGGCTCACCGCCGCGCGCCATGGGCTGTTGGGACTCGTAGGCGCTCCAGGTGCGGTGGGACAGGTACCAGAGCAGACCGGTCAGCGCGGCCGGGACCACGGCCGCCAGCGCGAGGCGGCGGCCCGGCCTGCTCCACCAGCCGCCGTCCGACACGTCGGGCGACAGGAAGCCCAGCCAGGAGTGCGCCTCGGCACACGCGCGCGTGCCCGCGCACTGCCAGGCCGCGAGGTCCAGGGCGACCTCGCAGGCGGCGGCGACCAGCAGAACGGTCAGGGTCAGGCTCGCGAGCCGCACCAGCAGGCCGTAGAGGCGCACGGTCCTTCTGCGGTCGCGCGCGGCGGGGCGCATCCAGTGGGCGAGGTTGACCACCATGAACGGCAGCAACAGCAGCCACAGGGCGCGGGTGCCGTTGCCGGAGGTGAGGTTGCACCACACGTACGCCTCGGGCACCGGGCCGGTGCGGCCGTCGCGTGGTCTCTTCTCGGCGTCGACGTCGTCGGCGCGCCGGAAGACGGCCGCGATGTCGTCGCCGGTGATCCGCACCGTGCGCGGATCGTCGAGCATCTTCTCCGGCGTGGTGCCGCCCACTCCGTGGACCAGGAGTTCCAGGGCGGTTCCGGATTCCTCGGGCCGGGCGGCCGAGCCGTCCGCGCCCATGGTCGTGACAGGTTCCACTGATCTCGCACTTCCCCCGTGACGCGCCGTCGGCATCTGTCCGTGCGGGCACAAGGATCGCCGCTCATCGCGTTGTGCGCACCACTCGTCACGGAATCTCCCCGATCCGGGTGACGGCCGGGACCCACGGTCACCCCCGTGACGCGGGCGCGACGGGGCGGTCGGTGGCGCTCCTGGTGGGGGCCCGTGCGAGTATGGGACGTCCCGCGCACCAGGGACGGGCAAAATGTCCTCGTGGGAGAGGGTGCGCAGGGCGAGTCGGACGGCCCCAGGCGAAAGGACCGGAGCGTACGTGAGTGAGAATCAGAACCTCCTCGCGGAGCAGCGGCGCGCCCTGATCCTGGACGAGGTCCGGCGCCGAGGCGGGGTGCGCGTCAACGAGCTGACCCGCAAGCTCGGCGTGTCGGACATGACCGTACGGCGTGATCTCGACGCGCTGGCCCGCCAGGGTGTGCTGGAGAAGGTGCACGGCGGCGCCGTCCCGGTGGTCGAGGCGAGCACCCACGAGCCCGGCTTCGAGGCGAAGTCGGGTCTGGAGCTGACCGCCAAGGAGGACATCGCGCGGTCCGCGGCGGAGCTGGTCGCCCCGGGCACCGCGATCGCCCTGTCGGGCGGTACGACGACCTACGCGCTGGCCCACCATCTGCTCGACGTGCCGGACCTGACCGTGGTGACCAACTCGGTGCGGGTGGCCGACGTGTTCCACGCGGCGCAGCGCACCACGGGCCCCCGTCAGGGTGCGGCGACCGTCGTGCTGACCGGCGGTGTGCGCACCCCCTCCGACTCGCTGGTGGGACCGGTGGCCGACCAGGCGATCGGGGCGCTCCACTTCGACGTGCTCTTCCTCGGTGTGCACGGCATATCGGTCGAGGCCGGCCTGTCCACGCCGAACCTCGCGGAGGCCGAGACCAACCGGCGTCTCGTGCAGTCGGCCCGGCGGGTCGTGGTGGTCGCCGACCACACCAAGTGGGGCACCGTGGGCCTGAGTTCGTTCGCGTCGCTGGAGCAGGTCGACACGCTGGTGACGGACGCGGGGCTGCCGGCGTCGGCGCGCGCGGAGGTCTCGGAGCATCTGCGACGGCTGGTGGTGGCGGGCGAGTCCGTTGACGGTACAGACATCTGACTGAGCGTCAACTAAGGTGACACGTCCCGTCCGACACCAGGGGGATGTGCTCATGGCTCACCAACTGCGCGCGGTGGAGCTCGACTTCATCGCGACCGCGCCCGTACGGATGGTGTTCGCGCAGGAGATGTCGGCTCCGCCGAAGGCGGTCCACCGGGCGCTCGCCGAGGACGTGCCGGGCTGGGAGGAATGGTTCTCCGCGGTGACGCTGGCCCGCTCGACCGGGGACGGCTCGACCCGGGAGATCCACCTCAGGGGCGGCGGGCGCTTCCAGGAGACGATCCTCGCGGCCGAGGCCCCGGAGGTGTACGCCTACCGGGTCGATGTGGCCAACGCGCCCGGCGCCCGTGCCATCGCCGAGGAGTGGCGGCTCACTCCCGCAGGACCGGGCACCCATGTGCGCTGGACGTTCGCCGTGGACGGCACGGCGGCGTTCCGCGTGGTCGCAAGGCTCGGGCGGGCCGGGCTGGGGCGGGCCTTCCGGGAGGCGGTCCGGACGCTGGACCGTCGGCTCGCGGCGCAGGGCTCCTAGCCGGGCTCCGGGAAGGTGCGTGACGGGTCCGGCCGCCTTCCGGGCTCGCTCATCGGGTGCATGGCGTGGACCGTCGCTCGGCGGGTGGCGGCTGGCGGCTGGCGGCTGGCGGTCGACCGAAGGCTGTGGGGTGAGCCGAGGCCGCCGGTCGGCTAGAGGCCGTCCGACGTGGCCCGCGCGGGCCAGACCCCCGTCTCCAGCAGGGAGGCGATCGCCGCCGTGTGGGGCTCGATGTCCAGGCCCTGCTCGGCCAGCCACGCGTCCGAGTAGTACTTGTCCAGGTAACGGTCTCCGGGGTCGCAGAGCAGGGTGACGACGCTCCCCTGCCGCCCTTCGGCCACCATCTCGGCGATGATCTTCAGCGCGCTCCACAGACCGGTGCCGGTCGAGCCGCCCGCCCGGCGGCCGATGGCCCGCTCCAGGGCGCGCACGGCGGCGACACTGGCCGCGTCCGGGACCTTCATCATGCGGTCGATCGCCCCGGGCACGAAGCTCGGCTCCATGCGCGGACGGCCGATGCCCTCGATGCGCGAGCCGCAGTCGCACGTGACGTCCGGATCGCCGGTGCTCCAGCCCTCGAAGAAACAGGAGTTCTCCGGGTCGGCCACACAGATGCGGGTGTCGTGCTGCATGTAGTGGACGTACCGGGCGATGGTCGCCGAGGTGCCGCCGGTGCCGGCCGTGGCGACGATCCACGCGGGCTCCGGGAAACGCTCCAACTCCAGTTGACGGAAGATGGATTCGGCGATGTTGTTGTTGCCGCGCCAGTCCGTGGCCCGTTCCGCGTAGGTGAACTGGTCCATGTAGTGGCCGCCCGTCTCCCCCGCGAGACGGGCGGACTCCTCGTACATGGTGCGCGGGTCGTCCACGAAGTGGCACCGGCCGCCGTGGAACTCGATGAGGCGGATCTTCTCGGCGCTCGTCGTGCGCGGCATCACCGCGATGAAGGGCACACCGATCAGCTTCGCGAAGTACGCCTCGGACACGGCCGTGGAGCCGCTGGACGCCTCGATCACCGGGCGGCCGGGCCGGATCCAGCCATTGCACAGGCCGTAGAGGAAGAGCGAGCGGGCGAGGCGGTGCTTGAGGCTGCCGGTGGGGTGGGTCGACTCGTCCTTGAGGTACAGGTCGATGCCCCACTTCTCCGGGAGCGGGAAGCGCAGGAGGTGGGTGTCGGCCGAGCGGTTGGCGTCGGCCTGGACCTTGCGGACGGCTTCTTTCAGCCAGCCGCGGTAGGCGGTGTCGGTGTGGTCGATGTCGAGGGTGTCGCCGGTCCTGGTCTGCTGAGGGGTGCTCACGGCAGGGCTCCTAACACTTCGCGCCGACGGCGCGTCGCGCGGCCGATGACTCGATCATAGACACCTTCCGCACGCTTCTCACCTGCATAAACACACCTTTGGGAGCCTCAAAGGCACCCTGGGGTCAGGGCGGGGCGCGAGGGCGGGGGCGCATTCGGACGAGTGCTCCGGGCGCTCCCGGCGAGATGCCGTGCGTACTGGTGCTCGACGCCCGTGGCGGGCAGACTGCACCGGGCGGGACGGACGTCTCGGACGGGGGCGCACACTGGATCACGACAGAAGCCGGCTCTCGGCCCACGCGGTCGTACGAGCCGGCACACCGACGCGCACAAGGGGGCGGGGCGGCATGGCGGAGCCGGAGTTCACGGCTACGGGCGTGCGGATCGGGAAGAGGTTGCGCTCGCTCACCCGGGCCGGTCAGGTCCGGATCAACGACGGCAGACTGGAACTGCTCACCAGTTACGGCAGCGAGATCGACAGTGCGCCGGTGCAGGCGGTGCGCGCCTCCAAGCCCTGGTTCGCCGCCGACGACCGGGCTCTCGCGGACCTCAACGGCAACCGGTATCTGCTGACCCTGGGCGAGCACGACCCCGCTCCGGGCGAGCCGGGGCCGCCCGCGGCGCGCCGGTTCATCGAGGCCGTACGCCGGGCTGCGGGGCGTAGCGAATAGGTCACCGCGAGTTGCGGTACCGCGCCTCCTGCGTCACGCTGGTCTCACATCACTCTGGGTTTACCGGCGATCACGCTGCACACCAGCCCGCCGGGCACGACAGCAGGCGGCCGTTCCATCCAGGCACCTGCTCGATCCGAACTCCGTGTTCTTCCGGACCTCACGTCGGGGAGTCGCAGCCGTGATCAGTCACCCAAGCAGGCATTGCACGGTGGAGCTCCAAGCTCTGCCGTCGCGGATCGGCCAGGTCCGCAGAATCCTTTCTGCGCAATTGCGCTACTGGCATATGGATCCCCTCATAGACCGGGCCGTGCTCGGTGTGACGGAGCTCTTGACCAACGTCCACCGCCATGCGCAGCCCGACAAGACGTGCACCGTGAAGATCGAGCTGCTGCTCGACCGGCTCATGGTCTCGGTGCACGACCACGACCCGCGTCTGCCGGTCGTGGCCGACATCAAGGACACCGAGCCGCTCGCCACGTGCGGGCGCGGCCTCGCGATGGTCGCCGCGGTCAGCGAGAGCTGGGGCGTACGGCCGGACGGCGAGTCGGGGAAGTTCGTGTGGTTCACCCTGCCGACGCCTTCCGCGACGCTGCCGCAGCGGCCCCAGCGGCAGACCGTCCTCGACAAGACCGCGCTCCGGTTCGCCGAGGTGCGGGTTGACGGCCGCAGGCCCGAACACGCTCCCGCCCGGTCCGCCGTTGCCGGCTGACCGGGCGGTGACGACTCCTCTGTTTCGCTCGTCAGCCTGCGGGACGCTGCCGTGCAGTGCCGGGACGACGATCGCGCTCGGCCCCTCGGGCCACGGCGCGTCCGTCGCCCCGACGGCGGCGGGCCCCACCGGTTGTGTCGCGGCCGACGCGTCGGTGGGGTGCTGCCCGTCTCACTCGGCGATCGGCGGGTCGCTGCGGTCCGACTGACCCTGGGCACGAACGGCAGCGGTACGTCGAGACGCGCGCGGCCCGCGAAGACTGCCGCGCGATCGGCGTCCCGGCCCCGGCGCGGCACTCCGGCTTCCCCTGACGGATAGGTAGGCCCGCTCGTCGCCAGTGGGCTCCTGCCCGTGTCAGCCGATGGGCTCGCCCCGCGCGACTGCCCCTGAGCGCGAACGCCTGCGGTATGTCGAGACGCGCGCCCAGCGCGGGGATCGCGAAGGCTCCCGCGTGGACTGTGTCCCGACACCCTCCGACTCCCTGACCGGGAGAGTTGGCCCACCCGTCGCCGGTCGGCTTCTGCCCGTCGCAGCCGATGGGTTCGCCCCGCACCCGTCCCGATCCGGGCGCTGACGCCCGCGGCAGGTCGAGACGCGCGCCCCGCGCAATCCGCGTCCCGGCACCAGCGCAACCCGCCGCCCCCCTGACCGGGCGAGTTGGCCCACCCGGGCCGGTCGGCTCCTGCCCGTCACAGGCGATGGGTTCACCCGCGCCTGTCCGGCCCTGGCGCGAACGCCCGCCCTACGTCGAGCCACGCGCCCCGCGCAATCTACGTCCCGGCACCAGCGCAACCCGCCGACTCCCCCTGCCGGAAAGACCGGCCCACCCGTCGCCAGTCGGCTTCTGCCCGCCTCAGCCCATGGATTCGCCCCGCGCCTGTCCGGCCCTGGCGCGAACGCCCGCCCTACGTCGAGCCACGCGCCCCGCGCAATCTACGTCCCGGCACCGGCACCCCCCTGACGGAAAGGTCGGCCCACCCGTCGCCACTCAGCTCCCGCCCGTCACAGCCCATGGGGGCGCCGGGCGCGAACGCCCGCCGCACGTCGGGACGCGCGTCCCGCGAGATCCACGCAATCTGCGTCCCGACGCCGGCCCGCCGCTTCGGACGGCTCACTCGGTCGCGATCGCCCGTAGGACGTCGAGGCGGGCGGCGCGGCGGGCCGGGCGCAGGCCTGCCAGGGCTCCCGCGGTGAGGCCCACCATGGCGACCACCGTGAGTTGGAGGGGCGGGACGGCGAAGGCGAAGGTGCTGTCGCTCGTGCCGTCCGAGGCCCTGACCAGGACCCAGCCGAGGAAGGCGCCGAGGGTGAGGCCACCGATCGTGCCGAAGGCGGCGACCAGGACCGACTCCCAGCGGACCATGGCGCGGAGCTGGGAACGGGTCTGGCCCACGGCCCTGAGCAGGCCCAGTTCGCGGGTGCGCTCGTGGATCGCCAGCGTCAGCGTGTTGGCGATGCCCAGCAGCGCGATGAGGACCGCCAGGGCGAGCAGCGCGTAGACCAGCGAGAGCATCATGTCGATGCCGGCGGCCGAGGACTGCGCGTACTCGTCGCGGGTCTGCACCTCGGGATGGCCGTAGCGCGCAGCGACCTTCTCCACCGCCGCCTTGCCCGCGCCGGTGCTCACGCCGTCCTTGAAGGAGACCGCGACGACCGTGTCGGAGTCCTGGGTGCGGTGCGGGGCCCAGGCCGCGCGGGTGATGACGTAATCGCCCGCCAGCTCGGACCGGCCGTAGACCGCGCGGACCGTGAAGTCGTCCTTCTCGCCGTCGGTGAAGGTGAGTCGGGCCTTGTCCCCGGTCGTGAGGCCCTGCTTCTCCGCCTCCGTCCGGGTGATGGCGATGCCGTCGGTGCCGAGGCCGCGCAGGGAGCCGCGCACGGTACCGAGATCGAAGGTGCGCTCCAGGGCGATCGGGTCGGCGACCGTCAATGCCCTTCCCTTGCCGTCGACTTCGGCGACACCGCGCCCGAGACCCACGGCCGTGTCCACCTCGGGAAGCGCCTGAAGCGCTCCGGCGAGCCGGGGGCTCAGACCGCTGCCGCCCGCGCCGAACGACGGGGTGCTGACGGCGACGTCGCCCGCGAAGGACCGGGACACGGTCTGGTCCATGGTGGCCTTAAGGGACGCCCCGAAGACCGTGAACAGCGAGACCACGGCCACGCCGATCATCAGCGCACTCGCGGTGGCGGCCGTCCGCCCGGGGCTGCGCAGGGCGTTGCGCCGGGCGAGGGACCCGGTGACGCCACGGAGCCGGGCGAGCGGGCCGCCGAGCACGCGTACGGCCGTGGTGGAGGCGACCGGGCCGAGGACCACGAAGGCCACGAGAGCGAGGACCGCGCCGGCTGCCGCGAGCCAGAGGGACGGTGACACCAGGACGCCGGTCAGGGTGAGGGACACGGCGAGCGCGGCGAGGCCGGCCCCGATGACGGCACGGACGCGGGATGCCCCCGACTGGTCGACGGCCGTCTCGCGCAGGGCGGCCAGCGGCGCGGTGCGTCCGGCGCGTAGGGCGGGCAGCAGCGCGGAGCCCAGGCAGACCACGACGCCGACCGCGAGCGGCAGCAGCATCGAGAGTGTGCTGATCACCAAGTCGCCCTCGGGGAAGGGGAATCCGATCGCAGGGAACAGCGCCTGGAGGCCGGCGGCCACCCCGATGCCGCCCGCGATGCCCGCGGCGGAGGCGGCGCCGGCCACGACGCTCGCCTCGGTCAGGGTCGAGGCGGTGACCTGGCGTCGGGAGGCGCCGAGTGCCCTCAACAGGGCGTTCTCACGGGTGCGTTGGGCGACGACGATCGCGAAGGTGTTGTGGATGGAGAAGGTGGCGACCAGGAGGGCGACGCCCGAGAACACCAGCAGAAAGGTCGTGAAGACGGACAGGAACTGACTGGAGATCATGTCGGTGTTCTCCTCGGTCGACTCCTGACCGGTGATCGCCTCGACGCCCCGGGGCAGTACGCGGCTCAGCCGGTCGACGAGCTCCCGCTGACCGACACCGGGACCCGCGCGCACCTGGATGCTCGACGCCTCACCGGGCCTGGCCGTGAGGTACTTCTCGGCGTCGGCCAGGGTCATGCCGGTGAAGGTCACCTGGGCCATGCCGTCCTCGCCGCCGAAGGTCGCGAGACCGACGACGGTCACCTCGACGGGGTCGGGCGTCCGCAGGACCGTCGTGTCGCCGATCTTCAGGTCGCCCTTCTCGGCGGTGCCGCGGTTGACGACGACCTCGCCGGACCTCTTCGGGGCGCGGCCCTCGGCCAGTTCGTACGGGTTGAGCTTCGGGTCGTCGATCCAGTTGCCGGCGAGGGTGGGCGGGCCCTGGCCGCCGATGGGCTCGCCGTTCGCGCCGACGAGCTGGCCGGCGCCCTGGATGTCGGGGACCGCGGCCGCGACGCCGGGGACCTGCTCGACGGTACTGACCAGGTCGGTGGTGACCGGCTCGCGCACCCCCTGGCTCTCCCCCGGCGTGGTGATGGCCTCGGCGCTGCGGACCACGGCGTCGGTGCCGCCGGTCGCGTTGCCGAACATGGTGTCGAAGCCGGCCCGGAGGGTGTCGCCCATGACGAGAGTTCCGGCGAGGAAGGCGACACCGAGGAACACGGCGAGGAAGGTTCCGGCGAAGCGCCGCTTGTGGGCGCGCAGGGAGTTCACGCTCAGGCGCAGGGAGGCGTTCACGAGGGGACCTCCGTCCGCGAGGGCGTCTCGGACCGTGACGGCACATCTGTCTGCGAGGGCACCTCGAAGGCCTTCATGCGGTCCAGGACCCGGTCGGCCGTCGGGTTCTCCATACGGTCCACCAGGCGTCCGTCGGCGAGGAAGACCACCTCGTCGGCGTGGGCGGCGGAGACCGGGTCGTGGGTGACCATGACGACGGTGCGGGCCGTCCGGCGCACGGTCCTGCCGAGGAGGCCGAGGACCTCTCCACCCGAGCGGGAGTCGAGGTTCCCGGTGGGTTCGTCGGCGAAGACGACGTCGGGCCGGCCGGCGAACGCCCGGGCCACGGCGACGCGTTGCTGCTGCCCGCCGGAGAGCTCGGCCGGCCGGTGACGGAGCCGGTCGCGCAGGCCGACCACGTCGATCAGCGCGTCGATCCACTCGGGGTCGCCCCTGCCGCCCGCGAGGTCCAGCGGCAGCCGGATGTTCTCCTCGACGGTCAGGGTCGGCACCAGGTTGAACGCCTGGAAGACGAAGCCGACGCGGTCGCGGCGCAGGAGGGTCAGGCGGCGGTCGTCGAGGGAGCCGAGATCGGTGTCGCCGATGTAGGAGGCGCCCTCGGTCAGCGTGTCGAGGCCGGCCGCGCAGTGCATGAGGGTGGACTTGCCGGAGCCCGAGGGCCCCATGATCGCGGTGAAGCGGCCGGCCGGGAAGTCGACGCTCACCCCGTCCAGGGCCCGCACACCGGTGTCGCCGCTGCCGTACACCTTCACGGCGTCGACCACCCGGGCGGCCGGCGGCGTCTTCGTCGGGGCGGTCGTGACGGTCATACCGCACCGCCCTTGCCGACCGTACGGCCGAACTGCTCGTCCAGGACGGACAGTCGGCGCCAGTACTCGTCCTCGTCGATCTCGCCGGAGGCGAAGCGGCGGCCGAGCACGGCGATCGGCGAGTCGCCGGAGGGACCGGCGTCGGCCATGGCGCGCCATGGTCCGCGGCGGCCGCGCCAGAGGGTGCGGCGCAGGACGGTGACGACGCCGAGCACGACGGCCGCCCAGATCAGCGGGAAGAAGAGGATCCACGGGCCCGGGCCGCCGTCCCAGTTCGCGAGAGTCTGCATGTCGGTTCATCTCCCTGGAGTTGCGAAGGTGTCGATCGGTGCTGCTTCGAGACTGGCTCCGGGGAGGGGGCCGGGTCGTCGTACGGCCAGCGGCAGTGCGTGTACCTCCCGGGGAGTACGCGGGCCTGTTCCGCCTGCTCCCCAGAGGGCTCGACTTCTGTAACTACTAGTATGTACAGTGCGGTCATGAGCACCTCGGACCGACTGATCGAGTCCACCCGTGAGCTCCTGTGGGAGCGCGGCTACGTGGGGACCAGCCCCAAGGCCATCCTGGAGCGCGCGGGCGCCGGACAGGGCAGCATGTACCACCACTTCAAGGGCAAGCCCGACCTCGCCCTGGCCGCGATCCGAAGGACCGCCGAGGAGCTGCGCGCCACCGCGGAGGGAGTGCTCGGCGGGCCCGGCACGCCGTACGAGCGCATCGAGGCCTATCTGCGGCGCGAGCGCGATGTGCTGCGCGGCTGTCCGATCGGCCGGCTCACGATGGATCCGGACGTGGTCGCCAGCGACGAACTGCGTGCACCGGTCGACGAGACGATCGACTGGATCCGTGAGCGCATCGCCGGGATCGTCGAAGAGGGCAGGGAACAGGGCCTGTTCGCGGCCGCGCTGGACGGCGAGGAGATCGCGGCGACCGTGCTCGCGACGGTCCAGGGCGGCTATGTCCTCGCCCGCGCGTCCGGCTCGCCCGCCGCCTTCGACATGGGCGTGCGGGGTCTGCTGTCACTGCTCACGCCACCGACCGAGTAAGGGAGTTCCTCCACGTGCAGATCACTCGACAGCGCCCCGAGACCCGCCGGGGCGCCGCGGAGAACTTCACCGGGACGGTGTGGCTCGACGAGCTTGCCGCGCCACCCGCCCCGTCCCGGCTGCGGATGTTCAACGTCCACTTCGCTCCCGGCGCGCACACCGCGTGGCACCGGCATCCGCACGGCCAGGTGCTGCACGTCCTGGAAGGCGAGGGGCTGGTACAGCGCAGGGGCGGTGCCGTCGAGCCGATCCGCGCGGGCGACACCGTGTGGATCGAGCCGGGCGAGTGGCACTGGCACGGGGCCGGGCCGCGCACCTTCATGACCCATCTCGCGGTCGTCGAGGCGGCGGAGGACGGCACGACGGCCGACTGGGGCGCACACGTCACCCCCGAGGACCACCCCGCCTGAGGAGGCCCCCGATGCACGCCATGCAGTACGAGCTCACCCTGCCCTCCGACTACGACATGGACGTCGTCCGCGCCCGAGTGGCCCGGGTCGGGCATCTGCTGGACGACTGGGAAGGGCTCGGCTTCAAGACGTACCTGATGCGCGAGCGCGGGGTGAACGGCTCGCCCGTGAACCAGTACGCGCCCTTCTACCTCTGGAACACCGTGGAGGGCATGAACGGCTTCCTCTGGGGAGGCGGCTTCCAGGGGCTCAGCAACGACTTCGGGCGGCCGTCGGTGCGGCAGTGGACCGGTCTGTCGTACGAGGAGGGCGGCGCCGCCGGCTCGCCCGGACGGTGGGCCGTGCGGCGGCGCCAACCGGTGCCCGATGGTGCGGAGTTGGCCGATGTGATGGCGGACGCGGTGGGTGGGACCGAGCGGCTGGCCGGGGAGGACGGCGCGGTGTGGGCGGCGGCCGCCGTGGACACCGCCCGCTGGGAGATCGTCCACTTCTCGCTCTGGACGCACGAGGCGCCCGAGGCGGAGGGCGAGCTGTTCGAGGTGCTGCATGTGTCGGCACCGGGCCGGGGTCGGCTGCCGCGGGGGCGGCAGTGGTGAGGGCGGTCGCGGTCCGCACGGTGGCCGGTGACGTCCCCGCCGAGCAGCTCGGGGTGTGCGACGCCCACGACCACCTGTTCTTCGGCAGTCCCCAACTGCCCGGGCAGGAGCTGCGGAGCATCCCGGCGGCGCGGGCCGAACTGGCGGCCTTCGCCGAGCTGGGCGGTGGCACCGTGGTGCAGTGGACGCCGTACGGGCTGGGGCGGCGGGCCGCCGATCTGCCGCCGCTGGCACGGGAGACCGGGGTGCGGATCGTCGCCGCGACCGGGCTGCACCAGGCGGTCCACTACGACGACACCACGCTCGCCGGGTTGCGCGGCCGACTGGCCGAGGTGTTCGTCGCCGAACTGACCGAGGGCATCGGGACGTCGGGCGTCCGCGCCGGGCTGATCAAGGTGGCGGGCGGTTTCCACGCCCTGGACGCACACGCCCGCTGGACCATGTCCGCGGCGGCCGAGGCCCACCATGCGACGGGGGCACCGATCGCCGTCCACCTGGAGCTGGGGACCGGCGCGCTGGATGTACTGGACCTGCTGTGCGGGGAGTTGGGGGTGCCGCCGCGGCGGGTGATCCTCGGACACCTCAACCGCTCCCCCGACCTCACCGTGCACCGCCAGGCCGCGGCGTCCGGCTGCTTCCTCGCCTTCGACGGGCCCTCACGCGCCAACCACGCCACGGACTGGCGGATGCCGGACGCCGTACGGGCCCTCGCCGAGGCGGGTCACGCGGACCGTCTGCTCCTCGGCGGCGACACCACGACCGCGGCCGCCCGCTCGGTCAACGGAGGCCCGGGCATGCCGTATCTGCTGCGCCGGGTGCGGCCGCGGCTCGCGGCCGAGCTGGGCGACATGGGCCCGGAGCTGGTGCGGCGCGTCTTCACCGAGAACCCGGGTCGGGCCCTGGCGGTGGAGTGGAGCGGGCCCTGACGCCGGTCACCGGCACAGCGCGTCGAGGTCCTCGGAGAACGTCGGGAACTCGGACCGGGCGGCCGTGACAATGTCCCGGGTGGAGCGGCGCGGGGTGCTCGCGTGCCGCTCGGCGAGTTCGGTCAGCACGGGGTTCGGGCGGGCGTCGTACTCCTCGTGCTCCACGACCTCCATCGGCCCCAGGCCGTCGGCCAGCACCCACAGGAAGTCGGACAGGTTCGCCGCCACCACACCGCGCTCGCCCTCCGAGCCCAGGAACACCACGGGCTGCTCGGCGAGGGGCCGGTCCGGCCGCACGCGCCACAGGGCGGCGAGTCCACCGGTGCCGTCCTGTCCGAAGACCCGGTAGGCGTCACCGTCGAGTTGGTGGTTGCCGGTCCAGTGGCGCAGCCAGTCGGTGGTCTCCTCGGCGGAGTCGAAGGCGTCGTACGGCTCGAAGTCGACACCCTCGCCGTCGTCGTAGTCGAACTCCACACGGGCCACGTCGGCCAGGGCGGGCGGGAAGGCGCGGTCGCCCTCGGTCGTCTCGATCATGCCCGCAGGCTAGCCGCCGCCACTGACAACGGCCCTGGGCCACCTAGATGTCCATGTCCTGGAAGCACGGAGTCCCAGCGGCCCCGGTCGCTGGTCGCGGCGCTGGGGCGCTTGACGGCGCCGTCAGGAGCCTGATCACACTGACCTGATCGATCTGACTGTGATGGCCTGACACTGATGGCCTGACACTGATGGGAAGAACATGCGAGTCGTCGTCATCGGCGGTAGCGGGCACATCGGCACCTTCCTGGTCCCCCGGCTGGTCCGCGCCGGCCATGAAGTGATCAACATCAGCCGTGGCACCCGTACCGCCTACGTCGAGGCTCCCGAGTGGCAGCACGTGCGTCAGGTGGTCGCCGACCGGGAGCAGGAGGACAGGGAGGGCGCCTTCGGAGACCGCGTGGCCGGGCTGGCCCCGGACGTCGTCGTCGACCTGGTCTGTTTCACCCTCGACTCGGCCACCGCGCTGGTCGAGCGGCTGCGCGGCGAGGTCGGGCACCTGGTGCACTGCGGCAGCGTGTGGCGTCACGGCCCCGCCGACAGGCTGCCGATCTCCGAGTCCACGGGCACCCCGCCCGTCGGGGAGTACGGCATCCAGAAGGACCGCATCGCCCGGATGCTGAAGCAGGAGACCGCCGCCGGGGGCCTGGTGACGACGTCCCTGCACCCCGGGCACATCGTCGGGCCCGGCTGGCACCCGATCGGACCGCTGGGGAGTCTCGACCCCGCTGTCTGGTACACGCTCTCGGCGGGACAGCCGCTGAAGGTCCCGGGCAGCGGTGTCGAGCTGATGCACCATGTGCACGCGGACGACGTGGCGCAGGCCTTCGAGCGGGCGGTCGAGCGCCGGGACGCGGCCGCGGGCGAGGACTTCACCGTCGTGGCCCCCACCGCGCTGAACGTACGCGGGTACGCCCGCATCGCGGCCGGCTGGTTCGGTCGGACCGCGTCGCTTGAGCCCGTGACCTGGGAGGAGTTCCGCCGGGCCACGGCCCCGGAGCACGCCGAGGCGAGCTGGGACCACCTGCACCGCAGTCAGTGCCTCACCATCGAGAAGGCCAGGACCGTCCTCGGTTACGCCCCACGCTACGAACCGGAGGCCGCCGTACTGGAGGCGGTGCGCCGGCTGATCGACGACGGGGAGCTGAAGGTGGCGGGCGCGCTCAGCGCCTGACCGGACGCGCGCCGCCAGGGCCCGTCGTTTGGATCAGGCCGGCCGTGAGGTGCGGTGCCTTTCTGCAGCAGATGTGCGTGCCAGACCCCGCGACGCCGGGCTGATCCAAACGACAGTCCCTAGGCCCGGCCGGTGTCCAGGCGCCCCACCCGGGCCACGTTCTCGCGGTCCTCGGCGTCCTCGCTCGGCTGCGCGGTGAACCAGGCGTCGAGGATCTCCTTGAGGAGCGGCCCGGAGGTGAGGCGGAGGCTGAGGGCGAGGACGTTGGCGTCGTTCCAGCGGCGGGCGCCGTCCGCGGTGTAGGCGTCCGTGCACAGGGCGGCCCGTACGCCGGGGACCTTGTTGGCGGCGATGGAGGCGCCGGTGCCGGTCCAGCAGCACACGATCGCCTGGTCGGCGCGCCCCGCGGCCACCTCACGGGCCGCGGCCTCGGAGCAGACGGCCCACTGCGGGTCGGCGCCGGGGCTCAGGGCGCCGTACGCGACGACGTCGTGGCCTCGCGCGCGCAGTTCGTCGAGGAGGGTGCGCGCGACAGGTTCGTCCATGTCCGAGGAGACGGAGATCCGCATGTCACGAGCCTACTCGGCGGCTCGTCCAGCGGACGACGGGTTCGAGGTGGGTGACGTGCGGGCCGGCGAGGTCCGGCAGTTCGGCCGGTGAGCCGACGAGGGCGATCCGGTCGAACTCCGGGGCGTGCCCTCGGGCCGTCTCGGCGGCGACGAGCGCCTCGAAGCGGTCGTGCAGCAGGGACGCGGGTACCGGTGGCGCCAGGTAGTGGACGCCGACCTGTCCGTCCTCGCCGTGGGTGACCAGGCAGCGGGTGAGGTCGGCGGCCGGGAGGTCGACGCCCGTCTCCTCGGCCAGTTCCACGGCCGCGTGGCGGCGCAGTGCGTGCTCGTCGAGCGGCTCGTCACCGGTGGGCGGCTCCACCGATCCGCCGGGGAACTGCCAGCAGCCCGGCGCGGCGGTGGCCGAGGACATCCGGCCCACCAGGACGCGTCCGTCCTCGGTCGGCTGCACCACGCTCACGAACAGGGACCGCCGGACGGTGGCCCCCGGGACGCGGCGCAGCGCGAAGTAGCGGTAGGTGGCGCGGGACCAGGAGACGAGCAGGGTGTCCGGGGTCTCCCGGGACAGTCCCGCGCAGACCGCCACCGGGCCGTCGAAGAAAGCCGGGTTGGCCAGGACCACCGTGTCCCACTCGCGGTCCATGGCCGTCCGCGCCCAGGCCGGGACCACCGGGGGCGCCACCTCGACCAGGCGCAGTCCCCCGGCCTCCAGCAGTTCAGCCACGGGTCAGCGTGCCCAGCGGATCGTCCAGCACCGGCTGCCACGCCAGCTCGGCCGCTCCCACGAGGCTGTTGTGGTCCAGGGTGCAGGCCAGGACGGGCACGCCACCGCTCTGCCCCCACAGGCTGCGCTCGGCGACGACGGCCCGCAGGCGCGCGGGGTCGGCGGCCAGGAGGGTGCGGTGGAGACCGCCGAGGATGATCCGGTCGGGGTTGAGGATGTTGACCAGACCGGCGAGGCCCAGGCCCAGGCGGTCGATCAGCGACTCGGCCGCGGTCCGGACGGCGGGGTCGTCGTAGTGGTCACGGACGAGGTCGTCGGCCTGCCGGAGCAGGGACTGCTCGGGGCCGGGGTCGCGTCCGGCCGCCGTGAGCAGGGCCAGCGGGTCGGCCTCGACGTCCAGGCAGCCGCGGCTGCCGCAGTGGCAGGGGCGGCCCTCGGGGTTCACGGTGAGGTGGCCGACTTCCAGAGCCAGGCCCGAACTGCCCGTGTGCAGACGCCCGTCGAGCACCAGCGCGCCGCCGACGCCCCGGTGGCCGGTGGCCACGCACAGCAGATCGCGGGCGCCGCGGCCCGCGCCGTGCCGGTGCTCGGCGAGCGCGGCGAGGTTGACGTCGTTGCCCGCGAAGGCCGGTCCGGTGATGCCGGCGGCGCGCACGCACTCGTCGAAGATACGGCGGACGGGGGCGCCCGCCGGCCAGGCCAGGTGGAGGGGGTTGAGGGCGAGGCCGTCGGGTTCGGCGACCGCGGACGGCACGGCGAGCCCGGCGCCCACGCAGCGTCGGCCGGTCGTGCGCAGCAGGTCGGCGCCCGCCTCGACGACGGAGCCGAGGACCTTCGCCGGGTCGGCGTCGATCGTCTCGCTGCCGGGCGCGGTGGCGACGATACGGCCGCCCAGGCCGACCAGCGCGGCCCGGAAGCCGTCGGCGTGCACCTGGGCGGCCAGCACGACGGGACCGTCCTCGGCGACCGCGAGCCGGTGCGAGGGCCTGCCCTGCGAACCGGCGGCCGCGGTGGGCCGGGCGTCGACGCGGATCAGCCCGAGTGCCTCCAGCTCGGCGGCGACCGCGCCGGCCGTCGCACGGGTCACGCCGAGTTCGGCGGTGAGCACGGCCCGGGTGGGCGCGCGGCCGGTGTGCACGAGCTCCAACGCGGGTCCGAGCGCACCGCGCCCCCGGTCCAGCCGCGCTCTCGAGGTGGTCACTTCCCCCGCCGGCCGGGGGTCCGCCTTGCCGCTCATGAGGGCGAGTCTCCCATGATCCGTTCCTCGGCCCGGTCTAGAGGCCGCTGACCCGCAGCGTGATGTTCAGCCGTCCCGTCAGCCCCAACTCGGGCGGCGCGGTGCCCGGATGCACCCGGGGCACCCCGTGGTACGCGAGCCGGGACGGGCCGCCGAACACGAACAGATCGCCGCTGCGCAGCTCGACGTCCGTGTACGGCCTGGTCCGGGTCTCGGGGTTGCCGAAGCGGAAGACACAGGTGTCGCCGAGGCTCAGGGAGACCACGGGTGCGTCCGACTTCTCGTCGCCGTCGCGGTGCATGCCCATGCGGGCGTCGCCGTCGTAGAAGTTGATCAGCGCGATGTCGTATCCGGAGGCGTCGGTGTCCAGGGCGTCCCGTACGGCTTCCCGGCCCAGCTCGCCCAGCCAGGACGGGAAGGGCTTCACGGGTGTCCCGTCGCCGTCGACGACCGTGCGGGCGTAGGCGTAGGGATACCAGTGCCAGCCCAGGCAGACCTGCCGTGCGGTCATCGTGCCGCCGCCCGGGGTGCGGACCGTGCGCAGTCCGGCCGGCGGGCGCGCCCAGTCCCGGCAGGCCGCCAGCAGCTCGCGCTGCCGCGCCGGAGCCAGCCAGTCCGGCACGTGCACCGCGCCCGGCGCGATGTCCGTACGGATTCTGGGGAACAGCTCGGCTTCCATGGGTTCCATCCTGCCCGAGGGGCCTGAGCTGCGGCTCCGATAGCCTGGGCGCACGATGGACGACCGAATGACGACCGCCTGGGGCGAACTCGCCCTCACCCGTTTCCCCGAGGACCCGCGCGACCGGCTGCGCGCCTGGGACGCCTCCGACGAGTATCTGCTCAGGCATCTGGCGGACGAGGGGGTCGCGCTGTCCGGCACCGTCGTCGTGGTCGGGGACCGCTGGGGCGCCCTGGTCACCGCGCTGGCGGCCCACCGGCCGGTGCAGATCACCGACTCCTTCCTCGGCCAGGAGGCGACCCGGGTCAACCTCGAACGCGCCGGCGTCGAACCCGGCAGCGTCCAGCTGCTCACCACCCAGGACCCGCCGCCCGACCGTGTCGACGTCCTGCTGGTGCGCGTGCCGAAGAGTCTGGCCCTGCTGGAGGACCAGCTCGGGCGGCTGGCACCCGCGGTGCACCGGGGCACGGTCGTGGTCGGCACCGGCATGGTGAAGGAGATCCACACCTCGACGCTCCGGCTGTTCGAGCGGATCCTCGGTCCGACCCGCACCTCGCTCGCCGAGAAGAAGGCCCGGCTGATCTTCTGCACACCGGAGCCGTCGCTCGTACGGCCCACGAATCCCTGGCCCTACGGCTACACGCTCCCGGACGGCATCGGTGCCGCCTCCGGGCGGGCCGTCGTCAACCACGCGGGCGTCTTCTGCGCGGACCGGCTCGACATCGGCACCCGGTTCTTCCTCCAGCACCTGCCGGACAGCCGCGGCGCCCAGCGGATCGTGGACCTGGGCTGCGGCAACGGCGTCGTCGGCACGGCGATGGCCCTCGCCAACCCGGAGGCCGAGGTGCTGTTCGTCGACGAGTCCTTCCCGGCCGTGGCGTCGGCGGAGGAGACGTACAAGGCGAACGGGGTGCAGGGGCACGCGGAGTTCCGGGTCGGGGACGGTCTGAGCGGGGTCCCGGCCGACAGCGTCGACCTCGTCCTCAACAACCCGCCGTTCCACTCCCACCAGGCCACCACCGACGCGACGGCCCGGCGGATGTTCACCGACGCGCGCAGGACGCTGCGGCCGGGCGGTGAGCTGTGGGTGGTCGGCAACCGGCACCTCGGGTACCACGTGACGCTGCGGAAGCTGTTCGGAAACAGCCAACTGGTGGCCAGTGACCCAAAGTTCGTGGTGCTCAAGGCGGTAAAAAGGTCGAGTGACTGACTCCTCGACGCGGGACTTCTACGACTCGCTGGCTCCGGACTACCACCGGATCTTCGCGGACTGGGACGCGAGCATGGCCCGCCAGGCGGCGGTGCTGGGCGCTCTCCTGGGGCCAGGTCCGCACCGGGTGCTGGACTGCTCGTGCGGGATCGGGACCCAGGCGATCGGACTGGCCCTGGCCGGGCACCGGGTCGTCGGCAGCGACCTCAGTCCCGTCGCGGCCACGCGCGCCGCAGCGGAGGCCACGGCACGCGGCGCCCGGCTGCCGACGGCCGCCGCGGACATGCGCCGGCTGCCGTTCGCGTCGTCCGTGTTCGACGTGGTCGTCTGCGCCGACAACTCCATGGCGCATCTGCTGACGGCCTCCGACGTGGCGGCCGCGCTGGCAGACATGCGGCGGGTGCTGCGGGAGGGGGGCCGGCTGCTGCTCACCCTCAGGGACTACGACGAGCTCCGCCGGACCAGGCCAGGGGCCGCTCCCCCGCAGGTCTCCGAGGGCTCCGACGGCCGGGTGATCACCTTCCAGCTGTGGCACTGGCACGAGGACGGCGAGCGCTACGACCAGGAGTACTTCCAGCTGAGGCCGGGCGGCGACGAGTGGGCCGTCCAGGTCCGCCGTACGACCTCCTGGGCGCTGACGCGTGCGCAGCTGACCCGGTTCGCGGGCGCGGCCGGTTTCGTCGACGTGCGCTGGCACGATCCGGCGTCCAGCGGGTTCTACCAGCCCGTCCTCACCGCCCGAGCAGCCGGATGATCCGCCGGGCCGCCTCGACCATGGCGTCCCGCCCGGCACTCAGGTACGTGCGCGAGTCCGCCGCCTCGGGGTGAGCGCTCAGGAACTCCCGGATGGCGCCGGTCATGGCGACGTTCAGCGCGGTGCCGACGTTGACCTTGGCGATGCCGCCCGCGACGGCCGCCGTGAGTTCCTCGTCGCGGACTCCGGAGGAGCCGTGCAGGACGAGGGGGACGTCCAGAGTGGTGGAGAGCCGTTTGAGGAGGTCGTGGTCGAGGGTGGCGGTGCGCTCGGTCATCGCGTGGGCGCTGCCGACGGCCACGGCGAGGGCGTCCACACCGGAGTCGGTGACGAAGGCGCGGGCCTCGGCGGGGTCGGTGCGGGCGCCGGGGGCGTGGGCGTCCAGCGGAGGCCGGCCCTGTTTTCCGCCCACCTCCCCCAACTCGGCCTCGATCCAGAGCTTTTGGGAGTGCGCCCAGTCGGCGGCGGCCCGGGTGGCGGCGAGGTTCTCGGCGTAGGGCAGGTGGGCCGCGTCGTACATCACGGAACCGAAGCCGGCGTCGGCCGCCTGGCGGAGCAGGTCGTCGCTCTGGACGTGGTCGAGGTGCAACGCCACGGGTACGGCGGCGCGTTCGGCCGCGGCGACGGCGGCGCGGGCCAGCGGGAGGAGGCGGCCGTGGCGGAACCTGACGGCGTTCTCGCTGACCTGGAGGACGACGGGCGCGTCCAGGGACTCGGCGGCGGCGACGACGGCCTCGACGTGTTCCAGGGTGATGACGTTGAAGGCGGCGACGGCGGAGCGGGCGGTGGCGGCCCGGGGGACGAGTTCGCCGGTGGTGGCCAGGGGCACGAGGTCTCCTAGGGGCGGGCGAGGATCACCGAGCGGGTGAGGTGGCGGGGCCGGTCAGGGTCGAGCCCGCGGGCCGCGGCGACGGCGACCGCGAGGCGCTGCACGCGGACCAGTTCGGCGAGCGGGTCCAGGGCGCCCGGCACCCACAGTCCGCCGGTCTGCCGCACCTGTTCGGCCAGTCCCTCGGGGGCCTCGCCGAGCATCCAGGTGGCGGTGCCGTGCGTGGTGATGCTGATGGGGCCGTGCCGGTACTCCATCGCCGGGTAGGCCTCGGTCCAGGCGAGCGAGGCCTCGCGCATCTTCAGTCCGGCCTCGTTGGCCAGTCCCACCGTCCAGCCACGGCCGAGGAAGCTGAACTGGGTGCACTCGACGAGGCCTTCGGGCAGGGGCGTCGAGAGAGCGGTGCGGGCGTCGGCCACCACGGCGTCGGTGTGCAGGCCCAGGTGGGCGCGGAGCAGGGTGAGCGCGGTGGTCGCGAACCGTGTCTGGACGACAGAGCGTTCGTCGGCGAAGTCGAGGACGACGACCTCGTCGGCGGCGGCCATGACGGGGGTGGCGGGGTCGGCGGTGATCGCGGTGGTGCGGGTGCGGCCCTTCAACTGCCCGAGAACATCGAGGACTTCGGTCGTCGTGCCGGAGCGGGTGAGGGCGACGACCCGGTCGTAGGAGCGGCCGTGCGCGAACTCCGACGCCGCGAAGGCGTCCGTCTCGCCCTGGCCGGCGCCCTCGCGCAGCGCCGCCACCGCCTGCGCCATGAAGTACGAGGTGCCGCAGCCGACGACGGCGACCCGCTCCCCGGCCGCCGGAAGCGCGTCGGCGTGGCGTGCGGCCTCCGCCGCCGCCCGGGTCCAGCACTCGGGCTGACTGGTCAGCTCGTCCTCGACATGGGTCATGCCGTACCTCTCCCCACTCCGTCTGATTTTTCTTGCAAGATATAGCCACCTTTCGAGCACAATCAAGCATTCGTAGGCAGGAGGGGTGCGCTAAGGTCGCCGGGAGACCGAGACACTGTCGGGGCCGGAGGGTGCGGATGTCGCGGGACGCCCGTTGGAAGGCGCTGCTGGAGCTGCTCGTCGAGCGGGGCCGGCTGGACGTCGAGGAGGCGGCCGCCGATCTGGAGGTCTCTGCCGCCACGATCCGCCGCGACCTCGACCAGCTGGCCGAGCAGCAGATGCTGGTGCGCACCCGGGGCGGGGCCGTCGTCCACGGGGTGTCCTACGAGCTGCCGCTGCGGTACAAGACGGCCCGCCACGCCTCCGAGAAGCAGCGCATCGCGAAGGCGGTCGGGGAGCTGATCTCGCCCGGTGAGGCGGTGGGGCTCACCGGCGGCACGACCACGACCGAGGTCGCGCGGGCGCTCGCGGTGCGCGGGGACCTCTCCAGCGGCTCCCCCGCGCTGACGATCGTCACCAACGCCCTCAACATCGCCAATGAGCTGGCCGTACGCCCCCAGTTCAAGATCGTGCTGACCGGCGGGGTCGCGCGCCCGCAGTCGTACGAGCTCGTCGGGCCGCTCGCGGACGGTGTGCTGAGCCAGATCACCCTCGATGTGGCGGTGCTCGGCGTCGTCGCCTTCGACGTGACGCACGGTGCCGCCGCCCACGACGAGGCGGAGGCCGCGATCAACCGGCTGCTGTGCGAGCGGGCCGAGCGGGTGGTGGTGGCCGCGGACTCCAGCAAGCTGGGGCAGCGGGCGTTCGCCCGGATCTGCGGGGTCGAGAAGATCGGCACGTTGGTCACGGACTCGGCGGTGGCCCCGGAGGCCGTCCGGCGGTTCGAGGAGGCGGGAGTGCGGGTTCTCAGGGCCTGAGGAGGGGTCGGGGTGCCGTTCCGGGGACACCCGCGGCCGATCCTGCCTAGGCTGATCCGCAGGAGGCCGCGATGAACGGATCAGTCAGGGACGACAGCGGATCGTCCGGGGACCACGGGGGCTACCTGCCGATCGCCGAGCACGGTCTGATCGGCGACCTGCGCAGTGTCGCGCTGGTCGGGACCGACGGCACGATCGACTGGTACTGCTGCCCGTCCTTCGACGCCCCGAGCGTCTTCGCCTCGATCCTGGACGCCGAACGCGGCGGCCGCTTCGAACTGGCGGCGACCGTGCCGGCGCGGACCAAGCAGTTCTACTTCCCCGACACCAACGTCCTGATCACCCGGTTCTACACCGAGGACGGCGTGGGCGAGGTCCAGGACTTCATGCCGGTCGACGGCGACACGGTGGAGACCGAGCGGCACCGGCTGATCCGGCGGGTGGTGTGCGTGCGCGGCTCGATCCCGTTCCGCACCCGCGTGGCACCGCGCTTCGACTACGGCGCCCAGCCGCACACCGTGCGCATGGTCGGGGACGTGGCGGTCTTCGAGTCCCCGAAGCTGTCGCTGGGTCTGACCGCGACCGTGCCACTGGAGACCGAGGGCCCGGACGCGCGGGCCGACTTCAAGCTCTCCGAGGGCGAGTCGGCGGTGTTCGCGCTGGACCAGGTCGGCGGCGAGGTGCCCCCGCGCCGATGCGCGCGCACCGAGGCCGAGGAGCAGTTCAACAGCACGGTCGCCTACTGGCGGCACTGGCTGTCCGCCTCCAAGTACCGGGGCCGCTGGCGGGAGATGGTGCACCGCTCCGCCCTCACTCTCAAGCTGCTCACCTACGCGCCCACCGGCGCGATCGTGGCCGCGCCGACCACCAGCCTGCCCGAGCAGCTCGGCGGCGAGCGCAACTGGGACTACCGGTACGTGTGGGTGCGGGACGCCGCCTTCTGCGTGTATGCGCTGCTGCGGCTCGGATTCACCAGCGAGGCCGAGCAGTTCATGGACTTCCTCATCCGGCACGTCAGCCCGGAGGGCCACGGCCCCTCGGGCCCGCTCCAGATCATGTACGGCATCGACGGCCGCACGGATCTGACGGAGCGTGAACTCGGCCATCTGGAGGGGCATCGGGGCTCGGCGCCGGTCCGGGTCGGCAACGCGGCCGCCGACCAGCTCCAACTCGACATCTACGGCGCCCTGATCGACTCGATCTACCTCTACGACAAGTGGGCCAAGCCGATCTCCAGCGGCCAGTGGGACGACGTGTGCACCCTCGTGGAGTGGGTGTGCGCGCACTGGGACCAGCCCGACGAGGGCATCTGGGAGACCCGCGGCGGCCGCAAGAACTTCCTGTACTCGCGGCTGATGTGCTGGGTGGCGATCGAGCGGGCGATCCGCATGGCCCACCGGCGCGGTCTGCCCGCCGACCTGAACCGCTGGCGGGAGTGCCGGGACACGATCTACCGGCGGATCATGGACCGCGGCTGGTCGGAGACCCGGCAGGCGTTCGTGCAGCACGAGGACGGCGATGTGCTCGACGCGGCCGTCCTGATGATGCCGCTGACCAAGTTCATCGCGCCGACCGACCCCAAGTGGCTGTCCACGCTGGACGCGCTGACCGAGGAGCTGGTGTCGGACTCCCTCGTCTACCGCTACGACCCGACGGCCAGCCCCGACGGACTGCGCGGCGACGAGGGCACCTTCTCGATCTGCTCGTTCTGGTACGTCGAGGCGATGGTGCACGCCGGGCGGATCGACGAGGCGCGCCTGGCCTTCGAGAAGATGCTCACCTACGCCAACCATCTGGGCCTGTACGCCGAGGAGATCAGCAACACCGGCGAGCAACAGGGCAACTTCCCGCAGGCGTTCACCCATCTCGCCCTGATCAGCGCGGCGTTCAACCTGGACCGCGCCCTGGGCTGAGGGCCCGGAATAGCCGCCGCCCGGTCCCACGTTGCCCTCAGCATGACGACGAACGCGCCGCGCCCCGAGGTCCTGCGATACACCGCCTTCTCCAGCGTTCCCGAGGGCGGCAACCCCGCCGGCGTGGTGCTGGACGCCTCCACCCTGGACGACGGGGACATGCTGGCCATCGCCGCCGAGCTCGGGTACTCCGAGTCCGCCTTCCTGACCGCGCCGCCCGAGGGTCTGGAGGGGCCGCGGGGACGGACGTTCACCATCCGTTACTTCAGCCCCAAGGCCGAGGTGCCGTTCTGCGGGCACGCCACCGTGGCGACCGCCGTCGCGCTGGCCGAGCGGATCGGACCCGGAGAGCTGGTGTTCGCCACCCCTGCCGGGACCGTGCCGGTGTCGGTGGCCGAGGAGGGCGGGACGGTCAGGGCCACGCTCACCAGCGTCGCGCCGCACGTCGAGGAGGTCTCCGACGCCGATCTCACGGAGGCGCTGGCGGCCCTCGACTGGCCGGCCACCGATCTCGACCCGGCGTTCCCGCCCAGGATCGCGTTCGCGGGTGCCCGCCATCTCGTCCTGGCGGCGGCGACCCGCGCGCGCCTGGCGGAGCTGGCGTACGACTTCGCGCGCCTCGAAGCCCTGATGCACCGGCTGGACCTGACCACGGTCCAGTTGGTGTGGCGGGAGTCCGCCACCGTCTTCCACGTCCGTGACCCGTTCCCCGTCGGCGGTGTCGTCGAGGACCCGGCGACCGGTGCCGCGGCCGCGGCCTTCGGTGCGTACGCCCGCGAACTCGGTCTCGTCCCCGAGGACGCCGTCCTCACCCTGCACCAGGGTGCGGACCTGGGCCGCCCCGGCGAGCTCACGGTGACCCTGCGCGCGGGCGACCCCCGGGTCCGGGTCGGGGGCGCGGGGGCTCGCATCGGCTGAGGGTCAGTGGCCGTGTCCGCCCGAGGACTCGTGGGGAGTCCCGTCCACGGGCGCGGCCGCCGATTCTCCGGTCCGGACCGTGAACGCGGCGGTGTGCACCGTGCCCTCGTGCTTGAAGTCGAGGAAGAGCCGGTAGGTGCCGCCGCTGGGCGCCGTGGCCGTGAAGGAGATGTCCGGGCCGGCCGCGGTGGTGCCGTCGCCTGGCTCGCCGTTCGGGTGGACGTGGAGGTAGGCGAGGTCGCCGGAGCGCAGGGCGACCAGGTGGCCGTAGGCGCCCAGGTAGGGCTGGAGGTCGGTGACCGGCCTGCCGCCCCGGGACACGGTCAGTTTCAGCTCGCGGGCGGCGCCGGGACGCAGGGCTCCGCCGAGCTTCACCTCGTAGCCGTCGGTCGTGGCGGTGGTGTCCGGCGCCGGCACCTTTCGGGGCGTGTAGGTGCCCGCCACGGCCAGGTCCGCGCCGAGGGTGAGGTTCTCGGCGCCCTTCCTGTCCGGGGTGAAGTCGGCGAAGACCCGGTAGTCGCCCGCCCCGGGCAGGGACACGGGGACGCTCCAGGTTCCGTCGGCGGCCCGGACGGGGTGCAGATGCCGGTAGGTGTTCAGGTCGCGTGAAGCGACGATGAGGTGGAGTTCCTTGTCGTGCTCCCGGCGGAAGGCGGTGACCGCGCGGCCGTCGTCGCCCCGGACGGCGAAGCGGAGGTCGGTGGTGCGTCCGGCCGCGAGGCGCGGGGTCCGCAGATCGAGGCGGTAGCCGTTCCCGGCGATCTGGAGACCGCCGGCCGGGGCCGTCCGGTGCCCCGAGTGTCCCGGTTCTCCCGGGTGCTCCTCCGACCCTGAGTCGCCGCCCTTGTGCGCGTCGTGACGGGCCGGCGGCTCGTCGTCGACGACGGGCCCCATGCCCTGGCCCACGCCGTAGGCGGTGCCGAACGTCGCGGCCAGTGCGGCGGCGAACGCGGTGATCTTCAGTCCTGTGTGCATGACCGGCTCCTCCAGCTCGACAGGGGTTTCCGATGCACTTCACGATACCCCTGGGGGGTATGAAGTCAACCTGCTGGCCCGCTTGCTCCAGGTACCCTCCAGGGGTATACAGGAGACAGCACGGAGCATACCCCCACCCGGTATCTAAGAGGAGCGTCGATGACCACCACCGCAGCGGCCGAGACCGAGCTCGCCATCGGCGGCATGACCTGCGCCTCGTGCGCGGCACGCATCGAGAAGAAGCTCAACCGGATGGACGGGGTCACCGCGACCGTCAACTACGCCACCGAGAAGGCCAAGGTCACCCACGCCGCGGAGGTGTCGGTCCAGGACCTCATAGCCACCGTGGAGAAGACCGGGTACACGGCCCGGGAACCGGCACCCCCGCAACCGTCGACCCCCGACGAAGGGGATGCCGACGAAGGAGATGCCGACGAACTGCGGTCCCTGCGTGAGCGGCTGGTGACCGCCGTCGTGCTGGCGGTACCCGTCGTCGCGATGGCGATGGTCCCCGCGCTGCAGTTCGAGTACTGGCAGTGGCTGTCGCTGACGCTGGCGGCGCCCGTGGTGACGTACGCCGGATGGCCCTTCCACAAGGCCGCCTTCACCAACGCCCGGCACGGGGCGGCGACCATGGACACGCTGATCTCGGTCGGTACGACGGCCGCTTTCGGCTGGTCGCTGTGGGCGCTGTTCCTCGGGACCGCCGGCACGCCTGGCATGAAGCACCCCTTCGAGCTGACGATCGCCCGCGGCGAGGGCACCGGGAACCTGTATCTGGAGGCCGCGGCCGGGGTCACCGCGTTCATCCTGGCCGGGCGGTACTTCGAGGCCCGCTCCAAGCGCAAGGCGGGCGCGGCCCTGAGGGCGCTGCTGGAGCTGGGCGCGAAGGACGTGACCGTGCTGCACGCGGGCGGTCGTGAACAGACCCTGCCCGTCGCGGACTTGAAGGTGGGCGACCGATTCCTCGTGCGCCCCGGCGAGAAGATCGCCACCGACGGGACCGTCGTCGAGGGCTCCTCGGCCGTGGACGCCTCGATGCTCACCGGTGAGTCCGTACCGGTCGAGGTCACCCCCGGCGACTCCGTCACCGGAGCCACTCTCAACGCGGGCGGACGGCTCGTCGTCGAGGCGACCCGGGTCGGCGCGGACACCCAACTCGCCAGGATGGCCAGGCTGGTCGAGGACGCGCAGAACGGCAAGGCGGCCGCGCAGCGGCTCGCGGACCGGATCTCCGCGGTGTTCGTGCCGGTGGTGATCGCACTCGCGCTCGGCACCCTGGGCTTCTGGCTCGGCAACGGCGCCGGTACGGCCGCCGCGTTCACCGCCGCCGTCGCCGTACTGATCATCGCCTGCCCGTGCGCGCTGGGCCTCGCCACGCCGACCGCGCTGCTGGTCGGAACCGGGCGCGGCGCGCAACTCGGCATCCTCATCAAGGGCCCTGAGGTCCTGGAGTCCACGCGCAGGGTCGACACCGTCGTCCTGGACAAGACCGGCACCGTGACCACCGGGCGGATGGCCCTGCTGGGCGTGCACACGGCCCCCGGCACCGACGAGGCCGAAGTCCTGCGTCTGGCGGGTGCTCTGGAGCACGCCTCGGAGCACCCGGTGGCCCGCGCGGTCGCCGACGGGGCGCTGGAGAAGCTGGGTTCACTGCCCACGCCCGAGGACTTCGCGAACGTTCCCGGGCTCGGCGTACAGGGAATCGTCGACGGCCACGCGGTCCTCGTCGGACGTGAGCGGCTGCTCGCCAAGTGGGCGATGGAGCTGCCCGAGGAGCTCCGGCAGAGGAAGGCCGCGGCGGAGTCGGCCGGTCGTACCGTGATCGCGGTCGCCTGGGACGGCGAGGCGCGGGCCGTGCTCGAAGTCGCCGACGCGGTCAAGGACACCAGCCGCGAGGCCATCACCCGGCTGCGCGCGCTCGGGCTCACCCCGGTCCTGCTCACCGGTGACAACCGGGCCGTGGCCGAGTCCGTGGCCCGGGAGGTCGGCATCGACCCCGGCCAGGTGATCGCCGAGGTGCTGCCGCAGGACAAGGTCGACGTGGTCAAGCGGCTCCAGGCGCAGGGCCGTTCGGTCGCGATGGTCGGTGACGGAGTCAACGACGCCGCCGCGCTGGCCCAGGCCGACCTGGGCCTGGCGATGGGCACGGGCACGGACGCCGCGATCGAGGCGGGCGACCTGACCCTGGTCCGGGGCGACCTGCGGGCCGCGGCGGACGCCATCCGGCTCGCCCGTCGGACCCTGGGCACGATCCGCTCCAACCTCTTCTGGGCCTTCGCCTACAACGTGGCCGCGCTGCCGCTCGCCGCGGCCGGGCTGCTCAACCCGATGCTGGCCGGTGCGGCGATGGCGTTCTCCTCGGTGTTCGTGGTCGGCAACTCGCTGCGGCTGCGGTCGTTCCGAGCGGCATGACCCGGCGGGGTCGTCCGGTGAGGAGGAGCAGCGGTGGGTGGAGCAGCCTGGGGCACCGGCACCGCGGGCCGCACCTGGTCCTCCCGTCAGGTCCGGGAGGTGACGGCCGGTCGGACGTCGACGGCGGTCAGGGCGAGCGCCAACGGTCCGGGCACCAGGAAGGCCAGCGGCACCAGCATCCAGGCGCACAGGGCGGCCGTGGCCACGGCGAGCAGCACCAGGACGCTGCCGCCGACGTCCTGTACGGCGTCACGGGCCGCCCTTCGCACGGCGGCCGGCCAGTCGGTGAGCGACTCGGGGCGGGCGCAGGCCCGCAGACCCACCACCAGGGCGGCCGTGCCGACCGCGGCGGCCACCACCGCGAACAGCGGTGCCCCCGGCAGCCCGGCCCCGGCGAGCGCGAGATCCGCCAGCAACAGCAGCGCCCCGGCCAGGGCGACGGCGCCCGCCGCCAGGTCGCCGTACCGCAGCCGTCGCCGTAGCGCCGCGAAGTACCGTCCGGCGGTGGCGGGCCGGCCCTCCCCGGCACCCCGCAGCACCGCGCACGCGGTCGACAGGGCTGCCGGGACCGTCACCACGGGCAGGCACACCACGGCTGTGGCCAGGCCGACGCTCAGCATGTCGGCGAACAGGGTCATCCGGGGGCCGAAGACCTCACCGGGTTCACGAGCCCGCAGCCCGCTCATCCCTTGAGTCCCGAGCTCGCCATGCCCTCCACCAGGAACCGCTGGAAGGCCAGGAAGAACAGCACGATCGGCAGCAGCGCGATCACCGACATCGCGAACATCGGACCGAACGCCGACTGGCTGGAGGCGTCCACGAACGACCTGAGGGCCAGCGTGAGCGTGAACTTGTCCGGGTCGAAGAGGTAGATGAGCTGGGTGAAGAAGTCGTTCCAGGTCCAGATGAAGGTGAAGATCGCCGTGGTGATCAGCGCGGGCCGGGTCAGCGGCAGCACGATCTGGAAGAAGCTGCGGAACGGACCGCAGCCGTCGATCCGGGCGGCCTCCTCCAGCTCCCGCGGCAGACCGCGCATGAACTGCACGATGAGGAAGACGAAGAACGCCTCCGTGGCCAGGAACTTGGGCAGGATCAGGGGCCAGTAGGTGTTCACCAGGCCGAGCTGGTTGAAGATGATGTACTGCGGGATCAGGATCGCGTGGTGCGGCAGCATGATCGTGGCGATCATGAAGGCGAACATCGGGCCACGGAAGCGGAAGCGCAGCCTTGCGAAGGCGTAGGCGGCCAGCGAGCAGCTGATGACGTTGCCGAGCACCGCGCCGCCCGCGATCAGCAGGGAGTTGGACAGCAGCCGCCAGACGGAGACGTCGTTGACGCCCTCGAAGGCGGTGCCGTAGTTCGACCACTCCAGGTGGCTGGGCAGGAGGTCGAGGCTCGCGATGACCTCGTCGGCGGGCTTGAGCGAGGTGGCCAGCAGCCAGGCCAGCGGGTACAGCATCACGAGCAGGGCGGCCAGACAGCCGAGGTGCAGGGCGACCCTGCTCCAGCGAACAGGCTTGCGGGCAAAGGCAGTTGTGGTCATCGGTCCCCCTCGGACGCGTAGAAGACCCAGGAACGCGAGGTGCGGAACAGCACCGCCGTGACGACGCCGATGACCAGCAGCAGCACCCAGGCCATGGCGGAGGCGTAACCCATGTGGGAGGCGACGAAGCCGCGGTCGTAGAGGTACATGGTGTAGACGAGCGTGGAGTCGGCCGGGCCGCCCTTGCCCGCGCTCACCGCGAACGCCGGTGTGAAGACCTGGAAGGCCTGGATCGTCTGCAGGACCAGGTTGAAGAAGAGCACCGGGGACAGCATGGGCACGGTGACGGACAGGAACTGCCGCCACCGGCCGGCACCGTCGACCGCCGCCGCCTCGTACAGCTCGGCGGGGATCTGCTGCAGACCCGCCAGGAAGATGACCATCGGCGCGCCGAACTGCCACACCGTCAGCAGCGCGACGGCCAGCAGCGACCAGCCCGGCTGGTTGACCCAGCCGCCGGTGCCGAGCAGATTGTCCACGGTGCCGCCGTCGTTGAAGACGGCACGCCAGACGAGCGCGATCGACATGGACGCGCCGAGCAGCGAGGGGGCGTAGAACGCGGACCGGTAGAAGGCCTTGCCGCGCTTCATGGACTTCAGGGCGAGCGCGACGACCAGGGCCAGCGCCAGTTGCAGGGGCACGGCTATGACGACGTACGTCACGGTCGTCAGGACCGACCGCCAGTACCGCGGGTCCTCGGTGAACATCTGGGTGTAGTTGCGCAGGCCCACCCAGTGGGGCGGGTCGAAGAGGTTGTAGTCGGTGAAGGACAGGTACAGCGAGACGGCCATCGGCAGCAGGGTGAGGACGCTCGCGCCGAGGACCCACGGGGAGAGGAACACCCAGGCGGCGCCCTCGCGTTCGCGTTGGGGGCGGCGTTTCGGGGTGGTGGCCTCGGCGCGCTCTCGCGCCGTCGGGATCGCGGTGGTGGTCATGACCTCAGCTCCGCCTTCGCCTCGGTGACGTAGTTCTCGGCCGCCTCGCGGGGCGTCATGCGCTCGTAGGACACCTGGTCGTAGTCGCGCTGGAAGGTGGTCTGCAGGGCGTTGTCGCCGGACGGCGGAGCCTGCGGCGGGTCCTTCAACTTGCCTTCCAGGGACGCCTGGTAGTCGGCGACCGTCTTGTCGAAGTCCTTCAGCAGGGGTGCGGTGTCCGTGCGGATGGTCTCGTTGACGGGGATGCCTCGGGTGACGCCGAGGATCTTCGCCGCCCCCGGGTCGTTGAGGAGGAAGTCGACGAGCTGGGCCGCTTCCTTCGCGTGGCCGGTGTGGGCGGAGACGCCGAGGAACATCGACGGCTTGAAGTACTGGCCGGGTGTGCCGTCGGAGCCGGACGGCATGGGGGCCAGCGCGATGCCCGTCGGGACGATCGCGAGATAACCGCTGGACGGGGCGTCCCAGTTGGTGTCGGAGACCGCCTTGCCACGGCCGAGCGGGGTGTTCTCCACGGAGCCGTCGAGCTGGGTGGTCTGCTCGGCCGGCGAGACGGCTCCCTCGCGCCGCAACCCGTCGGTGAAGGTCCACCACCGCGCGAGGTCGTCGGCGGTGAAGCCCAGTTCGCCGCTCCTCGTGTAGAGGGCCTTGCCCCGGCCGCGCAGCCAGACCTCGAAGGCGTCCTCGCTCTGGCCGGGGTCGGTGGCGCCCGGTTTCCCGGTCTTGTCGGCCAACTCCCGCACGGAGGAGGCCCATTGGGACCAGGTCCAACCCGCGCGCGGGAGCGGTACTCCGGAGTCCTTCCAGGTCTTGACGTCGTAGACGACGGTCTCGGTGCCCCGGCCCTGCGGGATCGCGTACTGGACGCCGTCCACGCGGCCGGTGGCGAGCAGCCCGGAGTCGATCCCGGCGGTGCGCAGCACGGTCTTCTGCTTCGCCAGGTCGAGCAGGACCCCGCCCGAGGCGTACTGGTCGATCTGGCGGTAGTCCAGCTGCATCACGTCGGGTGCGTCGCCGCCCGAGGCCTGGACGGCGAGCTTCTGCTTGTAGGCGTCGTATCCCGAGAACGACGTCTGCACGGATATGTCGGGGTGCTGTTTCTCGAACAGGGCGACGGTCTTCTCGGTGCGCTCCGCGCGGTCGGGGTTGCCCCACCACGTGTAGCGCAGCACGGCCTTGCCGCCGCCGACCGATTCCCCGGATCCCCCGCAACCGGCCGCCAGCGCGCAGAGCGCGAGTGCGACGGCCGAAGCGCAGAACCCCTTTGTCCTGTGTCCGGGCATGCCGAGGTCACCTCATCCCTTCCTCGGACTTTCTACGGCCCCCCTCGGAACTCCCCCCCTGGGCGAACGGTTTTACTCGCCGCCGTACGGCAGTGTCGTGCCCGGCAGGTTGTACTCGTCGCGTCTGCCACACATCCCGAAGCCGCCCAGCCGGGTCGGCTCGGCCTCGTACGCGGTCGCCTCGTCCAGATACGCGGGCGCGCCGGACGCCAGCGCGTCGAGCTGGGCGCCGGTGCGCTCGGCGGTGGCCAGTGCCCCGGCCTGCCACAGCTCGCGCCAGTGGGGCACCTTGTCCCGCACCAGGCGGGCCGCGGCCCGCTGGAACTCCAGGTACGGGCCGGTGTCGCCGGCGGCCAGGGCCTCGCGCAGCACGAGGTAGCCCTCGACGGCGAGGTCCCTGCGGCGCCGGGCGGCGGCGGCCGTCTCCGGCCCGGTGCCGGGCGGCAGCTGGGCCGCGGCGGCGTACCGGTCGGGGTCGGCGAGCACCTCCGGCGGGAAGGTGAAGACGGCGTCCCCGGCCTCGGGCAGGCCGCTGTTCTGCATCAGCACGGTGATGCGCAGGTCGCCGCCCTGGACCATGCGGTGCACGGTGCCCGGGGTGAACCAGGCGATCGCGCCGGGCTCCAGGGGGATCTCGCGGCAGCCGTCCGGGCTCAGGGTCTGGACGGCGCCCCGGCCGCCGGTGACGACGTACGCCTCGGTGCACACCAGGTGCAGGTGCGGGCTGCCGCCGCACACGCCGTCGGCGGCCTCCCAGTCGTAGGCGCTGAGGTGGGAGAGCCCGACGGCCCCGGGCAGCGGGTGCGGCAACGCGGGCCTCCCGACAGCGCCGGGCAGCGGCTGCGGCAGCGCGGACCCGCCGACGGCAACTTTCCGTTCCGGTTCGCCCTGACCCTGGCCGCCGCTCACCACGCCAGCCCCTTCAGGTGCTCACCCACCCGTTCGGAGTCCCACGCGCCGTCGGCGACGACCAGCCGGTAGCGGTACTCGAAGGACTCCCCCGGCGGCAGCTCGAACTCCTCGAAGAACGCCCAGGAGAACGCGACCGTCGGGAAGGGCTGGGAACGCACGAACCAGTGCGACTCGTGGATCGCGGTGCCCGCGTCGAGGTTCTCGGGGGCGTGCGCGAAGACGAGCGTGGAGTGGGCGTCCACGTCGTCGTGCTCGGTGGTGAAGGCGAGCCAGGGGCTCTGGCTGCCCATGAGCTTGTCGGCGTCGCCGTCGGTGTCCGGGGCGAAGACGGTCCCGCCGGTGAAGTCGCGGGGGCCGCGCCACTGGAGCCCGGTGTAACCGGCCATGTCACGGCCCGCGGTGGTGGGGGAACCGAAGGCGAGGGGCTCGGCACGCAGATTGGTGAGCCGGATCGACCAGTCGAGCGCCCAGGAGCCGGCGGCCTCGTCGACCGAGTGGACGGCCAGACCCCGCTCCTCTCGGGCCCACTCCGCGCCGCCGTTCTCCACCCAGGTCAGCGCCTCGGTGACGTCGAGGCGGGCCTCGGAGACGGTGAACGCGGTGAATCCGTCGTGCCGCATTGAGCCGACGCGCTCCGGCAGGGGCAGGTAACCCCGGCCGTGCACATAGCAGTTGCCGCCCCAGAAGTTCTGCCCGGACAGATGGCTCGCCGTCATCTGCAGGCCCTTGTGCCAGCGGTGGTCGTTGGGACGGTAGCCGGTCACCGTGCGGCCGCCGAGGGTGCGCACCGGGTGGGCGTAGGGCTTCTGGGCCTCGAAGGCCTCGGGGTCGGGTCGGTAGACGTAGCGGAGGATCTCCGTGCCGTTCGCCGCCTCGACGGCGATGTGCTCGCCGTGGACGTGGCTGACGCGGATGCTCATGCGCGCTCCTTGGGGGCCCAGTGGGGGTGGTCTCCGTGCATGGCCGGGTAGAAGGGGTCGCCCGGCGCGATCTCGCCCGCGTGCACGGGCTGCCCGGTGAACGCGGACTTGTAGAGCGCGGCGGCGAACTCGAGGGTGGCCCGCGCGTCGGCGCCGCTGCCGGGAGGCCTGACACCGTTGTCGTACGCGTCGAGGAGCGCGCCGAGCTGGGCCGAGTGCGAACTGGGCACGTCCGCGGCGGGGGTGCGCCAGGCGTCGACGCGGTCGGTGGCCACGTGGGGGGCCGGCGTGTAGGTCCAGTCCTCGTTGCGGTGCCCGTACAGATGGGTGAGTTCGACCGTCGCGTCGGCGCAGTCGATGCGGATGCGGCTCACCTCGTCGGGGGACAGCACGCTGTTGACGACGGTGGCGAGGGCACCGTTCTCGAACCGGACGAGGGCCGTGGAGACGTCCTCGCTCTCGGTGTCGTGGACCAGCCGGGCGGCCATGGCGCGGATCTCCGTCCACGGGCCGAGCAGGAGCAGCAGGAGGTCGTACTGGTGGATGCCGTGGCCCATGGTCGGGCCGCCGCCCTCACTGGCCCAGGTCCCGCGCCACGGTACGGCGTAGTAGGCGGCGTCGCGGTGCCAGGTGGTCTGGCAGTGCGCGACCCGGGGGGCGCCCAGCTCGCCGCCGGCGATGAGCTCGCGCGCGTGGACGGCGCCGGAGCCGTAGCGGTGCTGGAAGACCACGGAGGCGTAGGCGCCGGACGCCTCCTCGGCCGCGGCGATCTCGTCGTACTCGGCGAGCGACAGGGTCAGCGGCTTCTCGCACAGCACCCAGGCGCCCGCCTTGAGGGCGGCCACCGTCTGCTCCCGGTGCAGCGACGGCGGGGTGCCGATGAGGACCAGGTCGGGGCGTACGGCGTCCAGCATCGCGGCCATCGAGGTGTACCCGGCGATCTCGCCGCCCGCGAGCTCGCGGAAGGCGTCGAGTCTGCCCTGGTCCACGTCGACGGCGGCGACCAGTTCCGTGCGCTCGGCGTGGGCCCTGAGCGCGGACAGATGGCTGCCGCTGACGATGGCGCCGGTGCCGACCACGGCGACGCGGCGGCGGGCTGGACGGGGCATACGGTCCTCCTGGGACGTCCGGCAAGGGGACGCTGACGTGCGGGGAAAGCGCTTGCTCTCCCGGGGACGACCCTAGATGCCCGGCGATTGTCCTAACAAGACCCCGGGCGGTGATATCGGTGAACACGCCACGCACACCGTTCGTCCACGCGCGTGACTCAGGAGAGCGCGGCGAACAGATCGTCGAGCGGGGCGGGCACCCGGTCCGGGGCGAGCGCCTCGACGAGGACGCGGCCGTAGTGGATCTTGCGCCCCTTCTTCGTGCCGAGGAAGCGCCGCAGCTGCTGGTGGGCGGTGCGGCCTCGCTGGGCGGGCTGGGACAGGAAGGTCCGCAGGGGCCGCAGGTCGCCCTCCTCGCGCACGAGCTCCTGCACGCGTGGCACACCGAGCGCGCGGATGAGTTCGTCCTCCAGGTCCGCCGCGCAGACGAAGTAGCCGTCCGGCGCCGCGCCGGCCCGCTCCCAGCCTCGGGCGTAGAAGGGCTGCTCCCGCTCGTCGCACAGTCCCGTCAGGCGCAGGCCCAGGCCGGACGGGCCGAGCAGGCCCGCGTAGCGACCCACGCTCATCGCGCCGCCCATCGCCAGGACGCAGAGTCCCTCGGCCGCCAGGTCGCGGCCCCGGCTCGCGGCCAGCGCGTCGACGGCCGCCACGTCGCTCGGACCTTCCAGCAGGACCACCGTCCGGACGGACACTTGTGCGGCCAGTTCGCGGGCCCGGTCGCCGGGGCCTCCGGCCGCCCACGCCGTGACCGCGTCCCGGAACTCCCCCATGTCAGCCATGGGACGAGTCTGTGCCCTCACCGGCCCGGACGGTAGGCAATTTCCCCCGGGCTCACCCGCTCGCCTCCCCGTGCGTCACCCGGATCTTGGACTGGCCGTGCGGGAGTTCCTCCCAGTCGTCCATGAAACGGGCACGCAGCCCGTGCTTGCCGGCCAGGTCCACGAGCGTCTCGACGCGGTAGTAGAAGTCCTCCCGCAGCACATGGTGTTCCTCGCCCTCGGTGCGGTCGAAGGTGAAGTCGAACCAGCCTCCCGGGGCGAGGACCCGGCCGACGTGGGCCAGGCACTCCTCGATCACCGGCAGCGGCGAGTGCGAGAAGACGCTGTGCGCGTGGACGACGTCGAAGTGGGCGTCTGGCAGGAAGCGCAGGGTCAGGTCGCGCACCGGGGTGAGGCTCGGCAGCCGCTTCTGGAGGGACATCTCGACGATCGTGTCCTGTGCGGCGAGGAGGATGTCGGGCGAGATGTCGATCCCGTGGTAGTTGCCCGGCTCCAGGTGGCGGATGAAGCGCCAGCCGCCGCGCAGGTTGCCGCAGCCGATCTCCAGCATGCGGTGCCCGGGGCGCAGGCCGTGGCCGAGAAGGTAGTCGAACTGCATCGCGCCGAGCGCCAGCCAGCGCTCGCGGTTGCGGCTGCCGACGGCCAGGTCCGGGTCGGTGCGGGTGTCGGAGCGCATCACGGCGCGGTAGTAGGAGATGTGGTCCGGGTGGCGGCGGCGCAGCCACAGGTCGCGGGCGGCGCGGACCACATGGCGGGGCACACGGTCGGGGTGGCGCAGGGCGTAGCCGACGCGGTGGCCCAGGGCGGCGCGGTTGGCGGTGAGGTTCTTGGCGGGCATCGGAGGCCTTTCGGAGGTCTTCGCTCTGCTGCCAAGCCTCGACGCGGCGGCCTGGGCTCCGGCTCCGCCAACGGGCTCGCGTCCCGGGGAGGTTCGGGCGAGCGCCGGGTCAGCCGATCGGTTGATGCGGTGGCGCGTCCGGCACGTTAGACACGGAGCATGAACCACACCGATCCGGACGAGCGCTGGCTGGGCGCGATCGTGCACGGCGCGTTCTTCCTGCTGCTCGGCTCGTCGTTCGCCCGCTTCCTGAGCCGCGACCAGGGCGGGTCGCGCACCGGCTGGGTGGTGGCGCTGTTCGCCTGCTTCTGTCTGCTCCACGTCCTCGGGCTTCTGCTGGCCCCGCCGCCCCGCCCGGGACTGCCGCCCACCCGGCGCCATCTGGTCTGGCTGGGCTCGGTCACCGCGGTCTGGGTCGTCCTGCTCGTGCTCGCGCCGAGTGCCACCTGGTGTGTGATGCCCCTGTTGTTCGCGGGCCTGCACGCGCTGCCGCCGAGGATCGCGGTGCCGGCGGCGGCCGTGCTCACCGCGCTGGTCGTGCTCTCGGAGATACGGGTCGCGGAGGGGCCGCTCAACCCGAACATGGTCGTGGCCCCGCCGGCCGTCGCCGCGGTCGCCACCGCCGTACTGGTGCATCTGCAGCGGCAGGGCGCCCGGCAGCGCGTGCTGATCGAGGACCTGGTGCGCACCCGCCACGAACTCGCCGCCACCGAGCGGCGGGCGGGTGTCCTGGCCGAGCGGCAGCGGCTGTCCGCGGAGATCCACGACACCCTCGCCCAGGAGTTGTCCAGCCAGCGGATGCTGCTCCAGGCCGCCGAGCGGGTGTGGTCGACCGACCGGGGCGCGGCCCGCGATCATGTGCGGGCGGCGGCCGAGATCGCCTCGCGCGGCCTCGCCGAGGCCCGGCGCTTCGTGCACGACCTGGCCCCGGCCGACCTCGCGGAGCGTTCCCTCGCCAAGGCCCTCGGCGAACTCGCCCGGCGGGCGGGCGGCCCCGGGCTGACCGTGGAGTTCAGGCTCGACGGGGAACAGGGACCGCTGCCGGAGCGGGTCGCGGCGGCGCTGCTGCGGATCGCCCAGGGCGCGCTGGCCAACGTCCGGGAGCACGCGGCGGCGACTCGGGCCGCGCTCACGCTGACCTGGCTGGACGACCAGGTCTCGCTGGACATCGCCGACAACGGCCGGGGGTTCGAGCAGCCCGCGCCGCGGGCCGTCCCGTCGTCCACGCGTGGGCACGGGCTTCCCGCCATGCGGATCCGGGCCCGCCAGGTGGGCGGCACGCTCACCGTGGAGTCCACCCCGGGAGAGGGCACCGTGGTGTCGGCCGCCGTCCCGCTCGTCGTCAAGGAGCCCGCCCTGTGAGCATGTTGCCGCCCTCCTCCCCCGTCCGGCTCCTGCTCTGCGACGACCATGCCGTCGTACGCGCCGGGCTGCGCGCCCTGCTGTCCAGCGCGGACGGCATCGACGTGGTCGGGGAGGCGGCGACCGGGGAGGAGGCGCTGGCCATGGCGGCCCATCTGAACCCGGACGTCGTACTGATGGATCTGCAGCTCGACGGTGGCATGGACGGGGTGACCGCCACCCGGCAGCTGACCGCGCGGGGCGAGCGGGGTCCTCGGGTGCTGGTGCTCACCATGTTCGACACCGACGCCGACATCACCCGTGCCATCGAGGCGGGTGCCATCGGGTATCTCCTCAAGGCGGAACAGCCCGAGGAGCTGTTCTCGGCCATCCGGGACGCGGCGTCGGGCCGCGGCGCGCTGTCCGCCCCGGTGGCCGACCGACTGCTGAACCGGCTGCGCAGCCCGCGCCCCGCCCTGTCCGCCCGCGAGCACGAGATCCTCGCGCAACTCGCCCGCGGCCTCGGCAACCGGGAGATCGCCCGGGCCCTGTTCATCAGCGAGGCGACGGTCAAGACCCACCTGGGACGCATCTACGGCAAGTTGGGCGTCGAGACCCGGGCGGGCGCGGTGGCCGTGGCCAAGGAACGGCGGCTGCTGCCGTGATGGACGGTGGGAACCAGGGGCGTCCGATCCGCACTCTTCCGTTACGGCAGGCACCCTTGACAGCATGCGTACTGTTTGGCGACGTTTGGTCCTTGCCGACATTTCGATCGGCGGGACGCGGACGCCGCGTCGTGGGGGGAATTGGGGGGAACGGTCGCCCATGCGATCCATGAGCAGTGACACGGACATAACGATCCACAGACCCGAAGAGCTCGACGCCTCGCTCCGCAAGGCCTGGCACCGGGCCATGGACGAGTCGCCCCACTACGCCAACCCGTTCCTGGCACCGGAGTTCGCGGCCGGGATCGACCGACACCGCGGCGGCGCCCGGGTGGCGGTCCTGCACCAGCACGGCGAGGCCGTGGGCTTCCTCCCGTACGAACGCGGCTCCTTCGGTGTCGGCCGGGCCATCGGGCTCGGACTGTCCGACTGCCAGGGCCTGGTGCACCTGCCCGGGGTCGCCTGGGACACCCGGGCGCTGCTGACGGCGTGCCGGCTCTCGGTGTTCGAGTTCGATCACCTGGTCGAGGAGCAGAGACCCTTCGCCCCCTATGTCACGGGCACGTTCGCCTCCCCGGTGATCGATCTGAAGGTGGGCAGCGACAGTTACCCGGAATGGCTGCGCGGCGCGTACCCCGGGATCGCCAAGACGACCCTCAAGAAGGAGCGCCGGCTCACCCGCGACCTGGGGGAGATGCGGTTCGTGTTCGACGAGCGCGACCCGACGGCGCTGCGCACGCTGATGCGGTGGAAGTCCGCCCAGTACCGCAGGACGGGCCGGATGGACCGGTTCGCGCGGCCGTGGATCGTGCGTCTGGTGGAGGACCTCTTCCAGGTCCGCGAGGAGCACTTCACCGGGCTCCTCTCGGTGGTGTACGCGGGTGACCGGCCGGTGGCCGCCCACTTCGGGCCGACCTCGCGCACGGTGTTCGCCCCCTGGTTCACCGCGTACGACCCGGAGCTGCGCTACTACTCCCCCGGACTGATCATGCACCTGCGGATGGCCGAGGCCGCGGGCCGGCGGGGGGCCCGGCTCATGGACATGGGGCGAGGTGACAAGGAGTGGAAGGACTGGCTCAAGACCCGTGAGCTGCGCGTGGCGGAAGGATTCGCCACCCGTCCCCACCCGGTCGCGACGGCCCACCGTCTGTGGCGGCGGCCGGTGCGCGGGCTGCGCAACACGGTGAACGCCCACCCCTCCCTGCGCGAGCCCGCCGACCGACTCCTGAAGACCGTCGGCACCCTGCGCACCTCGGCGCTCGGCCCGGACTCCGACCGGGCGGTACCGCCGGCGAGCTGACACGAGCCCGCTCCCCGGTTTCCGCAGGGGGGCGGACTCCTGCGCGTGTCCTCCTCCACGGCCCTTTCCGGCCCGTCGACACAAGGGGTACCGATGCCGTACGGCTCGCGGCTGGCCGCGACGATGACCCGGCGACTGGGACGCGAATGCGTCTACACGCCCTCCGCCCGGCTGGCCTTGTACCTGGCGCTCCGGCGCTGGTGCCGGCCGGGCGCACGGGTGCTGATGTCCCCGGTGAACGACGACGTGATCCTGTTCGTGGTCCTCGCGGCCGGACTGCGCCCCGTGACGGCTCCGGTGTCCGTGTGGGACGGCAACATCGACCCGGCCGCGGTGCCGGAGTCGACCTGGCGCGACGTGGACGCGGTGCTGACCACCAACCTGTACGGCGTGCCCGACCGGGTGCTCGAACTGCGGCGCCGCTGCGAGCAGTTGGGGATCCCGTTGTTCGAGGACGCGGCGCACGCGATCGGCAGCCATGTGGACGGGCAGCCGGTCGGGACCTTCGGCAGGGCGGCGGCCTTCAGCCTGTCCAAGCACGCGGCGGGAATGGCGGGCGGCTTCCTCGCCGTCGAGGACGCGCGCACGCGCCGGGAGCTGGAGTTGCTGCGGGACGACCTGCTGACCCCCGGCCGGCTGCGCGAGGACCTCACCACCACCCTGCGCCCGCTGGCCCGGTCCGCCGTCCGGTCCCTCCACCTGGTGCGCCCGGTGTGGCGGACCATGGAGCGCCTCGGGCTCATGGAGCGCGACGCGTTCCGGATGGCACTGCACGCGCCGCGGCTCGCCGCCTCCGCCCGGGAGGCCCCGAGCCTGACCGCCTACGAGCGCTGGGTCCGCGTGGATCTGCACGGCTACCGTTCCCGGCACGGCGCCCTGGTCCGCGGCCAGCTGGCGCTGCGGATGGCCCGGCTCGACGATGACCTGGTCCGGCGCAGGGCCGGGGTCGCCCTGCTGGCGGGCAACCCGTGGGCTTCGCCGGCGCTGCGCGACCGTACGGCGCACGACGGTCCCCTCCCGCTGTTCCGGGTACCGCTCCTGGTCCACGACCGCGACGCCCTCGTCCAGCGGCTGGTGCGGCACGACGTGGTCTGCGGCTACCTCTACGACCCGCCGCTGGACGACTACGCGGGGGCGGAGTTCGTCGAGCCCTCCCCGGATCCGGCGCCCGCCCGCTGGTTCGCCGCGCACGTGCTCCCGGCCGATCCCCTGCTGGCCCGCAGGATCGTGGCCGCGTTCGCGAAGGAGCGGGTGGCCGACGCGCACCCCGCGTTGCTGCGCCCGGTGCCGGACGCCACACCGCCCCGGATGCTGGGGCAGTGAACTGCGACACCCCGACGATCGATCAAAACATCAGGGGGTTAGCATATGAGCGCCGCCTAGCTCGAAAGAGAATTCTGTGACTGTCAAGGACGACTCGTTCACCGACTGGAAGAACCGCGAGGAGATCGCGGAATCGATGATCCCGATGATCGGGAGGCTGCACCGGGAGCGTGATGTAACGGTTCTCCTGCACAGCCGTTCCCTGGTGAACAAGTCGGTGGTCAGCATCCTCAAGACCCACCGGTTCGCCCGGCAGATCGCCGGTGAGGAGCTCTCCGTCACCGACACCCTGCCCTTCGTCCGGGCCCTCACCGCGCTGGACCTCGGCCCCTCGCAGATCGACATCGGCCGGCTGGCCGAGATCTACCAGGCCGACGACCGCGGTCTCTCGGTGGCCGAGTTCACCGCCGAGGCGGTGGCCGGCGCGACGGGCGGCAACAAGATCGACCGCCGTGAGCCGCGGGACGTCGTCCTCTACGGCTTCGGCCGCATCGGCCGCCTGGTGGCCCGGCTGCTGATCGAGAAGGCGGGTTCCGGCAACGGACTGCGGCTGCGCGCGATCGTCGTCCGTGGCGGTGGTGAGCAGGACATCATCAAGCGGGCCTCGCTGCTGCGCCGGGACTCCATCCACGGCCAGTTCCAGGGCACGATCACCGTCGACGAGGCCGAGAGCGCGATCGTCGCCAACGGCAACACCATCAAGGTGATCTACGCGAACGACCCCTCCGAGGTCGACTACACCGCGTACGGCATCAAGAACGCGATCCTCATCGACAACACGGGCAAGTGGCGTGACCGCGAGGGCCTTTCGCAGCACCTGCGGCCCGGCATCGACAAGGTCGTGCTGACCGCGCCGGGCAAGGGCGACGTCCCCAACATCGTGCACGGCGTCAACCACGACACCATCAAGCCGGACGAGCAGATCCTGTCCTGCGCGTCCTGCACCACCAACGCGATCGTGCCGCCGCTGAAGGCGATGGCCGACGAGTACGGCGTGCTGCGCGGCCACGTGGAGACGGTTCACTCGTTCACCAACGACCAGAACCTGCTGGACAACTATCACAAGGCCGACCGCCGGGGCCGCTCCGCGCCGCTCAACATGGTGATCACGGAGACGGGCGCAGCCTCCGCCGTCGCCAAGGCGCTGCCCGACCTCAAGGCGCCGATCACCGGCAGCTCGATCCGGGTGCCGGTGCCGGACGTCTCCATCGCGATCCTGAGTCTGCGCCTGGGCCGTGAGACCACCCGCGAGGAGGTCCTCGACCACCTGCGGGACGTCTCGCTGACCTCCCCGCTCAAGCGCCAGATCGACTTCACCACGGCCCCCGACGCGGTCTCCAGCGACTTCATCGGCTCGCGCCACTCCTCGATCGTCGACGCCGGCGCCACCAAGGTCGACGGCGACAACGCGATCCTCTACCTCTGGTACGACAACGAGTTCGGCTACTCCTGCCAGGTGGTCCGGGTCGTGCAGCACGTGACCGGCGTGGAGTACCCGACCTATCCGGCGCCCGCGGTCTGATTCCGCCGGCCACCTGCGCGGTGGCCGGCCGGTCGGTGCCGTCGCTCCCGTGCGGACGGGTGCGGCGGCCGACGGTGTCGGGGTCGGTGTCGGCGGTGCCGCTGACGCGATCGCCGTCGCGGGTGAGGGTGTGGGTGCCCGTCGTGTGGTCGGCGGCGCAGGAGGAGCATCTCGCCGAGGTGGCTCAGGCGCCACGCCAGGGTCGTGAACGGCGGTGGGGCGCCGCGTCCCGGCCCCAGGCACCGGTGCCGGTGAGGAAGACCGCCCGCGCCGGGTCCGTCCGTCCGGCGCCGCACCGACCAGCAGTCCGGCACCGGCTCCCAGCGGTACTCGTCGCCGCTGTCCGTGACCGGGGCGAGGCGGGGGCCTGCGGGCGTCGGTGCTCCCCGGTGCGACAGGCCCGCCAGGCCCGCACACCCCGGGCCGCCGCGCTCCCGCTTTCCTCCGGTCCGGGGCTCCTGCCGGCCCCCTCCCCCGGCCGTCGGTCCTAATGCCCGCGGAACGCCTCCTCCAGCCACCACGCCCCGCTGTCCCGCACCACCTTGGCGTCGACCAGCAGCGGGGCGGATCGCGGGCCGGCGACCCAGTCCTCCACGGCCTTCAGATCCGCCTGCGTGCGCACGGTCACCGCCTCGAAGCCGTAGCCGCGGGCCACCGCCGCGATGTCGGTCGGCGGGAACTCGACGGTGTCGAGCGGGTGTCCTTCGGGGCCGAAGTGGTGCACCTCCGCTCCGTAGGCGTCGTCGTTGTACACGACGACGACCATGGGGAGCCCGAGCCTGCGTACGGTGTCGAGGTCGGCGGCGCCCATCAGGGCGCCGCCGTCGCCGAGCGCGGCCACCGGCAGCCGGTCCGGCCGGGCCAGGGCCGCCCCGATCGCGGTGGCGAGGCCGAGGCCGATCGACTGGTAGGCCTGGGTGAAGCAGAAGCCGTCCTGGTCCGGCACCGACAGGAACATGCTCGGGTGCCCCATGAAGTTCCCGGAGTCGACGCCGACCACCCGCTCCGCCGGCAGGATGTCGTCGAGCGCGATGCTGAGGGTGCGGGGGTCGATCCGGTCACGGGTGCTCGTGTCCTCGTACGGCAGGTCCCGCCAGCGCAGGCGCGCGGCGAGGGCCTCGGCGGTGCCGGGGGTCCGCAGGCCCTGCCGGGTCCCGCTGAAGGCGGCCAGGACGTGCCGCGCGGTGCGTTCGACATCGCCGGTGACGCCGAGAGTCAGCTCCCGGTGCGCGCCGAGTGCCGAGGCGTCGTCGTCGACCTGCACCACCGCCGTGCCGGCGCCGATGAGGGCGCCGTGCCGCATGGTCCACATGTTCAGTGTGCAGCCCCAGCCGACGATCAGGTCGGCGCCGCCGATCAGTTCCGCCGCCAGGGGCGAGGCGAAGCCTCCGGACACGTCGAGCGACCAGGGGTTGTCGTGGAACAGACCGCGCGCCACGGCCGAGGTCGCCGGCAGCGCGCCGCAGCGCTCGGCGAGGGCTTCGAGGGCGTCCCGGGCGGCGGGCGAGCGTGAGCCGCGCCCGGCCACGAAGACCGGTCGCCGGGACTGCTCCAACAGCCGTGTCAGGGCGGCCACTTCGGAGGCGTCCGGTTCGACCGCCGGTCGCGGCGGCGGGGGCGCCGCCTGCGCGAGGGCACCGTCGGGGGCGTCCGACGCCTGTACCTCCAGAGGGAGGTTGAGCAGCACCGTACGCCGCTCGTGCAGAGCGCGCCGCACCGCCGTGCACGCCTGTTCGACGGCGGTCCCGGCCGAGGTGATCCGCAGCGGCACCGCGCCCACCGCGGCGCCCAGCGCGTCCTGGTCGACGTAGAAGTTGGAGGTCGGCCGGGTGACCTCGGCCGCGAGCACCACCAGGGGGGTACGGCTCTTGGCCGCTTCGGCGATCCCCGTCATCGCGTTGGTCAGCCCGGGCCCCTGGTGGACGCTGACGGCGGCCACCGTGCCGCTCACGCGCGCGTAGGCGTCGGCCATCGTCGCCGCGCCGCCCTCGTGGCGGGCGGCGACGAAGCGGGCGCCGGCCGCGACCAAGGCGTTGGTCAGATGGAAGTTCCCGGACCCGACGACGCCGAAGACCTGCTCGATCCCGGCCGCGTGCAGCGCCCGTCCGACGGCCTCCGCGACCTTCATGACCGCTCCACCAGTGCCAGCACGCGCGCGGGCGAGCCGGAGCCCGCGACGATGGGCAGCGGTCCCGCGACCACGACGCTGCCGGTGGCGGGCAGCGCGGCCAGGTTCTGGAGCTGGGTCAGGCCGTACTTGCCGCTGCCCATCAGATACGAGTGGCAGGGGAAGGCGGGGTCGAAGGAGTGCCCGCGCCCGGCGTCCGTACCGACCGTCTCCACACCGAGGCCGATGACGGGCGACTCCTCGGCGACCCAGCGGGCGCACTCCGGGGACAGGCCGGGTGTGTGCGGGCCGTTCTCGTCGGCGTTGAGAAAGGCCTCCTGGGAGTGCGAGCGGGCGTCCCAGCCGGTGCGCAGGAACAGCCAGCCCCCGTCCGGCAGCGGCCCGTTGTGTTCCTCCCAGATCCTGACGTGGTCCACCTCCACGAGGAAGTCGGGGTCCTTGGCCGCCTCGGCGGTGAAGTCCAGGACGGCGGCGGGGGCGATCAGCCGCTGCGCCGGCACGGACGCCACGTCGGCGAGGTCCTTTCCGGTCACCCAGTGGTTCGGGGCGTCGAAGTGGGTGCCGGTGTGCTCTCCGCTGCGGAAATTGTTCCAGTACCAGGCCGGTCCACGGTCGTCGTACCGGCTGATCTGCTCCAGCTCGAAGACCGCCGTCTGGCCGAACTGCGGCGGAAGCTGGATCACCGGTGTGGAGGAGGACAACGGCGAGGTGAGATCGACGACCTCGATCGAGCCGGCCCGCAGGGCGGACACCAGCGCGGCGAGAAGGGACGGCTGCTCGTGCATGAGGGCCTCCTGAAACGCTCCGGACTGCCAGCATGGCACCGCCTCGGCCGTCGGCGTCACCGTCGTTCCCGCAGGCGGCGCGGCGGGTGCCCCCGGGAACCACGACGGGCCCCGGATCACAGGATCCGGGGCCCGTGGCGGGTGTTCGGTCAGTTCACGCCGACGTGGGCGTTGACGCCGAGCGCGACACCCTCGGCGGAGACGAAGGCACCGGCGTCGGCGCAGACCTCGAGGTGCGCCACCTGGAGGTGGAGACCGGCGGCGGTCGCGGCGGCGACACCGCCGGAGACCTGGTCCAGGTCGGCGTCGGTGAGCTCGGCGGCCTCGATGTGGGGGGCGACGTTCATGGCGCGCGGTTCCTTTCGCATGAGCAATCCTCGAGGAGGTGGGGACACCGGATGGAAGCACGCCGGGCATGGACACGGCCAGTCGGCCGACCCCGGTTCACCGGGCGGTTCGGTTCCCGGCTTCACCGGCGTCGCAACACGGTCACGCAATCCACCGGGTTCTTCACAGGATTTGCCGCGGTGGTGTCCGGCCCTTCATCGCCGTGCGGTTCCCAAGCCGGACACTCCACCACCAAAACGCCCTGCGACCGTGCGGTCATGACTACGGTTCAGTTTCCGCGTGACCGGCCGGTGAACGGTGTGCGGGTTCGCCGGATTTTCGATGCGGCTCAGCCGAAGTCCACGTCGCCGCACAGGAAGTACGTCCGGTCCATGTGGTCGTCGGCGACGGCCGGCGTCTTCCGGGCGCCCACCGCGTCCAGGGAGTTGCACCGGCACGGAAAACGTTTTATCCGTGCCCGGGGTAGACTTGCGTCGCCCATGGGAGAGAGCGTCCGAGGACTACGTCCTGCCTGGTCGTACGGCTGCAACAGCGAGGGGGTGGACGCCATTTCGGTTCGCCCCGCCCGTATCCAGGACGTCGCGGCCGCCGCCGGGGTCTCGGTCTCCACGGTGTCGAACGTCCTGAACCGGCCCGAGCGGGTCAACGCCCGCACCGCGGAGCGCGTCCGCGACGCCGTCGCCGCTCTCGACTACGTCCCCCATCCGGGAGCCGCCGGTCTGCGCACCGGGCACTCGTCGTCGATCGGCCTGGTGCTGCCGGACGTGGCCAACTCCTTCTACTCGCGCATCGCGCGCGGCGCCGCGGACGCGGCCTACGAACACGGCTATTCCCTCGTGCTGTGCGACAGCGGGGACGCGCCGGAGCGGGAGCAGGGCTACTTCACCATGCTCATAGAACAGCGGGCGGTCGGCGCGGTGGTGGTCCCGCTCAGCGCCGACCCCACCCGGCTGTCACGCATGCGCGAGCGCGGTATCCCGCTCGTGCTGGCGGACCGCGCGATGCCCGCCCAGGAGGGCTGTTCGGTCTCCGTCGACGACATCGCGGGCGGCCGCGTCGCCGTGCAGCACCTCCTCGACCGAGGCGCGCGCGACATCCTGGTGGTCAACGGTGAGCGCACGATCCGTCAGTGCGCCGACCGCTACCAGGGCGCCCGCCAGGCCGTGCGCACCCGGCGCGAGGCCCGGCTCGGCCAGGTGGTCGCCGAGGAGATGACGGTGGCCTACGGCAGCGACATCGCCCACGGCCTGGACGAGTTGCCCGACGGGGTGTTCTGCACCAACGACTTCCTCGCGGCCGGGCTGTGCCGGGCGCTCGGCGAGCGCGGAGTCAAGATCCCCGAGGACGTGCAGGTGGTCGGTTACGGCGACCTGGACATCGCGAGCTTCGTCGGCACCACCCTGACGACGGTCCGCCAGCCGGTCGAGGAGCTCGGCCGGGCGGCCGTCGAGATGCTCCTGGACGAGGTGGAGGCCCGCACGGAACACGCGCACGAGGCACGGGTGTTCGCTCCGGCGCTGGTCCTGCGGGACTCCACGCGCGCTTCCTCAGACGCGCCGTTCTAGCCGCACCGGCCCCAGCAGCCCCGACGGAAGCTGGGAGGGGAAGGCCCAGGCGGTCGGCGTGGCCTCGGCGAGATACGGGGCCAGCGTGTTGTGGACGGTCACGTCGAGGCGGACGGTACGCCCGGCGGTGCCCCGCAGCCCGAAGCGGTACGGCGCGCAGAACGCCTCGCCGACGAGTTCACCGTCGACGCGCACCTCCACGCTGCCGCGCACCCGCCCCAGATCCAGCACCGGGTCCGGCCCGGCCGGCACCTCCAGGGTCCGCGCATAGGTCACACCCCCGCTCCAACCGCCCAGGCCCAGCTCACTCCACTCCCCCAGCGGCAAGGGCGCCGGCACTGTGCGGACCCGTACCGGGCCGCTCCAGGCGGAGCCCCCGCGCAGAACGGCCGTGGGCGCGGTGACCACTTCACACTCGGCGGCCTTGCCGAGCGGTCGGTCCCACGTCAGTTCGGGTCCCTCCAGAGGCAGTTCGGGGCCGCCGTCGACGCTCACCCGGGCGGGGAGTTCCAGTGGCAGGTCGAGTGACACGGTCCCCGCCGGCACGGTGAACCGGAAGCGCTGCCCGGCCTCCCGAAGATCGTCGGTGGACCGCAGCGGCAGTACGGACGAGCCGAGCACCGGGGCGCCGGCCAACCACTCGGCCCCGGGCAGCGGGTGCGGCCGTACCGCGGCGCCGCAGTGCTGCAACTCCCCCCAACGGCCCACGTGTTCGACGGTCGGCCCGTGCCACTGTCCCGTCCGGGCCTCCCAACCCGGGCCGCTGACCAAGGCGGTCGCGTCCGCCACGAGGTCGACATAGATCCCGTCGCGCGCGTCGACGCTGTCGGCCACGACATCGAGCACGTGATCGCCGCCGCTCAGCGTCAGTTCGTGCCGGAAGAACATCGGAACCGCGCCCCAGTCGGACTCGTAGTACTCCACCTTCTCCTGGCGTGCCACGACGGCTCCGTCGAGCAGGACGGTCACGCCCACCGCGGCGCCCACGACGAGGACCGCCGCCGCTCCCCGGCCCGGGGCGCTGATCCGGCCGCGGTAGGTCACGCTGCCGTCCGGCCGCACACCGTCGGGCAGGCGCATGAACAGGGGGCGCGGCGCGAACCCGTCGGGGCGGGACAGACAGAAGTAGCTGCCCAAGGGGGTGTCGGCGGCGCCCGAGATGGTCTGCGGTCGGTCCTGGGCGTCGGCCAGCTCGTACTCCAGCACATTGCGGGCCTGTTCGACCTCGACCCGGGCCGACGCCAGATAGCCGTCGCCGGTGTCCAGTCGACTGCCGTTCCACCACACGCGTTTGACCGCCGCCGCGCCGATGTGCAGGTCGGCGGGCCCGCGGTGGTCGGTCTCCACGACGGTCCTGACCCGGGCGACCGTCCCGTTCACGGGCACCGGGACGCGGACGAACTCCTCCGGCACCAGGCCCTTGTTGCCGAGCAGACCGTCCGGGTCCGGGATGCCGCGACTCGACGAGTACAGCGAGACACCCCAGTCCGCGGGAGCCAAGTCCAGTGTCCCGGCGAGGACTTGTGCGACGGCCGCGGGGTCCAGAGGTGCCGGGGCCTGACCGGAGGGGACGGGCGGCAGGACACGGACGCGGTTGCCGTAGGTGGCCCGGACGGGTTCCCAGGAGTCCTCGGTCTCGGTCCACCGCATGGTCCAGATCTGCGGTTCGGCGAGAGAGGCTCCGGCGGGCAGGGCCAGGTCGCCCCAGGTGTTGTCCAGGGTGGGCGCGAGCCGGCCCTCCCAGCCGGTCGACAGGTCGATCCACTGCGTCGACGCCGTGGCCGACGGGGGCCCGGCGTCCACCGGCGGCCCTTCGCGCCATACGACGAGGACGGCGGGGGCTCCGTCCAGCGGCACCTCGACGGTCGAGACTCCGTCGGTGACGGTGACCCGTCCCGGGCGGCGGGTGCCGGTCGCCGGGTTCCAGATCTCGGCCTCGGCGACCGGGGCCCGCACGGTGACGGAGGAGGTCCGGGCGTAGCGCGCGGGGTCGATCTCGTGGCGCCCCCCGGCCGGATCCGTACGGGCGTCGGGGAACGCCCCCGTGACCAGCGCGACGGCCTCGTCGCCCTTCCTCCTGACGAGGAGCGGCACCTCGCCCGTGGCGTATCCGGCGGCGTCGGCCACCGCCGCCGCGGCGGCCTCGGCGTCGGTCACCCGCTCCAGCCGGGGATGGTCCAGCAGCGCGGTCACGACCGAGTCGTCGCCGGTGAGCCCGGCCGCCTGTGCGGGCGGCCTGCCGACGACCACGACCCGTCCTCCGGCGTCGAGGAGTTCGGCCAGGCGGCGGGCCGTCTCGTGCTCCAGGACGCTCGCCGAGGGCAGCAGGACCGCGGTGTAGGTCAGGTCCCTGACGCGCAGGGCCCCGTCGCCGGCCTTGGCGCCCTGGACGGAGGCGTCGTCGATGACGTCGAAGGAGACGCGGTGGCGGTCGAGTGCTCCGACGGAGGGCCCCAGCCAGTTGTTGGTGCCGCACAGCTCCAGGTAGTCGCGCTGGGTCTCGTCGACGTCGGCGTGGTCCTCACCGAGGCGGCCGTCGCCGAAGTGCTGGACGGGAGCGTCCAGGGGAAGGAGGGCCTGCATGGTGGCGGTGGGGTGCAGGACGGCGACGTCGGCGCTGTAGGCGCCCCAGGACAGGATGGAGCAGATCCGGGCGACGGCACGGGAGAAGGCGGGGTACTGCCGCCAGTATGGCTGGCGCCAGTCGGTGGACGGCGGCGCCCACTCGAACCAGCCGCCCGCGGTGCCGAAGTAACTGGCGTGCGGGTTGTAGAGGTTGGCGCCGCTGCGCAGGAACGGCAGCAGCCAGTCGTAGGTCTCCTCCAGGGTGCCGCCCCAGCCGGAGGAGTGGAACGACTCGATCCAGACGCGCTCGTGGCCGTAGAGGTGGGCCATGGAGGAGTGGACCTTGGCGTCGCCGTGGTGGTCACTGCCGGCGGCACTGTACCAGCGGTGGGTGCGGAAGTAGTCCGTGTAGAGCTGCGTCGACTGGGCCGGGAAGCCGGAGCGGGCGGGGTGGCTCTGGTCGCACCCCAGGAGCAGGCCGCGCTCCTCGTGCCAGGCGGCGAGGGGACGGAACAGGGCCTCCTCGGTGAGTTCGGCGCGGACGGCGTAGTAGTCGGCGCGGATCCTCTGGGCCCGGTCGGAGTCGTCCCCCGCGAACAGGGCGGGGAGGTGTTCGAGGAGGTCGTAGCCGCGTCGGGTGCGGAACTCCTCGGGGAACCGGGCGGTCCAGGAGTTGGTGGCGGGCAGCTCGTCCTGGAAGCTGCCGGCGATGACGTTGCCCAGGTACCCGGGTACGCGGCGGTCGTACTCGTGATGGATGGCGTCGAACAGGCGACCGACGGATTGCGGGTCCAGATAGTCGAAGGCCGTGGGGACGGCGAGGACCAGGCGCACCTCGGTTCCGTCGGGGGCCTCGACCCGCGCCGGGCCGGCGACCGGCAGGCGGCCGCCCGCGCTGTCGTAGGCACCCACCAGCGTCTCCGTGCCCCGCAGTGCGACGGTGCCGCCGGAGACGACCGTCCGACGCGAGCGCAGGGCGCGGCCCGCCGCCTCGGGGTGCTTTCGGGTGATGCTCCCCTGGACGTTGGCGCCGGAGAAGCCGATCTGGTCGTAGAACCACAGGCGGGTGCCCAGGTCCCCGGCGAGCTCGCAGGCGTCCGTGAAGCGGGCCCACCACTCCTCGCCGAACCACACCGGGTCGTCGGTGCGGGCGCCGAAGGTGGGGCCGGCCGGTGCCAGGTTGATCACCACGAGGTTGTGGACGCCGCCGTCCGCGAACCGGCGCAGCTGCCAGGCCAGACGGTCGCGGGTCACCTTCGCGCCGGACCACCACCACAGCGGGGTGGGGCCGAAGTCCCGGGGCGGGTTGTCGAACAGCTGTCGCAGGGCTGGAGAGATCACGGATGGGTCCTTCCGACTACGGCCCGGACACTCTCACGGATCAAAAACGTTTTACGTCAGCCTCACCGTAGGACACCCCCACGGTGCCCACCAGAGCTGCGGGGCCGTCAGGTCGTTTCCACGGATGGCCGCATGACGTCTTGTTGGAACGTTTTTACCCTCCTATAGTCGCTGGACATCGGCCGAGAACAGCGACGTCCCCCTCCGCTCGGACCCCCTCTCCCCAGACGGAGCCGCATCATGGCCCGAACCTCGCCTGCCCCCAGCCAGCCGGAACCGCCCATCGAGAAGCGCCTGTGGAAGGTCGCGACCCTCTCCGGCATGGCGTCCTACCTCGACGCCGCTCTCATCGTGAGCATCGGCGTCAACCTGGCCATCTACCGGGACGCCTACGACATGGGCGTCTGGATGGCCGGCGCCATCAGCGCGATCGTCACCATCTGCATCGCCGTCGGCTCCCTCGTCGGCGGACGGCTCGCCGACGTGTTCGGCCGCCGCCGGCTCTACAACCTCGACATCCTCTGCTACGCCGTCGGGGCGGTCATCATCACGCTCGCGCCCGACGACATCACCCTTCTGGTGGGTGTGCTGCTCGCCGGTCTCGCGGCCGGCGCCGACCTGCCGACGTCCCTGGCCGTGGTCTCGGACGCCTCCCCCGACCACGCCCGGGGTCGGCTCATCGCGTTCACGCAGGTCATGTGGATGCTGGGCATCATCGTCGTGGTCTTCGCCGGGTTCGCCCTGTCGGACACCGGCATGATCGGGGCGCGGCTCATCACCGCCCATCTGGCGGTCGCCGCACTGGTCACCTGGCATCTGCGCTCCCGGCTGGAGCTGGCCACCGGCCCGGATCCGGCCCAGGACGAGGTCCCGGTCGACAAGCCGGCCGCCGAACAGGGGGTCGCGCTCAAGAACGTCTGGACCCGTGCCGCCCTGGTGCCCATGCTCGCGACCTTCGCCTTCTACGTCACCTGGGGCCTGGGCGCCAACACCATGGGCCAGTTCACGACGTATCTGCTGGTCACCGTCAGCGGTGCCTCGCAGAGCGTGGCCACCGGCATCAACCTCGCCTGTCTGCCGATCGGCCTGCTGCTGACGCTCGCCTTCGTCCGGATCGCCGACGGCCCGCGGCGCGACCGCATGTTCTACATCGCCACGGTCGTGCAGATCGCGGCCTTCGCGATCGGCACGCTCACCCTGGGCGCCATCGTCGGCTTCCTCGTCTTCTACGTCCTCTACCAGCTGTCCTATCCCTTCGCGGGCGAGGCCAACTACAAGGTGTGGTCGCAGCTGACCCTGCCCGCGGAGACCCGGGGCACCACACAGGGGATCACCTATGCCGTCTCGCGCGGGGTCTTCGCGGGCGTCGCGTTCGTCACGCCCGCCCTGCTCGACCGCAGCCCCAGCCTGTTGCTCTGGGTCATCACCGGCTGCATGGCGCTGTCGGCCTTCGCGGGTCTGTACATCGTCCGTGTCCTCGTCCCCCGCGCGTCCCCGGCCGCCACCGCACCGGCGGATCTGAAGGTCGCGCAGGCCTGAACCGCATCCCGAAGGAGCGCCGACCATGGCGACGACCGAATCCACCACGACGTACGCCGGTGAACGGGAAACCGGCCTGGGCGAGTTGCTCCCGCCCGTGACCCGGCGCCGCCCGCGGATCGGCCTCGTCTCCGGCGGCCTCGGCACCTACTGGCCGCAGTTCCCGGGACTGCTGCCCCAGTTGAAGGAGTCGGCGGCCTATGTCGCCGAGCGACTGGGCCGGTTGGACGCGGAGGTGACGGACGCCGGGTTCGTCTCCGACGCGCAGGAGGGCGCGGCGGCCGCCGAGCGGCTCCGACGCGTGGACTGCGATCTGATCGTGCTGTTCCTGACGACCTATCTGACCTCGTCGATGGTGCTGCCGATCGCACAGCGCACCAACACCCCGGTCCTGGTGGTCGACCTCCAGCCGTCCGAGCGGATGGACCACGCCTCCTTCGACACGGGCGACTGGCTGGCGTACTGCTCGCAGTGCTCCGTGCCTGAGGTCGGCAACGTCTTCCGCCGGGCCGGTATCCCCTTCCGGTCGGTGTCGGGCTGGCTGCGCCAGGAGTCGGCGTGGCGGCGCATCGAGCGGTGGGTGCGGGCCGCGCACGTCCGGGCCGCGCTCCGGCACGCCCGGCACGGGCTCATGGGGCACGTGTATCCCGGGATGCTCGACGTGCAGACCGATCCGACGCTGCTGTCGGCGACGTTCGGGTCGCATGTCGAGGTGCTGGAGTTCGACGATCTGCGGCACCGGGTGGAGCAGGTGACGGAGGCGGAGACCCGGGAGCGGGTGGAGCTCGCCCGGCGGATCTTCACCGTCGACGACAGTGTGGTCGACGAGGACTTCGCGTGGGGCGCGACCGTGTCGGTGGCGCTGGACCGGCTGGTGGAGGACTTCGGCCTCGACACCCTCGCGTACTACCACCGGGGACTGGACGGCGAGCAGCACGAACGGCTCGGCGCCGGCATGATCCTGGGCGCCTCCCTGCTCACCGCCCGGGGAGTGCCCGCGGCCGGCGAGTTCGAACTGCGCACCAGCCTCGCCCAGTTGGCCTCGCAGAGCGTCGGCGCCGGGGGTTCCTTCACGGAGATCCAGGCGCTGAACTTCGAGGACGGGGTGGTGGAGATGGGCCACGACGGTCCCGCCCACCTCGCGCTCAGTGCCCGCGATCCGCTGCTGCGCGGCCTCGGTGTCTACCACGGCAAGCGCGGCTGGGGTGTCAGCGTCGAGTTCGACGTGCGGCACGGGCCCGTGACCCTGCTCGGGCTGGGCCAGGACGCCGACGGCAGCCTGTCGTTCATCACCTCGCAGGGTACGGTCGTCCCCGGGCCGCTGCTGGAGATCGGGAACACCACCAGCCGGGTCGACTTCGGCCGGGATCCCGGCGAGTGGGTGGACGCGTGGAGCGCGACGGGGGTCGGGCATCACTGGTCGCTGGCGGTGGGGCACCACGGCGCCGACTTCGGGGCCGCGGCGAGTCTGCTGGGGATCGAGCACCGGCAGGTGTGACCGGCGTCCACGGGAGAGGCCGCCGCGCGCCGGTCCAGGGGCCGAGGTCGGGCCCGGGGTCTGCAGCCCCCGGTCCGGCCATCCGGCCCGTCAGGCTCAGCCGAACTGACCGACCACGTAGTCTCCGGCCGGCTGCTGGGTCATGACGTTCAGCCGGTTGAAGGCGTTGATGACGGCGATCAGGGAGACCAGCGCGAAGAGCTGCTCCTCGTCGTAGTGCTTGGCCGCGTTCTCCCAGACCTCGTCCGGCACGCCGGTCCCGTCGGCGAGGCGGGTGCCCTGCTCCGCCAGCTCCAGCGCGGCCCGCTCGGCCTCGGTGAAGACCTTGGCCTCACGCCAGGCCGCGACCATGTGGAGGCGCTGCGCGGTCTCGCCCGCGGCGGCGGCCTCCTTGGTGTGCATGTCGAGGCAGAACCCGCAGCCGTTGATCTGGCTCGCGCGGATCTTCACCAGTTCCTGGGTCGTCACCGGCAGTCCCGAGTCCGTGACCACCTTGCCCGCGGCGGCGAAGTGCTTCAGCAGCTTGCCGGTCAGCGGGCTGGCGAAGACGTCGAGTCGGGCTTCCATGGTGTGCTCCTTCGGCCGTTGTTGATGGCTACACACCTATGACTGAATGGGCCGCCGGATTGTGACACGTCCAGATGTGACCTGCGTCTCCCCGTACTTCAGCCGCCGTACGCCTGCTTCCAGCGGGCCCGGTGCCGGGCGTCGCCCTGGCCGCGGCCGTTCACCCCGGCCACCGCCAGGAGACAGGCCCCGTTGTTCCACAGGCCGAGGAGGTCGCGGTGCACGGCGAGGATGTCGTGCTGCACGGCGAACTTCTCGGAGGGTCCGGTGAAGCGCGAGGTCGTCACGAAGACGGCCACGTCGGCGCCGAAGTGCACCCGGGCGCCCACCAGATCGCGCAGCTCGCGGTTCGGGATCGCCCGGCTCGGCGCGTACCGTTTGCACTGGACGACCATGGTCCGCCCGTCCGGCAGCCGCCCGAGGACGTCGGCGCCGTTGTCGCCCGCCCCGCCCACCCGGCGGACCTGCGTGCACCCGTCGCGGCGGCACAGTCCCGCGACCAGTTCCTCGAACTCGGTGCCCGTCATGACGTCCACCTCGGCGAGGGTCCGCCGGCCGGCCCGCAACGCGTCCTCCTCGCGCCGACGACGGTCCCCGGCGCGCAGCAGCCGGTCCGTGCGCCACAGCCACCATCCGATCGTCCCCGCCGCACCGACCAGCAGGAAACCCAACAGATACGGCCACACGCGCGTCCAGAACACCACCAGGAGGAGCAGCGCCACCGCGCCGCCTCCCGCGCCCGACCTGATCCTCCGCGCCCGCCTTCTGCGCGCGGCCGTACCCCTTCGGCGCCTGGCCACGGCGGCCTCCCCCCGGTGTCCCTGTCCAGCAGTCTGGGCAGTTCAGGAGGGCGTGGGTAGGGCGCGAGTCGGCCATGTCCGATCGGCCGCCCCGGACGCCGGTCGGCCGCGGTACCGGAAGGCACCGCGGCCGGACGGGGCGTGCGGGATCAGCCCTGGACGGGCTTGCCGCGGCCCCAGGCCCAGGCGAGGCGGTCGGCGCCGGTCCGGTTGGTGGTCTCCAGCCACGGGCGGGCCGACGGACCGACGAGCTTCTGCACCGAGTAGATGTCGTCGGTGCGCAGGCCCGGCCAGTACACCGAGCCCATCTTCAGCTCACGGAAGGTGTCGGTGACGGCCTGCACGTAGTTGACGAAGTTGTCGTCCGGGGTCTTCACGTTGTAGTTCAGGCCGGTCGTCATCGGCGCGCCGAACTCGTCCGCCACGGTCCGGTTCGCACAGTCGCCGATGCGCACCTTCAGGTCGGCGACCCACTCGTCGTAGGTGGCGTACGACTTCCAGAAGCCGTAGTGGTGCAGCGACAGGTAGGTGCCCTTCAGGCGGGGGTCGGCGCACACCGTGGTGACGTGGTCGTTGTAGCCGGCGCCGCTGACGAAGACGCGGTTGCGCGGCACCGACTTGTAGGTGTCCAGCCACTTCGCGGCGATGTCGGCCCACTGGGCGTCGGTGTAGCCGTGCGGCTCGTTCATCGGCTCGAAGTAGACCCGGGAGTTGCCCTTGTAGGCCTTGACGACGGTGTTCCACATCGGCCAGTAGGTGGCCTCGTCGTCGATGTAGCCGTCCTTGCGGTCACCGGTGCCCTCCCAGTAGGACACGATGACCTTGAAGCCGTGGGCCGTCGCGGCGTCGATGACGCCCTTGTACGACTTCCAGTAGGAGCCGTTGACGGTGTACGGGTTGATCGGCAGCCGGACGGTGTTGGCGCCGAGGTTGGCGCGGAACGCCGAGATGATGCGGCTCGCCTTGATGTAGGTCTGGGCGTAGGTGTCGGAGGTCGACAGGCCCGACAGCTGGAGCTCGTCGTCGGCGAAGTTGTCGCGCGGGTCGGCCCAGTTGACGCCCTTGAACTGGGTCGTGTCGGTGGTCGGCGCGGCGGCGGAGGCGGGGCTGCCGGTGAGGGTGGCGCCGCTGATCGCGGCGATCGCGACGGCGACGAGCGAGGCACGCAGCCTCGGGGCGCGACGGGTGCTGACGGGGGTCTTGCGCATCGACCAAACCCTTTCGGAATGACAGCATGTTTACGTAAACATGACGGCGCCGGAATCGTGGCATCCGCCTCGGCGACCGTCAAGGTTTCCCACACGTAACATCCGATACGACACGCAACAGGTTCGTGTGCGGACGGAGGAGGCAGCAGTGGTGGAGCGGGGAGGATCCGGTGTCCCCGGAGGCAGACGCAAGCAGCGCGTGTCCATGGCCGACGTGGCCAAGCTCGCGGGTGTCTCCTCGCAGACCGTCTCACGGGTCTCCAACGGTCACCCGGGCGTGATCAGTTCGACGCGCGAGCAGGTCCTGGCGGCGATGCGGGAACTGGGCTACCGCCCCAACAGTGCCGCGCGGGCGCTGCGGTACGGCCAGTTCAACACCATCGGCGTGATCCTGTTCAGCCTGTCCTCCACGGGCAACAGCCGCACGGTGGAGGCGATCGCCACCCATGCGGCGGCCGAGGGGTACGCGATCACCCTGATCCCCATCGACGTCCCGACGCAGGACAACGTGCTGGGCGCCTTCACGCGCATGGGCGAGCTGGCCGTGGACGCGGTCATCGTCATCATGGAGATCCATCTCCTCGACACCGGGACGGTGCAGCTGCCGCCCGGCGTGCATGTCGTCGTGGTGGACTCCGACGCCGGCGACCGTCACAGCGTGGTCGACACCGATCAGGCGGACGGCGCCCGGCAGGCCGTGCAGCATCTGCTCGACCTGGGCCACCGGACCGTATGGCATGTCACCGGACCGCAGGCGTCCTTCGCGGGGCAGCGGCGGGCCCAGGCCTGGCGCGCGGTGCTCCGGGAGGCCGGGCGGCCGGTGCCGCCCGCGCTCTACGGGGACTGGTCGGCCGAGTCCGGATACGCGGCCGGGCTCGTGCTCGCCGAACCACCGGACTGCACCGCCGTGTTCGCCGCCAACGACCAGATGGCGCTGGGGCTGCTGCGCGCGTTCCACGAGCGGGGGCTGTCCGTGCCGTACGACGTCAGCGTGGTCGGTTTCGACGACATTCCCGACGCGGCGTACTTCGTACCGCCGCTCACCACCGTGCACCAGGACTTCGCGGAGGTGGGGCACCGCTGTGTCCAGAAGGTGCTGCAGCAGATCCGCGCGGGTGAGGGCGGCCGGCCCGGCACCGATCTCGTCCCGACGCGGCTGGTGGTGAGGGGCAGCACGGCGGCACCGCGGGGCTGACGCCGGGCAACCGCCGGCGTCCTGGACTGCCGTTGCGCGGCCTCTGCTCGCCCGGGTGCGCGCCCTCGTCGGTTGACCTTGGGTGTGGGCCGCGGAGATCGTGACCGCCCTCGGGGCTCAACTGACCGCGTTCGTCGTCCCGTTGCAGATCTACCCGTTCTCCGGTTCGTCGGCCTGGGTGGGCCTCGCCCCGATGGCCGCGGCGGCGCTGTGGGCCGGGGCGCTCGCCGATGTACGGGACCGGCGGCGGGTGCTGCTGACGACCGCGGCCGGCATCGGGGTGACGTCTCTGCTGCTGTGGGCGCAGGCGCGGGCGGATCTCCGGTCGGTCGGTGCACTGCTCGTGCTGGTGGGGGCGCCGCAGGCGCTGTTCGGCGCCAACTCCACGGTGAGCAGGGCCGTGACACCGCGTCTGGTGCGCCCCGAGCTGCTTCCCGCCGCCAACGCCCTGCAGTCGATGGTCCTGCTGTCGGCCGGGGTCGCCGGACCGCTGCTGGCCGGTGGTCTGCTGCCGGCCATCGGGAGCGGGACGCTGTATCTGGCGGACTCGGTCGCCGTCTGCGCCACGGTGTGGGCGGTGTGGCGGCTGCCCGCGCTGCCCCGCGGAGCGCGGCGGTGAGCGACGGCACGAGCCGGTGCTGCGTCAGATTGCTTACGGCATACGGATGGTGATGTCACGTCAGGTCTTGCTGAGGATCTATCTCTGCGACTTCGCCGCCCTGTCCCTCGGCCGGCCGGTGGTGTCCTGGCCGCGCTGGTCTCCGGGGCCTTCACCCGCGTCCACCGCCACGGTGTCGCGGTGGCGGTGTCCGCCGGGACGTGGGGCCTGGCGGTCGCGGGGTTCGGGACGGCACGCTCACTGCCCGCAGCCGTGGTATGGCTGCTCCTGGCCGGCGGTGCGCTCCTCGCGCTCGGGGTCTTCCGGAAGACGGTGCTGCAGACGGCCGTCCTGACGGCGTGCGCGGCCGGCTCCAGAGGATCGACACGGTGGTGGCGGCCGGAGGGACACGCCTGGGCGACCTCCTGCACGGTACGGCAGGCGCCGCCCTCGGGGTCCCGTGGACCGTGACGGGCGGCGGTGTCCTGACGGTCGTCGTAGCGGCGCTGGTCCTCCTCACCGGTGGGCGGCGGAGCCGGCACGGCATCGGGACAGTCGCCGTGAAGCCGGGGGTGCTGCCTCCCGGCTCACGGCGACTGTCGTAACGGCGTGGATCAGACGTTGCGCCGGTACTGGCCGCCGACCTCGAAGAAGGCCTCGGTGATCTGCTGGAGGGAGCAGACCCGGGTGGCGTCCATGAGCACCGCGAACACGTTCTCGCCCCGTACCGCCGCGTCCTTGAGGGCGGCGAGGGCGGCCTGGGCCTCGTCGTGGTGGCGGGCGTGGAAGTCCCGTACCCGCTCCAGCTGGGACTGCTTCTCCTCCTCGGTGGCGCGGGCGAGTTCGACGACGCCGGGCTCGGCGGTGTCGGCGTGGGGGTTGCGGAAGGTGTTGACGCCGATCAGGGGCAGGGAACCGTCGTGCTTGCGCTGCTCGTAGAGCATCGACTCGTCCTGGATACGGCCGCGCTGATAGCCGGTCTCCATGGCCCCGAGCACACCGCCGCGTTCGCTGATCCGCTCGAACTCCTGAAGCACGGCTTCCTCGACCAGGTCGGTGAGTTCGTCGATGATGAACGACCCCTGGAGCGGGTTCTCGTTCATCGCGAGGCCCCATTCCCGGTTGATGATCAGCTGGATGGCCAGGGCCCGGCGGACGGACTCCTCGGTGGGGGTGGTCACGGCCTCGTCGTAGGCGTTGGTGTGCAGGCTGTTGCAGTTGTCGTAGATGGCGATGAGCGCCTGGAGCGTGGTGCGGATGTCGTTGAAGTCCATCTCCTGCGCGTGCAGGGAGCGTCCGGAGGTCTGGACGTGGTACTTCAGCTTCTGGCTGCGCTCGCCGGCGCCGTACTTCTCCTTCATCGCGACCGCCCAGATACGGCGGGCGACCCGGCCGAGCACGGAGTATTCGGGGTCCATGCCGTTGGAGAAGAAGAACGACAGGTTGGGGGCGAAGTCGTCGACGCGCATGCCGCGGGCGAGATAGGCCTCGACGTAGGTGAAGCCGTTGGCCAGGGTGAAGGCGAGCTGGCTGATGGGGTTCGCGCCGGCTTCGGCGATGTGGTAGCCGGAGATGGACACCGAGTAGAAGTTGCGGACCTGGTGGGCGATGAACCACTCCTGGATGTCGGCCATCATCCGCAGGGAGAACTCGGTGGAGAACAGGCAGGTGTTCTGGCCCTGGTCCTCCTTGAGGATGTCGGCCTGCACGGTGCCGCGCACGTTCGCCAGCGCGTGCGCGCGCAGTTCGGCCGTCTCCTCGGGCGAGGGGTCGCGGCCCTCCTCGGCACGGAACCGCTCGGTCTGCTGGTCGATCGCGGTGTTGAGGAAGAACGCCAGGATCGCCGGCGCGGGTCCGTTGATCGTCATGGACACGGAGGTCGTGGGCGCCACCAGGTCGAAGCCGTCGTAGAGCGCCTTCATGTCCTCCAGGGTGGCCACCGAGACGCCGGAGGTGCCGACCTTGCCGTAGATGTCGGGGCGCTCGTCGGGGTCGCGGCCGTAGAGGGTGACGGAGTCGAAGGCGGTGGACAGGCGGGTGGCCGGCTGGCCCTCCGACAGGAGCTTGAATCGGCGGTTGGTACGGAAGGGATCACCCTCCCCGGCGAACATGCGGGCCGGGTCCTCGCCGTCGCGCTTGAAGGGGAACACCCCGGCGGTGAAGGGGAAGTGACCGGGCAGGTTCTCCGCCCGCCAGAACCGGACCAGTTCGCCGTGGTCGGTGAAGCGGGGCAGGGCGACGCGGGGGATCTTGTTGCCCGACAGCGACTCACGGGTCAGCTTGGTGCGGATCTCCCGGTCGCGGACCTTCACGACCTGCTCGTCACCCGAGTAAGAAGCGATCACCGAGGGCCAGTTCGTGATCTGCTCCGTGATCTCGTACGGCAGCTGCCGGCGCGCCTCGGTCAGCAGGGACCGCACGTCCTCGGAGTCCAGGCCGGCGTCGGCGAGCTCGCCCTCGACCATCTGCAGCCGCTGGACCCGCCGCGCCTGCTCGGCCAGTCGCAGTGTCTCGGCGTGGTAGCCGCGGACGGCGTCGGTGATCTCGGCGAGGTAGCGCACCCGGTCGGCGGGAACCACCTGGCGGATGCCGGAGGAGTGGCGTACGTCCGCCCGCTCCAGCGCCCCCTCGGACAGCGGCAGGCCCTTCTCCGCCAGAGTGTCCTTGAGGTGCTGATAGAGCGCGGTGACCCCGTCGTCGTTGAAGGTGGCCGCGGAGGTGCCGTACACGGGCATGTCCTCGGGCCGCTTCCCGAACGCCTCTCGGTTGCGGACGAGTTGGCGGCCCACGTCCCGCAGGGCGTCCTTGGCGCCGCGCCGCTCGAACTTGTTGATCGCCACGACGTCGGCGAAGTCGAGCATGTCGATCTTCTCCAGCTGCGAGGCCGCGCCGAACTCCGGAGTCATCACGTACAGGGAGGCGTCGACGAACGGCACGATCGCCGCGTCGCCCTGGCCGATGCCCGGGGTCTCCACGATCACCAGGTCGAATCCGGCGGCCTTCACGACGTCGATCACGTCGGAGAGGTGTTCGGGCAGCTCGCGGCTGCCGCGAGTGGCGAGGCTGCGGAAGAACACCCGCTCGCCGTCCAGGGAGTTCATCCGGATCCGGTCACCGAGCAGCGCCCCACCGCCCCGCCTACGGGTCGGGTCGACCGCGATCACGGCGATGCGCAGGCCGTCCCGCTGGTCGACGCGGAACCGTCGTACCAGTTCGTCGGTCAGGGACGACTTCCCGGAACCGCCGGTGCCGGTGATGCCGAGCACCGGAACGTTCCGCGCGGCCGCCGTGGCCCGCAGCTGGCGCCGGAACTCCTCGGGCAGCTTGCCGAGTTCGGCGCCGGTCAGGGCGCGGGCGATCGCGAACCGGTCACCGGTCAGCACCGCGGTGAGGTCGGCCGGCCTGCCGTCCCAGAGGTCGAAGTCGCAGTCCTTGACGACCGAGTTCACCATGCCCGCGAGACCCAGTCGCTGACCGTCCTCGGGGGAGAAGATCGTCACCCCGCTCTCCCGGAGCCGGGCGATCTCCTCCGGCACGATCACTCCGCCGCCGCCGCCCACCACCCGGATGTGCTCCGCGCCCTGCTTCCGCAGCGAGGCCACCAGGTACTCGAAGTACTCGACATGTCCGCCCTGGTAGGAGGAGACGGCCACGCCGTGCGCGTCCTCCTCCAGGGCCGCGTCCACGACCTCCCGCACGGATCGGTTGTGGCCGAGGTGAATGACTTCGGCGCCCTGCGACTGGAAGATCCGTCGCATGATGTTGATCGAGGCGTCGTGCCCGTCGAACAGCGCCGAGGCGGTGACCAGGCGGACGGGGTGGACGGGGCGATGCAGATCGCTCATGGCGGAGCCTTCCCAGGACACGTCGAAGAACGCGAGCTGAGAAAATAGTAGGACGTCCTAGTAAATTTGTGGGAGCCGGGTGAGGAGAAGCACAGCAGAACACCCGAACGGCCCTGTGCTCAGGGGGCCCGCTCGTCCTCTGCGGCGACGGCCGCATCCGCAGGCGCCCGCCCCTCGCCGTCCTGTCCGCATACAGCCTCATCTCGGCAAATCCCCTCCACCCGACGGACGTTGGCACGGTGTTCACCTGCTGCGGACCTGCCGGGTGCCGCATAGAGTGGACGGATGCCCGCCCTCCCTCACGGTCCGCGGATCGCCGTCGTCGGCGGTGGCATCGGCGGTCTCGCCGCCGCCGGCTTCCTGCGGCGCGCGGGTCTGACGGCCACGGTCCACGAGCAGGCGTCCGTGCTCGCCGAGGTCGGCGCCGGTCTGGTGGCGGCCCCCAATGTCGTACGGCTGCTGCGTCGCCTCGGCGTGCTGGGGCCGTTCCTGCGGCGGGCCGTGGCACTGGAACGCGCCTGGGAGTTCCGGCGCTGGACGGACGGTTCGGTGCTCTCGGTGGAGCAGCTCACCGGCGTCTGCGAGCGGCTCTACGGCGAGCGGACCTACGGCCTGCACCGGGCCGATCTGCTCAGCGCCCTCAGGTCCGCCGTGCCGGGCGAGTGGATCCGGCTGGGCGCCCGGTGCACGTCGGTCGACGAGACCGCCGGGGACGGTGTGGTGCTCCGCTTCGCCGACGGCAGCCTGGCGCGGGCGGATGTCGTGATCGGCGCCGACGGGGTGCACTCGGTCGTCCGAGGCGCGGTCACCGAGCCCGCCCCGCCGGAGCACTCCGGGCTGTGCGCCTTCCGCACCCTGGTGCCCGCCGCGACAGCTCCGGAGTTCGCGCGGCGGCCGACCCACACCGTCTGGCTGGGGCCCGGACGGCACTTCGTGCACTATCCGATCGCCGGTGGCGAAGCCATCAACGTCGTCGCCGTCGCCCCGGCCGGTGACCACACCCACGAGTCCTGGAGCGCGACGGCCTCCCCCGAGGAGTTCGGGGCCCAGTTCGCCGACTGGGACCCACGGGTACGGGCCCTGATCGCGGCCGGTGGCACCCCTGGCCGCTGGGCCCTGCTGGACCGGGCGCCGCTGCGCCGGTGGAGCCGGGGCGGGATCACGCTGCTCGGCGACGCCGCCCACCCGATGTTTCCCTTCTTCGCACAGGGGGCGGCCCAGGCCGTCGAGGACGCGGCGGTGCTGGCCCGCTGCCTCGCCGACTCCCCCGACGACCCCCGCGCCGCTCTGCGCCGGTACGAGTCCGCGCGCCTCGCCCGCACCACCCGACTCCAGCACCTCAGCCGCACCCGCCGGGACATCAACCACCTCCCCGACGGCCGCGAACAGCAAGCCCGCGACGCCGCCCTCACCACCTCCGACCCCTTGGCGGCCAACGGCTGGATCTACGGCTACGACGCCGAACAGGCCCTCACCGAGGCCCCCTGACCCCGACCGGGTATCTGGCACGACCAGGCGGCTCCGGGAGCGGGGATCGCCCTCCCCAGCCTGGCGCCGGGCAGGGTCCGACCGACTCCCCCGACGACCCCCGAGCCGCCCTGCGCCGCTACGAGTCCGCGCGCCTCGCCCGCACCACCCGACTCCAGCACCTCAGCCGCACCCGCCGGGACATCAACCACCTCCCCGACGGCCCCGAACAGCAAGCCCGCGACACCGCACACACCGCCTCCGACCCTCCACATCGCCCTCGCCCGGCATCAGCCAGGGTCCGGCTGACTCCCGGTCAAGCGATCTTCACCCGTGATCACTACGATGAGAGCTCAAGTCAACTATCCGGCCGGTCCCACGGGGGGATCCTGGGGGACCGCCGGGGGTCGCCGATGCCAGGGACCGCTCCCCGGGCTGCGGTGATCTTCCTTCCCAGGAGGACCTTCCGCATGTTCCGAAGTATTGGCAACGCTGTCGTCCGACATCCCGTCTGGACGATCGTTGCGTGGTTGATCGCAGCCGTGGCGATCGTGGCCACCGCTCCGAGCCTGCCCTCGAACAGTGACGAGAGCAGCTTTCTCCCCAAGAGTTACGAGTCCATCAAAGCGGCGCAGGTCCAGGAGAGGGCGTTCCCCAGCGCCTTCACCCCCTCCGCTATCGCGCTGTACCAGCGCACCGACGGCGGCAAGCTGACCGCCGCCGACCGGAAGGACGTCGCCCGGATCACCTCCGAGCTGGGCAAGAAGAAGATCGACGAGGTGCAGAAGGTCGTCCCCGGCCAGCCGTCCTCGGACGGCAGGTACGCCCTGACCCTGGTCCAGATGGACAGCAAGAACGCCGGCCAGCCCAAGCAGGCCGACGCGGCGAAGGTGTTGCGCGACGACGTCAAACAGCTCGCCAAGGGCACGAACCTCGATGTGAAGCTCGGCGGTTCCGCCGCCCAGGCGCTCGACCAGCAGGACTCGTCCAAGCGCGGCGAGGCACTGATCGGCATCGGCACCTTCCTCATCATCCTGGTGACCCTGCTGATCATCTTCCGGGCCCCGATCCTGGCCTTCCTGCCCCTGATCACCATCGGGTTGGTGTCCGCGATCGCCAACGGGCTGATCGCCTACGCCACCAAGCTCTTCGGCCTCCAGGCCAACAGCTCGATCTCGTCGATCCTGATCGTCGTGCTGTTCGGCGTGGGCACCGACTACTTCCTGTTCCTGATGTTCCGCTACCGCGAACGTCTGCGCCTCGGCGACGAGCCGAAGCAGGCCATGATCAACGCGGTCGACCGGGTCGGTGAGGCCATCGCCTCCGCCGCCGGCGCGGTCATCATCGCCTTCCTCGCGCTGGTCCTGTCGACGCTGGGCTTCCTCAAGCAGATGGGTCCGGCACTGGCGATCGCGGTGACCGTCACTCTGATCGCGGGTCTGACACTGATCCCGGCCGTCGTCTCGCTCATCGGCCCGAAGGTGTTCTGGCCGTCCAAGTCCTGGCAGCGCGAGCCGGAGAACGCCCGGTTCGCCGCGCTGGGCCGCGGGGTGCGGAACCGTCCGGCGCTCACCGCCGGGCTCTCGGGTCTGATCCTGGTCGCGCTGTCGCTCGGGACGTTCGGCTACAACGCCACGTTCGACCTGGCGTCCGGCTCCATGCCCAAGACCAAGGAGTCGATGGTCGTCCAGGACGAGATGCAGAAGGCGTACTCGGCCGGTGCCGCCGCACCGACCGACGTCTACCTGTCCAGCACCGACGGCAAGCCGATCGACACCACGGTCTTCGACGCGTACGCGAAGAAGCTCGGGGCCGTGGACGGTGTGGCGAACGCCCGTCTGTCGCAGGCGAGCAAGGACGGCACCACCGCGGACTTCACCGTCACCCTCAAGTACGAGGCGTCGACGGACAAGGCCATCGAGACGGTGGGCCGGGTCCGCGACGTGGCGCACGCCGACGCCCCGGACGGCACCGAGGCCCTGGTCGGCGGCATGTCCTCGATCTTCAAGGACATCGACACGGCGGTCAACCACGACTACCGGACGGTGTTCCCCGTCGCCGCCGCGCTGATCATGCTCATCCTGGGGCTGCTGCTGCGCAGTGTGGTCGCCCCCCTGTACCTGATGGCGTCGGTGGGCCTGGGCTTCGGTGCGACGCTCGGTGCCACGGTGTGGATCTTCCAGGAGGGCCAGGGGCACTCGGGGCTGATGTTCATGCTCCCGGTGATCATGTATCTCTTCGTGGTCGCCATCGGCACCGACTACAACATCCTGATGATCGCCCGGCTGCGGGAGGAGGCCCGCGAGGGCCGAGAACCCCGCGAGGCGGCCGGTATGGCGCTGCGTCACGCCGGTCCCACGGTGGCCGCGGCGGGCTTCATCCTGGCGGCGACCTTCGCCACGATGATGCTGGCCGGCAACGCCCTGCTCACCGAGATGGGCTTCGCGGTCTCCTTCGGCATCGCCGTCGCCGCTTTCGTCATGGCGATGTTCTTCACGCCCAGCCTCACCGCCCTGATCGGCCACGCCGCCTGGTGGCCGGGGCACGCGGACCGGGCGAAGGAGACACCGGCCGCCCCCGTGCCGGTCTCCGGCGGTGACCGGGACACCGCGGTGCACGATCCGGCCGGACGCCGCTCCTGACACCGCGACGACACGACGGCGTCCGCCGGGCCGATGCGGCCCGGCGGACGCCGTTCCCCGTCCCCGCCCGGCGGGGCGCTTCCGGCCTCTGACACCGTGGACCCCGTGCCGAACCCCACTCCCGTCACCCCGGACGCCCCCGCCCTCACAGGGGTCCCGCTGCTCACCCAGCAGTGGCTCGACCTCGCCTTCATCCACTGGGCCGTCGAACCGGAGGTCGTGGCAGGGCTGTTGCCGCGCGGCACGGTCCCCGACACGCACGACGGGCTCACCTACGTCGGGCTGGTCGCCTTCCGGATGCACCGGGTCGGCTGGCTGGGGCTGCCGGGGGTGCCGTACCTCGGGACCTTCCCGGAGACCAACGTGCGCCTGTACTCGGTGGACGCGCACGGACGGCGGGGCGTGGTGTTCCGCTCGATGGACGCCTCCCGGCTGATCCCGGTGGTGATGGGACGGCTCGGCTTCCGGCTGCCGTATCTGTGGTCGCGGATGAGCGTCCGCAGGGCCGGTGACACCGTCACCTACACCAGCTCACGTCGCTGGCCCGGCCCCCGCGGCGCCCGCAGCCTCCTCACGGTGCGGACCGGTGAACGCATCGGGGAGCCGACCGGCCTGGAGCACTTCCTCACCGCCCGCTGGGGCATGCACAACGCCTTCTTCGGCGGCCCCGAACCGCTGGCCTACCTGCCCAACCACCATCCGCGCTGGCCCCTGTACCGCGCCGAGCTGCTCACCTGCGAGCAGGACCTCGTCACCGCGGCCGGGCTGCCCGCCCCGGCCGACGCCCCGGTCAGCGTCCTGTACTCCCCCGGCGTGCCGGTCCGCCTGGGCCGCCCGGCCCGTCCCGCAGGCATCCCCACGCCCTGACGGCGGCGGGACCGCGTTCCCCGGACATTCACGGCGGGATCACGTCCGGGGGGTTGAACCGGTCCGCGACCGCACTAGCGTCTGTGGGCGTCCCGACCCACACGAGTGAGGTGTCGATGTCCTCAAGACATGTCCTCGCCGGCCTGGCGCTGGTGCCGGTGCTCGCGCTCTCGGCCGCCCCGCCCGCGACGGCGTACGACGGCCACCGACCGCACGCGCCGAAGCCGCGCTTCGACCTCCAGGCCCACCGCGGCGGCCTCGGCATGACGACCGAGGAGTCCCTGGAGGGCTTCGGGAAGGCGCTGCGCCTCGGGGTGTCCACGCTGGAACTGGACACCCACGTCACCAAGGACCTGAAGGTCGTCGTCAACCACGACCGGCAGATCAGCGCGGTCAAGTGCCGTGACACGGGGCCGGTGACGGCCGGCGACCCGATGTACCCGTACGTCGGCAAGTACATCAAGGATCTGACGCTGGCTCAGATCAGGACCATGGACTGCGGTTACCAGCAGCTGCCCGGCTTCCCCGAGCAGGAGGTGGTCAAGGGCTTCCGGATGGTGGAGCTGAAGGACGTGCTGAACCTCGTCAAGCGCTACCGGGCGCGGCAGGTGAAGCTGAACATCGAGACGAAGGTCGAGGCCGGCGCACCCGAACAGACCGCGCCGCGTGCGCTGTTCGTCCGGCGCGTCCACGAGGAGATCCACCGCTCGGGCATCGAGAGGCAGGTCACCATCCAGTCCTTCGACTGGGGCGCGCTCAAGGAGATGCACGAGCTGGCCCCGAAGTGGCCGCTCGTCGCCCTCACCAACTACGACTTCCTCCAGGTCGGCAAGCCGGGCGCGTCGCCGTGGCTCGGCGGGATCGACGCCGACGACTACGGTGGCGACTTCGTCAGGGCGGCCGCCACGATCCCCGGCGTCAAGGCCCTCTCCCCGAACTACGGCTTCCCGCAGAGCGGCAAGGTCGGCGACCCCGGCTTCCGCTTCTACGCCGACCGGACGATGGTCGAGGAGGCCCACGCCCGGGGGCTGAAGGTCATCCCGTGGACCTGCGACGACCCGGCCACCCTGGAGGCGCTCATGGACAGCGGCGTCGACGGCGTCATCACCGACTATCCGAACCGCGTGCGCCAGATCATGGCCGAGCGCGGCATGCCCCTGCCGAGGGCGTACCGGCCCCGCTGACGCGAGGGCGGAACGGCCCCGGCCGACGTGGTCGCGCCGCCGCGAGCCCGCCGACACGGCACGGCGTCGACGGGCTCCTCCAACCGGGCTTGACCCCGCATTCGGTGCCCGACACACTCCCCGCATGGAGGTGACCGGTCACACCCGCGGTCCGGCGAGCATCCGGGATGTCGCCGCGGCAGCCGGGGTCTCGTACCAGACCGTCTCCCGGGTGATCAACGCTCACCCGAGTGTCAGACCGGCGACGCGGGAACGGGTTCTCGCCGCCGTCGAGGAACTGGGCTTCCGGCGCAGCGCCACCGCGCTCGCCCTGGCCAGGGGCCGCAGCAGGACCGTGACCGTGCTCACCGCCGACACCACCCACTACGGCTACGCCTCGATCCTGCGGGGCGTCGAGGAGGCGGCCCGCGCGGCCGCCTACTCGGTGGGCGTGGGCGTCCTCGAATCGGCCGACGAGGCCACCGTCGCCGCGGAGGTGCGGCGCGCCGCCGACGTGGGCGGCGGACTGGTCGTGATCGCCTACGATCCGGCCGGCGTCCGGGCCCTGGAGGCGGTCCCGGCCGGACTGCCGGTCGTCGGCGTGGTCGAGACCCCGGCGAGCCCGCCCGCCGACGACCGGCCCTGGGTGTGGACCGACGACCGCGAGGCCGCCTACCGGGCGACCCGGCACCTGCTGTCCCTGGGCCACGAGACCGTCCACTACGTCGCCATCCCCTCCGACACCCGACCCGCAAGCGCCCGGATCGCAGGCCGGCGGCAGGCCCTGACGGAGGCCGACGCTCCGCAACCCCCTCCCGTGCAGGGCGGTTGGGGCCCCGCCGGAGGGTATGCGGCGGGCCTGAAGCTCGCCGGGGACCCGTCCGTCACGGCGATCCTGTGCGGCAACGACGACCTCGCGCTCGGTGTGCTGCGCGCTCTGCACGAGGCCGGCCGCCCGGTGCCCGGCGAGGTCAGCGTGGCCGGGTTCGACGACGCCCCGCACTCCGCCTATCTGACGCCGTCCCTGACGACCGTGCGCCTCGACTTCACGGGCCTCGGGCGAGCCGCGTTCGCCCTGCTGCACGGAGCACTGGAGGAGTCCGCGCCGATCACCCCGCATCCGGTCTCCGCACCGGAACTGGTGGTCCGGGAGACCTCGGGGCGGCCAGGTCCTACGGACGGTGGGTGATCGCCGGGAGAGCCCGCCTCGGGGCGGGGCGCCCGCGCGCCCACCCGTGCAGGACCACCGAGCAGACCGCCGCCAGCGCGCACCAGGTCGACACGAATTCCAGCCGCCACAGCAGCCAGCACACCACGGCACCTACCCCGGCCAGGGCGCCGAGCGCGGTGAGGTGGCGGTCGCCGCAGAGCAGCAGCGCGCCGACCGTGGCGATCAGGTAGCCCGCCACGAGCAGTTCCGCCCGGGGCAGCCCGATGACGTAGGCCATGGTGTGCCCGCGGATCTCGGCCCGGACCGGGCGGGTGGCCAGACCGTGGGCGAGGAAGGCGGCGGTCAGCGCGCCCACCGCCACGAACGCCGCCACCCGGCGTCGGGCCGGGCGTGCGGCGGCGCACCACACCCCCGCCGGCACCCACACCGCCAGCAGGGGCAGGGCGATGACGGCCCAGGCCATGGTGGCGGCGCCGGTCCCTCCGCCGGTGTGCCAGACCTTGGCCTCGATCAGTTGGTGGGTGCCGAGCAGCAGGGGCAGCGCGGCGAGGGGCAGGTCTGCGGCGCGGTGGGTCCGGATCAGGCAGGCCGCCCCGACGGAGGTGATGGCCGCACCCGCCACCAGGTCCGCTGTCGCACTCCAGCACATGACACCACCATGTCAGGCCGGACCGACGGCCGTGCGCTCCGCCACGAGTGCGAGCGGACCGGCGAGAACGGAGCGGCGCGGACGGAGGGGCGCGGACCGCTCACGCGCAGATGTCCTGCGGGGGCCGGAAGGTGCGGTCGACACCGGCGTCCGTGTTCACCTGGACGCGTACGGTCTCCAACTGCTGGAGCAGCGAGTCCAGTTCACGCTGAGTGGGGTCGCGGAAGAACTCCAGGACGGCCCGGTGGAAGGCGTCCCGGAGTTCGGGCGGCATCACGTCGGAGGCGTCGAAGCAGAGGGTGCGGGCGCGGGAGGTGAGCAGGGAGTCGATCTCCCGCTCGACCGGCGTCGCGGAGGCCGGCGGCGACAACCCGGCCGTGTCCGGGAACAGCGGCCGTACCGCCGGATCGGCCTCGGCCCACCACAGCTCCCGCCCGGCCGGGCTTGACAGCCGCTCCACGAGCTGCTGGGCGTCCGGGTCGTCGCTGAAGACGGCGGCCATGTCCCCCGCGACCTCGAAGGCGTCCCGGTACGCGGACTGTCCGTCCAGATAGCGGGCCGACGGCTCCACCGTCACGTCCTCGCCCGCGTAGACGTACCGGATGAAGGCGCTCTGGTGTTCGTGCGTGCAGGGGAAACCGGGCGAGCCGAGCAGGCCGCGCGGCTGTCCGCCCGGGCCGGTCGAGCCCTCGAAGGACGTGGTCAGGGAGCGTTCCACGGACTCCGGGGAGCGCTTGCCGAGCAGCTTCGCCCAGGTGGTCCAGGCGCGTTCGACAGCCGGGTCCCGCCAGTCGAGACGGCCGGTGGCCCACTCGGTGTAGAGGGCGGGGCCCGCCTGGTGGAGCAGAAGGTCCTCGATCCAGTCGGTGCCGGGCCAGCCGGAGGTGGCCTGCGAGGCGAGGCCGACGCACCAGGTGGGCCGTTCGCTCGACGTGCCGCGCCTGCTCCACACGAGGCTCTTGAGGTCGACCTTCAGTGGCACCCAGTAGGTGCGCCGCCTGCTGTCCACCAGCAAGGTCGGCGCCCAGGGCGGATAGGCGCGCTCGGCACTCGCCTCGGCGAGCGGCTTCAGCTCGTCGCGGCGGGCGTACTCGGTGAGTTCGCCGATGCTGTTGAGGACCGCCACGTCCGGCGGATCGTCGGCCTCCAGCTGTGAGACGAGCGTCTCGCGCAGCGAGCGGGTGCCTTCGTAGGTGTACGTCCGTCCGGTGCCGTCGTCCAGTTTGTCGAGGGCGGCTTCGAAGGCCTTGCCCTCCTCGCCGGTCCAGGGGCCGAGGACGACCAGCGGGTCGCGGGTGTCCGACCCGCAGCCGGGGACGAGGGCGAGCAGACACACCGCGAGGAGGACGCGCAGGACACGGCTCATGCGACGGCTCCCGGGCGGGCGACGACGAGGTACTCGCGGCGGTAGGCGTGCAGTGTGCCGGCGATCACGGCAGCGACGCCGAGGCCCGCGGGGAACACGAACGGGGCGATGCCGTCGAGGAAGGCGAGCCGCCCGTCCGCCAGGCCCTCGTCGATCCGGGCCCGAAGCGTCTCGATGGCCTGCGGTTCCGGTCCGGCGAAGGGGCTTTCCTCGGCGGCCGTCTCCGTGCGGGGCGAGGTCTTCTCGGCCAGCGCGTCCGCGACGGGGACGGTCCCGTGCTGGGCGTCCAGGGTGAGCAGGGCGTCGACCGTCAGGAACGGTACGGCGAGCAACGGCAGGGCGGCGGCCGCGAGGGGGATGCTCAGCCGGATCCGGAAGCGGCGGCGCAGGAAGGACACCGTCCGCCACAGCCCGGCGGCGAGCAGGGCGAGGGCGAGGACGGCGATCACCGCCGCGGTGATGGTGCCAGCTCCCCAGGCGGCCCGGCTCGCGAGCCGGGCGCGCAGCCGCCCCTCCAGGCCGGTCACCCGGTCGACGATCGAGGTGGCGGCGGAGCCGGTCGCGGCCGGGCAGGCCGGATACGGGTTCCTGCCGGTCGCCGCGACGGGCTGCGAGCACAGCATGCTGCGCGCGTAGGTGAGTTCGGCGTCCCGCAGGACCGGGTCGGTGGCGTGGCCCTGGGCCCGGCCGATCCAGCCGGTGTAGTCGACGACCAGCGCGGACACGACCCGTAGTTCCTGTTCCTCGGCGACGGTGAGGGCACCGCTGCGGGTGACCTGGTTCAGGCTCTGCGTGGCGCGGGCGATCCGGGTCCGGTACCGCTCGCTGAGCCCGCTGAGCTCGGCCGCCCGGCCCTCGGCGAGATTCCGCTCGGCCTCGCCCTGCGCGATGAGCAGCGAGGCCCGGGCGTCCGCGAGGTCGACCAGCGCGGGCGCCGCGCGCTCCCGGATGTACGCGGAGTCGCCCCGCACGCCCGCGTAGGCCCAGCCGAGCGCCCCGAAGGCCACCACGGCGAGCAGCGGCAGCGCGACGAGCCGGTCCCGCAGGTAGGCGCGGTTGCGGTGGCCGACGGCGGAGGGCCAGGCGTAGCGGTGGACCCGGCGGACGAGTTCGGCGGTTACGGCGGCGACGGCCCGCGTGAGGCGGAGTGTGTCCTGTGCGACGGCGCGCGAGCGACCGTCCGGAGCCAGTCGGCGACTCTCTTGCCGAGCCATGGGCTGTCCCTGTGGTGTCGGAAGGCGAGCGGGCGTACCTCGTAGGCGCGGTCCAGGAGGATCTCGGCCACGGCCGCGTCCTCGGGGGCGGCGGAGCGGGCGGCCTGGTGGGCGAGGGTGACATAGCGGCGGGACAGGTCCTCCCGCAGTCCGTGTTCGTCGGGCGGGAGGCCGAGTCGGGGATCCGCGCCGGCGGACAGCGCCGCGAGGTCCGCCGCGTCGAGGGCGCCCCGGGTGAGGGCGCCCTGGACGGCCTCCCAGACCTCGACGGTCATCCGGACCCTGGCCTCCTCGTCGGTGAGGCCGTGCGCGTGGAAGAGCAGCGCGAGACGTCCCAGCACCTCGCGCAACCGCTGCGGCAGCTCGTCGTCATGACCCGCCCTGCGCACGTATTCGATGCCGATCCGCACGGCCGCGGTCCGCGCGGCGGTCCGGTGCCGCGAGTGCTGGGGTACGGCGTCCAGTTCGCGTACGGCCTCCTCGCGCGCCCTCTCGCCATCCAGCGCGAGCCGGGCTCGTGCGGCGCCGAAGGCCGCGCTGCCCAGGGAAGGGTTGCGCAGCCGGACGGCCTCGTAGAAGGTCAGGGCCTCGTGCGGGCGCCCGAGGCGTTCCGCGCAGTGACCGAGGGCCAGCTTGGGCGCGTACTCGCCGGGGATCGCCGCGTACACCCGGTCGAAGTGCCGCCAGGCGGAGGGGACTTGGTCGCGGGCGAGGGCCAGGAGCCCGCGGTGCCAGTCCAGCCGCCAGTCGTACGGGGCACGGGCCGGGCCGATCCGTGCCTCGGCCGCCCGCAGTTCCCGTTCGGCGGCGTCGGGTTCGTCGGCCGGGTTCCGCAACCGCAGCCGGCAGCGCAGGAGATGAACCTCCGTGGAGTCCTGCCAGTCGCCGATGTGCTGGAGCAGGGCCTCCGGGGCGGCGTCGGCGAGTCTGCTGAGCTCGGCGTGATGCTCGTCGTGGGGGTCGGGGCGCGGGACGGGCAGCCGCCGGGCGACTTCGGCGGGCGACGGCGGGACGAACGGGGACGGGGCGTCGGGGGCGGTCCAGTGGGCGAGGGGTGGCGCGGAGCCGAGGGCACCGTCGAGGGCGTAGGCCGACTGGTGGAAGAGCGGCGAGGGCTCGAAGGTCTCGGCGCCGGTACGCAGTGACCGCAACTCGCGGAACACACCTCGCAGTTGCTGCTCCATCTCCCGTGCGTCGGCGAACCGTCCCGCGGGGTCGCTCAGCGTGGCCCGATGCAGGACACGGGCGAGCGAGAGGAGACCGAGACCGCGGGGAACGGGTGCGGTGGCGTCGCCGGGCCCCCACGGTTCCTTGGCCATCACCTCCCCGCCGGCCACCGGACCTCCAGAACCGGACCCGGCCCCTTCCCTCACCTCCGGCACACCCTCGACGGCCACCGCCCGGCCACCCCTCGACACCTCACCGGCATCCGGCCCGTGGCCGGCTCCCCCCGCCTCCGCGGCACCGGAAGGCCGCGGCTCGCCGTGCGTCCCCGGCCCCCCGGGAACTGCCGCGTGAGCCACCCCCGCCGACTTCCCGACATGCCTTGCGGCTTGGGCACGCGGCGCCTTCCCTCCGGCCGGCCCCGGGACGACGTCGGCCGACGCCTTCTTGCCTTCAGGCCCCGGGACCACCCCGCCACCCGACCCGTGAGCGGCACCGGACTCCCCGGCGCTCACGACCCCCTCGCCACCCGAAGCGCCGCTCAACGCCCCTCGACCACCCGCCCCCTGACCCACCCCCGGGAATTCCGCGCCGCCCACTCCCAGGCCCCCACCCGGCACCACCGCGCCCCCCGACCCCTCAGCGGCACCGGGCTCCCCCGCGCTCACTACCCCCTCGCCACCCGAAGCCCCCTCACCCCCTGACCCGCGAGCCACGTCCGAGCTCTCAGCGGCGCTCAGCTGCTCTCGGCCACTCCGTCCTAAGCCCGCACCCGAGGGCCCCACGCCACTCGGCCTCTGTACGACGCCCGTCTTCCCGCCGCTCGAATCGGCTTCGACGCCCGGGGCCTCCCCGGCCCCTGGCCGCTGGTCCGCACCCGCAGCCGCACCGGCGCCTGGTGTTGCTTCGCCACCCCCACGCCGGGCGGCCGCACCCTGCGCCGGCACAGCAGATGCCTCGCCGCCGCTCAGGGCCCCCTCAGCGGCCGTTCCCCGAGGGACTCCCGACCGCGCCCCACCGCCGAAGGCCTCCTCGGCCACCCGAGCGTTCCGGGTCGCCGGAGTCTCGCCGGCGGCCACGGCGTCCGCGGCGAGCCGTGCCTCACCGGTGGTCGGCGCCGTCCCGGCAGCCACCCCCGCTGCCCTTGCCGCATCCGCATCCGCATCCGCCCCAATGGGCCCGCCGGGCTCCTCCCGCAGCGTCCCCACCTCCCCGAGCCGGGCCAGGTCCTGCGCCGACGTGCCCAGTCCGCTCAGGCGGCGCAGTGTTTCGCCCAGGCTGAAGAGGTCGTCCTGCGGTCTGGACTCGCCGTAGGGCCCGACGGTGGGGGCGCTGAAGCCCGTGGTGGTCATCCCCGGCGCCCCCGCGGGACGCACGCTGCCCACATCGATGATCTTCGTCGTGGTGCCGTCGTGCATGACGTTGTCCGGCTTCAGGTCGCCGTAGACCTTGCCGGGCCGGTCCGCGTGCAGATACGCGAGGGCGGACAGGATCCGCACACCGTAGGCGAGCACGAACTCGTGGAAGCGCTGGTCGCCGAACTCCCCCGGGTTCAGCTGGGCCCGCGCCCGCACCTCCTCCAGCGTGAGCCCGTCCACGTACTGGAGGACGAGGAAGTCGCCGACCTCGGGGTGATGGCCGTAGTTGAAGACGCGGATGATGTCGTCGTGGCCGAGGTCGACGAGGGCCCGCCGCTCCCGGGCCAGGGCGCCCGCCGCGGCCGCCGCCTGATCCGGGTGCAGCATCTTGATGGCGACCTCGCGATGGTCGACCTTGGTGTCGAGCGCGAGGTAGACCTCGCCCATGCCGCCGTAGCCGAGCGGCCGGATGAGGCGGTACTGGCCCGCGAGCAACTGCCCCGGCGGCAACGGCAGTTCACCGGGGTCGCTGCCGGGACCCCAGCCGCGTCCGAGCAGCGTGATCGTGGGCAGCACGGTCGGGTCGGGGTTCTCCGCGGGGAGGTCGACATGCGCGGCCCTCAGATACATCGGCTGTCCGGTGACGACAAGCGGACCGAACGACCCCTCGGATTCCGGTACTTCACCGAACGCACTCCCGCCCCGAGCCCCCTTCATGCCTCCTCAGAATAGGGCCAGGTGCCGGGATCGACCCCTTCCGTTCCTCCCGGGAAGCGTGATCCCGCGGGGTCCGGCCGGACGAGAAGGCCGGGATCGCCGTCCCTCAGGGACGGGCACCCCTCTAGAGTGAGGGGTTCCTGTCAAAAGCGTCCGGACCGCAGCCGTCCTGGCCAGAAGCGGTGAAGGAGACACGGTGACCCTGCGCGAGAACGATCCGGAGTCCGTCGGCGGCTACCGGATCGAATCGCGGATCGGGACCGGCGGCATGGGTGTCGTCTATCTCGGCCGATCGGCCTCGGGACGGGCCGTCGCGGTCAAGGTCGTCCACTCCCGGTATGCCGACAACCCCGAGTTCCGGGCCAGGTTCCGGCAGGAGATCGCCGCCGCGCGCAGGGTCAGCGGCGCGTTCACGGCGCCGGTCGTGGACGCGGACCCGGAGGCGGCGAGGCCGTGGATGGCCACCGCGTTCGTCCCGGGCCGTACCCTCGCCCAGCTGGTCGACGAGTCGGGACCGCTCGACCGGCCCGCGCTGCGCCGCCTCGGCACCGAACTCGCCGAGGCGCTGCGGGAGATCCATCGCGCCGAGGTCGTGCACCGGGACCTCAAGCCGAGCAATGTGCTGCTGCTGGAGAGCGAGGGCGACGACGGGGCCGTACGCGTCATCGACTTCGGCATCTCGCGGGCGGCCGACAGCGATGTCCGCACCCAGACCGGCATGGTGATGGGCTCGCCGCCCTTCATGGCACCGGAGCAGTTCAGCCGCCCGCACGAGGTCGGCTCCGCGGTGGACGTGTTCTCGCTGGGCGCGGTCCTGGTGTACGCGGCCACCGGGCACAGCCCCTTCGAGGCGGAGAACGCCTACCTGGCCGCGTACAACACCGTGCACGGCGAGCCCCGGCTCGGGGAACTGCCCGAGCGGTTGCGCCCGTTGGTCTCGCGCTGTCTGGCGAAGGAACCCGCGGACCGGCCGACGGCGAGCGAGGTGCTGGAGGAGCTGGCGGGGCTCCCGGGTGACCTGCCCGAGGGGCGACCGGCCGACGGACCCTCCCCGGAGCAGCGGTTCCCGCGGGCGGACGGCGTGACCTCGCGGCTCGGCGACAGCGGGCCGGTCCGGCGCGGGCGCCGCGGGCGGAGACTGTGGGCCGCCGTCGCCGCCCTGGCACTCCTCGGCGGGGCCGGGGCGGTCGCGGCCGCCGTGGTGGGCGACCGACCGGCGAGCTCGGTGGACGAGTTCGACGCCCTCGCTCCGCGGACGACGCCCGGCGGGACGGCACCGGCGGGCTGGCGGCCCTGGCACAACGCTCTCGGGTCGGACGGCAAGGACCAGCCGATGAGTATCGGCCCCTCGTGCACCCCGGACGCGCTGGGCGTGTTCTGCGCCTCCGAGCAGGTCGCCCTGACGCGGCTGAACCCGGCGACGGGCACCGTGGAGTGGACGAAGTCCATGAGCCGCAAGCAGGTCAGCTCCTTCTCCGTGCGCGAGCCCCTCGTCCATGGCGGCGTGGTGTTCGTGTACAGCGCGGACCGCTCACAGGGCGTCGACGCGTACGACGCGAAGACCGGCGAGCGGCTGTGGCGACTGAAAGGCCCGCTCGGCGAGTTCGAGTACCTGGGCGGAGTGCTGCTCGTCCGGCTGGATCAGCTCGGCCCCTCCGACACGGCACGCTACGCGGCCTACGCGCCGCGCACGGGCAAGGAGTTGTGGCGGCGCGAGCTGACCTCCACCTCACCCAGCCCGTTCTACGAAGGTTCCGAGGACACGCTCTACGCCGATCTGCGCGGCGGCGAGGGCGGCGTCGCCCGCCTCGACGCACGGACCGGCAGGACCCTGGGCAGCGTCGACGCGCCGAAGGGCGACCTGTGGCTGGCGACGGTCCATGACGGCACCGCCTACTGGGCGCGCTGGGAGGACGGCTCCGGAGTGTCCGCCGCCTTCTTCGTCCAGGACCTCGGCAGCGGGAAGACCCGCCGGATCGACTTCCCCTGGAGCGTGGAGCCCGAGGCGCCGCCGCTGGTGCAGGGCGACACCATGTACATCTTCGACTACGGCAACGAGACCCTGCTCGCTCTCGACGTGAAGCACGGCAAGCCGCTGTGGTCCAGCTCGCGCGACCTGCGCGTGTTCAGCGAACCGGCCTACCATGCGGGCCGGTTGTACGTCACGATGCCGGACACCAGCATCCTGGCCCTCGACCCGGGGACCGGCAAGGAGATCGGCCGTACCGAGCCGTCCTTCGACACGGGCGGCCGCTCCTTCGAGGAACTGTCGCCGAGTTCGGTGCCGCCGCTGCTGGTGGGGAAGGTGCTGTACGGGGTGAGCGGCCCGGGGATCTTCTCGGTGGCGGACGTCTCCTGAGGGGCCCGGCCCAGCAGGGGCCGGGCCCACCCGGGCTCAGGCCGTGTGCAGGGTCAGCCCGTACCGGTTGAGGATCTCGTTGACGGGCTGGAACCAGGTCTCACCGCCGCTGGAGCAGTTGCCCCAGCCGCCGGAGGTGACACCCTGGGCCTGGTCGCCGCTGATGAACGAGCCGCCGGAGTCGCCCGGTTCGGCGCAGACGCTGGTCTTGGTCATCTGGTGCACCGCGCCCTGGCTGTAGTTGACGGTCTCGTTCATGGCGAGGACGGTGCCGCAGTGCCAATGGGTGGTCGATCCCGAGCGGCAGATGGAGGCGCCGACGGGCGCCACGTTCGAGCCGCGCACGAGCTGGTCGGAGACGGTGCCCCAGCCGAGCACGACCGGGACGGTCCACCAGCCGCTGCCCACGTTGACCCAGGCGTAGTCGTTGTCGGGGAACGACGAGCCCTGGAAGTTGCCGACGTAGCTGCGGTCCCAGCCGTAGACGCTGCCGGTGTGCTGGTCGCAGTGGCCGGCGGTGACGAAGCCGCCGTAGACCGAGAATCCGATGGAGCAGCGGACGTTGCCGGTGTAGTAGGGGTCGCCGCCGACGGTGCCGGCGGCGAAGGTGGTCGGCGCGGCGGCCACCTCCCGCACGGTGACGGGACCTGCCTTGCGGGCGCGGGCGACGAACGCCCGGACATCGTTGTCACGCTGTCGGCCGCTGACGACGTTCACCACCACGGTGCCGGCCTTCTGGTCGACGTGCCAGCTGCTGACGGCGTCCGGTGCGGGGAGTCGGTCGAGCCGGGCCTGGGTGGCGGAGAGTTCGCGGGCGCTGTGGGCGACGGTGCGGACCGTGGCGCCGGTGGCGCGTATCTCGCGCAGGGCGGTGGCGGAGGCGCCGGGGGTGACGGCGACGGTCAGCGTACCCTTGGCGGCGTCGAACCAGGAGCCGCCGAAGGACGCGCCCGCGGCCCGGCGGACCTCGGGCTGGAGAGCCGTGGCCTTCCGCTCGGCGGCGAGCCTCGTCACGGCCTGCTCGGGCGAGAGGCCGAGGTCGCGCTGCATCGCGGTGAGGAGACCGGCGGAGGCGGGCGCCTTCTCGTCGGCGGTGGCGGGCACCGTGCCCGCGGCCGCGCCGGCACCGAGCAGGAGCAGCACGGCAAGGCCCGCGCGCATGATTCGGGTGCGTCTCATGGAGATTGCCCTTCGTCGTTCAACGGGATGACAGTGTTCTCTGAGAGCGCTCTCAGGCTGGCCCGGCAGAGCTTAGTCCGCGACAATTGACAGGTCCATACCAACGCCGAGGTTGTCGCAATCCCGCCCCGGCCCGAAGATTTCCTCCGGCTCACTCGGGGGATCTCCCCCCAGGAACCCTGTCCTGCCCCGCAAAGGAACAAGATGACACGGAAGAAAGCCCTGGTGGTCCGAGGCGGCTGGGAAGGCCACCAGCCGGTCAAGGCCACGGAGTTGTTCCTGCCCTTCCTGGAGGGCAACGGCTACGACATCCGGATCGAGGAGTCCACCGACGTCTACGCCGACACCGCCGAGATGACCGCCACCGACCTCGTCGTGCAGTGCGTGACCATGTCCGAGATCACCGGCGAGCAGGCGGCGGGACTGAGCGCGGCCGTCGCGGCCGGTACCGGCCTGACCGGCTGGCACGGGGGGATCGCCGACTCGTTCCGTGCCTGCGCCGACTATCTCCACCTGGTGGGCGGCCAGTTCGCGACCCATCCGGGCAAGGAACCGTGCGAGCGGCAGGGCGGCGAGGAGGACAACTTCCTGCCCCACACCGTCACCTTCACCGATCTCGGCCGTGAGCACCCCGTGACCGCGGGCGTCGAGGACTTCGAGCTGCTCACCGAGCAGTACTGGGTGCTCCACGACGACCTGATCGACGTCCTCGCCACCACCACCCATCCCGCCCGCCCGTGGCAGCCCTGGCACCGTCCGGTCACCTCACCGGCGGTCTGGGCCCGTCAGTGGGGCGCCGGACGGGTCGTGGTGACGACTCCCGGGCACAGCCTCGACGTCCTTGAGCACCCCGCCGTCCGTACCGTCATCGAGAGGGGCATGCTGTGGGCGACGCGCACCGCATAGGCGTCATAGGTCTCGGCGTCATCTCCCGCGCCTACCTGGACACCCTGGTCGGCCGTTCCGCCGTGCGCATCACCGCGGTCGCCGACCTGGACGCCTCCCGCTCGGCCGCCGTCGCCGCCGAACTACCCGGCGTACAGGCCCTGTCGGTCGTGGGGCTGCTGGCCTCCCCGGACGTCGACACGGTGCTGAACCTCACCGTCCCCGCGGCCCACGCCGAGATCGCCCTCGGCGCCATCGGCCACGGCAAGAACGTCTACGGCGAGAAACCGCTGACCGCCGAACTCACCGCCGCCCGTGCCGTCCTGGAGGCGGCGGAGAAGGCGGCGGTCGGTGTCGGGTGCGCGCCGGACACGGTCCTCGGCACCGGCGTCCAGACGGCACGGGCGGCGGTGGACGCCGGGGCCGTGGGCCGCCCGCTGTTCGCCTCGGCCGCCATGGTCACTCCCGGCCACGAACGGTGGCACCCCCACCCGGACTTCTACTACACGGCCGGCGGCGGCCCCCTGCTGGACATGGGCCCGTACTACCTGTCCTCCCTGGTGCATCTGCTGGGTCCGGTGCGTGCCGTGACCGGGGCCTCCAGCCGGCTCAGGACCGAGCGGGTCATCGGGTCCGGTCCACGCGCGGGCGAGCGGATCCCGGTCGAGGTGGACAGCCATGTCTCCGGGATCCTCGAACACGAGGGCGGCGCCCTGACGACGATCACCACGAGCTTCGACGGCGTCACCACCACGGCCGCGCCGATCGAGGTCCACGGCGAGACGGGCACCCTCACGGTCCCGGACCCGAACCACTTCGACGGCGAGGTACGGCTGCTCGAACTCGGTGCGGATCAGTGGCGCACCCTCCCGCCCTCGGCCGGATACGTCGGCGCGGCCCGGGGCGTCGGGCTGCTCGACTTCGTCTCCGCCGACGGACGGCGGGCACCGCGCGCGAGCGGTGAACTCGCCCTGCACGTGCTGGAGACGATGACCGCCCTGCTGCGTTCCTCGGCCGAGGGGCGGCGGATCGAGCTGTCGACGTCGGTCGAGCGGCCCGATCCGGTACCGCTGACGCCTGCGGAGAAGTGGCGCTGATCAGTCCACGGGCCAGGTGTGCGCGGGTGCGTTGAGGTGCATGTAGTCCATGTACGTCAGCGTCATCCGGCGCAGCGCCTCCTGGCGGTCGCAGCCCGCCTTCTCCAGGTGGTGGACCGTCTCCGCCTGCCACAGGGCGCCGTTGCGGGCGGTGACGCACCGCTGCTCGATCACGCCGAGCAGCGGCTCACGCCATTGCGCGTCCATCCCGGCCAGCTCCAGGCCCCGGTGGGCGAGGGGCAGCAGCCGCCGCAACACCAGCTCCGTGACCGGCACTTCGCCCACCCCCGGCCAGTACAGGCGGGCGTCGATGCCGTCACGGGCGGCGGTGTGCAGGTTCTCCTCGGCGACCGAGAAGGACATCCGCGTCCACACCGGCCGGTCCTCGTCGACGAGGGCGCGGGTCAGGCCGTAGTAGAAGGCGCCGTTGGCGATGATGTCGGCCACCGTGGGCCCGGCGGGCAGCACCCGGTTCTCGATGCGCAGATGCGGGCCGCTGTCGGTGACGGCGTAGACCGGACGGTTCCAGCGGTAGATCGTGCCGTTGTGCAGGGTCAGTTCGCCGAGCTCCGGGACACCTCCGCCGTCGAGCGCCTCCTGCGGGTCCTCCTCGTCGCAGATCGGCAGGAGGGCGGGGAAATAGCGCACGTTCTCCTCGAACAGGTCGAAGACGCTGGTGATCCAGCGCTCCCCGAACCACACCCGGGGCCGTACCCCTTGGGCCTTGATCTCCTGGGGCCGGGTGTCGGTGGCCTGCTCGAACAGGGGGATGCGGGTCTCGCGCCACAGCTCCTTGCCGAAGAGGAACGGCGAGTTGGCCGCCAGGGCGATCTGTACCCCCGCGACGGCCTGCGCCGCGTTCCAGTAGTCCGCGAACTCCCTCGGGTCGACCTGGAGATGGAACTGCGTGCTGGTGCAGGCGGCCTCGGGGGTGATGGCGTCGGCGTACATCGCGAGCCGGTCCACGCCGTCCACCTTGATGCGCAGGTCCTCGCCGCGGGCCGCGAAGATCTGCTCGTTGAGCAGCCGGTAGCGCGGATCGCCGGACAGGGCGGTCTCGCCGACGTCCGTCTCGCCCAGCGTCGGCAGGATGCCCACCATGATCAGATGCGCGCCGACCGCCGAGGCGCGTTCCTCGGCGTGGTTGAGGGCGTCGCGGATCTCCTGCTCCCAGGAGCCGGGGCCGCCGGAAAGGAGGCGGCGGGGCGGGATGTTGATCTCCAGGTTGAAGCGGCCCAGCTCGCTCGACCAGGCGGGGTCGGCGATCGCCTGGAGCACCTCGGTGTTCCGCATCGCGGGGAGGCCGTCCCCGTCCACCAGGTTGAGCTCGATCTCCAGCCCGACCTGCGGCCGCTCGCTCTCGAAACCCGACTCGCGCAGCATCTGCGCGAGGACGTCGAGGCAGGTGTGCATCTTGTCCCGGTACTGTCGGCGGTCCTCCCGCGTGAACACCAGGGCCGGCACGTCACGTCCCATCGGGCCCTCCCGAGTGCCCTCGGCGGATACCTCTCCCGTCCCAGCGTCCCACCTCCGGAGCCCTCCGGACAGTCGGCGCACAGCACCGGGGCGGTGTGCGACGCCCTGCTCACAGAACGTGCGCCCCGGCCCGCAGCCAGAGCGGGGCGGCGGCGAGCGGGATGCGGACCCGACGCCAGGCGGGGCCGTCGATCGGCCCTCCGGAGCCCGCGTACGGCAGCCACTCCCCCGGCGGGAACCACACCTGCCGGCGTCCGCCGGGCGCGTACAGCGGGGCGACCAGCAGATCCGGGCCCAGCAGGTACTGGAGGTCGGCCGCGTGGGCGTCCGGGCGGCCCGGGTGGTCCAGGGCCATGGGGCGGGCGAGCGGCTCGCCGGTGCGGACCGCGTCGGCGGCGGAGCGGCGGACGTACGGCAGCAGGCCGGTGCGCAGCCGGGCCGCGTGCAGGACGGCCGCGTACGCCTCCTCACCGAAGTCCCAGGGCAGCCGGGACGTCATGCCGTGGAACCGGGTCAGGGGTGACAGCAGTCCGAACTGCGCCCAGCGGACGAAGAGTTCGGGTTCCGGGGTGCCGTGGAAACCGCCGATGTCGTGGCTCCAGAAGGGGTGCCCGGAGAAGGAGAGCGAGAGGCCCGCGCGCAGGGTCGAGGCCAGGTCCTGCCAGCTCGCGTTGGAGTCGCCGGTCCACTTGGCGCCGTGCCGCTGGCCGCCGGTCCAGGTGGAGCGGCCCCAGGTCAGGCCGTGGCCCGCGACCTCTCGGGTGACCTCGGCGACCAGGTCGTTGAACAGGAGCGGGTAGAGGTTGTGCAGTCGGTCGCCGGTCATGCCGTTGTACGCCACCGCGTCCACGGGGACCGCCTCACCGAAGTCGGTCTTCAGGACCGACACCCCGGCGGCGAGTACCCGGCGGACCCGGCCGCGCAGCCAGTCGGCGGCGCCGGGATGGGTCAGGTCGAGGACGGCCGAGTCCGGGTGCGCGCCGCCCCAGACCTGGCCGGTCCAGGAGGCGCCCGAAGGGGTGCGCAGGAACCAGCCGTTGCGGTCGGCCTCGGCGAAGTGCGGGCTGTCGACGCTGAGGTACGGGTTCGTCCAGAGCGAGACGTGGAAGCCCTGTCCGGCCAGGTCGATGAGCAGCCCGCGGGGGTCCGGGAACGCCTCGCCGTCCCACTCCATGTCGGACCAGCAGCCGGGCCGTTGCCAGTAGGTGTCGATGTGCAACACGTCGCAGGGGAAGCCGAGTTCACGGATCCGGCGGCCCCGCTCGCGCACGTCGGCCGCGCTGTCGGGACGGAACCCGCCGGAGATCCAGGGGCCGAAGGCCCACGCCGGGGGCAGAAGGGCGGGCCCGGTCAGGTCGCGGTAGGTGCGCAGGCACTCGGTGGGGGTGCCGGCGATCAGGTAGTAGTCGAGTTCCTCGTCGGGGACGGTCAGCGACCAGGCGCCGGTGTTGCTGTGGGCGAGGTCGAAGGAGGCCGCGGTGGTGGTGTCCACGAGGACGGCGTAGCCCCGGCTGGAGAGGAGGAAGGGGACCGCCTTGTAGGAGCGGGTGCCGGTCGAGCCCTGGGCGTCCTCGACCCAGCAGTCCACGCGCTGTCCGCGCAGGTCGGGGCCGGTGAAGCGTTCGCCGAGGCCGTAGAAGTGCTCGTCGGGCTCGGTGAACCAGCTGTCGTGGTGGACGAGTTGCCCGTCGGCGAGTTCGGTGACGCCGAGGGGCAGGACGGTCGTACGGTCGCCGGGGTCGCTCACGTCGGTCGCCTGCAGCAGGTGACACTCGGTCAGTTCCAGTGTCAGGGGCGAGAGATGGACGTCCACGGCAAGGGAGCCGAGTCGGAGGGTGAGCCTGTCCGCCGATCGTTCGACCAGACAGCCGGTGTCCGCCGGCGGCGTCACCAGGGAGACCCGGGGTGCCGTCGGCACCCCGTCCAGCCGCAGGGTGATCCGCAGGGAGTTGTCCGTCGCCGGGCGCAGACGGAGCGTGCCGGTGCGTCCGGACGCCGTGCGGACGTCGAGGGTCACGCCGGCCTCGTCGGCGGACGTGACTCGGGCACCGGCCAGCGGATCCAGCAGGGCCGGGACGAGGGGCGGAGGCGGTGCCACCCAGGGCGCACTGTCACGGGGATGCATGCTGGTCAGCCCCTCACGCTGCCCGCGGTGAGCCCGCCGACGATGAAGCGCTGGAAGACGGCGAAGACGCAGACCACCGGGATGCTGACGAGGGTGGCGGTGGCCATCAGGGCGCCCCAGGACGTCCCGTGCTGCCCGACGAAGGAGTTCAGCAGGACGGTGACGGGCTGGACCTCGGGCCCCTCGGCGAGCGTGAGCCCGAACAGGAACTCGCCCCAGCCGATCAGGAAGGACAGTCCGGCCGTCGCGACCACGCCGGGCACCACGAGCGGCAGGACGACCCGCAGCAGCACACCGGGCAGTCCGCAGCCGTCGACCAGGGCCGCCTCCTCCAGTTCCGGGGCGACGCCGCGCAGCACGGGACGCAGCACGATCACCGCGAAGGGCAGGGTGAGCGTGGTGTCGGCGGCGATCAGGCCCACATAGGTGTCGGTGAGGCCGGCCCGGCGTTCGAGGATGAACAGCGGGGCCGCCAGCACGATGGCGGGCGGGAGCTGGGCGACGAGCAGCGCGAGCACCATCGTGCCCGAGCCGCGCATCCGGATCCGGGCGAGGGCGTAGGCGAGCGGAACGCCGAGCAGCAGGGTGAGCGCGACCACCCCGCAGGAGATGACGAGGCTGTTGAACAGGGCGCGGGTCAGGCCCTCGTAGCCCAGCGCGGTCGAGTAGTTCTCGCCGGTGAGAGGAGTGGGCGCCCACTGCGGGTCGGGGGTCTGGATGCGGTCGGGCCGGGTGAGGCCGGTCTTCACCATCCAGTACACCGGGAGCAGGAAGGCCGCGGTGATGAGCGTGGCGAGGGCGGTCCACAGCCAGGGGCGGCGCGGTGGTCTCATCGGGCACCTCCCGCCGGCGCCTCTTCCTCGTGCCGCAGCCGCCGTACGTACCAGGCACCTGCCAGCAGGGGCACGACGAGCAGCAGCAGGCCCGCCGCCGCGCCCTGGCCGAAGCGGAAGAACGTGAAGAAGACCTCGTAGACGTAGAGGGAGAGCACGCGGGTGGCGTCGACGGGGCCGCCGCCGGTCATCACGAAGACGAGGTCGAAGACCTTGAAGGTGTAGAGGAGGCCGAGCAGGAGGACGGTCACCGAGACGGGTCGCATCAGCGGGAGGGTGAGGTGGCGGAAGCGCTGCCAGGCGTTCGCTCCGTCGATGGCGGCGGCCTCGTGGAGTTCGGGGTCGATGGTGTGCAGTCCCACCAGGAGCAGCAGCATGTTGAAGGGCACGCCGACCCATACGTTGGCGAAGACCACCCCCGCCATCGAGGTGGACGGGTCGGTCAGCCAGTCATGGGAGAGCGCGCTCAGACCGACGGCCTGGAACAGGGCGTTGTAGGCGCCGGACTCCCCGTCCAGCATCCAGCGGAACAGGGTGCCGCTGACCACGGGGGGCAGCAGCCATGCGACCAGCAGCAGGGAACGCAGCAGGCCGCCCAGGGGGAACGGGCGGGCGAAGAGCAGGGCCAGCGCGAAACCGATCGTGAACTGCAGCACCAGCGAGGCCAGCGTGAAGACCAGGGAGAGGCGTACGGAGTGCCAGAAGGCCGGGTCGCCGGCCACCGCCCGGTAGTTGTCCAGTCCGTTGAACCGCTCGGCACCGCCGAGGAGTTGGCCCAGGTCGACGTCGTGGACGGAGGTCCACACGTTGTAGAGGAGCGGATAGGCCAGGAAGAGGGCGAGGAAGGCCAGGCCCGGCAGGCAGAACAGGTAGCCGGTGCGGCTGCGGCGCGCGGAGAGTGACAGGGGCTGCCTCATTGCTCGCCCAGAGCTTTGTCGATCTTTCCGGCCGCGGTCCCGGCCGCCGCGGACGGGGACGCGGATCCGGTGAGCACGGCCTGTTCCGCGTCCGCGACGGCCTGCGAGGCCTCGGCGTAGTGGGCGCCGTACTGGCGCGGCCGGGCGAGGGGCAGTTGGCTGAGGAAGAGCCGCAGGGCCGGGTCGGAGGCCCAGCTGCCCCGGTCGGCGAGGTCCTTGCGGGCCGGGAGTTCGCCGAAGGACACCAGGTACGGCACCAGGACCGAGGGGCGCTGGGTGTACTCCAGGACCTCCCACACCTTGTCCACGTGCTTGCCGCTCGCCATCGCGACCCAGTTCTCCCCGCCCAGGCAGGTGGCGGCCTCCTTGTCGCGGGGCAGGGCGACGACGTTCCAGTCGAAGGCGGCCTTCTTGAGGGTGGGGATCTGCCAGGGGCCGTTGATCTGCATCGCGGCGCGCTGGTTGAGGAAGCGGGTGTTGACGTCCTGCTGGGTCCAGCCCACGCACTGTTCGGACAGGGAGCCCTTGGCGATGAGTTCGTCGAGGAAGGCGAGCGCGGTGGGGCCGTAGGTGCGGAAGGTGTCCAGGTCGCCGCCCGCCTGCCAGAGGAACGGCAGGAACTGGAAGACGCCCTCCTCGGTCCTGATCGCGCTCAGTGCCAGTCCGTAGCGGTCGCCGCTGGTCAGTTTCTGCGCGGCGGAGGCCAACTCGTCCCAGGTGGTGGGAGGTTCGACGCCGGCGGACTTGAGCATGCGGGTGTTGCAGTACAGGGCCAGGCAGTTGCTGTTGTTGGGGATGCCGAGGGTCTTTCCGCCGACCTGGCAGCCGGACCACGGGCCCTGGTAGTACTCGTCGGCCTGACCCCATTTCTCGACTCTGGCGGTGAGGTCGGCCAGCAGCCGGCTGCCGCCGAGGGTGTTCATGGAGACGTTGTCGACGATGGCGAGGTCGGGCAGGTCGCCGGAGATCGCACCCAGGGTGATCTGCCGTTCCAGCTCGGCGAAGGGGAAGCTCCGCCGCTCGATCCGCACGTCCGGGACACCGGCCTCGATGTCCTTGATCAGGCGGTTCATTCCGGGCTGGAAGTTGTCCAGGGTGAAGTAGTCCCACCAGCTGAGGGTCACCGGCCCCGAGGTGTCCGAGGTGCAGGAGGTCAGACCGAGGGCGGCGGTGGCCGCCGCCGCGCCGGAGACGCGCAGGAAACCACGGCGGTCGACGGGGTACGACATCGTCTGCTCCCAGAGGTTCGATGATCGGGCACAGAAACCGACGTATCAGAAATCCAGGTCGATATCGGGGAAATCAGGAAGCTCGGACTCGGGTTCCGAGCCCGGTGCCTGGCGGCAGCGTCCCGTGCTCCCGCGCAGGGTGATCAGCGGTTTCAGCAGGACGTGCCGGGGAGGCGAGTCCGGTGCGCGCAGCCGCCTCATCATCAGGTCGACGGCGACCCGGCTCATCTCCTTGGCGGGTATCTCGGCTGCGGTCAGGGGCGGGTTCACCTGTTCGGCCCAGGGGCTCGCCGCCACGCCCACGACGGAGAAGTCGCGCGGCACGGTGCGGCCGTTGCGGGTGAGTCCGCGGTAGACCCCCTCCAGGGCGGCTTCGTTCATGGTGACCAGCGAGGTCGTGTCCGGGTCCTCGCTCAGGATGCGTTCCACGACCGCCTCCCCCGAGGCGAGGTCGTCGCCGCACAGGTAGGCATGCGGGGTGAGCAGCAGTTTCTTCATCGTCTCGGTGTAGCCCTCGTCCCCGAGGCGGGCGAAGCCGTAGCCGCTGTCGAAGAGTTGCTCGGACCGGTTGACGAAGGCGATCCTGCGGTGGCCGAGGTCGGCGAGGTGCTGGACGCAGCCGCCGGCCAGACCGGCGAAGTCCAGGTCGACCCAGCCGGCCACATCGGCCCGGTGGTTGCGGCCGATGGCCACGAAGGGGAAGCCCGCGTCGGCCAGGTGGGCGACGCGGTCGTCCTCCCGGCGGATCTCCATGACGATGACGCCGTCCACCCGCCGGTCGTCGACCATGCGCGGGAAAGAGGGGTCCTCGTGGCTTCCGGCGGGCGCGAGCAGCAGGTCGTAGCCCTGCTCGGCGGCGGACTCGGCCACCCCGCCGACGAAGGCGAGCTGCATGGTGGTGTACTCGCCGAGGCGGCCGGCAGGCGGGTAGAGGAGCCCGAGCGTGTGGGTGCCACGGCCGGCGTCCGTTCCGGGTCGCGCTGCCATCGGTCAGCCCCCCGGCAGGGACTGTTCGGCCCAGATGGTCTTGCCCGTGGGGCTCTGGCGGGTGCCCCAGCCCTGGGTGAGCTGGGCGACCATGTGCAGCCCTCGACCGCCCTCGTCGTAGGTGCGGGCACGGCGCAGATGCGGGGCGGTGTTGCTGGCGTCGGAGACCTCGCAGATCAGCGTGCGGTCCCGGATGAGCCGCAGGCCGATCGGTACTGCGCCGTAGCGGATGGCGTTGGTGACCAGCTCGCTCACCACCAGCTCGGTGACGAAGGCCACCTCTTCCAGGCCCCACGCGGTGAGCTGCCGGGTGACCTGGGCCCGGGCGTCGGCCACGACCGCCGGGTCGGAGGGCAGCGACCAGGCGGCGACCTGGTCGGCGTGCAGCGCGCGGGTGCGGGCGAGGAGCAGGGCCACGTCGTCGTAGGGGCTCGCGGGCAGCAGGGCCCTCAGGATGGTGTCGCAGGTGGCTTCCAGCGAGGTGACGGGACCGGACAGCACCTCGCAGAGCCGGTCGAGCCCGAGGCCGACGTCACGCTCCCGCGCCTCGACCAGACCGTCGGTGCAGAAGGCCAGCAGACTGCCCTCGGGCAGCTCCACCTCGGTGCACTCGAAGGGCAGCCCGCCGACCCCGAGCAGCGGTCCGGGGGTCAGCTCGACCACGCGGGCCGTGCCGTCGGGGAGCAGCACCACGGGCGGGACGTGACCGGCGCTGGCGAAGGTGCACACGCGGGACACCGGGTCGTAGACGGCGTACAGACACGTGGCGCCGATCTCTCCGCTGACGAGGTAGGGCTCGTCCGGGTGAAGGTCCTCGCGGTCCGTGGCGAGATGCACGACCAGGTCGTCGAGGTGGGTGAGGAGTTCGTCCGGGGGCAGGTCGACGTCGGCGAGGGTGCGGACGGCGGTGCGCAGCCGGCCCATGGTGGCGGAGGCGTGGATGCCGTGACCGACGACGTCCCCGACGACCAGGGCCACGCGGGTGCCGGACAGCGGCACGACGTCGAACCAGTCGCCGCCGACGCCGGCGCCGGTCCCGGCGGGCAGATAGCGGTACGCCACCTCGACGGCCGCCTGTTTGGGCAGGTCCCGGGGCAGCAGGCTGCGCTGGAGCGTGAGGGCGTTGGTGCGTTCGCGGGTGTAGCGGCGGGCGTTGTCGACGCCCACCGCCGCCCGGCCCGCGAGTTCCTCGGCGAGGATCAGGTCGTCCGGTTCGAAGGGCGGGGAGCCCTCGCCACGGGTGAAGACCGCGACGCCGAGGGTGATGCCGCGGGCGCGCAGCGGGGTGGCCATGACGGAATGGAACCCGAACTCCGCCACACGGGCGTTGCGCCTCTCGTGCCCGGCGATCCAGGCGGTGAAGTCGGGGTCGGCCACCCCGCTGAGCACCGGTTTGCCGTCGGCCAGGCAACGCGCGGGCGGTGAGAACGGCGGGTAGGTGTCCATGTCACCGAGATCGATGGCGGCCTCGGGCACGTCCTCCCCTTCGGCGGTGGACTGATGGGCGACCCGGCGCAGCACCACGGCCGCGTCGACCGGTCCCGGCACCGGCTCCTCACCGCGCAGCACGGAGTCGAGCAGGTCCACGCTGACGAAGTCGGCGAGGCGGGGCACGGCGAGGTCGGCGAGCTCCTGGGCGGTGCGGGCCACGTTCAGGGTGGTGCCGATGAGGGTGCCGGCCTCCTGCAGCAGGGCGAGGCGCCGGCGGGCCGCGTGCTGGTCACTGCTGTCGAACGCGGCGGTGCCGACCCCGACGACCTCACCGGTGCCGGGGTCGCGGACGGGCCACAGCTCGATGACCCAGGCGCGGTGCCGGGCGGAGCTGAGGAGGACGGCGGGCGTGGCTCCGGGGCCGCAGGTCGGCTCCGGGGCCAGACACTCGTAGCGCAGCGGGACACCTTCTTCGGCGACCCGGCGCACAGACCGCAGCAGGCCTTCGTCGGCGTAGGCCGGCGCCCGCCGCTCGCCGCCCGTCAGGGCAGCGCGCCCTCCTCCGCCCTGCGCGACCGCGTTCCGCTGCCATGCGCCGGATGCCGTGGCGTGCGTCGAGAGCGCGATCGAGGACTGGTCGAAGGCCCACTGCACCAGGGGCGGGCCGGGGTCCGGGGAGAGGGCCACGACGAAGGACCGGGGCCTGCCGTCGACGTCCAGCGAGGGCTGGGCGTGCAGGGTCGTGGTGACGCGGTGGCCGTCCCGATGCCGCAGTGCCGCCGTGCCCCGCCATTCCCGGGAGCCGGTGAGGGAGAACCCGGTGGCGTCGGGAGCTCCTCCACCGAGGAGCAGGTCGGTCGCGGGGCGCCCTACGACCTCCGGGGCGCCATGGCCCAGGAGGCGTCGAGCGCCCTCGCTCCACCCGGTGACCACGCCGTCCAGACCGAGGGTGACCGTCGCGACCTCGGATGACCACCCGCTGTGACCGTTCCCTTGATCAAATGTGGCCATTCTTGCTCTATTCGCGCGGTGAGGTGCCTCACAGACCCAGGGTGCGCGCCGCACCGGAATCGGACAAGTCAGATCCGGCGTCCCCTGGGCGCCCGCACGTCAGACCCGTGTCGACGACTGTCCCTCACAGCGCGGTCCCCGGATCGCAGCATCCCTCCCGCCGCAGTCGGCGACTCACTTCGAGCCATTCCGCATCGGACGGGACAGGGGAGGGCGTGCCCGAGCGCCGCACGGAGTCGAAGGTGTCCACGAGATCCGCCTGCTCGAAGGGCACACCCCCGCGCAGCACGGCGACCGTGCGGACCAGGGTGTCGAAGTCGGTGAAGGGATCACCGTCCACGACCGTGAGATCGGCGAGCTTGCCCTCCTCCAGCGTGCCCAGGTCGGCGTCCGCGCCGAACACCCGGGCGGGCAGCACGGTGGCGGTGCGCAGGGTCTCGGCCGGTGAGAGCCCGCCGCGGTGCAGCGCCCGCAGGCCGAGGTGCAGATGCAGGCCGACCGGCACGAGCGGCTGGTCGGTGCCGAGCGCGACGAGCCCGCCGTCGGCCAGGAGGCGCCGGTAGACGGCCAGTTCCCGGTCGAGCGTGGCGAGTTGGGCGGCGGTGGGCGGCTGTCCCGCCTGCTGCCGGACCAGCGCGGTGTCCCACGGCGGCATCAGCGTGGTGACCCGGTCCGCGGCGAGCGCGGGATCGGCGCCCAGCAGGGCGAGCGCGGTGAACGGAGTGGCGATCAGATGGAAGCCCGCCTCGGTGTAGATCTCCTGGACGTCCTGCCAGGCACGGCCCGTGGCGGTGGTCGCGTGCCCGAACTCCAGTCGCTGGGTGGCCTGCAGATGGGTCGTCAGATCCTGGCCCAGCTGCACACCCGGCGTCAGGAGGTGGCTGCCGCTGCGCACCCCGAGCCGTTCGTGCGCGAAGTCGGCGGCCTCCTTCATCACCCAGCCCGGGGCACGGACGTACGTCTTCACGAAGTCCCAGTCCAGCGCCGCCCCGCGCGCCAGTGAGCGCCGCAGCCCCTCGGGGGTGCGGTGCGCGCGGCCCATGCTGTAGGCGACCCGGGCCCCGTCGAGCAGTTCGCCGGTGGCCAGCAGCCGCGGCCCGGCGAGGGCGCCCGCGGCGACGGCCTCGCGGACGCGGGCCTGCTCGTAGGCGAAGCCGCCCAGGGAGACGGCGGTCGTGATGCCGTAGGCGAGTTGGAGCGCGGTCTGCCGGCCGCCGTAGGTGCTCTGCCAGGGGTGGGTGTGCGCGTCCCACAGTCCCGGCAGCACGGTGCGCCCGCTCGCGTCGACGCGGTGTGCGGACGGCCGCCCGGCGCGGTGCGGGGAGACCTCCGCGATACGGCCGTCTCGGATCAGGACGTCGACGTCCTCGCGGACGTCCGGTCCGGTGCCGTCCCAGAACTGGCCGGCGTGCACGAGGGTGTCGGCGGGACGGGGACGCCGGTAGTCCAACGGCACCTTGACCGTACGGGCCTTGCCGCTGCGGACGTCGATCAGGCGCAGGGTGCCCGCGGAGAGGTAGAGCAGGGTGCGGGCGTCGGCCGACCAGGAGGGGTGGTCGGCGGGCTCGGTGGTGAGGCGGCGCGGCTCCCCGTCGGGGGTGCCGTCCGCGCGGACCGGGAGCAGCCACAGGGCGGACTCGGCGACGACGGCCATCCAGCGGCCGTCCGGCGACCAGACCGGCCCCGAGTCGTAGCGGTCGGACAGCGAGGTGTGCGGGGCGAGGGCATGCAGGGCGGCCGTGCCGGTGGTGGTGTCGACGACCCGGATGAGGTTGTAGCCCTCGCGGAAGCGCTGGTTGAGCCGGTTGCGATCGCACAGGGCGACGTACCGGCCGTCGGGAGACCAGCTGGGGCGGCCGGGCAGCCCGCCCGCGCCGAGCGGGGCGGCGAGGGTGTGCTCGCCGCCGTCGGGCAGGTCGCGCACGACCAGGTTGCCGGACATGTCCAGGCAGGCCAGCCGGGTCCCGTCGGGCGAGAGCGCGGGGAAGACCCGGCCGCCGTCGGCGAGCACGGTCTCCTCGCCGGAGTCGAGGTCGCGGCGGCGCACGGCGAACAGTCCGTCCCGGTCGTCCGCGTAGAGAAGACCCGTGCCGTCGGGTGTCCAGGTCGGTCCCAGCACATAGCGGGTGTGCGGGACCTGAAGAACCTTGCGGGGCGGGCGCCCGCCCGACGTCCCGGCTGTCCAGAGGGAGTTGAGCGCGGCGAACGCGACGCTGCGGCCGTCGGGCGAGAGCGCGGGCAGATGCAGGGAGCGCACGCGCCGGATGCCGGTGCCCTCGAAGTCGTACGCCTTGCCGCGGTAGCGGGGCCGTTCCACGGGCATCGCGGCCGTGAACGGGATCTCCTCCCCCGCCGCGGGTGCCGTGGGGTCGAGGAGGCGGAAGTGGCCGTCCACCGCGAGCAGGAGCCGTTCGCCGTCGGTCCAGCGGGGTGGGGCGGGCAGGACGTCACCGTCGACGGCGACGGGCGCGCCGTCCACGACGAGGGCGCAGGAGGCGGTGGGTGCGGGCGTCGTGCGCAGATACGCGAGGCGGCCGCGCGGTGAGACGGCCGGGGTCATCAGCTGGGCGCCGGAGTCGTCGGTGTGCTCGACGGTGACCGGCCCCGAGCCGTCGGCCGCGACCGAGGCCACCGTGTCGGCGCGCAGGGTGCCCGTGGCGGTGACGGCCGCGCGCACGAACAGCACGCGCTTGCCGTCCGCCGACCAGGTGGGGTCGAAGTCCTCCCAGGCACCGCCCTGCGCCGGGCCCTGCTGTCCGGGGTGTCCGGTGAGCCGGTTGAGCGCTCCGGAACGGACGTCGACGACCCAGACGCGGTACGGACTGCCGGTCACGGTGTCGCCGCCGCGCTCGGAGGCGAAGGCGATCCGGGTGCCGTCCGGTGACCAGGCGGGGCCGCGGTCGTCCCAGGGGCCGTCGGTCAGCTGCCGTACCTCACCGCCGTCGGGCCGCAGCGTCCACAGGTGGAAGCCGCCGCCGCGGTAGGCGCACACGACGAGGCGGCTGCCGTCGGGCGAGAACTGCGGGCGGGTGGGTTCGAGGCCGGGCGGGGTGAGCGCGACGGCGGTGCCGCCGGTGCGCGGGATCGACCAGAGCACGTTCTGCACTTCGGCGACGAGCCGGTCGCCGGCCGGGGAGAGCGTGGCGGAACCACCGGTGGCGGCGGTCAGGGTGAGGGTGACCGGGTGGGAGGGGGCGGCCGAGGCGGGTGAACCGGGTGCCGCGACGGCGGTGGCGGTGACGCCGGCGGCCTGGAGGAATCTGCGGCGGGAGAGCGGGCCGGGCCGGGAAGTGTCGGGTGTGCCGTGGACGTCCAAGGGAGTCTCCAGTGCGCGGTGGGGTGCCGGACGACATGGGCCCTTCCCCTCAGGGGCCTGCCCTGCGCCCGAACACCGTGTCCGGGAGCGGTTTTTCGCCCCCGGACATCAACCCCTCAGCTCACAGGCCGTCACGCACCATCGCCTCGACGATCCGCACGTGGCGGTCGGCCGCCGTACCGGAGAACTCGTTCTCGTAGTTGAGGCCGTACGGCCAGAAGTGGCCGCCGCCGGTGGACAACTTGGCCGAGGAACCGTCGTACTGCCGCACGAGGGCGGTCGCCTGAGCGCCCGTCCAGGTGCCGCTGTTGCCGCCGTGCGAGGACCAGCCCGAGCTCGTGCCCACGCCGATCGTGTGGGCGATCTCGTGCAGAGCGGTCCGCTCGGTCATGTAACTGCGGTTGCTGCCGAAGCGGATGGTCCCGTTGATGTTGCCGTCCGCGGTGGGCACGCTCGGGTCGTAGCGGACGGTGAGGGACTTCCCCAGATCGCTGAGGTTGTTGTAGCGGGCCACCGCGGCGTTCATGGCCGAGGTGATCTGGGTGTACGCCGACTGCTGGTCCGCGGTGGGGTTGCCCGCCCGCTCCAGGGTCCAGGTGATGGTGGCCGCCGCGACCTGTCCGTGGGGTGCGGGCGCGGCGGCCGGGGCGGCCTGGGCGATACCGGGACCGGCCAGGAGCGCGGCGGCGAGCGCGACGGCGCCCGCGGCCTTTCGTGGGTTCATGTGGGGGTCCTCTTGTGGGGGGGGGGTGGATCCCGTGGGGGGAAAGTCGAGGCATGAACTGGAAAGCGCTTTCCGGAGTGCCCCGGATGCTAATGAGGTGTCTTGGCCATGTCAACGATTCCGGCACCCGGGCGACGGAGCATCGCCGGCCGGCTCAGCGCACGGGACAGGGCGGGGCAGGAAGCTTCCGCGCATGGGACGGGATGGGACCGGTCGCTTCAACACTCGCGTCCGCGCACTGGCCACGGACGCGTCAGCGGACGAGGCAGGGACGCTTGGCGTCGAAGGTCCAGTCCTTGATCAGGTACTGCATTCCCGCGGCATCGTCACGGCCCGCCGAGGCCACCTCCTTGTGCAGTTCCTCGGCGGCCCGGAGCCGGTCGCGGTCCAGCCGGACCCCGAGGCCCGGCGCGTCCGGGACGGCGACTTCGCCGCCGGTGATCCGCGGTGGCTCGACGGTGAGCCGCTCCATGCCCTCCTGCCAGATCCAGTGGGTGTCGAGGGCGTTGTACTCACCCGGGGCGGCGGCACCGCAGTGCGTCATCATCGCCAGCGAGATGTCGAAGTGGTTGTTGGAGTGACAGCCCCAGGTCAGGCCCATCTCGTGGCACAGCTGGGCGACCCGGACCGAGCCCTGCATGGTCCAGAAGTGCGGGTCCGCGAGCGGGATGGACACCGACTGCAGGGCGAGGGCGTGGGTCAGCTGCCGCCAGTCCGTGGCGATCATGTTGGTCGCCGTGGGCAGCCCGGTGGCCCGGCGGAACTCCGCGAGAATCTCCCGGCCGGAGTAACCGCCTTCCGCACCGCAGGGATCCTCGGCGTAGGCGAGCGTGCCGACGAGCGGACGGCACAGCTCGACCGCCTCGCGCAGGGACCAGGCACCGTTCGGATCGAGGGTGATGCGGGCCTCCGGGAACCGCTCCTTGAGCGCGTGCACGGCCTTCACCTCCTCACTGCCGGGCAGGACACCGCCCTTGAGCTTGAAGTCGTGGAAGCCGTACCGGTCGTAGGTGGCCTCGGCCTGGCGGACGATCGCCTCGGGGGTCAGCGCCTCCTCGCGCCGGAGGCGGTACCACTCGACGTCCGCGCCGGGTTCACGGACGTAGTCGAGGTCGGTGCGGTCCGGGTCACCGACGTAGAAGAGGTAGCCCAACATCCGTACCGCATCGCGTTGTTGGCCATCGCCGAGCAGGGCGGCGACCGGGACGTCGAGGTGCTGGCCGAGGAGGTCGAGGAGCGCCGACTCGACGGCGGTGACGGCGTGCACGGTCGTACGGAGATCGAAGGTCTGGGCGCCGCGGCCGCCCGAGTCGCGGTCGGCGAAGGTGTCGTGGATCGCGCGCAGGACACGTTTGTAGTCGCCGACGCGGGCACCGACGACCAGACTCTCGGCGTCGCGCAGGGTCCGGGTGATGCCGTCGCCGCCCGGCACCTCCCCGAGGCCGGTACGCCCCTCGGAGTCCTCCAGGACGACGACGTTCCGGGTGAAGTAGGGGGCGTGGGCGCCGGAGAGGTTCAGAAGCATGGAGTCGTGTCCGGCCACCGGGTGGACGGAGAACTTCGTGACGACGGGTTGGCTCATTGCGGGGCGGTGCCCTTCCTGTGAGGCGGGGGGTCAGGAGGTCAGACGTTGAGGGTGTCCAGCACCTGTTCCAGGATCAGTACACCGCCGAGGCCCAGGATCGCGAGGACCGTCGTATAGGTGGTGCGTGCCTTGATCGCGTCGATGACGGACAGGTTGAAGTACTCCTTGAACATCCAGAATCCCGGGTCGTTGACGTGCGAGAAGGCGATCGACCCGCAGGAGACCGCGAGCACCATGACTTCGGCGTGGACCCCGCCGCCCGCTAGCAGCGGCAGCGCCACTCCGGAGGCGGTGACGACGGCGACGGTCGCGGAGCCGAGGGCGATACGGAGGATGGCCGCGATCAGCCAGCCCAGGATGAGCGGGGAGACGGACCAGCTGTCGGTCGCGTCCTTGATGTAGTCGGATATGCCGCCCTCGACCAGGACGTTCTTGAAGGCGCCGCCCGCTCCGATGACCAGCAGGATCATCGCCATGGCCTGGGCGGCCTCCTTGCACGAGGTGCTGACCTCCGCGAGGCTGCGCCCCATCCGCGGCCCGAACACCCACACGGCGACGAGCAGGGTGAGCAGCAGGGCGATGGGCGCGGAGCCGATGAACGCGACGAAGTGCAGTCCTGCGCTGTCCCCCGAGGTGGCCAGGTCGGTCACCGCGGCACCGGCGATCAGCACGACGGGCAGCAGGGCCACCGCCAGCGACCAGCCCATGCCGGGCATCTCCTCCTCCTCGAAGACCCGCTCACTGACCAGGCCCTTGGGGATCTCGGGGTTCATACGGCGGATGAACGGCAGGCGCGGCCAGAGGAGGGCGATGAACGCGCCGACCGGGACCGCGATGAACAGGCCGTAGAACAGGGTGAGTCCGACGGAGGCGTGGAAGGTGGCCGCGACGGCCGTGGGGCCCGGGTGCGGCGGCAGGAAGCTGTGCATGGTGGACAGGGCGATCGACATCGGGAGGCCCACCCAGAGCAGGTTGGCCCGGGTGACCCGGACGAGGGTGAAGGCGACCGGCACGATAATCACGAAGGCGACCTCGTAGAACATGGTCACGCCGATGAGCATCGCGGACAGCACCATGGCGACCTGCACCCAGCGCGGGCCGCACACGTCGAGGAGCTTGCCGGCGATGCGTTGGGCGGCGCCGGAGTCCCCCATCACACGGCCGACCATGGCGCCGAGCCCGATGGTGAGCATCGTGTCGCCGATCTGGTCCCCGATCCCCTCGGAGAGGACGTCGGGGATGTCCTCCAGGCCGATGCCCTGTACGAGGGCGACGCCCACGGCGACCAGGAGGAGGGCGGCGAAGCCGTTCAGTCTCAGCTTCGTCATCAGAAAGAGCAGGACGAGAACGCTGATCCCGACCACGACGAGCGGCATGTGTCAGTTCTCCCTTGAACTGGCAGGGCGGTGAGAGGAGTTCACCGGAGCACTCCACGGAGTCACCCCACTGAACGCGATCCTCATACAAAAACACCATCTACATATGAGGACGGAGGCTAGATGGATGGATCACCGGCGGTCAATGGGTCTGCGCGAATCGCCTGTCGATCGCGCGGGCCGTCTCGCGGCGTCCAGGCGCGCCCCAGGGCGAGTCACCGGTCCGTACCTTCGCGGTGCTCGAAGTGCCGGAAGCCCGAGGCGAACTGCCTGCGAGCCTGCGTGAACCCTCCGACGGGCTGGGCGTGCCCGCGCGACAGCAACTGCGCCGGCTACCCCGAGCGTGAGTGCGTCCGCCGTCAACTGACGCAGCTCGCCAAGCGTGGGAAGGACGGTGAACCCGGCGTCTGCCATCGCTGTTACACCTTCGAAGGGGTATGCATCGTCTGCGGACGCTTCCGTGCTGGCGCCCACAGCAAGAGAGTTGGAGGAGCCGCTCTCTGCGCCCCCGGTCGATGCGTCGATGCGTCGATGCGTCGGCTGCAGACGCGGCAAGAAGGCCGCAGTCACCACCTGGCGATCGGCCCCTTTTGCTCCCCCTGCTACTCCAGGCGCCGACGCAACCCAGAGCCCTGCTCCCTCTGCGGTGTCACCCGCGTACGGGGCGGCCTCAACGACGACGGCGGCAAAACCTGCGGCCCAGGCTGCGGCACCGACATCGTTTTCTCCTGCCGCCGATGCGGCACCCCGGGCGACATCCTCGGTGATGGACGCTGCCTGGAATGTGGGGCCAGCGACCGTGTCCACAATCTCCTCGCCGACGAGGACGGACAGGTCACCCCCGCGCTCGCTCCGCTTGCCGAAGCCCCCGCCACAGCCCCTAGTCCCCGGTATGTTCTGGCGTAGCTCCGCCGCAGCCCGAGCGCCCGCCTCCTGGCCACGCTGTCCGCCGGCCACGGGGAAATCACCCACGCACTCCTCGATGACCTGCCCCAGGACGCGGCCACGGGCCACGTCCGCGACCTTCCGGTGCACACCCGCCGCACACAGAGATCAATCGGCCCTTCGCCGAGTGGTTCGTCATCCGTGACGCCCGCCGACGCGCAGACCGCGGACGTTGCTCGCTCAACGCCGCCACCGGCGACGGCAACGAGATCCGACCTGCGGCCTGACCCAGAACCTGGAGTAACCCGGGCGCCCTATGAGCATGCCGGTGCTCTTCCTTGACGACGAGGACCACCAGGAGCAGCTCCCGTCGAGGCCTGACGGACGCCTCACTGCCTCTGGAACTTCGGATCGTCGGCGCCTTGATCCGGCCCTACGGCCTGCCCCTCATCCGCATCGTCCACCTGACGACCGGCCGTTTCCACCAGGACGAGCGCGGCGCCTACTTCACCTTCGACGAGAACGCCGTGCTCCTGCCGCCGACGCTGGCTCGTCTCATCGAACAGCAGACCACCACAGGCCGGTCCCTCGACTCAGTGCATCCCCGGTAGGCGACGCAACTCGCTGACCTTCATCAGCCTGGCGAGAAGGAGGTACACCAGAGCTGTCGCGAGCGCCCCGACAGCCAGCGCGACGGCAGTAGGCCACGTTCCACTTCCCAGGCCCGCGCACGCACGCGCCGCAACCCAGCCCAGCCCTGCAGCCGGACCCGCGGCGCAGAACAGTTTTGGGTAGGTGCGGCGCAGACCACCGTCGTCGATACGCCCCCCGAGCCGCTTGCGCAGCAGATACGCGGTGAGGGCGAGCCCGGCCACGTAGGAGAGGGTGTAGGCGCCGGCCATGCCGACCACCGCCCACCGGGCAGGCAGCAGCATGTGGCAGGCGGTGACCAGGGCAATGTTCATGCCCGCGATCCAGGCCGCAATCAAGAAGGGAGTGCGGGTGTCCTCGAACGCGTAGAAGCCGCGCAACAGCAGGTACTGGGCAGAGAACGGGATGAGGCCGAGCCCGAACGCCTGGAGCATGTACCCCAACGGCCGGACTGAGTCGGCGTCCGCCGCTCCGTGGGCGAACAGCAGCGTCGCGATCTGCGGCCCCAAGGCGAGGAAGAGGAAGGCGGCCGGCACGATGACCACGCCGCTGATCCGCAGCACTCGAGACAGGTCCGCGCGCAGATCCGGGATGCGCCCCTCAGCGACGGCCCGGCTCATACGCGGCAACAGCGCCGTCACCAGGGAGACCGTCACGATCGACTGCGGCAGCATCCAAATGGTTTGCGCGTATGTGTAAGCCGAGTAGCCCGCGCCAGCCTGCGGCAGTTCCTGGTCGGCCGCATTGGCGTAGTTCGTCACCACCGTCAGGGCGACCTGGTTGGCCAGGACGAACAACAGGGTCCACTTCGCCGCGTGAACACTCTTGGCCAAACCGGTGCCCCGCCAGTCGAACCGCGGCCGGAATCGGAAACCCGCCGCCCGCGCGAACGGAATGAGCGCCAGAGCCTGCACGGCGATGCCCGCCGTCGTCCCTACTCCCAGCAACCACACCTGGTCGGAGGTGATGTCCTCCACCCGGTCGGGCACCGCCATCAGCCCCAGATAGGCGGCGAACATGCCGATCAGCACGACATTGTTCAGCACCGGGGTCCACATCATCGCGCCGAACTTCTCGCGGGCGTTCAACACCTGCCCGTACATGCTGAACAGCCCGTAGAAGAAGATCTGCGGCAACAGGAACCGCGCGAACGTCACCGTCAGCTCGAACGCCTCATGACTGTCCGGGGTGTCCCGCATGTACAGGCCCACGATCTGCGGCGCCGTCCACACTGCCAGGGCCGTCCCCACGCCCAACACGCACACCACGAGCGTGACCAGACGCTGCTCGTAAGCACGTCCGCCATCAGGTTGCGTCGCCCTGGCCCGCACCAGCTGCGGCACCAGCACGGCATTGAGCGCGCCGCCGATCAGCAGCGTGTACAGGCTCGTTGGCACCGTGTTCGCCGTGTTGTAGGTACTGGCCAGCAAGCCCGTCCCGAGCGCTGCGGCTTGTAGCATTTGACGGATCAGTCCCGTCGCTCGGGACACCACCGTGCCGATAGCCATCAACAAGGAGGAACGAGCCAGCCCGCCCGTGTCCTTCTTCTGCTGGGCGGTACGCCGCCCCCTCGTCTGTTGCCCCTGCGGCATGGTCTGCGCCGCGGAGTCCGCCCCCTGCACCATGCCGTCAACCTATGCCCCAAGATCCCACAGCCCCAATTGGCTTGCTTTGCCGAGGCGTTCAGCGAACCCTCCCCGACCGGCCATGACCGTGGTCTCAGGAAGTACGACAGCAACGGCACAAGTGCTCTGCGCCAGTACACCGAATAGCACAGGGTCGGGACACTGCCTCTCACCAGTACGTCTCGCGGCCTCCAGGCGCACCCGAGGCCGAGTCGGTGGTCCGCACCGTCGCGGTGCTCCAAGTGCCGTATCTCGACGCAGCGTTGGACCCACTCGGCGAGACCAGTCAACTCGCGCGATCGGACCGTTCGCACCTTGCCCACCTGGCCCCGCGAGGCGCACGAGAACCTGCGCACGCTCAGCCGCGCGGGCCAGCGAGTTACCGGGCACGCTGGCGTGCCGGGCACCGGGCCGGTCGCGGGGGCGACGGGCATGCGCCGCTTGCGGAGCGCGCCGATGGCGAACTCCCGTTCAGCGAAACGCCGTTGCGGGCGTACACGACCAACACACACACCAGCCGGGGCGCTCTGCCGACCGATCTCGCGGAGGTACGGGCGCGTGGTCACTCGGTCAACCGGGAGGAGGCGGTGGCCGGGATCGCCGGGTTCGGGTTCGACCCGCGCTCCGAGACACCTGCCGTCGACGCGATCAGTTGCCCAGCGCCAGTGCCAGAGTCCAGGCTCACAGGGGGCCGTGCTGCGGCAGATGCGCTCGCAGATCGAATCGGCGCTGCTGCTTCACGGCCGAGAGCGACGACGGTCGGGGCGCCCTCGGCCGGGCGATGCGTCCATACGGTCCCGCACCCGAGGGGCCCACGGAGTCCGCCGTGCCCCCGCGACGCGCCCCGGGCAGTCCTCTCGTCGTCGACCCGTTGCTCCGGAGACATGACGGACCGACGCCGAGCGGCCCAACTCATCTGCGACCGGCTGCCGTTGAGGCCGATCCGGACCCACGTCGACAGAGACGCCCCGGCGGATGCCCGTGCCGGTCGGACGGTCCCCCGCGCCATCCGACCGGCCGTCGGTTGTACCAACGGGGACGCTACCGGCCCGTCCCCGTCGCGGTCTTGGAAGAATTTGCACTCCCGGACAGAGCCATCGCCCCCTCCACCCGGCGCGCGGCCACCATCCGTCCCGGCGTGGTCCCCGCGATGGCCCGGAACTCACGGTTCAGGTGCGCCTGATCGTAGAAGCCGCAGGCCGTGGAGACCTCGGTCAGACTCGCGGCCCCGCGACCGAGCAGCGCCACGGCGTGGCGGAAGCGCAGCACCCGGGCGGACGCCTTGGGTGCGAGGCCGATCTGCTGGGTGAACCGGCGGATCAAGTACCCCTGGCTCCAGCCCACTTCGGCGGCGATCCGGGCGATCGGGATCGCTCCCGCGCTCCCGGAGAGCAGGTGCCAGGCCTGCGCCACCTCGGGCGTGGGCGACGGACCGTACTCGAGCCGGGTGAGCAGCGCCATGTCCAGCAGGTCGAACCTGGCGGCCCAGTCCGGTGTGGCCGCCATCCGCTCCACCAGCACGCCGGCCTCGGGCCCCAGGACGTCCCGTATCTCGACGGCCAGGTTCGTCAACTCGCTCATCGGCATGCCGAACAGCCGATACGCGCCCAGCGGTGTGAATTCCACCCGGATCGCCTCCTGGCCACCGGGATGCGTGCAGATCGCGGGCCGGTCCTCCAGCCCCACCACGAGCGACCCGATACGCCCGCTGCCCCCGCCCCGCACACCGAGCCGCCGCACCTGCGAGAACGGCTCCGCGAGACTGATCAACAGGGTCGCGCTCCCGGTCGGCACCAGTCGGGCCTCGTACGGCGTGGCCACCGCTTCCCAGTAACCGACGTAGCTGCGCAAGTACGGCCGCAGCCCCGGATGCCAGGGCCTGGTCACCCGCCACAGCCCACCGAGCCGCGCGATCTCGACCGCACCCGTGCCTGTCCCCACCATGTCACCACGTGCGCCAAGAACCACCTGGAGCGCTCCTCCCGCTCACAAGCAACCGCCGTGAGCCGACCATCCGACAGCTCCGTGACATCCAGCATCCAACGCCACCGCGCCCGACTCACGAGTAACGGCGTGAAGTTGGCATGCAGGCGGGTGCAGATCCGATGACGGCGGTGACGGTGGCCACCGATGCGGGCCCGGATGTGGGGGCGTTCGTCTCGGTCGCACCACCAGTGGGCCGGCACCGCCGCTCACCCGAACACCCTTGCCGACAATCGAGCACACACCTACGCTGACTTTGTGCCGCCAATAAACAAAACGCGAACCCGCACAGCCGCGCCGGACAACTCCCTCACCCGACTCCGTATCGCCCTGACCGTCTTCTTCGCCCTCGACGGCTTCGTGTTCGCCGGGTGGGTCGTCCGCATCCCCGCGATCAAGGAGCAGACCGGCGCCTCCGCCAGCGCCCTCGGCCTCGCCCTGCTCGGCGTCTCGGCCGGTGCGGTGATCACCATGATGCTCACGGGACGGCTGTGCCGCCGTTACGGCACCCACCGGGTCACCGTCGTCTGCGCCGTGCTGCTGTCCCTCAGCGTCGCCCTGCCGCCGCTGACCCACTCCGCGCCGGCCCTCGGCGCCGTACTGCTGGTCTTCGGGGCCGCGTACGGCAGCATCAACGTCGCTTTCAACAGCGCCGCGGTCGATCTGGTGGGCGCGCTGCGGCGGCCCATCATGCCCAGCTTCCACGCGGCCTTCAGCCTGGGCGGCATGCTCGGTGCCGGGCTCGGCGGGCTGGTCGCCGGCGGCCTGTCCCCCACGCGGCATCTGCTCGGCCTCACCGTGATCGGCCTGCTCGTCACCGCCGTCGCGGGCCGCACCCTGCTGCGCATCCAGCCCCCGGCACCCACACCGGACACGACCGAGCAGAAGGCCGCGCCCCGCCCGCCGGGCAGCCCCGCCCCCGCCCCCGCCTCTTCCCGCGACCGCGACCGCACCCACACCCGCACCCGCGGCCTCGTCTTCACCTTCGGCCTGATCGCCCTGTGCACGGCCTACGGCGAGGGGGCCCTGGCCGACTGGAGTGCCCTGCACCTGGAGCACGACCTGGACGCCACGGCCGGCGTCGCGGCGGTCGGTTACTCGTGTTTCGCGCTCGCCATGACCATCGGCAGGCTGACCGGCACCAGGCTGCTCGAACGACTCGGCCAGACCCGTACGCTCGTGGGCGGCGGCACCACGGCCGCGCTCGGCATGCTGCTCGGCGCCCTCGCCCCCTCCGTCTGGGCGGCACTGCTCGGCTTCATGATCACCGGGCTCGGCCTGGCCAACCTCTTCCCCGTCGCCGTCGAGCGTGCGGGCCGGCTGGCCGGACCCGACGGCGTCGCCGTCGCCTCCACCCTCGGCTACGGCGGCATGCTGCTCGGCCCGCCCGCCATCGGCTTCATGGCCGACTGGTTCTCCCTGCCCGCCGCGCTCACCAGCGTCGCTGCGCTGGCCGCCACCGCGGCGGTCATCGCGGCGGTGACCCGGCGCGCGGCAGCGGCTTGACCACGGCCAACGGGCCCGAGAGCTCATGGCGGGCGCCCTCCGCGCCACGGAAGGCCGTCGCCGCCACCCGGGGGAACGGGCCGATGCCCCGCTCTCCGGATCCCACCCCAGCCGGGCTCCTCCGGAGCACTCCGGCGCCCGCCGGTTCAGAACCCACCCGAAACACTCCGGCTCACCCCGTTTCACTCAGGATGAGCCACCGCTCACTCAGGGTGAGCCACCGCGTCCTTCTGCAGCTCCACGGCCGCCAGCAGGCTCAGCTTCGGCTCCGCCTTGCGCAGGGCCCGCACCGCCGCGACGGAGCTGATGTCACCCGTGAAGCCGACGGCGGCCAGCCGGGAGCGGACCCAGCGGGCGCGCAGCACGGTCTCGGCGGCCGCGGCGGTGGACTCGACGAGCGCCATGGCGCGTTCCAGCCCGGGACGCTCCTCGGGCGGGGCCTCGTCCAGCGCCTGGCGCAGGGCGGCTCCGACGACGTCCGCGTCCCGGACGACCAGCACGAAGTTGTGTTTCTTGTTCAGTCCCGCGATTACCGACATGCGGACCATCGTGTCGGTGATGTTCCGTGGCCGACAAGCGACTTGAGGAGCCTCAGAGACTCGGCCCCGCCCCGTCAGGCACCGCGCGCTTCGCTCAGCCCAGCTTCTTCAGCAGTTCCGCGGCGAGCGGTGCGGAGGACGCCGGGTTCTGCCCGGTCACCAGGTTGCCGTCGACGATCACGTGCGGAGCCCACGGCTCGGCCACCTCGACCTGGACGCCGGCCTCGGTGAGCCGGTCCTGGAGCAGCCACTTCGCCTTGTCGGCGAGGCCCGCCTGGGTCTCCTCGGCGTTGGTGAAGGCGGCCACGCGGCGTCCCGCGAACACATTGGAGCCGTCCGCCCTGGTCGCGGCGAGCAGTGCGGCCGGGGCGTGGCAGACCACTCCGAGGGGCCTGCCGCTCTCCAGGGCACGGGTGAGCAGTCGGCCGGAGTCCGCGTCGACGGCGAGGTCCTCCATGGGTCCGTGGCCGCCGGGGTAGAAGACGGCCGCGTAGTCGTCGAGGTTCACCTCGTCCAGCCGAAGCGGGTGCTGGAGTTCGGTGGCCGAGGAGAGCACGCCGGCGATGCGGTCGGCGTTCTCCTGTCCGCCGTTGGCCTCGGCCGCGAGGCTGCCCTTGTCCACGGTCGGCACGACCCCGCCCGGGGTGGCCACGACGATCTCGTGGCCCGCGGCCTTGAAGGCCTCGTACGGGGCGACGGCCTCCTCGGCCCAGAAGCCGGTCGGGTGCTGGGTGCCGTCGGCCAGGGTCCATCGGTCGGCACCGGTCATCACAAAGAGGATCTTCGACATGGTGAGACCGTAGCTCTGCCCTGCCATAGAAATCCAATAGGCTCACGCATATGAGGGATAGGAACTCCAATGGCTCTCCGGAGGATGCGGGCCAGGCCGTGGGCGCGCCGCTGGACCTGAACCTGCTGCGGACCTTCCTGAGCGTGTACCGCACCGGCTCCTTCACCGCGGCCGCTCGCCTCCTCGGCCTGTCCCAGCCCACCGTCACCACCCAGATCCGCACTCTGGAAAGACAGTTGGACCGCGAGCTGTTCGAGCGCCGGGCGCGGGGGGTGACCCCGGCACCGTACGCGGACGAGCTCGCCGCCCGGGTCGTGGAGCCCCTGGACTCGCTCGCCGCGGTGGCGGGGCCCGCCGGGAGCGCGGAGGACGCCCCGGCCGAGCCGGTGCACCTCGCCGGTCCGGCCGAGCTGCTCTCCCGGTGCGTCCTGCCCGGGCTCGCGCCCCTGGTGGACAAGGGCGTACGGCTGCGCGTCACGCCGGGCCTGACCGATCCCCTCCTGGACGACCTGCGGGCGGGCCGCCACGACCTGGTGATCGCCACGTTCCGGCCGCGCGGCCGCACGCTCACCGCCCTCGCGCTCAACGACGAGGAGTTCGTCCTGGTCGCCGCCCCCACCTGGGCCCGGCGGATCGGCACACCGGAACATCTCGCGGCCACGCTGCACGGCGTCCCGCTCGTGGCCTACGCCGAGGACCTGCCGATCGTGCGCCGCTACTGGCGGCACGTCTTCGGCCGACGCCTGGTACGGCAGCCCGCGCTCACCATGCCCGACCTGAACGGGGTGAAGGCCGCGGTGGCCGGGGGCGCCGGAATCACCGTGCTGCCCCGCTATCTGTGCGCCGGGGAGCTGGCGTCGGGGGCACTGGTCCTGCTGCACGACCCCGACGACCCGCCCATCAACACGGGCTTCCTGGTGCAGCGCCCCGGCACCTCCGGCAATCCGCACGTGGCGCTGGTCCGTGACCACCTGCTCCGGGCCGCCCGCGACTGGTAGCCGGCGGGGGCAGGGTGCCGGCACCGCCAGGGGGTCGGCACCGCCAGAGGACCGGCAGCGCAGGAGGTCGGCACCGCCAGGCGGCCGGCCCCGTCGGGCACACTTCTTCCATGGAGACACCCGAGTTCATCCGGATCCTGGACCGCGAAGGCCGGCTGCTCGCGGCGGCCGCCGAACAGGCGGGCCCGGACGCGAAGGTGCCGACCTGCCCGCAGTGGCAGGTGCGGGACCTGCTGCGGCACACGGGCACCGTGCATCGCTGGGCGCGGGCCTTCGTGGCCGAGGAGCTGACCGGCTTCCGCCCCTTCGACGACGAACCCGCCCTCGACGGCGACGAGTTGCTGGCCTGGTTCCGCACCGGCCACCGCCTCCTGGTCGACACGCTGGACTCCGCCGCGCCCGACGTGCGGTGCTGGCACTTCCTGCCCGCCCCCTCGCCGCTCGCCTTCTGGGCCCGGCGGCAGGCGCACGAGACGGCCGTGCACCGCTTCGACGCGGAGGCGGCGCGCGGCGGTACCCCCGAGGAACCGGGGCGGGACTTCGCGGCCGACGGCATCGACGAGCTGTTGCGCGGCTTCCACGCCCGCGAGAAGAGCCGGGTTCGCAGTGCCGAGCCCCGGGTGCTGCGAGTGCGGGCGAGCGACACGGACGACGCCGTGTGGACCGTACGCCTGACCGAGGAGCCGCCCGCGACCGAGCGCTGCGAGGCGGGGGACGCCGACTGCGAGGTGTCCGGGCCGGCCGCGCGACTGTATCTGGCGCTGTGGAACCGGCTGCCGCTCCCGCGGGTGACCGGGGACGCGTCGGTCGCGGAGCTGTGGCGGGAGACGTCCGCCGTGAGCTAGGCGGAGGGTTCCAACATCCGGGTGAGAACCGCGCGTTGCACCGGCAGGGCGTCACGGTGCAGCGCGCGCCCCTTGGCCGTGAGCGAGACGCGTACGCCGCGCCGGTCCTCCGCGCACATCCCGCGCTCGACGAGTCCGTCCTTCTCCAGCCGGGCGATCAGCCGCGACAGCGCGCTCTGACTGAGGTGGACCCGCTCGGAGATCTCCTGCACACGGTAGGCGCAGCCGCCGTCGGCCAGGACGTCCAGCACCTCGAAGTCGCTGCCGCACAGGCCGTGTTGATGGAGAGCGCGGTCCAGTTCGCACTGCGTGCGCGCGTGCAGCGCGAGGAGGTCCCGCCACTGCTCCGCGAGTGCCCGCTCGGGCTTGTTCGCCACCATGCGCGGCACCGTAGCAGAGAAGCCGGATTATTGCATTGGAATTAAATGCATTTGCATTCGATGCATGCGCATGTAGTGTCCTCGGCATGACCTCTCCGCTCACCACCCCCGCGGACCCGTCCTCAGCGGTCCGCTGGACCCCCCGGCTCTGGGGCACCCTGCTGGTGCTGTGCGCCGCGATGTTCCTGGACGCCCTCGACGTGTCGATGGTCGGCGTCGCGCTCCCGTCCATCGGCGCCGACCTGGGCCTTTCCACCTCGACGCTGCAATGGATCGTCAGCGGCTACATCCTCGGCTACGGCGGTCTGCTGCTCCTGGGCGGCCGGGCCGCCGACCTGCTGGGCCGGCGCCAGGTCTTCCTGGTGGCCCTCGGCGTCTTCGCGGTCGCCTCGCTTCTCGGCGGCCTGGTCGACTCGGGCCCCCTGCTGATCGCCAGCCGTTTCGTCAAGGGCCTCAGCGCCGCCTTCACCGCGCCCGCGGGCCTGTCCATCATCACCACGACCTTCGCCGAAGGCCCCCTGCGCAACCGCGCGTTGTCCATCTACACCACCTGCGGCGCCACCGGCTACTCGATGGGACTGGTCTTCTCGGGCCTGCTCACGGAGGCCAGTTGGCGCTACACCATGCTGCTGCCCGCGCCCGTCGCCCTGATCGCCCTCGTCGTAGGCCTGAGGCTGCTGCCGCGCAGCGGGCGCGAGCAGAGCACCGGCGGCTACGACATCCCCGGCGCCGTCCTCGGGACCGCCTCTATGCTGCTGCTCGTGTTCACCGTGGTCCAGGCGCCGGACGCGGGGTGGGGTTCGGCCCGCACGCTCCTCTCCTTCGTCGCCGTGATCGCCCTGCTGGCCGCCTTCGTGGCCGTCGAGCGACGCAGCCCGAGCCCGCTGATCCGGCTCGGCGTGCTCCGCTCGGGACCCCAGGTGCGGGCTCAGCTGGGCGCGTTGACCTTCCTCGGCAGCTATATGGGCTTCCAGTTCCTGGTGACCTTCTACATGCAGCAACTGCTCGGCTGGTCGGCGCTGCACACCGCGCTGGCCTTCCTGCCGGCGGGTGCGCTCGTGGCCCTGTCCGCGACCAAGGTGGGCACGGTCATCGACCGGTTCGGCACACCGCGGCTGATCGTGGCGGGCTTCGCGCTGATGGTCGTCGGCTATCTGCTGTTCCTGCGCATCGACCTCGACCCGGTCTACGCGGCGGTGATCCTGCCGACCATGCTGCTGGTCGGTGCCGCCTTCGCGCTGACCTTCCCCTCGCTCAACGTCCAGGCCACCAGCGGCGTCGACGAACACGAACAGGGCATGGTCTCGGGTCTGCTCAACACCTCGGTCCAGGTGGGCGGAGCGCTCTTCCTCGCCGTGGTGACGGCGGTCCTGACGGCGAACACCCCCGAGGAGGGCGCGTCCCCGCAGGCCGTGCTCGACAGCTATCTGCCCGCCCTGACGGTGGTCACCGGGATCGCGGTCCTGGGTCTGCTGATCTCGCTCACCGGACTGCGCGTGCGGCGCCGGCAGGAGAGCGTGGTCGTCGCCAAGTCCACCTCCCTGGAGGAGACGGAGCGCGTGGTCGTCCACGACTAGCGCGCACCGGGGGCGCCTCCTCCGACACCGGGTGCCCGGCGGAGCCTGCTTGCTCCGCCGGGCACCCGGCTGTGAGACTCGGAGGATGGAGACGTACGGGGGACGCCGGAACAAGGCGGAGCGGGACGCCGTCACCGTCGAGACCGGATACGCGCTGTGCAGCGCGCTGTTCGCGGCGGCCGTGCTGTTCGGAGCGGTGGCGGGACCGGCGCTGCTGTTCGAACTGCCGGGCATTGTCGAGACCTTGCTGCTGCGGGCCGGGCTCTTGATCGCACCCGTGGTCTTCGCCGCCCGGGTGATCAGTGTGCTGGTGCGCTTCCGGCGGGAGCGCCCTCAGCCCAGCCAGCCCGGCCGCACCAACCCCGACTCGTAGGCCAGCACCACCAGTTGGGCGCGGTCACGGGCGCCGAGCTTGACCATCGTGCGGCTGACGTGGGTCTTGGCGGTGAGCGGGCTGACGACCAGCCGGCGGGCGATCTCCTCGTTGGACAGACCGATGCCGACCAGGGCCATCACCTCCCGTTCCCGCTCGGTGAGTCCGGCGAGGGCGCCTTCGGCCGCGGGCTCCTTGGAGCGGGCCGCGAACTCGGCGATGAGTCGGCGGGTCACCCCCGGTGACAGGAGCGCGTCGCCGTCGACCACCGCCCGCACGGCACGCAGGAGTTCCTCCGGTTCGGTGTCCTTGACCAGGAAGCCGGAGGCGCCCGAACGGATCGCCTCGAAGACGTACTCGTCGAGTTCGAAGGTGGTGAGCATGACCACCTTCACGTCCTTCAGGGCGGCGTCCTCGGTGATGCGCCGGGTCGCGGCGAGACCGTCGAGCAGCGGCATCCGGATGTCCATCAGGACGATGTCCGGCCGCAGTTCGCGCACCTTGCGCAGCGCCTCCTCGCCGTCCGGGGCCTCCCCCGCCACCTCGATGTCCGGCTGCGCGTCGAGCAGGGCCCGGAAGCCGGCTCGCACGAGGGACTGGTCGTCGGCGAGCAGTACGCGGATCACCGGTCGTCCTCCTTGGCCTTCACCTTGAGCGGCAGTACCGCGAGGACCCGGAACCCGCCCCCGGGACGCGGCCCCGCCTCGATCGTGCCACCGAGTGCGGCGGCCCGCTCCCGCATTCCGGCCAGACCGTTGCCGCTGCCGCCCGCGTCGGCGCCGGTCGCGGGTCCGTCGTCGTCGACACGGAGCCGTAGCGCGTCCGCGTCGTGATCGAGCCGCACGCGCGCGTGCCGCGAACCGGAGTGCCGTACGACATTGGTGAGCGCCTCCTGGACGATGCGGAAGGCGGCGAGGTCCGCGCCGGGCGGCAGCCCCGGTGCCGTCCCCTCCACGTCGACCGTGAGACCCGCGCCGGCCGCCTGGGACACCAGCTCGGGCAGCCGGTCGAGGCCCGGCGCGGGGGCGCGGGGCGCGTCACCGGGGGTGCGCAGCGTGTCGAGCACCTGGCGGACCTCGCCGAGCGCCTCCTTGCTGGCGGCCTTGATCGTGCTGAGCGCGGTGCGGGCCTGCTCGGGGTCGGTGTCCAGGAGGGCGAGGCCGACGCCCGCCTGGACGTTGATGACGGAGATGCTGTGCGCGAGGACGTCGTGCAGTTCGCGGGCGATCCGCAGCCGCTCCTCGTCGGCGCGGCGCTGCGCGGCCCGGGCCCGCTCGGCCCGCTCCCGGGCCCACTGCTCACGGCGGGTCCGGGCCAGCTCCGAGACGGCGACGATGGCGACGACCCAGGCGGCGATCACGCCCTCCTGCCCCCAGGGGGCGGCCGCGTCCCCGGACGGCGGCAGCCACCGGTAGAGCCAGTGGGCCACCAGGACGTGCCCGGCCCACAGCATGGCGAGCGCGGTCCAGGCGGCCCTGCGGTGTCCGGCCACGACGGCGCTGAAACAGGCGAGGGCGACCGGGAGGAACACGGGCCCGTACGGATACCCGGCCCCGAGGTACAGCATCGCGGCAGCCGCCGCACCGAAGACGACGAGCACCGGCCGGCGATGCCGCCACAGCAGCAGCCCGGAGCCGATCACCAGCAGCGCCCGTGCGAACGGATCGAGCGCGGCCCGCTCACCGACCTGCTGATGGGCCGCGTAGTTCGACCCGCCGAGCACGAAGAACGTGACCAGCAGGGTGGAGGGCCACGGCCACCGGGCGCCCTGTCCGTCGCCGCCCAAGCCGCGCCCCCAGGGCGGCCCGTGCCGCCACCACCGCGGCGAACCTCCCCCGCGCGCACCCCGCTCACCGTCCATGACAGCCACGCTAGACGGCCCGGCCCGAGCAGGACGTCCCCCGAGCGTGGTGATCACGCCTACTCCCGGCGAAGTACGACGGCGGCAGCGGGACCCGCGGCGGTCACGGCCTCGCCGGACACCCTTAGTGGAGCCCCACGCCCCGCCCCAGCTGCCGCGCCGCGTGCCGGAAGAACGGCTCCCGCTCCTCCACCACCCGGTTGAACTGGCCGAAGAGTTCGAACCCGACCAGGCCGAAGAGCTGGGCCCAGGCCACCACCAGCGCCGCGGCCACCGGCGCCGGGAGGTCCGGGGCGAGGTCGGCGGCGATGCGGTCGGCCTCGGCGCGCAGCTCCTCGGGTACGGCGGGCAGCTCCTCCAGACCCCCCGGGCCGTCGTGGGCGTCGCGGACCACGCCGATCAGGAGGAGGCCGACGCGGGCGGCGGCCGGGACGGTGGCCTGCGGGGCGACGTATCCCGGGACGGGAGAGCCGTAGATCAGGGCGTACTCGTGCGGATGATCGAGCGACCAGCGGCGGACCGCCTCGCACACCGCGACCCAGCGCTCCAGCGGGGCCGCCTCCGCGACCGCCTCGTGCGACCGCTCCGCGCTCTGCCCGAGGGAGTCGTACGCGTCGATGATCAGCGCGGTGAGCAGGTCGTCGCGGCTCGGGAAGTAGCGGTACAGCGCCGAGGAGACCATCCCCAGCTCCCGTGCCACGGCCCGCAGCGAGAGCTTCGCCGCGCCCTCGGCGGCGAGCTGCCGGCGCGCCTCGTCCTTGATGGCGGCGGTGACTTCGAGCCGGGCACGGGCCCGGGCTCCTTGTACGGTGCTCATGCCTCCAGTGTTCCACAGGGAGAGAGCGGTGCACACAAACGAGAGCAATGCTCTTGTCAGCACTCACCAGTCCGGGCACACTGTTCTCAAGTGAGAGCGCCGCTCTCTCGAACAATGGGGGTCGTCATGTCCACGCACGTCCAGAAGCCCGGCTGGTTCACGGTCAACGTCTTCAACCGCCTGGTGGCCTGGCTCACCCGCCGTGGCCTCAGCGTCTGGGGTTCCCGTGTCCTGGCGGTCCGCGGCCGCAAGAGCGGCGAGTGGCGGACCACGCCGGTGAACCTGCTGACGGTGGACGGCCGGCAGTACCTGGTGGCGCCGCGCGGCCACGTCCAGTGGACGCACAACATGCGCGCGGCCGGCGGCGGCGAACTGCGCCTCGGCAAACACGTGGAGGCCTTCACCGCGACCGAGGTGGGCGACGACGACAAGGTCCCGCTCCTGCGCGCCTACCTCAAGCGCTGGAAGGCCGAGGTCGGCGTCTTCTTCAAGGGGGTCGGCCCCGACTCCCCCGACGCCGACCTGCGTCGCATCGCGCCCGACCACCCCGTCTTCCGCATCACGGTCAAGAGCTGATCTCCCCGCCCTCGGGGGCCCCGGCGGGACGCGGGTCCAGCGCGGCCAGTGCCCGCTGGGCCATCGGCCGGCCCCGGACGAGCTCGCCCAGCGAGGTCGCGCCCTGGGTGATCTCCCGGAAGGCGTTCCACGCGGGCCGGAAACCCGTCAGTGCCGCGTGGAAGAGGCCGGGCCGGCGCTCGAACGCGGTCAGCATCCGCTTGCCGACGCTCATCTCGACGCCGAGACCCGCCTTGACGGCGAACGCGTAGTTCAGCGCCTGGCGCCGGGCGTCCACCGCGTCATGGGCCTCCGCGATCCTGACCGCCCACTCCCCCGCGAGCCGCCCCGAACGCAGCGCGAAGGAGATGCCCTCGCGGGTCCACGGCTCCAGCAGCCCCGCCGCGTCACCGCACACCAGGACCCGCCCGCGCGAGAGCGGGGAGTCGTCGGCACGGCAGCGGGTCAGGTGGCCGGAGGAGATGCTCGGTTCGAACCCGGCGAGGCCGAGCCGCCCGATGAAGTCCTCCAAGTACCGCTTGGTGGCCGCGCCTTCGCCACGCGCCGAGATCACCCCGACCGTCAGGGTGTCCCCCTTGGGGAAGACCCAGCCGTAACTGCCGGGCATCGGGCCCCAGTCGATGAGCACCCGCCCCTTCCAGTCCTCGGCCACGGTCTCCGGCACCGGGATCTCCGCCTCCAGGCCGAGGTCCACCTGGTCGAGCTTCACCCCGACATGCGCGCCTATCCGGCTGGCGCTGCCGTCGGCCCCGACGACCGCCCGCGCGAGCAGCGTCTCGCCGCCCTGCAGGAGCACGGCGACCGTACGCCGGTCGGGCACCGCCGAGCCGTGCTGCTCGACCCGCTGCACGGTGACGCCGGTGCGCAGCTCGGCGCCCGCCTTCTGGGCGTGCTCGACGAGCTGCTGGTCGAACTCGGGCCGGTTGATCAGCCCGAACAGCATCTGCTTGGAGCGCCGGGTCCGCGTGAAGCGGCCGTTGTTCGAGAAGGTGACCGCGTGCACCCGGTCCCTGAAGGGCAGCTCGAAGCCGGGCGGCAACGCGTCCCGCGAGGGCCCGATGATGCCGCCGCCGCATGTCTTGTAGCGCGGCAGCTCGGCTTTCTCCAGCAACAGCACGCGCCGTCCAGCGACCGCCGCCGCGTAGGCGGCCGAGGCGCCCGCGGGTCCCGCACCCACCACGACGACGTCCCACACCCGCTGCGCGTCGTCCTGCACGCCGTCCGCCGAAGAGTCGTCCGCCGAAGTGTCGTCCGCCGAAGAGTTCTCGCTGCTCACGATGGTCTGCTGCTCCCGATCAAGCCGTTGCCGCACCTGTCTCCCGCATCCTACGGCGGGCCCGCCCACAGACCACTGTGGGAGGATCTACGGCACTCACAGGTACAACGTCGCACCCACAAGGAGCGTGCCCATGTCGTCGAATCCGGTCGCCGAGACCGTCGCCTCGCTGATGCCGAGGGCGCGGGCGGAGCTCACCGAACTGGTGGCGTTCAAGTCGGTGGCGGACTTCGAGCAGTTCCCGAAGAGCGAGAGCGAGGCCGCCGCCCACTGGGTCGCGGACGCGCTCACCGCCGAGGGATTCCAGGACGTGGCCCTGCTCGACACCCCGGACGGCACCCAGTCCGTGTACGGCTACCTGCCCGGTCCTGCCGGAGCGAAGACGGTCCTCCTGTACGCCCACTACGACGTGCAGCCTCCGCTGGACGAGGCCGGCTGGACGACCCCGCCCTTCGAGCTCACCGAGCGCGACGGCCGCTGGTACGGGCGCGGAGCCGCCGACTGCAAGGGCGGTGTGATCATGCACCTGCTCGCGCTGCGCGCCCTCAAGGCGAACGGCGGGGTGCCGGTCCACGTCAAGTTCATCGCCGAGGGCTCGGAGGAACAGGGCACCGGGGGCCTTGAGCGGTACGCCGAGGAACATCCCGCACTCCTGGAGGCGGACACCGTCGTCATCGGCGACGCGGGCAACTTCCGCGTCGGCCTGCCCACGGTCACCGCCACCCTGCGCGGCATGACCATGATGCGTATCCAGGTCGACACCCTCGCGGGCAACCTCCACTCGGGCCAGTTCGGCGGCGCCGCCCCCGACGCGCTGGCCGCGCTGATCCGCGTCCTGGACTCGCTGCGCGGCAAGGACGGCACGACCACGATCGACGGGCTCACCCCGGACGCGTCCTGGGACGGCCTCCAGTACGACGAGGAGCAGTTCCGTGCGGACGCCAAGGTCCTGGACGGCGTCGAGCTGATCGGCGACGGCACGGTCGCGGACCGCATCTGGGCCCGCCCGGCCGTGACGGTCCTCGGCATCGACTGCCCACCGGTCGTCGGCGCCACCCCGTCCGTGCAGGCGAGTGCCCGCGCGCTGGTCAGCCTGCGGGTGCCGCCGGGCATCGACGCCGCCGAGGCCACCAAGCTGCTCCAGGCGCACCTGGAGACGCACACACCGTGGGGCGCGCGGGTGCGCACCGAGCAGATCGGCCAGGGCCAGCCGTTCCGCGCGGACACCACCAGCCCGGCGTACGCCGCGATGGCCGAGGCGATGGCGGTGGCCTACCCGGGCCAGGAGATGCAGTACGCCGGCCAGGGCGGCTCCATCCCCCTGTGCAACACCCTCGCCGGCCTCTACCCGCACGCCGAGATCCTCCTCATCGGCCTGAGCGAGCCGGAGGCCCAGATCCACGCCGTGAACGAGAGCGTCTCCCCGGAGGAACTGGAGCGCCTGTCGGTGGCCGAGGCCCTGTTCCTGCGCAACTACGCGGCGAGCTGATCCGACGGCTCTGCTGTCGGCAGAAGGCCCTCGTCCCCGGACGGGGGCCTTTCTACGGTCGTCCCATGGACGTCATCGCCCTCCTCCCCCGTCTCCACCTCCTGCGCTTCCCGGTCGGCCAGGCGTATCTCTGGCGCGACGGCGACGAGTCGACCCTGATCGACGCCGGTCCGGCGGGTTCCGCCGGGTGGATCGCCGCCCGGGTACCGGGACGTCTGCGTCGGATCGTGCTCACCCACTTCCACGAGGACCACGTGGGCGGGGCGGGCGAGTTGGCCGCCATGACCGGCGCCGAGGTACTGGCGCACCGGCTGGACGCGCCCGCCGTGCGGGGCGAGGTGCCGGGCCCGCCGCCGGTGTTCGAGGACTGGGAGCGCCCTCTGCACGCGGAAGCGCTACGGCAGCTGCCGCAGGGCGAGTTCACGAGACCGCCGCGGCTCACGGAACTGTCCGACGGCGACGACCTCGACTTCGGCGGCGGAGCGAGGGTCGTCCACGTCCCGGGCCACACCCCCGGCAGCATCGCGCTGCACCTCCCGCGGCACGGCGTGCTCTTCGCCGGGGACACGGTGGCGGCCTCCCCCACCGACGGGATGCCGGTCCCCGGCGTCTTCAACGTCGACCGCTCCCAAACCCTGGCGTCCTACGCCCAGTTGGCGGCCCTGGTCCCGAACCTGACCTGCGTGGGCCACGGAGCCCCGATCATGGGTGCATGGACTCCCGTGCCCGCCTCCACACCGATACCGCCGCCGCCCTCGCCCGCCTGAGCGAGCAGGGCCTCGCGGATCTGGTGGCGTCGGGCACGCCCCTGGGGACCGGCATCGGCGGGCGGACGGCGCTGGTGGAGGTGGAGGGCGTGCGGGTGTTCGTGAAGCGGATACCTCTCACGGACACCGAGTCGCACCCCACGAACGTCCGCTCCACCGCGAACCTCTTCGACATGCCGGCCTTCTGCCATTACGGCATCGGCGCGATCGGCAGCCCGGGTTTCGGCGCGTGGCGCGAGCTGGCCGTGCACGAGATGACGACCGACTGGGTGCGCTCCGGCCGGTTCCCGGGATTTCCCCTGCTGCATCACTGGCGGGTCCTGCCCGACGGACCGCGGCCGCTGCCCCCGCAACTCGCCGACGAGGAGCGGGCCGTGGCCTACTGAGGAGGTTCACCAGGAGTCAGGCGGCACCTCGCGGGCCTGCGCACGGCGTCCGCGAGCCTGACCCTGTTCCTGGAGTACGTGCCGCACACCCTCCACGACTGGCTCCACGAACAACTGCGCGCGGAGGACGCCGACTCGGCCTGCGCGCTCGTCGAGCAGGGCCTCGAAGCCGTCACCGGATTCCTCCGGGAGCAGCAACTCATCCACTTCGACGCCCACTTCGGCAATGTCCTCACCGACGGACACCGGCTCTACCTGACCGACTACGGCCTGTCCCTGTCCGGCCGCTTCCGACTGGACTCGCGGGAACGCGACTTCTTCGACCGACACCGTCCCTACGACCGCGCCTACGCCCTCTCGTACCTGGTCCACTGGCTGGTGGCCGACCAGTACGGACTGGGCCGGGACGAGCGCGAGGCCTTCATCCGGGCCTTTGCCGACGGCAGGCGTCCCGAGGGAGTCCCCGGGGCCGCCGCCGCGCTCATCTCACGGCATGCCCGACTGGCGACGGTCGTCGGGGACTTCAACCGGCGTCTGGAGCAGGCGAGCAGGCTCACCCCCTACCCTCACGACGAGGTCGACTCGCTGTCCCCCGAAGCCGACAGCGCCGGGTCGAGCACGATGTCCTCCTCGCGCGCCGCGACGCTCGGCTCCTCCGGGAAGTGACAGGCGGTCAGGTGACCGTCCGTGCTGCCCGCCAGGCGCACCAGCGGCGGCTCCTCCCGCGCGCACCGCTCCTGGGCCTTCCAGCAGCGGGTACGGAAACGGCAACCGGAGGGCGGATCGACCGGTGAGGGCACGTCCCCGGCGAGCCGGATGCGCTCGCGCCGCCGGGTGCCGTCCGGGTCGGCCTCGGGAACCGCGGAGAGCAGGGCATGGGTGTAGGGGTGCCGCGGACCCGTGTACAGCGTCCGGCGGTCGGCGACCTCGACGATCTTGCCGAGGTACATCACCGCGACCCGCTCGCAGAAGTGCCGTACGACGGCCAGGTCGTGGGCGATGAAGACGAACGCGATGCCGAACTCCCGCTGGAGGTCCTGGAGCAGGTTGACGATCTGCGCCTGGATGGACACGTCCAGCGCCGAGACCGGCTCGTCGGCCACGATGAGCTTGGGCCGGAGCGCGAGGGCGCGGGCGATGCCGATGCGCTGGCGCTGGCCGCCGGAGAACTCGTTCGGGTAGCGGTTGTAGTGCTCGGGGCTGAGGCCGACCGTCTCCAGCAGCTCCTGGGCGCGCTTCTTGTGGCCCTGGGGCGGGTTGATGCCGTTGAGCCGCATCGGTGTCTCGACGATCGTGCCGACGGTGTGCCGGGGGTTCAGCGAGGAGTACGGGTCCTGGAAGATCATCTGGAGGTTCCGGCGGGCCTCCTTCATCCGGTTCTCCGGGGTGTGGGTGATGTCCTCGCCGTCGAACACCACCCTGCCCGCCGTGGGTTTCAGCAGCCGGGTCACCAGCCGGCCGGTCGTCGACTTGCCGCAGCCGGACTCGCCGACCAGGCCGAGCGACTGCCCGGCGGCGACCGTGAAGTCGATGCCGTCGACGGCGTGCACGGCCCCGATCTGCCGCTGGAAGACGATGCCGTGGCGGATCGGGAAGTGCTTGGTGAGGCCCCTGACGTCGAGCAGGTGTTCCCCGGCGGGCTGTGTGGTGCTCACGGCGTGCTCCTGTTCGTCCGCCGCCCTCACTGCGCGGCTCCGGCGGCCGTGCGACCGCGGATCTCTGTTCGGGTCTCCGGGGTGAGGTGGCAGGCGGCGAGGTGCCGTCCGGTACCGGGGACGGGCAACAGTTCGGGCCGGTCCGTCGCGCAACGCCCGCCGGGCACCCACCCCTTGTAGGTGCAGCGGGGGTGGAAGGCGCAGCCTCCGGGAGGGTTGATGAGGCTGGGCGGTGAACCGGCGATCGGGTTCAGCCGCCGCTCGACGTCCCCGGTGATCTGCGGCATCGACTCCAACAGGCCCCAGGTGTAGGGGTGCTGGGGCTCCTTGAGGACGTCGTGCACGGTGCCGTACTCGATGCGGCGGCCGCCGTACATCACCAGGATGTCGTCGGCGATGTCGGCCACCACACCGAGGTCGTGGGTGATGAGGACGACCGCGGAGCCGAACTCCTCCTGGAGATCGCGGATCAGGTCGAGGATCTGCGCCTGCACGGTGACGTCCAGGGCGGTGGTCGGCTCGTCGGCGATGAGCAGTTCGGGGTCGCAGACCAGCGCCATGGCGATCATCGCGCGCTGCCGCATGCCCCCGGAGAACTGGTGAGGGTAGTCCCGCGCCCGGCGTTCGGGCTGCGGGATGCCGACCCGTTTCAGCATCTCCACCGCACGGTCCCGGGCCTCCTTCTTCGAGACCCTGTGATGGACGCGGTACCCCTCGGCTATCTGGGCGCCGACGGTGAAGTACGGGTGCAGGGCGGACAGCGGGTCCTGGAAGATCATGGAGACCGTCCGGCCGCGCAGGGCGCGCATGTCGTGCTCGGGCAGGGAGACCAGCTCGCGGCCCTCCAGCCGGATCTCGCCGGACACCTGGGCGCGGGTGCCCTTGTGCAGCCCGAGCAGGGCCAGCGAGGTGACCGACTTCCCCGAGCCGGACTCGCCGACGATGCCGAGGGTGCTGCCCTTCTCCAGGCTGAAGGAGACGCCGTCGACGGACTTGACGATCCCGTCCTCGGTCGGGAAGTGCACCCGCAGGTCCCGTACGTCGAGGAAGGGGGCGGCCGCGGGGTCGGCGTCCGCCGGTTGCGGTGAGGTCAGGAGGGACACGGGGTTTCCTTGCTGCGGTGAGAGGGCTCAGGCGAGGCGGACACGCGGGTCGACGAGGCCGTAGACCACGTCGACGACCACGTTGGCGAGCACGACGAAGGTGGCCGTGAAGAGCGTGGTGCCGAGGATGACCGGCAGGTCGGAGTTCTGCACCGAGTCGACCGCGAGTTTGCCGATGCCGTTGATGCCGAACACCGACTCGGTGATGACCGCGGAGCCGCCGATCAGCGAGCCGACGTCCATGCCGAAGATGGTGATGATCGGGGTGATCGCGGCCCGCAGGCCGTGCTTGAGGACGACCTTGACGGCGGACAGCCCCTTGGCCCGCGCGGTGCGCATGTAGTCCTCGGCGAAGACCTCCAGCATGGAGGAACGGGTGAGCCGGGTGTACAGGGCGAGATAGACGATGACCAGGGTGGCCCACGGCAGGATCAGGCCCTGGAACCACGCGGACGGGTCCTGGGTGATCGGGGTGTAGCCGGAGGCGGGCAGGATCTGCCACTTGTCGACGAACAGGTAGAGCAGCAGCAGGCCGACGAAGTAGATCTGCACGGAGACGCCGAGCAGGGCGAGTCCGACCGCCGCCTTGTCGGCCGCCCTGCCCCGGCGGACCGCGGCGAGCGTGCCGAGGCCGACGCCCAGGATCAGGAAGAACACCGCGGCGCCGAGGCCCAGCGACAGGTCCGCGGGGAAGTCGCCCAGCAGGGTGCTGAGGACGGGGGTGTCGGTCTGGAAGGAGATGCCGAGGCAGGGCGCGCCGCAGTGCACGCGCACGCTCTGGTCGCCGAAGTCTCGGCCCGCCAAGAGTCCCTTGAAGAACTCCCAGAACTGGGTGAGGAAGCTCTGGTCGAGCCCGAGCGAATGCTTGATCTCGGCCAGCCGGGAGGGCGAGCAGGTCTTGCCGCAGGCCAGGAGCGCGGGGTCGGACGGCAGCGCGAAGAAGATCACGAAGGTGATCACGGTGATCACCAGCAGGATCGCGGCCGCTGCCAGCAGGCGCCGGATGAGGTAACGAAGCATGTCGTGCTGGACCCTGACGTGAGAGGGGGTGCCCGCCGGCCGGGGACCGCCGGCGGGCCGGGGAAGGCTGCGTCAGCTCTTGACGTAGGCGTGGACCAGGCTGGGCTCGGCGAGGATGGGGTCCGGGATGACCCCGCCGACCTTGGAGCCGGCCAGTTCGCTGAACTTCATGTACATCAGCGGGACCACGGCGGCGTCCTTCATGATCTGCTCGTCCAGGGCGCCGTAGGCGGCGTCGGCCTGCTTGACGTCGGTCATCTTGGCGATCTTGTCGATCTGCGCGTTGACCGCGGGGTCGTCGAGGTACGACAGGTCCTGGTTGGACTGGGGCAGTTTGGCGATCTGGCGTCCGTCGAACAGCACGGGCAGCACGGTGGAGGCGTTGGGCCAGTCCGCGATCCAGTCCACCCAGGTCAGGTCGTACTGGTTCTTCACGTTGTCGACGGTGCTGAAGTAGTTCGCCGCGTCGATCGGCGTGATGTTCACCGTGATGCCGATCCTGCCGAGCGAGGTCTTCACGGCGTCGGCGAAGTGCTCCTCGGTGGTGGTGTTCTCGACCGCCAGCGACATGGTGAGCCTGGGGTTCCCGGCCTGCTTCATCAGGGCCCGGGCCTTGGTGAGGTCGCCCGCGGGGTCGGTGCTGTAGAGGTTGAACTTCCGCTGGCCGCCGATGCCGGGGCTGAGCATGGTGCTCGCGTAGTCGCCGTACGCGGAGCCGCCGAACGCGCCGCGGACGGTGGTCTTGTCGATCGCGTCCTCGATGGCCTGACGGACCTTCAGGTCCTTGACCCGGGTGGTGTTGATCGCCAGGTAGTTGATGCCCGGGGCCGGGATGTCGTAGAGGCGCGACTTCAGGGACGGGTCGCTGGAGATCGTCGTCAGGTCGGAGCCCGCGATCGGCCACTGCATGATCGAGGTCTGGGCGGTGCCGGCGTCGGACTTGATCTGCTGGTCGATCGCAGACTGGTCCTGACCGAGCTTCACGTCGATCTCGTCGACGTTCTGCTGCCGGATCGGGTCGGTCGACTGTTTCCAGGCGGTGTTCCTGACGAGGACGAGCTCCTTGTTCTTGGTGTACGACTTGATCATGTACGGCCCGTCGGACCAGACATGGGTGTCGTACGTGGAGCCGGTGTCGTGCGCTTTGGGCACCGCCGACCAGCCGGGCATGGCGGTCGTCTGGTTGAAGTCCGCGACGGGCTGGTCCAGATGGAACACGATCGTCGACGCGTCCGGTGTCCGGACGGAGGCGAGTTCCTTGCCCGAGTAGGGCCCCTTGTAGGAGGAGCCGCCGACCAGCCACTGACTGGCGTACGGGGGGCCGCCGTTGATGTCGGGCGAGAAGGTCCGCTCGACGCCGTACTTGACGTCCTGCGCGGTGACCGCGGTGCCGTCCTGCCAGGTGACGCCCTTGCGCAGGTGGAAGGTCCACACGGTGTCGCCCTTGCTGGGCGTCCCGGTGTCGGTGGCGAGGTCGCCGACGAGTCTGGGCCGGGAGCCCGTCTCGTCCCACCCGGTCAGGGTGCGCACCAACTCCTGGTCCATGCTCGAACCCTCGGTCGTGTAGACGCGTTGCGGATCGAGGTGGTCGAAGTCGGCGTGGTCGAGGACGGTCAGGGTGCCGCCCTTGGTCGGCGAGCCGCTGCCGGTGGTGCTGGAGGAGCCCCCGCATGCGGTGGCCCCCAGGGCGATCGCCACGGCGGTGGCCGCGAGCGCGATCGAGCGCCTTCTGCGCGTCATGAGGTAACACTCCGTTCTGGTACGGATCGGTGACGGCGGCTCAAGTGAGGCCGCGCGCGCCGGTGTTGAGGGGACCGCGTCAGCCGCGGGCCGCGCGGGGATCGAGGGCGTCCCGGACGCCGTCGCCGAGGAGGTTCAGCGCCAGGACGAGCAACAGCAGCAGGACTCCGGGGACGAACAGGTACGTGGGGTCCTGGAGGAAGAACTGGGAGGCGTCCGAGAGCAGCGCCCCCCAGTCCGGGTTGGGCGGGATGACGCCCACGCCGAGGTAGGACAGGGCCGCCTCGGTGGTGATGTTCTGCGGGACGGCCAGCGCGAAGGAGATCAGGACCGGCGCCCACAGGTTCGGCAGCAGTTGGCGCAGGAGGATGTGCCATCGCCCGGCGCTCATGATCCGCGCCGCGTCGACGAACTCCCGTTCGCGCAGCGACAGGACCTGCCCGCGCACCAGCCGGGCGGTGTAGGCCCAGGCGAACACCGCGATGTTCAGGACGAGGACCAGCAGCCGCAGGTTCTCGTCGGTGCCGCCGTGGCTGTTCGTCTGCATCGCGTTCTGGATGACCGGGGTCAGCGCGATGATGAACAGCAGCTGCGGGAAGGCCAGCATCACGTCCATGATCCGCGACAGCACGGAGTCGACCCAGCCGCCGGAGTACCCCGCCGCGAGGCCGGCCACGACACCCACGACGGTGGACAGCACGGCCGAGGCGAAGCCGACGAACAGCGAGGTGCGCAGGCCGTACACGATCCGGGCGAACAGGTCGAAGCCGGTGCCCGGTTCGACCCCCAGCAGGTGGGTGAGGCTGACGCCGCCCAGCGCCCCACGCGGGAAGTTGCCGGTGTCCGGGTCGATCGCCCTGCCGTCGGGGGTGATCGGCCCCCAGCCGGTGATCGCCGTCAGGACCGGGGCCAGCAGCGCGATCAGGATGAAGAGCACGGTGATCACGAAGGCGGCGAGGGTGACCTTGTCCCGTCTGATGCGTCGCCAGGCCATCCGGGCGGGTGAGCGACCGGTGATGACCGTGCCGTCGCTCCGCGGGTCCGGCGACGGTTCACCGGTGTGCGTGGTGCCGGTGTCGGCGGGCATCGGCTGCTGTTGCGTCGTCATCGTGCGGACGTCCCGGGTATGTGCTGGGGCCGGCGGGGGGTTGTCGCCGAGGCCGACGGACGGGGTCTCGTCATGGGGCTGTTCCTGGGAAAAAGGCTGCGGTCGCCGGCCGTTGTCGGCGCCGTGAGACTGAGCGGACTGTCGCAACACGCCGAGAAGCCGGTCAAGGCGGAAAATGACCGGAAAGGGGATTGTTTGCGCTCCTTGCCAAAGGTTGACGAGGGCGGGACGTTTCGTTAGCTCTGACATGGAGGTACCGCGACGATTCCCTTGGCGGGTTCTCGCCCTCCACTTGCCTGAACCGAACATGCCTCGAACATGACGAGGCCCCGTCGGCGGTGCACGCCGACGGGGCCTCACGCGGTCTCAGCCGATCGGGATTCCGGCTTCCAGGTACAGCGCCGCCCCGCGCTCCCGGGCCCGCAGCGCCCACCTCAACCGCTCGTAGCGCACCGGCGGCAGCAGTTCCGCGGCCTCCTCCTCGCTGGCGAAACACCAGCCGCGCAGTTCGGGGCCCGGCAGCAGAACGGCCTGCGCCCGGGTGGAGTCGAGCCGCCCGCCGTCGAAGAGCAGGCGCAGTCCGCCGTATCCGGGCGGGGCGGGCGGCTCCCAGTCGACGACGAGCAGACGCGGTACGTCGTCCAGCCGGATGCCGGTCTCCTCGGCGACCTCGCGCATCCCGGCCCGCGCGGGCGCCTCGCCGGACTCCACGACACCACCCGGGAACTCCCAGCCCGCCTTGTAGGTGGGGTCCACGAGCAGCACGCGGTCCTGCTCGTCGAAGAGGAGGACCCCGGCGGCCACGGTCTCCGCGGTGGGCTCGGGCGTCTGCACGATGTCGCACACGGGCACCGTCCCGGCGCCGAGGTCCTCGGCGATGCGGGCGGCCGTCTCGTACGGGGTGAGCGCACCGGTGTCGATCAGGTGCGCGTCGGCGGCGAGCCAGGAGGCGAGGGCGGCCCGGTAGGGCTCGATGCGGTCATAGGCCCAGTGCCCCTGCCCCATCTCGCCGAGCGGCAGGGTCGGCGGGGTCTCCCGCCCGGCTATTCGCTCACGCAGGATCGTTTCCGCCGGAGCGAGGAGAATGTGGTGGACGGCGATCCGGCGAGCGGCGAGGCCGCCGAAGATCTCGTCGCGGTACTCCTGGCGCAGCAGGGTCATCGGGACCACGAGCGTCCCGCCGAGCTCGGCGAGCATCGCGGCCGCCGTGTCGATGACCAGGCGGCGCCAGATCGGCAGGTCCTGGAAGTCGCCGACCTCGGCGAGGTGCTTGGGCGGCAACAGACGCACGACCGCCGCGCCGATGTCCTCGGGGTCGAAGAGCGTGCTGTTCGGGATCAGTTCGATCAGTTCCCGTGCGGCGGTGGTCTTCCCCGCACCGAACGCGCCGTTGATCCAGACGATCACGGACTCCCCCTCTTCTGTTTGGCCCCCTGTGGCTTGCCCGTTCCACCCTGCCACGGAAACCAGCCGCAGATGAGGGTGCACGAACACGGCACCGGGGCCCCTCCGGACGAGGGGCCCCGGTGCCGATCGCGCCGATCCGCGGTTCCCGTCAGCCGTCCTGTCCGAGGGCGGTCCCGTCCAGGCCCTCCAGGCTCTCACCGGCGACGGTGTGATCGAGGGAGCTGAGGGTCTTGTCGACGTCGAGGTGGTCGAGGTCCTCGCCCAGGGCGTGCGAGGGAGTGACCGCCGCGACGACGAAGCCGGTGGCGAGGGAGGCGATGGCGAGCATGCTGCGCTTCTTCATGGCCTGATCAACGGCACCGGACGGAATGGGTCACGCTGCCTTGTGCGTGCCGCTCTCTTCCACCACAGTCCAACACGATCTAACGTAAACGCTCACATGATGACGCGTACATGTCGACGTCATCACCCCCTTCCGCTGGTTTCGGAGGAACGTAATGACGCGTCACCTTCACACCCGCACGACCCGCCGAAGGATGGTCGCCGCACTCACGGTGCTGGCGTTCGCGGTGCCCGGGGCGGCTCCCGCCGTCGCGGGCGAGGAGGGCACGGGCTCACCCGCCCTGGCCGACGGCCTGGCCCTCACCCCGCCCATGGGCTTCAACAACTGGAACTCCACCCACTGCCGCGCGGAGTTCAACGAGTCCATGGTCAAGGGGATCGCGGACATCTTCGTCGACAAGGGCCTCAAGGACGCCGGGTACCAGTACGTCAATCTCGACGACTGCTGGGCCCTGCCGAACCGGGACGCCGACGGCCAACTCGTCCCGGACCCGGTCCGCTTCCCCCACGGGATCAAGGCCGTCGCCGACTATGTGCACTCCAAGGGCCTCAAGCTCGGCATCTACACCAGCGCGGGCACCAGGACGTGCGACAGCACCGGCTTCCCCGGCGCGCTGGGCCACGAGTACAGCGACGCCCGGCAGTTCGCCGACTGGGGCGTCGACTACCTGAAGTACGACAACTGCAACAACCAGGGCGTGGACGCGAAGCTGCGCTACACGACCATGCGCGACGCCCTCAGGGCGACCGGCAGACCCATCGTCTACAGCATCTGCGAATGGGGCCAGAACAAGCCCTGGGAGTGGGCGGCGGACGTCGGGCACCTGTGGCGCACCACCGGCGACATCAGCGACACCTGGGGCTCGATGCTCTCGATCCTCAAGCAGAACCTGCCGCTGGCGCCCCACGCCGGTCCCGGCCACTGGAACGACCCCGACATGCTGGAGGTCGGCAACGGCGGCATGACGGACACCGAGTACCGCTCGCACTTCTCGATGTGGTCGGTCATGGCCGCGCCCCTGCTCATCGGTAGCGACCTGCGCTCGGCCTCCCCGCAGACCTTCGAGATCCTCGCGAACAAGGAGGTCATCGCCGTCGACCAGGACCCGCTGGGCAAGCAGGGCAGCGTGCTCTCCTCCGAGGGCGGGCGCTGGGTGGTCGCCAAGGAGATGAAGGACGGCAGCCGTACGGTCGCCCTGTTCAACGAGTCGGGCAGCCCTCAGCGCATCGCCACCACCGCCGCGGCCGTGGGCCTGCCCGGCGCCCGCGCGTACACGCTGCGGGACCTGTGGCAGCACCGGAGCTACAACACCGCGGGCGCGATCTCGGCGACCGTCCCGGCGCACGGCACGGTGCTCCTGCGGATCAGCGCCGACCGCGGGTGGCAGAAGTACCCGCCCGCCGTCGAACTCGGCCTGGACGGCAGCCCGTTGATCCAGGCGGGCACACCTGCCGTACTGACGACCGCGGTCACCGACCTGGGACGCACCACGGCCCGGCAGGTCTCCGTACGGCTGTCCGGCCCCGAGGGCTGGGCCGTGAAGGCGGCCTCGCCGGCCTCCGCCGCGGCCCTGCCCACGGGCCGTGCGCTGCGCACCAGGTGGTCGGTCACCGCCCCTCAGGGGACGCCGACCGGGTCGTACGACCTCACGCTCAAGGCGAGTCACCGCTCACCGGCCGGTGTCCGGGTCGACAGCACCCTGGCCTTCACCGCGACCGTGGTGGTGCCGCCGCCCTCGGGCACCTCCGGCCTCGGCGATCTGCCGTGGCTGTCGGCCGCCAACGGCTACGGCCCCGTCGAACGCAACACCAGCAACGGGGAGGCCGCCGCGGGCGACGGTCATCCGATCACCATCGGCGGGGTGGTGTACGCCAAGGGCCTCGGGGTGCACGCGGAGAGCTCGGTCGAGTACTACACGGGCGCGGCCTGCGAGACCGTGACCGCGCAGGTCGGCGTGGACGACGAGAAGGGTGCGAACGGCACGGTCGCCTTCGAGGTGTGGGCGGACGGCACCAAGGTGGCGTCCACCGGGGTCCTGACCAACGCCATGCCGGCCCAGCCGCTCACCGCGGACGTCACCGGCGCCCGGGTGGTCCGGCTGGTCGCCACCGACGGCGGCGACGGCATCGACTCGGACCACGCCGACTGGGGCGACGCGCAGTTGAGCTGCTGAGAACCGCCGTCCGCACGCGGCGGCCGGGTCCGGACCCGGCCGCCGGGTGAACGTTTCTCTCGCATCTGTCGGCCGGTGGTCGTCAGACCACCGCGGCCGTGTCGGTCCGCTTCGCCAGCGCCGCCGCGGCCGCTCCGACCAGCCCGGCGTCCGTGCCCATCTGAGCGGGCACGATCGTCAGGCGCTGGACGAAGGAGAGGGTCGCGTAGTCGGCCAGCGCCTTGCGCAGGGGTTCGAAGAGGACGTCGCCCGCCTTGCCGACCCCGCCGCCGATGACCGCGATGTCGATCTCCACGAGGGTCGCGGTGGCCGCGATACCGGCGGCCAGCGCCTGGGCCGCCCGGGCGAAGGAGGCCACGGCGACCGGATCGCCGGCCCGGGCCGCGTCGGCCACGGCGGCCGCGGAGGTGTCGCCGTCGGGACCGGGCCGCCAGCCGTTCAACAGCGCGCGGCGGGCTATGTTCGGACCGCTGGCTATGCGCTCCACACAGCCGCGGGCGCCGCACGGGCACGGGTCGCCGTCGAGGTCGACGCTGATGTGCCCGATGTGACCGGCGTTGCCGGTGGGCCCCGCGTGCAGCTGACCGTTGAGCACCAGACCGCCGCCGACCCCGGTCGACACGACCATGCACAGCGCGTTGTCGTGCCCGCGCGCGGCGCCCTGCCAGTGCTCCGCCGCCGTGATGGCCACCCCGTCGCCGATGAGCTCCACGGGCAGCCCGCCGGCCGCCTCCCGGACCCTGCGGACCAGCGGATAGTCGCGCCAGCCCGGCACGTTCACCGGGCTCACGGTGCCGGTGGAGGCGTCCACCGGGCCCGCGCTGCCGATGCCGAGGGCGCCTGCGCGCCCCCACAGCGGCGAGTCCGTGAGCTCGCCGAGGGTCTCCTCGACGGCACGCATCACGCTCTCGCCGTCCTCCTGCGCCGGCGTGGCGCGCTGTGCGCGGAGCAGGATCCGGCCGTGGCCGTCCACCAGCGCTCCGGCGATCTTGGTGCCGCCGATGTCGAGCGCGGCCACGAGGTCGGTGTGCATCAGTGTCAGTTCTCCCCGGTCAACCGTGAGGGATGGACAGGCCGGTCTCGCGGTGGGGCGCCGGCCGACAGATTGCGATGGACAGTGTCTCCCGCATCTGACAACGTTGTCCAGGCTCTATGCTCGACGCCACATCCTCATACAAAATCATGGACCAGCGCATCCCCGTCGACGACAGGACAGGACGCCGTATCGTGCCCGAGACCCACAGCCGAGCAGACCGCCTCGCCACGACCCGGTACGGCAACCGCCCGACCATGAAGGACGTGGCCGCGCGAGCCGGCGTCGGACTCAAGACGGTCTCGCGTGTGGTCAACGGCGAGGCGGGGGTCACCCCCGAGACGGAACACCGGGTCCGGGAGGCCATCGAGGCGCTCGGCTTCCGCCGCAACGACAGCGCGCGCGTGCTGCGCAAGGGCCGTACCGCCAGCATCGGCCTGGTCCTGGAGGACCTCGCCGACCCCTTCTACGGCCCGCTCAGCCGCGCGGTGGAGGAGGTGGCCCGGGCCAACGGCGCCCTGCTCATCAACGGCTCCAGCGCCGAGGACCCGGAGCGCGAGCAGGAACTCGTACTGGCCCTGTGCGCCCGGCGGGTGGACGGCCTGGTGGTGATCCCGGCCGGCGACGACCACCGTTATCTGGAGCCCGAACTGAAGGCGGGCGTCGCCACGGTGTTCGTGGACCGCCCGGCGGGCCGGATCGACGCCGACGTGGTCCTCTCCGACAACTTCGGCGGGGCCCGCGACGCCGTGGCCCACCTCATCGCCCACGGCCACCGGCGGATCGGCTTCATCGGCGACATGCCCCGCATCCACACGGCCGCCGAGCGGCTGCGCGGATACCGGGCCGCCATGGAGGACGCCGGCATCGAGGTGGCGGACGCCTGGACGTCGCTGGGCGTCACCGACCCGCAGCGGGTGCGCCGGGCGGCCGAGGAGATGCTCTCCGGCCCCTCCCCCGTCACCGCGATCTTCACCGGCAACAACCGGGTGACGGTCACCGTGATCCGGGTCCTCGCCGAGCACACCCGCAGAGTCGCCCTCGTCGGCTTCGACGACATCGAACTCGCCGATCTGCTCCAGCCGGGCGTCACGGTCGTCGCCCAGGACGCGGCGACGCTGGGGCGGACTGCGGCCGAGCGGCTGTTCCGGCAGCTGGACGGCACCTTGCTGACGCCGGAGCGGATCGAACTGCCGACGCGACTGATCACCCGGGGCTCGGGCGAGCTGCCGCCGGCGGACTGAGCGACCGATGGACGGCTTCACCCTGAACGCACTCGGCCTGGCCGAGGCTCCTCGCGACCACCCGCTGCGGTATCCCGGCGCCTGGCCGGCGGACTCCGCGCTCCTCGACGGTGACCGGCTCGTACCCCTTGCCGGGTCGCTGCCCCTGGACCGGTGGCGGCACGAGGACCGCGCTCCCGTCCTCGCGGTCGGCTCCAACGCCAGTCCGGGACAACTGCGGCACAAGATGGCCGAGTTCGCGATCACCTCACCGATCCCGATGGTCAGGGCACGGGTGACCGGCGTCGACGTGGGTGTCTCCGCGCACGTGAGCCGCATGGGTTACGTGTCCGCCTCGCCCTTCGAAGCGCCGTACACCGCAAGGGAGTTGTTCGTCATCTGGCTGGACGCCGAGCAGCTCGCGGTGATCGACGCCAGCGAGGGGGTGCCCCTGCCGCACGGCAACTACTGGCGTGCCTGGCTGCCCGCGCCCGAGGTGCGGGTCGAACTGCCGGGCGGCGTCACGCTGCCGGGCGTCCATTCCTACGTCAACCGCCACGGCGTCCTGCACGACGGCACCGGCGCTCCGCGCACCCATCCCGGCCAGCGGGAGCTGCTGACCGAACTCCTGGTGGGATCCGCCCGGTTGCGGGAGCTGTTCGGGGTCACGCCGGAGGAGTTCGTGGCACGGGCCCGCGCCGACCGGCACCTGTGCGAGGCGGGCACCCGGCTGTTCGCCGACGAGAAGCGGGTCACGGAGTCCGGCCTGGAGCGGTACGTGACGGTTCAGCAGACCGGGAGTCCCGGCACCGCCTCGTCGTTGTTCCCGCCCTTGATGTAGACGTCGCTGACGTAGACGCCGGTGTTGCCGCTGTCGTCGTCCGTCCTCGCCCACCAGACGTTGGTCCACTCGCCGGAGGTCTCGCGGCGGCCCAGGTTCGACTGGCAGTAGAAGTAGTTGGTGCCCGCGTTGAGGACGCCTGCCTCGGCGCCGGAGGCGGTGTAGGACTTGGCGGTCTTCCAGACCGTGCAGTTGTACTTGCCGCCGCCGATCGCGGTGCAGGCCGGGGCCGGTGCCGGGGTGCTGGGGTCGCCGTCCCCGGTCGTACCGCCGTCCCCCGAGTCGCTGCCGCCCGAGCCGTCGCCGCCCGAGCCGCTGCCCGGGGGGTGCGCCTTGGAGGACGCGGAGGAGGAGCTCGCGGGTTTCGCGCTGCCGTCCTCGCCCGGAGTGTCCTTCGCGCCCGGGGTCTTCCTGGCCTCCCCGTCCGTCAGCGCGGCGTTGCCCGCATGGTCGGCGTCGGTGCGGGGGGAGGCGGAGGAGGAGGCCGGCTCACTCGTGCCGGACGCGGTCGGCCGGGCGCCGGCTGCGGCCTTGCCCGAGTCGTTCATCAGCGAGACCGCGGTGCCGGCCACCGCGAGAACGGCCGCGACGGCCGCGGCGGCGAGCAGGACGCGCCTGTTGCGGCGGGGCGTACGGGCGGGGGCCATGGGGGTCGTGTCGCGGGACACCTCGTGGCTGTGCGCGGACGGTCCCGGAGGGGCGACGGATGCGCCCGGGCCGCCTGCCGGACCACTGCCCTGGGTCGGGCCACCGAGGCCCTGCTCCGGCGAGCCGGCCCGGCCCGCGGCATCGTCCTGGGAAGCGGCCCCCACCCACCAGGGCGCCGGGGCCTCGCCCTGCCCGGGCGCACCGTGCTGCCCGGTGGCACTCTCGGCCGGCCGGTCCTGACGGGGCTGTCCGGTCCCCGCGTCCGGCTCGGTCCCCCGCGTCGCCTGTGCCGCCTGTGCCGCCTGTGAGCCGGATCCCGGCTCCGCCCCGGAAACGGCCGCCGCCACCGGCGCCGCCGGCACGTCGGACACGGTCTCGGCCCGACCCGCCGGTTCCGCCGTACCCCGCAAGGTCGTCGTGGGGCTGTCCGCCCCGGCCTCGGCGCCGTCCGCCACCGCCTGCAGGAGCTCGCGCGCCTCCTCGGCCCCCGGGCGGGCCTCGGGCCGCTTGTCCAGCAGGCGCTGGAGAACGGGGCCGAGGGGCCCGGCTCGGTGGGACTCGGGGAGCGGTTCGCCGACGATCGCGGTGAGGGTGGAGAACGTCGACGTCCGGCGGAACGGCGAGGCCCCCTCGATGGCCGCGTACAGCGTGGCCCCGAGGGCCCATACGTCGGAGGCCGGTCCCGGGTCGGCGCCCTGGGCGCGCTCGGGGGCCATGTAGTCCAGGGACCCGACGAGGTGGCCGGTGCGGGTGAGGCTGGTGGCCGAGCCGTCGCCCGGGTCGTCCATGGTGGCGATGCCGAAGTCGGTCAGCAGGACGCGGCCGGAGCGGTCGAGCAGGATGTTGCCGGGCTTGACGTCCCGGTGCAGGACGCCCGCGCCATGGGCGGCGGCCAGCGCGTCCATGACCTTGGCGCCGATCCCGGCCGCCTCCCGCGGGTCGAAAGTGCCCTGCTTGCGCAGCACCTGGTCCAGGGAGGGGCCCTCGACCAGCTCCATGACGATCAGCGGGCGTCCGTCGACCTCGGCCACGTCGTGCACCGCGACGACGCCGGGATGGCGGACCCTGGCCGCCGCGCGCGCCTCGCGCTGCATCCGCAGCCGCAAATCGGCGAGTTCGGGGCCGTCGGCGTCGGAGTAGGTCCGCAGTTCCTTGACCGCGACCTCGCGGCCGAGGACCTCGTCCACGGCCCGCCAGACCACACCCATGCCGCCGCGCCCGAGCTGGGACACGACCCGATAACGCCCGGCCAGCAGCCGACCGGTCTCGTCCTGGCCCTTTCCGTTGCTCTCCCCCGAAGACACCGCTGCCCCGTTCCTGTGAACACGTCAATGCGTGCGGTACAGACTACGGGGAAGGAGGGACAACTCCAGCCTGCGGTTGCGACTGTGACAGGGCCGCTACGTCTTCGCCGCCTTCGTGAAGACTAGTGCGTGGAGACGGTCAGATCACCGCGCCGGGGCACCGCGTAGCTCTCCAGGTCGGCCCGGGTCAGACCGGTCAGCCGTGCGACCTCGCCGATGTCGAGGGCGCCGCAGTCGAGACCGCGCAGCAGGTAGCCACTGAGCGCCTTGGCGGTCGCGGGCTCGTCCATGACGTCGCCGCCGGCCCGGTTGGCGTAGCGGGCGAGACGGTCGGCGGCCTGCTCGAAGCCCTCGCGGTAGAAGGCGAACACGGCCGCGTACCGGGTGGGGATGTGGCCGGGGTGCATGTCCCAGCCCTGGTAGTAGGCGCGGGCCAGGGCGCGGCGCGTCAGGCCGTAGTGCAGCCGCCAGGCGTCGTGGACCTTCGCCGTCGGCCCGACCGGCAGGACGTTCGTGGAGCCGTCCGAGACCCGCACGCCGGTGCCCGCGGCCGCGACCTGCATGATCGCCTTGGCGTGGTCGGCCGCGGGGTGGTCGCTGGCCTGGTAGGCGGCGGAGACCCCGAGGCAGGCGCTGTAGTCGAAGGTGCCGTAGTGCAGTCCGGTGGCGCGGCCCTCGGCGGCCTGGATCATGCGGGCGACGGTGGCGGTGCCGTCGGTGGCCAGGATGGACTGGCTGGTCTCGATCTGGATCTCGAAACCGAGCCGGCCGGCGTCCAGGCCGTGCGCCTTCTCGAAGGCCTCCAGAAGCCGGGCGAACGCGGTGACCTGCTCGGCGTAGGTCACCTTCGGCAGGGTCAGCACCAGCCCCTCGGGCAGGCCTCCCGCCGCCATCAGGCCGCTGAGGAAGACGTCGAGGGTCCGGATGCCCCGGTCCCGGACGGCCGCCTCCATGCACTTCATGCGGATGCCCATGTACGGCGCCGCCGTGCCGTTCTCGTACGCCTCGGCGATCAGGCGGGCCGCGCGGGCCGCCGACTCGTCCTCCTCCGCGTCCGGGCGCGGGCCGTAGCCGTCCTCGAAGTCGACGCGCAGGTCTTCGATCGGCTCGTGCTCCAGCTTGGCGCGCACGCGCGCGTAGACGGGCTCGGCGAGCTCGGCGGACAGCCCGAGGACGGCGGCGAAGGACGCGGCGTCCGGGGCGTGCGTGTCGAGGGCCGTGAGGGCCTTCTCGCCCCAGGAGCGGACGGTGTCGGCGGCGAAGACGTCACCGGGGACGTAGACGGTGTGCACGGGCTGGCGGGTGCCGGGGTCTCCGGGGTAGCGGCGCTCCAGTTCGGCGTCGACCGGCGCGAGGGAGGCGCTGATCTCCTCGCTGACGGCTCCCGCGAGGCTCGTCGACACCTGCTCCTGCTGACCCTGACCCATCCCACACCCTCCTGTTTTCCGCTCTACGGAATCAACAATCCGTAGAGCGAAGTTATCCGCGAAGCCTCCCGAGGGTCAACACCCCGTCCACAGCATGAGCCGTCGCGTTCATTCAAGGTGCCGAGAACCCCTACGCCGTCTACCGCACTCCGGCTCGACCATTCATCCTGTCCCGTCGGGAGGGAAACAACATGTCGGACACCCACAGAATGACGCGTCGCATGGGCCTGAGAACCGCCGTGGCCGCCGCCGTCACCGTGCCGCTGATGGGCACGCTGCCGGCCTCCGCCGCCAAGCCGCACCACCGCCGACTCGATGTCATGACGTTCAATCTCCGCTTCGCCAGTACCTCCGAACCCAACAGCTGGACCGTCCGCCGCCCGGTGATGCGCCAACTCCTGCGCCAGGAGGCGCCCACGGTGATGGGCACCCAGGAAGGCCTCTACCAGCAGCTGCTCGACATCCACTCCGACCTGGGAGCGCATTACGACTGGATCGGCACCGGCCGGGAGGGCGGCAGCCACGACGAGTCCACGGCGATCTTCTACGACACCCGGCGCCTGGCCCCGGTCGAGCACGACACGCACTGGCTCTCCGACACTCCCGGAGTCATCGGCTCGAACACCTGGGGCGGCGCGCTCCCCCGGATCGTCACCTGGATCCGCTTCCGCGACCGCGCCGGCGGCCGCGAGTTCTACGTCCTCAACACCCACTTCGACCATGTGGGGCAGTACGCGCGCGAACGTTCCGCCCAGTTCCTCGGCGAGAAGATCGCCGGGTTCGACCGGGCCCTGCCGGTCGTCGTCACCGGCGACTTCAACGCCCCGGCCCACGACAACCGGGCGTACGACACCCTGCTCGCCGCGGGACTCGTCGACACCTGGGACGCGGCCGCCGAACGCAGCCGGCTGTACGCCACCTTCCACGGCTACCGGCCCCTCACCCCCGACGGCGAGCGCATCGACTGGATCCTCGCCACCCCCGGCACCACCGTGCTCCGGGCCGCCATCAACACCTTCGCGATGAACGGGCAGTTCCCGAGCGACCACCTGCCGGTGCAGGCCACGCTGACCCTGGGATGAGCCGAGGCCCCCGCGACCGCGTCGGCGGTCACGGGGGCCTCGTACGCCCGGAGCGGGATCAGCCCTTGCGGGTCTTGATCTCCTCGGTGAGGGCGGGGACGACGTCGAAGAGGTCGCCGACGACGCCGTAGTCGACGAGGTCGAAGATCGGGGCCTCGGCGTCCTTGTTGACCGCCACGATCGTCTTCGAGGTCTGCATGCCCGCGCGGTGCTGGATCGCGCCGGAGATGCCGTTGGCGATGTACAGCTGCGGCGAGACCGACTTGCCGGTCTGGCCGACCTGGTTGGTGTGCGGGTACCAGCCGGCGTCCACCGCGGCACGCGAGGCACCGACGGCCGCGCCGAGGGAGTCGGCGAGGGCCTCGATGATCGCGAAGTTCTCGGCGCCGTTGACGCCGCGGCCGCCGGAGACCACGATCGCGGCCTCGGTCAGCTCCGGGCGGCCGGTCGACTCGCGCGGGGTGCGGCCGGTCACCCTGGTGCCGGTGGCCTGCGCGGAGAAGGTCACGCTCAGCTCCGAGACCGCGGCGTCGGCCGGGGCGGCCTCGACGGCGGCGGAGTTGGGCTTGACGGTGATGACCGGGGTGCCCTTGGAGACACGGGACTTGGTGGTGAAGGAGGCGGCGAACACCGACTGGGTGGCCACCGGACCCTCGTCGCCGGCCTCGATGTCGACGGCGTCGGTGATGACGCCGGAGCCGATGCGCAGCGCCAGACGGGCGGCGATCTCCTTGCCCTCGGCGGAGGACGGGACCAGCACGGCGGCCGGGGAGACGGCCTCGACGGCCGCCTGAAGGGCGTCCACCTTGGGTACGACGAGGTAGTCGGCGTACTCGGAGGCGTCGTGGGTGAGGACCTTGACGGCGCCGTGCTCGCCCAGGACGGCGGCGGTGTCGGCGGCACCGGCACCGAGCGCGACGGCGACGGGCTCGCCGACGCGGCGGGCCAGGGTCAGCAGCTCCAGGGTGGGCTTGCGGACGGCACCGTCCACGTGGTCGACGTAGACGAGAACTTCAGCCATGGGAATGCTCTCCTGCGGATTGCGAAGGCTTGAGGGGCGGTTGGGGGTTGAGCCTCGGCGGGCCAGTGACCCTTAGATGAACTTCTGGCTCGCGAGGAACTCGGCGAGCTGCTTGCCGCCCTCGCCCTCGTCCTTGACGATCGTGCCGGCCGTGCGGGCCGGACGCTGCGCCGCGGAGTCGACCGTGGTCCAGGAGCCCTCCAGGCCGACCTGTCCGGCCTCCAGCTCCAGGTCGGACAGGTCCCAGGACTCCACCGGCTTCTTCTTGGCGGCCATGATGCCCTTGAAGGAGGGGTAACGCGCCTCGCCCGACTGGTCGGTGACGGAGACGACGGCCGGGAGGGAGGCCTCCAGCTGCTCCGAGGCGGCGTCGCCGTCGCGGCGGCCCTTGACGGTGCCGTCCTCGACGGAGACCTCGGAGAGCAGGGTGACCTGCGGGACGCCCAGGCGCTCGGCCAGCAGGGCCGGGACGACGCCCATGGTGCCGTCGGTGGAGGCCATGCCGGAGACCACCAGGTCGTAGCCGGCCTTCTCGATCGCCTTGGCCAGCACCAGGGAGGTGCCGAGGGCGTCGGTGCCGTGCAGGTCGTCGTCCTCGACGTGGATGGCCTTGTCGGCGCCCATGGACAGCGCCTTGCGCAGCGCGTCCTTGGCGTCCTCGGGGCCGACGGTCAGGACCGTGACCTCGACGTCGTCGTCGGAGTTCTCGGAGATCTGCAGCGCCTGCTCGACCGCGTACTCGTCGAGCTCGGAGAGCAGACCGTCCACGTCGTCCCGGTCGACGGTCAGGTCATCGGCGAAGTGCCGGTCGCCGGTGGCGTCGGGCACGTACTTCACAGTGACAACGATCCTCAAGCTCACGCCGACTCTCCTACTGCATCGTCATTTTTCGGCTGCCTCTTGCAGGCAGCATAGGCGCCCCAAGCGGCCGATCCCGGTCGGGGCGGGCTGTGCTCCGACCGCAATATTACTCACCAGTACATCCAGCATGTGCCCGCTAAGCAAGCGCTTTGAACTGTGACCTTCGCAACGCAGCGTAATCGGAACTCGACGGCCCCGCAGCCCGGCGGGAAGCCTCGGCGAGCCGATCAGTCGCGCAGGCCGTTGAACCGGCCCTGGTGGTAGAGCAGCGGCCGGCCGACGCCTTCGTGGTCCCCGAGCCGCACCTCGGCCAGCACGATGCGGTGATCACCGGCGGGCACGCGTGCGTGGACCCGGCACACCAGCCAGGCGAGCACGTCGTCCAGGACGGGGACGCCTTCGGGCCCCTCGCGCCAGGCGGTGGGCGCGCCGAACCGGTCGGCGCCGCTGCGGGCGAAGGTGGCCGCCAGCTCCTCCTGGTGCTCGCCGAGTATGTGCACGCCGACGTGGTCGGCCCGGGACATCGCGGGCCAGCTGGAGGCGCCCGTGCCGATCCCGAAGGACAGCATGGGGGGTTCGGCGGAGACCGACGCGAGGGAGGTGGCGGTGAAGCCGACGGGGCCGGCGTCACCGCTCGCGGTGATCACGGCGACTCCCGCCGCGTGCCGCCGGAAGACGGAGCGCAGGAGGTCGGGCGAGGCGAGCCGGGGGCTGCCGAGGTCGGACGGGGCCGTCATGCGGTGTTCCTTCTGCGAGGAGTGTCGAGCCGGACCGTGACTGCTCAACAGACCGGACAGCGCGCGCTCGCGGTACGGGCGAGGTCGACGTGGACCCGCCCGAACAGAAGGAGTTCCCTGGGCATACGGTCAGGCTGACGATAGGTGCGGTGCACAGTCAAGTGGGTTCCGGCATATGGGAGATGCCTCACCGTGCGCGCACCCGGCCTCACACCGCCTCTCCGATCGCCGCGATGACGTCCGCCTTGCGCGGCTGACCGGTGGCCCGACGCACGACCCTGCCGTCGGCGTCGAGGACCAGCACGGTCGGCGTCTTGAGGATGTCGAGCGCACGGACGAGGTCGAGGTTGTCCTCGGCGTCGATCTCGACATGGCTCACGCCGGGAACCACTGCGGCGACCTCGCCGAGCACCCGGCGGGTCGCCCGGCAGGGCGCGCAGAAGGCGCTGGAGAACTGGACGAGCGTGGCGCGCTCACCGAGTTCCGCGCCCAACTCGGCGGCGCCGAGCCTCTTGCCGTCGTCGCGCCCGCGCACCCGCACTCTCCCGTTCCTCCGCCGTTGCAGCACTCCATAGGCGCTCGCCGCCGCGAGCACCGCCACGCACACCACAAGTCCGGTCATCCTCCGCATCAGCATTCACGAGACTGCAAAGATTCCCGCCTCCCCCAGGTCTTTCCGTTGCGGAATGCTTGATTCATGGACATCGATGCAAGGGGGCCGCGTTTCGGCGCGGCCGTGACGACCGTCGTGCTGGCGGCCGTTCTGATCACGGGCAGCGTCTGGCTGCTGGTCTGGCAGACGCTGGCGTTCGCGCTGGGCGCGGCCGGCGGAGTGGGACGTTCGCCCTACGGCCTGCTGTTCCGCGCGGTCGTACGGCCGCGGATCGGCCCGCCGACCGAGTTCGAGGCACCCGAACCGCCACGGTTCGCGCAGGCCGTGGGTCTGACCTTCGCGGCCCTCGGGCTCGTGGGATACGGGATCGGACCGGAGTGGCTCGGGCTCGCCGCCACCGGAGCGGCGCTCGCGGCGGCCTTCCTCAACGCCACCTTCGGGTACTGCCTGGGATGCGAGATGTACCTGCTCGTGCGGCGGGTGACGGTTCGCGCGGAGTAAAGAAGGATTAAAAGCCCAAGGTGGATCACTGGGCAGACGTGACGAGAATCTCGCTCCGGGCGGGCACCAGGACTGGCTCCCCGCCCGTTCTTCGGGCACGATCTGCGAGATGCCGTAAACCTACGGCTGCGTAACTTATTGCCGGGGAGTCGGCTTCCCAGGCAGAGCAGGAAGGGCTCACCCCGCCCATGGCAGAGCTTGTCTACCGTCCCGTCGTCGGATTCGCCCAGGCCCTGTTCAAGGCCTGGGATCTCAAGATCGACTGCAAGGGTTCGGAAAACATCCCGCGCTCGGGCGGTGCCGTGCTGGTGAGCAACCACATCAGCTACCTGGACTTCGTCTTCAACGGCCTGGCCGCGCTCCCGCAGAAGCGTCTCGTGCGCTTCATGGCGAAGGAGTCCGTCTTCCGCCACAAGGTCTCGGGCCCGCTGATGCGCGGGATGAAGCACATCCCGGTCGACCGCACACAGGGCGAGACGGCGTACGCCCATGCCCTGGAGTCGCTGCGGTCGGGAGAGATCGTCGGGGTCTTCCCGGAGGCGACGATCTCGCAGTCCTTCACGCTGAAGAGCTTCAAGTCGGGTGCGGCGCGGATGGCACAGGAGGCCGGGGTCCCGCTGATCCCGATGGCCGTCTGGGGCACGCAGCGACTGTGGACCAAGGGGCAACCGCGCAACTTCAAGCGCAGCCACCTCCCGATCACCATGCGGGTCGGCGAAGCGATCGAGGCGTCCCGCGACAAGTACGCGGGCGCGATCACCCGGCAGGTGCGCGAGCGGGTCAACGAGCTGCTGGAAGCGGCCCAGCGGGCCTACCCGGTGCGCCCCAAGGGGCCGGACGACACATGGTGGATGCCGGCCCATCTCGGGGGTACGGCGCCTACTCCGGAGCAGGTGCGCGAGGCAGAGGCTCGGTAGCCACCTCGATCCGCGCCCCCGGGCTGAACTCCTCCAGCAGTTCGGCCAGTTCCGTGGCCGCCTTCGCCACGTCGGCGAGCGGCATCGGGGCCATGGCCTCCAGCAGGAAGACGCCCGAGACCGTCTGCTCGGTGAGCCTGGTGCGCGGACCCTGGCGCCAGTTCCAGCGACGGCAGGTCACGCCGGCCTCGTCCCGCCAGACCACCTCACCGGGGTCGGGGTGCTCGACGACCTCCTCGCCGCCGGCCATGGTCACGAAGTCCTCGTCACCGGCGGCCCGGACGAGACGCATCCCGCCCCGGACGCGGTCGAGGTCCTCGCCGCCGACGGGGACGAGGTGCGCGACGCTGATCGCGTTGTAGAGGTCGACCAGGAGGTTGATGCGGGGCAGCCCCGCGTCCGACAGCGCCCTCTTCGCCAGCGCTTCCGCCGAGTTGCGGGTGCGCGACGGCTTCGAGCCGAACGCCGTGTAGACCTCACGCCAGGCCGCCATGTGCGGGTCCTCGTGCGGGGCGCGCCCGTCCAGTCGTACGGCGAGCCGGCGGGCCGCCTCGTCGAGCAGCGCCGAACTGGCGTCGGTGCTGGGCCCGTTGGTCAGTCCGTGGGCCTCGACGGCGAGGTGCGTGAAGCCGGGTGCGAGGGCGCGCACCTCGTCGGACACGGTCAGGGAGAGGGTCATCGGGTGCCTCAGAGTGCGGTGGGAAGTGTCTTCCAGAGGTACGGCCGGTCGGGGGCGGCCTGGAGGACGCTCAGGACGGTCGGGTGCGGTTCAGCGTACAGGACCGGACAGTCCATCTCATTGGACTTCGGATCCGGCGTGAAGGCCAGCCGCTCGCCGTCGAGGGAGAACCGGGCGTCGCCTGGCACCGCCAGGACCCCCGGGGCAACAAGCCGGGCGTGGATGCAGATGCCGGTGCCCTGCTCCAGGACGTCGGAGGCCCGCCAGGTGACGCGGAGGTCGCCGGAGTCCTGGGAGTGCGGGATCGCCTCGCGGACGAACTCGAAGGCCAGCCGCGCATAGTTTCCGCATATTTATGCGGCGTAGCAATGGACGGTCACCACCTGGGACGCGCTCCAGCGCTGCTCGACCGTGGCGAGCCGCGTCCAGCCCAGCCGTTCGTACAGGGCCGCCGCGGCGGTGTCGGACGCGACCACGTCGAGCACCGGATGCAGGCCGCGGTGCCGTGCTTCCGCCACCGCTCGCCCCATCAGCAGGGCACCGATCCCGTGCCCCCTCGCCCACGGGGCGACGAACAACCGGCCGACCACCGCGGCCCGTTCCCCGCTCGTGCCGTTGCGCTCGCCCCACAGGACCGGGGCCAGGTCGCCCTCGGCGCTGCGGGTGAGGCCGACGTGGCCCGCCACCCGGCCGTCCAGATCGGCGACCCAGTTGCCCAGCGCCGCAGCATGCGTCAGCCACTCGCCGGGCCGGGCAGGCCAGTTCACCGGGTAACCGTCCTGCCGGTGCACCTCCCCCAGCACTCGCACGCATGCCCGGAGGTCGTCCTCGGTCCTCGGCCGGACCCGGCCCGGTGTCTTGTCCACACCGGCATGCAAGCACAGCCGTGCCGCGGCCCGGCGCGCGCCTAGCGCGCCATCTCCTCCTTCAGCGCAGCCACGAACGTGTCCACGTCGTCCTCGCTGGTGTCGAAGGCGCACATCCAGCGGACGACGCCCTCGGCCTCGTCCCAGAAGTAGAAACGGAAGCGCTTCTGGAGGCGCTCGCTCACGTCGTGCGGGAGCTTGGCGAACACGCCGTTGGCCTGGACCGGGTAGAGGATCTCGACGCCGTGGACGGCACGGACGCCCTCCGCCAGCCGCTGGGCCATCTCGTTGGAGTGGCGGGCGTTGCGCAGCCACAGGTCCTTGGCGAGCAGGGCCTCCAACTGCACCGACACGAAACGCATCTTGGAGGCGAGCTGCATGGACAGCTTGCGCAGGTGCTTCATGTGGGAGACCGCGTCCTGGTTGATCACCACGACCGCCTCGCCGAACAGCGCGCCGTTCTTCGTCCCGCCCAGGGAGAGGATGTCGACGCCGACCGCGTTGGTGAACGTCCGCATGGGGACGTCCAGGGAGGCGGCCGCGTTGGCTATGCGGGAGCCGTCCAGGTGGACCTTCATGCCGTGCGCGTGCGCGTGGTCGCAGATCGCGTGGATCTCGTCGGGCGTGTAGAGGGTGCCGAGCTCGGTGCTCTGGGTGATCGAGACGACCTGCGGCATCGCACGGTGCTCGTCGTCCCAGCCGTACGCCTGCCGGTCGATCAGCTCGGGAGTGAGCTTGCCGTCCGGCGTCGGCACGGTGAGCAGCTTGAGGCCGCCCATCCGCTCGGGGGCGCCGCCCTCGTCGACGTTGATGTGCGCGCTCTCGGCGCAGATCACCGCGCCCCAGCGGTCGGTGACCGCCTGGAGCGCGACCACGTTGGCGCCGGTGCCGTTGAAGACCGGGAACGCCTCGGCCGTGGCCCCGAAGTGGCTGCGGACGATCCGCTGGAGGTTGTCGGTGTAGTCGTCCTCGCCGTACGCGACCTGGTGCCCGCCGTTGGCGAGGGCCAGGGCGGCGAGCACCTCCGGGTGGGCCCCGGCGTAGTTGTCGCTGGCGAAGCCGCGGACGTCCGGGTCGTGATGGCGACGGGCGTCGGTCTTCGGAGGATTCACGGCTTCTCGGTGAGCCACAGACGGTTTCCGTTCACTTCGGCGGCGGGCTTGTCCCAGACACCGGCGATCGCCTCGGCCAGATCCCTGACGTCCGTGAAACCCGCGAACTTCGCGTTGGGGCGCTCGGCGCGCATGGCGTCGTGCACCAGGGCCTTCACCACCAGGATCGTGGCGGCGGAGGTGAGGTCCGCACCCGCCCCGGCCTTGTGGAAGAAGTCTGCCATGGCGAGTGTCCAGGCCTCGGCGGCGGCCTTGGCGGCGGCGTAGGCGGCGTTGCCCGCGGTGGGGTTGCTCGCGCCCGCCGCGCTGATCAGGACGTAACGACCGCGGTCGCTGCGCTGCAGCGCCTCGGAGAAGGCGAGGGAGGTGTGCTGCACGGTGCGGATGAGCAGCAGCTCCAGGAAGTCCCAGTCGTCGAGGCTGGTCTTGATGAAGGTCTCGCTGCCGCGCCAGCCGCCCACGAGGTGGACGACGCCGTCGACCCGGCCGAACTCCTTCTCGATCCCGTCGGCCCAGTGCCGGGTGGAATCCAGGTCCAGCAGGTCGACGGGCTCCCCGATGACGGTGGCGCCACCGCCCGCGTCCCGGGCGGCACCCACCGCCTCCGCGAGCCGCTCGGGGTCGTTGTCCGCGGCGACGACGGTCGCCCCGGCCTCGGCGAGCCGGACGAGTGCCGCGCGCCCGGCGGGTCCACCCGCGCCGGCCACCGCGATCACCGCACCGTTGAGAGCTCCGTTCCCCACCATGTTCTTCGCCTCCTGTGCAGCCGCCCGCGCGGCCTGTGCAGTGTTCCCGGTGCCGCGCTCGCTCACGCGGCGGTCCGCTCGGCGCTCTCCGCCGTGATGCCCCGGGTGGAGGCGATCACGTTCTTGAGCTTTTTGGAGAGGGCCTCATAGAACATGCTCAGCGGAAACTCGTCCGGAAGCACGTCATCGACGAGTTTCCGGGGCGGCTGGGACAGGTCGAGGGCGTCCGGGCCCTTGGCCCACCTGGAGCCCGGGTGCGGAGCGAGGTACTGCGACACCAGGTCGTACGCGGCGAACCAGTGGACCAGCTTCGGGCGGTCGATGCCCGCCCGGTAGAGGTCCTCGATCTCGGCGCACAGCTGGTTGGTGACCTGCGGGGCGCGCTGCCAGTCGATGAACAGCTTGTTGTCGGTCCAGCGCACGACGTCGTGCTTGTGCAGGTAGGCGAAGAGGAGCTGGCCGCCGAGCCCGTCGTAGTTGCGCACGCGCTCGCCGGTGACCGGGAAGCGGAACATGCGGTCGAAGAGGACCGCGTACTGCACGTCACGGGCCTGCGGGACGCCGTCGGCCTCCAGCTTCACGGCCTCCTTGAAGGCGGTGAGGTCGCAGCGCAGCTCTTCGAGGCCGTACATCCAGAACGGCTGGCGCTGCTTGATCATGAACGGGTCGAAGGGCAGGTCGCCGTGGCTGTGGGTGCGGTCGTGGACCATGTCCCACAGGACGAAGGCCTCCTCGCAGCGCTTCTGGTCGTGGACCATCGCGGCGACGTCCTCGGGCAGCTCGACGCTCAGGATGCCGACGGCGGCGTCGGTGACCCGGCGGAAGCGGGCGGCCTCGCGGTCGCAGAAGATACCGCCCCAGGAGAATCGTTCCGGCGCCTCGCGCACGGCGATGGTCTCCGGGAAGAGGACGGCCGAGTTGGTGTCGTAACCGGCCGTGAAGTCCTCGAACTTGATGCCGCAGAACAGCGGGTTGTCGTAGCGGGTGCGCTCCAGCTCGGCCAGCCACTCGGGCCAGACCATGCGCAGCACGACCGCCTCCAGGTTGCGGTCCGGGTTGCCGTTCTGCGTGTACATCGGGAAGACGACCAGGTGCTGGAGGCCGTCCGCGCGGTTCGCCGCGGGCTGGAAGGCCAGCAGGGAGTCGAGGAAGTCGGGCACCTCGAAGCCGCCCTCGGACCAGCGCGTGAGGTCCTTGGCGAGGGCACCGTGGTAGTCGGCGTCGTGCGGCAGCAGCGGCGACAGCTCCTGCACCGCCTCGACGACACGCCGTACGGCGGCCTCGGCCTCCTCGCGCGCGGGGGCACCGTCGGCCTCGAAGTCGATCGACCCGTCCTTGGACTGCCATGGCCGGATCCGCTCCACGGCATCCTTGAGCACAGGCCATGCCGGGTGCTCCACCACCCTGGTCACGGGAGGAAGCCGGTCCCCCGAAGTCGCCTGCACAAGAATTTCCGTCATGTCCCATCCTTCACCGGAGAACCTCGCGTATGAAGACCGTATACATACGAGCTTCCGTCCAGCAAGAGCACCCTCGGGAAGTTATCCTGCGCACCCCAATGGTCACCGAATTTTTTCCTGCCGGAAGCCATGAACACAGCGATTCCGGGTAACGGAGATCACTTCCGCGCCCGCCTTGGCGATCCTGCGTGTACGCACGGGTCCATCACACGGCGTAGCCGTTAGGCTGCGGCTCTGCACCGAGCCGCCGTCGACGGAAGCGAGTTGAACCTTGAACTTCCTTACCATCGGTCATCGCGGAGTCATGGGTACCGAACCCGAGAACACCCTCCGTTCCTTCGTCGCCGCCCAGCAGGCCGGCCTCGATGTCATCGAACTCGATCTGCATCTGAGCAAGGACGGCGCCCTCGTCGTCATGCACGACACCGACGTGGACCGCACGACCGACGGAACCGGCCCGATCGCCGAGAAGACCCTCACCGAACTGCGCGCCCTGGACGCGGGCCGCGGGGAACGCGTCCCGGTGTTCGAGGAGGTCCTGGACGCCGTGCGGTCGCCGCTCCAGGCCGAGATCAAGGACATCGCGGCGGCCCGCGCGCTCGCCGAGGTCATGATCCGGAGGGATCTGGTCTCCCGGGTCGAGGTGTCCTCGTTCCACGACGAGGCGATCGCCGAGATCGGCCGCCTGGTGCCCGGTGTCCGGACCGCGCTGATCGGCAGCCGGTTCGGCCCCGACATCGTGGAGCGTGCCGTCGAGGCCGGTGCGGAAACGGTCTGCCTGAACATCCGCCGGCTGACCCTGGAGGTCGTGGAGGCGGCCCGCAAGGCGGACCTGAAGATCATCGGCTGGGTGGTGAACACCCAGGACCAGCTGCGGCTGGTGCGGGCCCTGGGACTGGACGGCGCGACCACCGACTACCCGGAGATCAAACGCACCGGCCGCTTCACCGCGTGAGCCGCGGGACGCCCGGCGCTCACGTCATCGCGGGAGGGACGTCACACCAGCGGCTTGACCAGCAGCTCGAACTGCAGGTCGTCGCGCTGCGGAACGCCGAAGCGCTCGTCGCCGTACGGGAAGGGCGTCATCCGTCCCGTACGGCGGTAGCCGCGCCGCTCGTACCAGGCGATGAGGTCCTCGCGCACGGAGATCACGGTCATGTGCATCTCGGTGACGTCCCAGGTCTCCCGTGCGATCCGCTCCGCCTCCGCGATGATCACCTTGCCGAGGCCCCCGCCCTGGAGGGTGGGGCTGACCGCGAACATCCCGAAGTAGGCGTGGGTGCCCCGGTGTTCGAGCTGGCAGCAGGCGACGACCCGCCCGTCCCGCTCCACCGTCAGCAGCCGGCTGTCGGGCGACTTGATGACCGCGAGCACACCCTCCGGGTCCGTCCGCTGCCCCTCCAGGATGTCCGCCTCGGTGGTCCACCCGGCCCGGCTGTCGTCCCCGCGGTACGCCGACTCGACCAGCGCGACCAGCGTGTCCACGTCGGCGTCGGTGGCGTCACGGAAGGTGAGGCCGGCGGTGGTCTCCATGGGGCGCATCTCCACTTCAGGGGCACGACTCGGGCACGGTCGAGAGTAACGCCCCGGATAGGCTCGCCCGCATGGTGCACGTACTGAGCGGCCGCGTCCTGCTGCGGCCCACGGATCCGGAGCGTTCCCGGGTCTTCTACGGCGACCGGCTGGGCCTCGCCGTGTACCGCGAGTTCGGCACGGGCCCCGAACGGGGCACCGTCTACTTCCTCGGCGGTGGGTTCCTGGAACTGTCGGGACGCTCCGAGGCACCGCAGGGCGCGGACCTCCGGCTGTGGCTCCAGGTCCCGGACGTGACCGCGGCGCACGAGGAACTGGTGGCCAAGGGAGTCGAGATCGTGCGGCCGCCGGTCAAGGAGCCCTGGGGGCTGGTCGAGATGTGGGTGGCGGACCCGGACGGCATCCCGATCGTGCTGGTGGAGGTGCCGGCCGACCATCCGATCCGGTACCGGCCGGGCATCTGAACCCACCGTCCACCGGCCGGCATCACACCTGGTGCCGGCCGTTCCGACGCTTTGGATATGCTCCGCCGACCGCCGTGGCCCCAGGGCGTCGAGCAGTGGAGGAGCACATGAGCGTGGACGTGAACGCCCCGGCCTTTCGCAGGCAGAGATGGGCGGCCAGGACGTCCCTGGCGGCGGCCGCCCTCGCGGTCCTGCTGCCTCTCGGCTACGGCGGTCTCGGCGGCGTGCTGCTGCTGGCGGCCGGGCTCGCGGGCGCGGCCGTCACGGCGGCGGCCGTCTGGTGGACGCTGACGCGGCGCGGACCGGAGCGCTGGCTGGCGGCGGCCCTCGCGGTCGTCACTCCCGCCGCCGTCCTCGTGCTCTTCGTGCTCACCCTGGGATGGGTGCTCGTCCTGACGCCGGTGCTGTGGAGCGTGGCCGTGTGGAGCGGGCGGTACGCGCTGCGCAGCGCCGGCACCCGCCCGAAGCGGATGAAGGAGCACCGGGCGCGGTCCGTGCGGCGCCCCTTCCTGATCATGAACCCCCGTTCCGGAGGCGGGAAGGTCGAGCAGTTCCGGCTGCGGGAGAAGGCCGAACGCCTGGGCGCCCGGGTGGTGCTGCTCGACCCGGAGGAGCACCAGGACGTGACCGAGCTGGCCCGGGCGGCCGTGGCGGAGGGCGCGGACCTGCTCGGTGTCGCGGGCGGCGACGGCACCCAGGCGCTGGTCGCCGCCGTCGCCGCGGAGCACGACCTGCCCTTCCTCGTCATCTCCGCCGGCACCCGCAACCACTTCGCCATGGACCTCGGCCTCGACCGCGCCGACCCCTCGACCTGCCTCGACGCACTCACCGACGGAGTCGAACTCCGGGTGGACCTCGGCTTCGTGGCGGACCGTCCGTTCGTCAACAACGCCTCCTTCGGCGCGTACGCGGCGGTCGTCCAGAGTCCCGCCTACCGCGACGACAAGATCGGCACCACGCTGGAGCTCCTGCCCGATCTGCTCACCCGGCAGCGCGGCCCGCGACTGACCGCGCGGATCGAGGCGACCACGATCGACGGCCCGCAGGCCGTGCTGGTGAGCAACAACGCCTACCGCACCGGTGACCCCGTGGGCCTGGGCCGCCGTGAGCGGCTGGACTCCGGGCGGCTGGGCATCCTCGGTGTCCGGGTGGACAGCGCGGCCGAGGCGGCGGCGCTGCTGCTCGACCCCGCTCCGCAGGGCCTCGCGGTGCTGTCCGCGCGGGAGGTGGTCGTCGACGCCGACCACCCGGAGATCGAGGTCGGCATCGACGGCGAGGCCCTGGTCCTGCCCACCCCGGTCCACTGCCGTATCGCGCCGGCGGCACTCCGCGTGCGTGTCCCGAGGAAGCGGCCCGGCGTACCGGCGGCCCAACCCCGCCTGAACTGGCGCCGGTTGCGCAAACTGGCGGCCCCGGCCGGACGGTCCTGACCCGGCGCGGGGCAGGCTGAGAGGCCTGGCTGCGCCGAATCAGCGCAGACGCCCCCGGGGTCAGGCCGGGGCATCCCCCGGTGCGAGCGGTGTCACCGTGACCTGGTCGATGACGGGGGCGTGGGCGGAGCGCTGCCCGAACTCGTTCTTGGTGTCGCCGGCGAAGTCGGGGAGTTCGTCGGCGGTGAAGGTGAGCGTGTTGAGGCCCGGGCGCAGGGTGACCGGCAGGGACAGGTTCCAGAAGTTGTTGAAGTGGAAGGTGGTGGGGAACAGGACGCGACGGGCGGGGGCGCCGTTGACGGAGATGTCGGCGTGGCGGCAGACCGGGTCCGGGTTGTAGTGGGTGGACGGGGGCTGCTCGCCGTTGGAGTAGCGGATCGTCAGCGCGTGGCGTCCGGCGCGGTCCGCCGTGACCGTGAGGGTGAGCGCGTTCGCGGGCCCGGCACCGACGCCGTCGACCGCCTTGCCGCCGGTGGCGTACGGGTACCCGGTCACCGTCGCCGCGCCGGTCAGGACGCCTTCCTCGGCGGCGTACACGGTCGTGGGCAGCAGGCCGCGCGAGGGGGCGACGCGGAGCCGGTCCACGATCAGCCGGTCCGAGGTCCCGGTGACCGTGATCTTGTTGATGCCTCCGGCGAGGAAGAGCGGTACGGCGCCGCGCTCGACGCGCCCGGTCTCCTCGCCGTTGACGCTCAGCACGCCCTCTCCGGGCCCGAGCACGTCGACGGTCACGCAGGCCTCGCCGTCGTCGGCCGCGTACGCCCAGAAGGTGACGGTGCCGCCCCGCGGGAGCACGGTCACTCCGGGTCCCGAGGCGCCGCGGTGCGCGTGGCTGACCCGGGCCCCGCCGCCGAGGTCCGCGAACTCGGCGTCGTAGAGCGCGATGTCGTCCCCGTCCCGCAGCACGACGTCCAGCTTGTCGACGACCGCGTCCCCCTTGGTGACCCCGAGGTCGGGGTCCTGGGCCGCGAGGGTGATCCGGTGACGGCCCGCGGTCAGCTCCACCCGGGTGTCGGTGTGGCCCCACACCGCCCACTTGTAGCCGAGCGGCAGCCGCAGTTCGCGCGGGTCCTCGCCGTCGACGCGCAGGAAGACGTTGGTGGGGCCCTGCTCCCGCACCAGGTCGGCGAGATTGTGGGAGTTGGCGAAGACGACCAGGTCGTAGCTCCCGTCCTCCGGGACCTCGACGTCGAAGGCGAGCACGCCGTCCGAGCCGGTGCGCAGTCCGCCCACGTGGTAGCCGCCGGAGGTGGCGAACCGGTCGACGGCGGACGGCGACCCCTCGGGCCCGTTCTTCGAGTGACCGCCGCCCGTGTAGCCGGCGTCCTCGGCCTCGTACGTCCGCCTCCAGCGCACCGCGGGAGGCAGGGACACGGCCCCGTTGCCCCCCGGCGACAGGATCGCCTGGTAGGCGGACATCGCGTCCAGGTCGGCGAGGCTCAACGTCACTTTGCCCTCGTGGACCGGGAGTTCCTGGTCCAGCAGGCGCAACGGCTGGGCGCTGGAGCCCAGTTGTCCGGTCCAGGGAATCTCCACGAGACGCACGTGGACCACGTCACCGAACACCTCCGCGTCCACGCTCTCGAACACGATGTCCGCCCTACCGCCCGCACCCCCGAATAGTGCCCTGGCCTGGCGCTTCTCCCGGTCGAGGGTGGCGACGCCCTGGAGCGTGTACTGCACGTTGGGGTGCGGGGCGAGGACCCGGACGGTGTGCCCGGTCAGCTGTCCGTAGGCGTTGTACAGCCACCACTGGCCGTTGGCCCTGTTCGCCTCCACCGCCGAGTCGTTGAGGTTTCCGGCGATGTTCCAGTAGGCGAGGTCGGCGTCGACCTTCGACTCCTCGATCGCGGCGATCCACTGGATCATCTGGCCGGGGACGGAGACGTGGTAGTTGTGCGCGTACTCGTTGATGTTGACCGGAAGTGGGCCGATGCCCAACTCCCGTTCCAGTGCACGGTACTTGGCGATATTGGTGCGGACCTCGGCGGGCGAGGACAGCTCGTGCCAGGTGACGATGTCGGGCAGGACGTCGTGCGACTTCGCGAACTCCAGGAAGTCCCTGACCTCGGGGTACAGGACGCAGGTGTTGGGTCCGGCCACGCGGGCGTCCGGGTCGAGGTCCTTGATGAGGCGGTGGGCGGCCTCCCAGGCGGCGAAGTAGTGGTCCGGCGCGGTCCGCCAGGACACCCCGTCGTAGCTCCACTCCCCCTCGCCGAACATGTTGCCCTCGGGCTCGTTGAACGGCACGTACACGATGTGCGACCTCAACTCCCCCAGGTTCAGGCCGTGTTCGACCTGGCGGCGGATCACGTCCAGGTGCCCGGCGAGCCGCTCCTCGCCGGTGGCGCCCGGCCACTCGTACGGGAACCCCCGGTAGAAGTCGGTCAGATAGACGTAGACGTCCCTGCCGCCGGCCGCGACGAACGGCGGCAGGATCTCCAGGGCGTCACCGCCGGGATGCTGGGTGCCGTCCTGGGCCTTGGTCGTCACCGTCCGGGGGTACATGCCCTCGACCACGGCGCGGCTGGGCACACCGTCGCCGTACAGGCCGTAGAGCGTGCCGCTCGCTCCTCCGTGGAAGGGGCCGGTCCCGGTGCCGAGGTCGATGGTGAGCTTCTCGCGGGCGGGGCCTTCGGCTGCCACGGCATCCATCCTTCGTTCGACATTCCGTACGACCGTCGATGATCCGCACCGACCTGGACGAACGTAGGAAGCGCGGGTGGACCGCGTCAACAGGCAACGGGCTTCGAAACTTCCGAAACCGCAGGTCGCAGCTGTCAGGTGCGCAGCACGCCCAGGGTGCCCTCCAGCCGGCCGAGCAGTTCTCCCAGCCTGGCGGCGAGTTCGTCCCGCGCCTCGGGGGTCAGGACGGACAGTACGGCTGTCTCGTACTCCAGCTGCTCGGGCAGGATGCCGTCGACCAGGTCGCGGCCGGCGTCGGTGAGCCGGACGTGGGCGACACGGCGGTCGCGGGTGTCGCCCCGGCGCTCCACCAGGCCCCGCTCGGTGAGCTGCTTGAGCCGCTTGGTGACGGCGGCCCCTGAGGAGAAGGTCTCGCGGGCCAGGTCGCCGGGGGTGAGTTCGTGACCGGTGCGGCGCAGCGCGCCGAGCAGGTCGAACTCGGGACGGCTCAGCCCGGCGCGGCGCAGGGGGGCGTCCTCGGCCTGCTGGAGGAGGGCGGCACAGCGGTTGACGCGGCCGATGATCTCCATGGGACCGGTGTCGAGCCCGGGGTGGACGGTCTGCCACTGCCGGACGACCGCGGCGACGGTGTCGTTTCTCGTCGGGTCCGCCGGTCGTCCGTTCGGTGCCGTCATGGACGTACGCCCTCCGTTCTGTGGTGCCGGGTCGTCGCGGCGAGCGTACGGTGTCCGGCCTGCTCGGCGCGCACGACCCTCTCCTGGGGCAGGGCGCGCGGCCACCATTCGCCTGACGCGGCCTCGACAGTGGCACGCAGATCGACCAGGGCGGCGGCGAGGGCACGGCGGGCGGTGTCCAGCGCGCCGGGTGCGGGGTGCGGCTCGGCCAGGAGCCGGGCGGTGTGTTCGCGGGCGTGTTCCAGTGCGGCCAGTGACTGCTCGACACGGTCGCCCGCGCGCCGGTTGGTGACCGCTACGGCGGCCACGAATCCCACCAGCGCCCCGACGAGGGTGTCCATGACCCGCTCGGTGATCAGCCGGCCGGGCTCCTGGTATCCGGCGAACTCGGTGATGAGCAGGGCCATCGGGGTCACGCAGATACTGCCCAGCCAGTAGTTGCGGGCGATCAGCGCCTCGGCGCCGAAGTTGAAGGCGAGGCAGCACAGGACGAGCGCGGCGGGCCCGAGGTGGGCGAGCGGGACGACGGCGGCGAACACCAGCACCCCGACAAGGTTGCCGACGACCCGCTGGACGCCCCGGCTCCAGGTGAGGGTGACGTTGGCCTGGTAGAGGGAGGCCGCGGTGACCAGGGCCCAGTAGGGGCGGCCGACGCCGAGCGCGAGGGAGGCGTAACCGGCGAGGGCGCAGCCCAGGGCGGTGCGTACGGCGATCGGGGCGAGCATGCGCCACACCGGGTGGGCGGGGGCGGCGAGCTCGATCTCCACGCCGAGGAGTTCGTCGTCGTCCGCGGCCTGCGGGACCGGTGCGGTGCCGCGCAGTGCGCGGGCCCAGGTGCGCAGGCGGTCCGGGTCGGCGTCGGCGGGGGCGGCGAGGGCGACCTCGGCGCGGACGACGAGGCGTTCGAGGGCACGCCGGGTCTCGGAGCGGGCTCCGGCCGACAGGAGGGTCTGCCAGGCGGCCTGCACGGCGGTGTGGGCGGTTCCGCTCGACTGGGGGTGCGGGTTCTTCGCGTACGCGGCGGCCGCGTCCAGGGCGCGGGCGGTGGCGCGTCGCTCCGGACCGTGCGGCCGGAACAGGCCCGGTGCCATCCCCACCAGCCAGGCCCAGGCGCCCGTCGCGAGGGCCAGGGCGAGGTGGCCGGGGACCTGGGCGAGGGTCTGCGGGGCGAACAGGGAGGCGGAGCTGATGAAGGTGAGGACCACATGCCCCGGCGGGCCGATCCGGGTCGCGTCGCAGAGCGTCTTCTGCACGGCGGCCACCAGTGCGCCGACGGTGACCAGCACGACCGCGCTGCCGGTGAGCGAGGCGGCGACCAGACCCGCGCCGAGGCCGGCGACCATGCCGAGCACCACCCAGGCCAGGGTGCGGGCACGGGCTGCGTAGGGCCGGTTGTGGGCGTACAGCGCGCATAGGGATCCGGCCATGGTGTACATCGCCAGGTCGAGCCGGCCGAGGGCCAGCAGGGTCAGGTTGGGCGGGGCGACCGCGACCACCACGCTCAGGGCGGGCTTGAACCAGATGTCCGAGGGCCGGCCGAGGCGCAGCACGCCGGCCAGCGGAAGGCGGCGTACGCGCGGAGTGCCGGGGTGGGGGGTCGCACTGCCCATGAGGTAATACCTTAGCAAGTGTTTTACCTGTAAACGAGGTGAGGATCATCACCCTGACCTGCCGTGCTCCGCCGCACGCTCCCCGCGTACACCCTTGCGCTCGATTGCGCGCCGCATGGCCCGGGCATTCCTTGACCGACGTCGAGCGGGGGAGGTTGGCGTGCACGGACCGGCTTCGTCCGGCTGGCTGCTGGTGGCGCTCTGCGCGGCGACCGGGGCGTACTGCCTGCTGCGGATGCGCAGTAGCGTCGAGGAGCAGCGCCGGGCCGCGGGCGGCGAGGCGCTGATGGGCTTCGGCATGGCCGCGATGGCCGTACCGGCCGCGGTGTTCACACCCCCGTCGTGGGCCTGGCCGCTCTATACGGCGGTGTTCGGCGCGGCCGCGGTGCGCGCGCTGTGGGCGGCGCGCACCAGCACCCGTCATCTGCACCACCTGGTGGGGGCGGGGGCCATGGTCTACATGGCGGTGGTCATGGCGGCCTCCCCCGGACACCACGGCGGTACGGGAGTCCCCGCGGTGACGGGCGCGCTCCTCCTCTACTTCGCGGGGTACGTCCTGCTGTCCGGCGTCCGCCTGATACCGGTGCTGATGCCGGTGACCGCCGGTGGCGGCACCGTCGGCTGGGGCGACCGTCCCGAACTCGCGCGCGCGTGCCGGTTGTCGATGGGCATCGCGATGGTGACCATGCTGCTGACGCTCTGACGCTCCGACGGTCTGACGCGCGCGGCTGCGGCTGCGGCGGCTCGTGCGGCTTGGCCGCGGCCAGGTTTCGGGCCGGGCTGGGCCGGGCTGGGCTTCGGCGGCCGAACTCCCTTTCCGTACCCGGTCCGGGGCCCTTCGCCCCCCTGCCGACGATCAAGACGGCACCGGGCGGACGGGCATGGACCCGTGGAAAACAGGGAACCCGGCATGACCACACCCCCCACGGCGAACAACCGGACATGATCGCGGGCCCGGACATCGGCCGGTCCGGCCCACCCGCGCCCGGGATTCGCCTCCCACCACACCGGTCGGCGAGGATCGCAGCATGCACACCCCGTCCGTCGACTCCCCGCCCCGCCCGCCGGAGCACCGGACCGCAGCCCGCGCGACCGGTGTCCTCGCCCTGTGCTCGGCGCTGCTGCTCGTCCTGGTCGTGGTCGAGTGGCATCCACTGCTCACCGTGGACGGCGACATCGCCGACACCACCCACCGCTGGGCGGTCGACGAACCAGGGCTCACGCACGCCTTCCGCATCCTCACCGACTGGGTCTGGGACCCCTGGGCGATGCGCGTCCTGGCAGCGGGCGCGGCGGTCTGGCTGGTGTGGCGCCGCAACGCCCGCTGGGCCGCCGTATGGCTGGTGGCCACCTGTGCGCTGGGCACACTGGTCCAGCAGGTCCTGAAGGCCGCGGTCGGCCGCGAACGCCCTGTCTGGCCCGACCCCGTCGACACCGCGCACTTCGCGGCCTACCCGTCGGGCCACGCGCTGACGGCCACGGTCGTGTGCGGCCTCCTCCTGTGGCTCCTCCACCACTACGGCGTCGGCCGCGCCGTGTGGCGCACGGCGCTGGTTGTCGGCGTGATCTCTGTGGTGGGTGTCGGCCTCACCCGCATCTGGCTCGGCGTCCACTGGCCCTCCGACGTGCTCGGCGGCTGGCTGATGGGCGCGATGCTGGTGACGCTGGCGGTGACGGTCCACCAGCGACACCGGCCGTGACTGACGGCCCGAGCAGGGCCGGACCGGGCCCGCGTCGAGCATTCCGGCCGGTTCACCCACCAGGTGGCGTTCCGGTTCTGCGACGGGTGCGGGGAGCGGTCGATCGTGCGCGCGGCGGCTTTCGTCCGCGTGTTCCGCGGTACCGCACTGCCCCGGGGCGGATCGCCGGCTCGTAGGATCACCGCATGACCGCCGTCCTGTTCGACTTCTCGGGAACCCTCTTCCGGATCGAGTCCACCGACTCCTGGCTGAGGGCCGCCCTCGACCAGGCGGGACTCCCCCTCGCCGAGGACGAGGTGACGCGACTCGCGCGGGAGCTGGAGCACGTGGGGGCGCTGCCCGGTGGGGTGGCGCCGCGGGTGCCGATGCCGGACGGGCCGGCCGCCGTGTGGGACGTCCGGGACGAGAGCGCCGAACTGCACCGGGCCGCGTACACCGGGCTCTCCCGGCTGGTCACGCTGCCGGATCCCGCCCTGCACGACGCGCTCTACGACCGGCACATGCTCCCCGCCGCCTGGCAGCCGTATCCCGATGCCGCCGAGGTGCTGCGCGCACTTCGCGAGCGCGGGACGAAGGTGGGTGTGGTCAGCAACATCGGCTGGGACCTGCGCCCGGTCTTCCGCGCACACGGACTCGATCCGTACGTCGACGCGTATGTGCTGTCGTACGAACACGGTGTCCAGAAGCCGGACCCACGGCTGTTCAAGACCGCCTGCACGACGCTCGGTGTCGAGCCCCGGGACGTTCTGATGGTCGGCGACGACCGGCGGGCGGACGGCGGTGCGGCGACCCTGGGCTGCGCGGTGCACTTCGTGGATCACCTGCCGGCGGACCAGCGCCCCGACGCACTGCGCGCCGTCCTCGACCTGGTGGACTGAGGCCCGCGACCCCGGTCGAAATCGACCTCGGGAAACTGGCCGAAAACGGGGTGGTCACCCCGCCGGGAAGGTCGCCTGAGGACACCATTGGGGCGTATGCTCGCCCACCCTGGACGATCCCCCGCGTCGCCCAGAGCAGGCGGCAGCCCCGACCAGGCCTTTTACGAGCCGGTCCGGACGCACTGAGTATAGTTGGCTGATAGCCAGTCAACGCAGGAGTTACAGCATGTCCCCGCGCAGCGCCTCGGTCAACGAAGAGTTGCGCCGCCGTTCCCGGGAGCGGCTCCTGCAGGCGGCGATCGAACTGGTCTCCGAGCGCGGGTACGAGGCCACCACCCTCGGCGACATCGCGGACCGGGCCGGATCGGCGCGCGGTCTGGTGTCGTACTACTTCCCCGGCAAGCGCCAGCTCGTGCAGTCCGCGGTGCACCGGCTCATGCACCGCACGCTGGAAGAGGCACTGGAGCGCGAGCCGTGCACCGAGGACGGCCGGGAGCGGATGGCCCGTGCCATCGACGCGGTGCTGGGCCTGGCCCGGGACCGGACGGTGCTGATGCGCCAGCACATGGCGGGACTGCTCGACACCGAGGGCTTCGTGCAGTGCCCGGAGCAGCAGCGCCTGGCCGAACTGCTGCGGGACACGATGGAACGGCACGGTTCGCAGACGGTCGAGACCGACTACCCGATGCTGCGCTCGCAGCTCATGGGCGCGGTCTACGCGATGGTCGTACCGAACGTCCCGATGCCGATCGCGACCCTGCGCGCCGAGTTGTTCACCCGCTACCGGCTCGACTGGGAGCAGGGCGTCCCGCCGGGCACCGAGGCACCCGACGGGACGTGCGACAGGGATCTGTCGCGGTTCTTCGAGACGAGCCCGGAGGCCGGGGATCAGTCGAAGTAGTCCGGCTGCGTCTGGACGTTGAGCTCGCCGAGCCGCACCTTCCTGGCCGGGTCCGTCCGCTTGTCGCTGAGCTTCAGGACGTCGAAGCCCTTGGCGATGTCGTTGGAGTAGATGTAGCCGTTGTAGTAGTACGCCGACCAGGCCCCGCCGGTCTGCATGGTGCTCGTGTTGAGCGGCCCGCGCTCGAAGTAGGCGATCTCCCGGGGCTTCGACGAGTCGGTGAAGTCCCAGACGGACACGCCTCCCTGGTACCACGCCTGGACCATGAGGTCCTTGCCCTTGACCGGGATCAGCGAGCCGTTGTGGGCGACGCAGTTCTCAGTGTCGGCCTGGTAGCGAGGGATCTTGTAGTAGCTGCGGAAGACCAGCTTGCGCTGGTCGCCCTTGCCGACGATGTCGTAGATGCCGTCGGCGCCACGGTTCGGGCCGATCGCCGCGTTGCAGGTGGCCGCGCCGCCGCCGCCCAGCTCGTCGGTGAAGACGACCTTGTTCGCCTTCTGGTTGAAGGTCGCCGAGTGCCAGAACGCGAAGTTCACGTTGTCCTGCACCCGGTCGATGACCTTCGGGTTCTCCGGGTCCTTGACGGAGAACAGGATGCCGTCGCCCATGCAGGCGCCGGCCGCCAGGTCCTTGTCGGGGAGCACCGTGATGTCGTGGCAGCCGGTGGTCTTGGAGACGCCCGGGTTGGTGGGCGAACCGGGGTTGCCGCCGCCGTCGGGGCCCTCGCCGGGGAAGAGCACCGGGAAGCCGACGACCGCCGCCTTCTCGGGGGCGTTGCGCGGCACCTTGATCACGGAGATGCCGTCGTGCGGCGGCTGGCAGTCGGGGTAGGTGGCGCTCGGTGAGTACGAGGAGACGTAGATGTACACGTTCCTGCGCTCGGGGACCAGCGTGTGGGTGTGCGAGCCGCAGGCGGTCTCCACGGCGGCGACGTACTTCGGGTTCCTCTTGTCGCTGATGTCGAAGACCTTCATGCCCTCCCACGACGACTTCTCGGTCGCGGGCTGGGTGGTGCTGCTGCAACTGCTGTCGCTGCGCGAGGAGTCGGTGGACAGGAACAGCAGATTGCCGGAGACGGAGATGTCGTTCTGCGAGCCCGGGCAGAGCACCTGGGCGATCGTCTTCGGGGCCTTCGGGTTGCTGATGTCGAAGACACGGAAGCCGTCGTAGTTCCCGGCGAAGGCGTACCTGCCCTGGAAGGCCAGGTCCGAATTGGTGCCGGGCAGTGCGTCCTTGGGGATGTTGACGAGGTGCTCGATGTTGCCGGAGTGGACGATCTCGTCCTGGCCGGGTATCTCGCCGTCGGCGATCGCCGCCTTCACCTCGGCCTCGGTGCTCTTGGAGACGCCCTTGCCCGTCGTCGGGCCGTCCCCGGGGTCGGGGGTCGCGACGGCGGGTCCTGCGGTCAGCAGCGCGGCCAGGAGACCGGCGGCTGCCGCGGCAACTCCCAGGCGTCTGTGGCGGGTTCGGGACTCTTGCAACAGGATCACTGTTTTCCTCCCTGTGCCGTTCATGGGAACGGTTCACGCGTCACCGCAGTATCGTCTTCACCATGCACAGATCAACAGGGGGCAACGAAATCGTCATGAGGGGACCATGGTGACCACTGTGCTTTTCCGCCGCGCGCCGTACGCGGCGGCCGCCCTGGCCGCACTGACCGCACTGACCCTCGCGGGCTGCGACTCCGGCGCCGACCCCAAGTCCGCCTCGGCGACCGGCCCTTCGGTACTGGCGCCCGGCAAGCCCGGTGAGGCGAACCGCACCCTGTCCGCGCAGGACGCGCAGGACCAGCGGGCCGACGACGACACTCCCAACTCGGCCGACGTCTCGTACGCGCGGATGATGATCGCGCACCACGCCCAGGCCCTAGAACTGACCGAACTGGCCCCGCAGCGCGCCGAGTCGGTGAAGCTCAAGGCGCTCGCCGAACGGATCTCGGCCGCCCAGGGGCCGGAGATCGACGCGATGAGGGCCTGGCTGAAGGAGTACGGCCAGTCCGAGAAGAGCGACGCCCACGCGCACGCCAGGATGCCGGGCATGGCGACCGAGGCTCAGTTGGAGAAGTTGCGCGCGGCGAAGGGGAAGGCCTTCGACGAGCTCTTCCTCACCCTGATGATCACCCACCACGAGGGGGCGATCACCATGGCGACGGATGTGAAGGGGCAGGGCAACAACATCCGGATCGAGGAGATGGCGGACGACGTGGTGGCCCAGCAGACGAGCGAGATCAACCGCATGCGGAACATGCTCTGAACGGGCCGTTGAGGTCGGGCGCCCCCGACCGGTCCGTTCAGCGCCGTGCGTGACGAGGTGTCAGGAAGCCGGCGTCGCGCGCCTGCGCGATGAGCCGGAGCGACCTGCGGCGGCTGTGCCCGGTCGCGCACATCACGGCGAGGACCGGGTCGACACCGTCCTCCTGGGCGGCCTGGTACTCCTGCGCGACCAGCCACCGCCCCTCCAGGCCGCGCGGCCAGGCCGGGCGCGCACGACGCGGTCCGGCCTCGCCGTCCGCCCCGGCCGCCCGCTCGGGCTCCCTCCCGCACGCGGCGAAGAGCGGCCCCTCGATCCAGTCCGCGAGCACGCCCAGGTCATCCAGCGACAGGGCGGGCATCGCGCGTACGTCCTCCAGGCAGACACCGTCCCGGGCCACCACGGCGAGCGCGTCGACCCGGGCGCCGTCGGAGAAGACCAGCCGGACGTGGAACCACGCCATCGCGCCGGCGTCCTCCCGCACTTCCCACGCGGGCCACACGGACACGCTGCCGTCCGTCGGACAACGATCAGAAAGATTAAGAAAGGATGCTTCTAGCACACACGCAACGTAACCGCATGATCACATTCCATACGAACGGACACGCACGCCCAGGTCCCTCCGGCACCCTGTCAGAGCAGCACCGGCGGTGCGATCCTGGTGGTGTCAGCGACTCCTCCCGTAAGGAGTTCCGCCGTGCTGCGTGTCGCCGTGGTCGGCTCCGGGCCCAGCGGGTGCTACACCGCCCAGAGCCTCGTCCAGCAGGACCCCGATGTGCTCGTCGACGTCCTGGACCGGCTGCCCTGCCCCTACGGCCTGGTGCGCTACGGGGTGGCACCGGACCACGAGAAGATCAAGTCGCTCCAGACCACCCTGCGGACGATCCTGGAGCACGAGCGGGTGCGGTTCCTCGGCGGTGTCGGGATCGGGCCCGGCGGGGTGCCGGCCGCGCGGTTGCGCGAGCTGTACCACGCCGTCGTGTACTGCGTGGGCGCCGCCACCGACCGGCATCTGGGGATCCCCGGCGAGGAGCTGCCGGGCAGCTGGTCGGCGACGGAGTTCGTGTCCTGGTACAGCGCGCATCCCGACTCCGCGGCCGACGGTTTCGTGGCCGGCGCCCGGTCCGCGGTCGTCATCGGTGTGGGCAACGTCGCCGTCGACGTGGCGCGGATGCTGGCGCGCGGGGTGAGCGAGCTCAGCCCGACCGACATCCCGCATCCGGCACTCACCGCGCTGGCGGCCAGCCGGGTGACGGAAGTTCACATGGTGGGCCGGCGGGGCCCTTCCCAGGCCCGGTTCACCACCAAGGAGCTCCGCGAGCTGGGTTCGCTTCCGGACACCGAAGTGGCCGTGCGCCAGGAGGAGTTGGCCCGGGACCCGGCCTGCCTCGACCCCTCCGCCCTGGCCGCGCCGCAGCGCCGGAACGTGGAGGTGCTGCGGGGCTGGGCGGCCGCGGAGCCTCGGCAGTCCGCCCACCGGATCTCGTTGCGGTTCTTCCTGCGCCCCGTCGAACTCCTCGCCGACAAAGGCCGCGTGGGCGCGGTCCGCTTCGAGCGGACGGTGCCGGACGGGCGCGGCGGAGTGCGCGGCACCGGTGAGTTCGAGGACATCGAGGCCCAGTTGGTGCTGCGCTCGGTGGGCTATCGCGGAATGCCCGTGGAGGGGCTGCCGTTCGACCCGGAGAGCGGCACGGTGCCCCATGTCGACGGCCGTGTGCTGCACGCCGGTTCAGCCGTCCCGGGAGAGTACGTGGCCGGCTGGATCAAACGCGGCCCGACCGGCGTGATCGGCACCAACCGCCCGGACGCCAAGGAGACGGTCGGCTCGCTCCTTGCGGACGCCCCCACGCTCGTACACAAAGACCTGCGCGAGGACCCGCTCGTCGCCCTGCGGGCAGCGGGCGTCGAACCCGTGGAGTGGGCGGGCTGGTGCGCGATAGAGCGGGCGGAAGCGGAGCTCGGCAAGTCCCTGGGCCGGGGTGTGGTGAAGCTCCCGGACTGGCGTTCCCTGATGAACGCGGTGAACGGACAGGTCCGCTAGGAGGAAGAAGACCCGAGCGGCCGTCGCGCGCTGACCCGCACCGGGCAACGAACCGGCAACACCCCCGAAATCAACAAACTGTTCAACACCCTTACGGTCTCGGACATGGCTCAAACCACTCCAGTGCACCCCGTGGACGAAGTGCCCCCGGTACGCGGGCTCGCCGTCTTCGGCCTCCAACACGTGCTCGCCATGTACGCGGGCGCCGTGGCCGTCCCGCTGATCGTCGGCGGTGCGATGAAGCTGTCACCGGCGGACCTGGCGTATCTGATCACCGCCGACCTCCTGGTGTGCGGCATCGCCACCCTCATCCAGTGCGTCGGCTTCTGGCGCTTCGGCGTACGGCTGCCGATCATGCAGGGCTGCACCTTCGCGGCCGTGTCCCCGATGGTCCTGATCGGCACCACGGGCGGCGGACTCCCGGCGATCTACGGCTCGGTGATCGTCGCGGGCCTCGCGATCATGCTGCTCGCCCCGGTCTTCGGCAGGCTGCTGCGCTTCTTCCCGCCGCTGGTCACGGGCACGGTGATCCTCATCATCGGTATCTCCCTGCTGCCGGTCGCGGGCAACTGGGTGGCGGGCGGCGCCGGATCGGCGGACTTCGGCGCACCGAAGAACATCGCACTGGCCGTCTTCGTCCTGGCGGTGGTGCTGGGGCTCCAGCGGTTCGCGCCCGCGTTCCTGAGCCGGATCGCCGTACTGATCGGCATCGCGGTGGGCCTGGCGGTTGCCGTGCCCTTCGGGTTCACGGACTTCGACGGGGTCGGGGACGCGGACTGGGTCGGGATCAGCACGCCGTTCCACTTCGGGGCGCCGACCTTCGAGTTCTCGGCGATCGTGTCGATGCTGGTGGTGGCGCTGGTGACGATGACGGAGACGACCGGTGACCTGATCGCGGTCGGCGAGATGACGGACCGCAAGGTCGAACCGCGATCCCTCGCGGACGGCCTGCGCGCGGACGGCCTGTCGACCGTGCTCGGCGGCGTCTTCAACACCTTCCCCTACACGGCCTACGCGCAGAACGTCGGTCTCGTCGGCATGACCCGGGTACGCAGCCGCTGGGTCGTCGCCACGGCCGGCGGCATCCTGGTCCTGCTGGGCCTGCTGCCCAAACTGGGCGCGCTCGTCGCGGCGATACCCGCGCCGGTGCTGGGCGGGGCGGGCCTGGTCATGTTCGGGACGGTCGCGGCGAGCGGCCTGAGGACCCTCGCCCAGGTGGACTTCAAGGGCAACGACAACCTGACGGTGGTGGCCGTCTCGGTGGCCATGGGCGTGCTGCCGGTCGGCGTGCCGACGATCTACGAAAAGTTCCCCGACTGGTTCCAGACGGTGATGAACAGCGGCATCAGCGCGGGCTGCCTCACGGCGATCGTGCTGAACCTGCTCTTCAACCACCTTCCGGCGAAGGCCGGTTCAGCCGCTCCCGACCCGGACGGCCTGGCGGGCGGCGGCGTCGAGGAGGGTGTCGAGCAGTCCCGGGAAGAGATCGTCTAGGTCGTCCCGGCGCAGGCCGTTCATCTTGGCGGTGCCCCGGTAGATCTGCCGGATCACTCCGCTCTCGCGCAGCACCCGGAAGTGGTGGGTGGTCGTCGACTTGGTGACGGGCAGATCGAAGTGCGAACAGGAGAGCTCGTCGCTGACCGCGGCGAGCTCTCGCACGATCCGCAGGCGCATCGGATCGGAGAGCGCGTGCAGGATGCCCTCCAGCCTGATCTCGCCGCGCTCCGGATGCGGAAGGGCACGACTGCTGACGGCGGGAGAGGTCACGACGGCTCCACTTCTCCGGGTGTCCCGAGGACTTGCCCGGTCCTCCCGGGGCTTTCCGGACGCGGGGACCGGCCCGGAGCACCCATTGTACGAGACCTCTCGTAGTTTGACATCCAACGTACTACGATGCCTATCGTACGAGTCGACCACCACCGGTCCCCCGTGACGAATGGAGCCCGCCGTGAGCGCCCTCTTCGAGCCCTTCACCCTTCGCGACGTGACGATCCCGAACCGGGTGTGGATGCCGCCGATGTGCCAGTACTCGGCCGCTCCGGAAGGTCCCGACGCCGGCGCCCCGAACGACTGGCACTTCGCGCACTACGCGGCCCGCGCGGCCGGCGGCGCGGGCCTGATCGTCGTCGAGGCCACCGGCGTCAGCCCGGAGGGTCGTATCACCCCCTACGACCTCGGCATCTGGAACGACACCCAGGTCGAGGCGTTCCGCCGCATCACCCGCTTCCTGGTCTCCCAGGGCACGGTCCCGGGAATCCAGCTCGCCCACGCCGGCCGCAAGGCCTCCACCGACCAGCCCTGGAAGGGCGGCGCACCGCTCTCCCCGGACGCGCGGGGCTGGCAGCCGCTTGGCCCGAGCGCGCTGGCGTACGACGAGAACCACCCGGTACCGGCCGAGCTGACGGCCGATCAGATCAGCGAGGTCGTCGACCAGTTCGCGGACGCGGCCCGTCGCGCCCTCGCCGCCGGTTTCGAAGTCGCCGAGATCCACGGTGCCCACGGCTATCTGATCGGCAACTTCCTCTCCCCGCACAGCAATCAGCGCACCGACGCGTACGGCGGCTCGTACGAGAACCGCACCCGCTTCGCACTGGAGGTCGTCGACGCGGTGCGCGAGGTCTGGCCCGACGACAAGCCCCTCTTCTTCCGCATCTCGGCGACGGACTGGCTGGAGGAGGGCGGCTGGACCGCGGACGACACCGTCCGCTTCGCCCGCGATCTGCGGGCCCACGGCATCGACCTCCTGGACGTCTCCACCGGCGGCAACGCCTCGGGCGTCCGCATCCCGGTCGGCCCCGGCTACCAGGTCCCATTCGCCGCCCGCGTCAAGGCGGAGACCACCCTCCCGGTCGCCGCGGTCGGCCTCATCACGGAGACCGAACAGGCCGAGAAGATCCTCGCCAACGGCGAGGCGGACGCGGTGCTGCTGGGTCGTGAGCTGCTGCGGAACCCGTCCTGGGCGCGGCATGCGGCGCGCGAGCTGGGCGGGGACGTGCATGTGCCGGACCAGTACCACCGGTCGGTCTGACGCCGTTTCGGCAAAGGACCTTCGGCGCAGGGGGCGTGGGAAGTAGGCTCCTCTGCGCACGGTCGGTTCGCCGACTGCGACGGGAATGGGTCCGGCGTCCCTTTCGGGCGCGTCCGCCGAGCGATCGGCGGTGCGTCAATCGCGACAACTTCACACGCGGCCTGCACGCCGGCAGGGCCTCAGTTGATCACCGTATGTACCGGGTGGTCGGCCTGAGACACCTGCCATCCCGCCTGCGGCTCGCGCTCGGTTCGATCACCCTCCCTCGCGGAGGAGGCCCCGAGCATGGAGTCGCGGATCGTCCTGGACATCCTGGGCGCGGCAAGCGTGGTGTCCGTGTTTCTGTACACCCTCACCGGACTGCTCGACCAGGTGCGGGGTCTGCTGCGCTCCTGGCACGCCGTCCGGCGGGACGCCCGCGCACTGCGCCGGAACATCCCGCCGGAGGACCGCGACGGCCGGTGAGCCGTCAACTCGCCGTGCAGGTCTTTCCGTTGAGCGTGAAGGACCCCGGCGCGGCACTGTTCCCGGCGTGGTTCGCCTGGTAGCCGATGCCGATACTCGCGTTCGGCGCGATCGTGCCGTTGTACGTCGCGTTCGTCCCGGTCACCGCGCCGGAGCTCGGGGCGTACGTGGCGCCCCAGCCGTTGGTGATGGTCTGGCCGGTGGGGAGGGTGAAGGACAGCTGCCAGCCGTTGATCGCGGTGGTGCCGGTGTTGGTGATCGTCAGGGACGCCGTCAGCCCGGTGCTCCAGGCGTTGGTCGTGGCGGTCACCTTGCAGGCGCCCGGCTGGGGCTGGGGTGCCGGGCCCGAGCCGTCGAGGCCGAAGAAGGTGAGGGCGCGGGCGGCCATTCCCGTGGTGTAGAGATTGTGGCCGACGCCCTGGAGGCTGATCGCCTCGACGGGGGCCCGGTCACCCGTGGCGCCGTAGCGGGTGCGGGTCCAGCCGGAGACGGGCGTGTCCGTGGCGGCCGGCGTCTGGCTGACGCCGAGGACGTTCGTCCACTGCTTGATCTCCTCGCCGAAGTTGGGGTAGCGCAGCACGTCGTCGGTGGTGCCGTGCCACACCTGCATGCGCGGCCGGGTACCGGTGTAGCCGGGGTAGGCGGCGCGGACCAGGTCGCCCCACTGCTGCGGGGTGTGCGTGACGGTGCCGCCCGAGCAGGCGCTGTTCCACTCGGAGCCGTCGGTCGTGGCGAAGCAGCCGAAGGGGACGCCGGAGAACGCCGCGCCCGCCGCGAACACGTCCGGGTAGTCGCCGAGCAGGACGTTCGTCATCATCGCGCCGGAGGAGATGCCGGTGGCGTAGATCCTGGCGGTGTCGGCGGAATAGGTGCGCACCGTCCAGTCGATCATCGACTTGATGCCCACGGGGTCACTGCCGCCGCCCCGCTTCAGCGCCTGCGGCGAGGACACGTCGAAGCACTTGCTGGACCGGGTCACCGAGGGGTAGACCACCACGAACCCGTAGGTGTCGGCCAGTCGGGCCCACTCGGTGCCGTTGTACATGGCCGGTCCCGAGCCGGTGCAGTAGTGGACGGCGACGACGACCGCCGGGTGCGCGGTGACGTTGCCCGGCACATACAGGTACATCTGGAGATTGCTGGGATTCGTACCGAAATCGGTGACCTCGGTGAGGGTCGCCGTGGGGACGGCCTCCGTGCGGGCGGATGCGGTGGGGGCGGCGGCGAAGAGCACCGCCACGAGTAACGACAGCAGGACCGCCGGCACCGAACCCAGCGGCCTCCTCGGAGTGATGGACACGTCCTTGCCCCTCTCTCTCGGAAGGATCAGCAGGGTGAGCACCGGGCCGCCGACGACCGTACGCATGGATGGAGTCGGCACCTGCCCACCCCCTCGGAAGTTCTGGTGGACCTCTCGGAAGGGAAGCGTCCGGCGAGCATGGTGGCATGCACATGGCCGCCATGGAAGCGCTCCCACGCGTCGAAAGTATTCGCTCGCGCCCACCGCCCCCTCCCCCACCAGCGTGGCCGAATGTCTTCTGCGCAAAGCGTTGACCAGAAAGCGCTTACCCCCTACGTTCCGTTCAGCGATGTGACCGACTCGCCTCACCGGGTCCGGGCATTGCTGCTCTGCACTGCGTACGCCGTTCAAGCTTGCGAACAACCATCACGTACATGACCGATCAGGCACCATGCAGGCACCACGAAGGGACGCACCCGCATGCGTACTCGCCCCCCACGTACACACGCGCAAAGATCCGCTCTGGCCGCCGGTGCGGCCGCGCTCGCGACGGCGGCCGCCCTGGCCGTCCCGCAGCCGGCCGGGGCCGCCGAGACCTCCCCCATCGGTTTCGGCGCCGGCACCACCGGCGGCGGCAGCGCTTCCGCGGTCACCGTCTCCACCCTGGGCGCCTTCAAGACGGCCGTCACCGGCAGCACGGCGAAGGTCGTCAAGGTCAACGGCCTGATCTCGCTGAGCGGCACGGTCGATGTCGGCTCCAACACCACGGTGCTGGGCGTCGGTTCGTCGTCCGGCTTCACCGGTGGCGGGCTGCGGCTGAAGAAGGTCACCAACGTCGTGGTCCGCAACCTGAACATCAGCAAGCCCCTCGCGCCCGCCGACGGCATCGAGGTGCAGGCCTCGACAAAGGTATGGATCGACCACAACTCCTTCTCGGCGGACCGCGATCACGACAAGGACTACTACGACGGTCTGCTGGACATCAACCACGGCTCGGACAACGTCACGGTGTCCTGGAACACCTTGAGGGACCACTTCAAGGGCTCGCTCGTCGGCCACAGCGACAACAACGCGAGCCAGGACACCGGTCATCTGAAGCTGACGTACCACCACAACTGGTTCAACAACGTCAACTCGCGCATCCCCAGCCTGCGTTTCGGCACCGGGCACTTCTACGACAACTACGTCGTCGGCGCCGAGACCGCGGTGCACTCGCGCATGGGCGCCCAGATGCTCGTGGAGAACAACGTCTTCCGGAGCACCGGAGTCGCTGTCACCACGAACCGGAACAGTGACGTGGACGGATACGCCAACCTGCGCGGCAACGACCTCGGCGGAGCCGCCACCGAGGTCTCCCAGGTCGGCACGTTCACCACCGCTCCGTACGGCTACACCGCCGAGCCCGCCTCCTCCGTCGTCGCCTCGGTGACCGGCGGCGCGGGCACCGGAAAGCTCTGACCTCCCCCCAACAAGGAAGAAGGACTCGGGACATGACTTCTTCGGCACGTCCACGCGCGCGTACCCGCGCACTGACCGGCGCCGCGGCCGCTCTCGGCCTCTCGGTTGGCATGATCATGACCTTGAACGCACCGACGGCGAGCGCGGCCACCTGGCCGACCGCCAACGGCAGCCAGGCGGTCTCCTCGACCATCCAGCTGTCGGGCACCAAGGACTACGGGATGAAGCGCCTGTACGGCTCGGGAGACCTGGGCAGCGACAGCCAGGACGAGGACCAGGGACCGATCCTGAACCTGGCCGCCGGCACCGTCCTGAAGAACGTCATCATCGGCGCCCCGGCTGCCGACGGCATCCACTGCGCGGGCAGTTGCACGCTCCAGAACGTGTGGTGGGAGGACGTCGGCGAGGACGCGGCGACCTTCCGCGGCTCCTCGTCGTCGAACGTGTACACCGTCTCCGGCGGTGGCGCGCGGTCGGCCAGCGACAAGGTGTTCCAGTTCAACGGCGCCGGCACGCTCAACGTCTCGAACTTCGCGGTGCAGAACTTCGGCACCTTCGTCCGTTCCTGCGGCAACTGCTCGACGCAGTACAAGCGGACGATCAACCTCAACACCATCGAGGCGACCTACTCCGGCAACAAGCTCGTCGGCATCAACACCAACTACGGCGACAGCGCCACCCTGAAGAAGATCACGATCGTCGGGGACTCCGGCAAGAAGATCGTCCCGTGCCAGAAGTACATCGGGAACAACACGGGCAAGGAGCCGACCACCAACGGTTCCGGACCGGACAGCACTTACTGCAAGTACGCCACCTCCGACATCACCTACAGGTAGCCGCCCGGCAGGTGAAGGCGGCCGTTCGAAGCGTCCCCGCACGGCGCTTCGCACGGCCGCCGTGTCATGTGCGGACGCGGTCCTGCGGGACCGTGTCCGCCAGCTCGCCCTGGTAGGCCGCGTACGCCGAGCGCAGTGCGGTGCCGGGCCAGCCGGGCGGCAGGAGCTCGGGCGGCAGCACCGGATCGGTCAGCAGCCGGCGTACGACCGCCGCGAAGCCGGTGAGCCGGTCCGCGGGCCGGTCCGCGCGGGCGACATGGGCGAGCAGTGCCCGTGAGTCGGCCGCCCAGTGCTCCAGGGGCCACAGGGCGGCGGCGAGCTCGGGTCCGGAACCCGCGGGACGGGCCGTGTAGTGCTGTGCGATCCCGTCGAGGTCGTCCGGGAGGGGTCGGAGCAGGTTGGCGGGGCGCAGCCAGACGCCCTCGCGGAGTTCGGCCAGCCGCAGGGCGGTCAGCCGCGCGCGCAGTTCGGCGCGTTCGGCCGGTCCACGGCCCGTCGCGGTGATCACGACCATCTCCCAGTCACCGTTCCACGCGCGCGTGCGGGGGTGAACGGAGTCGTCCTGACGGCGCTGACGGGCGAGCAGCCGGTCGCTGAGACCGTAGACACCCTCGGCGCGCCGCAGGTCACCGGCGCTCACCATCCGGCTGAGCGCGGCACGCAGCGTGGAGCCGCCGACCCCGAACGGCTCCACCGCGCGGACCAGGTCCTTCACCGGCATCTGCGGCGGATGCGCGCCGAGCAGCAGGCTCAGCACGACCGACCGGGCGGACAGCGGCCGCAGGTCGACCTCACCGGGCTGCTCCGACACGTTCCTGCGCATGGTCACGTACTGTACGACCCCCTCTCTGTTGCACTATTGCTACGGCCGCAGGAGAAGTGCAACATTGATGCCATGGACTCCCTCGCCGCGCCCGAACAGGCCGCCACCCACGCCGTCACCAACCAGCCGCCTCCCCTGGCCCCGTACGACGCCTCGGACGACACCGCCCTGCTGGAGGGGCTGCGCCGCGAGGGCGCCGACTGGGCGGAGGAGGGCCTGCGGCGGCTCGGTCTGCGGGCCGGCAGCGCCGAGGCCCAGGAGTGGGCGGATCAGGCCAACCGGCACGAGCCCGTGCTGCGCACGCACGACCGGTACGGCAACCGGGTCGACGAGGTCGACTTCCACCCGAGCTGGCACCACCTCATGCGGACCGCCGTCGCCGAGGGCCTGGCCGGCACGCCGTGGGCGGAGAACCGTACCGGCGCCCATGTGGCCCGCACGGCGGGCGGCCTGGTGTGGGGACACACGGACGCGGGCCACGGCTGCCCCACGTCGATGACGTACGCGGCGATCCCGGCGCTGCGCAAGGAGCCGGAGCTGGCGAAGGTGTACGAGCCCCTGCTGACCGGCCGTGAGTACGAGCCGGAGCTCAGGGTGCCGACCGAGAAGCGCGGTCTGCTCGCGGGCATGGGCATGACCGAGAAGCAGGGCGGCTCCGACGTCCGCACGAACACCACCACGGCCACGCCCACCGCGGAGTCCGGGATGTACACGCTGCGCGGGCACAAGTGGTTCACGTCGGCGCCGATGTGCGATGTGTTCCTGGTGCTGGCCCAGGCGCCCGGCGGGCTGTCGTGCTTCCTCGTCCCGCGGATCCTGCCGGACGGCAGCCGCAACACCTTCCGCATCCAGCGCCTCAAGGACAAGCTCGGCAACCGGTCGAACGCCTCCTCCGAGCCCGAGTTCGACGGGACGGTCGCCTGGCTGGTCGGGCCCGAGGGACAGGGCGTCAAGACCATCATCGAGATGGTCAACTGCACGCGGCTGGACTGCGTGATGATGTCGGCGACCCTGATGCGCAGGACCCTCGTCGAGGCGGGACACCACGCCCGGCACCGCAGCGCGTTCGGCGCCCGCCTGATCGACCAGCCGCTGATGCGCAACGTCCTGGCCGATCTGGCGCTGGAGTCCGAGGCCGCCACCACCCTCACGCTACGGCTGGCGGGCGCCGCCGACCGGGCGGTGCGCGGGGACGGCGGCGAGCAGGCGTTCCGCCGTATCGCCACCGCGGTCGGCAAGTACTGGGTCACCAAGCGCGGTCCGGCCTTCACCGCGGAGGCCCTGGAGTGTCTCGGCGGCAACGGCTACGTCGAGGACTCGGGCATGCCCCGGCACTACCGGGAGGCGCCCCTGCTGTCGATCTGGGAGGGCTCCGGCAACGTCAACACCCTCGACGTCCTGCGGGCGTTGCGCCGCGATCCGGACACCGCGCAGGCGCTGTTCGGCGAACTCGCCCTGGCCGAGGGCGCGGACGCCCGTCTGGACGCGGCCGTCGGCCACCTCAAGGGCCTGTTGGCCACGGCGACCGAGGCGGGCGCCCGGCGACTGGTGGAGCACATGGCCCTGACGCTCCAGGCCTCGCTCCTCGTCCGGCATGCCCCGCCGGCCGTCGCCGACGCGTTCTGCGCGACCCGGCTCGGCGGCGACTGGGGGCACGCCTTCGGCACGCTGCCCGACGCCGCGGACGTGGACGCGGTCCTCAGGAGGGCACTGCCGGAGACCGACTGAGGCCGTTCCGGAGCCACCTGGCGAAAACCGGACCACCTCCCTGTCCGGATCGCTCACCGTCACCCACTGATTCCGCTTCGTTGTCGGTCCCGTGGTGCAGACTCCGATCAGTTGGTACTTCGCCTGGGGAGGACAACGTGTTCACGGGGATCGACGAGGTCGACTGGGCTTCGCTGCGGCACGCTTACGGCAGCGCGGAGGATGTGCCCGGGCTGCTGCGGGGGCTCGCCTCCGCGGACCCGGCCGAGCGGGAGACCGCCCTGGACGGGATGTACGGCGCCGTGCACCACCAGGGAGACGTGTACGACTCCACCCTGGCCTGCGTTCCGTTTCTGCTCGCGCTCGTGGCGAGCGGGGAGGTCGCGGACCGGGCGGGCATCGTCGAACTCCTTGTCAGCATCGGGACGCAGGGCGCGAGCCGGGAGGACGGCGCCGAGGGCCGTCTCCGCACACGGGCCGGGGTCCTGGTACGCGCCGGCGCCGAGGTGTTCGTCCGGCTGGCGGGGGACGCCGACCCCTCCGTCCGCCGGGCCGCCGCGGCGGGCCTCGTGCGGTTTTTGGACGAACCTGCCCGTGTGCTCGCCCTGTTGCGGGACCGCTGCGCGCTGGAGCGGGACGACCGGGTCCTGCATGCCCTCACCGAGAGCCTGGCCCTGTTCGTACGGCGGTATCCCGGGCACGCGGCCGGGGCACTGGAGCTGCTCACGGCTCAGAGCACCGCGCCGCACAACCCCGGGCTGCGTCTCGCCGCCCTCGGCCAGCTCGCCGGCTGCGCCCCCGACCGGCTCCCGCCCGACGTGGTGGCGGTCGCCATAGTGCTGCTCAGAGAGCGGTCCGCCCGGCGGTCCCTCGGTCGGCACGGCGTCGGCTGCCCCCACGCCGACACCCTCGCGAGCCGGCTGCGCCGGCTGCGGCCCTCGGACGAAGAGGGCTCACAGCTGCTGCGGACCCTGCACCGCGGGCTCGGTGACCGGCTCGACGAGCGAACCGCCCTCCTCAAGGGACAGTTGACCAGCCCGGACGCCGTGGACCGGTGCAACGCCGTGTGGATGTCGGCGGGGCTGTTCCGTGAGTGGCGGGCCGACTGGTCCGAGCCCGTCACCCTGATCGGCGCTCAACTGGCCGCCGAGGAGAGCCGGTTGCGCGATGCCGCGGTGTCGGTCCTGGAGGACCTGTTCGACCTGGCCGCTCCCGCCGCCGACGATTTGGCCGCCCTGGTGGCCGCCCGGCCCGAGCTGTGGGTACGGCACCGCGAGCGGGGGGCACCCGCACTGGGCGGTCCGCTCAAGGCCCTCGCCAGGAGCGGGGATGCGCGGGCGACACCGGTGCTGGCGGAGGTGCTGGCCGGCCCGGACGTACCCGCCGACCTGGGCCGGGTGATCGGTCACCTGGGCCCCGGGGCGGCCCCGCTCGCGCCCGCACTGCGTCGTCGGCTGGGCGAGGTCGTACCGGACTCCGCCGACGCCTTCGAGGGGGCCGTGCCGCTGTTGTCGGCGCTCACCGCGCTGAGCGACGAGGAGGCCGTACCGGAGGTGCTGCGGCTCCTGCGGGACCTGCCCGTGCGGCTGCCGCTGCGGGACGCCGTGACGGAGGCGGCCGTTCGCGCTCTGGAGGCGTTCGGGAGCGCGGCACCGTCCCTGGTCATACCCGTGCTGCGCGAGCTGCTGGCGACGGAGCACGCCGCGGTCGCCGCGGGGGCACTGTGGTCCGTGGAAAGGGACGCCTCGGCCGTACTGCCCGTGCTGACCGGCGAGTTGGCGGACGGCGCACCTCGGCGGCGAGCGGCCGCGGCGGCCCTGGCGCGGCTCGGGCCGAAGGCCGGTGCGGCACTGCCGGGGTTGCGGCGGATGGTTCTGGCGGAGGATCTGTGGGAGCGGGTGTCGGCCGCGGGTGCGGTGTGGCGGATCTCCGGGGACGCGGAGTTCGCCGCGCCGGTGCTGCGGACGGCCTGGGCGGACCATCCGCGCACCCGCTTGACCGTCACCGCCTGCCTCGCCGCGCTGGGCCCGGCGGGAGCGCCCCTCCACGATCTTCTCCGTGCGGAACTGGCGGCTCGGCGACGACATCTGGCGTCGCCGTCCGGCGGGTACGGCAGCCATGACGTGCTGGACGACGAGCGGTTGCTGCGGGCGTGCGAGGAGGTGTTGGGGAGCGCCTAGGGGGCGGTCCACGGCGGAGGGAGCGCGGCGGGTGCGGCGAGGGCGCGGGTGCGGGCGCGGTGCGCGAGGTGCCCCCGCTCCGAGCCTCACCGTCCGGGCGGCGGCGCACCGCGGGTTCACTCCGCGCCGCCCCGCCCTCCGGTGCTACCTCCCGTCGGCCCGCCGTCCGCCCCACAGCGGTCCGAAGTACGCCCAGTCGGTGTCCCACTGGTCGAGGCGGCGGCGTTCCATCCGGCCGCGCAGGACCCGGCCGCCCACGAAGGGCACGGCCGCGGTGCTCACGCCGACCAGTACGCCGATCAGCGCGGCGCGGATGCGGGCCTGGTCCTCGGTGGCGGGCTGGGTCATCAGACGCCCCTGGGCGTCGGTCCACACGGTGACCGGGGTGCCCTGGGTACTGCCGGGATCGACGCGCACCTGGCCCGCGTGCGCCGAGCCGTCGGCCCCGGTCCAGGCCACCTTGCCCCATACCCGTTCACCGCTCGACGTACCCGGGTCGGCCTCGCCGGGCGCCTGGTCGGCGAGGCGGGCCACCACGGGCCGCCACTCGACGCGCTCCAGCGCCAGCTGGTGCTCGACAGCCCGGCTCACCCCCAGACCCGCGAGCACCCCGGCCACCACGGTGAGCAGCCAGGCACCGAGCACGACCCACGCCTCCAGAGCGTCGGCACGGCGCCTGAGCGGATTGCGCCGCCAGCGCCACAGCCAGACCTTGGGACCACGGAACGCCATCGAAGGCATCCTCCTCATGAGCGACGGGCGCACGAACATGCCGGACCGACCTCCCATACGGGAGAGCCGTCCTCGATGCTCACGGCTCACGGCGAGTTCTCCGTCACGACGTTCCCACCGCCCGGCCGTCGCCGCGGTCATCTTGCCGAAAGCCACCCGTCCCTCGCCGCAGCCGGTTACCATCCCCGCCCTGACCTGCGGTGAAGCCCTTTCCAGAGGTGACTGTCAGTGGTGGGGTGCAGACTGGCCGGTGTCTGGGACAAAGACGTCACGGAGGTGATCGGTATGGCTGAGAAGCTGCTTGCCGTGGGGACGCGCAAGGGCCTGTTCGTCGGGCGCGAGCGAGGCGGCACCTGGGAGTTCGACGAGAGCCCGTATTTCAACGCGCAGGCCGTGTACTCGGTCGCGATCGACACCCGGGGCGAGCGCCCGCGGCTGCTGGCCGGCGGCGACAGCGCGCACTGGGGCCCGTCGGTGTTCCACTCCGACGACCTGGGCCGCACCTGGACGGAGCCGGCCCAGCCCGCCGTGAAGTTCCCCAAGGACACCGGGGCCTCCCTGGAGCGGGTCTGGCAGCTGCACCCGGCGGCGGCCGAGCCGGACGTGGTGTACGCGGGCACGGAACCGGCCGCGCTGTACCGCTCCGAGGACCGCGGGGAGAGCTTCGAGCTGGTCCGGCCGCTGTGGGAGCATCCGACCCGTTCGCAGTGGGTGCCGGGCGGCGGTGGTGAGGGGCTCCACACCGTGCTGACCGACCGGCGGGACCCGCGCGCGGTGACAGTGGCCGTCTCCACGGCGGGGGTGTTCCGCACCGAGGACGGCGGCGCGAGCTGGGCGCCGTCCAACTCCGGTGTCTCCGCCGTGTTCCTGCCCGACCCGAACCCGGAGTTCGGCCAGTGCGTGCACAAGGTGGCCCGGGACGCGGCCGATCCGGACCGGCTGTACCTCCAGAACCACTGGGGTGTGTACCGCAGTGACGACGCGGGGGCGCACTGGACGGACATCGGCGAGGGGCTGCCGTCCACCTTCGGCTTCGCGACCGCCGCCCATCCCCACCGCGGCGGGACGGCGTACGTGTTCCCGATCAACGCCGACGCGGACCGCGTCCCGGCCGGTCGCCGCTGCCGGGTCTTCCGCACGGCGGACGCGGGCAGCAGCTGGGAACCGCTCACGGCGGGTCTGCCGCAGGAGGACCACTACGGCACGGTGCTGCGGGACGCCATGTGCACGGACGACGCGGACCCGGCCGGCGTCTACTTCGGCAACCGCAACGGCGAGGTGTTCGCCTCGGCCGACGACGGCGACAGCTGGCGGCAGCTGGCCTCGCATCTGCCGGACGTGCTGTGTGTGCGGGCGGCGGTGGTCGCCTGATCCCGACGGGGCCGCCCCGAGACCTCGGTGGCCCGGGAGCGGGCCCGCCCAGTGAGAAAGCCGACCTGGCCGGCCTTCCAGTAGTCGGCGGCCACGTTCACGACCATCGCGATGTCGACCTTGGACAGGTCCTTTCCGGCCAGCGCGACCGGGGCGGCGGCCTTGGTACCGGTCGAGCCGGTGCTGTCGGAGCCGCCCGCGTTCTTGGAGCAGCCGGCGGCGGCGAGCGAGATGAGGACGGCGGTCGCGGCGACCAGGGTGCGGGACCTTCTGCTTCGGATCATGGCTGATCAGCGCCCCTCTAGGCGTGTCTGGAGGGTGTCTCGGGGCGCGTGGGAACAGGGGAACGCCGAGGGAGCGCACGCCTGTTCACGGGCATGCCGGTGCCGTGAGGCGGGACGGGTGGGGACCGCTGGAAAGCGGTACGTGGCGCGGGGCGTCGCCGGGGCGGGGGCCCGTCCGGTGAGCGGCGAGGGCGCGCGGGCGCCGGTACGGGCGGGCCTGACGAAGCGTCAGGCCCGGGGAGGGGCCGGCCGCTCGGGGCGGCGGGCCGGGGTGGAGCTGTCGTGCCCGGTGGACGTCACGGCCGGTCGCTCAGGACCGGAGCGGCGGTGTTCCGTGCAGCAGTCGGCTCGCAAGGGGCCTTGCTGGGAGGGAGGTTGATGTGGGTGGTGCTAGCCGGAAGCTGTCAGGTCGGGCTTTACGTTCGGTGGCGCGGGCGGGTCGCGGAGGTCCGCACCACAAGGCTGGGCGGTATGACGACGTGGGGCCGGTAGCCGGACGCCGGGATCCCGGCGTCCGGGTCACCGGCGATCTCGATCAGCGCACGCAGGGCACGCCGGCCGAGTTCGTCGAAGTCCTGGCGGACGGTGGTCAGGGAGGGGCCGAAGTACTCGGCCTCCGGCATGTCGTCGAAACCGACGACGCTGATGTCCTCGGGCACCCGGAGCCCGGCCTGTTGCAGGGCCCGCAGCAGGCCGAGGGCCATGTGGTCGTTGGCGCAGAACACCGCGGTGACCTCGCGGTCGGCGGCGATCCGTCGGCCGTGTTCGTAGCCGGTGCGGGCCGTCCAGTCGGCGCCGGTCATCGGTTCGGGTACGGGGGCCCGGCGTTTCTCCAGCGTGGCGCGCCAGCCCGCCTCGCGTTCCTGCGCGTCGAGCCAGGAACGCGGACCGACGAGGTGGTGCACCGTGCGATGGCCGAGATCGAGCAGATAGGAGGTGGCGAGTTCGGCGCCCGCCTCGTTGTCCACGGCGACCGAGGCCAGCGTGGTGTGGGTGCCGCACCCCACCGCGACCAGGGGGACGTCCGGCGGCACGTTCGCCAGTGCGCCCACCGCGGCGGTCTGCGGCGCGATGACGATGATGCCCTCCACGCCCTGGTTGCGCAGCCGGTCCACGGCGTCCAGGACCGAACTGCGGTCGAGCGTGCCGACCGCGGCCACGGTGACGAAGTACTCGTGCTGTCTGGCCGCCTGCTCGATGCCGTAGAGCATGCAGGCCGGGCCGTACAGCGTGGTGTTGAAGCTGATCACACCCAGGGTGCGGGTGCGGCGCGTCGCCAGGGTGCGGGCGGCGGCGTTGGGCCGGTAGCCGAGTTCGCGGACGGCTGCCAGTACCCGCTCGCGGGTGGTGGCCCGCACGTTCGGGTGGTCGTGGAGGACCCGTGAGACGGTCTGGTGCGAGACACCCGCGATCCTGGCCACGTCGGCCATCACCGGTGCGCGATCCCCGTCCATGCTCCGCCTCCTCACGCGCTGTCACGTCTTCCGATCGGACACTTCTCCGGTGGGAGGAGCACGTCGTGACGAATTGTTAGCGCACACAATCTTCGGGGGTCAAGGTTGTCCCGACCCCTCGTTCTCGGGTTTTTGCGAGTCCAATGCCCTGCCGCTCGACCCTTCTGAGCTGCTGCTATCGCATCACACAAGATCAATGGCAGCCGGGCCGCGCACCCGGGTAAACAGACTGCACAGGTTTTGTTTCCGCACTCTTGACTGTTCGACGGTGTTGACCCGCTATTCATCCGGCCGTAAAAAGACGAGGGCGCGGAACCGATCGTTCCCTCGCCGATCACGCGAGAACGGCGCCCGCGAAGGCCCCAGGGCCGCTTCGACACACCGCTCTGACCTGCTGTGACGCTCTCCGCGACACCGCTCGGCCAACGCAGCACGCAGAACGGCCTTCTTTCCCCCCATTGTCCCTCCCGTGCCTCTCGACCGAGTGACGACACCCGAGGGCCCGCATTGTTAGCGCCCACATCCAGGTCTCCCGGAGCCTGCGGCACCGGATGAGAGAAGCACCGACGACGGAAGAGGTTCACAGTGACAGGTCGAGTGACAGGCCCGGTGGCAGACCGACGTCTGAGAGGGCTCCTGCTGACGGTGGGGGCGGTCCTCACCCTCGTCGGGGGGATCCTCGCCGGGATCGTCGGCATCGCGGGCACGGCCCAGGCCGCTTCGTCCCTGCCCTGCGACATCTACGCCTCCGCGGGAACACCGTGCGCCGCGGCGCACAGCACCACCCGGGCGCTCTACGCCTCCTACAACGGCTCTCTCTACCAGGTCAAGCGCGCCTCCGACGCCGCCACCACCGACATCGGCGTACTCAGCGCCGGCGGCTACGCCAACGCGGCCGCGCAGGACTCCTTCTGCTCCGGCACGACCTGTGTCATCACCAAGATCTACGACCAGAGTTCGCACCACAACGACCTCACCGTCGAGGGACCGGGCGGCAACGGCGGACAGGACGTCGGCGCGATCGCCAACGCCCTGCCGGTGACGGTCGGCGGGCACGCGGCGTACGGCGTCTTCGTGTCCGCCGGCGTCGGCTACCGCGACAACAGCACCAGCGGCATCGCCACCGGCAGCTCCCCCGAGGGCGCGTACATGGTGACCAGCGGCCACCACGTGAACAACCGCTGCTGCTTCGACTACGGCAACGCCGAGACGTCCTCCAACGACACCGGCAACGGCCACATGGACGCGATCAACTTCGGTACCGAGTGCTGGTTCTCCCCCTGCTCGGGTTCGGGGCCGTGGGTCCAGGCCGACCTGGAGAACGGGCTGTTCGCCGGCGGCAACGGCTCGAACACCGCCAACAAGGGCAACTCCAGCGAGTACGTCACCGCCATGGAGAAGAACAACGGCACGACGACCTACGCCATCAAGGGCGGCAACGCGCAGTCCGGCTCGTTGACCACCTGGTACAACGGGGCCCTTCCCAACCTCGGCGGGTACACCCCGATGCATCTGGAGGGCGCCATCGTCCTCGGCACCGGCGGTGACGACAGCAACGGGTCCGACGGCTCCTTCTTCGAGGGCGTCATGACCTCCGGCTACCCGACCGACGCCGCCGACAACGCCGTACAGGCCAACGTGACCTCCGTCGGCTACACCACCCCGACCAAGAGCTTCCCCGTGGCAGGCACCGCCTACCGGCTGACCAACACCAACTCCGGCAAGGTCCTGGACGCGGTGAACTGCGGTACCGCGAACGGGACGTCGATCGACATCTGGGCCTCGCTCGGAAACACCTGCCAGCAGTGGAAGTTCGCCAGTGCGGGCAACGGCCACTACACCATCAGCAACGTCAACAGCGGCACGGTCCTGGACGACAAGAACTGCGCGCAGAGCAACGGCACGGCCGTCCAGCTGTGGGCCTCGCTCGGCAACACCTGCCAGCAGTGGGACGTCACCAGGGTCGGCAGCCAGTACACCCTCACCAACGTCAACACCGGCATGACGCTGGACGTGGCCAACTGCGGTACGGCCAACGGCACCGCGGTCCGCCAGTGGCAGCAGCTCGACAACACCTGCCAGCAGTGGAGCATCGCCCCCTGACCGGATGACGCAGTCGTCGCGGGCCCGTCGGCCCTCCCCTGCGACGGGCCCGCGCCCGCTCCCCACCGCTTCGTCCGACGAACAGCTGAACAAAGGAACCCCCGCATGCCCTCGTACCCCGGACCGTCCCGCAGGACCGTACTGACAGCCCTCGGTGCCGCGTCCCTGGCCGGGACCTTCGCCGCCTCCGCTCCCGCCTCGGCCGCCGAACGCTCCGGCACGAGCACGGACGCCGCCGCCGTCGATCTCCCCGCCGCGGCCGCGCACTGGAGCTTCGACGAGGGCTCCGGTACCTCCGCCGCCGACTCGTCCGGCAACGCCCACACCGCCACGCTCCAGGACGCGGCCGCCTGGGACAACGGCAAGGTCGGCGCCCACAGCCTGAGCCTCACCGCCGGCGGCAACGCCACCGCGTCCGGGCCCGTCGTCGACACCTCCAAGGCGTTCTCGGTGGCCGCCTGGGTCAACCTCAGCCAGTTGGGCGGCTACCAGACCGCCGTGAGCATCGACGGCAAGGTCGTGAGCTCCTTCTACCTGGGGCTGCGCGACGACACCGGGACCTTCGCCTTCGCCCGCCTCGACTCGGACGCCACGCAGGGTGCCGCCGTGGCGGCCGCCGCCTCGGCGCCCACCACCGGCACCTGGACCCACCTCGTCGGCGTCAGCGACCCCTCGGCCGGTGTCACCCGTCTCTACGTCAACGGCGTACTGGAAGGGGAGACCGCCTACACCGCGGCCTGGGCCGGCACCGGCGACACCGCCATCGGCCGGGCGCTCTACGGCGGCGGGCACGTCGACCAGTGGCACGGCCTGATCGACGACGTACAGCTGTTCCCGACGGCCCTCACCCCGGCCCAGGTCGCGACGCTGGCCGGAGTGCCGGTGGAGACCACGACACCGCTGCTGAGCGTGGACGTCGCTCACCCCGCGCACGCCGTCTCCCCCATCCTTCCCGGCCTGATGTTCGAGGACATCAACCACTCCGGCGAGGGCGGCATCTACGCCGAACTGGTCCAGAACCGCTCGATGATGGCCGACGACACCGCCCCCGTGCACTGGTCCGCCGTAGGCGGGACGACGCTCGCGCTCGACACCGCCACGCCCCTCAACGACGTCCTCAAGCGTTCCCTCAAGGTCGTGCTGCCGAGCGGTACCGGTGCCGGGGGCCGGGCCGGGGTGGCCAACGACGGTTTCTGGGGCATACCCGTGCGGCCCCGGACCACCTACACCGCCCGGCTGTTCGCCAAGGCGTCGCGCCGGATCGGCCCGCTCACGGTGACCGTCGAGTCGGCGGACGGCACGACGGTGTACGCCTCGGCCCGGCTCCCCCACATCGGCACCGCCTTCCCCGACCACCCCTTCGAACTGACCCTGCGCACCGGCCCGGACGCCCCCGTCACCGGTGACGCGAGACTGACCGTCACCACCGCCGACCCCGCCGCCGCGGGCGAGACCCTGTGGCTCCAGCACGTCTCCCTCTTCCCGCCCACCTACAACAACCGCCCCAACGGCCTGCGCGTCGACCTGATGGAGAAACTGGTCGCCCTGAAGCCGAAGTTCCTGCGCTTCCCCGGCGGCAACTTCCTCGAAGGCAACACCCTCGCGACCCGCTTCGACTGGAAGAACACCATCGGCCCGGTCTGGGAGCGTCCCGGCCACATGGACGACGCGTGGGGCTACTGGTCCACGGACGGGCTCGGGCTCCTCGAATACCTGCAATGGGTGGAGGACATGCGCGCCCAGCCGGTCCTCGCCGTCTTCGCCGGGTACGCGCTGAAGGGCGACCACGTCACCGGGGACGCGCTGAAGCCGTACATCCAGGACGCCCTGGACGAGATCGAGTACGTCACGGGCCCGGTCACCAGCACGTGGGGCGCACGGCGTGCGGCAGACGGCCATCCGAAGCCGTTCCCGCTGGAGTTCGTGGAGATCGGCAACGAGGACTGGTTCGACTCCTCCGGGTCCTATGACGAGCGGTTCGCGGCCTTCCACGACGCGATCAAGGCGAAGTACCCGCACCTGAAGCTGATCGCCTCGACGACGGTGACGAGCCGCACGCCGGACCTGATCGACGAGCACTACTATCTCGCGCCGTCCGCCGCCCAGGCCGCCACCCACAAGTACGACAACAGGGACCGCGCCTCGACGAAGGTCTTCGTCGGTGAGTGGGCCGCGCAGGAGGGCCGCCCCACACCCGACCTCAACGCCGCGCTGGGCGACGCCGCCTGGCTGGCCGGGCTGATCCGCAACTCCGACCAGGTCCTCATGGAGTGCTACGCGCCGCTGTTCTCCCATGTCAGGAACAACGTCTGGGCGACCAACCTGATCGCCTACGACAACCTGAACAGCTACGTCTCCCCCAGCTACTGGGCGCAGCAGATGCTGACGAGCAGGCTGGGCGACACCGTGCTGCCGGCCACTGCGCGTGCCCTGCCCGGTCTGGCCACCGTGGCCACCCGTGCCGGGAACCGACTCTACGTCGCGGTCGTCAACTCCGGGACGGAGAAGGTGGATGCGCCGGTCGAACTGAAGGGCCTGGCCAAGGGAGTCAGGAAGAACGCCACCGTCACCGTCCTGACCGGCCCCTCGCGCACCACGACGAACACACTGACCGACCCCGCCGTCCTGGTTCCCCGGACGAGCACCGTGGCCGGGGCCGCGGCGGCCTTCACCAGCACCCTGCCGCCGCTGTCCGTCACCGTCCTGGAACTCGTCCTGACCTGATCCGGTGCTCCGCAGGCGCCGGGCCTCCCCGTTGTCCTCGGGGGTCCGGCGTCCCACCGCGCTAGGGCAGCTGCCAGTTCACCGGCTGTCCGCCCTGGCCGACCAGCAGGTCGTTGGCCCGGCTGAACGGGCGCGAACCGAAGAAGCCGCGGTCCGCCGACATGGGTGACGGATGGGCCGACTCGATCGCCGGGAGGTCGCCCAGAAGAGAGCGCAGGTTGCGCGCGTCCCGCCCCCACAGGATGGACACCAGCGGCTTCCCGCGCGCCGCCAGCGCCCGGATGGCCTGCTCGGTGACTTCCTCCCAGCCCTGCCCGCGGTGCGCGCCGGGTTTGCGCGGGGCGGTCGTCAGCGCCCTGTTGAGCAGGAGCACGCCCTGCTGGGTCCACGGCGTCAGATCGCCGTTCGAGGGCCTGGCCAGCCCGAGGTCGGAGTGCAGCTCCCGGAAGATGTTCTCCAGGCTCCCCGGCAGGGACCGCACCTCGGGCGCCACCGCGAAGCTCAAGCCGATCGCCATTCCCGGCGTGGGATAGGGGTCCTGACCGACGATCAGGACGCGGACGTCGTCGAAGGGCTGCTGGAAGGCTCTGAGGACGTTCGCCCCGGCCGGCAGGTAGGTCCGGCCCGCCGCTATCTCGGCACGGAGGAAGTCCCCCATGGCCGCGATGCGTTCGGCCACGGGTTCGAGGGCCTTCGCCCAGCCCGCTTCGACAAGTTCATGCAAGGGTCGTGGTGCCACGGCGCGTCACTCTACTGGCACACACTGACGCCCCGCATATCCAGGGAAGACTCCTCCCGCGGGCCGTCCCGCGGGCGCTACTCTTCCTCCCCGTCGAGATCTTCGAGCCGGCCGGGCCGAGCGCGCTGCCGGTCGTCGGGAAGGGGTGGAGGCGGGTGCGTTCAGCGGCGGGTGACGGATTCCTCGCCGTCGACTCCGGCGGCTCCGGGCTGCGGGTCGTCGTCGGCACCCCCGACGGGGGGACCACGGCCCCGCGGGAGTCGCGGGTGCCGGTGCGGACCGGTCCGCGCGGCATCGATCCGGGCCATCTGATGGAACAACTGGTGCCCCTGGTGAGGGCGTCGCAGCAGGAAGCAGGAGTGGGGGGGATGGGCACCGCCGTCGTCGGGGCGGCCGGTTTCGCGAGCCTGGGCGATGCCCTGCGGGCCGAGCTGCCCGGCGCGCTGGAGCGGGAGTTCGGGGTGCGGACCGTCGCGCTCGTCGCGGACGCGGTGACCGCCTACACCGGCGCTCTCGGACCGCGCCCGGGTGCGGTCGTCGCCGCCGGTACCGGTCTCGTCGCGATCGGCACCGACCTCAAGTCCTGGCGCCGGGCGGACGGCTGGGGGCATCTGCTGGGCGACTGCGGGGGCGGCGCGTGGATCGGGCGGGCCGGGCTGGAGGCCGCCCTGCGCGCCCACGACGGGCGACCGGGGGGCTCGTCGGCGCTGCTGGCCCGGGCCGAGGAGGCGTTCGGACCGGTGCGGGAGCTGCCGGGACGGCTCTATCCGCGTACGGACCGGCCCGCCGTACTCGCCTCGTTCGCGCCCCACGTGGCGGCCTGCGCCGAGAGCGACCCGGTGGCCGGGGGGATCCTGCGCGAGGCGGCCCGGCACATGGCCGATTCCGCGGCCGCGGTCTGCCCGGCGGAGGGTGAGCCGTATGTCAGTCTCACCGGTGGCTTGTTCGGGATGGGTGCCGCCCTCCTCGTGCCCCTGGAGGAGGAGCTGGAGCGACGGCTGCCGCACGCGCGGCGGGTCACGGCGGCGGGCGGACCGCTGGAGGGATCCGTACAGATCGCCACAGAACTGGCGCGCGGTGCGCTCACGCTGCCCGGTGACGAGGCGATGGTGTACGTGGTGACCCCAAAGAGGGGCTGAAGCGGACGTAACTCATCAGACAAAACCGGACGGATACCGCTCACCTGCACCCTCCCCGAACAGGGAAGCCCAGGAAGCCAGTAACATGCGTCGCCATGAGCTCCCCCACTGGACCCGCGTCCGGCCTGCCAGTACGAATGCCGCGACCTCGCCAGCCCGGGCGGCACCGCCGACCCGAGCCGCTGGCGGCTCCCGAGGGCGCGCCCGCGCTCGTCCTCGCGGTGCCGGGCACGCCCGGCGCTGCCACGCGCGGCCTCGCCGAGGAGGTCGTGAGCATCGCCCGCTCCGAGCTGCCCGGCCTGGACGCGCGGATCGGTTACCTGGACGGAGACGACTCGGAGTTCCCCACGCTCCAGGCCGTGCTGGCCCACACCGCCGGCGAGCGCACCGCACGTTATGAGCAGGCCAAGGCCGCCGGGGTGGACGTCAAGGAGCCCGAGGGCCCCGTCGCCGTCGTCGTGCCGCTGCTCGCCGGACCGGACAGTTCGCTGCTGCGCCGGATCCGCCAGGCCGTGATGGACAGCCGGATCGCGGCCGACCTCACCGACGTCCTGGGCCCGCACCCGCTGCTCGCCGAGGCGCTGCACGTGCGCCTGTCGGAGGCCGGGCTGGCCCGTGCCGACCGCGCCCGCCTGTTCGCGGTGACGACCGCCGCCGACGGCATCATCCTCGGCGCGGTGGGCGGCGAGGAGGCCGTGCAGGCGGCCGGGATCACCGGCATGCTGCTCGCCGCGCGGCTGGCCGTGCCGGTGATGGCGGCGGCGCTCGACCAGGACGGCTCGATCGCGTCCATCGCCGAACAGCTGCGCTCCTCCGGTTCGCAGCAGCTCGCGCTCGCGCCGTACCTGATAGGGCCGGAGATCGACCCCGCCGTGATCGAGGACGCCGCCAGGGAGGCCGGCTGCTCCGCCGCCGATCCGCTCGGCCCCTACCCGGCGATCGGCAAGCTCGTGCTCGCCAAGTACACAACCGCGCTGGGCATCGCCCCGCAGCAGGCGCAGGGCGCCCCGGTGCGCTGAACGCACCCGCCGCGACCGCACCACCGAAAGGGCCCGCTCCGTCGTCGGAGCGGGCCCTTCGGCGTGGCGGCCCGGATCAGCCGAGGACCACGCAGGACGCGGCCGGTACCGCGATCGCGCCCTCGTACCTGGGCAGGCCGGTCGCCGGGTCCACGGCGAACCAGGTGACCTCGCCGGAGCGCTCGTTCGCCACGTACAGGAACCCGCCGGACTCGGCGAGGTCGCGGGGCCAGTGGCCGCCGCAGATGACCGTGCCGACCAGCCGCAGGTCATCGCCCTCGACGGCGAACGTGGACAGGACGTCCTCGCCCCGGGTGGCGGTCCACACGAACCGGCCGTCGGGGGACGTGACGACGCCTGACGGGTACGCGTCGCCTGCAGGGGCGCCCGCGAGCACCGGCGTCTCGTTCAGGGGCTTCAGGGAGCCTTCCGCGGCGTCCCAGCGGCACACGGTGAGGGTCGGGGTGAGTTCGTTGAGGACGTAGGCGCGGGTGCCGTCGGGGTGGAAGGCCAGGTGGCGCGGACCCGAGCCGGGGCGCAGGGCGATCTCGCGGTGCACGTCGAGCGCCCCGTCCGTGAGGGTGCACACCCGCACGGAGTCCGTGCCGAGGTCGACGCTGACGATCCACCGACCGCTCGGGTCGGGCTGCACCTGGTGGGCGTGCGGGCTCAGCTGCCGGGGCGCGTGCGGGCCGGAGCCGGTGTGCCGGAGCACTCCGGAGGGGGCGCCCGCGAGGGAGCCGTCGGCCCGCAGCGGCACGGTGGTGACGCTGCCGGAGCCGTAGTTGGCGGTCAGCAGGTGTCCGGCGTGCACGGCGAGGTGCGTGGGTCCGTTCCCGTCCACCGCCACCGCCGGTCCGGCCGGCTCGGGCCGGTCGCCGGTCACCCGGTACGCGGCCACCGCGCCCTCGGCCGTCTCACTGACCGCGTACAGCACGTCCCCGTCCGCCGACAGGGCCAGATACGACGGATCGGGTACGCCGTTCAGCCCGCTCAGCACCTTCAGCGCACCCGTGCCCGGGGTCACCGTGGCCGTCACGATGCCGGGGCCACCCGCCGCCGTGAACGACCCGATCCAGGCCCGTCGCCGCCCGCCGTCTGCCACAGTCGTCCCCTCTCGGTCCGTGCCGTCGGGGGCGACGGTAGCAGTCGATCACCACCGGTCTAGACCAACTCCGGAGAAATTCGCGGGACGGTCACGGACGCGGCGCGGGCCTTCAGGCTCCGACCAGCGGCGATCCGGTCGGGGACCGCAGGGGCGCCGCCAACTCCGCGAGCGCCCGTTCCAGTCCGTGCAGATGGGCCAGTGCGGGTTCCTCGGCGAGCGGACGGTCCGCCACCGGGAAGTCCCTGCCCTCTGTGAGGGCCTCGACGGCGGCCTCCACCCGTCGGCACGCGGTGGTCAGGCGGGCGTCGTGCGAGGCCTCGGGGTCGGCCGCGACGGCGACCAGGCCCCGGATCTCCCGGGCGCAGTCGTCGAGGAGGGCGAGGACACGGCGGGCGCGGCGCCTGCGGGCCGGCACGGGACTCAGGGGGTGGACCAGCGGGGCCACCGAGAGGCGGACCCTGGCGAGCAGGTGCTCCAGTTCGGTCACCCGGCCGCCGGGGTCGGCGCCGGGCACCCCCGCGAGCCGGGCCGCGGCCTCGGCGGTGCAGGCGTGGACGCAGCGCAGGGCGCGCTGGATCCAGGCGTCGGTGACGCTGTGGGTGGTGACCGGCAGGACGAACAGCACCGCGAGGACGGCCCCGACCGCGCCCACTCCGGTCTCGGCGAGCCGCAGCGCGAGCAGGCCGGGGTTCAGGACGCCGAGAAGGCCGTAGAGGAGCTCGGCGAGCAGGGTGACCCAGAGCATCATCCAGGTGTAGGAGACGGCGGCCGTGTAGAAGATGCCGAAGACGCAGACGGCGACCAGGACGGCCGTGGGCGCCGGTGCCCCCTGCAGCGGTACGGCGACGAGCAGGCCGAGGGCGATGCCGATCACCGTACCGAGGACCCGGCGGAAGCCGCGCACCAGGGTCTCGCCGCGCGAGACGGTGTTCACGAAGATCCACCAGGTGGCGCCGACGGCCCAGTACCAGCGCTGCCCCGAGACGAGCTGGCCGACGACGAGGGCGAAGCCCGCGCCCGCCATGGCCTGGACCGCCTGGCGGGTGGTCACGCGCGCGAGGCCGGTGCCGGCGGGCGGGGCCGGCACCGGCGGCGGGGGCAGCCGGCGCTCGTAGCACCACAGACCGAAGCGGACCGCGGCCGCGGTGAGCACGGACAGCAGGACGGCGACGTGGAGCTCGGGGAGTCGGTCGGTGGTCGCGTGCAGGAACTGCGCCACGAAGAAGGTCATGAACGCGAAGACGCCGAGGCTGTGTCCGCGCGGGCCCCAGCGCCGGGCGTACACGCCCGCGCCGACCACGGCGAGGAAGGTGAGGTCGCGGGCGACGGGGTGGTCGTGGAGCTCGGCCGCGGCGGTGAGGACGGGAAGCCCGACGACGGGCAGCAGAGCGGTGGTGAGCGCCTGCCCCCGGACGGTGGCGTCCGTGACGGTGAACAGGGCGAGCAGTGCGGCGAGGCCACCGGTGACGGCACCGGCGAGCGAGTGGCCCGCGAGGCCGCACACCACGACGGCGAGGCCGATGCCGAGCACCGCCCGCGCGGCGAAGCGCAGCCGGACCCGGCCCGGGTCCGGCGCCATGAACACCCTCTTGAGCACGTACCGCCCCCTGAATCCCTCGGAAGACCGCATGGAAAAGGCGCCGCGGGGTCCGCAGCGCCATCGACGGGCTCATTGCAGCATCCTCACCGCTGTCGGCTCAAGCGGACCCGCATATGCTGGGCCATTGGTACAGAATGAGCGGTCCTGGTGCGTCCGTCGGCGGGCCAAAGGACCATGCCCGAGGAGGTCGTACGCCATGGCCGTGGACGAGCTCGACACCCGCATCCTGCGGCTTCTGCTGGAGCGGCCGCGGACGAGCGTGCGGGAGTACGCGCGGATCCTCGGGGTCGCGCGGGGCACCTTGCAGGCACGGCTGGACCGGCTGGAGCGGGACGGCGTGATCACCGGGACCGGGCCCTCGCTGTCGCCCGCCGCGCTCGGCCATCCGGTGCTGGCGTTCGTGCACATCGAGGTGACCCAGGGGCGGCTCGACGACGTGGGGGATGCGCTCGCGGCCGTACCGGAGATCGTCGAGGCGTTCTCGATCGCGGGCGGCGGGGATCTGCTGACGCGGGTCGTGGCCAGGGACAACGCGCATCTGGAGGACGTGATCCAGAAGGTGATCAGCCTGCCCGGCGTGGTGCGTACGCGCACCGAGGTGGCGCTGCGGGAGCGGGTGGCGTACCGGCTGCTGCCCCTGGTGGAGTCGGTCGGGCGCACGACCCGGAGTTGATCTTTGCCATCCTGGACGCCATGAGCAGGCTCAGCGGCATATCGGTCATCTTCGATCTCGACGGAACGCTCGTGGACAGCGAGCCGAACTACTACGAAGCGGGGCGGCAGACCCTCGCCGCGCACGGCGTCCCCGACTTCACCTGGGCCGACCACGAGCGGTACGTCGGGATCAGCACGCAGGAGACCGTCACGCAGTGGAAGTCGCTGTACGGGCTGCGGGCGTCCGTGCCGGAGCTGCTCGCGGACAAGAACCGGCGCTATCTGGCACTGGCCCGCACCGCCACGCGCGTGTACCCCGAGATGCGCGCGTTCGTGGAACTGCTCGCCGCTGAGGGGGTGCCGATGGCCGTGGCCTCGGGGTCCTCCCCTGCGGCCATCGACGCGATCCTGACCGGGACGGGCCTCGACGCGTATCTCCGTACGACCGTCTCGGCCGACGAGGTCGACCGTGGCAAGCCCGCGCCGGACGTCTTCCTGGAGGCGGCCCGGCGGCTGGGCGCCGAACCGGCCCACTGTGTGGTCCTGGAGGACGCCGCGCCGGGCGCGGCCGCCGCCCACGCCGCCGGGATGCGCTGCATCGCGATCCCGTACCTCGCGGCTCAGGCCGACGCACCCGAGTTCGCCCGCGCCGGTCTGCTGCTGCGCGGCGGCCAGGAGGAGTTCACGGCCCGGGCGGCGCACGACTGGCTGGCGCGGAGCGGGAGGTGAGGCGCGGCGGCGCCCCTCACCTCCCGCTCCGCGCGGCGATCCGCCCTACGGCCGCGACCCGTGCGACGGCCTCGGCGCCGGCTGGATGTTCTGGTTCAGCCGGAACACGTTCTCCGGGTCTCGGTCGGCCTTGATACGGGCCAGCCGGTCGTAGTTGCCGCGGTAACTGGCCCGGACGCGTTCCTGGCCCTCGTCCATCATCATGTTGACGTAGGCGCCGCCCGCCGAGTACGGGTGCAGGGCGTCGAAGTAGTCGACGGTCCACCGCTTGACCAGTTCGGCGTTGGCCGGGTCCGGGTCGACGCCGGCGAAGACGGAGGCCCAGTTGGCGTGGCGGTAGGCCCAGGGGGTCTCGTCCTGGCCCACGTCGTGGGCGGCGCCGTCGATCGGATAGAGGTGCATGGTCGACTGGACGGTCGGCACCTCGGCGCCGAACTTGGCGTGCAGCTGGACCGCCTCGTCGGGAATGGTCTCGACGAAGTCGGCCCGCCAGTACCACTGGTGGCCGGGCGGGTAGAGCCCGTCGAACATGGCCTGGAGGTCGGGGTGCTGCATGGCCATGGGCGCGTGCAGCAGCGGCGCGGGCAGGGCGTCGAGCAGCGGGGCCATCTCGCGGGCGGCGGCCTCGCTGTCGTCGCCGGTCCAGCACCAGACCACACCCGCCGTCTTGCGCAGCTGGATCTCCTCGGGGAACGGAGGGGCCGGCGGGACGGTGCCGTACAGGAAGAAGCCGCCCAGTTCGCGGGGCGCGGTGAGTATGAACTCCCGGTAGGCGGCCAGGACTTCGGCACTGTCCTCGACGGGCCAGAAGGTCGGGCCGGCGATCACCGTACCGATCTCGTGGAGCCGGAAGACGAACGAGGTGACGACACCGAAGTTGCCGCCGCCGCCCCGGATCGCCCAGAACAGGTCGCTGTTCTCGTCGGCGCTCGCCCGCACCCGGCTGCCGTCGGCGAGGACGAGGTCGGCCTCCAGCAGGTTGTCGATGGTCAGCCCGCACCTGCGGGTGAGGTGGCCGAGGCCGCCCCCGGTGGTGAGGCCGCCGACGCCGGTCGTGGAGACGATGCCGCTGGGCGTGGCCAGGCCGTGCGCGTTGGTGGCGCGGTCCACCTCGCCCCAGACGCAGCCGCCGCCGACCCTGACGGTGCGGGCCGCCGGATCCACCCGGATGTCCTTCAGGGGTGCCAGGTCGGCGACCACTCCCCCGTCGACGGTGCCGAGCCCGGCGCCGTGGTGGCCGCCGCCGCGCACGGCCAGCGGCAGACCGTGAGCGCGGGCGAAACCGATCGTGCGGGCCACCGCGTCGGCGTCGGCACAGCGGGCGACGAGGGCGGGGCTCCGGTCGATCATCGCGTTGTAGACGGTACGGGCCTGCTGGTGGCCGGCGTCCTCGGGTCCGATCAACTCTCCGTTGAAGTCGGTCAGTTCACGACGTGCGGCCTGGGCGGGTGTGCTGGACATGCGGTCCCCCGTTTCCGAATCGGGTCGATTCGTCCGTTCTACTCGCGTCGCTCCGCGGCGGACATCCGTGACCGTCACCCAGCTCGGCGCGTTCGGATACCTAGCTCGGGGGGTCGGCGGGCAGCAGGCCCAGCTCGGCCGCGCGCAGGGCGGCCTGGCGGCGGCCCGGCGCGTCGAGTTTGTCGAGCACGGCGCGCACGTGGTTGTCGATCGTGCGGACCGACACGACGAGCCGGGCGGCGATCTCCGCGTTGGTGAGTCCCTCGGCGAGCAGCCGTATGACCTGGAGCTGGCGGTCGGTGAGGCCCGCGGGGTTGTCCCGGGTCGCGGCGAGGGGGCCGCGCGGGATGTGCCGCACCCCGAGCCGTCGCAGCTCGGCGCGGAGGATACGGGCCGCCGGTTCGGCGCCGAGGGTGTCGAGGACGGCGAGCGCCTCCAGCTTGTCGGCCGGGTCCGGGCTCTCGGCGAGGGCGACGGCGTGTTCGTAGGGACAGCCCGCGGCCCGCCAGAGCTCGGCGGCCCGGCGCCACTGCCCGCGGGCCTGCAGCGCGTAGGGATGGTCCGAGTCGTCCGGTGGCACCGGGTGGCCCGCTCTGGTGAGCCAGTAGCCGAGTTCGGAGCGGTAGGGGGCGCCGGGCAGCCGGCTCGCCTGGGCGTGAACGGGCCCGGCCGCTGCCACGACGGCCTCCGGGTCCCCGCGCAGCCAGGCCCACTCCGCCCGTGCCACCGCCACCGGCCCGGTGCGCTGCAGTTCCTTGGTCCCTACGGCGATGTCCCAGGCCTCGGCGAGAAGGGCCTCGGCGCCGGGGCGGCCGCAGCGGATGCGGACCCGGGCGAGGACGGTCAGGGCCGGGCAGCGGGCCGGGACGAAGTCGTGCATGCCGTACTCGGCGTGCCGCTCGGCGTCGCCCCAGTCGGCGGCGGCGAGCCTGCGCATGGCGAGTTCGACGTGGAGATAGTTGAGGAAGCCCAAGTGCTCGGCCCGGTCGGCGAGTTCCATCGCCGGGGGCAGGAAGGTGTCGGCCTCGTCGTACCGGAGGTTGTCGAGCAGGGTCCAGATGATGTTGGCGTAGGAGCGGCACGCGTGCTCGACCTCGCCGGCGGCGAGCGCCACGTCGAGACTCTCCTCCAGCTGCTCCCGTCCGCCGGGGTCTCCGGAGCGCCAGCGGGCGGTGCCGACGTTGTTCAGGGCGTGCGCGAGGATCGCGGGGTCGTCGGCCTTGCGTGCCAGGGCGATGGCGCGCTCGCCGTGTTCGACGGCCTCTGCGTAGCGTTCCGACAGCATGCGCAGCTGGGCGGTGTTGCTGACGGCGAGCGCCAGCAGCCGGTCGTCGCCCGCGTGCTCAAGGACGGTCACCGCCTCGCGGGCGGCCTCCTGGGCCTGGTCGGCGTTGCCGGCCCACCAGTGGATGCGGGACAGCCAGCGCAGGTCGGCGCCGAGGGCGAGGGTGTCACCGAGGGCGCGGCGCAGGGCGACGGCCTCGCGCTGGGCGGCGACGGCGGCGGCGGAGTCGGCGATGGTGTAGCTCTCGACGGCATAGCGTTCGAGCAGGTCGGCGAGTTCGGCGGGGGCGTAGCGGTGCCGTTCGCGCAGCACGAGCCGGAGTTGGGCGGCGGCCTCCCGGTGGGCGCCCGTGGCGGAGGCGTCCTTCGCCGCGTCGGGGCCGTAGCGGGCGATGGCGTCCTGGTCGCCGGCCTGGGCCGCGTGGTGGACGATCCGGGCGGCGTCGGATCCGGGGCGGGCGACGAGTGCCGTGAGGACGGCCCGGTTGAGGCCGATCCGGCGGGCGGCGGGCAGGGAGTCCGCCACGGCCCGGCGGATCAGCTCGTGCCGGAACGCCACCCGCTCGGGGGTGACGGTGAGCAGGCCGCGCTGCTCCGCGGCGGCGAGGACGGCCACCCCGCCGGTGGGCGGGCCGCCTCGCTCCGGGGCGGCGAGGACGGCCGCCGCCCCGTCCGTGAGCAGCGCGTCGACCAGGGGGCGTTCGACGGCCGAGGGGACGACGGCCAACTGCTCCAGCGCGTCCACGATGGCGCCGGGCAGTCCGCGCAATCGGGCGAGCACGGCGTCGACGACGGTCGGGGGCACCTTCCCGGTGCCGCCGGCGGCGACGATCTCGGCGACGAAGAAGGGGTTGCCGTTCGTGACGGCGTACACCTGGGCGGGGTCGACACGGCCGGCGCTGAGAGTGCGTACGGCGTCCAGGGAGAGGCGGGCCAGGGGCAGCCGGTGCACGCGGGGCGCGCGGGAAACCTGGCCCAGCAGCTGCCGGAGCGGGTGCTCACGGCTCAACTCGTCGTCGCGGTAGGTCAGGACGAGGAGGGTGGGCAGCCGCTCCGTCCGCCGGACCAGGAAGCGCAGGGCGTCCAGGGAGGCCTCGTCGGCCCAGTGGACGTCCTCGACGACGAGTACCGCTCCGCGTAGTTCTTCGAGCAGGGCCTCGTGGACGCGATGGCGGTCGCCGCCCTCCGTCACGGCGCCGGCGAGTTCGCCCCCGACGCTGCCGATCAGGTCGCGGAAGGGGCCGAGCGGCCTGCGGGTGGCGAGGTCGTCGCACTCGCCGACGAGTATCCGGGTGCCGGCCGGGAGATGGCCCGGAAGGGCTCTCACCAGGCTCGACTTGCCGATACCGGCCTCTCCGGAGACGAGCACCACGGATCCGGCCCCGTCCGCCGCCTCCCGTGCGGCCGAGGCCAGTCGCGCCAGTTCGGGCTCGCGCTCGAGGATCCCCCAGTCCACGGGCCCGATTCTGCCACCGGGGACGCCGGGCGGGGCCCTTCACGACGGAGGGGCCGCCCACTCCCCCCTTCGGTCCGTACGCAGGCGTCCGGGCTCAAGCCGGGGTTGCCGTCGTGGACCACCGGCACATCGCGCTTCGCGCACTCCACCAGGCAGCGGGCGTCTCACTCGGTGCCCGTCACCTTGGCGACGAAGGCGGCGAGGTTGGTCACCGTCCGGCGGATCTTCTCGTCCAGGGTGAGCGTCTCGTGGAGCCGTGCGCCCACGCCCGCGTCCCTCTTCCCGCGCACATACAGCGAGCAGGCCAGGTCGTCGCACATGTACGCCCCTACCGAGTTGCCCTGCTGCCCCGCCCTGCCCGCTCTCGGGGCGACCATCAGGGACACCCCGCCGGAGTGGGTGGTCAGGCACATCGAGCACATGCTGCGCCGGGTCTGCCAGGAACCGGCGGTGGAGCGGCGCAGCGCGAGCGCGGTCGGGCGGCCGTCCAGGACGGTGACCAGGTAGGCGCGGTCGGGGGCCTGCGGATCACCCCAGCCGAGGTAGTCCAGGTCCTCCCACGGCCGCTCGTCCAGGTCACGCGGCACGGACAGCCGCTTGGCCTGGCCCTTGGTGCAGTTCACGAAGGCGGCACGGATCTCTTGCTCGGTCAACGGTTCCATAAGTCCACGCTAGTTTGCCTAAAACTCTTAGGCAAATGCATAATCGACTCTGGCGACTCTGGCGAACGAGAGGACAGCTGTGGCACGGGTAGGTCTGAGCACGGAGCGCCTGGTCCGGGCGGGTGCGGAGCTGGCCGACGAGGTGGGCTTCGAGCAGGTGACCGTCTCGGAGCTGGCCCGGCGGTTCGGCGTCAAGGTCGCGAGCCTGTACTCGCACGTGAAGAACTCCCAGGACCTCAAGACCCGGATCGCCCTGTTCGCGCTGGAGGAACTCGCCGACCTCTCCGCCGACGCGGTGGCCGGGCGGGCCGGCAAGGACGCCCTGACCGCCTTCGCCAACGTCTACCGCGACTACGCCCACGCCCACCCGGGCCGTGCCGCGGCCGCCCGGCTCAGGCTCGACCCCGAGACCGCGGCGGCCAGCGCGGGCGTACGGCACGCACAGATGATGCGGGCCATCCTGCGCGGCTACGACCTGCCGGAACCCGATCAGACCGATGCCGTACGGCTGCTGGGCAGCACCTTCCACGGGTACGCGAGCCTGGAGGGGGCAGGCGGGTTCAGCCACAGCTCTCCCGACTCCGAGGAGTCCTGGACGCGGATCCTGGACGCCCTCGACTCGCTGTTGCGCAACTGGCCCGCCCGCTGACCGACAGGCTGAGGAACATGCACGACTGGATCACCACCCCCGTCACCGCCGACCTGCTGCGCGGCGCGCTCGACGTGGAAACCACCGAGCGCGGGGTGCTGCCGCACCGGCTGCCGGCCCGGGCCCGCGCCCAGAACACCGACGACCAGCTCGCCATGGCCGAGTCCCAGCCCTCCGGCGTACGGCTGGCCTTCCGTACCCGGGCCACCGCGGTGGAGCTGGACGTCCTGCCGACCAAGCGTGCCTATGTCGGTGCGCCACCGCGGCCCGACGGGGTGTACGACCTGGTCGTCGACGGCCGGCCGGCCGGGCAGGGCAGTGTCCGCGCCGGCACCGTCATCACCGTCGACATGGCAGCGGGGACGTCCGAGGTCCGGCCCGGACCGCCCGGGACCGTCCGTTTCGACGGGCTGTCCGGCGACGCCAAGGACGTCGAGATCTGGCTGCCGCACAACGAGACCACCGAGCTGATCGCCCTGCGCACCGACGCGCCCGTCGCGCCCGCGCCCCGCACCGACCGCCGGGTCTGGCTGCACCACGGCAGCTCCATCAGCCACGGCTCCGACGCGGCGAGCCCCACCGGCATCTGGCCCGTGGTCGCCGCGACGCTGGGCGGTGTGGAGCTGATCAACCTGGGACTCGCCGGGAGCGCTCTGCTCGACCCGTTCACCGCGCGGGCGGTGCGGGACACTCCCGCCGACCTGATCAGCCTCAAGATCGGGATCAACGTCGTGAACCACGATCTGATGCGGCTGCGCGCCTTCGGTCCCGCGGTCCACGGCTTCCTCGACAATATCCGCGAGGGCCGTCCGGACACGCCCCTGCTGGTCGTCTCGCCCATCCTGTGCCCGATGCACGAGGACACCCCGGGTCCCTGCTTCCCGGACGTCAGCGAACTCGGTGAGGGCCGGCTGCGGTTCAGGACGATGGGCGACCCGGCGGAACGCGCGAGCGGGAAGCTGACCCTTCAGGTGATCCGGGAGGAACTTGCCAGGATCGTGAAGCAGCGGGCCGCCGACGATCCGCATCTGCACTATCTCGACGGGCGCGAGCTGTACGGCGAGGACGACTCGGCGGAGCTGCCGCTGCCGGACGATTTGCATCCGGACGCGGCGACGCATCGACGGATGGGGGAACGGTTCGCGGGGATCGCGTTCGGCCCCGACGGCGTGTTCACCGACGGCTCCGGAGCCTTCAGCGACTCCGGCCGGCCCAGCGACTGAAGCGGCGCACCGCGCCCCCTGCCGCCCGGAACTCCCGCCCGCCTCCCGGTGAGCGCTACCCCCTGCGCTTGGGCTTGCCCCGCCGGGCACCCGCGCCCTTGGAGCCATCGGATCCTCCGGCCCGGCCGGACGCCCCACGCGACCCCCTGGCCGCGCCGGCTGAGGTGACGCACCACCCGCCCCCCTGCCCCCGGAGCTCCCGCCCGGCTCCCGGGGAGCGCTACCCCCTGCGCTTGGGCTTGCCCCGCCGGGCACCCGCGCCCTTGGAGCCATCGGATCCTCCGGCCCGGCCGGACGCCCCACGCGACCCCCTGGCCGCGCCGGCTGAGGTGACGCACCACCCGCCCCCCTGTCCCCGGAGCTCCCGCCCGGCTCCCGGGGAGCGCTACCCCCTGCGCTTGGGCTTGCCCCGCCGGGCGCCCGCGCCCTTGGAGCCGCCGGACCCACCGGACCGGCCGGACGCCCCGCGGGACCCCCTGGCCGCTCCGGAGGATCCCCGTGCCGTGCCCTTCCCGGCGCCCGCCGGTTTGCGTCCGCCGGCCTTCTCGGACGGTTGCCCGCGCTCCGGTTCGGGCTGGGTGCGGCCCCGCGAGCTGTTGACCGTCCGTCCCCGGACGATGCCGATGAAGTCCTCGACCATGTCCGTCGTCGCGTCCTCGCGCCAGGCCAGCGCGATCTCGGACTGCGGGGCGTCGGTGAGCGGGCGGTAGGTGAGGTCGCGGCGGTGGTGGAGTCGGGCCAGGGACTGGGGGACGACGAGGACGCCGATGTTCGCCGCCACGAGCTCGATCGCGTCCGCCGTGGTGGCCGGCCGTTCGAAGGCCGGTTCGCCGGGCGGCTGCTCCCAGCCGATGACGTCGTCGAGGGGGTGGAGGACGACCTCGTCCGCCAGGTCCTCCAGCGTCACCTCCTCCACCGCGGTCACCACGTGGTCCTTGGGGACCACGACGACCGAGGTCTCGGTGTAGAGGGGGATCGCGCTGAACACCGTACGGTCGACCGGCAGCCGTACGAGACCGGCGTCCGCGCCGCCGTCGCGCAGCACGTCGCGGGCCTCCGCGGGAGCCACCTGGACGAGCTCCAGGCGGATGTCGGGCAGGCGCTCGTTCCAGATCCGCACCCACTTGGCGGGCGTCACCCCGGGGACGTACGCGAGCCGGAAGGAGGGGGGTTCTGGCGAGTCTGTCACGCGGCAAGGTTACCCACTGTGGTCGGAGGTCTCGTGCGCGGCCGATAGTCTGGACTGCATGAAGTCGCACCAGAGCACCCAGACGATGAAGCCCGCCACCGCGGCGAAGAAGCTGGGTGTGTACCTCCCTGCCACCCCCGCCGAGTTCCAGGAGGGTGTCGTCTCGCGCGCCGAGCTCAACGAGCTCCAGGCGAACCCGCCCCAGTGGCTGCAGGACCTGCGACGCACCGGCCCGCACCCCCGTCCGGTCGTCGCGGCCCGGCTGGGCGTCTCCATCGCCGGTCTCGCGCGCGGCGGGGTCACCGAGCCGCTCACCACCGAGCAGATCGAGGCGCTGCGGGACGAGGGTCCCGAGTGGCTGGAGAAGGAGCGCGCCACGCAGGCGGAGGTCCGCAAGGAGGCGGCGCGCATCAAGGAGAAGAAGCAGGACGAGGAGTCCTGACCCCGGGGCCCGCACCAGGCCGGGGCCCCGGAAACTCCGGTGCGCCGGGTCGAACACCTCTGCGACCATTCCGGCATGGTCCACCGCCTGGAATCCCTGGTCGTTCGGCATGCCCTCCGACTGCCCGCTCCTGCGGGCCCCGCCGGTGAGGGCGACATCGCGGCGCGGCAGTTCGACGCCGCGCTGATGTCCGTCGGCTTCAAGCTGTCGGCGGACGCGCTGCGGACGTTGTCGGAACGGTCCGAGAGCACGGTCGTCGACACCGCCGTGCGCACGCTCGCCACCGTCCGCGAGATGGCCGGCGACCATGTGCGGCACAACGTCTACTTCAAGGACTTCCCGGCCAACGTCCCGGACACCTTCGAGTTCTGGACGCGCTGCGTGCGCGAAGCCCTGGAGGACGGCAAGGCCCGCTCCGGCGTCCTCAGCCAGCTGCGCAACGGCGTGCTCAACCTGCTCACCCTCCCGTCCTACGGCACCTACCGGCACACGTACGACGAGATGCTCGCCGCGCACGACGAGCTGACGGCCGCGCTCGGCGACCGGCTGACCGTCCTGCACCTGGGCGCCTCCCTGGAGGACGAGGTCAGCGCCCTGTACCTGGCGCTGGCCGGCAGCACCACGCCGCTCGGGGACGAGCACCTGGCCGATCTCAGGGTGCTCGCCGAGCACTGCGCGGACGGCCCCCAGCCCGCGGCGATCCCGGTGCGGGAGAACCGTGCCGTCGTCAACGAGGCCCGGCTGAAGGCGGGTTCCGGCCTGCTCCTGGACACCGTGACCGATGTGCTGCGGCTGGCCTGCGCGTTGTCGGGCGGGGACGTGTCCCTCCAGGAGCCGACCCGGTTCCGGGCGCTGTCGCGGCCGGTGCGCCGGGCGCTGCTCGCGGGGCTCGACTCGGTCGTCGAGGCGGCCCCGGCCAAGCTCGCCGACGTGCTCGCGCACCGCGAGGCGTTCAAGCGGCTCGGCGAGCGGCTCCACCCGCACGAGTACCCCCGGTGGCCGCGTGCCGCCGAGGTGTTCGCGGTCGCCCGGGGTGAGAAGAAGGCGTACACCTTCGACGCCCGTGTCGAGGCGCTGCTGGGCGCGGCCGACGTGATCGGGGCGGTGGAACTGCTCAGGTCCGCGCCGGGCAGGCTGTTCCGTGCGCTGGACCGGCTGCTGCGCGGCGCGCGCACGCGGCAGGAGCGGGACGCGGTGGTGGCCGCGGTGGAGGAGACCGCCGCGGAGGTCTCCGGGCGGGTCGTGCTGTCGGTGCGTGAGTACCTGCAGAACCGGGCCGCCGAGACGGGCCGGAAGCGGGTGTTCGTCAACCGGCTCGGCCGCGCCCATGTCGCCGACGACACGCGTGCGGCCGTACCGGAGGCGGAACGGGCCCGCCTGATCGCCGTGCTCGACACGGAGATCGGCCGCCGACTCCCCTGCCCGGAGCGGCTGTTGGTCGATCCCGACGTGCTTGACGTGGCGCTTCCGCTCAGCGGGCGGGCGACCTCGGCCGGGCTCGGTGTGCTGCCCCGAGGCTCCGTCTCACCGGTCGACGGGGAACTGCTGCGGTTCTTCGTGTACTGGAAGCAGGCTCAGCGAATCACGGACTACGACCTGTCGGCACTGCTGCTGGACGCGGACTACGAGACGGTGTCCTGGCTGTCGTACACCAATCTCCGCGAAGTGGAGGGCGCGCACTCGGGTGACATCACCAACGCCCCCGACGGCGCTTCGGAGTTCATCGATCTGCGGCTCGGGGCGGTGCGGGGCACGTACATCGTGCCGCAGGTCAACATCTACAGCGGGGAGAAGTTCGAGGAGGCCGAGGAGTCGTTCTTCGGGTTCATGCTGCGTGAGCGGGAGCAGCGGGGCCGGCCCTTCGAGGCGCGTACCGTGCGGATGAAGTCGGAGCTGCGCGGGCCGGGCCGGGTGGCGCTGCCGCTGGCGTTCCGGCGTGCGCAGGACGGGAGTTGGCACGCCAAGTGGCTGCACCTGTACCTGAAGGGGCAGCCGGCGTACAACCGCGTCGAGGACAACCAGGTGTCGGTGGCGACGCTGTTGCGCGGCATCGTCGAGCGCGAGCAGCTCACGGTCGGGTACCTGACCGCGCTGATGGCGAACGGCGGTACGGACATGGCGACCTGGGACGCCGGAGCGGTACCGGACGGACCCGTGACCTACATCGGCCTGGAGCGTCCCGAGGGGCTGCACCCGGACTCGGTGGTCGTCACCCCGGAAAACCTGCGCGACTTGATCCCCGAGTGACTGTTACCGTTACGCGTGGCGAGGCCATGGAAGGGCTTCCTTCTCCACTCGATGAGCCCCCATGGGGCTTGGATCTCCAGCTCTTCCGCTTTCCTCGCCCTCGGCGTCGACACACGAGGCCATGAAGGGGCTTCCTTCTCACCGGTGTGACAACCGGCTTTCTCAGAGCTCCAGTTCCTTCGCTCTCCTCGTCGTCGATGTCGTCCGCGCAGGCGGCCCGGACCGGTGGACTCACCGTTCCAGGGCCGCCTTCGCCGTGCTGAGCGCCTGTTCCGCGTATCCCCGTCCGAACAGCACGGCGTGCACCAGCAGCGGGAACATCTGGTGCAGCCCGACGCGGTCGAGCCGGCCGTCGGCGAGCGGCGCCACGCTCTCGTAGCCGCGCAGCACCTCGTCCAGGTGCGGGCAGCCGAAGAGCTGGAGCATCGCGAGGTCGCTCTCGCGGTGGCCGCCGTGCGCGGCCGGGTCGATCAGCCAGGCGTGGCCGTCCGCGCCCCACAGCACGTTGCCGTTCCACAGGTCGCCGTGCAGCCGGGCCGGCGGCTCGGCCGGACCCGCGAGTGCGGGCAGCCGCGCGCAGAGGCGCTCGATCACCTCTGCTTCCGAGAGCGTGATCGTGCCGTCGTCCACCGCGCGCCGCAGATACGGCAGCACCCGGTGCTCGGCGTACCACCGCGGCCACTCGGCGCCTTCGACGTTGCGCATCGGCGCCCGCCCGATGAACGCCTCCCGGGGACCGCCGGGCGGCGCGGAGCCGAAGGCGAGCGCCCCGGCGCGGTGCAGCCCGGCGAGCGCCCAGCCCAGTTCTAGTGCGGCCTCCCGGCTCGGCCGCCCCCTGGCGATCAGGTCGGTCACCAGCCAGGGGCCGTCCTCGCCGTACCCGGTCGGCACCCGGACCGCGCCGGCCTCGGCCAGCCAGCGCAGCCCCGCCGCCTCCGCCCGGGCCTCCTCGGCGCTGTCCGCGCGCTTCACCATCACCTCCCGGCCGTCGTCGAGGGTCACCTCGGACAGCGCGCCGGACAGCCGGCGTTCACCGGTCGCCTTCCGCCCGGTGAGCCGCGTCGCGGCCGCACCCGGGCCGTCGCCTCGGTCGTACACCCACGCCTCCCTGATCACGTCGATTGCGCACCAGCGTGCCCCGTAGGGCTCGTGCACAGCCTCTGTGAAGACTCCCAGCCATGTCTTGACATACGGAAGAAACAATCCGTAGCTTGGCCGATCATTTAGATTCGTGAAGCGGGTTCACGGATATGAACGGAGAGTGTCCATGGGCGATCGCCGACGACGACGCCGCCTGGCCGCGGCAGCCACCGTCGCGGGACTGATGTCCGCAACGGCCGCCTGTGGCTCCGGTTCCGGCAACGCGGGCAGCAGCGATCCGAACACGCTGGAGGTGTGGACCCGGAGCAACCCGGACGACGCCGCCACCTACGACCGGGTCTTCGCCGCCTTCACCAAGAAGACCGGCATCAGGATCGACTACCAGCCGATCATCAACTTCGACCAGCAGCTCCAGAGCCGGGCCTCCACCAGGGACCTGCCGGACGTCATGATCAACGACACGGCCCTGATGGGCAGTTACCAGAGCCAGGGCCTGCTCAAGCCGATCGACCCGTCGTCGGTCGCGGGCGGTGACCGGATCACCGCCAAGTCCTGGTCCTCCACGGTGGGCGTCGACGGCAAGCACTACGGCATCCCCTACTCCCGCCAGGCCCAGACGCTGATGATCCGCAAGGACTGGCTGGACAAGCTCGGGCTGAAGGCGCCGACGACCTGGCAGGAGATGCTCTCGGTCGCCAAGGCCTTCGCCATCGAGGACCCCGACGGCGACGGCAAGGCCGACACCTACGGCATCGTCGCGCCGGCCAGCGCCCAGAACGGCTACGCGGCCATGTGGGGAGCGAGCTTCCTGTGGCAGGGCGGAGCGCAGATCATCAAGCCGGACGGCAAGGGGAAGTACACCCCCGCCATGGACTCGGCCGCCGCCGTGAACGCCGTGACCTGGATGAAGGACAACCTGTTCTGCGGCGAGAAGGGGGTCGTCCAGCCCGGCGCGATCACCGCCGTCACGGGAACCGCCACCAACTTCCAGGACGGCAACGCCGGGATGTACATGACCGGGCCGTACAACATCACCACCTACGACACCACGCCCGGCAAGAAGACGTACGAGGTCGTCCCCGCCCCCGCGGGCCCGGCCGGCGGAGACGTGCTGGCCGACGGCGAGAACGTCTACCTCGGCGCCCGGACCGGCAAGGACAGGCAGGAGCTGGCGCTGGCCTCGTTCCTGGTCTCCGCGGAGGGCCAGAAGATCGCCATGACCAGCGTCGACGGTCACCAGCCCGTCGTCCGCATCCCCGTGAACTCCACGCTGGACGCCGCGAAGGTCAGGAACGACGCCCGCTGGAGCGTCGTGCAGAAGGCCTACGAGAACGCCTCCGAGCAGTTCCCGAACGCGCCGGACTTCGCCCCGATCAAACAGGACACCGCCGACTCGCTGAACTCGATCTTCACGTACTGCGGCGGTGACGTCCGCTCCCAGCTCAAGGAGCTCAACGACACGCTCGCCGGTGATCTCAAGGACCAGGGGCTGCTGAAATGACCGCCACCGTATCCGCCCCCGCGGCGCGCAGAGGCCTCGTCAAGGGGGCCCTCGGCAAGAGGAACATCGTCCCCTGGCTCTTCCTCGCTCCGGGGCTGCTGCTCGCGCTCGTCTTCAAGTTCTGGCCGATGGCCAAGGGCATCTGGCTCAGCTTCTTCCACGTGCGGCCCTTCCTCGGCAACGAGTGGATCGGCCTCGACAACTACACGAGGGTCCTGAGCGACCACCGCTTCCAGGAGTCCATCGGGCACACCCTGATCCTCGGCATAGGCCAGGCGGTCGGCGCGATCCTGCTCGGGTTCGCCCTCGCACTGCTCCTGGAGGGCCAGGCCCGTTCGCTGAAGTTCCTCCGCACCGCCGTCTTCCTGCCCGCCGTCACGGCCACCGCGGTCGTCGGCGAGCTGTGGCGGCTGATGTACTACCCGACCTCCGACGGCCTGCTCAACAGCGGCCTGCACCTCTTCGGCCTCGGGACCGTCCAGTTCCTCGACAACCCGAACATCGCCCTGTACTCGACGATGGTGATGGGCATCTGGATCTGGGCCCCCTACAACATGGTGATCTTCCTCGCCGGTCTGGCGGGCGTGGACCGCTCGCTGTACGAGGCCGCCGCGATGGACGGGGTCTCGCTGTGGCAGCGGCTGCGCCACGTCACGCTCCCCGCGATCCGCCCGGCGCTCATGATCGTGCTCACGCTCGCCACCATCCGCGGGCTGCGGGTGTTCACCGAGGTCTACGTCCTCACCGGCGGCGGCCCCGCCGGGTCCACGGACGTCTGGATGACCCGCGCCTACACCCTGGGCTTCACCCGCAACGACATCGGCGGCGCCTCGGCGGCCTCGGTCGTCCTGCTCTGCGTGACGCTGCTCCTCACCGTCATGGTCAATCACCTCCGCAAGAGGGGAGAAGCGCGATGAGCGCCCCCGTCATCGACCCCGCCCGGCCGGCGGCACCTGACACCCCGGCCGGGCGGACCACCACGCCACAGCGGACCACCCCGGCCCGCTTCGACACCGCACTCGGCTGGAACGACAGGCCCGGTCTCGCCTGGGGCCTGAGGATCCTGCTCTGTGTGATCGCCCTCGCGATCTTCGCGGCGCCCTTCCTGACGATCTTCTCGGGCGCCTTCACCACCCACCCCAGCGGCTCCTCGCTGTCCTTCCTGCCGCACGACACCACGCTGTCCAACTTCAAGGTCGCCGGCGCCCAGGGCATGTGGGACTACCTCGGCAACTCGCTGGTCATCGCGGGCGGCGGGCTGCTCCTCCAGCTGGTGGTGTGCACCCTCGCCGCGTACGCGCTGGCCCGGCACCGCTTCCGGGGGCAGGCGCTGATCATGATGCTGTTCATGATGACGCTGATGCTGCCCGAGGAGGTCATCGCGATCCCGCTGTCCCTGGTCCTCGGTGACGTGCCGGTGGTCCACGCGGACCTCAAGGGCACGGTCTGGGGCGTCATCCTGCCGCTGGGCGCCTGGGGCTTCTCGGTGATGATGCTGACCGAGTTCATGCGGGAGATCCCCGACGAGATCGAGGAGGCGGCCCGCCTGGACGGCGTCGGCGAGCTGCGGATGCTGTGGCAGATCATCCTGCCGCTGTGCAGGCCCGCGCTCGGCGTGGCGGGCGTCCTCGGGTTCATCATGATCTGGGACCAGTACCTGCTGCCCCTGATCGCCGCCAAGGACCCCACCGACTACACGGTCACCGTCGCCCTGGCCACCTTGCGCACCGACCCCGTGGTCGGCTCGGGCGTGGTCCTCGCCGGTGCGGTCATCGCCCTGATCCCCAGCCTGATCGTCTACCTGCTCCTCCAGCGCTCCCTGGTCTCCGGCATCGCCGCCGGCGCCACGAAGGGCTGACCCCGACCCCCCACGTTTGAGGGAGACATGAAGTTCCAAGGAGTGCTGTTCTTCCCGGTGACGCCGTTCGCCGCGGACGGCTCGCTGGACGAGGAACGGCTCGCCCAGCACATCGACAGCGGTGTGACAGCCGGTGCGGGCGGTGTGTTCGTCGCCTGCGGCACCGGTGAGTTCCACGCGCTGACGCCCGACGAGATCGAGCGGGCGACCCGGGTCGCGGTCGAGACGACGGCGGGCCGGGTGCCGGTCCTCGCCGCGGCGGGCGGCCCCACCCCGGTGGCCCGCGACCACGCGTCCCGGGTCGCCCGCGCGGGCGCCGACGGCATCCTGCTGCTGCCGCCCTACCTGGTGACGGCCCCCCAGCAGGGCCTGGTGCGCTACGTCGAGGAGGTCACCTCCGCGAGCGAGCAGCCCGTGATCTTCTACCAGCGCGGCACCGCCCGCCTCACCGAGGAGACGGCCGCCGAGATCGCCGCACTGCCCGGGGTCGTCGGCCTCAAGGACGGCCTCGGCGACATCGAGCGGATGCACCGCATCGTGCGCGCGGTGCGTGCCGTACCGGGCACGGAGGACTTCCAGTTCTTCAACGGCCTGCCCACGGCGGAGATGACCGCGCCCGCCTACCAGGGCATCGGCGTCTCCCTGTACTCCTCCGCCGTGTTCGCCTTCGCGCCCGAGATCGCCCTCGCCTTCCACCGGGCACTCGCCACGGACGACCGCCCGCTGCTCGACACACTCCTCGACGAGTTCTACGGCCCCCTCGTCCGGCTCCGCGACGAGGTGCCGGGGTACGCCGTGGCGCTGGTGAAGACCGGAGTGGCCCTGCGTGGCCTGGACGTGGGTGGCGTACGGGCGCCCCTGGTCGATCCGACGCCGGAGCACATCGCGCGGCTGTCCGCACTCGTCGAGCACGGCCTGGAGGTGGTCGGCGCATGAGCGTCCCGACGCGCATCAGGGAACTGATCGTCACCCCGATCGCCTTCCGCGACCCACCGCTGCTCAACTCGAACGGTGTCCACGAGCCGCTCGCCCTGCGGATCATCCTCCAACTCGTGCTGGAGGACGGCACGGTGGGGCTCGGGGAGTCCCCCGGCGGGGTCGCCCGCCTGGAACGACTTGAGGCCGCGGCGAAGGTCGTCGTGGGCATGGACGTCTTCGACACGACGGCTCTCGGCGCCGCGATCGACACCGCCCTGCTGCCCACGGTTCCTTCCTCGCACGAACGCGGCTGGACCACCTCCGCCGTGGAGGTGGCCTGCCTCGACGCCCAGGGCAAGCTGCTCGGCCGCCCGGTCAGTGACCTGCTCGGCGGGACGGTCCGGGACTCGGTGCCGTTCGCCGCGTACCTCTTCTACAAGTGGGCCGAGCACCCGGCCCTCGACGGCCGTGCCGCGGTCGGCGACGAGTGGGGCGAGGCACTGGACCCGGCCGGCATCGTGGAGCAGGCCCGGCTCATGCAACAGCGGTACGGGTTCAGGTCGTTCAAGCTGAAGGGCGGGGTCTTCCCGCCCGACGAGGAGATCGCCGCGATCAGGGCGCTGGCGGAGGCCTTCCCCGGACAGCCGCTGCGCCTGGACCCCAACGTGGCGTGGACCGTGGAGACGTCGAAGTACGTGGCCCGCGAACTCGACGGTGTCCTGGAGTACCTGGAGGACCCGACCAGGGGCATCGAGGGCATGGCGGCGGTGGCGAAGGACGCGCCGATGCCGCTGGGCACCAACATGTGCGTGATCGCCTGGGAGCACCTGAAGCCCGCGATCGAGCAGAACGCCATCCAGGTGCTGCTGACCGACCACCACTACTGGGGCGGCCTGCGCCGCACCCGTGAACTGGCCGCGGTCTGCGAGGCGTTCGGGCTCGCCCTGTCCATGCACTCCAACTCGCACCTGGGCATCAGCCTGGCCGCCATGACCCATGTGGCCGCGGCGATCCCCAACCTCGACCACTCCTGCGACACCCACTACCCGTGGAACCACGCCGACGACGTGATCCGCCCGGGCGTCCTGGAGTTCCGCGACGGCGAGGTCAAGGTGCCGACCGGTCCCGGCCTCGGTGTGGAACTCGACCCCGCGGCCCTGGAGCGGCTGCACCGCCTCTACCTCGACTCCGGGGTCCGCAGCCGGGACGACACCGGATACATGCGGCGGTTCCAGCCGGACTACGAACTCCGGCTCCCCCGCTGGTGACATGAGCTTCACAGGACAGGGCGCCCGCTAGTCGTCCATCCGCTTGATGGCCCGCAGCACTTCCTCGGGGATCAGCGCGGGGTCCGGAGGGGGCACCATCTCGTAGCGGACGCCGCCCAGTCGGCGGTCGGAGGCGCTGTTGATGCGGACCATGCGGCCCTCGCCGCACCCGGTGCAGGGCACGATGGCCATCCCGCCCGGTTCGTCGAGGACGGCCAGCATGCCGGACGGCAGCGTCAGCCACGTCCCGCAGCCGGTGCACCGGCCCACACGCGGGTCCTCGGCCGGAGGAGCGGCCGCAGCGTCGTCGAGGCCTTCCCGGCCCCGCCGGGCTTCCTCCGCCTCCTCCGGCCGGGCGCGCGCGTACGCCACCGGGTCGAAGGAGAGGACGTACAGGTACAGGTCCTCGGTGACCTCCTGCGGCTCCTCCGGGAGGAACACGTCGACGTCGCAGCAGTACAGGTGGGTGGCGCCCGCGGACAGGGTCCAGGTGAGGCCGCCCCAGTTCTGCGTGCCCCAGTGCAGGATCCGGCGCCGGAAGGCGAGTTCGGGGTCCCAGTCGGGATCGCGGTGGTCGATCAACCGCTGGAGGAACGCGCTGTCCTCCAGACGGAACCTGAGGAACAGGGATCCGTCCATGCCGTGCACCTGTGGAAGGAGGCCATCGGACCAGTCGGCCTGCGTGAGCCGCACAACGGCCTTGGTGTACGGGCTTCTTGAGGTGGCACCGAAGAGTTCGGGACTGAACGGCGTGTTCTCCACCCGCAGTTCGAGTTCCGTACCGACGCACGCCCGCAGCGCGTCGGCCTTGTCCCGGGTGAGGGCCTCCGGGTCGCCGGCCCGGGCGGGCGTGACAGGGTAGTAGAGACGTGCAGCCGCATAACCTGGGATCTTCTCGGATCGCACGAATGCCAGACTACTTCTTCCGCGAACTCCGAGTGGGCTGATCGACGTCATGCCATACTGAGCCACGGCCACCGACCGAACTGACTGGGGGAAAAGTGACAGTCAAGGCCGACATCTCGTTCCGTGTTCCCGCCCCACTGTCCACCGAAGAGGTTTTCGACCTGTTGTTCCGTCCTGATTCGGGACTTGTGCGCAGCGCGGAAACACCGGTCGCCGACAGCGAATTGAGCTTCGAGTTCGACACGCTGGTGAGTATCGGAACCCTTGTCATCAGTGTGGTCCAAGCGCCTCTGGCTCTGGCCCAACTCGTGGAGTTGGTCAGGCAACGCCAAAGACGCGGCGACTCGGCCGACGCATCGGGCACGAATGCGAGGGCCACACCGGCACCCCCGCCCGTGGAAATCAACATCACGGTCGAGGGCGCGCGTTACAACATCGCCGAGTTGACTCCCGAACAGATCAGGCGCCTCCTCGAACCATGACCCACACGGGCCGGATCGGCTCCCACGTCATCGGCGTCCCGGTGATCCTCATCCGCTCCGACGTGCTCGCCAGGCACCGCCCAGAGATCTGGACGGCACCGGACGGGCCGTCGGCGGATCCGGAAAGGGAACGCCTGCTGGCCGAGGCCACGATCCTTCACGAAATACGCCATTTCCACGACGCGTTGCTCTGCCCTCCGCTCTACGACCGGTTCATGGTCGAGGCCGAACGCAATGCCGTGGCCGCCACTTTGATCGCGGCCCTTTCCGAGAACGGCGAGCGGGACCCGGAAAAGAGCCTCGGTGAGGAACACGCGGAACTCATCGAACTGCACCGCGTGAACGCCGCCCGCCTGGCGCGCCGCAATGCCCTCGCGTACGAGCGCGCGGCGGTTTCCGGAATCGGACCTGCGATCACCCTGGTCGATCTGTTGGAGGCGAGTGCGCTCGTCACCGAACTGTCGTTTCTCCATGCGGCTTTCGACGAGGGCGCATACGACCATTGGCTGTCTCTGCGCTCCTCCCTGCCCGCCAAGTACACCAGAATCATCAGCCGTTTCAGCCGCACCCGGGATTCCTTCGGAGAGGATCTTCAGCGGGTCTCCGCGGTACTGATGAGGTGCCTCTACCGACCCGAGCCGTCGGCCGCCGCCCTCGCCGAAGCAGCCGGACTCACGGAGCGCGAGATCGACGCCCTGTGCGACGCCTCGGTCATCGCAGAGCAGCTCGCGGAGACCGAGAAGCGCCAGAACTACGCCCTGTACACGATCCTGGAGCCCGAGCAGCATCCTCGGCGGGTCTTCACCAACGCCGTCGACATCGCCGAGCTGCACGGTCTCTGCAGAGCCCGGATGCCGGCCACGGGGTTCCGGGTCGACGCGTACCACCGGGACGTCCGTGACTTCCCCGTGCCCGCCACCGGCTTCTTCGCCGACGCGGACATGGTCACCGAGCGACGCCTTCCCTTCGTCCGCAAGGCGGACATCAGGGCGGCGTACGGCGATGCCTTCACCCTGTACAGCGTCAAGGACCGGCAGCGGCGCGCGACGCCCGCCTGCGGCTACTTCCCGACCTTCGGGACCGAGCCCTGCCTGGATCTCAGCCGCGTCGACCTCATGCTCGGACTGCGCTTCGGCACCCAGGCGCTCCTCGGCGAGAAGGTCTCCTACAACCACGCGATGGACCAGGCGTATGCCGCGCTGTACCGCCGGTGGATGGACTGAACCCGTCCGAGCCCGACCACCTCCCGCTGAAGATCCGCCGGTGCTTCAATGTCACCCCCTGGGTGGAGGAGCGAGGGCATGGGCAGAGTCCTGGTGACCGGTGGCAGCGGTTTCGTGGGCAGTCATCTGGTCAGGCGGCTGCTGGAGCGGGGCTACGAGGTGCACACCACCGTGCGCAGTCTCGGCAACGCGGCCAAGGTGCGCCCGCTGCGGGACCTGCAGGGCGAATTCCCCGGCGCACTCACGCTGTTCGAGGCGGACCTCCTCGCAGAGGGTTCCTTCGACGAGGCAATGGCGGGCTGCCGCGTGGTCTTCCATGTGGCCTCACCGTTCTTCATGCCGGAGAAGATCAAGGACGGCCGGAAGGACATGGTCGACCCGGCCCTGACCGGCACCCGCAACGTGGTGGCCGGCATCGAGCGGACGCCGGCCGTGGAGCGGCTCGTGCTCACCTCCACGGTGGGTGCGATCTTCGGCGACTACTCCGACGTGCGGGACATGGACGGGCAGGTCCTGTCGGAGCGGTACTTCAACACCAGCAGCACGGTGGAGAACAATCCGTACCACTACGCCAAGACGGTCGCCGAGCGCGCGGCCTGGGACGCGGAGGCCGCACAGGACCGCTGGCGCATGGTGGCCGTGAACCCCGGCCTGATCCTCGGCCCTTCGCTCACCCCCGCCTCCGAGTCCGGCAGCCTCTTCCTCCTGGAGGAGCTCTTCAAGGGCTACTTCTTCTACGGCGCCCCGGACTTCAGCTTCACCACGGTCGACGTCCGTGACGTGGCCGACGCGCACATCGCGGCGGCGGAGAAGCCCGACGCGAAGGGCCGTTACATCCTGGCGGCGCAGACGATGACGTCGTTCCACGAGATGTCCCGCATCATCCGTACCCGTCACCCCCGCGGCCTGCGCATCCCCCGCACCGCGCTCCCCCACTGGCCGGTGCGCGTACTGGGCCCCGCCTTCGGACTCACCCAGGAGTACATCCGGCGGCACCTCGGCATCCGCTTCCGCGTGGACAACAGCCGCAGCGTGAACGAACTGGGCCTCGTCTACCGCCCGGTCGAGGAGACGGTCCTCGACCACTACGAGGCATGGCGCGCACAGCAGGCCACACGCTGATCCTCCCCGCGAGGAGAGGCCCGTACGCGACGAAGGTCACAGTTACATCTCACGCTTTTCACACTTCAATCTTCACGTGAGCCTCACAAGTTGGCTAAGTTGACGGCGAACAGCACGACGGAAGGGGCATGACTTTCATGGCGCCGGATCGCATTTCGCGCAATGGAGGGTCCAGCCTCCCGGCCAAGCGCAACTCCGCCCTCGCCACGGCCGCTCTGGCCTCCGCGGCCCTCCTCTCGCAGGCCGGGAGCGCCGCGGCCGACGAGGCGCCGAGCCCTGACGAGGTGAGCCGACGGGTCACCAACCTCTACGACCGGGCCGAGAACGACTCCGGCACCTACAACGCCACCCGCGCCGCCGCGACCGCGTCGAGCACCCGCGGCCGGACCGGTTCGTCGCCGACCGGCGGTGGGAGCAGGGCGAACAGCGATCCCGCCCTCGATGACATCGCCAAGCAGTGGTACGGCATGGCCCGCGCGAAGGTGGGGCCCATGGTCGAGGCGGTCCTGCCCTCCGACCGTGTCGCCGCCCGCCGCGCCGAGCCACGGCGCCCGCGGCCGGCGGAGGCTCCCACGGCACGCGAACCGAAGCCGGCCGCCGAACGCCCCGAGCTGAGCGCCCGGCCGATGCTCGCCCTGCCGAGCGCCCCGGAGCCGGCCCCGGCCGCCCGCACGGCCGCGCCGGCCCAGTCGCCCTCATGGGCCCCGGAAGCTGCCCCGCGGGACCTCACCGGCACCGGCGAAATCCCCACCGTGGGCACCGCGCACCTGGTCACCGGGGTCCCGGAGTACACCCCGTACCCCGCTCAGTCCGTCACCGGGGTGCCGGAGTACGCACCCCAACCCGCCCCCACTGCGGCCGAGTACACCCAGCAGTCCACCGGTACCGCGTTCCCGGCGTACGGAGCGCAGGCCGCCGGCGGCTTCCCGGACCATACCGCGTACCCCGCCACCGGCTTGCCCGAGTACAGCCCGCAGGCCGGCACCGCGGTCCCGGAGTACGCACCGCAACTCCTCACCGGTGTGCCCGAGTACGCGCCGCAACCCGGCTCGGCCTTCCCCGACCACACCGGGCAACCGGGCACCGCCCTGTACGAGTACCCCGCGGCGACCACCACCGGCTTCGCGGACTACGGCGGGCAACTCGGCACCGGACAACCGGAGTACGCCGCGCCGGTCACCACGGGCTTCCCCGAGTACTCCGCCCTCACCGCCCCCCTCGCGACGATCGCCCCCCTGCCGTTCGCGACCCAGGGCATCCCGGCCATCCCGGCCCCCCGCTCCCCCGAGCCGGACCCGCAGGCACCCCAGTCGGCCCCGGCCCCTGTCGCCGCGCCCCTGACCCTGGCACCGGCTCCCGCCCTCCCCGGCACCGACCCGGACCTCCCCACCCCCGACCCCGGTTACGACTCCAAGGTCATCCAGGTGCTCGCCTTCGCCCGTTCCCAGATCGGCAAGCCGTGTGTCTGGGGCGCGGCGGGCCCGGGGTCGTACGACAACTCCGGCCTCACCCAGGCCGCCTGGAAGGTCGCCGGCGTCTCCCTCCCCCGCACCAGCGTCGGCCAGGCGAGCACCGGCACGGCGGTACCGCTGTACGCGATGCAGCCCGGTGACCTGGTCTTCTTCCATGACGACTTCAGTCACGTGGGCCTGTGCACCGGCAACGGCATGATGATCCACGCGCCGGGCCCGGGAGCCTCCATCCGCGAGGAGTCGATCTACCCGACCGGCGAGTCGATCATCCGCGGCGCGATACGGCCCGCCTGAACCGTCTCCCGTCGCTCGCCGCACCACCACCGCCGCACGCGTACGCGGCACGGCACTCCCTGCACGCACGCCTCTGGACGCTTCCCGAACACCTCGCCTAGGGTTCCGGAGAAAGCGCTTTCTGGCCTGCCCATGCCAACCAGGGGGAGCGTCTCGTGCCGCACCAGCAGTGGACCCGCAAGTCCTTCCTCCGGGGAATGGCCGCCGTCGGCGCGGCCCCCCTCCTGCCCGGTCTGATCCCGGCGAGCGCCCACGCGGCCTCCTCGGGCCGTCCCGACTTCCCGCTCGCGACGGGAGGCACGGCCGTCGGCGTCTTCGTGGACGCGGCGGACGACCCCGCCGTCGTCCGCGCCGCGGGCGACCTGCAGGCGGACGTCGAAAGGGTCTGCGGGACCAGACCCGACCTGCTGCGCGCCCTGCCCCGAAGCGCCTCCCTGCTCGTCCTCGTGGGCACCCTCGGCGCGAGCCCCGCCATCGACCGCCTCGCCGCGCAGGGCCGCCTCGACGTCTCCCGGGTGGAGGGCCGCTGGGAGGCGTCCGTGACCCAGGTCGTCGAGCGCCCCCTGCCCGGCGTCGACCGTGCCCTGGTCATCGCGGACAGCGACCGGCGCGGAACCGTCTACGGCGTCTACGACACCTCGGAGCGCATCGGCGTCTCCCCCTGGTACTGGTGGGCCGACGTCCCCGTCGTGCACCGGGACACGGTGACCGTCCCCGCGGGCCCCTTCGTCCGCCACGAACCCTCGGTCCGCTACCGGGGTGTCTTCATCAACGACGAGCAGAACCTGACCACTTGGTCCCACCGCACCCAGGAGACCGACAAGAACATCGGCCCCGAGACGTACAAACGGGTCTTCGAGCTGCTGCTGCGTCTGAAGGCCAACTACCTGTGGCCCGCGATGCATCCGTACTCCGACTTCTTCAACAAGTACCGGGAGAACCCCGAACTCGCCGACCGCTACGGCATCGTCGTCGGCTCCAGCCACCCCGAGGCCCTGCTGCGCAACGGTGTCCACGAGTGGGAGCCGTGGATCGCGGAGCACCCGAACCCCGACGGCAGCGCGCCGGTGTACGACTACACGGTCAACCCCGCCGTCGTCTCCGACTACTGGAGAGCACGGGCGCGGCAGAACGCCGCCTACGAGAGCAGCTGGACGCTCGGCATGCGCGGTCTGCACGACAGCGCGCTGGAGACCAGGTACGCGACCACGATCCCGGAGAAGGTCGCGGTGATGAACGACATCATCGCCGACCAGCGACGGATCCTCGCCGAGGAGGTCGGGGCCGCGGCCGAGCCGCAGATCTTCATCCCGTACAAGGAGGTCCTGGACCTGTACAACGCGGGCGTCCGGGTCCCCGAGGACGTCACGCTGATCTGGCCGGACGACAACCACGGCAACATGCGCCAGCTGCCCACCGAGGCGGAGCGGGCGCGGGCCGGCGGCAACGGGATCTACTACCACCTGTCCTACTGGGGCCGCCCGAAGAGCTATCTGTGGCTGGACACGACCCAGCCGGCCAAGGTGTGGCAGGAGCTCAGGCGGGTGTACGAGCACGGCGCCGACCGCATGTGGATCTTCAACGTCGGTGACCTCAAGTCGATCGAGACCGGCCTGTCCTTCGCGATGGACATGGCCTGGGACGTGGACCGGTGGCAGGCGGACGAGGTCGAGGGCTTCCTGGCTGACTGGGCGGAGAGGCAGTTCGGGCGGCGCCACGCCCGTGAGATCGCCGCGATCCGCACGGAGTACTACCGGCTCGCCGGAGAGCTGCGGCCGGAGTTCATCGCCGCGGGCCTGGTCTCCGTCGTCCACCACGGCGACGAGGCGGGGCGCCGGATGGCGGCGTACGACCACCTCCTCGCGCGGGTCCGGGCGGTGGGGGCCGAACTCCCCGACGCGTACCGGGACGCCTTCTACGAGCTGGTCGAATACCCGGTGCACGGCGCCTTCTTGATGAACCTGAAGTACTACTGGGCGGACCGCAACACGCTGGCCGCCCGGCAGGGCCGCGGGGCCGGCACCAACCGTTTCGCGGATCTCGCGCTGGCCGCGCACACGGCGGAGGCGGCGCTCACCAGCCGGTACAACGTGGAGGTGGCGGGCGGGAAGTGGGACGGGATCGTCAATCCGTATCCGTCCCAGATCCCGAAGGCACCGGGACGCCCGGCGGTCACCAGGGTGACCCGGCAGGAGACCTCCGGGCTCGGGGTGGCGGCCGAGGGGAACGAGACCGGGGCGGCCCGGCCGCTGTCGTTCTCCTCGTACACCCGCGACCGGCGCTTCGTCGATGTCTTCAACACCGGCTTCCTGCCCCTGGACTGGGCCGCCGAGGCCAGTCACCCCTGGGTGGTGCTCAGTGTCCCGGGAGGCTCGCTGACCGAGCAGCGGCGGGTGTGGGTGGAGATCGACTGGGAGCGCGCGCCCGAGGGGGCGCAGGAGGCCACGGTCGCCTTCACGGGCGCCGGACAGCGCCATGACGTGCCGCTACGGGTGGTCAACGGCCGTAGACGGGCGCGCGGCTTCGTGGAGGCCCACGGTTACGTGTCGATCGACGCGGCACACGCCGACCGGAGGGTGGCGCGCGGCGGCTCCCGCTGGCGGACCGTGCGCGGACTCGGGCGCCGTACGGGAGCCGTCGAGGCGGTTCCGTCCACGGCGGCTCCGGTCACCGGTGACTTCGCCGCCCGGGCACCGGAGTTGCGGTACCGGGTGCGGTTCAGCAGCACCGGCACCTTCCCCGTCACCGTCTTCCGGCTGCCCTCGCTGGACGAGCGCGGACAGCGACGGGTGGCCGTCGGGCTGGACGACCAGCTGGTGACGGTCCTGTCCGGGCAGGCCGTCGCGACCGGCAACCGCGGGGACGCCTGGGCCCGTCAGGTGGAGGACGGCGTCGAGCGGCTGACCGCCACCGTGAGGGTCGCCGAGGCCGGGGAGCACGTGCTGAGGATCTTCATGGTCGATCCGGCGATCGCCGTGGACCAGATCGTGATCGACACGGGCGGGCTGCCCGCCACGTATCTCGCACCACCGGAGAGCTGTCACCCGGTGTTCAATCCGGAGCCCTCGCCCGGCCCGGTTCTGGAGGCGCCGGACCAGTAGGGCCGGGGCTTCGTGCGGGCCGCCGGTCCCCCGTGCCGGCGGCCCGCACGCGTCGCGGCCGGCGCTGCCCGTCCCCGCGGGGAGACAGACGTGTCGGACGGGCCGCCCTCCCCCACTGCGGCCCGCCGGAGCTTCGATGTGCTGGAGTACATCCGAGAACGTCGATGGTGCTCGGATGAAGTGTGGGTCAGCGAGGTACGGGGCCGGTATGGGTACAACTGCGTATGAGCGGATGCTGTCGGTCGCCGTGGCCGCGCTCCACGAACGCGCGCCTGAGCGGCTGTGGCCCCTGCTCGCGGCCGAACTGCCCGTGCTGTGCGGCGGTGACGCCCTGATCTACAAGCTGGACGACTGGAACGAGCGCGAGGGCACGCTGGGCCTGTCCCCCGGAGCCGACGTGGAGTTCACCTCGATCGGCGACGAGGAGACGGGGCTGCTGCGCGCCGGCTACCCGTTGGCCGGGCACTACGCGGGCGGGCCGGACCGCACGCCGGTCACGGCCCGCCGGGTGGCCGGACGTTCCTGGTCGGGGAGCCCGACCGCGCGGCTCCTCGACGACCTCCTCGACGTCGACCACGTGCTGGGGATTCCGCTGCCGCAGTCCACCACCCCGGTCACCGGGTGCATGGTGTACCGCTCCGGGCGGGACTTCAGCGACGACGAGCTGGTTCTGGCCGAGCGCCTGCAGCCCCTGCTGGCCGCCGTGGAGCAGCAACGGCAGCTCCTGCGGCGGCTCGGCACCCCGTCCGAGGAGGCGGCCGGCCTGGCGCTCACGCCCCGGGAGACGACCGTGCTGCTCCTGCTCGGCGACGCCCTGACCGCCGTGTCGATAGGCCGCAGACTCGGGATATCCGAGCGGACGGTCCACAAGCACATCGCGAACATCTACCGCAAGCTCGGCACGCACGACCGCGTCAGCACGGTGCTGCACGCCCAGCGGCTCGGCCTCGTCCCTACGGCGTCGGCGGCCCGCCCTTGAGGCGTTCCAGGTCGGAGGGGCGGACCTGGATGACCACGACGGCGATGAGGGCGGCGAGCACCGCGAAGACCGCGGCCACGACGAAGGCGGCCGAGATGCCGGCGGTGAGGACCTCGTCGCCCCAGGAGCCCGGGAGTTCACCGGTGCGGGCGAAGAGGCCGCGCTCGGCCGGGGTGGCCTGGGCGAGGAAGTCGGGCACCTGCTTCTCCGCCTCGTTGGCGCTGGCCGTGCCGAACGTGGTGACCAGGATGGACAGCCCGAGCGAACCGCCCACCTGCTGAGTGGCGTTGAGGAGGCCGGAGGCCGCGCCGGTCTCCTCGGAGGGCACGTTGGAGAGCGCCATCAGGGTCAGCGACACGAACTCCATGCCCATGCCGAGGCTGAAGACGAGCATCGGCCCGAGGACGCTGCCCGCGTAGGTGGAGTGGACGTCGGTCAGGGTCAGCCAGGCCAGCCCCGTCGCCGCCAGGATCGCTCCGCCCACCATGAAGGGCTTGGGCCCGTAGACCGGCAGGAACCGCGAGGCGAGACCGGCGCCGACGGCGATGACCGCGCTGACCGGCAGGAACGCGAACCCGGTCGCCAGGGGGCTGAAGCCCAGGACGTTCTGCGTGAAGAGGGTCAGGAAGAAGAACATGCCGAAGATCGCGGCCGCGAGGCACAGCATGATGCCGTACGTGCCCGCGCGGTTGCGGTCGGCGAACATGTGCAGCGGGGTGATCGGCTGCCGGGACCGCTTCTCGATCAGCACGAACAGCACGAGGAGGACGACCGCGGCGGCGAACGAGGCCAGCGTGAACGGGTCCCGCCAGCCTTCCTGGGCGGCCCGGATGAAGCCGTACACCAGCAGCACCATGCCCGCGGTGGCGGTCAGCGCACCGGTGATGTCGAAGTTGCCGGGATGCCGCTCGGACTCGCGGATCCAGCGGGGCGTGGCGAGGGCGATGAGCAGTCCGATGGGGACGTTGACGAACAGCACCCACCGCCAGTTCAGCCACTCGACGAGGACTCCGCCGGCCAGCAGCCCGATCGCGCCGCCGCCCGCCGAGACCGCGGCGAAGACGCCGAAGGCCCGGTTGCGTTCGGGGCCTTCGCGGAAGGTCGTACTGACCAGGGAGAGCGCGGTCGGGGAGGCGATGGCGCCGCCGACGCCCTGGAGGGCGCGTGCGGCGAGGAGTTGGCCCTCGTTCTGGGCGAGCCCGCCGAGCAGTGAGGCGAGCACGAACAGCAGCACGCCGCAGACGAACATGCGGCGTCGGCCGAGGATGTCGCCGGTCCTGCCGCCGAGCAGCAGCAGCCCGCCGAAGGTGAGGGTGTACGCGTTGACCACCCAGGCCAGGCTGGTGGTGGAGAAGTCCAGGGAGCGCTGGATGTCCGGGAGCGCGATGTTCACGATGGTGATGTCGAGCACCACCATGAGCTGGCAGGACGCGATGACCAGCAGTGCCATGGCGTTTCCGCCCCCGCCGGAGTCCGGTGGGGTGGTCCGTGATGCAGAACTCGCCTGCGGGTCGGTGCTCATGGTCTCCGTACGACGGTACGCCCGAGCCCTGGCCCTCACCACTGGAGGACGTGACACCCCCATGCCGCCAGGGACACGAACAGACCGGAGTCGGTCAGTTCGTCTCCGTCACGGTCGTACACCGCCCCGGTGAGCAGGTCGGTCGCACGGCACACGCGGCCCCTGAGGTCGTCCCACGGCAGCGGCAGCCTCGCGCCGGCCGGGCCGTCCGAGTGGTTCACGACGACCAGGTGGCGGGCGTCGGAGTGGGTCCAGGTCCAGGCGAGAAGGTGGTGATGGGTGTGGTCGTCCGGCAGGCCCGCCGGGGTCAGCGGCCGCCAGTCCCCCCGGCGTACGGAGGCGGCGGCGGGCAGCAGACGCTCGTAGAAGTCGCGCAGCGGCTCGTCGACCGGCTCCTCGGGACGGCGCGTCAGGAACACGGGCGGGCGTACCCGCCGTCCCTCGAACTGGCCCTCGTGCCAGAGCGTGGCGCCGGGCAGGGTCGCGACGGCCACGGCCGCCGCCCGTCCCCGGTCGCCGGGCAGGGTGGCGGCGGCCCGCGGTTCGTCGTGGTTCTCCAGGAAGCGGACCGGCGCACGCTGGTGGGCGGGGTCGCCGCCCAGGTGGGCACGGACGGAATCGGCGTCCTCGTGCAGCAGGCGGTCGTAAAGGCGCTTGTCGTAGCAGTGGTCGAAGCCCTGCTGCTGGAGGGCCTGTTCGCGGTCCCAGTAGGCCTCGGCGACGAAGAGGAGGCCGGGGTGGCGGGCTCTGACGCGCGGGATGACGTACGCCCAGAAGTCCTCGGCGGGTGGCGTGCCCGCCCGCTCTCCCCAGATTCTCTCGACGATGTCGTTCATCAGCAGCATCGCCATGTCGCAGCGCACGCCGTCGGCCTGGTCGCCGATCGACACGAGGGTCGCGACGGTCGCCTCGCGCAGTGCTTCGCTGAAGGCGTTCAGCTGCACGACGTCGGGCCAGGGCGGGAAGTACGGGTCGCGGCCGCGGGCGTAGATCCCCGCCCCGGCCTCGATGAAGTCGGCCGGAGCGCGGGCCAGGTCGTCGGCGGTGCCCCGGACGAGCCGGTCGGGGTGCGCGGTGAGCCAGGGGTGGTCGGGAGCCACGTGGTTGGGCACATGGTCGAGGATCAGCCGCAGTCCGCGGGCCCGCAGTTGGGCGCGGGCGGCGGCCAGTCCGTCCGGACCGCCGAGGCGGGCGTCCACGACGTAGTCGCGTACGCAGTACGGCGATCCGGCGATGTCCGCCCCGGTGACGTCGGGCAGGGCCTCGCGGAAGGAGGCCCTGAGCCCCGGGTCGCGCAGGGCGATCTCCCGGCCGGCCGGGCTGCGTTGCCACACGCCCATCAGCCACACGGTGTCGACCCCGGGCAGCGCGACGGAGTCCCAGGCCTCGCCGGGCACGTCGCCGAGCGTGACGGGGCGGCCGTGGCGGTGGCTCAGATCGCCCAGCCAGACGAGGGTGTTGATCTCGTACAGCACTGTCATGACAAGGGCTCCTGCCTGCCACCGCCCGACCGCGTTCCGGCTCAGGCGATCTCGACCAGCAGGTCACCGCCCTCCACCTGCTGGATCCTGTTGATGGCGAGGCGGGAGACCCGGCCGGCCTTCGCGGCGGTGATCGAGGCCTCCATCTTCATGGCCTCGATGGTGGCGACGGTGGCCCCGGCCGCCACCTCGTCGCCCTCGGAGACCGAGAGCGTGACCACTCCTGCGAACGGGGCGGCGACATGGCCGGTGTCGGACCGGTCGGCCTTCTCGGTGGCCGGGATGTCCGAGGAGACGGCGGCGTCCCGGATCTGGATGGGCCGCAGCTGGCCGTTGAGCGTGGACATCACCGTGCGCATGCCCCGCTCGTCGGCCTCGCCGATGGCCTCCAGCGCGATGAGGAGCCGGACGCCGGGTTCGAGGTCGACGGCGTACTCCTTGCCCGGGCGAAGGCCGTAGAAGAAGTCCTTGCTGTCCAGGAGGCTGGTGTCGCCGTAGGACTGGCGGTGGGTCTCGAACTCGCGGGTCGGGGCCGGGAACAGGAGCCGGTTGAGGGTCGAGCGGCGGTCCTTCTCCAGGCCGGTGCGGTCCTCCGCGTTCAGTTCCTGGACGGGCTTGGCGTCGGCGCGGCCCTGCAGCGCCTTGCTGCGGAAGGGCTCGGGCCAGCCGCCGGGCGGGGTGCCGAGCTCGCCGCGCAGGAAGCCGATCACCGAGTCCGGGATGTCGAAGCGGTCCGGGGTCTCCTCGAACTCCTTCGGCGTCACCCCGGCCCCGACCAGGTGGAGGGCGAGGTCGCCGACCACCTTGGAGGAGGGGGTGACCTTCACCAGGTGGCCGAGAATGCGGTCGGCGGCGGCGTACATCGCCTCGATGTCCTCGAAGCGGTCGCCGAGGCCGAGCGCGACGGCCTGGGTGCGCAGGTTGGAGAGCTGCCCGCCGGGGATCTCGTGGTCGTAGACGCGGCCGGTCGGGGAGGCGAGGCCCGCCTCGAAGGGGGCGTAGATCTTGCGGACGCTCTCCCAGTACGGCTCCAGGTCGCCGACGGCCCTGAGGTCGAGTCCGGTCGGCCGGTCGGAGTGGTCGGTCGCGGCGACGATCGCGGAGAGGGAGGGCTGGGAGGTCGTACCGGCCATGGAGGCGACGGCCCCGTCCACGGCGTCGGCGCCCGCCTGGATCGCGGCCAGGTAGGTGGCGAGCTGGCCGCCCGCCGTGTCGTGAGTGTGGATGTGCACCGGCAGGTCGAACTCGCGGCGCAGCGCCGAGACGAGCTTCGCGGCGGCGGGGGCGCGCAGCAGGCCCGCCATGTCCTTCACGGCCAGGACGTGGGCGCCCGCGTCCACGATCTGCTCGGCGAGACGCAGGTAGTAGTCGAGCGTGTACAGGCGTTCGTTCGGGTCGGAGAGGTCCGAGGTGTAGCACAGGGCCACCTCGGCGATCGAGGTGCCGGTGGCGCGTACGGCCTCGATGGCGGGGCGCATCTGGCTGACGTCGTTGAGGGCGTCGAAGATGCGGAAGATGTCGATGCCGGTCTCGGCGGCCTCCTGCACGAAGGCGTCGGTGACCTCGGTCGGGTACGGGGTGTAGCCGACGGTGTTGCGGCCGCGCAGCAGCATCTGCAGGCAGATGTTGGGGACGGCCTCGCGCAGGGCGGCCAGCCGCTCCCAGGGGTCCTCGGCGAGGAAGCGCAGGGCCACGTCATAGGTGGCGCCGCCCCAGCACTCCAGGGACAGGAGCTCGGGCAGGGTGCGGGCGACGGCCGGGGCGACGGCCAGCATGTCCTTGGTCCGCACGCGCGTGGCCAGCAGTGACTGGTGGGCGTCGCGGAAGGTGGTGTCGGTGACGCCGATGGTCGGCGACTCGCGCAGCCGGCGGGCGAAGCCCTCGGGGCCGAGTTCGGTGAGCTGCTGCCTGGAACCGGCGGGCGGCTCCGTCGCGGTGTCCACCTGGGGCAGCTTGGAGACGGGGTCGATCAGGTCGGGCCGCTCGCCGTGCGGCTTGTTGACCGTCACGTCGGCGAGGTAGGTGAGCAACTTCGTGCCACGGTCCGCGGAGTGACGTGCCGTCAGCAGATGCGGGCGCTGCTCGATGAACGACGTGGTGACGTTGCCCGCCTGGAAGTCCGGGTCGTCGAGCACGGCCTGGAGGAACGGGATGTTGGTGGCCACCCCGCGGATGCGGAACTCGGCGACGGCACGCCGGGCCCGGTTGACGGCGGTGGTGAAGTCCCGGCCCCGGCAGCTGAGCTTGACCAGCATCGAGTCGAAGTGGGCGCTGATCTCCGTACCGGCGTGGGTGGTGCCGCCGTCGAGCCGGATGCCGGAACCGCCGGGCGAGCGGTAGGCGCTGATGCGGCCGGTGTCGGGGCGGAAGCCGTTCGCGGGGTCCTCGGTGGTGATACGGCACTGGAGGGCGGCGCCGTGCAGCCGGATCGCCTCCTGGGACAGGCCGAGGTCGGCGAGGGTGGCGCCGGCGGCGATGCGCAGCTGGGCCTGGACGAGGTCGACGTCGGTGACCTCCTCGGTGACCGTGTGCTCGACCTGGATGCGCGGGTTCATCTCGATGAAGACGTGGTTGCCGTCGCGGTCGAGGAGGAACTCCACGGTGCCCGCGTTGCGGTAGCCGATCTCGCGGGCGAAGCGGACGGCGTCGGCGCAGATGCGGTCGCGCAGCTCCGGGTCGAGGTTGGGCGCGGGGGCGAGCTCGATCACCTTCTGGTGGCGGCGCTGCACCGAGCAGTCACGCTCGTAGAGGTGGATGACGTTGCCCTCGCCGTCGGCGAGGATCTGCACCTCGATGTGGCGGGGCTCGACGACGGCCTTCTCCAGGAAGACGGTGGAGTCACCGAAGGCGGACGCCGCCTCGCGCGCGGCCGCCTCGATGGACTCCCGCAGCTGGGCGGGGTCCTCGACCCGGCGCATACCGCGCCCGCCACCGCCCGCGACGGCCTTCACGAACACCGGGAAACCGACGTCGTCGGCGGCCCGGACCAGTTCGTCCACGTCGTCGGAAGGGGCCGAGGAGCCCAGCACCGGCACGCCCGCGGCGCGGGCCGCGGCGACCGCGCGGGCCTTGTTGCCGGTCAGTTCGAGGATGTCGGCGCTGGGGCCGACGAAGGTGATGCCCGCTTCCTCGCACGCGCGCGCGAGCTCGGGGTTCTCGGAGAGGAAGCCGTAGCCGGGGTAGACGGCGTCGGCGCCGGCCTGGCGGGCGGCGCGGATGATCTCCTCGACGGAGAGATAGGCCCGCACGGGATGGCCCGGTTCGCCGATCTCGTAGGCCTCGTCGGCTTTGAGTCGGTGCAGTGAGTTGCGGTCCTCGTGGGGGAAGACGGCGACCGTCCTCGCGCCCACCTCGTAGCCCGCGCGAAACGCTCGGATCGCGATCTCACCACGGTTGGCGACCAGTACCTTGCGGAGCATTCCCGTTCCCTTCGGCCTGCCGGTGACGCCCCCATGTTCTCGGCAAAGGCGGTCGGTGGCCATGAGAGTCAGGTCACGTGTCGCGGACGGTTTGGGGGTGATCTGCGCAGGTACAGCGGTTGTACGACCTCCTGCGGGCAGCTCCGGTCACTCCACCGTCCCGGTGAAGGGCGTCACCGGCCGTTCCAGGCGCTCCCCGTCCACGGTGATGTCGACGACTTCGTTGAAGAACGCGAGCAGCCCCTTGACGACGGCCACCGCGGGGAGCGGACCGGGGTAGCTCCAGACGATGTTCGCGTGTCCACCCGTCGACCAGTACTCGGCAGTGCCCTTGTAGGGGCAGTCGGTGTGGTGGTCGGTGGCTTCGAGCAGATCGAGACGGACGTCCTCGCGCGGGATGTAGTACCGCGTGGGCAGACCTGTCTCGAAGAGCAGGACGGGCCGGCGGGTGTCGGCGACGAGCATCCCGTCGATCTCCACCTGGACATGGCGGCTGCTGGGCATGGCGTCGACGCGTTTGTGCGGGTCACGGGGGTGGACGAAGATCTCTTCCTCCTCCTCGTACCAGTGGTCGAGGCCGGTGCCCCAGCGCCGGAACCACGCGAAGGCGATGTGGTCGGCGAGGTCGGCCGCCGGGAAGGTCCAGGCGGCGTTCTCGACGAGCTCGCCGTCGGCCTCCAGGTCGTAGAAGACCTGCGATCCGGTGTGGGTGCCGGTCGCCGGGTTCTTCGCGGGGCGCAGCAGGTCCTCGCGGACGTCGGCGCGCGGGAAGGCGTACAGCGGGACGGGGACGTCCGGCTCCCAGACGAGAACGGGGTGCCGGCTGTCGACGACGGTGACGTCTCCCTTGCGGCCGCGCACCCAGCGTTCGCTGGGCTCCCACAGCAGGCCTTCGGGGGTGGTCCGTACGTCTCGCGCGGTGGGGAACGTGGTCATGAGCGGTTCTCCCTTCACCTCTTCGGGAAGCTACCTCTTCGGGAAGCTCACCCCTTGAGGAAGTCTGTCAGTCCCGTCAGGAGACGGTCGACGTCCTCCAGGTCGTTGTAGGGGGCGAGGCCGACGCGCAGGCCGCCGGAGTCGCCGAGGCCGAGGTGGCGGGAGGCCTCGACGGCGTAGAAGGAGCCGGCCGGGGCCTGCACGCCACGCTCGGCGAGGAACGCGTACGCGTCGGCCGTGCTGTGGCGCTCGAAGGTCAGCAGGACGGTCGGGGTGCGGTCGGCGGCCCGGGAGTGGACGGTGACACCGTCGAGCGCGGCCAGCCCCTCGTCGATCCGGGCGCGCAGGACGTGTTCGTGGGCTTCGAGGGCGGCGAACCCGGCGGCCAGCCGTTCGCGCCGGCTGCCGGTGGCCGTCGCGTCCAGCCGCTCGGCGAGGAAGTCGACCGCCGCCGCTGTGCCGGCGAGGAACTCGTAGGGCAGCGTGCCCAGTTCGAAGCGTTCCGGGACGGCGTCGGTGGAGGGCAGGAGCTTGTCCGGGCGCAGGGTCTCCAGCAACTCCGGCCGGGCGGCGAGGACTCCGTGGTGCGGGCCGAGGAACTTGTACGGGGAGCACACGAAGAAGTCCGCGCCGAGTGCCTCCAGGTCCACGAGGGAGTGGGCGGCGTGGTGGACGCCGTCCACGTACACGAGTGCGCCGGCCTCGTGGGCCGCCCGGGCGATCGCGGGGATGTCGGGGCGCGTGCCGATCAGGTTGGAGGCGGCCGTGACGGCGACGAGCCGGGTCCGCCCGGACAGCACGGCCCGGATCGCGTCGACCGTCAACTCCCCTGTCCCCGGATCGAATTCGGCCCACCGCACGGTGGCGCCCGACTGGATCCAGGGGCGGATGTTGGCGTCGTGGTCGAGGCGGGTGACGACCACCTCGTCGCCGGGCGACCACGTCCGGGCGAGGGTGCGCGAGAAATCGTAGGTGAGTTGGGTGGCGCTGCGGCCGAAGACGATCCCCGCCGGGTCCGCCGCCAGCAGGTCGGCCATGGCCCGGCGGGCCCCGCTGACGATCCCCTCGGCGTTGCGCTCCCCCAGCGTGATCCGTCCCCGGTTCGACAGGGGCTGGGCCAGGGCGTCGGCGACGGCCCGGATGACGGGTTCGGGGGTCTGGGTGCCGCCGGGGCCGTCGAAGTGGGCGGTGCCGGCGGCCAGGGCCGGGAAGTGGGAGCGGAGGGCGGCGATGTCGTACGTCACGGGGGGGGCTCCTCGGTCCGGCCGGTTTGACGATGCGATCTCAGCGTGTCACGCCGCACGCGGGGCCTCACGGCGGGCCCGACCCGTCGGGGACGAGCGGCACGGGTCCGGACCAGCCCAGCGAGCGCGCGCCCACACGCCGGTCCAGCCGCTGACGACGTGATCCCAGCCCGTCACACCGCACCCAGGGCCGCCCACCGGGCCCGGCTCATGGCTGCCGGCCCGTCGGAGACAAGCCGCACGGGTCCGGGCGAGCCCAACGAAGCACGCGGTGCAAGACGCAGGGCCCCACAGCACACGGACTCCCCGCTGCAGCCGCCATCGACGTGCCCCCAGCGTCACCCGCCGATCCGGCGGGGACAACCCCACACGGGTCCGAGGAGCCCCGCACAGCGGTCCAGCCGCCGACGGCGTGGTCCCAGGCTGTCACCTCGTGGTCAGGGTCGCGCGGTGGGCCCGGTTCGTGGCCATCAGGGCGTCCAGGGAGTCGCGGGTGCGGATGAGGTCCGCGATGTGGGCGGAGAGCCGGTCGCGCTCCTCGGCCATCCGCAGCAGCGCGGCGTCGGACGTCTCCTCGCTGGGCGACTCGACGCATGGCAGGAGTTCGGCGATCGTGCGGCTGGAGAGTCCGGCCGCGTACATCCGCTGGAGGAAGACCACGCGCTCGACCGCGGTCTCCGTGTAGTGCCGCTGCCCGCTCGCGCTGCGCGTGCTGGTGAGCAGTCCCTGCTCCTCGTAGTAGCGCAGCGCCCGGACGCTGACCCCGGCCCGTGCCGACAACTCCCCGATGCGCACGTGTTCCTCCCTGACGGACTTGACCCTCACGTCGACGTCAGGTTTTAGCGTAACGGCGTGCCCGGGACCCGGGTACGACGGATCACGAAGGAGATGTGACGTGACGACGCTTTTCACCGGTTTCCGGCTCGGCGGACTCCAGCTGCCCAACCGGGTGGTCATGGCCCCGATGAGCCGGGTACGGGCCGCCGAGGGCGGGCTGGCGACTCCGTCGATGGCGCGCTACTACGCCCAGCGGGCCACGGCCGGTCTGATCGTCTCCGAGGGGGTGCAGCCAAGTCTGATCGGTCAGTCCAATCCGGGCACACCGGGGCTGCACACCGATGAGCAGGTGGCCTCGTGGCGCCAGGTGACCGAGGCCGTGCACACGAACGGGGGCCGGATCTTCGCGCAGATCATGCACGGCGGGCGGGTCTCGCACCCGGACACCAACGGCCTGCGGCCCGTGGGGCCCTCGGCCGTCCCGGCCACCGGCGAGGTGTTCACGCCCACCGGACCGCAGCCCGCGCCGGTTCCGCGGGCGCTGGACACGGCCGAGGTGCCCGAGCACGCCGCGTCGTACGCCGAGGCCGCGCGCCGCGCCGTCGACGCCGGGTTCGACGGGGTGGAACTGCACGGCGCCAACGGCTACCTGATCTCGCAGTTCCTCTCCTCCAACGCCAATCTGCGCACGGACCGTTACGGCGGCTCGGTGGCCGGCCGGATCCGGTTCGCCGTCGAGGCGGCCGCAGCGACCGTGGACGCGGTCGGCGCGGAGAGGACCGGGATACGGCTCTCACCGGGCGGCGGCTTCTGGGGAGTCGAGGAGTCGGACGTCCCCGAGCTGTACACCGCGCTGCTGACCGAGCTGTCCGGGCTCGGACTCGCCTACGTCCATCTGGAGGCCACCGCCCCCGAGGAGACGCTGCTCGCCCTGCGCCGGACCTGGCCGGGCGCGCTCGTCATGAACCCGGTGCTGCCGATGGGCGCCAAGCAGACCGGCCGCTCCGAGGCCGACCACTGGCTGGGGCTCGGCGCCGATCTCATCAGTTTCGGCCGCGCCTTCATCGCCAACCCCGACCTGGTCGAGCGGCTGCGCACCGACCTGCCGATCGCTCCCGCCGACGAGGCCACGTACTTCCAGGGCGGTGACGACGGCTATCTGACTTATCCCGCATACCAGTACACGGCATGACGTCCCGGTGGCGGGGACACCACGAATGGGTAACGGGGGTCAACCGTAGGCGATGGCGGGTGGTCTAGCCCGGCATGAAGATCTCTTTCCTGCTCCACAACGCCTACGCGATCGGAGGCACGATCACCACCACGTTCAACCTGGCCCAGGCCCTGGCGGAACGGCACGAAGTGGAGATCGTCTCCGTGCTGCGGCACCGGGAGCTGCCCAACTTCGTGCTGGATCCCCGGGTTTCGCTGCGGCCGCTGGTCGATCTGAGACAGGAGAGGGATCATCCCTTACATCAGAGACCGGCGCGGGTGTTCCCGCGCTCGGAGTACCGGTACGGGCAGTACAGCGAACTGACCGACCACCGCATAGCGGAGGCCCTCGCCACCATCGAGGCGGACGCGGTGATCGGCACCCGCCCCGGGCTCAACGTGCATCTCGCCGGCCAGGCGCCGCCCCATGTGGCCCGTGTCGGCCAGGAGCACCTCACCCTCGACAACCACTCGCCCCGGCTGCGCACCGCGCTGCGCCGGGCCTACCGCGGGCTCGACGTGCTCACCACGGTCACCGAGGCGGACGCGGCCGCCTACCGGCGCCGGATGCGGCTGCCGGGCGTACGGGTGGAGGCCCTGCCCAACAGCGTCCCGGACCCCGTGCTGCCGGCCGCGGACGGGTCCGCCAAGGTGGTCGTCGCGGCCGGCCGGCTGGTCCCGGTGAAGCGGTACGACCTTCTCGTCGAGGCCTTCGCCGCGGTCGCCGCCGAGCATCCCGACTGGCAGCTGCGCATCTACGGCAAGGGCGAGGAACAGGACCGGCTGCGGCGGCTCATCACCGACCTGGGTCTGTGGAACAACGTCTTCCTGATGGGGGCCGCGGCCCCGATGGAGGCGGAGTGGGTCAAGGGCTCGATCGGGGCGGCCACGTCCGACTTCGAGCCCTTCGGCATGACCATCGTCGAGGCGATGCGCTGCGGGCTGCCCGTGGTGAGCACCGACTGCCCGCACGGGCCCGCCGAGATCATCGCGGACCGGGTCGACGGCCGGCTGGTGCCGGTCGGGGACCGGGACGCGCTGGCCGCAGCACTGCTGGAACTGGTCGGGGACGACGAGCTGCGCCGCCGTATGAGCCGGGCGGCCCAGGAGAACGCGCGCCGGTTCGCTCCCGGGCCGGTGGTCGAGCAGGCCGAGCGGCTCATCACGGAGGCCGTGTCGGCGCGGCGGGCGGGCCGGCGGGTCGTACGCCAGCGCCAGGGCGGGACACTGACCGCCCGGGGCTCCGCCGCCAGGGACACCGCGCTGATCGCGGCGAGCGGCGCGCTGCGCCTCGTACGGAAGGGACGGCCATGACCACACCACGCGCCGGATGCGCGATCGACGCGGAGGGCCGGATCACCTTCGCGCTGCCCGCGGGCCACGGGCACGGACTGCTGCTGCGGCTGCGTCCGAAGAAGGGGCAGCCCGAGGAGACCCTGCACGTCCTCGACCTGGACTCCGTCGGCGAGGGACGGGCCCAGGCCGTGCTGGGCGCGGAACCCGTGCTAGCGGAGGGGCGCTGGGACGTGTACCTGCTGGACGGGGACGAGCGCACGCGTCTGCGTCCGGGCCCGCGTGATCTGCGGGCGCTGGTCGACGGGCACCTGCGTGAGCGGCGCGGGCCGCTGGCGGTGCGGGTCCCCTATGTCACCAAGGACGGCTATCTCGCGGTGCGCACCTGGCTGCGGCCCGCGCACGCGGAGGCCGACCGCGTCGACATCACGGGCGGGACGCTGAAGGTCGCGGCCCGGCTGCACGGCGCCTCGCCGCTGGACGGCGCCGAGGTGCGGCTGCGCCTGCGACGGGGCGAAGGGACCCTGCGCACGGTCGAGCCCCTGGTCGCGGAGGACGGCCGCAGCTTCTCCTTCACGGTCGACGACGCGACCCTCGACATCGGCATCTGGGACCTGTTCGTACGGCCCGCTGCCGGGGCCCCGATGATCCGGCTCGCCCGCCTCCTGGACGACGTGGCGGACCGCAAGCATGTCCACGTCTACCCCGGCGCCACGGCCGGCGAGCTGGTCGTGCGCCCGTACTACACGGTCGACAACGACCTGTCCCTGGAGGTGACACGGGCCGGGTGAGAACCTCGCGCCGAAGGTCAGCCCCAGAGCACGTGCAGCGTGGGCGGCTTGCGGAAGACCAGACCGTGCGGGGCGGTCGGGTGGTCCGGGTCGAGGCGGAGGGCGGGCAGCCGGTCGAGCAGGTGCCGGAGGGCGATGCGGGTCTCCAGGCGGGCCAGGTGGGCGGCGAGACAGTAGTGGGGGCCGTGCGCGAAGGCCAGTTGGAGGCGGGCGTTGGGGCGGCGGACGTCGAAGCGGTCGGGGTCGGGGAAGACCGCGGGGTCCCGGTTGGCGCCGGTCAGGGAGACGGTGACGAGGTCGCCCCGGCGGATCGCGGCCGGCCCGAGGGTGAGGTCGCGGGTGGCGTAGCGGTCCACGACGGCGGCGCCGGGTTCGAGGCGCAGCGACTCCTCGATCGCGCCGTCCAGCAGCGTGAAGTCGGCCTGGACGAGCGCGAGTTGGTCGGGGTGTTGGAGGAGGTGCAGCAGGGCGTTGGCGATCATCGCCTCGGTGGTCTCTATGCCGCCGAACATCAGCACGGCGGCGTTGGAGGCGACCTCCGGCAGCGCCAGCCGGCCGGCGGCCGAGGCCAGCAGCGAGGACTCGGCCCCTTTCGCGACCGTGGCCTCGACCGCCTGGCGAAGGTGTGCGTACGCCTCCGGGCCGGCGGGTCCCGCCGCCCGGCCCTCCGTGATGTCCGAGACCGAGCGCACGATGGCGTCGTACCAGGCGAGCACCGTGTCCGTGCCGGCGTCCACCAGTCCCAGCGCCTCGGTGACGACGGCGACGGCGAGCGGGCCGGCGAAGGCACGGCGCAGTTCGGCGGCGCCCGCCGGTTCGAGTCCGGTGACGAGCCGGTCGGTCTCCTCCTCGATGAACTCGGCGAATCCGGCACGCACTTCACGGGGACGGAAGGGCGCGGTGAACGGCTCGCGATGGCGGGTGTGTTCGTCGCCGTCCAGGGAGAGCATGCTGGGGCCGACGATCCGGGCGGTGGAGAAGCGGGGGTCGTCGACGGTGAAGGTCTCGGCGTCCCGCATCACGTCGAGCGCGAGATCGCGACGGGTCACCAGCCAGCCGTTCAGCGCGGGCAGCCAGGAGACGGGTTCGTGCGCGCGGAGTTCGGCCAGGCGCGGGTGGGGGTCACCGGCGAGTTCGGCCGAGGTGGTGGCCGCGCCGAGCGGGAATCCGATCACCGCCCCAGGCTAACCCGGCGGAAAACACGTGGCGGATCAGCGTGGGGCCACCTACGCTGCTCGACGATGACGACTCACACTCCTGAACGATTGGGGGTCCCGTCCGCGCAAGGTGAGTGCTGATGCTCACTTCGACCGCGAACGAGGACATCCGTACGTCCTTCTGGCCGCGCGTGCGCGAGTTCGCCGTGCCGGCCTCCATGATCGAGACCGCGACCGCCCGTCGCCTCGCCGGGGACTGGTCGGGGGCGTGTGCCGCCGCGGGCTTCGACGTCGATCTCAACCTCCGTGCCGTGGCGCGCGATCACGGCCGGGAGTTCGCCTCCCGGGTGCGGTCCGATCTCCGCGCGCTGGCTCCCGACCTGCTGCGCTGGCACCTGCCGAGGATCGCCCCCGACGGACTGCTGCGGCCCGGGCTCACCCTGACCCTGGCGCGGTACGAGGCCGTCGAGGGCCCGGTGCATCTCGTGGCCCGGACCGCGCCCGCGTGGGCGGATGCCGGGCAGCGGATCGGCCTCGCCCTGTGGTCCCGCGCCACCGCCGACGCCGTACGGCATCCGCACCCGCGTCCGAACCGACGGTTCCGCCTGGACCTGCACCGGCATCTGTGGGATGCGGGCCGCGCCGGGGAGTTGCGGGAGCGGTCGGGGGCCGGTGAGGGGGACCGGGGCGGTGGGACCGGTGAGCCCTCCTTCGGATCGGTGACCGGTCGACCTCACCTGTCCGCAGCGGAGTTGGGCGCACCCCCCGAGTGTGCCGTCGACCGTTGGGCGGCCGAGGCGCGGATACTGCTCGGAGCCGAAGGGCGGTCCGGTGGCCGCCTGTTGGTGCGGTGGGGCGGACGGCACCGGCTGGTGCTGGAGCTCGCCGCGGACGGTGAGCTGATCCGTCCCGTGCCGACACCCTCGGCCGACATCGTCTCCGTGCTTCCCGTCCTGCCCGACGCGGCGACCTGGGTGCCGCCCGACGTCCAGCTGCTGCGCGCCGGTGCGATCGAGGCGGCTCGCCTGCACCCTCTGGTCGCTGCCGCGTTGACACCGGAGCGCGCGGCCGGCGGACCGCCTCGCACCCCCGACCGGACCGGAACACCGCGTCTCGTGGAATGCCGGGGAGCCCGCCACCGGATCGGTCTGGTCGACGGGGTGCTCGCCCCGCTGGACCACGACCCGGACGAGATCCGGCGCGAGGAACTGCTGGTCGCACTCACCGGCACTCCGCTCCCCTGTCTCCAGGCGATCGACGAGGCACACCGTCGTCCGCACTGTCTGGACGGCGTCCGTGAACGTCTCGTGCACGGCGACACCGCCGGCGCGCTGGCCGTCGTGGAAGGACTGCTCGGGCCCGAGGCGCTGCTGCGCGCCGGCCCCCTCCGGGAGGCGCTGGAGGCGGCCGCGCTGCGGCGTATCACCTACGGCCTGTTCAGGGCGGGCCTGGCGGGACCCGGGCCTGCCCGGTTCCGCCCGCGTCCGAGCGGACGCGACGCGCGGAACCGGCGTACCCATCCGCGGCACGCGACCTGAGTCCCCCGCCTGCCCGCGTCATCCGGCCTGCGTCCGCCACCGGAAACCTCCCTCCTCCTGCCCCCTCCCAGCCCAAAGGTGATCACTCATGCCCATGACCGCCCCTGCCCCCGCTTCTCAACTCGACATCGCCGCCGACCTGTTGACCCTCCTGCGCGACTCCACCACCGAACCTCGCCCCGACTCCCAGCTGGAGGCCCTCACCCTGGCCGTGGCCGCCGATCTGCCGGTCCTGCTGTGGGGGGAGCCGGGCATCGGCAAGACCGCGGCCCTGACCCAGCTCGCCACGGCCCTTGACCTGCCGCTGACCACGGTGATCGCCAGCGTGCACGAGCCGTCCGACTTCTCCGGGCTGCCCGTGGTCGGGGACGATCCCGCGACCCAGGGCGTACCGATGGCCCCGCCGGACTGGGCCGTACGGCTGGTGCGGGCCGGGCGGGGGCTGCTGTTCCTGGACGAGTTGTCCACCGCGCCGCCCGCCGTGCAGGCCGCGCTGCTCAGGCTCGTCCTGGAGCGGCGGATCGGCGCGCTGCGACTGCCGCCCGGCGTACGGATCGTGGCCGCCGCGAACCCCCGTGCCTCGGCGGCCGACGGCTGGGAACTGAGCCCGCCGCTGGCCAACCGGTTCGTCCATCTCCAGTGGACCCACGATCACGAGGTGGTGGTGCGCGGACTCGGCGGGACCTGGCCGCGGGCCACCCTGCCGCGGCTCGATCCGCGGAGACTGCCGGAGGCCGTGGAGTTCGCCCGCCGCGCGGTGTGCGGACTGCTCGCCGCGCGGCCCACGCTCGTGCACCGGCTGCCCACCGACGAGACCCGGCGGGGCGGACCCTGGCCGTCGCCGCGGAGCTGGGACATGACGCTGTCCCTGGTCGCCTTCGCGACCGCGGCCGGCTCCGCGCGGGACGTGCTCTCCCTGCTGGTCCGGGGGACGGTCGGCGACGGTCCGGGCCTTGAGCTGCTGGCGAGCCTGGACCGGATGGACCTCCCGGACCCCGAGGACGTGCTCGCCGACCCCGCGGGGGCCGTCCTGCCCGAGCGGGGCGACCTGCGGCAGGCCGTGCTCGACGGTGTGGTGGCGGCCGTACGCGCGCGTCCGGACCGGGCCCGCTGGGACTCGGCGTGGGCGGTGCTGGTCCGGGCGCTGGAGACCGGGGCCCCGGACCTGGTGGTCGTGCCCGCGACCACCCTCGCCTCGCTGCGGCAGCAGGACTGGGACGTGCCGGCCACGATCGACAGGCTCGCCGGGACGGTGGCGCTGTCGCGGCGGGCGGACCGGGCGGCGGTCGCCTCCGAGGGCCGGCGATGAGCGCGGACACCCCCAGGGAGACGAGCACCGGCACGTCCGAAGGGGGCGGCCGTCTGGACCGCGACAAGCTGTTCGCCGCCCGTCTGCATGCCGCCCGGGTCCGCCCGTATCTCGCCACGGCGCTGTTCGCCCTGCACACCGTCGAGTCGAGGCGGGTGCCGACGATGGCCGTCGACCGGCACTGGCGGTGCTATGTCTCCCCGGCGTTCGTGGACCGGATGCCGGTGGAGGAGCTGGCGGGGGTGTGGGTGCACGAGGTGTCCCATCTGCTGCGCGACCACCACGGACGCGGCGACCGGGTGGCCCGGGAGCGCGGGCTGACCGGTCTCGGAGACCGGCTGCGGATGAACATCGCCGCGGACTGCGAGATCAACGACGACGTGTACGGCGAGGGACTGGTCGCGCCCAAGGACGCCGTCCGGCCCGGGCGGTTGCGGCTGCCCGTGGGGCAGCTGATGGAGGAGTACCTGAGCGGGATCAGCCTCGGACCGCTCACCCTTGATCTGTCCTGGCTGGACTGCGGCAGCGGTGCCGACGGCCTGGACCGCGAGTGGGACCTGGGTCCCGACGGGGCGGACGGTCTGAGCGACCAGGAGCGGGACGCGGTCCGCTTCCGGGTGGCGCAGGGCATCAAGGCGCATCCGGGGGACACCCCACAGGGCTGGCGGCGGTGGGCGGAGGAGGCGTTCCATCCGCCGCAGCCGTGGCGGGACCTGCTGGGCGCGGCACTTCGGTCCGCGGTCTCCGGTTCGGGCGCGGGCGACGACTACAGCTACGGCCGTCCGTCCCGGCGCTCGGCGGGGGTGCCCGGCGCGGTGCTGCCGAGCCTGCGGCGCCGGCCGCCCCGGGTCTGCGTGATCATCGACACCTCCGGCTCGGTCAGCGACGACGAACTGGGCAGCGCCCTGCTGGAGGTGGCCGCGATCTGCCGTGCCGTGGGCGGCCGCCGCGACCTGGTCCACGTCCTCTCGTGCGACGCGGCGGCCGGGGTCGTGCGTCCACTGTGCCGGGCCGAGGGCATCGCCCTGGTCGGCGGCGGGGGCACCGACCTGCGCACGGGCTTCGCGAGGGCGCTGCGCTCGCGACCCCGTCCGGACGTCGTCGTGGCCCTGACCGACGGGCAGACCCCCTGGCCGAGCGCGCGGCCCTCCTGCCGTACGGTCGTCGGTCTGTTCCCCCGTCCCGAGAGGAGCCAGGCGCGACGCGAAAGGAATCCCGAGTACGTGCCGGACTCACCGCCCGCCTGGGCCCGGGTGGTGGAGATCGGCTCGGCGTCCGGGGCCCGCTGAACCACGGGTCCCGGCAAGGGCGGTCGACCTCACGACGCCCGCGGGGTGGACGCGGGGGCGGTGGACCACGAGATCATGGAGGCCTGCGGAGTCCGGTGCACATCGCGGGCCCGGGTGGGAGGAGTGCCATGACCAATGTCGACGTGCACCAGCATCTGTGGAGCCCGTCGCTGGTGACGGCCTTGAGGGCGCGCCGCGAACCGCCGTACCTGGACGGCTGGACGCTGTACCTGGACGGTGAGCCGCCCTACGACCTGCCGCCCGCCGACCACGACGTGACCCGGCGCGCGGAACTCGCCGCCACCGACGGTCTCGGTCTCGCGCTCGTCTCCCTCTCGGCTCCGATCGGCGTGGAGTGGCTGCCCGGGGCGGAGGCGCGGCCGCTGCTGGACGCCTATCACGAAGGTGCGGCCGCGCTGCCCGAGCCGTTCGGGGCGTGGGCGGCCGCCTGCGTGCGGGACATCGATGCCAGGGCGACGGCCGACCGGCTCGACCAGGGCTTCGTCGGCCTCCAACTGCCCGCGGACGCCCTGGTCGACGCGGCCGGTTACGCGCGGTGTGCGCCGCTGCTCGATCTGCTGGCGGAGCGCGACCTTCCGCTCTTCGTCCATCCCGGGCCCGCGGCCGGTGGCTGCGAGGGACCGGGCTGGTGGCCCGCGATGGTGCCCTACGTCCAGCAGATGCACGCCGCCTGGTTCGCCTTCCGCGCCTTCGGCCGCCCCCGTCACCCACGGCTGCGGGTCTGCTTCGCGCTGCTGGCCGGGCTGGCTCCGCTGCACGGGGAGCGGTTCGCCGCGCGCGGGGGCGGCGGGACCCGGCCGGACCCGTCGGTGTTCGTCGAGACGTCCTCGTACGGGCCGCGTGCGGTCGAGTCGGTCGTGCGGGCCCTGGGCGTGGAAGCCGTGGTCCAGGGTTCGGACCGGCCGTACGCGGAGCCGCCGCAGCACCCCGGCCACGGGCTCGGCGGAGCGGCGGCCTACGCCTTCCGGATCGCGAACCCGCGGCGACTGCTCACCGGCAGGGAATGACGGCGCGGCAGCGATCGCGCTCGGCCTGGCAATCGCCCTGTCCGTGCGGGTCGTGGGCGGTGACCGCGTCGCCGGTCCTGCCGGCCCTGGGCAGCAGCACCCCCGTCAGCCCGTACGTCACGACGGTCTCGTTCGTCCGCTACGCCGCGGACGGCGGCCACCGGACCCGGCGACGGGGTGCCCGGCGCACGGTGGCGGCACCCGTGTGAGCCCCGCTCTATCCGTGCCGCTCCCGTACCGCGCGAGGCGAGGCTCCCAGCTCCTTGCGGCAGGTCTTGTTGAAGGCCTGGAGGTCGGGGATGCCGACGGTCGCCGCGATCGCCGGGATGGCCAGCGTCGAGGCGATGAGCAGGTGGCGGGCGCGTTCCATGCGGCGGCGCCGGATGTAGGCGACGACGGTGTGCCCGGTGTCCTCGCGGAACAGCCGGGTCAGATGGGTGTGCGAGACCCCGGCGGCACGGGCGAGGCCGGGGACGGTCAGCGGGCCGGCCAGGTGCTCCTCGATGTGGGCGATCGCCGTGCGCAGCGCGGGGTGCCGGGCCCGGTCCTGGCCGGCGCCGGCCAGGCCGGTGGTGCGCCACAGCACGGTCCACAGCTCCGCGGAGGCCCGGGCCGGGGACTGCGCGCTCGCCGCGACCGTCTGCCGCAGCAGTCCGGTCAGCGCCGCCGCGTCCGCGCCGGCGTCCTGCATCACCGGGACCCGGCGTCGCTCGCCGTCGCCGGGCAGCCGGAAGTGGGCGTACAAGTGCTCGCAGCGGGTGGCGTCGTAGTGGAAGTGCACCTCGGTGTCGGGCGGGACGAGGCTCACGTGTCCGGGGCGGATCGGGTGCCGGGAGCCGCCGAGCTCCAGGGCGCCCGAGTAGCCGTAGAGATGGAGCTGCCACAGGCGCGGGAGGCGGAACACGTCGTGCGGGCCCGCGGAGCCGTGGACGCCGATGCCCGCGTTCTCCACGTGCGGCGGCAGGTCGAGGGCCAGGTCGACATGACGGGTCATGGTGGAAAATTACCAGTGGTCGTCGTTTACAGCCCACGACGATCAGGGTGACTGTTCCTACCGTTGCCGTATGTCAACCACACGACAGCTGCTGAGCTCCGCCCAGGTGGCGCGGTTCACGGCCCACGGCTTTCTGCGCCTGGACGGCATCGTGCCCCCGGAGATGAACGAGGAGGCGCTCGCGGTCTTCGCCGCCGGGCTGCCCTCCGTGCCGTACGGCACGCCCGTGCCGAAGGCGTTCCCCGAGGGTTCTTTCACCCGCCGGCTCGTCGAACTGCCCGCCGTCGCGGGCGCGTTGGAGAGCCTGGTGGGCCCGGATCCGACCGTCGACCACCATCACGTGCACACCCGTGAGCCGCGTGAGGGCAGTGCGCAGCCGCTGCACGGGGACGCCGTCATCGATCTGCGGACCGACGCGTTCGACGTGCAGCTCATGTACTACCCGCAGGAGGTGACCGCCGAGATGGGCGGCACGCTCATCGTGCCCGGCAGCCATCTGCGGCGTACCAACGAGTCCGACACCGGGCGCTACCAGAACCTGCGCGGGCAGACCCGGCTGACCTGCCCGGCCGGCACGGTCGCGCTGCTGCACCACGGGATCTGGCACGGCGGGCGGCGCAACGACAGCGACATCGTCCGCCACATGTACAAGATCCGCTTCAACCCGACCGTGCCGCAGGTGCGGCTGTGGGACACCGCGGACCTGGACGCGCCCGCCGTCCGGGAGGAGCTGGGACGCGGCTTCCCCTGGTACGAGCAGGCCACCGGCCGACTGGAGATCCTCAACCGGATCAGGCTGTGGCGGGCCCTGACCGGCGATCCCACGTTCGACATCGAGTACTGGGCCACCCGTATCGCCAACCGGCCCGCCGCACAGAGGAGCCAGGCGTGACCATGTCCACCACCGTGCGCCAGCAGGTTCTCGTCCTGTACCTGGACACCTCCGCGCTCGACTCACGGGTCATCGGCTGGGCCCGTTACGACGGCACGGGCACCACCCGTCCCACGACCGGGGACAGCGACGAGCCACCGTACGAGACGGGTGTCGCCGCCCTGGAGGACGGCTGGCGGCTCTTCCAGGCCGCGCAGCTGGTCCCGCCGTATCCGGGGACGGAGCACGAGACCTCGTTCCTGAAGCACGAGTTCTTCTTCGAGAAGCTGGTGAGCGGCGGGTGAGACACAGCTCATAGCCGCGACCCCCTCGAATGTGGTCCAATACGCCACAAGTATGACGAATCGGACTCCGGAACTTCGAGGAATCACACCAGATGACCCACCCCCGCCTGTCCGCGCGATCCGCCCCCCTCCTGTCCTCCGGGACCGTGCGGGAGCTGTCCGAGGCGGCCCGGGCGGCGGGGACCGGGCAGGTGCTGGACGAGCTGTGGACCGCCCGCCGGTTCCTGGACGGGACACCGGCGGCCGTCGCGATCCTGGACACCGACCTGCGCTATCTGTACCTCAATGACACCCTGGCCGGGTTCAACGGCCTGTCCGTCGACGAGCACCTCGGCCGTCCCATGCCGGAGGTGATACCCGGCTCCGGGCCCTCCGCGGAGGTGGCCCGCGAAGTGCTCCGTACCGGACGGCCGCAGACGGTCGTGTTCGACGGCCGGGTGCCCGACCACACGGTGGACGTGCCGCGCTGGTGGCTCGGCGCCTTCCACCGGCTGGAGGCGGAGGACGGCGGGATCCTCGGTGTCGCCGCCGTCGTCATGGAGGTCACCGAGGGCATCCGCCAGCGCGAGTCGCTCCGGCGGGCCCAGGAACGCCTGGAGCTGTTGGAGGAGACCGCCTCCCGGGTCGGCGGCACGCTCGACGCGGCCGAGGCCTGCCGGGCGCTGACCGACCTGCTGGTGCCGCGGTTCGCCGACTACGCCGCCGTGGACGTGCTCGACCCCGAGGGCACACGCAGGGCACCGGCCACCCCCGTCCCGGTGCGGCTGCGACGCATGGCGGTGGCCGCCGCTCCCGGTGTGCCCGAGCCGCTCACCCCGGCGACCAGAAGCGGCGAGGTGATCTTCCACCAGGCCAGTTCGTCGATGTCCCACGTCCTGACCGCGCACAAGCCCATGGTGCTCAACCGGCCCGACGACGACACCCTGCGCATGCTCGCCCCCACACGCCAGCGGCTGGAGCGCTACCGCGCCCTGGCGCTGCACTCCGTGGCCTACCTGCCCCTCATGGTCGGCGGCGAGCCCGTCGGGGCGGTGATGCTCGGTCGCCGGGCGCACTCCCCCGAGTTCACACCGGACGACGTCGAGCTGCTGGAGCTGCTGACCGCGCGGGCCGCGACCGGCATCGGGCACGCCCTGCGCTACACCCACGAGCACGAGACCGCGCTGGAGATGCAGCGCGCCTTCCTGGCCACCCCGCACATACCGGGGCCCGGAGTGGAGATCGCCAGCCGCTATCTGCCCGCCGGGCGGGGTGCCGAGGTCGGCGGCGACTGGTTCGACGCCGTCGCGCTGCCCTCGGGACGCACCCTGCTCGTGGTCGGGGACGTCATGGGGCACGGGGTGCGGGCCGCCGCGGCCATGAGCGAGTACCGCTCCCTGCTCCGGGCGCTGGCCCTGCAGGGGCTCGCCCCCGGCCAGCTGCTCGCCGAGGCGGACCGCACCGCCCACGCGCTCGACCTGGACCGCGTCGCCACGTGTGTGCTGGTCCTCCTGGACCCCGCCGCCGGACAGGCGGTCCTGGCCACGGCCGGCCATGTCCCGCCCCTGCTGGTCCGGCCCGGCGCCGCCCCCGAGCTCGCGGACCTGCCGGTCGGGCCTCCCCTGGGCACGGGTGCCGGCGGATACGAGAGCCGGCCCTGCCCGATGCCGCCGGGCACCCTGCTGCTGGCCTACACCGACGGGCTCGTGGAGCGGCGCGGCGAGGACATCGACACGAGCCTCGCCGCCCTCGCCGGCACGCCCATCGCGGCCGGGCACCCGCTGCCGGACATCCTGACCACCGTCCTCGACCGGCTGGCCCCCGCCCAGTCCGAGGACGACGTGACGCTCCTGGCGGCCCGCACGCTCTAGCCCCGGCTCGGCCCACCGCACACGCCCGCGCCTCCCGGCCGAGCCGGGCCGGGCCGGGCCGGGCGGCACCGAGTCCGCTCCGGGCGTCATCTTCGGCCCCTGGAAGGCCAGTTGTGGCCCCGCGGGCGGTCCTGCGGGTATGGCGTTCGGTCAACGGAAGACAGTCCCGAAGACCCCGGCACCCGGCCACCCGCTCCGCGCATACGGTCCCGGAATCCGGCGGACGGGCCCGAGCACGGGTCCGCCGCGATCCACAGACACAAGGGGAGGCACCGTGGCGAGTGTGGAAGTGTCGCTGAAGGAGATGATGGCCGGGACCGAAGGGGCGGTGGCGGCCGCGGTCGTCGACTACACCAGCGGAATGGCGCTGGGCACCCTGGGCGGCGGCAAGGACCTGGACCCGACGGTCGCGGCGGCGGGCAACACCGACGTCATCCGCGCCAAGGTCCGCACCATGGAACAGCTGGGGATCAAGAGCGACATCGAGGACATCCTCATCACGCTCGAGAACCAGTACCACCTCATCCGCCTGGTGACCGGCCGCACCGGCAACGGGCTGTTCCTCTACCTGGTCCTCGACAAGGCCCGCTCGAACCTCGCGATGGCCCGGCACCAACTCAAGCGCGTGGAGCAGCAGTTGGAGGTCTAGAGCCGCTCCCGGACGGGACGCCGTGCGCCCACGATGTGAAGACTTCTTCAAGTCACCACATCCACATGAGCCCAAGCCGTGGCCGCCCGGCGTCCCCGACCAGCAGGATCGGCACCGACGACCCCGTACCGTTCGGCAGGGAGCGAGCGCCGCCCATGCACGTGCCCCTCTACCAGGCCAAGGCGGACTTCTTCCGCATGCTCGGCCACCCCGTGCGCATCCGTGTCCTGGAACTGCTCCAGCACGGGCCCGTGCCGGTCCGCGACCTGCTCGCCGACATCGACATCGAGCCCTCCAGCCTCTCCCAGCAGCTGGCCGTGCTGCGGCGCTCGGGCATCGTCGTGTCCACCCGCGAAGGATCCACGGTGAGTTACGCCCTCGCCGGCGGTGACGTCGCCGAACTCCTGCGCGCCGCCCGCCGCATCCTCACGGAACTGCTGGCGGGCCAGAACCAGCTCCTGAGCCAGCTCCGGCAGGCCGACACCGCCGAGCCGGCAGCTCCCGCGACGGAAGGACTCCTCACCGATCGGGGCAGCCCTCGTCCGACCCTCTGACCCGCCATCCGGCTCCGTCGGTCACCTCGGCGGTGACCGCGTCCACCGACGGGCGGGTGAGGCGGTACGCGGCGGCGGCCGTGCAGATCATCTGCCGCGCCCCGGTGTCGCTCAACCTGTCCACGCCCGGCGGGAGTCCGATCGTCATCGTGCCGCCCGCCACGGTCACCGTCGGGGCGTCGGACGAGGAAGTGCCGGGCGCGTCGGCGGTGGCCGTGGGCAGGGGCGCGGAGGTCGCCGAGCCCGGCACCTCGGTGAACAGGCCGCCCACGCCCGCCTCCCCTTCCAGCGGCCCGGCCATCAGCAGCCGCAGGGCCGCCTCGGGCTCACCCGGCGCCTCGGTCGTGCGGGGCGTCGCGACGAGCCCGCCGTTCCTGTCGACGAAGTAGACCGGGGTCTGAGGCAGAGTCCCGCTGGCAGGGCCGCCGGCCTGCACCACCCCGGTCGCGGGGATCCCGCAGGAGGTGAGCGCGAGGAGCGCCAGCAGCGGGACGCGGCGCAGGGATTTCATGACGGACCCTCCTCGGGCGACTCGTCCCGCCGCAGCGGAAGTTCCACGGTGAAGACTGCGCCGCCCGCCGGGTGGTTGGCCGCGCGGACGGTGCCGCCGTGGATGCGGATGTTCTCGGCGGTGATGGCGAGGCCCAGTCCGCTGCCCTCGGAGCGGATCCGGGCGGTGTCCGACTTGTAGAACCGCTCGAAGACATGGGGCAGCACGTCGGGCGGGATGCCGGGGCCGCTGTCCCGTACCTCGATGACGGCCGCCGCGTCGCCGCCGCTCAGACGCACCCGTACCGGACGGTCGCCGTGCTTGAGCGCGTTGCCGACCAGGTTGGCGACGACCACGTCGAGGCGGCGCGGGTCGACGCGGCCGCGCAGGGCGTCGGGCGGGGGCAGTTCGGTGTCCACCGTGTCCGTCCAGCCGCGCGAGGCGAGGGTGCGGCGGATCGACTCGGCGAGGTCGATCTCGTATAGGTGCAGCACCGCCGCGCCCGCGTCGAAGCGGGAGATCTCCATCAGGTCGTCGACGAGGCGGGCGAGTTTGACGGTCTCCTCGCTGATGAGCCGGACCGCGGTGGCGGTGTCCGGATCCAGTCGGGCGGCGTCCTCGTCGAGGACGTCGGTCACCGCGGACATGGCGGCGAGCGGGGTCCGCAGTTCGTGCGAGACGTCGGCGGCGAAGCGGCGGGCCCGGGACTCCATGTCGCGGAGCTCCGCGACCGAGGCCTCCAGTGCGGCGGCCGTCTCGTTGAACGTGTGGGACAGGTCCGCGAGTTCGTCCGAGCCGTTGACCGCGAGCCGGGTGTCCAGGCGCCCTTGGGCGATCCTGCGGGTGGCGAGCCGCAGTTTGCGCACCGGCACCAGCACCCCGCGGGCGGCGAGCAGCGCGAGCACGACAGCGAGCGCGAGGGCGGCCACCATGGCCCGTTCCACGGCGGTGACCAGGGCGTCGACGTACGCCTGTTCCGTGGTCTGCGGCACGACGAGGAACACCTGGACGCCTGTGGCGGTGGGGGTGGTGTCCCGGCCGCCGAAGAGGATCGACATGCCGACGACGAGGGAGGTGCGGCCCTGGTCGCGCACCCGTTGGAAGACGGTGGCCCGGCTGGATCCGACGGCCTCCCGCAGAGCGGGCGTCACCTCGGTGAAGGGGTCTGCCGGTGCGGAGGAACCGCTGAGGTCCCCGTAGGTCACCAGCACCCGCCAGCTGCCCTGCGACTCGGTGGCGGCCATGTCGTGGGCGAACTCCCGCAGGGCCGGTTCGTCGGGGGGTACGGCGAGTTCGGCGGCGTGCTGGTTGAGCTGGGCCCGCAGCTGTCTGATGGTGGAATCCTGGCTCTGCTGGAGTACTCCGGTGCGCGCCTCCCGGAAGGTGAGGGCCCCGGTCGTGATGGCCGCGACGGTGGCGACGAGCCCGAAGGCCACCACCAGACGGGCACGCAGGCCCCGCAGCCGGCGTTTCCTCACGGCGCCGAGAAGCGGTAGCCGAAACCGCGCACGGTGTGGATGTAGCGGGGTGCGCGCGGTGGCTCGGACATCTTGGTGCGCAGTCGTTTGACGCAGGCGTCCACCAGGCGGGCGTCGCCGTGGTAGTCGTGCTCCCAGACCGCCTCCAGGAGCTGCTGACGGCTGAACACCTGGCCCGGTGAGGCGGAGAGGGTGAGCAGGAGCCGTAGCTCGGAGGGGGCGAGGGCGATCGGCTCGCCGTTCAGCGCGACGGTCAGGCCGGCCCGGTCGACGGCGAGGTCGCCGTAGGTGTCGATCTTCGGCAGGCCCCCGGCGCCGGGTGGGCCGCCCGCCGCCCGGCGCAGGACGGCCCGTATCCGGGCGTCGAGCACCCGGGCCAGTACGGGTTTGACGACGTAGTCGTCGGCGCCGGCCTCCAGACCGACAACGATGTCCACTTCGTCGCCGCGTGCCGTCGCCATGATGATCGGCAGGGTCTGGTCGACGGCCCGTATGCCCCGGCACACGTCGAGTCCGGTCATGCCGGGCAGCATCAGATCGAGGACGACGATGTCTGGGCGGAAGGCCCGCAGCCGGTCCATCCCCTCCTCGCCGGTCGCGGTGGCGTCGACGTCGTGGTTCTGGCGGCGCAGGGCCAGGGCGACGCCCTCCCGCACGGCGGGGTCGTCCTCGATCAGCAGTACACGTGACATGCGCACAGTATCCACAGGGCCAGGACCGCGAGGAGGGTTATCGGTTCGTTACCTTCCGGGCCAGGTCCGATCACATGGCGATCACATCGTGAACGACCGTGACAGCGCACAGACGAAACCCCGCCGGTCGCTCGCGCCGGAAGCGCTCCGAGCGGAGCGTGAAACGCCAACTGCTGGGCGGCCTGGCCGCGCTGGCGGCCTTCGCGGCCGTCGGCGGCACGGTGGTGGCGTGGCTGCCGTCCACTCCGGGACGAACCTCCGCGGCGCTCATGCCCGTTGAGAGTCCGAAGTCGCAAGAGACCGCCTCCGCACCGGAACCGGAAGAGCCCAGCGCGCCCCGCGGCCCCTCCGCGACCCCCCTGCCGCAGAGCGGTCCGGGGACCTTCGTCACCGCACCCGGCGGAAGCGGGCGGGTCGGCAAGGGCACACCGCTGCGCTACCGGGTCGAGGTGGAGAAGGGCATCAGCATCTCCCCCGAGGACGTCGCCGCCCAGGTGGAGCGGACCCTGGCCGACCCGCGGGGCTGGACGGCCGACGGCCACTCGGCGTTCCAGCGGGTGTCCGACGGCCCGACGGATTTCCGGGTCCGCCTCGCCACGCCGGCGACCGTCGACCGGATCTGCGCCGAGGGCGGCCTCGACACCGGCGGCACGGTCAACTGCAGCGTGAACCACAACGTGATGGTCAATCTCAGGCGCTGGGTCCTGGCCACCGAGTTCTACCGCGAGGACGTCGTCGGGTACCGCTCGCTGATCATCAACCACGAGGTGGGCCACTTCCTCGGCCACGGCCACGCCACCTGTCCCGGCAAGGGGCAGCCGGCCCCCGCGATGATGCAGCAGATCAAGGGCCTGCTCGGCTGCGTCCCCAATGTCTGGCCGTACGACAGCGACGGCCGTCTCCTCACGGGTCCCTCGGTCCCGTGACGCATTGATCCCCCAACTGTCAGGAGTTCAGATGGAGTTACGCGTACGCCACAGACATGCGGCCATGGCCGCGGGGGTGGCTTCCGCGGCCCTGGTCCTCGCCGGGCTCCCGGCCGGCGCCGGAGCCCTTGACGACGTCTCCACCGGGAGCACCCGTACGGCCTCCGCGGTGAAGACGGTCACGCTCGTCACCGGTGACCGGGTCCTGGTGGACGCCCTTGGCCAGGTCTCGGGAGTGGAGCGGGCACAGGGCCGGGAGAACATGCCGTTCTCGGTCCGGGTCGTCGCCGGGCACACCCGGGTCGTCCCCGGTGACGCCGAACTCCTGTTGGCACAGGGCACGTTGGACCCGCGACTGTTCGACGTCACCCAGCTGGTCAAGGACGGCTACGACGACGCGAACCGCTCCGACCTGCCGCTGATCGTCACGTTCCGCGGCAGGAAGGCGCCCTCGACCGGTCCCTTCACCGAGGCCGGGGCACGGATGGGCCGCCGGCTGCCCGTCGTCAACGGCAGGGCGATGCGCTCCGCGAAGAAGCGCGGCACCGGGTTCTGGAAGGCCGTGACCCACAAGTCCACGCGGGGCGCGGCGGAGTTCACCGCCGCGGCCGGGGTGGAGAAGCTGTGGCTCGACGGGAAGCGCCGGGCCTCCCTCGACAAGAGCGTCCCCCAGATCGGCGCACCGACCGCCTGGGCCGCGGGCTTCGACGGCAGCGGCACCAAGGTCGCCGTACTGGACACCGGAATCGACACCGGGCACCCCGACCTGGCGGGCAAGGTGGTCGCCGCGCAGGACTTCAGCGGCACCGGCACCACCACCGACGCGTTCGGCCACGGCACCCATGTCGCGTCCACCGTGGCGGGCAGTGGCGCCCAGTCCGACGGCAAGTACAAGGGGGTCGCGCCGGGCGCGCGGCTCCTGAACGGCAAGGTCCTGGACGACCAGGGCGGCGGCAGCGACTCCGGGATCATCGCCGGCATGGAGTGGGCGGTGGCCCAAGGCGCGGACGTCGTCAATCTCAGCCTCGGCGGGACCGACTTCCCCGGGGTCGACCCGATGGAGGAGGCCGTCAACCGGCTCTCGGCCGAGTCCGGCACCCTCTTCGTCATCGCGGCCGGCAACGAGGGCGAGTCCGGCGAGACGACCGTCGGCTCGCCCGGCAGCGCGGACTCCGCGCTCACCGTCGGCGCGGTCGACGGGTCCGACGCGCTCGCCGACTTCTCCAGCCGCGGCCCGCGGGTCGGCGACGGCGGGGTCAAGCCCGACCTGACCGCGCCGGGCGTCGCCATCACGGCCGCGTCCGCCGCCGGCAGCCTCCTGTCGCAGTGGTACCCCTCCGACATTCCCGGGTACCTCACGATCGAGGGCACCTCCATGGCCACCCCGCATGTCGCGGGCGCGGCCGCGCTCCTCGCCCAGCAGCACCCCGACTGGAGCGGTGAGCGCCTCAAGGCGGTGCTGACCGGTTCCGCGAAGCCGGGCGCGTACAGCTCCTACCAGCAGGGCACCGGACGGGTCGACGTGGTCCGGGCGCTGGACGAGAACGTCGTCACCGAGCAGGGGCCGGTCGACTTCGGCGTCCAGCAGTGGCCGCACGACGACGACAAGGCCGAGACCCGGCGGCTGACCTACCGCAACCTGGGCACCGAGCCGGTCACCCTCGACCTGTCCGTCGACGCCTACGCGGTGGACGGAAAGCCCGCCGCCGAGGGGATGTTCGCCGTCTCCCCGCGGCGGATCACCGTCCCGGCGGGCGGCGAGACACAGGCCGAGGTCACCGCGGACACCCGCGCCGGCACCGCGGACGGCAGCTTCGGCGGCTCGGTGACGGCCGCCTCCGCCGACGGCAGGATACGGGTGCGGTCCGCCGTGGGCGTGGTCCGCGAGGTGGAGTCGTACGACCTGACGCTCAAGCACATCGACGAGCAGGGCGCGGCGACGGGCGACGCCGTGACCTCCGTGGCGGGTCTCGTGGGCAACTTCTACGCCGACTACGCCGACGAACGGGACGGCGAGCTGACGGTACGGCTGCCCAAGGCCGACTACCTCCTGACCGGGGTGATCCACCCGGCGCTGTCCGCCCCCCGGCACGCCGTGCTGGTCCGGCCCAGGCTGCGGCTGGACCGGGACATGACGGTCACCGTGGACGCCCGGCAGGCGAAGCCGGTGGACATCACCGTGCCCGACCCGGCGGCCGTGAACAACGACGCCGTGGTCGCGGTCGGCTACGGGCGGGGCGAGGGCCGGGACGACGCCTCCCTGCAGTTCCTGCTGCCCACCTTCGCGGGCTCCCGGTTCGGGCGACTCGCCTCCGACGAGCCCGTGGCGGGGCTCACCTCCCTCTACTCCGGGAGGTGGGCCGGCAAGGACAAGCAGGGCAGGCCCGTCAACTATCACCTGGGCTGGTACCGGGAGGGCACCCTGGACGGCTTCACCGCGAACGTCCGGCGAGGGCAGCTGGCCAAGGTGGACCTCCAGGTCGGTGCGGCGGTCGGGGGCCGGCGCGTCCAGGCGGAGGTAACCGCGCATCTGCCGGACGGCAGACTGGTGAGCGGCCTCACCGACATGCGCGGGGACCTGCCGTACCGGAGCACCGAGTACATCCTCGACAACGGCGTGAAGTGGTCGGTGCGCACCTGGCAGCGCTGGGGCGAGGGCCCGGACGCCTCCTTCGAGGGCTTCCTGATGCGCATGCCGAGGACCTGGCAGGCCGGCCACACCTATCAGGAGCGCTTCGGTGTGGGGGTCTTCGGACCGGTCCTGGGCGGCCCCGGCGACCTCGGACCGGCCAGGGGCTTCCCCGGCCTCGGCCGCGACGGGAACACCCTCAGGGCCTACCTGCCGCTGTTCGGTGACGGCTCCGGGCACTGGGGCACCAGCGAGGCGACGTCGACGACGACCAGGCTGGAGGCGAACGGCAAGGAGATCGCCGACGACTACGGCGTCCCGCCGACCCTCGACCTCACGGAGTACACGCTTCCCGCCGAGGACACCGCGTACCGGCTGACGGTGGACAACACCCGTGACCCGGCCGTGTATCCGGTCAGCACCAGGGTCCACGCGGAGTGGACCTTCCGCTCGGCGAAGACCGCCGGGGGCGAGTTCGCCGCCGTGCCGCTGTCGACGGTCCGCTTCAGTCCCGACCTGACCCTCGCCAGTACCGCGAAGGCCGGCAAGCGGTTCGAGGTGCCCTTCACCGTCGAGGGCGCGGCAGCGGGTCAGCGCCCGGCGAAGCTCGCCTTCCAGGTGTCGTACGACGAAGGAAGGACCTGGCAGGCCGCCAGGTCGGTCGGCGGCACGCATCTGTCGCTCCAGCACCCGGCGACGGCGGGGTCCGTCTCCCTGCGCGCCGAGCTGACCGACCGCGCGGGCAACACCCTGACCCAGACGATCGAAAGGGCCTACCTGACCACCCCCTGAACCACCCGTGTAACGCACCTCTGCCCGGGACGGCCGCGTCGCCGTCCCGGGCAGAGGTGCGCCCGGGTCCGCGGGCCACCGGTCAGCAGCCGCAGGCGGTGGTGCCGCAGCAGGCGTCCGGAGAGGTGCCGGCCTTCTCGAGGGTGTCGGCGTCGGCCTTGACCACGTACACCTCCCACGGCTCCTTGCCCGGGCCGTGCACCCACACCTTGTCCTGCAGGGCGTAGCAGCAGGAGGTGTCGTTCTCCTCGAACGTGGCCAGGCCCGCCTCCTTCAGCCGGGCCGTGGCGGCGTTGACGTCCGCGGTGCCGGCGACCTCGACACCGAGGTGGTCCAGGCGGGTCTCCTCGCCGCTCTCCCCCTCGATGAGGACCAGCTTCAGCGGGGGCTCGGCGACGGCGAAGTTGGCGTACCCCTCGCGCCGCTTGGCGGGCTCGGTGCCGAAGAGCTTGGAGTAGAAGGCGATCGAGCCTTCCAGGTCGGCGACGCGCAGGGCCAGCTGGACTCGGGACATGGCGGTCTCCCATCCGGGACGATGCTGTATCGACGGATGTCGATACAGCCGAGGTTGCCACCTGGATCGACAGACGTCAACATAGAGGCATGTCGAAACAAGCTGATCTGCCGGTGCTCGGCCAGGACGAGGCGTGCTGCGCCCCGATGGTGCGCGAACCGCTGGGCGAGGTGGACGCGGCCGAGCTGTCGCGGATGTTCAAGGCGCTGTCGGACCCGATCCGGCTGCGGCTGCTGTCCCTCATCGCCTCCCACGAGGGCGGGGAGGCGTGCGTCTGCGACCTGACCGGCCCGTTCGACGTCTCCCAGCCGACCATCTCCCACCACCTGAAGGTGCTGCGCGAGGCCGGGCTGGTCGGCTCCGAACGACGGGGGACCTGGGTGTACTACTGGGTGCTCCCCGAGGCACTGGGCAGACTGTCCGCCCTCCTGGAGACACCGGCCGTCCCCGCCAAGGCCTCCGCGTGAACGCCTCGGTCCCGCTCGCACGGCGGGCGGCGGCCGAGGCGGTCGGCACGGCGGCGCTGGTGGCGGTGGTCGTCGGCTCCGGGATCCAGGCGAGTGAGCTGACCCGCGACATCGGCGTGCAGCTGCTGGCCAACTCCCTGGCGACCGTGTTCGGCCTGGGTGTGCTCATCGCCCTGCTCGGCCCCGTTTCCGGGGCGCATTTCAACCCCGTGGTGACTCTCGCCGCCTGGTTCGCCGGCCTCCGTACGGCCGACGGCCCCGGTCCCCGGGAGGTGGCGGCGTACGTGCCCGCCCAGGTCGCCGGGGCCATCGCCGGCGCGGTCCTGGCGGACGCCATGTTCGCCCGGCCTCTGGTGCACTGGTCGGCGCACGACCGGTCCGCCGGCCATCTGTGGCTCGGCGAAGTGGTCGCCACGGCGGGACTGGTCTGGCTGGTCCTCGGACTGGCGCGGGCAGGCCGTGCGCAGCTGGCACCGGTAGCGGTCGCCTCCTACATCGGCGCTGCCTACTGGTTCACCTCCTCCACCAGCTTCGCCAATCCGGCCGTGACGATCGGCCGGGCCTTCACCGACACCTTCGCCGGCATCGCCCCCTCCTCCGTGGCACCCTTCCTCGCCGCCCAGCTCGCCGGCGCGGGCCTCGGTCTCGTCCTGGTCGCCGTCACCTTCGGCCGCCCCACGCCGACGGCCGGGGACGAGGCCGTCGTCCCGCACGGCGATCGGCAGCTGCCCTCCCCCGCCCGGCCCGCCCGGCCCGCCCGCCCCGCAGAAGAAAGCACCGTCTCCTCATGAGCTCTCCCGCCGCCGTCCCCTCCGTGCTGTTCGTGTGCGTGCACAACGCCGGCCGCTCGCAGATGGCCGCCGCCTTCCTCAGCCGTCTCGGCGGGGACGGCGTCCAGGTCCGCTCCGCAGGTTCCGCTCCCGCCGACGCGGTGAACCCCGCCGTGGTGGAGGCCATGCGGGAGACCGGCATCGACCTCTCCGCCGAGACCCCGAAGATCCTCACCTCCGACGCCGTCCAGGCCTCCGACGTGGTCGTCACGATGGGCTGCGGGGACGCCTGCCCGTACTTCCCGGGCAAGCGGTACCTGGACTGGACGCTGGACGACCCCGCCGGGCAGGGCGTCCAGGCCGTCCGGCCGATCCGCGACGAGATCGAGCGGCGGGTGCGGGTCCTGCTGGCCGAACTCGGCGTCGAGGTGAGGGCGTGAGTGTCATGAGTGTCGTGGGTACGGCATCGGGGGCGCCGGCAGCCCAGTGACGGACCCGGGTACGCCGTTTCGACCGGGCGAGCTCGACCGCTCACAGGCCAAAGACCCGCCCGCCGGGTGGAGTTGGGCGCGGGCCCGCTCGCTCGACGGCGGGACGGGACCGGGCCGGTCCTCGCACCCGAGGAGCCGGCCGGCCCGTGGCTGCCGTGAGCCGGCCTACGCGCTGTCAGCCACCGCCGTGCTCGGGGCCGGGTCGCCCGGGGCGCCCGACCCGCCGAAGCGGATGCCCTTGGCCTCCTTGCCGACGGCGCTGAGCACGATCACCACGGCCAGGGCGGGCACCACGGTCCACGTCATCGCCGCCGGATAGCCGTGCCGCTCGGCGAGGGCTTCCTGGATCGGGAGGTTGAGGGCGGCGATCAGGTTGCCCAACTGGTAGGTGACACCGGGGTAGAAGCCGCGGATCGCGTCCGGGCTCATCTCGGTCAGATGCGCGGGGATGACACCCCAGGCCCCCTGGACGCACATCTGCATGAGGAAGGAGGAGAGCATCAGCCAGCCCACGGCCGTGGACAGCACGAAGAACGGCACCACGACCAGGCCCCCGGCCGCGGCGATCATGATGGTGCGGCGGCGCCCCAGCCGCTCGGAGAAGGCGCCGAGCAACGCGCCTCCGATGATGGCGCCGATGTTGTAGACGACGGCGATGGCGATGGAGGTGTCCGGGGACAGCCCCAGACCCTTCTTGACGAAAGTCGGGTAGATGTCCTGGGTGCCGTGCGACATCCAGTTGAACGCGGTCATCAGCGCCACGAGGTACACGAAGCGCTTCAGCACCGCCGGATCCCTGAACACCTGGTACGCGGGGGTGCGGTTGAGCTTGACGCTCTTCTCCCAGACCTCGCTCTCCTCCACGCGGGTCCGCACCCACAGGGCCACCAGGGCGGGCACCAGACTGAAGGCGAACAACCCCCGCCAGCCGAAGGCGGGTTCGATGACGAAGAACGCCACGGCGGCGAGCAGATACCCCAGCGAGTAGCCGCTCTGGAGCAGCCCCGACCAGAAGCCGCGCCGCTCGGCGGGGATCTTCTCCATCGCGAGGGCCGCGCCCAGACCCCACTCGCCGCCCATGCCGATGCCGTACAGCAGGCGAAGCACCAGCAGGACGGCGTAGTTGGGCGCGAAGGCGCAGGCGAATCCGACGATCGAGTAGAAGACCACGTCGACCATGAGCGGGAGCCGGCGGCCCCGGCGGTCGGCCCACAGGCCGAAGACGAAGGCGCCTACCGGCCGCATCACCAGGGTGGCGGTGGTGAGGAAGGCCATGTCGGTGAGGGAGACATGGAAGTCGTCGGCTATCTCGCTGTAGACGAGGACGACCAGGAAGTAGTCGAACGCGTCCATCGCCCAGCCCAGATAGGCGGCGACGAACGCGTTGCGCTGGTCCTTGGTGAGTCCCCTCGCCTGCTCTCGAACGGTCGTCAGCATGCCGGTCCTTCCCACGGTTCCGCAGGCGAGGCTAGGTCCGGGTGCCACGGCAGACAACGCATGCACGGGCAAAGCAACAGCCACAATTGTCCCAAGCCGAGGGCCGGTTCATCGGCCGGAGGCCCTCTACCCGCACGGGGTGCGGCCGGGCACACTGAAGCGTCGGCCACGCTGCGCGGACTCACCTCACCCTTCGCACCCGCACAGCGCGGCACAGCACGCAAGCACGGCACGCCCGGCGACCGCACAGGCGTGCCCCGCATCCGATCCACCGCTCCGGGGGGCCTCAGTGAGCAATGCGCGCCGTACCGACATCAGACGTCCACGGCTGATCGCCTCGGTGTTGAGCCTGCTGGTGGTGACCGCTGTCGCCGTGTCCGGCACCGGCGCCGCCGCGGCACCCCCGGCCGGCTCCGCACCCTCGACCGTCGCGGTGTCCAGCACGGCCTCGGCCGTGGCCGCCCTGGGCGTGGCCGGGACGTCCTGGGCCGTCGACCGGCGCACCGGACAGCTGCGGGTCTCCGCGGACTCCACGGTCGCCGAGGCCGACCTGTCCAGAATCCGGCAGGCCGCAGGGCGCTTCCCGGGCACCGCGACCGTCGAACGGCTCGACGGCCGGCTGCGCACCCTGGTGTCGGGCGGCGACGGCGTCCACGCCTCCGGTCTGCGCTGTTCGGCGGGGGTCAACGTGCGCGCCGGCTCCGCGTACTACTTCGTGACGGCCGGTCATTGCACCGACACCATGCCCACCTGGTACACCAGTTCCGCCCTGACCACGACGATCGGCCCCACGACCGTCACCAGCTTCCCCGGCGACGACTTCGGTGTGGTCCGGTACGCCAACCCGGCCGTACCGCACCCCGGCACCGTCGGAAGCGTCGACGTCACCGGGACCGCGACCGCCTACGTCGGCCAGAGCGTCTGCCGCCGGGGAGCGACCACCGGTGTCCGGTGCGGGGTGGTCACCGCACTGAACGCGACCGTCAACTACGGGGACGGCAGCACCGTCTCCGGGTTGATCCGGACCAACATCTGCGCCGAGCCGGGCGACAGCGGAGGCCCGCTCTACGCCGGCGACAAGGTCCTCGGCATCCTCTCCGGGGGCTCCGGGAACTGCACCACGGGAGGAACCACCTACTACCAGCCGATCCAGGAAGTGCTGAACACCTACGGCCTGTCCGTCTACTGACGGGACGCCGCCACGGGGGCTCCCCGCCCCCGCCCGTCCTTGCGTACCGGACAACTGTCCGGTGCGTTCCGAGCACCTCCGTGCGCGCCGACGACCTCTTCACCTGTGCCGCAGCGGCGGTGACCGGCGCCGCCGGGGAAACGGGGGTCTCCCGCCTGGTGGGGCTGTCCTCGTTCGGCGTGGGCGACACCTTCCGCTCGGCGAGCGTCGCGCAGAAGGTCATCCACCGCGACGCCGTCATCACGAGCTGACCCCTCGACGGGATCATCAGCCCTTCCCCGGCGCTCCCGCACGGAGCCCGTCCATGACGAGGTCCAGGAGCCGGGCACTCCGGGTCTGCCAGTCCCCGTGGGCATCGACCTGCCAGAGACCCGCGATGGCCAGGACGAAGTCGTCGGCGGTGACTCCCGGACGAATGGTTCCGGCCTCGTGGTTGGCGGCGAGCAGAGCCCCTATCGCCTCGACCACCAGCGCGTATCCCGGCTGGGCCGGTCCGTCCGTCGTACCCACGATCTGACGCATCGCGTCCGACAGGCCGACCTTGGTGACGGCGAAACGGGCGAGCTGGTCCATCCACTCCCGCAGGGCCTGGTCGGGCGCCTTGGTCCTGAGCAGTTCGGCCGCGGCGTCCGTGAGCAGGTGCACCTCGTGCCGGTAGACCTCCAGGACCAGCGCCTCACGGTTGGGGAAGTTGCGATAGAAGGTCCCCTGCCCCACCCCCGCCTTCCGGGCGATCGAACTCAGCGGGACGTCCTGGGCACGCGTCAGCTCGGCGAGCGCCACCTCCAGGATCCGCTCCCGGTTCCGCTGCGCGTCCGAGCGCTGCGGCCCGTCGTTGCTCGGCTCCACTCGCCGTCCTTCCCGGCCCACACCGGACAGCAGTCCGCTTGGCTCCACCATAGCGCCGGAGCGGTAGGGGTCAGGAACCGGCGAGGAAGGTGAGACGCACCTTGCGCCGCGGGTTGTCCTTGTTCGTGTCCACCAGGCAGACCGACTGCCAAGTCCCCAGCTCCAGCTGTCCGTTCACCACCGGCAGGGTGGCGTGCGGGGGCACGATCGCCGGGAGGACGTGATCGCGGCCGTGGCCGGGGCTGCCGTGGCGGTGCTGCCAGCGGTCGTCGGCCGGGAGGAGGGTGTGGAGGGCGGCCAGGAGGTCGTCGTCGCTGCCGGCGCCCGTCTCGATGATGGCGACGCCGGCGGTGGCGTGCGGGACGAAGAGGTTGAGGAGGCCGTCGCGGCCCGCGGCGATCTCCCTCAGGAAGGCCTCGCAGTCGCCGGTGAGGTCGACGACCCGCTCCGAGGAACCGGAGGCGACGTTCAGGACTCGAGTGGTGAAAGCGTCTGACATGCCACCATCCTCACCCCTCGCGCGGGATTCACTCGTCATAGCCGACTCATCCCGCGATACGGCGAGTCCAGTCCGCGAGACGCCATTGACCGTGGACACGCCGACTGGCTAGCTTCTGCCGCATGTTGCGTTCAGCCCTGCTCACCACGCGCGGTCACATCGACCTGCTGCGGGTGGCCTCCGCCGCGTGTCGCCGCGGCCGCTGACGCCCCTTCCTCCTTTTTCCCCACCCTCGCTCCGCTGACCCACGCGCGCACTGATCCGTGCCGTCCCGTGCGGTGGCGTCGAGGCGTGCCCTTCACCGGTCGCTCTCCCCCTCCCGTGGAGCATCATGAGCATCAGCCATGCCCCGCCCGGCTCTCCCGCGCCCGACATTCCGGAAACCTCCCCTCGGGATGCCGTAGAGCCCACCACTTCAGCCCTCACTCGCGCTCCCGATCCCGGTCTCGAACCCATCGTCCCGACCTCCTCCCGCCGCACCCGGGTCCCGCGCTGGCTGCGCCGCACCACGGGTCCGGTCCTGCTGCTGGCGTTGTGGCAACTCCTCAGCAGTACAGGGGTGCTGACCGCCGACGTGCTCGCCTCCCCCGGCCGGATCGCCCAGGTCGCGGGCGATCTGATCGCCGACGGTTCGCTTGCCTCGGCCATGACGACCTCGCTCCAGCGGGTCGCGGGCGGGCTGCTCCTCGGCACCCTGATCGGCACCGGACTCGCCCTCGTCTCGGGGCTGTTCCGGGTGGGCGAGGACGTCGTGGACGCACCCGTGCAGATGCTGCGGACCGTGCCGTTCGTCGGCCTGATCCCGCTGTTCATCATCTGGTTCGGCATCGGCGAGGCCCCGAAGATCGCGATCATCACCCTCGGCGTGACCTTTCCGCTCTACCTCAACGTCTACGCGGGCATCCGCGGTGTGGACGCGCAGTTGATCGAGGCCGGCGAGTCGCTCGGGCTCTCGCGGTGGGGGCTGGTGCGGCATGTCGTGCTGCCGGGCGCGCTGCCCGGCGCCCTGACCGGTCTGCGCTACTCGCTCGGCATCGCCTGGCTCGCGCTCGTCTTCGCCGAGCAGGTCAACGCGGACTCCGGCATCGGCTTCCTGATGGTGCAGGCACGGGACTTCCTGCGCACCGACGTCATCGTGGTCTGCCTGATCGTCTACGCCTTCCTCGGCCTGCTGGCCGACTTCGTCGTCCGCTCTCTCGAAAGGCTGCTGCTGCAATGGCGACCGACGTTCACCGGCCGGTGAACCCCCAGGTGACCGAGGTCTCCGGAACCGAGGCACCCCGGCCCGCGCGGGCCGTACGGGTTCAGGGCCTGACCCGCTCCTTCGACGGCCGGGCCGTCATCGACGACCTGCGACTGGACGTCCGGCCGGGCGAGTTCGTGGCCCTGCTGGGCCGCAGCGGATGCGGCAAGTCCACGCTGCTGCGCATTCTCGCGGGCCTCGACCGGGACATCGAGGGCACCGTCCTGGTCCCGCGCCGCAAGGCGGTCGCCTTCCAGGCACCCCGGCTGATGCCGTGGAAGAAGGTGTGGCGCAACGTCCTGCTCGGCCTGCCCGGCAAGCCGGACCGCACCGTCGCCGACCAGGCCCTTGAGGAGGTCGGCCTGAGCCACCGCGCGGACGCCTGGCCCAAGACCCTCTCCGGCGGCGAGGCCCAACGCGCCTCGCTGGCACGGGCGTTGGTGCGCGAACCCGATCTCCTGCTGCTGGACGAGCCGTTCGGCGCGCTCGACGCCCTCACCCGGATCAAGGCGCAGCGCCTGGTCGGTGAGTTGTGGCAGCGCCGCGGCTGCGCGGTGCTGCTGGTGACGCACGACGTCGAGGAGGCCGTCCTGCTCGCCGACCGGGTCCTCGTGATGGACGACGGGGTCATCGCGCACGAGCAGGAGATCGACCTCGCCCGGCCACGCGACATCGCCGATCCCCGGTTCGCGGAGATCCGCGGGCACCTCCTGGCCCGCCTGGGCGTCGACACCGCCGCCGAAGCCGCCTGAACTCCCCCACCCACAAGCCAAGTCCCACAGAACGGATCGTCATGCGACGTCGCCTCGCCCCCGCCGCACTCCTCCTCCCCCTCGCTCTTCTGCTCACCGCCTGCGGCGGGAACGCGTCCGCCGGCACCGACACCGACGGCAAGGGCTCCCTCACGCTGAACGTCGGTGACCAGAAGGGCGGTTCGGAGGCGATCCTGCGGGCCGCCGGGGAGCTCGACAACCTGGACTACAAGATCAAGTGGTCGACCTTCACCTCCGGCCCGCCGCTGCTCGAGGCCGTCAACGCCAAGGCCGTCGACATCGGCGGCGTCGGCAACACCCCGCCGGTGTTCGCGGCCGGCGCCGGCTCGAAGATCACGGTGGTGGCGGCCTGGCACGGCACGTCCAAGGGCGACGCCATCCTCGTACCGAACGGCTCCGGGCTGACCGATCCCGCACAGCTCAAGGGCAGGTCCGTCGCCGTGGCGCAGGGGTCCTCCGCCAACTACCAGCTGGTCGCCTCCCTGAAGCAGGCCGGGCTGAGCCTGGGCGACGTGAAGGTCAAGTACCTCCAACCGGCCGACGCCCTGGCCGCGTTCACCTCCGGCAAGGTCGACGCGTGGGCGGTGTGGGACCCGTACACCTCGCAGATCCTCCAGGCGAAGCAGGGGCGTGTGCTGACGACCGGGGACGGTGTCACCAACGGTCTGACCTTCCAGGTGGCGGCGCCGAGCGCGCTGAAGGACAAGAAGAAGGCCGCCGCGATCGCCGACTACCTGGAGCGGCTCCGGCGCGCCTACAAGTGGGTCTACTCCCATGAGCCGGAGTGGGCGAAGGTCTGGGCCAAGGAGACGGGGCTGCCCGAGGAGGTGGCGCTGGCCGCGGTGAAGCGGACGTACACCACCCGGGTCGCGGTGGCGGTGGACCGGCAGCTCATCGCCTCGGAGCAGCAGATCGCCGACACGTTCACCTCGCTGAAGCTGATCCCGGGGAAGGTGGACTTCGGGAAGTTCGTGGACACGCGGTTCAACGGCGATCTGCCCGCGTCGGTCTCCGCGCCCCGCCCCTCCGAGGACTGACACGGGAAGATCGGCGGCCTCACCACGGTTAGTAGAAACGTGAACGACATGCGTGAGATCGAGGTGGTCGTCGTAGGCGCTGGTCAGGCGGGTCTGTCCAGCGCCTACCACCTGCGCCGCACCGGTTTCGAGCCGGAGCGCGACTTCGTGGTCCTGGACCACTCCCCCGCCCCCGGCGGCGCCTGGCAGTTCCGGTGGCCGTCGCTGACGTACGGCAAGGTCCACGGCATGCACGCGCTGCCCGGGATGGAGCTCACGGGCGCCGATCCGCAGCGGCCGTCCTCGGCGGTGATCGCCGAGTACTTCACGGCGTACGAGCAAGCCTTCGACCTGCGCGTACGCCGCCCTGTCGACGTCCGCGCGGTGCGCGAGGGCGGCGGCGGGAGGCTGCTCGTGGAGACCTCGGACGGACTCTGGTCGACACGGGCGCTGATCAACGCGACCGGCACCTGGGACCGGCCGTTCTGGCCGCGCTATCCCGGCCAGGAGACCTTCCGCGGGCGGCAGTTGCACACCGCGCAGTACCCCGGGCCCGAGGCGTTCGCCGGGCTTCGGGTGGTCGTGGTGGGCGGGGGCGCCTCCGGCACCCAGCACCTCATGGAGCTCGCCCCGTACGCGGCCGCCACCACCTGGGTGACCCGGCGCGAACCCGTGTTCCGGGAGGGCCCGTTCACCGAGGACGTCGGCCGGGAGGCCGTGGCGCTCGTCGAGGAGCGGGTACGGCAGGGGCTGCCGCCGAGGAGCGTGGTGTCGGTGACCGGACTGCCGCTCAGCGACGCGGTCCGGCAGGCGATCGCGGACGGGGTCCTGGACCGGCAGCCCATGTTCGACCGGATCACGCCCGAGGGCGTGGAGTGGAACGACGGGCGGCGCGTGGACGCCGACGTGATCCTGTGGGCGACCGGGTTCCGGGCCGCCATCGAACACCTGGCCCCGCTGAAGCTGCGCGAGCCGGGTGGCGGGATCCGGGTCGAGGGCACGCGCGCGGTCGCCGACCCGCGGGTCCATCTCGTCGGCTACGGCCCGTCGGCGAGCACCATCGGCGCCAACCGCGCGGGCCGTGCGGCCGTACGGGAGATCAGACGGCTCCTGACGGCGGAACCCGTCGCTGTCTGATGCTCCGGCACGTCACCCCGCCCCGGCCGGGCTCCGCTGGTTCTTGTCGAACTCGGCCACATTGCGCCGGTGCTCCTCGAAGCTGTTCGTGAAGCGGGTGTCCCCCGGCTTCACCGTCACGAAGTACAGCCAGTCCCCCGGGGTCGGGTTGATCGCCGCGCGCATCGCGGCCTCACCCGGGTTGTCGATCGGGGTCGGCGGCAGGCCCATGCGCTGGTACGAGTTGTAGGGGCTGTCGATCTTGGTGTCGGCGCCGGTCGTCCGCAGGGTGGAGCGGTTCAGCGCGTAGTTGATGGTGGAGTCCATCTGCAACGGCATCCCGCGCTCCAGACGGTTGAAGACGACCCGGGCCACCTTCCCCATGTCGGCCTCGGTCGCCGCCTCGGCCTGGACGATGCTCGCGATGGTGACGGCCTGGTAGACGTTCAGCGCGTTGCGCTGGGCGCCGGCCGCGATGGGGGCGCCGTTGAACTTCTTGTTCGCGGTGTCGACCATGAACGAGAGCAGCGCCTCGGGCGTCGTCTTCCTCCCGCCCCGCTCCAGCGGGTACGTCGCCGGGAAGAGGTAGCCCTCCGGGTTGCCCTCCGCGTCGTTGGGCAGCTTGAGGTTCGCCTTGGCCAGGGACTTCTTGGCGGTTCCCGGCGGCTGCGCGAGGGCCTTGTCGACGGCGTCGTAGATCTGCCCGGCCCGCCAGCCCTCCGGGATCACCAGGGTCGTCGGCTCCCGCTCCCCCTCGCCCCGCAGGCTGAGCAGCGGCACCGCCACGGCGGTGCCGGCCACGACGGCCCCGGTCGCGATGAGGACGAGTCGGCCCCGGCGCGTCAGTCGAATCGTGCTCCGTGGCGGAGTGTTCCTGTACATGCGGGCACGGTAACCCGCATATCGTCACAAAACAGGCATATCTTCGGCTTGTCGGTTTTGGTGTCAGCTGGTCGGTTGCCGTTCAGCCCGTCGGTTCCAGCTGCGCGTCGCCCTGGGCCACGTCCAGCCGGGCGTCCCGGCGCACGAGCTCCGCGTACCGTCCCCGCCGCTCCAGCAGCTCCTCGTGCGTCCCGCGCTCGGCCACCCGGCCGGAGTCGAGGACCACGATCTGGTCGGCGTTGCGGATGGTGGACAGGCGGTGCGCGATGGTGAGCGTGGTGCGGTTGGCCGAGAGCGCGTCGATGGCCTGCTGCACGGCGTGCTCGGTACGGGTGTCCAGCGCGCTGGTCGCCTCGTCCAGGATGAGGACGGGCGGGTCTCGCAGAATGGTCCGCGCGATGGCCAGGCGCTGCTTCTCACCACCGGAGAACCGGTGTCCGCGCTCCCCGACGACCGTGTCGTACCCGTCCGGCAGCGAGGCGATGTGGTCATGGATCTGGGCCGCCCGCGCCGCCTGTTCGATCTCCTCGTCGGACGCGTCCGGCTTGGCGAAGCGCAGGTTGTCGGCGACCGAGGCGTGGAAGAGGTACGTCTCCTGCGAGACGACCCCGATGCCCCGCGCGAGGGTGTCGAAGTCGAGGTCGCGGACGTCGACGCCGTCCAGGGTGACCCGGCCGCCCGTCACGTCGTAGAGCCGCGGGACGAGATAGCCCAGCGTGGACTTGCCGGCGCCGGTCGGTCCGACGACCGCGAGACTGCTGCCCGCCGGGACGTCGATGTCGATGCCGTCGAGGACGGGGCCCCGCTTGTCGTCGTCGGCGTCGTACCGGAACTCCACCTTCTCCAGGCGCACCTCGCCCTTGACGCGGTCGAGGTGGACCGGGTTCTCCCGCTCGGTGATGTCGATCGGCAGGTCGAGGTACTCGAAGATGCGCTGGAAGAGCGCGAGGGAGGTCTGGATCTGGACGCCGGTCGACAGGAGGCTCACGGCCGGGCGGAACAGGCCCTGCTGGAGCGAGACGAAGGCGACGATGGTGCCGATGGAGATGTCCGGGCCGCCGGTCCGCAGGGCGAGGCCCGCGGTCCAGTAGATGACGGCGGGCATCGCGGACATCACGATCCCGATGACGGCCATGCGCCAGCGGCCGGCCATGTTCGACCGCACTTCGAGGTCGACCAGGCCCTCGGACTCGTCGGCGAAGGACCGGGTCAGCGAGTCGGAGCGGCCCATCGTGCGGCCGAGCAGGATGCCGCTGACGGAGAGCGACTCGGTGACGGTCGCGGCCATCGCGGCCATCTGCTTCTGCCGCTGGGTGGTGATCTTCTTGCGTTCGTTGCCCACCCGGCGGCTGATCCACACGAACACCGGGAGCAGCAGCAGTGAGACGACGGTCAGGCGCCAGTCGAGGGCGATCATCGCGACGATCGTGGCGATGACGCTGGTCAGGTTGGAGACCAGGGAGGTGGCCGTCGAGGTGACGGTGGCCTGCATGCCGCCGATGTCGTTGGCGATGCGGGACTGCACCTCGCCGGTGCGGGTGCGGGTGAAGAAGGCGAGCGACATGCGCTGCAGGCGGCCGTAGACCTCGGTGCGCAGGTCGTGCATGACGCGCTGGCCGACCGTCGTGGAGATCAGGGTCTGCAGGACGCCGAAGATGCCGGTGAGGACGGCGCTCAGGATCATGCCCAGGGCGAGCAGGCTGAGCAGGCCGGTGCGGCCCTCGGGGATGGCCACGTCCAGCGTTTCCTTCAGCAGGAACGGGGTGGCCACGGTGACGAGGGAGGCGGCGCCCACCAGCAGGCCGACGACGGCGAGCTTGGCGCGGTAGGGCTTGAAGAGACGGAGGATGCGGCGCACCTGACGGGGCTGGTCGGTCGAGGTGCCGGGCGCGGGGGTCCAGTCGATGTGATCGCGGGGCATGGTCTCCTACGGAAGGTGAGGTGGCGAGGACTGACGGAGCCTAGCTCATTGTTACCTATGCTCACAATGAATTAGGTCCTGATATTGTTCCCGCATGACCACGCCAGATTCCGACAGCCTGCTCGCCGAGCAGTTGCTCAGGCTCACGCGCCGGGTGCACCGCATCCAGAAGCGCCAGCTCCATGAGCGCGGTCTCGGCGTGACCCCGGCGCAGTCCCGGCTGCTGCGCACGCTCGCGCACTGGGAGACGCCGCCCCGCATGGCCGATCTCGCGGAGCGGCTGGAGGTGGTGCCGCGCGCGGTGACCACGCTCGTCGACGGGCTGGAAGCGGGCGGCAAGGTGCGCCGGGTGCCCGATCCGGCCAATCGCCGGGTGATCCGCATCGAGCTCACCGAGGACGGCGTGAAGACGCTCCGGGAGCTGCGGGACGTACGCAGGGCCGCGGCGGAGGAGATCCTCGCCCCCCTGTCGGGCGAACAGCGTGAGGTGCTGGGCCAGTTGCTGGACACCTTGGCGGACGGACCGTGCTGAACGGGGTGTGGCCACCACTTCGGTGAAGTGGTGGCCACACCCCGTTCGGGGACCGGCGTCAGCCGGCCTCGGGCACGGGCTCCTTGAGGGCCTCCGCCCGTACGGGTTCGTCCTCCGTGGCGGGTTCGGCCTCGCCGCCCAGCACCCTCTTCGCCCGGTCGATGTCCAGCGCCCCCTCCCAGCGGGAGACCGCGAACACGGCGACGCAGTTGCCGAGCAGGTTCGTCACGACGCGCATCGAGTCCATGATGCGGTCCACGCCGAGGAGCAGGGCGACCGCACCGGCCGGGATCGCGCCCAGCGAGGACGCCGTGGCGGACAGGGCGAGGAAGGCCGAGCCGGGGATGCCCGCCATGCCCTTGCTGGTCAGCATCAGCACCAGGACCACGGTGATCTGCTGGCCCAGGCTGAGGTCGACGCCCACCGCCTGGGCGATGAACAGCGTGCCGATGGAGAGGTAGAGCGAGGCTCCGTCCAGGTTGAAGGAGTAACCGGTGGGCAGTACCAGGCCCACGGCGTCGTCGCGGGCACCGGCCTTGCGCAGCTTCTGCATCACGCGCGGCATGACGGACTCGGTGGACGCGGTGCCGAGCGCGAGCAGCATCTCCTCGCGGATGTAGCGCAGGAACTTCCAGAGACTGAGCCCGGTGAGCGCCTTGAGCGCGACGGCGAGCAGGGCGATGAAGAGCGCGGCGGCCGCGTAGCACAGGATGATCAGCTTGGCGTAGGTCTCGATGACGCCGAGGCCGTACTGGCCGATCAGGACGGCCATCGCGCCGAACACCGCGATCGGCGCGAGGCGCATCACGAAGCCGACGATCGCGAAGATGATCTCCTGGGCCTGCTCGATGGCGGGCAGCACCTGGGGGACCTTGGTGTGCCCGAGGTGCAGCAGCGCGGCGCCCACCAGACAGGCCAGGATGAGCACCTGGAGCAGGGAGTTCTCGGCGAAGGCGCCGATGAAACTGGTGGGCAGCGCGTTGACGACGAACTCGGTCGTCGAGGGCAGGTGCCCACCGCCCGTCTTGGCGTCGACGGCGGCGCTGTCGAGCGTGGCCGGGTCGACGTGCATCCCCGAGCCGGGTTGGACGAGGTTGGCGGCGAGCAGCCCGATGATCAGCGCGAGGGTGCTCGCGACCTCGAACCAGATCAGCGCCTTGAGCCCGATCCGGCCGAACGCCTTCAGATCACCGGCCTTGGCGATGCCGACGACGACCACGCAGAACACGAGCGGCGAGATGATCGTCTTGATGAGCCGGGTGAAGCCGTCGCCGAGCGGCTGGAGGTCCGAGGCGAAGCCGGGCCACAGCTTTCCGACGAGGATGCCGAGCACGAGCGCGCAGGCGACCTGCGCGAAGAGAGAGGTACGCAGTATGCGTGCGACGCGTCGCGGCGACGACGGGACGGACGGCGGCACGAGCACTCCTTGAGCGAGGGGGGACACGCGGAAGCCCGGGGGAGACTTCTGCGATACGGAAAGCGGCTTCCGTGGCGATCACTCTGGAGGGATCGTTGATCACGCGCGCAACCGTCGCGTTTCAGCCGGGTAAATCACGCTGCCTGTGACGCATCGCACACAACGTCCCTCAGCAGCCCTCGCGTTCCCGGATCAGCACCCCCTGGGCGGTGCCGACGGACCGGTCGTGGCAGCCGGCCGAACCGCGGATCCGGTAGCGCTCGCTCGTCGTTCCGACCGCGTGCCGCTGGTCGCGCGGGACGTTGATCGTGTACGTGGCGTCGCCCGCGTAGGTGTCGTCGAGCCGGTACCACCCCGTGCGACGGCCCGACCGGGTCACCGTGACCTCGGCACGGTCACCGAGGGTCAACCGGGTGCGCAGCCGGTCGCCCGCGCCGATGGTGGTCGTGCCGTCCATCGTGTACGTGCGGTGGGTGCGGGTGGTCCGGGCCGGGCCCCGGCCGTCGACGGTGACCGACTCGTCGTCCGTCCAGGTCGCCTTGAGGGCGTCGGGGTTCTCGCCGTCGGCCCAGCGGTGCGTGGAGGTGTTCGCCAGCGAGCGGCGGACGGTGGTGGTGACACGGCCGTGCGAGGTGTCGACGTATCCGGCGACGGTGAGCCGGTGATCACCCTCGGTGTCCACACGGTGTTCCGAACCGGGTGTGTACGTCGAGGAGTCGGCGAGCTCGCCGGCCGTGTGAGCGGTGAGCCTCCCGGTGACGTGCGCGCGCCCGGCGTCCTGCCAGACGAGGACGTTCACGGGAGTGCTCCAGCCGGCCTGCCCCTCGGGGACGCCGACGACCGCGACGTCCACGCGGTGCGCCCGCCCGTCGTTGAGGAGGCCGGCGAAGGGGGTCAGGTCGTATTCGATCGGCTTGATGTCGAAGGCGCGGGGGCCCGGGACGACGTACCAGAGAAAGGGATTGGACCAGCCACCGGTCCACACGGTCGGGAACGGCGCGGCGATGCCGGCGAGTCGGCCGTCGACCTTGATCTGCACCTCGCGGTAGGGGCCGTTGTCGGCCTGGCAGGAGTACGGCGCGTTCGACGGCACCGTCAGGTACCAGTACTCCTCGCAACCGCCGCCCGAACCGGTGGCGTACACCTCGGCGACGATGCGCTCGCTGTTGCGCGGGGTGGTGAGGGTGTTGTCGTGGAGCGTCAGCACGCGGTCCGGCGCCTGCGCCGCGCGCCCCTCGTAGAACGTGAGCGTGACCTTCACGTCGATGATCCCGGTGTACGTGTCGTCGACGACGTTCCCGATGAGCATCTCGACGTCGTGGCGGGCGCGGAGGGTGTCGCTGTAGCGCGTGACGTCCTTCTCGACGGACCACTCGATGCCGTCGGGCGAGGGCTGCGGTGTGGACGTACGGAAGATCTCGACCCCGCCGACATGCAGGTACCCGAGCCGGTCGAACTGCCGTCCCTTGACCTTGCCGTCCATGCGGAGCACGACCTTGCTCCAGCGGTCGCCGCAGCCCTCGGGCGGGGTGTAGGTGCCGGTGTACGGGGTGAAGTCGCGGAACTGCGCTTCGGCGAGGGTGACTCGGCAGGACGCGCCCGGGGGCCTGGTCACGGGCGGCGCCGCGGTGACCGGGTCGTGCCAGTCACTGCCGAACTCCGCGGGGACGTCGGCCGGTCGGGCCTGCGGGGACCGCGCCTCGGCGGGCTGGGCGGGCGTCGCTCCGAGCAGGGTGCCCGCCAGGAGGGTCGCTCCTGCGAGCATGGACATGACGATCCGTCTCTTCATGGCCGTGTTCTACGGGGAGTCGGCCGTCTCCCGCAATGACGCCTCCCCCAGGGGCCTCAGGCCCGCAGGTCCACCCTGTCCCCCATCACCACCACAGGATGCCGGTCCGGATCGAGCGTGCGCAGCAGATACCGCATCGCCGGCCTGGACACGCTGACACAGGCCGACGTACCGCTGCCGTGGTCCAGGTGCAGCCAGATGCCACCGCCCTCGGAGTAACCCCGGGGCCGGGTCTGGTTGTTCGGCGGGGTCCCCAGGACCCGGTTGTAGTCGATCGCGACGACGTAGTCGAAGTCGTGCCAGTAGGACCTGGGCCACCAGCGCGGGACCGCCATGGCGGCGGACCTCGTGTACGGCAGCCGGGCCCCGGGGTCCGGGAGCACACCGCCCGCGTCGCTCAGCGTGAACACGCCGACGGGGCTGCGCCGGTCGCCCTCGCGGTGATCGGTGGTCCAGCCCTTGCTGCCGTTGTGCGCGGGCCAGTCGCGGACCCGGTCCCAGACGGAACCGCGCCTGGTGTAGAGCACCACGGTGGCGTCCGGGGAGTCCTTGCCGTCTCCGTAGACCACGACGACCTGGCGGGAGGCCTCGGGGATGCGGCGCTGGAGGCGGTCACCCACGCCGGGGATACGGGTCGGTCGGTGTGCCGGTTTGTCGGCGGAGCCGTCGACGGCCCGGGCGCGGGGGCCGCCGGGGGCCGCCGGTCCCGGCCCGCCGCAGCCCCCCAGGGGGATCAGCAGTGCTCCCAGGACCGTCGTCGTGACCACGGCACGCCGTGCTCCGGTGCCTCGCATCGCTCCATGGTCGCACCGCGGTCCCGGCGGCGCAGACGCGCACAGCGCAGCCGGTTCTGTTCCGGGCGGCGGAAAACCTGTTGCCTCCGACCACGCTCTGCCGCGAACCTTTCACGGTTTGCAGCCGCCGTGCGCGGCTCCCTCCCATCCCCCCTGACACGAGCCACCGGGAACACGTCATGCAGATCCAGGACCTTCCCTATCCCGACCCGGGAGTGCCCGACGCGCGCTCGGGTCCCCGGTTCCTGTGGTGGCTCTTCAGGAACCAACTGGGCGGACAGCTCAAGTCGCTGGCCTGGGGACTGCTGCACTTCCTCTCCGTCTCCGCGCTGCCCTTCTGCGTCGGCGTGGCCATCCAGGCGGTCGTCGACCACTCCGGCCGCCGACTCGCCCTCGCGGGCGGCCTGCTGGCGCTGTGCTGCGCCGGAAGCGCGCTCGGCGACACCTTCCTGCACCGCAGCGCCGTCACCAACTGGATCACTGCCGCCGCGCGCGTCCAGCAGTTGCTGGCCCACAAGGCCGCGAACCTGGGCTCGGCGCTGACCCGGCGGGTCGCGGCGGGCGAGGTCGTGGCCGTCTCCACCGGCGACGTCGAGAAGATCGGCTGGTTCGTGGAGGCCTGGTCGCGGTTCACCGCGGCGGCGGTCACCGTCGTCGTGGTCTGCGCCGGACTGGTCGTCTACCAGCCGGCCCTCGGCGGGGTGGTCGCCGTGGGTCTGCCGGTCCTGGCCCTCGCGGCGCTGCCGCTGCTGCCCCGCGCGACCCGCCGCGCCGACGTCCAGCGCGAGAAGGCCGGCCGCGCCACCGAACTGGCCTCCGACACCGTCGCCGGTCTGCGGGTGCTGCGCGGCATCGGCGGCGAGGAACTCTTCCTCGACCGCTACCGCAGGGCCTCCCAGGAGGTCCGCCACGCGGCCGTGCGCAGCGCCCGGATGTGGTCCCTGATCGCCGCGATCCAGGTGCTGCTGCCAGGGCTGCTGCTGATCGCGGTCGTCTGGTACGGCGTCCATCTGGCCCGGCAGGGCCGCGTCGAGATCGGCGAACTGGTCGCCGTCTACAGCTCGGTCATGATCATGACTTATCCGCTGCGGCACTTCGAGGAGATCGCCATGGCGTACTCCTTCTCCCGCCCCTCGGCCACCCGGGCCGCCCGGGTGCTGTCCCTGGAGCGGGCCACCTCCGCCGAGGGCTCGCGGGACAGGGCCGGGGACGGCCTGCCGGCCGGGGATCTGTACGACCCGGCCACCGGTCTGCTCGCCCCCTCCGGCCGGCTCACCGCCGTGGTGTGCGGTGACCCGGACACGGCGGGGCTGCTGGCCGAACGCCTCGGCGGCCACCCCTCGGAGGAGGGCACGTCGGTGCTGCTGGGCGGGGTGCCGCTGGACGAGCTGCCGCTCGGCTCGGCGCGCACGGCGGTCCTGGTCCAGGACAAGGACCCGGTCCTGCTCTCCGGAACCCTGCGCGAACTGCTCGACGTGCCCGCCTCCGGAGACGTCGGTGCCGAGGAGGCGCTCGCCGCCGCCCAGTGCGCGGACGTGCTGGCGGCCCTGGTCCAGGGGTCCGTGGGCGCCGAGGACCCGATGGACGCGCGCATCACCGAACGCGGGCGGTCCCTGTCGGGCGGCCAGCGCCAGCGGCTCGCGCTGGCCCGGTCCCTGTTCACCGACCCGGACGTGCTCGTCCTGGACGAACCGACCTCCGCCGTCGACTCGCACACCGAGGCACGGATCGCGCAGGGCGTGCGGGATCTGCGGGCCGGGCGCACGACCGTGGTGTTCACCTCCTCGCCGCTGCTCCTGGACCACGCCGACCGCGTGGTGCTGGTGCACGAGGGCGAGGTCGCGGCGGTCGGGGTGCACCGCGAACTGGTGCGCAAGGAGCCGCGGTACCGGGCGGTCGTCACCCGCGAGACGGACGAAGAGGCCGCGTCGGCCGACGTACTGGGCGATCGAGCCGTACTGCACGAACTGGAAGAGATCGAGGAGAGCGCATGATCGGCGTGGCGCCACCGGCGTACGACCCGGCGGCACCGACGACGGCGAACACCCTGCCCGTCGGAGCCACCGCGACCGTACGGGCCTACGTGGCCGAACTGTTCCGCCGGCACCGCCGCGCCTTCGGGCTCCTGGTCGGTGTCAACACGGTCGCGGTGCTGGCCTCCATGGTCGGCCCCTGGCTCCTCGGCGACCTCGTCGAGCGGGTCTCGGACGGAGCCGGGGAACTCCATCTGGAGCTGACGGCCGGGCTGTTCGTGAGCGCGCTGGTCGTCCAGGCCGTGTTCGTACGGCAGGTACGGCTGCGCGGTGCGATGCTCGGCGAGCGCATGCTGGCCGACCTGCGCGAGGACTTCCTCGTACGGTCGGTCGGCCTGCCGCCGGGCGTCCTGGAGCGGGCCGGGACCGGTGATCTGCTGTCCCGGATCACCACGGACATCGACCGGCTCGGCAACGCCATGCGCGAGGCCGTGCCCCAGCTGGCGATCGGTGTGGTGTGGGCCGCCCTGCTCCTGGGCGGGCTCGTCGTCACCGCCCCGCCACTGGCCGCCGCCGTACTGCTCGCCGTGCCGCTGCTGGTGGTCGGCTGCCGCTGGTACTTCAAGAGGGCACCCTCGGCGTACCGCTCGGAGGCCGCGGGGTACGCCGCCGTGGCCGCCGCGCTCGCGGAGACCGTGGACGCCGGACGCACCGTGGAGGCGCACCGGCTGAGCGCGCGTCGCATCGAGCTGTCGGAGCGGCGGATCAAGGAGTGGACCGCCTGGGAGCGGTACACGCTGTGGCTGCGCTCGGTGCTCTTCCCCTGCATCAACATCAGCCACGTGATGATCCTTTCGTCGGTGCTGATGATCGGCGGAGTCTTCGTCCTCCAGGGCTGGATCGGAGTCGGCCAGCTGACGACGGGCGCGCTGATCGCACAGATGCTGGTCGATCCGGTCGGGCTGATCCTGCGCTGGTACGACGAGCTTCAGGTGGCCCAGGTGTCGCTGGCCCGGCTGGTCGGAGTCCGCGACATCGAGCCTGCCGTCGGGGACACCGGGCTCGCCCCCGACGGGCGGGACGTGGACGCGGACCAGGTGCGCTTCGGGTACCTGGAGGGCGTGGACGTCCTGCGCGAGGTGTCCCTGAAGGTCGCGCCCGGCACCAGGGTGGCGCTGGTCGGCCCCTCGGGCGCCGGCAAGTCCACCCTGGGCAGGCTGCTCGCCGGCATCTACGCGCCGCGGGACGGCCGGGTCACCCTCGGCGGGGCCGAGCTGTCCCGGATGTCCGCCGAACGGGTCCGTGAGCACGTGGCCCTCGTCAACCAGGAGCACCACGTCTTCGTGGGCTCCCTGCGCGACAACCTCCTGCTCGCCCGGACGGACGCCACGGACGCCGAGCTCTGGGCGGCCCTCGGCGCGGTCGACGCGGACGGGTGGGCGCGGGCGCTCGACGACGGCCTCGACACCGAGGTCGGCTCGGGCGGGGTGACCGTCACTCCGGCCCAGGCCCAGCAGGTCGCACTGGCCCGGCTGGTGCTGGCCGACCCGCACACGCTGGTCCTGGACGAGGCCACGTCGCTGCTGGATCCCCGGGCGGCCCGTCACCTGGAACGCTCCCTGGCCCGCGTCCTCGACGGCCGCACCGTGGTCGCCATCGCCCACCGCCTGCACACCGCCCACGACGCGGACGTCATCGCCGTCGTCGAGAGCGGCCGCATCAGCGAACTGGGCAGCCATGAGGAACTGGTCGCGGCGGACGGGGCGTATGCGGCGTTGTGGAGGTCTTGGCACGGGTGAGGGATGACGGGCGGGGGCGCGCGGTACCGGGTGCCGGGTGCCGGTGATGTTCGGTTGCCGGGGCTGGTCGGGTGCGCCGGGGCTGGTCGGGTATCGGGGCTGCCCGGGTGTGCCGAGACTGCTCGGATGCCGGGGCTGGTCGGATGCCGGAGCTGCCCGGATGCCGGGGCTGCTCGGATGTCGGGGCTGCCCCGCTCCCGGGGCTCCTCGGCTGCCGAAGCTGGCCTCCTGGAGTGCCGGGAGGCTGAGGGAGGCCCGCTCCGGCCCCGCCCTTCCCGACACCGGCGCGCCCCGTCCCAGCCCTCCGCTCACCCCCGCTCCAGCCTGCGCAGCGCCCGTGGCGTTGCGCAGTCCCGAAGGGGGGTGGAAGGCTGGACAGCAGCACCGGCTCAGGGAGCGCACGCGGACGGCACGGTTCGCCGGCGGGCGCGGCAAGTGCCCCGTCAGTCCGTGGCCCGCCCCGGGCCGCGAAAGGAACGGGTCCGTCCCCTTCACCTGGAGGTACCCGTGGACAGCTCCGACGGATGGGGAGACGACGTCTACCAGCCCGACGGCTCCGAGATCCAGGACGACGCGGGTCTGCTCGACGCGGAGGACACCCTGGACGACGACGGCGTCGGCGATCCCCTCGACCGCGGCTGGTCCCCGCCGGACAGACCGTGGGCGGTGGAGCACAGCGGTGTGACGGCCGCGGAGCGCCGACAGGGCGAGACGCTGGACCAACGGCTCGCCGAGGAGACGCCCGACCTCGAACCGTCCGACGGCGACGGCATCGGTGACTGCGACGGCACCGACGGCGAACTCCTGGACAACGAGGTGGGCGCGCTGCGCTCCGGCCGTCTCGTGGCCCCCGACGAAGGGGCGCACGAGGACGAGGAGAGCGCGCTGGTCGCCACGGACGTGGGCATCGACGGTGCCGCGGCGTCCGCGGAGGAGGCCGCGATGCACATCGTCGACGAGGAGTCCCTGCCCGGCTGAGCCCGGCGCCCGCCCGGCCACGTCCACACCGCCCACCGCCGCACCGCCCGAGCCGTATCCCGCGCCTCCCGAGGAGCAGCCATGCAGCAGGACAAGCACCCCGACTACCACGAGGTCGTCTTCCGCGACCGCTCCGCCGGCTACGCCTTCCTGACGCGGTCCACCGCGACCAGCGACCGGACCATCGAGTGGGACGACGGCGAGACCTACCCGGTGGTGGACGTGGAGATCTCCTCCGAGAGCCACCCCTTCTACACCGGCAAGGCGCGGACGGTGGACTCGGAGGGACGGGTGGCCGCCTTCGAACGGCGCTACGGCGGCGAGACCGGCCAGGGCAGCTGACGGGGAGCCTCGGCGCCCCGGACTCAGATGAAGTTGAGGGCCGCCGCGCAGCCCACGCCCCCGAGCAGCATGAACACCGGCATCAGCACCTTCAGCTCCACCCAGCTGCCCGCCCGGAAACGCATGACCTTCGGCGGGCCGATCGGGTACCAGCGCTTGCGGCCCACCGGGATCGGCCACAGGATCGGACAGCCGGAGACCGTCAGCGCGTCCCCGATGTCGTGGACCAGCGCACCCAGCACGACCGGCAGCCCCAGCCACAGGTACTCCTGGCCCGGCTGCGTGAACAGCCAGTCCGAACCGTTGCCCGGCTTGTCCAGGACACCCGCGATGATCCACGCGCTGGTCGCGGCCAGCAGCCAGACCAGGACGTCGGCGCTGGAGCCCCGGGTCGCCCGCCACAGCAGGCCCTCGATGGCCAGCACCATGTGCACGAACAGGATCGCCAGCACCGCCCAGCGGCCGCCGGTGATCGCCGCCACCGAGCAGCCCGCACCGATCAGCACCGCCCACAGCCAGGTGTGGGTGAGCGTGCGGTGCCCGCCGGAGCGGCGCGGATCCCCCTGCTTCTTGGTGGCCTTGTAGACGGCGTAGGAGAGCTTGTCGACGATCTCGCACAAGGCCCGCGAGACCGGCCCGAAGGCCCGCGAGATGGTCGCCGCCTTGTGGTCGAGGTCGGGTGCGAGCGCGGCTCCGGCGCAGATCAGGGCTCCGGCCAGCAGTACGGGCCACGGCATGGTGTGCCCGGTGGCGGCGGCTGCCGCTCCTACGCCCAGCCAGGCCGCGGCGCCCGACAGTGAGTGTGCTGGTCCCATCATCGGCGTTGCCCGCCCCATTCCTCGTGTGCCACTGTCCAGTTGACCGGCGCCGCTGACGCTCCGTCGGCGACACAGCGTACTGGTCGTGATCTTCGGACTCGCATCCGATTCCCCCATCGGGCATCCGGGCAGGCAAGATGGGTGGGTGACCCTCATCGATCAGCTGCCGCCGACCGCCGACCCCGACGCCCTCTACGAAGCCTTCGAGTCGTGGGCCGAGGAACGCGGTCTCACGCTCTACTCCCATCAGGAGGAGGCGCTGATCGAGGTGGTCTCGGGGGCGAACGTGATCGTGTCGACGCCCACCGGCTCCGGCAAGAGCATGATCGCGGCGGGTGCGCACTTCGCCGCGCTCGCCCGTGACGAGGTCACCTTCTACACCGCGCCCATCAAGGCGCTGGTGTCGGAGAAGTTCTTCGAGCTGTGCAAGATGTTCGGCACGGAGAACGTCGGCATGCTGACCGGCGACGCCTCCGTGAACGCGGACGCCCCCGTCATCTGCTGCACCGCCGAAGTGCTGGCGTCGATCGCCCTGCGCGACGGCAAGGGTGCGGACGTCGGCCAGGTCGTCATGGACGAGTTCCACTTCTACGCCGAGGCGGACCGCGGCTGGGCCTGGCAGATCCCGATCCTGGAGCTGCCCCAGGCGCAGTTCATCCTGATGTCGGCCACGCTCGGCGACGTCGCGATGTTCGAGAAGGACCTGACCCGGCGCACCGGCCGGCCGACGTCGGTGGTCCGCTCGGCGACCCGTCCGGTCCCGCTCTCCTACGAGTACAAGTTCACCCCGCTCACCGAGACGCTGACGGAGCTCCTGGAGACCAGGCAGGCGCCGGTGTACATCGTGCACTTCACGCAGGCGCAGGCCGTGGAGCGGGCGCAGGCGCTGATGAGCATCAACATGTGCTCGCGCGAGGAGAAGGAGCGGATCGCCGACCTGATCGGCAACTTCCGCTTCACCACGAAGTTCGGCCGCAATCTCTCCCGTTACGTCCGGCACGGCATCGGTGTCCATCACGCCGGCATGCTGCCCAAGTACCGGCGGCTGGTGGAGAAGCTCGCCCAGGCCGGACTGCTGAAGGTCATCTGCGGCACGGACACCCTCGGCGTCGGTGTCAACGTGCCCATTCGCACGGTGCTGTTCACGGCGCTGACCAAGTACGACGGCAACCGTGTCCGCACCCTGCGCGCTCGCGAGTTCCACCAGATCGCGGGCCGCGCGGGCCGGGCCGGCTACGACACGGCGGGCTTCGTCGTCGCCCAGGCGCCCGAGCACGTCATCGAGAACGAGAAGGCGCTCGCCAAGGCGGGCGACGACCCGAAGAAGCGCCGCAAGGTCGTCCGCAAGAAGGCGCCCGAGGGGTTCGTCGCCTGGTCGGAGAACACCTTCGAGAAGCTGATCGCCTCCGAGCCGGAGCCGCTGACGTCCCGCTTCCGGGTCACGCACACCATGCTGCTGTCGGTGATCGCCCGTCCCGGCAACGCCTTCGCGGCGATGCGGCACCTCCTGGAGGACAACCACGAGCCGCGCAAGCAGCAACTGCGGCACATCCGGCGGGCGATCGCCATCTACCGCTCGCTGCTGGACGGCGGCATCGTCGAGAAGCTCGACGAACCCGACGCCTCCGGCCGCATCGTCCGCCTCACCGTGGACCTCCAGCAGGACTTCGCGCTCAACCAGCCGCTGTCCACCTTCGCGCTGGCCGCGTTCGAGCTGCTCGACCCCGAATCGCCGTCCTACGCCCTGGACATGGTGTCCGTCGTGGAGTCCACGCTGGACGACCCCCGGCAGATCCTGGTCGCCCAGCTGAACAAGGCGAAGGGCGAGGCCGTGGCCGCGATGAAGGCGGACGGCGTCGAGTACGAGGAGCGCATGGAGCGCCTCCAGGACATCACGTACCCGAAGCCGCTGGAGGAGCTGCTCTTCCACGCGTACGACACCTACCGCAAGAGCCACCCCTGGGTCGGCGACCATCCGCTCTCCCCGAAGTCCGTCATCCGCGACATGTACGAACGGGCGCTGACCTTCACGGAGCTGGTCTCCCTCTACGACCTGGCCCGCACCGAGGGCATCGTCCTTCGCTATCTCGCGAGCGCCTACAAGGCGCTCGACCACAACATCCCGGACGACCTGAAGTCCGAGGACCTGCAGGACCTGATCGAGTGGCTCGGTGAGACGGTCCGCCAGGTCGACTCCAGCCTGCTGGACGAGTGGGAGCAGCTCGCCAACCCGGAGGAGATGACCGCCGAGGAGGCTCAGGAGCGGGCCGACGAGGTCAAGCCCGTCACCGCCAACGCCCGCGCCTTCCGTGTCCTGGTCCGCAACGCCCTGTTCCGCCGCGTCGAACTCGCCGCCCTGGACCAGGTCGAGGAGCTCGGCGCGATGGACGACGAGGCCGGCTGGGACGCCGAGGCGTGGGGCGAGGCGATGGACAAGTACTGGGACGAGTACGACGACCTCGGCACCGGCCCCGACGCCCGCGGCCCCAAGCTGCTGCGGATCGAGGAGGAGCCGCAGAACCGGCTGTGGCGCGTCCGGCAGACTTTCGCCGACCCGAACGGCGACCACGACTGGGGCATCAGCGCGGAGATCGACCTCGTCGCCTCCGACGCCGAGGGCCGCGCGGTCGTCCGGGTCACCGATGTCGGCCAGCTGTGAGCCCGAGGCCGGTTGCGATCCCCCGTCCGGTCGTGAGGCGAAGCCCGGTAGTGAGCCAAGGAGAGTCCCACCCATGACCAACCCGGCCGAGAGGCTCGTCGACCTGCTCGACCTGGAGCAGATCGAGGTCAACATCTTCCGTGGCCGAAGCCCGCACGAGTCCCTCCAGCGGGTCTTCGGCGGCCAGGTGGCGGGCCAGGCGCTGGTCGCCGCCGCCCGCACCACGGACGGCGAGCGCCCGGTGCACTCGCTGCACGCGTACTTCCTGCGTCCGGGCCGGCCGGGGGTACCGATCGTGTACCAGGTCGAGCGGGTGCGGGACGGACGGTCGTTCACCACGCGGCGGGTCACCGCCGTGCAGCAGGGGCGCACGATCTTCAATCTCACCGCCTCCTTTCACAAGCCTGAGGAAGGTCCCTTCGAGCACCAGCTGCCGCCGGCCCGCAAGGTCCCGGACCCGGAGTCCCTGCCGACGGTCGGGGACGAGATCCGGGAGCATCTGGGCGAACTGCCCGAGCAGTTGGAGCGGATGGCGCGCCGCCAGCCCTTCGACATCCGGTACGTGGACCGGCTGCGCTGGAGCGCCGAGGAGGTCAAGGACGCCGAGCCGCGCAGCGCGGTGTGGATGCGCGCGGTCGGGCCGCTCGGGGACGACCCGGTCGTGCACACCTGCGCGCTGACGTACGCGAGCGACATGACTCTCCTGGACGCCGTCCGTCTCCCGGTCCAGCCCCTGTGGGGCCCGCGGAGCTTCGACATCGCGTCGCTGGACCATGCCATGTGGTTCCACCGGCCGTTCCGTACTGACGAGTGGTTCCTGTACGACCAGGAGTCGCCGATCGCGACGGGTGGACGTGGTCTGGCCCGTGGCCGGATCTACGACACGGAGGGGCGGCTGCTGGTGTCCGTCGTCCAGGAGGGGCTGTTCCGGCCGCTGTAGGTCAGGCGCTTCTGCGGCGGAGCCAGCCCAGCAGCCCTCGGGACGCTTCCCGGGGGGCCGGCTCCGTCGGTGGCGGGGCGGAGGGTGTTTCCCGGGCCGCGGGGCGTGGCGCGGGCCGGAACCTTCGCGCGTCCTGAAGGACGCCGGTCAGTTCGGTCGTCAGCCAGGCGATCTCGGCCGGGTCGTCCGCCGTCATGATCTTCTCGATGAGACGCGCGGCGGGCGTGCCCTGCGCCCCGTGCGCGGGTGGTCCCGGCCGGAAGCGATGGAGGTGGGACCGCTCGTAGGGGTCCGGGACGAGCTGCGCGATCCGGACCGGGTCGAGGAAGGCGGCGAGGGCTCCGGCGCTCTCCCAGGGGTTCTCGGCCAGGCGCAGAAGGAACCCGCGGTGCCGTCCGCGCCAGTTGCGGGCGCGCAGGTCCACGCCCTCGTCCAGCATGCCGCGCAACCCCTCGGGCAGGCACCGGGCGGTCAGCAGCGGGGTGTTGTCCTCGACCGTCGTGAACTCCTCCAGCTCGTCGGCCAGATACAGCCACACCACGGCCCGGTAGCGGTTCAGATAGAAGCGCACCGGCGAGAACAGGCCGAGGCGCGCCAGACGGGTGAACCTGCCGACCGGGATGCCCATGACCTCCGCGCCCTCGGTGGTGCCCACGAGCCGTACCCGCCGGCGCAGTGAGTCGGCAAAGCCGGCGGTGGCCCGGAGCCGGTCGAGCTCGGACCGCGTGACGCGTCGGCCCCCGCCCCCTTCGTCGGGCACCGTCCGGATCTGGCCGAGGTGGACGGCGAGGTCGAACTCGCTGCGCCTCAGGCCCAGTTCGCGCGCGGCTCGGCTGGGTGTGCAGGCATTCCGCTGCAGTTGGGTGACGGTACCGCTCGTCATGGTCGCTCCCCCGTGGAGTCGGTCGCTCACGCTGTGTGCGTTCGCCGTGACAGAAACCGTAGCCGGTGGGGCGCGAAGCCGGGCGGGCCTGTGGATAACTCCAACGGACCGGAGAACAGGCAGGTCAGAGGTCCGTTGCCGGGCTCCGCTCGGGTCGGCGGGCGTCCACGTCGAGGTGCTCGCCGACCCGGTTGACGAGCAGGGTCATCTCGTAGGCGATCCGGCCGAAGTCGGCGTCGGAGCCGCTGAGCACGCACAGACAGCTGCCGGTGCCGGCCGCGGTGACGAACAGCACCGCGTCGTCGAACTCGATCATCGTCTGCCGTACGCTGCCCGCGCCGAAGTGGCGCCCCGAGCCCTTGGCCAGGCTGTGCAGGCCGGACGAGACGGCGGCGAGGTGGTCCGCGTCCTCGCGGCGCAGTCCCGTGCTGGCGCCCGTCACCAGCCCGTCGTTGGACAGCACCAGCGCGTGCCGCACATGGTCGACGCGCTCGGTCAGATCGTCCAGCAGCCAGCCGAGCCCCTGCTTCTCCGGCATGTGTCCCGTCTCCCCGTGTGACGTCTCCTCCTGCCCGGAGGATCCCCAGCAAGCCTTCCCCACGACCGTCAACGGGGCAAGGAGAATGGGGACATGGCACAGAAGATGACCGATGAGGAATGGCGGGAGTTCGTCTCGCACGGCACCCGCACCGGCAAGTTGTCGACCGTCCGGGCCGACGGGAGTCCGCATGTGGCACCGATCTGGTTCGTGCTCGACGGGGACGACCTGGTGTTCAACACCGGGAAGGCGACCGTGAAGGGGCGCAACCTGGCGCGGGACGGGCGGGTCGCCCTGTGTGTGGACGACGACCGGCCGCCCTTCGACTACGTGGTGCTGCAGGGCAGGGCCCGGATCTCGGAGGAGCCCGACGAGCTCCGGCACTGGGCCGGGCGGATCGGGGCGCGGTACATGGGTGAGGAACGGGCCGAGGAGTTCGGCGCCCGCAACGGCGTGCCGGGGGAACTCCTCGTCCGTGTGCGGATCGACAAGGTACTGGCGGAGAAGGCCGTGGCGGAGTGACGTACCGGTGGGCCGGCCGCACCCCTCGCGGTCAGCTCACCGAGTCGAGCAGCCGGGCGGTGTGCATCCGCCCGGCGTACTCGACCAGCCGGATCAGCACCTCCTTGCCCGAGTCGCGGTCCCGCGCGTCGCACAGCACCACGGGTGTGCCCTGGTCAAGGTCGAGGGCGCGCGAGACGTCCTGGGCGCCGAAGGTCCGGGCACCGGCGAAGCAGTTGACGGCCACCACGAACGGGATGTGCCGGTGCTCGAAGTAGTCCACGGCCGGGAAGCAGTCCTCCAGGCGCCGGGTGTCCGCGAGGACGACGGCTCCCAGCGCGCCCTGCGACAACTCGTCCCACAGGAACCAGAAGCGGTCCTGGCCCGGGGTGCCGAAGAGATAGAGCGACAGGCCGGAGCGGATGGTGATCCGCCCGAAGTCCATGGCGACCGTGGTGGTGACCTTCTGGTCCACACCGTCCGTGTCGTCCACCGACTGTCCCGCCTCGCTGAGCAGTTCCTCCGTGCGCAGCGGCCTGATCTCGCTGACCGCGCCCACCAGGGTGGTCTTGCCCACGCCGAACCCGCCGGCGACCAGTATCTTCAGCGCGAGGGCGGTCGTCTCGCCGCCCTGTGCGTCGGAGTTCTCGGAGACCATCGATCACTTCTCTCGGGGGGGCCGGCAACGGGCGGCGACGTCGGCGGTACGGGGTCGCGAAGGCAGCATCATGACAACTGGAGCTCCCCTTCGAGGGGTTGGACCACTTTTTGCCCGGTTCTGAACGTTCATCTACAGCGCCCGGAGCCCTTCGATCACCTCGCGCAGAATCCGTTCGTCGGGCAGCTGAGCGGGCGGCACCGGACGGCTGACGGTGACGCAGCCGAGTTCGAGGAGGTCCCCCAGGAGCACCCTGACCACGCCCACGGGCAGGTCGGCGCCCGCGGAGAGTTCCGCCACCGACTGCGTCTCGGTGCGGCACAGTTCGATCAGGGCCCGGTGCTCCGGCCCGAGCGCCGTGTCGTCACCGGCCCCGGGCGCGCCGACGGCGAGGGTGACGAGGGCGATCAGATCGAAACGCACGCCGGTGGGGCCGGGTTTGGTGCGCCCGCCCGTCATCGCGTAGGGGCGGACGAGGGGCCCGGCCTCGCCGTCGTACCACTGGCTGCCCTGGTCGTAAGGGACGCCCGCCATGTCCTCGGTCATCTGAGCCGACCGTCCTTCCCTCTCATCCGGCGGGCGGCCGGGCGCCCACGCGCGGCGGCGTGTAGAGGTGCTCCCCGACCCGCTTGACCAGCCGTGCCATCTCGTAGGCGACCAGGCCTATGTCCGCGGTCACCGCGGTGAGGACGGCGAGACAGGAGCCGTCCCCCGCGGCGGCCACGAACAGGAAGCCGTCGTCCATCTCGACCATGGTCTGGCGCACTCCTCCGGCGCCGAAGTGCCGGCCGGCGCCCTTGGCCAGACTGTGGAATCCGGAGGAGACCGCGGCGAGGTGCTCCGCGTCCTCGCGGCGCAGGTCCGTCGAGGCGCCCACGGCGAGGCCGTCGTTGGAGAGCACCACGGCATGCCGTACCTCGCTCACCCGCAGCACCAGGTCGTCCAGCAGCCAGTCGAGTTCGCCGGACCTCCCCCACTCCCGGTTCCGCTCGCGCGGGGGGACCCCCGTGTCGGCCCTCGTACTCGGGTCCTGGATCATCCTCGGTCTCCTTCGCTGCTGTCTCTGCCCGCCGGGGTGTCGGGGGTGGCACCGCGTCCGGGCTGCCTGCCGCCGCCGCGGGCCCAGCCCTCGCGGTACGCCGCCATCCGGTCCCGCACGACCTCCGGCGTACGGTCGTCGTCGTCCTGGCGGGCGGTCGCCGGGGCCGGGTCCGCGGAGCGCTGCTCGCGCAGCTGGGGAGCGAGGCTCGCCTGCCGGACCCGGCGGGGAAGGTCCTGGGACTCCGCCGGTTCCTCGGGCGGCCGGCGCAGACGCAGGGCGGTGACTCCGGAGGGCGGTGTGTCGGCCGTGCCCCGGTCGGCCGCGGCCGTCAGGGGAGCCACCAGAGCGGGCCGCTCGGCGGGGGCGGGCACGGACTCCTGGTCCCGTTCGGTGGCGGCCACGCGCGCGTACTCCCGTTCCGTGAGCCGTTCCCGGTCCGCGGCCTTGGCGGGGGAACGTTCCGCCGCCTTGATGTGCAGCAGTGCCGTGGGCAGCAGGACTACGGCGGTGGTGCCGCCGTAGGGCGAGGTGCGCAGGTGCACCTTGATGCCGTGCCGGGCGGCGAGCCTGCTGACCACGAACAGGCCCAGCCGGTCGCTGTCGAACAGGTCGAGCATCTCGGACTGCTCGATGCGGCGGTTGGCCTCATCGAGGGTCTCCTTGCCCATGCCCAGACCCCGGTCCTCGACCTCGACGGCGTAACCGTTGCCGACGGGCTCGCCGGTGACCCGCACACGCGTGTGGGGTGGGGAGAACTGCGCGGCGTTCTCGATGATCTCGGCGAGCAGGTGGGTGAGGTCGGCGACCGCCGCGCCGACGACGGAGGCGTCGGGCAGTTGACGCACCTCCACGCGCGCGTAGTCCTCGACCTCGGAGACGGCCGCGCGGACCACGTTGGTCAGTGAGACCGGCATCCGCCAGGCGCGGCCGGGTGCCGCTCCGGAAAGGATGATCAGGCTTTCCGCGTGGCGGCGCATGCGGGTGGTGAGGTGGTCGAGGCGGAAGAGGTCGCTCAGTTCGTTGGGGTCGTCGGAGCGGCGTTCCATGCTGTCGAGCAGGCTCAGCTGGCGGTGGACGAGTACCTGGCTGCGGCGGGCGAGGTTGACGAAGACCCCGGAGATGCCGCTGGCGAGCTCGGCGCGCTCCACAGCGGCCCGCAGTGCGGCGCGGTGGACCGTCGTCAGGGCCTCGGCGACCTGGCCTGCCTCGTCCTCCGCGGGCGGTCCCGGCGGGGCCTCGGAGCGGATGTCGATCTCATCACCGGCGCGCAGCCGCTCCATGGCCTCGGGGAGTTTGCGGCGGGCGATGTCCAGGGCGCTGTTGCGCAGGCTCACCAGCTCGATGACCAGCCCCCGTCCGATGCGCACCGAGATGACGAGCGACGCGGCGACGGCGATCAGGCCGAGCAGGACCGCGGCTCCGGCCGGGGTGAGCAGGCCCCGGGTGAACGGGTCCGCGCGGTGGGCCACGCCGCTGCCCGCCGTGTGCTCGACGGTGCGCATGCCCTCCTGCACGCGCGCGTGTGCCGCCTGCCAGGTGGCCTCCGGCGTCGACTCGACCGCGCGGACGCCGGGCGCGGCGGCGAGCGTGCGGTCCTCGGCGGCGGTCACGGTGGCGTAGGCGGTGCTGCCGGCGACCTTGCGCCAGGCGGCGCGGTCGGAGCCGCGCAGGTCGGTGACGGCGCCCTCGACGAGGGCTCGGCGGGTGTCGACGGCCCCCGTGAACAGCCGCAGCCGCTCTCCGGCGAGGACCCCCGCCAGCCGCGCGCTCGACAGCACGGCGTCCTCCTGGGCCAGCGACTCGCCCGCGCGGGAGAACTCCAGCAGCACGCGCGCGTCGGAGCCGAGGTCGGCGTCCTGGATGCCGGTGAGGGCCCCGCCCACGGCGAAGGCGCCGGCGATGGTCCGGGTGTAGCGGCCGTAGGTCTCGTCCCAGCCGGCGCTGCGGTCCAGCACGGCGGCGCGCACGGGGCGCAGTTGTTCGGCGCCGGTCACGAAGGCTTCGAGCCGCTGGGCGACACCGGCGGGCAGTTCCTCGCTGTCGGCCACCGTGTCGTCGTCGCCGAGCCGCAGGCGTGCCACGGCCCGGTCGGTGCGCGCGGCGAGCGCGCGCAGGTCGTCGCGCTGCGCGGCGGACGGGTCGGTCGCGTAACGGACGGCGGCCGCTCGCTCCGCCTGCAGTGCGGTCACGGCGTCGGTGACGGGAGAGCGCACGGCGCTGTCCACGCGCTGCAACTGCCGCAGCCGGGACACGTCCTGGGCGGTGCTGACCGTGGCGTAGGCCCACAGCGCGAGCAGGGAGACCACGGGCACCATGAGCAGGCAGACGATCTTGGCGCGGACCGTGCGGGGGCGTATCCGCCAGTGTCCCGCGCGCGCGGGTATGTCCTCGGCCGGGGGACCCAGGGGGTCGTCCGGGCTTTCGTCGGCCGGTGGTCCGGCATGTGCGCGACGCCCGCGCGCGGGTGTCTGGTGCGGCGTCTCGGCGCCGGCTGTGAGGGTCCTACGCGGTGTACGCATGGCCTCCTCGCTCGGGAGTGGTTCGGGGGCGTGTGGTCGGGCCGTCCGGGGTCCGGATCCGCCGCTAGGAGGCGACGTTCTCGACCGGGCGCTGGGCCGAGGCGGATGCCTCGCGCTCTCCGGTCGTGGGCGACAGCGCGACGAAGGCCGAGGTCAGGAACAGGTAGGAGCCGAGTCCGACGGCGAGCGGGAAGATGAACTGCATCGCCGTCGCCCCGGGCAGGACGTCGCCGGAGGGCGAGACCCGCACGCTCACCGCGAACATCCCGGTGTAGTGCATGCTGCTGACCGCGGCGCCCATGATGAGGGAGGCGAGGGTGACGGCGACGGGCGACTTGATGTTGAGCGCCGCCCACAGGGCCGCCGTCGCCGCGACGACGGCAATGAGGACGGAGAGTCCGACGAGCGCCGGGTCGTAGTGGACGCCGCCGTGCAGCCGTACGGCGGCCATGCCCAGGTAGTGCATGCTCGCCACGCCCAGGCCGGTGGTGAGTCCGCCCAGGAAGAGCGCGCGGACCCGGTCGCGGCCGTAGCCGACCGCGAAGACGCCGGCGGAGACGACGACCATCGCGACCAGGAGACTGGCGATGGTCAGGGGTACGTCGTAGCGGATGTCGGTACCGCTGACACTGAAGCCGAGCATGGCCACGAAGTGCATGGTCCAGATGCCGGTCCCGATGGCCGAGGCCGCGGTGATGAGCCAGTTGCGGCGCGAACGTCCGGTGGCGCCGAGCGCGCGCATGGTGCAGCGCAGGCCGAGCGCGGCGCCGATGCAGGCCATGACGTACGAGAGTGCGGGCGTCAGCCAGCCCAGGGCTGCGTGGTCCAGGTGTCCCATGGCCAAGGGACGCTAGTCGGGACAGGGGCGCACAAAGAGGGCGCATTTCGAAAGGTGTTGGAATATGGCGCAGAGGTGCGCCTGAACGATCGCGGCGCGCTCGAACATGTGCGCCGGGGCTTCATCCGTGTCGGTGAGGGATCATGCGGAACATGAGCGACGACCACACACACGTTCAGGAGTTCTTCTCGGCGCGCGCCGCCGACTGGGACAGCCGGTTCCCGGACGACGGTCCGGCCTACGCCGCCGCGGTCGGGGAGCTCGGGCTGCGCGCGGGCGACCGCGTCCTCGACGCGGGCTGCGGCACCGGACGCGCCCTGCCGCCCCTGCGGGCGGCCGTGGGGCCCTCGGGAGTGGTCCTCGGAGCCGATCTGACCCCGGCCATGCTGCACGCGGCCGTACGCGCCGGACGGGACCGGCAGGGGCGGCTGCTGCTCGCCGACGTGGCCGCGCTGCCGCTGCGCTCCCGATCGCTCGACGCCGTCTTCGGAGCGGGCCTGATCTCGCATCTGCCCCGACCCGCCGAGAACCTGCGCGAGTTGGCCAGGGTGGTGCGGCCCGGCGGTGTCCTGGCCCTGTTCCATCCGATCGGCAGGGCGGCGCTCGCCGCGCGGCAGGGACGGCAGATCACTCCCGAGGACCTGCGCGCCGAGCCCAACCTCCGTCCCCTGCTGGCCGGTTCGGGATGGCGCATGACGTCGTACGCCGACGAGGACGCCCGCTTCCTGGCCCTGGCCGTCCGCGAGGACTGACCACGCTCACCACCTGCCGGCGGCCACCGCGGCGAAGGCGTCGGGGTTGTCGAGCACGATGTTGTGCCCGGCGCCGGGGACGGTCAGCACGCACACGCCTGCCGCCTCCAGCGCCTCGCGCGCCTCCCCACGGTCCTCGCCTTCCTCCGGCACCTGGACGACGCGGACGCGCAGGCGGCCGTACTGCGGCGCCGGCTCGCCTTCCTGGAGGAGCCCGCCGGCTTCTTCCACGAGGGCGACCGGCCGCTGAGCGCCGAGGAGGTGGACGATCCCTTCCGGCGCGGGGTGCTGACCATCGCCCGCGCCACCTCGCGGGAAGAGCTCCGCTCGCTGCGGGAGACGATCACGTCGCTCCCCGAGTGAGCCCGTCAGCCCGTCGGGGCCACGGGCTCCTCCGGTGCCGCGGGCGGCTCGGTCGGCGTCGGCGCGGGTGGCCCGAACAGGACGGCCCGGGCCACGGCCGGCGCGAACAGGGCGGTGACGGGCGCGGACAGCGTCAGGACGGCACGGAAGGCCCGGCCCACGACAGGGTCGCCGGGGGCACGCTCCTGGACGCGGCTCAGGTACCACCCGGCGACCTGGTCCCCGGGCCTGCCGTCGACCGCCGTGCCGACCGCGCCCGGCATCTTGCGGTCCGCCCCGGCGGAGATGTCCCACGCGAGCCGGGACGCCGCCAGGAGCGCCTGCTGCACGCGCCGTGTCGTGGGCGTCCGGCGCCGGTCGGCGAGCGCGTCCCGCAGGGCGACCGCGCTCATCGCGGCCACGGCCATGCCCTGCCCGTAGATCGGGTTGAAGGTGCACAGGGCGTCGCCGGTGGCGAGGAATCCTGCCGGTCGGCCGGGCAGGTCGTGGCGTCGGCGGACGTTCGCGGTCCGTCGGTGGCCGAACGCCGGGGAGAGCGGTTCGGCCTCGGCCAGCCACCGGTGCAGGGGTGGATGCGGCAGCCTCTTGGCGTACGTCACGAACTCGTCGTCACCCGTGGGCGGTTCGTCGCCGCGCAGGCCCGAGACGATCACCAGATGACTGCCGTCCTCCAGCGGCAGTGCGCCTCCGGCGTGCACCTGCTCGGGGTCGGGATAGGCGTAGTAGCCGCGGGTCTCGCCGTCGAGGGCGCCGTTCGTGCCGCGGTAGACGCGGGAGGCGTAGGCGAGTCCGGTGTCGATGGTCTCCTCGCGCGGGCGCTCGGCGCCGATCGCCGCGAGCCACTGCGGGGCCTTCGTGCCGCTGCCGGAGGCGTCGACGACCAGATCGGCCTCCAGGGGGCGGGACTTCGCGCGCGTGTCGCCGGAGCGGTCCCGCACCAGCACACCCCGCACGCGCGTGGCGTCACCGAGGAGCCCGACGGCGTCGGTCCCCTCCAGCACGCTGATCACCGGGTCGGCGAGGACCCGCCGCCGCACCAGTTCCTCCAGCTGTGCGCGGGAGCCGGTGTAGATGTGCGTCGACGCGGGCACGCGCCGGAACCAGCGGCCGCTCTGCCACAGCACCATGTCGGCGGGCATGCCCACCCGAGGCGCCCCCGCCTCGCGCAGCTCCGCCAGGAACCCCGGCAGCAGTGACTCCAGGGCCCGCTGGCCGCCCTGGAGCAGGACGTGCGGGTGGCGGCCCTGCGGCACCCCGGGCCGTGGCTTGGCGCCCTCCGGGAACCGGTCGCGCTCGACGACGGTCACCCGCTCGGCGTGCCCGGCCAGGACGTGCGCCGCGAGAAGCCCCGCGAGGCTCCCGCCCACGACGACGGCATGCCGTCCGTCCCCGCCGCCTGCTCCCCTACGGCCTGTCCCTCCGGCAGCGTTCACCGCATTCCTCCCCCTGGTCATCATGTCGTGAGACGACATGAGTATCCCTTCCCGCACAGGGCATTGACCGTTTTCCGGCCCTTCTGCGCGACAAGGGAAGGTCCGCCTCGGGCTCGGCGCGGTGAGTGGAATACGGCCCTCCGCGAACGACGACCGCACCGCCGCCCTCCGGCCCTCTTCTGCCGCCGGGGCTCCGACTTTACGTTGAGTGGAAGAAGACGAACGTTCGCCAGGATCACGTCACGCAGGGGGAAGGTGGTCGGCATGTGGGGCAGGTTCCGCGAGTCCAGCGCCCGATTCGTCGAAGCGCTGCGCACTGAGGCGCCCACCGGCGGGGAAGGCCGTGCGCACAATCTGTTCGAGGCCGCCGCCGCGTACGTCTCGGCCTGCGCGGAGGACGACCAGGACCGGATCGACGAGGCGTCGGCCTGGGTGTCGCCGGAGGCCCTCTCGTTCGGGGTCAACGAGCTGGCGTGCCGGGCCGTCATCGCCCTGGCGCGGGAGCGCGACGAGTCCCCGCGTACGGTGGCACGTGCGCTCCTCGGACTGCCGGCGGCCTGAGCGGTCGGCAAGAGTGGTCGATTCGCCCCCGTCCAGCCGGAAAACTGCAGCTCCGGGTGTTCTTGGGAGTCGTGACAAGCGCCTTCCGCGCACACTAGGGTGCGCGCCGTTGGACGAACCGATGGGGAGGCTGTGATGGCCGGGACGGACGAGGACGCCGTCGCCGCCGCGGACGACGCGCTCTATGTGCTGACGGCGGTGCTGCTGACGCCGGCGAAGTTCCCGAGCGTGCTGGGCGACGACTATCCGGAGGCGTGCGCGGCGCTCGGTCTGGCGCCGCTGGCGCACGGTTACGGCCTGGTGCTCGGCCAGGACGGCAGCGGCGCCCGGTGGACGGTCGTCATCGACGACGTCTCGCTGGTCGCCGTCGCCATCGCGACCTGGGACTGCGGCATGGAGTACGACCTGTCGCCCGACGAGCGCACGGTCGTGGCCGCGCTGCCCGGGTGGCCGCTCGCGGTCGCCGTCGCCGCGCCCGGGGTGCCGGCGCCGCACGATCCCGATCCGGAAGCCGTCGGCGGCCCGCCACTGACACCCCCGGACACCTCCACGTGGGGGGCAGCCCAGCGACGTCTGGGCGCCGACGAGATCGCGCTCCAGTGGGCGATGTGGCGGGAACAGATCGATGACGCGGCCTTCCTGAGCCCGAACGGCGGGTCCGCCCCGGGCGCCACGGCCGCGAACGGCAAGGGCTCCGACGGCAAGGCTTCCGACGGCGAAGCCTCGGACAGTGCGGGCCCGCACGGCGAGGGCTCCGACGGGGCGGCCTCGGATCCCGATGCCCCGAAGGGCAAACCCACGGCGGGCGGGGCCGCGAGCGACCGGGCCGCCGAGGGCCAGGCCGTCGGCGACGGAGCGTCGGGTGAATCCCGGAAGAAGGGGCCCAAGGGCCACAGCGGCATCCGGCGCGTCCTGGCCGAAGCCCGCGCCTACGTGGATTCGCCTCCGCCCCTGGGGCGCGTCCGGTCGTCCTTCGCGTCGGGCGACGCACGGACGCTGCGCGCCGACGGCCCCGGCTGGTCCCTGGTCGCCAGGACCGACGACATCGCGTTCGTGCTGCTCGACGACGAGCCCGGCGAGGTCCTGCCGGTGGGACGGGGCCCCGAGCTTCCGGGACTGCTGGCAGCACTCGACAAGATGGCCGTACGCCCCAGCTGAGCCGGTGCGCCGCACCGTCCGGGTCTCTTGTGACCCCGGCCGGTGCGGGTGCGTCAGCGGCCGAGTTCCTTGCGGGTGACGCGGCGCAGCCTGCGCCGCTGTGAGGGGTCCAGGGTGAGGTACGCGGCGGCCGGGACTCCCAGGATGATCAGGAATGCGGCCCACCAGGGCAGCCAGATCAGCAGGAGCAGTCCGACCGCCACTCCCCCCGCGGCGATCTTCGCGTTCTTCGACATGTACGTCGCCTCCTTCGCGGCGGTTGCCGCTCTCTGTCCTGGAAACGGGTCCGCGCTTCCCGCAGTTCCGCTCCGCGACCCTGAGACATCCCTGAGATGCCCCGGATACGCCTCGCCTAGCGGTCCGCCCGCAGCGGCTCGCCCACCTCGCGCATGTGACTCAGGGCCTGACGGTAGGAGTCGACGAGGCCCGTCTCCGTGTAGGGGATACCCAGATCCCGGCAGTGGGCGCGCACCAGAGGCTGCGCGAGACGCAGATGGGGCCGGGGCATGCTGGGGAAGAGGTGGTGCTCGATCTGGTAGTTGAGGCCGCCGAGGAACCAGTCGGTGAGGAGGCCGCCGCGGATGTTGCGGGAGGTGAGCACCTGGCGGCGCAGGTGGCCCCAGGACTCGCCGTCGGGGTCGGGCATCTCCATGCCCTTGTGGTTGGGGGCGAAGGCCATTCCGAGATGCAGGCCGAACAGGGCCTGGTGGATCGCCGCGAAGGCCAGGGCCTTGCCGGGGGACATGGTGGTCAGCAGGAGCGTGGCGTAGGCGGCGATGTGGCTCACCAGCAGAGCGCCCTCCACGGCACGCTCCCCCGGCGCCTGTCGGCGCAGGTCCCGGAAGCCCTGGATCTTCAGGGCGACGCCTTCGAGGAGGGTGAGCGGGAAGAACAGCCAAGCCTGGTGACGGGTGAGCCGGCGCCTGAAGCCGGTGCGCGTCCTGGCCTGTTCGCCGGTGAAGACGAGGACGTCCGCGGCGACGTCGGGGTCCTTGTCTATGTGGTTGGGGTTGGCGTGGTGCCGGTTGTGCTTGTGGTTCCACCAGGAGTAGCTCATCCCCAGCAGCAGATTGCCGTGGACGAGCCCGATGAGACGGCCGGCCGCCTTGTCGCCGGTGATCTGGGCGTGGCCCGCGTCGTGGCCTATGAAGGCGGTGCGGGCACAGAACACGGCCAGGAGCGGGGCCAGCAGCAGGGTCCGCCAGGAGTCACCGGACAGGGAGACGGCCGTGACGAGTCCGGCGAGGGCGAGTGTGTTGACGGCGACGGCCCGGGTGTACCAGCCGTGGCGGCGGTCCAGGAGGCCCCGGCCCTTCACCGCGCGCAGGAGGGGAGCGAACTCGCTGCCGCCGGGCGAGGGGCCGGACGTACCGCGCGGGCGGGGTGCGACGGTGGCGGTGCTCTGGGACATGTCCGGGCTCCGGCTCTCTCAGGAAACGTGCTGACCTGAGGAAACGTACGGACCGGTGACCGGTCGCGACCATGCGGCGACCCCCCGTGTGTGTGCGGGGGTCAGCACCGGGCGGACAGGGGGGTTGCCGACACCCCTGCGAAATGTGTCACAGACCACGGCCGCGAAGGGCCGGGCGGTGAGGTACCCTCGACCACCCCGACGACGTAGTCAAGTTTGAGGAGTTCCGCGATCTCTGTGCAGAGGGTTCCCGCGGCATCACCGTCCGAGATCTCCGAACTGGCCTCGTGCCGCGCCGTTTTCGTGCCCGGCGACCCGGCCCGCACCGGCCGCGTGGCCTTCTGGCAGCCCGACGGCGCTCCTCCACCCGCTGTGGCGGCGGGGACCGTCGAGGAGCTGGCACTCGTGACACCCGGCGGCGCCGGTGTGGAACTGGTGCGCCTGCCCGCGGTGTTGCTCCCGGTACGTGCCGCCCTGCCGGTCCTCACGCGTGCGCGTACCTCCACGCACGGGCACCGGGCGACCGTCTTCTGGGGCGCCGCGGCCGTGCTGGCCCTGCAGTGCGTGGCGCGCGGGCTGCTGCTGCCCGGTCTGTCCCCCACCGACCACGACGCCTGGCGGGTGGGCCCCATGGGCACCGCGGACGTCGAGCGGGTCCGCCGGCTCGCCGCGGCCATGCCGCCCGAGGCACACGCCGTACCGCTGAGCGGCGCCGAGCCGCTGCGGCTGCCCGAGCCCGAACTACTGCTGCGCGCCTTCCTGGACGCGGTCGCCGACACCCTCCCGCGTTCTCCCGCGGCGCCCCTCGTGACGGGCGCACCCGCCTACGCCGGCCGGGAACCGCGGCACATGCCCGAGCAGCGGGTCTGGGCGGCGGATGTCGCCGCCGGCCACGACGCGGGCGTACGCCTCTCGTTGCGGATCGAGGTGCGCGGGCTGACCGACGGCGAGGTGCCTGCCTTCCGGTCCGTCCTCCAGGTGCACAGTGTGAGCGATCCGACGATCGTGGCGGACGCCGCCGCCGTATGGGGCGGCTCCACCGCGTTCGGCCCCCATGCGCGGATGGACTGTCTGCTGGCGCTCCGCAGGGCCGCACGCGCGTGGCCCCCGCTCGCGCCGCTGCTCTCGGCGGCCGTCCCGGACGCGGTCGAACTGGCCGACGAGGAGATCACCGACCTGCTCGGCACGGGCGCGCACGCCCTGTCCGACCTGGGTGTCGAGGTGCACTGGCCGAAGGACATGGCCAGAAGGCTCACCACGCGCGCGCTGGTCGGCCCGCCGGACGGCCACGACCGGGGGTCGGCGGACACGCCGTCGTTCCTCTCCGCGGACGCCCTGCTCGCGTTCGACTGGTGGTTCGCCCTGGGCGGCCAGCAGCTCACGCGCGAGGAGCTGGACCGGCTCGCCGAGGCCAACCGCCCCGTGGTGCGACTGCGTGACCAGTGGGTCCTGGTCGACCCGCACGAGGTGCGCCGGGCCCGGGCCCGCCAGGACCGCAAGGTGACTCCCGTCGACGCCCTGAGGGCCGCCCTGACGGGCTCCGCCGAGGTCGACGGCCTCCCGGTCGATGTGCGGCCCACCGGGTGGCTGGCGGCCCTGCGGGACCGGCTGGCGGACCCGGAAGGCCAGGAGCCGGTTCCGCAGCCCGCCGCGCTCGCCGCACCCCTGCGGGACTACCAGCGCCGGGGCCTGAACTGGCTGGCCCGCATGACGTCCTCGGGCCTCGGCTGCTGTCTGGCCGACGACATGGGACTCGGCAAGACGATCACTCTCATCGCGCTGCATCTGCACCGCCAGACCGACCCGGCGACCGCGGGCCCCACGCTTGTGGTGTGCCCGACGTCCCTGATGGGCAACTGGCAGCGCGAGATCGAGAAGTTCGCCCCGGGTACGCCCGTGCGCCGCTTCCACGGTCCGCGCCGCGAGCTCGACGGCCTGGCCGACGGGGAGTTCGTGCTCACCACGTACGGCACGATGCGCCTGGACGCCCCCCGGCTCGCGGACGCCGGGTGGGGGATGGTCGTGGCGGACGAGGCGCAGCACGTGAAGAACCCGTACTCGGCGACGGCCCGCGAACTGCGCTCGATCGGGGCACGCGCACGCGTGGCGCTCACCGGAACCCCGGTGGAGAACAACCTGTCCGAGCTGTGGGCGATCCTCGACTGGACGACTCCGGGGCTGCTGGGACGGCTCGGTACCTTCCGGGCCCGGTACGCACAGGCCGTCGAGAGCGGTCAGGACCCGGCCGCCGCGGAGCGTCTGTCCCGGCTGGTGCGCCCCTTCCTGCTGCGGCGCCGCAAGTCGGATCCCGGCATCGCCCCGGAGCTGCCGCCGAAGACCGAGACCGACCGTGCCGTGTCGCTGACCCCGGAACAGACCGGCCTGTACGAGGCCGTGGTGCGCGAGACCCTGGCGGAGATCTCCGGGGCGGACAGCATGGCGCGGCGCGGGCTGATCGTGAAGCTGCTGACCGGGCTGAAGCAGATCTGCAACCACCCGGCGCAGTTCCTCAAGGAGGACGAACCGGTCATCGTCGGCCGCTCCGGCAAGCTGGAGCTGCTGGACGAACTGCTCGACACCATCGTCGCCGAAGGGGCGAGCGTCCTGGTGTTCACGCAGTACGTGCGCATGGCCCGTCTCATCGAGCGCCATCTGGCAGCGCGCGGCCTGCCGACCCAGTTCCTGCACGGCGGAACGCCGGTCGCCGGGCGCGAGGAGATGGTGCGCCGGTTCCAGGAGGGTGAAGTGCCGGTGTTCCTGCTGTCGTTGAAGGCGGCGGGCACGGGCCTGAACCTCACCCGGGCCGAGCACGTCGTGCACTACGACCGCTGGTGGAACCCTGCCGTCGAGGCGCAGGCCACCGACCGCGCGTACCGCATCGGCCAGACGCGCCCCGTGCAGGTGCACCGGCTGATCGCGGAGGGGACGGTCGAGGACCGTATCGCCGACATGCTGCGCAGCAAGCGGGAGCTGGCCGAGGCGGTGCTCGGGTCCGGCGAGGCGGCGATGACCGAGCTGACGGACGCGGAGCTGGCCGATCTGGTGGAACTTCGAGGGGGCGCACGATGAGCGGACACGCCGGTGACAGGGAGCGCACGTTCGCGGCGCTGCCGCCCGCCCAGGGGCGGGGTTTCGCGCAGACGTGGTGGGGCCGGGCCTGGCTGCGGGCGTTGGAGGACGCCGCGCTGGACACGGCGCAGGTGAAGGCGGGCCGCGGTCTCGCCCGCGCGGGCGCGGTGGGCGCGGTGTCGGTGCGTCCCGGGCGCATCACGGCGGTCGTCCTGGACCGTGACCGCACCACGCACCGGGCCGACGTCCTGCTGGGTGAACTGTCCGCCGAGCAGTGGGACCGCTTCCTCGACATGGCCGTCGAGCGGGCCGGTCACGTCGCGGCGCTGCTGGACCGCGAGATGCCACCGCATCTGGTGGAGGACGCGGCGTCCGCAGGCATCGAACTCCTGCCGGGGCTGGGCGATCTGGAACCGGAGTGCGACTGCGGCGCCTGGGACCACTGCGGGCACACGGCGGCCCTCTGCTACCAGGTGGCCAGACTGCTGGACCAGGACCCCTTCGTCCTGCTCCTGATGCGCGGTCGCGCCGAAGGCGCCCTCCTGGAGGCTCTCCAGGCCCGCAGCGCGGCACCCGAGCCGGAGGTGGCCGCGCCGCAGGGGGTGACGGCCGCCGAGGCGTACGCGGCCGGAGAGATCCTGCCGCCGCTGCCCGCGCCGCCGGAACTGCCCGAGGAGCCCGGCCTGCCGCCGTCGTTGGACACCGAGGCACCGCCGGGCCCGGGCGTCGACCCGGTCGCCGTCCGTCATCTGGCCGCCCGGACCGCCGTGGAGGCACGTCGTCTGCTCGCGGAGGCGCTGCGCCCGCCGTCCGAACCTCGTGCTCCCGTAGTCGAGTTGACGACCGCTCAGGACGCGGTACGACTCGCCGTGGCCGTGCCCGACCAGGCGCTGGCGGAACGGCTCGCCGTCGGATCGGGGCGCGACCCGCGGGCGCTGGCGGACGCCACGCGCGCGTGGGAGCTCGGTGGCGCGGAAGCACTGTCGGTGCTGGAGGAGGAATGGGAGCCGTCGGGCGGCACACTCGCACGCGCGCGTGCCGCTCTGGACTCGGCCTGGGACGAGGACGAACGGCCCTCGCTCAGGGCGGACGGCAACCGGTGGTCGGCCGTCGACGCGCCGGCCCAGGTACGCCTTGGCCGGGACGGGCGGTGGTGGCCGTACCGGAAGGAGCGCGATCGCTGGACACTCGCGGGCCCGTCGGCCCTGGATCCGGCGACGGCTCTGGCCTCGGCGCGGCTCTCCTCAGCCGAACCTCAGCGGTAGTGCGGCCAGTCCCCGCAGGAGCGTGCTGCTGCGCCAGGTCAACGTGCCCGGATCGGTCGCGAAGGCGAGAGCGGGCCGGTGGCGCAGCAGCAGGCGCAGGGCGACGGCCGCCTCGGCGCGGGCCAGCGGGGCGCCCAGGCAGTGGTGGGGGCCGTGGCCGAATCCCAGGTGCCCGCGCGTGGGGCGCCGTAGGTCGAAGCGGTCGGGCTCGGGAAAGCGCAGGGGGTCGCGGGAGGCCGCGGCGAGTGAGACCTGCACGGTGTCGCCCGCCTGGATCCGGGTGCCGTCGATGTCGAGCGGCTCGGCCGCGAAGCGGAACGCTGTGGCGTGCACGGGTGAGTGGTAGCGCAGGGACTCCTCGACCGCCGGCCCGATCAGGTCCGGTCGGTCGCGGAGCAGGGCGAGTTGGTCCGGGTGGGCCAGCAGCGCGTGGACGGTACCGGAGATCAGGTCGACGGTCGTCTCGTGGCCCGCGACGAGGATCAGGAACGCCATGCCGAGAAGCTCCTCGGAGCTGAGCCCATCGGCTGTCGCGAGGTCGCCCAGCAGGCCTGAGGTCCGCCCTTCGCGTCCACGGGCGATCAGATCCGCGAGGTACTCGGTCAGGGCGGCTCCGGCGGCGGCCGCCGCCCCGGGCGAGGTGGGCATGACCAGTTCGCCGGACCAGTCGTGGAACACCGCCCGGTCGGCGACGGGCACGCCGAGAAGCCCGCAGATCACCGTGACGGGCAGCGGCAGCGCGTAGCGGGCGACCAGGTCGGCCGTCCCCCGCTCAGGCAGTGTGTCGAGGAGGTCGCGCGCGACGGCTTCGATCATCGGGCGCAGCTCGGCGACGCTCCGGGCCGTGAAGTGGGACGCCACCAGCCGACGCAACCGGGTGTGCTGCGGAGGGTCGGTCTGGAGCATGTTGCGGCCGACGGCGTGTCCGCCGTCGCTTTGCCAAGTGGAGGAGTGCCGGATGTCGTTGCGCAGGCGCGGGTCGGCCAGCGCGGCTCGCGCCGCGTCGTGGGCGACGACGAGCCAGCACTCCCCGCTTCCGGGGACGAGGACGCGATGCACGGGCCCCTTGGCCCGCAGCGCGGCGTAGACGGGGTACGGGTCCGAGGCCAGGTCATGGCCGTCCGGGGCCAGCTCATGCAGAGTGGACGCGGGCATGGGGGTTCCTCTCGGTGGCGGTCGTCAGGCCTGCGGCATCCCGGCCCATCAGCTAGCGCTCGGCGCGCCAGATCTCGTGCACCGTGGCCGCGAGCGCCGTCGCCTGGGCGTGGCCGGCGCGGGCGGCCGCGGGGCGGCGCGCGTCGGACGTCATGTCGCGTCCCATGGCACGGCGTGCGACGCGGTCCGGGGTCACGAGGGTGACCCGGGCTCCTACGGCGGCGAGCGCGGCCGCCTGCCGTACGGCGCCGGGGTGGGGGCCCACGGCGGTGGGGATCGGGGCGACGGCCAGGACGTGGTGATGGCCGCGCGCAAGGTGGAGGTTGGCCGTGGCGCGGCTGCCGCCGTCGATCCAGCGACGGCCGGCCACGGTGACAGGGGGCCAGATGACCGGGACGGCGCAGCTCGCGGCGACGGCTTCGAGGAGCGTCACGTCCGAGTCGGCGTCGAAGGCCGTCAGTTCCCCGGAGAGGGCGTCGACGGCCGTGATCCGCAGCGCGTGGCCGGGCCAGTCCGCCACGCCGTGCAGCAGGGGGCGCAGTGCGTCGAACACGTCGGACTCGGGGCCCGTACGGGCGTTGAGCGCCGCGCGCCCGAGGCGCTGTACGGAGCGCCGCGGGTCACGGGAGCCCAGCGCGGCCCACAGGAAGCGGACGGTCTGTCCGAGGCCGACGCGGAGGTCCACCTTGTCGGCGCCGGCCAGTTGGCGTGCGTACAGCTCGCGCGCGGGCTCGCCGGCGAGGAGACGCGAGCCGAAGATCGCGCCGGCCGACGTCCCGATGACGACGTCCGCGCGCGCAGGGTCGACACCGGCGTCGCTCAGACCGGCGAGGACCCCTGTCATCCAGGCTCCGCCGACGGGGCCGCCTCCGCCGAGGACAAGTGCCGAACTGCCCATGTCTCACCCCTCCCAATGAAGTGGGGAGCACTCCCCACTTCCTTCGCCGACGATAGCATTGCTACCGGGGAGCACTCCCCGGTAATGCGAGAGGGCGATCATGACGGACGACGTGACGGCACCGGCACGGCGGCGCGACGCGCGACGCAACCGGGAACTGCTGACCGAAGCCGCCCACGAGGTGTTCACCGAACAGGGGCTGGAGGCACCCCTGGACGTGATCGCGCGGCGGGCCGGGGTGGGGAACGCCACGCTCTACCGGCACTTCCCGAGTCGGGCCGCGCTGGTCGAGGCGGTCTTCCGTGACCCGCTGACGGGCACCGTGGCCGCCGGTGAGCGGGCGCGCGCCGCCACGGATCCCTGGGAGGGGCTCGTCGGCTACCTGGAGGCCGTGTTCGCCGTCCTGGCCACCGATCGCGGCACGAACGACCTGATGACCACCCACATCGAGGGCGTCGAGTCCTTGCAGGCCGTACACGCCCACAACCGGGCGACCATGGAGCTGCTCCTGCGGCGCGGCCGCGACGAGGGAAGCATCCGCGCGGATGTCACCACGGAGGACGTCCTCTTCGCACTGGCCGCCCTCGGCCGGGCCGTCCCCTCGCTGACCACGGCCGTCGACCCCGCCGCCTGGCGTCGCCCTCTCGCCCTGCTCCTCGCCGGTCTGCGCGCCTCGCCCGCCGCCGCGCCCCTGCCCGCCCCCGCGCTGACGGCGGACGAACTCGGCGATGTGCTGCAGGGACTGGGGCCGCATCGGGCCCCTCGCAGCTCCCCCGGCTGAGCACGCGGCACGCACACGCGCGCGTGTGCATGCCGCGATGCCTCAGTGCCTCAGTGCCTCAGTGCCTTGATGGCTTAATGGCTTGATGCCTTGTCGGCTTGATGCCGGGTCGACGCACGGCCGATGCCACCCGTTCACCCTTCGGTCGTACGGCGTTCCGGGCGGGGCCCAAATCTGGCCGCTGTCACCGAACTTGGTTCCCAGGAGGCCCCATGTCCCCGCACGCCGACGGCCGACGCCCCTTCGGACGCACCGCAGCGGTGGGCCTGCCGCTCGCCCTGGTCGCCGCCCTGACCGCGGCGGCCCCGGCCACGGGCGCCCCTGCGGACCGGGCTCGGGTCGTGCGTACGTCGACGCTCGGCGAGATCCCGCTCGGCGTGTTCAGCAACCGGCTGCTGCCCGGCACGGTGAACGACGACCGCGGGGTGGATCTCGGCGGCATCGGCAGCGACATCAGCGCGACCGGCCGCAAGGGCGAGTTCTGGACCGTCACCGACCGCGGCCCCAACGGTCAGATCAAGGTGGGCGGCACCAAGCGCCGCACCTTCCCGGTCCCGGGCTTCGACCCGGCGATCGTCAGGATCCGCGTCACGGGCGACACCGTGAAGGTGCTCGACGCGATCCCGATCACCACCTCCTCCGGCGCAGCCGTCACGGGGCTCTCGAACCAGCGGGGGCGCGACGAGGCACCGTACGACTACAACGCGCTCACGGCGCTGTCGTACAACCCGAACGGTCTGGACACCGAGGGCATCGCGCGGTCCCAGGACGGGAGCTTCTGGCTCGTCGACGAGTACGGGCCCAGCCTGGTGCACGTCTCGGCGCGCGGGCAGGTCCTCACGCGCTATGTGCCCAAGGGGCTGAACCTCACCGGCGCCGACTACCCGGTGGTGGAAGCGCTGCCGTCGGTGCTGCTGCACCGGAAGGTCAACCGGGGCTTCGAGGGGCTCGCCCAACTGCCCGGCGGCGACCTGGTGCTGGCCGTGCAGAGCCCGCTGTCCCTGCCGGACACGGATGCCGGGGAGGCCTCCCGGACCACGCGGCTGCTGCGTTTCTCGCCGAAGAAGAAGGCGGTCACCGCCGAGTACGCGTATCGCTTCGACCCGGTGAACGTGGTGGACCCGAGCGAGGACGACACCTCCGAGCTCAAGATCTCGTCGGTCGTCGCGGTGGGCGGTGACCGGCTGCTGGTCGAGGAACGCACCGACAAGGCCGCACGGCTTCAGCTGGTGCGTCTGGAGCGGTCCTCGAACCTCCTCGGCAGCTCCTGGGACGACGACACCACGTCTCCCTCGCTGGAGCAGCTCGACGATCCGGCGGCCTCGGGCGTGCCCGTGCTCGCCAAGAAGCTGGTCGTCGACCTGGGCACGGTCGCCGACGTGCCCGGGAAGATCGAGGGTGTCGCGCGCGTGGACGAGGACACGCTCGCGCTGATCAACGACAACGACTTCGGGATGACGGACGGATCCGGGGCGTTCGACGCCGACGGCCGGCTGGTCGACAGCGGGGTGGAGACGACGGTGACGTACGTCCGGCTGCCGCACCGCCTCTGACTCACCCGATCAGCGACGGCAGCAACGACTCCAGATCGCTCGGGAACTCGCTGGGGATGTCACTCGGGAACTGCGAAGGGAGCTCGCTCGGCAGCTCGCTGGGCAGTTGGCTGGGCAGACTGAACGACGGCTCGGGCGAACCGCTCGTACTGGTCTGCGAGGCAGGACTCCTGTCCGGCGAGTCGTCGCTCCCCGAGGCCATGAAGACCACGACGAGGGCGACGGCCGCAGCGGCCGCGATCACGGCGAGCAGGGCGAAGAGTTGACTCCGACGCCTTCTGGGACCGCTCGGGCCGGGGCCGCCGACCGGACCCATCGGCTGGGTCGACGGCAGACCGCCGTAAGGGTTCGGGCCGTGGTGCCCGAAGTCGTCAGGAGGTGGTCCGAAACCACCGCCCGGAGGCGGTGTGTCACCCGGCGGTCCGGGCGGCTGGGGCGGTACCGGCGGCATGGCCATACCGTCCACGGTCGCCTCGAACCGGTCACGGGGCGACCCCCGCGCGGAGGTTGATACCGCCTCATGCCGTGGATGGCATGATTCCGGAACATTCCGCGCAGGGGTCGGGGCCCGATGCGCACGCGCGCGTGCCGTCGGCGGAGGCCACTCACGGCCGACGGCACACGCGCGTGGGTGTCGTTCAGCCGCGCGCACCCAGCAGGTGGTCCATGGCGAGCTGGTCGAGCTGCTCGAAGGCCATGCCGCGGGCCGCGGCCGCCTCCACGTCGAACTCCTCGAAGGCACTGCGGTCCGCGAGCAGCGACTTGAGGCCGTCCGCCGCCGTCTGCTGCGCCAGCTCGTCCAGACGCGAGGCGCGCAGCGCCTCCTGGACCTGCGGGTCGGCACGGAAGGCGGCCGCACGCTCCTTGAGGATGAGGTAGTTGCGCATGCAGCCCGCGGCCGACGCCCACACACCGTCGAGGTCCTCGGTGCGCGGCGGCTTGAAGTCGAAGTGCTTCGGACCGGCGTAACCGGCGCTCTCCAGGAGGTCGACGAGCCAGAAGGCGGCACGCAGGTCGCCCGCGCCGAAGCGGAGGTCCTGGTCGTACTTGATGCCGGACTGGCCGTTGAGGTCGATGTGGAAGAGCTTGCCCGCCCACAGGGCCTGCGCGATGCCGTGCGGGAAGTTCAGCCCGGCCATCTGCTCGTGGCCGACCTCGGGGTTCACGCCGTACAGCTCGGGGCGCTCCAGGCGCTCGATGAACGCCAGCGCGTGGCCGACGGTGGGCAGGAGGATGTCGCCGCGCGGCTCGTTCGGCTTGGGCTCGATGGCGAAGCGCAGGTCGTAGCCCTGCTCGGTGACGTACTCGCCGAGGAGGTCGAAGGCCTCCTTCATGCGGTCCAGGGCGACGCGCACGTCCTTGGCCCCGCCGGACTCGGCGCCCTCGCGGCCGCCCCAGGCGACGTAGGTCTCGGCGCCGAGCTCGACCGCCAGGTCGATGTTGCGGATCGTCTTGCGCAGCGCGTAACGGCGCACGTCGCGGTCGTTGGCGGTGAACGCGCCGTCCTTGAAGACGGGGTGCGTGAACAGGTTGGTGGTCGCCATCGGCACCTTCATGCCGGTCGCGTCCAGGGCCTCACGGAAGCGCTTGATGTGACCCTCGCGAGCGCTGTCCGAGGCCCCGAAGGGGATCAGGTCGTCGTCGTGGAAGGTCACGCCGTGCGCGCCGAGCTCGGCCAGGCGCTGCACCGTCTCGACGGGGTCGAGGGCACGGCGGGTGGCGTCGCCGAACGGGTCCCTTCCCTGCCAGCCGACGGTCCACAGGCCGAAGGTGAACCTGTCCTCGGGGGTGGGCTGGTAGTTCATGACGCGGCTCCTTGCTGCTCCGGACTATTTCGTCATGGCGCTTTACAAATTAGTATGCACACACGTCTCTGGGAAGAGACAAGGGTCTCCGGGACGGAGACACGAGCCACATCAAGGTCACGAGCCGCATCACGGTCATGAGCCGCATCGGTCATGAACCACGCAAAAAGGGAGAGCCCGATGTCAGCAGCCGAGGGTCCGCTCGTCGTCGGCGTGGACACGTCCACCCAGTCCACCAAGGCGCTGGTGGTCGACGCGGCCACCGGCCAGGTCGTCGCGCGCGGCCAGGCACCGCACACCGTGTCCTCCGGAGCCGGCCGGGAGAGCGACCCGCGCCAGTGGTGGGACGCCCTGTCCGAAGCCCTGCGCCAGTGCGGGGAGCCCGCGCGCGAGGCGGCCGCGGTGTCGATCGGCGGCCAGCAGCACGGCCTGGTCACGCTCGACGCGCGGGGCGAGCCGGTGCGCCCGGCCATGCTCTGGAACGACGTCCGCTCGGCGCCGCAGGCCAGGCGCCTCATCGAGGAGCTGGGCGGCCCGAAGGCCTGGGCGGAGCGGACCGGAAGCGTGCCGGGCGCCTCCTTCACGGTCACGAAGTGGGCCTGGCTCGCCGAGCACGAACCTGAGGCCCTGGACGCCACGAAGGCCGTCCGCCTCCCGCACGACTACCTCACCGAGCGGCTCACCGGGGAGGGCACGACCGACCGCGGCGACGCCTCCGGCACCGGCTGGTGGGCGTCCGCCACGGAGTCGTACGACAGCGAGATCCTGGCGCACGTGGGTCTCGACCCCGCCCTGCTCCCCCGCGTGGTACGGCCCGGCGAGGTGGCCGGCACCGTGCGCGACGGCCATGACCTGCCGTTCTCCAAGGGCACCCTGGTCGCCCCGGGCACCGGTGACAACGCGGCCGCCGCGCTGGGCCTCGGCCTGCGCCCGGGGACGCCGGTGATGAGTCTCGGCACCTCCGGCACGGTCTACGCCGTGTCCAAGCGGCGCCCCACCGACCCGACCGGCACCGTGGCGGGCTTCGCCGACGCCCACGGCGACTGGCTGCCGCTGGCCTGCACCCTGAACTGCACCCTCGCCGTCGACCGGGTCGCCGCCCTGCTGGGCCTGGACCGCGAGGCCGTGGAGCCGGTCTCGGGGGTCACCCTGCTGCCCTACCTCGACGGCGAGCGCACCCCGAACCTGCCGAACGCCTCCGGGCTGCTGCACGGCCTGCGCCACGACACCACCGGCGGCCAGCTCCTCCAGGCCGCCTACGACGGTGCCGTGCAGGCGCTGCTCGGGGCGCTGGACCTGGTCCTCGACGAGGACGCGGACCGTTCGACACCGCTGCTGCTGATCGGCGGCGGCGCCCAGGGCACCGCCTGGCAGCAGACCGTACGACGGCTCTCGGGACGGCCCGTCCAGGTGCCGGAGGCGAAGGAACTGGTCGCGCTCGGCGCCGCCGCACAGGCCGCGGGACTGCTGACCGGCGAGGACCCGGGCGCGGTCGCCCGGCGCTGGAACACGGCCGCCGGGCCGGTGCTGGAGGCCGTCGAGCGGGACGACCAGACGCTGGCCAGGATCGCCGGGGTACTCTCCGACGCGGCGCCGCTGCTGGAGCGGGGTACCTCTGAGAAGTGAGGGAGGCATGACCGCACCGCTGCACGACGCCCACCCGGCGGGACCCGGGCGCGGCCTGCCCGACACCCAGCAGGGCATGCGCCGCCGCAACCTGGCCCGGGTCATGCACACCGTCAGCGCCGAGGGACCGCTGTCGCGTGCCGCGGTCGCCTCGCGCATCGGTCTGACCCGGGCCGCGGTGTCGACCCTGGTCGACGAACTCATACGCTCGGGGCTCCTGGAGGAACTCGGCCCCGAGCGTCCCGGCCGGGTCGGCAGGCCCGGTTCCGCGCTCGCCGTGAGTGGGCGCGGGCCCGCCGGAATAGGCGCCGAGGTCGGCGTGGACCACCTCGCGGTCTGCGCGGTGGATCTGCGGGGGCAGGTGCGCACGCGGTCGGTGCGGTACGGCGCGAACCGGGGCCGCTCCCCCGAGCCGGTGATCGCCGAACTGACCGCGCTGGTGCGCCGGGTGGTGGCGGAGGCGGAGAGCGAGGGCCTGTGGCCCGCCGGCCTCGCGGTGGCGGTGCCCGGCCTGGTCGCACGGGACGCCCGGACCGTCGTCCGCGCCCCGAACCTCGACTGGCACGACACGGACCTGGGCGCTCTGCTGCCCGCGGACCTGCCGCTGACCGTGGGCAACGAGGCCAACTTCGGCGCGCTGGCCGAACTCTGGCTCGGCGACGGCACCCCCCATGACTTCCTGCACGTCTCGGCGGAGATCGGCATCGGTGCCGCCCTGGTCGTGGACGGGCAGCTGCTGCGCGGCACCCGCGGCTTCGCAGGCGAGCTCGGTCATGTCCCGGTCCGCCCGGACGGCCCCCGGTGCCCGTGCGGCGGGCGCGGCTGTCTGGAGCAGTACGCAGGCGAGGAGGCGGTGCTGCGGGCGGCCGGTCTGGAGCCGGGCGAGGACCGGGTCGGACTGCTCGCACAGCACGCGAAGGACGGCGACGAGGCCGTACGGGGCGCCCTGCGCGAGGCCGGGGAGGCGCTCGGCATCGCGCTGACCGGGGCGGTCAATCTGCTGGACCCCGAGGCCGTGGTGCTCGGCGGTGCGCTGGCCGGGCTCGCGCCGTGGCTGCTGCCCTCCCTTCGGGACGAGCTGGCCGGGCGCACGGCGGGTCCGGCCTGCCCGGTGTCCGTGTCCGGCCTGGGTTCCGAGGGGCCGCTGCTGGGGGCCGCGCACTCGGTGGTGCGGGCCGTGCTGGACGACCCGGCGGTTGTCGGCGAACGGGCCTGAGCCCCCGTCAACTCACCCCATCGGGTGACCGGGATATCCACATTCCCGGCGTCATCCACCGGAACATCAAGCGCCCCCGCGCCCAACCGGCGTCCGCCGTACCGTGATTCACGCGAGGCACACAGCCGTCGTGAACGATCGGTCTTCGCGAGGTCCTGATCGTCCGCGACACCAACCACACCCCCGTGGCGAAGATCCACGAGGAACGGCTGTCGGCGCGCGAGACTCACCGCGGAGCGCACGACCGGCTCCGTGAGACCGCGGTGACCCCGCTTGGCTGAACACCGCTGAGGCGAAAGGCACTTGATCCATGGAACGCGCCAGACCACCGCTCGACAGACGGCGCCTGCTGAAGGGGGCCGTGCTGGCCGCCGTGCCGTACGCACTGCTGTCCGAGACGCGGGCCGGGGCCGCCCCGCAGCCCGTCGACCATCCGCTCGCCGAGTGGCAGCCGGCCACTGCGTCCAACTTCACGGCCTCGGACCGACCCTGGTCGTACCGGGTGGACCGGGTGGTCGTCCACGTCACCCAGACCTCCTACACCGGAGCGCTGGACATCTTCCGCGATCCGGCCAAGAAGGTGTCCGCGCACTACGTCGTGCGATCGGCCGACGGCCATGTCGCGCAGTGCGTGCGGGAGGCGGACGTCGCCTGGCATGCCGGGAACTGGGACTACAACACCCGCAGCATCGGCATCGAGCACGAGGGCTGGGTGGACAAGCCGGCCTACTTCACCGAGGCCCTGTACCAGGAGTCCGCGAAGCTGACAGCGGGCGTCTGCGGGAGATACGGCATCCCCAGGGACCGCGCCCACATCATCGGGCACTACGAGGTGCCGGGCGCGGACCACACCGACCCGGGCCCCTACTGGGACTGGGACCGCTACCTGGGCATGGTCCAGGCCGTGTGAGCCGCGCCGATCGGGTGACGCCGGTCGAAGAGGTTGTTTGCGCGCGTACCGGGAGTGACGATGGTCCCAGCCGCATCGTGTTCCGGGGAGGCCGAGTTGACCGATCCATGGGTGGCCCTGGAGCCGGGGGCCGACCTTGCCGAGCAGGTCCGGCTGCTGCGACGGGCGCACGAGACGTTCACCGAGGCGGGCACGGTGCAGCGGCCGGTGCGCCCGGTGGTGGCCGACTCGTGGCGGCGTTCCGCGCGGGCCGGCGTCGGGCCGGACGGTTCGGCGGACGTCGAACTCAGCGACGGTGACCTCGGGGCGTATCGGTCCGAGCATCCGCTGGCGCGGGTCATGCCGCTGTTCCGCGAGCTGATGGGGACCTTCGCCTCCGACGGGGAGCATCTGCTCGCCGTGTGCGACGAGCACGGCAGGCTGCTGTGGGTCGAGGGGCACGCGCGGACCCGCCGGCAGGCGGAGTGGATGAACTTCGTTCCGGGTGCGCGGTGGGCGGAGACCGCCGTCGGGACGAACGCCCCGGGCACGGCGGTCGCGGTGGACCGTCCGGTGCAGGTGTTCGCGGCCGAGCACTTCATCCGCCGGGTGCAGCCGTGGACCTGCGCGGCGGCGCCGGTCCACGATCCGCGGACCGGGCGGGTGCTGGGGGCCGTTGACATCACCGGCGGGGACGGGCTCGCGCATCCGCACAGCCTGGGCTTCGTGCAGGCGGTCGCGCGGGCCGCGGAATCCCAGCTGGCGCTGCTCCTCCCCCATCAGCCGGCCGTCGACATACCTGAGCTGAGCGCACTGGGCCGGGACGAGGCGCTGCTGGTCCACGGCGGCCGCCGGGTCAGGCTCAGCCGCAGACACAGCGAGATCCTGGTCCTGCTGTCCCGGCATCCGGAGGGCCTGACCGGGGACGAGTTGTCGTGCGCGCTGTACGAGGACGAGTCGGTGACGCCGGTGACCCTGCGGGCCGAACTGGCGCGGCTGCGCAGGGTTCTCGGACCGGGCCTGCTGTCGTCGCGGCCGTACCGGCTGACCGTGCCGGTCGAGTCGGACGTGGCGGTCGTCGAGCGGCGGCTGGAGAGCGGGGCGGTCGCGGCGGCCGCGACGGGGTACGCCGGTCCGCTGCTGCCGGCCTCGCAGGCCCCGGCGGTGGCGCGGCTCAGGCGCCGGGTCGCGGACGGGCTGCTGACGGCGCTGGTCGCCCGCCGGGATCCCGACCTGCTGGCGGACTGGGCACACGCGCCGTGGGGCGAGGACGACATCGAGGTGTGGCGGGCACTGGCGGCCGTACGGCCCACGGCGAATGTGCTGGCCCGGCTGTCCGCGCTGGAGTCGGAGCTGGCCGCGCCGACGGCAACGTGGTTGCAACGTCCGCGCTCCTAGCCTCACGCGCAGAGCCGCCCAACGGCGGGCGGCGCTGCTGAAGGAGGCTGGCCAGCATGACCCGTTACGCGGCACCCGGCACCGAGGGCGCGATCGTCTCCTACCAGGCGCGCTACGACCACTTCATCGGTGGCGAGTACGTGCCGCCGGCGCGGGGGCAGTACTTCGAGAACCCGTCCCCGGTGAACGGTCAGCCCTTCACCGAGGTCGCCCGGGGCACCGCCGAGGACGTGGAGCGGGCGCTGGACGCCGCGCACGCCGCCGCCCCGGGCTGGGGCCGGACCTCGGTGACCGAACGCTCCGACATCCTCCTCAAGATCGCCGACCGTATGGAGGCGAACCTGGAGCAGCTGGCCGTGGCGGAGAGCTGGGAGAACGGCAAGCCGGTGCGCGAGACGCTGGCGGCCGACATCCCCCTGGCCATCGACCACTTCCGGTACTTCGCGGGGGCGATCCGGGCTCAGGAGGGTTCGCTCGGCGAGATCGACGACGACACGGTGGCCTACCACTTCCATGAGCCGCTCGGTGTCGTCGCGCAGATCATCCCGTGGAACTTCCCGATCCTGATGGCCGTGTGGAAGCTGGCCCCGGCTCTGGCGGCGGGCAACGCGGTCGTCATCAAGCCCGCCGAGCAGACCCCGGCCTCGATCCACTACTGGATGAGCCTGATCGCGGACCTGCTGCCGCCGGGCGTGGTGAACATCGTCAACGGCTTCGGGGTGGAGGCGGGAAAGCCGCTCGCGTCGAGCCCGCGGGTGGCCAAGGTGGCGTTCACCGGCGAGACCACCACGGGGCGGCTGATCATGCAGTACGCCTCGGAGAACATCAAGCCGGTCACCCTCGAACTCGGCGGCAAGTCGCCGAACATCTTCTTCGACGACGTCTGGGCGCGGGACGACGACTTCCGTGACAAGGCGCTCGAAGGGTTCACCATGTTCGCCCTCAACCAGGGCGAGGTCTGCACCTGCCCGTCCCGGGCCCTGATCCAGCGCGGCGCCTACGCCGAGTTCCTCGAAGCCGCTGTCGCCCGCACCGAACTCATCAAGCCGGGCCACCCTCTCGACACCGACACGATGATCGGCGCCCAGGCCTCCAACGACCAGCTGGAGAAGATCCTCTCCTACCTGGACGTCGGCCGGCAGGAGGGCGCGAAAGTCCTGACCGGTGGTGAACGCATCGAGTACGACGGCGAGTTGAAGGGCGGCTACTACGTCCAGCCGACCATCTTCGAGGGCGACAACCGTATGCGGATCTTCCAGGAGGAGATCTTCGGCCCCGTCGTCTCGGTGACGTCCTTCGACGACTTCGACGACGCCCTGAAGATCGCCAACGACACGCTGTACGGCCTCGGGGCGGGCGTGTGGACCCGGGACATGAACACCGCGTACCGGGCGGGACGGGCGATCCAGGCGGGCCGCGTCTGGACCAACTGCTACCACGCGTACCCGGCACACGCCGCGTTCGGCGGGTACAAGCAGTCGGGGATCGGGCGGGAGACGCACAAGATGATGCTGGAACACTACCAGCAGACCAAGAACCTTCTTGTTTCATACAGTCCGAAGAAACTTGGGTTCTTCTAGAGCCTGCAGTCGGTTGCCTGGAGGTGTCGTTGCGCTCCAGGCAACCCGAGACGATAGTTACTCAATGCAATCAATCGGACTGCTCTCGTCACTCTCTGGCACCCAGTGGGGTCCCACTCGGACCAGTCGCGGACCACATCGTGCCGACGAACGTCACTCGCGAGCCACCCCCTCATGAACGCAGCGACCCACCAAGCGCCCGTAGGCATCACCCGAACCGCCATGGTTCGGTACTTACTCGCTGCGGGCCGCTTCGTGATCACCGCTGGTCCCAGCCAGGCGAGCTGGTCCGCCGGGAGCAGTTGCTCCCGGCGGCCGGCCGGTGGCGCCATCCAGAGCAGCCGCCTTCCGCTGGAGTTGTGTCGCGGTCGCGAAGGCCTGGTGGAAATCGCCAGGTGCGAGGGTGCCGTTGTCGGGGGCGCGGCGGGCTGGCACGCTCCCTGCCCGACGTGCTCGCCCGCCGCCGCCCCGCTGATCGTGGCCTGGTTCACCAAGAGCCAGTGCCGTCCCTGCCCGGTCCGCACCCGGTGCCGGTGCACCACCAGCGCCGACAGCGCCCGGACCGCGCGCTTTCCCCGCGAGAACTCCGCGACCTGCAACTCCGCGTCCGCGCCAAGCAGCAGACCCCCGACTGGAAGCCCCGCTACGCGGTCCGCTCCGGGGTCGAGGGCACCATTGACGAGTTTGCCCACGGACACGGCATGCGCCACTGCTGCTACCGACTGAGGAAACCCCGTCACGACGGCCGCCTACCGCCTTCCACACCTTCCTGAGACCAGCACGACATCCCCCGATCGAAATCCTGGCGAACGCTGGGCGGTTGACCTCGACGGCTCCAAGATCCCCGACAGAGTCAAGCTCAGTGCCAGACGGAGAACGTGGCGTCGGCTCTGCCGGTGGTGGTGGAGATCGGGTCGATGCGCAGCACGTAGTCGTAGTGCCGGATGTAGCGGTCCGAGTAGTTGTGGGAGCGGAACGACGACCAGGAGGGGTCGGCGAGCCCGGCCGTCTTGTGGAAGGTGGCGTCCTGGGCGAATTTCGCGGTGCCGTCGTTGGCGTCCAGTCGCAGTTGGTAGAAGGCGTGCCGCAGGTAGCGGATCGGGTCGGTGACGGACTGGAAGGAGATGCCGGAGGAGTCGGCCAGTCCCGGCACCAACTTCCATTGCGAGTCGGTGTACGGGTCGAACGGGTACGGGTCGATGCGGCCGAGGGAGTCGACCTGACGCCAGTATCTGTCCGGGAAGTTGTAGGACTTCAGCCGGTTCCAGGCCGGCTTTCCCCATTTGGCGACCATGTTGTCGTACACCGTCTGGGGAATCGGCTTGATGTCGGCGTGCTTGGAGTTCAGCGGCTGGGTGTAGACGCGCCGGTCGGTGGCGGTCCAGGTGCCGGTGGAGAGGTCGCTGGTCTGCCAGGTGCAGAAGAGCGCGTTGGCGTCGCCCCACAGGTACCACGTGCCGGCGGCCTGGGCGAGGATCGGGCCCTCGATGCCTCCCTGGGGCGCCAGCCCCGAGGTGAACTGGGTGAAGCTGCCGGGATTGAGCGAGGTGGACTTCGCACCCACGAGGCTGTTGTGGCCCTTGAAGTACAGGTAGTTGACGCCGTTCACGTCCTTGGCCAGGGTGCCGTCGATGACGTCGTAGCCCGGGTCGAAGAAGACCTGCGGTGCCGTCACGGTCTGGAAGTCCGGGGTGTAGTTCACCATGATCACGTTGTGGCCGCTGCTGTTCACGGCCGAGTAGATGATGGCGTACTGGCCGCGGGAGGCGTCCCAGAAGGCGTCGGGCGCCCAGGTGTGGGTGGCCATGTCGTGCAGTTTCAGCAGGCGGTAGTTGTCGAAGGAGCGCAGGTCGGCGGAGTCCCAGACGTGGATGTACGGGCTCTTCTTGGTCCAGTCGGTGCCCTTCAGGTTGGTCGCCATGACGACGTAGGTGCCGTCCTGCTTGGGCAGGATGACGGGGTCGCGCAGACCGCCGTCGCCCGCGGTCGGGGTGACGACGGGGTGGTTCTGGTTCAGCGGCATCCACTGCAGCGCGTCGGTGCTGACGGCGAGGTGCAGGCCGTAGTCCGTACCGAGGTTTGTCGGTGACTGGGTGAAGTAGGCCATGACGAACGGGGAGGTCGTCGCGGCGCCCGCGGACCGGCTGCCGAGGGTGAGCACGCCAGTGGCGGACAGCGGCACGGCCGCGGCCATGCCGAGGAACAGCCGGCGCGACGGGAGGGGTGTGGCGCTCATCCGGTACCTCCGGGTCGTAGGGAAGGAAGGTGCGGGCGGATCCAGAACCTGTGGGCGGCCCCGGCCAGGAGCCGCCCACGGATTCGGTCCCTCGTCAGTTCCAGGGAGCCGCGGTGAGCCAGCTGGTGTCTTGGGCCCACGACGTCGTGTTGTCCCAGGCGTTGGTGCCGCCGTTGCCGGCGATGTAGGCCGTGTAGTTGTAGTGGCGGAGGTACTTGGTCGGGAAGTTGGAGGACTGGAAGGAGGTGGTGCCGACGCCGCTGTTGCCCGCGGTGGGGCAGAAGGTGGCGTCCTTCGCGAACGAGCTGCCGCCGTTGTCGGTGTTCAGGTAGAGCTGGTAGTTGAAGTGGCGCAGGAACTGGCCGGGCTTGTCGGCGGCTTCGAAGGACAGGCAGGAGGTGTTGGCCAGTCCGGCGCGGACGATCCAGGTGGCGTTGGCCTTGTCGGTGGCCGGGCTGGCGGAGTTGATGCTGGAGATGACGACCTTGGTGTCCGCGCTGTTGTGGCGCAGATAGTGGGAGGTGCAGCAGGGCGCGGTGGTGGCTTGCAGGGAGATCCGGGAGCCGGGGGTGAGGGTTCCGGTGCTGGTCGAGCCGCTGTTGTAGTCGGCTGCGGTGATGTTGGCCTGGACGGCGTTCTCGGTGGCGTCCGAGGGGTAGCCCTGGGTCATGACGCCTTCGTAGAAGGTGCCTTGGCCGGTGTTGCTGTTGTCGCCGCCGATGCCGAGGATGATCGCGCCCTGTTTCTTCATCGGGTTGTAGCCGGTGTCGTTGGGGCGCACGCCGTCGTAGAAGGTGGACAGGCTGCCCGACTGGGCGTTGCCGCCGCGGATGGCCCAGTGGTTCGGGCCGCCCTTGACGATGGCGGTCGTGAACCGGTGGTTGATGGTCGGGTCGCCCGCGTTGACGCCGCGGTTGACCCCGGAGAACAGGCCGTTCTCCAGGTCGGCCATGATCCAGGGGCCGGTGCCGCTGCCGGAGCCCCAGCCCGTGCTGGTGCCGAAGTAGATGGCCTCCATGGTGCCGTTGCCGTCGTCGTTGCCGGTCGTCTCGGCGTTGCCGTAGTCGAAGCAGCAGCCGCCGTTGACGTGCGTGCCGTCGAAGATGGCGTACATGCCCTCGGGCTGGTCGCCGGTGGCGATGCCGGTGGTGTTGTTGTTGCGGTAACCGGTGCCGGGAGCCACGTAGACGCCGTACGCCTTGTGCCCGCCGACGGTGACCGGCGCCTCGAAGGCGTTGGCCAGGTTGTCGTTCCCGTTCTCCGCCGGACCGGGCCAGTGGCCCCTGAGCGCCTGGGTGAGGTTGTTGTGCTTGGGCGACTGGTCGTAGATGACGGTGATGACGCAGCTGGTGTTCGCGCAGAAGGAGTCCTGCTGCGCGGCGTCGGCGTAGCCGCCCGCGCTCAGCAGGCCGATGTCCTTGGTCGCGTTGTCGGAAGCGCGTTTGACCTGGTAGAGCGGGCCGTTGTACGCGCCGTACAGGGCGCGGGTGGTGCTGTGCGCGGCGACGCAGGGGGTGCCGCCCGTGGCGTAGATGTCACACGGCCCCTGGGTGGCGGCCTGCGAGGGGGCGGCCGTGGCGGTGATCAGACCGGCGGCGAGCGCGGCGGTGGCCCCTGCCGCGAGCAGCGCGCGTCTGACACGGTGCGTCCACTGCTTCTTGATCATGAAGAACTCCTACGCAGAGTGGAGTGGGAGGTGAGTGGAACTCCCGGGTGCCGCCGTCACGGCGGCAGCCCGGCCCGGCCGGTAGCTCCGGGGGCCGGCCGAGGCGGCGGGCGCCGTCGCCGGAGTTCGTCGGGTACGCCGCCGGAGCGGCGGACTCCGCAGAGCGCTCACGGTGAGGCCTCACCGTGAGACGGTCGGGTCAGCTCGTCACGCGGAAGGTGGCGTCGCCGCGCCCCGTCGTGGTGGTGATCGGGTCGAGCTTCAGGTAGTAGGCGTAGTGGCGGATGTAACGGTCCGGGTGGTTGTACGACTGGAACGACGACTGGGTGGAGTCGGCGAGGCCGGCGACCTTGTTGAAGGTGGCATCCGCGGCGAACTGGCTGCTGCCGTCGTAGAGGGCGAGCTGGAAGTCGTAGTTGGCGTGCCGCAGGAAGTAGCCGGGGTGGTTCACCGACTCGAAGGAGACGGTGCCGGTGCCGGCCAGGCCGGGCCTGATCCGGAACTGGGAGTCCTCGACGGGGCTGACGTTCGGGTCGATGCGCACGTCGAAGTTGATCTGGCGCACGTAGCGGTCCTGGAAGTTGTACGACTGCAGCCGCTGCGCCGGGGTGTTGGGCCAGCGGGCGAGCACGCGGCTCTCCTCGGCGGCCGTGAGGGTCATGATCGCGCCGTGGCGCTTCGGGGTGCCGCCCATGTCGTAGCTGGTCGCATCCTGAAGCCGATAGGTGCTGACGTCGAACGGGTCGGTCGTCAGGATCGGCCTGTATTCGCGTACGCCCTGCGGGTTGTTGTAGTCGATGTAGAGGGCCCACTCGTTGCGGTCCCTGAACTTCATCCAGACCGGGCCTTCGACCACATTGCCGGTGAGGCCGATGCTGGAGAGGTTGCCGAGGTTGGTCCACGTCCCCAGGATCGAGTTGCTGCCCTCGACGTTGTTCTGGCCGTCGCCGGAGACCCGCAGGTAGCGGTAGGGGCCTGTGCCGGCGGGCACCTCCGTCATCTGGGTGTCGACGACCGGCGTGCTGCCGGGCGGGTCGATCCAGATCTGCGGGGTGGTGATGGTGCGGAAGTCCTTGGTGCGGGCGGAGTAGATGCGGTACTTGAAGATGCCGTTCACCGTGGCGTTCGTCGCCCAGTACAGGACGTAGTCGTTGGTCTCGGGGTTCCAGATCGCCTCCGGCGCCCACGCGTTCTTTCCGCCGGGGATCAGTCCGGCGGCGCCGAGCAGCCACGGCTTCGACCAGGTCACCAGGTCGGTCGACTCCCACACCACGAAGTCGGGGCTGCCGTTGGTGTACGTCGAGCCGCAGCGGATGCACAGGTCGGTCGCGATGATCCAGTACTTGCTCCCGTCAGGAGAGCGCACCAGTGCGGGGTCGCGTACGCCCTTCGTGCCGATCATGGAGTTCAGGACCGGCGCTCCGCCGTTGAGGTCGTTCCAGTGCAGGCCGTCCGTGCTGTGCGCGAGGTACAGCATCTGCCCGGTCGCGGAGTCGCCGGTGAAGTGCACCATCAGATAGCCGGGGTCGGCGGCGGCCGCCCGCTGGGGTGTCGTGAGGGCTTGGCCCGTGAAGAGGAGACAGACGGCGAGCAATATCACCGACAGCCGGGCACGGAGCGCAGACATGGGATCTCCTGTCGCGTGCGGGTGCCACCGCCGGCTAAGGGGAAGCGGGGCGGCGGGGCGAACTTGGTCTCGGAGCGGGCGGGACGGAACCCGGCTGCCGCGCAAGCCGGAAGGTCGGATCCGAACGACGGCGTTTCGCCGCTTCGTCCAGGACGCCGTGGTGACGGCGGGTCAGGGCGCACGAGCACGCACGTAAGCCCAGGTGGGGCGGTTTCGGCACGAGCCGGGCGCCTGTGCCTCTCAGTGCCCGTGAAGGCGTTTCAGGTGGGCGGCACTTCGGACGGAAGTCTTCACAGCCAACTCGCTATTCAGTCAGGCACGTTGGACGATATATCGAACGCTGTTCGTGAAATCGGGCAGAGGCTAGATCCGGAAAAGAGGGCGCGTCAATACATCCGACACATCCGATCCGCCGAACATACAGATGAGTGATCCGGCACTCACCCGGCCCTCTGGCCCGGCTCGTACGAGATATGCCCCGTCCGCTTATGGGGGGGGCGACGGGGGCCAGTTCGGCTGACCGACCATGGCCGGCGGCGCGAACGGGGGTCTCCCTGATCACCGGCCACCCCGCAGGGCTCCACCCCGTCAGGCAATCACCTGCACAACGTCCACCCAGTTTCTGTTATCGCCCCGCCGTCCCCCCGCCTCCTGCACATGCATGCGACAGATCAGTCGGCGCACCATGCTCAAGGCCACAGGTGCCGCAGCCGTCGGTCCCGCCGGCCTCGCCACCCTTCCGGTGGACGCGGGCGGAGCCTTCGCGCACCACGGCCTCCTCCACACCGGCGCCGACCTCGCCCGCATGGCCGCCAACGTGAAGGCCGGCGCCGCGCCCTACACCGCCGGGTACGCGAAGATGGCCGCCAACCGGCATGCGCAGAGCGGCTGCACGGCCCGCCCGCAGGCCATCGTGTGCCGGAGCACGGCACTGCGCCCCCGCAACACATGGCCGCAGAACTACGGGACGACCCGACAGCCGGTAAGAATTTGTGTCACACGGCTAGACACAGGCAACGTCCATATCCGTTAATCCATCCCATGTGTCGGCGAAGATCCCTGTTCAATATTTCGGACGACGTTTGAAAAGTCGAACCATGTGCGGAACGTCCAAGCAGCCGCTCTGCCGTATCGAAAGGCTCAAGATGTCTTCCTCCGTCAGCAGGCGTCGTCTCCTGCAACTGGCCGGGGCCACCGTGGCCGCCTCTGCCACAGGGACCTTCCTCGGCGTTTCTTCCGCCCAAGCGGCCATCGCCCCCGCGAGGACCGACATCGGGGTCTCCGCAAACCCCTTCGAACTCGGCCAGGTCCGGCTCACCGCGAGCCGGTGGCTGGACAACCAGAACCGCACCCAGAACTACCTGCGGTTCGTCGATGTCGACCGGCTGCTGTACAACTTCCGCGCCACCCACAGGCTCTCCACCAACGGCGCGACCGCCAACGGCGGCTGGGACGCGCCGAACTTCGGCTTCCGCACCCACATCCAGGGGCACTTCCTCACGGCATGGGCACAGTCGTACGCCGTCACCGGGGACACCACCTGCCGGGACAAGGCCACCTACATGGTCGCGGAGCTGGCCAAGTGCCAGGCCAACAACAGCGCCGCCGGTTTCAACCCCGGGTATCTCTCCGGCTACCCGGAGGCCAACTTCACTGCTCTTGAGCAGGGAACCAGTGGCGAAGTGCTGTACTACACGATCCACAAGACCCTCGCCGGCCTGCTGGACGTATGGCGCCACATCGGCAGCACACAAGCACGGGACGTGCTCCTCGCCCTGGCCGGATGGGTCGACTGGCGCACCGGCCGGCTGACCACCCAGCAGATGCAGACCATGCTGCGCGTCGAGTTCGGCGGCATGAACACCGTGCTGACCGATCTCTACCAGCAGACGGGCGACACGCGGTGGCTCACCGCCGCCCAACGGTTCGACCACGCCACGGTGTTCGACCCGCTGGCGGCCAACCAGGACCAGCTCAACGGGATTCACGCCAACACTCAGGTCCCCAAGTGGATCGGGGCGGCCCGGGAGTACAAGGCCACCGGCACCACCCGCTACCGCGACATCGCCACCAACGCCTGGAACATCACCGTCAACGCGCACACCTACGCCATCGGCGGCAACAGCCAGGCGGAGCATTTCCGCGCCCCGAACGCCATCGCCGGCTACCTGACCAACGACACGTGCGAAAGCTGCAACACCATCAACATGCTCACCCTCACCCGGGAACTGTTCACGCTGGACCCGAACCGCGTCGCACTGTTCGACTACTACGAGCGGGCGTGGCTGAACCAGATCATCGGCCAGCAGAACCCGGCCGACGACCACGGCCACGTCACCTACTTCACCCCCCTCAAGCCGGGAGGCCGACGCGGTGTCGGCCCGGCGTTGGGCGGCGGCACCTGGAGCACGGACTACGGCACCTTCTGGTGCTGTCAGGGCACGGGCCTGGAGATGCACACCAGGCTGATGGACTCCATCTACTTCCACAACGACACCACGCTGACCGTGAACATGTTCGTGCCGTCGGTGCTCACCTGGACGGAGCGCGGTATCACCGTCACCCAGACGACGACCTACCCTGTCAGTGACACGACGACCCTTCAGGTCACCGGCAGCGTCAGCGGAACCTGGGCGATGCGCATCCGTATACCGAGCTGGACCACCGGGGCCATCATCAGCGTCAACGGCATCGCGCAGAACATCACCACCACGCCCGGCAGTTACGCCACCCTGAACCGCTCGTGGACCTCCGGCGACACGGTCACCGTCCGCCTGCCCATGCGGATCGGCATCCGACCGGCCAACGACAACGCGAACGTCGCGGCGATCACCTACGGCCCGGTGATCCTCGCGGGCAACTACGGTGACGCCACCCTCAGTGCCCCGCCTGCGCTGACCACGTCCTCGATCAAACGGACCAGCAGCAGTTCACTCGCCTTCACCGCCACCTCCAGCGGCTCCACCGTCAACCTGGGCCCGTTCTACGACGCGCACGGCTTCAACTACACCGTCTACTGGAACACCACCGGCAACACCGTCCGTCTCGTCAACGCGAGCAGCGGTCTCCTGCTGGGCATCCAGAACATGTCCACGTCCAACGGCGGCCGCGCTCTGCAATGGACGGACAACGGCACCGCCGACCACACATGGGAAATGATCACTGATGGAAGCGCGGTCCGCTTCCTCAACGCCAACAGTGGCAAGGTGCTCGGCGTCCTGAACATGGACACGGCAGACGGCGCGACCGTTCTGCAGTGGTCGGACAACGGCACCGCCGACCACAAATGGACCCTGCTCGACCAGGGAGACGGAACCTACAAGATCCGCAACGTGAACAGCGGCAAGCTGCTCGCCATCGCGGACAACTCCACCGCCGTCGGCGCGTTCGCGGTCCAGGACGCGGACGACGGCACCGCCGACAACCGCTGGCGCATCGTGCTGAACTAACGTCCGTCGCGGAAGGAGGGCTTGGTTGCCCCTGTCCTCGATGATCCGGGGGGGGTGCTGTCGCCGGTCCCGGCGGCACCGGATGGTCGCTGATGGAAGCGTGTCCGCCGACAGGCAGGGCTGCGAAATGTGGCTGCCGATCTCCGGTGCCCGGCGGGCCACCGGTGGTGATCCCGGGGAGGGGAAAGCCCGGCGACCAGCAACGACTTCACATCGATCGATGTGTTCTGCGCCGTGGGCAAGTCCACTCACCACGGCGCGGCCCTGCTGCGTGATGGCCGCATCACCTTCGACAAGCCGCTGCCCGACGGCGAGCCCCGGCTGCGGGAACTGTTCGCCCGCCTGGGGCGCAAGGGGAAGGCGCTGGTCCTGGTGGACCAGCCGGCCTCCATCGGCACCCTGGCGGTCACCGTCGCCCGCACCACCTGGCGACCGACCAGCTCAACTCGTGGGCCCACCCATGGATCTGAGGCAGACCGGCACCACCAACCCGCCGACCACGGCGCCGATATGCGTACACCGTTCGAGGAAACCAGCACCACTCAGAAGCCCCGCCGGGCCGCACCTGCGGGGCTTCTCGTCGCACGCCGCTCTCACGCGCCTGTCACCGACTGCGTCTGCTCCCCGGACCAGAATGCCCCGCCCTGGCATTACGCACTCGTCTTGGACTGGCCTGGACACCCACACAACCTGTGTCCTGTGGGACCGCGGCCCACTCGCTAGCAGCACGCAGTCGCGGATCAGTGTCCGGGAACAAGCCGAGCGTCGGCTTCTTCATCGTGGCCAATGCGCCGTTCACGGTCGACGGCGAATTGCTGGAACGATCGGGCCTTTCATTCGGGGTCCCGGGGAATCCGGTTGTCCCAGCTCTACGAAGAAGCAGCGGCCGCGTGTAGTAGCGTAGGCATGTAGATTGCACTGAGGAGTCGACTTGTTACGTTGCGAGTCCGTCAGCAAGCGCTACGGCAAGGGACGTTGGATTCTCCAGGACGTGGATCTGGAGGTCTCGGGCGGCGACGTCCTCGCCCTCGTGGGCAGCAACGGCTCAGGCAAGTCGACCCTGTTGAGACTGCTCGTAGGGCTGTCTCAGCCCACGTCCGGACGGGTCATGGGACGGCCGCGGCACATCGGCTGGGTACCGGACCGCTTCACCGCCCACGAACGGGTCTCCGCCCTCTCCTACCTCACCCACATGGGGCGCATCCGGGGCCTGTCCGGCCCGGCCGCGCGGGCGAAGGCCGGGCGGCTGCTGGACCGGCTGGCGCTGGTCGGCGGCCGGGACGCGGCACTGCGCACCCTGTCCAAGGGGAACGCCCAGAAGGTCGCGCTCGCCCAGGCACTGCTCGTCGAGCCCGCTCTGCTCGTCCTCGACGAGCCGTGGTCGGGCCTGGACGCCTCGGCACACGGCGTGTTGGCCGAGTTCATCGCGGAAGTGTCCGCCGCCGGCGGGGCCGTGGTCTTCACCGACCACCGCGAGGCTATTGCCGAGACGCACGCGACCGGTGTCCACGCCATCAGCGACGGACGGGTGAGCCCGCGCAGCGGACCGTCCCAGGGCGGGCCGGTCACCGAGGTGGAAGTGGTCCTGACCGTGCCGGTCACCGGCGCCGTACCCCTGGAAGTGAACTGGTACGCGCTGCCCGGCGTCACGGACGCCTCCCGCGGGGAGAACGCGATCGTCCTGCGCGTTGCGCGTGAGCACTCGGACACCGCGCTCCTGACGGCGCTGCAACATCACTGGTCGGTGGAGAGCCTCACGAGGCCGGGCACCGGCCACGCCTCCCGCTCGGGCGCGAGGAGGGCCGCCCTGTGATCGCGCTGGTCCGCTACCTGTTCACCGTGATGCTGCTCTCGCAGCGCTACCTCGCTCCGCTCCTGCTGTTCGTCGGCCTTCTCGCGGTGCTGACCAGCAGTGACTCGGGCCCGCTGGCCGCCACCTACGGCTCGGCGGCCGGAGGCATGCTGGTCTGCTCCGTCTGGCTGACGATGGGGCTGATCGGGCTGGAGGACCAGACGCACCGCTCGGTCGTCGTCGTCACCGCGGGCAGTCATCTGCGGGTGCTGCTCGGTTCGGTGGGCACGGCCGCCCTGTGGTGCCTGCCGTTGACGGCGGCCGGGCTCGTCCTGCCGCTGCTGTTCGGCTCGCACACCTTCACCTTCGCCGACGCGGTCCTGGGCACCGAGGCCCAGCTCACCTGCGCCTTCACGGGTATCGCGATCGGCGTCCTGTGCTCACGGCTGATCTTCCGCCGACAGGGCTACGCCCTGCTGCTGGCCCTCGTCCTGCTGCTGGCGGTGCTGCTGGCCAAGGGCGTCTCCCCGGTCAACGTGCTGCTCGGTGACCTGCAGAGCGCCTCCGGCTCCGCGGATGTCCTCGGGTCCACCAGTGCCCTGCTCGCGATCTCGGCGGGCGTCCTGGCGGCCGCGGTGACGGCCACCCACGCGATCAGCGTCCGCAGGAGCTGAGGCGTCGCGAGGGCCGTGCCGGTACTCGCGGCGCCCAGCAACATGGACACCTGCGGCGAATTGAGCGCACCCATTCCACTGACGCTCCGTCTCAGCCAATACATCGGAAGTCCTGGCGGGCCAGAACGCTTTCCGGTGCGACGACGTGCGGAACAGTCCTTCGCGAGGCTTTCTGTTCAGTCGCCCGCGCTGATCGCCACAGCAGCGGAGTGGTGAATCCGGGAAGTTCTCGGAACCGCCGGTGAAATACCGGCGGCCCCGCACGCCCGGCTAGGCCGGGTTCACGTCGGCGTACAGCACATGATGGTCCGAGACCGGATTCGGATGGACACGGTGCCCGGCGGGGGCGTAGCCGCGCAGGAAGACGTAGTCGAACTTGCTCTGCCAGTCGGTGGTCGGCTCGCAGCTCGTGGCGGCCCCGGGACGGCAGTGGGGGTCCGCGTCCGTGGCCAGTTTCCACATCGGGGTGAGTTCGTAGGCGTCCGGCACGGCGTTGAAGTCGCCGATGACGATCGCGCGGTCGTGCCGGGCGACCTTCTTGGCGAGGACACCGACCTGGTTTGCCCGGACCGGCTCCTGGCGGCGTTCGGCGAGGTGGGTGTTGAAGACCCGGACCGGGCGGCCGCCCACCGTGGTGGTGACCTCCATGTATCCGCGGTCCTCGGAGCCGCCGTCGGGATACTCCTCGGTGACGACGTCGGTCATCGGGGCCGCCGAGAGGATCGCCTCGCCGTAGCCGCCCGGCTTCCAGGGCGCTCCCCCGCACCGGCCCCAGCTCTGGAGAACCGGCCCGTACTCGACGTGGTAGACGAGCCCGTGGAGGTTCTCCAGATAGTCCCGGATCTTCTCGACGTCGCCCACGCAGGCCTCCTGGAGGCCGATGACCTGCGGCGCGAACCTGGCGATCTCCGCCGCCCGGTCGTCGTTGCCCGTCTCGCAGGGGTTGCAGAGGTTCCAGGTCATGACCCGGTTCGGTACGACGTCTCTGGCGGGTTTGGCGGGCACCGAGCCGGCGTCGAGGGCACCGCTCGGCGCACTGGGTCCGGAGAGCACCATCCACGCCACCACCATGGCACCCACGAGCAACCACGTGCCCTTTCCGAGCACCCTCGCCTCCTCAGCGTGGACGGACACATCGGGCGACCGACGTCTGCTTCACGAGGTTATGGCACCGGGGTCGGCCCGGGGAACGGGCGTCCCCCGGGCCGAGCGCCGCGTCACTCCTCGTCGCGCAGCCGGGCCGCCAGGGAGGTCAGGGGCTGGGTCTCCTCGGTGTGGCCCTGGGCGGTCAGATGGGACACCGCGGCGTCGAGGCGGACGAGGGCGGGTGCGGGGCGTTCCAGGTAGAGGCCCTCCACAGCGCCCGCGAGGCGCACGCACTCGGCCCATTCACCGGCCCGGTCGTCCTGCGGTCCCGGCTCGCCGAGCAGGGCCAGGGCCTTCTCCAGGGCGGCCAGTGCGTCCTCGTACGCCCCGGCGTAGGCGCTGACCCGCCCGTGTTCGTAGGCCAGGGCGCTGTCCAGGGAGCGGCCGCGCGGTTCGTGTCCGGCCGCGCGGGCCTCGTCGGCGATCCGGCCGGCGTCGGCGAGGAAGGCGCGGGCGTCGGCCAGGCCCTCGGCGCCCTGCTGCTGGGCCTGGAGGCGGGCCAGTTCACGCAGGCAGTTGCTGAGCAGTTCGTAGCGCGGGTCGCGGGCGTGGGCGGCGATCGCCTGGTCCGCCGCCTCGCGGGCCGGGCCGAACTCGCCGGACTCACCGAGGAGTACGGCCGTCTCCGCGGCGATCATGGCGTGGCTGCCCGGGTCGTCGTCCCAGCCGGCCGACTCGGCCGCGAGGGCGGCGAACTCGGCCGTGGCCGCCTTGACGTCCTCCCCGGCACGCAGCGCGCGGGCGCGGGTCAGGCGCAGCTGGGCGGTGAGCCGGTCGTCCAGTTCTCCGGCGGCGACGTCCGGTTCGGCCAGCAGTGAGTCGAGCAGGGCGATGCAGTCCTCGACCCGGTCCAGGTCGAGGCTGAGCTGGGCCGCGTTGCTGTAGGTGCAGAACGCGTCGATCCGGTTGCCCCGGCGCAGGTCCGCCTCCGCCGAGCGCGTCAGGTGCCGCAGGGCGTCGCCGGGGCGGCCCAGGTGCATGCAGGCCTCGGCGAGATCGCCGTGCAGGCGGGTGGTGTCGACCGTGTCGGCCGGCCAGTCGGCGGCCCGTCGCAGCGCTTCGGTGAGGTCCGCGTGCGCGGCCTCGGGGTCCCGGAGCGCGAGCTGGAGCCGGCCGCGCAGTCCGAGGGTGCGGGGCAGGTGCCAGGCGGGGCCGTGCGCCCTGAGCCGGTCGAGGAGGACGTCGACCCCGGTGACCGCGGCGGGCAGGTCACCGGAGAGGGCGTGCGTGCTCGCCCGCAGCATCAGCGCGCCGGAGAGCTGCCCGGCCAGGTCGTGCCGGGTGGCGAAGGCCTGCACCAGGTCGGTCTCGGCGAACACCGGCTCCACGTGCTCCTTGCTTCCCGTCGTCTGCAGGCGCAGGCCGAGCGCGGTCGCCCGCAGCCGCAGCAGACGGGCCTCGTGACCGGGGGCGAGGCCGGTGGTCTCCTCGTGCAGGCGGACCAGGGACGCGTGGACTCCGGTCAGCTCGGCCGCCCTGGCCTCGGCCCCGGCCGCGTCCTGCGCGGGGATCTGGGCGGTGGCGAGCAGGGCGCAGGCGCGGGCGACCGCCGCGTGGCCGGGCTCCGCGGCGTCCTCGTAGAGGGCCGCGGCCTCCTCGTGGAGGGCTGCCGCCTCGGCGAAGTCGTCCTTGTTGCCCGCCTGGTTCGCCTCGTCGGCCAGCAGGTCCGCGCGCAGCCGGACCAGGGGGCCCACGGCCGGGTCGTCGGGGTGGGCGTAGTCGTGGGCTGCGACGAGCGTGCGCAGCCGCGCGAAGCAGACCTGGGCCTCGGGGTGCCCCTCCTCCTCCAGCTTCCGTGCCCGGAGGATGAGTTCGGGCAGCGACTCGGGGACGGCCGTGGTCGTACGGGAGGCGGGTGCGGCGACGGGGGCGGTCGGGGCCACATCGTCGAGACTGCGGGGGCGCAGGGTCAGTTCCAGCGTGTCGAGGAGGGGAGCCCGGCCGAGGCGGGTCCCGCGGCGGTGGGTGTGGGTGGAGGTGCCGTTGCGGGCGTCGAAGCGGGCGGCGAGGTCGTCGGCGCGGCCCCGCACCTCGGCGCGCAGGCCGGACACCGTCCAGGTGCGGCCCGTGTATCCGGTGGCCGGCAGTTCGCCGTGGCCGAGGTGCTCGACGCGCTGCAGGAGGACCTCGACGCCGGTGAGGAAGTCGAGCTGGTCCAGCGGCGAGTCGACCTCGTCGAACAGGTTCCGGTTCTCTGCGAGCAGTTCCAGTCCGCGGGCCTCGTTGCCGGTCAGCGCGCAGAACTCCAGGTGCCGGCCCACCTCCCCGGACATCGAGGGGTTGCGGCGGCAGCCGCGGTAGCCGGCGAGGTGCAGTTCGCGGGCCCGGTCGGCGGCGCCGGTGCGCAGCAGGGGCAGCAGCGCGTACGACAGGGAGCGGGCCGGTTCCTCCTGGCAGGACTCCTTCCCGTTCAGCACGGGCTCCCAGGTGCGCAGGGCCCGCTCGTCGTCGCCCGCCGCGAGGTGGAACAGGGCGCGCTCGCAGATCTCGCAGGCCTCGCAGTCGCTGAGCCGGGTGCGGCCGCGGCCCGCCCACAGCTCGTAGGCGAGGGTGGTGTCCTCGCCCACGTGGGCGGCGAGCTGGTACGCCTGTCCGTAGTAGGGCTGGAGGCCGAGGCCGGCCTTCTCGTAGCGGTCGCGCATCTCCGTCAGCCACTGGCGCAGGCTGGCCAGCGGTATCTCGGGCAGCTGGCGCAGGGCGTGGCCCACCCACTTGAACCGCCAGAACACCATGTGGCGCAGGCGCTCGTCGAAGACCTCGGGCCGCTCGTCGAACAGGGTGAGCAGCCGGGCGAAGACGACGGGCGACTTCCGGGGTTCGGAACCGTAGGTGTACGCCTCCTGGAGTTCGAGGAGCGCGTGGACGAGCGGGACGGGCTCCTCGAACTGCTCGGCGGCGTCGACGAGTTCCTCGGCGGTCACGGTGCGGGTACGGTCGTAGGGACGCTCGTCGTTCTCCTGGAGCGCCTGGAACAGCTCGTCGGTGGTCTGGATCGCGTGGGGCATCGTCAGCTGTCCTTGCGGAGGGCGTGGGCGAGGAGGTCGAGGAAGGAGCGGTTGATGAGGCTCGACTCGGCGGGCCTGAGCGGGCGCCGGGACAGCATCGCGGCCTGCCCGTAGAGGGCTTCGGCGCTGGTGCGGGCCAGCTCGGGCTCGCCGATGGTGACGGCGGTACGCACCAGTGGGTTGAGCTGGTTGAGGATCAGCTGGGCCCGCGGGGCCTCCTGGCGCAGGGCGCCGAGGATGTCGCCCCACACACCGCCCTGCTGCTCGCGGGCGAGCTGGGAGCGGGTGCGTTCGTGCCGGGCCTCGCGGCTGTCGAGGAGGAGGGCGGGGGCGGAGGCGGGCTGGAAGGTGCGCAGCGCGACATCGCAGTCGAAGACGGCGAGGGCGTCGCGGGCCTGGGCGAGATAGGCCGCGGCGGCCAGCTCGGTCTCCCGGTCGACGGGGTCGAGGTGGGCGGTGAGGGTCGCCGGGTCGAGGTCGGCGACGGTGACCTCGGGCCTGACCTCGGGGAGCCGGTGGACCAGGGCGCGGTCGTAGGTGTAGCCGCCGTTGACGACGCCGAGCCCGGCGGCCGAGGCGATCGCCGCGACCTGGCGGAACTCTTCCACGCTGGACGTGACGAGCACGGTGCGGTGGGTGCGCGCGAACTCGTCGAGGGTGGCGTGCCCGTCGGTGGTCTCGAACGGCAGCCAGGGCAGCAGCATTCGCATGATCTCGTCGTCGTGCACCGCGAGCGACTTCACGGCCAGGTGGTGCACCTGGAGGAAGCGGCCGAGCAGCTCGGGGTCGCTCGCGGCGGCCCTGGCGATCCACGCGCGCAGGCGTTCGGCGAGGGCGTCGCGGACGGCGGCTAGGGTGTCGTCCTCGTACAGGGACTCGCGGGAGGCCGTGGGGCGCAGGCTCTCGGCGTCGATGACACAGCGGACGAAGAACGCCCAGTCGGGCAGGATCTCCTCGGCCTGCTCGGACAGCAGCATGCCCTTGACGTGCACGCGGTGTCCGTGGCGGCGCCCGGCCGGTACCGCTTCGGGCAGCACGCAGGCGATGCCCTTCAGGCCGACGGCCGGCAGGTCGAGTTCGATGGTGTCCAGCGGCGTGAACCCGAAGACGTCCTCGCCGTAGGCGGCCAGGGCGCGGGAGCGGGCTCCGGGGGTGGGGTGGGTGCGTGCCCAGGGTGCGGGTTCGGGGTTGACGGGTGCGCCCCTGCCGCCGGGACCTGCGGTGCCGTCGTCGAAGGTCACCGGGTGGCGCAGCAGGGAGCCGAAGTGGCGGGCCAGCGCGTGGACCTGTGCCGGGCGGGTCCACTCGCCCGCGTCGGCGCGGGGCGTCAGGGTGACGGTGGTGCCGGGCCTGGGGCGGGCGGAGGCGGGCAGGGTGCGGACGGTGTAGCTGCCGTCGCCGCGTCCGCGCCACTCCACGGCGGGGGCGTCGGGGGTTCGGGCGGAGCGGCTCACGACGTGGATCTCGTCCGCGACCAGGAAGCAGGAGAGCAGACCGATGCCGAACTGGCCGATGAAGTCGGCGCGTTGGTCGGCGATCTGCTCCGCGCGCTTGCTGCTGCGGCCGATGGTGGCGAGGAAGGTGTGCACGTCGGCCTCGGTGAGACCGACGCCGTCGTCCTCGACCCGCACCACGGAGCCGTCGGCGTACAGGCGGATGCCGAACGCGTCGGCGGGGGCGCCCTGTTCGAGGGTGTGCCGGGCGGTGAGCGCGTCCACGGCGTTCTGGAGGAGCTCGCGCAGGTAGACGCGGGGGCTGGAGTAGAGGTGGTGGGAGAGGAGATCGACCAGGCCGCGCAGGTCCACCTGGAAGGTGCGGTCGGCGGTGGCGTGGTCGGCGGATTCGGGGCGCAGAGGCATGGGGCAGTCCGGGGAGAGGGGAACGGCGAGGGTGGGCGAGGGTCCGGCGCCGGGACGGGCGGGAACCGTGTGGCCTGCGGCTCAGACAGCCTTGCGGAAGCGTGCGTAGGCCTTCTGGGGGTCCGCCATGAAGGCCCACGGCCACTCGGTGAAGACCCCGTCCAGTTCGCGGAAGACATTGGAGGCCGTCCTGCTGCCCGCCAGCGAGAGGGCCATGGCGAAGATGTTGTAGTCGCCCTGCCAGCCCAGGCGGCGTTCGTACGTGTGGTGCAGGATGCTGCGCTCCGCTGCTTCCCGCAACTCGGCCTGGATGTGCGGGTGTTGCAGGCAGTCGCGGTTGTCCTCCTCCACCCACTGCTCGATGTGGGCCATGGCGATGACACAGCCGAGGCGGTGCCCGTCGGGCGCCGCGGCGTAGGCCTTGCGGGCGAACGCCAGGGCCTGGCCCGGCTCACCGCCCCAGCGGGGCTGCAGCTGGGACACCCACTCGATGTGGGTCTCCAGGTCCAGCGGGTCGCGGCGCAGGGCGGCGTCGCGCCGGGTCTGGGTGACGGCGGGGCCGAGCGACATGCCGCGGCCGGAGGTGAGCAGGCGGCGCCACGGGGTGATCCAGTCGGGCCGCAGCTCGGCGGCTTCGAGCAGGTGCTCCTCGGCGATCTCCAGCCGCTCGTGGAAGATCCGCCACTGCTCCCGCGTGACGTCCACGGCACGGGCGGAGGTACGGGCCTCCCAGCCCCAGCTGATGTGCCGTGTCCCGGATATCAGCAGGGCCGTCGCCCGGTGTTCCTTGTCGTCCTCGACGGCCCGGCCGATCCAGTCCTGCACCCCGTCCAGGTCGGCGAGCTGGCCGAGCACCGCGTGGTCACGGCCGAGATCGAAGGGGGCCAGGGCCGCCTTGACCGCCTCCCAGTCACCGGCGTCGGCCGCCTCCACCAGCGCGAGCACCCGGGTGTCCCCGAGGGCGCGCAGCGGGTACGTCCCGTTCTTCTGTCTGCGCGGGACGGGCAGGGCGTACGGATTCCCCTCCGGTCTCTCCGCATCCCTGCCGAACAGCTTGCCGAACATGCCGCGCCCTCCCCATGGTCCCGCGTGATCGTCCGTGCAGCATAAACGGCCCCGCTGACACCGCTTCCACAGGGTTTTCACCGGCGCTCCACGGGTCCTTGCCCTGCTTCCCGGGGAGTCGCGAGCAGCCGACGCGGGCCGGACCGGCCCTTCCACCGGCGCGGGGTGGGCTCGTCGGCTCACCCGCGGGACGGTGTCAGCGGCGGGCGGCCTGGACGAGGGCGTCGAACAGGCCCTGCTGGGCGGGGTCTTCGTGGGCCGTGTCCTCGGGGTGCCACTGGACGGCCGTGCACCAGCCTCGGGCGCCGGTGAGTTCGAGCCCCTCCACCGTGCCGTCGGCGGCGCGCGCGGTGACCGTGAGCCCCTCGCCCGGGCGGTCGACCCGCTGGTGGTGGTAGCAGGAGGCGTCGGCCTTCTCCGCACCGGCGGCCCGCTCCAGCAGGGTGCCGCGACGGATCGTCACCGGGTGCACGAGATGGCGGTGGTCGCTGTCCATGTGCTGTTCCAGGGTGCCGCCGAGGGCCACGTTCACGACCTGGAGACCGCGGCAGACCGCCAGCAGGGGCAGGCCCGACTCCAGTGCGGCGCGGGCGACTTCGAGATCGAAGGTGTCCTGGAGGTCGTCCACGTCGTAGACGGCCTCGTGGGCGGCGGCTGCGCCGTAGCGGTGCGGGGCGAGGTCGCCGCCGCCGGGAAGCAGGACGCCGTCGAAGCGGGCGAGCCGGGCCGGCACGTCGGTGGCGTCGGGATGGATGCTCGCCGGTTCGCCACCGGCCCGCCACACGGCCTCGATCAGGGCGCGGGCGTTGACCTCGGCGGCGTACCGGAGGGCGGACGTGGTGGCCGAGAAACGGGCGGGGATCGCGATCAGCGGCCGCGCGGACCGGTGCGTACGGCTCACAGCTGGATCCAGGTCGTCTTGAGCTCGGTGTACTTCTCCAGGGCGTGCGCGGACTTGTCGCGGCCGTTGCCCGACTGCTTCATGCCGCCGAAGGGGACGGTCAGGTCGCCCTCCTCGTAGCAGTTGACCCAGACCGTGCCGGCCCGCAGCGCGCGGGAGACCTTGTGGGCGGTGGACAGGTCGGAGGTCCACAGGGCGGCGGCGAGGCCGTACTCGGTCGCGTTGGCGAGCCGTACCGCCTCGTCGAGGTCGTCGAAGGTGAGCACGGACAGGACCGGGCCGAAGATCTCCTCGCGCGCCAGCCGCATGCCGGGGCCGACCCGGTCGAAGACGGTGGGTTCAAGGAAGCTGCCGCCCGACCCGGCCAGGGTGCGGCCGCCGCCGGCGCGCAGCCGGGCCCCTTCGTCGAGGCCGGTGGCGATGTGGTCCTCGACGCGCGAAAGATGGGCCTCGGTGACCAGGGCTCCCATGTCGGTGGCCGGGTCCAGGGGGTCCCCGACCCGCAGCTCCCGCGCCCGCGCGACGACGGCCTCGGTGACCTGTTCGGCGATCGAGGAGTGCACCAGGAGCCGGGAGGGGGCGGTGCACATCTCCCCCTGGTTGAAGAAGATGCCCCAGGCGGCGGTGGCCGCCGCCTGCTCCAGGTCGGGGGCGTCGGGGAGGATGATGTTCGGCGACTTGCCGCCCAGCTCCAGCCAGACGCGCTTGAGGTTGGAGTCGGCGGAGTAGCGCAGGAAGTGGCGGCCGACCGCGGTGGAGCCGGTGAACGCCAGCACGTCGACGTCGGGGTGCAGGCCCAACGCCCGTCCGGCCACCGGCCCGTCGCCGCCGACCACGTTGAGGACGCCGGGCGGCAGTCCCGCCTCGGTCGCGAGGCGGCCCAGCAGCAGCGCGGACAGCGGTGAGTTCTCCGACGGCTTCAGGACGACCGTGCAGCCGGCCGCCAGCGCCGGGGCGACCTTCCAGCCGGCCAGCGTCAGGGGGAAGTTCCAGGGCACCACGGCGCCGACGACACCGGCCGGTTCCCGGGTGACGAGGGCGAGGGCGTCGGGCGCGGTGTGCGGGGACTCGTCGGTGAGCTTGTCGGCGAGCTGGCCGTACCACCGGAAGGTGGTGATGAGCGCGCGCAGCTCGATGCCGTAGGCGTCCGTGACGGGCTTGCCCATCTCCAGGCTGACCGTCAGCGCGAGTTCCTCGCGCCGCTCTTCGAGCAGGTCGGCGACGCGCAAGAGCATCCGGCCGCGTTCGGCGGGGGCGAGGCGTGGCCACGGGCCCGAGTCGAAGGCCCGCCGGGCGGCGGCCACGGCCAGGTCGATCTCGGCCTGCCCCGCGTCCGCGACCTGGGCCAGCGCCCGGCCGTCGCGGGGCGAGACGAGGGTGAAGGCGGCTCCCCCGCCGGGGTCGTCGGTCCCGTCGATGTGATGGGCGCCGGACAGGTCGAGGGACATGGCGCGGCGGACCCACTCCTCGTGAGTGACATCCGTCATGGGAGACCTCCAGAAAGGTTATTTGGATTCAAACGATATGATCGACAAGAGGCCCGGCACAAGGCCCCAGCCCGGCAACGGAAAGGAGCGCCCGCCTCCAGGAGCGTGGGTACGAGCTCACGACCGTGACCGTGGTGCCCGGCGACCTCGGTCGGCAGCTGGATCGGCGGCGAACTCACCCTGCTGCGCGTGGCCCACCGTCTCGGCGTCCCGGTACCGGGCGTCTGGTTCGGCGCCCCGGCCTTCCGGGCCGGTCGCAGCCTGGGCGTGCAGTTCCGTCCGGAGATCACCACGGCGGTCGTGCACCGGTATCCCGCCCTCGGCGGCACAGAGCAGTGCGTACGGCACGGCGTGGACCCGGAGGAACTGCCCGCACGCGGCCGCGCCCTGGAGTCCACGGCACGGGACAACGCCGGGCGGCTGACCGACGCCTTCCTCGACCGGGTGGCGACCGCCTCGGCGTGACGCCTCGCGGGGAGCGCGGGTGCGGCCCGGCGGGGAGGTCCGGGCCGCACTCCGCCGCCGGCGTCAGCCGTCGGCGGCCGCCGCGCCCCTGGTCACCCGTGCGACCACGAGCCCGAGGACCAGGACGACCGGGACGGTGAGCTGCAGCCAGATCGCGGTGGTGCGGTCACCGCCGATGAGCGTGGTGAAGTTCTCGACGATGAGCCAGATGGCGGCGGCGATGCCGAGGGCGCCCAGGGCGGGGGCGATCACCGTGTTCCACGGGCGGGTGTCCACGCCCGACCGGCGGAAGAAGACGACCACGGAGACCGAGGTCAGGAAGTACAGCAGCATCATCGCCAGCACCGCGACGCCGCTGAACCAGGAGAACAGGGTGAGCACCGGGTCCTTGCCCAGGAGCGCGAAGGGCATCACCAGGAGCACCGAGATCACGGTCTGCACGACGCCGGCCGCCCGGGGCGAGTGGCGGCGGTTGAGGCTGGTCAGAGCGTGCGGGAGCAGCCCTTCACGGCCGAGGGAGAACAGGTAGCGGTTGGCCGAGTTGTGGAAGGCCAGGATGCCGGCGAAGAGGGAGGTGGCCAACAGGATCGGCAGGACGTCGTCGACCCAGCCGCCGAACTGGGCGGCGATCGGCGCGAAGACGAAGCCGGTGGCGTCCCCGCTCGCCAGCGCCTTGCCCGCCTCGGCGGTGACGTGGGACGCGCCGTGCGCGGAGACCAGCATCCACGAGGTGAACGCGAAGAAGCCGGTGACCACGGCGACGGACAGATAGGTCGCCCGGGGAACCGTCCTGCGCGGCTCGCGGGCCTCCTCGCCGTAGATGGCGGTGGCCTCGAAGCCGAACATCGACGCGACGGCGAACATCAGCGCCACCCCCGGAGCGCCCTGGAGCGCGGCCGAGGGCGAGAAGCTGTCGCTGAAGCCGAGCCCTTCGGGGCCGCCGCCCTTGAAGAAGGTGACGAGGGCGAAGACGATCAGGATGCTGAACTCCGCCAGCACGAACACGGCGAGGATCTTGGCGCCCATCTCGATGCCGGAGGCGCCGAGTATCTGGACGATCACCATCGTGACCAGGGTCCAGACCCACCAGGCCACATGGGTGCCGGTGTAGTGCTCGACCAGACCGCTGACCGTGGCGCCGTACAACCCGTACATGGCGGCCTGGATCGCGCAGTAGGCGAAGAGGGCCACCCCGGCGCTGCCGGAGCCGGCCGGGCGGCCGAGCCCTTTGCCGATGTACGTGTAGAAGGCGCCCGCGTCCACGACATGGCGGCCCATGGCGACGAAACCGACGGAGAACAGCAGCACGACGGCGCCGGCCACGAGGTACGCGGCGGGGGTGCCGGGCCCGTTGCCGATGCCGACCGCGATGGGGACGGCGCCGGCGATGCCGGTCAGTGGGGCCTGGGCGGAAAGGACGAAGAACAGGATGCCCAGGACGCCTAGCGAGTTGGGCTTGAGCCTGCCTGCCGTGGATGGATCGGAAGCGGTCCCTGTGCTGACCGCTGTCTGACTGTCCACTCGAATCACCTGCCGGGAGCGGGAAGGGGCGGGAATTGTTTCGAGCCAAACGAGTTGCCTCATCGTGGGTCGGAACTATCCGTTTGGCAAGGGGTTCGGCGAGGGTTTCCGGTCAGGTGGCCGTTTTCTTACAGGGCCGTAATCGGGTCGTTCGCGCGGGTGAAGGCGGACAGGGAAGTGGCGCCGGGAAGTGGACCGGATCACGTCCACCTTCCGCGCCGACGAGGACCTGTCCCGCTAGGTCGGCTCAGGCGTCCGCGTCGCGTCCGACGATGCCCTCGGCGTCCGGACCCACGTCGTGGCCGGTGCGGGCGTCGGCGTCGAGCAGGCGCAGCAGGGAGCGCAGTTCCTCGATCGCGGCGTCGGTGACCTCGGGCTCACCGAGGACGAGCTGGTGCAGGACGAGACCGTCCAGCGCCGCGAAGACCAACCGGGCCAGCGCCCGGTCGGCGCCCGCGGGCAGCATGCGGTTCAGCTCGCGCCGGGTGGCGTCGAAGTACTCGTCGTACAGGGCGCGGATCTGCGGCAGCAGCTCCGGCCTGCGGCGCGATTCGAGCAGCAGCTCGTACTGGAACGCCTGCTTGTCCGGATCCGCCGTGACCATCTCGGACACGCCCGAGGAGAAGTCGTCGACCTTGCCCGTGCCGGGTTCCAGCGCGCTGGTGTCCAGCGAGGTGCGGATGGTGTGGGCGAGCGTCTCCTCGATCAGGGTGTCGCGGGTGCCGAAGTGATGGACCACCAGCCCGTGGGTGACCCCCGCCTCCTGCGCGACCGCCCGGTAGGTGAGCCTGCGCAGCCCGCCCCGGCCCACCACCCGCACCGCGGCGTTCAGCAGGGCCTCGCGCCCCTCCCCGTAGTGCACTCGCCTGCGCGGCCGCCGGCTCTCGGGAACGTCCGCGGATTCGGTCATGACGGCGACCCTACCCGGCCGGCCGCGCGGCGGGACCGGTCGGGCGGCCGCCGTGAGAAGCGGGCACGCGGGGCCGGGGAGCCGGGTCCGGGGACCGGCATCCCCGGCCCCTCCGGACCGCTGAGCTGCCCGGTCACCATCGGGTTCCCCAGTCACCGAAAAGTGCGTTCTTCCATGTCAACGCATGCTCTCCTACGGTGTTTCAGTAACCACAAGAGACCACGGGTCGGCGACGCCCGGCCATCGGAGGCGCGGAACATGTCCATCACCCTGCTGAATCCCGACGGTCTGCCGGAGATCGATGTCTACCGGCAGGTGGCGGTCGCGTCCGGATCGAGGCTGGTCTTCGTCGCCGGTCAGGTCGCCTGGGACGCCGAGGGCCGCACGGTCGGTGCGGGAGACCTCGCCGCGCAGGTCGAGCAGAGCTACCTCAACGTCGGCAGGGCCCTGGCCGCGGCCGGCGGTTCCTTCGACGACGTGGCGAAGCTGAACGTCCACGTCGTCGACTGGACGCCCGACAAGATGCCCCAGCTCCTGGAGGGGATCTCGCGGGCGGCCGCGAAACTGGGGGTCACCCCGGTCGCCCCGGCCACACTGCTGGGCGTGGCCGCCCTGGACGTCCCGGACCACCTGGTCGAGGTCGAGGCCACCGCGGTCCTCGACTGAGCACGGGGGCCGGGGACCCGGGGAACCGGGTGCCGGACCGTCAGCGCCGGGGCGGGCGGATGCCGCGGTACTCCCAGTCGCCGCCGAGCGCGGTGGACAGCACCTCCTCGGACTCGGTGGGCTGGGCTCCGACGTCGGTGCGGATGGCGGTGGGGCCGGTGACGATGTGGTTGGTGAGGCGCCCGAGCCCCTCCACCTCCACCTCGACGACGTCGCCGGGCCGCACGGGACGGGAGTTGGCGGGTGTGCCCGACAGCAGCACGTCACCGGGGTACAGCGTGATGGTGCGGGCGATGTCGGCGACGAGGTAGTGCATGTCCCACTGCATCTCGTCGGTCGAACCGTCCTGTACGACCTCGCCGTTGACGTACGTCCGCAGGCTCCTGCCGTGGAAGTCCCAGTCGGTGACCAGGCCGGGGCCCAGCGGGCACAGGGTGTCGGAGCCCTTCACGCGGAGCATGGACCCCGCGTCGGTGTCCCGGAAGTCGTGCAGGCCGTAGTCGTTGGCGACGGTGTAGCCGGCGATGAACTCCCCTGCCTCGGCAGGGGAGATGTTGCGCGCGGTCCTTCCGATCACGATGGCCACCTCGCCCTCGTAGTTGAGCCACTTGCAGCCCTCGGGGCGGACGATCGCGCCCTTGTGGGAGTTCAGGGAGGAGGTCGGCTTGTGGAAGTAGGTGGGGGTGTCCGGCAGGGTGATGCCGAACTCGTCCACGCGGCTGCGGTGGTTGAGGTGGACGGCGATCACCTTGGACGGCACCACCGGGGGCAGGTGCCGGGCCTCGTCGGCCTTGACGCGGCGGCCGTCCCCGGCGACCAGTTCGTCGCCGTCGACGGTGACCTGGACGGCGGCGCCGTCGAGGAGGATGCGGCGGTACTCGGGCATGAGGGCTCCTGGATGCGGCTAGATACGGCTGTGCGGGGTGCGGGGGCCGTTCGGCAGGCCGGTGCCGGTCCAGCCGTCGGCGGGACGGTCGAACCACAGATGGACCTGGCCGGTGCCGACGGAGTTCTCGTACTCGCCGTACTGGCGGGCCTTCGCGGTGCAGGCCTGTTCGCCGAGGGCGCCGGCCATCATCAGGTAGTGGAAGAACTTCGCCTCGGGCTTGACCTTCCAGAACGCGTCCATGGTGTCGAGGACCTTGTCGTGGCGGCCCTCCGTGAACCAGGCGATGCGCTCGTGGTCGGCCTCGCGGGCCTCGGGGGTGCGGATGTGCGCGGGGTCGCTGGCCTCGTGGTCGCGCAGTTCGCGCAGCGGCCAGAAGGTGTGCGAGAGGGCGCCGGAGGCGATCAGCAGGACACGGCGGCCGGGGGTGGCGGCGATCCCGTCGGCCAGGGCCCGCCCGAGGCGCAGATGGTCCTCCATGTCGCCGGTCTGGCAGACCCCGATCGTCACCCACCGCTTGTCGGGCAGCCCCTCCCCCAGGAACTTCCAGAGGTTGAGGGTGGCGTAGTAGATCGGCAGGTACTCGTCCTCGATCGCGGTGATCCAGGTCCCGTGCTTGTCCGCGAACTTTTCTATGTTCAAGGCCAGTTCGGGGTCGCCCGGGAAGTCGTAGGGCATCCTGCACATGCCGCGCGGCAGTTCCTCGGAGGTGAACAGGCCGGCCCGGCGCTGCTGGGCGGTGACCACGAACTCGACGGTGGTCGCCCAGTGGGAGTCGAGGACGACGACGGTGTCGTAGTCGTCGCGCTCGAACACCTCCCGGCGCAGCTGCCGCAGTCCGGTGACGAGGGTGATCTCCTTGCCCTCGTTCAGCTCCAGCCGGTCCTGCTCCGGGAGCACGATGGTGGGGACGTGGGCGAGCAGTCCCGCCCCGACGATCTCACCCATGGTCCTTCCACCCCTTCGGCGCGGTGACGGTGTTCTTCAGGTCGCAGTAGAAGTCGAAGCTCCAGGTGCCGCCCTCGCGGCCGACCCCGGAGTGGCGGGAGCCGCCGAAGGGGGCCTGGAGGTCGCGGACGAAGAAGCAGTTGATCCAGACGGTGCCGGCGACGAGTTGTGCGCCGACGCGTTCGGCGCGCTCCCGGTCGCCGGTGGCCAGGGTGGCGGCCAGTCCGAAGCGGGTGTCGTTGGCCAGGGCCACGGCCTCGTCCTCCGTGGCGAAGGTCTGGAGGGTCAGGACCGGTCCGAAGACCTCCTCCTGGACGATCTCGGAGTCCTGGGCCACCTCGGTGAGGAGGGTCGGCGCGTAGTACTGGCCGTCCTTGGGGTGTCCGCCGATGACGGCTCGGGCTCCGGCCGCCAGGGCCCGCCGGACGAACCCGTCGATCTTCTCCAGCTGGCGGGGGTGGATGTTCGGCCCGATGTCGGTGGTCTCGTCGCGGGGGTCGCCCTGGCGGAGTCGTGTTGCCTTGTCGACAAATCGTCGGGTGAACTCCTCGGCGACGGACTCCTCGACGAGGAGGCGGGTGGCGGCGAGACACACCTGCCCGGCGTTGTCGTACTGCTCCACGGCGAGGTCGACCGCGAGGTCGAGGTCGGCGTCGGCGAACACCAACAGCGGTGACTTTCCGCCGAGTTCGAGGCTCAGCGGGGTGAGCCGGGGCGCGGCCGAGGCGGCGATGCGCTGAGCGGTCGGCACCGAGCCGGTGAAGCTGATGCGGCGCACGTCCGGGTGTGAGGTCAGCGCGTCGCCGATCTCGGCGCCGTAGCCCTGGACGACGTTGAAGACGCCGGCGGGCAGGCCGGCCTCGGCGGCGATGTCGGCGAGGAGGGAGGCGGTGAGCGGGGACCACTCGGCGGGCTTGAGGACCACGGTGTTCCCGGCGGCGAGGGCCGGGGCGACCTTCCAGGTGGCCAGCATCAGCGGTGCGTTCCACGGGGTGATCAGCACGCTGGGGCCCGCCGGGTCCCAGGAGACGTGGTTGGTGTGACCGCGGGTGGCGAAGTCGTCGTGGTCCAGGGTCAGCAGCCAGTCCGCGAAGAAGCGGAAGTTGTGCGCCACGCGCGGCATCACGCCCCGGCGGTGCGAGCGCAGCAGCGCCCCGTTGTCGGTGGTCTCCACGATGGCGAGTTCTTCGATGCGCTTCTCGACGCCGTCGGCGACGGCGTGCAGGATGCGGGCGCGCTCGGCGCGCGGGGTGGCGGCCCAGCCCGGGAAGGCGGCCTTGGCGGCGGCGACGGCGGCTGCCGCCTCCGCGGGACCGCCGCGGGCGATCTCACCGAGGGCACCGCCGTCGATCGGTGAGACGTCGGTGAAGGTGTCGGCGGAGGCGACGCGCTCGCCGCCGATCCAGTGCCGGGTGTCCACGGCGACTCCGGCCACCGTGAGGGTGTGTTCGGTCATGTCCGGTCTCCAGGTGCTGCGTGGTGGACGGGGGTCATTGGGCTTCGGAGGTTCCGGACTCCAGGAGTCGGCCGCCGTCCCAGACGACGCCGACCTGCCGGTAGTACGCGGCGACCGGTTCGCGGATCTCCAGCCGGGCCAGCTCCTCGGTGGGTGCCTCGAACAGCTCCAACTCGGCCTCGCCGACCCAGGGTTGGCCGCCCTCGAAGGAGGCGGCCCCGGTCTCGATCAGTTCGTCCAGCGCGAGCCCCTTGCCCTTCTCGATGTGGGGCAGCCACCGGTGGTGGGCCATGGGGTGGGCGTTGACGAACCCGTTGCCCTCGGACGGTTCCCGCAGGGTCACCACGGCCTGGGCGAGCCGCCGGTCCGCCGCGGCGAGCGTCGCGCCGAAGCGGGCGCCCGCCTCGATCCGCGGTGCGGGCCCGTACGGGTGCGGGCGGGTCTGGTGGATCGAGCCGAGCTTCTTCGGATAGCCCTGGTGCAGCCCTCGCGCGATCGCGAAGTCCTTGTCGACCCAGATGTACACGCAGCGGGAGTAGGTCTCCCCGCGGTACCTGCAGCGCACGACCGCGAAGGCCTCCTTGTACTGGGCCCGCACGGGGTCGAGCAGTTCCTCCCCCGACGCCGAGCAGGACTGCCAGTCGGCCCAGATCAGGGCGACGGCGCCCGGGTCCTCGTCGGCCAGCTCCAGTGGCTCGGGGAGCAGTTCACGTACCCGTGCGGGATCCGTGCGGTACTCGACGGTGAGCAAGTCACCGGAGTAGCGCCACGGGGGCGCGGGGATCAGCGACGAGGCACCGCTCGCCGTCTTGGGGTGGAAGTAGCCGCGGACAGCAGACATGACGGGGTTCCTTACGCGGTGAGGGCGGGCTGCTTCAGCAGCTGGGCGCGGTAGCGGGCGGCACCGGTGGCGGCGGCGTGCCCGCCGAGCGCCACGACGCCGACGAGCCGGCCGCCGGTGTGGTAGCCCACCAGGACGTCACCCTCCGGATCGCCGCTCAGGATCCGCACGTCGTCCTTGCCGAGCGCGGGCGCGCCGAAGGACTGGAGCCGGAACTCGTGCTGGTCGCTCCAGAAGGTGGGCAGCGGCGCGAAGGGTGCCTGCTCGGTGCCGACGAGGGTCCTGGCGGCGTGCTTGGCGGTGTCGGCCGGGATGGACCAGTGCTCGACACGGCGGGGGACGCCGTCGTAGCGGGCGTTGGGGAAGCGGGCGACGTCGCCGACCGCGACGACCTCCGGCCGGCCCCCGACCCTCAGGAGCCCGTCGGTGAGCACCCCGTCGGAGAGATCGAGCCCGTTGCCGTCGAGCCACTCGGTGTTGGCGACCGATCCGACGGACTCGACGACCACGTCGGCCTCCAGCACCGTCCCGTCGGACAGGACGACCCCGGTGACACGGTCCTCGCCCGCGAAACCGGCCACTCCGGTGCCCAGCGCGAAGCGCACGCCGCGTTCCTCGTGTCTCTTGAGCAGCGCGCGCCCCAGCAGTTCCCCGAGCGGTCCGACCATGGGCAGGGGCAGCGGGTCGACGACCGTCACCTCGGCGACGCCGAGCGCCACGGCCGTCGCGGCGACCTCGCAGCCGATGAACCCGGCGCCGACGACGACCACGCGCGCGCCGGGCCGGGTCAGCTCGTCCCGCAGCCCCTGGGCGTCGTCGATCGTGCGGACCGTGTGCCGGCCGGTGAGCGGTCCCGGGCAGCCCAGCCGGCGGGGCCGCATGCCGGTGGCGACGACGAGACCGTCGTACGGCAGGACCGAGCCGTCGTCGAGCGAGACGTTGCGTTCGGCGAGCCGGGAGGCCACGATCCTCGCGCCCAGCCGCCACTCCACGTCGGCCGCGGACGCCTTGGGGGTGAAGGCGAGCGAGGCGAAGGGTGCCCGGCCGGCGAGGACCTCCTTGGACAGCGGAGGCCGGTTGTACGGCATGTGCGGTTCGTCGCCGACGACCGTGATCCGGCCGGTCCAGCCGGCGGCGCGCAGTTGCTCGGCCGCGCGCAGGCCGCCCATCGAGGCGCCCGCGACGACGATGCCGGCGCCCACGTCAGTCCTCGATCCGGATCGCCTGGAGCGGGCACAGGTCCGCGGCTTCCTCGACCTCGTCGCGCAGCGCGTCGTCGGGGTCGGGGACGTACAGCAGACGGCCGTCCTCGTCCATCGAGAAGACGTCGGGGGCCGCGAAGACGCACTGGCCGTGGTCCTGGCACTTGTTCATGTCGACGACGACCTTCATGGCCGGTCCTCCTGAGGGAGCGGGAGCGAAGGGGTGAAGAAGGGCCCGGCCGGCTGCGGCCGGGCCCCCTGCCAAAGGGGTGCGGAGGCACCCCCAACTCGTTTGGCTTCAAACAAGGTAGGCAGACCGCACCCTCTGGTCAACACCTATCCAGGTGGATAAATTATTTGCGTCCACCCCTTGCGGGCGGACGACCTCCTCCATAACGTTCGGGTTCAAACGAACACCCGAGGCTGCTCCAGCCGCCCAAGGAGGCATCGGTGAGCGCTCACGACTCCCCAGACATCCGCCGTCACGTCGAGCGGCTCACCGCCGACGGCATCGACGTGGTGCGGGTGATCTATCCCGACCTCATCGGCACGGACCGCGCCCGGGACGTCCTGGTGGATCATCTGCCCTCGGCCTGCGCGCACGGCCTGGCCTTCTGCCGGGCCGTCTACCACACCACCCCGCAGGGGGACGTGGTCCCGGTCGCGGGCGGTCTCGACGCGGGCCTGCCCGACGTGTGCGTACGGCCCGACCTGTCGACCCTGTCCGCGCTGCCCTGGGAACCGGGCGTCGCCACCTGTCTCGGCGAGGTCACCGACCCGGCGACCTCGGGCCCGGCCGCCGAGTCGCCGCGCGACCTGCTGCGGGCCGTGCTGGACCGGTGCGCGGCCCAGGGACTGCGCCCGGTCGTGGGGCCCGAGCTGGAGTACTTCCTGCTGGAGCCCGCCCCCGGGACCCCCGCCGGCTGGCGCCGCGCCCCGGAGGTGACGGGCGCCGTCTACACCGCCGGGCTGCGCGCCGACCCCGGCAACCACCTGCTGCGCACCCTGCGACTGCTGCGCGACCTCGGGCTCGGTGTCATCACCGGGAACCACGAGTTCGACGGCGGCCAGTACGAGATCAACCTGACCCACTCCGAGGCCCTGGACGCCGCCGACCGCGCCTTCCGCTTCAAGGCCGCCGTGAAGGAACTCGCCCGCAAGGAGGGCAACCTGGCCACCTTCATGGCCAAGCCCTTCGGCGACGCGGGCGGCTCCGGCTTCCACCTCCACCTCTCCTGCCAGGACGAGGAGGGGGACAACGCCTTCGACGACCCGGCGGGCGCCCACGGCCTCTCGGCGGCCGCCCGGCACGCCGTCGCCGGGATCCTGGCCCACGCCCCCGCGCTGGCCGCCCTCGCCAACCCGACGGTCAACTCCTACAAACGCTTCGGGCCCGACACCCTCGCCCCCTGGCTGATCGACTGGGGCCTGGACAACCGCAGCGCCATGGTCCGCGTCCCGCCCGAGCGCGGCTCGGGGGCCCGGCTCGAACTGCGGCTCGGCGACGCCAGTGCCAACCCGTACCTGCTGATCGCCGGCACTCTCGCCGCCGCCCTGCTCGGCATCCAGGCCGGCGAGGAACCGCCCGTCCCGCTGGAGGGCTACGGCTACGACACCGCCCGCTCCGCCGTCCTGCCCATGGACCTGTCCGCCGCGCTCGACGCCCTGGAGGCCGACGCCCCGCTGGCCGAACTGCTCGGCAAGGACTTCACCACCTCTTACCTCACCTACAAGCGCAACGAGGTCGAACGCTTCCAACGGCACGTCACCGACTGGGAGTTCACCGAGTACGCCTACCACCTGTGAAGGACCCCCGGATGACGACGACAGCAACCGACGCCATCGAGCCGATGCACCTCGCGGACGTCGACCTCGCGAACCTCGACCACTTCACCGACGGCGTCACCCCCTGGCGCATGTTCCACACCCTGCGGCACGAGGACCCGGTGCACTGGCAGCCCGAGGAGGCGCCCAACTCCGGTTTCTGGTCGGTGACCCGGCACGCGGACATCGCGCGCGTGGACCGGGACGCGGAGACCTTCACCTCCACGCGGTTCGTGAACCTGGAGGAGGTCGACGAGGACCAGATCAAGAAGCGCGCCTCGATCCTGGAGCTGGACGGGGTCCGCCACCGCGCCCTGCGCAGCGTGATCCAGCGGCAGTTCGGCGCGGGGGTCATCAACAGCTACACCGACTTCCTGCGCGGTCTGACCGCGAAGACCCTGGACGCGGCGCTGGCCAAGGGAACCTTCGACTTCGTCAAGGAGGTCTCGGCGGACTTCCCCATCAACGTCCTGGCCCGGCTCCTCGACGTACCCCCCGAGGACAACCAGCAGCTCATCGACTGGGGCAACCGCATCATCGGCAACACCGACCCCGACTACGCGGACGTCCTGCTGCACAGCGCGGAGAGCGAGCAGTACCGCGATCTGCCCTTCCGCTCCCCCGCCTCCCTCGAAGTCTTCGAGTACGGCCGGGAACTGGCCCGGCAGCGACGCGGCGGCGAGGGCACCGACCTGGTGTCCAAGCTGGTCAACACCACCCCGCGCGACGGCGTCCCGCTCTCCCCGCAGGACTTCGACAACTACTTCCTGCTGCTGGTGGTGGCCGGCAACGAGACCACCCGCCACACCATCACCCACTCCATGCTGGCCCTCCTCCAGCACCCCGAGCAGCTGGCCCGCCTCAGGGACGAACCCTCGCTGATCCCCACGGCGGTCGAGGAGTTCCTGCGCTGGGCCTCCCCCGTCTACCACTTCCGGCGCACCGCGACCCGGGACGTCGAACTGGGCGGCAAGCGGGTCAGGGAGGGCGACAAGGTCGTCATGTGGTACGCCTCCGGCAACCGCGACGAGGAGGTCTTCGGCAACCCCTACGACTTCGACGTGGCCCGGCAGCACAACGACCACGTCACCTTCGGCAAGGGCAGCCCGCACCTGTGCCTGGGCAACCTCCTCGCCCGCACCGAGATCCGGATCATGTTCGAGGAGCTGATCCCGCGCCTCGCCGACATCCGGCTGGCGGGCGAAGTCCCCCGGGTCCGCTCGAACTTCGTCAACGGCATCAAGAAGCTGCCGGTCGAGGTCACCCTGGCCTGACCGCTCTCACCGGTCCTCCCGCCGCGCGTGGGCCTCGGCGAGGAGGAGGTAGGCGGCGGCCGTCCAGGTGTAGGCGCGGTCGCGCAGACCCGTTCCGGTCAGGGCGTCGAAGTTCTCCGCGAAGCCGTGCTGCTCGCACAGGGCGCGGAAGCGGGCGCTGACCTCGTCCGCGAGCCGGAGGTGGCCGCCGCGGCGCAGTCCGTCCTCGACGAGGACCGTCGCGGGGGCCCAGATCGGGCCGCGCCAGTAACCGTCGGACAGGTAGTGCGGCGAGGTGGGCAGCTCCGTGGCCAGGCCGTACGGGGTCAGATGGGCCTCGATCCGGCGGGCCAGCGCCTCGCCGACGTCGGGCGGCAGCTGCTCACCCAGCACGACGGGCATCAGGTCGAGCAGGCTGGACGTGCCCCAGGTGTCGCCGCTGTCGACGCCCCGGGTGACGAACCGGTCGCCCGTCCACAGCTCGTCGAACATCGCCCGCTGCGTCTCCTCGGCGGCCCGCGTCCACCGGCTGACGTCGTCAGGTCTCTCCAACTGCTGTGCCAGATCGGCGAGTTCCCGCAGCTGGAGGGTGAGGAAGGCGGCCAGGTCCGCGGTGACGACCACGCGCTCGGGGTCGAAGGTGGTGGCGTTGTCCCAGCCGCTGTCATTGCCGTGCTGGTAGTGCGGCAGGGCGGCGCCGGGTGCGCGCCGGGCGGTGAGCCAGAACTCCGTCCAGCGCACCATCCTGTCGTACGTCCCGGTCAGTTCGCCCTGTCCCACGGGGGTGGGCAGCCGGCGGCGCAGATGGCCGAACGTCCAGCCGTGGATGGGCGGTTTGACGAAGTTGTGGAGCACCTCGGAGTGGGTGACCGAGTCGGGCAGCGCCCCGGTCTCGTCCTGGTGGTCGAAGGGCAGCTGGAACTGGTCCCAGGCCAGCTCGGGGCAACCGGGCGCCAGGGCGAGGGCGTTGAAGCAGTGGTCCCAGCTCCAGACCTTGTCCATCCAGTGCTTGGACATCAGGACGCCGGGCCGGGTGACCAGACCGGCCGGACGTACGGTCGCCGACCACAGGACGTAGGCGGCGAGTTCGGCCGCCGGGGTGGCGGCGGAGCGCCAGGGGGCCACGGTGTCGGCGAAGTCCGCGAAGGCGTTCCGCGCGGCCTCGACCACCTTGCCGAAGGCCGCGGCCGGCACGTAGGCAGGGCGGGCGGTGTCGAGTTCCTCCACGGCGATCTCCCAGGCGCCGTCCGTGCCGGGCGCGACGGTGACACCCCGGTCGGCGCTGCCCAGCGCCTGGCTGCCGGACACCTGGGCCACGGTGCCGGACAGCAGGGTGATCCGGTAGCGGCGGCCGGTTTCGTACGAGGTGAACACGTAGGCGTCGGCGGCCGGTTCGCGGTAGAAGTACGTCCCGCTGAACGGGGTCAGTGTGGGGGCCGCCGCCGAGATCCGCAGCGGCGCGCCCGCGCCGCGCAGTCGTACGGTGTCCGGCGTCTCGTAGGCGAGCTCCACCCGCCCGGCCGCGCCGGTCCAGCTCAGCAGGCCCGGGGTCGCCTCGACCTGGGTCTCGGCCCGCTCACCGGTCGCGGGGTCGAGCGGCACGAGGCGCAGGACGGCGTGCATGCCGTTCTGGTGCGAGACGAGGTGGAGGTCCTCGGCGCGGGTCCTCTCCGCGAGCACGGGGGAGATGCCGAACCAGGAGCCGTGCGTGCTGAACGGGATGTCCTGGACGGAGAAGGCCGGGCCGGAGCGGTCGGCGGTCATGAAGAGGCACTCGTTTCTCGAGCAGGGCTCGTCGGTGATCGTCGGAAAGAGGGGGCCGCGGACGTCAGTCCTTGACGGCACCGGCGGTGACGCCGGCGGCGACGTAGCGCTGGGCGAGGACGAGGATGACCGCGGCGGGCAGGGAGGCGACGACCGCGGTGGCCATGATGGCGTTCCACTGCTGGTTGTTGTTGCCGATGTAGTGGTAGATGCCGAGGGTGATCGGCTCGTGGGCGCCGCCGTTGACGAGCGTGCTGGCGAAGATGAAGTCGGACCAGGACCACAGGAACGCGAACAGCGACACGGTGACGACGGAGTTGCGGCTCATCGGCAGCACGACGGACCAGAAGGTGCGCAGGGCCCTGGCCCCGTCCACCTGCGCGGCCTGCAGGAGTTCGCCGGGGATGCCGGACATGAACGCGGTGAAGATGAGCACCGCGAAGGGCACCGCCAGGGTGGAGTCGGCGACGATCAGTCCGGGCACCGACTGGAGCAGGCCGAGCTGGAGGTAGATGGCGTAGAAGCCCATCGCCATGATGATGCCGGGAATCATCTGGGCGGCCAGCAGGACGAAGCTCAGGATTCCACCGCCGCGTGGGCGGAGTTTGGCCAGCGCGAAGCCGGCCGGGGCGGCCAGCGCCACGGTCAGGGCGACGGTGCCCAGGCCGATGACGAGGCTGGTGCCGAGGTAGGGCAGCTGCTGGTCGATGACGGCCCGGTAGCCCTCCAGGGTGGCGTGGGCGGGGAACAGGTCCGGCGGGCTCTTGCGCATGTCCTGGTCCCGGGTGAGGGACACGTTGAGCATCCAGTAGACCGGGAACAGCATGACGGCGGTGAACAGCAGGGCCAGGGCGGTCTTCAGCCGTGTTCTCATGACAGCGCCTGCTTTCGCTGGGCCCGCACGTACACCAGGCCGAAGACCAGGGCGGCGAGCACCAGCAGGTTGCCGACGGCGGCTCCGGGGCCGAAGGCGGGCAGCAGGTTGCCGAAGCCGAGCTGGTAGGACCAGGTGGCGAAGGTGGTGGACGAGTCGGCGGGACCGCCCTTGGTCATGATCCAGATGATGTCGAAGACCTTGAGGGTGTAGACGAGGCCCAGCAGCAGGGTGATGGCGGAGACCGGGCGCAGCAGCGGGAAGGTGATCCGCCAAAAACGCTGCCAGGCGTTCGCCCCGTCCAGGGCGGCCGCCTCGTAGAGGCTGGTGGGGATGGACTGCAGGCCGCTGTGGAGCACGACCAGGTTGAAGGGGACGCCGATCCAGATGTTCGCGATGATCACCGAGGTCAGCGACCAGGACGGCGAGGTCAGCCAGTTCACCGGGGCGATGCCGACGGCGTGCAGGACGGCGTTGACGATCCCGGAGTCGCTGTTGAGCATCCACGACCAGGTGGACGCCGACACGATCAGCGGCAGCAGCCAAGGCACCAGGAACAGGGCCCGCAGGGTCGCCGAGAGCCGGAAGTTCTGGTGGAAGAAGACCGCGAGGGCCAGTCCGATGGCGTACTGGAAGACCAGGCACACGGCGGTGAACACCACGGTGTGCAGCAGGGCCGGGGCGAAGGTCGGGTCGTCGAAGATCTTCCGGTAGTTGTCCAGTCCGGTGAAGGGCGCGTCGCCCCGCACGAACGAGCGCACGGTGTAGTGGCGCAGGCTCAGGTCGATGTTGCGGTACAGCGGATAGGCGTAGAAGAGGAGGAGGTAGAGGGTCACCGGGGCGAGGAACGCCCAGGCGGCCCACTGCGGGGAGGCGGGACGGCGCCGCGTCTCGGGGGCGGCGCCCTCGGAGTCCGTCCGCGGGCGCGGCACTTGTGTCGTCTGCGTCATCAACGAGACCCGGTTCGCGCTTACTTGACGGCTGACTGGGCGTCGGTCAGGGCGTCCTTCGGGGACTTGGAGCCGCTGAGCGCGGACTGGACGGCCTTCCACATCTGCTCGGAGATCTTGGGGTACTTGGTGCCCAGGTCGTCACTGGTGCGCCCCTTGGCGGCCTTGACCGCGGCGACCCACGGCTTCAGTTCGGCGTTCGCGGCCACCTGCTTGTCCTGGACCTCGGTGGTGGGGGCCACGTAGGACAGGGTGGTGTCGGTGTCGTACAGGTTCTGGGTGCTGGTCAGACAGGTCGCCAGCTTCTGGGCGGTGGTGTAGCGGCCGGTGTCGTCCTGCACCGGGAGGGTGACGAACTCGCCGCCGGTCGGGGCGGCGGCGCTGCCGCCGGAGGCGCCGGGTATCGGGAGCACGCCGTAGTCGAAGCCGGCCTTCTCGGCATTGGCGAGCTGCCAGGTGCCGTTCTCCGCGAAGGCGTACTCGCCGGTCGCGAACTCCTGCCAGCTGGTCGTCTGGGTGTTGCTCAGGACCGAGTTGGGGGCGACGCCGCTCTTGACCCAGCCCTTCCACAGGGCGAGCGCCGACTCGCCCTGCGCGGAGTCGAGCCGGGTCAGTTTCGCGTCCGCGCCCCAGAACCAGGGCAGGAACTGGAAGCTGCCCTCCTCGGTGCCGATCGCGGAGAACGTGATGCCCTTCTTGCCGACCTTCTTCACCTTCTCCAGCGCCGCCGTCAGGGAGGCCCAGTCCTTCACCGAGGCGATGTCCACCCCGGCTTCCTTGAGGACCTTCTTGTTGTAGTAGAGGGCCAGGGTGTTGGCGCCGATCGGGGTGCCGTACGTCTTGCCGCCCGACTGGCCGGCCGCGAGGAGGTTGGGGTCGACCTTCGAGGTGTCCAGCTTGTTGTCGTCGGTCGTGGTGAGGACGCCCGCCTCGGCCAGGGTCGAGACGACCGGGTTGTCGACGACGAGGATGTCCGGGGAGTTGCCCTGCTGGGCCGCCAGGAGGGCCTTGTTCGTCAGGTCGCTGGTGTCGAAGCCGGTCCGCTTGATCTTCACGCCCGCCGCGGTGCCGCACTTGTCGAGCAGCTTCGTCCAGGCCGACCCCTGGGCGAACTGCGGGTAGGGGTCCCAGACGGTGTACGTGCCGCTGTCGGCGCCCTCGGTGCCGCCGCCCGAGCCGGAACCGCAGGCCGTGACGCCGGCGGCGACGGCCAGGGAGATCAGGACGGCTGCGGTCGGACGGTGTCGTCTGGAGAAGCTGTTCATGGCGGGTTCCTTCGGTGTGTGGCATGCGGGTGCCGCGGCGGTGGGTCGCGCGGGGAAAAGGGCACCGCGAACGACGCCCTCGGGTGCGCGGGCGTGCAGCGGTGTGACGAGTGCTCGGGGGAGACGGTCAGGTCTGCGGGACCCCTGCGGGCCCGGTGCTGGCCCGCAGCGAGATCGGTGGGACGAGGAGGTGCTGCCGGGGCGGCGCGTCGGAGTGGTCCAGCCGCTCCACGAGCAGGTCGACGGCGAGCCGGCCCATCTCGGCCGCCGGCACGTCCGCCGCGGTGAGCTGCGGAGTCACCGTCTCCGCCCAGCGGTTGGCGACGACCCCGGTGACGGAGAAGTCGCGCGGCACATGACGGCCCGCGTGGGCGAGCCCCCGGTAGAGGCCGCCGAGTGCGGCCTCGTTGAGGGTGACCAGGGCCGTGGTGGCCGGGTCGTCGTGCAGGATCCGCTCAAGGCAGGCCTGACCGGCGGCGGCGTCGTCCCCGCAGCAGTACGTGCGGACCGTCAGCCCGCGTTCGGCCGCGGCCTTGGTGAAGCCGTCCAGGCCGCGCTGGGCGGACTCGTACCCGGTCCTCAGGAGTTGTTCGGGCCGGTTGACGAAGGCGACCCGGCGGTGGCCGAGGTCGGCGAGGTGATGGACGCAGGCCGCCGCCAGCGCGGTGTGGTCCAGGGCGACGTACCAGCCGTCCTCCGGGTGGGCGGTGCGGCCGATGGCGACGGAGGGGAAGCCGAGCGCGGCGAGGTGTTCGGCGCGATCGTCCTCCAGCCGGATCTCCATCAGGATGGCGCCGTCGACTCGCCGCTCCCCCAGCAGCCGCTGGAAGGAACGGTCGCTGTCGACACCGCTGGGCGACAGCAGCACGTCGTAGTCGTGGGCCGCTGCGGCCTCCACCACGCTGCCGATGAAGTCCAGCTGCATACCCGTGTAGTGGTTCCCGGCGGGCGGGAAGACCAGGCCGATGGTGCTGGTCCGGCCGTTGGCCAGGGCGCGGGCGCTGGCGCTGGGCTGGTAGCCCAGTTCGTCGACGATCCGCTGGATCTTCCGGCGGGTGTCCTCCGAAACGGGGCGCTTGCCGCTCAGCGCGTAGGACACGGTGCTGCGCGAGACACCGGCCCGCCGGGCGATCTCACCGATGTTCACGGCGACTCCTCGGGACGGGCGACCGGCTTGTCGAACCGGTTCGCGTGGAAGTGAACGTAGGAACTGCCAAGGCCCCTGTCAAGAGTCTCGCCGTAATCGCCGACAGGGGCCGTGGGACGGCGAGAACCCTGTGTCGAAGGGATTGCTGGCCGGATGTCCCGATGCTAGCTTCGCCGAACCGGTTCGGCGCGGTCGCCCCTCGCGGCTGTCTCGCCGTGCGCCGCCGTAGAGCCGCCCCACCCCTCTCCCTGTACGCGCCTCTTCCTTCTGCACCCCGCCTGGATCGAATCGGTTCGACGGCGACCGAGGCGGGCCGACCCGCACCCGTTACTCGACGATTGAGGACGTTTCCATGTCATCCGCAGACAGATCCACGCGCCGCCGGGCGCCGGCCGCCATGGCGCTGGCCCTCGGTGCGGGCCTGCTGGCCGCGCCCGCCGTGCCCGCGCAGGCGGCCGAGACGCCCGGGCCCGCCGCCCGTTACACCTTCGACCAGGACGACCTCGCCTCCGGAAAGATCAGCGACAGCTCCGGCAACGGCCTGACGGCCAGCCTGGTGAACGGCGCGACGGCCCGGTCCGTGGCGGGCGCGGACGGCGGCAGCGCGCTGGCCCTGCCCGGCGGGGCACCCACCTCCGACGGCGCCTACGTCCGGCTGCCCCGCGAAGTGGTCGGCGACGCGAGCGACTTGACCGTCTCCGCCCGGGTGAAATGGAGCGGCGACACCTCGTCCTGGCAGCGCATCTTCGACCTGGGCACCGACACCTCCCGGTACCTCTTCAGCACCCCGTACAACGGCAACGGCCTGTTCCAGACCTCCGTGACCACCGGCGGAGGCGGCGCCGAGGCCCAGGTCCGCGGCTACGCGCCGCTGCCCGCGGACGCGTGGCGGACGGTCACCGTCACCCTCGACACCACCGCGGGCCGGCTCACCACCTACCTCGACGGTGTGGCGGTCTCCTCCGCCGCGACCGCCGTCAAGGCCAAGGATCTGCTGAGCGGTTCGGCGACCGCCGCCGGCTACATCGGCAAGTCCTTCTACCCGGACCCGCTCCTCAAGGGTGCCGTCGACGACTTCGCGGTGTGGCACTCGGCGCTCACCGCCGAGCAGGTGGCCGGCCTGGTCGGGGCCGTGCCGACCCTCCAGGACCTCGCGAAGACCTCCTTCGACGTCCGGACGACCGACGGGACCGCCCCGGCCCTCCCGGCCACCGTCCGCGCCACCTTCTCCGACGGCTACGACCGCGACACACCCGTCGTCTGGGACGCCGTACCGCCCGAGAAGTACGCCACGCCGGGGACCTTCACCGTCGCGGGAACCGCTGCCGGAAGGGCCGTGAAGGCGACCGTCACCGTGGTCCGCGAGGGGCAGCTCACCGTCGACCTCGGCTCGAACACCGGCGCGTTCCACGGCGGCGCCTCCGGCACCCTCTACGGCGTGTACGGACCGGACGTCCCCACCAACAACCTCATCGAGGGCATGGGTCTGCGCACGGTCTCCACCAAGGCGCAGGACGGCCCGCAGCACCCCGGTGCCGACGCGCTGGACGTGGTGAAGCCGCTCGCCGACTCCACCGACGGCGATGTGTACATCTACATGACCGACATCCACCGCGGCTTCCCCTACGAGTGGCCCGGTGACACCCCGGCGGAGAAGCTCAAGCTCTACGAGGACAAGATCGCGGGGCAGGTCGACCAGGTACTGAAGCTGCCGAAGCAGTACCAGGACAACATCGTCTTCGTGCCGTTCAACGAGCCCGAGGGCAACATGTTCGGCACCGGGCAGTGGAGCTACAACAAGGTCAGCTGGCTCAGCGACCCCGACGACTACTTCGCCGCCTGGGACTCCGCCTACAAGCTCATCAAGGGCAGGATGCCCGACGCACGGATCGCCGGCCCCAACACCAGCGTCCTGTACGACCAGGTGAAGGGCTTCCTCACCCACACCCTGGCCGCGGGCACCCTCCCGGACGTCATCACCTGGCACGAGCTGAGCCACCCGGAGGCGGTGCGCGCGAGCGTGGCCAAGTACCGGGTGTGGGAGAAGGAGCTCTTCAAGGGGACCTCACGCGAAGGCACCCAACTGCCCGTCAACATCAACGAGTACGCCTTCAACTACCACACCTCCGTCCCCGGCCAGATGATCCAGTGGGTCTCCGCGATCGAGGAGTCCAAGGTGGACGCCGACATCGCGTACTGGAACATCGACGGCAACCTCTCCGACTCCGCGGTGCAGTCCAACCGCGGCAACGGCCAGTGGTGGCTGCTGAACTCGTACGCCTCGATGAGCGGGCACACGGTGTCGGTGACGCCGCCGTTCCCGGGCGAGAACTACACCATGCAGGGCGTGGCCACGCTCGACGAGAAGAAGAAGCAGGCCCGGCTCGTCTTCGGCGGCTCCACCGGCAAGGGGCACATCACCTTCGCGGGCGTCCCGAAGAAGCTCTTCGGCACGAACGTGCACGCCTGGGTCCGGGAGATCGAGTGGAGCGGACAGGTCGGCGACAACTCCGGCCCGAAGCTGCTCACCGAGACGAATCTGAAGGTCGCGGGCGACGGCACGGTCACCGTCGACTTCGGTGACGGCACCCTGCCGAAGCTGAAGGAGTCCTCGGCGTACGAGATCGTCCTCAGCCCGGCCGGGAAGGCCGCGAAGACCCAGTCCCCGCCGGTGCGTTGGCAGGGTTCCTACGAGGCGGAGGACGCGGCCCACACCGGGTCCGGCTACTCGAAGAACGGCCCGGAGGGCTCCACCTCCGACGTGTCGAAGTTCTACACCTCCGGCGGCTACGACGTGGGCGGGCTGCGCACCGGCTCGGACGTCACGCTCGACTTCACCGTGGACGTGCCCGAGGACGGCACCTACGACCTGAGCGTCTTCGCCAACTCCCTCAACACCTTCGACAAGGTGAAGGAGCAGGGGCCCACCAATGTCTTCCTGCGCGTGGACGGCCAGGCGGGCAGCGAGCAGCAGCTGTATCTGCCGCTCGGCTACAAGTGGGTGGTGTGGGACCACACCGACACCAAGGTGCAGCTCACCAAGGGCAAGCACACCCTGACGCTCGCCGCGAAGAGCCTGGACGGCAAGCGGGTGACGAAGGGCGACGCGATCGTCGACCGGCTCACCCTGTCCCTGCCGAGCGCCTCGGCGGGCACACAGGTGTACGAGGGCGAGTTGGCCTGGCTGGCCGGGGGCGCACAGCCCGCCTACGACGTGCCGGGCTCCGGCTCGGGCGCGGCCCGGCTCGCCAAGGGCCAGACGGCCACGTTCTGGGTGTACTCCCCCGCCGACCGTGAGGCCACGCTCAAGGTCGACACCCTCGGCGGCACCGGCGCCCGGCTCTCCGTCAACGGCCACGACGTCCTGGGCCTGGCCAAGGACCGCAACCGGGTCGCGGTCTCCCTCTCCGGTGGCGTCAACAAGGTGACGCTGACGGGCGGTTCGTCCACCACCCTCGTCGACCGTCTCACGGTCACCCCGACCGAGGGCGCGCTCAAGGCCCGTACGTACGAGGCACAGGACGCGGTGCTCGCGGGCTCGGCCACGCTCACCCCGCTCCCCCTGGCCACCGACGGCACGGCGATCACCGGCGTCGGCGGGGACCCGGGCAACTCCAACACGGCCACGTTCACCGTGACCGCGGACCGGGCCGGCCTGTACGCGCTGCGGATCCGCTACTCCAACCCGGAGCAGTCGGAGGCCACCCACTACAACCCCGACCCGCTGGCCCGTCACGCCGACATCACCGTCAACGGCGGGGAGATGCGGCGGGTCGGCTTCCCGCACAGCTTCCACCAGGACAACTTCTGGGAGCTGACCGTCCCGGTCACCCTGAAGAAGGGACAGAACACGATCGGTTTCCGCTCCGAGGAGCTGCCGAACTTCGACGGCACGACCTACGCCTCGGACACCTTCCCGGGAGTGCTGCTCCGCTCCCGGTACGCGCCGCTGATCGACCGGATCGCCGTGGCGCCGTACGCCAGGGAGGTGCGGTGAAGTGAGCGATGCCGGCGGCGCCCCTGGGCGCCGCCGGCGTTCCGTTCAGCCGACCGGAACGAGGCGCCAGTCCTGCGAGCCGTCGGCGACGGCGTTCTGGAGCGTCAGCGGCGCCCCCGCGGACGCACCGGTCAGGTACACGCTGGTGTTCCTGACCGCCTGGAACCGGTAGTAGCCGTCGGCCGTCGTGACGAGGTTCCAGCTTCCCGTCGGGCTGTTGTCGACCCACTGGCCGATGCGCTGCCCGACGGTGGCGTTCCCCGTCCAGATCGCCGCCGCGCGGCCGCCGGACTTGTTGAGCAGGGTCGTGCCGCCGTTCGGCTCGGTCACCACGTGCCAGGACTGGGTGTCCTTGTTCGCCGCCGCGCCCGCGTTCTCCAGGACGACGTCGGGCACGTCACCGTTGCCGATGTTCGCGTCGTTGGTCTTGTTGCCGGTGCCGATCACCTGCCCGGTCTTCCGGTTCACCAGCTGGTAGTAGGTGCCCTGGGTGCGGCCCAGGTCGACCTCGGCGTAGGCGATCGTCGAGGTGTCCTGGTTGTTGAGGATCGCGACACGGCCGGTCCCGGCGACGTACTGGAGGTTGCGGCTGTAGCCCGCCCGCGAGGTGGTCTGGTACTCCTTCCACACGCCGGTGCTGCTGCCGCTGTCGTTGACCCAGACGTTGCCGCTGCCCGCCGCGTTGTAGACGAGACGCCCGTCGGGAAGCCTGATGATCACCGGGCTGCCCCCGGTCGCGAGCGGGTGCGAACCGGTGTCGAGGGGCAGGGAGGTGACCGCGCCCGAGGTGCCGGAGCGGAACTTCAGCGGGTCGGTGGCGAGCGCGTACCGGACGTTCGCTCCGCCGCCCCAGTACTCGTACGTCAGCAGCCACTTGCCGTCGGTCGTGGGCACCACGTTGGTCATGCCGGGCCGTCCGCCGCCGATCTCCGTCTTGCCGCCGCCCATGTCGTCGGTCAGTCCCGCGACGTCGACGACGGGTGAACTCCAGCCCGAGCTCAGGCCGTTCCAGGTCCGGTGGGCGAGGATCTGGCCGTGCGAGTCGGTGGCGGTGGCGTTCGCGGGGTCCGGTATCGGGGCGCCGGTGGCCGGGTCGACCCCGAGGTAGTCGTTCTCGTCGGAGTAGTAGCAGACGAGTTGGCCCTTGTGGACCATCAGGTAGGGCTCCCAGAGGGGGTCCACCTGCTGGTGCGTGTTGGCGACCGCGATGTTCTGGCCGACCGCGCCCGCGCTGCCGCCCTGCCAGCCTCCGGTGGCGATGACATTGACGACCTTCCAGGTACTGCCCTCGTCGGTGCTGGAGTAGAGGGCGATCGCCAGGTCCTTGCGGTCGCCGTCGTTGGAGGGCGTCCAGTTCGGGTCGGCCGCCTTGTGCTCCTTGTAGTAGTAGTCGTCACCCGAGACCACGCTCGCCAGCAGCAGGGTGCCGGCCTTCAGGTTTCCGACGGTCTGCGGGAGCGTGTACAGGTACGGGTTGGTCCAGTTGCTCGTGTACTTCGCGTACTTGGGGTCGGTGGACAGGTAGGCCGGGGCCTTCACCTCCGACAGCGGCTGCCAGGACGTGCCGCGGTCGTCGCTCTTGTAGACCGGGAGCGTCTCTCCGTCGGCGCTTCCCGACTGCGGTACGACGGTCGCCTTCTCGAAGGACGCGACCAGGCGTCCGCTCGGCAGTTGCGCCGACTTGGGGTAGACGGCGCAGTTGCCCCGCCCCTTCAGGCAGGGTTCGCTGCCGAGCTGGTAGAGGATTCCTCCGGTCGGGTTGTACGCGTGCGCGCTGCTGAGGGGGATCGCCGCCAGCGCGGCAGCCGCGGCGAAGGTGCCCAGTGTCTGTCCCAGCCGTCTTCTTTGCATGGCCTCTCCTTTGAGGGTGACCGCGGTGGTGCTCAGTTGTCCGCGGTGACTAGCACGCGTACGTCCCAGGCGCCGAGCTCCAGTTCGGCTCCGGCGGGGACCGGGGCGTCGGTCAGGACGTCGGTCAGATCCACGGGAGCGACAACACGGGCCGGCTCCCAGCTCCAGTTGTGGACGAGGTGCACGCGCCGCCCGTCGGACGCGGTGCCGGTCGTCGCGGTGACCGTGTCCGGGAGGTCCTGCCAGCCGTGGCGGGCCGAGGGTGCTAGCCACTGCGCCAGTCCCCGGGCGAGGGCGCGGTCCGGGACCGTGCCGACGCAGGTGACGCGACCCTCGCCGTGCCGACGGGTGGTGATCGCGGGCCAGTTCCCGAAGTGCGGGTGCCGGTAGCCGGCGAGCACCTCGGCGTCGGTGACGGTCAGGGCGTCGGCCCAGTGGGTCGCCGTCGCCCCCTCCGGCAGCCGCAGGGGGCCCACGGACTGCACGGGGATGCCGTGGGCGAGATTGCTGAATTCGTCGTACGACACCCCCGCGGCCTCGGTGAGGCGCCCCGGTGCCTTCTCGTGCCGGGCGCGGGCCTCGTGGTCGGCGTATCCGGTGCGCGGGCCGAGGACGAGGTGGCCGCCCGCATGGGCGTAGGCGGCGAGCCGGTCGAGGGTGGCGTCGTCGGCGATGTACAGCGCGGGCACGACCAGCACCGGGTGGCGGCGGACCATCTCCTCCGGTGTCATGCCCTCGTTCAGCTGTCGGGCGTGCACGATCCGCACCTGGCGTCCGGACTCGAAGGCACCGCGGTAGAAGGGGTCGAAGATGCGGTGGTAGGCGGCCGGGTCGGGGCTGCCGTCGGGGGTGGCCAGCGGAGGGTGCTTCTGCATGAGCCACTTGCTGGGCGTCGAGTAGACCAGCGAGACGTCGGCGTCCGGTTCGAGTCCGGCGACGAGCGGTCCGGCCTTCGCGAACTCGGCACCCAGGCGGGCGAGTTCGGCGTAGGTGCGGCCCGGCTGTCCGCTGTGCGGGAGGACTCCGCCCCAGTAGGTCTCGGCGCCGAAGCGCAGGGTCTGCCACTGCCAGTACTCGATCATCCGGGCGCCCCGAGCCACGTGCGCCCACGCGGCCTGGCGCCACTGGCCGTCGTAGCCGGGCCGGTTGTCCCAGGCGAAACCGATGGAGTTCGCGTTGGTCTCGGTGACGAGGAAGGGCTCCTGGCGCGAGGAGAACATCCAGTCCGCGGTCTGGTACATCGACCAGACACCGGTGGTCTTCCAGCGCTGTTCGTGCTCGTCGGGTGTGGGGTCGGGCAGCAGGAGGCCGTCCTGCATGTCGTAGTACGGGTTGCCGGAGGCGATATCGAGGCGGGCAGACAGCTCGTCGTCCGCGACGCCCTGGCGGGTGTAGGAGATGCAGGTGGTGACGAACTGCCCGTCCAGCGCGTACTCACGGACGATGTCCGCCTGCCAGCCGATGAACTCGGTGACCTGCCGGGCCTGGAACTCCCGCCAGGCGACGTCGTACTGGGGCTGTTCGTTGCCGTCCGGGGTCCACAGGTCGGCCCAGGTGGACAGGCGGTGCGACCAGTAGACCAGCCCCCACTCGCGGTTGAGGGTCTCGACGTCGCCGTACTTCGCGCGCAGGTGGTCCACGAACCGCTGGAAGACGCCGTGGTTGTGGAAGAGGTGCAGGCCCGGTTCGTTGTCGACCTGCCAGCCGATGACCGCCGGGTGGCCGGCGTACCGGGCGACGATCTTCCGGATGATCCGCTCGGCGTGGAAGCGGAAGGCGGGGTGGGTGAAGTCCACCTCCTGCCGGGCGCCCCAGCCGATGCGCTCGCCGGTGCGCCGTTCGCCGGTGATCTCCGGGTACTGGCGGGCGAGCCACGGCGGCACGGCGTAGGTGGGGGTGCCGAGGATGACGGAGATGCCCCGCTCGTGGGCGCCGTCGAGGACCGGCTGGAGCCAGTCGAGGTCGAAGCGGCCGTTCTCGGGCTCCCAGGTCGACCAGACCGACTCGCCCACGCGGATCACCGTGAAGTTCGCCTCGGCCATGAGGTCGAGGTCGGTCTTCAGCCGTTCGTCGGGCCGCAGTTCGGGGTCGTAGTCGGGCGTGTACTCGTGGTAGTACGCGGCACCGAACAGGACGTGGGCGGGCAGGACCGCCATCGTTGAACCTCCAGGAGGACAGGGGGAGTTACTGTTTGACGCTGCCGGTCGCCAGGCCGCTCTGCCAGTAGCGCTGGAGCACGAGGAAGGCGATGACGAGCGGCACGATCGAGATCAGGGAGCCGGTGACGACGAGCGGGAGCATGTCGCTGCTGGCTCCGGCGCCGCCGTTCTGGGCCTGGGCGGCCCAGGACGAGAGCCCCACCGTGACGGGGTACAGATTCGGGTCGTTGAGCATGATCAGCGGCAGGAAGTAGTTGTTCCAGGTCGCCACGAGCGTGAACAGCAGGACGGTGACCAGGCCGGGGGCCAGCAGTCTGAGGGCGATCCGGAAGAAGATCCGGGCCTCCCCCGCGCCGTCGATGCGGGCGGCCTCCAGGAGGCTGTCCGGGACGGCGTCGGCCGCGTACACCCGCATCAGGTAGAGACCGAAGGGGTTGACCAGCGAGGGCAGGATGATCGCCCACGGGGTGTTGACCAGGGCGACCTTGGCGAACAGCAGATAGGTCGGGATCGCCAGGGCGGTCGCCGGGACCATGATGGCGCCGAGAACGAGGTTGAAGGCGAACCGGTCACCGCGGAAGCGGAACTTGGCGAAGCCGTACCCTGCGGCCGCCGCGAGCAGGGCGGCGCCGAGCGCGCTGACGACCGCGTACAGGACGGTGTTGAGCAGCCAGTGCACGAAGACGCCGTCGTCCTGGGTGAAGGTCGCCTTGATGTTCGTCAGCAGCTGCGGGGCGTGCGAGAACCACAGGCCGAAGCTGTCGAACAGGTCCTGGGTGCTCTTGGTCGAGGCGATCAGCAACCAGCACAGCGGGAGCAGGAAGTAGGCCAGGGCCGCGAGCATGGCGATCGTCAGCGGGGTGCTGCGGCGCCGGGCGGCGGACCGATGCGGTACGGGTGCGGCCGGGGTCTTCGCGGCCACCGGTGGCTGCCGCAGGGTGGTCGTCATGCGGACCTCCTGCGGTTCGCGGTCAGGAGTACGGCGTAGGAGGCGATGACGATGACCAGGCCCAGGAGGAAGGAGACCGTCGCCGCGTAGTTGAGCTGGTCGCCGGTGAACGCGAGGGAGTAGGCGTAGAGGTTGGCGGTGTAGGAGCTGCTGATGACGTCCGGGGCGATGGCCATCAGCAGCTTGGGCTCGTTGAAGAGCTGGAAGCTGCCGATCACCGAGAACAGCAGGGTGAGGAGCAACGCCGGGCGCAGCGCGGGCAGTTTGATGGACCGGGCGATCCGCCAGGCGCCCGCTCCGTCCATGGCGGCAGCCTCGTACAGGTCGTGCGGGATGGTCCGGAGCGCCGCGTACAGGATGATCATGTTGTAGCCGACGAACTCCCAGGTCACGATGTTCGACAGGCTGCCCAGCATCCAGCCGCCGCTCAGGAAGTCCGGGGCCGGCAGGTCGAGTGTGCGGCCCAGTTGGGCGAAGGGGCCGAAGTCGGGGCCGTAGAGGTAGCCCCACATGAGTGCGGCGACCACGCTCGGGACGGCGTACGGCACGAAGATGCCGAGGCGGATCACGCGGGCCAGGCGCAGCAGGCCGCTGTCGAGGGCGAGGGCGAACGCCAGGGCCAGCAGCAGCATCAGGGGGACCTGGAGGAGGAAGAAGAGGGCCACGCGGCCCACTCCGTGCAGGAGGAGGGGGTCCCCCAGGGCGGTGACGTAGTTGTCGAGGCCGACGAAGACCGTGCCTCCGACGAGGCGTTGCTGGAAGAGGCTGAGGTAGGCGGCGTAGCCGAGCGGGGCGAGGAAGAGCAGGAGGAAGAGGATCAGGAAGGGGGCCACGAACAGGGGCCCGGCGCTCCGTGACCGAACGGCGGCCATCTCACGCTCCCTTGAGGGTGAAGCCCTGCTTCTTGGCGTATGTCGTCAGGCGCGACTGCCACTGCCCGAGCGCGGCGGCGGTGTCGGACTTGTCGGCGAGGGACTTGCCGACGGTCTCGGTCCAGTCGGTGGCCGCCTGGTCGAGGAAGGGCGGCCACTGGAAGGCGGGCGAGACGGTGTCGCCGATGTCGGCGAAGACCTGGTTGACCTTCTGGCCGCCGTAGAAGGCGGGTGCCTCTCCGGTGAAACCCGGGTCCGCAAGAAGGGACTTGGTGGCCGGGAAGAAGAACTGCTGGGTGGCGAACATCTTGGCGCTCGCCGGGTCGCTGTTGAGGAACTGGGCGAACCGGGCCGCCGCGATGGGGTTCTTGGTGGAGCGCATGGCCGCCGTGGTGGAACCGCCCCAGTTGCCGGAGGCGGGCTTGGACGCGTCCCACTGCGGGAGCGGGGCCGCACGCCAGTTGCCCGCGGTGGACTTGGCCGAGCCGGACAGGAAGGCCGGGCCCCAGGCGGCGGTGAGCCAGGTGGCGTACTTGCCCTTGTTGAAGCCGGCGTACCAGGCGTCGACGAAGTCGGGGTCGGTGCTGATGACGCCCTCCTTCGCGAGTCCGCCCCAGTAGGCAGCGACCTTCCTGGAGACCGCGTCGTCGACGTCGATGGTCAGGGTGCTCTTGCCGGAGGTGGCGTAGGGCTTGGCGCCCGCCTGCCACAACAGGCCGTGCCAGGCGGCGGGTTCGTTGGCCGCGAGGTTGGTGAGGTAGACGTCCGGGTCGGCTTTGTGGAGCTTGCGGGCCGCCTCGGCGAACTCGTCCCAGGTGGTGGGGACCTCGATGCCGTGCTTGTCGAAGATGTCCTTGCGGTAGAGCATCCCCATCGGGCCGGTGTCCTGGGGGATCGCCCAGACCTCGCCGTCGGGGCCGCTGACCTGTCCCCAGGTCCAGTCGACGAACTTGCCCTTGAGCGCGGAGGCGCCGTACGGGCCCAGGTTCAGCAGGCTGTCGGTGATGGTGAAGGTGGGGATGGCCTGGTACTCGACCTGCGCCAGGTCGGGTGCGCCGCTGCCGGCCTTCAGGGCGGTGCGCAGCTTGGTGTAGTGCGTGACGCCCTGACCGGCGTTGACGACCTTGACCTTGATCGCCGGGTACTTCTTCTCGAAGAGGGCGACCTCCTGCTGGATGTCCGGGACCCAGGTCCAGAAGGTCAGCCGGGTCGGCGTCTTCATCGCCTTGTCGATGTCGGCCTGGCCGACCGGCTTCGCGGAGCCGGAGGAACCGCCGGAGTCGCCGCCGCCGCAGGCGGTGAGCGCGGCGCCGAGGGAGAGGGCTCCGGTCGCGGCGAGGAACCGCCGACGGCTCATGGCGGACGTGGGTATGAAGTCTCTGGGCATGGTGAACTCCCGCCGAAGGGGCATAGGGACGGCACGCCTGGCGAGGGCGCGTCGTGAGGGTGGGAAGGAAGGGGTACGGCTCCGGCGTCGCTGCCGCGGGTTCGGGCGGACGGCGCGGGGATCGGGACCGGCACGCGCGTGCTGTGTCGCGTGGCGGAAGTCCACGGTCGTGGAAGGCGGTGCGAAGGCGGTTCGCAGGTGATGAGCACGGCTCGGGCTCATCACCCGGCCCTGGGAAGGCTGTCTGCCGGGCCGGGAAGCGCGGGTCAGTCGGTGGTGGCCGGGGGCGCGTGCGCCGAGTCGCGTGAACCGGCGGCCGGATACGGGCCGTCCGTCGGCGGGGGTGCCGTCGAGGCGCGTACGACGAGCTCGACCGGTGGGTCGCCCGCCGGTGCCGGCTCGGCGTCCGGTTTCTCGATGGCCTGCACCAGGAGCCGGAGCCCTTCCTGGGCCACGGCGTCGAAGGGCTGGCGCACGGTGGTCAGCGGTGGGGTGACATAGGCGGACACGGGGATGTCGTCGAAGCCGACGACACTGACGTCCTCCGGCACGCGCAGACCCGCCTCCAGAAGGGCACGGATCAGACCGACGGCCATGTCGTCGTTGGCGGCGAACACCGCGGTGACGTCACCGGCGGCGGCGAGTTCGTGGCCCGCCGTGTAGCCGGAGGAGGCCGACCAGTCGCCCTCGATGACGGCCGGCTGCTCCCGGTCGCGGGCCGCGAGCGCCGCCCGCCAGCCCTGGAGCCGGTCCCGGGCGGCGAACCACCTTTGCGGACCGGCCAGGTGATGGACCGTCACATGCCCCAGGTCCAGCAGGTGTTCCGTGGCCGCGCGGGCCAGCGACTCGGCGCCGACGCCCGCGGCCACGGCGCGTGGACCACCGAAGGCGGCCGGCGCCCCGAGGACCAGGACCGGGATGTCGACACTGAGCGACACCGAGCCCTCGTCGATCGGCTCGGACACGACGATGCCGTCCACGCCCTGGTCGAGGAGCGACTCCACGGCGCCGGCGACGCCCCCCGGATCGCCCTCCAGGGTGTTGACGACCCGGAGCGCGTATCCGGCGTCCCGCGCTGCCCGCTCGACGCCGATGAGCAGCGAGGCGGGTCCGTACAGGGCGGTGCCGAGGGCGACCACACCGATCGAACGGGTGCGGCCCGAGGCGAGAGCCCGCGCGGCGCCGTTCAGCCGGTATCCGAGGTGCTCCGCGGCCTGGAGCACCCGCTCGCGTACGTCGGCGGACACGTACCGCTCGCCGTTGAAGACCCGGGAGACCGTCTTCTGCGAGACACCGGCCAGCCGGGCCACATCCACGGCACGCGGCGCGCCGGGGCTGCTGCCCTGTCCTCCGACTGGCGTCATTGCTGTCTCCCGATGTCCGGCGGCTCAGATCCTAGCCAGAGCGGTCTGTCGAAGGCCGGTCCGCCCTCTATGACTGCGCTGTCATGACTGCGCAGTCATATCTACGCAGTCGGATGGGGCGTGTCAAGGGTTCGCGCGGTATCGAGAGGGCGTCAGCCCGGTGGGCGAGACCGGAGCGGGGCCTGGCCGACGGTCGCCGGGCCTCGGGTGCGAGCAGGTGCGAGGGCGCTCAGACCGGCGCGCCCAGCCTGAGGAGCACGGCCGTGTCGGTGCGCGGCAGCCTGACGGTGAGCGTCCCCAGGACCGCGTCCCACTCCGCCGTGGCGTCGGCCGTCGTGGGCTGCAGCACCTCGGGGCGCAGATCGACGCCCCGCAGGTGGGAAAGGGTGAGCGCACGGCTCTCCGGGGCGCCGGGCCGCTGCCGCCGCCACACCGCGAGGTACGTCGAGTCGCGCCCCCGCAGGCCGTGGGCGATCCAGGCGTCCTCCCAGCCGGGGAGGCCCAGCGGCCAGAAGGGACGGGCCTCGGCGATCTCCGGCCGGATGTCCTTGTACACGCGGATCGCCGACCGTACGAGGTCGAACTGCGCGTCGCTCATGCGGTCGAGGAAGCCGGAGAGATGGATGCGGCCCAGCAGGGCGCCGGTGAGGGTGAACGCGATCCGGTCGGCGGTGTCGTCGGGCTGGGGGTAGGCCCACACCGCGGCCTGTTCGGGGGCCACGGCGGTGGCGGCGGCCGCGGCGACGGGCGGATAGCGCAGGGGGTCCTGCTGGTCGCTGGTGGACTGGAGCTGGGCGACGGCCAGTTGGGCGTAGTCCATGCGCAGACCGCCGGAGCCGCAGTTCTCCAGGACCAGACCGGGGTGCCGGTTCAGGAGGCCGGCCATCCAGTCGAGGTGGGCGCGATGGTGGCCGAGCAGTCCGGCGCCGGGGCTCTCCGGGCCGTTCTCCGCGCCGGGCCCGATGTTGATGTTGTAGTCGAGCTTGAGGTACCCGACGCCCCACTCGCCGGCCAGCCGGTCCACGACCGCGTCGAGGTGGGCCCGGGCGGCGGGGTGACGCAGGTCGAGATGGTGACGGCCGTGTTCGGTCACGCGCAGGCCACCGCGCCGGAAGAACGCCTCGGGCGGCAGGGTGCGGGCCAACGGGCTGCGTACGCCCACCACTTCGGGCTCCAGCCACAGTCCCGGGACCATGCCGTGGCCCCGGATCGCGTCCAGCACCTCCTGGATGCCGCCGGGGAAGCGGCCCCGGGCGGGCTCCCACGCGCCGACGGCGTCCCACCAGCCCTGGGCGTCGTCGTCGTACCACCCCGCGTCGATGACGAAGACCTCGGCACCGGCCCGCGCCGCCGCTTCGACCAGCGGCAGCAGCTTCTCGGTGGTGGGGTCGCCCATGAGGGTGTTCATGTAGTCGTTGTAGATCACCGGCAGGGCGCGGTGGTCGGGGTGGTCACGGCGGATCAGCCTGCGGTGGTCGGTGAGTTCACCGAAGGCCGTGTCGAGGCCGCCCGCCGCACCCCGGACGAGGACCGCGGGAACGGTACGGAAGTCCTCGCCGGGCGCGAGGGTGTGCCGCCACTGGTGGTGGGCGTCGTCGGGGCCGAACAGGGCGAGGTAGGCGGCGCCTTCGCGTTCGCCGGTCTCGTAGCGCCAGCCCGCGCTGGACTCGATCTGCCACAGCCAGCTGCGTCCGGACCGGTCGGTGAGCGCACCGATCGGCAGGTGGCGGCCCGTTGACCAGCTTCCCTGCGAGAAGCGCTCGAAGCAGCCGCGCCCCTCGTGACCGTGCGCGAAACGGCTCAGCGGGACGAGGTGCTCACGCAAGGGCGCCTCGCGCCAACGGCATTCGGCGAGCCAGTCGTTGTCCGCCCAGTGGAGGGTCAGTCCGTCGAGGCCGCCGTCCGCGTCGGCGATGCCGCCCAGAGTCAGGGTGCTGACGCTCTCCAGTCGCAGCGGTGCCTCGCCCTCGTTGACCAGGCGCACCCGCGAGCGCAGGAAACCGGCGCCCACGGCGGTCTCCAGGCTCACTTCGGCGACCAGGCCCGTCTCGGGGTCCGCCAGCCGGATCGTCGTCCGCTCACGGTTCGCGTCCCGGACCGTGTCATGGTCGCGGTAGGTCAGCCGGGCGCCGATCGCGGTCTCGATGAAGCGCTCCCCCGACCACAGTCGCCCGTGCCCGGTGGCGGTGACCTCGACGAGCGGTACCAGGGCGGCCTGGTCCTGGCCGGGCGCCCCCAGCCGGACCGATCCCGTGGCGTCCAGGACGGCCCGCAGCCCGAGTTCCGGATGCGACCAGAGACAGGATCCCCCGAGGGTGCCGACGGCTGCGGTCAACGTGGTTCCCCTTCCGGGACGGTTCGCCCTGCGGTCCACGGGGTTGCGCGAGCTCACGGTCCCGCGGCGTGACCGCTCACCGATCCTCACACGCGTGTGACCGGTCACACAAGCGTCGCTCGCTCCCCCGCGTCCGCGCCGGCGGACAACCCTTGACCGCGGACCGCCCCAGCCGGGACCATGTTGCGTATCAGTCGCACTGTTGCGTAATACGCAGCCATCGGGAGGACTTCGTGTCTCTTCGACCGCAACCCGACCGCGAGTTCGTCCTCACCCTGTCCTGCCCGGACCGGTCCGGCCTCGTCCACGCCGTCACCGGCTTCCTGGTCCGGCACTCCGGGAACATCCAGGAGAGCCAGCAGTTCGACGACCGGCTCCAGGACCGCTTCTTCATGCGCGTCCACTTCGACGTCTCGGACCCGGGCACCACCCTGGAGGACCTGCGCTCCGGCTTCGCACCGGTCGCCGAGGCGTACCGGATCGACTGGCAGCTGCGGAACGCGGCCACCCCGACCCGCACCCTGATCATGGTGTCGAAGTTCGGCCACTGCCTGAACGACCTGCTCTTCCGGCAGCGCACCGGCGCGCTCGGCATCGAGGTGCCGGCGATCGTCTCCAACCACCGGGACCTCGCCCCGCTCGCCGAGAGCTACGGCATCCCCTTCCACCATGTGCCCGTGACCCCGGAGACGAAGGCGGACGCGGAGGCGCGGCTGCTCGACCTGGTCGACCGGCTGGACATCGACCTCGTGGTCCTCGCCCGCTACATGCAGATCCTGTCGAACGACCTGTGCAAGCAGCTCGAAGGCCGGGCGATCAACATCCACCACTCGTTCCTGCCGAGCTTCAAGGGCGCGAGGCCCTACGTCCAGGCGCACGAGCGGGGTGTGAAGCTCGTCGGGGCCACCGCCCACTACGTCACCCCGGACCTCGACGAGGGGCCCATCATCGAGCAGGACGTGGTCCGCGTGAACCACGCCCAGAGCGCGGAGAGCCTCGTCACCCTGGGGCGGGACGTCGAGGCTCAGGTCCTCGCCCGGGCCGTGGAGTGGCACTGCCAGAGCCGCGTGATGATCAACGGCCATCGCACGGTGGTCTTCCGCTGACCAGGTCGACCTGTTCGCATAGGGTTCCGCCATGAACAGCAACGGCACCGAGTCCGGGGGCACGTCCGGCGGCGGGGTGCAGTCCGTCGACCGGGCCGTCACCGTGCTGGAGATCCTCGCGCAGCGCGGCGAGGCAGGCGTCAGTGAAGTGGCCGAGGCGATCGACGTCCACAAGTCCACCGCGTTCCGTCTGCTGGGCGCGCTGGAGGCGCACGGGATGGTCGAGCAGGAGGGCGAGCGCGGGAAATACCGCCTGGGCTTCGGCATCGTCCGGCTGGCCGGCGCGGTCACCGGGCGCATCGACGTCACCAAGCACGGCCGCGGGATCTGCGAGCGCCTGGCCGACAAACTGGGCGAGACGATGAACATCGCGGTCCTGGAGTCCCACCATGTGATCAACCTCGACCAGGTGCGCGGCCGGTCCGCCATCACCGCGCAGAACTGGGTCGGGCGGCTGACGCCGATGCACTGCACGTCGAGCGGCAAGGTTCTGCTCGCCCATCTCACGGACACGCGCCGGGACGAACTGGTCGCCACGGCCGGGCTGGAGCGGATGACGGCACGCACCCTGACCTCCCGGCGGGAACTGGAGGCGGAGCTGGTCCGGGTCCGCGAGCAGGGCTACGCCATGACGGTGGAGGAGTACGAGGAGGGCCTCAACGCCGTGGCGGCGCCCGTGCGTTCCGGCGAGGGCAGGGTCGTCGCCGCCCTCACCGCCTCGGGCCCCGCCTTCCGGCTCACCGAGGAGCGGATGCACGAGCTGGCACCGCTGCTGGTGGAGGGCGCCGACGAACTCAGCCGCCGGCTGGGCCACTTGGGCTGACGCCCCGGCACGCAAGGCGGCGGCCCCTGCCAGTGCTGTGACCGCATGGGTTCGCCGGGTCGCACCGCCGCGGCGGCGTCCTCCGGCGGACCGAGACGCGGAGAGAATCGCCCGGCCTGATCGTGACGCCTTGCGGGACGGCATCCACCAGGTGCCGGAGCATTTCAGTCAGAGCACTAGCCCCGAAGCCGGGACATCGCCGGGTCGAACAACGGCTCCTCGGCCACGACCGCCTCCACGCGCTGGTCGAAGTAGCCGATGTGCACGGTGGTCCCGGGGACGGCGAGCTCCGCCGGCAGCCAGGCGTAGGCGATCCCCTTGCCGATCGTGTGGCCGAAGGCCGCGCTGGTGACGTAGCCGACCGCGCGTTGCCCGTCGTACACCGGCTCCTTGCCCATCACGACGGCCCGCGGGTCCTCGATGGTCAGGCAGGTCAGCTTCCGCCGTACGTCTGCCCTGCGCCGCTCCAGGGCGGCCTTGCCGACGAAGTCCTCCTTGTCGGCCTTGACGGCGAAGCCGACGCCGGCCTCGTAGGGGTCGTGCTCGTAGGTCATGTCGGTGCCGAAGGAGCGGTAGCCCTTCTCCAGGCGGAGGCTGTTGAAGGCACCCCGTCCGGCCGCTATGCCGCCCAGCGGCTTCGCCGCCCGCCAGAGGGTGTCCCACAACTTCTGGCCCAGGTCGGCCGTGGTGTACAGCTCCCAGCCGAGCTCGCCGACGTACGACAGGCGCATGGCCGTCACCGGGACGGAGCCGATGTGGGCGCGCTTGGCGCGGAAGTACTTCAGTCCCGTCGCCGAGAAGTCCTCGTCGGTGAGCGGTTGGAGGACGTCCCGGGCCAGCGGTCCCCACAGGCCGATGCAGCAGGTGCCGGGGGTGATGTCCCGGACCTGGACCGTGCCGTCGGCGGGGAGGTGGCGGGTGAACCAGTCGAGGTCGAGGTTGCCGTTGGCGCCGACCTGGAAGACGTCGGGGGCAAGGCGGGCGACGGTGATGTCGCTGCGGATGCCGCCGTCGTGGTCCAGCAGCAGGGTGTACGTCACCGAGCCGACGGACTTGGCGACCTTGCCGGTGCACAGCCGCTCCAGGAGGTCGGCCGCTCCCCGGCCGCTCACCTCCAGGCGCTTGAGGGCCGTCATGTCGTACATCGCGACGGTCTCGCGGGTGGTCTGGGCCTCGGCGGCGACGATGGGCGACCAGTACCGCGCGGCCCAGTCGTTGGGGGTGACGATCGAACGCCCTTCCACCAGCGGCGCGTTGGCCTCGTACCACTGCGGCCGCTCCCAGCCGTTCGCCTCCAGGAAGAAGGCGCCGAGCTCCTGTTGGCGGGCGTGGAAGGGGGTGGTGCGGATCGGGCGCGGGTCGCCGGAGGGCTGGAGCGGGTGCAGGATGTCGTAGACCTCGACGAAGTTCTGGCAGTCGCGGGCCAGGACGTACTCCGGGGAGAGCTGGTGCGGCTCGAAGCGGTTGACATCGCACTCGTGCAGGTCGAAGGAGGAGCAGTGGCCGTCGACCAGCCACTCGGCGACGGCCCGGCCGACCCCGGCGGAGTGGGTGACCCAGACGGCCTCGGCGACCCAGAAGCCCTTGACGTCCGGGGACTCGCCGAGCAGGGGCAGGCCGTCGGTGGTGAAGGAGAACAGGCCGTTGATGCCCTCCTCGACCTTGGCGTCCTTGGTCGCCGGGAGCAGTGACTGCGTCTCGGTCCAGGCGTCCGCGAAGTCGTCCTCGGTGAACTTCAGGACCGAGGGCATCGCGTCGGCCTCGTCGACGGAGAGGATCTCGTCGGCGGTGATGGGCATGGGGCGGTGGCCGTAGTAGCCGATGCCGAGGGTGTCGTGGCGGTCGCGGTAGTAGAGGTCGGCGTCCTGGTGGCGCAGGATCGGGCGCACCGCCTCCTCGGTCTGGCCCGCGAGCGCCGGGACCGGGCCGGTCCAGGCCAGCTGGTGACCGAGCGGGGTGAGCGGGAGGTTCATGCCGACCATGCGGGCGATCTTCGGGCCCCAGATGCCGGCGCAGCACACGACGATGTCGGCTGCCAGATCGCCCTGGTCGGTGCGGACGCCCGTGACCTCACCGTCGGCCCGGAGCACGTCCAGGACCTCGTGGCGGGCCAGGAAGGTCACTCCGCGCCCGGTGGCCCGGCGGATCTGCGCCTCGACGGCGAGAACGGCCTTGGCGAGGCCGTCGGTCGGGATGTGCAGGCCGGCGAGGACCCGCTCGCGGTTGACCAGGGGGTGCTTCTCCACGCACTCGTCGGCGGTCAGGATCCGAGAGTCCACGCCCCAGGCGGTCAGCCAGCCGTGCCGCCGGTGCAGTTCCGTGACGCGCTCCGGGGTGGTCGCCACCTCCAGACCGCCGACCTGGAGGAAGCAGGGCTGCCCGTCGACGTCGAGGGAGCAGAACTTCTCGACGGTGTAGCGGGCCAGCTCGGTCATGGTCTTGGAGGGGTTGGCCTGGAAGACCAGGCCGGGGGCGTGCGAGGACGACCCTCCGGTGGCCGGGAGCGGACCCTGGTCGACCACGGTCACCTCGGTCCAGCCGCGTGCGGAGATCTCGTCGGCGAGTGCCGCGCCGACGACGCCCGCTCCGATGATGACCACTCGGGGTCCCGCCATCGCCGCACCTCCGGTTAAGTTGCTTTGTACGCAACACGATTCAGGCTGCGCAACTCAATGTGCCCGCCGCGCGAGTGGGTGTCAAGAGGTCCCGTGACGCCCGGGAACAGCGCGGCAACAGCCCGGAAAACGGGAACGCCCGGTGGGCGCCGCGCTCTCTCGCGCGCCGCCCACCGGGCCTTCGTGACGGGCTTTCCCGACCGTCCTACTTGATCCAGGCGTCGACCTTGTCGCGGTTGGCCTCGACCCACTTCTTGGCCGCCGCGTCCGGCGTCATCTTGTCCACGGCGATGTACTTGGCCACGACGTTCTGGTCGTCGTTGGTCCAGTTGAACTTCTTCACCAGGTCGTAGGCCGGGCTGCCCGACTTGGCGAACTTGGCGCTGACGATCTTGTCCAGGTCGTAGACGGGGTAGTCGCAGGCGACCTTGGCCGGATCGGCGTCGCAGCCCGTCTTGTAGGCGGGCAGGTCGACCTTGACGAGTGGCACCTCGGAGAGGAACCACTGCGGCTCGTAGAAGTAGCCGATCACCCACTGCTTGTTCTTCTCGGCGTTGCGGTACGCCTGGATCAGCGCGGTCTCGCTGCCCGCGTACACCACCTTGAAGTCCAGCTTCAGGTTCTTCACCAGCGCCTCGTCGTTGGTGACGTACGAGGGGTCGCCGTCCAGGAGCTGGCCCTTGCCGCCCGACTCCGAGGTCTTGAACTTCGCGGCGTACTTGTTGAGGTTCTTCCAGTCCTTGATGTCCGGGTGGGCCTTGGCCAGCCACGGCGGCACGTACCAGCCGATGATGCCCTTGTTGCCGGTCGAACCGGCCTCCACGGCGGTCTTCTGCTGGGTGATGTACTTCTTCTTCAGGTCGTCGTGGCCCCAGTTCTCCAGGACGGTGTCGACCTCGCCGGTGCCGAAGCCCTGCCAGGCGATCTCCTCCTTGAGGTCCTTCTTGGTGACCTTGCACTTCAGGTCGTGCTCGGCGACGTACGCGACGACCGCCGCGTCCGCCTCGTAGCCCACCCACGGGTTGACCGCGAGGTTGAAGGTGCCGCACTTGCCCGAGCTGCCCGAACCGCCGGCCTCCGAGGAGTCACCGACCTTCGCGCCGCCGCAGGCCGTGAGGGTGAGGCCGAGGACGGCCAGGCCGGCCGCGCCGGCTCGCCAGTGTCTTGCCATCGTGTCGTGCTCCTCAGTTGCTGGTGCGGCGAGCCGCTGCTTGAGTGATCCGGTCGAACATGACGCCGAGCAGGACGATGGCGAGCCCGGCCGCCAGGCCCTTGCCGTACAGCTGTCCCTGCGAGAAGCCGGCCACCACGTCGTAGCCGAGGGCTCCCGCGCCCACCAGGCCGCCGACGACGACCATCGACAGCACGTAGATCAGGCCCTGGTTGGTCGCGAGCGTCAGGGCGCTGCGGGCCATCGGCAGCTGGACCTTGGTGATGATCTGCCAGGTGTTGCACCCGGTGGAGGTGGCCGCCTCGACGGTGGTCGCGGGTACGGTCCGCACCCCGTCGGCGATGATCTTGATGGCGACCGGTGCCGCGTAGACGATCGCGGCGACGATGGCCGTGAACCGGGTCGCGCCGAACAGGGCGAGGAACGGCACGAGATAGACGAACGGCGGCATGACCTGGGCCGCGTCGAGGGTGGGCCGCAGCAGCCGGTCCACCAGCGCGCTGCGCCCCATCCACACGCCGAAGACCACGCCGAGCAGCATGACCAGCACGGTCGCCACGACGGTCGAGGCGAGGGTCGTCATACCGTCCGACCACACGCCGGTGGCGACGAGCAGGCCCACGCACACGGCGGTGGTGATCCCGGCGCGCCACCCGCCGAGGACCACGGCGATCCCGATCAGGGCGGCGCCGACGAGCCACCACGGGGAGTCGGTCAGCAGCGTCTGGAACGGGTTGAGCAGCCCGTTGGTGATGACGTCACGGAAGCCGTTGGTCAGCCCGGACAGGTGGTCCTGCGCCCAGGTGGTCACGTTGTCGGCCGCCTTGGCGATGGTGCTGCCGGTGCCGCCGTCGCCGGGGAACTCGGCCGCCCACAGGTAGGTGTGCGACAGGTACACGAGTACGGCCGCCACCGCTCCCCCGGCCACGAGCAGCTGCCGCCGCCACTTGAGCAGCGGGTTGCCGGACCGCCGGGCCGCCTCCGCGCGTCCGCTGGCCGCGGTGGTGACCCGGTCCAGGACGATGGCCAGGACGACGATGGCGAGGCCCGCGTTGAAGGCCGTGCCGACGTCGAGGGACTGCAGGGCCTGGACGACGGTCTTGCCGAGGCCGGGCGCGTCGATCAGGGCCGCGATGGTCACCATGGCCAGGGCGGCCATGATGGTCTGGTTGACGCCCATCACCACGGTCCGCTTGGACATCGGCAGCAGGACCTTGAGCAGGGACTGTCTACGGGTGGCGCCCATGGAGGCGGCGGCCTCGACGGTCGTGGCGGGCACGGAACGGATGGCGTGCGCGGTGATGCGGATGGCCGGGGGTGCCGCGTAGATGACGGTGGCGATGGTCGCGGAGGCCCCGCCGATCAGGAAGAACAGGGTCAGCGGTGCCAGGTAGACGAAGGTCGGCATCGTCTGCATGAAGTCCAGGAACGGAGTGACGATCCGGTTGGCGCGTGCCGACAGCCCCGCCCACACACCCAGCGGAAGGGCGAACAGCAGCGCCACCAGGACCGCGGAGAGCGTCAGGGACAGGGTGTCCATGCTCTCCTGCCACAGTCCCTGGAGCCCGAGGAAGGTGAAGCCGGCCACGGCCAGCAGCGCGACCCGCCAGTTGGCCACCGCCCAGGAGACATAGCCGGCGAGGCCGACGACCCCGAGCCAGCCGATCTGCGGGACCGGTCGGTCGCCGGACGGCTGGGAGATCAGGTCCTGCACGAAGGTCACCAGGTTGTCGATGACCAGCCGGATCTCGTTGAAGAAGTACAGGAACAGCGGGTTGGAGTTGCGGTTGGCGCCGATGGAGTCGTTGACGTCGTTGAGCCAGCGGTGCAGGTCGGTGAGGTCGGCCGCGGCCAGCGACAGGGTCTGCTTCCCGCGCAGCACGGCGAACAGGACGAGCCAGACGACGAGGATCGCGCCGACCACCATGGACCGGCTGATCCGGCGCACGGGGGCGGCGGTAGGGGGCGGCGGGGCCTGCTTCGCCTCCCCGGATGTCTCGGGTTTCTCCATGGCGACGGTCATCACGCGTCGCCTTCCTGCCCGGCGACCACCGCGAGGATCTCCTCGTCGCCGACGATGCCGAGCAGTTCGCCGTTCTCGACGACCTTGACGGGCTTCTCCGCGGCGAGCACTGCGCGGGTGGCCTCCTTCACCACCACGTCCGGCCCCAACTCGGGCCCGTCCAGGGGGTCTTCGGGGGTGGCCGGGCGCATGATCCAGCGCAGGGTCAGGACGTCGCCGCGCGGCACGTCCTTGACGAAGTCGCGCACGTAGTCGTCGGCGGGGGCGCCGACGAGTTCGTCGCCGGTGCCGCACTGGACCGTCCTGCCGTCCCGCATGATCAGGATGCGGTCGCCGAGCTTCAGTGCCTCGGAGAGGTCGTGGGTGATGAACACCATGGTCTTGCCGACCTCGTGGTGCAGCCGGATGACCTCGTTCTGCATGTCACGGCGGATCAGCGGGTCGAGCGCCGAGAAGGGCTCGTCGAAGAGGAGGACGTCCGGATCACCGGCCAACGCCCTTGCCAGGCCCACGCGTTGCTGCATACCGCCGGAGAGCTGGTCGGGGTAGGAGTTCTCGTAGCCGGACAGGCCCACGAGTTCGACGACCTCCAGGGCCCGCCTCATGCGCTCGGCCCGGCCCAGGCCGCGGATCTCCAGCCCGAACGCCACGTTGTCGACGACGCGGCGGTGGGGCAGCAGACCGAAGTGCTGGAAGACCATGGAGAACTTGCTGCGCCGCAGTTCGCGCAGCCGCTTCTCGTCGGCGTCCCGGATGTCCTCGCCCTCGAAGACGATCTCTCCGGCGGTGGGCTCGATCAGCCGGGTCAGACAGCGCACCAGGGTGGACTTGCCGGAGCCGGACAGTCCCATGACGACGAAGACCTCGCCGGGCGCCACGTCGAAGCTCACGTCCCGCACGGCGGCGGTGCAGCCGGTGCGGTCCATGAGTTCGCGGCGGGTGAGGCCGCTCAGCTCCTCGGAGTCCGGCACCTGGTCCGCCTTCGGCCCGAACACCTTCCACAGCCCGCGTACGGATATGACGGGCGTGGGGGCCGCGTCCTCGGGGGTGCCGCGGCGCGGCGGCACCTCGGTCTGGGTTGGGGTCATGGTCGACCTCTTCTCGGCGTTCAGCCGCGGAACCAGTGCTGCGGCCGGGGTTGGATGTTCTGCCAGATGTGCTTGGGCTCGCGGTACTCGTCGAGGCCGGTCGGTCCCAGTTCCCGGCCCACACCGGAGTGCCCGAAGCCACCCCACTCGGCCTGCGGCACATAGGGGTGGTAGTCGTTGATCCACACGGTGCCGTGCCGCAGCCGGCGGGCGACCCGCTGGGCCTTGCCCGCGTCCTGCGTCCAGACCGCCCCGGCGAGGCCGTACTCGGTGTCGTTGGCGATGCGTACGGCGTCGTCCTCCCCGGTGAAGCGCTCCACGGTCAGCACCGACCCGAAGGACTCCTCGTGCACCACCCGCATGTCCTGCCGGCACTCGTCGAGCACGGTGGGCGGGTAGTAGTGGCCGCCGGCGAGGTCCGGGTCGGCGGGTCGTGCGCCGCCGCAGCGCAGGACGGCACCCTCGGCGACGCCCGCGGCGACGTATGCCTCGACCTTCTCCAGGTGCTGCGCGGAGATCAGCGCACCGGTCTCGGCCTCGGGGTCGAAGGGCCCGCCCAGGCGGATCTGCCGGGCCCGGCGGACCACCTCGTCGACGAAGCGGTCGTGCAGCGAGTCCTCGACGATCAGCCGGGCACCGGCCGAGCAGACCTGCCCCGAATGCAGGAAGACGGCCGTGAGCGCGAAGTCCACGGCCGTCTCGAAGTCGGCGTCGGCGAAGACGACGTTGGGGTTCTTGCCACCGAGTTCCAGCGCGACCTTCTTCACGGTCGCGGCGGCGGTGGCCATGATCCGCTTGCCGGTCTCCACGCCTCCGGTGAAGGACACCATGTCGACGCGGGGATCCTCGGAGAGCGGCGCGCCCACCTCGGGTCCGGTACCGAGGACGAGGTTGGCCGCGCCGGCGGGCAGTCCGGCTTCCTCCAACGCCCTCATCAGCAGGATCGAGGTGGAGGGGGTGAGCTCGCTGGGCTTGAGGACGATCGTGTTGCCGGCGAGAAGGGCCGGGGCCACCTTCCAACTCGCTTGCAACAGAGGGTAGTTCCAGGGTGTGATCAGTCCGCAGACCCCGATCGGCTCGTGGACCACGCGGCTGACGGCGTCGTCCCGGCCGGTGTCGATCACGCGACCGGCGTCGGTGCCGCCGAGCCCGCCGTAGTAGCGAAGACAGGAGACGACGTCGGCGATGTCGTACTCGCTCTCCACCAGCCGCTTGCCGGTGTCCAGCGACTCGGCGCGGGCGAACTCCTTGGCGTCGCGCTCGATCAGGTCGGCGGTGCGCAGCAGCAGGGCGCCGCGCTCACGCTCGGGGGTGTGCGGCCAGGGCCCCTCGTCGAAGGCCCGGCGGGCGGCGGCGACGGCCGCCTCACTGTCGGGCCGGGTCCCCTCGGACACGGTCGCGGAGAGCGTGCCGTCAGCGGGGCAACGGATCTCCCGATGGCCTCCGGCCACCGGCTCCCGCCATTCACCGTCCACGTACAGGTCTGCCACGTCGGGAGCCCTTCGAGCGATTTCGTTGCGCATGACGCATCGCATTGCTTGTGGTGGAACACTCTGGAGACTGCGGCAACCCACGTCAAGGGGTTGGGGGATGACGGTTTGGGCACGCGGACGCCGTGCGCACCGCCGGAGCCCGGCCGGTTTCGGGTACAAGCGGCCCCGCGAAAAATCCGCGTTACCCCGCCTGCGTCCGGGCGTCCCGGTGCCGGTAGTACACGGCCTCGGACGGCGCGAGCGGCTGCTTGCCGAGGATGAGGTCGGCCGCCTTCTCCGCGATCATCATCACCGGCGCGTAGATGTTGCCGTTGGTGACGTAGGGCATCACCGAGGCGTCGACGACCCGCAGCCCCTCGACGCCGTGCACGCGCATGCTCGCGGGGTCCACGACGGCCGTCTCGTCGGTGCCCATCTTGCAGGTGCAGGAGGGGTGCAGGGCGGTCTCGCCGTCCTTGGCGACCCAGGCGAGGATCTCCTCGTCGGTCTCGACGGACGGGCCGGGCGAGATCTCCCCGGCGTTGTAGGGGGCGAGGGCGGGCTGGTTGAGCAGCCTGCGCGCGACGCGGATCGCCTCGACCCACTCGCGGCGGTCCTGTTCGGTGGACAGGTAGTTGAAGCGCAGCTCCGGGTGCTCCTCGGGGTCCCGGCTCCTGATCTTCACGGAACCGAGGGCGTCGGAGTACATGGGTCCCACGTGCACCTGGTAGCCGTGTCCGCCGGCGGGCACGGAGCCGTCGTAGCGGACCGCGATCGGCAGGAAGTGGAACATCAGGTTGGGGTAGTCCACGTCCTCGTTGCTCCGGGCGAAGCCGCCGGCCTCGAAGTGGTTGGTCGCGGCGGGGCCCTTGCGGAAGAGCCACTGCAGGCCGATGAAGGGAGCCCGCCATTTCGCGAGGTACGGCTGCATGGAGACGGGCTGCTTGCAGGCGTACTGGATGTACACCTCCAGGTGGTCCTGCAGGTTCTCGCCGACGCCCGGCAGGTCGTGGACGACGTCGATGCCGAGCGCGCGCAGTTCCTCGGCGTTGCCGATGCCGGAGAGCTGGAGCAGCTGCGGGGAGTTGATGGCACCGCCGCAGAGAATGACTTCCCCGGCGCGGACCTGCCGGGGCGCCCCGCGGCCGCGCCGGTACTCGACGCCGACGGCCTTCTTGCCCTCGAACAGGACGCGGGTGACGAGGGCGCGCGTCCGGACGGTGAGGTTGGGCCGCTTCCTGACGGGCTTCAGATAGGCCTTGGAGGCGGAGAGCCGGCGACCGCGGTGGACGTTGCGGTCGAACTTGGCGAAGCCCTCCTGCCGGTAGCCGTTGACGTCGTCGGTCGGCGCGTACCCGGCTTCCTCGGTGGCCTTCTGGAAGGCGGTGAAGAGCGGGTTCGTGGCCGGGCCGCGCTCCAGGACGAGAGGGCCGTCGTGGCCGCGGAACTCGTCGTCCGGGTCGGCCGCGAGACAGTTCTCCATGCGCTTGAAGTACGGCAGACAGTGCGCGTAGTCCCAGGTCTCCATGCCCGGATCGGCGGCCCAGCGCTCGTAGTCCAGGGGGTTGCCGCGTTGGAAGATCATGCCGTTGATGCTGCTGGAGCCGCCCAGCACCTTGCCGCGGGCGTGGTAGACGCGCCGGCCGCCCATGTGCGGCTCGGGCTCGGACTCGTACTTCCAGTCGTAGAAGCGGCTGCCGATCGGGTAGGTCAGCGCCGCGGGCATGTGGATGAAGACGTCCCACGGGTAGTCGGGCCGGCCGGCCTCCAGGACCAGTACCCGGTTGCCCGGGTCGGCGGAGAGCCGGTTGGCCAGTGCGCTGCCGGCCGATCCACCGCCGACGATGACGAAGTCGTACTGCTCGGGAGCCATGGTGCCTCGTCTCGCTCGCGCCGTCGATACGCGCGGCATGCTAGTACGGGTAGCGTGATACGCACCAGGTTGCGAAGCGCGCAACTTACACGACACATGCACGAGGTCCCCGAAACAGACTCACGTCCTTGTTGTTTACCCCCCGTATAGTTGCGTTGTGAGCAACTACAACCCGGATAACGAAACGACAGGGTCGTCGAGCGGCGGAGTGCAGTCCGTCGACCGGGCCATTCACGTCATGGAGATCCTGGCCCAGCGCGGCGAGGCCGGGGTCAGCGAGGTGGCCGCCGAGATCGACGTGCACAAGTCCACGGCGTTCCGGCTGCTCGGCGCCCTGGAGGCGCGCGGCCTGGTGGAACAGGCGGGTGAGCGCGGCAAGTACCGGCTCGGTTTCGGCATCGTGCGCCTGGCAGGCGCGGTCACCGGACGCATCGACATCACCCAGCAGAGCCGCCCGGTCTGCGAGGACCTCGCCGAGGAGATCGGCGAGACGGTGAACCTCGCCGTGATGCAGGAGCGCTACGCGGTCAACCTCTACCAGGTGCGCGGCCCGGGTGCCGTCACCGCGCAGAACTGGGTCGGCCAGCTGACCCCGCTGCACGCCACGTCGAGCGGCAAGATCCTGCTGGCCCACCTGCCCGCCAAGGAGCGCGCCGCGCTGCTGACGGAGACCGGCCTGAAGAAGGTCACCCCGCGCACCATCACCGCGAAGACCAAGCTGGAGAAGAACCTCGCCGAGGCCCGGGAGCGGGGTTACGCCTGGGCCCTGGAGGAGCTGGAGCTCGGTCTGCACGCCATGGCCGCGCCGGTCCGCGACCGGGACGGCGAGGTCATCGCCGCGCTCAGCGCCTCGGGGCCCGCGTACCGGCTCTCCGAGGAGCGCCTGCACGAGCTCGCCCCGGTCCTGGTCAAGGGTGCCGAGGAGATCAGCCACCGGATGGGTTACCTGGGCTGAGCCCCCAGCCGGGCCTGGACCCAGTCGTGGAAGGCGCCGATGTGGTGCTCGCTGGGGACCAGGACACCGCCCTTGGCGTACAGCCGTGAGCTCATGGCCGGCTGGGTGCGCTCGCACGCGTCGAAGTCCTGCCGGTTGACCCGGTCGAACAGCTCCACCGACCGGCTGACGTCCTTCCCGCTCTGCACGACGTCCGGAAGGTACAGCCAGTCGCACTCCACGACCGTGCGGTCGGCGGCGACCGGGTACATCCGGTGGAAGATCACGTGGTCGGGCACGAGGTTGACGAACACCTGCGGCCGCACGGTGATCGCGTAGTACCGGCGGTCCTGGTCCTCGGAGACTCCCGGGATCCGGTCCAGCCCCTCCGAGCCGTCGACGGTGAAGCCCCTGACGTCCTCGCCGAACTCCGCGCCGTGCCCCACGTAGTACTGGGCGGCGTACCCGTCGGCGAACTCCGGGAGGACCTCGGTGAGTTCGGGGTGGATGGTCGCGCAGTGGTAGCACTCCATGAAGTTCTCGATGATCAGTTTCCAGTTGGCCTTCACGTCGTACGTGATCCGCCGGCCGACCTGGAGGTTGTCGATGTCGTAGTGCTCGATGGACTCGGTGTCGCCGAGGCGCGTGACCACCTCCTGGACGACCTCGTCGAAGGGCGGCGGATTCTCGGCGAGGCACACCCACACATAGCCCAGCCACTCACGCACCGCGACGCTCGCCAGGCCGTACTCGGTCCGGCCCACGTCCGGCATCTTCGTCAGGTTCGGCGCGGCCACGAGCTTGCCCGTCAGGTCGTACGTCCAGGCGTGGTACGGACACTGGAACGCCCGCTTGACCTCTCCCGACTCCTCCGTGCACAGTCTGGCGCCCCGGTGCCGGCAGACGTTGAAGTACGCGCGCACCGAGTCGTCCCGGGCGCGCGTGATCAGGATGCTCTCGCGGCCCACCTGCACGGTCCTGAAGGCGCCGGGTTTGGGCAGGTCGGCGGCGCGGACGGCGCAGAACCACATCGCTTCGAAGATGTGCTCCTGCTCCTGGGCGAAGATGCCGGGATCCGTGTAGGAGGCGCCGGGGAGGGTGGCGATCAGGCTGTCCGGCAGGCTGGTCGAGGTCACAGTGCACTCCTCAGGGACGTCGTGGGCCGGTGGTGCACGCCGGGAAGAGCGGACGGCGTTGCGGGCGGAGCGACAGCGACGGTGCTGTCAGGCCGCCGCGGCGAGCTGCTTGCGCCAGCGCGTGAACAGCCGCGGCTGGTTCATCCCGAGCACGGCGACCGGATGGCCGGAACGCCGGTAGACGGCCAGGACGTTGTGCTCGTCCCGGGCGCCCTCCTCGATCGTCACGCTGTCGGCGGCGGCCGCGTGACCGGCGAACTGGATCTTCACGCCGTACTGGTCCGACCAGAAGTACGGCGGCCTCGGCGCGCTCGGTTCCACCGCGCCGCCCGCCAGCAGCGCGGTCACGGCCGCGTCGGGCCGCTCCCGGGCACCGGTCCAGTGCTCGACGCGGCGGTGCAGGCCCGCGCGCGGGTCGTACCAGGAGGCGCAGTCCCCGACCGCGACCACGCCGGCCAGGCCGGTGCGGCCGTCGGCGCCGCAGGTGACGCCGTCGCCGAGGGCGAGCCCCGAGCCCGCGAGCCACTCGACGCACGGACGCGCGCCTACCCCCACGACCACGATGTCGGCGCCGACGCTGCGGCCGTCCGCCAGCAGGACGGCCTCGACCCGGCTCCCGCCGCGCAGCCCCTTGACGCCCACCCCGCACAACAGCCGTACGCCGTGGTCGGCGTGGAGGGCGGAGACGATCCCGCCCATGGTCTCGCCGAGGGGTCCGGCCAGGGGGGTCGGGGCGGCTTCCACGACGGTCACGTCGAGCCCGAGGGCGTACGCGGTGGAGGCGACCTCGGCGCCGATGAACCCACCGCCGATCACCACCAGCCGTCCCCCGAGGGCCAGTTCGTCACGGAGGGCGCGGGCGTCGTCCAGGGTGCGCAGGGTGTGCACGCCGGCCAGGCCGTCCGTGCCGGGCAGGGTCCGGGCGGCGGCGCCGGTCGCGATGACGACGCCGTCCGCCCGCACCTCGCTGCCGTCGGCGAGCCGTACGGCGCGCTGCGGGCCGTCGAGACCGACGGCGCGGACACCGAGCAGCCACTCGGCCCGCAGGTCCTCCTCGTCCGGTTCCAGCGCGAGATCCGCCTCGGCCAGGGATCCGGCCAGGAACTCCTTGGACAACGGGGGCCTGTCGTACGGGCGGTGCGGTTCGTCGCCGATGACGACGAGCCGCCCGTCGAAGCCCTGCCTGCGCAGTGAACGCGCGGCCGAGAGACCGGCGAGCGAGGCGCCGACCACGGCGACCGTCCTCACGCGGGTCCGCCGGCCAGCCGGGCCGCGACGCAGGGCGGCAGGTTGGGCGCGTCCAGGGACAGCTGGACGTAGATCATGCCGTCCTCGACACGGACCTCGTGGGTGCGGACCGGGCGCTTGGCCGGCGGGGCGTCCACGGCACCCGTCCGCAGGTCGAACTTCGAGGCGTGCAGCGGGCATTCGACCTCGCAGCCCTCCAGCCAGCCGTCGGCGAGCGAGGCGTCCTGATGGGTGCAGGTGTCGTCGATGGCGAAGACCTCGCCGTCGTCGGTGTGGAACACCGAGACCGGCGGATCGATGTCGAGCCGGTAGGCCTCGCCTCGGGGAAGGTCCACGAGACGGCACGCGGGAATCATCATGACACCTCGGTGCGTATAGCGAAACGGATTGCGTTGAACGCAACGTCAGTTTGAGGGCGGCCACAAACCCTTGTCAAGGCGTCCAGAGGCCGGACCCGGACAGAAATCCGCGTTGTCCCCTGCGCAACATCGTGCGCTATGAACAACGGCGAGGGCTCTCTCACAGGACCACCACGGAGCGCAGCACCTCTCCGCGGCGCATCTTCTCGAACGCCTTCTCCACGTCCCCGAGACCGATGGTCTCGGACACGAACACGTCCAGGTCGAAGCGCCCGTCCAGGTAGAGGTCGACGAGCGCCGGGAAGTCCCGTGAGGGCAGGCAGTCGCCGTACCAGCTGGACTTCAGGGCACCCCCGCGTCCGAAGACGTCGAGCAGCGGCAGTTCCAGTGTCGTCCCGGGGGTGGGCACACCGACCAGGACGACGGTGCCGGCGAGGTCGCGGGCGTAGAAGGCCTGCCGGTACGTCTCGGGGCGGCCGACCGCCTCGACGACCACGTCGGCGCCGAAGCCGCCGGTCAGCTCGCGCACCGCCGCCACGACGTCCGTGGCGGAGCCGTCGACGACATGGGTGGCGCCCATCCCCGTGGCCCGCTCCAGCTTGCGCGGGTCGACGTCGACGGCGATGACCTTGGTCGCGCCGGCGAGCCGCGCTCCCGCGACGGCGGCCATGCCGACCCCGCCGCACCCGATGACGGCGACGGAGTCCCCGCGGCCGACGGCACCGGTGTTCACGGCCGCGCCGAAGCCCGCCATGACACCGCAGCCGAGCAGTCCCGCCGCGGTGGCCGGGGCCGCCGGGTCCACCTTGGTGCACTGCCCGGCGGCCACCAGGGTCTTCTCCGCGAAGGCGCCGATGCCGAGGGCGGGCGAGAGCGGGGTGCCGTCGAGCAGGGTCATCGGCTGCGTCGCGTTGCGGGTGGCGAAGCAGTACCAGGGCCTGCCCCTGCTGCACGCCCGGCACGCACCGCACACCGCACGCCAGTTGAGGATGACGAAGTCGCCCGGTCCGACGCCGGTGACGCCCTCCCCCACGGCCTCGACGCGGCCGGCCGCCTCATGTCCGAGGAGGAAGGGGAAGTCGTCGCTGATGCCGCCCTCCCGGTAGTGGAGATCGGTGTGGCAGACCCCGCACGCCTCGACCTTCACCAGCGCCTCGCCGGGCCCGGGGTCGGGGACCACGATCGTCTCGACCGAGACCGGGGCGCCCTTCCCGCGGGCGACGACAGCACGAACCTCATGAGCCATGGGTCACTCCTCCGACTGCGCTCTCAGTTGCCTCATTCGCGACGCGTATCGCTATGCGCAACTGAGCATCGAGGAGGGCGAGCCAGGGGTCAAGAGGTCGGTTCCGGCCGGATCGCCGGCGCGGACGGGGCGTACGCCTCCCGTGCCCTTCCGGGCAGGTCCGCCCGCTCCTCGAAGGGGTTGTGGCCAGGAAAGGACAGTTGCCGACATGTGGCCACGGCGAGGGCCGGGGTGCACTGAGATGGCCCCGACCGCCGGACGCACGGGCAGGGGTGGGCATGAGCGACGTCATGGAAGCGGAGCCGGCGGGACCGGCCGGCTCGGCACACGCCGTCCCCGGGACCGCCGTTCCGGGAGCCGCCGAGGAGCGGTTCCGCGGGCTGCTGGAGGCCGCGCCGGACGCCATGGTCATCGTCGACGACACCGGCATCATCAAGCTCGTCAACGCCCAGACCGAGGCCCTCTTCGGCTACGCGCGCGAGGACCTGCTCGGCCGCCCCGTCGAACTGCTCATGCCGCACCGCTTCCGCGGCCACCACGGCGTGCACCGCGGCCAGTACGCCGCCAACCGCCAGGTCCGGCCGATGGGCGCCGGCCTCGATCTGCACGGGTTGCGCAAGGACGGCACCGAGTTCCCCGTCGAGATCAGCCTGAGCCCGATGGAGACGGCGGACGGTCTGCTGGTCTCCGCCGCCGTCCGGGACGTCAGCGACCGCAAGGCCGCGGAGGCCCGGATCAACGAGCTCGCCGCGCTCGTCGAGTCCTCCCAGGACGCGATCCTCGCCATGACCCTCGACGGGTACATCACCTACTGGAACGCCGCCGCCCAGCGGCTGTACGGCTACACCGCCGAGGAGGCCATCGGCCGGCACGTGTCGATGCTCTCCCCCGCCGCACTGCACGGCGACATCAACGCGCTGCTGAAACGCCTGCGGCACGGCGAGAAGGTGGAGCACTTCGAGGCACTGCGGGTCACCGAGGCCGGCACCCTGCTGGACGTCGACGTCACCCTGTGGCCGACGCGGGACACCCTCGGCAAGGTCGTCGGGGCCTGCGCGATCGTGCGGGACATCAGCGACCGCAAACGAGCCGAGGCCGAACTCACCGAACTGTACGAGCAGCAGAGGCACATCGCGCTCACCCTCCAGCGCAGCCTGATGGGCACCCCGCCCGCCATTCCCGGCCTCGCCACCGCCAGCCGCTACCGCCCCGCCACCCAGGGGGCCGGCGTGGGCGGCGACTGGTTCGACCTGATCCCCCTGGGGGCCGGGCGGGTGGGCGTCCTCATCGGGGACGTCATGGGCCGCGGTCTGGAGGCGGCCGCCGTGATGGGCCAGCTGCGCTCGGCCGCGCACGCCCTCGCCAAGACCGGGATGCAGCCGCGTCAGCTCATGCAGGAGCTGGAGAACTGCGTCACCGACCTCGACGTCCCCGACCAGCTCGTCACCTGTTGCTACCTGACGATCGCCCCGGACAGCGGCACGGTCACCGTCTGCTCCGCCGGTCATCTGCCGACCCTGGTGGCCATCCCCGGTGAGGGGGTGCACAGCCTCCTCGTGCCGGTGAACGCGCCGCTCGGTGTCGGTGACGTCCTGTACGAGCAGACCTCCGTGGCGGTGCCGCCCGGCGCCACGCTGGTCCTCTACACCGACGGCCTGATCGAGACGCCCGGCAGCGACATCGAGGAGCGGGTCGGTGAACTCACCTCCGTGCTGGCCGGGTTCTTCCTCGACCCGCCGTGTCTGGAGGCCGCCGCCGACCACGTCCTCGCCGGTCTGCTGCCGGACGCGGAGAGCCACAACGACGACGTCACCCTGCTGCTCGCCCAGTTGCCGGACGCGCCGCCGGACGCCGTGAGCTGCGACCTCGCCGCCGTCCCCGCGTCGGTCCCGGAGGGCAGGACCTTCCTGAGCAAGGCCCTGCTCTCCTGGGACTGCGCCGCCTCCGCGGACGAGGCACTGCTGCTGCTCTCCGAGACCCTCACCAACGCCGTCCAGCACGCCGAGGGCCCCATCGGTGTCCGCCTGTGCCGCACCGACACGGGCCTGACCGTCGAGGTCAGCGACCACAGTCCGCATCTGCCGCAGCCCCGCCTCGCCGCCGACGACGAGGAGTCCGGCCGCGGCCTCCTCCTGGTCCGCACCCTCGCCGACACCTGGGGCGTGCGCCCGACGGACGACGGCAAGACGACGTGGTTCACGCTGAAGCTGTGAAGGCCCGTCACTCCCCGACGTACGCCGCCAGATGCTCCGCCGTGAGCGTGCCCCCCGTGGCGACGAGCTCCGCGGGCGTCCCCTCGAACACGATCCGTCCGCCGTCGTGACCCGCGCCCGGACCGAGGTCGATGATCCAGTCGGCGTGGGCCATGACCGCCTGGTGGTGCTCGACGACGATGACGGACTTGCCGGAGTCGACGAGCCGGTCGAGCAGGCCGAGGAGCTGTTCCACGTCGGCGAGGTGGAGGCCGGTGGTCGGCTCGTCGAGGATGAACACGCCGCCCTTCTCCCCCATGTGGGTCGCCAGCTTCAGCCGCTGGCGCTCACCGCCGGACAGCGTGGTGAGCGGCTGGCCGAGGGTGAGATAGCCGAGCCCGACGTCCGAGAGGCGCTCCAGGATCCTGTGCGCGGTCGGCGTACGCGCCTCACCGGCGCCGAAGAACTCCTCCGCCTCCGTCACCGGCATCGCGAGCACCTCGCTGATGTCCCGCCCGCCGAGGTGGTACTCCAGCACGGAGGCCTGGAACCGCTTCCCCTCGCACTCCTCACAGGTCGTGGCGACCCCCGCCATCATCGCGAGGTCGGTGTAGACGACTCCCGCGCCGTTGCAGGTGGGGCAGGCGCCCTCGGAGTTGGCGCTGAACAGCGCCGGCTTCACTCCGTTGGCCTTCGCGAACGCCTTGCGGATCGGCTCCAGCAGCCCGGTGTACGTCGCCGGGTTGCTGCGCCGCGAGCCGCGGATGGCGCCCTGGTCGACGGAGACGATGCCCTCCGTGGCCGGGATCGACCCGTGCACCAGCGAGCTCTTGCCGGACCCCGCGACCCCGGTGATCACGGTCAGCACCCCGAGCGGGATGTCGACGTCGACCCCCTGGAGGTTGTGCGTGCTCGCACCGCGGATCTCCAGCGCGCCGTTGGCCTTGCGGACCGTGTCCTTGAGTCCGGCCCGGTCGTCGAAGTGGCGGCCGGTGACCGTGCCACTGGTCCGCAGCCCTTCGACCGTGCCCTCGAAGCAGACCGCGCCGCCCGCCGTACCGGCACCGGGGCCGAGGTCGACGACGTGGTCGGCGATCACGATGGTCTCCGGCTTGTGCTCCACGACGAGCACCGTGTTGCCCTTGTCCCGCAGGCGCAGCAGCAGGTTGTTCATGCGCTGGATGTCATGGGGGTGCAGCCCGATCGTCGGCTCGTCGAAGACGTAGGTGACGTCGGTGAGCGAGGAGCCGAGGTGGCGGATCATCTTGGTGCGCTGTGCCTCGCCGCCGGACAGCGTGCCGGAGGACCGGTCGAGGGAGAGATAGCCGAGCCCGATCTCCACAAAGGAGTCGAGGGTCTCGCCCAGCGCCGTCAGCAGCGGGCCGACCGACGGCTCGTCCAGGGCGCGCACCCACTCGGCCAGGTCGCTGATCTGCATCGCGCAGGCGTCGGCGATGCTGATCCCCTTGATCTTCGAGGAGCGGGCACCCTCGCTGAGCCGGGTGCCCTCGCAGTCGGGGCAGACCATGAAGGTGATCGCACGGTCCACGAACTCGCGGATGTGCGGCTGCATCGACTCGCGGTCCTTGGCGAGCATCGACTTCTGGATGCGCGGGACGAGACCCTCGTAGGTCATGTTGATGCCCGCGATCTTCATCCGGACCGGCTCGCGGTACAGGAAGTCCTGGAGCTCGCGCTTGGTGAACTTCCGGATCGGCTTGTCCGCGTCGAAGAAGCCGGACTCGCTGTAGAGCCGGTAGTTCCAGCCGCCGGCCTTGTAGCCGGGGATGGTCATCGCGCCCTCGGCGAGCGACTTGGAGTCGTCGTAGAGCTGGGTGAGGTCGATGTCGTTGACCGTGCCGCGGCCCTCGCAGCGCGGGCACATGCCGCCGACGATGCTGAAGCTGCGGCGCTCCTTCACGGTCTGTCCGCCGCGCTCCATGGTGACCGCGCCCGCCCCGCTGATGGAGGCGACGTTGAAGGAGAACGCCTTGGGCGAGCCGATGTGCGGGGTCCCGAGTCTGCTGAACAGGATGCGGAGCATCGCGTTGGTGTCGGTGACGGTGCCGACGGTGGAGCGCGGGTCGCCGCCGAGGCGCTGCTGGTCGACGGTGATGGCGGTGGTCAGACCGTCCAGGACGTCGACCTCGGGGCGCCCCAGGGTCGGCATGAAGCCCTGCACGAAGGCGCTGTAGGTCTCGTTGATCAGCCGCTGCGACTCGGCGGCGATGGTGTCGAACACCAGCGAGCTCTTGCCGGAGCCGGAGACTCCGGTGAACACCGTGAGCCGGCGCTTCGGGATCTCGATACTGACGTCCTTGAGGTTGTTCTCGCGCGCCCCGTGCACGCGGATCAGGTCGTGGCTGTCAGCGGCGTGCGGCGCGTCGCTCCGCGTGGCCTTGCTCATGGTGACTGGTCCTCCCGTTTCGACAACTTCGAACACTATGTCGAGGCGCGCGCCTCAGCGCAGCTCCTGGACGCGGATCACGTTGCCCGCGGGATCGAGGAAGGCGCAGTCCCGGATGCCGTACGGCTGCTCGATCGGCTCCTGGATCACCTCGGCGCGGGCCTGCAGCCGCTCGAAGACGGAGTCGAGGTCGGGGGTGGCGAGCAGGAGCCCGGGGTCCTCGCCCGCCGGGCTCAGCACGACCGAGGTGCCGCCCGGACCCGCGGGACCGACGGTGATCCAGCGCATGCCGTCGCGGCCCACGTCCCCGCGCACCTCGAAGCCCAGCACGTCCCGGTAGAAGGCCAGGGCGGCCTCCGGGTCGTCGTGCGGGAGGAAGCTCGCCCGTATCCGGATGTCCATGCCCGTCACGCTAGCCAGGGCCGCGGCCCCGCGCTTCTCGAATCCTGACCGGTCTCAGCGCACCAGTCCCGCGATGTGCGCCGTGACCGTGTCGAGGATGTCCGACCAGGCGGCCGCGTCACCGAGGACGAGGTAGTTCAGGGTGAGCCCGTCGGTCATGGCCGCGAGATAGCGGGCCAGCACGGAGACGGGCACCCCCAGCTCCAGGTCCATGTCCCCCCGCAGCTGCTCGATCAGCTCGGCGTACGCCTCGCCGTACAGCTCGTACTGGCGTCTGGCCAGGTGCTCGAAGCCGGGCTCGCGCAGGGCGTACTGGGTGAGCTCGTAGGTGAGCATGTGCGCCTCGGGGTGGGCGCGGACATGGTCCCAGTAGGCCCGGAAGCCGGCGGCGACGGTCTCCTCCAGGCTGTCCCTGGGACGCAGCGCCTCCCGGACCACGCTCACCGACTGATCGGTGAGCGTGGTGATCACGGACTCGACGAGGGCCTGCTTGGAGTCGAAGCAGTAGTGGAAGACGCTCAGGGACACCCCGGCCTCGGCGGCGATGGACCGGGTCGTCGTCTTGGCGACGCCGTCCCGGGCCATCGCCCTGATCGCCGCTGCCGTCAGCTGTCTGCGCCGCTCCGCCGACGGCATGCGTGCCATGCGTGTCCCCCGTTGTCGAACGGATCAGCCGCTGTGGACTCCCACCTCGTACAGCGAGTATCCCCAGTCGGTGCCGCGGTCCAGACCGTGCACCCGGACGTAACGGGCCGGTGTGCCGGTGAACCTGGCGGTGTCCAGGCCGCCGTCGCCGGTGGTCGTGGACCAGACGCTCTGCCAGTTGGTCCCGTCCGTCGACAGCTCGATCCGGTACGCCTTCCCGTACGCCCGCTCCCAGCGGAGCGTGACCTTGGAGACCAGGTTGGTGGCGCCCAGGTCGACCTGCCACCACTGGTCGTCGCTCCAGTCGCTCGCCCAGCGGGAGGAGTCGTCACCGTCGACCGCCCGCCCCGGCTGATAGCTGGTGAACGGGTTGGACTCCGACGAACTGGCCGTCGCCGTCCTCCCGCTCGCGAGGTTCACGGACGCCTGGTGCCGCTCGGTGGTGCCCCACGTGTCCAGGTAGGACTCGGCGCCACGGAACAGGTCGTCGACCACGCCCTGTCCGCCGACGAGCCGGATGTCCTCGATCCAGTCCGGGATCATGCCGACATGGGCGGCCCCGTCCGTGTTGAAGTCGAAGGTGCGCTGCCCGGACGTCTGCTTGTCGACGACCGAGCCGCCGTCGACGCTCTTGAAGGGGTACGTCACCTTGTTCGCGGCGTCCGCGCCGCGTGGTGCGGGGTGGTCGCCGATGCCGTTGAAGTCGGTGCCGAAGCCGTAGCCGACGCCGTACTTGTCGCGCAGCGCGTCGGTGCGCTTCGCCTCCGCGGCGAACCCTTCGGAGCCGTGCATGTACTGGGCGACGAAACCGCCGAGAGAGTAGACCCGCTCGGTCCAGTTCAGGTCCATCCAGCTGTGCGAGGAGAGCACGCCCGGGTAGTTCGCGGCCTCGAAGATGTCGAGGACCTGGCCGGTGGCCTTGACGCTCATGTGGTCGACCTCGAGCATCATCTTGCGTTTCATCATGCCGCGCACGGCGTACTCACCGAGGTCGGTGAGCCCGCGGACGTTGCACTGGGCGGCCTTGTCGTACTCCGGGACCTCGGTGCCGGCCGGCAGGTCGGCCTCCGCCTCCGAGGCGGCCGTACCGATGGGGTTGTCGTGCTGCGGGCCCTTGCAGGTCTCGGTCTTCCAGAAGGTGCCGGTGGACAGGAACTGGCCCACGTTGATGGCGGTGCCGAGGCCGCCCTCGTCGAAGCGGACACCGCACAGGGCGTTGTCGAACTTGTGACACAGGAACATCGAGCGCACGCCCAGGCCGTACAGCTCGTCGAGCCCCTTGTCGATGTCCGCCTTGCTGCACTGCCCGATGTCGAGGATCTGCTTGCAGCCGAACGGTTCGGAGGTCTCGACGCCGAGGACGACCGCCAGCTTGCCCTCTTCGATGACCTGCCGGGCCTGCGCGCTGTCGGTGACGATCCGGAACCAGCCCTTGCCGGTGCCGCCGTACATCTTGTCCACGAAGGCCTGGAGGTCGTACGTCATCCTGGCCTGCAGGCGGATCGAGGTCATCTCGTCACAGCTGCGGTCCTTGAAGGGGTAGACCGAGCAGATCATGCCGTTGGTGACGAGGTCGTTGACGAGCACCCGCTGGCCGCCGCGCCAGGCCCGCTCCACCCAGGCGTAGTAGTTCGCCTGATGGGTCATCGAGTCGTACGCCGGCCAGTCCTTGAAGGTGGGCCAGCCCGTCGGATCGTGCTTGCCGTCACCGCCGTGGGTGATGTAGTCGAACAGCGCGAGGCTGCCGTCGGGGTAGTGCTCGGGGCAGTCCTTGAGCGCGTCGGCGACTCCGGCCTCGGAGTACACCTTGCCGCAGATCAGCCGCCCGCCGAACGCCTCGTTGGAGAAGAGGTGGTTGTGGGCGTCGACGAACCCCCGCACCTCACCGGCGGAGTTGGTCCCCGTGAAGGGGGCTCCGGTCACGTTGATCTGGGCGTCGGGCGCGGGCCGGGCCGTCGGTGTCCACCAGTCGGTGGCCGCCGAGCTCGGCGTGGGGCCGAGGATGGCGGCCAGCACCAGGAAGAGCACGGAGACGACGGTGATGTTCTTGCGGCTGCGGCAGGAGCGTCCAGCCATGGCCCACGTCCCTCGGTCGGCGGGGGCGCCGTCGACCGAGGGCGTTTTGACTGCCCTTGGAGTTGTCATGACCGGCGCAATAGATGGGTCGAGGATCGCGACCGATCGCGCTCCGAGTCAAGAGTCCGGGACAGTTGACCTGATACCTGGGGGACATCAACCGTTCACGCAGGCCGCTCCGTTGAGAGTGAAAGCGGCGGGCGCGGTGTTCGTGGAACCCTTGCTGCCGATGAACCCGAGGGTGACCGAACCCCCTGCGGCGATGGTGTTGGTGTAGGAGGCCGGGGTGACGGTCACCGCGCCGGCGCTCTGGGCGGCGGTCCCGCCCCACATGTTGGTGACGCTCTGCCCGTCGGCGAAGGTGAAACCGAGCTTCCAGCCGGTGACCGCGGCCGTGCCGGTGTTGCGGATGACGATCTCGCCCTGGAAGCCGCCCTGCCAGTCACCGACCACGCGGTAGCCGACGGAGCAGCTCCCGGCGGGCGTGTTCGCGGTGGTGACGCCGACCGTCGCCGAGCGGGCGGACCGGTTGCCGGCGGCGTCCCGGGCATAGACGGCGAAGGAGTAGGCCGTGCCGGCGGTCAGGCCGGTCACCGTCACCGAGTTCGTCGTCGCGGCCGCGACCTTGGTCTCGGTGCCACCACTGACACGGACGACGTCGTACCCGGCCACGCCAACGTTGTCAGTGGATGCGGTCCAGGTCAGACGGGCCGAGGTCGCCGTCACGGCGGAGGCGGTGGGGGTGCCGGGAGCGGTAGGGGCCTGGGTGTCACTGGAGCCGCCGCCGAAGACGGTCGCTTCCTTGGCGGTCTGGGCGATGCCGTTGGCGCCGTTGAAGATGCGCTGACCCCATGACGTCATCCGCGCGGGATCGAAGTCGAGCACGAGGTCGAGGATCGGATCGGTGTTGCCGCTCCAGGACCAGGCCAGATAGCCGATGTGGAGCTGTTCGGCGGCGGCCATCATGGTGTCCTCGTCCGGATCGCCCCACTGGTCGGCCGGACCGCCGAACTCCCCGATCACGAGGGGCAGTTTGGCGCTCACGAAGGCGTTCAGGTAGTCGGTGATCTCGGCCGCGGTGTCGAAGACGCTGTACATGTGGATCGAGAAGACCAGGTTGCCGGTGGTGTCGGCGGCGTACACGGACTGGGCGTTGGTGCGCATCACCTGCTGCCAGTCCTGGCCCCAGTTGGGCGCGTCCACCATGATCGTGTGCTCGAAGCCGGCGTTCCGCAGCTTCTTGATCGCGGCGATGGTCGGGGCGGTCCAGCCGGCCGGGTCGGTGTTGCCCCAGGGCTCGTTGCCGATGTTGATGATGATGTAGTTCTCCTGGCCGGCCAGGACGTCCTTCAGGCCGATCCAGTAGTCGGCGGCCTGGTCGAGGGTGCCGGCGGCGCTGTCCTCGCCGTAGCCGGTGGTGTCGTGGACCTCCAGGACGCAGATGAGCCGGTTGGCCTTGCACTGCGCGACGACATTGGTGACGTCCGCGGCGGTGTTGGCGGTCCAGCGGTGGCCGTCGGCGAGGACCACCCGGACGGTGTTGGCACCCTGCGCCTTGATGTCGGCCAACGAGCCGAGTTCGTTCGGGTACCAGGTGTGGGCGTGGTTGACGCCCCGCATCACGAAGTCGTTGCCGTTGCTCTCGACCAGGCGGCCGTTGCTGATGTGCAGACCGGCGGCCTGGGCGGCCGGCTGCTGGGCCGCCTGGGCCGTGCCGGGACACAGGGCGCCGAGGACCACCAGTCCGACGAGGGCCGCCAGCCGGGCCAGGAAGGTGCGTAAGGGGCTCTTTCTCGTTCTGCTCACTGCGGCTCCAGAGATGGGTGGGGCAGTCGGGGGGAAATCATGGGAGAGAATCATGGGAGCGCTCCCATGGAAGCCAATGCGTCAAGTACACGTCAAGATGCGCGACGGCAAAGGACCACGGCCGCGCATAGAGTTCCGAGCCTCGACCACCGCACCTGGGAGGCATGTTGACCACGCGCCCCGTCGACCCCGGCTCCGTCAACGCCGAGGCCTGGCACGTCTACGGCGACCACCACCTGCGGCGCGGCACCGTGCTGCCGGAACTGGAGCGGTTCGACTGGGGCCCGGCGGGCACCGGCCCGGGTGCCGAGATCCTCGGCGAGCTCGCCGGGCGGCGGGTGCTGGACCTCGGCTGCGGGCCGGGCCGGCACGCGGCGCACCTCGTCCGGGCGCACGGCGCCTCGGTGGACGCCGTCGACTCCTCCCCCACCCAGTACGAACGCGCCCGCGTCCGCTACGGCTCCCTGTCCGGCCTGCGCCTGATCAGGGCCGACGCCGTGGAGCACCTCGGCACGGTGGAACCGTACGACGTCGTCTACTCCGTCAACGCCGTGCCCTACATCGATCCCCGCCGACTGCTGCCCGCCCTGACCACCGCGCTCCGGCCCGGCGGGACGCTGTGCTTCACCGTGCTGCACACGACCTCGCGCGGCGACGGCCCCTCCCACGTCGTCGAGTCCCGGCCCGAACTCCTGCGGCTCGCCGGGGGCGGGGAGGCGACCGTGCGGATGTGGGTGCTGACCGAGGAGCTCTGGACGGACCTGCTCGGCGAGCACGGCCTGCGCGTGGAGGGCGTCGACGTCCTCGACGCGCCGGAGGACGGCAACCACGCCTCGTACCGGATCTTCCGGGCGACCCGGCCGGTCCGGGTCTCCTCCCGCCCGCGAACGAACCGGGGTCCGGTGCCGCACGCGGCGATCGGCGTGGGCGCCATCCTGTACGGCCCGCGGGGGCTGCTGCTCGGGCGGCACCGGCGCGGCACCTGGGAACTGCCCGGCGGCACGGTGGAGCCCGGGGAGTCGCTGGAGGAGACGGTCGTGCGCGAACTCCGCGAGGAGACCGGGATCGAGGCCCGACCGGCCGATGTCCGGCTGCTGGGCACGCTGCTCGACGATGTCGACGGCGTGGTGCGGATGACCGTGGCCGCACAGGTCGGCGCGTGGCGGGGCGAGCCCGGCGACCAGCCGGACGAACGCGTCGGCGACTGGCGCTGGTTCGCCCTGGACCGGCTCCCGGAGAACCTGTTCGTGTGCAGCGCCCAGGGTCTGACCGCCTGGCGTCCGGACCTGCCGATCGACCACACCGCGGCCCACTTCACGCCGTTCGCCGGATAGCAGCCGTGCAACCCCCTCGCAACCTTCCCCGTGCTGCACTCGGCGACCATGGACGAGGATTCCGCACCTGCCGTGTACGACGAGGTGCCGCGCGTCGAGCTCACGACCGCGGCCGCCGAGCTGCTGCGCCGGTTGCGCGAGGCGCACGGGCCGCTGATGTTCCACCAGTCCGGCGGCTGCTGCGACGGCAGCGCGCCCATGTGCTTCCCGGAGGGTGAGTTCCGCACCGGCGGCTCGGACGTGCTGCTCGCCGAGCTGGACGTGCCGGGGGTCGGGGAGCCGGTGACCTTCTGGATGTCGAGGAGCCAGTACGAGGTGTGGGCCCACACCCGCCTGATCGTCGATGTCGTCGCGGGCCGGGGCAGCGGATTCTCCCTGGAGGCACCCGAGGGGGTGCGTTTCCTCATCCGTTCGCGTGTGGTCGGTGCCGAGTAACCCTTCGGCTCGCCGTCGTCTGGTGCACTTCCCCTGAGTTCTGGGACAGTTGACACGACCTCAGGGGAGAGCTGTGACGCACCGTCAAAGACGTTCCGGCGCAGGCAGATCGGTCCTCACGTTTCTCGCGGCACTCGGCACGCTGGCCGGTGCGGCCCTGGTGGGCGCGGCACCGGCCGGCGCCGCGCCGGGGTGGACACGGCTCGCGACGGGCGTGCAGTACGAGCAGTTCGACATCTCCGCGGCCGCGGGGCCGGCGCACGCCCATGTGCTCCGCGTGGACCTGAACGAGCCGCGGGTACGGGTGGAACTGCTGTATCCGGGGGCGGTGGCCGCGCGGGCCACGGTGTCCGGGCTGGCCACCGCGCAGGGTGCCCTCGCGGGGGTGAACGGCGACTTCTTCAACATCTCCGAGACCCAGCACCCCGGCGTCGAGGCCACCGGAGCGAGCGTGGGCCCGGCGATCGCGCAGGGCCGTGCGCTCAAGGCGGCGGTGCCGAACGGGCAGCGCTTCGGGCCCGCGCTGCCGCCCGGCACCAGCACGAAGGACGTGTTCGGCGTGGGCACCGACCGTCGGGCCCGTCTCGACGATCTGGCGCTCGACGGGTCGGTGCGGACGCCCGAGGGACAACTGCCGCTCGGCGGGCTGAACCAGTACGCGCTGCCCGTCGGTTCGGTCGGGGCGTTCACCTCGGACTGGGGCAGCGCGTCCCGGGTGCGGGCGACCTGCGGGACGGACACGGACCGGGCCGCGCCCTGCAGCACCGACACCTACGAGGTGACGGTCCGGGGCGGACAGGTCGTCGCCGCGGCCGACTCCCCGGGCAGCGGGCCGATCGCCGAGGGCACCACCGTGCTCGTGGGCCGGGAGGCGGGCGCGCAGCACCTGCGGAAGCTCTCGGTGGGTTCGGCGGTGACCGTGCAGCACCGCCTGGTCGCGGCCGCGGCGGGCATCGCGTACCGCTTCGCGCTCGGCGGCTATCCGGTGCTGGACGGCGGCCACCCGCTGCCCGGCCTCGACGACACCACGTCGGCGGTGCGCACGGCCGTGGGCATCGCGGACAAGGGCCGGCGGCTGTATCTCCTCGCGCTGGACGGGGCGGCCGGCTATCGCAGTGGACTGACGATCTCCGAAGTCGCCGACACCATGCGGACCTTGGGCTCGGTCGACGCCTTCAGCCTGGACGGCGGCGGCTCCACGACCATGGCCGCGCGCAAGCCGGGCGGCACCACCGTCACCGCCCTCAACCACCCCTCGGGCGGCGCGGAACGGCCCGTACCGAACGGCATCGGGGTCTTCGCCACGGGATGAGGTCCGGCGCTGAGGTCCGGCGCTGACGTCTGGTGCTGAGGTCAGGGATGCAGGCTGCTGACGATCCCGGCCGTCGCGGCGAGGCCGCTGTGAAGGGTGGGCGCGAAGCTCGTGCCGGCGAGACAGAAGCCGAGCAGGGTGCACACCACCGCGTGGGAAACCTTGAGTCCGCCGCCGCGCACGAAGACCACCGCCAGGATCAGCAGCAGCACCAGTACCGAGATGGAAATCGCCATGGACAGCCTCCTCCGCCACGCCGCCGGGTCCGTTTCACGGCGTTCGGCCGCAAGTGTGGCGTAGCGGAGGGTTCGTCCGGGCGGCTGAAGCGTCCTCCGAACGAGTGGTGTCCGGGCCGGCGCGAAGGCGCCTACCCGCGGGCGTCCAGGAAGGCCTCCAGGCCTGCCAGGTCGTCGGTGTTGAGGTAGTCGACGCCGGCGGCGAGGAGCTCGGCCCACAGCGCGTCCCGGGCGGGCCCGGCCAGGTCAGGAGTGGCCCAGAACCGCACCTGCTGCCCGCGCGCGTGAGCCTGCCCGACGATGTTCCGCAGCTTCTGCCGCTCGGCGCCCGGGAAACCGCCCTCGCCGAGCCAGCTGAAGTTGAGCGTCCAGTTGTCGCTGATCAGCGGGATGAGTGAGGCGGGCGCCGCGGTGCCGAGGTCGGCGAGCCGGCCGTCGTAGAAGGCCCGGCGAACGGTCTGGGCCTCCATCGGGATGCGGGCGGCGCGGTCGCCGGAGATCACGGCGGTCACCGCGCCGGGGACGACCTTGCCGTGCACGTAGGTCGTGAACAGGTGCCGGTAGCGGCGCAGATGGCGATCGAGTTCGAGGTAGGTCGAGGATCCCTCGGTCTTGATGTCGACGAGCAGCTGGAGCGGGTGGCGACGACCCCGGTACACGGAGCCGTGGTTGGCCTTGACGATCCTGGCCAGCGGGTCGAGGTAGAGGGACTCCAGGGTGCGCGTCGGGTCGAGGTCGTCCACGGTGTGGCCGATCAGGAGCTGGTCCCCGACGAGGAAGATGTCCGCCTCGACACTGCCGAAACGGTGGTCCAGGGCGTCGAGGAGGGGGCGCGGATGCTCGTAGTCGTTGTGGGCGTGGGCGCGCCACAGCGGACGGGGGTGGTGCTTGCGGCTGTCGGCCCACGCGCTGCCGACGGGCGGGGCCAGCGTCGCCGCGACCGCGGCGCCGAGGGTGGTGACGGCTCTGCGACGGGTGATGAGCGCCATGTTCTGCCTCCCTGTGGGGCGGGTCGGAACCACAGGGAGTATGGGGCCCTTGAGCCCCCAATGGACCTGTACGTGCCAGGAGTTGGCCGGACTGCCGCCGCCCGTTCACCCCTTCCGCGCAGGCGCACGGAAAAGCCCGCCCCTGGTGGGGCGGGCTTCACCGGGGTGCACCGGGTGACGCTCAGGGCGCCTGGAGGTCGACGAGTTCGGCCAACCGGGCACGGTGGGCGCCCGCCGTGCCGTAGGCGATCGAGTCGGCCTTGGCGCGCTTGAGATACAGATGGATCGGGTGCTCCCACGTCATGCCGATGCCGGCGTGCAGCTGGAGCGCCTCCTCGGCGGCGTGCACGGCGACGGACGCCGCGTAGGCCTGTGCGACGGCGACCGCCACGTCGGCGTCCTCGCCCGTCGCGAGCGCGTCGGCGGCGTTGCGGGCGGTGGCGCGGAGGTTGACGACCTCCAGCCACAGCTGGGCGAGCCGGTGCTTGAGCGCCTGGAAGCCGCCGACGGGCCGGTTGAACTGCTTGCGCTCCTTGAGGTAGCGCACGGTTTCGGTCAACGTCCATTCGGCGAGCCCGAGTTGCTCGGAGGCGAGCAGTCCGGCCCCGGCCCGCAGGGCGCGGTGCACGGCGAGTTCGGCGTCGCCCAGCAGGCGGCCCGGCGCCCCGTCGAGGGTGACGGTCGCGAGCGGGCGGGTCAGGTCGAAGGGGATCTGCGGGGTGAGCGTCACGGCGGAGGCGTCCACCGCGTACAGCCCGCCGTCGTCCGCGGGCACGAGCAGCACGTCGGCCGCCTGGGCGTCCGCGATCGCCGTCAACTCCCCGTGCAGGGCACCGTCTTCGTGGCGTACGACCTTGTAGGCGCCGCCCGGCGCGACATTCAGCGCGACGGCGAGGGCACCGATCCTCCGTCCGGAGGCGAGCTCGGCGAGCAGGTCGTCCGCGTCGCAGGCGAGCAGCGCCTCGGTGGCGACGACCGCGCTGGTGAGGTAGGGCACCGGAGCGACCGCCCGGCCCAACTCCTCCAGGACGACGGCGACTTCGCGGTGCGAGGCGCCCTGGCCGCCCTTGTCCTCGGGGACCAGGAGTCCGGCGAGGCCCATGCCGTCGGCGAGGGCCTTCCAGGCCGCGAGGTCGTGCGGGGTGTCCGACTCGGTGCGGGCGATCACGCCCGGCGCGTCGCAGTGGTCGGCGAGCAGGTCCCGTACCGCGGCCCGCAGCGCCTCTTCCTCCTCCGAGTACAGCAGGTCGGGCTGTGCGCTCATCGGGCCAGGTCCTTCCAGGCGACGTCCTTGTCGGTGCGCGGCTCGGCCGGCAGGCCCAGGACGCGCTCGGCGACGATGTTCAGCAGGACCTCGCTGGTCCCGCCCTCGATGCTGTTGCCCTTGGAGCGCAGATAGCGGTAGCCGGCGTCGCGGCCGGTGAAGTCCACCAGCTCCGGGCGGCGCAGGGTCCAGTCGTCGTACAACAGGCCCTCCTCGCCGCGCAGTTCGACCTCCAGGCCGCTGATCTCCTGGTTGAGGCGGGCGAAGGCGAGCTTCATGCCGGCGCCCTCGGGCCCCGGCTGTCCTGCGACGAGCTGCTGGCGCAGCCGCTCGGCGGTGAGGCGGGCGACCTCGGCGTCCACCCAGAGCTTCAGCAGGCGCTGGTGCAGGTCCTGGGTGCGCAGTTCGGGGCGCTCGCGCCAGGTCCGGGAGACCGGGCCGATCATGCCGCCCTCACGGGGCAGCCGCATGCCGCCGATGGCGACGCGCTCGTTGTTCAGCGTGGTCTGCGCGACCCGCCAGCCGTCGCCGACCTCGCCGAGGCGGCGGTCGTCGGGGATGCGGACGTCGGTGAGGAAGACCTCGTTGAACTCGGCCTCGCCGGTGATCTGCCGCAGCGGGCGGACGTCGACGCCGGGGTCGGTCATGTCGCAGATGAAGTAGGTGATGCCCGCGTGCTTGGGCACGTCCGGGTCGGTGCGGGCGATGAGGATGGCCCAGCGGGAGTTGTGGGCACCGGAGGTCCACACCTTCTGCCCGTTGACCACCCACTCGTCGCCCTCCCGCACCGCACGCGTACCGAGCGCGGCGAGGTCGGATCCGGCGCCGGGCTCGCTGAACAGCTGGCACCAGACCTCCTCCCCCACCCACAGGGGCCGCAGATAGCGCTGCTTCTGCTCCTCGGTGCCGTACTTGAGGATCGTCGGGGCGGCCATGCCGAGGCCGATGCCGTTGCGTCGCGGGTCGTTGTCGGGGGCGCCCACGGCCTCCAGCTCGGCGTCCACGACCACCTGGAGGGAGCGGGGCGCGTTCAGTCCGCCGAGACCCTCCGGGTAGTGCACCCAGGCGAGCCCGGCGTCGAAGCGGGCCTTGAGGAAGTCGATCCGGTCCGTGTTCGCGGGCGGATGCGCGGCCAGCAACTGTGCGGTGCGGCGCTGGAGTTCGGCTGCGTCGGTCATGCCTTTGCTCCTGTGGGTACGACGGCGATCCGGCCCGTGGTCACCCCGTCGCCGAGGCGCTGCACGGCGTCCGCGGCTCCGGCGAGCGGCACCCGCTCGCTGATCAGCGGCTTGATCGCGCCCCGGGCGGCCAGTTCGGTGAGCTGCTCGTGGCAGTGCTGGACCAGCTTCGGGTTCTTGGTGTTGTACAGCCCCCAGTGCAGGCCGAGGATCGCGTAGTTCTTCACCAGGGCGTGGTTGAGGCCGGGGCTCGGGATGGTCCCGCCGGCGAAGCCGACGACCACGATCCGCCCCTCGAAGGCGACGACCTTGGTCGACTGCGTGTAGGCCTCGCCACCCACGGGGTCGTAGATCACGTCCGCGCCCCGGCCCCCGGTGGCCTCCTTCACGGCGGCGACGACGTCCTCGCTCCGCCGGTCGACCACCACGTCACAGCCCAGCTCCCGGGCCACCGCGGCCTTCTCGGCACCGCCGACGACACCGATGACGGTGGCGCCGGCGGCCTTGCCGAGCTGCACGGCCGCGCTGCCGACCCCTCCGGCGGCAGCGTGGACGAGCAGTGTCTCGCCGGCCTCCAGGCGGGCCCGCCGGTGCAGACCGAACCAGCCCGTCTGGTAGCCGATGTGCAGCGCGGCCGCCTCGGCATCGTCCAGCGAGTCCGGCGCGGTCAGCACAGCGGCGGCGTCCGCGACGGCGTACTCGGCGAAACCGCCGTACGGCAGCGCCGGGTTGGCGATCACGCGCCGCCCGTCCTCGGTCTCGCCGCAGATCTCCACGCCGGGCGTGAAGGGCAGCGGCGGGCGGACCTGGTAGTGGCCGCGGCACATCAGCACGTCGGGGAAGTTGATGTTCGCGGCACGCACCTTCAGCAGGACCTGGCCGTCGCCAGGCACGGGCCGCGCCACGTCGGCGAGGCGCATCACCTCGCTCGGCTCGCCGTTCTCGTGCACTTGCCAAGCCTGCATGGGGGGCCTCCACGGGACTGCGTCGTCATGCCGGGGTCTGACCGGGGTCCTCCGCATACTAAGCGGTCGCTTGCCGATCAGGGAACAGTCCGCGGGGAAAGTGTCACCAGGCACACCGAGGGGGCCGCGCAGCGGTTGCACGACCTGGTGCGGCCTGAACAGGGTGACAGGGACGAGCCGGGCATCCCCTGCCCACAGGGCGCCCCCGACGATCCCCGGAAAGGACCCGCGCACATGACGGTCATCAAGAGCCCGCTGCCGGAGAAGGAACGAGAGATCGCGGGCAGCGCCCTCCAGGACACCCTGGTCGACCTGCTCGACCTCTCCCTGGTCGCCAAGCAGGCGCACTGGAACCTGTACGGGCCGCGCTTCCGTTCCATCCACCTCCAGCTCGACGAGGTGGTCACCACCGCCCGCGCCTACGCCGACACGGTGGCCGAACGCGCCGCGGCGCTCGGGGTCAGCCCGGACGGCCGGGCCGCCACCGTCGCCGCCACCAGCGGGGTCCCGGAGTTCTCACCCGGTTGGACGAAGGACGTGGACGCCGTCGGCGCCCTGGTGCGGGCCTTCTCCGCGGTCGTCGAACGGGTACGGGAACGCATCGAGCGGACCGGCCCGGCGGACGCCGTGACCCAGGACCTGCTGATCGGCCTCACCGCCGATCTGGAGAAGCAGAGCTGGATGTTCCAGGCCGAGCACCGCAGCTGAGCCCGCCGGAGGGCCTGGAGCCCGCCCCGGCCGCGCGACGGCGTTCAGCTCTTCCGGCGGTGCGGGTGGGCGGGGTACACACCCAGGATGCGTACCTCGGTGGAGAAGAACCGCAGTTCGTGCAGGGCGAGGGCGACATGCGGCTCGTCGGGGTGACCCTCGACCTCGACGTAGAAGCGGCTGGCGTCGAGTCCCGCGCCGACCTGGTAGCTCTCGATCTTCGTGAGGTTCACCCCGCTGGTGGCGAACCCGCCGAGCGCCTTGAACAGGGCGCTCGGGATGTTGCGCACGGAGAAGAACAGGCTGGTCATCGTCGGCTCCCCGGTGCCCGGGGCGACGACGGCGTCCCGGGACAGGACGACGAACCGGGTCGTGTTGTCGGGGTCGTCCTCGACACCCGAGCGCAGCACGTCGAGGCCGTACAGCCCGGCCGCGGCGGGCGGGGCGAGCGCCGCGTGCCGAGGGTCCGCGAGCTCGGCCACCTCGCGCGCCGCTCCGGCCGTGTCGTCGGTGACGAGGGTGCGCCAGCCGCCCTCCCGCAGCACCTTGCGGCACTGCCCCAGGGCGTGCACATGGCTGCGTACGCACTCCACCTGGTCCGCTGTCGCCCCGGGCACGCCCATCAGGTCGAAGCGGATGGCGAGGAAGTGCTCGGCGATGATGAACAGCCCCGACCCGGGCAGCAGGTGGTGCACGTCCGCCACCCGTCCGGCCGCGGAGTTGTCCACCGGGATCACGGCGACGTCGGCGGTGCCGAGCGTCACCGCGTCCAGCGCCTGCTCGAAGCCCGTGCAGGGCTGCTCGGCGCACCCGGGGTAGAGGGTGTGCGCGGCGGTCGCCGAGTTGGATCCGGGTTCACCTTGGTAAGCGACGGTGGTCACTGGGTTCGGTCTCTTGTCGTCGGGCGGCAGAAGCTCCGTAACGTATCAGGCGGCCCCCGCCCTCAGATCCAGGTGTCCAGCCACATCCTGGAGTGCCAGTCGGCGTACGGGATCGTCTCGTCGGTGTAGAGCGGGAAGAAGTAGATGAAGTTCCAGGCGATGAGCAGGACGAGGGCGCCCGCGGCCACCGCGCCCCGGGTGCGCCGCCGGCGGTCCGCGCCCGGTGGTCCCAGGATCGCGCCCACCGTCATCGCCACGGCCAGGCAGAGGAACGGCACGAAGACGACCGCGTAGAAGGAGAAGACCGTACGGTCCTGGTACAGGAACCAGGGCAGGTAGCCGGCCCCCACGCCGCACAGGACGGCCCCGGCCCGCCAGTCCCGGCGCAGTGCCCAGCGGAAGAGCAGGTAGAGCAGGGCGCCGCAGGCCGACCACCACAGCAGCGGGGTGCCGAGGGCGAGGACCGTCTGGGAGCAGTGGACCGCCGTACGGCAGCCGTCCGTGCCGGGTTCGGGTGACTGGTAGTCGAACAGCACGGGGCGGCCCTGGACCAGCCAGCTCCAGGGGTTGGACTCGTACTTGTGCGGGGTGTGCAGCCCCACGTTGAAGCGGTACACCGCCTGCTCGTAGTGCCACAGGCTGCGCAGCGGGGCGGGGATCCATGACCAGGTGCCGCCGCGGCCGTCGGCCCAGTGGCGGTCGTAGCCGTCGTCGGAGCGGAACCAGCCGGTCCAGGTCGCCAGATAGGTCAGCAGGGCGACCGGGACCATGGACAGGAGGGACCAGCCGAGATCCTTGTTCAGTACCGCCAGGCAGGGGCGGGAGGAGCCGGCCACGCGGCGGGAGCCGACCTCCCACAGCACGGTCAGGACGGTGAAGAAGACCAGGACGTACAGGCCGTTCCACTTGGTGGAGGCCGCCAGCCCGAGGAGGACGCCCGCCGCGAGCCGCCAGGGACGCAGCCCGGTTCCGGCGTGGTCGGCGGTGTGCCGGTCCGGGCGCGCGCGGCCGTCCTCGCCGACCGGCAGGGCAGCCGCGAGCCGGGCCCGGGCGCGGTCCCGGTCGACCAGCAGGCACCCGAAGGCCGCCAGGACGAAGAACATGACCACGAGGTCCAGCAGGGCGGTACGGCTCATCACCACGTGCAGGCCGTCGATCGCGAGGAGCGCGCCGGCCAGGCAGCCCAGCACGGTCGAACGGAACAGTCGGCGTCCGATGCGGCACAGCATGAGCACCGACAGGGTGCCGAGGGCCGCCGTCATGAAGCGCCAGCCGAACGGGGTGAGGCCGAACATCCACTCGCCGAGGGCGATCACCCACTTGCCCGTCGGCGGGTGGGCGACGAACGCCCCGGTGTCGGAGAGCGGGACGACCTGGGGGTGGGCGAGGATCTGCGGGTCGGCGATCTTGCGGTCCGGCCAGTTGCCCTCGTAGCCGAGCCGCAGCAGGGACCAGGCGTCCTTGGCGTAATAGGTCTCGTCGAAGATCACGGCCCGCGGTCGGCCGAGGTGCCGGAAGCGGATCGCACCGGCCACGGCGGCGACGAGCACCGGCCCCAGCCAGTCCCACACCGACACCTTCGGAAAACGCGGCACGAGACGCTCGCGCGGGTCCGTCCCGGGGCGGGCCGTGTATCCGAACCGGCGAAGGCGCGCCTGCCAGTCCCGGTGCGCTGTCTGCGTGGGGGTCCCGACGACGGGGGAACAGGTCACGTCACTGCTCACCGAAGAGCCTGCCGTACCGCGGGGTGCGCCCAGGGCGATATTTCGTCCACCCGGTGAACCTACCCGGGACGCCGTCCCGTTGTCCCGGACCTCATGCCCTCCGGGGCCGCGCCCGTACGTGCATCCGCTCCCCCTGCGGCCCGAACAGACTGAGGAACTCCGCCGGCCCCTCCCCCGTCGACCCGAACCAGTGCGGCACCCGGGTGTCGAACTCCGCCGCCTCGCCCGCCGACATCACCACGTCATGGTCGCCCAGCACCACCCGCAGCCGCCCCGCCAGCACGTACAGCCACTCGTAGCCCTCGTGGGTGCGCGGCTCCGGCTCCTCCTCGCGGCGCGGCACCAGCACCTTGAAGGCCTGGAGGCCGCCGGGCTGGCGGGTGAGCGGCCAGAAGGTGCGCCCGTGCCGTTCGAGCGGCGCGGAGCGCACCCGGGGGTCGCCGACCGGCGGGGCGCCCACGAGTTCGTCCAGCGGCACCTGGTGGGCCTGGGCGATGGGCAGCAGCAGCTCCAGGCTGGGCTTGCGCAGGCCGGACTCCAGCCGGGAGAGCGTGCTCACGGAGATGCCGGTGGTCTCCGAGAGAGCCGCGAGGGTCACCTCCCGGTCCTTGCGCAGCCGCCTGAGCCTCGGCCCCACTTCGGCGAGAACGTCGTCGGTACTCATACCCGTATTGCAGAATCAGCAAAGTTGTTTGTCAATCCCGCGTCCGCGGAGCGACCGTGGCGCCATGACCGAGACATACGGCGGGACATACGAAGTGATCGTGGTCGGTGGCGGCGCGGCGGGCCTGTCCGCCGCCCTGGTCCTGGGCCGGGCCCGGCGCCGCACCCTGGTCGTCGACGCGGGCGAGCCACGCAACGCGCCCTCCGCGCACCTGCAGGGCTTCCTCACCCGGGACGGCATGCCGCCCGCCGAGTTCCTGGCGGTCGGCCGCGAGGAGATCGAGCGCTACGGCGTCGAGCTGGTGCGGGACCGGGTCACCGAGGTCGCCCCGGGCTTCGCCGTGACCCTGGCGGGCGGCCCCGTGGCAAGGGCCCGCCGCCTGGTCGTCGCGACCGGCCTCAGGGACGAACTCCCGGACGTGCCCGGCGTCGCCGAGCGCTTCGGCAAGGACGTCCTGCACTGCCCGTACTGCCACGGCTGGGAGGTCCGCGACCAGGCCTTCGGCGTGCTGGCCACGACCCCGCTCAGCGTGCACCAGGCGCTGATGGTCTCCCAGTGGTCGAAGGACGTGACCCTGTTCCTGCACACGGTCGCCGAGTCCGGGCTCTCGGACGACGACCTGCGCAGGCTGGCCGCGGCCGGCGTCCGGGTGGTGCCCGGCGAGGTCGCCGGGCTGGTCGTGACGGACGACCGGCTCACCGGCGTACGGCTGGCGGACGGCACGACGCACGCGCGCGAGGTCGTCTTCACCGCCCCTCGGGCCGTTCCGCACAACGGCCTGCTGGAACGGCTCGGCGCCGGGTTCCAGGAGACGCCCTTCGGCAGCTGGCCCGTGGTCGACGGGAACGGGCAGACCACCGTGCCCGGCGTGTACGCCGTGGGCAACGCGGCCGGTTTCGCCGAACAGGTGATCAACGCCGCGAGCGCCGGGCACCGGGCGGCCGCCACGATCAACGGTGAGCTGCTGATGAGCGACCTCGACGCGGCTGCCGGGGTGTAGACCGGCCGCCTCCGGTACACCCTGGAAGCATGTTGCTTGCCCGGCTGGCACAGGTGTCCCAGGACGTCGCCGCGACCTCGGCGCGCTCGAAGAAGATCGCGCTCCTCGCCGAGCTGTTCCGGGAGGCCGAGGCGGACGACGTCCCGGTCGTCATCCCGTATCTGGCGGGCCGGCTCCCGCAGGGCCGGCTGGGTGTCGGCTGGAAGGTGCTGAGCCGCCCGGTCGCCCCGGCCGCGGAGCCGACCCTGACCGTGCGCGCGGTGGACGCCCTGCTGAGCGAGCTGGGCAAGGTCGCGGGCGCGGGCTCACAGGCCGAACGCGTCCGGCTGGTGGGTGAGTTGATGGGCGCGGCCACCGAGGACGAGCAGCGGTTCCTGTTCGGGCTGATCAGCGGAGAGGTACGGCAGGGGGCACTGGACGCGGTCGCCACGGAGGGACTCGCCCAGGCCACGCAGGCGCCTCCCGCCGACGTACGCCGCGCCGTGATGCTGGCGGGCTCCCTCCAGACGGTGGCCGAGGCGCTGCTCACCGACGGGCCGGCCGCCCTGGACCGCTTCCGCCTCACCGTCGGCCGCCCGGTCCTGCCGATGCTGGCGCACAGCGCCTCCTCGGTGGCCGAGGCGGTGGAGAAGCTCGGCGGGTGCGCGGTCGAGGAGAAACTGGACGGCATCCGCGTGCAGGTCCACCGGGACGGCGATGCCGTACGGCTGTACACCCGCACCCTCGACGACATCACCGACCGGCTACCCGAACTGACGGCCGCCGCAAGGGAGTTGAGGGGGGACCGGTTCATCCTGGACGGCGAGGTGATCGCCTTCGGCGAGAACGGGCGCCCGCGGTCCTTCCAGGAGACCGCGGGCCGGGTCGGCTCCCGGGTGGACGTGCGGACGGCCGCCGAGGCGGTGCCCGTCTCCCCCGTCTTCTTCGACGCCCTGTCCGTCGACGACCGCGACCTGCTGGACCTGCCCTTCGCCGAACGGCACGCCGAGCTGGCCCGGTTGGTGCCCGAGCCGATGCGGGTCCGGCGCACCCTGGTGTCCGGGCCGCAGGATCTGGGGGCCGCCGAGGAGTTCCTCGCCCAGACCCTGGGGCGCGGCCACGAGGGCGTCGTCGTGAAGTCCCTCGACGCCCCCTACAGCGCGGGCCGGCGCGGTGCGTCCTGGCTGAAGGTCAAGCCCGTGCACACCCTCGACCTGGTGGTGCTGGCCGCCGAGTGGGGCCACGGCCGCCGCACCGGCAAGCTCTCCAACCTGCACCTCGGCGCCCGCACGGCCGACGGCGGCTTCGCCATGCTCGGCAAGACCTTCAAGGGCATGACCGACGCGATGCTCACCTGGCAGACCGAGCGGCTGCGGGAGTTGGCGGTGGACAGCAGCGGCTACGTGGTGACCGTACGACCCGAACTCGTCGTCGAGATCGCCTACGACGGCCTCCAGAGGTCGACCCGCTACCCGGCCGGCGTCACCCTCCGCTTCGCGCGCGTGGTCCGCTACCGCGAGGACAAGCGGCCCGAGGAGGCCGACACCGTGGAGACACTGCTGGCCGCGCATCCCGAGGTGAGGCCATGAGGACAAGCGCGGGCCTGTTGTTGTACCGGCACACCGAGGACGGCCTGGAGGTGTTGCTGGGCCATATGGGGGGCCCGTTCTTCGCCCGGCGTGACGCCGGCGCGTGGACGCTCCCGAAGGGCGAGTACGAGCCCGGGGAGCCCGCCTGGGACGCGGCCCGGCGGGAGTTCCAGGAGGAGCTCGGACTGCCGCCGCCGGACGGGGAGGCCGTACCCCTCGGTGAGGTGCGGCAGACGAACGGCAAGGTCGTCACGGCGTGGGCGATCGAGGCCGACCTGGATCCGGCGACCGTGGTGCCGGGGACGTTCGCCATGGAGTGGCCGCCGAAGTCCGGGCGGACGCAGGAGTTCCCCGAGCTGGACCGGGTGGAGTGGTTCGGCCTCGACCGGGGCCGGGCCGTGATCGTGAAGGCGCAGGCCGCGTTTCTCGACCGGCTGGCTGAGCACTCGGCCTGACGTCCACGCGTTGCGGTCGCCCCCGCCGCGCGGGAAGGTCGAAGCACAGTCAGCCCTTTTGGAGGTCGGTCATGCCCATCGCGACGGTGAACCCGGCGAACGGCGAGACGCTCAGGACGTACGAGGCCATGGACGCGGAGGAGATCGAACGCAGGCTCCAGCTCGCCGAGGCCACGTTCCGCACCTACCGCACGTCGTCCTTCGCGGACCGCGCCCGTCTCCTGAACCGGGCCGCCGAACTCCTCGACGACGCCCAGCAGGACATCGCCAAGGTCATGACCACCGAGATGGGCAAGCCGGTCAAGCAGGCCCGCGCGGAGGCCGCCAAGTGCGCCAAGGCGATGCGCTGGTACGCCGAGCACGCCGAGTCGCTCCTGGCCGACGAGGAACCCGCCGCGTACGACGTCAAGGACTCCGGCGCCTCCCGTGCCCTGGTCCGCTACCGGCCGCTGGGGCCCGTGCTCGCGGTGATGCCGTGGAACTTCCCGCTGTGGCAGGTGGTCCGCTTCGCCGCGCCCGCGCTGATGGCGGGCAACGTCGGCCTGCTCAAGCACGCGTCGAACGTGCCGCAGACCGCCCTGTTCCTGGAGGACCTCTTCCATCAGGCCGGGTTCACGCAGGGCTGCTTCCAGACCCTGCTGGTCGGGTCCGGAGCGGTCGACGAGATCCTGCGCGACGACCGCGTCAAGGCGGCCACGCTCACCGGCAGCGAGCCCGCCGGACGGGCGGTCGCCGCGACCGCCGGGGACATGGTGAAGAAGACCGTGCTGGAGCTCGGCGGCAGCGACCCGTACATCGTGATGCCGTCCGCGGACGTCGACCGGGCCGCCGAGATCGCGGTGACCGCGCGCGTGCAGAACAACGGGCAGTCCTGCATCGCCGCCAAGCGGTTCATCGTGCACACGGACGTCTACGACCGGTTCGCCGAGCGGTTCGTCGAGGGCATGAAGGCGCTCAAGGTCGGCGACCCGCTGGAGGAGGACACCGAGGTCGGCCCCCTGGCGAGCGAGCAGGGCCGGACCGACCTGGAGGAACTGGTCGACGACGCCCGGCGCAGCGGGGCGAGCGTGCTGTGCGGCGGGCAGCGGCCCGAGGGGCCCGGCTGGTACTACCCGCCGACCGTCGTCGCCGATGTGAACCGCGAGATGCGCATCCACCGCGAGGAGACCTTCGGACCGGTGGCCACGCTGTACCGGGCGGCCGACCTCGACGAGGCGGTGCTGATCGCCAACGACTCGGCGTTCGGGCTGAGTTCCAACGTGTGGACGCGGGACGAGGCCGAGGTCGACCGGTTCGTACGGGACCTGGAGGCCGGCGGGGTGTACGTCAACGGGATGACCGCCTCGCATCCGGCGTTCCCGTTCGGCGGGGTGAAGCGGTCCGGGTACGGGCGTGAGCTGTCCGGGCACGGAATCAGGGAGTTCTGCAACATCACGACGGTTTGGCACGGAGCGTGACAGTTGCGCGGCTAACATCCCGGGTGTGAACCGCGAAGTGACTCTGCCTCTGATCGTCGACGACCGCGGGACCCTGCAGGTGGCTGCGGCCGATGTGAGCAAGCTGCTCCGCAGTCTCGGCGGTCGGTGGCTGCACCTGGTCGAGGCCGGCGCCGACGGGCTGGACGAGGACACGGTCGCCGCACTGACGATCGAGCTCGCGAAGCTCGCCGACCGGATCGACGTGGCGTGCATCGCGCACAGCAGCGGCGGAGCGCCGTAGGAGGCGGGGAGCGCGTCGTCCCGCGTTCGGAGCAACCCGCCGCGAAGTCGTCCGCCCCTCGGGTGATCGTGGACGGGACCAGTCTTCGGTTCCGGGACGAGACGGCGTGAGATGAGCGAAGAGACGATCACCGAGATCCTGCCCCCGATCCGGCACTGGCCGGCGCTCGACCTGAACGGTGTCGACTTCGACCCGGTGCTGACCGAGCTGATGCGTGAGGGGCCGGTCACCCGGATCCGGCTGCCGCACGGTGAGGGCTGGGCCTGGCTGGTCACCCGGTACGACGACGTACGGGCGGTGACCGAGGACCCGCGCTTCAGCCGCGAGGCCGTCGTGGACCAGCCGGTCACCCGGCTCGCCCCGCACTTCGTCCCGCAGCGCGACAGGCTCGCCTTCCTCGACCCGCCCGACCACACCCGGCTGCGCCGTTCGGTGGCCGCCGCGTTCAGCGCGCAGGGCGTGGAGCGGGTCCGGGAGAAGTCCCGCCGGATGCTCGACGAGCTGGTCGACGAACTCCTCCAGGACGGCCCGCCCGCCGACCTCACCGCGGCCGTTCTCAGCCCCTTCCCGGTCGCCGTGCTCTGCGAGCTGATGGGCGTCCCGGCCGCCGACCGGCACGGCGTGCACGCCTGGACCCGGCTGGTCCTGTCCCGCTCGCACGGCGCGAAGGCCGGCGAGCGGGCCAGGGCCGAGATGGCCGGCTACTTCCGCGAGCTCGTCCATCTCCGGCGGGGCGGCACCGGCGAGGACGTGGTCTCCCTGCTCGGGGCGGCCGTGGGCCGCGGCGAGGTGACGCCGGAGGAGGCCGCGGGGCTCGCGGTGCTGCTCCAGCTCGGCGGCGAGGCGATGACGGACAACAGCGGCCAGCTGTTCTACCTGCTGCTGACCCGCCCCGGCCTGGCCGAACGCCTGCGCGCCGAGCCGGAGATCCGCCCGCGGGCCGTCGAGGAGCTGCTGCGCTACATCCCGCACCGCAACACGGTCGGGCTGGCACGGATCGCCCTGGAGGACGTGGGGATCAAAGGCGTGCGGATCAGGGCGGGCGACGCGATCTACGTGTCGTACCTGTCCGCGAACCGGGACCCGGACGTCTTCCCCTACCCGGAGACGATCGACGTCTCCCGCGGCCCCGACCCGCACGTGTCCTTCGGCTCCGGCCCGCACCACTGCCCGGGCGGGACGCTGGTCCGGCTGGTGTCCGAGCTGCTGGTCGAGGTGCTGCTCGACCGTGTGCCGGGACTGCGGCCGGCGGTGCCGCCGGAGCGGGTGCCCTTCAGGAAGGGCACGTCGATCCGCGGCCCCGAGGCGCTCCCGGTGACGTGGTGACCGTCGAGCGGTCGGTCAGCGGATGGACATGCCGGACAGGGTCCGGGCGATGACCAGGCGCTGGATCTCGCTCGTGCCCTCGAAAATGGTGTAGATCGCCGCGTCGCGGTGCATGCGCTCCACCGGGTACTCCCGGGTGTAGCCGTTGCCGCCCAGGATCTGTACGGCCTGGGCCGTGACCTTCTTCGCCGTCTCGCTGGCGAAGAGCTTCGACATCGAGCCCTCGGCGGCGGTGAACTGCTTCCCGTTGATCGCCATCCAGGAGGCTCGCCAGACCAGGAGCCGGGCCGCGTCGATGGAGGTGCGCATGTCGGCGAGCTGGAAGGCCACGCCCTGGTTGTCGATGATGGGCCGCCCGAACTGCTCACGCGTCCTGGCGTAGTCGAGGGCGACCTCGTACGCGGCGCGGGCGGTGCCCACCGCCATGGCGCCCACGGCGGGCCGCGAGGCCTCGAACGTGGCCATCGCCGCGTTCTTCACCCGCTCGCCGCCGGCCTTGGCCCGCTCACGGGCCCGGGCGAGACGCTGGTCGAGCTTCTCCTTGCCGCCGAGGAGGCAGGAGCCGGGCACCCGGACGTTGTCCAGCACGACCTCGGCGGTGTGCGAGGCGCGGATGCCGTGCTTCTTGAACTTCTGGCCCTGGGACAGTCCCGGCGTGTTCGGCGGCACGATGAAGGAGGCGTGGCCCTTGGAGCCGAGCTCCGGGTCGACGACCGCGACGACGACGTGGACGTTGGCGATGCCGCCGTTGGTCGCCCAGGTCTTGGTGCCGTTGAGCACCCACTCGTCCTTGGCCTCGTCGTACACGGCACGCGTGCGCATGGAGGCCACGTCGGAACCGGCGTCCGGCTCGGAGGAGCAGAACGCGGCGACCTTGACGTCGTTGGCGTCGCCGTACATCTGGGGGATCCAGGTGCCGATCTGTTCCTCGGTTCCGTTGGCGAGAACGCCGACAGCCGCGAGACCGGTGCCTACGATCGACAGGGCGATGCCCGCGTCGCCCCAGAACAGCTCCTCCATCGCCATCGGGATACCGAGCCCGGTGGGGTCGAAGTACTGCTGGGCGTAGAAGTCGAGGGAGTAGATGCCTACCTTCGCGGCCTCCTGGATGACCGGCCAGGGAGTCTCCTCACGCTCGTCCCATTCGGCGGCCGCGGGGCGGATGACGTCGGCGGCGAAGCCGTGCAGCCAGTCCCGGACCTCCTTCTGTTCGTCGTTGAGCTCCATGGTGAACTCGGCCATGTCCCCTCCAGCGGCGACGCACGTGCGTGTTACTTGCGGTAACCCGAGTCTGTTACCCACGGGTAGGAAAAGTCAACTCCCAAGGACCTGTCAGCAGCCTGTTCGAAGTCCATCATCGGTCGGGTGTTAGTTTGCGCAGGCGTTACCGATTAAGCACGGGTGGGGAGAGCTCATGGACACCACACAGCGGACCGATCAGCAGCGGTCCGCCGACCGCCGTCGGCGCGAGCTGCTGGAGGCCGCGGACAGGGTGGTGCTGCGCGACGGACCGCAGGCCTCCATGAACGCCATCGCCGCGGAGGCCGGCATCACCAAGCCGATTCTGTATCGGCACTTCGGTGACAAGAGCGGACTCTACGCCGCGCTCGCCAAGCGGCACACCGACGCGCTGCTGGACTCGCTGCGGGCGGCGCTGGACGCTCCCGCGGACCGGCGCGAACGGGTCGAGGCGACCCTGGACACCTACCTCGCCGCGATCGAGGCCCGGCCTCAGGTCTACCGGTTCCTGATGCATCCCGCCGAGGGGGGCCAGGCCGGGGACCCTGGGTTCGATGTCGGTAAGCATTCCGTGCCGTTGCTGCGCAGGATGGGTGAAGAACTGGCGCAGGTCATCGAGGACCGGCTGGACCTCGGGCCCGGAAGTCAGTTGCTGGCCCGGGTGTGGGGGCACGGGATCGTCGGGATGATGTACGCGGCCGGTGACTGGTGGCTGGGGGAACGGCCGTGCGCGCGGGACGAGTTGGTGCGCAGCATGGCTGACCTGCTGTGGGGGCGGCTCGCTGCCGCCGGGGACAAGGTGGGGGGTCCGGGGTTCTGACGGTCACGTCTCGGGTGCGGCCCGAGGGGGCCGGTCGCGCAGTTCCCCGCGCCCCCAGGTGGGATCACTCGCCCCGTGCCAAGAGGTTCGCCGCACCTGCCGCAGCAACCTGCGGCGGCGCCAGCCTGTCACGCGGTCCGCGTAGACCCTGCCCGCCAAGTGGTCGCACTCGTGTTGCAGGCATCTCGCGAAGAAGCCCGTGCCGTTGACCGTCACAGGCTCTCCCCTCACCGTGAAGCCCTCCACCACGGCGTGGTCGTACCGCTCCGTCCCCGCCTCCAGGCCCGGCAGGGACAGGCAGCCCTCGGGGCCGCGCAGCACCACCCCGTCCGCCTCCACCAGCCGTGGGTTCACCACATGCCCCAGATGGCGAACCTCCTCGTCGTCCGGGCAGTCGTACACGAACACGCGCAGGGGGACGCCCACTTGGTTCGCCGCGAGGCCCACCCCCTCGTACGCGTACATCGTCGCGAACAGGTCCTCGACGAGGGTCGCCAGTTCCGGGCCGAAGTCCGATACGTCCCCGCAGGGTTCGTGCAGCACGGGGCTGCCGAGCAGGGTGAGGGGCCGGACCCGGCCACGGGTGCCCGGAATGGAGCCGTTTCGCATGGCCGCAAGGGTACGGCGATTCGGGAGTGCCTTCGGATCTCGATAGGCTGAGGTCCACACCACGTGGCCGGAGGCTGAGGCGCGGCGCGTACGCAAGGAGGATCGAGATCTGATGACAGGCAACTCGGACCCGCTCTCGCCGCGGGCCAAGCTGGCCGTGACGGCGGGCAAGGCCGTCGCGGCGGCATCCCGAGCCGCGGGGCGCGGCAGCGGTTCGGTCATCGGCGGCCGAGTGGCCCTCAAACTCGACCCCGACCTCCTTGCCAGGCTCGCCCAGAACCTGGACGTCGTCCTCGTCTCGGCGACCAACGGAAAGACCACCACGACCCGGCTGATCGCGGAGGCGCTCGGCGCCGCCGGACCTGTCGTCTCCAACGCCCTCGGCGCCAACATGCCCGCCGGCATCACCTCGGCGCTCGCCGGCGGCTCGGAGGCCCGGTACGGCGTCATCGAGGTCGACGAGAAGTACCTCGCGGGCGTGGCCCGGGACACCGACCCCAAGTGCATCGCCCTGCTGAACCTCTCCCGCGACCAGCTGGACCGCGCCGCCGAGACCCGCATGCTCGCGGAGAACTGGCGCGAGGGCCTTGCGGGTTCGAAGGCCGTGGTCGTCGCCAACGCCGACGACCCGCTCGTCGTGTGGGCCGCCTCCTCCTCCCCCAACGTGATCTGGGTCGCCGCGGGACAGATGTGGAAGGACGACGCCTGGTCCTGCCCGTCCTGCGGCGGCGTGATGCAGCGGCCCGGCGACGACTGGTTCTGCGGTGAGTGCGGGTTCCGGCGGCCCACGCCCAGCTGGGCGCTCTCCGGCGACCATGTGCTCGACCCGCACGGCTCCGCCTGGCCCATCCACCTCCAGCTGCCCGGCCGCGCCAACAAGGCCAACGCCGCCTCCTCCGCCGCCGTGGCCGCCGTCTTCGGCGTACCGCCGCAGGTCGCCCTGGAACGCATGTACCAGGTGCAGGCCGTGGCCGGCCGCTACGACATCGTGCAGTTCCAGCAGCGCGACCTGCGCCTGCTGCTCGCGAAGAACCCGGCGGGCTGGCTCGAGACGTTCAGCCTGATCGACCCGCCGCCGACCCCGGTGATCCTCTCCGTCAACGCCCGCGGCGCCGACGGCACCGACACCTCCTGGCTGTGGGACGTCGACTACACGCGTCTCACCGGACACCCGATCTGCGTGATCGGCGACCGCAAGCTCGACCTCGCGGTCCGTCTGGAGGTCGCGAACCAGAACTTCCAGGTCTGCGACAACCTCGACCAGGCCGTGCAGATGAGCCCGCCCGGCCGCATCGAGGTCATCGCGAACTACACCGCCTTCCAGGACCTGCGCCGCCGCGTCGGCAACTGAGACTCAGGGGACTTTTGTGAGCGACAACCAACTGCGGATCGTCTGGATCTACCCCGACCTGCTCAGCACCTACGGCGACCAGGGCAACGCCCTCGTCATCGAGCGCCGGGCCCGCCAGCGCGGCCTCGACGTGGCCCGCCTGGACGTGCGCAGCGACCAGCCGATCCCGACCTCCGGCGACATCTACCTGATCGGCGGCGGCGAGGACCGGCCCCAGCGGCTGGCGGCCGAGCGGCTGCGCCGGGACGGCGGTCTGCACCGGGCCGTCGGCAACGGCGCGATCGTCTTCTCGGTGTGCGCCGGCTACCAGATCCTCGGCCACGAGTTCATCAACGACCTCGGCCAGCGCGAGCCCGGCCTCGGCCTGCTCGACGTGGTCTCGGTGCGCGGCGAGGGCGAGCGGTGCGTCGGCGACGTGCTCGCCGACATCGACCCGCGCCTCGGCCTGCCGCCGCTGACCGGCTTCGAGAACCACCAGGGCGTCACCCATCTCGGCCCCACCGCCCGCCCGTTCGCCAACGTCAAGCTGGGCAAGGGCAACGGCACCGGGGACGGTACGGAGGGCGCGTACAACGACACGGTCTTCGGTACGTACATGCACGGGCCCGTGCTCGCGCGCAACCCGCTGATCGCCGACCTGCTGCTGAAGCTGGCGCTCGACGTGAACGCGCTGCCGCCGACCGACGACCGCTGGTACGAGGCTCTGCGCAACGAGCGCATCACCGCCGCTCAGCAGCCTGCCTGAGCTGGGGGTTCATCTCGCCTCCAGCCGTCTGTCACCAGCCCGTCTGACGACTGCTCCGCACAGGTGAGCGGGGCCGTCCAGCAGGCGGACGCGTTCTTCGGCCCCGCCCCCTCCTGCCGCTAGGGTGGCGGGGTTCGAGCCGGACAGCGTGGTCCGGACCCGTGCCCCTTTCACTCGCTGAGAAGGTTCTTGCGGCTATGCGCATTGGTGTCCTCACGTCCGGCGGCGACTGCCCCGGCCTGAACGCCGTCATCCGGTCCGTCGTGCACCGTGCCGTCGCCGACCACGGCGACGAGGTCATCGGGTTCCGGGACGGCTGGAAGGGCCTCCTGGAGTGCGACTACCTCAAGCTCGACCTCGACGCGGTAGGCGGCATCCTCGCCCGCGGCGGCACGATCCTCGGGTCCTCCCGGGTCCAGCCCTCGCATCTGCGGGACGGCGTGGAGCGGGCCAGGGGACATGTCGAGGAGCTCGGGCTCGACGCGATCATCCCCATCGGCGGCGAGGGCACGCTCAAGGCGGCCCGGCTGATGTCGGACGCCGGTCTGCCGATCGTGGGCGTGCCGAAGACGATCGACAACGACATCGCGGTCACCGACGTCACCTTCGGGTTCGACACGGCCGTCGGGGTCGCCACCGAGGCGCTCGACCGCCTCAAGACCACCGCCGAGTCCCACCAGCGGGTGCTCGTCGTCGAGGTCATGGGACGCCACACCGGGTGGATAGCGCTGCACTCCGGGATGGCGGCCGGCGCGCACGCCATCGTGGTGCCGGAGCGTCCCTTCGACATCGAGGAGCTGGCCCGGCGGGTCGGTGAACGGTTCGAGGCCGGGAAGCGCTTCGCGATCGTGGTGGCCGCGGAGGGCGCCAAGCCGGCGCCCGGTTCCATGGCCTTCGACGAGGGCGGCAAGGACATCTACGGGCACGAGCGCTTCGCCGGGATCGCCCGCCAGCTGTCGATCGAGCTGGAGGGGCGGCTGGGGAAGGAAGCCCGGCCGGTCATCCTCGGGCATGTGCAGCGCGGCGGTACGCCGACCGCGTACGACCGGGTGCTCGCCACCCGGTTCGGCTGGCACGCGGTGGAGGCCGTGCACCGTGGCGAGTTCGGTCACATGACCGCGCTCCGGGGGACCGACATCGTGATGGTGCCGCTGGCCGAGGCCGTGGAGACGCTGAAGACGGTGCCGGAGGACCGGTACGCCGAGGCGGAGTGCGTGCTGTAGGCCCGAACGGCGCGACAGTCGCCCCCGGCTGAAAGATCGGCCGGGGGCGGTTCTAGTCTGTGTGGCGGACAGACTCGTACAACCCCCACGAATCAGGAGCCGCCGCGATGGACCACAGCGGGCACGGCATGACGCACGATCTGCCGCCGTTCACGCTGGGACGAGGGCTTCAGTGGTCGGCCGACCCCTTCTTCCTCGTCGCCTGCCTCCTCGCGCTCGGCCTGTACGCCTGGGGGGTCGTGCGCCTGCGGCGGCGCGGGGACTCGTGGTCGGTGGGGCGGACCGTGTCCTATGTGCTCGGTGTGCTGTCCATCGGGCTGATGATGTGCACCGGGCTGAACGACTACGGCATGGTCATGTTCAGCGTGCACATGGTGCAGCACATGGTGATCAGCATGCTGTCGCCGATCCTCATCCTGCTCGGCGCCCCGGTCACCCTGGCCCTTCGGGCCCTGCCCGTCGCGGGCAAGGGGCGCAAGGGTCCCCGTGAGCTGTTGCTGGCGCTGCTGCACAGCCGGTACATGCGGATCGTCACGCATCCGGCGTTCACCATCCCGCTGTTCATCGCGAGTCTGTACGCCCTCTATTTCACGCCGATCTTCGACTCCCTGATGGGGTCCAAGACCGGGCACGTGGCGATGATGGTCCACTTCCTCGCCGTCGGTGTCGTCTTCTTCTGGCCGATCATCGGCGTCGACCCGGGGCCGCACCGGCCCGGGTATCTGATGCGGATGCTGGAGCTGTTCGCGGGGATGCCGTTCCACGCGTTCTTCGGCATCGCGTTGATGATGGCGTCCGAGCCCATGGTGGAGACGTTCAAGAACCCGCCCGCCTCGCTCGGCATCGACGCGCTCTCGGACCAGAACTACGCCGGCGGTATCGCCTGGGCGTTCAGCGAGATCCCCTCCGTACTGGTCCTCATCGCACTGCTGTTCCAGTGGTACGGCTCCGAACAGCGACAGGCCAAGCGCAGCGACCGGGCCGCGGACCGCGACGGCGACAAGGAACTCGAGGCGTACAACGCATATTTGGCCTCATTGAGCACCCACGAACGTTAAAGGCTTCGCCTTTCCGAAGCATTCAGTAGCATGAAGTGCGTTGGGGGAACCGCCAGGGGGAGCGGTCATGACACTTCGCGCATTTGTGCACAGGATCGCCGTCCTGGCGATTTTCTCACTGCTGCTGAGCGGTTGTGAGAAGGGAAATCCACTGACGGTGGTCAAGGCGGTCGCCGTCGGCGTGCCCTCGCTCGCACCGTTCTTCGAGGAGAACAGCGGCCTGGGCGAGGACACCGCCACCGTGCGGGCGCTGCCCGTACGAGGAAGCCTCCAGCAGGGGGACACGCCCGGCCTGTACGGCGGCAGCAAGCAGCCGACCGTCTGTGACGTCGCACGACTCGAACGCTTCCTCACCGACCCCGGGAATCACGCGAAGGCACAGGCGTGGGCCGACGTGCTGGACATCGGCACGGACGGGATACCGGAATATCTCGATCGGCTCACACCGGTTCTGCTGCGTCACGACACTCTCGTCAGGAACCACGACTACAAAAAGGAAAAGGCCGTCCCGTACAACTCCTTGCTCCAGGCGGGAATCGCGATTCTCGTCGATGAACAAGGGCTTCCGGCTGTGAAGTGCTCGTGCGGAAATCCACTGCGGCCCTTCGAGGGTGACACCGGCCGGATTTCCGTCCGGTTCGAGGACGGCAACAAGAAGTGGGCGGGATACGAACGGGAGTCCGTGGTGGCCGTGAAGCCCGCGCCGCGGAAACTGCAACGGGTCGCCCTCGTCGACGTCCGGGAACCCGCCCGGGGCATCAGCCGCCCGGTCGGCACCACCGGCGGGAAGGACACCGCCTTCGACGCCAGGAGGCGGCGCACGGTGCCGGACCTCGCCGGCCGGAGCTTCGCCCAGGCCGGGCGGGAGCTGACCGACGCCGGTCTGGCGGCCGGGTACGCCGGGCCGAGGGCGCCGGCCGGGGACGCGAAGGTCACGGCGACGGATCCGCCGGCCGGGACCGAGCTGCCGTTCGGGGGGTACGTGATGCTGACCGTGGCCGGGGGCGGCCCGAGCGGCTCCGGCGGCCCGAGCGGGCCCACGACCACTCCCCCGCCGCCGCCCTCCGGGCCCAGGACACCGGCCACGAGTACGCCGCCGTCCTCGGGGCCGGCCGGACCGTCGGGGCCGTCCTCGTCGAGCGGCAGGCCCGGGGTGTCCCCATCACCGCCGTCGTCCAGTACGGCTCCCGGCTCGGCGTCGCCCAAGAGGTCGAGCAGCCGGCCGAGCCCGCCGCGCTCGACCCCTTCGCCGCCGACCAGCGCCCCGGTCACCAGCAGCGCGCCCGCTCCGCCCCCGCCTCCGTCGACGTCCAGTGCGCCCCTCACGAGCCGGCCGGCGACCGGCGGGCCCGCGAGCACCGAACCCGCGAGCAGCGAGCCCGCGACGGACGGGCCGGGCACCACCGTCGCCACCTAGCGTCAGAACCGGAGAGTCACCGGATGCCTTCAGGATCACCGACCTCGGGAGTGGGCCGGCTCATCGCCGGCCGGTATCTGCTGCTGCACCCGCTCGGCAGTGGCGGCATGGGCCATGTGTGGCTCGCCCACGACCAGAGACTCGTCTGCGAGGTCGCGCTCAAGGAGATCGTGTTCCGTGACCCGGTGGAGGCGGGCCACGAGCGGGAGGCCAGGGTGGCGCGGGCCCGCGCGGAGGCCCGGCACGCGGCGGGGCTGCGCGGCCACCCGCACGTGGTGACGGTGCACGACGTGCTGGAGCACGAGGGGCTGCCGTGGATCGTCATGGAGTACGTCGCGGACGCCGTGGACCTGCGCGACCTGGTCGACTCCCGCGGACCGCTCGCCCCGGCGGAGTGCGCCCGCGTCGGACTCGCCGTGCTCGACGCGCTGACCGCCGGGCACCAGCGCGGCGTGATGCACCGGGACGTGAAGCCCGCGAACATCCTGCTGGCGCCGGACCGCGCGGGATCGCCGTACGGCCGTGTCCTGCTCACCGACTACGGCATCTCCGTGCAGCCGGACGCCGGGGAGACCCGGTACACGCTGGCGTCGGTGCTGGTGGGCACGGCGGGCTATCTGGCGCCGGAGCGGGCGACGGGCGGCACGCCCACCCCGGCCGCCGACCTGTTCTCGCTGGGCTGCACGCTGTACCACGCGGTGGAGGGCGTGGGGCCCTTCGAGCGGGAGTCCCATCTCGCCGAGGTGACCGCGGTGGTCATGGAGGAGCCGCGGCCCGCCGTGCGCGCCGGTGCGCTGGGTCCCGTTCTGCGGGCGCTGCTCGCCAAGGATCCCGGGCAGCGGTTGTCGGCGGCGCAGGCGGAGGCCGCGCTGTCGCGGATCGTGACCCCGCAGGCCGAGCCGTACGTCCGCACGCAGACCGACCTCGGTTCCCAGCCGCCGTGGGCGGCTGTGCAGGCACCGCCGCCGCCCGGGCCGCCGTCTCCGGAGGGGCACCGACCGTCCGCCGGGGCGCTCCCGCCTCAGGGCGGCCACCGGCGGGAGCGCTCGCACGCGCTGCGGGCCGTGCTCGCCTGCGGTCTCGGGCTGCTGCTGGCTCTGGGCGGGGTGTGGTACGCCATGGCCGACCGGTCGTCGGACGGCGGCGGTGGTCACGGGGACGCGCGGCAGCCGTACGGCGAGACGGTCGGGCTCACGCGGCCGTTGCGGGACGGCGACTGCGTGATCGCCGACTGGCCCGGTTCGGAGCGGTTCCGGGGGACGCCCAGGCTACGGCTCGATCGCGCGTGCGGCACCGCCCCGGACGGCCAGGTGACGGCGTTCGCCGCGGCCGCCTCCGCGGCCGAGGCGCGGCGGACGGGGGCGGCGGAGTGCGAGGAGCGGACCCGGGAGCTCCGGGGCCGGCTGGCGGACGTCCGCAGCCAGGCCGTCGTACCGACCGACGGGGGGTTCGAGGCCGCGGGACGGCGTAGCGCGTGTCTGGTGCTGGGCGGGAACGGGCCGTTGTACGGGCCGATCGGCGGCCGTCGCCGGACGGGCTCGGGGTTCGCGGACACGGCGACCATGCAGCGCAGGGACTGCCTGGACGTGCGCACCAACCGGGACGCCCGGCTGGTCTCCTGCGCGGGCTCCTACGACGAGCAGGTGCTCGGATTCACCCGAATGGCCCCCGACGTCACGCTGTCCGAGGCGCGGACCGAGTCGGACACGGCGTGCGCGCGGGACGTGCCGCCGGGCGACTACGGCTTCGATCCGTCCGTCTACACGGCGGGCTCCTGGACCAGTGCGGGGCCCTGGAAGAACGGCACACATTTTGTCGTGTGCACCGTACGCAGGCAGAACGGGGGCACCATGGAGGGGGACGAATCCTGAGGAGGGTGTTGCGATGCCCGGTACCGGTTCCACGGATGGCTCGACCCGGACGATGGGGGTGCTCACGGTAGGCGGTCTCGTCGCGGTGACCGCCTACACGGTGGCGCTCGGCAGCAACGGCTGGCTGTGGTTCGGCTGGGTCGTGCTGGGGCTGATCACTCTCGGCATGGTGGCCACCCGCAGCACCTGACGTCAGCCGTCCGTGAGACGGCCCGCCGAGTGGACGCCCGGCTGGTACTTGGGCAGCCGGGCGGTGATCCTCATGCCCGCGCCGATGGCGGTCTCGATGACGAGGCCGTAGGAGTCGCCGTACACCTGGCGAAGCCGGTCGTCGACGTTGGACAGGCCGATGCCGCCGGAGGGGCTGACCTCGCCCGCGAGGATGCGGCGGAGCAGGACCGGGTCCATTCCGGCGCCGTCGTCCTCGATGACGACGAGGGCCTCGGCACCGGCGTCCTGGGCGGTGATCTGGAGCCGGCACTTCTCGGCCTTGCCCTCCAGGCCGTGTTTGATGGCGTTCTCGACCAGGGGCTGAAGGCACAGGAACGGCAGGGTGACCGGCAGTACCTCCGGGGCGATCTGGAGGGTGACGGAGAGGCGGTCACCGAAGCGTGCCCTGACAAGCGCCAAGTAGTGGTCGATGGCGTGCAGTTCGTCGGCGAGGGTGGTGAAGTCGCCGTGCCTGCGGAACGAGTAGCGGGTGAAGTCGGCGAATTCGAGGAGGAGTTCGCGGGCCCGCTCGGGGTCGGTGCGGACGAACGAGGCGATCACCGCGAGCGAGTTGAAGATGAAGTGCGGGGAGATCTGGGCCCGAAGTGCCTTGATCTCGGCCTCGATCAGCCGGGTCCGGGACTGGTCGAGGTCGGCCAACTCCAGCTGGACGCTCACCCAGCGGGCGACCTCCCCCGCCGCGCGGACCAGGACGGCGGACTCGCGGGGCGCGCAGGCGACCAGGGCGCCGTGGACGCGGTCGTCGACGGTGAGCGGGGCCACGACCGCCCAGCGCACCGGGCAGTCCGGGGCGTCGCAGGTGAGCGGGAAGGCCTCGCCGCGGCCGTTCTCCAGGGGGCCCGCGAGGCGTTCCATGATCTCGGTGCGGTGGTGGCTGCCCACGCCGTCCCAGACCAGGACCTGTTTCTGGTCGGTGAGGCACAGTGCGTCCGTGCCGAGCAGGGAGCGCAGTCTGCGGGCCGACTTGCGGGCGGTCTCCTCCGTCAGCCCGGCCCGCAGCGGGGGCGCGGCCAGGGAGGCGGTGTGCAGGGTCTCGAAGGTGGCGTGCTCGACGGGGGTGCCGAGGCCGCCCAGGTTCTGCGGGTGGGCGGTGCGCCGGCCGAGCCAGAAGCCGGCGGCGAGCAGCGGGAGGATCGCCACGCACAGGCCGGCCAGGAATCCGCTCACGCCTTCACCTCCGCCCTGAGTTCCTCCGGCAGATGGAAGCGGGCCAGGATCGCCGCGGTGCCCGCCGGTACCCGGCCCGCGGTGGCCAGGGACACCAGCACCATGGTGAGGAAGCCGAGCGGTACCGACCAGAGCGCCGGCCAGGCCAGCAGGGCGTGCAGCGGGCCGCCGGCCGGGAAGCCGGCCATGGTCGCGGCCACGGCGAGGAAGGCGGAGCCGCCGCCGACCAGCATGCCCGCGGCGGCGCCGGGCGGGGTCAGCCGCCGCCACCAGATGCCGAGCACCAGCAGCGGACAGAACGAGGAGGCGGAGACCGCGAAGGCGAGGCCGACCGCGTCGGCGACGGGCAGTCCGCCGACCAGGACGCTCGCGGCGAGCGGGGCGCACATCGCGAGGACCGTGCCGAGCCGGAAGTGCCGTACGCCGCGCGAGGGCAGGACGTCCTGGGTGAGCACGCCCGCCACGGCCATGGTGAGTCCGGAGGCCGTGGACAGGAACGCGGCGAAGGCTCCGCCCGCCACCAGCGCGCCCAGCAGGTCGCCGCCGAGGCCGCCGATCATGCGCTCCGGAAGCAGCAGGACGGCCGCGTCGGCGTCGCCGGTGAGGGTGAGCTCGGGGGCGTACAGGCGGCCGAGGGCGCCGTAGACCGGCGGCAGCAGGTAGAAGCAGCCGATCAGGCCGAGGACGGCGACCGTGGTGCGGCGGGCGGCGACGCCGTGCGGGCTGGTGTAGAAGCGGACGACGACGTGCGGCAGGCCCATGGTGCCGAGGAAGGTGGCGAGGATCAGTCCGTACGTGGCGTACAGGGGCCGTTCCTCGCGGCCCGCCGCCAGGGAGGTCGACATGCCGTCGCTGGTGCCGCGGTCGGCGGCCGGGACGGTGGTGCCCTTGGCGAAGGTGAGGCGGGTGCCCCGTTCGATGTGGTGGGTGCCGACGGGGAGTTCGAGCTTCTGGTCGTCGTGCGGGCGGCCGTCGACCGTGCCGGTGACGGTGACGGTCAGGGGGCGCTCCAGCTTGAGGTCGAGCGTGGAGTCGACGCGGACGACGCGTTGTTCGCGGAAGGCGGCCGGTTCGTCGAAGGCGTGGCTGGGGGCGCCGTCGCCCTGCCAGGCGAGGATGAGGAAGAGGGCGGGGACGAGCAGGGCGGTGAGCTTGAGCCAGTACTGGAAGGCCTGCACGAAGGTGATGCTGCGCATGCCGCCCGCGGCGACGGTGGCGACCACGACGGCGGCGACGATCACTCCGCCGAGCCACTGGGGCGCCCCGGTGAGCACGGTCAACGTCAGCCCCGCGCCCTGGAGTTGCGGCAGCAGGTAGAGCCAGCCGACGCCGACGACGAAGGCGCCCGCGAGCCGCCTGACGGCCTGCGAGGCGAGCCGGGCCTCCGCGAAGTCCGGGAGGGTGTAGGCGCCGGAGCGCCGCAGCGGGGCGGCGACGAACAGGAGCAGGACGAGATAGCCGGCCGTGTAGCCGACCGGGTACCAGAGCATGTCGGGGCCCTGGACCAGGACCAGTCCCGCGATGCCGAGGAAGGAGGCGGCGGAGAGGTACTCGCCGCTGATGGCGGCCGCGTTCAGGCGGGGGCCGACGGTGCGGGAGGCGACGTAGAAGTCGGAGGTGGTGCGGGAGATGCGCAGGCCGAAGGCGCCGACGAGGACGGTGGCGACGACGACCAGCGCGACGGCCGGTACCGAGTAGCTGGAGTTCATCGGTCCTCGACCAGCCGCACGAAGTCCCGTTCGTTGCGCTCCGCGCGGCGCACGTACCAGCGGGCCAGCAGGACCATCGGGACGTAGAGGCCGAAGCCGAGGACGCCCCATTCGAGGCGGTGGGCGTCGGGCATGGCCGCGAAGAGCAGCGGGAGCGGGCCGATGAGCAGTCCGAGGAAGGCGAACACCGCGAGGGCGGCGCGCAGTTGGGTGCGCATCAGGGAGCGGACGTAGGTGTGGCCGAGGGTGGTCTGCTCGTCGATCTCGGTGCGGGGCCGGTAGTAGCCGGAGGCGGGGCGACCGCGGCGCGGCGGGCCGGTGACGACGACGCGCCGCTCGACGGGGTCCTGAGGCATGGCTACGGCCTCCTCATCAGCAGGTCCCGCAGCTCGCGCGTGTGGCGACGGCTGACCTGGAGCTCCTCGCCGCCGACGAGGACGCTCACCGTGCCCGCGTCCAGGCGGAGTTCGCCGACGTGGCGCAGGGCGACGAGATGGCGGCGGTGGATGCGGACGAAGCCGCGGGAGCGCCAGCGCTCCTCCAGCGTGGACAGCGGGATCCGTACGAGGTGGCTGCCCCGGTCGGTGTGCAGCCGGGCGTAGTCGCCCTGGGCCTCGACGTGGGTGATGTCGTCGACGGCGACGAACCGGGTCACCCCGCCGAGTTCGACGGGTATGTGGTCGGGGTCGGGTTCGTGCACGGGTATGCGGGGCGCGGCGTCGAGGCGTTCGGCGGCGCGGCGCACGGCCTCCGCGAGGCGTTCCTTGCGGACCGGTTTGAGGACGTAGTCGACCGCCTTGAGGTCGAAGGCCTGGACGGCGAAGTCCTCGTGGGCGGTGACGAACACGACGAGCGGCGGCTTGGCGAAACCGGTCAGCAGCCGGGCGAGGTCGAGACCGTCCAGGCCCGGCATGTTGATGTCCAGGAACACGACGTCGATCGCCTCGGGTCCGTGCGGCCCGGACTCCAGCGCGCGGTTGATGCGGCGCAGCGCCTCGGTGGCGTCACCGGCCCCCTCCACACTGCCGATCCGGGGGTCGGCGCTCAGCAGGTAGAGCAGTTCCTCCAGCGAGGGGCGTTCGTCGTCGACAGCCAGGGCGCGCAGCATGACCCCGGAGTCTAGGAGTAATTCGTACGACTGGACACGTGCCGAGCTGCGGACGCCTCGCTGGATACAGTGCCGACATGAACAGCAGGACCGCCGCGTTCGACGAGCTCGACCGGAAGATCATCACCGCTCTGATGGCGAACGCCAGGACCTCCTTCGCGGAGATCGGTTCGGCGATCGGGCTGTCCTCCACGGCGGTGAAGCGGCGCGTGGACCGGCTGCGGGAGACCGGGGTGATCACCGGGTTCACGGCCACGGTGGAACCGTCGGCACTGGGCTGGCGCACGGAGGCGTACGTCGAGGTGTACTGCGAGGGCGCGGCCCCGCCCCGGCGGCTCGCGGAGGTGGTCCGCAACCATCCGGAGATCACCGCGGCGATGACGGTGACCGGCGGCGCGGACGCCCTGCTGCATGTGCGGGCGCGGGACGTGGAGCACTTCGAGGAGGTGCTGGAACGCATCCGCGTGGAGCCGTTCATCCGGAAGACGATCAGCGTGATGGTGCTGTCCCACCTCATCCCGGAAAGCCCCGAGGCGGGGGCGACCCAGCCCGCTCCCGAATAAACATCCAAGGGCGCAGCAGTCGTGCGTCATATCCGTCGAATACGCAGCGTTCCTGCGCGGACACGCAATTCTCGTTGCTTGTCGGGCGTGACCGTCACTTCCTACCTTGGTGTCAACCCTCAGTACACACCGCAGGAAGCGGAGGAACCCCTCTGTGCCCGACTCCCGTGTGCCGCGCCGACGGCGTTTCCTCGTCTGCGAACCCAGACACTTCGCCGTGCAGTACGCGATCAATCCCTGGATGCATCCCGACACCCATGTCGATGTGGACCTCGCGCACGACCAGTGGCGGACGCTGATCCGCGCCTACGAGGCCCACGGTCACAGCGTCGACGCCGTGGAGCCGGTCCCCGGCCTCCCGGACATGGTCTTCGCCGCGAACTCGGCGGTCGTCGTCGGTGGCCGCGTCTTCGGCTCCCTCTTCCACGCGCCGGAGCGGCGCCCCGAGTCCACCCACTACGACCTGTGGTTCAAGAAGGCGGGCTACGACGTCCGGCGCCCCCAGGCGGTCTGCGAGGGCGAGGGCGACCTCGTCTGGACGGGCCGGTACGTGCTGGCCGGCACCGGGTTCCGCACGACCCGGGAGGCGCACCGCGAGGTGCAGGAGTTCTTCGGCCACCCGGTGATCAGCCTGACCCTGGTGGACCCGCACTTCTACCACCTGGACACCGCGCTGTTCGTCCTGGACGAGAACAACATCGCCTACTACCCGGAGGCCTTTTCGACGGGCAGCCGCGCGGTACTCGCACAGCTGTACCCGGACGCGGTGCTCGCGACCCGCGACGACGCGATGGCGTTCGGTCTGAACTCCGTGTCCGACGGCCGGCACGTCTTCATCGCCCCGCAGGCCGAGGCCCTCGCCCTGCGCCTCGACGACCACGGCTATGTCCCCGTCCCCGTCGACCTCTCCGAGTTCCACAAGGCCGGCGGCGGCATCAAGTGCTGCACCCAGGAGATCCGCTCATGACCGCACCCGTAGGCACGCGTTCCTCCGCCGATCTCATCCGCGCCGAGGAACCGGTCCTCGCGCACAACTACCACCCGCTGCCCGTGGTCGTCGCCCGTGCCGAGGGCACCTGGGTGGAGGACGTGGAGGGCCGCCGCTACCTGGACATGCTGGCCGGCTACTCCGCCCTCAACTTCGGCCACCGCCACCCGGCGCTGATCGAGGCGGCCCACCGGCAGCTGGACCGGCTGACCCTCACCTCCCGTGCCTTCCACAACGACCGGCTCGCCGAGTTCGCGGAGCGCCTGGCCACGCTGACCGGCCTGGACATGGTGCTCCCGATGAACACCGGCGCGGAGGCGGTGGAGAGCGGGATCAAGGTGGCCCGCAAGTGGGCGTACGACGTCAAGGGCGTCCCCGCCGACCGGGCGACGATCGTGGTGGCCGCGGAGAACTTCCACGGCCGTACGACGACGATCGTGTCGTTCTCCACGGACGAGACGGCGAGGGCGGGCTTCGGCCCCTTCACGCCGGGCTTCCGGATCGTGCCGTACAACGACCTGGCGGCGCTGGAGGCGGCGGTCGACGAGACGACGGCCGCGGTGCTCCTGGAGCCCGTCCAGGGCGAGGCGGGCGTAGTCATCCCCGACGAGGGCTATCTGACCGGCGTCCGAGAGCTCACCCGCCGCAAGGGCTGTCTGTTCGTCGCGGACGAGATCCAGTCGGGCCTCGGACGCACGGGCCGTACCCTCGCCGTCGAGCACGAGGGGGTCGTCCCGGACGTCCTGCTGCTGGGCAAGGCCCTGGGCGGCGGCATCGTCCCGGTCTCCGCGGTGGTCGCCCGCAGGGACGTCCTCGGTGTGCTGCGGCCGGGCGAGCACGGCTCGACCTTCGGCGGCAACCCGCTGGCGGCGGCGGTGGGCACCGCGGTGGTCGAACTCCTGGAGACGGGCGAGTTCCAGCGCCGCGCGGCCGAACTGGGCACGGTCCTGCGGGACGGCCTGACCGGGCTGGTCGGCCGGGGCGTGGTCGGCTTCCGCGCACGGGGCCTGTGGGCGGGCGTGGACATCGACCCGGCGATCGGCACCGGCCGCGAGATCAGCAAGCTGCTGATGCACGAGGGCATCCTGGTCAAGGACACCCACGGCTCCACGATCCGCCTGGCACCGCCGTTGACCATCACGGCGGAGGAACTGGCCATGGCGCTGGGAGTACTGGAAAAGGTCCTGCGGCGCTGACCCGCCCTGCTCCCCTCCGGCCGCGTACTCCCGCACACCGGGTGAAGATGTGACGAAGAGGTGATAGACCACTCTCAGCGACAGAGAGGTCGTCCGTGGGCGCTCAGCAGGAGCACGACACCGCGCGGCACCGGTTCGACGTGGCCGATGCCGCGCCTCTGCTGCTCGACGCCCACGGCATCGTCAAGGGCTGGACCAGGGACGCCGAGCGCCTGCTGGACTACGGCGCCCAGGAGGCCGTGGGGATGACGGCCGCCGCCCTGCTCACCGCCGAGGACGCGGGCCGCCTGCCCGCACTCGCGCAGCGCTGCCGTGCCGACGGCGGCTGGGCGGGCCTGCTGACCGCCCGGCGCAGGGGCGGCCGGCCGGTGCGGGTGATGGCACGGATCACCGCGGCCGACGACTCCGACGGCTCGGCCCGCTGGCTGGTGCTGCTGTCCGAGATGGCCGAGGCCCCCGGCTGGGACATGAGCCGGCGCGTGCTGGAGCAGCTGGTCACCCGCTCCCCGATCGGCATCGCGATCGTGGACACGGACCTGCGCTGTGTGTGGTCCAACCCGGCGCTGGAGCAGTTCGGCAGTGCCCCGGCCCAGCGGCGGCTGGGACTGCGGTTCGCGGAGATCCAGCCGGGTCTGGACGCGGAGGCGATAGAGGCGCAGATGCGGCACGTGCTGGAGACCGGCGAGGCGGTCGTGGGGTACGAGCACGTCGGCCGGGTGCGCTCCGCCCCGCACCGCGAGACCGCGCACACGCTGTCGTTCACCCGGATCGACGACGACCGGGGCAACCCGATGGGCCTCTACTACACGGTCGTCGACATCACCGAACGGCACCGGGCCCGGCAGCGTCTCGCCCTGCTCGACCGGGCCGGCGAGTACATCGGCCGCAGCCTGGACATCCGGCGCACCGCGCAGGAGCTGGCGGACGTGGCCGTACCGGCGCTGGCCGACTACATCACCGTGGACCTGCTGGAATCGGTGCTGCGGGGCGCGGAGCCCACCTCACGGGTGACGCTGCTGCGGGCCGGGCAGCAGTCGGTGAACGAGGGCGTCCCCGAGGCCGTCGTCGAGGTGGGCGAGGTGGCCGCCTACCGGCCCGGCTCGCCCCCGCTGCGGTGTCTGGCCGAGGGCGTGCCCCTGCGGGAGGAGCGACTGGACCCGCTGGCCGCCGAGTGGGCGACCGGCATACCCGGCGGACGGCGGGCCACGTTCATGGAGCTGGGCCTGCACAGCGTGCTGGTCGTGCCCATCCGGGCGCGCGGTGTGACCCTGGGCGTCGCCACCTTCTTCCGCCGGCGCCGCCAGGAACCCTTCGACGAGGACGACCTGAACCTCGCCGAGGATCTCGTCTCCCGGGCCGCCGTCTGCGTGGACAACGCCTGGCGCTACACCCGTGAACGGGAGGCCGCGCTCGTCCTCCAGCGCAGCCTGCTCCCCCACCGGCTGTCCGAGCAGGCCGCCGTGGAGGTGACCGCCTGCTACCGGCCCGCCGACGAACTGACGGGCCTGGGCGGGGACTGGTACGACCTCATCCCGCTCTCCGGCGCACGCGTCGCCCTGGTGGTCGGCGAGGTGCCCGGGCACGGCATCAGGGCCGCCGCCGCGATGGGCCGGCTGCGGACCGCCGTCCGCACGCTGGCGGCGCTGGATCTGCCGCCCGAGGAGGTGCTGGGTCACCTGGACGACCTGGTCGCCCGGACGGCGCGCGAGGAGGGCGTGGGGCCGGACCCGGAGGACACGGACAGCGCCCAGGGCTCCGGCTGCGTCTACGTCGTCTACGACCCGGTCGACGGGCAGTGCACGATGGCCGCCGCCGGTCATCCCGCGCCCGCCGTGATCATGCCCGACGGCACGGTCGCCTTCGTGGACCTTCCGCAGGGGCCCTCGCTCGGCATCGGCGGTCCGCCCTTCGAGTCGGTCGAGCTGGCCCTGGCCGAGGGCAGCACCCTGGCGCTGCACACCGACGGGCTGCTCGCCCGCGGCCAGGAGTGGGCCGTGGACGCGGGGCGGAACCGGCTGCGCCAGGCCCTGGAGGAGTCCGCGGCCTCGCTGGAGCTGCGCTGCCGCACCGTGGTCGACGCGCTGGCGCCGGCCCGGCCGCACGACGACGTGGCCCTGCTCATGGCCCGCACCCGGCTGCTGGGCCCCGACCAGGTCGCGGACTGGGACGTGCCCGCCGACCCGGCCCGGGTCGCCGAGGCCCGCAAGACGGCGTCCCGGCAGCTGACGGAGTGGGGGCTGGAGGAGTTCGCCTTCACCACGGAGCTGGTCGTCAGCGAACTGGTCACCAACGCCATCCGGCACGCCGTCGGTCCGATCCGGCTCCGGCTGATCCGGGAGCGGTCCCTGATCTGCGAGGTCTTCGACAGCGGGGACACCGCGCCCCATCTGCGCCACCCGCGCACCACCGACGAGGGCGGCCGGGGGCTGCTGCTGGTCTCCCAGTTCGCCCGGCGCTGGGGCACCCGGTTCGTACCCGAGGGAAAGATCATCTGGGCCGAGCAGTCCCTCGCGGATCCGCCGGACTGACCCCACCCACCGCATAGCGTGGGAAAATGGGGCGATCCCGGCAGGCAGGCGGCAGTCATGAGCGACGGATTCACCGACACCGACTACCGAGCCGTGTTCCAGGCCCTTCCCGGCATGGTCGCGCTGCTGACACCCGACCTGGTGTACGCCGACGTCAACGAGGAGTTCCTGCGCATGGCCGGGCGCCGGCGCGAGGAGGTCGTGGGCCGCTATCTCTTCGACGTCTTCCCGGACAACCCCAACGACCCCGCGTCGACCGGCATGCGCAATCTGGCCGCCTCCCTGGGCCGGGTGCTGGAGACCGGGGAGCGCGACGCCATGGCCCTCCAGCGCTACGACGTCGAGGTGCCGGGCCGGCCGGGGGTGTGGGAGGAACGCTACTGGAGCCCCTGCAACGCCCCGGTGCTCGGCGCGGACGGCAAGGTCGAGCTGCTCGTGCACCGGGTCGAGGAGGTCACCGAGCTGATCCGGGCCCGCGGCCCGGACGGCGACCGCAACCGCGTCCTGGAGGCCGAGCTGTACACCCGCGCCCGTGAACTCCAGGAGGTCAACGAGCGGTTGCGGCAGGCCCACGCCCGGGACCGCGAGGTCGCCCTCGCCCTCCAGGACGCCATGCTGCCCACCGGCCGGCAGACGCTGCACCACCAGGTGGCCGTGCGCTACCGGCCGGCCATCGGCGCGCTGAACGTGTGCGGAGACTGGTACGACCTGGTCGATCTGGTGGGCGGCCACCGCGTCGGTGTCTCGGTCGGTGACGTGGTGGGCCACGGTCTGGCGGCCGCCGGAGTGATGGGCCAGTTGCGCAGCGCCCTGAGCGCCGCATCACGGGTGGCGGCGGGCCCGGCGCAGGCCCTGAACGTGCTGGGCCGGTACGCCCATGTCGTCGACGGCGCCGAGTCCGCCACCGCGGTCACCACCTTCATCGACTTCGACCACGGCACCATCACCTACAGCAGCGCCGGGCATCCGCCGCCGATGCTGGTGCACGCCGACGGGCGGGTGGAGTGCCTGGACAGGGCCACCGACCCGCCGCTCGACGCCCGCCCCGACCCGACGCTCCGGCCGCAGGCCGCGACCACCTTCGCCAGGGGCGCCACCCTCGCGCTGTACACCGACGGTCTGGTGGAGCGGCGGCACGAGGACATCGACACGGGGCTCGCCCGGCTCGCCGAATCCCTCGCCCGGCACCGCGAGGACGACCCCGAGACCCTCGCCGACGCGGTCCTGCTGGAGCTCCTGCCGCCCGGCGGCGCCACGGACGACACGGCCCTGGTCATCGTGCGGCTGTGAACACCACTCATGGTGCGGCTGTGAACACCACCGGACCCGGCCCGGAAATCAAGAGCGGCCCCTTGGCCGACCACCCGGGCGGTTCGCGCCACAGCGTCCGGCCGGGTTGCCGCGCGCCGCCCGTCGGCACCAAGCTGGTCCGGTGATCGGCCCTGTTCCGGCCGTCGCACCCTGCGCCTACACTGACAGCCCCGCCTCACGCCGGTTGACCAGCCAGAACGCGGAGTTGAGCCGTCCGCCCGACCGAGGAGCGCCCCCTCTTGTTCTACTACCTGCTCAAATACGTGCTGTTGGGGCCGTTGCTGAGACTGGTCTTCCGGCCTCGAATAGAAGGTCTGGAGCACATCCCGGAGTCGGGTGCGGCCATCGTCGCGGGCAACCACCTGTCCTTCTCCGACCACTTCCTGATGCCCGCGGTGCTCAAGCGGCGCATCACCTTCCTGGCGAAGGCCGAGTACTTCACCGGCCCCGGCGTCAAGGGCCGGCTGACCGCCTTCTTCTTCCGCAGCGCCGGGCAGATCCCGGTCGACCGCTCCGGCAAGGAGGCGGGCCAGGCCGCCATCCGCGAGGGCCTCGGCGTGCTGCGCAAGGACGAACTGCTCGGCATCTACCCGGAGGGCACCCGCTCCCACGACGGCCGCCTCTACAAGGGCAAGGTCGGCGTCGCGGTGATGGCGCTCAGGGCACAGGTCCCGGTCATCCCCTGCGCGATGATCGGCACCTTCGAGGCACAGCCGCCCGGCAAGGTCATCCCCAACATCCATCCCGTGGTGATCCGCTTCGGCAAGCCGCTGGACTTCTCCCGCTACGCCGGGATGGAGAACGAGAAGGCGATCCTGCGGGCCATCACCGACGAGATCATGTACGCCATCCTGAAGCTGTCCGACCAGGAGTACGTCGACCAGTACGCGGCCGTGGTGAAGGCGGAGGAGGCCGCCGCGGCGAAGGAGCGCAAGTTCCCGCGGCTGCCGTTGAGTTGAGCTCTGCCGTCGGCAGAAGCCCCTGGAGCAACCGGGCGTGAGCGCCGTACGGTCGCCGCATGACACGACGTGCTGTGGTGGTCGGAGCGACGGGGCAGATCGGGCGGGTGGCCGTGGGCGCGCTGGCCCGGGACGGCTGGGAGGTGACGGCCGTCTCCCGGGGCGGCGGCCGGGACGGGAGCTGGCCCAGGCAGGTGCGCACCGCGCGGGCCGACCGGGCGGACGACGCCGCCCTGGCCGCCGCGGTGGGCGACGGCTGCGAGGTCCTGGTGGACATGGTCGCCTACGGGCCTGCGCACGCACGGCAGTTGGTGTCGCTGGCCGACCGTGTGGGCTCGGCCGTGGTGATCTCCAGCATCACGGTGTACGAAGACGACAAGGGGCGCAATTTCGACACCCAGGGCGAGCCGGACGGCTTCCCGGAGTACCCGGTGCCCCTGACCGAGGAGCAGCGGACCGTCGCCCCGGGCGACACCTCGTACAGCACCCGCAAGGCGGGGCTGGAGCGTGAACTCCTCGCGGCCGGGGGGCGGTTGCCCGCCACGCTGCTGCGGGCCGGTGCGATCCACGGACCGCACTGCCGGACGCCGCGCGAGCTCTACTTCGTCAAGCGCAACCTGGACGGCCGGACCCGGCGGGTTCTCCCCTTCGGCGGACAGAGCCGCTTCCACCCCGCGAGCGTCCACAACATCGCGGAGCTGATCCGGCTCGCGGCGGCGCAGCCGGGCACACGGGCCCTGAACGCCGTGGACCCGGACGCCCCGACGGTGGCGGAGATCGCCGCCGCGATCGACGCGGTGACGGGCGTGGAGACGGAGACGGTCCTGCTGGACGGGCCGCCGCCGTCACCGACCGTGGGCGACACGCCGTGGTCGGCGCCCGTGCCGGTCGTCTGCGACATGTCCGCCGCCGAGCGGGAGTTGGGCTACCGGGCGGTGGTGCGGTACGCGGACCGGCTGCCGGAGACCGTCGCCTGGATCGAGGAGCGGCTGGCCGGACGGGACTGGCGGGAGGCGTACCCGAGGATGTTCCAGACCTACGGCGACCTCTTCGACTACGCGGCGGAGGACGCGTTCGTCGACTCGCTCGGGGCATGAGAAAGGCGGCCGGTGGCTCCGGCCGCCTTGTCCCGTCGTGGCTGTTACGGCTTCGGCGTGGCGTGCGGGGTGCAGGTCACGTCGGCCTTGTCGAGCTTGCCGGTGAGCAGGTAGGCGTCCACCCGCGGGTTGATGCAGGGGTTGACCAGGCCGGTCACCCCGTGGGAGCCCGCGTCCTTCTCGGTGATGAGGCGGGAGCCCTTGAAGCGCTTGTGCAGTTCGACGCCGCCGTCGTACGGGGTGGCCGCGTCACGCTCGGACTGCACGATCAGCACGCCGGGCAGGCCCTTGCCGGTCCTGACGTTCACCGGGGTCTGCTGCTTGACCGGCCAGGTGGCGCAGGGCAGGTTCAGCCAGGCGTTGGCCCAGGTCATGAACGGGTACTTCTTGTGCAGCGCGGTGTTGTCGCGGTCCCACGTCTTCCAGCTGGTGGGCCACTTGGCGTCGGTGCACTCGACGGCGGTGTAGACGGCGTTGCCGTTCTCCGAGGAGATGTTGCCCGCGGTGTCGCTGAGGTCCGGGGCGGCCGCGTCGACCAGCGCCTGGGTGTCACCGGCGAAGTACTTGCTGAACACCGTCGCGACCGGCACCCACGAGGAGTCGTAGTACGGGGCGCTCTGGAAGAAGCCGATCAGCTCGGCCGGGCCCACGACCCCGCCGATGGGGTTCTTCTTGGCGGTGGCCCGCAGTTCGAGCCACTTCGCCTCGACCGCGGCCCGCGTGGTGCCGAGGTGGAAGGCGGCGTCGTTGGCGGCGACCCAGTCCTCCCAGTCCTTCCAGCGGCCCTCGAAGGCGATGTCCTGGTCGAGGTTGGCCTCGTACCAGATCTTCTCCCGCGACGGGTTGACCACGCTGTCGACGATCATGCGGCGCACGTGGCCCGGGTACATCGTGCCGTAGACGGCGCCGATGTAGGTGCCGTAGGAGACGCCCAGGTAGTTGAGCTTCTTCTCGCCGAGCGCGGCACGGATGACGTCCAGGTCGCGCACGGTGTTGGGCGTGGTCATCTGCTGGAGCATCGCCTTGCCGGTGCGCTCGGCGCAGCCCTCGGCGTACTCACGGGCCAGCTTGCGCTGGGCGCGCTTGTCGGCCTCGCTGTCCGGCACCGGGTCCATCTTGGGCGCCTTCACGAACTCCTGCGGGTCCACGCAGGAGATGGGCGCGGAGTGGCCGACGCCGCGCGGGTCGAAGCCCACGAAGTCGTACGCCTTGGCCACGTTGGCCCAGATCGGGTTCTTGGTCGTGACCCGGAGCGGGAAGCGCATGCCCGAGCCGCCCGGTCCGCCCGGGTTGTAGACGAGGGCGCCCTGGCGCTCCGCCGTGGTTCCGGTGTTGCCGATGTGGTCGACGGCGAGCTTGATCTGCTTGCCGTTCGGCTTCGCGTAGTCCAGCGGCACGCTGACCCAGCCGCACTGGACCGGCTTCGCGATTCCCCAGTCCGCGGGGCAGTCGGCCCAGTCGATGCCGGCCTTCGCGGCGCGGGCGGCGGCGATCGCGGCGCCGGCCGCCTCGCGGTCCTGTCCGTGCCGGGCCGTCCTGTCGGACGTGTTGGCGCCGGACGCGGGTGCCGCGACGGCACCGGATATCAGTGTGGCCGTGATGAGCACGCCGGCCGAACCGAGTGCCGTCGTGCGCCACTTCGGTCGCGTCTCCCTCAAGAGGGACCCCTCCCCGTACGTCGTTTCGATTCCTCCGGGGATCCTCGTGGTTGTGAAGTCGCTGTGAACAGGGTTTGTCGGGCTTCTTTGCCAATCCGATAAACGGAAGAACCTGTTCGCTCGGCGGACTAGGGCCTGTCGTTTGGATCAGGGCGGCCGTGAGGTGCGGTGCTTTTCTGGCGACGCCGGGCTGGTCCAAACGACAGGCCCTAGGGGACGAGCGCAGCCAGCGCCGCGTCCAAGGCCCGGCGCAGCAGCAGGGCGTCCGGGGCCACGGCGGTGACGAGCGCGGCGGGTCCGGCGAGGGGTACGACGACGGCGCCCTCGCCGAGCACCCGCGCCGGCACCGGCTCCTCGGCGAACTCCGGCCGTACGACGAGGAGCTGGCCGACCGCCCGGTGACCCGCGAGCACGGCCGGCCCGTCCCAGCCGCCCGGCGCCCCGGGCCCGCAGGCCAGTTCCTGGTCGAGCACGGTCCGTCCCGCGACCCGCAGCACGAGCCGGCTGGTGAGCCGCCCGGGCTCCTCCCCCACCCGCCCGAGGACCTGCTCCTCGCGCAGCACGAGCCGGGCCGTCGCCCCGAGGTCGATCCGGGTGCCGACGTACAGGTCACTGCCGCCCGCGGAGATCAACTGCTCGGGCAGCCAGCGCAGTTCGGCTCCGTCGGCGACGGTGAGCCGGACGTCGTAACGGGCCTCGCCCTTGGTCTGCCCCGGCAGGGCGATGGTGGCGGCGGCCGATCCGACGCACAGCCGGGCGCCCTCCCGGACGTCGGCCGTCACGGTGAAGTGGTCGCCGCCGAGAGGCCCGCTCATCGCTCCGACGAGCATGACCCGCGGCTCCGCGCCGCTCCCCCGGGTCCGCCGCAGCGCCAGTGGCCCGTCGCTCTCCAGCACGGGCAGGGCCGTACCGCCGCGCCCGTCGTCGCGCGCCACCATCCGGGCGGTGGCCCGCACCCCGGCCACGGCCGCGGTCACGCCGTCCACGCGGCGAGCCGCGCCCGCACCCAGTCGGCGACGGCGGTCACGCCGGCCTCGCCGCGGAGCGACTGGAAGACGACGGGGAGTTCGCCGCGCTGGGCCTTGGCGTCGGCGGCCATCCGCGCGAGGTCGGAGCCGACGTACGGGGCCAGGTCGGTCTTGTTGACGATGAGCAGGTCGGCGGTGGTGACGCCGGGGCCGCCCTTCCTCGGGATGTCGTCCCCTCCGGCCACGTCGATGACGAAGATCTGGGCGTCGACCAGGCCCTTGGAGAAGGTGGCGGTGAGGTTGTCGCCGCCGCTCTCCACGAGGATCAGGTCCAGGGAGCCGACCTCGTCCTCCAGGTCCTCGACGGCCTCCAGGTTGGCGGAGATGTCGTCCCTGATCGCGGTGTGCGGACAGGCGCCGGTCTCCACGGCGGTGATCCGCTCGGGGGGCAGCACGGCTTCCCTCAGCAGGAACTCGGCGTCCTCGCGGGTGTAGATGTCGTTGGTGACGACGGCGAGGGACAACTCGTCGCGCAGGGCCCGGCAGAGGGCGGCGACGGTGGCGGTCTTGCCGGAGCCCACGGGGCCGCCGAGGCCGATGCGGAGGGCTCTGCGGGTGCCGTCTTTGCGGTGGGCGTCGGCGCTCAGTGCGGTGGGGCCGTCGTGAGAGTGGTCGAGGTGCATGTGCGGCTCCTGTAGGGGGTTCAGAGGTTCGTGGCCGGGTGCGGGTGTGTGGGGGCTGGTCGCGCAGTTCCCCGCGCCCCTGAAAGACGGTGGGTGGCCCGAGGCTCGCTACGATGCGAACAGGCGTACTGGCCATGCCGCATGCAGCTCTGCCCCGATCTCCAGCAACGGAGCGGACGCCGACGGCAATGCGTCGACACCCTCCTCGACCGCTGTCCTCGCCGCCTCCACCGCCCGGGTCGCGACCCGGTCCAACTCCGGTGCCAGTCGGGCCAGTACGGCTGTCGCGTCGAAGGGGTCCAGGCTCAGGAGGCGGACCGTCGCGCTCGCCGGGCCGCTCACGCTCTCGTACGCCGCGCAGTAGGCCGCGTCCACGGGCTCCAGGCCCGCAGCGCGGGCCGTCAGGCCCAGCACCACCGGCTGGTGGGCTCCCTTGGGGAACTGACCTGCCAGCGCGTCCAGTTCAGGGGACGGCCAAGTCGCCCGGGCCGCCCGCAACAGCTGGCGGCCCAGTTTGCGGGCGGCGACCCGAAGGGCGGGCGACGGGGTGCGGGCGTCCGCCGCCTCGTCCAACTGCCGTGGATCCACGCCGAGTACGGCCGCTGTCGCGAGGGCCGAGGACACCAGCCCCGCCGTGTACAGCCGCCCCCGACAGAAGGACTCCAGGCTCTCCGCCCCGGTGATCCGCCCGGCCTTGACGGCCGCCTCGGCCCCGCCGGAGTGCGCGTGGCCTCCGGCGGGAAAGCGGCCGTCGGCCAGGACCAGAAGTGCGGCCCGTGACATCACAACCCCGCCATCAGAAGAGGAAGTAACGCTGGGCCATGGGCAGTTCGGCCGCCGGTGTGGCCTCCACCAGCTCGCCGTCGATGTGCACGGCGAAGCTGTCGGGGTCGACGCGGACGTCGGGCCGGGCGTCGTTCTCCCGCATGTCGGCCTTGGTGACCCCGCGCGTCGACTCGGTCGCCACGAACCGCTTCCCGAGCTGGAGCCGCTCCGGCAGTCCGTCCTCGATGGCCAGGGGCGCCACGAAGTTGAAGGAGTTCGAGGCGGGGGCCCGCCCGATCGCCCCGTACATCGGCCGGGGAAGGATCGGCTGCGGGGTCGGGATGGAGGCGTTGGCGTCGCCCATCTGCGCGTAGGCGATCTGGCCGCCCTTGATGACCAGATGCGGCTTGACCCCGAAGAAGGCGGGCTCCCACAGGACCAGGTCGGCCAGCTTGCCCGTCTCCACGGAACCCACCTCGTGGGCGAGTCCCTGGGCGACGGCGGGGTTGATCGTGTACTTGGCGACATAGCGCCGTACCCGGTGGTTGTCCGCCTGTCCGTCGCCCGGCAGCGCACCCCGGCGCCGCTTCATGACGTGCGCGGTCTGCCAGGTCCGCATGATGACCTCGCCGACGCGTCCCATGGCCTGGGCGTCGGAGGAGATGATCGAGATGGCGCCCAGGTCGTGCAGGATGTCCTCGGCGCCGATGGTCGTGGGACGGATGCGGGACTCGGCGAAGGCGAGGTCCTCCGGCACCGCCGCGTTGAGGTGGTGGCACACCATCAGCATGTCGAGGTGTTCCTCGGCGGTGTTGACGGTGAAGGGCCGGGTCGGGTTGGTGGAGCTCGGCAGCACGTGCGGCTGGGAGACCACGGTCATGATGTCCGGCGCGTGCCCGCCGCCCGCACCCTCGGTGTGGTAGGCGTGGATGCCGCGGCCGGCGATCGCGGCGAGGGTGTCGCCGACGAATCCGGCCTCGTTGAGGGTGTCGGTGTGGATGGCCACCTGGATGCCGGTCCGCTCGGCGACGGTCAGCGAGGCGTCGATGACGGCCGGGGTCGAGCCCCAGTCCTCGTGCAGCTTCAGGCCGAGCGCGCCGCCACGGATCTGGGACAGCATCGCCTCGTGGGAGACGGTGTTGCCCTTGCCGAGGAAGCCGATGTTGAGGGGGTACTGCTCCATCGCTTCCAGCATGCGGGCGAGGTGCCAGGGGCCCGGGGTGACGGTGGTGGCCTTGGAGCCCTCGGCGGGGCCGGTGCCGCCGCCCACCAGGGTGGTCACGCCGGACGCCAGCGCCTCGTCGGCGATCTGCGGGCAGATGAAGTGGACGTGCGCGTCGATGGCACCGGCGGTCAGGATCCGGCCGTTGCCCGCGATGATCTCGGTCTCGGGGCCGATCACCAGGTCCGGGTGCACCCCGTCCATGGTGTCGGGGTTGCCCGCCTTGCCGATCCCGGTGATCCGGCCGTCGCGGATGCCGACGTCGGCCTTGACGACACCCCAGTGGTCGACGATCACGACACCCGTGACGACCGTGTCCGGGGTTCCTTCTGCGCGCGTGGCGCGCGACTGGCCCATCGACTCGCGGATGACCTTGCCGCCGCCGAACACGGCCTCGTCACCGGCGAGCCCGGGGCCGCCGGAACGATCCTCCTCGACCTCGATCAGCAGATCGGTGTCGGCGAGCCGGATGCGGTCCCCGGTGGTGGGTCCGAACAGGTCCGCGTAGGCGGCACGAGAGATCTCAGGCATCGAGGGCACCTCCGGTCTCCCCGCGCAGCCCCGGCACCACGCGGGCGCCGGTGAGCGGGACGAGTTCGACGTCGACCGGGATACCGGGCTCGAAGCGCACGGCGGTTCCGGCGGCGATGTTCAGCCGCTTGCCGCGGGCCGCGGCACGGTCGAACTCCAGGCCGGGGTTGGTCTCGGCGAAGTGGTAGTGGGAGCCGACCTGGACGGGACGGTCGGCGGCGTTGAGGACGGTCAGCCGGGTGACCTCGCGGCCCTCGTTGTAGGCAATCGGCCCGTCGGCGAAGAGGATCTCTCCGGGAATCATCGGGGCCCCTCAGACGATCGGGTCGTGGACGGTGACGAGCTTGGTGCCGTCCGGGAAGGTCGCCTCGACCTGGACGTCGTGGATCATCTCGGGGATGCCCTCCATGACGTCGTCGCGGGTCAGCAACGTCCGCCCGGAGGCCATGAGTTCGGCGACGGTACGGCCGTCACGCGCGCCTTCGAGGATGTGCGACGTGATGAGGGCGACCGCCTCGGGGTGGTTGAGCTTCAGCCCGCGGGCCCGGCGCTTCTCGGCGACGTCGGCCGCCACATGGATCAGCAGCCTCTCTTGCTCGTGCGGGGTCAGTTGCACGTCCCACCTCACAGTCCTCGCTCCGGACCGTGCGGGGCCCGGTTGCCTCTGCCCCGGGGCAAAGTCCCTGGTGGCGTGGATCCGCAGGCTAGTTGGATCCGGTTTCAGGCACGTTAACCGAGCGGTGATCCATCAGCGCGTGCCGGCTTCGTCCCGCACACTCATCAGCGCCCGCAGACCGTCGCCCAGGACCTCGGCGGGCGTCGGTCCGAACAGCGCCTGCTGCGCGATGAAGCCCATGGCGGCCGCCATCATCGTGCGGGCCACGTGCTCCGGGGGCACGTCCGAGCGCATCGCCCCGGCGTCCTGGTACGCCCCGACGATCCGCGTCCAGGTCTCGCGCACGGCGCCGTAGCCCTCGCGCAGGACGGCCGCGAGCTCCTCGTTGCGGAGCGTCTCGGTCCACACCTGGACGACCAGCCGCGGGAACGCCGGACGCCCGTCGACGGTCACCGTCTCCTTGGTGGCGAGGACCCGGCCCAGCACCGACGCCACCAGGAGGTCGGGGGGCGGGGGCGGGCTGCTGCGGGCCGCCTCCTCGAAACCCTCGTGGACCTGGCCGAGCACCTCTGCGACGATCGCGCCGATGAGCTCCTCCTTGCCGCTGAAGTAGCGGTACACGGCCCCGGCCGAGAGGTCGGCCTCCTTCAGGACGTCCTGCATGGACGTGGCGTGGAAGCCGTTGCGGGCGAAGCAGACCGCCGCGGCGTCGAGGATCTGCCGACGGCGGGCGTCGAGATGTGCCTGGGATACGCGAGCCATGCCGTCCAACCTAAAACGAACGTTCCTTCTTGACAAGACACACCGACGGCGAGACGGTGTCACGGAAGTCAAAACGAACGATCCTTCTTTTTAGCGGGGCTCACCCGGGTCCCGGAGAGGACCACCATGTCCACCCGTCGCATGCTCGCGGTCGTCGTCCTCGTGCCGCTGCTCGCCGCCCTGGCCCTGTGGGCCTTCGCCTGGCCCGCCGCCCGCACCGCCCCTCGCGACCTGCCGCTCGGTGTGGCCGGACCGGCCGCGGCGACCGCGCCGCTGGAGCAACAGCTCCGACAGCACGCGGGCGCCTTCGAGATCCACCATTACGCCGACGAGGCGGCCGCGCGGTCGGCGATCGGGGACCGGACCGTATACGGCGCGGTCGTGGTCACCGCCCAGGGCCCGGAGCTGCTCACCGCGTCGGCCGCGAGCCCGGTCGTGGCCCAGCTTCTCCAGCAGGCCGTGACCCGGCAGGCCACGGCGAGCGGCGCCGAGGTGCGGACCGTGGACGTCGTCCCGACCCCGGCGTCCGACCCGAGGGGCTCGGTACTGAGCTCGTCGGTGCTGCCGCTGACACTGAGCGGGATCATGGCGGGCGCGGTCGTGACCCTGCTCGGACTGCGCGGCCTGCGTGCCGTGACCGCGCTGCTCGTCGGCGCCGCACTGGTGGGCGTCGTCGCGGCCGTCCTGGCCCACAGCTGGCTCGGCGTGCTCACCGGGAACTGGTGGGCGGAGGCGGGGTCCCTCGCACTGGCGATGCTGGCGGTGAGCGCGGCCGTCGCGGGACTCGCCGCCCTGGCCGGACCCGCGGGCATCGGCGCCGTCGCGTTCCTGGTGATGTTCCTCGGCAACCCTTTCTCCGGCGCCGCCTCGGCCCCGCAGCTGCTGCCCGAACCGGTGGGCGCCATCGGCCAGTGGCTGCCGCCCGGCGCGAGCGCGACCCTGCTGCGCTCGGTGTCCTTCTTCGACGGCGCGGCAGCGCCGGGCCCCGCCCTGACCCTCGCCTGGTGGGCCGCGCTGGGCCTGGGCGCCGTCGTACTGGGAAACGCGCTGAAGTCCCGGTCGAGGGGCGTCATGCCGACCGCCGATGAACCGGCCCTGGCTCCTGTCGGCTGACCGACACCAGACGCGAGTGTGGCCCTGCCGGGTGGGATTGGTGCAGGTAGTGCTGGGGGGGGTGGGGGCGGAGCGCGCCCACCCCCTCGCTGCGCTCCGCGCGCAGGTCACCGCTTGGCGCTACGCCTGTAAGCATGATCGCTGCGGTCGCCGCCGCCGGACGCCTGCGCAGTCGAAGCGCTCCCGCTTCTAGGAGGCGCCGTTCCCCCGGTGATGTGCCGCGATGCCGAACCGCTGCTGTTCGCGGGGAGCGGGCGCGACCTCGCGCACGCTGGAGACCGCGCTGATCACCGGCTCCTCGACGGGCTCCGGGGACTCCTCCAACCGTTCGAGGTCGGCGGCCGAGACCAGGGCGACCAGGGGCTTTCCGTGTCGTGTGACGACGACGCGCTCGCCGCCGTACACGACCCGGTTGATCAGTTCGGCGAGTTCAGCCCTGGCTTGCGTCACCGGAATCTCGTAGGCCATACCCCTAGCTTACGGTGCGGCTATCTGGTTCACCGTGGTCTGTGACGACATCAAAGTTCCAGGTCAGGGGCCTCGCGTGCTCCTGTGCGCTCTCGTCTGTGAGAAATGTGTGGGACGAGGTGAGAAGAAGAGCTAACTGGTCGCACTGAATCCTGGCAGGTCTACGGTGTGGCGGGCAGCGGGGCGACTCCCCGCAGTTCGAAGCGGGGCAGGCCGCGCGAACGCCCGGACCGGGTGCGGACCGACAAGGCGCACGACTCCTACCTGCGCAGACCCGGCCGAGAACACGAACCAGGCACGCTGAGGCGTCGGCACGGCCCATGCGGTACCAGTGGCACCGCGTCGCCCGCCCGCAACACCGCCCCAGGCTCCTCGTTCGTACCCGTCGCGGCAGTTGGGCCGCGGGGGTGATCACGCTTGCGGAGGAAGTTGAGAGGGGCCGTCGCAGTGCATTCCCGAGCCGACGTACTGGTGGGCGAAGGCAGTGCTCTGCCAGCCGGGTCGGGTCAGCGACTGGACCGTCGCCCGTTTCATACGGAGAGCGAAGACGCGTTCGGCGGGGGTGAGGCCGTCGGGCTGCAGGACGAGGCGCAGCAGGCGGTCGGAGAATTCCTGGACCTCCCAGACCTCTCGCAACCGTCGGTCACTGTAGGTGTCGAGCCCGTGGTCGTCGCCGTCCTTGTAGTGGCGGATCAGGCCTTCCGCCACGAGAGCGGCGTCCGCGACGGCCAGATTCGCGCCCTTCCCGCCGAATGGTGTCAGCAGGTGCGCGGCGTCGCCCGCGAGCAGCAGACGGCCGTGCCGCATCGAGCCGACGATGTGTCCACGCATCAGGAGCATGCGCTTCTCGGTCAGGGCGCCGAAGCGCGGCGCCCCGGGCGTGAACTCCCCCAGTCTGGCGGCGAGTTCGGCGTGGATGCGATCAGTTGACCAGTCGGCGGGGGTGTCGCCGTGCGGGATCTGCAGATGGACGCGGCTGATCGTCGCGGTGCGCGGCATCATCCCCACGAAGCCCTGCTCGGCCAGGGTGTAGGTGACGCCTTCGGTGGGGCGGTCCACCTCGGCGAGCATCGTCAGGGTCTCGTACGGGTACCGCAGGGCAGCACTCACCGGCCCTCCGGCGGCGGCCAGGGCCTTGTGGGCCACCCCTTGGGAGCCGTCGCCGCCGATGACGTAGTCGCAGTCGATGTCCAGGCCCTCACACCTGATGCGCGCAGTCGACTCGTCGAGGCCTGTCAACTCCCGTACCGGCGTGGAGAAGAGGGGGGGCCGGCCCGATGCGGTCAGTTCGTCGCACAGGTCCCTGATCAGCAGGTGCTGCGGGTACACCCAGTGCCGGAAGCCGCCGGTGATCTCGGCGTAGTCCAGATGCATCCGCTCGCCCAGCACCTGGAAGTCGGACCAGCCGGCCCGGCGCCCCTCGGTGAGCAGGCGTCCGGCAAGTCCCTGGCTCTTGAGGTACTCCACCGTGCGGTGCTCCAGCAGTCCCGCGCGGGCGCGTCCCTCGATGTGTGCGCGGGACCGCCGCTCCACCACCACGTGGTCGATGCCGGCGGCGGCCAGTACCGCGGCCGTCACGAGCCCCGCGGGGCCGGCACCGACAATGCCCACCTGTGTCCGAATGTGTGCCGTCACTGTCTCTCCGGTGTCGTCAACTGGGCATGCGGAGTGGTGGGTTGGTGAACGCGGGCCGTCAGACCGGGTCGACGACCAGGTCGTAGCCGACCCGCCGGCCCGGCCCGTCCGCCACCGGGGTCGGGTCGAGGATGAGTTCGGGCTTCACCGCGCCGGCGATGTCGCTGTCCACATGGCTGCCGCCCTTGAAGTACAGCTGTGTGGTCAGCGTGTGGTGACCCGGCGCCGACACCCGGACGTGCAGGTGACCGGGGCGCCAGGCGTGCCAGCCCGCGGCGGCGATGAGCCGCCCGCAGGACCCGTCGGTCGGGATCTCATAGGGGGACGGCTCGACGGTGCGGATGCTGAACCGCGCGTCATCGCCGACCACCACGGTGCCGCGCAGATTCCATTCGGGCAGCCCTGGCGCGAACTGCGAGTACGTGCCGGCGTCGTCGGCCTGCCACATCTCGATCGTGGCGCCGGGCAGCGGCTGCCCGGCGGTCGACAGGACACGGCCCTGGAACAGCAGAGGGATGCCCGGCTCGTCCGCCCGCATGGGCAGCGTGGCGTCCGCGGGCAGTCGCGGGGCGTCGGGCACGAAGTAGGGGCCCTCGGGGCTTCCCTTGGTGCCGCCGCGCTCCTCGTTGGCCACCTGCTCGACGGTCTGCTCCAGCCAGACGTCCAGGAACAGCGGCCACTCGCCGTCCAGGCCGATCTGGATCAGCCATGCCTTGAGCGCGTCGAACTCGTCGTAGGTGACCCGATGGCGGCGGATGATCTGCCGTGCGGCCTCGATGAGTTCACCGGCCAAGGCACTGACCCGCTCCGGGTCGGTGGTGGGCGCCTGGTCGCGCTGCTTGGAAAGGAACTGCGCCGTGGCCGAGGCACCCGAGGAGGAGGCGGTGGCCTGGAGGCGCGCTGGGGCCAACTGGTCGGTCATGAGAATCCTTTGGTGGAGGAACGCTCCGGGCGCACCGAGTGCATCGGAGCCGAGGTCAGAGGGTGGTGCGGACGCGGCACAGGGCCCTGTCCAACAGGCGCCACGGGTCGCCGGGTTCGAACACGCCGTCGGCGGCACGGTCGAACAGCTCGGCGAAGCAGGCCAGGTAGACCTGCTCGGGGTCCACGGAACGGGCCTCCTTCTCCAGGCGGCGCCGTACGCCGTCCCGCAGTCCGTCGCCGTGCTGGACGACGGTCTCCTTGCGCCAGGCGATCCGTTCGGGGACGTGTGTCGCCATCGCCGTCCGCAGGTGGAACTTCCCCATGGCGTCCCGGACCTTGCACTCGGGGGCTGTCTCCAGCGCGACTTCGATGACCGGCCACGACCAGAAGGGATGGTGCACCGTTGCCCCGTAGGCCAGCGGCATCCGGTGGGAGAGTTCGTTGCTGCGCCGGCTGCGGTCGACGGCGCCGATGACCTGGTCGATCAGCTCATCGCGGCCACTGGAGGACTCGTACGGACCGGCGTTGACCAGATCGCTGCCCAAGCCCGTGAGCAGCACCTGCTCGGCGGGGACGGCACCCAGACGCTGCACCGCCGTCCTCGCCAGCGCGACCTCGACGACGTCCGGGTCGGTCAAGCCGAGCCATCGGACGGCATCCGGGATGGACGCGACGATCTCGTCCTCGGTCAGATGCACCGGGGTGAGGTCGAGGCCCAACTCCGCGCAGAGGTCACCCGCGGCGGAGAGCTCGTCGCCCCATGGAGTGGCGACACTGTACGGGGTGACGTCGAGGCCACTCGTTGCCGCCAAGTACGTCACCATGCCGGAGTCGATGTCATCGGAGAGCACCGTGCCGTACCGGGTCGACGGTGCGGTTGCCGCCGCAATGCGAGCGATCTCCCCTGCGAGCGCGGTGCATTGTGCCTCGCCCGCGGCCATCGGATCGTCGCGGTGCGGGGACCGGAACGCGCCGAGACGGTCGTACTCGTCCCGTGCGTCCATCAGCCAGTGGCCCGCGCTGCGCCGGGTCCGGGCGACGATGCCATGGCGCAGCCGGTTGACGCCGCGCACGAGCGTGCCGCGTTCGTGGCCGGGGCCTCCCCCGGTCAGCTCGACGGGCATGCCGAGCGCGGGCAGCACGAGCGGGGCGAGAAAGAGGTCCGTGAAGTAGGCAAAAGTGCCGCGCAGCCGGTCGGCCGCGTAGTAGACCGGATCCTCGTTGAGGGCCGAGACGCGGACCGTGACGCGGTCGGCAGCGACCTGGAGGACGGAACGGTCCACTGAGTCCTCCGGTGTGCCGCCTACCGCGACGAGCGTGCGCACATCGACGGTGAACGGCGCCTCGTCCGGAAGCCGGGCGCCTCTCGGACCGCGCCAGAACACCTGCAGCTCGCCGAGGTCGGCGTGGTGGGCCGCGGAGGACAGGGCAGGAACGGCGGCGTTGGTGATCACACACCACTTGCTCACAGACGTCATGATCACGCGCCGCGGACCGCATCCGGAACGCCCCGCCCGAAGGCCGGCGCGACCGCTGCGGCAAGCGCCCGGTCGTTCGGATGGCCAGGCATAGGCATTCGCATCTACTCCGCTCATGAGACATCATCGACGGGCTTCGACGAAGTTCTAGTCGGTGACGGAACGCGGTCGCATCGGTAATTCTACCTAGGTAATTTGACGTAGGTATGAATACCTAGCGGAGTTGACATCTCGAATTCTGGATGACCCTTGCACGGAGCCGATGACTGTGATTTCGTCACCTCGCCGCCCAGGAAGGCGGCACAGGGTGGCTGCATATTTTGGATTGCCCTACCCATTACGGCCCTTCTCCTGAACCCCGCCGGTGACGATCAGGTATCCCGGTGCGCGCCGTAAAGAAATCCTCCACCATGGGAAACACCGGAGAAATCCAGTCTTTTCGCAGCCATCGACATGGCGGCAACCCCCCTGACGTGGGGTTGCGACAAGAGGGGATCCATCATGGACAGACGCGTAGTAGTGACCGGTCTCGGTGCGGTGACTCCGGTCGGCAAACAGGTCGACGAAATCTTTGCAAATCTCATGGCAGGGCACAGCGGCGTCAAGGAAACCACGCGCTTCGACACCTCGCGCAACCCGGTCAAGACCTCGGGCGAAGTCACCGGCTTCGACCCTTCGGAGCACGGGATATCCCCGCGCGATCTGCGCGTTTTGGATCGTTTTCAGCAGTACGCGCTCGCCGCGTCCGATGCGGCTCTGATCGATTCCGGAATCGACCTGCCGCGCAATGAGATCGTGTCGCGGAAGAAGTCCGAGCAGCGCTTCGAGCGTATAGGCGCTGCCATCGGCATGGCGTTCTCCAGCACCGAGCCGCTCCAGGACCAGTTCGTCCGCCTCGCGGAAAAGGGCACGCGAGGCGTCTCGCCCCGCCTGTTCAACATGTGTCTGCCCAACGCCGGCACATCCCTGCTCTCGGTGCGCCATGGCCTGTGCGGCCCTCTGGTCACCGTCTCCGGTGCCTCCGCCTCCGGCTCCGACTCGATCATCGCCGCCTACGACAAGATCCGGCACGGACGCGCCGAGGTGATGCTCGCGGGCGGCGCCGAGTCGCCGGTCACCGACATCATCGTCTCCGGGTTCGCGCAGAACCACACCGGCTCACAGGCGGGCGCCTGCCGGCCCTTCGACGAGGAGCGCGACGGCACGGTCCTCGGTGAGGGCGCCGCCATCCTGGTCCTTGAGGAGCGTGAGCACGCCCTGTCCCGAGGCGCCCGCATCTACGGCGAGTTGCTCGGCTACGGGCTGCGCGGCGACGCTTTCGACATGAGCGACATCCCGCCGAGCGACGCCCCCGGCATGACCGCGTGCCTGACCGAGGCCCTCACCGACGCCGGTGTGGCAGCACAGGAGGTCGGCTATGTGAACGTGCACGGCACGGCGACGAAGTCCAACGACCCGGCCGAAGTCACCGCCATCCGCAAGGTGTTCGGCGAGCACGCCGGCCAGCTGCGGGTCAGCGGCATCAAGGGAGCCACCGGCCACATGCTCGGCGCGTCGGGCGCCTTGGAGGCCATGGTCGCCCTGCTCGCCTCGCACCGCGACGAGGTGCCGCCCACCTGGGGTCTGCGCGTGCCGAGCGCCGACTGCGAGCTCAACCACGTCATCGGTACGGGCATCAGCGCGCCCGTCGACGTGGCCATCTCCACCAGCGTGGGCATGGGCGGCAACAACTCGGCCCTCGTCTTCCGGGGAGCGTGACCGTGACTGCGCCTCACCGTGTACTCGTGGTCGGCGGCGGACCGGCCGGGTCCGTCACGGCGACGCTCCTCGCCCAGGAGGGCTTCGACGTACGGCTCCTGGAGAGCCGGCACTTCCCCCGTTACCACATCGGCGAATCCCTCACCCCCTCCACCCGGCGGGTACTACAACTCGTAGGAGTTGCCGACCAGTTGGACGCCGGCGGATTCCAGGTCAAACGCGGCGGCGCGTTCCGCTGGGGTGATGACAGCTGGGTCATCGACTGGAGCGAGCAGTTCGGTGACGAGATGCGCACCTGGCAGGTGGACCGGGCCGCCTTCGACGCGCTGCTGCTCGACAACGCCCGTAAGAAGGGCGTCGAGGTCCAGCACGGCATCGCGGCGAAGTCGGTCACCTTCGACACCGACGGCCGGCCCACCGCGGTGCACTGCGTGAACGAGGAGGGCACCACTCTCACCGTCGAGGGCTTCGACTACCTCATCGACGCCTCCGGACGGGCGGGCCTGCTCAGCACCCAGCACTTCCGCAACCGCCAACAGCATCAGTTCTTCCGCAACGTGGCGATCTGGAGCTACTGGAACGACGCGCGGCTGCTGCCCGACAGCCCCGAGGGCGGAGTCAACGTCATCTCCTCGCCCAAGGGCTGGTACTGGGTGATCCCGCTGGACGGCGGGCGCACGAGCATCGGCCTCGTCACCCACAAGGACACCTTCGCCCGGGACCGGCGCGCCCACACGGACCTCAACACGCTCTACCGCGAGCTGATCGCAGACTCTCCGATCGTCAGCGATCTCGTCGCCGACGCGACGTGCGTGGCGCCGGCACGGGTGGAAACCGACTACTCGTACGTCGCCGACCGCTTCGCCGGACCGGGCTACATGATGATCGGCGACGCTGCCTGCTTTCTGGACCCCCTGTTGTCCACGGGAGTCCATCTCGCCCTGTACGGCGGGCTGGTGGGAGCCGCGTCGCTCGTCGCGATGCGCGACGGGCAGGTATCAGAGGCGGACGGCCTGCGCTTCTTCGAGCACGCCTACCGCCGCGCGTACACCCGGGCGCTCGCCCTCGTCAGCAGCATGTACGAGAACTACAACGGCAAGGACGACTTCTTCTGGACCGCCGACCGGCTGGTCAAGGACGAAGCGGGCACCGAGCGGGGCGAGCGCGACACGGCCGCGTTCGGCGAAATCATCGCCGGGCTCTCCGACATCCGCGAGGTGACCGAGACGACCACCCGGGTGGCGTCGGGGCGCCTTACGCGGGAGGCCCGACGGGTCGAGGCGGCCGTGGGCAGCAGCGAGCCGGCGTTCGGCACGCTGCGCCAAGGGCCGCAGGGCGACGACCCGTTGCTCGGTCTGCAAGTGGTCACGGAGCCCCGGCTCGGACTGTCTCGGGTGACTGGCTCCGCCTGACGCATGATCAGCTCCGCGAGGAGGCGGCCTGCGCGCCCGGCTCCGGTCCGTCGCGCTCGCCGCCCCGGCGTGGCCTCGCCCATCGGACAGCCGTCACGGTACGGGGCGTCCGCGTCGCGGCGATGGGCGGGAACGCGGACGCGCAGCGCCCCTCCCGCCCGGCGAAGAAGAGATGAGACCGACCATGCCCTCAGTCACCGCGCCGCCGCTGGACGCCGTCGTCCTCGGCGACGTCGCCATCGTCCTGCTCGCCGGGGCGTTGGGCGCCCGCCTGGCGACCCGACTGCGCCAGCCCGCCGTCGTCCTGGAGATGGCGATCGGCCTGATGCTGGGGCCGAGCCTGCTCGGCCTGTTCCCCGGCGACCTGCCCCAGCGGATCATGCCCGCCGAGGCCCGGCCCGCGCTCTCCGCGCTCGCCCAGATCGGCCTCGTCGTCTTCATGTTCCTGGCGGGCTGGGAGCTGGATCTCAGGCGGCTGCGGGGTCGCGGCCGGGGGGTGGGCGGGATCGCCGCGCTGAACATCGCCGTTCCCTTCGCTCTCGGCCTGCTCGCGGCGACGGCGCTGTACGGCCGACACGCGCCGAAAGGAGTGGGTGAGGGCGAGTTCGCGATGTTCCTCGCCACCGCGCTCGCGATCACCGCGTTCCCCGTCTTGGCTCGCGTCCTGCGTGACAGCGGCCTGACCGACACCCAGGTCGGCATCCTGGCCATGGCCTGCGCCGCGGTCGGCGACGTCGCGGCCTGGTGCGTGCTGGTCCTGGTAGCGGCGATGACCGCGGCCCAGGGGGCCGGCGGATTCGCCACCGTGCTCGCCCTCACCGCGGCCTACGGCCTGGTCATGTACGCGGTGGCGCGCCCTGTCCTGCTCCACGTGCTCTCGCTGCCCGGGAGCCGGTCGGGAAGCCGCCTGCTGCTGCCGGTGGTCGTGGCCGGGGCCCTGGTCTCCTCATGGGTGACCTCCTGGATCGGCATCCACGCCATCTTCGGCGCGTTCGCGTTCGGCCTCGCCCTGCCCAGGCATGGGCGCACCGAGCTGCGGCAGGACGTGACGGAGCCGCTGGAGAAGATCGTGGCTCTGTTGCTGCCGGTCTACTTCGTCGTGACCGGCCTCTCCGTCGACGTGGGGACTGTGGGGAGGGCGGGCGTCCCCCTGCTGCTCGCCATCATCGTCGTGGCCACGGTCGGCAAGTTGGCGGGCACGGTGCTGCCTGCCCGCATGTGGGGGATGAGTTGGCGCGAGGCGGGCGCGTTCGGCACGCTCATGAACACGCGCGGGCTCACCGAGATCGTCGTTCTCACCATCGGACGTGACCTGGGCGTGATCGACACCGATCTCTTCAGCCTGATGGTGGTCATGGCGCTGGTGACGACGGCCGCGGCAGGCCCGGTGCTGCGTCTGCTGGGCATGACCCCGAAAACGGATGTGTCCGGGGCGCCCCTCGGCCCGTCGTCGAATCGGCTCCCGGTGCCGCCCGAGACGATGCCTCGTCCGCGTAAATGCCGTGACGAGCAGCACAGTTGACGGCACGACATCCCGGTCGGAGGTTTCTCGACAATGTGTCTGGCCCTGCTCATCACCATGACCCCATGGCGATGAGCAGGGCCGACTCCGGTCGCGACAGCTCCGGCAGGATCAGCGCGACGGCGCCCCCGTCACCGACGGGTGCCCGAACCGACATCCCGTGGACGTCCAGAGCCACGGGGCGATGGTGGTGGTGCAGACCGGCCGCAGGTGCTCCGGCGGCGTTCGGAGAGCTGTTGGGGCCCGACGTCGGCAGCGGGGGCCTCGCTCGCGCAGCCGGCCTCTCGGGTGCCCTTCGCCCGAGGTCACGTCCGGAACTTCGCGCAGGCCTGCGACCGGCCGCTGAGCGCCGGCGACACGCCGAGCGGCCGCCCCCGAGGACGCGCCCTCACCCACCCGGCGCTCAGCGCATCCCGGACCGCCGCAGGAAGGCGGCCACCGTGGTGATCACGGCGAGGACCCACAGCGCCGCCAACGACCAGGGCATGCCGTCGGCGCCCCACACGTCCATGGCCGCACCCGCGTACGGGGGGCCGAGGATGCCGCCGATGCCCCAGACGATGGCGAACGCCGTGTTGCCGAGCAGCAGACTCTCCCCGTCGAGGTTGGCGCCCAGAATGCTCAGCACCAGGGGGTAGCCCGAGAAGGCGATACCGCCCCACACGGCCACCATCGGCCACAGCCAGACCCCCCAGCCCATGGCCGCGGGCAGCAGCAGCGCGCCCGCCGTGCCCACCGTGAGGGAGAGCAGCAGCGCGGTGCGCCCGCCAAGGCGGTCGGCCAGCCAGCCCAGCGGGAACTGCAGGGTCATCTGGCCGACGAGCAGCACCGTGAGGGCCAGCTCCCCCTGTCCGCCCGCGAGGCCGGCCGCGTCCGCGTACAAGGGCAGGAACTGGAGCGTGACGGCGTCGAAGACGGAGATCGCCAACACCGCCACCAGCAGTACCGACAGCTGCCGCGTCAACGATCCCACCGGCACCCGGCCCGAGGCGCCCATCTCCGGCACCCGGGCCTTCTCCGACCACAGCGGCCACAGTGCGAGCAGCGGGGCGACCACCGCCACGGTGAGGGCCAGCACCTCGGAGTTGTCCGAGATGCTGAGGATCGCCGGGCCGACGCAGAACCCCAGGGCGAGCACCGAGGTGTACACGGTGAGCAGCCGGCCCCGATGGGTGACATCGGCGTTCTCGCTGATCCATGTCTCGCTCAGGATGAACATGGCCACCGCGCAACTGCCCAGTACCGCACGGAGGATGAACCACAGCGCCAGGTTGTCCGTCACGGCGAACAGGCCCAGGATCAGCGAGCTGCCCACCGCCGCGGCCACCATCAGCCACCAGGCCCCCAGCCGGCGTACCAGCACGGGGATCAACGCGGCGGTCAGGACCATGCCCAGCGGGGTCATAGCGCCGTTCAGCCCGATCACGGTGCCCGACGTGCCCCGCTCTTCCAGCATGCGGGACAGCAGGGGGTAGGTGATGCCCAGCGTCATTCCGAAAACACCGATGATGACGATGGGCCCCACCGCGGCTCGGAACGCGCCGCTCTTCCGGTCCTGGGGCAGCATAGAGAGTGAAGCCACGATGTCAGCCGTTCACTTTGTTCCACACCCGGCTGGGCAGGCTGAAGATGTCGATGAACCCTTCCGCGCTGCTCTGGTCGAACGTGCAGTCATTGCCGTACGTGACCAACTCGTGCCGGTACATGGAGCGTTCGGCCGATCGCGCGGCGACGGACACGCCCCCCTTGTAGAGCTTCAGGGTGATCTCGCCGGTGACGGTCTGCTGGGTCGAGCCGACGAAGGCGTCCAGGGCGGCGCGCAGCGGGCCGTGCCACAGGCCGTCGTAGACGGTCTTGCTGTACACCGCCTCCAGCTGGCGCTTCTGGTTGAGCACGTCCACCGGCAGGGTGAGGTTCTCCAGCTCCTGGTGGGCCCGGATGAGCAGCAGCATGCCCGGGGCCTCGTACAGTTCCCGTGACTTCACGCCCACCACGCGGTTCTCCAGCATGTCGATCCGCCCCACGGCGTGCCGGCCGCCGAATCCGTTGAGCCGGCCGAGGACCTCCAGCGGTGCGAGGTGTTCACCGTCGAGCGCGACGGGGATGCCGCACTCGAAGCCGATGGTGACGTAGCCCGCGGTGTCGGGGGCCGCCTCGGGAGCCGTCGTCAGGGACCAGACCTCCTCGGTCGGCTCCCAGGTCAGGTCCTCGATCAGGCCAGCCTCGACATTGCGGCCGAGGATGTTCAGGTCGATGGCCCAGGGCTTCTCCTTGGAGACGTGCGGCTTGATGCCGTGCTTCTCCGAGTAAGCGATGGTGTCCGCACGGCTGAAGGGCCATACCCGGGCCGGTGCGAGGATCTCCAGCCCGGAGTCCAGGAGACCCACCGTCAGGTCGAGCCTGACCTGGTCGTTGCCCTTGCCGGTGCAGCCGTGCGCGACGGCGTCGCAGCCGTACTCGTGGGCCGTCTCCACGAGGAGTTCACCGATCAGCGGGCGGCCGAGCGCCGAAGAGAGCGGGTACTGCCCGTCGTACAGGGCGTTCGCCCGGATCGCGGGGAAGCCGAACTCGCTGACGAAACGCTCCTTGGCGTCGACGACGATCGAGACGTCGGCGCCCGCCACCAGGGCCTTCTCCCGGATCGGCGCCAGTTCGTCGCCCTGCCCGAGGTCCGCGGCCATCGCCACGATGAAGTCGACGCCCATCTCGTGGCGCAGGTAGGGAATGCAGGCGGTGGTGTCCACGCCGCCGGAGTAGGCCAGCACAACACGCTTGGACATGAAAGCTCCTTCAGTCGATCTCGGCGTTGCGCCGACGCAGCTCCACAGCTGCTTCGCGGACGAGGGCGGGGGACGTGCCACCCGGGGAGTTGCGGCGCGCTACGGCGTACTCGACGGTGAGCACCTCGGCGGGCAGGGTCTCGAACCGGGCGTTGAACTCCGCGAGTTGGGCCGGTGAGGAGTCCTTGAGTTCGCGGTTCTGAACGCCCAGCCACTTCACGAGGCCACCGACGACGCTGTGCGCTTCGCGGAACGGCAGACCCTGCTCCGCCACCAGCCAGTCGGCGACATCGGTGGCCACGGTGTTGCCGAGGGCCGCGTCGCTGCGGGTCTTCTCCGGCCGGAAGGTGATGCCGCGCAGCATCGCCTCGGTCGCCCGCACGCTCAGTTCGAGGTTGTCGGCCGCGTCGAAGAGCGCTTCCTTGTCCTCCTGCATGTCACGGCTGTACGCGAGCGGCAGGCCCTTCATGACGGTGAGCAGCGTCATCAGATCACCGAAGATCCGGCCGGACTTCGCCCGCATCAGCTCGGGCAGATCCGGGTTGCGCTTCTGCGGCATGATCGATGATCCGGCGCAGAGGTCTTCGGGAAGTTTGATGAAGCCGAACTGCGGAGTGCTCCAGATGACCAGCTCTTCGCCGAGCCGCGAGATGTGCACGGCGAGAGCGGCTCCCGCGGACAGGTAGTCGAGGATGAAGTCCCGGTCCGAGACGGCGTCGAGCGAGTTGCGGGTCACGCCCCTGAAGCCGAGCCGGCGTGCGGTGTCGTACGGGTCGATCGGATAGCCCGTGCCGGCCAGGGCAGCCGCCCCCAGCGGCGACTCGTCGAGGCGGCGGCGGGCCGAGCGGAAGCGGTCGCGGTCCCGGAGGAACATCTCCCCGTAGGCGAGGAGATGGTGCCCGATGGTCACCGGTTGCGCGCACTGGAGGTGGGTGAAGCCGGGCATGACATCGGCGTGGTGCACTTCGGCGCGCTCCGCGATTACGTCGATCACCCTGACCAGCAGTGCGTCAAGACGGTCGATCGCGTCCCGGACCCACAGCCTGGCGTCGACCGCGACCTGGTCGTTGCGGGACCGGGCGGTGTGCAGTCGGCCCGCCGTCGGCCCGATGAGCTCACGCAGCCGGGCTTCCACGTTCATGTGGACGTCTTCGAGAGCGGGGTCGAAGGTGAAGTCGCCCGCCTTGATCTCCCCCCTGATCTGCTCCAGGGCCACGACGATCTGCTCCGCCTCCGTCGAGGTGATCACCTCGCACTTGGCGAGCATGCGGGCGTGGGCGATCGAGCCGTCGATATCCTGCTGGGCCAGCCGGTGGTCGAAGCGGACCGAGGCGTTGATCTCCTCCAGGAGCGAGCTGCCCCCGGTGAGCCATCCGTCCCAGACCTGGTCCTCGCGCGTGTTGTCGGCCATCTTCACCGGGCTCCCTGTCGTGTCATTACGGCCACCTTGAATGTGAAGGAGCAGGCGAACTCACGACGCTTCCGGCGGATTTCCCGCAGCCGGTAGGAGCTGGCCAGCCATTGCGCCTTGTAAAGGACGGAAAGGAAGATCCTGCGCCGCAGCGAACCACGGGTGAACTCAGCCTCGTCCGCGAGAACGTCGAATCCGGATTCCGCGGAGAGCCGCCCCATGCCCGGCGAGCAGAAGAACAGCAGGAGTTCGCGGTCCGCCGACTTCAGGGTGCGCAGGGTCCCCTGAAGCAGCCGGCGGCCGAGGCCGCGGCCGCGGTATTCCTCGAACAGGAAGACCACGGCGATCTCGCTCCAGCGCCCTACGAGATGGTGGACGAGCAGGGCGCCGGCCAGCTCACCGCTCCGGGGGTTGTACAGGACGAAGGTGTCTCTGCGCCCGGTCCACTCGGCGGCGCTGTAGCCGGTGATGTCGGGCGAGTCCCTGATCGCGCGCATGATCGCGGCGGCCTCGGCCCGGGTGAGCGGGCGGCGCTGCAACTCGAACTCGTCGAGGGCTGCGGGCGCGAGCCCGTCCGGCCGAGGCGGGGCCGACGGGCTCTCGGCTTCCCTTACTGAATACGGCAAAACAATCTCCTCCTTGAATGGTCACGACATGGCCCCTCGGCCGAGAATTCACTCAGCCGCGTGCGGGCGGAGATACGTCACGGACACGACGTACGGCTCCTTCGAAAATCGCCCAGGGGTCACGGGGCTCCAGTTCTCCCTGTGCCGCCCGGTCGAGGAGTTCGGTGAAACAGGCCCGGTACACGGCCTGTCGGTCCGTGCTGCCGGTTTCCTTCTCGAGACGGCGCGTCACGCCGTCCTGGAGACCGCCGCCGTGGTGGACGGCGATCTTCTTGCGCCAGGCGATCGGTTCGGGCACGCGGCGGCTCATCGCGGTGCGCAGGTGGTACTTCTCCCGGCCCTCCCGCACCTTGCACTCGGGCGTGGTCTCCAGGGCCACTCGCATCACCGGCCAGGCCCAGAAGGGGTGATGGACGCGGGTGCCGTAGGCGAGCGGCATCCGGTTGGACAGCTCGTTGCTGCGGCGGGTGCGGTCGACCGCCGACAGGACCTGGTCGATCAGGTCGTCGCGGTGGTCGAAGGGGCGGTAGAGCCCCGCGTTGATCAGGTCGCTGCCATAGCCGGTCAGCAGCACCCGGTCGGCCGGGACGGCGCCGAGGCGCTGCACGGAGGTGGCCGTCAACGCGACCTCCACCACCTCGGGTTCGCAGACGCCCAGCCAGCGGACGGCCTCCGGGATGGAGGCGATGATGTCGTCCTCGGTCAGCCGGACCGCTTCGAGCCCGATGCCGAGCTCCGCGCAGAGCTCTGCCGCGTCGGCGAGTTCGTCGCCCCACGGGGTGGCCACGCTGTACGGGGTGACGGGCAGTCCGGCAGTGGCCGCGAGATGGGTCACGGTGCCGGAGTCGATGCCACCCGACAGCAGAGTGGCATAGCCGGTGCCCTCCGGGGTGGTGGCGTCAATGCGCCGGATCTCCGCGGCCAGGGCGTCGAGTTGGGCCTCGCCCGCGTCCAACGGGTCGTCACGGTGCGGGTCGCTGAAGTCACCGAGCGGGTCGTGGCTGTCGGCGACGTCCGTCAGCCACCGGCCGGCGTTGTAGCAGGTCCGGGCCACGATGCCGTCGGGCAGTCGGCTCACACCGCGCAGCAGCGTGCCGCGCTCATGGCCGATGGCCGTGTCGGTCAGCGCGACCGGCAGGCCCAGCGCGGGCAGGACCAGCGGGGCGAGCAGCAGGTCGGTGAAGTACGCGAACAGGCCCCGCATGCGGTTGGCCGCGTAGTACACCGGGTTCTCGTTGAGCGCGGAGACCCGTACGGTGACGGCGTCCGGGTCGATGCGCACCGTGGTGGACATCACAGGGTCCCGGCTGCCGGACTCCGGTGCGAGGGTGGCGACGTCCAGGACGAACGGCGGGTCGGCAGGCAGCGCCGTCCCGGCGGGGCCCCGGTGATACACGTGCAGGGCGCCGAGTTCGCCGTGGACCGCCGACCCGGCCAGGTCGGGTGCGGTGGTGTTGGTGACGACGCACCACTTGCTGAGCGGAGCCACGGTCAGGCCTTTCCTATGACGCGGCGCATGCGCTGCTGGGCTTCGCCCGCCGAGAAGGCGGTGCGGTGGGATCGCTTGCCTTCTTCGCGCACGCGCCGAAGACCCTGGACGTAGGGGCCGTTGACCCGGGCACGGGTCGACTGGACCGCGGCCGCCGTGTACTGGGCGATGCGCCGAGCGCGGTCGAGGGCGCGCTCCAGGAGTTCTTCGGGCGGCGTCACTTCGTGCAGCAGACGGTCGGCCAGGGCCCGCTCGGCCGGCCATTCGGCGCAGGTGTAGAGCATCTCCTGCATCACGCTGCGGCCGACCACCGTCTCCAGCATGTAGCCGCCGAAGTTGCAGGCGATGCCCACCTTGAACTCGGGCATCACGAGCTTCGACGTGCTGCTGCCGATCCGCAGGTCGCAGCAGAGCGCGATCTGCAGGCCGACGCCGATGGCGAAACCGTCGATGGCGGCCACCACGGGCTTCGATATCCCGGCGATGGTGCTGTACAGGGTGGTGATGTCGTCGATCCACGCGTCGACCTCGTCGCCGCCAGAAAACTCCGACACCTCGTTGAAGTCGCCGCCGGCGCCGAATGACCGGCCCGCTCCGCCGAACAGGACGACACAGCGGACGTCGTCATCCCCGTCGAGGTCCAGCAACAGCTGGGTCAACTCCCGCATCCTGGCCCGGCTGAACGGGTTCTGCTCGTGCGCCTGCGAGAACTCCACCAGGGCCACCGCCCCGGGGAGCACCTCGCAGGCGATGCTCCGCGCCACAACCTCGTTCGTCGTCACGTCTTCTCCTTGCGCAACTGAGGGAAAATAGGGGGACTCGTCGCAACGCGGCCGCGCGCGTCGCAGCCTCGGGGCTCAGTACTCGGGCAGGTCGGGCTCGACCTCCCGCACCCAGGCGATGACGCCGCCCTCCAGATGGACGGCATCGGTGAAGCCGGCCGCGCGCACCGCGGCCAGCACCGGGCGGGTGCGTACCCCGGTCCGGCAGTAGAAGACGGGCCTGCGGCCCGCGCTCAAGGAGGCCACTGCGGACCCGTCCAGCCAGGCGGCCATGGGCATCAGGCGGGCGCCGGGGATCCGCACGATCTCCCATTCATGGGGCTCCCGGATGTCGATGAGGTCGATCGGGGCGTCCCGGTCGAGCAGGTCCTTGAGTTCGGCCGGGCCGATCGCGGGGGTCGCGGCGGGCGGTGGCTGTCCGGCGCGGCTCACAGCTCCCCCCGGGCCGGATAGTCGTTCTCGCTGATCCAGCGGACCGTCTCGACGACCTCGTCGAGGTGCGGACGCAGGAAGGGCATGGTGGTCTGCACCGCCGCGTACAAGGTGCCGTCCGGACGCACGAGGAACAGCCCGGGCTCGTTGAACTCGTTGGGCTGGCCCTCCTTGATGGCCTTCGAGCGGTGCAGGCCCCACGCCTGCATCGACTCGCTGCCGAGCCCGTAGCCGACCGGTACCCGGGTGATGTCCCACTCCTCGACGGCCCGCTGGGCACGGCCCACGTCGTCACCGCTCACCGCCAGGACCCGGTCCACCCCGACCTCGGCGAACTGGTCGACGAGACCGTCGAGTTCCGTGATGTGGGCCCGGCACATGGGGCAGTGCACCCCACGGTAGAAGACCACCATGCTGAACTTGTCCGGCTGCTGGTCGGCGAGGACCCACCGGCCTCCTCCCACCAGCGGTACATCCAGCGCGGGCACGGGCTGTCGGGGCTTGAGCACGGACGACTCCTCCAGGAAGGACAACGGTGGGCCCGGCGGGGTGCCGGGTACGGCGTAGGTCCCGGCGTGTGGCGAGCCAGGGCGGATGGTTCTGACGGGCAGCGCCGGTCGGTTCGGGCGAGGTTCGCCGCAGCGAGCGGCCGGCCGGCCGCCGGCACCGAGACCGCGGTGGGCAGCAGGTCGGCACCCTCCGCTCACCGGTCCGGGGCGGGGGTTCGAGGACATACGCGTCGACGTCGACGCGACCTTCACGGCCTGTCGCACGCGCCCGGGCCTAGGCCGCGTCGGACAGGGTCAGCTGCCCGCGGAACAGGACGCGGGTACCGCCCTCTCCGATGGCGGTCCGGCCGTGCAGCGTCCGCTGGTTGTCGATGATCAGCAGATCCCCCACCTGCCAGCGGTGCTTGTAGGCGTAGCGCTCCGAGCGCAGGAAGGCGTCGAGTTGGGCGAAGAACCCGTCGGAGCGCTCCTGTGCCATGCCCTTGACCCGGACCTCCCACGAGCGCTGCTCGACGTCCGGGGGGAACGCCGTCGCGAGGTTCAGGGACTTCACGCGGCCGTAGTCGCGGGTCGCCGGGATCGTGTACCAGTCCTCGGGCACGGTGGGGAAGTAGCCGCGCTCCGTCACCAGGTATTCGAGTTCGTGCTCGTCGAGGACCCGACGCAGGTCCTCGGGCATTTCGTCCCAGGCGGTCAGCTGGTCGCTGACGTAGGTCTCGCCGGAGCCCGGGGTGTCGGCGAAGTCGGCCGCGTACAGAATGATCAGGTCGACGCGCGAGCCGACCAGGAGACCGTCCGTGTGCAGAGGCAGCGGTCCGCGGCCCGTGACCACCTTCCCCTTGTCCCGGGAGGCGTCGAGCTTGAGGAGATCGGCCTGCCCTTCGCCGAACTTGTGGTCGGCACGGTCGCCGAGCGAGCGTACGAGCAGCTTGAAGTCGTCTTCCCTCAGGTCGATCCCCCTGACCAGCGCGCAGCCGCTGTCGAGCGCGGCCGCCCTCGCCTGCCGGGCCAGGTCCTGGACGGAGGTTCCCGGGTTCCAGGGGAGCAGCGCGCCCATTCCGGACGGGGTCAGCTGCTGGTACGCGAGGCCTTCGGACATTGCGTTGTTCCTCCTGGGTGAGTGGGTGCGGGCCGGCCGGTCGGTCCGGTGTCAGCCGGACGGGCCGGTGAGCCGGGCGATGCGGGTGATCTCGGCCTCCAGGCGGGCGACCGTCACCGGCTCGGCGAACAGGGGCTCCATCTCCAGGTCGAGGTCGAACCTGTCCTCCAGGGCGGACAGGATCTGGATGAGCGCCGCCGAGTTGACGCCCGCGCTGATCAGGTCCAGCTCGGGTCGGTCGGTCAGGGACGGGAAGCCGTGTGCCGCCAACTCCTCGTGGATGACAGCGCGTACCTCAGATGCGGTCATTGCTCTTCGCCCCTTCGATCGCCTCGGTGATCCGGCGGATGTGGTCGCCGTGGAACACGTCGAAGTGCCCGCCGGCCAGGACCGTGACGTCCGCGCGGTGTGCGAGCCGCGCCCAGGCGGCGTCGTCCGGTTCGGCGGGCGCCTGCGCGGCCCGGAACTCGACGAGCGGCACGTCGACGGCGGGAGGCTCCCACGCGCGCAGCAGCGTCAGGTTCTGCCGGTAGACCGCGAACCTGGCACCGAGTTCCGGGTCGTCGGCCGCCTGCGCGGGGTCGATGTGCACTCCGGTGGTCTGCTGTACGTCCCTCAGAAACCCCTTGATCGTCGGCCCGGCGGCCCGGCGGTGAGCCGTCCCGGAGGCCGGGGTGTCCACCACCACGACGCGTGCCACGTCCTTGCCGCGGGCGCGCGCGGCCTCGAAGGCCAGGGCACCGCCGAAGGACCAGCCGGCGAGGACCAGCGGCACGCCGTCGGTCAGGGCCGGGCCGGGCAGTTCCCGCAGACAGCGCCGGGCGAGCCCGGCGAGCGAGTCGCCGTCCTCGGCGCCGGTGGGCAACGGCGCGTCCAGCCCCACGACATGGACGTCGATGTCGCCCGCGAGTTCCCCGATCACGCCGGCGTAGCAGGAGACACCGCCGCCCACCGGCGGGAAGAGGACCAGCCGCAGCCGGGGTGCAACGCCGGCCCGGGGCTGGTGCGTCCAGATGCCCGGCGTTCCCGCGGCCCGGATGCCCCGGCACAGATCAGCCAGGCCCGCCACCGTGGGGTGGGCCATGAAGTCCCCGAACGCCACCGTGTGCCCGAATCTGCCGCGCAGCAGCGAGAGCAGCCGGATCGCGTCGTAGGAGCCGCCGCCAGCCTCGAAGAAGGACCCTTGACCGGGGGCCTCGCCAAGGACCTCGTGCCAGCAGCGAGCGACCTCGTGGCGGTACAGGTCCCGGCCGAGCACGTCCTGCGCGTCGGCGGTCGGCGTCCCGGGAGGGCAACCGTCCACCGCGGTGTCCTCCAGCGGCAACGCGGCCAGTTTGCGGCGGTCCAGCTTGCCGTTGCTGTTCAGCGGGAGCGCGTCGAGGGGGACCAGTGCGTCGGGCAGCATGTAGTGCGCCAGCGTGTCCTTGATCGTCGCGGTCGCCTCGTCGCGCCAGTTGTCCGGGGCGCCGGTGGTGAGGGTGACGTAGGCGACGAGCTTCTTGCGGCGCCCGTCGGCCCGGACGCAGACGGCACAGCGTTGAATGCCGGGAGCGCCCTCCAGACAGTGCTCGATCTCCCCGAGTTCCACCCGGTGGCCGTTCAGCTTGACCTGGTTGTCCGTACGTCCCAGGAATTCGACGACCCCGTCGGGATGGCGTCGGCCGCGGTCGCCCGTCCGGTAGATCCTGCCGAACACCGGGTCGGTGAGGAAGGCGGCCGCGGTCTTCTGCGGGTCGTTGGCGTAGCCGTCGGCGACCGCGGCCCCGGCGATGTGGATCTCGCCGATCTGCCAGGGCGGACAGACGTTCCGCTCGGCGTCGAGGACCAGGATGTCCTGGCCCGGCAGGGGCCTGCCGTAGGGGATGGAGCGCCCGGCGCGGTCCGCCTCGGTCACCCGGTGGGAGATCGACCAGATCGCCCCCTCCGTCGCCCCGCCCAGACTGACCACCGCCGAACCGGGCGCGAGGCGCCCGAGCGCCTCCGGCAGGGTCAACGGGATCCAGTCGCCGCTCAGCAGGAAGGCCCGCACCGACGGTACGGCGCGCCCCTCCTCCGCCAGGAGCGAGGCCAGCGCCGGTGCCGAGTTCCACAGGGTCACCCCGTGCCGTTCGATCAGGTCGGCCCACTGTGCGGGGCTCTTGGCACTGTCCTCCGAGAGCATGACCACCGAGCCGCCGCGCAGGAGCGGGCCGAAGATGTCGTACACGGACAGGTCGAAGCCGATCGAGGACACGGAGAGCACCCGGTCGGTCCGCCCGACGCCGAATTCCTCGTTCACCGCGTTGATGGTGGTGAGGACCGCCGCGTGCGAAACGACCACGCCCTTGGGTTCGCCGGTCGAACCCGAGGTGAAGATGACGTACGCGGTGGGGCAAGGGGCCGCGTGTCCCGTACGGTCCCCCGGCGCGGCCGGGCCGGAAGGCAGCGGCAGGGGGCTCACCCCTCGCGCGCTCCAGCGCTCGTCGGTGGCCGGGTCGCCTTCGGTGAGGGCGAACCGGACGTCGCCGCGGCGCGCGATGCTGTCGAGGCGGCCGGGCGGGGTGGCGTGGTCCAGCGGAATGTAGACACATCCGGCGAGCAGGCTGCCCAGGACGGCAATCACCTGACCGCGGCCGCGGGGCAGGTGGACGGCGACCCGGTCCCCGCTCCCCGCACCCGCGGCGCTCAGCAGGTCCGCGACCGCCGCGGCCCGGTCGGCCAGTGCGGCGTAGCTCAGGCTGCCCAGCGCGTCGTGGACCGCGGGCGCGTCGGGGTTCTCGGCGGCACACCGCAAAAAGCAGCCGTGCAGGGTCTCCCCCTCGGCCACCGGGGCACCAACACCCGCTGCGGGGGCGTCCGTTCGGGCCGTTGCGGGCAGCGGAACGCGTGCCGGGGCGCGTGTCCAGCTCTCGTCCGACGCGGCCAGCTCGCCCACGAGTTCCGCGCACCGCGTGACGAGGTCGTCGACGAAGCCGGGGTCGAAGGCGTCCGTGCGCCAGTCGAAGCCGAGCCGGACGGTGCCGTCGGACTCGCTGATCACCTGGTGGTCGATGAGTACCTGCGGCACCCGGAGCTGCACCTCGTGCCAGCGGCGGCGCAGCCCGAGGGCGGCCTCGCCCGCGCCGTCGGCGTCGAGGGCGGTAAAGGCGAAGGGGTGGGTGAGGCGGCGCAGATCGGCCGCGGGGCCGGCGAGGCGGGCGATCTCCGCGCCGCTGAGCGATCCGTGCATCGCCTGTGTGAGGTAGCCGCTCTGGACGGCGCGCGCGACCTCCACGAAGCTGCGGCCGCTCGTCGCCGGGATCTCCAGCGGCATGGTGGTGCCCTGGTTGCCCAGCGTCGCGGCGGTCGGCGAGGCGGTCCGCGAGCTGCGCAGCACCGTGATCGTGTGGGGGCATCCGCCGCCGAGCCGCCCGAGGACGACGCCGTACACCGCGAGGTAGACCATCGCGGGGGTCAGGCCGTGGGCGCTCGCCCGGTCGCAGACGCGCCGCGCCGCGGCGGCGTCCACCGTGACCATACGGTGTGTCACCCGCGGCCCGGCCCGACGCCACTCGGGCCGCAGCGGCAGTTCCGCGGGGTCAGCGAGAGAGGCCGCCCGCCGGCGCCAGAAGCGTTCGTCGCGGGGCGAGCGGTCACGCCCCGGTCGCCTGGCCGCCCGCCCGCCCGGTGCGGCTCCGCCCTGGGCGGAGACATCGGCATCGGCGGGGGCCTGGGCATGGTCATGCGCGTCGTCGGCGACCAGTTCGGTAAGGAACACGGCCAGCGACGCCGCGTCCATCAGCCACAGCGAGTAGACCAGGTGCAGCCGCGCCCGGTCCGCGGTGCGCACCACCGTGACCTCGAACTGCGGCCAGTCGCCGAAGGCGAAGTCCACCGCCGTACAGGTCCGCCGGACCGCGTCGTTCGCGCTCTCGAAGTCGGCGGGTCCGACCCAGCGGACGTCCGCGTCGACATGCCGCGCGATGTCCTGCGGCAGGGTCTGCGGGGAGAGGCCGCCCGACTCGCCGATGCGCAGGATGTCGTTGTCCCGCACCAGCCGGCGCAGCCGGGCGCCGATCCGGGCGACCCGATCCGTGCGCAGGTCACAGCTCAGGTAGTAACGGGCCGGCCCGCTCAGTTCCAGGCCGTCCTGAGCGCCCACCAGGTAGGCGCGCTGGATGGGACTCAGTGCCGGCTGCGCGGGCTGCGCCGGGGACGTCTGCGTCATGGTGTCGCGCATGTCAGAAGACGATCTCTCTCACCTTGTCGCGGCTTAGGAATCCACTGGGGCTGAACGTCGGGCCGTAGGCGCCGACGCCCTCGATCAGCAGCAGGTCACCGACCTCCACCTCGGGCAGCGCGATGCCCTCGGCCAGCACGTCGAGCTGCGAGCACAGCGGGCCGACGACCCAGGCCGGGCCGGGCCGCGCGTCGGGCCGCGCGTCCACCAGCCGCACCCGCGGTTCGCCCCGGCCGGCCCCGGCGATCAGCCGGCTCGCGATGAACACATGGTTGATCCCGGCGTCGACGAACACGTAACGACGGCCGCCGACGGTCTTGGTGTCGAGCACCGTGGTCAGCAGGCTCCCGGCGGGCCCGACGATGGACCGCCCGTACTCGCAGACGAGGGGCAGCCGGTCCGCCGCGTCCCCCTCGGTCGCGGCGCCCCCGGCCGCCGCCAGCCCCGCCCAGTCCACCTCCGGGTCGGCGTCGCACCACGGCATCGCGATGCCACCGCCGAGGGACACGAACTCGACCTGCAGAGCGAACCGTTCCACGCACGCTCTCGCCTGCTCCTCCATGGCCTTGCGCGCGGCGAGGATGATGTCGGCGTCGGCGTACTGCGAGCCCCAGAACAGCTGCAACCCGGCGACGGACAGCGACGAGGCACGCAGGATGTCCACGACCTCGGCCAGGTCCTCCTTGGCCACCCCGAACTGGTTCTGCGACGGATCGGCCCCCGGCGCACGCCCCGGATAGGGCGTGTTCAGCCGGATGACGGCCCGCCCGGTGACCCCGAGTTCGTCCGCCGCCGCGGCGAACAGCGTTGCCTGGCACGGTGATTCGACCGTCACCATGACACCCGCCGCAAGGGCCGCGGCGGCTTCCTCGGCGGACTTCGCGGGTCCGGTGAACAGCACCTTCCGCGCGGTCATGCCGGCGTTCAGGGCTGTCTCCAGCTCCGCGAGCGAGCAGACGTCGAAGCCGTCCACCAGCGTGGCCAGCGTCTGCACCACGCCCGGATGCGGGTTGGCCTTCAGCGAGTAGTACAGATCCGCGCCCGGAACCGAGGCGGCGCGGACGCGCTCGACGCTGGCGCGCAGGGCCTCGCGGCTGTAGACGTACACCGGCGTCCGGCCGGCCCGCCGGGTGAGCAGCCGGGCCTCCCGGTCGGTAGGTGTGACGGTGTCCTTACGCATCCGTGGTCCCCTCCGCTTCGCGCAGCACGGCGAGGAGGTTCGCGTGCACCCGGTCGATCGCATCGGGTCGGTCCATGGCTATTTCCTGCCGGTAGTAGTAGGACAGCGCCATCTCGGCGGCCGACATCTGCAGTTCGCCCTGGAGCTGGTAGCGCAACTCCCGCCCGAGCGAGCGCGGTTGCCAGTCGCCCAGGTCGCGCACGCGCAGGCCGCGCTGTTTGGGGTGCTGGTTGAAGAGCACGGTTGAGAACGGGAAGCAGTCCGCGCCGTCGAGTCCCGCCCCGGCGGCTCGCTGGTCGAACTCCCAGGAGCTCGCGGCCGTACCGGCATCCAGCTGGTGGGCGACCTCCCGTGCCCGCTCGGGGAGTTCGCCCGCGGCCGGAGCGCGGACGACGAGCTGGCTGGTGAACATGCCGGCGCTGCCGGCGCGAGCTTTCTGGCGCACCTGAACGGGCACGATCACCGTGGGCGCGTCGAGCGCGAAGGTGCGGGCGACGGCAGTCCCGAAGGCGGCCAGCACCACGGCGAAGACCGAGACACCGCTCGTCGCCGCCAGCCGGTGGGCGTGGCGGCTCCCGGTGAGTCCGAACGGGCGGGAGACCAGCGTTCCGACGCGTGCTTCGGTGCCGCGGGCCGCGGGCAGTTCGACCTGGGCGGCGCCCTTGAGGAGCTCGTTCCAGTAGCCGGCCCCGGCCGGGTACGCCTCCTCGACCCGCTCGGTCGCCCGGCAGTAGTCGCGGTACCCGCGCGGCGGTGGCGCGTCACCGACGGGCCGGCCGCACAGGAGCGAGCGCAGTTCGTCGGTGAGCAGGTCCAGACTCAGGCCGTCGATGAAGAGGTGGTGGGCCACTACCAGGACGGAGGTGCCTTCGGCGCCCTGGACGACGACGGCACGCAGCGGCGGTGCCGCGGTGGGGTCCAGCAGTTCCGCCACTGCCTCGACCCGCGCCTGCTGCACCCGCGCCCGGTGATCCGCCCCGGTCGGCGCGTTTGGTGGGGCGTCGCGGTACAGCGTGACCGGGCAGCTCAGCGCGGCCGCGGGGGTGTGCGTCTGCCGGGTCCAGTCCCCGGTGAGCGCGAGGCGCAGCACATCGTGCCGGGCCAGCAGCACATCGGTGGCGGCCCGCACCTCGGCCGGTGTCACCGACCGGTCGAACCGTATCTCCCGTGAGATGTTGCACCAGTTGGCGTTGCCGTCCGCCATGCACAGGGACCGGTACGCCTGCTGTCGCGTGGACAGCGGAAGGCTGCCGGTGTCCTCGGCGGGGTCGGTGCGGGTGCCGGTATCGGGGTCGGGGGTCACGGCGGAGCCGGGCGGCGGGCTCGCGGTCATGGCCGGGCCGGGGTCGCGCCGCTGCTCAAGCACTCGGGCCAGCGAGGCGATGTCGCCATGGCGGAAGCACTCCCGCACCGAAAGGTCCACCCCGAGCCGCTGGTTGACGTCCACCACGAAATCCATCAGGTCCAGCGAGGTGAGGCCGGCGTCGACGAAGGACGTCGTCGTGGGGACGCCCGCGTCGAGGCGGAGCAGGTCACGCAGGATCTCGGCGACCTCGGCCCGCTGCCGGACCGGTGCGCCCCCGGGCGCGATGTCCTGCGCGGTGGCCGCCGCATCGGCCGACAAGGCGGCCAGGGCGACCCGGTCGACCTTGCCGCTGCGCGACAGCGGGAGTTCGCCGCACCGATGGACACCAGGCCGGGGCAGCCCCAGGCGCCGGGCGATCTCGTGCACCGCCGCGGTCAGCGATGCCGCCGGCCCGGCGGCCGGTTCGGTGACGGAGACGAAGGCCTGCGGCCCGTCACGGTCGACGACCACGCACTGGCGTACACCGGGCAGGGCCTCGACCTCGTCCACGAAACAGTGGAAGGAGACGCGCCGACCGGACACCTTCAGGTCGTTTCCAAGCCTGCCCGCGATCATCAACTCACCCTCGTGGGTGAGGACTCCGCTGTCTCCGGTGCGCAACACCGTCCCCATGGGCACCACCTGGAACGTGCCGGGTTCGGGTCCGCTGCCTTCGCCGAGGGTCCCCAGCGCCGGCGCCGAAGAGGTGATGAGCACCTCGCCGTGTCCGTCCGCGTCGGGCCGGTCGATGGTCACCGAGATCCCCGGCCGCGGACGCCCGACGGCAACACCCGACACGGGGCCCTCGCCGGTGGCCCTGATGTCACGCCGGAACAACTGGGCCAAGGTCCCCTCGGTCAGGCCGTACAGGTTCACGAACTCGGCGTGCGGGGCCAGTTCGGCCCACTGGGCCACCACCCGGGACGGCAGCACCTCACCGGCGAAGAAGCCGAGGCGCAGCCGGTCCAGACGCAGGGATGCGGCAGACAGGACATCGCCGACGCGCCGCGCGAGCGACGGGACGAGGAACGCCGTCGTGGCCTCGGCCGACACCAGGTGCCGGGCGAGTTCGCGCAGATCCAACTGGGCGTCGGGGGTGGGCAGGCACAGTCGGCCGCCGACGCTGAGCACCGCGAGGAGTTCACGCAGGGACGGGTCGAAGTTCACCCGGGTCAGTGCGGCGCAGACGTCCGCGTCGCCGAGTGCGAACTCCGTCGTGAACCACGAGAGAAAGGTGTGCAGGCCGGTGCGGCTGCCCACGATCGCCTTGGGTGCGCCCGTCGATCCGGACGTCGGGATGAGGTAGCCGGCGTCGGAACCCGCATGGCGCCGGGCTACGGGCGGCCGGCGCCGGGCGGCGATGTCCAGGACGACCCGGCCGGTCGCCGCGTCGAGCAGTAACTCGTCGGCCTCGACCACCCCTTGGTAGTGGGCGGGGGTGGAGACGTCGCTGCTGACGACGACCGACGGCTGCGCCACTCGCTCGGTCCACGCGTACTGGTCGGGCGTCAGGCCGGCGTCGACCGGCACGGGCACCGCGCCGCACCGCAGGGCGGCGAGCAGCCCGACGACATAGGCGGGACTCAGTGGGCCGACGACCAGCACATGGGTCCGTGCCGCGCCACGCTCCACGAGGGCCTGCGCGAGTTCGTCGACGGCCGCGGCGAGTTCAGCGTACGTCAGCCGCTGTCCACACCATTCGACGGCGACGCGGCCGCTGGGGTCGAGGGCGAGAAATCGCCCCAGAGCGTCCTGTTCCATCGCCGTCATGAGACCGGACACCCGCCGTCGGCGGTGGGCGGCTGGAGGACCAGCTGGGCCAGCGACCGGACGGTGCCGTCGCTGTCGGCCCGCAGTGCCCGGGCCAGGCTGTCCATGCCGTCCTTGCGCTGGTTGAGGCGGAAGCAGGACTTGAGCCGCAGATCACGCAGCCGGAAGCCGACGATGTTCTTCAGGTATCCCTCGCTGAGGTTGGCGGGGATCTCGTCCAGCGTCCAGGTCGAGCCCTCGACGGCACGCGCTTGGAGCCGGTTGATCAGCAGTTCCACGTCGGCGCGGGTCCGCGCCCCGTCGCTGAGCTCGAACCGGCCGCTGATCTCCACGGCGCAGTACAGCCAGGTGGGAATGCGGCTGCGGGTGCCGAACCACTCGGCGGGGACGTAGGTGTCCGGTCCCAGGACGGTGATGGTGGCGGGCGCGCCGGCCTCGAAGGCCGCGGCCATGTCGTTGGCCCGGGCGACGTGTCCGGCGACGAACAGTTCACCGTCGTCGGTGGCGCGCAGGTCGACGGGCAGCGGGGAGGTGTGCACCTCGCCCGCGTGGTAAGTGGCCAGCACGCCGAAGGACTTGGCCTTGACGAAGTCGCACATGGCCGGCAGCGGAAGGCTGAAATGGTCTCGGGTGTACATTTCAGTCGCGGCCTTTCACATCCGGGGTCAGCAGTTCCAGGCCGATGCCCTCGCGGGCACCGCGTTGCGGCGGGTGGAAGGCGATCGCGTTGAGTGCGCCGGCGAGCATGGTGAAGAAGCAGGTGCGGGCGAACATTCCGCCGCCGGCCGCGCGCAGCAGGAGGTTGCCGAGTCCGGCCAGGTCGTCCTCGATCCGGTCGCGCGCCCGCATCGCGAGGTTGAGCTGCTTGGCCGCCGGGGCGCCCTCGTCGACGGCGCGGGCCGCGTCGAGCAGTTCGGCCTCAAGGCGGCGGATCCCGGCGCCGGCTTCGGTCCAGGCGCGAGAGCCGGCCCGTCGTTCGCCCGGTGTGGCTTCGGCCAGGCAGCCGGCGACGCCCAGGTACGAGGCGCTGATCAGCAGCTGGAACCAGGTGTAGCAGTCGGTGGCGAAACGGCGGCCGACCTCACCGATCAGCGGAAACACCCGCTCCCGCGGCACCCGGACGTCGGTGAGCTGTACGGCGTGGCTCTCTGCCGCCCGGAAGACGGGGCTGTGCCAGAACGGCTCGCGTGCCACTCCCTCGGCGCGGGCGTCGACAAAGGCCTGCGCGTAGCCCTCGGGTGTGCCGTCGGGGGCCCGGAGTTCGACCATCAGCGACATCATGTCCATGCTGGTGGACAGGGAGCACGGCCGCTTCAGACCGGTGACGCGGTATCCGCCGGCGCCTCGCACGGCCTGGCTGCCCAGGCTGCGCAGATCCCGGCCGGGCATCGACTCCGCACCGCCCGAGGCGATGATCTGGGCGTCGCCGGCGAGTTCGGTGAGGATGGCACCGGCCCGCTCGTCCCCGGCGGCGGCCACCTGACCGAGGGCAGCGATCTTGTAGTGGTGCATGGTCGTCGCGATGGCCGCGGAGGGCGCGAGCACACCGAGCGCGGCCTGGAAGCGCACCGCGTCCACGGCCTTCGCGCCCTGTCCCCCGCAGGCCGACGGGATCAGCATCGTGGTGGCGCGGGCCTGCTTGAGCAGTGCGAACACGGGGCTCGCGTCCTGCTCGTACTCCACCGCCGGCTTGGCTGCCAGCGCGGCGTGCAGTCCGTCCGCCATCGCGTCCAGCCGTGCGGGCAGGTCTTCCAGCACCCCGTGCCGCGCACTGTCGGGCGCGGTCATCCGCGTTGCGTCGGCGGTCACTTGGCATCCCTCTCTTCGCTGTCGACGAGCCGCCGTACCGCGGCGTAGTCGGTCTTGCCGAGCGGCGTCCGCGGCAGCGCGGGGGCGCGCAGGTAGCGTTGGGGCAGCTGGTAGGAGCGCAGTCGCTCGCCGAGGCGTCGCCGCACCGCGTCCAGGTCGAAGCGCTCGTCGGTGACCAGCACTGCGGCGATGTGCTCGGTGGTCCGGGCGTCGGGAACGCCGACCACGGCGCTCTCCCGCACGCCGGGGCATTCGCGCAGGGCGGCCTCGACTTCGAGCGGGCCGACCTTGTTCCCGGCCACGTTGATGAAGGCCGAGTGGCGGCCGAGCACGTACCAGCCGTCCGGATCGGCCCGGATCAGGTCGCGGGTGCGCAGCCAGCCCTCGTCGAACATCTCCGCGGTGGCGTCGGCATCGCGGTAGTAGCCCCGGGCGAGGGCGGGACCCCGTACGGAGAGTTCGTACACGGTCTCGGCCGCGTCCTCAGTGGGCACCGGGTCGAGCAAGTACTCCACCCCGGTGACGGGCTTGCCGATGGAGCCGTTGCCCACGTACTGCCGGTCGAAGCAGATGACGGCGATCTCCGACAGGCCGTACACCTGCCGTAGCGGCAGCCCGTACCGCTGCTTGAAGCTCTTCTGGGTGTACGGGGCCAACGGGGCGCTGCCGGAGATGGCGAGCCGCAGCGAGCGCAGCGCCGAGGCCGGTATCCCGCGCGCCTCGGTGAGCATCTGGTACATGACGGGCAGTCCGCTCATCACGGTGACCTCGTGGCTCTCGACGCACCGGCCCAGGCCTCGGCCGGTCAGCCTGCTGCCGTCCGCGAACACGACCGTGGCGCCGGTCAGCAGAGCCGGCAGGGTCAGCACGTCGATGCCGTGGCAGTGCCACAGCGGCAGGGCGCACAACACCCGGTCGGCCGGGGTCAGTTCCATTTCGCCGGCCCACAGCCGGACTCTCGCCTCGATGGCCGCCTGGCTCATCACTATGCCCTTGGGCCGGCCGGTCGAGCCGGAGGTGCAGTGCACCACGAAGTCGTCGTCCGCGTAGTCGCTCTCGGGGCGCACTGCATCCGAACCTGCGGGAGCGAGTGCGAACAGGCCGGGGCCGGTGCCGTCCAGGGCCAGCTTGGTCAGGTCGAACTTGCCGGTGCTGTACGCCAGTTCCTCGGCGGAGAGCTTGCTGTCGAGCAGCACCGTCACCACGTTCAGCTTGGCGGCGGCCAGATAGACGGCGACGAAGGCGAACGGGTCGGCGACCGCGAGACCCAGCACCTCACCGGGGGCGAGTTCCGCGGTGAGCTTCCCGGCCGCGTCCTCGACCGCCTCCAGCAGTTTCGCGTAGGTCGCCGCAGTGCCGTCGGGCCCGATCACCGCCGTCGCGTCGGGCCATTCCCGTGCGACGGCCTGGAATCCGGCGTACATCACACCGTGGACCATGGGTGCGCGCACCTGCTCCGCGGCTGCGTACCGGCCTTCCGCAAGGCTGTCCATGACCATTCCCCCCTCCCTCCGCCGCATCCCCCGATGGACAGCGGTCAGCTCCTGAAGAACCGTTTGGCAATTAGGGCGTGCGACAAGGCACGCAGCGACAGGATTCTGCCGGAGCCGACCGAACCCGCCATCAATTCAGAGACGGTTATTTACCAGATCTGTTTACCGGCGACAATCAAGAGATTGCGCATGCGCCGGCCTTGTGAATTGTCACGCGGCTGAATAGTGGAAGAACTCTGGATAAGTGCCCGCCGTGCGAGTCCCGTTCGCGGTCCGACCAGCGTTGTGACCGAATCACAACACCCATGGTCACGCAAGATTGTTCCACATGTCGAGATACTCGCATGCCTAGGTAGAACTACCGATGCGCAACAGGAAGTCGGCCGGTAGAACGGAGCTGGTCCTCCTTTCCGAACCTGATGAGCGGAGTCCTTCGGTATGCCTTTGCCTGGCCACTCAATTCATCGAGCGCTGGCTTCGAGTCTTGCGCCGCGGCCCGGACAATGCGTTCTGGACCTGGGCTGTGGCACGGGCGGGACTCTGCAGGCCATCGCCGAACGTGAGCCCACTGCCCGGCTGCTGGGCTGCGACGCCGACCCGCAGGCCGTGGCCGCCGCACGAGAACTGCTCGGGCAAACCGCCGACCTGACGGTGCACGACCTGAACAAGCCGACCGGGCACAAGCCCGGCGAGCTGGACGCGGTCGTCTGCCATGACGTCCTGGAGTTCCTGGAGACCCCCGCAGCCCTGATCAGTGAGGCCGCGCGGCTGCTGCGACCGGGCGGCACCGCGGTGTTCTCGCACACCGACTACGACGCGCTGATCATCCATGGCGCGGACCGGGAACTCACCCGCGCCGTCTGCCACGGCTGGGCCGAATTCCCGGAGGAGTGGATGGATTTCAGCGACGCGTGGATGGGCCGGAAGGTGGCATCCCTCGTGCGGCACAGCCCGCTGACGGTGGTCGGCATGGACACCCATGTGACGACGGCGACCGAACTGACCGGGTTCGCCCGGCACCGCATCGATCAGATATCCGGCGCCCTGCGCACACGTGCCGAGAACGGCACCGGGCCCCTCTCCGCCGCGGACATCGACCGCTGGGTCGCCTCCCTCCAGGAGTCCGCCCGGACGGGCGAGTTCCTCTATGCCGAGACCGCCTTCCTGGTGCGGGCGACGGCCGCGGATCAGTGACGGACCGCGTGTCGGGCAGGGCGCCGGTCGGCGGGCCGGACACCTCATCCGTGCTGCCCGCGGCCGCGGCGACGCTCTGCGCGATGATCAGCGTCCAGACCGGCGCCGCCATCGCGGTCCTGCTCTTCGACCAGGTGCCGCCCGCGGGGACGGCGTGGCTGCGGCTGAGCTTCGGCGCACTGCTCCTGCTGCTGTGGACCCGGCCCCGGATCCGCTCCCTGCCCGCGCGGGACCTGGGGGCCGCCGCCGCGCTCGGCGCCACCAGCGCCGCCATGACCCTGTGTTCCTTCCAGGCCATCGACTCACTGCCGCTCGGCACGGTCAGCGCGGTGGAGTTCCTCGGGCCGCTGACCGTCGCCCTGTTCGGCTCCCGGCGTCCCCTCGACCTGCTGTGGCCGGTCGTCGCACTGGCCGGTGTCCTCCTGCTGACACGGCCCTGGGCCGCCGATCCCAACTGGGTCGGCATCGGTTTCGCGCTGGGAGCGGCGATCGGGCTGGGCGGATACATCGTCTTGACGCAGAAGGTCGCCGACCGCTTCACGGGGCAGCAGGGCATCGCCCTGTCCACCACCGGTGCCGCCCTGTTCACCGGCCTGGCCGTCGGCTGGGGTGCCGAGGGCAGCTGGTGGAGCCCCCGGGCCCTGCTGATCTCGGCCGCGGCCGCGGTGCTGCTGCCGATCATTCCGCACATCCTGGAGACCCTGGCCCTGCGCCGGCTCACCACGGCGGCTTTCGGAACCCTGATGAGCCTGGAACCCGCCATCGGAACCGGTGTCGGAGCGGTCGCCCTGGCCCAGATACCCGGTCCCCAGCAGCTGTTCGGGGTGGCCCTGGTCTGCGTGGCGGGAATCGCGGCCTGCCGCCGAGGTGCCCGCCAGGTGCAAGCGCCCGCCCCGGTGCACACAGCGCCGACCGCGCAGGTCTCCCGGGCCGGTTCGGCGCCGTAGCCGCACGGGGCTCACCGCGCGGCCCAGCGCCCGCGGCCTCCGCCGCGGCGCCAGGGGTTCAGGCCGCGGCGGCGTCCGAGTCACTGCCGACCGCTCCGGGCCCGGCCTCTTCGCCGCCCTGCCCGCTTCGCCCCCGCGTCCCCGTCCGCAGCGTCCCCGCCATCAGGCCGGCAACCAGCAGGGCGCAGGCGGCCAGCACCCACCACAGCATCCCGGGGGCGCGGTCCAGGACGGAGGTGACCAGCAAGGGCGTCAGCGCGTTGGCAAGGCCGATGAACATCTGGTTGAACGCCAGATAGGCCCCCCGCTGTCCCTCGGGCGCGAGGGCCGTCAACAGCGTCAGCAAGGCCTGTGACGTCAGAAGTTCACCCAGCGAGTACAGCGCCATCGCCGTGATCAGGACTGCGGTGAGGGCACCGGAGGCCAGCTGGTCCGCGACGGCCAGTGCGGCGAGCAGAGTGATGTGCAGCACGGCGCCCACCGCGACCAGCATCCGCGGCCGTACCCGCTCCGTGCGGTGGGCCACGGGAACCTGGAGGACGGCCAGGAGCACCGTGTTGAGCGTGAACAGCACACTGGCCGTCCACGGCGGGGCGCTCACATCGCGCAGCAGATGCACGGGCAGCGCCGTCTCCACGCTCACCGCGACGACCCACAGCCCGGCGCCGGCCACGACGACCAGGCAGAACGGGTGGCTGCGCCATGGCCGGGCCTTGCCCAGCACCGTCCGGCCCTGCGCAGCGGGCACCCCGGAGCGCGGCAGCCGAAGATAGAGCAGGCAGGCGAACCCGATGCACAGGGCGTTGGCCAGACCTACCCGGTGCAGGATCTCCGGCGATGCCGACGCGCTCAGCCCGGCGACCAGCGCGCCGAGCCCGAACCCCGCGTTGAACAGGGCGCGTGACAGGGCCAACCAGCGTCCCGGGGGTTCATCGCCCGCGAGCAGGGTGGCGAGGACGGGAGTGGCACTCTGCTCGGCCCGCATGCTCAGCGCGACCAGCACGCTCAACACGGAGAACGGCGCGAAGGAGTCCACCCACAGGTAACCCGCGAAGGCGGCCGCTCGGACCGCCGTGCTGACCAACAGCACACGACGCGGCCCGAACCGGTCGATCAGCCGCCCCACGCAGGGCAGCAGCGGCAGGGCGAGCAGCGCGGCCAGGGTGAGGGCGAGGCCGATGCGGGTGAGTGAGGTGCCGAGGACCGACTGGAAGAAGAGCAGCGAGAACGGGTAGTAGATGCCCATGCCCAGGGAGTTGGCGAACGTGGCCCCCGCGAACCAGGCCACCGAACGGCCCTTCGGCAGGGCCGCGCGCAGTGATGTCAGCATGGCGTCGGTTCGACCTGTGCCCGCAGCATGAGGGCGGCGGTGTCGGCCCAGCGGGCCGCCTCGGCCGGGGTGTCGGCGCGCACGACGAGGTGCCCGAGCACCTCGGCGTTGTTCCGCACCCGGCGCACCACGCTGCCTGCGGCGGCGTACAGGTCCACGGCGCACACGCCCGGCAGCCGCTCCAGCAGCTCCCGGCCCGCGAAGCCGCGCAGTACGCCGTCGGCCGGGGCCGTCAGATAGCGGGAGGCCGCGGCGGCGCGGCGGCGCACGGTCAGGTCGGGCCGCCCGCCCGCATGCAGCCGTATCGCCTCCCGCACCACGTCGATTCCGGAGGCCTCGTGGATGATCCGCCCGATCTGCGCGCCACCCAGGCGGGCGTTGATCTCGACCAGCCGCGGCCCGTCGGCAGTCATCTTGATCTCGACGTGTGCGGCGCCGAAGTCGTGGCCGATGGCCTTGAGGGCGTCCAGCGCGGCCTGGGCGGCCTCGTCCCTGACCGTGTCGGGGAGTTGGGTGGGGAAGGTCTCCCCGATCTCCGCGAAGTACGGGTGCGCGTCGAGGGACTTGTCGGTCACGCCGATGAGCTGCGGGCCCTCGGCCGTGACGAGGACCTCGACGCTCACCTCGTAGCCGATGAGGTACTCCTCCACGAGTACGCCGTCCGGCTTGACGCCGCCGCGTGCATCGCGGGGATCCGCGGTGAGAGCGGCGTAGTGCTCCGCCACCTCCTCGGCCGTGCGGCACAGCCGTACGCCGATGCTGGCGGACTCGGTGAGCGGCTTGACGACGCAGGGGAAGCCGATCGGCTCCGCGGCCCGCACTGCCTCGCCGGCCGAACGAGCATGCCTGAACTCCGGTGTGGTCAGGCCGTGTTCGGCGCAGGTCCGGCGGGTGCGCAGCTTGTTGCGGGCGATGTGCGCCGCCGCGGGAGACAGGCCGGGCAGGCCCAGCGCCCGCGCCGTCTCGGCGACGACGGGGACGTGATAGTCGATGATCGCCATCACACCGGCGAGTCCGCCGCGTTCGGCATACGGGCGCAGCGCCTCGGTCACCGAGGTGCTGTCGGCGGTGTCGGCGGGCACCGTCGCGTGCACGGTGCGGTCGATGAGCGTGCGGGCCTCGTCCGAGGTGGTGTAGCGGCCGACGTCGGCGGTGACGAGCAGGGGACGCAGGCCCAGCTCGGCGGCTCGCAGCAGAGGTTGCAGACCCACGGCCCCCCTGCCGGTCTCGACGAAGGCGAATGCGGGAGCGTCTGGCATGGTCATCCTCGAAAGGTCTTGCCCAGCGGGCCGACGGGCAGCAGATAGGAGTGCTGGGGCTCGGCCGTGCAGCCGCGGGACAGCTTGGCGCTCTCGCTGCCCAGCCCGTAGTGGATGGTGGAGACGCCCAGCCGTGCCGCTTCCTCGACCGGGAAGTAGTAGACCGTCTCGAAGTAGAGCGGGAGCTTGCCGAGCTGGTCCTGGTAGGCGTAGTCGAAGCCGCTCTGCCGCGCGTACCAGTGACCGCGGAACTGCAGGATCGTCGCGAAGCCGCGCAGCTCCCCGTCCGCCTCGGCCTGGACCACCCGTATGCCCTCACCGAACTCGACGAGCATCTCACCGAGCACCTCTGCGGTCTGCTCGGGTGACCAGGCAACGCCGTACTTCCGCATGAGCTGGTGCTCCAACTCGCCCAGGCGGGGGAAGAGTTCGGCGCGCAGCGGCTCGATCCGCATGCGGACGCCGGCCTCGCCGATGCGGCGGCGCTCGCTGAGGACGCGATTGCGGCGGTGCGCGGTCATCCGGCGCAGGTAGTCGTCGAAGCCGCCCGGAGGCACGGCCAGGGTGCTGTAGCGCCCCGACTCGTGGGACAGGTAGCCGCGTTCGCTCAGCACCTGCCGCAGCACGGTGTCGCTCTCCTCGACGAAGGGGTACGCCACCGACGCGGCGCCCTGCTCGGCGGCCAGCTCTTCCGCCCAGCCGACCAGGGCTGCCACCTCCGTGTGCGTCACCCCGCCCCGGGCGGCGACCCGGCTGCGCCCCATGTGCCGCCCGCCGCACACCAGCGTGGGCAGCATCGTGTCGGCAGGGCTGCCGGGCAGTTCCCGGAGAATGTCCCCGGCTCCGGGGCGCCCGTCCTGCGCGCTGAACTCCAGCAGGGTGTCGGGGCGGGCCAGCACCCAGGACGCCGTCTTGTCGGCGAGGGCGGTGGCGAGCCCGGCGACCACTGTCCCGCCGCGGTGGAGCAGCGCGTAGCGCATCGGACAGCCGGCGGTCCGTTCGGCGACGCGCAGCCAGCGCTCGTCGAGGTAGAGGTCCTGTGGCCGCAGGAGCCCCGTCCACGCGTCCTCGGGGATGTCCGCCGCATGCGCGTAGGTGTGCAGGGTGGACCGCTCGGTACTCATCGGCCTACTTTCGTGAACGGCCCCGCCTTCGGGCGGGGGGAAAAGGGGGGGTCGGGCCCCCGCGGAGCAGGGCTGGGAAAACGGAGCGGCGCCGGGGGATCCGGTGCGTTCGCTTCCGGCGCGGTGGCTAGCGGCGTGGTGGCTAGCGGCGTGGGGCGAACGCCACCACGTCTCCGGCCCGTTCGCCGCCGGCCAGTTGTCCGTACCGTTCGGTGCGGACGTAGTTCCGGTGCAGCCAGCGATCCCTGCCGTCCCAGCGCGGGGTGAAGGGCGTCCGTGCGTGCGTGGCGCGGAAGTTGTCCACGACCAGCAGGTCGCCCGGCTCCAGATACACGGCCTCGGTCACCTCGTCCAGTGCCTTGGACAGGGCGGCGAGGGCCTCGTGATGCGCGGGCTCGACCGGCGCGAGCAGCTCACGGTCGTAACCGAGCAACGGATCGCCCTCGTCGCCGTACAGCGGGGTGACGTGCGCGATGGCTCCGGGGTCCTCGGCGCCGCCCCGAAACGCCAGGTCGACGCGGCACGGCATCTTGACGTCGTACAACCCGGCCTTCACCTCGTCGCTGAGCAGCGGCAGCGCGTTGCGCACGGAGGCCACCAGCGTGGCGGCCCGGCGCTCGTGGTCGGCGCGGGAGCAGGCGAGCAGCACATAGTGGGGCTGCAGGGCGTGGTACGCCATCTCCGTGTGGAAGTCCAGCAGGGTCTCGGAGGACTCCGAGGACAGGTCGTGGGCGCCGGGCGCCGGGTACACGTCGTGGTAGACGGTGCCGGCGCGCAGCTCCGCATAGCCGGTGTGCAGTCCAAGGGCGCGGCCGACCAGCGCGAGCATCGCTTCCATGGCGAGCAGCGGACGGTCCTCGGGCGCAGGCGAGGAGGTCGGCGTGGCGGGCAGGTCGGCGTCGTCCTCGACCGGCAGGCCGCGCAGCAGCAGGTAGCCGCGCCGGTGACCCCGTTCACCGAACTCGCCTACTGCGGCGGCGAGTTCAGCGGGTAGTCGGTCGGTGAGCCGTTCGGCCGCGGTGAAGAAGGCGTGCAGGTCCGCGCGGGGTGTCCGCGGGAGTTCCGCGGCGAGTTCCCGCAGCGCGTCCTGGTGGGCGCCGCAGTCGAGCACAGGCGCGTTCGGTTCGTTCATCAGGGTGTCTCCCGGGCGTTCTCGTTCGTCGTGGGAGCGGGGGCATGGGCTCGCGCGTACTGGTGGAGGAGTTCCGCGCCGATCTCCGTGGCGACCACGGCCGTGATGCCCGCGTGGTCGTAGGCCGGCGCGACCTCCATCACGTCGAAGCCGACCGGGTTGAGGTCTCCGACGCAGCGCAGGAGCCCGAGCAGTTCCCGCGAGGTCAGGCCGCCGGGCGCGGGCGTTCCGGTGCCCGGGGCGAAGGCGGGGTCGAGGACGTCGACGTCCACCGAGACGTACACGGGGCGCCGTCCCACGTGCTCGCGCACGAGCTCGGCGACACCGCGAACGCCGGTGTCGGCGAACTCGTCGACGGTCACCACGCGGACGCCGTGGCCGCGTGCGTAGTCGAGCGAGTCGGGCCGCGGGTTGTGGCCGCGGATGCCGATCTGCACCATCGCCCCGGCGTCGATGAGTTTCTCCTCGATGCCGTGCCGGAAGGGGGTGCCGTGGTGGTATTCGCCGCCGTAGAAGGCCGGGTTGGTGTCGGAGTGTGCATCCAGGTGCAGCACCGCCACCGGTCCCTGCTTGCCGGCGACGGCACGCAGGGCCGCCAGGGTGAGCGAGTGGTCGCCGCCGAGCATGAGGAATGCGCCGTTGTGCTCGAGCAGCCGCGTGAGGTGCAGGGCCGCGGTCTCCATGGCGATGTGCATGTTGAACGGCGTGAGGTCGATGTCGCCCGCGTCGACGCAGTCGATGAGGTCGAAGGTACCCGGCCCCCGGTCGATGCCGATTCCGTGGATGAGACCCGATTCGGCTCTGATCGCGCGGGGCCCGAAGCGGGCTCCCGGCCGGTAGCTGGTGCCCCCGTCGTACGGCGCTCCGATGACGGCGACGTCCTTGCCGCGCGGCTCCGGGTCGAGCGGCAGCCGCATGAACGTGGGGATCTGCGCGTAGCGCGGGGAGAGGTGCGAATCGATGCGCTGGGCGACGTGCGGGTCGATGCGCGGGGTGGGCTCGGTCATGCCGCTCCTTGGCGCAGCCGGCGCAGCGCGGCGTGGATCGCGCTCTCACCGCTCACCTGGTCGGGGTGGCCGCCCTCGGCCACGGTCCGGTCGAAGAGTTCGCGGACCACGAGGGTCTTCGCCGTGGCGATGTCCCGGTCGGGCACGCCGTTGTCGGACAGCAGCCGGGTGAAGGCGACCGAGACCCCGGAGCCCTCGTGCACACCTAGCTTGGGGCGGGTGACGGTCTCCTCTGGAAGCAGGTCCGTCATGGCGGCTCTGAGCACCCACTTGTCGCGTCCGTGGCGGCGTTTCAGCCCGGCCTCCAGGCCGACCAGCAGATCCAGGACGTCGCGGTCCCAGTAGGGGTGGCTGGTCCAGTGACCGTGCACGGCGGCGAGCACCGGCGACATCTCGTTGAGTCCGTCGAAGGTGGCCATGTCGTGGGCGACGGCGGTGTCCAGCTGCGGCAACCGGTCCTCGCGGTGCATGCCGGCGAGGGGGATGTCGGCCCCGTAGCCGGTGAGGACGCGCCGTGGCGTGTCCGGGAGTCCGCGGTACAGGCCGACCAGCGGCAGCAGGTACTCGACGATGTCGGCGTCCAGGGTCTCCGCCGCCCACACCGTGTACGGCAGCCGGCGCAGCAACGCGTCCATGGGGATGACGAGTTCGCTGTGGTCCGTGGCCAGGTGCCGGGCCACCACCTCGGCCTGCGGGAACTCGTCCGAGAGGTCGGTCCCCATGGACAGGGTGTCGAGCGGGCCGTGGGCGGCGGCGAGGGCGGCGACCGCGGAGGAGTCGATGCCCCCGGACAGCACCACCAACGGTTTGGTCCCGACGGCCAGCCGGCGCTCGACGGCACGTTCCAGAGCGCCGCGGACCGCCCGGCATGCCGCGTCCTCGGAAAGGATCCGGCGCGCGCTGGGAGGTTCCCAGGTGCGATGGAGGCTGCCGTCGGCGGAGTCCACCGCCAGTTCCAGGACCGTCCCGGCCGGCACCTGGTGCACGCCGGGCAGTCCTGGAACCCGGCGCGTCCCGGGCAGTGCGGGGCCCCGGGGCGAGCCCTGTGCCGCCAGCGCCTTGGCCTCCGTCGCGATGCGGATGTCCCCGGGAGCGGGCCGCAGATACAGCGGGACGGAGCCCGCGTGATCGGTGGCCGCGCACAGCCGGGCACCGCTCGCCACCACGGCCGCGAATCGTCCGTTGACCAGCCGGAAGGCATGCAGGTCGTAGCGGTCGAAGAGCGCCGCGAGTAGTTCGGCGTCGCTGTCGCACGCCGGGCTGCCGGGCAGGACGGAGCGCAGCTCGTCCTGGTTGTAGAACTCCCCCGCGACCACGACGACGGTATCGCCGGCCCGGGTCCAGGCGCGTCCCGGGTCGGTGCCGGGACCGTGCAGCACGGTGGCCGAGAGGATCTGGGCGGACAGCGCCCCGCCGGCCTCGGCGTGCAGCGCCCGGGTGGCGACAGGGCCCGGGGGTGCCGCGCCGGCGCCCGTGTGCGCGCAGGCCAGGAACCCGAGGGCGGGCGGGAGGGTGCCGAGGGGGGCCATCAGATCTTCAGGGCGCCGAAACCGCCCGTGGTGAAGTCGTAGTTGATGGACACCTCGATCAGGTAGGGGCGTCCCAGTTCGGCGCCCTTGCGCAGCGCGCCGAGCAGTTCCGCGCGGTTGGTGGCCTTGGTGGCCTCCACGCCGTTGGCCTCGGCCAGGGCGACGAAGTCGACTCCGGTGAACTTGATGGCCGGGTCGTGGCTGCGCTGGTGTCCCATGTTCTGGTAGAGCTCGATCAGACCGTTGGTGTCGTTGTTGACGACCACCGTGACGATCGGCAGGCCCAGGCGCGCGATGGTCTCCAGGTCCGCGCTGTTGGAGTGGAAGCCACCGTCGCCCGCGATGAGGAAGGTCGGCTCGCCGGGGCGGGCCAGCTGGGCACCGATGGCGGCCGGGATGCCGTAGCCGAAGCTGGAGCACCCGGCCGAGGTCAGGAAGCCGTAGGGCTGGTCGGCGCGGGCGAACAGGACTCCGTAGTGCCGGAAGAAGCCGATGTCGGAGACGATGGTGCCGGCGCCGGGCCCGGCGGTCTCGGCCATCACCGCGTTCATGGAGTCCATGACCTGGTGTACGCGCATGCCGTCCGCGTACTCCTCGGGGTCGGCGAGGAACTCGGCGATGCGCTCGCGCAGCGGCGTGATGTCGTGGCGGACCTTGGCCGGCAGGTCGGTGGTGGCGGCGTCGAGATGCTCGACGAAGGCCAGCACGTCGGTCACCACGTCGACCGTGGGCCGGTAGACGCGCGGTACGGGGTTGGCCGTCGGGGAGACGCGCACGGTCTGCTTGTCCTGGCCGCGCTCCCACATCGAGGGGCGCAGGTCCTCGGCATAGTCGTAGCCCAGGGTCAGGATGACGTCGGCGGGGCCGAACAGGGTCTCCAGGGCGGGGAAGCCGAGGATGCCGTCCATGTAGCCGGTGACCGCACCGTAGTTGAGGGCGTGGTCGTGCGGCAGGACGCCCTTGGCGATGTATGTCGTGATGACCGGGATGCCAAGTCGCTCCGCCAGCACGCGGATCGCGTCGACCGCACCGGAGCGGATCGCGGCCGCGCCGACCACGAACACCGGGTGCTCGGCGCCGGCCAGCAGCTCGGCGGCACGGTCGGCGTCCTGCTCCCAGCCCGGCTGGACCGCGCCGATGGGCTTGTGCGGGGTGCGGGCGGGCCCGTGGTCCTGGGCCAGGTCGACACCGTCGGAGGAACCGAGCAGGTCGACGGGGAGCGAGATGAACGACGGCCCGACGGGTTCGGTCATCGAGGCGGCCACGGCGGAGTCGACCAAGTCGGTGATCTCCGCGGGGCGCTCCAGCTCGGCCGCGTACTTCGACATCGGCTTGGCGATCGCCACCAGGTCGAGGCACTGGTGGGTGTCGTTGGGGAAGATGTCGTGCGACTCGGACTGCGCGGCCAGCGCGATGACCGGGGACCGGTCCAGCATCGAGGTGGCCATGCCGGTGGACAGGTTGGTCATGCCCGGGCCCAGGGTGGCCCAGCAGGCCTGCGGGCGGCCTGTGATGCGGGCCAGTACGTCGGCCGCGACACCCGCTGTGAACTCGTGCCGGGTCAGCACGAACTCCACCCCGTCCTGCTCGTCGAACAGGATCGACGCGGCCTCACGGCCGACGACCCCGAACACCTTCTCCACCCCGTGCTCACTCAGCCTCTTCAGCAGGGCGTGCGCGGCGGTCGGCTGGTCACCGGGGGCGGTGGAAATGCGGGACATGACACTCCAGGTTCTTATTCAGGAAATCCGTGGCAACGCTGGTTCGGGCACACTGAATCGCCCTCTCGGCGCATGCCTGCAGCACAGGTGACGCCAGGAGAATCAGTGAGAAATGTGCCGCCCTCGCGCCATATCGGGCGAACATGATCGCCCCCGGAGTGCCCGTGAGACCCCGGGCGCGATAGCCATTCGTGTGGCGTGGATTTCACCATTCGCACCGATTCCACGAAAAGCGGCGTGTTGCACGTCGTCGACGGCAACACACCAAGTTCTATCCGGCCGACGGTCATAAGCACATCGGTAGTTCTACCTATCCCCATCCCACGTATCGGAATGCGGCAAGGTGCTACTGTCTCGGCGAGGGGTGTAACATCATCGGCCACTGACCAGCGGGGGCGAGCTACGAATAGCGCGCCCCCTGCGGCCCCTTCTCAATTCCCGCGCGCAGCACGCCGATTTCCGGCGCCCGGCGTCATCCGTGCCGGACTCCGTGAAGAAACGCTCACCGTCAGGCCGCCTTCCGGCGCGATCGGTTGCGCGGCGGTCAGGCTTGCCGCGTCGGGCCGGACCGGTAGTACCAGGCCGCGGTCTCGGCTCGGTTGCGGACGCCGAGCCGCGTGAGGATCTGCACGACATGTGCGTTCACCGTGCGCACGCTGAGCCCGAGCCTCACGGCGATCTCCCGGTCGGTCTGGCCGTCCGCCAGCAGCGCCACCACTTCGAGCTGTCGCCCCGTCAGCACCGCTGCTGAGGGCTCGGACCGCTCCGCCGTGCCCCGCAGTTGGGCGATCCGTTCGAGATACGGCCCGGCCTGCATCCACTCGGCGATGCGCTCTGCCTCCACCAGCAGCATCTCGGCGTGCGGATCACCGGGCTCGCACAGCGCGGCCCGCCCCAGCAGGGCCGGGACGAGGCGCGCGCACGCATGGGTGCGCCTGAAGACGAGGATCGCGTGGTCCCAGTGCGGCGCCGCCTCCTCGGGCGCGGCCACCAGAGCGCGCGCCTGGGACACCACCCCGTCGGTGAGCTCGTAGCGGGCGGAAACATGACGACGGGTCTCCTCGTAGACGCGCTCCACCACGTCGAGCAGCCGCCGCGGAGCGCACTCGGGATGCATGACGGTGTGGCGTCGGCCGCTCTGCGCCTCGATCGCCGAGGCCAGCGCGTCGATGATGTAGAGACCGCTGCTGGGTGGGGCGAGGAAGCCCTCGGCGTGACCCAGCGCCCGTCCGGTCAGCTCCTCCACGCTCCGGTAGTCCTTCAGCCGGGCCGCCCCAGCTAAGGCGAGGCTCAGCAGATAGGCCTGGTGCAGCGGACTGCTGGACTCGACGAGTTCGGTGAACGGCGGCACCTTCACGGGTCGTTGGCCCCGCCACGTCGAGAACCAGCAGCGTACGAGCGTCTCCTCGACCTCGTTGAGCGAGCCGTGACCGCTGTTCATCTCCGGCCCGAGCAGTTCGGCGGCCTCGGGCCAGTTGGCCGCCTCGATGAGGTCCTCGATCAGTGCCAGGCGAAGGGTGTTGCCTTCCTCGGTGTCCAACTGCCCGAGCCCAGCGGCACACTTGAGACCGGCTCTGCGGATGCGCATCGCGTCACTGACGCTACCGGTACGCAGGTACGTGGCCCGCGCCTCGTTGAAGTAGGAGCGGATCACCAGGGGGTGATGCCCGGAATCCATGCCCGCACGGCGGGCCCGACGGGTGCAGTCGAGCGACTCGCCCAAACTGCCGAGCGCCATCAGGGTCTCGGCCGCGATCGTGTAGACGGTGGTTTCCAGCTCCACGTCGCCGGCACCCTGGGTCAGGGTGATCGCTTCGTTGAGCAGACGCATTCCGTCATCCGGGCGCCCCCGCTGCACATAGGCGAAGCCCGCCGAGCACAACACCTTGATCCTGCTGTGGAACGGCTCGTCCTCGTGCAGTTCGGCCAGCGCCTGCTCGAAGTAGTCGTGGGTCCAACTGGTGCTGGCGGCATCGAGATAGCGTCCCATGCGCTCCAGGAGTGCCGCCCTGGAAGTTCCGGCTTCTTTGTCAGCCTCGGCGAGAGCCCTGATCAACAGCACCTGCGCCTCGTCCGCACGGCCTGCCCTGAAGAGGTCCTCGGCTCGCAGCCGCAGGCTTTCCGCCGAGTCCGCCACTCCCTCCTCGTCCCCGCTGATCGTCATGCCCGAACTGCCGTCCGGCCGGCATCGCGGGCCGGTGCGGCCGCACAGCCCCTGTCCCCCGCCCGGGAGACTGGAGCAGCAGTCCGACCCGTGCGAGGGAGCACTATGCTGTCGCGCTTCGCATACCGTGCGATGGCAGCCCTGCCCCACGGCAGGCGACAACACCCTTGCTCTTGACCTTGGTTCTTCATAAAGCTTCCCCCTGAACTCGTACCGGTTGCCGCTGCCGCCGGGATCCACCCGCGGACGACCAGCGGTCCGGCCATCAGATGCGTCAACCCGCAACCGCGGGCCACACCGCCTCCGTTCGGAGGTCGGTAGTTCTCACGGCCTGTGCGCCGCGCTCAGCTCGTGTACTCGGAATTGATCTTCACGTAGCCCTCGGTGAGGTCACAGCCGTAGACGGTGAACGCCCCGTCGGCGATGCCGAGATCACACCGGATGACCACCTCGGCCGCGCTCAGATAGCGGGCGGCTTCCGCCAGGAGGCCGCTACTCGGCTCCTCCGGGTACATGGCCAGATCACCGAACTGGATGCGCACCCGTGCCGGCTCGATGTCGGACTCGTCATCGAGCTTGCCGATCGCCATCGCGACCCGGCCCCAGTTCGGGTCCGCGCCGTGCACAGCCGCCTTGACCAAGGGCGAGTTGACCACGCTCTTGGCGACGCGCTTGGCCTGGGCGTCATCGCGAGCTCCGGTGACCTGGACCTCGATGAGCTTGGACGCACCTTCACCGTCCGAGGCGATGTCGCGGACGAGGTGGAGGGCGCACTCGTGCAACGCCTGCTCGAACTCGGCCAGATCCACCGGGCCGGCCAGACCATTGGCGAAGATGGCCGCGGTGTCGCTGGTCGAGGTGTCCGTGTCGATGCTCAGGGCGTTGAACGTCTTGTCCATCACCCGCCGGAACAGGGCGTCGAGTTCGCCGGCCGGAATGTCCGCATCGGTGAAGAAGAACGTGAGCAGGGTGGCCATGTTGGGCTCGATCATGCCGACGCCCTTGGCGATCCCGGTGAGTACCGCATCGCCGCAGGAGACCGTCTTGCACTTCGGTCGGGTGTCGGTCGTCATGATCGCCTTGGCGGCGGCGGCGTAGTCCGCATCGGGGAACGGCCACGTCAGGGTGGACAGTCCCGCGCGGATGCTCTCCATGGGATAGGGCTGACCGATCACGCCGGTGGAGCCGATGACCAGCTCTTCGGGAGCGATCCCCACGGCCGCGGCAACCCTGGTGCGCACCTCGTCGGCGTGCGCGGCTCCGGCACTGCCCGTCGCCACATTGGCGTTCCGGGAGAGCACGACCATGCCCCGGCTGCGCTGCAGGGGTGCGTCCTTGCGACTGAGAACCACGCTCGGGCCCGCGAAACGCGATCGCGTGAAAACGGCAGCCGACCGTGCGGGCACCTCGGAGACGACAACGGCGAAGTCGTCGTCCACGTCCTTGAGCCCCATGTTCATGGCCAGACTACGAAAGCCCTGCGGTGCCTCAGGCCCCATATCGGCATCCCTCCCGAGTGACGAGAGCCCCAGTCACCAACGACCCGGGGCGCGCTGCATGAAGATTCCAACCACCGTACACATCATGCAGTCAGAGCGACAGTAATCATGGTCGGAGTGTACATATATGCCCGATTTCAAGAGGGGATTCTTACAATCTTTCCGTAGAGGACATTGATCAACAACGCCCGCGAACGCATAGACTTGCAGCTGCCCGACCCCCCTTCACCTCCCCATCCCCCAGCCCGCTCACTCTTCCGGCCTTCCAAAAAGCCCTACGACGTGCGCAAGCCCGGCGATGGCGAGCCGCTTGAACCCGCACCCCCGAGGGCACGCCCATCGCGGACACCTCAGCCCCAGCGCGCCCGCAGCCCCTGACGCAGGGACGCCCGCGACTTCGCACCGCGAGCCTGTCGCCTCCCCACAGACAACAAGGGGAACGATGCACGGCTTGGCCATGGCCGACGAGCGTGAAGTCACCCCCGCCGCAAAGGTGAGGCCCACCGAAAGCGACGGGACCTCCTTCTGCCGTCCCTACGAGCGGCACCATCCCGCCGGAGGACACCGTTGGCGCATTCGGCTGTGGTCGCCAAGTGACCTTGCGGCGGCGGGATGATGGCCGCAACGGCGTGGCGGCACGAGTGTGAGGTGATCGAGGTGTCGCTGCGTCCAGGACTTCATGGATCTGTTTCCGCAGCGTTGCCAACCTGCCCGGCCGCCCCACCAGTTGGCGCTCGCGTCGGTGCTGCAGTTCGTGGAGGGCCGCCTGTCGGACCGCCAGGCGACCACTGCCCTGCGCGGGCGCATCGACTGGAAGTTCTCCTGGGGCTGGAGTTGACCGGTCCCGGGTTCGACTGTTCCGTGCTGAGCGACTTCCGGGACCGCCTGGTGGCGACCGGGCGCTGCGGCGCGTGCTGGACCTGATCCTGGACCGGCCGCGGGAGGCGGGCCTGTTGATGGAAGGACTCGGCAAGCGCGTTGTCAGCGCTGGAGCCGATCATGCTCACGGACCGGCGGACGCCGGCCTGGCGGCAAGTGTCGGTGAAGACGGTCATGAAGCGGACACAAGCCGCCGCACGCCTCCCGCACCCATTGACGGACGCTCATACCGCGGCGAGCCGCGACAATCTCGCAGATCAGGGCCGGCCGGCGACATCGAGGAACCCCCTGCCCCAACGTCACGTACATCCTGTACATTTCTTACAGACGTCAAAGGAGGGGCACCCATGGCCCGACCGACCGCCCGTTACGTCCTGCCCGAGTTCCATGAGCGCACGAGCTTCGGGCAGAAGTCGATGGATCCGTACTCGAAGCTGCTGGAGGAGCGGATCGTCTTCCTCGGGACGCAGATCGACGACATCTCGGCGAACGATCTGATGGCGCAGTTCATGTACCTCGAGTACCAGGACCCGGACCGGGACATCGCGCTGTACATCAACTCCCCCGGCGGCTCGTTCAGCGCGATGTCGGCGATCTACGACACGATGCGGTACGTCAGCTGCGACGTGGAGACGACCTGCCTCGGCCAGGCCGGCTCCTCCGCGGCGGTGCTGCTGGCGGCGGGCACCCCGGGCAAGCGGTCCGTACTGCCGGGCGCACGGGTGGTGATCCACCAGCCCGCGCTGAGCGAGCCGGTGCAGGGGCAGGCCAGTGACCTGGCCATCCAGGCCGACGAGCTGCTCCGGGTGCGGGCCCGCCTGGAGGAGTTGCTCGTCCGGCACACCGGGCGCAGCACCGAGCAGGTGAGCGCGGACATCGAGCGGGACAAGATCCTGGACGCCCAGGGCGCCCTGGACTACGGCCTCGCGGACGCGATCGTCCCGAGCCGCAAGTCCTCCCGCACCGCACCGGACGCGAGGTGAGCCCTCGATGGTGCCGGACCTTCCCCCGCTGCCCGCGCTCACGCGCGCCGAGGGCGAGCTGATCGACCGTTATCTCGACGTGGTCGACCTGCTGGGCCGTATCAACCCGGCCCGGCGCGAGGACACCTACGGCGGACTGCGCGCGGCCCAGGCGCTGGTGAGCCGGGCGGCCGAGCTGCGCGACGCGCTGGTGCTGATGCACGGCCGGGGCGAGCGGGAACTGCACGCCACGACACTGGCGCGGGCCCTGCGGGTCCTGGACGGCGAGCGGCGTACGGCCAGGGTCACCGTGCCGCCCGAGTCCGGCAATTGACGCATCGGCACCGCTTCCGGACGCCCACGGTCTGACGGGGCGTCCGGAGCGCGGTTGAAACGGACCAAAAGACGTACCGCCATTTGCAGGAGATGCGGCTCCATTTTCGGGACCGCCGAGGTTGCGCAACGCGCGTGGTTCAGGGAGGGAATGAGGAGTTTCTGTGCTGGTCGCGCGGCACGTGGACCCCTCGACGCCGCTTTGTTAGGTCAGGTGTCCACCCGAACGGGTGAGTGGTGAGTAACAACACAAACCCCCGGTTCCATTGGGTTTTTGGGACATCCGTGCGCCAAGATCCCTGTCTGACGACAAGCCCCCGCCGCAGCGGCGGGGCGATCCGGGCGGACGCCGAGTCCTGCCGCCGCCCGGATGACCGGTCGACAGGAGTGGATCGGCAGGAGTGGAGGACCCAAGCAACGACGGGTCGCCGGAACGGTCACGCCATGACCGCATCGAGCAGCCCTTGGGGTGAAGCCGCGTCAGCGGCCGGGCAACTTCGCCAGCCCGAATCCGACAGGTCATCCTTCACAGGCGGCTGACGAAGGGTTGCGCATGACTGCGCTCAATCGTGTCCCGTCGCTGATGGTCCGGGCCGGTACGGCCTCGGCCTTCGCCATCGCCGCCGTGGGCGGCTCCGTCGTGGTCCCGGGTGTCGCAGCCGACGCCGCCGCCGCGACGCCGGCGACGAAGGCGCTCAAGGTAGCGGCATCGAAGAAGGGCTTGCCGTACAAGTACGGCGCCACCGGGCCCCGCCGCTTCGACTGCTCAGGGCTCACGCTGTACTCGTTCAAGAAGGCGGGCAAGAAGCTCCCGCGCACGGCGGCCCAGCAGTACAACAAGACCCGCCACATCGGCGCTGGCAGCCGCAAGGCCGGCGACCTGGTGTTCTTCCACTCGGGTTCGAACGTCTACCACGTCGGTATCTACGCCGGGAAGGGAAAGATCTGGCACGCCCCCAAGACCGGGGACGTGGTCAGGCTGCAGAGGATCTGGACGAAGAGCGTCTGGTACGGCCGGGTCAAGTGACGCCCCCGAGGGGGCGGCGGCGACCTGACCTCCCGCCGCCCCCTCGGGTCTCCCCGGACGCGTGACACGGGCTCAGGCGGTCCCCCGTGCCCCCATGGCCGACCATCGCCCGTGCACCGGCCCTGCACCGCCCTTGCACCGCCCGCAACGAGACCCCGCCGGTGCGCGCCGACCGCACCCGCCGCCCAGCACCGCTCGGCCCCGCGCCGCTGGAGTGACCGCGGGCGAGGCGATCCTGACGGTCCTGACGGTGTGTCCGGGCCCTTGGGGCTGCTTCCGGCGAGCGCGGCTCTCCGAGCACCGCAGAGCCCGACGCCTGCGCACCCGGCGCATCGCCCCGGAGCCGTCACCGCGCCCGCACTGCCCCTGGGACTCCCGCACTGTCGAACTGACGTTTCTACGGCTCCTGCTGCCCCACGGCGGTGACCGGCTCCGCCGGTACCGTCCACGGGAGTTCGATGGAGACGGTCTTGCCGCCCTCCCGGGTGGGCCTGACTCTCAGCCTGCCGCCACTCTCTGCGGCGAGCCAGCGGATGATCACCATTCCCCGTCCGTTGTCCTGCTGGACCGCGGCGGGCAGCCGCTTGGGGAAGCGGGGGTGGCTGTCGGTGACCCCGATGCGCAGCTGTTCGTCACGGTCCAGCTCGATGTCCACCGTGAAGGTGGGTGACTGCCCGAAGGTGTGCTGTACGGCGTTGGTGGCGAGTTCGGAGACGATGAGGCGGACGGTTTCGGCGGCGTCCGTGGTGGACGGCAGCCCCCACTCCGCCAGTGTGCTCAGGACATAGGTGCGGGCCGCGGAGACCGAGGCGGGTTCGCTCGGCAGAGTGACGGATGCTTCCAGGTGGTCTGCCATGGCGACGTCGTCCCTTTCCCACGGGACCGGAGTCCGACACGGTGCGGATGGTTCGAGTACGGTCCCGGACTGGTGGTTCATCGCCAGAGTGCCATCACGGAGGCTGTGACGGGTGCCGATCCACCAAGATGTGCATATATCTGTCGCTCGAAGCGGTGAACTCTGCGACGCGAGACCGTATTTGGGCGGCTCATAAGGAGTAAGGAGGAGCGCATGCAGCACGGCCCCGCGGTGCGCCGGCGGAAACTGGGCGCCGAACTGCGTGCGTTGCGCGCCGGTGCGGGGCTCACCAGCGGTGAGGCGGCCCGGCTCGTGGGCTGGCACCAGTCGAAGGTGAGCCGCATCGAGACCGGTGCCAGCGGGGTGAAACCGGCCGATGTGCGGTTACTTCTCGACGCCTACCGCGTGGGGGACGCGAATCTGCGGGAGCTGCTGCTGGTATTGGCGGGCTCCGACGAGGGCGGCGGCCGGCACCATTGGTGGCACGCGTACCGGGGCGTCCTGCCGCCGACGTACCGGGACTTCATCAGTCTGGAGTCCCAGGCGAGCGCGATGCGCACGCTGGAGACCTCGGTCGTACCGGGACTGCTCCAGACGCCCGAGTACGCCCGCGCGGTGACCCGGGCCGCGGTGGACGGTCTCGACGACGAACGTCTCGACGCGCTGGTCGAGGTCCGGCTGGCCCGGCAGGACATCCTTCGGGCGCAGCCGCCCCTGGAGTTGAGCGCGGTCCTGGACGAGGCGGTGCTGCGGCGGGAGGTCGGCGGTCCCGAGGTGATGGCCCGTCAGCGCGAGCGGCTCCTGGAGGCTGCGCGGCTTCCTCAAGTGCGGCTGCAGGTACTGCCGTTCACTGCCGGGGCGCATGTGGGTATCACTGGGCCTTTCGTAATCTTCTCATTTTCGCGCACTTCTGATCTGGATGTGGTTGTTCTCGACCACTTGACGAGTAGCCTCTACCTCGAACGGAAAGAAGACCTCCAGGCCTACACCGAGGCCTTCAACACCCTTCGGATCCACGCCCTTTCGCCCGAGGACTCGTTGGATTACCTCGCCGGGATGGGTGACGGCGCGTAAGGAGGCACCATGTCCGCATTGCCTCGGAACGTAATCTCCAGTACCCGATTGCCCGAAGTGCGCTGGCTGCGCAGCAGCTACAGCACCGGGGCGAACAACTGCGTCGAGACAGCGAGGCCGTCGGCCGGGCCGTGTGCCGGGCTGCTCGCCGTACGCGACTCCAAGGACCCGGACGGACCCGCGCTGCTCTTCTCCCCCGAGAGCTGGGCGGGCTTCGTCCGCGCGTTCTGACCGTTTCCGTCCGTTCGGCGCACGGCCGTGTCACGCCGACTCATGGTCGTGTTCCGCCGATCACTCGTACAGCGCGTTCGATCTGCTCCTCGGAGAGGTCCGCGCGGGCGGTCAGCCTGAGCCGTGAGATGCCGTCGGGCACGGAAGGGGGCCGGAAACAGCCCACCAAGAGCCCGGCGGCACGGCAGTCGGCCGCCCACTGAACGGCCTCCTCCGGAGAGGGCGCGCGCACGGAGACCACCGCGGCGTCCGGACGTACCGCTTCCAGACCCGCGGCGGTCAGGCGTGCGTGCAGTGCGGTCGCCACCTCGCGCGCACGCGTGGCCCGCTCGGGCTCACGGCCGAGCAGCCGCAGGGCCGCGAGGGCGGCCCCCGCCGCGGCGGGGGCCAGACCGGTGTCGAAGATGAACGTCCGTGCCGCGTTGACCAGGTGTTCGACGACCCGTGCGGGGCCGAGGACGGCGCCGCCCTGGCTGCCGAGCGACTTGGACAGCGTGACCGTGACGACCACGTCGTCGGCGCCCGCGAGTCCCGCCGCGTGCGGGGCCCCGCGGCCGCCGGCGCCGAGCACACCCACGCCGTGGGCGTCGTCGACGACCAGGCCCGCGCCGTGCTCCCGGCATGCCTCGGCTAGGCCGGCCAGGGGAGCCGCGTCGCCGTCGACCGAGAAGACCGTGTCGGACACCGCGAGGGCGGGTCCTTCGTGGGTGCCGAGCGCCTTGCGCACCGCGTCCGGGTCGGCGTGCGCCACCACCTGGGTGGTGCCGCGGGCCAGCCGGCAGCCGTCGATGAGGGAGGCGTGGTTGCCCGCGTCGGAGACGATCAGCGAGCCGTGCGGCGCGAGGGCGGTGACGGCGGCGAGGTTGGCCGCGTAACCGGAGGAGAAGACCAGCGCGGCCTCGAAGCCGCAGAAGTCGGCCAGTTCGCGTTCGAGTTCGCTGTGCAGCTCGGTGGTGCCGGTGACGAGCCGGGACCCGGTGGCGCCGCCGCCCCAGGTCCGCGCGGCGGCTACGGCGCCCGCCACGACCTCGGGATGACGGGCCAGGCCCAGGTAGTCGTTGCTCGCGAGATCGAGCAGCGGCGAGTCGGCCGGGCGTGGCCGCAGGGTCCGTACGAGTCCGGCCCGCCGGCGCGCCGCCGCCTGCTCGTCGATCCAGCCGAACGCCATGGGGTCCTCCGGGGCTTTTGTAGACAACGGACAGACCCTAGCGGCAGCAAACGCTACCCACGGTGTGGCAATACCCACACGTCAAAGCGGGTGAGTTGTTCGATCCCTACCTTGGCCGGAAGCGGGTCCGTAGGACAGGATCGGCTCTCATGGACCTGCTGAACACGCTGGTGGACAAGGGGCTTCGGCGCGAGCTGCCGACCCGCGAGGAGGCGCTGGCCGTGCTGGCCACCTCCGACGACGACCTGCTCGACGTGGTGGCCGCGGCCGGAAAGGTGCGCCGGCACTGGTTCGGACGGCGGGTGAAACTCAACTATCTCGTCAACCTGAAGTCCGGGCTGTGCCCCGAGGACTGCTCCTACTGCTCCCAGCGGCTGGGCTCCTCGACCGGCATCCTGAAGTACACCTGGCTCAAGCCGGACGAGGCGTCCCAGGCCGCGGCGGCCGGCCTCGCGGGCGGCGCCAAGCGGGTCTGTCTGGTGGCGTCCGGGCGCGGTCCGACCGACCGTGACGTGGACCGGGTCGCCGGCACCATCAAGGCGATCAAGGAGCAGAACGAGGGCGTCGAGGTGTGCGCCTGTCTCGGTCTGCTCTCCGACGGCCAGGCCGAGCGGCTGCGCGAGGCGGGTGCGGACGCCTACAACCACAACCTCAACACGTCCGAGTCGACCTACGGCGACATCACGACCACCCACACCTACGCCGACCGGGTCGACACCGTGACCAAGGCGCACGCGGCCGGTCTGTCCGCCTGCTCGGGTCTGATCGCCGGCATGGGCGAGAGCGACGAGGACCTGGTCGACGTCGTCTACTCGCTGCGCGAGCTGGACCCCGACTCGGTTCCGGTGAACTTCCTGATCCCGGTCGAGGGCACCCCGCTGGCCAAGGAGTGGAACCTCACCCCGCAGCGCTGCCTGCGCATCCTCGCGATGGTCCGCTTCGTCTGCCCGGACGTCGAGGTGCGTATCGCCGGCGGCCGCGAGGTACATCTGCGCACGATGCAGCCCCTCGCCCTGAACCTCGCCAACTCGATCTTCCTCGGCGACTACCTCACCACCGAGGGCCAGGCCGGCAAGGCCGACCTGGAGATGATCGCCGACGCCGGCTTCGAGGTGGAGGGCGCGGGCGAGGTGACCCTGCCGGAGCACCGGGCGACGGCCGGGGGCGGCTGCGGCTCGCACGAGTCCGCTGGCTGCGGGTCCCACGAGGGCGGCGGCGTCTGCGGTACGGCGGCCCCGGCCGCCCCCGCCAACGAGGCGCGGACCGATCTCGTCGCCGTACGCCGTCGAGGCGCCGGAACGGATCTCGCGCCCAATGCCTGATCTGCCCGGCCTGCCCGTACCGGAGCTGCTGGCGCTCGACCGGCGGCATGTGTGGCATCCGTACGGTCCGATGCCCGGCCGGGTCGACCCGCTCGTCGTGGAGTCGGCGAGCGGGGTGCGGCTGCGCACCCCCTCCGGTGAACTCGTGGACGGCATGTCCTCCTGGTGGTCGGCGATCCACGGATACAACCACCCGGTGCTGAACGAGGCCGCGCGGGAGCAGCTCGGGCGGATGAGCCATGTGATGTTCGGCGGGCTCACCCACGAGCCCGCGGTCCGGCTCGCGAAGCTCCTTGTCGACATGTCTCCTGACGGCCTGGAGCATGTCTTCCTGGCCGACTCGGGGTCGGTGTCGGTCGAGGTCGCGGTGAAGATGTGCCTGCAGTACTGGCGCTCGCTGGGCCGTCCGGGCAAGCAGCGGCTGCTGACCTGGCGTGGCGGCTACCACGGTGACACCTGGCAGCCGATGTCGGTGTGCGACCCCGAGGGCGGGATGCACGGGCTGTGGTCCGGGGTCCTGCCCCGCCAGGTCTTCGTGGACGCGCCCCCGGCCGGGTACGAGGAGTCGTACGCCGAACAGCTGCGCGCGGCGGTCGAGCAGCATGCGGACGAACTGGCCGCGGTGATCGTGGAGCCGGTGGTGCAGGGTGCGGGCGGGATGCGGTTCCACTCCCCCGCGTATCTGCGGGTGCTGCGCGAGGCCTGCGACGCGCATGACGTGCTGCTGGTGTTCGACGAGATCGCGACCGGGTTCGGCCGCACGGGCGCCCTGTTCGCCGCCGAGCACGCGGCGGTGACGCCGGACGTGATGTGCGTCGGCAAGGCGCTGACCGGCGGCTACCTGACGATGGCGGCGACCTTGTGCACGCCGCGTGTGGCCGACGGCATCTCGCGGGGCGAGGTCCCGGTGCTGGCCCACGGCCCCACCTTCATGGGCAACCCGCTGGCCGCGTCGGTGGCCTGTGCGTCGATCGGGCTGCTGCTCGGGCAGGACTGGCTCGCCGAGGTCAAGCGCATCGAGGCGGGGCTGCGGGAGGGGCTGGCGCCGGCCCGTGAGCTGCCGGGTGTGAAGGACGTACGGGTCCTCGGCGCCATCGGGGTCGTGCAGCTGGACCACGACGTCGACATGAAGGCGGCGACGGAGGCCGCAGTGCGCGAGGGCGTGTGGCTGCGGCCGTTCCGCGACCTCGTCTACACGATGCCGCCCTACGTCACGGGTGACGGGGACGTGGCACGGATCGCGCGCGCGGTGTGCGCCGCCGCCCGGGAGGGATGACATGCCGGTACTGGTGATCACGGGGACGGGCACGGAGGTCGGCAAGACCGTCACCACGGCCGCCGTCGCCGCCGCCGCGCTCGCCGCCGGACGGACGGTCGCCGTCCTGAAGGCCGCGCAGACCGGCGTACGGCCGGACGAGCCCGGGGACGCCGACGAGGTGGCGCGGCTCGCGGGCGCCGTGACGAAGGCCGAACTCGCCCGCTTTCCCGAGCCGTTGGCCCCGGCGACGGCCGCGCGGCGGGCGGCTCTCCGGCCGGTGCACCCGGCGGAGGTCGCCGAGGCCGCCGCCAAGCTGGCCGTCGAGCACGATCTGGTGCTGGTGGAGGGGGCGGGCGGGCTGCTCGTCCGCTTCGACGACGAGGGCGGGACCCTGGCCGACGCGGCACTGCTGCTGCGGGCGCCGGTCCTGGTCGTGGCGGCGGCGGGCCTGGGCACGCTCAACACCACGGAGCTGACGGCCCGTGAACTCCGGCGCCGTGAACTGGAGTTGGCGGGTGTGGTGATCGGCAGCTGGCCCGACTCCCCGGATCTCGCCTCGCGTTGCAATCTCGGGGATCTGCCGGAGGTGTCCGGAGCCCCGCTGCTCGGCGCCCTCCCGGCCGGTGCCGGTCGGCTGGACCCCGCCGACTTCCGGGCCGCGGCGCCGGCTTGGCTGGCACCACGGCTGGACGGGACGTGGGACGCGGAGGCGTTCGGGGTGCGCGAGGCGCCCTGAGACGTCTTCAGGGGACCTCGCTCTCCGCGATGAGACGCACCAGTTCGATGCGGGAGCGGATGCCCAACCGGGTGAAGACGCCCCGCAGATGGTGGTCGATGGTGCGCGGGCTGAGCGCCAGACGGGCGGCGATCTCGCGGTTGGTGGCGCCCTCGGCGACCATGCGGGCGACCAGCAACTGCTGGGCGGTGAGACGTGCGGCCGGGTTCACGGCGTGCGTCGGCGCCGCGGGGGCGCCTAGCGCGCGGAGCTCGGCGCGGGCCCGCGCCGCGCAGTGGGGCGCTCCGAAGTGCTCGAAGGCCTCCAGGGCGCTGCGGAGCCGGTCGCGCGCCTCCGGGCGGCGGCGCAGCCGGCGCAGAGCACTGCCGAACAGCAGCTCGGTGCGGGCGCGTTCGAAGTCCCGGGTGCCCTGGGCGTGGTGGTCGAGGGCGGTGCGGTAGTGCTCGACCGCCTCCTCACCGGGGGTCAGCAGGGCACGGCAGCGGGCGCTCAGGGCGAGGTCGTCGGGGCTGCGTACGGCCGTCGCCCAGCGGTGGTAGTCGGCGTGGGCGGCTCGGGCGATCCGGGTGTCGTCGGTGCGGGCGGCGGCCTCGACGTAGTGCGGGGTGGCCAGGTGCCGGATGGCCCGGTGGCCGTGGCCGGGGCCGAACCCGGCGAGGGCGCGCAGCCGGGCCGCCGCTCCGGCGAAGCGGCCGTCGGTGAGGTCGAGGAAGGCGAGCGCCCACTGGGCGAGGGCGGCGGGCAGGCCGAGGCCCCGGGCGAGGGCGTAGGAGCGGGCGGCGGCGGCGCGTTCGCGGCAGACGTCGGCGTCTCCGGTGATCGCCGCGAACATGGCGAGGGCGGCCTGGAGGTGACAGGCGCCGTTGTCCTGTCCGGTGGCGTACGCCTGGTGCAGGGCCTCCGTCGCCGCCGCCTGTCCGGCCCGCGGGCGGCCGGTCCAGAAGTCGGCGTAGGCACGGAACTCCATGGCCTGTGCCATGACGGCCCTCGTGCCCCGGGCCCGGGCCGAGGCCGCGGCCCGGAGGGTCGCGGTGGCGGCGCCGGTGTGGTCGCCGAGCATCAGAGCGGCGATGCCCGCGTGGACCAGGAGGGTGGGGTCGCCGCCGGGGCCGCAGCGCCCGGCCGCCGCGCGCAGGAGGTCGCGGGCGTCCTCGTAGCGCCCCTCGAAGGCGGCCGCGAGTCCGCCGAGCGTGCCGGGCGGTGCGATCCCGAGCCGGTCGGCGAGGCGGGCGGCCTCCCGGCAGCGGCGCAGGTCACCGGTGTAGATGGCGGCCTCGGTGGCACGGGCGAGGAGGTGGCGGGCGGGATCGTCCGGCTCCTCACCGCCTGAAGAACCGTTCCCTCTCGGCGGGTGGGCGGGTCTCGGCCGGTGGATCAGCGCCGTCAGCAGACCGTCGAACGCCTCCGTCGCGTTCCCCGCGCGCAGCGCGAACAGGCCGCCGAGGGCCTCGTCGGCGGTGCCGCCGGCGGCGAGCGTGCGCGCCCGGTCGCCGTCGCCCGCGTTCCAGGCGTCCAGGGCGGCACGTGTCAGCAGGCGCGAGCGTTGCGCGGGGTCCGTGCCGAGGGCGGCGGCCCGCTCCAGGAGGGCGCGCGCCAGATCCGGCCGACCGCCGGCGCGGGCCTTGTCCGCGGAGCCGCGCAGCTCCGCCGCGAGCCGTCCGCTGGGACCGAGGGCACCCGCGCCGCGGTGCCAGGACCGGCGGGGTGTCTCGCCGGCGCCGTGCAGCACGCGGGCCAGCAGCCGGTGCACGTCACGGCGGTCGGCCGGGGAGCCGGACTCGTACGCGGCGATCCTCGTCCAGGCGTCCCGGAAGACGACTCCGTCCGCCCCCGAGTGGGCCACGCCGGCCGCCTCCGCGGTCTCCAGCGGGCGGGTGTCGAGGCGGGCGGCGGTGACGGCTCGCAGGAAGGCGTGGGTGGCGACCGGATACTGGTCGGCCGCCGCGAGGAGCAGGAGGAGACGGGTGTCGTCGGGCAGGGCCCGGATCTGCGCGCGTAGCGCGCGCAGCAGGGCGGGCGCCAGGTCGGCGGGGTCGGTGGGGAGCGGGTCCAGGCCGGTCGACTGACGGCCGGTCAGCCGCGTCACGAGTTCGGCGGCGGCGCGCCGATCGCCGTAAACGGAATGCAGCAGCCGCACCCTGACGCCCTCGGGGAGGGCCGATATCACGGGCTGCGGTGGCGAAGTGCGGGTCTGATGCGGAGGGTTCACCGGAGTCACCACACAACTCACGTTACTGGCGAGTTAATTGACCCGTAAAGACCGGCGACTTCACCGATGCGGCGCGCGTAGACCCCCGCTGACACTCCTGACAACCCCACCCGTTTCAGGAGGCATCATGCAGCGCTTCGGGCGTCGCATCGCCGCGGCCGGCACGGCCGTGGTCACTTCTCTCCTTCTGGCACTCCCCCTCGCCGCGGTCCCCGCACACGCGGCGACCCACAACCCCGTCGTCTTCGTGCACGGGCTCAGCAGTGACGCGAGCAGCTGGGACGACTGGATCGCCGACTTCAAGGCGGACGGTTACAGCGCGTCCGAGCTCGACGCCTGGTCGTACAGCTGGTCGCAGTCGAACGTGACCACCGCCCAGCAGCTGGCCAGCGAGGTCCAGCGGGTGCTCAGGGCGACCGGCGCCTCGAAGGTCGACCTGGTCACCCACTCGATGGGCGCGCTGAGCGCCCGCTACTACCTGAAGAACCTCGGCGGCACCGCGTACGTGGACGACTTCGTCTCGGCCGCCGGCGTCAACCACGGCACGACCACGGCGTCCTGGTGCTCGTGGCTGTACACCTCGTGCGCGGAGATGTACACCGGCAGCTCCTTCCTCACGGCCCTCAACTCCGGTGACGAGACGCCGGGCGGCGTCGCGTACGCCAGTTACTGGTCCAACTGCGACGAGGCCCTCACCCCCGACACCACGGCGATCCTCGGCGGGGCCACGAACGTCGAGGTCGGCTGCGTCTCGCACACCGACATGAACAACGACCACGGCGTCTACGAGCAGGTGCGCGACTTCGTCGGGTGAGTCCCCGCAGGGGTACGACGGGGTCCCGCGGGGGACAATCGCTGTGAGGCCAGTCCTGTCCGGTGAGGGAGGCTGCCATGGCGCTGCGGTCCGCCGGTTCCGGCAAGGTGTGCCGGGACCCCGTCCACCATCCGCTGTTCGCCCGGTACTACGCCCGGCTCAGCGTCGCCGCCGAGACCCGGATGGGCATGGCCGGTGTGCGGGAGCGGCTGCTCGCCGGGCTGTCCGGGCGGGTGATCGAGATCGGCGCGGGCAACGGCCTGAACTTCTCGCACTATCCCCGCACGGTCTCCGAGGTCGTGGCGATCGAACCGGAGCGCCGGTTGCGGCAGTTGGCGGTGGAGTCCGCGCTGCGCTCGGAGGTGCCGGTCGACGTGGTCCCCGGAGCGGCGGAGGCGCTGCCCGTCAAGAGCGAGGCCTTCGACGCCGTGGTGATCTCACTGGTGCTGTGCAGCGTGCGCGAGGTGCCGCGCGCGCTCGGCGAGGTGCGGCGGGTGCTGCGGCCCGGCGGGGTCGTGCGGTTCTTCGAGCACGGCAGGGGCGGCGGCCCGGCGATGCGTTTCACCCAGCGCGCCCTGGACCGCACGCTGTGGCCGCCGCTGAACGGCGGCTGCCATCTGGGCCGTGACCCGGTCGCGGCCCTGCGGGCGGCCGGGTTCGAACTCGGCCCCTACCGGCGGGTGTCGATGCCGGAGAAGGGGCCGACACTTCCCACGTCCTTCTGTGTGCTGGGCACCGCCTGGCGGCCGCCGCGGGAGGGCTGATCAGAGAGTCCATCTCCGCAGCTCGCGGGCGATGTCGTGCACCGAGGCGTCGCCCTTCTTGGCCACCTTGGCGAGATCCCGGACGAGTTCGGGCGAGGTGACGACCCTGAGCCCGCTCGCGACGAGATAGGCGTACCCCACCGCGCAGGCGAACAGCACATTGGTGCGCTCCAACGCCGGCACATGGATGAGGAGTTGCAGAAGCGCGGCGGCGCGCAGGTGCGGACTGTCGTAGACCGGGATGTCGAAGATCTCCGCCTGGTGGCGTGCCACGGCGGCGACCAGCGCGCCCCAGTCGGCGACCTGGGGATCGCCCGGGGTCTTCTGCTCCGCGAGCATCAGGAGCCAGGCGAGGTCGATGTGCAGATCGCTCAACGAGTCTCGTGGTCCTTGCCGAACTCCTCCGCGAACACGGACTCGTACTGCTTCATGAAGTCGGCCGCGGCCTCCACGAAGGCCTGGCCCGCCTCGCCGGTGTCTTTCCTGACCAGTTCCTCGATGTAGCGGTTGACGCTCACGCCGCGGGCGAGGGCACGTTCACGGGCGGCGCGGGCGGTGCCCTCGTCCACCCGCACGTTCAACTGAGTCTTCGCCATACCTCGAAGCTAGCGCCGAAGTGCTAGCAACGGCAAGGGGCGCCGGGGGCGGGTGAAATGTGCCCCTTACATCGACATCGGGTGCCCGACCTGCGATGGAGACCGTCTCGACCCCACGGGGGATATCCGGTGTGGGGTGGATCACATTACCCTCGGCCGGATGAGGACCATCCGGTCCGCGAGCACCGTGCGCGAACGCCGCCCACTAGCGAGGAGAGAGCCTTGTCCACAGCTGCTGCGGAGCCCGCCCCGGCCGAGGCGATCGCGGCCCGCGCCCGCGGTCTGACCAAGGCGTACGGCTCCGGCGAGACGGCCGTGATCGCCCTGGACGCGGTGGACGTGGAGATCGCGCGGGGCCGCTTCACCGCGGTCATGGGGCCCTCGGGCTCCGGGAAGTCCACCCTGATGCACTGCCTGGCGGGTCTCGACACCGTGTCGGCCGGACAGGTGTGGCTCGGCGGCACCGAGATCACCGGGCTCAAGGAGCGCGAGCTGACCCGGCTGCGCCGGGACCGGATCGGGTTCATGTTCCAGTCGTTCAACCTGATCCCGACGCTGAACGCGGCCGAGAACATCACCCTGCCCATGGACATCGCGGGCAAGAAGCCCGACGAGAAGTGGCTGGACCAGGTCATCGACACCCTGGGCCTGCGGGACCGCCTCAAGCACCGCCCCGCACAGCTCTCCGGCGGTCAGCAGCAGCGCGTCGCGTGCGCCCGGGCGCTCGCCTCCCGGCCCGAGCTGATCTTCGCGGACGAGCCGACCGGCAACCTCGACTCACGGGCCGGCCTGGAGGTCCTCGGGTTCCTGCGCGAGGCCGTCGACCAGCTCGGGCAGACCGTCGTCATGGTCACCCACGACCCGGGTGCCGCCGCCCACTCCGACCTGGTGCTCTTCCTCGGGGACGGACGGATCGTGGACAGCATGGAACGCCCCACCGCGGAGGCCGTCCTGGAGCGCATGAAGCGCTTCGACGTGATCCGCGGCCAGGTCGACGCCGACACCGACGAGGGCTGACCCCGTGCTGAAGGCGACACTGCGCAGTTTTCTCGCCCACAAGGGACGGCTGCTGCTCTCCGCGCTGGCCGTGGTGCTGTCCGTGGCGTTCGTCTCGGGCAGCCTGATCTTCTCCGACACCCTGAGCCGCACCTTCGACCGGCTCTTCGCCTCGACCGCGCCCGACCTCACGATCAGCCCCAAGGAAGACCTGAGCGAGGCCATCCCGTCCGGCACGACGGCCACCCTGCCGGCCGCGCTCGCGGACCGGGTCGCCCGGGTCGACGGGGTCGGTGCCGCGCGCTTCGACGCCGAGGACGACGGCATCACCGTCGCCGACGCCGAGAACGAGTCGGTGGGTTCGACCACCGGTGCCCCCACCATCGGCACCGACTGGAACCCGACCTCGCGCAGCCCCGTGAAGCTCACCTCCGGCCACGCCCCGCACGGTCCGGCCGAGGCGCTGCTCGACTCGGAGACCGCCGACCGCAAAAAGCTGCACCTCGGCGACCCGCTCACCGTGATCGCGCCGCCCGGCTCGTTCAAGGTGCGGATCGTCGGCATCGTCACGTTCACCACCACCAACCCCGGTGCCACGCTGCTGTACCTCGACCCGCCGACCGCTCAGACGAAGCTGCTCGGCTCCGCCGGGGCCGCCACCAGCATCTCGGTCGACGCCGCCGAGGGGGTCAGCAACGACCAGCTCAAGCAGCGCGTGTCCGCCGCGCTCGGGACGGGCACCTACGAGTACCGGACCGCCGAGGAGCAGGCGAAGTCGGACGTCGACCAGCTGGGCGGATTCCTCGACGTCGTCAAGTACGTCATGCTCGGTTTCGCGGGCATCGCCGTCCTGGTCGGCATCTTCCTGATCGTCAACACCTTCTCCATGCTGATCGCCCAGCGCACCCGTGAGCTGGGCCTCCTGCGCGCGCTCGGCGCCGATCGGCGCCAGGTCCGCCGCTCGGTGCTGACCGAGGCCACGCTGCTCGGGCTGGTCGGCTCCACGGTCGGGCTCGGCACGGGCATCGGGCTCGCCGTCGGGCTCATCGCGCTCATGAACGCCTTCGGCATGAACATCCGCACCGGCGAGATGGTCATCGGCTGGGGAACCCCCGTCGCGGCCTACGTCGTCGGCGTGGGCGTCACCTTCGTCGCCGCCTATCTCCCGGCCCGGCGCGCGGCCGGGGTCTCCCCCATGGCGGCCCTCGCGGACGCCGAGATCGCCGGGATCGGAAAGCCGCTGCGCGTGCGGGCGATCGTGGGCGGGATCGTCGGCGCGGCGGGCGCGGCCGCCCTGCTGGGCTGTGTCACCTCGTCGAAGACGGCGTCCGCGGCCTCTCTCCTCGGCCTCGGTGTCGTCCTGACGCTGCTGGCCACCGTGATCGCCGGACCGCTGCTGGTGCGGCCGGTGATCCGGGTGCTGGGCGGAGCCTTCCCGGCCCTCTTCGGCCCGGTCGGGCGGATGAGCCAGCGCAACGCCCTGCGCAACCCCCGCCGCACCGGCGCCACCGCGGCCGCCCTCATGGTCGGTCTCGCCCTGGTGGGCGGGATGTCCGTGGCCAGCGCCTCGATGTCCAAGTCCTTCGACGACCAGATCGACAAGACGCTGGGCGCCGACTTCGTCGTGCAGAACGGCAACTTCCTGCCGTTCCCGCAGGAGGTCACGGACGCGGTGCGCGGGACCGAGGGCGCCGGGCTCGTCGTACGGTCGAGGTTCGCCCCCGTGGCCGTACGGCTGCCGGACGGCAGGCGCGTGGAGACCACGGCCGCCGGGTACGACCCGCAGCTCGACGAGGTCGCGCACATCACCTACGCGCAGGGCGACACCGCGGCCGCGCTCGCCTCCGGGCACCTGGCCATGGACCTGGACTTCGCGCGCGACCACCACGTGAGGGTGGGCAGCAGGATCCCCGTCGAGTTCCAGGGCGGGCGTCGCACCGAACTGACCGTGGGCGCCCTCACCGACCAGGACTCCGCTGACGGGTTCGGGACGCAGGGCGGTATCTACTTCGGCCTGTCCACCCTGGAGCGGTTCGCGCCGGGCGGCCAGGACTCCGCGCTGTACGTCAACGCCGCCCCCGGCACGGACGCCGACCGGCTGCGCGCGGGCCTGGAGAAGACACTCGACCCGTATCCGCAGGTCCAGGTGCGCGACCTCGCCGACTACAAGGACCTGGTCCACGACCAGATCGCCGTGCTGCTCTACCTCGTGTACGCGCTGCTCGGGCTCGCGATCGTCATCGCGGTGCTGGGAGTGGTCAACACCCTCGCCCTGTCGGTCGTGGAGCGCACCCGGGAGATCGGGCTGCTGCGCGCCATCGGGCTCGCCCGGCGTCAGCTGCGGCGGATGATCCGGCTGGAGTCGGTGGTCATCGCCGTGTTCGGCGCGGTGCTCGGGCTCGCCCTGGGGCTGGTGTGGGGGGTGTGCACCCAGCAGGTGCTGGCGCTCCAGGGGCTGAACGCGCTGGCAATCCCGTGGGGCACGATCGTCGCGGTCGTCGTCGGGTCGGCGGTGGTGGGGATCGTGGCGGCGCTGCTGCCGGCCTTGCGCGCCTCGCGCATGAACGTACTGGCGGCGATCGCGCACGAGTGATGCAATCGCGGGGCAGACAACTCAAGTCGCTTGCTGCTGAGGAGAGTTCATGCCCCGCCCCTTCCGTTTCGCCGTCAACCTGACCGCCGCCGCCACCGACGAGGACTGGCGCTCCAAGTGCCGTCGGGCCGAGGAACTCGGCTACGACGTGATCCTGGTCCCCGACCATCTCGGCAAGATCGCGCCGTTCCCGGCGCTGGTCGCGGCGGCGGAGGTCACCGAGCGGCCACGGCTCGGCACGTTCGTCCTCAACGCGGGGTTCTGGAACCCGGCCCTGCTCGCCCGTGAGGTGGCCACGGTGGACGCCCTGACCGGCGGCCGCCTCGAACTCGGCCTGGGCACCGGCTATGTGCGGTCCGAGCACGACCGGGCGGGGCTGCCGTTCGGCTCGCCGGGCGAGCGGGTGGACCATCTGCGGCGCACGGTCGAGGAGCTGGAGCGGCTGCTGTCCTCGGCGGACCATGTGCCGCAGCCCGTGCAGCGGCCCCGGGTGCCCCTGCTGATCGGCGGGATCGGCAACCGGGTGCTCAAGCTGTCCGCCGAGCACGCCGACATCGCGGCCTTCACCGGGGCGACCCTGGTGCCGGGCGACCCGACCGGCAAGGTGACCCCGACCACCGCCGAGCAGCTCGACGAGCGAGTCGCGCACTATCTGCGCCTCGCCGAGGGGCGCAAGGAGCCGGCCGAACTGAACCTGCTCATCCAGACGGTGGTCGTCACCGACGACCGCGAGGCCGTCGCCACCCCGTTCCTGCACCGGCTGCCGGACCTGACCCTCCGGCAGGCCCTGGAGCTGCCCATCATGCTGATCGGCACGGTCGAGGAGATCGTCGCGCAGGTGCTGGCGCAGCGCGAGCGGTACGGCTTCACCTATCTGACGGTGCTGGAGGCGTCCATGGAGGCGTTCGCTCCCGTGATGGCGCACCTGCGGGGCCGCCAGGGCCTGTCCGGATGCCGGAACCGCGGGTGCCGGGCCGCCGGGCGTGATGGGATCGGCGTATGACCGACCTGCGCATACGGGCCGCGACGCCCGGCGACCTCGACACCGTGCTGGCCTTCTGGAAGCTTGCCGCCGAGGGGACGAGCATCAGCGACGACCGGGACGGCGTGGAGCGGCTGGTCGCCCGGGACCCCGAGGCGCTGATCCTGGCCGAGCTCGACGGCGAACTCGTCGGCACGGTGATCGCGGGCTTCGACGGCTGGCGGTGCCATCTGTACCGGCTCGCGGTGCACCCGGAGCGCCGGCGGCGGGGCATCGGGGCGGCGCTGCTCACGGCCGCGGAGGAGCGGTTCGTGCGGCTCGGCGGGCGGCGCGGGGACGCGATGGTGCTGGTGCGCAACGAGACGGCACAGCACGCTTGGCGCGCGGCGGGGTATGCGCCCGAGGAAAAGTGGCGGCGCTGGGTGAAGCCCCTCGCCGGCTAGGACGGGCGATCCTGGGGACCCTGTCCGATCATGGGACGGAGGTGACCCGATGACCGAAGTGCTCCTCCTGCTGGTGGCGATCCTTCTCTCGCTGGCCTGCGGTGCCTTCGTGGCCGCGGAGTTCTCGCTGACCACGGTGGAGCGCGGCCAGTTGGAGCGGGCGGCGGAGCGCGGTGAGCGGGGTGCGTCCGGCGCCCTGAAAGCCGTACGGAATCTGACGTTCCAGCTGTCCGGGGCGCAGCTCGGGATCACCGTGACCAATCTGGTCGTCGGCATGCTCGCCGAACCGTCGATCGCGGCGCTGATCGCGGGGCCCCTGGAGTCGCTCGGGCTCTCGTCGTCCACGTCCCGGTCGCTGGCGCTGGTGCTCGGCACCGCGCTGTCGACCGTCTTCCTGATGGTGGTCGGCGAGCTGGTGCCCAAGAACTGGGCGATCTCCTCGCCGCTGGCCATGGCCAAGCGGGTGGGCACCGCGCAGAGCTGGTTCAGCGCCGCCTTCCGCCCCTTCATCACCCATCTCAACAACACGGCCAACCGGGTGGTGCGCCGCTTCGGCCTGGAACCCGCCGAGGAGCTGGCCTCCGCGCGCGGGCCGCAGGAGCTGGCCGCGCTGGCCCGGCACTCCGCCCGCGCGGGCGCGCTGGAGGCGGACACCGCCGAGCTGTTCGTCCGCACGCTCAACCTCGCCGACCTGACCGCGGAGAACGTGATGACCCCGCGGGTGCAGGTGATCGCCCTGGACGTCCAGGCGACCTGCGAGGACGTGGCGAACGCGACGCGCGCCACCGGGCTGTCCCGGTTCCCCGTCTACCGCGGCAGCCTGGACTCGGTCGTCGGCATCGCGCACATCAAGGACATCCTGGCGGTCCCGGCCGACCGCCGCCCCCGCGCCTCGGTCGCCGAGCTGCTGCGCGAGCCGCTGCTGGTGCCCGAGTCGCTCACCGTGGACCGGCTCCTGGACCGGCTCTCCGGCAAGCGCACGATGGCCGTCGTCATCGACGAGTACGGCGGTACGGCGGGCGTGGCCACGCTGGAGGACATCGTCGAGGAGGTCGTCGGCGAGGTGCGCGACGAGCACGACCCGCACGAGACACCCGACCTCGCCCCGGCGGGCACCGACGAGGACGGCAGGGAGACCTTCCGGGCGGACGGCTCGGCCCGCATCGACCAGCTCGCCCGCGTGGGCCTGCGGGCTCCCGAGGGCCCGTACGAGACGCTGGCCGGACTGCTGGCGACGGAACTGGGCCGGATTCCGGCCGTCGGCGACTCGGTGGAGGTCACCGGCTGGCGGCTCGACGTGACGGACGCGCAGGGACGCAGGGCCGCACGAGTGCTGCTGCACGCGCCCCTGGCCGGAGAGAGGACCGAGCGATGACCGCCGTCCAGTTGCTGATCGGTCTGGCGACGCTCGTGGTGAACGCCTTCTTCGTCGGGGCCGAGTTCGCGTTGATCTCGGTGCGCCGGAGCCAGGTCGAGCCCTATGCCGAGCAGGGCGACCGGCGTGCGAAGAGCGTGCTGTGGGGGCTGGAACACGTCTCCGCGCTGATGGCGGCCGCGCAGCTCGGGATCACGTTGTGCACGCTGGTGCTGGGTGTGGTCGCGGAGCCGGCGATCGCGCATCTGCTGGAGCCGGTGTTCCACGCGGTGGGGGTGCCGAAGAGCGCCGGGCACGCGGTGTCCTTCGTGATCGCGCTGACCCTGGCGACCTATCTGCACATGCTGCTCGGCGAGATGGTCCCGAAGAACATCGCGCTGGCGGAGCCGGTGCGCAGCGCGCTGCTGCTGGGGCCGCCGCTGGTCACGCTGGCGCGCGGGCTGCGCCCGGTGATCTTCGCGGTCAACGCCTTCGCGAACGCCCTGCTCAAGCTGCTGCGCGTGGAGACCAAGGACGAGGTCACGGCCACGTTCTCGGACGCCGAGCTGGCGCGGATCGTGCGGGACTCCGGCGAGGCGGGGCTGATCGACGAGCGTGCGCGGGAGCGGCTGCACGACGCGCTGGAGCTGGGCCGGCGCCCCGTACGGGACGTGGTGCTGCCCCTGGAAAGCGTGGTCTACGCGCGCGTGGGTGTCACCCCGGAGCAGCTGGAGGCGCTGTCGAACGAGTCCGGGTTCTCGCGGTTCCCGGTGGTGGACGAGGGGCGCCGGATCGTCGGCTATCTCCACGTCAAGGACGCGCTGGACGCCTCGCCGCGGGATCTGCCGTTCCCGGTGCGGGACATGCGGCCGATCGCGCGGATCCGGGAGAGCACGCCCCTGGACGACGTGCTCACGGCGATGCGGCGCAGCCGGACGCACCTGGCGGCGGTGCTCGGCGCGGACGGACGGCTGGCGGGGCTGGTGACGATGGAGGACGTGCTGCGGGAGCTGTTCGGACAGCAGGTGTGAGGGTGTCCGAACCCACCGACCGGTAAGTATGTGAGCGCGTTACCATTTCTTCCGCCATGCAGACGAATCCCACTTACTCCAGCCTGGTCGCGGTCGGCGACTCCTTCACCGAGGGCATGTCGGACCTGCTGCCCGACGGCTCCTACCGGGGCTGGGCCGACCTCCTCGCGGGCCGGATGGCCGCCGTGACACCCGGCTTCCGCTACGCCAACCTCGCCGTGCGCGGCAAGCTGATCCAGCAGATCGTCGAGGAGCAGGTCGACGTCGCGGCGGCGATGCAGCCGGACGTGATCACGCTGGTGGGCGGCCTCAACGACACCCTGCGGCCCAAGTGCGACATGGTCCGCGTCCGCGATCTGCTGACAGCGGCCGTGGAGCGGCTGGCCCCGTCCTGCAAGCAGCTGGTGCTGATGCACAGCCCCGGCCGCCAGGGCCCGGTCCAGGCGCGCTTCCGGCCCCGCATGGAGGAACTGTTCACGGTCGTCGACGAACTCGCCGCACGGCACGGCGCGGTGGTCGTCGACCTGTACGGCGCGGCCTCGCTGTCCGACCAGCGGATGTGGGACGTGGACCGGCTGCACCTGACGGCCGAGGGCCATCGCCGGGTCTGCGAGGCCGTGTGGCAGACCCTCGGCTACGACCCGGAGGACACGGAGTGGCGCACGCCGCTGCCGGCCACCGTGCCGCCGCCCTGGCTGGCCCGCCGGATCGCCGACGTACGGTTCACCCGTCAATATCTGCTGCCCTGGATCGGCCGGCGCCTGACGGGCCGCTCCTCGGGCGACGGTCTGCCCCCGAAGCGCCCCGACCTCCTGCCGTACGAGCACTGAGGACGCCGTGCACACGCGCGTGGTCAACGTCAGGGGCCGTATCCACGAGTACGGCCCCCGGCTCGAACACGCGCCCGCCGACCTCGTCTACGTCGGCCGTCGCTGGACCCTGGGCGGCTGGGACCTGCCGAAGCACCCGCTGTACAACCCCTTCGCCTACGACACCCCCGCGCGCCACCGGGACGGCACGCGGGCCGAGGTGATGGCGAAGTACCGGGCCCATCTGCTGGGGCGGCCGGATCTGCTCGCTCTGCTGCCCGGGCTTCGCGGCAAGGCCCTGGCCTGCTGGTGCGCGCCCGAACCGTGCCATGCCGAGGTCCTGGCGGAACTCGCGCAGGAGCTCTCGTAGGTTCCGACGAACGGGACCCTGACGCTGGCCTGCAGGAATCGCCAGTAGAATCCGTACACGTGACTTCCGCTCCCGCCAAGCCCCGCATCCCCAACGTCCTCGCCGGACGCTACGCCTCCGCCGAGCTCGCCACGCTCTGGTCGCCCGAGCAGAAGGTGAGGCTTGAGCGTCAGCTCTGGCTCGCCGTGCTGCGGGCCCAGAAGGACCTCGGGATCGAGGTGCCGGAGCAGGCCCTCGCCGACTACGAGCGGGTCCTGGACACCGTCGACCTGGCCTCGATCGCCGAGCGCGAGAAGGTCACGCGGCACGACGTGAAGGCGCGGATCGAGGAGTTCAACGACCTCGCCGGGCACGAGCAGGTCCACAAGGGCATGACCTCCCGGGACCTCACGGAGAACGTCGAGCAGCTCCAGATCCGCCTCTCCCTGGAGCTCGTCCGCGACCGCACGGTGGCCGTCCTGGCGCGCCTCGGCAAGCTGTCGGGCGAGTACGCCGAGCTGGTCATGGCCGGCCGCTCGCACAACGTGGCCGCGCAGGCCACCACCCTCGGCAAGCGTTTCGCGACCGCCGCGGACGAGCTGCTCGTGGCGTACGGCCGGGTCGAGGAGCTCCTCGCCCGCTACCCGCTGCGCGGCATCAAGGGCCCGGTCGGCACCGCGCAGGACATGCTGGACCTGCTGGGCGGGGACGCGTCGAAGCTGGCCGAACTGGAGCAGCGGATCGCCGGTCACCTGGGCTTCTCGCAGGCGTTCACCTCGGTCGGCCAGGTCTACCCGCGCTCCCTGGACTACGAGGTCGTCACCGCGCTGGTGCAGCTGGCGGCGGCTCCCTCCTCGCTGGCGAAGACGATCCGTCTGATGGCCGGGCACGAGCTGGTGACCGAGGGCTTCAAGCCGGGCCAGGTCGGCTCCTCGGCGATGCCGCACAAGATGAACACCCGCTCCTGCGAGCGCGTCAACGGCCTGATGGTCATCCTGCGCGGCTACGCGTCGATGACGGGCGAGCTGGCGGGCGACCAGTGGAACGAGGGCGACGTGTCCTGCTCGGTGGTGCGCCGGGTCGCGCTGCCGGACGCGTTCTTCGCGCTCGACGGCCTGCTGGAGACCTTCCTCACCGTGCTCGACGAGTTCGGCGCCTTCCCGGCCGTCGTCGCGCGCGAGCTGGACCGTTACCTGCCCTTCCTCGCCACGACCAAGGTGCTGATGGGCGCGGTCCGCGCGGGTGTCGGCCGTGAGGTGGCGCACGAGGCGATCAAGGAGAACGCCGTCGCCTCCGCCCTGGCGATGCGGGAGCAGGGTGCCGAGCGCAACGAGCTGCTCGACAAGCTGGCCGCCGACGAGCGCATTCCGCTCGACCGCGCCCAGCTGGACGCGCTGATGGCGGACAAGCTGTCCTTCACGGGCGCCGCGGCCGACCAGGTCGCCGTCGTCGTCGGCCGGATCGAGGAGATCGTCAAGCAGCACCCGGCGGCCGCGGGCTACACGCCCGGGGCGATCCTCTGAGCCGCCGCACGCGATGACGCGCTTCACCCCCGAGGAGCTGGAGGCCGCCCGCGACCGTCTGGTACCGGACGTGGTCGCGGACGGTCTCCGTGTGCTGTTCTGCGGCATCAACCCCGGTCTGATGACGGCCGCGACGGGGCATCACTTCGCCCGGCCGGGCAACCGGTTCTGGCCGGTGCTCCATCTGTCCGGCTTCACCCCGAGGCTGCTGAAGCCCTCGGAGCAGCGGGAGTTGCTGTCGTACGGGCTCGGGATCACCAATGTGGTGGCCCGGGCGAGCGCGCGGGCGGACGAGCTGAGTGCCGAGGAGTACCGCGAGGGCGGACGGCTGCTGGCGGAGAAGGTGGCGCGGCTCGGGCCGCGTTGGCTGGCCGTCGTGGGGGTCACCGCCTACCGGGCGGCCTTCGACGACAAGAAGGCGGTGGTCGGGCCGCAGGAGCGGACGATCGGGGACTCGCGGGTGTGGGTGCTGCCCAATCCGAGCGGTCTCAACGCGCACTGGACCGCGGCGACGATGGCGGAGGAGTTCGCCCGGCTGCGGGTGGCGGCGGAGCAGGGCTAGCGGTTCACACCGGGTCGATGTCCGAAACGACGGCGAGGACATGGACCTCGTCGGCCTCGTCCCGGTAGCCCACGCCGAGGGCGATCCAGCGGTCCGAGCCCGGAGGCTGCCACAGGTCGAGGTCGTCCGTCACGATGCTCGTCGTGAACCAGGGCTCGGGTATCTCCTCACCGCGGTCGAGGCGCAGCTTGAGCGTGCCCATGCCCCAGGGCCGCTGCTGCCTGCCCCAGCGGTCGTCCAGCTCCTGGCCTATGCGGCTCTTCAGGGCGTAGAAGTCCCCCACGACCGCCATCCGCGGTGCCGCGTCCGCGTCCCGCGTCCCGTGGCTGACCTCTAACGACTCGATGCGGTAACCGGGCCCCGACCTGTATGCGCCCGACTCGCCGTCCGCCGCGGTCAGGTCCCGGGCGCACAGCGAGTCGATGGCGGCGAGGTACTTCGCACTGTCCATGTGATCCAGTAAACCGGCCGCCACTGACATTTGGCGGGGCGTCAGGCGATGTGCCCTCTCAGGCGTCCCGGTGCCGTAGGCTCCAGGCCCCCGCGGCGAGGGCCGTGGCGGCCCAGGCCGCGGTGACCGCGAGGCCCGTCCACGGTCCCAGCGTGCCCTCGGGCGTCTCGTACAGGACGATCTGGCCCGCCCGGTCCGGCATGAAGTCGGTGACCCCGCCGGCCACGTCGCCGATCACGAACGACACGACCAGGACGAACGGGATGAGCAGCGAGAGCGCCGCCACCCCGCTGCGCAGCACCGCCGCGAGACCGGCGGCCAGCAGCGCCATGAGGGTGAGGTAGGTCGCGCAGCCGACGACACCGCGTACTTGTTCACCGGTGCTGAGACCGCTCGCCGCCGCGCCGAGACCGGCCCGTGCCACGACGAGCGCGGCGCAGGCGGTGACAAGGCCGACCACCAGCGTGGGGACGGCGATGGCCGTCGCCTTCGCGGCGAACCACCGCCCGCGCCGCGGCACCGCGGCCAGCGACAGCCGGAGCCCACCCCCGTGGAACTCCGAGGACACCGCCATGGCGCCGAAGGAGATGGCCGCGATCTGGCCGGGCGCGACCCCGGACAGCGCCATGAACAGGGGGTCGGACCCGGGGTCGGAGGGATCGGAGACTCCGGCGATCGCGGAGAACCCGGTGGTCGCCGCGAACAGGGCGAACAGGGCGCCGAGCAGCGAGCGCAGCGTACGGATCTTCAGCCACTCGGAGCGCAGAACGGGGGCGAAGGGCATGTCAGGCCTCCTGGGGGTGTGCGGTGAACTCGGTCTCGGCGGAGGTCAGGTCGAGGTAGGCCTGCTCCAGGGTGGCTTCCTCCGCGGCCAGTTCGAGGAGGGGGACGCCCGCTGCGGAGACGAGGGCGCCGATCTCGTCCACGCGTGCGTGCTGCACGGTCCAGTGGCCGTCCTCGTGTTCCACGGCGTCATGGCCGTGCCGGGCGAGGGCGCTCTTGAGTGCGGTGGGGTCCGTGGTGCGGATGCGGACGCCGGGCCGCACGCGTGCGTGGATGAACTCACGCATCGGTGTGTCGGCGAGCAGCCGCCCCCGGCCCAGGACGACGAGGTGGTCGGCGAAGGACGCGGTCTCGTTCATGAGGTGGCTGGAGACCAGCACCGTGCGGCCCTCCGCGGCCAGCCGGCGCAGCAACTCGCGGATCCAGATGATGCCTTCGGGGTCGAGGCCGTTCGAGGGCTCGTCCAGCATGACCACACCGGGGTCGCCGAGCAGGGCGGCCGCGATGCCGAGCCGCTGCCGCATGCCGAGGGAGTACGTCCGCACCCGGCGCCGGGCGACCGGGGCCAGCCCCGTCTCCGCCAGCACCGCGTCGACCCGGTGGTCGGGGATGCGGTTGCTCGACGCCAGGGTGCGCAGGTGGTCGCGGCCGGTGCGGGAGCCGTGCGCGGCCTGGGCGTCGAGCAGGGCGCCGACGTGGCGCAGGGGTTCGTCGAGCGTGGCGTAGGCGCGGCCGCCGATCGTGGCCGTCCCGGAGGTCGGGCGGTCCAGGCCGAGGACGAGCCGCATGGTGGTGGACTTTCCGGCGCCGTTGGGTCCGAGGAAGCCGGTGACCCGGCCCGGCAGGACACGGAAGGTGAGGTCGTCCACGGCTCGTCGGGTGCCGAACTCCTTGGTGAGGGACTGGACTTCGATGCTGGTCATGAGCAGCAGCCTGGCCGGTGCGGCGGGGGCGGGGCCTCCCCCGCGGGTGGAGTCCGGCTCCCCCGTGCGGGGGAGGCTCGTTGTCGGTGGCGGCTGGCACGATGACGAAATGGTCCGCTTGCTGCGCCCGTTCGGCCGGGCGGTGACGTACACACGATGGCTGCATCTGTTCATCGCCGTCGTGTGGCCGGCCCTGTGGATGTTCGTCGAGGAGGCGTGGTGGACCTGGCTGGTCGCCGCCGTGACGCTCGCGCCCGCCGGGCTGGTGCCGGCGATGCGCACCGTGGAGGGGCTGCAGGCGAGGCTGCTGCTGACCGGGCACCGGCACATCAGCGAGAGCAGCGACATCGTCGTGGCGCCGTCGGTGTCCTGGAGCGACCGGGGGCGGCTCGTGGTGTGGCTGGAGGCGCGGCTGCTGCTCGGCTGGGCGACGGCGATGCTCAGCGTGCAACTGCTCCTCGGCTCGGTGGACCTGGTGGCGTCGGCCTTCGGCCGGGACGTCGACGAGGGGGTGCTGATCCTCCTCGACGGCCACCATGGGTGGCACGCCCTGCTGGCACCGGTGTCGTTGGCCGCGCTGGCGGCGACGGTGGTCGGCTCGGGCCGGCTGATCACCGCGCTCGCGCTGCGGCTGCTCGGCCCCTCCCCCGCCGAGCGTCTGGCCGCCATGGAGGAGCGCACCGAGCAGCTCCTGGAGCGCACGCGTATCGCGCGTGAGCTGCACGACTCCATCGGGCACGCCCTGACCGTCGCCGTCGTCCAGGCGGGCGCCGCGAGGGCGGCCGGCGACCCGGCGTTCACCGACCGCGCCCTGGACGCCATCGAGGAGACCGGCCGGGCCGCGCTGGAGGACCTGGAGCGGGTCCTGGGCATCCTGCGCGAGTCGGAGCGGCCGGTCAGCGGCCGACCCACGCTGACGGACGCCGACCGGCTGCTGGAGTCCGCGCGCGCGTCCGGCGCGAAGGTGGACGCCGAGCTGACCGGGCCGGTGGACACCGTGCCCGGGCCGGTCTCCCGGGAGGGCTACCGGATCCTCCAGGAGGCGCTGACCAATGTGCTGCGGCACGCCGGGGGCGTCCCGGTCCGGGTGCGTGTCGAGGTCACGGCCGAGGCTCTCGCCCTGGAGGTCCGCAATCCGCTGACGGCCGACATAGCGGGCCCCGGGCGGGGCAGCGGGCTGCGCGGCATACGCGAGCGGGCGGCCCTGCTCGGCGGCCACGCGCACACCGGACCCGACCGGGGCGACTGGCAGGTGCATGCCGAGCTGCCGCTGCGCTGATCTAGGCTGACGGGATGCCGGTCACCGTTCTCCTCGTCGACGACGAACCCCTCGTACGCGCCGGTCTGCGGGCGGTGCTGGAGGCGCAGTCCGACATCGAGGTCGTCGGCGAGGCGGCCGACGGGGCGGCGGTGATCCCCCTGGTACGGCGGCTGCGGCCCGACGTGGTCGCCATGGACGTACGGATGCCGCTGATGGACGGCATCGAGGCCACGCGCGCGGTGCTGCGGACGGTCGAGCGGCCGCCGAAGATCGTCGTGGTGACGACGTTCGAGAACGACGAGTACGTGTACGAGGCGCTGCGGGCCGGTGCCGACGGGTTCCTGCTGAAGCGGGCCCGGCCGGCCGAGATCGTGCACGCGGTGCGGCTGGTCGCCGAGGGCGAGTCGCTGCTGTTCCCCGCCTCGGTGCGGCAGCTGGCCGCGCAATACGGCGACGAGGGCGGCAACCGGGCCGCCCGGGCCGCGATGGAGCGGGCCCAGCTGACCGAGCGGGAGGCCGAGGTGCTGCGGCTGATGGCGCGCGGTCTGTCCAACGCGGAGATCGCCGCCCGCCTGGTCGTCGGCACCGAGACCGTGAAGTCGCACGTCAGCGCCGTGCTGGCGAAGCTGGGGGCGCGCGATCGCACCCAGGCGGTGATCGCGGCGTACGAGTCGGGGTTCGTGGCGCCGGGGTGAACCCGGTGTCCCGACGGGCCGCGGGCAGTCTTCGCGAGCCCGGCACTGCCCGCGGAGCCTCCCGCCGAGTACGATCCGCCCAACACGCGCACGAGCTGGGAGGACGGACGTTGGGGCGACTGACCGGCGGGGACCCCTCGCTCCTGCGAAGGATCAATTCCGCGGTGGTGCTGCACGCGCTGCGTGCCACGGACTGCGCGACGCTGACCGAGATCACCCGGGTGACGGGCCTGTCCCGGCCGACGGTCGAGGGGGTCGTCGAAGGCCTCATCGAGGGCGGCCTGGTCGTCGAGAAGGCGGCGGACGACAGTGTCGCCCGCCGGCAGGGGCGGCCCGCGCGGCGCTTCCGGTTCCGGGCCGAGGCCGGGCATCTGCTGGGCCTCGACATCGGGCCGCACCGGGTCGCCGCGCTGCTGTCCGACCTCGACGGCAAGGTGCTCGGCGCCGTGGCCAAGGACGTCGACGAGACGGCCTCCGCGGACGAGCGCCTGGAGCGGCTGCGCACCGCGGTCGCCGAACTGCTGCGCCGGGCCGGGGTCGCCCGCGACTCCCTGTGGGCCGTGGGGGTCGCCTCGCCGGGCATCGTGGAGGCGGACGGCACCATACGGCTGTGCGCGGCACTGCCCGAGTGGACGGGACTGCGCCTCGGCGAGCGGCTCAGCCGTTCCTTCAAGTGCCCGGTGCTGGTCGAGAACGACGCCAACGCCGCCGCGGTCGCCGAGCACTGGAAGGGCTCCGCCACCGAGTCCGACGACGTGGTGTTCGTGCTGGCCGGACTGAGCCCGGGGGCGGGTTCGCTGATCGGCGGCAGGCTGCACCGGGGGTACGGCGGGGCGGCCGGGGAGATCGGCGCACTGCATCTGCTGGGCCGCGAGGTCACCCCGGAGACGCTGCTGTCCACCACGGACGAGCCCTTGCACCCGCTCGACGAGCAGGCCGTCGCCGAGGTCTTCGCGCAGGCCCGGGAGGGCGACCAGCGGGCCCGGGCGGCCGTGGACCGCTTCCTCCAGCGGCTCGTGCACGACGTGGCGGCCCTTGTCCTGGCCCTCGACCCGGAACTCGTCGTGGTGGGCGGCTGGGCGGCCGGCCTGGACGGCGTACTGGAGCCGCTGCGGCGCGAGTTGGCCCGCTACTGTCTGCGCCCGCCGAAGGTGGCCCTGTCGCTCCTGGGCGAGGCGGCCGTGGCGACGGGTGCGCTGCGGCTGGCCCTCGACCATGTGGAGGAGCAGCTGTTCGCGGTGGAGGGCACGGTGACCGCGCGCCGGTGAGCGGACCGACGGCATACGGCGGTGCCCCGGACACAGGTCCGGGGCACCGCCGTACCGCTCAGGAGGCCCGGCGTTCGGGACCCTCGTGGATCTCCACCGCGCCGGAGTCCCCGAAGGTCAGCCGGCAGGTGTCCGCGCGGTAGGTGGCCACCGAGACCGCCGCGGTGCGGCCCGCGGCCAGGTAGCGGGTGGTGACGACGAGCACCGGGGCGCCGGGCAGGCGGTCCAGTTCCTTCGCGTCGTCCGCGCGGGCCGAGCCGAGTTCGACGGCGTTCTCCCGGCTCTCCAGCTCCAGGCGCTGCAGTTCGCGCAGCACGGCACGCGCGCGTGCGGCCCCGGACGGCGCGTCTATGGCGGAGAGCTCAGGCACCGACGCCTCGGGGATGTACAGCAGTTCGGCCGCGACGGGCTGGCCGTGGGTCATCCGGGAGCGGCGCACGGTGTGCACCGGCTGCTCCCGGTCGGTCCCGAGCGCGTCCGCGACGGACGCGGGCGGCACCGCGGCGGCGCAGTCGACGGTCTGCCAGTCGTCGCCGGCCGTACCGGGCCAGGCGTGCTGCTCGCTGCCGACGGCCACGCCCACCCGCGGCGGGGCGACGGTCGTCCCGACACCGCGGCGGCGCTGGAGCCTGCCTTCCAGCTCCAGTTGCTCCAGCGCCTGACGGAGCGTGGCGCGGGCGACGCCGAAACGGGCGGCGAGGTCGCGCTCGTTGGGCAGGATCTCGCCCACGGAGAATTCGGAGTCCAGTGCCTCACTGAGCACGGTCTTGAGATGCCAGTACTTCGGTTCCGGTACCGATTCGAGCTGCGTGGTCCCCACCCTGTCCTCCGCAATCGCCGTGGTCCGGCGGCGTTTTAGCGCCCTTGTTTATTAAAGGTTGTTGCACTTCTCTGCGACCATAGGGCGACCCCCACCCTTGGTCAAGACCAATCCTCGATCCCCTGCGGAGCGCGCGGGCCCGGCGCCACCCAGCGTTGACAAGGTGTTCAGACGGCAGCCAGGGAGCGCAGCTTGTCGGGGTTGCGGATGATGTAGACGGACTGGATGCGGCCGTCCAGGATGTCCAACTGGAAGACGGAGTCGGGCTTACCACCCGACAGGACGAGCAACGCGGGCCCGCCGTTGAGCTCCAGGAACCGCCAGCTGATGTCCGGGACGCCCTTCTCGGCGACACCGACGAGGAAGCGGCCCACGTGGTCGGCGGACTCCAGCACCCGCAGCGGCGCCTTGCTCTTGCCGCCGCTGTCCCCGATGAGCCGGACGTCCGGGGCGAGCAGCGCCATCAGCTCCTTCAGGTCGCCTCCGCCCGCGGCGGCCAGGAAACGCTCCGTCAGGTCGCGGCGCCGGACCGGGTCGACCTCGAAGCGCGGCCGTCGTTCCTCGACGTGCCTGCGGGCCCGTCCGGCGAGCTGCCGTACGGCGGGTTCGCCGCGGTCGAGCATGGCGGCGATGTCGGCGTAGGGGTAGCCGAAGGCCTCCCTGAGGACGAACACCGCCCGCTCCAGCGGTGACAGCGACTCCATGACGACCAGGACCGCGAGGGAGACCGAGTCGGCGAGGACCGCCTGCTCGGCGGTGTCGGGCACGGTGTCCCCGAAGTCGGTCACGTACGGCTCGGGCAGCCAGGGGCCCACGTACGTCTCGCCGCGCGCCTTGACCTGGCGCAGCCGGTCGATCGCCAGGCGCGTGGTGACGCGGACGAGGTAGGCGCGCGGTTCGCGCACCTCGCTCCGGTCGGCCGCCGACCAGCGCAGCCAGGCTTCCTGCACCACGTCCTCGGCGTCGGCGACGCGGCCGAGCATGCGGTAGGCGACGCCCAGGAGGACGGGGCGGTGTTCTTCGAATACGTCGGTCTCGGTTTCAGTGGCCACGGGTTCATCCCAACGCAGTAGCCGGTGCGTGTCCAGGCGAAGTGGGTGTGCGGCGCGCCCTGGGGACCCGTGGGGTCTACCCGCCAGTAGCAATTGCTGACAAGCTGTCTACAGCGCGCCCTCCGCACCCCTCAGCCCGTGAGTCGCCGTCTAGGAGCCCACATGTCCGCCACCGTCTCCTTCAAGGTCCCCTCCGCCACGGGGCCGCAGCCCGTGACCGTCTCCTACGCGCGCGTGGGGCGCGGGGAGCCCTTGCTCCTGCTGCACGGCATAGGCCACCACCGGCAGGCCTGGGACCCGGTGGTGGACATCCTGGCGACCGAGCGCGACGTGATCGCCGTCGACCTGCCCGGGTTCGGCGCGTCGCCGGGCCTGCCCGAGGGCCTGTCGTACGACCTGGCCACCACGACGTCCGTGTTCGGGGCGTTCTGCGAGGCACTGGAGCTGGACCGCCCGCACGTGGCGGGCAACTCACTCGGCGGCCTGCTGGCCCTGGAGCTCGGCCGCGAGCGGCTCGTACGGTCCGTCACCGCGCTGTCTCCCGCCGGGTTCTGGTCGGGGCCCGAGCGGCGCTACGCGTTCGGCGTGCTGCTCGCGATGCGGCACATCTCCCGGCGGCTGCCGCTGCCGCTGGTCGAGCGGCTGGCGCGCACCGCGGCCGGCCGCACGATGCTCACCAGCACCATCTACGCCCGCCCGGGCCGCCGTTCACCCGAGGCCGTGATCGCCGAGACGCTTGCCCTCGCGCGGGCCACGGGGTTCGACGAGACGCTCCGCGCCGGTACGGCCGTCCAGTTCGGCGACGACGTCCCGGGGCTGCCGGTCACGGTCGCCTGGGGCACCAGGGACCTGCTGCTCGTGCGCCGGCAGGGCGTGCGGGCCAAGCAGATCATTCCGCGGGCCCGGCTCGTACGGCTGCCCGGCTGCGGCCACTGCCCGATGAACGACGACCCGGCTCTGGTCGCGCGGGTCATCCTCGACGGCAGCCGCTGACACCTTCGGTCCGCGGCTCAACGCCCCCGATCCGAGGGCGACTCCGACGCCGACCATGGCGCTGCCCAGGGCCTGGGCGGCGCCGTAGGAGCCCGTGCCGACCAGGGGCGCGGTGCAGGCGGCCGCGACCGGGATGAGCCCGGAGAACAGCGTGGCGCGCTCCGCGCCGATCCGCTGCATGCCCATGTACCAGCACACGAAGCCGACGACGGTGACGACCGCCGCCTGCCACAGCAGCGCGGCGGCCTCGACGGGGTCGGGTCTGCGCAGCCACGCCGTCCCGTCCAGGAGGAGTCCGGCCACCGCGGCCTCGACGGCGGCGACCGCGCAGACGGTGGCGGACAGCAGCCGTGGGCCCAGGGCCCGCAGCACCGGTACGGCGAGCACCGCGAAACCGACCTCCCCGGCCAGCGCGCACGCCGAGAAGGCGATACCCGCCCCGTCCGTACGGCCCCAGCCCTGGACGGCGAAGGCGCCGAGGGCCACGAGCGACGCCCCCCGCAACACCCCTGGCCGGGGCCGACGTTGCTCCAGCAGCGGGACGAGGACGGCGACCAGCACGGGGGCGCAGCTCACGAAGACGCCGGGGACGGCCGGTTCCGCGGTGCGTTCGGCGGCGATGACGACGAGGTTGAAGCCGACCATGCCCACCGCCGCCAGCAGCGCGAGACGCATCCATTGCCGGGGCTCCAGTGCCCGCAGTCGTGCCGCCGCGCCCCGGGCGGCCAGGGGCACCAGCAACAGGGCCGCCAGACCGAAGCGCAGGAACTGGCCACCGGCGTACGGGTATGCGCCGAGGAGGCTGTTGGCGGTGAAGGACGCTCCGACGAGGACGCAGGCGAACGTGGCGAGGAGGACGCCTCGCGTGGTGGTGGTCATGGAGAACGACGCTAGGAAGGGCCGCGGCCCGGTTTAAGGTCCAGTGCCATGACGTCATCGGGGACCAATCCGGAGCAACGGCCGCCCGCAGGCCCGGTCGGGTCGGCCGCCTGGGAGCTGTTGCTGCCCGCCGCCTCCGCACCGGCACGCACGCGTGGGCGTTCCCTTCAGGCGGCCCTGCGGGAGGCGGTCAGGTCCGGGCGGCTCGTGCCGGGGACGCGGCTGCCGTCGAGCCGGGACCTGGCCGCCGACCTCGGGGTGTCGCGCGGACTGGTCACCGAGGCGTACGAGCAGCTGACGGCGGAGGGCTATCTGCGCAGTGGCCGGGGTGCCGGGACCTGGGTGGGCGGCGCCGTGCGGGCCGCCCGGCCAAGCGCGCGTGACCTGGCCCCGCGCACGCCGGGCAGCCGCGCGGACTTCGTCGCGGGCACGCCCGACCTGTCGTTGTTCCCCCGCGCCGCCTGGGCCGGCGCCCACCGGGGCGTGCTGGCGGAGCTGCCGCACCAGGACCTCGGCTATCCCGACCCGCGCGGGCTGCCCCGGCTGCGTGCCGCCCTGGCCGAACTGCTGACACGCCGCAGGGGTGTGGTCGCCGATCCGGAGCGGATCGTGGTCGTCTCCGGCGTGGCGCAGGCGACGACGCTGCTCGGATTCGCGCTCCACGCGCGCGGGGTGCCGAGGGTCGGCGTGGAGAGTCCGGGGAGCCCGCAGCACGACGCCCTGTACGCGGCGGCGGGGGTGACCACCGTTCCCGTGCCGCTGGACGAGGACGGGATCTCGGTCGGCCGGCTGCGCGACGCGGGTGTGCGGGCGGTGGTGGCGACGCCCTCCCACCAGTTCCCGACCGGCATCGCCTACTCCGCACGGCGGCGCGCGGAACTGCTCGACTGGGCGCGTTCCGTCGACGGTTTCGTCCTGGAGGACGACTACGACGGCGACTTCCGCTACGACCGTGCTCCCGTGGGCGCGCTCCAGGGGCTCGACCCGGACCGGGTCGCCTACGCGGGATCGGTCAGCAAGTCCCTCGCCCCCGGCCTGCGGCTCGGCTGGCTGCTCGTGCCGCAGTCGCTGGCCGAGGAGGTCGTCGAGCGCAAGCGGACCATGGACCTCGGCCATCCCACGATCGACCAGGCGCTGTTCGCCCGGTTCGTGGAGCGCGGCGACTACGACCGCCAACTGCGCCGCTGCCAGCGCGCCTACCGGGAGCGGCGCGATGCGCTGGTCTCCGCGCTGGACGCGTACCTGCCGGGCACGCAGGTGTCCGGGATCGCCGCCGGACTGCATGTCATCGCCGCACTCCCGCACCGGTACGGCCCCCAGGACACGGTCCTCGCGCGCCTCGGCGCGGCCGGTGTGACCGTCCGGCCGCTGACGGACTACGCACACGTGTGTGCCGAGCCCGACGAGGAGTCAGGGGTGCGGCTGGTCCTCGGATACGCGCACCTGTCGCCGGCGCGGATCCGGGAGGGCGTACGGCTGATGGCCGAGGCGGCCGGCGGGTGAGCCGCGCTGTTGGGCGCACGGGTTCCCTTGTTCCGGCGGCCGGTTGTTCACCCGCGGTTTCACTGTGCGCTGCGGCGCCCGAGTAGGTGTGGCTGCACACACCGGCCGGATCCCGTCCTTGGAGGCGCATTCATGTCCCACCGTCCGTTCCCCGGCCGCCGCAGCGTTCTGCGCGGCTCCCTGGCCGCGTCGGCGGCCCTCACTCTCCCCGCGGTCTCCGCGGGCGCGCCGGCCTTCGCCTTCTCCGGACGGCCCGGGGCGGGCTGGGGGGTGCAGACGGGAGACGTGACCTGCGACTCCGGTCTGGTGTGGGTGCGTTCCGACCGTCCCGCCCGGATGATCGTGGAGACGTCCGCGACCGAGTCGTTCCGCAACCCGCGCAGATGGCACGGCCCGCTGCTCGGCGCGGACACCGACTTCACGGGGACCACCCGGCTGCGCGGTCTGCCCTCCGGTGAGCAGATCCACTACCGCGTGCTGCTCGCCGACCCGGACGATCCGCGCCGCACGGGCGAGCCGGTCGCCGGCACCTTCCGCACGGTGTCCCCCAAGCGCCGTGACGGGGTGCGGTTCCTGTGGTCGGGCGACCTCGCCGGGCAGGGCTGGGGCATCAACCCCGATTTCGGCGGCTACACGATCTACCGGGCGATGGCCGAACTCGACCCGGACTTCTTCCTGTGCAGCGGCGACAACATCTACGCCGACGGCCCCATCTCGGCCACCGCCGCCCTGCCCGACGGCAGCACCTGGCGGAACATCACCACCGAGGAGAAGTCCAAGGTCGCCGAGACCCTGGCCGAGTTCCGCGGCAACTTCCGCTACAACCTGCTCGACCACAACCTGAGGGCCTTCAACGCCCAGGTCCCCTCGATCATCCAGTGGGACGACCACGAGGTGCGCAACAACTGGTACCCGGGCCAGACCATCCTGGACTCCGACACCCGCTACACCGAGAAGAGCGTCGACGTGCTCGCGGGCCGGGCGCGGCGCGCGTTCAGCGAGTACTTCCCGGTCTCCACGCTGCGGCCGGGGGCCCGGGACGGCCGCGTCTACCGGGTGCTGCGGCAGGGCCCGCTGCTCGACGTGTTCGTCCTGGACATGCGGACGTACCGCAACGCCAACTCGCCCGACGACCAGACCGTGGACCCGCAGGGCATCCTCGGCCGGGAGCAGCTGGAGTGGCTCAAGCGGGAGCTGTCGCGCTCGCGGGCGGTGTGGAAGGTGATCGCCTCCGACATGCCGCTCGGCCTGGTCGTGCCCGACGCCACGGAGGGCAGGGCCAACATCGAGGCGGTGGCGCAGGGCGACCCGGGCGCCCCGCTCGGGCGTGAGCTGCAGATCGCCGAGCTGCTGCGGTACGTCAAGCACCGGAAGATCACCGGCACGGTGTGGCTGACGGCCGACGTCCACCACACCTCGGCCCAGCACTACCAGCCGTCCCGGGCCGCGTTCAGCGACTTCGAGCCGTTCTGGGAGTTCGTGTCGGGTCCGCTGAACGCGGGTGCCTTCCCGGCCAGCGCGCTCGACGCCACCTTCGGCCCGGAGCGGGTGTTCGTGAAGGCGCCGACCGCCTCGAACGTCTCCCCCGCGGGCGGCTACCAGTTCTTCGGCGAGGTCGACATCGACGGCCACAGCGGCGAGCTGACCGTGCGGCTGCGCGAGCAGGACGGCACGGTGCTGTTCACCCAGGTGCTCCAGCCGGGCCGGGTCGGCCAGTAACTCCCGTACGCTCTACGGCGGGTCGCGTACCGGCGTCATCCCCCGGTGCGCGGCCCGCGAACGGTTGAAAAGGGCACAAAACGTACGGACCCACACTTTACCGCCCAGTCACAATGCGTTCGTGATCACGCAACACCGTTCCTCCACAGTGGCTGCATGACTCGAGACATGTCCCAAGTGACCCGTGCGAAGAACGGTCGCCCCGTGCACCACTGGCGGCGCGACGTGATCGAACTCGCCGCCCTGTTCACGGCCGTCGCGGTGGCCGACACCGTGGCCAACCTGATCGGGCACGGCCCCGACGGTGCCGCGCTCCTGGTGATCTCGGCGGTGGCCCTGGCCGCCACGGCGGGATTCCACACCTGGTGGGCACGCCGCCACGGCCACGCGCCCCCGACGGGCGATACGAGCGCCCGGCCGCTGCCCGAGGGCGAGCGGGCCGGGCCGTCCGACCAGCCGTCGCGCACCGCGGACCCCGAGGCCGCGGAGAGCACGCTGTGGCGGATGCGCACCACGGTGAAGGACGCACCGGGCTCACTGGCCGCCCTGTGCACGGTCCTCGCCGGACAGCGTGTCGACATCCTCAGCCTGCAGACCCACCCGCTGGCCGCGGGCACGGTCGACGAGTTCCTGCTGCGCGCCCCCGGCCCGCTGGAGGGCTCCGAGATCACCCGGGCCGTGGCGGGGGCCGGCGGCACCGACACCTGGATCGAGCGGGCCGACACGCACGATCTGGTGGACGCCCCGACCCGGGTGCTCGGCCTCGCCACCCGCACCGCGCTGGACGCGGCCGAACTGCCCCTCGCGCTGCGGCAGTTGCTGGGCCGGTGCACGATCCGGTCCCTGCCGGCCGTCCCGGTGGGAGGCGGTCGAGGACCGGAGGGGGTGCCCGTGGAGGGAGTCCTGGAGGACACCGTGATGCGCCTGCGGGCGCCGGAGGGCGGAGTGATCACCGTGGAGCGGCCGTATCTGCCGTTCACCCCGACGGAGTTCGCCCGCGCCCGGGCGCTGGTCGAGCTGGACGCCCGGCTCGGTCCGCGGGTGCCGCGCAGCCAGGACGTCCTGACTCTGCCGGAGGGCCACGACATCACCGTGCGCCGGGCCGACACCGGGGACCTGGAGGCCGCGGTGGCGATGCACGAGCGGTGCTCGGCGCGGACGTTGAGCCTGCGCTACCACGGGCCGGTCGGTGACGCCGACCGCTATCTGAAGCACCTGCTCAGTCCGCGGTTCGGGCAGACCCTCGCCGTACGGGCCGCGTCGGGGCGGATCGTGGGGCTCGGGCACCTGCTGTGGGACGGGGACGAGACCGAGGTGGCGCTCCTCGTCGAGGACGCGTGGCAGCGGCGGGGCATCGGGGGCGAGCTGCTGGAGCGGCTGGTGTCTCTGGCCGCCGAGGCCGGGTGCGCCAGCGTGTACGCCGTGACCCAGTCGTCGAACACCGGGATGGTCGCCGCGATGCGGGGGCTGGGCCTCCCCCTCGACTATCAGATCGAGGAGGGGACCCTGGTGATCACAGCGCGCATCGGTTCGCAGGCGGGGTCCGAGCGCGCGGTGGGAGTCACGCGGACCGAGACGCCGTAGCGGCCGAGGTCGCCCGGAGGGCGGTGTCCAGGTCCGCCCACAGGTCCTCCACGTCCTCCAGTCCCACCGACAGGCGCAGCAGCAGGTCGCTGACGCCGGCGCCCCGGCGGTCGTCCGCGTGCACGATGCGGTGACTGATCGACGCCGGGTGCTGGATGAGGGTGTCGACGCTGCCCAGGCTCACCGCCGGGGTGATCAGACGGACCCGGTCGATCACCTCGTGCGGGTCGCCGTCGACCTCGAAGGCGACCATCGCGCCGCCGATGCGCGGGTAGTGGACCCGGGCGACCCGGGGATCGGCGGCCAGGCGCCCGGCGAGGTCCGCGGCGGTCGTGGAGGCGGCGCGGACCCGGACCGGGAGGGTCGCCAGCCCGCGCAGCAGGAGGTAGCCGGCGAGGGGGTGCAGGACGCCGCCGGTGGCGAAACGGACCTGCCGCAGTCGCCCGGCGAACTCCTCGTCGCAGGCCACCACCCCCGCCATCACGTCCCCGTGCCCGCCGAGGTACTTGGTGGCGCTGTGCAGCACGAGGCGGGCGCCCTGTTCCGCGGGGCGCTGGAGGACCGGTGTGGCGAAGGTGTTGTCCGCGAGGAGGGGCACCGAGCCGCAGGAGTGGGCCAGGGCGCGCAGGTCGATCTCCGCGAGGGTGGGGTTGGCGGGGGACTCGACCAGGACCAGGCCGGTGTCCGGGCGCAGGGCGTCGGCGACTCCCGCCGGGTCGGTCCAGGTGACCTCCGTGCCGAGGAGTCCGGCGGTCAGGAGGTGGTCGCTGCAGCCGTACAGGGGGCGTACGGCGACGACGTGGCGCAGGCCCAGGGAGGCCCGTACGAGAAGGACCGCCGTGAGGGCGGCCATGCCGCTGGCGAAGGCGACCGCGGCCTCGGTGTTCTCCAGGCGGGCCAGGGCCGTCTCGAAGCGCGCGACGGTCGGGTTGCCGAGGCGTCCGTACACCGGCGGGCCCTCCGGCTCGGCGCCGGTCGCGGCGAAGGCGTCGATACGGGCGGCCTCACCGCGGCTGTCGTAGGACGGGTAGGTCGTCGACAGGTCGATGGGCGGGGCGTGCAGCCCCTGGCGGGCGAGGTCGTCGCGGCCGGCGTGGACGGCCTCGGTGGCCAGAGCTCTGAGCGGCGTACGGGAGGCGGTGGCGGTGCGCGCTGAGTCCATGGCCCCAGAGTGAACACCGAACGGCGTTCGCGGGTCGAAGCCCGTGCTACGTTCGGCCGATGGCCGAATCTGTCGTACTGGACCCGGTGGACCTGCATCTGCTGCGGCTGTTGCAGAACGACGCCCGGACCACCTACCGCGATCTCGCCGCCCAGGTGGGTGTCGCCCCCTCGACCTGCCTGGACCGGGTGACCCGGCTGCGCCGCTCGGGCGTCATCCTCGGGCATCAGCTGCGGCTGGATCCGGCGAAGCTGGGCCGGGGCCTGGAAGCGCTGCTGTCGGTGCAGGTCAGGCCGCACCGGCGGGAGCTGGTGGGGCCGTTCGTGGAGCGCATCCGGGCGCTGCCGGAGTCGCGGACCGTCTTCCATCTGACCGGGCCCGACGACTACCTCGTGCACGTGGCCGTGGCGGACATGGCGGATCTGCAGCGGCTGGTGCTCGACGGGTTCACGTCCCGGCCCGAGGTGGCCCGGGTGGAGACCCGGCTGATCTTCCAGCAGTGGGAGTGCGGGCCGCTGCTTCCGCCTGCCACGCCCACAGCGGAATCGGCGTGACTCCCACGAGGTCGCCGTACGAGGATGGACGGCATGTCTGAGACTCAGAGCCCGCTGCCCCGCCAGGTCGCCGACGCCTACGTCGACGAGCTCATCGCCCTCGATCCGATCACCGGTACCTACCTGGGTGTGAAGGAGAGTTCGAGCAAGCTGCCCGACACCTCGCCGGCGGGCCAGGAGGCGCTCGCGGAGCTGCAGCGGGCCACGCTCGCGAAGCTCGACGAGGCCGAGCGGCAGCCAGGTGCGGACAGCGACAGCGAGCGCCGGTGCGGCCGGCTGCTGCGCGAACGCCTGACGGCCGAGCTCGCCGTGCACGAGGCCGACGAGGGCCTGCGCGCGGTCGGCAACATGGCCACGCCCGCGCACTCCATCCGTGAGATCTTCACCGTCACCCCGAACGGGACCGACGAGGACTGGGCGGCGATCGCCGAGCGCCTGCGTGCCGTGCCCACGGCCTACGCGGGCTACCGCCAGTCCCTCGAACTCGGGCTGGAGCGCAAGCTGTACGCGGCGCCGCGCCCGACCGCCACCTTCGTCGAGCAGCTCACCGAGTGGGCGGACACCGACGGCAACGGCCGCGGCTGGTTCGAGGACTTCGTCTCGGCGGGCCCCGACGCGCTGCGCGCCGAGCTGGACGAGGCCGCCCGCGTCGCCACCGCCTCCGTGGTGGAGCTGCGCGACTGGATGCGGGAGGTGTACACCCCGGCGATCGAGGGCGCCCCGAACACCGTGGGCCGGGAGCGGTACGCCCGCTGGGCCCGCTACTTCAACGGCACCGACCTCGACCTCGACGAGGCGTACGCGTACGGCTGGTCCGAGTACCACCGGCTGCTCGGCGAGATGAAGCAGGAGGCCGAGAAGATCCTGCCGGGCGCCGAGACGCCGTGGGTGGCCCTCGCCCACCTCGACGAGCACGGCAAGCACATCGACGGCGTCGACGAGGTCCGCGACTGGCTCCAGGGCCTGATGGACCAGGCGATCGACGCGCTGGACGGCACCCACTTCGAACTCGCCGAGCGGGTACGGAAGGTGGAGTCCTGCATCGCGCCGCCCGGCGGTGCGGCGGCCCCGTACTACACGGCCCCCTCGGAGGACTTCTCGCGTCCCGGCCGCACCTGGCTGCCGACGATGGGCCAGACCCGGTTCCCGGTCTACGACCTCGTCTCGACCTGGTACCACGAGGGCGTGCCCGGACATCACCTCCAGCTCGCGCAGTGGACGCATGTCGCGGGCACCCTCTCCCGCTACCAGGCCTCGGTGGGCGGGGTGAGCGCCAACGCCGAGGGCTGGGCGCTCTACGCGGAGCGGCTGATGGACGAGCTCGGCTTCCTCACGGACGCGGAGCAGCGGCTCGGCTACCTCGACGCGCAGATGATGCGGGCCGCCCGGGTCATCGTCGACATCGGCATGCACCTGGAGCTGGAGATCCCGGCGGACTCCCCGTTCCACCCGGGTGAGCGCTGGACGCCCGAGCTGGCGCAGGAGTTCTTCGGCGCGCACAGCAGCCGTCCGGCGGACTTCGTGGAGAGCGAGCTGACCCGCTACCTCACGATCCCCGGCCAGGCGATCGGCTACAAGCTCGGCGAGCGGGCCTGGCTGCTGGGCCGCGAGAAGGCCCGCGAGCGGCACGGCGACGCCTTCGACCTCAAGGCCTGGCACATGGCCGCGCTGTCGCAGGGTTCACTGGGCCTCGACGACCTGGTGGACGAGCTGTCACAGCTCTGACCGGCGCATCGGGTCGGCAGCGAAGGGGGTGCCCCGGGTCGGCGGACCCGGGGCACGCCCCGTCCGCCGAGTCCGGCGCCCAGCTGGCCCCACCGGGTGGTCCGGACGTCCGGGAGCCGCCGGGCAATGGGTCCGAGCGCCGGACGACGGCCCGGTCGCCGGCGGGGCCTTGCAGGCGAGTCCGCCGTGGACTACGGGGCCTTGCAGGCGACGTCACCGCGGACTACGGCGTCCGCCGGACGCTGGGTCCCTGGACCCTCGTTGCCGGACCCCGGTCGCCAGTCGCCAGTCCCTGATCGCCGAACCCTGGTCCCTAGTCGCCGCCGGCCGGACCCCAGTCGCCAGGCCCAGATTGCCGGACCCCGGTCGCCAGTCGCCAGTCCCTGATCGCCGAACTCCGGTCGCCGCGTGCCGGTCGCCAGTCGCCGGACCCCGGTCACCGGTCGCCAGTCCTTGATCGCCGAACTCCGGTCACCGGCCCCCGATCGCCAGTCGCCGCCCGCCAGACCCGCGCCGCCAGGCCCTGATTGCCGAACCCTGAACCCCGAACGCCAACCGCCGAACCGCGATCGCCGGTCGCCGGTCGCCGGTCGCCGGTCGCCGGTCGCGGCTGTCACCCCGCCTGGTCACCGACCAGGACTTCCGCCACACCTTGGTCGGTTACGGCGTCCGCCACGCCCCGGTCACCCACCGAGGCCCCCGCACGCCCCGGGTCACCCGCCAAGGTCGCGCCAGCGTCCGGAGCGCACAGGCGGCAGGCCTCCCCCGCACCCCGTCCCGCCCGCGTATCCCCTCAGTCCGGTCAGTCCGGTCAGTCCGGAAGTCGCCGCAACTGCACCAGGCCCAGCCAGGTTTCCGGTCCGGGCCGTACGTTGGCGGCGCGGACCGCGTAGCGGCCGGGGGTGAGCGAGACCTTCAAGTGGTCGGTTCCGACGGAGTCGTTGCCGGACCAGGCCGCGTCGAAGAGGACGACGGGGCCCGGTACCGTCCAGCTCACCTCGTCCTCCCAGACGGCCGCGGCGAGGGCGGTGGGGACTTCGGCGAGGAGTTCGTCCTCGGAGTCGGCGGCGCACCACCGTACGAAGGTGTCGTGGTCGGGCAGATAGGAGGTCGAGGCGGGCTCGTCCCCGAGGACCAGGGCCGCGGCGTCCCCGACCGGCAACAGGCCCACACAGCCGTCGACTTCACAGGCCCGGTCGTAGTCGGAGGCCGTCTCGTCGCCGTCGGCGCCCGCCCAGAACGGCAGCACCGTCTCCGGCACCGCTATGAGCGGACCGCCGCCCGACTCCACCCACTCCACCGCGCCCGGCTCCGCGTATCGCACCATGGGCCAGAACCTACACGCACAGGAACCGCAAGGTTGCACCTGCACAGGAATCCGACGGGAACCCCCAGGGCTCAGCAGCCGCAGTCCTGCGAGTCGGCAGGCGCGGTCAACACGTCGGCGGCGCGCCGCTCACGGCCCTCCCAGGTCTCGAACGCGAAGCCCTCGCGCACCCAGTACTCGAATCCGCCGAGCATCTCCTTGACCTGGTAGCCGAGTTCGGCGAGGGCGAGCGCGGCGCGGGTGGCGCCGTTGCAGCCCGGACCCCAGCAGTACGTCACCACCGGCACGGCCTGGTCCAGGAGCTGTTCGGCCTGCTCGGGGATGAGGGCGGTGGGCAGATGGACCGCGCCGGGGATGTGGCCCTGGTCCCAGGCGGCGGTGGAGCGGGAGTCGAGGACCGAGAAACCGGGGTCGCCGTCCCCGGTGAGGGCCGCGGCGACGTCGGAGACGTCCGCGTGGAAGACCAGGTTGGCGCGGAAGTAGGCGGCGGCCTCGGCCGGGGCGGCGGGGGCGACACGCAGGACGGGGTTCGCGGTGAGCGAGTGGGTTGTCGTCATGGCCAGAAATCTACGGCGGGTGATCACCGACCTGAAGGGGGATTCCACGGCACCGGTGTTGCCCGGCCGGGGATTCCCCTGCTATCTCTCGGACATGACCGCGTATTCCCCGGACGCCACCGACTGGCGCATCCTCGACGTCCTCCAGCGGGAGGGCCGGGCCAGTTTCGCCGAGCTCGCCCGTGCCGTCTCGATGTCCGCGAGCGCGGTCACCGAGCGGGTGCGGCGGCTGGAGGAGGCGGGTGTCATCCAGGGGTACGCCGCCGTCGTGGACCCCGACCGGCTGGGCCTGCCGATCCTGGCGTTCGTCCGCCTCCGGTACCCCACCGGCAACTACAAGCCCTTCCACGACCTGGTCGCCGTGACGCCCGAGATCCTGGAGGCGCACCACGTGACCGGCGACGACTGCTTCGTCATCAAGGTCGCCGCCCGCTCGATGCGGCACCTGGAGGAGGTGTCGGGCAGGATCGGCACCCTGGGCTCGGTGACCACGAGTGTCGTCTACTCGTCCCCGCTGCCCCGGCGGCCCGTGGGGCGCTGACCTCAGCCTCAGCCTCAGCTTCCGCCGCTGCCGCGCTGTTTCAGCACCGACCCCGTCCGCCCCTTCACGACCTCCAGTTGCGCGTGGACACGGCGGCGCAGATCGGCGACATGGCTCACGATGCCCACGCTGCGGTCGCGTTCGCGCAGGGAGTCCAGGACGTCGAGGACCTCGTCCAGGGTCTGGTCGTCGAGGCTGCCGAAGCCCTCGTCGATGAAGAGGGTGTCGAGCCGGACCCCGCCCGCCTCGTCGGTGACGACGTCCGCGAGGCCGAGCGCCAGGGCGAGCGAGGCGAAGAAGGTCTCGCCGCCCGACAGGGTCGCCGTGTCCCGTTCCCGTCCGGTCCAGGCGTCGACGACGTGCAGTCCGAGTCCGCTGCGGCCGCGGCCGGCGCGGTCGTCGGAGTGGACGAGGGTGTAGCGGCCGGACGACATGCGTTGCAGGCGCACGGTCGCGGCGGCCGCCACCTGCTCCAGGCGGGCCGCGAGCACATAGGACTCCAGACGCATCTTGCGGTCGTTGTCCGCGGAGGTGCCCGCGGCGAGCGCGGACAGCCGGGCCACCCGGTCGTACTCCTCGCGCAGGGGGGCGAGCCGCCTGAGGCCGGTGGCCGAGCGGGCGGAGAGCCGGTCGAGTTCGGCGCAGCGCCGGGCGGCCGCGTCGAGCGCGGAGGCGGCCTCGCGTACCCGGCGTCCCGCGTCGGCGGCGGCCCGCTCGGCCGCGACCACGTCGGCGGACGGCTGCCGGGCCGCCTCGGCGGTGTCGGCCTCGGCGAGCACGGCCCGTACGGCGGCCTCCTCGGCCTGCCAGGCATCGAGCCGGTGCTGGAGGTCACGGTGGGCGGCGTCGTCGAGGAGGGCGGCGGCCGCGGCCTGCGGGGTGTCGAAGCCGGCCCGGAAGGCGGCGTCGGCGAGGCGGGCATCCGCGTCCTTGAGCCGTTGGGCGGTGTCCTCGGCGACGCGCGCGGTGTCGGCGGCGTCGGTGAGCAGTGCGGCCTGCCGCTCCAGCTGGGCGGCGCGGGCGGCCACACTGCCGGCGGCACCGCGCGCCTCGGCCAACTCCGCTTCCAGGGTGGTGCGTTCCCGGTCCAGGGCGTCCCGGCGGGCGCCACGGGTGGCCGTGCGCACCGCGGCCTCCTGCTGAGCGGTCAGCCGTTGTTCACGCTCCCGCTCGGCCTGCCGCAGCCGTTCCGTCACGGCGTGCAGCGCCGAGGCGAGGGTGCGGACCTCGGCGTACTCGCGCTCCAAGTCCTCCGCCTGGAGGGCGAGTTCCTCGGTGGAGGCGTCGCCCGCCTCGCCCTGGGCGGCGGCCAGCGCCCGCTGGACGAAGGCGAGCCGCCGCTCGGTCTCGGCCCGCTGTTCGTCGGCCTGCTGAGAGGCGGTGAGCGCGCGCTCCTCGCTCTCGCGGTCGACGTGTCCGGCGTCCTTGCGGGCGGGGGCAGGGTGTTCGGTGGCGCCGCAGACCGCGCAGGGCTCGCCCTCGGTGAGCTGTGCGGCCAACTCGGCGGCGATGCCGTTCAGCCGCCGCTCCTTGACGTCCAGCCAGTCGGCGCGGGCCTTCAGCGCGAGGTCCGTCGCGTCGATGACCCGCTGCTGGGCATCGTCGGTGTCCCGGGCGAACTGGTCGCGCTGCCGAGCGGCGGCGAGCCGCTTGCGGGCGGGCTCGCGCTGCACGGCCAGCTGCTCGGCGCGGGTGGCCGCCTCCTGCGCCGACTCGACGGCCTGCTGGAGCCCGGCGCGGGTCTCCTGCCACCCTGCGAGCCAGCTCTCGGCCTCCTGGAGGACGTCCTCGTCGGACCGCTCCTCGCTGTCCAACTCGACCCGCTCAGCCACGAGTTCGGCGAGCCGCTGCTCGGCGCGCCGGGCCGAGTCCAGTCCGCCCAGCTCCTCGGCCGCCCGGCGTGCGGCGGCCGCGAGTCCGGGGGCGCCCGCGTCCGCGAAGGAAGCCGGCAGCTGTCCGCGCGCGCGGGTCTCGGCTTCGGCGGCCCGCCGGTGCTCGGCCTCGGCCGCCTCCCGCAGTTCCAGTGCGGGCGCCACCGCCTCCGCCTTGCGGGCCCGCTCCATCCGGGCCTGCGCCTGGCGGTAGCCGTCGGCCCGCTCCTCCAGCAGCGCGGCCCGCTCGTGGGCCTGGGCGAACCGGCGTTGCAGCCGGTCGACCTCGCGTACGTCGGCCAGGGCGCGCTCGGCGGCGGCCTGGGCGGACTCGGCGGCACCGAGCCCGCAGTGGGTGATCGTCAGCTGTTCGCGGGCGGTGCTGCGGGCGACGGCGGCCGCGCTCAGGACGGCCTCGGCCAGCCCCGGCTCGCCGGGGGCCAGTTCGGGCAGCTCCATGGCCTCGCCGGCCGCCTGCTGCATGCGGTGCGCGTCGGCCAGCAGGGCCGCGTCGCCCTCGCGCACCTGTGCCTCGGCCGCGCGGCGCCGCTCGGCCAGCCGCTTCTCGACCTCGGCGAACCGGTGGGTGTCGAAGAGCCGTCCCAGCAGCTTGCCGCGCGCCTCGGCGTCGGCCCGCAGGAAGCGCGCGAAGTCGCCCTGCGGCAACAGCACGACCTGGCAGAACTGCTCGCGGCTCATGCCGAGCAGCTGGGTGATCTCCTCACCGATCTCCTGGTGGGACCGGCTCAGGTCCTTCCAGGCGCCGGCGGGTCCGTCGTACTCGCGCAGCCAGCTCTGCGCCTTGTCGAGCGTCGTACCGGTGCCGCGCTTCTTGGCGCGCTCCCAGGGAGGTTGCCGGGTGATCTCCAACCGGCGCCCCGCGACGGTCAGTTCGAGCCGGATCTCGGTGCGGGTGCTCGGCGCGGCGTGATCGCTGCGCAGTGCCGTCCCCTGGCCGCTCTGCCGGGCTCCCGGGGCCGAGCCGTACAACGCGAAGCAGACGGCGTCCAGCACGGAGGTCTTCCCGGCGCCGGTCGGACCGTGCAACAGGAACAGTCCGGCCGCCGACAGTTCGTCGAAGTCGACCGTCTGGGAGCCGCCGAACGGTCCGAAGGCGGTGATGTCCAGCCGGTGCAGCCTCACCGCGCCACCTCCCGCACGGCCTCGTCCGCGCGCACGGCGTCGAACGCGGCCCGCAGCACGTCCTGTTCGCGCTCGTCGGGCCCGGCACCGCGCACATGGGCCACGAAGTCCTCGGCGATCTCCTGGTCACTGCGCCCGGCCAGCCGCCGGGCGTAGGACACGTCGGGGTCGTCCGGTGCCCGCTCGGGGTCGAACACGAGGCTGAGCGTGTGCGGGAAGCGTTCGCTGAGGCGGGCCATGGGTTCGGCGGGGCGGACCGGGTCGGTGAGGGTCGCCTCGACCCAGGCCTCCTCCTGCGGCACGAGCCGCGGGTCGGCGAGGAGTTCCTCCAGCGTCCCGCGGATCCGGGCCAGCGCCCGGGGCACCGGGCAGTCGAGACGCTCGGCGCCGACCGCGCCCTCCGCGTCCAGGTCGACCAGCCACATGCTCTTGCGGTGGTCGCTCTCCGAGAAGGAGTACGGCAGCGGGGAGCCGGAGTAGCGCACCCGCTCGGTGATGGTCTGGCTGCCGTGCAGATGTCCGAGGGCCACGTAGTCGACCCCGTCGAAGACACCGGCGGGCACGGCGGCCACTCCCCCCACAGTGATGTCCCGCTCGCTGTCGCTGGCCTCGCCGCCGGTGACGAAGGCATGGGCGAGGACCACGGACCGCGTGCCCGGCGGGCGCGTCGCGAGGTCGGCGCGGACCCGGTCCATGGCGGCGGCGAGCACGGCCTCGTGACCCGCCTTCGCCACGCCGAACTCGTCCTTCACCAGGGCGGGTTCGAGATAGGGCAGACCGTAGAAGGCCACGTCCCCATGAGGGTCGGAGAGCACCACGGGAGTCCCGCACGCCGCCGGCTCGGTCCGCAGATGGATGCCGGCGCGCCCGATCAGTCCCGCGCCGACGCCCAGGCGGCGGGCGGAGTCGTGGTTCCCGGAGATCATCACCGTCGGCACGCCGAGGTCGGCGAGCCGGTGCAGGGCGTCGTCGAACAGCTCGACCGCGGCCAGCGGCGGCACGGCCCGGTCGTACACGTCCCCCGACACGACCACCGCGTCCACGGCGTGCTCCCGCACGGTGGTGACGAGGTGACCGATGAACTCGGCCTGGGCCCCGAGCATGTTGACCCGGTGGAACGCGCGGCCGAGATGCCAGTCGGACGTGTGCAAAAACCTCAACGTGGCGCTCCGGCCTGCATGTTTACCCCTAGTCCAGTCCTGGAGCCGGCACCGGACCGGCCACCGGCTCCCTCGTCGTCACCCGACCACGCTAGCGCCGGTCGGTACCTGGTCCCTCACAGACCTCGGTTTTCCTCCCGCGTTCGGGGGAGGTCACCGCCGAGGCCGGCGGTGACCGCCGCCCGCGTGGCGGGCATCCGCCCCGCCGAGTCGTGCGGCCGGCAGGAGGGCAATCCGCGAAGCTTCAGGCGTCTCCGTACGCCTCTCCCCCGAGCGCGAACCCCGCCGTCCCCGCCGTCGCGTCCGCCAGCCATTGCCGGAACGTCTCCACGTCCGCGTCCGGCAGGCCGATCTCGATCGTGACCGCCTCGGCGTAGCGGACGTCGCGCACCTCGCGGCCGGTCGACCGGAGGTCGTTCTGCACCTTGCCGGCGCGCTGGTGGTCGACCGTCACCGTGGCGAGGCGGAACCGGCGGCGGGTGCGGGTGCCGACCGCGTCCAGGGCCTCGCCGACCGCGCCGCCGTAGGCCCGGATGAGTCCGCCCGCGCCGAGCTTGACGCCGCCGTAGTAGCGGGTGACGACGGCGACGACGTACCGCATGTCGCGGCGCAGCAGCATCTGGAGCATGGGGACGCCTGCGGTGCCACCGGGTTCGCCGTCGTCGCTCGCCTTCTGGATCGCGGCGTCGGCGCCGATGACGTACGCGTAGCAGTTGTGGGTGGCGTCGGCGTGCTCCTTGCGGACGGAGGCGACGAAGTCCTGGGCCTCCCGCTCGGTGGCGGCCGGGGCGAGGGCGCACAGGAAGCGGGAGCGGTTGACCTCGGTCTCGTGCACACCCGCGCGGGCCACTGTGCGGTACTCGTCCGGCATCCGGCCAGCCTAATCCGTCGTGGCGGGCGTCCCGACGGGCCGTCTCGTCACGTCCTGCCCCGCGGCACCATCACGGACGTGAGCAGCGCCGCCCCCGGCTCAAGCCCCCGCCAGGACGTGCCGTGCCAGGCCAGCACCGCGATCGCCGACGTCGGGAACTTCACCCGTACCTCGTCCAGCGCGTCGTCGACGCCGTCCCCGGCCAGGGTGAGGACCAGCTCCTCCAGGCCGGGGTTGTGCCCGACGAGCAGCAGGGCCACGACGTCGGAAGGTGTCTCGCGCAGGGCCGACAGCAGCTCCGGTACGTCGGCCCCGTACAGCTCGGGCTCCAGGCGCACCGGTGGCGGGGTGCCCCATTGCGCGGACGCCAGTTCCCAGGTGTGCCGGGCGCGTACGGCCGTGGAGCACAGGGCGAGGTCGGGGAGCAGGTCGGCGGCGGCGAGGACACGGCCCGCCTCCGGGGCGTCCCGGCGGCCGCGGGGACCGAGGGGGCGTTCGTGGTCGGCGACGCCCTCGGGCCAGGCGGACTTGGCGTGTCTGAGCACGACCAGGCGGCGCAGCGGGCCCGTCGCGGTGCGCGCGATCATGCCGGGGACCCCAGGTCGCGCGTGAGTTCGAGGCCGAGCAGCCGGTCCGCGTAGGCGTACGTCTCGAACCGGGCGCCCTCCGGCAGATCGGACTCCTCGACCCACCGCAGCACGCGCAGCACCTCGGGTACGTCCAAGTCGTCCTCCCAGGCGGTACGGAGCCGTCCGCGCACCTTGTCGGGGACGGGCCGGGACGGGTGCCGGGCCCAGTCGGCGACGGCCCGGCGCCAGCGCCCGAGGGTGCCGTGGGCCTCGGCCAGGGCCGCCTCGTCGAGCTGTGCGGGTGTGTTCCGGGGCGGGGTGAGCAGGGCGAGACGGACCTCGGCGGGGTCGGCGCCCTCCGGGAGGTCCGGCGTCCCGACGGGCGCGACGGCGACGCGGATCCCGTCCGGGGCCGCACCGCCCTCCGCGACGACATGCACGACCTGGCTCTCCCCCCAGCCCGGGCCGACGTCCCGGCGGTCCTCGAAGGGCCGGATGCCGAGGGCGGCGGCGCCCGCGTGCAGCTCCGCCTGTTCTCGCTCACCGGTGAGCAGCGCCCACACGGGCGTGCCGCCGATCTCCAGGGCGCGGACGAGGAGGTCGGCGACGAGCAGGACACGGAGGGCGGAGGTGTCGTAGCCCGGCACATGGGCTTCGACTCGGGTCAGGCCCCTGCGGGCGGGGACGGCGTCGACGGGGTCGCCGGTTCGGGCGTCGGTGATGCGCAGCACGGGGCGAGCGTAGGCGGGCACGGAGCTCCGCGCAGGTGACTGACCGGTATTCCGGACACGGTCACGGGATTCAACCAACCGTGCCCTTCCCCTCTGCGCCCTCGTCCCTCGTCGTGCGGGAAGGGGACTGCGGCGGGTCGTACCCGGGCATCGACCGCCCCCTGCCGTGCGACTGCTGCGCACACTGCGCCCCGCGCCGCAACCGATCGCCCCGGCGCCGGTGCCCCCGCAACCGAGAGCTCCGTAGCCGAAAGCTCCGGAGGCGGGCCCTCACCTGGTGGGGCGGTCGTCCGACTCCGGGTGCTCCAGCTGCGAGGCCAGGACCGCGGCCTGGACGCGGCGCTGGACGCCGAGCTTGGCCAGCAGCCGGGAGATGTGGTTCTTGACGGTCTTCTCCGAGAGGTAGAGCTTCTTGCCGATCTCGCGGTTGGTCAGTCCGTCCCCGATCAGCGCGAGGATGTCCCGCTCACGGGGCGACAGGCTCGCCAGTTCGGGCGCGAGCGCCGGCGTCTCGGCGGGTTCGGCGCGCAGGGAGCGCATCAGACGGGCCGTGGTCGCGGGGTCCAGCATGGACTGGCCGGAGGCGACCGTGCGGACCGCCGAGACCAGGTCGGATCCCCTGATCTGCTTGAGGACATAGCCCGAGGCCCCGGCCATGATGGCGTCGAGGAGGGCGTCCTCGTCGTCGAACGAGGTCAGCATCAGACAGGCCAGCTCCGGCATCTGGCTGCGCAGTTCCCGGCAGACGGTGATGCCGTCGCCGTCCGGGAGACGTACGTCCAGCACGGCCACGTGGGGGCGCAGTGCCGGGCCGCGCACCAGGGCGTGCTCGACGGTGCCGGCGTCACCGACCACCGAGATGTCCGGTTCGGCGTCGAGCAGGTCGGTCAGGCCACGTCGTACGACCTCGTGGTCGTCCAGCAGGAAGACCCGGATCGGGTTCTGCTCCGTGAAGGTGCCTGGCTCGGTCATGACAATCCCTCGTTCCCCGGTGGCGGACGTACCGCGGGCAGTCCGTATGGACGATCATCGCGCGCCGGGGCCGGACGCACTAGGGCCGACCGGCCCAAGGTGCGCCGGAGCGCTGGGCGACCGCGGGGTCCGACGGGGTGTCCTCCTCGGTGTCCTTCTCCGGTTCGAAGTCCACGTCCACGACGCCTTCCACGGCTCGTACCAGCCGGGCGGCCACGGGGATCAGCGACGTGTCCCGGACCCGGCCGACGAGCCGCACCGCGCCGTCGTCCACCCGGACGCGGACCGAGGAGGCCGGTGGCGGGAAGAGGTACGCCACGATCTCGCGCCGCACCTCCTCGGCGATCTCCTCGTCGCCGCGCAGGAACACCTTGAGCAGGTCGGACCGGCTGACGACGCCCTGCAGCAGGCCCTGTTCGTCCACGACGGGCAGCCGCTTGATCCTGGCGTGCGCCATGGTGCGGGCGGCCTGGGCGAGCGTCGCGTCCGGGCGCGTGGTGAGCGCCGGTGAGGTCATCAGCTCCTCCGCGGTGACGGCTCCGGCCTTCGCCAGGTCGGGCAGGCGCCGCAGCTGGGTGTACCGGTCCGGGTCGCTGTCGCGGAACTCCTCCTTGGGCAGCAGATCGGCCTCGGAGACGACCCCGACGACCCGGCCCCCGCGGTCGACGACGGGCACGGCGCTGACCCTGCGGTCCCGCATCAGCCGCACGATCTCCATGAAGCCGGCCGTGCGGCCGACGGCGGCGACGGTACGGGTCATGACGTCGCCGACGATGTGCGGAGTGCCGTGCATGATGCCACTTCTCCCTCAGACCATGGTGCCGGAGCCGTACGGGGCGTACAGGTCCAGGAGCCGGATCCGCGCGGCGTGCAGTCGGTGGGCGAGCACGTCCCCGACCCACTGGGCCACGGCGCTGCCCATGGCCGGGTCCTCCTGGCACATCAGGCGGACGGCGGTGGCGTCGAACTCGTACGCCCGCACCGGGCTCGTCGCCTCGGCGCCCAGGTGCCAGCAGTGCGGGGCGAACAGCCAGGAACAGCCGACGAGTTCGTTGTGCCGCAGGGCCTCGATGACGGCCGGCCGGCGTCCCGGCACCCGCATGTCGAGCTCGACGGTGCCCGTCCGGATGATCCAGAACCGGTCGGCCCGGCCCCCCTCCTCGAACAGCCGCGCCCCCTGCGGGAACGACACCTCACGGGCGACGCGCATCAGCCGGTGCCGGTACTCGGCGGGCAGGGCGCGCAGCATGCTGGGTGCAGGCGTGGTGATCATGGCGTGTCTCTCGACGGACGGAGTACTGCTACAGCCACCCTCCGCCCGCCCCCACCCCGGTCCCATGGGCCGTTCGGCCCCACCACCAAGCCACCCGGCACCAACACAGCCGCCCCCGGCCGTCCTCCGCCCCGCAGGAACAGCCCCCCGACTCCAGCACCCGCCTCCAGCCCGGGCCCCCGCCCTACAGGCGCCCCGCTCGACTCCGGCACACCCGACGCTCGCCCCCGGCCGGCATCACCACCAGGCCGCCGCCCACCCGACTCCGGTGCACCCCTCACCCGACTCCGCCCCGTGGTCGGGACGACCAGCGGTCAGCCCACCCGACTCCAGCAAGACGGCTGCCCGACTCCAGCCCGGAACCCCGCCCTTCAGGCGGCACCTCAGGTTCTGGGCACCCCGCGCCAGGCCCCCGCCTCGGCCCGACGGGGCCGGGCTGACCCGGCCGCCCCGCCTGCCCCGGCCTCTCAGGCACGCCCCCGCAACCGCGATACGAGCGCTGCCCCGGCTCCGACCCGCTCGGCCCCGCCCCGCCCCGAGCCCGGCCCATCGGGCAGCCCACTCGACTCCAGCCCGCCCACCACCCGGTCTCCGGCCCAGGAGCCCCGTCCCTCAGTCGACCCGCTCGACTCTCGGCTTCGGAACAGCCGCCACCCGACTCCGCCCCTGGGCCGACGTGACCGCCCGGCTCCACCTCCGGACCGGCAGAACCGCCCTACCCCGCCGGTGAGCCCCTCAACTCCCGTGGCCAGCACCTCGGATCCGCCTTGGTCCGGCATGACCCCACCCCCGGAGCGCAACCCCCACCCCCGCCACGAGCAAGCCCCGGGAGTTCGCGACGCCGTACCCCTACACGCCACCCAAGGAACCCAGTTGACGCACCCGCAGGCGAACCCCGTTCCAAGGCAGCCGAATTCGCGACGGAAGCCCCGCGGCGGCACCGCCTCCCCCAACCGGCCCTCCACACAGGGCCGTTCAGCCCCCCGTCCACCGACCTTCGGCACCCGGCGGACGCCACCGCACCCGAGCAGAGTGAGGGACGTCAAGCACCGACCGGAGCTCCTTGAAGGGACCACCACCATGGCCGTGCACGAGCACCCTCACCGGAGCCGCGGCTTCCACCTGCCGTCCTTGCGCAGGAGCCGGGTCACCCCCGCAGCCGAGTCCACCGTGTCGGCGCGCAGCGACGCACCGGCCTACGTGTTCGCCTCCCTGCGCCTGCTCACCGGGTTCGTCTTCCTGTGGGCGTTCCTCGACAAGACCTTCGGCCTCGGGTACGCCACCCCGTCCGGCAAGGGCTGGATCGACGGCGGCTCGCCCACCAAGGGCTTCCTCGGCGGCGTGGCCGCGGGACCGATGGAGTCCACCTTCCACTCCTGGGCCGGGGACACCTGGGCCGACTGGCTGTTCATGCTGGGTCTGTGCGGCATCGGCCTCGCCCTGATCGCCGGCGTGGCACTGCGCTTCGCGGCCGTCGCGGGCACCGTGATGATGGCGCTGATGTGGGTCGCGGAGTGGCCGCCCGCCCAGCACCTCTCCGACGGCTCGCCGAGCATGTCGACGAACCCCTTCGCCGACTACCACCTCGTCTACGCCCTCGTGCTGATCGCCCTGGCCGTCGTCTCCGCGGGCGACACCCTCGGCCTCGGCAGGCTCTGGTCCAGGCTCCCGCTCGTCAGCCGCACCCGCTGGCTGCGCTGACCGCGGGAGGCGCGGCGGGCCCCGTTCAGGGGAAACGGGTCCGCCGCACCGATGACCGGCCCGGGCCGGTCGGCCCACGGCAGGGACGTACGACCCCTGCCGTGGGCCCTGTCCGAGGACGACGCTCGAATCAGGAGGTGGAGATCATGGTCCGTACCGTCACCGCCGGTCTCGACGGCTCGCGCGAGAGCCGGGCTGCGGCCGAGTGGGCCGCACGTGAGGCAGGACTGCTGGGCCTGCCGTTGAGGCTGGTCCATGTCTGGGAACCGGTGCCCGAGCCCATCGCACAGGCACCGCTGCTCGGCGCGGAGACCCAGCAGCACTGGACCGAGCGCGTCCCCCGGGAGGCGGCGGAAGGCATCCGGCTGCGCCACCCCGGACTCGACGTGAGCATCGGGCAGTTGTCCGGCCGGCCCGCCGAAGAGCTGCTGGGCGCGGCGAAGGACGCCGAACTGCTGGTGCTGGGCTCGCGCGGGCTGAGCGGGATCGGCGGGTTCATGGTCGGCTCGGTGGGGCTCTCCGTCGTGGCGCACGCCGAGCGGCCGGTCGTCCTGGTCCGCGCCGACCAGCAGGCCGCCGACGAGCACGAGACGGATCCCGTCGGCATCCCGTCCGCCGCGACCCCGTTCCGCCCGGTCGTCGTCGGTCTCGACATCGACAGCCCGGACGAGGAGCTGATCGCCTTCGCGTTCGCCGCCGCCGTCCGCCGCGGCACCTGCCTGCGGGTCGTGCACGGCTGGAACCCGCCCCCCTACTACGCCTACGGCCTGGCCGTGGACCTCGAACTCCACGATGCACTGGCCCGGCGTGAGAGCTCCGCCCTGGCCGAGGTCCTGGCCCCGTGGCGCCGGAAGTTCCCGGACGTCGAGGTCACCGAGGAGTCGTCCTACGGCACCCCGGGCAACCACCTCGTCGACGCCTCCCGCGAGGCCTCCCTGGTCGTGGTCGGGCGCCGAATCCGCCGCCGCACGCTCGGTGCCCACATCGGGCCCGTCACCCACGCCGTCCTGCACCACTCCATCGCCCCCGTCGCCGTCGTCCCGCACAACTGACCCGTCAACCCTGAGGAGTTGAACCATGAAGGCAGCGGTCGTCCGAGCCTTCGGCGAGCCCCTGGTCATCGAGGAACGCCCCGACCCCGAACCCGGCCCCGGCCAGATCCGCGTCCGTGTCGAGGCTTCCGGCCTCTGCCACACCGACATCCACGCCGCCCGCGGCGACTGGCCCGTCAGGCCGAACCCGCCCTTCGTGCCCGGCCACGAGGGCGTCGGCCTCGTCGAGAAGCTCGGCGCGGGGGTCACCCACCTGACCGTCGGGCAGCGGGTCGCCGTGCCCTGGCTGGGCAGCGCCTGCGGGCGGTGCGAGCACTGCCTGTCCGGCTGGGAGACGCTGTGCGAGCTGCAGGTCAACACCGGGTACGGCTGCGACGGCGGTTACGCGGAGAAGATGCTGGCCCGGGCCGACTTCGCCCAGCCGGTGCCGCACGGTGTCACCGCCGTCGACGCCGCCCCGCTGACCTGCGCGGGCGTGACCACGTACAAGGCGCTCAAGGTCGCCGGTGTGCGGCCCGCACAGCTCGTCGCGATCTCCGGGATCGGCGGGCTCGGTCACCTGGCCGTGCAGTACGCGAAGATCGCCGGAGCCCAGGTGGCCGCGATCGACGTCACCGACGAGAAGCTCGAACTCGCCGCCGAACTCGGCGCGGACTTCGTCATCGACGCCCGCAAGCACGACGTGGGCGAGGTGCTCAAGGGGTACGGCGGAGCGCACGCGGCGATCGCCCTCGCGGTGAACGAGGACGCCTTCGCCGCCGTCAACTCGGGGCTCCGGCGCGGCGGCAAGCTCGTCATGGTCGCGCTGCCCGCGCACGGCACCGTCCAGGTCCCGATCTTCGACACCGTCCTGAACGGGACGAGCGTGATCGGCTCGATCGTCGGCACCCGGCAGGATCTCGCCGAGGTCTTCCAGCTGCACGCGGCCGGCCGGACCCGGGTGATCTCCGAGACCCGCCCGCTTGCCTCCGTGAACGAGTCCATCGAGGACGTGCTGCGCGGTCAGGTCAGGGCCCGGATCGTCTTCGATCTCGCTGCCGGGTGGTGAGCGCGATGTCGATGGATCTTCCGGTCGTCGTCGGTGTCGACGGCTCCGAGCCCAGCCTGCGGGCCGTCGACTGGGCGTCCGACGAGGCCGCCCTGAGGGGTGTGCCGCTGCGGATCGTGAACGCCTGCCTGTGGGAACGCTACGAGGGCGCCGCCCTGGCCCACGACCTCGGCGAGCCCTCCGCCCGGGCGCTGCCGCAGCACGTGGTCCACAGTGCCGTCCGGCGGGCCGGCGCCCGTCACCCGGACCTGAAGGTGACCGCCGAGGTGGTCTTCGAGGAGCCCGAGTACGCGCTGGTGCGGGAGAGCCGCGGCGCCTGTGCGCTGGTGACCGGCACCCGTGGCCGCGGCGGCATGGCCGAGGCGCTGCTGGGTTCGGTCAGCCTGACCGTGGCGGGGCACGCGCACTGCCCGGTGATCGTCGTCCGGGGCAGCCACGACAACCGGGTCCGGGCCGGGCGGGACGGCCTCGTCGTCGTCGGGGCCGGTGACCGGACGAGTTCGGCCCTGGCCTTCGCCGTCGAGGAGGCCGCGCGGCGCGGGGTGCCGGTGGAGGCGATACGGGCCTGGCGTTGCCCGGCACACGAGAGCACCGACGACGCGCTGCTGACCGGGGAAACCGCCCGGCTGCACGAGCGGCAGGCGGTCGAGGCCCTGGACGCGGCGCTCCGGGACGCGCCCGGCGGCGCCGAGCTGCGGCGCCGTACGGTCGAGGGCCCCGCCGGGGCGGTGCTGGTCGGCGCCTCGCGCCACGCCGACCTGCTGGTCGTGGGCGCCAGGCGCCGGCCCCGGCACTTCGGGCTCCAGCTGGGCCGGGTGGCCCACCGGGCGCTGCACCACTCCGCCTGCCCGGTCGCGATCGTGCCCGAGGCGGGGTGAGCGGCTGCGCTCAGAGACTCGCCGCGTGGTCGGGGACGTAGGTCTGCAGATCACGCGGCGGGCGCTCGTACCCGGTCGACTTCGGCCGCTCGGGCAGTTCGAGGACCGGCGGCGGCACCTCGCGGTACGGCACGGAGCCGAGCAGGTGGGCGATCATGTTCAGCCGTGCCCGGCGTTTGTCGTCGCTCTCCACGACGAACCACGGCGCCTCCGCGATGTCGGTGTGCACCAGCATCTCGTCCTTGGCCCGGGAGTACGCCTCCCAGTGGGTGATGGACTCCAGGTCCATCGGTGACAGCTTCCAGCGCCGCAGCGGGTCCTCCAGACGCTTGCGGAACCGCTCCTGCTGCTCGGTGTCGCTCACCGAGAACCAGTACTTGCGCAGCACGATCCCGGCCTCGACGAGCATCCGCTCGAAGATCGGGCAATGGCGCAGGAACAGCTGGTGCTCCTCCTTGGTGCAGAAGCCCATCACGTGCTCGACGCCGGCCCGGTTGTACCAGGAGCGGTCGAACAGCACGATCTCGCCGGCCGCGGGCAGGTGCTCGACGTACCGCTGGAAGTACCACTGGCTGCGCTCGCGCTCGGTCGGCTTCGGCAGCGCCGCGATCCGGGCGACGCGGGGGTTGAGGTGCTCGGCGACCCGTTTGATGGTGCCGCCCTTGCCCGCCGCGTCCCGGCCCTCGAAGACGACGACCATCCGGGCGCCCTCGGCCCGCACCCACTCCTGGAGCTTCACCAACTCCGTCTGCAGACGCAGCAGTTCCTTCTCGTAGGTCTTGCGCGTCAGCTTCTCCGCGCCCTTCTCGGTCATGCCGCCTCCACCCTCCGACGGCTGCCGGGCAGCCGTCCCGTGTCCGAGGTCGGACACCTGGCCGCCACCGTACTTTCCGCCACGGGAGCGCGCACGCCGAAGGCCCGTCGGCGCCGGGAAGACCAGGACGGCGGCCGGTGTTCCCTCCATGCCGATGCCCCCGCCCCTAGGAGATCCACCGTGTACGGCGACCGAGCGACCATCCGTAAGATCCTCACCGAACTCGGCGACACCTGGGCCGTCGTGGGCCTGTCGTCGAATCAGGGGCGCGCGGCCTACCGCGTCGCCGAGGTGCTCCAGCGCCACGGCAAGCGGATCGTGCCGGTCCACCCCAAGGCGGAGACCGTGCACGGCGAGCAGGGGTACGCCTCCCTCGCCGACATCCCCTTCGCGGTGGACGTGGTCGACGTGTTCGTCAACAGCGACCTGGCGGGACCGGTCGCCGACGAGGCCGTGGCCAAGGGCGCGAAGGCCGTGTGGTTCCAGCTGGACGTCATCGACGAGGCGGCCTACGACCGCACCCGCGCCGCCGGCCTCGATATGGTCATGGACAGGTGCCCGGCGATCGAGATCCCCCGCCTGGACTGATGGCATCACCCCTCCCCCGAATTCCTGAAACATCGCAAGGAATTCCCCGCGGAGAAGTCAAACATACGACAACCGCCTTTAATCCAAAGGCGGTTGATTCGTAATCTGGGGCTGCTCACACAGTAAATGTATGTAATTCGTGAGAGGCCCCTTAATTTATGGTAAGCGTCGATTCAGCACCGGGGACAAAGGGCACGTCGGGCGGCGGCCTGCGACGGGACGTGGGGCTGATCGGGCTCATGTGGGCCTCGGTGGGCTCCATCATCGGCTCGGGCTGGCTCTACGGCGCCCAGGAGGCGGTCGTCGTGGCCGGCCCCGCGGCCGTGATCTCCTGGGTGATCGGCGCGGCCGCCATCGTGCTGCTCGCCCTCGTCCACGCGGAACTCGGCGGAATGTTCCCGGTGGCGGGCGGCACCGCCCGGTATCCGCATTACGCTTTCGGCGGCCTCGCCGGAATGTCCTTCGGCTGGTTCTCCTGGCTCCAGGCGGCGACCGTGGCGCCGATCGAGGTCGAGGCGATGATCGGTTACGCCGGTCACTGGTCGTGGGCGCAGGGGTTCCAGCACGCGGACAAGACGCTCACCACGAGCGGATTCCTCGTCGCCGTGCTCCTCATGGCGGTCTTCGTGGTCGTCAACTTCCTCGGCGTGCGGGCGCTCGCGCACACCAACAGCGCGGCCACCTGGTGGAAGATCGCGGTGCCGCTGGCGGCCATCTTCATCATCGCGATCGGCAACTTCCACCCGGGCAACTTCCACTCGGAGGGCTTCGCGCCGTTCGGCGCCAAGGGCGTGCTGAGCGCGATCAGCACCAGCGGCATCATCTTCGCCCTGCTGGGCTTCGAGCAGGCCATCCAGCTGGCGGGCGAGAGCCGCAACCCCAGGCGTGACCTGCCGCGCGCGACCATCGGCTCGGTCGCGATCGGCGCGGTCGTCTACGTGCTGCTCCAGATCGTGTTCATCGGCGCGCTGCCGCACAGTACGTTCGCGCACGGCTGGGCGAGACTCGACTACGCGGGCATCAGCGGCCCCTGGGCCGGTCTGGCGACCCTGGTCGGCCTGGGCTGGCTGAGCGTGGTGCTGTACCTGGACGCCGTGATCTCGCCGGCCGGCACCGGTCTCATCTACACGACCGCGACCTCCCGGGTCTCCTACGGTCTGTCCAGGAACGGCTACGCGCCCAGGCTGTTCGAGCGGACCGACCGGCGGGGCGTGCCCTGGTTCGGCCTCACGATCTCCTTCGTGACCGGCGTGGTCTGCTTCCTGCCCTTCCCGAGCTGGCAGCAGCTGGTCGGCTTCATCACCTCGGCGAGCGTCCTGATGTACGCGGGCGCCCCGCTGGCGTACGGCGTCTTCGCCGACCGCCTGCCCCATCACGAGCGCCCCTACCGGCTGCCCGCCGGCTCGGTCCTGTCGCCGGTGTCCTTCGTGGTGGCCAACCTCATCATCTACTGGGCGGGTTGGCACACCCTGTGGCGGCTGGGCGTGGCGATCGTCCTCGGCTACGCGCTGCTCGGCGGTTACGCGCGCTACGCCCTCGCCAAGGGGCTGCCCGACGCGCCCCGCCTGGACTGGAGGGCGGCCCAGTGGCTGCCGGTCCATCTGGTGGGCCTGGGCCTGATCTCCTGGCAGGGCGGCTTCGGCGGCGGCTCGGGCCGGATCGGCCTGTGGTGGGACATCCTGCTGATCGCCGCCTTCTCCCTCGCGATCTACTACTGGGCGCGGGCCACCGCGTCCCCGGTCGCGGAGATCGAGCGCAGCATCGACGAGGTCGTCGTCACCGACGCGCCCGCGCACTGAGGCAGGCGGACCGGGTGCCTCCGCGTGGGGCGGCACCCGGCACCCGGCACCCGCCCCCGCCCCCGCCCCCGCCGCGGCGCGGCGCGGCGCGGCGCGGCGCCGACATAATGTCCGGGTGACCTCCCCTCCCAACTCCGGTGCGCCACAGCGCTTTCCGGTCGTCATAGTCGGTGCCGGGCCGGCCGGACTGACGATCGGCAACATCCTTCGGGCCGCGGGCGTGGACTGCCTCGTCCTGGAGGCGGAGACCCGCGCGTTCATCGAGCAGCGGCCCCGCGCCGGTGTCATCGAGGAGTGGGCCGTACGGGGCCTGCAGCGGCGCGGTCTGGCCGACCCCCTGCTGGAGCGCGCTCAGGTGCACACCGAGTGCGAGTTCCGCTTCGCCGGCGAGCGCTTCCGTTTCGCCTACGGCGAGCTGACGGGACAGCACCACTTCGTGTACCCGCAGCCCCTGTTGGTCACGGACCTGGTCCGGGAGTACGCCGACGTGCGGGGCGGTGAGATCCGCTTCGGCGTCCGGGACGTCCGGCTGCACGACCTGGAGACGCCCCGGCCGTCCGTGTCGTACACCGATGCCGGCACGGGTGAACGGCAGCTGGTCGAGTGCGAGTTCGTGGCCGGCTGCGACGGGGCCCGCGGGGTGAGCCGCACCGTGCTTCCCGAGACCACGCGCATCGCCCGGCACGACTACGGCATCGGCTGGCTGGCCCTGCTCGCCCAGGCGCCGCCGTCCTCCGACTGCGTCCTGTTCGGCATCCACCCGAGCGGCTTCGCGGGGCACATGGCCCGCAGCCCCGAGGTAACCCGCTACTACCTGGAGTGCCCGCCCGGCGACGACCCCGACAACTGGTCCCACGACCGCGTCTGGGCCGAACTCCAGCAGCGGCTGGGCGCGGAGGGCAGCGCGCCGCTCACCGAGGGGCCGTTGATCGAGAAGCGCGTCCTCGACATGCACAACTACGTCGTCGAGCCCATGACGTACGGCCGCCTCTTCCTCGCGGGGGACTCCGCCCACCTCACCGCGCCCATAGCGGCCAAGGGCATGAACCTCGCCCTGCACGACGCCTTCCTGCTCGGCGACGCGCTCGTCGCCTATCTCGACAAGGACGACGGCAGCGGCCTCGACGGCTACTCACAGGCGTGTCTGCGGCGCGTGTGGGACTACCAGGAGTTCTCCCAGTGGCTCTCGGAGGTCTACCACGGCACCTCGTCGGGCGACGAGTACCGTGCGGGCACCACCTTCGCCCGCCTCCGCCGCCTGTTCACCTCACCGGCGGCCGCGGCGGCCTTCGCGGAGCAGTATCTCGGCACGGCGGCCGCGTACTGATCCCTCAGTCGTGCACCGGCCGGTCGCTGAGCCGGTGGTCGGCGACGTTCAGGGCCTCGTCGACGAGCCGGCGCAGATGCCCGTCGCGCAGGGTGTAGATCACCCGGCGCCCGTCCTTGCGCGTGTTCACCAGTCCGGCCAGCCGGAGCCGCGCCAGATGCTGGCTGACGGCCGGCCGGGCCGCCCCGCACGCCTCGGTGAGGGTGGTGACATCGGCCTCTCCCCCGGCCAGGGCGTGCAGGAGGGTGAGGCGGGTGCGGTCGCCGAGCAGCGCGAGGATCTCGGCGGCGAGCGCGAACTGTTCCTCGCCGGGGGTGCGCGGGTGCGCATCGTGCGCAGTTGATAGGTGCATGCGTGCGCTCATACGCACATAATGGCTCCGTGGGCGCGGTACGTCCACCACCGCGCGCACCGGAAGGGGCACCACGTGAGCGACCACGAGCACGGGCACGAGCACGGCCATCCGCACGGGCACGAGCACCGACGCCATGGCTTCCGTCACCGCCTCGCCCACCTCCTCACCCCCCACTCCCACGAGACCGCGGACAAGCTCGACTCCGCCCTGGAGTCCTCCGCCCGCGGCATGCGGGCCCTGTGGGTCTCGCTGGCGGTGCTGGGGGTCACGGCCCTGGCGCAGGCGGCCGTCGTGGCGGTGTCCGGTTCCGTCGCCCTGCTCGGCGACACGGTGCACAACGCGGCGGACGCGCTGACCGCCCTGCCGCTGGGCATCGCCTTCGTGCTGGGCCGGCGTGCGGCGACCCGCCGTTTCACGTACGGCTACGGCCGTGCCGAGGATCTCGCGGGCATCGTGATCGTGCTGACGATCGCCGCGAGCGCCGCCTTCGCGGGGTGGGTGGCGATCGACCGGCTGCTCGATCCGCGTCCCGTGGCGCACGTCCCGGCGGTCGCCGCGGCCGCGCTGGTGGGCTTCGTGGGCAACGAGTGGGTCGCCCGCTACCGCATCCGGGTGGGCCGGGACATCGGCTCGGCGGCGCTGGTGGCGGACGGACTGCACGCCCGCACCGACGGGTTCACCTCGCTGGCCGTGCTCGTCGGGGCCGGCGGCTCGGCCCTGGGCTGGCAACTCGCCGACCCGATCGTGGGGTTGGCGATCACGGCCGCCATCACGCTGGTCCTGCGGGACGCGGCGCGCGAGGTGTTCCGGCGGGTGCTCGACGCCGTCGACCCGGCCCTCGTGGACCGGGCCGAGGTCGCGCTGCGGGAGGTCGAAGGGGTGCGCGGGGTCGGCGAGTTGAGGCTGCGCTGGATCGGGCACCGGCTGCGCGCGGAGGTGGCGGTCGTGGTGGACGGGGACATGACGGTACGTCAGTCGCACGCGGTCGCCGTCGCGGCCGAGCACGCCCTGCTGCACGCGGTGCCCCGGCTCACGGCAGCCCTGGTGCACGCCGACCCGGCCCCGGTGCCGGGCGAGACGGACCCGCATCACGCCCTCGCCCACCACGCGCCGGCCTGAGGTCAGGCGACGCCGAGCCCTTCGAGAACCACCGCGCCCGGCAGTTCCGCGAAGGCCTTCCCCGGCACCAGCAGCTTGCCCTGGCGCCGCCCGCTGCCGACCAGGACGTACGGCAGGTCGACCACGGCCGAGTCGACCAACAGCGGCCAGCCGGCGGGGAGTCCGAGCGGGGTGATGCCGCCGTACTCCATGCCGGTCTCCCCCGTCGCGATGTCCATGGAGGCGAACGAGGCTTTCCGCGCGCCCAGTTGGCGACGGACGACCCCGTTGACGTCGACCCGGGTGGTCGACAGGGCCACGCACGCGGCGAGAGTGGTCTCCCCACCGCGCTTGCCGGCCACCACGACACAGTTCGCCGACCGCTCCAGGAGCTCCCGGCCGTAGTGCTCCACGAAGACGGCGGTGTCGGCCCACCGCGGGTCGGTCTCGACGTACACGATCTGCTCGGCGGGGACGCTGCCGCTCCAGTGGCGCACGGCGTCGGCGACCGGGCGGATCAGGTCGTCGAGGGCGGCGGGGGCGGGGGCGGCGTGGTCGAAGTGTCCGAGGGGTGCGTCCATGGCGGCACGCTAACAGCCGCTCAGGACACGGCCGGCACCGAGACGGCCATGACCATCTCCATCGGTACCGCGCCCTGGTTTCCGTACGTGTGCGGGGTGTTCGCCTCGAAGGAGGCGCTGGCGCCGGCGGGGACCCGGTGCTCCACCCCGTCGACGGTGAGGGTGAGCTCGCCGGCCGTGACGTGCACGAGTTCGACCGTGCCCGTGGGGTGCGGGTCCGAGGGGCTGGCCTCGCCCGGCATCAGCCGCCAGTCCCACATCTCCAGCGGCCCCGGGGCCTCGGCGCCCGCCAGGAGCCGGTTGTAGCTGCCCGCGTCGGTGTGCCACAGCCGTACGGCCTGCTCGGCGGGGACGATCCGCACCTTCGGTCCCTGCTCGTAGTCGAGCAGCGTGGTGATGCTGATCCCGAGGGCGTCGCCGATCTTCACGACGGTGCCGAGGCTGGGATTGGTGCGGGCCTGCTCGATCTGGATCAGCATGCCGCGACTGACCCCGGCCCGGGCGGCGAGGGTGTCCAGGGTGAAGCCGCGCTCGGTCCGCCAGCGCTTGACGTTGCGCGCGAGGGACTGGGTCAGGAGGTCGAGGTCCGACACGTCACGTCCAATATTCTGTATGACACAGTGCAACTGAATGAACTACGGTGGGGTGCACCCGATCGTTCACCGAACTGTACTGCGAGGCGAGCCGTGACAGCATTCTTCGCCCTGGCCACCAGCCTGTTGTGGGGCCTGGCCGACTTCGGCGGCGGGGTGCTGACCCGGCGGCTCCCGGCGCTCACGGTGGTGGTCGTGTCGCAGGGGATCGCGGCGGCCGTCCTCGGCGCGATCGTGGTGGCGACGGGTGGCTGGAGCGAGGCGGGACCCCGGCTGTGGTTCGCGTGCGCCGCGGGGCTGGCCGGACCGGTGGCCCTGATCTGCTTCTACAAGGCGCTCGCGCTGGGCCCGATGGGAGTCGTCTCCCCACTGGGCACGCTGAGCGTGGCGATCCCGGTCGGCGTCGGTCTCTTCCTCGGCGAGCGTCCCGGGCCGGTGCAGGCCATGGGCATCGCGGTGGCCGTCGCGGGGGTGATCCTGGCGGGCGGCCCCCAGATGCGCGGAGCCCCGGTGCAGCGTCGGGCGATCGTCCTCACCTTGATCGCGGCTCTCGGTTTCGGCACGGTGTTCGTCCTGATCGCGGAGGCGTCCACCACCGTCACCGGCCTGTTCCTCGCCCTGTTCGTGCAGCGCGTGGTCAGTGTGGGGGTGGGGGGCGCCGCGCTGTACGTCTCGGTGAGACGGGGTGCCCCGGCCCTCCCGGCCACCGGCTTCCCCTGGCCGTCCCTGCCCGCGCTCGCCTTCGTCGGCCTCGCGGACGTGGCGGCCAACGGCACGTACGCGGTGGCAGCCCGGCTCGGCCCGGTGACGGTGGCCGCGGTCCTCGCCTCCCTCTACCCGGTGGTGACGGCTCTGGCGGCCCGGGGCTTCCTCAGCGAACGACTGCGGACCCTCCAGACGGCGGGGGCAGGTCTGGCCCTGCTGGGCACCGTGCTCCTGGCAACGGGCTGATCCAACTCCCACCCAGGGGCGCGGGGAACCGCGCGACCGGCCACGACGATGCCGCAACGGCCCCGGGACCCCCGTACCGCCTTCAGTCCAGCTCCGCCAGCCTGGCCACGGTGTCCTCGTCCAGCCCGGCCAACGCGTTCAGCTGCTCCGCCGTGGCCTCCGGAGGTATCGGCACCGGAGCCGGCGTGCGCAGCGGCGGCTGCCAGCCGTCCTCGGCCGTCCATCGGCGTACGACCCGGGCGGGCGCCCCCGCCACCACGGCATGGTCCGGCACCGTGCCCCGGACCACGGCACCGGCGGCGACCACGACGTTCCGTCCGATCCGCGCCCCCGGCAGGATCACCGCGCCGGTCCCGATCCAGCAGCCCGGCCCGATCTCCACCGGCTCCATCCGCGGCCACTGCTTGCCGATGGGCTCGTGGGGATCGTCGTAGGAATGATTGGTGGACGTCACGTAGACATACGGCCCGAAGTAGCAGTCGCTGCCGATGCTGACCGTGGTGTCGGCGATGACGTGGCTGCCGCGCCCGAGCACGACTCCGTCGCCGATGCGCAGGATCGGCTCCGGGCCGAGGTCCAGGTCGGGCATCAGACCGGCGGTCAGGGTGACCTGCTCGCCGACGATGCAGTGGGAGCCGACATGGATCCACGGCTCACCGAACACCGTGCCCAGCGGAAAGGCCAGGCGGCTGTGCGCGCCCAGCGCGCCGAAGCGGAAGCGCCCCGGGCGCTCGGCCGAGACCGAGCCGGTGCGCTGCACCCAGGCCCAGCCCGCGTGGACGGCACGCTGTACGAGGCGGCCCCGCCAGGATGAGAACGTGTTCTTGCTCTTCGGCACGAGCTCACCGTACTGAGCACACGCGGTCCCCATGGGTCCGAGGGCTTGTGATCTTCGCCCCACCGGGTGGCGTACGGTTCGGGATACCGCGAACCAGGAGGCGAAATGGCGCACAAGGCGTTGATCACGGGCATCGGAGGCCGGGAACCGAGGATCGACGAGGAGGCCTTCGTGGCGCCCACCGCGTCGGTGATCGGGGACGTGACGCTTCAGGCCGGGGCGAGTCTCTGGTACGGCGCGGTGGCCCGCGGCGACGTAGAACGCATCTCAGTCGGCGCCCGGAGCAACATCCAGGACAACTGCACGCTCCACGCCGACCCCGGCTTCCCGGTGACCATCGGCGAGCGGGTGTCCGTGGGGCACAACGCCGTCGTCCACGGCGCGACGGTCGAGGACGACTGCCTGATCGGCATGGGCGCGACGGTCCTCAACGGCGCGGTGATCGGCGCCGGTTCCCTGGTCGCGGCACAGGCACTGGTCCCGCAGGGGATGCGGGTGCCGCCGGGTTCCCTGGTCGCGGGTGTACCGGCGAAGGTGCGGCGGGAACTGACGGAGGAGGAGCGTCAGGGTGTCACCCTGAACGGAACGCTCTACGCGGACCTGGCCAAGGCCCACCACGAGGTGCACGAGACCCCGTGAGCGTCACTCGGCGGCCGGGACGGGCTCCGGTTCGGCCGCCTGTGTCTCTGCCGTCGCCTTCTTCGCCTTGCGCTTCAGCACGAGCATCGAGGTGAGCCCGATCAGCACGGCCAGCACCAGTCCCAGCCAGGAGAACTTCTTCAGCCAGGACTCCGCGACGATGCCCACGTAGTAGATGACCGCCGTCGTGCCGCCCGCCCAGATGATCCCGCCCAGGACGTTGGCGATCAGGAACTTCCAGTACGGCATCCGCAGCACACCGGCCAGCGGCCCGGCGAAGATCCTCAGCAGTGCGACGAAGCGGCCGAAGAACACGGCCCACATGCCCCACTTCTCGAAGGACCGCTCCGCCGTGGCGACATGGCCCTCGCTGAAGTGTCTCGGGAACTTGTCGCCCAGCCAGGCGAGCAACGGCCGGCCGCCCTTGCGTCCGATCGCGTAGCCGATGGAGTCACCGACGACCGCGCCGACGCTGGCGCACGCGCCGAGCACCACGGGGTTGATCCCCGCGTGCTGCGAGGACAGCAGCGCGGCGGAGACCAGGATGATCTCGCCGGGCAGCGGAATGCCCAGGCTCTCCAGGCCGATGACCAGGCCCACCAGGGCATAGACGGCGGCCGGGGGCACGGTGTCGAGCCATTCCTGGACGTGCAACGCCGCTTCCTCCTGAGTCGCGTTCCCGGCGTGCGCCCGCTGCGGGAGCACGCCGGGAAGCCTACCGGTTCACGTGCACCGGCGTCCGGGGCGACAGCTCACCCGCCGATGCCCCGCACGGCACCGGCGACGAGTCCCTCCAGCGTCGAAGTGCCGTGCGCCGTCACCGATGTCACGGCGCCCATGACCCCGCCCGCCGCGGCCCCGGCCCGCTCGACCGGTGCGCCCGGGAGGGCTGGAACGGCCGGCCCGCCGTCGCTGTCGTCGACCTGGGCCACCCGGGTCCCGTACTGCCCGGGCGGGGTTCCGTGCTGGTCCGAGGGCCGGCCGGGACTCGGTTCGTCGTGGGCGTCGGGACCGGAGGACGGGGCCGGGTCGCGGTCGGGTGTGACCGGATCCTCGCCGGGCCCCGCGGGGGGCCGTCCCGGCTGCGTGTCCTGCGGCGACCGCGTGCCCTCCGGGGCCGGCGCGCTCTCGCCGGTGGACTCCAGCAGCCACTGCTGCCCCTTCGAGCCGTTCCGCTCGGTGACGACGACGGTGTCGCCCTCGCCGGGCGCGACCACGAGCCCCTTCCCCCGGCGCAGCAGCAGTTCGCCGCGCACGGTGAGGTCGTAGCGGACCTCCCCCGTGCCGGTCAGGCAGTCGGCGATCACGACCGACCGCTTCTCGGTGTCCGAGTCGAGGCACAGCCCCGGGTCGGTCGCGCTGCGCAGCAGTCCGTCCTCCTGGTACGTCCATTGCTGGGACCCGGCGGAGGAGCACTGCGCCATGACGGCCTTCGCACCCGCTGCGGTCCGCGCGTCGTGGGTGTCGAGACACAGGCCGGCGTCGGCGCTGCGGAGCCTGCCGTGGCCGACCTCGACGGAGTGGCTCATGGAGGCGGTGGACGGCGCCCCGGCACCCCGGGAGGCGTCCGACCGGCTCGGCCGTACGGTGTTGCCGCTCACCGCGCCCCAGGTCGCGCCCGGGGTGGGAACCTCGCCGTCGTCGGACCAGCCCTTGGCGACCAGCACCGTCGCGAGCAGGGCCAGGGAGGTCAGACCCGCGCCCACGAGGACGGCCCGGGCGCTCTTGCGCGGCTGGGCGAGGAAGCCCGCGCCCGCCGGATCGGGGCGGTGGCGCCCGCCGGGCTTCGTACGGGCCGTACCGGACGGGGCCGGGCGCTCGGCGGCCCGCGCGGGCCGTGAGTCGAGATAGCGGTGGGCGCCCCAGCCGAGCACCGTCTCGGCGAGCAGCACTTCGAGGCCGCCCTCGAAATGGCTGAGCTGTTCGGCGGCGTGACGGCAGTACCGGCATTCCGTCAGATGTTTGCGGACATCGGGCAGAAGGCCCCCGCCCCGACGAATCGGGACATCCAGGAGACGGTTGTAGAAACGGCATTCGCTGGTGGGCGCGAGTTCCCGGTGGGCACGGACGCATCCGGTGCGGAATTGCTCGCGCGCCTGCTCCAGGGCGGCCGCCGCACGGGCCGTGTCCACACCCAGCAGACCTGCCGGTACGGATATGGGTTCGGCCTCGACCTCGGCATGCCACAAGAGGCATTGGGAGGCTCCGGGAAGAGACCGGAATGCGCGCTCGGCGAGCAGTCGCCTTTCGGGGGTGACGGACCTCGCCGCGCGTAGACCACGGCCTCCGATCGTCTTGCGAAGTTCCGGCAGTACGGCGGATATTTCGTCGTCCGCGGCCCACTCCTTGACGAACTCCCTCACCGCGACGAGAAGTTGGGGACGCAGTGCACCGTCACCCGCCCGGCCGAGCACGCGGTGAAAAGCCGCCGCGGCCGCCATCGAAGCCGAACCCGACCAAGACGCCAGGCAGATGACCGAGTACGCATAGGTCGCCTGCCAGTGTCGCGCCATCAGCAGGGCGACGGCATGGCCGTCCACACTGTTCTCCCCCAGCCGGGCCAGGAGATGGCGGTCGGACTCCGCCGGGCCTGATCCGGGGCGTGGCGGGTAAGGGGGTCGTGGGGGGTAAGCGGATTGCACGGGACCAATTCCTTCCAAGCCGCAGGACCGCACGTAATATGCGCGTCCTCGGAAAGCAGGCGCCTGATTGGTGCATACCTATGCCGCGTCAGATGTGATCCGGTCGTCGCAGCGGCGCTCACCTTCGCACAATTGGCAGACAGCAAACAAGAAGGTGGAGTGACCGATGTTCAAAAAGAGGCAAGTTCAGAAAAGTTACCGCCGGTATCCGTACCCGCATTCGAAATAAGCGGGACAAGAGCGTCGGTGGTGTCCGGCAGCCGGATGCTTGGCACACGAAATCTCCCGGCCCCGGACCGGTCCACAGCCGGCTCTCAGGCATCTCCCGGTGTGCTCTCATGCCCGTGCCGCAGCATGAACCGCATGATCGTCCCCCACACGACCGACACCACCGCACCCGCCCGCACGGTCCGCAAGGCGGTCGTCCCGGCCGCCGGACTCGGCACCCGGTTCCTGCCGGCGACCAAGGCGACACCGAAGGAGATGCTCCCCGTCGTCGACAAGCCGGCCATCCAGTACGTCGTCGAGGAGGCCGCCGCGGCCGGGCTCGACGACGTCCTGATGGTCACCGGCCGCCACAAGCGGGCCATCGAGGACCACTTCGACAACGCCTTCGAGCTGGAGCAGGCTCTCGCCGCCAAGGGAGACGCGGTACGGCTCGACGCCGTGCGCGACCCCGCGCGGCTGGCCGCCATCCACCACATCCGCCAGGGCGAGCCGCTCGGCCTCGGCCACGCGGTGCTGTGCGCCCGCCGCCACATCGGCGACCAGCCCTTCGCCGTCCTCCTCGGCGACGACCTGATCGACCCGCGCGAGACCCTGCTCAGCACGATGCTCGACGTCCGCGAACGGTACGCGGGCAGCGTCGTCGCCCTCATGGAGGTGCCGCGCGAGCAGATCCACCTCTACGGCTGCGCGGCGGTGGAGCCGGGCGAGGAGCAGGGCGTGGTCCGCGTGACCGGCCTCGTGGAGAAGCCCGCCCCCGACACCGCCCCGAGCGCCTACGCGGTCATCGGCCGCTACGTCCTCGACCCGGCGGTCTTCGATGTCCTGGACCGCACCGCGCCGGGCCGCGGCGGCGAGATCCAGCTCACCGACGCCCTCCAGACCCTCGCGGCCGACGGGACGGTCCACGGCGTCGTCTTCGACGGCCTCCGCTACGACACCGGCGACAAGGCGGACTACCTGCGCACGGTGGTCCGCCTGGCCTGCGCCCGCCCTGACCTGGGCCCGGAGTTCACCGACTGGCTCAAGGGGTTCGTGGCGACTCTGGAGAGCGGCGAAGAGGCCGGACGGGGGCGGGGGTTGGCGGCCTGAGAAGCGCGCCCCCGAGGCAGCCGGTCGGCATCCCGCAGCACGGACACCCTGCGGGGGCGGCCTCCGGCCCGGACGCCCGGGCCGTCGCCGGACTCAGCTGTTGGGCCGCAGCGTCCACACCACCGTCATCTCGCCCGTGACCGCCCCGTCCCCGCGGCGGATCTCGATCGACACCGGGAACTCGGGGCGCTCCCCGGCGTCGAGCTGGGCGACCACCTCGGAGGCCGGGCGGCCCAGGGTCGCCGTGGCGGTCACCGGGCCCATCGCGAGCTTGCGGTAGGCGATCTCCGCGTTGACGGCCAGCGGTACCGCACGCGAGAGCTGGTCGCCGAACGCGGCCAGGACGACCGCGCCGCTGGCCGACTCGGCGAGCGTGAACATCGCCCCGGCGTGCGGTCCGCCCACGTGGTTGTGGAACTCCCCCTGATCGGGCAGGGCGACCACGACCCGCTCCGGGCCGGTCTCCAGGAACTCGAGGTTCAGGGTCCGCACCATGGGCACGGTGGCGGCGAGCATCTCGCCGACGGACATCTGGTCTGCGCTCATACCCGCGAGGTTACCCACGAGTAGATCGCGCTGACCAGGCCCGGCACCAGTGACCGGCGTCTCCTTGACGAAGAGGCGGACGCAGCCGCGGAGACAGACCCGGCAGCAGCCGGCACCGGCCGACGCCCTCCCGATCGGGCCTGCAAACCGTTTGGCAAGGCGGCACCCGGGCGGCGATAGTCGGCCGGTGACCCCCTCCGCCGACACCTCCCGCGGGCGCCGACCCGCCTGGGCGAGCCGCAACTACGGCCTGCTGACCGCCGCCGCCTTCGTGACCAACCTCGGCAGCAACGGCGCCCTGATCGCCGCCGCGTTCGCCGTGCTGGAGGCGGGCGGCGACAGCGGCGACGTGGGCCTGGTGGCCGCCGCCCGCACCCTCCCGCTGGTGGTGTTCCTGCTGATCGGCGGCGCCGTCGCGGACCGCCTCCCCCGGCACCGTGTGATGGTCGCGGCCAACACCCTCAACTGCCTCTCGCAGGGCGCCTTCGCCGTCCTCGTCCTGACCGGCGAACCCCGGCTGTGGCAGATGATGCTGCTGACCGCGCTCGGCGGAACGGGCCACGCGTTCTTCAGCCCGGCCGCCGAGGGCATGCTGCTGTCCTCGGTGAGCGGCGAACAGGCCGGCCGGGCCTTCGCGGTGTTCCGGATGGCGATGCAGGGCGCCGCACTGGGCGGTGCCGCCCTCGGCGGTGCGATGGTCGCCGCGGTGGGCCCCGGCTGGGTGCTCGCGGGCGACGCCCTCGCGTTCGCGGTCGCCGGTTCGCTGCGTTGCTTCCTCGACGTCGGTCACGTCCCGGCCCGCGAGCCGGGCGCCGGCATGCTCGCCGACCTGCGGGAGGGCTGGCGGGAGGTCGCGGGCCGGCCGTGGCTGTGGGGCATCGTCGTCCAGTTCTCCGTGGCCAACGCGGTCCTGGGCGCCGCCGACGCGGTCTACGGCCCGCTCGTCGCCCGGGACCACCTGGGCGGTGCGGGCCCCTGGGGCGTGGCCCTCGGTTTCTTCGGCGCGGGCACCGTCGTCGGCGCCCTCCTCATGACCCGCTGGAAGCCGCGCCGCCTGCTGTTCGTGGGCATCCTCTGCGTGTTCCCGATGGCCCTGCCCTCCGCCGCACTCGCGGTACCGGTCCCGGTGCCCCTCCTGTGCACGGCGATGTTCGTGGCCGGCGCGACGGTCGAGGTGTTCGGCGTCTCCTGGATGACCGCCCTGCACCAGGAGATACCGGAGGACAAGCTCTCCCGGGTCTCGGCCTACGACTGGTTCGGCTCGGTCGCCCTCATGCCGCTCGCGGCGGCGCTGGCGGGCCCCGCGGAGTCGGCGTTCGGACGCTCCGCCGCCCTGTGGGGCTGTTCGGGCCTGATCGTTGCGGTCACAGCGGCCGTCCTGTGCGTACCGGACGTCCGCAATCTGCGCCGGGGCAGCAGGCGGGTGGCCCAGGTCGCGGTGCCCGGGTCAGCCGATGCCGAACGCCCCGTCGGGGGGCTCGGGTGACGCCACGGCCTCCGCGTCCCGCACCGGCAGCGCCCCACTCATGAACTTCCGCAGCCCGGGGCCGTGTTCGACCCGGGCGGGGAAGGCGTCGGCCGCCGTACGCCGGGCCAGGGCCGCCGTGTCGAGGGGCTGACGCGCGGCGACGAGCACCGCGTTCCCGAACCGCCGTCCGCGCAGCACACCGGGCTCGGCGACCAGCACGAGCTCCTCGAACGCCTGGGCGAAGTTGGCGAGTTGGGACCGCAGGAAGGCGAAGGGCGCCCCGTCGGCGAGGTTCGCGAGATAGACCCCGTCGCCCCGGAGCACCCGCGCGGCCTCGTGGGCGTACTCCAGGGAGGTCAGGTGCGCCGGCACCCGCGACCCGCCGAAGACGTCGGCGACCAGCACATCGGCACAGTCCGCGGGGGCGCTTTCCAGCCACGCCCGCGCATCGGCCGCGTGCAGGGCGACCCCGGCCCCCTCGGGGAGCGGCAGCTGCTCGACGACCAGCTCCAGCAGGGCCCGGTCCGCCTCGACGACGTCCTGCCGGGACCCGGGCCGGGTGGCGGCCAGATAGCGCGGCAGTGTCAGAGCACCCCCGCCGAGGTGGACCACGTCCAGGGCCCGCCCCGCCTCCCCGATGCCGTCGAGGACGTGCCCGAGCCGCTGGGCGTACTCGAACTCCAGATGCGTCGGCTCGTCGAGATCGACGTACGACTGCGGAGCCCCGTCCACGGTCAGCAGCCAGGCCCGCTCGCGGTCGACGTCGGGCATGAGCTTGGCGAAGCCGAAGTCGGTGGCCCTGGCGACGGGTATCGAGTCATTCACACGCCCAGTGTGCCGACTCGGGGGCGCGGGGAACCGCGCGGCCGACCACAACCGGCCCGCAGTCCCCCGCACACCGCGACCACCCTCACACGACGGCAGTCACGGTCCCCGCCCCCACGGTCCGCCCGCCCTCACGGATGGCGAACCCGAGCCCGGCCTCGAGCGGCACGTCCCGACCCAGCTCCACGGTCATGACCACCCGCTCCCCCGGCCGGGCGACAGCGACCTCACCGAGGTCGACATCCCCCACGACATCCGCCGTACGGATGTAGAACTGCGGCCGGTACCCGGTCGAGACAGGCGTGGTACGCCCGCCCTCCCGCGCCGACAGCACGTACACCTGCGCGGTGAAGCGACGGCTGGGCACCACACTGCCGGGCGCGGCCACGACATGACCCCGCCGGACCGCGTCCCGGGGGACGCCCCGCAGCAGCAAGGCCACGTTGTCCCCGGCCTGCGCCTCCTCCATCGGCTTGCCGAAGGTCTCGACCCCGGTCACCACCGTCTCCACGGCGGCCCCGAGCACGTCGACCCGGTCGCCGACCCGCACGGTGCCCCGCTCGACCGCTCCGGTCACCACGGTCCCCCGGCCGGTGATGGTCAGCACGTTCTCGACGGGCATCAGGAACGGCGCGTCCAGATACCGCTCGGGGATGGGCACGTAGGTGTCCACCGCGTCGAGCAGCGCCTCGATCGACGCCGTCCACCGCGGGTCCCCCTCCAGCGCCTTCAGCCCGGAGACCCGTACGACGGGCACGGCGTCGCCGCCGTAACCGTGCGCGGTGAGCAGCTCGCGGACCTCCAGCTCGACGAGCTCGACCAGTTCCTCGTCGGCCGCGTCCGCCTTGTTGAGGGCGACCACCACGTGGTCGACGCCCACCTGCCGCGCGAGCAGCACGTGTTCGGCGGTCTGCGGCATGATCCCGTCGAGCGCGGAGACGACGAGGATCGCCCCGTCGAGCTGTGCGGCCCCGGTGACCATGTTCTTGACGTAGTCGGCGTGGCCCGGCATGTCCACGTGCGCGTAGTGCCGGGTGTCGGTCTCGTACTCGACGTGCGCGATGTTGATGGTGATCCCGCGCGCGGCCTCCTCCGGGGCGCGGTCGATGCGGTCGAACGGCACGAACGTGCCGCTGCCGCGCTCGGACAGCACCTTGGTGATGGCGGCGGTCAGGGTGGTCTTGCCGTGGTCGACGTGCCCCATCGTGCCGATGTTCAGGTGCGGCTTGGTGCGCACGTAAGCGGTCTTGGACATGGCTGTACCTCGAAGCCTCTTCGTGTTCGTGGAAGAACGGGGACCCCAAGGACTCGCCGACCCTCCCCCTGCGGGGTCCGCCGGACTGTCCGGGAAGGGTCAGCTTCGGGCGCCGTCTGCGGCGGCCAGGAACACGGGAACGGCAGCCTTCGGCGCATCCGCGACTGCGGATGCTGCGAGAGCGAAGGCGTACCGGAACATGACGCAGATCATGTCCGACGCGTCGTCCCACGTCGAACGGTTTTTTGTGGCCGCCCGCCGCCGCCGGCCCGCACAACGGACGGCACCCGTACGGCGATCACACATCGGTGTCGGTTACCGTCACAGGATGCTCGATGCCACCACCCGCTCTGGGGGCACCGCCACGGCCACTCCCCCGGCCATCGCCACGGACTTCGCTCTCCCCGCCCCCGCTCCGGCGGGTCTCACCGCCCGCTGCACGAGAGTGCTGCTGTCGCCGTGGTCCCGGCTCTCCCTGCTCGTCGCGCTGCTCGCGGGCGCCGCGTCCACGGTCCTGCTGTTCGAGCCGCAGAGACTGCTCTCGGACGGCTGGCCGCCCCAGCTCGGCGGGGTGGCGGCCGCGGTCGTCTTCGGGGTGGCGTACGGGCTGTGCACGGTGGCGTTCGTGCCGCGGCCGCTGCTGAACCTCGCCGCCGGCGCCCTCTTCGGCTCGCAGCTCGGGCTGGCCTCGGCGCTCGCCGGCACGGTGCTCGGCGCGGGGATCGCGTTCGGCCTGGGCCGGGTGCTCGGGCAGGAGGCGCTGCGGCCGCTGCTTCGGGGGCGGTGGCTGAAGGCGGCGGACGGACAGCTCAGCCGGCACGGTTTCCGGTCGATGCTGGCGGCCCGGCTGTTCCCCGGAGTGCCGTTCTGGGCCGCGAACTACTGTGCCGCGGTCTCCCGGATGGGGTACGTCCCTTTCCTGGTGGCGACGGCGCTCGGGTCGATCCCGAACACCGCCGCGTACGTGGTCGCCGGGGCGCGGGCCTCGGCGCCGACGTCGCCCGCTTTCCTGATCGCCATGGCGGCGATCGCCCTGCCCGGGTTGGCGGGAGCGATCGTGGCGTGGCGCAAGCGGCATCATCTGCGCCGCCGTTGAACGTGTGACCGGGCGGGGCCGCCGATCGCGCCCGCCCCTGGAGGGCCCTCGTCACACCCTCTCGAGGATCATCGCGTTGGCCAGGCCGCCCGCCTCGCACATCGTCTGCAGGGCGTAACGGGCCCCGCGTTCCCGCATCGCGTGCACCAGCGTCGTCGTCAGACGAGTGCCGCTCGCGCCCAGGGGGTGGCCTATGGCGATCGCGCCCCCGTGGACGTTGACCTTGGACAGGTCCGCTCCCGTCTCCTGCTGCCAGGCCAGGACCACGCTGGAGAACGCCTCGTTGACCTCGAAGAGGTCGATGTCGTCGAGGGTGAGGTGGGCCCGGCGCAGGACCTGCTCCGTGGCCGGGATGACGCCGGTGAGCATGAGGACCGGGTCGGAACCGGTGACGGCGAAGCTGTGCAGGCGGGCCAGGGGGCGCAGCCCCAGGCGTGCGGCGGTCTCGCCGGACATGACGAGGACGGCCGAGGCGCCGTCGTTGATCGGGCTGGCGTTGCCCGCCGTGACGTTCCACTCGATCTGCGGGAAGCGTTCGGCGAAGTTCGGGTCGTAATAGGCGGGCTTGAGGCCGGCGAGGATCTCGGGGGTGCTGCCCGGGCGGACGCACTCGTCGCGCGAGACGCCCTCCAGGGGAGCGACCTCGGCCTCGAAGAGACCCTTCTCCCAGGCCGCCGCGGCCTTGTGGTGCGAGGAGACGGCGAACGCGTCCATCTGCTCGCGGCCGATCGACCACTTGGCCGCGATGAGCTCGGCGCTGATGCCCTGCGGGACCAGGCCCTCCTTGTAGCGTGCGGCGACCCCGGGGCCGAAGGGGTCCTTGCCCTCGGGGACGTTCGACCACATCGGCACACGGCTCATCGACTCGACCCCGCAGGCGACGACGACGTCGTACGCGCCCGCGATCACGCCCTGCGCGGCGAAGTGCACGGCCTGCTGGGAGGAACCGCACTGGCGGTCCACGGTGGTCGCCGGGACCGTCTCCGGGAACCCGGCCGACAGGGCGGCGTAGCGGGTGGTGTTCATGGCCTGCTCGCCGACCTGGTCGACGGTGCCGCCGATGACGTCGTCGATGAGCCCGGGGTCGACGCCGGAGCGCTCGACGAGGGTGCGCAGGGTGTGGGCGAGGAGTTCGACGGGGTGCACGTGCGCGAGGGCGCCGTTCGGCTTGCCCTTGCCCACGGGGGTGCGTACGGCTTCGACGATGACTGCGTCACGCATGGTGCGGGCCTCCATCAGTGCGGGAGATTACCGGTGAGTAGGAAATCTGAACTCACCATAGTTCGGTACGTTGGAAAATCCAACCCTGACCTAGACTGACTTTCATGGCCGCCACCAAAGACCCGCGCCCCTGCTCGATCGCCGACACTCTGGCTCTCGTCGGTGAGAAGTACTCGCTCCTGGTGTTGCGGGAGGCCTGTCTGGGCAACGGCCGCTTCGACCAGCTCGTGCGCAACATCGGGGCCCCGCGCGACATCCTGGCCACCCGGCTGCGCCGGCTCGTCGACGCCGGGATCCTGACCAAGCGGATCTACAGCGAGCGGCCGCAGCGCTTCGAGTACCGGCCCACGCAGGCGGGACTCGAACTGGAACCCGTGCTGCTGACCCTCATGGCCTGGGGGGACCGGCACGTGCGGGGGGACGAGGACCGGCCCATGGTCGTCGAGCACAGCTGCGGCAACGAACTGCTGCCCGTGGTCACCTGCTCCGCCTGTGGGGACACGGTCCACCACGACGACCTGACAGCTCACCCCCAGGCCCCCGGCTGGACGGTGACCGGACCGACGGCGGCCTGACCGCCCCTGTGGCCGGGCCGTCACCGCGGGGCGTTACGCTGCCCTCGCACCCCGATCACCGCGCCCGGTGAGGCGGCGCGCCCGACTCCCGTCACACGACCAGCACTTGGACGCCGTAACTTCATGTCTTGGTTCGAATCACTCATCCTCGGACTCGTCCAGGGGCTGACCGAGTTCCTTCCCGTCTCCTCCAGCGCGCATCTGCGCCTGACGGCCGCCTTCTCGGGCTGGAAGGACCCCGGGGCGGCCTTCACCGCGATCACCCAGATCGGCACCGAGGCCGCCGTGCTGATCTACTTCCGCAAGGACATCGGGCGGATCGTCTCGACCTGGAGCCGTTCCCTGGTCAAGAAGGAGCTGCGCGCCGACCACGACGCCCAGATGGGCTGGCTGGTGATCGTCGGGTCCATCCCCATCGGCGTGCTGGGGCTGCTGTTCAAGGACCAGATCGAGGGGCCGTTCCGCGATCTGCGCATCACCGCCACGATGTTGATCGTCGTCGGCATCATCATCGGTGTCGCCGACCGGCTGGCGGCACGCGACGAGACCGGCGGGCGCCACCGCGCCCCCAAGCAGCGCAAGGGACTTGAGGACCTCGGCGTCAAGGACGGGCTGATCTTCGGCCTGTGCCAGGCCATGGCCCTCGTCCCCGGCGTCTCGCGCTCCGGCGCCACCATCAGCGGCGGCCTCTTCATGGGCTACCGACGCGAGTCCGCGGCCCGTTACTCCTTCCTGCTCGCCATCCCGGCCGTACTCGCCTCCGGGCTCTTCGAGTTGAAGGACGCCCTGGAGAGCGACCACGTCTCCTGGGGCCCCACGATCTTCGCCACGGCGATCGCCTTCGTCGTCGGGTACGCGGTCATCGCCTGGTTCATGAAGTTCATCTCGACCAAAAGCTTCATGCCCTTCGTCTGGTACCGCATCGCCCTCGGCATCGTCATCATCGCCCTGGTCACGATGGGCGTTCTGAGCCCGCACGCGGCGGAGTCGGCGGGCTGACGCACGGAATCCGCCGGCCCCGGCCCCGCAACAGGGCGCCCGCCCCGGAATCCGTGACCCATCACATACGTTGTGCGTAGCCGTCCGGTAGCGCACTGTCAGTGCTTGCGCCTAGGCTTGTGCGCATGTCCCCCGATTCCGTGACCCGTGGTTCCGTGCGGTCTGCTGCTGAAGTGAACGAGCAGATCAGGGCGCTCTGGATGCGCGCCGGCGGCACACTGTCGGCACAGGAGCGCGCGGAGTACGAGCTGTTGGTGGTCGAATGGGCGGCCGCGATCCGCAGTGACGTCATCAGGGCGGCCTGAGCCCCGCCCGGAAATGGCACATCCCTCGAAGTGAGGTCAGGCCATGAGAGCGATCGTCGTGGGCGCGGGCATCGGCGGACTGACCGCGGCACTGAGCCTGCGCCGGGCCGGCCACGACGTGACCCTCGTCGAACGGTCGCGGCGGCTCACCGAGATCGGCGCCGGCATCCAGCTCGCCCCCAACGCCACCCGCGTACTGCGCCGGCTGGGGCTGCTCGACACCGTCGCCGAACACTCCACGCGCCCGGCCCACATGAGCTTCCGCACCTGGTCCGACGGCTCCGAGATCTGCCGTTACGTCATCGGCCGCGAGGCGGAGGAGGAGTTCGGGGCGCCGTACCTCCAGCTCCACCGGGCCGATCTCCAACGCGCCCTGGTGGCCGCCGTACCGCCCGAGGTGCTGCGCCCGGCCACCGCCGTCGTCGGGATCGACCAGGACGACAAGGCGGCCCATGTCACCACGGCGAGCGGTGAACGCCTGGCCGCCGACCTCGTCGTGGCCGCCGACGGCATCCGCTCAGCCGCCCGCCAGTGGCTCTTCGGCGCGGACGAGGCGGTGTTCTCGCACACCGCCGCCTACCGGGCCCTCCTCCCCGCCGCCGAGGTGGCCGACCTGGACCTCCCGGAGTACGCCGGCTGGCTCGGCCCCGGCCGCCATGTCGTGCACTACTGGCTGCGCCGCGGCGAACTCCTCAACATGGTGGCCGTGTTCGCGACGGACCAACTGGCCCAGGAGTCGTGGACGGTGCAGGCGGAACCCGGTGAGCCGCTGCGCGCCTTCGCCGGCTGGGACCCCCGGCTGCTGACCGTCCTCGACCGCGCCGGCCAGGTCTTCCGCTACGGCATCCACACGCGCGCCCCGCTCCCGCGCTGGAACCTCGGCCGGGTCACGCTGCTCGGGGACAGCGCGCACGCGATGGTGCCGTTCCAGGCCCAGGGGGCGGCTCAGGCCGTCATGGACGCGGCCGTCCTCGGCGAGTGCCTCACCGACCGGGCACCGGACGAGGTGCCCGACGCGCTGGACCGGTACGTCCGCCGGCGGGCCCCGGCGGCCACGACCGTGCAGCGGAGCTCCGCCCGCGCCGGCGATGACTACCACCTGCCGGACGGCCCCGAGGCGGACGCCCGCAACGCCCGCATGGTCGCCCTCGCGGCCGAGAACCGGTTCGGCCCGCACTCGGCCGCCTGGCCCCTCGACGTCCTGGCCGACGGCTGACCGCCCGCCCCCACTCACCGGCCGTGCCGATCGTCCCCACCCCGCCCACCACCGTGCACGCGACCTCCGCCCCCGCCGACGACTACCCCATACCGGACGGCCCCGCGACAGACGTCCGCAACTGATTGCCCGCCCCACTCACCGGCCGTCCCGGCCGTCCCCCGCCCCGCCCTCCGAATGTCCCCGCACGCCCCTTGGCTCGGCCCGCCCCATGCCCAACACTGAGCCGATGACGCAGCGTGTGGAGCTCGCGACCGTGATGGACCGGCTGACCGTGGACGCACTCGTCACCGATTACGCCGTGGCCGTGGACGACGGCGACTGGGAGGCGTACCGAGGTCTGTTCACCTCGGACGGGCGGGCCGACTACCGCTCCGCGGGAGGGATCGAGGGGGACGCGCACCACGTGGCCGCATGGCTCGCGGAGAGCCTGCGGCTGTTCTCGATGCGCCAGCATCTGATCGTCAACCGGCGCGTCCGGTTCGGCACCCTGGACCAGGACACCGGTGACACGGCCCGCGTCCAGGCCGACTACATCAACCCCATGCGTCTGGCCGACGAGGCCCCTTCCACCGCCCCCGACTTCGTCTGCGGCGGGCGCTACGCCTTCGCCCTGCTGCGCACGGACGAGGGCTGGCGGCTGCGCGAGGTCGTCGTACGGGAGAAGTGGCGGCGTCTGCCCGACCCCCGGCCCACTCGTGTGATCAACTGATCGGACACCCTCGGGTGGTCAACACACGCACACTGGTCACCCGCACGGGGTAGGAGGCGCCGTATGAACTCGTTCGGCCACTGGCTCGCCTCCCCGTGGCGGCGCTCGACCGTCGCCGTGCTGGCAGGCGCCCTCCCCGTCCTCGCGTTCCCCGCGCCGTCCCTGTGGTGGCTCGCCTACGTCGCCCTCGTGCCCTGGATCGCGCTGATCCGCTCGGCCCCGACGGCGAAACGGGCGGCGTACGACGGCTGGGCAGGCGGTTTCGGGTTCATGGTGGGGATGCACCACTGGCTGCTGCCGAGCCTGAGCGTGTTCATCTTCGTCATCGGCGCCCTGCTCGGCGCGCTGTGGGCCCCCTGGGGCGCGCTGGTACGGCACTTCCTGGCCGGGACGCCCTCGCGCGGCCGGATCGCCGCCGCCCTGGCCGTGCTGCCCTCGGGCTGGCTCGGCATCGAACTCGTGCGCTCCTGGCAGGGGCTCGGCGGCCCCTGGGGCGTGCTGGGCGCCAGCCAGTGGGAGGTCGCGCCGGCGCTGCGGCTGGCCTCGGTGGGCGGGGTGTGGCTGGTCAGCTTCCTGATCGTGGCCGTCAATGTGGCGCTCGCCGTGCTGGTGACGGTCCGCGGGTCCCGGGTCCCCGCGGTGGCGGGCCTGGTCGCCACGGCCGCCGTGACCTCGGCGGCCTGGATGTGGTCGCCGCGTCCCGACACGGACGGAGGCACACGGATCGCCGTCGTCCAGCCCGGTGTGATCGACGGCCCCGACCGGCGCTTCGCCCGTGAGGAGCAGCTGACCCGCGACCTCGCCGGGCAGGACGTCGACCTGATCGTCTGGGGCGAGAGCAGTGTCGGTTTCGACCTCGGGGACCGGCCGGACCTGTCGCAGCGGATCGCGGCGCTCTCCGCCGAGACCGGCGCCGACATCCTCGTCAACGTGGACGCCCGCCGCTCCGACAAGCCCGGCATCTACAAGAGTTCGGTGCTCGTCGGCCCCGGCGGGCTCACCGGCGACCGCTACGACAAGATGCGCCTGGTCCCCTTCGGCGAGTACATCCCGGCCCGCTCGCTGCTCGGCTGGGCCACCTCGGTGGGCAAGGCGGCGGCCGAGAACCGCCGGCACGGCTCCGAGCAGGTCGTGATGGACGTCGGCCACGGGCTGAAGATCGGTCCCATGGTGTGCTTCGAGTCGGCGTTCCCCGACATGAGCCGTCATCTCGCCGAGGACGGCTCCCAGGTGCTGATCGCCCAGTCGGCGACCTCGTCCTTCCAGCAGAGCTGGGCCCCCGAGCAGCACGCCTCGCTCGCCGCCCTGCGCGCCGCCGAGACGGGCCGACCGATGGTGCACTCGACCCTGACCGGTGTCTCCGCCGTCTACGACGCGAGCGGACAGCGTGTCGGACCGTGGGTCGGCACCGATGCCAGCACCTCCCGCGTGTACGACGTACCGCTGGCGACCGGGACGACCCTCTATGTCCGCTTCGGCGACTGGCCGGTGCACGCGTCCCTGCTGGTCCTCGCCGTGTGGTGCGCCGGCCTGCTGGGCCGGCGGTTCAGGCGGTCCGCTCCCGCACCGCGCGTACCACCCGCTCGCACAGCTCATGAGTCGCCAGCGCGTCCCGGGCGCTGAGCACCTTTCCCGCGCGCACGGCGTCGAGGAAGGCGAGCACCGCCTGCTCGATGCCGCGCTGCCGGGCCACCGGCACCCAGTCGCCGCGCCGTCGCACGGTCGGCTGGCCCTTGTGGTCGACGACCTCGGCGAGGTTGAGGACCTGCCGCTTGGTGTCCTGCCCGGAGACCTCGAGGATCTCCTCCGCCGAGCCGCTGAGCCGGTTCATCACCCCGAGCGCGGTGAAGCCTTCCCCGGCGAGCTGGAGCACGACGTGATGCAGCAGGCCGTCCTCCACGCGCGCGCGTACCGTCACGTCGTCGACCGGCCCCGGCACCAGGAATCGCAGGGTGTCGACGACGTGGATGAAGTCGTCGAGGATCATCGCGCGCGGCTCCTCCGGGAGCCCGATCCGGTTCTTCTGCATGAGGATCAGCTCGCGCGGATGCTCGACGCACTGCGCGTAGCCGGGCGCGAACCGCCGGTTGAAGCCGACGGCCAGGCTCAGGTTCCGCTGCTCGGCGAGCGCCACCAGCCGTTCGGAGTCGGCGAGCTCGTAGGCCAGCGGCTTGTCGACGTAGGTCGGGACGCCCGCCTCCAGCAACCGGCCGACGATCTCGGGGTGCGCGATCGTCGGCGCGTGCACGAAGGCGGCGTCGAGGTCCGCGGCGAGCAGCGAGTCGAGGTCCCGGTGCCGCTGTCCTGCGGGCAGGTGGAGACCGTCGGCCACCCGGGTCAGCGTGGCCGGGGTCCGCGTCTGCACATGCAGTTCGACGCCGGGCCGACCGCCGAGCACCGGCAGATACGCCTTCTGCGCGATGTCACCGAGTCCGATGCAGCCGACCTTCACGTGGACTCCTCAGTTGTCTGGCCAGGGCCTTGCCGGAAGCATACGGCGGCTGCGACGGGCCCCGGCCGGCGGCCGGGAACTCGCTGGTGGTCAGGGGCGAGGTGGGTCAGGATGCGAGCATGACGACGCAGCGCTCCGAACCCTCGACCACCGCCGACGAACGCAGCATGCTGGAGGGCTGGCTGGACTACCACCGGCAGACCCTCGCCTGGAAGTGCGAGGGCCTGACCGACGCCCAGCTCAGGACGGCCTCGGTGGAACCCTCCACGCTCTCCCTGATGGGCCTGGTGCGGCACATGGCGGAGGTGGAGCGCAGCTGGTTCCGCCGGGTCCTCGCCGACGAGGACGCGGGGCCGATCTACTACAGCGAGGCCGACCCGGACGGCGAGTTCCGTCTCACCGAGGCGGACACCTGGCAGGAGGCGTACAGCACCTGGCAGGCCGAGATCACCAGGGCCCGGGAGAACACCGCCCGCTTCGGCCTGGACGACCTGACCGTGGGCAAGCACCGCCGGACCGGCGAGCGGTACAACCTGCGCTGGCTCTACACCCACATGATCGAGGAGTACGCCCGCCACAACGGCCACGCCGACCTGATCCGCGAGCGCATCGACGGCGCCGCGGGCGACTGACGTCAGCACCGGGTGACCTGAGCACGCCGTACGGGGGCGGAGATCACCCGTGCGGGGCAACCTCCGCTCGTCCGCTGTCGCCGGGGTCGCCCGAACCAGCAGAGTGACGCGGGTGCATCGAACCACGACTACCGCAACGCTCCTGGTCACCGTGGCTGTCTCGGCCCTCACCGGCTGTGTGACGGTCCAGCGTCCCCCCGTGTCCGGGCCGCCGGCGACGGCACCGTCGCGGCTGCCGGGACCGGCCGACGCCCGTCCGGACGGTCAGGCGGAGCCGCAGATCGTGCAGGCTCCGGCCCAGGAGGCGCTGTCCATGATCGACCCGTCCCCGTCCGCGAAGCCCGGGGGAACCGCGCCGCACGGCAGGGCCCCGGGGGCCGCCGGGGCTCCCGTGCGGCCGCAGCACCGACAGCCGGCCCACGCGCATCCGGCGCACCCGGAGCACCCGGAGCGTCCGGCCCGTCCGGAGCCGTGGCACCCGGACGTCCCGCGCCACCGCAAGCCGCGTGTCGAGATCCCGGACGTGGCCGGATCGGTCCCCCAGTCGGTTCCCAAGGGCCCCAAGGACGTCTGCGCGCTGGGCAGGAAGTACGGCCGCTGGCAGGAGGGCAGCCCCGAGTCGGTCATCTGCGACCAGAACTACGGGCGGTGAGGCGACCTGCGCTCAGGGCCGCTGCCGCGGCGGCCCCCACCTTCCGTCTCCGGCGGATCCGCCCTCGCCGAGCCGCAGCTCCAGTCTGCTGATCGCCGCCCGCACCCCGTCGCTGTAGCTGTCCTCCCCCAGGGCGTCCGCCGCCCGGCGGGCCCGGCGCAGATGGGTGCGGGCGGCGTCCGAGCGGGCGAGACGCACATAGTCGGCGGCCAGATTGAGGTGCAGCGAGGGATACAGGGCGCGCACGGCGAGCGCGCTCGCGTGCCGGGCCGGCCGGTCGTCGGTGAGCTCCTCGGCGGCCGTCAACGCCCTGAGGTCCCAGGCGAGTTCGTCGCAGGGGTCGTCCTGGGCGTCGGCCATGTAGTGGGCCAGGGTGCAGCGGTGCAGCGGGTCGCCGTCCTCGCCGATCTCCGCCCACAGCTCCAGGAAGCGGTGCCGGGCCTCCTCGCGGTCCCCCGCGTGACACAGCATGACGACCTGCCCGATCCGTGTCATCACGGCATCCGGCGCCGTCTGCTCCTGTCGCTCCGTCAAAGCGTCCTCCGGGCCTTCGTCGGCGTTCGTCGCTGTCCCCCCGACGCTAGGGCCTGTCCGGCGGATCGTGTCGGCGGCGCGTGGCCGGGTACGCCCATCTGCGGCGCCGTCGTCGGGTGCCGGTTCGACCCGCGTGGACGCCGGGCACCAATCCGGACGGGCGGGACCGGGCCGGTCGGTGCGGCACCGGCCCGGTGGAGAGGTCAGCCGAGGTTCGGGATCGTCCAGTCGACCGGCTCGTGGCCCTGCTGGGCGACCGCCTCGTTGATCTGCGTGAACGGGCGGGAGCCGAAGAACTTCTTCGCGGACAGCGGGGAGGGGTGCGCGCCCTTGACCACCACATGGCGGCTCTCGTCGATCAGGGGGAGCTTCTTCTGCGCGTAATTGCCCCACAGGACGAAGACGGCCGGGTCGGGCCGCTCGGCCACCGCGCGGATCACCGCGTCGGTGAACTTCTCCCAGCCCTTGCCCTTGTGCGAGTTGGCCTCGCCGGAGCGGACCGTGAGCACGGCGTTGAGCAGCAGGACGCCCTGCCGGGCCCACGGCATGAGGTAGCCGTTGTCCGGGATCTCCAGACCCAGCTCCTCCTTCATCTCCTTGTAGATGTTCCGGAGGGAGGGCGGGGTCTTCACACCCGGGCGGACCGAGAAGCACAGGCCGTGTCCCTGGCCCTCGCCGTGGTACGGGTCCTGGCCGAGGATCAGGACCTTGACCTGGTCGTAGGGCGTCGCGTCGAGGGCGGCGAAGACCTCCTCGCGGGGCGGGTAGACGGGACCCTTCGCCCGCTCCTCCTCGACGAACTCCGTCAGCTCCTTGAAGTAGGGCTGCTGCAGCTCGTCGCCCAGAACCCCGCGCCAGGACTCGGGCAGCATGGCGGTGTCGGTCACGTCAATTCCTCACGATGTGCGGTCACTTGCAGGCTTCAGAACCTACAGGCGCCCACTGACAATCGCTGCCGCGAGGCGACCTACCAGCTGGTCTTCCAGTACAGCTCCCACATCGTCATCATGGTCGCCGGGTCGATGACCTTCTCCAGGCCCGCGATCTCCTCGTTCGCGGCCACGTACTGCTTGCCCTGCCACAGCGGCACCAGCCGGGCGTCGTCCACGAAGACCTGCTGGGCTTCCTTGATCTGCGGCGCCACAGCCCCGCGGTCGCTCTCCGCGCGGGACTCGGGGAGCAGCTTGCCGGTGATCTCGGGGGCGTCGTACGGGGTGCCCAGCGCGTTCTGCTTGCCCACGAAGGGCGCGATGAAGTTGTCGGCGTCGTGGAAGTCGGGGAACCAGCCGCGCCCGAACACCGGGTACTCGCCCTTCTGGTAGCCCTCGACGTAGGTCTTCCAGGGACGGCTCTTGAGCGTGATCGTGAAGAGGCCGGAGGCCTCCAGCTGACGCTTCAGCTCCTGGAAGGCGGGCTTGGTCGTGGAGCCGTAGCGGTCGCTGGTGTACCAGAGGGTCAGCGGGACGCGCTCGGTGATCCCCGCTTCGGTGAGGTACTTCTTGGCCTTGGCGACGCTGGGGTCCCCGAAGTCGTCGAAGAAGCCGGTGGTGTGGCCGGTGAGTCCGGCCGGGACCATGGAGTACAGCGGCTCGACGGTGTCCTTGTAGACGTAGTGCACCAGCGCCGGGCGGTCGACGATCTGGGCGACGGCCTTGCGGACCGCGGGCTTCGCGGACCACGGGTCGCTGGGGTTGAACACGAGGTAACTGATCTCGGTGGTGGGGTTCTCGATGAGCTGGAGCCCCTCCTTCTGCTGGTTGACCTCGATGTCCACGGTGTCGGCTGCGCCCAGACCCCGGTACACGACCGAGATCTCCTTGTCCTTGAGGGCCTTGACCAACTCGTCCGACTGCTGGAAGTAGCGGATGGTGACGGCCTTGTTCTTGAGGTCCGCTATGCCCTTGTAGTTGTCGTTGCGGACGAGCTCGGCCTTCTCGCCCTCCTGGTAGGAGTCCAGGCTGTAGGGCCCCGAACCGCTGATCTTGCCGTCCTTGCGGATCGAGGTCGCGGAGTACTCCTCGGGGTCCACGATCGACATGGCCGGCGTGGTGAGCACCAGCGGGAAGGTGGCGTCGGGCTGGCTGAGGTGGAAGACCACCTCGCGGTCGCCCTTCACCTGCACCCGGGACAGCGTTCCCAGCAGGCCCGCGGGGCCGCCGTTGACGTTGATCTTCTTGATGCGGTCGAACGAGTACTTGACGGCCTTGGCGTCCAGGGTGTGCCCGTTGGAGAACTTCAGGCCCTCGCGCAGCGTGCAGCTGTACACGGTGCTCTGCGCGTCCGTGAACTCACAGCGCTCGGCGGCGTCGGGTTCGGGGTCGGACACACCCGGGGAGTAGTTGAGGAGCGTCTGGTAGACGTTGCGGAACAGCTCCCAGGAGTTGTCCCAGGAGGCCGCCGGGTCCAGCGTGGCGGGGGCGCTGGTGGTCCCCACGACGATCGGCTTCCCGCTGTCGGAGGAGTCCGAGGAGAACACACCGCATCCGGCCACCGTGGATATGGACACGAGTGCCGCGAGAGGTGGCAGGTATCGGTTCCGCTTGAACACGCGCTTGCTCCTCGAAATGCCGTGCCGAGAGTCGGCAAAACATACCGCAGCGCCACGCACACTCAACCGGTTCGGTCACAGGCTGTTTGATCGTCTCATCGGTGATGACCCTGTAGTGCACCTGTGAGGCTTTTGTGCGTCGACACGGGCGCCGTCGCTGTCAACGGACGCCCGTGCCGAGGTGACGAGGATCAGCCCACGCCGGCGTTGAGGAAGATGCCGCCGTCCACGACGAGCGTCTGGCCGGTGACCCAGTCGGACTGCGAGGAGGTGAGGAAGGCCGCGGCGCCGCCGATGTCGGAGGGGACGCCGAGCCGGGCCAGCGGGTAGGACGCGGCGGCCTCGGCCTCGCGGCCCTCGTACAGGGCCTGCGCGAACTTGGTCTTCACGACGGCCGGGGCGATCGCGTTGACCCGCACCCCCGGCGCGAACTCGTGGGCGAGCTGCTGGGTGAGGTTGATCAGCGCGGCCTTGCTGACGCCGTAGGCGGCGATGAAGGGCGAGGGCGCGATGCCCGCGACGGAGGCGATGTTGACGATCGCGCCGCCGTTGTCCTTCTGCCAGGCGTGCCAGGTCCGCTGGGCGAAGCCGAGCGCGGAGATCACGTTGGTCTCGAAGACCTTGCGGGCCACGTTGAGGTCGAGGTCGGCGATGGGCCCGAACACCGGGTTGGTGCCGGCGTTGTTGACCAGGTAGTCGATGCGGCCGAAGGCGTCCATGGCGCGCTCGACGGCGACCCTCTGGTGCTCCTCGTCGTGCGCCTTGCCGGCGACGTAGACAGCACGCTCGGCGCCGAGCTGCTCGACGGCCTCCTTGAGCGCGTCCTCGGTGCGGCCGGTGATGACCACCCGGTCACCGCGCGCGACGAGCGCCTCGGCGACGCCGTAACCGATACCGCGGCTGGCGCCCGTGATGAGCGCGACCTTGCCCGAAAGCTCGGGGAGTTGCGAAGTCATGGTCCCGTTTCCCTAGTCGAGCGGTCCGCCGGCGACGTACAGCACCTGGCCGGAGACGAATCCGGCCGCCTCGCCGGTGAAGAAGGCGATGGCGTTGGCGATGTCGTCGGGCTCGCCGACGCGCGCGACCGGGATCTGGGTGGCGGCCGCGGCCTTGAACTCCTCGAAGCCCATGCCGACGCGCTCGGCGGTGGCGGCGGTCATGTCGGTGGCGATGAAGCCGGGGGCCACGGCGTTGGCGGTGATGCCGAACTTGCCGAGCTCGATGGCGAGGGTCTTGGTGAAGCCCTGCAGACCGGCCTTGGCGGCGGAGTAGTTGGCCTGGCCGCGGTTGCCGAGCGCCGAGGAGGAGGACAGGTTGACCACCCGGCCGAAGCCGGCGTCGACCATGTGCTTCTGGACGGCCTTGGTCATCAGGAAGGACCCGCGCAGGTGCACGTTCAGGACGGTGTCCCAGTCGGAGACGCTCATCTTGAACAGCAGGTTGTCGCGGAGCACGCCCGCGTTGTTCACGAGGATGGTCGGCGCGCCGAGCTCCTCGGCCACGCGCGCGACGGCGGCCTGCACCTGGGCCTCGTCGGAGACGTCCGCGCCGACCGCGATCGCCCGGCCGCCGGCCGCGGTGATCTTCTCCACGGTGTCCTTGCAGGCGGCCTCGTCGAGATCGATCACGGCGACCGCACGGCCCTCGGCCGCCAGTCGTACGGCGGTGGCGGCGCCGATGCCGCGCGCGGCACCCGTGACCACGGCTACCCGCTGCTCAGTGGTGGACATTGCTGGTTCTCCTCGCCCTTGAGAAATCGCCCTGGGGAAATCGACCTGGGTTGCACGGCCCGTGTGGTGAGCGACCGCTTAGTACCTTCAGCAGACGTGACGCTAGAAGCCATGGCACGCGGTGTCAACGCCACACGAGCCGGGTGTGATCCATTACCTGACCAGCAGGTCGAGCAGACGCTCCGGTTCGGCGGCCGGATCGGTGGTGAGCCCGGTGTGCACGGGGCCCGGCTGGACGACGGTGGAGCGGGGCGCGATCAGCCAGCGAAAGCGCCGCCCGGCGTCGTCGTGCGCGGCCTGCCCGGCCGCCTCGCCACCGGCGCACACCCCTTCGACGGCCTGCAGCGCGGCCCGGACGCCGGCCACGTCCGCGTCCGGGTCGAGCGCCCGCAGCCGGCCCTCGTCGAGGTGGGTGCGCACCCCGACGTACGCCTTGGCACGGCAGTACACGAGCACCCCGGCGTTGATGCCCTCGCCGCGCTCGATCCGGGGAACGACCCGCAGCAGGGCGTACTCGAAGACCTCGCGGTCGTCGGTGCGTCCGCCCCTGATGATGTGGCGCTCGGTCACTTGATCCCCTCGATCCGCTCGTGAACGACGGCCGCGCGGGCGAGCAGCGGCCGTGCGTAGGTCCGCCGGAGGGCGTCCGGCGACTCGAAGCCGGGCTCGTCCGCCAGCCAGGCGTCCGGGATCTCGGCGGTGACCTCGGCGAGGAGGTCCTCGGTGACGCGGGGAGCCAGGTCGGCGGCGGCGCCGGCGAGATCCGGCGCGAAGGGCTTCAGGACGTGGTCCGAGGCGTCGTAGGGACGGGCGGCGGACTTCTCCGCGCCGGGCCAGTTGTGCTGCCAGATCATCGTCGCGCCGTGGTCGATGAGCCACACCTCGCGCTGCCACCACAGCAGGTTGGGGTTGCGCCAGGAGCGGTCGACGTTGTTGACCAGCGCGTCGAACCAGACGATCCGGCCGGCCTCCTCGCGGCTCACCGGGAAGGCGAGCGGGTCGAAGCCGAGCGCTCCGGAGAGGAAGTCCATGCCGAGGTTGGTGCCGCCGCTGGACTTGAGAAGCCCCTGCACCCGCTCGTCGGGCTCGCCGAGCCCCAGGTCCGGGTCGAGGTCGAGCGTCAGGAGCCGCGGCACCCGGAAACCGAGCCGGCGGGCGAGTTCCCCGGCCACCACCTCGGCGACCAGCGTCTTGCGGCCCTGTCCGGCGCCGGTGAACTTGATGACGTACGTCCCGTGGTCGTCGGCCTCGACGAGCCCCGGCAGCGAGCCGCCCTCACGCAGGGGCGTGATGAAGCGGGTCGCGATGGCTTCCTTGAGCATCGCCCCAGGTTACTGGGGGGTGTCTGAACAACGGGCACTCCGGGGCCGTACCTCAGGGCAGTTCGGAGAATCCGTGGAAGGGGACGTCAGCATGGCCAGCGAATCGATTCATCCCGCATCGGCCCCCAGTCGCAGGGTCGTCGTGGCGGCGGTCGGCGCGGCGGGGCTCGCCCTCACCCTGAACGCGTGCGGGTCCGAGGACGACCCCTCTCCGGCCGCGTCGGACGCGGCCGGAGCCGGAGCCGGAGCCGGCAGTGCGCTCGCCAAGACCTCGGACATCCCCGAGGGCGGCGGCAAGATCTTCAAGGACTCGGGCGTGGTGGTCACCCAGCCCACGGCGGGCGAGTTCAAGGCGTTCTCGTCGAAGTGCACCCACCAGGGGTGTGCGGTGTCGGGCATCGCCAACGGGGTCATCACCTGTCCGTGCCACAAGAGCGAGTTCTCGGTGGCCGACGGCAGCGTGAAGAAGGGGCCGGCGACCCAGCCGCTGCCCGAGGAGAAGATCACCGTCAGCGGCGACTCGATCACCCTGGCATGAGATGTCAGGCGCGGCGGGGCCGTCGGAGACAGCCCAGGACCTCGTCCGTGGTCGCGAGGGTGGCGACGAGGGCGAGCGTATGGCGGATCATCGCCGGGGTGTAGTCGATGGGCACTCCGGCGACGGCGTCCGTCACCACCAGGGCGTGGTAGCCGCGGTTCACCGCGTCGAAGACGGCGTTGGGCACCGCCACGTTGGCGGAGACCCCGGTGACGAGGAGGGTGCGGCAGCCGAGGTTGCGCAGCAGCGCGTCGACCTCGGTGCCCTGGATGGGCGAGAGGCCGTGCAGCCGTCGTACGACGATGTCCTCCTCGCCCACCTCGATGGGGGCCGCCACCCGCACGGCGGTGGTCCCGGTCAGCTGCTGGACGGGCAGGCGCTCGGCGGCGTGGAAGAGGCGGGCGTTGCGGTTCGCGCCGCGTCCGTCCGGACGGCGTTCGGCGATCGCGTGGATCACCTGGACCCCGCTCCCGTGCGCGGCGGCGACCAGCCGGGCGATGTTGGCGAGAGCGCCCGAGGTCCGTGCCGCACGGGCGAGTTCGGGCAGGGCGCTCTCGGGTCCGACCACGCCCTGCTGGCACTCGACGGTGAGCAGGACGGTGCTCTCGGGATCGATCAGCTCGCTGAGTTGTTCGTACGACGGCACGGTTCCCCCTCGTCGCCGACGGCCCGGAGCCGGTGACAGTAGCCACCATTGCGTGCGGACGGAAGACGACCCATCCTTTTCTGACGTGATGTCAGAGGATCTCTCCTCTGACACGACGTGAGAGAAAGAGGGGGACGCATGACCGTCACACAGCGCCGGGGCCGGAAGATCATGATGACGCCGGGTGAACTGGACGAGTTCCTCACCAGTCAGCGCACCTGCCGGGTCGCCACGGTGTCCACCGACGGCGCTCCGCATGTCAGCACGCTCTGGTTCGCCTGGGACGGCACCTCGATGTGGCTGTACTCCGTGGTGCGCAGCAAGCGCTGGACGGATCTCCGGCGGGATCCGCGGGTCGCGATCGTGGTGGACACGGGTGAGGAGTACGACGAACTGCGCGGCGTGGAGCTGTCGGGGACCGTGGACTTCGTGGGCGAGGCCCCGCGCACCGGCGAGCTCCGCGCCGAACTCGACGTCCCCGAGACGCTGTTCGCCCGCAAGAACTTCCGCCTGGAGGAGATGCCGCACGACGGACGGCACGCGTGGATACGGCTGACCCCCGAGAAGATCGTCTCCTGGGACTTCCGCAAGCTGGGCTCCGCCTGACTCAGACGGCCTGTTCCGCCGCCGACTTCAGCGCCTCCACCGCCGCCCGGATCGACGGGCGGCGGTCGGCGTCCGCGCGCCACACGGCGTAGATGTGCCGGCTGACCGACTGCCGCACGGGCACGGTCCGCACCCCCTCCGGGACCGGCCCGCGTCCGAGCCGGGGCGCCACGCACACGCCCAGTCCGGCCCCGACCAGGGCGAGTTGGGTCGGATGCTCCTCCGCGCGGTGCGCGACTCGGGGTTCGATCCCCTTGGAGCGCAGGGTGTGCATCAGCCACTCGTCGCAGAACTCGCTCTCGCCCCAGGTGACCCAGTCGTCGTCGGCGAAGTCCTCCAGGTCGACCTCGTCGCGGTGCGCGTGGCGGTGGGTCGCGGGCATCGCCACGTCGGCGGTGTCGTCGACGATCGAGGCCTTCACCAGTCCGTCCGGCATCGGCAGCGGCTTGTTGTACCAGTCCAGGACGACCGCGAGGTCGAAGTCCCCGCGGATCACCGCCTGGACCGCGGATTCCGGCTCCATCTCGCGCGAGCCGATCCGCAGCCCGGGATGCGCCGCACGCAGCCCGGCGATCGCGGCCGGGAACAGCCCCCGCGCCGCCGTCGGGAACGCGGCGAGCCGCAACTCCCCCACCACCTGCCCACGTTGGGCCTCCAGATCGGACTGCGCGAGCTCGACCTGGGACAGGATGCGCGCCGCGTGGTCGGCGAGGAGCCGGCCGGCGTCGGTGAGCCGCACTCCCCTGCCGTTCTTGGCGAGGAGCTGCTGGCCCACCTCGCGCTCCAGCTTGGACATCTGCTGCGAGACGGCCGAGGTGGTGATGTGCAGACCCTCGGCGGCGCCGCTGACCGAGCCGTGCCGGGCGAGGGCGTCGAGGGTGCGCAGGCGCTCCAGGTTCAACATGTAAGCAATACTACGAGATATCTCGCGGAAATACTCGCTTGTGCTACGAGATCGCTTGCCGGATCGTGGCCGGTATGACCACCGCGACCGCCACCGAGGCCCCCGTCCTGGCCGCCCGCCGTCCCGCCCTCGACTGGCGTCTGCGCTTCGGTGTGCTCTCGCTGATCTGGGGGTTCAGCTTTCTCCTCATCAAGGTGGGCACCGAGGGGTACGCCCCCTTCCAGGTGACGCTCGGGCGCCTGGTGTTCGGGACGCTGGTGCTCGCCGCCGCGATGGCGGTGAAGCGGGAGCGGCTCCCCCGCGGGGGGCGGACATGGGGGCATCTGGCGGTCGCCGGGTTCCTGCTGAACGCGCTGCCGTTCTCGCTCTTCGCCTACGCGGAACTGACGATCCCCTCCACGCTGGCGGGGATCTGCAACGCGACCTCGCCGTTGTGGGGAATGGCCCTGTCCCTCGTCGCCCTGTCCGAGGACCGGCCCACGCGCGTGCGGGTCGCGGGGCTCGGGCTCGGGTTCCTGGGGGTGCTGACGGTTCTCGGCGCATGGCAGGGCTTCAGCGGACTGGACGGCAGGGGGACGGCGATGGCCCTGCTGGCCTCGCTCAGCTATCCGGTCGGGTGGATCTACGTGCGCCGGACGCTGGCCGGGGTCGGGCACTCCCACATATCCCTGACGGGGGCGCAGTTGCTGCTGGTGACCCTGCAACTGGCGCTGGTGACCCCGCTGTTCGCCGGTGTGCCGACCCACGTGCACCTGCTGCCCCTGCTCGCCGTCGCCGCTCTGGGGGCGCTCGGCACGGGACTGGCGGTGCTCCTGCAGTACGGGCTGGTCGCCGAGGTCGGGCCGACCACCGCACAGATGGTCACGTACTTCATTCCGGTCATCGCCACGGCGGCGGGCGTCGCGGTGCTCGGGGAGTCGTTGCGTTGGTCCACGCCGGTGGGGGCGGTGGTGGTGCTGGCGGGGGCCGCGCTCACACAGGTGCGCCGACGCGCCTGAGGGGCGGCGCCACAGCGGGCCCCTCAGGCGACTCACCTGTACGTGCCCGCGGGTCGCGCCGGGCCCAGCGCCCTTGCGACGGCGTCCGCCAAGGGGGCGACCTCGGCGTCCCGCAGCGCGGCCACGGTCACCCTGATGCCCTGCGGTGCGCCCATCCTGAAGCGGGCACCCGGGGCCACCGCCCAGCCCGCGTGCAGGAGACGGGACACCGCGCCCGTCTCGTCCGGGACCGGGATCCACACATTGAGGCCGCTGCGGCCGTGGGCCTCGACGCCGCGTTCCGCCAGCGCGTCGATCAGCCGGTCGCGGCGCTCGCGGTAGGCGGCCGCCACCTTCGCGGTGTCCAGTACGCCGTCCGCCCACAGGTGCACCACCGCCCGCTGGGTGATGCGGCTGACCCAGCCGGGGCCCAGGCGGTGACGGCCGTGGACGCGGTCGACGGTGACCTCGTCGCCGGTGAGGACGGCGAGGCGCAGATCGGGGCCGTAGGCCTTGGCCACCGAGCGGACGAAGGCCCAGTGGCGGGTGTCTCCGGCCAGCGGGTGCAGGGCGAGGTCGACGATGCCGTGGCCGTGGTCGTCCTCGACGAGGAGGATGTCCGGGTGGTCCACGAGGACCGCGCGGAGAGCACGCGCGCGCGTGGCGGTCACCGAGGCGCCGGTCGGGTTCTGGGCCCGGTCGGTGACGATCAGAGCCCGGGCGCCCGCATCCAGGGCCCTGCGGACGTCGTCGGGCAGCGGCCCCTCGTCGTCCACGCCCACCGGGGCGATCCGCAGCCCCAGTGCCGGGACCAGGTCGAGGAGGCTGCCCCAGCCGGGGTCCTCCACGGCGACCGTGTCGCCGGGCTTGAGGTGGGCGGCCAGGACACGCTCGATCACGTCGAGCGATCCGGAGCCGACGGCGAGCGGGCCGGCCGGGACGCCGTCCGCGTCGAGCGCCTCGCGCGCCAGGCGGGCCAGCTCCGGGTCGACGCTCGCTTCCCCGTACAGGACCGGCTCCCGGTCGCCCTGTTCGGCGGCCGCCGCGAAGGCGGGCGCCAGCGGGGGCAGCAGCGCGGGGTCCGGGTTGCCGTTCGCCACGTTCCGCACCCCCTCCGGCACCTCCACCCGGATGTCCTCGCGGCCCGTGGTCGCCGGCTTCGGCCGGACCCGGCTGCCCCTGCGGCCGGCGGTCTCGATGACCCCGCGCTCGCGCAGGGTGCGGTACGCCGCCGCGACCGTGTTGGGATTCACGCCCAGCTCGTTCGCCAACTCCCGCATAGGAGGCAGCAGTTGACCCGGCCGCAGCTCCCCGGCACCCACCGCTTGCTCGACGCTCGCCGCAATCTCCGCTGCGCGTCGCCCTTCGATCCGATATTCTCCTAGCACAAAGCAGATTATGCACTAGTGCAATGGAGACCGCAATGCAGGGGCCCCCCGCGACCACGCCGGAGCCGACCGCCTACGCACCGACCGACCGCACCGTCCCGACGCGCTCCCCCGGCCGGGCCTCGTACGACAGGGAACTGGTGCACTCGATACTCGACGAGGGATACGTCTGCCACCTCGGCTTCGTGCGGGACGGCGCCCCGGTGGTGCTGCCCACGCTGTACGGCCGGGTGGGCGAGCGTCTTTACGTCCACGGCTCGACCGGTTCGCGCCCGCTGCGGATGACCGGCCAGGCGGACCCGGGGCTGCCGGTGTGCCTGACGGTCACCCATGTCGACGCCCTGGTCCTGGCCCGCTCGGCCTTCCACCACTCGATCAACTACCGCTCGGTGGTGGTGCACGGACTCGCCTACGACGTGACGGACCCCGAGGAGAGGCGCCTCGCCCTCGACGCCCTGGTCGACCACGTGGTCCCCGGGCGGGCTCTCGACTCCCGCCCCGCCAACAAGAAGGAACTGGCCGCCACCGCCGTCATCCGCCTCGACCTCGACGAGGTCTCCGCCAAGCTCCGCACCGGCGGTGTCAACGACGAACCCGAGGACCTCGCCCTCCCCCACTGGGCCGGCCTGCTCCCGCTGCGCAAGGGCTACGGCACCCCGATCGCCGACTCACACCTGGACCCCGGCACCGAGGTCCCGGACTACCTCGCGGCGCTGTGATGCTGATCCACCCCTGGGACGCGGCCCGTGACGACGCCGAGTGGCACCAGTGGCTCACCGTCCACGACTTCGGGCAGCTCGCCGTCAACGGCCCCGCCGGCGAGCCGCCGTTCGTGCAGCCGCTGCACTTCGTCCACGACCCCGCGCGGGGCGAGGTCCTCACCCATCTCGCACGGCCCAACCCGCTGTGGGCCGCGCTGGAGGCGAACCCGGACTGCCTGCTGAGCGTGGTCGACGACTACGCGTACGTCCCGGGCCCGTGGCAGGCCGACCCGGACGGACCGTCCGAGCACGGTACGCCCACGAGTTTCTACGCGGCGGTCCAACTGCGGTGCCGGGCGTACCTGGTGGACGACCCGGCGGAGAAGGCCGCGCTCCTGAACCGCCAGGTCGGCCACTTCCAGCCGGAGGGCGGTTCCGCACGGGTGGCGGTGGGCGAGGTGCCGTACGGGCGGATGCTGTCGGGGATTCGCGGGCTGCGGCTGGAAGTGACCGGTGTGCGGGCGAAGTTCAAGTACGCGGGCAAGAGGGACGCCGAAGTGCGGGAGCGGATCGCGGACCGGCTGGCGGACCGGGACGGCCCCGGGGACGCGGCGGCACGCGAGCACCTGCTGCGGAGGCAGCGCGCCTGAGACGGCGAACGGGGCCCTTCGTCGAGAAGGGCCCCGTTCTCTCGTCAGGCGGCCACGCGCGTCTCCGTCACCGCGAGCCCCGCGACCGCGCCCAGCATCAGCAGGGTGCCGACAAGGACGGCCGGGGTGAGGCGCTCGCCGAAGAGCACGACGGCCGCCACCGCCGCGCTCACCGGTTCGAGCAGCATGATCACGGAGACGGTGGTGGAGCGGACGACCGCGGCGGCGGCGAAATACAGGGTGTAGGCGAGAGCCGTCGGGACGATCGCCAGGTACGCCAACAGGCCCAGGAGCAGCGCGGGTCGGGCCGTGTGCGGCAGCAGTCCCTCGTCCAGCGCGAGGGGCAGCAGGCAGAGGCTGGTGACCGCGAACACCGCCACCGACGTTCCGGAGGACTCCGCCCGGGCAGCCCGCGTGATCAGGGTCATCACACAGCAGCCCGCCGCCGAGAGCAGTCCGAGCAGCACACCCAGGGGGCGGACCGCCGCGTCCGCGCCGCCCAGTGTCAGTACCCCGAGTCCGGCGAGCGCTCCGGTGACGGCGACGGCTCCGCCGCGCCCGATCCGCTCCCCGAGGGTGAGGCGGGCCCCGAGGGCGATGAGCACGGGACCCGCTCCCAGGGTGACGACGGTGGCCACGGCGAGCCCGGTGGACCGTACGGCGGCGAAGTAGGCGGTCTGGAACACCGCGAGCCCGACGCCCGACGCGCCGATCCGCAGGGCCCGGCGACCGAGCGGTTCCGAGACGGCCGTACGCGCGCGTGGCCGTACGGGACGGACCGCGAGCAGTACCGCCAGCCCGGCCGCGCAGCGCCAGAAGGACAGGGCCACCGGGCCCAGGTCACTGGTCCGGTAGACCAGGGAGGCGACCGCTCCCGCGGTGCCCCAGGTGGTACCGGCGACGATCAGATAGACGAGGCCTCGCCCGACGGGCAGGCCTGAGGAAGCATGCGACACGTGTTCTCTCCGCAGTCGCGCCGAGGCGCGGAAGTTCGGAAGAGGACGCCCGCTCGTGGGCGGGGTCCGCGGACTTCGTCTGCGGGCAGCACCGTTCAGCCCGGCGACAGGCCGGGCGTGGTCTCCGGAGGGCCCGCCTCAGGCGGCCGGCGGAGAGACGATCAGGGTGCGCGTATGCATGATCCGGGAGCCTAGGCGGCGTTCTCCCGGGCGGACAAGCGACTTTCGGTGCCACCGACCGCGACCGGTTCCACCGAGCCCTTGGCCGGGGTCGAGGACTGCGCGATGAAGGCGCCCAGCAGGACGACCGTGCCGCCCACGATCTGCGGGGCCGAGAGGTGCTCGCCGAGCAGCACCCAGGCGAGGACGGTCGCGACGACCGCTTCGAGGCAGGCCACGACCCCGGCTATCGCCGGTGAGAGCCTGCGGACCGAGACCACGCCGGTGACGTAGGCGAGGACCGTGGCGATCAGCACGATCCAGCCGAGCAGCAGTCCGGCCGCGACCGGGGTGCCGTTCATGTCGGCGGCCCGTGTCAGGACGGCGAAGTCCATGGTCCACGGGCGGGCCACGGCCGTCAGGACGGCGGTGCCGACGAGCAGGCCGAAGGCGATCACGCCGAGCGGGTCGGGGGCCTCGCCGGAGTCGCTGCCCTGGTCGGACAGGACGAAGTAACCGACCTGGCAGCAGGCGGCGCCGAGCGCGAGGAGGAGCCCGAGGGCGTCGAAGCTCAGGCCCGACCAGACCTCGACGACACAGGCGAGCCCTCCGACCGCGAGGACCACGCCGAGCGCGGCGGCACGGGTGACCGGCCGCCGCTGCACGAAACGCACCCAGCCCAGCACCAGGGCGGGGGCCAGGTACTCCACGAGCAGGGCGACACCGACCGGGATGCGGGAGATCGAGGCGAAGTAGAAGGCCTGGACGCCCGCCACGCCGAGCAGCCCGAAGCCGGCGAGCAGGGCGGGGCGGCTGCGCAGCAGCGCGCGGTGGCGGACGGCGAGCGGCAGCATCACCAGGGCGGCGCCCGCCACCCGCAGCCACACCACGTGGAGCGGATCGAGGCCCGCTTCGATCAACGGCTTGGCCGCGACTCCCGATCCTCCGAAGGCGAGCGCGGACACCAGCGCGAGACCGAGTCCGACACCCTTGCCGCCACCGGCCCTGCTGCTCTCAGACGTATGCACCGGCCCATGATGACAGGGCACGACATGAGCGTCACCCCCGATGACTCCTGTCTCAGCGGCTGGACCGCGGCGGCCCGCCCCACAGGCCCCCGGGCAGGCGGTCGTCGATCCTCGCCGACACGGCCGGCGCATCGATTCCGGCACGGGTCAGCACCTCGACGGCCCGCGACCCGGGGTCCACCAGGATCGCCGCCAGCAGGTCGATCCCGCGGGCGGGCCCGTCGGCACGGTGCTCGGCCCGGGCGCGGGCGTATTCCATCGCGCCCGCGGCGAGCGGAGAGAAACCCTCGGCCGCGGGCACCACGGGGACCGCGCCCGAGTCCTCGACCGTGCCCTGCCAGCGCAGGCCGTAGCCGATGCTGCGCTGCACGAGATACCCGAGCAGGCGCGGCAGCTGGGGGTCCGCGTCCAGGACGGCGTACGCCTCGGCGTCGGCGTCCAGCAGCGAGTGCAGAAGATGGGCCGTGTCGATCTGCCGGTCCCCGTCCCGCAGTGCCCGCCTGCGGGCACCGGACACCACCGCTGCCAGTTCTTCGCTGAGCCTGACATCGCTGTCCGGGCGGACCGGTGGCGGGCCGCCCTGCTCGCGGGCCGACTGCCGGGGGATACGGGGGTGCACATCCCCCACCCCATCAGTCCCACCGAATCCGGGCATCCCCGAGGGGAAGCATCTTCGTGTCCCACGAAGAGCGGACCCCGCGGCCAGGATCTCCTCCTTGCGGATGAGATCACGCCGTTCCGCCCCGGTGGGCGCGCGCCGCCTTGCCGTGCGCCCCTCGCGCAACCGCCGCGCGACGCCGTTCGTCCCACACAGGCGTGGAGAGCAGGAGCTGGCTGGTGGCACTGCCGGCCGTGGACGGCAGGCAGTACGTGTACCGGGTGTACGCCCCGGAGAACGCGCTGCTCGCCGACCTGTTCTGGCAGGCGTGGCACTGCCACGACGAGAGCGCGTACCCGCGCGCGTGGGACGTGTTCGACGCGGCGCTGATACGGCGGGTGGGGTGAGCGCCCCTCCCCCACTTTCTGACGGTTCATCAGTATTGAATGTTGCGCCCCGTGCGGCTACTTTCCGCGACACCACAGCCCGACACGAAGAGGTGGCCGCATGGCGGAAATCAGCGCGGAGGCACGCATCCCGGCACCCGCGGAAAAGGTCTGGGCCCAGCTCACCGACTGGTCCGCGTACGGGGAGTGGAACACGACCCACACCAGCTTCCCCAACGGCGGTCCCACCGCTCTCGAACCGGGCGGGACATTCCAGGAGAACATGAAGCTGATGGGCTTCCCGGCCGAGGTCGAGTGGACCATCGACCAGGTGGAGCCGGCCCGGCTGTTCGCCATCCGGGGCAAGGGTCCGATGGCGGTGAGTGTCGCCACCCGCTACACCCTGACCCCCGACGGGGACGCCACGACGGTCCGCATCGACGGCGAGTTCACGGGCGCCGCCGTCTCCCTGATGGCGGGCAAGCTGAAGGACTCGGGGACCGCCGCGCTGAACGAGTCGCTGCGGAAGCTGGCCGCACTGGTGTCCTGACCCCCGGCGCACACGAAGGCGCCCCGGGAATCCCTTCCCGGGGCGCCTGTCGTCGCCGTACGCCGGCGATCAGTCCTCGTCGGCGAGGATGAGGTACAGCTTCTTGCGGGCCTCGTTGATGACGGCCACCGCCTTCTCGCGCTGTTCCTTGCTGCCGGTCTTCCAGACCTGGCCGAAGGCCTCCATCAGACCGAAGCCGGCCTGCCGGATCTCACCGAGCGCCTCGAAGTCGATGCCGCGGGAGGCCTCCTCCCAGGGCGCCTCGGGGCCCTCGTCGGCCGCGGTACGGCCGGCCTCGGTGAGCGCGAACAGCTTCTTGCCGCCCTCGGTCTCACTGGCGATCAGCCCCTCGTCCTCCAGTAGCTGGAGGGTGGGGTACACCGAGCCGGGGCTGGGCTTCCACGCGCCGCCGCTGCGCTCGGCGATCTCCTGGATCATCTCGTAGCCGTGCATGGGCCGGTCCTTGAGCAGGGCCAGGATCGAGGCACGCACGTCACCGCGCCGCGCCCTTCCCCTGGGTCCGCCCCGCCCCCTCGGCCCCCAGGGCCCGGGGCCGAAGCCCGGCCCTCCGAAGCCGGGGCCACCGGGACCGCCCGGACCGAAGGGCCCGAAGGCACCCCGCAGGCTCTCGGCACCACGGCCCCGACGACCGGCTCCACCATGTCCACGCTCGAATCCGTGGGAACGCATCGCAATCACTCCATTCCATCGTTGATCTGTCGCGATGCCTCAACGATATATCGGAACCGATCGCATGGCAAGACCCTCCTCTTCGGCCGGCTCGCGGCATCCCCGGTCACCCAGGCGTGGTACGCACAGATCACTCCGCGGCGGTGGCCGGCTCGATGAGCACTGGAGCTGCCGGGCCTCCGCGCGGCGCCGCAGCCACCCGGCGTTCCAGGTCGACGACGTGGGATTCCGCGTCGCGCGTTCCGTCGCGCGCTGATCCACGTCGTGTGCGGCCCGGCCCGCGCGGGGTCGGTCGGGCGTTAGCGTGATCCTCATGACGGCTGAGGACGAGGTGCTGACCGGCGGCATGGCGAACGCGGGGGCAGTCTTCCGCCGAGGGGACCTGGTGGAGCGACCGGCTCCGCGCAACGCGCGCGCCCTCCATGTCTATCTCCTTGCGCTGAAGCAGCACGGCTTCGACGCGGCGCCGACTCCTGTCGCTCTCACCTCGGACGGCCGTGAGCAGCTGACCTTCGTACCTGGAGACGTGCCTCTGCCGCCGTTCCCGGACTGGGCGATGACGGGTTCCGCCCTCGCATCGGTGGGGAGCCTGCTGCGGCGTCTCCATGAGGCCGGCGCGGCCGTCGCGGTCGACACCCGCGCCGCATGGCCCCGGGACCTCGCCGACCCCGAGGGGGGCACGTTGTTGTGCCACAACGACGTGTGCCCGGAGAACGTCGTCTTCCGCGACGGTCGCGCCGCGGCCCTGATCGATTTCGACCTGGCGGCCCCGGGCCGTGCTCTCTGGGACGTCGCCATGACCGCCCGCTACTGGGTGCCCATGCTCGATCCGGGGTCCGCGGCCGCGTTCCATCCCCCCGGGCTGGACGCGGCCGCACGGCTGCGGATTCTCGCCGACGGCTACGGCCTCCCGGCGGCGGACCGCGCCGAGTTGCCCGGCGTCATCGAGCAGGCCACGGAGGTCTGCCGGGACTTCGTCACCCGCCGGGTGGCCGACGGTGACCCCGTCCACCTCCAGGCGTTGGCCGAGCGCGGCGGTTGGGAACGCTGGGACCGCATGCAGACCTGGCTGGTGGAGCACCGCCGGACGTTCACGGCCGCCCTGCTCAACTGACCGGCCGGGCAGGTACCCCTCGCGTCGCCGTGGGCCCGTCCGCCGGACAGCCGGGCGCACCGATCAAGGCCATGCCGGCGCTCACGGCTGATCCGTTCCGGTTCGCCGGACCTCTCAGGCGCTCCGGTCCACCGAGGCCTCGTCGTCGCTCATGGCCGAGTAGACGGTCACGATCGACGCGACGACGTCCACCTCGACGGGACCGACGATCCTCAGCCACGCGAGCTCCGGCAGTCCGCCGAACCGTCCGACCATCGCGGCGGTTTCGGCGGGCCAGGGCCACGGTGTCCTCGGAAGGTGGATCAGGGAGATCTCGTCGACGAAGCCCTCGACGTCGGAGTCCTTCGCGACCGAGACGTAGCGCACACCGCCGAGCGAGATCACGACGTCGGGCCTGTGCGGCCCCGCGCGGAGCGTGATCTCCAACGAGTCGGCCTCGGGAAAGGCGTCGAACGCGATGCGATGGACGACATGGCCCACGCACGGAGCGAGAGCGCGCGCCGCGTTCGCGCACCGGTTCTGGAAAGCGCCGTCGGCCTCGGTCGTGTCGATCACAGCGAGAGGCTACGAGCCGGGGGCCCGTGCGTCGACCAACCTGTCGTAACAGGTTGCGCACCCCTTGATCGGGGTCACCTCAGGGCGTCGCGCAGCGCGCCGGCCATCAGGTCGACGGCTTCCTTTCCGGCCGCGACCGGACCGGTGTGCGTGAAGTAGTGGTCGACCCCCTCGAAGACGCGGTGGGTGACCGGGACGCCGGCCGCCTCCAGGGCCTTGGCGTAGGCGTCCCCCTCGTCGCGCAGGCGGTCGTTCTCCGCGGTGATGACCAGGGCGGGGGGAAGTCCGGCGAGATCGTCGGCGAGGGCGGGCGAGACGAGGGGAAGGGCCCGGTCGGCGGGGTCAGGGACGTAGGCGGCGGTGAAGATCCGCATGAGCTGCGGGGTGAGCAGCGGCTTGGCCACGAGGGACCGCTTGGTGGCCGGGTCGGCGACCTGGTCCAGCGGTGCCGAGTCGAGGATCTGGAGCCGGGGCGAGAAGGTGCCGCGCTCCCTGGCCAGGCGGCACACCGCGGCGGTCAGGTTGGCCCCGGCGCTGTGTCCGCCCACGGCGAGCCGCGATCCGTCCCAGCCACCGGCGGCGCCGTTCGCCGCGACCCAGGCGGTGACGTCGTAGGCCTGGGTGACCGCCGCGGGGTAGGGCCGCTGCGGCGCGACCGCGTAGTCGACGTTGATGACGACGCAGCCGGCCGTGGCGGCGATGCGGCGGCAGATGTGGTCGTCCTGCTCGGGACGGGCGACCACGAAGCCGCCGCCGTGGAAGTTGACGTACACCGGGGCCGGGGTGGCGGTGGAGGCCGGCGGGCGGTAGACGGTGCACGTCACCGGCCCGGAACCGGTCTCCACCCGGAGCGTCTCGGTGCGCGCCGGGACGTCGGTGAAGCGCAGGTCCTTGTGTACACGGGACATCACACGGCCGAGCAGGAGCTGGATTCCCCTGGCCTTGATTCCGGAGCTGAGCGGCATGACTGAGCACCCATCGCTGCAAGATTAAACTAACAGGAATCCTGATGATGGATGCTCGTCGCCGGGAGCGCAATGGGCGGCGCCTCACTCCGCCGTCGGCGCCGACCGGAGCGTCAGCGGAGCCTCCGCCGTGACGCGGGTCAGCTTCTCCGGGTTGCGGACGTAGTACATGCCGGTGATACGGCCGTCCTCGACCCGGACCGCGAGGACACCGTCGATCTCGCCGTTCACCCGCAGGACGAGCGCCGGGCTGCCGTTGACCTCGGCGGCCTCGCCGGTGAGGGTGACGGTGAACTTGGCGATCCCGCCCCTGATGAAGCGGGCCACCTTGTCGGCGCTGACGATCGGGCGCGGCGCGGCCTGCTTGACGCCGCCGCCGTCGCCGACCAGGACGACATCGGGCGCGAGCACGTCGAGCAGCCCCTGGAGGCCCCGGTCTCGAGCGCGCGCCGGAACGACTCCACCGCCGCACGCGTCTCGCCGGCGGACGCCGTCCTGCGGGGCCGCCGGGCGTCCACGTGCCGGCGGGCGCGATGGGCGATCTGGCGCACCGCGTCGGGGCCCTTCTCCACGGCGGCCGCGATCTCGTCGTAGTCGACGTCGAAGACCTCCCGCAGCACGAACACGGCACGCTCGGTCGGCGACAGAGTGGCCTCGAGACACCGGGTGGGCGGACGCCGCGACAGCCTGTGACCCAGATCACTTCCGGAGGCGGGAAATCGGTCCAGCGACCGCGGATTGGCCTTGTCCCGGCCACGAAGCCACGCCGTACCGTCAGCGCATGCGTATCCGAATCGTCGACGCCTTCACCGACCGCCCGTTCGCCGGCAACCCGGCCGGGGTCCTGCTCCGGGACGACGCCTTCCCGGACGACGACCGGCTCCAGAACATCGCCCTGGAGGTCAACCACGCCGAGACGGCCTTCGCCCACCGGCTCCCCGCGGGCGGCGAGGCCGACTGGGCGCTGCGGTGGTTCACGCCCGCCACCGAAGTGAACATGTGCGGACACGCCACGCTCGCCACAGCCCACGTCCTGCACAGCACGGGCGCCCACCGGGGCCCGGTGCGGTTCGCGACCCGCAGCGGGGTCCTCGTCGCCACGCCCGGCGAGGACGGCTCGATCACCCTGGACTTCCCCACCGCTCCGCTGACGCCGGTCGCCCTTCCGGAGGGGGTCGCCGAGGCGCTGGGCGCCGAGCCGCTGACCGCCTTCGACACCGGGGCGAACATCGGTGACCTGCTGCTCGAAGTGGCCGACGAGAAGACCGTCCACGCCCTGCGCCCCGACCTCAAGGCCCTGGCCGCCTACTCCGAGCGCGGGATCATCGCCACCGCCCGCGCCGAGAACCCGGACCTGGGCTACGACTTCGTCTCCCGCTGCTTCTTCCCGAACGTCGGCATCGACGAGGACCCGGTCACCGGCAGCGCCCACACCGCGCTGGCGCCGCACTGGGCGCAGCGGCTCGGCCGTACGGATCTCACCGGGCTGCAGGCCTCGCCCCGCTCCGGCCGGGTGCGCACGCAACTGTGCGGTGAGCGGACCCTGTTGACGGGCCGCGCGGTCACGGTCATCGAGGGCGAGCTGCTCGCCTGATCACGCGGTGGGCAGCCAGCCCACCTTGCCCGCGAGCAGCGCGTAACCCACGAACGCCCCGATGTCGAGCAGGGAATGCGCCACCACCAGGGGGCCCACCCGGCCCCACCGCCGGTACAGGTAGACGAACACCACGCCCATGACCATGTTGCCGAGGAAGCCGCCGATGCCCTGGTAGAGGTGGTAGCTGCCGCGCAGTACGGAACTGGCCACCAGGGCGGTGCCCGGGGTCCAGCCCAACTGGTTCAGCCGGCGCAGCAGATAGCCGACGACGATCACCTCTTCGAGGATCGCGTTCTGCATCGCCGAGAGGATCAGCACGGGGTACTTCCACCACACGTCGGGCAACGCCTCGGGCACCACGGTGAGGTTGAAGCCCAGGCCGCGTGCGGCCAGGTAGAAGGCGATCCCGGTGCTGCCGATCACGGCCGCGATCCCGGCCCCGCGGACGAGGTCGAATGCGGGCCGGGTGCGGTCGAAGCCGATGGTCCGCATGCTCTGCCCCTCGCGCAGCAGGAAGTGCGCGACCAGGGCCACGGGCACCAGGGCCGACGCGATCCCGAAGAGCTGCCAGGCGAGATCCAGCCAGGGACGGCCGGGCGCGGCCGAGGCGTTGAGGGTCGCCGCCTGGTCCTTGAGACCGCCTGGTTTGGTGACCGATCCGACAAAACTGATCAGCGCGGACACACCGCTCGCACCGAGCGAAAGCCCCAGAACGAGCAGCGTCTCGTCACGGAAGAACTTCCGTGAGAGCGCCTTCTGCGGAAAAGAATCGGCCACTGCCCCTTCCTCCGCCTGCACACCTGCCTCCAGTTGAGTAATCCAGCCTCATCCGTATCCCCGCCCCGCTAGGGTCCTTCGAAAGAAGTTACGAAGATCGTGCGCAAGGCCGTCGGGGGGACGGACGCCGTACGGGGGCGTACCTCCCTCCTTCCTGCCGCCGAGGCTGTGCCGGCACGAGGACCAGGGGAGGGCACCACCGTCATGGGACGTCACAGCTTGCCCGATCAGTATGGGGCGGGCGGCAGCGACCCCCGTCCACGCACGCGCCGCCGCACCGTGGCCGTCGCGACCGTACTCGTCCTGACCGTCGCCGGCGGCACGGCCGCCGCCGTCCAGGGCGGTCTGCTCTCCTTCGGCTCCTCCTGCCGGGACGAGGCGGTACGGATCGAGGTCGCCGCCTCCCCCGACGTGGCCCCCGCGCTGCGCGCCGCGGCCGAGCGGGCCCGGGACGAGAACCTCACCTCCGACGGGCGCTGCCTCGACATCTCGGTGACCGCGCGCGAGTCGTACAAGGTCAGGGACACCCTCGGGGCCGGCAAGGACCCCGGGGTGCAGGTGTGGGTGCCGGACTCGGACGTGTGGCTGGAGCAGATCTCCGCGGACGCGGGCGCGACGAAGGTGGCCCGGGTGGGCAACGTGGCCTCCAGTCCGGTCGGGATGGCGATGGTGCCGAGCGCCGCGAAGTCGCTGGGCTGGCCGAAGAAGACGTACGGCTGGCTGGAGCTGGCGGGTGCCACGCTGCGGGACGACTCCCTCAAGCTGGGCGCCGCCGACCCCGCGCGCAGCGCGTCCGGGCTGCTCGCCCTGACCCAGCTCAGCAGCGCGGCGGGCCAGGTCGAGGGCGGGGCGACGCAGGCCGCGGCGATGATGAAGTCGCTCTCGCAGCGCATCTCCGACAACGACGGCCAGCTGGTGGAGACGCTGCCGCGGGACTCCTCGGGCACCGAGCAGGGCAATCCCAAGCGCAACCAGGCACTGGTCGTGTCCGAGCAGGCGGCCTTCGCGCACAACTCCTCGGCCGAGTCCGGGGACGATCTGGACTTCTTCTACCCCAAGGACGGTTCACCGCGGCTGGACTATCCGTTCGCGCTCGTCGACGAGACCCGGCTGAGCACGGACGAGAGCCGGGCGGCGATCCGCTTCATGACGTATCTGCGCAAGCCCGAGCAGGAACAGCTGCTGACGGACCAGGGGTTCAGGACCTCCGACGACCAGGTGTCGGCCTCCCTGGTCGCGAAGGCCGGGGGCCGGGCGCCGCAGCCGTACGCGGCGGCGGCCGGTGAGCCCGCCTCCGCGACCGCGCTCCAGGAGGCCCTCGGCACCTGGACCATCACCGTCCAGAGCGCGCGGATCACCACGGTCGTGGACGCCTCCTCCTCCATGTCGGAGGCCGTGCCGGGCACCGGCCGCTCCCGGATGGACGTCACCAAGGCGTCCCTCCTGCAGGCCCTCGCCACCTTCACCCAGGAGGACGAGATCGGTCTGTGGGAGTTCTCCACCGAGCTGGACGGCGACAAGGACTACAAGATCCTCGTGCCGACGGACCGCCTGGGCGACAGCACGGCCGCGGGCGGCACCCAACGGGAGCGGCTGTCGGCGGCGTTCGGCGGCCTGGAGCCGGTGCCGGGCGGCGCGACGGGGCTGTACGACACCACTCTCGCCGCGTACAAGGCGGCGACCTCCTCCTACGCCGAGGGGAAGTTCAACGCGCTGGTGGTGCTGACCGACGGCGTCAACCAGGACCCCGGCAGCATCTCGCGTGCGGCGCTGGTCTCCGCGCTGGAGAAGCTCTCCAGCCCCACCCGCCCGGTCCCCCTGATCGTGATCGCGGTGGGACCCGACGCCGACCGCGCGGAGGCCGAGCAGCTCGCCGAGGCCACCGGCGGCTCCGGCCAGCAGGTCAACGACCCGGCCCAGATCCACACGGTGATCCTCAAGGCGATCGTGGCCGCGGGCGCCCAGGGCAACAGCGGCTGACCCCTCGCCCGGCGGCGTCCCTCACCCCAGCGGCGCCGGCTCCGGCAGCCCCACCGGCCAGGTGTGCACCGGCTCTCCCGTGCGCATCAGCTCGCCGTACCGCCGCGTCGTGGCCGCCAGCGCCGCGTCCCGCGACAGTCCCGCCTCCTGTGCCCGGTGGAACGTCGCCGCCTGCCAGGAGGCCCCGTTGGCCCGGCGCCGGCACCGCTCCTCGATCACCCCGAGATACAGGTCCCGGTCGGCGGACTCGATGCCCCAGGCCGCGAGGCCCGCCTCGGCCAGCGGCAGCAGTTCGTCCCGTACGAGGCTCACCGCGTCGACCTCGACGGTGCCGCCGTACCGGCCGCGCCGGGGCCAGGTCAGGCGCGCGTCGATGCCGTGCCGGCAGGCCGCGTCGAAGTTGGCCGCGGCCGCCTCGAAGGGCATCCGGGTCCACACCGGGCGCGGCTCCTCGGCGAGGGCGCGGACGAGGCCGTAGTAGAAGGCCGCGTTGGCGATGACGTCGGTGATGGTGGGGCCGGCGGGCAGCACGCGGTTCTCGACACGCAGGTGCGGGACACCGTCGGCTATGCCGTACACGGGCCGGTTCCAGCGATACACCGTGCCGTTGTGCAGGACGAGTTCGGCGAGCGAGGGCACCCCGCCGCCGTCGAGCACCTCGAGCGGGTCCTCGTCGTCGCAGATCGGCAGCAGGGCCGGGTAGTAGCGCAGGTTCTCCTCGAAGAGGTCGTACGCCGAGGAGATCCACCGCTCCCCGAACCAGGTGCGCGGCCGCACCCCCTGGGCCTGGAGCTCCGGCGGACGGGTGTCCGTGGACTGCTGGAACAGCGGCGGCCGGGACTCGCGCCACAGCTCGCGGCCGAACAGGAAGGGCGAGTTGGCCCCGACGGCGATCTGCACGCCGGCCACCGCCTGCGCGGCGTTCCACACGTCGGCGAAGCGTCCCGGGGTGACCTGGAGGTGCAGTTGCACGGAGGTGCAGGCGGCCTCGGGGGCGATGGACTTCGAGGTGCAGGTGAGGCGCTCCACCCCGTCGATGTCGAGGACGAAGTCCTCGCCGCGGGCGGCCACGATCTGGTCGTTGAGCAAGGTGTAGCGGTCGACGTCGGACAGGTTGGAGGAGACCAGGTCGTCCCGGTCCAGGGTCGGCAGAATGCCGATCATGACGATTCCCGCGTCGAGCTCGCCCGCTTTACGGTCGGCATATGCCAGCGAGGTACGGAGTTCCTCCGCGAGCCGGTCGAATACCCGCCCGCCCAGCCGGTGTGGGGCTATGTTGACTTCCAGGTTGAACATGGCGAGTTCTGTTTGGAAGTCGCGGCTCGCGATCCGTTCCAGTACCTCACCATTCAACATTTTCGGCATACCGTCGGCGCCCACGAGATTCAATTCGATCTCCAACCCCATCAGGTTCTTGGGGCGATCGAACCGCTGCTCCGCCAGAAGCCGCTCCAGCCCCGTCAGGCACCTGCGGAGCTTGTCGCGGTAGCGCTGGCGATCGGACAGGTCGAACTGGCCTGCCACGACCTTCTCCCCCATCGAAGGGTCCTTCCTCGTAGCGTCATGACTCAGGTGGGATGATGCCCAGCCGAAACGATCGGTAACGTCCCGCCGCGGCCCCGAGCCCGCTACGCTGTTGGATGTGACCGGTGGCACATTCACTCGGCATGGAGCTGTCAGCAGTTTCGAGTGCCCAGAAGAACTCGTGAAAAACGCCGACGAGAATGGGCCGACCGCTCCCCGCGCATTCCCCGAGGTCACCGCCGCGAAGTGGCCGCGATATCGGGATGATTCCCGCGTATCGCCGACCGAATGACCCCTTGCCCGAAACGGCGGAAACGGCTAGACGAAACATCGTCTGAACACATGTCGTATAAACTCCGCGAACAAGGCAGAGGGTTGGCACCCGCGGTCCTGGATCCTGCCGTCAGGTGACGTATCGCAGTCCTCACCCGCACTTGCGTCACCGGACCCCGGCCCCCGCCTCTCTGGCCCCCCTGAGCTGACAGCGTCGTCCGCCCCCGCCCTCGCGCCACCGTGCCTGTCGAATGAGAGGCGACCCACCATGCCGCTGCATGTCCCCCCGGCTCCCGCACCAGCACTTCGCTCCGTCCTCACCGCACTCGCGTCGCCCACCGCGGTCCGCGAGGCCCGGACCCCTTCCCTGTTGCGCGCCCAGGGGCCCGTCACACCCGAGCTCCCGCTACCCGTGCACGTCCTGGACGGAACCGCCACGCGGCTGGCCGGATGGCGGTTTCTGATCCGCAGCGGCGAGCGCTCGGTGGCCGCGGCCGAGACCATGCTGACCCCGGACGGCTGGGCGTTCTCGCATTTCTTCGAGGGTCCCTACATCGCGTCCACCGAGCGCGCGGTGCGTCAGGCCGAGGTGATGCAGCAGCCCTACCAGCCGCGCCTGCTGTCCATCCCGGGCCTGTACATGCTCGCGCTGTGGCTGCACGGCGACTGCGCCGCGGACGCCGGCGCGGGCCGCCTCGCCGCCACCGACCTCCTCGTCCCGCTGGCACCGGCCCCGCCGGGCATCGCCGCGCACCGCCCGCACCGCGCCGCCGAGCTGCTTCCGGTACTGACCCATCGGGTGACTCCGGCCCCGCTGCTCGGCTCACCCGCCTGACGACGGCCCGGCATCCTCGTACCCCGCCCCGCATTCCGGGTAGCGGGGTACGACTCCGTTTCGGGCACCATTAAGGTCGTACGCAATCCTCAGGGATCACACGGAAAGCATTTGCTCGTACGAGCACACAATTGCTCCGACGAGCCGATTGCTGGACGGGTTCCGGGTGGACTAGCTCTTTCCGGCCCCCTCGAACCACCCGAAGGGACAGTGCAGTTGGGCTGAACCGTCCGACCGGGTGATGCGTCTCCAACCTGTGAAGAAGTGGTGATGCGAAATCCCTGCGGATTGACGCCCGTAGGGCAACACTGGGTTCCGACTGAGTTATCGCAACGGGGGACGTCATGACCACAACACAGCGAAAGATCCCACCAATGTGCCAGCACCAGCCACCGTGTCCCACCGCCGACTCCGCCGACCGGGAATCCGCCCGCCTCGTGGCGCACCACCCGGAACAGGGCTGGAGCCTGCTGTGCAACGGCGTTCTGCTCTTCGAGGACACCGGTGAGCTCCTGCCCGACGGTCGGGTCATCGCCCCGCACCGCCCGCTCGCGGCGGCCACGGCCGCCTGAGCACGACCGGGCGGCGGCCGCCGTACCGCCCGGGGACCTTGAGGGGCCGGCTCGCAGCGGACGTCTGCGCACCGGCCCCGACGCATGTCCGTCGGCGATCACTCCCTGTGACGCCTTGTGTATGGGCCCACTTTTCCGGAAGACTCCTGGAAGTTTCGAGCCCGACGCTTTCGGGGCTCCGACGCGGAGGTGGGCAAGTGACAGCACGCGAGGCCGGAGCCGAGCCCCGGGGCAGAGTCACCATCACGGAGATCGCCCGGCAGGCCGGGGTCTCGGTACCGACGGTGTCCCGGGTGGTCAACGGCCGGTCGGACGTCTCCCCGCACACCCGCGCCCGGGTCGAGGAACTGCTCCAGCGGTACGGCTACCGCAAGCGCCCCGCGGCCCCCGGCACCCGCGCCGCCCTGCTCGACCTGGTCTTCAACGACCTCGACAGCCCCTGGGCCGTGGAGATCATCCGCGGCGTCGAGGAGGTCGCCCACGCGGAGGGCGTCGGCACCGTGGTCTCCGCGATCCACGGCCGCTCCGGCGACGCGCGCGAGTGGATGCGCAACCTGCGCGCCCGCGCCTCCGACGGGGTCATCCTGGTCACCTCGGCGCTGGACATGGTCCTCCACGACGAACTGCGCGTGCTGGGCGTCCCGTTGGTGGTCGTCGACCCGGCCGGCTCCCCCGCGCTGGACGCCCCCACCATCGGCGCCGCCAACTGGTCGGGGGGGCTGGCCGCCACCGAGCACCTGCTGTCCCTCGGTCACCGCAGGATCGGCCTGATCGCCGGGCCGCCCCGGCTGCTCTGCTCGCGGGCCCGTCTCGACGGCTACCGCGCCGCCCTCGAAGGCGCCGGGCTCGTGTTCGACGAGGCGCTGGTCGTGCCCGGCGACTTCCACCCGGAGTCCGGCTTCGCGGGCTGCGAGAAGCTCCTCGACCTGCCCGAGCCGCCGACCGCCGTGTTCGCGGCCAGCGACCAGATGGCCCTCGGCGCGATCGAGGCGCTCAGGAGGCGCGGGCTGAGGGTTCCGGAGGACATGAGCCTGGTGGGTTTCGACGACCTTCCGGAAGTCCGCTGGTCGGCACCCCCGCTGACGACCGTCCGCCAACCTCTCGCCGACATGGGCAAACTGGCCGTCCGCACCGTCCTCGAACTGGCCCGCGCCCAACGCCCGGACTCCCCACGCGTGGAGCTGGGAACAGACCTGGTCATCCGCTCAAGCACCGCACCACCACCCACGCCCTGACACACCGAACGCTGCCCCGAAAGCCCCTCACCAGCCAACCCGGCGGCCCACTTAGCCCTTCACCAGGCACCCCCACCCCGGCAGAGCCGCCGCCAGGCCCCTCCAGGGCCGTGCCGTGCCGGACTGCTCGTCCCCGGCCCAGGGCCCGAACGGCCAGCCCGCGCAGCTTGCCCCCCAGCGGCTCGTCCCACGCAGCCCGACCCGCCAACCAACCCCAGCCCCTCCCACCTGGGCAGCACGAGTGACAACGCCCCAGACCGCTCGTCCCCCACCCCAGGGCACGAGCGACCAGCCCGCGCAGCCGCCCCGAGCGCCTCCCACCCCAGGCGGTACGAGTGGACGACCGCTCCCACACCCGCCCAACCGGACCCAACCCGCCCCCTCCCAGCCAGCTCGTGCGAGCGGGTACGCCCACACCAGCCCCACCGGGCACGACCACCCGCCCAATCAGCCCGAACGCACAACCGCCACACCAACCCGACTGAACCGGCCTCCTCCTCCCATGCAGCGCGACCGGGCAACTCCCACGCTGGCCCAACCGGACAGGACCTCAAAGTCGCGCCGCAGCGAGATCCCCCCGACATCCGCACCGCCCCGCACAGCAACCAGACCCGCCCCCTCCCCCACTCCCGGCGCCCGCCCGACCGGCCGAGCCGCCAACACAGCCGGACTTCCCGACCGCCCCTCGGCACCCCTGATCCAAGTCACCCGGAGCGTGCCGCGTCAGGCGAAGAAAGACCGCGGCCCCGGCAGGGCAACGGAAAACCGCCGCATCCGCCGAGGCCCTCTCCCGTGCCCCTGCTTCAGTAGCCCCCTACTTCAGCGCATCCCGGATCGCGTAGTACGCCGGCTTCGGCTGGAGCTGCTCGTCCCAGGGGAGCGCGGCTCCCTGTCCCTCGAAGAACGCCGGGATCCAGGAGTACTTGTCGGTGTAGTCCCAGACGGTGATGCCGACACACCGCCGCACCGCGAGGCACGCGTCGGTCAAGTCGGCGTACCACTGGGCTTGTTGGGCCAGCTTCTCCTCGGTCGCGGGCAGGATCATCCGGATGTCGACCTCGGTGAGCGCGGTGTCGAGGCCGAGCTTGGCGAAGCGGCGAAGGTTGTCCTCCAGGGTGGTCGGATAGCCGTACTGGAGCGCCAGATGGGTCTGCAGGCCGATGCCGTCGAGCGGAACGCCCTGCGCCTTCAGCTCCTTGGCCAGGTTGTAGTAGGCGTCGCTCTTCGCCCCGACCCCCTCGATGTTGTAGTCGTTGAGGTACAGCTTCACCTTGGGGTCGGCCTGGCGGGCCCAGCGCAGGGCGTCGGCGATGTACCCGGGACCGAGCGTCTTGTAGAAGACGGTCTCCCGGTAGGTGCCGTCCTCGTTGAAGGCCTCGTTGACGACGTCCCAGGCGAACACCTTGCCCCGGTAGTGCCGTACCTCGGTCTGGATGTGCTTCTTCAGCACGGGCCTCAGCTCGTCCGCCGTCCACTCGCGCGAGGTGACCCAGTCGGGCAACTGGCTGTGCCAGACAAGGGTGTGGCCGCGCACCTTCTGGTGGTGCGAGCGGGCCAGCTTCACGATCTCGTCGCCCTGGGAGAAGTCGAAGACGCCCGGCTGGGGCTCGGTGGCGTACCACTTCATGCCGTTGCCCGGCGTGATCTGGTCGAACTCGCTGCCGAGGAGCTTCTTGTACGGCTCGTCGACGAGCTCGGGGTTGTCGGTCGCGCTGCCGAAGTAGCGGCCGTGGCGCTGGGCTAGGTCGGCCAGTGTGGCCGGCTTCCCGTGGGCCTGGGCGGGTGCGCCGAGGCCGGTGACGACCAGCGCCGCGGCCAGGACTCCGACGAGTCTGAGACGGTTTTTGCGCATGGGGCGACTCCTCACGTGCGGGGGCGGGTGGGTGAGCCGTACTTTTCGGGCCGCCGTCAGCCCTTCGTGGCACCGGCGGTGAGGCCGCCGACGAGCTGGCGCTCGGCGACCGAGTAGAAGGCGAGGGCGGGCACCATCGCCAGGACGAGATAGGCGAAGACCCGGGCGTACTCCGCGGAGTACTGCCCCTGGAACTGCTGCACCCCGATGGGGAGCGTCCACCAGGTGTTGTCGGTGAACACCAGCAGCGGCAGCATGAAGTTGTTCCAGCTGGTGACGACGGCGAGCACCGAGACCGTGCCGAGCGCGGGCCGCGCCATGGGCAGCAGCACCCGCCAGAAGAACCCGAAGGGGCTGCACCCGTCGAGGGTGGCCGCCTCCTCCAGCTCGCCGGGGATCTCCCGGAAGAAGGCGCGCAGGATGATGATCGTCATCGGCAGCCCGAAGGCGGCCTGCGGCAGGATCACGCCCAGCGGGTTGTCCAGCAGTCCGAGCGAGCGCAACAGCAGGAAGAGCGGGAGCACCGCCACCGCGAAGGGGAACATCAGCCCCATCGTGAAGAGCGTGAAGAGCGCCTCCCGGCCGCGGAAGGCGAACCGCGCGAAGGAGAACGCGGCCAGCGCGGACGCGGCGACCACCAGCACGGTCGTACCGACCGCTATCAGTGTGCTGCTGCCCAGCAGCCGCCAGAAGTCGCCGCCGGCCAGGATGTCGGTGTAGTTGCCGGTCCGCCAGTGTTCCGGCAGTCCGAAGGGGTTGCTGGAGAGCTCGTCGGTGGACTTGAACCCGGACAGGACCGCGTACACCAGGGGTACGACCATCACCGCGCCGACGGCGACGAGGATCACGTGCAGGGGCAGGGTCCGTGCGGTGGTCTTGCGGGCGGTCACTTGCCGTCCCCCCTCATCGTCGTGGTGGCCCCTTCGAGGTCGCGGCGGAGCACGAACCGCTGGTAGGCGAGGGCGAAGACGAGGCAGATGCCGAACATGACCACGCTGATCGCGCTGGCGTAGCCGACCTGGTAGCGCTTGAAGCCATACTGGAACATGGTCACGGCCATGGTCTCGGAGTGGTGGTCGGGCCCGCCCTGGGTGACCACCCACACCAGGTCGAAGAGCTGGATCGAGCCGATGACGGACAGGAAGACGCTGATCCGCAGGGTGGGCGCGAGCAGCGGCAGGGTGACGTTGCGGAACCGCTGCCAGGCACTGGCGCCGTCGATGAGCGCCGCCTCGGTCAACTCCCGCGGGATGGACTGGAGTCCGGCCAGGTAGAGCATCATGTGGAAGCCGAAGTACTTCCACATCATGACCAGGAAGAGCGTCGCCATGACGTAGGAGGGGTCGGCGAACCACAGGCCGCCGAGGCCGTCGAGCCCGACCGCGCCGAAGATGTGGTCGGCCAGCCCGGAGTCCGGGGCGAAGACCATGCTGAACAGCACACCCGTGATCGCCTCGGACAGGACGTAGGGCGCGAAGAACAGCATCCGGTAGACGGCCCGGCCGCGGAACTTCTGGTTGAGCAGGACCGCCATGGCGAGCGCGAACGGCAGCTGGAACGCGAGCGAGAGCACGACCAGGACGAGACAGCGCCACAGGTCGCCCAGGAAGACCGGGTTGTCGAAGAGATCCGTGAAGTTGTCGGTGCCGACGTAGTCGGAGGGCATGCCGAAGCCGCCCCACCGGAAGAAGGCGGCGTACAGCGCGAACAGCATCGGCAGCAGGACCATACCGATGAACAACACCAGGGCGGGCAGTTGGAAGCTCACCGCGGTCAGCCAGTGCAGTACGCGCCGGCGGCCCCGCCCCCGGGCCCTGACCGATTCCGGGGGCGGGAGATCGGTGCCCGGACCGCTCCGCTTGTCTGCGAGGAACGTGGAGGTCATCGCGGGCTACTGCTCTTCCTTCGCGGTCTGGGTGATCGACTGGGCGACCTGCTCGGGGGACTTGGAGCCGGCGATCAGCGCGGCCACGCTGTCGTTGACCTCCTGGCCGACGGCGGGGGCGTACGCCTGGTCGAGATAGAGCTGGAATCCGGTGGCGGCCTTCAACTGCGCCTGGACGAGCTTGAGGTTGGGGTCGGTCATGGCCTTCTCCGCGTCCGGGAGCACGGGAAGGATGCTGGTCTTCTTGACCAGTTCCAGTTCGGTGGCCTCGGAGGCGAAGAACTTCAGGAACTCGACGGCCGCCTGCGGGGCACCCCGGCGCAGGGCGTGTCCGCCGCCGCCGCCGAACACCTCGGTGATGGCACCCTTGCCGCCCTCGACCGAGGGGAACGGGAAGAAGCCGAGGTCGTTGCCGAGTCCCTTGCCGGAGTCGGCCTCCACGGACGGGGCCCACTGGCCCATGAGCTCCATGGCCGCCTTGCCGTTGCCGACGGCGGCCGCCTGGCCGGTGGGGGTGGAGTAGGCGGCGTTGAGGAAGCCCTTCTGGAAGGGCTGGAGGTCCACGAGTTCCTTGAGGTGCCGGCCGGCCTCGACGAACCCGGCGCCGGTGAAGTCCTTGTCCTCGCTGGCCTTCTGGAGGGCGTCGATGCCCGCGGTGCGCATCGCGAGGTAGGCCCAGTAGTACATGCCGGGCCACTTCTCCTTGCCGGCCAGGGCGATGGGCGTGATGTTCTTCGACTTCAGCTTGCTCACGGCCTCCAGGAACCCGCCCCAGGTGGTGGGCGGTTCGCTGACACCGGCCTGCTGGAAGAGCTTCTTGTTGTACCAGAAGCCGATCATGCCCATGTCGAACGGAATGCCGTAGACCTTGTCGTCGAGGATGTACGGCTCCTTGGTGACCTTCAGCAGTCCGTCGGCCCACGGCTTGGTCCGGTCGGTCAGATCCTCGACGAGACCCGCGTCGACCTGCTGCTTGAGAACGCCGCCGCCCCAGGTGTGGAAGATGTCGGGGAGCTTCCCGGAGGCGGTCAGCGCCGTCATCTTCGACTTGTAGGCGTCGTTCTCCAGCTGGACGATCTTTATCTTGATCTTGGGGTTCGCGGCCTCGAACTTCTTGGCGAGGGCCGCCCAGACACTCTTCGCCGGCTCGGTGGTGGAGATGTTCCACCACTCCACCGTGGTCGTCCCGTCGGACGAACCTCCGTCCGAGTCGCCGCCACAACCGGTCAGTGCCGTCATGCCAAGACCGGCCGCGGCGGACGCCGCCAGAAAACCACGGCGGGACAGTGCCGGGTCGCCCATGATGCGCTCCTTGGGTACGGGACGGAGCCGTCCTTGTCCGTCCTGATGTCCGAAAGTTTCGGAGTAGATCCAGAAAGCTTCGCTGCTGCCGCACCCTAGAGACAGCTACTAAACGGTGGCAACCCCCTGTGCACGGGGAATGTTCAGGGATTGACCGCCAACTCGTCGCGAAAGGCCTCGCGTCGGGAGCCAGGGACCGCCTGCGGTGCGGGCACTCGCCCCACGGCGCCGATCCGGAGCGCCCCGCTCGGCCCCCTCCGGCGACGGGGCGCCGGGACATCGGCACCTCCTGTCGATCCCCCGTCGGCCCGGCCCGCGACGGGCCGGACACGGCATCGCCGTCCGGACCCGGAAGCTGGGAAAGAGGGGCCGGTACGGACCGATCGCCACCTCCGCCGGATCCGCAGGACAACTGCTCCGTGCCGGGGCGGATCGCACCGCACGGAGCGGGGGTAGCCTCCCACGACCGTGCCGTGACACCCCGTGTCCGCTCGACGCCCTGAAGTGCCGAAACATTCGGTAGCACTGGCGAACATTACGAAGCAGGTCGACGGCGAGGCGCAGGACACCCGGTCGCATCACGACGCCGGGCGCCGATCGGGCACTCCCCGCCGCGCCTCGGCGCCGCAGCGGGCCCCTGCCACCCCGACCCGGCATGACGCTGCGTGTCCACCGCGGCCCGCTCACCCCACCGTGGGGGCCAGGGAGGGAAAACCCTCTCAACTGGCCCGTCACGCGTCTGCGACGCCCCACAGGACGAGTCTTAACGGAAGTTTGACGCCTCCGCGGCCTCCCATCGCGGGCCCAAGCGTCACTCTCCGCTTACGCTGGTCCCGCCGTCGGACGGGCGGCCGGACCCGAGCTGAGCCGTACCTAGGAGCGCCCCCGATGGCTGTCACCGAGCACCCTCCCCCAAGTCGTCTGCGCTCCTGGATGCTGGAAGGTCTGTCGGACATGGGCAAGGGCGGCGGCCATGTGGGCCCGCACGCCGAACCCGAGCCCCCGCACAAGGGCCAGCGCTGGTACCGGGTGATGTGCCTGACCGGCGTGGACTACTTCTCCACCCTCGGCTACCAGCCCGGCATCGCCGCCCTGGCGGCCGGCCTGCTCTCCCCGATCGCGACCATCGTCCTCGTCCTCGTCACCCTGGCCGGCGCCCTGCCCGTCTACCGCCGGGTGGCCGAGGAAAGCCCCCACGGCGAGGGCTCCATCGCCATGCTGGAACGCCTCCTGTCCTTTTGGCAGGGCAAGCTGTTCGTCCTGACCCTGCTCGGCTTCGCCGCCACCGACTTCCTCATCACCATCACCCTCTCCGCGGCCGACGCCTCCACCCACCTGGTCGAAAACCCCCACCTCACCAGCACCCTGCACAACCAGCAGATGCTGATCACCCTCGTCCTGGTCGCCCTCCTCGGCGCCGTCTTCCTCAAGGGCTTCCTGGAAGCGATCGGTGTCGCGGTCGCGCTGGTCGGCGTCTACCTCGCCCTGAACGTGGTCGTCGTGTGCGTCGGGCTGTGGCACGTCGTCACCGCGGGCCATGTCGTCACCGACTGGTCCCACGCCCTGACCGCCGAGCACGGCAACGTCTTCGCCATGGTCGGCGTGGCCCTGCTGGTCTTCCCCAAGCTCGCCCTCGGCCTGTCCGGCTTCGAGACCGGCGTCGCCGTCATGCCCCACGTCAAAGGCGACCAGGGCGACACCGAAAACAACCCCGCCGGCCGGATCCGCGACACCAAGAAACTGCTCACCACCGCCGCCCTGATCATGAGCGTCTTCCTGATCGCCACCAGCTTCATCACCACCCTGCTCATCCCGGAAAAGGACTTCGAGTCGGGCGGCCCCGCCAACGGCCGCGCCCTGGCCTACCTCGCCCACCACTACCTCGGCGGCGCCTTCGGCACCGTCTACGACATCTCGACCATCGCCATCCTCTGGTTCGCCGGCGCCTCCGCGATGGCCGGCCTGCTCAACCTGATGCCCCGCTACCTCCCCCGCTACGGCATGGCCCCCCACTGGGCCCGCGCCGTGCGCCCCATGGTCATCGTCTTCACCCTCATCGGCTTCCTCGTCACCTGGATCTTCAACGCCGACGTCGACGCCCAGGGCGGCGCCTACGCCACCGGCGTCCTCGTCCTCATCAGCTCCGCGGCGATCGCGGTGACCATCGCCGCCCGCAAAGCCGGCCAACAGGGCTGGAGCATCGGCTTCGCCGTCATCTCCGCGGTCTTCCTCTACGTCACCGTCGCGAACGTCATCGAACGCCCCGACGGCGTCAAGATCGGCGCCTGCTTCATCGCCGGCATCATCCTCGTCTCCCTCCTCTCCCGCCTCGCCCGCGCCTTCGAACTCCGCGTGACCAGCGTGAGCCTCGACCCGATGGCCCAACGATTCATCCGGGACATCGCCAGCCGCAAGATCCGCTTCATCGCCAACCAGCCCGACAGCCGCGACAAAGCCGAATACCGCGACAAGATCGAGCAGATCCGCGCCGACAACGACATCCCCGGCGAGGACTTCGTCTTCGTCGAGGTCACCGTCCTGGACCCGTCCGAGTTCGAGGCGAGCCTCACCGTCCGCGGCGAGGTCCTCCACGGCCGCTACCGCGTCCTGACCCTGGAGTCCTCCTCCATCCCCAACGCCCTCGCCGCCCTCCTCCTGCACGTCCGCGACGAGACCGGCTGCACCCCGCACATCTACTTCGAATGGACCGAAGGCAGCCCCTTCCACAACTTCCTGCGCTTCTTCCTCTTCGGACAGGGCGAAGTCGCCCCCGTCACCCGAGAAGTCCTCCGCGAGGCCGAACCCGACCGCACCCGCCGCCCCCGCGTCCACACCGGCTGACCCCGCAGACCCGACGCAGTGCCCCGAGGGAACGGTCCGCGGCGCAAAGGAACCGGCGCAAAGAAAAAGGGCCCCGCCGAAGCGGGGCCCTCGTCACGTCGGGTCAGTCGTCGTACGCGTCCAGCGGCGGGCACGAGCACACCAGGTTCCGGTCACCGAAGGCCTGGTCGATGCGTCGTACCGGCGGCCAGTACTTGTCCGCCACCGACACCCCGGCCGGGAACACGGCCTCCTCGCGCGTGTAGGCGTGCTCCCACGCACCACCCAGCGCACCGGCGGTGTGCGGAGCGTTCCGCAGCGGGTTGTCCTCGGCGGCCCACTCCCCGGTGCCGACCTTCTCGATCTCCCCACGAATGGCGATCATCGCCTCGCAGAACCGGTCGAGTTCGATCAGGTCCTCGGACTCCGTCGGCTCGATCATCAGGGTCCCGGCTACCGGGAACGACATGGTCGGCGCGTGGAAGCCGTAGTCGATCAGCCGCTTGGCCACGTCGTCGACGCTCACCCCGGTCGCCTTGGTCAGCGGCCGCAGATCGATGATGCACTCGTGCGCGACCAGCCCGCCGGGGCCGGTGTAGAGCACGGGGTAGTGCGGCTCCAGCCGCTTGGCGATGTAGTTGGCCGAGAGCACCGCCACCTGCGTGGCCCGCTTGAGCCCCTCACCGCCCATGAGCCGGACGTACGCCCACGAGATCGGCAGGATCCCCGCGGAGCCCCAGGGAGCGGCCGAGATGGGCCCCACGCCCGTCTCCGGGCCGGCCGCGGGCTGCATCGGGTGGTTCGGCAGATACGGCGCCAGGTGGGCCCGTACGCCGACCGGACCGACGCCCGGACCGCCGCCGCCGTGCGGGATGCAGAAGGTCTTGTGCAGGTTCAGGTGCGAGACGTCCCCGCCGAAGTGGCCGGGCTTGGCCAGCCCCACCAGCGCGTTGAGGTTGGCGCCGTCGACGTACACCTGACCGCCGGCCTCGTGCACCTGGGCGCAGATGTCGGCGACGTGCTCCTCGAACACGCCGTGCGTGGACGGGTAGGTGATCATCAGCACGGCCAGCTCGTCCCGGTGCTGCTCGATCTTGGCCCGCAGGTCCTCGACGTCGATCTCGCCGTCCCCGGCGGTCTTCACGACGACGACCTTCATGCCCGCCATCACGGCGCTCGCGGCATTGGTGCCGTGCGCGGACGACGGGATCAGGCACACGGTCCGCTGCTCGTCCCCGTTGGCCCGGTGATACCCGCGTACGGCGAGCAGCCCGGCCAGCTCGCCCTGCGACCCGGCGTTGGGCTGCAGGGACACCTTGTCGTAACCGGTGACCTCGGCGAGCCGCTCCTCCAGCTCCTGGATGAGCGTCAGATAGCCCTGCGCCTGCTCGGCGGGCGCGAAGGGGTGCAGCTGCCCGAACTCGGGCCAGGTGACCGGCTCCATCTCCGTGGTCGCGTTGAGCTTCATGGTGCAGGAGCCCAGCGGGATCATGCCGCGGTCGAGCGCGTAGTCGCGGTCGGCGAGCCGGCGCAGGTAGCGCAGCATCGCGGTCTCGGAGCGGTGCTGGTGGAAGACGGGGTGGGTGAGGAAGTCGTCGTCGCGCAGCAGCGCGTCCGGCAGCGCCTCCCCGGTGGCCGCGTCCAGCGCCTCGATGTCGGCCTCGACCCCGAACGCGTTCCACACGGCGGCCACCTGGGCGCGGGCGGTGGTCTCGTCGCACGCGAGGGACACGTGGTCGGCGTCGACGAGGTGCAGGTTGACGCCGTTGTGCCGGGCGGCGGCGACGATCTCCGCGGCCTTCCCGGCCACCCGCACGGTGAGCGTGTCGAAGTAGGACCCGTGCACGACCTCGACCCCGCCGGCCGTCAGCCCCGCGGCGAGGATGTTCGCGTACCGGTGCGTCCGCCGCGCGATGCCCTTCAGCCCGTCGGGGCCGTGGTAGACGGCGTACATCCCTGCCATCACCGCGAGCAGCACCTGCGCGGTGCAGATGTTGCTGGTCGCCTTCTCCCGGCGGATGTGCTGCTCACGCGTCTGCAGCGCGAGCCGGTAGGCCTTGTTGCCGTCGGCGTCCACGGACACGCCCACGAGCCGCCCGGGCAGGCTCCTGGCGAACTTCTCCTGCACGGCCATGTATCCGGCGTGCGGCCCGCCGAAGCCCATCGGCACACCGAACCGCTGCGTGGTTCCGACCGCGATGTCCGCCCCGAGCTCACCCGGCGACTTCAGCAGGGTCAGCGCGAGCAGATCGGCGGCGACGGTCACGAGCGCGCCGAGCTCGTGAGCCTGGTCGATGAGCGGCTTGATGTCCCGTACGACACCGGAGGCGCCGGGGTACTGGACGAGCACGCCGTTGATCTCGCGCGAGGCGATCTCGGCCGGGATGCCCTGGCTGAGGTCGGCGACCACGACCTCGACCCCGGTCGGTTCGGCACGGGTCTGGATCACGGCGATGGTCTGCGGCAGGGTGTCGGCGTCGACGAGGAAGAGGCCCTTCTTGTTCTTCCCCATGCGGCGGGACAGCGCCAGGGCCTCGGCCGCCGCGGTGCCCTCGTCGAGCAGCGAGGCGCCTGAGGTCGGCAGCCCGGTGAGCTCGGCGACCATCGTCTGGAAGTTGAGCAGCGCCTCCAGCCGTCCCTGCGAGATCTCCGGCTGGTACGGCGTGTAGGCCGTGTACCAGGCCGGGTTCTCCATGACGTTGCGCAGGATGACGGGCGGGGTGAAGGTGCCGTAGTACCCGAGCCCGATCATGGAGTCGAGGACCTGGTTGCGGTCGGCCAGCGACCGCAGCTCGGCCAGCACCTCGGCCTCGGTGCGCGCACCGGGCAGTTCCAGCGCATCGGCGTTCTTGATCACATCCGGCACGGCGGCGGCCGTGAGCTCGTCCAGCGAGCCGTAGCCGACCTGCGCGAGCATCTTGGCGCGAGCCTCGTGATCGGGGCCGATGTGACGCTGCTCGAAGGGGATGCCCTGTTCGAGCTCGGAGAGCGGAATGCGGTGGGCGGTCATTGCGGAGGCCTCCTGGTCTGACGCGACCTTCGAGGGGTACCCCGGCGCGGGTACCCCGACGGCCTCCCCCTCTGTCATCTCAACCTGAGAGCTTCACCAGACCGCCCGAAGGCCGCCGGCTTTCACCGTCGGTGAGAGCGGAAGCCGTCGACACCCGCTCTGCTTTCCAGAGTGACCTCGTCCGTGCGGTACGTGAGCCTGAGAGATTCCGGGGAGGATTTGCTCCTTCGGCGCCTCCGATGGTGTCCGGAGGACTCTCCCGCGCGGGGTCAGCAGCCGTTCGCAAGCCTACCAGCGAGGTCACCGCACGGGTCTTCGAGTGGCCGCACGCCCCGAAGTGCTCTTTCGTAGTGCTTACGACCGCTTCGGATGACTTGCGACCAAGTGGAGGGCCACGTGCTGACCGACATCGATCCGCGCAGTCTGATCGGCCGCAAGGCGTTCGACCGCAACGGCACCAAGATCGGCACCGTCGACGAGGTCTACCTCGACGACGCGACGGGCGTGCCGGAGTGGGCCGCCATACGCACCGGCCTCTTCTCCCGGGACGCCTTCGTCCCCCTGGAGCCGAGCGAACTGGTCGACGGCACCCTGCACGTCCCCTTCGACCGCACCCTCATCAAGGAAGCCCCCGACTTCGGCGTGGGCCGCCACCTCTCCCCCGACCAGGAACTCCAGCTCTACCACCACTACGGCCTCGACCTGGCCGCCCCACCGACGTTCCCGGACCGGGACTTCGGCAAACTGGCAGGCACAGAGGACGTGGAGGCCTGACCCCTCACTCCGCCCGGACTTTCACCCCGGCCTTCACAAGGCAGACGCCGAACCCCACCCAGAACCGACCACTCCCAGCCGGCCCCGGACGGATACCCCGACTCCACAAAGCAGCGGCCGAGCCTTCCCGTAAGCCGTACACCCCCTCCGCAGTCCAGCACCCACGGCCCAACACCTCGCCCCTGCCTCACCCCGGACGGGCACCCCGCACACGGCAGACGCTGAGCCCCCGCAGTCCAGCAGCACACCCCCTCAAGACCTGCCGGACCAACGCCAGGCGCTCACAGTCCACTGTCCCCGCAGCCCCGCCCCAGCCCTCAGGCGAT
>NZ_KQ948147.1:0-10506 GCF_001513955.1 Streptomyces pseudovenezuelae | reverse complement strand
GGGCCGTCCAATCCCCGAACCCTCGCAGTCCAGCAGCACACCCCCCAAGACCTGCCGGACCAACGCGAGCCGCACCCTGTCTGCCCGCGCGACCCCACACCCAGCCCTCTGCGCCCAAGGCCACGCCTGACCGACACCGAGAGCCAGACCGAAGCCGCCAACACACCCGGCACCCCGCGCTGTACGCCCCCCAAACCGCACTTACACCCCCGACACTCCCCCTCCGGACGCCCAACAGCCCACCTCAGGTCCGCGCGCTCCACACATGCGCCGCCCTCGGCCGGCGCCCTGGCCCCGCCAAGCGCCCTGCCCGCCCCGCTGACCCCGCCCCCAGCCCGGCGCAGCCACCCCCACCCGACGACAGACCCGTCACAGACGGTGCGGACGGGCACCCGTCACCTCGACCAACGGCAACGGATCAGCCGACTCCAGCGCGGGATCGTCGACGAGAAACGTCCGCACCCGCCCCGGCTCCGAATCCGGCGTCTCGAACCGTACGGTCACCCGCCCCAGCCCGCTCCCCTGCACCCACCCGTGCCCGTACTGGGCGTGCCGCACGTCATGACCGGCAACCCACCGCCGCTCGACCAACACGTCCCGCTCCTCGGCGGGGACGTCGTCAGCCGCCTGCTCGACGGCATGATCCACCCCCTCTCCAGCGGCCCCAGCGGCCTCCGCGGCCTGGGCGAACAGGTCCTCCTGAGTGAAGTCGGCGAGCCCGGTGACCCCCACCCCCAGCAACCGCACACCCCCCGTCGAGTCGACGCCCTCCAGCAACCGCAGGGCGGCCTCCCGCACCACCGCGGGATCATCCGTGGGCCCCCGCAGGGTCTCGGACCGCGTGAGCGTCGAGAAGTCGTATCGCCGCACCTTCAGCACGATGGTCCGCCCCGACAGCCCGGCCCCCCGCAACCTCCGCACACACCGGTCCGCCAACCGCTGCACCTCCAGCCCCACCCGGACCCGGTCGTGGATGTCCACGTCGTACGTGTCCTCCACCGAGACCGACTTCGCCTCCCGCTCCGCCACCACGGCCCGCTCGTCCCGCGCCAGCGCCATGGCGTACAGCCCGTGCCCGTGCGCCTTCCCGAGCAGCCGTACGAGCTCGTCCTCCCCCGCCTCGACGATCTCGTCGACGGTATGGATCCCGGCCCGCCGCAGGTGGTCCCCCGTCGCCGGCCCCACCCCCGGCAGCGTCCGCACCGACAGCGGTCCGAGCAGCGCCCGCTCGGTGCCCGGCTCGATCACCACCAGCCCGTCCGGCTTGGCCTGCTCGGAGGCGATCTTCGCGAGCATCTTGGACGCGGCCAGCCCCACCGATCCCGTGAGCCCCGTGACGGCCCGTATGTCGCCCCGCAGCCTCGCCCCGACCAGTCGCGCCGACGCGTCGTCCCAGGCCGCTCCACCGGCCTCCAGATCCACGAACGCCTCGTCCAGGCTCAGCGGCTCCACCAGCGGCGACAGCTCCCGCAGCAGCCCCATCACCTGCTCGCTGATCGCCTTGTAGAACCCGAAGCGCGGCACGAGATACGCGGCGTTCGGCGCGAGCCGTCTCGCCTGGCCCATGGGCATCGCCGAGTGCACCCCGAACACCCGTGCCTCGTAGGACGCGGTGGCCACCACTCCCCGCGGCCCCAGCCCGCCCACGACGACGGCCTTCCCCCGCAGGCTCGGCTTGGACGCCTGCTCCGCCGAGGCGTAGAAGGCATCCATGTCGAGATGCAGGATCGTGGGCGCTTTTCTCACATGTCCGATGCTGCCCTACGCCACTGACAATGCCCCGCCGCAGACGCGGGACAGGCTCAGACCGCCCGGTTGCGGCGCCTGGCCAGCTCGTCCGCGGGGTTGTGCCCGATGAGCGTCTCCCCGGTGTCGATGCGCTCCCCGTGCAGCTGCGACAGCGCGCTCTCGACATCCCGCCACACGACGCCCACGGCGATCCCGAAGACCCCCTGGCCGCCCTGGAGCAGCGCGTGCACCTCGTCGGGCGAGGTGCACTCGTAGACCGTGGCCCCGTCGCTCATGAGCGTCATGCGCTCCAGGTCCTGGAACCCGCGCTCCCGCAGGTGCTGGACGGTGGTGCGGATGTTCTGCAGGGACACGCCGGTGTCGAGGAACCGTTTGACGATCTTGAGGACGACGACATCCCGGAAGCTGTAGAGCCGCTGCGTCCCCGACCCGTGGGCGGGCCGCACGCTCGGCTCCACGAGCCCGGTGCGCGCCCAGTAGTCGAGTTGCCGATAGGTGATACCGGCCGCCGCGCACGCCGTAGGACCGCGATAGCCGATCTGCTCGGACGCCATGGACGTCGCCCCTCCGCTGCTCGGCACGGCTGTAGGTCGCTGCGGAGCGTGATCGGCCGCGCTGCTGTGAAGCGGGTACGGACCGCTCGCCCCGAGACTCCGTCCGGGGGCACCCCCAGCCGTACCGTCGCCGCTGCTTCTCACGCCGACCTCCGTCCTTGACCTGCCTTCTCGACGGTAGGCAGTCACCAGGGGTGCGTCAACGATCGCCACACTCGGCACGCCGAGTGATAATCACCCTAGGAGTGGTTTGCCGTACCTCATCGCGGGGAAAGGCTAGCCGAATGCGCTCCGAACGGGCCGCAGGACGCTCTCACGCGCCGGTGGCAAATGCCAGCATTTTGGTGGCGACCGGACACGGCCGACCCGTCACGGACCACTGATCCGCCGGATCGGCCGCGACTGCCTCACTGGCTGCTGGTGCCGAAGTCCTCGGGGGAGATCTGGTCGAGGAACTCGCGGAACTTCTCCACTTCGTCCTCCTGCTCGTCCGGGATCGCGATGCCGGCGTCGTCGAGCACCCCGTCGCTGCCGTAGATCGGCGTCCCGGTGCGCAGGGCCAGCGCTATGGCGTCGGACGGCCGCGCGCTCACCTCGACCCCGCTGGCGAAGACCAGCTCCGCGTAGAAGACGCCCTCACGCAGGTCCGTGATGCGCACTTCGGTGAGCTCCTGGCCGACCGCCTCCAGCACGTCCTTGAACAGGTCGTGCGTGAGCGGTCGTGCGGGGGCCATGCCCTGCTGCGCGAAGGCGATCGCCGTCGCCTCTCCCGGCCCGATCCAGATGGGGAGGTAGCGGTCGCCTCCCACTTCACGCAGGAGCACGATCGGTTGGTTGGAGGGCATTTCGACCCGGACACCTACGACATCGAGCTCGTTCACACAGCAACCCTAGGCCGTGCCCGGGACGTTTGGGTAGTCGGGCAGGAAACGGGGGACGATCCGGTGCCCGGTGTGCCCTCAGGGCAGGCGTACGCCGAGCGCGGTCTGGACAAGTGCCGCGTGCAGCCTGACAGTGAGCCCCGCGAGCTCCTTGGCCCGGGCTTCCGCGTGGGCGCGGGTCTGCGGGTTGCGGTGGCGCTTGAGCGGAGCCACCACCTGGTCCACGAGCCCCGCCTCACGATCCGCGGCCGCCTTCATCGCCCGCAGGTGCCGCGGCTCGATCCCGAACCGCCCCAGCTCCACGACGAGCGCGGCCACGGTCACCGCCTCGGCGTCGTAGCCCCCGTCCGGCAGCGGTGTGATGAGCCCGTACGACTCCCACTCCGTCAGCTGCGTCTCGCCGATCTCGGCGGCGGCGAGCAGCTCGGTCCGGCCGATCCGGGCCGCGGTCGGGCCCTCGGCGACCTCCAGGACCGTTTCTCCGTCCCGCTGGCGCCCCACTGTGGGCAGCGCGACGGCCTCGCCGCGCTCCATGGCGTCCAGGTGCTCCCGGATCACCTTGAGCGGCAGATAGTGGTCCCGCTGCATCCTCAGGACGTGACCGAGGCGCTCGACGTCCCGCTTGCTGAACTTTCGGTACCCGGAGGGGGTCCGCTGCGGCTCGATGAGGCCCTCGGACTCCAGGAAACGGATCTTGGAGATCGTCACTTCGGGGAACTCGTCGCGCAGCACGTTCAGCACTGTGCCGATGCTCATCAGCCCACTGTCCGTGGCGGCGGTGCCGTGTCCGGCACCGCCGCTCGGTGTTTGAAGCATGGACCTTCCCTGGGAGGGTCAGTAGCCCTGCTGGCTCGCGTAGAACACCAGCCGGTACTTGCCGATCTGCACCTCGTCGCCGTTGTTCAGCGCGACCGCGTCGATCCGCTCGCGGTTGACGTAGGTGCCGTTGAGACTGCCCACGTCGGACACCGTGAACGAACCGTCCTGACCGCGGCGGAACTCCACGTGCCGGCGCGAGACCGTGACATCGTCGAGGAAGATGTCGCTCTGCGGGTGACGGCCGGCCGTGGTCAGCTCGCCGTCCAGCAGGAAGCGGCTGCCCGAGTTCGGTCCACGGCGCACCACCAGGAGCGCGGAGCCCAGCGGGAGCGCGTCGACGGCCGCCTGCGCCTCCGGGGAGAGCGCCGGCATCTGGGTCTGGCCGGTGACCTCGGAGTCGTAGGCCTCAAGACCCGAGATGGAGATGGTGGAGGTCGTCTCCGAAGGACGCTCGGGAACCGCTCCGGGCCGCAGCGGGGCACCGCAGTTGGAGCAGAAGCGGCTGTTCTCCGCGTTGCGGTTACCGCACCTCGTACACACCAGGGCCGACATAGGGGAAAACCCTCCACCCGTACTTGAGGTTGACGGCTGCCCGAAACCTATGCCGCCGGACTGGGCAGGGTCAACAGAGGGCACGCCCTGACCTCCGGAAACGTCACCACCCTGACCGGCGACCTGATCCCGGAACAGCGGGCGCTGGCCCTCGGCGTCGGGCTGTGCGCGATGACGAGCGGTCGCGTTGTCGCTGCCTTCTCGCGCGCTCTTGCCGAACAACTTCGCAAACAACTTCACGGGCGATTCCCCTTGACCGAAACAGACCCGCCCGTGGGGCAGGACGAACCCTGATTGAACACACCGGCCGACCCGGACATCCTCACAACGTCCGTTTCCACCAGACAGTTTCCACCACGCACCACCCATTCGGTGCGCCGACCCCCCGCAACCTCTTGCCCTGGCCGGATGCCCCCCATGCACCCCCGGTTCACTGGGAGGACGACCGAGCGTAGTCAGGCCGCTTCGCCGCTCGCAAGGCGTCCACGACGATCTTGTCCGACCGCTCGACGGTAATGGTGGCCTGCTCCTTCTCAAGAGTCTGCACCACGCCTCCAGGGATGTTCAGCGCCGGTTCGAGGTCCTGCGGATTGCCGATGACCTTGAAACGAAAGGGCGCGGTGATCTTGTTCCCGTCGACGCTCACGCTCTTGCCCGAGTCCGACAGATAGGTGCCCGCGACGACCCGTACGCCGTTCACCTGGATCGCCTCGGCTCCGGCCGCCCGCAGCTCCTGGATCGCGTCGAGCAGCATGTCCGCCTCGACCGTCCCCTTGTTGTCCTCGATCGTCATCGTGATGCCCGGCCCCTGAGCGGCCACCGTGCCCGCGAGGATGCCGAGTTGCCGCTCCTTCTCGACCGTCTGCTTCCGGGCCTCCTCGGCCTGGTCGGAGCTGTTCTCCAGCTCGTCCCGCTGCTTCTCGAGGCCCTGCTTCTCGTCTTCAAGACGCTGAGTACGGTCGTCCAGTTCATCGAGGATGCGGACAAGATCTTCCTGCCTCGCACCCCGCAGCGCACTGTCGCTGTCGCTGTTGGACGCCACCTGGACGGCAAGGCCGAATCCGAGGCCGAACAGCAGGACGGCGACGATGAGTTGGGCGCGCGTCACACGCGGCGGCCAGAGCCCCTGCACAAGCCTCTGCCGGCCGGTCAGCCCGGGCTCCGCGGCCGGCGCGCCGGATTCCTCGGTCGCCTCGGTCGTCTCGGTCTCCTCGGCCGGTGTCGCCGGGAGTTCCTCGGGCAGTTCCTTGCGCAGCCTGTTGCCGGGCGTCTCTTCCTGTCCGCTCATCGGCGTCACGCCCTGAAGACGTGCCGACGGATCGCCGCGGCGTTGGAGAAGATCCGGATGCCGAGCACGACGACCACACCGGTCGACAACTGGGCACCCACACCCAACTTGTCGCCCAGGAACACGATCAGCGCGGCCACGACCACGTTCGAAAGGAACGACACGACGAAGACCTTGTCGTCGAAGATGCCGTCGAGCATGGCCCGCAGCCCTCCGAACACTGCGTCGAGCGCCGCCACCACGGCGATCGGCAGATAAGGCTCGACGACCGCCGGAACCTCAGGCCGGACCAACAGGCCGGCCACGACTCCCACGACGAGGCCCAGTACGGCGATCACGATGTGCCCTTCTCAGTTCTCGGCTCTGCTGTACGTACGATCACACTCGGTGCGGCCGGCAGCCGGAGGTCGTCCTCCGCGGAGATGGCGGTCCGGATGCCGTAGTTCTCTTGCAGGGCGTGCAGATACAGCCCGTCGGCACTGTCCTGGAACCTGGTGCTCAGCCGCTGCCCGTCCCCCACCGCAAGCACCGTATACGGCGGAACCAAAGGCTTGTTGTCGACCAGTATCGCGTCACCCGCGGCCCTGATCGCCGACAGCGCGGTCAGCCGCTGTCCGTTGATGGAGATGGCCTCCGCGCCCGACTCCCACAGCCCGTTCACGACCCGCTGCATGTCACGGTCACGCACCCGGCCGGTGTCGGAGAACCCCGATGTCTCGCGCGGGTTCCCGTCGCCCCCCGTACTGGCTTCCTTGGCGTCGTTCACGACCAGCTTGACGCCCGGGCCGTGCACCTCCACGGCGCCCGAGAGGATGCCCACGAGGTCGGCCTGACCGCTGTCGCCCGTGTGCTTGAGCGCCTCTCGCTGCCGCGTGCCCACGTCGTCGCGCAGCTGGTCGACGCTCTCCTCGAGCTTGTCCGCCGTATCGGTCTCGCGGTCGATACGGTCGATGAGCTCCTCGCGCTCCTTGGCCACGACCGGAGCGGCCACCCGCGCCTGCGCGGCCCCCACGGTCACCACGAGAGCGGCGAGCACCAGCCCGAGGGCCAGTCCCAGCCTGGCCCGCAACGTCTTGGGCAGCCCACCGTCACCGGCCGCCTTCTTGCGGGCCGAGGCCTCGGCGTACCCGTCGTCGAGGCTGTGGTCCATGACGTTGGTGAGCAGCGACATGGAGGCGTCCGGGCGCGACGGGCGCGTGGGGGTGCTCCGAATGGGGGGCTGCTGCGGCATGCCGCACATCGTCGCACGTCGCGGCCCCTACCTCCGAATGGCCCCATCGGCGTGCCGGACAGGCCCCCTTGGGGACACATGTCCGGCACGCGCGTGTGCGTGGCTCAGCGGCCGGCGCTGTCCACGACCGCCGACCACTCGTCCAGCAGGGCCTGCGCGGACGCGTCGTCGGGCCCTTCGGCCCACAGATGGGTGACCGCCTCCGCCGGATCCGGCAGCACCATCACCCAGCGCCCGTCGGTCTCCACGACCCGGACACCGTCGGTCGTGTCGACAAAGCGATCGCCCGCCGCCTCCACGACCCTGCGCATCACCAGACCCTTGACGGCCCACGGGGTCGCCAGATCCCGCTTGAGGACATGCGCCCGCGGAATCCGCGCGTCGATCTGGCTGAGCGTGAGCTGCGTCCGCGCCACCAGCCCGATCAGCCGTACGAAGGCCGCCGTACCGTCGAAGACACTGCTGAACTCCGGAATGATGAAGGCGCCCTTGCCGTCACCGCCGAAGATCGTCGAGTCGTCGCGTCCGACCCGGGTCAGATCGTCGGGCGAGGTGGTCGTCCACTCGACCTGCGTCCCGTGGTACGCCGCCACCTGCTCGGCGATCCGCGTGGTGGTCACCGGCAGCGCCACCCGGCCGCTGCGCCGCTCGGCGGCCACCAGGTCGAGCATGACGAGCAGCGCGCGGTCGTCCTCGATGATGCGGCCCTTCTCGTCCACCAGGGACAGCCGCTCACCCACCGGGTCGAACCGCACACCGAAGGCGGCCCGCGCGGACGCCACGATCTCGCCCAGCCGCACGAGCCCGGACCGCCGGGCGTCCGCCGTCTCCGTCGGCCTGGACTCGTCGAGCCCCGGGTTGATGGTCAGCGAGTCCACCCCGAGCTTCCCGAGCAGACTCGGCAGCACCAGTCCCGCGCTGCCGTTCGACGCGTCCACGACGACCTTCAGCCCCGCCTCGGAAACGCCGGTGATGTCGACGTTCCGCAGCAGCGAGCCGGTGTACGAATCGAAGACACTCGCGGGGAAGTGCAGATCCCCGATCTCGCCGGGGAACGCGCGCCGGTACTCCTGCCGCGCGAACACCCGGTCCAGCTTTCGCTGGCTGCCCTGGGAGAGGTCCGCGCCCCGCCCGTCGAAAAACATGATGTCCACGGAATCCGGCACCCCGGGCGTGGTCCGGATCATGATCCCGCCGGCGCTCCCTCGCGCGGTCTGCTGCCGCGCCACGGGCAACGGTACGTTCTCCAGGTCGCGTACGTCGATGGCGCTGGCCTGCAGTGCGGAGATGACCGCTCGCTTCAGTGCCCGCGCGCCACGGGAGTGGTCGCGGGCGGTGGTGACGGTCGAACCCTTCTTGAGGGTCGTCGCGTAGGCGCCGGCCAGCCGGACCGCCAGTTCCGGGGTGATCTCGACGTTGAGGATGCCGGAGACGCCACGGGCACCGAAGAGATGCGCCTGACCTCTGGACTCCCAGATGACCGAGGTGTTGACGAAGGCACCGGCCTCAATGGTCTTGAACGGGTAGACCCGCACATTCCCCTGAATGATCGATTCTTCGCCCACGAGGCACTCGTCGCCGATGACCGCGCCGTCCTCGATACGAGCCGCGCGCATGATGTCGGTGTTCTTTCCGACGACGCAGCCTCGCAGATTGCTCTGCTGACCGACATACACGTTGTCGTGCACGACGGCCTTGTGCAGAAACGCCCCGCTCTTCACGACCACGTTCGAGCCCACGACGGTGTGCTCACGGATCTCGGCGCCGGCCTCGACCTTGGCGTAGTCGCCGATGTACAGCGGACCACGGAGAACGGCGTCGGGATGCACCTCGGCACCCTCGGCCACCCATACGCCCGGGGAGAGCTCGAAACCGTCGATCTCGACGTCGACCTTGCCCTCCAGGACGTCGGCCTGCGCCTTCACATAGCTCTCGTGCGTGCCGACGTCCTCCCAGTACCCCTCCGCGATATAGCCGTAGACCGGCTTGCCTTCCTTCATCAGCTGCGGGAAGACATCGCCGGACCAGTCCACGGGCACATCGGGGTCGACGTAGTCGAAGACCTCGGGCTCCATGACATAGATGCCCGTGTTCACGGTGTCCGAGAAGACCTGGCCCCAGGTCGGCTTCTCCAGGAAGCGCTCGACCTTGCCTTCCTCGTCGACGATGGTGATGCCGAATTCAAGCGGATTGGGTACACGCGTCAGGCAGACGGTGACCAGCGCGCCCTTTTCCTTGTGGAAATTGATGAGCTCGGTGAGGTCGAAGTCGGTCAGGGCATCACCGGAGATGACGAGGAAAGCATCGTCCTTCAACGCCTCTTCGGCGTTCTTGACGCTTCCGGCGGTACCGAGTGGCTTCTCCTCATTGGCATAGGAGAGCTCCATTCCGAGCTCTTCACCGTCACCGAAGTAGTTCTTGACCAGAGAGGCCAGGAACTGGACGGTGACGACGGTCTCGTTGAGCCCATGCCTTTTGAGCAGCCGCAGAACATGCTCCATGATCGGCCGGTTAACCACCGGCAGGAGCGGCTTGGGCATGCTCGAGGTCATGGGACGAAGGCGTGTGCCTTCGCCTCCGGCCATCACGACGGCCTTCATGTCGGAAGCGTCCTCCTTAAAAGATGACGGTCCAGCCGACTACACCCGTCCAGATTGTCCCGCACTTTTCAGCCGGGGGCCATCGAGCCGCTACGGCCGTGCCAATGGGCGAGTTCAGTCGGCCTTGGCGTCCGCACGGACCAGGCGGCGGACTTGGACCACATAGAGCACTCCTGCCCACCAGTACAGGGTTGTACCCCATCCGGCGAACGCCCATCCGAAAATAGCAGCGAGTGACGAGATCCATCCAGTCCCGTCACTGAGCAGAAGCAGCGGGAAGGCGTACATCAGGTTGAAGGTGGCGGCCTTGCCAAGGAAGTTCACCTGCGGCGGCGGATAACCGTGACGCCTGAGGATGCCCACCATCACCAGGAGCATCAGCTCCCGCAAGAGCAGTGCAGCCGTCAACCAGATTGGCAGAATCTCGCGCCAGGTGAGGCCGACCAGAGTCGAGAGAATGTAGAGGCGGTCCGCCGCGGGGTCGAGCAGCCGGCCGAGGCTGCTGATCTGGTTCCACCGCCGGGCCAGCTTGCCGTCCAGGTAGTCGCTGATCCCGCTCAGAGCGAGTACCAGCAATGCCCAGCCGTCACTCTTGGGCCCTCCGAACTCGGGCCGGAGGATCAACCACAGGAAGAGCGGCACCCCAACGAGCCGCGCCATGCTGAGGATGTTGGGGATGGTGAGGACCCGGTCCGTCTGGACCCGGGTCTCCTGGACCTCCACCCGGGGGCCTCCTGTGGGAAACGTGCCAACGATGCCCCCTGACCCTACCTCAACGCAAAAAAGCTCTGGCTCTTGGGCTGCGTGCCCAAGAGCCAGAGCTCTAAAAGGA
>NZ_KQ948146.1:925524-960204 GCF_001513955.1 Streptomyces pseudovenezuelae | reverse complement strand
CTGTCCCGGGCCGAGTTGCCGCAGCTCAAGGAGCAGGGCGTCATCTGACCGACCCGACCGGAGTGAGGTAACCCGATGTCGACTTCAGTACCCCGAACCGCGACGGTCACCGACCGGCTCGTGGAAGCCAACCGCGCCTACGCCGCCCGTTTCACCGACCCCGGCATGGGCGCCCGACCCGTCCTGCGCGTCGCCGTCGTGGCGTGCATGGACGCCCGCCTCGACCTGCATGCCGCGCTCGGCCTGGAGCTCGGCGACTGCCACACCATCCGCAACGCGGGCGGTGTGGTCACCGACGACACGATCCGTTCTCTGACGATCAGTCAGCGTGCCCTCGGCACCCGCAGTGTGGCGCTCATCCATCACACCGGCTGCGGTCTGCAGACCCTGACCGAGGACTTCCGGCACGAGCTGGAGCTGGAGGTCGGTCAGCGCCCCGCCTGGGCGGTGGAGGCCTTCCGCGACGTCGACCAGGACGTACGGCAGTCCATGCAGCGGGTGCGCACCTCGCCGTTCCTGCCGCACACCGACGACGTGCGTGGCTTCGTCTTCGACGTCACGACGGGGCTGCTCCGGGAGATCGCTCCGAACTCCTGAGCCGGACAGGCTGGTCGGCGGCGGCGGCGACGACGGCGTCGCGCGGCGGTGGTGGTGGGCCGGGGTCAGTCTCCCCGGCCCACCACCGCGGCGATCTGCCGGCAGTAGAAGTCGGTGGTGTTGCGGGTGTGCCGGCGCATCAGCGCCTCCGCGCGGTCGGGGGAACCCTCGCCGATGGCCTCGATGATCCTCGCGTGCTCGTTCCAGGCGTCCTTCCCGCGGGGCCTGGCGATGGGCATGTAGTACCAGCGCACCCGCCGGTCGACCTGGAGGATGAGTTCGGCGAGGACCGCGTTGCGGGACAGCAGGGTGATGTGGCCGTGGAGGGCGGCGTTCGCCTCCACGACGGCCCGGGCGTCCGCGGCGGCGAGAGCGGTCAGACCGGCCTGCTGGAGCTCCCACAGGCGGGCGACGTCACGGCCAGTGGCGTGCCGGGCCGCGTCGCGCGCCGAACGGGTCTCCAGAAGGGCCCGGACGCTGAGCAGTTGGGCGCACTCCTCGGTGGTGGGGGAGTGGACGAACGCCCCCTGGGAGGGGCGCAGGTCCACCCAGCCGGCGGTCTGCAGCCGCTGCAGCGCCTCGCGGATCGGCTGCCGGCTCACCCCGAGACTCTCGGCGAGGTCCGCCTCGACGAGGCGCTGGCCGGGTTGGAGCGAGCCGTTGATGATCAGCTCGGTCAGGGCCTCGTAGACCGTCTGGCGCAGCGGGGTGGGCCTGCTGATCGGGCCACGGGCGGTCACGGTGGGTGTGTCGGGCATGGGTCCCGTCTCCCTCGTTGGGCTGATGGATCGAGCCGGGTCGAGCCGTCTGCCGATCGCCGTGTCTCGCACAGTGCCGAGTCCCGGAAATTGCCCGGCCTGACCCCTGGCGCGGTCACCTTCCCATGCAGAATACTGTATGCAATTATCGTTCGACAGTGGATCAGCAGCCACGTCCGAGGGGGATGCCCCGTGTCGTACCGCACCGCTCTCTCCGAAGTCCTGGCCGGCCTCGCGGGACCCGCCGCCGAGGCGGCGGCCGTCCGGGGCCGGTTCCCTCGCGGCGCCGTGACGGCCCTCGGCCGCGCGGGACTCCTGGGACTCACCGTCTCCACCGAGTTCGGCGGCGGGGGACGGGGGTTGCGCGAAGCCGTCGACGTGGTCGCGCGGACCGCTCCGGTCTGCCCGGCGACCGCGGCCGTGCTGCGGTCGCACTACACGGCCGTTGCCGTCATCGAGGCGCACGGCGGCCCCTGGCTGCGTGCCGAGATCGCCGCCGGACGCCATCTCGCCAGTCTCGCCCTCGCGGAGTCGGAGGAGGAACAGGCGGGGGAGGGGGACGGGCCGGAGGCGGACTCCCGGCTCCTGGTGCCGGGCTCCGTGGCCACCCGTTCCGGTGAGGTGGTGGCCCTGCGGGCCCGGAAGCAGCGGGTGGTCGCCGCGGGGGAGGCCGACCTCTACGTCTGGTCCTCCCGGCCCCTCGCCGCCCCCGACGGCCTGACGCTCTGGGCGGTCCCGGCGCACGCCCCTGACCTGTTCGTCCCCGCGCGGCCAAGCGTCGCCGGACCCCGCGGCAGCGCGACTTCCACGGTGTTCGCCGACCCGGTACTGGTGCCCGCGGAGGCGATGCTCGGCGCGGACGGCGCCGGACTCGACGTCGTGCTGCGCACGGTCCTGCCGTGGCTGCTCGAACTGCGGGCCGCCGCCGATGTGCGCCGCCCGCCCGTCCTCGACCCGGCCCTGGACCCGGCCCGCGATCCCGGGGGCACGCGCCGTCCCGCGGGCACCCTCGCCGCGTCCTGAGCCATGGCCGGCCAGATGTCAGTCCTGGTTCGCCCGGGCCGCGATCTGCTTGCGGTAGAAGTCGGTCGTACGCTCGGTGTGCTTGCGCATGACCTCGCCCGCCTGGTCCGCGTCCCCCTTGGCGATGGCCCTGATGAGCTGGGTGTGCTCGTTCCAGGCCTCCTTGCCGCGGGGCTTGGCGATGGGCGTGTAGTACCAGCGGACCTTCTGGCCCACCTGGGCGATCAGTTCGGCCAGCACGGCGTTGTCGGCGACCGTGGTGATGAAGTCGTGCAGCGCGGTGTTGGCGGAGACCAGCCGCTCTACGTCCCCGTCGGCGAGAGCGGCGATGCCGTCGAGCTGGAGCTCGTCGAGGCGCGCGATGTCCTCGGGCTTCGCGTTCTTGGCGGCGAGCTGGGCCGAGTAGGTCTCCAGGACTGCCCGGACGCCGAGGAGTTGGGCGGCCTCCTCCTCGGTGGGGGAGTGGACGAAGGCCCCCTGGGCGGGCCGCAGGTCCACCCAGCCGGCGGTCTGCAGCCGCTGGAGGGCCTCGCGCACCGGCTGGCGGCTGACGCCGAGGTGTTCGGCGAGCTCGGCCTCGACCAGATGCTGGCCGGGCTTGAGGGAGCCGTTGACGATCAGCTCGGTCAGGGCGTCGTACACGGCCTGACGCAGTGGTGCCGGGCGGGTGACGCGCCGGGACGCAGCGGCCGTGAGTGCCTCGCGCATGGTTGTCCCGTTCTGCCGCCGGAGTCGCCGGACGGCGGCTTTGCCGAGTGGGGCCGTCCGGAGGGTTGCCGACGGCCGCGTCAGCATACAGGTTTTGGTATGCAACATGGCGCGGGCCGGCGCCGGGTCCGCAGTGGTCCGGGCCCGCGGTGCCGGGCTCGGGTGACTCCGCCCTTCCGTGCGGCAGGGTTGTGTATACAGAAGTCTGTATGGAGTATTGTCCGAGTCTCCTGCACCCCTCGCCGGGGACTCCGCGTGACGGAAGGCGAAGCGATCATGACGACCAGCGGGAGTGACGTGACGGTCGAGAGCGTGGTCCGGCGGGTGGTGGCCCGGCACCGGGGCGAGCGCGGCGCGCTGCTGCCCGTACTGCACGCCGTGCAGGCCGAGTTGGGCCATGTGCCGCAGGAGGCGGTGCCGGTGCTCGCCGAGGAGCTGAACCTCTCCCGGGCCGACGTCCACGGAGTCGTGACCTTCTACCACGACTTCCGCCGCGAGCCCGCGGGCCGCACCACCGTGCGCATCTGCCGGGCCGAGGCCTGCCAGGCGCTGGGCGCCGACCAACTGGTCGGCTACGCCCGCGAGTCCGGGCTGACCCTGGGGGAGACGACGGCGGACGGCTCGGTCACCGTCGAGCAGGTCTTCTGTCTCGGCAACTGCGCGCTCGGACCCTCCGTGGAGGCGAACGGGCGGCTGTACGGACGCGTGGGCCCGGCCCGGCTGGGCGCGATCCTCAACGGGACGGTCTCCTCATGAACAACGCCTCGCACTCCACGGCCACCGTCTACGTCCCCCGCGACTCCGCGGCCCGGTCCGTCGGCGCGGACGAGGTCGCGCAGGCCCTTCAACACGCCTCCACCCGCGGGGACTTCGCCCTCGACGTCGTACGCAACGGATCGCGCGGCATGCTGTGGCTGGAGCCCCTGGTCGAGGTCGTGACCCCCCAAGGACGCGTCGGCTATGGCCCGGTGGCCCCCGAGGACGTCGAAGGACTCCTCGCCGCCGGGATGCTCGACGGCGCGGACCACCCGCTGCGGCTCGGCGTCGTCGACGAACTGCCCTGGCTGGCGAGCCAGAACCGTGTCACCTTCGCCCGGGTCGGCGTGACCGACCCCCTGTCCGCCGAGGACTACGAGGCACACGGCGGCCTCGCCGGACTGCGCGCCGCCCTGGAACTCGCTCCCGCGGACGTGGTCGCCGAGGTCACCGCGTCCGGACTGCGCGGCCGCGGCGGCGCCGGGTTCCCGGCCGGCATCAAGTGGAAGACCGTCCTGGACTGCGCCGACGAGCTGAAGTTCGTCTGCTGCAACGCCGACGAGGGCGACAGCGGGACCTTCGCCGACCGCATGGTCATGGAGGGCGACCCGTTCATGCTCATCGAGGGCATGACCATCGCCGCCCACGCGGTCGGCGCGAGCGAGGGCTACCTGTACATCCGCTCGGAATACCCGGACGCGGTGGCCACCATGCGCCGGGCGATCGGCATCGCGCGCGAGCACGGCTGGCTCGGCCACAACATCCTCGGCTCCGCACTCGACTTCGACCTGCACGTCCGGGTCGGCGCCGGCGCGTACATCTGCGGCGAGGAGACCTCCATGCTGGAGAGCCTGGAGGGCAAGCGCGGCATGGTCCGCGCCAAACCGCCCATCCCGGCGATCGAGGGCCTGTTCGGCAAACCGACCGTGGTGAACAACGTCCTCACCCTCGCCACCGTGCCCGTGGTCATGGCCGAGGGCGCGCAGGCCTACGAGCGCCTCGGCGTCGAACGCTCCCGCGGCACCCAGGTGTTCCAGCTCGGCGGCAACGTCGCCCGCGGCGGCATCGTCGAGACCGACTTCGGCATCACCCTGCGCGAACTCATCGAGGAGTACGGCGGCGGAACGCACTCGGGACGCCCGGTGCGCACCGCGCAGATCGGCGGCCCGCTCGGGGCCTACCTGCCGGAGTCGATGTTCGATCTGCCCATGGACTACGAGGCGTTCGCGGCCGCCGGCGCCATGGTCGGCCACGGTGGCGTGGTCGTGTTCGACGACAGCGTCGACATGGCCGCGCAGGCCCGCTTCGCGATGGAGTTCTGCGCCGAGGAGTCCTGCGGCAAGTGCACACCGTGCCGGGTCGGCGCGGTGCGCGGTGTCGAGGTGATCGACAAGATCGTCGCCGGCACCCACCGGGACGAGAACCTCGCCCTTCTCGAAGACCTCTGCGACCTGATGACCGAGGGCTCGCTGTGCGCGATGGGCGGGCTCACCCCGCTGCCCGTGCGCAGCGCCCTGACCCACTTCCCCGACGACTTCCTCGGCGGCCGTCGACTGCTGGACATCCAGCCCGTACAGGCGACGGGCCCGAGGACGGAGGGCACGGCATGACACTCCTCAAGGAACCCGACTTCGGCACCCCCGAACGGCCCGGCCCCGCAACGGTGTCCGTGGAGGTGGACGGCCTGCCGGTGACCGTCCCCGAGGGCACCTCGGTGATGCGCGCGGCCGCGCAGGCCGGCGTCGACATCCCCAAACTCTGCGCCACCGACAGCCTGGAGGCGTTCGGCTCCTGCCGGCTGTGCGTGGTGGAGATCGACGGCCGGCGCGGCACCCCCGCGTCCTGCACCACCCCCTGCGCAGACGGCATGAAGGTCAGCACCCAGACCCCGAAGGTGGAAAAGCTCCGCCAGGGCGTCATGGAGCTCTACATCTCCGACCACCCCTTGGACTGTCTCACCTGCCCGGCCAACGGTGACTGCGAACTCCAGGACATGGCAGGGGTGGTGGGCCTGCGCCAGGTCCGCTACGGCTACGAGGGCGAGAACCACCTCGACGCCGAGAAGGACACCTCCAACCCCTACTTCGACTTCGATCCCTCCAAGTGCATCGCCTGCTCCCGCTGCGTCCGCGCCTGCGGCGAGGTCCAGGGCACCTTCGCGCTCACCATCGAGGGACGCGGGTTCGACTCCAAGGTCTCGCCGGGCGCGGGGGAGTCCTTCATGGACTCCGAGTGCGTCTCCTGCGGAGCCTGCGTCCAGGCCTGCCCGACCTCCACGCTCCAGGAACGCTCCGTCGTCGAACTCGGCATTCCCACAAGGTCCGTTGTGACGACCTGCGCCTACTGCGGTGTCGGCTGCTCCTTCAAGGCCGAACTGCGCGGCGACGAACTCGTCCGCATGGTCCCCTACAAGGACGGCGGCGCCAACGAGGGCCACTCCTGCGTCAAGGGCCGCTTCGCCTTCGGCTACGCCACCCACCCCGACCGCATGCTCAAGCCCATGGTCCGCGACCGGATCACCGACCCCTGGCACGAGGTCGAGTGGGACGAGGCCATCGGCACGGTGGCCCGCCGGATGCGCGAGATCCAGGACCGCCACGGCGCCGGCGCGATCGGCGCCATCACCTCCTCACGCTGCACCAACGAAGAGGTCTACGTCGTCCAGAAGATGGTCCGCGCGGCCTTCGGCAACAACAACGTCGACACCTGCGCCCGCGTCTGCCACTCCCCGACGGGATACGGCCTCAAGCAGACCTTCGGCGAGTCCGCCGGCACCCAGGACTTCCGCTCGGTCGCCGAGGCCGACGTCATCATGGTGATCGGCGCCAACCCCACCGACGGGCACCCGGTGTTCGCCTCCCGGATGAAGCGACGCCTGCGCGAGGGCGCGAAGTTGATCGTCGTGGACCCGCGCCGCATCGACCTCGTACGCTCCCCGCACATCGAGGCCCAGCACCACCTCCAGCTGCGGCCCAGCACCAACGTCGCCGTCGTCAACGCGATGGCCCACGTGGTCGTCACCGAGAACCTGGTCGACCGGTCCTTCGTCGACGCGCGCTGCGAAGACTTCGACGAGTGGGCCGAGTTCATCGCCCGACCGGAGAACAGCCCGGAGGCGGTGCAGGAGATCACCGGGGTCCCGGCCGCCGAACTCCGCGCCGCCGCGAGGCTGTACGCCGAAGCCCCCAACGGTGCCATCTACTACGGCCTCGGCGTCACCGAGCACAGCCAGGGCTCCACCATGGTCATGGGAATGGCCAACCTCGCGATGGCCTGCGGGAACATCGGCCGGGACGGCGTCGGCGTCAACCCGCTGCGCGGCCAGAACAACGTGCAGGGCTCCTGCGACATGGGCTCCTTCCCGCACGAACTCCCCGGCTACCGGCACGTCTCCGACGACGCGGTCCGTACCGTCTTCGAGAACCTGTGGGGCGGAACCCTCCTCGCCGAACCGGGACTTCGCATCCCCAACATGTTCGACGCGGCCATCGACGGCACCTTCCGCGGCCTGTTCGTGCACGGCGAGGACATCGCCCAGTCCGACCCCAACCTGGGGCACGTCACCGCGGCCCTGGAAGCGATGGAACTGGTCGTCGTCCAGGACCTGTTCCTCAACGAGACGGCCAAGTTCGCGCACGTCTTCCTGCCCGGCGCGTCCTTCCTGGAGAAGGACGGCACCTTCACCAACGCCGAGCGCCGCATCAACCGGGTGCGCTCGGTGATGAAGCCGAAGACGGGCAAGCACGAATGGCAGATCGTCAGCGAGATCGCCACCGCCATGGGCTACGAGATGTCCTACGAGCATCCCGGCCAGATCATGGACGAGATCGCCTCGGTGACGCCGACGTTCACCGGGGTCTCCTTCGACCTCCTCGACAAGCTCGGCAGCGTCCAGTGGCCGTGCAACGAGGAGGCACCCGAGGGCACGCCCATCATGCACGTGGACGAATTCGTGCGCGGCAAGGGCAGGTTCGTCGTCACCTCCTACGTGCCGACCAACGAACGCAGCACCCGGCGCTTCCCGTTGGTCCTCACCACGGGCCGCATCCTCAGCCAGTACAACGTCGGCGCCCAGACCCGCCGTACCGGCAACGTCGCCTGGCACCCCGAGGACATCCTGGAGCTGCACCCGCACGACGCCGAGGTCCGGGGCATCAACCACGGCGACATGGTCACGCTGGCCAGCCGCGTCGGACAGACCACCCTGCGCGCGGAGATCTCCGACCGGATGCCGACCGGGGTCGTCTACACCACGTTCCACCATCCCGTCACCGGCGCCAACGTGGTGACCACGGAGAACTCCGACTGGGCCACCAACTGCCCCGAGTACAAGGTGACCGCCGTCCAGGTGGCGCTCGCCCGCCCGGACCGGCCGATCGCGGCCGAGGCCACCGGGAACGACCTCGTGAAGGCGGGGGACTGAGATGACGGCGACCGTGCCGGCGGAGTGCCGGATGGCGAACGACATCGCCAGAAACCTCGGACACCTGCCGGCGGAGGAGGCCGCGGAGGCGATCGCGGGCCACATCGGCAGGTTCTGGGACCCGCGCATGCGCGCCCGCCTCCACGAGTTCGTCGACGCCGGGGTGGACGGTCTCGACCCCCTGGTGGTGGCCGCGGCGAAGCATCTGCGCTGACCTGTGCGGTCTCCTCCCTGTACATGGCTCCGCACTGCATACAGTATGGAGTCAGTGATCCCATGGGCAGGGAGGAGCCGCTCATGCTGTTCCGGCAGCTCGAATACTTCGTGGCGGTGGCGAGGGAGCGGCACTTCGCCCGGGCGGCGGAATCCTGCTACGTCTCCCAGCCCGCGCTCTCGGCGGCGATCGCCAAACTGGAGCGCGAGCTGAACGTCACGCTGATCAACCGCGGCCACAACTACCAGGGCCTCACCCCCGAGGGCGAGCGGCTCGTCGTATGGGCCAAGCGGATCCTCGCCGAACAGGACGCCTTCAAGGCCGAGGTGGCCGCCGTGCAGTCCGGCATCACCGGCACCCTGCGCCTCGGCACCGACCCCACGGCGTCCACCACCCTCGCCCTCCCCGTGGCCGCCTTCTGCGCGGCGCACCCGCTGGCCAAGGTCCAGGTCCGCTCAAGGCTGTCCACGAAGGAACTCCACCGCCAGCTCCGCGACTACGAACTCGACGTGGCCATCGCCCACTTCGACCCCGACGACCAGGAGGGCCTCCAGGTCGTCCCCCTCTACCAGGAGCGATACATGCTCCTGGTCTCCGACGACCAGCTGGTGGCCCAGTCCGCCACGGTCTCCTGGGCGGACGCGGCCCAGCTGCCGCTCGCGCTGCTGACACCGGACATGCGGATCCGCCAGATCGTCGACACGGTGTTCGCGGAGAAGGGGTACGTGGTCACCCCGCAGGTCGAGACGGACTCCATCGCCTCCCTCTACGCCCATGTCGGGGGCGGCGGCTGGGCGAGCATCGTGCCGCACACCTGGCTGCGCGCGATGCCGGTGGTCGGCCGCACTCGGGCGGTGCCCTTGGTCGACCCCGAGGCCGGCGCCCAGGTCTCGGTGGCCATCCACGCGGCGACCCCCGGCTCGGTCGCCGCCCGCGCCTTCGTCAACGCGGCGACGGGACTGTCCCTGGACGACTTCTTCGCCCGCCCCCTGCCACCCGACCATCGGGTGCGCTGACCCTGCCGGGGGTGGTTGGGGGGCCGGCGCCGTCGCAACGACCGCGTGTGCTCAGGCCTCGTCGTGGCCTGTGCCGACGCTGTCGGTTGGGGCTCCTTCGCGGCCCCAGCCCTACGACCGCCGCGCTGAGCGGAGCCCGCCGAGAGCGCAGGCACCCGGCCCGCGCCGCTCCCGTACCGGCTGCCGATCCGGCCTCCCCCCGCGGGGCGACTTCCTGGCCGGGCCGACTCGCCCGAGCACCGAGCGCCGTGAGCCTGCGCGCAGATTTCGTCGCCGCTCCTGGCGGTCCGGGGCATAGATGGGGGTTCCCCTGTCGTCTTTCTTCCTCCGCGTCCGCCACTTGGCGGTCCCGCCTCCGGCACCATGCCTCCCGCCCAGTCGGGGCACATGCCGCCCCTGCGATTGCTCCACGGCATCACCGCGGCCGCCCTACTGTCGGTGTACCTCCCCACCCGCCCCCGGGCACCGAGCCTTCCGCGCCCCCCCCGGTCGGGGTGGGTACCGCGTCCTGGTGCACCGCATCGCGGCGGCCGGACCGTCGTCGGGCTTCTTCGCACCCACCACTCGACGGTCCCACCTCAGACACCGAGCCTCCAACGGCGCTGCAGCGGTCGCCCTACCGTCGGTCTACCTCGCCACCCCCGCCCCCGCCCCCGCCCCGCGAGCCTCCCGCACCCCCGCTCACTGTGGTGCATACCGCACCTGCACCGCCTTCCGGTCCAGGCCCCCCTTCGCGGTGTACGGCAGCGCGGTGACCAGTTCGAGGTGGTCCGGCACTTCGAAGGGGGCCAGGTGGGCGCGGCAGTACCGCAGGATCTCCTCGCGGTCGAGGCCGTCAGGCTCACGCAGCACCACCGCGGCACCGACCCGCTGCCCGTACACCGCGTCCGGCACCGCGAACACGGCAGCCTCCGCGACCCCCGGGCACCCCGCGAGGATGTCCTCGACATGCTCGGGCGAGATCTTCTCCCCGCCCCGGTTGATGAGGTTCTTGATCCGTCCGGTCAGCGACAGGTACCCGTCCTCGTCCAGCACGCCCAGATCACCGGTGCGCAGCCACCCGTCGACGAAGGTCCGCGCCGACTCGTCCCCGTCGGCGAGGTAACCCCGGGCGACCGTGGGCCCCTGCACCCACACCTCGCCCTCGACACCCACCGGACAGGGACGCCCGCCCCGGTCCACGACCCGCACCTCGACCCCGGTCGGCCGGCCCACCGACCCCTGCCGGAGTGTGCCCCGCTGCGGCAGGGGTTCGCTGGTGGCCTGGTGCGAGGACTCCGTCATCCCGTACGCGGACAGCAGCGGCGCGCCGAACGTGCGCTCCAGCGCCCGCTGCGTCGCCGCGTTGAGCGGCGCGCTGCAACTGCGGACGAACTTCAACGGCGGCGCCTGCGGGCCCGGATACTCCCGCTCCGACCGGTCCAGAAGGATCTCGTGGATGGCCGGCACCGCCGTGAACCACGTGGCGTCCACGGCCCCCATGTCGTCCCAGAACGTGCCCGCCGAGAACCGCCCCCGCTCGGGCAGCAGCACACAGCCCCCGCTCGCCAGGGAGGACAACAACGCCGCGAACAGCCCGTGGCCGTGGAAGAACGGCATCACCGCGACCGTCGCGTCATCGGGGCCCAACTCGTAGGTGGCGCAGATGTTCCGGAGGGAGGCGGCCACATTGGCGTGGGTCAACGGGACCATCCTCGCCCGGTCGGTGGTGCCGGCGGTGAACAGCACAAGGGCGTCTTCGTCCGACAACTCACCTGCGGCGCCCGTCACTTGGGTCATCTCGCAGACGCCGACTGCAAGGACCACCGCAGCCGTCCCCGCCCGGGACACATCCACGCGCAACGGCCACGCGGGCACCGGAAGCTTTCCGACACCGACACCGACACCGGCGCCCGACGCATCGACGAGCACCGCCCGCGCTCCCAAGGTCGCGATGCGAGCAGCGAGTTGGGAACCCGGCAACGCGGGATCCAGCGGAGCCGTGACCAGCCCGGCCCGCGCCGCACCCAGCAACCCGACCACGAACTCGGCCGTGTTGGCGCAGATCAGCCCGACCGCGTCACCGCGTCGCAGACCCGCCCGACCGAGCCGGGCGGCCACCTCGTCGGCGAGGGTCGCCAGTGCCCGGTACGACAGCTGCACCCGCTCACCGGTCACCACCAGGGCCTGGGCGTAGGGGCGTTCACGCACCTGCCGGTCGAGGAGGTCGACGAGGCCCGTGACCTCCGGGGGCCGGTACCGGTTCGCGTCACGCACGGATGCCGCGGCCGGAACAGCCATGACCCCACCCCCTCGCACAGCGCCGATGAACATCCTCTGCGAGCGTGCGGTGGCACCCGGGGGACGTCCAATACCCGCTGGCGAACGGCCGATAGCAACCGTCTATCAAGGCCGTTTCCAGGCCCCTGACCAGCCCTCGATAGACGCCGTCTATCGGCTGGTCGCCGATGGGTCTTGGACGCGGACGAGCGCGCTGCGGATGGTGAGAGAAGTAGCCGCTCCGGCAGGACCTGCCCAAGGAGGACCTCGGACCATGACCGCTCCCTCGACCCTGGAGACCGCGGCAGCAGCCGACGTTCCGACCGAGCTCACCGACGGGTACCACCTGGTCGTCGACGCGCTCAAGCTGAACGACGTCGACACCATCTACGGGGTGGTCGGCATCCCGATCACCGACCTGGCCCGGCTCGCCCAGGCGCAGGGCATCCGCTACATCGGCTTCCGCCACGAGAGCAACGCCGGACACGCGGCCGCCATCGCCGGCTACCTCAACAAGAAGCCCGGCGTGGCCCTCACGGTCTCGGCCCCCGGCTTCCTCAACGGCCTGGTCGCCCTCGCCAACGCGACCACCAACTGCTTTCCCATGGTCCAGATCTCCGGCTCCAGCGAGCGCCACCTCGTCGACCTCAAGCAGGGCGACTACGAGGAGATGGACCAACTCGCCGCCGCGCAGCCCTTCGTGAAGGCCGCCTACCGGGTCAGCCGCGTCGAGGACATCGGCCGGGGCATCGCCCGCGCCCTGCGCACCGCGATCTCCGGGCGCCCCGGCGGTGTCTATCTCGACATCCCCGCCGCGGTGCTCGGCGCCATCATGCCCAAGGCGGAAGGCGACCGGACCCTGAGCCGCCTCGTCGACCCCGCCCCGCGCCAGCTGCCGGCGCCGGAGGCCGTGGACCGGGCGATCGAACTCCTGGCGTCCGCCGAACGACCGCTGATCGTGCTGGGCAAGGGAGCCGCGTACGCCCAGGCGGACGCCAAGGTACGGCAGTTCGTCGAGTCGACCGGCATCCCCTACGTACCGATGTCGATGGCGAAGGGCCTGCTGCCCGACGACCACCCGCAGTCGGCCGCGACCGCACGCTCGCTGGCGCTGAAGAAGGCCGACGTCGTGATGCTGATCGGCGCGCGCCTCAACTGGCTTCTGGGACACGGCCAGACGGGCTGGAACCCCGACGCCAAGTTCGTCCAGATCGACATCGACCCCAAGGAGATGGACAGCAACCAGCCCATTTCCGCCCCCCTCGTCGGTGACATCGAGTCGGTGCTCGACGCGCTCGCCGAGCGCACCAAGCCCGGCCAGATCACGGCTCCTTCGGCCTGGCGGGATGAGCTCGGGGCGCGCTCGGCGCAGAACGTCGCCAAGATGGCCAAGCGGCTGGAGGCCGACCCGCACCCCATGCAGTTCATGGGCGCCCTGAAGGCCGTACGCGACGTTGTGCACGCGCACCCGGAGACGTACATCGTCAACGAGGGCGCCAACGCCCTGGACATCGCGCGCAATGTCATCGACATGCACGTGCCGCGCCACCGCCTCGACAGCGGCACCTGGGGCGTCATGGGCATCGGCATGGGCTACGCGATCGCAGCCGCCGTCGAGAGCGGCGCCCCGGTGGTGGCCATCGAGGGGGACAGCGCCTTCGGGTTCAGCGGCATCGAGATCGAGACGATCTGCCGCTACCAGCTGCCCGTCGTCACGGTGATCATGAACAACGGCGGCGTCTACCGCGGGGACGACACCAACCCGTACGACGACGCGCCCTCGCCCACGACCCTCATGTCGGCGGCCCGCCACGACCTGCTCATCGAGGCGTTCGGCGGCAAGGGCTACCGGGCCACCACGCCCGCCGAGGTGACCGCCGCCCTCACCGAGGCCCTCGCCTCCGGCGGCCCGGCGCTCATCGACTGTGTGATCGACCCCTCGGCCGGCACCGAGAGCGGCCACATCTCGCACCTGAACCCCAAGGGCATCACCGTCGGCAACATCACGCCGGCGAAGAAGTGAACGCCCGGATCTCCAGGACCTCCCAGACCGCGCAACTTCACGAAAAGGAAGCACACATGAGTGAAAAGCCGCTCGCCGGAATCAAGGTGATCGACTTCACCGGGGTCCAGGCCGGTCCCGCCTGCACGCAGATGCTCGCCTGGTTCGGCGCCGACGTCCTCAAGGTGGAGCGCCCCAACGGCGGCGATGTGACACGCCGTCAGCTCAGGGACATCGAGGACCTGGACGCGCTCTACTTCACGATGCTCAACAGCAACAAGCGCTCGCTCGCCATCAACACCAAGACCGCCGAGGGCAAGGAGGTCCTGGAGAAGCTCATCAAGGACGCCGACGTCCTGGTGGAGAACTTCGCCCCGGGCGCCCTGGACCGCATGGGCTTCACCTGGGAGCGCATCCAGGAGCTCAACCCGCGCCTGATCTTCGGCTCGGTGAAGGGCTTCAACGACCAGTCGTCGTGGAACGACCTCAAGGTCTACGAGAACGTCGCCCAGTGCGCGGGCGGCGCCGCCTCCACCACCGGCTTCTGGGACGGCCCGCCCACCATCTCCGGCGCCGCCATCGGCGACACCAACACCGGGATGCACCTGGCGATCGGCATCCTCACCGCGATCATCGACCGCGGCAAGACCGGCCGGGGCCAGAAGGTCTCCGTCTCCATGCAGGACGCCGTCCTCAACCTGTGCCGCGTCAAACTGCGCGACCAGCAGCGCCTGGAGCGGGTCGGCTACCTGGAGGAGTACCCGCAGTACCCGAACGGCGAGTTCACCGACGTGGTGCCGCGCGGCGGCAACGCCGGCGGCGGCGGTCAGCCGGGCTGGGTGCTCAAGTGCAAGGGCTGGGAGGACGACCCGAACGCGTACATCTACTTCACCGTCCAGGAGCAGAACTGGAAGCGCACCGCCGAGGTCATCGGCCGCCCCGAGTGGGCCGAGGACCCGGAGTACGCCACCGCGCGCGCCCGCCAGTCGCACATCTTCGAGATCTTCGAGGAGATCGAGAAGTGGCTCGCGGACAAGACGAAGTACGAGGCGGTGAACATCCTGCGGGAGTGGGAGGTGCCCTGCGCCCCGGTGATGAGCATGAAGGAGATCGCCTACGACGAGGACCTGCGCAGGAGCGGCACCGTCGTCGAGGTCGAGCAGAAGGGCCGCGGCACCTACCTGACGGTCGGCAGCCCCGTGAAGTTCTCCTCCTTCCAGCCGGAGGTCGTCGGCGCCCCGCTGCTGGGCGAGCACAGCTCCGAGGTGCTGGTGGAACTGGGCTACGACGAGGAGACCATCGGCCGGCTGAAGGAGAGCGGGGTCATCGTCTGACGTGGACCCGACGCGAAGCGGCCGTGACCCCGAGGGCCACGGCCGCTTCCGCGCGGTCCGGCGGGGGTCAGACCGTCGTCGCCTCGGCCCGGCGCCGCATCAGTTCCCGCTCGCGCTCGCGCCGCGCGGTGACGTCCCGGACGACCGCACCGCAGTAGGGGCTGCCGTCGGGGCCGGACAGCAGCACCACGCTGAACTCGATGGACAGCTTGCGGCCGTCCGCCGCCAGCGCGGGCACGTTCAGCAGGTCCGCGTCGCCGTACTTGCTGGACCCCCGCTCCATGGCCGCGTCGAAGCCCTCCTGGTGCCGCTTGCGGTGCCGCTCGGGGATGATGACGTCCAGGCTGCGCCCCGTCACATCGGCCGCCGCGAACCCGAAGATGCGCTCCGCACCCCGGTTCCAGTAGCGGATCAGCCCTTCCCTGTCGGTGATCACTATGCCGTCGGGTGCCTGGTCTGCCATGCCCAGCACCACCGCGGAATCCAGATCGTCCATGTCGCCTCCGAGCCGGGGCCGTTTAGGTGACGACAGTATACAGAATACTGTCGTCATGGGCCCTCTCCGGAGGGATATGCAGGTGAAGGCCACTCCGAAAGCTTGGTATTGTTGTCCGTGTCGCCCCGGGGAACACCCCCGTCAAGGCGGCAGACACCTGGTCCGGGTGGCGGAATGGCAGACGCGCTAGCTTGAGGTGCTAGTGCCCTTTATCGGGCGTGGGGGTTCAAGTCCCCCCTCGGACACAACACCAACAGAAATGGTGCCGACCGGTTTCCGGTCGGCACCATTTCTGTTGGTGCGGACGATGCGAAGTGCTCCACCGGCTCCGGTGCGGTTGTCCGGCAGGCCCGGCGTCAGCGAATGACTGACGTCCGGTCTACCCAACCCTGGGCCACCTCCTTACTTTGGCTTCTGCGGGGGCAACGGAACGTGTGGGGGGCGACAGTGGAAGCTGAGCTGGCGGCACTGGCGACGTCGGGGGCCACGACGTTGGTAGGGCTCATGGTGTCGGACACCTGGATGCAGGCCCGGGACCGACTGGTGCGGATCTTCGCGCGGGGCGACGACGAGGACTCGGCCGCGGAGGAGCTGCGGTTGTCCCGGCGCGAGCTGATGGCGGCCCGGGACGCGGCGGACGATGACGCCGTCGCCGACATCGAGGCGGGGTGGCGCATCAGGCTGCGCCGTGCGCTGGAAGCGGATCCGCTCGTCGCTGAGGAACTTGGATCCATGCTGGCGGAGTTCGCTCCGGCCGCGGGTGACGTGGCGCCGCAGACAGTTCGCAACAGCATCAGTGGGGGCGTCCAGCACGGGCCGGTCCTGCAGGGGCAGAGCTACTCCGGGCTGACCTTCAACAGCTCTGGCGAGGGCGGGAGTTGTCGCACATCAGACCGATCTGACGGTCACCTGTCCTAATACAGTATGTGTTCATATTTCGCAAACGCGTTCCTCGGCTCCAGCTGGATCTAGTACGGTCTCGCCCAGCCGGAGTGATCACCCGCGGCAGAACTGTCCCGTCGATCTTCGAGGAGCACGTTGAAAGCGCGTTTGCGGCAGATCTACCTCGCCTCACTGCCAGTCCTGGGAGCGACCTACGTGACCGTGGTGGTGTTCCGCTGGATGTGGTGACATCGCCGAGGACCGTCACCGGCCGGACGGCCGGTTGACCCAGGTTCGCGCGGCGGAGCGGGCCGGCTCCTGGGAGGGGGCTCAGGAGCCGGTCGACTCGTGCCCGGCCAGAAGCCGGAGCAGTTTCTCCGCTTCCCCGTCGGCACCGAGACCCCGGTACAGAGCGATCGCCTGCTCGCCGTACCGGTGGGCCTCCTGGGCGCCGCGGGGACGCAGAGCGGCGGTGCGCGCGAGTCCAGCGAGCGCCTGGGCCGAGCCCAGAGGGAATTCGGCATGCCGGGCCACCTCGAGAGCCTCCTCGTAGCCGTTGAACGCGATGTCCAGCCGGCCCGATTCGCGTTGGACGTCAGCCGCACCGATCTTCGCGCGCAGTGTCTCGTACGGGTTGTCGATGTCGGTGGCGACCTGCTCCGCCATGGTGAAGTGCAGCAGTGCCTCGCCCCGGCGCCCGGACTGGGCATGGGCGACCCCCATGCTGATCAGCACGTCCGCTTCACCCAGCGCGTCTCCGGTGCTCCGGTGGCTGGCGAGTGCTCTGCGGTAACAGGCCAGGGCGCGCTCGGTCCGGCCCGTGGCCTGGAACACGGTGCCCAGGTTGGTGTCCAGAGTCGCCAGTTCGGGCCGGCCGCCGTGGGTGCGCATGAGGACCAGAGATCGCTGGTAGCAGTCACGGGCCTCATCGAGACGCCCTTGGAGATGGTGTAGCTCACCTCGGTTGTTGAGGGCCTGAGCCAGACCGTACGGATCGGGCAGCGTCTCGTAGATGCCCTCCATGAGCTGGACCCGGTGCAGGGCTTCGTCGTACTGCCCCGCGTAGTACAGGGCGATTCCCTGCACATTGAGGCATTCGGCCTCTCCGGACCGGTCGCCGGCCTCGGCGTACAGAGCGAGTGCCTCGTCCAGGAGGGACATGGCCGTAGCGCTGTGGCCGGCCGCGAGGTGAGCGCGGCCCGACTGCAGGAGTGCGTCGGCACGGCCGTTGGTGTCGTGCAGGTCCTGGTAGATCGACAGGGCCTCCGTCGCGCACAGCAGGGCCTCACCGTGATCGCGCTGTGCCAGCAGATCCGCCCGGTCCGTCAGGGTACGGGCGAGCGCGCCGCGGTTTCCGAGGGCCCGCAGGGCGGGCAGCGCGGCGTCGAAGAGCTCGGTCGCGATGCCCCAAGTCCCCCACCGTTTGAGGGATCTTGCCAAAACGCTGGGAAACAGTGCCGCGTACTCCAGGTGGTGAAGTGTGGCCGCACGTGCGATCGCCAGCAGGTTGGCCCGTTCCACCGAGAGCCAGACCGAGGCGTCGTCCGCGTCGCGGAACGTCCGTGAGGCGCGGGCTTCCTGCTCCGGGCTCAGCGGGACCGGACGGCGGTGGGGATGGACCAGACGGTCGGCCTGCCGGGCGCTGACGAGGTGGGTGGAGACGAGTCGGCCGACCGCTGCGCGCCGGTCCGCCTCCGCATCCGTGCGCACACCGGTCTGGAGACCGAAGGCCCGGGTGAGATCGTGCAGGCGGTAGCGTCCGCGTACCGGCTCTTCGACGAGACTGGAATCCAGCAGATCGTCCACACATCGCTGGAACAATCCGGCTTCGTCCTCGAAGTCCGGGCCGGCCAGCGCGACTGCCGCGTCGAGGGTGATGTCGGGGCCGGGGTGCAGGGCGAGGCAGCGGAACAACCGCTGGGCACAAGCGTCGAGTTCGGTGTACGAGAACCTGAAGACCCCTTCCATCAGGGAGTCGAACTCCTCCAGCGGGTTGGCGGCGTGCGTCAGCCGGTCGAGAAGGTCCTGCAGCGCCCAGGAGTCACGGTGGCGAAAACGGCTCGCCAGGAGATGCACGGCCAGGGGGTGGCACGCACACGCCTCCACGACCTTCGCCAGTGCCTCGGGCTCGGCGGAGGCTCTCGTGGGGCCGACGATCCGGGAGAAGAGAGCCGCCGCTTCGGTTCGCGACAGGGCGTCCACGAACAGGGACGTGGCGCTGTCGAGCCCGGCCAGCCGGCTCCGGGTGGTCACGATGACACGGCAGGTGGGCGCCCCGGGCAGCAGGGCAGTGACCTGCCCGGCGTCCCTGGCGTTGTCGAGTACCACAAGCGCCCGGCGCCGCGCGGTCCACTCCCGCCACCTGGCCGCCCTCTCGTCCGACGACACGGGCAACTCACCGGACCAACCGGCCGAGTGCAGCAGAATCGCCAGGGCCTCTGCCGGGTCGAGGGGCTGTCGGCTGCCGAAGCCCCGCAGGTCGACGAAGAACAGACCGTCCGGGTACGCGGCCCTCAGACGGTGGGCCGCATGGACGGCGAGTGTCGTCTTGCCGATTCCGGGCATACCGTGCACGACGGTGACGGGCAGGGCGTCCGGAGTGTCGTTCTCGGGTCCGGTGGCGGCCAGCAGGATACGCAGTTCACCGACCCTGCCGGTGAAGTCACGGCTGTCGCGGGGCAGGCAGTCGTGCTGTTCCGGCGTGACGGCGGCAGCGGGCGGTCCGGTCTCCGTGTCCAGAAGAGTGTGGTCCTGTTCGAGCATGCGGAGATGGAGTTCCTGGAGTTCCGAGCCGGGTTCGATGCCCTGGCTCTCATGCAACCTTCCCCGTGTGTTCCGGTAGACGGCGAGAGCTTCGTCGTGGCGTCCGGAGCGGTACAGGGCCAGCATCAGGGAGCCGATCACCTTCTGCGCGAACGGATTCTGCGACGCCAGCTCCTGGAGCTCGCCGATGAGGTCCGCGTGGCGCCCCAACTCCATCTCCAGGCCGATGCGTTCCTCTCGGACCCGGCGATGGTCCTCGATCAACCGCGCCCGCACGGACAAGGCCCAGGAGTTGTCACTGAACTCGGTCAACGGATCGCCGCGCCACAGTGCTTCGGCGGTACGCAGCAGCCCGATCGCCAGCTCGTGCTCTCCTCGCGCCCCGGCGGCCGCGGCATCCGCCCGCAGGCGCTGGAAACGCAGCAGGTCGATGTCCTCGGGACTGACCCGCAGTTGGTACAGCCGTGGCGAGGGCCGATCCACCCGCGCCAGGTCGTCGCCCACCGCCGTGCGTAATCGTCTTCGCAACCGCGAGAGGTAACTGTGCAGAGTGTCCTGGGCGGTTGGCGGCGGGTCCCCGTTCCAGACGCGGTCCATCAGCGCGTCCACGGAGACCGGCTCGCCCCGGGCGTGTACCAGGGCGGCCATCACGCAGCGCTCCTTCAGCGATCCGAGTTCGTGCTGTCGCTGCCCGTGCCACAGCTCAAGTGGTCCCAGTGCAAGAAGTTCCACGATCACCCCCGGTGGGTGTGCCCCTTCCTGAAACTTCGGCAGTGCTCGCACGTTTGTCCAGCGCTTCGGGTCACAGTTCTGTGGGATCCGGGGGCGAACACACAGGCGCACCGGAGCGTGAGGGGGCGCACGTCGCCTTCGATGCCCGGTCGCGCAGGAGTGCAGGATTTCTGCAAGCCCGCCATCCGGACGCCCGGGCACGCTTCTGTCATCGGCCGGCGTTTCCGCGGCCGTGAAGGCATGAAGGAGAACCGGGGGAGTTCAACGATGACTGTGACAGTGTCCGAGCCGCACTGGCGCCATGTGCCGGTACGCCTCGACGTCGAACGCTGGGCCACCCGCAGGCCCCGCAGGCGCGTCCTGGTCGTGGTGCACACGGTGATCGCGGGGCAGCGGCTGCTCGACGCGATACGCCTGCTGGAGGGCGACGTCCGGGTGCAGGTCTTCTTCACCCAGGCACCGGACGTGTTCAGTAACGGAGTGGCGGAGTTCCTGGGGAGATTGAGGGGTCTGGTGCTGCCTTGGAGCCAGGCGGTGCAGACGGACTTCGACCTCGGTCTGGCCGCCAGCCACGGCAGCCTGCACGAACTCCAGACACCCGTGATCGTGCTGCCGCACGGTGCCGGACACAACAAGATCGCGTCGGCTGCCCGAAGCGGGCGACCCGCGGCGCAGCGCGGTGTCTACGGCCTCAGCAGGCAGCGACTCGTACGAGACGGTGCGGTGGTGCCCGAGGTGGTCGTACTGGCCCATCAAGAAGAACTGACCAGGCTCGGTCGCGAATGCCCCGAGGCCCTGCCGGTGGCCGAAGTCGTGGGCGACCCCTGTTTCGACCGTATCGCCGTCAGCCTTCCGCTCAAGGCCCTTTACCGCGACGCACTGGGCGTGCGAGCCGGGCAGCGGCTGGTGCTGGTCTGTTCCACCTGGGGGCCCGACTCCCTCCTCGGGCAGGGGTGGGACTTGTTGGAACGGCTGGTGGGTGAACTGCCCCGGGACGAGTTCCGGATCGCCGCGCTCCTGCATCCGCACGTCTGGAACGCGCACGGCCACTGGCAGGTCCGTTCCTGGCTCGCCGGGCTGGCCCGCGCCGGACTGACCCTGGTCAGCCCGCACGGAGACTGGACCGGAGCGCTCGTAGCCGCCGACTACATCGTGGGCGATCACGGCTCGGTCTCTCTCTACGGCGCGATGACCGGAGTACCCATACTCATGGCGGGCCGGCCCGACGCCGACGTGGATCCGGGCTCACCACTCGCCGAACTCATGTCCTTCGCGCCCCGGCTGCGCGGGGACCGCCCACTGCGGCCACAGCTCAGGCGGAGCTCCGCGTCCTGGCGTTCGCACCGATGCGAGCGGGTGGCAGCTCGCATCACCTCGGAGCCCGGCCGGTTCGAACGGAGGATGCGCGCGCTGCTGTACCGCAAATTGCGATTACGGGCCCCCACCACACGGGCGACGACACAGCCTGCACGCCTCCCGCTCACCGTGCGCTACGACGAACCGGGCAGTGTGGCGGCGCCATGACGAAGCTTGCCGCAGTCGTGCTCCGCACGGTGGTGTCTTCGGGGACGAGGTCGTACGGTCCGGTGGACCGGATCCGCACCGTCCTGCTCCACCCGGTCACCGGGGCCCCTGCAGTGGACGAGCACGTCAGAGTGCGGCTTCCCGCACCGAGGCGTTGGTCCCGGCTCGGCGACGTGCTGATCGGGCACGGCACAGGAGCGAGCGCGGCCGTCGAGGCGGCGACCGCGCATCCGGGTGCCCTCGTGGTGGCGGTGTACTGCGGTCCCCGCTGCTGGATCCGGTTCGGTCCGAACGGAGGGGTGATCGAGTTCGGAGCCCGCGGACCTGAGCAACCGACGGACAGATGGGGGACGGTGGCCTCGTTGGCTCATTCCTGGCTCGTGGCAGGGCTGTCCGCCGGGGGATTCGGATCGTCGCTCTGCCTGTGAGGCTCGGACTCGCCGCTCTCCAGTTGCCCCAGTCTCTGTCGCGCGGACTCCGCCTGCGTCGATGCCGACCGGCCCACGGAGGTATAGAGCTCCAGAGCCTCCTGGTAGTGCGCGCGGGCCATGTGAGCGTGCCCACGCCGCTCGGCGATTTCGGCCAGGCCTACTGTGGCGTGGGCCATCTCGTAGTGCGCGGTCAGTCCACGCAGCGCCGCCAGCGCGACGGAGAGATGCTCGTGCGCCTGGTCGAACTCGTCCTGGGCGAGGTGCGCACGCCCCAGCAGGATGGCCGCCCGCGCCGTGTTGTACGTGTCGCCCGCCTCCAGAAGCGCGCACCGGGCGGCACGGGCGTGGCGGGCAGCCTCCTGCGGAGGCCCGGTGGCGAGCACGACGTCACCGAGGTTCAGCCGGGCCAGGGCCGCGGCCCGCGAGTCACCGCACGCCGGCAGTTCCACGGTGGCGCGCCGGAAGAGACCGGCGGCTTCGTCGAGGCGGCCGAGGCGCTGCAGGGCGAGTCCACGGTAGTTGAGTGTGCGGGCCCGGCCGAGTCGGTCTCCGGCTTCCTCGAAGAGCTGGGCCGCGTGTTCGAACATCTCCAGAGCCCGATCGTGGTTCCCGGCACCGAGCTGCCCCACGCCGCCGGAGGTGAGCATCCGGCACGCGGCATCGGAGTCCCCCGACTCCTCGGCCGCAGCCAGCCCTTCCTCGTGTGCGGCAAGCCAGTCGTCGTAGAACTTGCGGCGCAGGAACAGGGGCCACAGGGCGTCGGCGAGCTGCCACCCGACGCTCGGGAAGCCGGCAGCGCGGGACTGACGGATCACGGCCATCAGATTGGGCAGCTCCCGCTCCAGCCAGTCGAGCGAGGACTCCGGATCGTGTCCGGACTCCGCCGTGACCACCGGTCCGGGACCGTAGTCGCGGGCCATCGTGCGGTGCTGAGGATCGATGACCTCCTCGGCCCGGGTGGCGCTCGCCAGATAGTGGTCGGCGATACGGCGCAGCGCCCGCTCACGCTCCTGCCCGGGCTCGTCCGCCCGTGCCTTGGCGGCGGCGTGCAGGCGGACGAGGTCGTGAAACCGGTGACGCTCCTCTCCGGCGTCCAGGAGCAGGCTCGCCTCGTGCAGGGTGTCGAGCAGTTGTGCCGCGTTCCCTTCGCCGGCGAGTACCGCCACCGCCACCGGACTCGCGAACTCCGGACCGGGATGCAGTCCCAGCAGCCGGTAGAGCCGGGCTGCGGGAGGCGGCAGCGTCCGGTACGACAGGTCGAGCGCCGCGCGCACATCGTGGTCGCCGTCGATGCCCAGCACCTCCAGCCGGTCGCGCTCCTCGGCAAGCGCGCGGACCATCGTGGTGATACGTCGTTCCGGCCGTGCCGCCAGCCGGGCCCCGGCGACCCGCACGGCCAGCGGCAGCCCGGCGCACAACTCGACAAGGGTCCGCGCGTCGTCGGGCTGAGCGGCCACCCGGTCGTCGGACAGGGTGTCCGCCAGGAGTTCGACCGCCGCCTCGGGGTCGAGAGGTTCCACGTGGACGGGGTAGCAGCCGTCCACGGTCAGGCCGGGCAGGCGGCTGCGGCTGGTCACCGCCGTCACGCTGCGGCCGGCCGGCAGCAACGGGCGCACCTGGGCCGCGGTCGAGGCGTCGTCGAGCAGTACGACGAGACGCCGGTCGGCGGTCAGGGATCTGTACAGGGTCATCCGCTCCGCGAGCGTCACCGGCACCTGGCGCGGGGGGACTCCGAGGCCTCGCAGAAACCGCCCGAGCACCTCTTCGGGGAGCGCCGGACCGTCAGGCGCCTGCGCACCCAGGTCCGCGTAGAGCTGACCGGCCGGGAAGTGCGGCCGCAGGGTATGCAGCCATTTCAGCGCGAGGGTGGTCTTCCCGACCCCGCCCAGGCCGCTCACCGCGGCCAGCGCGGGGCGCTCCTCCCGCACGGCACGGGCCCGGTGCCGCTCCAGAGCCTCGAATTCCTTCGACCGGTCGATCACATGCACCGGCGGTGGAAGCTGCCAGGGCGACGGACTCAGGTCACGCGGGTCCGAGCCGATGCGAATGCCGCCGTACACCGAACCTGCCTGGATGGTCGGACCGTGCACCGTGCCACTCAACTCGTTGTCCGACCTGAGCTCGTGGCTCCGCACGTGTGCGCCCCCCACTGTGTGTAAGTACAAGCTCCAGAACGGATCCTTTCCGCACGTGTGATCGATATCCATCGTCGGCGCGCAAATTCGGTTGACTGCGCCGGTTCCGGACGGGCTCAATACCGGCATGGCCGACATCCAGGGCACGTACGACGAGCTGTTCTCCGCGGTACCCACCGGGCTGGCGGCGCTGTTGGACGAGGGGGACGTGGGAGGGTCGGTGGCCGTCTTCGTGGACGGTGAACCGGTGGTGGACGTCTGGGGCGGCTTCGCCGACGCCGGCCGGACCGCCCCGTGGGAGCGGGACACGATCACCAACGTGTTCTCCACGACCAAGACGATGACGGCGCTGTGCGCGCTGATCCTCGCCGACCGCGGCGACCTCGACCTGGACGCCCAGGTCGCCCGGTACTGGCCGGAGTTCGCCGCCGCCGGAAAGGACAAGGTGCTGGTACGGCACCTGCTGTCGCACACCGCCGGCCTGCCCCACTGGGAGGGCCCGGTCGAGGAGCTCTACGACTGGTCCGCCGCCACCTCCCGGCTCGCCGCCCAGCCGCTCCTGTGGGAGCCCGGCACCGCGGCCGGCTACCACTCGCTCACCCAGGGCTTCCTGGTCGGCGAGGTCGTGCGCCGGATCACCGGCCGCACGCTCGGCGAGTTCCTCGCCCAGGAGGTCACCGGCCCCCTCGGTGCCGACTTCCACATCGGACTCCCCGCCGAACACGACCACCGGGTCGCCCGTACCGTCCCGCCGCCCGGCCGGGACGAGGACTACACCGCGAGCGCGCCGGGGCCCGACGCGACACCCGCTGCGGGGACCGCGATGCGTGTCAGGGACGCCAACAGCGTGGCGTGGCGGCGCGCCCAGATCCCCGCCGCGAGTGGGTTCGGCAACGCCCGCTCGGTCGCGCTCGTCCAGTCTGCGCTCGCCTGCCGAGGGACGGTCGGCGGTGTCCGGCTGCTGTCGGCGGCGGGAGCCGAGCGCGCCCGCGAGGAGCAGTTCAGCGGCGAGGACTGCGTGATCGGCATGACACAGCGCTACGGTCTCGGCTTCGGCCTCTTCGGGACCTCCTTCGGCTGGGGCGGCTGGGGCGGCTCCCTGGTCGTGATCGACCCCGAGGCCCGCATGGTGGTCGCGTACGCGACCGACCAGATGCGTGAACCCGCCGAGGACACCCGGGGCATGGACCTCGTCATGTCCGCCTACGACGGCCTCCAGGGTCTGCGCCGCTGACCGCGGAAAACCCGGTGCGCCGACACCGGCCGGCTCCCTACACTCGCCATCACCAAGGACGACGAGTGAGGGGAGTACGGCCATGTGCGTGCGCACAGCTGTCGCCGTTCCCCGGACGTCGTACGACGTGATCCTCGTGTCCTCGCCCCTCCGGTGCCCGCTGCGCGGCCGGCACCGGACGCCCGCGACGACTGTCTGAACGGTCAACTATCGCCGCGGCACGCATATGTGACGTGCCGTCATGTCGTCGTACGGGTCATCGCGCAGCCCTGTCATCACCGCACCCGAAAGGCCATGGGCCGTGCGCACCCACCACCTCGAACTGCTCTCCGTCGTCCGCAACCTCGGCATCCTCGCCCACGTCGACGCGGGCAAGACCACCGTCACCGAGCGGATCCTGTTCGCCACCGGAACCACGCACAAGCGCGGTGAGGTCCACGACGGCACGACCGTCACCGACTTCGACCCGCAGGAGCGGGACCGCGGGATCACCATCTTCGCCGCGGCCGTGAGCTGCGCGTGGGACGGGCACCGCCTCAACCTGATCGACACCCCGGGGCACGTCGACTTCGCCGACGAGGTGGAGCGTTCGCTCCGGGTGCTCGACGGGGCGGTCGCGGTGTTCGACGCGGTCGCGGGCGTGGAGCCGCAGAGCGAGTCGGTGTGGCGGCAGGCGGACCGGCACGGTGTGCCGAGGATCGCCTTCGTCAACAAGCTGGACCGCGCGGGCGCCGACCTGGACGCGGCCGTCGACTCGATCCGGCGACGGCTGCATCCGGCCCCGCTGGTCGTGCAGTTGCCCATCGGCCGCGAGGACTCCTTCACCGGCGTCGTCGACCTGGTCCGGATGCGGGCGCTGACCTGGTCCGACTCCGGTGAGGCGGCGCAGGACGGACCGGTGCCCGACGCTCTTCGCGAGGAAGCGCTCAAGCGCCGCCGGCTCCTGGAGGAGGCTGTCGCCGAGCGCCACCCCGCCGCCCTGGAGGAGTTCTGCGATCGGGAGACCCTTTCCGCCGGCACCCTCACCGCCGCCCTGCGGGACCTCACCCGCAGCGGCGACGGTGTGGTCGTCCTGTGCGGCTCGGCCTACCGCAACCGCGGTGTCGAGCCGTTGCTGGACGCGGTCGTGGCGTATCTGCCCTCACCGCTCGACGTACCCGCCGTCCGCGGCGAGAACGGCGAGGAACGGCCCAGCGATCCGGCGGCGCCCCTCGCGGCGCTGGCGTTCAAGGTGAACGCCACGGCCACGGGACGGCTGACGTACGTACGCGTGTACTCGGGAACGATCGAGAAGGGAGCCACCGTGTGGGCCGCGGGCGCGCGGCGCACCGAGCGCGTCGGACGGATCCTGCGGGTGCAGGCCGACCGGCACGCGCCGTTGGAACGGGCGGTCGCCGGCGACATCGTCGCCCTGGTCGGGCTGAAGTCCGCCCGCGCCGGCTCGACTTTGTGCGCGCCGGACGCCCCGCTCGTGCTCGAACCGCCGAGCGTGGCCGAGCCGGTCGTGTCGGTGGCCGTCGAGGCCAGCCGGTCCGTGGACACCGACCGGTTGGCCTCGGCGCTCGCCCGACTGGCCGAGGAGGACCCCTCACTGGTCGTCCGCACGGACGCCGAGACCGGTCAGACCCTGCTGTCCGGGATGGGTGAACTGCATCTGGAGGTCGCGGTGGAGAAGGTGCGGCGTGAGCACGGGATGGTCATCGACGTCGGTCGGCCGAGGGTGAGTCACCGCGAGACGGTCGGGCGCGGGGTCTCCGGGCTGGTCCACCGGCACGTCAAACAGGACGGTGGAGCGGGGCAGTTCGCGCATGTCGTCCTCGACGTCGAACCCTCGGAGGCGGCCTTCGAGTTCCGTTCCACGGTCGTGGGCGGGCGCGTCCCGCAGGAGTACGTCCGCGCGGTCGAGGCCGACTGCCGGGACGCCCTGGCCGAGGGGCCGCTCGGCGGGCACCCGGTGACGGGGCTGCGCGTCACCCTCACGGACGGGTCGACCCATGTGAAGGACTCCTCGGACACGGCCTTCCGCACCGCGGGCCGGTTCGGCCTGCGGGAGGCCCTGCGCGCCTGCGCGATGGTCCTCCTGGAACCGGTCGTCGAGGTCACGGTCACCGTGCCCGGGGACGCCGTCGGCGCGGTGCTCGGCGACCTCGCCGCCCGCCGCGGCCGGGTCTCGGGCTCGGCCGCGCGCGGCGGTTCGGCGGTCGTCACGGCGACCGTGCCGCTGGCCGAACTCTTCGGCTACGCGACGAGGTTGCGCAGCCGGACGCAGGGCCGCGGCACCTTCACGGCCCGCCCGACGGGGTACGCGCCGGCACCGGCGGTGACCTCGGCACGGTGACCCCGGGACGGAAGTCCCGGGTCCGGGAACGAGGGGCCGGGCGGTCGCACCGCCCGGCCCCTCGTCACGCCTACGAGGCCCTGCTCAGCAGTCCCTGAACTCCGGCGACTGGTTCAGCACCTGCGAACGCACCGAGGTGAAGCGGGCGTACGACTCGCCGGTGACCGACTCCGGGCGGAACGCGGCCACCCGATGGCAGTTCTGGAAGGCCAGGGCCACGCCGAAGTGGCGTTCCAGGCTGCCGCGGATGGCGTCGCTGGCGAGGGCGCGCAGCAGCTGGCCGCGTTCCCGTTCCGACGGGGGAGGGGTCTGGTTGTCGGTGAACTCGACCTGGCCGTCGCGCAGTTCGACGGCGAGGGAGGCGATCAGGTCGTAGGCGTAGGGGAGGGAGGTGCGGACCGTGTCCACGAAGTCCTCCTCGCGGATGTCGCCCTGCTCGGCCTCGGCGAGGAGTTTCGGGGAGACGTCGAGAGACATGTGCGTCGGTTCCTGTCTGTTGTCGTGGTGCGGTGGGGGTCAGACGAGGGAGGCAGGGCCCGGCACGAAGTCCGGGTCCACCTGGGCCGTCAGGTCGAGGCCGGTCGCCGCGTTCGCCCAGGCGCGGGCGTTGCGGAGGTGGAACTCGACCGCGTGGCGGTGGAGGGCGGGCCAGTCGCGGGGGTGGGAGTCGACGGCCTCGCGCAGAATCGTCAGGGCGTGCCGGTTGTGGGGCTCCAGCGACTCCAGGCCGCCTTCCGCACGGCCCTGTTCGGCCGCGCGCACCCAGGGTGACTGGACCAGGTGGGTCAACAGATCGTCGCCCACGTGCTCCTTGAGGAAGAGCAGGTCGTCCTCGCCGGTCACCTTGTTGCCGACGACGGCGATCCGGATGCCGAACTCCCGTGCGTGGTCCCGGTACTGGCGGTAGACCGAGACGCCCTTGCGGGTGGGCTCGGCCACCAGGAAGGTCAGGTCGAAGCGGGTGAACAGGCCCGAGGCGAACGCGTCCGCGCCGGCGGTCATGTCGACGACGACGTACTCGCCGGGACCGTCGACCAGATGGTTGAGGTACAGCTCCACCCCGCCCAGCTTGGAGTGGTAGCAGGCCACGCCGAGGTCGCTCTCGTCGAACTCGCCCGTCACCATCAGCGGGACGTCACCCACCCGCCGGACGTGTCTGGCGTGCAGGGCGTCATCGCCCAGCGGACGCAGCAGACGTGAACCCCGGCCCGGCGGCGTGGTCTTGATCATCGCCTCGCGGGAGGCGATGCGCGGGTTGGTGCCCCGCAGGAAGTCCTTGATGTCGGCCACATGCGCGCCCAACGGCGGTGCGTCCAGGGCTCTGTCCCCGTCGTGGCCCAGCGCCTCCGCGAGGTGCTGGTTGATGTCGCCGTCCACGGCCAGCACCGGTGCGCCGGAACGGGCCAGATGACGGGAGAAGAGCGCCGACAGGGTGGTCTTGCCGCTGCCGCCCTTGCCGACGAAGGCGATGCGCACTACCGCTCCACCTTTTTGAAAATGGATGTCATGTTGGTAGGTTCTACGGCGTGCGTTCGATCACTGTCAAATCACCCTCGCGATCAAGCCGGGAGTCTTAATGCATATGATGTGCAAGTGCGTAACTACAGCATCAGGGCGGCCGGCCCGGACGAACTCGAAGGTGCGCGAGCCGTGATGCTCGACACCGTCTACCGCGACTTCCGCACCGGATACGTGCCCCGCTGGCACGCCGACATCATCGATCCGGCCGCCGCCTACCTCGTCCCGGCCCGGCACACCCTCCTCGTCGCCCTCGACCCGGAGGACGGGACCGTCGTGGCCACCGGCGCCCTCGACTCGCGCGGCCCCGCCCACCCGCCGAACCCGCGCGAGCTGGCCGAGCGCTACCCCTGCGGCGAGACCGCCCAGTTGCGCCGCATCTACGTCCGCCCCGAGCACCGCAGGCGCGGCCTCGCCCGCCGCATGGTCGGCGAACTGCTCGCCTTCGCTGCCGCCGACGGCGGCTACCGCTCCGTGTATCTGCACACCGACCCGGCCGTCCCGGGCGCCGAACCCTTCTGGCGCTCGATCGGCAAGGTCGTGCACGACGAGCGCGAGACCACGGGCGGCGCGAGCAACGTCGTCCACTTCGAGATACCGATGGGACGGTGACCGCAGTGCGCCGCCGTCACACCCTCGGCTCCCTCCTGCTCGCCCCGCTGCTCACCGCCTGCTTCGCCTCCCAGGGCGCCGACGTGGAAGGTGACACCGGCGACGGCTCCCGCCTCCGGGTCGCCCTCGCCTTCCCGCCCGCCGAGAACCTCTCGCCGTACGGCGACGACGCCACCCTCCTCAGCCGCCTCGGCGTCACCGAGGGACTGACCGCACTCGACGCCAACGGCGCCGCCGGCCCCGCGCTCGCCGAGTCCTGGCGCCGCGAGAACGACCGCACCTGGCTGTTCACCCTGCGCGAGGCCACCTTCCAGGACGGTTCCGAGGTCACCCCGGCCGCGGTCGCCGCCGCCCTCACCCACGCCACCGAGGCCGAGCCCGTCCCGGCCGCGCTGTCCGGCGTCACGCTCACCGCCGAGGGCGCCGGGGACGCCGTACGCATCACCACGAAGTCGGCCGACCCCGTGCTGCCGCTGCGGCTGTCCAGCCCCGGCCTCGCCGTGTTCGCCCCCAAGGCCTACGCCCCAGGCCAGGTAAACCCGGTCGGCACCGCCACCGGACCCTTCGAACTCACCAAGGTCACCGGCTCCACCTCCGCCGCCCTCGACCGCTTCGACGACTACTGGGGCGGCCGCGCCCAGGCCTCCGGCATCGACGCCCGCTTCATCGCCGACGGCACCGCCCGCGCCAACGCCCTGCGTACCGGGCAGGTCGACATCGCCGAGGCGATCCCCGTCGCCCAGGCCGCCACCCTCGACAAGGCCACCATCGAGGAGACCGCCACCACCCGCACCACGAGCCTGTACCTCAACACCCGGTCCGGCCCTTTCAAGAACCCGGCACTGCGCGCCGCCGCCCGCGAGGCCGTCGACAACTCCGCCGTCGTCAAGGGGGTCTTCGAGGGCTACGCCGATCCCGGCACCGGCATCTACGGGCCGGCCGTGACCTGGGCCGAGGGCAAGCGGGTACGGCCCACCGGACGCGCGACCGCCGCCGCACCGCGCGGCACGTCCGTCACCCTCGCCACCTACGACAACCGCCCCGAACTCCCCGAAGCCGCACAGGTCCTCCAACAGCAGCTCCAGAAGGCCGGGTTCAAGGTCACTCTGGTGGTGCGGGAGTACGCGCGGCTCGAAACCGACGTGCTCGCGGGGAAGTTCGACGCGTTCATCGGCGCCCGCAACAGCCTCGTCGACACCGGCGACCCCGTCGGCGTCCTCGCGAGCGACTACACCTGCGACGGCGGCTACAACCTCTCCCGGCTGTGCGACAGGAAGGTCGACCGGGCGGTCACCGAGGCCGACGCCGTGGCCGACACCGGTGCACGCCAGGACGCGGCCATGCGCGCCGAAGCCGCGGTCCTGGGCACCGACGCCGTGGTCCCGCTGGCCCATCAGGGGATCATCGCCGGTGTCGCCACCGACGTCCGGGGCGTGCTGCTCGACCCGTACGAGCGGACCCTGGTCGGCCCCGGAACGCGACGCTGATCCATGCGGCACCACATGGCAACCCTGGTGTGGCGAGTCCTGCTCGCGGCGGCCCTGGTGTGCGGGATCGGCCTGCTGCCGTGGCTGTCCCGCACCGACCCCGCGCTCACCGTGCTCAAGGCGCGATCCGCCGACCGCGATCCGACACCGCGGGTACTGGCCGACATCCGGGCCCAACTCGACCTGGACAAAGGCCCCTTGCACCTGCTCGGCCAGTGGCTCGGCGGGCTGCCCCGAGGGGATGCCGGCCGGTCGTGGCTGAACGGCACGCAGGTCACCCCGACCGTCGTCCAGGCGCTCGGGGTGTCCCTGCTGCTCGTGACGGTGGCGCTGGTGGTCGCCGCCGTCACCGCCGCCCTGGTGTGTACCCGCACCCTGTGGCTCGGCGCCCACCGGCGCCTCGACCGACGGCGGTCCGGGGGCGGCGCCTCGGCGATGCTCGCCGCGCTGCCCGAGTTCCTCACCGCCTCCGTCCTCGCCACCGTGGTCGGCGTACAACTCGGCTGGCTGCCGGCCCTCGGCTGGTACGGCCCGCAGTGGACGGTCCTGCCCGCCCTCGCCCTCGGCCTGCCCGCCGGGGCCGTGCTCGGACGCCTCCTCGACGACCTGCTGCCCGGCGCCTTCGCCGAACCCTGGACCCTGGCGGCCGGGGCCCGCGGACTGCGCGGCCGTACCGTCGCCGTCAAGGCGGTCCGCCGCTGCCTCCCCGCACTGCTGCCCAACCTGGGCCTGTTCGTCGTGGGGCTCACGGCCGGTTCCGTCGCCGTGGAGCAGATCTACGACATCCCGGGCCTCGGCCGCACCACCCTCCAGGCCGCCCTCGCGCAGGACCTGCCCGTGCTCCAGGCGGGCGCCCTCGCCCTCCTGCTGCTCGCCGCCGGCGCCACCGGCCTCGCGACACTCGCCGTCCGCCGCCTGACCGGCCCGGCCCTGCGCGACGGCGCCCTGGACTCCCTGCACCGGCCGCGACGGTCCACCCGCAGCACCCTGCCCCTCGTCTACGGCGGCCTCCTGACCGCCGTCGTCGCACTCGGTCTGCTCCGCGACCCACTCGCCCTGGACACCGGGGCCCGGCTCCGACCTCCTTCCCGGGCCCACCCGTTCGGCACCGACGCACTCGGCCGGGACCTGCTCGCCCGGGTCGGCCACGGTGCGCTGGACACCCTGCTGGTCGCCCTCGCCATCAGCGTCACCGCACTGGTGGTCGGCGTCCTGCTCGGACTGCTGCCCCGGCTGTCCGGTCCGCTCGTGGACACCGTCAACGCCGTACCGCCGGTCCTCGCCGCGCTGCTCGTGACCGCCGTCGCGGGGAGCGGAGCCGGCACGCCCGCGCTCGCCGTGGCCGCCGTCTCCTGGGCGGCACTCGCCGCGCACACCTCCTCGCTGCTCCGCCAGGAACGCGCCACCTCGCATCTGGCGGCCACGCGAGCTCTGGGCGCGAACCGCTGGCACCTCCTGCGGTACGAACTGCTGCCCGCGATCCTGCCGCCCGTCACCCGGCACGCCCTGCTGCGCCTGCCCGGCGTCGCGCTGGCCCTCGCCTCGCTCGGCTTTCTCGGCCTCGGCACCCAGCCGCCCGCCCCGGAGTGGGGCCTGCTCCTGGCCGAGAACCAGCCCTACGCCGAACGCGCCCCCTGGGCCGTCCTCGCCCCCGCCGCCGCCCTCGCGCTGCTGGGCGCGCTGGCGGTGAGCGCGGCGGGCGGGGTGCGGTGGCGGCCGCGCCGGCGCGCGGGTCCGCGTCCGTCGGCCATCAGGACCGAACAGCCCTTGCCCGCACGCGAGTTGGTGGAAGCCGGATGACCTCGGCGCCAGTCGCTCCGCCGAGGCCCGCCGCCCGGCTCTCCCCGCTGCTGCGGCTGCTGATCCTCACCCAACTCGCCTTCAACATCGGCTTCTTCGCGGTACTGCCGTTCCTGTCCGCGCACCTGGGACAGTCCGTCGGCATGGCGGGCTGGCTGGTCGGATTCGTGCTGGGACTCAGGACGTTCAGCCAGCAGGGGCTGTTCGTGGTGGGCGGGGCGCTCTCCGACCGGTACGGGATCCGGCCGGTCGTCCTCGCCGGATGCGTGCTGCGGATCGCCGGGTTCGCCTGGCTCGGGTACGCCGAACGGACAGCGGCGGTCATCGGGGCCGTCCTGCTCATCGGGTTCGCCGCCGCGCTGTTCTCGCCGGCGGTGGAGTCCGAGGTCGCCCGGCAGGCCGTCGTCCACGAGGAGTCGGGCGGTCAACGCACGCGTGTCCTCGCGCTGTTCACCGTCGCCGGGCAGGCCGGTGCCTTCGTCGGGCCGTTGCTCGGCGCGCTGCTGCTGGCGGTGGACTTCCGCGCGGTGTGTCTGGCGGGGGCCGGGATCTTCGTACTCGTCCTCGCCGGGCACGCGTGGATGCTGCCGCAGCGCATTCCGGGGCGGCAACGGGTGCGGCTGAAGGGCGGATGGGGGACGCTGATCCGCAACCACCGTTTTCTCGCGCTGTGTTGCGCGTACGGTGCCTACCTGCTCGCCTACAACCAGCTCTATCTCGCCCTCCCCGACGAGGTGGAGCGGGCGACCGGTTCGCAGTCGGCGCTGGCCTGGCTGTTCGCGCTGTCGTCGCTGCTGGTGGTGACCGCGCAGCTCCCCGTCACCCGCTGGGTCGGCTCCCGGCTGTCGCTGCGCCGGTCCATGGTCGCCGGACTGCTGCTGATCGGCACCGGGTTCGCGGTCGTCGCGGTGTCCCGTCCGGCCGACTGGACGGGCACGGCGGGCCTGGTGCCCTCGGCCGGGTTCGTCGTCCTGCTCACCTTCGGGCAGATGCTGGTCGCGCCGGTGGCCCGGGCCTGGGTCCCCGACCTCGCGGAGGAGGGCCGACTCGGCCTCTACACCGGGGCACTCTCCTCCGTCTCCGGCCTGATCGTCCTGCTCGGCAGCTCCGTCACGGGCTCCCTCCTGGACGGCGGACTCCCGGCCGCGCTCCCGTGGCTGCTGCTGGCGGCGGTACCGGTCGCGGCGGTGGGCCTGGTACCGCGGAGATAGGCCGAACGAGCCGAGCCCAGACCGTCCGGCCCCCGCCAACCCCGCACCCCCTCCGGACGCCGCTCCTGCCCCAAACCCGACCCGGCCAGGTGCTCGTCACGCGGGGCTCCGCTGAACCGCTCCTCTCCGTGAGCCCGTCCACCCAGCACCCGACGCACGAGCCCCAGAAGCTCCGGTCCCGGCCAGAAGGCCGGTCGCCGAACTCGGCGGAGAGGGAGCAGGGTGGCGTCGGTGGGTGGGGGTGCTCTGGTCGAGGGTGGGACGGGAGGTTCGGATGTCGGTCACGTAGGCGCGGAGTCGTGCGGGTGGGTGGGTCGGGGAAGGGTTGCGTGGCCGTCATGGGGTCGGGGCCGGGTGGGTTCAGGTGCTCCGGTCGAGGGCCGGGCGGGAGGTTCGGATGCCGGCCGCGTACGCGCGGAGTCGTGCG
>NZ_KQ948146.1:883132-925120 GCF_001513955.1 Streptomyces pseudovenezuelae | reverse complement strand
GGGAGGTTCGGATGTCGGCCCGCGTACGCGCGGAGTCGTGCGGCTGGCTGGGTCGGGAAGGCTCGCTTCGCCGTCATGGGGGTCGGGGCCGGGTGGGTTCAGGTGCTCCGGTCGAGAGCCGGACAGGACGTTCGGATGTCGGCCGTGTACCCGCCGGACGGTTCGGGTGGCCGAGTCAGGGGCGCCCGCCGGGGTGCCGGGCCCGGGAGCCGGGCCGTGATCCGCCGGACGGCTCCCGTGCCCCGGCGCATCGGATCTGCCGTGGCTGCCGCAACCGCGGCGATAGGGTCCACCCCATGGAGAATCAGGACATTCGGGTGGAGATCGCCCGGGAGGCGGACCAGGAGCTTGTCGACGCCTTCGCGCGGATGCTGCCGCAGCTGTCCTCGACGGCCGAGGCCCTCGATCTCGCCGCACTCGGCCGCATCCTCGCCTGTGACGCCAACACCATGCTGATCGCGAGGTCGCGGACCGGGTCGGTCGTGGGGACGCTCACCCTCGTCATGTTCCCCGCGCCCGCGGGACTGCGGGCCCGTATCGAGGACGTGATCGTCGACCACGCGGCTCGCGGTCAGGGCATCGCGGGACTGCTGATCAGGGAGGCCATCCGACTCGCCCGGGAGGCCGGGGCCCGTACCGTCGACCTGACCTCCCGCCCGGACCGGGCGGCGGCCAACCGGCTGTACGAGCGGCAGGGTTTCCGGCAGCGGGAGTCGACCGTGTACCGGGTGCCGCTCAAGAGCTGACCCGGAGCCGGCCGGACCTCAGGAGGCCACCGCCTCCGGCTCGCGCTCCCGCTCCACCGCCGCGAACTCCAGCTCCAGCAGCTCGCCCACCGCCGCCTGGTCCGCCCGGTGCGTGCGCCACAGCCACAGGATGTCCCGGCCGAACGACCAGACCAGCGTCCCCAGGGCGAGGGCCACGACCCCGAAGGTCGCCGAGTGCGGCAGGTACCCGGACGCGGCCACCAGCAGCAGGATCCCCTGCAGCGCGGCCACCGTCTTTCGGGCCATGCTCGGCGGCAGCGGGGCGTTGAGCCAGTTCCAGACGCGGGCGGCGGCGACGAAGCCGTAGCGCATGGCGCCGATGAGGAGGACCCACGGGCCCTGGGACATCGACACGTACACGCTGAGCACCAGGATCAGGAACGCGTCGACCTCCATGTCGAACCGCGCGCCCAGCGGCGTCGAGGTGCCCGTCGCGCGGGCCACCTTGCCGTCGACGCCGTCGAGGATCAGGGCCACCGCCGTCAGCCCGACGAAGAGGGTGACCGGCGGGGAGTCCTGGAAGGAGTCCGCGACCAGGGCCGTGACGCCGCCCACCAGGGTCGCCCGGCCGAGGGTCACCCGGTTGGCCGGCCCGAAGGACCGCGGCCGGGTGCGGTGCAGCGCCCTGGAGAGCACGGCCCAGGTGGCGACGGCGAAGGCGAGGCCGGTCAGCCAGCCCGCCGGCCCCATGCCTATCGCCGTGCCGAGCAGGGCCAGCAACAGGATCTGAACGCCCGCTCCCACAGCGGTCTCCTGCTGGACCAGCCTTGCTTCGTAAGTGTTGTTCAGGGCCACCGCGCATTCCTCCGGCCAGATGACAGAGTCGATCAAGGCCGCGTACTGTGCGCGGCCTGTGCACATCTCGGTACGTGACGAGGTACGTGCACGGGTTGCCGATCGTTCAGGAGGTTCTCGATGAAGGCCGCCGCTCGCGCGTTCTGGCTCCGCTCTCCGGGAGAGGGCGAGATTCGGGAGGTCGCCCTTCCGGCTCCCCGCGAGGACGAGGTGCTGGTCCGCTCGCTCTACTCGGGGGTCAGCAGGGGCACGGAGACACTCGTGTTCCGCGGCGGGGTGCCCGAGAGCCAGCACGCGGCCATGCGGGCACCGTTCCAGGAGGGTGACTTCCCGGGACCCGTGAAGTACGGCTACCTCAGCGTGGGGCTGGTGGAGGAGGGGCCCGCCGCGCTGAAGGGCAGGACCGTCTTCTGTCTGTACCCGCATCAGACGCGGTACGTAGTTCCCGCGAGCGCCGTGACGGTCGTACCCGACGACGTGCCCGCCCGCCGGGCCGTGCTCGCCGGCACCGTCGAGACCGCCGTGAACGCCCTCTGGGACGCGGCGCCCCTGGTGGGCGACCGGATCGCGGTGGTCGGCGGTGGCATGGTCGGCAGCTCGGTCGCCGCGCTCCTCGCCCGCTTTCCCGGCACACGGGTCCAGCTCGTGGACGCCGACCCCGCCCGCGCCGCCACCGCCGAGGCCCTCGGCGTCGGCTTCGCGTCCCCCGCGGACGCCCTCGGCGGCTGCGACCTCGTCGTCCACGCCAGCGCCACCGAACAGGGCCTCGCCCGCTCGCTGGAACTCCTCGGCGCCGAGGGCACGGTCCTCGAACTGAGCTGGTACGGCGACCGGAAGGTCAGCCTGCCGCTCGGCGAGGCCTTCCACTCCCGGCGGCTCGTCATCCGCAGCAGCCAGGTCGGCACGGTGTCACCGGCCCGCGGCAACCGCAGTTACGGCGACCGGCTCGCCCTCGCCCTGAAGCTGCTCGCCGATCCGGCGCTCGACGCCCTCATCACGGGGGAAAGCGCGTTCGAAGAACTGCCGAAGGTGATGCCCGCGCTGGCCAGTGGGGACATTGCGGCCCTCTGTCACCTCGTGAGGTACGGCAAGACCGCCTGACCTGAGAAAAGAGTGAGATCCGGCTGAACACGGGGACACGGAGAGCCGTACTACACGGCATCCCCCGGCAGGGATCAGCCGGGGGACCAGACGCGCCGCACCTGGAGGGTCGTCCGTTGTTCAGCATCACCGTCCGCGATCACATCATGATCGCCCACAGCTTCCGCGGCGAGGTCTTCGGCCCCGCGCAGCGACTGCACGGCGCGACGTTCCTCGTGGACGCCACGTTCCGGCGCGAACAGCTGGACGACGACAACATCGTCGTCGACATCGGACTGGCCACCCAGGAACTCGGTGCCGTGGTCAGCGAGTTGAACTACCGCAATCTCGACAACGAGCCCGACTTCGCCGGGGTCAACACCTCCACGGAGTTCCTGGCGAAGGTCATCGCGGACCGGCTCGCCGAGCGCATCGAGAAGGGCGCTCTCGGAGAGGGCGCCAAGGGGCTCGCGGGCCTGACCGTCACGCTGCACGAGTCGCATGTCGCCTGGGCGAGTTACGAGCGTGCCCTGTGACCGACATGACGACCGGGCGGGCGGGCACTCTCGACTACGTGCCCGTACAGCACACGGCTCTCAAGAAGGCCGAGATCATCCCGATGTCCCTGCGGACCGTGCACTTCGTGATGCCGGGCGGCGTGGACGACGCGACCGCGCCGAGCGGCGGCAACGCCTACGACCGGCGGGTCTGCCTGGATCTGCCCGGCTTCGGCTGGCAGGTCGAGCGGCACGCGGTGCCCGGCAGCTGGCCCCGGCCGGGAGGGCCGGCCCGTACCGAGCTGGCCCGCACCCTGCGGGACCTGCCCGACGACACCGTCGTCCTCATCGACGGCCTGGTCGCCTGCGGAGTCCCGGAGATCATCGTCCCGGAGGCGGAGCGGCTGCGTCTCGCGGTCCTCGTCCACCTGCCGCTCGGCGACGAGACGGGACTCGAACCCCGACTCGCCCTGGAACTGGACGCCAGGGAGCGCGAGGTGCTGCGGGCCGTGCCCGCCGTCATCGCCACCAGCGACTGGGCCGTACGCCGGCTCGTCTCCCACCACGGCCTAGCCCCCGAGCGCGTCCACGTCGCGACCCCGGGCGCCGACATCGCCCCCCTCGCCTCCGGCACCGACGGCCTCTCCCGGCTGCTGTGCGTGGCCGCGGTGACGCCCCGCAAGGGCCAGCACCGGCTGATCGAGGCCCTGGCGGGCGCGCAGGACCTGCCGTGGAGCTGCGTGTGCGTCGGCGGGATCACCCAGGACCCCGAGTACGTCGCCCATCTGCGGATGCTCATCAAGAAGTACGGCCTCCAGGACCGCCTGCACCTCGCGGGCCCGCAGGCCGGCGCCGAGCTGGACGCCAGCTACGCCGCCGCCGACCTGATGGTCCTCGCCTCCTACGCCGAGACCTACGGCATGGCGGTCACCGAGGCCCTCGCGCGCGGCATCCCGGTGCTGGCGACCGACGTCGGCGGACTGCCCGAGGCGCTCGGACGCGCCCCCGACGGCGGGGTGCCCGGCATCCTCGTCCCGCCGGAGGACCCCGGCGCCCTCGCCGCCGAACTGCGCGGCTGGTTCGGCGAGGCGGACGTACGACGCAGGCTCAAGGCGGCTGCCCGGGGCCGGCGGGCCGCCCTGGACGGCTGGGCGACCACGGCCCGCAGCCTGGCCGGAGTTCTCGGCCGACTCCCGAGCGAGCCCAGGAGGGCGGCATGAGGAAGACGGCGACCAAGCAGAGCGGGAAGATCCCGGCCCAGCCCGGTCCTCGAGAGGTGACGTCGGTGCAGCCTGTCCCGTCCGACGCGGAATCGGTCATCCCCGGTGCCGGTCCCAGCACCCGCCCCGGCGAGCGTCCCACCGTACGGCTCAGGGACGCCGGACCCGACGACGCTCCCCGTTACGCCCCCGAGTGGCTGGAGCTGCGGGAGGGGCCCGACGCGGCCGCGCGGGCGGGTGATCTGCTCGACCCGCTGCGGATCCGGCTGGCCAACCTGCCGGGCAAGGCCGGGCTGGTCATCCACGACCTGGGCTGCGGCACCGGCTCGATGGGCCGCTGGCTCGCGTCCCGCCTGGACGGCCCCCAGCACTGGATCCTGCACGACCGGGACCCCTACCTGCTGCACTTCGCGGCCGTCGCCTCCCCGCGCTCCGCGGCCGACGGCAGCCGGGTCACCGTCGAGACGCGCCGCGGCGACGTCGGGCTGCTCACCCCGGACGCCCTCGCCGGCGCCTCGCTGGTGACGGCCTCCGCGCTCCTGGACGTCCTCACCCGCGAGGAGATCGACACCCTCGCCGCGGCCTGCACGGGCGCCGGCTGCCCGGCCCTGCTCACGCTGTCCGTGGCGGGCCGCGTCGAGCTCACCCCGTCCGACCCGCTGGACGAGGAGATCGCCGACGCCTTCAACGCCCACCAGCGGCGCGGCGGACTGCTCGGCCCGGACGCCGTCAACGCCGCCTGCGAGGCGTTCTCCGAACGGGGCGCGACGGTACGGCTGCACCCCAGCGCCTGGCACCTGGGCCCCGCCGAGGCCGCGCTCACCGCCCAGTGGCTGCGCGGCTGGGTCGGCGCGGCCGTCGAGGAGCGCCCCGAACTGAAGGAGCGCGCCGAGCGCTATCTCCGGGACCGCCTGGAGGCCTGCCGCGCCGGGGAGCTGAAGGTCGTCGTCCACCACAGCGACCTGCTGGCGCTGTCCCGTCCGACGGGCGGAGCGTCATGAGCGTGGAGACGGTGCGGCCGGACACGGACCTCCCGGCCCGCGGCACCGCTCGCACCAAGGCGCCGCTGCCCGTACGGCGACCCGCGGACCCGGCCGGGCCGGGCACGCTCTCCCAGCGGGCGCGCACCCTGCGGGCAGAGGTGGTCCAGACCCGGGACGAGCTGCTCACGGCACGGACCGACGCTCTCGTGGCCCGGGCCGAGATCCTCGAAGCGGCCGGCGTGCCCGCCAGGGACCTGACCGAGGCCGCCGTCTCCCACGACCGGATCGGTGTGATCGTGACCGAGGCCCGGCCCGAGCCCGCTCACCCGGCCGCCCCCCGGTGGCGCACCGCCCTGCGCGCGGTGCTCAACTCCCGTGCCCTGCGCACCCACTTCGGCACGGTGGCCGGGGTCACCATCCTCGCGCTCCTGCTGTGGCGCCTCGGCACCGGCGTCTTCCTGGACGGGCTGCGCCGGATCGACGGCCCCGCCCTCCTGGCGGCGCTCGCGATCGGCGTACTGACCACCGTGTTCAGCGCCTGGCGCTGGCAGCTGGTGGCCCGCGGGCTGCGCATCCGGCTGCCCCTCGGCGAGGCCGTGGCCGACTACTACCGGGCCCTGTTCCTGAACGCGGCCCTGCCCGGCGGCGTCCTCGGCGACGTGCACCGCGCGGTCCGGCACGGCCGGAGCGCCGGTGACATGGGCCGCGGAGTACGGGCGGTCGTCCTCGAACGGGTCGCCGGTCAGATCGCGTTGGCGTTCGTCGGCGGTGCCGTACTGCTCACCATGGACTCCCCGGTACTGGCCGAGGCCCGCCACCTCGCACCCCTCGTCGGACTCGCCGCCCTCGGCGCGCTCGCCGTGGCCGTGGCCCTGCGGATGAACCGGGCCCCCTCCACCCGACGCGGCCGCGTCCTGCGCGCGACCCTCGCCGAGGCCCGCGAGGCGCTGCTCTCCCACCGCAACTGGCCCGGCGTCGCGCTCTCCTCCGCCGTCGTCCTCGCCGGCCACCTCGGGATGTTCGTGCTCGCCGCGCGCATCGCGGGCTCCGACGCCTCCGTCGCCGCCCTGCTGCCGCTGGCCGTGCTCGCCCTGCTCGCCATGGGACTGCCCCTGAACATCGGCGGGTTCGGCCCCCGCGAGGGCGTCACCGCCTGGGCGTTCGCCGCCATGGGCCTCGGTGCCGGCACCGGCCTCGCGACCGCGATCGTGTACGGCGTCCTCAGCTTCGTGGCGAGCCTGCCGGGCGCCGCCGTCCTGGCCGTCCGCTGGTACGAGGGCCTGCGGCGCCCGGCGGCGGAGCCCTACTCGGCGCCGGATTCGGTCAGCATCGAGAAATACGTCCCGAAGGAAGCCGCGAGGCTCTCCAGCAACGCTTTCCCTTTTTCCGCCGAGCCCAGCGAAGGGCGCCCGATGACACCGGAATCGGTGTAACCGGACATGCCGAGGGTGAGGAGATGACGACGGTCGTCCGCGACGAAATCGGAGGTCTCGTAACCGGGACGGAGACTTTCCGGGTGCGTGTGCAGAAGAATGGAGGTCTCGATTTCTCCCGCGTGCATGTCGGTGAGCAGCGAGGTGACCACTCCCGCCTCCGTACGGGCGGCCTCCCAGTCCTCCGCGGCCGGGAACAGCGCCATCCGCTCCCCGCGGGCGGAGGCCTCCTGGACGACGTTGCCCAGCACGTAGTTCCCCCCGTGGCCGTTGACCACGACCAGCGCCTCGACGCCCGAGCGGCGCAGCGAGGCGGCGATGTCCCGCACCACCGCGTGAAGGGTGACGGAGGAGATGCTGACGGTACCCGGCCAGGCCGCGTGCTCGTGCGAGCAGGCGACCGTCACCGGGGGGAGGAGGTGCACCGGGTACGCCGCGGCGATCTCCCGCGCGACGGCACACGCGACGAGGGTGTCGGTCGCCAGGGGAAGGTACGGACCGTGTTGTTCGAAGCTACCGACCGGAAGGACGGCGACCTGAGTTGAGACGCCCGCACCCCGCGTCCGTACGTCTTCCGTAGTGTCCGTCGGCAACAGACCGTACGCCGCCGACCGTATTCCCGAACCGCTCATCTTTTCACGGCCTTTCGTCTCTGCTTAGGAAACAGATCATGACAGATTACGTTGGCGTACTCGGCAAGAAGGCACCGCAGCGCACCGGGGTGGAACGCGTGGTGAATGCCCCGCTGCCCACCGTGTACGGGAAATTCCAGGCGGTCGGCTACCTCGATCACGACCGCGGTGATGAACAGGTCGCCCTCGTCTACGGTGACATCGCCGCGGACGACGTCCTTGTGCGACTGCATTCCGAGTGCCTGACCGGTGACGCCTTCGGCTCCCAGCACTGCGAGTGCGGTGACCAGCTGGACGCCGCGCTGCGGGCCGTGGTCAAGGAGGGCAGCGGCATCGTCGTCTACCTGCGGGGTCACGAGGGCCGGGGCATAGGGCTGCTCGCCAAGCTGCGCGCCATGGCGCTCCAGGCGGAGGGCCTGGACACCGTCGAGGCGAACCTCGCGCTCGGCCTTCCGGTGGACTCCCGCGACTACGGCGTCGCCGCCGGGATCTTCCACGACCTGGGCGTGAACTCGGTCCGCCTGATGTCCAACAACCCGCGCAAGCGCGAGGCACTGCTGCGGCACGGCATCGAGGTCACCGAGACGGTGCCGCTGCTGATCACCCCGTGCGAGAGCAACATCACCTATCTGCGCACCAAGCGGGAGCGGCTGGACCACCACCTGCCCCATCTGGACGCGGTGGCCCACCTGTCCTGATCGCCGGGCGGATTCCGGGAGGGCGGATCCGGACAGGAAGAGGGAATGACCGACGACGTCCTCTTCCTCTCCGGACAGCGGGTCACGCGCCTGCGCGACGCGGACCCGGCCATCGCCCCACCGCCGACGATCCACGCCGGCCCGGGTGACGTCCCGCCCGGACGAGCCGACGGGGAGCCGCGGTGAGTACGCGCACGGCCGAGGTCGTCGTCATCGGCGGCGGCGTCATGGGGACGGGCATCGCCCGCCACCTGGTGCGCGCGGGCGTACGGGACGTGGTGCTCGTCGAGCGGGACGAGCTCGCCTCCGGCTCCACCTCGAAGGCGGCGGGCGGGGTACGGGCGCAGTTCTCCGACGAGCTCAACATCCGGCTCGGGGCGCGCAGCCTGGAGGCGTTCGGCCGCTTCGAGGAGGAGACCGGGCAGGACATCGGCCTGCACCGGGTCGGATACCTGTTCCTGCTGTCGACGCCCGAGGAGGTCGCCTCCTTCGAGGAGAGCGTGCGGCTGCAGAACGCCCTCGGCGTCCCGAGCCGCATGATCGACCCGGCCGAGGCGCGTCGGCTGTCCCCGCTCATCACGACCGACGGCCTGCTCGCCGCCGCCTTCTCGCCCGAGGACGGCCACTGCACCCCCGAGTCCGTCGTCCACGGCTACGCGGCCGACGCCCGTCGGCACGGCGCGACCGTCCTGCGGCACACCGAGGTCACCGGCATCGAACTGCGCGGCGACGACATCACGGCCGTCACGACCACCGGGGGCCGGATCGCCACCGGCACGGTGGTCTGCGCGGCCGGCCCCTGGTCCCGGGCCGTCGGCGCGATGGCCGGCGTGGACCTGCCCGTCGAGCCGCTGCGCCGCCAGATCGCCGTCACCGAACCGGTCGACGCACTGCCGCCCGGTCTCCCCATGACCATCGACTTCACCAGCAGCCTCTACTTCCACCGCGAGGGCCCCGGGCTCCTGCTCGGCATGTCCGACCCCGACGAGCGACCCGGCTTCGACACCGCCACCCACGACCGCTGGATCCCCCGCCTGGCCGAGGCCATGCAGCACCGCGCCCCCGCCCTGCTCGACCTGCGCCGCACCGGTGGCTGGGCCGGCCTGTACGAGATCACCCCGGACCACAACGCCCTGATCGGCGAGGCGACTTCGGTCTCCCGCTTCCTGTACGCGACCGGCTTCTCCGGCCACGGTTTCCTCCAGGGACCGGCCGTCGGCGAGGTCGTCCGCGACCTGTACCTCGGCCGCGTACCCTTCGTGGACATCAGCCCGCTCAGCGCCGGCCGGTTCGCGGCCGACGCCCCGCGCCCGGAGGCCAACCGCGTATGACCGAGCTCCATCTGTGGCTGCGCCACGAGGTCCGCTCCACCGAGCGACGCACGCCCGTCGTACCGTCCGACGCCCGGCGGCTCGTCGACAGCGGTGTGACGCTGACCGTCGAGGAGTCCCCGCAGCGGATCTTCCCGATCGAGCAGTACGAAGCGGTCGGCTGCGAGGTCGCCCCCGCGGGTTCCTGGGCCTCCCGGGCGCCTGAGGACGCCGTGGTCGTCGGCCTGAAGGAGCTCCCCGACGGGCCCGCCGCCCTGCCGCACCGGCACGTCTTCTTCGGGCACGCCTACAAGGAGCAGCCGGGCGCCGCGGAACTGCTGCGCCGCTTCGCCGCCGGGGGAGGAGCCCTCCTCGACCTGGAGTACCTGGTCGACGACCACGGCCGCAGGCTCGCCGCCTTCGGCTACTGGGCCGGTTACCTCGGCGCGGCCCTCGCCGTGCTCCAGCACCGGGGGAGGCTGTCCGCGCCCCTCACGCCCACCTCGCAGGAGGAACTGGAGGAGGCTCTGCGCCCGGTCGCCGGGGACGAGGAGTTCACGGCCCTGGTGATCGGCGCGCTGGGCCGCAGCGGCCGGGGCGCCCGCGTCGCCCTCCAGGCCGCCGGCGTCGAGCCCACCTGCTGGGACCTCGACGAGACCCGCGACCTGGACCGCCCCGCCCTGCTCGCCCACGACGTGCTGGTGAACTGCGTCCTCGCCACCAGCCCGATCCCTCCCTTCGTCCGCGAGAGCGACCTGGACGACCCCTCCCGCCGGCTGCGCACCCTCTCCGACGTCACCTGCGACGTCGGCTCGCCGCTGAACGTCCTGCCGGTCTACGACCGCACCACCGAGTGGGACGAGCCCGTCCGCCGGCTCCACAAGGAGCCCCCGCTCGACCTGATCGCCATCGACAACCTGCCGTCCCTGCTCCCGGAGGAGTCCAGCGTCGGCTTCTCGGGCTCGCTGCTGCCCCTGCTGCTGGAGTTCGGGGTCGGCGGACCCTGGGGGCGCTGCCTGGACCGCTTCCACCGGGCGTGCCGCGAACTCGGCATCGACAAGGAGGGGGTGCGCCGTGACTGACCTGGTCCCCGCGAGCGGCACCGTCCACTGGATCGGTGCCGGACTCTCCACCGGCAGCGGTCTGGCCGCCCTGTGCGACACCGCCGACCGCGTACTGCTGTGGCACCGCACCGAGGAACGGGCGGAGGAGGCCCTCGAAGGCCTTCGTATCAACGGACGGGCCGCGCCCCGCGCCTACACGCTCGCCGCGCTCACGGCCGAACTGGCCCCCGGGGACGTCGTCGTGTCGATGCTGCCCGCCCCCGAGCACGCCGGGATCCTCGCCGCCTGTGTGCGCGGGTCGGCCCACTTCGCCTGCTCCAGTTACGTGTCCGACGCCGTCCTCGCACTCGTGCCCGAGGCGCGCGAGGCAGGACTCGTCGTGCTCACCGAGGCCGGCCTCGACCCGGGCATCGACCACCTCTTCGCGCACAGCCTCGTCGCGAGGGCCCGCGAGGCGATCGGCGACGGAACGCCGGCGTCGTACGGTCTCACCTCGTACTGCGGGGGAGTGCCCGCCGTCCCGAACGACTTCCGGTACCGCTTCAGCTGGGCTCCGGCCGGTGTCCTCAACGCCCTGCGCTCGCCCGCCCGTTACATCGACCACGGCACCCCGACCACCGCCGAGCGCCCCTGGGAGGCGACCCGGCGCCATGTCGTGGACGGCGAGACCTTCGAGGTCTACCCCAACCGTGACAGCGTCCCCTTCGTCGAGCAGTACGGACTGCCGGCCGCCTGGACCCCGCGGACCTTCGTGCGCGGGACCCTGCGGCTGGACGGCTGGCTGCGCGCCTGGGAGCCGGTCTTCGAGGAGCTGAGGACCGGCGACGACGCCCGGATCGCCGCCCTGGCCCAGGAGTTGGCGGCCAGGTACCCCACGACGGACGCCGACCGTGACCGGGTCGTCCTCGCCGTCTCCCTCGATGTGCGCGCGGCGGACGGCCGTACCTGGTCCGGCGGCTATCTGCTCGACCTGGTGGGGGACGAGGAGGACAGCGCCATGGCCCGCTGCGTCTCCCGGACCCTCGCCCTGGGCGTCGGCCACGTGCTGGACGGCTCCCTCCCGGCAGGGCTGAACCGCGCCGCGGAGAGCGCCGACCGCTCGGAACGGTGGCTGGGCGAACTCGCCCGCGACGGCGTGCACTTCGCCCTGCGGGTCGATCAGTAGGCGCCTACGCCGTGACGGCCTCGTGGACCAGCCGCTTGAGGTCGGGGAAGAGCTTCAGCGATTTCGGCCGCACCTGGGTGAAGAACTGCACGGTCAGATCGCGGCCCGGGTCGACCCAGAAGGTCGTGGACGCCGCCCCGCTCCAGCCGTAGGAACCGAGGTTCGAGGGGGCCAGGGTGCGGGCGGGGTCGATCACCACGGAGACGCCGAGGCCGAAGCCGACGCCGTCGTTGCCGGGCTCGTCGTGGGCCGGTTTGGTGCCGAAGGCGCGCAGGTCGGCGCCGCCCGGCAGGTGGTTGGAGGTCATCAGGTCCACCGTCTCGGCGGACAGCAGACGGGTGCCGTCCAGTTCGCCGCGGCGGCGCAGCAGTTCCGCGAAGCGGTGGACGTCGTACGCCGACGCCGCGAGTCCGCCGCTGCCGGAGAGCAGGCGGGGGCGGCCCCGCAGCGGCAGTCCGGGGACCGGCTCGATGCTGCCGTCGTCCTTCTCGCCGTACAACTCCGAGAGCCTGTCGGCCTGTTCGTCGCTCACCCAGAAGCCGGCGTCGGTCATCCCGAGCGGGCCGAGGACGCGTTCGGCGAAGAACGTGTCGAGCGTCCGGCCGGACGCGACCTCTATGACCCGGCCCAGGACGTTGGAGGCGACCGAGTAGTTCCACTGGGTGCCCGGCTCGAACTGGAGCGGCAGGCTCGCGTACACGTCGACCGTCCTGGCGAGGTCCGAGCCCGGCAGCACGGACGACTCCAGTCCGGCCTCGCGGTAGAGGGCGTCGACCGGGTGGGAGTGGTAGAAGGCGAAGGTCAGGCCCGCGGTGTGGGTCATCAGATGCCGGACCAGGATCGGACCGTGGGCCGGGCGGGTGGTGAGGTCGTCGCCGGAACCGTCCACATAGACCCGGGGCTCCGCGAACGCCGGCAGGTACTCGGCGACCGGGTCGTCCAGCGACAGCCGGCCCTCCTCCACCAGGATCAGGGCGGCCACCGCGGTCACCGGCTTGGTCATCGAGTAGATCCGCCACAGGGTGTCGGCCTCGACCGGCAGGCCGGCGGCGAGGTCACGGTGGCCGTGCGCGGTGAGGTGGGCGACGCGGCCGCCGCGGGCGACGGACACCAGGAAGCCGGGCATCCGGCCCTCGTCGACGTAGTGGGCGAAGTGTTGGTCGAGGCGGTCGAGCGCCTTCGCGTCCAGCCCCACCTCACCGGGATCGACCTCTTGCCGCAGCTGTGCCATCGCTCTCCTCCGTCGCATCCGTCGAGGTGGGGACCGACATACCCGGTCCGCACCACCTCAGACATCATCGTCGCTCAGAAAACCGCGACGAGCCGCGGGTCGTCCCGGATTCGGCGCCGGCGGGAATGCCGGGTGCGGCCGGGCCGGTTGATCGTGTCATGACCGAAGACGCGACGCAGGACGCACTGCTCCGGCTGCTCTCCGAAAGCCACGGCGGGGTGCTGGTCACCCTCAAGCGCGACGGCCGGCCCCAGCTGTCGAACGTCAGCCATGCCTACTACCCCGACGAACGGATCATCCGGGTCTCCCTCACCGACGACCGGGCCAAGACCCGCAATCTGCGCCGGGACCCCCGTACCTCGTACCACGTGACGACCTCGGACCGATGGGCGTACACGGTCGCCGAGGGCACGGCCGACCTCACGCCCGTGGCGCAGGACCCGCACGACGACACGGTCGAGGAACTCGTCCGCCTGTTCCGGGACGTCCAGGGCGAACATCCCGACTGGGACGACTACCGCGCGGCGATGGTCCGGGACCGGCGGCTGGTGCTGCGGCTGCGGGTGGATCGGGCGTACGGAATCCCCACCGGCACGAACCACGGCTGACCACCCGGACCACCGCGCCGACCCGCGAGCGTCCACGACGAGCCCAGCGGAGGCCGCCGGCCGGGGTGGCACCGGCCCGGGTACGCTGGCGCTGCCCGCGCTGGCGTGGCTGCTCCCGCTGGTCTGGGTCACGGTGAGTGGGGTCGGTGGGGCGGTGCATGGGATGAGCCCAGGGGACGCCTTTCTGTCGGGTGGCACCCGCCCGGTTCCCGGCGTTGCCCGCAGCGGGTGGGCCGGCATGTCTGCTCCTACTGGCCTCGGCCACGGTGAGCGGGATCGGTGGGGCGGTCCATGGAGGGCGAGCCCAGGGGACGCCTATCTGTCGGGTGGCATCCGCCTGGCGGTGTCCCGCCCGGTTCCCGGCGCTGGCCGCGCTGGGCGGGTCGGCGTGGCCTCCCACTGGCCTCGGCCACGGTGAGCAGGACCGGTGTGGTGTGCGGGACGAGCTCGGCGGAATCCCGCCTGCCGGGTGGCACGCGCTGAGCGGTAACCCGCCCGGGTACGCGGGCCCTGCCCGCACCGGGCGGCCCGGCGTCGCCGCTCCCGCCTGTCCCGGCCACCGCGAGCAGGACCGGCTCGGTCTACGGCAGCGTGCCCGCGCGGAACCACTCGGCGGCGCCGACCCTGCCGTACCGGCTCGTTCGCTTCTGCCAAGAGCGGGACCGGCCCGGTCTGCGACAGCGTGCCCCTGGCGGAACCACCCGGCGGTGCCGACCCTGCCGCACTCGCTCGTCCGCCTCCGCCGCGAGCAGGCCCGGTCCACGGCAACGCGCCCGCGCGGAATCACCCGCCGCCCCGGTCCGCCGGTCCTACGACCTGGGGTCCAGGGCCGACGGCCGATGTGTCGGGGAGGGGCGGGTGCCTACGCTGGCCGGGACATCCAGGGAAGAGGTCAGCATGCCCGTGAACGGCCGTAGCCACATCCGTATCGCCCGCCCGTCCCGGGACCTGGTCGCCGCCGAACGGTTCTGGGTCGAGGGGCTCGGGCTGGGCGTGGTGTGGCGGGCCGAGGGCGGCTCCGAGCCCGGTGAGCACGACCTGCTGATGCTGGGGTGGCCGGACGCCGGGTGGCACCTGGAGCTGGTCCACGAGCAGGGGAGCCCGGTCGAACCGCGCCCGACCGAGGAGGACCTGTTGGTGGTCTACGTCGACGGGCCGGTGCCGGAGGACCTCGTCGCCCGCCTGGAGGCGCACGGCGGCAGCCGGGTGCGGTCGCCGAACCCGTACTGGAACGAGTGGGGCGTGACGGTGCAGGACCCGGACGGGTACCGGCTGGTGCTGTGCACACGGGGCTGGGCGAACGCGTAGGCGTGGCGAGCCGGGCAGGCCCGAGCCCCCGGTGCCGGCAGGGCGCTCGGGGGCTCGACGTGGGGGGAGAGCGGAGCGGGGAGGGTCAGGCCGTCACCTTCTCCGGGCGGGACGCCTCCCGGGGGGTGCGGGAGCCGAGGTCCTCCGTGGGGACCTTGTGGGTCTCGCGGGCCGTCAGGGCGGCGATCACCGGCGGGACGCACAGGGCCCCGGTGAAGAGGGCCACTGAGGACCAGTCGGTGCCGTCGGGGCCCGCGATCTGCGCCGCGAAGGTGACCGCGAACCCGGCCACCGCGAAACCGATCTGCGTGCCGATCGCCATGCCCGACAGCCGGACCCTGGTGGAGAACATCTCACCGTAGAAGGACGGCCAGACGCCGTTCGCGGCGCTGTAGACGACACCGAAGGCGAGGATGCCGAGCAGCAGCGTCAGCGGGTAGTTGCCCGTGGAGATCGCCCAGAGGTAGAGGAACATCGTCACCGCGCTGCCCGCCGCGCCGATCAGGAAGACCGGCCGCCGGCCGATGCGGTCCGACAGCGTGGCCCACAGCGGGATCGCGGCGAGCGCGACGAGGTTGGCCAGCGCGCCCACCCACAGCATCGAGGAACGGCTCATCCCGACCGCGTCGCTCGTCGCGTACGCCAGCGCCCACACCGTGAAGATCGTGGAGACCGAGGCGATCAGCGCGCCCCCGATCACCCGGAGCACATCCGCCCAGTGCTCCCGCAGCAGGACCACCAGCGGCAGCTTCGGGACGCCCTCGGAGGCCGCCTGCTGCTCGAACGCCGGTGTCTCCTCCAGCTTGCGGCGGATCACGAAGCCGACCACGGCGACCGCCACGCTCAGCCAGAACGGCACCCGCCAGCCCCAGGACAGCAACTGGTCCTCGGGCAGCGCGGCGACCGGCAGGAAGACCAGGGTGGCGAGCAGCTGTCCGCCCTGGGTGCCGCTGAGCGTGAAGCTCGTGAAGAAGCCCCGCCGGTGCCCCGGCGCGTGTTCCAGGCTCATGGAGTTGGCGCTGGCCTGCTCACCGGCGGCCGAGATGCCCTGCAGGACACGGCAGAGCACCAGCAGGACCGGGGCGAGGGTGCCGACCTGGTGGCGGCTCGGCAGACAGCCGATCAGGAACGTCGACAGGCCCATCAGGATCAGCGTGAAGACCATGATCTTCTTACGGCCGACCCGGTCGCCGAAATGCCCGAGGAAGAGCGCGCCGACCGGCCGGGCCGCGTAGGCGACACCGAAGGTGGCCAGCGACAGCAAGGTCGCGGTGGCCGGGTCGGACTCGTCGAAGAACACCTTCGGGAAGATCAGGGCTGCGGCGCTGCCGTAGATGAAGAAGTCGTAGTACTCCAGGGCGCTGCCGATCCAGGCGGCGGTGGCGGCCTTTTTCGGTTGCCCGACGGCTTCGGCGGGGACGGACACGGGTTGCTCCTTCGGGGGGACTCCGGGAGCTATCCAGTTAATTAACCCACTGGATAGTTAGTAGCGGTTGCCGAGGATGGTGCGCCCGCGCCTCCCGGGTGTCAAGGGGTGCGGACGCGCCGGGTCAGTCCGCCGCGCGGTCCGCCGTCAGGTAGGCGATCACCATGTCGCCCAGCATGGCCCGGTAGTGCGCGCGCTGCTCCGGGGCGACGAGGTCACGGCCGAAGAGGGCGCCGAAGGTGTGCCGGTTGGCCACCCGGAAGAAGCAGAACGAGCTGATCATCGCGTGCAGGTCCACCGCGTCCACGTCGGCCGTGAACAGGCCGGACTCCTGCCCCGAGACCAGGATGCGGCGGATCACGTCGAGGGCGGGTGAGCCGATCCTGCCGAGCTTCTCGGAGCCGGCGATGTGCTCGGCCCCGTGGATGTTCTCGATGCTGACCAGGCGGATGAAGTCGGGGTGCTGCTCGTGGTGGTCGAAGGTCACCTCGGCCAGCCGCCGGATCGCGGCGACCGGGTCCAGGTGCTCGACGTCCAGCTCCTGTTCGGCCTCGCGGATCACGGTGTAGGCCCGCTCCAGGACGGCCGTGAACAGCTGCTCCTTGCCGCCGAAGTAGTAGTAGATCATCCGCTTGGTGGTGCGGGTACGGGCGGCGATCTCGTCGACGCGGGCCCCGTCGTAGCCGGCCCGCGCGAACTCCTGGGTCGCCACGTCGAGGATCTCGGCCTGGGTGCGGGCGGCGTCGCGGGTCCGCCCGCCTGGTCGTGCCGGTTCGTCGACGCTGGTCATCGGGTTCCTTCGGGAAGAGCGGCCGGTGCGGCAGATTCTAGAAGGCGCCGCCCGGCTCTTCCCCGGCGGCTGTCCGGCTGATATAGCTAACGTACTGGTTCGTACATTAGCTCTCGGCTGGGAGGTCCGCGTGGCCAAGGACTCGTTTCTCGTCGGACTCATCGGCGCCGGCATCGGCCCTTCGCTGAGCCCGGCGCTGCACGAGCGGGAGGCGGACCGGCAGGGCCTGCGCTGTCTCTACCGGCTCATCGACATCGACGTGCTCGGCGTACGTCCCGAGGCGGTCGGCGAGCTGGTGCGGGCCGCCCGGGACCTGGGCTTCGACGGGCTGAACATCACCCACCCGTGCAAGCAGCTGGTCATCGGGCACCTGGACGCGCTCGCCCCGCAGGCGGAGGCGCTCGGCGCGGTCAACACCGTCGTCTTCGAGGACGGCCGCGCGACCGGACACAACACCGACGTCACCGGCTTCGCCGCGTCCTTCGCGCGGGGGCTGCCCGACGTGCCCCTGGAGCGGGTCGTGCAGCTGGGCGCGGGCGGTGCGGGGGCGGCCGTCGCGCACGCCATGCTCACCCTGGGCGCCGGGCAGGTCACCGTCGTCGACGCGCTCGCCGACCGGGCCGCCGCTCTCGCCGCCGCCCTGAACCGGCACTTCGGCGAGGGACGGGCGGCCGCGGCCGGCCCGGACCGGCCGGCCCCGCTGCTGGCCGGCGCCGACGGCCTCGTGCACGCCACCCCCACCGGCATGGCCGCCCACCCCGGTCTGCCCCTCCCGGCCGGCCTGCTCCGCCCCGAGCTGTGGGTCGCCGAGGTGGTCTACCGACCGCTGGAGACGGAACTGCTGCGCACCGCCCGCGCGCTGGGCTGCGCCACGCTCGACGGGGGAGGGATGGCCGCCTTCCAGGCCGCGGACGCGTTCCGGCTGTTCACGGGGCGGGAGCCGGACGCGGCCCGGATGCTCGCGGACATCACGGAGCTGGCGGGCGTGGTCGGGGCTCCCAAGTAACCCTTCTCAAGTCACCCCTTCTCACTGGCGGTTGACGGTCCGTGTCACACCCGCGAAGACCGTCGTCGCCAGGATCCAGCCCGCGATGACCAGCGCGTACGACAGCGACTGGTACCAGCCCTGCGGGGCGAAGGCGCCCTCCTGGCCGAAGGAGATCACCGGCAGCAGCAGGTCGAGGGTGTAGAAGAGCGCGTTGAAGTGCGGGGCCTCGTCCGCCTTGAGCGGCGGCGGGTGGTGCAGACCGTAGGCGAGCGTGCCGACGGCGAGCAGGGAGACCAGCCAGACGCACGCCCGCAGGGGATGGAAGCCGTAGCCGACGGTGGCGTCCTGGACGTGGCCCCACAGGCGCCCGTACCAGGCGAGGGTGGCGCGGTGGCGGCGCTGCTTGGCGAGCTGGACCAGCCGGGCGGCCCGGTCGTCGCCGATGCGGCGGTAGGCGGCGGTCAACTGCTCGTAGGCGTGCGGGACATAGCCCTCGCGGTCGCGCTCCAGCATGGGCAGGCGGCGCTCGGCGGGCTCCTGCGGGGTGAGCGAGGTGTAGACGAGCTTGTTGAACTGGACCTCCTCCGGCACCACTTCGGGTTCCAGGAACAGGTCGTCGATCTGGGCGCGGCGCAGGCTGAGGGTGCCCTGGATGCGCGGCCCCTTGCGCAGCCACAGCTCCCCGATGGTGGAACTGTTCGCCCTGAGCGCCGCGTCGCCCGGGTTCGACAGATGCGCGTACGAGAAGTCGAGCCGGCCCGCGATCCGGGCACCCCGCAGACCGATCCAGCCGAAGGTGTGCACCCGGCGCAGATGGACGTCGCCCTCCACGACGAGGGTCTGCGCGTCGAGCACGATGTCGCCGGGGTGGCTGAGCCGGGCGTCGTTGAGGTTGACGGAACCGGCGACGGTGGCGCCGTTGAGGCGGACCTCGCCGTGGGCGCGGAGCCCCGGAGCCCACAGGTCGTCGCCGAAGCTCATGTGGTTGAGCTGGAGCGCGGGTTCCCCGGCCTGGTCCGCGACGATCTCGGCCCGGTCCAGGAACAACGCCCCGGCGATGTGCGCCCCGCCGAGCCGCACCGGGCCGTTCACCCGGCAGTCCGTCATCCGCAGCACGGCCTCCACGCGCATCGTGGCCGCGGTCAGTCCGGGCAGCACCGAGTTGCTGAGGTTCAGCTGGCGCAGCCGGCAGCCGTACAGCAGCGGTACGTCGTCGAAGTGGCAGTGGCTCATGCGTACGGCGTGGTCGACCGTCCCGTACTGGAGCGCGAGCACACCGGTGATCCGGGCGCCCGCGAGCTTGAGGGCGGGTATCTCCCCGTCCTCCTGTGGTCCGTTGAGCATCAGCGCCCGCAACACGGAGGCCCGCACGGTGCGTTCGGCGCCCCACTCGGCACCGCCCGCCACGTCCTCGTCCTGCGCCGCCCGGAAGTCCACGGCCTCGCCCTTCGGGAAGGCGCGCCACACCCGCAGTTCGGCCGGGGTCAGGTTGTCGATCTCCATCAGCCGTGACTCTCCAGTGCGCACGTCACGGTGTCAACCGGCCCTGCCGACGACGACGGCCCGGGAGCCTGTGCTCCCGGGCCGTCCACAACTGCCGTGCTAGGTCCTGGTGTTCCACTCCGCGATCACCGGTCGGTCGTGTTCCGTCGACAGCCGGCTCACCGTGCCGGTCGCCAGCTGGAACAGCCTGCCGTCCGCCGGGGGGAGCCCCAGCCGGCGGGCCGTCAGGACCCGCAGGAAGTGGGCGTGGGCCACGAGGACCACATCCCCCTCGGGCAGGGCGGCATCCACGCGGGCGAGGACCCGGTCGGCGCGGCGGCCGACCTCCTCGGGCGCCTCGCCGGGGTGTCCGTCCGGGCCGGGCGGGACCCCGTCGGTCCACAGGTTCCAGTCGGGCCGGGTGCGGTGGATGTCGACGGTGGTGACGCCCTCGTAGGCGCCGTAGTCCCACTCGTGGAGGTCGGGGTCGGTCAGGGCCCCGGTGATGCCCGCCAGTTCGGCGGTGCGTATCGCGCGGTCCAGGGTGCTGGTCAGCGCGAGCGAGAAGGTCCGGTCCGAGAGGAGCGGAGCGAGTGACTTGGCCTGTTCCTCGCCGTGCTGGGTGAGGGGCAGGTCGGTCCAGCTGGTGTGCTGTCCCGACACGCTCCACTCCGTCTCACCGTGGCGGACCAGAAGGAGATCCCCCACGGCGCGCCTACTTCTTCGACTCGACGGCGTGCCCGCCGAACTGGTTGCGCAGCGCCGCGATCATCTTCATCTGCGGGGAGTCGTCCTGGCGGGACGCGAACCGGGCGAACAGCGACGCGGTGATCGTGGGCAGCGGCACCGCGTTGTCCACGGCCGCCTCCACGGTCCAGCGGCCCTCGCCGGAGTCCTCGGCGTAGCCCTTGAGCTTGTCCAGGTGCTCGTCCTCGTCGAGGGCGTTGACCGCGAGGTCCAGCAGCCAGGAGCGGATGACGGTCCCCTCCTGCCAGGAGCGGAACACCTCCCGCACGCTGTCCACCGACTCGACCTTCTCCAGCAGCTCCCAGCCCTCGGCGTACGCCTGCATCATGGCGTACTCGATGCCGTTGTGGACCATCTTGGAGAAGTGCCCGGCGCCGACCTTGCCCGCGTGGACATAGCCGTACGGCCCCTCGGGCTTGAGCGCCTCGAAGATCGGCTGGAGCCGCTCGACGTGCTCCTTGTCGCCGCCCACCATCAGGGCGTAGCCGTTCTGGAGGCCCCACACGCCGCCCGAGACACCGGCGTCGACGAAGCCGATGCCCTTGGCGCCCAGCTCCTCGGCGTGCTTCTCGTCGTCCGTCCAGCGGGAGTTGCCCCCGTCGACCACGGTGTCACCGGGGGACAGGAGACCGCCGAGCTCGTCGACGACGGACTGGGTGGCGCCGCCGGCCGGCACCATCACCCAGACCACGCGCGGGGCTTCGAGCTTGTCGACCAGCTCGGCGAGGCTCGCCACGTCGGAGACTTCGGGGTTGCGGTCGTAGCCGACGACGGTGTGGCCGGCGCGGCGGATGCGCTCGCGCATGTTGCCGCCCATCTTGCCCAGGCCGATGAGTCCCAACTGCATGTCAGTGCACTTCCTTCAGTTCACGGTAGGCGGCCACGAGGGCGGTGGTGGAGGGGTCGAGACCGGGGACGTCGGCGCCCTCGGTCAGGGCGGGCTCGACGCGCCTGGCGAGGACCTTGCCGAGCTCGACGCCCCACTGGTCGAAGGAGTCGATGTTCCAGATCGCGCCCTGGACGAACACCTTGTGCTCGTAGAGGGCGATGAGCTGGCCCAGCACCGAGGGCGTCAGCGCGCGTGCCAGGACGGTCGTGGTCGGGTGGTTGCCCTGGAAGGTGCGGTGGGCCACCTGCTCCTCGGCAACCCCCTCCGCGCGTACTTCCTCGGCGGTCTTGCCGAAGGCGAGCGCCTGCCCCTGGGCGAACAGGTTGGCCATCAACAGGTCGTGCTGGGCCTTGAGTTCGTCGCTCAGTTCGTCGACCGGACGGGCGAAGCCGATCAGGTCGGCGGGGATGAGCTTGGTGCCCTGGTGGATCAACTGGTAGTAGGCGTGCTGTCCGTTGGTGCCGGGCGTGCCCCACACCACCGGGCCGGTCTGCCACTCCACCGGGTTGCCGTCCCGGTCCACCGACTTGCCGTTGGACTCCATGTCCAGCTGCTGGAGATAGGCGGTGAACTTCGACAGGTAGTGGGAGTAGGGCAGTACGGCGTGTGACTGGGCGCCGTGGAAGTTGCCGTACCAGACGCCCAACAGGCCCAGGAGCAGCGGGGCGTTGGCCTCGGCGGGCGCGTTCTGGAAGTGCTCGTCGACGATCCGGAAGCCGTCGAGCATCTCCCGGAACCGGTCCGGGCCGATGGCGATCATCAGGGAGAGGCCGATCGCCGAGTCGTAGGAGTAACGGCCGCCGACCCAGTCCCAGAACTCGAACATGTTGTCCGGGTCGATACCGAAGTCCGTGACCTTCTCGGCGTTGGTCGACAGGGCGACGAAGTGCTTCGCGACGGCCTTGTCGTCCCGCAGACCGTCCGGGCCCTCCAGCAGCCAGGTGCGGGCCGAGGTGGCGTTGGTGATCGTCTCGATCGTGGTGAAGGTCTTGGACGCGACGATGAACAGGGTCTCCGCCGGGTCCAGGTCCCGCACCGCCTCGTGCAGGTCGGCGCCGTCCACGTTGGAGACGAAACGGAAGGTCAACTCCCGTGCCGTGTAGGCCCGCAGGGCCTCGTACGCCATCGCGGGACCGAGGTCCGAGCCACCGATGCCGATGTTGACGACGTTCTTGATCCGCTTGCCGGTGTGGCCGGTCCACTCGCCGGAGCGGACCCGGTTCGCGAAGTCGCTCATCTTGTCGAGGACGGCGTGCACGCGGGGCACGACGTTCTCGCCGTCGACCTCGACCACCGCTCCCGCGGGGGCGCGCAACGCGGTGTGCAGCACCGCCCGGTCCTCGGTCGTGTTGATCTTCTCGCCGCGGAACATGGCGTCGCGCAGCCCGAACACATCGGTGGCGGTGGCCAGTTCCTGGAGCAGGGCCAGGGTCTCGTCGGTGATCAGGTGCTTGGAGTAGTCGATGCGCAGATCGCCGACGCGCACCACGTACCGCTCCGCGCGCCCGGGATCGTCGGCGAACAGGTCACGCAGATGCGCGTGCTGCTCGGCACGGTGGTCCTCCAGGGCCGTCCACTCGGGGCGGCGCGTCAGAAGAGGGGAGTCAGACATGAGCAGGGGTCTCCTTGGTGCCCGGAGAGGGCGTCTGATGGATCTTTCCGACGGGGCGGGGCCTGGCACGCGGTCCCCCGCGGGGAGTACCCCCGGCGGCGTCGGCCGCCGGGAGGTACGGCACCTCAGGACCGGCCGGATCCATCGGGCCCTCCCTCGCCCCGCAGGGCCACGGCGTACATCTCGTCGGCGTCGAGGCGGCGGAGCTCCTCGGCGATGAGTTCGGAGGTGGAGCGGACCTTCAGCGCGAGGGTGCGGGAGGGCTGGCCCGGCAGGGACAGCGTGGCCAGCGGGCCCTCGGGACGGTCGATGACGACCTCGCCGCCCGCGGTGCCCAGGCGGACGGCGGTGACGACCGGACCGGCGGTGACCACACGGTCGATCTTCACCTTCAGCCGCGCCTCCAGCCAGCGCGCGAGCAGTTCGGCGGCCGGGTTGTCGGCCTCGGCCTCCACGGCCCCGGAGATGATCTCCGCACGGGCCTGGTCGAGGGCCGCCGCCAGCATCGAGCGCCACGGCGTCAGCCGGGTCCAGGCCAGGTCGGTGTCGCCGGGCGCGTAGGAGCGGACCCGGGCCGCGAGGACGTCGAGGGGGTTCTCGACGGCGTACAGGTCGGTGATCCGGCGCTGGGCCAGCGCGCCCAGCGGGTCCTTGGCCGGGTTCTCCGGCGCGTCCACCGGCCACCACACGACGACCGGGGCGTCGGGCAGCAGCAGCGGCAGCACGACGGAGTCGGCGTGGTCGGAGACCTCGCCGTACGTCCGCAGGATGACCGTCTCGCCGGTGCCGGCGTCGGCGCCCACCCGGACCTCGGCGTCGAGGTGCGAGTTGGTGCGGTCGCGCGGGGTGCGGGCGTGCCGCTTGATGACGACCAGGGTGCGCGAGGGGTGCTCGTGCGAGGCCTCCTCGGCCGCCTTGATCGCGTCGTAGGCGTTCTCCTCGTCCGTGACGATCACCATCGTCAGGACCATGCCCACGGCGGGGGTTCCGATGGCGCGGCGACCCTGCACCAGCGCCTTGTTGATCTTGCTTGCCGTGGTGTCGGTCAGGTCGATCTTCATGGCCTGCGCCAGCTCCGTCCGTCTCGTGCGAGCATCTCGTCGGCTTCCTCGGGTCCCCAGGTACCCGACGCGTACTGCGCCGGACGGCCGTGGTTCGCCCAGTGCTCCTCGATCGGGTCGAGGATCTTCCAGGACTCTTCCACTTCCTGGTGACGCGGGAACAGGTTGGCGTCACCGAGGAGGACATCCAGGATGAGCCGCTCGTACGCCTCCGGGCTGGACTCCGTGAACGACTCGCCGTAGGCGAAGTCCATCGTTACGTCCCGGATCTCCATCGAGGTGCCCGGCACCTTCGAACCGAACCGGACCGTCATGCCCTCGTCCGGTTGCACCCGGATGACGATCGCGTTGGAGCCCAGCTCCTCGGTGGCCGTGGAGTCGAAGGGCGAGTGCGGGGCCGTCTGGAAGACGACGGCGATCTCGGTGACCCGGCGGCCCAGGCGCTTGCCGGTGCGCAGGTAGAAGGGGACGCCCGCCCAGCGGCGGTTGTCCACGTTCAGCCTGACGGCCGCGTACGTGTCGGTGGTGGAGGTCCGGTCGATGCCGTCCTCCTCCAGGTACCCGAGCACCTTCTCGCCGCCCTGCCAGGCGCCCGCGTACTGGCCGCGCACGGTGTGCTTGCCGAGGTCCTCCGGCAGCTTCACGGCCCTGAGGACCTTCAGCTTCTCGGTCAGCAGCGACTCGGCGTCGAAGGCGGCCGGCTCCTCCATGGCGGTGAGCGCCATGAGCTGGAGCAGGTGGTTCTGGATGACGTCACGGGCGGCGCCGATGCCGTCGTAGTAGCCGGCCCGGCCGCCGATGCCGATGTCCTCGGCCATCGTGATCTGGACGTGGTCCACGTACGACCGGTTCCAGATGGGCTCGTACATCTGGTTGGCGAAGCGCAGCGCCAGGATGTTCTGGACGGTCTCCTTGCCCAGGTAGTGGTCGATGCGGAACACCTGGTCCGGCTCGAACACGTCGTGCACCAGGGCGTTGAGCTCGCGGGCGCTCTTCAGGTCGCGGCCGAACGGCTTCTCGATGACCGCCCGCCGCCAGGACCCCTCGGGCGCGTTGGCCAGCCCGTGCTTCTTGAGCTGCTGGACGACCTTCGGGAAGAACTTCGGCGGTACGGAGAGGTAGAAGGCGTAGTTGCCGCTGGTGCCGCGGGCCTTGTCCAGGTCCTCGACGGTCTGGCGCAGCTGCTTGAAGGCCGTGTCGTCGTCGAAGTCGCCCGGGATGAACCGCATCCCCTCGGCGAGCTGCTGCCAGACCTCCTCACGGAACTCGGTCCGCGCGTGCTCGCGCACGGAGTCGTGCACGATCTGCGCGAAGTCCTCGTCCTCCCAGTCCCGGCGGGCGAACCCGACGAGCGAGAAGCCCGGCGGGAGCATGCCGCGGTTGGCGAGGTCGTAGACGGCCGGCATCAGCTTCTTGCGGGACAGGTCGCCGGTGACTCCGAAGATGACGAGCCCGGAGGGCCCGGCGATCCGGGGCAGACGCCGGTCGCGCTCGTCGCGCAGGGGGTTCTCCCAGTCGGCGGTGATGGTCATTCCGCGTCCACTCCCTTGCTGTTCAGCGACTTGGTCACGGCGTCCAGCAGCTCCTGCCAGGCCGCCTCGAACTTGGCGACACCCTCGTCCTCCAGCTGCCGCACCACCTCGTCGTACGAGATCCCCAGCGCCTCCACGGCGGCCAGGTCGGCGCGGGCCTGCGCGTAGCCGCCGGTCACCGTGTCGCCGGTGATCACGCCGTGGTCGGCGGTGGCGTTCAGCGTGGCCTCGGGCATGGTGTTGACCGTGCCGGGCGCGACCAGGTCGTCGACGTAGAGCGTGTCCTTGTAGGACGGGTCCTTCACGCCGGTCGAGGCCCACAGCGGGCGCTGCCTGTTGGCGCGGGCTCCGCCGAGGGAGGTCCAGCGCTCACCGCCGAAGACCTCCTCGTACGCCTGGTAGGCGAGCCGCGCGTTGGCGAGCGCCGCCCGTCCCTTGAGCGCGAGGGCCTTCTCCGTGCCGAGGACCGTGAGCCGCTTGTCGATCTCGGAGTCGACCCGGGAGACGAAGAAGGAGGCGACGGAGTGGATCGTGGAGAGGTCGAGGCCGTTCTTCGCGGCCTTCTCCAGACCGGCCAGGTAGGCGTCCATGACCTCGCGGTAGCGCTCCAGGGAGAAGATCAGCGTGACGTTGACGCTGATCCCGAGGCCGATGACCTCGGTGATCGCCGGGAGCCCGGCCTTCGTCGCCGGGATCTTGATCATGACATTGGGGCGGTCCACCAGCCAGGCGAGCTGCTTGGCCTCGGCGACCGTCGCCCGCGTGTCGTGGGCGAGCCGGGGGTCGACCTCGATGGAGACCCGGCCGTCCCGCCCGCCGGTGGCCTCGTGCACCGGACGCAGCACGTCAGCGGCGGCGCGCACGTCGGCCGTCGTCATCATGCGTACGGCCTCGTCGACCGTCACGCCCCGGGTGGCGAGGTCGGCCAACTGCTCCTCGTAGCCCTCTCCGGAGCCGATCGCGGCCTGGAAGATGGACGGATTGGTGGTGACGCCGACGACATGCCGGGTGGCGACGAGTTCGGCGAGGTTCCCGGACTCGATCCGCCGGCGCGAGAGGTCGTCCAGCCAGATGGAGACGCCCTCGTCGGACAGGCGCTTGAGTGCTCCCGCGGTCGCGGTCGCTTCGGTCACAGTGATCATCTTCTTTCTGGCGGTCGGATCAACCACGCGCGGCGGCGAGGGATTCCCTGGCGGCCGCGACGACGTTCTCGGGGGTGAAGCCGTACTCGGCGAACAGGGTCTTGGCGTCGGCGGAGGCGCCGAAGTGTTCGAGGGAGACGATGCGTCCTGCGTCACCTGTGAAGCGGTACCACGTGAGACCGATACCGGCCTCGATTGCGACGCGGGCTCGCACGGACGGCGGAAGGACGCTCTCCCGGTACTCCCGCGGCTGCTCCTCGAACCACTCCACGGACGGCATCGACACCACCCGGGTGCCGACCCCCTCCGCCTCCAGCCGCTCCCGCGCGGCGACGGCGAGCTGGACCTCGGAGCCGGTGGCGATGAGGACGACGTCCGGGGCCTCGGTGGAGGAGTCCCGCAGCACGTAACCGCCCCTGGCCGCGTCCGGGTTCGGGGCGTACGTCGGGACGCCCTGGCGGGTCAGCGCGAGGCCGTGCGGGGCCGGGTCGGTGGCGTGCCGGCGCAGGATCTCGGCCCAGGCGGTGGCGGTCTCGTTGGCGTCGGCCGGGCGGACGACGTTCAGGCCCGGGATGGCGCGCAGGGACGCGAGGTGCTCGACCGGCTGGTGGGTCGGGCCGTCCTCGCCCAGGCCGATGGAGTCGTGCGTCCAGACGTAGGTGACGGGCAGCTGCATCAGCGCCGACAGGCGCACGGCGTTGCGCATGTAGTCGGAGAACACCAGGAAGGTGCCGCCGTAGATCCGTGTGTTGCCGTGCAGCGCGATGCCGTTCATCTCGGCGGCCATCGAGTGCTCGCGGATTCCGAAGTGGACGGTACGGCCGTACGGGTCGGCCTCCGGCAGCGCGTTGTCCTTCGGGAGGAAGGAGCTCGTCCTGTCGATGGTGGTGTTGTTCGACCCGGCGAGGTCGGCGGAGCCGCCCCACAGCTCGGGCAGCACCGGACCGAGCGCCTGGAGGATCTTGCCGGAGGCGGCACGGGTGGCGACGGACGTGCCCTCCTCGAACACCGGGATCGCGGACTCCCAGCCCTCGGGGAGCTGGCCGGCGACGACCCGGTCGAAGAGCTCGGCCCGCTCGGGCTGCTCACCGCGCCACACGGAGATCTGCTTGTCCCAGGCCGCGTGCGCGTCGGCGCCCCGGTCCAGGGCCAGACGGGTGTGACGGATGACCTCGTCCGCGACCTCGAAGCTCCGGTCCGGGTCGAAACCGAGGAGGCGCTTGGTCGCGGCGACCTCGTCGGCGCCGAGCGCGGAGCCGTGGGCGGCCTCGGTGTTCCGCGCGTTCGGGGCGGGCCAGGCGATGATCGTGCGCATCGCGATGATCGAGGGGCGCTCCGTCTCGGCCTGGGCGGTCTTCAGGGCCGCGTACAGGGCGTGTACGTCGATGTCGCCGTCGGCGCCGGGCTCGATGCGCTGGGTGTGCCAGCCGTAGGCCTCGTACCGCTTCAGCACGTCCTCCGAGAACGCGGTGGCGGTGTCGCCCTCGATGGAGATGTGGTTGTCGTCGTAGAGGAAGACCAGGTTGCCGAGCTTCTGGTGGCCGGCGAGGGAGGAGGCCTCGGCGGAGATGCCCTCCTGAAGGTCGCCGTCGGAGACGATCGCCCAGATGGTGTGGTCGAAGGGCGACTCGCCCTCCGGAGCCTCGGGGTCGAAGAGGCCGCGTTCGTAGCGGGCGGCCATCGCCATGCCGACGGCGTTGGCGACACCCTGGCCGAGCGGGCCGGTGGTGGTCTCGACGCCGGCGGTGTGCCCGTACTCGGGGTGGCCGGGCGTCTTGGAGCCGTGGGTGCGGAAGGCCTTGAGGTCGTCGAGCTCCAGCTCGTACCCGGAGAGGTAGAGCTGGGTGTAGAGCGTCAGCGAGGTGTGCCCGGGGGAGAGGACGAAGCGGTCACGGCCGGTCCACTCGGGATCGGCGGGGTCGTGACGCATCACCTTCTGAAAGATCGTGTACGCCGCCGGGGCCAGGGCCATCGCGGTGCCAGGGTGGCCGTTTCCGACCTGCTGCACGGCATCGGCCGCCAGGAGGCGGGCCGTGTCGACGGCGCGACGGTCGAGGTCGGTCCATTCGAAGCTGTCCGGTGTCTGCGTGCTCATCTTCAAGAAATCCTCGATCGGAGCGGGAAAGCTGGCCTGACGTGTTCAAACTTAAAAGTCTGACTTTTACGGGGGAAGGTCACGGTGTGCCAGCCTGTGGTGAAAGTGGGACACGGAACGCTCCAGGCAGGCGGCACGAGCAGGACATGGCGGACAGAACATCCCAAGGCTCCATCCAAGGTGGAGACGGTGACGGCACAGTGGACGGGATCAGAACGTTCCCCTTCCCCAGCGAGCTGAGCGTGTGCGGAGTCGGCATGCAGGTCGGCCCGATGGGAGCCGGACGCACCTGGCACGCGGATGCCCCGTTGGAGCGCGTGCACCGCATCGACTTCCATGTGGTGATGCTCTTCGACGCCGGACCCGTCCGCCACATGATCGACTTCGCCGAGTACGAGGCGGCCGCGGGCGACCTGCTGTGGATCCGCCCGGGCCAGGTCCACCGCTTCTCACCGACGAGCGAGTACCGCGGAACCGTCCTGACCATGCAGCCGGGCTTCCTGCCGCGGGCCACCGTGGAGGCGACCGGGCTCTACCGCTACGACCTCCCGCCGCTGCTGCGCCCCTCCGACGCCCAGTTGGCGGGACTCCAGGCCTCCGTGGCCCTGCTGCAGCGGGAGTACGAGGACACGTCGACCCTGCCGCTGAGCCTGCACACCTCGGTCCTGCGGCACGCGTTGACGGCGTTCCTGCTGCGGCTTGCCCACCTCGCGGCGAGTTCGGCGGAGGCGGGGCGGCGGGCCGAGTCGACGTTCACCCTGTTCCGGGACGCGGTCGAGAAGGACTTCGCCACGAACCACAGTGTCAGCGCCTACGCCGACGCGCTGGGATACTCCCGCCGGACCCTGGTGCGCGCGGTGCGGGCCGCCACGGGGGAGACCCCCAAGGGGTTCATCGACAAGCGGGTCGTGCTGGAGGCGAAGCGGCTGCTGGCCCACACCGACCTGCCGATCGGGCGGGTGGGGGCGGCGGTGGGGTTTCCCGACGCCGCGAACTTCTCCAAGTTCTTCCATCAGCACACCGACATGACACCGGCGGCGTTCCGGACGGAACTTCTGTAGGAGCGGATCGAGTTGGCCCGACTGCGTGACATCTTCTTCGACGGCACCACGCAGACCATCTCGTGCTGACCGATCCCGAGGGCAACGGGCCCTGCGTCATGGGTGAGGGTGGATGTGACCCGGTCGAACCGGGCCCGTCCGACGCTCACTTGACCCTCCCTTTGCTGTGCATGACCTGTGCGTGGGGTGATCTTTGCCCGGTGGGGCCCACGGTTCGCCCGGCCTTCACGTGGACCCGGCCGAGAGCTCCTAGGGTTGCGGCGCCGCTCCCCCCGAACGTCCGTCACCTCTGTCCGGAGGACAGTCATGGCCGCCGTCAAGGCACCGCAGCGCAACCGACGTTCCCTCTCCGCACTCGCCGGAGCCCTCGCCCTCACCGCCACCTCGATCGGCGTGTGGGCCGCGACGGCCTCCACCGCCGAGGCAGCCGCTCTCCCCGCCCCCGACCACGTCGTGGTCGTGGTGATGGAGAACCACGCCTACTCGCAGGTCATCGGAAGCTCCAGCGCCCCGTACCTCAACAGCACCCTCAAGGCGGGTGGCGCCGACCTCACCCAGTCCTACGGCCTCACCCACCCCAGTGAGCCGAACTACTACATGCTCTTCTCCGGCTCCAACCAGGGCCGCACCGACGACAGTTGCGTGAGCGTCGGCTCGATCAACAAGCCCAACCTCGCCTCCGAGCTCATCGCCGCGGGCAAGACCTGGGCGAGCTACAACGAGTCGCTGCCCAGCCAGGGTTCGACGACCTGCAGCAGCGGCGACTACGCGCAGAAGCACAACCCGTGGTTCGGCTTCTCCAACGTGCCGACCAGCACCGCGAAGACCTTCGCGCAGTTCCCGACCGACTACACGACCCTGCCCAAGGTGTCCTTCGTGGTCCCGAACCTGTGCAGCGACATGCACGACTGCTCGGTCTCCACGGGCGACACCTGGATCAAGAACAACCTGGGCGCCTACGCCACGTGGGCCAAGACCCACAACAGCATCCTCGCCGTCACCTTCGACGAGGACAACAAGCTCTCCGGCAACCGCATCCCCACCCTGTTCTACGGGCAGCACGTCACCCCGGGCAGCACCAGCTCCACCACCTACAACCACTACAACGTGCTGCGCACGGTGGAGGACCTGGCGGGTCTGAGCGCCCACGCGGGCAACGCCGCCTCCGCCGCCGACATCACCGGCATCTGGAACTGACGCCCGTGTACCTCGCGGACTCCCGGAGCACGGGTTCCCGCGGCACCGAGGCCGCCGTCGTACCGGACACCCCTCCGGTGCGGCGGCCGGCCGCCGTGCCCTCCACCGTGCTGGCGCTGGGCGCGGTCAGCCTGATCACGGACGTCTCCTCGGAGATGGTCACGGCCGTCCTGCCGCTGTACGTGGTCGCGGGCCTCGGCCTCTCGCCCCTCGGCTTCGGCCTCCTCGACGGCATCAACAACGGCGTCGGCGCCCTCGTCCGGCTGGCCGGCGGCCACCTCGCCGACCGGGGCGGCCGCCGCCACAAGGTCGTGGCGGGCCTCGGCTACGGTCTGTCGGCCCTGTGCAAGCCGTTGTTGCTCCTCGCCCACACCCTGCCCGTGCTCAGCGCGGTGCTCGCTGTCGACCGGACCGGCAAGGGACTGCGCACCGCCCCGCGGGACGCGATGATCTCGCTGGCGACCGAACCCGCCCACAGGGGACGGGCGTTCGGTGTCCACCGTGCCATGGACACCACCGGCGCGCTGCTCGGCCCGCTCGTCGCCTTCGCCGTCCTGCGGGCCACCGTCGACGGCTACGACGCGGTCTTCGCGGTCAGCGGCTGCGTCGCCGTACTCGGCGTCCTGGTGCTGGTGCTCTTCGTGCCCCGCCGCATCGACGCCCCCGCCGACGCCGTACGACGGCCGCCACCGCCCGAGCCGGTCCGCCCGCCACAACTGCGTGAGGCGATCGGCCTGCTGCGGCGTCCTGAACTGCGCCGCCTCACCGTGTGCGCGGCCCTGCTCGGCCTGACCACCGTCAGCGACTCCTTCCTCTATCTGCTGCTCCAGCGCGAGGGGAACCTCCCCGCCCACCTGTTCCCGCTGCTGCCGCTGGGCACCGCCGCCTGCTTCCTGCTGCTCGCCGTGCCGCTCGGCGCGCTCGCCGACCGCGTCAGCCGCCGCCTGCTCTTCCTGGCCGGCCACGGTGTCCTGCTGCTCGGCTACGGCCTGGTGCTCTCGCCGTGGCACGGTGTCCCGGCCGTGATCGCCGTCCTCGTGCTGCACGGCACCTTCTACGCGGCCACCGACGGAGTGCTCGCGGCCGCCACCGCCGCGGTCGTCCCCGCCCGGCACCAGGGCGCCGGGCAGGCGCTGGTGGGCACCGGGCAGGCGCTGGCCCGGTTCGCCTGCTCGCTCGCCTTCGGCGCGGCCTGGAGCCTGTGGGGCGGGCGGACCGCGCTCGCCGTCACCGCGGCCGCGCTGGCCGTCAGCGCCGTCGTGGCCGTGTTCGTCCTGCGCGGCACGGCCGAGACCCCCACCCCCGACGAGGTGCCCGCGTGACCCGAACGCCCCGTCTGGTGACCCTGCTCGTCGCCGTCCTGCTGCTCGGTGCCGTCGGCACCGGCTCGGTGCTGTACGCCGCCCACCGCTCGGGCATGAGGGACCGGCAGCAGGCGGACGGACCGACCGTACGGGCCGGCACCGTCTCGCTCCGCCCCACGGCCGGACGCCGCCTGCTGGTGCGCAATCTCGCCTGGGGCCCGCACCGCGACGAGATCGCCACCGTGCCCGCCGACGATCCCGAGGGCCCGCGCACCGCCTCGGGGGTGAAGTGCCTGCGCTTCCACGCGGCGGCCGGCACCGGCATCTGCCTCCAGGCCGTGCACGGCGCGCTGGAGGACACCTACCGCGCGGTGGTGCTCGACGCGCACCTGCGCGAACGCCACCGCTTCCCGGCGGCCGGCATCCCCACCCGGGCCCGGGTCTCGCCCTCGGGACACATGGTCGCCTGGACGGTGTTCGTCAGCGGGGACTCGTACGCCGGACCGAACTTCTCCACCCGCACGGCCGTCGTGGACACCCGTACCTGGGCGATCGACGACAACCTGGAGACCTTCCACATCGTCAAGGACGGCCGCACGTACCACGCCGCCGACACCAACGTCTGGGGCGTCACCTTCGCCGACGACAACCGCTTCTACGCCACGCTGGCGACCGGCGGCCGGACGTATCTCGTGCGGGGCGACGTGACCGCACGCACCCTCACCACCCTGCACCGCAACGTCGAATGCCCCTCCCTCTCACCCGACGGCACCCGCGTCGCCTACAAGAAGCGCGTCAAGGGGCTCTCTCCCGACGCCCCTTGGCGGCTGTACGTCCTGGACCTGCGCACCATGAAGGAGACCGCGACCGCCGAGTCGCGCGACATCGACGACCAGGCACTGTGGGCCGACGACGACACCCTCGTCTACGCCCTCCCCGGCGACTACGGCTCCGACCTGTGGACCGTACCCGCCGACGGCACCGGCACGGCCCACCGCCTGATGACCTCCGCGGTCGCCCCGGCCTATCTGGGGTGACACGAGACTTGGGGTGACACGAGGCTGTCCCGCGGGACCTCATCCGTCTGTCAGGCCAATTGACCAGCGGACGTCGGCGGTCGGCAAGACCTCAGCAATTCGTCCACCACGAAATTGAAATTTTCCGGAAAACCGGTGTCTGACTTGATCAGCCGATCGAGAAAAAGAGCAACCCCGGCTGCGCCGGTTGCAAAATCGGAACTCTCGCGCATCGCCTGCTCGCCGGGGAAGCCTGCGCCCTCAGGGCGATCGACACGAAACAAGAGCACTCCCTCCGCCACTCTCCATGCCGCCTTGCGATACTGGGGGTCATGCGTGAAGTACCATGCGTCAAGAAGAGCATTTCCCATGCCTGCGAGCCCATGGAACATCTGAGGGAATACGGCGTACTTGTGTGAAACGTTTTCGGTGAGCTGCCCGAACCAGTGGGAGAGGGCTGGGTCCGGATTCACCGCCAGGTAGCGGACTAGCGGCGTGAGGATTCCCGCCGATCCATAATCCCAGTAGCATCTGGCCACAACCCCACCCAGCTCGTCATCCTCTGGCGCCAGGGCGGGGAATCCCAGGAACTCTCCGCCGTTGTGCATCGCGTACCCCAGGTCGTGATTCAGTGCGGCACGGCCCGCCTCGAAAACCTGCTCGTCCTCGATCGCTTGTGACAGGTACAGCAGGAACAGGGATATCCCACTGCTCCCGAATGCATAGCCGATGGGGACGGTGCCCGAGGAGTCGACCCAGTAGATTCCCTCCCTGCTGTGCTGACATGAGTCCATGAGGTGGCGTCCCGTTTGTTCGGCCTCGGAAAGGAATTCTTCCCCCAGGCCTGCCGCCCAGAATTTCAGGCAGGCAAGGCCGTATCCGGAATCGCCGTGCATTATATTGGGAGATGTGTGCAGCAGTTCGTGCCGACGGGCGCGCCGCAGCAGTTCCACGCCCTCTTCAGGGTGTCCCAGTTCTTGCAGTACCCATGCGATCCCCGCCTGCCCCATGTACAGACCGGGCGGATAGCGGCCGTTGTCGATGTCATGACTCAACAGCCACGACAGGAATGGCTGGGGAATTGGCCGGCCTGCATAATGGAGCGCGTGCAGTACTCCGGCCGCCCCATGTGAGATCGAGAGTGGGTTGGTCTCGAACACCGCTGGATCGGCTGGAAACAGTCTGTCCTTCCGCTGCAGGTCGGCAGTGTTCACCACATAGGAGAGTCCGGCAGCGCGAGCGGCCAGGGCAAGAGCACGATGGCTGTCGTCGGGTTCGGGTTCGATCACATCGTTCGGTGACGTGTCGACCGGTCTGTGGCTCGGCTTGACCAACCGAGGGCTTGAGGGACCTTCTTGCAGTATCGGCATCTGTTCTATTTCCGAGAGGACTCCCTTCATGTCGGGAACGCGGCCCGCACTCGATTCGCTCATCAAGTGAACAACCAAGTCGATGAATCGGTCCGACAATCCTAGATCCTCTACCAGGTCGGATAGGAATCGCTGGAGCGAAGGCGGGTGCAACTCGGAAACACCGTTGGCCAGCATTATGCTTCCGAACATAATGGCGCCCAAGGCGTAGACGTCACTGGCGCGATCGTTCACCCCTTCGCGTACAGCCTGTCCTGTGACCAGGCCTGGCGTGTGAAGTCCCACCGGCTGATCTATACCGTCTTCGGTTGCGCATTCGAGATCGACGAAACAGATGGCTTTATCGCCGTCAGCCAGCATGACATTTCCGTAGGAAATGTCACCGATGACTATTCCGTTCGTGTGAGAAAAGTCGATCGCCTGAGCTATCTGAAGCCACAGTCGACGTGTACTGGAGTAGTATTCGCTCAGCGTCTCACGAGTGATGTTTCCGTGGTACAGCGGATTACTTCGTATGGTGAAGCGACCGAGATGCTCACCTGGTATGAACTCTTCAACCAGAAAAGCGTGCCCGCGGTCTTCGAACATGGTGACAGGTTTGACGAACAACTCGCAATCGGAGAGTTGCTCCAGGATCCGATACTCCTTTGCCAATAGTGCCACGGAGTCGATTGCGTGCGTGCCGATGAGGATCTCTGGACGCGCCTCTTTGATGACGACCGTGGTGTCGGTGGCCAGGTCGTCTGCGAGATAAACTCCGCCTCGGTTGGTGAAAGTCAGAGCGGAGGTCACCGCGAATCGCTCGTTGAGCAGAGTCGGATTACTGACGTATTCCATGTGCTCTTGGGATTCTGGAGCAACCAGGGGGTCTGTCACCCAATGCGGGGGATCCCAAAAGGGGTGGCGTGTGTCCGGCACGTAACCGCCGTCTGGATCGCGTATGACAAAGCGTCGGCTTCCGTCTATCTGAAGGACTGAAACGGGCTGGAAGCCTCCGTAGCGATAGTGGACGCAGGATGAACCAGGCCACCGGCGGTCAGAGAGAATGTAAGGGCCCGTGAAGTCCAGAAGTTCCTCTTTGAGCCTGTTCCCCAGTCGGGTGAATTCTTTCATGTTCGGCGGGTATATGGTTATGCACTTTCCGCCGGATTGTCTGGGCCACAGTTTTCCGTTCACCGATGTGACGGTCTTCGTGTCTACCAGGAACTTGAACGGTGTTGAGGCGTCGAAGAGGAGGGGGAGGGCTCGCTCCAGGCACTTCAAGGCTTCCTGTGGCCGAACTGATACGTGTATCTTCCATCCCTGACGGGGTAGTTGAAACTGGGACGGCGATGCACCGTACCAGATCCCATCCCGACGAACATTCCAATCGGCCGGAGCCAGGCGCTGGTAGAGATCCAGGAATTCTGACGAAGGCTGGTACCTCGTTGGGCTTTCGAACCACCGCGAATCGTACTGGGAATAAAAGTACAATTCTTCCCAACTCTGCATGTCCGACTCCTCCGGGCTGATGAGGATGCCATCCCGCGCAGCTCCCCCGGGGACAGTCCGTCGACCGTCAGGGGACGGAAAAGTGAGTCCCCAGGGGAACGTTGGTGTCGGTGGTGTCCCTACCTTTCGGCCACTCCGTGGCAACTGTGGGAGGTGCAGGAGGTGAGGCTCACGATGCCGGCCATCCGTTCACTTCCGGTCCCGAGAGCGTTTCTCGACCCCTCGACAAGAACCCTCTGCAGTTCCAGGATCGTGGGCATGACCTGCTGGGCCAGTTCTTCCGCGCTGCTTTTGTTCGAAGCGTCCGTCATGTCACTCACCCGTCGACGTGCTGCAAATTTCCCGTATTGCACATGGGCACCTGTCGACTCGCCAGTTGCCCGAGCCGAGTTTCTGTGCCGTGTGCCCCCAGAGGCTCCGCCGAAGTCTGGCCAGAGCTTCTACGTCCAGTCTCTGTCCGCCATGCGTTTCCCGCATCTCGACACAGGATTTGGTTGAATTGCTAACCGCACGAAAACAGCGCCGGTTGCCGCCACCTCGAACGTGAGTCTGCTTTCGCGATCTGCCCAGCGGATTCTTCGATAGTTCGACGTCGGTAATGGTCGCGTCGGCTGGTCGGAGCCGGTCTGCCGCCACCGGAGCAAACTCTGGCGACAACAGACCCGCCTCCGTGACAACTGTCGTGCCTCGGCTCGGCAAGGCGGCCTGGCGGCGACTGAAGCAGCCTGTCAGTGACCGAAGGTGAACCAGTTCACGTTCACGAAGTCGGCCGGCTGGCCGCTGGTGAAGGTCAGATAGACGTTGTGGGTGCCGGTGACGGAGCTCATGTTGGCCGGGACCGTTCTCCAGGACTGCCAGCCACCGGTGTTGGCGAGGGCGAAGCTGCCGATCGGGGTGGCGGTACGGCTGTCCAGGCGCACCTCGACCAGGCCGCTGACCCCGCCCGCCGCGCCGCTCGCCACCCGCGCGACGAACTGAGTCGCCGCGGTGGAGCCGAAGTTGACGTTCTGGTAGAGCGCCCAGTCGCCGTTGGCGAGGGACGCGATGTTCTGGCCGCCGCCGGTGTCGGTCGTGGTCTCGGTGCCGACACCGCTCTGGCTGGTGTACGACTCCGCCTGAATGGTGCCGTAGGCGTCGACGCCCCCGGTGGACGGCGGCGTGGTACCGCTCCCACTCGCCGACAGCACCTGGACGTAGTCCACGACCATGGGGACGCCGGACTGGGTGCCGGAGTCGAGACCGCCGCCGAACGCGTCAGGGAAGGCGCCGCCCATCGCCACGTTGAGGATGACGAAGAAGCCGTGCTGGGTGGCGTTGGCCCAGGTGGTGGCGTCCACCTGGCTCGCGTTGACCGAGTGGAACTGGGTGCCGTCCACCAGGAAGCGGATCGTCTCGGGGCTCACCGAGCGGTCCCACTCCATCGTGTAGGTGTGGAAGCCGGACTGGCAGGTGGAGCCCGGACAGGGGACGTTGTTGCCGATGCCGGTCGTCTCGTTGCACGGGCCGCCCGGGTTGGTGCCGCAGTGCATCGTGGCCCACACCCGGTTCATGCCCTGGACGTTCTCCATGATGTCCAGCTCGCCGACGCCCGGCCAGTTCTGGTAGTTGCCGCGGTAGGGCGCGCCCAGCGCCCAGAACGCCGGCCAGTAGCCCTCGGCCGCGGTGCCGGTGACGTTGGGCATCTGGATGCGGGCCTCGACGCGCAGTTTGCCGCCGGACGGGGGCTGGAAGTCGGTGCGGTTGGTCTCGATACGGCCCGAGGTCCATCGGCCGGCCGAGTCGCGGAGCGGGGTGATCCGCAGGTTGCCGTTGCCGTCCAGCGCCACGTTGCTGGTGCTGTTGGTCATCGTCTCGACCTCGCCGGTACCCCAGTTGGCGGGGCCGCCGGGGTAGGAAGTCCCGGTCGCGTACTGCCAGTTGGAGGTGGAGACACCGGTCCCCGCGGAGCCGTTGAAGTCGTCGAGGAAGACCTGCGACCAGCCCGTGGGGGGTGTGGGGGCGGAGGCGTCGGCGGGGAGGGTGGCGGCCGTCGCGAGGGCGGCGGCCAGGCCGAGGGTGCTCAGCACGGCGACGAGGACCCGTCGCCGTCTGGGTATGCCGGAGGTTTCGCTCATGGGGGTGCCTCTCGGGTACGGGGTGGGGGTGCGGATGCGCTTCGAGTGCACTCTGAGAGCGCTCTCAAAGTGCGCCCAATGTGCTCTCGGCCACTCCGGTCGTCAAGAGGTGAAACAGTGAAAGTCGCTGCGCCGCAGGTGAGTTCAGCGGGTGAAGGCGACGCGGGGCCCCTGCCGAGCGGAGATGCCGTCTTCGGCCGGGCCCCGACACGGGGCGGGTCGTGTGCGCTGGTCGGCCCCGGGCGGTGAGCGGGCGTCGGGTGCCTCGGGTGCCTCGGGTGCCGAGTCCGGGGCGCCTCCGGCCGGGGGGCTCGCCCCGACGGAGTGCCGGCTCACGCCCTCGCGGCGAGCTCGCGCCACGCGTCCCAGGTGTCCAGGCGCTGCCGGTAGGCCGCCTCGACGACGGGATAGGGGTACGTGCCGAGGAAGAGCCGCAGGGGTGGTTCGTCGGTGTCGACGAGTTCGAGGACGACCTCGGCGGTGGCCGCGGGGTCCTGGGGTGCGCGGGCCGAGGCCCCGGCCCGGCGTGCCGCGCGGACCGGGTCGTAGGCGTCGATGGGCTCGGTGTGCACCGCGGAGGAACCGGACCAGTCGGTGCCGTACGGGCCGGGTTCGACGATCGTGACGCGGATGCCGAGCGGGCCGACCTCCTGGGCAAGCGCCTCGCTCATGCCCTCCAGCGCCCACTTGGAGGCGTTGTACAGGCCGAGGGAGGGGAAGGCGGCCAGGCCGCCGAGGCTGGACACCTGCAGGATGTGCCCGGCGCCCTGGGCGCGCAGGACCGGCAGGGCCGCCTGGGTCACCCACAGTGGGCCGAGCACGTTGGTGTCCAGCTGGGCGCGGGCCTGTGCCTCGGTGGTCTCCTCGACCATGCCGAACAGGCCGTAGCCCGCGTTGTTGACGACCACGTCGAGGCGCCCGAAGGTGTCGGCGGCCCGTCGGACCGCGGCGAAGGCTTCCGTCCGGTCGGTGACGTCGAGGGTGAGCGGCAGGACGCCGTCGCCGTAGGAGCCGGCGAGGGGCTTCAGGGACTCGGGGCGGCGGGCGGTGGCGGCCACGCGGTCGCCTCGGGACAGTGCGGCCTCGGCCCAGATCCGGCCGAAGCCGCGGGACGCGCCGGTGATGAACCATGTCTTCGTCATGCCCTCGACCCTGCGCGTTCGGCCGGACGGCAGCCAGCACCCCCGCAGGGTTACCCTTCCGCCATGGCGGCCGACAACGCGCTCGGAGAGTTCCTGAAGGCCCGGCGGGGCAGGGTCCCGCCCGCGCGTGCGGGGCTGCCCGACCACGGCAGGCGCCGGGTCGCGGGACTGCGCCGCGACGAGCTGGCCCGGCTCGCCGGCATCAGCGAGCCCTATCTGACCCGGCTGGAGCAGGGCGTCGACCAGCATCCGTCGCCGCAGGTGCTGCGGGCGCTCGCACGGGCGCTGGAACTGGACGACGACGCCCGTGCGCACCTGTTCGCGCTCGCCGCGCCCACGCCCGGCCCCGCACGCCCCGCGGAGACCGAAGTCGCCCCGGACGTGCACCAGTTGCTCGACGCGTGGGCGGGCACCCCGGCGTATGTGCGCGACCGGCGGTTCGACGTGCTGGCCGCCAACAAGTGGGCCCGCGCGCTCGCCCCGATGTACGAGCCGGGACACAACCTGGCCCGGGACATGTTCCTCGACCCGGCGGCCCGGCAACTGTTCCCCGACTGGCCCGAGATCGCCGCGCAGACCGCCGCCGCCCTGCGCGCCGAGGCCGACCCGCGCGATCCCCGGGTCGGGGCGCTGGTCGCCGAGCTGGAGACGGACGAGGACTTCCACCGCCTGTGGGCCCGGCACGACGCGCGGCCCTCCCGCGACGAGCTCAAACGCTTCGCGCACCCGGCCGTCGGCGAGCTGGCGCTGCGGCGGCAGGCGCTCATCGTCGGGGGCGCGGAGCAGCAGGTGATCATCGTCTACCAGGCGGCGCCGGGAAGCCCCTCAGAGGCCGCGCTCGCCAGGCTCCTGTGACGACTGGGCCGCGCTGCCGGCCTGCGAGTCCGATGACTATTGGACCGCCCTGCCGGCCTTCCAGCCCGATGACTACTGGACCGCACTGCCGGCCTTCCAGTCCGACCACGACAGGTTCCAGCCGTTGAGGCCGTTCGACGGTTCCACGGTCCTCTCCCCGGAGTTCTTCACGATCACGACGTCGCCGAGCAGGGAGCTCTCGTAGAACTTGTAGCCATCCACGGAGCTGTCGTTCGCGCCCTTGGCGTCGTGCAGGCCGACGCAGCCGTGGCTGGTGTTGCGGCTGCCGAACACCGAGTCGGCCGCCCAGTAGTTGCCGTGCACGAAGGTGCCGGACGTGGTCAGGCGCTGGGCGTGCGGGACGTCGGAGATGTCGTACTCGTCGCCGAGCCCGACCGTCGAGGACTCCATGCGGGTCTGCTTGAACCGCTCGCTGATCACCATGATCCCGGACCATGTGGTGTGGTCCGGGTCGCCGCCGCTGACCGGGTAGGTGGCGATCGTCTCGCCGCCCCGCTCGACGACCATCTGCTTGGTGGCGAGGTCGACCGTGCTGATCTGCCGGCGGCCGATGTGGAAGGTGACGTCCTTCGACTGGACGCCGTAGACGCCGTCCGTGCCCTGGACGTCCCTGAGCCGCAGACCGAGCGTGATCGTCGTGCCGGGCGCCCAGTAGGTCTCGGGCCGGAAGTCGAGCCGGGTGTCGCTGAACCAGTGGCCCACGATCTCCACGGCGGGCTCCGCGGTCACGGTGATCGCCTTCTGGACGGCGGCCCTGTCGGACACGGCATGGGTGAAGTTGATCGACACCGGCATGCCGACGCCGGAGGTGGAGCCCGCCTCGGGGGTGAAGTAGCCCACGAAGGTCTCGCCGGGTGACTTCGTGGTGAAGGCCGCCGTCTCCTGGGTGCCGCCCTGTGTCGCGACCGCGACCGTGTACCTGGTGCCCGAGTACGGGTTCCTCGACGAGGTCCAGGTCGTCCTGGCCTTGTTGTAGGACCCGTCCAGCGTGGAGCCGTCGTTGCCGGTCACCTTCACCGAGGCGAGGGTTCCGTCGGTGACGGTGACCTCGACAGGGGCGGTGAAGTCGGCCTTCGTGGTGCCGTCGGCCGGGGTGACCTTGACGACAGCCTTCCTGGTCGCCGCCCGTACGGACGCGGTCGCCGACGACCCCTGCGAGGCATCCGCCGAACCGCTCCCGCACCCCGTCAGCAGGGTCGTGGCCGGTACGGCGCCGAGCGCGGCGAGGATCCCGCGCCGGGACCACTTCTCCGACTGCCCGGACCGGTTCGATATGTGCGAGTCGCCCACTGCAGGCCTTTCTGGGATATCCGCCCTTGCGGGTGCATCGTGCGCCCCGCACCTTGGCTGATCCTTTGAATCGCCGGGTTGCCGGCTGAGATTCCGGTGAGGAGGGGGTGAGGAGGGGGTGAGGGGGGACTGCGTGGCCGTCGGCGGATACGGGGGGAGAGAGGGTGGGGCTTCCCGGGGGCCCTGGTTGTCGGCGGGTGCTTGGGGGTGGGGGAGCTTTGGGGGTGCCCTTACTTGTCGGCGGGTGCAGGGGCGGCTTCGAGGGGTAGCCCCGGTCGTCGGCGGGTGCGTGGGGGCTTCGTGGGTTGCCTCGATCGCCGTCGCGTACGCGGGGACGGCGGCCCCCCGGTGCCGGGGGCACCGCCGTCTCTCGCTGTCAGGCGCTTGTCGGCGCGGGGCGCTCGGGGGTGGCGGGCTCGCGGAGGCCGAATCGGTTGGGGGCCGTGCGCAAGGGCTTCGGTGCTCACCAGGCGCGAGGGTCGAGCAGGGCTGTGGTCGCCGGAGCCGGCGGCGGGGGCCTCCTGTCGGTGTCAGGCGCTTGTCGGCGCGGGACCTTCGCATGTGGCCGGCTC
>NZ_KQ948146.1:701687-882281 GCF_001513955.1 Streptomyces pseudovenezuelae | reverse complement strand
TAGCGGCGCCATGGCATCCGGGGCCAGCGGCAGGCGCCGTCCGTCGGGTGTCAGGCGCTTGTCGGCGCGGGGTGCTCGCGTGTGGCCGGCTCCCGCAGCCCGAACCGGTCGTGCGCCCTGCGCAGCGGCCTCGGTGCCCACCAGGCATGGCGGCCGAGCAGCGCCATGGTCGCCGGGACCAGCAGCATTCGTACGACTGTCGCGTCGATCAGTACCGCCAGGGTCAGGCCGAGGCCGATCTGGAGGATGGGGGAGAACCCGCCGGTCATGAAGGCGCCGAACACGATCGCGAGGAGCAGTGCGGCGCAGGTGACGACCCGCCCGGACCGCCGCAGCCCCGTCACGACGGCCTCGTGGTCGTCGTTGCCGCGCTGCCGGGCCTCCCGCATCCGGGCCAGGATGAACAGCTCGTAGTCCATGGCGAGCCCGAAGGCGATCGACACGATCAGCGGCGGCGCGGTCAGGCTCAGCGCGCCCAGGCCCTCACCGCCGAGCAGTCCGGCCCCGTGGCCGTCCTGGAAGACCCACACCACCACGCCGAGCGCCGCGCCCAGGCTGAGCAGGGTCGTCGCGATCGTGCGCAGCGGGATCAGCACCGAGCCGGTGAAGGCGAACAGCAGGACGAGGACGGCGGCCAGGACGGTCAGCGCCGCCCAGGGTGCCCGGTCGGCGAGCATCGCGCGGAAGTCGACCAGCCGGGCGGCGACCCCGGTCACCTGGACGGGCTCGTCGCCGCGCAGCTCCCGCACCCGCTCGACCAGGCCGGTGGCCGCCGTGCCGTCCACCGTGCCGGGCGGCTGCAGTTCCACGACGGTGTTGCCGCCCGGCAGGTCACGGGACGCGGCGTTCGGCACCAGGGCGCGGATCCGGTCCGCGGTCGCGGGGTCGGTGCCGGGCTTGAGGACGACGACCACGGGAGAGACCCCGGTGCCCTTCGGGAAGTGCGCGTCGACGGTGTCGTACAACTGCCGTGCCTCGGTGCTGGACGGCAGCTGCCGGGCGTCCCCGATGGCGATCCGCACGCCGGACACGGGCAGGGCCAGGAGCAGCAGGACCGGGACGACGGTGACCAGGACGGCGACCCGGCGGCGCTGCGCGAAGCGGGCGAGGCGGGCGAAGACACGGCCCTCCTCGTCCGCCGAGCGGGCCTTGGAGGGCCGGATGCGGTCGCCGAACCGTGCGAGCAGCGCGGGCAGCAGGGTCACCGCGGCCAGCATGTCGACCACGACGACGGCGGCGACGGCCAGGCCCATGCTGCGCAGGAACACGCTCGGGAAGACCAGCAGGCCGGTCAGGCTGACGGCCACGGTGAGCCCGGAGAACAGGACGGTCCGGCCGGCGGCGGCGACCGTACGGTGCACGGCCTCCACGACGTCGTCGGTGTGCCGGCGTTCCTCGCGGAAGCGGACCACTGTCAACAGGGCGTAATCGACGGCGAGTCCGAGGCCGAGCATGGTGGTGACCTGGATCGCGTACACCGAGATGTCGGTGACCTGGCTGAAGGCGAACAGCCCGAGGAGGGCCCCCGCGATCCCGCTCACCGCGATCACCAGCGGCAGCGCTGCGGCACGCAGGCCCCCGAACACGACCAGCAGCAGGGCGAGTACGACCGGCAGGGAGATCAACTCGGCGTTCTTCACGTCCTGTTGGGCGCGCTCCCCGAGCTGTCGGCCGAGCAGTTCGCCGCCGCTGACGTGGACGTCGGGCGCGTCGATCCGCTTGATCGTCTCGACGGCGGAGTCGGTCGCCGTCTCCTCGGCCTCGTCGGTGAGGCCGCCCTCGAAGGTGACGGGGATGATCAGGGCCTGTCCGTCCCGGGCGGTGAGACCGGGGGTGGTGTACGGGTCCGGCACCTCGGCCACCCCGGCGATCTCGCGGACCTTGGCGACGGTCCGCTCGACCCGGTCACGCAGGGCCGCGTCGGAGACGGCCTCGCCCGCGACGACCGCGGTGACGGACTCGCCGGTCGGGTCCACACCGGAGAGGTAGTCGTCGGCCAGGTCGGACTCGGTGCCCGGTACGTCGGGCACGTCGTCGGAGAGGTCGGCGAAGACGCCCGTCCCGAGGCCGAAGCCCAGCAGCAGGAAGGCGGCCCACAGGCCGATGACGGTCAGCGGGCGGCGGGTCGCCGCGCGGGCGAGGGTGGAGAGCACGGGGGCCTCCCGGCGGGTTGGCGGTGGTCGACGGCTCCCTCAGACTGCTGGCGGGGGTGTGCCCGCCGGATCGCCGGGACGGGCGGTTTCGGCGTCTGGGCCGTACGGGTGAGGCGAGGTGGTCTCTCACTCCCACGAGGGAGGAATCCGCGGTACCGGTCGGGGAGTTGACCGAGCAGACGCCATCGAGGAGGCCCTATGTCCGAGGTATCACCCGCCGTCCGTGAACTCCGTCTCGTCGTCACGGCGGAGGACTACGACAAGGCGTTGCGCTTCTACCGGGACGTCCTCGGACTGCCCGAACGGGCCGCGTTCTCCTCGCCCGACGGACGGGTGACCATCCTGGAGGCGGGGCGCGCGACGCTGGAGCTGACGGACCCGAACCATGCCGCGTTCATCGACGAGGTGGAGGTGGGCAAGCGGGTCGCGGGACACATCAGGGTCGCCTTCGAGGTCGACGACTCGACCGCCACCACGGCCCGGCTGGCCGAGGCGGGTGCGGAGGTGGTCGCCGAGCCGACCCGCACGCCCTGGAACTCCCTCAACTCCCGCCTGGAGGCGCCCGGTTCGCTGCAGCTGACCTTGTTCACCGAGCTGGACGACTAGGAGCGCGCACGGCTCAGGAGCGTGGGGGACCGTCGCGCGGTTCCCCGCGCCCCTAAAGGGGCGCGCCCGGCGTCACCAGCCCCGTCTCGTAGGCGCAGATCACCGCCTGCACCCGGTCGCGCAGACCCAGCTTGCTCAGCACATTGCTGACGTGGGTCTTGACCGTGTGCTCGCTCACGAACAGGGTCGTGGCGATCTCCGCGTTGGACAGGCCCCGGGCCAGCATCCGCAGGATCTCCACCTCGCGGGCCGTCAGGACGTCCAGGCGGTCGGGGGCGGGCCCGGTGGCGGCCTCCTCGCGGCGGCGGCGCACGATGTCCGCGACCAGGCGGCGGGTGACCGCAGGCGCGAGCAGGGAGTCGCCGCCCGCGACCACACGGACCGCGTGCACGAGGTCGTCCCGGCGCACGTCCTTGAGGAGGAAGCCGCTGGCCCCCGCGTAGAGCGCGTCGTAGACGTACTCGTCGAGGTCGAACGTGGTCAGCATGACCACCTTGCAGCTCGATCGGGCGCACACCCGACGGGCCGCCTCCAGGCCGTCCATGACGGGCATCCGGATGTCGAGGAGGAGGACGTCGGGCGTGTGCCCGAGCACCGCGGCCACCGCCGCCGCGCCGTCCCCGGCCTCGGCGACCACCTCGATGTCCTCCTGCGCCTCCAGGATCATGGTGAAGCCGCTGCGGACCAGTTCCTGGTCGTCGGCGACGACCACCCGGATGCTCACCCGAGGGCCGCTTCCCGCTCCGCGGTGGCGGGCAGCCGTACGACGACCCGGAAGCCGCCCCGCGGACCCGGCCCGGCCTCCGCGCTGCCCCCGCAGGCGGCCGCCCGCTCCCTGAGACCGATCAGGCCGTGGCCGCCGGCCGTGCGCGCCGGGCCCCGGCCGTCGTCGGTGACCGTGAGGGTCAACTCGTCCTCCGCCCAGTCGAGTTCCACCTGTGCGCAGGAAGCGTACGCGTGCTTGACCGTGTTGGTCAGGGCTTCCTGCACCGCGCGGTAGGCGGCCACCTCGGTGTCCGGGGGCAGCGGGCGGGACCGGCCGCGTACGCTCAACTCGACCCGGAGCGCGGTGGATGCGGCGACCTGGCGGACCAGATCGGGCAGCCCGGCGAGATCCGGCTGCGGCAGCCGGGCGGCGCCGCCCCGGCGTTCCTCCTCCTTCAGGACCCCGAGGATGCGCCGCAGTTGGGTCATCGCGTCCCGCCCGCTGGCCGCGATCGCGTCGAACGCCGCCTCGGCGCGGTCCGGGTCACTGCGCACCACGACCGGTCCGGCCTCCGCCTGGACGACCATCAGGCTGACCGCGTGCGCGAGGATGTCGTGCATGTCCCGGGCGATCCGGGAGCGTTCCTGGGCGATGGCCCGCGCGGTCTCCGCGGCCCGCTCCCGTTCCAGCCGGCGTGCCCGGTCCTCGACGGCGGCGGTGTACGCGCGCTGGACGCGGGCCAGCACGCCGAGGCCGTAGGCGCAGATCATCCCGGTGAGGTGGAAGGCGTACTCGAAGGGCTCGGAGTGCTCCTTGTGCTGCATGGTCACCACCGCCCCCAGCAGCCAGCTGGCCAGCATGCTGCGGCGCTGCCAGGGCAGGCCCTGGGCGGCCATGGTGTACAGGACGACGAGCCCGCCGTAGAGCACGTCCGGCGGTGGCGCGTGGTAGTAGGCCATCGCCGTGGTGGCCGCCGAGACGGCCAGCGCGCACGCGTAGGGGAAGCGGCGGCGCCAGACCAGGGGGACGGCGGTGGCGGCCCCCAGCAGCCAGCCCACCCGGCTCAGCGGGTCGTCGCCCTCGTCCGGGAACATCCACTGCAGGGACGCGGCGAACAGCACCAGCGCGGCGAGCGCACTGTCGACGACGTACGGGTTCGTCGTCCTCAGACGGATCGCGAGGGGGGCGTACCAGGACCGGACGGCGGACATGAGCGGCTCCTCGGGGCCGGGGCCGTTCCAGTATCACGACGCCGACGCGGCCGGGACCTCACCGGTGAGAGGGATATCCGGCGCCCGAGCGGGGTGCGGCCGTCGGCTGCCAGCCCAGTGCCCGCGAGATCCCCAGCGCCGCGAGCCGGACCGCCGGGATCAGCGCCGGTACCTGGGCGTCGGCCTGCGGCACCACGACTGACACGGCCGCGACCACCGTCCCGTCGGGTCCGCACACGGGGGCCGCCACCGACAGGGCGTCGTCGGTGACCTGACGGCTGCTGACCGCGACACCGGTGCGCCGGACCTCGGCCAGGACCCGGCGCAGCTTCGCCGGTTCGGCGAGCGTGTACGGCGTGAAGACGGCGAGCGGTGTCGCGCAGTACTCCTCCTGCTCCCGCGGCTCGCAGTGCGCCAGCAGCACCAGGCCGACCCCGGTGGCGTGCAGCGGCCAGCGCGCCCCCACCCGGATGTGCACACCGACCGACGAACGCCCCGCGATCCACTCGATGTAGACGACATCCGACCCGTCCCGCACCGCCAACTGCACGTTCTCGTGGGTGGCTTCGTACAGGTCCTCCAGATACGGCAGCGCCAGCTGCCGGAGCGCGACTCCACGCGGCGCGAGCGCGGCGACCTCCCAGAGGCGGAGCCCGACGTGGTAGACCCCGGCGTCGTCCCGCTCCAGCGCGCCCCAGTCGGTCAGCGCGCCCACCAGGCGGTGGGTGGTCGTGAGCGTCAGCCCGGCCCGCCGGCTGATGTCGGTGAGCGACAGTGCCGGATGCTCATGGTCGAACGCGGCGAGCACGGACAGCAGCCGGTCCGGTGCGGAGCGCAGGGTCATGGCTGGTCGGCGATTCTCAGCAGGAGGGCCTGGAGGGTGTCCCGCTCGGCGGGGTCCAGCGGTGCGAGCAGGTCGTTGGTCACCCGGCGGCCCGCCTCGTCGGTGCCGCGCAGGAAGGACCGGCCCGTGTCGGTGAGAACGACGGTCTTGCTGCGGCGGTCGTCGGGGGAGGGGCGGCGCTCGGTCATCCCCAGCTTCTCCAGGTCGTCGACCAGGCCGACGATCGCGCTGGGGTCGTAGCCGAGCTGGGCGCTCAGCTCCCGCTGGAGCGCGCCCTCGGAGCCGGCGAGATAGCGCAGCACCGCGTAGTGCCGCAGCCGCAGCCCCGACTCCTGGAGGAACGTGTTGAACAACTGGCCCGAGCGCAGGCCCAGGCGGTACAGCAGATAACCGGTGTCCGCGTGCAGCCCGCGCATCCACGGCTCCTCCGAGTCGATGGGCTTCGGGGTGACGTGCTGGCGTGTGATGGCGGGCTCCTCGTGCTCGGTGTGTCAGGGAGATTCCAGCATGACGCACCCGAAGGTCGCCAACAACTATTGACGTCACCAATTATTGCTCTTAGCTTCGATCTCGTAGCCGCACCCCGGCGACAAGCCGCACCCCCCAGCATCCGTTCGTGAAGGGACCCGCTCGTGCCCAGCATCGATCTCACCGGCAAGGTCGCCGTCGTCACCGGCAGTGGCCGGGGCCTCGGCCTCGCCTATGCGCACGCCCTCGCCGCCCACGGCGCCTCCGTGGTCGTCAACGACGTCGACGAGGCCGTGGCCGAGGCAGCCGTGAAGTCCATCGCCGAGGCGGGCGGCACCGCCGTCGCCGAGGTCGTCCCGGTCGGCACCACCGAGGCCGCCGAGCGGCTCGTGAACCGGGCCGTGGCGGAGTTCGGGCGGATCGACATCCTGGTCACCAACGCCGGCATCCTGCGCGACAAGGTGCTGTGGAAGATGACCGACGACGACTTCGACGCGGTGATCACCACCCACCTCAAGGGCACCTTCACCTGCGCCCGCGCCGCCGCCGTCCGGATGCGCGAGCAGGGCGAGGGCGGCTCCCTGATCCTGGTCGGCTCCCCGGCCGGGCAGCGCGGCAACTTCGGGCAGACGAACTACGCCGCCGCCAAGGCCGGCATCGCCGCCTTCGCCCGCACCTGGTCGATGGAGCTGGGCCGCGCGAACATCACCGTCAACGCGATCGTGCCCGTCGCGGCCACCGCGATGACCGAGACCATCCCCGCCTTCGCCCCGTACATCGAGGCCATGCGGAACGGTGAGCCGCTCCCGGACTTCCTCCGCAAGGGCGAGGGCTTCGGCACCCCCGAGGACTGCGCGGCCCTCGTCCCCTTCCTCGCCTCCGAGGCCGCCCGGTCCATCACCGGCCAGGCCATCGGCATCGGCGGCGACAAGGTGGCACTCTGGTCGCATCCGCAGGAGATCAAGGCGGCGTACGCCGACGGCGGCTGGACCCCCGACACCCTGGCCGACGCCTTCCCCACGTCCGTCGGCGCCGAGCTCCAGACGGTCGGCATCCCGGCACCGAAGCTTCCGGAGGCCTGATGGACATCGACGAGCTGGTCGCGATCGACGTGCACACCCACGCGGAGGTCTCCTCCAAGGGCCATTCCTCGCTGGACGACGACCTGCACGACGCCTCCTCCGCCTACTTCAAGGTCGAGGGCAAGCGGAAGCCGACCCTTGAGGAGACCGCCGCCTACTACCGCGAGCGGAAGATGGCCGCCGTGATCTTCACGGTGGACGCCGAGTCCGCGACCGGCACCGCGCCCGTCCCGAACGAGGAGGTCGCCGAGGCGGCCGCCGCCAACTCCGACGTGCTGATCCCCTTCGCCTCCATCGACCCCTTCCGCGGCAAGGCGGGCGTGAAGCAGGCCCGCCGGCTGGTCGAGGAGTACGGGGTGAAGGGCTTCAAGTTCCACCCCAGCATCCAGGGCTTCTTCCCCAACGACCGCTCGGTCGCGTACGACCTCTACGAGGTGATCGAGGAGACCGGCACGATCGCCCTCTTCCACACCGGGCAGACGGGTATCGGCGCCGGAGTCCCGGGCGGCGGCGGCATCCGCCTGAAGTACTCGAACCCCCTCCACGTGGACGACGTGGCGGCCGACTTCCCGCACCTGAAGATCATCCTGGCGCACCCGTCGTTCCCCTGGCAGGACGAGGCCCTCGCCGTCGCCACGCACAAGCCCGGCGTGCACATCGACCTGTCCGGCTGGTCGCCGAAGTACTTCCCGCCGCAGCTCGTGCAGTACGCGAACACCCTGCTCAAGGACAAGGTCCTCTTCGGCTCCGACTTCCCCGTCCTCACCCCCGACCGCTGGCTCGCCGACTTCGCGAAGCTGTCGATCAAGGACGAGGTGAAGCCGAAGATCCTCAAGGAGAACGCCGCCCGTCTGCTCGGGCTGACCAAGCCGTAAGGGGCCCCAGATGCGCAACGAGGGACTGGGTTCGTGGCCCGCACGCCGGGCCCGCAAGACCCCGCACCGCACCGCCCTGATCCACGGCGACACGACACTCTCGTACGCCGGGCTGCACACCCGCGTCACCCGCCTCGCGCACGCCCTGCGCGCCCGGGGCATCCGGCGCGGCGACCGGATCGCCTACCTCGGCCCGAACCATCCCTCCTACCTGGAGACGCTGTTCGCGGCCGGCACGCTCGGCGCGGTCTTCGTCCCCCTCAACACCCGCCTCGCCGGACCGGAGATCGGCTACCAGCTCTCCGACTCCGGAGCCAGGGCGCTGGTCTACGGCCCCTCGCACGCGGGGCTCGTCGCCGGACTGCCGGGCAGCACCGACGTCCGTACGTACGTCGAAGTCGGCCCCGAGTACGAGCAGTTGCTCGCCGGGTCACCGGCCGAGCCGATCGACGAGCCGGTCGCCCCCGACGACACCTGCATCATCATGTACACCTCGGGCACCACAGGGCGTCCCAAGGGCGCCATGCTCACCCACGGCAACCTGACGTGGAACGCGATCAACGTCCTCGTCGACACGGACCTGATCGCCGACGAACGCGCCCTGGTCTCCGCCCCGTTGTTCCACACGGCGGGCCTGAACATGCTGACGCTCCCGGTGCTGCTCAAGGGCGGCGCCTGCGTCCTCGTCGAGACCTTCGACCCCAGCGCCACCTTCGACCTGATCGAACAGCACCGGATCACCTTCATGTTCGGGGTGCCGACGATGTTCGAGCAGGTGGCGAGGCACCCGCGCTGGGCGGGCGCGGACCTGTCCTCCCTGCGCATCCTGACCTGCGGCGGCTCCCCGGTGTCGACGCCCCTCATCGCCGCCTACCAGGAGCGCGGGCTCACCTTCCTCCAGGGCTACGGCATGACCGAGGCCTCGCCCGGAACCCTGTTCCTGGACGCCGAGCACGCCATCGGCAAGGCGGGCTCGGCGGGTGTGCCGCACTTCTTCAGCGACGTCCGGGTGGTACGGCCGGACCTGGCGCCCGTCGACGTCGGCGAGACCGGCGAGATCGTGCTCCGCGGCCCGCACGTCATGCCCGGCTACTGGGGGCTGCCCGAGGAGACCGCCGCCTCCTTCGCGGACGGCTGGTTCCGCAGCGGAGACGCGGCCCGGGTCGACGAGGACGGCTACGTCTTCATCGTCGACCGCATCAAGGACATGATCATCTCCGGAGGCGAGAACATCTACCCCGCCGAGATCGAGGACCTGCTCCTCGGCCACCCGGACATCGCCGAGTGCGCGGTCATCGGCGTCCCGGACGACAAGTGGGGCGAGGTGCCGCGGGCAGTCGTCGTCCCCCGCGAGGGCACCACCCCCGACCCCGACGAGGTCCTGGCCTCCCTGGCCGGCCGACTCGCCAAGTACAAGATCCCCAAGTCGGTGGTGGTCGCGGACGAACTCCCGCGCACCGCCTCCGGAAAGCTCCTCAAGTCCCGGGTGCGCAAGCGCTACGGCTCCGACTCCTAGGCAAGGACAGCTACATGAGCGTCACCGTGAACGGCATCGACGAACTGAAGAAGCTCGCCGGCAGCGACCTCGGCACCAGCGAGTGGATCGAGGTCACCCAGGAGCGCATCGACACCTTCGCCGATGCCACCGGCGACCACCAGTGGATCCACGTGGACCCCGAGAAGGCGGCGGCGGGCCCCTTCGGCGCCCCCATCGCGCACGGCTACCTCACCCTCTCCCTCTTCATCCCGCTCTTCACCGAGCTGCTGGACGTCCAGGGCGTCACCACGAAGGTCAACTACGGCCTGAACAAGGTCCGTTTCCCCTCGCCGGTCAAGGTGGGCTCCCGCATCCGCCTCGTCGCCAAGCTGACCGAGGTCGAGGAGGTGCCGGGCGGTGTGCAGATCACCGTCGACGGGGCGATAGAGATCGAGGGCGGCGCCAAGCCGGCGGCGGTGCTGCAGAGCCTGTCGCGGTTCTACGCCTAGGAAGTCCCTTGCGGAGGCAGGCCGTGGGGAACCGCGGGACCGTTGTGGCTGGTCGCGCAGTTCCCCGCGCCCCTGCGGGGCGCCGACCTCAGCCGGTGACGTCGACGAAGACGGGGTTCGAATAGAACCACGTGTCCGCCCACGGGTCGCCGTTGCCGGGCTCGTGCGGAATCGGGCCGTGCGGGTCGACCGAGGCACCGAGGTAGCCCGTGCCGTGCCGCTTGCCGTCGCTGCCGCGCAGCCGGACGTAGAAGGACTCGTCCCCGGCGGTCAGCGGGATGCGCAGGGTGTACGTCCCCTTCCGGCCGGACACGTCCTTCGTCTGCACGACCTTGGTGTCGGGCGCCTGCCAGATGTCCCGGTCGCTCACCGGACCGCGCACCGCGCCCCGGATCACGTCCACGTGCGCCAACTCCGGGAGGATTCCCTGGGGGTTGGGGCGGGAGGCGCTCGTGACGGTGACGTACAGCGTGATCCTCTCGCCCTTGCGGACCCGCAGCCGCCCGCCCAGCGTGACACCGCGCCCGGCGTCGTAGTCCCGCTTCACGCGCACGTCGAGCCCGTCGAGCAGATGGCCGTGGTCCACCCAGACCCGGCCCGCGCGCAGGCCCGCCATCACCGAGCGGTAGCCGTAGCGGGTCACGCCGACGTGGGTGCGGCTGAACTCGCCCGGCCAGAAGTCGCTGCCGGGCTGCGGGGTGTCGGTGTTCACCGGGTCGGGCAGCTTGCCGGTGTTGTCGAAGTTCTGCCCGGCCGGCCAGTCGCCGTTCTTCCAGGTGTCGAAGACCGTGCGGTGGTTGTCCGAGTTGGTGGTGATCGAGAACAGGCTGCCTTCGGCCAGCATCGAGTCCCACAGTCCGCCGACGGTCGCGGTCGCCCAGTCGAAGCCGCCGTACGTCAGATACGCGTCCGCCGGGTAGCCCGACCAGGACTGCGCCGACGGCTTGTTCTCGTACTCGCCGCGGATCGAGGTCGCCCCGCGCAGGCTGGGGATCGCCGCGCCCTGGGCGCCCGGCGCGCCCTCCATGCCGATCATGATCTCGGGGGCCGCGTCCCGCCAGCCCCGCATCTCGTGCGGGGAGTCGATGCCGAGCCGCAGCGGGTGGTTGGCGAGGACGAGGACGTCGTCCACGTAGCCCGAACGGCGCTGCTCCGCCAGCCACTTGATGGCCTTGACGGCGTGGGCCTCGTTGCGGGCGGTGTCGGTGGCGCCCGCGGAGCCCTCGGTGTAGCCCAGGAGCTTGCCGTCGTAGGCGAGCTCGAACTGCGTGAGCAGGTCGGTCTCGTGGGGGCCGGGCGCGGCGAAGACCGTGCAGTGCTCCGCGGCCGGGATGTACCACTCCAGGCCCTGGAAGATGAGCTGGCGCGGGTTCTCCGCGCGGGCCCTGACGATCTCCGCGTGCTCCATCCTGGCGCCGTAGTAGGCGTGTCCGAAGTTGGAGTGCTCGTTGAAGACCATCCAGTCGAGGCCGTACTTCGCGGCGGCCTGCGCCTGCTGGGAGAACGTGTACTTGGCGTCGTGGCTGTACACGGAGTGCACATGGTGGTCGCCGACGAGATAGGCGAGGTGGGGGTCGTCGCCGCCGAGGCGAGGGCGGCCCGGAGCGGCCAGTGCAGGCGTCGCCGACCCCAGCGCGAAAGCCGCGCCGAACAGGCCCGCGCGGCGCAGGAGTCCGCGTCGCGACACGCCCTGCGCGTCGAGGTCGGCGGGGGAGACGGACGGGTCGGCCCAGGAGGGCAGTTGCTGCTCGGTCATGGTGATCCTCGAAAGGGGGTCAGTGAGTCATGAAGGACGAGACGGGCAGCGCCCGCGAGACGATCCGCACGTCACCGAGGCGGCCGTGGAAGATCTGGTCGATCGTGTCGGCGTAGGTGTAGCCGCCCAGCAGCCAGGGCTCGCCGACCGAGGTGATCCCCACGGCGGACGCCTTCGGGTTGCGGACCACCGGGCAGCCCTGGACGTACAGCGTGGTGTGCCTGCCGTCGTTGACGACGGCGAGGTGCCACCAGGTCTCCAAGGGGGTCTCCTGGCCCCAGTTGGTGGCGATGCCCTGCTGGTTGAGCGGGCGCATCGCCCACTGCGGCTCCCGGTCGTTGGAGAGCGAGAGCGTGGCGAGCGGCTCGTCGGGGTCGTCGCCGGTCTTTCCGGCAGCCCCGCCGGTACCGCGCCGACTGACCAGCCCCGCCCAGGCGTTGTGGTCCGGGTCCCAGTCGGCCGGCATGCGGTAGAACACCTCGATGGTGTAACCGTCCCTGAAAACCGCCGAGTTGAGCGGTGCCTTGTCGACGGTCTGCAGGTAGGCACCCTTCAGGGGCGACTTGTAGCCCTGGAACTCCAGGCTGCCGTGACCGGGCTGGTCGGGGTGGTGGTCCGCGGACCAGCCGAGCGAGCCCCCGCCGACCGACACGACGGTGAGGTCGTTGCCCTTGCCGGAGAGGTCGCGAACCGTGCCGGAGACCGCCGAGTCGAAGCGCCAGTAGGCCGCCGTCCCCGGTATCAGCATCTTCGCCGCCGGACGCGCAGCCCGCGCGGGCACCGGGTCGAAGCCGGCGAACCGCTTCTCGAAGTCGATCTCGACCGAGAACCGGTCGGCGTCGCCGCTGAGTTCGATCTCCTGCCGCTCCAGCTCGTTGAGGCCCTTCCGGGCCCGGCCGAGGATCCACGGGGAGACCGTCTCCACGTCGATCACCCCGCGGTCGAGGTCGAAGCGGTACAGGCGGATCATGGCCGCGCCGCCGAAGTACCGGTTCTGGTAGTTCGTCAGGTGCAGGTGGACGTCGTTGCCCGCGATGTTCTCGCGGGTCGCCCTGCCGGCGGGCCAGTAGTGGCCGTTGAGGGTGAGGAAGATCTGGTCGTGGTCCTTGACCAGCCGGTCCCACAGCTGCTGTCCGTGGTCTGAGAGGGTCTCGTCCTCGACGACCAGCTCGTGCGTGGTCAGGACGACCGGGGTCCTCGGGTGCGCGGCCAGGACGCTCTTCGCCCAGGCGTACCCCTGGTCGGAGAGCCGCCAGTCCAGCGCGAGGACCATCCACTCGCGGCCCGCCGCCCTGAAGAGGTGGTAGGAGTTGTAGCCGTCGGGGGAGGCGCCGCCGAAGGTCTTGTGGCCCTTGAAGCGGTCCGGGCCGAACACGTCCAGGTACGGGCTCGCACCGCGCTGGTCGGTGGTGGACGACTTCACGTCGTGGTTGCCCGCGAGGACGCTGTAGCCGACCCCGTGCCGGTCGAGGAGCCTGAACGCGTCGCCGATCGCGGCGAACTCGGCTGCCGCGCCGTTCTGGGTGAGGTCGCCGAGGTGCGACAGGAAGACGACGTTCTCGTCCTTGCCGTGCTCCAGCAGATAGCGCAGCGAGGCCTCGACGGGGGCCTTGTCGATGCTGGGCCCGTCGAAGAGGTACTGGGTGTCGGGCATGACGGCCAGCGTGAACCGCCGGCTCTCCGTGTCGGGACGCCAGGACGCACCCGGGGCGGCCTCGGCCGCCGTGGGCAGGGCGACCCCGGCCGTGGCGGCCGCGCCCAGCAGTGCCGTCGCCCGCAGGAAACTGCGTCTTCCGGCACCGGCCTGCGCGGCCTCGGCCTGATTCTGGTCATGCGAAGTACACACGTGTGCTCCGTACTGGGGAAGTCGGGGAAGTCGGGAGGGATCAGAGCGCGCGCAGGGTCCAGCTCCAGCGGTGGACGCCCGGCGGGACGCGGTAGGAGGCGAAGGTGTCAGGACCGCACGAGGCGGTGCCGAGGCCGCGATGGGCCGCGTCGATGTGCACCACACAGCCCGCCCCGGGGACGAGCTCGTCGTGGTGCGCCACGGCGGTGAGGTCCGCCGCGCGGTACCGGGTCACGCAGACCTGGCGCGGTTCGTCCAGGGCGACCGCGAGGTCGGTGGCGTCCCGCGCGGAGAGCGTGAAGTGCCGTACGCCGTGCCGGCCGCCGCTCTCCTGCGGGCGCAGATAGGGAGTGAACAGCTCGTCCACGGGAACCGCGTGATGGCCGACCGGAGCCCCGAAGCCGCGGTCCGGATACGACTCCCAGGGGCCCTGTCCGTACCACTCCATCAGGTCGAGACCTGCGACCGTCTCGAACACGGAGCCCACCCGTGCCACGTCGTCGAGCTCGTCCGGCAGCTCCGCCGACTCCTCGACGTGGATTCCGCCCTCGACGGCGGTGAGGACCTGCACATGGCGTACGACACCGGCCTCGCACGCGTACTCGGCGCGTACGGTGACCCGGCCGGAGGTCTGCCGTATGTGCGCGACCTTGCGCACCAGCACGTCGAGGCCCCAGCCGCGCCAGCGCGCCGCCATGCCGCCCAGCTCGTCGTTGTCGGTCGGTGCCCGCCACAGGGAGAGCGTGGGGGCCGCGGTGAGCAGCGGATGGACCAGGAGCCCGTCGTCATCGACCTTGACGGAACGATTCCGCACGATCGCGGGAGTCTGCGGCGCGGCCTCCCGCAGCCGGACCTGCGGCACGCACACTACCGTGCCGCGCGGCGCCCACGGTTCGTCCCGCGCGGTCGTCACCCGCAGCGTCAGCCACGCCTCGCCGCCGTCCTCGGGCAGGTCGAACGGCAGCGGTACCGCCGCCGTCTCACCGGGCCGCAGATCGGGCAGCTCGGCGGGCGCGGTCAGGGTGCGGCCGTCGGCCAGGGACAGTTCCCACTCGCCGGCCAGCCAGGCAAGGCCCCGGAAGTGCTGGTGGTTGCCGAGCACGATGCCCTCGTGCCGGAAGCACTCGATGCGCACCGGTGCCGCGATCTCCCGGTGCTCGTACATCACCGGCTTGGGCGTGCGGTCGGGGAGGACCACGCCGTCCGCGATGAAGGCGCCGTCGTGCAGGGCCTCGCCGAAGTCGCCGCCGTACGCCCAGCGATGCCCGGGCGCGGCGACACCGTTGTCATAGAGCCCGACGCCCCCACGTCCGACCGGTCTGCCGTCGTTCACACGCTGCAGAATGCCGTGGTCCCAGAACTCCCAGATGAACCCGCCCTGAAGACCCGGCGTTGACTCGATGGCCGCCCAATGGTCCGCGAGCGTGCCGTTGCTGTTGCCCATGGCATGCGAGTACTCGCACCAGATGAGCGGCTTGGTCTGCCGTCCGGACAGGGCGTGCGCCACGCACTCCTCCAGTGAGGCGTACATGGGGCAGGCGATGTCGGTCGCGTCGCCGGCCGCCGCCCAGTCGAGCTTCGCCGCGCCTTCGTACTGGACCGGCCGCGTCGGATCGTGCCGGCGCACCCAGCCGGCGGCCGCGTCGTGGTTCGCCCCGTAGTCGGACTCGTTGCCCAGTGACCAGACGATGACCGACGGGTGGTTCTTGTCCCGCAGCACCATCCGCGAGAGGCGGTCCACGAAGGCGTTCAGGTAGCGCGGGTCGTCGGCGATCTCGTGGGCGTGGTCGTGCGACTCGATGTCCGCCTCGTCGACGACGTAGAGACCGAGCTCGTCGGCCAGGTCGTAGAGGGAGGGATCACCGGGGTAGTGGGAGGTGCGGATCGCGTTGAACCCGAACCGCTTGAGCGTGACCAGGTCCGCGCGCATGTCGTCGTACGACACCGTCCGGCCGGTCAGCGGGTGGAAGTCGTGCCGGTTCACGCCCCGGACGAAAACCCGCTCGCCGTTGACCAGCAGGTCCCGGCCGGCGATCTCGACGTCCCGGAAGCCGATCCGGTGCCGTGAGGTGTCGGACACCGTGCCGTCGGCGCGGTGCAGCCGGACGGTCAGGTCGTACAGCTCGGGCGTCTCGGCGTTCCAGGTGCGGACGTCCTCGACGGTGGTGCGGATGCGTGCCTCGCCGAGGAAGTCGGAGACCCGGTCGTCCTCCCGGTTGAACCGGTCGAACTCCGTGTCCTGCCCGAGCGGCCGGCCCTCCAGTTCTCCGCTGACGTACCACCCCTCGGGCAGCGCGCCCCCAGCGTCCCGCACCTGGCAGTCGACCCGCAGCGAGCCGTCGAACGAGGCCCGCACGGTCACGTCGGACAGATGCAGCGGATCCGTGGCGTAGAGCAGCACGGACCGGGTGATCCCGCCGTGCCACCACTGGTCCTGGTCCTCGATGTGCGAGGCGTCCGACCACTTGACCACGGTCAGGCGTACGACGGCCCGTTCGCCGGCGCGCACCAGTCCCGTCAGGTCGAACTCGGCCGCCAGGTGGGAGTCCTTGGAGACGCCGACGGGCCGCCCGTCCACGTGCACGAGGAGCACGCTCTCGGCGGCGCCGACCTGGAGCACGACCCGGCGTCCGGCCCAGTCGGCGGGGACGTCCACCGCACGCTCGTACACCCCGGTGGGATTCGCCGCGGGGGAGTGCGGCGGGAACTCCGGGAACGGCATGCGGACGTTGAGGTACTGCGGCAGGTCGTCCGTGCCCTGCATCGTCCAGACGCCGGGGACGTGGATGGTCGACCAGGAGCCGCCGACCGGCGCGTCCGGAGTGGGCAGCAACTGGAACCGCCAGTCGCCGTCCAGGGGGAGTGCTCCGGAGCGCCGGTCGACGGCGTTCATGGGCAGCCGCCCCCAGGAGGTCACCTCGGGGGCGTCCCAGGGGCGCAGGGCGAGCAGAGGATCGGTGGGGCGGGGTCCGCGGGGTGCGTCGGTCATGACCGTTCCGTAGTCGGTGGTGCGGGGGCGTGGCAGGACTGTCCGTGGCCGTGCAGGACGCGGCCCTGCAGGCCCCAGGCCGGGTCGACGGGGACGCCGAGCCGGTCCAGGACGGTGGGGGCGATGTCGATGAGGCGTGGTGTGTCGAGACGGGTGCCGCCGGGCATGCCGGGCTCGGCGAGGACGACGAACACCTCGCGCTCGGCACGGGTGTCGCCGCCGTGGCCGCCGGTGTCGAGGTGCCCGTGGTCCGTGGTGACCAGCACGGTCCAGCGCTCGCGCGCGCGGGCGGGGTCCAGCCGACGGGTCTCGATGGCCGTCAGCAGCCACCCGAGGTGGGTGTCCTGGGTGAGCAGCGCCCGGTCGTGGGCGGCGCTGTGCGGGCCCATGGCGTGGGCGGCCTCGTCGGTGGCGCCGAAGTACACGAACACGGCGTCCGGGTCGTCCTGGGTGAGCCAGCGCTGGGCGGTGCGGGCGACGAGGCGGTCCGCGGTGCCGTAGCCGTCCGACTCGCCGTCGTAGCGCACCCGGCGGCCGACGGCGGGGCCGAGAGTGCCGCGCCGGATCAGCTCCGGCCAGGACACCGCGGCCGCGGTGCGCAGCCGGCGCCGGGCGGTGCCGGCCCGGCTCAGGAAGTCGGGGTAGCGGCCGTAGTCGGCACCGGCGAAGTCGTTGCCGCGCACTCCGTGCCGGTCGGGCCACACCCCGGTCAGCACGCTCGACCAGCCGGGTCCCGAGTCGGTGTAGGCCATGCTCGTGGTCGGCCCGTCCGGGGCCTGGCCGTCCGCCTCGCCGTAGGGCAGCAGGCTGGTGCCGTGGGCGCCGGACGCCATGAGCCCGTGCAGCACGGGCGCCACCGCCGGGGAGCGGGCGAGCAGGTCGTACCGCAGCCCGTCCATCCCGACCACGAGCACTTTGCCGACGGTGTGGCTCACCGCGCACCCCTCTCTCCTGGCGGCGGGCCGGTCGGTCCGGGTGCGGGGCGGGTTGTCCCGGTGGGTGGTCCGTCCGGGGCGTGGTGGTCTGCCCTGCCGCGGGGTGGCTCACCCGTTGTGTGGGCGCGCCGCAGCCCCTCCACGAGCACTTCTGTGTGGGCGCGCCGTAGCCCGACCACAAGCACTTCGCCGACGTCGTGGGTCACCGCGCACCCCTCTCTCCCGGCACCCGGTCAGGTGCCCTGGACCGCGCCCTCGGTGGCGCCCGCGATGAACCCGCGGGCGAAGATGCTGAACACGATGACCAGCGGGAGCGCCGCCATCAGCACACCGGCCATGACCATGCTGTAGTCGGTGGTGTGGCCGACGTTGAGCTGGGCGAGCTCCACCTGGAGGGTCACGTGGCCCGGGTCGGTGAGCACGACGAGCGGCCAGATGTAGTCGTTCCAGCAGTTGACGAAGGCGTAGATGGCGAGGAACGACAGCGCGGGCCTGATCATCGGCAGCGCGATGTTCCAGTACTGCCGGAAGAACCCGGCGCCGTCGATGCGTGCGGCGTCGAGGAGTTCGTCGGGCACGCCGTTCTGGATGTACTGGTGCAGCCAGAAGATGCCGAAGGCGTTGGCCAGGGAGGGCAGGGCGAGTGCCTTGAGCATCCCGACCCAGCCGATCTTCGACATCAGGATGAACTGCGGCAGCATCGCCAGCTGGAGCGGCAGCATCATGAACAGCAGCAGCGTGCCGAAGAGGATCTTGCGCCCGGGGAAGTCGAACTTGGCGAAGGTGAAGGCCGCCAGGGAGTCGATGAACAGCACCAGGACGGTGGTGACGGTCGCGACCATCACCGTGTTGAGCATCGACCCGAAGAAATCGATGGTGTTCAGCACGTGCCGGATGTTCTCCAGCAGATGGGAGCCGAAGGTGAACTTCGGCGGGCTCTTGTAGATGTCCTGCGTGGTGTTGGTCGCCATGATGATCGTCCACGCGAACGGGAAGACCGAGATCAGGACGGCCACGACGAGGACGATGTGCGCTGAGAGGCCCTTGGGGCGGCGCGGCTTCCTGCCGCCCGTGGCCGGCCGTGCGGTGTCGAGCGCGCTCATGCCTTCCTCCCTCGTGTGGTGATGCGCCAGTTGACGGCGACGAGGATGATGATCAGGACGAAGAAGGCCCACACGATGGCCGCGCCGTAGCCGTAGTCGTTGTTGAGGAAGGCCGACTGGTAGAAGTACAGCAAGGTCGTCAGGCCCGCCTGGCCCGGGCCGCCGAGGTTGGCGTTGGCGGCGTTGCTGGCGAACAGGACCTGCGGTTCGCTGAAGCTCTGCAGGCCGTTGATGGTCGAGATGATGACCGTGAACAGGATGATCGGCCGCATGATCGGGATGGTGATCTGGAAGAACGTGCGGATGGGACCCGCGCCGTCCATCTTCGCCGCCTCGTAGATCGAGGTCGGGATCGCCTGGAGACCAGCCAGATAGATGATCATGTTGTAGCCGGTCCACTGCCAGGTCATCAGCAGCGAGATGACCACCTTGATCAGCCACGGGTTGCTCAGCCACGGGACCGGCGAGATGCCGACCACGCCCAGGATCGCGTTGACCAGGCCGAAGTTGTTGCTGAACACCGCGCCGAAGAAGATCGCCACGGCGACGATCGAGGTCACGTTCGGCACGTACAGCGCGATGCGGTAGAAGCCCTTGAAGCGGCGCACCGAGTGCAGCAGCGTCGCCAGCGTCAGCGCGCCGAAGAGGGTCGGCACGGTGGACAGCACCCAGATCACCAGGGTGTTGCGGATCGACAGCCAGAAGACCGGGTCGTCCCACAGGAACCGGAACTGCTGGAGCCCCACGAACTGCATGGTGCCCATGCCGTCCCAGCGCTGGAAGGCCAGGTACAGCGAGTAGAAGACCGGGAAGAACGAGAACGCGGCGAAGATCAGGTAGAACGGCGAGATCGCCAGGTACTGCCGCCAGTACGCCAGCGGTCCGCGCCGCCTGGACCGGGCAGTGCCCGCGGGTGCGGTGCGCCGCGGGCGGAACCGGGCCGGGCCCGGCCCGCCGCGGCGCACGGGCACCGCGGCGGGACCGGTGACCGGAGGTGACGTCACCTCAGCTCACCCCCTGCCGCCGGGCGATCTGCTTGGCCTGGCTGACCGCGTCCTTCCAGGCGTCGTCGGGCTTCTTGCCCTTGGCCTCGATGTTGGTCAGCTCCGTCATGAACGGGGCCTGGACGGCGGCGTCGGCGGGCGCCTCGTAGGCGACCTGGATGTCCTTGGCGGCCGGGCCGAAGACCTCGATGATCTTCTGTCCGCCGAAGAAGGCGTCCGGACCGGTCATGGCCGGCATGGCGTAGGCGGCCGGCGCGGCCGGGAAGATGGCGGCGTCCGTGAAGCCGCGGGCGTCGTTGGCGGGGCTCAGGATCCAGCTGATGATCTTGAACGCCTCTTCGGGGTTGCGGCACTGCTTGGGCAGCGCCAGGTAGGAGCCGCCCTGGTTGGCCGGTCCGACCGGGTTCGCGCAGACCCGCCACTTGCCCTTGGTCTGCGGCGCCGCCTGCTCGATGTCCAGCGCGTGCCAGGCCGCGCCGAGTTCGGTGAGGAGGTTCTTGCCGACGGCGGCGTTCCAGGTGTTGTCGTTGATCTTGGCGTCGATGCCCAGGGTGTACGGGCGCACCGCCGTGGTCCACGCGGCGCGGATGTGGTCCTGGTCGCCGATGAAGTGGTTGTCCTTGTCGATGAACCGCTGGCTGCCCTGGCCGACCGCGATGTTGAAGACGGAGCTGATGTTGTTGACCAGGTAGGTGCCGGGGTTCTTCTTCTGCAGCTCCACACCGAGCTGGAAGTAGTCCTCCCAGGTCTTCACCAGCGCGGCCACCTTGGCGGGGTCGGTGTCCACCCCGGCCTTGGCGAACAGGTCCTCGCGGTAGAACATCGCGGTGGGCCCGATGTCGATCGGGAAGCCGACCTGCTTGCCGTCCTCGGTCTGGGCGAGCTTGGTCTTCCAGTCCAGGTACTGCGACGAGATCTTCTTGAAGCCGAGGTCGTTCAGGTCGAGGAAGCGGTTGGCGTTGGGCAGGAAGGACGCGATGTCCTCGCCCTTGATGCCGGTGATGTCGGGCACCGAGGTGCCCGCCGCGAGGGTGGTGGTGAGCTTCTGCTTGAAGTCGCCGCCTATGGACGCCGTGGTCAGCTTGATCTGGCTGCTGAAGTGGGTCTTCGCCTCCGCGACCACCTTGTCGCTGAGCGCGCCGCCCCAGTACCACAGGGTGAGGTTCTTGCCGTTCTTGGTGCCGCCCGAGCCCGAGCTGCCGCCGCAGGCGACGGTCAGTCCGGACGCGGCCGCGGTGAGCGCGGCGGCCTGGAGGAAGCCTCTACGTGAAAGGTCCACGGGTCACTCCTGTTGTTCCTGTTCGTGGTGCTGAGGGGCTTGGACTGTGGGGGCGTGGTGAGGGTCAGTGCTGCCGGGGCGGGGTGACCGGGGCGTGGCGGACCGGCGGGCCGACGTCCGCCGGCAGCCGGTCGGCGAGGAAGCCGTAGGTTCTGCGCAGGTCGGGGTCGGTGAGGGAGCGCCACCAGCGGTCGACGCCGTACCAGCCGGGGGCCGCGAGGGCGCCGCCGTGGTGCCGGACGGACAGACCGGCCGCGAGGACGGCGAACCGCAGCCGTTCCGCCAGCGGCCAGCCGCCGAGCGAGGCCGCGACGAAACTCGCGCCGAAGACGTCTCCCGCGCCCGTGGCGTCGAGCACGTCCACGGCGAGGGCCGGGACGTCCGCGTACTCGCCGGTGATCTGGTCCACGGCGACCGCGCCGTCCCCGCCGCGGGTGACCACGGCGACCGGGACCAGCTCGGCGAGCGTGCCGAGGGCCGCGACCGCGCTGTCGGTACGGGTGTAGGCCATCGCCTCGCCCTCGTTGGGGAGGAAGGCGTGGCACAGGGCCAGCTGGTCGAGGAGGTCGGTGGACCACTGCTGGGTGGGGTCCCAGCCGACGTCCGCGTAGATGTGCGTGCCGTTCGCGGCGGCCTTGGAGAGCCAGGCGCGCGGCTCGGCCTCCAGGTGGACGAGGGCCGTGCGCGCCTCGGGCGGGTCGCCCATCAGCGCGTCCTGGGAGTACGGCGGTTCCTGCCCGTGGGTGACCAGGGCCCGGTCGCCGCCGGTGGCGAGCGCGACGGTGACGGGGGTGTGCCAGCCGTTCGCGACCTGGGAGAGGGAGACGTCGACGCCCTCCTGGGCTGCGAGGACCTCCTGGCAGTGGGCACCGTAGAAGTCGTCGCCGAAGACCGTGGCCAGGGAGGTCCTCAGGCCGAAGCGGGACGCGGCGACCGCCAGGTTGGCGATGCCGCCGGGGCCGCAGCCCATGCCGGCCGTCCAGATCTCCTCACCCGGCGTCGGCGGCTTTCCGAGGCCGGTGAGGACGAGGTCGTAGAAGAGCAGCCCGGTCAGGAGCACGTCGGGCCTGTCGTCGTCCACGCGAGGAGCCTCTCGTCAAAACTCGTCAATTTCGATGACCGGAATCGTGCGCTGATCCGAGAGATTGGTCAATACCCGAGCAGAACTGAGCATGGATTTGATTGAAGATGACGAGTAGTGTTCACGCCGTGCTGGCAGAACGACGACACCAACTCATCCTGCGGGCCCTGCGCTCCGGTGGCCCCGCGTCCGTGACCGATCTCTCCGAGCAGCTGGGTGTGAGCCCCGCCACGATCAGGCGTGACCTGGTCAAGCTTGAGGAGGACGGGCTGCTCACGCGTGTCCACGGCGGCGCCGTCGTGGACGAGGGCGACCAGCCCTTCGCCGAGGTCGCCGAGGTGCGGGTGTCCGAGAAGGACGCCATAGCCGCGCACGCCGCCGCGATGGTCTCCGACGGCCAGTCCGTGCTGCTCGACATCGGCACCACGGCCTTCCGGCTGGCCCGGCAACTGCACGGCCGCCGCCTCACGGTGATCACCAGCAATCTGGTGGTCTACGAGGAGCTCGCCGACGACGAGGGCATCGAACTGGTGCTGCTCGGCGGCATGCTCCGCCGTGAGTACCGCTCCCTGGTCGGCTTCCTCACCGAGGACAACCTGCGCCAGCTGCACGCCGACTGGCTCTTCCTCGGTACCAGTGGAGTGCGTCCGGGTGGGCAGGTGATGGACACGACGGTCGTCGAGGTTCCGGTGAAGCGGGCCATGATCAAGGCCGGCGACAAGGTCGTCCTGCTCGCCGACGCCGCCAAGTTCCCGGGTACGGGCATGGCGAAGGTCTGTGGTCCCGAGGACCTGGACGTGGTGGTCACGAACGCCCCGGCCGACCCGGTGACCCGCTCCTCGCTGGAGGAGGCGGGCGTCGAGGTGGTCGAGGCAGGAAAGGTGCAAGAATGAAGCTGACGATTCTGGGCGGCGGCGGGTTCCGCGTGCCGCTCGTGTACGGCGCCCTCCTCGGCGACCGCGGCGAGGGCAGGGTCACCGAGGTCGTGCTGCACGACCTGGACGCCGGACGGCTGTCCGCGGTGACCCGGGTCCTCGCCGAGCAGGCCGCCCGGGTCGAGGACGCCCCACGGGTGAGCGCCACGACCGACCTCGACGAGGCCCTGCGCGGCGCCGACTTCGTCTTCTCGGCGATCCGCGTGGGCGGCCTGGAAGGCCGTGCCGAGGACGAACGAGTGGCTCTCGCCGAGGGCGTCCTCGGCCAGGAGACGGTCGGCGCGGGCGGCATCGCCTACGGCCTGCGCACGGTCCCGGTGGCCGTGGACATCGCCCGCCGCGTGGCCCGCCTCGCCCCCGACGCCTGGGTCATCAACTTCACCAACCCGGCCGGCCTGGTCACCGAGGCCATGTCCCGCCACCTCGGCGACCGCGTCATCGGCATCTGCGACTCCCCGGTCGGCCTCGGCCGCCGTATCGCGCGCGTGCTCGGCGCCGACCCCAACGAGGCCTGGATCGACTACGTCGGCCTCAACCACCTCGGCTGGGTCCGCGGCCTGAAGATCGCCGGCCGCGACGAGCTGCCCCGGCTGCTCGCCGACCCGGACCTGCTCGGCTCCTTCGAGGAGGGCAAGCTCTTCGGCGTCGACTGGCTCCAGTCGCTGGGCGCGATCCCCAACGAGTACCTGCACTACTACTACTTCAACCGCGAGGCCGTCCGCGCCTACCAGCAGGCCGAGAAGACCCGCGGCGCCTTCCTCGCCGACCAGCAGGCGCGGTTCTACGACGAGGTCGGCGCCCCCGGTGCGAAGGCGCTGGACGTCTGGGACCGCACCCGCGCCGAGCGCGAGGCCACCTACATGTCCGAGAACCGGGAGACGGCCGGCGCCGGCGAGCGCGACGCCGACGACCTCTCCGGCGGCTATGAGAAGGTCGCCCTCGCCCTGATGCGGGCCATCGCGCGCGACGAGCGCACCACCCTGATCCTCAACGTCCGCAACCAGGGCACGCTCGCCGTGCTCGACCACGACGCCGTCATCGAGGTTCCCTGCCTCGTCGACGCCAACGGCGCCCACCCCGTCTCCGTCGCCCCGCTGCCCGAGCACGCCACCGGCCTGGTCTGCTCGGTCAAGGCCGTCGAGCGGGAGGTGCTGGCCGCCGCCGAGTCCGCCTCGCGCACGACCGCGGTGAAGGCCTTCGCGCTGCACCCGCTGGTCGACTCCGTCAACGTCGCCCGCAAGCTGGTCGAGGGCTACACCTCGGTGCATCCCGGGCTCGCGTACCTTAAGTAGCATCCGTTTTTGGAAAGCGCTTTCTCCTGGCTTCCCGGCCCCACCAGCTCGCCCTCTCCCTCCCTGGAGACCTTTCATGCACGACGAAAGCCGCCGCATCGAGGAGCGCGTCCAGCGCGCCCACGACCAGCGCATCAAGCCCGCGATCTACGCGGCCACCGTCCCCTTCGAGGTCGAGGCCTGGCAGGCGCCGGGCGAGCCGGTCTCCTTCGAGGAGGCCGCGGCCGCCCGCTACACGCCCTTCGCGATGGACACCCCGTGGGGCCCGCCCTGGGGGACCACCTGGTTCCGGATGCGCGGCCGGGTGCCCGCCGAGTGGGCCGGACGGCGCGTCGAGGCCGTCATCGACCTCGGCTTCGTCGGCGACTGGCCCGGCAACCAGGCCGAGGCCCTGGTCCACCTGGCTGACGGCCGCCCCCTGAAGGCCGTCAACCCGCTCAACCAGTACGTCCCCGTCGCGAACCCGGCGGACGGTGGCGAGGAGATCGACTACCTGGTCGAGGCCGCCTCCAACCCGGACATCCTCAAGGACAACTTCTCCAAGGTCACGCCGATGGGCGACAAGCTCACGGCCGGCTCCGCGCCCCTCTACACCTTCCAGCGCGCCGACCTCGCCGTCCTCGACGAGGAGGTCTTCCACCTCGACCTGGACCTCCAGGTGCTGCGCGAGCTCATGGTCCACCTCCCCGAGCACGAGCCCCGCCGCCACGAGATCCTGCACGCCCTGGACCGGGCCATGGACGCCCTCGACCTGGACGACGTCTCCGGCAGCGCGGCGGCCGTCCGCGAGGTGCTCGCGCCCGTGCTGGCCAAGCCGGCCAACGCCAGCGCGCACACCATCTCCGGTGTCGGCCATGCCCACATCGACTCCGCCTGGCTCTGGCCCATCCGCGAGACCAAGCGCAAGACGTCCCGCACCTTCTCCAACGTCACCGCGCTCGCCGACGAGTACGACGACTTCATCTTCGCCTGCTCCCAGGCCCAGCAGTACGAGTGGGTGCGCGACAACTACCCGCACGTGTGGGCCCGCATCCAGGAGTCGGTGAAGAAGGGCCAGTGGGCGCCGGTCGGCGGCATGTGGGTCGAGGCCGACGGCAACCTGCCCGGCGGCGAGGCGATCGCCCGCCAGCTCATCCACGGCAAGCGCTTCTTCATCGAGCACTTCGGCGTCGAGACCAAGGGCGTCTGGCTGCCGGACTCCTTCGGCTACACCGCCGCCTACCCGCAGCTCGCCAAGCTGGCCGGCAACGACTGGTTCCTCACCCAGAAGATCTCCTGGAACCAGACCAACAAGTTCCCCCACCACACCTTCTGGTGGGAGGGCATCGACGGCACCCGCATCTTCACCCACTTCCCGCCCGTCGACACCTACAACGCCCGCTTCAGCGGCGAGGAGATGGACCGCGCGGTCCGCAACTACTCGGAGAAGGGCGGCGGGCAGCGCTCCCTGGCCCCCTTCGGCTGGGGCGACGGCGGTGGCGGCCCCACCCGCGAGATCATGGAGCGGGCCCGGCGCCTCGCGAACCTGGAGGGCTCCCCGAAGGTCGTCATCGAGCACCCCGACGACTTCTTCGCCCAGGCCCGCGCCGAGTACCCGGACGCCCCCGTCTGGGTCGGCGAGCTCTACCTGGAGCTGCACCGCGCCACCTACACCTCCCAGGCCCGCACCAAGCAGGGCAACCGCCGCTCCGAGCACAGGCTGCGCGAGGCCGAGCTGTGGGCGACGACGGCCGCGCTGCACGCGCCGGGCTACGCCTACCCGTACGAGAAGCTCGACCGGCTGTGGAAGACGGTCCTGCTCCACCAGTTCCACGACATCCTGCCGGGCTCCTCGATCGCCTGGGTGCACCGCGAGGCCGAGGCCGAGTACGCCCGGGTCGCCGAGGAACTGGAGGCGCTGACCGCCGAGGCCGTGGCCGCGCTGGGGGCCGGCGCCACCCGGGTCTTCAACACCAGCCCGTTCGACCGGGCCGAGGTGGTCCGTACGTCCGAGGGCGCTCCGGCCTACGTCGAGGTGCCCGCGAACGGCAGCGCGCCGCTGGCGGACGCCCGCCCCGCCCAGTTCGTGAAGACCGAGGGCCGGGTCCTCGACAACGGCCTGGTGCGCGTGGAGGTGGCCGAGGACGGCACCCTGTCCTCCGTGTACGACCTGCGGGCCCGGCGCGAAGTCCTCGGCGACAAGGGCAACCTGCTCCGTCTGCACACCGACCTCCCGAACTACTGGGACGCCTGGGACATCGACAAGCACTACAACAACCGGTACACGGACCTCCTGGAGCCCACGTCCGTCGAGGTCGTCTCGGAGGACCCGCTGCTCGGCGCGGTCCGCGTGACCCGGTCCTTCGGCAAGGGCTCGACGATCACCCAGACCATCACGCTGCGCGCCGGCAGCCCCCGGATCGACTTCGAGACCGACATCGACTGGCACGAGGCCGAGAAGATCCTCAAGGCCGCCTTCCCGGTGGACGTCCGGGCCGCGCACTCCTCCGCGGAGATCCAGTTCGGCCACGTCCAGCGGCCCACCCACACCAACACCAGCTGGGAGGCGGCCCGCTTCGAGGTCTCCGGCCACCGCTGGGTGCACGTCGGCGAACCGGGCTACGGCGTCGCGGTCATCAACGACTCGACCTACGGCCACGACGTCTCCCGCACGGTCCGCGAGGACGGCGGTACGACCACCACGGTCCGGCTCAGCCTGGTCCGCGCCCCGCGCATCCCGGACCCGGAGGCCGACCAGGGCAGGCACCGCTTCACCTACTCGCTGCTGCCCGGCGCGAGCATCCAGGACACCGTCGCCGAGGGCTACTCCCTCAACCTCCCGCTCCGGGTGGCGGACGCGTCCGGCGCCTCCGAGCCGGTCATCTCGGTCGACGGCGACGGCGTGACCGTCGAGGCGGTCAAGCTCGCCGACGACGGCTCCGGTGACGTGGTGGTCCGTCTCTACGAGTCGGGCGGCGGCCGTGCCCAGGGTGTCCTGCGCACCGGCTTCCCGCTGGCCGGCGCCCAGGTCACCGACCTGCTGGAGCGCCCGCTGGAGGACGCCGCCGTCGAGGAGGGGGGCGTGCCCGTCTCCCTGCGCCCCTTCCAGGTGCTGACACTCCGGCTGCGGAGGAGCTGACGCATGGCCGTCCAACCCTGGTTCACCGACGCCAAGTTGGGGATCTTCGTCCACTGGGGCATCTACGCCGTGGACGGCGTCCAGGAGTCCTGGTCGTTCTACGACGACATCGTCCCGCACGAGCAGTACATGTCCCAGCTGGAGCGCTTCACCGGCGCCCGGTACGACCCGCGTGCCTGGGCGGACCTGTTCGCCCGGGCGGGCGCGAAGTACGCGGTGCTGACGACCCGTCACCACGACGGCGTGGCCCTGTGGGACACCGAGCACGGCGACCTCGGCCTCGGCAAGGACTACGTCGGCCCGTACGCCGAGGCCCTGCGGGAGAAGGACCTGAAGGTCGGCCTGTACTACTCGCACTCCGACTGGAACCACCCCGACTACGCCTCCACGCGCAAGCCGGGCCGCCCGCCGGAGCAGGAGGACAACCGCTACTCCGAGGTCGCCGCCGAGGACGAGGACCTGGCGGCCTGGGAGCGTTTCCTCGCCTACCGCGACGGCCAGGTCCGGGAGCTCGCCTCCCGCTACCGGCCCGACCTGCTGTGGTTCGACGGCGAGTGGGAGCGCAGCGAGGAGCAGTGGCGCATCCCCGAACTCGCCGCGCTCGTCCGGTCGTACGTGCCGGACGTCGTCTTCAACGCGCGCATGCTCGGCGAGGGCGACTACGCCACCCCGGAACAGGGCGCTCCCATCGAACCGCCCGAGGGCCCCTGGGAGTTGTGCCTGACGATCAACGACTCGTGGGGGTACCAGCACCACGACCACAACCACAAGTCGCTCGCCCAGCTGATCCGGTACTTCACCGAGACCATCGGCGGGGGCGGCAACCTGCTGCTGGACGTGGGCCCGAGGGAGGACGGGACCATCCCCGAGCCTCAGGCCGAGCGCCTGGAGGGCCTGGGGGAGTGGATCCGCAGGCACGCCGAGGCCGTGTACGGGACCGTGCGCGGGCTGCCCGCCGGGCACCACTACGGACCCAGCACGCTGTCCGCGGACGGCCGGACCCTCTACCTGGTGCTGTTCGACGCCCCGCGCGCCGAAGTGGGCCTGCGCGGCCTGGTCACCCCGGTCCGCAGGGTCACCGTCCTGGGTACCGGCACGGAGCTGGGCCACCGGGTGGTCGGCGGGCTCCACGATGCCGTGGGCGTCGTGTGGATCGACCCGCCGCCCGGCGCCGACCTCGATCCGTACGCCACGGTCCTCAAGGTGGAGCTGGACGGGGAAGTGGAGCTGTACCGCGGGGCGGGCCGGTCCTGATTCCCATGGAGAACCAAGGAAGCGGTAACGCCCCCGGGATGCGGACGAACGGCGAGAGAAAGGTGGATCCGCGCCCCGCACGAGACGCGTCTGCGCACCCTGCGCGTCGAGTTGGGCCGTGACTTCTCCTCGGAGGCGACGCGGGCACTCGAACTCAGGTCGGGGCGCGTGCGGCCCGCCCGAGCGGCCGTCCCGGAAGCCGAACTGCCCCCACGCCTGGCCGAGTCGGCGCAGGCGTGGGGGTACGGGGAGGGATGACTCAGCCGGTGAAGCCTGCGGTGATCGAGGTGAACTGCCAGGTGCTCTGGCTGATGCCGGAGCAGTTGCTGACCACGCCACCGCCCGGGCACGGCCGGTCGCGGTTGACCGACCAGAAGGCGAGCCGGGCGATGTGATGCGAGTTCGCCCAGTCGCGGATCTGGGTCCAGATCGCCGGGGTCGTGTTCTCCTGCTGGTCGGAGAGCCCGTTCATGCCCGAGATGCCGATGTGGGAGTAGGCCGTGGCGTCGTCCCAGCCGAACGTCGACTTCAGCTTGGCCTTCAGGCCCTCCGTGGCGTTCACGGTGCTGCCGTACATGTCGGAGCCGCCGCCGAAGTCGAACGGCATGATGGTGAAGACGTCGATGTTCGCGCCCAGTGACTGCGCCTGCTCGATGAGCCGGTTGCCGTAGTAGGTCGGGCCGGTCGTGGAGGTGCCGAAGGTGACGATGGTCTTCAGGCCGGGGTTGTTGGCCTTGACCGTCTTCAGCGCGGTCAGGATCCTCGCCTGCACGGCCTCGTTCTCGAACTCGTCGGTGTTCTCGATGTCCATGTCGATCGCCTTGAGCGAGTAGGCGTCGATCACCTTCTGCAGGGCGGCCGCGAGCGCGCTCGCCGAGGAGCAGTTGGCGCCGAGCTTGCTGCCCTGCCAGCCGCCGAAGGAGGGCACGATGTCACCACCGGCGGCACGGATCTGGTTGATGGCGCTCTGGTCGGCACCGCCGGTCAGCGGCCTGCTGCCGTCCCAGGCGGGATTGCAGCCACCGGAGTCCAGCACGAAGGCCATCGTGAACCACTTGACGCCGGTCGCGCTCATCACCGTGCTGGGGCTCGGCGGATCGCCCCAGCCTTCGTACAGATAGGGCGCTGCCTGCTTGAAGCCGGTGCCGCCACCGCCCGCGTCGGTCGTCACGCTCACGGAGTTGGAGGCCCCGGAGGTGTTGCCGGCCGCGTCACGCGCCCTGACGGTGAAGGTGTACGCCGTGCTGGGCGAGAGCCCGCTGACGGTGGTGGACGTGCCGGAGGCGGTGAGGAGCCTGTTGGAGCCGCTGTAGACGTCGTACCCCGTGACACCCACGTTGTCCGTCGAGGCGTTCCACTTCAACGACACGCTCGACGACGTCTTGCCCGTGGACGCCAGTCCGGTCGGCGTGCTCGGCGCCTGGGTGTCCGAGCCCCCGCCGCCGGGCCCGTCGAGGCTGATGTCGTCGGCGTAGTAGGTGCCCTGGGCGTACCAGCCGTGGACGTAGACGGTGGCGCTGGTCTGCGAGGCGCCGGTGGTGAAGGAGACGGACAGCTGGCTGTACGCCGACGGCGATGTCGTCCAGGCGGAGGCCCCGCCGTTCACGCCGAGGTAGACGTAGGAGCCGCGTACCCAGCCGCTGAGGCTGTAGGTGGTGTTCGGCTGCACCGGGACGGTCTGGCTGCACTGGGCGTTGTCGCTTGAACTCACCGCGCCCGCAAGGGCTTTGGAGCCGCCGTGCACGGGCGAGGAGACGACCGAACCGAGGTTGCCGGTGCAGGTCCAGGGGGAGAGGCTCCCGGACTCGAAGCCGGGGTTGGTCAGGACGTTGGCCGCCTGAGCCGTGCCGGGAAGGGCGACGGCTCCGGCCAGCGCGAGAGCGGCGGTGCCGAGCAGAGCGAGGACTCTGGAACGTCTGAGTGGGTTGCGCACGCGATCTCCCTGAAGAAATGGGGGTGTTCGGGAGTGCAGAGAGGTGGTGCAGGGGGTGCGCAACCAAGTTGGTATGGACCAATCGGCCTGTCAAGATGAGCGGCAGAATTGGTCCATACCGGTGGGGGTGAGGTGAGGGCGACCTAGAGCGGCAGTGCCTGACCCGCTGCCTGGACGACGACCGACTCGGCGGCCGCGGGCGCCGGCACGGCGGGCAACGGTTCCGACACCTCGGCCCGCTGAGCCGGGATCGACACCGGCCGCAACTGCCTGGGCCCCGACACCACCGTGTAGTCCTGTCCCAGGAACGGCGGCTCGATCACCCCGGTGTCCTCACCGAGCGCCAACTGCACGGCGGCCCACGGGACGTTGACCCCGCACAGCGACAGCTGGTGCAGGCCGCCCGCAGGACGCGTGTTCACGTCCATCAGTACGGGCCGGTCGCCCAGCATCCGGAACTGGATGTTGGACAGGTAGTGCAGCCCGAACCCCTCGGCGATCAGCCGCGCCGGCTCCAGCCACTGCTCGTGCTGGGTGAACCCGCGCCGCCGGCCGTTCTTCGTACGGCCGATCGCGAGCCGCACCCGGTTGTCGGGTCCGGTGAGCGTGTCCACCGACACCTCCGGCTGCTCCAGGCGCGGCATGACCAGCCAGTCCACCTGCTCGTCACCCTGCCGGAGGGCCTCGACGACCATGTCGAGCGAGACGTAGGGGCTGGGGAACCCGTTGAGCTGCGCGAGCGAGAAGGGGGCGCGCGTGATCATCCGGAAGCCCACCCCGCCCGCGCCGGACGCGGGCTTGAAGCAGGCCTTGTGGCCGCCGGCCTCCAGCTCCTCGACGGCCGCGACCAGCTCGTCCGCGGTCCGCACCCGCCACCACGGCGGCACCGGCACACCGACCGCCTGGACCGCCTCGTAGGCGATCACCTTGTCGTGGAAGACGGCGACGGCCTCCGGCGGCGGCGCGAGCAGCGCCGTGCCGAGTACGGCGAAGTCGGCGCGGTGGGCGACGATCGCCGCCTGGTGCAGGCGCGGCACGAACACGTCGATGCCGCGCTTCTGGCACTGGTCGAGGGCGAACTCGACGTAGGCGGCCGGGGACAGCCCCTCCGGCTCCAGCTCGGCGGTGTCGGCCGCGGCCAGCACGGGCGAGTCGGCGTCGCCGTGCGTCGCATGGATCTCGACGGCTCTGTCGCTGGGATTTCGCCGCAGCTGATCCATGAAGAACACGTTCTCCGCGTACGTGCGGTTGAGCCAGACGCGTACGCGAGAATGCATTCAGGCCGCCTTTCGGGTTTTCGGGCAGGGCGAAGCGGGCCCGTGCCCGGGCAGGGTGATTGGAGGGACACCAAACCGCCCCTTGGAAGGGAAGTTCACTGCGGTGGTGTTGGGGCGATCATACGGCTTTCAATGGGCCACGCGTGCAACGCCCGTGTTACGGAATTCCCGATCATGGAACTGCGTCGCCCCGGGCCACCCTTGCTCCCGGGCGGACACCTGTGTTCTCGTAATCCCACTGAGGTGCTCGGAGGGGGCGAGAGGTGACATCGACGGCCGGTGGCGCGGCACAGCTCCTGGCCGTCAGTGACCTGCACATCGGCTATCCGGAGAACCGCTCCCTCGTCGAGCGGATGCGCCCGGACAGCGAGGACGACTGGCTCCTGGTGGCCGGTGACGTCGCCGAGACCGTCGCCGACGTCCGCTGGGCCCTCGAGAGCCTCGCCGGCCGCTTCCGCCAGGTCGTCTGGGCCCCCGGCAACCACGAGCTGTGGACCCACCCCAAGGACACCGTCACCCTGCGCGGGGTCGCCCGCTACGAGCACCTCGTCGAGATGTGCCGGGAGCTCGGCGTCCTCACCCCCGAGGACCCCTACCCGGTCTGGGACGGCCCCGGCGGCCCCGTCGCCGTCGCCCCGCTGTTCCTGCTGTACGACTACTCCTTCCTGCCCGCCGGCTGCGCCACCAAGGAGCAGGGCCTGGAGTACGCGCACGGCACCGGCATCGTCTGCAACGACGAGTTCCTGCTGCACCCCGACCCCTACCCGTCCCGCGAGGCCTGGTGCCGGGCCCGGGTCGCCGAGACCGAGCGCAGGCTCGCCGCCCTCCCCGACGACCTGCCCACCGTCCTGGTCAACCACTACCCGCTGGACCGGCACCCCACGGACGTCCTGTGGTACCCCGAGTTCGCGATGTGGTGCGGCACCACGCTGACCGCCGACTGGCACCGCAGGTTCCGGGTGGAGACCATGGTCTACGGCCATCTGCACATCCCGCGGACCACCTGGCACGAGGGCGTCCGCTTCGAGGAGGTGTCGGTGGGCTATCCGCGGGAGTGGCGCAAGCGGACCGAGCCGCCCGGCCGGCTGCGCCGGATCGTGCCCAGGGAGGTCGGCGCGCTGTGATCGAGGAACTCCTGCCGGACTCGGTGGTGGCCGTCGAGGTCCACGGCCACGACGAGCCGGAGAACGCCGCGCTGTACCCCGAGGAGGCCGCGCTAGTCGCGCGCGCCGTCCCCAAGCGCCGCCGAGAGTTCACCGTCGTGCGGGCCTGTGCCCGCCGGGCCATGGAGAAGCTCGGCGTGCCGCCGCAGCCGGTCCTGCCCGGGGAACGCGGCGCCCCGCGGTGGCCGGCCGGACTCACCGGCAGCATGACCCACTGCGACGGCTACTGCGCCGCCGCCCTGGTCCGCGCCGGCGACCTGGCCTCGCTCGGCATCGACGCCGAACCCCACGGGCCGCTCCCGGACGGCGTGCTGGAGAGCGTCTCGCTGCCGGGGGAGCGGGTCAGGCTGCGGGAACTCGCCGCGGCGAACCCCGCCGTCCACTGGGACCGGCTGCTGTTCAGCGCCAAGGAGTCCGTCTACAAGGCGTGGTCCCCGCTCACCGGCGAGTGGCTGGACTTCGCCGAGGCCGACATAGACATCCTCGTCACCCCCGGAACGCCCTACGGCGGCACGCTGCGCGCCGAACTCCTCGTCCCCGGCCCGCTGGTGGGCGGCGAGCGGCGCGGCGTCCTCCAGGGCCGCTGGACGGTCCGCGACGGCCTGGTGGCGACCTCGGTGACCGTGCCGTACGCCGGAGCGTGCGGCACGGCCCCTCGTCCTCGCTAGAACTCCGGCGGGCACCAGCTCTGCAGCAATCTGAAGAACGCCTCCTCGTTGCCCGCGAGCCCCGCGTCCGCCAGGGCCTGCTCGGCCTCGGCGAGGACCGCCGGCGGGACGACCGGTGGCCGGGCGGTGTCGGGTGGGCCGGCCGCCGTGTCGAAGGCGGCTCGGACCGTGTGCAGCAGCCGCAGATACGCCTGGACGGCGGTGCGCTCACGGTCGGTCAGTACGGCGGTGGGCATCGGCGGCTCTCCCCAAGTCGTTGTCGGTCATACGGGCGTGCATCTCCAGCTTGCCGCCCACCACTGACAATCCGGGTTCCACGCCCCTTCGTCCGCCCGCTTAGCGGAGGCGAAACCTCACCGAAATCAGCGTGCGGAAAGCAGCCTTACGCTGGGAGGAAGGGCTTGAGGAAGGGCTTGCTGCCACCGTGCGGCGGCCAGGACCAGGGGAGGGCGAGCACGTGGTCGACCACCCGCGCCGGCGCCCGGTGCGCGCCGTCCGGCTGCGCCCGGTGGGCGACGCCGAACTGGAGTTGCAGTACCGCGTGGTGCACGGGTACCGCCGGGCCTTCCGCAAGGCGGGCGAGGGGCCGCCGCTCGTCCTCATCCACGGCATCGGCGACTCCTCGGCGACCTGGGCCGAACTGATCCCCGACCTCGCCCGCACCCACACCGTGATCGCCCCCGACCTGCTCGGCCACGGCGACTCCGACAAGCCGCGCGCCGACTACTCGGTGGCCGCGTACGCCAACGGCGTCCGCGATCTGCTCACCACCCTCGGCATCGAGTCCGCCACCCTGGTCGGGCACTCGCTGGGCGGGGGAGTGGCCATGCAGTTCGCCTACCAGTTCCCCGAGCGCACCGAGCGGCTCATCCTGGTCAGCGCGGGCGGTGTGGGCCGTGAGGTCAACCCCGTGCTGCGGCTGGTGTCCCTGCCCGGCGCCCACCTGATGCTGTCCTCGCTGCGGCTGCCCGGCATGCGGCTCCAGGTCGGCCTCGCCGTGCGCCTGATGAAGCTCCTGGACACCGATCTCGGCCAGGACGCGCCGGACCTGCTGAACCTCGTCGACGCCCTGCCCGACGAGACCGCCCGCAACGCCTTCATCCGCACCCTGCGCGCGGTGGTGGACTGGCGTGGACAGGTCGTCACCATGCTCGACCGCTGCTATCTGACCGAAGGCATGCCGACCATGCTGCTGTGGGGCGACCGGGACAGTGTGGTGCCCGTACGGCACGCCTTCGGGGCGCACGAGGCGATGCCCGGCAGCCGTCTGGAGATCTTCGAGGGCGCGGGCCACTTCCCCTTCCACACCGACCCGGCCCGGTTCGTCGCCCTGGTCGAGGAGTTCACGGCCACCACCGCCCCGGCGGACTGGAGCCGGGAGCACTGGCGGGAGCTGTTGCGTGAGGGCAGCCCGGGCAGCGCGCGGGCGCACGGCGGGGAGCGGGAGTTGCGCGAGGCCAGCGAGCGCAGCGCGACCTGACGCGCGCCGAACCCTCAGCCCTGCGGGCCCAGATACCCCAGCGAGGCCTCGATCCGCCCCGCCAGCCGGTCCCGCTGCACCGGCCCGCGCAGCGGTGAACCCGCCAGCCAGGTACGGCACCTGCTGGCCAGCAGCAGGCCGAAGCTCTCCGCCTCCCGCTCGTCGTCGAGCTCGAAGCGGCTGCGCGCGGCGACCTTGCGCACGGTGGCCTGCAGATCGGCGTCGTCGTGCAGGAGACGGGCGGCGACCGCCGCGCCCTCGACGTGGTGGGAGCAGTGGCCGGCGTTCATGTGCCACAGTTCGTGGCCGAGGATGACCAACTGGTGGTCGGGGGCGGTGCGTTCCTCGATCACGACGAGGTCCTGGTCGGCCATGTCGAGCCACAGCCCGCTGGCCGTGCCGGGCGGGAAGGGCGCCGTACGGAAGTGGACCGGGCGGCCCCGGCGTCTGCTCATCGCTTCGCACAGGGCGCCGTAGAGGTCCTCGGGCCGTGCCGGGGCGTCGAGTTCCAGCTCCGCCACCAACTCGCCGCTCAGGCGGCGCATGTGCTTACCGATGCCCACAGTTGTCTCCCGGATCAGGACTCGGGCCGCTTGACGCTCTCCAGGAGCATGTCCAGCCACTCGGCGACCTTGTCACGGTGCTGGTCGGTGGGCAGCTGCGCGGCCCGCCAGGCGATTCCCCGCACGCCGTGGTCCTGCAGCAGCCGCTCCAACGGGTCGCGGGCGGCCAGCGCGGCCTCCCGCTCCCGGTCGGCGAGCTTGTGCAGGAGCTCCTGCTCGGTGTGCTGGAGCGCACCCGCGAGCGCCTCGGGGTCCTCGGCCGTGAGGAACCCGGCGTGCACGCGGAAGAACCGCTGGATGGCGTCGCAGTGCTCCATGGTGGGGCGCCGGTCGCCGTTGATGAGGGCGCCCGCCTGCTGCCGGGACATGCCCGCCCCGTCGGCGATCTCCTGCTGGGTGTACTTGCGCCCGTTGGGCTTGAGCCGGGTGCGGCGCAACAGGTCGAGCCGCTGGAGGAACCGCGCCTGGACGTCCGGCTCACCCGCCCGGCGCCCGCCGAGCAGGACCTTGACCACGGTTTCGGGGACACCGGAGGCGACGGACAGCCGACCGGTGTCGAAGACCTGCGCGTGCGGCACGCCGAGCCGGTCGGCGAGTGCGGTGACGCGGGCGACGACGGCCGTCAGTACGACCGTTGCCGCGTCGTCCGGGCTCTCGAAGCCATCCGACACCGACTGATCTCCTACGTCTCTCACCCGACTTCTCACAGGCGGTCGCCGTGAACTTCCCGGAGAGTAGCCCGTGATTCGAACTCACATCCAGGTCTCGCCACAACTGTGGCCAATTTCAGCCGTCAACCGCCGTGGAATGCCACGATAGTTGACATGCCTTGCTCCGGGGAAGCAGGATCAAGGCGCCGCGTGAAGGCCGCATAGGCAAGAGGGGTGACCTCCCGATGGCATATCAGGCAGGTGGGCAGCGGTCGGAACTGCGGCCCGTCCCCGAAGGGCTCGAAGCCCAGGCGTACCTTCAGGACTACGCCACGCTCCTGGAAGCCGTCCCCTTCCCGTCCGTCGTCCTCGACCACCGCTGGGACGTCGTTCTCGCCAACACCGCTTTCGCGTCACTTTTCCGTGCCGTGGGTCCGCATCCGACGGCCATGCCGGGCGACAACTTCCTGCGCTTCGTCCTCTTCCATCCCGACGCGAGCAGTGTCCTCGGCGAGCACGAGTCCCGCTGGTGCCTGCCGATGCTCGCGCACTTCGCGGCCGCGGTCGAGCGGCACGGCCACGACCACGGTCTCCAGGCGATCCGCCGGGACATCGCCCAGGACCCGATCATGGACGCCGCCTACCGGCACGGCCTGCCGCACTGGATCCGCGCGGTCGGCGAACAGGCCGTGGAGCACGACGGCTCCGTACGCCCGCTGGTGCACCCCGACCCGCGCTGGGGCGCCACCGACTGCCGGATCGTGGACGAGACCCCGCGCACCCTGCGCGACCTCGGCTACACCCGTCTGACGCTGGTGCTCCGCCCGGCTCCCACCCGCCGCCGTCCGCGGCGCGCGGCGGCCCACCTCACGGTGGTGCCCACCCCCAAGGCCTGACGGGCACCGTCGACGTTCAGGTCGTCGACGGCGCCTCGTCAGTAGTTCTGGGCCCGCGTGGGGCAAGGGTGTTCCAGGGGTCCGCCGGTTGCGGCTCACTCCGTCACCACCGGTACCTCTGCGGCGGCCGCTTCGAAGTGCCGCAGGTGTACATCCTTCGCGGCCGCCCCGGGGGACCGGTCCGCCACCTCGGCCGGCGGGCTCTACGGCCGCCTCGTACTGGTCTGCCGCCGATCCGGCCGTGCCGGGCCACGTCCGCCGGCAGGCCGGGCGCGGCGACGAAGCCTGCACCGGACACCCGTGCGTGCCGGGCGAGCCGTGGATGAAGGCCGGCCGCGGGGCGGCGGGCCTCGGCGGGCGCGCGCTCCGCAGAGCCGTCGTGTCCGCCCGCCGCCGCGAGGACGCGGCCACGGCGTCGAGGGCCGTCCCGGCCGCCGAGCGGGCCCGTGCCCTCGGCCTACCCCTCCGGTGCCTCGTCGCGCAGGGCCGGCACGAGGCCTGTGGCCGGGCGTGACCCCGGTCTGCCGTTGAGCACCCGGCTGTCGGCGGACCTCACGCGACCGCAACCCTTCCGCAGCGGATGACGCGATGACGCAAGCCACTTGCGTTTCTTGCGCTATTCTTGCGCTCATGACGCGACGACTTGCCGAGGTTGCCAAGAAGGTCGGGGTCAGTGAGGCCACGGTCAGCCGGGTGCTCAACGGCAAGCCGGGGGTCTCCGAGGGCACCCGGCAGGCCGTGCTGTCCGCGCTGGACGTGCTCGGGTACGAGCGGCCCACGCAGTTGCGCGGCGAGCGCGCGCGGCTCGTGGGGCTGGTGCTGCCCGAGCTCCAGAACCCGATCTTCCCGGCCTTCGCCGAGGTGATCGGCGGGGCGCTGGCCCAGCTCGGGCTGACACCGGTGCTGTGCACGCAGACCAGGGGCGGGGTCTCGGAGGCCGACTACGTGGACCTCCTGCTCCAGCAGCAGGTCTCCGGTGTGGTGTTCGCCGGCGGGCTCTACGCCCAGGCGGACGCGCCGCACGACCACTACCGCCGGCTCGCCGACCGGAACATCCCGGTGGTGCTGGTCAACGCCTCCATCGACGACCTCGGTTTCCCGGGCGTGTCCTGCGACGATACGGTGGCCGTCGAGCAGGCCTGGCGCCATCTCGCCTCGCTGGGGCACGAGCGGATCGGGCTGGTGCTGGGGCCCGCGGACCACGTGCCGTCGGCGCGGAAACTGGCCGCCGCGCAGGGGCTCGGTGAGCTGCCCGACGAGCGGGTCGCGCGGGCCATGTTCTCCATCGAGGGCGGCCACGCGGCCGCCGCCCGGCTCATCGACCGCGGGGTCACCGGCTTCATCTGCGCCAGCGACCCCCTGGCGCTCGGCGTCATCCGGGCCGCCCGCCGCAAGGGACTCGACGTGCCCGGCCAGGTGTCGGTGGTCGGCTACGACGACTCCGCGCTGATGAACTGCACCGAGCCCCCGCTGACCACCGTCCGCCAGCCCATCGAGGCCATGGGCCGAGCCGCCGTGGAGCTGTTGAACGCGCAGGTCGGCGGCAGTGCCGTACCGCCCGAGGAGCTGCTCTTCGAACCCGAGCTGGTGGTCCGGGGGTCCACCGCGCAAGCGCCTCGCGGCTGAGATCCGCTCCTCTTCCCTCGACCTGTCGAATAATTACAGATTCTGCGCGACATCTTGCGGTCGGATGTCGGCGGTGCTTGAGTGTGCGGCGCCCACCGCTCCTGCCACGAGGGGTCCACCGATGAGAAGCACCGGGTACCGCCGTACCGTCGCCGCGCTCAGTGTCTGTTCCCTTGCCCTCGCCGTCTCCGCCTGTGGATCGGGCGACGACACGGCGAGCGGCAAGACCCGCATCACCGTCAACTGCATGCCGCCCAAGAGCGCCAAGGTCGACCGGACGTTCTTCGAGCAGGACATCGCGTCCTTCGAGAAGCAGCACCCGGACATCGACGTCGTCGCGCACGACGCCTTCCCCTGCCAGGACCCCAAGACCTTCGACGCCAAGCTCGCCGGCGGGCAGATGGAGGACGTCTTCTACACGTACTTCACCGACGCCAGGCATGTCGTCGACATCAACCAGGCCGCCGATCTCACCCCGTACGTCAAGGAGTTGAAGAGCTACGACACCCTCCAGCAGCAACTCCGCGACATCTACACGGTCGACGGCAAGGTCTACGGCATCCCGCGCACCGGCTACTCGATGGGCCTGATCTACAACAAGAAGCTGTTCGAGAAGGCCGGCCTCGACCCGGAGCAACCCCCGGCCACCTGGGAGGAGTTGCGCGCCGACGCCAAGAAGATCGCCGCGCTCGGTGACGGCACGGTCGGGTACGCCGACTACAGCGCCCAGAACCAGGGCGGCTGGCACTTCACGGCCGAGCTGTACTCGCAGGGCGGTGACGTGGTGAGCGCCGACGGCAAGAAGGCCACCATCGACACCCCCGAGGGCCACGCCGTCCTCCAGAACCTCCACGACATGCGCTGGACCGACGACTCCATGGGCAGCAAGCAGCTCCTCGTCATCAACGACGTCCAGCAGATGATGGGTTCGGGCAAGCTCGGCATGTACCTCTCCGCCCCGGACAACATCCCGATCCTGGTCAAGGAGAAGGGCGGCAACTACAAGGACCTCGCCCTCGCCCCCATGCCCGGCGGCAAGGGCACGCTCATCGGCGGCGACGGCTACATGGTCGACAAGAAGGCGAGCCCCGCCCAGATCAGGGCCGCCCTCAAGTGGCTCGACCACATGTTCCTCACCCCCGGTGCGGGCTTCCTCGGCGACTACGCCCGCGCCAAGAAGGCCGACGCCCCGGTCGGGCTGCCCGAACCGCGCCTGTTCACCGGAGCCGCCGACGCCAAGGACCAGCAGGTCAAGAAGGCCAACGCCAACGTGCCCGTGGACAACTACCAGGCCTTCCTCGACGGCAACCAGAGCCTGACGATGAAGATCGAGCCGCCGAGCGCCCAGCAGATCTACTCCGTCCTGGACGGCGCCGTCTCCGCCGTCCTGACCAAGAAGAACGCCGACATCGATCAACTCCTCAAGGACGCCTCCGGCAAGATCGACGGCATTCTGGCCCGGGGCTGACCCCATGAAGACGGTGGAAAGCCCGCCCCGCGAGGCCCTCGCCGTACCCCCGATGCAGGCGCCGCCTCCCGCAGGGGACCGGAGGCGGCGCCGCCTCGCCGACCAGGCCCGCGCCTACGGCTTCCTCCTCGGCGGCCTCGTCTGCTTCGCCCTCTTCTCCTGGTACCCGGCGATCCGCGCCGTCGTGATCGCCTTCCAGAAGTACACGCCGGGCTCCGAGCCCGAATGGGTCGGCACCGCCAACTTCACCCGCGTCTGGCACGACCCGGAGTTCACCGCCGCCTGGCGCAACACCCTCACCTTCACCCTGCTGGCCCTGCTCATCGGCTTCGCCGTCCCCTTCGTGATGGCTCTGGTGCTCAATGAGCTGCGGCACGCGAAGGCGTTCTTCCGCGTGGTGGTCTACCTGCCCGTCATGATCCCGCCGGTGGTCAGCGCCCTGCTCTGGAAGTGGTTCTACGACCCCGGAGCCGGCCTCGCCAACGAGGTGCTGCGCTTCCTGCACCTGCCCACCTCGAACTGGTCCAACGGTGCCGACACCGCACTCGTCTCCCTGGTGATCGTGGCGACCTGGGCCAACATGGGCGGCACGGTCCTGATCTACCTGGCCGCCCTGCAGTCCATCCCCGGCGAGCTGTACGAGGCCGCGGAACTGGACGGCGCGAGCCTCCTCCAGCGCGTCCGCCATGTGACGGTCCCACAGACGAGGTTCGTCATCCTGATGCTGATGCTCCTTCAGATCATCGCCACCATGCAGGTGTTCACCGAGCCCTTCGTGATCACCGGCGGCGGACCGGAGAACGCCACCGTCACCGTCCTCTACCTGATCTACAAGTACGCCTTCCTCTACAACGACTTCGGCGGCGCGTGTGCCCTGAGCGTCATGCTCCTGGTGCTGCTGGGCGCCTTCTCCGCGGTGTATCTGCGGCTGACCCGCTCCGGAGAGGGGGATCCCGCATGAGCACCCGAACCCTGATCTCACCGGCGACGCTCGCCCGCCCGCGCGGCAGGGCCGCCTACTGGACCGTCTTCACCACGGTCGTCCTGCTCTTCGCGCTCGCGTTCCTCTTCCCGGTCTACTGGATGGTCACCGGAGCGGCGAAGTCGCCGGACGAGGTGACCCGCACCCCGCCCACCCTCGTGCCCGAGCACTGGCACCTCGACGGCTACACCGACGCCTGGGACCTCATGCAGCTCCCGCAGCACCTGTGGAACACGGTGGTCCAGGCCGCCGGCGCCTGGGCGTTCCAGCTGGTCCTGTGCACGGCCGCCGCCTACGCCCTGTCCCGGCTGAAGCCCGTCTTCGGCAAGGTGGTCCTCGGCGGCATCCTCGCCACGCTGATGGTCCCGGCCCAGGCCCTGGTCGTACCGAAGTACCTGACCGTGGCGGACCTGGGCCTGCTGAACGACCCCCTGGCCATCTGGCTGCCGGCCGTCGCCAACGCCTTCAACCTGTACCTGCTCAAGCGGTTCTTCGACCAGATCCCGCGCGATGTGCTGGAGGCCGCCGAGATCGACGGCGCCGGAAAGCTGCGCACCCTGTGGTCGATCGTGCTGCCCATGTCACGGCCGGTCCTCGGGGTGGTGTCGATCTTCGCCCTGGTCGCCGTCTGGCAGGACTTCCTCTGGCCGCTGATGGTCTTCTCCGACACCGACAAGCAGCCCATCAGCGTGGCACTCGTCCAGCTGTCGCAGAACATCCAACTGACCGTGCTCATCGCCGCGATGGTGATCGCCAGCGTCCCGATGGTCGCCCTGTTCCTCGTCTTCCAGCGGCACATCGTCGCCGGGATCAGCACGGGCAGCACGAAGGGCTGACGTCCCCTCTCCGCAGAAAGGCAGGCCTCGTGGCACAGCAGGACTGGTGGCGCTCCGCCGTCATCTACCAGGTCTACGTCCGCAGCTTCGCCGACGGCGACGGGGACGGCACCGGCGACCTCGCCGGAGTCCGCGCCGGGCTGCCGTATCTCGCCGAACTCGGCGTGGACGCCCTGTGGTTCAACCCCTGGTACCTCTCGCCGATGAAGGACGGCGGTTACGACGTCGCCGACTACCGGGCCGTCGACCCCGCCTTCGGCAACCTCGCCGAGGCGGAGAAGCTGATCGCGGAGGCGCGGGAGCTGGGCATCCGCACGATCGTCGACATCGTGCCCAACCACGTCTCCGACCGGCACCCGTGGTTCCGGGCCGCGTTGCAGGCCGGGCCCGGCAGCCCCGAACGCGAGCTGTTCCACTTCCGGCGCGGACGCGGTCGGCGCGGTGAACTCCCGCCCAACGACTGGCCGTCGCAGTTCGTCGGCTCCGCCGAGCCCGTGTGGACGCGGCTGCCCGACGGCGACTGGTACCTGCACCTGTTCACCCCGGAACAGCCCGACCTCAACTGGGCCCACCCCGTGGTCCGCCAGGAGCACGAGGACATCCTGCGCTTCTGGTTCGAACGGGGAGTGGCGGGCGTCCGCATCGACTCCGCCGCCCTGCTCGCGAAGGACCCGGCGCTGCCCGACCTCGCCTCCGCCCCCGACCCGCACCCCTTCGTCGACCGCGACGAACTCCACGACATCTACCGCTCCTGGCGGGCCGTCGCCGACGAGTACGACGCGGTCTTCGTCGGCGAGGTCTGGCTCCCGGACACCGAACGCTTCGCCCGCTACCTGCGCCCCGACGAGCTGCACACCGCCTTCAACTTCTCCTTCCTGTCGTGTCCCTGGGACCCGGAGCGCCTGCGCGCGTCGATCGACACGACCCTCGCCGAACACGCCCCCGTCGGCGCCCCCGCCACCTGGGTGCTGTGCAACCACGACGTCACCCGCACGGTCACCCGCTACGGCCGTGAGGACACCGGATTCGACTTCGCGGCCAAGGCCTTCGGCACCCCGACCGACCTCGCCCTCGGCACCCGGCGCGCCCGGGCGGCGGCTCTGCTCACCCTCGCCCTGCCCGGCGCCGTGTACGTCTACCAGGGCGAGGAACTCGGCCTGCCCGAGGCGGACATCCCCCGTGACCGCATCGAGGACCCGATGCACTTCCGCTCCGGCGGCACGGACCCGGGGCGGGACGGCTGCCGGGTGCCGCTGCCCTGGGCGGCCGGGGCGCCGCACGCGGGGTTCGGCGGCGAGCCCTGGCTGCCGCAGCCCGCCGGCTGGGCGTCGTACGCGGTCGACCGGCAGTCCGGGGACCCCGCGTCGATGCTCAGCCTCTACCGCGAGGCCATCCGGCTGCGGCCGGCCTTCGGCGACGGCCCGCTCACCTGGCTGCCCGCGCCCGAGGGCGTCCTCGCCTTCGCCCGAGCACAGGGTTCCCTGTGCGTGGTGAACCTCGCGGACACCCCGGCCGACCTCCCCCCGCACAGCCGACTGCTGCTCGCCAGCGGCCCCTTGGACCCGCGGGGCCGACTGCCGAAGGACACGGCGGTCTGGCTGCACGGCTGAGACCGCCACACCCCCACACGAAGGGACCAGCACATGCGCAGATCTGTCAGGAGCATGTCAGCAGCCATCACCGTGGCCCTCACCACCGGCCTCCTCACCGCCACCGCGCCCACCGCCCACGCGGCCGCGGGCGCCACCCTCCCCTTCACCTCGGTCGAGGCCGAGTCCGCCACCACGACCGGCACGAGGATCGGCCCCGACCACACGCAGGGCACGCTCGCGTCTGAGGCGTCAGGGCGGCAGGCGGTACGGCTCGGGCCAGCGCGTGGAGTTCACCGTGCCGCGCGCGGCAAACGCCGTGAACGTCGCCTACAGCGTCCCGGACGGCCAGTCGGGCACGTTGAACGTCTACGTCAACGGCACCAGGCTCGCGAGGACGCTCCCGGTGACCTCCAAGTACTCCTACATCGACACCAGTTGGATTCCCGGTGCGAAGACGCACCACTTCTTCGACAACGCCCGCCTCCTGCTGGGCCAGAACGTCCAGGCGGGCGACAAGGTCGCCTTCGAGTCCACCGGAACCCAGGTCACCCTCGACGTGGCCGACTTCGAACAGGTCGCGGCGGCCGCCGGTCAGCCCGCCGGGTCCGTGTCCGTGACCGCCAAGGGCGCCGACCCGACCGGGAATGGCGACTCCACCCAGGCCTTCCGGGACGCGATCTCCGCCGCGCAAGGGGGAGTGGTCTGGATCTCGCCGGGCGACTACCGGCTGACGTCCGCCCTCAGCGGCCTCCAGAACGTCACCCTCCAGGGCGCCGGAAGCTGGCACTCGGTGGTGCACTCCTCCCGCTTCGTCGACCAGTCCAGCTCCTCGGGGGGTGTCCACCTCAAGGACTTCGCGGTCGTCGGCGAGGTCACCGAGCGTGTCGACTCCAACCCGGACAACTTCGTCAACGGCTCGCTCGGGCCCGGGAGTTCGGTGTCCGGGATGTGGCTCCAGCACCTCAAGGTCGGTCTCTGGCTGACGGGCAACAACGACAACCTGGTCGTGGAGAACAACCGCTTCCTCGACATGACGGCCGACGGCCTCAACCTCAACGGCAACGCCCGCGGCGTGCGCGTCCGCAACAACTTCCTGCGCAACCAGGGTGACGACGCGCTCGCCATGTGGTCGCTCTACGCCCCCGACACGAACAGCAGCTTCGAGAACAACACCATCACCCAGCCGAACCTCGCCAACGGCATCGCGATCTACGGCGGCACCGACATCGCGGTGCGGAACAACCTGGTCTCCGACACCAACGCCCTCGGCAGCGGCATCGCGATCTCCAACCAGAAGTTCCTCGACCCGTTCTTCCCACTGGCGGGCACCATCACGGTCGAGGGCAACACCCTGATCCGCGCCGGCGCGATGAACCCCAACTGGAACCATCCGATGGGGGCGTTGCGGGTCGACTCCTACGACAGCGCGATCAACGCCACGGTGAACATCACCGGCACGACCATCACCGACAGCCCGTACAGCGCCTTCGAGTTCGTGTCCGGCGGGGGACAGGGGTACCCGGTCCGCAACGTCACCGTGGACGGCGCGACCGTCCGCAACACCGGTACGGTCGTCGTGCAGGCGGAGGCCCAGGGTGCCGCGACCTTCCGGAACACCACCGCGACGGGTGTCGGCGCGGCCGGCGTCTACAACTGCCCCTACCCGGCGAGCTCCGGCGCCTTCGCCCTCACCGACGGCGGCGGCAACTCCGGCTGGAGCAGCACCTGGTCCGACTGCTCGACCTGGCCGCAGCCGGGGCAGGGCAACCCCGACCCGGACCCGAACCGCAACCTCGCCAAGGGCCGCCCGGCCACCGCGACCGGCTCCCAGGACGTCTACACGCCCGGCAAGGCGGTCGACGGGGACGCCAACAGCTACTGGGAGTCCGCCAACAACGCGTTCCCGCAGTCCTGGACGGTCGACCTGGGAGCGGCCGAGCCGGTGCGCAGGCTGGTGCTGAAGCTGCCTCCGCAGAGCGCCTGGCAGGCCCGCACCCAGACCGTCACCGTGCTGGGCAGCACCGACGGCAGCACCTACAGCACCGTCGTGGGCGCACAGGGCTACCGCTTCGACCCGGCGACCGGCAACACGGCCACCGTCGCTCTGCCCGGCAGCACCAGCCTGCGGTATCTGCGGCTGTCGGTGAGCGCCAACACCGGCTGGCCCGCAGGCCAGTTCAGTGAGGTGGAGGCGTATCGGACTTCGTGACCGCAGCGTCCCGCACGACCCCGCGCTTGGCCGCCTGGATCTGCTCGTACACATGCGTGCGCAGTTCGGCGAAGCGCGGGGCCACCCGCGTGTGCAACTGGTCCCGCTCCTCCGGCAGATCGATCTTCAGCTGCTCCTGCACGACGGTGGGGGAGGCGGACAGCACGATCACGCGTTCACCCAGGTACACGGCCTCGTCGATGTCGTGGGTGACGAACAGGATCGTGATGCCGCGCTCGCGCCACAGCCGCCGTACGAGGTCCTCCAGGTCGGCGCGGGTCTGGGCGTCCACGGCCGCGAACGGCTCGTCCATCAGCAGGACTTCGGGCTCGTACGCGAGGGCGCGGGCGATCGCGACACGCTGCTGCATACCGCCGGAGAGCTGCCAGGGATACGCGCCGGCGGCCTCCGCGAGGTCCACCGACTCCAGCGCGTCGGCGACCAGCTCGCGTCGTCTCGACTTGGTCAGGCCCTTCTGTCTCAGGGGGAGTTCGACGTTGTCGGCGACGCGCATCCACGGGAAGAGGCTGCGGCCGTACTCCTGGAAGACGAGGGCCATACCGGGCGGGGGACCGCTCACCTTCCGGCCCGACAGGTGGACCTCGCCGGCCGTCGGGGTGAGCAGGCCGCCTATGCACTTCAGCAGGGTCGTCTTGCCGCAGCCGGACGGGCCGACGAGACACACGAGTTCGCCCGACTCGACGGTGAAGGTGAGATCGCGGACCGCCTCCACACGGCGTCCCGACCCCTCGTAGACCTTCTTCAGGCCGGATACGCCAAGAAGCGCGTGCATGGACCGCCCTTTCGCGTTCGGGTGACTCACGGGGACCGCCGGGCCGAGGCGCGCAGGCCGTGGTACCAGGCGAGGACCCGCCGCTCGACCACTTGGAAGACGACGGAGAGCAGGAAGCCGAGCAGACCGAGCACGAGGATCCCGGTCCACATGTCGGGGACCGCGAAACTGCGCTGGAACTGGACGATGGTGAAGCCGATGCCGTTGCTGGCCGCGAACATCTCGCTGATGACCATCAGGATGATGCCGATCGAGAGCGCCTGGCGCAGGCCCGCGAAGATCTGCGGACTCGCCGAGCGCAGCACCAGGTTGCGCAGTCGCGACTGCCCCGTGATGCCGTAGGAGCGGGCCGTCTCCAGCATCACCGGGTCGACCGCGCGCACCCCCTCGACGGTGTTGAGCAGGATCGGCCAGACGCAGCCGCTCGCGATCACGGTGACCTTCATGGTGTCGCCGATGCCCGCGAACAGCATGATGACCGGGATCAGGACCGGCGGAGGTACCGCTCTCAGGAACTCCAGGACCGGTTCGCACACCGCCCGCACCCGCCGGTAGGAGCCGATGACCGTGCCGAGGGCCACCCCGGCGACGGCGGCGAGCGCGTAACCGGCCGCGAGGCGCCAGAGGCTGGGCAGGACGTCGTCACGCAGGCGATCGGCGGTCCACACGTCGGGGAAGGTCCGCAGGATCGTGCGCAGCGGCGGCCAGAAGACGTTGGTGCTGCTGTCCGAGGCCAGCCACCAGACGGCGACCAGCAGCGCGGGCAGCGCGAGCACGAGGACCAGCCGCAGCAGGAGCCGCTTCACACCGCCACCTCCCCGCGCACCGACTGGTGCCAGGCCAGCGCCCGTCGCTCCACGGTACGCGCGCCGACGTTGATGAGCAGCCCCAGAATGCCGGTCACCACGATCAGCGCGTACATCTCGGGCACCGCCTGCGAGTTCTGCGCCACCGCGATCCGGGCGCCCAACCCCGGTGCCCCCATGACGAGTTCACCGGTGATGGCGAGGATCAGCGCGACGGCCGCGGCCAGCCGCACGCCGGTCATCACATACGGCAGCGCGGTCGGCCACAGCACATGCCGGATCCGCGCCCAGGTGCCGAGGCCGTAGGACCGTGCCGTCTCGTCGGCGACCGGGTCGACGTCCTGGACGCCGTAGAGCGTCTGGATGAGGACCTGCCAGAAGCTCGCGTAGACGACGAGCAGCAGCACCGAGCGCAGTTCGCTGCCGTACAGCAGCACCGCCAGCGGGATGAGGGCGACGGAGGGGATCGGGCGCAGGAACTCGATCGTCGAGGCCGTCGCCTCGCGCAGATACGGCACGACCGAGACGATCACGCCGATGACGATTCCCGCCGAGGCGGCGATGACCAGGCCCAGGGCCCAGCCGGTGAGGGTGTCGCCGAGGGCCGTCCAGAAGGTGCCGTCGGCGAGTTCGTCGGCGAAGGCACGGGCGATCCGGCTGGTCGGCGGGAAGTACGCCTCCTTGACCAGCCCGATTCGGGGCAGCGCCTCGCCCAGGGTGAGGAAGGCCGCGAGGCCGGCGGCGCCCAGCGCCGCGTTCTGGAGTCTCACGGAAGCAGCGCGTCGACGTCGGGGGTCTTCTTGAAGAACCCGTCCTCCTCGCCCAGCTTCGCGAGCGCTTCGATGGAGGCCTTGTTCGGCTCGGCCGGCCACTTCGGCAGGGTCACCTGCGCCAGCACAGAGGCCGGGATCTTGGTGTACGTCGTGATGATCCGGCGTGCCTCGTCCGGGTGGGCGTCGGCGTAGGCGAGGGACTCGGCGGTGGCCTCCTGGAACTTCTTCACCAGGTCGGGGTGCTGCTGCTGGTACCGCGTCGAGGTGAAGTACAGGGCGACCGTGGTGTTCGCGGCCACGTCCACCAGTGGGGAGGCGATCACCTGGCCGCCCTGGCTCTTGATGGTGGCGAGCGCGGGCTCGACCGCGCAGGCCGCGTCGACCTGTCCGCCGTCGAGGGCGGCCGGCATCTGGTCGAAGGCCAGCTCCACGAACTTCACCTTGTCCGGGTCGCCGCCTGCCTTGCGGACCGACTCGCGCACCGCGGACTCGTTGATGTTCTTCAGCGTGTTGATGGCGACCTTTTTGCCCTCCAGGTCCTTCGCGGACTTGACCGAGCTGCCCTTCTTCACGGCGATCCCCGCAAAGTCCTTGCTCTGCACGCCTGTTGAGGCGATGCCGTTGGAGACCGCTTTGATCGGGACTCCGGATGCCTGGGCGATCAGCAGGGAGGTGACGTTGGAGAAACCGAACGGGAACTGCCCGCTGGCGACTCCGGGCACGATCGCCGCACCACCGGAGGCTGTCGATATGTCGAGCTTGAGGCCGTGCTTGCTGTAGAAGCCCTTCTTCTGGCCCAGATAGACCGGCGCGACATCGACGATCGGGATGAGGCCGAGCTTGACGGTGGTGGTGCCGTCGGACGACGATCCCGAATCCGAGGCCTCCGGGTCCCCGGACGAACCACAGGCCGACGCGGTGACCATTAATGCTCCGGCCGCGAGGGTGACGAGCAGACGACGCATGGCTCCTCCTGTGCAGACTTCGTCGTTCCGACAGGCTGTGCGCAGACCGCACGCTACAACGTCAGCGTCACGCCGGCCCAGATCGTCGACCCGCATCTGGAGCAACTGGTCGAGAACACAAGGGAGCTACAGGTCCAGCACGAGCTTCCTCCCCCGGCACCGGGACACGCAGATCATCATCGTCTCCCCGGCCTCCCGCTCCTCGTCCGTGAGCACCGAGTCCCGGTGGTCCGGGGTGCCGTCGAGGACGTCGGTCTCACAGGTGCCGCAGGTGCCCTCGGTGCAGGAGAACAGCACCTCGACCCCCGTGGCGCGGACGGCGTCGAGCACGGAGACGTCCGGAGCGACGGTGACCGTTGTGCCGGTCTGCGCCAGCTCTACCTCGAACTGCGTGTTCTCGCCCTCCGGTTGCTCCTTCGGCGCGAACCGCTCGACGTGCAGCAGACCGGCCGGGCAGTGCTCCTGAACCGCGTCGAGCAGCGGACCGGGCCCGCAGCAGTAGACGAGGGTGCCCTCGGGAACGCCGTCCAGCACCGAGGCGAGGTCCAGGAGCCCCGACTCGTCCTGGGGAGCGACGGTGACGCGGTCGCCGTAGCGGCTCAACTCCTCGGTGAACGCCATGGAGTCGCGGGTCCGCCCGCCGTACAGCAGGGTCCACTCCGCGCCCGCGGCCTGCGCCGCCGCGAGCATGGGGAGGATCGGGGTGATGCCGATGCCGCCCGCGATGAAGCGGTAGCGGGGCGCGGGCCGCAGGGCGAAGTGGTTGCGCGGGCCGCGCACCCGGACCTTGCCGCCCTGCCTCAACTGCTCGTGCACATGGGCGGATCCGCCACGTCCCGCGGGCTCGCGGAGCACGGCGATCCGCCAGGACGTACGGTCGGACGGATCGCCGCACAGGGAGTACTGCCGCTCCAGGCCGGGGCCGAGCACCACGTCGATGTGGGCGCCGGGCTCCCACGCCGGGAGCTGTTCGCCCAGCGGGTGGCGCAGGGTGAGGGCGAGCACGCCGTCGGCCGCGGAGTCCCTGCGGTCGACGACGAGTTCGGCTTCGTACGCGTCGCTCATGAACTGTTCCCTCGCGGCTCGTTTCCTCGGAGCTCGGGTCCTTGCGGGGCGTGTCCGTTCGGGTGGGCGAGCATCCACTCCCACATCTCGATCGGGTCCTGCGAGGTGTGCTCGCGGCCGCAGTGACAGGTGCCGTGCAGGGTGTCCGTGCCCGGCAGCCAGTCGATGCGGTAGATCTCCCCGGTGGGCGCGGCACTCACAGGACCTTCTCCACGGGCTTGTCGCCCTCCTCGACGAGACGGGCGAGGATACGGCGGGCGGCGAGACCGCCGGTGTCGATGTTGATGCTGAGCTCCTGGTAGCCGGAGCGCTCGGTGCCGAGCGTGCGCTGGAGCAGGTTGAGCGCGTCGACGTCCTGCATGACGACCGTGTGGTTGTTGCCCCGCAGGAACTCGGTGACCTCGGCGTCCTCGGTCGCCCAGTCCCGCGAGACCATCCAGAAGTCGTACACGTGACCGTCGCTCGACGGTGTGATGGCGTACGTGATCTCGGTGTGGAAGCCGTTCGGGTCGCTGCCGTCGGCCTCGGGGAGCACACCGACCGGGGCGATGCGGCTGTGCAGCAGATACAGACAGGGCGCGTGGTACTCGATGTCCTGCCAGCGGGTGATCCGCCCCTCGATGCCGGTGGACTTCGCGTAGAACGGCGGGCACGCGGCGTCGTCCATGTGCCGGCTCACCCGCACGATGCCGGCGCCCTCGTCGACCTCTGTGGTGATCGGCGTCTCGGCGACCTCGGGGGTGCCGATGTAGCCGCCGTGCAGATAGGTCTCGTGCGAGAGGTCGAGGAGGTTGTCGACCAGCAGGCCGTAGTCGGCGTCGATCGGTTCCATGCCGCGCACGGTGACCCAGCCGGGGGAGTCGAGGTGCCGGGCCCGCGGGATCGTGTCGGCGTCGGCGAGCGCCGGGTCGCCGATCCACACCCAGATCAGGGAGTCCAGCTCGACGACGGGGTAGGAGGCGACCCGGGCGGTACGCGGTACCCGCTTCTGCCCCGGCACGTACACACAGGTGCCCGTCGTGTCGTACGTGAACCCGTGGTAGCCGCACACGAGCTTGTCGCCGTCGAGCCGGCTCGGCTTCTCGTGGAGCGGGAACCTGCGGTGCACACACCGGTCGGCGAGCGCGACGGGCGTCCCGTCCTCCTCGGTCCGGTAGAAGACGAGCGGCTCACCGAGGATCGTCCTGCCGAGCAGCTCCTCACGCCCCACCTCATGGCTGTAGGCGGCGACGTACCACTGGTTCCTGGCGAAGGCGGTCGTGTGCGGCATCGTTGCGGCTCCCGTCGTTGGGTGATGACGACATCGTCGGGAAGGGCGTGACGGGGCCGCAACACTGCTTCCGTCACACGGAAGGCCCGCGGGTCACGGCGGCGAGCAGGGGTAGTTGTCGCCGGTGCCGAGCGCGATGGAATTGATCGGGCTCAGGTTTTCGACGAAGCCCCACCCCGCGGAGATGATGGACTCGCCTCGGCCGGTGCCGTTGTAGCCGGTGCAGAGCTCCACCCACGCGTCGTCGTACTGGTTGTTCAGCACGTAGTGGTCGCCGAACTGGTTGCTGAGGTTGTGCGGACCGTAGGCCCAGTAGACGCCGCCGCTCTCGATGCCCGAGGTCGGGTCGGCGTTGTTGTAGATGCACACGGCACCGTACGGGCATCCGTAGTCGTTGTGCGTCGCGGACGCGGGCGCGGCGGTGACGGCCATGAGCGACCCCGCCATCGCGACGGCGGACACGGCCGTCCTTGCCAGTTTTCCGAGAATTTCGGGTACCTCCTTGTGGGAACGCGGTGTGCTGTCGTGTTCGTGGTCAGCAGTTGCGGATCGACCAGACCGGCTCCCAGTCCACGTCGGGCGCGTCGGTGGTGTCGACCGGGAAGGTCTGGAGCACATCGCCGTTCTGGCCGTGGAGCGTCGCCTGGGCGTTGTCGGTCTGGCTGTTCATGACTTCGCCCGTGCCGTGCCAGTTCGACAGGTAGTAGCGGTCGCAGTCGTACAGGAAGAAGACCCGCCACTGGTCGGCCGTGGGGTCCCAGACGCCGGCGCAGAAGTTCCCGGTGTCACAGGTGACATGGTCTCCGGCGGGCACCAGTTGCGAAGGGGCGGCCGGAGAGATCGTGGGGGAGACGGCGGAGGTGGCGGAGGACGCCGCCTGGGCCGAGCCGGAGGCGCAGACGGAGCCCAGCACCAGGGTCATGGTGCCGATCGCGCCGAGAAGGGATCGCTTGGTGCGCATGGGTTCGGATACTCCTGAGTGAGGACGGACGCCGGTCGTGGCGACCGGCGCGAGTGCCTGCGGAGGTGGGGCCTGCGGAAATGGGGCCCGCGGAGGTGGTGCGCACCGCACCTTAGGGAGCCGCCGGTCCCGACGGTCCCTGACAGATGTCAGGGACCCGCGCCGGTCGGCTCACGCGCCGGGAACCGTGATGATCGGCCGATCGTCCTAGTGGACGTGCCTCGCGCTCTCGCCCCTGGAATCGGCCCGCCCACGGTGCCGGGCAGGGAGGACGATGCCACCTGTGCGGCTTTTGACCAGAAGCAGGCACGTCGTGGCGAACCATCCGTCGTCGCCTTCACGGTAGCGACGGGCGAGGTGGCGGAGCGCCGACTGTGACCACGAGAATCGCCCTGCCCGGTGCCGGCACGCCGGGGCGGCGGCAACCGGAATCGCCTGTGCGATCCCGGCGACCACATCGGGGGAAGACCGGTATGGAAACGATCATCGTGCAACCGCCCGGCCCGGCACGGCCAGGTGAAGTCGACCCGGGCCGACCGGAGTTGCTGCATATGGGGCCGGGTGACGTGGCCGACTTCGGGCGCGGGGTGCCCGGCGGCCGGGACGTCTCCATCGTGCTCCCCGATCCCGGGATCTCCCGGCGGGCGGGGCGGCTGGAGGCGGCCGAGGACTACTGGCGGCTGTCGAACTTCAGCCGTGACACCGCGTACGCGGTCGAGAACCTGGAGGGGGCCGGCGAGTACATCACCGTCGCGCCCGGCCGGCTCGGAGCGCCGGTGCCCTTCGAGTTCTCCCGCGTCGTCCTGCCCGCACTGTCCGGAACCGTCGACTTCAAGGTGTTCGCCCCGCAGCACGCCTACCTGGGCGAGCAATCCTCGCCCGGGGCAGGTGAGTTGACCGTGCACCCGTACGCGCTCGACGCGACGGCCAAGTACTTCCTGGTGCTGGTGGCCCTGTGCGAGCCGCGGCTGCGCGACCCCTCGGACGGGGCCCTGCCGGGCGCCGGGGACATCGCGGAAAGGCTCCGCCCGCTGGAGAGCTGTCGCGGGCTGACCCGCTCCGCCGTGAACTACCACATCGACTATCTGGCCTTCGCCAAGCTGCGACTGGACGTCGGCGAGGAGCCCGGAGCCGAGGGCACCGCCCGCACGGGCGCCAAGCGTGCCCGACTCGCCTCCCTCGCCCTGCGCTTCGGCCTGGTGCGCGAGGAGCATCTCGCCCTGCTGCCGTCCCGCAGACGGACCGTCCCGCAGACGAGCGGCGCATGAGCACGTCAGGCGCCCAGGAGGGTGCCCTCGACATGCCGCGGCTGCCGGCCGGTTTCCGGATCGACGGCTGGGAGTTGGACGCCGTCATCGGGTCCGGCGGCTGGGGCACCGTGTACGAGGCCCGCGCGGTCGCCGACGGCACGATCGTGGCGGTGAAGGTGCTGCCGACCGGCGCCCTGGCACCCGGTCAGCGTGCCGCACTCGGTGAACTGGTCGCGCGCGAGGCACGGTTCAGCGCCGAGGCGGACCATCCGCACCTCGTACGGACGCATGCCGTGTGCACGGTGGACGCGCCGGACCTGCCCGCGCTGGACGGGGCGATCGCGCTCGTCATGGACCGCGCCGAGGCCAGTCTGCGGCAGGCGCTGGACTCCGCCGGGACGGGCCGACCGATCCCGGACGCACTGCGGGTCCTGCGAGGTGTCGCCGCCGGGCTCGCCCACATGCACGGCGCCGGCTGGGTGCACGGCGACCTCAAACCCGCCAACGTGCTCCTCGGCGCGGAGGGCGCCGTCTGGCTCGCCGACTTCGGCCTGGCCACCGAACTCGAAGGCACCCACGCCTATCTGCCACCGCTCGGCACACTCGACCACGTGCCGCCCGAGTGGTGGTCCCAGCGCACCGGTGCCGGCGGGACGGTGGTGCGGCCGACCGCCGACATCTGGGCCTTCGGTGTCCTGGCCCACCAGGTGCTCACCGGTGGCCTGCATCCGTTCCCCGGCGCCACCGCGCGTGCCCGGTCGTTCGCGGCGCAGGCATACGCCCGGGGGAGCGCGCCGCTGCGTCTGGACGCCGGACTCGAGGACGACTGGCGCCGACTCATCGAGGACTGTCTGGCACCCGACCACGCGGGCCGCCTGCGCCACACCGCCGACAGTCTCTCGGCCCGGATCGAGCGTCTGGGAGGCCCCCGTGGCCGACGCCGGTTGCTGCCGGTCGTCGCCGCGGCGCTTGCCGCGGTGTCGGCCGCCGCGATCGCCGCGACCGCGCTGCTCGGGGGTGACGGGGGCGGGGCCGACGACGACCGGGAGAGCGGCACGCCGGCCGTCGTCACCGGCGCGCTCAGCCCGGCCGCAGACGAGATCCCGGAGGACTCCGACGTACCGAAGGCATTGCGGCCGGTCATCGTGAAGGCCGCCCACCGCTGCACCGACGCGGAGGTCACGCCCGCCTTTCTCGCCGCCATGCTCAAGGCGGAGAGCGGCTTCGACGTGAACGCGTCCCGCCCGGCGACCGAGGAGTACGGCGTCGCCATGTGGACGCCGTCGGTGTTCCGGGCCTGGGCGGTCGACGGCGACGGCGACGGGGACAAGGACTACCGGTCGCCACCGGACGCGATCTCCACCATGTCGCTGTACGTGTGCTGGCTCGACCAGCAGTTCAAGAAGGCCGACCTGCCCGCCGAGGACCTTCCCGCGCTGATGGCGGCCGGCTACCGCACGAGCGACCGTACGGTCATCACCGAGCGCGGCGTCCCCGAACGGGTGCGGCCCCATGTCGAGAAAGTGCTCCGCTACCTCGCCGACTACGAGCGGTGAGGCAGCGGAGCGGTCACCGCGGCCGTTCAGCAGTCCTTGACGTCCGGCATCTTGTTGTCCGGCGAGCTGACGTAGATGTTGGAGATCCAGCCCTTGTACTGGGGGAGGTACGCCCACCACTCGTTGCTGTACGGCGGTACGTCGACCCGCTCGCCCTTCGCCTGGCATCCCACCAACACCTCGACCCCTGCAGGGAGTTGAGTGAGCGGTGCGCTGCCCGTGCCGGGATCGGGGCGGACGTTCACATGGTCGCTCCACGTGCCGTACCACCATCCCGCGGGCCGCGCGGCTCCGGGGACGTTCAGGGAGCGGGTCAAGCGGCCGATGTCCGTGTACGCCTTCCCGTACGAGGTGCCGACGGGGTGCAGCGTGAACACGGCCACGATGGAGCGGTCACCGGCGCCGACCGTGCCCGTGCTGTGCAGCGCCGGCCGGGTCAGGTCCACGTCCGCGGCGGCGGCCGGTGCCGGGCCGGCCCAGTGCGGCGCGGCGGCGGTGCGCGGCGGGCCGCAGGTGCCCTTCTCGTAGGAGGAGCCCGCCCAGCCCTGCTTCACCGCCCACGGTTTCTCGAACGCCCCGGCGACACCGAAGTGCTGGTCGAAGGCGTCCGAGGCGCAGCGGGTGGACTGGCGCAGATTCCCCATCACGAAGTCGCGCACCGGGGCGGGCGCCGAGTCCAGGAGGTAGCGGTAGATCGTCACCGTGTCGCGTGCGGAGAGAGCGGTGTAGCCCCAGTAGCCCTCGTACCCGGAGGGCGGTGGGGCCGTGTCCTTGAGGCCGAGGCGGCTCGTCATGCGGGTGATGATCGCCGTACCGCCGTGGTCCGACCAGTAGGTGCCGGCCGCGTCGTCGTCGCTGCTGCGCAGCATCGGCTCCAGCCACGCCCGGTCGGCCGGGGGCACGGTGTAGTCGGGGCCCCGGTTCCACAGGTGGTCCAGCGCCAGCAGCAGCTTGACGACCGAGGCGGAGCGGAAGCGTGCTGCCGAGTTGAGCTGCTCGGTGAACGTACCGGTCTGCCGGTCGAAGACGGCGACCCCGGCGCTGACACCGGCGGGCACCTCGACGGACGCGGCACGGGGCCGCGCGGACTGCCCGGCCGGGGTGTCGGCAGCGGCGGAACCGGCCGCACCGCCGATCAGCAGCAGGGCGGCGGCGGCAGCGAAAAGACGGAGCTTCACAGGTGGTGCTCCCTGGGACGGGTCGGGTCACGGACGAGAGGAGAGGGGCGGTGGGGACGGGGCGGCCGGGCCAGGTGTCGGCGTCGGCCCTAAAGGGCGTCCCAGACCTTGAAGTAGGCGATGTCGTCGTTCGCCCGGTCGCCCACGTACGGCGTGGCGGAGCCGTAGTAGTAGAAGGTGGTGCGGCCGTCGTTGAGGACGGCCTGCTGCCCGTCGCAGTTGTTGTACGTCTCGAACGACGAGATCATGTAGCGCGACAGGCCGGTGTCGAGCAGGTAGCCCGACGTGTCGCACGGGCCGTAGTCCCCGTACACATGGGTCATGTCGCCGCCGAACCGGGCGTGCTGGTACCAGGTCATGAGCAGTGTCCCGGCGTTGCCTCGCAGCGCCGTGGACCGGTCGTCGGAACAGGTCCGGCTCTTGACCCGGGAGACCTTTTCGCCCGGCTTCACGTGTTCCACCACCACGGCGCAGTATCTGCCCCGCGGTGTCTCCGCGGCGGAGGCCGGCGGTGCGAGTCCGAGGAGGCCGATCAGCGAGGCGGCCACAGCGAGCGTGACGGACGTGCGGGTGCGCAGACGCATGATGCGTGCTCCTTGCGGTGGGAATGACCGGCGCATGGTGCACGAAAGGCTAGGAGCGCGCGGGCGATTGCGGTCCTGACGGATGTCAGGGGAAACCGGGCGCATCCCGTACGGGGGTGTGCCCTGACATGTGTCAGGAGTTCGGCGCGCGCTCTCTGACTAGCGTCTGTCCACGTCGCCGTCTTTCAGGTCGACACCTTCACTTCCGAGACGAGGGGGACTTATGAGTCGCTCCATGGATCGCAGGGCGCTGCTGAGGTCGGCCGGGTCGGCGGCGGTGGCGGGATCGCTGGGCGCGTTGGGCGTCGCGGCGTTCGCCACACCCGCGCACGCGGCACCCGCGACGATCAACACCGATCAGGTGATGGCCACCACCGATCGCGTGACCCACGCCCCGAACCAGCGCGGAACCATCGGCATCGAGCTCCGCTCGGGCTACTACGGCGGCTACCAGTACGGCTGGGGGCGGCTCGTGGGCTCCGGCTGGGACCCGCGTGGCTGGATCTGGCTGGACATCAGCACGGACGGCGGCAGGACCTGGTCCTTCGCCGACGGCACCTATCTCTCGGACGGCACCGGCTACGCGCACACCTCCGGGTGGCTCACCCAGTCCAGCCCGAACTACGTGTTCCGGGCCAGTTATGACAGTAATTTCCGGGCCGTCAACCCGTATGTCCAGAGCGGAATCTGGTGACGGTCTTTTTGATCGCCTCATAGCAGCAGCGACACCGCATCGCGTCATGAAAGGGAGGTACCTGCGATTTTCGGAAAACTGGTGAGGACGGCGGTCTCGGCCGTCGCGGTGGCGGGGTCGCTCATGGCGGTTTCCGCCGGACCCGCGTCCGCGAGCGCCAACGCCGACTACTACGGATGTCCTTACGGCGCCGTGTGCATCTACAACGGCGCCGACCCGAACTCGGGTATCGAGAGCGGCGGCGTCTACTGGGCCTATGGTCCGCACAACCTCAGCAATCAGTTCGGCTACCACTACGTGGTGAACAACCAGTACGGCGGCGCCTGGGTGGAGCTGTGCACCGGGTACAACGGCACCGGCAGAGGTGAGTCGATCATCTTCGGCTCGCCGTACGGGAACTCCGAGGATCTGGGGCCGATCAACTCCATCGTGCTGGGCACCGGCAACACCTTCCCCTGCACTCCTCCGTGATCCGTGATCCGTGATCCGTGCGACGCAGCACGCGGGGGACGCGGTGCACCTCGCCCTCACGGGTGGGGTGCACACCCGTCGGACCACCTGATCGGCGCAGGCCCGGGGACGCTAACTGTTAAGAACCTTGACAGTTATGTGGTCTAGTCCAATCATGGGGCACGGTTCATCCCGCGGTTCAGCCCTTCCGCTGTCCCCGCATGCCCTTTTCCCTGGGAGCGTCAATGAGACGACCTGGTCACCTTCGTGCGTTGCTGTCCTGCCTGAGCGTGAGCGCTCTGTCCGCCGGGCTCGTCGGGCTCGGGGGAGGGGGCGCACTCGCGGCGCCCTCCTCGCCCTCGCTCCCCGCCTTCGGCAAGCCCCTGCCCGCCCACGTGGCGGCGCCCTACGTCGAGTCGTGGACCGGCGACAGCCCGGCCGCACTCGCCGCCGCCTCCGGCAACAAGTACCTCACCCTGGCCTTCCTCCAGACGGACACGGCGGGTTCCTGCACCGCCTACTGGAACGGCGACACCGGCCGGCCGATCTCCAAGGCGGCCTTCGGGCGCGACATCGCCACCCTCCAGGCACGCGGCGGTGATGCGATCCCGTCCTTCGGCGGCTGGTCCGCGGACACGACCGGCACCGAACTGGCCGACAGCTGCACCAGCGTCGACGCCATCGCCGCGGTGTTCAAGAGCCTCGTCACGACGTACGGCATCAGCCGCATCGACCTCGACGTCGAGGGCGACTCGATCAACAACGCCGCCGGGATCGACCGCCGCAACAAGGCGATCGCCGAGGTCCAGCACTGGGCCCGCCGCACCGGCCGCACCGTGCAGTTCTCCTACACCCTGCCGACCTCCACGAAGGGCCTGGAGGCCAACGGCCTCGCCGTGCTCCGGAACGCCGTCGCCAACGGCGCCCGCGTGGACGTCGTCAACCTCATGACCTTCGACTACTACGACGGTGCCCCGCACGACATGGCGGCCGACACCAGGACGGCCGCCGAAGGTCTGCACGGCCAACTCGCCGCGCTCTACCCGCACAAGAGCTCCGCGAAGCTGTGGAGCATGATCGGGGTCATCGAGATGCCCGGCATCGACGACTACGGTCCCGCGGAGACCTTCACCGTCGAGAACGCGGTCGCGGTGGAGCGGTGGGCCGAGGCCAGGAAGATCAACACCCTCTCCTTCTGGGCGCTGCAGCGCGACAACGGCGGCTGCCCGGGCACCGGCGGCTCCGACTCCTGCTCCGGCATCGCCCAGGACACCTGGGCCTTCAGCCACACCTTCGAGAAGTTCACCAGCGGCGGTCACAAGTAGCGGCACGTCTCGGGGCGGTGGCGAGGGCCCGGTGCGCATCGCGCGCACCGGGCCCTCGCCACACCGATTTCGCTACAAGTTCCGAAATTATTCGGGGCGAGGGCCGCCACGTGGCCGAAACACGTGGTTCATAGCGTCGGGACACATCACGCCACTGCCCTCAGTACTCGTGAGGAATCTCGTGTCACAGGAGTCCCCGTGTCCAAGCTCTCCCGCCGCACCGCCCTGCGGCTGACCGCCTCGATGGCCCTCGGCGCCGCGCTTCCCCTGGCCGGCTGCGGGCGCGAAGGTGACGCTGCCGCCGCCTCCGGCGCCAAGAAGGTCGACGCGTCCCCGGCCACCGGCACCGTGAACGTCTGGGCCGCCCAGGGCGACGCGGACGTGCTCGGCACGGTCGTCAAGCCGTTCAGGTCCGCCAACCCCGACCTGGTCGTGAAGACCACGCTGATCCCGAACGCGGAGTACTACACCAAGCTCCAGGCGGCGATCGCGGCGGGCAAGGGACCGGACGTCGCCCAGTTCTTCCCCGAGTCGCAGGCGCAGTTCCTCGACTCGTCGACCCTGCTGCCCGTGCCGGACGGCCTGGTGGATCCGGGCAGCTTCTTCACGAGCCTGTGGGACGCCGGGGTCGTGAACGACGTGGCCTACACGGTGCCCTGGTACGCGTACACGTACGCGCTCGTCTACCGAGCGGATCTGGCCAAGAAGGCGGGCGTCGAGGCGCCGACCACCTGGGCCGGCATGGAGCCCTTCCTCAAGGCGCTCCAGGGCGCCGGCGCGGCCCACGCGCTCGGGGCCGACATCGGGTGGGACATCTTCAACGGCCAGGACGTGGCGATGTACGCCTGGCAGGCCGGAGCCTCACTCGTCACCTCCGGCGGCAAGTGGAACCTGAACACGCCCCAGATGGTCGACGCCCTCGACTACAACGCGTCCTTCTTCACCGCCGGGACCGCCGACACCAGCGGACCGGCCTTCCTCGACGCACAGCCGTACTTCGTCTCCGGAAAAACAGCGAGCATGATCACCGGGCCGTGGGTCATCGGCCAGCTCGACACCGCCGCCAAGAAGAGCGGCTGGACGGCCTCCCACGTCGCCACCGCCCCCCTGCCCGCCGGAGCGTCGAGCAGCGTCTCCTTCTCCGCGGGCGGCACCTGGGGCGTCCTCGCCGACAGCGGCAACACGGACGCCGCCTGGAAACTCGTCCGGTATCTGGCCAAGCCGAGCACCCAGGTCGCGCAGTACAAGGCGTACAGCTCGATGCCGGCCGTCATCTCCGCCTGGGACGACCCGGCGATCAAGGGCCAGCCACTGCTGGACGCCTTCTTCACCCAGCTGAAGACCACCCGGGCGTTCCCGCAGGTCAGTACGTGGCAGCAGGTCGCGACCCGGCTGGGCAAGGAGGTGGAGGCCGTCGCCAAGGGCAAGGAGACCGCGGCGGGGGCGGCCGCGAACATCCAGGCGTACGCCGAGAGCGTCGGCACGGGCACGCGGTGATGACCACGACGCTCGCACCGGCCACCAAGAGGGCCACGGCCGTACCGAGGACGGCGGCACCCAAGGCGTCCCGCGCCCGCCGCACCGCCGTCGCCTGGCTCTTCCTCGCCCCCTTCGGCCTCGTCTTCCTGGTCTACACCGCGATCCCCACGGTCGCCGCGCTCGCCCTGAGCCTCACCGACATCCGCGGCGCCGACCTGCGCACCCCCTTCGCCGTCGACTTCACCGGTGCCGACAACTACCTCCGGCTGTTCCAGGACGACACCTTCGTACGGGACATCCTCAACACCGCCCTCTTCGTGGCCGTGGGCGTACCCCTGACGATGGGCGTCGGCTTCGCCCTGGCCCTCGCGCTGAACTCCGGCATCAGCCGGCTGCGCGGTGTCCTGCGCACCGTCTTCTTCGTGCCCGTCGTCACCAACGTCGTCGCCGTCGCGCTGATCTGGCAGTACGCCTTCCACCTCGACGGCACCGTCAACAAACTGCTCGGCGCGGTCGGATTCGCCGGACCGAACTGGCTGGACGACCCCCACCTGGCCATGCCGGTCGTCATCCTGCTCGGCGTCTGGCGCAACTTCGGCATCGCGATGGTGCTCTTCCTCGCCGGCCTCCAGGCCGTCCCACGGGACGTGTACGAGGCCGCCGCGCTGGACGGGGCGAGCCGGTGGCGCCAACTCCGGCACATCACGCTGCCGTTGCTGCTGCCCACCACCCTCATGGTCTCCGTCCTGCTGACCGTCTTCTACCTCCAGGTCTTCGACGAGCCCTACCTGCTCACCGGCGGCGGCCCGCTCGGCTCCACCGAGTCGGTCGCGCTGTACACCTACCGTCAGTTCGGGGCGGGCGAGTTCGGGATGTCCTCGGCGGCGTCCTTCGTGACGCTCGCGCTGGTGACCGTGGTCAGCGTCGTCCAGTTCCGGCTGCTGAGGTCCCGCACATGAACCGTGCCGCCCGTCCCGCGCTGTACGCCGCCCTGGTGCTGTGCGCCCTGCTCACCACGCTGCCCTTCGCGTGGGGGGTGAGCGGGTCACTGCGCAGCCTGGACGAGATCCGCTCCGACCCCGGGGCCCTGTTCCCGCACCACCTCACCTTCGGCAACTTCACGCGGCTGTTCGAGACCCAGGGCTTCGGCAGGTTCCTGGTCAACAGTGTCGTCGTCGCGATGGTCGTGGTGGCCGGGAACATCCTGGCCGCGTCCGCCGCCGGATACGCCCTCGCCAAACTCGACTTCGCGGGCCGGCGGCTCGCGTTCGGCGCGGTCATGGCGGCGATGATGGTGCCGTTCACCGCGGTGTTCGTCACCCAGTTCGTGATCACCGTGGACCTGGGCCTCGCGGACACCCTCGCCGGAATCGCCCTGCCCGGCGCGGCCCTTCCCCTGTCGGTCTTCATCGTGCGCCAGTACGCCCTGTCGATCCCCGACGAACTCCTCGAAGCGGCCCGCATCGACGGCGCGGGCGAGTTCCGGATCTTCTTCAGGATCTTCCTGCCGCTGGCCGGCCCCGCCGTCGCCACGATCACGATCATGTCGTTCCTCAACTCCTGGAACAACTTCATCTGGCCGCTGGTCGTCGCCCAGAGCATGTCCACCTACACCCTCCCCGTCGGCCTCGCCGCCACCAGCCAGGCCGCGGCCCACGTCACCGACTACGGCCTGCTGCTCGCCGGAGCGATCGTCGTGATGCTGCCGGTGCTCTTGCTCTTCCTCTTCCTGCAGCGGTACTTCGTGCAGGGCATCGCGGGAACGGGCCTGCGATGAGCACGCCGGGCGACGCGTCGCGCGCATCCGGCACCCTGTGCCGGTACGACCCGGTGACAGGAGGGGAACCGTGCTGACGGCCGGCCTGAACCAGAGTGCCGTACGACGGGTCAACACCTCCGTGATCCTGCGGGCGTTGGCGGTGTCGGCCGAACCGAGGCGACTGAGCGAACTCGCCGGGCAGACCGGTCTGTCCCGCCGCACGATCGAGCTGATCCTGGACTCCCTCGTCGACGCGGGCTGGGTCGCCGAACTCGACCGGGTGCCGAACAGCGGCTGCGCCGGACGCCCGGCCCGCCGCTACGAACTGCGGGCCGAACACGCCCTGCTGGCCGCCGTACGCGTCACCACCGTCGACGCCTCAGCCGTCGTCGCCGACGTGCGTGGCCACATCCGCGGCCGGGCACACCGGCCGCTGCGCGCCTACAAGGACCCGAGCACCACCCTCGACGACGCCGCCGAACTGGTCCTTGAGGCCCTCGACGACGCCGGCGGCTCGGTGGAGAGGCTGCGCGCCGGGGCCGTCGCCGGCGGCGGTGCCATCGACGACGAAGGGGTCGTGCGGCGCCTGGTGCACACCACGCGCTGGGAAGGCGTGCATCTTCCCGAGGAGCTCGGACGGCGCGTCCCGGTGCCCTGGTTCGCCGACAACGACACCAACCTCGGTGCACTGGCCGAGCGTTGGCGCGGCGTGGCCGCCGATCACGACAACGTCGTATGGGCGATGCTCGGGAACCGGACCGGCCTCGGCATCCTCATCCGGGGGGCCGTGCACCGCGGGCTCGACGGTGCCGCGGGCGAGATCGTCGAGGCACGCTCGATGCCGGCCGGTTCGGTCGAGGACCGGCCCGTCGCCGCCCTGACCTCGCCGCTGGCCGCCCAACGCGCCCTCGCCCTGGCCCGGTTCGAGGCGGCCAGGAACGGTGACGCCGCCGCGCTCGCCGAGGTCGACGAGTTCGTGGAGAACATCGCGTCGATCCTCATCACCCTGTCCTGGACGGTAGCCCCCTCGCTCATCGTCCTCGGCGGCGGGCTGGAGGACGCGGCCGACGTCCTGCTGCCCCGGGTGCGGGACGCGCTGCGGGCCGCCCGTGCCCCCGGGGTCGAACTGCGCGCCACCGCGCTCGGCCACGACGCCCCGCTCATCGGCGCGGTGAAGCTCGCCCTGGACCGCATGGACACCCAACTGTTCGGACCGCTCGTCCCGGTCGACTGACCCCCGCACCCCACGTACCCGGAGCTCCACTTGACCCACACCCCCCGCACCGACGTCCTCATCGTGGGCAGCGGCATCATGGGGTCCCTCGTGGCCCGCCTCCTGCGCCGGAGCGATCCGGCGCTGCACATCACCATGGCCGACGGCGGCAGCCCGATCGGCGGCGCGCCCGGGCGGCACCTGCACGACCTCGACGACCCCGACCTGTGGTCCCGTTACAACGACCAGGTCGCCACCGGCATCCAGGGCATGTACACGGGAGCGGAGGTGGTCCGTGAGGTCGCCGGCAGCCTCTCCGGCCTCACCCCGGGCATGTTCCACGCGCTCGCCTTCGGCGAGGACGCCGAGGCGATGCCGCAGGCCGCGCTCGCCTGGAACGCGGGCGGCATGGGCGTCCACTGGACCGCCGCCACCCCGTGGCCCGCCGGGGACGAGGTCTTCGACTTCGGCGACCCCGACGCCTGGGCGGCCGACCTCGACACCGCACGCCGGCTGCTCGCCGTCACACCCGCCGCGATCGGCCCGACCGAGGTCGGCGCACTCGTCCTCGACGTCCTGCGCCGACGCTACGGCGGTGCCGGTCCGGCCGACCGGGCCCCGCAGCCCATGCCCATGGCCGTCACCCCCACCCCGTCGGGCCCCATGCCCCGCACGGCACCCGGGACGATCTTCCCGGCACTCGCCACGGGCGGCGATCCCGCCTTCACCCTGCTCACCGGCACCCTCGTGACCGCCCTCGACCAGGACGCCGGCCGGGTCACCGGGGCCCGTCTGCGCCGCGTCGCCGACGGCACCGAGTCCGCACTCCGCGCCAGCACCGTGGTGGTGTGCGCCGACGCCCTGCGCACCCCGCAACTCCTGTACGCCTCCGGCATCCACCCCGAGGCCCTGGGCCGCCATCTCAACGAGCACGCCTTCGTCACCGCCCGCGTGCTGCTCGACCTGGACCGGTTCGGCCTCGACCCCGATGACCTGCCCCTGCCGCGCCCCGGCGAGTTCAGCACCGACTCGCTGTGGTTGCCGTGCCACGGACCCGGCCGGCCCTTCCACGGGCAGATCATGAACCGCACCTACGTCGACGAGGCCGGCCGGCCCCTCGCGCACTCCGTCGGTCTGTCGCTGTACGTCCCCGTCGAGTCGCGCCCGGAGAACCGGCTCGTGTTCTCGGCGAGCGAGACCGACCTGGCCGGGCTGCCCCGCATCCGCGTCGAGTTCGGCTACTCCGAGAACGACCGCGCGCTGATCCGGCGGGCGCTGGACGAAGTCCGGTCCGTCGCCGAGGAGTTCGGTCCCTTCGATCCCGCGACCGAGTCCACCGTGCTGCCGCCCGGTTCCTCGCTGCATCTCACCGGCACGGTCCGGGCAGGCGTCAGCGACGACGGCAGCAGCGTGTGCGACCCGGACGGGAGGGTGTGGGGCTTCGACAACCTGTACCTGGCGGGCAACGGAGTCGTTCCCACGTCCATGGCCGCCAACGTCACGCTGACCGGCGCCGTCACCGCGGTACGGGCCGCCCGTGCCGTCACCGCACGCACCTGAACCATCGAGAGGAACCCATCGTGATCGACATCGCCAGGGAATACCACGTGTCCCTGCCCGCCTGGATCGACGACGAACTCGCCGACGTGCCCGCCGCCGTGGCCACCCGCGAGGACCGGATGCGTCTGGTGCACCGCCTCGCCGACCGCAACTGGCGCGAGGGCAACGGCGGTCCGTTCGCCGCGCTCGTCGCCGAGCGCGACTCCGGCCGGATCGTCTCCGTCGGCGTGAACGTCGTCCTGTCCAGCGGAGTCTCCAGCGCGCACGCCGAGGTCGTCGCGCTCGGCCTCGCCCAGCTGGCCACGGGCAGCTGGGACCTCGGCGGCGACGGTCTGCCGTCCCACGAACTGGTCGTCAACTGGCGTCCCTGCGTGCAGTGTTACGGCGCCACGATGTGGTCCGGGGTGCGCGGCCTGGTGGTCGCGGGACAAGGCCCGGAACTGGAGGAGATCACCACGTTCGACGAGGGCCCGGTCGGCTCCGACTGGGCCGAGCAGTTCGAGACACGCGGCATCGAGGTCGTGGGAGACGTCCTGAGGGACGAGGCGCTGGCCGTGTTCCGCGACTACCGCAAGGCCGTCGACGAGTCCGACGAGGTCGTCGTCTACAACGCGCGCGGGGGAACGGAATGAGCCCTCGGTTCGCGACGGACGTCATCACCTTCTACCACCCCGGCTTCTGGGAGCTCGACTCCGCCGACGCGGTCCGCGACTGGGCCGCGGATCATCCGGACCGCTTCTGGCGGCGGGTGCTGGACACGCTCGCCGAGACCGAGGTCACCGGCATCGAGCTGACGTTCGCGCCCGGCGGCATCGACTCGGTCCTGCGCGCCTACGGCAGCGCGGAGGCGTTCCGCCGGGAACTGGCCGACCGCGGCCTGGCCGTGGTCAGCGCCTTCGTCGCCGACAGCGACGCCCCCGACTGGCGGCACGGCGACAACCTCCCCGCGATCGTCGCCGACGCCGAGCGCCGCGCCGCCTTCCTCGCCGAGGCGGGCGCCGAGGTCCTGGTCGCAGGACTCCCCATGAGGGCGACGTACGGCACTCGCCCGCCCTTCTTCGTCGACGCCGCCTACATGTCCCGCATGGCCGACATCGCGCACGCGGTGGGCGAGGCGGTGTCCCGGCACGGGGTGCGGCTGGCCTTCCACACCGAGTCCCACAGCACCCTCTGGTACGAGCGGGACATCGACCTGTTCATGGCCCTGACCGACCCGCGCTATGTCTGGCTGTGCCCCGACTCCTGCCACATCGCCCTGGGCGGCGGTGACCCCGTCGCGGTGGCCCGGCGCCACACACCGCGTACGGCCCTGGCCCACTGGAAGGACGCGGTCGCCCCGATCGACGTCCACCTCACGATCGACGACACCGTGTACTCCCGACAGCAGCCGTACATGGCGGAGTTGGGCACCGGGATCGTCGACTGGGAGGGCTGGGCGGACGCGATGTCCGCGACGCCCGGCGCGGGTACGGTCCTGATCGAACTGGACGAGGCCGCCGATCCGGTGGCCGCGCTGAGGTCGGGCACGGCGGTGGCGAAGCGGGCGCTAGCGGCGCAGTTCTCCGTGAGCGGTCTCCGGGAGCCGCAGATAGACCAGTGACGAGCCGAGGCAGAGGGCGGCCACGTACCATGGGAACGCTCCCGCGTGGCCCAACTCCTTGAACAGCGTGCCCACATAAGGTGCCGTCCCCCCGAAGGCCGCAACCGTCAACGAGTACGGGAAGCCGATCCCGGCCGCCCGCACCCGCGCCGGGAACACCTCCGCGTTCACCGCCGCGCTGATCGACGTGAACCCGGTCAGCAACACCATCCCCGCGCACTGCACGAGCAGCAGCACCGCGAAGGAGTCCCGCAGCGCGTGCAGCAGCGGCACGCTCGACAGCGCGAAGCCCAGCCCGAAGAAGAGCAGCAGGGGCCGGCGTCCGAAGCGGTCGGACAGGAGCCCGCCGAGCGGCTGGAGCAGCCCGAAGAACGCGAGCGAGATCGTCCCCGCGAGCAACGCGTCCGACGTGTCGACACCGGCGTTGAGCGCGGCGTACGTCGGCAGGTACGACGTCCATGTGTAGTAGGCGATCGTGCCGCCCATCGTGATCCCGCAGATCAGCAGGGACTCGCGCGGATGGCGCCGCACCCCCTCAAGGAGCCCGGGACGCGGGGCCCGCCGCTGCTCCTCGCTGCGCGTTTCCCGCGCGCCCCGCCGGATCCAGAACCCGACGAGCGACAGCAGGGCACCGAGGACGAACGGGACGCGCCACCCCCAGCCGTCCATCCGTCCCTCGTCCAGCGTGTCCACGAGCAGGGTGGCGATCCCGGACGCGAGGAGCTGCCCGGCCGTCGTCGACACGTACTGGAAGCTGGAGAACAGCCCGCGCCGGCCGGGCCGCGCCGACTCAACCAGGAAGGTCGTCGAGGCCGCGAACTCCCCGCCCACGGAGAGCCCTTGGAGCAGTCGCGCGAGCACCAGCACGACCGGGGAGAGGACGCCGACGGCCGCGTACGTCGGCGTCAGTGCGACCAGGAGACTGCTGCCGCCCATCAGCAGGATGGTGACCGTGAGCGCCGAGCGCCGCCCGTGCCGGTCCGCGATCGCCCCCATCAGCAGACCGCCGACCGGCCGCATGAAGAACCCGACGGCGAACACCGCGAACGTCGACAGCAGCGGCACCAGGGAGTTGTCCGCGCCCTTGGGGAAGACCGCGCCGGCGATGTAGGTCGCCAGAAACGTGTAGGCGTACCAGTCGTACCACTCCACGGCATTGCCCACGGAGGCGGCGAACAGCTGGCGTACGGGTCGCTGCGTGGGCGGCGCGCCCGGATGGGGTGTCACGGTCATGATCGCGACCATCCCCCGAACGGGGGCCGGCACACCTCCCGTACCCATGACTTTCACATCAGCGCCACCGCACCCTTCCCTGACGTTTGTTGCTCTTGGAACACTCGCTGCGCGCACCTTCCGTCACATGCGGGCCATCGATGCGCAGGATTGAGAGGTCTCCTCACTCATGTCCGACGTCAACCGGCGCAGATTCCTCCAGCTCGCGGGCGCCACCACCGCCTTCACCGCGCTGTCGAACAGCATCCAGCGCGCCGCCGCGCTCCCCGCCCACCACCGCACGGGGACGATCGAGGACGTCGAGCACGTCGTCGTCCTGATGCAGGAGAACCGGTCCTTCGACCACTACTTCGGCTCGCTCAGGGGCGTTCGCGGCTTCGGCGACCCGCGCCCTGTGACGCTGGAGAACGGCAAATCGGTCTGGCACCAGACGGACGGGAACGGCAAGGAGATCCTGCCGTTCCGCCCCGAGGCCGACGACCTGGGCCTGCAGTTCATCCAGGACCTCCCGCACGGCTGGAACGACGGACACGCCGCCTTCAACGGGGGCAAGTACGACAAATGGGTCCCGAACAAGGGGTCCACGACGATGGCGTACCTGAACCGCGAGGACATCCCGTTCCACTACGCCCTCGCCGACTCCTTCACCATCTGCGACGCCTACCACTGCTCGTTCATCGGCTCGACCGACCCGAACCGCTACTACATGTGGACGGGTTACACGGGCAACGACGGCCAGGGCGGCGGCCCGGTCCTCGGCAACGACGAGGCCGGCTACGGCTGGACCACCTACCCCGAACGCCTGGAGAAGGCGGGCGTCTCCTGGAAGATCTACCAGGACGTCGGCGACGGCCTCGACGCGAACGGCTCCTGGGGCTGGATCCCGGACGCCTACCGGGGCAACTACGGCGACAACTCGCTGCTCTACTTCAACCAGTACCGGACCGCCAAGCCCGGCGACCCGCTGTACGACAAGGCCCGCACCGGCACCGACTACACCAAGGGCGAGGGCTACTTCGACCAGCTCAAGGCCGACGTCAAGGCCGGCAAGCTCCCCCAGGTGTCCTGGATCGTCGCTCCCGAGGCCTTCACCGAGCACCCCAACTGGCCCGCGAACTACGGCGCCTGGTACATCGCCCAGGTCCTGGACGCGCTCACCTCCGACCCGAAGGTGTGGGCGAAGACGGCCCTGTTCATCACCTACGACGAGAACGACGGCTTCTTCGACCACGTGGTCCCGGCCTTCCCGCCCGGCTCGGCGGCCCAGGGCAAGTCCACGGTCGACCCCGCGCCCGACCTGTACAAGGGCGACAGCAGCCACCCGGCCGGACCCTACGGACTCGGCCAGCGCGTGCCCATGCTCGTCGTCTCGCCGTGGAGCAAGGGCGGTTACGTCTGCTCCGAGACGCTCGACCACACCTCCATCATCCGCTTCCTGGAGAGGCGCTTCGGCGTCCACGAGCCCAACATCTCGCCCTGGCGGCGCGCGGTCTGCGGCGACCTGACCGCGGCCTTCGACTTCTCCCGCCGGGACACCAAGCCGGTCGCCCTCCCGGACACCGACGGCTACGAACCGCCGGACCGCGAGCGCCACGCCGACTACGTGCCCGTCCCGCCCGCCGTCGGCGCCCTGCCGAAGCAGGAGCGCGGCCTGCGCCCCGCCCGACCGCTCAAGTACGTCCCGTACGTGGACGGTTCGGTGGACGCGAAGAGCGGGAAGCTCACGCTCACCTTCGCCTCCGGCGCCAGGGCCGGCGGCGCCTTCCTGGTCACCTCCGGCAACCGCACCGACGGGCCCTGGAGTTACACCACCGAGGCCGGCAAGACGGTCTCGGACGCCTGGAACTCGGCGTACTCGAAGGGGTCGTACGACCTGACCGTGCACGGCCCGGCGGGCTTCCTGCGGGTCTTCCAGGGGTCGAACAAGAGCGCCGGTCCCGAGGTCACCGCCCGCCACGAAGGCGACGACGTCGAGCTGACCTTCACCAACAAGGGCTCCGCGACGGTCCGTCTGAAGGTGGCGAGCGGCTACGGCGACCCGGCGAGGACCTTCACCGTGCGGGCCGGTGCCACCGTCCGGCACACCTTCTCTCTCGCCAAGAGCCGTCGCTGGTACGACCTCACGGTCACCTCCGACACCGATCCGGCGTTCCGCAGGCGATTCGCCGGACATGTCGAGAACGGGCGTATCGGAGTGAGTGATCCGGCCGTCATCACCAGGTAAAGCCGCCGCCGGAGCGGTTGTTCACCTGGCCGGATCGCCGTGGTCCCGGGGTAGTGTGCCCCGGTGACCACGCATTCGAACACACCTGCAGGCTGGTACCCCGATCCGCACGGGGCGTCCCAGGCGCTCCGTTACTGGGACGGGGCGCAGTGGACCCAGCACATCCACCAGGACCAGCAGGGGGCGGGGCAGGCGCAGGCCGTGCAGGCCCCGCCGGTCCAGCAGGCGCCGCAGATGCCCCAGCAGTCGGCCGGTCCGGACCCGCGCGTGCAGCGTCAGGTGCAGCAGCAGGCCGGGGTCAGCGGGGGCGGTGCGGGCGGCGGCACGCTGTTCTCCGAGCCGGTCCTCGTGGTCAACCAGAAGGCCAAGCTCATCGAGCTGACCAACGAGTACAAGGTCATGGACCAGAACGGCAACCAGCTCGGCGCCGTCAGCCAGGTCGGGCAGAGCGCCTTCCGGAAGATCGTGCGGTTCTTCTGGAGCATCGATCAGTTCATGAAGATCAAGCTGGAGATCCGCGACGCCCACGGGCAGCCGGTCATGCTCCTGACCCGGCCGGGCAAGATCTTCAAGTCGCGGGTGATCGTGGAGCGTCCGGACGGTTCGCCGGTCGGTGAGATCGTCCAGCAGAACATGATCGGCAAGATCAACTTCGCGCTGATGGTGAACGGCCGGCAGGTCGGCGCGATCAAGGCGGAGAACTGGCGGGCCTGGAACTTCGCGATCGTCGACCACACCGAGAACGAGGTCGCCCGGATCACCAAGACGTGGGAGGGGCTCGCCAAGACGATGTTCACGACCGCGGACAACTACGTGCTCCAGATCCACTACCAGCTGCCCGAGCCGCTGCTGAGCCTGGTCGTGGCCACCGCGCTGACGGTGGACACGGCGCTGAAGCAGGACGCCCGCGGGTTCGGCTGAGCCTTCCTACAGTCGTGTGAGGTGCCCCGGCTCCGGTTGCCGGGGCACGGTCATGTCCCGCAGGGCCGGTTCCACGGACGCGGTCGACGGCTCCAGGGCCAGCACCGCCGCCACCGGGTGCTCGTCGTCGTCCACCGGCACCGGGGGCATCCGGGTCAGCAGCACCACACCCCAGGCGGCCAGGCCCGCGCCCGCCAGGGCGAGCAGCACGCCCGCCGCGCCGCCCCGCAGGCTCTCGCCCAGCAGGGAGAGGCCGATCGCCGCGGCGGCCACCGGGTTGGCCAGGGTCACCACCGCCAACGGGGCGCCCAGGCCGTCACGGTAGGCGGTCTGGGAGAGCAGGAGCCCGCCCGCGGCGAAGGCCGCGACGAGCAGGGCCACACCGATCACCTGGACGCTGAGGATCGACTCGGAACGGTCCGTCGCGGCCACCGTCACGGTCTGGGTGAGCGCGGAGGCCACGCCCGAGGCGATGCCGGACGCCGACGCGTGCCGTATGCCGGGCCGGGCGCCGGGGCGGGCCAGCAGACCGATCAGGGCCGCCGTCACCGCCGCCACCGCCACCGCCTCGGACGTGCTCAGCACCTTGCCGGGTTCGGACCCCGACGCCACCACCAGGATCGCGGCGAGACCGGCCAGCGTGCTGGCGGTGCCCCGCCATTCCGTCGCGCTGACCCGGCGCCCCGCGATCCGCGCGCCCAGCGGCACCGCGGCGACCAGGGTGAGCGCGCCGAGCGGCTGGACGACGGTCAGGGGACCGTACTTGAGGGCGACGACATGCAGCAGCGCGGCCCCCGCGTTGAGTCCGACCGATCCCCACCAGGCGCCCGAGGTCAGCATCCGCAGCACACCCGAGCCGGGGTTGCGGGAGGCGAGGCGTTCCTGGGCGACGGCGGCGGCCGCGTAGGCCACGGAGGAGAGCAGGGAGAGCGCGAGGGCGAGCAGGGTGGCGTTCATCGGCCCGCTCCGACCAGGACGTTCTCCTCGGGTTCGGCCGGGGCGAGCTTCTCCTGTGCCCGGCCCGCCGTGGTGGCCGTCCGGTGCGGCAGGTGGACGACTGCGAGGGCGATGCCCAGGAGCGCCGCCGCGACGATCGCGTCCATCCAGTAGTGGTTCGCGGTACCGACGATGACGACCAGGGTCACCAGCGGGTGCAGCAGCCACAGCCAGCGCCACCGCGAGCGGGTCGCCACGATCAGGCCGATGGCCACCATCAGGGCCCAGCCGAAGTGCAGCGAGGGCATCGCGGCGAACTGGTTGGAGAGGGTGTCGGTCTGCGGCGGGCCGTACACGGAGGGGCCGTACACCTTCGCGGTGTCGATCAGGCCGGCCGCCGCGAGCATCCGCGGCGGGGCCAGCGGGAAGACGAGGTGCAGCACCAGGGCGGCCCCGGTGAGGAGGGCCAGGACGCGGCGGGCCCAGACGTAGTGGGCGGGACGCTTCAGGTACAGCCAGACGAGGAAGGCGACCGTGGCCGGGAAGTGGACGGTCGCGTAGTAGGTGTTCGCGAGGTGCGCGAGGGTGTCGCCGTGCAACAGCAGGGACTGCACCGAGCCCTCACCGGGAAGATGCAGGGTCCGCTCCCAGTCCCACACGCGACCGGCGTTGCGATAGGCCTCGGTGGTGTGGCCCGTGACCAGTTGCCGGCCGAACTTGTAGACGAGGAAGAGTCCTACGACGAGCAGGAGCTCACGGACGAGCGGCGGCCGCGCTGTCGCGCTCTGCTCCGCTTCTGAAGGCTCGGTGCGGGCATTCATTCCCCCGGCCCTTTCGCTGGCGGTGGTGCTGATACTGAGTCCGAACAAGGGGATGACCCGTCCGGATTCCAAAACTCATCGATACGACATCGTACCGATACGCCAGTGTACCGATACGGTCGGGTACCGGTACACTGGCGTATCGATTGACATACGCCACACTGGAATCCGGGAATGAAACGCGGCGGCCGCGCAGCAGCCCGGCCGCCGGAGCGAAGGAAGGGAAGAGCTGATGACGTCGCAGGCCGCGGACGGACCGGAGACGGTCGCCGCCTCGCGCCGCTCCAAGATCACGCCCGAGCGTGAGCAGGAGTTCTTCGACGCCGTGCTCGAACAGGTCCGCGAATGCGGATACGAAGCCGTGACCATGGAGGGCGTCGCCGCCAGCACCCGCTGCAGCAAGTCCACCCTCTACCGGCAGTGGAAGACCAAGCCCCAGTTCGTGGTGGCCGCCCTGCGCTCCCGCCGCAGGTCGAAGTTCGACGGGATCGACACCGGGACGCTCGCCGACGACCTGCGCGAGGCCGCCCGGGCCGCGGGCCGGTGGTCGATGCACGACACCAAGCTGCTCCAGGCGCTCGGCCACGCCGTCACGCAGGACGCGGAACTCGCGCAGGCCCTGCGTGAGGCGCTGGTCGAACCGGAGATCGCCGCACTGAGGCACATTCTCCAGCGTGGGGTCGACCGGGGAGAGATCGCCACCGGACACCCGGCGCTGGAATACATCCCGGCCCAGATGTTCGGCGTCATCCGCGCCCGGCCCGTCGTGGACGGGAAGTACGCCGACCCGGACTACCTGGTCCGCTTCGTCGAGGCCGCCGTACTGCCGGCTCTCGGCCTGACCTGAGACCCAGGCCGCCGTCCACGGGATGACTGGACGGTGACCTGCTCGCGCCGCACCGTGGGGACGGGGGCGGCGCGCACCCCCCGGCCGGGTGGGGTTCCTCCTGAGCGGGGAGGCGCCCCACCCGGCCGACCGGTGTCCGGGGACCGGACCTCAGACGCCCTGGCCGCTGCCGCCGCCCGTCGACACCTTGATGCCCTTGGTGATGTCGTCGATGACGCCCTGGCCCTCCTCGACATCCACCCCGAAGCGCACCACGACGATCTGCTGCGGGTTCGCCGGGGACGGGAAGGCCAGCGACTCGACATAGCCGTCCGAGCCCTTGCTGGTGACCGCCTTCCAGCGGACCAGATAGCCCTTCTGCCCGGCCACGGTCACCGCCTTCGAGGCGAGGACGTCGTGCGAGGTGATCGACCCGTAGGTCTTGCCGCCGTAGGACTGCTCGGCGTTGGCCTGGATGTCGGCCTTGGCGACCGCCTCGGCCGTGGCGCCCTTGGTGCGCAGTGCCAGGGCGGGCGCCGAGTAGGCACCGCCCTTCGTGCACTTCTCGGAGGTGTCGCCGGGGCACGCGTAGGAGTCGTTGGAGGTCACGGACGCGCCGACCTGCAGCTCCTGGCCGTACCAGTCGTCCGGGACGGGAAGGCTGATCCCGTCGATCGAGTCGGTCACCGAACCGCTCTTGATTTTGGGCGGCTCGGACCCCTGCGGGGACGGCGAGGCGCCCCCGCCGCCTCCGGAGCCGCCCGACCCTCCGTTGCCGCCGAAGGGCCCGCCCTGGCCTCCCGTGCCGCCGGGGCCGCCCGGCCCCTGCGAGGTGGCGGAGTCGTCGTTGCCGTTTCCGCTGTCGGCCAGCGCGTACACACCCACGCCTATGCTCGCCAGGACCACGGCCGCCGCCGCCACCGCCACGACTATGCCCGTGCGGCCGCGCCGCGAGCCGCTCGGCGGCTGGGCGGGATACGGCGGGAACGCCGGGTACTGCCCGGGGCTCGCGACCTGTTCCGGGGGACCCCATGCGGCGGCCGATCCGGCGGGCCGGGTCTGCTCGGTCCACGCCTTGCCGTCCCACCAGCGCTCGGCGGCGGGACCGTCACTTGTCTGTCCGGGATCGGGGTACCACCCGGGGGGAGTCTCCTGCGTCATGCCCCCACCGTATGAGCACTCGGTGAAAGAGGGATGAGAGGGGCGGCGATCACCCCAGCACGAGCCGCACCGGCCGCCACCGCGCGGGCGGGGGCAGCCGCAGTCCGTCGCGGCCGGGGTTGAGCGAACCCAGCACGCGCGCGTGCCGTGCGCCGGTGCTCGCCGGTTCCGTGCCGGGCAGGCCGTGCGCGGTCAGGGAGCAGCACCTCGGAAAAGTGAGCAGCCATGGCCCGAGCACCCCCACCGGTGGTACGTCGGCAACGCGCCGGTCAGCTTCGTCGCCCCGGTCATCAGCGCGCGATCACCGGGATCGGCACCGGCCGCCGGCCGATCCGGTCGCCGAGCCGGCCGAACAGGGCCGCGCCGACCGGCCGGAAGAAGAACGCCGGCCCGAACGAGGCGTACGCCCGCACCAGCGCCTCGGCCTCGCTGCCGCCCTCCGCGGTGAAGAAGCGGGTCGCGATGATCGTCGCGAAGCAGCCGTAGACGCCGAACTCGTAGCACTCGACGAAGTTGCCCACCGAATCGGTCGGCAAGGTGCGGCGAGGCGCGGTGCGCGCTGCTCTCGGGGGATCGCTGCCTCCAGGCCTCGCACGGCCCGTCACTGACTGTCGGTCAGGTTTGTCTGCGGCAGGTCAGGGGCAGTGCGCGTCGCCTGCCCGTACCCCAGGTCACCCGTGAAGGCAACAGGTACCCCGACCGCCCTCCGCTTCCGCAGCCGGACGGCTACGCTCGAGATCTGTACGTCGTTCGGGCGACTTGGGGAGGTAGCGGGATGACGGAGGTACGGCCGATTGCGGCCGCCCCGGCCTCGCTGTGGGAGCGCGACGAGGAACTCGCCGCCGTCGAAGGGGTGATCGACTCCCTGTGCGCGGGACGCACGTCCTCGGGCAGTGTGCTGCTGATCCGCGGCGAGGCGGGCTTCGGCAAGACCGCCCTGCTGGCCCAGGCCCGCCGCATCGCCGAGGCCCGCGGCTGCACGGTCTGGTCGGCCCGCGGCGGCGAGACCCTCAGGTCCGTCCCCTTCAACGTCGTACGGCAACTGCTCCAGCCGGCCCTCCTGTCGCTGATGCCCGAGGAGGCCCGCGAGTATCTCGGGGACTGGTACGACATCGCCGGCCCCGCCCTCGGCATCGCGGACCCGGGGGAGCGGCAGGCCGACCCTCAGGGCGTGTGCGACGGCCTGGTCGCCGCGGTGCGCAGGCTGGCCCGCCGGGACTGGCCGCTCGTGCTGATCGTCGACGACGCCCACTGGGCCGACCAGGAGACCCTGCGCTGGCTCGCCGCCTTCGCCGAGCGCCTGGACGACCTGTCCGTCCTGGTCGTGGTGGCCCGGCGGCCCGGTGAGGCCACCACCGAGAGCGCCCGCCTCCTGGAGACCGTGGCCTCCGCCGCGGGCCACCCCGTCACCAGCCTCAGCGCCCTCACCCCGGAGGCCACCGCCGGCCTCACCCGCGCCACCCTGGGCGAGCACGCCGACGCCCCCTTCTGCCGCGAGGTGTGGGCGGTGACCGGCGGCAACCCGTACGAGACCGTCGAACTGCTCGCCAAGGTCCGCGACAGCGAGATCGAGCCCAGCGAGGGCTCGGCCGACGCCCTGCGCGAGCTGAACCGGTCGGCCCGCGGCGGCGGACTCGTCGCCCGCCTGGAGGAACTCGGCATCGACGCCACCCGGTTCGCCTGGGCGGCCGCGATCCTCGGCACCGACATCTCCGTCGACCTGGTGGCCAGGCTCGCCACCCTGAAGCCGGACCAGGCGACGCTCTGCGCCGAACTCCTGCGCAACGCCCGCATCCTGACCGATGCCGGCTCGGAGGACGGCGAGCTGGAGTTCGTGCACCCGCTGATCGCCACCGCCGTCTACGACTCCATCCCCGACGCCCTGCGCACCGCCATGCACGGCATCGCCGCCCAACTCGTCACCGACTCCGGACTCGGTGCCGCGGCCGCCTCCCGGCACCTGCTCCAGGTCCACCCGGACGACGACGAGGAACTCGTCGAGCAGCTGCGCGAGGCCGCCCGCGAACACCTCCTCGTCGGCGCCCCCGACGCCGCCCGCCGCTGCCTGGAGCGCGCCCTGCTGGAGCCCCCGGTACCCGAGGTCCACGCGCGCGTGCTCTTCGAACTCGGCTGCGCCACCCTGCTGACCGCACCCGCCAAGACCATCGGTCACCTCCAGACCGCGCTCGCCATGCCCGGCCTGGAGGGCGCCGCCCGGGTGGACGCCGTGATCCGCCTGTCCCAGGCGCTCATGCACAACAACCAGCTGGAGGAGGCGGTCCGCACGGTCGAGGCGGAGGCCGCCCGGCACGATGAGGGCCCGTTCCGCATGCGCCTCCAGGCCGTGCAGTACACCTGGGAGGGCCTCTACCCGGGCGAGGCCACCTCCCCGGGGCGCTCCGAGCGTCTCGCCGCCCTGGCCGCGAAGTGCACCGGCCGGGACAACTCCGAGCGGGCCCTGCTCATCCTGCGCGGATTCGACGCGATGGCCCACGGCGAGAGCGCCGAGGAGATCGCCGAAGTGTGCGACCGCGCCCTCGTCAACGGCCGCCTCGCGCCCGGACTCGGCTGGACCGACACCGAGTGGGGTCTCGAACTGCCGCTGATGCTGGCCAGCGCGTACGCCTTCACGGACCGGCTCGACCGCGCCGAGGCCCTGTACACCGACGCCCTGCGCACCTACGAGTCGGCCGGCTGGAGCGGCGGCCACCTCGCGCTAGCCCACGCCTACGTCGGCCTCAACCACCGTCGGCGCGGCCGGCTCCGGGAGGCGGAGACCTCGTTGCGCGAGTCACTGCGGCTCGCGGAGCGGGTGGGGCGAGGACTGCCGCTGTACTGGTCGGCCACGTGCAACCTGGTCGACACGCTGCTCGCGCGCGGGCATGTCGAGGAGGCGTGGGCGATCGCGGAGCAGTACGGGTTCGCGCCGCCGTACCCGTCCACGATCGTGCTGCCCGACCCGCGGTCCGTGCGCGGGCGGCTGCTGCTGGCCGTCGGCAGGACCAAGGACGGGATCAACGAACTGGACGCCGCGGAGAAGGCGGCGGCGGTCCGAGGCCACCACAATCCGGTGCTGGTGCCGTGGGCGGCCGATCTCGCGCGCGCTCTCGCCGTCGAGGATCCGGTGCGGGCCGCCCAGCTGGCCACGGAGCTGCGCCGGCACGCCGAGCGCCTCGGCACGGACACGGCGATCGGTGAGGCCCTGCGGTGTGCGGCGGCGTTGGAGACCGGGCAGCGGGCGGTACGGCTCGCCGCGCAGGCCGTCGCCTACCTGGAGGCCTCGCCGTGCCAGTACGAGCACGCGGCGGCCCGGGTCGAGTACGGCATCGCGGCACGGTCCGTGGCCGAGCTCAATCGCGGGCTGGCGCTCGCGCGTTCGTGCGGCGCGGACGGATTGGTGGCGCAGGCCAGGGAGGTACTGGAGACGGGGCGGGGACTGCGCTGATCTCGTCTGCGGGCCGGTGGGGGCTGGTCGCGCGGTTCCCCGCGCCCCTGGGGAGCTACGGCGCGAGGAGTTGATCCGTCAGCGTCGCCAGGCGCTTCTGCACCTCCCCGTTGTACGTCTCCTCGTGCGCCCGGGCCGGACGAGTCCCGTCGAAGTAGCGGCCCGTACCCACGTCCTGCGTAGCCAGGGCCAGCACACCCGGCGCCCCGTCCGCAACCGTCGACCAAGGCACCACCCCGCCCTCCCTGACCATCGCCGTGTCCATGAAGGTCGCCGGGTGCAGGACGTTGACCGCGACCTCCGTTCCCGCCAACTCCTCCGCCAGGGCGAAGGTATGGGCCGCCAGGGCGAACTTGGCACGGCAGTACGCGGCGAAACCCGCGTAGCCGCGGGTGAACTCCGGGTCGTCGAAGTCGATCGGCTCCTGGCCCGCCGAACCCACGTTGACGATCCGGGCGGGCGCGTTCGCCCGCAGCACCGGAAGCAGGGACCGGGTCAGCGCCACCGGCGCCAAGTAGTTCACCGCCAGCCGCAGTTCATGCCCGTCCACGCTCACCTCCCGGCCCGAGCCGGGCGAACCGGCGCCAACCCCCGCGTTGTTGACCAGGACGTCGAGTCCGGGACGGGCCCCGGCGACCTGCGCACCCAGCTCGCGCACCTCGGCCAGGGAGGCGAGGTCGGCCACGTGTCCCTCGGCCTCTCCCTCGGTCCGCAGCTCGGCCACCAGGCTCTCGGTGCGGCCCCGGTCCCGCCCGTGGGCGAGGACGGTGTGGCCGGAGCGGACCAGTTCGAAGGCCAGGTGACGGCCGAGGCCGGAGGTGGCGCCGGTGATCAGGATGGTCGACATGCCCCCACGGTAGGCACATCGCCGTCCCGCGTGCCTGTCCCTGCCGGGGTCACCCTTCCGTTTCCTCCGCCAGCACCCGCTGGGCCGTGGCGAACGCCGAGTTCGCCGCCGGCACCCCGCAGTAGACGGCCGACTGGAGCAGGACGGCCCCGATCTCCTCCGGCGTGAGGCCGTTGCGCCGGGCCGCCCGCACATGCATGGCCAGCTCGTCGTAGTGGCCGTGCGCGACCAGCGCGGTCAGCGTGATCATGCTGCGTTCGCGGCGGCTCAGCGTCGGGTCGGTCCAGATCTCACCCCACGCGTAGCGTGAGATGAAGTCCTGGAAGCGCGCGGTGAACGGCGTCTGCCGGGCCTGCGCCCGGTCCACGTGGGTGTCCCCGAGCACCTCGCGCCGCACCTCCATGCCGCGCCTGGCACCCCCGTCGAGGTGCGCGCGCACAGCGGTGAGAACGGCTTCCGGGCACTGGGCCGGGGCCAGGTGCGAGGCCCCCGGCAGCTCGACGAGCGTGGCGCGCGGCACCGCGTCGGCGATCTCCCGCAGATGGGGCGGCGGGGTCGCCGGGTCCTGGCGGCCGGCGATCAGCAGGGTCGGCGCGGAGATCCCGGCCAGCGCGTCCCGCAGGTCGAAGGCGGCCAGGGCGTCACAGCAGGCCGCGTACGCCTGCGGATCGGCCTCGGCGTGGTCCCGTACGAGCTCCGGAACGCTGAAGTCACCCGCGAACCAACGGGAGTTCGCGCTGTCGAGGAGCCACTCCACGCCCTCCCGGCGGACCCGCTCGGCCCGCTCCTGCCACGGCTTGCTGCCGTTGAAGTGGGCCGAGGAGCAGATCACCGCAAGCGACGCGATCCGCTCCGGGTGGTGCACGGCCAGATGCAGACCGACCGCGCCCCCGAGCGACACCCCCGCGTACGCGAACCGCTCGACGCCGAGCGAGTCGGCGAGTGCCAGCACCAGGTCGGCGAGGTCGCCCACGGTGGCACCGGGACCGATCAGGCCGGCCGGCGAACCGCCGTGTCCGGGCAGGTCCCAGCGGATCACCCGGTGGGTGAGGGACAGCTCGGGCGCCACCTTGTCCCACAGGGCGTACGACGTCCCGAGCGACGGCCCGAGCAGCAGCGGGGGAGCGGTAGCGGGGCCCTCGGCACGGTGGTTGAGGAGTTTGCCGGTCAACGTCGCTCCAGGGCACGGTCGGTGAGAGCACCGGCGGAGCCGGTGTAACGGACGGGGTCGGTGAGCTCGTCGAGGTCGACGCCCTTCAACTCGGGTTCCTGCGCCAGGAGTTCCCCCAGTGAGCGGCCTTCGGCATAGGTCCGCCGAGCGAGCTCCGTCAGCAGTGCCTTGGCGCGGGCGCGGCCCAGCACGGGTGCCAGCTCGGCGGACAGCCGCTCGGACACGATCAACCCATGGGTGAGATCGAGGTGTTCACGCATGGTGCCGGCGTGGACCCGCAGACTCCCGGTGAGTTCGGCCGCGTCCCGGGCGGCTCCGCCGACCAGCCGCAGCAGGTCCCTGAGCGGCTCCCACTCGGCGTGCCAGGCACCGGAGGGCCGCTCGTCCTCCGCGGCCAGCGAGCCGTACAGCGTGGCCGCGAGCTGCGGCGCGCGCCGGGCGGCGGCGGCGATCAGGGTGGACCGCACGGGATTCGCCTTGTGCGGCATGGCCGAGGAGCCGCCGCCGCTGCCCTCCGCGACCTCGGCGATCTCGGTGCGGCCGAGCACGAGCACATCCGCGGCGATCTTGCCCAGCGCGCCGGCGGTGAAGGCCAGGCATCCGGCGAGATCGGCGACCGGGGTGCGCAGGGTGTGCCAGGGGAGCGACGGCACCCTCAGACCGAGCTCATCGGCGAAGGCCGCCGTGAGGGCCCGGCTGTCCTCGGTGCCGTACGCCGTGAAGGCGGCCAGGGTCCCGGCCGCACCACCGAGTTGGACGGGCAGGGAGCTGCGTACGGCCGTGACCCGGTCCCGCGCGTCCAGCACCAGCGCACGCCACCCGGCCGCCTTGAGTCCGAACGTCGTCGGTACGGCGTGCTGGGTGAGCGTCCGGCCGGGCATCGCAGTGTCGCGGTGGTCGGCGGCGAGCCGGGCCAGGGCCCGCTGGACGCGGTCGAGGTCGGTCAGCGCGAGATCGAGTGTGCGGGCCGCGACCAGCATCGTCGCCGTGTCCAGGATGTCCTGGCTGGTGGCGCCCCGGTGGACGTAGGCGCCGTACTCCTCGCCGGCCGCCTGCGTGAGGTCGGCGACCAGGGGGATGACGGGGTTGCCGCCGGCGCGGGCACGGTCGGCGAGCGAGCGTACGTCGAAGCGGCCCGCGTCGGCCGCCTCGGACACGGCGGTGGCCGCCCCCGCCGGAGCCAGACCCAGCGCGGCCTGCGCCCGGGTCAGCGCGGCCTCCGCGTCCAGCAGCGCCTGCAGGTAGGCGCCGTCGGAGGTCGACGCGGCGGCGGGGGAGCCGGCCCACCCGGGGGCGAGCAGACCGGTGTCCGGATCGGGAGAAGTCACTGGTACTCCAGGAAGACCGTTTCGCCTTCGCCCTGAAGGCGGATGTCGAAACGGTAGGTGCCGTCGTCCTGCTTCCGTGCGATCAGCGTGTCGCGCCGCTCCGCGGGCACGCGGTTCAGCAGCGGGTCGGCGGCGAGGGCCGCCTCGTCGCCCGGCAGGTAGATCCGGGTGTACAGGTGCACCAGCAGTCCGCGGGCGAAGACGCACACGCTGATGTACGGCGCGCTCTGCCCGCGCGCGCCCGGCCGCAGGGTGCGCGCGCTCCAGTGGCCGTTGGCGTCGGTCTGGATGCGGCCCCAGCCGGTGAACTCCACGCCGTTGCGGCCGAGGTAACCGCCGCTCGCGGGGTCGCGCCGGATCGAGCCGTCGACCTGCGGGACGTTGCCCTCGGGGTCGGCGCTCCACAGTTCCAGGAAGGCGTCCGGCAGCGGGGTGCCCGCGCCGTCGGTGATGTAGCCCTGGAGGGTGAGGGTGTCCGGGTGGCCGACGGGCGCGATGTCGCCGCCGCCGGGGAAGGGCAGGGCGTGGCCGTAGAAGGGGCCGACCGTGTGCGACGGGGTCGGCAGCACGGTCTCAGGACGGCTCGTGTCGATCTTCGTCATGGTGGGTCAGCGTCCTTCTTCGATCCAGGTGGCCTGCGGTCCGTCGAGCACGATGTCCCAGTGGTAGCCCATCGAGAACTCCGGTACGGACAGGCTGTGGTCGTACGTGGCGACGAGCCGCTGACGGGCCGCGTCGTCCGTGACCGACTGGATGATCGGGTCGTAGGGGAACAGCGGGTCGCTCGGGAAGTACATCTGCGTCACGAGCCGCTGGGTGAACGCCGAGCCGAAGATCGAGAAGTGGATGTGGGCGGGCCGCCAGGCGTTGACGTGCTGGCGCCACGGGTAGGGGCCCGGCTGGACGGTGGTGAAGCGGTAGCAGCCGCTGTCGTCGGTCAGGGTGCGGCCGACGCCGGTGAAGTTCGGGTCCAGCGGGGCGTCGTGCTGCTCGCGCTGATGGGCGTAGCGCCCGGCCGAGTTGGCCTGCCAGATCTCGACCAGCTGCCCGCGCAGCGGACGGCCGTCGCGGTCCAGGAGCCGGCCCTCGACGGTGATCCGCTCACCGATCGGCTCCCCGTTGTGCTGCCGCGTCAGGTCGTTGTCGATCTCGGTGATGTCCCGCTCCCCGAACGCGGGCGAGTGCAGCTCGACCAGCTCCGGGTCCTTGGACACGTCGATGCTGATCGGCGGCTGCTTCGGGTGCCGCAGGACCGAGGAACGGTAGGGCGCGTAGTCGCGGCGCGGCTGGTGCTCGACGGGAGCGCCGTCGGCGAGCCGCTTCTCGTAGGCGGCGTGCTCGGCGGCGATTTCCCGGTCGATGTCGTGCTGGGTGAGAGTCATGGGGTTTCCTGCGTTCCGTTAACGTTCGAGGACGAGAGCGAGACCCTGGCCGACGCCGATGCACAGGGTGGCGACACCGACTCCGCTGCCCCTGCGGGCGAGTTGATGGGCGACCGTGCCGGCCAGACGCGCACCGGAGGCACCCAGCGGGTGGCCGAGGGCGATCGCGCCGCCCTGCGGGTTGAGGATCGCCGGGTCGAACTCGGGCCACTCGGCGACACATCCGAGCACCTGGGCCGCGAAGGCCTCGTTCAGCTCCAGTACTGACAGATCGTCAAATCCCTTGCTGGCCTTGGCGAGTGCACGGTTGACCGCCTCGACGGGGGCGAGCCCGAAGTAGTGCGGGTCCAGTGCGTTCACCCCGGTCGCGGAGATCCGGGCCAGCGGCTCGCGACCGGTCGCGGCCAGGCCCTCGTCGTCCACCAGCAGCAGTGCCGCGGCTCCGTCGTTCAAAGGCGACGCGTTGCCCGCGGTGACCGTGCCACCGTCCTTGCGGAACGACGGCTTCAGCTTCGCCATCGCCTCCAGCGACGCGTCCGCCCGTACGCACTCGTCGGCGCCGAAGACGACCGGCTCGCCCTTGCGCCGCGGGACGGCGACGGGCGCGAGCTCCGCGTCGAACAGGCCCTCGTCCTGCGCCCTCGCCGCCTTCTGATGGCTGCTCAGCGCGAACTCGTCCTGCTGCTCACGCGTGATCTTGTGCTTGTCCGCGATCAGCTCCGCCGACTCGCCCAGCGGAATGGTCCACTGCGGCTCCATCCGTGGGTTGACCATGCGCCAGCCCAGCGTGGTCGAGTACAGCTCGGCGTGCCCGGCCGGGAACGGCCTGTCGGACTTGGGCAGCACGTACGGCGCCCGGGTCATCGACTCCACACCACCGGCGACGGCGACGGAGGCGTCCCCGAGGGCGATCGCGCGGGCCGCCTGGATCACCGCCTCCAGCCCCGAGGCGCACAGCCGGTTGACGGTCACCCCCGGCACCGAGGTCGGCAGGCCCGCCAGCAGCGCGGCCATGCGGCCCACGTTGCGGTTCTCCTCGCCCGCGCCGTTGGCGTTGCCGAAGTAGACGTCCTCGATCCGGGCCGGGTCCAAGTCGGGCGTACGGCCGAGCAGTTCACGGATCGCGTGGGCGCCCAGGTCGTCCGGGCGCACCGAGGCGAGGCCGCCGTTGTAGCGGCCGACCGGGGTGCGGACCGCGTCAACGATGTAGACGTTCTTCACTGCAGGCCCTCCGCGACGGTCAGTTTGGCGTCGGTCTTGGCGGTGATCTCCTCGACGCCCACCCCGGGCGCCGTCTCGACCAGGACGAGACCGTCCTCGGTGACGTCCAGGACGCCGAGGTCGGTGATGATCCGGTTCACGCACGCCTTGCCGGTCAGCGGCAGCGCGCACTCCGTGAGGATCTTGGGCGAGCCGTCCTTCGCGGTGTGCGTCATCACCACGATGACCGTGCGGGCGCCGTGGACCAGGTCCATCGCCCCGCCGATCCCGGTGATCATCTTTCCGGGGACGGCCCAGTTGGCCAGGTCGCCGGTCTCGGACACCTGCATGGCACCCAGCACGGCCACGTCGATGTGCCCGCCCCGGATCATCCCGAAGGACAGCGCCGAGTCGAAGAAGGACGCCCCCGGCAGGACCGTGACGGTCTCCTTGCCCGCGTTGATCAGGTCGGGGTCGACCTGGTCCTCGGTGGGGTAGGGGCCGGTGCCCAGGATGCCGTTCTCGGACTCCAGGATCACCTCGACGTCCTCGGGGAGGTGGTTCGGGATCAGCGTCGGCAGACCGATGCCGAGGTTGACGTACTGGCCGTCCCGGAGCTCGCGCGCGGCCCGCGCGGCCATCTGTTCCCTGGTCCAGGCCATCAGCTGCTCACCGTCCGCTGCTCGATCCGCTTGTCCGTCGCCTGCTCGGGCGTCAGCGCGAGGACCCGCTGCACGAAGATCCCCGGCAGGTGCACCGCGTCCGGGTCGATCTCGCCGGGCTCCACCAGCTCCTCCACCTCGGCGATCGTGACCTTGCCGGCCATCGCCGCGAGGGGGTTGAAGTTCCGGGTGGACTTGTTGAAGACCAGGTTGCCGTGCCGGTCGCCCTTCGCCGCCCGCACCAGCGCGAAGTCGGTGCGGATGCCGTGCTCCAGGACGTACTCCGTGCCGTCGAACTCCCGCACCTCCTTCGGCGGCGAGGCGAGGGCGACGCCGCCCTGGCCGTCGTAGCGCCACGGCAGTCCGCCGTCGGCGACCTGGGTACCCACCCCGGCCGGCGTGAAGAACGCGGGGATCCCGGCGCCGCCCGCCCGCAGCCGCTCGGCGAGCGTGCCCTGCGGGATCATCTCGACCTCCAGCTCGCCGGCCAGGTACTGGCGGGCGAACTCCTTGTTGGCGCCGATGTAGGAGCCGGTCACCCGGGCGATCCGCCCGGCGGCGAGCAGGACCGCGAGCCCGGACTCCATCGCCCCGCAGTTGTTGGAGACCACCGACAGGGAGCCGGTGCCCTGCTCGTAAAGGGCCTGGATGAGCACGTTCGGCACACCGCTCAGGCCGAAACCGCCCACCGCGAGCGACGCGCCCTCCGGCACATCGGCCACCGCCTCGGCGGCGGTGGCGACCACCTTGTCCATTCGCGTAGCCCATCTCTCGAAGTGCTCAGTGCACTGAGTATTTCAGCGAGGTTTCTCTTAAGCTGCCACTGTGGCAGCCTGGCGTCAAGGCTCACTACTCTTCAGTGCACCAACCAACACGACTCGGGAGCGCACATGGCCGCGGTGGACCTCACCACCCATCCCGGGCACCTCGCCCGGCGACTCCAGCAGGCGCACTACCTGTTGTGGAACACGATGGTCTCCGAGGAGATCACCTCGCCCCAGTTCGCGGTCCTGAACGCGCTCGTCGCCGAGCCGGGCCTCGACCAGCGCACGGTGGGGGAGCGGGTGGGGCTGGACCGGTCCACCATCGCCGAGGTCATCAGCCGGCTCGGCCGGCGCGGACTGCTCGACAAGGTCCGCGATCCCCAGGACGGCCGCCGCTTCCTGCTGCGCCTGACCGACGACGGGGTGCGCACCCACCGCAAGCTGACCGTGCGCACCGCCCGGATGAACCAGGTCTTCCTGGCCCCGCTCTCCGACGACGAACAGGGCCGGTTCTTCGAGCTGATCCGCCGGGTCGCGGACGCGGCGGAGGGGCTCCGCAATCCCGCGGAACCCCTCGTCACCCAGCGCTGATCAGGACGCCTTCGCGAAGACGACCCACACCTGCCCCTCGGCGAAGTTCATCGGGGAGCCGTCCTTCGTGGTGAACTCCGTGCCGTCCGTGGCCTTCGCCCGCTTCCAGTTCACGTCGTAGGCGCGGCCGTCGCGCAGCACCTTGGCCTTCCCCGAGCCCACCGTCACCGTGTACGGCGTGTTGTTGCCGAGGAAGTCGTGGAAGGCGGACTTGCGGACCTTCACGTACTGCACGACGACGGTGGCGGGGGCCAGCCGCTTTCCGTCGGCCGTCACGTCCGGTGCGCCGTCCATCGAGACCAGCCAGCGCTTGCGGCTCTGCGACCAGGTGAAGGCGAAGCGGGCGGCGGGGTAGCGGACCGTCTCCGAGGTGTCCGCGGTGCCGCCGGCCGGCGCCGGGCCGTAGCGGAATCCGTTCGTCAGCGCGGCCGCGCCCGGCGTGACGGGCATCAGGCGCTTCGGGCGCAGGTAGAGGTTGTGCGGGACGACCTTGCCGGCGCCGCGGAAGTAGGCGTCGGAGGCTTTCTCGGGGGTGCGGGCGTCCAGCGGCGCCCGGTTGATCAGGGGCATCAGCTTGCCCTGGGCGCCGGAGAAGGCGAGCGTCGGGTCGTCGAACTGCCGCAGCAGCTCCAGGTCCGACTCGCGGGCGCTGCGCACGGGTCCGACGGCCTTCGGCAGCTTCGTCGCGTACACCGCCATCAGGCGGCTGAGCCCGCCCTCGACCTGCTCGGCGTACACGACGTCCGCGGAGTCGAGGCCGGTCTGCGGGCGCGCCTCCCGAACGTTGTCGATCTTCACGGCGAGCACGGAGGGGCCGTCGGCCTTCGCGCTGGGCCGTGCGGTGTCCGGTGGCGAACTGCCCGGTCGTTCCGTGTGGAGCTGTCCGCGTCCGTCGTCGGCCGGGACGGGGGTGCCGTGCCCCGTGCAGCCCGCGGCGAAAAGGCCCGTGACGGTCAGCAGTGCCGCCGCCGTACGGGCGCGTCTAGCGCGCGTCCCTTGCTCCGTACCCACCATGCCCACCATGCCCACCCGTCTCGTGTCTTTGATTGTGCGCTTATAAGTTCTTTGGTGGCCATACCCGTCTGTTTCTGATTAGTCGCGTCGACTACGCCGATCGGCCCTGGATCGCGGTTCGGCGGGAGCACGCCCGGGTACCCGGGCGGCCTACCCCAGGACCGACACGCGACGTGACGGAGGGAGTGCCGGGCGATGAAGGCTGTGACCTGGCAGGGCAAGCGGGACGTACGGGTGGAGGAGGTCCCCGATCCCAAGATCAAGGAACCGACGGACGCCGTCATCCGGATCACCTCGACCGGACTGTGCGGCTCCGACCTGCATCTCTACGAGGTGCTCACGCCGTTCATGACCCCGGGCGACATCCTCGGCCATGAGCCGATGGGCATCGTCGAGGAGGTCGGCGCGGGGGTGCCGGACCTCGCGGTGGGTGACCGGGTCGTCGTGCCCTTCCAGATCGCCTGCGGCAGCTGCTGGATGTGCATGACCGGGCTGCCGACCCAGTGCGAGACCACCCAGGTCACCAGCGAGGGCATGGGTGCCGCCCTGTTCGGCTACACCCGCCTGTACGGTGCCGTGCCGGGCGCCCAGGCCGAGTATCTGCGGGTCCCGCAGGCCCAGTTCGGACCCATCAAGGTCCCCGAGGGCCCGCCGGACGACCGTTTCGTCTATCTCTCCGACGTGCTGCCCACCGCCTGGCAGGCCGTGGTCTACGCGGACGTCCCCGAGGGCGGCAGCGTCGCCGTGCTCGGACTCGGGCCCATCGGGGACATGGCCTGCCGGGTCGCGCAGGTGCGCGGCGCCGGGCGCGTCTTCGGCGTGGACCTGGTGACCGAACGGCTGCGCCGGGCCCGCACACGGGGCGTGGAGACGTACGACCTCAGGAGCTTCGACAGCGAGAAGGAGCTGGTCCAGGCGATCCGGGACGAGACCGACGGACGCGGCCCGGACGCCGTGATCGACGCCGTCGGCACCGAGGCCCACGGCAGCGCGGTCGCCCGCCTCGCCCAGAACGCCTCGGCCCTGCTGCCCAGGAAACTCAGCGGACCCTTCGCCGAGCGCTTCAGCGTCGACCGGCTCGCCGCCCTGCACACCGCCATCGAGCTGGTGCGCCGCGGCGGCACGCTCTCCCTCACCGGTGTCTACGGCGGCACGGCCGACCCGATGCCCATGCTCACCATGTTCGACAAGCAGATCCAGATCCGGATGGGCCAGGCCAACGTGCGGCGCTGGGTCGACGAGATCATCCCCTACCTCACGGACGAGGACCCGCTCGGAGTCGACGACTTCGCCACCCATCACGTACCGCTGTCGGACGCCCCGCACGCGTACGAGATGTTCCAGAAGAAGCAGGAGGGCGCGGTCAAGGTGCTGATGCGGCCCTGACCTCGGGCGGGCTGGGCCGGTGCGGTCCTGGCCGGGTGGGTCGCCGGCGGCCTCCCCGGGGAATGGCCCGCGCGGACCCGCTCGGCCGATGCGGCCCCGATCGCACGGGTCCGGCGCCGAGTCCTCAAGTCGGCTGGTACGGCTCAGGTCGCGCCGGCTCGTCCCACGCGGCGCCGATCGCATGGCTCCGGCTCGTGCAGTCCAGGCCCGCGGGCCCCGCCGGCGTCAGCTCCGACGGGTCGGCCCGGTCGAGGCCGGCCCTGACGCCCCACTCAGCCCAGGATCTCGTCGAGGTCGTAGCGCACCGGCTCCTCCAGCTGCGCGTAGGTGCAGCTCTCCGGGGTCCGGTCGGGCCGCCAGCGGCGGAAGTGGGCGGTGTGGCGGAACCGTACGCCGTTCTCCATGTGGTCGTACGCCACCTCCGCCACCCGCTCCGGCCGCAGCGGCACCCACGACAGGTCCTTCTTGCCCGACCAGCGGCTCGGCGCCCCGGGCAGCCGCGCGCTCTCGTGCGCGGCCTCCTCGGCCCAGGCCGCCCAGGGGTGCCCGGACACGTCCGTCATCCGCAGTGGCTCCAGCTCCTCGATCAGCTCGGCGCGCCGCTTCATGGGGAAAGCCGCGGACACGCCGACGTGCTGGAGCGTGCCCCGGTCGTCGTGGAGGCCGAGCAGCAGGGAGCCGACGACCGGGCCGCTCTTGTGCAGCCGGTAGCCCGCGACCACCACGTCCGCCGTGCGCTCGTGCTTGATCTTGAACATCGCGCGCTCGTCCTGGAGATAGCGCAGGGTGAGCGGCTTGGCGATGACCCCGTCCAGGCCCGCTCCCTCGTACTCCTCGAACCACTGCCGGGCCACCTCGATGTCCGTGGTCGCCGGCGCCACGTGCACGGGCGGGGCCGTCCCGGACAGCGCCGTGGTCAGCAGCTCGCGGCGCTCGGTCAGCGGGACGTTCAGCAGTGATGCGTCCTGCAGCGCCAGCAGGTCGAAGGCGACGAAGGAGGCCGGCGTCCGCTCCGCGAGGGTGCGCACCCGGGAGGCCGCCGGATGGATCCGCTCGGTCAGCGCGTCGAAGTCCAGCCGTCCGTCCCGCGCGATGACGATCTCCCCGTCCATCACGCAGCGCTCGGGCAGCCGCTCCCGCAGCGCCTCCACCAGCTCGGGAAAGTACCTGGTCAGCGTCTTGCCGGTACGGCTGCCCAGCTCGACCTCCGCCCCGTCGCGAAACACGACGGCCCGGAACCCGTCCCACTTCGCCTCGTAGTGCATGTCCGGCGGGATCTTCGCCACGGACTTGGCGAGCATGGGCTTCACAGGGGGCATCACCGGCAGATCCATGGTCCGATTCTGCACGCGCAGGCCCCGAAATGCCTGATATGCCGGGCTCGCTTACCGTGGCTCGCATGGGTGACGCGGTGGAACTGGAGGCGGGTGGCCGGACCGTACGGCTGTCCAGCCCGGACAAGATCTTCTTCCCGGAGCGCGGGTTCACCAAGCTGGACCTCGCCCGCTACTACCAGGCCGTCGCCCCCGGCATCCTGCGCGCCCTGCGCGACCGCCCCACCACCCTGGAGCGCTACCCGGACGGCGTGACCGGCGAGAACTTCTTCCAGAAACGGGCGCCCAAGAACATGCCCGACTGGATCCCGACCGCCCACATCACCTTCCCCAGCGGCCGCAGCGCCGACGAGATGTGCCCCACCGAGGAGGCCGCCGTCCTGTGGGCCGCCCAGTACGGCACCCTCACCTTCCACCCCTGGCCGGTCCGCCGCGACGACGTCGACCGCCCCGACGAACTGCGCATCGACCTCGACCCGCAGCCCGGCACGGACTACGACGACGCCGTGCGCGCGGCCCATGAACTGCGGGCGGTGCTGGAGGAGTTCGGCGGCCTGCGCGGCTGGCCCAAGACCTCCGGCGGTCGCGGTCTGCACGTCTTCGTGCCCATCGAACCGCGCTGGACCTTCACCCAGGTGCGGCGGGCCGCGATCGCCATCGGGCGCGAGATGGAACGCCGGATGCCGGACCGCGTGACCATCAAGTGGTGGAAGGAGGAGCGGGGCGAGCGCATCTTCATCGACTACAACCAGACGGCCCGCGACCGCACGATCGCCTCCGCCTACTCGGTACGGCCCCGCCCGCACGCCCCCGTCTCGGCGCCCCTGCGCTGGGAGGAGGTCGGCCGGGCGCACCCCCAGGACTTCGACCTCGCGACCATGCCCGCGCGCTTCGCCGAACTCGGCGATGTGCACGCGGACATGGACGATCACGCGTTCTCGCTGGACACCCTGCTGGAGCTGGCCCGCCGCGACGAGCACGACCACGGACTGGGCGATCTGCCGTACCCGCCCGAGTATCCGAAGATGCCGGGGGAGCCCAAGCGGGTACAGCCGAGCAGGGCCGCTGCGAAGAAGGCGCCTCCTACAGCTCCTTGATCCTGACGTCCCGGTACGAGACCACGTCCGTGGTGCTGTGCACCTGGAGCCCGATGTAGCCGGCGGAGAACCGCCGCCCGTCCGTGCCCGGGTCGTCCGAACGGGCGGGATAGAAGTCCTGGCCTCCGATGTTGTCGAACTCGTTGATCAGCACGCCGTTGCGGTAGACCGAGTAGTGCTGGTCGACCACCCGGATCTCGTAGTCGTTCCACGTGCCCTTCTGGGTGACGCCGGCACCGGCGAGCCCGACCCGGTCGAAGCCGTAGACCGACCCGGTCTTGTACATGTCGCCGTCGGGACGGTCGAAGACCTGCACTTCGTGGCCGTACTTGATGGCCGCCCACTCGGGGCGTGGCTCCTCCGGGTGGTCGTGGACCCACGGGAACCGCACGAACACACCGGAGTTGGCGTTGCCGGTGCCCGGGGCGTCGTCCCGCCACTGGAGCTTGAGCGAGAAGTCGCCGTACGTGCGCTCCGGGAACCAGAGCATGCCGAGGCCGTCCTTCGTGGTGCCGGACGTGATCGAGCCGTCGCCGTTCGGCGCGAACGAACCGCCGCCCACCTGCTGCCACCTGGCGAAGGAGGCCGCGCTGCCGTCGAGGATCGTCCGGTAGCCCTCGGTCTGTCCCGGCTTCCCGATGCCGGACTCACGGGCCGCCGCGTCGATGGCGTCGTACTCGCGCTCGTCGAGCACCCCCTCCTTGAAGAGCCTGTCGAGGACCGTCTTCACGTGCTTGAGGAACAGCGCGTGGGACGTCCACTCCTTCTCGTCCTCGATCAACTCGTTGATGCGGCACCGGCTGTTGGTGATCCGGTTCGGCACCCCGGAGTCGACCGTGCCCACGATCACCGTCAACCGCTCGTCGAGCTCGGCGCAGGGGGGCGCCGGGACCTGACTGGAGACCACGGTGAAGGTCACCGTGCGCGCGGCCGAGGTGTTGCCGGCCTTGTCGCGGGCCCGGTACGCCAGGGTGTGCGTGCCCGCCCGGTCGACGACCACCGCAGCGGTGTACGCGAGGTAGGGTCCGGCGTCGATCGAGTACTCGACGCCGGCGACCCCCGAACCGCCCTCGTCCGTGGCGCTCACCGTCACCTTGGCGTTGCCCACGTAGGCCCCGTCGGAGTTCCGTGTGCCGTCCACGGTCACGCCGGTCACCGGCGGGGTGGTGTCCTGCGGGGCCGCCGCGACGACCGTGAACCGGACGCTCTTGTCGGCGGCCACGTTGCCCGCCTTGTCGGTCGCCCGGTAGCGCACGGTGTGGGAGCCGACCTGGTGCACCATCACGGGCATCGTGTAGGGCTGCCAACTCCCGTCGTTCACCGCGTACTCGATGGTGTTGACGCCGGAGCCGGTGTCGGAGGCCGACACGGTCACCGTGGCCATGTCGATGTACGTGCCGTCCGGGTTCTGCTCGCCGCTCACCGTCGCCGAGGTGTCCGGCGGGGCGGTGTCGTCGGAGGGCGGCGCAACGACCGTGAAGGCGGCGCTCTTCTCGGCGGAGACGTTGCCCGCCTTGTCGACGGCCCGGTAGCGCACCGTGTGGTCGCCGACCTGGTCGACGACGACCGGGGCGGTGTACGGCTGCCAGGCGCCCGTGTCCCCGATCGCGTACTCGATCCGGTCGACGCCGGAGCCCCCGGCCTCGTCGGTCGCCGTGACCGTCACACGCGCCGAACCGACGTACTGGCCCTGCGCGTTCTGCGTGCCGGTCACCTGGGCCGCCGCCGAGGGCGCGGTGGTGTCCTCGCCGCTGCCCTCCGTCACCACGAGGATGCCCTGCATCTGGCCGTGGCCCGGGATCGTGCAGTGGTAGAAGTACCGGCCCGGGGTGAGCGTCACCTCGGCGGTGTGGCGGCCGCCCATGTCGTCGTTGGGGTTGGCGAGGATGTTGAGTTCGACGTCGTCGTTGAACTCGGGGTCGCTGGTCACGAAGGTCAACGTGTGCGGCATTCCGGTGGTGTTGCCGGTGGCCGTGCTGTTCTCGAAGACGATCGTGGCCGTGCCCGCCACGGCGGTCGTCGGGACCGAGGTGTACCTGGTGATGTCGTCGCCGGCGGTCCAGGTGAGTGTCTGGGCCGCCGCCGGGGCCGTCATGTCAGGCCGTGCCTGGGACGTCGACTGAAGGCCGAGCACCATCAGCAGGGCGGCCAGCAGGACGGTCAGAGCTCTACGGGGATGCATCACTGCCCTCCTCTCGCCAGCTGTCCGGCGGCCGGTGTCGGTCCACCGCCCGTGTAAGTGATGCGCCACAGAGCCGACTTGGCGTCCGAGGTGAAGAACCCGCGCCCGTAGTCGAGGACGTAGAGCGCGCCGTCCGGGCCGAACTTCCAGTCCATGAGGTTCTTGATGCCGTCGTTGCCGATCGGCACGATCTTCTTGAGCGACTCGGAGTGCACGGGCAGTCCGCCCTCGCCGTGGTTCTTCGGGTCGGTGATGACCGCGTTGCGCGGCTGGTCGGCGTCGTAGAAGTCGCCGACGAACCATTTGCCGTCCCAGTACGAGGGCCACTTGGTCGTGCTCGCGCCGGCCGCGTCGTAGCGGTAGACCGGACCGTTCATCGCGGCCTGGCCACCGCCCTTGAGCCACGGCAGCAGGTACGTGGCCTCCTCCTGCTTGTAGGACGGGACGCCGTTCGCGTCGCGCGGGTAGTCCGGGGCGCCGCCCTGGGGCGAGTACCAGATGTTGTTGCCGGTGACCGGCGGGAGGTTGACGAGACCGTCGTTGTTGGGCGACTCGTTCTTCGGGTGGTCGCAGTCGTACCAGCCCAGTGGTTGGTCGGGGTTGGGCAGGTTGCGGTCCCGGTAGGGCTGCTTGTTGCCCATGCAGTACGGCCAGCCGCGGTTGCTCGCCCTGGTGATGACGGCGAAGGTGTCGTACTTGGCCGGTCCCCAGGTCGTCGAGGGAGCGCCTGCGTCCGGCCCGACCCAGCCGGCGTAGAGGACGTCGGTCTTCTTGTCGACGAAGATCCGGGCCGGGTTCCTGACCCCCATCACATAGATCTCGCCGCGGGTCTTGCCGCCGCCCTCGGCGGTCTCCCTGCCCGTGAAGAGGTTCCCCTCGGGCAGCGTGTACGTCCCGTCGGCCTCCGGATGGATGCGCAGGATCTTGCCGTTGAGGTTGTTGGTGTTGCCCGCGGTGCGGCGCGCGTCCGCGAAGGAGACGCCCTTGTAGTTCGGCTGCGGGTTGTTGCCCGAGTAACCGCCGCTGAATCCGCTGGAGTTGTTGTCACCCGTCGCGATGTACAGGTTGCCCTTCGAGTCCCAGGACATCCCGCCGCCCGCATGGCAGCAACTGTGCACCTGAACCGGCCACTTGAGCAGGACCTTCTCGCTGTTCAGGTCCAGCTTGTTCGTGGCGAGGTCGAGGGTGAAGCGGGAGACGCGCCGCTCGGCCATCTGCGTGTCGCGGTTGAGCTGCGAGTGCGGGGTGTAGTGCAGGTACACCCAGCCGTTCTCCTCGAAGCGCGGGTCGAGCTCGATCCCGAGCAGGCCCTCCTCGACCTTGACCAGTTCGTCGCCGCCGCCCTTGTTGCCGAACACGGTCAACGCGCCCGCGAGGGTGACCTTCCTGGTCCTCGGGTCGTAGACGTGGATCTCACCCCTGCCCTTGCCGATGTCGGGGTTGTTCCAGTCGGTGATCACCGGCTGGGAGGAGTCGGCACCGCCCCGGCCGATGTACAGGACCCGTCCGTCGGGGGCGGTGACCAGCCCGTGCGGCTCGCCGATCTGGTCGTTCTGCCCCGCCTGGTTGGGCTGGGTAAGGCGCTCCGCCTTGTAGTTGCCGTTGATCGTGGCCTTGCAGTCTGCCTGCACGAGCCGCGAGGTCCACAGCAGCGCGCCGCGCAGATGGGCCCGGAAGTCGGTCTCGTCGTACGAGGACACCGTGCCGCCCATGCCGGTGTAGAAGGACCGGCCGCCGTCGTAGTCCCGGCACCAGCTCACCGGGTGGTCCCAGCCGTTGGCGCTCGCGCCCGGACGGTAGGTCGACTCGCGCACCCGGGCCACGGTGTGCACATCGCCTGAGGGGTTCTTCGTCCAGTTGAACCACTGGTCGGGGCGCTTCCACTGCACCGGCAGATCCCGGGTCGCCGGATGCTGACGGTCGCCGACCTCAACGGTGGCCCGCTGCACGGTCGTCGGGCTGGAGGCGGCCGGACGGGCGCCCAGGAGCCCCGTGAACCAGTCGGAGTACGGCTCGGCGCGGGCCGCGTCATGGATGCCGACGAAACCGCCGCCCGCCTCCATGTAGGCCTCCAGACCCGCTTCCTGCTCGGGGTCGAGGACATCGCCGCCGCCGGTCAGGAAGACGATCGCGTTGTAACTCCCCAGCGCCTTCTCGTCGGTGAAGACCCTCGCGTCGTCGGTGGCCTCGGTCTCGTACCGCTGGTTCGCCGGTCCGGACAGCCCGATCCGCTCGATCGCGGCGATACCGGCGTTGACGACCGGCGATTCGTCGCCGCCCGCCGCGGACCCGTAGAAGACCAGCACCCGTACATCCCCGCCGCCCGGTGGCGACTTGACGGACATCGTTGTCGCGGACGGGTCGGGAGCGGGCAGCGCGCCCGCCGCCGGTCCGGACATCAGCCCGGCGGCGACGACCCCCGCGGTCACGGTGGCCGTCCAGACCCGTCTCCTCGCGCTTCCTCCGCTTCTCGCGCTCAACCCTCGTAAGTGCATGGGCACCTCCTCGGTCACAGCAACAGCGCCATGGAAGCTAGACCCCTTTGCCTCACTCGCCAATACCTATGACCGGGATCGCACGAACTTTGTCCTGAGTGTGGATAAACGGCCTCGGGGCCGGTACCGTCGCACAGGTTCATCACAGGTACGTCTCCGCAAAACCCGTATCACGGTGGGGAGTTCCGCATGGGCGCACTGGACAGACGTGGCTTCAACCGGCGGGTGCTGCTCGGTGGCGCGGCGGTCGCGACATCGTTGTCCCTGGCCCCGGAGGCCCGCAGCGACGCAGGTCCGGCGCAGGCCGCCCCGGGCGGCGGCGAGGTCAGGCGCATCAAGCTGTACGCCGAGAAGCTGGCCGACGGACAGATGGGCTACGGCCTGGAGAAGGGCAGCGCGACGATCCCCGGCCCGCTGATCGAACTCAACGAGGGCGACACCCTGCACATCGAGTTCGAGAACACCATGGACGTCCGGGCGAGCCTGCATGTGCACGGTCTGGACTACGAAGTCTCCAGCGACGGCACGAAGTTGAACAAGAGCGACGTCGAGCCGGGCGGTACCCGCACCTACACCTGGCGCACCCACACGCCGGGCCGCCGCGCCGACGGCACCTGGCGGGCGGGCAGCGCGGGCTACTGGCACTACCACGACCACGTGGTCGGCACGGAACACGGAACCACCGGCATCCGCAAGGGCCTCTACGGAGCGGTGATCGTCCGGCGCAAGGGCGACATCCTCCCGGACGCGACCCACACCATCGTCTTCAACGACCTGCTCATCAACAACAAGCCGCCGCACTCGGGGCCCGACTTCGAGGCCACGGTGGGCGATCGGGTCGAGTTCGTGATGATCACGCACGGCGAGTACTACCACACCTTCCACCTGCACGGTCACCGCTGGGCGGACAACCGCACGGGCATGCTCACCGGACCCGACGACCCGAGTCAGGTCATCGACAACAAGATCGTGGGCCCGGCGGACTCCTTCGGCTTCCAGGTGATCGCGGGGGAGGGGGTCGGGGCGGGCGCGTGGATGTACCACTGCCATGTGCAGAGCCACTCCGACATGGGCATGGTGGGCCTGTTCCTGGTGAAGAAGACGGACGGGACGATTCCCGGCTACGAGCCGCACGAGCACACCGGACAGCGGGCCGAGCACCACCACTGACGGATCATGGACGGGTGACTCTGCTTCTCACGCGCGGCGACCTGGAGACGGTGCTGACGCCGGACACCTGCCTCGACGCACTGCGGGACGGCTTCCGGAACGCGGACGGCGGGCCGATCGCGGGACAACGGGTGCGCACGGACCTCCCCTTCCCCGGTACGGCCACCGCGCTGATCCCGGGCCTGCTCCCCGGCGTTCCCGCCTACACGGTGAAGGTCAACGCCAAGTTCCCGGCTGCCCGCCCGGCCCTGCGCGGGGTGATCTGCCTGCACAGCGGAACCGACGGCGAACTGCTGGCCCTCATGGACTCGGCGACGGTCACGGCGTGGCGGACGGGGCTGGCGGCCGCGCTGGGCACGCACCTGCTGGCCGGGACGGGTGAGGCGGTCGGCGTGATCGGCGCGGGCGCGCAGGCCGAGTTGATGGTGCGCGGCCTCGCGGTGCTGCGACCCCGCGGCGCCCTCGTCGTCCACGACACCTCCGCCGGCCGCGCCGCCCGGTTCACCGCCCGGCACGGCGGCCGGGTGCTGTCCTCCGCCGCGCAGATCGCCACGGCCGCCGACATCGTCCTGTCGGCGACCTGGTCCCGGCAACCGCTGCTCCGCCTGGCCGACACCAGGCCGGGCCAGCACTTCACGAGCCTCGGCGTGGACGAGCCGGGCAAGGCGGAGCTGGCGGCCGATCTGCTGGACGCCTCCGTGGTCGTGGTCGACGACCGCCCGTCGGCCGTGAGCATGGGCGTGCTGGCCGACGGCGGGACCGCGGCGGCGACCCTGGCCGAAGTGGTGCGGGGCGACCACCCCGGCCGCACCAGCGACACGGACCGCACGGTCTACGCGCCCGTGGGGCTGCCCTGGCAGGACCTCGCGGTCGCCTGGACGGCGTACCGGCGGGCCGAGCGGGAGGGGATCGGACGGCGGGTGGACCTGCTGGCATGAGGCCTTTCACCGGACGCCCCCGCTCGTAGGTGCCGACCGCCCTGCGCCGGGAGAGCGCTCTCACCGGGTCCTGGTCCGGGGCTATCCTGATCCGCATCCGCCGATGAGGAGCCCCGAAGTGACCGAGACAGCGCCGCGCCCCACACTGGAGGCCGTGGCGGCCCGGGCCGGGGTGTCGCGGGCCACCGTGTCCCGGGTGGTGAACGGCGGGGACGGGGTCAGGGAGCCCCTCGTCGAGCGGGTGCGCAGGGCCGTCGAGGAGCTCGGCTACGTGCCCAACCAGGCCGCCCGCAGTCTCGTCACCCGCCGCCACGACGCCGTCGCGGTCGTCGTGGCCGAGCCGGAGACCCGGGTCTTCGCCGACCCCTTCTTCGCGCTGCAACTGCGGGGAATCAGCAAGGAGTTGACCGCCCACGACAATCAGCTCGTGCTGCTGCTCACCGAGGGCCGCGACGACCACGCGCGGGTGGGACGCTACCTCGCCGGAGGCCACGTCGACGGCGCGCTCGTCTTCTCGCTGCACCTCGACGACCCGTTGCCCGGACTGATCCAACGGGCCGGTGTCCCCACGGTGTTCGGCGGCCGGCCCGGCTGGAGCGACGGGACGACGGACGTCGTGTACGTCGACAGCGACAACCGGGGCGGTGCCCGCGAGGCCGTACGGCATCTCGCCGCCCTCGGGCGGACCCGTGTCGCCCACATCACCGGACCCCTCGACCAGACCTCCGCGGCGGACCGGCTCGACGGCTACCGGGACGTCATGGGCGAGGCCGACCCTAGGCTCGTCGTACGCGGCGACTTCACCCCGGGCGGCGGGGAGCTGGCCATGCGGGAACTCCTCGACCGGTGCCCGGACGTGGACGCGGTGTTCGCCGCCAACGACCTCACCGCGTCCGGCGCCCTGCGCGTGCTGCGCGAGCGCGGGCGCCGGGTGCCCGAGGACGTGGCGGTGATCGGCTTCGACGACATGCTGCCCCTCGCCGAGCAGACCGATCCACCGCTGACTACGGTCCGTCAGGACATCGAGGAGATGGGCCGGTTGATGGCCCGCCTCCTCCTGGGCGGCCTCGGCCCCGGGGACGCGGGAGCCGCACCGGCCGGTGTCGTCCTGCCCACCACGCTGGTGCGGCGCGCCTCGGCGTGAGCCGCCTGCGCCCCCGCCTTCGCCCGCGTCACGTCTGCTGCGGCGGCGCGCTCTTGATCACCGCGAAGCGGGCGCCGTACGGATCGGCCAGCTTGGCGATCCGACCCACCCCCGGCACGTCGGTCCCGGGCAGCCGGACGCTGCCGCCCAGCTCCCGCGCCTTCGCCACCGTCCCGTCCGTGTCCGTGACCTCGAAGTACGGCATCCAGCACGCCCCGGCCCGCGCCTCCAGCGGATCCTCGGCGAGCGGGACGATGCCGCCGAACATGCCGTCCTCGTCCTGCCCGTCCGGCAGCACGGTGGTGTACGTCCCGCCGGGGAACTCGACCGCGTAGGTCTCCAGGCCGAGCGCCGCGCGGTAGAAGTAGGCGGCCATCGGCAGGTCCGCCGTGTACAGCTCGACCCAGCACAGGGAGCCGGGCTCCTGGGTGACGTCGAGCCCCTTGTTCCGCGCGGGCTGCCAGATGCCGAAGGGCACGCCCGCCTTGTCGGCGAGGATCGCCATGCGGCCCTGGTCCAGCACGTCCATGGGCTGCATGAGCACCGAGCCGTGCGCCTCCTCGGCCGCCTTCGCGGTGGCGTCCACGTCCGGGGTCTGGAAGTACACCGTCCAGGACGGCGGGCCCTGCTCCGGCGCGGTCTGCATGCCGCCCGCGGCGATCTTGCCGGCGAGCCGGAACATGCCGTAACCGCCGACTTCGGGCGGGCCCGGCTGGAACTCCCAGCCGAACAGTCCGCCGTAGAAGGTGGTGGCGCCGTCGATGTCGGGGGTGCCGAGGTCGATCCAGTTCGGAGCGCCGGTGACATAACGGGTCGTGAGCATCTCTGCCCTCCTCTGAGGGGTCCCGTTGCCTGTACCGCCGAGTCTCGCACCGTCCACTGACAATCGCTGCCGGGACGCGGGCACAGGTCGGTGACGCCCGCGAAGGGTTTCCGCGCGCCGCCGTGCGCCCTCGGGCCGGGCGCGGGACCATCAAGGCGGCCCGAGGCCGATGACGCAGCCGTTGATCCCGCGTTGATCGAACGTTTTTCGCCGCCCGGCACGATCTCCGCCATGCACATCGACACCATCACCCCGACCGACCCCGCCTGGCAGGCGCAGGCGTTGTGTGCGCAGACCGGGGCGGACTTCTTCTTTCCCGAGCCGGGCAGTTCGGTACGGGAGGCGAAGCGCATCTGCGGCATGTGCGAGATGCGCCCGGCCTGCCTGGAGTACGCCCTGGCCAACGACGAACGCTTCGGCGTCTGGGGCGGCCTGTCCGAGAAGGAACGGCTGGCGATCAGGCGCGTGGAAAACCGATGAGCCGACGGGCCGGGAGTGCGGTGAGCGGATGAACCGCCCCGGCGGCAGCGGCCCGGGATCAGGACGAGACGCAGGGCGAGCCGCGACCGGCGTCCGAGAAAGCCTCGGGAACGGCGGCTTCGCCTGAGGAGGCGGCCGGCTTGCGGAGCAGGAGCAGCGCCGCGTCGTCGTGCAGCCGGCCACCCACATGTGCCAGCAGTTCGTCATGGATCGCGGTGAGGGTGCCGGCCGGCTCGTCGGACAAGTGGCGGGCCAGCCCTTCTGCGAGCGGGTAGAACTCACGGCTGTGGTCGCGGGCCTCGGTGACCCCGTCGGTGTAGAGCAGCAGTTGATCCCCGTCGGCGAAAGCCAGCACCTGGAGGCCGGGTGTCTCGTCCGTGAGGGCGCGCAGCCCGAGGGGCGGGGCCGGACGGGCGGGCTCCACCGCCACGACGGTGCCGGATCCGCGCACCAGCAGGGGAGGGGCGTGGCCGCAGTTGACCACCTCCAGATGGCCTGCCCGCGGGTACCCGGCGACCACCGCGGTGACGAAGTCGTCGACACCGAGGTTGCGCGCCAGGCTCCGCTCGATCCTGTCGACGACGGCGAGGAGGTCGGGCTCGTCGTAGGCGGCCTCACGGAAGACACCGAGCACGAGTGCGGCGGTCCCTACGGCCGGCAGCCCCTTGCCTCGCACATCGCCGACGATCAGCCTGACCCCGTACGGGGTCGGCACCAGTGCGTAGAGATCCCCGCCGATGCGGGCCTCGGCAGCCGCGGCGCTGTAGCGGACGGCCGCCTGGAACGGGCCGACAGTCGCCGGAACGGGCTTGAGGAGCGCGTGCTGGGCGGCCTCCGCCACGGACCGGACGGCCGCGAGCACCCGTTCACGACGCCCGCGCAGCGCGCTGGCGAGGCCACTCGCCAGCGTGACGGCCGCCAGGGCGGACAGTACGGCCGTCAGCTCACGTCCCGGAACGCCGTCCCGGGTGCCGAGCGTCGCGCCCAGCACCGCGGCGAGGAGGCCGACACCGAGGACTCCGCGCGGCCCGCCGGTGGTGGCCGCCAGTGCGGGTCCGGCCGCGAGCAGGGGCAGCCAGATCGTCCCTGCTTCGCACGCGACATCGACGAGCACGATGACGGAGACGATCAGTACCGGCAGCGCGCGTGTGGCGGCGGCCAGATGCGCGGCGGCACGTTTCCGGGTCGCTGACCCGGGACCGCGCACCCGGTTTCGGAACGGCCGTATCAGCCAGGGGTCGCCGCCGTGGTCTCGAGCCTGACTCATGCTTCGTCCGTAGTCCTCACCTGATGCGGGGGCTGCTGAAATGTCTCTTTCATCCAGGAAAGGGGTACGGCTCGGGTGTCACAAGGAGGGGGATTTCAGATAGTGAGCGAGAGGCCCCTGGTCACGCGGCTCGCGGCCGGGATCAGCCGCGCCAGGACCTCGTCGAGTCGTGAGAGCCGGTCCGCCCGCAGTGAGACGCCGAGCGAGCCGAGCGTGTCCCCGTAGTAGACGGGCACGGCGACGCAGACCGTGCCGAGGGCGTACTCCTCCAGGTCCGTGACGGCCGGGGCCACGGGTGAGGAGTCGAGTCGCCGGAGCAGTTCCGGACGGCTGGTGATGGTCCGCGGTGTGAGGTCGGCGAGGGAGTGCCGGGAGAGGTAGTCCTTGCGGGAGGCGTCGTCCAGTTCTCGCAGCACGGACTTGCCCAGTGCGGTGGCGTGCCCCGCGTCCTCGAATCCCACCCAGAGATCGACACGGGGCGCCTGGGGGCCGTCGACGATCTCGGCGACGCGGATCTCGCCGTCCTCGTAGAAGGTGAGGTAGGCGGCGGTCGCGAGCTCGTCCCGCAGAGCGGCGAGCGTGGGGCGGACGCGGCTGAGCAGCACCTGCCCGCGGCCCGTGCTGTGCAGGGACTGCAGCTTGTCGCCCAGGACGAACCCGCCGTCGTCCAGCTTCCGTACGTATCCGTCGTGGACCAGCGTCCGCAGCAGGTGATACGCGGTGGCCAGGGGCAGTTCCGTCTCACGCGCCAGCTTCTTCGCGGGCGCACCGTTCTCGTGCGAGCTCACCGCCTCCAGCAGGCGGAGGGCACGCTGCACGGAAGCGATGAGCGTAGGGCCACCGTCTTGAGCACCCATACGACCAGCGTGCGCCGAGCACACGGAGCAGGCAAGACGCGCGCCCCTGGCCGGCTCGCCGGGGCAGGCGATCGTGACGGCCGTCAGGATCGGCTCCGGCGCCGCTCAGGCCACCGCGCTTCCGGCCGGCCCCGTGACGGCGGAGTCCCCAGGGCGGTGCCGGCCGTGCGCGCGGAGGACGCGGTCCACGGGCGGGGGCCGATACGGCACGCCCCGCAGCACCGCCCGCCGCCTCGTCGGTCGGCCGAACCGTGTTGCGGAGGGGCGGCGATCAGACCCGGCAGGGAGCCGACGGCCCGCACCGGATGCTCACGGGGCCCGCCGGACCGGCGTCAGGCCCCGGCCGCGCGTGCCGCCATCCGCGCCTTGCGCGCCGCCAGCTTCTCGTCGAACTTCAGGGCCTCCGCGTCCAGACCGCTCATGTACAGGCCGAGTTCGTCCTGTGCCTTCTGGCCCTCGGGGCCGAGACCGTCGATCTCCATGACCTTCAGGAAGCGCAGGACGGGCTGGAGCACGTCGTCGTGGTGGATGCGCATGTTGTAGATCTCGCCGATGGCCATCTGCGCGGCGGCCCGCTCGAAGCCGGGCATGCCGTGGCCGGGCATCCGGAAGTTCACGATCACGTCGCGCACGGCCATCATCGTCAGGTCGGGCGCGAGCTCGAAGGCCGCCTTGAGCAGGTTCCGGTAGAAGACCATGTGCAGGTTCTCGTCGGTGGCGATGCGCGCCAGCATGCGGTCGCAGACCGGGTCGCCGGACTGGTGGCCGGTGTTGCGGTGCGAGACGCGGGTCGCGAGCTCCTGGAAGGACACGTAGGCGACCGAGTGCAGCATGGAGTGGCGGTTGTCGGACTCGAAGCCCTCGCTCATGTGGGCCATGCGGAACTGTTCGAGCTTGTCCGGGTCCACCGCGCGCGAGGCGAGCAGGTAGTCCCGCATCACGATGCCGTGCCGGCCCTCCTCGGCGGTCCAGCGGTGCACCCAGGTGCCCCAGGCTCCGTCCCGGCCGAAGAGCGAGGCGATCTCGTGGTGGTAGCTGGGGAGGTTGTCCTCGGTCAGCAGGTTCACGACCAGGGCGATCCGGCCGATCTCGGTGACCTTGGACTGCTCCTTGTCCCAGGCCTCGCCGTCCTCGAAGAAGCCGGGGAAGTTGCGGCCGTCGCTCCACGGGACGTACTCGTGCGGCATCCAGTCCTTGGTGACCTTCAGATGCCGGTTCAGTTCGGTCTCGACCACTTCCTCCAGCGCGTACAGCAGTCGCGCGTCGGTCCACGCGGAGGACGGGCTGCCGAGGTGCGGGGAAGTGATCGTCATAGGTACTCCAGGGGGACGCGACAGACAGGTAAGGGTGCGGCGAGCGGCGCCGGGAACCTACGGAATCGTAGGCTACGAAACCGTAGGTTACGAGACCGTAGGTTAAGAGCCCCGTAAAGATCCCTGATCAGCCGTGTTCCCCGGGCATGACAAAGGAGTCCGGGAACCGCTGGTCCGAGGCCCTTGACCTGATGCGTCCGGTCATCAGGAGTACAGGTCCCGCAGTCGAACTGAGAGGCACGTCACACAGCCTTCGAGCTTCTCGAACTCGCTGATGTCCACCACGACCGGTTCGAATCCGAGGTCGGTGAGCAGCTCCGCGGTCTTCGGCGCGCTCGCGGCCATGAGCAGCTTGGGGCCGCCGAGCAGGACGACATGGGCGCCGGCCTCCTCCGGGACGGACAGGAAGCGCGGGAAGAGCGCGGGACGGTCCACCTTGGGGATGTGCCCGATGACGGTCCCGTCGGGCAGCGCGGTCACCGCCGACTTAAGGTGCAGCACCTTGCTCACCGGTACGGCGACGACCCGCGCCCCGAGCGGTTCGAAGGCGGCCCGCAGCTGCTGGACGCCGGCCGCGTTGGTACGTCCGCCGCGGCCGACGTAGATCGTGTCGTCGATCTTCAGCACGTCGCCGCCGTCCAGGGTGCCCGGTTCCCAGATCCAGTTCACCGAGCAGCCCAGACGCGCCACGGCCTCCTCGACGCCGATGGTCTCCTCGCGCCGGGACTCCGCGCCGGACCGCGCGATCAGGGCGACGTTCCTGTACATGACCACGGTGTCCTCGACGAACACCGAGTCCGGGCAGTCGTCCTCCGGGTCCACCTCGACGGTCTCCCAGCCGTGCGCGCGCAGGGCCTCGACGTAGGCCTCCCACTGTTCGAGCGCGAGGTCGACGTCGACCTTCTCCCGCTCGACGTGCGTCACCAGACCTTCGGCGAGGCGCGGACCGGGGCGGCGGACGAGGGCCTTCTTGCTGGGCACGAGGGAACTCCGTATCGGCGGGACAGGGGCGGCGCGCGTGACGGGCGCCGGTCAGCCATCATGCAGCGCCGGTCCGTGTCGACAAAACCCCCGTACTCAGGCTGTGGCCCTCCTGAGACGCTCCACGGCTCACGAGCGCCGTCGCGCCGCACGCGCGCGTGCCGCCTCATGGGCCTCACGCAGCAGCCGTACGACGGTCCCGGTCGTCCGCTCGCCGGGATTCACCACGCAGATCCAGCCGAGAGAGCCGTGGACCGGGTGCGGCAGCAGCACGTCGGCCGCCGCGGCGTCGTGCCGCTCCCCGAGGAGCTCCGGGAGCGCCGGGCGCCCGACCTGGACGTTGACCCGCCAGCGGCCCGGCGGGTCCAGGGCGGAGGCGGTGTCGTCGGGGTAGTCCTTGGTGACGATCGTCCCGTAGGGCTGGGTGTTCTGGGGCGTTCGGCCGTCGGGGACGTAGTAGAAGAACGCGTCGCCCCACGCGATCTCGGGAGAGTCCCCACCCGGCTCCGGGACGACCACGAGTGCCCCGTCGAAGCCGCGCACGGTCGCGATGATCTGCTCCATACTCATGGTTCAAGCGTGGCCTTCAAGTGCTGGTGTGGGGTTGAGCGAACGATGCGCACGACCGATGTCGCCAGGGAGTCCGGGTACTCGGCGCAGCAGGTGCGCGACCTGGAGCGGCTGGGGGTCATTCCGGCCGCGCGGCGCTCCGGCAACGGCTACCGCTCCTACACGCCGCTCCACGTCCGTGCCCTGCGCGCCTACCGGGCTCTCGCCACGGCCACCGGACCCGTCGAGGCCCGGCGGCTGCTCGCCGAGCTGCGGACCGCGACGGTCACGGAGGCGGCCTCGGCGGTCGACGAGGTCCACGCCCGGCTCGCGCGGGAGCGCGCGGAGGTGCTGCGCGCCCAGCGGGCGCTGGAGGGCATCCGGGCCGAAGAGGCCGGCGGGGACGACGACTTCATGACCATCACCCAGCTCGCGCAGGCGCTCGGCGTACGGTCCTCGACCCTGCGGTTCTGGGAGGAGGAAGGGCTGGTCCGGCCGGAGCGGGTGACCACCCTGCGCGCGCGGCGCTACGGCCTCGCGGCGATCAGGGCGGCACGCGTCGTCGTCGCCCTGCGCGCCGGCGGGTACGGCATCCCGGCCGTGCGTGAGGTGATGGCCGCCCTGGACGGCGCCGACGGGCTGGAGGACGCCCGCCGGATCCTGCGGGAACGGCTCGACCGGATCGCCGCCCGGAGCGTGGCGCTGCTCCGGGCGGGGACCGACCTGGCTGCCGTCGTGGACGCTACGCGGGGAACTCCAGAGCCTCCGGCGTGACCTCCCGCAGCTCGCCGTCCAGCATCAGCCAGCGCGTGATGCCGATCGACTCCAGGAACGGCAGGTCGTGACTGGCCACGACCAGCGCGCCCTCGTACGACTCCAGGGCCGAGGTCAGCTGTCGCACGCTCGCGATGTCGAGGTTGTTCGTCGGCTCGTCGAGCATGAGCAGCTGCGGTGCGGGCTCCGCCAGCATCAGCGCGGCCAGGGCCGCCCGGAAGCGTTCGCCGCCGGACAGCGTCGACGCCCGCTGGTCGGCCCGGGCACCCCGGAACAGGAAGCGGGCGAGACGGGCCCGCACCCGGTTGTTGGTGGCGCCCGGCGCGAACCTGGCCACGTTCTCGGCGACCGACAGCTCGCCGTCGAGGACGTCCAGGCGCTGGGGCAGGAAGCGGAGCGGGACATGGACCGTCGCCTCGCCCGACACCGGTGGCAGCTCCCCGGCGATCGTGCGCAGCAGCGTCGTCTTGCCCGTGCCGTTGCGCCCGATCAACGCGACCCGCTCGGGGCCCCGCAGATCGAGACCGCCCTTCACCCGCGCGCCGTGGGCGAGTTGCAGATCCATGAGGGTCAGGACCGTGCGGCCCTGCGGTACGGCCGTGTACGGCAGGTCGACGCGGATCTCGTCGTCGTCCCGTACGGCCTCCACCGCCTCGTCGAGCCGGTCCTTGGCCTCGGCGAGCTTCTCCTCGTGCATCACACGGTGCTTGCCCGCGGAGACCTGGGCCGAGCGGCTCTTGAGCTTCATGACGGCCCGGGGCTCGCGCTTGTTGTCGTACATCTTCTGGGCGTAGCGCCTGCGATGGGCCAACTTGATCTGCGCGTCCACCAGTTCGCGCTTCTGCCGGCGCAGGTCGGACTCGGCGACCCGCACCATGCGTTCGGCCGCCTCCTGTTCGACGGCGAGGGCCTCCTCGTAGGCGGAGAAGTTCCCGCCGTACCAGGTGACCTCCCCGGCGCGCAGATCGGCGATCTGGTCGACCAGGTCGAGGAGTTCGCGGTCGTGGCTGACCACGACCATCACCCCGGGCCAGGAGGCCACGGCCGAGTACAGCCGCCTGCGGGCGTACAGGTCGAGGTTGTTGGTGGGCTCGTCGAGGAGCAGGACGTCCGGTCGGCGCAGCAGCAGCGCGGCCAGCCGCAGCAGCACCGACTCGCCGCCCGAGACCTCGCCGATCCTGCGGTCCAACCCGATGTGGCCGAGCCCGAGTTCACCGAGGGTGGCCAGGGCCCGCTCCTCCACGTCCCAGTCGTCGCCGACCGTCTCGAAGTGCTCCTCGGACACGTCGCCCGCCTCGATGGCGTGCAGGGCGGCGCGCCGCGCGGCGACACCGAGCGCCTCGTCGACCCTCAGTGCGGTGTCGAGCGTGACGTTCTGCGGGAGATGGCCGACCTCGCCCGCGACGCGCACGGTGCCCTCGGCCGGGATGAGTTGACCGGCGATCAGTTTCAACAGGGTGGACTTTCCCGACCCGTTGGCGCCGACGAGCCCGGTCCGGCCGGGGCCGAAGGCGATGTCGAGGCCGTCGAAGACGGGGGTGCCGTCGGGCCAGGAGAAGGCGAGCGAGGTGCAGGTGAGGGAAGCAGACATACGGGTCTCCGCGGTTGCTCGAAGCGAGAAGGGGCAAACGCGTGTCGAGACACCCGCGACCACGGGAGAGGAACAGGGGACCGGAGGGCGGGGACAAGGTCCTGCTCGTCGGGAACGGCTCGTATGCCGAGGTCGCACGCGGCGCACACACCTCAGGTGTGTGACACGGTGTCTCAAAACCTCAGACGAGCAACGTCCTACTCCGATCGACGGCAACAGAAGCGTTCTACACCGTACGAGGCGGCCATAGGGCTGTCAACGAGTTAATGCGCCTTAGGAGGCCCCGTGCCCGACGGTCCGCTCTCCCTGCCGGCCCACCTCTACCTGCTGGCCTGGGACACCTCGAAGTCCGAGGCCACCGGTGCCGGGCAGGTTCCCCAGCTGGTCCGGGCCGGTGCCCTCACCGAGCTGGCCCGGCGCGGTCTGCTCCTCGACGTGGACGGCATCGCCACACCGGTCGACATGGACGCCGACACCGGGGACCCCGTCCTGGACGGGCTGCTCGAACTGGTCCGCGAATCCCGCCCGCACCGGTGGCGGAGCTGGGTGACACCGCACACCCGGATCACCCTGGACGCCGTACGGGAACAGCTCACCGCGGGCGGACAGCTGCTCGCCCGCAAGCGGCGGGTCCTCGGGCTGTTCCCGACGGTGGAGCACGACCTGGCCCGTCCGGCCGCCGTGGAGGCGCTCCAGGAGGAGGCCCGGCAGGTCCTGCGGGGACCGCTCACGCCGGTGGACGTCACGGACCGGGACGCGGCCCTCGTCGCGCTGGCCGCGGCGGCCGAACTGCGCACCGTGCTGCCCCGCGGGGAACACCACGGGGCGCGCGTCGAGGAACTGGTCGAGCGCAGCGGGCAGGTGGCGCCGGTGCTGCGGGAGCTCGTCCACGGGGTGCGCGGGGCGGTGGCCTCGGTCGCGGCGCGCGCCTGAAGGCCGGTGCCGGATTCCTGACGGCGGTGCCGCGGGGCCGATCGTCGAGCGAGGCGCACGGCGCGCCAGGACACGCTCCGCGACGGCACTCCTGGCTTCCGCCCCCGGCACGTCCCCGCCACCCTGTTTGCCCTGCCGATATGCCTGGGCCTGGGAGCCCACGAGTGACCGGGTGGTCGACGACGCCGGCCCGCCGCCCTGGCCACCAGGAGCTCCGGGCTCGCCCGGGCCCTGGGCGCGGCGGACGGCGACCGCCTGGACCGGGAGCGGGTGCCAGACGCCGTGGGGCGGATCGCCGCCGAGGCGGGTGCGCCGGTCGGGGCCGCGTGCCGTTGGCTCCGGGGCGAGCGCGGACAACCCCGACCCAGCCCGCCCCGAGCGGACGGCGCACCCTCCTCGCCGGTTCGGTACGTCAACGCCCCGATCGACACCTTCCGCGCGGCGCCGGAAGAGCCGCCCCCACTCCGGAGCGGGCCGCCGGCTTCCTCGCCGCGGGCGCCGACGGGATCTTCGTCCCCGGGGCCGTCGACCCGGGGACCGGCGAACTCCTCGCCGACGCGATCGACGGTCGGTTGCACGGCGTGGCCGGGCCCGACCTCCAGGGGGCGTGTCAGTCTCGGCCAGGGCATCGCGCAGGCCGCGCACGCCCTGGTGGCCGCGCACGCCCCGCTCCGCCGCGTCGCGCGGGTGCCGCTGGACGCGTGGGCGTACCACGCGCCGACCGGCGGCTCGAACACGGCGAGCTCGACGGGTGACCGACGTCAGTAGGCGTCGCGCATCAGCTCGACCAGATCGTGGTCGAGGTCGAGCTGGAGGTGCTCCAGGCCGGTCGGCACGAGCTCGTTCGTCGCCTCCAGGAACCGGCGCAGCTCACCCGTGCGCACATGCACGACGGCGGTGCCCTCGGGGGCGTGGAACTCGAGAACGGTGCGGTCGTAGCCGTACGGCCGCACCCGGACGTCGCCGTGGCCCTCGGGTTCGTGCAGGCCGGTGGTGAGCAGTTCGCGGCTGAAGGTCCAGCAGACCTCGACGCCCTCCAGGGTGGCCGGGGCGGGGAAGGTCATACGGACGGCGAACGGATCACAGCGGTCGTAGTGCAGGGTGGCGGGAATGCTCGGCATCCGCGGTGCCGCGGCGACGAGACGGGCCTCGACGGGCTGCTCGATGACGGTGGACAACGCCTTGCTCCCTTGTGACGGCTGGTGGGCTTCCGGAGTGGGACGGGCACTGGAAGAGACGTCGGAATGAGCCAATCCGTGTACACGAAAGTCGAGTGACCTCTGTCACCGTCCTCATGCACGGCTGTGATCCAGTGCTTCTCCCGTGCCCCGAGAGGCACTTGTGACACCCCGCGCGCCGCCGGGCGGTCCACCGAGGGCATCTGGACGGCGCCGGGAGGGTGGGCTAGCTTCGCCCGCCATGAGGCGCTGGGGAAACACGCGAGGCAAGAGACCGACGGGCCTGACGAGGCGCACCGCTGCCGCCGGGGCGGCCTGTGCGGCGGCGCTGGCCGTCCTGACCGCCGTACCCGCCGAGGCACATGACCCGGACGGCCGTACGCCGCGCTGGGAACTGAAGGACAGCGGCGCTCCCGAGGTGCGGTTCCGCGGGCTGTCGGCGGTCAGCCGGGACACCGCCTGGCTGGCCGGCACCCAGGGCACCGTGCTGCGCACCACGGACGGCGGGACGAGCTGGCGAAACGTCTCACCGCCCGGCGCCGCCGAACTGCAGTTCCGGGACATCGAGGCCTTCGACGCGCGCCGGGCGGTGGTGCTGGCCATCGGGGAGGGCGAGGCGTCCCGCGTCTACCGCACCGAGGACGGCGGCGCGACCTGGACCGAGTCCTTCCGCAACGCCGACGCCAAAGCCTTCTACGACTGCCTCACCTTCTTCGACCACCGCCACGGCCTCGCCATGAGCGACCCGGTGGACGGGAAGTTCCGCATCCTGTCGACCGCCGACGGCGGCCGCTCCTGGAAGGTGCTGCCGGACAAAGGCATGCCCGCCGCGCTCGACGGCGAGGCGGGCTTCGCGGCGAGCGGGCAGTGCCTGGTCAGCTCCGGGCCCCGGGACGTCTGGCTGGCCACCGGCGGGGCGGCACGCGCGCGTGTACTGCACTCCGCCGACCGGGGCCGCACCTGGACGGCCTCCGACACGCCGATCCCGGCGGGCGATCCCGCCAGGGGGATCTTCGCGCTCGCCTTCCGCGACCGCGTCCACGGACTCGCGGTCGGCGGCGACTACCGGGCCGACCAGAGCTCTCCGCAGGCCGCCGCCCTTACCGGTGACGGCGGCGCGACCTGGCGGCCCGCCGCGGCCCCGGTGAACGCCTACCGCTCCGGTGTGGCCTGGCTCCCGCACAGCCGCAGCGCGGCCCTCGCGGTCGGCCCCACCGGCACGGACCTCACCAGGGACGGCGGCCGGACCTGGCGCACCGTGGACACCGGCTCGTACGACACCGTCGACTGCACGGTCGACGGCGGCTGCTGGGCGGCCGGGGAAAAGGGACGGGTGGCTCGTCTGGAGGGCTGAGAGGCGGAATGTGGGTACCCGGTCGCCGACGACGAAAGGAGTGATCCCCCATGCCGGCCGGTTCGAACTCGAAGCGGGAACGCCAGTACGAGCACATCAAGAAGAGCGCGGAGGACCGGGGCGAGAGCACCGGACGGGCCAAGGAGATCGCGGCGCGGACGGTCAACAAGGAACGCGCCCGCTCCGGCGAGTCCAGGACCGCCAGCCGTACCTCGACCAAGGACATGTCCTCCGGCGAGCGCGGCGGCCGGCGGTCGGGCAAGGGCTCCCAGGGACCGACCTACGACCAGCTCTACGAAGAGGCCAGGCGCAAGGGCGTCAAGGGCCGTTCCGACATGAACAAGAGCCAGCTCCAGCGCGCCCTCGGCAACAAGAGCTGACCGTCAGCCGGGGGTCTGCCGGTACGGCTCCAACGCCGGAGCCGTCTTCGTCGCGGCGAATTCGGTGACGCGGTAAGCGCACACCCCGGCCGTGACGAACGGGTCGCCCGCGGTGATCTCCCCGATCCCCGCCCGATCCTCCGCGACGGCGATGATGATCCCGCCGTCGCGGGGGCTCTTGGGCCCGGACGCCAGGAAGACGCCCCGTTCGTACTGCTCGTCCAGCCAGGCGACATGCGCCGGCAGCACGGCGTCCACGGCATCGAGCGGGGCGGTGTAGGTCAGTTCCAGTACGAACATGATCGCGAGCCTACGCCGACCGGCCGTACGCTCGTCTCCACCATGACGACAGTGGACATTCCCGCGGGCTGGCCCGCGACCGAGGAGCAGGCCCGCGCGGTCCAGGACGAGTTGAGGCCGAAAACGGTCCTCGACGGGCCGGGCCCGCCGCCCGGCACCGGCCGTGTCACCGGGGTCGACGTGGCCTACGACGACGAACGGGACATCGTCGCGGCGGCGGCCGTGGTGCTGGACGCGGCCACCCTGGAGGTCGTGGCCGAGGCGACCGCCGTCGGGCGCGTCTCCTTCCCGTACGTGCCCGGCCTGCTCGCCTTCCGTGAGATCCCCGCGGTCCTCGCCGCCCTCGACGCCCTGCCCTGCCCGCCCGGCCTGGTCGTCTGCGACGGCTACGGCCGCGCCCACCCCCGCCGCTTCGGCCTCGCGAGCCACCTCGGCGTCCTCACCGGCCTGCCGACGCTGGGGGTCGCCAAGAACCCGTTCACCTTCACGTACGACGACCCGGAAGCCCGGCGCGGCGCGTGGACGCCGTTGCTGGCGGGGCCGGAGGAGGTCGGCCGGGCCCTGCGCACGCGTGCGGGGGTGAAGCCGGTCTTCGTCTCGGTCGGCCACCGCGTGAGCCTGGACAACGCCTGCGCCCACACCCTCGCGCTCACCCCGGCGTACCGCCTGCCGGAGACGACGCGCAGGGCGGACGCGCTGTGCCGGCGGGCGCTGCGGGCGGCGACCACCGGCCCCGGGGTCCGAGAGGCGTACTGAGTACGTCGTCTGAGTATCTGTACGGATGTGCGGGCCCCGGTGCGCTCGGCAGGCTGGTCCGCATGACGACGCACCGCATGACCCAGCGTTCCCCCAAGCCCCTCGCCGACCCGAACCGGCCCGTCGAGCGTGCCGTGACCGCCGCCCTGGTCCTCGGCGTGCTCGCGGGGCTCGGCTGGATCGCGGGGATGATCTACACGGTGGCGGGCTGGTCCCTCTGACGCGGCCTCACCGGCTCGACGCCACCCGGAAGGTGATCCCGGCCCGTCGCAGCCGCTCGATCAGCGCGTCCCCCATCGCCACCGCCGTCGTGACCTGACCGGACGTCTCCGGGAGGTCGTCGAAGGCCAGGGACAGCGCCGACTCGGCGAACATCTTCGCGGTCTCGTCGTACCCCGGGTCCCCGCCCGTGACCTCGGTGAACACCCGCCGGCCACCGCCCTCGCCGACGAAACGCACCGAGAACCAGCTCTTGGCACGCTTCTCGGCGCTCGGTCCGTCACCCGGCCTGACCCGGCCGGACAGCCAGCGCCGCGCGGGCGGCACCTGGGCCGCCGCGAACAGCGCGCCCACGGCCGCCACCGCGCCCACCGCGACCGGCAGCCGCCGTACGGCCGCGTAGTGGCGGTAGCGGAAGTCGGGGCCGTAGCGCTCCAGTGCCTTCGCCGAGCGCCTCACGATCTGCGCGTCGATGGTCGGCAGCGGCAGGGCCCAGGCGCCGACCTCCGGCGCGTACCTCGGGGTGCCGGTCGGCGCGGCGGCCCGCCGGCCCACCAGTCGCGGCTCGTGCCGGCCGCGGTCCCGGGCGGCGGCGACCATCTGCCGGCCGCGGGCGAACTGGTTGAGCGCCGAGGCGAAGGTCCCGCCGGAGAACATGGCGTCCGCGGTCACGAACCCGTCGACGGTGAGCGGAACGCCCTCGGGCAGCTGCCGGACCGTGAAGTACGCGCCCAGGTCGTGCGGGATGGAGTCGAATCCGCACGCGTGCACCAGCCGTGCGCCCGTCTCCCGCGCGCGTGCGTCGTGCCGGACGTACATCAGGTCCACGAACTCGGGCTCGCCCGAGATGTCGAGATAGTCCGTGCCCGCGTCCGAGCAGGCGGCGACCAGCTCCTCGCCGTACGTCAGGTAGGGGCCGACCGTGGTGGCCACCACGCGCGCCTGCCCGGCGAGGGCGCGCAGCGAGTCCGGGTCCGACACCTCGGCCGTGAGGACCCCGACGTCGGTGCCCTCCGGCAGTCGCTCGCGCAGCGCCCCGAGCTTGTCCGCGCTACGGCCGGCGATCGCCCAGCGCAGATCGTCGGGGCCGTGCGCGGCGAGGTACTGCGCGGTGAGCGCTCCCGCGAAACTCGTCGCCCCGAACAGCACGATGTCGTAGGGACGGTCCGACTTTTTCAGCCTGCTCATGACACTCCTGGATCCCGCCGCACGCGCCGTTGTCGGTGGCCGAGGCTAGCGTGAGGAGTGCGGAGCCAGTGGAGGGGGCCTGATGTCGACGTGGATGGCGAAGCCGGTAAACCATTGTGACCGGCCGATAATTGGCTAAGCGCTTGCTCGTTCAGGTCTTGTGTCCACTGGGACGCGTTCATAGCATCACTGGTGTTACATCGGTTGTGTCACGCCAATGGGGGCTGCATGACAACGGCAACGACGCCCGGGCACGGCCCGCTCACCGGCGTGCGCGTGGTCGAGCTCGCGGGCATCGGGCCGGGCCCGTTCGCCGGCATGCTCCTCGCCGACCTGGGAGCCGACGTCGTCCGCGTCTCCCGCCCCGGCGGCGCCGCCCTCTCCATCGACCCCGACCACGACCTCACCAACCGCAACAAGCGCTCGGTGGTCGTCGACCTCAAGGCCCCCGATGGGCCCGCGCGCGTGCTCGACCTCGCCGCCCGCGCCGACATCCTGATCGAGGGCAACCGCCCCGGTGTCGCCGAGCGCCTCGGCGTCGGCCCCGAGGACTGCCACGCGCGCAACCCCGCCCTCGTCTACGGCCGGATGACCGGCTGGGGCCAGCAGGGACCGCTGGCCCAGCGCGCCGGGCACGACATCGCCTACATCGCCCTCACCGGCACCCTCGGCATGATCGGCGAACCGGGCCGCCCCCCGGCCGTCCCCGCCAACCTCCTCGGCGACTACGCGGGCGGCTCCCTCTACCTCGTCGTCGGCGTCCTCGCCGCCCTCCACCACGCGCGCGCGACCGGCACCGGCCAGGTCGTCGACGCCGCCATCGTCGACGGCACCTCCCACCTCTCCGCGATGATCCACGCCATGACCGCGGCCGGCGGCTGGCAGGACCGGCGCGGCGCCAACCTGCTGGACGGCGGCTGCCCGTACTACGGCACCTACGAGACCGCCGACGGGAAGTACATGGCGGTGGGCGCGCTGGAGCCGCAGTTCTACGACCTGTTCCTCGACCTGCTCGGCGTCCCGGACTTCGCGGACGCCCGCAAGGACTGGACCCGCTGGGGCGAGCTGCGCGAGGCGGTCGCGGCCCGCTTCCGCAGCCGTACGAGGGACGAGTGGGCGGCCGTCTTCGAGGGCACCGACGCGTGCGTGGCCCCCGTCCTGTCGCTGCGCGAGGCCCCGCACCACCCGCACCTCGCCGCCCGCGGCACCTTCACCGACCACGGCGGCATCACCCAGCCCGCGCCCGCCCCCCGCTTCTCCGCGACCCCCACGGCCGTCCGCACCGGGCCCGCCCGGGACGGCGCCGACACGGAGGACGTGGCACGCGACTGGGACGTACCGGATCTTCTGAAAGGCCCGAATGAAGGCCCCGCGTGAAAGGCCCCGAATGAAGCGGCAGCTCTTCGCCCCCGAGCACGACGCGTTCCGCGAGACCGTGCGCGCCTTCCTGGCCAGGGAGGTCCTGCCGCACTACGCGCAGTGGGAGAAGGACGGCATCGTCTCGCGCGAGGCCTGGCGGGCGGCCGGCAAGCAGGGCCTGCTCGGGCTCGCCGTGCCCGAGGAGTTCGGGGGCGGCGGCACGAGCGACTTCCGCTACGCCACGGTCCTGGCCGAGGAGTTCACGCGCGCGGGCGCCCCCGGGCTCGCCCTGGGCCTGCACAACGACGTCATCGGCCCGTACCTCACCGGCCTCGCGACCGACGAGCAGAAGCGCCGCTGGCTGCCCGGCTTCTGCGACGGCTCGCTGATCACCGCCATCGCCATGACCGAGCCCGGCGCGGGCTCCGACCTCCAGGGCATCCGCACACACGCGGAGGACCGCGGCGACCACTGGCTGCTGAACGGCTCCAAGACCTTCATCTCCAACGGGATCATCGCCGACCTGGTGATCGTCGTCGCGAAGACCACCCCCGAGGGCGGCGCCCGCGGACTGTCGCTGCTGGTGGTCGAGCGCGGGGCGGAGGGCTTCGAGCGCGGCCGCAACCTCGACAAGATCGGCCAGAAGGCGCAGGACACGGCCGAGCTGTTCTTCCACGACGTGCGCGTGCCCAAGGAGAACCTCCTCGGCGAGCGCGACGGCGCCTTCGGCCACCTGATGACCAACCTCGCCCAGGAGCGCCTGAGCATCGCCGTCTCCGCGATCGCCGCCGCCGAGCACCTCCTGGAGATCACCACCGAGTACGTCAAGGAGCGCGAGGCCTTCGGCCGGCCGCTCGCCACCAAGCAGCACATCCGGTTCGAGATAGCCGAGATGGCCACGGAGTGCGCGGTCACCCGGACGTTCGTCGACCGCTGCGTCGAGGACCACTGCGACGGGGGACTGGACGCCGTCCACGCCTCCATGGCCAAGTGGTGGGCGACCGAGCTCCAGAAGCGGGTCGCGGACCGCTGCCTGCAACTGCACGGCGGCTACGGATACATGAGCGAGTACCCGGTCGCGCGGGCCTTCACCGACGGCCGGATCCAGACCATCTACGGCGGCACGACCGAGATCATGAAAGAGATCATCGGCCGTTCCCTGCTGAGCTGACCCTCATTGAAAGGCTTCCCCGTGAGCACCGAAGCGTACGTGTACGACGCGATCCGCACCCCGCGCGGCCGCGGCAAGGCGAACGGCGCCCTGCACGGCACCAAGCCCATCGACCTGGTCGTCGGACTCATCCACGAGATCCGCGCCCGCTTCCCCGACCTGGACCCGGCGGCGATCGACGACATCGTGCTCGGTGTCGTCGGCCCGGTCGGCGACCAGGGCTCCGACATCGCCCGGATCGCCGCCGTCGCCGCGGGCCTCCCGGACACGGTCGCGGGCGTGCAGGAGAACCGCTTCTGTGCCTCGGGCCTGGAGGCCGTCAACATGGCCGCCGCCAAGGTGCGTTCGGGCTGGGAGGACCTGGTCCTCGCGGGCGGCGTCGAGTCGATGTCCCGGGTGCCGATGGCCTCCGACGGCGGCGCCTGGTTCAACGACCCGATGACCAACCTCGCCGTCAACTTCGTGCCGCAGGGCATCGGCGCCGACCTGATCGCCACGATCGAGGGATTCACCCGCCGGGACGTCGACGAGTACGCGGCCCTCTCCCAGGAGCGCGCGGCCACCGCCTGGAAGGAGGGCCGCTTCGACCGCTCCGTCGTCCCGGTCAAGGACCGCGCCGGCCTGACCGTCCTCGACCACGACGAGCACCTGCGGCCCGGCACCACCGCCGACTCCCTCGGCAAGCTCAAGCCGTCCTTCGCGGACATCGGCGACCTCGGCGGCTTCGACGCCGTGGCCCTGCAGAAGTACCACTGGGTCGAGAAGATCGACCACGTCCACCACGCGGGCAACTCCTCCGGCATCGTGGACGGCGCCTCGCTGGTCGCGATCGGCTCGAAGGAGGTGGGGGAGCGCTACGGCCTCACCCCGCGCGCGCGGATCGTCTCCGCCGCGGTCTCCGGCTCCGAGCCCACCATCATGCTCACCGGCCCCGCGCCCGCCACCCGCAAGGCGCTCGCCAAGGCCGGGCTGACCATCGACGACATCGACCTCGTCGAGATCAACGAGGCCTTCGCGGCGGTCGTCCTGCGCTTCGTCAAGGACATGGGACTCTCGCTGGACAAGGTCAACGTCAACGGCGGCGCGATCGCGCTCGGCCACCCGCTCGGCGCGACCGGCGCGATCATCCTGGGCAGCCTGATCGACGAACTGGAGCGCCAGGACAAGCGGTACGGCCTCGCGACCCTCTGTGTCGGCGGCGGCATGGGCATCGCCACCGTCGTCGAGCGCATCTGACCCCCTCCCACGGATACGACGGATCACACGGAGCACTTCCACATGAGCACTCAGTCCACGACCATCCGCTGGGAACAGGACCGCACGGGCGTCGTCACCCTCGTCATCGACGACCCCGACCAGTCCGCCAACACCATGAACCAGGCTTTCCGCGACTCCCTCGCGGTGATCACCGACCGCCTGGAGGCCGAGAAGGACACCATCCGCGGTGTCATCATCACCTCCGCCAAGAAGACCTTCTTCGCGGGCGGCGACCTGCGCGACCTGATCCGGGTCACCCCCGAGACCGCGCAGGACCTCTTCGACGGCGGCCTCGCGATCAAGCGCAACCTGCGCCGCATCGAGACCCTCGGCAAGCCCGTCGTCGCCGCCATCAACGGCGCGGCCCTGGGCGGCGGTTACGAGATCGCCCTGGCCTGCCACCACCGCGTCGCCCTCGACGCACCCGGCTCCAAGATCGGCTGCCCCGAGGTCACCCTCGGTCTGCTCCCCGGAGGCGGCGGAGTCGTCCGTACGGTCCGCATGCTCGGCATCGCCGACGCCCTCCTGAAGGTCCTGCTCCAGGGCACGCAGTACGCCCCCCAGCGCGCCCTGCAGCACGGCCTGGTCGACGACGTGGCCGTCACACAGGACGAACTCCTCGCCAAGGCCCGCGCGTTCATCGAGGCCAACCCCGAGTCCCAGCAGCCCTGGGACAAGCCGGGCTACCGCATCCCCGGCGGCACCCCCGCCAACCCCAAGTTCGCGGCGAACCTGCCCGCCTTCCCGGCGAGCCTGCGCAAGCAGACAGGCGGCGCGCCCTACCCGGCCCCCCGCAGCATCCTCGCGGCCGCGGTGGAAGGCGCCCAGGTCGACTTCGAGACCGCGCAGGTCATCGAGGCGCGCTACTTCGTCGAACTGGCCGCGGGCCAGACCTCGAAGAACATGATCCAGGCGTTCTTCTTCGACCTCCAGGCGGTGAACTCCGGCGCGAACCGCCCCAAGGGCGTACCGCCCCGCCAGGTCCGCAAGGTGGCCGTGCTCGGCGCCGGGATGATGGGCGCGGGCATCGCGTACTCCTGCGCCCGCGCCGGCATCGACGTGGTCCTCAAGGACGTGTCCCCGCAGGCGGCGGCCAAGGGCAGGGCCTACTCGGAGAAGCTCTGCGCGAAGGCGGTCTCCCGAGGCCGTACGACCCAGGAGAAGGCGGACGCGCTGCTGGCCCGCATCACCGCGACGGCGGACCCGCAGGACCTGGCCGGCTGCGACGCGGTCATCGAGGCCGTCTTCGAGGACTCGGCGCTCAAGCACAAGGTCTTCCAGGAGATCGAGCACATCGTCGAGCCGGACGCGCTGCTGTGCTCCAACACCTCGACCCTGCCGATCACCGCGCTGGCCGAGGGCGTGGAGCGCCAGGACGACTTCATCGGCCTGCACTTCTTCTCGCCGGTCGACAAGATGCCGCTGGTCGAGATCATCAAGGGCGAGCGCACGGGCAAGGAGGCCCTGGCGAGGGCCTTCGACCTGGTGCGGCAGATCAACAAGACGCCGATCGTGGTGAACGACTCCCGCGGCTTCTTCACCTCGCGCGTGATCGGCCAGTTCCTGAACGAGGGTGTCGCGATGGTCGGCGAGGGCATCGAGCCCGCGTCGATCGAGCAGGCCGCGGCACAGGCCGGCTACCCGGCGAAGGTCCTCTCCCTGATGGACGAACTGACGCTGACGCTCCCGCGCAAGATCCGCAAGGAGACGAAGCAGGCGGTGGAGGAGGCGGGCGGAACCTGGACGCCCCACCCCGCGGAGGCCGTCATCGACCGCATGGTCGACGAGTTCGGCCGCACCGGCCGCAGCGGGGGCGGCGGCTTCTACGACTACGGCGACGACGGGAGGCGCACCTCCTTGTGGCCCGGCCTGCGCGAACACTTCACGCGCACGGGTGCGCAGAACCCCGACGAGACGGTGCCTTTCGAGGACATGCAGGAACGCATGCTCTTCGCCGAGGCCCTGGACACGGTCAGGCTCCTGGAGGAGGGAGTCCTGACCTCGGTCGCCGACGCCAACATCGGCTCGATCTTCGGCATCGGCTTCCCCGGCTGGACGGGCGGCGTCCTCCAGTACATCAACGGCTACGAGGGCGGCCTGCCCGGCTTCGTGGCACGCGCGCGTGAACTGGCGGACCGGTACGGGGAGCGCTTCACGCCTCCGGCGCTGCTGGTCGAGAAGGCGGCGGACGGAGGCCGGTTCGGGGACGAGTGAGGCGGACACCGCGAACGCCGGGCGGGCGAAGCAGCCCGCCCGGCGCTCGAGGTGGTGGGGCTCAGCTCAGGACTCCCCACCCACCTGTGACGTCCACTCCCGCAGTTCCTCCTTCAGGGACCGCTGGAAGGTCGTCAACAGGGCCTGCACGACCAGGGGTTCCATGTGCGCGGACAGCGACTTCACGTCCTGCGCGTCACGTTGGGCCACCTCGCCCCGGAACAGCTGCGACAACTCGCGCGCGGCGGACCGGGAGTGCTCGATGAGCACCTTCCGCGAGGCGAGGATCGCCTCCTGCGACAGCGGGACGTCGAGCAGCGCGACGCCGAGCCGCAGCAGGCCCAGGTCGACGCGGTAACCGTCACCGTCCCGCCGTACGACGTCCATCGCGGCGAGCCGCTCCAGGTCGTCGTCGCTCAGCGCCCGCCCCGCCCGCCGCCGGAGTTCCCCGGGTGTCACCCGCTCGACGACGTCCGGGGCCCAGGAGGCCACGACCGCCCGGTGGATCGCGAGGTCGTGGGCGCTCAGCTCGGCCGGCAGCTGCTGCATGTACCGCTCGATCGCCGCCAGCGTCATCCCCTGGTGCTGGAGCTCCTCGATCAGCGCGAGACGCGCGAGGTGCTCGCGGCCGTAGCGGCCGACCCGGCGCGGACCGATCACCGGCGGCGGCAGCAGCCCTCGCGTGCCGTAGAAGCGGACGGTGCGGACCGTGACCCCCGCCCGCGCGGCCAGCTCGTCGACGGTGAGGGACGGCTCCTCGGCGGCGGGGGAGGGGTCGGTCGTCATGTGCAGCAGTATCGCTGTCTCACCACTGCTGTGACACCCGATCGGCGGACCCTTTCCGATCATGTGCGCACCGCCTGCGCTGTGACGACCGCCACCGCGTGGGGGGACGCTTCCGGGGCAGGCGACTCCTCGGCCTGTGCCTTTCACCAGCGGGTACGGCCCGACGCACGTCCGACATCCCGAGCGGGACCCGCCGGGGCGCACCAGAGAGTGGATCCACCGTGAGCAAGGACGCCGTGCACTCGGCACAGGCCGCCTCCCGCACCGACGTGGCCCAGGTGCCCGCCGACGCGGGCGACGCCGGCTACAGCAAGGACCTCAAGCCCCGCCACGTCAACATGATCGCCATCGGTGGCGCGATCGGCACCGGCCTCTTCCTGGGCGCCGGAGGACGTCTGCACACCGCGGGCCCGGCTCTGGCGCTGGCCTACCTGGTCTGCGGAATCTTCGCCTTCTTCGTCGTCCGCGCCCTGGGCGAGCTGGTCCTCTACCGCCCTTCCTCGGGCTCCTTCGTCTCGTACGCGCGCGAGTTCCTCGGGGAGAAGGGCGCGTACGTCGCCGGCTGGATGTACTTCCTGAACTGGTCGACGACCGGCATCGCCGACATCACCGCGATCGCGCTCTACACGCACTACTGGAGCCTGTTCACCGACATCCCGCAGTGGACGCTGGCCCTGATCGCACTGGCCGTGGTCCTCGCCGTGAACCTGATCTCGGTGAAGATCTTCGGCGAGATGGAGTTCTGGTTTGCGATCATCAAGGTGGCCACGCTCATCGGCTTCATGCTGATCGGCATCTTCCTGCTGGCCACCCGGCACGAGGTGGGCGGCGGCACCCCCGGCCCGAGCGTGATCACCGACAACGGCGGCTTTCTCCCGTACGGCGTGATGCCGGTCGTCCTCGTCATGCAGGGCGTGATCTTCGCGTACGCCGCAATCGAACTGGTCGGTGTCGCGGCGGGCGAGACGGCCGAGCCGGAGAAGGTCGTCCCGCGCGCGGTGAACTCGATCATGTGGCGGGTGGGCCTGTTCTACGTGGGCTCCGTGGTCCTCCTGGCCCTCCTCCTGCCGGGCTCGGTCTACTCGGCCGACGAGAGCCCCTTCGTCACGGTCCTGTCGAAGATCGGGGTCCCGGCGGCCGGTGACGTCATGAACCTGGTCGTCCTCACGGCTGCCATGTCCTCGCTGAACTCCGGGCTGTACTCCACGGGCCGCATCCTGCGCTCGATGGCGATGGCGGGCTCCGCCCCGAAGTTCACGTCCCGGATGAACCGCAGCCAGGTGCCCTACGGCGGCATCCTGCTCACCTGTGCCGTCTGCGTCCTCGGCGTGGTCCTGAACTACCTCATGCCGAGCCAGGCCTTCGAGATCGTCCTGAACGTCGCCTCCCTCGGCGTCATCAGCACCTGGGTGATCATCATGGTCTGCCACCTGGTCTTCGTCCGCCGCGCGCGCTCGGGTCTGGTCACCCGCCCCTCCTTCCGGCTCCCGTTCAGCCCGGCCACCGAGATCACCACCATCGCCTTCCTCCTGGCCTGTCTGGGCATGATGGGGAACGACCCCGAGGTGGGCCGCAAGACGCTCCTGCTCATCCCGGTGATCGCGGTACTCCTGGTCGGCGGCTGGTACGGCGTCCGCCGCAGGGTGGAACGGACAACGGATAGCGAGCTGAGCGGTTTCACGGACTGACGGGGGGCCACTGTCAGTGGTGACCTCTACGGTGGCGTCATGGGGGAGATCAAGTACGACATCGTGCCGACAGGCGGCGAGGGGCGCGGGGAACTGCGCGGCCGCCCACTGCCGGCCGGCGGAAAGCGGTCCTGTCCACGACCGGGGAGAGGACTGACGTGAGCCGGGACATCGACGTGCTCGTGCTGGGCGGGGCCGGGGTGGACACCATCGTGTACGTCCCCGAGCTGCCCCTGCCCTACGCCGACAGCTACATGATCGACTCCGGCATCCGCACCCGCGCCGGACAGACCGGGGACTTCGTCGCCGTAGGACTGAGCGCCCTCGGAATGAACACCCACCACCTCGACCTCCTCGGCGCCGACCCCGAGGGCGAGCTGGTCCGCGCCCTGCACCGCGACCGCGGCATCGCGCTCACCGCCGTACCCCAGCCCGCCGGCACCAAGCGGGCGGTCAATCTCGTCGGCCCGGACGGCAGGCGCCTGTCCCTGTACGACACCAGCCGGGCCCACGCCGACGACCGCATCCCGCCGGACACCCTGCGGCCCCTGGCCGAGGCGAGCCGCCATGTGCACGTCTCGATCACCCACCCCTGCGCCCACGCCCTGCCGCTCCTCCGGGAGACCGGCGCCGGCCTCTCCACCGACCTGCACGACTGGGACGGCGAGAACCCGTACCACGAGCCGTTCGCCCTCGCCGCCGACGTGGTCTTCCTGTCCGCCGCCGCCCTCACCGACCCCGAGCGCACCCTGCGCGACATCGCCGGCCGGGGCCGTGCCGAGGTGGTCGTCGCCACCGCCGGCGCCGAGGGCGCGTACCTCCTTGCCGACGACCGGCTCACCCACATCCCACCGGTCACCCCACCCGCCCCCGTGATCGACTCCAACGGAGCCGGTGACGCCTTCGCCGCCGCCTTCCTCTTCGGCCGGCTGACCGGCGAGCCCCCGCACCGGTGCGCCCTGTACGGCGCGGTGGCCGGAGCCCACGCCTGCACCGTGCCGTCGACCGAGACGGACGCGATCACCCGCGACGCCCTCCTCGCCCGCGTGGCCGACGAGCGTCGAAGAACAGGCCGCCCCGGTCCGCCCACCGTGCCCTAGCCGGCGTGCACGTCGTTCGTCGCGGCGATCCCCTTCCACGACTTCGGTCGCGCGGGCGCCTGCGTGCCCCGTGCGATCGCCGCACCCCGCGCCGCGGGTGCCCCCGGCTTCGACGGCTGGAACAGCCAGGTGTCGAACAGCCCGGCCAGTGGCTGCCCCGACACCTCCTCGGCGTACCTCTGGAAATCGGCGACGGAGGCGTTGCCGTACGCGTGCTTCTGCGGCCAGCCCTTCAGCACCACGAAGAACGCCTCGTCACCGATCTCGTTCCGCAACGCCTGCAGGGCCAGCGCGCCCCGGTCGTAGACGGCGATGTCGAACTGGTTCTCCGGGCCGGGGTCACCCGGCCTGACCGTCCAGAACGTGTCGTCGGCCGGATGCGAGGCGTACACGTAGTCGGCGAGCTCCTGCGCGGTCCCCTCGTCCTCGTGCTCGGACCACAGCCACTGCGCGTACCGCGCGAAGCCCTCGTTGATCCAGATGTCCTTCCAGCCGCGCACGGACACCAGGTCGCCGTACCACTGGTGGGCCAACTCGTGCACCACCACGGAGGTGTTGGAGCCGTTCGCGAACTGGCGCGGGCTGTAGAAGGGCCGCGTCTGCGTCTCCAGCGCGTACCCGGTGTCGGTGTTCGGCACATAGCCGCCGAGCGCGTCGAAGGGATACGGCCCGAACCAGCCGCTCAGCCAGTCGGCGATCTCCCCGGTCCGCTCGACGCTGGCCCGCGCCGCGCCGTAGTTGGCGCCGAGGTCCTTGCTGTAGGCGTTGACGACCGGAATCCCGCCGTCGGTCGTCCCGGTCGTGAGGTCGAACCTCCCGACGGCCAGGGTCGCGAGATACGTGGCCTGCGGCTTGTCGGAGCGCCAGTTCCAGCGGGTCCAGCCCAGGCGGGAACTCGTCGACTGGAGTGTGCCGTTGGAGATGGCCTGGCTGCCGTCCGGCACCAGGACCGAGACGTCGTAGGTGGCCTTGTCGAGCGGGTGGTCGTTGCTCGGGAACCACCACCAGGCCGCCTCGGGCTCGTTCGCCCCGACCCCGCCGTCCGGAGTGCGGTGCCAGCTCGTGAAGCCGTACGCCTGCTTCGACGAGGGCACTCCGCTGTAGCGGACCACCACCGTGACCGAAGTGCCCTTCGCCAGCGGCGACTTCGGCGTGATCTCCAGTTCGTGCTCGCCCGAGGTGGTGAACGACGCCTTCGCGCCGTTGACCCGCACTTCGCTCACGTCGAGGAGAAAGTCCAGATCGAAGCGGGACAGATCCTGTGTGGTGCGCGCCAGGAGAGTGGCGGTTCCCTCCAGCTCGTCCGTGGCCGGCTGGTACTTCAGCCGCAGGTCGTAGTGGGAGACGTCGTATCCGCCGTTGCCGTAGTCCGGGTAGTAGGGGTCGCCGATGCCCGGAGCGCCGGGGGAGAAGCTTGCCGCCGACGCCGGGATCGCCAGCATCAGGGAGGCCGCCGTGAGGGCGCCCGGTGCGATGAGTCTGCGGTGCACGAAAGCTCCAAGTCGTAGGGGCGCGAAGTCTGTTCGCAGCCTATTCACCACCTGTGAGCTGGATGTGTCCACGGCCACCCCTGTCACACGATCGCCATTCGGCCGTCACGGACTCAAGGGGCCCTCTTTTGTACGGGAGTTGACCGCAGTACCGTCCGCGCATGTCGATACGCACGCGCTTCACGACCTGGAGACCGTTCGCGACCGCCGCCGCGGCCACCGCCGCCCTGCTGGCGACCTTCCTCGCGCCCGCGACCGCACAGGCACAGGCACAGGCACAGGCCTGGTCAGCTCCGCGGGAGAGCCGACCGATCTACTCGTACGACAACGCCGTCCGCGAGGCCGTCTGGGTGGACACCCGGCTCGACGGCGACGGTGACGGAAAGTCAGACCGCGTCGCCGTCGACATCGTCCGGCCCCGCGAAGCGGCCCAGCGGGGCCGCAAGGTCCCGGTCATCATGGACGCCAGCCCCTACTACTCCTGCTGCGGACGCGGCAACGAGAGCCAGCTGAAGACCTACGACGCCCAGGGCCGCGTCGTCCAGATGCCGCTCTTCTACGACAACTACTTCGTGCCCCGCGGCTACGCCTTCGTCGGGGTCGACCTCGCCGGCACCAACCGCTCCGACGGCTGCGTGGACGTCGGCGGCCGCTCCGACATCCAGTCCGCGAAGGCGGTGGTCGACTGGCTGAACGGCCGGGCCACGGCCTACACGAGCCGCACCGGAACCGAGAAGAGCCGGGCCGGCTGGACCAACGGCAGAACCGGCATGATCGGCAAGAGCTGGGACGGCACCATCGCCAACGGCGTCGCCGCCACCGGCGTCAAGGGACTGAAGACCATCGTCCCGATCAGCGCCATCTCCACCTGGTACGACTACTACTTCTCCAAGGGCGCCCCGCTCTACGACTCCGGCCCCGACTGGCTCTCCGACTACGTCGACAGCCCCGACGCCCGCGCCAAGTGCGCCGCCGTCCAGCGGAAGCTCGTCGACCAGGCGCCCCGCACCGGCGACCGGACCCCGCTGTGGACCGAGCGTGACTACGTGAAGGACGCGAGCAAGGTCAAGGCCAGCGTCTTCCTCGTCCACGGCATGCAGGACCTCAACGTCCGTCTCCAGCACGTCGGTCCGTGGTGGGACGCCCTCGCGAGGAACGGCGTCGAGCGCAAGATCTGGCTCTCCCAGACCGGCCACGTCGACCCGTTCGACTTCCGGCGCGCGGAGTGGGTCGACACCCTGCACCGCTGGTTCGACCACGAACTCCTCGGCTACGACAACGGCATCGACCGCGAGCCCATGGCCGACATCGAACGCCACCCCGACCAGTGGGCCACCTCGAAGTCCTGGCCCCCGCGCGGCACTTCGGCGGCCACGCTGCGCCCCGCGCAGGGCTCCCAGCCGGGCGTGGGCACCCTCGGCCTGACCAAGGCCAAGGGCACCGAGACCTTCACCGACGACCCGGCGCTCAGCGAGACCGACTGGGCCGCCCGTATCGACACGCCGACCCCCGACAAGGCGGGCTTCACCACCGGCACCCTCACCAAGGACCTCCGCCTGTCCGGCTCCTCCACGGTCACCGTGACGGCGAGCCCGACCACCGGCACGGCCCACCTCTCCGCCGTACTCGTGGACCTCGGCCCCGACACCATCCGCGACTACGCGGCCGGTGGCGAGGGCATCGCCACGCTCACGAACCGCACCTGCTGGGGCGCCGGCACCACCGGGGACAGCGGCTGCTTCAAGGAGACGCAGGCCAGGACCGCAGCGGTCGACCTCACGGTCGTCAGCCGCGGCTGGGCGGACCTCGGCAACTACGCCGACGCCGGGAAGGGCGTCCCGCTCACCCCGGGCAAGGCCTACACCATCACCCTCGACCTCGGCGCCACGGACCACGTGGTCCCGGCGGGCCACCGCCTCGCCCTGATCGTCGCGGGCACCGACAGGGACCTCATCGACCCCCCGTCCACCAGGCCCACCCTGACGATCGACCTGGCCCGCACCTCGGCCCGCGTCCCGCTCGTCGGCGGCGCCGCCGCCTTCGCGCACGCGACGAAGGGCGCCGGGACCGCCGTACCCCATCGGGCGGCGGAACTCGACGGCGTCCAGGCACCGCGCACCGCGCACCGCGTCCCGGAGGCAGCACGATGATCCGAGCCGTCACCGCGAGCGTGGCGGCCCTGGTCTCCGCTGCTCGACGCACGCGCCCCCTGCCGTCTGACGGTCGTGGAGCCCGACACCGGCTGTTGAAGCGGTTCTAATCTGCGGTACCTGTGGTAGGTCCTGGGGAACTGTGTGAAAACCGGCGTATCCACCGCCCCAGGGGAAGGTGCCGCAGATGACTGAAGAGCTGAAGCAGAGAGGTGGCCGGGAAGACCCCGCCGCGGGGATTCCCGGCCACCGGACCGACCGGGTGGTGTTCGGCGTCACCGCCGCCATCACCCTGGCCTTCGTGATCTGGGGCTGGGCGGCGACGGACTCGCTGGAGGACGTCTCCACCAGCATGCTCGGCGGGCTGATCCACAACGGCGGCTGGGCCTTCATGCTGGCCGCATCGTGTTTCGTGGTGTTCGCCCTCTGGCTCGCGATGAGCCGATACGGCCGCATCCACCTCGGCGCCGAGGGCGAGGAACCCGAGTTCAAGACCGTTTCCTGGGTCGCGATGATGTTCAGCGCCGGCATGGGCATCGGCCTGATGTTCTACGGCGTCAGCGAGCCCCTCTCGCACTACACGACCCCGCCCCCGGGCACCGATCCCGCCAACTCCGGTGAACGCATGGAGACGGCGATGGCCACCACCCTCTTCCACTGGACCCTGCACCCCTGGGCGATCTACGCGGTGGTCGGCCTGGGCATCGCCTACAGCACCTTCCGTAAGCGCCGGCGCCAGACCATCAGCGCCGTGTTCACCCCGCTCATCGGGGAGAAGCACGCGAACGGCACCGCGGGCCGCGTGATCGACATCCTCGCGATCATCGCCACCGTCTTCGGCTCCGCGGCCTCCCTCGGCCTCGGCGCCCTCCAGATCGGCTCCGGCTTCCAGGAACTGAACTGGATGGACGACGTCAGCACCGGACTGCTGGTCACGATCATCGCCGTGCTGACCCTGGCCTTCGTGCTCTCGGCCGTCTCCGGCATCGAACGCGGCATCCAGTGGCTGTCCAACACCAACATGGTGCTCGCCCTGATCCTCGCCGTGTTCGTGTTCATCGCCGGCCCCACGATCATCGTGCTCGACCTGCTGCCCACCTCGGTCTTCTCCTACCTCGGCGACCTGCCCCAGCTCGCGGGGCGCACCGAGGCCAGCGGCGGCAAGGGCGTCGCGGACTGGCTCGGCAGCTGGACCGTCTTCTACTGGGCCTGGTGGATCTCCTGGACGCCCTTCGTCGGCATGTTCATCGCCCGCATCAGCCGCGGCCGCACCATCCGGCAGTTCGTCGGCGGCGTCATCCTGGTGCCCAGCACGGTCAGCCTCGTCTGGTTCGCGATCTTCGGCGGTACGGCCATGAAGCTGAAGGAGGGCGGCGCGCTCGCCGGCGAGTCGACCCCGGAGGGCCAGCTCTTCGGCGTGCTCCAGGAGTTCCCCCTCGCCACCGCCACCAGCCTGCTCGTGATGATCCTGGTCGGCATCTTCTTCGTCTCGGGAGCCGACGCCGCGTCCATCGTGATGGGCACGCTCTCCCAGAAGGGCGCCCTCGAACCCGGCCGTTTCGTCGTCGTGTTCTGGGGTGTGGTGACCGGAGCGGTCGCCGCCATCATGCTGCTCGTCGGCAGCGGCCAGGGCGACGCGCTCACCGGACTGCAGAACCTCACGATCCTGGCCGCCGCGCCCTTCGTCCTCGTGATGATCGGCATGTGTGTCGCCCTCATGCGCGACCTGCGCCGGGACCCGGTGATCGTGCGCGGCGAGATGGGCTCCGAGGCCGTCGAACTCGCCGTGATCGAGGGCCACCGGAAGTACGACGGCGACTTCGGGATCCAGATCGGTCCGGGCCCCGGCACCGAGACGGAGGGCGACCCGCTGGGCCACGACCACAGCTGAGCACGGCGCACGTCGGGACGACGAGGTCACACCCTCTCCGACCGGTCCTCCTTCGACCATGCGTACGCCGCCGGCGCCGGGCCGCGCCGCCAACTCCTCGTGCCCTTTGGGGCACTTGTCGAGCGAGCGCGCCGCCCGGCGTGAGCGGAATGACGCATGCCGTGCTCAGACCGGCCCAAAGCCGGGAATACTCACATCATGTCTGCCGCATACGCGACCTTCGGCCTGGCACCGGCGATGCGTGCCGGTGAAGTCCTCGCCAACGGTGACGTCCAGGTGCACCGGGACTTCCTGGACTTCATCGTCGACGGCCGGCCGCTCCTCTTCCAGCTCTCCGACCTCGACGCCGTCTCCCCCCTCGCCTCCGACGTCCCGCCCGCGATCTTCACCGCCCAGGTCCGCAGTCTCCTGGGCGAGACGGAGGCCCCGCTTCCGAACGGCCGTCATGTCATCTACGGCTGCCCCGAGTGCGAGGACCTCGGCTGCGGTGCCGTCACCGCGGTCATCGAGCGGGACGGCGACGACGTCATCTGGCGGGACTTCGCCTGGCAGACCGAGGAGGCCGTGGACCTCCAGCTCAACGGCTACCACGGCATAGGGCCGTTCCGCTTCCAGGGCGCCGAGTACCGCGCGGCGCTCGACTCCCTGCTCCGGGGCGCCGGAGAGCCCGAGGGCCCCCGCCGCCGCGTCCTGCTCATCGGCGCCCGCGTCGCCGTCCTCGCCAGACTCGCCGCCGCCCTGCGCATCATCGGCATCGGCGCCGACATCACCCGCGAGGTCGGCGAGGTCCATGCCGACGAACTGCGCGGCTACGGCGCCGTGGCCTTCGGCCGCGCGGTCACCGAGGAGGAACGTGCCGCCGTCCGCCGCTCCTTCGCACGCGCGGGCGTGGACGTGGCCTACGTCGACGGCCTCGCCCCGATCGTCCCGCTGCTCGTGGCCCAGATAGAGCACGCCCTGGACCGCCGCCCGGTCGAACAGCGCCGGCTGACCCGTCTGGTGGCCGCCGACGGCGAGGCCGGCGTCGAGGTCACCTCGCCGTGCCGGGTGCGCCTGACGGCGTACCGTCTCGACCGGCTGTACCGCACCCACGCCCAGGAGGTCTTCGACGGCGTCCTGGAAACGGGCCGGCACTGCATCGCGCTGGACGCCAAGGCGGTGCGGGGCGAGTCGTTCGTGGTGGCGCGGACCTCGGGAAGCGTCCTGGTGGAGGCGATGGCCCGCTGAGAACCGGGACGCCGGGCACCCACCACGGCCATTAGGATCGACGGTCTGATGACTGCCACCCTCGTCGCCAAGAACCTCGCCGCCGGCCACGGCGACCGTTCCCTGTTCAGCGGGCTCGACCTCGTCGTCGCGCCCGGAGATGTGATCGGCCTGGTCGGGGCCAACGGCGCGGGCAAGTCCACGCTGCTCAGGATGCTCGCGGGTCTGCTCGCCCCGGAGGAGGGGGAGCTCAGGCTCTCCCCGCCCACGGCCACCGTCGGGCACCTGCCGCAGGAGCCGGAGCGGCGCCCGGGGGAGACCGTGCGCGCGTTCCTCGCCCGCCGCACCGGAGTCGCCGAGGCCCAACGGGTGATGGACGAGGCGACCCAGGCCCTGGTCGACGGGGCCCCGGGCGCCGACGACGCGTACGCCACCAGCCTGGAGCGCTGGCTGGACCTCGGCGGCGCCGACCTCGACGAACGCGCCGAGGAGGTCACCGAATCGCTGGGCCTCGCGGTCGACCTGGACCAGCCGATGACCTCCCTGTCCGGCGGCCAGGCGGCCCGGGCCGGCCTCGCCTCCCTGCTGCTCTCCCGCTACGACCTCTTCCTCCTCGACGAGCCCACCAACGACCTCGACCTGGACGGCCTGGAGCGCCTGGAGCGGTTCGTGAAGGGTCTGCGCGCCGGCACCGTGGTCGTCAGCCACGACCGCGAGTTCCTCACCCGCACGGTCACCAAGGTCCTCGAACTCGACCTGGCCCAGCAGCAGATCACCCTCTACGGCGGCGGCTACGAGGCGTACCTGGAGGAGCGCGAGGTCGCCCGCCGGCACGCCCGCGACGACTACGAGGAGTACGCCGACAAGCGGTCCGCGCTCCAGGACCGGGCGCAGATGCAGCGCTCGTGGATGGACAAGGGCGTGAAGAACGCCCGCCGCAAGGCGAGCAACGACAACGACAAGATCGGCCGCAAGTTCCGCAGCGAGGCCAGCGAGAAGCAGGCCGCGAAGGCCCGCCAGACCCAGCGCATGATCGAGCGCCTCGATGTCGTCGACGAGCCGCGCAAGGAGTGGGAACTGCGCATGGAGATCGCCTCGGCCCCCCGCTCGGGCGCGGTCGTCGCGACCCTGCGGGACGCCGAGGTACGCCACGGCGACTTCGTCCTGGGCCCGGTGTCCCTCCAGATCGACTGGGCGGACCGGGTCGCGGTCACGGGTGCGAACGGGGCCGGCAAGTCCACCCTGCTCGGCGCCCTGCTGGGCCGGGTGCCCCTCACCTCCGGCCAGGCCTCCCTGGGCTCGGGTGTCCTGATCGGCGAGGTCGACCAGGCCCGCAAGCTGTTCCACGGCGAGGAGTCCCTGCTGGACGCCTTCTGCGCGGCGGTGCCCGACACCGAACCGGCGGAGGTCCGCACCCTGCTGGCCAAGTTCGGTCTGAAGTCCGACCACGTCACGCGCTCGGCGGCGACGCTCTCCCCGGGGGAGCGCACCAGGGCCGCCCTGGCCCTGCTCCAGGGCCGGGGCGTCAACCTCCTGGTCCTGGACGAGCCGACGAACCACCTGGACCTGCCGGCGATCGAACAGCTGGAATCAGCGCTGGACGCCTACCAGGGCACCCTGCTCCTGGTCACCCACGACCGCAGAATGCTGGACGCGGTGAGGGTGAACCGCCGCCTGGAGGTCTCCTCGGGCAAGGTGACGGAAGCGCCCTGAAGGGGCGCGGGGAACTGCGCGACCAGCCACAGCCGGCCCGCAGTTCCCCACCACCGCTACCGCCCCTTCTTCTTCGCGTCCAGCAGCCCGGCCTTCCGCAGAGCATCAGCCATCGCGCTGTTCCCCGGAGCGGGCGCCTGCCGCTGCTGTCGCTGCTGAGGGGGCCGCCCGCCCCGCTGCGGCTGACGGCGCTCCCCGCCGGGAGCCTTCGGCTGTGCCTCGTCGTCCAGCCGGAGCGTCAACGAGATCCGCTTGCGCGGGATGTCGACCTCCAGCACCTTCACCTTGACGATGTCACCCGGCTTGACGACGTCCCGCGGATCCTTGACGAACGTCTTCGACAGCGCGGAGACATGCGCCAGACCGTCCTGGTGGACACCGACGTCGATGAACGCCCCGAACGCCGCCACATTGGTCACGACCCCCTCCAGGACCATCCCGGAGGTCAGGTCGGAGATCTTCTCGACGCCCTCCTTGAAGGTCGCCGTCTTGAAGGCGGGCCGAGGGTCGCGCCCCGGCTTCTCCAGCTCCTTGAGGATGTCGGTCACCGTGGGCAGACCGAACGTCTCGTCCACGAAGTCCTGCGGCCGGAGCGAGCGCAGCACACCCGTGTTGCCGACGAGGGAGGCCACTTCCTGCCCCGCGGTCTTCACCATGCGCCGCACCACCGGGTACGCCTCGGGGTGGACGCTGGAGGAGTCCAGCGGATCGGAGCCACCGCGGATCCGCAGGAAGCCCGCGCACTGCTCGTACGCCTTGGGGCCCAGCCGGGCCACCTTCTTCAGCTCGGTGCGGGACTTGAAGGGGCCGTTGGCGTCCCGGTGCGACACGATGTTCTCCGCCAGCCCTGAGGTGATTCCGGAGACCCGGGCGAGCAGCGGGGCGGACGCGGTGTTGACGTCGACCCCCACGCCGTTCACACAGTCCTCCACGACCGCGTCCAGGGAGCGTGACAGCTTCACCTCGGACAGGTCGTGCTGGTACTGGCCGACGCCGATCGACTTCGGGTCGATCTTCACCAGCTCGGCCAGCGGGTCCTGGAGCCGGCGGGCGATGGAGACGGCGCCACGCAGCGACACGTCCATGTCCGGCAGCTCCTGCGAGGCGAACGCGGAGGCCGAGTACACGGACGCGCCCGCTTCGGACACCATCACCTTGGTGAGCTTCAGCTCCGGGTGCTTGGTGATCAGCTCCCCGGCGAGCTTGTCGGTCTCGCGGGACGCCGTGCCGTTGCCGATCGCGATCAGCTCGACCGCGTGCTCCTTGGCGAGGCGGGCCAGTTTGGCGATGGCCTCGTCCCACTTGTTGGCCGGGACGTGCGGGTAGATCACGTCCGTCGCGACGACCTTTCCGGTCGCGTCGACCACGGCGACCTTCACGCCCGTACGGAAGCCGGGGTCCAGGCCGAGCGTCGCGCGCGTGCCGGCCGGGGCGGCGAGCAGCAGGTCGCGGAGGTTGGCCGCGAACACATTGACCGCCTCGTCCTCGGCGGCCGTCCGCAGCCGCAGCCTGAGGTCGATGCCCAGGTGCACGAGGATGCGGGTCCGCCAGGCCCAGCGGACGGTGTCCGTCAGCCACTTGTCGCCGGGGCGACCGCGGTCGGCGATCCCGAAACGGTGGGCCACGATGCCCTCGTAGGACGAGGGTCCCTCCGTGGCCTCCTCGGGCTCCAGGACGAGGTCGAGGACCTCCTCCTTCTCGCCGCGCAGCATCGCCAGGATCCGGTGCGAGGGCAGGTTCGTGAAGGGCTCGGCGAAGTCGAAGTAGTCGGCGAACTTGGCGCCCGCCTCCTCCTTGCCGTCCCGCACCTTGGCGGCCAGACGACCGCGCACCCACATACGCTCGCGGAGCTCGCCGATCAGGTCGGCGTCCTCCGAGAAACGCTCGGTGAGGATCGCCCGGGCACCGTCCAGCGCGGCCTGCGCGTCGGGCACGCCCTTGTCGGCGTCGACGAACGCGGCGGCCGCGGCGAGCGGCGCGACCCCCGGGTCCCCGAGCAGGCCCTCGGCGAGCGGCTCAAGGCCGGCCTCGCGCGCGATCTGCGCCTTGGTGCGGCGCTTCGGCTTGAACGGCAGATAGATGTCCTCAAGGCGCGCCTTGGTCTCCGCGCCCAGGATCCGCGCCTGAAGCTCCTCGGTGAGCTTGCCCTGCTCGCGCACCGAGTCGAGGATCGCCGTCCGCCGCTCCTCCAGCTCCCGCAGATACCGCAACCGCTCCTCGAGCGTGCGCAGCTGCGCGTCGTCGAGCATCTCGGTCGCTTCCTTGCGGTAGCGGGCGATGAAGGGAACCGTGGAACCGCCGTCGAGCAGCTCCACGGCAGCCTTCACCTGCCGCTCCCGTACGCCGAGTTCCTCGGCGATCCTGCTTTCGATCGACCCTGCGCTGGTGGACCCGCTGGACCCGGGTGTCGTCACGATCCCGTACCGCCTTCTCACTGAGGTTGCGCGGCAATTGTGGCAGGCGGCACCGACAGTCGGGGCTCAGGGCGCGGTCATCAGGCCGGGGTCGTCAGGCCCTGCGGCTCCTCGTGGAGCTGGACGCACCGCCGAACAGCCGGGCGACGGCCCGGAAGGGCAGGGTCACCACGGTGGCGATGGCGCCACCGATCTGGCGCAGGACGTCTGCGATCGCGCGGAACATGTGCATCCCCTTTCCTCTCCCGGCCAGGGCGACCGGGAAAGAAACGGGTACCTCCGAGACGGCCGGGCAATCTTCGTGGCGGCCCGGAAAGATCAGCGCCTGCCGATCAGGTCCGCGGGATAGGCCCCCGCGGCGGTCGCCGCGCGCGCGAACCCCACCGCGAGCTCCGTCAGCCGTGCCACGCCCTCGGCCCCGAGGTGCTCGTACGGGGCCCGGTCCAGCCGGTCCGTCTGCGCCTCGATCTCCTCCCTCAGGGCGAGTCCCCGCTCGGTGAGTTCGTCCTCGGCGTCCAGCAGTCCGCGCCCGCGGAGCCGTCCGGCGGCCGCGTCCCACTCCGCCCGGGTCCACCCGCGCGTGGTGAACACCCAGGACGGCGTCATGCCCCGGCCCGTCGCGGTGTGGGTCACCAGAGCCTCAAGACCGTCCAGCTCCGCGGACATCAGGGCGGCGAGATGTCCGTCGCCCCGGTGCTCGCGCAGCAGCGTGGCGGCGTGCCAGAGCGCCAGGTGGGGCTCCTCGGGCACCGGCAGGTCGGCGTGCGCGGAGTACAGCGGGCGGGCGGCACGGGAACAGCCCTCGGCGGCCCGCAGGGCGAGCCGCGCGGCCTCGGCCATCCCGTCCGACGCCACGGTCTCGTCGCCGAGCAGGCGGCGCAGGGTCGCGTCGACGGCACGCGCGCGTGCCGCCAGAACCTGTTCGGGCGTGGCGGTCCGCCACACGGCGGGCACGTGCTCGGCCACCAGCTCGTGCTTGTAGTTGTAGAAAGCGGCCGTCACCGCCCCCGGGCCGACCGGCCCCAGCGCGGCGGCCCGCACCGCGAAGTTGACGGCCCTCGGGTGGGTGACACCGATCGCGGCCAGCTCCTTGCCCAGGTCGGGAGAGAAGTAGTGCGCGGCGTGCAGGGAGTTGAGGGGGTTGTGACAGCGGCGGCCGACGCGCGGTTCCAGGGCGGCAGTAGTCATGCCGAGCAGGTTACCGACCGCTTGGTATCCCCTCTACGGGGAGGTTCCCCATGGCAGGAAAGGTGGGGAACTCGTCATTGCCGCCATCGCGCCCCGGCCTGAGAATCGAGGGCATGGCGCAGCGAAACGTTCTCTTCGTCCTCTTCGACGGGGTGCAGAGCCTCGACGTCACCGGCCCGCTGGAGGTCTTCGCGGGGGCCGAGCAGCACACCCCGGGCACCTATCGCATCCGTACGGCCTCGCTGGACGGAGCCGCCGTGCGCACCTCCAGCGGCCTGACCGTCGTACCGGACGAGGCGCTCGTGCGGGCCGGCGCCCCGCACACCCTGCTCGTGCCCGGGGGCCAGGGCACCCGGCGCCCCGACGCGCTCCTGACCGACTGGCTGCGCGAGCACGGGCCCCGGGCCGAGCGCCTGGTCTCGGTGTGCACCGGCGCCATCCGGCTCGCCGAGGCGGGGCTCCTGGACGGCCGCAGGGTCACCACGCACTGGGCGTACTGCGACCGGCTCGCCCGCGACCATCCGGCCGTCGAGGTGGACCCCGACCCGATCTATGTGCGCGACGGACAGGTGTCGACGTCGGCCGGTGTCACCTCGGGCATCGACCTCGCGCTCGCCCTGGTGGAGGAGGACCTGGGCCGGGACGCGGCCCTCGCCATCGCCCGCCACCTGGTCGTCTTCCTGCGCAGGCCCGGGAACCAGGCCCAGTTCAGCGCCCAGCTCGCCGCCCAGACCGCGCAGCGCGAACCGCTGCGCGAGGTCCAGCTGTGGATCACCGAGCACCCCGCCGACGACCTGAGCGTCGAGGCCCTCGCCGCCCGGGCCCGTCTCTCGCCCCGCCACTTCGCCCGCGCCTTCCAGACCGAGACCGGCATGACGCCGGGCCGGTACGTCGACCGGGTCCGGCTCGAACACGCCCGCCGCCTCCTGGAGGACACCTCCGACGGCATCGAGGAGATCTCCCGCGCCAGCGGCTACGGCACCCCCGAGGGGATGCGCCGGGCCTTCGTCAGAACCCTCGGCACGGCTCCCTCCGAGTACCGCCGCCGCTTCCACCCGACCCCGGCCCAGTGAAAGGACCCCCTGTGCAGATCGCCGTCGTCCTCTTCGACCGCTTCACCGCCCTGGACGCCGTAGGACCGTACGAGACCCTCGGCCGCCTCCCCGACGCGGAGACCGTCTTCGTCGCCGAGCAGACCGGTCCGGTGCGCACCGACACCGGCAACCTCGCCATCACCGCCGACAGGACGCTCGCCGAGGTGCCGAGCCCCGACATCGTGATCGTGCCGGGCGGTCCCGGGCAGACCCCGCAGATGGAGAACTCGGCACTGCTCGACTGGCTGCGCGCCGCCGACGCCACCAGCACCTGGACGACGTCCGTGTGCACCGGCTCCCTGCTGCTCGCGGCCGCGGGACTGCTCCGGGGCCGCCGCGCGACCTCCCACTGGCTGGCCCTGGACTTCCTGAAGCAGTTCGGCGCCGAGCCCACGGGGGAGCGGGTCGTGTTCGACGGGAAGTACGTCACCGGCGCCGGGGTCTCCGCCGGCATCGACATGGGTCTCACGCTCCTCGGCCGGATCGCGGGCGACGAACACGCCCAGGCCGTACAGCTGTTGACCGAGTACGACCCGCAACCGCCCTACGACGCGGGCTCGCCGCAGAAGGCGCCCGCGCACCTCGTCGAGGAGTTCCGCTCCAGGAGCCGCTTCATCCTGACGTAGTCCAGGTGAAGTGCGGGGCCCTGCGCTCCAGGAAGGCGGCGACCCCCTCCGCGGTGTCGCCGCTGCCGCGCGCCTGCCCGGTCCAGTACCCGTCCCGGTCCGTGCGGCCGTTCGCGAACTCCTTCGCCGCGGCCTGGGTCAGCTGCGAACGGGACGCCAGGATCCGGGTGAACTCCCCGACACGCTTGGCCAGTTCGCCCTCCGGCAGCACCTCGTCGACCAGACCCGTCCGCAGCGCCCGCTCCGCGTCGATCAACTCGCCGGAGAACAACAGGTACTTGGCGGTGGCCGGGCCGACCAGCGACACCAGCCGCCGGGTGGAGGAGGCCGGATACACGATCCCGAGCTTCGCCGGTGTCACCCCGAACAGGGCGCCCTCCTCGGCGAACCGCAGATCGCACGCCGCCGCGAGCTGCGACCCGCCGCCCACACAGTGCCCCCGGACCGCCGCCAGCGTCGGCTTCGGAAACGCGGCGAGAGCCTCCTCGGCCCGCACCGCGAGCCCCTGGGCCTCCTCGGGCGACCGGCGCAGCGTGGAGATGTCGGCGCCCGCGCAGAACGTGCCGCCCTCCCCGGTCAGCACGAGCACCCGGACGTCCGGATCGGCGGCCAGCGTGTCCAGCAGCGGCGGCAGCGCCCGCCACATCGCGGCCGTCATGGCATTGCGCTTGGCCGGGTGGTGGACCACGACGGTAGCGATCGAGTCCGTGACGGCGTGCAGCAGCTGCGGTTCCGGGTACTCCATGGGTCGGATGCTAGCCGTACCCCCCGACCGTACGATCAAGAAGGGGCCGGCGGCGCGAGGAGGCCCTGCATGGCAGTGAACAAGGCGGAGAACCCGGAGACGGCCAAGCTGAGCCGCGATTTCGGCTGGCTGGCGGCGCTCGGTGTGATCCTGGTGATCGCCGGGCTCGTGGGGCTGATCTACACCGGGGTGGCCACGCTCACCTCGATGATCCTGTTCGGCTGGCTCCTGCTGATCGGCGGTGTGGTCGGCCTGCTGCACGCGGTCCAGGCCCGGGGTTCCAACTTCTTCTGGCTCGGTGTCGTGGTCGCCGCACTCAACATCGCGGCCGGCGTCGTCGTCATCGGGCGGCCGGAGGCGGCGGCCGCGGCCCTGACCATGTTCGCCGCGCTGCTCTTCCTGACCGGCGGGGTCTTCCGGCTGGTCGGCAGCCTGGTGGTGCGGGGACCGCAGTTCGGCTGGACCCTGGTGCAGGGCGCCTTCGGTCTGCTGCTGGGCATCCTGGTGCTGGCCTCCTGGCCGAGCAGCAGCAAGTACGTGATCGGCTGCTTCTTCTCGCTCGGCCTGCTCTTCGACGGACTCGGCCTCATCGCCACCGGCTTCGGCGGGCGCAAGATCGTCGGAATGGTCACCGAGCAGCACGAGGCAGCCGCAAAAACGACGCAACCCGAATAGTTCCGCGCGGAGTCGGTCAGGGGCACTCGATATGCGCTGACTTCTGTTCAGGTATCCGGAGCGGGGCGACGCGCTGCCAACACTCGACATGTGGTGACAATCGAGCGCAAGGGTGGCGACCGAAGAATGGACGACCATGGGCGCGGGTCAGGCCCTCGCCCGACGGACAGCGGAGAAGACCCCCTCGAACCGGACGCCCTCGACCGGGGCACACCGGACCCGCTGCCGTACGAGGGTGTGTGGCGGTTCACCGCCCCCGCCGTCGACGCGTCGGTCCCGCAGGCGCGACACGCCGTGCGGGACCTGCTGTACCGCCAGGGAGTACCCGTCTCGGACGACCTCGTCCAAGGTCTCCTGCTGATCGTGTCCGAGCTCGTCACGAACGCCGTCCGGCACGCGGCGCTGCTCTCACCGATGCTCGCCGTGGAGGTGGCCGTGGGCGCGGAGTGGGTGCGGGTGTCCGTGGAGGACAACCACCCCTACCGGCCGACCGCCCTGGAGACCGACCACAGCGGCGAGGGCGGCCGGGGACTGCTCCTGGTCCGCGAGGTCACCCGGGAGGCGGGCGGGGTCTGCGACGTCGAGCACACCTCGAGCGGGGGCAAGGTGATCTGGGCCGCCCTGCCGCTCAAGGCCGTGCGCGTGCCCTGAGGGCCGACGGGCCTCTCACCAGCCGGCTGACGGGCCCGTCAGCTCCCTGACCGCGGGACGGGCCGCGTCCAGCACCGTCATGAACCACGCGGAGAAAGTGTCCTTCGCGTGCCGCTCCGCCAGCTCGGCCGGGGTCACGAAGGCGGTCGTGGCGACCTCCTCCGGGTCCGGGCCGAGCGGGGACTGCACCATGCCGACGAACAGGTGGTTGTACTCCTGCTCGACCAGGCCCGAGTCCGGGTCCGGGTGGTTGTAGCGGACCGTGCCGGCCTCGGCGAGCAGCGACGGGGAGACCCCCAGCTCCTCGTACGTCCGCCGGGCCGCCGCCGCGAAGGGCGCCTCGCCCGGGTAGGGGTGGCCGCAGCAGGTGTTGGACCACACGCCGGGGGAGTGGTACTTGCCCAGCGCGCGCTGCTGGAGGAGCAGCCGGCCCCGCTCGTCGAAGAGGAACACCGAGAAGGCGCGGTGCAGCTGTCCGGGCGGCTGATGGGCGGCGAGCTTCTCCGCGGTGCCGATCGTCACACCGTGCTCGTCGACCAGTTCCAGCAGGATCGCGTTCGCGGCGCCGTTCGACGGAGTGTGCGTCGTGGTGGCAGGTGTGGTCGGCATACCCATCCTTCACATCGGTCTTCGCGCCCCAAGTGTGCCGCACGGATCGGGCACTCCCGGCAGTTGATCGTGCCCGGCGCGGCGGCCGGGGAACCGCTCGGGGCGGGGTTGTGGGGTGGAGGACGCGAAGGTGTGCCGGATCGCTGCATTCCGCCAGAACGGGCGTTTCATGCACCGTACACGTGTGTCAGTGGGGCGGAAGTGATCAGTGGCACAGATGTGCCTCGTGCTCCGCGTGCCCGACCGGCTCCAGCTGGAACGTGCAGTGCTCCACGTCGAAATGGTCGCCGAGGCAGTTCTGGAGTTCGTGCAGCATCTTCTCGTGGCCGATCGCGCTGAGCACATCGGACCGCACCACCACGTGCGCGGACAGCACCGGCATCCCCGAGGTGATCGTCCAGGCGTGCAGGTCGTGCACGTCCTCCACGCCGTCGAGCTCCAGGATGTGGGTCCGCAACTCGGTCATGTCGACGTCCTTGGGCGCCGCCTCCAGCAGGACGTCGAGGGTCTCGCGCAGCAGCTTGAAGGTGCGCGGCACGATCATCAGGCCGATGAGGAGCGAGGCGATCGGGTCGGCGGCCTGCCAGCCCGTGGTCAGGATCACCGCGGCCGAGACGATCACCGCGAACGAGCCCAGCGCGTCCGCCGCGACCTCCAGGAACGCCCCGCGCACGTTCAGGCTCTCCTTCTGGCCGCGCATCAGCAGGGTCAGCGAGATCATGTTCGCGACCAGGCCGATCGCACCGAACACGATGGTCAGCCCGCCCTCGGTGTCGGCCGGCGTGACGAACCGCTGGATCGCCTCGTACAGGACGTAGCCGCCGACACCGAGCAGCAGCAGACAGTTGGCGAGGGCGGCGAGGATCTCCGCGCGGGCGTACCCGAAGGTGCGGTTGCCGGTCGGCGGGCGGTTCGCGAAGTGGATCGCGAGGAGGGCCATGCCGAGGCCCAGCGCGTCCGTCGCCATGTGCGCCGCGTCCGCGACCAGGGCGAGGGAGTCCGCGACGATGCCGCCGACGATCTCGACCAGCATGACGGTGAGCGTGATCGACAACGCCACCCGCAGCCTGCCGACGTACGCCGCGGTCGCGGTACCGCCGGCCGGCGCATGCGAGTGCCCGTGATCGTGCCCTGCCCCCATGGAAGCCGCCTCCTACGTGTCGGTCCGGACAGCCCGCCCGGGATCACAGTGAACTACGGGCGGGGGGTATCGGGCAACGCGGCACTGAACACCGTTGTCATGTGCCCTGACCTGCGGAAACGAACCGCAGGTCAGGGCAGCCTCAGTGGTGGTGCAGCTGCCAGCCGCGCCAGGCGGACTCGATCATCTCGCGCACCCCGCGCCGCGCGCTCCAGCCGAGCGTCTCGGCGGCCCGGGCTGCCGAGGCCACCGACACGGGCGCGTCCCCCGGGCGCCGGGGCTCCACGACCGCGGGCCGTCGGTCCCCGGTCACCTCGCCGATCACCGTGACCATCTCGCGTACGGAGACGCCCTCGCCGCGACCGATGTTGACCGTCAGGTCACCGCCCTGTCCGCCCTCGGACAGCCGCCGGGCCGCCGCGAGGTGCGCCTCGGCCAGGTCGGACACATGGATGTAGTCACGCACGCAGGTGCCGTCCGGCGTCGGGTAGTCGTCGCCGAAGATCCGCGGGGCCTCGTCACGGGTGAGGCGGTCGAAGACCATGGGCACGATGTTGAAGACACCGGTGTCCGCGAGCTCCGGCGCCGCGGCCCCGGCGACGTTGAAATAGCGCAGGCAGACGGTGGAGATCCCGTGTGCCTGTCCGGCCGCCCGCACCAGCCACTCCCCGGCGAGCTTCGTCTCGCCGTAGGGGTTCACGGGAGCGCACGGCGTCCGCTCCGTGATCAGTTCCACATCGGGGTTGCCGTAGACGGCCGCCGAGGAGGAGAAGAGGAAGCGCTCGATCCCGGCCTCCGCGACCGCCTCCAGGAGGGTCGCGAGCCCCCCGACGTTCTCCTGGTAGTAGCGGGTCGGCTGCGCCACCGACTCGGCGACCTGCTTGCGCGCCGCGAGATGCACCACACCCGTCACCGCGTGCTCGGCCAGCACCCGCTTCAGCAGGCCCCCGTCCAGCGAGGAGCCCCGGACCAGGGGCACGTCGGCGGGAAGCCGCGCGGGCACCCCGGCGGAGAGGTCGTCCAGCACCAGCGCCCGTTCCCCGGCGCCCGTCATGGCCCGCGCCACATGCGCCCCTATGTACCCGGCACCGCCGGTGATCAGCCACGTCATGGTCGACCACCCTATGCCGAGACTCCCGGACGCTCACGATGTCCTGGATGTCCGCTCTGTGGGGCGCGGTTTGTGGGCGGGGGCCCGGATCACCGATGATGATCGCGGCAAAGGCCGGGGGAGACGCTGTTGATCGGTCCGTTAACGGGCGGTGAACGCCGCCTTCTTGGCATCCGATAGCCTCTGCCGACATGCCGCCCGCCTGGTCCAGCCAAGGGGCGCCCCCATCGTGCACATGACCGGCGCCCGCGCGTCGGCACCCAGGGAGTGAGTTCGGTTGTCGACCGCCATCCTCACCGGTCAGCCGGTCCCCGGTTCGTCGATCGAGGGTGATCTGCGGTCCCTCGGCTTCGACGTGCAGGTCGCCGCGGACGCCGCCGACGCCGAGCGGCTGGTCGCCGAGGCGCCCTGCGAGCAGCGCGTCGCCCTCGTCGACGCCCGGTTCGTCGGCCACGTACACGCGCTGCGCCTGGGGCTGACCGACCCCCGCTTCCCCCTCGCCGCACTGCCCGGAGCCGTCACCGCGCAGCCCGACGGCCGTGCGACCCTGACCCGCGCGCTGGCCCGCGAGAACTCCGCGGGCGGCGGCACGGCTCTCGCCGTGGACAGCCTCCCCGACCGCATCGTCACCGCGCTGGCCGACGACGGCGCCGAGGTGCACCGCCCCGAACTCGGCAGCCTGGTCGCCGCGGTCCCCGCCGACCCGCAGGCCCGCAACGAGGCACGGCAGGCCGTCGCGGACGTCGACGACGAGGCCGTACGCCTGAAGTCCGCCGTGAAGTCCCGCGACGGCTTCTTCACCACGTACTGCATCAGCCCCTACTCCCGCTACATCGCCCGCTGGTGCGCCCGCCGGGGCCTGACCCCGAACCAGGTCACCACCGCGTCCCTGATCACCGCGCTCGTCGCGGCGGCCTGCGCGGCCACCGGCACGCGCGGCGGCTTCGTCGCGGCGGGCGTCCTGCTGATCGCCTCGTTCGTCCTCGACTGCACCGACGGCCAGCTCGCCCGCTACTCCCTGCAGTACTCCACCCTCGGCGCCTGGCTCGACGCCACCTTCGACCGCGCCAAGGAGTACGCCTACTACGCCGGCCTCGCCCTCGGCGCGGCCCGGGGCGGTGACGACGTCTGGGCGCTGGCGCTCGGCGCGATGGTCCTGCAGACCTGCCGGCACGTCGTCGACTTCTCCTTCAACGAGGCGAACCACGACGCCACCGCCAACACCAGCCCCACGGCCGCCCTTTCGGACAAGCTCGACAGCGTCGGCTGGACGGTGTGGGTGCGGCGGATGATCGTGCTGCCGATCGGTGAGCGCTGGGCGATGATCGCGGTCCTGACGGCGGCCACCACTCCCCGTATCACCTTCTACGCGCTTCTCGTCGGGTGCGCCTTCGCGGCGACCTACACGACGGCGGGCCGGGTGCTGCGGTCACTGACCCGCAGGGCACAGCGCACGGACCGGGCGGCCCAGGCGCTGGCGGACCTGGCGGACAACGGTCCGCTCGCCTCCTTCGTGACGCGCGCCACCCGGGCCCGCCTCGGCGCCCCGCTGCTGGTCGCGGCGGCCGGGACGGCGGTCCTCGCCGTGTCCCTCTTCTCCGGCGTCACCTGGGCGCCCGTCGCCGGTGCCCTCGTCTACGCGGTCACCGCCGGTCAGGCCCTGTACCGCCCCCTCAAGGGCGCCCTCGACTGGCTCGTCCCCCCGCTCTTCCGCGCCGCCGAGTACGGCACCGTCCTGGTGCTGGCGGCCCAGGCGGACGTGAAAGGAGCCCTGCCCGCGGCTTTCGGGCTGGTGGGCGCCGTCGCCTACCATCACTACGACACGGTGTACCGCATCCGCGGCAATGCCGGAGCGCCCCCGGCCTGGCTGGTGCGCGCCGCCGGGGGGCATGAGGGACGGACTCTGCTCGTCGCCGTCCTGGCCGCGCTGCTCACCGCTTCGCAGTTCACGGTCGCGCTCACGGTCCTGGCCGTGGCCGTGGCCCTGCTGGTGCTCGTCGAGAGCATCCGCTTCTGGGTGTCCGCTGGGGCTCCCGCCGTACACGACGAAGGAGAACCCGCATGATCGGCCTCGTGCTGGCGGCCGGCGCCGGACGCCGACTGCGCCCCTACACCGACAGCCTCCCCAAGGCTCTGGTGCCGGTGGGCCCCGCGGGCATAGAGGGTGAACCGACGGTCCTGGACCTCACCCTCGGCAACTTCGCCGAGATCGGTCTGACCGAGGTCGCGGTCATCGTCGGCTACCGCAAGGAGGCCGTGTACGAGCGCAGGGCGGCGCTGGAGGCGAAGTACGGCCTCAAGCTCACCCTCATCGACAACGACAAGGCCGAGGAGTGGAACAACGCCTACTCCCTGTGGTGCGGCCGTGACGCCCTCAAGGACGGCGTGATCCTCGCCAACGGCGACACCGTGCACCCCGTCTCCGTCGAGAAGACCCTGCTCGCCGCCCGCGGCGAGGGCCGGCGCATCATCCTCGCCCTGGACACGGTGAAGAACCTCGCCGACGAGGAGATGAAGGTCGTCGTCGACCCCGAGCGGGGCATGACGAAGATCACCAAGCTGATGGACCCCGCCGAGGCCACCGGCGAGTACATCGGCGTCACCCTCATCGAGGGCGACGCCGCCCCCGAACTCGCCGACGCCCTGAAGACGGTCTGGGAGACCGACCCGCAGCAGTTCTACGAGCACGGCTACCAGGAGCTCGCGAACCGCGGCTTCCGCATCGACGTCGCCCCGATCGGCGACGTCCCGTGGGTGGAGATCGACAACCACGACGACCTCGCCCGTGGACGGGAGATCGCGTGCCGGTACTGACAAGGCTGATCCCCTCGCCGGTCGTCGTGGACATCCGCCCGGGTGCCCTCGACGACCTGGGCTGCGTCCTGGCGGACCAGCGGATCTCGCAGTCCGGGAAGCTGGCCGTCGCGGTCAGCGGCGGCTCGGGCGCCCGTCTGCGTGACCGCCTCGCGCCGACCCTGCCCGGGGCCACCTGGTACGAGGTCGGCGGCGGCACCATCGACGACGCGGTCCGGCTGGCGAGCGACATCAAGGCCGGTCGCTACGACGCGGTTGTCGGCCTGGGCGGCGGCAAGATCATCGACTGTGCCAAGTTCGCCGCGGCACGCGTCGGTCTCCCGCTCGTCGCCGTGGCCACCAACCTCGCCCACGACGGCCTGTGTTCGCCGGTCGCCACGCTCGACAACGACGCGGGCCGCGGCTCGTACGGAGTGCCGAACCCGATCGCGGTGGTCATCGACCTGAACGTGATCCGTGAGGCCCCCGTGCGCTTCGTGCGCTCCGGTATCGGCGACGCGATCTCCAACATCTCCGCGGTCGCGGACTGGGAACTCGCCAACCGCGTCAACGGCGAGAAGATCGACGGACTCGCCTCGGCCATGGCCCGCCAGGCCGGCGAGGCGGTGCTCCGGCACCCCGGTGGAGTCGGTGACGACAACTTCCTCCAGGTCCTTGCCGAGGCACTGGTCCTCACCGGGATCGCCATGTCGGTGTCGGGAGACTCCCGCCCGTCCTCCGGCGCCTGCCACGAGATCAACCACGCGTTCGACCTGCTCTACCCCAAGCGCGCCGCCGCCCATGGCGAGCAGTGCGGCCTGGGCGCGGCCTTCGCGATGTACCTGCGCGGAGCCCACGAGGAGTCGGCGTACATGGCCGAGGTACTGCGCCGGCACGGACTTCCGGTGCTGCCGGAGGAGATCGGCTTCACGCCCGCGGAGTTCGTCCGCGCCGTGGAGTTCGCCCCGCAGACCCGCCCCGGCCGCTACACCATCCTCGAACACCTCGACCTCAAGACCGACCAGATCAAGGACATCTACACCGACTATGTCAAGGCCATCGGTAGCTGAACTCCGTCCGGTCGTCCACCCCGCGGGGGTCAAGGACCGGCGCAGCGGTGAGCACTGGATGGGACGCCTCTACATGCGTGAGGTGTCCCTCCGGGTGGACCGCTACCTGGTGAACACCAGGGTCACGCCCAACCAGCTCACGTACCTGATGACCGTCTTCGGTGTCCTCGCGGCCCCGGCCCTCCTGGTGCCGGGGATCCCGGGGGCCGTGCTCGGCGTGGTGTGCGTCCAGATGTATCTCCTGCTGGACTGCGTCGACGGTGAGATCGCGCGCTGGAAGAAGCAGTACTCGCTCAACGGCGTCTACCTGGACCGTGTCGGCGCGTACCTGACCGACGCGGCGGTGCTCGTCGGCTTCGGTCTGCGCGCCGCCGACCTCTTCGGCAGCGGCCGTATCGACTGGCTGTGGGCCTTCCTCGGCACGCTCGCCGCCCTCGGCGCGATCCTGATCAAGGCCGAGACCGACCTGGTGGGCGTCGCCCGGCACCAGGCGGGCAAGCCGCCCGTGCAGGAGGCGGCCGCCGAGATGCGCTCCTCCGGCATGGCGCTGGCCCGCCGGGCCGCCGCCGCGTTCAAGTTCCACCGGCTGATCCTCGGCATCGAGGCGTCCCTGGTGATCCTGGTCCTCGCGGTCGTGGACCAGATGCGGGACGACCTGTTCTTCACGCGGCTCGGCGTCGCGGTGATGGCCGGGATCGCCCTGCTCCAGACCCTGCTGCACCTCGTGTCGATCCTCGCCTCCAGCAGGCTGAAGTGAGCACCGGCATGAAGGTCGGCGCGGTCATCATCACCATGGGCAACCGCCCCGAGGAGCTGCGGGCCCTGCTCGACTCGGTCGCCAAGCAGGACGGCGACCCGGTCGAGGTGGTCGTGGTCGGCAACGGCTCGCCCGTCCCGGACGTCCCCGAGGGCGTCCGCACGATCGAGCTGCCGGAGAACCTCGGCATCCCCGGCGGCCGCAACGTCGGCATCGAGGCCTTCGGCCCCAGCGGTCGCGACGTCGACATATTGCTTTTCCTGGACGACGACGGCCTCCTCCCGAACCACGACACCGCCGAACTGTGCCGCCGGGCCTTCGAGTCCGACCCGAAGCTCGGCATCGTCAGCTTCCGCATCGCCGATCCCGACACCGGGGTCACCCAGCGCCGGCACGTCCCCCGGCTGCGGGCCGCGGACCCGATGCGCTCCTCCCGGGTCACCACCTTCCTCGGCGGCGCCAACGCCGTACGCACCCAGGTCTTCGCCGAAGTCGGCGGCCTCCCGGACGCATTCTTCTACGCCCACGAGGAAACCGATCTGGCATGGCGGGCCCTCGACGCGGGCTGGATGATCGACTACCGGTCCGACATGGTGCTGTACCACCCGACGACCGCGCCCTCGCGGCACGCGGTCTACCACCGCATGGTCGCCCGCAACCGCGTCTGGCTCGCCCGCCGCAACCTGCCCGCGCTCCTGGTCCCGGTCTACCTGGGCGTCTGGATGCTGCTGACCCTGGTGCGCCGGCCCTCGCGGCCCGCCCTGAAGGCCTGGTTCGGCGGCTTCCGGGAGGGCTGGAGCACACCGTGCGGACCGCGCAGGCCCATGAAGTGGCGTACCGTCTGGCGACTGACCCGACTGGGCCGGCCCCCGGTCATCTGACAAGCTCGTTGCCGAGAGCGGCCGGGCCGCACTGCGGCCCCCGCTCCTGCCGCGCCGCACAGGCCGCGCATCCCGAAGCATCCCGAAGAGGAAAGCTATCCATCAGTGAGTGAGACAACGCACGACGGCACGGTCGCGGTGAGCGCGCCCGCGTCGCCCGACGAGGGCCTCCCGGCGGCACAGCTCGCCGGCCGGTACGGCCTGACCGTGAGCGGTGCCAGGCCCTCGCTCGTCGAGTACGTCCGCCAGCTCTGGGACCGGCGCCACTTCATCCTCGCGTTCTCGCGGGCGAAGCTGACCGCCCAGTACAGCCAGGCCAAGCTGGGCCAGCTGTGGCAGGTGGCGACCCCGCTGCTGAACGCGACCGTGTACTTCTTCATCTTCGGCGTCATCCTGAACGCCAGCCGGGGCATGCCGAAGGACGTGTACATCCCGTTCCTGGTCACGGGCGTCTTCGTGTTCACCTTCACGCAGAGCTCCGTCATGGCGGGCGTGCGCGCCATCTCCGGCAACCTCGGCCTGGTCCGCGCACTGCACTTCCCGCGGGCCTCCCTGCCGATCTCCTTCGCGCTCCAGCAGCTCCAGCAGCTGCTGTTCTCGATGGTCGTGCTGTTCGCCGTGGCCATCGGCTTCGGCCACTACCCGGACCTGTCCTGGGCGCTCATCGTCCCGGTGCTGCTCCTGCAGTTCCTCTTCAACACCGGCCTGGCGCTGATCATGGCCCGCGCGGGAGCCAAGACCCCCGACCTGGCCCAGCTCATGCCGTTCGTGATGCGTACCTGGATGTACGCGTCCGGCGTGATGTTCTCGATCCCGATCATGCTGGCCGACAAGCCGCAGTGGGTCGCCACGGTCCTGCAGTGGAACCCGGCGGCCATCTACATGGACCTGATGCGCTTCGCGCTGCTCGACGACTACGGCGCCGAGAACCTGCCCGACCACGTCTGGGCGGCCGCGGGCGGGTGGGCCGCGCTCTTCGCGCTCGGCGGCTTCGTGTACTTCTGGAAGGCGGAGGAAAGGTACGGCCGTGGCTGAGGACATCAGGGACGAGCAGACCCCCACCGTCATCGCGGACGAGCTGCACATCGTCTACCGCGTCAACGGCGCCAAGACCGGCAAGGGCAGTGCGACCGCCGCGCTGAGCCGCATCCTCAAGCGCGGCGAGGAGCGCGGGGTGCGCAAGGTGCACGCCGTCAAGGGCGTCTCCTTCGTCGCCTACAAGGGCGAGGCGGTCGGCCTGATCGGCTCCAACGGCTCCGGCAAGTCGACCCTGCTGCGCGCCATCGCCGGACTGCTGCCCGCCGAGAGCGGCCGCGTCTACACGCACGGCCAGCCCTCCCTGCTCGGTGTCAACGCGGCTCTGATGAACGACCTGACCGGCGAGCGCAACGTCATTCTGGGCGGGCTCGCCATGGGCATGTCCCGGGAGCAGATCAAGGAGCGCTACCAGGAGATCGTCGACTTCTCCGGGATCAACGAGAAGGGCGACTTCATCACCCTTCCGATGCGCACGTATTCCTCCGGCATGGCGGCCCGCCTGCGCTTTTCCATCGCCGCCGCCAAGGACCACGACGTCCTCATGATCGACGAGGCCCTGGCCACCGGTGACCGCAAATTCCAGAAGCGCTCCGAGGAACGCATCCGGGAACTGCGCAAGGAGGCCGGCACGGTCTTTCTCGTCAGTCACAACAACAAGTCGATCCGTGACACCTGCAACCGCGTCCTGTGGCTGGAGCGCGGCGAGCTGCGCATGGACGGCCCGACCGACGAGGTCATCAAGGAGTACGAGAAGTTCACGGGCAAGTAGTCCACCGCGCCCCGGACGAAAAACACCGCTCCGCTCGACCGGGCCCCGCCGGAACTGTTCCGGCGGGGCCACGCGTCTGCAAAGGAAGCGTCAACTTCGCGCCCCCTTAGGAATCTTGGGGCCAATCGGTGTGTTGTTGTGATGTGCAGGACACCCCGACGATCCTTGCCGCGTTGTACAACGTAAGCTGTACCGGTGCCCAATCGCGGCAAGTAGGGCGATAATGCGCGACACCCGATCACTGGGACGCCACGCGGACGGCTGGGCGGCGTGTCCGAAATAGTGTGTATTGGGTCGGCGGTGTAGAACGGGAGATGTGACGGCGATGGCTACGGAAACTCCCCAGCTCAACGCAGCACGTGCCGTCCCCGCCCCGGGCAGGCAGCGATGACGGGGACCGGCACGACGCGCCCCGGAGCGACGGAGCGCGGAACGCTCGACAAAGCCGCGGCGGAGAACTTCCCCGTGGCTCCGTTCTTCCTGCCCAAGGACTGGCGCACCGACCTCATGGCCGTCTACGGCTTCGCGCGCCTCGTCGACGACATCGGCGACGGCGACCTGGCCCCCGGCGGCGCCGACGCCCGACTGCTCGGCGTGTCACCCGCGGAGGCCGAGGACCGGCTGGTCCTGCTGGACGCCTTCGAGGCCGACCTGGACCGCGTCTTCTCCGGAGAGCCCCGCCACCCGTTGCTGCGCCGCCTCCAGCCCACGGTCCGCCGCCGCGCGCTGACCCCCGAGCCCTTCCTCGGCCTGATCGCCGCCAACCGCCAGGACCAGCTCGTCACCCGCTACGAGACCTACGACGACCTGCTCGCCTACTGCGAACTGTCCGCCAACCCCGTCGGCCGTCTCGTGCTCGCCGTCACCGGCACCTCGACCCCTGAGCGGGTCCGCCTCTCGGACGCGATCTGCACCGCCCTCCAGATCGTCGAACACCTCCAGGACGTCGCCGAGGACCTCGGCCGCGACCGGATCTATCTGCCCGCCGCGGACATGAAGCGCTTTCATGTCCAGGAGGCGGATCTCGCCATGAAAACCGCAGGCGCATCGGTGCGCGCTCTGGTTGCATACGAGGCACAACGCGCCCGCGAACTCCTGAATGAAGGCGCCCCCCTGGTGGGTAGCGTCCACGGCAGACTGAAACTGCTGCTCGCAGGGTTCGTGGCGGGGGGAAGGGCGGCGCTCCGCGCGATCGCCGCCGCAGAACACGACGTACTTCCCGGCCCGCCCAAGCCCGGCAAGCTCCAGTTGCTGCGCGAGGTGGGCGTCACTCTGCGAGGAGAGGGGTGATCCGGACGGTGGAGCCACCACCACACGCGTCCGCACCGGTACTCGCCGCCTACAGCTACTGCGAGGCCGTGACCGGACAGCAGGCCCGTAACTTCGCGTACGGCATCAGGCTGCTGCCGACGTCCAAGCGGCGTGCGATGTCGGCGCTCTACGCGTTCTCACGGCGCGTCGACGACATCGGCGACGGCGCGCTGGCGGGTGAGGTCAAGGCCGCGAGGCTAGAGGACACCCGGGCGATGCTGACCCGGGTGCGCGAGGGCTCGGTGGACGAGGACGACACCGATCCGGTGGCCGTCGCCCTCGCCCACGCCGCCGGGACCTTCCCCATCCCGTTGAGCGGCCTGGACGAGCTGATCGACGGCGTCCTGATGGACGTACGCGGCGAGACCTACGAGACCTGGGACGACCTGAAGGTCTACTGCCGCTGTGTGGCCGGTGCCATCGGGCGCCTCTCGCTCGGCGTGTTCGGCACCGAACCCGGGGCGCGCGCCGCCGAACGCGCGCCGGAGTATGCCGACACACTCGGTCTCGCGCTCCAGCTCACCAACATCCTCAGAGATGTCCGTGAGGACGCCGAGGGCGGGCGCACCTATCTGCCCGCCGACGACCTCGCGAAGTTCGGCTGCTCGGCCGGCTTCAAGGGGCCGAAACCGCCGGAGGGCGCCGACTTCGCGGGCCTCGTGCACTTCGAAGTGCGACGGGCCCGCGCCCTTTTCGCCGAGGGCTACCGGCTGCTCCCCATGCTCGACCGGCGCAGCGGTGCCTGTGTCGCCGCCATGGCCGGCATCTACCGCCGTCTGCTCGACCGCATCGAGCGCGACCCCGAGGCGGTGCTGCGCGGCCGGGTCTCGCTGCCCGGGCGCGAGAAGGCGTACGTCGCCGTCCGCGGCCTGTCCGGCCTGGACACCCGGCATGTGACGCGGCGGGCCGTCAGGAGGCGTGCCTGATGGGTGATGTGGACAATACGGTCCAAGGTGATGTCACCGGAGAAAAGCGGCACGCAACCCTCCGCTCCGGGACGGCGTCCCTGACTGCAACGGTCGGCCGTGCACCGTTCGAGCACCACGGCGTCCGGGCAGGGGAGGGTGTGCGATGACCGACGGACAGCGGTCCGGACGGGACGCCGTCGTGATCGGCGGCGGGCTCGCCGGGATCACCGCGGCGCTCGCGCTCGCCGACGCCGGGGTGCGCGTCACCCTGCTCGAAGGCAGGCCACGCCTCGGCGGACTCGCCTTCTCCTTCCAGCGCGGCGAACTGACCGTCGACAACGGACAGCATGTCTACCTGCGCTGCTGCACCGCCTACCGCTGGTTCCTCGACCGCATCGAGGGGACGGCGCTGGCACCGCTGCAGGATCGTCTCGACGTGCCCGTACTCGACGTGGCCCGGCCCGAGGGCCGACGGCTCGGCAGACTGCGGCGCGACGCGCTGCCGGTGCCCCTGCATCTGGGGCGCAGCCTCGCGACCTATCCGCATCTCTCGCTCGCCGAGCGGGCCAAGGTGGGGCGTGCCGCGCTCGCGCTCAAGGGTCTCGACCTCGCCGATCCGAGCCTGGACACCCAGGACTTCGGCAGCTGGCTGACCGCCCACGGTCAGTCGGCGCGTGCCGTCGAGGCCCTGTGGGACCTGGTCGGGGTCGCCACCCTCAACGCGGTCGCGGGCGACGCCTCGCTGGGGCTCGCCGCGATGGTGTTCAAGACCGGTCTGCTGTCCGACCCGGGCGCGGCCGACATCGGCTGGGCACACGTCCCGCTGGGTGAACTGCACGACCGGCTGGCCCGCAAGGCGCTCGACTCCGCGGGCGTGCGTACCGAGGTCCGTACACGCGTCACCTCCATCTCTACTGACGAGAACGGCACTTGGAGCGTTCAGGTTCCCGGGGAGACGCTCCGGGCGGACGCGGTCGTGCTCGCCGTGGCCCAGCACGAGGCGTGTGACCTGCTGCCGGAGGGCGCACTCGACGCCCCGGAAAATCTTCGGGACATCGGCACCGCGCCGATCCTCAACGTCCATGTCGTCTACGACCGCAAGATCCTCGACAAGCCGTTCTTCGCGGCCCTCGGCACCCCGGTCCAGTGGGTCTTCGACCGCACCGACGCCTCCGGGCTGCGCGAGGGCCAGTACCTCGCCCTGTCCCAGTCGGCGGCGCACGAGGAGATCGACGAGCCGGTGGCCGCACTGCGCGAGCGGTATCTGCCCGAGCTGGAGCGGCTGCTGCCGCTCGCCCGCGGCGCCGAGGTGAAGGACTTCTTCGTGACCAGGGAGCGCACGGCGACCTTCGCTCCCACCCCCGGTGTCGGACGGCTGCGGCCCGGCGCCCGTACCAAAGCCCCCGGCCTCTACCTGGCCGGCGCGTGGACCGCCACAGGGTGGCCCGCGACCATGGAGAGTGCGGTCCGCAGCGGTGTGAGTGCGGCGGACGCCGCCCTCGCCGCCCTGGGCCGGCCCCGCCCCGCCCGTCTCTTCGAGTTCGAGGAGGCCGCGTGATGCTCGACCAGCACGGCGTATCGGGCCCCAGCACCTCCGGTACCGCAACAAGAGGAGAGACTGTGCCCACTGTGCCCCCGGCCGAGACGGCCGCTGTGAGGTCCGCGGTGGACGTGACCGCGCTCCTGGAGCGCGGCCGGACCCTGGCCACTCCGGTGCTGAAGGCGGCCGTCGACCGCCTCGCATCCCCGATGGACACCGTTTCCGCCTACCACTTCGGCTGGATCGACGCCCAGGGCAACCCCGCGGACGGAGACGGCGGCAAGGCCGTGCGACCCGCGCTCGCCGTGCTCTCGGCCGAGGTCACCGGCGCCGCCCCCGAGACCGGCATCCCCGGCGCGGTCGCCGTCGAGCTGGTCCACAACTTCTCCCTGCTGCACGACGACCTGATGGACGGCGACGAGCAGCGCCGCCACCGCGACACCGTGTGGAAGGTGCACGGCCCCGCCCAGGCCATCCTGGTCGGCGACGCCCTGTTCGCCCTCGCCAACGAGGTCCTCCTCGAACTCGGCACCGTCGAGGCCGGCCGCGCCACCCGCCGGCTGACCACCGCCACTCGCGCCCTCATCGACGGCCAGGCGCAGGACATCTCCTACGAGCACCGCGACCGCGTCAGCGTCGAGGAGTGCCTGGAGATGGAGGGCAACAAGACCGGCGCCCTGCTCGCCTGCGCCTCCTCCATCGGCGCGGTCCTCGGCGGCGCGGACGACCGCACCGCCGACACCCTGGAGAAGTACGGCTACCACCTGGGCCTCGCCTTCCAGGCCGTCGACGACCTGCTCGGCATCTGGGGCGACCCGGACTCCACCGGCAAGCAGACCTGGAGCGACCTGCGCCAGCGCAAGAAGTCCCTGCCCGTGGTGGCCGCGCTCGCGGCGGGCGGTGCCGCCTCCGAGCGGCTCGGCGAGATCCTCGCCGCCGACGCCAAGAGCAGCGACTTCGAGAATTTCTCCGAGGAGGAGTTCGCGGCCCGCGCCGCCCTCATCGAGGAGGCCGGCGGCCGCGAGTGGACGGCCGCGGAGGCCCGCCGTCAGCACACCATCGCCATCGAAGCCCTGAACGCCATCGACATGCCCGACCGGGTGCGGGACCGGTTCACGGCGCTCGCCGACTTCGTCGTCGTACGAAAGAGATGATCACTATCGGTCGAATAGCCCTCGCGTAGTCGCCGGCCGGTGCTGCGAGGAAAGGAAAGGCACCGGCCGACGGCGGACCCACAGCAGAGCACCACATTGCACACTGCACGAAGGGGAAGCCATGACAGCGACGACCGACGGAAGCACCGGGGCCCTCCCGCCCCGCGCTGCCGCGGCCAGCGAAACCCACCTCGAGACCCCCGTGGCGGCCGGGATACAAGAAGCCGCCGTGCGTGCCGTCCAGCGCGCCACCGACCACCTGCTCGCCCGGCAGGACGCCGAGGGCTGGTGGAAGGGCGACCTCGAGACCAACGTCACGATGGACGCCGAGGACCTGCTGCTCCGTCAGTTCCTCGGCATCCGCGACGAGTCGACCACCCGGGCCGCCGCCCAGTTCATCCGCGGCGAGCAGCGCGAGGACGGCACCTGGGCCGGCTTCTACGGCGGCCCCGGCGAACTCTCCACCACCGTCGAGGCGTACGTCGCCCTCCGTCTCGACGGCGACGATCCGGACGCCCCGCACATGGCGAAGGCCTCCGCCTGGATCCGCGCCCAGGGCGGTATCGCCGCCGCCCGGGTGTTCACCCGGATCTGGCTCGCCCTGTTCGGCTGGTGGAAGTGGGAGGACCTGCCCGAACTCCCGCCGGAGCTCATCTACTTCCCCAAGTGGGTCCCGCTCAACATCTACGACTTCGGCTGCTGGGCCCGCCAGACGATCGTCCCGCTGACGATCGTCTCGGCTAAGCGCCCGGTGCGGCCGGCGCCCTTCCCGCTCGACGAACTGCACGCCGACCCGGCCGACCCGAACCCGGCCAAGCCGCTTGCTTCGGTGGCGAGTTGGGACGGCGCCTTCCAGCGGCTCGACAAGGCCCTGCACCAGCTGCGCAAGGTCGCCCCGCGCCGACTCCGCAGAGCCGCGATGAACAGCGCGGCCCGCTGGATCATCGAGCGACAGGAGAACGACGGCTGTTGGGGCGGCATCCAGCCCCCGGCCGTCTATTCGGTGATCGCCCTGCACCTGCTCGGCTACGACCTCCAGCACCCGGTCATGCGAGCCGGACTGGAGTCCCTGGACCGCTTCGCCATCTGGCGCGAGGACGGGTCCCGGATGATCGAGGCCTGCCAGTCGCCGGTGTGGGACACCTGCCTCGCGACCATCGCGCTCGCCGACGCGGGCGTGCCCGCCGACCATCCGCAGCTCGTCAGGGCCGCGGACTGGATGCTCGGCGAGGAGATCGTGCGGCCCGGGGACTGGTCGGTCAAGCGACCCCAACTGCCGCCGGGCGGCTGGGCGTTCGAGTTCCACAACGACAACTACCCCGACATCGACGACACCGCGGAGGTCGTCCTCGCACTGCGCCGGGTCCGGCACCACGACCCCGAGCGGGTGGAGAAGGCCATCGGGCGCGGGGTGCGCTGGAACCTCGGGATGCAGTCGAAGAACGGCGGCTGGGGCGCCTTCGACGTGGACAACACCAGCCCGTTCCCCAACCGGCTGCCGTTCTGCGACTTCGGAGAGGTCATCGACCCGCCGTCCGCCGACGTCACCGCCCACGTGGTGGAGATGCTCGCGATCGAGGGACTCTCCCACGACCCTCGCACCCGGCGCGGCATCGAGTGGCTGCTCGCCGAACAGGAGGCGGACGGCTCGTGGTTCGGGCGCTGGGGCGTCAACTACATCTACGGCACCGGGTCGGTGGTGCCCGCCCTGACGGCCGCCGGACTGCCCGTCTCGCACCCCGCGATCCGGCGGGCGGTGGCCTGGCTGGAGAAGGTGCAGAACGACGACGGCGGCTGGGGCGAGGACCTGCGCTCCTACAAGTACGTCAAGGAGTGGAGCGGCCGCGGCGCCTCCACCGCCTCCCAGACGGCCTGGGCACTGATGGCGCTGCTGGCCGCGGGGGAGAGGGACTCCAAGGCCGTCGAACGCGGCATCGAGTGGCTCGCGAGCACCCAGCGCGAGGACGGCTCCTGGGACGAGCCCTACTTCACCGGCACCGGCTTCCCCTGGGACTTCTCCATCAACTACCACCTCTACCGGCAGGTCTTCCCGCTCACCGCCCTGGGCCGATACGTCCATGGAGAACCGTTCTCCCGGACCGAGGCGGCCCTCTGATGAGCACCCGGCCCGCCACCGCCCCGCTGCTGATCGCCTGCGCGCTCGGCATCGAGCACCTCGCCCTGCGCACGGGCGAGCGCGGCGGGGCCGGCGGGCCGGTCACCCTGCTCCGGACGGGCATGGGTCCCAAGGCGGCGGAACGGTCCGTCACCCGGCGCCTGGCCGACCCGGCCCTCGCCGGGGCCGCCGTACTGGCCACCGGGTTCTGCGCGGGACTCGCTCCCGGGATGCACCCCGGCGATCTGGTCGTCGCCGAGGAGACCCGGGACCCGGACGGAACCGTTCCGTGCGCGCAGACCGACCTGCTCGTCAAGGAGCTGGTACGGGCCGTGCCGGGACGTACCGTGCACACCGGACCCCTCACCGGCTCCGATCACGTCGTTCGCGGTCACGAGCGGTCCCAGCTGCTCGCGACCGGCGCGATCGCGGTCGACATGGAGTCCGCGGCCACGCTCCTGAGCGCCGTGCGCGCGGGCGAGCGCCCCGTTGCGGCCGTCCGGGTGGTCGTGGACGCTCCACAACATGAACTCGTCCGGATCGGCACGGTACGCGGTGGAATATCAGCCTTCCGCGTTCTTCGTTCCGTCCTTCCCGCTTTCCATGAATGGCACCGTTCCTTGCTGCTCCCCAGGAGGTGAGCCAGATGGCCATGCCGCTGCGTCAGTCCATCAAGGTCGCTACATACTTGGCCGAACAAAAGCTCCGCAAGCGGGACAAGTTCCCGTTGATCGTGGAGTTGGAGCCCCTCTTCGCGTGCAATCTCAAGTGCGAGGGCTGCGGCAAGATCCAGCATCCGGCGGGGGTGCTCAAGCAGCGCATGCCGGTGGCGCAGGCCGTCGGGGCGGTGCTTGAGTCCGGTGCGCCGATGGTGTCCATCGCCGGCGGCGAGCCGCTGATGCACCCTCAGATCGACGAGATCGTCCGGCAGTTGGTCGCGAAGAAGAAGTACGTCTTCCTCTGCACCAACGCCATGCTGCTGCGCAAGAAGATGGACAAGTTCAAGCCCTCCCCGTACTTCGCCTTCGCCGTGCACATCGACGGACTGCGCGAGCGGCACGACGAGTCGGTCGCCAAGGAGGGCGTGTTCGACGAGGCGGTGGAGGCGATCAAGGAGGCCAAGCAGCGCGGCTTCCGGGTCACCACCAACTCGACCTTCTTCAACACCGACACCCCGCAGACCATCATCGAGGTGCTCAACTTCCTCAACGACGACCTCAAGGTCGACGAGATGATGATCTCGCCCGCCTACGCCTACGAGAAGGCGCCCGACCAGGAGCACTTCCTGGGCGTGGAGCAGACCCGCGAGCTGTTCAAGAAGGCCTTCGCGGGCGGCAACCGCAAGAAGTGGCGGCTCAACCACTCCCCGCTCTTCCTGGACTTCCTGGAGGGCAAGGTCGACTTCCCGTGCACGGCCTGGGCGATCCCGAACTACTCCCTGTTCGGCTGGCAGCGCCCGTGCTACCTGATGAGCGACGGGTACGTGCCGACGTACCGCGAACTCATCGAGGACACCGACTGGGACAAGTACGGCCGGGGCAAGGACCCGCGCTGCGCCAACTGCATGGCGCACTGCGGCTACGAGCCCACCGCCGTCCTCGCCACCATGGGATCCCTCAAGGAGTCGCTGCGCGCCATGCGCGAGACGGTCTCCGGGAACCGCGAGTAGCGCCATGACCGCCATTCCCTTGGGCGTCCCCGAGGTACCGGTCCGGCCGATCGCCGAGCGGCGCGTGTCGCGGCAGATCATGGTCGGGCCGGTGGCGGTCGGGGGCGGGGCCCCGGTGTCGGTGCAGTCGATGACGACGACGCGTACGTCCGACATCGGCGCCACGCTCCAGCAGATCGCCGAACTCACCGCGTCCGGTTGCCAGATCGTCCGCGTCGCCTGTCCCACGCAGGACGACGCGGACGCCCTCGCGACCATCGCCCGCAAGTCGCAGATCCCGGTGATCGCGGACATCCACTTCCAGCCCAAGTACGTGTTCGCGGCGATCGAGGCCGGCTGCGCGGCCGTACGCGTCAATCCCGGGAACATCAAGCAGTTCGACGACAAGGTCAAGGAGATCGCGCGGGCCGCGAAGGACCACGGCACGCCGATCCGGATCGGGGTCAACGCCGGGTCGCTGGACCGGCGGCTGCTCCAGAAGTACGGCAGGGCGACCCCGGAGGCGCTGGTCGAATCGGCGCTGTGGGAGGCGTCGTTGTTCGAGGAGCACGGCTTCCGGGACGTCAAGATCTCCGTGAAGCACAACGACCCCGTGGTGATGGTGGCCGCCTACCAGCAGCTCGCCGAGCAGTGCGACTACCCGCTGCACCTGGGGGTCACGGAGGCCGGGCCGGCCTTCCAGGGGACGATCAAGTCGGCGGTGGCCTTCGGGGCGCTGCTGTCGAGGGGGATCGGCGACACCATCCGGGTGTCCCTGTCCGCCCCGCCCGCCGAGGAGGTCAAGGTCGGCATCCAGATCCTGGAGTCGCTGAACCTGCGGCAACGCCGGCTGGAGATCGTCTCGTGCCCGTCCTGCGGGCGCGCGCAGGTGGACGTCTACAAGCTGGCGGACGAGGTCACGGCGGGTCTCGAAGGCATGGAAGTGCCTTTGCGGGTCGCGGTGATGGGGTGTGTGGTCAACGGTCCCGGCGAGGCGCGGGAGGCGGACCTGGGGGTCGCCTCCGGCAACGGCAAGGGACAGATCTTCGTGAAGGGCGAGGTCGTCAAGACCGTCCCGGAGTCCAAGATCGTGGAGACCCTCATCGAGGAGGCGATGAAGATCGCCGAACAGATGGAGCAGGACGGCGTCGCGTCGGGGGAGCCGGCCGTCACCGTGAGTTGAACAGCACGGACCGAAGGGGGCCCGAGCGTGACCATCTTGGAGAACATCCGGGGACCACGCGACCTGAAGGCGCTGTCCGAATCGGATCTCGGCGAACTGGCCGAGGAAGTCAGGGAGTTCCTGGTGCACGCGGTCGCCAGGACCGGCGGACACCTCGGGCCCAACCTGGGGGTGGTGGAACTGTCCATCGCGCTCCACCGGGTCTTCGAGTCACCGGTCGACCGCATCGTGTGGGACACCGGCCATCAGAGCTATGTGCACAAGATCCTGACAGGGCGTCAGGACTTCTCGAAGCTGCGGGGCAAGGGCGGTCTGTCGGGCTACCCCTCGCGCGAGGAGTCCGAGCACGACATCGTCGAGAACAGCCACGCCTCCACCGCGCTGGGGTGGGCCGACGGGCTCGCCAAGGCCCGTCAGGTGCAGGGAGAGAAGGGGCACGTGGTCGCGGTCATCGGCGACGGCGCGCTCACCGGCGGCATGGCCTGGGAGGCGCTGAACAACATCGCGGCCGCCAAGGACCGGCCGTTGATCATAGTCGTCAACGACAACGAGCGGTCCTACTCGCCGACCATCGGCGGGCTCGCCAACCACCTGGCCACCCTGCGCACGACCGACGGCTACGAGAGGGTGCTGGCCTGGGGGAAGGAGGTGCTCCTCAAGACCCCGCTGGTCGGCAACACCGTCTACGAGTCCCTGCACGGCGCGAAGAAGGGCTTCAAGGACGCCTTCGCACCGCAGGGCATGTTCGAGGACCTCGGGCTGAAGTACGTCGGCCCGATCGACGGACACGACATCGGGGCCGTCGAGTCCGCTCTGCGGCGCGCGAAGCGCTTCCACGGACCGGTGCTGATCCACTGCCTCACCGAGAAGGGGCGCGGCTACGAGCCCGCCCTCGCCCACGAGGAGGACCACTTCCACACCGTCGGTGTGATGGACCCCCTCACCTGCGAGCCGCTCGCACCGTCCAACGGACCCTCCTGGACCTCGGTGTTCGGTGACGAGATCGTCGCGATCGGGGAGGAGCGGGAGGACGTCGTGGCGATCACGGCGGCCATGCTGCACCCGGTGGGTCTGGGCAAGTTCGCGGCGCGGTTCCCGGACCGGGTGTGGGACGTCGGCATCGCCGAGCAGCACGCGGCGGTCTCCGCGGCGGGTCTCGCCACAGGCGGGCTGCACCCGGTCGTCGCCGTGTACGCCACCTTCCTGAACCGGGCCTTCGACCAGCTCCTGATGGATGTCGCCCTGCACCGCTGCGGGGTCACGTTCGTCCTGGACCGGGCCGGGGTCACGGGGGTGGACGGGGCCTCCCACAACGGCATGTGGGACATGTCGATCCTCCAGGTCGTGCCCGGACTGAGGATCGCCGCGCCCCGCGACGCCGACCAGCTGCGGGCGCAGCTGCGGGAGGCGGTGGCCGTGGACGACGCGCCGACGCTGGTGCGGTTCCCGAAGGAGTCGGTGGGTCCCTCGGTGCCGGCGCTCGACCGGGTGGGGGGCCTGGACGTCCTGCACCGGGGTGATCGCCCCGAGGTGCTCCTGGTCGCCGTCGGGGTGATGGCCCCGGTCTGCCTCCAGGCGGCCGAGCTGCTGGAGGCGAGAGGCATCGCCTGCACGGTCGTCGACCCCCGTTGGGTCAAGCCCGTCGATCCCGCGCTGCCGGGCCTCGCGGCGCAACACCGGCTGGTGGCCGTCGTCGAGGACAACAGCCGGGCCGCCGGAGTGGGGGCGGCGGTGGCCCTGGCCCTCGGTGACGCCGAAGTCGACGTGCCGGTACGGCGGTTCGGGATCCCCGAGCAGTTCCTCGCGCACGCCAAACGGGGCGAGGTGCTCGCCGACATCGGCCTCACCCCGGTCGAGGTGGCGGGGCGGATCAGCGCGAGCCTGGCCGTGAAGGCGCAGGCCGAAGTCAAGGAGACTGCTGAATGACCACGGAGTTCGACCTCGGCAGACTCCTGGCCGAGCGCGGAGCCGAACGCTACGAGCTGCATGGGAAGTACCTGAACCACCAGCTCCCGCGCATGCTGCACACCATCGGCTTCGACAAGGTCTACGAGCGTGGCGAGGGCGCCTACTTCTGGGACGAGGAGGGCAACGACTACCTGGACATGCTCGCCGGGTTCGGGGTGATGGGCCTAGGGCGCCATCACCCCGTCGTCCGCAAGGCCCTGCACGACGTCCTCGACGCCTCTCTCGCCGACCTCACCCGCTTCGACTGCCAGCCGCTGCCCGGGCTGCTGGCCGAGAAGCTGCTCACGCACAGCCCGCACCTGGACCGGGTGTTCTTCGGCAACAGCGGCACCGAGGCGGTGGAGACCGCGCTGAAGTTCGCCCGGTACGCCACCGGCAGGCCCCGCGTCCTGTACTGCGACCACGCCTTCCACGGGCTGACCACCGGCTCCCTGTCGGTCAACGGCGAGTCCGGCTTCCGGGACGGATTCGCGCCCCTGCTGCCCGACACCGCCGTACCCCTCGGCGATCTCGACGCCCTGGCCCGGGAGCTGAAGAAGGGGGACGTCGCCGCCCTGGTCGTCGAGCCGATCCAGGGCAAGGGGGTGCACGAGCCGCCGCCCGGGTATCTGCGGTCCGCGCAGGAGCTGCTGCGCGGGCACAAGGCGCTGCTCATCGCCGACGAGGTGCAGACGGGGCTCGGCCGGACCGGGGACTTCTACGCCTACCAGCACGAGGACGGGGTCGAGCCCGACCTGGTGTGCGTGGCCAAGGCGCTCTCCGGCGGCTATGTCCCGGTCGGCGCCACCCTCGGCAAGGACTGGATCTTCAAGAAGGTCTACTCGTCGATGGACCGGGTGCTGGTGCACTCGGCGAGCTTCGGATCCAACGCCCAGGCGATGGCGGCCGGGCTCGCCGTCCTGTCGGTCATGGAGAACGAGCAGATCGTCGCGAACGCCCGCGCCACCGGCGACCTGCTGAGGTCCCGGCTCGCGGCACTGGTCGACAAGTACGAACTGCTCGCCGACGTACGAGGCCGGGGCCTGATGATCGGCATCGAGTTCGGCAGGCCGAAGTCGCTCAAGCTCCGCGGCCGCTGGACCATGCTCCAGGCCGCGCGCAAGGGTCTGTTCGCGCAGATGGTCGTCGTCCCCCTCCTGCAGCGGCACCGGATCCTCACCCAGGTCTCCGGCGACCATCTGGAGGTCATCAAGCTCATCCCGCCGCTCGTCGTCGGGGAGAAGGAGGTGGACCGCTTCGTGGACGCCTTCACGGACGTCATGGACGACGCGCACAGCGGCGGCGGACTGATGTGGGACTTCGGCAAGACACTGGTGAAGCAGGCGGTGGCCAACCGGTAACGGCCCACTCCGGGGCTTTTGCCTCTGAGGCAAGAAATTTGCCGCAGAGGCAAGGCTCCGGCTCAATGGAGGTATGACCTCCACGGAAGCCTTCACGGAGCTGCCTTCGGTGGCTCCCCAGCTTCGCGCCCTGCGCCGTCGCGCCTCCCTCACCCTGGAGGCCGCGGCCGGTGCCGCGGGGCTCTCGCCCGCCCATCTCTCCCGGCTGGAGACCGGGCAGCGCCAGCCCTCGCTGCCGATGCTGCTCGCGCTGGCCCGTATCTACGGTACGACCGTCTCGGAACTGCTCGGGGAGACGGCCGCCGACCGGGACGCCGTGGTGCGCGCCGCCGACATGGAACCGACCGAGGCGGGCGGCTGGACCTACGTCCAGGCGGGCGCGGCAGGCCGCGGCATGCAGGCCCTGCGCGTGCGGGTGCCCCACGGCTCCCAGGGCGACATCGTGCGGGTGCACCCCGGCGAGGAATGGCTGTACGTCCTCAAGGGACGGCTAAGGCTCCGCCTCGGTGACGCCACACACCGGCTCGGTCCGGGCGACAGCGCGCACTTCGACTCGCTGACCCCGCACCGCATCGCGGCCCAGGACCCCGACGGCGTCGAGCTCCTGTTCGTCCACACCCTGTTGCAGAGTCCCACGGCCACGCTGTGCCTGGGCCCCACCCCTGGAGAGACGCCATGAGTGACATGGAGGAGAAGTTCCCCCGCGCCCTGTGGGTGCGCCTTGTCATCTACCTCGCGGTCGGCCACGTCTTCGCGGCCTTCATCTACTTCCTCTTCGAGGTGGGAGCCGGGCAGTAGCGGCCGCACGGCTCAGTCGAGCAGCCGCTCCCGCAGCCGCTCACGGATCTCGGGCGTCAGGCCGAGGCCCTGTCGCAGATACTCCTCGACGCCGCCCCACGTCTCCTCGATGGTCTCGAAGGCCGCCTGCAGATACTCGGCACGCGCCTCGAACAGCGGGCTGAGCAGCTCCATGACCTCAGGGGAGTAGGCGTCGGCGGAGGTGCTGGTGCGGCGGACCTTGTAGCGGCGGTGCTTGGCGTTCGACTCCAGGTAGTCGGCGATGATCGCCTCGCGCTCCACCCCGAGGGCGAGCAGGGTCACCGCGATGGACAGACCCGCGCGGTCCTTGCCGGCCGCGCAGTGCATCAGGGCGGGGACGCTGTCCTCGGCGAGGGAGCGCAGCACCTCGGAGTGCTCGGCGGTGCGCTCCTTGACCATGGTGCGGTAGGAGTTGGTCATGCGCTCCGCGGCCTTTCCGTCACCGAGGAGCTCGCGCAGCTGCTCTATGTCTCCGTCGCGGACCATCTTCCAGAACCAGGTGCCCTCGGCGGGGTCGCTCAGCGGCAGGTTCACATTGGTGACGCCGGGCAGGTCGACGTCGGGGCCCTCCAGCTTCTGGTCCGCCGCGTTGCGGAAGTCGAAGATCGTGTGCAGGCCCAGGGACGTCAGGAAGGCCGCGTCCTCCTCGGTCGCGTGGGCGAGGTGACCGCTGCGGAACAGCACTCCGTGCCGCACCCGCCGCCCGTCTGCTGTCGGCAGTCCGCCCACGTCACGGAAATTGCGGACACCTGACAGGTCGGGTTCGGTCGACGGGATCTGCTGCGTCACGGGGGCTCCTCCCAGCCGGGCTCCGCCGACGCGGCTCGTCGGCGGGGCACGCTCTCGACGATACGACATGGGTTCCTGGGGCAATGAGTTGTCCACAGGGCCGGCAATGACTTGTCCACAGCCGTTGCAGCCAGGGCCATCCGCCCTTGATGATGTTGGGGCCTGAGCGCACCTGTTGGCACCTGTTCGGATCTGTGAGGAAGCACCATGCTGGAGATCGCCGAGAACGGCCGTACGTGGATTCTGTCCGGGCCGGCCAGCAGTTACGCCCTGCACCTCACCGCCGAGGACGAGCTGCTGCACCTGCACTGGGGTCCGAGGATCACCGTGGCGGACGCCGAGGCCCTCGCCGTCCGGCCGCTTCCCGACTACTGGCCCTTCGAGGCCCCGCTCGACGGCCGCGAGGAGTACCCCGTCGAGGGCGGTCCCCGCTTCACCCGCCCCGCCCTGTCCGTGCGCACCGACGAGCGGCGCGGCACCGAGTGGGGCTTCGAGGCGTACGAGACCGAGGGCGACGAACTGCGGCTGCGGTTCCGCGACGGCGGGCTGGGCATCACGCTGCACTACCGGATGCGTGACGACGTCCTGGAGCGCTGGGTGACCCTGGACAACCAGGGCCCTGACCCGGTCGAGCTGCTGCGCGCCGACTCCGCCACCTGGACCCTGCCCGACCGCGAGGACGGCTGGCGGCTGTCCCAGCTGCACGGCCGCTGGGCCGCCGAGTCGCTGCTCACCCGGACCCCGCTCACCTACGGCGAGAAGGTCATCGGCAGCCGCCGCGGTCACACCGGGCACCAGCACCTGCCGTGGGTGGCGCTCGACACCGACGCCACCGAGGAGCGGGGCGAGGTCTACGGAGTCGCACTCGGCTGGTCGGGGTCCTGGCGGATCGCCGTGGCGCAACTGCCCGACGCGCGCGTGCAGATCACCGGAGGCGCCGGATACGACGACTCGGGGCTGTTCCGGCTGGCGGCCGGCGAGTCCTTCACGACCCCTGTCTTCGCCGGTCTGTGGAGCGACGGCGGCTTCGGCGGCGCGAGCCGCGCCTGGCACGCCTACCAGCGGGCCTACGTCATCCCGGCCGCGGACCAGGACCGGCCCGTGCTGTTCAACTCCTGGGAGGCCACGAACTTCGACATCTCCGAGGAGCAGCAGCGCACCCTCGCCCGGCGGGCCGCGGCCATGGGCGTCGAGCTGTTCGTGGTCGACGACGGCTGGTTCGGTACCCGCACCAGTGACCGGGCCGGCCTCGGCGATTGGTCGCCCAACCCCGACCGCTTCCCCTCCGGCCTCAAGCCGCTCGGCGACCACGTGCGCGAGCTCGGCATGCAGTTCGGCATCTGGGTCGAGCCGGAGATGGTCAACCCGGACAGCGAGCTGTATCGCGCCCACCCCGACTGGGTGCAGCACCAGACGGGACGAAAGCGGACGGAGTTCCGCAATCAACTCGTACTGAACCTCGCGCGCGAGGACGTCCAGGAGTATCTGTGGGAGCAGCTCGACACCCTGCTCTCCTCGGCCCCGATCGACTATGTGAAGTGGGACTTCAACCGCTGCTTCACGGACGCGGGGTGGCCCGGCGAGTCCTATCCGCAGCGCCTGTGGGTCGACCATGTGCGCGGCCTCTACGCACTGCTGGACCGGCTGCGGGAGGCTCACCCTGGCGTGGCCTTCGAGTCCTGCTCGGGGGGCGGCGGCCGGATCGACCTCGGGGTGCTCAGCCGTACCGACCAGGTGTGGACCTCGGACAACACCGACCCGCTAGACCGGCTCGCCATTCAGGACGGGTTCAGCCAGATCCATCCCGCGCGCGTGATGGCCGCCTGGGTGACCGACAGCCCCAACACCCAGCTCAACGGTCGGGTGAGCTCGCTGCGGTTCCGGTTCGTGAGTGCGATGGCCGGGGTGCTCGGAGTCGGCGGGGACCTCACGGAGTGGACCGAGGAGGAGCTCGCCGAAGCCGGTCGCTGGGTGAGTCTCTACAAGGAGATCAGGCCGCTGGTGCAGCAGGGCGACCTCTACCGGCTGCGGCCTCCGCGGGGCGGGCTGAGCGCGGTGCAGTACGTCCTCGGGGACGAGACCGTCGTCCTCGCCTGGCTTCAGGCGCAGAAGTACGGCGAGCCCGTTCCCTCGCTGCGGCTGCGCGGGATCGACCCGACAGCGTCGTACGAATGCCTCGAAACGGGCGAAGTGTACCGAGGGGTCGTACTGCAGCATCACGGACTGCGTACCGGCTTGCGCGGTGACCTCGATGCGACGGTTATCCGGCTGCGTCGTATCTAGGGTTTCTGTCCGAATTGGCGGCTTCCTTCCAACTCCGCCCGGGGTGAGGGTTCCTGTGAATTCGTGACGTGAGGAGCGTCATAGCCGTGACGGTGTGTCGCCCGTCATGTTCACGTAATTCACAGGTTCAACAAGGGAATTCAGTCGCATCAAGGCCGTCCGATTCACGCAGGGTGACCGGTAATTCCCATAGGGGATCAAGAGAAACGACTGCACGGGCAACCTCTCACTTGTCCCTTTGCGTCTTGCTCGTTTACGTTCGCCACCGATCCGGTCGGACGCCCAATCCTGCCGCCGAACGGATTCCCCACACTCACTCACCCGTGCACGGCAGGAGCGGGGGACCCACAGGTATCACCGCCTGTTCCGGTCTCCGGAACGGCTTGGGGTTAAGTCGCGTCTCGGCGCGGCCGGGCATCTCCAGCCCGCACCCGACAGCTCACCTCGCAGGCGCCGGAGAGGAATTCGTCATGCCCGCGAAGGGTAAGCACCGCCGTCCGAAGTCCCAGCGTTTCACCCGCTCGATCGCCGTCGCCGGAACCGGGGGTGCCGCGCTCGCCCTTCCGCTCATGGGAGCCACCGGCGCGCACGCCGCCACCCCGCAGTCCGTTTCGGAAAAGGTCGTTCAGTCACTTCCCGTGGCGCAGAAGTCCGCCGAAAAGAAGGCTGCCGCCAAGACCTCGACGGTGCGCACCTATTCGGTGCGGGCCGGCGACTATCTTTCGAAGATCGCCGACGAGCAGAACGTCAGCGGTGGCTGGAAGAAGCTGTACGCCGACAACCGCGCGGCCGTCGGTGACGACCCGTCGCTGATCCACCCCGGCCTGAAGCTCTCGATCGGCAAGAAGGCCAAGGCGGGCACGGCGAAGACCGGATCCTCCTCCTCGGCGAGGACCGAGAAGGCCGAGCCGAAGCAGTCGTCCTCGAAGTCGACGACCGCCACCCAGAGCTCCGACACCGGCAGCTCCAGCGGCTTCACCCTCCCGGTCGGCGGCGCCACCATCGGCACCGGCTACCGCGTCGCGGGCAGCATGTGGTCCAGCGGCTACCACACCGGCGTCGACTTCGTCGTCCCGACCGGCACCTCGCTCAAGGCCGTCGGCGCGGGCACGGTCGTCTCCGCGGGCTGGGGCGGCGCCTACGGCAACCAGGTCGTCATCAAGCTGGCCGACGGCTACTACGCGCAGTACGCCCACCTCTCCCAGCTCTCCGTCTCGGCCGGCCAGACCGTGACCGGGGGCCAGCAGATCGGCCTCTCCGGTGCGACCGGCAATGTGACAGGGCCGCACCTGCACTTCGAGATCCGCACCACCCCGGACTACGGCTCGGACGTGGACCCGGTCTCCTACCTCCGCTCGAAGGGCGTCGCCGTCGGCTGACGACGCCCCCCTGTGCCACCGAAGGCCGGACCCCGATCCCCGGGTCCGGCCTTCGGTGTTGCGGCGTTTCGCCGTTCGGGTGGGAGCGCGATGCCGCCCGGGCGTGTTCGTGTCGTCATGATCGCTTCGTTGCGTTCCTGTGGCAGGTGCGCTCGGAGCGTCGACAGGGGAGGGAGGGGCGGGGCACAGTGAACTCCGTTGCCGCGCAAGCGCTTTCTAACGGCTTCGGAGTTCATCCCCCTCCCGGAAGGAACCGTCCGCCATGACGACCACGCGCAGAGCCTTCGGAGCCCTGGCCGCCGGCGCCGCCCTGGCCGCCCTCGCCCCCGCGGCCGCCGCGAACGCCTCGCCCCGCCACCGCCGCCTCCTCGCGCACGACGACTTCCGCCACGGCCTCGGCCGCTGGGCCGTCGAACTGGAGCAGGGCGGCACGGTGACCGCGCGGCGCGGGATCCTGGAGGTCGACGTGCCGGCCGGTGCGACGATCTGGTTCAGACAGCCGCTCGCCGGACCGTACGTCGTGGAGTACACCGCCACGCCCGTGTCCGCGGGCGGGGTCAACGACCGGGTGTCCGACCTGAACAACTTCTGGAACGCGGTCGACGTCCGGTCCCCCGACGACCTCTTCGCCGTCCCCCGGGGCGGGGCGCTCGCGGAGTACGACTACCTGAAGACGTACTACTCCGGCTACGGCGCCAACTACAACACCACGACACGGCTGCGCCGCTACGTCGGGGAATCCGGTGTGCGGCCGCTGATCTACGACTACACCGAGCCGCTGCTGGTCGCGAACGAGCCGAACCGGGTGCGGATCGTCTCCGACGGCTCCCGGGTGCAGTGGTGGAACAACGGACGGCTCGTCTTCGACTACACCGACCCGGAGCCTTACACGAGGGGGCACTTCGCGTTCCGTACCACCTGGAGCCACTTCCGGATCAGTGACTTCCGGGTGTGGCGGTCGCAGCGTCAACATTCCTGATGAGAGGGCTATTCCTAGTTTGGCCAACACTTTAGGAGTGGCTTATCTCACCGCCCGTCAAGTCCTTCCTACGGTCGCGTAGGTCACATTCGAAGGTGAATCATGAACGGCTGTGGCAGACGATTCGAAGAATGACAGCAGCTCAGTGATCGGGTCGTACGTGGCGGTGGGGGACAGCTTCACCGAGGGCGTCGGCGACCCCGGCCCTGACGGGGCGTTCGTCGGCTGGGCCGACCGGTTCGCGGTACTTCTCGCGGACCGCCGGCCCGAAGGCGACTTCAGGTACAGCAATCTCGCCGTACGCGGGAAGCTGCTCGACCAGATCGTCGAGGACCAGCTTCCGCAGGCCGTCGAACTGGCACCGGACCTGGTGTCGTTCTGCGCCGGCGGCAACGACATCATCCGTCCCGGCACCGACCCCGACGAGGTCGCCGAACGCTTCGAGCGGGCCATCGCCCGGCTCACGCAGGCGTGCGGCACCGTCATGGTGACGACCGGCTTCGACACCCGTGGTGTGCCCGTGCTCAAGCATCTGCGCGGCAAGATCGCCACGTACAACGGGCATGTGCGGGCCGTCGCCGACCGGTACGGATGCCCGGTGCTCGACCTGTGGTCCCTGAAGACCATCCAGGACCGGCGGGCCTGGGACAACGACCGGCTGCACCTCTCTCCCGAGGGGCACACGCGCGTGGCCCTGCGCGCGGGACAGGTACTGGGCCTGGAGGTCCCGGCGGACCCGGACCAGCCCTGGCCGCCGCTTCCCCCTCGCGGGCCGCTGGACGTGCGGCGGGACGACGTGCACTGGGCTCGTGAGTTCCTGGTGCCGTGGATCGGGCGCCGGCTGCGGGGGGAGTCCTCCGGGGACCATGTGACCGCCAAGGGTGTGCTGTCGCCGGACGACATCAAGACGCGCATCGCCAAGGTGGCTTGAACCGGCCGTCGGTGACATAGGGCGCGAGCTGGTGCGGCACGCCCGCGGTTCGAGCACCCTGGCCAACCGGGCCCTGCGGGTCCCGGACCGGTCGGGGCGGGTTTCGCCCGGCGTCCGGGGCCGGGTCGTCCACCCGGGCGGCCCGGCCCGGGTGCCGCTGTCAGGCGGGCCCCGCGCCGTCCAGCCCGAGCTCCCGCGCCAGGGCCTCGTCCACCCACTCCTGGGCCCGCGACCTGGCCACCGCGCCCGCGTAGGACGTCAGTTGGACCGCCAGGCCGTCCAGGAGCGCAGTGAGGCGCAGCGCGCTGGCCTCCGGGTCCGGGCAGGGGAACTCGCCCGCGGCCACGCCCTCGGCGATCACCTCGGTGAGCGCCGCCTTCCAGCGTCGGTCGAGGTCGCGGGTGACCTCCTGGAGCGCCGGTTCGCGCAGGGCCACCGCCCAGCCCTCGATCCACAGCCGCCAGCCCTTGGCCTGGCCCGTCGGGGCGTACCAGCGCACGGCCGACCGGAGCCGGCGCAGGGCGCTGGTGCGACGGCCGAGGAGCTTGCGCAGACGGGCCAGGTCCTCCTCGGCGGCGTAGGTGAACGCGGCGGCGACCAGCTTCTCCTTCGTGGAGAAGTGATAGAGCACCAGGGCACTGCTCACCCCGAGCGCCGCGGCCACGTCGGCGATCCTGACGGCCGCCACGCCCCGCGCCTCGATCTGCTCGATGGCGGCCCGCAGCAGCTCCTCGCGCCGCTCGGCCACTGTCAACCGCACTCTCGCCACGGGCTCACCCTAATCCGTCCCCCTGGGGGCGCCGCGTGACGGGCCAGGTCAGCGGTACCGGCCGAACCGCTCCGCGATCACCGGCAACCGGTCGGCGACCAGCGCGTGCGCGGCGGCGCGCGGCGAGGTGCCGTCCGCCTCCGCACGCGCCAGCAACTGCTCGACCAGGCCGCGCATGGAACGTCGTATGTGGGTGAAGGCCTCGTCCGCGTCCGCTCCGATGTCCCCGAAGAGGGTCCACCACCACCATGCGTTCGTCCCGGAGTTGACCACCACGTCCGGCAGTACGGTCACCCCGCGCGCGGCCAGCAGCGCCTCCGCCGCGGGCAGCACCGGCATGTTGGCCGCCTCGACGATCCAACGGGCCCGGATCCGCTCCTGGTTGCCGGTGTCGATCGCGTACGAGACCGCGGCCGGCACGAGTACCTCCACGTCGAGCGACAGCCAGGCATCACCGGGCAGTTCGCGGTCGGCGGGGCGCAGGGCCGAGCGGTCCACGGTGCCGTGGGCGTCCCGGGCCGCCAGCAGCGCCTCCACGTCGAGCCCCGCGGGGTGGTACACGGTGCCTTTGATGTCGGCGACGGCCACGACCGTGAGCCCCGCGCGCGTGAGGAAACGGGCCGTGGCCCCGCCCATGGTGCCTAGGCCCTGCACGGCCACGCGCGTGCCCGCGTACGGCACCGAGGCCGCGTCCAGAGCCGCGAGCACCGACTCGGCCACCCCGCAGCCACCCGCCAGCTCGTCGAGTCCGATGCCGTCCACCTCCACGGCGAACGCGTCCGCGAGCCGCCGCCGCGCCGCGGCCTCGTCGTCGAGCAGCGGATAGACCGCCTGGATCGAGGAGACCAGACCTGCCTCCGCCGCCGCCCGGTCCACCAGGTCCTGGCTGAGACCGAGGTCCTCGCCGGTCGTCCAGAAGCTCTCGACGTACGGCCGCACGGCGCGCAGGTAGCGCACGAGCAGGGGGTACGCCTCCGGGGCCCGGGGGTCGCAGTCGATGCCGCCCTTCGCCCCGCCCAGCGGGACGTACCGCGCCGCGGGGTCGTAGTGCAGGGCCTCTTTCATGGTCATGCCCCGGGCCAGCCCGGCGACCTCGTCCAGCGTGCAGCCCGGACGCATCCGCAGGCCGCCGCTGGCGACACCCCGCACCAGCCGGTCGACGACCAGGAAGCCCTGGCGGCCGGTGACGTGGTCGGTCCAGGTGAGCGACAGCAAGGGGGTGGTCACGCGGGCTCCGGTGGTGGGGCGGCTACTGAACGGGGAGTCAGTATTGGCAGCCGGGTGCGCTCTGTCAACGCGATCCGTCGCGACGGCGTCCTTCTCCGTGTGACCGGACAGACCCCGGCACTGTCAGTGGGGCGGACCATAATGGATGCCTCAGCGACTCCACCTGGAGGTACCGTGACCGGCTTCCGTCCCTTGAGCTCCGGGCTCCGCGCGCTGCAGCCCGCGGCCTTCGGAGCGGACCCGAGCGGTGAGCGCCTGGCGCGCATCCGCAGATCCCCCCACTTCGAGAACGGTGTCTTCCAGAACCCCGGTGGGACCGCCCGGACCCGGCCCGAGGGGTCGGCGATCGACTTCGCCAAGGACTTCTTCGACGGCGACGGCCGAAAGCAGCGGGCCCCGGAAGGCCGGATCCCGGTGCATGCCACCACCCTCGCCGACCTCTCCAAGCCACCCGCCACCGGCCTGCGGCTGACCTGGATGGGGCACTCCAGCGTGCTCGCCGAGATCGACGGGCGGCGGGTGCTGTTCGATCCCGTCTGGGGTGAGCGGTGCTCCCCCTTCCCCTTCGCCGGGCCCAAGCGGCTGCACCCCGTGCCCCTGCCGCTCGCCGCGCTCGGCCCGGTCGACGTGGTCGTCGTCTCCCACGATCACTACGACCACCTGGACATGCCCACGATCAAGGAACTGGCCGGGACGGACACCGTCTTCGCCGTGCCGCTCGGGGTGGGAGCCCACCTCGAGCACTGGGGAGTGCCCGCGGACCGGCTCCGCGAGCTGGACTGGCACGAGTCGACCCAGGTCGCCGGGCTGACGCTGACGGCGACCCCGGCCCGGCACTTCTGCGGACGGGGGCTGCGGAACACCCAGCACACACTGTGGGCGTCCTGGGTCGTCGCCGGCGGCGAGCACCGGATCTACCACAGCGGTGACACCGGGTACTTCGACGGTTTCAAGGACATCGGCGCGGCCTTCGGGCCCTTCGACGCCACGATGATCCAGCTCGGCGCCTACTCGGAGTTCTGGCCCGACATCCACATGACGCCCGAGGAGGCGGTGCGGTCCCACCTGGACCTCCAGGGCGGGGACGCGGCGCAAGGCGTGCTGCTGCCGATCCACTGGGGCACGTTCAACCTCGCGACGCATCCCTGGGTGGAGCCCGCGGAGCGGACGATGCTGCTGTCCCACAAGGCCGGGGTCGCCATGGCCACGCCTCGGCCGGGAGAGCCGTTCGAGCCGGGGGCGACGCCAGTGGTCGATCCCTGGTGGCGGGGGGTGGCGAGGGCGCCGGCCGGGGGATGGGCCGAGATGCCCACGACTGTGGTGGATCGGGAGCCGGTGGCTGAGCGGTGAGGTGAGGCGGGTGCCGGCGCCGGTGCCGGTGCCTGTGCCGTTGCCGCTGCTGGTGGAGGCCGGGGGTGGGGTGGCGCGTCGGGCGGTGGGGTCCGGGCCTTTTCGTGTTCGGGCCTCGGCTTCGATGGGCGCGGCACCGTCCTCCGGGCGCCGCGTCCGGCCGGGGCGGGCTGCGGTGAGGAGCAAGGCGGGCTGCGGTCAGGAGACGGCCGTAGCCGCACGATGTTGATGGCGGGCCCCGGATCGCGCTGGACGGCGGCGAAGTCGGGATGTGCGGTGTGCGGACCCGTGCCGGGCCCGGGGGTGTCGGTCCTGCCGGGGGTGCTGACGTCCTCCCCGAGGGCGGCGGGCGGACAGGTCGGCAGTCCGCGGCTCGGTCACGCGCAGGGGGTGCCGATGGACCGCCTGTGGCTGGGTGCCACAGGCGGTCCGGCGCGGCGGTAGACCGACACGTTCAGTGACGATCCGGAAGGCTTGGGCCAAGGGTCCTGAGGGGGGCCGGGGGGTCCGCCGCACCCCGGGAACGGGTCCTCGCGGCGATTGAGGCGCGCGCAGGCCCTGGGCCCCGCCGGTCGCGCGTGACCGGTTCTGACCAGGGCTGATCGGTATTCACTCGTTCGGGTAGGCGAGGCCGGTCGGCTTGTCGGTCTGTCGTGCGAGTCCTCATACCAGAGCGGGACGCTCCGCGGAGGAGTTTGTCAACTGCCGCTCGCACATGATGCGTTGGCGACTACTGTGAGTGTCCGCCGGGCAACGAGGGGTTGAAGTCTTCGGTCTCTCGACCGGTACGCCATGACGCATGCCCACGGCGCACAGCCGAGGCGCGGGGAGGAGGGAGGCGACGCGCCGGTGACCGACGACCATGCCGTCGCGCAAGCCGCCCGGCAATCCGCCCCGAAGCCCATGGGGGCGCCCGCCGGAGCCCGCCGACCCGGGCCGGCCGGCCCGGAGCCCTCCGGCCCACAGGACCGACGGACCAGTACAAGGACACCGATGTCTCACCTCCGCGCACCGGCCGCACGCGCAGACCGCCGTGAGGGCGGGCGGCACGGGCGGCCCGTCGCCCGCCCCACCCCCTCACTGCCCGAGACGCACATACGGCCGCAACTGCTGCGACTGGCCGTGCTGCCGCCGATCGCGGTCGCCCTCAGCGGCTGCGCGGCCGTCCTGTTCACCGTTCGCTCCACCGGGGCCCAACCCGGACTCATCCTGTGGGGTGTGCTGACCGGCGCCGTCTCGGTGGCCTTCGTGGCCGTCGCCATCGCCGCCGTGGCGGCCGACCGCGCCGCGAAGACGGTGAGCGACCGCGTGGGCGCCTTGCGCCGCAGCAGCGCCCGCCGCGAGGCCGACCTGCGGGCCCTGGTCGACGGGCTGCGCCGCGGCGAGCTGCCGCCGGGACGCGGCCCGGGCACCGGCCCGCCCGAGAACGCCGACGACTTCGACCTGCTCGCCGCCGACCTGGCCCGCGCCCACGACGGGGCCGTCACCGCCGTCGTCCAGGCCGCACAGCTCTCCAGCCAGGCCGGCAGCGAACAGAAGCTGGAGGTCTTCGTCAACCTGGCGCGGCGCCTTCAGTCGCTCGTGCACCGGGAGATCTCGATCCTCGACGAGCTGGAGAACGAGATCGAGGACCCCGACCTGCTCAAGGGGCTCTTCCACGTCGACCACCTCGCCACCCGGATCCGCCGGCACGCCGAGAACCTCGCCGTGCTCGGCGGCGCCGTCTCGCGCCGGCAGTGGAGCAACCCCGTCTCGATGACCGAGGTGCTGCGTTCCGCCATCGCCGAGGTCGAGCAGTACTCCCGGGTCAAGCTCGTGCCGCCGATCGACGGCACACTGCGCGGGCACGCCGTCGCCGACGTCATCCATCTGCTCGCCGAACTGGTCGAGAACGCCACGGTGTTCTCGGCGCCGCACACCCAAGTGCTGCTGCGCGCCAACCTCGTGACCTCCGGGCTCGCCATCGAGGTGGAGGACCGCGGGCTCGGCATGCCGCTCGCCGAACAGCAGCGGATGAACGCCCTGTTGACGGACCCGGACCAGGTCAACGTCGCGAGTCTGCTGGCGGACGGGCGCATCGGGCTGTTCGTGGTCTCGCAGCTCGCCAAGCGGCACGGAATCCATGTCCGGCTCCAGACCAACATCTACGGCGGCGTCCAGGCGGTTCTCGTCGTGCCGCAGGCGCTGCTGGGGTCGGCGCCGGGAGCGGTCGGTGCGCAGCCGGAGATCACGGGGGCGGCCGTGTCCCCCCAGGGAACTGGTCATCCGAGGCCAGGGCACGAGCCACGGCACAGGGGAGCGTCCGCGGAGCCGCGGGGTACGGAGCCCGGTCTCAACGGCAGTGCGGCGCCGACGGCGAAGGGCGGCGCAGTGGTGCCGCAGGGCGCCCGGCACGGACGCGGTGGCCATGGGCCGGGACTCAACGGGAGTGGCCGCGCGCCCGGCGGTGGCGGAGGCGCAACGGGTGGCGGCGAGCCTCTGCCCAGTGGTGGCTGGCGCTTCCTGAACGGCAGTTCGGGGGCACCGGGCAGTGGCGGGAGCGTGCCGGACGAGCGCGAGCACTTGCCGGGTGAGGGCGGATCCCTGCCTGGTGAGGGCCGGTCCGACGGGGCTGCCGGGTCGTCGCCGGGTGGCAGCGGGGGCGTACCGGGTGGCGGTGGCCAGGTGTCCGGCGGCTCATCGCAGAGCTGGCCCCTGACCGGTGGAAACGGCACGGAGACCGAACGGCGGCCCGGTGGTGGGGGCGCCCTGAACGGAGGTGGAGCGCACTCCGGGCGTCCCGCGCCGCTGCCCGTGCGCGGGGCCCGTGGGGCGCGGCCCACTCCCGCCGACGCCGTGCCCGGGATCAGGCCCGACGACCGGCGGCTGGTCGCGGAGCACGTGACCGCGCCGCCCGTCCCGCGCACCGGGACCGTGCGCGGCACCATGGGCAAGCCCCAACTGCCCCGGCGCCGCGCCCAGGAGCACATCGCGCCCCAACTGCGCGGTGGACCGGCGCCCCGGCAGGAAGCCGAGTGCCCCGCGGGCCACGACCCGGGACTGATGGCGGCCTTCCAGCGCGGGATCAGCCTCGCCGAGGCCCAGCAGCACCTGGAGACGGAGGGCGGTGAACCGACCACGTCACTGCCGTTGCCGTTGCCGTCGCCGCGCAGGGAGGCCGGCCACGTGGGTTCGGCCCACACGGCTCACGCGGCCCACACGGACACGGCGACACCGGGCCCTACGCACATGGACGCCGCCCACACAGCAGCGCCCACCACCGACATCGGCCTCTCGGCAGCCGCCCCTCCGGAGCTCGGCCCCACCTCGTCCCCCTCTCCGTCCGCCTCGTTCGACTTCGACTTCGACCGGGACGCGAGCCACACGGAGGCCGCACCCACGACCGATGCCGCCGCCCCTGACGCAACCCCCATGGAGCGGCCCCACATAACCGAGGTGCACGGCCTCGATCACGACCGCACCACCCCCCGGCACGACGGGAGCGCACCCGCCGGATGACCACCCCCGCGTTCACCCCACCCCCCAGCGCTCCCGCAGACCTTCGTACCTCAAGGAGTCGATCCACCATGGCGAGCGAAGCGCCGACCGGCCATGTATCCGACCTCGACTGGCTGATGAGCGGCCTCGTGCAGCGCGTGCCGCACACCAACAGCGCGGTCCTGCTGTCCTGCGACGGGCTCGTGAAGTCGGTCCACGGGCTCGACGGGGACAGCGCCGACCACATGGCGGCCCTGGCCTCCGGCCTCTACTCCCTCGGCCGCAGCGCGGGCGTCCGCTTCGGCGACGGCGGAGACGTCCGCCAGGTCGTCGTCGAACTCGACTCGTCACTGCTGTTCGTGACCACCGCCGGCTCCGGTACCTGTCTCGCCGTCCTGGCGGGACGCGAGGCCGACGCCGCCGTGCTCGGCTACGAGATGGCGATGCTCGTCAAGAGCGTGCGCCCCTACCTGGTGACCGCGCCCCGGCAGCACGCCGTCGATTCCCCGGCGATGAGGCCTTGAGCGTGGCGGCGGTCGGCGACGGGCCCTGGCTCGACGACGCGGCCGGGCGGCTGGTGCGGCCCTTCACGGTCAGCAACGGCCGCACCCGGCCGTCCATCGCGTTCGACCTTCTGTCGCACGTGATGGCCACCGGTGCCACCCCCATCGGCTACCTCGGCCCCGAGCACGCGCAGGCGCTCGACCTGTGCCGCGCGCCCGTCTCGGTCGCCGAGGTCGCCGCCCATCTCAAGCTGCCGGCGGTGGTCACCAAGGTGCTGCTGTCCGACCTCGTCGACTGCGGGGCGCTGACCACCAAGCCACCCGAGTTCACCCACAACCCGACTGACCGGGCTCTTCTGGAGGCAGTGCTCGATGGACTACGACGACAGCTCTGATCCCTTCCCCACCGCACTGAAGATCCTGGTGGCGGGAGGGTTCGGGGTAGGCAAGACGACCTTCGTGGGCGCGGTCAGCGAGATCGCTCCCCTCAGCACGGAGGAACTGCTCACCACGGTCAGCGCCGCGACCGACAGCCTCGACGGCATCGAGAACAAGGTCGAGACGACGGTGGCCATGGACTTCGGCAGGATCACCCTCGATCCGGAACACGTTCTGTACCTGTTCGGCACGCCCGGACAGGAGCGGTTCTGGTTCATGTGGGACGAACTCTCCGAGGGCGCGCTCGGCGCGGTGATCCTCGCCGACACCCGCAGACTGGAGGACTGCTTCGCGGCCGTGGACTTCTTCGAGCAGCGCGGCCTCGGATTCATCGTCGCCATCAACGAGTTCGACGGGGGGTACCGGTACGACCCCGAGGAGGTCCGAGCCGCCATCGACCTTCCGCCGGAGATCCCGATCGTGCGCTGCGACGCCCGGATCTCCAGTTCGGGGGTGCAGACCCTGCTCACCCTCGTACGGCATCTCATCGCCCACAGCCCGGCGCCCGCGCCGAGCCACGGCGCCCACATGTGACCCTCGCACACACCACTACGGAGCCGCATATGACCGACGTCCACAGCGACGGCCGCCCATGAGCTACGACCCACCGCGCCCTGCCGGTCGACTGCTGCTCACCCCGGAGGACAAGGAGGCCCCGGACCGGGCGCGAAGGCTGCGCCGACTCGGGCTCGGGGACTACCCGGAGCCCGCGCTCGACGCCTTCGCCGAGCGGCTCGCCGAGCGCACGGGGGCGCCGTACGCGATGGTCAACTTCCTCGGCGAGCACCGGCAGTTCTTCGCCGGCCTCAGGATTCCGGCGGCCCGGCCCCCGTCGGACGGCGAGAAGGCCAAGCCCGAACTGGGCCGTCATATGGCGCGCGACCATGGGTTCTGTCCCCATGTGGTCGTCCGGCGCAAGGCGCTGGTCCTGGAGGACGTCCGTGACTACCCGCGGTTCGCGGGCAACCCGGTCGTCGACGAGTTCGGCATCCGTTCGTATCTGGGCGCCCCGCTCATCGACTCCACCGGCATGGTGCTGGGCACGGTGTGCGCGGCCGACGTGGAGCCGCGGACCTGGGGAAAGACCGGCCTGGAGACCATCAAGTCGGCTGCGGCGGAACTCGTCGGGCGTCTGGAGCGACGGGAGGCCGACGGGCTCCCGGTGCTGTGACGGCCGAGACGGCCCCATTGATAGCCGACCGGTCCAGTACCTTCGTACACTCGCTGTGTGGGACGTACCAGTGACGCCAGGCAGAAGATTCTCGGTGCCGCGCGCTCGCTCATCGAGGGGCGCGGCTACTCGGCGCTGGGCGTGGCCGAGATCTGCAAGGCGGCCGGGGTGCCGAAGGGCAGCTTCTACTACTTCTTCGAGTCCAAGGAGGCCCTCGCCCTCGCCGTCGTCGACGAGCACTGGGCGGCCCAACGGCGTGACTGGGACAGCGCGTTGGGGACGGACGCGGACCCCCTGCGGCGGCTGGGCGCACTCTTCGAGCAGACCGAGGCCGGCCAGCGCGCCGTCCAGGAGGGCTGCGGCACGGTGGCGGGCTGTCTGTTCGGGAACCTCGCTCTGGAGCTGAGCAACCACGCCGAGCCCGTGCGCGCACGGCTGCAGGAGATCTTCGAGGCGCAGGTCGACATGGTCGAAGCGGTCGTCGTTGAGGCCCGGGACCGCGGCGAGGTCACCGTGGCCGACGCGCGCCAGGCGGCGCGGGCGGTGGTGGCCCAGCTGGAGGGCCAGGTGATGTTCGCCAAGCTCTACAACAGCCCCGAGCGCCTGAGCACCCTGTGGGACAACTGCCGGGCACTGCTCGGCGCCGACGGCTCCTAGTAGCCGCGCCAGACGTTGTCGAAGGCAGCGTCCTCGATGACCTTGCGCTGGCGCACGGCTTCCAGTTCCATCACCGCGTCCCCGACCGCGGCCAGCACGGTGGCCGTCTCCTCGGCCGGCTCACCGTCCGGTTCGTCACCGATCCCGGCGGCCGCCGCCAGGGCGGTGAGGACGGGTTCGCCCGCCGCCCAGCGCTCCTCGGCCTGCCGCCGGGCCGGCGAGTCGACCAGCTCCGTCCGCCCGGTCCGCAGCGGGATCCGGCGACCGCGCTGCCGGGTCGTGAGCCCGCTCCGCTCCAGGTCGTCGACGTAGGCCGTGGACAGCCCCCGGCCCCGGCGCCACAGCCAGTCCTCGACCGACTCGTACGGCTCCTGCCGTACGAGCGACTCGGCGGCCTCGTCCAGCAGGCGGTCACCGGTGGGGGAGGGGGCGCTGGGGAGGATGCGCTCGCCGTCCAGGACGAGGGCGTGGGCGTCGAGGAGGTCGAACACCTCGGCTGCCGCGAGCGCGAGCGAGAGATCGCCCTGCTCCACCGGTTTGGCGGCGGCCGCATCGAGGGCGACGATCGCTAGGTCCCGTGCGGTGGTCATCGGCGGCTCCACGTCAGTTGGCCGGGTGCGGCGGTGCGTGTTCAGGGGCCGGTCCCGTTGGGGCGGGCGTCCTTGGTCGATTCTCGCCGCTGATCGAGGTCGGTGTGACCCGAAG
>NZ_KQ948146.1:616681-701662 GCF_001513955.1 Streptomyces pseudovenezuelae | reverse complement strand
CGGCCAGGTGGTGCGGGAAGCCGATCCGCAGCACGCCCGCGGCCGTGGCCGCCGCCAGCACGACGAGGGCGGTCGGGAGCTGTGCCCGCTGGTAGCGGTGGTGCAGCAGTGGTGCGTGTTCAGGGGCTGGTCCCGGTGGGGCGGGCGTCCTTGGTCGATTCTCGCCGCTGATCGAGGTCGGTGTGACCCGAAGCGACCATGTAGTGCGGGAAGCCGATCCGCAGCACGCCCGCGGCCGCGGCCGCCGCCAGCACCACGAGGGCGGCGGGGAGCAGCGCTCGCTCGTAGCCGTGGTCCAGCAGCGGGGCGACGATCAGGGGGCCCAGGATCTGTCCGACCGAGTACCCGGCGGTCAGCAGGGCGACCGAGCGCGGGAACCGCAGGTGCGCTCCCACGGCCAGGGCGAGCGTGCTGACGCCGATGAACGTCGCGCCGAACAGCACCGCCGAGCCGAGGGCCGCGGCCGTACCGCCGACCAGGGCGGGCAGGGCGATGCCGGCCGCCTGGACCACGAGTGCCGTGAGCAGCAGTCCGGGGCGCGACCAGCGGCGGCCCAGCCGCGCCCACAGCGCCGCGGACGGTACGGCGGCCAGGCCCACGAGCACCCAGGCGCCGCTGCCGACCCAGCCGGGGGAGCCCTGGCCGACGGCGGCGACCAGGAAGGTCCCGGCGATGATGTAGCCGACGCCCTCCAGGGTGTAGCTGACGAACAGCGCACCGAACCAGCGGTGTGTGCGGGGGCTCGCGCCGATCCCGCCCACGGCGGCGACGGGGGTCCGTTCGGGCCGCAGATTCCACGAGGCGGCGGCGAGCAGCGCGGTGACGACGGCGGCGGCCCACCAGGCGGTGCGCCAGTCGGCGACGGGACGCACCACCAGGACCAGCACGCCGGACAGCGCGATGCCGCCCCCCACCCCGCCGAACGCCCAGCCGGACAGCTGGGGCGGATGTCCCCGCAGGTGGTCCAGGAGGGATCCGGCCGCGATGACGAACACCAGGGCGCTCGCCACGCCGGCTGCCAGCCGCAGCAGGCTCCAGCCGGCGGTGCTGTGGGTGAGGGGCATCGCGGCGAGCGTGCCGGTCAGCAGGAGCAGACAGGCGCGCAGGACCGCGCGCGACCGGACCAGCACGGGGGCCAGGATGCCCGCGAGGGCACCGACGAGATAGCCCGCGTAGTTCGCGGTGGCCAGGTTCGCCCCGGCCCCGGCGGACAGGCCGGCCTGGGTGTGCATCAGGGGCAGGATCGGGGTGTAGACGAAGCGGCCCACTCCCATGGCCGCCGCGAGCGCGGCCGCGGCCCGGGTCGCATGACACCGGGGAGACGGAGCGCTCACTTCGTGCCGGGGTCGTTGGGATGAGGCTCCAGCGGGGTGACGGTCAGGGTCATCCACGGGCGCAGCGGCAGTGTGCCGAGCACCTTCGTGTGGAGCTCGTCCTCGTCGGCGGCCCGCCACACGCCGATGCTGCGCAACTCGCCCACCGGGCGCCACAGTCGGGCCAGATGTCCGGTCGCGGCCAGTTCCCGGGCACGGACGGCCTCGGCGGCCCGGCGCCGGTCCACCTCCTCCTGCCCGGTGCCCTCGGGGACGGTGGTGGTGATCTCGACCAGGAACTCTCGCACGTCGCGCTCCGCTCGTCGTCGGTGAACCCATCGTGCGCGCGTCACCTGCGCCGATGCCACGACCGGCGTCCTCGTTGCTGAGAGGCACAGCCTCCCAGTGCGCGCGTACGATGGCGCCCGTGGAACTGCGCCAGCTGCGGTACTTCGTCGCCGTCGCCGAGGAGCTGAACTTCGGCCGGGCCGCCGAGCGGCTGCTCATCGCCGGTCCCTCGCTCTCCCAGCAGATCAAGGCGCTCGAACGGGACCTGGGCGTCCGGCTGTTCGACCGCGACCGACGCAAGGTCTCCCTCACCCCGGCCGGTGCCGCCCTCCTCCCGCACACCCGCGCCCTGCTCGACGGTGCCGACGACCTCAGACGCCGGGCCGGCCGGCTGTCCCACTCGCAGCCGGTGCGGCTCGGATACGTCAACTGGCTTCCCCCGGACCTGACGGCGCGTACGGCAGCGGCGGCCCGGGTGCACCTCGACGCCTGGGTCGCCCCCTCCCACACCCAGGCCGCGCGCGTCGCCGACGGCAGCCTGGACCTCGCCGTCTGCTGGCTGCGCACCGAGGACCTCCGCAGGCTCGGACTGCGGGCCCGGCTGCTCGGCGCCGACCGGCTCTACGCCGTGTCCAGGGGCGGCGACAGCGGCGACGTGCCCGCCGTGCGGGCCCGGGACACCGATGTGCTCGTCGACGACGACGTCACCGCCTGGGCGTCCTGGAACGTGTACGGCGAGGAGCTCGCCGAGGCCACCGGCGCCCGTACGGTCCGCATCTCCGACGGCGCGATCACCGGCCCCGCCTTCTTCGACCACGTGCGCCGCTGCACCCGGCCCGTCGTCAACTCGCCCAAGGGGCAGACCAGTCCGCTCCCACCGGACCTGGTCCGGCGGGAGATCGTCGAGCCGAAGGTCTACTGGACGTGGTCCCTGGTCCGGCGTGAGACGGAGGACCGCGCCGAAGTCCTGGCCGTCGTCGACGCCCTGTGCGAAGGCGTCGGCGACCTCGGCATCCACGCCCCGGACGCCTGGCTGCCGGCCGGCGATCCGTACCAGGTCCCGGACTGACCTGCGCTGGGAGCCAGTGGCTTCCAGCCGGGAGGAACCCGATCCTTCCCTCTGCCGGTGCACCGGCCTACCTTCCGAATAGTCGACCGGTCGGCTAGTACCGGTCACCGACTCGGAGAAGGTCACCATGAGCACGCAGCACCAGAAGGTCGCGATCATCACCGGCGCCTCGCAGGGCATCGGCGCCGCCCTCGTCGAGGGCTACCGCAAGCTCGGACACGCCGTCGTCGCCACCTCACGCACCATCGCGCCCGTCGACGACGCGGACGTCCTCACCGTCCAGGGGGACATCGCCGACCCCGCGACCGCGGAGCGCGTCGTCGCGGCCGCCGTGGAGCGGTTCGGCCGCGTCGACACCGTGGTCAACAACGCGGGCGTCTTCGTCGCCAAGCCGTTCACCGCGTACACGGCCGAGGACTACGCCACCGTGACGGGCATCAACGTCGCCGGTGTCTTCCATCTCACCCAGCGCGCAGTGCCCCACCTGCTCGCCCAGGGCGGCGGCCACATCGTCAACATCACCACCAGCCTGGTCGACAGCGCGGACGCCCGCGTCCCGTCCGTGCTGGCCTCGCTCACCAAGGGCGGTCTGCAGTCCGCCACCAAGTCCCTCGCTGTCGAGTACGCCACCCGCGGCATCCGCGTCAACGCCGTGTCACCCGGCACGGTCAGGACGCCCATGCACGCCGAGGAGACCCACGACTTCCTCGCCGCCCTGCACCCGGTCGGACGGATGGGCGAGGTGAGCGACATCGTCGACGCGGTGCTCTTCCTGGAGACGGCCCCGTTCGTCACCGGCGAGATCCTGCACGTCGACGGCGGGATGAGCGCCGGACACTGACGACCGGTCAATTCGTGCATAAAGGAGTGGACATGACCGTCTCGACGGACGACAAGGCGATCCTGAGCGGCGTCCTCGACCGCTGGAAAGCCGGTGTCGACGCCCGCCGCCCGGAGCGCGTGGCCGCCCTCTTCACCAAGGACGCCGTCTTCCAGGGGCTGCACCCCTACAGCGTCGGGCGGCAGGGCGTCGCCGAGTACTACGACTCCCAGCCGCCCGGCATGAAGGCGTCCTACCGCGTCCTGGAGACACGGCGACCCGCGGACGGCCTCGTCCTGGGCTACCTGGACGTCGAGTTCACGTTCACGGACCGGCCCGCGCTCGCGGTCAAGCTGGCGGTTCTCGTGACCCGGGAGGGGGACGACTGGCACATCGCCCACTACCAGGTGTCCCGCCTGGAGCCTGGGGAGGCGTGAAGCGGAGCTGTGGCACCGCTTAAGAAATCCTCGATGGACCAGGACGGTGTCGTAGGGCAGATTGCTGGTCGTTTCCCCCCCTCGCACCCACAGGAGCCGTACCGTGAAGGCGCTGGTCAAGGAGAAGGCCGAGCCCGGGCTGTGGCTCGCGGACGTCCCGGAGCCGGCCGTCGGCCCGGGGGACGTACTGATCAAGGTGCTGCGCACCGGGATCTGCGGCACCGATCTGCACATCCGGTCCTGGGACGGCTGGGCCCAGCAGGCCGTCCGGACCCCGCTCGTGCTGGGGCACGAGTTCGTCGGCGAGGTCGTGGAGACCGGGCGCGATGTCACGGAGATCAAGCCCGGCGACCGGGTGAGCGGCGAGGGGCACCTCGTCTGCGGCAAGTGCCGCAACTGTCTCGCCGGGCGGCGGCACCTGTGCCGGGCCACGGTCGGACTCGGCGTCGGCCGGGACGGGGCCTTCGCGGAGTACGTGGCCCTGCCCGCCGCCAATGTCTGGGTGCACCGCGTTCCCGTGGAACTCGACGTGGCCGCGATCTTCGACCCCTTCGGCAACGCCGTGCACACCGCGCTGTCCTTCCCGCTGGTCGGCGAGGACGTGCTGATCACCGGGGCCGGCCCGATCGGACTGATGGCGGCCGCGGTCGCCCGGCACGCCGGTGCCCGCAACGTCGTCGTCACCGACGTCAGCGAGGAGCGCCTGGAACTGGCCCGCAAGATCGGCGTGAGTCTCGCGCTGAACGTGTCGGAGGCTCGGATCGCCGACGGCCAGCGGGAGCTGGGGCTGCGCGAGGGCTTCGACATCGGCCTGGAGATGTCGGGCCGGCCCGAGGCCCTGCGCGACATGATCGCCAACATGACGCACGGCGGCCGGATCGCGATGCTGGGACTGCCCGCCGCGGAGTTCCCGGTCGACTGGGCCCGGATCGTCACCTCCATGATCACCATCAAGGGCATCTACGGCCGGGAGATGTTCGAGACCTGGTACGCGATGTCGGTCCTCCTGGAGGGCGGCCTCGACCTCGCCCCCGTGATCACCGGCCGGTACGGCTACCGCGACTTCGAGGCGGCGTTCGCCGACGCGGCGAGCGGCCGCGGCGGCAAGGTCATCCTCGACTGGACCAACTGACTTAGGGACTGACGATGTTCGACTCCGTGCGCGACGACCTGCGCGCCACCCTCGACGAGATCCGCGCCGCCGGACTGCACAAGCCCGAGCGCGTGATCGACACCCCGCAGTCGGCGACCGTGAACGTCTCCGCGGGCGGCCGCCCCGGCGAGGTCCTCAACTTCTGCGCCAACAACTACCTCGGCCTCGCCGACCACCCCGAGGTGGTCGCCGCCGCGCACGCCGCCCTGGACCGCTGGGGCTACGGCATGGCCTCGGTCCGCTTCATCTGCGGCACCCAGGAGGTGCACAAGGAGCTGGAGGCGCGGCTTTCCGCCTTCCTCGGCCAGGAGGACACGATCCTGTACTCCTCCTGCTTCGACGCCAACGGCGGTGTCTTCGAGACCCTGCTGGGCCCCGAGGACGCGGTGATCTCCGATGCCCTGAACCACGCGTCGATCATCGACGGCGTCCGGCTGTCCAAGGCCCGCCGCTTCCGCTACGCCAACCGTGATCTGGCCGATCTGGAACGCCAGTTGAAGGAGGCATCGGGAGCCCGTCGTAAACTGGTCGTCACCGACGGCGTGTTCTCCATGGACGGGTACGTCGCCCCGCTGAAGGACATCTGCGACCTCGCGGACCGCTACGACGCCATGGTCATGGTCGACGACTCCCACGCGGTCGGCTTCGTCGGCCCCGGCGGCCGCGGTACCCCCGAGCTGCACGGCGTGATGGACCGCGTCGACATCATCACGGGCACCCTCGGCAAGGCGCTCGGCGGCGCCTCCGGCGGTTACGTGGCCGCCCGCGCCGAGATCGTGGCACTCCTGCGCCAGCGCTCCCGGCCGTACCTCTTCTCCAACACGCTCGCCCCGGTGATCGCCGCGGCCTCCCTGAAGGTCCTCGACCTGCTGGAGTCGGCGGACGAGCTGCGGGTGCGGCTGCGGGAGAACACCGCGCTGTTCCGCCGCCGTATGACCGAGGAGGGCTTCGACGTGCTGCCCGGCGACCACGCCATCGCGCCGGTGATGATCGGGGACGCGGCGCAGGCGGGGCGCCTCGCGGAGCTGCTGCTGGAACGGGGCGTCTACGTGATCGGCTTCTCGTACCCGGTGGTCCCCCAGGGGCAGGCGCGCATCAGGGTGCAGCTCTCGGCGGCCCACTCCACCGAGGACGTGAACCGCGCGATCGACGCCTTCGTCGCGGCCAGGGCCGAGATGGCGGCCTAGTCCCGACCTCTTGCGATAATCGATCCCATGATCGAAGCGCGGCGGCTCCACATCCTCCGTGCGGTGGCCGACCACCGCACGGTCACGGCGGCTGCCGCCGCGCTGTATCTCACGCCCTCCGCGGTCTCGCAGCAGCTCACGGCCCTGGAGCAGGAGACCGGCCACCGGCTCGTCGAGCGCGGCGCGAAGGGTGTACGGCTGACTCCGGCCGGCGAGATCCTGCTCAGCCACACCAACGCGGTCCTCGCCCAGCTGGAGCGGGCGGAGGCCGAGCTGGCCGCCTACAGTTCGGGCGCGGCCGGCACGGTCACCGTCGCCTCCTTCGCGACCGGGATCGCCCTGGTGGTGGCGCCCGCGGTGGCCCGCCTCGCCTCGACCGCCCCCGGCATCCACCTCCGCGTCCAGGACGCCGAGGGCGACGCCAGCCTGCCGATGGTCCTGGACCGGCAGGTCGACGTGGCGGTCGCGGTCGAGTACCGCGGGGCCCCGCCCGCCGACGACCCACGGCTGGCGCACGTGCCGCTGTACGCCGAGCCCTTCGACGCGGTCGTGCCGGTGAGCCACCGGCTGGCCGACGCGGGCGAGGTGCCGCTGGCCGAGCTCGCCAAGGACCCGTGGATCGGCCCCTACCCGGGCAACCCCTGCCACGACGTGGTGGTCCTCGCCTGTGAGCACGCCGGTTTCCAGCCGCGTCTGGAGCACTCCTCGGACGACTTCCGCGCGGTGGTCGCCCTGGCGTCCGCGGACGCGGGAGTGGCCCTGGTACCGCGCTCCGCACTGATCGGGATGGACCTCGCCGGAGTGGTCGTACGACCGGTCGACGGGGTGGCCCCGACCCGCCGGGTCTTCGCGGCCGTACGGCGGGGGGCCGAGGAGCACCCCCTGATCCGCCCTGTCCTCGACGCGCTCACAGCCGTCGCCCAGGGGTAGGGAACCCTTCTCTCTTGCCTCTCTTGCCGGACGGCGTTCGGAGGCAGGGAGTAGAGCTGATCTCGGATATGGGATAACGTCCCGCATGTGAAACAGGATGACTCCGGACCCGATCCCGTCGACACCCGCCTGGGCGTCCGGCTCGCCGAGCTGCGCGCCGAACGCGGCTGGTCGCTGGGCGAGTTGGCCGACCGCAGCGGGGTCAGCAAGTCCACCCTCTCCCGTGCCGAGCGAGCCGAGATCAGCCCCACCGCCTCGCTGCTGAACCGGCTGTGCGGGGTGTACGGGCGGACCATGTCCCAGCTGCTCAGCGAGGTCGAGGCCGAGCCCGCGCTGCTGGTGCGGGCTGCCGGACAGCCGGTGTGGGAGGACCGCGCCTCCGGGTTCGTCCGGCGGTCCGTGTCGCCGCCGCACCCCGGGCTGCGCGGCGAACTCGTCGAGGGGCGGCTCGCCCCCGGTGCCGACATCGCCTACGACCGGCCGCCCGTGCCCGGCCTGGAGCAGCACATCTGGGTCCTGGAGGGGACGCTCGACGTCGCCGCCGAGGACGTCGGGCACCACCTCGGCACCGGGGACTGCCTGCGGCTGCGGGTGTGGGGGCCGACCCGGTTCCGGTGCGCGGGCCCCGACGCCGTGCGGTACGTGCTGGCGGTGGTCCTGCCGTGATCGTCACCCGCCTCGACGAGGCCCAACTGTCGTCCTGTGCGGAGGAGTTGGCCGAGCTGCTGGTCGACACCGTGGACGACGGCGCCTCCATCGGGTTCCTCGCACCGATGGACCGGGCCGCGGCCGTCGCCTGGTGGAAGGAGCGCGTCGGCGCGGTGGCCGCCGGACACCTGGCGGTATGGGCGGCCCGCGACGGCCGCCGCGCGCTCGGAACCGTCACCCTGGCCTTCCCCGACAAGCCCAACTCCCGCCACCGCGCGGAGCTGGTCAAGCTGATGGTGCACCGGGACGCGCGCGGACAGGGCCTCGGGCGCACGCTCCTCGGCACCGCGGAGGAAGCCGCCCGCTCGGCCGGCATCACCCTGCTCCACCTCGACACCGAGACCGACAGCCCCGCCGAGCACCTCTACGGCTCGGCCGGCTGGACCCGGGCCGGCGTCATCCCCGACTACGCGGCCGATCCCGCCGGGGTCCTGCGGCCGACGACCCTCTACTACAAGCGGCTCGGGTGACCGCTCCGACCAGGTGATTGTCGGTGGCAGCCGCTACGGTGCCTGTCATGCCGGACGCCGAAGACGTACGCCGTATCGCCCTGTCCCTGCCGGACACGACGGAGAAGATCGCCTGGAGCATGCCCACGTTCCGGGTCGCGGGCAAGATGTTCGCCACGCTGCCCGAGGACGAGACCTCCCTCGCCGTGCGCTGTCCCAAGGAGGAGCGCCAGGAGCTGGTGCTGGCCGAGCCGGGGAAGTTCTGGATCGCCGACCACGAGGCGCAGTTCGCGTGGGTGCGCGCCCGTCTCGCCGCGATCGAGGACGAGGGCGAACTGCGGGACATCCTCGCCGACTCCTGGCGGCAGGCGGCCCCGCCCCGGCTGCTCGACGTGTATCCGGAGCTCGGCCTGCCTGCGGAGTGAGGAAGGCGCCGATCCGCTCCCGCGGCGACCGCGCGCCGGCCCGTGCGCGGCCACATGCCCTCGGTCGACGCCCTGGGCGCGCAGCCCCAGCGCCGTCCCGACGCCGATCGGCAGTCCGTGGCCGAGCGACCCGCTGCCGATCTCGTACCCGTACAACCTCGACCAAGCTTGAGGTCGAGCGGGGAAAGGGGTGCGCGACCACCGACCCGAGTGCGGTATGGTTTCTCTGCGCGTTCGGCCAGGGGAAACCCCAGGTCAGACAGGCACCGGGACGTGGCGCAGCTTGGTAGCGCACTTGACTGGGGGTCAAGGGGTCGCAGGTTCAAATCCTGTCGTCCCGACGGTGCGAAGGGTCTTCGCAGGCGAGAGCCTGCGGGGGCCCTTTTCGTGTGCCACGTGCGGCGGCACCCCCGCTCACGGCCGGCCGTACTCACTCATCGCGTCGACGAGCCAGCGGGCCAGGTAGTCGGCGAACGAGGACCGCGGGAGCAGGCGGTAGGTCGGGGCGTCGTCGGTCTGCCAGAGCAGAGCCGCGACGGGGCCGACCGTCGTCGACACCGCCCGGCCGGGGCCGAAGACCCGCGGATGCAGGTCCAGCGGGCAGCCCTTCTCCAGGACCTCGCGGGCGGACGGGCCGCTCAGCTCCAGGGTGGTGCGGTTCGCCGACACGTCCACCACGGATCCGGGGTCGCCCTGGAGGGCTTCCCGCAGCTCCGCCGTCACGGTGTGGGCGTCGGCCCGCGAGAGCACGAGCCACTCGTCGGGGCCCAGCCAGACGGTCGTACGGTGGCCGCTCGCGGCGGTGTCGCCGCATCGGCGGGGGAGCGGCGCCCCCAGTGTCCTCCCGATCCGGTCGGCAGCCTCGGACGCGGGGTCGACCCGCACGTTCACCATCGTGAGGAACGGCACCTCGGTCAGGGTGACGCCCCGGGCGCCGGTGACGGCGGCGGCGCGCAGCCGCTCCTCCAGGTGGGACAGGGGGCTGGTGCGCAGGGCCACCGGCCCCGCCATGATCGGTTCAGCCATCTCGCCTGGTCCCTTCGGGGTCGTAGAGGACGAAGTCGGTCACCTCGACGGGCACCAGGGCCTCGCCGACCGGGGCGAGCAGGGTCTGGCCCTTCCTCGCCTGGCCGTCGGCCACGAGGGCGAGGGCGAAGGGGCGGCCGAGGGCCGGGCTGTGGTAGCTGGAGGTGACGTGGCCGAGCATCGGCACGGGCACCGACTCGAGGTCGGTCTCCGGTGCGACGAGTTGGGTGCCCTCGGGCAGCCGGGTCGTGCGGTCGGCCGGCAACAGCCCGACCAGTTGCTTGCGGTCGGTGCGGGAGGTGTCGGCGCGGGCGAAGGACCGTTTGCCGATGAAGTCCTTCTGCTTCGAGACCACCCAGCTCATGCCCGCGTCCTGCGGGGTGACCGTCCCGTCGGTGTCCTGGCCGACGATGATGTAGCCCTTCTCGGCCCGCAGGACGTGCATCGTCTCGGTTCCGTACGGGGTGATGCCGTACGGCCGGCCGACCGCGTCCACCTCCTCCCAGACCGAACGGCCGTACCAGGCGGAGACGTTGATCTCGTAGGCCAGTTCGCCGGAGAAGGAGATCCGGCAGACGCGGGCCGGGACGCCGGAGGCCAGGGTGGTCTCGCGGAAGGCCATGAACGGGAAGGCCTCGTTCGACAGGTCGAGGTCCGGGGCGAGATGGCCGACGACCGCGCGCGACTGCGGGCCGACGACGGCGATCGTCGCCCACTGCTCGGTCACCGAGGTGCAGTGCACGTCGAGTTCGGGCCACTCGGTCTGCAGCCACTCCTCCAGCCAGTCCAGGACGTTCGCGGCGCCGCCGGTCGTGGTGGTCATGAAGTAGCGGTTGTCGTCGAGCCGCAGGGTCACGCCGTCGTCGAAGATCATGCCGTCGGGCTTGCACATCACGCCGTAACGCCCGGTGCCGGGCTTCAGCTTCTTGAAGGCGTTCGTGTAGATCCGGTTGAGGAACTCGCCCGCGTCCGCGCCCCAGATCTCGATCTTGCCGAGGGTGGACGCGTCCATGAACGCCACGCCCTCCCGGGCCGCCCGGCACTCGCGCGCCACGGCCGTGTCCATGTCCTCACCGGCCTGCGGGTAGTACCGGGGACGCTTCCACTGCCCGACGTCCTCGAACTCGGCGCCGTGCGCCACATGCCAGGGGTGGATGGAGGTGGTCCGCTCCGGGTCGAACAGCTCCCCGCGCTCGCGCCCGGCCAGGGCGGCGAAGGCGATCGGCGTGTACGGCGCCCGGTAGGCCGTGGTGCCGATCTCCCCGAGTGAACCGCCGAGGGCCTCGGCGATCACCCCGATCGCGTTGACGCCGGACGTCTTGCCCTGGTCGTTCGCCGTGCCGAGCGAGGTGTACCGCTTGACGTGCTCGACCCCGCGCATCCCGGCGCCAGTGGAGCGCCAGACGTCGGCGACGGTGACATCGCGCTGGAGATCGACGAAGTGGCCGTCCCAGGTGCCGGGTTGGCCGTCGGAGGCGGGCGTCAGCCACAGGGCGCGGGTCGGGCCGGGCGCCCGCCGGGCGACCTCGGCCGGGACCGGGACCGGGAACCCCGCCGCGGTCGCCGCCAGTGCTCCGGCCCGTGCCCCCTCGGCCAGACAGTCGTCGAGGTCGTACGTCCCCCGGGCCGCCCCCACGACCTGCTGGTCCCGTACGGCCCCGTCCGGCACGAACGCGACGAGCCCGGAGTCCCAGCGCAGCTTGCCCTGACGCTGGCTGTGCAGATGCACCACCGGACTCCAGCCGCCGGACACGGCGAGCAGATCGCAGGCGAACGACTCGGGTGCACCGGTGAGTTGCCCGTCGAGGTCGAGGGCCCGCACGGTGACGCCGGTGAGCCTGCGGTCGCCGGAGGTGTCGACCACCGCGCTGCCCGTCAGGACCCGCACGCCCGTCGCCGCCGTCACCTCGGCGGCCCGCTCGGAGAGTTCGGGGCGGGCGTCCACCACGGCCACGACGGCGACGCCGGCCGTGTGCAGATCGGCGACCGTGTCGTAGGCGCTGTCGTTGGTCGTGCTCACCACGACCCGTGAACCCGCTGCCACGGCATACCGGTTGAGATACGTGCGCACCGCCCCGGCGAGCATCACGCCGGGCCGGTCGTTGCCCGCGAAGACCAGCGGACGCTCGTGCGCGCCGGTCGCCAGGATCACCTGGCGGGCGCGAATGTGCCACAGCCGCTGCCGCGAGACGCCTTCGGGGGCGTCGGCGCCGAGGTGGTCGGTGCGCCGCTGGAGCGCCAGCACGTAGTTGTCGTCGTACGACCCGAAGGCCGTGGTCCGATGCAGTACGACGGCCTCGGGGGCGGCGTCGAGGGCCGCCCGCAACTCCTCGGACCGCTCCCCGTCACCGGGCTCGGGCTGCTCGTCGACGAGGATCAGCCGGGCGCCGGAGGCGGCGGCGGTGGCGGCCGCCGCGAGGCCCGCCGGACCGGCGCCGACGACCAGGACGTCGGTGTGGACGTACTTCTTGTCGTAGACGGCGGGGTCGGGAGTGGGGTCGAGCCGGCCCATCCCGGACAGCGTGGTGGCGCACAGGCCGTCGTAGAGTTCGACGGTCGTGGCCGGGAGCATGCCCTCCGAGTGCGAACCGTCCAGCTGGACCAGGGCGTTGGGCTCCTCGACGCCCGCGGAGACGATGCCGCGCGGACGGCCGCGGTAGAGCGAGGGAGCGACCTCCACGATGCCGTTCGCCAGCATCGCCGAGGCGAGGGTGTCGCCGGGACGACCGGTCAACTGCCGTCCGTCGACGGTGAATCGCAGCAGCGTGCCGCGGTCGACACGGCCGCCTCGCGGCAGCCGGAAGCGCTGGTCGGTCATCGGTTCCCTCCGGGGCGTGGCTCGTCGAGCCGGTACGAGGTCAGCACCTCGTGGGTGGCGGTGTCGCGCAGGACGTTGAACCAACGGCGGCAGCCGACGCTGTGCATCCACCGTTCCGCGAAGGGGCCCTTGGGGTTGTCGCGGTAGAAGACGTACTCGGCCCACTGCTCGTCGGTGAGGTCGGCCGGGGACTCGGGGTGGGGGACGTGGGCCTGACCGCCGTAGCGGTACTCCGTCTCGTTCCGTGGGCCGCACCACGGGCAGGTGATCAGCAGCATGGCGTTCTCCTCGATGCCTCAGTGGGCCACGGCCGCGGCGCCGTGCTCGTCGATCAGCGCGCCGGTCGTGAAACGGTCCAGGGCGAAGGGGGCGTTCAGCGGATGCGGCTCGCCGGTGGCGATGGTGTGCGCGAAGGTCCAGCCGGCCGCCGGAGTGGCCTTGAAACCGCCGGTCCCCCAGCCGCAGTTGACGTAGAGGTTCTCGACGGGCGTGCTGCCGATGATGGGCGAGGCGTCCGGAGTGACGTCGACGATGCCGCCCCAGGTCCGCAGCACATGCGCCCGCGCGAAGACCGGGAACAGCTCGACAGCGGCGGCCATCTGCTGCTCGATCACGTGGAACGAGCCGCGCTGACCGTAGCCGTTGTACGAGTCGACGCCCGCGCCCATCACCAACTCGCCCTTGTGGGCCTGGGAGACGTAGACGTGCACATGGTTCGACATGACGACGGTCGGATGCACCGGCTCGTGCAGTTCGGAGACCAGGGCCTGGAGCGGGTGGGACTGCACCGGCAGCCGGATGCCCGCCCGCTCGGCCAGCACGCTGCTGTGTCCGGCGGCCGCGAGACCGACCCGACCCGCGTGGATGCGGCCGCGGTTGGTGTCGACGCCCACCACCCGGTCGCCGTCCTTGAGGAAGCCGGTGACCTCGCAGCCCTGGATCAGGTCCACGCCCAGTTCGTCGGCGCGGCGGGCCAGGGCCCAGGCGACGTGGTCGTGCTTGGCGATGCCGGCCCGGGGCTGGAAGGTGGCGCCGAGCACCGGATAGCGGGTGCGGGAGGAGACGTTGAGGATGGGGCAGACCTTGGCGACCTCGTCCGGCTCCAGCCACTCGGCGTCGACCCCGTTGAGGCGGTTGGCGTTGACGCGGCGCACCCCCTCGCGGACGTCCTGGAGGGTGTGCGCGAGGTTGAGGACTCCGCGCTGGCTGAACAGGAAGTCGTAGTCCAGCTCCTCCGGGAGCCGCTCCCACAGCTTCAGCGCGTGCTCGTAGATCGCCGCGCTCTCGTCCCACAGGTAGTTGGAGCGGATGATCGTGGTGTTGCGGGCCATGTTGCCGCCCGCGAGCCAGCCCTTCTCCAGCACGGCGATGTCCGTGATGCCGTGGTTCTTGGCGAGGTAGTAGGCGGTGGCGAGACCGTGGCCGCCGGCGCCCACGACGACGACGTCGTACGACCGCTTCGGATCGGGGTTGCGCCAGAGGAAGTCCGGGTGCTCCGGCAGCGGTTCGGCACTCATGCCGGGCCTCCGTCGAGGTGGGGGTACAGGGGGAAGGCGGCGGCGAGTTTCTCCACCCGGGCGCGCAGTTCGTCCTCGGGGCGTTCGCGCTTCAGGGCCTCGGCGATGATGTCGGCGACCTCGCGGAACTCCGTGGCGCCGAAGCCGCGGGTGGCCAGCGCGGGCGTACCGATCCGCAGGCCCGAGGAGATCATCGGGGGGCGCGGGTCGAAGGGTACGGCGTTGCGGTTGACGGTGATGCCGATGCGGTGCAGCCGGTCCTCGGCCTGCTTCCCGTCGAGTTCGGAGTTCCGCAGGTCGACCAGCACCAGGTGGACTTCGGTGCCGCCGGTCAGGACGGTGATCCCGGCCTCGGCCACGTCGTCGGCCAGCAGCCGGCCGGCGAGGATCTTCGCGCCCCGCAGGGTGCGCCGCTGGCGCTCCTTGAACTCCTCGCCCGCCGCCACCTTGAAGGCCACCGCCTTCGCCGCGATCACATGCTCCAGCGGACCGCCCTGCTGACCGGGGAAGACCGCCGAGTTGATCTTCTTGGCCAGGTCGGCGCGGCTGAGGATGACCCCGCCGCGCGGACCGCCGAGCGTCTTGTGCGTGGTCGTGGTGACGACGTCGGCGTACGGCACCGGACTCGGGTGAAGGCCCGCCGCCACCAGTCCCGCGAAGTGCGCCATGTCCACCATCAGGTACGCGCCCACCGCGTCGGCGATCCGCCGGAACCCGGCGAAGTCCAGCTGCCGGGGGTAGGCCGACCAGCCCGCGACGATCATCTTGGGCCGGTGCGCGAGCGCGAGCCGTTCGACCTCGTCCATGTCGATGCGCAGGTCGGACTCGCGCACGTGGTACGGGACGACGTCGTACAGCTTGCCCGAGTAGTTGAGGCGCATGCCGTGGGTCAGGTGCCCGCCGTGCGCCAGGTCGAGGCCGAGGATGGTGTCGCCGGGCGTGAGCAGGGCGAACATGGCGGCCGCGTTGGCCTGGGCGCCGGAGTGCGGCTGGACGTTCGCGGCCTCGGCGCCGAAGAGCTCCTTCACCCGGGCGACGGCCAACCGCTCGATCACGTCGACGTGTTCGCAGCCGCCGTAGTAGCGGCGGCCCGGGTAGCCCTCGGCGTACTTGTTGGTCAGGACCGAGCCCTGGGCCTCCATCACGGCGGCGGGCGCGAAGTTCTCCGAGGCGATCATCTCCAGCGTGGACTGCTGGCGGTGCAGTTCGGCGGCCACCGCGTCGGCGACGTCCGGGTCGAGTTCGCTGAGCGGGAGGGAGAGCGGCGAGGCGGGCGTGGTGAGCGGCGTACTCGTTGCCATCTGTGCACCATCCTGAGAGCCGGCTAATGGGCAACTGATATATCAGCCTGTGCGGTAAGGTATGGGAGCTCGCCGCACAGGTCAAGGGGGCATCCATGCAGCAGGTCGCGACCGAGATCGAGGAACTGTCGCTCGCCGAGCGCGCGTACCGTGCCATCCGGGACCGGCTGGTCATGCTGGAGATCCGGCCCGGCGCGCCGATCAACGAGGAACAGCTGGGGCAGTCCCTGGGCGTCGGCCGCACACCGGTGCGCGAGGCGCTCAAGCGGCTCCAGTACGAGCGCCTGATCACGACCTATCCCCGCCGCGGCACCTTCGCCACGGAGGTCAACATCACCGACCTGGCACACATCTCCGAGGTGCGCCTGGAGCTGGAACCCCTGGCGGCGGCGCAGGCCGCGCGGCGCGCCACGGCCACCGACCGGGCGAACCTCGCGGCCCTGCGGCGGGAACTCGACAGCGCCGGGGCTCCCGGACGGGACTCCGCCGGGCTCATGCACCTGGACCTCCAGGTCCACCGCGCCATCTACACCGCCACGCACAATCCGTACCTGGAGGACACCCTCGTCCGCCACGACAACCTCGCCACCCGCATCTGGTGCCTGTTCGTGGACCGGCTGTCCGACATGGCCGGCCATGTCGAGGAGCACGGTCCGCTGATCGAGGCGATCGTCTCCGGCGACGCGGACACGGCGGCGCGGCTCGCCCGCAGCCACGTCGAGGGCTTCGAACAGGCCATCCGTGAGGCCATCTGAGGGAGGGCGTCCGGGGCCGGCCGGTCGCTGCCCGGTGCGCCGAGGTCCGTCCTGGATCAGGCGCGGGCCGCGCCGGCCTCGTCGCCGTCCAGGTCGGTGCGCTGTCGCAGCACCCGCAGTTCGTCGCCCTCGATCCGCATCTCGTACAGCTTGCCGCGGGCGTTCTCGAAGGGGCGGTGGAGGATCATCATCAGCCGGCCGTCGAAGGTCCAAAACAGCATGCCGTGCCCGCTGTCGTCGCGGACCAGCGGCCGGCGCTGCTCCCAGGGCCCGGTCAGCTCACCGGACCGGGAGACGGCGTAGGTCTGCACGTACCCGCCACTGACGGTGCCGTCCGCATCCGCCCGGTTCTTCTCGTACGTCGACCAGAGCATGAGGAGCGCGCCGTCGGGGGTGCGGTGGAGCTGCGGGCCGTCGGTGACGTAGGGCGCGAGCTGGTGCGGCACGCCCGCGGGGATCTGCTCACCGAGCCAGAACGCGTCCGAGGCCTTGAACAGGAAGACGGGCTCCCCGATCGTCCCGGTCAGATCGGGGGCCAGCCGGACCGCTTCCATCGTCCCGTCGACGGTCTGCAGCCACTCGTGCGCGTACACCATCCAGGGCTGCCCGGCCGGGTCGACGTGGAGCGTGCCGTCGAGGGTCATGAGCCGCGCGGGCGGGGTCGGCCCGGACGGGTCGACGACGGTGAAGGGGCCCAGCAGGGAGTCGGACACGGCGGTGATCGTGCCGCGCGCGTGGTTCGGCAGGGGGAAGGGCGTACCCCAGCGCCCGGCGGGCGGGACCGGCAGCACGCGGCCCTCGTCGTGCAGGGTGGTGAACAGGTAGTACCTGCCGTCCCACGCGTGCACCTCCGGCGCCCATCCGCCGTCCCGCGCCCAGATGCCCTCCTGCTCGTCCGTCCGGAACACCACCACGGGCCGCGTCCAGTCCCGCAGGTCCCGGCTGCGGTACACCATCGTCCCGACGCCCTGGACACCCGACACGGACGGCTCGTTGGACGTGTAGAGGAAGTACGTCCGCGACTCCTCGTCCGCGACGACGAACGGATCGTGCAACGGCATGTCGGGCAGCCGCAGGGGCTCGGTGTCGGTCACGGCTGCACGATACGTCGGGGAACGTCCACGAGCGGGCGGCGGGTGCCGTCCGGATGAGCCGTCACCGGGGACCTAGAAGCGGACCGTCAACTCCACCCGCACCTCGTCGCCCGCGTCGAGCCCTTCCGGTCCGCGTACCGCGTTCTTGAGGGGCAGCAGATAGCCGCCGTCCTTCGGGAACAACGAGGTCGTGAAGGTGACCTCGCCGATCCGGGCCTCCACCGGGATCACGCCCCAGCCGTACGTGGCCATACGGGCCACCTCACCGATGTCGGCGGACTCCTGGCCGGGCACGGGGACGAAGTAGTAGGGGGCCGGGCCGCGCCATTCGATCACCCGGCCGGTGAAGACGAGTTGCATGAGACTCCCGTTGTCCCGACGACGTCAGGACAGTCTGTACCGCGCGGCGATGTCCGTGAGATATCCGCGCAAAAGGATCTTCGCCTCCTCCAGCAGCGCGGTGTCCCCCTTCGTGTCCCGGCGGAAGGCCTCCTGCGCCAGGGCGTCTGCGGCGAGGATCGCGGCGTGGCAGACCCGGGCGAGGGTCTCGTCGTCCTCGGCGAGCCGCAGCGCGAGCAGGATGCGGCGGATCCCGTCGGCCATCCGGTGCTTGTGCTCGCGGTCCGCGGCCCGGGTCCGCTCGGTCAGCCCGCTGCCGAACCACAGGGCGCGGAAGCCGTGTTCGGTGCGGTAGATCTCGGCGTACGCGTCGACGAGGACACCGACCGGGTCCTCCCAGCGCTCGGCGGCCGCGGCCTCGACGAGCGCGTCCATCGCCGCTTCCAGTTTGGCGAAGTAGCCGGCCGCCAGCGCCTCGATGATCGCCCCGCGGTCGGGCAGGTACTGGTAGAGCGAACCGACCGACACCCGCGCCTCGGACGCGATGCGGGTCGTGGTGAGCGACTCGACGCCCTCCTCCACCAGGATGTGCTCCGCGGCTTCGAGCACCCTTGCCAACCGGGCCCGGCTGCGGGCCTGTTGGGGGGTGCGACGCAGGGAGGCGAGCCATGCCGCCGGCTCGGCGTCGGGGGCGGCCTCAGCCACGGTACGACCTCCGCTCACCCACGTGACCACCTCACACGACTACCTCCGAACCTGAACGTGACTTTGTTTCAGGTTTAGGTTAGCGTCGCGCGCATGACCGACTCAAGCCCGGCGCTGAGCGAGGAGCGGGCCGCCGTGGCGGCCGCCTGCCGCCGACTGGGAGCCGAGGGCCTGCTCATCGGCACGGCGGGAAACGTCAGCGTCCGCGTCGAGGACCGCGTGGCGATCACCGCGACCGGAGCGATCCTGGCCGAGCTCACCCCGGACCAGGTGACCGTCGTCGACCTCGACGGGGAGATCGTGACCGGCAGTCTGCTGCCGACCTCCGAACTCGACCTCCACCTGGGCGTCTACCGCCGCTACGGCACCACCGCGGTCGTGCACACCCACGCCCCCATGGCCACCGCCCTCTCCCTCGTCCTCCACGAACTGCCCTGCATCCACTACCAGTTGCTGGCCCTCGGAGGCACCGTCCGGGTCGCGCCCTACGCCACCTTCGGCACCCCGGAACTCGCCGAGTCGGTCCTCACCGCGCTGGAGGGCCGGGGCGCCGCCCTGATGGCCAACCACGGGGCCGTCACCCACGCCCCGACCCTCGACAAGGCGGTCGAGCACGCCCTGCTCCTGGAGTGGGCCTGCGGTGTCTACCAGCGCGCGGCCGCCCTGGGCGCGCCCCGCGTCCTCGACGAACAGCAGCAGATCGCGGTGATCGAGGCCGCCCTCGCCCGCAACTACGGCACCACGCAATCCGCACAGGAGGGAACCCGATGAAGGCGCAGAACGTGGTCACCATGGGCGTGCACGTACTGGACGTCCTGGTCCGGCCGGTCGAGGAGATACCCGAGGGCCAGGGCGCGACCCTGGTCGAGGACATCCGCATGACCGCCGCGGGCACGGCCGCCGGCACCGCCCTGACCCTGGCCAAGCTGGGCGCCTCGGTGCGCACCGCCGGGGCGATCGGCACCGACCCGACCGGCGACCTGCTCACGCGGCTCCTCGACAAGGCGGGAATCGACACCGGGCTGCTCGTCCGCCGCATCGACACCTCCACCTCCGCGACCGTCCTGCCCATCCGCCCCAACGGCGACCGCCCCACCCTCCACCTGCTCGGCGCCAACATCACCTACGGCCTCGACGACGTGCCCTGGGACGCGGTCGCCGAGGCGAGCCACCTGCACCTCGGCGGTCCCGAGCTGATCGGAGCCGAGGTCGCCGCCCGCATCCTGGCGCACGCCAAGGAGCACGGCGTGGTCACCTCGGTGGACCTCCTCGCCCCGGGCGAGCTCGGCACCTTCGACCAGATCGAACCACTGCTCCCGTACGTCGACTTCCTGCTCCCCAACGAGGACCAGGTCCTCGGCTTCAGCGAGGAGCAGGACGTCGTCACCGGAGCGAAGAAGTTCCTGGCCGGCGGCGTGGGCCTGGTCGCGGTCACCCGCGGCGGCGACGGCGCCCTCCTGGTCACCGCCGAGGGCACGGAGACGGTCCCCGCCTTCGAGGTCGAGGTCGTCGACACCACCGGCTGCGGCGACGCCTTCTCGGCGGGCTTCCTGCGCGGGATGAGCCTGGGCCGCACACCGCGCGAGGCGGCGGTCCTGGGCTGCGCCGCGGCGGCACTCGTGGCGCAGGGCCTGGGCAGCGACCACGGCGACTTCGACCTGGCGGAGGCCGACGAGTTCTCCATGACGACCGGGACCCGCGGCTAGGGCCGTCCCGGCCGTGCGGTGAGCGAGGGCCGCGGAATGGGTGTGGAGCGGCCGGTGTTGCGGCAGCATCGAGTCCGTTCCGCACCACCGCACTCCTGGGAGTTCCCATGCCCCGCTCCGAAGCCCGCGTCGCCACCGAGCGCCCGCACCGCTACGCCAAGCAGCTCGCCTCGCATCTCGGGCGTCGCAGCCAGACCACGTGGGACGAGGACAGCGGTGAGGGCAGCCTGCTCTTCCAGAACGGAGGCAGGGGCTCCCTCACCGCTACCGAGGGCGCGCTGCTGCTGACGCTGGAGACGGAGTCCGAGCACCTCGATCTGCTGGAGGGCGTCGTTGGCAGCCACCTGGTCCGCTTCGGCAGCAAGGACGAACTGGTCGTCGAATGGACCCGGGACGGCGGCGAGCCCGGCACGACGCAGCGCAAGGAGACCGACTGACCGCCGGCAGGCCTCAGATCACGCATCCCACATGGGCCAGCGCCTGCTTGAGGAGCACCCCGTGACCGCCGGGCATCTCGCTCGCCACCGCCGGTGACAGGGCCTCCTGCGGGCTGAACCACACCAGGTCCAGGGCGTCCTGGCGGGGCCGGCAGTCGCCGGCCACCGGGACGACGTAGGCGAGCGACACCGCGTGCTGGCGCGGGTCGTGGAAGGGCGTGACGCCCTGGGTGGGGAAGTACTCCGCCACCGTGAACGGCTGGAGCGAGGACGGGATCCTGGGGAGCGCCACGGGTCCCAGGTCCTTCTCCAGGTGACGCAACAGGGCGTCCCGGACCCGCTCGTGGTGCAGAACGCGGCCGGAGACCAGAGTCCGGCTGACCGTTCCGTCGGGTCCGATGCGCAGCAGCAGGCCGACACTGGTGACGTCGCCGCTGTCGTCGACGCGCACGGGCACGGCCTCGACGTACAGGATGGGCATCCGGGCGCGCGCCTGCTCGAGATCGTCGGCGCTCAGCCAGCCGGGCGTGGTTTCGGTCAAGTCAGACATTGCTAGATCATACTTTCCGGGGACGGCGGGTGCTCGGTCGCGCTCGCCTGGTGGGACGGGGACGGGGCGGGAAGTCCGTAGAGACGGCGGGCGTTGTCCCCGCTCGTCCAGGCCGCGATGCGCAAGGCGTCCGGCAGGCTCAGCTCGTCGGCGTCCACCCGCCCCTGGAGCAGTGAGGCCAGGCCCTGCCGGAAGGACAGCGCGCCGAGCAGATGGAATTCGGCCAATCCGTAGGCGTCGGAGCTGTACAGCAGCTTGCGGAACGGCGTGATCTCCAGCGCCTCCGCCAGGATCGCCCGGGACCGCGCGGGGCCCACGAAGTGCAGCGTCAGGCCCACGTCCAGGTACACCTGCTCGAACACCGCGGCCAGATAGGCGGCCTGCCGCTGGTACGGCCAGCAGTGCAGCAGCAGAACCGGGATCGTGCCCGCGGTCAGGTGCAGCCAGTCCGTGAGGTGGGTCGGATCCACGCGGTGCATCCGGATGTCGCTGTCACCGAACCCGGTGTGCAGCTGGAGCGGCAGCCCCAGGTCCACGGCGGTCCACAGCAGATGCCGTACGAGAACGGGATCGGCCAGGCGTCCACCGCGGGCCAGCCAGTCCGCGGCGGCACGGGTGACCTCCGCCTCCGAGGGGCGCTCCGGGTCCAGGTCGAATCCGGTGCGGTAGGCGGCGACCGACTTCACGGCCACCACATCGGGCCGCCCCACGGCGTCCAGCGCGGCCGCCCGGAACGTGCCGGCGTACGCGTGCGGCTCCACGCCCCGCGCCGCCACCGCCTCCGCGACACTCTCCAGCCGTACGACCTCGTAGGCCGTCCCGCCCGCGATGCCCGCCAGCTCCCCGGGCGAGGTGATGCGGTCCGGCGCGTACCCGGTGTCGACGCAGAACACGTCCGTGCCCGCGGCGCTCAGGAAGCGGCGGTTGACCTCGTGCGGGCCGAGCTCGGCACGGCGGGCCAGGTAGGCCTCGGGCGGCGCGTGACGGGGGAGGTCCAGCAGCGGCGCGCAGTGCCGCCGGACCGCCACGCCGACGGGGCTGTCGAACGGGGAGATCCCGGGCCAGGCCGCGCCCTCGGTGAGCAACGACTCGAAGCCCGGCCGGTCGAGTGCGCCGGTCACGACGCCGTGGCAGTGGTGGTCCACCAGCCGGGCCACGGCGAGGGCCTCATGGACACGTCCGCTCATGCTCAGTACTTCCAGCGGTACGCCGCCGCGATCTGCTCGTCGTCCAGGTCGGCCACGGAATCGCTCTCCCCGAAGCGCACGGCCACCACGGCGTCGGCGAGGACCGGACCCAGCGCGGCCCGCAGCTGTTCGTCGGCACGGAAGGCCCGGACCGCCTGGGACAGGGAGGTCGGCAGCCGGCGGACGCCCATGGCGGCGGCCCGGTCGGCGGGGAGCAGAGCCGGATCGCCGGTGATCTCCCGGGGCAGGGGCATGGCCGAGGTCAGCCCGTCGAGTCCGGCGGCGATCAGGCCGGTGAGCGCGAGATACGGGTTCGCGGCCAGGTCGACCGGCTTGAGCTCCAGGTTCGCGGCCCGGTCGGTCAGCCCCGCCGTGCCGGTGACGATCCGCACGGCCGCCTCCCGGGTCTCCCGGCCCCAGGCGGAGAACACCCCCGCCCACTGGGAGGGCTTGAGGCGCAGATAACTGGCCGGGCTCGGCGCGGTCAGGGCCGTCAGCGCGTGCAGGTGGGCGAGGACACCCGCGACGAACCACTCGGCCTCGCGCGTCATGCCGTACCGGCCCTTGCCGCCCGAATGGAGGTTCACGCCGTCGCGCCAGGCGGAGAGATGGAGATGGCCGCCGTTGCCGACGCCCTCGGCGAAGACGGCCGGGGCAAAGGAGACGACGAGTCCGTGCCGTTGGGCCACCGCACGGATCGTCTGCCGTACCAGGACGCTGACATCGGCCGCCGCCACCGGGTCCAGGGCACCCGTGGAGATCTCGAACTGCCCGGCCGCGTACTCGGGATGGAACTGCGCCACCTCGATGCCCTGCGCGGCGCAGGCCGCCAGCAGGTCGGCCGCGTAGTCGCTCAGTTCCACCTGCCGGGTGGCGCCGTACGCCGGCCCCGCCACCGCGGGCACGAAGTCACCGTCCGCCGCCGGGCCCCGGCCCACCGCCCACTCGATCTCGATGCCCGCCTCGAAGGCGATCCCGTGCCGCTCGGCCGCCTCGGTCACGATCCGCCGCAGAACCGTCCGGGAGCAGCCCGGATGGGGCTCGCCCTCCTGAGTGATCCTGTCCACCGCCGCCCAGGCCCAGCCGGGCTGCCCGGCCAGTGCCACCACCCGGTCGAGATCGGGGTACAGGCGCAGATCGCCGTCCGGGGAGCCCAGGGTGTCCGTGGTGACGATCGAGTCGTTCGCCAGGAAGGTGTCGAACACCGGCGACATGCCCACGCCCCAGGCCGCGGCGGAGGCCAGCTTCGCCGTCGGGACGGTCTTCACCCGGCAGATGCCCGCGGTGTCGACATAGGCCAGCACCACGCCGTGCACCCCCTGCGCGGACAGCTCCTCGCTCAGAGCGGTGGCCCGGTCCACGTCCCCGGGACGGCCCCCGGGGACGGGGTCGGCAAGGGTGGTCATACGTCCTCCACGACGGGCTCGGCCCAACAGATCCCGCGTCAGGGTTTCACGGCCACCCCGCCGAACTGCGGTACCACGGCCGGGGAGTCGGACTCGGCCCGCCACTGCGAGCAGGAGACCAGGCCCGGTTCGAGGAGGTCGAGTCCGTCGAAGAACGTGGCGATGTCCGCGCCGCTGCGGGCCGTGATCGCAGGAGTGGCGTTCTCGTTCCAGAACTTCATGGCCGGGATCTGGCCCTCGCCGCCGAGGTCGGCGTCGAACGTGGGGTGGGTCAGGGCCAGATGGCTGCCGGCGGGCATGGCGGCCATGATCTCGTGCGCGATCCTGCGCGCCTCGTCGGTGTCGAGGACGAAGTTGAGGATGCCGAGCATCATCACCGCGACCGGCTTGCTGAAGTCCAGGGTCTGCGCGGCCCGTTCGAGGATGGCGGCCGGGTCGTGGACATCGGCGTCGATGTAGTCGGTCACGCCCTCGGGAGTGCTGGTCAGCAGGGTGCGGGCGTGCACGAGGACGATCGGGTCGTTGTCGACGTAGACGATCCGGGCGTCGGGGGCGATGCGCTGGGCGATCTCATGGGTGTTGTCCACCGTCGGCAGCCCCGTGCCGACGTCGAGGAACTGCCGGATGCCCCGCTCCTCGGCGAGGAAGCGCACCGAGCGGCCCAGGAACCAGCGGTCCGCGCGGGCGATCTCCCGGATGATCGGGAACATCCCGGCGACATGGTCGCCGACCCGCTGGTCGACCTCGTAGTTGTCCTTGCCGCCGATCCAGTAGTTCCACACGCGCGCGTTGTGCGCCACACCTGTGTTCAGCCTCGCCGATGCGCCCGACGGGGTGTGGCTCTCGCTCACGACAGTGCTCCTTCTCCGTGCCTGCGACCGTTGCCGCCATTGTGCCGTCCGATGATCAGCTTGTCCCGCAAACCGCGACTCGAACGCCCTGTCCGAAGTGCCGGACACCCTCTGGGCGGTGACACTGGCCCCGTGCGCCCGCGCCGCCCCCGGACTTCGAGGAGTGAGCATGCTGCCCGGAATCCTCGCGAGGATGGTCGAGTTGATGCACGGCCGGGAGGGCCGCTCGCTCCATGCGAAGGCGGCAGGCGGTGCGACCGCCGTCCTTCTCGCGGTGATGCTCACCGGATCCTGGGCGGTGGTCGCCGCCGAGGAGGGGGCGCGGGGCGCCAGTCTGACCTCGTACCCGAAGGCCCTGTGGTGGGCTGTCGAGACGGCCACGACCGTCGGATACGGCGACTTCTACCCCGTGACCTGGTGGGGCCGGGCCGTCGGCACAGTCGTCATGGTCGTCGGGATCACGACCTACGGCATGGTCACGGCGGCACTCGCGACCTGGTTCGTGGCGCGGCAGCACAGGCGTCTGCACCCTGTGGGTGCCGAGACCCTGCATGCCCTGCACGAGCGGTTCGACCGGATGGAAGAGCTGTTGGGAGCCAAGAAGAAGGGGTGACTCAGTGCTCGGGCCGCGCGTGCCCGTGCTGCCAGGCCCAGGCGGCGATCTCCACGCGGTTCCGTGCGGCCAGTTTGAGCTGGACGCTGGCGAGGTGGGTCTTGACCGTGGAGAGGGAGACGTACAGCTCCGCGGCGATCTCCGCGTTCGTACGGCCGAGGGCGACCAGGCGGACCACGTCGAGCTCACGGTCGGTCAGGGGCTCGGTGGCCGGTGCCGGGCGGGACACGACCACCGGTTCCGGCTTCGGGCCCGCCGTGAGGTGCCGCAGCAGACGGACGGTGACCGAGGGGGAGACCAACGAGTCACCGGCCGCGGCGGCGCGGACCGCCTCGGCGAGCAGCGTGGGCCCGGAGTCCTTCAGCAGGAACCCGCAGGCACCGCCGCGCAGCGCGCCGTAGACGTACTCGTCGAGGTCGAAGGTGGTGACCACCACCACCCGCAGGGGATCGGCGACCTCGGGCCCGGCCAGCAGCCGGGTCGCCTCCAGCCCGTCCAGCTTCGGCATCCGGATGTCCAGCAGACACACATCGGGCCGCGCCTCCCGGGCCAGCCGCACCGCCGTCTCCCCGTCGGCGGCCTCGGCGACCACGGTGATGTCCGGCTGCGCGTCCAGGAAGAAACGGAAGCCGGTACGGACCATGTCCTGGTCGTCGGCGATCAGCACGCGGATGGGCGCGGCCGGCGGGGTGGAGCTCGTCATGGGTCGATCATGCCTCAGGGGGTGCGGGGGCGGTGCCGGTGTGGACAAGGGCCGAGTGGGGTGGAGGGGGTGGGGACGAGGTGGTGATGGAGGTGTTGCCCAGGGCAACGGAGGAGCATCGGCGTCCATGCCGACGGTCGGTGCTCGCTGTCGCCCCCCGCCCGCGGCCGACGGCCTCCGTCACCTCGGGCTCGCCCGCCCCCTCAGTCCGCGCTGCGTATCGCGTCCCGCGTCACTCTGCGCAGCAGTGGGCGGCTCATGCCGATCGCCGCGAACATCGCCAGGGCACCGACGGCCACGCAGGCGCCGAGTTGCAGGGTGCCGGAGGTGTTGAGGGTGGCGCCGAAGATCTTGTTGAGGCGGTAGGAGGCGTAGACGCCGACCGCCGTGGTGCCGCCCGCCAGGACGACCAGGGGGATCACCGTCTCGCGGACACGGGCCCGGTCCAGCACCTTCAACGGGGTGCCGGCGAGACGCAGGAGACCGTAGATCCGGCGTCGGTCCAGGACGCCCGCGGCGGCGGTGAGGCCGGCTGAGGTGGTGGCGACGAGGAAGCTCAGGGCCAGCGTCGCCGTGCTGACCTCGGCGAAGCGGCCTATGGCCGAGCGGTCGCCGGCCGTCGCGGAGTCCTGGGTGATGACCGGACGGGCCGGACTTGCGGGGGTCAGCGCGGTGACGGCCGCGTCGAGCCGGGCCTGTCCGCCGCCGGAGACGTGGACGATCACGCCCGGGGTGCTGTTGAGGAGCTCGTCCCACTCGTCCTCGCCCACCGTGCGGACGGTCGCGGGGACACCCGCGTCCCGCAGCAGCGTGCGGACCTCGGAGGCGTGCGCACCGGCGACCGCGATCTGGCCCCGGTGCGCGGAACCGTCCATGCCGACCATGCTGACGGCGAAGAAACCCGCCGCGAACCCGGCCAGGACGAGGCCGCTGACCGTACGCCAGGCACCCCGGGGGTCGTCGCTGAGGCGTCGGCCCGCCAGCAGCGTCGCCGGACGCCGGGCGAAGCGGCTCACCAGTCGGCCCAGCCGGTCCACCACCCACGGCCCGAACAGCCAGAACGCGCCGTAGAACATCAGGAGCAGCCCCATCACCTGCCGGGCCGACAACTGGCCGCCCGAGGTGGAACTCCAGAGATAGAGCAGGACCGCCACGAACAGCACCAGCCGGATGAGCCGGGTCCGCCGCGGATCGGCCTGCTGGGCGACCCCGAGCGGCGAGGTGGCGACCTGGCGCAGCGTGGACACCGCGCTGACCGTGATGAGTCCGGTGACCGCCGCCACGGCCGCAGCCAGCCACGGCAGCCCCACCCACAGCTGGCTCGTGTACCAGCCGCCGATGCCGTAGGGGATCTCGGCGAGCGCGGGCAGTGCCGCCGAGTACAGCGCCGCCCCCGCCAGGGCGCCGGCCGCGCCGAGCGCCGCGGTCTCCAGCGCGGTCATCCCGATGATCTGCCGCGGGGTGGCTCCCGCCAGCCGCAACGCGGCCAGCTGCTGCTCGCGCCGGGCCGCACCCAGCCGTCCGGAAGCCGCGGAGAGGACCACCACCGGCATCACCAGGAGCCCCACGCCCACCAGCGCGATCTGCTGGTCCGAGGAGGTGAACAGGCTCGCGTGGTCGCCCGTGAAGCCGGTGATCCCGGCCCGAGCGACCTGGTCGATGTCGGCCACCGTGGACCCCTCCGCCGCCCTGGACACCGCGGGATCGGTCGGAGCGCGTCCGACCACGGCCACCAGTTCGTCGGGCGAGGCCAGACCGGCGGCGCCGATGGTGCCGTACGACGACACCTTCGGGAAGCGGTCGGCGAGCTGGTTCGCGGGCAGTTGGTGCAGCAGTGCGGCCAGGGCGGGGGAGACGTACACCTCGCCCTGCCGGGGGAAGGCCGTCAGGCCGGGCGGGGCGGGGGTCCGCGGCCGTCCGGGGAGCTGGGCGAGGGAGACCACGGTGACGGGCTCGTGGCGCACGTACGTCGTCGCGAGCGCCTGGACCGCCGTGGCGTGCCGGGCGGGCTCGGGGGTGCGCCAGGCGGTGCGGTCGGCGCGGGTGCCGGAGCCCAGGGCGGCGCCGGCGATCACCAGCAGGACGAACGCGCCGACGGCGGCGGCACCGGCCGCGAGCAGCCGGCTCTGGACGCCGCGGCGTCCGGAGGACCGGCTCAGGTGCCAGGTCAGGAACAGGACGGGGGAACGCATGACATCTCCTGCCGCTCAGGCGACCGTGTACTGGCTGTGGCCGCTGATCCGGCCGTCTCGGACATGCAGGATCCGGTCGCAGTGGGCGGCGACATCCGCGTCATGGGAGACCATCACCAGGGCGGCGCCCTGTTCGCGGGTGACCGAGGTCAGCAGCCGGACCACCTCAGTGCTGGTGGCCTGGTCGAGTGCGCCCGTCGGCTCGTCTGCGAAGACGACGTCCGGCTCGACGGCCAGGGCACGGGCGATCGCCACCCGCTGGGCCTGGCCGCCGGAGAGCTGACCGGGCCTGCGGTGCGCCAGACCGTCCAGGCCCAGCGGCACGAACCAGCGGCGGGCCCGCTCGACGGCCTGCTTGCGGGGGACGCCCTCCAGCATCAGCGGCAGTGCCACATTCTCCTCGGCGGGCAGTTCAGGGAGCAGCTGACCGGACTGGAAGACGAAGCCGAAGCGCTTGCGGCGCAGTGCGCTGAGTCTGTTCTCGCCGAGCCGGTCGATGCGCTCGCCGCGCAGCATCACCTCACCGCCGTCCGGGCGGACGATCCCCGCGAGGCTGTGCAGCAGGGTGGACTTGCCGGAGCCGGACGGACCCATGATCGCCAGCGAATCGCGCTCGCGGACCTCGACGTCCACCCCGGCCAGCGCGGTGGTGGAGCCGTACTTCTTGACGAGGCCGTAACCGGCCAGGACGGTGTCCATGATGTGAGGCGGTCCTCTGCTAGCGGTCGAACTTCCAGGTGACGGACGTGGCCGAGGCCCTGACCACGGTGACCGGTATGTCCACGGTCTCGCCGCCCCTCTTCGTCCCGGTGCAGGTGAGGGTGGCGCCGGCGACGGCCTTGAGCCCGCCCGGGCAGGAGACGTGGGTGACCTTCACGCCGACCCACGGCAGGGGGTGGTACTTGCTCTCGGTGCGGCCCGCGACGATGTTCGCCGCCAGGGCCCGGTGGCCGTCGACCGACACCGTGGTGTCGTCGCTCAGCCGCGTGTTCGACTCGGTGCCGGAGAGGAAGTGGGTGCCGAGCCCGAAGACGACGGCCGCGCCGGCCAGTCCGCCGACGGCGCCGACGAGGATCTTGCGTTGCATCACGTGCTCCAGGTACAGGGGAGGGGGAGGAGGTGGCTCCCGCAGGGGTGCCTCCCGGGCAGTGCTCCCGGGGAAGTGGCTCCACCCTCGCTCGTGGACCCCGGCTCCCGCCTCGGCCGAACGGCCAGGGACCGCGGGCCCGGCACGACCGCTCCTCGGCCGTTCGGCCGATCCCTTCACTGTCCCCCGCGCATACGGTGATCGCATGAAGTCCGTTACCGCCCGAGGCTGCGTGTGGGGCGCAGGCATCGGTGCCCTCGTCGCGGCGGCCGCCGTCGATCTCCTCGCCTCCGGCACCGACCGCGGTGTCGGCTGGCCACAGGCAGTCGTGCTGCTGATCGGCGGCGCCGCCGTACTGTGGCCGGCCCACCGGCGCCCACTCTGGCTCACCCCTCAACTGCGCACCGTCGTACCGGCCGTGGGCTCCCTGCTGTGCACGGCCGACTCGGTGCTGCGCTCCGGCGCCCTGTTCGGGCCGGGTGAGCCGGCGATCCTGCTGTGCCTGCTGTTCGTCGCCGTACGGCACTGCCCGCGCACCTCGGTGATGCCGTGCGCGTCGCTCGTCGGGGCCGCCGTGCTCGCGCTGCCGGCGCGGCCGTTCGCCGACGACGAGGACTTCATGCTGGCGTACATGCTGATCGGGTTCGTCCTGATCGGCCTCACCGTGGCGTTCGCCGCGTACCTGCGCTCGCAGGACTACCGGCGGACCGTCGCCGTGAGCGAGACCCGCCGCTCCGAACGCCTGGCCATCGCCGCCGACCTGCACGACTTCGTCGCCCACCATGTCACCGGCATCCTGGTGCAGACACAGGTGGCCCGCATGATGGCGGACACCGACTCCGACGAGCTCGATCCGGTCCTCGCCGGGATAGAGCGCGCCGCGACCGAGGCGCTGGCGTCGATGCGCCGCACGGTCGGCGTCCTGCGCGACACCGCGGACGCCGCCGACCGGCGTCCGGTGGGCGACCTGGCAGGCATCGCCGGGCTCGTCGACGGCTTCTCCAGCCCCGTCCAGAAGGCCGCCCTGCACCGCGAACCCGTCGTGCCCGAGGACCTCCCGCACGAGGTCCAGGCGGCGGCCTTCCGAGTGGTCCAGGAGGCCCTGACCAACGTACGGCGGCACGCGGGCGACGCCTCCGAGATCGCCGTCGGACTGCGGTACGAGCGGGACCGCCTGGAGGTGACCGTCTCCGACGACGGCCGCGGCGGCAGCCAGTTGCCTCCGGCGGCTCACGGGGGCGGTTTCGGGCTCGTGGGCCTGAAGGAGCGGGTGACGGCACTGGGGGGCGAGCTGCATGCGGGGCCGCGGGCGGGGGACGGGTGGGAGGTGCGAGCGCTGTTTCCCTGATGGTGCGGCGGGGGTGGTCGGGGGGAGGGGGGCTTGTCCCGGACACATGTGTGCTCTGCGTCGGGTGGGGGTCGGCGTCCTGCCCGGGCGAAGGGCCCCGCTCGTCCCCGGGCGACCGGGCCGTCTTCCCCGGGCGGTGGGCCAGGTTGTTCAATGGGGCTGCACAGGAGAGGAGCCCGCCCGTGTCCCCTGCCCCCGTGCCGTCCGTCGGCGTACGTATCCGGCAGGCGCGGCTGGAGCGTGGCCTCGGCCTGCGTGCCCTGGCCCGCGAGGTCGGTGTCTCCGCGAGTCTGGTCTCCCAGATCGAGACCGGGAAGAGCCAGCCGTCGGTCAGCACCCTGTACGCGATCACCACGGCTCTCGGGATCTCCGTCGAGTCGCTCTTCGAGGCCCGGGAGACCGCCGCGGCGGTGGGTTCGGCCACCGTCGTGCACGCCCTGGCGGCCTTCGCCGCCGACCCCGGGCGACGGATAGGCCCCCTGGTCACCCCCGGTGAGCGGGAGGTGCTGGAACTGGATTCCGGCGTCGTGTGGGAGCGGCTCGGGCACGTTCCCGGCACGGACGTGGACTTCCTGCTCGTCACCTACCGGCCCGGCGGCTCCTCCTCCGGTTCGGGCGGTCTGATGCGCCACCCCGGCACCGAGTACGGCTATCTGACCTCCGGTGAACTCGTCCTCACCCTCGGCTTCGACGAGCAGGTCCTGCGTCCCGGCGACGCCGTCAGCTTCGAGTCCACCACCCCCCACCGCTACCGCAACGACGGCGACGAACCGGCCGTGGGTGTCTGGTTCGTGTCCAGCCACACCGTTCCATGACAGCCAAAACGTTCAGTGTCACTTGACACTCCCCGTGGACGGTCGTTGACTCGATGGTGGGGGTGGTCGCGATGGCGATCCGCACTTACGGCCCCAACGCCGTCGACTGGGAAGCGCGAGTGGACCTGGACCGGCTGCGCCGACAGCGCCTGGCCCGGCTCCACGACACACTGAACCGCTCCGAACTGGGCGCCGTGCTCAGCTTCGACTTCGCCAACATCCGCTACATGACCGCCACGCACATCGGTACCTGGGCGATGGACAAGCTGATCCGCTTCGCCCTGCTGGTCCGCGGCGGCGAACCGATCGTCTGGGACTTCGGCTCCGCGGCCCGCCACCACCAGCTCTACAACCCGTGGCTCGACTACAGCGACGGCAAGGAAGGCCCGCCCACCGGAGCCCGCGCCGGCATCTCCACCCTGCGCGGCGCCTTCCACCCGGACGCCGGGATCGCCGAGGACGTCGCCGCGAAGATCGCCGCCGAACTGCGCGCGCACGGCCTCGCCGGCGAACCGCTCGGCATCGACGTCGCCGAGATGCCCGTCCTCGCCGCCCTGCGCGTCGAGGGCATCGACGTGGTCGACGGCCAGCAGGTCTTCCTGGAGGCCCGCCGCGTCAAGACCGGCGACGAGATCTCCCTGCTCGCCCAGGCCTGCGCGATGGTCGACGCGGCCTACGAGGAGCTCTACGCCCACCTCCGCCCCGGCGTCCGCGAGAACGAGTGCGTCGGACTGGTCAGCAAGGTCCTCTACGACCTCGGCAGCGAGTACGTCGAAGGCGTCAACGCCATCTCGGGCGAACGCTGTTCACCTCACCCGCATGTCTACAGCGACCGCCTGATCCGCCCCGGCGACCCCGCCTTCTTCGACATCCTGCACAGCCATCTCGGCTACCGCACCTGCTACTACCGCACCTTCGCCGTCGGCAGCGCCTCCCGCGCCCAACGGGACGCCTATGTGCGCTGCCGCGAGTACATGGACCAGGCGATCGCCCTTGTGCGGCCGGGCGCCACCACCGCCGACATCGTCCAGGTGTGGCCGCGCGCGCAGGAGTTCGGCTTCGCCGACGAGACCGCCGCCTTCGCTCTCCAGTACGGCCACGGCGTGGGCCTGTCGATCTGGGAGAAGCCCATCTTCAGCCGCCTGGTCTCCCTCGACCACCCCGAAGTCCTCGAAGAGGGCATGGTGTTCGCCCTGGAGACCTACTGGCCCGCCGCCGACGGCTGGTCCGCCGCCCGGATCGAGGAGGAACTGGTCGTCACCGCCGACGGCTGCGAGGTCATCACCAAGTTCCCCGCCGAGGAACTCCTGGTCGCGGGCCGCAAGTACTGGACGGTGGGCGGCGAGCTCAACACCGCCCGGGAGGCACAGTCCCACCTGAACACCGGGACCGCGGACGGACACCGGGGGAGCGGCGATGGACACCGGTGAACTCCTCGCCCTGTACGAGCAGATGGCCCTCATCCGCCGTACCGAGAAGGCCGCCCACGACCTTTTCCTCCAGGGCCTCGTCAAGGGCACCACCCACCTCGCCGCCGGCCACGAGGCGATCGCCGTCGGAGCGAGCGCCGCGCTGCGCGACGACGACTACGTCTTCGCCACCTATCGCGGCCACCACCACGCGCTGGCCCGGGGTGCCACCCCCGAGGAGTGCCTCGCCGAACTCATGAGCAGGGCGACGGGGTTGTGCGGGGCCAAGGGCGGCTCGATGCACCTCACCAAGGCGGCCACCAACATGCTCGGCTCCTACGCCATCGTCGGAGCCCACCTCCCGATGGCGGTCGGCGCCGCCTGGTCGGCGAAGCTGCGCGGCACCGGGCAGCTCGCGGTCGCCTTCTTCGGGGACGGCGCCACCAACATCGGCGCCTTCCACGAGGCGTTGAACCTGGCCGCCGTGTGGAAGCTGCCTGTGCTGTTCGTCTGCGAGAACAACCTGTACATGGAGTACACGCCGATCGCCGACGTCACCGCGGTGCCCCGGCCGGCCGCCGACCGGGCTTCCGCCTACGGCATCCCCGGCGAGGTCGTCGACGGCAACGACGTCGTCTCCGTACTGGAGACCGTGGCCCGGCTGGCGCGGCGGGCCCGTGCCGGAGAGGGGCCCGCCCTGCTGGAGGCCGAGACCTACCGCCACTTCGGGCACAGCCGCACCGACCCGGCGACGTACCGGCCGGCCGAGGAGGTCGAACGCTGGCTCAAGCACGACCCGTTGGACATCGCACGCGGGCGGCTCGTCGAGGCCGGGGTGCCCGAGGAGACGGTCGCCGAGGCCGACGACCGCGCGCGGACCGTCGTACAGCGGGCGGTCGAGGCCGCGCGGAACGCGCCGTCGCCCGATCCCCGTGAGGCCTTCACCGACGTGTGGGCCGACGGAGGTGCGGCATGGCGGACGTGATCACGTACCGGGAGGCGGTCGCCGAGGGCATCGCGCGGGAGATGCGACGCGATCCGTCCGTGGTCTGCCTGGGGGAGGACATCGGCGAGGCAGGAGGGGTGTTCAAGACGACCGCCGGACTGCACAAGGAGTTCGGGTCCGAGCGGGTGTGGGACACCCCGATCTCCGAACAGGCCATCGTGGGCGCGGCGATGGGCGCGGCGATGACCGGGATGCGGCCCGTCGCGGAGATCATGTTCTCCGACTTCCTGGCCTGTTGCTGGGACTACCTCGCCAACGAGATACCCAAGGTGCGGTACATGACGGGTGGTCAGGTCACCGTGCCCCTCGTCGTGCGCACCGCCAACGGCGGCGGGCTCGGATTCGGCGCCCAGCACTCGCAGGCCACCGAGAACTGGGCCCTGACCGTCCCCGGGCTGAAGATCGCGGCACCCTCCACCCCCGCCGACGTCATCGGGATGATGGCGGCGGCGATCCGCAGCGACGACCCGGTCGTGTTCTTCGAGCACAAGGGGCTGCTGGCGACCAAGGGGCCACCTCCGCCGCCGGACCACGTGGTCGAGCTGGGGCGCGCCGCCGTCGTGCGTGAGGGCGCCGACGTGACGCTGGTGGCGCTCGCCTCGATGGTGCCGGTCGCGCTCACGGCAGCGGAGCGGCTCGCCGCGGACGGCATCGGCGTCGAGGTCGTCGACCTGCGCTGCCTGGTGCCCCTCGACATGGCCACCGTGCTCGCCTCCCTCGGCCGTACCTCCCGGCTGGTGACCGTCGAGGAGAACCCGTACCAGGGCGGCTGGGGCGCGACCCTGGTCTCCGTCGTCGCCGACGAGGGGTTCGGGCTGCTGGACGCGCCGGTGCGGCGGGTGGCCGGGGAGTGCGTGCCGCTGCCGTTCGCGGACGCGCTGGAGGAACAGGTCATTCCCACCGTCGACAAAGTCGTGGCGGCCGTCAGGAGCCTGGCCGCGTACTGAACACCCCTGAGGAGGAAGCGCGATGACCCATCGGATACTCCTTCGTGCCGGACACGTGCTCTCCATGGACCCCGCCATCGGGGACCGGCCGAGGGGGGACGTCCTCATCGAGGACGGGAGGATCGCGGCCGTGGACCGCGAGATCGGCGCGGACGCCGAGGTCCTCGACATGAGCGGCCGCATCGTGATCCCCGGCTTCGTCGACACCCACCGCCACACCTGGGAGGCGTCGATCCGGAACGTGGCGCCCGACGCCACCCTCGACGACTACTTCGTCGACATCCTCGACACCTTCGCACCCCTCTACACCCCCGAGGACGTGTACGCGGCCAACCTCGCGGGCGCCCTGGAGTGCCTCAACGCCGGTATCACCACACTCGTCGACTGGTCCCACATCAACAACACGCCCGAGCATCCGGACGCGGCGATCCGGGCCCTCGCGGAGACCGGCATCCGCGCCCAGTACGCGTACGGCAGCGCCAACACCTCGCTCGCCGACTACTGGTTCGAGAGCAAGATCGCGATCCCGGGCGACGACGTACGCCGGATCCGCAGCGAGTACTTCTCCGCCGACACCGGCCTGCTCACCCTGGGCCTCGCCACCCGCGGCCCCGGCTTCTGCGTCAACGACGTCGTCACCTCCGAGTGGGCCCTGGCCCGCGAGCTCGACATCCCGATCACCGTGCACGTGGCCATGGGACGCCTCGCCGGCCGCTTCGGCATGGTCAAGCAGCTCCACGACCTCGGACTGCTCGGCCCGGACACCACCTACGTCCACTGCTGCTACTTCAGCGAGGAGGAGTGGCGGCTGGTCGCCGACAGCGGCGGTACGGTCTCCATCGCGCCGCAGGTCGAGACGCAGATGGGGCACGGCTGGCCGCCGGTGATGAAGGCGATCGAGCACGGCCTGCGCCCCTCCCTGAGCATCGACGTCGTCACCACCGTGCCCGGCGACATGTTCACCCAGATCCGCGCGGCCTTCGGAGCCGAGCGCGCCCGGGTCAACGCGGCCAGCTGGCAGGCCGACGTCCCGGTCCCCGACACCATGTTGACGGCACGTCAGATGCTGGAGATCGCCACCCGCAACGGCGCCCATGTCGCCGGCCTGGAGGACCGCACCGGATCGCTCACGCCGGGCAAGCGCGCGGACGTCGTCGCGATCGACGCAACCGCCCTGAACGTGGCTCCCGTTCATGACGCCGCCGCCGCGGTGGCCCTCAGCGCCGACGTGTCCAACGTGGAGACGGTCCTCGTCGACGGCGTCGTCCGCAAGCGTGACGGCAGGCTCACGGCCGACGTGGCGCGTGCCCGGCGCCTGGTCGAGGAGTCCCGCGACCGGCTGCTGGCCGCGAAGGAGGCCCGGGCGTGACGCGACACCTGGTGCGCCGGGCCACCGACCTCCCCGAGCCGTCGTACGACGAACACGGCTACCGGCGGAGCGAGTTGGTCGGCGAGGCCGACGGCAGCTCGCACACCGGTTTCGGGGTGTGCGAGCTGCGCCCCGACGGGAGCGTGGCGGCTCATGTCCACTCGTACGAGGAGAGCTTCCACCTCCTCGACGGGACCGTGATCCTCGACGTGCCCGAGGGCTCGTATCTGCTGGAGGAGGGCGACTACGGCCTCCTGCCCGCCGGCGTCCCGCACGCCTGGCGCGGTACCGGGGACGGCGTCGCCCGCTGGGCGGACCTGCTCGCACCCGTGCCGCGGGCCCGGTACGGGTACGACACCCAGACGGTCTCCCCGTGGCCGGTGCGCCCGCCCGTCCGTATCGACGTCCGCGACCCGCGCACCCGCTCCTTCGGGCACTTCGAACCCGCCCAGATGGACCCCGGCAAGCAGTCCCAGGACCTGCTCGCGGTGTCGGCGAGCATGCGGACCGCGCTGCTCGTCTACAGCGGGATCACCGTGAAGATGATGGTCGACAGCGACCTGGGCGCGGTGGCCTCGACGATGTTCATGGTGCAGTACGCGCCCGACGGCGTCGCGGGCACGCACGACCACCCCTTCGAGGAGACGTACCTGTTCCTCCAGGGCGAGGTGGACGCGGTCTTCGACGGTTCGGCGTACCGGCTCGGTCCGGGCGACTGCGCCTGGGCGGGGGCCGGTTGTGTGCACGGCTTCTCCAACGCCGGTGAGGGGCCGCTGCGTTGGCTGGAGACACAGGCGCCGCAGCCGCCGGTGCGGCACTCCTACCGCTTCACACGGGACTGGGACTACCTGAGGGAGGCTGACCGATGAGCGGCGTGGTGGTGATCGGGGGAACCTCGGGCATCGGCAGGGAGTTCGCCCGGGTGCGTGCCGGGCGTGGCGACGAGGTGGTGATCACCGGACGGGACGCCCACCGCACCGACACCGCCGCCAAGGAGATCGGCGCCCGGGGGCTCGCCCTGGACCTCGCGCGCCCGAAGGGGATCGTCGACGCGCTGAGCGACGTGGGAACCGTCGACCACCTGGTGATCGCGGGCATCTCCCGCGACGAGAACCGGGTGAGCGCGTACGACATCGACGCCGCCGTCCACCTCGTCACCCTCAAGCTGGTCGGCTACACCGCCGTCGTGCACGCGCTGCAGAGCCGACTGCGCGACGACAGCGCCATCGTGCTGTTCGGCGGACAGGCCAAGGAGCGGCCCTACCCGGGAGCGACGACGGTGGCGACCGTGAACGCCGGGGTGACCGGGCTGATGCACTCCCTCGCCGTCGAACTCGCTCCCGTCCGGGTCAACGCGATCCATCCCGGGGTGGTGGGGGACAGCCCCTACTGGCGGGCCAAGCCGGAGGAGGTCCTGGCGGGACTGCGGGCCAGGACCCCGACCGGACGGCTCGCGACCGTGGCGGACGTGGTGGACGCCGTGGACTTCCTGCTGCGCAACGGCTCGGTCAACGCGGTGGAGTTGAGCGTGGACGGCGGATGGCTGCTGGGGTGAGATCCGGTCGGCGGGCTCAGCGCTTGATGCCGACCGCCCCGTACAGCGACACGGCGTCGCCCTCCTCGCGTGCGTCCGGACGCCACCGCGACAGGGACACGATCCCCGGCTCCAGCACCTCAAGTCCCTTGAAGAGACGGCTCACCTCGTCGTGCGAGCGGGCCACCAGGGTGACCCCGCTCGCCGTGTATGCCGCGATACCCGCGCGTACCCGCTCCGGATCGAAGTCCGCCGTCATCGCCGACAGCACCAGACAACTGCCCGGTGCCAGCGCGTCGACCAGGGTGTCCACCAGCTCCTGGGCGCCGTCCTCGTCAGAGATGAAGTGCAGCAGCGCGACCAGCGACAGCGCGACGGGCTGCTCGAAGTCGAGGACGGCGGAGGCGCCCTGGAGGATTCTCCGCGGCTCGCGGGCGTCCGCCTGGAGGTAGTGCGTCGCCCCCTCCGGGGTGCCGTGCAGCAGGGCCGCCGCGTGGGCCAGCACGATCGGGTCGTTGTCGACGTACACGATCCGGGCGTCCGGTACGGCGGACTGGGCGATCTGGTGGAGGTTGGGCTCGGTGGGGATGCCGGAGCCGATGTCGAGGAACTGGCGGATTCCCGCCTCCCGTACGACGACCCGGGTGGCCCGCTCCATGAACCGGCGGTTGGCACGCGCCTGCCGGGGAGCGTCCCCCTGCGCGGTGATCTGCCGTCCGAGCTCCTCGTCGACCGGGTAGTTGTCCTTCCCGCCGAGGAACCAGTCGTACACCCGGGCCGGATGCGGCCTGCTCGTGTCGATCCGCCGGCCGGCCGACTCGGTCCCGGTCACACAAAGCTCCTCTGCTCGACAGAATGTGCGAGCAGTGTGCCATGTCACCCGGCGCGACGGAGGCTGTCTTCGGCCACCTCGTCGTCGATCGCCGCACGCACCAACGCGGCGGCCAGAACGTCCGGTCGGACATCTCCGGCCAGCTCGATCAGCCGGTCGGGATCCTTCGGAAGGCCGAGCCGCTCGGCACCGGCCAGTGTCCTGCCGTCCAGCCAGGGCGCGACCTCCGGCCAGAGGCCCTGCACCTCGCGCAGGAAGATGTCGGCGCCGGCCGGGCCGATGCCGGGGAACTCCTGGAGCAGGCGCCGCAGTTCGGCGACGTCGCCGTCCGCCTCCGCGCGCAGCCGACGCAGATCGCCGCCCCACCGCTCGGTCAACAGCTCGGCGCCCCGGCCGAGTTGCGTGGCCGTGCGTTCGTCGTAGCGCCGGTAGCCGCCGCGGCCCAGCGCGTCCACCCGCTGCTGCCAGGTGGCCCGGGCCATGCGGCCGGGGTCGCGCAGTCCCGCCCGGTGCAGTTCGCGCGCGGTGGCGATCGCGACGGAGCCGCGGATGCGGGCACTGAGCAGAAGGGACAGCACCAGCAGCCGGTACAGGGGCTGCGGGGTGTCCTTCAGCGTGATGCCCGCCTCCGCGGCGTAGGTCCGCCCGTGCGCGCCGACGAGTTCCCCTACGACGCGCTCGGCCCTGGTCATCGCCTCAGCGGATCGTGTCCGACGGACATCAGGCGATGCCTGCGCAGGGTCTCCTCGGCCTCGTGTTCCTTCTCCGCGCCGGCCTCCGCGCTGACGGTGTCCACGACCTCGTACATCACCTCGAGGTCGTCGTCGGTCAGGTCCGTGCGCCGCTTCTGGAGGATCGCGAGGACATGCTGCCCGGTCGGCTCACCCGCGTGTTCCGGCAGCGGCTCGGCGGACTCGTCGGCCTCGCTGACCCGCAGCCAGGCGGCCAGTTCCTGCGAGGTCATGTTCACCGCGCGGTGGAAGTCCTCCCACAACGCGTCGAGTTCGAGAGCGTCGGTCATCGCATGCGCCTTTCGGTGGGTGTGTGCGGACGGTCAGTCCCGGGGCCAGTTCTCGGCCTCGAACATCCAGCGCTGCTTCTCCAGCTCGGCGGTGATGCCGATCAGCAGGTCCTGCGTGACCGGGTCGGCCTTCTCGGTGGCCTCGATGCGCTCGCGCAGTCGGCCGATGGCCGCCTCCAGCGTCTCCACGATCAGCCGGACGACCTCGTCGTCGCGGATCCAGCCGCCCTTCGAGCCGGGCAGCGTGTACGCGGCGGCGATCGACTCGGGCCGGCCGTCCGGCGGCACACCCAGGGCCGCGGCGCGCTCCGCCACCGTGTCGGAGAACGAGCGGGCCGTCGTCACCACCTCGTCCAGCTGCAGGTGGATGGACCGGAAACGCGGGCCCACGATGTTCCAGTGCGCCTGCTTTCCGATCAACGACAGACCGATCAGATCCACCAGGGTGTTCTGCAGGGCCTCCCCGGCCGTCTCGCGGGCCGAGTCGGACAGGGTGCTCCTGACCACAGTCATACCGTGCTCCTCCTTCTGGCATGGTCAATGCCCGTACGGAGCTGTTCGTCGCGTTCCTGTTCGCAGGTCCCGCCCCACACGCCCGAGGTCTGCCCACCGCTGAGCGCCAGATCGAGGCACTCGGGGGCGACCGGGCAGCGGGCGCAGACGCGCTTCGCCGCCGCGGTGTCCCGCAGCGCGGGTCCTTGCGTGCCCACGGGGAAGAACAGCTCGGGGTCCTCTCCCACGCAGGCCGCTCGACGCAACCACTCCATGGGGGCGCGGGTGCCCCGGGCGTACTCGTGCAAACTGTGGTGTCTCAGCCTGTGAGCACCTCGTCGAGGAAGTCCGTCACGTCTGCGAAGACGGCCGCCTTGTTCGTCTCGTGGAACACCTCGTGCCGGGCTCCGGAGTAGATCCGCTCGGTGAACGTTCCGCCCCTGATCCCCTCGATGCCGACGCGGCTCCCTCCGAGAGGTACCAGCCGGTCGTCGTCGCCGTGCAGCCACAGCAGCGGGAGCGGGCCGACGTCACCGCCCCCCGACACGGTCTCCAGGGTGCGGGCGAACGCCTCCACCGTCGGGCGCTTCATCGGGCCGTGCCAGACGAGGGGGTCCGCCCGGTAGGCGGCGCCCACCGCCGGGTCACGGGAGAGGGAGGCCGGGCTGACGGGCGTGTCCGGGATCTCGTCGAGGGCGAGCAGCGCCCCGGGCAGCTCCCAGGCGCCGATCACCGGACCCGACAGCACGAGCGCGGCGAGCTCGGTGCCGTACCGCTGGGCGAAGCGGGCGGCGATCAGACCGCCCATGGAGTGCCCGACCATGACGAGGGGGACACCGGGGTGGACGCTCCGCGCCAGGGCCGCCACCGCGTGCACGTCCGTGACCACGTCCTCGAAGTCCTCGATCAGGACCCGTTCCCCGGCGGACTTCCCGTGCCCGGCGTGATCGGGCCCGAAGACGGCCGCTCCGTGCGCCACGAGGACCCCGGCGAGTTCTTCGTACCGGCCGACGTGCTCCCCGTATCCGTGCACCACGAGGGCCAGGTACCGGGGGTGGTCGTGCGGCCACTCGCGCACGGCGAGAGGGCCGTTGCTTCCGGTGAGGACGTGCTCGGCCATGTCTGCTCCCGCTGCGTCGCAGTCCGAAACTCGCGGTGTCGATGCGGTGTCGATTAAAGCCGCTCCGTCCCTCGATGACGACGGCCGGGAGTCACGAGGGGGCCGAGTCCGACGACTCCAACAGGACCACTCGGCGAGACGGCACTGACAAGATCTCTTACCTCCACCTAGCATCGGTCTCCGCATGGACACGATGACGCTCTGGCACATTTCCGGCTGGGAGTTCGCCGCGCTCGCCGCCGCGGCCCTGCTCGTCGGCTTCTCCAAGACGGCCGTCAGCGGGGCCAACACGGTCAGCCTCGCGATCTTCGCCGCGGTGCTGCCCGCCCGCGCCTCCACCGGCGCGCTGCTGCCGATCCTGATCGCCGGGGACCTGCTCGCGGTGCTCACCTACCGACGGCACGCCCACTGGCCCACCCTCTGGCGCCTGTTCCCCGCGGTCGCGGTCGGCGTGGTCGCCGGCACGCTGTTCCTGCAGTGGGCGGACGACGGGATCGTCCGCACCTCGATCGGCGCGATCCTCCTCTTCATGGCCGCGGTGACGGTGTGGCGCCGCCGCACGGCCGACACCGAGGAGGAACCCGACTCGGTCGCCACCCGAACCGGCCGGATCAAGGCCCGCTCCTACGGTGTGCTCGGCGGCTTCACCACCATGGTCGCCAACGCCGGCGGCCCGGTGATGTCGATGTACCTGCTGTCGGCTGGCTTCCGCAAGCTCGGTTTCCTCGGCACCTCGGCGTTCTTCTTCCTGATCGTCAACGTCTCCAAGGTGCCCTTCAGCGTCGGCCTCGGCCTGATCGACGGCCGCTCGCTGCTGCTCGACCTCGCCCTCGTGGCGTTCGTGGTGCCCGGGGCGTTCCTCGGCAAATGGGCGGTGCACCGGATCAACCAGCGGCTCTTCGAACAGCTCGTGATCGCGGCGACGGTCGTGGGCGGCGTACAGCTACTGCTGCGCTGACGCGCCGAGCAGCGCCGGCAGGTCCGCGATGGAGTCGATCACGTGGTCGGGCCTGCCGCTCGCCGAGCGGTGGGTCTCCGGGAGGTACTTCCCGGTCCTCACGAGCACCCCGGTGAGCCCGGCGCGCTGGGCGGCCAGTACGTCCGACTCGATGTCGTCGCCCACCATCAGTGCCTGGTCCGCCCCGACCCCGAGCCGGGCGAGCGCCGCCTCGAAGAACGCGGGCGACGGCTTGCCGGTGACCTCGGCCTCGGTCCGGGCGGCCTGCTCCAGACCGGCCAGGAAGGCCCCGGCGTCGAGCTGGAGCCCGTCGGCGGTACGCCAGTACAGATTGCGGTGCATCGCCACCAGCCGGGCCCCGCGCTGCAGGTGCCCGAAGGCCTGGTTGAGCGCCGGGTAACCGAACTCGGGTCCCGCGCCACCGAGGACGACCACATCGACCTCCTCGGCCTCGCCGCCGACCAGCGTGACGTCCGCGAGATCCTCGGCGATGTCCCCGCTGTTCAGCAGCGTGCAGCGGGCGCCGGGGCAGTGCTCGGCCAGATATGAGGCGGTGGCCGCGGGCGCGGTGAGAATGTCCTGCGCCTGCACGGAAAACCCCGCCCCCGCGAGCACCGAGGCGATCGACGCCCGGGTCCGCGAGGTCGTGTTCGTCACCAGCGCCACGCCGAGACCGGCCTCCCGGAGCTCCCGCACCGCCGCCACCGCCCCCGGCAGCGGCTCCCACGACACGGTGAGAACTCCGTCGATGTCGATCAGGACCGCGCGCACGGATGCCATGCCCGGACCCTAACCAGGAACGGGTGGGAACGCCCGTTGCCGCGCGCCAAGGACGCCCTGCCAGGAGGAGCGCGGCCGTCGGCCGCAGTCGCCCACCCGCCGTGCCGTCTCGCGCCTGGGACCTCGTACGCTTCCCGCCATGTCCCCGCACATCCTCATCCTCGGCGGCACCACCGAGGCCCGCGAACTGGCCGCCGCGCTCGCGTCGCGGCCGGGGTGGCGCGTCACCACCTCCCTCGCGGGGCGGGTGACCCGGCCGGGCGCGGTGGCGGGGGAGGTCCGGGTCGGAGGGTTCGGCGGGGCGGAGGGGCTGGCCGACTGGCTGCGGGAGGAGCAGGTCGACGCACTGGTCGACGCCACGCATCCCTTCGCCCGCGCGATCACCGCCCACGCGGCCCGGGCGGCCGCGGCGACCGGTGTGCCCTCGGTGGTGCTGCGCCGCCCGGGCTGGCGGCCCGGACCGGGGGACCGCTGGCATCCGGTCGACTCCCTCGACGAGGCCGCCCGGTTGCTGCCGGGCCTCGGCCGGCGGGTGTTCCTGACCACCGGCCGCATGGAGCTCGCCGCCTTCGCCCCTCTCACCGCACTGCACTTCGTCGTACGGTCGGTGGAGCTGCCCGAGCCGCCCCTGCCCCCGCACACCGAAGTCCTCCTGGCCCGCGGCCCGTTCACGGTGGCCGACGAGTCGGCGCTCCTCCACGAGCACCGCATCGACGTCCTGGTCACCAAGGACAGCGGGGCAGCGGCCACGTCCGCCAAACTCACGGCCGCCCGCGAGCTGGCCCTGCCCGTGGTGGTCGTACGCCGACCGGCCCTCCCGGACGGGGTGACGGCGGTGCCGGACGTGGCGGGAGTACAGAGGTGGCTCGACCTCACCCCGCGATGACGGAGCCCGCACGCGGACCACGGCCCCGCTTTTCAGGCGGCCGCGCTGCCCGTCAACTCCCGTGTCCGCTGCGGCAGTCCGCTGTTGAGGTCCTCCACCAGGAGGCGCTTGGCGATCGTGTCCACCGCGGCCCGCAGATCCGCGTCCGACGGGCGGCCGAGGTCCTGCTGGACCCGCTCCGCCAGCCAGGAGCCCCACGCCTCGCCGATGACCCGGGCCTCTCGCGCACCCGCCCGGGTGTGCGAGAGGAGATGGCCGTCGCGGGTCAGGAAGCCTTCGTCGACCATGCGGTCGAAGACCGGCAGCAGCACCTGGGGCGGCAGCCGGCGGCGCGCGGCGATCATGCCGAGGCCGGCATGGCCGACCACCCGGGTGTGCAGTTCCACCTCGCTGGACCATCCGTGCATGCGGGGCGGTCCGCCCGGGTGCCCGCCGCCCTCCCGGTGCCTACCGCTGCCGCGGACGGCGGCGCAGCAGATACGTGTCCATGATCCAGCCCTTGCGCTCCCTGGCCTCGGCCCGCAACCGCTCGATCCGGGGCGCGGCCTCGGCGATCGGACCGGAGGCGAGGATCTCGTCCGGGGTGCCGATGTAGGCGCCCCAGTAGATGTCGATGTCCTGGTCGGCGTACGCCCGGAACGCCTGGTGGGCGTCGAGCATCACCACCACGTCGTCCACACCCTCCGGAAACCCCTCGGCCAGGCGCCGCCCGGTGGTGATCTGCACGGGCCGCGCGACCCGGTTCAGGCCGGTGCGATGCCGTGCCACCAGCGCCGACACACTGCTGATGCCGGGCACGACGTCGTACTCGAAGGACACCGAGCCGCGCTCCAGGATCTCCTCCAGGATGCCGAGGGTGCTGTCGTACAGCGCCGGATCCCCCCACACCAGGAACGCGCCGCTCTCCTGATCGCCCAGCTCCTCGGCGATCAGCCGCTCGTAGATGTCGGCGCGGGCGCTGCGCCAGTCGCCGACGGCGGGGGAGTAGGCGGAGCCGCCCGCACCGCGGTCCCGCTCCGGGTCCCGGGCCTCCACCACCCGGTAGGACCCCTCCGGTATGTGTGCGTCCAGCATGTCCCGGCGCAGCTGCGTGAGATCGCTCTTCACCTCGCCCTTGTCCAGGACGAAGAACACGTCCGTGCTCCGCAGCGCCCTGACCGCCTGGAGGGTGAGCTGCTCGGGGTCGCCCGCGCCGATACCGATGACATGAATCTTTCGCACACCCCGAGTCTGCCCCACGCCACTGACAGCGACGGCACCGCGTCCGGGCATCGCGCCCGGAGCTGCCCCGCGGCGCCCACCCTGCCCTCCCGTCACCCCCGCAGCCGAGGCCCGCGGACCTGTGCGTCCACCGCCGCTCCGGTCCGCTCCACCTCCTCCGCCAGCTGCCGTGCCCACTCGGTGAGCCCGGCCAGGTCCAGCCCGTACGGCTGCCCCCGCCCGGCGGCCGACGCGGCCCACTCCTCCACGGCCCCGGCGCCGCGCCGCAGCAGCCTCGCGCCGCCCGTGATGTTCCCGCGGGCCGCGTGGGTCAGCCCCACCGCCAGCTGGGCGAGCCCCCGCCACAGGGCCCGTTCCTCGTCGGGACCCGCCTTCCAGGCGTCCTCGAAGACCTCGTGCGCATGGAACGGGCGCCCCGCGTCCAGCAGTTCCTGAGCCTCGGCCACCGTCTCCCGCGGGGTGCGCAGCACCCCCTCCGGCTGCCGCGCGACGCCGTCGGCGCCATAGGGGAGCGGCCGTCCGAGCCCGTCCCGCGGCCGGGCGTTGCGGGCCCGTCCCTCGCTGTCGCGGTCCCGCGCGCCCGTCTGCCGTCCTGAGGATGTACTGGCCATACGTCGATTGTGCCGCGCCCGGCGCGGGCTTCGGTCCGGCCCCCGACGTGGGGTAAAGTTCGGTACGCGCGTTCCCGCGGTCCACCGCGGGGCAGCGCACCGGGACGTGGCGCAGCTTGGTAGCGCACTTGACTGGGGGTCAAGGGGTCGCAGGTTCAAATCCTGTCGTCCCGACGGTGCGAAGGGTCTTCGCGGGCGAGAGCCCGCGGGGGCCCTTTTCGTAAATCGGCGTGTCGCGGCGGCAACCTTTACGGGGCCGGCGGCGACTTGGCTGCGAAGGTCCGGACGGCTCCCGCCCCGGTACCGGTAAGGAAGCGGCTCGGTCCGTGGCGGGAGGCGCTCCGTACGGAGAGGACGCCGGGCGCTCCAAGGCGAGGACTGCCGCACCGGCGGCCTTCTCACCCAGGCCCCTCGATCCCCTGCCGGGCCGGTTCGGGGCGGTGGATGCCGCGGGGGCGGTAGCCGAGCTCGGCGGAGCGGCCCAGCAGGTCGGCCAGGTACCAGACGATGGCCAGCCACATCTCGGTGCCCTGGAGCCCGGGCTCGGGGCCCGGTCCCGCGGCGCCAGGACCGAAGCCGCAGCCCCGGCCGTCCTGCCAGCGCGGCAGCACCCCGGCCAGCTGCCGCTCGGCCCAGTCGCGGATCTCGCCGGACCGGTAGCCGTCACCGGCACGGCCGCCGAGCTGCTGGGTGCACAGCCACAGCGGATGGGCGACGTCGAGCACATTGCAGGCGTTCTCCCGCCCCGGACCGAAATGCCGGGCGTCGCGCGCGTGGTCCAGGACCGCGTCCACGACCCGTTCCGGATGAGGCACCGGCAGACCGAACTGTGCGAACGATCCCCGCGTCAGCCGGTAGAACCCGTTGACCACCTGGAGCCGGCCCTCCTCGGCCGACGGGCTGCCCCACATCCCGGTCCATGGATCGACCCGGGTCAGCAACCAGCCGAACAGCGACTCCGGCGCCCCGGACCCGCCGTCACCGTGCCGCAGGTTCCAATGGACAGCGGTGGCGAGGCTGTCGACCCAGGCACCGGCACCCCACGCCCCCGTACGCCAGGGCAACGCCTGCAGTCGCTCGACGAGTTGACGTCCCGTCATGTCCCGTACACCACGCACCGGATGAGGAAAGCCGGGGCCCAGCAGATCAAGGGCGTACCCCACGCACAGCACGTGATAGAGCGCCGCGCCCTCGCCGATGAACCCGTCGGTGTCCGCCACCGGAAGCGGTTCACCGAACTCCGGCACGAGACCGCTGGCCGGATCCTGGAGCCCGCTCAGCCGCCGGATGTGCTCCCCGGCGGACAGCTGCTCCGGCACGGCCCCGAGCAGCAGATCGGCGATCTCCACGGCGTCGCAGTGGGCCCGCACGGTGGGCACGGCACCGGGCCGGTCGACGTAGCGCTCCCCGTCCCAGCAACGGTCGAGGAGCTCGCCCACCTGGGCCCGGGCGGTGTCGGCGAAGACGGTCAGGCCGCGTGCGCCGGGGTCCGGGCCGAGGACGGGCACAGGACCAGGACCCCCTCGTGACGGTGTCCGCTGCCGAAGAGTGGCCGCCTCCGCGGGTCCGGCCGCGCGCGCCTCCCCCCGTTCCAGCGGTGCCCGCGCCGAGTCGCTCCCGGCCGGCGCGGCTGCCTCCGTCCGGTGGGCGCCGTCCGGCCGTGTCCCTGCCCCTGTCGTCACGGCCTGCGGGCCCCCGGCCGTCCGCGTCTCCCGCCGGTCCCGCAGGACCCGGGCCGGATTCCCCGCCGCCACCGACCATGCCGGCAGATCCCGTGTGACCACCGCTCCCGCTCCGATCACACAGTGGTCGCCGACGGTGACGCCGTCCACGACGATCACGTGCGAGCCGATCCAGACGTCGTCCCCGACCCGGATGCCCCGGCTGGTGAGCGGCTGGCGGAAGACGGGCCGGTCGGGTGCCATGGAGTGGTTGAAGCCGAGCAGCGAGGTGTGGGCGCCGATGCGGACGCCGGTGCCCAGTACGACGTTCCCGCGCACCGTGGTGAAGGGGTTGAGCGTGCAGTGGGAGCCCGTGCTCAGCTCCCCGGTGACATAGGCGTGCGCGGCGATGTACGAGTCGTCGCCGAGCCGCAGCCGGTCCGGGAACACCGCCGCGGACTCGGCGACGTAACACCGTTCGCCGATCCCGGTGTCGCCGCCGACCGCCCGCTGCACCTGCCGTTGCGCGGCACGCTGTTCCTCGGTCGCCTCGGCGGCGAAGAGCCAGGGGCAGTGGTCGAAGTGCCGTACGGACGGCCGCCGCGGATGATCCATGGCTGCACGCTAAGCAGCGCCGGGGCCACCGGGGAAGAGGTGGCGTACGCGACGCGGCGCGCGCCCGGATGGTAGAAGCGGGGCATGACCAACTCGCACCACGACCGCTGCTCCCCGTTCTCCTCCCGCCCGGCGGGTGTCCGATGACCGAGGGCGCCGACCTCCCCGACCGCCGGGGCCGCACCAGACTCGACCGCACCGGCCTGGACCTCACCCGCAACCCGCGCGTCAGGGTCCGCGAGGTGAAACTGCTGTCCAGCCACTGGTATGTCGAGCGGGCCACGACCTTCGACCTCCGGCGCGCCGACGGGACCTGGAGCACCCAGGAGCGCGAGACCCACGACCGCGGCAACGGCGCCACCATGCTGCTGTACGACACGGAACGCGAAACCGTCCTGCTCACCCGCCAGTTCCGCTACCCCGTCTATGTCAACGGGCACCCCGACGGCCTGCTGATCGAGACCCCGGGCGGACTGCTCGACGACGATGACGAGCACCCCGAGATCGCGGTACGGCGCGAGGTCGTCGAGGAGACCGGGCACACCATCGGCGAGGTCCACCACGTCTTCGACGTCTACATGAGCCCGGGTTCGGTCACCGAGCGGGTCAGCTTCTACGCGGCCGAGTACGCCTCCTCGACCCGCACCCACGAGGGCGGCGGGCTCGACGAAGAGGGCGAGGACATCGAGATCGTCGAACTGCCCTTCCCGAGAGCCCTGGAGATGATCCGGACCGGCGAGATCGCCGACGCCAAGACCATCATGCTGCTCCAATGGGCCGCACTGGAAGGCCCGTTCGCCAAGTGAGCACGCGGGCCCTTGACTTGAAGTGCGCTTCAAGATGAAGACTGCCGTGTGTGCCCCGAAGAGGGGTGCATACGGGAGGACATCATCATGAAGTACCGCACCATCGGCACCGACCCGGCCACCCGCCGAGAGGTCAGTGTGCTCGCGCTCGGCGCGATGCTCTTCGGCTCACGGACCGACGAGGAGACCTCCTTCGCCGTCCTCGACCGCTATGTCGAGGCCGGCGGCAACTTCATCGACACCTCCGACAACTACGCCTTCTGGGAGGACGGCGGCCAGGGCGGCCAGAGCGAGGAACTGCTCGGCCGGTGGCGGCGCAGCCGCGGCATCGGCGACGAGATCGTCATCGCCACGAAGCTCGGCGCCCGCCCCCTGGCCCCCGGCACGAGCTACGTCGACAACGCGGAGGGCCTGTCGGCCAAGGTGATCCGCGAGTCCGCGGAACGCAGCCGGGAACGCCTCGGCGTGGCCAAGCTGGACCTCCTCTACGCGCACATAGAGGACCACGAGGTCCCGCTCCAGGAAACGGTGGAGGGGTTCGCCGAACTGGTCGCCGAGGGCACGGTGGGCCTGCTGGGTGTGAGCAACCACGCGGTGTGGCGGGTGGAACGGGCCCGAGCCCTGGCCGCTGCGGCCGGTCTGCCCGCCTACGAGGTCCTCCAGTACGCCCACAGCCATCTGCGCCCCCGCACCGACGTCCCGGAGCCCTTGTTCCCCGACGGCAGCCTCGGCCACGCGGGCGCGGACCTGCTGAGCTACCTGCGCGCCGAGCCCGCCCTCACCCTGGTCGCGTACTCACCGCTCCTCAAGGGCGCCTACACCCACCCGGACCGCCTCCCCGCGGACTTCGACCACCCGGGCACCCCGCCCCGCCTGAAGGTCCTGGCCGAGGTGGCGAAGGAGACGGGCGCGACCGTCAACCAGGTGGTCCTGGCCTGGCAGATCGGCAGCGGTCTGCCTGTCGTCCCCCTCGCCGGGGTGTCGTCCGTGGCGCAGCTGGAGGAGAACCTGGCGGCGGTGGACTTGGAGCTCACGGGGGAGCAGCGGGAGCGGTTGGACGCGGTGGGCTGAGGCTGTCGGGGTCGTGCGGGCTGAGGGTGGCCGGGCGGGTTCACCCCGTTGCGGCGAGGCGGTCGAGCAGAGCGTCCAGCCCGGTCGCCAGTCCCTCGGTTCCGCCGCGCTCGGCGAGTGCGGCGGCCACGCCCCGCAGGACGGGCAACTCGTGGGCCGGCATGCGGTGCAGGCCCAGGCGGAACGCCGGTTCCTCCTCGTCGGGGTTGTCCACCATCGGCCGCAACTCCTCGGAGACGTAGCCGATCAGCCATGAGTTGAAAGCCCGGAAGAGGCCGACGACGGCAGCGTCGTCGAACCCGGCGCCGGTGAGCAGCGTCAGCACCCGCTCGTGGTTCCTCAGCACCGCGAGCGGGCGACGGGCCAGCGGGACCGCCAGCATCCGCGTCGTGAGCAGCGGGACCGCCTGAGGGTGGGCGAGACACACCTCGTAGGTCGCCCGCGCGACACGCTGGAGCTCGGCACGCCAGGACGATGCCTCCGCCTGCCCGGCCAGCCGCTCCTCCAACTCCAGGTACAGCGCCTCGACCAGCCCGTCCAGCAGGGCGTCCTTGCCCTCCGCGTACCGGTAGAGCGCCATCGCCTCCACGCCCAGCTCCGCCCCCAGCCGGCGCATGCTCAGCGCCGACAGCCCTTCCCGGTCCACCAGCTCCAAGGCGCTGGCCAGCACCCGAGCCCGGCTGAGCCGGCCGTAACGGCCCCGGTCGGCGGCCCGGCGTGCCGGTCCGGCCGTCCGGGGGTCCCCGCTCCGCGCCTCGGGCCTCTCACCGGCCATGCCTCGCCTCCAGTCGGTCGGTACGCGCCGTGATTCCGCTTGTGTTGACTGTACGCATGACCGGGGGCAAGGTGTACGTATACGGCGTAAACATACGCTGCTGGGTGCCCAGGGCGCGAGAGCCCGCTCGGAGCACCGTCCCCCGGGAGAGCCAGAAGTGGGGAGTACGAGATGACCGTCCATCGGCTGCGAGCCCGGCAGGAGCCCGTGGACCACCCCTGGCCCCCTCAGCACCGCCTCTCCGCCACCGGGCCCGACACGGACCTCCTCGACGAGCGGGACGTGCCCTTCGCCACGACCTGGATCAGCCCGGAGGCCCGGCGCGCCGCGCAGCGGGTGCTCTCCTCGGGCTGGGTCACGACCGGCCACGAGACCGAACGCTTCGAGGACGACTTCGCGGACTACGTGTCGGCCGCACACGCCGTCGCGGTGAGTTCCTGCACGGCCGCGCTCGAACTGGCGCTGCGCGCCCTCGGGCTCCCGGCCGGCACGCCCGTCCTGATCCCGGCGCTGACCTTCTGCGGAGCGGCCCAGGCGATCCTGCACGCCGGACTGCGGCCCGTCCTCGTCGACGTCGACCCCGGCACCGGGACGGCGACGCCCGCCACCGTCGCCGCCGCGACCGCGGCCTGCGGGCGCCCGGGGGCGATGATGGTCCTGCACTACACCGGGGCCCCCGCACCCGTCGCCGAACTGGCCGAGGCGGCCGGCCTCTCCCTCGCCGAGGTGATCGAGGACGCCGCGCACGCCCTGGGCGCCACGGTGGGAGAACGGGCCGTGGGCAGCGTGTCACGGGCGACCTGCTTCAGCTTCTACGCCACCAAGAACCTGCCGATCGGCGAGGGCGGCATGGTCACCACCGACGATCAGCTGCTCGCCGACCGGATCCGCCGCGCCCGGCTGCACGGCATGTCCGCCGACGCCTGGCGGCGCACACTGCCCGGCGGCAGCTGGCGCTACACCGTCGACGAGGCCGGCCTCAAGGCCAACATGACGGACCTGCAAGCCGCCATCGGACGGGCCCAACTGCGCCACCTGGACGACTGGCAGGAACGACGGCAGGCCCTGGCAGAGCAGTACGCGGCGGCACTGGAGGCCGTACCGGGACTCGAACCGCTGCACACCACGGCACCCGGCCGGCACGCCCGCCATCTCCAGGTCGTCCGGGTACTGGACTCCTACGGGACGGGCCGCGACGAACTCGTCGAGCGGCTGGCCGAACAGGGCATCGGCACATCGGTCCACTTCATCCCGCTGCACCACATGCCGTACTTCCGACGCGCCTCGATCATCCCGGCCGGCGGACTGCCGGGCGCCGACACGCTCTTCCCGCAACTGCTCTCCCTGCCCCTGTACCCGCACCTCACCGAGCGCTCGGTGAGCCGGGTCTGCGCCCAGCTCTCACGGCACGCGGCCGGCTCCCGCCGCCCCACCGGTCTGCGCACCCTGGTCATCGGAGCCGGTGAGGCCGGGCGGGCACTGGCCCGGGACCTCGCCCGCACTCCGCAGTACGGACTCCAGCCCGTCGGCTTCCTGGACGACGATCCGGCCAAGCGCCGGGCGGGCTCCGTCGGCGGCCTGCCGGTCCTGGGCACACTGGAGGACACCGGGACCGCGGTGTCGCTGCACCGGGCCGAAGCGGTGATCGTGGCCGTTCCCGGCCTGGCCCCGACCCGGTTCCGCCAGGTGGCGCGGGCCGCCGAGGCCGCGGGGGCCCGTGTGCGGTACCTGCCGTCGTTCATCGCCGCGCTCCGCCGCGACGTGGTCGGCGACGACATGCGGGAACTGGACGTGCGCGCGCTGATCGGCCGCGCCGAGATGCATGTGGTCAGTCCCGAGGCGGGCGCCACGATCGCCGGACGACGTGTCCTGGTCACCGGGGCCGGCGGCTCGATCGGCAGCGAACTGTGCCACCAGGTCCGCGCGTTCGGCCCGAGCCGTCTCTTCCTCCTCGACCACGACGAGTCCAACCTGCACCGGCTCGAACTGGAGCTGCACGGCGACGCCCTGCACACCGACGACATCGTCATCTCGGACATCCGCGACCGCCCCCGGATCGACCAGATCTTCCACCAGCTGCGCCCCGAGGTGGTCTTCCACGCGGCCGCGCACAAACACCTGCCGCTCCTCGAACTCCACCCCTGCGAGGGCGTGAAGACGAACGTGCGCGGCACCGAGAACCTGGTCAGGGCCGCCGCGGCCGTCGGCACCGCGCGGTTCGTGCTGATCTCGACGGACAAGGCGGCCGACCCGGTGTCGGTGCTGGGCGCCACGAAACGACTGGCCGAGCTGATCGTGCACCGCGCCCAGCAGAACGCCCCACCCGGGACGGTGTTCGCCGCCGTCCGCTTCGGCAACGTGCTGGGCAGCCGTGGCTCCCTGCTCTCCGTCGTGGCCCAGCAACTGGGAGCGGGCTCCCCGGTGACCGTCACCCACCCCGAGGCGACCCGCTTCTTCATGACCGTCGAGGAGGCCGTCGGACTGGTCCTCGAAGCGGCACACATGGCCCGCGGCGACGAGGTGTTCGTACTGGACATGAACGGCCCCGTGCGGATCGTCGACCTCGTCCGCGGCTACGCCAACTCCCTGCACGTCCCCGACGTGGACATCCGCTACACCGGACTGCGCCCCGGCGAGAAGCTCAACGAGACGCTGTTCTCCACCCGGGAGGACCACACCCGCACCTCGCACCCGGGCATCCTCGCCGCCACCTCCACGGACGAACGCTCCGCCGACCTCACCCGGCGCCTGCCCAAGCTGTACGCCGCCGCCGACAGCAACGACACCGACGAGCTGCGCCGCATCCTCACCGACCTCCTGCCCGGCTTCCCCGCCCCGGCCCCGACACCCGAGCCGCAGGCCGGGCTGGCCGATCCGTACCCGGACGACTTCTGATGTCCGCGCGCCGGGGATGGCCGAACTGGGAGCCGAGACCACAGGTCCGGCGCCGCCGCCGCCGGCTGCGCCGCATCCTGGTGCTCGCCCTCGTCACCGTCCTCGCCCTGCTCGGCCTCGGCGCCGGTGGCATCTGGTGGGCCACCGACCACTACGGCGACCAGGTCGCCCGCATCCCCGACGCCTTCCCCAAGGGCCCCCGCCCGCCCGAGTCCACGGGACACGACGGCGGTACGACCTTCCTGCTGGCCGGCGTCGACAGCCGCTCCCCGCGCCCGACCACCGGCAGCGACGCCACCGCCCAGCTGTGGAAGTACGGGGCGCAGCGCAGCGACACGCTGATGCTGGTGCACCTCGGCCACGACGAGAACAGCGCCTACACCCTGTCCATCCCCCGGGACAGCTGGGTGGCGATCCCCGGCCACGGCTCGGCGAAGATCAACGCCGCCTTCTCCTGGGGCGGACCACCCCTGCTCATCCAGACCGTGGAGCGCCTCACCGGCACCCGCGTCGACCACTTCGGTGTCATCGACTGGCACGGTTTCCGCTCCCTCACCGACGCCGTCGGCGGCGTCCCCGTGACCATCCCGCGCGACACCTACGACCCGGAGCAGAACCGCCACTTCCCCGCCGGCACCCACGTCCTGAACGGCGAACAGGCCCTGGCCTACGTCCGCCAGCGACACGGTCTGCCGGGCGGCGAACTGGACCGCATCAAGCACCAGCAGCAGTTCCTCCAGAGCCTGGTCGGCCGGATCCGCGCCGACATCAGCATCACCGACCCGCTCGGCACCGACCGGATGCTCGACGCGATCACGCGCGCGGTGAGCGTCGACGACCGGATGTCCAACGGGGACCTGCGCAACCTCGCCCTCGGCCTGCGCCATCTGAGCGGCGCGGACACCCGTTTCGCCACCGCGCCGATCATCCGGTCCGACATGATCCGCGGCCAGTACGTGCTGATCCTCGACAAGCCGGCGCTGCGCGCGCAGACCCGTGCCGCCGAAGCCGGCCGTCCACCGGGAGAGGAACCCGCCACCGCGAGGAGGTAATCCGTTGACCAGCGTGCCCACGAGGGCGACAGGAACGAAGCACGTCCTCGTCATCTGCCAGCTCGACGCCTACGCCAACGGCGTGAAGCCCGTCGAGATCCAGCGCTTCCTGCGGCAACTGGGCCACGACGTGCGCCTCGTCGACACCTATCACCTGAGCCGGTCCAGCCGCGCCCCGGGACGGTTCGCGGGCCGACTCCCCGCACCGAGCCCCCGCAAGGCGGCCCTCTACGCGACCGAGGCGACGGCGGCCGTCCTGACCCGGCGCTGGCGGTTCGGGCGGAGCCACCTCTCCTACTACCTCCTCCTGGCGGATCACCGGCTGCGCCGCGCCATCCTCAAGCGCACGCTGCCGCTCGACGACTACGACCTGGTGATCTGCGAGACCATCTACGACGCCGGAGTGCTGGCCGAGGCCAGGTCGGCCCGCACGCTCTACGACGCCCCCGCCCCCTGGGCCGACGAGGTGTACTTCGACGGCAGGGTGACGGACCGGCAGCACCGGAAGCTGCGCAGGCTGGAGACGGCGATCTTCGAGGGCGTCGACCACCTGGCCCTGCACTGGGACTCGTACGCGCGCTACGCCGTCGAGCACTACCGGATCAGCGGGCACAACCTGATGTCACTCAACTTCGGCTGTGTCCCCGCACCGCGGCGGGCGGACTTCGCCACCCCGCCGCGCGTCGTCTACCTCGGCAACGTGACCGCCGGTTTCAACAACCCGGCCCTGCTGTCCCGCCTGTCCCGGCTGTACCCCCGCATCGACGTGTACGGCGGCCCCCCGCCGGACCCCGCGCTCGGACTCAACTACCTCGGCTACGCGCCCTCGATCGACGTGCTGCGCACCTACCAGCTGGGACTGGTCACGTGCAGCGAGGACCAGTTGCGCCGGGACGGGTTCTCCTCCAAGCACGTCCACTACCTGTCGTACGGGCTGCCCGTGCTCGTCCCCTCCTGGCGGCGCCACCTCGACCTGCTGCGGGGCTCGGTGGTCTACACCGAGGAGACGTTCCGCTCCGTCGTCGAGGACCTGAGCGACGAAGGGCGGTGGCGGCGTGCCAGCGACGAGGCCTACGCCCAGGCCGAGCGCCTGAGCTGGGACGAGACCCTGCGTCCGCTGGAACATCTGCTCAGCGGTGATCCCCCTCTGCCCAGGGACCGGACATGGACCTGAAAGCCTACCGCCGCCTGCTGCGCTTCCACTGGGTGGCGATCCTCCTGTTCACGCTCCTGGGCGCGGCCGCCGGCGCGGCGGTGGCCCAGTCGCAGCCGCCGGTCTACGCGGCCAAGGCCCAGATGCTGGTGACCGTCACCGCCCCCGGCGAGGATTCGAGCCAGGCCTACCAGGGCGCGCTCCTGTCCCAGCAGCGCGCCAAGTCCTACACGACGCTGCTGACCGGCCAGGCGGTACTGCGTCAGCTCACTGACCAACTGGGGCTGCCGTACTCGGTCGAGCACATGAAGAGCCACATCACGGCGAGCAACCCGACCGACACGGCGGTCATCGACGTCACGGTCAAGGACCGTTCGGCCCAGCGGGCGCAGGACATCGCGCAGGCGCTGGGACCGGCGTTCTCGAGAATCGTCTCGTCCGCCGAGAACTCCGGGCAGCAGGGCGCCGGGCAGGCGCCGGTGATCAACGTCAGAACGCTGGATCCCGTCCAGCTCCTCGACCACCCGGTGTCCCCGCACAAGAGCTTCGACATCGTCCTCGGCCTCGCCGCGGGCCTCCTGCTCGGACTGCTCTGGGCGGTCGTCCGCGAGGTCACGGACACCCGGATCCGTGACGTCCAGGATCTGGAGCAGGGCACGGACGTCGACGTCCTCGGTGTCCTGCCCCGGGGCGGGCGCAACCGGGACAGGGAGTTCCGGTCCGGACTGCCCGGATCCCCGACGCAGGCCCAGGCCTACCGGTGGCTGGCCCTGACCACCGAGATCGCCGGCCGCGGCCCCGGACCACGGGCGTACGTGGTGACGTCACCCGTCCGCGAGGACGAGGCGGCCGCCGTCGCCGCCGGACTGGCGATCGCCCTGGCCGAGAGCGGCACGCCGACGATCGTGGTCGACGCCCAGAGCTCCCGGGGACGACTGGCCGACCTCCTCGGCCTGTCGTCGCCCTGGTCCCTCGCGGACGTCCTGGAGGGCAGTGCCGGCCTGGAGGACGCGCTGCGGGCGTGGCGTGAGGACGTGCCCCTGCGCATGCTCGCCGGGAGCGGGACGGAGCCCGGGACCGAGGCCGCACCGCTGCGGAAGGCGGACGTCGCCGAACTGTGCAGGCGGCTCATGCGACGGGCCGATGCCGTGATCCTCGTGGCACCCCCCGTGCTGACCCGGAGCGACGCGACGACCGTGGCCCGTGCCGTGGGCCAGGTGATCCTCGTGACCGAGGCCATGGCGACCCGGATGCCGGACCTCGTGCAGTGCGTCCAGCGCCTGCGCTCGGTCGGCGTCAAGATCCTGGGCACCGTGCTCAGCGGGGAGCGCGGACGGCGCAGCAGGCCGTACGTGTCGGCCGTCTCGGCCCCCACCCGCCTGGACGGGCGCCAGGTCCGGCGCGAGGACCACGGCCGGTCCCACACGGCCGAGTGGTCCCCGGGAAACGGTGCCGGGCCCCGGGGCGCGTCGAAGGCGGAACCCCGGTGAGCGGGCGCGGGAAGCGGAGCGGGGGCAGGTCATGACGACCGCACGGGCTCCCGCCCGGCACGACACCGGGGTGGGCCCCGGCGCCCGCCCCCGCGTCCTGCTGATGCTGGTCCTGATCGCGGCCGCGATGCCGATGCGCCTGGCCAGTTCCGTGCCGGGGATCAACTCGGTCTCGGTGCTGGACATTCTGCTGGGCGTCGTCGCGATCACCCTGTTCGTGGACCTGGCCTTCAGGCCGCCGGACGTCGGCTACCCGAAACTCTTCGCCCTGCTGTGCATCCCGGCCGTCATCTGCGGCATGTCGATGCTGTGGACGCAGGACCGGGGCGCGACGTTCCGTGCCGCGCTCGTGTACGCGGAGGGCATCGTCGCCTACCTCTTCGTCGTGCGGGAGCTGAGCGGGGCCTCGCCCGGCCGGGTCATGACGTACATCAGGCGCTACAGCTGTCTGCTCGTCGTTCCCGCCGTACTCCTCCTGCTGAGGGTCCCCGGCTTCGGTCCCGAGGAGACCGGGCTGCCCCCCGATTCCGACCGGTATCTCTCGTACTACACCAGGCTCTCCCACCCCGCCCTGGGGCCCTCGAACAACCTCGCCACCGTGCTGGCCTTCTTCGTCCCCCTCCTCCTGTACTGGGGCCATGTGCGGCACGACCGGCGGTGCACCCTGGCCGGCTGTGTCACGCTCGTCGCGGTCGTCTGCACGCTCTCCCGCGGGGTGATCCTCGGACTGGTGACGGCAGCGGTACTCGCGGGCCTGGGAGGCCTGTTGAGGAGACAGCACGCCGGCGGCCGGGTGGCCGGGAAGGTCCTCGCCGTCGTCGCGCTGGCCGCCGCCGGTGTGGCGCTGCTGTACCGGCTGGTGCCGGACACGCTGCTGGCCAGCCGCTTCAGCCTGGTCAACGTCTTCATCCGCTCGCAGTTCGCCGTCGACGCGATCGAGAAGATCGCGGACCGGCCGGTTCTCGGCTACGGCGGGGGAGCGGCGCCCGAGGGGATGTGGTTCCTGGCGCGGGTCCACAACACCTATCTCCAGCAGATGGTGTACTTCGGTGTCCCGCTGGGCCTCTTCGTCTCGGCCGTGCTGATCGGGACGGCCGTGTTCTTCTTCTCCCGGTGGCGCACGAGCGCGGTGGCCCGGGTCGTCGGCTTCACGCTCGTCGCCCAACTCTTCGTCTTCGCGGTCGAGTCGAGCTTCGAGGGCACGGTCCTTCGGGTGCTCTTCTACCTCTCCATCGGCCTCGCCACCACGCTGGTCCGCGCGTCCGAGGAGTTCCCGCCCGCGCTGTCCTCCCGCGGAAGGATCTGACGTCATGTCATGGACAGGAGCGGTGAACGCGAGACTGCGACGCGTCACGGGGTTCGAGGTCCACCGGGTGTCCCGGTCGGCCGTGCCCGACTACCCCGCCGACTACGACGAAGAGGCGAAAGCGGTGATCACGGCGGTCCGGCCGTACTCCATGACGCCTCCCGAGCGGGTCAACGCGCTGATCCTGGCGACCCGTTACGTCGTACGCCACCGCGTCCCGGGCGCGGTACTGGAGTGCGGGGTCTGGCGCGGCGGCAGCATGCACGCCGTGGCGCGCACCCTTCTCTCGCTCGGCGTCACCGACCGCGACCTGTACCTGTTCGACACGTTCGAGGGCATGCCGCCGCCGACCGGGCACGACCGCAGACACGACGGCGAGCCGGCCGACCGCCTGCTCGCGGACTCGGACCCGGACAGTCTGATCCGGGCCGTGGCGAGCCTTGAGGATGTCAGGTCCGCCTTCGCGCGCATCCCGTACCCGAAGGAGCGGATCCACTACGTGCAGGGCCTGGTCGAGGAGACCGTGCCCGACCGGGCGCCCGAGCGGATCGCGATCCTGCGCCTGGACACGGACTGGTACACCTCCACCCGGCACGAACTGGAGCACCTGTATCCGCGTCTGGTCTCCGGCGGCGTGCTGCTCATCGACGACTACGGCACCTGGCAGGGCTCACGCGAGGCGGTGGACGAGTTCCTGCGAAAGACCGGTGAACGGCTGCTGTTGCTGCGGATGGACGAGGGGCGGATCGCCGTCAAGCCGTGACAGGCCCCGGGGCCCGGCGTCGCTCGGGTTCCGGGCCGCTCCGGCGCTCACCCGCCGTCCTCCTCCCGGTCGCGGGAGAGCGCGGCACGTACCGAGCTGGCGGCGAAACCGCACGTCCGACGCACCAGCCGCCGGTCCGCGACGGTCATGCCGACGGCGAAGAGCACCGCGGAACAGCCGCCGCCGGCCAGGCCCGACCACAGGGTGCCGCCGCCCCGTACGGACACCGCCCAGCCCAGTGCCGACGAGCCCGTCCCGACGAGGACCGGGGCGAGCAGCGGGCGCAACAGCCGGACCGGGATCCTTCGGGTGGTGGCCCGGCCGAGCACCAGCGCCTCGACGACCGCGCCCGCGAACCAGCCCAGGCCCACGGACGCCACACCGAGCGGCACGAGCAGCGGCAGGGTGACGGCGAACCAGGTCACCGCCTGGAGGAGGCTCGCCCGCAGCACGGTGCGCGCGTCGCCGAGCGCGTAGAGGTATCCCTGGGTGGCCACCGAGACCGCCCCGCCCACGGCCAGTCCCAGACAGGCGCCGGGGACGACCGCGGCGGCGTCCCGCCACTGGGGTCCGAAGAGGCCGGGCACCAGCCCCGGCGCCGACCCCGCGAGGGCGGTCAGGACGAAACCCATCCCGACCGTGGTGATGTCGAGGGCCTGCTGGACCAGGCGCGTCGTGCGCACCTCGTCGGCGGCCAGCCGGGACATCGTGGGGAACGAGACCCGCCACAGCGACTGCAGAATCAGGTACGGCACCTCCATCAGCCGTTTGGCGAGGGCCCACAGGCCGAGCTGCGCGACCCCGCCGAAGGACGCGACGCACACGTTGAGGACCTGGTCGCGCAGCAGCCAGGTCGCGTTGACCGCCTGGAACCGCAGGCCGAACCCCACGAGCGGTCGGACGAGCCGGAACGTCGGCAGGGGCCGCACCAGTCCGGCGGGACACACGAACGCCATCACCACCGCTCCGGCCAGCGCGCGGACCACGGTCGCGGTCGCGAGCCCCCACACGCCGAACCCGGCCGCCACGGTGCCGATCGCCCATGCCTGGTAGCACAGCACCTGGGACATCTCCACCGCCACCAGCCGCCGGTAGCGAAGGGACCTCTCCAGCAGGATGCGGCCCGGGAACTGCAGGGCGACCAGCGGCATGGAGGCGACCATGACGGCGGTGACCGAGGCGACCCGGCCGAGCGGGACCGCCAGCGCCGCGGCGAGAGCGGCCATCGCCAGGGTCACGCCCAGTTGCAGCGCGCTCAGGGCACCGAGTTCCTGCCGGGTCGGGGGCTCCTCGCGCCGGATGAGCCCGGCGCCGAGGCCGCCGTCGGAGACGAGCCCGGCGAACAGCACGAAGGACATGCCGATGGCGACCACACCGAAGTCGTGGGGGTCGAGCAGCCGGGCCACGACCACGTTCCCGGCGAACCCCAGCAGAAGGATCACCAGGCCGCGGGTGCTGACGACGAAGACGCCCGCCTTGGCCCGTCGTCTCAGCTCGCTGCCCGAGAGAGCCTCGTCCTCACCGCGCGGCCGCCCGGCACCCATGCGGGGTTCAGCGCGCGGCTTGCCGTGAACGCCAACGGGCCAGCCGCGTCCTGATGCCGAACCGGCCGAGCTGGCGGCGGCCGTGGTCGTGGACGAAGGTCACCGCGTCGGCCCGGCGACGGTCGAGCGCGGCCGCCCGGCCCTCCCGCAGCCGGAGCGGCAGGCTGGGCGGGTCCAGCGGAAGGGCGACATCGGGTTCCAGGAGCAACCGCGTCATGAGGGTGGAGTAGAGCGTGTCCCGGGTGGCCTTGAGCCATGGCTTGGCCAGGACGTGATGGAGCAGGAAGGGCTCGGTGCCGTCGCCGTAACGGCACGTCAGGCGGTGCCGGTCGGCCAGCGTCAGGCCCGGGAACGGCGGATGCGGGGCCAACCGGTGGTCGAGGACGAGCAGTTCACCGGTCTCGAACCGGGCCGACAGCACCGCGTTGAGCACGTCCTGGTCGGCGAAGTAGAAGGGGTCGTCGAGCGTGGCACTGCCGTATCTGCTGTGCGCGATGCCGATGGTCTGCTGCCCCTGCGTCCACGGCGGCAGCAGGCGGTCGGTCAGCGTGTGCGGATAGGCCAGGAAGCCCGCGTTCAGATAGGGCCTGCGGTACAGCGGGCCGAGGCCGAGGGTGGTCTCCCACTCGGGGTGGAAGCGGTTGCTGTTGGGCAGGCAGTCGACGAACGCCGCGATCCGCCCCTGCCCCGCCGCCTGCGTGATCTCCGTCAGCGGCCGGGTGACGATGATGTCCGCGTCGATGAGGACCGCCACCTCCGCAGGGCACTGCCGGGGGCCGTAGGGGGCGAGGAACACCGCGGGCATGTCGGGCGAGGGCGGTTCCACGAGGGTGACGTGGTCCGCGAGCAGCTCCCGTTGCCCGGGCGACAGACCGATGTCCACGACGATCAGGGGCTCGGTGTGGCCCGTCAGTCGCAGGGAGTTGAGCAGTGCCACCAGCCCCGGGAAGAACCGCTGGTCGGCGACCGTGTAGAACGCGACGCCCGGAAGCGGGGCGGGGGAGTCGTCCACGATCCGATTCTAGGGCGAAATGTTCATACTGTCCTGTATGCCTAAAATTGCCCTATGTCCATCGAGCGGGTGGCCGTCTTCCGCTTCCATCGCGACCCCTTGATCAGCCGGGTCCGCGTCGGACTCCTGCGCCGGCTCAACCCCGGTGTGAGCGTGCACGGCATCTTCGGGGGTGGGGGCGGGGTGCGCGAAGCGGCCTGCAGGGCGACCGGCAGACGACTGCTCGGACTCGACACCCTCTACTGCTCCCCTCGCGACGGCCACTGGAACTGGAAGAACGGCGATCTGGTCCTGCTGGACTGGTACCGCGAGCAAGGTCACCGGCTCTCCTTCGACGTGCTGCATCTCGTCGAGTGGGACCTGCTGCTCACGGAACCGCTCGACCGGCTCTACGCCTCCGTACCGCCCGAAGCCGTCGGTCTGACCGCCCTGACGCCCCTGAGCGTGATCGGCGGGGACTGGCGCTGGCTCGCCGGGCGGGACGAGGCGCGGGAGTGGCGCGAGCTGCTGGGCTACGCCCGCACCGCCTTCGGCTACGACGGGACCCCGTACGGCTGTCTCGGCGTCGGGCCCTGCTTTCCCCGGGCCTTCCTGCACGACTACGCGGCGGCCGATCCCCCCGACCTCGGCAACGACGAACTCCGCTACCCCCTGTTCGCGCAGCTCCTGGGGCATCCGGTCGCCGACACCGGCTTCCGGCACGCGTGGCACTCCGCGGTCGACGACCGGTACTTCAATGCCGTGGGGGCGAGTGTCGACCCCGACACCGTCTCCGCGGAGCTGGCGGCTCCGGACGGCCGCCGCGCCTTCCATCCGGCCAGGGCGTCCTTTCGCGGGCTACGGCTGCCGGCGGCAGGCCCGTCGGGCGCCGCCGGCAGCCCGGAGAACAACTGACAAAGACATCGACCCGGTGCCGCTGTGGTCGACGCCACATTCCCTGTCAATCGGCAGTCCCGGCACGGTGATTCAGCCGGAATCGCGCTGTGCCGCGAGGGCGTGAAAGTTTCGGGAGTTCCGGTGTTCGGGTTGTCGCCATATGCTCCGAGGCTCGTAGACCCCGGCCGCAATTCGTTCAGGAGGTTGCCCGTGGGCATCTTTTCCAGGTCCAGCCCGCTGTCCCGCCGATCAATGCTGGGATTGATGGCCCTCCCGCTTCTCGCCGCGAAGCCTCCCCACCCCGCCAAGAGCGTGGTGGATACCGACGTCGTCCTGGTCACGGACTATGCGACACCGCAGCTCGCGGCGAACGCGGCCGCCGGCAAGCGGCTGCGGTTTCCGTCGGACCGGACGTACACCGTCAGTGATCTGCTGATACCGGCCGGGTGTTATGTCGAGGGCAACGGCGCGATTCTGAGGACCGCGAATTCGTCCACGACGGACAGCAGTGACGACGGCATACTTCGCGTGGGCGGAAACGGCGTCACCATCGACGGCCTGAAGTTCGACGGCAACAACCAGAACCAGGGCGGCACCTGGAACCAGCACCGTCACCAGGTGCGAGTGCACGGCAATTACAGCAACGTCCTGGTCACGGACTGCGACTTCTACAACATCATCGGCGACGGCGTCTACATCAACGTCGGTTCCGGCGGAAACACCGGACACACCATCGAGGTCCGCGACTGCACGTTCACCGCGGCCAACGACAACCGCAACGGTGTCAGTGTCACGTCCGGGACCAATGTCCATGTGCACCACAACACGTTCACGAACATGGCGCGGCCCGATATGCCGGGCGCGATCGACATCGAGCGGAACGCGGTCACCGACGTGATCGACGACATCCTGGTCGAATACAACACGATCACGCGTGCGGCCCTTTCCGGCACCGGTTCCCGGTACGGAATTCTGGCCTGCATGTTCAACTGCGTCGGCAGGAACATCGTGTTCAGGAACAACAATGTCAGCGGTGCCGGACTCAGCGCCGCGTGCCTGATCATCGGCGACAACAGCGGAACGCTCAACGCCAGTACGGTCACGGTCACGGGAAACGAGTTCCACGACGCCGGGGGAGCCGGCGTCGAGCTGAACTACGGCATCAGGCCCGACATCACCGACAACCGGTTCTCGAACCTGTCTCCGGGGATCCTGAACTACAACTCCTTCCTCGGGAACACGTCGGGCAACACCTTCACCAACGTCGCCCCCCAGATCTCCTAGGGCGATCTTCAGGACCGCGCGGTTGTCCCCCGCCGCGAGCTGTGCCTAAGCTGTATGTATACGTCGTATATTTACAGACACGTCGTATGGTGCAGACTCGGCTCACACTGGCGGTGAGGATCCGTGGATCACGGCTCGGACTGCTACGCCGTCACCCCCTACGGGCGGGGCGCCGGCAGCTCGCGGGTCCGTGTCTTCGAGTGGCTCGACCGCGTCGGCACGGACTTCGCCGTCGGCAGCTACCTCTCGCTGCCGGACGCCGCCCCCTCCCGTCTCGTACGGCACCCGGTGTCGCTCGCCCGCGCGGAACTCGGGCTCGCCGCCGTCGCCCGCGCCCGGCCGCGGCGACTGCTGCTGCACCGGGAGGCCTCTCCGCTCAGCCGCGGCTGGTGGGAGCGCAGGCTCCTGGCGAGCGCCGAGTTCGCCGTGTACGACTTCGACGACGCCCTCCAGTGGGACCGCGGCGAGGGCGGTCTCGCGCGCAGGCTCGCGCCGAAGGCCCCGAAGGCCCGGGCGGCCGTCCGCCAGGCGGACCGGGTCGTCGCGGGCAATGCCGTGCTGGCCGACTGGGCGTCCGGGCTCCAGCGGGACGTGGTGGTGATTCCCAGCTGCGTGGCGCCGGAGGACTACACGCCCAAGACCTCGTACGCCCTCCACGACCCGCCGCGGCTGGGATGGATCGGATCGGCTCACAACGAGGCGTGTCTGCTGCTGATCGCCGGAGCGCTCAAGGAGGTGCACCGGCGGACCGGCGCGCGGCTCACGCTCGTCGGGACGACCACCCCCCGCCTCGGCGAGCTGGAGGCGTTCGTCGACCGGATCGCCTGGAGCCCCGACAGCCAGCGCGGCGCGCCGGCCGGCATGGACATCGGCCTGATGCCCCTGCCCACCGACGCCTACAGCCTCGGCAAGTGCGGGTACAAGCTCCTGCAGTACGCCGCCGCCGGCCTGCCCGCCGTCGCCAGCCCGCTGGGTGTCAACGCAGGGCTGCTGTCGGAGTTCGGCATGCCGGCCCCCCGCACCGAGGACGAGTGGACCGGGGCGATCCTCGGGCTCATGGAGGGCCCGGCGGCGGAGCGGGAGCGCATCGGCCGGGCCGCCCGGGGGACCGCCGCCCGGCGGTACTCCTACGACGCGTGGCTGCCGGCGTGGCGGGCGGCCCTGGAACTGGGACCGGTGCCCTGATGACCCCGGCACCGCGGACCGTCCCGGCCGTCGACGTCGTGATCGTGAACTGGAACGCCGGTCACCACCTCCATGACTGCCTGCGCTCGGTCGTACAGGCCGATCGCTCGGAACTGCGGGTGGCCAGGATCGTGGTCGTGGACAACGCCTCCACCGACGGTTCCGCGGCGCGGCTGGCCGCCGCCGACATCCCGCTCGACGTGGTGCGCAACACCCGCAACCGCGGCTTCGCCGTCGCCTGCAACCAGGGCGCCGCCCGGGGCGACAGCGACCTGGTGCTCTTCCTCAACCCCGACACGGAGCTGTACCCGGACAGCCTGGCGGTCGTCGGCCGCGTGCTGCGGACACCGCCCCGGGACCGCATCGGGATCTTCGGGGGGCTCATGGTGGACGACCGGGGGAACCCGCAGATCTCGTGCTCGCGCTTCCCCTCCCTGCGCGTCTACCTCGGCAAGATGACGGGGCTCGACCGTCTCGCCCCCGGCCTCTTCCCGTCGCACCACCTCCGGCCCCGGGAGCTGACCGGTTCCAGGCCGGTCGATCAGGTCATCGGAGCGTTCCTCCTGGTGCGCCGAAAGGTGTTCGCGGAACTGCACGGCTTCGACGAGCGCTACTTCCTGTATCTGGAGGACGTCGACTTCGCCTGGCGTGCGCGCCGCGCCGGCTGGCTCTCCTACTACGTGGAGCAGGCCAGGGTCCACCACACGGGTCAGGTCAGCTCCTCCCAACTGGGCGCTTGGCGGCACTACTTGTTGCTGCGCAGCCGCACCACGTACGCGTTCCGGCACTGGACCGCGCCCCGGGCGTGGGCGCTGCTGGCGCTGACCCTGTCGGTGGAGCCGGTCGCCCGCCTGGCCGCCGCCGCGGTGCGGGGGCGGTGGACGGAGCTGGGACCCACGCTGGCGGTCTACCGGACGTTCCTGCGCTGGTTCCGTCAGGGGGGCCGGAGGTGTTCCGAGGGTTAGCTCGTGCGTCACGGACTTCGCCAGGAACGGAGGAGAACTGCATGGAAACCATCGAAGGGGTGCCCCGCCAGGCACTGTCCCCGGGACCCGCGGCACGGCTCGCGCCCGGGCGCCGGGTCCTCGACGTCGCCGTCGCCGTGCCCCTCCTGCTGCTGCTCGCCCCGCTGCTGGCGCTGCTCGCCCTGGTGGTGCGGGTGACGACCGGCCCGCCGGTGCTGTTCCGGCAGGCGCGGATCGGGGCGGGCGGGGAGGAGTTCACGTTCTACAAGTTCCGCAGCATGCGCAACGGCAGCGAGGGACCTCAGGTCACCGGGGACGCCGATCCGAGGGTGACGGGCACGGGGCGGCAGCTGCGCAGGCTCGGTCTCGACGAGCTGCCCCAGCTGTGGAACGTCCTGCGCGGCGACATGACGCTGGTCGGCCCGCGCCCCGAGGTCCCGGACCTCGCGCGCCGCTACCCGCCCGAACACCAGTGGGTGTTCCGCCACCGCCCCGGCCTCACCGGCCCCTGCCAGCTCCGCTCACGTGCCTACGCCGCCCAGCTGGACGGCTGCCCGGATCCCGAGGACTACTACCTGAAGGTGCTGGTGCCCCGACGCACCGCCCTGGACGCGGAGTTCCTGAGCCGGGCCACGGCGTGGAACGTCGTGCGGTACGTGGCGCGGACCGCCCTGTACCTGCTCCGCGCGCCGTGGGGCCGGGACCCGGAGTGCCGAGGGGGCGGTTCCTGATGCGGGCCGTGGTGACGGGCGCGGCCGGGTTCATCGGCTCGCACCTGTGCGCCCACCTGCTGTCACACGGGGACGAGGTCGTCGGGATCGACGCGTTGACGGAGTTCTACGACCCCGCCCGCAAACAGCGCAACCTCGACCGGCTGCTCGGCCGGGAGGGGTTCAGCTTCCGCCGCGGCGACCTCCTCGCCCTGCCCGTCCGGCCGCTGTTCGCACAGGCCGACGCGGTCTACCACCTTGCCGGCCAGCCCGGGGTGCGCGGTTCCTGGGGACCTGAGTTCGCCGTCTATCTGGAACGCAACGTCCTGGTCACCCAGCGGGTACTGGAAGCGGCGCGGGACACCGGACTGCGGCGCCTGGTCTTCGCGTCCAGCTCGTCCGTGTACGGCGACGCGGAGGCCTACCCGACCCCGGAGACCGTGCGCCCCCGGCCGGTCTCCCCGTACGGCGTCACCAAGCTCGCCGCGGAACAGCTGTGCGAGACCTATCGCACCGTCTTCGGCGTCCCCGCCGCCTCGCTGCGGCTCTTCAGCGTCTACGGCCCCGGTCAGCGGCCCGACATGGCCTTCGCCCGCCTCGTCGCGGCCGCGGCCGGCCGGCGTCCCTTCCCGCTGTACGGCGACGGTGGCCAGAGCCGCGACTTCACCTACGTCGGGGACGTGGTCGCCGCGATGCGTGCGGCGGCGCTCTCTCCCTGGACCGGTGTCGCCAACCTGGGCGGTGGCAGCGAGGTGACCCTGCGTCAAGTCATCGACCTGCTGGGCCGCTTGGGCGCCGCGGTACGGATCGTCCCCGGGCCGGCCTGCCCGGGCGACGCCCGCCGTACGGCCGCCGACATCAGCCTGGCCCGGGACGCCTTCGCCTACCGTCCGGCCACGGACATCCGCACCGGCCTGACGGCGATGCTGCGGGCCGAGCCGGCGCCGGCGGGCGCGCCAGATGTCATGAGGACCCCTGTGCCCCCCGGTAATAGGCGATGATCTCCGCCTCCGTCATCTCCCGGTCCCGTCTGCGGCCCAGGAAGTACAGCGCCGACGCGTCGTCCTGTGCGAAGTCCGGCGGCACCAGGCGGTCCAGGGCACGCAGCCAGCACAGGGCCGCCCGGGTCGCACGCCCCGCGAAGGCGCTGCGGGTCAGGCCCCGCACCAGGTGGTCGACGCTCCACACCAGCTGGGTGCCGGGGCCGGAGACGGGTCCCGCGGCGAGCTCCTCGAAGCGCCGGAACAGGTAGCGGTGGCCGCTCGCGGTGTAGCGGGTGAAGTCGTGGGCGCCGGCGTGGACCTGTTGCAGGAACGGTGTCTCCGCGTAGACCAGCCCGTCGTCCTTCAGGACCCGGTGGATCTCGGCGACCACCTGCGCGGGGTCCAGGACGTGCTCCAGCACGGCCTGCACCAGCACCGCGTCGACGCAGCCCGTGCGCAGGGGGATCCGATGGGCGTCGGCGACGAACTGCGTCACCGGGCTGGTGACGATGTCGAACCCGATCACCCGCACGCGCGCGTCCCGGTAGGCCGCGCCCACCCCGTTCCCGACCGTCGCGCCGCCCACGACGAGCAGTGTCGGCGCCGGGCCCGGCAGGGCGCGCAGCAGCAGGTCGATGTTGCGGGCGGCGACCCGGTTGGGCGGCTTGACGAGGCGCCGCAGGGGAGCGGGCAGGGCGTCGGCGCCGCGGCGGACGGACGGAGCCGGCGCGGGGGAGGCGACCGCCGCCCGGCCGACCACGCTGTGCTCGAAGTCGACTAGCACGGGCCGGCCCGCCGTCTCGGGAAAGGCCGGGGACGCGTGGTACGCGCAGTCCGGCGCCGAGCACCGCAGCCCTCCCGAGCCGGACTCCAGGTCCGAGCGGCAGCGCGGACACACCAACAGCGGCCCGATCAGGTCGGGTTCGGCCAGCACCATGGCTGCTCCTCCACTCGCCCGTCCGTCGACGCCTCCGGTTCTCCGGAGCACGCACCCCCTCGCATTTTTGTCCCGATTGACCAGGTTCGCCCGATCGGTAAGATGTACGTATACGTCGTAAATATACGGTATCTAGTCCGGGGGTGACGGATGATGCGGCACGGGACGCTGGTCCCCGGTGCGGGGCGGCCGGCCAGCGGATTCGACTGGTCGACGACGCCCCCGCCGGTGGCGCCGGTGGCGGAGCTGCCGCCCCTGCCGGCGCTCTCCCGCGTCAAGGTCCTCCATGTCATCACCCGTCTCCAGGCCGGGGCCGGCGGCAACACCCTGCTGTCGGCCCTCGGCATGGACCCCGCCCGGTACGAGGTCTGGATCGCCGGAGTCCCCGGCGGTGACCTCTGGGAGAGGGCCCGGGCGGCCGGGGTGCGCACGGTGGAGATACCGGGATTCCGGCACACCCTCACACCCCTGGACCTGGTGGTGCTGTGGCGGCTGACGCGCCTGATCAGGGGCGAGCGGTTCACCATCGTGCACACCCACTCCGCCAAGGGCGGCTTCCTCGGCCGCCTCGCCGCCCGGCTGAGCCGCACTCCGGTGGTCGTGCACACCTTCCACGGCGTGAGCTTCCACCCGTACCAGTCCCGCGCCCGGCGGCTGCTCTACCGCCGCCTCGAACGCGTCACACGCCGCTTCACCCACCGCTTCCTCGCCGTCGCGCCCCGCGTGGCCGAACAGGCCGTCGAGGAGCGCCTCGCCCCACCGGGGCACGTCGAGGTCGTACCGTCGGCGGTCGAGCTGACGCACATCCCCGAACGCTTCGATCCCCTCGCCCGCCGCGTGCTCGGAACACCGCGCGGCACGGCCCTCATCGGCACCGTCGGGCGGCTCGACAGGCAGAAGGCACCCCTGGACTTCGTCCGCATGGCCGCCGCGCTGCGGGCCGAGTGCCCCGACACCGCCTTCGTGATGATCGGCGACGGGCCGCTGGAGGGGGACGTCCGGCGGCTCGCCGCGGAACTGGGCGTCGAGTTGATCCTCACCGGGCACCGGACGGACGCCTCCTGGCTGGTGTCAGGACTCGACGTCTTCGTGATCACCTCCCTGTACGAGGGACTGGGCCGGGCACTGACCGAGGCCCTGGCCACCGCCCGGCCGGTCGTCGCCACCGCCGTGAACGGCGTACCCGACCTGGTGGAGCACGGCGCCACGGGACTGCTCGTCCCGCCCGCCGACCCGGATCGCGCCGCCCGGGCCGTCCGCTGGCTGCTCGACCACCCGCGGCAGGCCGCCGAGATGGGGCGCCAGGGGCAGCGCCGGGTCCGCGGTGGCTTCGGCCCGCAGGCCATGTGCGCCGCCCTCGACGCCTGCTACCGCGAGCTGCTGGGTCTGCCCCCACCCGGCCCGGCCCCCGGTCCGTGACCCGGGCCGCCCCCCACTCGCGCCACCCGCCCTGGGAGATCGACATGCGCCTCACCGTCATCGGCACCGGATACGTGGGAGCCGTCCACGCCGCCTGCATGGCGGACATCGGTCACCAGGTCCTCGGCGTGGACATCGACCCGGCCCGGATCGCCGCGCTCACCGCCGGCCGTACGCCGTTCTACGAACCCGGTCTCGCCGGGATGATCAAACGCACCGTGGACGCCGGCCGGTTGCGCTTCACCACCTCGACGGCGGAGGCCGCCCGGTTCGCCACCACGCACTTCGTCTGCGTCGGCACCCCACCACGGCCCGGCTCCGACGCGGCCGACCTGCGCCATGTCGAAGCCGCCGTCACCGGGCTGGCCGCCCACCTGCCGGCCGGCGCGGACGGCACGGTCCTGGTCGGCAAGTCCACCGTGCCGGTCGGTACGGCACAGCGGCTGGCCGACCGGCTCGGCTCCGCCGCCGACGTCGCCTGGAACCCGGAGTTCCTGCGCGAGGGCCGCGCGGTCCAGGACACGACGCGCCCGGAACGCATCGTGGCGGGCGTCCCCACGGCACGCGCCGAAGCACGGCTGCGGGAGGTCTACGCGCCCCTGACAGCGGTCGGCACACCCTTCATCGTCACCGACCCCACCACCGCCGAACTGGTCAAACTCGCCTCGAACTCCTTCCTCGCCACCAAGGTCTCCTTCATCAACGCCATGGCGGAGATCTGCGACGCCACCGGCGCCGACGTCCTGACCCTGGCCGAGGCCATGGGCGCCGACCCCCGCATCGGCCCGGGCTCCCTGAACCCCGGCCTCGGGTTCGGCGGCAGCTGTCTGCCCAAGGACATCAGGGCCTTCGCCGCCCGCGCCGAGGAACTGGGGCTCGGCGAGTCGGTGGCCTTCCTCCGCCAGATCGACGAGATCAACACACGGCAGCGGCGCCGGACGGCCGAGCTCGCCGAGCGGCTGGTCGGCGGATCGTTCGCGGGCCGTCGGGTCGCCGTCCTCGGGGCGTCCTTCAAACCCGGCAGCGACGACGTCCGGGACTCGCCCGCACTCGCCGTCGCCGAAGCCGTACGCGTCCGGGGCGCCCAGGTACGCGTCCACGACCCCGAGGCGGCCGACAACGCCCGCGCCGCCCACCCGGCCCTGCAGTTCGCGCCGGACGTGACCAAGACATGCGACCGGGCCGACGTGGTGCTGCACCTCACCGAGTGGCCCCAGTACCGGGAGCTCGACCCGGCGGCCCTGGCCCGCGTCGTGCGCACCCCGGTGATCGTCGACGCCCGCCACACCCTCGACCCGAAGGCCTGGCGCGCGGCGGGCTGGCGTCTGTACGCCCCGGGCCGCCCCAGGCTCGGCTGACAGCGACAAGGCGGGACAACCATGCGCACTCTCACCCCTGCCGGTCCCCGTCCGGCGCCCCGGGACGACGCCACGGCGCGGATTCCGTCATGACGACCACCCGCGTCCTCGTCACCGGCGGAGCCGGGTTCCTCGGCTCGCACTACGTCCGCATGCTGTTCGGTCCGGACGGCCCCCCGGACATCGCGGTGACCGTCCTCGACAGGTCCGGCTCCGCCGCCGGCCCGGCCGGCCTCGACGACATCCCCCGCTCGGACCGCTTCGCCTTCGTCCCGGGCGACATCTGCGACCGGGACCTCGTCGACGGACTGCTCGCGGCCCACGACCAGGTCGTGCACTTCGCCGCGGAGCGCCGGGCCGCGTGGTCCGGCCGGGAAGCCGAGGACCTCGTACGCACCAATGTGCTCGGCACCGAGATCCTGGTCGACGCCGCTCTGCGGCAAGGGCCGAAGAGGTTCGTCCACATCTCCTCCGACGAGGTGTACGGCTCGATCCGGGCGGGATCCTGGCCCGAGACCGACCCGCTGCGGCCCAACTCGCCCCGGGCCGCCACCAAAGCCGCCTCCGACCTGATCGCGCTGGCCTGGCACCGCACCCACGGCCTCGACGTCCGCGTCGCCCGGGGCTCGACCACCTACGGCCCCCGGCAGCTCCCCGAGCGGGTCGTCCCGCTGTTCATCAGCCTGCTGCTGGAAGGCAGACCGGTCGTCCTGCGCGGCGGCGGGCACGACGTCCGTGACTGGCTCCACGTCGACGACCATGTCCGCGGCATCGAACTCGTCCGGACCCTCGGCCGCCCCGGCGAGGTCTACAACATCGGTGCGGGCAGCGAACGGTCCGTCCGGGAGCTGACCCGCGTGCTGCTGCGCACCTGCGACGCCGACTGGGGCATGGTCGGGTTCGGGGCCGACCACGAGGTCCACGACCGGCGCTGCTCGGTCGACTTCAGCAAGATCCGTGACGAACTCGGCTTCGCTCCGCGCCGGGACCTGGTCACCGGCCTCACCGAGACCGTCGCCTGGTACCGGAGCCACCGCTCCTGGTGGGAACCGCTGCTGCGGCGGGCCGAACGGAACGAGGGGAGCGAGAGGATGCCTCTCCGGTCATGAACGCCCGCATCGAGGACTACGCGCTCCTCGGCGACCTGGAGACCGCCGCCATGGTCGGCAGGGACGGCTCCGTCGACTGGCTGTGCCTGCCCCGCTTCGACTCCCCGGCCTGTCTCGCCGCGCTCCTGGGCACCGCGGACAACGGCTTCTGGCGGCTGGCCCCCGTCACCGGCGGACGCTGCACCCGGCGGGCCTACCGGCCCGGCACGTTGGTGCTGGACTCCTGGTGGGAGACGCCGGCGGGCGAGGTGCGGGTCACCGACTTCATGCCGCCCCGGACCCAGCTGCCCAGCCTGGTGCGCGTGATCGAGGGGATCTCGGGTGCCGTGACCCTGCGCAGCGAACTGCGGCCCAGGTTCCACCAGGGCCGGGTCGTCCCGTGGGTCAGGGACACCGGCGCCTGCACCGTCGCGGTCGCCGGGCCGGACGCCCTCTGGCTCGGCGCGGACGGCCCGGTGCGGGTGTCCCGGGGGACGAACACGGTCGACTGGGAGGTCACCGTCCCGGCCGGTCACCGGCTGTCGCTCACCCTGGTGTGGGCGCCCTCGCACCTGCCGGACCCGCCGGCCCCCCTGGCCGTACCCGTCGAGACGGTCCTCAAGGCCGCCGTCGACGACTGGCGGGGCTGGGCCGCCCAGTGCCGTTACGAGGGGCCGTGGCGGGAGGCCGTCGTACGGTCCCTGATCACGCTCAAGGCGCTCACCTACGCGCCCACCGGAGGTGTCGTCGCCGCGGCCACCACCTCACTGCCCGGCCTGATCGGCGGCGAGCGCAACTGGGACCACCGGTTCTGCTGGCTGCGGGACTCCACGCTCACGCTGTCCTGCCTGTTGCGCAGCGGCTACCGGGACGAGGCCGCGGCCTGGCTGGACTGGCTCGTGCGGGCCGTCGCCGGGGACCCGGCGGACCTCCAGACGGTGTACGGCGTCCGCGGGCAGCGCCTGCTGCCGGAGACCGAGGCACCCTGGCTGGCCGGCTACGAGGGGTCCCGGCCGGTGCGGTTCGGGAGCTCGGCGACGGGTCAGTTCCAGCTCGACGTGTACGGCGAGGTACTGGACACCCTCTGGCTGTCGCTGCGGGCGGGCATTCCCATGCCGGGTCATGTCTGGGCGCTCGTCGAGGCGTTGATGAGCTTCCTGTGCCGGCACTGGCGCGAGCCCGACCAGGGGCTGTGGCAGGTGCGCGGACCACGCCGGCAGTTCGTGCACTCCAAGGTGATGGCGTGGGTGGCCGCCGACCGCGCCGTGCGGATGGGCGAACTGCTGGGACGCAACGGGTCCTCGGCCCAGTGGCGGACGATGCGGGACGAGGTGCACCGGGAGGTCTGCCGGGAGGGCTGGGACGGGTCCCGGCACTCCTTCGTCCAGTCCTACGGCTCCTCCACCCTGGACGCCTCGGCCCTGCTCATACCCCGGCTCGGCTTCCTGCCCGACGACGACGAGCGGGTCCGCGGCACCGTCCGCGCCATGCGGGGGCTGGGTTACGGCGGGTTCCTGCGGCGCTACGCCACGAACGGCGCCGGCGTCCACGCCGTGGACGGGATGCCCGGGTCCGAGGGCGCCTTCCTGGCCTGCTCCCTGTGGTACGCCCACGCCCTCGCCGAGACCGGTCACCCCGGGCAGGCCCATGAGGTCTTCGAGCGGGTCCTCGCCGTCCGCAACGACCTCGGGCTCCTCTCGGAGCAGTGGGACCCCGACACCGGCCGCCAGCTGGGCAACACGCCCCAGGCCTTCAGTCACGTGGCCCTGGTCGAGACGGCGTTCGCGCTGTCCCGCTCGGCCGGCCCCCTCACGGCCTGACCAGCAACTGGAAGTCGAACGCGTACCGCGACGCCCGGTAGATGTGGCTGCCGAACTCCACCGGGCGGCCCGTGTCGTCGAACGCCGTGCGCTGCATGGTCAGGACCGCCGCGCCCTCCTGTTCGTCGAGGCGGGCGGCCTCCTCGGCGGTGGCGGAGCGGGCACCGATGGTCTGGCGGGCACTGTGCAGGGTGACACCCGCGGAGCGCAGCATGCGGTACAGGCCGGTGGACTCCAGGCGGTCGGTGCCGAGGTCGAGGAGGTCGGTGGGCAGGTGGTTGCACAGGAGCGCCACCGGTTGTCCGTGGGTCAGGCGCAGGCGTTCCAGCACCGTGACCGGGCTGCCCTCAGGGAGGGAGAGCGCGGCGGCCACGTCGGGGGAGGCCGGCACGGTCTCGTTGCGCACCACCCGGGTGGCCGGCCCCTGCCCGGCCGCCTCCAGGTCGTCGTAGAGGCTGCTGAGTTCCAGGGGGCGCTTGACCTGGCTGTGCACCACCTGCGTGCCCACCCCGCGCCGGCGGACCAGCAGGCCCTTCTCCACCAGGGTCTGGATGGCCTGGCGGACGGTCGGGCGGGACAGGCCGAGGCGGATCGAGAGGTCGATCTCGTTGCCCAGGAGGTTTCCCGGGGCGAGCGCGCCGTGTTCGATGGCCGCCTCCAGCTGCTGGGCGAGCTGGTAGTACAGCGGCACCGGACTGCCCCGGTCCAGGGCGAAGTCCAGGCAGTCCAGCGCGGGCGCGGTCGAGGCACGTGACGTGTCGCCGGGCTTCGCCATGGGGAACCTCCCTCGAAGGGCCGGGTGATCAGAGGTGGGTGCGGCGGGCGGCCGTCTGGCGGTCGTACTCCGTCCGCGCCCTGACGGCGGCCTCGCGCGAGGCCGTCTCCGCCACCGGCACGTCCCACCAGGCCTCCGCCGGGGGAGCGGTCGCGGTCGCGGTGTCGGTCTCGACGTAGACGCAGGTCGGGCGGTCCGAGGCGCGGGCCGTGGCCAGCGCCTCGCGCAGCTCCCGGACGGTCTTGGCGCGCAGGACGTCCATGCCGAGGCTCGCCGCGTTGGCGGCCAGGTCGACCGGGAGCGGGGCCCCGCTGAAGGTGCCGTCGGCGGCCCGGTAGCGGTAGGCCGTGCCGAAGCGCTCGCCGCCCACCGACTCCGACAGGCCCCCGATGGAGGCGTAGCCGTGGTTCTGGATGAGGACCAGGTTGATCGGCAGGCCCTCCTGGACCGCGGTGACCAGCTCCGTCGGCATCATCAGATACGTGCCGTCGCCGACCAGCGCCCACACCGGGGTGTCCGGGGTCGCCTGCTGGACGCCGATGGCCGCGGGGATCTCGTACCCCATGCAGGAGTAGCCGTACTCCAGGTGGTACTGGCGCGGACCGCGGGCCCGCCACAGCTTGTGCAGGTCACCGGGGAGCGAGCCCGCCGCGTTGATCACCACGTCCTCGTCGCCCACGACCGCGTCCAGCGCGCCGAGCAGCTGGGTCTGGGTCGGTACGGCGCTCTCGTCGGCGGCGCGGTAGGCCCGGTCCACCACCTCGTCCCAGCGCTCCTTGCCGGTGCCGTAGGCGGCCTCGTACGCCGGGTCCACGCGGTGGCCCGCCAGCGCCGACGCCAGTGCCTCCAGACCCGCCCGCGCGTCGCACACGACCGTCCGCGCGGCCAGCTTGTGGGCGTCGAATGCGGTGATGTTGAGGTTGAGGAAGCGCACGTCCGGGTTCTGGAAGAGGGTGCCGGAGGCCGTGGTGAAGTCGGAGTAGCGGGTGCCCACGCCGATGACCAGGTCCGCGGTGCGCGCGAGGTCGTCGGCCACCGCCGTGCCGGTGTGGCCGATGCCGCCCACGTCGGCGGGGTGGTCGTGGCGCAGGGCGCCCTTGCCCGCCTGGGTGGAGGCGACCGGGATGCCGGTGGCGTCCACCAGCGCCTTCAGCGCCTCCTCGGCCTCGCTGTGGTGGACTCCGCCGCCCGCGACGATCAGCGGCCGCTGCGAGGACCGGATCGCGTTCACGGCCTCCGCCAGCTCCACCGGGTCCGGCACGGGCCGCCGTACCCGCCACACCCGCTCGGCGAGGAACTCCTGCGGCCAGTCGTACGCCTCGGCCTGCACGTCCTGGGGGAGGGCGAGGGTGACCGCGCCGGTCTCGGCCGGGTCCGACAGGACGCGCATGGCCTGCAGGGCCGACGGGATGAGCGCCTCGGGGCGCTGGACGCGGTCGAAGTAGCGGGAGACCGGGCGCAGGGTGTCGTTCACCGACACGTCCGCCTCGGTGGGGTGCTCCAGCTGCTGGAGGAGCGGGTCCGCGGCGCGGGTGGCGAAGTAGTCGCCGGGCAGGAGCAGGACCGGGAGGCGGTTGATCGTCGCCAGGGCCGCGCCGGTGACCAGGTTCGTGGCGCCCGGGCCGATCGACGTGGTGACCGCCTGGGCGGAGAGGCGGTTGAGCTGGCGGGCGTGGCCGACGGCCGCGTGGACCATCGCCTGCTCGTTGCGGCCCTGGTGGAAGGGCATCGCGTCCTCGCCCGCCTCCAGGAGGGCCTGCCCGACACCCGCCACGTTGCCATGGCCGAAGATGCCCCAGGTGCCGGCGATCAGCCGGTGCCGCACGCCGTCCCGTTCCGTGTACTGGACGGACAGGAAGCGCACCAGGGCTTGGGCGACGGTCAGACGGATGGTGGCGCTCATCAGGACTTCTCCGGGGCGGTGTGGAGGGGGAGGTGGGAGGCGGCCGGCAGGGCCCGCCAGGACGGCGGGGCACCGCGGGGCGCCGGGGTCGTCGTACGGCCGGTCACGGTGCGACCTCGTCGAGGAGGCCGTCGACGTCCGCCTGCGTCGGCATCGCCGTGGAGCAGGCCAACCGGGCGGCCACGTGCGCGCCGGCCGCGTTGGCGTACCGGACCGTCCGCTCCAGGTCCCAGCCGGAGAGCAGCCCGTGGCACAGCGCGCCGCCGAAGGCGTCGCCCGCGCCGAGGCCGTCGACCGCCTCGACCGGGACCGGCGGGACCTCGGCCGTGGTGCCGTCCCGGTGCACGGCGAGGACGCCCTCGGGGCCCTGCTTCACCACGGCGAGTTTCACGCCCGCCGCCAGCAGGGCCTCGGCGCACGCCCGGGGTTCGCGGACCCCGGTGGCGAACTCGCACTCGTCGAGATTGCCGACCGCGACGGTCGCGTGCCGCAGGGCCTCGGCGTAGTGCGGCCGGGCCTCGTCGGGGTCTGCCCGGCCCGGGCCGTTCCAGAGCGCGGGCCGCCAGTCGAGGTCGAGGACCGTGGTGCCCGACCTGTCGCGGCACTTGAGCGCGGCGAGCGTGGCCGAGCGGCTCGGCTCCTCGCTCAGGCCGGTGCCGGTGATCCAGAAGATCCCGGCCGCGCGGATGGCGAAGTAGTCGAGGTCGTCCGTGTGTATCTCCAGGTCGGGGGCCCCGGAGACCGGCGTCGAGGAGTCCGCCACCCGGGCCACCCAGCGGTTGTCGACGCCGTACTCCGTGAGGGTCTGGTGGAGATACGCGCCGAAGGCATCGGCTCCGGTGCGGCTGATGACCGCGGTGGAGCGGCCGAGCCGGGCGGCGACGACCGCGACGTCAGCCGCTGAGCCCCCGAGGAACCTCCCGGAGGACCCGCTCCGGGCCCGCGGGACCCCCGGTCGGTGCGGGTGGAGATCAACTCCGATACGGCCCATACTGATCACGTCGAACTGCTGCACTGGCTCGACCATGCGCGACGCTCCTCGGTCCGGACTGGGGATGCGAGGCCCTCCGGGCCCGTTGCATCCCAGGTGTAGGACTCGAAGGGTGACGCTGTCAATAGTTTGTACTTACATTCGGACCTGTTCGTGAAATGATGTCTTAACAAAGTATTGACAGCGGCCGCGCCAGGGGAGTTGGATCCCGTCCCAACGCAAGTTGGCGCGTTTTCACAGATCCCGCCCCCCTTTCCCGACGTTCTCCCCGTCGCACAGTGAGGTGCAAGGAAAGATGGACCGCTCTTCTCTCTCCCGTTCGCGGAGATTCGCTCCCGCCGTGGCCCTGGCTGCGGCCGCGGCCCTGACGCTCGCCGGCTGCTCCAGCAGCTCGGGCGGCAAGAAGTCCGAGGAGAGCGCGGACGGCGCCTCCGCGGGCAAGGCCACCACCCCCCGGATGACCATCGCGCTGGTGACCCACCAGTCGCCCGGTGACACCTTCTGGGACATCGTCCGCAAGGGCGCCCAGGCCGCCGCCGCCAAGGACAACGTCAAGCTGGTCTACTCGGCCGACCCGAGCGCGGCCAACCAGGCCAACCTGGTCCAGAACGCCATCGACCAGAAGGTCGACGGCATCGCGATCACCCTCGCCAAGCCGGACGCCCTCAAGGACGTCGTGGCCAAGGCGAAGAAGGCCGGCATACCCGTCGTCGGCCTCAACTCCGGGGTCAGCGACTGGCAGAAGCTCGGCCTGATGGAGTTCTTCGGCCAGGACGAGTCCGTGGCCGGCGAGGCGCTCGGCAAGCGGCTGAACGAGGCCGGCGCCAAGAGCGCCGTCTGTGTCATCCAGGAGCAGGGCAACATCGGCCTGACCCAGCGCTGCGACGGTGTGAAGAAGACCTTCACCGGCAAGCTGCAGACGCTGAACGTCAACGGCACCGACATGCCGTCCGTGAAGTCGACGATCACCGCCAAGCTCACGCAGGACAAGTCCATCGACTACGTCGTCACGCTCGGCGCGCCCTTCGCGCTGACCGCGGTGCAGTCGGCGTCCGACGCGGGCAGCAAGGCCAAGATCGCCACGTTCGACCTCAACAAGGACCTGACCGGCGCCATCAGCAAGGGCACCATCGAGTTCGCCGTCGACCAGCAGCCCTACCTCCAGGGCTACCTCGCCGTCGACTCGCTGTGGCTCTACAAGAACAACGGCAACTACATGGGCGGTGGCGAGCAGCCGGTGCTGACCGGCCCGGCCTTCGTCGACAAGTCCAACGTCGACGCGGTGGCCGCGTTCGCCGCGAAGGGCACCAGGTGATGGGTATGACCCAGCACGCCGAGCCGGCGGTGACCACACCGCCGGCCTCCGGCCCCGGCAAGGTCACCGACGGCCGGACCTCGGAACGGCCGCTCGCCCTTAGGCTGCTGGCGCGCCCCGAGGTGGGCGTGTTCCTCGGTGCGGTGGCGGTGTGGGTGTTCTTCCTGATCGCTGCTCCGCCGGTGCGCGAGGGCAGTTCGATGGCGAACATCCTCTACCAGTCCTCGACCATCGGGATCATGGCGTTGCCCGTGGCGCTGCTGATGATCGGCGGGGAGTTCGACCTGTCGTCGGGCGTCGCGGTGATCACGTCGGCGCTGACCGCGTCGATGTTCGCCTTCCAGCTGACGCTGAACGTGTGGGCGGGCATCTTCGTCGCCCTGCTGGTGTCGCTGGCGATCGGGTTCCTCAACGGCTGGCTGGTCGTCAAGACCGGTCTGCCCAGCTTCCTGATCACCCTGGGCACGTTCCTGATCCTGCAGGGCGTGAACCTGGCGGTGACCAAGCTGGTCACCGGGAACGTGGCCACCGACGACATCTCGAACATGGACGGCTTCGACCAGGCCAAGAAGGTCTTCGCGAGCTCCTTCGAAGTCGGCGGCGTCCAGATCAAGATCACCATCATCTACTGGCTCGTCTTCGCCGCGCTGGCGACCTGGGTGCTGCTGCGCACCAAGTACGGCAACTGGATCTTCGCGGTGGGCGGCAACAAGGACTCCGCCCGCGCGGTGGGCGTCCCGGTCAACTTCACCAAGATCAGCCTGTTCATGCTGGTCGGCTTCGCTGCCTGGTTCGTCGGGATGCACAACCTGTTCTCCTTCAACACCGTGCAGTCCGGCGAGGGCGTCGGCCAGGAACTCATCTACATCTCCGCGGCGGTGATCGGCGGCTGTCTGCTGACCGGCGGCGCCGGCTCCGCGATCGGCCCGGTCTTCGGGGCGTTCATGTTCGGCATGGTCCAGCAGGGCATCGTCTACGCCGGCTGGAACCCGGACTGGTTCAAGGCCTTCCTCGGCGTGATGCTGCTGGGCGCCGTCATGATCAATCTGTGGGTCAGCCGCACCGCGACCCGGAGGTAAATCCGCTATGACCACTGAAGAGACCGGCCCGCACGGCGCGATCATCCCCGACACCCCCGACACTGCCGCGGGCGGCGAGGACGGGGCGATCGTGGAGCTGCGCGGCGCGGGCAAGTCCTACGGCAACATCCGCGCCCTGCACGGCGTGGACCTGACGGTCCGTCCCGGACAGGTCACCTGCGTGCTCGGCGACAACGGCGCCGGCAAGTCCACCCTCATCAAGATCATCTCCGGGCTGCACCAGCACACCGAGGGCGAGTTCCTCGTCGACGGCACCCCGGTCCGCTTCAGCACCCCGCGTGAAGCGCTCGACAAGGGCATCGCCACCGTCTACCAGGACCTGGCCGTGGTCCCGCTGATGCCGGTGTGGCGCAACTTCTTCCTCGGTTCCGAGATGACCAAGGGCCCCTGGCCCGTCCGGCGTCTGGACATCGAGCGGATGAAGCAGACCGCCGACCACGAGCTGCGCGAGATGGGCATCGTCCTCGACGACCTCGAACAGCCCATCGGCACCCTCTCCGGAGGCCAGCGCCAGTGCGTGGCCATCGCCCGCGCCGTCTACTTCGGCGCCCGTGTCCTGATCCTGGACGAGCCCACCGCCGCTCTCGGCGTCAAGCAGTCCGGCGTGGTGCTCAAGTACGTCGCCGCCGCCCGCGACCGCGGCCTGGGCGTCATCTTCATCACCCACAACCCGCACCACGCCTACATGGTCGGCGACCACTTCAGCGTGCTGCGCCTGGGCACCATGGAACTGTCCGCGGCCCGCGAGCAGATCACCCTGGAAGAACTCACCAACCACATGGCTGGCGGTGCCGAACTCGCCGCCCTCAAGCACGAGTTGTCCCAGGTCCGCGGCGTCGACACCGAAGCCCTCCCCGAAGAGGGAGACCTCACCGCGGCCACCGCCGGCGAGGGGAAGTCCTGAGATGGCGGCCTCACTCGACCGTATCCGCGTCGGTTCCGCCCCGGACTCCTGGGGCGTCTGGTTCCCCGACGACCCGGCCCAGGTGCCGTGGGAACGCTTCCTGGACGAGGTCGCCGAGGCGGGCTACTCCTGGATCGAGCTGGGGCCGTACGGCTATCTCCCGACCGACCCGGCCCGCCTGACCGACGAGATCGCGCGGCGCGACCTCAAGGTCTCGGCGGGGACGGTCTTCACCGGGCTGCACCGCGGGCCCTCGGTGTGGGAGTCGACCTGGGAGCACGTCAGCCAGGTCGCCGCGCTCACCCAGGCGATGGGCGCGCGGCACCTCGTCGTCATCCCGTCCTTCTGGCGTGACGACAAGACCGCCGAGCTCCTGGAGCCGCCCGAGCTGACCCACGAGCAGTGGGCCCACCTCACCAAGGGCATGGAACGGCTCGGCCACGAGGTGAAGGAGGCGTACGGGCTCGACATCGTCGTCCACCCGCACGCCGACACCCACCTCGACACCGAGGACCACGTCGAGCACTTCCTGGACTCGACGGACTCCGAGCTCGTCAACCTCTGCCTGGACACGGGGCATTACGCCTACTGCGGCGGGGACAGCGTCAAGCTCATCGAGACCTATGGCGAGCGCATCGGCTATCTGCACCTCAAGCAGGTCGACCCGGAGATCCTCGCGGACGTCGTGGCGGACGGGGTGCCGTTCGGCCCGGCCGTCCAGCGCGGGGTGATGTGCGAACCGCCCTCCGGCGTACCCGAGTTGGAGCCGGTGCTGGTGGCCGCGCAGAAACTCGGCGTGGAGCTGTTCGCCATCGTCGAGCAGGACATGTACCCCTGCGAGCCGGACAAGCCACTGCCCATCGCGGAGCGCACCCGCACGTTCCTGAGGTCCTGCGGCGCCTGAAGGGAGCACCATGACCGAGCGAGCCACCCTCGGGGTCGCCGTCATCGGCACCGGCAAGATGGGCGCCGACCACGTCCGCCGTCTCCACGAGGTCGTCAGCGGCGCCCGGGTGAGCGCCGTCGTGGACCTCGACGCGGAACGCGCCAAGCAGATCGCGGCCCGCGTCGACGGCTGCACCGCCTACACCGACCCGGCCTCCGCGATGGCCGCGGCCGACGTGGACGCCGTCCTGATCGCCTCACCGGGCCCCGCCCACGAGGCGGCACTCCTGCAGGCCTTCGAGCACGACCTGCCGGTGCTGTGCGAGAAGCCGCTCACCCCCGACGCGGCCTCCGCGCTGCGGGTCGTGGAGGCCGAGCGGAGACTGGGACACCGGCGGGCCCAGGTGGGCTTCATGCGGCGCTGGGACGCCGAGTACATGAAGCTCAAGTCCCTGCTGGAGACCGGCCAGTTGGGGCGGCCGCTCATGCTGCACAACCGGCACCGCAACGCCGCCAGCCCGCCCTTCTTCACCAGCTCCATGCTGATCAGCGACTCCGTGGCCCACGAGGCCGACGCGACCCGCTGGCTGCTCGGACACGAGATCACGGCGGTCACGGTGCTGCGCCCGACCCCGTCGGCCAACGCCCCCGACGACCTCCAGGACCCCCAGTTCGTCGTCTTCGAGACCGACGGCGGCGCCCTGTCCGACGTGGAGATCTTCGTCAACTGCGGCTTCGGCTACCAGGTCCAGGCCGAGGCGGTCTGCGAACGCGGCACCGCCCGCATCGGCGACGGCCACGCCATGGTCACCAACATGGCGGGACGCTGGGGCGGCACCATCGCCCAGGACTTCGTCGAACGCTTCGCCGACGCCTACGACCGCGAGGTCCAGGCCTGGGTCGACGCCACCCGCCGCGGCGAGGTCACCGGCCCCGGCGTGTGGGACGGCTACGCGGCGGCCGCGGTGTGCGAGGCGGGCGTACGGTCGCTGAACGAGGGCGGCCGGGTGCCGGTGGAACTGGTGGAGCGACCCGCGCTGTACGGCTGACTCCCGCTGTACGTCCGACTGCGGGCCGTGCGCGGGGAGTTCGACGAAGTTCCCCCGTGCTCGCTACGTACGCGGTGAATCACGTCATCGGCGTGACCCCGTGTGCCACCATGGCGCGGCTGTCCTCGGCGGGGCGGCGAGGGGGTGGTCATGGGACTCGTACGGATATTCCTGCCGTTGCCGCGCGCGGCGGCCCGACTGGCGCCGGAGAGGGGCGGGCCGCTGCTCGGGGCGGCCCTGTCGTACTGCGTCACGCCCTCCTGGGCGGGACTGCGGTCACCGTCGCCCGCGCGGCGGCTCGCGTGGGCCGAGGAGGCCGTCGCGGTCTACCGCGCGACGGCCGACGCGGACGGGCTCGGCCGCGCCCTGGCTCTGCGCGCCCACGCGTTGCTGCTGTCCGGCCGGTACGAGGAGGCGTGCGCGGCCGTCGACGACGCGGTCGCCGTGCCGGGCGCGCAACCGTCCCCGGCACTGACCGCCTTCGCCGGCGACGTGCGGGCACAGGCCCTCGCGGGAGCCGGCCGCGCCGAGGAGGCCGTGTCCGTGGCACGCGCGTGCGTGGAGGCGTACCGCGGGCTGTCCGCCCCCGAACGCCGGGGGCGGGCGCTCGGCAGTCTGCCCGGTGCGCTGCGCACCTACGGGATGCTGCTCGCCGAGGTCGGCCGGACCGAGGAGTCCGTGGCCGTGTACGAGGAGTGCGCCGCCCTCCTCGCCGCCATGTCGCTCAGGGAGCTGTCCCAGGTCGAGCTGGTGCGGCCGCGGGTGCTGGCCGAACTGGTCGGCGGGCTGCGGGCGTCGGGCCGTCACGAGGACGCGCTGGGCGTGGGTGCCGAGGCCAGGGAGGCACTGCGGGGCCCCGTCGCCTGGGCCGCCCCCGAGATCGTGCTGCCCCTGCGGGTACGACTGCTGGTGGACCTCGCCCGCTGCCACAGCGCCACCGGCGCCCCGGTCGAGGCCCGCGCCTGCGCCGTGGAGGCGGTGGCCGAGGCCCGCAAGCCGCTGGGCGCGAGCGCCCTGCCCTCCGCGCTGACCTGCCTCGCCGACGTCCTCGCAGAACTCGGCGAGCAGGACAGGGAGTCGGGCATCCGTCGCGAACTCGATGATCTGCAACCCGACTTCACGACGGACCGGGCCGGGGGCTAGGGCGGACCGGCCGAGTGGGGCCGGCGGTTGGGGTGGCCTTCCGGAGGTGTCGCAGGTCCGCACGGAGGCGCGGCGGGACGTCCGCTCGGGGCCAAGGTCCGGGCCGGTCGGATGGACGCCCAGGGACAGGTGGCCTCCGGGCGTCGTTGCCGGCCCACCCGGAGGGTGCCGTGGGACTCCGGCCCGGTGCCGGCCGCAGGAGCCGGCCCGGCCACCGGATCAGCGTTGCCCAAGGCCCGCCGGACGCCTCGGCCCACCGCTGCGGACCGGTCTGACAGTCCCAGCGGTCGGGCGGCTCTCCGGTCTTCCTGAGCTGCTGTCGGATCACCCGGAGGCGGCGGCCGGACCCACGCCGTGTCAAGGCCCGGCCCCCACCGACCGCTCTCAGGACGTGACGTACCGGGGCCTCGGCTCGAATCCGGCCGCTCGGTACGCGGTGTCGATCAGGGTCATCGTCGACACCGCGTCGTCCGGGGCCAGCGGCAGCGGGGCGCCCCCGCGCACCCGGTCCGCGAAGGCCTCCAGCTGGTAGGTGTACGACGAGCGGGTGCCGAGCCGCTCGGTGCGTTCGCCGTCCGCCGTGCGCACCACGACCCGGTCGTCCGTGTGCGGCAGCACGAAGTTCGGCGCGAGCACCTCGCCCCGGGAACCGATGATCCGGCAGCTCATCTCCAGCCGGTCGTACGCCATGTGGCAGCGCGCCGACCCGGTCGCCCCGCCCGGGAAGGCCAGG
>NZ_KQ948146.1:584387-615723 GCF_001513955.1 Streptomyces pseudovenezuelae | reverse complement strand
TGACCGGGTGGAACAGATAGTGGAAGGCCTCCATGAAGACCGTCCCCGCCTTCGCGGCGGCCTCCCGCACCTCCGCGGCCTCCTCGGCGTTGCTCGCCGACGGCTTCTCGCTCAGCACGTGCTTGCCGGCGGCGAGCGCCGCCAGGTTCCACGGCCCGTGCAGCCCGTTGGCGAGCGGGTTGTAGACGACCTGGACCTCGGGGTCGGCGATCAGTTCGGCGTACGAGCCCGCCACCCGCTCCACACCGTGCTCGGCCGCGTAGGCCTCGGCGCGGGCCCGGTCGCGCGCGGCCACCGCCACGACCCGGTGGCCGGTCGCCCGGGCCGGACCGATCAGCGAGGACGCGCTGATCCGCGCGGCTCCCAGCACTCCGATGCGCAGCGGTTCACTCATGTCTGCCGTTCCTCCTCCATGGTGGCAGGCCCAAGGCCCTGCCGGGTCAGTGTCCCCTGCGCGGGCGGGAAATGGCGGCGCACCAGGTCCTGGGCGTGCGCCACCGTGCACTCGACGAGCTCGAACGCGGGCAGTCCGCCGAGGTGATACGTGCGGTGCCGGCCCTGCAGCGCGTCGAGCCGGTCCAGCGCGCCGTCCGTGAGGTCGGCGCTGCCGAAGTGCGGCATGAACGCCCACTCACGCCGCAGATGCACCTCCTCCAGCCGCCCGCCGAGGGCCGCGACGTCCTCCCGCAGCAGCGAGGTGACGTCGCCGGGGCGGCCGTAGGAGTAGAAGGTCCGCACCTCGCTGTCCGGGTAGCGGTGGTGGTACGAGACACAGTGGCCGGACGTCTCGCGGCTCGTGGTGTGGGCGGCGAGAAAGTAGAAGGCGTCCTCGGGCAGGCCGGACGCGGCGGCGAGGACGGTGTGGTAGGCGTTGCTGCGGATCCGCGCGGCGAGATCGCGCTCCTCGTCGGTGGCGTCCAGCACCGGCAGGATCCGGTCCGGCGCGACCGCGAGCACCACGTCGTCCGCCTCGACCGGGCCCGAGTCGGTGAGTATCCGCACCCCGTCCGCGCGGCGCTCCACCGAGGTCACCCGCACCCCGCACCGCACGTCCTTCAGCTCCTCGGCGACCCGGTTCCACAGCGTGGCGAACCCGCCCACCACGGTGAAGTCGCCCGGGTGGCCGAGGAGTTCGGGCCCGGGGTCCAACAGCCCTGTCATCTCGGCGTACTTGACGAAGTACAGCGCCGGAACGTCGTCGTCGAGGTGGCCGTACCCGGCCGCCGCGTACCCGGTGCCGAAGGAGTCGGCCATGGACCGCAGCCCGTGCTCGGCGAGCCAGCGGGCGACGGGGGCGGCGAGCGCCCGCGCGGAGTGGGCGAGCCCGGGTTCGCCGATGCGGGGGAACTCCCGTTCCCGCAGCGCCCGGTAGCGCTGGAGGGAGCCGTCGCGCAGGAACGCCATCGACTGGCGGACGGCGCGTCCCGCGGGGTCGAGGACGCGATAGCGGCTGGTGCGCTCCGTCGCCACGCCCAGTTCGGTCAGCAACCGCGCGATCCGTTCGTACCTGTTGGTGCAGATGTGGCCGCCGAGATCGAAGGCGTGCCCGTCGAGGTGCACGCTCTGGCACTTCCCGGCCACCGTGTCCTGCTCCTCCAGCACGGTCACCCGGTGCCCGGCGCGCTCCAGTTCGCGGGCGGCGGCCAGGCCGCTGGGTCCCGCGCCCACGACGGCCACGGTTCGGGGGCCTGCGGTGTCGGGTAACTCCTGCATGCTCGTGACTCCTGGGTCGGTCGGACGCGGCCGGCTCTCATGGTCGTACGGAGAGATCACGTGACCGTAAACGGGTGTCGCGGGCGGAGCGTTCACCCCTGTGCGTCCCGGGCACGGGGACCCGGGACGCGGCGGGATCAGGCGGAGCGGACCTCGGCGATCGTCACCGGGCGGTGCTCGTGCAGCGACAGCGTGCACGCCTCGGCGATCCAGCCCGCTTCCAGGGCGTCCGCGACGGTGCAGGGGGAGGGACGGGTGCCGGCCACGACCTCGGTGAACGCGGTGAGTTCGGCACGGTAGGCCGCGGTGAAGCGGTCCATGAAGAAGTCGTGCGGGGTGCCGGCCGGGAACGTCACGCCGGGCTCGACCGAACGCAGCGGGAGCTTGTCCTCCAGACCGACGGCGATGGAGTCCGTGAAGCCGTGGATCTCCATGCGGACGTCGTAACCCCGGGCGTTGTGACGGGAGTTGGAGACCACCGCGATCGTGCCGTCGTCGAGGGTGAGGATCGCGCCGGTGGTGTCGGCGTCGCCTGCCTCCTTGATGAAGTCGGCGCCCCGGTTGCCGCCGACGGCGTACACCTCGACGACCTCGCGGCCGGTCACCCAGCGGATGATGTCGAAGTCGTGCACCGAGCAGTCCCGGAAGATGCCCCCGGAGGCGGCGATGTAGGCGGCCGGCGGCGGCGCCGGGTCCAGGGTCGTCGAGCGCACGGTGTGCAGCGTGCCCAGCTCACCGGCCTGGACGGCGGCCCGCGCGTTGACGAATCCGGTGTCGAAGCGGCGGTTGTAGCCGATCTGGATCGGTACGTCGCTGCCCTGGACGGCCTTGAGGACCTCGACGCCCTCGCTCATGTGCTTGGCGACGGGCTTCTCGCAGAAGACGGGGATGCCGGCCTCGACACCGGCCAGGATCAGCCCGGGGTGGGCGTCCGTCGCGGCCGCGATGACGATGCCGTCCACGCCGGCGGCCAGCAGGGCCTCGGGCGAGTCGACGACCTCGCCGCCGAACCGGTCCGCGGCGGACTTGGCGGCCTCCGCGAAGGGGTCGGTGAGCACGAGCGACTCGACCGCGTCGAGTCCGGAGAGGGTCTCGGCGTGGAAGGCGCCGATGCGGCCGAGGCCGAGGATTCCGATACGCATGGGGGTACAGCTCCTTGAGGGTGTTTCCGGTGAGCGGTGTTTCTGCGGGGTTCTCACGGGGGGAGGGGAGGTCAGTCGAGGCCGCCCAGGACGTTCTGGTCCCAGTCGATCACCGATCCGGTCACCACGCCCGACCGGTCGGACAGCAGGAGGACCACGAAGTCGGCGATTTCGTCGGGCTGGCCGAGCTTGCCCATCGGCAGCCTGGCCGCGGCCTCCTCGCGCCAGTCGTCGCCGGCGCCGTGGAAGGTCTTCTGGGTGGCGTCCTCGCCCTCGGTGGCCGTCCAGCCGATGTTCAGGCCGTTGATCCGCACCCGGTCCCAGCGGTGCGCGTGCGCCGCGTTGCGGGTGAGGCCGATGAGGCCGGCCTTCGCGGCCACGTAGGGCGCCAGGAACGGCTGCCCGCCGTGCGCCGAGGAGGTGATGATGTTGACGACCGTGCCGGGTGCCCCCCGGCCGACCATGTCCGCCACCGCCGCCTGCATGGCGAAGAACGGCGCCTTGAGATTGATCGCGATGTGCTGGTCGAACAGTTCGGGCGTGGTGTCGAGGAGCGTGCCCCGGGAGGTGAGCCCGGCGGAGTTCACCAGGCAGTCGACCCGGCCGTACGCCTCGACGACCCGGGTGACGGAGGCCTTGGCCTGCTCGGCGTCGGCCAGGTCGGCGCGGACGAACAGCGCCTTGCCGCCGGCCGCCTCCAACTCCGCCACCAGCGCCTCACCGGGCTCGGGGCGGCGGCCGGTGACGGCCACGACCGCCCCCTCCCGGACCGCGGCCCGGGCGATGGCGGCACCGACCCCCTGGCTGCCGCCGTTGACGAGGACGACCTTGTCGTCGAGAAGTCCCATGAATGTGCCCGTACCTTTCAGCTTGTGCGGCGCTGCTTCAGCTCGTGCGCCGGTCGGCGCCCGCCCGCAGCTCGTCCCTGAGCGTCCGCGGGGTCCAGCCCTCGGCGAGCGCCCGCCGCACGAGGTCCGCCTGGGAGGGCGGGGCGAGGCCGTCGACCGGCGGGTCGCTGTCGAGGTTGGTGGGGAAGGGGTAGCCCTCGGCGCTCGCGGCGATCACGTGGTCCAGCCACTCCGCGTCGGCGCCCTCCGTCTTCCGCCGCAGCAGCGCGGGGTAGACGGCGTTCGACACCGCCTCCCGGTCCACGGTCTCCATGGCGCGCCCGAAGGCCGAGGACACCTGGAGCAGGTTGGCCATGCGCCGTACGTCGGTGGTGCGGTTGGTCCCGGCCGCGTGGAACAGCGCGGGGTTGAAGAAGACCGCGTCGCCCTTCGACAGCGGCAGCTGGACGTGGTGCTCCTTGAAGTACGCCTGGAACTCCGGCCGCCGCCACGCCAGATAGCCCGGCTCGAAGCGCTGCGAGAACGGCAGGTACAGCGTCGGCCCCGACTCCACGGGCATGTCGCAGTGGGCGACCGCGCCCTGGAGCGTGAGCACGGGGGAGAGCCGGTGGACGTGCGCCGGATAGGCCGCGGCGGCCTCGTCGGAGAGGAATCCGAGGTGGTAGTCGCGGTGCGCGGTCTGTGCGAGACCGCCCGGGTTCACCACGTTCACCTGCGAGGTGACCTGGTAGCCGGGGCCGAGCCAGGCCTCGGACACCAGGGCGACGACGGGGTTGGCGTAGTAGTCGGCGAACGCCGCCGGGTCGTACAGGGCGGCCTTCTCCAGCGCGTTCCACACCCGCTCGTTGGCGCCGGGCTTCGCGAAGTGGTCGCCCGCGGTCGTGCCCGCCGCGTACTGCTCGCGGATCAGCGAGTCGAAGACCTGCGTGAACCGGTCGACGACCGCGTGATCGGGAAACGCCCCCTGGAAGACCACGACCCCGGGGCCGTCGGTCAGGGCCCGCACCAGCTCCTCCTGCACCTCCCGGCGGTCCTTGGCGCCGCGGACCCGCTCGGCGTCGTACAGCAGGACGTTCCGCTCCACGGCAGCGGCGTGCGGGTAGTCGGCGGGGTCGGTCGTCCGCTCGACGAGCGCGCGGAACGAGGCGAGGTCGCAGTCCTGCTCGGACAGCCAGGCGCGGTGGTGTACGGCGGTGAAGGACATCGGCGTCCTCTCGGTGACAGGGGCGACTCAGCGCTGTCATTCTTGTCATGACAAAGGCGTCGAACAACCAGCAGGCAGCCATCAAAAACCCCTCAAGGAGCAGGCGCGTGGGCCACCCCTACCCGATCCGGGAAATCGCTCGTCAGGCGGGGCTCAGCGAGGCCACCGTCGACCGGGTCCTCAACGGCAGGGGAGGCGTCCGCGAGAACACCGCCCGCGAGGTCCGTCAGGCGATCACCGACCTGGACCGGCAGCGCACCCAGGTCCGGCTGGTCGGCCGCACCTTCATGATCGACATAGTGATGCAGACGCCGGAACGCTTCTCGACGGCCGTGCGCGCCGCCCTGGAGGCCGAGCTGCCCGCGCTGCACCCCGCCGTCCTGCGCTCCCGTTTCCACTTCCGGGAGACCGGCCCGGTGACGGAACTGACCAGGACCCTCGACCGCATAGCCCGGCGCGGCTCCCAAGGGGTGATCCTCAAGGCACCGGACGTCCCCGAGGTCACGGCGGCCGTCGGGCGGCTCGTGGAGGCGGGCATCCCCGTGGTCACACTCGTCACCGACCTGCCCTCCACGGCCCGCCTCGCCTACGTCGGCATCGACAACCGGGCGGCGGGAGCGACCGCCGCCTACCTCATGGGCCAGTGGCTCGGTGACCGCCCCGGCAACGTCCTCACCAGCCTCAGCAGCGGCTTCTTCCGTAACGAGGAGGAGCGCGAGATGGGGTTCCGCAGCGCCATGCGCACCCGCCACCCCGAGCGGGCGGTGGTGGAGATCGCCGAGGGGCAGGGGCTGGACGCCACGCAGTACGACCTCGTCCGGGCCGCGCTGGAGCGGGACCCGCAGATCCGCGCGGTCTACTCGATCGGCGGCGGCAACATCGCCACACTCAGGGCCTTCGAGGACCTGGGCCGGGAGTGCGCGGTGTTCGTGGCCCACGACCTCGACCACGACAACGACCGGCTGCTGCGGGAACACCGTCTGTCGGCCGTGCTGCACCACGACCTGCGGCAGGACATGCGGGAGGCGTGTCACATCGTGATGCGGGCGCACGGGGCGCTGCCGCCGGCCGGTCCGACGGTGCCGTCGGCGATACAGGTGGTCACCCCGTACAACATGCCGTGGTAGACGTCCGTCCGGATCCGGCCAGCCAGCCGTCCACGGAAACGCCCCGATCGAGGGCGGACCGTCATGCCGACCCCGTCACCCCGACACGGTCACCCACGCACCGCTCTGCGCGGACCGGGACATCGCGTCCAGTACGGCGGCGCTGTGCACGGCGTCCTCCAGCGTGGCCCCGTACGGCCTGCCCTCGGCGACCGAACGCAGGAAGCGGTACGCCTCCACGACCTTCAGGTCGTCGTAGCCCATGGCGTTGGCCGCCCCCGGCTGGAAGGCGCCGAACTCGCCGTCGCCCGGGCCGACGTACACCGTGCTGACCGGCTGGTCCTGATAGCGGGTACCGCGGCTGACGCCCAGCTCGCCCATGCGGCGGAAGTCCCAGAACACCGCGCCCTTCGTGCCGTGCACCTCGAAGCCGTAGTTGTTCTGCTCGCCGACCGAGACCCGGCAGGCCTCCAGGACGCCCCGGGCGCCGGAGGCGAACCGCAGCAGGCAGCTGACGTAGTCCTCGTTCTCCACCGGACCGAGCGTCCCGGTGGCGAGGGTGTGCCCGGCGGTGGCGCCGGTGGGGCGGGCGCGCTCGGGTACGAAGACCGCGGTGTCGGCCGTGAGGGAGGCGATGTCGCCGAGCAGGAAGCGAGCCAGGTCGGCGCCGTGCGAGGCGAGGTCGCCGAGCACTCCGCTGCCGCCGCGTTCGCGTTCGAAACGCCAGGTCAGGGCGCCCTGCGGGTGGGCCGCGTAGTCGCTGAGGAGCCGGACGCGGACATGGGTGACCGCGCCGATCTCCCCGGAGGAGATCAGCTCCCGGGCGGCCTCGACGGCGGGTGCGTTGCGGTAGTTGAAGCCGACCGCGCTCTGCACCCCGGCCCCGGCCGCCGCGTCGGCCACGGCCCGGGCGTCCTCGGCGGTGAGGCCGACCGGCTTCTCGATCCAGATGTGCTTGCCGGCCTCGGCCATCGCCACGCCGATCTCGCGGTGCAGGAAGTTGGGCGCCGTGATGCTGACCGCCTTGACGCGGGGGTCGGCGGCGACCTCGCGCCAGTCGCGGGTCGTCGAGGAGAACCCGAACTGCGCGGCGGCCTCCTCGGCCCGGCCCGGCACGTCCTCGGCGACCGTCACGAGCTCCGGACGCAGGGGAAGCCGCGGGTAGTGGTGCGGGACACGGGCGTACGCCTGGGTGTGCACCCGCCCCATCCAGCCGAATCCGACAACGGCGACGCCGAGCGTGTCCACCATGACTGACAGCCCCTCTTTGGACCGGTCCATAATCTGTCCCGGTCACCTTGGGCGTCGTCTTCGCTTGCTGTCAACCCTTTGACAAGCCGCCGGGCGACATGGAACGGTCCAGCCCATGAGAGCGCCGACGATCCGCGATGTGGCCGAGCGGGCCGGTGTCTCCAAGTCGCTGGTGTCGCTCGTGCTGCGCGGCTCCGACCAGGTGCGTCCCGAGAAGCGGGAGGCCGTGCTGCGGGCCGTGCGCGAGCTCGGCTACCGCCCGAACGCCGCCGCCCGCAGCCTCAGCGAGCAGCGCACCCGCACGGTCGGCGTCCTCCTGAACGACCTGCGCAACCCGTGGTTCGTCGACCTGCTCGACGGCCTCAACTCCCTGCTCCACGACAACGGCCTGCGCATGCTCCTGGCCGACGCGCGTCTCAACCGCCGTACCGGACAGGACCCGGCGGGCCCCTTCCTCGACCTCGGGGTGGACGGCCTGGTGGTGGTCGGCACGCTGCCCGACCCGGCCGCGCTCCGGGCGGTGGCCGAACGCCTCCCCGTGGTCGTGGCCGGCGCGCGCGAACCCGGGCTGCCAGGGGTGGACGTGGTCGCCAACGACGACGAGCGCGGCGCCCGCCTGGTCACCGAGCACCTGATCGGCCTCGGCCACCGCCGTGTCGCGCACATCGCGGGGTACGGGGCGGTCGGCGAGCTGCGCCGGGGGAGCTTCGAGGCGACGATGCGGGCGCACGGCCTCGCCGAGGAGGCGCTCGTCGAGCCGAGCGACATGACCGAGGAGGGCGGCTACCGCACCACGGTCCGGCTGCTGAGCCGCCCCGACCGGCCGACGGCCGTCTTCGCCTTCAACGACATCGCCGCGATCGGCGCGGTGTCGGCCGCCGAGGAACTGGGCCTGACCGTCCCGCGCGACCTGTCCGTCGTCGGCTACGACAACACGAGCATCGCCCGGCTGCGCCACGTCTGGCTCACCACCGTCGACAACGCCAGCCATGAGGTCGGCCGCCGGGCGGCCCGCTGTCTGCTGGACCGGTTCGAGGGACGCGGGGGAGCGGGACGTACGGATCTCGCGGTGCCGGTGCTGGAGGTCCGGGGGACGACGGCGGGGCCCCCGGAGAGCCCGTGACGGCGCCCGCCGCACCCGCCCCTGGCCCCGGTCAGAGGTTGATCGCGTACGCCTTGCGCAGTGTCTCGTGCACCGTCCACGTCGTACGGTCGCCCTCGCGAAGTACGGCCATGTCGCCGGGCCCCACGTCCAGCGTCGGCCCGCCCTCGACCTCGATGGTCGCCGAGCCGCTGATGACGACGAACAGCTCGTCCGCCTCCGTGTCGGTGACGACGCCCGGCGTGATCTGCCAGATGCCCCGGAGCTGACGTCCGTCCTGCGACTCCCAGACCACCTTTCCGGTCACCTCGGGTGTCCCGGAGATGATCTGCTCCCGGGCGAGGGGCTCGGATTCGAGCTCGGCGTCGGGGATGTGCAGTACGAAGCTGTGGTCCATGGAGCGACCCTAGCGAGATCGTTCCCGGCCCGTCCGTCGACAGTGTGTGCAGTCCCGGCGCAGGTGGCAGGACACTCCGTCGCGAACTGGCGGCACCTCGCGGCCCGGGTGATCGTGGAGGGCATGGCCGACACCGAGGCTGCCGCGTCCCGGCCGCACCCGCACGACACCCGCGAGGCCGTCCTGTTCGGCGGCGTCTACGGCTCGGTGCTGGCCTGCTCCATGGTCGCCGCGCTCACCCAGTACGGGCACACCTCCCGCAACAGCCGCCGCTACGACGCCGCCTGGCTCCTGGTGACCGCCCTCGCCTCCGCCCTCGCGCACGGCTACGCCCACTACATCGCCGAGCGCGCCCCGCACCGCCGCTGGGACGCCCTGCGTACGCTGGCCGACGAATGGCCCCTGGTCGCGGCCGTCCTGCCCACGGCCGTCATCCTGGCCGGGGCCGGCTGGGGCTGGTGGCCCCCGAACGGCGTCGAATACCCGGCCTTCGCCCTCAACATCACCCTCCTGTTCACCCTGGGCCTGGTCACGGCCCGCTGGTCCCACCGCTCGTGGGCGACCGCGATCGGGATCGGGGCGGTGGACGCGATGCTGGGCGTGGTGGTCGTGGTGGCGAACGCGGTGATCAAGTAGGCGGTGCGGGACGTCGGGCGGTCAGCGGACGCAGGGCGGGTCAGGGGACGTAGGGCGGGTCAGGGGAACGTCACCACGACCTTCTCGGCGGCCCCGGGAGTCAGCGCGAGCTCGAAGGCGCGGCCGACCTCGGCGAACGGCACCCGGTGGCTGATGAGCTTCCCGAACCGCTCCCGGTGCTCCACCAGCTCCGCCGTGACCTCGAAGATCTCCGTCGGATACCCCTGGGACGCGATGAGCGTGAGCTCACTGCGCAGCATGCCGCCGAGATCCACCTCGCCCTTCTTCTGCACGGCGACCATGACGAGCCTGGCGTGCCACTTCGCGTTGGCGATCACGGAGTCGAAGACCGCCGGTGCCCCCGCGGCGTCGAGGTAGATGTCGGTGCCGGCCCGCGGCTGCCCGAGCGCGTTCGCGGCCTCGCCGTGCAGCTCCTTCAGCCGCCCCGTGAGGTCCTCCACGGCCGAGTCGACCACCGCGTCGGCGCCGACCGAGAGGGCGGTCTCCAGCCGCTCGGGGATGATGTCGACGACGGTCACGTGCTCCACCCCGCGCAGCTTCAGCCAGATCGCGGCGCCCAGGCCGATGGGCCCGGCGCCGAACACGACCACCTTGTCCGTGGGCCTCGCCCCGGAGCGGTTGACGGCGTGCCGGGCGACCGCCATGGGTTCGTTGAGGGCGGCGACGTCGAAGGGCATGTCCTCGGGGAGGACGGCGACGCTCGTGCCGACCTCGGCGTTCTCGACGAGCAGGTACTCGTCCATGCCGCCGAGTTCGCCGCCGCAGCCGATGATCCCGGTGGGCGCGGCCTGCGGGTTGACGACGACCCGGTTCCCGACCGCGAGCCCCGTCACCTCGGCGCCCACCTCGACGACCTCACCGGCGGGCTCGTGGCCGAGCGGGATGGCCCGCGTCGACCCGTCCGCCCCGGTGGGCATGCCGCCCAGGTGGAGGAAGAAGGTGTCCGTGCCGCAGATCCCGCAGGCCCGGACCCGTACCAGGGCGTCCTTGGGGCCGGGGACGGGCCGCTCGACGTCCACCACGTCGACCTTGTTCCTCGCGGCGAGGACGGACTTCATCGTGGCCATGGGGTGTCTCACTTTCTGGAGCCCTCCGGGCTGGCGCGAGGGGCGGGTTGCTTGACTTAGGCAAGCAGAAGAAAGTTACTTAAGTCAAGCAAGCAGTGGTCGACGGCAGGCGTTGCACCGCGAAGGTCGGTGACCGCAATACGGCAGACAAAATTGTTGACAATCTTGTCTGGCTAGATTTAGGTTCGACAGGCACTCATTCAGGGAGGGCAACGATGCCGAAAGAAGCCCGTCCGAGCACCGGGGAGCAGGCCAAGCAGCACGCGTTCGCGCAGCTGCGGCAGGCGATCCTGCACGGCGAGATGGCACCGGCGCAGCGGCTGGTGGAGAACGAGCTCGCCGAGCAGTTCGGTGTGACACGGGCCAGCATCCGGGCCGCGCTCATCGATCTGGAGGCCCAGGGTCTCGTCGAGCGGATCCGCAACCGGGGTTCCCGGGTGCGGGTGGTGACCGTCGAGGAGGCGGTCGCCATCACCGAGTGCCGCATGGTCCTCGAAGGGCTGTGCGCGGCCAAGGCGGCGACCCTGGCGAGCGACGAGCAGCTCGCCGAACTGACCGAACTGGGCACGGCGATGACCAAGGCCGTGGCCGACGGTGAGCCGGTGACCTACTCCGAGCTCAACCAGGAGCTGCACGCCAAGGTGCGGGAGTTCTCCGGCCAGCGGACCGCCGTGGATCTGCTGGAGCGGCTCAACGCCCAACTGGTGCGTCACCGCTTCCAGTTGGCGCTCCGCCCCGGACGCCCGCAGCACTCCCTGAACGAGCACCTGGCGATGATCGAGACGATCAGGGCCAGGGACCCGCAGGCGGCCGAGAAGGCCGTCCGCGCCCACCTCGCCGGCGTGATCGAGGCGCTGCGCGACTGAGCCGCGCGAGGCGGGCGCGAACCTGTCCACTCCAAGGAGATGTTCCGCTATGACGCAGTCAGGCGCGCCCGCCGTTCCACGTTCGACACTGGTGATCACCGCGCATGCCGGGGACTTCGTGTGGCGGGCGGGCGGAGCCATCGCGCTGGCCGCCTCCCGGGGCGAGAGGGTCACCGTCGTCTGCCTGACCTTCGGCGAGCGCGGCGAGTCCGCGAAGGCCTGGCGCGAGGGCAGGAAGCTCGACGAGATCAAGGCCATGCGCCGGGACGAGGCCGAGCGCGCCGCCGCCACCCTCGGCGCCGAGGTCCGTTTCTTCGACGCCGGCGACTACCCGCTGGTCGCCGGCGCGGAGCTGACCGACCGGCTCGTCGAGGTCTACCGGGCCACCCAGCCCGACGTCGTGCTCACCCACCCGGTCGAGGACCCGTACAACGGCGACCACCCGGCCGCGAACCGCATGGCGCTTCAGGCCCGGATCCTCGCGCAGGCCATCGGCTATCCGGGCGAGGGCGAGATCATCGGCGCCCCTCCGGTCTTCTACTTCGAGCCCCACCAGCCCGAGATGAGCGGCTTCAGGCCCGAGGTCCTCCTCGACATCACCGAGGTCTGGGAGACCAAACGCGAGGCCATGGAGTGCCTCGGCGCCCAGCAGCACCTGTGGGACTACTACACCGACCTCGCCGTGCGCCGGGGCGTCCAGCTCAGGCGCAACGCGGGCCCGAACCTGGGGCTGGCCCACAGGACCATGGCCGAGGCGTACATGCGCCCCTACCCGCAGATCGCGAAGGAGCTGGCATGAGCGGCGTGATCGTCACCGGCCCGCCGAAGGCGGACCTCAAGGACGTCGACGCGCTCGCGCGGTACGGCGTGGCCACCGTCAGCGAGGCGATGGGCCGAACGGGCCTGCTGGGCCCGGGGATTCGCCCGATCCAGCAGGGCGTGCGGATCGCCGGCACCGCGGTCACCGTGCTCAGCTGGCCCGGCGACAACCTCATGATCCACGCGGCCGTCGAGCAGTGCGGCGAGGGCGACATCCTGGTCGTCACCACCACCTCCCCGTGCACGGACGGCCTGTTCGGCGAGCTGTTCGCGACCGCGCTGAAGCGGCGCGGGGTGCGCGGGGTCGTCACCGGCACCGGCATCCGTGACACCCAGGAGCTGCGCGACATGGGCTTCGCCGCCTGGTCCCGCGCGGTCTCCTCGCAGGGCACCGTGAAGGCCACCGGCGGCTCGGTCAACGTGCCGATCGCCATCGACGGCCAGGTGATCGACCCGGGCGACGTGATCCTCGCCGACGACGACGGTGTCGTGGTCGTCCCGCGTGAGCGGGCGGCCGGGACCGTGGCGAGGTCCGAGGCCCGCGAGGCCAAGGAGGCCGCCACCCGCGCCGCCTTCATCGACGGCCAACTCGGCCTGGACCGCTACGGGTTGCGCGAGACCCTGAAGCGCCTCGGCGTCGAGTACCGGTCCTACGAGGAGCACACGGGGGAGCGGCCGTGACCCCGCTGCCCGAGGAGGTGCCCTGCATGCTGATGCGGGGCGGCACCTCCAAGGGCGCCTACTTCCTCGCCCACGACCTGCCCGCCGAACCCGCCCTGCGCGACGGCCTGTTGCTGCGGATCATGGGCAGCCCGGACGAGCGGCAGATCGACGGCCTGGGCGGCGCGCACCCCCTCACCAGCAAGGTCGCCGTGATCTCGCCGTCCGCCGACCCCGAGGCCGACGTGGACTACCTCTTCCTCCAGGTCGCGGTCGACCGGCCCGAGGTGAGCGACCGTCAGAACTGCGGGAACATCCTCGCCGGTGTCGGGCCGTTCGCCGTCGAGCGCGGACTGGTCCCGGCGGGGGAGCGGGAGACCTCCGTACGGATCCGCATGGTGAACACCGGCGACCACGCGATCGCGACCTTCCCGACCCCAGGGGGCCGCGTCGACTACACCGGGGACGCCGAGATCTCCGGCGTGCCCGGCACGGCGGCCCCCGTGGTGATCGAGTTCCCGCCAGGGGCCGGGGAGTTGCTCCCCACCGGCCATGCCGTCGACGTCATCGACGGCGTCGAGGTCACCTGCGTTAATAACGGCATGCCGACCGTCCTCGTCCCGGCCGCCTCCATGGGGGTCACGGGCTACGAGCTGCCCCGGGACCTGGAGGAGGACGTGGCCCTCGCCGACCGCCTGCGCGCCATCCGGCTGGCGGCGGGCCGCCTGATGGGCCTCGGAGACGTGTCCGGCGCCACCGTGCCCAAGCTCACGCTGCTCGCCCCGCCGCGCGACGGCGGCGCGGTCACCACCCGCACTTTCATCCCCGTGCGCTGCCACACCTCCATCGGCGTCCTGGGCGCGGCCGGCGTGGCCGCGGGCCTGCGGATCGACGGCGGCGTGGGCGCCGGGCTCGCCACGCTCGACCCGGCGAGCGAGCGCGTGCGCATAGAACACCCCACCGGATTCCTGGACATCGAGAGCAGCGTGGCCGCCACCCCCGACGGTCCGCCCTCCGCCCGACGCACCGCCGTGGTCCGCACGGCCCGCAAGATCTCCGACGGCACCGTCTTCCCCCGGGCCGCCGACCGACCCACAGGAGGTCACTGATGACTCCGCCGCTCGGCGACATCGCCCACATCGGCCACACCCAGCTCTTCACGCCGGACCTGGACGCCAGCGTCGCCTTCTTCACCGACTTCCTCGGTCTGACGGTCAACGGCCAGGACGGCGACACGGTTCGTCTGCGGACCTACGACGACTACGAGCACCACAGCCTGGTCCTCACCGCCCGCGAGCGGGCCGGCCTCGGCCGGCTCGCCCTGCGCACCTCCAGCGAGGAGGCACTTCACCGCCGTATCAAGGCAGTTGAGGAGTCGGGCGGGACCGGCCGGTGGGTCGAGGACGAACCCGGCCTCGGCAAGCTCTACGTCACCACCGACCCGGACGGCCACGAGCACGCCCTCTACTGGGAGAGCGAGCACTACCGGGCCCCCGACGACCTGAAACCCGCGCTGAAGAACCAGCCGCAGGCCAAGCCCAACAGAGGGGTCGGGGTACGGCGGTTGGACCACATCAACTTCCTCGCCGCCGACGTGCTCGCCAACGCCGAGTTCCAGCAGAACGTGCTCGGCGCCCGGCCCACCGAGCAGATCCGGCTGGACAGCGGGAAGATCGCGGCGCGCTGGCTGACGTACACGAACAAGTCGTACGACGTCGTGTACACCTCGGACTGGACCGGCAGCGAGGGGCGGCTGCACCACATCGCCTTCGCGACCGACACCCGCGAGGACGTGCTGCGCGCGGCCGATCTCGCCATCGACACGGGCGTGTTCATCGAGACCGGCCCGCACAAGCACGCCATCCAGCAGACGTTCTTCCTGTACGTCTACGAGCCCGGCGGCAACCGCATCGAGCTGTGCAACCCGCTGACCCGGCTGGTGCTCGCGCCCGACTGGCCGCTGGTGACCTGGACCGAGGAGGAGCGGAAGAAGGGGCAGGCCTGGGGTCTGAAGACCATCGAGTCGTTCCACACACACGGGACGCCGCCGGTGGCCTGAGCTGCGCTTTCCGAGCCACCCCCACATTGTCGATGAGATTGTTGACAAAATCATTGACAGTAAGGGGGTGGCTCCTTAGCGTCTGGCGCACCAAGTACGAGAGGTAACCAACGATGTATTCCTCCCCCTCCCCGCTCCTGTCCGCCCGCGGCAGCGGACCGGCCCTCCTGGTCGTCGGGCTGTGCTGGCTGGCCGTGCTCTTCGACGGTCTCGACATGTTCATCTACGGCTCGGTGCTGCCCCACCTGCTGGAGACCAGGACCTTCGGCCTCACCGCGGACACGGCCGGTGACCTCGGCAGCTACGCCACCTTCGGCATGCTGGTCGGCGCCCTCGTCGCCGGCACGGTCGCCGACCGGATCGGCCGCAAGAAGCTGATGGTGTCCTGCGTGATCCTCTTCTCGCTGGCCTCCGGCGTGTGCGCCCTGGCCGGCAGCGTCACGGTCTTCGGCCTCGGCCGGACCCTGGCGGGCGTCGGCCTCGGCGGACTGCTGCCGACCGCGATCAGCATGGTCTGTGACTACGCCCCGCGCGGCCGCGGCGCCCTCGTCATCGGCCTGCTGATGACCGCCCACCACGCGGGCGGCATCCTCTCCGCCTACGTCGCCAAGTGGCTCATCGACCCGGTCGGCTGGCGTGCCGCGTTCTGGGTCTGCGTGCTCCCGCTGCTCTTCGCCCCGGTACTGGCGAAGCTGCTGCCCGAGTCGCTGAGCTTCCTGGTCGCCAAGGGCCGCGGCGAGGAGGCCAGGGCCCTGGCCGAGCGCTACGACGTCGAGGTCCCCGCGGCGAGGACCGGCAGCACCGCCGACCGCTGGACCGGCCTGGCGAAGCTCTTCCGCGGCAGCGAGTGGATCCAGACCCTGCTCTACTGGGTGGCCTCCTTCGGCGGTCTGCTCCTCGTCTACGGCGTCGCCACCTGGCTGCCCACCCTGATGCGAGCCGAGGGCTACGAACTGGGCTCGGCCCTGTCCTTCGTGGTCGTCTTCAACCTCGGCGGCATCGTGGGCATGCTGGTCGCGGGCCGGGCCGCCGACCGCTTCGGGGCCCCGCGCATCTCGGCGCTCTGGTTCGCGCTGACCGCCGCCGGTGTCTTCCTGCTCAGCGTCCACATGTCGACGACCGTCACGATGATCGTCGTCTTCCTCACCGGCGTCTTCCTCAACAGTGCCCAGACGATGATCTACGCCACGGTCTCGATCCGCTCCGACGCGGACCACCGCGCCACAGCCGTCGGCTGGACCTCGGGCATGGGCCGCTTCGGCGCCGTCTTCGGCCCCTGGCTCGGCGGCCGGCTCCTCGCCTCCGGCAACGGCGATTGGGGCTTCACCGCCTTCGCGATCGCCGGCCTGTCGTCCATGGTCTTCATCGGCATCGCCGCCCTGCGCAGCTTCCGGCAGGAACCCACCGGCAGCGAGCGGGAACTGGCCGCCGTGCACTGACCCCTCGGAAGGGGCGTGCCGCGGCACAGGGCGAGCAGCACGTCCCCTCCCGGAGGGCCTGGCGGCCGAAAAAGGATTTGAGCCGGGCGGCGCCCCGTTGCTACGTTCCGGGCGGACCGTGAAGCCGTCGTATGGAGGTGAGACCCGTGAACGCAGTTATCCGTGGGTGCTCCCTCGATCCGTCACGGTCCGGCGGCTGACGTTCGGTGTCGCCAGGAGCGCCTGAGATCGAGGCACTCCTGGAGGGAGACTCCGATGAACACAAAGCCTTTCACGACCGGCCTGAGCGGGAACGCGGTGATGATCACACGCGTCGCGGACAGGCAATGGCACGCACTGCACGACGACCTGGTGGTCGGCCGCGGACACGCGCAACACCGCGCCGACGGACGCCTGTTCGTCAGCATCGACGCCTGGCACGACGTCATCTTCGACCGGCTCGCCGCGGCGATGGTGGCGGCGCTGCCGGCGCCGCTGCACACGGTGGTCGACGAAGCCGACGCGGAGCTGACCGCCGGCTGGCGGCGGGCCGGGTTCACCGTCCGCCGTCGCGAGTGGGAGTACACCGTGCCGACCGACCCGCGGGTCACAGGGCTCGATGCGGTCCTGCCGCCTCCGGGCGTGACGATCGTGCCGGCCGGGCAGGCGGACGAGACTCTGCTGCGGGCGGTGGACCGGGCGATCCGTGACGAGGTCGAGGCGAGTGCCGGCTGGCAGTCGATGCCCGCGGAGGTCATTCCCCTGCCCGAGGGCGACACCGTCGTCGACCCGTCGAAGTACGCGGTGGCGGCGGCACCGGACCGCTACCTGGGCCTGATCCGGGTGACGGCGATCCGGCCGCGCATCGGGCTGCTCGCGGTCCGGGCCGGCGAACGGCGCCGGGGCATCGCGCGGGCACTGCTGGCCCAGGCGCTGGGGACGCTGCACCGCTCCGGGCTCGCCGAGGCCTGGACCGAGGTGCAGGAGTCCAACCAGGCGGCCACGGCGCTGTTCGAGAGCGTCGGCGCCCGGCCGATGAGCAGCAACCTGGAGCTGGTGCGATGACGAGGAACAAGAACGTCATCGAGGTCGAGGGCAGGGTCGTCGAGTGCCTGCGCAGCGCCATGTTCACCGTGGAGCTCGAGAACGGCCACCAGGTGCTCGCCCACATCAGCGGGAAGATCCGCAAGAACTACATCAAGATCATGCTGGAGGACCGGGTGCTGGTGGAGCTTCCGCCGTACGACCTGACGCGCGGCCGGATCGTGTTCCGGTACCGCAACTAGCGGTGGTCGGCACCTGATGCAGGACCGGGTGCCGGCGGCAGGGGCTCAGCGCGACGCCCGCACGCCGTCCAGCGCGATCGACAACACCCGATCGCGCTGGGCGTCGTCGTCGAAGGCCGTCGCGGTGATCCCCGCGACCATCCGCAGCAGCTCCACGAAGTCCATGTCCCGGCGTGCCTCGCCCGCCTCCTGGGCGCGCGCGAACAGGGGACCGCCCGCCGCGTACATCGAGTCCCGGCAGGCCGCGAAGATCTCCGACTCGTCGTTCAGCGCCTCGCGGACCGCCCGCTTGGTCACCATGTAGCCGGCGAACCGGTCGAGCCAGGCCGTGAGCGCCTCCCAGGGCTCCTGGTCGGCGAGCTCCTGGGCGACGCGTACGAGGGTGTTCACCTCGTCCGCGTAGACGCTCTCGAAGAGATGGCGGCGGGTGGGGAAGTTCCGGTACAGCGTGCCGATGCCCACGCCCGCGCGGCGCGCGATGTCCTCCAGGGACGCCTCCGCGCCGTGCTCCGCGAACGCCTCGCGGGCCGCGGCCAGCAGGGCGTCGTAGTTGCGAGCGGCGTCCTTCCGGTGCGGTCGGCGGGACGCGACGATCTCGGTGACGGGGAACGACGGGGCGGTCACGACTGCCTCCCGAGGCTGAAACGGAGGTGCACCTCCGGTACGGGTTGAAGCGGAGGGTTGCCTCCGCTAGAGTGGAGGCGTGCCTCCACTTTATCAGTCGGGGCGCGTCCACCGTCCTTTCCGCGACCGCTTCCCACGAGGCTCCGGCCGCACTCAGTGCTCGGAGAGGCTTTTCATGCCCCGCAAGTCCACCCGTCTCACCTTCGCCGTCCTCGCGGCCGGTGCCGGCGTGTTCTCCATGCTGCAGTCGCTGATCGCGCCGGCCCTGCCGACCGTCCAGCACGCGCTGCACACCTCGCAGTCCACCGTCACCTGGGTGATGACCGCATACCTGCTGTCCGCCTCGGTCTTCACCCCGATCCTCGGCCGGGTCGGCGACCTCATCGGCAAGAAGCGCACCCTCGTCGCCGTCCTGGTGACCGTGGCCGTCGGCTGTCTCCTCGCCGCGCTCGCGCCCAGCATCGGTGTCCTGATCGTCGCCCGGGTCGTCCAGGGCGTCGGCGGTGCCCTGTTCCCGCTCTCCTTCGGCATCATCCGGGACGAGTTCGCCGCGTCCGAGGTGAGCGGCTCCATCAGCAACCTGTCCGCCGTGATCGCCGCCGGCGGTGGCGTCGGCATCGTCGCCGCGGGTCCCATCGTGACCGCGCTCGACTACCGCTGGTTGTTCTGGATCCCGGTCGCCATCGTGATCGCCGCGACGCTCATCGCCGTACGGTATGTGCCCGAGTCGCCCAACAGGGCGCAGGGGAACGTCAACTGGCCGGGCGCGGTCCTGCTGTCCGCGTGGCTGGTCGCGCTGCTGCTGCCGCTCAGCCAGGCGGGCAAGTGGGGCTGGGGCTCGGCCCGGGTGCTCGGCCTGTTCGCCACGGCCGTCGCGCTGTTCGCGCTGTGGCTGTACTCCGAGGCCCGCTCCCGCACCCCGCTGATCGACCTGAAGGTGATGCGCCTGCCCGCCGTCTGGACCACCAACGCCGCCGCGCTGCTCTTCGGCGCCGGGATGTACTCGATCTGGTCCTTCCTGCCGGGCTTCGTGCAGACGCCGTCGTCGGCCGGGTACGGCTTCGGCGCGAGCGTCACCGCCGCCGGGCTGCTCATGCTGCCGATGCTGGTGGCGATGTTCCTCTCCGGTGTGCTCAGCGGCCGCCTGGAGCCGGTCGTCGGCGCCAAGTCCCTTCTGGTGACCGGTGCCGCGCTGGGCGCGGTGGCCTGCGGGTTCCTCGCCCTCTGGCACGACGAGCAGTGGCAGATCGCCGTGGTCGCGGGCCTGTTCGGCCTGGGGATCGGGCTCGCCTTCGCCTCCATGGCCAACCTGATCGTGGGCAGCGTCCCGGCCGACCAGACCGGCGCCGCGACCGGCATGAACGCCAACATCCGCACCATCGGCGGCTCCATCGGCGCGGCGGTCACCGGTGTCCTGGTCACCGGTCACCTCCAGCCCTCCGGGCTGCCCCACGAGTCCGGCTACGCGCACGGCTTCGCGCTGCTGGCCGTGCTGTGCCTGGCGGCGGCCCTGGCCGCGCTGCTGGTTCCGGTACGGCGGACGGTGCGCCGGGTCGTCACTCGGACCACGGAGGTGCGCGAGACCGTGGCCACCCGGGGCTGACGTCCCGCCAGTCGGTGCGGCCACGTGCGTGAGGTAGGGTTCAGCTGCGCGATCACACGGAACACCCGTGGGCATCGCGGCCGGGACGTGGCGCAGCTTGGTAGCGCACTTGACTGGGGGTCAAGGGGTCGCAGGTTCAAATCCTGTCGTCCCGACGGTACGAAGGGCTTCGCGGGCAACAGCCTGCGAGGCCCTTTTTCGCGTGGGTCCGACCTCACCCGTGACGGGGGATGCCCGCGCCCTGCGGCCTTGCCACGCTGACGCGATGAGAGCCCGGGACATCGAGACGCCCGGATGCGCGGCCGAGGGGAGAGCTGCTCATGCGACGCTGCGCTGCGATCGAGGATCACGGTCTGGTCGGCGATCACAGACGGCGGCACTGGTCTCCTCCGAGGGCACGGTCGACTGGTTCTGCGCGCCGAGGTTCGACTATCCCAGTGCGCTGGCTGTCCACCCTGGACGCCATGGAGGACGAGCTCGTCTCCGACAGCCTCGTCCACCGCTACGACCTGGCGGCCTCCCCGGACGGCCTGCGCGGCAGCGAGGGCACGTTCTCCCTGTGCAGTTTCCTGTACGTCGACGCACTCGCCCGCTCGGGACGCCTGGGGCAGGCCCGGTACGCCTTCGACAAGATGCTGACCTACGCGAACCACGCGGGTCTCTTCGCCGAGGAGATCGGCCCCACGGGAGAGCAGCTCGGCAACTTCCCGCAGGCCTTCACCCACCTCGCCCTGATCACCGCCGCGCTCGCCCTCGACCACGAGATGGACGCCGTCGCCAGCTGAACCGGCAGTGCCGGGAGTGGGCCGACCGGCCCCCGCGCAGGGCCCTCCGGCCCCTTTGCAGGGACCGCTGGCCCCTCCGCGTCAGGTGAATGTCCGGGAAGCATGTAAAGCTGAGTTAAGGGGAGCGCTGCCCATGACCTGACGAGACATGGTGGTGAGCGCCGTGGTCACAGGCGACAGCAACACCACGGCTCCGGCCGGAGACCGTGTCGATCCGCTCGGGGACCCGTTCTTGCGTACGCGATTCGCGGTGCCGTCGAGGCCCGCCACCTTCCTGCCCCGCCGACGCCTGACCCAGCACCTGCAAGAGGGACTCCAGACGCCGCTGACCATGGTCAACGGCTCGGCCGGCGCGGGAAAGACCCTGTTGGTGGCCGACTGGACCGCGAGCCTCGACCGGCCCGTCGCCTGGCTCACCGTCGAGGCGGAGGAACAGCGCCCCGGCACGTTCTGGGCGTACTTCCTCCAGGCTCTGAGCACCTGCGGCACTCCGCTGTCGGACCGGGTCCACTGCCCGGTGGATCCGAGCCGGGTGAGCCACAAGGTGCTCTCGGAGATCGCCGAGGACCTCGTCGGCCGCGACCCGGCCCCGGTCGTCGTGCTCGACGAGTTCGACCGGGTGAGCGCGTCCGAGGTGGCCGAGCAGCTGGAGTTCGTGCTGCAGCACGCCGGTTCCGGGCTCCGCCTGGTCCTCGTCACCCGCAACGAACCGATGTTCTCGCTGCACCGGTACCGAGCGGCCGGCACCCTCACGGAGATCCGTGACGCCGAGCTCGCCCTGAACCCCGAGGAGGCCGCGGCGCTCCTGGAACTGCACGGCCTCACCCTGCCCGCCGACGCGGTGCGCTCCCTGGTGGAGCGCACCCGCGGCTGGGCCGCCGGGCTGCGGCTGTGCGCCCTGGCCGCGCAGGAGAGCCCGGACCCGGAGACCTATCTCAAGGAGTTCGAGGCCGACCACAGCACGGTCGCCGACTTCCTGCTGGCGGAGGTGCTGCGACGCCAGCCGCCGCAGACGCAGGACCTGCTGCTGCGGGTCAGTGTCCTGGACCGCTTCTGTCCCGACCTGGTGAACGGGCTGACCCACCGGACCGACGCCGGACTCATCCTGGCCGAGCTGCACCGTGACAACGCCTTCGTCGAACAGCTGGGACAGGGGTGGTACCGCCTGCACCCGCTGTTCGGGGAGATACTCCAGACCCATCTCCGGGTGCGCCACCCCGGTCTCGAACCCGATCTGCACCGGTCGGCGGCCCAGTGGATGCGGCGCCGCGGCGCCCTCCCGGAGGCACTCGCGCACGGAGCCGCCGCCGCCGACTGGGGCTTCACCGCCGCCGCCGTCGTCGACGACCTCGCGATCGGGCAGTTCTTCACCGGCCTGCGCTCCGACGACCTGAACGAGCTGTTCTCCCGGATGGGGCCCGAGGCCACCGGCCCCGCGCCCGAGCTCGTCCGGGCGGCCCGCGACCTCGCGCACAGCGACCTCGACCACGGGGTGGCCCATCTGCACCACGCCGAGGCATGGCTGTCGGTCGACGAGGACGATCCGGCGACCACCCAGCTGAGCTGGGCCTTCCTGGAGGCGGTGGCCGCCAGGCTGACCGGTTCTCCCGCCCGCGCCGAGCAGGCCGCCGAGACCGCCGACGAGGTACGGCAGGAGGTCCCCCCGCACCTCCTGGACAAACACCCCGAACTGTCCGCCCTTCTGCTGACCCATCTGGGCTCCACGCGGCTGTGGGCCGGACGCTACGAGGACGCGCGAGCCGCCCTGTCCGAGGCCGCCGACTGCCCCGGCGGAATCCTGACGGTCCTGCCCCGGGAGGAGTCGATGGGCCACCTGGCGCTCATCGACTACCTGAACGGCTGGCCCGGCAGGGCCGAGGACCAGGCCCTCGCCGCGATGACCGAGACCGAGCGGTTCAGCCTCCCGCAGCCCTCCGGTTCCGGCATCGGACGGCTGGTGCTGGCCGCCGTGGCAGTCGACCGCCACGAACTGGGCCGGGCCCAGGCCCTCCTCGACGAGGCCGACGAGCTCGACCTCGACACCCATGACCCGGTGAAGGCGGCCGGGCGGGCGATCGCCACGGCACGGCTCCACCTGGCACGGGGCAACGCGCGAGCGGCCATGGAGTCGGCGTCCCCGGCCCTGGCCACCACCGTCGCCTCACCGTGGGCGGACAGCCTGGAGCAGCTGGTGACCTCCACGGTCCATCTCGCCGAAGGACGGTCCGAGACGGCCGCCGAAGTGCTCCAGCACCTGCCGGAGGACCAGCCGACATGGACGGTGGAGGCGGCACACATCCAGCTCGCCGCGGGCAGACCGGGCGCCGCGATCGACCTTCTCGACAGCGTGCCCGCCGACAGCCGGCCCGGGCCCGCGGTGACCGTGCGGGCGGCGCTGGTCAGAGCGCAGGTGGCACAGATGGCGGGTGACACCGAAACGGCCCGCAGGTTCGTCGCCCAGGCCCTCATCCTCGCCCGGCGCGAACGGCTGCGCCGCCCCTTCCTCGACGCCGGGCGCTGGATCAGGCCGCTGCTGGCCGCGGCACCGCTGCGGTCGCTGGCCGCCGAATGGCTCCTGCCCGGCCCCGTACCCGGCAACGGTCCTCCGCCCGCGGTCGGCCCGCGCCCCGCGCCGATCGTCGTGCAGGAGCTGAGCGAGCGCGAACGCGACGTCCTGCAGCGGCTGGCGCAGATGATGTCGACGCAGGAGATCGCCGTGGACCTCTACCTCTCGGTGAACACGGTGAAGACCCACCTCAAGAGCCTGTACCGGAAGCTGGGGGTGAACCGCCGCAGCGAGGCGGTGCACCGCGCACGGGACATGCGGCTCCTGTGAGCGCCCGCCAGGTCCCCCGCCGCGGGTGAGGCACCGGCCGCCCCACTGCGCTGACATGGGAGAAGCGGCCGCCTCCGCCGCCGCCGCGAACCGACCTGGCCGGGTGGTCACCATGAGGCGATGGCGCGCACTGGCCGTCCTGGGGACGGCCCAGTTCCTGATGGTCCTGGACACCTCGGTCATGAACGTCTCGATCAGCCAGCTGGTCGAGGACTTCGACACCGAGGTCACCACCATCCAGGCCGTCATCACCCTGTACGCGCTGGTCATGGCCGCATTCATGGTCATCGGTGGCCGTCTCGGCGACATCCTGGGCCGGCGCCGCCTCTTCTTCCTCGGACTGATGGTCTACGGCACCGGATCGGCCCTGACCGCCCTGGCCCCCACCGTGTGGGTCCTCGCCCTCGGCTGGTCGGTCATCGAGGGACTCGGCGCCGCCATGGTGCTGCCGGCCATGGCGGCCCTCGTCGCGGAGTCCTATCGCGGCCCGGACCGGGCCGTCGCCTACGGCGTCATCGGCGGCCTCGCCGGCGCGGGGATCGCGGTCGGGCCGCTGCTCGGCGGCTGGGTGACCACCTACCTCACCTGGCGGCTGGTCTTCGCCGGCGAGGTCGTGGTCGTCGTGGCCATGCTGTGCTGCCGACGCATGATCACCGAGGCCCGCCGTACCGGGCCGCGTCCCCGTCTCGACGGCGTCGGCGCGGTGCTGTCCGCCGCCGGGCTCGGGCTGGGCGTGCTCGGGGTGCTGCAGAGCAGCACCTGGGGCTGGGTCTCGCCCCGCAACCCGCCCTTCACCGTCCTGGGCTTCGCCCCGACCCTCTTCGTCGTCGGCGCCGGAGTGGCGGTCCTCGGCCTCTTCGTCCGCTGGGAGCGGCGGCGCGAGGCGCGCGGCGCCGAGCCGCTGGTGCACCTGCCCCTGCTGGGCCGCCCGGCCCTGCGCTCCGGCCTGCTGACCCTGCTCGGCCAGAACCTCATCCTGCTGGGCCTGTTCTTCGTCATCCCGCTGTACCTGCAGGTCGTGCAGGGCTTCGACGCGTTCGAGACCGGACTTCGCCTGCTGCCGGTGTCGATCACCATGCTCGCGGCCTCCATGCTCGCCTCCTCGCTGGGACGGGCCGTCGGACCGCGCAGGATCGTCCGGCTGGCCCTGGCCACCATGGCGGTCGCCGTCGTGTGGCTGCTCGCCACCATCGACCCCGTCATCGACGACGCGCAGTTCGCCGGGGCCATGGCCCTGGTGGGCGTGGGCACCGGCCTGCTCGCCTCGCAGCTGGGCAACGTCGTCCAGTCCAGCGTCGGCGAGGAGGAACGCAGCGAGGTCGGAGGCCTGCAGTTCACGGCGCAGAACCTGGGCTCCGCACTGGGCACGGCACTGATCGGGTCGATCCTCCTCGGCGCGTTGGCGCACGCCTTCACCGCCCAGGTCGACGACGATCCACGGCTCTCCGAGGCGGCCCGCACCCAGACCGGTGTCGCCCTGGAGTCCGGAATCTCCTTCGTCACCACCGACCAGGTGCGCGCGGCGGCGAAGGACGCCGGGCTGCCGCCGTCCGAGGTCGAGGCCGTCGCGGACTCCTACGCGTCCGCCCAGCTCAACGGTCTCAAGGCGGCGATCCTCGCCACCGGCGGCGTCACCCTGGCCAGTTTCCTCGTCACACCGAACCTCCCGGCCGGCCGGAAGGGCCGTACCGGGGCCCGGGGGGAGACCGCGGCACCGGCCCCGTCGGCCGGACCGACGCGCTGACCGACAGGGAGCACCGATGTCCACGACCGACCACCCGACGGTTCGCGGGACCGGCACCGAGCGCCGGGCCCGCGCCGACTACACCGGCGGTGTCTACGGATCCATGCTCGCGGCCTCCGTGGTGATCGGCGCCGGCACCCTGGGTTCCTTCCCACGCCTGGAACTGGTGGCGCTGCTGCTGCTCACCGGTGTGGCGTTCTGGGTCGCCCACGTGCACGCCCAGCTCTTCGGCGCGCGTCTGGCACAGGAACCGCTCGACCGTCACGTCGTCTTCCATGCCTGTCGTGAGGAGTGGCCGATCGTCAAGGCCGCCATCCCGCCGGCCGTGGCGGTGGCGGTGAGTCCGCTGCTGGGCCTGGACGTGCAGGGCGCCCTGTGGCTGGCGCTCTCCGTCGCGGTGGCCGGGCAGGTGGCGTGGTCCGTGGCCGCGGCCCGCAGTGCCCACGCCGGCTGGCGGCTGGTCACCGCCACCGCCTCGGTCAACCTTCTGCTCGGCCTGCTGATCATCTCCTTCAAGGTGTTCCTGAAGCACTGACCCAGGTCGCCGGAGCGCCGGACGGCGGATCACCTTCGCCGGGTGAGGCCACCGGGCCCTTTCCGAGCGGATCATCGCAGGACAGGGCACAGACCGCCTTCCCGGCAGCCCCGCGGGAGTACAGCCCATGCGCTATGAGATCCGAGTCGACGGACACATGTCGGACATTCTGGCCGAAGCCTTTCCCGAGCTGGAACGGGTGGTCATGTCCGGGCAGACCGTCCTGTTCGGCTCCGTCATCGACGAGGCGCAGTTGTTCGGCCTGCTGGCCCGCTGCCAGTCGCTGGGCCTGCATGTGGTGGAGATGCGGCGGATGCCGGACTGAGCCCGGGGGAGGGGCGGCCGGGGCGGCCAGGGGCGGCCGGGGCGGACAACCGTACGGAGTCACGGACAAGGGCCGTCACCACGACCCGCGGGCGCCCCTCCCGCTTCCCGGCCCACCGGCACGGCACCGGCCGGCGGATCACCCGTGACGGGTGACCCGGCCGTGGGCGGTGCGCGGGACGCTGGGCCGCGTGAGGGCCTCCGTACCGCCCCGGGCGTGCGGAGACGACCCGTTCGACGGGGGCGAGGAGGAACCATGACCGTGCCGCGTGGACCGGCACCGCCCACCGCACCGGAGCGCAGCCCCTACGGCGACGCCCCCGACCGTCCGGCCACAGGCGCGGACGTACTGGAGCGGCTCGGGCGTTCCTGGACCTGGATCCTGGGTTCCGCGATCGCCACGCTCGTGCCGGGCGTCCTCGTGCTGGTCTGGCCGGACGAGACCCTGCACGTCCTCGCCGTCCTCATCGGCCTGTACCTGCTGGTGACCGGAGCGTTCCGGTTCGTCGCCGTCTTCTCCCGGAGCACACCCGGCGAACGGCTGCCCGGACTGCTCACCGCCGTGCTCTGCGTCCTCGCCGGGGTGCTGTGCCTGCGCAATCCGCTCCAGAGCATCGCCGCGCTCTCCCTGATCGTCGGAGTGGTCTGGCTCGTGACCGGGATCCTCACCCTCTACACCGCGATCACCGCCGAGGACCTGCCCCACCGCGCCTTCGTGGTGGGCGCGGCGGTGATCGGCATCGTCGCCGGGATCGTGGTGCTGGCCCTGCCGGCCGAGTCGGCCCGTGCGCTGACCCGGCTGCTCGGCCTGTGGCTCGTCCTGCTCGGCCTGTTCGAGCTGGTGCTCGCCCTCGCCTGGCGGGCCGCGCTGCGCCGGTCCGGCCTCACGAACCGCGAGGAGCCCGCAGCCGACGGCTGAGCGGGAACCCGTCCCGTCGGACGAGTCAGGGGGGCACCATGATTCCGGCCTCGGCCTCGGCTTCCGGCCCGTCGGACACCGGCCACGTCGTGACCGCCGCCGAGCACGCCGAGTACCAGCGGCTGCGCCGCGCCGCGACCGTACGTCACCGGCGGGCGCGGCGCGCGGGTGCCACGGTCCTGCTGGTGCTGACGCTGCTGCTCGCACCGCTCGCCCTCGTCGAGACCTGGGTGCACGACCAGGTCTCCGACACCGACCGGTATGTGCGGACCGTCGCGCCGCTGGCCTCGGACCCCCACGTGCAGCAGGTCGTCATCGACCGGTTGACCGACCGGGTGGTGGCCCAGGTGGACGTCGAGGCGATCACCGGCGCGCTCACCAGGACCCTGGCCGGCAACGGGGCGCCGCCCCGCGTGGTCGACGGGGCCCAATCCCTCACCGCCCCGCTGCGCTCCGCGGTGCGCACCGTCGTGCACCGCAACGTGAGCCGCGTGGTCACCGGCGAGGCCTTCCAGCAGGCGTGGGAGGGCGCCAACCGGCGGGCCCACGCCACCGTGCTGACCATGCTCACCGGCGACCGCGACGGCGCGGTGCGGGCCGAGGGGGACACGGTGCGGCTGGACATCGGAGTGGTGGTCGACCAGGTACGGCAGCGCCTCGTCGACGCCGGCTTCGACAAGGCCGCCGCCATCCCGGACAGCGACCGCACCGTCCCGCTGTTCCGTACCGCACAACTGGGCAGGGCCCAGGACGCCATGCGGCTGCTGGACATCGCCGGCACCTGGCTGCCCGTACTGACGCTCACCCTCGGCGCCCTCGCCGTCTGGGCCGCCCCAGGACACCGGGTGATGGTGATGATCACCGCGCTCGGCGTCGGCCTGACGGCGGTGGTACTGCTCGTCGCGCTCGTCGTCCTGCGGCGCGTCTACCTCGACTCCGTACCCCCGGCGACGCTGCCCCCCGACGCCGCCGCGGCGATCTTCGACACCTTCGTCCGCTTCCTGCGCGCGAGCGCCCGCACGCTGCTCGTCGTCTGCCTGCTCACCGCCCTGACCGCCTGGCTGTACGGTCCCGGCCGGGCCGCCCGCGGCGCACGCGCCCTGGCCCTGCGCGGGACCTCGGCGGCCGGGCACGCGCTGTGCCGCGCGGGAGTGACCACCGGCCTCACCGGCCACTGGCTGTCCGCCCACCGGCGGTGGACCACCGGCGTCACCATCGGGGCGGGTGCCTTCGCCCTCGTCCTCCGGAACCACCCCACCGTCGGTGCGGTGGCGCTGGTCCTGGTGCTGGTCCTGGTGGTGCTGGCGATCACGGCGGTGCTCGCCGCCGCACAACCGGCGCGGGACGCGACCGACCGGCCGGAGCACGCGGCCGCGTGAGTCAGGACGCCGCGTGAGCCATGACGCCGCGTGAGCCATGACGCCGCGTGAGCCATGACCGGGAATGCCGGGCCCGGCCGAGGTGCCCGCTCACCCGCGCCGGGTGAAGCCGCCCGCCCCTTGCCGTGGGCACGCTGAGAACGGCACAGACAGGCGGCCGGGCGAAGGCCCCGGACGGAGGAGAGTGACATGAGTGCGTCCACGTACCTCGCATACGACTACCCGCTGCTGAGCGTCTTCTGGTCCATGCTGTGGTTCTTCCTGTGGATCATGTGGTTCGTCCTGCTCTTCCGGGTCGTCGTCGACATCTTCCGCGACGACGCCATGAGCGGCTGGGGCAAGGCCGGCTGGCTGGTGTTCACGATCCTCCTGCCCTTCCTGGGCGTCTTCGTCTACGTCATCGCCCGCGGCAAGAACATGGGCCACCGCGAGGTCGCCCAGGCGCGGGCACAGCAGCAGGCCTTCGACTCCTACATCCGTGAGACCGCCAAGGGCGGCACCACCACCAGCGTCGACGAACTCGCCAAGCTCTCGGAGATCCGGGCCAAGGGCGACATCACGGACGCGGAGTTCGCCCGGGCGAAGGAGCTGGTCCTGAGCGGCCACGGCTCGGGGACAGCATCCGCCGACGTCGCCGCGTCCTCCCGGCGCTGAGCACGCCGACCGAACGAAACGAGGGGTCAGGATGACCGCCACACACACCGCACACCGGTCCACGGCCAAGCAGGACTGGGCCGCCGGCACGATGGTCTTCGCGGCCATCATGCTGATGCTCGCCGGACTGCTCGACATCTTCCGGGGCATCATGGCCATCGCCGAGGACGACGTCTTCGTCTCGACGCGCAACTACGTCTTCCAGTTCGACCTGACCAGCTGGGGCTGGATCCACCTCGCCCTGGGCGCGCTCGGCGTGGTCGTGAGCCTCGGGCTCTTCCGCGCGGCCACCTGGGCGCGGGTGGCCGGGGTGGCCATCGCCGGACTCATCATCATCGCGAACTTCCTCTCGCTGCCGTACTACCCGGTCTGGTCGGTCGTGATGATCGCGTTCTCGGGATTCGTCATCTGGGCGCTGTGCACGGTCCGGCGTGACGACTCCTTCGAGCCGTTCGAGAGCCCCGGGCGCGACATCTGACGACCGGCACCGCGAAGGAGGGCGAGGAGATGGGACGGCACCAGAACGCCGGTGCGCGGACCGGCAGCGTCCTGCGGGCCCGTCTCGCTCTCCTCGCCCTCCTGTGCAGCATCCTGGTGCCACTTCTCGTGGCCGGACTGCGCAGCGTGCTGTGGGCCCTCGTCGGCATCGCAGGGCTGGCCCTCGCCTCGGTCGGGGTGTGGTGGACGCTGGCCCACACCGGCGTCCTGCGCGTCCTCGGGCTGGTGCTGTCGGTGCTCGCGCCGCTCACCGTGCTCTCCCTGTACAGCGCGTCCGGGATGCTGGGCCCGGCCCTTCTGTCCCTGGCGCTGTGGGTGCTGGCCGTCGCCTCGGCTCGTACGGCCATGGCACCCCCGCGTGCCGTGGCCGAGCGGGCCGAGGCTCCGCACGATCCCTGGATCGTGATGAACCCGCGCTCCGGCGGCGGCAAGGTGGAACGCTTCGGTCTGGTGGCGAAGGCCCGGGCGGCGGGCGCCCGCGTCGTGCTGCTCGACGGCCATCAGGACGTGGTGGCCCTCGCCCGGCAGGCCGTGGCCGAGGGTGCCGATCTGCTGGCCGTGGCCGGCGGTGACGGTACCCAGGCCCTGGTGGCCGAGGTGGCGGCGCGACACGATGTGCCGTTCGTCGTGATCCCCGCGGGCACCCGCAACCACTTCGCCCTCGATCTCGGCCTCGACCGCGACGATCCCGCGGCGGCGTTGGAGGCCCTCACCGACGGCCTGGAACTGCGCGTGGACCTCGGGTTCGCGGCCGATCGCGTCTTCGTCAACAACGCGTCCTTCGGGACGTACGCGTCCGTGGTGGCCGACCCCGCCTACCGGGACGCCAAGCTGCACACGACACTGCGGTCCCTCCCCGGTCTTCTCACCGGCGAGGACGCGCCGGGTCTGCGGATCCGGGCCGGCCCCACGCGCGTCGGTGCGCTCCAGGCGCTGCTCGTCAGCAACAACCCCTATCTGCGGGCGGTCGACTCGGCCCGTCCCGGGCGCCGTGAACGGCTGGACTCGGGGCAGCTCGGGGTCCTCGGTGTGCGGGTGTCCAACACGGCCCAGGCGGCTCGTCTGGTGCGCGGCGCCCGCTCCGGGGCCGTCATGCGGTTGCGGGCCGACGAGGTCGTCGTGGACGCGGACACCGCGGACATCGCCGTCGGCATCGACGGAGAACACGTCGTGCTGCCGACTCCGGTCGTGTGCCGGACCGCACCCGGTGCGTTGCGGGTCCACGTGCCCCGCCACCGCCCCGGCAAGCCCCTCACCGGCGCACCGGCCGACTGGCCGCGGGTGGCGCGCCTGGCCCGGGGCCGACTGTTCACACACGAACACGGACCGACACCGACCGAGCCGGATCCCGGCGCCTGAAGGTCACCGCTGAGCGGGCTGCTCCGTCGGGGGACCGGGACGTCGACGGCCTCCGTCCGTGAGAGTCCTGCCCGGGAGCCGGGGTCTGGTGCGTCCGTTCGTCTTCAGCGGGCGTCCCCGTGCCGTCTTCGGCTCCGGCCCCGGTGCGCGCGGCGTTCCGGCCTGGTTCTGTTGCGCGGTAGGTCTGGGCGTCGACGCTCGTCCATGGTTCATCCGGACGTGAGCGGGCCGTTCCGTCGGGGTGCGAGCGAGACCTCGACGGCCTCCGTCCGTGAGGGTTCCGCCCGGGAGGCGGCGGCTGGTGCGGCCGTTCGCCTTCGGCGGCATCCCCGGTGCGCCGCCCGTGTCGCGTCGGTCCGCCGTGGGGCGGGCTCGGCTCGGTGCGCCGGGTGTAGTGCGCCCGGCGTTTCGGCCGGAGGGCGTGAGGGGCCCTGCTCGGGAGCCGGGGGCTGGTCTGGCCGTTCGTCTTCGGCGGGACCGG
>NZ_KQ948146.1:98475-584362 GCF_001513955.1 Streptomyces pseudovenezuelae | reverse complement strand
CCCTCCCGTGCGCGCGGTGTTCCGGCCGGGGGCGGGGTGCTCCCGGCCGGAACGAGCGGGCCACGCGGGGCTACGTCACCATGTCCGCGCGGTCAGGCGGCCGGAGGCCTGTTGTGCCGCTGTCAGGTCGTCGACGGTCTGTGTCGTCGCCAGCAGTTCGGCCGCCACCGGTGCCAGGGACTGAGGTGTGAGGAACCCCTCCGCGACGGGCAGTCCGCCCGCCTCCCTGATGGCTTCGCGCAGCGGCTTGGCCCACAGGTGCTCCAGCAGGACGAAGGCCGCCGCCGTGCCCGGCAGGAGCTCGTCCGCCAGGGCCCTGAGGTCGTTCGGGGTGAACCCGAACGCCTTCGTGCCGGGGCCGTACTCCGGTGCGCCGCCGGTCGCGTCCGGGATGCGCGGTGTCAGACCCAGGAGGGCCTCGACGGTCTCACCCATGCCCTCAGACCCGTAGTCGAGTCCGAGGGTGTCGCCGTCGATCTCCTTCTGCAGGAACAGCACGTCCAGGACCCGGATCTGTCCCTTGCTCTCCAGGACCCCCAACTCCTCCAGAACGCGGCCCTCGAACGCCGCGTCGGGGCCGAACTCGATGGTCAGCAGTTGCACCGGCCCGAGTGTCGCCATGGTCTTTCTCCCTTCCCCCGGCCCCCGGCTCATCCCATACGGCCACGCCCGTCCTCCGCCTCACCCGCAGGAGGTGAGCCCGCCGAACGGCCGTGTGTGCCGCCGTACCAGTCGTGCACGACCGCGCTGCCCGTCACCGCGTCCTGCAACGACGCGCCGTGCCGGCTGACCGGGATCCACAGCAGCCCGACGGGGAGGACGACACACAGAACGGCCCGGAGCAGGGCGGTGCCCGACCTGAGGCGCCGCCCCGAACCGTCCGTCACCCGCAGGCCCATCAGCTGGTCCCCGACCGTGCGTCCGCCGAAGACCCAGCCGGCGGCGAGGTAGCCGACGAGGACCGCGTAGCCGAAGGCCACGGTGAAGCCGGGGCCGGGGTCCGGGAAGGCGAAGGGCCGGCCGGTCAGCACGGCGCGTGCCGCGGCGTAACCGGACTGGACGGCGAGGAGGATCCCCAGCACCACGAAGGTGTCGACGGCGGCCGCCATCGTGCGCGACACGAGCCCCGCGGGACTTCCTTGGATCTCCTGCGGACGACGGGTGCGGGACGGGGCGGTCACGGTGGCTCCACCGGTGCGGCCGGACCGTCCGGGTGCCCGTTCGCTCCCGACGTGCCGGCCCGATGCAGCAGCCGGTCCGTGATCCGCTGCACGAGCCGGTCGGCACGGGCGTTCTGCTCGCGGAACGAGTCCAGCGTCTCGGCGGTGATGCTTCCTCCGGTGTCCCGGACCACCCGGCCGAGGTCGAGCTCGTCGAGAACCGACTCGGCGTACGTCACGAGGTCGACGCGGGCGAGGACGGTGTCCGGGTCGACACGGGCGAGCAGGGCGTCCAGATCGACGCGGTCGAGAACACCGTCGAGGTCGACACGGGCCACGACCGCGTCCGGATCGACGCGGTCGAGGACGCTGTCCAGGTCCACCCGGTCCAGCACGGCGTCCAGGTCGATGCGCGCGGCGACGCGGTCGACGTCCAGCCGGTCGGCCACCGCGTCGAGGTCGATCTCGTCGACGACGGCGGCGGCGACCGTCCGTACCAGCGCTCGGGTGCGCAGCGCCGCCTCGTCGCGGGCCCGCAGTCGCTCGGCCGCGCCGAGCGCGCTCCAGCGGGCGACCCGCCGGCCGACGGCGTCGGCGGCACCGGAGGGCACCAGCAGGCGCACCGCGGCGCGGGTGCCCGGCACGGCGACGGCACCGGCGACCGTCAGGACCCACGACGACCGGCGCCGCAGCTCCAGTACGAGGCCGAGCGCCGCGTCCGGTACGGCGGTGGCGCCCCGGGTCCGTGCGTGTGCCGTGTCCCGAGCGGTGTCGGCGACGGCCCGCGCGGCGAGATCGACCAGCCCCACGGCCAGTCGTGCCGCCTTCGCGGCGGCCCCCCTGTCGGTGGTGACCATCCGCCTCACCTCGGGTCGAGCGGTCGGGTGTCGGAGCCGACGGCCCACTCGGCTCCGGTGCTGCGGCTGAAGGCGGTGACGGCGGCCTCCACGGTGGGGAAGAACCGGTCCGGATCGAAGGTGCGGGTGAGCCCGTAGGCCTCGATCTTCCGCCGTACCGGGTCCTTGAGTTCGGCGAACACCAGACGGACGTGGCGGACGGCGAGCGCAGTGTCGAGGTCGTGCAGGACGTCCGCGGCGGTGGTGTCCACGTCGGTCATGGGCTCCGCGGCGACGACGATCCAGCGCGGTCGCGGATCGGTCCCGGCCAGTTGCCGCACCTCGTCCCGGAAACTCTTGGCGTTGGCGAAGATGAGCGGTGCGTCGAACCGGTAGATCACCAGCCCCGGCAGCCTGTCCGCGCCGGGGTAGGAGCGGATGTCGTGGTACCCCTCCAGGCCCGGCACCCTTCCCAGCACGGTGTTGTACGGCCACCACGCGCGCCGGAACACGTTGAGGACGGACAGCCCGACCGCGATCGCGATGCCGGGCAGCACACCGAGCAGGGCGACACCGGCGAACGCGGCGACGCACAGCAGGAACTCGGTCCGGCGCTGCCGCCACAGCCGTACGGCGCCGGGAATGTCGGCCAGCGAGAGGGACGCCGCGATGACCACGGCGGCCAGGGCGGGCTGGGGGAGGTTGCGGAACAGGCCCGGCACCAGCACCAGCATGAGCACGATCAGGACCGCGCCGACCACGCCGGTGAGCTGGGTCTTCGCGCCGGTGCGCTCGGCGACGGCGGTACGCGAGCCGCTCGCGCTGACGGGGAAGCCCTGGAAGAGCCCGGCCGCGAGGTTCGCCGCCCCGACCCCCGCCATCTCCTGGTTGCCGCGCACCTCCTGTCCGGTGCGGGCCGCGAACGCCGACGAGTTGGAGATGGTGTCGGCCAGCGACACCACGGCGATCCCGAGGGCGCCCGCGAGCAGCGGGACCAGGTCGTCGGCCCGTACGTCGGGAACCGTGAACGGGGGGAAGCCCTCGGGCAGCGGGCCGACCAGAGAGACGCCGTGCTCGTGCAGGTCGAGGACCGAGGCCGCCAGGATCGCCAGGGCGACCATCGCGAGCACGGCGGGCACCTTGGGCAGCAGCCGCTCCAGGAGCAGGATCAGGACCAGCCCCGAGACGCCGACGGCGGCCGCCGCGGGCACCGTGGCGCCGTCGGCCAGCTTGCGCACCAGTCCGGCGCACTCGCCGACCAGGTTGTCCGCGTCGACCTTGAATCCGAGCAGTTTGGGCAGCTGGCCGATCAGGATGGTCAGGGCCAGACCGTTCATGTAACCGATCATCGTCGGCTTGGAGATGAGGTCCGCGATGAAACCGAGCCGGGCCACGGAGGCGAGGATCATGATCCCGGCCACCATGAGCCCGAGCATCGAGGCCAGGGCGACCGCCCGCCGGGGGTCGCCGTCCGCCGCGATCAAGGGGAGCACGGTCGCGGCGATCATCGGCCCGAGCGAGGAGTCGGGGCCCAGCACCAGGATCCGGGAGGGCCCGCACACCGCGTAGCCGAGCAGGCACAGGATCGTGGTGTACAGCCCGGTGATCGGGGGCAGACCGGCGAGTTCCGCGTACGCCATGCCCTGTGGCACGAGCAGGGTCGTGAGGGCGATTCCCGCCACCACGTCCTTGCTCAGCCACTCGCGCCGGTACCCCGTGAGGGCCCTGACCCCCGGCACGGCCCGCAGCCAGGCCATGGCCCCCCGGGAGTCCTGCCCGGTGGCCGTGGCCTGTCCCCGCGTGTCTCGGCCGTCCATCCGCCCTTCCCGATCTCGCCACGGCCCTTCCGCGGACCCGGATCGCCGTGTCCTCGAAGGATCCGACGCTCGCGCCCGCGCGACCTCACCCCGCGCGGGTGACCCGGCGGTCACGGGCCGGTACGGCGCGCCCGGGCCCGCTGTTCAGGACGTCCCGTTCACTCTCCGGAGATCGTGGTGAAGGCGTCGAGGACGAGCTTCCCCGACCTCAGGGTGAATGTCACCCGGTGCCGGGCGTCGGGCAGTCCGCGCAGCGAGTACGTCACCTGGCGTTTGTCGGTGGCGGTGGTCCTCGCGTCCACGGCGGCCGGCCGGCCGTCCACGGAGACGTCGAGGACCGCACTGCCGTCGTTGCCGCCGATGACGTCGATGCCCGTGCCGCGGAACGGGACGGTGACGGTCGCGCCGGCCGTGCCGCTCGTCGACGTCGTGCGGTACCAGTTCATCGCGTCGCCCAGGGCGGCGTTCCGGCTCCACGTGCCGTCGTAGGCCACCGAACGGTCCATGTTGTCGATCAGCGCGGTGGCGTACGGGGTGTATCCGGCCACCTTCTCGACCCTCAGGTCGTCGAACGCGGTCCGGTGGAAGTCGGTGCCGAGCTTGACGCGGCCCCCGGTCACGGGCGCCGGGTCCTCGTACGTGACCACGGCCTGTCCGTCGACGTACGCGGTGACGGTCGCGCCCCTGGCCTCGACGGCCAGGCGGTACCCCTCGGACGCGGCGACCGTCCCGGTGCGCAGCGCCGTGCCGTACCTGAAGAAGGTCCAGTTGCCGGCCGGCCCGATCCCGAGGCTGTACGCCGCGTCGGTCGCCGCCATGCCCTTCTGCTGGCGTACGCCCAAGGTGGCGAGGCCGCCCTGCGGGTCGGGGAAGGAGACGTCGACCGAGGCCTTGTAGTTCTCCCAGCGGAAGTCGCCCACCGTGGTGTTGGGGGTGTTGCGGTTCCAGGCGCCGGTGTCCTTCATGGACTGGTCCAGGTACTGGTACAGCACGTTGTCGCCGTCGGCGTCCTTGCCGACCTCCCACGCCCCGGTCTGGTCGACCAGGTAACGCGGTTGGTTGCCGCGGGAGGTGAGGTACGACCGGGACACCATGCGGGCCCCGTTGTCCGTGCCGACCGCGACCGGGCGCTCCTCCCGGTACCCGAAGTCGTCGGCGTACAGGACGGAGTCGCGGGTGTCGTGCCGCTTGCCGGACGCGTCGGTGTCGAGCACCGTGCGGGCCGCCGTCCCGGGCAGGCGCTGTCGCGTCGCCTTGTCGTGGCCGCGGTCGAGCGTGGTGAACGTGACGATCGAGCGCGGCTTCACCGTGTAGCCGTAGTATCCGTCGCCGTCGGGACGCAGCTCGGCGGCGAGGTGCTTGAAGTTCGCGTCGTAGGCCTGGCCGGGGTCCGCCGCGCGGGTCTCCCAGACCTCCATGGTGGGATCGTCGCCCAGGTCCATGTTCTCGGCCTTGATGCGATAACTCTTCGTCATGTCGCTGTCGTTGACAGCGATCGTCGAGAAGTCCCGCTTCTTCGGGTCGGCGAGCGTCATGTAGCTGGGCGCGCCGTTCGAGCCGTCGACGTTCTCGGTGCCGCTCACCCCGCTGTAGCTCGCCTCCGGCACGGTGCGCCAGATGCCTGCCGTGTTGGTGTCGTTCTCCCAGCCGGTCCGCGCGAACTGGGTGAAGTGCTGCATCACGTAGACGGCGGCGTCGTAGTGGATGCTCCCGGACCACGGGTCGCGGGCGCTGACCAGCTCCTTGTGGCTGTACTGGGCGCCCTCGTAGAAGGCCCCGACGGCCGGCTGGAAGATGTAGTGGCTCCGCCTGGAGTTGGCGTAGCTCTTCACGGAGCGGTTGGCGATGTCGAGGGCGCTCTGCACGCCACCGATCCCGGTGCTCGCGCCGCCCGGGCCCTCGGTGTTGGCCACCCGGTAGTCCGTCCAGCCGAAGGAGCCGACGCCCTCGCTGTACCAGACCTCCTTGTCCTGGCCCTGGGCGTTGTCGCCGGTCGCCAGCTTCGCGTAGGGCCGGTAGGTGGCGCTGTCCGGGGTGCCGTCGAGCCGGTCCTCGGTGGTGTAGTGGTAGCCCACCGCGTCGACCATGCCGAAGAGTTCGGTGTCCGTGAGCATCGCCGGACCGATGTTCTTCGTGGTGTTCTCGTCCGAGGCGACGATCTTGATGCGGTGGTACGCCTTCGCGGCGGCCTGCTGCTGACGAGGCGTCAGGCCGTAGCGGGGGTCGGCGAAGTCGGTGTCGTTCACCAGTGCGTTCTTGTACCACTTGACGAAGGAGATGTCGGGTTTCGTGGTCTCGTTGGTGTCCGGATTCACGTAGTCGACCATGTACCCGTACTTCTGGTACGCGTCGAGGATCGTCTCCTTGTACCACTTGTACATCTCGTCGGTGCCGGTGCCCTTGTTCCACTCGGTCTGGACCCACTGGGGCATGACCCAGCGCAGGATCGAGACCTTGAGCTTCGGGTTCACCGTCTTGGCGTCGGCGGCCAGTTGGAAGCCGGGGGAGCGGGACGCGTCGGCGAGTTCGTCCGCCGTGCGCATGGTCGCGGGATCGGCACCGGTCGAGGTGTTCGTGTCCGAACCCATCTCGACCTTGACGTGGTTGATGAGCGGGTTCCTCCCGCCGAACAGGACTTTGACGAGCTGCCAGTAACGCCCGGGGTGCTCCGCCTTGTAGTCCATCAGCAGATTGCTCGTGCTGTTGCAGCTGAGCAGGCCGAGGCCCTTGTAGGTCAGGCCGTTCACGTTGTCGGCGCGTACGTCGTTCCCGTCGACCACGATCCGCACGGGATCGTCCGCGGAGCGGGCGGCCGGTGCCGAGGTCACTCCTGCCGCCAGTGCCATGGTGGTCGCCGTGGCGAGCGAGGCCCATCCGAATCTTCGCTGCATACCCATTCGGGGGACCGTAGGTGGCAAGCGCTTTCTACGTCAATCCCCTTGCGTCACTTGAGATTTGGCCGCCCCAGCAGGCGTGAGCTGCCGGAAAACGCGTGGACCGCCAGGGTGCCACCGCGGGACACTGCCGAACTCGGACCGCTACTCCCCATACACACAGGGTTAGGATGCAGACGCCTGAGCTAGAGAAAGTCACGCCGCGCAAGGGCGCGGTGCTCCTCGCACTCCGTTACTACGGACGGGAGTTGGCCCGGCTTCGATGGCTGACGGCTCCCGCCATGCTGCTGTTCGCGCTGGGCGGCATCGGTCTCAACTACATCGCCCCGCTCATCGTCGCGAAGCTCGCCGGCGACATCGCCGACGGCGACGAGGTCACCGTCGGCTCGGCGCTGCCGCACGTCCTGGGGTTCGCCGGGGTCCTGCTGCTCGCGGAGATGTTGTGGCGGGTCGCCCTGCACTGCATGAACCGCCTCGACGCCCTCGGCATCGAGCACCTGTACGTGATCGGGATGGACGAACTGTTCGCCAAGGACGCCACGTTCTTCCATGACAACTTCGCGGGGTCACTGACCAAGCGCGTCCTGAGCTTCGCCACTCGTTTCGAGCCGTTCGTCGACACGCTGGCCTTCCAGATCGTGGGCAACGTCGTACCGCTGCTGTTCGGCTCGGTGGTGCTGTGGCGCTACGAACCGCTGCTCGTCGTCGGGCTGTTGACGATGATCGTGGTGACGGCGTTGTGCGCGGCGCCCCTCATCCGGCGCCGTCAGGCGCTGGTCGCCGAGCGCGAGGCGGCGGTCGCCCGGGTGTCCGGGCATGTCGCCGACAGCCTGATGAACATGGACACCGTCCGGGCGTTCGGCGCCGAGGCGCGCGAGGCCGCCGAGCACCGCTCCCGAGTGGCGGTCTCCCGCCGGCTCATGCTCAGGTCGTGGGACTACGGCAACCTGCGCATCGACACCTTCGTCGCGCCGATGTCCGTGCTGACCAACGCCCTGGGGCTGCTGCTCGCGGTCGCCCTCGGCGGGGGCGAACACGGCGTCGAGGCCGTCGTGGTCGCCTTCACCTACTACTCCAACGCGACCCGGATCATGTTCGAGTTCAACCAGATCTACCGTCGCCTGGAGAGCTCGATGACGGAGGCGGCGCAGTTCACCGAACTGCTGCTGACACCCCCCACCGTGCTCGACCCGCCGTCGCCCGAGCCGCTGCTGCCCGGGGGCGCCGACGTCCGCTTCGAGCGGGTGAACTTCTCCCACGCGGGCGCCGAGCGGCTCTTCGAGGGGCTCGATCTGGTCGTGCCCGGCGGGACGAAGGTGGGGCTCGTCGGCCGGTCCGGCGGCGGCAAGACCACACTCACCCGACTGCTGCTGCGGATGCAGGACATCGAGGGTGGCCGGATCCTGATCGGCGGCCAGGACATCAGCAGACTGCGCCAGACCGACCTGCGCGGTCTGATGGCCTACGTCCCCCAGGACCCGGCCATGTTCCACCGCACCCTGCGCGACAACATCGCCTTCGCCCGGCCGGACGCCACCGAAGCCGAGATCCGCCGGGCGGCCGAGGCGGCCCACGTCACGGAGTTCGCCGACGCGCTGCCGGAGGGCTTCGACACCCTCGTGGGCGAGCGCGGCGTCAAGCTGTCCGGCGGGCAGCGCCAGCGCGTGGCCCTCGCCCGGGCGATCCTGCGCGACGCGCCGATCCTGCTGCTCGACGAGGCGACCAGTGCGCTGGACTCGGAGAGCGAGATCCTGGTCCAGGAGGCGCTGTGGCGGCTCATGGAGGGACGGACGGCGCTCGTGGTGGCCCACCGGCTGAGCACGGTCGCGGGCATGGACCAGCTCGTCGTCCTCGACCGCGGGCGGATCGTCGAACAGGGCAGCCACCAGGAACTGCTCGCCCTGGACGGCCCGTACGCCAAACTGTGGCACCACCAGTCGGGCGGGTTCCTCGAAGACGACCCCGTGGAGGCCGAGTTGCACTGAACGGGGCGAGTGGAGGCAAGGGGGTCAGGTGACCGGGGGCGTCCTGCGCGGGGCGCCCCCGGCCTCCGAAGCGGCATGACCGCACGGTGACAACGGTGGATGTCGGCCGGACCGGCGGACTTCAGCCGCACTGGCGGGAACGGCGGGGCCGGTTTCCGCGCTCTGGCCGAACCGAGCCGGTTCGTGTCCACTTCTGCCCCCTTCTCACCCCGCTCCGTACGCCGAAGGCAGCGTGCCGGGCTCGGATGAGGCGTTTTTTGGCCTTCCGTCGGCGGGGTCTTGATCGGCCGCGCCGCCCGGCGGTCACTCCGAGGGATACCGTCCTGCAACCCGAGACTGCTGTCTTCGCAGGTCACGGGGACTGCCTCGGCGACCGAAGCGTGTGCAGCGGTGACGACTCCACTGCCTCATCTTCAAATCGTAAGCACATATTCCACACATGCCCCCTTGCGGACGGGTCTTGATGGTCTAGATTGACCTTGCTGCCCATCGTGGGACACGGGGCGACAAATAGTGATCTATGGGTCTGACACTGCGGACACTGAGCAGAAACGTCTCGGCGTCAGTCTCGGGGGTGGTTGGTTCTTGGAACCCGAGGGGGGCTTCGGGTGCGGGGAGCATCCGAGGTTTCAGTGGGTTCCTGAACAACTCGAGAGTCCGGCGGAACGTACAAGTCTGCCGCTTCCTGGGTGAGTTCTTTACTCAGTGTTGACCTAGGCATGTCATCTGCGGTCTCTCGGGGGGATCCGGCGTGGCGCGGGGCGGGGCCCGCGAGGAACAGTGCGGGAGGCGGGGGCCTCCCGGAGGGGGGAGGAACGATGTCTGGCAATCACGTCGTACCACTGGGGACCGGGGGGTTCTTGTGCCGGATGGGGGGATAGTCAAGCCCTTTCCGTCGGCGCACGAGCGTCTGACGGACAGGGCGACAGGCCAGCCGGCGAACGACTGGGAGCAGCGGTACCGCCGGACCGTGATCACCAGCGACACCGTGACCACCGCCTTCGTGGTGGCGGGGATCGGGGAGTTCTTCGGGGCCCGGGACGCGGCCAACTGGCATGAGAAATGGGGAATCCTCGCCTTCGGCACCGAGCTGCTGGTGCTGGGAGCGTTCGGGGTGAGCCGGGCGTGGGCTCCGGCCGTGCTCGGCCAGGGAGCCGAGGAATTCCGCAGGCTGGGGCGCTCGCTGTTCGCGGCGACTGTCGTGCTGGCGCTCGGCGGGATCGCCCTCACCTCACGCAACATCAAGCTCTGGATCTTCGTCGCGATCCCCGCGATCGCGCTCGTCACCATGAGCGCGCGGTATCTGCTCCGCCTCGGGCTGCACAAACAGCGCAAGGAAGGGCAGTGCCTGAGACCGGTGCTCGCCGCCGGGAGCCCGGACACCGTGCGCGACCTGATCAGCCGCACCCGCAAGTTCCCGCACCTCGGTTGGCGGGTGGACGGGGTGTGCACCACGGACGGTAGCGGGCTCGACGGCGACGAACTGGACGGAGTGCCGGTCCTCGGCCAGCTGACGGACGTCGCCAAGTACGTGGACAACGACGGCTATCGTGTCGTCGCGCTCACACCCGACCCGTACTGGACACCGAACCGGCTGCAGCGGCTGGCCTGGAACCTCGAAGGCAGCGATGCCGAGATGGTCGTGGCCCCGGTGCTGATGGAGGTGGCCGGCCCGCGGCTGCACGTCGACGCCGTGCTCGGGATCCCCCTGCTGCGGGTCAGCATGCCGACGTTCACCGGTGGCCGCCGGGCGATCAAGGCGGTCGCCGACCGGCTGGGCTCGGCGATCCTGCTGATCCTGTTCGCGCCGCTGATGCTCTTCGTCGCACTGCTCGTCGTGACGGACAGCCGGGGCGGGGCGTTCTACCGCCAGCGCCGGGTCGGCAAGGACGGCCGCGAGTTCACCATCCTCAAGTTCCGCACCATGGTCGTGGGGGCCGACCTGGCACGTGCCGAGCTGGCCGACCGCAACGAGGGCGCGGGGCTGCTGTTCAAGATGCGCCGGGATCCGCGGGTGACCCGGGTGGGGACGATGCTGCGCCGGTACTCGCTCGACGAACTCCCGCAGCTGTTCAACGTATTGACCGGATCGATGTCGCTCGTCGGTCCGCGCCCTCCGCTGCCGGAGGAGTCCGCCGCGTACGGCCCGGACATCCGGCGGCGACTGCTGGTCAAGCCCGGCCTCACCGGTCTGTGGCAGATCAGCGGACGCAGCGACCTGCCGTGGGAGGAGGCCGTCCGCCTCGACCTGCGGTACGTGGAGGACTGGTCGCTCGCCCTGGACGCGGTGATCTTGTGGAAGACGCTGCGCGCGGTGCTCTACGGCCAGGGGGCCTACTGATGTGCGGGGGACGCCGTTGGGACGGCGGGCATACCGCAGGCCACAAGGGCCTGCCTGGGGGGAGGAACGGGTCATGAGAATCAGCGTGTTCGGGCTCGGCTACGTGGGCTGCGTGTCGGCCGCGTGCCTGGCCGGCATGGGGCACGAGGTCATCGGCGTGGACGTCAACCAGGTGAAGGTCGACCTGGTCAACGACGGCAAGGCCCCGGTGGTCGAGGAGCGGATCGGCGAACTCACCGCCGACGTCGTACGGACCGGAGCGCTCCGCGCCACCACCGACGTCCGTGAGGCGATCATGGGCAGCGAGGTGTCGCTGATCTGCGTGGGCACCCCGTCGGAGCCCAACGGCAGCCTGTGCACCACCTACTTGGAGCGGGTCACCGAGGAGATCGGCGCCGCCCTGGCCGAGCGGGGCGGGCGGCACACCGTGGTGTTCCGCAGCACCATGCTGCCGGGCACCTGCCTGAACCTCCTGGTGCCGATCCTGGAGAAGAACATCGGCGGCACCGCAGGGGTGGACGTCGGCGTCGCGGTCAACCCGGAGTTCCTGCGCGAGGGCACCAGCGTGCGGGACTTCTTCGACCCGCCCAAGACGGTCATCGGCGAACTCGACCCGGCCAGCGGTGACGTGGTCGCGGCGCTGTACGAGGGCCTGCCCGGCGAGGTGTTCCGGGTGCCGGTCCCGACGGCCGAGGCGATCAAGTACGCGGACAACGCGTTCCACGGCCTCAAGATCGGCTTCGCGAACGAACTCGGCGCCGTGTGCCAGGCGTTGGGCGTGGACTCGCACCAGGTGATCGACGTGTTCCTGGCCGACCGCAAGCTGAACATCAGCCCCGCCTACCTGCGGCCCGGCTTCGCCTTCGGCGGCTCCTGCCTGCCCAAGGACCTGCGCAGCCTGGTGTACGCGGCACAGCGGGCCGACGTCTCGGTGCCCATCCTCTCCCATGTGCTGCCCTCCAACGCCGACCACCTCCAGCGTGCGGTGGACCTCGTGGAGCGCACCGGCAAGCGGAAGGTGGGCCTGTTCGGGCTGTCCTTCAAGCCCGGCACCGACGACCTCCGCGAGAGTCCGCTCGTCGAACTGGCGGAGCGGCTCCACGGCAAGGGGTACGACCTGCGGATCCACGACGCCAACGTGAGCCTCTCCCGGCTGATGGGTGCGAACCGCGAGTACATCGAGACCCGGCTGCCGCATCTCGCGCAGCTGCTCGCGGACTCCGTCGAGGAGGTGCTCGACCATGCCGAGGTGTGCCTGGTCGGGACCAAAGACCCGGCCGTCCTCGCGGCCCTGCCGCACGGCGGCGGCCCGGTGATAGTCGACCTCATCCGTCTTCCCGACGCCGAGACGCGCCGGACCGAACCGGGATACATGGGCCTTGCTTGGTAACGAAGTCAGCGGTGACGGCACAGGCCGGCGCGCGCTGATCCTGGTGGAGAACCTGTCGGTGCCCTTCGACCGACGGGTGTGGCAGGAGTGCACGACGCTGCGCGACGCGGGCTGGGACGTGCACGTCATCTGCCCGCAGGGGGAGAAGCGGGACACGGAGCCGGAGGCGGTGATCGACGGGGTGCGGATCCACCGCTACCCGTTGCGCGCCGCCACCGGAGGACCGGCCGGCTATCTGCAGGAGTACGGATCGGCGCTCTGGCACACGGCCCGGCTCGCCCGCAAGGTCGGCCCGGTCCACGTGGTGCACGCCTGCAACCCGCCGGACCTGCTGTTCCTGGCGGCGCGCCGGCTGAGACGGCTGGGCGCGCGGTTCGTCTTCGACCAGCACGACCTGGTGCCCGAGCTGTACCTCTCCCGGTTCGACCGCGGCAAGGACCTGCTCTACCGCGCGGTGTGCGCCGTGGAACGGCGGACCTACCGGGCCGCGGACATCGTGCTCGCCACGAACGAGAGCTACAAGGACGTCGCCGTGAGCCGCGGCGGCAAGCGGCCCGAGGACGTCTTCGTGGTGCGCAGCGCACCCCAGGTCGAGCGGTTCCAACCGGTGCCCGCCGAGCCGGAGTTGAAGCGCGGCAAGTCCCATCTGCTCTGCTACCTGGGCGTCATGGGCCCGCAGGACGGGGTCGACTACGCCCTGCGCGCCCTGGCGAAGCTGCGCGACGAGTTCGGGCGGACCGACTGGCACGCGGTGTTCGTCGGCTCCGGCGACGCCTTCGACGCGATGGTGGAGCTGTCCCGGGAGCTCGGGCTCACCGAGCAGGTGCAGTTCACCGGGCGCGTCCCGGACGCCGACCTGCTGCGCTACCTGTCCACCGCGGACGTGTGCCTCTCGCCCGACCCGCGCAACCCGCTCAACGACGTGTCGACCATGAACAAGGTCCTGGAGTACATGGCGATGGGCCGCCCGATCGTCTCGTTCGACCTGAAGGAGGCGCGCGTCTCCGCGGGAGACGCCGCCGTCTACGCGCCGGCCAACGACGAGGCCCGCTTCGCCGAGCTCATCACGGTGTTGCTGGACGATCCGGACAAGCGGGCCCGGATGGGCAAGATCGGCCAGGAGCGAATCGGCGGGCAGCTTTCCTGGCGCAACTCGCAGGCGTCGCTGCTCGCCGCCTATGCCGCCGCGTGCCGGGACCGCGATGCGGTGCCGGCGAGCGGTCCGGTGCGCACAAGGAAGAAGAGGCAGCGCAGTTGAACGAAGACACCATCCGCCTCGTCACGATCGGGCGGATACTCCGCCGGCGGTGGCGGCTTCTGGCCGTCCTCGCCGTGGCGGGCGCACTGTTCGGTTACGGCACCTCGGTGCTGGTGTTCCCGCCCCGCTACACCGCGTCGGCACCCGTGCTGCTGCCCGGGGTGTGGGAGGAGCGAGAGCTGCTCACCCAGGTCGACATCGCCACCAGCCTGACGGTGGTCGACCGTACGGCCGACGCTCTGCACTGGTCCGACGTCAGCCGCTCCGAGCTGCGGGACCGCGTCAGCGCCACGGCCGGCGACGGCAACATCATCACGATCGCGGGTACGGCCGACACCCCGGAGCGCGCGCAGCGGCTCGCCGACGGGGTCGCCCAGCAGTTCGTGCAGTTCGCCGCGGAGGTCGCGGGCAGCGGTGCCGACGCCTCGGCGGTCGCGCGGACCGAGGCGCTGCGCAAGCAGGTGGCGGAGACCAACCGGCGCATCTCCGAACTCGCCAAGGCGGCCGATCCGGGCCAGACCGTGGAGAGCGTCCAGTCCCGCACGGCGCTGGAGAACCTGCGCACCTCGCTGGAGGCGGCCATGAAGAAGCTGCAGGAGGCCGACCCGTCGAGCAACAAGTCAGGCATGGTCGTCATGGGACAGGCCGCCCGGCCCACCGGTGAGGCGCCGCCGACGAGGATTCAGCTCATCGTGGGCGGAGCGCTGGTGTTCTTCCTGCTCGCGGTCGTCGGCCATCTCGTCGCCGCCCGGATGAACCGCCGACTGCGCGCCGAACCCGAGATCGCCGCGGCACTGGGCTCGACGCCGCTGGGCGTCGTGGACGTGCCCGGTGAATGGCCCGCGCTCGGGACGGACGGCGGGGGCCGGGGAGCCCGGATCCGCCGGCTTCTCGGCGCCGACACCCCGTGGAACGTACCGGCCCTGGAGAAGTCCGGCGACGAGGCCGGCCGACGGCTGCGTTACCGGCGGGTGTGCGCCCGCCTCCGGGAGCAGCTGCCGGCTCCCCGACGGCTGCTGGTCGTCGTACCGGACGGCGACGAGATCGCCCGCCGGGCCGCGGGACAGCTCCTCGCCGAGGCCAAGAACGACCCGCTGCTGCGGGTGGTGGAGGTGTCGGTGGACCGGCCGATCGTGCCGGACCGAGGGACGGAGAACGGTGCCGTGGTGGTCCTGAGCGCGAACAGCTGGACCGCGGAGGAGCTCGCCGGCATCGCCGAGGCGTGTGCGGACGGCCGGCACGAGGTCGTCGGCGTCGTCGTCGCCGGCCCGGTCCAGGCCCGCCCCGCGCGTTCCGCCGCCGACCTGCCCGACGACGCCACTCTCACGTTCGCGGTTCCCGGCCGCGCGACGGGAGGTCGGGCGTGACGACGAACACCACTTCACCCGAGTCGGCCGCCACCCCGCTCCTGGACCTTCAGTCGCTCGTGGTGTCGGTGCGCAGGCGCCGCCGCCTGTGGTGCGCCATGGCGGTCCTGGGCTTCTCGGCCGGCGCGGCCGTGGCGGTCCTGATGCCGCCGCCGCCGAGCGCGACGACCAAGGTGCTGGTCGCCCACGCGGAGGACCAGCCCAACGACACCGGAACGCTGATGCGCACCGATGTCGCCCTGCTGCAGACCACACGGATCGCGGACGCGGCCCTGAAGTCCCTCAAGTCCCCGGAAAAGCCCGAGGACTTCATGAAGGACTACCGGGGGACCGGCATGACCAACAACCTGCTGCAGATCGAGGTGACCGGCGACGACGACGCGCAGGCGGTGGCCCGGGCCAAGGCGCTGGCCGACGCGTTCGTCGCGGACCACGTGCAGCGGATGAAGGCGACCGCGCAGGCCGAGTCCAAGGCCCTGCTCGACCAGCGTGACCGCACCCGCGACGAACTCGCCTCGGTCAACAAGGAGATCAACGACCGCGCCACGGCGGGCGAGACGACGGGAGCGGCGAGCATCGAGTCGCTCTACGCCCGCCGGGCCGAACTGAACTCGCGGATCTCCGACTTCGACCAGCGTGCCGCCGAGGCCCGCACCGGCACGCCCGCCGTCGTCGCCGGCACCCAGATCGTGGACGACCCGAGCCCGGTACGGCACTCCCTGCCCAAAGCCGCCGCCACCGACTCCGTGATCGGGCTCGTCCTCGGGCTCTTCCTCGGGCTCGCGCTGGCCGCGGTCGGCGTGGTGGTCGGGGACCGCCCCGTACTGCGCCGGGACATCGCCGCGAACCTGGGTGCCTCGGTCATCTCGGAGCTGCCCCGCCGGTCGGGCAGGCCGTGGCAGCGCCGACGGACCCGGCTGGCACGCGAACGGCTCACCGTGTCCCTGGCCCGCACCGCGCGTGGCTCCGCGGAAGGTCTGTCGCTGCTCGAACTGGGCTGTGCGCGCAGCACGAGCGCGATCGCCCTGAACGTCGCCAGGGCACTGGCGAACGACGGGCCCGTGGTCGTCGTCGACGGTCTGCCGGGCTCGGAGCTCTCCGGCCGCCGCCCCAAGCCGGGGGATCCCACCGTGGTCAGCGGCCAGGAGGCCGCGACCCTGCCGGACCACGGGCGCCTGCTCGGCGTCGGCTCGGTGGCACCCGGCACCGCGTGGACCGACCTCCAGTACCTCGGCACCCAGACCGTACTCGTCGTGCGCGCCGGACACGGCAGCGCAGCGTGGCTGCACACCGTGGCCCGGCAACTCGCGGACCAGCGCATCACGGTGGCCGGTGTGGTGCTGATCGACCCCGATCCGCGGGACCGGACCGACGGCACGCTCTGGGACGGGCTGCACGTCGCGCTGCGGGGACACAGCGAGCGGACGGCCCGGCAGAACGGGACGGGCCAGGTGAAGACGGAACGAGCGCCGATGTGGGCCGCACGAGTCCCGGACAGCGACCAGGAGGTGCGGTAGGACATGTGTGGCATCGCAGGGACGTACCGATGGCCGGACGGCAAGATCGTCACCGACCGGCTCACCGACACCCTCGCCCACCGCGGCCCGGACGGGTCGGGCCGCTACGGCCACCCCGTCGGTGACGGCGAGGTGCAGCTCGGGCACCGCCGGCTGTCCATCATCGACCTGTCCGAGACCGGCGCCCAGCCGATGGCCAAGGACGGCCTCGTCCTGACGTACAACGGCGAGCTGTACAACGCGCCCGAGCTGCGGGCCGAGTTGGAGTCCGCCGGGGTGCGCTTCCGCGGCACCTCCGACACCGAGGTGCTCCTTGAGGCGTGGCGGCGCTGGGGCACGGACTGTCTGCCCCGGCTGCGCGGCATGTTCGCGTTCGGCATCTTCGACGAGCGCACCGGTGAACTGGTTCTGGTCCGCGACCAGTTGGGCATCAAGCCGCTGTTCGTGCTCCGGCGCGGCGAGGGCCTGATGTTCGCCTCCGAGCTCAAGGCGCTCGCCGGCGCGGCCGGCGGCAAACTGGAGGTGGACCATGCGGCGCTGGTGGCCTCGCTGCTCTACTACTGGGTGCCGGACTCACGCTGCGCCTTCCGCGAAGCCGAGAAGCTGCCGCCGGGCAGCTGGCTCCGGTGCCGCCCCGACGGCCGGGTGGAGCGCGGCCGGTTCTGGAACCTGAAGGACGTCGCCGCCGAGGGCCAGGAGCGGGCCCGGGCCGGTGAACGGCCGGATCTGGCCGCCGTCGTCGAGGAGTCGACCCGGCAGCACCTGCTCTCCGACGTACCCGTGGCGACCTTCCTGTCCGGCGGCCTCGACTCCAGCTGGCTGACCGCCCTCGCGGCCCGTCACCAGCCGGGGATCTCCGCCTACACGATCGGGTTCCGCGCCGAGGACGCCAGGTTCGAGGCCATGCCCGACGACCTCCGCTACGCCCGGCAGGTGGCCGAGCGGTTCGGCGTCGACCTCCACGAGATCGAGATCGCCCCGAACGTGCTGGACCTGCTGCCACAGATGACGTACCACCTGGACGAGCCGATCGGCGACCCCGCCGCGATCAACACCTTCCTGATCTGCCAGGCCGCCCGGGAGGCCGGCGTCAAGGTGATGCTCTCGGGGATGGGCGCCGACGAGCTGTTCGCCGGGTACCGCAAGCACCTGGCCAACCTGCTCGCCCTGCGCTACCAGCGCGTCCCGCGCCCCCTGCGGCGCGGACTGTCCGCGGCCGTGGACCGGCTGCCGGTCGCCACGTCCCGCAGGGGCCTCAGGTCCGTCCGCTTCGCGAAGCGGTTCCTCTCCTTCGCCGATCTGCCGGAGGAGACCGCGTTCCGGCGCAGCTACACCATGTACGACCAGGACGACCTGCTCGCCCTGATCGACCCGGACCTGGCGGGGACGGTCGACGACGTGGTGACCGAGCATGCCGACATCTACCAGGACAACGAGCTCGACGACTTCGTCAACCGCATGTGCCTGGCGGACGCCCGGATGTTCCTGCCGGGCCTGAACCTGGCCTACACGGACCGCTCCAGCATGGCCGCGTCGACCGAGGTGCGGGTGCCGTACGTGGACGTCGAGGTGGTCAAGGCGGCGTTCACCGTGCCGGGCGACCGCAAGATCGCCGGACGACAGGGGAAGGCCGTCCTCAAGGAGGCGGCCACCTCGATCCTGCCCCGGGAGATCGTCTACCGGCCCAAGGGCCTGTTCAGCGCCCCGCTGCGGGCCTGGATGAGCCGGGATCTGGCCCCGCTGGTGCGCGAGGTGGTCAACGACGGCGAGCTCGTGCGCTCCGGGTTCCTGCGCCGCGACGCGCTGAAGCGGATGGTCGCCGAGGACGCCGCCGGGCAGCAGGACTTCTCCAAGCATCTGTGGCATGTGCTGACCCTCGAGTACTGGTATCGCGACGCGACCTCCGGGTCCGGCCAGAGCACTCGGCAAACGGCTTAGGAATCAGGGGACTTCGGTGAAACAGGTAGTACAGAACTACAAGAGCGGCGAGCTTGCGGTGCTCGACGTGCCGGTGCCGGGGTGCAAGCCGGGCGGTGTGCTGGTCCGCAGTGCCTTCTCGCTGATCTCCACCGGCACCGAGATGATGAAGGTGTCCGAGGCCGGCATGTCGATGCTGGGCAAGGCCCGCTCCCGCCCCGACCAGGTGGCCAAGGTCATGCAGAGCGTGGCCACCAACGGGGTGCCCGCCACCTACCGCAAGGTGATGGGCAAGCTGGACTCCTACACCCCGCTGGGCTACTCGCTGTGCGGGGTGGTCGAGGAGGTCGGCGCCGGGATCGACGACGTGAAGGTCGGCGACCTCGTGGCCTGCGCCGGCAACGAGCACGCGCTGCACGCCGAGCTGAACTGGGTGCCGAAGAACCTCTACGCGCCGGTGCCGGACGGCCTCGCGCCCCGGCACGCGGCCTTCGGCACCGTCGGATCGATCGCGATGCAGGGCGTCCGCCAGGGCGAGCCGCAGCTCGGCGAGGTCGCGCTGGTCATCGGCCTCGGCCTGATCGGGCAGTTGGTGGTGCAGCTCCTCACCGCTGGGGGAGTCCGTGTCGTCGGCGCCGACCCCGACCCCTCGCGCTGTGAACTCGCCGAGAGCCTGGGCGCCGCGGCGGCCGGCGACCCCGGTTCCGCGGCCGTGGAGGCAGCGGTGGCCGAACTCACCGATGGCCACGGCGTCGACCAGGTGTACCTGGCCGCCGGCGGCGGCAGCAACCAGCCCGTCGAGCTGGCCGCGCGCCTCTGCCGGGACCGCGGCCGGGTCGTCGACATCGGCAAGTGCCGCCTGGACCTGCCGTGGAACGCGTACTACGAGAAGGAACTCGACGTCCGCTTCTCCCGCAGCTACGGCCCCGGGCGCTACGACCCGTCGTACGAGCTGGAGGGGCGCGACTACCCGATCGGCTACGTGCGCTGGACCGAGCGCCGCAACCTGGCGTGCTTCCTCGACCTCATGGCCCGCGGGCGCGTCGACGTGGAGCCCCTGATCTCCCATGTCGCCGACTTCGACGACGCCGTCGAGACCTACCAGCGCCTCAAGGACGGCGAGCTGAAGGCCATCACCGCGCTGTTCCGGTACCCCGAACAGGACGCCCAGGAGACCGAGGCCCCGTCGGTGGCCGTGCCCGCGGTGAACGTGAAGCCGACGCCCGCCCGGACCGCCAAGACCCCGGTGCGCCTCGCGTTCGTCGGCGCCGGCAACTACGCGACGTCGATGCTGCTGCCGCACCTCGCCCGGCGCGAGGGCGTCGAGCTGGCGACCGTGGTCACCACGACCTCGCTGTCCGGGGCCAACGCGCAGCGCAAGTTCGGCTTCAAGGAGGCGACCACCGACCTTGACGCCGTGCTCGGCGACAAGTCCGTCGACGCGGTCTTCGTGGTCACCCGGCACAGCTCGCACGCCGAACTGACCCGGCAGGCACTGCTGGCCGGCAAGACCGTGTTCGTGGAGAAGCCCCTGGCGCTCACCGAGGACGAACTGGCCGGCGTGCTCGCGGCGGTGGAGGAGTCCGGCAACGACCGGCTCCAGGTGGGCTTCAACCGCCGCTTCGCACCGCTGCTCCAGGAGGCCAGGACGCACTTCGGCACCCGGACCGGTCCGGCGCACCTCCGCTACCTGGTCAACGCGGGCCGTCTCACGCACGGCAGCTGGTACCTCCAGCAGGGCACCGAGGGCTCGCGGTTCGCGGGCGAGGGCGGCCACTTCATCGACACGGCGAGCTGGCTGCTCGACGCGGACCCGGTGTCGGTGTACGCGACCGCCACGTCCGGCAACGAGGACCTCCAGGTCGTGCTGCGCTACCCGGACGGTTCCACCGCCACCATCAGTTACGTCACCACCGGCCCGTCCGGCTTCCCCAAGGAGACGCTGGACTTGGTCGCCGACGGCCGCGCGCTGCGGCTCGACGACTTCGTGCGGGCCTCGGTGTACGGCCGTAAGAAGTGGGTCAGTTCGAGGCTGCCCAAGGCGCGGGACAAGGGCCAGAACGCCGAACTGGCCGCGTTCGTCAAGGCGGTTCGGACCGGTGGGCCGATGCCGGTGCCGCTTCAGTCGCTGGTGGCCACCACGGCGGCCACCCTGGCCGTGCAGGCCGGCCTGGCCGGTGGCGTGCCGGTGACGTTGGCGGGGTCCAAGTGACCATGAGCGTGGGCTGGTACCTCCGGCGGCTGTCCCGGATGGGGCCGCAGGAGATCGCCGGCCGAGTCGGTGACACGGTGCGCAGACGGCGCTGGCGGTCGGCGCCGCCCGACTGCCCGAGCGTGACCGGCGCCCGGTTCACCGCCGTGCTGCCCGCCGGGACCATCGCCGCCGTACCCGCCGACGCCGCCAAACGCCTCGTCGCCGAGGCGGACCGGCTGATGGACGGGCACGCCGAGTTCTTCGGGGTGGTCCGCGACGACCTGGCCGACCCGGACTGGTGGCGCGACCCGAAGACCGGGCTCCGGGCCCCTGCGGGCTACGCCTTCGACGTGCCGTACCGCAGCGAGGACACGGTCGGGGACATCAAGCAGATCTGGGAGCCGTCCCGGCACCAGTACCTCACCCAGCTCGCGGCCGCCTACGCGGTCACCGGGAACGAGCGGTACGCCGAGCGGGTGGCCGAGCACCTGCGGTCGTGGTGGGAGGCCAACCCGCCGCTGCGCGGTGTCCACTGGATCAGCGGCATCGAGCTGGGCATCCGGCTGCTGTCCTGGGTGTGGATCCGCCGACTGCTCGACGGCTGGGCGGGCGCGGCCGACCTGTTCGAGGGCAACCCGGTGGCGCGCAACCAGATCTGGCACCACCAGCGCTGGCTGGCCGCCTTCCCCAGCCGGGGCTCCTCGGCGAACAACCATGTCATCGCCGAGGACGCCGGGCAGTTGGCCGCGGCCTGCGCGTTCGACTGGTTCCCCGCCTCGGCGCGCTGGCGGGCCGGCGCGCTGCGCTCGCTGGAGCGGCAGCTGCGCGCCAACACCTACCTCTCCGGCCTCAACCGCGAGCTGGCCACCGAGTACCACGGACTGGTCCTGGAGCTCGGCCTGGCCGCGGTGGCCGAGGCGGACGCGGCCGGGGCGCAGGTGCCCGCGACGGTCCGGCTGGTGCTGCTGCGCATGACCGACGCGCTCGCGGCGGTCGTGGACAACCGGCTCCGGCCGCCGCGTCAGGGCGACGCGGACGACGGGCACGGTCTGATCGTGGACGGCGCGGGCACCGACCGCTGGGCCTCGCTGCTGGCCACCGGGGAGGCCGTGTTCGGCCGGCTCGACTGGTGGCCGGAGGTGACCGGCACCGATGTGCGCACCCCGCTGCTGGCCGCGCTCGTCAAGCGCACCGAGCTGCCGGTGACCCGCCCGGAGAGCCGGCCGGCCCACTTCGCCGACGCGGGCATGACGATCCTGCGCGGCCCGGAGGAGATCTGGTGCCGCTGCGACGGCGGTCCGCACGGCTTCCTGTCCATCGCCGCGCACGCCCACGCGGACGCGCTGTCGGTGGAGGTCCGGCACGACGGTGTCGACGTGCTCGCCGACCCGGGTACGTACTGCTACCACGGGCAGCCCGAGTGGCGGCAGTACTTCCGCTCCACCCTCGGCCACAACACCCTGCAGCTGGACGGCGCCGACCAGTCCGTCTCCGGCGGCCCGTTCCTGTGGACCCGGCATGCCCGGACCCGTGTCCTGACCGCGGACCCGTCCGGCGAGCCGGCCCGCTGGTCCGCCGAGCACGACGGCTACGAGGGCTCCGTCCACCGCCGCAAGGTCGAACTGGATGCAGAGGCACAGGAGTTGCGGCTGGTCGACGAGGTGAGCGGCCCGCGCCGGACCGTGCGGCTGGCGTTCCACCTCGGCCCGGCGATCACCGCCGACCTGGCCGGGAACCGGGCCCGGCTCACCTGGACCCGCGACGGCGAGGACCGCTCCGCGGTGCTCGACCTGCCCGAGGAGCTGTCCTGGCAGGTGCACCGCGGCGAGAGCGAGCCGCCGCTGGGCTGGTACTCCGCCGGATTCGGGCGCAAGGAACCCGCCACCACTCTGATCGGCACCGGCTCCACCGACGGCACGGCGGGTTTCACCACCGTGCTCAGGTTCCGCGGCTAGGGGGCACGTGGTGATCAAGAGGCGGCCCTGGGCGTTGGCGGTGGCACCGCTGGCGCTGGCCCTGCTGGCGGCGACCGGCTGTGACAGCAGCACGCCGAAAGCCAGTGCGAACCCGACCGCCGTGCCGACCACGTCCGGGGCCCGGTCCGAGTCCCTGGCCCGGGTGTGCGCCAACCCCGCGGCCGGGCCGGCCAAGGCACCCGCGGGCGCGGTCACGGTCGACCCCGCGAAGGTCGGCGACCTGGTGGCGAAGACCAAGAGCAACCCCCCGAACACCACGTTCTGGCTCCGGCCGGGCAAGCACCGGCTCGACCCGGACCGCTTCGCCCAGGTCGTGCCCAAGAAGGGGGACCGCTACCTCGGCGCGCCGGGCGCGGTGCTCGACGGCGGGAAGAAGAACCAGTACGCGTTCAGCGGCAGCGCCGAGGACGTCACCATCCGCTACCTGACCGTGCAGCGTTTCGCGGCACCGTCCGACGAGGGCGTGGTCAACCACGACTCGGCCGACGGATGGGTGATCGAGGACTCCACGATCCAGGACAACGACGGTGCCGGGCTGATGGCGGGTGCCCGCCAGCGGGTCCGCGCCAACTGCCTCAGGAACAACGGCCAGTACGGCATGAACGCGTACAAGGGCAGCGGCCGTCTCGCCGGCCTGGTGGTCGAGGGCAACGAGATCGTCGGCAACAACACCGGCGACTGGGAGCGGCGCAAGCAGGGCTGCGGCTGCACCGGAGGCATCAAGTTCTGGGCCGTCGACGGCGCCGACATCCGGGGGAACTGGGTGCACGACAACCGGGGAACCGGCTTGTGGGCGGACACCAACAACAACGACTTCCTCATCGAGAACAACGTCATCGAGGCCAACGACGGTGCCGCGCTGATCTACGAGATCAGCTACAACGCGATCATCCGGAACAACACGATCCGGCGGAACAACTGGGTCGAGGGCCGCAAGGCGGCCGAGGCCGGTGACAGCTTCCCGTTCGCCACGATCTACCTGTCCGAGTCGGGCGGGGAACCGCGGGTCAAGGCCCGCACCGACAAGATCGAGATCTACCGGAACCTGCTGGAGAACAACTGGTCCGGGATCACCCTGTGGGAGAACGCCGACCGGTTCTGCAACAGCCCGGCCAACACCTCCTCCGGTGACTGCACGTTGCTGGTGAAGAAGACCGGCAGCTGCGCGGAGCCGGCGATCGCCAGGGCGCCGCTCTACGCCGACTGCCGGTGGAAGACCCAGCGGGTGGACATCCACGACAACCGCTTCGTGCTGGACACATCCGTCGTCAAGTGCACGACGAAGTGCGACCGGATGGCGGTGCTGTCCAACTACGGCACCTATCCGGACTGGTCGCCGTACAAGGGCGAGAAGGTGGCCGACGCGATCACGCAGCAGCAGCACAACCGCTGGCACGACAACGTCTATGTCGGGCCGTGGAAGTTCGTCGTCCACGACCCGAGCAGGACGCTCGAATTCCCGAGCTGGCAGGGCATGCCGAACCGACAGGACACGGGCAGCACGCTCGACTCCGACCCGAAGGCCGGTGGTTGAGATGGAGACAGAGCACACACCGAAGATCGTCGGGGTGGTCTGGGGACTGCTGGTCCTCAACACGCTCGGCTCCGCCGGGGCGAAGACCATCGTCCCGTTGCCCCGCTCCCTCATCCAGATGGTCACCATGGGCGCGCTGGTCCTCGCGTTCGCGTTGGCCCTCGCGGTCAATGCCCGGCTGCGCATCCGCGGCAGCGCATACGTCTTCCTGCTCACCCTGCTGCTGGTGACGAGCGTGATCTCCAGCGCTCACCTGGAGTCCGGGTTCGGCGCGCTGTTCCGCTGCTTCCGGCTGACGCTCTTCGTCGGCACGCTGTGGCTGCTCAGCCGCTGGTGGGACGGCACCCTGACGTTCGTACGGCACCACATCCGGATGTACTTCGCGGTGCTCGGATCGGTGGCCCTCGGCCTGGTCGTCTCCCCGGGCGCGGCCCTGCCGGACCTCTACGGCGGGCGGCTGGTCGGCGCGCTGTGGCCGCTCACGCCGCCGCAGATCGGCCAGTACGCCGCGGTGATCATCGGGCTCACCGTGCTGCTCCTCCTGGGCCGCCGGACCGACCGGACCAGCGCGGCGGTCGTCATCGTGCCCTCACTCGTCCTGCTCGCGCTGACCCATACCCGAACGGCCACACTCGGCCTGCTCCTCGGGCTGGTGCTGGCGATCGGCTCGCTCCTGCTCACCAGCGCCGCGGCCCGCCGCTTCTTCACCTGGGCGGTGGTGATCGCCACGGTGGCCGCGGTGGGGTTCGCCTCCGCGCTGCAGGCGTGGTTCCTGCGCGGGCAGAGCAAGGACAACTTCTCCAGCCTCACCGGTCGCGCCAAGGTCTGGGACGCCCTGCTGGCCGCGCCCCGGACGACCGGGGAGCAGTGGTTCGGCGTGGGTCTGGGCGACAAGTCGTTCGGCGGCCTGCCGATCGACAACAGCTGGCTGGCCGTCTACAACGAGCAGGGCCTGATCGGCGTCACACTCGTCGCGGCGATCATCATCGTGCTGGGCGGCGTCGCGTTGCTGCGGCCGCCGTCGCTCCAGCGGGCCTGCGCGATCTTCCTGATCAGCTACTGCGCGATCGCGTCGTACACCGAGGCCGGCCTCGGCGACGCCTCGCCGTATCTGCTGCATCTGGCCCTGGCCGCCGCCCTGTTGGTGGCACCTGCCGAGGCCACCCCCCTCGCGACGCCCGTCGTCCCCCGACAACGCGTCCCGCGCTGGGCCAAGAGAGCGGAGGTGAGGTGAGCATGCACGTCCTCGTGGTGCACAACCGTTACGGCTCGGCGCAGCCGAGCGGCGAGAACAAGGTCGTCGACCAGGAGGTGGAGCTGCTGCGCGAGGGCGGCCACCAGGTCGAGACGTTCGAGCGGCGCAGCGACGACATCGGCGCCATGTCCCTCCTCGCCAAGGTCGCGGTGCCCCTGCGGGTGCCGTGGAACCCGGCGGTCCGCACCGAACTCGCCACCCGGCTCCGCGCCGAGCGGCCGGACATCGTCCACGTCCACAACGTCTTCCCGCTCCTGTCGCCCGCGGTCCTCGCCGCCTGCGCCGACGCCGGCGTGCCCGCCGTGGCGACGCTGCACAACTACACCCAGGTCTGCCCGCCCGGCACCCTGCAGCGGGACGGCCGGCCGTGCACCGAATGCGTCGGATCGAAGGTGCCCCTGCCCGCCGTCCGGCACGGCTGCTACCGGGGCTCCCGTCTCGCGACCGTGCCGCTCGCGGTCAGCCTGTCGGCCAACCGGCGGCGGTGGTGGTCCGGTGTGGAGCGCTTCTTCTGCATCTCCGCGGCGCAGCGCGACGTCCTGGTGCGGGCCGGGATGCCGGCCGAGCGGCTGGCGGTGAAGCACAACTTCGTGCCCGACCCGGACGCGCGCCGCACGGACGCCGGCGAGCACGTGCTCTATCTCGGCCGGCTCGCGGAGGCCAAGGGCGTACGGCTGCTGATGGCCGCGTGGGACGAGATCGCGGCGAGCGGCGGGGTGGGGGTACCGCTTGTGATCGCCGGCACGGGACCGCTGGAGGCAGAGGTCATCGCCTGGGCGGCGGGCCGGGACGACGTGCGGTACGTCGGCCTGTACGACACGGCGGAGTGCCAGAAGGCCATCGCGCGGTCGGTCGCCGTGGTGGCTCCCTCGACATGGCTGGAGGCGTTCGGCCTGGTGGTCGTGGAGGCGATGGCGGCCGGGGTCCCGGTCGTCGCCGCCGGCCACGGCGCCTTCGTCGAACTCGTCGAGGATGGGGTGACCGGACTGCTGCACCAGCCGGGGGAGTCCGCCTCCCTCGCGTCCTGCATACGCCGGATCGCGGCGGAGCCGGACCACAACCGGGAGCTGGGCCGGGCGGCCCGGCTCCGTTACCAACAGGGTTTCAGCCCGGCGGTCGGCCTTGACCGTCTGGTTGACGAGTACCGCACCGTGATCGCGGGGCGGGCAGCACAGACTCGCGGCGGGGACATCCGCGCGAGCAGGGGGGATGGGGACAACAGATGACACGATGCCGACTGTGCGGTTCGGAGGCGATGGCGAGCGTCGTCGACCTCGGGGCGACGCCACCGTGCGAGAGCTTTCTTTCCGCGGACCAACTCGACGAGCCGGAGCCCGCGTACCCGCTGCACCTGCAGGTCTGCACCGACTGCTGGCTCGCGCAGATCCCGCCGCTGATCACACCGGAGGAGACGTTCAAGGAGTACGCGTACTTCTCCTCGTTCTCGACCTCCTGGGTGGAGCACGCGCGCACCTTCGTCGCCGACGCCGTGGAGCGCGCGGGGATCGACGCCGAAGGCTCCGACGCCTTCGTGGTCGAGGTCGCGAGCAACGACGGCTACCTGCTGAAGCACGTGGTGGACCGGGGGATCCGCTGCCTGGGCATCGAGCCCTCGGTGAACGTCGGCGCGGCGGCACGGGACAAGGGCGTGCCCACGCTCACCGAGTTCCTGAGCCCGGAGACCGGTTCGGCCGTCCGCGCCGAGCATGGCCCGGCGAACCTGGTCGTGGCCAACAACGTGTACGCGCACATCCCCGACGTGGTCGGCTTCACCCAGGGGCTGCGCGCCCTGGTCGCCGACGACGGCTGGGTCTCCATCGAGGTGCAGCACCTGCTGACCCTGATCGAGGAGAACCAGTACGACACGATCTACCACGAGCACTTCCAGTACTACACGGTCGCGTCCGCGATCCAGGCCCTCGCGAGCGGCGGACTGACGCTCGTGGACGTCGAGTTGCTGCCCACGCACGGCGGGTCCATCCGGCTGTGGTCGCGCCCGGCCGAGGTGGCCGGGGAGCCGACGCAGCGGGTGGCCGACGTGCTGGCCCGCGAGAAGGCCGCCGGGCTCCAGGAGCTGTCGGGCTACACCGAGTTCTCCGCCCGGGTGGCCAAGGTGCGCCGGGACCTCCTGAAGTTCCTCATCGAGGCGGCCGAGCGCGGCGAGACGGTCGTCGGCTACGGCGCCCCCGGCAAGGGCAACACCCTGCTCAACCACTGCGGCATCCGGCCCGACCTGCTCGCTTACACGGTCGACCGCAACCCCTACAAGCACGGCAGGTTCACGCCGGGCACCCGTATCCCGATCCTGTCGCCCGAGCAGATAGCCGCCGACAAGCCGGACTACGTGCTCGTCCTCCCGTGGAACCTGCGCGCCGAACTCACCGAGCAGCTGTCCTTCGTGCACGAGTGGGGCGGCCGGCTCGTCTTCCCCATCCCGGAACTGAGCGTCGTCGAGGTCGCGTCCCGAAAGGTCACAGCATGAAGGTCGTTCTGTTCTGCGGCGGTTACGGGATGCGGATGCGCAACGGAACCTCCGACGACGTGCCCAAGCCCATGGCCATGGTCGGTCCCAGACCGCTGATCTGGCATGTCATGCGCTACTACGCGCACTTCGGGCACACGGAGTTCATCCTGTGCCTCGGGTACGGGGCCCACCACATCAAGAACTTCTTCCTCAACTACGAGGAGACGACGTCCAACGACTTCGTGCTGCGCAAGGGCCGCACCGAGCTGCTGTCCACCGACATAGCCGACTGGACGATCACCTTCGCGCAGACCGGTATCGAGTCGCCGATCGGGGAGCGGCTGCGTCGCGTGCGCCACCACCTGGACGGCGACGAGATGTTCCTCGCCAACTACGCGGACGTCCTCACCGACGCCCCGCTGCCCGAGATGATCGAGAAGTTCTCCCAGCGTGACGCCGGCGCCTCGATGATGGTCGTGCCGCCCCAGTCCTCCTTCCACTGCGTGGAGCTGGGTGAGGACGGCCTGGTGGGCGGCATCACCGCGGTGAGCGACATGCCGCTGTGGGAGAACGGCGGCTACTTCGTGCTCCGCCAGGAGGTCTTCGACCACATCCCCGAGGGCGGGGACCTGGTCGCCGACGGATGCGGCGAACTGGCCAAGCAGGGACGGCTGGTGGCGCACCAGCACCGCGGCTTCTGGAAGCCGACCGACACCGTGAAGGAGCGGGCCGCGCTCGACGCCGCCTACGCCCAGGGCGACCGCCCGTGGGCCGTGTGGGAGCAGGGGGTGCGCGCGTGATACGGCTCGGGGCCGGGTCCCTGGACCGGATCGTCGCCGTGGGCGCGCACTGCGACGACATCGCCATCGGCGCCGGCGGCACGCTGCTCGCCCTGTGCCGGGCGCGGCCCGGTCTGCGGGTGGACGCGCTGGTGCTCTCCGGCGGCGGCACCGAACGCGAGCAGGAGGAGCGGGCCGCGCTCGCCGCCTTCTGCCCGGGGGCCGACCTGCGGCTGACCGTGCTCAAACTGCCGGACGGCCGTATGCCCGTCCACTGGGACGAGGCCAAGGCCGCGGTCGAGGAACTGCGCGCGCAGACCGACCCGGACCTGATCCTCGCCCCGCGCACCGACGACGCCCACCAGGACCACCGCGGCCTGGCGCGGCTGATCCCCACCGCCTTCCGCGACCACCTCGTGCTCGGCTACGAGATCGTCAAGTGGGACGGCGACCTCGGCCGGATGGCGGCGTACCAGCCGCTGTCGACGGAGATCGCCGAGGAGAAGGTGCGGCTGCTGCAGGAGCACTACGCCTCGCAGCGCCACCGGCCCTGGTACGACCGGGAGGCCTTCCTCGGCCTCGCCCGGATCCGCGGCATCGAATGCCACGAGCGGTACGCCGAAGCGTTCGCCGCCACCAAACTCACGCTCAACCTGGGGGGTTGAACCCATGCGCGTACTGCTTACCGGACACCAGGGCTACCTGGGAACCGTCATGGCCCCGGTCCTCGCCGCCGCGGGACACGAGGTCGTCGGCCTCGACGCCGGCCTGTTCGCCGACTCCGTCCTCGGCGAGACACCCGCGGACCCGCAGGGGCACCGCGTGGACCTGCGCGACGTCACGGCCGAACACGTGGCCGGCGTGGACGCCGTGATCCACCTGGCCGCGCTCTCCAACGACCCGCTGGGATCGCTGGCGCCGGAGCTCACCTACGACATCAACCACCACGCGTCCGTACGGCTGGCCCAGCTCGCCCGTGACGCCGGAGTGCGGCGCTTCCTGTACGCGTCGACATGCTCGGTCTACGGCGCCGCCGGCGGCGACGACCTGGTCGGCGAGGACGCCCCGCTGCGCCCGGTGACGCCCTACGCGGAGTCCAAGGTGCGGGTGGAGGACGACCTGCACACGCTGGCCGACGGCGACTTCACCCCGGTGTACATGCGCAACGCCACCGCCTTCGGCTACTCGCCCCGGCTGCGCGCCGACATCGTGCTGAACAACCTGGTCGGCCACGCGCTGCTGTCCGGCGAGGTGCTGGTGCTCTCCGACGGCACCCCCTGGCGCCCGCTGGTGCACGCGGCCGACATCGCCCGGGCCTTCACGGCCGCGCTGACCGCGCCGCGCGAGGCGGTCCACGACCGGGCGTTCAACATCGGCAGCGAGACCAACAACGTCACGGTCGCCGAGATCGCCGAGCAGGTCGCCGAGGCGGTGCCCGGCGCGAAGGTGCGCATCACCGGGGAGAACGGGGCCGACCCGCGCTCCTACCGGGTGGACTTCTCCCGGTTCCGCGCCGCGATCCCGGGCTTCGACATCGAGTGGTCCGTCAAGCGCGGCGCGCTCGAACTCGCCGACGCCTACCGGAAGTTCGGGCTGACCAAGGAAGCCTTCGACCAGCGCTTCACCCGGCTCGCCGTGCTGCGCGCCGCATCCGAGGCCGGCACCGTCGACGACACCCTGCGGTGGCGCCGATGAGCCGAGTCGGCGAGGAGATGTACGCCCTGGTGGAGCGGCTGTACCCGCTCTGCCGGAGCATCACCGGCGACGGTGTGCGCGCCACCCTGGACATCGTCGGCGAGTACCTCCCGCTCGACGTGCACGAGGTGCCGACCGGAACCCAGGTGCTCGACTGGACGGTGCCGCAGGAGTGGAACATCCGGGACGCCTACATCGCCGACCCGGAGGGCAACCGGGTCGTCGACTTCGCCGCGTCCAGCCTGCATGTGCTCGGCTACAGCGTGCCGGTCGCGCGGACCATGCCGCTGTCCGAGCTGCGCGCGCACCTGCACACCCTGCCGGACCAGCCGTCCTGGGTGCCGTACCGCACCAGCTACTACAAGCCGGAGTGGGGGTTCTGTCTGGCCCAGGACACCCTGGACGCGATGCCGGACGGCGAGTACGAGGTGCGCATCGACTCCACGCTCGCCGACGGCCACCTCACCTACGCGGAGCACGTGGTCCCGGGGCAGGTCGCCGACGAGGTGATCGTCTCCTGCCACACCTGCCATCCGGCGCTGGCCAACGACAACATGGCCGGCGTGGCGGTGGCGACCTTCCTGGCCAGGGAGCTGGCCCGGCGGACGCCGTACTACACCTACCGGTTCATCTTCGCGCCCGGCACCATCGGCGCGATCACCTGGCTGGCCCGCAACGCGGACAGGGTCGAGCGGGTCAAGCACGGCCTGGTGCTCGCCTGCGCCGGTGACCCGGGCCCGCTCACCTACAAGCAGAGCAGGCGCGGCGACGCGGAGATCGACCGGGTGCTGCGGCATGTGCTGACCACGTCCGAACGCCCGCACCAGGTCAACGAGTTCACCCCGTACGGCTACGACGAGCGGCAGTACTGCTCGCCCGGGTTCAACCTCGGCGTCGGCTCGCTCACCCGTACCCCGTACGCGGGCTATCCCGAGTACCACACCTCGGCGGACAACCTGGACTTCGTCTCCCCGGAGGCGATGGCGGACACCCTCGCGGTGTGCCGCGAGGCGTTCGCCGTCCTGGACCGCAACCGGCGCTACCTCAACCTCAGCCCCTACGGCGAACCGCAGTTGGGGCGGCGCGGGCTGTACGACGCGCTCGGCGGGCGCAGCGACACCAAGCAGGCCCAGATGGCCATGCTCTGGGTGCTCAACCTCTCCGACGGCGAGAACGGTCTGCTGGACGTCGCCGAGCGGTCCGGGCTGCCGTTCGACACCGTCGCCGCCGCGGCCGGCGCACTGCACGAGGCAGGGCTGATCAAGACATGACGTCGATGCCCGTCGAGGGGGAGAATCCGCCGACAGCGGCGCCACGGGCCGGATCCGCCCGGCGGGCCCTCGTCGGCCGGCTGTCCTGGGGCCTGGCCGACCAGGCGGCCTCCAGCATCAGCAACTTCGCGGTGGGCATCTACGTGGCCCGCTCGCTGGGCGTGACCGCGTTCGGCGTGTTCAGCCTTGCCTGGGTCACCTACGGCGTGGTGCTGAACGTCTCGCGCGGCCTGTCCACCGACCCGCTCGTGGTGCGCTTCAGCGGTGTGCCGGAAGCGTCCTGGCGCGGGGCGGTGGCCCGCTCGACGGGTACCGCGCTCGGCGTCGGCACCTCCATCGGCGCGGTGTCCCTGGTGGTCGGCCTGGCTCTCGGTGGCCGGCTCGGGTCCGCCTTCGCCTGCCTGGGCGTGATGCTGCCGGGGCTGCTGCTGCAGGACGCCTGGCGGTTCGCGTTCTTCGCCGCGGGCAACGGGCGCAAGGCCTTCGTCAACGACGTGGTGTGGTGCGTGGCACTCGTCCCGGCCCTGGTCGCGGCGGCCCATGTGGGCACCGTGGGCGCCTTCGTGCTGGCCTGGGGCGCTTCCGCGGCGGTGGCCGCCGCGTACGGCTGCCTCCAGTGCGGCATCCGGCCCCGGCTGACCGAGGCACGCGGGTGGCTGCGCGAGCAGCGCGATCTCGGCTACCGGTACCTGGTCGAGAACGTCAGCCTCAGCGGCGCCAGCCAACTGCGGGCCTACGGGCTCGGTGCGATCGTCGGCGTCGGCGCGGTCGGCGCGGTGCGGGGTGCCGAACTGCTGATGGGCCCCTTCCTCGCCGTCCTGATGGGACTGTCGCTGGTCACCGTCCCGGAGGCGGCACGGGTGCTGCGGAAGTCCCCGCACCGCCTCGGCACCTTCTGCCTGCTGCTGGGCGGCGGACAGGCCGTCGCCGCGCTGCTGTGGGGCGGCTCGCTGCTGCTGCTGCCGAACCGGCTCGGCGACCTGGTGCTCGGCAGCGTCTGGCACTCCTCCTCGCACCTCATCGTGCCGATCACCTTCAGCGTGGCGGGCGCGGGCCTGGGTACCGGCGCCGCGGCCGGACTGCGCGCCCTCGGCGCCGCCCGGCGCAGCCTGCGCTCCCAGCTGTTCGCCTCCGTCTGCTACGTCGGCGGCGGACTCGGCGGGGCCGCGATCGCCGGCACGGTCGGCTCTGCCTGGGGCGTCGCCGCCGCGACCGTCAGCGCCTCGGCCGTGTGGTGGCTGCACCTGCGGTCCGCCCTGCGCGAGCACCGCCACAACCCCATTCCCGAAGTGAGGACCTCATGACCGCCCAACCCAGGCTGACCATCGGCCTGCCCGTGTACAACGGCGAGGAGTACCTGGCGGAATCGCTCGACGCGCTGCTCGGTCAGACCTACGGGGACTTCGAGCTGGTCATCTCCGACAACGCCTCGACCGACGGGACCGAGGACATCTGCCGCAAGTACGCCGCGCAGGACCCACGCATCCGCTACCTCCGGCTGCCCCGGAACATCGGCGCCACCCCGAACCACAACCGCGTCCTCGCCGAGTGCCGCACCGAACTGTTCAAGTGGGCCTCGCACGACGACCTCTACGCCCGCGATCTGCTCCGGCGCTGCGTCGAGGCCCTCGACGAGCGGCCGGACGTGATCCTCGCCCACGCCGACCAGGCGGTCATCGACGGCGACGGCCAGGTGAAGGTCCCCTACGAGTACACCCTCGCGACCGGCTCACCGCACGCGCCGGAGCGCTTTCGCAGCATGCTGTTCGAGCCCGGCGGTGACGACTTCTACGGAGTGATCCGGGCCGACGCGCTGCGCCGGGTGAAGCCGATGGACAGCTACCACCACGCGGACCGCACGTATGTAGCCGAGATCGCCCTCCACGGGCGCTTCCACCAGGTGCCGGAACTGCTGTACTTCCGCCGCGACCACCCCACCCGTGCCGAGCGGGCGAACCCGTCCAAGCGCTCCCGGTGCGTCAACCTGGACCCGCGCAGGGCGGGTCCGCTGCACCCGACGCCCCGGCTGCTCGCCGAGTACGTCTGGGGCTTCGTCTCGGCGATCCACCGGGCCCCGCTGTCCGCGGCCGACCGGCGCGAGTGCTACCGCCACCTGGCCGCCTGGATGACCAGCCGGGCCCGGCCCGGCACCGGTGAGCGGGTCGAGGACCGCGCCCCGGTGGACCCGGCCAAGCTGACCGTCTCCGTGGACGAGCTCGTCGCCGGCCGAGAGGGGAGGCGGGCATGACCTCGGCGGACGAAACCCCGGCACGCGTCGGGGTGTTCGGCCTGCTCGGCTCCGGCAACCTCGGCAACGACGGGTCGCTGGAAGCCCTCCTCGCACACCTGCGCGCCGAGCACCCGGACGCGAGCGTGGACGCGCTGTGCGGCGGACCCGAGGCGGTGACGGCCAGGTTCCGGATCCCCGCGACGCGGCTGCACTGGAACCGCGCGGAGTACCGGACCGCGTCCCGGGCGAGTGCGATCGTGTTCAAGGGGCTCGGCAAACTCGTCGACGTCTACCGCACCGCCGCCTGGGTGCGCCGGCACGACGTGGTCATAGTGCCGGGCATGGGCGTCCTGGAGGCCACCCTGCCGCTGCGGCCGTGGGGCTTCCCGTACTCGCTGTTCCTGCTCTGCGCGAGCGGACGGCTCCTTGGCACCCGGGTCGCGCTGGTCAGCGTAGGCGCCGCCGAGATCCGCAACCGGCCGACGCGTGCCCTGGTGCGCTGGTCGGCACGGCTCGCCGTGTACCGGTCCTACCGGGACGAGCAGTCCCGTGACGCGATGCGCGCGATGGGCGTGGACACCTCGCGCGACGAGGTCTACCCCGACCTCGCGTTCGCCCTGCCCGCACCGCAGTCCGAAGTGCCCGCCGGTGCGCCGGGTCCCGTCTGCCTCGGCGTCATGGACTTCCACGGCGGCAACGACGACCGCGACCGGGCCGAGGAGATCTACCGGCGCTACCTCGACGGGACGATCACGTTCGTCCGCGCGCTCGTCGAGGAGGGCAGACCGGTCCGGCTCCTCACCGGCGACCAGTGCGACCTGTCGGTGGTCGCCGCGATCCTCGACGCCGTCGACTCACCCCTGGTCACCGCGGCCGAACCGGCCTCACTGGCCGACCTGATGAACGAGATGGCGGCCGCCGACACCGTGGTGGCCGTCCGCTACCACAACCTGATCTGCGCCCTGAAGACCGGAACGCCCGTGCTCGCCCTGTGCTACGCGGCGAAGAGCAACGCGCTGATGGACCGGATGGGCCTCGGCGCGTACTGCCACCCGGCCCGCGAGGTCGACGCCGACCGGCTGCTCGAACAGTTCCGGGACCTGGAGAAGCACGCGGCGGAGGTACGGCGGACCCTCGCCGAGGGAAACCGGGTCGTCGCCCGGCAACTCGCCCAGCAGTTCACCGCTTTGACCACGACCCTGTTCCCGGCGAACTCCCACGCCCACGCCCCGCGGAAGGCTCCATGAAAGCGACCGAAGTCCCCGAGATCGCCGGCGCGTACCTGTTCGAGCCCACCCCGTACGCCGACGAACGCGGCTTCTTCTGCCGCACCTTCGACGTCGACGTGGTCCGCTCGGTGGGCCTCGACCCGCACGCCTTCGTCCAGGACAGCCTCTCCCGCTCGGTCCGGGGCGTGGTGCGCGGCCTGCACCTGCGCTCCGGCGCCGGCGAGGCCAAGCTCGTGCGGTGCTCGTACGGGGAGATCTTCGACGTCGTCGTCGACCTGCGGCCGGACTCGCCGACGTACCTCGGCCGGGCCTTTTTCGAGCTGTCCGGTGAGACGCAGAAGACCGTCTACATCCCGGCGGGATGCGCTCACGGCTTCCAGGCTCTTACCGAAATCACAGATACCTCTTACCGTATCGACAGAGAGCACGATCCCTCCGAGGACGTGACGATCGCCTTCGACGACCCGGAACTCTCCATTCCCTGGCCACTGCCGGTCACGTCGATGTCCCAGCGGGACCGGGAGGCGCCGAGCCTCGCCGAGGTCCTGAAGCACAAGGAAGGCTGACGTCGGTTGACCCACGAACACACCGAAGAGACCGCGGAGTTCGTCCTGGCCCGGTCGCGGACGGCGAATGAGCGGCTGCACGCCCTGATCCCCGGGGGCGCGCACACCTACGCCAAGGGTGACGACCAGTACCCCGAGAACCTGGCCCCCGTCATCAGCCACGGCCGCGGTGCCCACGTATGGGACGTCGACGGCAACCGCTACATCGAGTACGGGTCCGGCCTGCGGTCGGTCAGCCTCGGACACGCCCACCCTCGCGTGACCGAGGCGGTGCGGCGGGAGATCGACCGCGGCAGCAACTTCGTCCGGCCGTCCATCGTGGAGGTCGAGGCCGCGGAACGCTTCCTGGCCACGGTGCCGACCGCGGAGATGGTGAAGTTCGCGAAGAACGGCTCCGACGCCACCACCGCCGCGGTACGCCTCGCCCGCGCCGCCACCGGGCGCCCGCGGGTGGCCCTCTGCGCCGACCATCCGTTCTTCTCCACCGACGACTGGTTCATCGGCACCACACCGATGTCCGCCGGCATTCCGTCGGCGACCAACGAGCTCACCGTGTCGTTCCCCTACGGGGACCTGGCCGCCACGGAGGACCTGCTCACCCGGTACCAGGACGAGGTCGCCTGTCTGATCCTCGAACCCGCCACCCACACCGAGCCGCCGCCCGGGTACCTCGCCGGCCTGCGTGAACTGGCCGACCGGCACGGCTGTGTCCTGATCTTCGACGAGATGATCACCGGCTTCCGCTGGTCCGAGGCGGGCGCCCAGGGCCTGTACGGCGTGGTCCCCGACCTCTCCACGTTCGGCAAGGCGCTGGGCAACGGGTTCGCCGTGTCCGCGCTGGCCGGGCGTCGCGAGCTGATGGAGCGCGGCGGACTGCGTCACTCCGGCGAGCGCGTCTTCCTGCTGTCCACCACGCACGGCGCCGAGACGCACTCCCTGGCCGCCGCGATGGCCGTGCAGACCGTCTACACCGAGGAGGGCGTCACCGCGCGGCTGCACGCCCTCGGCGAGCGGCTGGCCGCCGGTGTCCGCGAGGCCGCGGCCGGCATGGGCGTCGAGGAGCACGTCGTCATCCGGGGCCGGGCCAGCAACCTGGTCTTCGCCACCCTCGACGAGAACGGGCAGCCGTCGCAGGAGTACCGCACGCTGTTCCTGCGCCGGCTCCTCGCGGGCGGGGTGCTGGCCCCGTCGTTCGTGGTGAGCGGCGCGCTCAGCGACGCCGACATCGATCACACCGTCGACGTGGTGGCCGAGGCATGTGCGGTGTACCGCAAGGCGCTGGACGCCGCGGACCCCACGCCCTGGGTGGGCGGACGCCCGGTGAAGCCCGTATTCCGTCGCCTGGCGTGACGTGACGTCAGCGCGGCTCCCGCCGGCCGGCGCCGGCCGTACGGACGGCCAACCGGTCGGCTGCCCGGTCGACCAGCCACGCGGTCGCCGGAACCACCGCCAGCGCGGTGCACCAGCCGCCGAGCGCGTCGGTGGGATAGTGCGCGCCCAGGGCGACCTCCGCCCACCCCATCGCGGCGCCGGCCAGGAGCGCCGCGCAGAGCACGAGTGACGTGCCGGCCGTCCTGCCGAGGCCGAGCCGGTCCGTCGCGAGCAGCGCCACGACGAGGGCGAGTGCGGTGAAGAAAGCGGTGTGCCCGCTCGGATAGGACAGGTTGTCGGCGCCGTGGATGGTGCGCCCCACCAGACGCTTGAGCAGCGTCGCCGTCCCCACGACCACGACGGCGCCGGCGACGGCGAGCACCGCCGCGCGTGGACGGCGGAGCAGCAGGCAGCCCGCCACGACGACCGTCACCAGCAGCACCGATCCGACAGGCTCTCCCAGGAAGTCCAGAGCCAGAGCGACACGCCGCCATGGCGGCCCCACACTGTCCGCCGTCGGCGCGACGATCCACCGGTCCACCCTGCCGGGCAGACCGTGGCCGGCGTACAGGGCCCCGATCACCGAGACCACCAGCGCGGCGAGGGCCGCGACCAGCCCGAGCGGCGCACGCAGCGACGGGGGCAGCACCGCGGACGTCCGCCGGCCGGTCACACGCCCACCGCGCCCGCGGGCCCCAACGCGTCCCGGACGCGGTCCCCCTTGCCCTCGATCTCGCCCGTGATCACGGTCGACACGCTATCGGAAGGCACCGCCAGGCGCGGGCGGACCAGGGACGAACAGGACACACAGCCCGCGCTTCGACGGAAAACAGACGTCATACGCGCGCGACGAGACGGCCGTCCCGCTCGTCGTGCAGCGCACCCGTCTCGGGGCACTCCCAGACCCCCGGCTCGCCCTCCCGCTCCACCAGTCGTACGCCGGCCCGGCCCACCCAGCCGACGCGGCGTGCCGGAACCCCGGCCACGAGCGCGTGGTCGGGCACGTCCCGAATCACCACGGCGCCCGCCGCGACCAGGGCCCAGCGACCGATCCTTACCGGGGCCACGCACACCGAACGGGCCCCGAGGGAGGCCCCTTCGGCCACCTCCACCGCCACGGCCTCCCAGTCGCCGCCGCGCTTGAGTCTGCCCTCCGGGTCCACCGACCGTGGGAAGCGGTCGTTGGTGAGGACCGCCGCGGGGCCCACGAACACCCCGTCGCCGAGCACCGCGGGCTCGTAGACCAGCGCATGGTTCTGGAGCTTCACGTGGTCGCCGATCCGCACCCCGGGGCCGACATAGGCGCCCCGGCCCACGACGCACCCGCGCCCGAGCCGGGCGTGCTCCCGGATCTGGGCCAGGTCCCAGACCGTCGTCCCCTCGCCGATCGCCGCAGTCTCGTCGACCTGGGCGGTCGGCCGCACCTTGATCGCCATCGGGCCGAACCCCCTCAGACCGAGCCGGGATCGACGTGGATCTTGGGGCCCGGCCCGGCGCCGGGCGGCCGCTCGCCCGCGAGGACGGGGCCGATCGCGTCCAGCGCGACGGTGGCGGCCACGAGCGGCCTCGGGTCGACGACCCGCTCGGCGTAGGCCCTGATGGTGGCGTCCAGCCCGGGGGAGGCCGACAGGACGCCGACCGCCGTCACGTCCTTCAGGACGAGCGCGCGGGTGTCGATCCTGCTGGGTTCGCCGGCCAGCCCGATGTACACGAGCCGCCCGCCGGGTTCGACCAACTCCTGCGCGAGTGCGGGCAGACGGACCGCGTTGGTGGCGTCGACGACCGCGTCGAACGGCAGGTCCGGCAGGCTGTCCTCGCGCCAGGCGTGCGGAAAGCCCAGCGAGCGCGCGAAGGCGAGCGAGCCCTCGGTGGCACCCATCAGATGCACCTGCGCACCGGCGGCCCGGACGAACAGCGCGACCAGCAGGCCGATGGTGCCCGGCCCCAGCACCAGCACCCGGTCGCCGGGCCCCGCTCCGGTGGCCTGCGCGGCCCGCAGGGCGTTGCCGCCCGGTTCGACGAGCGCACCGAGCACCGGGTCCACGGAATCGGGGAGAACGTGCAACGAGAAGGCGGGAACGGCGAGTTGCTCGGCCAGGGCACCCGCGCGACCGCCCCGGATGCCCACCTCCTCCCGCTTCTCGCACACGTGCTGCCGGCCCCGCCGACAGCGGCGGCAGACCCCGCAGCCGAGCATCGTGTCGCCCATGACCCGCCGCCCGACCCAGCCCGGCTCGACCCCGGCACCCACCGCCCGCACCCGGCCCGCCCACTCGTGGCCCAGCCGCATCGGATAGCCGGCGTGGCCCTGGTGCAGATAGGTCATGGCGCCGGTGAAGAACTCCAGATCGGTGCCGCACACGCCGACCCGCTCGACATCGACGACGACCTCACCGGGAGCGGCGACGGGTGCCGGAACCTCCTGCACGGCGAACGCGCCGGGAGCCGTGAGGACGAAGGCACGCATCAGAAGGGCTCCTTCAAGGGGCCGAGTGCCTCACGGATCTCCGCCACGGCGTCCACCAGCACCCGCAACGGGGTCCGGTACGCCAGCGCGCTCACGCTCACGGCTCCGGAGGGAACCCGCGGCGAGGCGCCGTACACGGGCAGGGCGAGGCAGACGACGCCGGGCTCGTTCTCCTGGTCGTCGAGGGCGTATCCCCGCTCGCGCGTCTCCCGCAGCTCGCGGTGCAACTCCGCGGCCGTGCACAGGGTTCGGGGCGTCCGGCGAGCCGGGCGCGCCGTGCCGACCCATCGCCGTACGGCGTCAAGGGTGCCCAACTCGTGGGCGAGCAGCACCTTTCCGACGCCGGTCGCGTGAGCGGGGTTGCGGCCGCCGACCGTGGAGGTCAGCCGGACGGCACCGGTGGGAGGGTCGACCTTGGCGCGGTAGACGACCTCGCGGCCGTCCAGGACCGCGTAGTGGGCCGTCTCGCCGAACCGGGCGGCCAGGGTCTCCAACAGGGGCCGCATTCGGACGTGTTCGGGGCGGGCCTCGTGATGGGCGAAGGCCATCCGCAGGAACTCGTCGCCCAGCAGATAGCGCCCGCCGCGGTCCTGGCCGGCCAGACCGGCCCGGCGCAGTGCGGCCAGCGCCCGATGGACGGTCGGCTTGGGGCTGCCGACCGCCCGGGTGAGCTCGTCGAGCGCCACGCCGTCCGGATGCCGGGCCAGCTCCTTGAGCACCCCCAGCACCCGGTCCGATCCCACCAGACGGTCGCCCTCGGCGCGTTCCGTGCCGGGGGCTGTCGAAGCCGGAAGCCGCTGCGTATGCTGCATCGCGTTCCGGATAGTAGACCGCCGTACCGATTACCGGAAAGAGCCCCAGCGATGAACCTTCGCAGCGCGCAGTGGTACGCGGGACAGGACCGCAACGCCTACATCCACCGGGCCTGGATGCGCCGGGGCGTCCCGGCCGACGCCTTCACCGGCCGGCCCCAGATCGCCATCGCCAACACCGCCTCCGACCTCACCCCCTGCAACGCCCATCTGGACGAGGTGGCCCGATCCGTCCGGGACGGCGTCCACGAGGCGGGCGGCATCCCCCTCGACCTGCCCGTGGTGTCGCTGGGCGAGACCAACGTGCGGCCCACCGCCATGCTCTGGCGCAACATGGCGGCGATGGCCACGGAGGAGATGCTGCGCGCCAACCCCCTCGACGGCGTGGTCCTGCTGGGCGGCTGCGACAAGACGATCCCCTCGCTGCTGATGGCCGCCGCCTCGGTGGACCTGCCCGCCGTGGTCGTGCCCGGCGGGCCCATGCTGACCGGCACCTTCCGCGGCACCCCGCTGGGCTGCGGCACCGACGTGTGGCGGCTGTCGGAGGAGGTCCGTGCCGGGACCCTGTCGCAGGAGCAGTTCACCCGCTCCGAGTCGTCGATGATCCGCAGCCGCGGGCACTGCAACACCATGGGCACCGCCTCCACCATGGCGCTGGTCGCCGAGGCACTGGGCACGGTCGTCCCCGGCGTGGCGGGCACCCCCGCTCCGGACAGCCGGCTGCTGGAGGCCGCGCACGGCACCGGACGGCTCGCGGTGGAACTGGTGGCCGCCGAACGCCGCCCGAGCACCTTCCTGACCAAGGGGTCCTTCCACAACGCGATCGTGGCGCTGGCCGCGATCGGCGGCTCCACCAACGCCGTCGTCCATCTCCTCGCCATCGCGGGCCGGTTGGGCATCGAACTGACCCTGGACGACTTCGACCGCATCGGCTCCCGGGTGCCGGTCCTGGTGGACCTGCAGCCCGCCGGGCGCTTCCTCATGGAGGACTTCCACCGGGCCGGCGGCCTGCTCGCCGTGCTGCGCGAGGTCGCCGACCTCCTGGACCCCGACGCGCTCACGGTGACCGGACGGCCGCTGGTGGACCACCTCGCCGACGCCCCGATCTGGGACGCCGAGGTGATCAGGACCCGGGCCCGCCCCCTCGTCGAGGAGGGCGGCATCGCCGTCCTGCGCGGCAGCCTCGCCCCCGACGGCGCCCTGATCAAACCCGCGGCCGCCTCGGCGCATCTGCTGCGCCACCGGGGCCGTGCGGTCGTCTTCGACAGCATCGAGGACTTCCACGCCCGCGTGGACGACCCGGACCTTGACGTCGACGCCGACTCCGTCCTGGTGCTGCGCGGCTGCGGCCCCCGGGGCTATCCGGGCATGCCCGAGGTGGCCAACATGCCGCTGCCCACCAAACTGCTGGAGCAGGGCGTGCGGGACATGGTCCGCGTCTGCGACGGCCGGATGAGCGGCACCGCGTACGGCACCGTCGTCCTGCACGTGGCCCCGGAAGCGGCGGCGGGCGGCCCGCTCGCCCTCGTTCGGACCGGCGATGTCATCAGCCTCGACGTCGAGGCCCGCCGCGTCGACCTGGAGGTGCCCGCCGACGAACTCGCCGCCCGCACCCCGAACAAGGCCACCGTCGAGGGCTTCGCCAACCCGAGGCGGGGCTGGGAGCGGCTGTACGTGGACCATGTCCAACAAGCCGACAAGGGTGTGGACCTGGACTTCCTCGTCGGTTCCAGCGGCTCGGAGGTGAGCCGCGAGTCGCACTGACGGGGCGGCGGACGTCCGGGTGCTCGTACCAGGCGCCCGCGGAGCCAACCAGTTGTAGCCGGCCCCGCGTGCCGTTCGCGGGCAGGAACCGGATGCCGGGGAGGGACGGTGATCGCCGTCGTCGGCGTAGGTCCGATGGGCGCGGCCACCGCCTGGCACCTCGCCCGGCGGCCCCGCGAGGTCACGCTGATCGGGGCATTCGGCTCGGACACCGCCGCGGAAGTGCGCACGGCAGCCCACGGATCTTCCGACGGGCGTGCCCTGGCGGCGCCCGCCAGCCCGCTCGTCGGCGCGACGGCCGCCGACCCCGCCACCGGCCGGCTCTTCTGCTCGCCTCGTGGACGCCCTCTTGACGTGTGTGCCCGCCCGATCGACACTCCAGACGGGAATCCTAGTGAACAGGTAGGGAAACATGGGGTGCCTTGAGCCGGCCGTCGGCCGAGTGAGTCGTACGTCTCGGCCCTCGCCTCTCCTCACCTCCCGCCGTCACATCGATCTGCTGCGGGTCTGCAGCGCGATCAGGCCCCTGGGCTGAGCCCGGCCGCCTTCCGGTGCCACCCCCGCCGCCGCGCAGGGGGACCGCCGCCCGCTCCCGCCCGACGACGCTTCCGCCGCGCGTACGTCTGCGCACCGACCCCCGGGGAGACCCATGTCCGTCACACCGCTCGCCCACGTTCCCACCCACCCGGCCCCCAGGTTCCGCGGACGGATCGGCCGGGACGCGCGCAGCGGGCACTACGCCGTGCCGCGCCGCTACCGGCTCCACCTCACCCCCGCCTGCGCCGACGGACTGCGCATCGCCGTCGTGCACGGACTGCTCGGCCTCGACGACGTCTGTCCCGTGACCTGCCTGGACCCGGTCCCCGACTGTCCCGACGGCGGACACTCCGCGCTGCGCCCGCTGTACGAGGCCAGCGCGCACCGGTACACCGGCGCGGCCGTCGCCCCGGTGCTCAGCGACGACTGGTCCGGGCGGATCGTCAGCACCCACGCCGCCGACATCACCCGCGACCTGGCCGGACACTTCGGCGGTGGCCGCCCGGCCCTGTACCCGTGCGGGGCCGAGTCGGAGACGGAGGCCGTCGAGCGGATGTGCGCCCAGGGCATCGAGCGGGCCGCGCAGCGCGCCGGATCGGCGGGTGGCGACGAGAGCGAGCGGGCCGCCGGACTGGAACGGCTGCTGGACTCGCTGGGCTCCCTGGAGCGCTGGCTCGACGGACGCGCGTACCTGATCAGGGATCACCTCACCGCCGCCGACGTCGAGTTGTGGGTCGCGCTGGTCCAGCTCGACACCGTGCACCGTCACCACCTGGACGCCGCCGCGGTGCAGCGCGTCGCCGGCCACCCGACCCTGTGGGCCTACGCCCGCCGCCTGACCGCCCACCCGGCCTTCGGCACCCACCTCGACCTCGACGGCATCGCCCGCCGGCACCACGCCCACTGCCGGGGCCTGGAGGCCGCAGGTGCCGCCGTACAGATCCTGGACTGGGCCGCGCACACGGGCCGACCCGCCTGAGGACCGTTCCGCGTGCGGGAGCGGGCGTCGACAGGACCCCGACACCGGTGGCCGCGCGGGCCGAGCCCCCCCCCGCGAGGACAGGGCGTTGTGGCCGACGACGAGATCCGCCGGGCGCCCTCGCGCGCCCAGAAGGAGGAGGGGACGGGCGTGCCGCACACACTCCGCTCCGTCCACCTCCACTCCCGGCCCCACATCGATCTCCAGCGCGTGTCCGCCGCGCTCTGTCGTTCCTGACCCGTCACCCGCCCGCCCCGCCGCCGTGCCCTGCCCACCCACGGGCCGGCGCCCCCGTACGGATCTTCAGGAAGGCACCCTTCCGTGTCCCCTTCTCCTGCGCTTTCCTCCGCGCTGCACCTCGCCGTCGCCCTGGACGGCACCGGCTGGCACCCCGCCTCCTGGCGCGAGCCGGTGGCCCGCCCCCGTGAACTGTTCACCGCCGGATACTGGGCCGACCTGGTCGCCGAGGCCGAGCGCGGCCTGCTGGACTTCGTCACCATCGAGGACGGCCTGGGCCCCCAGTCCTCGCACGCCCTCGACCCGGACGAGCGCACCGACCAGGTCCGCGGCCGGCTCGACGCCGTCCTGATCGCCTCCCGCGTCGCCCCGCTCACCCGGCACATCGGCCTGGTCCCGACCGCGGTGGTCACCCACACCGAGCCCTTCCACCTCTCCAAGGCCATCGCGACGCTCGACTACGTCAGCACCGGCCGGGCGGGCCTGCGCGTGCAGATCACCGCCCGCCCGAACGAGGCCGCGCACTTCGGCCGCCGCACCGTCCCCCGGATCGAGACCTACGACAGCCCGGTGGTGGCCGACCTCTTCGACGAGGCCGCCGACCACGTGGAGGCCGTGCGCCGCCTCTGGGACAGCTGGGAGGACGACGCCGAGATCCGCGACGCCGCCACCGGCCGCTTCGTCGACCGGGACAAGCTGCACCACATCGACTTCGAGGGAAAGCACTTCAGCGTCAAGGGGCCCTCCATCACACCCCGCCCGCCGCAGGGCCAGCCACTGGTCACCGCCCTCGGCCACCAGAGCGTCCCCTACCGGTTCATCGCCCGCCAGGCCGACATCGGCCACATCACCCCGCAGGACACCGACCAGGCCCGAGCGATCGTCGCCGAGATCCGCGCCGAACAGGAGTCGGCGGGACGATCCGGTGAACTCCTGCACCTCTTCGGTGACATGGAGGTCTTCCTCGACGACGACCCCGCCGAGGCCGCCGCCCGCAGGGACCGACTCGACACGCTCGCGGGGGAGCCGTACCGCAGCGACGCCCGGGTCTTCACCGGCACCCCCGCCCAACTCGCCGACCTGCTCACCGAGTTCCGAGAGGCCGGGCTCACCGGCTTCCGGCTGCGGCCCGCGGTCCTCGGCCACGACCTCCCGGCGATCACCCGCGGCCTGGTCCCCGAGCTCCAGCGCCGGGGCGCCTTCCGCACCGCGTACGAGTCCGGCACCCTGCGCGGACTCCTGGGCTTCCGCCGCCCCGCCAACCGCTACGCCGCCACGTCCGCCTGAGCCGGAAGGACCCCCGCAGCCATGTCCAGGCCCCTGAAGCAGATCCACCTGGCCGCCCACTTCCCCGGCGTCAACAACACCACCGTGTGGAGCGACCCCGAGGCCGGCAGCCACATAGAGTTCGCCTCCTTCGCGCACTTCGCGCGGACCGCCGAACGCGCCAAGTTCGACTTCCTGTTCCTCGCCGAGGGCCTGCGCCTGCGCGAACACGGCGGCCGGATCTACGACCTGGACGTCGTGGGCCGCCCCGACACCTTCACGGTCCTCGCCGCGCTGGCCGCCGTCACCGAACACCTCGGCCTGACCGGCACCATCAACTCCACCTTCAACGAGCCCTACGAGGTGGCCCGCCAGTTCGCCAGCCTCGACCACCTCTCCGGCGGCCGCTCCGCCTGGAACGTGGTCACCTCCTGGGACGCCTTCACCGGCGAGAACTTCCGCCGCGGCGGCTTCCTCCCGCAGGAGGAGCGCTACTCCCGCGCCAAGGAGTTCCTCGCCACCGCTCAGGAGCTCTTCGACTCCTGGCACGGCGACGAGATCCTCGCCGACCAGGCCTCGGGCGAGTTCCTGCGGGACGCGAGGGCGGGCTCCTTCGTCCATACCGGCCAACACTTCGACATCCACGGCCGGTTCAACGTCCCGCGCTCCCCGCAGGGCCGTCCGGTCGTCTTCCAGGCGGGCGACTCCGAGGAGGGCCGAGAGTTCGCGGCCTCCGCCGCCGACGCCATCTTCAGCCGCCACGCCACTCTCGACGAGGGCCGCGCCTTCTACACCGACGTCAAGAACCGCCTCGCCAAGTACGGCCGCACCCCCGACCAGCTGCTGATCCTGCCCGCCGCCTCCTTCGCCCTCGCGGACACCGACGCCGAGGCCGAGGAACTCGCGCGGATCGTCCGGCGCCGGCAGGTCAGCGGGGCCACCGCCCTCAAGCACCTGGAGTTCGTCTGGAACCGGGACCTGTCGTCGTACGACCCCGACGGCCCGCTCCCCGACATCGACCCGGACGTCAGCGACCACCACATCGCCAAGGGCCGCGCCCAGGTCCGCATGTACCGCGACCCGCTGGCCACCGCCCGGGAATGGCGCGAACTGGCCGCCGCCCACCACTGGTCCATCCGCGACCTGGTCATCCACACCGGCAACCGGCAGAACTTCATCGGCTCGCCCCAGACCATCGCGCGCACCATCAACGAGTACGTCCAGAGCGACGCGAGCGACGGCTTCATCCTGGTCCCGCACATCACCCCGACCGGCCTCGACGCCTTCGCCGACAAGGTCGTACCGCTCCTCCAGGAACAGGGCGTCTTCCGCACCGAGTACGAGGGCCCGACCCTGCGCCACCAGCTCGGCCTCGCGCACCCAGACGACGACAGCGCCCGGCGGGTGGCCTGATCCCGCGCGGAACGCGGTGTGGCCGGAAGTACGTGTCCCTCCCCCGAAGGCTACGTACTTCCGGCCGTTCCCCCGGCGCCGGACTGTGGTCCAGCCTCGCCCGTGCGGCCTGTCCGTGCTGTCACCAGCACATGACCGCGGTTTCCCCCGAACCCCACGCGGAGTACAGGCGCACACGGACGAAGTAGCGGCGGCCCTTCACCAGACGGGCCTTGAGTGTGGCGTTGTGCGGGGTGCCTCCGTCGTCCCGGCCGCAGAGGTAGCGGGGTTCCCCGTCCCGCTCCTCGAAGACCACCACGACGGTGTCGCCGTCGCCGAACGTGCCCACGGCGTACTCGCGGGTCTCCGGCGGTTCCACGGTGAAGTCGGCCTGCTCACCCGGGCCGAGCCCGAGCGGCGCGGACCGGAAGGGCACCAGCGCCGGCGGCCGGGTCGGCTCGGTCGGCGGGTACCAGCGCAGCACGTACTCCTTGTCGGCGGCCGACAGCGTGCCGGGCGGGTTGAGGCCCGCACGGTACTGCTCGGGCTCCAGGATGAGCCCCGCCTCGAAGGGATACTCCATGATCGACTGGGGGTCCCAGACGGGGCCGTTGACCTCGTCCGGGTCCAGCTTGCGCAGGATGTTGAAGCCCGTCCGGTCCCGGCTCCAGAAGTTCGGCGGGCCCGCCAGATCGGCGTAGACGGCCTCGTCGTCCCAGTGGATCCCGGCGAACGGGCTCTGGTGCTCGTGCAGCATGCCGAGCGCGTGCCCGATCTCGTGCAGGGCCGTCCCGCGCTCCCCGGGCGCGGTCAGGTCCCAGCCGAAATTCATGGTGCGCTCGTTCAGACCGACCAGGAGCGCGTCCTTGCCCACGGCCGACCAGGAGCCGTCGCCGATCTGGAAGCCGATGCGCAGCTCGGCCTCCGAACGGTCGCCGACCTCGGCGAATCGCACCCCGATCCCGAGGTCCTGCCACTCCTGGAAGCACGCACGGACCACGTCCCGCTGCTCCTCGGCGCCCACCCACGACACCCGACGGGACTGGCCGGTCCCCGGAACCGGAATGACCGACCCGTCGGCGTCGCCGTCGAAGAAGCAGTAGTGCAGGACCGTGCTGTTGAGCCACATCCGGCAGCCGCCGATGAGCGCACTCAGCCGCTCGGCGGCCAGTCCCGGCGCGAACGCCGGAGCCGACTGCTGCGCGAGGGAGCAGTAGCGTGCGGTCATGGGGTTCAGCGTGCCGTCGGGCGTCCGGGGGCGCCTGAGTCGGGGGCTACTCAAGTCCCCCTGTATCAGGACTGAGTAGCGCCGCTCTAGCTTCCGTGACGACTTTCGAACGGGACGCGAAGACCCTGGAGCTGCCCTGGCCGTTCACCGGGCGCGAGGACGAACTGGAGCTGGTGCGCGGGTCCGTCGCCGGGGGACGGCAGGGCATGGTGGTGACCGGTCCCGCGGGCCGCGGCAAGACCCGGCTCGTCACGGAGGCCGTACACGGCACGGACTGCGCCCGGGTGGCGGGCACACCGGGGACCGGCGGGCTCCCGTTCGCCGCCTTCGCGCATCTCCTCCCGGAGACCGTGTCCCTGCACCGGGCGGTCCAACTCCTGTCGTCCGTACGGCTGCTGCTCGTCGACGACGCCCATCTGCTGGACGACGTCTCGGCTGCCCTGGTCCACCAGCTCGTGGTGCACGGCCGCACCCGGCTCCTGGTCGTCGCCACCGACGGCGCACGGGTGCCGGACGCGATCTCCCGGCTGTGGACCGGCGAGCTCCTGCCGCGCCTCGCCCTGGAGCCGCTGCCCCGCGAGGAGACCGCGCAGCTGCTCGCGGCCGGCGCCGGCGGTCCGGAAGCCCTCACCGTCAACCGGCTGCACCGCCTGTGCCGGGGCGATCTGCGCCTGCTGCGCGAGTTGGTGGACGCGGTGCGCGAGCGGGAGCCGCTGCACCGGGCCCCGGGCTCGGCCGAGTGGGCGTGGCGCGGCCCGGTGCCGGTCACCGCGACCGTACGCGAGCGTGCCGCGCCTCTCCTCGACCGCACCGGTCGCGGGGAGCGGGAGACCCTGGACCGCCTGGCTTTCTCCGAGCCGCTCCCAAGGGACGCCGACACCCTCGACCTCGGCGCCCTCGAAGTCCTGGAGGCCGACGGGCTGGTCCACGTCGACGAGCAGGGTGCCGCCCGTCTCGCCGAGCCCCTGCACGGTCCGGTGCTGCGGGCCGTCGCCGGACGCCTGCGGGCCCGGCGCCTGGCCCGGACCCCGGACAGCTGCGCGGTCGCCCTGGAGACCGAGACGGCCACCCTGACCCGGGCGATCGCCGGGACGGACGTACGAGCCGTGCCGGCCCCGGTGGGGGAGTGGCTCGTGGACGAGTGCTCCGGCGTCCCGGCCCGGCACGCCGCCGTACGAGCCCGGTTCGCCCGTCTGCGAGGTGAGCTGCGGGAGGCCGCGGCCTGGGCCGCGGAGGGACTGCGGAGCGACCCCGACGCCCCGGCCTGCCACCTCGAACTCGGCCTGGCGGCAGCGCAGTCGGGAGAGACGGCGTATGCGGTGAGCCCGCCCGGCGCGGCCACCGACGACCGCCGTGAGCCCAGCTCCTCGACCGAGCCGCGGGGCGGTCGACGCACCGTCACCCCGACTCGTTCCACCCGTCCCGGCGGCGCCGCCGGCTCGGGGGAGGGCGCGCACGGCTCGGCCGTCACCTGGTGGGCCGCCGCCCGCGGTGATCTCGACGCGGCCCTCCGCACGGTCGGGGAGGAGCCGTACGACGCCGTCCGCCTCGGCGCGCCCGAGCGGGCCGTCGGCCGGCTGACGGGCGTCTTCGCCGCCCACGCCGAGGCGCTCGCCGGAGGCGACGGCCCCGCCCTCGACCGCGCGGCCCGGGCGCTGGAGGAGCGTGGGTTCCTGCTCTTCGCGGCCGAGGCGTACGCCCAGGCCGTCGGGGCGCACCGCGACCCGAGCGCCGCCCGCACCTCGCGCACCCGCGCCGTCGCCCTGGCCCGCCGCTGTCAGGGCGCCCGGACCCCGGCCCTGTCCGGGCTGGTCCTCGGCGAACTCACCGTCCGCCAGCGGCAGATCGTCACCCTCGCGGCCGCCGGACTGAGCAACCGCCAGATCGCCGAGCGGCTCACCCTGTCCGTCCGTACGGTCGGCAACCACCTCTACAGCGCGTACGCCCGCCTCGGCGCGAGCGATCGCGACGCCCTGCCGTGCCTGGTGGAGCTGCCGGAGGCACAGCCGGCCTGAGCCGTATCCCGGACCGGGGCGGTCTGACCCCCAGTATTCGGGGGAGGGGTCAGGCCGCCCCACACCTCACGCGCTCCACAACTCCACGCACTGCGATCGCACTTCGCGGCCGTCACGCAGCCCCGAACGCCGAGAACGCCCACCCCGTCGCCTGATGCACCGAGTCCCCCGGCAGCGCGGCCCGCGCGTCGCGCAGCGCCTCCGCCATGGACGCCCCCGCACCGAGCCCTTTGTGCAGCGTGAGCATCAGCGGCACCACCGCCTCGTCGTTGACCGGTGCGCTGCACGCCACCACTCCCGCCGTGCCCAGCGGCAGCAGCGCGGTGACCAGGCCGAGCAGTTCGTCCGCGCCGACCGAGGCGAACCGGGCGGTGTCGCAGCAGGACAGGATGATCCGGTACGGGCTGCGGTCCAGACGCTCGAAGTCGTGGACGATGAGCGGCCCGTCGGCCATCCGCAAGGACGAGAACAGCGGACTGTCCGCACGGAACGTGCCGTGCGCGGCGATGTGCGCCAGCGCCGCCCCGTCCAGTTCCTCCAGCACCCGCGGCACACGTGCCTCGTCGTGCTCCAGAACGGTCGCCGAGCCGTTGCGCCCGGCGAGTTCGGGTACCTCGGCGCCGCCGGTCGCGAGCCCCGGCCCGCGGACGAGTACCTGGCGTCCGCTCGGCGGCGGCGCGGTCTCCCTCGCCCGCAGCCAGCTGCTCGCCGACGGCGACACGCTGAACACCCGCTCCCGCAGCGAGGGCAGCAGCGCCCACGGCACCTGGTGCAGCCGCCCCGGCGGCACCACCACGACCGGTCCGGACCCGAGCTGCGCCGCGGCCGGCCCGAGCAGCAGTTCCTCCAGCCGCCGCCCGGCCGCCTCCACCACCGGAAGCCGGGCCTCCGCCCCGGGGTGGGCCAGTCTCCTGAGCCCCGCCTGGACGTGCTCCGCCTCACGCTCGGCGTCCGCCAGCAGTCCGGCCTCGAACCTCCGCACCCGCCCCTGCGCGCACAGCAGCACCTGGACCCGCCCGTCGAGCACGGCGAGTTCGACCAGCCGCACCTCGTCACCGAGCCGCTCCAGCAGCCTGCCGGGGTCGAAGCGGTAGCCGTCGCCGGACGCGTCGCCGCGCTCATGGAGGCTCCGGGAGCGGATCTCCCGTTCCAGGCGCCGCTGTTCACGTTCCAGCGTCGGCACCGGCCGGCCCTCCATCCGGGCCCCCTCCGCGCGGGCCGCTATCTCCCGGAAGGCGGTGAGGTCGCTGAGCAGCGCCGGGTCGGCCGGCGGGCGGGTCGGCGGCGCGGACAGCACGGTGGCCCGCCAGCGCTCGCTCCACACCAGCAGCCGCCGGGGCCCGCCCGACCTGAGGGAGGCCCGCGCGGCGAGCCCGGCGAGCTCGGCGCCCTGCGCGGTGGCCCGGGCCCGCAGTTCCGAAGCACCCAGGGTCGTACGGTGATCGTCGAGCACGTCCAGACCGCGGCGACAGGCCTCCAGCACCCGCCGGTCCGACCCCGCGGCCCGCGCCCACAGCGCCCGCGCCGCCCATCCCGTCATCCGCGCCAGCGGCGGCCCGCTGTGCCGGCTGCGGGCGGCCACCTCAAGATGCCGTCGCGCATCGTCCTGCCACCCCAGCCCGAGCGCGATACGGCCCGCCAGCAGCGAGGCCTCCGGGGCGGCGGGCGCGCCGAAGGAGGCCAGCCGGTCGGCGACCGCCGCCGCGTCCGCGACCAGCCGGCCCGAGCCGCGCCCGGCGGCGACCCGTGCCTCGATCAGCACCAGCCGGGCGTGCGTCTCCCACCAGGTGCGCCGCTGCCCGGCGAACAGCCGTACCGCCATGTCGGCGCGCGCGATCGCGGTGTGCGCGTCCCCCGCGTGCCGGGCCGCCCGCGCGGCGGCGAGCAGCAGCTCCGCCTTGCGGGTGGACTGTCCGCCGATGCCGTCGAGGACCTTGATCGCCGCGTCCGCCTCCGCGAGCGCCTCCGGGGCGAGCCCCGCGGCCATCAGGACCTCGCAGCGCCGCACGGTGAGCATGAACGTCGGCGTGCCGAGCTTGGCGTACCGCTCCTGCGCCTCGTCGAGCAGCCGCAGCGCGGCCGGGATGTCCCCCGACCGGTAGGCGGCCAGCCCCCGGCTCTCCACCGCGTCGGCCTTGTCGTGCTCCTGGCCCGTGGTGTCCCACAGCGCCTCCGCCGCCGTGAAGTCGGCGTCGGCCCGCTCCACCGCCCCGAGCGCCAGATGCACGGTGGCCCGCAGGGTCAGCGCCCGCGCCGTCCAGATCACGTCGCCGGCCTGCCGCAGCACCGGAACCGCCCGCCGTACGTCCTCCAGCGCCGCCCGGTGATGCCCGAGCACCCACGAGGCGTACGCCCGCCGGAACAGGACCTGCGCCCTGGTGTGCCCGCTGCTGACCGCGACGCCCCGCTCCAGCGACTCCAGGCCCTGCCGGGTGCGCCCCGCGTGCACCAGCGCCACACCGAGCGCGGCCAGCGCGTCCGCCTCCCGGTCGGTCGACTCCGAGCGCGCGCCGAGATCGCGGGCCCGGCGCAGATGGTCCAGGGCGAGCCGCAGGTCGCCCCAGTCGCGCTGCCAGATGCCGATCACCTGGTGGGCGACGGAGGCGTGCAGCGGTGAGGGATCCGAGCCGAGTACTTCCTCTGCCCTCGCCAGCGCCTGGTTGGGCGCGGCGAACACCATCGGCAGCAGTTCGAGAACCGAGTCGCTTCCCGCTGTCACTCCATGGATGGTAGTGGCCCAGGTGGCAGGCCACACCGGTTTGGCGCTGTATCAATCACCGGACCCGCGGCTCTGACTGACGACCGCCGCCTCAGTGGGAGGACACGCCATGGCACCTCAGCGATTCCACGAGCAGTTCGACCAGATCCAGCGTTCCATGCCCGACGTCCCGCTGGCCCTCGGACCCGACGACGCCTCGGAGTTCATCTACGAGAAGGGTGTCGTCCTCGCCCGGGACGGCCGTGACGCGGCACTCGTCGAGGAGACCGTGCGCACCCACTTCACCGAGGCGACCGGGCTGACCGGCGATCACGTCCGCCGCGACAGCCCCGAGACCAACCGCTCGGGCATCACCCGGATCAAGGTCGGCGACCCGGGCCACGGCGACCGGCGCGGCGACCGCGCCGTCACCCACGCCCTGCGCGCCATGAGCGAACGCGAGGGACGCGCCGGACACCGCCTGGTCAGCCGCAACCACGTGGTGTCGATCGCGGTCAACTCCTGCCCCGGCGACGAGCCCGTGCCCGCCGCGCTCAGCCAGGGCACCAACCCGGCTCCCGCGGAAGGGGGTTACGACACCGACACCGCCGTGAGTGTCCTGGTCGTCGACAACGGCCTCACCCACGACCACACGCTCGTCCCGCTGCTCGCCCATGTCGAGGGCGACCTGCACGGCACCGAGACCGACGCGGCCGGCAACCTCCTCCAGTACGTCGGCCACGGCACGTTCATCGCCGGTGTCCTCGCGGCCGTCGCGCCCAACACCGACATCACCGTCCGCAACACCCTCAACGACGCGGGCGCCATCCTGGAGTCCGAGCTCGGCGACAAGCTCTTCGAGGCGGTCGCCGGCGGCTGGCCCGACATCATCAGCCTGTCCGCGGGCACCTCCAACGGCCGCCCCGACGGCCTGCTCGGCCTGGACGCCTTCATGCAGGAACTGCGCGCCCACGGCACCCTGTTGGTCGCCGCGGCCGGCAACAACGCCAGCGCCAGCCCGTTCTGGCCCGCCGCCTACGCCGACCTGCCCGACTACCAGGGAGTCGTCCTGTCGGTCGGCGCGCTGCGCGGCGACGGCGAGTTCGGCGCCTGCTTCAGCAACCACGGCTCCTGGGTGGACGTCTACGCCCCCGGCGAGCGCCTGACCAGCGCCCTCACCGGCTTCGATGCACCGGTGCCCTACCTCTACCAGCACTCCACGTACGGGGCCTGCCGGTACGGCTTCACCTACGTGTGCACCTGCCAGTCCCCGTCCCACGTCGGTGTGCTGAGCGAGGACGGCAGCGTCGCCAAGCCGGACCAGGTGATGTTCGAGGGGTACGCGCACTGGAGCGGCACCTCCTTCGCGACCCCGGTCGTGGCAGGTCTGGTCGCCGCCCACATGACCGCGAACAAGGAGACCGACCCGAGGGCGGCCCGGCAGCAACTGCTGGCCACGAACACACAGTTCGCCGAAGTGCGCGGGGCGCGCGTGGCGGCGCTGAAGCCGGCCGGCTGGCGCCCGGTGCCGGTCGTGCAGCGTCCGGTCGGCACATGAGGGCCGGAGCGCTCCCCTCCACGGCGTACGATGACTTGCCGTACACGAGGGGTGGGACCGTGGACCGAGCAGATGTCGGTGCGCTGGTCCAGTCCGCCGTCGACGGTGACGCGGCGGCCTGGAAAGCGCTCGTGGAAGGGCTGAGCCCACTGGTGTGGGCGGTGGTGCGCGCCCACCGGCTCTCCGACGCCGACGCGCACGAGGTGTACCAGACCGTGTGGTTCCGCTTCGCCCAGCACCTCGGGCGCATCCGCGAACCCGACAAGGCCAAGTCCTGGCTGGCGAGCACCGCGCGCCACGAGTGCCTGAAGGTGCTCAAGGGCTTGCGGCGGCTCACCGTCACGGACGATCCGCAGTTGCTGGACCGGATCAGCGAGGACCGTACGCCCGAGCAGTCCTTCATCGACTCCGAGGAGGCCGCCGCCCAGAGCGAGCGCGTCCGGTACCTGTGGCAGGAGTTCGAGGAACTCGGCGAGCGCTGCCGGCAGTTGCTGCGCATCCTGATGGCCTCGCCGAAGCCCGGCTACCAGGAGGTGTCCGCCGCCCTGGGGATCGCGGTGGGCAGTATCGGACCACTGCGCCAGCGCTGCCTGAGGCGGCTGCGGGCGCGGCTCGAAGCCCGGGGGGCGGTATGAGCGACATGGACGACGACCTCGGTGACGACGTCCTCGACTTCGGCGAACAGGCGCTGCCGGACGAGGAGTTCGCCCTTGAGCTGCTGGAGGAGGAGCTCCGCCAGGCGACGGCCATCCTGGACCCCGTACCGGTTGCCCTGCGGCAGATCGCCATGGAGGCGTTCGCGCTGCACGACCTGGACAGCCGGATCGCCGAACTCTCCTTCGACTCGGTGGTGGACGCCCTCCCGGTGAGGGGAGCGACGGGGGCGCCGCGGATGCTGACCTTCCACGCGGGCGAGGTGACGGTCGACGTCGAACTCACCCCGCAGGGCCTCATGGGCCAGGTGCTGCCGCCCCGGTCGGCCCGGATCGAGGTGCTCAGCGGGCCGCAGGCGGGCTCGCCGCTCACCACCGACGACATGGGCCGCTTCACCTGCGACACGTCCCCGGCCGGCCCCTTCGCGCTACGGCTGCGGACCGGCGGGCAGGTGATCGTCACCGACTGGCTGACGGTCTGAACGACGGGTCCCCGTCACTCACGGGGAGCCTTCCGAGCAAGGCCGGCCCAGGGCGTCCACGAGCGCGGCGAGCGCCCGCGCGAGCCGGTGGAACCCCGGACCGGCAGGCCCGCCCGGTTCGGTCATGTACGTGTCCCGCCGGATCTCCACCATCAGGGCGCTCACCCGGGGATCGCGACCGTGGAAGTCCAGCGGCACGTACGTCCCGCTGAAGGGGCTGTCCAGCCCGACCTCCCCGAACGCCTCCCGGGCCGCGGCGAGCAGCCCGGGAGGCGTGTGGAAGGAATCGGTACCGAGACAGACCGGTGGCCGCGGCCCCTGGCCGTGCAGCTCGTAGGGCAGCGGCGCGCTGGGGTAGGAGTGCACGTCGATGACGACGGCCCGCCCGGTGACCTCCAGCCGCCGGGCCACGGCCTCGGTCATCGCCCGGGCGTACGGCCGGAAGTAGCGTGCGATCAGCGGACCGGGATCGGCGTCGTCCGGCCGCAGGTCCTCGCGGTGCGTGGTCTTCGTGTACACGGCCCCCATCCCCACGGCGAGCATCTCCTCCCGCTCGTCGGGAAACCGCTCGGGATCCACGACCAGCCGTGACAGCCGGTTCACGAACCGCCAGGGAACCACCCCGGCCATCCGCGCCGCCTCCTCGGCGAGCTCCGCCGTGTGCGCGTCGACGATGTGGTCCAGCTCCCGCTCCAGCGCGGTGTCGTCCAGCACGATCCCGGCCCGCACCTCGGCCGGGATCTCCCGCGCGGAGTGCGGGACATGGAGGATCACCGGCGATTGGGCGGCACCCGGCAACAGTTCGAAAGAGGGCATACGGCTGCTCCGGGGGCGTTGTCAGTGGTGTGGTGCACCATCTCAGCATGAACATCGGAAACCAGCAGGTGGCCACCCACCCGTTCCTCAAGGCGCTCTACCGGGACGGGTATTACCCCGACCGCGCGGTGGACCGGGGCAAGGAGATCCTGCTGCGGCTGTGCGAGCGGATCGAGGCGGACCGGCCCGCCGACCTCGCCGCGCTGTACGTACTGACCCAGGCGGCCACCGAGGAGTTCAACGACCTTCAGGACGACGACTTCGACATCGAGACCGTGGCCCGCGAGGAGATAGCCGAGGAGTTCAGGTTCATCGCCCGGACCTACGGGTTCGAGGACGCGGACGTGGAGGAACTGATCGGCACCCGGGACTGGTGAGCCGCCGCGCCGTCGGCCGACGGGCCGCCCCGGGGAGCGCCTTCGGGTGCGCGCCCCGGACACGCCTCCGCCCCGGCCGGGCAGAAGCCGGCCGGGGCGGAGGCGCACAGCGGCGGGCGTCAGCTCAGGGACGCCAGCGCCTCGTTCCACGTCGTCGACGGGCGCATGACCTTGGCGGCCTTGGCCGGGTCGGGCTGGTAGTAGCCGCCGATGTCGGCCGACTGGCCCTGGACCGCGTTGAGCTCCTCGACGATCTTCTGCTCGTTCGCGGCGAGCGACTCGGCGAGCGGGGCGAAGGCCTTCGCCAGGTCCGCGTCGTCGGTCTGCGCGGCCAGCTCCTGGGCCCAGTACAGGGACAGGTAGAAGTGGCTGCCGCGGTTGTCGATGCCGCCGACGCGACGGGTCGGGGACTTGTCCTCGTTGAGGAAGGTCGCCGTGGCGCGGTCGAGGGTGTCGGCGAGCACCTTGGCACGGGTGTTGCCCGTGAAGTCGGCGAACTGCTCCAGCGAGGGGACCAGCGCGAAGAACTCGCCGAGGGAGTCCCAGCGCAGGTAGTTCTCCTTGACCAGCTGCTGGACGTGCTTCGGCGCGGAACCGCCGGCGCCCGTCTCGAACAGACCGCCGCCCGCCATCAGCGGGACGACCGACAGCATCTTGGCGCTGGTGCCCAGCTCCAGGATCGGGAAGAGGTCGGTCAGGTAGTCACGCAGGACGTTGCCCGTCACCGAGATCGTGTCCTCGCCGCGGCGGATGCGCTCCACCGACAGCTTGGTCGCCTCGACCGGGTTGAGGACGCGGATGTCCAGGCCCTCGGTGTCGTGCTCGGTCAGGTACTGCTCGACCTTGGCGATCAGGTTGGCGTCGTGCGCGCGGGTCTCGTCCAGCCAGAACACGGCCGGGTTGCCGGTGGCGCGGGCGCGGGTGACGGCCAGCTTCACCCAGTCGCGGATCGGGGCGTCCTTGGTCTGGCAGGCGCGGAAGATGTCGCCGGCGGAGACCGTCTGCTCGATGACGGCGTTGCCGTTCTGGTCCACCAGGCGGACGGTGCCGGTGGTCTGGATCTCGAAGGTCTTGTCGTGGGAGCCGTACTCCTCGGCCTTCTGCGCCATGAGGCCGACGTTCGGGACCGAGCCCATGGTCGACGGGTCGTAGGCGCCGTTGGCACGGCAGTCCTCGATCACGGCCTGGTAGACACCGGCGTACGACGAGTCCGGCAGGACCGCGAGGGTGTCGGCCTCCTGGCCGTCCGGGCCCCACATGTGACCCGAGGTGCGGATCATGGCCGGCATCGAGGCGTCCACGATCACGTCGGACGGCACGTGCAGGTTGGTGATGCCCTTGTCGGAGTCGACCATCGCGAGAGCCGGGCCCTCGGCGAGCTCGGCGTCGAAGGAGGCCTTGATCTCGGCGCCCTCGGGCAGGGACTCCAGGCCCTTGTAGATGCCGCCCAGACCGTCGTTCGGGGTCAGGCCGGCCGCGGCGAGCGTCGGGCCGTACTGCGCGAAGGTCTTCGGGAAGAACGCGCGCACCACGTGACCGAAGATGATCGGGTCCGAGACCTTCATCATCGTGGCCTTGAGGTGCACCGAGAACAGCACGTCCTCGGCCTTGGCGCGGGCGATCTGCGCGGTGAGGAACTCCCGCAGCGGGGCCACGTGCAGCACCGAGGCGTCGACGACCTCGCCCGCGAGGACCGGTACCGACTCGCGCAGCACGGTGGTGGAGCCGTCGTCGCCGACCAGCTCGATCCTCAGCGAGCCGGCCTCGGAGATCACGACGGACTTCTCGGTGGAGCGGAAGTCGTCCACACCCATGGTCGCCACGTTGGTCTTGGACTCCGACGACCAGGCGCCCATGCGGTGCGGGTGGGTCTTGGCGTAGTTCTTGACCGAGGCGGGGGCGCGGCGGTCGGAGTTGCCCTCCCGCAGGACCGGGTTCACGGCGGAGCCCTTGACCTTGTCGTAGCGGGCCTGGATGTCCCGCTCCTCGTCGGTCTTGGGGTCGTCCGGGTAGTCCGGCAGCGCGTAGCCCTGGGCCTGCAGCTCGGCGACGGCGGCCTTGAGCTGCGGGATCGACGCCGAGATGTTCGGCAGCTTGATGATGTTGGCCTCGGGCGTCTTCGCCAGCTCGCCCAGCTCGTGCAGGGCGTCCGGGATCCGCTGGTCCTCGGTCAGGTACTCCGGGAACACGGCGATGATCCGCCCGGCCAGCGAGATGTCCCGCGTCTCCACGGAGACACCCGCCTGCGAGGCGTACGCCTGGACCACCGGCAGGAAGGAATACGTCGCCAGGGCCGGGGCCTCGTCAGTGTGCGTATAGATGATGGTCGAGTCAGTCACCGGGTGCTCCGCTCCACGTCTGCAACATTGCTCGACATCAAGATATCTCGTGACCGTCCCGGTCTCGACAGGGGTCCTCGACCGACGGCGAAGATCCCGTACATCCCTCGGGGCAACCGACGCGTCTGATCTTGTGGTCATGCACGTTGATCACAGTCATCCGACGGCCGGACCCGACCATCCGGCCGCCCGAGGGAAAGCAGACCATGAGATATCGCACCAGAGTGACGGCACCGGCAGCTCTGCTCGGCACCGTGGCGGCCCTGTCCGTGGCCGCCCCGGCGCACGCGGACCCGGAGACCGGCACCCCTGGCCCGGAGACCCTCGGGGATCCCGTCTTCCCGGGCCTCGGCAACGACGGCTACCGCGTCTCCGCCTACGACCTCGACCTCGCGTACGACGGCACGACCCGGCTCGTCGACGCGACGGCGACCCTGACCCTCACCACCGCGCAGGAGCTCAGCCGCCTGTCCCTGGACGCGTCGGGCCTCGACGTGCATGAGGTGCTGCTCGACGGCGTCCCGGCCGCCCGGGAGCAGGCCGGCCAGAAGCTGCGGATCACCCCCGCCGCCTCCCTGCCCGCGCAGACAACGGCGACCGTGACGGTGACGTACACGGTGGACCCGCGCGCCGCCCTCACTCCCACCGCCTGGGTGCCCACCCCGGACGGCTTCGCGGTCTGCCCCCAGCCCAACGCGGCGCACACCGTCTTCCCGTGCAACGACCACCCCTCGGACAAGGCCGACTTCACGTTCCGCATCACGGTCCCGGCGGGGCTCAAGGGGGTCGCGAGCGGCCGGCTGGTGAGCACCGAGGACCTCGGCGACGGCCGGACCGCGTACGGCTACCGGTCCCGGGAGCCGATCGCCACGGAGCTCGTGCAGATCACGGTCGGCGACTACGTCATCAAGGACCGGCAGGGCCCGCACGGACTCCCGCTCAGGGACGTCGTCCCGACCGCCCGGGCCGCCGCCCTGGAGCCCGCGCTCGCCCTCACCCCGAACCTGGTGAGCTGGATCGAGCAGCGGCTCGGCGCCTTCCCCTTCGAGACGTACGGCCTGCTGCCCTGCAACAACGACGCCTCGAACGCCTTCGACTTCACGGGCCTGGAGACCCAGACCCTCACCCTGTACAAGCCGAACTTCCTGCTCCAGGCGGAGAAGAGCATCGGCTCGCACATGATGCACGAGCTGGTCCACTCCTGGTTCGGTAACAGCGTGAGCCCGGCGACCTGGTCGGACCTGTGGCTCAACGAGGGCCACGCCGACTTCTACGGGCTGCTGTACCGCTACGAGCGCGGCTGGGCCGACTCCCTCGGCCTGACCACCATGGAAGCCCGTATGAAGGACACCTACGCGCGCGGCGACCAGTGGCGCAGGACCTCGGGCCCGGTCGCCGCCCCCAACGAGGCCAACCTCTTCGACAGCCAGCGCTACCTCGGCGGCGTCCTCGTCCTGTACGCGCTGCGCGAGCAGGTGGGCGGGACGGTCTTCGCCGCGATCGAGTCGACCTTCCTGGAGCGCTTCCGCAACTCCTCGGCGTCGACCGAGGACTACATCGCCGTCGCCTCGGAGGTCTCCGGCGCCGACCAGTCCGGTTTCCTGCGGGACTGGCTCTACGGCACCAGGACCCCGAGGATGCCCGGCCACCCGGACTGGACGGTGACCCCGGTCAGCTCGGCGCTGCGGCAGCCGCAGAACCGGACCGACGGCCACTGGCACGACAACTCGGCGACCCTCTAGGGGACTCAGTCGAGCCGGGCGGAGGGCATCTCGCCCGGCTCGATCACGGTCTGCGCGCCGCGCTGGTGCGGGATCGACACCGAACCCTGCTGGAGGGCCACGGTCCGCGCGGGCGCCGGGATCCGGATGCCCTCCTCGCGGTAGCGCCTGTGCAGCTGCTTGATGAACTCGTGCTTGATGCGGAACTGGTCGCTGAACTCACCGACGCCCAGGATGACCGTGAAGCCGATCCGCGAGTCGCCGAAGGTGTGGAAGCGGACCAGCGGTTCGTGCTCGGGGACCGCGCCCTCGACCCGCGTCATGACCTCGATGACGACCTCGCAGGTGACCCGCTCGACGTGCTCCAGATCGCTGTCGTAGGCCACGCCGACCTGGACCAGGATCGTCAACTGCTGCTCGGGACGCATGAAGTTGGTCATGTTCGTCTTGGCGAGCTCGCCGTTGGGGACGACGATCAGGTTGTTGGAGAGCGCGCGTACGGTCGTCTGACGCCAGTTGATGTCCTCGACGTAGCCCTCCTCGCCGCTGGCCAGCCGGATGTAGTCGCCGGGCTGGACGGTCTTGGAGGCGAGGATGTGGATGCCCGCGAAGAGGTTGGCGAGCGTGTCCTGGAGGGCCAGCGCGACCGCGAGACCGCCGACGCCCAGGGCGGTGAGCATGGGCGCTATGGAGATGCCGAGGGTCTGCAGGACGACCAGGAAACCGATCGCCAGGACCAGCACCCGCGTGATGTTGACGAAGATCGTGGCGGAACCGGCGACCCCGGAACGGGACGTGGTGACCGTCCGCACCAGCCCCGCGACCAGCCGGGCCGCCGCCACCGTGACGACGAAGATCAGCAGCACGGTCAGCACCTGGTTGACCGTGCGCTGGACGCCCTTGGTCAGCGGCAGGGCGGCCGCGGCGACGGCGATGCCGCCCGCGACCGCCGCCGAGGGCACCACGGTCCGCAGCGCGGCCACGAGGACGTCGTCGCCGCCCCACTTGGTGCGGTCCGCGTGCTTGCCGAGCCACTTGAGCAGCATGCGCAGCAGGAAAGCCGCCACCAGACCGGCGACCACGGCGATGCCGGCGCCGACCATGTCGTCCATGGTGAGATCCCGTTGAAATGCCGTCACGTTGCCACCTGTTCGAAAGTGCGGGAAGTGCGATCGCGTCGGTTTGCGTGAAGGTTCCGTGGCCGACGCGACCGCTCATCCTGCCGTATCCGCCACGGGAGTTCGTACCGGGCGGGGCGCCGGATCGCCGGGTTTCGGACGATGCCCTCGGCGGGTTCGGCCTGCGACCGCTCCGAGTGCGCGGCCGTGGTGGGCGTCCTGTACGAAGGCCGCTCCACCTGCCCGGGCGCCACGGACCCGGCTGAAGACCCGGCTGAAAACGGCTCCCCGCGCCCCGTCGCGGCCGGACCCGCTGGATCGCCCCGAACCGTGGGGACGGCCGTGCTGCACCGCGAACGCCTTCGCCCGGGGACCGTCCCCAAATGACCGCGCGCCGGACCCATCGACTGGACCCCAGGGCGGCCCCGTACGGGTACGGCGCACCGACCGGCGCGTCGGGAATGGTCCGCGACCGGTCAGATCACCTTCAGCCGCACCAGCGCACCCAGCGTCAGCGCCCCCGGCACCAGCGGCACCCAGACCGTGATGATCCGGTAGGCGAGCACCACCGCCGTGGACACGGCCACCGGGCCGCCCGCCGCCACCAGCGCCACCACCAGGGCCGCCTCCACCGAACCGACCCCGCCCGGTGTGGGCACCAGAGCCACCGCGCAGGTGGCGGCCAGATACGCGACCGCCATGTGCACGGGCGGCACCGGCAGCCCCAGCGCCTGTCCCACCGCGGCGAAACCGGCCGCCTGGAGGGCCGGGAAGGCGAGCGAACCGCCCCACAGGGCGAACGCCCGGGACGGCATGGCGTGCACCGAGCGGGCCTCGCACAGGGCGGTCCGCAGGAAGGAGCCCACCGCCGACCGCACCCGGCGGACACCGGCGAGGACACCCACGGCGATCACCAGCACCGCGCCCAGGCCCAGCAGCAGCGGACCGGCCGCCGTGTCGGGCAGCAGCGCGCCGAACCGCAGCGCGTCCGGGAAGGTCACGAAGAGCAGGGTCAGCAGGGCGAGCCGGCCGATCGACTCGGCCAGCAGATACAGGGCCAGCGCGGCCGAGGAGCGGGCGAGCGGCACCCCGCACACGGTCATGAACCGCAGGTTGACCGCGCCGGCGCCGAGGCCCGTCGGCAGCAGGTGATTGGCCGCGCCGGCCGCGAACTGCGTGGCCAGCAGCCGTCGCCGGGGCAGCCGTTCCACCACGGCGCCCTGCCGGGTGAAGGAGGCGGCCACCCACGTCAGACAGGTGGTGCCGGTGGCGGCCACGAGCCAGGGCCACTCGGCGTTGCGCAGATGGCCGAAGCCCTCGACGAGAACGGAACGGTGCCGCACCGCCACGACGGTGACCAGCAGGAGCGGGACCAGACACAGGATCTGGCGGATACGGCGGACGGGGAGGCGCTGGAGAGGGCGTCCCTGGGGGAGTTCTACCGCTGTCACACCGGGAGAGGTTTTCCCCACCGCGCCAACGGCGGGTTGCGGAAGCGGGGCCAGGGCCTTACGTACGGTCATCGAGTCCTTCGGTCGAGCGGTTGAGGTTCGGGCGTTGACCTCGATAACGCTTGAGGTTCTAAGTTCTCTCCCATGAGCATGGAGACCACAGCGTGGACACAGCTGCACAGTGTCATGAACGCCGAGCAGGAACGCCGCCCGTTCGCCCGCGCGACACTGCGCCGCATCGGCGCGTTCGCCCGCCCGCACCGTACCCGTATCGCCCGCTTTGTTGTGCTCGGCGTGGCGACCGCGCTGCTCGCCGTGGCCACGCCCGTACTCGCCGGCCACGTCGTGGACGCGATCGTGTCGGGCGACGACGAGAGCAAGGTCGTCCGCCTGGCCCTGCTCATCGCCCTCATCGCGGTGGCCGAGGCGGCGCTCGGCATCCTCGCCCGGCGCCTGTCGGCCTCGCTCGGGGAGGGACTCATCCTCGATCTGCGCACGGCTGTGTTCGATCATGTGCAGCGCATGCCGGTCGCGTTCTTCACACGCACTCGTACGGGAGCGCTGGTCTCCCGTCTCAACAACGACGTCATCGGCGCCCAGCGCGCCTTCAGCAACACCCTCTCCGGCGTGGTCAGCAATCTGGTCACCCTGCTGCTGACCCTTGTGGTGATGCTCACCCTGTCCTGGCAGATCACCCTGCTCGCGCTCGCGCTGCTCCCGGTGTTCGTGATCCCGGCCCGGCGCATGGGCAGCCGGATGGCCCGGATGCAGCGGGAGGCGGCCACCTTGAACGCGGCCATGGGCACCCGGATGACCGAGCGCTTCTCCGCGCCCGGCGCCACCCTGGTCAGGCTCTTCGGCCGGCCCGAGCAGGAGTCCGTGGAGTTCGCGGCCCGCGCCCGCCAGGTGGCCGACATCGGCGTACGGACCGCCACCGCACAGTCGGTGTTCATCACCGCCCTGACCCTGGTCTCCGCCCTGGCCCTCGCCCTGGTCTACGGCCTCGGCGGCTGGTTCGCCCTGCGCGGCAGCCTGGAACCCGGCGCCGTGGTCTCCCTCGCCCTGCTCCTGACCCGGATGTACGCCCCGCTCACCGCCCTGGCCGGAGCCCGCGTCGAGGTGATGAGCGCGCTGGTCAGCTTCGAGCGGGTCTTCGAAGTGCTGGACCTGAAGCCGCTGATCGAGGACAAGCCGGACGCCCGGGAGGTGCCCGAGGGGCCGGTGTCCGTCGAGTTCGCGGACGTCCGCTTCGGCTACCCCTCCGCCGACAAGGTCTCCCTGGCGTCCCTGGAGGAGGTCGCCTCCCTCGACACCCGCGGCGGCGCCGAGGTCCTGCACGGTGTCTCCTTCCGCGCCGAACCCGGCCAGACGATCGCCCTCGTCGGCTCCTCCGGCGCCGGAAAGTCGACCGTCGCGCAACTGCTGCCGCGGCTCTACGACGTCGACGAGGGCGCCGTCCGCGTCGGTGGTGTCGACGTCCGCGACCTGAGCGCCGGCTCGCTGCGCGCCACCCTCGGCATGGTCACCCAGGACGGCCACCTCTTCCACGACTCCGTCCGCGCGAACCTGCTCCTGGCCCGCCCGGAGGCGAGCGAGAGCGAGCTGTGGGACGCCCTGCGCCGCTCCCGCCTCGACACGCTCGTACGGTCCCTGCCCGACGGCCTCGACACCGTGGTCGGCGAGCGCGGTTACCGGCTCTCCGGCGGTGAGCGCCAACGCATGACCATCGCCCGGCTGCTGCTGGCCCGCCAGCGGATCGTCATCCTCGACGAGGCCACCGCCCACCTGGACAACACCTCGGAGGCCGCCGTGCAGGAGGCGCTCACCGAGGCACTGGAGGGCAGGACGGCCATCGTGATCGCCCACCGCCTGTCCACGATCCGCTCGGCCGACCTGATCCTGGTGGTCGAGGACGGACACATCGCGGAGCGGGGCACGCACGAGGAACTCCTCGCCCTCGACGGCCGGTACGCGGAGCTCTACCGGACCCAGTTCAGCGCACAGGACGGCGCCGGAATGCCGGAGATCGAGGCGGCGGGCGAGGCCGTGGCCTAGGCGTACGGCCGCTGTGATGGCCGAGGACCGTGTGCATCAGCCGCCGCAGGGCCTCCTGCGGTGGCGGATGCCCGTCCGGATGTCGTCACTGCGGAGCGAGGTCCACCGTTGTCGTGACGCGGGTGAGGGAGGGGGACCTCGGTACGGACCCGAACCCGAAGCGCACGGGCGGGACGACGGGTGCGGTCGCACCGAGGTCGACGCCCTCGAAGCGCCCCGACACCGCGTGGACGGGCCGCAGGTCCTGGGCCCCGTACCACTCGCGGCGGCCCGCCCGCGCACTCCCGCGGGTCCGGACGCCGGGCAGCAGCAGGCGGGCGGGAAGGGAGGTGAGCGCGCACCAGGCCGGTTGCCGGGCGAGCGCGCCGGGGACCGCGCACAGCAGCAGCCCCAGGAGCCGTCGGCGGCCCGCGGTGAAGCGCAGGTCGAGCGGTCCTGCCGTGACGTTCCAGGTGTCACCGGTGACGCGCACGCCGACCGGGAGGACGCGCACGGTGTCGAAGACATAGGTGCCGCTGACGAAATCCGCCGTCTCCCGGGTGGGGGCGAGCAGCAGCCGTTCCCCGTCGGGCCGCTCCAGCATCACGTCGCTGAACGGCCCGAACGGCGACCGGGGCCAGTGCCCCAGCACGACACGGGTCCCGGAGGTCGTGCCCAGGCCGGCGATCCAGCCGTCGAAGCGCAGCCGCCCGCCGTGGGACACCGCGCCCGGCGGCCCGCTCATGAGGACGACGTCCGGGAGGCTCCCAGCCGGACGTGCTCGACCCCCGGGGAGAAGTGCACGACGGGACCGTCCAGCGGGGCGGGCAGGCCCGCCGCGGTGGTCAGGGTCTCCTCCAGCACCTCGACGACCGCGCCGGCCAGCGGCCAGGGCTCGTGCTCCACCGGTGTCTCCCACAGACGCCCGAGCCGGCGTGTGTACGCGCGCCAGCGCGAGGTCAGCCACACGTCCCGCTCGCTCGGCTGAAGGGGGTCGCCGGGACGGACGCGCAGCCGGTACGAGACACCGCGCGCCCCTCGCGACCCGGCGTACGAGACGGAGGCGCCGTCGCCGGCCACGCGCAGATGCCCCAGGTGGTACGGCACTCCGACGGCCCGAGCCGCCAGCATCAACGGGCAGGCCACCTCGATGGACAGGAACCAGATCCCGTCCCGGCCGTCCTCGCGGCGCGCATAGGTCCGCAGGTTGGTCTCCGCGAAGGAGGGGAGCCCGGGTACCGAGGCAGGGAGGCCGGCGGGACGTACGTCCGCCATGACGAACGGAGTGAGACCCACCCATGCCGCCCCGTCGTACTCGTCCACGGCCAGTTCCGGTGGCAGGAGGGCCTGCACGGCCTCCGGCCGGAAGGGCCAGTGCACGAACGTCTGCCGCAGCCAGCGCGCCCGCACCGCCGGCACCCGCACGCGCTGCTCCGCTCCGTACGCCACCACGACCGCCGGGTCCCCCTCCGGGGGCCACGGAAACGCGCAGGCAGGAGGGGAAGGCCACCGCCCGTCCCGGGTGTGCCGTCAGTCCGTGATCGCCGCCAGGATCAGGTCCCGCAACTGCTCCGCCGTGTCGTCGGGCTGGGGACTGCGCTTGGCGCGGCACATGGCGACGGTCCCCTCGACCGCCGCGACGACGAGCGTCGCGAGCTGCGCCGCCTTCCGCGGCACCACGCCGTGCTCAACGGCAGGCGGGAGAAGGACTTCCACCTCGCCCTGGACGCCAGTTGCGACCCCGAGCGGCTGCGCAGGGCACTGCTGTCGGTGATGCCCGAGGGTCACGTCAACAGCGTCGGCATCTACTTCGACGAGGTCCCGCTCCCGTTGCTCGCGCTGTACCAGCGCGGAGTCCACTTCCACAACGGCAAGGGGCACGCGCGGCCCCACATGACCCCGACGCTGGAGGCGGTCGCCGCCGGCACGCTCCACCCCGAGCTGGTCACCAGCGGGGTGTACGGCTGGGACGAGATCCCCGGCGTACTGACCTCGGACCGTCCCGGCCACAAGCCGATCTTCGTCCTGGAGGACTGAGAACCCTCCCTCCACAGCGCGGTGTCTCCGTCTCGCTCCGTTGTGTCGGGAGGGGCGGAGCCGGGTTCGGCGGCACCGTCCCGACCGCCGCGATGCTCAACGGCGACGCCTGATCTCCGTCCCCGAGGGGGCCCGGCGCCACAGCACCGGGCCGCACCGCTGGGGAGAGTACGACCAGGGTCCCCTCGGCAGCGGGGCCGACCGCCGGCGGACTCATTCCCGGGCGCGGTGGTTGAGGAGAGTGGGCAGCGCGGCGGTGAGCAGGCGCCAGGCACGGCCGCGCCGGGCGGTGTCGGCCGACCACAGGTAGACGCTGCTGAGCATGAAGACGAGCAGCCCGAGCAGCACGGTGAGGGCCAGGGCGAGCAGGAGGAGAACAGTCACCGTCGGGCTCCTTGACGAGAGGCGATGCGCCGGACCTTCGTGGAACGCGGCGTGTCACAAGCGTTCGTCGCCCGGTGGAGGCGTTGACACGGCGGGCGCGGGCGGCACCGAACGCGTACACCGGCTGCCGGACGCGTACACGGCTCCACCGTCTGCTGACACTTCCGTACAGGCCGTCCCGCGTCCCGGTCGCTTCGTGGGCCGAACACGTCTCGGCGTGAGCGCCGGGCTGCGATGATCGGGCACCGCGGCATCGCGCAAGGGGGGACTTCATGGCGTCTGCGACCCACCAGCCTTCAGGACCGGCGCTCCAACGGCTGAGATACGAGCTGCAGAACCAGCGCCGCCACGCCGGTGACCCCAGCTATCGAGACATCGCGCTGCGTACCTCCAAGGCTCTGAGCCACACCACGGTGGGAAGCGTGCTGCGCTGCGAAAGCGTCCCCAACTGGGGGCAGTTGGAGCTGGTGGTCGACGTCCTGGGCGGGGACGTCGAGACGTTCCGGGTGCTGTGGAGGGCGGCCCGCGACGAAACGTCGCCGCTGGCTCTGCCCGCGCCCTCGCCGGAATGGTTCCCGGAGGAGACCGTACGGACCCCGGCCGCCGAACTGACCCTTTCCGACCTCGACGAAGCCGAGGCGGACCTGAGGGAACGGGACACCGACCGCCGCAGACGTGAGGCCGACACCCGCCGTGAGCTGGTCGCCGCCTTGGACGAACGGGCGGACCTCGGCGACCGGCTCGGCGCCTTGCGGGAACGCCTCGGCCGCGAACGTGGCCGCACCGAGGAACTGGAACGGCAGATCGCCGATCTGCGGAACGCCTGCGAACGCCACGCGCGCAAGATCAAGCGGTTGAAGGACGAGCTGCGCGTCCTGCGGGAGGAGCGCATCACCTTGTTGGAGCGGCTGGAAGTGCTCAGCATTCGCCGCGGCGAGCTGAACTTCACCTGGGCGAGGGAGGTGGAAGCGCAACTGCGCAGCGCGGAGGACCTGCACCGGACCAAGGACGCCCGGCTGGCGGCGCTCGATGAACGACTCCTCGCCGCGGAGGCGCTTCTCACGGAGATGGCGAAACGAGCTGAGCGGGCCCGGCCGGAAGCGTAGCCGCCCGCCGCCCGCCCCGCGCCGGGACGCTCCTCCTGGGTGGCCGTGCCGGGCATCAGGTGTGCGTGACGAGGTAGGCGGGGCCTTCGCCGCGCCGGGCTCGTTCGATGGCGTCGAGACAGGCGAAGGCACGCGGCGCCATCAGCTTCTGCCAGGTGGCGAGGTCGTGGACGGCCCACATGTCGTGCTCGGCGGGGTCGAGCCGGATCCGGTCGAGCTGATCCGCGGTCAGCCGCCCTCCGTCGAAGACCGGCCCCACCTTGTTCAGCGGCAGGCGGGGCCCAGCGTGCAGGAAGTGCGTCAGGGTGAGCCTCGGAGCCCCTGTCCGAGGTCGAGCCCGGTCTCTTCGACGGCTTCGCGGCGCGCGGTCTGCAGCGGGACCTCTCCCTGAGCGTCCAGGTCGCCGCCCGGGAACTGCCAGGGGCGCGAGCCGTAGACCGAGCGCAGCTGCACCGGCCGGTCGCGTTCGTCGCGGACGTACAGACAGCCGTACACCGTGTGGTGGGGGACGGTCTCCGCGTACTGCGTGGGTGTCATCGGCATGGGGTGGCCCGGCCGTGCGGGGCGGTGGTCGAATGCGAGGGCGAGGACACCGAGCGCTTCCTTGGCCGGCGGATAGATGCTCCGCAGGGTGGAGAGCAGTTCTCCGGGCGTGCCGTCCGGGTCGATGCATGCGGGATCCTCCGTGTCGAGCAGATCCTCGAAGGACGGGTAGGAGGTGATCCGCCGCACGACGACGTCGAGTTCCCGACCGGTGTCGCGGTCGTGGAGGACGACCGTCTCACCGGCTGCGATGTCGCGCTTCCGCGGGGTCGCCACCCGCACCTCGATCGTCTTGCGGCCCGCTTCCACTTGGCGGTAGTACCGCGGGAGCAGACGCATGTGGTGCTCGCGCGGTACCTCCCTCGTCCTTGGACTTGAGACGGCCGGGATCGCCTGGTGGGTGTCGTCAGGCATGCGTGCCTCCGATCGATGCGGGGTGGTGCGGGCAGGGCGACGGCGACGAACCGGACAGCAGCCCCCTTGCCCCCGTGGTGCCGACGTCCCGAGCGTTCCCGGCTGTCGTCAAGGGCGACCGCGTGACGATGGTCACGGACGTCCTCCGGGGGCGCTGCGTAGGCTTGGGGCCGTCGCGACGGTGGCGTCCGCGAGAGTGGGCGAAGCCCTTCCCCCACTCGCTGACGGCACGTCAGAAACGACGGCAAGTGGTCGGCGCGAGTCCGGAAGGCCTGCAGAGAGCTGCCCGGACCTGTGACCGCTTGTAGGGTGTGCAAACAGCCCTTGACCTGCGACAACGCGGGCAGGGAGCCTACTTTTGGGAGTGCCCCGATGATGCGTACCATGTTCAAGTCCAAGATCCACCGAGCCACCGTCACCCAAGCCGACCTGCACTACGTGGGATCGGTGACCATCGACGCGGATCTGCTCGACGCCGCCGATCTGCTGCCGGGTGAGCTCGTCCACATCGTCGACATCACCAACGGTGCCCGGTTGGAGACGTACGTCATCGAGGGCGAGCGGGGTTCGGGCGTGGTCGGCATCAACGGTGCCGCCGCTCATCTCGTCCACCCCGGCGACCTGGTGATCATCATCAGTTACGCTCAAGTGACCGACGCCGAGGCGCGGGTACTCGAACCCCGGGTCGTGCACGTGGACGCCGGCAACCGCATCGTCGCCCTCGGGGCCGACCCCTCCGAGCCGGTTCCGGGTTCCGATCAGGAGCGCAGCCCGCAGGCGGTGTCGGCCTGACCCAGCTGCTCGACGACCTTCGGACCAGGAGCGTGCCCATGAGCGACATCGAGATCCGTGACGACCGACAGGCGGGACGTCTGGAGGCGTTCGGTTCCGGGGGAGGTGAAGTCGTGGGCCACATCCAGTACTTCGTCCTCGAATCCCCCGGGCGCGCCCTCGTCCCGGTCCACACCATCGTGGAACCGGCCCATGAGGGACAGGGCATCGCGGGCTCCCTGGCACGCGAGCTCTACGGCATCGCGGCGCGCGAGGACATGGCCGTCGCCCCCCTCTGCCCGTACGTCGTCAAGTGGGCCGAACGCCACCCGGACGAGGCCCCCGCCGCCGCCCCGGAACTCCTCCACGCGGCGAAGCGGTGGCTGGCGGCCCACCCCGAGGGCTTCTGACCCCGACGGCACACACCCACGCCGGGCCTTTCGACCGCCACCGGGCGAACGGCAGGGGGCCGGCCATCGCGCCTTGCCGATTCCGCTCGGCCGGGTGCCAGGCCCCCGGCGGCTGCGGCGCACCAAGGCATCGTGCGGAGCCCGTGGGGCGCCGTGTTCAGCCCGGTGAGCACCGCGACGCCAAGCCGCCCGCCGATGCGGCGGCACCGGGGCGTGATGGCGTGTCCGTGGCGGGTTCGGCCGGTGTCGCACGCTGCGGCCGCAGGCCTCACCCCCCCGGCTCTGGCACGCCAACCCACCGCCAAGCCACCTCCCAGCCCTCGGCCCTTGACCCCCGGCCCCCCACCGCCCGCCCCGCACGCCCAGCGCCTCCACCCGGACCTCGCTCGTCACGCGGCTGGGTGACTGGCGGGGAGCCTCGCGGGTACGCGGGGAGTAGTCCAGAGCCGACGTCGACCGATTGGCTGGAGGACCTGATGACCAACCCGTACCCCGACCCCGTCCCGCCCGGCCCCACTCCGGGCCCCGGTCCCGGCCCCGTACCCACGCCGGGCCCGCCCCCGGAACCCCCGAACCCGACCCCGACTCCCGACCCGTCGCCCATCCCGCCGGGCCCGGAGCCGGTCCCGAACCCGGAACCGGGGCCACCGCTGAGCTGACCGCGGCAAGGCCGGCTCGGCCCGCGACGCCCCGGCAGCACCGTGCCGCGCGACCAGCGCGCACCGCGCGAACACGAAGGAGGAGGGCCGCCCGAGGGCGGCCCTCCTCCACGTGGTTCTGATGCCGGGCCGTGCTGATTCGGACCCCGCCTCCGTCGGGTCGCCTGGTCGGCGCCCGCCGCGGGGACCGGGTAAACGCGAAGGAGGAGGTGTCGCCCAAAATCGGCCCTCCTCCACGTGGTCGTGACGCCGGGCCGTGCCGATTCGGTCCCGCCTCCGCCCGGTGACCCGTGCGCGCCGCCCCGGCAGGGACCGTGCTGCCCAGTCGGCGCCTACCGCGCGAACGCGAAGGAGGAGGGTCGCCCGAAGGCGGCCCTCCTCCGCGCGTACGGCATACCTGCCGCGTGCGTGATGCCTAGCCGGTCACCTCGGAGCGGTCCCCGCCCCACAGCGTGTGGAACGATCCGTCGCGGTCCGTCCGCCGGTACGTGTGCGCACCGAAGAAGTCCCGCTGGCCCTGGGTGAGCGCGGCCGGCAGACGTTCGGCGCGCAGGGCGTCGTAGTACGCGAGGGCCGCCGAGAACCCGGGCACCGGCACCCCCTGCCGCGTCGCCGCGACGATCACGTCACGCCAGTCGTCCTGCGCCGAGGCGATCTCCTGCGCGAAGGTGTCGTCGGAGAGCAGGCTCGGCAGGTCGGCGCGCGTGTCGTAGGCGGAGCGGATGCGGTCCAGGAAGGCCGCGCGGATGATGCAGCCGCCGCGCCAGATCGCCGAGACCGCACCGAGGTCGATGTCCCAGTCGTACTCCTCACGGGCGGCCGCGATCTCGTGGAAGCCCTGGGTGTACGACACGATCTTCGAGGCGTAGAGGGCCTGCTCCACACGGTCCGCGAAGGCACCCGCCTCGGACTCCGACAGCGGGGACGCCTTGGGCCCGGCGAGACCGCGGGACGCCTCGCGAAGCTCCGCGTGGCCGGACAGGGAGCGGGCGAAGACCGCCTCCGCGATACCGGACACCGGGACGCCCAGGTCGAGGGCGATCTGGACGGTCCAGCGGCCGGTGCCCTTCTGCTCGGCCTGGTCCACCACCACGTCCACGAACGGCTTGCCCGTCGCCGCGTCCACATGGGAGAGCACCTCGGCGGTGATCTCGATCAGGTACGAGTCCAGGCGGCCGGTGTTCCAGGTGCGGAAGATGTCGGCGATCCGCGCGGGGGAGTACCCGGCCACGTCCCGCAGCAACTGGTAGGCCTCACCGATCAGTTGCATGTCGGCGTACTCGATGCCGTTGTGCACCATCTTCACGAAGTGCCCGGCCCCGTCGGGACCCACGTGCGTGACACAGGGCGCCCCGTCCGCCGCCTTCGCGGAGATCTTCTCCAGCATCGGGCCGAGCGAGTCGTACGACTCCTTCGGGCCACCCGGCATGATGCTCGGGCCGTTGAGCGCGCCCTCCTCGCCGCCGGAGACGCCCATGCCGACGAAGTGGATGCCCTGCTCGCGCAGTTCGCGCTCCCGGCGCCGGGTGTCCGCGAAGTGCGCGTTGCCGCCGTCGATGATCATGTCGCCGGGCTCCAGCAGCGGCGCGAACTCCTGGATGACCGCGTCGGTCGGCTCACCGGCCTTCACCATGATGACCAGACGGCGCGGCCGCTCCAGGGCCGCCACGAACTCCTTCGCGGTCTCGGCCGCGATGAAGTCGCCCTCGCTCCCGAACTCCTCGACCAGGGCGTGCGTGCGCGACGCGGTCCGGTTGTGCAGAGCGACCGTATAGCCGTTGCGGGCGAAGTTGCGGGCCAGGTTGCGGCCCATGACCGCGAGGCCCGTGACACCGATCTGCGCTGTGTTGCTCATACCGCCTGCTCCCAAAAGATCCCGTGGATCGCGTAGGTCGTCTATCGCTGCCGGTCGTGCTGGTCAGTATCGTCCACCGGTCATCCTGGCCTGTCGGGGGACTGTCCGCACACCAGGGATACGGTTCGGGCGCCTCGTTGCGTTCAGCGGGAGCCGCCGGTCCGGCGCGCGCCCCTACGCGGCTGGTTGCCGTCTTGTCATGGCCTGTTCGCGGCGCTTACTTTTGCCCCTCCTGACGCATGACGCATGTCTAGGGGGAGGCCTCCATGGCCGTACGCGGCCGGCATCGCCGGTATCAGCCGAACAGGATCAACCGCGCCTCGCTCACCGTCACCGCGGGCGGTGTGGGCATCGCGGTCCCGCTCATCGGCGCCGGCACCGCCCACGCGGCCGACGTGGGGACCTGGAACAAGGTCGCCGCGTGCGAGTCCAGCAGCAACTGGAGCATCAACACCGGCAACGGCTACTACGGCGGCCTCCAGTTCACCCGCTCCACCTGGGAGGCGTACGGCGGCACCCGCTACGCGGCCCGCGCGGATCTGGCCACCAAGGACCAGCAGATCGCCGTGGCGGAGAAGGTGCTGGACGGGCAGGGGCCGGGCGCCTGGCCGGCGTGCTCGGTACGGGCCGGGCTCACCCGCGGGGGCTCCACCCCGGACGTGCACCCCCGCACCGAGAAGACGGTCTCCGTGCGGGACGTCCAGCCGCAGACCACTCCGCAGTCGCGGGCCGGCACCGCCGAGATGTACACAGTGGTCCGCGGCGACTCGCTCTCCGGGATCGCCGACGCCCAGAAGGTCCGGGGCGGCTGGCGGGGGCTCTACGCCGCCAACCGCAGGACCGTCGGCGCCGACCCCGACCTGATCCTGCCCGGGCAGCGGCTGAAACTGCGCGCCACGACCGCCACGCCCACCACCACCGAGCACACCTCGACGACGAAGAAGCGCTCCTCCGACACCGGGAAGAAGACCGAGAAGGCCGCGGACACCGGCCTGGTCGCCCCCGTGAACGCCTCCCTCGGCACCCCGTACCACAAGGCGGGCTCCGCCTGGTCGAAGGGCTACCACACCGGCGTCGACTTCCCGGTGCCCACCGGGACCTCCGTGAAGGCGGTCGCGGCCGGCAAGGTCGTCACCTCGGGGTGGGGCGGCTCCTTCGGCTACCAGGTGGTGATCCGGCACGCCGACGGCCGCTACACGCAGTACGCCCACCTCTCCGCGATCTCCGTGAAGGCCGGGCAGAGCGTGGGCGGCGGGCAGCGCATCGGGCGTTCGGGCTCCACCGGCAACAGCTCGGGCCCGCATCTGCACTTCGAGGTGCGGACGGGGCCCGGCTTCGGCAGCGACATCGACCCGATGGCCTATCTCAGGGCCGGCGGCGTCAGGATTTGACCCGTGCCCGGTGCCGGTCGAGGACCGGCATCGGGATGTACGCGGCGCCGAAGAAGGGGCCGTAGTACGCCGGGGGATCCTCGGCCGGTGCCGGCAGCTCGTCGGACGGGCCGTGACCCGGCGCCGTCCCGGGTGCGGCCGGGGCCGGCAGGAGCAGTTCCTCCCGCAGGGCCGCGACCTGCTCGACGAGCACGCCCTCGCGCACCAGGGCATCGGCCGGTCCCTCGGCGGGCGCCGGGACGAACGCGTCCCCGTGGTCGAGGGCCGCGGCTGCCGTCGGCTCGGCGTGGGTGCGCTGGATGCGCTCGGTCGTCAGCAGGATCAGGCCGCCCGCCGCCACCACCCCGCAGCTCAGGGCGAGCGCGGTGCCCGTGGTGCCGTAGCGGAAGGTTTCGCCGAACATCGTGATGCCGACCGCAGCCGCCACCACCGGGTTCACGACGGTCAGCGTCGCCAGCGGGGCCGCGAGGCCCGCGCCGCGGTAGGAGGCCTGCGACAGCATCAGTCCGGCCGTGGCCAGGACGCCGATCGCGGCCAGCGCGGGCACGTCCGCCGCGCTGACGCCACCGGTCCAGTCGACGGCGACGGTCTTGGTGAACACGGAGGACATCCCGAACGCTATGCCGGACGCGGTCGCGAGCAGCACACTGCGCACCACCGGGTGCCGGTGCGCGGCCCGGCCCGCGATCATGAGCGCGACCACCGCGGCGGCCGTCACCAGCCCGGCGAACACCCGCTGGGGCGTGCTCAGGGACTGCGCGTCGGAGGCTCCCACCAGCGAGAGCAGACCGGCCAGGCCCACCGTCGCCATGATCGCGCCCCGCCAGGCGGTGGCCCCGGCCCGGCGGCCCACGAACAGCGCGGCCATCGGCAGCGCGAACACGATCGTCAGGGCGCCCAGCGGCTGCACCAGACTGAGAGGACCGTAGGCGAGCGCCACCACGTGCAGGAGTCCGCCGAGGCCGTTCAGCGCGACAGCCGCCCACCAGCTCGGCCGGCGCAGGGGTGCGTAGTGCTCGTCGGGGTGCGACACGGCGACCTGCTCCTGCACGATCGCTCCGCCCGCGTAGGCGACGGCGGAGACGAGCGAGAGGAGCACGGACAACGCGAGGGCACTCATGAGCTGCTCCTCTGCGTGAGGCGGGGGCTGGCTGCCCGGCGCGACGAACGGTCGTCTTCCATGACCAACACGATGCCCGGAAAAGTTCTTCCCGTCGTCGTCCCTGAGCAGGCAATGGGTCCTACTGCCGATGGAGTACAAAAGGGTCCGTGTCCTCCCCAAGGCGGGTGACACGGGGGGAGGGCCCCCTGCGGGGTACCCCTACGGGCCTTGGTACTACTGCTGGTCGTGGACCTGGACCCGGAACTCGCGGCGCTGCGACCGCTCGGCGCCTTCTTCGTACTACGGACGATCGGCGGCATTCCCGGCGCACCGAGCCCGGCGCTGCCGACCCTCGCACAAGTCTACGAGCATCGAGGGTCGGATGTTTACCGAAATCCCATGACTTTCCGGGTCCGGAAGGTCGCCGAGGCCCTGCGGGCCCCCGAGCCCCGGATCGCGGCCTCCATCGCCCACCAGGGTCTCGCGGCCCGGCTGTGGTCGGTGGCGCTCGGCAGCGCGGTCCTGTACGGCCGAATCCCCGATCTGTCGCCGCACCGACTGCGCTGGGACCCCGACGCGAGCGCCCCCGACGACCTGTGGCTGGACGGCGTCGAGGCGTTGCCCGGCGATGCCGGGACCGTCACCGAGGCCGTGCTGGACCGCCATCTCGAACCGCTGACGGCGCTGCTGCACGCCGAGTACCGGCTGGCCACCGGACTGCTGTGGGGGAATGCCGGATCGGCGCTGACGGGCGCCGCCCGTCAGCTGCTGGAACGGCGTCCGGACGTCTCCGCGCCCGTCCGCGACCTCACGGCGGGACTCCTCGCCCACCCCCTGCTCCACCGCACGCTCGACGGCACCACGCTCCGCCGCCGCAGCTGCTGTCTGTACTACCGGTTGCCGGAGGGTGGCGTGTGCGGTGACTGTTGCTTCACACGAGCCCCGCGCTCTTCCCCGCGCGGCGCATCTGGGTGACCATGAAAGCCGATCAGCCGTCGAGACAGGGGGTTCCGGGTGCGTGTGGGCCTGCTGACCCGGGAGTACCCGCCGGATGTGTACGGCGGTGCGGGTGTCCATGTCGAGTTCCTCGCCCGGGAGTTGAGATCCCTCGTCGACCTGGATGTGCACTGCTGGGGCGAGGGCCGGGCGGAAGGTGTAGTCCGGCACCGGCCCTGGTCCGCGCTGGACACCGCCAACGACGCGCTGCGCACGTTCTCCGTGGACCTGTCCATGGCCGCGGGCCTCGAAGGCCGTGAGCTGGTCCACTCGCACACCTGGTACGCCAACCTCGCCGGCCACCTGGGCAAGCTGCTGCACGGCATCCCGCACGTGATGACCGCCCACTCCCTGGAGCCGCTGCGCCCCTGGAAGGCCGAGCAGCTCGGCGGCGGGTACGCGCTGTCGAGCTGGGCCGAGCGCACCGCGATCGAGACCGCCGACGCGGTGATCGCCGTGTCGGGAGCCATGCGCGAGGACATCCTCGGCTGCTATCCGGCGCTGGATCCGGCCAAGGTCCACATCGTGCACAACGGCATCGACACCACCCTGTACCGGCCCGACCACGGGACCGAGGTGCTGGACCGGATCGGCCTGGACCGGGACCGCCCGTTCGTGCTGTTCGTCGGCCGGATCACCCGCCAGAAGGGCGTGCCCCATCTGATGCGCGCGGTGCGGGACATCGACCCGGCGGCGCAGGTCGTGCTGTGCGCGGGCGCGCCGGACACTCCGGAGATCGACCGGGAGTTCCGCGAGCTCTTCGAGGAGCTGAGCCGGGTCCGCGAGGGCGTGCACTGGATCCCGCAGATGCTGCCGCGCCCCGAGGTGATCCAGCTGCTCACCCATGCCGCGGTGTTCGTCTGCCCCTCGGTGTACGAACCCCTCGGTATCGTCAACCTGGAGGCGATGGCCTGCGGGACCCCCGTGGTGGCCTCGCGGGTCGGCGGTATCCCCGAGGTCGTGGACGACGGCAGGACCGGACTGCTCGTGACCGTGGACGACGGGTTCGAGACGGCCCTCGCGGGGGCACTCGACTCGGTGATCGGCGATCCGGCCACGGCACGGCGGATGGGCGAGGCGGGACGGCGGCGCGCAGTGGAGGAGTTCGGCTGGGACGCGGTCGCGCGGCGCACGGTCCGGTTGTACGAGGAGATCGTCAAACAGGCGTAGCGAGCCCCTGACAAGGGCAAGCATGGGTCACAAACCAGGTGAGGGGAGCGGCCATGCGTCGTGGCGGACCTTCGGTGCTCGGCATCGTACTCGCGGGCGGAGAAGGCAAACGCCTCATGCCCCTGACCACTGATCGCGCCAAACCGGCGGTCACCTTCGGAGGGACGTACCGTCTGGTCGACTTCGTCCTGTCCAATCTGGTCAATGGTGACATTCTGCGCATCTGCGTACTCACGCAGTACAAGTCGCACTCGCTGGACCGGCACATCACGACCACCTGGCGGATGTCGAGCCTGCTCGGCAACTACATCACTCCGGTGCCCGCCCAGCAGCGCCTCGGGCCGCACTGGTACCTCGGCAGCGCCGACGCGATCCTGCAGTCCCTGAACCTGATCTACGACGAGCGGCCGGAGTACGTGGCGGTGTTCGGCGCCGACCACGTGTACCGCATGGACCCGCGCCAGATGCTCGCGCAGCACATCGAGTCCGGTGCGGGCGTCACGGTGGCCGGCATCCGTGTCCCGCGCTCCGAGTCCCCGTCCTTCGGGGTGATATCCCCGGGCTCGGACGGCCTCACGGTGGAGCGCTTCCTGGAGAAGCCCGCCGACCCGCCCGGGCTCGCGGACGACCCGGAGTCCGTGTTCGCCTCGATGGGCAACTACATCTTCACCACCAAGGCCCTGATCGAGGCGCTCCAGCGGGACTCCGAGGACGAGCACTCCGTCCACGACATGGGCGGTTCGATCCTTCCGCAGCTCACCGACCGCGGTGAGGCCCAGCTCTACGACTTCAGTGCCAACCACGTGCCCGGCGAGACCACCCGCGACCGCGGCTACTGGCGGGACGTCGGCACCCTGGACGCCTACTACGACGCCCACATGGACCTGATCGCCGAGCGCCCCGCCTTCAACCTCTACAACCGGCAGTGGCCCGTCTACACCCACTCGGGCCAGCTGTCCCCGGCCCGTTTCAACGCGGGCGGCATCGCCAGCGAGTCCATCATCAGCGCGGGCTGCCTGATCCGCGGCCAGGTCAGCCGGTCCGTGCTGTCACCGGGCGTGCTGGTCGACCCGGGGGCCGTCGTGCAGGGCTCGGTCCTGCACGACAACGTCAAGATCGGCCGGGGCGCGGTGGTCCGCGGTGCCGTCCTCGACAAGAACGTCGAGGTCCCGCCGGGCGCCACGATCGGTGTCAACCCGGAGCGGGACGCGGAGCTGTACACCGTGTCCAAGGGTGGGGTGATCGCGCTCGGGAAGGGGCAGCTGGTGTCCTGAAGCCCGTCAGCCCTGTTCACGCAGGGACTGGAAGTTCTTCATGATCACCTCGCCGGTCCGGCGCAGCTCGTCCGAGGGGCTGATCTGGAGGTATTCGCTGCCCGGTTCGGTGTGGACGGGTATATGCCCCGCGGGCGCGTAGAACGCGTCGCCCTCGTGGTAGGTCTCGTCGTGGTCCGAGTAGTGGAAGGTGAGTTCCCCCCTGAAGACGTAGCCCCAGTGCGGGCACTGGCAGCGGTCGTCGGGCAGCCCCTTGAGCAGGGGGCGGTGGTCGACGTCCTCGCGGAAGGTCAGGAAGTCGACCGTGTAGTCGCCGAACTCCTCGGAGCGGTCGACCACCGCCCCGTAGTCGCCGCCCTGGGTGGTCGTGTCGCGGGAAACCTTCGGCATCTCCGTCGCCTTCTTCCGGCAGGGGAGGGGTGTAGTGCCCATTGTCCGCGTGCGCCCCGGCGACGGCACGCGCTGCAGACTTGTCATGTCCCTGGACGGAAGTCGGAATCCGTGTTGTCATGCCAACTCCTGCCCATGACAACGTTGTTATGGAGGCTTCTGTGCACAGCAGGCACCTCACCCGCCTCAGAGACCGGCTGGCGTTACTGGTCGCCGCCCTCCTCGGGCTCGCCGGTCTGACCGCGGCGCCCGCCCTGGCCGACGACCCCGTCGAGGCCCGCGGACTCAAGGGCGAGTACTGGACCCAGTCCGCCCCCGGCGCCTTCGACTTCCATGAGCTCAAGGCCACCACCTTCGACCCGAACCTCGACTTCGACACCCTCGAACCCCGGCTCGCCGCCGCGACCGGCCGCTCGGACGACGTCAGCGTCCGCTGGACCGGCAGGCTCGTACCGACGGCGTCCGGCCCCCACACCTTCTCCGTCACCGGCGACAACGGCTTCCGTCTGTGGATCGGCGGACAGCTCCTGATCGACCACTGGGTCGACGACTGGGACATCGAACAGACCGCCCAGCCGGTCGAGTTGACCGCCGGACAGTCCTACGACGTCAAGGTCGAGTACTTCGAGCACTACGGCGGCTCCAACCTCCACCTGCGCTGGGTGCGGCCCGGCGGCACCAAGGAGGCCGTACCGCAGTCGGCGTTCCGGCTCCCCGACGGCTACGACTACGACGGCCCGATCGCGACCACCGTCCTCGGCACCGGCCGCACCCTCAAGCTCGACTTCGCCCAGCCGCTCGCCGCGCCCCCGGCCGGCCTCACCGACCACCTCCAGGCGGTGATCGGCGGCGCCAAGTGGCCCCTCGGCGCCGCGAGACAGGACCCGCGGGACCCCCGGGCGCTGCTCGTCGCCCTCGCCGAACCCGTCGTGGGCAACAAGGCCGGCACCGCGCGCGGCACCGCCGATCTCCGCTACGACGGCGAAGGCGGGCTCACCGGCGCGGACGGCAACGTTGTCAACGCCTTCTGGAGCAGCGGCCCCAACCGCTCGACGTACGAGCTGCGCACGCGGTGGGCCGACCAGGTGGGCCCCGGCAACGCCCATCCCGAGTACCCCCGGCCGCAGTTGACCCGCGACGCGTGGCAAAACCTCAACGGGCGCTGGCAGTTCGCCGCCGCCGAGCCGGGCGAACAGCCGCCGGTCGGCCGCGATCTGGCCGAGCGCATCCTCGTCCCGTACCCGGTCGAGTCCCGGCTCTCCGGCCTGGAACGGCACGAGGACCGCATGTGGTACCGCCGCACCTTCACCGTCCCGGCCGACTGGCGCATCGGCTCCGGCAAGCGCCTGCGGCTCAACTTCGGGGCCGTCGACTGGCGGTCCGAGGTGTACGTCAACGGGACCAGGGTCGCCGAACACACCGGCGGCTACGACAAGTTCAGCGCCGACATCACCGACGCGCTGAAACCCGGCCGCACCCAGGAACTGATCGTCGGCGTGTACGACCCCACCGACGCGGCGGGCGCCGAGAACCCGCCCCTCGGCAAGCAGCGCCTCGACCCCAGCGGCATCTGGTACACCCCCTCCTCCGGCATCTGGCAGACCGTCTGGATGGAACCCGTCGCCCCCGACCACGTCGACTCCCTCAAACTGACCCCCGACGTCTCCGCCGGCCGGCTGACCGTCGAGGCGCAGGGCGTCCGCGACGGCGTACCGGTCACGGCGACGGCGTACGACGGAAAACGGAAGGTCGCCACCGCCCGCGGCCGGACCGGTGAGCCCCTCTCCCTGAGCATCGCCGAGCCGCGCCTGTGGTCGCCCGACGACCCGTTCCTGTACGGCCTGAAGGTGACCGTCGGCGCCGACCGCGTCGGCAGCTACTTCGGGATGCGCTCCATCGCCGTCGAGAACGTGAACGGCACCCCGCGCACGGTCCTCAACGGTCAGCCGGTCTTCATGATGGCCACCCTCGACCAGGGCTTCTGGCCCGACGGCCTGCACACCGCACCCACCGACGAGGCCCTCGCGTACGACCTCAGGGTCCACAAGCAGCTCGGCTTCAACGCGGTGCGCAAGCACATCAAGGTCGAGCCCGACCGCTGGTTCTACTGGGCCGACCGGCTGGGCCTGATGGTGTGGCAGGACATGCCCGCCATGACCGCGGGGGTGAATCCGGGCCCGGCCGCCCGCGCGGAGTACGAGCGCGAGATGAAACAGATGATCGACGAACACATCAGCAGTCCGTCGGTCGTCATGTGGGTGACCTTCAACGAGGGCTGGGGGCAGTACGACGTCGGCCGGATCGCCGAGCAGGCCAAGGCCTGGGACCCGACCCGTCTGGTCAACAACCAGTCGGGACTCAACCTCGGCGCCGACGGCAACGCCGGCGACATCATGGACGAGCACGGCTATCCCAGTCCCGCCCTGCCGCCTCACCCGGACGGCAGACGTGCCCTGGTCAGCGGTGAGTACGGCGGCCTCGGCCTGGCGGTCCCCGGACACGCCTGGTCGGTCCAGCAGTCGTACGTCGACGTCGACCCGGCGACCTACACGGACGACTATCTGGCCAGGCTCGACGAGGTGCGGGCCCTGGCCTGCCGCGGCGGCAACGCGGCCGTCTACACCCAGATCTCGGACGTCGAGGGTGAGCTGAACGGGCTGCTCACCTACGACCGCACGGTCCTGAAACCGGACGCCGAACGGGTCAGGGCCGCACACCAGGCCCTCATCCGGGACGCCTCCCGGGCGACTCCGGCGGGGTGCTGAGCACCTACGGGTGAGCCCATCCGCACCATGTGTCCCGCCCCTTTCACTGGGGGCGGGACTTAATCTGCTGTTAACTGTGCGTAGCTTGATCGTACTTGACCGTAATCGCCGTGGGGCGATTGACTGCTGGCCCACCTGTTGTCGACGCGAGGCAAGCCATTGACTTCTGACCTGCTGGCCCCTCTCGACCTGGCGTTCTGGAACATGGAGTCCGCCGAGCACCCGATGCACCTGGGGGCGCTCGGTGTCTTCACGGCGCACTCGCCCACCGCCGGCGCCCACGCGGCCGACCTGCTCGCGGGCCGGGCGGCCGCCGTCCCCGGTCTGCGGATGCGGATCAGGGACGTGTGGCCGCTCGGCTTCCCGTACGCCTTCGGGGGAGCCGCCCGCGTCCCCGATCCCGACTTCGACCCGCTGCGGCACGTCCTGCTGCACGCCCCCACCGCGGACTTCCACGCCGAGGCCGGCCGGCTCATGCAGCGGCCGCTGGACCGTGAACGCCCGCCCTGGGAGGCGCACGTGCTGCCGGGGGAGGACGGCGTCTCCTTCGCCGTGCTCTTCAAGTTCCACCACGCCCTGGCCGACGGACTGCGGGCCCTGACGCTCGCCGCCGCCGTCCTGGACCCGATGGACCTGCCCGCACGCAGGCCACGCCCCGAGGAGCCCGCGAAGGGCGTGTTCCCGGACGTGCGCAAACTGCCCGGGCTCGTCCGGGGCGCCGTCTCCGACCTGGGCCGCGCCCTCGACATCGGCGCCTCCGTCGCGCTCTCCTCCATGGGCGCGCGTCCCTGCGGCGCCCTCACCTCCGAGCCGAGCGGTACCCGGCGCACCGCCGGAGTCGTCGTCGATCTAGACGACGTGCACCACATCCGCAAGAGCCGGGGCGGCACCGTCAACGACGTCCTGATCGCGGTCGTCGCGGGCGCCCTGCGCCGCTGGCTGGACGAGCGCGGCGACGGCAGCGAGGGCGTGGCACCCCGGGCCCTGATCCCCGTCTCCCGGCGCCGTCCGCGCACCGCGCACCCGCAGGGCAACCGGCTCTCCGGGTACCTGATGACACTTCCGGTCGACGACCCCGACCCGCTGGGCCGCCTCGACACGGTCCGCACGGCCATGGACCGCAACAAGGACGCGGGCCCGAACCGGGGAGCGGGAGCGGTCGCCCTGCTCGCCGACCACGTCCCGGCCCTCGGCCACCGCCTCGGCGGACCCCTGGCCGGTCAGGGCGCCCGCCTGTGGTTCGACATCCTCGTCACCAGCGTCCCGCTGCCCGGCGTCGGCCTGAAGCTGGGCGGCAACCCGGTCACCGAGGTCTACCCGTTCGCCCCGCTCGCCCGCGGCCAGTCCCTGGCGGTGGCCATCTCGACCTACCGGGGACAGGTCCACTACGGCCTGGTCGCCGACGGGGAAGCGGTGCCCGACCTGGACCTGCTGTCCCAAGCGCTGACCGAGGAGGTGAAGGAACTGCTGGTCGCCTGCGGTTCTTGATCGTTTCCGGTTTGCGGACGGGCCCCGGCGCTGAAGTAAAATTTCGCGTTCGACAGCGGACGCGGCACAGCGCCGCACGGGTGACCCAGGGAAGCGGCAGCGCGATGACGGTGACAGAGGACGGTTCGGCGACGACCATGGACGAGGTCGTGCGCGAGCCCGGGGACGAGGTCGTATACGGCCCCGGCATCGACCCGGAGCGGCTGGCCGTCTGCCTCGGCGTGCTCGACGAGCTCGAGAAGCTGGAGGTCGACCACCCCGACGCGATCGCCGTGCGCCGGGCCACCGCCGGGGTCTACCGCACGGTGAAGCAGCGCCGCAGGCAGGAGCGCCGGGCCGCCAAGACCGCCCACGACAAGGCGGTCACGGAAGCGACCGCGACCGGTTCCGCCCAGCGCATCGACGACGAGACCGAAGGCATCCTGCCGTCCTCCGTCACCGAGGAGGGCCGGATCGCGGGGATACTCCAGCGCCCGCGCTCCTGCTACACCTGCAAGACCCGGTTCGTCGAGGTCGACTACTTCTACCACCAGCTCTGTCCGGACTGCGCCCGCCTGAACCGCGGCAAGCGCGACGCCCGCGCCGACCTCACCGGCAAGCGGGCCCTGCTCACCGGCGGCCGCGCCAAGATCGGCATGTACATCGCGCTGAGGCTGCTGCGGGACGGCGCGCACACCACGATCACCACCCGGTTCCCGAAGGACGCCATCCGCCGCTTCAAGGCCATGGACGACTCCGGGGACTGGCTGCACCGCCTGGAGGTCGTCGGCATCGACCTGCGCGACCCCGCGCAGGCGGTGGCGCTCGCCGAGCAGGTCGCCGAGGCGGGCCCGCTCGACATCCTCGTCAACAACGCGACGCAGACCGTACGCCGGCTGCCCTCCGCCTATGCCGCCCTGGTCGACGGCGAGAGCGCCCCGCTGCCCGCCGGGGAACTCCCCGCCCACCACGTCATCGGCGCCTTCGGCTCCGGCGCGGTCGACGGCCTCGCCTCGCTGCCCGCGGGGATCTCCGGCATGGACGCGCAGCAGGTGGCCGACCTCGCCCTGGTCGCCGGCAACGCCAGTGTGGCCCGGCACCTCGACGGCACCGCCATCGACGCGGGCGGCCTGGTCCCCGACGTCGTCGACAGCAACACCTGGGTCCAGACCATCGAGCAGATCTCCCCGGTGGAGCTCCTCGAAACCCAGCTGTGCAACTACACGGCACCGTTCATCCTGATCAGCGCCCTGCGTCCGGCCATGGCCGACGCCGCGAAGAAGGCCGGGAGCGGCCGCTCCTACGTCGTCAACGTCTCCGCGATGGAGGGTGTCTTCGGCCGCGGCTACAAGGGCGCGGGCCACCCCAACACCAACGCCGCCAAGGCCGCCATGAACATGGTCACGCGGACCAGCGCCCAGGAGATGTTCCAGACCGACGGCATCCTCATGACCTCGGTCGACACCGGCTGGATCACCGACGAGCGCCCCCACTACGACAAGCTCCGCCTCGCCGAGGAGGGCTTCCACGCCCCCCTCGACCTGGTCGACGGCGCGGCCCGGGTCTACGACCCGATCGTGCGCGGCGAGGACGGCGAGGACGTGTACGGGGTCTTCCTGAAGGACTACGCTCCCGGCAAGTGGTGAGTCAGCGGACCTGACCTCCGGCCGGCGGCCCGGCGTGTGGGTCGCCGCCGAGGGGGAACCCGGGGGTCCGGGAGCCTCCCCCGCCAGGAGTTGTCATGGCACGTCCACACAGCATCGATCCGCGCGCCTTCAACGATCCGCGCAACCACTACCCGACCGACGAGGAGTTCTACGCGAGCGACCGTCCGGTCCACCGCGAGCTCCCCGAGGACCGGCCCCGAGGCGGTGCCTCCGACCCGATCAGGCACCCCTGGAGCTGGGGCATGATCGCGTTCGTCGTCTTCGCGTGCCTGATCGTCCTCATGGGCATCGCCCTGTTCCCGTGACGTCGTCATAGGGGCCGACGTCCTCATGAGGGCGGCGGGGCGTGCGACCGCAGCCGGTCGTGCACCGCGTACCCGCCCGGCTGCGCCGCCCGCACCCGGGTGCCCCCGTCCACCAGGAGGTCGGCCCCGGTGATCCACTCGGCCGCGTCGGACACGAGCCACACCACGGCCCGCGCGATGTCCTCGGGCTCGCCGACACGCCCCAGCGGCAGCTCGACGGGACCCTTCTCCCACACGAACCGGGCCATCTCCGTCCTGACGAGTCCGGGCGAGACGGAGTTGACCCGCACCTTCGGCGCCAGCTCGCCCGCCAGCTGCTGGGTGAGGTGCAGCAGCGCCGCCTTGCTGGTGCCGTACGCGCCGACGTTCGGGCCGACGTGCCCGGCGCCCTCCGTGCAGACGTTGACCACCGACCCGCCGTGCTCGCGCATCCATCCTCGCCACGCCTGCTGCACCAGCCGCAGCGGCGCCTCGACATTGACGGTGAAGGCCTCGCGCCAGGCATGCGGATCCACGTCCACGAGGGGGCCGTACGGCTGATTCGTCGCCGCGTTGTTGACCACGATGTCCAGGCGGCCGAACTCGTGCAGGGCGAGGTCCACGAGGGCACGCGGATGGGCGGGATCGGCGACGCTGCCCGCGAGTCCGACACCGCCGAGCTCGCTGGCGGTCCGCCGCACGTCCTCCCGGTTCCTCGCCGTGACGCACACCAGCGCGCCGGCGTCGGCCAGTTGCCGAGCCACCTCGCGCCCGATCCCGCGGGTGCCGCCGGTCACCAGGGCGGCCCTGCCGTGCAGTCCGTACGACGACGTCATCGCCGTACCGTCTCATGACGGACCGTCAGTCGACAGACTCCAGGCGGGAGTTGCGTGCGGCCACCAGCTCCAGGACGGCACGCCAGTCCTCCAGGACACCGGCGTTGAACCGGGCCGTCAGGCTCTCCTCGGCCGCCAGGCGCAGCAGCTCTTCGTCGTCGGCGGGGCCGCGCCGGCGCAGCAGGCGGCAGACCCGTTCGCCGAGCAGGGTGCGGACGACCTCGGCCGCCTGTCCGGTGCCCATCACCAGGCCCGCCACCTGGAGTTCCTTGTCGGCCGGCCGGCTGCGACGCAGCAGCGCGGCGGTCCGCAGGGCGTGTTCGCTGCCGCAGGCGTGCAGCAGATCCATCAGCTCGTCGACACTGCGCAGTTCCATACGTCAGACCTCCCGCCGGCCGGCCGTTGCCGTGGGTCAGCAGATCATGGGTGCCTTGCGAACCGGCCAACGGGACTTGAACTGCGCGACCCCGATGGCTCGGAGGCTCGGTCGAGCCGTAGGCCGAACGGGTGACTTCAGAAAGGGGCTTCAAGGAACAAATCAGGCCAAACTAGGCCGGAGAAGCCACAGTGAATTGCAATGGTTACACCTTGTTTTCAGCCCCTATCGAGCGGCCCCCCGCTCATCTGGTTAATCTGTAGCCGACGGACGGCAGTACGGGGTCCCACCCACACCCACAGTCCGTCCCGGGACAAGCCGGTCACCACGGTTTGCTCTCACCTGAGTTGCCGGCGCCACCGCGTCCGAACCCGAACTCGACCCAGACCCGAGCGGACGTCAGGCGCCGGACCGTAGGTTGACAGGTACCCGTCCCGAGGGTGAGCCCGACACATAAGGAGTGCGCGGTGACACCGGAAAAGACGAATCGCGAGCAACGCCCCAAGGAACGCCCGGAGCGAGCGGGCCGACGGCCTGGGGACATCGGCAGTCTCGACGTGTGGGCGCGCTCAGCCCCCATCCGTCTCGCGGGCTACGAGGACGACCTCGCCGAGCCCCACATCCTGCCCAGCGTGGACTGACCGCAGGACCTTCGCGATCGCCGACGGCATGGGCGTGCGAGACTCACGCCCATGCTGATCAGAGAAGCCGCGGCCGACGACTGGCCGCGGATCTGGCCGTTCTGGCACCGGATCGTGGCCGCGGGCGAGACCTACGCCTGGGACCCCGACACCTCCGAAGAAGCAGCGCGCGCCCTGTGGATGAACCCGGCCAAGCGCGTCCACGTCGTCGAGGACGAGAGCGGCGACCTCGTCGCCTCGGCCTACGTCACCCCCAACTACGGCGGCCCCGCCGCCCGGATCGCCAACGCCGGCTTCATGGTCGACCCCGACCGCGGCGGCCGCGGCTACGGCCGGGCCCTGGCCGAGCACATCCTGGCCGCCGCCACGGCCGACGGCTACCGGGGCATGGTGTTCAACGCCGTCGTGGAGACCAACCCGGCCGTGCGGCTGTGGACCTCGCTCGGCTTCACGATCCTCGGCACCGTGCCGGAGGCCTTCGAGCACCCCCGGCACGGGCTGGTCGGCCTGCACATCATGTACAAGGCCCTCCAGGACCGGTAGTTCAGTCGAGCGGCGCCGTCCGCCGCCACGGCTGCCGCCGCTCCAGCTCCTCCGCCACCTCCAGCAGCAGCGCCTCCGAACCCGGCCGGGCCACCAGTTGCACGGCGGTGGGCGCGCCCGAGGGCAGGGTGCCGAACGGGACCGACATGGCCGGCCAGCCGGTGAGGTTCCACGGCGGGGTCAGGGGCGAGTAGTTGGTGTTGACGAGGACGTTGCGCAGCCAGCCCCGCTCGTGCCAGGCCTCGGCCTTGGGCGAGCGGCGGGCCAGCGCAGGCAGCACCAGCACGTCGTGCTCGGCGAAGAACGGCTCCAGGCGCTCGCGCAGCTCCTCCCGTGCCCTGCCCGTCCGCACGGCCTTGACGAAGCGCCGGCCGATCGCCGCGTGCACCCGGGTGCGCCGGGCCAGGAGACGGGGGTCGAGTCCCTGGGCGTCCACCGAGGTACCCGCCGTCCAGGTGGCCAGGGACGTGACGCCCAGCGAGAGCGGGTACGGCGGGTCGGCGCGCCGCACCTGATGCCCCGCCTTGATCAGCAGTCCGGCCGCCTCGCGGACCGCGTGCGTGTACGGCGCGCTGATCGTGACCCCGGCGAGCGGGCTGCGCAGGGACACGGCGATGTCGAGGGTGGCGGGAGTGTCCCGTCGTACGAACTCGGTGCCGGCGAGGACCGAGAGCAGCAGCCGCGCGTCCTCGACCGTGGTCGCCAGGGGGCCGTTCTCGGACATGCCGAACCAGTCGCCGTCGCTGATGCCGGCCGGTACCACTCCCGACCCGGGCTTCAGTGTGACGAGCCCGCAGTTGGCCGCGGGGATGCGCAGGGAGCCCATGCCGTCGTTGCCGAGGGCGATCGGGACCAGCCCCGCGGCGACCGCGGCCGCGCTGCCACCGGACGAGCCGCCCGCCGTGCGCGAGGTGTCCCACGGGTTGCGGGAGGTGCCGTGCACGCCCTCCGTGGTGCCGAAGACGCACAGCTCCGGCACGTTCGTCAGCCCCACGACCACCGCGCCCGCGGCCCGCAGCCGGGCCACGACCTCGTGGTCGGCCTCTGCGGGCGAGTCCGGGGTCGCGACGGAACCGACCCGGTTGGTCTCACCGCGCACCGCGAGGTTGTCCTTGACGGCCACGGGCACCCCGGCCAGGGGCAGTTCACCGAGATCACCCCGGGAGCCCACCTCGTCGGCCTCCGCCAGTGCCGCCTCGGCGCGCACCACCCGGAACGCCCCGATCCGCCCGTCGAGCTTCTCGATCCGGGCGAGGTGCTCGGCCACCACCTCCCGGGGCGTGGCCCGCTTCTCGCGGACGGCGGCGGCGATCTCGGCGGCGGTACGGCCGACCCAGCTGGTCACGTGCGCTCCTCGGGGCTACTCGCGAGTACGTAGGGAGAACTCTGCCCGGAGCCGGACCGCACGTCGAGAGCGCTCGCGCTTGGACATTCGGACCGGTCTTCTTGGACTTTTCGCGAGGAGCGAGGCCGGGAGAAGGGCATCGACCAGCAGGTCATCCGATCTCTGTCTCAACTCTCGACTGTTTTCACACCGTTGACAGTGCATCTGACGACCTCAATCATCAGCCGTCCGATGAATAGGGAGTCGCTCATGAGGAAACGGCTGGGATTCGCCGCCGTCATGGCACTGCTGGTGCTGCTCCTGGCACCCGTTCCGGCGGTGGCCCGTCCGGACCAGCGGGCGCCGGTCACCGTGCCCGCCCTGACCCGCTGGACTCCGGAGTCGGGTGCCTACGCCTTTCGGTCAGGGGCCCGGCTGGTCGCGGACGGCCCGGCCGAACGCCGGGTCGCCGACACGCTGGCGGGCGATCTGCGGGCGGCCGGCCATGGCACGGTGCCCGTCGTGCGCGGTGGAGCCCGGACCGGTGACATCGTTGTCGACATCAGGTCCTCGCGGACCTCCCTCGGCGCCGAGGGCTACGAACTCCACGCCGGCAGCCGCCTGTCCATCACCGGGGCGACCGAGACCGGCGCCTTCCACGGCACGCGTACCCTGCTCCAGCTCCTCGCGCAGGACGACCGGATCCCGGCCGGACGCACGGTCGACGTGCCGCGCTACAAGGAACGCGGTGTGGGTGTGTGCGCCTGCTACATCCACATCTCGCTGCCCTGGCTGGAGAACCTCGTCCGCGAGATGGCCTACAACAAGCTCAACCAGCTGCTCGTCGAGCTGAAGGTCAAGAGCGACGCCCACCCCGAGGCCAACAGCTGGGGCTACTACACCAAGGACGAGATACGGCAGCTCGTCGCCCTCGGCGACAAGTACCACGTCGAGATCATCCCCGAGATCAACTCCCCGGGGCACATCGACCCGTGGATCGAGAACCGCCCGGACCTCCAGCTGACCGACTCCGACGGCGCCAAGCAGCCCTCACGTCTCGACATCACCCAGCAGGCGGCCTTCGACTACTACACGGGCCTGATGGACGAGTACGCCCAGGTCTTCACGGCGAAGTCCTGGCACATGGGCGCCGACGAGTACATGCTCGGCTCCGACTTCGCCAAGTACCCGCAGATCCTCAAGTACGCCCGGCAGAAGTACGGTCCGGACGCGACCCCGCAGGACGCCTTCGTCGACTTCGTCAACCGCGTCCACGACCACGCGGCGAGCAAGGGCATCGGGCTGCGCATCTGGAACGACGGGCTGACCGGCGCCAACACCGTGCCGGTGAACACCGACACCACGGTCGAGCACTGGCTGAACGTCGCGGTCAAGCCGAGCGGGCTCATCGCGCAGGGCTACTCGGTGATGAACTCCGCCTACTCGCTCTACCTGATCCGCGGCGGCTTCCACAGCGACACCGAGTCGCTGTACGACCAGAAGTGGGACCCGCGCAGCTTCGAGGGCGAGCGGCTGGCCTCCTCCCACGGGGTCACGGGCGCGAAGATCAGCCTGTGGCCGGACAACGGACGCGGTGAGACCGAGAACGAGGTCGCCGTGCGGCTCTGGCCCGCCCTGCGGCACGTCGCCCAGGCCACCTGGGGCGATCCGCATCCCGACGCGAGCTACACGGAGTTCGCGGAACGCGGTACCGCTGTCGGGCACGCGCCCGGTTGGCGGGACCTGACCCGGGTGCCGGTGGCGGACGGGACGTACACCTTCGGGCGGTCCTTCACGGCCTCGGTGCAGCGCACGGCGGACGGCTATGTGACCCTCCGGTCGGCGGCCGGCTGCCTCGCGATCAGCGGCGGCAAGCTCACGCTCAACGTGCCGCTCCAGCCCGGCGTCGAGGCGACCTGGGACACCTGCGACCCGACGAACACCCTGCAGCGCTGGGAGCTGGAGCCCGCGCCGGGCGGCCACCGACTCGTCAACGCGATCACCCGGATGGCGCTCACGGTCACGGACGACGGCCGGATCGTGCAGGACCCGGCCGACCAACGCACCCCCACAGTCTGGCACTTGAGCTGAGGAGCCCCCCCCATGACCGTCTCCAGACGCCTCTTCGTCACCGCCGCGGCCGGCCTTGCCGTGACCGGCGTTCCGGGCCGGGCGGCCGCCCTCGACGGTGACGGCTGCTACCGCATCCCCGTCTCGCCGGACGACACCGAGGCCGACCTCGTGCGCAAGGCGTCCCAAGTCCGGCCCACCGCACGGCAGATCGCCTGGCAGAGCCTGGAACGGACCGCGTTCCTGCACTTCGGCGTGAACACCTTCACCGGCCTGGAGTGGGGCACCGGCGACGAGGACCCGGACGTCTTCCAGCCGGCCGGCCTCGACACCGACCAGTGGGCGGCCGCGCTGAAGGACGGCGGCTTCAAGCTGGCCATCCTCACGGTCAAGCACCACGACGGCTTCGTGCTCTACCCCTCCCGCTACACCGACCACACCGTGGCGTCGAGCAGTTGGCGGGACGGGCGGGGTGACGTCCTGCGCTCCTTCGCCGACTCGATGCGACGGCACGGACTCAAGGTCGGCGTCTACCTCTCACCGGCCGACGAGAACCAGTACCTCCACGGCGTCTACGCCAACGGCAGCGCCCGCTCCCCGCGCACGATCCCGACCCTCGTGGCGGGCGACGACCGTACGCCGGACCGCTCCTTCACCCTCCCCGCGACCGACTACGGCGCCCACATGCTCAACACCCTGTATGAGGTGCTCACCGAGTACGGGCCCGTCGACGAGGTGTGGTTCGACGGCGCCCAGGGACACATCCCGCCCGACAAGGTCGAGAGCTACGACTGGGACAGCTGGTACACCCTCGTACGGTCCCTCGCCCCGGACGCGGCGATCGCCGTCACCGGCCCCGACCTGCGCTGGGTCGGCAACGAGAGCGGCATCGCACGCGAGGACGAGTGGAGCGTGATCCCGGTCAAGGAGAACCAGTACGGCCGCACCGACTGGGCGCTGTCGTACGACACACCCGACGAGGGCAGCCGCGCCGCCCTGGTGAAGGCGCAGCCCGCGACGGACCACCTCCAGTGGTGGCCCGCCGAGTGCGATGTCTCCATCCGCGACGGCTGGTTCTACCACGCCGACCAACAGCCCAAGTCCGTCGACTACTTGACGGAGATCTTCTTCGGCTCGGTGGGCCGCAACGCGGTGCTCCTGCTGAACGTCCCGCCGGACACCGACGGCCTGCTGCACCCCACGGACGTCGTCCGGCTGCGGGAGTTCCGTGAGCGCGTCGACCGCGAGCTGCCCCGCGACCTTGCGCGGGGCGCGCACCGGACCACGGCACCGGGCCGGGTCACCCTGGACCTGGGCCACGAGCGGGAGGTGGACCGGGTCCGCCTCGCGGAGGACATCCGGCACGGTCAGCAGGTGGAGGACTTCGTCGTTGAGGCCTTCCGCGACGGCACCTGGACCGAGGTCGCGGCCGCCGGGACGATCGGCGCGAGCCGCATCCTGCTGCTGCCGTCTCCGGTGCGGGCCCGGAGATGGCGGCTGAGGGTGACACGGTCCCGAAGTGCCGTACGGGTGGCGGAGTTCGGGTTGTACCGATCCGAGGTCTGAGGGGGCCGGGGGCCGGGCCACCGGATCGCGGGCGGTCGGGTGGCCCCTTCAGTCACCGGGGCAGCGACCGGCCGAAGGGCATGAGGTCCTGTTCCCGGCCGGGGGAGCCGCTCGCATCCGCTTCCTCGCCCGACCGCCCTGCTCCTCCGCCCGATCCGACCGGACGGCTCACCGTGGCGGGCGCGCGGTGCGCGCGGCCGCCGTGCTGTCCCGCACGATCAACCGGGGCACCGGCACCCGTACGGTCCGGGCCGGGCCGCCGTCCAGCAGCGCGGTCAGTTCGGTGGCCGCCGTGCGGCCGAACTCCACGCTGTCCCGGGACAGGGCCGACAGCCAGGGCTTGACCATGCGGCACAGCGCCGAGTCCTCCCAGGCCACCACCGACACGTCCGCGGGGACCGAGCGGCCCAGTTCGGTCGCGGTGGCGACTCCGGCGAGGGCCATCACGTCGTTGTCGTAGATCAGCGCGGTAGGCGGGGCGGACGCCTCAAGGACCCGGCGGGTCACGGCCGCGCCCTCCGCGTCGGAGTAGTCGGTGGTCACCGATTTCACCGCGGTCAGCCCGCGCCGCTCGGCCTCCGCGCGCAGGGTGCGGATGCGGCGCTCGGTGTGGGCGAGCCCCGGCAGGCCCGCGATGTGGACGATCCGCCGGTGGCCCAGCGCGTACAGCTCGTCCACGACCGCGGCCATCGCGCCCGCGTCGTCCGCCCAGACGGTCGACAGCCCGGGATGGCGTTCGTCGGGGGCGCCGCCGATCACCACGCCGGGCAGGCCCAGTTCGTCGAGAACCCCGGTGCGGGGGTCGTCGGTCCGGGGGTCCACCACCAGTACGCCGTCCACCCGGTGCTCGGCCCACCAGCGCCGGTACACCGCGCACTCGTCCTCGACGTCCTCCACCACCTGGAACAGCAGGCCGAGGTGACGCTCCGCCAGCACCTCCTGTATCCCCGAGACGAGCTGGAGGAAGAAGGAGTCGACGCCGAGCGTCTCGGCGGGGCGGGCGAGGACGAAGCCCACCGTGGCGGCGCCCTCGCCGGACAGCGCGCGGGCCGCGGTGCTGGGGCGCCAGCCGAGTTCCTCGGCGACCTGCCGTACCCGGTCGCGGGTGTCCTCGGAGACCCCGGGCCGGCCGTTCAGCGCGAAGGAGACCGCGCTCTGGGAGACCCCGGCCCGCCGCGCGATGTCCTTCATCGTGGGCCTGCGGACAGGTGACCGCTTGCCTGACACGCTCTTTCCCCCTTTCCGCGACGGTTGGTCCGCGCAGAATGTACTAATGCGGTTCAGTGGCGTCAACCTAATACGCATTAGTCACTAAACACATTAGCTGTGCGAGATGCATTGACGGGCCCGCGGGGAGGCGTGCAGGGTCTCCGTCGTTGGCCACCTCCGCCGCGAAGGAGAACGGTTCGCCGTGCCCATTTCCCGCAGAACCCTCGCTGCCGCCGCCGTCTGTGTCGTCCTGCCGCTGAGCGGCTGCGGCTCCGGCGACGACAGCGGTTCGAGTGACGCCTCCGGCAAGATCGAGGGCGACATCACCTTCCAGACCTGGAACCTCAGGGCGAATTTCAAGGACTACTTCGAGGGCCTGATCGCCGACTTCGAGAAGAAGTACCCCAGCACCGACGTGAAGTGGATCGACCAGCCCGCCGAGGGCTACGCCGACAAGATCAGCGCCGATGCCGCGGGCGGCACCCTGCCCGACGTCGTCAACGTGTCCCCGGACCTGGTCGCCCCCCTCGCCAAGGCCGGCCTCGCGCTCGACCTCGACAAGGCGGCCGGACAGTACAGGAAGGAGTACCTGGACGGCGCCTGGGCCAGCCACCGGATACCGGGCATGAGCGGCACGTACGCCTTCCCCTGGTACCTCAACACCGGCCCGCTCTTCTACAACAAGTCCCTCTTCGAGGAGGCCGGGATCGACCCCGACCAGCCGCCGAAGACCTATGACGAACTCTTCACCGACGCGCTCGAACTGGCGAAGAAGAGCGACGGCAAGGTCGCCACCCTCGCCAACGTGCCCACCGTCGAGGACTTCGGCCGCTACGGCGTCCCGCTCATGAACTCCGAGGGCACCGCCTTCGCGTTCAACGACGCCAAGGGGGTCGAACTGCTCACCAAGTACAAGGAGTTGTACGACGCCAAGGCGCTCGACCCGCAGGCGCTGACCGCCACCCCCGAGTCGTCCGGCAAGAAGTTCCTCACCGGGGCCGTCGCCATGAACCCCGGCAGCGCCCTGGACCTCGGCAACTTCAAGAAGCAGGCGCCGAACCTGTACCGGAACATCGGCATCACCGACCAGATCACCAGCACCGGACACGTCAACATGTACGTGATGGGCGTGATGGTCAACGCGCAGACCAAGAAGAAGGCCGCCTCCGTCGCCTTCGCGCACTACGTCACCGACGCCGAGCACCAGATGTCCTTCGCGAAAAAGGTCGCCATCTTCCCGAGCACCGCGGGATCGCTGGACGACCCGTACTTCACCAAGGAGGACGGGACGGACGAGACGCGGGTCCGGATCGCCGCCGCCAAGTCCCTGAAGAGCGCGGTCAACTACACGCCCGTGCTGTTCAGCGAGCAGATGAAGACGGCCCTGCGCAACGAGGTCGCCAAGGCGTTGCAGGGCAAGGAGAGCCCGAAGGAAGCTCTCGACAACGCTGTCAAGGCCTGTGACACCCTGCTCCAGCAGCAGGGATAGTCATGGCCGCTGTCTCTCGGGCGCGCCGGGTGCGGCGCCAGCTGCCGCTGAGTCCCTGGTTGTTCGCCGCTCCCGGGCTGCTGATCATCGGCGTGTTCATCCTGTACCCGTTCGTCTCCACACTGGTCAACGCCTTCACCGACAAGCGCACCCTGATCCCCGGCGAGTTCGTGGGCCTCGCGAACTTCCGTGAGCTGCTGCACGACGACATGTTCTGGATCGGCCTGCGCAACAGCACCCTGTACGTCCTCGGAGTCGTGCCCGCGCTGGTGATCCTGCCGCTGCTGCTCGCGCTGCTGGTCCAGAAGAACATCCCCGGCATCACCTTCTTCCGGTCCGCCTTCTACACCCCGGTCGTCGCGTCGATCGTCGTGGTCGGACTCATCTGGGTCTGGCTCCTCGACGAACGCGGCCTGATCAACTCGTTGCTGGAGGCCGTCGGGGTCGGCCGGGTCGGCTTTCTGAGCGACCAGTGGCTGCTCCTGCTGAGCGCCATGGCGGTCACGGTGTGGAAGGGCCTCGGCTACTACATGATCATTTATCTGGCCGCGCTGGCCAACGTGCCGCGTGAGCTGCACGAGGCCGCGGCGGTGGACGGGGCCGGGGCGATCCGGCGGTTCGTCACGGTGACCGTGCCCGCCGTCCGTTCCACCATGGCACTCGTCGGGGCGCTGTCCTCGGTCGCCGCCTTCAAGGTGTTCTCCGAGGTCTACCTGATGGCCGGCCCGAGCGGCGGACCGGCCGGCGAGGACACCACGCTCGTGATGCTCGTCCAGCGCACCGGCACCGGACTGACGGGCCGGGTCGGCTACGCGTCCGCGATCTCGGTCGTCGTCTTCGTCGTCACCGTCGCGCTGATGCTGCTCGTGCTGCGAGCCGATCGGAGGGGGGAGGCATGACCCGGACACGCAAGGGCGAACTGGTGCTGCGCTACGTTCTGTTGCTCGCCGTCCTGGCCCTGACCGTCGGCCCCTTCCTCTGGCAGCTGTCGACCTCGCTCAAGGGCCCCACGGAGGACATCTACAGCTCGCCACCGTCCTTCTTCCCTCGGCACCCGACCCTGCACAACTACGAGCGCGTCTCCGACACCATCCCCGTCTGGGACTACGCCTTCAACTCGCTGAAGGTCGCCACCGCCAACGTCGTGACCAACTGCGTCGGTTCGGCACTCGCCGGCTACGCCCTGGCCCGGCTGCGCTACCGCGGTCGCCGCGCGGCCACCCTCGCCTTCGTCCTGGCGATGCTCGTGCCCGTGGAGGGCATCATCATCGCCCAGTTCACCACCATGCGGGAGCTCGGCCTCAACAACACCCTGGTCGGCGTGGTCCTGCCCGGCTGCATCGGCGCGATGAACGTCCTGCTGATGCGCAACGCCTTCCTCAACCTGCCCTACGAGATCGAGGAGGCGGCCTACGTCGACGGCGCCGACGTCTGGCAGCGGTTCCTGCGGATCGCGCTGCCGTCGGTGAAGGGGACCGTGGCCGTCGTCGCGATCTTCGCCTTCATGGGCGCCTGGGACGACTTCCTGTGGCCGCTGATCGTGTTGAGCGACCCCTCGAAGTTCACCCTCACCATCGGCCTCAACTACCTGCACGGCACCTTCGCCAACGACGAACGGCTCGTCGCCGCGGGCACGGTCATCGCCGTGGCCCCGCTGATCGCCCTCTTCGCCGGTCTCCAGCGGTACTTCTTCCGCGGAGTGGGCGAGGGGGCGGTGAAGGGCTGAACCCCCGCTCCGCGTCTGACAAGGACTCCGCATGCCTGCTGCCGTGCGCTTCGGCGTCAACTACACCCCGAGCGTCGGATGGTTCCACCACTGGCTCGACTTCGACCTGGACGCCGTCCGCGCCGACCTCGACTCGATCGCCGCCCTGGGCCTCGACCACATTCGGGTCTTCCCGCTGTGGCCGTACTTCCAGCCGAACCGCACCCTGATCCGGGAGCGTGCCGTAGCGGACCTCGTACGGCTCGTCGACGCCGCCGCCGAACGCGGACTCGACGTCAACGTCGACGGTCTGCAAGGGCACTTGAGCAGCTTCGACTTCCTGCCGGCCTGGACACGGACCTGGCACCGGAGCAACCTCTTCACCGACCCGCGGGTCGTCGAGGGCCAGGCCGCCTATCTGCGCACGCTGGCGGCGGCGCTGGCGGACCGCCCCAACTTCCTCGGCATGACCCTCGGCAACGAGATCAACCAGTTCTCCGCCGCCCCCCATCCGGACCCGGACCCGGCCACGCCCGAGCAGATCGACGCCTGGCTCACCCGCATGCTGGCCGCCTGCGAGGAAGGGGCGCCCGGCCGGCTGCACCTGCACGCCGAGTACGACGCCACCTGGTACCAGGACGACCAGCCCTTCACCCCCGCCCAGGCCGCCCGCCACGGCACCGTCACCGCCGTGCACTCCTGGGTCTTCAACGGCACCGCCCAGCGTCACGGCCGCACCTCCGTCGAGAGCGAGCACCACGCGGCCTACCTCGTCGAGCTGAGCAAGGCCTGGGCCGACGACCCGCACCGGCCGGTCTGGCTCCAGGAGGTCGGCGCACCCGCGCCGCTCGTCCCGCCCGAGCACGCCGCCGCCTTCACCGAGGCGACCGTGGCCGGCGCCCTGGACTGCCCCGACCTGTGGGGCATCACCTGGTGGTGCTCCCACGACGTGTCCCGGGACCTGGCCGACTTCCCGGAACTCGAGTACGGGCTCGGCCTGTTGACCAACGACCGGCAACCGAAGGACACGGCCCGGGTGCTGGAGCGGGCGGCACGCGCCGGCTCGGCCGCCCCGGACCGCCGTACGACCGCTCTGGTCGTCCCCGCCGACCCCGGCTCCCGCTCGCTCTGCGCACCCGGCGGCCCGGTCTACGACGCCTGGTTCCGGCTGGTCGCCGACGGCGCCCGCCCCACCACCGTCCTCGACGCCCGTGCCGCCGACCGGGACCACCTGTCCGCGCGCGGCATCACCGAGGTCGTCACCCCCGATCAGGTACTCCCACCCCACAAGGACCACTAGGAGGCACCCGCTCGTGAACCCCACCAGACGCACGGTCCTGTTCGCCGCGACCGCGACGGCGCTGCTGCCCGCCCTCCCCGCGCAGGCCGTGACGGCGACCGCGCTCCAGCCGTACGCCACCTACTGGTACCCGGACTCCCTGCCCGCCGGCAGCCCCGGCGCCGGCATCACCTGGCGCAGCCTCAAGGCGTGGCGGCCCGCCGACGACGCCGACCTCGCCTTCAACGCGGCCTCCGTGCCGCTCGCCGCCCGCTTCACCCCGACGCCCGCGAACCCGACGGCACGCGCCGACCAGGCCCGCGTCCAGTCGCTGGTCTCCTTCGGGCCCACGGCCGGCAACCCCTCGCAGGGCTCGGCCACGTCCGACTACTACGCCTTCGGGCACTGGGCCTACGTGGACGAGCTGGTCTTCTGGGGCGGCTCGTCCGGCGAGGGGCTGATCCTCGCGCCGAACGCCCCGATCGTGGACGCCGCCCACCGCCACGGCGTGCCCGTCCTCGGCACCATCTTCCTGCCGCCGGTCGCCTACGGCGGACAGCTGCGGTGGACCCGGGACCTGGTGCAGAAGGACGCGGCGGGGCGGTATCCGCTGGCGGACCGACTCGTCGCGGTCGCCACGGCGTACGGCTTCGACGGCTGGTTCGTCAACGCCGAGACCGGCGGAGGGGACGCCGCCCTCGGGGCGGACATGCTGGGATTCGTACGGGAGCTCAAGTCCCTCTCCGCGGCGAAGGGCCAGCGGGTCACCTGGTACGACTCGATGACCGTGGGCGGGACGGTGAGCTGGCAGGGCGCGCTCAACAGCCGGAACCAGCCGTTCTTCGAGACCGCGGACGACATGTTCGTCGACTTCCGTTGGACGGCGGGCAGTCTGGCCTCCTCGGGCACGCTGGCACAGCGACTGGGCCGCAGCCGCTACGCGTTGTGGGCGGGCGTCGACGTGGAGGCGAACGGCTGGAACACGTCCGGGAACTGGGACGCGATCGTGCCCCGGGACCGGGCCCATGTGACCTCGATCGGGCTGTACCGGCCGGAGTGGACCCGCAACCACCTGCCCTCGGACCAGCGGGGACCGGAGCACTTCCACGCGGCCGACGACCGCTTCTGGACCGGGGCGTCGCTCGATCCCTCGCGGCCGGACGCCACGGACGGCTGGCGGGCTCCGGCGGTGTCGGTCGCGGACCGGTCGACGGTCACCGCGCTGCCCTTCGCGAGCGTGTTCAACACCGGGCACGGGCTGCGGTGGTACGAGGAGGGGACCGTCACGTCGGAGACCGCGTGGAACCACCTCGGGCTGCAGGACCGGCTGCCGTCGCGGCGGTGGGTGGTGCGGACGGACGGATCGCGCCCGGCCGTCTCCTTCGACTTCGCGGACGCCTGGCGGGGCGGCAGCAGCGTCCTCGTGGCCGGTGTCGTGGACGCGCCGGTCACCGTGGACCTGTACACCGTACGGCTGCCGATCAGCGGTGACACGGTGGTCGAGCTGACCCATCGGACCGACGAGGGCGAGGTGGGCGTCGAGCTCGCGGTGGCCACCGCCGACCCGTCCGCGCCGGGGGCGACACCGCCGTACACCTACCGTCCGGTGACCACCGGCGACGGCTGGCGGACCTCGACCGTACGGCTCACCGGGCTCTCCGGGTCCCTCCACACGCTCGGCGTACGGCTCACCGGCGCCGGCTCGGTGAAGTGGCGGCTCGGCGCGATCGCCGTGCACGACACCCACCGCACCCCCTGCCCGCCCTCCGGACTGCGGGTCACCGCGGCCTCGGGCGGCGACCTGCGCCTGGCCTGGAACCGGGCACCCGGCGCCGTACGCCACTACACCCTGCACCGGCTCCTGCCCGACGGCACCCGGCGCTTCCTCGGCGCCACCTGCCAGCAGGCCTGGTTCGTCGCCGGCCTGCGCCCCGAACAGGGCGAGCGGCAGGCACGGTTGGAGCTGCGCGCCGTGGGGGAGCTGTACTCGTCGTCGGACCCTGTGACCGTCACCCATCCCTGGTGACCCCGTGACCCACCTCTGGTAACCCCCGGAACCCTGGAGAGCACCCCGCATGCATGACGACCGCAGCCTGGTCGAGGCCCGCCTCAGGCGCGTCCTCGACGAGCGCCTCCGCCCCGCCGTGTACCCCGAGTCCGTGCCGCTGGAGGTGGCGGTGTGGCACGCGCCCGACGAGCCGGTGCCCGTCGCCGAGGGCCTGGCCGCCGAGCCGGAACCCATCGCGGTGGGCGCCCGCTGGGGTGCCCCCTGGGGCACCAGCTGGTTCCGCGTCACCGGGACCGTCCCCGAGGAATGGGCCGGCAGGACCGTGGAAGCCGTCCTGGACCTCGGCTTCGACGAGAACATGCCCGGCTTCCAGTGCGAGGGCCTGGTCTACCGGCCCGACGGCACCCCCGTGAAGGGCCTCAACCCGCGCAACCAGTGGGTGCGGATCGGCGCGCCCGTCGAGGGCGGCGAGGAGGTGCGCCTGCACGTCGAGGCCGCCTCCAACCCCGTCATCCTCGACTACCACCCCTTCCTGCCCACACAGTTGGGTGACAAGGAGACCGCGGGCAGCGAGCCGCAGTACCGGCTGGCGCGCATGGACCTCGCCGTCCTCGACGAGACGGTGTGGCAGCTGGTGATCGACCTGGAGGTGCTCGGCGAGCTGATGGCCGAGCTGCCGGTGGACTCGGCGCGCCGCTGGGAGATCCTGCGGGCGGTGGAGAAGGCGCTGGACGCCCTGGACCTCCAGGACGTGGGCGGCACGGCGGCACAGGCCCGCGTACGGCTGGAGACGGTCCTGACGGAGCCCGCCGTCCCCTCCGCCCACCGCATCAGCGCCGTCGGCCACGCGCACATCGACTCGGCGTGGCTGTGGCCGCTGCGCGAGACGGTCCGCAAGGTCGCCCGGACCACCTCCAACATGACCGCGCTGCTCGACGACGAGCCGGAGTTCGTGTTCGCCATGTCCCAGGCCCAGCAGTGGGCGTGGGTGCGCGACCACCGGCCCGAGGTGTGGGCGCGGGTCAAGAAGGCGGTCGCCGACGGGCGGTTCGTGCCCGCCGGCGGCATGTGGGTGGAGTCGGACACCAACATGCCCGGCTCGGAGGCGATGGCCCGTCAGTTCGTGCACGGCAAGCGGTTCTTCCTCGACGAGTTCGGCATCGAGAACGAGGAGGCGTGGCTGCCCGACACCTTCGGGTTCGCGGCCGGACTGCCGCAGATCATCAAAGCGGCCGGGTCCAAGTGGCTGCTGACCCAGAAGATCTCCTGGTCGCAGACGAACAAGTTCCCCCACCACACCTTCCGGTGGGAGGGCATCGACGGCACCCGGATCTTCACCCACTTCCCGCCCGTCGACACCTACAACTGCTCCATGAAGGGCAGCGAAATCGCCCACGCGGCAAGGAACTTCAAGGACAAGGGGGTCGCCCGGCACTCCCTCGCCCCCACCGGCTGGGGGGACGGAGGCGGGGGCACGACCCGGGAGATGATCGCCAAGGCGGCCCGCCTGCGCGACCTCGAAGGGTCGGCGGCCGTGGCCTGGGAGACCCCGGCGGAGTTCTTCGCCAAGGCCGAGGCCGAGTACCCCGAACCACCGGTGTGGGTCGGCGAGCTGTACCTAGAACTCCACCGCGCCACCCTCACCAGCCAGGCCAGGACAAAGCAGGGCAACCGTCGCAGCGAACACCTCCTGCGCGAGGCCGAGCTGTGGGCGGCGACCGCGGCCGTACGGGCCGGATTCCCCTACCCGTACGAGCAGTTGGACCGCATCTGGAAGACGGTGCTGCTCCACCAGTTCCACGACATCCTGCCGGGCTCCTCCATCGCGTGGGTCCACCGGGAGGCGCGGCGCACCTACGACCGGCTCGCGGACGAGCTGAACGGCATCGTCGACGCGGCCCAGCGCGCGCTGGCGGGGGAGGGGGCCCGGGAACTGCTCTTCAACTCCGCACCCCACGGCCGGCGGGGAGTCGCGGCGGGCGGCGCCGGACCCGCGGTCACCGAGGGACGGACCACGGTGACCGGGCGACCCGGCGGCGGGCACGTCCTGGACAACGGCGTCCTGCGGGTCGAGGTCGACGCCCGGGGCCTGGTCGTCTCCGCGTACGACATCGCGGCCGACCGGGAGACCATCGCGGCCGGGCAGGCGGGAAACCTCCTCCAACTCCACCCGGACTTCCCCAACATGTGGGACGCCTGGGACGTGGACGAGTTCTACCGCAACACGGTCACGGATCTCACCGGCGTGGACGGGATCGCCCCCGAGGGGCACGGGGTGCGGATCACGAGGACCTTCGGCGCCTCCCGCGTCAGCCAGCTCCTGTCGCTGGCGCCGGGGGAGCGGCGGCTGCTGGTGGACACGGAGGTCGACTGGCACGAGACGGAGAAGTTCCTCAAGCTCGCCTTCCCGCTGGACGTGCACGCCGAACGGTACGCCTCGGAGACGCAGTTCGGGCACTTCCACCGGCCCACCCACACCAACACCTCATGGGAGGCGGCGAAGTTCGAGGCCTGCAACCACCGCTTCGTGCACCTGGAGGAACCCGGCTGGGGCGTGGCGCTGGTCAACGACTCGACGTACGGCCACGACGTGACCCGTACCGTGCGCACGGACGGCGACCGGGGCACGACCACCACGGTCCGGGCGTCGCTGCTGCGCGCCCCGCGGTTCCCCGACCCGGAGACCGACCAGGGCGTCCACCGCTTCCGGCACGCGCTGGTCCCGGGGGCCGGGGTCGGGGACGCGGTGCGGGAGGGGTGGCGGATCAACCTGCCGGAGCGGTCCTTGCGGGGGTCCCAGGAGGTCGCCCCGCTCGTGTCGGTCGACCAGGAGGCGGTGGTCGTCACCGCGGTCAAGCTGGCCGACGACGGCAGCGGGGACGTGGTGGTCCGCTTCCACGAGGCGCACGGCGGCCGGGCACGGGCCACGCTCACGGCCGGGTTCGAGGTGGCCGGGGTCACGGCGACGGATCTGCTGGAGCGACCGTCGGCCGACGCCGCCCCGCTGCGGAGGGAGGGGAACGAGGTCTCGTTGCGGCTGCGGCCGTTCGAGCTGGTCACGCTGAGGTTCGCCAGGGCCTGAGCGGGGCCGGCGACAGGGGGCGGGTGAGACCCCGCCCCCGACAGGGGGGCGGGTGAGATCCGCCCCCCTCCTCACCGATCCTCCGTCCGCTGCTCGGCCCGCCCCGGGGTCACCCCCCGAGCTGCGCCCGCAGCCACTCCTCCACCTCGCCCACATGCGCGGCGGCCGCCGCCCGGGCCGCCTCCGGGTCGTGGGCGACCAGGGCCCGGTGGATCGCGGCGTGCTCGCGCCGGGTGCGCTCGAAGGCGCCCTCCTCCTGGTAGCCGCGCCAGACCCGGGCCCGGAAGGTGCGCGAGGACAGGCCCTCCAGGATCGCCGCCATCGTGTCGTTGCCGGCGGCCGCCGCGATCTCCCGGTGGAAGGCCAGGTCGTGGGCGAGGATCACCTCGGGGTCGTCGGTGGCGTTCATCGCCGTGAGGTGCTTCTCCACCTCGGCCAGCTGGTCGGGGGTGATGCGGGCGGCGGCCAGCGCGGTCGCCGTCGACTCCAGGATGCGGCGCACCTCCAGCAGCTCCACCAGCCGCGGGCCCCGGGACAGATCGGCGACCACGCCGAAGGTCTCCAGCAGGTCGCCCGCCTCCAGCTGGGTGACGTAGATGCCCGAGCCGTGCCGCGCCTCCAGCACGCCCAGGACCGTCAGCGCGCGGATCGCCTCCCGCATCGAACTGCGGGAGATGCCCAGCTGGACCGCCAGATCACGCTCGGTCGGCAGCCGCTGGCCCGGCTCCAGCCGGCCCTCGCCGATCATCGCCTTGATCTGCTCGATGGCGCGCTGCGGCACGCTTCCCTTCTGCGGGGCTGTCTCGTCCACGCCGCTCCTCCCCTCACCGGATGCCCCACACCGGGGGCGCCGCAGTCTATCCGGCGATGTGGTCGGACCACTATGGCCGGAAGAAGGGAAAAACTGCCGCCACGGGGTATTGCCAGGGGTGAGTGGTCTGATAAGTATGCCGTCATCTGCTCGAACACGCTCATGCTCGATCATGCGAGAACACGCTCAACGAGGAGCCGCCAGATGCCCGGCAGGACAGTGGGGAAGCGGAACAGGATTCGGATCATCGGTGCGGTGGCCGCGGCCGCGAGCGCCTCGCTCGTGCTCGCCGGGTGCGGCAGCACCAAGGACACCGGCAGCGCGGGCACCGGGGGCGGTGACGGGACCGGCAAGGTAGGCGTGATCCTGCCGCTGCTGACCTCGCCGTTCTGGCAGTCGTACAACGACTACGTGCCCAGGATGGCCAAGTCCGAGGGGGTGGACACGCTGAAGACGGTCAACTCCAACAGCGACCCCTCCCAGCAGATCACCGACATCAACAACGAGCTCAACCAGGGCGTCAAGGGCCTGGTCGTCGCCCCGCTGGACAGCGCCGCCATCGAGGCCGGCCTCGACCAGGCCGAACGCAAGGGCGTCCCGGTCGTCGCGGTCGACGTGGCCCCCGACAAGGGCAAGGTCGCCATGGTCGTCCGGGCGAACAACGTGTCGTACGGCGAGAAGGCCTGCCAGTACCTCGGGGAGCAGATCCCTTCCGGCAAGGTCGTGCAGATCATGGGCGACCTCGCCTCCGTCAACGGCCGCGACCGCTCCGAGGCCTTCCGGGCCTGCGTGAAGAAGAACTTCCCCAAGCTGAAGGTGCTGGAGATCCCCGCCAAGTGGGAGTCCGACGCGGCCGCCTCGCAGCTGGGCACCCTCCTGAACGCCAATCCCGACCTCAAGGGCATCTACATGCAGGCCGGCGGCGTCTACCTCGCGCCGACGCTGCAGACCCTCAAGTCCAAGGGGATGCTGAAGAAGGCCGGGCAGGCGGGCCACATCAGCATCGTCTCCAACGACGGCATCCCGCAGGAGTACGACGCCATCCGCAAGGGCGAGATCGACGCCACCGTCTCCCAGCCGGCCGACCTGTACGCCAAGTACGGCATGTACTACATCAAGGCGGCGATGCAGGGGAAGACCTTCAAGCCCGGCCCGACGGACCACGACTCCACGATCGTCAAGCTGTCGAGCGGCATCCTGGAGGACCAGCTGCCCGCGCCGCTGGTCACCAAGGACAACGTCGACGACCCCAAGCTGTGGGGCAACACGGTCAAATGAGCACCCCACTCGTGGAAGCCCAGGGGGTCGTCAAGCGGTACGGCCCCACGACCGCCCTCGCCGACGGCCGTCTCAGCGTTCTGCCCGGCGAGTCCCACGCGCTCGTCGGGCGCAACGGCGCGGGCAAGTCCACCCTCGTCACCATCCTCACCGGCCTCCAGTCCCCCGACGAGGGCACCGTCCGCTTCGACGGCGAGCCGGCGCCCCCGCTCACCGACCGGGACGCCTGGCGGAGCAAGGTCGCCTGCGTCTATCAGAAGCCCACCGTCGTACCGGAGTTGACGGTCGCCGAGAACCTCTTCATCAACCGGCAGCCGCTCCGGCGCGGGTTCATCAGCTGGCGCAGCCTGAAGAAGCAGGCGACCGAACTCCTCGACACCTGGGACGTGAGCGTCGACCCGGAGGCACGCACCGCCGACCTCAAGGTCGAGGACCGCCAGATGGTGGAGATCGCACGGGCGTTGAGCTTCGGCGCCCGCTTCATCGTCCTCGACGAACCGACCGCACAGCTCGACAAACGGGAGATCGAGCGCCTCTTCAGCAGGATGCGCTCGCTGCAGGACTCCGGGGTCACCTTCCTGTTCATCTCGCACCACCTCCAGGAGGTGTACGAGGTGTGCCAGACGGTGACGGTCCTCAGGGACGCCCGCTGGATCACCACGGCCCCGGTCGCCGACATGCCCCGGGCCGCCCTGATCGAGGCCATGGCCGGCGAGACCCTCGCCGAACAGGCCGTACAGCTCAGGCAGGTCGAGGACACCGCGCCCGTCCTCCTCGACGCCCGCGGCCTGACCTCCGACGCCTACGAGGACGTCGACCTCACCGTGCGCCGCGGTGAGGTCGTCGGGCTCGCCGGCATCAGCGGCAGCGGCAAGACCGAGCTCGCCGAGTCGTTCACGGGACTGCACACGCCGACGAGCGGCACCGCACGGCTCGACGGCAGGCCGCTGCCGTTCGGCGACGTACAGGCCAGCCTGAAGGCCGGCGTCGGCTTCGTGCCGCGGGACCGGCACGCCCAGGGCCTGGTCTTCGGCATGACCATCGGCGACAACGCCACCCTCAGCGTCCTGGACCGGCTCGGCCGCCACGGCTTCGTCGGCACCGACCGCAAGCGCGGCTTCGCCACCGAACTGATCGACCGCCTCGACATCCACACCGAGGGCCCCGACCAGCCCGTCTCCGATCTCTCCGGCGGCAACGCGCAGAAGGTCGTCATGGCCCGCGCCCTCGCCTCCGACCCCCGTCTGCTGGTCCTCATCAACCCCACCGCGGGCGTCGACGTGAAGTCCAAGGAGTCCCTGCTCTCCCGCGTGGACACCGCCCGCGAGGACGGCACCGCGGTCCTCGTCGTCTCCGACGAACTCGACGACCTGCGCCGCTGCGACCGCGTCCTCGTCCTCTTCCACGGCCGCGTGGTCGCCGAGCACCCGGCCGGCTGGCGCGACCACGAGCTGATCGCCTCCATCGAAGGAGTGGACCACCATGGCTGACACCCAGGCCCCGCCGGTGAAACAGGCGCGGGTGCCCGAGGCGCGGGCGGCCCGGACGGTCCTGCTGCGCCGCGCCCGCGAACTCGCCCTCGTGCCGGCCCTGTTGCTGCTCATGGTGCTCGGCGCGTTCGTCAACGACTCGTTCCTCACCGAGCGCAACCTGATCTCGATCCTCGGCGCGTCGGCCGCCCTGGCGATGGTGGTGCTGGCCGAGTCGCTCGTCCTGATCACCGGCAAGTTCGACCTCTCCCTGGAGTCGGTCGTCGGCATCGCGCCCGCCGTGGGAGCCCTCCTCGTCCTGCCCGCCGCCCAGTCCGGCTGGGGCACCGAACTCCCGGCCGCGCTCGCCCTGTCGGCGGTCCTCGTGGTCGGCGCGGTGGTCGGCGCCTTCAACGGCGTCCTGGTCGTGAAGTTCAAGCTCAACGCGTTCATCGTGACGCTCGCGATGCTGATCGTGCTGCGCGGACTGCTCGTCGGCGCCACCAAGGGCAAGACCCTCTTCGGCATGCCGGACAGCTTCTACTCCCTGGCCACCACGACCTTCCTGAACATCCCGATGTCCGTGTGGCTCGCCGCGGTCGCCTTCGCCGTCACCGGCCTCGTCCTGAAGTACCACCGCGTCGGCCGCTCCCTGTACGCCATCGGCGGTAACCCGGACGCGGCCCGCGCCGCCGGCATCCGCGTCGAACGCGTGATGCTCGGCGTGTTCGTCGTCGCCGGAGTCCTCGCCTCGGTCGGCGGCATCATGCAGACGGGTTACGTCGGCGCGATCAGCGCCAACCAGGGCCAGAACATGATCTTCACGGTGTTCGCGGCGGCGGTGATCGGCGGCATCAGCCTCGACGGCGGCAAGGGCACCATGTTCGGCGCCCTGACCGGCGTACTCCTGCTGGGCGTCGTACAGAACCTGCTCACGCTCGCTCAGGTGCCGTCCTTCTGGATCCAGGCCATCTACGGCGGAATCATCCTGGTCGCCCTCATGATCGCCCGCGTCACGACGGGGCGTGCCCAGGACTGAGCCCGGCCGCTCCGTCCCCTACCGAAAGGCCTTCCGTGTCCTCTACCCCCGCCCGTGTCACCGCGGTAGACACCTACGACATCCGCTTCCCCACCTCGCGCGAGCTCGACGGCTCCGACGCGATGAACCCGGACCCCGACTACTCGGCGGCCTATGTCGTGCTCCGCACCGACGCGGCCGACGGGCACGAGGGGCACGGGTTCACCTTCACCATCGGGCGGGGCAACGAGGTCCAGGTCGCCGCGATCGAGGCGCTGCGCGGGCATGTGGTCGGCCGGTCCGTCGACGAACTGTGCGCGGACCCGGGGACGTTGAACCGCGACCTGATCGGCGACAGCCAGCTGCGCTGGCTCGGCCCCGAGAAGGGCGTGATGCACATGGCGATCGGCGCGGTCGTCAACGCCGTGTGGGACCTGGCCGCCAAGCGCGCCGGCAAGCCGCTGTGGCGGCTCCTCGCCGAGGGGGACCCCGAGTGGCTGGTCGGCCAGATCGACTTCCGCTACCTCACGGACGCGCTCACCCCTCGGGAGGCCCTTGAGATCCTGCGCCGGGGACGCGAGGGGGCCGACGAGCGGGTCGCGAAACTCCTCGCGACCGGCTACCCGGCGTACACCACCTCCGCCGGCTGGCTCGGCTACGACGACGAGAAACTCACCCGGCTCGCCGCCGCGGCCGTCACCGACGGCTTCCGGCAGATCAAGCTCAAGGTCGGCGCCGATCTGGCGGACGACATACGGCGCTGCCGCGTCGCCCGCCAGGTCGTCGGCCCCGGCATCCGCATGGCGATCGACGCCAACCAGCGCTGGGACGTCGACGAGGCGATCCGCTGGACCCGGGCGCTCGCCGAGTTCGACCCGTACTGGATCGAGGAGCCCACCAGCCCCGACGACATCCTCGGCCACGCGGCGATCCGCGAGGCGGTCGCCCCGGTGAAGGTGGCCACCGGTGAGCACGTCCAGAACCGGGTCGTCTTCAAGCAGCTCCTCCAGGCAGGCGCCCTCGACATCGTCCAGATCGACGCGGCCCGCGTCGGCGGCGTCAACGAGAACCTCGCCATCCTGCTGCTCGCCGCCAAGTTCGGCGTGCCGGTCTGCCCGCACGCGGGCGGGGTCGGTCTGTGCGAACTCGTCCAGCACCTCTCGATGTTCGACTACGTGGCCGTCACCGGCACGACCGAGGACCGGGTCATCGAGTACGTCGACCATCTGCACGACCACTTCCTCGATCCCGTGGTGATCCGCGCGGGCCACTACAGGGCACCCACCGGCCCCGGCTTCTCGGCGGCCATGCGCCCGGAGTCCATCGCGCGGTACACGTTCCCGGCCGGCGCCTTCTGGGCAGAGGACCTCGCCGACGGCACACACAAGAAGGGGCAGGCGGCATGAGCGACTTCGAGGGCCTGAGGGCTCTGGTGACCGGCGGCGCCTCCGGCATCGGCCGGGCCACCGCGGAACTCCTCGCCGCACGCGGCGCCCGGGTCGCCGTCCTCGACCTGGACCCCTCGTCCGTCGAGAAGCCGCTGCTGGCGTACCGCGCCGACGTCAGCGACGACGACTCCGTGCGCGCGGCCGTCGCCGCGGCCGCGGCCGACCTGGGCGGACTCGACGTCCTGGTCAACAACGCGGGTATCGGCGCCCAGGGCACCGTGGCCGACAACGACGACGCGGAATGGCACCGCGTCCTCGACGTCAACGTGGTCGGCATGGTCCGGGTCGCCCGCGCCGCCCTGCCCCACCTGCGCGAGTCGGCGCACGCGGCGATCGTGAACACCTCGTCGATCGGGGCCACCGCCGGGCTTCCGCAGCGGGCGCTGTACTGCGCGAGCAAGGGGGCGGTGTACTCCCTGACGCTCGCCATGGCCGCCGACCACGTCCGCGAGGGCATCCGCGTGAACTGCGTCAACCCCGGCACCGCGGACACCCCGTGGATCGGCCGCCTGCTCGCCAAGGCGCCCGACCCGGCCGCCGAACGCGCCGCCCTGGAGGCCCGCCAGCCCACCGGCCGCCTCGTCTCGGCCGACGAGGTCGCGGGGGCCATCGCCTACCTGGCGAGCCCGCTCTCCGGCGCCACCACCGGCACCTCCCTCGCCGTCGACGGCGGCATGCAGGGACTGCGTCTGAGGCCGGTGGGCCGGTGAACACCCTCGGCAGCAGCGGCGTCCCGGTCAGCGGGCTGGGCTTCGGCGCCGCCGTCATCGGCAACCTTTTCACCGAGGTGCCCGACGAGCAGGCCCACGAGGCGGTCACCGCCGCCTGGCAGCGCGGCATCCGCTACTTCGACACCGCCCCGCACTACGGACTGGGCCTGTCGGAACGCAGACTGGGGGAGGCCCTGAGCGCCTTCCCGCGCGCGGAGTTCACCGTCTCCACGAAGGTCGGCCGCCGACTGGAGCCGTCCACGCACGGCGGCGACGACCTGGCGGACGGCTTCGCGGTCCCCGCCGCCCGCCGCCGTGTCTGGGACTTCAGCGCGGACGGCGTACGACGCACCCTTGAGGCGAGCCTCGAACGGCTCGGTCTCGACCGCGTGGACGTCGTCTACCTCCACGACCCCGACGACCACGCCGACGAAGCCTTTCGCGAGGGCTATCCGGCCCTGGAGAAACTCCGCTCGGAGGGGGTCGTCGGGGCGATCGGCGCCGGCATGAACCAGGCCGGGATGCTCACCCGCTTCGTCCGCGAGACCGACGTCGACGTGGTGCTGTGCGCCGGGCGCTACACCCTGCTCGACCAGAGCGCGCTCACCGAGCTGCTGCCCACCGCCGTCGAGCGGGGCGTCTCCGTGGTGATCGGCGGCGCCTTCAACTCCGGTCTGCTCGCGGACCCGAGGCCGGGGGCGACGTACAACTACGCGCAGGCCCCGGGCGATCTGCTGGACCGGGCCCTGCGCATGCGGGAGGTCGCCGAGCGGCACGGCATCGGCCTGCGGGCCGCCGCCCTCGCCTTCTGCGCCGCCCACCCGGCCGTCGCGAGCGTCCTCGTGGGCGCCCGCTCGGCGGCCGAAGTCGAGGACGCCGCCGACCAGTTCGCCACCCCGGTGCCGCCCGCCCTCTGGCGGGAACTGCGCGACACCGGCCTCCTGACCACCGAGGAGCCGTCATGAGGATCGCCCTGCACACCAAGGTCCGCGCGGACCGCGTCGAGGAGTACGAGGCCGCCCACCGCGAGGTGCCCGTCGAACTCACCGACGCGATCCGCGCCGCCGGGGCCGCCTCCTGGACGATCTGGCGCAGCGGCACCGACCTCTTCCACGTCCTGGAGTGCGAGGACTACGGCCGTCTCCTCGCCGAGCTGGAGAAACTCCCGGTGAACGTCACCTGGCAGGCCCGCATGGCCGAACTCCTCGACGTGGTGCACGACTACTCCGGCGAGGGCGCCGACGCGGGCCTGCCCGTCGTGTGGGAGCTGCCGTGACGGTCGTCGACGCGCACCACCATGTGTGGGACCTGTCGGTGCGGGACCAGGACTGGATCGCCTCGGACAGCCCGCTGCGCCGGAACTTCACCCTGGCGGACCTCGCGCCGGAGGCCGCCGCGGCGGGAGTCGACCGCACCGTCCTCGTCCAGACGGTGACCGTGCCCGAGGAGACTCCCGAGTTCCTCGCCCTCGCGGCCGGCCACGAGCTGATCGCCGGAGTCGTCGGCTGGACGGGCCTGACCCGCCCCGACATCGCCGACGAGCTGGCCCGGCTGCGCTCCCTCCCCGGCGGCACCCGCCTCAAGGGCATCCGCCACCAGGTCCAGGGCGAGCCCGACCCCGGGTGGCTGCTGCGGCCGGACGTACGCCGGGGCCTGACCGCCGTGGCCGACGCGGGTCTGGTCTACGACCTGGTCGTCCTCCCGCACCAACTGCCCGCCTGCGTCAAGGCGGCCGAGTCGCTTCCCCAGCTCACCTTCGTCCTGGACCACTTGGGGAAGCCGCCCATCGCGTCCGGCAGTCCGGAACCGTGGGCGACCGACGTCCGTGCCCTCGCCGCCCTCCCCAACACCGTCTGCAAACTCTCCGGCATGGTCACCGAGGCGGACCTCGCCACCTGGACGATCGACGACCTGCGCCCGTACGCCGACACCGTCCTGGACGCCTTCGGCCCGGACCGCCTGATGTTCGGCTCGGACTGGCCGGTGTGCACCCTGGGGGCCACCTACGGCGAGACGATGTCCGTGACGAAGGAACTCACCGCAGGTCTCGGCACCTCCGAACGCGCCGACGTCCTCGGCGGTACCGCCACCCGGACCTACGGCCTCTGACCTGCGGCCGGCCGCGTCAACCGTGTGGGCGGCAGGAACTCCCGCACGTACGTCCGCTCCCAGCACGCCCCCGTCTCCCGAAGCTCGCGCCAGGTGGTGTACCGGTACCGGAACAGTCGGGCGCGGACATGACGGGGCGGCTCGTCCGCCGGGAACGGGGAGCGGCGCAACAGCCGCAGCGTGGCGGGGTCGTTCTCCAGGAGTCGCTCGACCATCGTGCCGAACCACGCCCCGGCGTACGCCGGGGACAGCGCGGCGAACCACATCATCCAGTCCAGACGCAGATGGTAGGGCGCGAACTGGCGCGGCCAGCGCCGTGGATCGCCCGGCTTGCCCTTGAACTCGTACTCCCGCCACTCGGAGTCCCTGCGCGGCACGTCGTCCGCGGTGCCCTCGACCACCACCTCGTGGCGGATGCGGCTGACGCTGCCGAACGCGCCGTAGGTGTTGACCAGATGGAGCGGATCGAAGGAACGGTTCATGATCTGGCTCCGGGTGATCATGTTGCGCACCGGGTGGTAGCTCAGGGCGAGGAGGAGCGCGGCGACGGCGAGGACCGTCACCTCGTACCAGAGCGGGGTGGCGGGCAGGTCCGGCGCGTCGCCCGGGAGTTCCAGCGCCGACACCGCCAGCACGATCGTGATCCAGTTGAGCCAGGCGAAGTTGCCCGACAGCACCAGCCACAACTGGGTCACGATCATCAGGGACGCGGCGGCCGTGGCGACCGGCTGCGGGGTGAACAGGAGGAAGGGCACCACGAGTTGCGTGACATGGTTCGCGGCCACCTCCACCCGGTGCACGGGCCGCGGCAGCCGGTGGAAGAACCAGCTCAGCGGACCCGGCATCGGCTGGGTCTCGTGGTGGTGGTCCAGGCAGGTGAGCTTGCGCCAGCAGGCGTCGCCGCGCATCTTGATGAGTCCCGCGCCGAACTCGACCCGGAACAGGACCCAGCGCAGCAGGAACAGCACCACGACCGGCGGGGCCACGTCGTCGTTGCCGAGGAACACCGCGAGGAAGCCGACTTCGAGCAGCAGGGACTCCCAGCCGAAGCCGTACCAGGTCTGGCCCACGTTGACGATCGACAGATACAGCAGCCACGGCACCAGCCACAGCAGCATCCCGCCCCACAGCGGCAGCCGGGAGTCCAGGCCCGCCACCAGCGCGGCCGACACCCCGCAGCCCGTCCACGCGCACAAAGCGAAGAACCGGTCCGAGTAGTGGAGTTGGAACAGGCTCGGGGCCCGCCGGAAGGGCACCCGTGCCACGAAACGCGGGACCGGCAGCATTCCGCGCTCCCCGAGCAGCGCCCGGAACTGCAGGGCCGCCGCCAGGAACGCGACGAAGTACAGCCCCGCCAGAGCCCGCTGGAAGACCAGCCGGCTCAGCCAGTAGTCGGGTGCGGTGAACCAGTCCACGGCCGTGCTCTCCTGCCTCCATTGTCCAGCCGGACCCTGTGTGACTCTCCGTGTACCTCCCTTCCGCTTGCGTAACCCAAGTGAGTGAAGCAGACAATAGTGATGAATTGCCCGGTATGGACGGGAGAACGCGGTGCGGACACCCACCACAACCCTCGCCACGGCCTGCGCGCTCGCGGCGGCACTCCTCGTCGCCGGATGCGGCGGGGCCGGGGGTGAGAACGGCGTCGAGACCCGGGGTGAACTCTTCCTCCAGCCGGCGGAGGCCGCGGGGCCGAGTCCCTTCACCCGCTCGGCGGCCACCACGGCCCCGCCCCTCACCCGAGTGCCCCGGCGGGACCCGGCCGCCCCGCGGACCGTCTCCGGCGGCACGCCCGGCCTCTACGGAGGCACCGAGCGCGTCGGCAGCTGTGACGTGGCACGGCAGATCGACGACCTGACCACCGACCCCTCCAGAACGCGCGCGTTCGCGCGGGTCGCGGGCGTCGCCCCGGTCTCGGTCCCGGACTACCTGCGCGGACTCGCCCCGGTCGTCCTGCGCGCCGACACCCGGGTCACCGACCACGGCTACCGCGACGGCAGGGCGAGCGGCTTCCAGTCGGTCCTCCAGGCGGGCACCGCCGTCCTCGTCGACAACCGGGGCGTCCCGCGCGTCCGCTGCGCCTGCGGCAACCCGCTGACGCCCCCGGTGGCGATGCGGGGCGGCGCGGTCATGAGCGGACAGCCGTGGTCCGGGTTCCGGCCCACCGAGGTGATCGTGGTGGCCCCCAGCGAGCAGCTCGTCACCGACATCACCATCATCGACCTCGTCCACCACTCCTGGATCGAACGCCGGATCGACCACGACTGCCGGCACGACCACGCCGTACCGCCGCCGGAACCGCAACCGCTGACCCCCACGGCACCCCCGGGCGGCAGCGCGTCACCGGACACGTCCCTCGGCGCCGCCCCTCGGCGGCCCGCGCCCGGCTGCCCGCCCCCGCCTCCGACCGCCACGCCCACGCCCGGCGCCACCGTCAGGCCCGGTGCCAGGGCCACGGCCACGGCCACCGAGGGGCCGTACGGCGGGAGCTGCCCCTCGCCCACCGCGAGCGCCGCCCTCACCCCGCCGCTCGCGACGCGGCCCGGAACCCCCGCGGTCCCGCCGGACGGCAGCCGTACGACCGTCCCCGTCCCCGTCGACCCCGGGACCGGGATCGGCCCCGAGACCGTCCCGGACACCCCGGATCTCCCCGACGGCGGCGGGCTGATCCCCGACGACACGGCCGCCCCGACCGGCACCGACACCGTCTTCGACACCCCCACCGACGTCCTCGGTGCCTGACGGCCGCCGAAGACACCGCCGCCCCGGTCGAAGAATCGGGCAAATCCTGGCAAGGTGGCTCCATGGTTGATCGGGGAGCGAGCGCCCTGTCACTCCCGGACGACTGGCCCGCCCACCCGGATCCGATCCTGGCGCTCAACCGCATGGGCAGCTTCGACTGGGACCTGGACACCGGTCTGTTCCACATGGACGCCCAGGCCCACGAGGTCTTCGACCTGCGCCCCGACGAATACGACGGCAACCCGGTGAGCCTGGCCGTCCGGGTCCCGAGCGCCGAGGGACTCCGGCTGGACACCCTGGTCGCCCGGGCCATCAAGGACGGCAGCGAGAACTACGGCACCTACTTCCGGCTGCGCTGCCGGGACGGCACCCTGCGCTGGACCCACACCCAGGGGTACATCCGGCGCGACGAGACGGGCCGTCCGCGCCGGATCATCGGGATCGTCCGTGACGCCACCCAGGAGATGGGCGAGCTGGAGGCCCGCCGGGAGCAGGCCGCCCAGGACGAGGCCCTGCGCCGGCAGACCAACGTCGTCCAGCTCACCACGGCCGCCCTCGCCCACGCCCGGACCGTCCAGGACGTCATCGACGTCCTCAAGGACACCCACGGCCTCACCCACCTCGGCGCCACCAGCCTGGTGATGGGCCTGGTCGAGGCGGGCCGCATCCGGCTGATCGCCGAGGGACCCGCGGGCAGCTTCGTGCCCGGCACCGACATCACCCGGATCGACGAGCCCTACCCGATGAGCGAGGCCGTGCGCACGCTGACCCCCCGGTTCATCGAGTCACCGGAGGAGTTCGCGGACCGCTACCCGATCCTGTGGCCGCACATCACCGGCCTCGACATCACCTCCGCGGCCTACCTCCCGCTGATCGCCGAGGCCCGCCCGATCGGCGCCATGGGCCTGCTCTACAGTGACCGGCGCGGTTTCACGCCCGAGGACCGCAACGTCCTCATCGCCCTCGGCAGCAGCATCGCCCAGAGCCTCCAGCGGGCCATGCTCTACGAGCAGCAGAAGGACCTCGCCACCGGTCTCCAGCAGGCCATGCTGCCGCGCACCATCCCGAGCGTCCCCGGTGCCGACGTCGCCGTCCGCTACCGGGCCGCCGGCGCCGAGGGTTCCCTGCCCCGGGACATCGGCGGCGACTGGTACGACCTGATCCCGCTGCCCGGCGGCCGCGTCGGTGCCGTCATCGGAGACGTCCAGGGCCACGACACCCACGCCGCCGCTGTCATGGGCCAGCTGCGGATCGTGCTGCGGGCCTACGCCGCCGAGGGGCACCCCCCGGCCACGGTGATGGCCCGGGCCTCCGTCTTCCTCCACGAGCTCGACACCGACCGCTTCGCGACCTGCCTGTACGCCGAGGCCGACCTCGCCACCGGAGTCGTCCAGGCCGTCCGCGCGGGCCACATCGACCCCCTGGTCCGGCACGCCGACGGCAGCTGCCGCCGGGTGACCGTCGAGGGGGGACTGCCGCTCGGGCTGTCCGCCGAGTTCGGGCAGCTCGACTATCCCGTCGCCACCCTCGAACTCGACCCCGGGGGCACGCTGCTGCTGTGCACCGACGGGCTGGTCGAACAGCCCGGCGCCGACCTCGACGACGGCATGCAGACCCTCACGAGCCTCATCGCCGTGGGCCCCACCGACGTGTGGGAGCTCGCCGACCGGCTCATCGACGTGGCCGAGGAACGCGGCGGTGACGACGACGTGGCACTGCTCCTGCTGCGCCGCCGCGGTCTGGACGCCCCGCAGTCCGGCGGCCGCCTCCAGCAGCACGTGGCGTCCGGGGATCCCGAGGCACTCACCGGGGCCCGGCACATGATCCGGGCCGCGGTCGGCGCCTGGGGCGCGCGGGAGCGCTCCGACGAGATCGAACTCGTCGCCGACGAGCTGATCACCAACGCGCTGATGCACACCGAGGGCGCCGCCATCGTCACCCTGCGGGTCCTGACCCGCTCCGACCGGCGGATGCGCGTAGAGGTGGAGGACTCCTCCAGCGCCCTGCCGCGCCGCCGGGAGGCGGGCGAGTCGGGGGTCTCGGGCCGGGGCCTGCTGCTGGTCGACCTGCTGAGCGATGTGTGGGGCGTGGAGGCGCGGGGCGGCGGGAAGTGCGTGTGGTGCGAGTTCGTCGTGGGGGAGCGGAGCTGACCGCAGCGGCCCCCGGTGGCACTCTGGACGTATGCCGGAACTCCCCGAGGTGGAAGCGCTCAAGGACTTCCTGACCGAGAACCTGGTCGGGCACGAGATGGTGCGTGTGCTGCCGGTGGCCGTCAGCGTCCTGAAGACGTACGACCCGCCGCCGACCGCGGTCGAGGGCCGCGAGGTGGTCGCCGTGCACCGCCACGGCAAGTTCCTCGACCTGGAGACGGACGGCGGCCCGCACCTGGTCACCCATCTGGCCCGCGCGGGCTGGCTGCACTGGAAGGACCGTCTCCCCGACGGCCCGCCCCGCCCCGGCAAGGGCCCGCTCGCCCTCCGGGTGGCGCTGGAGACCGGCGCGGGCTTCGACCTCACCGAGGCCGGTACCCAGAAGCGCCTCGCGGTGTACGTGGTGGCCGATCCCCAGGACGTACCCGGCATCGCCCGTCTGGGCCCCGACCCGCTGGCCGAGGACTTCGACGGGGCGAGCCTCGCGGCCCTCCTCAAGGGCGAGCGCCGGCAGCTGAAGGGCGCCCTGCGCGACCAGAGCCTCATCGCCGGGGTGGGCAACGCCTACAGCGATGAGATCCTGCACGCGGCGAGGATGTCCCCGTTCAAACTGGCGGCTTCCCTGACTCCCGAGGAGACGGAGAGCCTCTACCAGGCCCTGCGCGGCACCCTCACCGAGGCGGTGGAACGATCGAGAGGGGTGGCGGCGGGCCGCCTGAAGTCGGAGAAGAAGTCCGGCCTGCGGGTCCACGGCCGCACCGGCGATCCCTGCCCGGTCTGCGGCGACACCATCCGGGAGGTCTCCTTCAGCGACTCCTCCCTGCAGTACTGCCCCACCTGCCAGACGGGCGGCAAGCCCCTGGCGGACCGGCGGTTGTCGCGACTGCTCAAGTGACCGGACGCCGTCAGCCCGGCTCCAGCGTCACCAGATGCTCCCCGCCCGACGTCCTGACCTCGTAGTGGTCGATCTGGTCGGCGTGGAAGGTGGAGCTGCCCATCATGGTGTTGTCGTCGGTGGCGTGCCCGGTGGCGTTCCAGCCGGTGACGGTCTCCTCCTTGCCGTCGTGGCTGATCGCGACGAGGTGGCAGGCGCGGGGCCCGGACTCGTCCTTGACCCTGAGCTCCACCTGGGTGCCCCAGTCCTCGTCCTCGGTGGTGACCTGGGCCCACACACCGGAGCGGGCGTCGGTGGCCTCGATGCTGCTGGTCGGCGGCGTGTCGCCGCCCGTCGTCATCGCGAGGGTGGAACCGCCCACGGTCAGGACCACCGAGGCGGCCACCGCGTACAACAGGCGCCTGCGCCGTGCCCGGTGCCGGGTGGCGACCTCGCCGAGGAGGCGGTTCAGGAGCTGCGGGCCGGGCTGGGCCATCGGGTGCACGGTCCGCGGTGTCGCCCGCCGGTACAGCATCATCTGACGGGTCACAGGACCGAACTCGGTCACGTGTGCCGCGCACTTGGGGCACTCCATGAGGTGGTCCTCGAAGCGGAAGGCCTCCGCCTCGTCCAGCACGCCGAGCGCGTACGCGCCGACGTCGCGATGCCTCTCCAAGGACCTCATGCCGAAACCTCGTGCCGTTGGGTGTGGGTGGGGTTACTCCTTGCTCCCACCGGTACGCACCAGCCCGCCGAATCACTCAAGGCATGCACAGAATCGTGACCAAGGGATTCGGAGCGGTCGGCCCCGCGGATTGGTCCGAATCGCAAGCAATCTAGAAGAGGTGGATGGCGAGGTGGCCGAGCGGCAGACCGAGCTGCCAGGCCGGTGTCCACACCTTCGGACCCTCGTCCTCGCCGATCCCCGCCGCGCCGCCCGGCACGGCGTTCAGGTCGGGCGCGAGCAGCTCCGTCTCCTCCAGCCAGCGCCAGGCCGCGGCCGCGAGTTCGAGGTCCGCTGCGGGCCCGCCGGTGGCGACCGCCTCGGCGGTCAGCGCGGCCATCCGCTCGCACACCCAGTCCTGCCACGGCTGGTCGTACGCCGTCAGGGACAGCCAGTTCTCCAGCTGTGAGACGACCTGGATGCCGGAGAGCTCTCCCTCGGTGTCGGCGAGGAAGACGGTCAGCGCCAGCGCGTCCCGTCCGGCACGGAACTCGAAGGACGTCGGCGGCATCAGATCGCCGGAACGCAGCAGCTCGTCGGCGATGTACTCGGCGTACAACCAGGCCATGGGGACGACCAGTTCGCCACCGCCGGTGCCCTCCGTGCTCTCTTGACCTCTGTGCAGCATCCCTTCCTGCCTTCCTCCGGTGCGTGCGCGTCGCCCGTCGCCGGGCCCCCATCCGGAACACGGATGAAGACAGCCGATTACTCAACAGGGGTCTTCAGCAAGGCGCTTTACGGAGGTTTGACTTTCCCATTGGTTTCACCGCAGGTCGGCCGCGTATCCCGGAAGCACCCGGCGCAGGGCGCGCAGCGCGTAGTACGCGCGGGACTTCACGGTACCGGGCGGAATCCCCAGGATCTCGGCGGCCTCCGCCACACTCGCCCCCTGGAAATACACCAGCACCAGGACTTCACGGTGCTCCGGAGTGAGTGTCTTCACAGCCTCGCGTACGTCGAGGGCGGCGGCCGCCCGCTCGGCGTGGTCGGCGCACACCCGCGCGTTCTCCAGGACGGCGTCACCGACCTCGGGCGGACGCGCCTGCCGGGCCCGCCGCGCGTCGATCGCGAGCCGCCGCCCCACCGTCAGCAGCCAGGGCCGTACGGACTCGAAGTCGTCGGCGCGCAGTGCCTCGGGGTGCTGCCAGGCGCGGACGAGGGTCTCCTGCACGAGGTCCTCGGCGCGTTGCCGGTCGCCGTCGCTGAGCCGGAGGAGGAGCGCGAAGAGGGGCCGGCCGTGCTCCCGCTGCAGTGCGGCGAGCTCGTGCTCGGCGGTCGTCCCGTTCGTGAGGGTGGTTCCGGCCGTCATGGCCGTATGGCACCTCAGCGCGGGGCCGGGGGACAGGGCACGCACAAGGATCTGCGGCGGACGGTCGATCGCGTCGACGAACGGTTCGGTGAACGGTCCCTTCCGGTCCCTCGCGCGTCTGTGCCGCGTCCCGTGCGCCCCGGACGGGTCAACAAGGCGGTCAGTCCGTTTGCGGACACGGACAAGCTCATACCTATTCGTCAGTAAATATGACCTCAGTGGGGTGAGCTGATGATTGCACGCAGACAGCAGGTTGCCCTGGCCCTCACGGCCCTTCTCGCCGGAGGAGCGGCCTGCCAGGCGCACGACCACGCGGCACCCGGGCATCCGGCCCCGGCCGCCGCCGCCGCACCGCACGGCTTCACGCTCGTCGCCTCCGGTGACGTCCTGCCGCACAGCTCGATCATCGACCGGGCCCGCTTCGACGCGGGCGGGAACGGCTACGACTTCCGCCCGATGCTGGCCGGGGTCCGCTCCGTCGTCTCCCGCGCCGATCTGGCGCTGTGTCACATGGAGACCGTCTACGGCGCGAACGGCGACTACACCGGTTACCCGACCTTCAAGTCACCGCCCGAGGTGGCCCAGGCCCTCGCCGTCACCGGCTACGACGGCTGCTCCACCGCCTCCAACCACACCCTCGACGACGGCGCCGGGGGAATCCGCCGCACCCTCGACGCCCTGGACCGCGCCGGCGTACGACACGCCGGTTCGGCCCGTACCGAGGGCGAGGCGCGTACGGTCACCGTCCTGCGTGCGGGCCCGGCGAAGGTCGCCCACCTCGCCTACACCTACGACACCAACGGCTTCCCACTGCCCCAGGGGCAGCCCTGGGCCGTGAACCTGATGGACGAGACCAAGATCCTCGCGGACGCGCGCGCTGCCCGGAAGGCGGGCGCCGACGTGGTCGTCGTGTCGCTGCACTGGGGCACCGAGTGGCAGGACGCGCCCGACGAACAGCAGCTGGCCCTGGCCCGCGACCTGACCGCCGCCCGTACCGGCGGGCGTCCCGACGTCGACCTGATCCTCGGCACCCACGCCCATGTCCCGCAGGCGTACGAGAAGGTCAACGGCACCTGGGTGGTCTACGGCATGGGCGACCAGATCGCCGGCGAGATGTTCAACCACGACGGCGCCCAGGACCCGCGCGGCAACCAGTCCACCCTTGCCCGCTTCACGTTCGCCCCGCCCGCCAGGCCGGGCGGGCGCTGGCGGGTCGCGAAGGCGGAGTTCGTGCCGCAGATGTTCGACGTGGACGCCGGCCGGGTGGTGAACCTCAACCGGGCGATCGCGCAGGGCGCCGATGTCGAGGGCGTCCGCGACCGGATCCGGGAGGTGGTGCTGAGCCGGGGCGCGGCCAAGGACGGGCTCACGATGGGGCAGTAGGTCAGTCCACGTCCACGTGGTCGAAGGTCCGCAGCATCTCCTTCAGGACGCGCACGCACGCCCGGAGTTCGGCGTCGGTCAGCTCGCCGCCGCCGACCTGCCGGTTCAGGGCGTGCTCGCGCGCGAGGATCGCGGTGATGACGGCCACGCCGTCGTCCGTGATCCGGATCAGCGAGGACCGCTGGTGCGCGGGGTTGGGGGTGGCCTCGGTCCAGCCCCGCTCCGTCGCCTCGTTGGTCATGCGCTGCACGAACTGCCGCGTCAGCGCCATGATCCGGGCCATCTGAGGAACCGTCATGGGCCCGTACCTGTGCAAGAGGACGAGCACGGAACGCACGCCGACGGACACCCCGGCGACCGCCTCGTCCTGCTCCAGCTTGCGCAGTCCGCGCCGGTAGAGCGCGCCGACCAGGTCGAACACCTCGGAGACGCGGTGGCCGAGTTCGTCGGGGGGAAGTGGCTTGTCCATGTCGCTCACCGGGCCATCATGACGCCTCGGTTGTCAAAAGCGGGAAATTATGACACCTTGGTTGTCATGACGACGGCAGCGACAGCTTCGGATCTGCGTTTCTTCACCTCTACCGATGGCGACCTCGCCTATCGCGACACCGGGACCGGCGACCTCGTGGTCCTCGTGCACCCCGGCTACGCCGACCACCGGGTCTTCGACCGCCAGATACCGGCACTGGTCTCCGCCGGTTACCGCGTGATCGCGCCCGACGTGCGAGGCCACGGTTTCTCCGCCAACGCGAGCGGGCCCTTCCGGTGGGCCGACGACCTCGGCGACCTGCTGCGCCACCTCGACGCGGGGCCCGCGGTCCTCGTCGGTCTGTGCATGGGCGCCGCCGTCGCCACCGACACCGTGCTGGAACACCCCGGGCTGGTCCGCGCGCTGGCCGTCTGCGGAGGCGGCACCAGCGCGTTCGAGTACACCGACCCGTGGACGGTGGAGCGCGCGGCCGAGTCGGCCCGCATGCTGGCCGCCGGTGATGTCACCGGCTGGATCGAGGCCTTCGCCAAGAACGTGGCCGGACCGCACCGCACCGTGGACGAGCTCGACCCCGACGTCGTACGGCACATGCGGGAGATGGCCACGCACACCATCTCCAAGCACACCCTCGGCGAGACGAACTGGCTCGTCCCGCTCGACGATCCCTGGAGCCGCGTGCCGAAGATCGACATACCGGTTCTCGCCGTCCACGGTGCCCTCGACGCGGCCGACGGCATCGACATGCCGGAGCGGCTCGTGCGGACGGTCCCGGACGGACGCTCGGTGACGATCGCGGACGCCGGGCACTTTCCCAACCTGGAGAAGCCCGAGGAGTTCAACGCGATCGTGCTGGACTTCCTGCGCGAGCTCTGACACCCCGCCTCGGCAGGTCCGTTACGGCACCACTGTCACCGGCCACCGCCCGGCCTTGACCAGCCGCACCGCCACGGAACCGACGATCCGGTGGCCGGCCTGCTCCGAGGCGCCGACGACCACCGCGTCGGCCTTGAGCTCGTCGGCCGCCTTCGTCAGCCCGCCGTAGGGGTCGCCGCGGAAGGTGTGGAACTCCCAGCGCACATCGAATATCCCCTTGTTCTGCTCGGTGGCATGCCGGATCTGGGCGACCAGGTCCTCGGCGATCTCGTCCGTGGTCTCGGCGACCGGAGCGCCGAGCGCGGCACCCGAGGCGATCACCGGCTGGACGTACACCACGGCGAGCAGTGCGTGCTGTCGTCTGGCCAGGCCTCCGGCGTAGGCCGCGGCGCGGAGCGAGGAGTCGGAGCCGTCCACGCCGACGACGATGACCTTGGGTCCGTCCGTGCCCCGCTCGAACTGGTGCGCATGCTGTTCCGTCACGGCTGTGAGGCTATCGGAAGCCGCAGGTCCGGACGGCCCGCGGGACCTGTCGACCTGGGTGCGCAAGCTTTGCCGAAACGGGGCACCCGGGGGGCGGGCGGCGAACGGGCGGCCACGGAGGCCCGCCGCCGCCCTCGGCGCCCGGCCTCGACGGAGGGGACGAGGCCGGGGCCGCCGCCGACCGACCCTGTACGGCCTCCTCCTGACACCCCGCCATGCCGCGCCCGGGTGCCTTCGCTGGGCCGGGCGGGTGTATTCGTGCCGCCGCACCGGTGTTGCTGAGGTGCGTCGGCGCTCTGCCGGGCGACTGATGAGTCATGACGAAGGATCAGTTGCTCACACGGCTGTCGTCCAAGGCGGCGGTGGTGCTCACGCGGCGCCGGGCCCTGCTGGCCGGCGCCGCCGCGGTCGGGGCCGCCGGTGCGGCCGGAGTGCTCGCGACCCTCACGGGCGAGGAGCCGGTCCGGCCGGCGCTCCCCGCCGCCGGCCCACCGGCCCACCGCGCGGTCAAGCCCTCGGCCTACCGCCTCCAGCCCCTGACCGGATACGGCCCGCCGCCCACCGCCCCCAGGAAGACACTCGTACGCCACGAGCCGTTGCTGAAGGTGTCCGGACGCGGCCGGACCATGGTGCTGACCTTCGACGACGGACCCGACCCCCGCTACACCCCGCACATCCTGGACACACTGGCCGAGCACGACGTCCGCGCGATGTTCTTCGTGTGCGGGGAGATGGCGGTCGACAACCAGGACCTGCTGGCCCGGATGTCCGACGAGGGACATGTCGTCGGCAACCACACCTGGTCCCACCCGCTGCTCACCCGGCTGAGCCGTTCCCGCATCCGCTCCGAGATGGAACGCACCAGCGATGTCATCGAGGACGCCTACGGCGAGCGTCCGCAATGGTTCCGCGCTCCCTACGGAGCCTGGAACCGCGCCGCGTTCCAGCTCGGCGCCGAACTCGGCATGGACCCCCTCGCCTGGACCGTCGACACCCTCGACTGGACCACCCCGGGCACGCGACGCATCGTCGGCGCGGTGGAGAACGGCGCCGCCCCCGGCGTCGTGGTGCTCTCGCACGACGCCGGGGGCGACCGCTCCCAGAGTGTCCGGGCGCTGCGCGACTATCTGCCGCACCTCATCGATTCCGGCTATCACATCACCGTTCCACGACGGCAGTACGTATAGCCGGAATGCGCCCGCCGGGTCGGGGAACGCTCAGCGGACCTCGACCAGGCGGGCGAAGGCGACGACATTTCCCGCGTAGCCGCTCTGCTTGGAGAAACCACCTCCACAGGTGATGACCCGCAATTCGGGGGTTCCCTTGGAGCCGTAGACACGGTCACCGGGGAAATTGCTCTTCTCGAAGACCTCGATGCCGTAGATCTCGAAGACCGCCGTCTTTCCGTCCTTGCGCCTGACCTCGACGCGATTTCCCTTCTTCAGGGCCCCGAGTCCGTAGAACACGGCGGGGCCCTGTTTGTTGTCGACATGGCCGACGACGACCGCGGTGCCCTTCTCGCCCGGGGAGACCGCGCCGGTGAACCAGCCGGCCAGGTTCGGGTCCTCCGGCGGCGGCGCGCCGACCCAGCCGTCCGGGTCCAGGCCGACCGGCACCATCGGCGCGTCGACCCGGATCGCCGGGATGGAGACCCGGTCGGGCACGGCGAACGGCAGGGGAGCGGGGGCGTGACCGAAGACGGTGCCGTGCACCCGGCTGTCCGCGGCGGCCGCCGACGCGGGCTGCGGCGGCCCGACGTCGAACTCCCCCGAACCGTTCCGAATGAGCGCGAGGCCGGTCAGCAGAACAAGCGCTATCACGCCCCAGGGAGCGCGCTTCTTCCGCTGCTCCTCCACTTCGGCCAGATCGGCCAGCTCGGACGCAGACATTGACTTCCCCTCTCGACGCGGCCGTCGCCGTGTCATTCGCGCATAGGAGAACGCTAAGTCCCGCGCACGCAACCGGCGACGGGTCGGTGGCGAACGGGTGGCCCCCGAACGCGGGTGGTGAGCCATCCGAGTTGCCGTGAACAGGAATTTTCTGACGGTCCGTGACCTGCGAAGATATCCGATTGTGTGCTTTTCCTTCGGCGTGTCCTCTCACCAGGACGGAGCATTGTCGAAATGCGGTCCTGCGCAAGGCGTCTGAGGGTATTTCTGGGAGGCGTTTTCTCGCCGATCCACCGGGGACCGTTCCCGGGGCGTCTCCCGCGGAGGATTCACATGCGTACTACTCGTGCCCTGGCGGCCGCCGGTGCCGCAGTCGCCGTGCTCGGACTCGCCGCCCCGGCGGCCGTCGCGCGGGACGGCATGAACCTGAACCCGAGCAATGTCGTCGCCCTTCCCAACGTCATCGCCCGGGGCGGCCAACTGACCATCACCGTCAACAACTGCACCGGCAACGCCACCGCGAGCTCGGACGCGTTCCGGACGACCAGGCTGACGACAGGGGCCAACAACATGGCGACGGGGCGCGCCACGGTCAACCGGGACGCGGCCACCGGATCGCACAGCATCAGCGTCGTCTGCGGCAACGGCACCGTGATCAACCCCACGGCCTTCACCGTCATCGGCGGGGTCCGTGGTGGCCTCGGCGGCAGCAGCTCCAGCGGGGCCACCCCGACCGACATGGCCATCGGCAGCGGTCTGGTGGCGCTGGCCGTCATCGGCGGCGGGGTGTTCTGGATGCGCCGGAGGTCCGAGAGGCACATCTGATCTCCGCCCCTTCGGAGACTCACGGCCGCACGAGCCGTCAGGCGCCGTCCTCGCCGCCGCGCCGACGGGAGAAGTAGTACGCCGCCCCGACCGAGCCCACGATCAGCAGGGCGCCCATGCCGAGCTCCTTGGCGTCGAACCCGGCGAGGCTGCCGCCCTCACCGGCGTGCACGCCCCGGTCGGGTTCGAGCGGCACCGGTGTGGGGTCGAGCGGGCGGAGCCCGGAGATGGTCAGGCCCGTGGAGCCGTTGACGCCGTCACAGGTGAAGGTCACCCGGTAGACCGCACCGGGTCTGGCGTCCCAGTCGACCACGACCGTCGCCTGGCTCTTGCGCGGCGGGATGGTGATGGTGTCGAACACCCCCGAGGTGACGGTCGCCGAGCCCTTGCAGCCACCGTGGTCCCGTTCCAGCAGCAGTGCCACCTGTCCGCCCGGGGCGATGGTCGAGGGCAGGACGCTGAAGCCGAAGGGCGTGACGTCGTTGTCGCCCTTCGCCACGGCGGCCGGTGCGGACAGGGTCAGGGCGGTCACGCCCAGCAGAGCGGCCGAAGCGACGCGTATCGCGCGCATGGTGGTTCCTCCGGTCCCCGAGGAGCAGCTGCGGACCTGTTCCGCCTACGCCAGAAATGCACCTCGATGACCGAAACGCTAGGAACAGGTGTACGTTTGCGCGATCCCTGTCGCTCCGAATGGGGTATAGGTGTGGGCCGCTCAGGGGACGCCGACGGCGTGTCGGACATCGGACGCCCCCCTCGGGCGATAACCGCGGTGCGCGGGCCGTCAGCCCTTGATGTCCGGGAAGAGGGCGAAGAACGGCTCCGCCGACGCCGTGATGCCGCGGCTGTAGGGAGCGTCGAAGTCCCAGATCAGGAAGAGCAGGAAGGCGATCAGCGCGGAGAACAGGCCGGCCAGGATCAGTTCGCGTGTCGTACGCCGGATCTGCAGCGCGAAGACCATCCCGATGGTGACCACACCGCCGCCCAGCAACCCGAACCAAACCACCCCGGGCATGGTCGGCTCGACCGAGTCCGCGCGGGCGTTGCGGGCCTGGTCGACGGCGGCCACCTGGTCGACGAGCGGCTGGTAGGCCTGCGCCTCGAAGTCGGTCTTCGGCTCGTAGGAGGTGACGTCCGTGCGGATCCGGTCGAGGAGCTCGGTGCCCGTCCCGGTCATACGGCGGTGGTCGGCCATCTCCTTCCACTCGGTCGTGACGACGTGTCCGACATAGGCGTTGACATCGGCCCGAATGCGGTCACGGACGTCGGCCGGGTAGACCTGGACCCGCTCCGAGATCTCGTGCAGCGCCTGCGCCTCCGCCTGGACGTGGTCCTGGGCCGCGCTGCGGGCCTCCCACACACCCGCGATGGCCAGACCCAGGACGATGGCGTACACGACCCCGATCCACATCGTCATGTACTCGATGACGTCCGGGGTTTCGCTGGGGTCCTCGTCCACGGGTGCCGCCTTGTGGCGGACGAGCGTGATGGCGACCACCACCGCGCACGCGGCCAGCATCGCGAGGATGAGAACAAGCCATTCCGGCAAGGGATGCCTCCAGGGTCGGCACTAGCGGGGCCGCAGGGCGGCCACGGCGACCACCGCGGGCGCGGTGATGAGCAGGACGTAGATCACGGGCGAGGTCGTGCTGTGGGTGGGTCGGTCGGGTGCCTTCGCGTGGTGGTAGGCCGGGTAGCTCACCGGGGGCGCGGAGGGGCCCGGAGCCGGCCTGGGCGGCGGCGTCCGCGTCGGGGCCGGCGTCGGGGTCGGGGTGGGAGTCGGGGTCGGGGTGGGTGCGGGAGGTGGAGTCGGCCGCGCCCGGGGTGGCGCCGGCGGAGGTGCCGGTGCGGGCGGCGGCGGTGGGGGAGGCGGTGGCTTCGGCGTCGGGGTGGGCCTGGGCTTCGGCGGCTTGTGCGTCGGCGGCGGCTTCGGTGTAAGGGTGGGAGAGGGGGGTGGAGTGCACGGGGGCTCTGGGGGAGTGGGGGTGGGCGTGGGTGGGGGCGTGGGTTTCGGTTTCGGGCAGGGCGGGAGAGTGGGCCAGGCGAGGTTTCCGGCGACCGCCACCACCTCGGCGCCGCCGGGACCGACCGAGGCGTAGGCGCAGGCATCCGCCTCGGCCACCCCCGCCGTGGGGCCGATCAGCGCCCACGACAAGGTCAGCAGGGCCAACGCGCGTATGGCGGTGGCGGATTGGGGTGATTCGGGTCGATGCACGACGGAGATCATGAGGCCTGTCCCGCCGTCTTACGCGCGGGCGCGAAGAGATTGCTCCGAAGGAGGGATAAAAGGCAGCCCGGTGTTTGAATCCTGAGCGACCGTCCGTCCGAGGAGGCGTACGTCTGTGCGGTTTGAGGCGGGTGTGGTCACAGCCTCCGGAAAAGAAATATCCGTACCGTTGAACACAACCCCTGGTCCGCTGCGTATCCATGGTCGTGCGGCGGCGCAGCAGGGCGCTGCAACACCCTTATGAATTATGGGGAGTTGACGATGAAGACCTCCTGGCGGAGCGCCTCACTCGTGGCAAGCGCCGCGGCGGTGCTGGCACTGACGACGGCGTGCGGTCAGGAAGGCGGCACCTCGTCGGTGGGCAGCCAGAACGTCGGCGCCACGGCGGCGGCGGGCGGTTACGGCGGGGTCGGCTCCGGTGTCGGTACCGGGACCAGCCCCAGTCCGACGGCGAGTTCCACCGCGATCGGCCAGGGGAACCTGGGAGCCCAGTCCGCCTCGGCCGGCAAGCTGCAGGTCTCCGCGAACGCCGAACTCGGGGACGTGCTGACCGATGCCACCGGTCTCAGCCTCTACCGCTTCGACGAGGACACCGCCGAGCCGCCGAAGTCGAACTGCAACGGTGACTGTGCGACGGCCTGGCCGCCCGTGCCCGCGGACGACGCCTCGGCCGGTGCCGGCATCGACAAGGCGCTGCTCGGCGAGGTGACCCGGGCCGACGGCAGCAAGCAGCTGACCATCGCCGGCTGGCCGGCCTACCGCTACGCCAAGGACACCAAGGCGGGCGACCTGACCGGCCAGGGCGTGGGCGGCAAGTGGTACGCGCTGGCGCCCACGGGCAAGAAGGCGTCCGTCGCCAGCCTGCCCGGACTGTCCACGCGCAACGACCCGAACCTCGGCGAGATCGTCGTCGACAAGAACGGCATGACGGTCTACCGCTTCGCCAAGGACAAGGCCTGGCCCAAGCCCGTCTCCAACTGCACCGGTGCCTGTCTGGAGAAGTGGCCGGCCGTCGCGCCGGTGTCGGCGAACGACACCAAGGGCGTCCAGAAGAAGGGCCTGATGAGCTTCACCCGCTCCGACGGGGTCAGGCAGCAGACGGTCAACTGCTCGCCCATCTACACCTTCGCGGCCGACAAGCAGCCAGGCGACACCAACGGCCAGGGTGTCGGCGGCACCTGGTACGCCGTCCGTCCCAACGGAGAGATGGTCGGCGTCTCCGACAAGTGACACCGGCCTCACCGCCGCACCGGTCCGACCCCTCCGCACCGCATGGAGGGGTCGGACCGGTTTTGCCGTCATTCCCCCCAACTCCCCGCGATTCGCCGCCCGTTCCGGAACTCTCCGGAGCGTGGCGGCTACGTTTCGTCGAGCAGCCACAGCAACTTCCAGGCGGCACGTGCCGCGGGCAGTGACCGGGAACGGACGGTCAATTTCCGTTTCCGCTCGCTCCATTGGCGGGCGATCAGTAGCCTCAGCTCGAACACCGGATCGCCTACGCCTTGGAGAGATACATGGAGCGTCCCGCCTGGGCACCCCGGAACATCGACATCTCGGTGCCGAGCGTCGCGCGTATCTACGACTTCTACCTGGGCGGTTCGCATAACTTCGAGGCCGACCGGGAGGCGGCCCGCAGGGCCATGGAGTTCGCGCCGGGGCTGCCGAAGACCATGCAGGCGAACCGGGCGTTCCTGCGGCGGGCGGTGCGCTTCGCCGCCGACGAGGGCATCACCCAGTTCCTGGACATCGGTTCAGGCATCCCCACCTTCGGCAACGTCCACGAGGTGGCCCAGAAGGCCCGCCCCGGCGCCCGGGTTGTCTACGTCGACCACGACCCGGTGGCCGTCGCGCACAGCCAGGCGGTCCTGGAGGGCAACCCGGACGCGGGCGTCGTCGCGGCGGATCTCCGTAAGCCCCAGGAGATCCTTGCGAATGCCGAGGTCCAGCGCCTGATCGACCTGAACCGGCCGGTGGCGCTGCTTCTCGTTGCCATACTGCACTTCGTGGAAGACGCGGACGACCCGTACGGAGCGGTGGCCGAGCTGCGCGACGCGCTCGCGCCCGGCAGCCTGCTGGTGCTCACCCACGCCTCGTTCGAGGGAATCCCGCTTCCACCGGAGCGGGCCGAAGGGGCGGTGGACGTGTACAAGGACATTCGCAACCCGCTGATCATGCGCTCGCGCGACGAGATCGCGCGGTTCTTCGAGGGGTACGACATGGTGGAACCGGGACTGGTGTCGCCGCCGCGGTGGCGGCCCGAGACGGCAACCTGGGACCCCGACGACGAGGATCCGTGGGCCTTCGCGGGGTTCGCCGGCGTGGGGCGTTCCGCGTGATCGCCGAGCCGGACGGGCCGGAGGACAGACTGCGCCGGTTCGCGACGATCTGGAGCCGGGCCGTGTTCCCGGTGACCTCGACGTCCGCGACCCGGCCGGAGTTCGAGGAGCAACTGCTGCCGCTGGCCCGCCGGTTGAGCGAGGCGCTCGCGGCCAGGACCGTCGACACGGACGCCGGCCGGGCGGTGGGTGCCGCCCTCGTCGACGCGCACTGCACGGATCCGGAGGCGCTGACCCGTTCCCTGGACTGCGTCGACGCCTATCTGGTGCTCTACTGCGGCGGCGACGGCGACCGGGAGGACCTGCGGTCCCGGTCCTCGCGGTTGCAGCACGCCATGGCCGCCGGTTTCGCCCACGCGCTGCGCGAGCGGACGCTGGCCGAGCAGGAGGCCATCGCGCGGGCGGCGCTGGAGGCGCAGGGCCTGGTGGCCCAGGCACTGCACGCCACCGAAGCCCGCTTCCGGGCGGTGTTCGAGGGCGCGGCCATAGGGATCGGCATCGCCGACCTGGACGGCAACGTGCTCCAGGTCAACGGCGCGCTGCTGCGCATGTTCGGCATCACCGACCAGACGATGCGCGGTCGCAGGGTTCAGGAGTGGACACACGCCGAGGACGCGCCGCAGACCTGGACGCTCTACGACGAACTCGTGCGCGGCGAGCGCGAGCACTACCACCTCGAAAAGGCCTTCTCCCGCCCCGACGGGACGGTCCTGTGGACCAACCTGACGGTCTCCCTGCTGCGCGACGCCGACGGTGAACCGCAGTACCAGCTGGCCCTCATGGAGGACACCACCGAGCGCCGGCTGCTCAACCTACGGCTGCGCTACGAGGCCACCCACGACGCCCTCACCGGGCTGCCCAACCGCACCCTCTTCTTCGAGCGCCTGGAGAAGGCGCTCAGCGCGGGCGAGGGCCAGCGGTTCGGCCTGTGCTACCTCGACCTCGACGGGTTCAAGACGATCAACGACAGCCTCGGCCACGCGGCCGGCGACCGGCTGCTCGTGGAGGTCGCCGACCGGCTCCAGTCCTGCGCGACCGCGCCGGGGGAGATGGTCGCCCGGCTCGGCGGCGACGAGTTCGTGGCGCTGACCACGGGCCCCGACACCGAGAGCGAGGTCGACGACCTCGCGGCGCGCATCATGAACGCGCTGCTCGCCCCGGTCCGTATCGACGGCCGGGAGCTGACCGTGCGCGGCAGCATCGGCATCGTCGAGGGCCCGGCGGGGGAGCGGGGGCCCGCGGAGGTGCTGCGCAGCGCCGACATCACGATGTACCGGGCCAAGTCGGCGGGCGGCAACCGCTTCGAGCTGGCCGACCCGGAGGCCGACGCCCGCGCCATCACCCGGCACGGACTGACCACACAGCTGCCCGTGGCCCTGGAACGGGGCGAGTTCTTCATCGAGTACCAGCCGCTGGTACACCTCGGCGACGGCAGTGTGCGGGGTGCCGAGGCGCTGGTGCGCTGGCTGCACCCGCAGCACGGCGTCCTCGGCCCCGACCGGTTCATCCCGCTCGCCGAGCACACCGGGCTGATCGTGCCGCTCGGCCGCTGGGTCCTGGAGCAGTCGGTGCGGCAGGCCCGCGCGTGGCGAGAACGGTACGGGCAGGACGTGGCGGGCGACCCGCTCCGGATCAACGTCAACCTCTCGCCCTGCCAGCTCACCCACCCCGGCCTGGTCCAGGACACGGTGGACATCCTGGAGCGCGCCGGCGTCGCACCGGACGCGCTCTGCCTCGAAGTCACGGAGTCGGCCCTCATCGGCGCCGACGACGACCTGCTCAAGCCGTTGCGGCGGCTCGCCGAGATGGGCGTGGACATCGCCCTGGACGACTTCGGCACCGGTTACTCGAACCTGGCGAACCTGCGGCGTCTCCCGGTCAGCGTCCTCAAGCTGGACCGGTCCTTCACCCAGAGCATGCAGCAGTTCCCCGCCGACCCGGTCGACCTCAAGATCGTCGAGGGGATCGTCTCGCTCGCCCACGGCCTGAACCTGGCGGTGACGGTCGAGGGCGTCGAAACCGGGGCCCAGGCCGAGCAGTTGCGGATACTGGGCTGCGACACCGCCCAGGGCTGGTACTACGCCCGCCCGGGCCCGCCGGAGCGGCTGCACGAGCTGGCGTTGGTGGACGCGACGGGCTGAATCCCGGCTCCCGGTCCTAGGGCAGCGGCAGAGAGCGCAGGGAACCGTGGGTACGGGCCATGACGACGACGTGGCCCGTGTCCCCGGCCGGCAGGACGAGCGCGGGGTGTTCGCCGTCCCTGGTCTGCGAGTACGCGGCCGACATGCGGGGCGCGGCGTTTCCGGTTCCCCGCGGACCGGCGTGCAGGTCGATCGTGATCACGCGGCCCCGCCTGGCGCGGTCGTTGGCGGGGGTGAAGGTCACGAACCGGCCGCCGGCCACAGCCGCGCCGTCCGTCCTGGTGGCGTACGTGCTCCACAGCTTGCGGTCGTTCTCGAGGTCGTACGCGTACCAGTTGCCCGCGCTCGTGTCCTCGGCGCCGGCCTCGTACAGCACCAGGACGCCGTCGTCGGAGATCACTCCCTGCACGGGCTTGTCGATGGTGTTCCGCGGGGTCGGCAGCGGCCTCAGCGTCGCCGGATCCAGCCGGTGCATGGGCGGGAAGGTGTCCCCGGCGGAGAACGGACTGCCGGTGCAGACCAGGTAGTGGCCGCCGGTGACGAGGTGCGGGCACTCGACGCCCACGGGGCTGGATGCCACGGTGGCACCGGTGCGGGCGTCGCGGGCGGTGACCCGGGTGATGCCGTCGGCCGTGTAGACGCGGCCCCCGAACGCGGCCAGGGGTTCGCCCGGGCTCCAGCCGACCGCCCGGTGCCACAGGGGCGTGCCGTCGGACGCGCGCACGGCGTCGAGAACGGCGCCGGTGCGGACGAAGGGATCCGGGGCGTGCAGGGCGTAGACGACCCCGTCCGCGGCGCCGAGGGCGCCGTAGACGCGGCCGGTGGGCAGTCGACGGGTCCACGCCCGCGTACCCGTCCGCAGGTCCGCCGCGTGGAGCGCGCCCGCGACCCCGGCCACGGCCCGTGCGTCGGCCGCGTCGACGAGCAGTTCGGCGCTCTTGGCGTGGTCGTCGGCGGGCACGGTCCAGGTGACCCGGCCGTCGGCCCGCGAACGCCCCACGAGCGAACCGGAGTTGGTCGCACACACCACCTGGTGCGCGGTCGCGCCGCAACTGCCGTGGGCCTCCGGGCGGGTGACGGACGCCGTCCACGCCCGCCACGGGCCCGAAACCGACATCGAGGTCGTCTCCACCGTCGGCCCCGAGGCGCCGGACGGCGACGAGACCGCCGGGCTCTTCGGTCCGCCGGACGCGGTGTTCCCCGCGCACCCCACCAGCACCAGCAAGGCCGCGCCCACCGCGACGATCCGCCGCTTCATCCCCGCCCACCCCCGTCCGAGAAGCCCTCATGCTACGGCTGCTCAACGCTCCAGCAGCATCCGCTGCAACTCCCGTGCCGCCCGCGGCGGAGCCACGTCGCTGCGGTGGGCCAGCGCGATCGTCCGGTGCAGTCCGGGCCGGGCGAGCGGAGTGACCCGCAGCCCCCGTCCGGAGCGGGTGGCGACCATCCGCGGTACGACGGCCACGCCGAGGCCCGCCCGTACGAAACCCAGTACCGCGTCCATCTCCCCGCCCTCCACCGCGAAGTCCGGCTCGAACCCCTCGGCGCGGCACGCGGCCACGGTCAGTTCGCGCAGGTCGTAGCCGTGCCGGAACATCACCAGCGGCTCGTTCTCCAGGTCGGCGACGCGCACCGTGCGGCGGCCCGGACCGCCGGGCGCGGGCGCCTCCGGCGAGGAGACGACGACCAGGTCCTCGCGCAGCAACTCCACCGTCGTCAGCGCCGGGGACGGCGTCGGCAGCGGGAGGACCACCAGGGCCAGATCGAGGGCGCCGCGCGCGAGCAGCCGTACGAGGTCGTGGGAGCCGCCCTCCTCGATCATCAGCCGGATGCCCGGATAGCGGTCGTGGAAGGCGCGCAGCACGTCCGGCAGCAGGCCGGTGCACAGGCTCGGGGTGGCTCCCAGCCGGATCCGTCCGCTGCGCAGCTGCACCAGCTCCTGCACCTCGTGCCGGGCGGTGTCCGCGTCGGCCAGGATGCGGCGGGCCAGCGGCAGCAGCGCCTCGCCCGCGTCGGTGAGGGTGATGTTGCCGCGCGCCCGGGTGAAGAGGTCCGCCCCGAGCTCCCGCTCCAGCGCCCGGATCTGCTGCGACAGCGAGGGCTGGGCCACATGGACCGCCTCCGCTGCGCGGGTGAAGTGCCGGGTCTGGGCGACCGCCACGAAGTACTGGAGCTGCTGGAACTGCATCCTCGTACGATAGCCGTTCCCTATGAAATCAAGCCGGACCATGTCTTGGACCGATCGGGCCCTTCGGCTCTAGCGTCTTGACCCATGGCTCTGGCAACGCGGACGGACCGACGGCCGTCCTTCGCACGCACGGTGTGGGACAGCTCTGTCGGCAAGAAGACCGTGATGGCCGTCAGCGGACTGATCATGCTGCTGTACCTGGTCGTCCACATGATCGGCAACCTGAAGATCTTCTTCGGGGCGGGAGAGTTCAACCACTACGCGCACTGGCTGCGCACGGTCGGCGAACCGTTCATGCACTACGAGTGGACACTCTGGCTCATCCGGATCGTGCTCGTGGTCGCCGTCGTCGCGCACGCCGTCTCGGCGTACCAGCTCAGCCGCCGCGACATCCGGGCACGGCCCAGCAAGTACGTCCACAAGAAGCCGCGGGCGAGCTACGCGACGCGCACCATGCGCTGGGGCGGGATCATCCTCGGCCTGTTCATCGTCTGGCACCTCCTCGACCTGACGACCGGGACCGTGCACTCCGGCGGCTTCCAGGAGGGCCACCCCTACCAGAACGTCGTGGACACCTTCTCCACCTGGTACGGCAACGTCATCTACATCGTCGCGATGCTCGCCCTCGGCCTGCACGTGCGGCACGGCTTCTGGAGTGCCGCGCAGACCCTCGGCGTCGGCAGCCGCAGCCGCGACCGCGCCCTCAAGGCCGTCGCCAACGTCCTCGCACTGCTGCTCACGGCCGGCTTCATCGCCGTACCCGTGGGTGTCATGACCGGAGTGGTGAGCTGAACATGACCTACGTCGACTACACGACCGGTGCGCCCCTGACCGACGGCAAGGCACCTTCGGGGCCCGTCAACGAGCGCTGGGACAAACGCCGTTTCGAGGCCAAGCTCGTCAACCCCGCCAACCGGCGCAAGCACACCGTGATCGTGGTCGGGACCGGTCTAGCCGGCGGCTCCGCGGGTGCCACCCTCGCCGAACAGGGCTACCACGTCGTCCAGTTCTGCTACCAGGACTCCCCGCGCCGCGCCCACTCGATCGCCGCACAGGGCGGCATCAACGCGGCCAAGAACTACCGCAACGACGGCGACTCGGTCCACCGCCTCTTCTACGACACCGTCAAGGGCGGCGACTTCAGGGCGCGCGAGTCCAACGTCCACCGCCTGGCGCAGATCTCGGTCGAGATCATCGACCAGTGCGTGGCGCAGGGCGTGCCCTTCGCGCGGGAGTACGGCGGGCTCCTCGACACCCGCTCCTTCGGCGGGGTGCAGGTCTCCCGGACCTTCTACGCCCGCGGCCAGACCGGCCAGCAACTGCTGCTCGGCGCCTACCAGGCCCTCAGCAGGCAGATCGCCGCCGGGAACATCGAGATGCACCCGCGCACCGAGATGCTCGACCTGATCGTCGTGGACGGGAAGGCGCGCGGGATCGTGGCCCGGGATCTGATCACCGGGCGCATCGACACGTACTTCGCCGACGCCGTCGTCCTGGCCTCCGGTGGCTACGGCAACGTCTTCTACCTGTCGACGAACGCCATGAACTCCAACGCGACGGCCGTCTGGCGGGCCCACCGCCGAGGTGCCCTCTTCGCCAACCCGTGCTTCACCCAGATCCACCCCACGTGCATCCCGCGCACCGGCGACCACCAGTCCAAACTGACGCTGATGAGCGAGTCGCTGCGCAACGACGGCCGGATCTGGGTGCCCAAGGCCAAGGGCGACACCCGGCCGCCGAACAGGATCCCCGAGGACGAGCGCGACTACTACCTGGAGCGCATCTACCCGTCCTTCGGCAACCTGGTCCCGCGTGACATCGCCTCCCGCGCCGCGAAGAACGTCTGCGACGAGGGCCGGGGGGTTGGGCCCGGCGGACAGGGCGTCTACCTCGACTTCGCCGACGCCATCGAGCGGATGGGACGCAAGGCCGTCGAGGCGAAGTACGGCAACCTCTTCGACATGTACCAGCGGATCACCGACGAGGATCCGTACCAGGTGCCGATGCGGATCTACCCGGCCGTGCACTACACGATGGGCGGGCTGTGGGTCGACTACGACCTGCAGACCACCGTCCCCGGCCTGTTCGCGATCGGCGAGGCCAACTTCTCCGACCACGGGGCCAACCGCCTCGGCGCCTCCGCGCTGATGCAGGGCCTGGCCGACGGCTACTTCGTGCTGCCGGCGACCATCAACGACTACCTGGCCCGCAACCCGCACCAGGACGCGGTGACCGGCCAACACCCCGCCGTGCAGGAGGTGCTGGCGGAGACCGCGGACCGGCTCCACCTGCTCCTCGCCGTCGACGGCGACCGCACACCGGACTCCTTCCACCGTGAACTCGGTGAACTGATGTGGGAGTTCTGCGGCATGGCGCGCACCGACTCGGGGCTGCGCAAGGCCCTGGAGCGCATCCCGCAGATCCGCGAGGAGTTCTGGCGGCGCATCAAGGTCCCGGGCACCGGCGAGGAGTTCAACCAGTCGCTGGAGAAGGCGAACCGCGTCGTCGACTACCTGGAGCTCGCCGAGCTGATGTGCCTCGACGCGCTGCACCGCGCCGAGTCCTGCGGCGGTCACTTCCGTGAGGAGTCCCAGACGCCGGACGGTGAAGCGGCCCGTGACGACGACGCGTTCGCCTACGCGGCGGCCTGGGAGTTCACCCGCACCGGCGAGGCTCCCGTCCTGCACAAGGAAGACCTGGTCTTCGAGTACGTCCACCCCACCCAGCGGAGCTACGCATGAAGCTCACCCTGCGCGTCTGGCGGCAGAAGAACGCCGACGCCGACGGCGCGATGTCCACGTACGAGGTGGACGGCATCTCGTCCGACATGTCCTTCCTGGAGATGCTGGACACCCTCAACGAGGAGCTCATCCTGCGCGGTGAGGATCCGGTGGCCTTCGACCACGACTGCCGCGAGGGTATCTGCGGCGCGTGCTCGCTCGTCATCAACGGCGACGCGCACGGCCCCGAGCGGACCACCACCTGTCAGCTGCACATGCGGTCCTTCTCCGACGGTGACACGATCGACGTCGAGCCGTGGCGGGCCTCCGCCTTCCCGGTGATCAAGGACCTGGTCGTGGACCGGTCGGCCTTCGACCGGATCATCCAGGCCGGCGGGTACATCACGGCACCCACCGGGGCGGCCCCCGAGGCGCATGCCACCCCCGTGCCCAAGCCCGACGCCGACTTCGCCTTCGAGCACGCCGAGTGCATCGGATGCGGGGCGTGTGTCGCCGCCTGTCCCAACGGCGCGGCCATGCTCTTCACCTCGGCCAAGGTGAACCACCTGAACGTCCTGCCGCAGGGGGCGCCGGAGCGGGAGACCCGGGTCCTCGACATGGTGGAGCAGATGGACGAGGAGGGCTTCGGCGGCTGCACCCTGACGGGCGAGTGCGCCACGGCCTGCCCCAAGGGGATCCCGCTGGTCTCCATCACCAGCATGAACAAGGAGTGGCTGCGGGCGACCCGGAAGGCCGCCAAGCGCTGAGAGACGTTCGCCGACAAGGTGCGGACGGGTGGGGCCGGACGTGGTGCTCAGGTCCGGCCCCGCCAGGATGTCCGGCAGCGCTCACCTCTCCCCGGACACCGCCGGGACACCGGACGGTCGGCGGAGTCGGAGGCCCCGGACACCTTGCCCGAGGCGTTCAGCCGCCGCACATCCGCACTCCGGGAAACGGTCACGTACACGCCAACCGGCGTCGGGAGAACAGGGACAGCGGCACCGCTCGCCGCCTCCGCCTGTGACCTGGAGAGTGCCATGACCGGCGTTTCCACCCTGGACCGTCCCCCGCAGAGCGTCGCCCCCACCCGCTACACCGTCACCCTGGCCCGCGACGAGGACGACGTACGGGCCGCGCAGCGGCTGCGGCACGACGTGTTCGCCGGGGAGATGGGCGCCCTCCTGACCACCCCGGAACCGGGCCTCGACGTGGACGGCTTCGACGCCCACTGCGACCACCTGCTGGTCCGCGACACCGTGACCGGCCAGGTCGTCGGCACCTACCGGCTGCTGCCCCCGGAGCGCGCCGCGGTGGCCGGACGCCTGTACTCCGAGGGCGAGTTCGACCTCGCGCCGCTCGACGCGATCCGCCCGAGACTCGTCGAGGTCGGCCGTTCCTGCGTGCACCCCGACCACCGCGACGGCGCCGTCATCGGTCTCATCTGGGCCGGGATCGCCCGCTACATGGTGGACCGCGGCCACGAATGGCTGGCCGGCTGCTGCTCCATCCCGCTCGCCGACGGCGGCGCGCTCGCCGCCGGCACCTGGGACCGCGTGCGCACCAAGTACCTGGCCCCCGAGGAGTTCCGGGTACGGCCGCTGCTGCCCTGGGAGCCCGCGGAGGCGACGCCCGCCGCGCACACCGAACTCCCCCCGCTGCTGCGCGGCTACCTCCGCCTCGGCGCCTGGGTGTGCGGACAGCCCGCCCACGACCCGGACTTCGGGGTGGCCGACATGTACGTGCTGCTGTCGATGCGCCGGGTCAACGCCCGCTATCTGCGGCACTTCCTCTCGCTCGTCCCGGCCTGATGAGCGTCTGGCTGCCCAGCGCGCCCTGCACCCCGGGGGCGTGCCTGGAGCGGACCGGGTCCGCCACGGCGGTGCCCCGTGCCGTGCTGCGGCTCCTCGCGGTCACGGCGGTGCTGCTCGCCGGGATCGCGCTGCTGCCGGTCGGCCGGCTGGTCCCGGCCGGCGCGGTCAGGTGGTGGTGCCGGGCGGTGGTGCGGGCCTCGGGGGTCCGGGTCCGTCTGTCCGGCGCCGCCGCGCCCACGGGCGGGGTGCTCCTGGTCGCCAACCACATCTCCTGGCTGGACATCCCGCTGATGGCCGCCGTACGCCCCGCCAGGATGCTCGCCAAGTCCGAGATCCGGCAGTGGCCCCTGGCGGGACGGCTGACGGCCGGCAGCGGCGCTCTGTTCATCGAGCGGGACCGGCTGCACGCCCTCCCGGACACGGTCGCGCGCATCGCCGGCGCGCTGCGCGGGGGCGCGGCGGTCGCCGTCTTCCCCGAGGGCAGCACCTGGTGCGGACGCGCCCAGGGCCACTTCCGCCGGGCGGTGTTCCAGGCGGCCCTGGACGCCGGGGTGCCGGTCCAGCCGGTGAGCCTGCGTTACCGGCTCGGCGACGGCGGGTCCAGCACGGCCCCCGCCTTCGTCGGCGACGACTCGCTGCTGGCGTCGGTGTGGCGGGTGGTGTCGGCGCGCGGACTGACGGCCGAGGTGGAGGTCCCGGCCCCGATTCCCCCGGGCACTCACCCCGACCGCCGCTCCCTGGCCCGGGCGGCACAGGCGTACGCGTGCCGGGGGCGGACCGGTGAGCACCGGGCGTCGGTGATCACGAAACCCTCCGTCACCGGGACCGGCGTCAGACCCCGGAGCCCAGTGCTCGTGCCAGGTACGGCGCCGTAGCGCCGGCCCGCGCCTCGGCCACGTCCCCCGGCGCACCGGTCGCCACGATGCGGCCGCCCGCGTCGCCGCCGCCCGGGCCCAGGTCGATCACCCAGTCCGCGCCCGCCACGACCGACATGTCGTGCTCCACGACGATCACCGTGTGGCCGGCGTCCACGAGACCGTGCAGCTGGCGCATCAGGACCTCCACGTCGGCCGGGTGGAGACCGGTGGTGGGTTCGTCGAGGAGGTAGAGGGTGTGGGCGCGCCCGGCGCGCTGGAGTTCGTTGGCGAGCTTGATGCGCTGGGCCTCGCCGCCGGAGAGTTCGGTGGCGGGCTGGCCGAGGCGGAGATAGCCGAGGCCGACGTCGAGGAGGGTGGTGAGACTGCGGGCCACCTGCGGGGTGTCCGCGAAGAAGTCCGCCGCCGACTCCACCGTGAGGTCGAGCACCTGGGCGATGTTCCGTCCCCGGTACGTCACTTCGAGCGTCGCGGGGTTGTAGCGGGCCCCGCCGCAGTCGGGGCAGGGCGTGTAGGTGCTGGGCAGGAAGAGCAGCTCCACACTGACGAACCCCTCGCCCTGGCAGGTCTCGCAGCGTCCTCCCGCCACGTTGAAGGAGAACCGGCCCACACCGTAGCCGCGTGCGCGCGCCTCCTCGGTGGCGGCGAAGACCTTGCGCACGACGTCGAACAGGCCCGTGTAGGTCGCCAGGTTGGAGCGCGGGGTGCGGCCGATCGGCTTCTGGTCGACCGAGACCAGACGCCCCACCCCCGCGGACTCCGCCGTGATCTCGCCGACCAGCGTGGACTTGCCGGAGCCGGACACCCCGGTCACCGCGGTGAACACGCCGAGCGGGAACTCGGCCGTCACCCCGCTCAGGTTGTGCCGGCTGACCGGACCGACCCGCAACCGGCCGTGTGGCGTGCGCACTTCACGCTGCACCGCGGGGGAGCGGTCGAACAGGTACCGGGCGGTGGCGGACTCCGCGACCTTCGCCAGCTCCGCGACCGGGCCGCTGTGCAGCACCCGCCCGCCGTGCTCCCCCGCCCCCGGTCCGACGTCCACCAGCCAGTCCGCGCCCCGCATCACGTCCAGGTGGTGCTCCACCACGAACACCGAGTTGCCGGCCGCCTTCAACCGCGCCAGCACGGTGAGCAGCGCCTCGGTGTCCGCGGGGTGCAGTCCGGCCGAGGGTTCGTCGAGGACGTACACCACTCCGAACAGGCCGGACCGCAACTGGGTGGCGAGACGCAGCCGTTGGAGCTCGCCCGCGGACAGGGTGGGGGTCGCGCGGTCCAGGCTCAGATAGCCTAGGCCGAGCTCCACGACCGGTGCGATACGGGACTTGAGGTCCTCGGTGAGGACCCGCGCGGTCTCGCCGCTGCCGACCAGCGCGGCGGCCAGCTCGGTCAGCGGCAGGGCCGCGAGCTCGGCGATCGTGCGCCCCGCGAAGGTGACCGCCATCGCCTCCGGACGCAGCCTGCTGCCCCCGCAGGCCGGACACGGGGCGGAGACCAGGAACCGCTCCGCCTTCGCCCTGAGCGTCTGGCTCCTGGAGTCCGCGAACGTCTTCAGGACATAGCGGCGGGCGCTCATGTACGTGCCCTGGTAAGGGCGTTGGATACGGTCCGCGTCCCGCACCGGGTGCACGGTGACGACCGGCTGCTCGTCGGTGAACAGGATCCACTCGCGCTGCTCGGCGGGCAGCTCACGCCACGGCCGGTCCACGTCGTACCCGAGCGCGTCGAGGATGTCCCGCAGGTTCTTGCCCTGCCAGGCGCCGGGCCACGCGGCGATGGCGCCCTCGCGGATCGACAGCGACGGATCGGGCACCAGCGACTGTTCGGTCGTACGGTGGACGCGGCCCAGGCCATGGCATTCCTGGCAGGCGCCGACCGTCGTGTTGGGGGAGAAGGAGTCGGAGTCGAGCCGTTCGGCGCCCGGCGGGTAGTCACCGGCTCGGGAGAACAGCATCCGCAAGGAGTTGGAGAGGTTGGTGACCGTGCCCACGGATGAGCGGGACGTCGGCGCCGAACGCCGCTGTTCGAGCGAGACGGCGGGCGGCAGCCCGGTGATCTCCCCGACCTTCGGCGCTCCCACCTGATGGATCAGCCTGCGCGCGTACGGAGCCACCGACTCGAAGTACCGGCGCTGGGCCTCCGCGTAGACCGTCCCGAACGCCAGCGACGACTTTCCCGACCCGGACACCCCCGTGAACACGGCCAGGACATCCCGTGGCACATCGACGTCCACCCCCTGGAGATTGTGCTCACGGGCACCGCGGACGCGGACGTACGGGTCGTGGGGGGTGTGGGGGCCGTGCATGGGAACGACTCTAACCGGAGGTGATCGTCGCCAGCCGCCGGTAGGACTCCAGCAGGGCCTCACGGTCGTACGTGCTGGTCGTGACCAGCACCTCCTGGGCTCCGGTCTCCTTCAGGACCGTCTCCAGCTCGTGGGCGACCTGCTCCTCGGTGCCCGCGAGGTGTCCGGCCAGCCCGGCTTCGTAGAAGCCCCGCTCCTTGGCCGTCATCGGGAGCGACTCGACGCGCTCGGCGGGCGGCAGGGCCGGGAAGGTGCCGTGGGTCCGGGAGTACGCCATCGACCAGGCCTCCGGGACCAGCAGGCGCCGCGCCTCCTCGGGAGTGGCGGCGACCGCGACCGTGCCCGAGATGACGACGTACGGCTCGGACGCCCAGGGGGAAGGGCGGAAGTGCGCGCGGTAGTGGTCGATGCCCCGCTGCATCTTCTCGCGGTTCCTGAGGTCGCCGATGACCATCGGCAGGCCCGTGCGGGCCGCGATCGCCGCGCCCTCGCCCATGGCCAGCACGAAGGGCGGCACGGTCAGGCCCTCGGCCGGACGGGCGTGCACCCCCGTCGGGGAGGTGCCGCGGAACCAGCCCAGCAGTTCCTCCAGCTGTACGGCGAAGTCGTCGGCGTCGTCCTTGCCGCGGCCCAGTGCCTTTCGCACGCCGTCGGTGAAGCCGACCGAGCGGCCCAGGCCCATGTCGATCCGGCCGGGGAAGAGGGACTCCAGCACCCCGAACTGCTCGGCGACGACCAGCGGTTGGTGGTTCGGCAGCATCACGCCACCGGTGCCGACCCGGATCGTGTCCGTGGCCGAGGCCACGGCGGCCGCCAGCACGGTCGGCGCGGAGCCCGCGACTCCCGGCACGCCATGATGTTCCGAGACCCAGAAGCGGTGGTACCCGAGTCCCTCCAGCTCCCGCGCCAGGCGGACGGTGTCCTGGAGCGCCTGCGCGTTCGTGCCGCCCTCGCGGGTGCGGGAGCGGTCGAGGACGGAGAAGCGGGTGGAGGCGGTCAGGGAACTCACACCGGCTTCAACGCCTGATCGGACGACGTATTCCGCCGAAAACCGGATGACCGCGATCACCGCAGGTCAGCACAATGGGCCGGGTGACCGTCCAGAACATCCTGCTCTCCGGCATCGTCGGCTCGACCGCGTACGGACTCGCCCGTGAGGGCTCCGACGTGGACCGGCTCGGCATGTTCGCCGCGCCCACCGAGACCCTGCTCGGCCTGCACACGCCGAAGGAGTCCCACGTCAGCACGGCACCGGACCGCACCCTGCACGAGGCGGCGAAGTGGTGCCGGCTCGCCCTCGGCGGCAACCCGACCGTCATGGAACTGGTGTGGCTCCCGGACGAGCTGTACGAGGTGCGCACCCCACTGGGCGACGAACTCATCGGCATCCGCGGGTCGTTCCTGAGCGCCCAGCGGGTCCGGGACGCCTATCTCGGGTACGCCACCCAGCAGTTCAGGAAACTGGAGAGCCGCGACGGCGACCACCGCACCGCCAAGCACGCCCGGCATCTGAAGCGGCTCTGCCACCAGGGCCTGGAGCTGTACACCACCGGACGGCTCACGGTCCGGGTCGAGGACCCCGAGGAGTACCACCGCTTCGGGGAAGCCGTCGCCGCCGACCCGGCCTCGGCCCGGTCGCTGCTCGCCCACTACGAGACCGCGTTCACCGAGACCCGCAGCGCGCTGCCGGACCGGCCCGACGAGGCGCGGGCCGAGGCATGGCTGCGCCGCGTCCGCGCACGGTTCTACGACACGGCCGCGTGAGCGTGCGCCTGCGTCGCCTCGTGGTCGCAGGTGTCGTCGACGCCGTAGGTCTCCCAGGCGGGGAAGGGGTCCACGAGCGGGCGGTCCTCGTCCGGGGCCCCGAGAAAGCCGGAGAGCACGGTGACGGGCAGGAGGCGGTCGTGGGGCATCTCGCCCTCAGCCCTCGGGGCGCAGCAGGCCGCGCTCGTACGCCTTGACGAGGTTCTGCGGGACGAGATGGGTGACGCCGTCGATCGTGACCGGCACCAGATGCGTGGTGCCGGCCTTCCACTGCGAGCGGCGGTGACGGGTGTTGCTGCGGGACATTTTCCGCTTCGGGACAGCCATGGGGGAACCCCTTCAGGGCCTCGGTGGGTGGGCACCCAGACGCTATATGAAAATGGATCCCATTAACAACTAACGGCGGCGCCGGGACCGCACCCGGGCCTCCCGGGGCGGCTCGATGAACTGGAGCTCCAGGGTCAGGGGCGGCTCGGCGATCCCCGGACCGCCCGCCGCCGCCCACCGCACGACCTCCTCGGTGCCCTCGTCGTCCATGACGAACCCGATCCAGGCCGCCTTGCCTCCCGCCCGGCGCCCGGCGGCCGAGGGGCGTACGACGATGACGTTCGCCTGGTCGCAGGGGCCCAGGCAGTCGGTCGTACGGATCTGGAAACCGTGCTCGGCGGCGCCGGCCCGCAGCAGCTCCAACTGCCAGGCGTGGTCGGTGCCGGGGTGCTTGCGGGCGTCGCCGCAGCAGCAGCCCCGGCAGACGACGAGGGTGCAGGAACCGGAACCGGCCAGAAAGGTGCGGGGCGTCGAGGACATGGGAGAAGCATGCAGCCTGCATTGATCACGGAGTGCGGGCGGGGTGCCCCGGGAGCCGGAAGCGCGCCCCGCTCGGCGGCACCGAAGTCGCCCGGGGCGGGAGGGTTGCCGGGGCTAGGGTGGGTGAGGTGACCGACAGCGACAAGCTCCCGCTCGCCGTGTTCGACCTGGACAACACCCTTGCCGACACGGCCCACCGACAGCGGTTCCTGGAGCGCGGTCCGCGCGACTGGGACGGCTTCTTCGCGGCCGCTCCCGAGGATCCGCCGATCCCGGAAGGCATCGCGCTGGTGCTGAAGAGCGCCGAGGAGTGCGAGATCGTCTACCTCACCGGGCGGCCCGAGCGCTGCCGACAGGACACACTCGCGTGGCTCGCCGCGCAGGGCCTGCCTGAAGGGCGCGTGCACATGCGGCGCAACGACGACCGGCGACCCGCCCGGCGCACCAAACTGGAGATCCTGAAGCGGCTCGCCCGCACCCGGGAGATCCGGATCCTGGTGGACGACGACGAGTTGGTCTGCGAGGACGCCCGACGGGCCGGCTTCACCGTCGTACGGGCATCCTGGACCGCCCTTTCCGCGACCCTGGAGGTGGCCCAGGAGCGGGAGGGGCGGACCTGACGGCCGTCGGTTCAGTCGGACTCGTCGAGGCGGAAGCCGACCTTCAGCCCCACCTGCCAGTGCTGGATCTGGCCGTCCTCGATCTGGCCCCGCACCTGGGTCACCTCGAACCAGTCGAGATTGCGGAGGGTCTGCGAAGCACGGGCGATGCCATTGCGGACGGCCTCGTCGACGCCGTCCGGTGAGGTGCCGACGATCTCGGTCACGCGGTAGGTGTGGTTCGTCATGGTTCCACCGTGCCCCAGGCGGCGGCGGAGCGCGAGTGGTCCGCCGGTTCATCGAGAGGCGAACGCCGCCTATCTTGGGCCCATGGACGGTATGCCGCGAGACATCCCAGCCCCCGCCACCGCCAATCCGCTGCGCGAGCTCACCCTGGAGCAGCTGCGACGACGGACCAGCATGAAATGGCGGACGTACCCGCGGGACGTGCTGCCGCTGTGGGTCGCCGAGATGGACGTCCCCCTGGCCGAACCGGTCGCGCGGGCCGTCCGGGACGCGGTGGCGCTGGGTGACACCGGGTATCCGCACGGGACGGCGTACGCCGAGGCGCTGGCCGACTTCGCGGGCAAGCGGTGGGGCTGGGACGGCCTCGCGGTGGAGCGGACGGCGATCGTCCCGGACGTGATGCTGGGCATCGTCGAGATGCTCAAGCTGGTCTCCGGGCCGGGGGACGCGGTGGTCGTCAACTCGCCCGTGTATCCGCCCTTCTACCAGTTCGTCGGGAACATGGACCGGAAGGTCGTCGAGGCCCCGCTCGGTGCGGACGGCCGGATCGACTTCGAGGTCCTGGAGGACGCCTTCGCGCGGGTCCGCAAGGGCGCGGCCCGGCCCGCGTATCTGCTGTGCAGCCCGCACAACCCGACCGGCACCGTGCACTCCGCTCAGGAGCTGGCGAGCGTGGCGGCGCTGGCGGAGAGGTACGGGGTACGGGTCGTGGCCGACGAGATCCACGCCCCGGTCGTGGCGGCGGGCGCGAGGTTCGTCCCCTACCTGAGCGTTCCCGGCGGGGGGAACGGGCTGTCGCTGCTGTCGGCGTCCAAGGCGTGGAACCTGGCCGGTATCAAGGCGGCGGTGGCCGTCGCCGGGCCCGACGCCGCCGACGACCTCGCGCGTCTTCCCGAGGAGGTCGGGCACGGGCCCAGTCATGTCGGCGTCCTCGCCCACACCGCCGCGCTGCGGGACGGCGGCGCCTGGCTCGACGCCCTGCTCGCCGGCCTCGACGACAACCGCCGGCTGCTGGCCGACCTCCTCGCCGAGTCGCTGCCCGCCGTGCCCTACGAACCGGCCGAAGCCACCTTTCTGGCCTGGCTGGACTGCCGAGCGCTGGAGCTGGGCGACGACCCGGCGGCCGTGTTCCTGGAGCGCGGCCGGGTCGCCCTGAACTCCGGCATCCCGTTCGGCACTGGCGGCGCCGGATTCGTCCGGCTGAACCTCGCGACCTCCCCCGAGCTGATCACCGAGGCGGTGCAGCGGATGGCCGCCGCCCTCGACCGGCACTGACCGGGGGGCCGGAACGAACCGGCCCCCCGTCGACGCGTGCTACCGCACCACGCTCAGCGACAGCGCGAACCTGCCCTCGCTGTCCGTCCACCAGTGCGCCAACTCAAGTCCGGCGGACGCCAGTTCGTGGCGGACACCCTCCTTGCGGAACTTCGCCGAGATCTCGGTGTGCAGTTCCTCGTCCGGCGCGAAGTCGACGGCCAGGTCCAGCGCCGGAACCTTCACGGTCTGGTCCGTGCGGGAACGCAGCCGCATCTCGATCCACTCGTTCTCGGCGTCCCACAGGGCCACGTGGTCGAAGGCACCCGGATCGAAGTCGGCGCCGAGTTCGCGGTTGACGACGGTCAGGACGTTCTTGTTGAACGCGGCCGTCACCCCGGCCGCGTCGTCGTAGGCCCTGACCAGGACGCTCTCCTCCTTGACCAGATCCGTGCCGAGCAGCAGCGCGTCACCGGGGGAGAGCAGGGAGCGGACGGAGGAGAGGAACGCGGCGCGCTCGACCGGCAGCAGATTGCCGATCGTGCCGCCGAGGAAGGCGACCAGGCGCGGGCCCGGCGTCCCCGGCAGGGACAGACCGCCGGTGAAGTCGGCGATCAGCGCGTGCACGCTCAGCTCCGGCCGCTGGGCGATGAGCGCGTGTCCGGCCTGGGTCAGCGCGCTCTCGCTGACGTCGACCGGGACGTACGTGTGCAGTCCGGTGAGCGCGTCGAGCAGGTACCGGGTCTTCTCCGACGAACCGGAGCCCAGCTCGACCAGGGTGCGGGCGCCGGTCGCCGCGGCGATCTCGCCGGAGCGGGCGACGAGGATCTCCCGTTCGGCGCGGGTGGGGTAGTACTCGGGCAACTCGGTGATCTGCTCGAAGAGTTCACTGCCGTGGGCGTCGTAGAACCACTTCGGCGGCAGTGTCTTGGGCGTGTGTGTCAGGCCCTTGAGGACGTCGGCGCGCAGGGCGGCCTCGGTGGCGTCCTCGGGCAGGGTGCGGGTCAGCAGGAACGGACTCACGTGCGGCTCTCCTTGAGTGGCTCCAGAGACTTCAGTGGCGTCAGCAGGACATCGGCGCGGCTCGCCGTGAGCAGCGTGCGGTCGGGGACCTCCCGCCAGTGCGGATCGTCGTCGTAGGGCTCGGAGGCCACGACCGTGCCGGTGCCGGGGCGCTGGAGGTACCAGAGGGTGTCGCCCCAGGCGGTCGCGGCGATGGACTCCCCGTTGGTCAGCAGGAGGTTGAGCCGGGAGTCGGGGGCCGCCTCGGCGACCTCCAGGACCGTGTCGGCCAGTGCCTGGCCCTGCTCGTCGCCGCCCCGCAGCCGGTTCAGGACCAGGGCCCACACGAACGCCGAGTCGTTGCGGGCCTCCATGGACAGCAGCTCCGCCGCGGGAAGCGAGGCGGTCAGGGGGGCAAGTGAGCTCGGCCAGCCCTTGACCGCGCCGTTGTGGCTGAACAGCCAGGGCCCGGAGGAGTACGGCGCCGCCGCGGCCTCGGCGTCGGCTCCAGCCAGGGTCGCGTCCCGTACGGCGGCCAGGACCGCGGTGCTCTTCACCACCCGGGTGAGATCCGTGAAGGACAGGTCGGCCCAGATGGGCCCGGCCCGTCGGTACCGCGCCGGCGCGGGGTCGCCCTCGGCGTACCAGCCGACCCCGAAACCATCGGCGTTGACGGTGCCGTGCCGCTGCCGGCGCGGTGCCCAGGACTGGCGGTACAGGCTGTGCTCGGGCTCCGTGAGGAGCCGGCCGAGCGGCTCCTCCGGGCCCAGGTAGGCGAGATGACGGCACATCAGACGGCCCCCGCGGAACGGGCCGTGCGGAAGCCGGAGAAGATCTGCCGCCGGATCGGATAGTCCCAGTTGCGGAACGTGCCCCGGCAGGCCACGGCGTCCACGGCGAACGAACCGCCGCGCAGCACCTTGTGGTCGGGGCCGAAGAACACCTCCGAGTACTCCTTGTACGGGAACGCCTGGAACCCGGGGTAGGGCTCGAAGTCGCTCGCCGTCCACTCCCACACGTCGCCGATCAACTGGCGTACGCCGAGCGGCGACTCGCCCTCCGGGTAGCTGCCGGCCGGGGCGGGCCGCAGGTGCCGCTGGCCCAGGTTGGCGTGTTCGGGTGCCGGGTCGGCGTCGCCCCACGGGTAGCGCATCGAGCGGTCGCCGGCCGGGTCGTGGCGGGCCGCCTTCTCCCACTCCGCCTCCGTCGGCAGCCGCCGTCCGGCCCAGCGGGCGTAGGCGTCGGCCTCGTACCAGCTCACGTGGACCACCGGCTCGTCGGGCGGGACGACCTCGGTGACGCCGAAGCGCCTGCGCAGCCACTGCCTGCCGTCACGGCTCCAGAACAGCGGGGCGTGGATGGAGTGCCCGCGGATGTGCGCCCAGCCGGCCGGGGCCCACCAGCGCTCGTCGTCGTAGCCGCCGTCCTCGATGAAGGCCTGGTACTCGGCGTTCGTCACCGGGGTGGTGTCGATGTAGAAGGCGTCCACCACACGCCGGTGTGCGGGGCGTTCGTTGTCCAGCGCCCACGGCTCGTCCGAGGTGCCCATGGTGAACGGGCCGCCGGGGACGAGGACTTCGGCCGGGCCGGTGAACAGCGGGGCCGGGTCCGGGTCGGGGGCGGTCAGGGCCTGGGGGCCCTTGCGGAGCTGATGGGTGATCAGCATCGTCTCGTCGTGCTGCTGTTCGTGCTGCGCGATCATCCCGAAGGCGAACCCGGCCTCGGTGAGCCGGGTCCCGTGGAGTGCGGATCCCTCCAGCACGTCGAGGACCCGCCCGCGTACCTCGGCCGCGTAGCGCCGGGACTCGCCGGGCGTCAGCAGGGGCAGTGTGGGGCGCTCGGAGCGCGGGTGCTCGAAGGCGTCGTAGATGCCGTCGATCTCGGGCCGTATCGCCTCCTGCCCGGCGACGGTCCGCAGCAGCCACTGCTCCTCCTGGTTGCCGATGTGGGCGAGGTCCCACACGAGCGGCGACATCAGCGGCGAGTGCTGGGCGGTCAGGTCGGGGTCCTCCACACAGCTGGTGAGGAGCGTCGTACGGTCCCGGGCGGTGACCAGGGTGGTCACGGCCCGCTCGCGGAAGGACTCGGGGTCGACGGAGGGGTCGACCGAGGGGTCGGCGGACGGGTTGGTCATGTGCGGATTTCCTTCCCGAGCGAACCGTGCGTCCGGTCCAGCAGATCGTCGGCGGGGCAGCGGCCCCGGATCACATAGCGGTGCAGATACGTTTCCACGGCGTCCGTGACCTCGGCCGTGGCGCCCAGCCGTGGCAGCGCCTCCAGGGCCGCCGCGAAGCACGCGATCGCGGCCTCGTGGAGCTCGGGGTCGGCCAGGCCGTGGCGGGCCGCGTCGATCCACAGCGGATTGTGCGGGGCGGGCATCGACTGCGTCCGCTCGGCCAGCGGCTTCACCACGCGGTAGGCGGTCTCGGCGGTCTCCGGGTCGTCGAAGAGCGCCGCCGTCACGGCGAGCGGGACGATCCAGCCGTCCTCGCCGGGCTGGGCGTCGATCATCCGCAGTTCCAGGTGGCCGCGTGGCCTGACCGGCGGGAACAGGGTCGAGACGTGGTAGTCGAGGTCCTCCCGCGTCGGCGGCCGGGGCTTCCCCGACCTGGCCCACTCGCGGAAGGAGAGCCCCTCCGGGACGTCCCAGGGGCCGCTGTCCCGCCGTATGCACATCACGGGCGCGTCCAGGACGTGCCGGGCCCACGCGCTGCGGGGGTCGGCGTCCAGGGACGGGCCGCCCGCCCGGCCCTTGCCGATCTCCGTCCACCGCAGCTGGCGGGTGGAGAGCCAGCCGGTGGGCTCGGAACCGGCGAGCGGGGAGTTGGCGAAGGCGGCCACCAGGACCGGCCCCAGCTGGTGCGCCAGCGACCAGCGGCGCCCCAGGCCCAGCGGGCCGGGCTCCTCGTGGCCGGCGTCCACGCAGACCTGTACGGAGGCCGAGGTGCACATCATGGCGCGCCCCGCCGGGCCGTTGCGGTCGAGGCAGGCCTCCATGGCGTCGTAGCGCGGCTCCCGCAGGTATCTGCGGGGCGGATGCCAGGGATCGTGGCCGAGGCCGACGAGGCCGAGACCGTGCTCGGCGAGGGCCGCGCGAACGGCGGCCAGATCGGCGGAGACGGAACCGATGCACTCCATCAGGGAGTCGGCGGGCTGCGAGCTCAGCTCCAGCTGGCCGCCCGGTTCGACGGTGAGCGCCGACGTCAGGGGCACGGTCCGCAGTGCGGCGTAGGCCGCCGCGAGTCGTTCGGGTGTCACGGGGAGCCGCGGGCTGCGCAGCTCGTGGACGAGCCATTCCACTTCCACCCCGATACGGCGGGGTGGACCGGTCTTGAAGCAGATGCCGCGGACCAGGGCCTCCAGCTCTGCTTCGGGGAGCGAGGTACGCGGCTTCGTACAGTCGGCCGGCGTACAGTCGCTGGGGGTGTCGGACATGTCGGGATCCTCCTGAGATTCCACCATGCCACCGGTCCGGGGATCAGGTGGGTCGGACCGGCAACGCTCGTCCCACCCAAGACCCTCGTGCCGTTCCGCACAAGGGGGCACATCCTCGCATTAGGGGCTGTGGATCTCCGTTCTCCCAGGATTTTCGAGGTGTTTTCCGGTTGTGCCGGGCGCCGGAAAACTCTGTTGCACCGCCGCACCGGTATCGCTCACGATTCCAGCATGAGCACGACGGGGGAAATCGCACGGCGAGCGGTCATGGCGTCCACGGGGGTGGCGCCATGAGCGCGCGTCTGCGCGGGATCGCGCAGGAGACCGAACAGATCGTCGCGGCGGGGCACTATCGCGCGCCGGCCGGTCACGAGGTCTCCGTGGCCGCCGGGATCGAGGCCGCCCGGGCGGGCACGCGGCTGTACGGACCGGAACCCGTCCAGGTGCCGGCCTTCACCGCTGTGGACACGTTCTTCGAGGTCACGGGGGAGAGCAGCCTGGAAGCGGCGCATCGGCTCGGCGGCCGGCCGGCCGTGCTGAACTTCGCCTCGGCCCGCAATCCGGGGGGCGGCTATCTGAACGGCGCCCAGGCCCAGGAAGAGGCCCTGTGCCGCGCCTCCGCGCTGTACACCTGCCAGCTCCGGGCCCGCGCGTTCTACGACCATCACCGGGCCCACCGCGACCCGTTCTACACGGACCGGGTCATCCACTCGCCGGCCGTACCGGTGTTCCGGGACGATCGGGGCGCTCTCCTGGACTCCGCGCACCTCGTGGGATTCCTGACGGCGGCCGCCCCGAACGCCGGGGTGGTGCGGCGCACGGCACCCGAGCGGGCCGCCGAGCTGCCGGAGGCCCTCGTGACGCGCGCCGGGCAGGTCCTGGCGGTGGCCGTGACGGAGGGCTACCGGCGACTGGTGCTGGGCGCCTGGGGCTGCGGGGTCTTCCAGAACGACCCCGCCCAGGTGGCGGGGGCGTTCCGGACGCTTCTCGGGCCCGGCGGACGGTTCGACGGGGCCTTCGAGCACGTGGTGTTCGGGGTGCTGGACCGGACACGGGGAGCGACGGTCCGCGAGGCGTTCGCCCGCGCGTTTCCCCCGCAGCGGCTGCTCCGAACGGGTTAGGGTCTGTCGTTTGGATCAGGCCGGCCGTGAGGTGCGGTGCTTTTCTGCCGACTCGAGCGGGGTCTGGTGCGTGCAGCTGCAAGGCGGAGGAGGGAGTCGACGCGGAGCGTCGGCGACCGACGACAACGCCGCAGATGGGCGTGCCGGACCCCGCGACGCCGGACTGATCCAAACGACAGACCCTAGCCGTCAGGTCCAGCCGTACCGCTCGTGCAGCCGCTGCCTGACCAGGTTGAACCGTCCCCGGTCCAGTGCGCACGCCTCCCGGCGCATGCCCTCCTCGTGCAGGCGCAGCACGCGGTCGACATCCACCCAGGAGTCCCGGCCGGTCCGGTCCCAGGGGCCGCTGCCGATCGGCACCCACTCCCGGTCCCCGTCGTGCCGCTTGCTCGACAACTGCACGGCGAGGAAGGAGCCGGCCGCCTCCCGGGCGACCACGAGCACGGGACGGTCCTTGCCACGGCCGTCGTTCTCCTCGAAGGGCACCCAGGTCCACACGATCTCGCCGGGGTCGGGGTCGCCGTCGTGCGCGGGGGAGTACTCGGTGCGCACCCGGCCGACCTCGCGCGGGTCGGCCTCGGTGGTGGCGGTGGCGCCGAAGCGGCCGGGGACGTTCTCATCGGTAAACGCAGTCACGGGGGCACCTTATGGCGTCCCCGGACCGGGGCAGTAGTACGGTCGGCCGGATGAACGAAGCGGCGGGTGCGGTCACCTTCACCTGGCTCGGAATGGTGCTGGCGATCTCCTTCCTGGAGGCGCCGCTGAAGTTCCGCGCGCCGGGGGTGACGATCCAAGTCGGCCTGGGCATCGGCCGCCTGGTCTTCCGCGCTCTGAACCGGGTGGAGTGCGTCCTGGCCGCCGCGCTGCTCGCGCTGGTCCCTTTCGGTGACGCACCGGCCCGGGTCATCGCGTGGACCGCGGCGGCGACGGTACCGCTCGCCGTTCAACTCGCCGTCGTACGGCCCCGGTTGAACCGCCGCTCCGACCGCGTCCTGGCCGGCGAGGACCTGCCCCGCTCGCGCGGTCACCTCGTCTACATCGCCTTCGAGATCGCGAAGGTCCTCGCCCTCGTCGGCCTGGGTGTCACGCTGCTCGCACGGTGAACGCGGGCGGTCCGGGACCCCTTTTCTCTCGCGGGGCCCCGGACCGCCTGCCCCCTATTCCTGGACCGGCACCTTCTGGACGGGCGGCGGTGCGGCGACCCCGTTCAGCGAAGTCCCGTTCGGTGTCTGCCCGTTCTGGTTCATCGACGCGAGCAGCTGACGGGCCAGACCCAGCCCGGTGCCGCCCATGGTGAGCGCCTTGGCGAGCATGTCCGCCATGCCGTCGGCACCGTTGAGCACCACCATGTTGTCGACGCTGCCGAACGCGGACGCGCCGGCCTTGACGATCTCCGGCCAGTTCTCGGCGAGTTGCTGGGCGACGACCGCCTCCTGGTTCTCGGCGAGGGCGGCGGCGCGGGCCTTGATGGCCTCCGCCTCCGCGAGCCCCTTCGCCTTGGCCGCCGCGGCCTCCGCGAGACCCTTGGCCTGAGCAGCCGCGGCCTCCGCCTCACCGGTGGCCCGGGTCGACGCCGCCAGGGCGGTACCGCGGGCCTTGGTCGCCTCGGCCTCGGCACTCGCGGCCGCCTTGACCCGGGTGGCCTCGGCCGCCGCGGCGAGCTCGGTCTCCTTCGCCTTCGCCTCGGCCCCGGAGATCCGCGCGTCGCGTTCGGCCTCGGCGAGCGTGCGCTTCTCGTAGGCCTTGGCGTCCGCCGGTTTGCGGACGTCCGCCTGGAGCTGCTGTTCGCGCCGGTGCGCCTCGAGTTCGGCGACCCTGGTCTCCTGGACCACGACCTCCTGCCGGGCGGCGGCGTCGGCGAGCGGACCGGCCTGGCGCGCCTTGGCGCCCGCCTTGTCGCGCTCGGCCTGGTAGCCGGCCTGGAGGATCTCGCTGTCCCGGGTGGCCTGTGCCATCCGCGCGAACGACTGCTGCTCGGCCTCGGTGGCCAGCCGGTTCGCCTCCGCCTGGGCGATGCGCGCGTCCCGCTGGACGGCGGCCGCGTGGGGCATCGCCAGGTTCTGGATGTACCCGGTCGGGTCCTCGATCTCGTGGATCTGCAGGGAGTCGACGATGAGCCCCAGCTTCTCCATCTCCGTGCCGCAGGCGGCCCGGGTCTGCCCGGTGAGCTTCTCCCGGTCGCGGATCATGTCCTCGACGGTCAACCCGCCGACGATGGACCGCAGATGACCCGCGAACACGTTGTGCACCCGCTCCGACATCAGCTTCTGCTGGTCGAGGAAGCGGCGCCCCGCGTTGGCGATCGACACGAAGTCGTCGCCCACCTTGAAGATGACCACGCCCCGCACCTTGAGCGGGATGCCCTGGTGGGTCACGCAGTCCACATGCAGTTCGGTCTCGTTCAGGTCGAGCGAGAGCTTGCGCACCGCCTGCACACCGGGCAGCACCAGAGTGCCCCGCCCGGTGACGATGCGGAATCCCATGCCCGCTTCGAGCCCCTCGGTCTTGTGGTTGGAGCCCGAGATGATCAGTGCCTCATTGGGTTCCGCGACACGCCACATCAGTTTGAACAGACCGATCAGAACGGCGACGGCAGCTACGGCCACCCCCGCAACGACGCCGATGATCATCGGCATACGCCCCCTTTGGATGGTGCCCTTTCGGCACCGAACGAAGGGAGTGTGCGCCTGTTCGAGGCGGGGGTGAAGACGCTGACGAATCCTTGTCGAAACCTTGATACACACGCCTCTCACCTGGGCGTGAGCAGGCTCAACTGTCGTACGCCGCCTGCACGTAGACCGTCCTCGGCGGCAGGTGCTCCACCACCATCACGACCGTGCCCCGCTCGATCCGGTCCGTGCCGGTGGCGGGGTAGGCGAGGAAGTGCTCGGCGCCGCCCCGGACCCGGACGATCACCTCGCCGACGAGCCCCGGCCCGATCGTCCCCGTGACCCGCCCCATGAGCCCGACCATCGACGCATCGTCCATGGTCACAGGGTACGGGCGGAACGCCGTCAGGCGGCGGGGGAATCCACGACGGCCTGCCCGGGCGGCCAGGCCTCGTGCCAGCGCAGCTCCGCCTCCAACTGGGCGGCCAGCGACAGGAGAAGCGGTTCGCTGTTCGCGGGTCCGAGCAACTGCGCCCCGACGGGCAGCCCTTCGCCCACGAACCCGGCGGGCACATTGACCCCCGGCCACCCCAGCACGTTCCACGGCCAGGCGTACGGACAGGCCGCGATCATCGCGCGGTCGGTCGCCGGCCCGCTCAGCTCCAGCATCGCCCCGATGCGCGGCGGGGGAGCGGCCGTCGTCGGGGCGAGGACGACGTCGTACGCGGTGAAGAACCCGCCGATACGGCGGTGCAGGACGGCCTCCGCGCGGCGCGCCGCCCTGAGCGGGACCCCGTCGAGCAGTCCGCCGAGCCGGGCCGCCTCCCGGGTGCGGCGGTCGAGGAGAGCGGGGAAGGGCGCTTCGCGGACCCGCTCGGCGATACCGGCCGTGGCGCGCGGAATGAAGGTGAGCCCGATCTGCCCGTACGGCGGATCCGCCTCCTCGACCGTGTGCCCCAAGGCGCTGAGCCGCTCGGCGAGTTCGACGACACGCGCCCGTACCTCCGGCTGGAGCCGGGCGGGCAACGCGGTGAACGGCGGCTTCAGAGCGAGCGCGACGCGCAGCCGGCCGGGATCGCGGCCGACCGCCGCGGAGGCGTCCACGGCGGGTGGCCGATGCGGGTCCAGGGGGTGGTTCCCGGCTGCCGCGTCGAGGAGGAGGGCCGCGTCGGCGACCGTGCGGGCGAGCGTGCCGTTGACGGTGATGCCCTGGAAGGACTCGCCGCGCGGCCAGGTGGAGATGCGGCCGCGCTGTGGCTTGATGCCGACGAGGTGGGTCCAGGAGGCGGGGATCCGTACCGAACCGGCGCCGTCCGAGCCTAGCGCGGCGGGCACGAGACCGGCGGCGACGGCCGCGGCGGACCCTCCGGACGAGCCGCCCGGTGTGTGGTCCGGGTTCCACGGGTTGCGGGTGGCGCCGAAGGCAGGCCCCTCGGTGAACGGCCACTGCCCGAACTCGCAGGTGTTGGTCTTGCCGACGATCACGGCCCCGGCCGCGCGCAGCCGCCGTACCGCCTCGCCGTCCCTGGCGACCGCCGGGAACTCTCCCCGGCAGCCGAACGCGGTGGGTTCACCGGCCACGTCCATGTCGTCCTTGACGGCGACGGGCACCCCGAGCAGCGGTGTGCGTACGCCGGCGGCCAGTTGGGCGTCCGCGGCGGCCGCCTCGGCGAGGGCGGCCCGCGCCCGCACGATGCGGAAGGCGTTGAGGGAGCCCTGGGACGCCTCGATCCGCGCGAGGGACTGTTCGACGAGGGCCCGGGCGGTGATCGTGCCGTCGGCCAGTGCGCGGGCGGTCTCCACCAGGCCTGCGGAGCGGTCGTACGTCATGCGGGGCACCTCCGGGACGCCGGGACGACGTTGCCTACCGAACGGTAACGTCGGAAAGCGCTTCGCCGGAACGGCGCCGGCGCGGAAGCGGCGGTTCCGCGGGGGATGCCACAGCCGTCGCACAGCCCTCACCAGGTCATGCGCAAAGCATTGACGTGCCCAAGTCACGGTTCTACCTTCTGATCGACTTTCCGAACCTCGTTCGGTATGTCGGACGTCTGCTCACTCGGACGTCGAGAGCCGCGTTGTGTCCTTGCCCCAGGGAGAGCCGCCGTGACCACACGACCCCCCACACCGTCCCGCCGCACCCTGCTGCGCGCGATGGCGGCCCTGCCCGCCTCCGCCGTCCTGCTGGGTGAACTGCCCGGCGTGGCCCTCGCCGCCGCCCCGCCCGGCGGCTCGGCCACCCGCTACACGATCGTGCCGTTCCTCAACAGCAACGACGGCACCGTGAACGTCTACCAGTCCGACGACGCCACGGACTTCCGGCTGCTGAAGTCCTCCGCGTACACGCCGCCCAGCAACAGGATCCGCGACGCGAGCGTCTTCAAGCACACCGACGGCTACTACTACCTCACCTACACCACCCACACCTGGCAGGACGTCAGCACCACGATCGGCTTCGCACGCAGCTCCGACCGGGCCAACTGGAGCTTCCTCTACGACTACACGGTCCCGATCGCCAACCTGTCCCGCGCGTGGGCGCCGGAGTGGTTCGTCGACAGCGACGGCAGTGTCAACGTCATCGTGTCCTGCTCGGTCACCAGCGACGAGTGGATCTTCACGCCGTACCGGCTGAAGGCGACCAACTCGGCCCTGACGGCGTGGAGTTCACCGGTCGCCCTGTCCGGGATCGGCGCGAACCACATCGACACGTACATCGTGCGGACCGGCTCGACCTACCACGCCTTCACGAAGAACGAGACGACGAAGTACATCGAGTACGCGACGGCGTCGTCCCTGACGGGTCCCTACACGATCTCCAGGACCGGCAACTGGGCCGGCTGGGGCAGCTACCGCGAGGGCCCGTCCGTGATCCAGCTCGACAACGGCGGCTGGCGGATCTTCTTCGACGGCTACGGCGACGGCACCTACTACTACAGCGACAGCTACGACACCTTCGCCACCTGGTCGGCGCCGAGCGCGCTGCCGGTGGTCTCCGGTACCGCACGCCACTTCACGGTCATCAAGGAGACGGTGTCCGGCGGTCCTTCGCTCGCCAAGAACGTCACGCGTTCCTTCCAGTCGGCCAACTACTCCACCCGGTACTGGCAGACGCAGTCCTCGCTGCTCAACCTCCCGGTGGTGACCGGCTCCAGCACGGCCGCCGAGAAGTCCGCGTCCACCTTCACGGTCGTCGCGGGCCTCGCCGACGCCAACGGCTTCTCCTTCCGCGACTCCGCCGGAAACTACCTGCGCCACTGGGACTTCCGCGGCCGCTTCGACGCCAACGACGGCACCTCGACCTTCGCCAAGGACGCGACCTTCATCGCCCGCACCGGCTCGTCCACGGGCGCGATCCGCTGGGAGTCGTACAACTATCCCGGGTACTACCTGCGCCACTACAACTACCAGCTGCGGGTGGAGCGGACGGCGGGGACGGATCTGTTCCGGCAGGACAGCTCATTCGTGCCGGTGACTGCCTGGGCCTGAGGCGCAGGGCGAGGAGCCGAGCGCGGGGGCCGCGCCGGCCAGGCAGGCGCCGGTCAGGCGTGAGACAGGGCGAAGGAGACCAGGAAGCCGCTCACCGTGATCAGCCCGATGGCCAGATGGGCGTCGTCGAACGCCTCGGGGATCATCGTGTCGGCGATCATGGCGAGGATCGCACCGGCCGCCACGGCGGTCACCGCGGCGATCACGGCGGGGGAGAAGGAGCCGACCACCGTGTAGCCGAGGACGGCCGACACGGTGCTCGCGGCCGCGATCGCGGCCCAGACCGTGAAGACGTACCCCTTGCCGCGTCCCGCCTTCTTCATCCCCGCCGAACTGGACAGCCCCTCCGGCACATTGCTGATGAACACCGCCGCGACGGTCACCAGGCTGACCGCCCCGCCGTCGAGCAGGCTGACGCCGATCACCGCGGACTCCGGTACGCCGTCGAGCAGCGCGCCGAGCGCGAGCGCCGTCCCGGAGCCGCCCTGCTGGGCCTCCGAGGGCTGCGCCGCGGACCGCGCGTGCCCGGAACGCTTGCGGTGCCGGGCACCCCGGCGGGCCAGCCACATGTTGCCGGCCGTGTAGGCCAGGGCGCCGATGAGGGTGCCGACGACCGCGGGAGTGAGCCCCGCCTGGTCGTACGCCTCCCCGACCAGCTCGAAGGAGACCGCGGACAACAGCACTCCGGCACCGAAGGCCATCACACTCGCGATGATCTTCTGCGGCACCCGTAGCCCGTAGCCGAGCGCGGCCCCGAGCAGCAGCGCCGAGCCCGCCACCAGCCCCCACAGTCCAGCCTGCAGCACTTCCGCCATGCCGTCGCGTGTACCCGCTCCGGAAGTGGATCAACAGGTTCCGCCCGCATTCGGGGCCGTGGGCGAGGGGCCGGGGGCCTGTGACCAGGCAGGACGGCCGCATGAGGTGAGCGCGCGGAGATGCGGGGAATAAGGTGCGTCAGCCGATGGGAGGTTGTTGTGGAGGGTGCAGATCTGGAACTGGGCGAGTTGTTGGCCGCCGCGGAAGCGGCCCCGCCCGGTGAGTCCGTCGACGTGGTGGCACGCGACCTGCAGAAGCGGTTCGGTGCGGAACGGGTGTCGTTCCTCTTCGTCGACCTCATCGGTCAGCGGCTGGTACGCCTCACCGCGGCCGGCGCCGACGTCACGGACGGTGCCGAGCCGATAGAGCTGAAGGGCAGCGTCTACGACAGCGTGCTGCAGAGCCAGCGCCAGCACGTCGAACCGGACGGTCAGGGCGGACGGCGCGTCATCACGCCGGTCAGCAACCGCGGCGACTGCCTGGGCGTCCTGGAGGTGACCCTGCAGAGCGCCGACGACACCGTGCTGGAGCAGGTCAGCGAAGCGGCGCACGCGCTGGCCTACATCATCGTCACGGACGGGCGTTTCACCGACCTCTACCACCTGGGCCGGCGCACCACTGAGATCAGCCTGGCCGCGGAGATCCAGCACCAATTGCTCCCCTCGGCGCCCTGCTGCGAGGCGGCCCAGTTCACCCTGGCCGCCGGGCTGGTGCCGGCCGACGACATCGGGGGTGACACCTACGACTACACCCTCGGCCGCGACACCCTGCACGTGTCCATCACGGACGCGATGGGGCACGACACGAACTCCGCTCTGCTGGCCACGCTGCTGGTCGGTGCGCTGCGGCAGGCGCGCCGCAGCGGCTGCGACGCCCTCAAGCAGGCCGACCACGCCCACCGGGCCCTGCTGAGCCACAGCCGCGGGCTGGCCACCGGGCAGTTGCTGTGCGTCGACCTGGCGACGGGACTGTGCGAACTGGTCAACGCCGGTCACCCCTGGCCGCTGCGGCTGCGGGACGGCGCCGTCGAGGAGGTCAAGCTCGACGTCAACCTGCCGTTCGGTGTGGTGGCACCCTCGTCGTACCGGCTCCAGCACCTGCAACTGCGTCCCGGCGACCGCCTGATCCTGCTCACCGACGGCATGCTGGAACGCGGTGCCGCGACAGCCGACCTGGCCTCGGTGATTCACGCCACCGGTGCGCTGCATCCGCGAGACGCGGTCAGGGCCCTGACCGCCGCGGTGCTCGACGCCTGTCACGGCAGTCTTCGGGACGACGCCACGGTGCTGGTCCTGGACTGGCACGGCGATCGAAGCGGACCGGTCGAACAAGTGTGAGCGGGGACAAGTGTGAGCGGGGAGATGGGGGCGACTCGGTTGGGGAGAGGTTGGGCACACAGCCTCCCGGTGGTTCTTCGCCGACTCCGGTCGGCGAAGAACCACCGCTGACCGAGGTCCTCGTGTCCCGCCGGGGTGCCCGGCACACCGACTCGGACGTCAGGGGTTCAGGGCCTGCTCGACCGTGGGGTGGCAGGCGATGACGGTGTCCAGGCCGACGAGCTCGACGACCCGTGTCACCGACTCCCGGGCCCCGGCCAGGCGCAGCCATCCCTGGGCCGCGCTGACCTGCTGGTGGACGTGGACGAAGACGTTGATGCCGGTGGAGTCCAGGAAGGTCACGCCGCTGAGGTCCGCCACCACCCGGGGCGCGCGACCGTCGTCAGCGCCGTCCGGCGGGAGCAGCGCCGTGGTCAGCGCGTCCTTGACATCGTGGTCGATGTCTCCACGCAGGGTCACCACGCGGATGCCGTCGGCAGTCGTGTGCGCGATGAACAGCCGCTCTGGTCGGTCTGTTGGTGATATGTCGGTCACCGTTCCTCACCTGGGCCCAGGCTGCCGGGGGGCAGCGTTCGCGGACGATTGTGCCGCACCGGCCCGGCCCTTCGCACCCGGCTGCCGTGCCGAACATCGCCCGGACGGGCATGCCGATGCGACCCGGTGGGCACTCGCGCGCGGAGACGGGAAGGAAAAGGCCGATGCCGAATGGTTCACGAGCCGAGGACGGGGACTGTACCGAGGGCTCCGGCCCCCTGACACAGGTCGGCTTCGCCTTGGCCGGCGACGACGGATGCATCGCCCGGGCCCGGCACCACGCGGCCGACTTCCTCGCCGGGCTCCATGACGAGCACGGCCGGGACGTCTCCGCGTCCACCGTGGGGACGACCCAGCTGGTCGTCACCGAGCTGGTCACCAACGCCCTCAAGTACGCCCCCGGACCCGTCGTCATGGAACTGCGCAGCACCGGCTCCCGGGTGGAGATCGTCGTCGGGGACAGCAACCCCACCCTGCCGTCGGTGCTGCCCGCCGACCCCGACCGGGTCGGCGGGCACGGTCTGGAGATCGTCCGGGCCGTCACCCAGGACCTCGACATCCGGCCGCTGGCCGTCGGCAAGCGCATCACCGCGCGCATCGCCCTGACCGGAGCCTGCGGTCCCCAGCCGCACCAGCAGGCCTGGCGGGGGCCACGGCACGCCTGACCGGATCGACACCCCGCACCGGGCGGCACGAGGGCCCCCGGCGCCGGTGAAGGAGGCGGTCACGCCCCGGGCCGTACGTCATCCGGCGGGTGCGATGCGCAGGACCGCGACCGAGCCGCGGACGTCGACCACCTTCAGGCTCATGGCGTCGTTGACGGTCGCGGCGGGGCCCTCCTCGCAGCTCAGTCCGACACCGCCGCCGCCCTCCGACGACACTCCGCCGCCACCGGAGCAGCCCGAGACGCTGTAGCCCGACCCGGTCAGTCCGGCGGCCATGTCGACCCTGCCGCCGGCGATCGCCGTCACCTTGATCGGTCCGAGGCCGTACGCCGTCGGCACGGTCACGATGTCTCCCACGGCGACCTCGATCTCGCAGGTCCCGTCGGCGCACGGCCCGGTCGGCGAGGGTGAGGGAGAGGGCGTGGACGACCGCGTGGGTGTGGGATCGGACGCCGGCGCGGACCCGCTCGACCGGCCCTTGTCCCCGGCGGCGGATCCGTCCGGGGACTCGGAGGAACACGCCGTGAGAACCGCGAACAGGCAAGCGGCGACAGTGGCGACGGCGGCCGTGGATGACGTGCCTCTACGCATCATGACGGCCATTGAACCCGCATCGCCCGCCTCCTCGGCGGGTTCGCGGACCGGGTCCCCCTTTCCGGGCACCCGTGAGAACGCAACCGCGCCCCCACGCGCGTCCTCGCCGCCCCGACAGGGGAGAATGAGGGCCGTACCCAACGGTCGACCCTTGCGGAGGAGCCGGGAAATGCAGAACGCGCGAGCGGGGCAGGTCGCAGGGCCCGAAGACCTCATCGATGTGGCCCGTCTGGTCACGGCGTACTACACGCTGCACCCCGACCCGGCCGAACCGGGACAGCGGGTGGCCTTCGGCACCTCGGGACACCGCGGTTCGTCCCTCAAGGCGGCCTTCAACGAGGACCACATCGCCGCCACCAGCCAGGCCATCTGCGAGTACCGCGCCGCCCAGGGCACCGACGGCCCCCTCTTCCTCGGCGCCGACACCCACGCGCTGTCCGAGCCCGCGCGGATCACGGCCCTGGAGGTGTTCGCCGCCAACGACGTGACCGTCCTCATCGACCAGGCCGACGGCTACACGCCCACCCCCGCCGTCTCGCACGCCATCCTCACCCACAACCGGCACAGGACCTCGGCGCTCGCCGACGGGGTCGTCGTCACCCCCTCGCACAACCCGCCCGCCGACGGCGGCTTCAAGTACAACCCGCCGAACGGCGGACCCGCCGGTTCCGAGGCGACCTCCTGGATCCAGGACCGCGCCAACGAGATCATCACCGGCGGCCTGAAGGACGTACGGCGCATCCCCTACGCCCGTGCCCTGGCCGCCCCCGGCACCGGCCGCCACGACTTCCTCGGCGCCTACGTGGCCGATCTGCCGAACGTGCTGGACCTGGAGGCCATCCGGTCCGCGGGCGTGCGCATCGGCGCCGACCCGCTGGGCGGCGCCTCGGTCGCCTACTGGGGCCGCATCGCCGAACAGCACCGGCTCGACCTGACGGTGGTCAATCCGCTCACCGATCCCACCTGGCGTTTCATGACGCTCGACTGGGACGGCAAGATCCGCATGGACTGCTCCTCGCCGTACGCCATGGCCTCGCTCATCGAGCGGCGCGACCGCTTCGACATCGCCACCGGCAACGACGCCGACGCCGACCGGCACGGCATCGTCACGCCGGACGCGGGTCTGATGAACCCCAACCACTACCTGGCCGTGGCGATCTCGTACCTGTACTCGCACCGGGAGCAGTGGCCCCAGGGGGCCGGCATCGGCAAGACCCTGGTGTCCTCCAGCATGATCGACCGGGTCGCGGCGGACCTCGGGCGGACGCTGGTCGAGGTCCCCGTCGGCTTCAAGTGGTTCGTGGACGGCCTGTCCGACGGCACGATCGGCTTCGGCGGCGAGGAGTCGGCCGGCGCGTCCTTCCTGCGCCGCGACGGCTCGGTGTGGACCACCGACAAGGACGGCATCATCCTGGCCCTGCTCGCCTCCGAGATCACGGCGGTCACCGGCAAGAGCCCCTCGCAGCACTACGCGGCGCTCACCGACCGCTTCGGCGCCCCCGCCTACGCACGCGTCGACGCCCCGGCCTCCCGCGAGGAGAAGGCCCTGCTCGCCAAGCTGTCCCCGCGCCAGGTCACCGCCGACACCCTCGCCGGCGAGCCGGTCACACAGGTCCTCACCGAGGCACCCGGCAACGGCGCCGCCCTCGGCGGCATCAAGGTGTCCACCGCCAGCGCCTGGTTCGCGGCCCGGCCCTCGGGCACCGAGGACGTCTACAAGATCTACGGGGAGTCGTTCCTCGGCCCGGACCACCTGAGCCGGGTCCAGGAGGAGGCCAGGTCCGTGGTGCTGGCGGCGCTGAACGCCTGACCCGGCGCGGATCGGCCACGTCCTCGCCGTACCTCTTCCCGACGTCTGCCCGCCCGGCCCGTTGCCGTGACCCGTCACGGCAACGGGCCGGAGTCCTTCCGGGCCCCGCCGCACGCGGTCCGGTGTGACGGATTCCTCACCGCGCCCCTCGCGGAACGGGTCGCCGCGTCCCCCACCGGGGACGATCGTGGGCGGCATGAACGATCGCGACGAGGCGACGCACGACGAGGCCGGCGAGGTCCGCCGTTTCTGGGGCCGGCTGGGTCTGCAGGGCCTGATCGACGTGCACACCCACTTCATGCCCGAGCGGGTCCTGCACAAGGTCTGGGAGTACTTCGACACCAACGGGCCGCTGATCGGCGGGCTGGGATGGCCGATCACCTACCGGAAGGCGGAGGCGGAGAGAACGGCCCTGCTGCGGGGGTTCGGGGTCAAGGCCTTCACCGCGATGCTCTACCCGCACAAGCCCGGTATGGCACGGTGGCTCAACGAGTGGGCGGTCGACTTCGCCCGCCGCACCCCCGACTGTCTGCACACCGCCACTTTCCATCCCGAGCCCGACGTCGAGAGCTACGTCCGCGAGGCCGTCGAAGCGGGGGCGCGGGTCTTCAAGGCACACGTCCAGGTGGGCGGTTACGACCCGGCCGACGACCTCCTGCGGGGGGCCTGGGGACTGCTGGCCGAGGCGGGCGTCCCCGTGGTGATCCACTGCGGCTCCGGGCCCGCGCCCGGCAAGCACACCGGGCCCGAGCCCATCGCGCGGGTGCTGGCGCGCAACCCGAAGCTGCGGCTGATCGTCGCGCACATGGGCATGCCCGAGTACGAGGAGTTCCTCGACCTCGCCGAGCGGTACGACGAGGTGCGGCTGGACACGACGATGGCGTTCACCGACTTCACCGAGGACTTCATGCCGTTCCCGCGCCGGGCCCTGCCCCGGCTCGCCGCACTCGGCGACCGCGTCCTGCTCGGCTCCGACTTCCCCAGCATCCCCTACCCCTACCTGCACCAGCTCCACGCACTGGAACGCCTGGACCTCGGACCGGAGTGGCTGCGGGCCGTGTGCCACGACAACGCGCAGCGTCTGTTCGGCGTGTGACACCGTCACGGACCCAAGGAGATCCCGTATGACGATCCAGCGGATGGACAACGTCCTCATCGTCGTCGACGACCTCGACGCCGTCGTCGCGTTCTTCGTCGAACTCGGCATGGAACTGGAGGGCCGGTCGCCGGTCGAGGGACGGTGGGTGGAGCGGATCATCGCCCTCGACGACGTCCGGCAGGACGTCGCCATGCTGCGCACCCCGGACGGCCACGGCCGCGTCGAGCTGGCGAAGTTCCACACGCCGAAGGCGGTCGGCGGGGCGCCGCAGGACGCGCCGACGAACACGCTGGGCATACGGCGCATCATGTTCGCCGTCGACGACATCGACGGCGTCGTCGCCCGCCTGCGCGCCCACGGCGCCGAACTCGTGGGCGAGATCGTGCAGTACGAGAACATCTACCGGCTCTGCTACGTCCGTGGCCCCGAGGGCATCGTCGTCGGACTGGCCGAGCAACTCGGCTGACCCCACCGGAGCCCGCGTGGGGCCGAGGGATGGAGGAAGGGCCGTCGCGACCTCCCCAGGTGTGACGGCCCTTCCTCCGGGTAAGCATCGAGTCTGCTACCCCGAAGATCCGCACTCATGCCCGACCTGCCGCGTCCCGCCCTCGCCGACCGCGTGAAGATCCTTCCGGGAGGGGGCGATCGCGTGTGCCGCCCCGACCGTCCCCACCACCGAAGGATGGCCAGATGCAGCCCGCTTCGAGCCGCCGCTTATCCCGCAGAACCCTGGTGAGCGCCACCGCCGCCGGTCTGGTCGCCGCCGTCGCCGCCCCCTCCCGCGCGGCCGGCGCCGCCTCGACCCGCTTCCACACGGCGGGCCGGGTCAAAGCCGCCGCCGACGGGTTCGTGCGCTACAGCTGGCCCGGCATCTACTTCGAGGCCCGGTTCCGCGGCACCGGCGTCGGCGTCCTCCTCGACGACTCCCTCAACGACTACGACGTCCAGGTGGACGGCAGCACCACGGCCACCCTCGTGACGCCGGGCCGGACCACGGCGTGGGTCACGGGACTCACCGACACCGAGCACCGCGTGCGGCTCGTCAAGCGCACCGAAAGCCCCGGCGGCGAGGGCAGGTTCGGCGGCTTCGTCGCCGCCGAGGGCGGCGCGATCCTCGCCAGGCCCGCGGCCCGGCGCCGCCAGATCGAGTTCATCGGGGACTCCTACACCGCGGGCTACGGCAACGTCTCCGGCACCCGTGACTGTTCGGGCAACGGGGGAGTCGACCGGAACACCGACTCCGACCTCTCCTTCGGCGCCCTCACCGCCCGCCGCCTCGGTGCCGACTACCAGATCAACGCGTTCTCCGGCCGTGGCATGGTCCGCAACTACAACGGCAGCAGCCCCGGCACCGACTTCCGCACCTACTACGACCGCGCGCTGCTGGGCGTGGAGGGCGACGTCTGGCGCAGGCCGGCCGACTGGCGGCCGCAGGCCGTCGTCATCGGGCTGGGGCTCAACGACTTCTCAACCCCCCTGAACCCGGGCGAGCGCTGGGGCACGCAGGCCGAACTGGTCGCCGCCTACGAGTCCGCCTACCACGGCTTCCTCGACAAGCTGCGCGCCCGCTACGGCCCCCGGCCGTACCTCGTCGTCAGCGCCACCGACCTGGGCTCCAGCCCCTTCGCGGAGACCGTCGAGAAGATCGCCCGGACCCGCAACGCGCGGGGCGACGAGCGGGTCGGCCACTGGTACTACGACGACCCCACCCTGGACCACCTGGGCTGCGACTGGCATCCCTCGGCGCGGGACCACCGCGTCATCTCCGGTCTGCTGGACGAGTACCTCGGCACGCTGCCGTTGTGCTGGTAGCGGGCCCGCGCGTCCCGTGTTCAGTTGATGCAGAGCAGATTGAGCACGCACAGGCCCGACGGATCGCTCGCGGATGACGACGTCGTCGTCTGCGAGGTCTGCGAACTGCCGCTGCTCGAGCTCGTGTTGCTTTCCGTGTTCGTGGTCGTCGTGCTGTCCGCGGCGGTGGACGAGGACGAGGTCTGACCCGTCGTCGTACCGTTCGAGCCCGACGTGGTGGTGGTCGTACCGGTCGTGCCCGTGTCCGTGCCCGCCGCGGCCGAGGTCGAGAGCGTCCCCCGGGACTGCGACCGCGAGGCCGTCGTCGCCGTGGGCGTGGGGGAGGCGGCGGAGTCCGTGTGGACCGACGAGCGGGTCGTCGTGGACGCCGAGTCGACCGTCCGCCGGTGCGAGCCGGCCCTCGTGGAGGGAGTCGTCGTGGACGCCTGCTGCGCCTTGGCGGGCGTCCCGGCCGGAAGGCCGTCGTCCGAGGTGGGCAGCTCCGCCACACCCATGGCCCGGTTGTCCGGCGAGGTGGAGGCCTGGGTCCGGGTGGCGGACTGCTGGTTCATCGCGGAGACGGTCAGGCCGCCACCGACGAGGGCGACCGCGGTCGCGACCACGGCCTTGCGCTGGTTCTTCTTCCAGCGGGCCCGCTGGCGTCGCCGTGCCGCCCGGCCCTCGGCCACCACCGGGGCGTCCGACACGTCCTCGGACGGGACGGCGGGGTCGGTCGCCGGCTCCTCGTGGAGGCCCGCGTCATGCCACTTGGGTGCTTCGTCCCACGCCGCTGACGCCGTGCCCGTCGTCGCGTAGAGGTGGGCGGGGGGAGCGATGTCCGGGGCGTAGGCGCCGCATCCGGGACACGCCAGGGCGCCGTTGAGATGCCGACGGCACGAGGAGCAGTAGTCCATCTGGTCTTCCTGAGTCGACTGCACCAGCGGCCCGATGGCCGTGGCCGGTCTCGTTCGCACGGAGGATCGAGCCGAGGCCAAGGTAGCGAGGCTTTCGAAAGGCAGTGTGCAGCCTGTGTGATGCTCCTGCGCAGATGTCACAGGGGTGCGGTGGGCGCGAGGGGCCTACGCCGTATTCGCGCCAGTTGTCCGCCATGCGGTCCTGGTCAGCGCCCCGATGGGCGCGGGCGCAGCCCAACGCGGGCCTTGTCGGCAGGAGTTGGCCGTGACCGGGGCGACGGTCCAGGACGTACGGCACGCACGGCACGTACGGAAGACCTCAGTCGGGTGACGAGCCCCCGGTGGACACCCGCTGCGCCGGTGCCCGTGCCGCCAGCGCCTCCAGCAGCAGCTCCACCGCCTCCTCGAACGAGCTCTCCGCCATCCCCGGCAGCTCGCGGCGCACCGCGGTGAGCGCCGGGTACGCCACCGGGTCCAGGTCCTGGTAGACCTCCCGCCACGCCCGGTGGTCGGCCTCGCGCTGCTGCCGGGGCAGTGCCTGGAACGCCGCGTCCGTGGCGGCGTGGCTGAGCACGGTGTCGATGAAGGCCAGGTACAGGCGGGCGGCGTCGGCCGGCCCGAAGCCCGCGGACAGCAGCAGGCCGATCCCCGTGTCCACCGCCTGGATCTCGCTCCTGCGCCGGGTCACCCGGTGCGCGGCCAGGGCGGCCGCGCGCGGATGCGCGAGGTAGCCGGCACGGACCCGCAGGGCCATCTCGCGCAGTGCGGCCACCCAGTCGTCCCCGGGCGTGAACCCGGCCATCGCGTCGCCGATGATCCGGTCCGCGATGGCGAGCACCAGGTCGTCGGTGTCGTGGAAGTAGCGGTAGAGGGCGGTCGGGTCGCAGCCCAGCGCAGCGCCGAGCCGGCGCACGCTCAGCGCCTCGGAACCGTGCTCGCCGATCAGCCGCAGGGCGGTACCGACGATCAGGTCCTCGGACAGCAGCACGCCGGTGCGGGTGGGCCGCCGGCGTCGGCGTTCCTCGGGGACACGGCTGGACATGACCGGATTCCTCTCGCCGGGAGCCCTCAGTGAACGGCCCCCGGCCGCCTTACGTCAACAGGGTTGACCCAATGTGGACGTCGGCTGTTCCATCTCCTCACCGCGCGGCTCACCTCCTCTTCCTCGTCCTCCGTCCCCGAGGAGCCCTCCATGTCGTCCAGACCGCCCCTCTCCTCCGCACCGAGCGCACCCGGTCCGGATCTGCGCCGTTCCCTCGGCGTCGTCGACGGTGTGGCCATCGCCGCGTCCAGTACGGCGGCCACCACCAGCATCGCCATCGGCATGGGCACGATCGCGACCATCGTGGGCCTCCAGGCCCCGGCCCTGCTCCTCCTGGCCTTCCTGCCGGTGCTGGGCATCGCCACCGCCTACGCCCGCCTGAACCGCTCCGAGCCGAACTGCGGCAACGGCTACGTCTGGGTCGGCAGGTCGCTCGGCCCCTGGCCCGGATTCCTGACCGGCTGGGTCACCCTGGTCGGCTCGGTCATCTTCTGCGCCTACACCAGCGCGATCATGGGCTCGGTCGTCCTGGCCTTCGCCAACAAGTCCGGGCTGCACAGCGTCGCCGGGATCGCCCTCGACCCGACGTCCACCGGCGTCACCACCGGCGTCGGACTGGTCATCCTCACCGCCCTCACCGCCCTGGCCGTCACCGGGGTGCGGTCCGCCACCCGCTTCCAGTTCGCCCTCCTGGTCTTCGAGTACACGGTCCTGCTGGCCTTCTGCGGCTGGGCCCTGATCACGGGCGACCACGCCGTGTCGCTGTCGTGGTTCAACCCCTTCGAGATCTCCAGCGGCACCGCCTTCGCCCAGGGCATGGTCCTCGCGGTCTTCTTCTTCTGGGGCTGGGACGCGGCCTTCAGCGTCAACGAGGAGACGAAGACCCCGGGTGACGCGGCCCGCGGCGGTCTCATCGCCCTCTTCGCGATGCTCGGTCTGTTCCTCTTCGCCTCGGTCGCCTTCCAGCGGGAGATGAGCCTGGCCGAACTCGTCAGGAACGGCCCCCAGGCCCTGCCGTACCTCGGCGAGAAGCTGGCGGCCGAACCCTGGGCCACCCTCCCCCTGGTCGCGCTGATGTTCTCCGCGGTCGCCTCCGTGCAGGCCACCCTGATCCCCACGGCACGCGGCCTGTTCGCGATGAGCCGCGACCGCACGATGGGACCGGTGTGGACCCGCGTCCACCCGCGCTGGGGCACCCCCGCCGCCGGCACGGTCGTCGTGATGGCCGTCGCCGCAGTGATCGCGGTGCTCGCCGTCGCGATCCCCAAGCTGAGCGACATGCTGCTGGCCGCCGTCAACGCCATCGGCCTGATCGTCGCCCTCTACTACGGCCTCACCGCGCTCGCCTGCGCCGTGCGTTTCCGCTCCGCGCGCCACGAGGGACCACGCGAGGCCCTGCTCGCCATCGGGGTGCCCGCCGTCTCCGGCCTGATCCTGCTCGGCCTCGGCGGGTACCTCGGATACTCCTACCTGACCATGAGCGACCACTTCGAACTCAGCCCGGACAACGGCTGGTTCATGTTCTCGCTGCCCGCCGCGATCGTCCTCGCCGGCCTGGGCATGGCCGCCGTGGCCAAGTACGTGCGGCACTCGCCGTACTTCACCACCGGGCACGGCACCGACGCCGAGTCCCTGACCCTCCCGATGGACCGCACGGCGGTCTGACCCCCTCTGGAGTTCACCCCCATGTCACACACCGCGGACCTCGTCCTCACCGGCGGTCCCGTGCACACCGTCGATCCCGCCCGCAGCCGCGCCACGTCAGTGGCCGTGCGCGACGGGCGGATCGCCGCCGTCGGCCACGACGAGGTGCGCGAGCTGATCGGCCCGCGCACCGAAGTCGTCGACCTGGCAGGGAAGTTGCTGCTCCCCGGCTTCCAGGACGCCCACGTCCACCCGCAGGGCGCGGGCCTCGAACTCGGCCTGTGCCACCTCGCCGACACCGTCGACCCCGCCGAGTACCTGCGCAGGATCAGGTCCTACGCCGACCAGCACCCTGACGCCGAGTGGATCACCGGCGGCGGCTGGTCCCTGGAGGCGTTCCCCGGCGGGGCCCCCACCGCCGCGGCCCTCGACGCGGTCGTCCCCGACCGGCCCGTCTTCCTGCCCAACCGCGACCACCACGGCGCCTGGGTCAACACCCGGGCCCTGGAACGCGCGGGCATCGACGTCCGTACCCCGGACCCCGCCGACGGCAGGATCGAACGCGACGCCGACGGCAACCCGACCGGCATGCTCCAGGAAGGAGCCGTCCACCTGGTGGGAAGGCTCGTACCGGACCCCACCCCGGAGGAGCAGCTCACGGCCCTGATCCGGGCGCAGGCCGTGCTGCACTCGTACGGCGTCACCGCCTGGCAGGACGCCATCGTCGGCGCCTACGCCAACATGACCGACCCGGCGCCCTCCTACCTCGCGGCCCTCGACCGGGGCCTGCTCACCGCCCGGGTCGTCGGCGCCCTGTGGTGGGACCGCGAGCGGGGCGCCGAGCAGATCCCCGAACTCGTGGCCCGCCGCGAGGAGTTGAACCGGGGCCGGTTCCGGGCGGGCACCGTGAAGGTCATGCAGGACGGCATCGCGGAGAACCACACCGCCGCGATGCTCGACCCCTATCTGACCGGCTGCGGCTGCTCCTCGGACAACAGCGGCATCAGCTTCGTCGAGCCGGGCGACCTCAGGAAGTACGTTACGGAGCTGGACGCGTCCGGCTTCCAGGTGCACTTCCACGCGCTCGGCGACCGCGCGGTGCGCGAGGCGCTGGACGCCGTGGAGTCCGCCCGCACGGCCAACGGCGTACGCGACACCCGGCACCACCTGGCACACCTCCAGGTCGTGCACCCGCACGACGTCCCCCGGTTCCGCGCCCTGGGCGCGAGCGCCAACCTCCAGATGCTGTGGGCCGCCCACGAGCCCCAGATGGACGAACTGACCCTGCCCTTCCTCGGCGACGAACGCGGGGCACGCCAGTACCCCTTCGGCGACCTGCTGCGGGCCGGAGTCACCCTGGCCGCCGGCAGCGACTGGCCGGTCAGCAGCCCCGACCCCTTCCAGGCCCTCCACGTCGCCGTCAACCGGATCGCCCCCGGCGCCCCGGAGGGCACCCCGGAGTTCCTCCCGGGACAGCGCCTCGACCTGGGCACCGCCCTCGCCGCCTACACGGCGGGCAGCGCCCATGTGAACCACCTCGACGACATCACCGGCAGCATCACCGTGGGCAAGTCGGCCGACCTCGTCGTCCTCGACCGCGACCCGTTCGCGGGCCCGCCCGAGGAGATCGCCGCCACGCGCGTCCTTGAGACCTTCGTCGAAGGACAGCGGGTCCACGCGGCCGACGACGCCTGAGCCCGCCGGTCGGCCGCGCGGGGCGGCTGATTCGGATGTCGGCCGACGGGGCACAGGAGTAGCTGGTCTGAAACCCGTCGACCCGAGGAACGTCATGGCACCACACAGCCCCGCTCAGGTCCGCGGCGCGGCCCTGCTCGCCGATCCCCTCCTCAACAAGGGCACCGCCTTCAGTTCCGAGGAGCGCGCCGAACTCGGACTGGAGGGGTTGCTGCCACCGGCGATCCAGACCCTGGGGGAACAGACCAGGCGGGCCTATGAGGCGTTCCTCGGCTACGACAAGCCCCTCAACCGGCACATCTACCTGCGCCAGCTCCAGGACACCAACGAGGTGCTCTTCTACGGCCTGCTCACCCGGCACCTGGAGGAGATGCTGCCGGTCGTCTACACCCCGACGGTCGGCGAGGCCTGCCGCCGTTTCAGCGAGATCTACCGCAGGCCGCGCGGACTGTTCCTGACCTACGAGGACCGGCACCGCTACCGGGAGATCCTGCGCAACCGGCCGGGCGGCGAGGTCGACGTCATCGTCGTCACCGACGGCCAGCGCATCCTCGGCCTCGGCGACCAGGGCGTCGGCGGCATGGGCATCCCGATCGGCAAGCTCAGCCTCTACACCGCCATCGGCGGCATCCACCCCGCCCGCACCCTCCCGATCCTCCTCGACGTCGGCACCGACAACGAGGAGCTGCTCGCGAACGAGCACTACCTCGGCCGCAGGCGGCACCGCGTCAGCGGGGAGGCCTACGACGAGATGATCGAGGCGTTCGTCTCCGCCGTGGAGGCCGAACTGCCCGGCACCCTGCTCCAGTGGGAGGACTTCGCGACCGCCCACGCCCGCCCGATCCTCAGCCGCTACCAGGACCGCCTGCTCACCTTCAACGACGACATCCAGGGCACGGCGGCCGTCGCGCTGGGCGCGCTGACCACCGCCACGAAGGTCGCCGGAACCTCCCTGACCGACCACCGGATCGTGGTCCTGGGCGCGGGCTCGGCGGCGATCGGGGTCGCCGACATGATCCGTACCGCGCTCGTCGAGGAAGGCCTCTCCGAAGAGCAGGCCGCCGGCCGTTTCTGGTTCGTCGACATCGACGGTCTGCTGGTGGACTCCCGCACCGACCTCACCCCCGAGCAGCGCGTCTACGCCCGCGACGAGGCCGAGGTACGGCAGTGGGGCGGGGACGCGCCCGATCTCGCCCGGGTCGTCGCCGAGGTGCAGCCGACGGTGCTGATCGGGCTGTCCACGGCCCACGGCGCCTTCACCGAGGAGATCGTGCGGACCATGGCCGCCTCCTGCGACCGGCCGGTGATCCTCCCGCTGTCCAACCCGACCTCGAACGCCGAGGCCGACCCCGCCGACCTGGCCCGCTGGACCGACGGCAGGGCCCTGATCGCCGCCGGATCGCCCTTCCCGCCGCTGACGGTGGACGGCCGTGAGGTCCCGGTCGCGCAGGCCAACAACGTCTACGTCTTCCCCGCCGTCGGGCTGGCGGTCACCGCCTGCCGGGCCGGCCGGGTGACCGACCGCATGATGGTGGCGGCGGCCCGGGCCGTGGGGGACTGCGCGGTACGGGCGGGCACCGACGGAGCCACTCCGCTGCTGCCCCCGCTGGCGAGCATGCGGGACGCGGCCCGCGAGATCGCGCTCGCGGTGGCGCTGGCCGCCGTCGAGGACGGCGTCGCCCCCGAGGCGACGGAGGCCGAGCTGCGGGAGGCGGTCACGAACGCCCAGTGGACGCCGCGGTACACGTCCTGAGCGCCGGGCAGGGGCGAGGAGGTGGCCCGGCGCCTGTGACAGTATCGGCGGTGGGCGCAGCCCGCCTGCTGGGGTCGAGGGCAGAGGACGAGTGACATGGACCGGCCGCCGGGCATGATGGACGTGGCCCGGGAGGCCGGCGTCTCCCACATCACCGTCTCCCGTGTCATCAACGGCCATCCGTCGGTCCGGCCGGAGACCCGGGCCCGGGTCGAGGCGGCGATCCAGAAGCTGGGATACCGCCGCAACAGCGTCGCCAGGGCCCTCAAGAGCCGGCGTTCCTCGACGATCGGCGTGGTGATCGTCGGCTCGGAACTCTTCGAGCTGCCGCGCATCCTCCTCGGCGTGGAGACCGCGGCCAAGCAGGCAGGTTACTGGGTGAGCCTGGCCAGCCGGCAGGGCGAAAGCAGCACCGGCGACCTCCTGGAGACGCTGCAACGGCTCACCGACCAGTCGGTGGAGGCGATCGCGGTCGTCGCCGACCGGCCCGGGACGGTGGAGGCCCTGTCCGGCCTCTCGCTCGGGGTGCCGGTGGCGGTGGTGATGTCCGGCAACGTGCCCAGCCCCGACCTGAGCTTCGTCGAGGTCGACCAGGAGCTCGGCGCCCGGCTCGCGGTGCGGCACCTCCTCGACCTCGGACACCGCAACATCGCCCATCTGACGGGTGCGCTGCGCACCTTCGACGCCCGGGCCCGCGTCGACGGCTGGCAGGCCGAACTCACCGCCTCGGCAGCCCAAGGAGCCCGGCTGGAGGGCGACTTCAGCGCGGAGAGCGGGTTCCGCCTGGCCCACGAACTCTGCGCCGCGGGCAGCGACCTGCCCACCGCGGTCTTCGCAGGGAACGACCAGATGGCCATGGGGGTGCTCGCCGCCCTCGCCGAACGGGGCGTGAAGGTGCCGCACGACGTGTCGGTCGTCGGCTTCGACGACATGAAGGGCGCCGGGTACCTGGTCCCCGCCCTGACCACCGTCCGCCAGGACTTCGCCCACCTCGGCAGGAGCGCCATCGAGCTGTTGGTGCGCATGGTGGGCGGGGAACCGGCGCAGCAGCAGAAGTTGACGCCGCGGCTCGTCGTACGGCACAGCACCGCCGGACCCCGCGCCGGCTCCTGAGGCCCACGAGCCGGTGGAAGGCGACCGGTGACGCGCACGACGACATGACCGGCAGCGGCGCACTCCGAGGCGGACCAGGGCGGCAGCGGGATTGATCGGGGCGAAGGCCTTGACAGCTTGTTAACGTTAACATCACCGTTGTCGCAGGACGCCGTCCTCGTCTTTTGGCCATCACCGGAAAGCGACCCGCATGTCGACAGCCCAGCCCCTGTCCTTCCCCGCGCACTTCCTCCTCGGCTCCGCGACCGCCGCCTACCAGATCGAGGGCGCCGCCGACGAGGACGGGCGCGGCCCCTCCATCTGGGACACCTACTCCCACACGCCGGGCAAGACGTGGAACGGCGACACCGGTGACGTGGCCGCCGACCACTACCACCGCCTCGACGAGGACCTCGACCTCATGGCGTCCCTGGGCCTGAAGGCCTACCGGTTCTCCCTCGCCTGGCCGCGCATCCAGCCCACCGGCCGGGGCCCGGTCAACCCCAAGGGCCTGGACTTCTACAGCCGCCTGGTCGACGGCCTGCTGCGGAGGAACATCGCCCCCGTCGCGACCCTGTACCACTGGGACCTGCCGCAGGCCCTGGAGGACGAGGGCGGCTGGACGAACCGCGAGACCGCCTTCGCCTTCGCCGACTACGCCCGTGTCGTGGGCGAAGCCCTCGGCGACCGTGTCGCCATCTGGACCACGCTGAACGAGCCGTGGTGCTCCGCCTACCTCGGCTACGGCGCCGGAGCCCACGCCCCCGGCCGCAGTGACGGCGCCGCCGCGCTGACCGCGGTCCACCACCTCAACCTCGCCCACGGGCTGGCGGTCCAGCAGCTCAGGGAGGTCACCACCAACGATCCGCAGTACTCGGTCACCCTCAACTTCCACGTCCTGCGCGGTGAGGGCGCCGGCGCCGACGAGGCCGTACGCCGGATCGACGCGCTGGCCAACCGCGCCTTCACCGAACCGCTGTTGCGCGGCCACTACCCGCAGGACCTCCTGGAGGACACCGCGGGGGTCACGGACTGGTCGTTCGTCGAGGACGGTGACCTCGCCCGGATCCACCAGCCCCTGGACCTGCTCGGCGTCAACTACTACGCCACCACCAGGGTCCGACTGTGGGACGGCACGACGGCGCGGCAGAACAACGACGGGCACAAGGACATGGGCGGCTCGCCCTGGCCCGGCTCGCCCCAGGTCGAGTTCGTCGCGCAGGAGGGCCCGCACACCGCGATGGGCTGGAACATCGACCCCGACGGACTCGAAGAGCTCCTCCTGGACCTGCACGAGCGGTTCCCGGACCTGCCGCTGGTCGTCACCGAGAACGGGGCGGCCTTCGAGGACCACCTCGTCACCCGGCCCGACGGCAGCCACGCCGTGCACGACCCGGAGCGCGTCGACTACCTCCACCGGCACTTCCTCGCCGCCCACCGGGCGCTCGCCGCGGGTGTCGATCTGCGGGGGTACTTCGTGTGGTCGCTGATGGACAACTTCGAGTGGGGCTACGGCTATTCGAAGCGCTTCGGCATCGTCCACGTCGACTACGAGACCCAGCGCCGCACCCTGAAGGACAGTGCCCTGTGGTACCGGGAACTGGCGACGACGGGCACCATCCCGGCACCGGGCACCGGGGAGTAGTCGGACGCGGCGGAAGTTGTCGTGCCAGCGGCGGCGTGCTTCAGTTGATGCGTCAACCGCTATCCGCTCTCCGGGACAGGGGCAGCTGCCATGAGCGACGAGAAGGTCATCGCGGTCGCCGAGGCCACGGGCGCACAGGTGCGATGGCTGACGCCGGAGGAGCAGCGCGCGTGGCGCGGCTTCGTGCGGCTGCACGAGCGGCTCGGCGGCCGTCTCGGACGCATGCTGCAGTCCGAGTCCAACGTGTCGCCCGCGGACTTCGCGGTGCTGGTCCATCTCACGGACACCCCGGAGGGGCGGCAGCGGTACCAGGACCTGGCGCGGGCGCTGGAGTGGGAGAAGAGCCGGATGTCCCACCACATCGCGCGGATGACCGGCCGGGGCCTGGTGGTCCGGGAGGAGTGCGCCGAGGACGCGCGCGGCGCCTTCGTCGTCATCACCGACGCCGGCCGGGCGGCCATCGAGGCGGCCGCCCCCCGTCATGTCCAGGCGGTACGCGAACTGTTCGTGGACCATGTCACCCCGGCCGAACTCCGCGTCCTGGCCGAGCTCTCCGAGCGCGTCATCGCGAGGATGGACGAGAACCCGTCCTGACGGCACGGGAGGGCCCCGTCACGCGTGGTGGTGGCTTCGGTCGGGTTTCGCGGGGTGCGTGGTCCTGCGGTCCGATATGAAGGTCCGGGCGCGGGTTGATCTGGCCGTTCGCCCGGAAACCCTGCCGTGGGTCGCCGAGCGTCGCCGGTGGGTGGTGGGGTCTGCGTGCGCCTGGAAGCCCACCGTGGCCCCCCGGTCCGCGACCCCGTCACGCGTGGTGGTGGCCTTCGGCCGGGTTTCGCGGGGTGCGTGGTCCTGCTGCCCGACGTGAAGGTCCGGGAGCTGGTTGATCTCGCCGATCGCCCGGAATCCCTGGCGTGGGTCGCCGAGCGTCGCCGGTGGGTGGGGGGCGTGCGCCGTCACTGTCCTTGGCGGGGAAGCCCGCCGTGGCGTCCCCCGGGTCCAGCTCCACCTGCCATAGGTCGCCAAGCCTCGCCCCCGGGTGGTGGGCCGCCGTGCGTAGTCACTGTTCTCGGCGTGGGAGCGCGGCGCTCCCGGGACGGGCGGAGCGGCTCGGTGTCGGGTGGTTCGGGCGGTGTGGAATAGCCGGGGGAGGGGGTGTGTTGGAGCGGCATAGTTGATGTATCAACCGACAGAGGGGCTGAGGGCGATGCAGTTCGGCATCTTCACCGTCGGGGACGTGACCACCGACCCGCACACGGGTCGTACCCCGACCGAGCGCGAGCGGATCAAGGCGATGACCGCGATCGCGCAGAAGGCCGAGGAGGTCGGGCTCGACGTCTTCGCGACCGGTGAGCACCACAACCGGCCGTTCGTGCCCTCGTCGCCGACCACCCTGCTCGGCTACGTCGCCGCCCGCACCGAGCGCATCATCCTCTCGACGTCCACCACGCTGATCACCACCAACGACCCGGTGAAGATCGCCGAGGACTACGCGATGCTCCAGCACCTGGCCGACGGCCGCGTCGACCTCATGATGGGCCGCGGCAACACCGGCCCGGTGTATCCGTGGTTCGGCAAGGACATCCGCGACGGGATCAGCCTCGCCGTCGAGAACTACGCCCTGCTGCGCCGGCTGTGGCGCGAGGACGTCGTCGACTGGGAGGGCAAGTTCCGTACGCCGCTCCAGGGCTTCACCTCAACGCCCCGGCCGCTGGACGGGGTCGCGCCGTTCGTCTGGCACGGCTCCATCCGCTCCCCGGAGATCGCCGAGCAGGCCGCCTACTACGGCGACGGCTTCTTCCACAACAACATCTTCTGGCCCAAGGAGCACACCGGGAAGCTGATCGACCTGTACCGGGAGCGGTACGCGCACTACGGCCACGGCACCCCCGAGCAGGCGATCGTCGGCCTCGGCGGCCAGGTCTACATGCGCCGCAACTCCCAGGACGCCGTCCGGGAGTTCCGCCCGGTCTTCGACCACTCGCCGGTGATGGGAGGCGGGATCTCGATGGAGGAGTACATGCGGCAGACCCCGCTCACCGTCGGCACACCGGACCAGGTCGTCGAGAAGACCCTGTCCTTCCGCGCGTACGCGGGTGACTACCAGCGCCAGCTGTTCATCGTGGACGGCGGTGGCATCCCGCTGAAGACCGCGCTGGAGCAGATCGACCTGCTGGGCGAGGAGGTCGTACCCGTGCTGCGCGAGGAGTTCGCCAGGAACCGGCCCGCCGGCGTGCCGGACGCCCCCACCCACGCCTCCCTGCTCGCCGCCCGCGAGGCGGCGGAGCCCGCCGAGACCGCCGAACCGGCCGTCTGACCGTTCGAACAGCCACTGACCGCACTCCGGCCCGCGTGAGGACGCGTCCGGGAGACGGAGGGATCATGACCGACCAGTTCAACACGTACCCGGCGACCGGCGGGGTGGCGCCCGACCGCTGGGCCAGCGCGCTGCACCTCTTCGACAACGGCGTCGGCGTGCCGCACGAGGAGACCACCGCCGAGCGCTGGGAGCGGGCCGGGCTGCTGTTCGAGGCCCGGGACTACAGCGGTGCCGCGAAGCTCCTCGCCGAGGTCGTCGAGGAGGCCCCGGAGCAGACCGGTCCCCGGCTGCTGCTGGCCCGTGCCTACTACCACTCCGCACAACTGCGCCGTGCGGAGGACCAGCTGCGGGTGATCGTCGAACGCGATCCGGTGGAGCACTACGCCCACCTGATGCTGGGACGCACCCTGCAGCGACTGGGCCGTCCCGAGGAGGCGGAGCCCTGGCTGCGGATGGCCGGCGCGTTCGCGGGGGAGTTCCCCGACGACGAGTGAGCCCGTCGCCTCAACGGGTTGCCCGCGGGCGGCAGCGATGGATGCAATAGCCGGCATGAGCATCCAGCCGCGTACGGCCCGGCCGGTTCGGATCGGCGTTCTCGTTCCGCTGACACGACCCGGTTGGGTCGAGGCGGGCCGGCACCTGCTCGCCGGCCTGGAGCTGGGCGTCGGTGAGGTCAACGAGGCCGGCGGGATCGGCGGACGACCGCTTGAGCTGCTGGTCCGGGACACCGCGGCCGATCCGCGGCGGGCCGCGGCCGCCGTGGACGAACTGGCTCGGCTGGGCGTGGCCGCGGTGGCGGGCGAGTACCACAGTGTGGTCGCCCGCGCCGCTGCCACCAGGGCCGACGCCCTCGGCCTGCCCTTCCTCTGCTCGTCGGCCGTGCTCGACGCGCTGACCGAGCAGCCGACGCACCGGGTGGCGCGGCTCCCCCCGCCGCAGTCCCACGGCTGGCGGGTCTACGCGGACTTCCTCCTCGGAGCGGGCCACACCCGAGTCGCCGTGGCGGCCGAAGCGAGCGCCTACTGGGCGGCGGGGGCCCGGATTCTGCGGGACCACTTCGCTCCACGCGGTGGCACCGTCATCGAACTCGATGCCCGGGCGCTCACCCCCGCGGCCGTGTACGAACAGCTCGTCGAACAGCGCGCGACGGCCCTGCTGCTCCTGGCCGGCTTTCCCGAGCCGGCCGTGCCGCTCGTCAGGTCCGTCCGCCGCGACCAGCGCCTCGCCGAGATCATGGTCGGGGCCCCGGCCGGTCAGCCCGAGTTCGCCGAGTGGGCGAGGTCGCTGGGCGACGACGGCACCGCGATCCCGTTCCTGCGCTATCTGCCCGAGCGCCTGGGCCCTCTCGGCGCGCGGGTCGAGGCCGTCCTCCGCGAGCGGCTGGCCGAGACGCCGTCCTTCGTGGCCTTCGAGGGCTACGACACGATCGCCGTCCTCGCCGACGTGCTGCGCGCACACGGGACGGAGCGGGCGGGCATCGCCGCCGCCTGGCCGCACGTGACCGTCGAGGGCACCCGCGGGCAGATCCGGTTCTCCCGCGGGCCCGGCACCGGGGTGTGGCAGTGGGACCGGGCGCCGGTCCAGATCGTCGACCGGGATCCGGCGGAACCCGGCCGCTTCCGGATCCGGCACACCGGCTGAGAGCCGTGCCAGGGGTTCATCCGTCCGGCCCGCCGAGAGCCGGATTCCTTCGGTGGGTCAGTCGGCGGGCTGCCACAGCTCGATGCGATGGCCCTCCGGATCGGTGACCCAGCCGAATCGACCGACCCCTTCCATGTCCTGCGTCTCCTCGGCCACGTCCGCCCCGCCGGCGCGCAACTGCGCGAGCATCGCCTCCAGGTCGCGGACCCGGAAGTTGAGCATGGTCTGCTGGGCGCGGGACCCGAAGTAGTCGGTCGAGGCCTCGAACGTCGCGAACACCGTGGGCCCGGCTTCCTGCCGCCACAAGCCGTTCTCGTCGGCCTCCAGGCCCAGGTGGTCGCGGTACCACGCGCTCAGGGCCACGGGGTCTGCGGCCCTGAGGAAGTATCCGCCGATTCCCAGCACACGTTCCATACGAGCCATCCTGCCAGGAGGACGGACCGACGGCCCGGCATCACCGGAACCGTGGGCGAACCGTCCTCCAGGGGCAGGCGTGCGCCCTCCTTGTGCCCGGCTGCCGCCGCGGCGTCTCAGGCCGTCATGGCCTGGCGGACGAGCGCGGTGTCGACGAACTGTTCGAAGCGGACGATGAGTCCGCCGCGTACGACGAAGTGGTGCGCGACGCGGACGTCGATCCGTTTGCCGGTGGCCTTGTTGGCCGCGGTGTAGCGGGCCAGGACGACGACGTTCTCGCCGTCGACGACGTAGGTGTCGTCGTGAGCGGTCCAGCCGTCCCAGTCCTTGCCGAGCTGTTCCATGACGTTGGAGGTGACCCCGTCGGGAGTGCGGTAGGTCCCGGCCAGCGGGAAGCCGGCCATCTCGGTCCACTCCACGTCGGGGGCGAGGGTGGCGCGCAGGGCTTCCAGGTCCCCGGCGGCGGAGGCGAGGTACTGGCGGCGGACGACGTCGGCGGGGGCCGTCGACAAGGCGAACTGGCTCATGGTCAGCCCCACTTCATCTCGCCCTTGGCGACCTTCGCACCGATCTGGGCGGCGATCAGCATGCCGTTGTCCGGGTACCGCTTGACGAGTGCCTCGGTGAGCGCGGCGCCGTCGGCGGCCTTGCCGAGCTCTTCCTCGAAGGCGATCAGGTATTCGCGGGTGGCGGTGATCGCGGAGGCGTCGGCGGCGGTGCCGGGCAGGCGGTGGCCGGGCACGACCAACTCCGGTGCCAGGGCGGCCATTTCGTCGAGCAGGTCGATCCAGGCGGCGCGGTCGTCGGGGGTGGGGGTGTCGGCGACCCAGACGTGCTCCTGCTGGAAGAGCAGGACGCCGCCGAGCAGCGCGCGGGACTCGGCCTGCCACAGGTAGTGGCGGTCGGGCAGGCCGGCCGGGCCGCCCTTGAGGTCGAAGGTGTGGCCCTCCAGGCTGAGGTCGCCGGTGAGGGGTTCGAGGTCGACCAGGCGGGTGGGGAGGTTGGCGCCGAGCGCGGCCCAGGCCTTGAGCTTGCCCTCGTAGGAGTGGGCGATGTGCTCGATGACGATCGGGGTCGCGACGAACTTCGCCTCCGGGAAGGCGTCGGCGATCACCTCGGCGCCGAAGTAGAAGTCCGGGTCGGCGTGGGAGACGAAGACGGTGGTCAGCGTCTTGCCGGAGTCGATGATCTCGGCGGCCAGGCGGTGGCCGTCGGCGCGAGTGAACGCGGCGTCCACCAGCAGCGCCTCGCTCTCACCAGTGACGAGGGTCGCCGTCTTGTTCTTGCTGCCGGCCGGGAAATCGAGGTCGAGGACCTTGAAAGAGAGAGTGCTCATGCTCTTGCTCCTTGCGGGGTGGGTGGGGAGGCGGGGGTGCGGGGTGCGGTCAGGAAAGGCTCGCGAGCAGCCGCTCGATCTCGTCGGCGCGGGCGCTGCCCTGGGCCAGCCGGACGACACGCTCGCCGTCGACGGCGAGCAGGGTGGGGAAACCGGTGACGCCCAGTTCGGCGCTGCGGCGGAAGTCCGCCCGGGCCTCCGCCGCCGCCTCGGGAGCCTCGAAGGCGGCGACCACGGCCTCGGCGTCCAGCCCTGCGTCCGCGGCGAGCTTCCGGTAGGTCGCCGGGTCGGACAGGCTCAGGCCGTCGACGTAGAAGGCCTTCTGGAGGTCCGTGGCCAGTTCCGCGGCCCGCTCCGGTGCGGCCCGGCGCAGGGCGGCGACACCGCGGGCGGCGGCCTCGGAGTCCATGACGAAGGAACCGTCGGCGATCAGCCGCTCGTAGCCCTCGCCGAACCGGGCACCGGTCAGCTCGGCGATCTGGGCGTTGGCCCCCTGGACGTAGCCGAACTCCCGGATCGGGACCCGCCTGGCGCCGGTGAACAGCCCGCCGGAGACGACCTCGACCGGCAGTTCGGGGTGACGTGCGACGAGTTCGCGCAAGGGGGCGGAGAAACCGTGGGACCAGCCGCAGTAGGCGTCGAAGACGTAGACGAGCTTCATCGAGGACCTCGGGGGACGTGGGGTCCGCCTGGTGCGGACACTCACCCCCGCCAACATTATCTGACGCGTCAGATATTTCAACGCGGGAAGGCCCGGTCGAGTGATCTGCGTCGCAGCGGACCGCTCGGCGCGGCCGGGCCGCCGGGGGTCAGGGCAGCTGGGGCAGGGAGTCCCGGGCCGCGTGGCTGAGGATGCGCAGGTCCTCGGCGAAGCGTTCGCGGTGGGCGGCCGGGAGGGGATCCAGGAAGTACCGCTTTATGTTCTCCACGTGGAGCCGGGAAGCGCGTACGACGGTCTCCTCGCCCAGAGGGGTCAGACGCACCAGGCGTCCCCGCCGGTCGTCCGGGTCCGTGACGCGGCGCACGAGACCCGCCGCCTCCATGCGGTCGACCAGCCGCGTCGCCCCGCCCGTGCTGAGCACCTGCTCCTGACCGATCGCCCGCATCGACAGGCCCGGCTCGCCCGCCCGTCCCAGGATCAGCAGCACCTCGTACATCAGATGGCTGATCCCGCACTCCTCCTCGATCCGCCGACCGAGGATGTACTCCAGCCGGTTCGCCGCGCCCTGGAGCCGCCCGAACGCCAGGACCAGCGCGTCGTCCGCCGCCTCCTTGGCGTTCGTGATCTCCCTCTGCGCGTCCTGCTCGCCCACGGCACCTCCGTATGTCTCCGGAGAGGGAACCTATCGCGCCCGATCGCCCGGGTGCGCGTGCACGTCACGGCACGGGCGCCCGTTCGTCCAGGAGTCCCTCGCCGCGCAGGTCGTCCCACAGCCGGGCCGGGATCTCCACGCCGAACGCCGCCGTGTTGCTGCGCACCTCCTCCGCCGACCGCATGCCGACGACGATGCCCGCGACCGCCGGGTGCCGGAGCGGGAACGCCATCGCCAGCTGCGGGAGGGTCACGCCGTGCGCCTCGCAGACGTCGGCGATCCGGTGCGCGCGCCGTACGAGCCCCGGCGCGGCGGGGGCGTAGTCGAAGGTGCTGCCCTCGGTGGGGCGGGCGGTGGCGAGCAGACCGGAGTTGAAGACCGACGCCGCGAGGACCGAGACCCCGCGATCCGTGCAGGCGGGCAGGAGTTCGTCCAGGGCACTGTGGTCCAGGAGCGTGTACCGGCCGGACAGCATCACGACGTCGACGTCCGACTCCCTGACCAGCCGGCTCAGTTTGCCGGGGTGGTACATCCCCGCGCCGATCGCGCCCACCACGCCCTGGGCGCGGAGTTCGGCGAGAGCCGGGTAGCCCTCGCGCAACGCGTCCTCGAAACGCTCCTCCGCGTCGTGCAGGAACAGCACGTCGATGCGGTCCACGCCCATCCGCTCCAGCGAGTCCGCCACACTGCGCAGCACACCGTCGCGCGTGAAGTCCCACACCCTGCGGTGGGTGGCGGGCACCGCGAAGCTCTCGTCCGTACGGCCCGCCGGGTCCTGCGGCACCAGCAGCCGGCCGACCTTCGTCGAGAGGGTGAACTCCTCGCGCGGCCGGTCCCGGAGCAGGGCGCCGGTGCGGCGTTCGGAGTGGCCGATGCCGTAGTGCGGGGAGGTGTCGAAGTAGCGGATCCCGCTGTCCCAGGCCGCCTCCAGGGCGCCCGCGGCCGTCTCGTCGTCCAGCGGTGCGAAGAGTCCGCCGAGCGGACCGCCACCGAAGCCCAGCTCCGTGACGTGCACATCGGTCGTTCCGAGCCGGTTCCGCCTCATCCACCGTTCCCCTCGTAGGGTCGGACCCCCAACGATCATCCTGCCGTGACACGGGCCCCGGGACCAAGGCGATTTACCGTGCCGGCCGCCTACCGGTCGTTCCAGGCCTCGTAACCGCGGGCGGCCCCCTCGGGGAAGCCGGTGTCCGCGTAGGCCGCCAGGGCCATGGTGTCGACGTCGGACTCCGTACCCGCGCCTCGGTAGGTGATCGTGTCCGGGAGCATCGCCAGAGCCGTCGTGCCCTGGCCCCCCTCCGAGGGGCGCAGCTGGACGCGGATGCCGTGCCGGTCCGCGAGCCGGCCGACCACGTACAGGCCCATGCGCTGGGAGATCGCCACGTCCACGGTGGGCGGCTCGGCCAGGTGGTGGTTGATGTCGGCCAGCTCCTCCGGCGGCAGCCCGATGCCCCGGTCGTGGATCTCGACCATGATCCGGCCGTCGGGCAGCCGCGCCGCCGTGACGTGGACCCGGGACTGCGGCGGCGAGAACGTCGTCGCGTTCTCCAGGAGTTCGGCCAGCAGGTGCACCAGGTCGGTCACCGCGCGGCCGTGGATCTCGGCCTCCGGGACCCCCGACAGCTCGACCCGCTCGTACTGCTCGACCTCCGAGGCGGCGGCGCGGATCACGTCGACCAGGGGCAGGGGCTGGTCCCACTGCTGGGCGGGGGTCTCGCCGCCGAGCACGAGGAGGTTCTCGCCGTTGCGGCGCACACGGGTGGCGAGATGGTCCAGCTTGAAGAGGTTCTCCAACTGGTCGGGGTCGGCCTCCTTGCCCTCCAGACTGGTGATCAGGGCGAGTTGACGCTCGATCAGCGACTGGTTGCGGCGCGCCAGGTTGCTGAAGATCGTGTTGATGTTGGCGCGCAGCAGCGCCTGTTCGGCGGCGAGCCGGACGGCCTCGCGGTGCACGTGGTCGAAGGCGCGGGCCACCTCGCCGATCTCGTCCGTGGTGGTGATCGGGATCGTCGCCACCCGGGCGTCCACCCGCCCGGGGATGGCCCGGGTGAGCTGGGTGAGCAGCGCGGGAAGACGCTGCTCGGCGATCTCGTGGGCCGAGGCGCTGAGCCGGCGCATGCTGCTGCTCATCGTCCGGGCTACCCAGGCGGCGAGCAGGAACGCGGCGAGGACCGCGGCCAGGACCAGGGCGGCGTTCAGGATGGCGTCGTTGCGGGCGTCGTCGGCGATGCTGTGGGCGTCCGCCAGCGCGCTGTCGGTGAGGTACACCTCGACACCGCGGTACGCGTCGAAGCTGAGGGTGGAGGCGGCGAAGAACGTCTCGGGTGTGATGCCCTGCGCGGCGAGCTGAGCCGCCGACTTGCCCGTGGCGATCTCGGCGGCCATCTTCTCCAGGCTCGGCGGGGCCACGAAGGTCCGCCCCGCCGCCTCGGCCTGTGTCCGGGCCTTGGCGGCCTGTTCCCGGCCCAGCTTCTCCGCGTCGGACAGCGCCTTGCGCAGCCGGGTCATGTCACCGGCGGTGCCGGCGCCGGCGTACTCCTGGAGCGCGACCTGTTCGAGATAGACGTAGGAGCTGAACGAGCCGAGCTGGGCCTGGAGTTCACCCGGGGCGAGCTTGTCGCGGTCCTCGACCAGGAGGTGGGTGCCGATCGCCCGGATGAGGGACTCGGCGGCCTGGGTGAGGGAGACGGCGTAGAGGGTGCGGCCGAAGCTCGCCTGGTTGTTGCTGCCGAAGCCGAGTTCGTTGGAGATCTCCATCAGCGGGTGCTGGACGGCGTGGTAGCTCTCCTCGGTCTGGACGCCGGTCAGCCGGGAGGTGAAGGCGTTCGCGCGCACGGTCGCGAGCTGCTTCTCGCCGATGCGGACGAGTTCGACCCGGCGTTGCAGTCCGGCGGTCTGCGGCATCCGCTGCACCGCCTCGTCGAACCTCCTCGCGTCCGCGTCCGTGACCGCCCGGGCCTTCGCGACCACACTCGCCGTCCGGTCGCCCTTGACCAGGGGAATGACCGACACATCACGCTCGTCGATGGCGTCGCTGGCGTACTTGTTCGCGGCCTGGACGAGCTCGGCCACGCGGACCGCGTCGTCGGCGTTCTGCCAGGTGTCCACGGAACGCTTGACCCGTATGCCGCCGAGGACAAGCGCGACGATCACCGGGATGAGAAGGATGGCCTGGAGCTTTCTGGCCACGCGCCAGTTGCGCGTTCCCCAGCCCCGGCGGATGGCGGTCGGTGTGTTCGACAAGATGGCCTCACGGTTCTGGTTCGCCTCGCGTCCACTTCTAAGAACGCGGCGCACCGGGGTGGTTGTTCAGATCATCCGCCCCGCCGCCGTTCCGCCGCAGTCGGATGCCCCGACTGTCACAGATCCCGCCGCTGCCTTGTCCTGCTTGGGAAACCCCGAACACGAACAGGAGACACAGATGAAGATCGTCGTCGTCGGAGGTACGGGCCGCATCGGGTCGCAGGTGGTGACCCTGCTCCAGGACCGCGGTCACGAGGCCGTGGCGGCCGCGCCCAGCACGGGCGTCGACACCCTCACCGGGGAGGGCCTGACCGAGGTCCTCAAGGGCGCGGACGTGGTCGTGGACGTGGCGAACTCCCCGTCCTTCGAGAAGGAGGCCGCCCTCGACTTCTTCACCCGCGCGATGCGCAATCTCACCGCGGCGGAGCGTGAGGCCGGGGTACGCCATCACGTGGCGCTGTCCATCATCGGCGTCGACGAGGTGCCCGGGCTCGGCTACTACCTGGCCAAGGTCGCCCAGGAGGAGGCCGTGCGCGGGAGCGGTGTGCCCTTCAGCATCGTGCGGGTCGGACAGTTCTTCGAGTTCGTCGCGCCGGTGATGGACCTGACCACCCAGGGCCAGGAGGTGCGCCTGCCCTCCACGCAGCTGCGCCCGATCGCCGCCGCGGACGTCGCCGCCGTCGTCGCCGAGACGGCCCTGGGCGAGCCCGTGAACGGCCTGCGCCTCAAGGCGGGCCCCGAGGTCCACCGCCTGGACCGGCTCGCGGAGCTCACCCTGGCGGCGAGGCCGGACGGCCGCACCGTCGTCACCGACGAGAGCGCCGGGATGTTCGCGGGCATCCCGGACGGTGTCCTGACCGGCGACGACGCCGTGGACACGGCGGCCACCCGCTACGAGGACTGGCTCCGGCGGAACTGACCCCCGGCGGGCGGGCGGGCGGGCTCGGCCTGGCGGGTGGGCGGGCGGACCGGACCGGTTCCGGGCCACCGCTGCGGACCGGACCGGTTCCGGGGGCCACTGCTGCGGACCGGGCCGGCCCCCGGCACCGCCGCAAGGGGCTACGGCTTCCGGCGTGCGAGCCGGTCCGACGACCGCTCGTACGCCCGGAGCTTCTCCGGCGCCAGCACCCAGTACAGGGCCTCGATGCCGTCCGCCCCGACCGTGGCGCTCACCAGACCGACGGTCTCGCCGCCCTTGCGGATGAGCAGGACGGGCAGACCGTTGGCCTCGGCGAAGGCGAACTCGGCCCCCGGGATGAGCTTGTCGACGAAGGCGCTGATCCTGGCCACCCGGCCCGCGCCCACCACCTCCAGGCGCGCCACGCCGCGCAGCCCGTTGCCGTCCGCGTAGGCCACCACGTCGGCCGACAGCACGCTCTCCAGGGCCGCCACGTCACCGTGCTGCGCCGCCGCGACGAAGGCGTCCAGCAGCCGGCGGTGCTCCACCGTGTCGACCGGACCACGGTGCTCGGCGGACAGCCGCTTGCGTGCCCGGCTGACGATCTGCCGCACATTGGCCTGGGTCAGCTGCACGATGCCCGCGATCTCGTCGTACGGGTAGTCGAACGCCTCCCGCAGCACATAGGCCGCCCGCTCCACGGGATTCAGCTTCTCCAGGACCAGCAGCACGGCCAGCTCCAGCGCCTCGCCGCGCTCCGCGCCGACCTGCGGATCCACACTGGTGTCCACGGGCTCCGGCAGCCACGGCCCGACGTACGCCTCCCGGCGCACCCGCGCCGACTGGGCCACGTTGATCGCCAGCCGCGTGGTGATCTTCGCCAGGAACGCCCCGGGAATGAGCACCGCGCTGCGGTCGGTGTCCTGCCACCGCAGCCACACGTCCTGCACCACGTCCTCGGCCTCGGACACACTGCCCAGGATCCGGTAGGCGATCCCGAACAGCCGGGGCCGCAGGCGCTGGAACGCGTCCGCCTCCTCGTCGAGAGAGCCGTCGGTCAGCGGCGGAAGCTTGTCCATGGAGCCGATGCTACGGCGGCCGCGCACCCCGCCGCGCACCCCGCCGGGACCACCGGCCCACGCCGCGACGTCCGGCCCGTCTCTCGGCTCCCCTGCCCCGGAGCGGTCGTCAAGTCGCCCCGCCAGGGCAGGAATTCCCGCGCACCGTAAGGCCGTTGAGCCGCACACACTCCGGGTGTTTCGGGCAGACCTCCGGGCGCGATCCTCCCTCGCCGGCCGCGGCTCCGGGAGTTCCTCACCGCACTGCGCCACGTGGTGGAGACGGGCGGCGCCGCCTTCAACGGCGAGCTGCTGACTGCCACCCACGGTGCCAGGTGCCGAACCGCCGGTGCCGGTCCTGGGCGCCGCCATGGCGCCGCAGACCCCGCGTGTCTCCGCGGAACTCGCCGACGGCATCCTGCCGTTGCCGACCGGACCACGCGCCCCGCCCCCCGCCCACACATCGAGTCGGCCGCCACCGCCGCGGCCGAGTCCGCGGGCCGCCCGCACCCCGGACCGCGGTCTTCGTGCCCGGCGTGGTCAACGTCGATGCCGAGGCCGTACAGCGGACCGCCGCCGTGACGCTCGCCTTCTACGAGCAGTGCTCTCTTACCGGCGTGTCCTCGGTCTCTCCGGTGTCACCCGGGCCGCTGGCCTCGCCGTCATCCGAGACGAGGACACCGTCGCCGCACCCGGCAGCCGCTCGGTGCAACCGGCGGACGGCTGGGCGGCATCAAAGGCGTGGGGAGCGGCGGACCGTCAGGACGGCGACGTCGTCGTGCGGGCCGCCGCGTCCGGCGAACGCGCGGGCGTCCTCGTGCAGGGCCTGCGGCAGCTCGGTGGGGGAGAGCCCGACGTACTTCGACAGGCGCTCGTCGACGGGGTAGAAGGTGCCGTCGGCGGAGCGCGTCTCCGTCAGGCCGTCGGTGCTCAGCAGCAGCGTCGCGCCCTCGGGGAAGTCGAACCAGCCCACGGTGGTGGGCTCGTGCGCGAGCTCGGCCAGGCCCAGCGGGACGCCGGGATCGAGGTCGGGGGTGGTGACCGTCCCGTGGTCCAGCACATGCGGCAGGACATGTCCGCAGTTGACGGCCTGCACCTCGGTCTCCGCGTCGACGCAGATGATGAGGGCGGTGACGAAGCGTTCGTCGTCGCCGGTGTGGGTGGCATAGGAGTTGTGCCGTACGACGGCCGCGTCCAGGGCGTCCACGAGCGCGGTGAGGGTGGGTTCGCGGTGGGCCGCCTCCCGGAAGGCGCCGATGACGGCGAACGCGGAGCCCACCGCGGCGAGCCCCTTGCCCTGCACGTCCCCGATCAGCACCCGGGTCCCGAAGGGCGAGTCGACGACGTCGTAGATGTCACCGCCGACGAGCCGCTCCTCCTGCAGGGGTTCGTACACGCCGTTGACCAGGACGTCGTCGGTGAGCAGGGGGAGGGGATGCAGGATGTGCCGCTGCATGGCCGCTGCGGTGGAACGCAGGCGCAGCATCGCGTGCTCGCGTCGGATCCGGCGGTGGCATCCGTAGACCGAGGTCGCGGCCAGGACGACGGTGAACAGGATCAGCAGGAGCCGGTCGAACCAGTGGCCCCCGTCGCGGTCCCGCAGCAGCACGCTGGCGGTGACGACGACGGTCGTCCACACGGCGACGAACGTGGTCTGCCGGACCGTGCCCAGCGCCGAGGCGGCGCCCGGCAGGAACACCAGGAGCCCGAGGAGCCACACCTCGGACCCGGACAGCACGCCCAGGGCCTCGACCAGGGCGGTCACGCCCACCACTCCGGCGACCAGTTCGGCGTCGCCCGGAGGTTCGATGGCGTCGAAGGTGTCGCCGGGTCTCTGGCGGCGGCTACCGGTCATGCGCGCTCCCGGGCAGGTGATGATCTGCCTCTACGGTATGCAGGCCCGCTCCGGCCCGGAGCGGCGCCCCGCCGATCGGGGGAGCGGCCGGACGCCCGCTGAACGCCTTTCGCGGGTACGACGGCGGGCGGCCGGTACCGGAGCGGTGCCGTCCGCACATCCTCGCGCAGGTGATCATTCCGGAGGCTGATGTCGTCCTCCGCCGGGTTGACGTCTACTCTGACCTCGCTGTGACAATCACGGTGATAAATCTCATGGATATGTCAGATCCACGATGTGGATGCTCGCTTCTAGCTGCTAGGTGGTGCCGGTGAACCTGTCCCGACTCGACCTCAACCTGGTCGTAGCCCTGCGCGCCCTCCTGGAGGAGCGCAACGTCACCCGGGCCGGCGAGCGGGTCGGGCTGAGCCAGCCCGCGATGAGCGCGGCCCTTTCCCGGCTGCGCCGCCATTTCGACGACGACCTGCTCGCCCGCACCGGCAACGCCTACGAACTCACCCCGCTCGGCGTGGCCCTGCGGGACCGCAGCGCCACCGCGTGCGATCTGCTGGAGCGGGTCTTCTCCAGCCAGCCCGACTTCGATCCGGCCGCCGAGACCCGCGAGTTCACCCTGCTGGCCTCCGACTACGGGGCGGCGGTCTTCGGATCGGCACTCGCCCGGTTACTGCACCGGGAGGCACCCGGCATCCGCCTCGCCTTCCAGCACCCGGCGCCCTCGGTCGTGGAGAACACGGGCACGGTACTGAGCACGGTCGACGGGCTGTTGATGCCGCACGGCATCATCGACGGCTTCCCCGCGGTGGACGTCCACCAGGACCGATGGCTGTGCATGGTCGCCGACGACAACCCCGAGGTGGGCGACGCCCTCACCCTCGACCAGCTCTCGAAGCTGCCCTGGGCGGTCTACCAGCGTCCCTACGACGCTCCCGCCGCGCGCCAGCTCAGCATGATCGGCGTCAGTCCCCGGGTCGAGGTGTCCGTGCAGACGTTCCAGCTGCTGCCCCTCATGGTCGAGGGCACCCGGCGGGTCGCGATGATCCAGGAACGGCTGGCCCGGCGGGCGGTGCGTTCCGCGGCGGTGCGGGTCCTGCCCTGTCCCTTCGAGGCGGTGCCGGTGCAGGAGGCGATGTGGTGGCATCCGGTGCACGCGCAGGACGCGGCGCACATCTGGCTGCGCCAGAAGGCGGCGGAGGTGGGGGCGACCTTGGAGTGAGGGCCCGCACGGCGGAGCCGCACAGGGCAGCGGCCCCGCGCCGCCCCCGAGGGGGCCGCCGTCAGATCACCTCATCCGGAACAGGACGTGCGCCCGGTGTCCCCACCCGTCGTCGTACGCCCATGAGCCCGGCGGCGACCAGCAGCGAGACCACGCCCAGAACCCCCACCGCACCCGCGAGGCTGCCCACGGCCGACTCCCCGGCCAGCAGCACCAGCGGGCACACGAACTCGCCGCCGAAGAACGCGGCCGTCCACAGTCCGGTCCCGCGCCCCCGGTCCTCGAAGGCCAACCGGGACATGGCACTCGTGAGAAGCGCCGGCAGCAGCATCCCCGTACCCACGCAGTTGATCACCGCGCCGGCCACCAGCAGGGGAGCGTTCCCCGCGAGGGACATCACTCCGAAACCGGCCGCGCACACCGCGAGCACGGCGGGCAGCATCGCCTCGGGCGAGCGCCTGCGGCTGGCGAAGGTGATCGCCCCGCCCACCGTGGCCGCACTGGCGATCGCCGTGGCCAGACCGATCACCCCCGAGTTCTCCACCCCGAGGTCGTCGAGCAGGTACGACATCTCGACCGGCACGGTTAGAACACCATCGCCCCGAAGAAGGTCAGCGCGCAGACCCCGCCCAACTGCCGCCAGGGAAAGCCCCGTCGAACACCGGCCGGGCTCACCTCCGCGGCCGGTCGCCCGGTGGGGCCGCGCAGGGCCGAGACCATCAGCGGCGCCAGCACCAGGCTCACGGCGTACACCCAGAACGGCACCCGCCAGCCTGCCGACCCCGCCGCGCCACCGAGCACGAAGAACACGGTCGCCGAGGCGGAGGCGCACATCGTCTGGAGCGCGAGGTACTTCACCCGCTGCCGCCCCGAGTAGTAGTCCCCGATCAGGGTCGTGCAGCACGTCATGATCGCGGCCTCGGTGACCCCGACCAGCGCCCGGCTCGCGATGATCGCGCCCAGGGACTCCAGCCAGAGCGGCGCGGCACCGAACACGGCGTACAACAGGGTCGACACGATCAGCAGGCACCTGCGCCCGAGCCGGTCCACGAGCACCCCGGCGAACGGCGCGAGCAACGCCAGGGCCAGTGCGGGAACGGTCAGCGCGAGCGGCACGAGGGCCTTGGCCCCCGGTACGGACGCGAAGTGGTCCTGCATCTTCGGCAGCACCGGGGCGATCAGCACCGCGCCCAGGATCGGTAGACAGCTGCCGGCCATCAGCAGGGTCACCCGCAGCAGATGAGCCGGGCCCGACACGGCGACGGGAGAAGCGGCGGTGTCGTCCACCGGGGCGGGGGACAGGGGCACGGATCCGGGCATGACGACTCCAGGGAACGGTGTACGGGGATCCGGCATGCCGCGAGCGGTACGCCCCCGGGGGCGCTCGGCAGTCCGGTGAGGTCCGCACTCCGGCGGCTGGTCCGGACAGCGGCGTGCGGGCTGGCACGACTATGGGCGGTCCGGGCGGTCCACCGCCATCCTCAACTTCTCAGCCCTCGTACTCCCGCAGTTTGCGATACAGCGTCGCCCGTCCGATGCCGAGGGCCGCCGCCGCGCGGGACTTGTTGCCGCCGTGGCGGTGCAGGGTCTCCAGGATCGCGGCGCGCTCGGCGTGCTCCATCGGGCTGAGCGGACGGGCGGCGGGGCCCTCCCGCACGGTGTCCGGCAGTTCGGCCCGGCGGACCGGCCCCGAGGCCCGCCGGTGTTCCGCCAGCGCCTGGACCACGTGGGCGAGTTCGGTGACGTTCCCGGGCCACGGATGCTGTTCGAGGGCGCGCAGGGCGTCCAGCGTCCAGGTCAGCGGAGGAGTCCCCGGCGCCGGGCGCGGCGCGAGGGCCGACAGCAACTCCCTCATGTCCTCGGTGCGTTCACGCAGCGGTGGCAGTACGACCGTGCGGGCGGCCAGCTTGTCGAGGAGCCGCTGGAGGCAGGGGCCGGGCGGAGTTCCCGGGGTGTGGGTGATCAGCAGCCGGGTGTCCGGGTGGGTGTCGAGCAGGGAGTTGAGCGTGGCCACGGCGGGCTGCGTCAGCCGCTCGGCGTGCCGGAGGACGAGGGGGACTCCGGCGGTCCGTTCCGCCAAGTCCCTTTCGAGTCGGCCCTCTTCGGCCGCGTCGACGAGCCGGACGTCGCCCGGCCCCAGCAACTCCCGGGCCAGCGCGGTCTTTCCCGTCCCCCGTTCACCGGTCAGCAGCACGGGTTCGGGGGAGCGGGCCAGTTCGGCGGCGCGCTCCACGGCGTACCGCCACGGGAGGGAGGACCCGGCCAGCCGGGGCAGTGGGCGCGGCCGGGGCCTCGGGGCGTCCTCGTCCCGTGGCTCCAGGACGGCCACGATCCCCACGACCGCGTCCTCCTGACGCACCAGGTCGATCCGGGCAGCGCAGCCTGCTCCTTCGGGCAACTCGGCGATCGCCGGCGCGTTGGAGTGCCGTGCCGTCGTCGCCGTACGCTCAAGGGCCCGCAGCACCTCCGGAGTCGCCAGCCGCTCCGCCGCCGCGCTGATCAGGCGGTTGCGGCCGTCCAGTGCGGCCACCGCACGGCTCTCTCCCCGCGTGGCGCGCAAGTAGGCGTCCAGCAGGACCTGTTCGGGCCGTCCCGCGCGGGCCAGCAGGGCGGCCTCGACCGCGGCGGCGGCGGCCTCGGCGAGCGCGGCCTGCGGGTGGGGCGGGCGTCCACCGCGCAGGTGGGAGGCGACGGTGAGGGTGCCGAGTGCCTGACCGCTCTTCGGCGCGAGCACCGGGACGCTGACCGCCGACACCTCCTGCCACAGGTCGAGGAAGTGCTCGGGGCCGTGCACCTCGGCCCGGCGCCGGCCGCGCAGGGCGAGGGCCGCGCTGTTGTGACCGACCTCCTGCTCCGACAGTCCCGGGCACGGGGCGATCCCGGGCGTGCTCCCGGACGTCCACAGCACCCGCAGCCGCGCGTCGGTGAGCAGGAGGACGGAGTTGCCGGTGCCCAGAGCGGGGGCGATCCGTTCGAGCACCGGACGGGCGGCGCCGAGCAGCGCCGACTCCACCGGCCGGGGCGGGCCGGCGACGGGTTCCTTCAAGTCGTGCGGCACACCGAAGAAGCGGGCCCGCCGCCATGCCGCGAGGACCTCTTCCGGCACACCGTCGGGCAGCGGGCGCCCGGCCAGGAAGCGCTCGCGCGCCACTCGCAGCGGTGGGCGGGCGTGGACTGCGGGGGAGGGCTCTGTGGTGGTCACGACCCACCCACCGTAGCGGGTTCGGTTGAACAGACAACGACCGCCCTGGGTGCCGGCGGTACCGGGTGCCCGGCATCCACCACGACGACCACGCGGGGCGGCCGTCCCGCACTCTGGCCAACTCCCGGGGCACTCCCCATACGGAACACACGGCACCCCGGCCGTCGTCGGACCGTCAACCGAGCTGCGCCCCCGCCGACATCCAGCGTGCCAACAAACCTGCACAGCCCCGTCCGGCCAGCACCTCTCCGGACCCGGCCCGCTGCCCACCCCGGGGGCGCCGGTTTCCGGTCTGCGGACCACTTCGCGCGGGCGCCGGGTTCCGTATGGCGCGCCGCTCTGCGGGTCTTCGCCTCGCCGTGAACCCCGCGGGGAGCCGATTCCCGGCGCTCGCGCGGGCGCGGGGTTCTGCACGGCGCGCTACTCCGCTCCGCGCAGCGATCGTCGCCTCCCTCGTCGCTCACTTCGCGCGGATGCCGGGTTCCGTATGGCGCGCCGCTCTGCTCCGCGCACCTGCCGCTGTCAGGTACTGCTTCTGCTCTTCGGCGCGCTGCGGGCTTGGCCTCGCCGCCGCCCCGCGCGGGCGCCGGTTCCCGGTCTGCGGATCATCTCGCGCGGGCGCGGGGTTCCGTATGGTGCGCCACTCCGCGCTGCGCAGCTGCCGTGGTCCGGTACTGCTTCTACTCCTCGGCGCGCAGCAGGTCTTCGCCTCGTCGCTCACCTCGCGCGGGCGCCGATCCCCGGCGTGGGGACCCTTCGCGCGGATGCCGGGGTCCTCCGGGTCCTGGCCTCGCCGCCGCCCCGCGCGGGCGCCGGTTCCCGGTCTGCGGATCATCTCGCGCGGGCGCGGGGTTCCGTATGGCGCGCCACTCCGCTCCGGGCAGTGGTCGCCACCTCCCTCGTCGCTCACCTCGCTCGCGCGGGCGCCGATCCCGGCGTGTGGACCACTTCGCGCGGATGCCGGGTTCCGTATGGCGCGCCTCTCCACTCCGCGCAGTGGTCGTCACCTCGCCGCCCACCCCCCCGGCAGCCGCCCCCCGTCCGGCAAGTCACCCCGACACCCTCGCCCCCGCCGCCCGGCGCCCCCCGCCCAGCCCCAGATGTCTCGTATTGAGACACCCGCGCACCGTCTCGTCCCAGCATGATCAAGACTGTCCGCCATCCGTGAGCCCCCGCCTGGAGCGCCCGTGTCCACCGTCGTTGAGACCGACGTCCTGATCGTAGGCAGCGGACCGGCCGGAGCCTCCGCCGCGCTCGCGCTGAGCAGCTACGGCGTGCCCAACATCGTCGTGACCCGCTACGCGAGCCTCGCCGACACCCCCCGTGCGCACATCACCAACCAGCGGACCATGGAGGTGCTGCGCGACCTCGGGGTCGAACAGGACGTCATCGCGCAGGCGACCCCGCAGCACCTGATGGGCAACACCACCTTCTGCACCAGCCTCGCCGGCGAGGAACTGGGCCGGGTGCGCTCATGGGGCAACGACCCGCTCGTCCAGGCCGCCCACGAACTCGCCAGCCCCACCCGCATGTGCGACATGCCGCAGCACCTCATGGAGCCCGTCCTCGTCGACGCCGCCGTCGCCCGCGGCACCAGCCTGCGCTTCCAGACCGAGTACCTCTCCCACACCCAGGACGCCGACGGCGTGACGGCCACCGTGCGGGACCGGCTGCGCGGGGACACGTACGAGATCCGCGCGAAGTATCTGATCGGCGCGGACGGCGGCCGTTCGAAGGTGGCCGAGGACGCCGGGCTCCCGATGAGCGGCCAGATGGGCGTGGCCGGCAGCATCAACATCGTCTTCGAGGCGGATCTCGGCAAGTACACCGCCCACCGGCCCTCCACCCTCTACTGGGTCCTCGCCCCGGGCGCGACCGTCGGCGGCATCGGCGCGGGTCTGGTGCGCTGTGTGCGGCCGTGGAACGAGTGGATGATCGTGTGGGGGTACGACGTCACGGCGGGCGCCCCCGATCTGACCACCGAGTACGCCGAGTCCGTCGTACGGCAGCTGATCGGCGACGACGAGAGCCCGGTGACCATCAAGTCGTCCTCGGCCTGGACCGTCAACGAGATGTACGCCGAGACCTACTCCCAGGGCCGGGTTTTCTGCGCCGGTGATGCCACCCACCGCCACCCGCCGTCCAACGGCCTCGGCTCCAACACCTCCATCCAGGACTCCTACAACCTCGCCTGGAAGCTGAAGCTCGTCCTCGACGGCACCGCCTCGCCGAAGCTCCTCGACACCTACACCGCAGAACGCGCCCCCGTGGGCAAGCAGGTCGTCACCCGGGCCAACCGGTCCATCGGCGAGACCGCCCCGATCTTCGAGGCCCTCGACGGACTCTCCCCGCAGACCCCCGAACAGCTGTGGGCCAACATCGCCGCCCGCAAGGACGCCGGCGAGGCCGCCGAGAAGCAGCGGGCCAGGCTCCGCGAGGCCATCGCCTTCAAGGTGTACGAGTTCAACGCGCACGGCGTCGACCTCAACCAGCGGTACGTCTCGGACGCGGTCGTCCCGGACGGGTCCGGCGAGGAGACCTTCGCGCGCGACCCCGAACTCCACCACCAACCCACCTCCCGCCCCGGCGCCCGCGTCCCGCACGCCTGGCTCACCTCCGGCACCCGCACCCTCTCCACCCTCGACACCGTCGGAAAGGGTCGCTTCACCCTGCTGACCGGCATCGGCGGCGAGGGCTGGATCCGGGCCGCGAAGGCGCAGGACGTCGAGATCGCCACCGTGGTCATCGGTCCCGGACAGCGGTACGAGGACCCGTACGGCGACTGGGCGCGCCTAAGCGAGATCTCCGACGCCGGCGCCCTGCTCGTACGGCCCGACGGGTTCGTCGCCTTCCGGCACCCGACCGCGGCCCCGGACGCCGAGGCGCTGCTCTCGGACGCGCTGCGGCGGATCCTCGGTCACGCCCGATAACGCGCGACCATGGCAGAAGCGGAACGCCGTCGAGCACGAGGAGCCGGGATGACCAGCGACGCGACCGGAAGCAGCGTCACCGAGGAGGCCGTCGCGAGCCTCCACGCGACCGCCGATCCACGGCTGCGCGAACTGCTCGCCCATCTGATCGGTCATCTGCACGACTTCGTGCGCGAGACCCGGCTCACCCAGGAGGAGTGGGAGAAGGCGATCGCCTTCCTGACGGCGACCGGGCAGACGTGCACGGACACCCGGCAGGAGTTCATCCTCCTGTCGGACGTCCTCGGTCTCTCCATGCTCGTCGAGACCGTCAACGGCGACCGTGTGCAGGGCGCCACCGAGTCCACCGTGCTAGGTCCCTTCCACATGACCGAGTCGCCCGTCCGGGAACTCGGCGACGACATCGACCTGGTGGGCGGCAGCGAGCCCTGCGTGGTCAGCGGCCGGGTGCTCTCCGCGGACGGCACCCCGCTGCCCGGCGCCCTCCTCGACGTCTGGCAGGCCGACGACCGTGGCTTCTACGACGTCCAGCAGCCCGACGTACAGCCCGCGGGCAACGGACGCGGACTGTTCACCGCCGACGCCGAGGGCCGCTTCTGGTTCCGCACCTGTGTCCCGGCGCCCTACCCGATCCCCACCGACGGCCCGGTCGGCGACCTGCTCCGTGCGACCGGCCGGCACCCCTACCGGCCCGCGCACATCCACTTCATCGTGGGTGCCGACGGCCACACCCCGGTCACCACCCACATCTTCGTCGCGGGCAGCGACTACCTCGACTCCGACGCCGTCTTCGCCGTGAAGCGGAGTCTGGTGCAGGACTTCGCGAGGACCGACGATCCGTCCCTGGCCGCGGAGTTCGGCATCCCGAACCCCTTCCGGCACGCCCGCTTCGATCTCGTACTGGAGCCGAACGCATGACGTTCATGGGCGACTTCACCTACGAGAGCCGTCCCGGGCGGGTCGTGTTCCGGCCGGGCGCCGCCCTGACCGCGACCCCCGGCGAGGTCGAACACCTCGGCCTGCGACGGGCCCTGGTGGTGTGCGGAAGCCGGGGCGAGGCCGTCGCGCGGGCGGTGGCGGAGGCGCTCGGCGACTCCTGTGCGGGGCTGCACGCCGAGGCCCGGATGCACGTGCCCGTCGAGGACGCCGACCGGGCCGAGGCGGTGGCCCGCGCGGCCGGGGCCGACGGTGTCGTCGCGGTCGGCGGCGGCTCCTCCATCGGCCTCGGCAAGGCGATCGCCCTGCGTACCGGACTGCCGCTGATCGCCGTGCCGTCGACCTACGCGGGCTCGGAGATGACCCCCGTCTGGGGCCTGACCGAGGGCGCGGCCAAGCGCACCGGCCGCGACCCGAGGGTCCAGCCCCGCAGTGTCGTCTACGACCCCGAACTGACCCTCTCCCTGCCCGTACCGCTCACCGTGGCCAGCGGCATCAACGCCCTCGCACACGCGGTCGAGGCGCTCTACGCCCCGGACACCTCGCCGCTGATCGCGCTGATGGCCGAGGACGGCGTACGGGCGATGACCGAGGCGCTGCCCCTGCTGGCCGTCGACCCCGCGGACCTGGAGGCGCGCAGCCGGGCGCTGTACGGGGCGTGGCTGTGCGGGGCCTGCCTCGGGGCGACGACGATGGGCCTGCACCACAAGCTCTGCCACGTCCTGGGCGGCACCTTCGGACTGCCGCACGCCGAGACGCACACGGTCGTGCTGCCCTACGCGCTCGCGTACAACGCCCCCGCCGCCCCCGACGCGTCGACCGCGCTGAGCCGGGCACTCGTCGCCGACGACCCGCCAGGAGCCCTGTGGGACCTGGCCGGACGCCTGGGCGCCCCGCGCTCCCTCGCCGAACTCGGCCTCAAGGAGACCGACCTGGCACAGGCGGCCGTACAGGTGGCGGGACAGCCGTACGCCAATCCGCGTCCCGTGACCGCGGACGGCGTGCGGGAGGTACTCCAGGCGGCCTACGAGGGCCGTCGACCGTGAGGACCGCAGCACCACAGCAAGTCCCCTAAGAAAGGTGAACATCATGGCCCTCGCACTCCTCCGGCGCCGGCGGTCCAAGGCTGCCCTTGCCGAGGCGGCGGGCCTCTCCGTCCCCCTCCCCGAAGGCGCGGGCGCCGTGGCCCGCGAGATCGTCGACCCGATGGGCTCGCCCATGCCGGGCGCGGACGTCACCGTCACCGCCCTGGACACCCACCGGGTCGCGGCCCGCGGCACGACCGACCCCTACGGCTACTTCGTCGCCGTACTGCCTCCCGGCCGCTACAGCCTGATGGCCGCGGCCGAGGGACTCCAGCCGCACCGTGAGACGGTCGAGGTCGGGCCGAGCGGCTCGGCCCCCGCCGAGCGGGTCTGGCTACAGCCGGCCCAGGCGCTCCAACTGCCCACGCCCGGCGTCTGGTTGTTCGATCCGCCGCACACCGCGATCCGCTTCATCGCCAAGCACGTCGGGATGGCGCACGTCCACGGGCGCTTCGAGCGTTTCGAGGGGGGCATCCAGGTCGCGCAGGACATGTCCCAGTCCCGGGTCCAGGTCCGCATCGACGCCTCCAGCATCACGACGGGCAACACCACCCGCGACAACCACCTGCGCTCCGGTGACTTCCTCGACGTGGAACGCTTCCCCCACATCGACTTCGTCAGCAGCCGCTTCGCCTACCGGGGCGGCAGCAAGTGGACCCTGCAGGGCAGCCTGACGATGCACGGCGTGAGCCGTTCGGTCGCCCTCGACACGACCTATCTGGGCACGGTCAACGGCGGCTACGGCGAGGAACTGCGCTGCGCGGCCCTCGCCACGGCGGAGCTGCACCGCGAGGACTACACCCTCAACTGGCGGTCGATGCTGGCCCGGGGCATCGCGGTGGTCGGCCCCACGGTCCAGCTGGAACTGGACGTCCAGGCGATGTACCGCACCCACGACACGCCGACCCCGCCGGAGTAGCGGCCTGACCTGAATGTTTCTTGGCTGCGGCGGGCGCCGGTGAGCTTCCGAGGCCGCCCCCCAGCCGTGGTCACCCGCTGCCGGCTCAGACTGGGGAGCGCCTGGGGACCAGGGCTCGGTGGGCGGCCGGTCCGGCGCCTTCAACTTCGACCACCTCCGGGCCGTGGTCGGCCACCGGTGTTCTCCACGGAAAACTCACACGACCCAACCGAAACTTTATGTTTCAAGCGTTACGCTCGCCGTCATCCGAGTGCTCGGGGGAGCGGCTCGTCCGTCATGGCACTCCCTCCCCCCACGGTTCAGGAGACTCGGCGTGAGTGACGGCGACGTAGTGGTGATCGGCGGCGGCTATGCGGGCGTCCGGCTGGCGAAACGGCTGGACGCGACAGCCCGGGTCACGCTGGTGGATCGCAAGGAGGTCTTCTTCCACCGTATCTCCTCCCTGCGAGCGGGAGTTCGCAGGGAGTGGAGCGCGACCCCCTTCATCCCCTACGACCGGCTGCTGCGCCACGGCCAGGTCGTCGTGGGCAAGGTGGTGCGCATCGACACGGCCGAGCGGCAGGTCGTGCTGGCCAACGGCACCCGGCTGCCCTACGACGTGGTGGTGATCGCGACCGGCGCCGACTACCCGGAACCGGCCCGCTTCGCCGGGACCACCACCGAGGAGGCGATGAAGTCCTTCGCGGAGCACCAGCAGAAGATCACCTTCGCCGAGCACGTCCTCGTCGTCGGCGGTGGGCCCTCCGGGGTCGAACTCGCCGCCGAGATCCGGCTGGCCCGGCCGGACGCCCGGGTCACGCTCGCGCACTCCGGTCCCGCCCTGCTCGGCAACACGGGCAGCGAACGGGCCGGCCGCAAGGCGCGCGCCTGGCTGGAGTCCCATGACGTGGAGGTGCGGCTCGACTCCTTCATGTCCCCGGGCAACGACTTCGGCACCTACCGTGACGCCCGCGGCGACGTCATCACCGCGGACCTGTCCTTCTGGGCCACCGGCACCACTCCCAACACCCTCTGGCTGCGCCTGGGCGGACACGGCGACTGGCTGACCCCCTCCGGGCATGTCAAGGTCGACCGCTCGCTGCGGGCCGAGGGGCAACTGGACGTCTTCGCGGTCGGCGATGTCAACGACGCCACCGAGCTCAAGATCACTCCGGCGGCGCTCGCCCAGGCCGACCTCGCCGCCTGGAACATCCGCGCCCACCTGAACACTTCGGGCCGGCACCGCAAGGAGCCCCGCTTCTACCGGCCCATCCACCGCACCCCGCTGATCGTGCCCTTCGGCCCCGCCGACGGGGTGACGATGCTGCCGGTGCCGGGCGGCGAGACGGCGGTGCTCGGCAGCCGGACCAGCACCCTGGCCAAGGCGAAGACCCTCATGACGCCCTATATGAGGCGTCAACTCGGCTATACCGCCGCCTGATCGGCGCTGTCCCGCTCCTCGGCCGGGAACACGCGCTGTGCAACGCCGAACATCCGGTGCCCCGGGCGAATCACAGTACGCCGGGGGCACCGGAGCTCACGCGTGCAGCACGTGCTGCGGGGGCCGCACCAGGCCCGACTCGTAGGCGAACACCACCGCCTGGACCCGGCCGCGGGCGCCGATCTTGGTGAGGATGTTGCTGACGTGGGACTTCACGGTGGTCGGGGCGATGGAGAGCCGGTCGGCGATCTCGGCGTTGGAGTCTCCGGAGGCGACCGCGGTGAGCACGTCGCGCTCACGTCCGGTGAGGGTGCCCAGCCGGTTGCCCGGTACGGAGCTCTCGACGGCGCGCCGGCTGCGGACGACGTCGATGAGGGCGCGGGTCAGTCCGGGGGAGACGACCACGTCGCCGGCGGCCACGACCCGTACGGCCGCGACCAGTTCGTCGGCGGTGGCGTCCTCGCGCAGATGTCCGGCGGCTCCGGCGCGCAGAGCGCCGTAGGGATCGGCGTCGTCGCTCGTGGTGAGCAGCAGGACGTGCGGGGCGGGCCCGTCCGGCGCGTGGACGAGGCGGCGGACGGTCTCGACGGTGTCCGTGCCGGAGCCGCGGCCGTCCAGCAGGACGATGTCCGGCCGGAGCAGGGCGCTCAGCCGGACCGCCTCCGGCCCGTGAGCCGCCTCCCCGACGACGGTCAGATCGGGCTGGGACTCGAGGAGCATTCGAAGGCCGACGCGCTGAAGTGACTGGCCTGTGGCGATGAGGACGCTGGTCATGGCGTGCGTGCTCCATTCTCGTCCAGCGGGCAAGGTTCTGAACGAAACGGTTTCGTACTCGTGGGAATCAGGCTAACTCCAGAACTATCGAAACGGGAGCGTATCGATTGTGGGGTGGCTCACATCCCGCCCGTGTTTCGGTCCGCGAAGGCCGAAACCGGTCCGGCGTCCGTCGCGCGTGAGGGAGGGGGCAACCCGGGGCGCCCCGGCGGCGACCCCCCAGTGAATCCCGCCCCCACGAAGGGAGTTCACTCCATGCGCACACGCATCGTGCGTCTCGTCACCGTCCTCGCCGCCCTGCTCGCGGTGTTCGCCACGCCCGCCGTCACGGCGACCCCGGCCCAGGCGGCGGACAACTGGAACCCGCCCGCGAACCTCGTCCAGCCGCTCGACGAGGTGTGGCGCCACGTCGAGTCGACCTACCCCGATCTCTACGGCTTCCGCAACTACGGCTGGGACCAGGTCATGGCCAACAAGGGAAGCGTCAACTACTGCGTTCGCTGGGAGTCCGACGCCCCGGTCAGCGCCGCCCTCCGCGACCAGGTCCACGCCGCGCTGAAGAAGCAGTTCGGCAAGTGGACGGCGGCCATGCTCGACAACGGCACCGGCACCAACGCCTGGCCGTACACCACCGTCCCCGTCAACATCGTCGGCTGGGCGGTGAAGAACCGCTCGACCCTGCAGTGGACCGACAACTCCGTCGACATCTACGCCGGGAACCTCGACTCCGGCGGCGCCCCGCAGTGCGCCCCCGACTGCGGCCGCTTCTTCCACCAGGACGGCAACTACGCGAAGTGCCCCGGCGGCGTGACCCGCCACTACGACCAGTCGCTCTGGCTGACCAAGGGCTTCCAGGGCGGCGCCGGCGGGGACTGGGGTCAGCGGGTCGGCCAGGAGTACTTCACCGGGGCCCTCGCCCAGGAGGACATCCACATCTACCTCCACGAGGTCGGCCACACCTTCGGCCTCGACGACTTCTACGACTGGACCCCGACCGGCCAGTGCTGCTTCCTGATGAAGGCGGGCAGCGCGACCCGGATCACCGACTTCGACCAGTGGATGCTGCGTGACTTCTGGCGCCATCTGAAGAGCCGGTACGGCTACTGAGAGCGCGGGCGGCCGGCAGGTCCGGCCGCCCGTCCCGTACGCGACATCGCGGGGAGGGCGGGGGTGCGGGACGTACTCAGCCGCTCTCCACCAGGCTCTGCGTGCCCAGGACCGAGATCAGCCGCAGCTTCTCGGCGGCCTCCGTGCCGGGCTCGGCCGAGTACACGAGGATGTGGAGGTCGTTCTCCTCCACCCGGAGCAGGTCGCAGTCGAGCGTGAGCAGGCCTGCCTGCGGATGCTCGATCGTCTTGTGCGAGGTGGCGAGACGGCCCACCACTCCCGCGTCCCACAGTTCGGCGAACCGCTCACTCCTCGTGCGCAACTCCGCTACGAGAAGAGCGAGTTGGCGGTCGGCGGGATAGCGGGCCACGGTGGCGCGCAGTTCGGCGACCAGGCCCGCCTCGAAGGCGAGCCGTTCCTGCGGGGTGTGCCGTACCCGGGTCGGAGCGCCCGTGAAGTTGCGCCACACGCCGTTGCGTTCGAAGCCGCGCAGGACGGACGGATCACCCATCAGGGCCGCGTACATCGGGTTGGCCAGCAGCAGCGTCATGGCCGCGTCGGAGACCGCGACGGGGGTGTCGACCAGCCGGTCCAGCAGCCGCTGCACGCTGGGCGTGATGAAGCCGGGCACGACGTCGGGACCCGGCGGCACCAGTCCCGCGAGGCCGAAGAGATACGTCCGCTCGTCCCCCGAGAGCCGCAGCGCCCGGGCCAGTGCCTCGACGACCTGCGCGGACGGGTTCGCCGCACGCCCCTGTTCGAGCCGCGTGATGTAGTCGGCCGAGATACCGGCCAGCAGGGCCAGTTCCTCGCGCCGCAGCCCGGCCGCGCGCCGATGGCCCCCCGACGGCAGCCCGGCCGCGTCCGGGGGGACCCGGTCGCGCCAGCGCCGCAGCGCCTGTCCCAGTTCTGTTGCCGCCATGCTCCTCAGTCAACACCGTCGGCCGGGGATGTGCCTGGTACCGCCAGTCCCAGGAAGAAGGGTCTTCTGGCTGATCCCGCCGCGGCCCGGCAGCCTGGGTGCCATGACGACCACACTCATCACCGGAGCGAACAAGGGCCTCGGCTTCGAGACCGCCCGCCGGCTCGTCGAAGCCGGCCACACTGTCTACGTCGGCGCCCGTGACGCCGACCGCGGCCGCCGCGCCGCCGACCAGCTCGGCGCGCGGTTCGTGCAGCTCGACGTCACCGACGACGCCTCCGTCGAGGCCGCGGCCAAGACCCTGGAGGCCGCCGGCGGCCTCGACGTCCTGATCAACAACGCGGGGATCGAGACGCGGACCGAGGACAACAGCGTGCCGGTCGCGGCGACCGTGACCGCCGACCACATGCGCACCACCTTCGAGACGAACGTCTTCGGTGTGGTCCGCGTCCTGCACGCCTTCCTGCCGCTGCTCCAGCGCTCTGCCGCACCCGTCGTGGTCAACGTCAGCAGCGGCCTGGGCTCGCTGACCCATCTCTCCGACCCGGACCACCCCGCCCACTTCTACCCGGGCATCGCCTACCCGACCTCCAAGACCGCGGTCAACATGCTCACCGTGCAGTACGCGAAGGCCTTTCCGGCCCTGCGGATCAACTCCGTGGAGCCCGGGTTCACCAGGACCGACCTGAACGGCAACACGGGCACGCAGACCGTGGCGGAGGGCGCCGAGATCATCGTCCGCATGGCTCAGGTGGCCCCGGACGGCCCGACCGGCGGCTACTTCGACGTCAACGGCCCGCTGCCCTGGTGACCCGCGGGCTCAGACGACCCCGTCGGCACGCAGCGCCGCGATGTCGTCGCCGGTACGGCCGAGTTCCGTGAGGATCGCCTCGGTGTGCTCGCCCACCCCCGGGACCGGGTCCATGCGGGCGGGCAGTCCCGCCAGATCGGCCGGGGGCAGCAGCGCCTCCACCACGGCCCCGCCGGGGACGGCGACCTCGTGCCAGCGGCCACGCGCGGCCAGGACCGGATGGTCGAGGAACGCGGCGACGTCGTTGACCCCGGCGCAGGCGATGCCGATGCCCTCCAGGTCCTTCAGGACCTGCGCGGCGTCGTGGCGCGCGATCCGCTCGGCGACCACGGCGTTGAGCTCCTCGCGGTGGGCGACCCGCGCCGAGCCGGTGGCGAAGCGCGGATCGCCGGCCAGCTCGGGCCGCCGCAGGAAGTCGGCGCACAGGACGATCCACTCGCGTTCGTTCTGGATGGAGAACAGCACGTCCTTGCCGTCGGCCGCCGTGAAGGCGCCGTACGGGGCGATGGTGGCGTGCTGGGTGCCCAGCCGCGGCGGCTGACTGCCTCCGTAGCGGGTGTAGTTGGCCGGCTGGCTCATCCACTCGGCCAGTGCCTCGAACAGGGACACCTCCACCGCGTGGGCCCTGCCGGTGGTGGCGCGGGTGTACAGGGCGGTCAGGATGCCGCTGTAGGCGTACATCCCGGCCGCGATGTCGGCGACGGAGATCCCGACCCGCGCGGTCTCCTCCGCGGTCCCCGTCAGCGACACCAGCCCCGTCTGACACTGCACCAGCAGGTCGTACGACTTGCGGTCGGCCCACGGCCCGTCGGTGCCGTACCCGGAGATCGTGCACGGGATCAACCGCGGCCGGCGCTCGGCGAGGACGTCCGTGCCCAGACCCAGCCGGTCGGCGGCGCCGGGAGCCAGGTTCTGGACGAACACGTCGGCGTCGTCGAGGAGTCGGTCCAGGATCTCCAGGCCGCGCGGGTCCTTCAGATCCAGGGTGAGCGACTCCTTGGACCGGTTGAGCCACACGAAATAGCTGGAGTGGCCGTGCACGGTCGTGTCGTAGCGGCGGGCGAAGTCACCGTCGCCCGGCCGCTCCACCTTGATCACCCGGGCGCCGAGGTCGGCGAGCTGACGGGTCGCGTAGGGCGCGGCCACGGCCTGCTCCAGGCTGACCACCGTGACTCCGGACAGGGGACGCTGCGGCAGGCTCATGCGGCCCTTTGTACGGCCCGTCCGAAAGGGTGTCAACGACTGCCCCGGCCCTCTGACCTGTGCGGTTCACCACCACATGACCCGATGACGGCCGACGGGCCCGGCGGTGGCGGCCGCTGATCCCCCGCTCTGTCCGAGCGTGTGACATGTCGTCCCCCGGGGCTGACTCAGGCAGACACGCCGTGAGCTTCCAAAGCCCGCACCAGGGGGGCGAGTTCGGGGTTGGCGGCGGCCTGGTCGAGGGCTTCTCGCAGGGCCTTCTCGTTGGTGGGGCGGGCCTGTTCGAGGAGGGCACGGCCGGTGTCGGTGACGTCGGTGTAGATACCGCGGCGGTCGGTGGGGCACAGGTAGCGGGCGAGCAGGCCGCGGTCCTCCAGGCGGGTGACCAGCCGCGTGGTGGCGCTCTGACTGAGAACGACGGCGTCGGCGACCTGTTTCATCTGCAGGTGTCCGCCCTCGCCGTCGTGCTGGCGGCCCAGGACGTCGAGCAGGGAGTACTCGCGCACGCTGAGGTCGTGTGCGGACTGCAGGGCCTTCTCGATGTGCGCCTCGATCCGTCCGTGCAGCAGGGAGAGCGCGCACCAGCCCTGGGCGAGGGCGGTGAGCGAGGGGTCTGTGGCGGTCATGGGGCCTGCTTCCTCCGTCCCGATACGGATACCCCCAGGATATTGCATCGCTGAAACTTTCAGCGTCTGCTTCTATAGTGCGCGCGCAACTATCGAACAACGACTATCGGCCCGTACTCCCCTCCACCCGCCCCCGCAGAGAGCGACTCCGATGACGATCCGGCCCTCCACCACAACCCTCTGGCGCCCGACCGGCCCCGTGGAGCTGGACCTGGTCCGTGAGCTCGACTGGCGCGCGTGGCCGCCGAGGCTGCCCGAGCAGCCGATCTTCTACCCGGTCCTCGACGAGGACTACGCGATCAAGATCGCCCGGGACTGGAACGTCAAGCACGACGGCGCGGGCTTCGTGACCCGTTTCGAGGTCGACTCGGACTTCGTGAGCCGCTATCCCGTCCAGCAGGCGGGCGGCCGTACGATCCTCGAACTGTGGGTCCCGGCCGAGGAGCTCGACGAGTTCAACACGCACATCGTCGGCCGGATCGAGGTCGTGCACGAGTTCCGATGAGCCGGTGAGTCACGGCTACGATCGTGCCAAGTGCCGCATCGCCAGGGCCAGTTGCAGCCGCAGTCGCCCCTGGGGGGTGCGCAGCGGCCAGCCCAGCAGGTGCTCCGCGTGGGACAGCCGGTCCTGGAGCGTGGAGTGGTGGACGTTGATCTCGGCGGCGGCCGCCCGCAGGCTCGCCGTCGAGACCACGGCGTGCAGGGTGGCGAGCAGCCAGGGCGTGCCCGCCCCCGCCGCCTCCAGCACCCGGACGTCGGGCGGCGGCTCCGCGCCCGGTGCGACCAGGCCGGCCAGCAGCGCGACGCCGCCCAGTTCGTCGGCGCGCACGACCTGCGGGCCGGGATCCTGAGCCGTGCCCTCGGCGGTGAAGCGCAGCGCGGTGCGGGCGTCCGCCCAGGAGCGCGGCAGATCGAGCACGGGCACGGCGGGGCCCACGCCGAGGCGCCCCGCGGGCAGTTCGGCGTCGGTCCGCCCGGCCACGATCCGGGGCCGCCCGTCGAGCGGGGCCAGCGCACGCGCGGTTCCCGCGGGGTCCAGTCCGAGCGCACGTGCCGCGTGCAGTCGGGCGGCCTCCGGGGCGGCGGCATCCAGCACGGTCTCGACCAGCGCGGGATCATCGGCGGGCGCGCGTCCCCGCGTACGGTCCAGAACGACCCGTACGGCTCCCGCGGCCCGCTCCAGGATCACCGCGTCGACCACACTGGGCGCCGCTTCGGCCCGCTCCAGCCACAGTACGGCGGCCCCACCGGGCGTCAGCGCGGCGCTGGGCCAGCCGGGCTCGGGCGGCACCGCGGAGTCCCGGCGCGTCCCGTCGGCCTCGACCCGGACCTGCACCCGCCGCTCGGCGTCGACCAGCCGCGCGGGCACCCCGGCCAGCACGGCCGCCCCACGCACCAGAGCCTCCAGCCCGGCACGGGACTCGGACAGCCGATCGAAATAGCCGATCACCCGCACCGCGGCCCCGGCATCCGGATCCAGAGCGGTCAACCGCCCGGCCAGCTCTTTCATACGCCCATGGTGCGGCATGAACCCGAACAGGAGCACCCACGACGCCGCAGCAGCCGTCGACGCTCCCGCGGTAGCCGATGCCGCCGAAGGTCCCCGGCCCGGCATCGCCCTGAAGGGGCGCGGGGAACGGCGCGCCCGGCCACGACACCGCCGCAGCCGTCGACGCTCCCGCGGAGGGCGGTGCCGCCGAAGGCCCCCGGCTCGGCAGCGCCCTGAAGGGGCGCGGGGAACGGCGCGCCCGGCCACGACACTGCCGCAGCCGTCGATGCTCCTGCGGAGGGCGGTGCCGCCGAAGGTCCCCGGCTCGGCATCGCCCTGAAGGGGCGCGGGGAACGGCGCGCCCGGCCACGACACTGCCGCAGCCGTCGATGCTCCTGCGGTAGCCGGTGCCGCCGATGGTCCCCGGTTCGGCATCGCCCTGAAGGGGCGCGGGGAACGGCGCGCCCAGCCCCCACACCGCCGCAGCCGCCACCGCGACCGCCGACGCACTTCCTCTCGCGCCCCCGCAACACCCGTAGGGCCCTCGCACTCCCCTAGCTGCCCAACAGCCTCCGCAACCACCCCACCTGCGCCCCCCGCGCCGCCTGCGACAACGCGGCCTGTGGCGCGAAGCCGTCGAAGCCGTGGAAGCCCCCCGGCCACACATGCAGCTCCGCCACTCCACCCGCCTGCCAGATCCGGGAGGCGTACGCGACGACCTCGTCCCGGAACGTCTCCGCCGACCCCACGTCGAGAAAGGCGGGCGGCAGTCCCGACAGGTCCTCGGCCCGGGCCGGCGCCGCGTACGCCGGAACGTCGGGGCCGCCCCGCAGCTCGCCCAGCAGCGCCGTCCAGCCGGTCTCGTTGGCCGTGCGGTCCCAGACGCCGAGTCCCGCCATCTGATACGTCGACGGGCTGTCGTTGCGGTCGTCCAGCATCGGGCACATCAGCAGCTGCCCCATCGCCCGCGGCCCCTTGCGGTCCCGGGCGAGCAGCGCCAGCGCCGCCGACAGCCCGCCCCCCGCGCTCGCCCCGGCGATGACGATCCGCTCGGCGTCGCCCCCGAGCTCCCCGGCGTGCTCGGCCGTCCACACGAGCCCGGCGTAGACGTCCTCGACGGGCGCCGGATGCGGGTGTTCGGGCGCCAGCCGGTACTCCACCGACACCACGACCGCGTCCAGTTCCTTGGCCCAGGCCAGCGGACTGTCCACGCCTACGCGGTTGTTGCCGAGGACCATGCCTCCGCCGTGGACGTGGTAGATCACCGGGCGCCCGGTTCCCGCGGGCGCCGCGGCGGCGGGCCGGCAGATCAGCAGCGAGATCTCCGGGGCACCCTCGGGTCCCGGCACCGACCGGTCCTCCACCTCGAAGAACCCGTCCAGCGTCAGGTCCAGGTCGGCCAGCATCTCGATGCCCGGACCCTGGCGCGCGTCGTCGATCTCGTCCAGGGCGAGGCCGGGTGAGATCACGTCCTTGATCAGATCCAGGGCGGCGCTGAGCTCGGGGTCGAACGGGGGCGGCACATGCGTCATGGCTTCTCCTCACGCGGGGCGCGGCGGCTCGTGGCGTCATGATCGGGGCAGCGGCGTGCGTCCGGGGCGCCGCCGTACGGCGGAACCTGCCCGCCGTACGGCGGGTGGTGGACTTCGGCCATCCGCCATGTTCCGCGTGACCTGCGATTCCTTGCCATCACATGACCCGTTGTTCACCTCATGGAGGTGGAAGGGATCCCGGGTGGTGACAACGCTGTCGATGCCCCCCTGCACAGGAGAAACCAGTGAACGTCTCTCTCACCGCCTGGCTGCTGACCGTCGTCGCCCTGTGCGTGCTGGTCGGCGCCGACTTCTTCATCGGCCGCAAACCCCACGACGTGTCCGTGAAGGAGGCCGGCGTCTGGACCGTCGTCTGGGTCGTGCTGGCCTGTCTCTTCGGACTCGGACTGTTCCTGTACGCCGGTGGGAAACCCACGGGCGAGTTCTTCGCCGGGTACATCACCGAGAAGTCCCTGAGCGTCGACAACCTCTTCGTGTTCGTCCTGATCATGGGGAAGTTCGCGGTGCCCTCGCAGTACCAGCAACGGGTGCTGATGGTCGGCGTCGTGCTGGCGCTCGTCCTGCGCGCAGGGTTCATCGCGGCCGGCGCGGCGATCATCTCCGCGTTCTCCTGGGTGTTCTACCTCTTCGGCGCCTTCCTGATCTGGACCGCCTGGAAGCTCGTCCAGGACGCCCGCAAGGACGGACACGACGAGGAGTACGAGGAGAACAAGCTGCTGAAGATGGTGGAGAAGCGTTTCGGCGTGGCGGACCGCTACCACGGCACCAAGTTGTGGATCGAGCAGAACGGCAAGCGGGTCATGACCCCGATGCTGGTCGTGATGCTCGCCATCGGTTCGACGGACGTGCTGTTCGCGCTCGACTCGATCCCCGCGATCTACGGCCTCACCCAGGACCCGTACATCGTCTTCACCGCCAACGCCTTCGCCCTGATGGGCCTGCGCCAGCTGTACTTCCTCATCGGCGGCCTGCTGAAGAAGCTGGTCCACCTCTCCTACGGCCTGTCGATCATCCTCGGCTTCATCGGCGTCAAACTCGTCCTGCACGCCCTGCACGAGTCCGGCGTCCACGTCCCGGAGATCAGCATCCCCTTCTCCCTCGGCTTCATCGTCCTCGTCCTGACGATCACCACCCTGACGAGCCTGCGCGCGTCGAGGAAGCAGGACGTGGCCCAGGCGGAACGCGTGGGGTGACGGGAAAGCGCGCTTCACGCGCCCCTCGAACCCGTCCGCCCTTGACTTCGAGAGCACTCCAGGATCTAGCGTCGACGAGGTCGGCGAAGGCCCCCTGAACGGAGACGACCATGCGCGTGGGTGTGCACATCAACCGGTTCAACCACCCCGCGGGAGCGCCCGCTCTCGGTGCCGAGCTGGCCGCCGCGGGTGCCGCGGCCGAGGCGGCGGGGGTCAGCTGGCTGTCGGTGATGGACCACTACTTCCAGATGGAGTTCAACGGCGGCGCCGAGGACCCCATGCTGGAGGCCTACTCGACCCTGAGCTTCCTCGCGGCCCACACCGAGACGGTCCGGCTCGGCGCGCTGGTGACCGGAGTGACGTACCGCCACCCCGGGCTGCTCGCCAAGATCGCGACCACGCTGGACGTGCTCTCCGGCGGCCGGGCCGCCCTCGGCATCGGAGCCGCCTGGTACGACCGGGAGCACGAAGGACTGGGCGTGCCGTTCCCGCCCCTCGCCGAGCGCTTCGAGCGGCTGGAGGAGGCTCTGCGGATCTGCCTCCAGATGTGGGACCCGGCGGCGAACGGCCCCTTCGAGGGCACCCACTACCGGCTCGCCGAGACCCTGTGCGTACCGGCCCCGGTCAGCAGCCCGCACCCCGAGATCATGATCGGCGGCAGCGGTGAGAAGAAGACGCTCCGCCTGGTCGCCCGCTACGGCGACGCCTGCAACCTCTTCGCCACCTCGCCCGAGGAGGTCACGCACAAGCTCGACGTGCTGCGCCGCCACTGCGACACCGAGGGGCGGGACTACGACGAGATCCGCAAGACGATGACCTACTCGGTCGACGAGGCCGACGGCGACCTGGAGGCCTTCGGCCGGGACATCGCCGGCTACACCAAGCTCGGCATCGACACGGTCATCCTCGCCCCGCGCACCGGCGCCCCCGCCGAGTGGATCGAGGCCTTCGCGGCACCCGCCGTACGGCGGCTCGCGGACCTGGACTAACCCGCCCGCGCGGCGGAGGGCCGGCTGCGGGAGACCACGCGGGTCCCGCAGCCGTCGCTCACCCGGACCTGCAACGAGCCGCACGCGCACCGGGTCCACACCGTGCCGCCCGTCGCCGTGCCGTGCCGGGACACCACCTGGAAGGGTTCGGCGCCGTCCGGCCAGCCGCAGTGCGGGCAGACGGCGCGGGTCGTGCTGGTCATGGTGACTCCTCGTACCTCGTGGCTGTGTGCGGCCGTCGCGACACAACCCAGGATGCGGCGGAGTCTTCTTGTACGTCCAGGTTGACTTCCCGGACCCGACCTTGAAGCGTGGGCTTCATGATTGACCTGCGCCGGCTCCACGTCCTGAGGGCGGTCGCCCACTACGGCACGGTCACCGCGGCCGCCCGCGCCCTGCACTTCACCCCGTCCGCCGCGTCCCAGCAGATCCGCCAGCTCGCCCGCGACCTGGACGTCGATCTCCTCGAACCCCAAGGCCGAGGGGTGCGGCTCACGCCGGCCGCCGAGAGCCTGCTCGCGCATGCCGACGCCATCCAGGCCCGGTGGGAACAGGCCGAACTCGATCTGCGCGCCGGCCACGGGGAGCCCGCGGGGCCGTTGCGGGCGGGTGGTCTGGCCGTGGCCGTGTCCGCGCTGCTCGCCCCGATGGCGGCCCGGCTGCGCGAGCGGCACCGCCGGCTGAGCGTCAGCATCCAGGAGACGGGCGTGCCGGAGAGCTTCGACCTGCTCTTCGAGGGGGAGATCGACCTGGCGGTCGTGGAGGCGACTCCGCACAACCCGCCGATGAGCGACACCCGCTACGACCAACAGCCCTTGCTTGACGACCCGTTCGACCTGGTCGTCCCCGCGGATCATCCGCTGGCGGACCGCGACCGCGTGGATCTCGGCGACGCGGCCCACGAGGACTGGATCGCCCCCTTCGCGGACAGCCCCTGCCGCACGCACGTCATGGCGGCCTGCGGCGCGGCGGGCTTCACCCCGAGCGTGGTCCACCACGCACGGGACTGGAACGTCACCGCTCACCTGGTCGCCCACGGCCTGGGCGTGGCACTGATCCCCCGCCTGGCCCACCTGACGCCGAACCTGCCGATCACGAGGGTGCGCTGTGCGGGCGACCCCCACCGAAGGCTGCTGACCTGCACCCGGCACGGCGGCCACGAACGCCCCGCGATCGCCGTCGCACTCGGAGTGCTACGGGACCTGGCACCCACGGCGGTGGCCTGAGACGCGTCGAAGTGGGCGCCGCTCAGGGGCGCGGGGAACTGCGCGACCAGCCCCCACCGGCCCGCAGACAGAACACGACAGGGGCCGGAGTGCCAACACTCCGGCCCCTGTCAGGAAACCCGTTCACGCGCCGCAGGCTCAGGCGGCCGCGACCTCGCCCGTGTTGCTGTGCAGCTGGGCGACGACCTCGGTCAGCTGCGCGGCGACCTCGGCGTCGTCGGCCGGGTGGGTCTCGGCGAAGCGGACCACGGAACCCGGGATGGACAGCTTGACGTCCTCGAGCACCTTGCCGCCGGCGATGCCCACGGCCTTACGGGTCTCGTCCTGCGCCCACACGCCGCCGAACTGACCGAAGGCGGTACCGACCACGGCCACCGGCTTGCCGCCGAAGGCGCCGGCGCCGTAGGGGCGCGACAGCCAGTCGATGGCGTTCTTCAGCACGGCCGGGATGGTGCCGTTGTACTCGGGGGAGAAGAGCAGGAACGCGTCGGACGCCTGCGCGGCCTCACGCAGCCTGGCGGCGGCAGCGGGGACCGCGCCCTCCACGTCGATGTCCTCGTTGTAGAAGGGGATCTCGGCCAGGCCCTCGAACAGCACGACCTCCGCGCCCTCGGGGGCGTGCTTGACGGCCGCCTCGGCGAGCTGGCGGTTGTGCGAACCGGCGCGAAGGGAGCCGACGAGCGCCAGGATGCGAACAGACATGCGTAACTCCAAGGATGCTGAAACACGGCGACAATGTTCCGGACCGGGGTCCGGTTAACGTTTCTAGCATCCTAAACGGACCGAGGTCCAGTTTTCTTCCCGATGCTTTACGCTGGCTTCATGTCCGCGACCCTGCCGCCGTTCCCGAAGTCTCAGGAGCCCTTCGACCCGCCCCGACTGCTGGAGGTCGGCTCCGCGCCCGACGAGCCCTGTCTGCGCGCCGACGCGGCCCGCAACCGTGCCCGTCTGCTGGAGGCCGCGACCCGGCTGATCGCGGAGCACGGTGTGGCGGGAGTCACCATGGAGGCGGTGGCCGCCGCGGCCGGCGTCGGCAAGGGCACCGTCTTCCGCCGCTTCGGCGACCGCACCGGACTGCTCATGGCGCTCCTGGACCACTCCGCGCACACGCTCCAGGCGGACTTCCTCGGCGGCCCGCCGCCGCTGGGTCCCGGTGCCCCCGCGGTGGACCGGCTGCGGGCGCTCGGCGTGGCCGTGCTGTACCGCTCCGCCGAACAGCTGGACCTGCTGCTGGCCGCGCAGGCGGAACCGACCCGTCGCCACTCCCACCCGTCGACCCGGGCGCTGCACATGCACACCACCATGCTGCTGCGCCAGATCGTCCCGGACGCCGACTGCGACCTCCTGGCCCAGACGCTGTTGGGCTATCTCGACCCCGCCCTCATCCACCACCTCACCCGGCAGTGCGGAATGCCCCTGGAGCGCCTGGAGGCCGGCTGGAACGACCTCGTCGCCCGGGTGACCGGCACGGATGCGCCGCACTGAGCGAAAGCGCAACCCCTGGTGTGGGAACCGTCACAGCTTCTGCAAAGATGACGATCGTCATGGTGCAGATACAGAACACGTCCGCGTCCTCCGCCACGCGCTCGGTTCCCACGAGCGCCGACGTGGCCCGCGTGGCCGGCGTCTCGCGTGCGACCGTCTCCTACGTCCTCAACAACACCAGCGCCGTCCGGATCAGCGAGCCCACCCGCCGCCGTGTCCACGCGGCCGCCAAGGAACTCGGGTACGTCCCGCACGCGGCCGCCCGCAGCCTGCGCGCCGGTCACAGCCGGATGGTCCTGATGCCCGCCCCGTCCATTCCGGTCGGCCCGCTCTACAGCCAGTTCATCAGTGAACTCCAGTGGGCCCTGGGCCGGTTGGACTACACGGTCGTGCAGTACGGCAGTGTCGGCCTCCAGGGCGAGGAGGCGGCCCGCGCCTGGGCGGAGCTGCGCCCGGTCGCCGTCCTGGTGCCCGGTGTCGGACTCGGCCCGCAGGGCGTGGCCCTGCTCCGGCGCTCCGGTGCCCGGGCCGTGGTCACCCTCGCTCCCGAGGCGGTCGAGGGGGCGCACGCCCTGCTCATGGATCACGCGGGCGTCGGACACAGCGCCGCCGCCCATCTGTACGCCCGCGGCCGGCGCCGTATCGGTGTCGTGGTGCCCGAGGAGTCCGGCCTGGAGGCCTTCTCGCTGCCCCGCCTCGCGGGGGTGCGCCGCGCTCTGCAGGGCACGGACGCCACGCTGACCGAGCTGCCCCTGGCCTACGAGGAGCAGGCCGCGGCCAAGCTCGCCGTGCGCTGGCGGGACCTCGGCCTCGACGCCGTGTTCGCGTACAACGACGAATACGCGATGCTGTTAATGCGCGCCCTCCAGGACGAGGGCGTGCGGGTACCGGAGGACACGGCGGTGATCGGAGCCGACGACCTGCTCCTCGGCCGGCTGCTGCGGCCCCGGCTGAGCACGGTCCACATCGAGCTCCCGTCCGGCCGTGACCTCGCCGAACTGGTCGATCGCGCGGTGCGTGAACCGGGCGCCGCGACCGAGACGCACACGGTGCTGGGTGCCACGGTCGTGCACCGCGACTCCAGCTGACGCAGGAGGCCTGCCATGCGCACCACGGTCGGGATCATCGGCGGCGGCCCCGCCGGACTGCTTCTCGCCCGTCTGCTGCACCTGGCCGGCATCGACTGCGTGGTCCTGGAGAGCAGGACGCGGGAGTACGTCGAGCACCGTCAGCGCGCCGGGATGCTGGAGCAGGGCACGGTCGACGTCCTGCGCGCGGCCGGCGCCGCCGGGCGTCTGGACGCCGAGGGCCTCGTCCACCAGGGCATCGAGCTGCGGTTCGCCGGGGAGCGGCACCACCTCGACTTCCCCGTCCTCACCGGTGGCCGTACGGTCACGATCTACGCCCAGACCGAGATCGTGAAGGACCTGGTCGCGCTCCAACTGGCCGAGGGGCCACCGCTGTTGTTCGAGGCGGAGGCTCTGGCGGTCGAGCGGCCGGAGAGCGGGGCCCCCGTGGTGCGGTTCCGGCACGAGGGTCGTGAACAGACGCTGACATGCGACTGGATCGCGGGCTGCGACGGCTTCCACGGCATCGCGCGCGGGGCCTTCCCGGCGGAGACGAGCCGGACCTACGCGCACGACTACCCGTACTCCTGGCTCGGGATCCTCGCCGACGTCGCCCCGTCCTGCGAGGAGTTGATCTACGCTCGCGGGGAGCGCGGCTTCGCCCTGCACAGCATGCGCTCGCGCGCCGTGTCCCGGCTCTACCTCCAGGTCCCCAACGGCACCGATCCGGACGACTGGCCGGACGAGCGGATCTGGGACGAGCTCGCCGCGCGGTTCGCGATCGAGGCCGACTGGACCCTCGCGCGGGGGCCGATCACCGCCAAGTCGGTGACGCCCATGCGCAGTCACGTCCACGAACCGATGCGGCACGGCCGTCTCCTGCTCGCCGGCGACGCCGCGCACATAGTGCCGCCGACCGGGGCGAAGGGACTCAACCTCGCGGTGTCGGACGTATCGCTCCTCGCCCGGGCCCTGACCGATGTGCACCGCACAGGATCGACACAACTGATCGACAGATATTCGGAGTTGTGTCTCTCTCGTGTGTGGCAGGCCACGCGCTTCTCGTATGACATGACTAGGATGTTGCATGCTCAACCAAATGGGGATGCGTTCGACAGTCGGGTGCAGCTCGCACGGCTGCGCCGCATCACCGCATCCCGCCATGCGGCCGCCGAACTGGCCGCGAACTACACGGGACTACCGCTCCCCGTGTGAGTCCCACCGGTGATCGAACGGAGAGCCGTCATGTCGTTGCTCGACCCCAAGAGCTGGCAGCCCCACCCCCTTTCGGGACCTGAGTACGCGGTCACCGAACCCGCCACCGGCGACACGCTCGCCACCGTCACCCTCGCCGGCGGCGAGGACGTGGAGCGCTCCGCCGAGGCCGCCCGCGCCGCCCAGAGCGAGTGGGCCCGGCTTCCGCACTTCGTCCGCGCGGGAGTGCTGCGCAAGGCCGGTGACCTGTTTTCCGCGCACGCCGACGAACTGCGCGGCTGGCTCGTCCGCGAGTCCGGGTCCATCCCCGGCAAGGCCGACTTCGAACTGCACGTGGCCGCCCAGGAGTGCTACGAGGCCGCCGCCCTCGCCTCCCGCCCCGCCGGCCAGGTCCTGCCCAGCGAGGCGCCCCGGCTGTCCTACACGCGCCGGGTCCCGGTCGGCGTGGTGGGCGTGATCTCGCCGTTCAACGCCCCGCTGATCCTCTCGATCCGCTCCGTCGCCCCGGCCCTCGCCCTCGGCAACGCCGTGATCCTCAAGCCCGACCCGCGCACCGCGGTCTGCGGCGGACTCTCGCTCGCCGCGGTCTTCGCCGAGGCCGGGCTGCCCGAGGGGCTGTTCCACGTCTTGCCCGGCGGCCCCGACGTCGGCCAGGCCCTGGTCGCCGACCCGCGGGTCCCCGTCATCTCCTTCACCGGGTCGACCGCGGCCGGCCGTGCGGTGGGAGAGGCGGCAGGACGCCACCTCAAGCGCGCCCACCTGGAACTCGGCGGCAATTCCGCCCTGATCGTCCTGGAGGACGCCGACATCGAGGCCGTGATCTCCACGGCGGCCTGGGGATCCTTCTTCCACCAGGGCCAGATCTGCATGACGACGGGCCGCCACCTGGTCCACGCGTCGCTGTACGAGGAGTACGTGGAGCGGCTGGCGGCGAAGGCCGACTCGCTGGCCGTCGGCGACCCCCACCTGGAGCAGGTCCACCTCGGCCCGATCATCGACGACAACCAGCTGGCCAAGGTGCGCGGCCTGGTCGACGCCAGCACCGCGGAGGGCGCCAAGCTGGCCGCCGGCGGTACCCACGAGAAGCTCTTCTACCGCCCAACGGTCCTCGCGGGACTCGACGACAGCACGCCCGCCTACGCGGAGGAGGTCTTCGGCCCGGTCGCGCCCGTACGGTCCTTCAGCACCGTCGACGAGGCCGCCGCCCTGGCCGCCGCGGGGCCCTACGGCCTCTCGCTCGGCATCGTCACCGGGGACGCGGCCCGCGGTCTCGACCTGGCCGAGCGGATCCCGACCGGCATCGTGCACATCAACGACCAGACCGTGAACGACGAGGCGGTCGCGCCCTTCGGCGGTATCGCCGCGTCCGGCACCGGCGCCCGGTTCGGCGGCGAGGCCAATGTGGAGGCCTTCACCGACGTGCGCTGGACGACGGTACGCGCGGACGTGGCGACGTACCCGTTCTGAGAACTACTGGTCGTTCTGCTCGGCCTGGGCCTGCTGCGCGGCCACGGACTTGCGGACCTCGTCCATGTCCAGCTTGCGGGCCTGCCCGATGACGTCCGTCAGGGCCGACTCGGGCAGCGCGCCAGGCTGGGCGAACACCGCGACCTGGTCGCGGACGATCATCAGCGTGGGGATCGACTGGATACCGAAGGCCGCGGCCAGCTCCGGCTGCGCCTCGGTGTCCACCTTGCCGAACACCAGGTCGGGGTTGTCCTCGGCGGCCTTCTCGTAGACCGGGGCGAACTGGCGGCAAGGACCGCACCAGGACGCCCAGAAGTCGATCAGAACGAACTCGTTGTCCGTGACCGTCTGGTCGAAGTTCTCCTTGGTGAGCTCCACGGTGCTGCTCATGACGTGATCCCTCTTCCTGGTCTCGGAGCGAAGCCGTCCGCACAACACGGCCGGTCGGTCCGGTATTCCACAGCTGTCACCACTCGGTATCCCGCGCGCGTACCCCTGGTGGCCCGAGCGCACACCACCCACCAGACTGGGCCCATGACGGAAACGGAAAACATCGCCTACGACGTCGTGGTGCTCGGTGCCGGGCCCGTGGGGGAGAACGTGGCCGACCGCACCCGCGCGGCCGGCCTCTCCACCGCGGTCGTGGAGAGCGAACTGGTCGGCGGAGAGTGTTCGTACTGGGCGTGCATGCCCAGCAAGGCCCTGCTGCGGCCGGTGATCGCCCAGGCGGACGCGCGCCGCCTGCCCGGCCTGAGCGCCGTGGTGCAGGGCCCCCTCGACGCAGCCGCGGTCCTCGCCCGCCGGGACTATTTCACCTCGGACTGGAAGGACGACGGCCAGGTCGGCTGGCTGGAGAGCATCGGCGCCGACCTCCACCGCGGTCACGGCCGCCTCAGCGGGGAACGCACCGTGACGGTCACCGGGCCCGACGGCGTGCGGAAGGTGCTGACCGCCCGGCACGCCGTGGCCGTCTGCACCGGCACCCGGGCGGTGCTGCCCGATCTGCCGGGGCTCGACGAGGTCAAGCCCTGGACCAGCCGCGAGGCCACCAGCGCCAAGGCCGCACCGGGCCGTCTCGTCGTGGTCGGCGGGGGAGTGGTGGCCACCGAGATGGCCACGGCCTGGCAGGCCCTCGGCTCGCAGGTGACCCTCCTGGTACGCGGGAAGGGCCTGCTCAACCGCATGGAGCCGTTCGCGGGCGAACTCGTCGCCGAGGCGCTCACCGAGGCGGGCGTCAGCGTCCGCACCGGCACCTCGGTCCGGTCGGTCACCCGCGAGAACGGCACGGTCGTGGTCGTCACCGACACCGGCGACCGCATCGAGGCCGACGAGATCCTCTTCGCCACCGGCCGCGCCCCCCGCACCGACGACATCGGCCTGGACACCGTCGACCGGGAGCCCGGCAGCTGGCTGGAGGTCGACGACAGCCTCCGCGTGACCGGCAGCGACTGGCTCTACGCGGTCGGCGACGTCAACCACCGAGCGCTCCTCACCCACCAGGGCAAGTACCAGGCCCGCATCGCCGGCGCCGCCATCTCCGCACGGGCCTCCGGCTCCGCGGTCCAGGCCGACGCCTGGGGCGCCCACGCGGCGACCGCCGACCATGACGCGGTGCCCCAGGTCGTCTTCACCGACCCGGAGGCGGCCTCCGTCGGTCTCTCCCTCGCGGAGGCCGAGCAGGCGGGTCACCGGGTCCGCGCGGTCGACTACGACCTCGCCTCGGTGTCGGGCGCCGGCCTCTACGGCGACGGCTACCGCGGCCGCGCCCGCATGGTCGTCGACATGGAACGCGAGATCCTCCTCGGCGTCACCTTCGTCGGGCCCGGCGTCGGCGAACTGATCCACTCCGCCACGATCGCGGTCGCCGGGCAGGTCCCGATCAGCAGGCTGTGGCACGCGGTCCCGTCGTACCCGACGATCAGCGAGGTGTGGCTGCGGCTGCTGGAGGCGTACCGGGACAACTGACGGACGGCACGGGGGCGGGGCGGGCGGATCGCGGGCCGTCCCCGGCACGGGCGTCGCCGGTGGGCGCTCGGCGCCGGGCAGAGGGCGCGGGGGAGTGTGCGGCCGGCTTCCGTACCGTGGCCGCCTCGCGGGATCCCGGCACCCCCACGCTGCCGCCCGCCACCTCCTCGGCCCGCCGACCCGTCAGCCCGGCAGCTCGAAGCCGAGGGACGCGGCCGCCCGCTCCGGCGTCGGCTGCGTCCAGCGCTCGGCCACCGTCTGGTTCGAGGACAGCGAGCGCAGCTCGGCGCGGTCGAGGTAGAGCGCGCCGTCGAGGTGGTCCGTCTCGTGCTGGACGATCCGCGCTGGCCAGCCGCCGAACACCTCGTCGACCGCGCGGCCGTGCTCGTCCTCGCACCTCAGCCGGACCTCGGCGGGCCGCGCCACCACGGCCTGCCACCCCGGCACGCTCAGACACCCCTCGAAGAACGCCACCCGTCCGGCGCCGACCGGCTCGTACGCCGGATTGACCAGGACCCGGAACGGTTGCGGCACCCGCCCACGCGCCAGCCGTACCTCCTCCGGTACGGGCGCCGGGTCCTCGATCACCGCGATACGCAGCGGCACCCCCACCTGCGGGGCGGCCAGTCCCACGCCCGGCGCCGCGTGCATGGTCAGACGCAGTGCCTCGACGAAACGGGACAGCAGCGCTGCGTCCAGCTGGCCGTCGTAGCGCTCGGTACCGGCTCGCAGGACCGGCTCGCCGGCCGTCACGATCGGCAGCGGACCGTCCGTGTCCAGGAGTTGCTCGACCAGCTCGGCAAGGGGCGCGCGATGACTCGGAGTTGCCATCGCGCCAGGATGCCATGGAGCGCCTTGTGATGCAGGTCACTTCGGGGCCCGGGAACTCGACGCCCCCGTCCTCCGACTACTGGACCGTCACCGTCCCCAGCCCCCGGAGAAGCCGCCGATGTCCATCGCCCCCTCGACCACCAAGGACGAGGTCCCTCAACCGGCCGCCCCCGCGCCGGCCCCCAGCAGATGGGCCCCGCTGCGCCCGCTCGTGCTGCGACTGCACTTCTACGCCGGTGTGTTCGTGGCGCCCTTCCTCCTCGTCGCCGCCGTCACCGGGTTCCTGTACGCGGGTGCCTTCCAGGCCGAGAAGATCGCCTACCGGGACGAGATGACCGTCGCCGCCGTCGGCGACCGCAAGCTGCCCGTCTCCGAGCAGGTGGACGCCGCCCGCAAGGCGCACCCCGAGGGCACGGTCTCGGCGATCCGTCCCTCGCCCGCGGCCGACGCCACGACCCGGGTGCTGCTGTCCGGCGTGAAGGGAGTCGACCCGAACCACACCCTCGCCGTGTTCGTCGACCCGTACACCGGGAAGGTCCGCGGCACGCTGGAGCAGTACGGCTCGACCGGCGCGCTGCCGCTGCGGACCTGGATCGACGAGTTCCACCGCGATCTGCACCTCGGCGAGAACGGCCGCCTGTACAGCGAGTTCGCCGCGAGCTGGCTGTGGGTGATCGCGGGAGGCGGCATCGTGCTGTGGTTCTCCCGCCGCCGGGCCCTGCGCAAGGTCCGCGGCACCAGCGGGCGCCGTCGCACGCTGGGACTGCACGGCAGCGTCGGCGTGTGGGCCGCGGCCGGCTTCTTCTTCCTGTCGGCGACCGGACTGACCTGGTCGACGTACGCCGGCGCCAACATCGACGAACTGCGCACCTCGCTGGGCCAGTCCACGCCGTCCGTCTCCGCGGCCGCGGGCGGCGACCACGCGGGTCACGGCGCGTCCGCCTCGGCCGGGGACGCCGAGCACGGCGTCGGTCTCGACAAGGTGCTGGCCGCGGCCCGCGCCGAAGGTCTCGGCGACCCCGTCGAGATCGTGCCGCCCGCCGACGCGTCGTCGGCCTATGTCGTACGGCAGGTGCAGCGCAGCTGGCCCGAGAAGCAGGACTCGGTCGCCGTGGACCCGACCGCAGGCGAGGTCACCGACACGGTGCGGTTCGCGGACTACCCGCTGCTCGCCAAGCTGACCCGCTGGGGCATCGACCTGCACACCGGCGTCCTGTTCGGGCTGGTCAACCAGCTCGTCCTGATGCTCCTCGCGCTGTCGCTGGTCCTGCTGATCGTGTGGGGCTACCGCATGTGGTGGCAGCGCGGCCGGGGCTCCGCCTTCGGCCGGCCGATCCCGCGCGGCGCCTGGCAGCAGGTCCCGCCGCAGATCCTGGTGCCCGGCGTGGTCCTGATCGCCGTCCTCGGCTACTTCGTGCCGCTGCTCGGCATTCCGCTGGCCGGCTTCATCGCCGCCGACGTGATCCTCGGCGAGATCGCGCACCGGCGGGGGAGGAGCGGCACGACGGCCTGAGACGACCGGCTGCTTCCCCAACCCCTACCGGGGCAGGGCGGCGAGCTCCGCGTCGGCCCGCTCGGTGATGAGGCTCAGTACACGTCCGGCGACCTCGAGGTCCTCGGTCGGGATGCCGGCGTAGACCCGGGCGCTGATGGGGGCGGTCTCGGCGGACGTCGTCTCGAACAGCTCCCGGCCGGCGTCCGTGATCCGCACCTGGGACGCCCCCTGAGGAGCCACCAGCCCTGTGGAGATCAGCTCGTCGACCACGGAATGCGCCTGAGGCGGATCGATCTTCAGCGCGCCGACGACGTCCTCGACGATGCGGGCACGCTCGACCGGCCCCTCCGCCACGGCGGCCAGGCGCAGCGTGACCGACTGCTGGAAGGTCACGCCGTGGCGGGCCAGGACGTTCTCCAGGAGCGCGCGGGCGGCGTAGTGGGCCAGGGCTATGACACGGGGGTTCAGGACGGGAGTGGCGGTGGTCATGACTGCTCCTTGAGGTTCTCGTGCGTCGGGTCGAGAGGTGCGTCGAGCAGAGTCGTCAGCTCACGCCTGAACTCCCGCGTGCGTGCGCTGTCCAGGCCTCCGAGCGGTGCCAGCAGCTGCTCCAGGAGACCCTGGACGAGCTCGATGGCCTGCCCGGTCCGCTCGCGGCCCTCCTCGGTGAGCGCCAGTTGCACCGCGCGCGGGTCGCGCGGGTCGCGAGTGCGCTCCAGGAGCCCGGCGCTCTCCAGGGAGCGCGCCAGCTTGGAGACGTAGAGCGGTTCGAGGCCGGTCCGGTCGGCGAGGCGCCGCTGGCTGGGGCGTTCGCCGCCGCGCTGCATGCCGTACAGCGAGGCCACCAGCGAGTACTGGGCGTGCGTCAGGCCGAGCGGCGCCACCGCGCGATCGACCGCGACCCGCCACTTCATCGACAGTCGCCAGACCAGGAAACCGGGCGTCGCGCCCTCGGATGCCGTACTCATGCTCGATACAGTACATGGCTACTATGTCCATGGCTACTATTTTGCCCGCGGTCACAGCCCGGTGCGCGGTCCGTCGCCCCGGAGCCCGGGGGGACGGACTGACGGGAAACGCTCCGCGGGGCTAGGTTGGGCGACATGAGCAATCTTGATCGCCAGGCGGTTCCCGCTCTGTGCGGCGGCCGCGGCTTCGTGGTGGCGGAACCCGTGCGTGAACTCCTCAGCCCCCGCCGCGTGAAGCTGGGCGAGTCCAGCGAGGTGCGCCGGCTGCTGCCCAACCTGGGCCGCCGTATGGTCGGCGCCTGGTGCTTCGTCGACCACTACGGCCCCGACGACATCGCCGACGAGCCGGGCATGCAGGTGCCCCCGCACCCGCACATGGGCCTGCAGACGGTGAGCTGGCTGCACCAGGGCGAGGTCCTGCACCGGGACTCCACCGGCAGCCTGCAGACGATCCGCCCCCGCGAGCTGGGCCTGATGACCTCCGGCCGCGCGATCAGCCACTCCGAGGAGAGCCCGAAGGCGCACGCCCGGTTCCTGCACGGCGCCCAGCTCTGGGTCGCCCTCCCGGACGGCGACCGCCACACCGACCCGCACTTCGAGCACCACACCGGGCTGCCCCAGATCACGGCCCCGGGCCTGACGGCCACGCTCATCCTGGGCGAGCTCGACGGCGCGCGCTCACCCGGAACGGCGTACACCCCCATCGTCGGCGCCGACCTGAGCCTGGCCCGCGGCACGGACGTACGCCTGCCGCTGGAACCGGACTTCGAGTACGCCGTGCTGTCCATGTCCGGCGAGGCCCACGTCGACGGAGTGCCGGTGCTGCCCGGCTCGATGCTCTACCTCGGCTGCGGCCGCACCGAACTCCCGCTGCGCGCCGACTCGGACGCGGGCCTGATGCTCCTGGGCGGCGAGCCGTTCGAGGAGGAGCTGGTGATGTTCTGGAACTGGATCGGGCGCTCCCAGCAGGAGATCGAGCAGGCCCGCCAGGACTGGATGACGGGGTCCCGCTTCGGTGAGGTGAAGGGGTACGACGGTGCGCCACTGCCTGCCCCGGAACTGCCGCCGCTGCCGTTGAAACCGCGGGGGAGGGTGCGCTGAGCCGCGGGGACGCGCGGCACGGCGGCGCTCACCGGCTCCTCTTGTCGAACCATCCGAACGACCGGAGGAGGGAGGCGCCCATGAAGAGGATGCCGAGCGGGACGATCGTGAACCAGATGGCAGCGGCGCCCGCCGATGCGAGCAGGGCGATGGCTCCGATGGCCAGCGCCAGCAGCACGAGCATGCCCAGAAGGACACGAATCTTGGAAACCAACGGATGACTCTCCCGTGTTCGGCTGGGCTCTGTCGACCGGACGGGGTTCGCTGCCCGCCGGAAGCTCATGAGGCGAGTCTCCCCACGCCGATCGCCGAAGGCGTTCGTAGAACTACCTGATCGAGTACGTAGGTTCACCGGCCGGCACGGGGCGCGAGTCGGCCGACGGGATGGCCTAATATCCGAATTGACCATTAACAGGTGGTCGTTTCGGGTGCTCGTCCATGGGAAGGGGGAGGGCCACTTGCCTCCCAAGGATCAGGCCCATGGGAACGGCGCCGTGCTCGTCGGCAGACAGACGCAGATCGAGTGCCTTTCCGCGGTCGTCGAGGGGCTGGCCGACGGCCGGGGAGTGGTCCTGGAGGTCGCTGGAGAGCCGGGGATCGGAAAGACCGCCCTGCTGGGTCTGCTCGCCGAGCGGGCCGGCGCGGCAGGGGCACGGGTGGCGCGAGCCCATGCCGCGCGCGGTGCGACACGACCCGGCCAGATCATCACCGAAGTGGTGGATGCCCTGGAGGTGCCGGATTCCTCGATCGCCCGGGAGCCGGATGCCGGGGTGCGGAGCGTGCTGGGGCGCTGGGCGGCGCGGCGCGGCGGCGTGCTCGTCCTCGACAACGTGCACCTGTGCGACGACCAGTCCGCGAGGCTGATCGCGCAACTTGTGCGGACACCCCCGCCCGGCCCGTTCGTCCTCGCGCTGGCGCACCGCCCGCGGCAGACCGGCCCAGTGCTGAGAGAAGCCCTCGAACACGGAGCGGAGACCGGGTCGGTCGTCTGCCTGACCCCCTCCCCCCTGGACCTCCGGGCGATATCCACCCTGCTCGGACACCCGGGATCCCCCACCGACACCCTCTCCCCGCACGCCGTCTCCCGCCACGCGTACACCGAGTGGCGCGCCGCGGAGGCACCCCTGGTCGACGGCACCTACGCCGAGCAGTTGCACGCTGCTTCCGGCGGCAACCCGCGGATGCTGCGCATCCTGCTCGCGGCGCGCTGGGACCCGGACGAGTGGCCGCTCAGCGCCGGTCCGGACCGGGACGGCATGCTCCGGGAGGCCGTCTCCGTCGTCACCGAGCTGGACTCGCTCAGCGCTGACGCCGCGCACTCGGTCCAGGTCGCCGCCGTTCTCGGCGATCCCTTCCTGCCGGACGACGTCGCCGAAGTCTCCGGTCTCGGTCTGGAACGGACCCTCGGAGCGTTCACCGAACTCGTCGAAGCGGACCTGATCCGGCCGCTGCCCTGGGGCGGCGGCTACGCCTTTCGGCACCCGGTACTCGGCCACGTCGCCCTGGAACACGCGTCGCCGGCCCTGCGCGTCACCGCTCACGGACGGGCCATGGAACTGCTCACCGCACGAGGGGCCTCGGCGCTTCAGCGGGCCCGGCAGGCCGAGCACCTGGTGGGCGCCGGCAGCGCTCAGGTCCGGCAGGCGCTGGTCGACGGCGCGGCGGAGGCGATGGCCAAGTCCCCGGCCACCGCTGCCCGTTGGCTGCGCCTGGCGCTGGACCAGCTGCCCGCCGGAGAGCGGATCAGCGCCTCCCGGGTCGTCCTGGTGCTCGACCACTGCCGGGCCCTCGCCGCCGTGGGCCGCCTGCAGGAGGCACGGTCCCTGGTGCACGAGTTGCTCCGGCACCAGTCGGATCTCTCCGGGGACCTGCTACTGAGCGCCTACGCCGTCTGCGCGGAGCTGGAGCGGTTGCTGGGCCGTCACCAGGAGGCCGACGCGGTGGTCCGGACGGCACTCGACCTCGTACCCCGCCCCCTGCCGGTCCCGCTGCCGGCGCCGGCGGCCGAACTGATCACCGCGTACGGGCGAGTGCAGTTGTTCCGGGGCACGTACGGCGAGGCACGTGAGGTGGTCCGGGAGGCGGCCGAGGCCGCCGGCACCGCCGGCCCGGCGGTGCCCTACCTGCGGGCCCTGGGTGCCCTCGGCGACACCCAGCTCGGGCTGCTGCCCGAGGCCGTCGCCGAGGTCACCGAGTGCGCGCGGATCGTGGACGCCCTGCCGGACTCCGCCGCCGTCACCATGCCCGACGTCCTGGCGATGCTCGGCTGCGCGGAGTTGTTCCAGGAGCGCTTCCATGACGCCTACCGCCATCTGGAACGAGGACTGCAGGCGACCACCGGTGCCACCCGGAGGTTCATCCGGATCAACCAGCTGGTGGCCCTGTGCCACCTCGACCAGCTGACGGGGCGTCTGGAGACGCTCTGCCACCGCGCCGAGGAGGCCCATCGGCTCGCCCGGATGAGCGGGGTCGACGAAGCCGCCGGAGTCGCCCTGGTCCTCAGAGCGACGGGACTGCTGTGGACCCGGCCACGCCGGGACACCGACAGGCTGCTCGAACTCGCCGGGGAGGGGCTCTCCCTCGCCCTGCGCAAACAGGGCTGGCGGGCAGCCGTGGCGGTCGGCCTGCGCGCCCAGGCCCAGTTCCTCGCCGGGGACCCGGAAGGCTGTCTGCGCACCCTCGTCGAGGAGGGCGGTCCGCAGCTGCACCGGCTGCCGCGGGCCTGGCAGCCTTCCCTCCTGGCCCTCGCCTCCGTGGCGGCCCTGCGCTGCGGTGACCGCGACGCCGCACGCGAGTGGGCCACGACGGGGGAGGCCGTGGCCGAACAGCTGGGGCTGCCGCTGCAACAACAGCACGTGCGCAGGGCCCGGGCCGAGCTCCACGCCGCCGAAGGCGAACACCGCCTGGCGGCAGGGCTGTTCCACGAGGTCGCGGAGTCGTTCCGCCGAGCTGGCCTGCCGGTGGAACACGCCTGGACCCTGGTGACCGGGGTGCCTTCGGTGCACGCGGCCCACGGCATCGAGCAGGCGCTGGAGTGGCTCGACAGGGCGGGAAAGGCGGCTCGGAGTTGCGGAGCGCAGCGCATCCTGGAGGAGGCGGCGAGAGTCAGGAGCCTTCTGCCCACGTCCCGCACGGCCACCGGTGCGGCGGTCGCCACGGCGCAGGAGGCGAGCGCCCGGGCGGCGGTGGCCCTTCTCACCGAGCGAGAGCGGGAGATCGCGGAACTGGCGGCAGGGGGCAAACGCACCAAGGAGATCGCGGAGCAGCTCTTCGTCAGCGCCAGGACGGTCGAAGCCCACCTCGGCCGCGTCTACCGCAAGCTCGACATCCCCTCCAGGGCGGCACTGTCGCGCGCACTCGGCGGAGCGGACCACCGGCCGACCGTCTGACCCGTCGCCGGCGGGCCTTGCCGCGCAGCTGCCCACGGTGACCGTGCCGAGGCCGCCCAGGACCTCCGCGGTCAGGCGACGATGCAGGTCATGGCGGCCCACAGCAGGGGGGAGTGCTCGATCCGGCCGTCGGCGCGCCAACGGTCGAGCTGCTCCCGCTGCCAGCGGCCGAGCCGGTGCACGGGGTCGGGGTGCTCGTGCGCGGAGTCGACGGCGACGACCGCCTCCGACAGCGGACGTACGGATTCGGACAGACCGGCGAGTCGATGGAAGGCGAAGCTGGTCGGCAGGACCCAGCGGGTCGCGGTGACCAGCTCGGCACCGTTGTGGATCATCGCCGTGGCCGGCCCGAACGACTCGGCGAACCGCAGATCGCCGCCGCTCTCGCAGCCGATCAGGGCGACCCGCGGGGGCGCGGGCCAGATGCGCCCACCCGGCTCCCCGTCCGCCCGCAGGGGGAGCGTGCCCAGCAGGAGGTCCTTGGCCGACAGCGGCCGATGGGTACGGACCGCCGCGGCCAGTCCGGTGCTCTCCGGGCCGCAGCACAGGTGCAGGGAGCCGTCCTCGCTCTGCCCGCCGTCGACCGGTGCGCCGCTGACGTGCCCGACGTACAGGAGTCTGCGGGCCCCCTTGCGAAGCACCGCGCTCAGCCAGTCCCGGTCCAGGTCGGTGCGGCGGAACGCCTCGGCCGGGGTGTCGAGGGCCGGCTCGACGGCACCCGCGTCCATCCGCGCCCGCACCAGCGACTGGAGCTCCTGATCCGAGCCGGGTGGCCCCAGGACCGAGCCGAGCGGGGAGTCGGCCCGGAATCCCGGCACCCGGGGGTCGAGGACGAGGACGACCGGGCCGGTGTCCCGCGCCGGAGCACCGGGACGCTCGGAGGGGGGTCGCCGTCGCAGCGAGGTCGCCGTGGTGGTCACCACGTCCGCGAGCTCGACGAGCCGGACATCGCCGTCGACGGCCAGGAGCTCCCAGGGGACCTGGGCGACCCGCGGCGACGGCTGGATCCGTATCAGCGGGCGGCCCGCGCGTTCCGACACCTGGCGTATCTGCGCTGTCAGCCCTTCCGGCCACAGCGCCTCGGCCAGCGTACGGGCGAGTCGGCGCTCGGCGATCGGATCGGTCAGCGCCCCCGACGCGAAGGCCCGCCGCATCCCCGCGGCTCCCTCACCCGCCCCGGGCAGCGCCGCCGCCAACTCGCCGACCGCCCGGTCGACTTCGGCGGCCGGACCCCGGCCGGTGCCGAAGCCCCGGGCGCCGCCGGCCCACGTCCAGGTCATGAACAGGTCGCCCGCGTCGGCCAGCCGGACCTGGACCACCGGGCGGTCCGTCAGGTCGTCGGTGAACCAGAAGGGAACCTCCTCCTCGTCCACGATCCGCCGGCGATAGCGGTGCTCGGCCGCCTCGATGAACTCCTGGAGCGCGATCCGTCCGGTCTCCGGCGACATCCGCACCTTCGGCGGCGGCGCCACCCTCAGCCCGGCGGAGGCGGCGGCCTCCGCCGCCACGCCGCCGAGCGACGGCGCACCCTCGCCGGAGTTCCCGTACGTCTTCATCGCCGCGTCCGGGAAGAGCGGCGCGGTGGCTTCGGAGGACCTCGCGGACCCCGGCGCCGGGCTCAGCGCGAGCGCGGCGCCCGCGCAGCGGTGTTCCACCAGCTCGAACAGGAGCCCCTGGTCCTGACGGCGTACGGCCAGCCGGAACGCCAGGCCCATGGCGTCGTCCGCCAGCATCAGCCACTGGCTGCGCGCGTGGGCGGTGACGAAGTCATGGCGTGCGGCGGCCAGGGCCAGGGCGGCCGGGACAGCCAGCGAGAGTGCCGTATCGATGGACCGCCTCTCGTGGTCGCCGTGGTCCGTCCGGTCCAGGTTGTCCTCCAGGGTCCGCGCGAGCATGAGGTCGACCTGCGCGCACCGCTCCAGGATCCCCCGTTCCTGGTAGACGTCACGGGCCCCCTGGGCCAGCCGCTTCATCTCCTCGATGTCACCCCGGTCGTACGCCTGCTGGGCGCCCAGCAGCATGGTGTCGGCCGCGGCCACCGCCGCACCGAGCTGCGCGAACCGGTCCAGGCTCGCCGCCATGAGGTCGTGCGCGCCCGTGGCGTCGCCGCGCCGGTCCGCGAGGAAACTCCGGGCCTGCTCGCAGACGGCCAGGTCGCCGAACCGTCGCTGCTGCTCGAAGAAGGCGGACGCCTCGGTGAACAGGCTTTCCGCGAGGTCGAGTTGACCCCGTTGCATCGCGAGGGAGGCCCGGTGCGCGAGCATGGTCTGCTGCTCGCCGGTGTTGCCCAGCGACCGGAAGGCGTCCTCCGCACGGGCGAAGTGGTCCTCGGCCGCGTCGAACCGGCCGGTCGAGGAGCAGATCACGCCGAGCGCGGTCAGCAGCCGGGGCACGGCCTCCGCCGCACCCGCCGCAGTGCCGGACAGCAGCAGCGTGGCCTGTTCCTCGGCTGTTCCCCACTCGCCCCGGTCCATCAGCAGGAGTACGCGGTTCAGGCCGAGTTCGGCACCGCGCAGCCCGTCGGGATCGTCGAACCCGGTCAACTGGGCCGTGGCCTCGTCGAGACAGGCCAGTGCCTCGTCCGGACGACCGGTCCGGCGCAGGAGGTCGGACCTGGCGATCAGGGTCCGCAGCACGGTTTCCCGCCACAGTTGACGGCCTCGCGGCCCCATCGGCGCCGAGGCGATGCCGTCCAGCAGGGCACGGGCCCGGTCCACGGCGTCCTCGGCGCCTGGCAGGTCCGAGGCGTCGAGGAGGACCGTGCCGAGGTCCGTCAGCAGGTGCGCGCGCAGGAACCGTACGTCGGGAGAGTCCTCCAGGGACTCGGCCACGGCCAGCGACTCGTCGTAGACGGCGCACGCGGCGTCGAAGTCGGCGGCCATGTGGTGCTCGTGGGCCTGGGCGAAGGCACGGTCGAAGGGGTCTCCGTACAGGGGCGCGGGTGCCTGTGCGCTGGTCTCGTCCGCCATGTCTCAGTAGTCCTCGCCGGTGGCGGCGGCCAGGATCTCGGCGAGAAACGGTTGCGTGCCGTACGCGCCGGGCTGTGCCGCGTCCGCCAGTCGCCGCCGGGCCAGGTCCCGGATCGCCGCACGCTCGACCCCGGTATCAGGGCCGTGGCCCGGATCGAAGCCGGGCAGCAGGACACCGACCTCGATGCGCGGCGGCGCCGTGACCGGCAGGCCCGCTCCGGGGCGCAGATCCAGTTCCCCCCGGCCGGTCCACACGTCGTCGCGCCGGGTGAGCGGCACCCGGTGCGGGTCGCCGCCGTTCACCCGGACCTCCGCGGCGAGCGGCACGCCGGCCGCGGGTGCCGTGACGTGTGCGACGACCTCGACCTCGATCTGCCGTAGCTCACCGTGCGCGCGAGCGGTCCAGGACACCGCGTCCTCGGCGGCGTCGACGAACCCCGGCGGGTAGCGGCGCCAGTCGTTCGTCCCCGACCCCCGGGCGATCACCCTGCCGCCCGCACCGGGCGCGGCGCCCGCGGCGAGGGCATGGCCGTCCCGCCCCGCGAACAGCGCGGAGAGGTCCACCGGCGCGGAGGTACGGCCGTGGCCCCGCTCCTCTTCGAGGGCCGAGCGGAGGCGGCGCAGCTCAGGACCGTCCAGCCCGGCGCAGTCCGCCGCGTCGTCGATCAGACGCAGGACACTCCCCAAGTGGCGTGCTGTCTGCGCCGGTCGGGGTGTCGCATGCCACCACCGCAGAAGCGGGTCGAGGGCGGCTCGGTGCTCCTCGATCAGTTCGGCCACGCCGTCGTCCAAGTCGTCGAACAGTTCCTGGCATTGGTGGGTGAGCGCGGCCAACTCAAGTCCCAGCACGTCACCTTCGAGCTCCGCGATGCCGTCCGTGTACGACGCCGGCCACCACCGGGCCGCCCAGTGGCCGAGGCCGAGCCGGGCGGCGGTGCCGGCGAGAGCGCCCGGCCTCGCCCTGACGCGTACGCCTGCCGGTTCCCCTGCCGCCGCGTCGTGCACGGCTGCGGCCACGCCGTCGCCGTAGACCGCCCACAGCCACTGCTGCGCCCGCCGCACGTCATGGACGTCCGCCACGGGCGGCGTCTGCGCTCCGAGGACGGGCCAGACCAGGAGCGCCCCGGCGACGTCCAGCACGGATCGCGTGAAGTCCGGGCCCAGGGCGCTCTCGTCGTCGCCACCGGGGGCGGCAGCCACGCGGATCGAGCCGTCGCGGCCGCGCGCCACATGGACCTCTGTCATCACGCGCTCCTCGGCTCGGCCGCGTCCGCAGCGGTCGCGGGCGCCGCGGACAGGGCGCGCAACGCCGCTCGGACCCTCGCGCGGTGGTCCATCATCACCGAGCGGGCGACCCCGTCGAGGACCGCCCACACCGACGCGAGGTCGGCCGGTGGCGCGCCGCGGACGTCCCTCCCGTGCAGCCGCACCCACAGCCGCCGCATGTAGGGCACCCAAGGGGTACGCAGATCCTGGGCGAGGGCGTCCAGGGCGCCGCCGTCCGGGTCGGGGTGGGGAGAGACGGTCATCCGGCGGGCCCGCAGCACCGAAGCCTCCCGCCGCCAGCGGCTGTTGACGACCTTGTGCGCGGCGGTCCGCGCCGGCCCGGGGGCCCCGGTGCCCAGGGGATCGAGGCCGACCGCGAGACATGCGCCGAGGACGACGGCGACGCGCAGGCTCTCGTCGTACAGGCCGAGCGGGGCGCAACTGCGGCCGGATTCCCGCGCGACGAGCTCCGGCACGGTGGGCAGTTCCTCGCGCCGGGCCGACGACTGGAGTACGACGAACAGGCGCTCGAAGAGCGTGCGGTCCAGGGGCGCGGGCAGGGTCGCGGTGGAGGCGCCCCGGCCGATCTCCGGCCGCGGCGGCACCGGCCGCGCGGTCAGACCCAGATGAGCGGGCGGCTCCGCGCCGCCCCAGAGGCCGCCCGGCTGCGCCCACACGACCCGGCCGAACAACTCCCCGTGCCTCAGCTCGATCATCCGCGCGTACGCCGACGGGTTCGGCTCCGGTGCGGTGCATGTCTCCAGGACCTCGGCCGCCGGCGCCAGCGCCTCGGCCGCGTCCCTCGCCGGCCCACGGCTCTCCCAGGCGGCGGCCAGTTCCTCGGCGAGCCGGGCCCGCAGGGCGGGATCCGCGAGACAGTCCTTCAGCGCCTCCACGGTCCGTCCGCCGCCCGCGTGCACGACCTCGTCGACCACGGCCCGCGCCACCTCGTCGGCCCCGGCCGAGGGCGCCCCGTGTTCGGTCGCCAGCTCGAAACAGCGCTGGAAGTACAGATCCTGGGGATTGCCCGCCACGACCCCCAGGGCCCGGCGCGCCTTCTTGAGCAGTGTGAACCACTGCGCCGTCGCCGTGAGAAGGCTTCCGGACTCGCGGATCAGGGCGTCGAGCCGCGCGGCCTCGGCCGGTTGGAGGAAGTCCGCCGCGAGTTCGGCGTGCAGTGCGGGCCGAACGATCAGCGGCAGCACGATCAACTTGACCGTCCGCGTCAGCGGCGCGCCGCCCGGTCCGCTCAGCGACTCCAGCCCCGCCCCGAGGTCACGCCAGGCGTGGTCGATGACCTGGGCGCGCGGTCGGCGCTCGCCGATCGGCTGGCTCGGAGGCGGCATGGGGGGAGAGTACGTCGTCCACGAACAGGCGGTCGAACCTGGGATCGGTAGGCGTCCCGGGCCTCCTAGCGTCCCCTCCATGCACCGCGCCGGATGCGGTGCTCACCACAAGGAGAAGCGGACATGGGAATCTTCGGCAAGCGCGGCAGGAACCGCGAGGAGCGGGCCGCCGAGATCGCCGGCAAGGTGGCGAGCGGCAAGGGCTTCTACGGCCGCACCACGCGCGCGTTCCTCGGCGCGGAGGACTTCGCCAAGGTCCAGCAGTCGATCGGCGCGTACCAGTCCGGCCACGACGTCCGGCAGTTGCTCGCGCAGGGGGCGCCGACCACGGCCGCCGTCGTCCTGTCGATCAGCGACACCGGGCGGCTGGTCAACTTCGACCCGGTCGTCGACCTGATCCTCCAGCCGGCCGGAACCACCGACCGGGTCCCCCTGCAGACCATCGTCTCCAAGCTGCGCATCCCCCGCACCGGCGACCAGGTCCTGCTGATCGCCGACCCCGCCCGCCCGGGCGGCTACCTCTACGCCGGGGACGGCGTGACCCCGTGACACCCGCCCCGCCGCACGAGGCGCCGGTGAACGGACCATCGCGCCCGGGGCCAGGAAGACCACCGTGCACACGATGCCGAACATCAGGACGCCCGAATGCGTCTGTCCCGGGGGGGGGGGGAGATCCGATGACATGGCACGACCTGCCGGCGCTCTGGTGGACGGTCCCCGCAGCCGTGGCCCTGCTCGGATACGGCCGCTCGGTCGCCGGGGTGACCCGGGCCCAGCGGGCGGTGTGGGTGAAGGCGCGGATCGTGGACGTGGGGCTGCCGGCCCACGGTGACTCCAAGCGACCCGGGATACCGGTGACGCTCGCCTTCCAGGACCCGGCCACCGGGCGGGAGTTCGCCCTGCCCAACGCCGGCGACCACGGCAACGCGATCGAGGTGGCGTGGGTGGGCCGGGAGGTCGAGGTGCGTTATCCCCCGGGGCGACCGCTCCGGTTCGCGGTCGTGCTCGACACCGACGGGGAGAAGAACGGACGCATGGTCCCCGACTGCGCGGTCATGCTGCTCCTCGTCGGGCTGGTGATCGACGCGACCGTCCGCTGGGGGTACCCGTGGGCACTGCTCGGCTTCGGCGCCCTGCTGACCGCCGCCGCGGTGCGCAGCCCCGACATCCGCGTGGCACGCGCCCGCAAGGCCCTGCTGGCGTCGGCTGTCGCCGTCCCGGCGCGGGTCGTGGCCGTCACGAGGGACGTCCATGCCGACGGCGAGGGCGGCGAGCTCGTCAGCCACGCCCCCGTCGTCAGGTTCACCACCCGTGAGGGCACCCGCGTCACCGTCCTGTCCCGCGACGGCATCCGCGATCCCGGCCGCTCCCTCCACCGGGCCCTGACCATCCACTACGCCCCCTCCGACCCCTCCGTCCACACAACCGACCCCACCGCCGACCGCCGGTCCGGCGCGATGAGCACCGCCTTCGTCCTCGCCCTGCTGGTCACGGGCGTGACGGCATTCGTGGCGGGCACGATCGAGTTGACGTGAGGGAGGGGTCGTGGGCCGCGGTCGGCTCGAAGCTCCGGGCAGCTCCGTCCCACGTATCCGGACCGCCGGGGATGGGGAGCAGGCCCTAGGCTTGGCAGCGCTGTTGGAAGAAGTGCGGACGGCCGTCGACTCCGTCCCGAGGCCCGGCCCCAGGGGGTACGACGGGGCGTTACGTGAGGGTGGGGAGTGCGTGTCCGATCAGCCGGTGTTCGTCCTGGGCGAGGAACTGCAGGCGCTGGAGCTTGCCGGGTTCGAGACCGAGGCGGAGTTCCAGGAGTTGCTGGCGCGCCATCCACGGATGCTCGACTTCGGCACCCTGGCCGACGGACGGCCGCTGCGGCTGGTGCTGGTGGCCCGTGAGATGAGGGTGCCGACGGGCACCGAGAGCGGGACGGCGTACTGGCTGGACCATCTCTTCGTCGACGCGGACGGCGTGCCGACGCTGGTGGAGGTCAAGCGTGCCACCGACACCCGGATCCGCCGCGAGGTCGTCGGGCAGATGCTGGACTACGCGGCGAACGCCGCCCGTTACTGGCCGGCGGCCCTGCTGCAGCGCTCCTTCGAGGACACCTGCGTCAAGCACGGGCGAACGTTGGAGGAGGGGTACGAGGAGCTTCTCGGCGGCCGTTCCGCGGACGAGTTCTGGACGTCGGTCGAGGAGCGGTTGGCCGCCGGGCAGATGCGGCTGCTGTTCGTCGCTGATCAGATTCCGCTGGAGCTGCGGGCGATCGTCGAGTTCCTGAACCGCCAGCTGCGGCAGACCGATGTGTACGCGGTCGAGCTGACCCAGTACCGGGGCGGGGGAAGCCTTCGTGTCCTCGTCCCGCGCATTCACGGTGAGGTCGCCTCGGTGGCGAAGTCCCCGTCCGGTCGCCGGACCACGCGGCGTACCACGCGGACCGAGATGGACGCGGCCCTTCGGTCCCGTCCCGATCCGGAGGTTGGGCGGATCGCGACGGCCCTGCTCGATCACGCCGCGGCCAACGGGCGCCTGGAGGGCGGAACGGCCAAGTACCCGAGCATGTCCGCCCATTACTCCGTCTCCGGACGGCAGGTGCCGTTCTGGAGCCTGTCCGTGCTGGACAAGCCCGTACGGGACGACCTTTCCTTCGCCTTCGGATCGATCAGTTATCACCTCGGTCAGGAGCGGGCGGCGGGGTTCGCGGCCTCACTGCCCGTCGTCCCCGGCCTGGCCGAGCGGCTGGAGGCGCTGCCGGCCAAGGGCTACAACGCCTGGCCGTCCGTCTCCCTCGACGCTCTCGCCGCGGAGCCCGGTGCCCTGGAGGGCGTTCTGTCCGCGGTCGAGAGGCTCGTCGAGGGTCCGGACCCCTCCGCCTGATCCTGGCGGCCGGCCTGCCGGCGCTGCTCGGCAGGCCGGCCGCCTCGCTCAGGCGGAGGGGTCGAAGGGGATCCCGGACGGTTTGGAGTGGTCGAGGGCGTACTGGAAGTCGCCGTCGTCGATCTTGAGGGTGGCCGAGCCGAAGTCCGCGGAGATCAGCTTGTCGCGGTAGCCGGCGGGATAGCCGTTCCAGCCGACGAGCCGGGGGAAGAACCAGCCGCCGGTGGCGTTCTCGGGTGGCTCGTCGCCGCCGGTCGCGAAGCGGAAGCAGTGGGTGGAGACGCCGTCCTTGTGGTAGACGATCTTCGGGTGGGTGCCGTCGAAACGCACCGCCGAGCGGGCTGCGACCTGGTAGCCGGAGTGCTGGGACACCGACACGTACTGGACCTGGTCGTCGTGGACCCACACCACGACGTGCTCCCAGTCGTGGGTGTGCCCGATGGCCGCCGGACCGAGGGTCGCCTGGTCCTTCTCGAAGTAGCTGGCGTACATCACGGCACACCAGCCGTTGTCGCACTTCGCCCGTGAGTAGGTGTTGGCGTTGGCGAGCTGGGCGGGGTCGTGGCACTTGCCGTTGACGTCGCCGCCGAGCTTCAGCCCGGGGTTGATCGTGCCGTCGGCGCCGATCGCGGCGGTGGCGTAACAGCCGTCGCGGTCGTAGTCGTAGGCGGGGGAGAAGGTCTGCTCCAGGCCGTCGGCGTTCTGGGGGAGCAGGGTCAGGACGTTCGCGTGGGCGGTCGCGGGGATCGCCACGACGAGCGCCAGGGCGGCGCCCAGAGCCGTGGTCAGTGATCTCGACTTGCGCATGTCGTGCCCCTGTTCAGCAGTAGAGGTTGCCGCCGGGGGAGACCCCGAGGATCGACGTGAAGCGGTTGTAGGCGTCGACGCGGCTCTGCACCTGGGCCGGGTTGCGCCCGTCGCACTCCAGGGAGCCGTTGATGGAGCGGATCGTCTGGCCGAAGCCGGCCTGGTTGACCATGGCGTTGTGCGGGGTCATGGTGCCGGGGCCCGACTGCGTGTTCCAGTACCAGAGGCCGGTCTTCCACGCCACGGCGGAGTCGTTCTGCACCAGCCAGGGGTTGTTGAGCAGGTCGATCCCCAACGCGTCGCCCGCCGTCTTGTAGTTGAAGTTCCAGGACAACTGGATCGGTCCGCGACCGTAGTAGGCCGCCTGACCGGCCGGGCAGCCGTACGACTGGTTCCAGTCGCAGTAGGTCGGGTAGTTGGCGGTGTTCTGCTCGACGATGTGGACCAACCCGCCGGTCTCGTGGTTCACGTTGGCGAGGAAGGCCGCCGCCTCCTGCTTCCGCACCGTGTCGCTGCCGGTGCCGGCGAAGCCGGGGTAGGCGCTCAGCGCCGCGACCAGGCCGTTGTAGGTGTAGAAGGAGTTCCGGTTCGGGAACATCTGGTTGAACTGCGCCTCGGAGACGACGAATCCGGACGGTGTGCCGCCGCCACCGCTCGCGGGCGCGTTCCACTTCTGGTTGGCCGTACCCGCACAGGTCCAGATCTGGAGCCGGGTGCCGTTGGCGCTGTTGTTGTCCCGGACGTCCAGGCACTTGTTCGCGGCCGGGTTGACGATGTCGCGCGCGCCGGAGACCACCCACTGCTGGTTGGCGCCGCCCGAGCAGTCCCACAGCTGTACGGCCGCCCCGTCGGCGGTGCTGCGGTCGGCGATGTCCAGACACTTGCCGAGCGCCCGCAGGGTCCCGTCACCGGAGTCGGACCAGATCTGGGCGCCGGTGCCGTTGCAGTCGTAGAGCTGGACGGCGGTGCCGTTGGCGGTGGACGCGCCCGCCACGTCGACGCACTTCCCGGCGAGACCGGTGATCGTGCCGGAGGCGGCGTGCGCGGGTGTCACCGTGAGCAGCGCGGTGAGCACGGCGGCGAGGACGGCGAAGACCGCGAGGCGGCCACTGCGGAGGGATGAGGACATGGGTGGGCACGCTCCTTGAGGGGGGTGGGGGAGGCCGCCCCCCTGGCGAGGAGGGGGCGGCCGAAGGCGGAGCTCTACGGGTAGCTGGTCAGATTCGCCACATTGGTCGAGGAGTTGGACGGGCCGCCGGTGCCGTTGACGACATGCCGGATGGTGCCGGTGCCGCCGAGGGAGACCGTCACCATGCTCTGGAAGCGCACACCGGCGGTGTTCGGCGCCTCGATGGCCCGTTCCGCGACCACACCCGGGTTGACGTTGAAGTAGCAGTAGCTGCCGAGGCCGTAGGCCTGGTGGCTGGTGACGGAGTCGGCGACCTTGTAGGCGGCGTAGCCCTGCGTCGAACCGTTCGTCCAGGCCGCCTGGTTGGGCGGGTCGTAGGGCATCTCGTTCTGGTAGAAGTACGTGCGGCCGCCGTTGCCGTTCCAGACGGTCTGGTACTTCTGGTAGTGCTCGACGAACAGGCCGTACGCGGTGACGTTGTCGCCGTTGACGATCAGGCCCGTGTCCGCGGTGTTGGTGTTCCAGCCGACGCCGCTGCCGTGGTCGGCGCGCCAGATCCACATGTGGTCGCCGATGACGTTGTCGCTGTTGATGACGAGACTGGTGGTCGCCTTGCCGACGCCCGCGCCGCCGACGCGGAAGTACACGTCGTGCAGGGAGGTCGGGTTCGCGGCGTGGGACGCGGCGGAGCCGGCCGGCCCGACCTCCATCAGGGTGGGCGAGTTGGTGGTGCCGGCGTCGAAGAGGACGCCCGCGACCTTCACACCGTCGACGTCGGCCACCTTCATCGCGGTGACGCCGTTGTCCGGCACGAAGGTGGCGAGGCCCAGGCCGAGGACGACGGTGTCGGGGCGGGTCACCTGGAGCGTCTGGTTGAGGTGGTACACGCCGGGAGTGACCAGGAGGTTCTTGCCCGCCGCGAGTGCCGCGTTGATGTCCGCGGCACTCGCGCCCGGCTTGACGACGTAGAAGGTGTCCAGGGAGAGCGAGCTGCCGGGCGGGGTGCCGTTCGCCCAGCTGGTGCCCGTCGAGTTGGACCGCACCGACGGCACGAACACCTTGTAGGCGCCGTCGGCGTCGACGTACAGGAAGGGCTTCTCCCGGCTGACCGGGGCCTGCGCGACGGTGGTGTGGGGCGGGTTGGGGAAGGTGGTGCCGGGGACGCCCTGGCTGCCGACGAAGACCATGTTCCAGTTGGCGCCGGTCCAGCTGCCGAGCTGGGAGTTGCGGGTCAACCACTGTTGCTGGCTGCCGGAGTTGACCTGTCCGTCCACCTTGGTGTCGGCGAGCAGTCCGCCGCTGGACCAACCGTTGTCGTCCAGGGCGAGATTGCCGCGCAGATGCATGCGCCGGTACGCCGCCGCCTGCGACACCGCCCAACGGTCGCTGCCGTTCACGGGGTTGACGGACAGGTTCTCGGCGCCGCGCCAGAAGTTCTGGGTCGCGTTGCCCTGGAACCAGTCGGCCTCGGCGTGCACCGCCCCGTTGACCGTGACCGCGTCCGGGGTCAGGCCCAGCCCCGCGACCTGCGTGTAGAAGCCGACGTTGGCGTCCGCGGTGTAGGAGCCGGGCTTGAACAGGACGGCGTAGCGCTGGGAGCCGAACTGGTTGGTCTCCTGCTGCTGGAAGATCGAGTTCAGCCGGGACTGGATCGTCGAGGACGACATCGACGGGTCGAAGACGACCACGTTGGGGCCGAGATCGGGGTTCGTGGCGGACTGGGTCACCGGGACCACCTGGAAGCGCTGGGCCGCGCTGCCGTTGCACGTGTACTGCACGAACTGCACGCTGTCGGCGGTCGAGGCGCCCGGGTCGTCCAGGCACTTGCCGCTGCCCCGGTTGACGAAGTGGTAGGCGCCGCCGCCGTCGTGGACGGGCAGCCACTGCTGGTTGGCGCCCCCGCCGTAGGTCCACAGGTGCACGGGCGCGTTGTCGGCGGTGGAGACGTCGGCCACGTCCACGACCTGGCCGGTGTTGTTGCGGTTGTCGATGCGGACGTAGCCGTCGCCGGCGGCGGTGAAGCTCCACTGCTGGGCCGTGGTGGTGTTGCACGCGTACTGCTGGACGACGGTGCCGTTGGCGGTGCCGGCCGATCTGGCGTCCAGACACCGGCCGCTTGCCGCGTTCATGACAGTAGAAAAGCCGGTCGGGAGCGCGGTGGCGGCGGCGTGAGCGGGGGTGGGGAGGGAGATCAGGGCAGACGCGGCGGCCATGGTGACGAGCGTGGCGGCGCCGGATCTGCGAAGACGCGTGAGGGTGTGCATGCGCAGAGCCCTTCATGGGGGTGGGGGTGTCGCGAGGTGTCTGGCTGACCCGTGAACCTAAAGGTCTGGACCACTTACGTCAAGAGATGAAGTAAGGTTTGAGGGAAGGCGGTTGGTGTGGGGGAACACGCGAACCGCCCCCGCCTCCCAACGGATCGGGGAGAGCGGGGCGCGAAAAGGTTCCGGTGCGGCGGACTTGAGCGGCCGCCGGTGGGCACCCGGCTGCGTGTTGTCGGCCGGGAGGAACCCGCGTTGTGATCGCCGTCGCCGTGTCGCTGCTGCCCGCCCTGGGAGTGCTGCTGTATGCCATGGACCGCGTCGAGGACCGGTTGTCGGCCAGGTCGCCGGCCAGGTCGTCGGCCCCGCGTCACGCCAGAGGACGTCATCTGCGGCTGATCCGTGGCGGCGCCCCGTCCCGCAGCGAGCAAGGTCCTGCCGCAGGATCCGAGCGACGTCTCGACGCGGCGTGAGGGTGCCGGTGCCGCGCGGCGGTTCATGATCCGTGGCGTCATCCGTGGCGTCATCCGCGGCGTCATCTGCGTCTGATCCGTGGCGGAGTCCGGACTCGGGACGCGGAAGACGGTCCCCGCGCCGCCGCGGGGCGTCCGCGACCCGTTCGGGCGACTGCCTGCCGGAGTCCTGATTGGGCGGGGGTCCGGGGGTACTCGACGCACATGAAGCCGCATCTCCCTGGACGAAAAGACCACCACGGCAGCGACGAGGCTCCCGAGCGGGAGGTCCCCTCGTCCGAGGACGTGGGCCCCGGGCCCACCGTGGAGGAGCGTGCGCCGGACACGCCGGCGCACCTGCCGAAGGCGGCGTGGGGGGCGGTGCTGCGGGGCAGTCTGCGGGAGTTCAAGGACGACGAACTGAGCGACCGGGCCGCGGCGCTGACGTACTACGGCCTGTTGTCGCTCTTCCCGGCCATCCTGGTCCTGGTGTCGATGCTCGGTCTGACCGGCAAGTCGGCCACGGACACGGTGCTGAGGAACCTGAAGCAGTTCACCCCGGGCTCCGCCCGCGACATCATCACCAGTGCCGTCGAACAGCTGCAGAACAAAGCCGGCGTGGGCTCGGTCATGGCCGTCGTCGGCATCGTCCTGGCGGTGTGGTCGGCATCCGGGTACGTGGCCGCGTTCATCCGCTCGGCCAACCGCGTCTACGACATGCCGGAGGGCCGCCCGATCTGGAAGATCCTTCCGGTGCGGGTCGGCCTGACGGTCGTTCTCATGGTGCTGGCTGTCGTCAGCGCCCTGATCGTCGTCTTCACCGGCACCCTCGCCCACAAGGCCGGCTCGGCGCTCGGGATCGGCGACACCGCCCTGACGGTGTGGTCGATCGTCAAGTGGCCGGTCCTGGTGGTCCTGGTCACCATCATGATCGCGCTCCTGTACTGGGGCACCCCCAACGCCCGCGTGAAGGGGTTCAGGTGGATCACGCCGGGCAGCTTCCTCGCCCTGGTCGTCTGGCTGATCGCGTCCGCCGGGTTCGCGTTCTACGTCGCCAACTTCGCCTCCTACAACAAGACCTACGGCACGATGGCCGGTGTCATCGTCTTCCTGGTCTGGCTGTGGATCAGCAACCTGGCGATCCTCCTGGGGCTGGAGTTCGACGCCGAGACCGTCCGGCAGCGGGCCATCGCCGGAGGGCTGCCGCCCGACAAGGAGCCCTACACCGAGCCGCGCGACACCAGCACGTGGGACGAGCAGGACCTTCGCAGGCTGGACGACTCAGGGGCGGCGCGCGGCGAGTGACGGGTCGATCGGGATCCGGACCGCTTGTCCCGGGGAGCTTGGGACACCCGCAGGTCATGAGGTTGCTGACCGACGTGCACAAGGTGGACGAGGCTCTGACGCGGCGGGCGGCCGCCCGAATCCCGGCGGGCGTGGGCAAGGTGTTGTCGGCGGTGGAGGAGACCGCGGAGAGCACCAAGCTGTGGTGCGGTGCCGCCGTCGTGATGGCGTGGAAGGGCGGCGGGCGGGGCCGCAGGGCGGCGGCCGCCGGACTGGCCGCCCTGGCCATGGCCCAGCTGGTGTCGAACGGCCTGTGCAAGCAGCTGGCCGGACGTCCCAGGCCGCCCGCGGAGTGGATCCCGCACGACGAGGTCGACGACCGCCCCGACTCGTCCTCGTTTCCCTCCGGGCACACGGCGGCCGCGGTCGCCTTCACCGCCGCCGTCGCCCCCACCTGGCCGGTCGCGGGCGCGTTGTGCGCGGTGCCGGCCACGATGGTCGCCGTCGAACGGGTGCAGTCGGGCGCGCACTATCCCAGCGATGTCGCCGGGGGCGCCGCCATCGGCCTGGCGGGCGCCTGGCTCACGCGTCGCGCCGCGGCCCTGTTCCTGCGCCACCGCCCGTAGTCGTGCCACGACGCTGCCCGTAGCCGGGCCACGCTGCCGTCCGTGGTCGTGCCACGGCCACCGCCCGTAGTCGTGCCATGGCCGCCGCCCTTAGTCGTGCCACGCTGCCGGCCGTAGTCGTGCCACGGTCGCCGCCCGTAGCCGGGCCACGCTGCCGCCCGAGTCGTGCCACGGTCGCCGCCCGTGGCCGTGGCACGGCCCCCGCCCATAGCCGCGCCACGGGCCGCTGAACAGCGGCGATCCGTCGCGTGGGCCTTCGCATGGGCTTCCGCGTGGACGGGACGAGCGGATCGGGCCCGCAAGGAGCAGAGGAGGCGCCGGGGACGGCGGGAACGCGACGACCGCCGCCGCCGCGCGGGCGCCGGCATTCGCGGGGTGCGCGTCGGCCCGCTCGAACCTGCTGAGCGGGCCGACGTCACTGTGTGCCGGCAGCCCCACACCGCGGGCACACACGGCAAGCCACCGTGGGCCGCCGCCGCGGCTCCCCAGGGACCCGGCGTGCGGGTAACCCGTCTCCCCCGGGGTAATCCTCGTGAACCGTGACGCGTGAGACCGGAGAGGGACCGCCCTGTGCGTTGACCGGAGAACACGGTTCCGCCTACCGTCGTCCACGAGGTGCCGGAACGTTCCGGCAAGGTGCGGCGACGCCTCGCCGCGAAAGCGGAGCGGAGCGGACTCATGGGCCTGCCGTCCACGGAATGGCTGGTGCGACCCGTCGCACCGATCGACGAAGCCACCGCGTCGGCCGTGCTGGCGGCCCGGTTCGGGGTGCGGGGCAGTGTGCGGGACCTGGGCAGCCAGCAGGACCGCAACTACCGGGTGCGCGGCGACGCGGGGGAGTACGTCCTCAAGGTCGCCAACCCCGCCACCGCGACGGCCGAGCTGAGGGCCCAGTGCGAGGCCGTGGGGCACCTGGCGGACGCGCTGCCCGGCCTCCGGCTGCCCCGGGCGGTCCCCGGCGTCGACGGTGACGTGGTGCAGCCCTTCCCCCTGGAGGGGGCCGAACTCGCCTGTCGGCTGCTGGACTTCGTGCCGGGTGAGCCGATCATGGACAGCCGCTATCTCGCCCCGGCCGTCGTCGCCCGCCTCGGCACACTCGCCGGGCAGGTCGCCGCAGCCCTCGCCGACTTCACCGCCCCCGACCCCGACCGCTTGCGGCCCTGGGACCTGCGCAACGCCCTCGACGTGGTCGAGGCCCTCGCCCCGCACTGGCCGGACCGGACCCGCGCCGAGCGGGTGCTGAGCGCCGCCCGCACCGCGTACGCCCTCGTGGAGCCGCACGCGAAGGACCTGCCGGTCCAGTGCGTCCACGGCGACATCACCGACAACAACGTCGTCTGCGAGACGGCGAAGGACGGTCGGCCGATGCCCGTCGGCGTGATCGACTTCGGGGACCTCGGCAGCGGTTGGACCGTGGCGGAACTCGCCGTCACCTGCACCTCCGTCCTGCATCACCACGGCGCCGCCCCCGCCTCCGTCCTGCCCGCCGTCCGCGCCTTCGACGCCGTCCGCCCGCTCTCCGACGCCGAGTCGGCCGCACTGTGGCCGCTCGTCGTGCTGCGGGCGGCCGTCATGGTCGTCAGCGGCCAGTACGACGTCCTCCAGGACCCGGACAACGGTTACGCGTCCGACGCCCTGGACCGGGAGTGGACCATGTTCGAGGCGGCCGTCTCCGTCCCGGTACAGGTGATGACGGCCCAGCTGCGGGAGGCACTCGGCCGCCCGCAGCCGCAGATCACCGTCGCCCCCGCCCACCGCATGCTGCCGGACCTGCCCGACGACGTCCCGGTGCTCGACCTCTCACCCCAGAGCGACGACCTGCACACGGGCCGGTGGCTGGCGGCGGGCGCCGAAGCCGACCTGGCCTGCGGCCGTCCGGCGGCCCGCACCCGGCACGGCGAGTTCCGTCTGACCCGGACCACGATCGACACCACCGACGCGCCGGCGACCTGTGCCCTCGGAGTCGACCTGCACCTCGCGGACCCCCTGGAGGTCCGCGCACCCTGGGCGGGCACCCTCACCCGGCACGCCGACGGCACGCTCGACCTGCGCGGCGAGGGTCCCGTCCTGTGGCTGCACGGCATCGCCGGCCCGCCCGCGTCCGGGCCGATCGCCGCCGGACAGCGCCTCGGCACCGTCGCCGAGCGGGACGGCGGGCACACCCTCGGCCTCCAGCTGTCGACCCTGACCGACCGGAAGCCCCCTGGGTTCGCCACACCGGACCTGGCCGCCGGCTGGCTGGCGGTCAGCCCGGATCCGACGGCACTGATCACCGGGCGGGATGACCCGGCACAGCCGCCGGCCGACAAGGATCTCCTCGACCGCCGCGACCGGGCCTTCGCCGGCGTCCAGGAGCACTACTACGACGAGCCGCCCCGCATCGAACGCGGCTGGCGCCACCACCTCGTCGACACCCAGGCCCGCGGCTACCTCGACATGCTCAACAACGTGACCGTCCTCGGCCACGGCCACCCCGCCCTGAGCGACGCCGTGCACCGGCAGTGGCGGCGCCTCAACACCAACTCCCGCTTCCACTACGGCTCGGTGGTGGAACTCTCCGAGCGGCTCACCGCGCTGCTGCCCGCCGAACTGGACACCGTCTTCCTCGTCAACAGCGGCTCCGAGGCCGTGGACCTCGCCCTGCGCCTGGCCTGGGCCGCGACCGGACGGCAGGACACGGTCGCGGTCGAGGAGGCGTACCACGGATGGACGTACGCCGGCGACGCGGTCTCCACCTCGGTGGCGGACAACCCGAACGCCCTGTCCTCCCGCCCGGGTTGGGTCCACACCGTGGCCGCCCCCAACTCCTACCGGGGCCGCCACCGCGGCGCCGAGGCGGCACGGTACGGCCCCGAGGCCGCCGCGCGGATCACCGAACTCGCCGCGCAGGGCCGCCCGACCGCCGCCTTCCTCTGCGAGCCCTTCTACGGCAACGCGGGCGGCATCCCCCTCCCGGACGGCTACCTCCGGGAGGTCTACGAGGCCACCCGCGCCGTCGGCGGTCTGTGCATCGCGGACGAGGTGCAGGTCGGCTACGGCCGACTCGGCACCCACTTCTGGGGGTTCGAGCAGCAGGGCGTGATCCCGGACGTCGTCACCGTCGCCAAGGCGATGGGCAACGGACATCCGCTGGGCGCGGTGATCACCCGGCGCGAGATCGCCGACGCCTACCGCAGCCAGGGCTACTTCTTCTCCTCGGCCGGGGGCAGCCCGGTCAGCAGCGTGGTCGGGCTGACCGTGCTGGACGTGCTGCGCGACGAGCGGCTCCAGGACAACGCGCTCGCGGTGGGCGATCACTTGCGGGGGCGGCTGGAGGAACTCGCCGCCCGGCATCCGCTGATCGGCGCGGTGCACGGCTCGGGGCTGTATCTGGGCGTGGAGTTCGTCCGGGACCGCGAGAGCAAGGAGCCCGCCACCGAGGAGACCGCCGCGATCTGCGACCGGTTGCGCGAGCTCGGCGTGATCGTCCAGCCGACCTCGGACAGACAGTGCGTACTGAAGATCAAGCCACCGCTGTGCCTGACCCGGCGGAGCGCCGACGTGTTCGTCGCCGCGCTGGACGACGTGCTGACCCACGGCTGGTGAGGCGGGTGCGGGCCGGGAAGCCGAGCACGCCGGCCGGGCCCGGTGTGTCCGCCACCCTCGCCGACGTCGCCCGTGGAGCGGGGGTCTCCAAGACCACCGCGTCGGACGCGCTGCGCGGCCACGGCCGGGTGTCCGACGCGACCCGCCAGGCCGTCCTGGACGCCGCCCGACGCCTCGGGTACTCGCCCAACCGCAGCGCCCGCAGCCTGCGCACCTCCGTGACGGACACCATCGCGCTGCACATCCCGGAGTTCCTCACCAGCGCTGAGTACTACATGGCGTTCGTGTTCGGCGTCGCGGAACAGGCCGCGCGCGCCGGACTCAACGTGACCCTGGTGTCCTCCGGCCGCGTCCCACAGGTCGACGGACTGATCCTGTGCGACCCGATGCCGGACAACCCGGTCGTGGACCAGCTGATGAACGCGGGGCTCCCGGTCGTCACGGCCGAGACATACGGCGGGGACAGCCGGCCCTCCGGTGTGATCTGGTCCGACCACGGGACCTCCCTGACGGAACTCCTCGACCACCTGCGCGCGCGGGGCGCCCGCCGGCCCGTGCTCATCGCCTCCGACTCCACCGCCGACTGGACCCTCACCCTCCAGCAGACCTACGCGCACTGGTGTGCCGAGCACGGCATCCCACGGCTGCTGCGCAAAGCGCCGTTCGGTGCCGCGCCGGAGGTGTTGCGGGGCCTCGTGGGGGAGTTGCTCGCCGGGACGCCGGAGACCGACGCGATCGTGTGCGCGGCCGACGGGGCCGCGGCGGCCGTCCTGCCCGAGATCCGGTCCGCGGGCCGGGTCGTGGGCGAGGACCTGCTGCTGGCGTCCTGCGTGGACAGCCTGGCGATGCGGACCGCGGAACCACCGATCACCGCGATCGACCTGAGGCCCCGTCACATGGGGTCGGAATGCGTCCGGTTGCTCTGCGCGCTGCTCGCCGGCGAAGCGCCGCACGGCACCACCCGCACCCTGGCCATCGACATGGTCGTCCGGGCGTCCACGCGCGCGTGAGGCGTCAGGACGGACCGGGACGGCACCGCCCTCAGCGCCCCGGTGCCGCCCCGCTGCTCGCGCGGATCACGAGGTCGACGGGGACGAGGGAGTCGGGAGGCGGCGGCTCGGCCGAGTCGTCGATCCGGCTCAGCAGGAGCCGCAGGGACCGGGTGCCGATCTCCGCGAAGTCCGTGCGCACGGTCGTCAGCGGCGGCAGCAGATGCGCGGCCTCGGGGATGTCGTCGTAGCCCACCACGCTGATCTCGCCCGGCACCGAGCGGCCCGCCTCGTGGAAGGCGTGCAGGACGCCGAGGGCCATCTGGTCGTTGGACACGAACACCGCGGTGACGTCCCCGCGCGCGGCCAGCCGGCGCCCGAGGTGGTAGCCGGAGTCGGAGCTCCAGTCGCCGAACAGCGGTTCGGGGACCGGCGCCCCGGCCGCCTCCAGTGTGGAGCGCCAGCTCTCCAGACGCTGGTCCGCGGAGGTCCAGCCGCTCGGTCCCGCGATGTGCCACACGGTCGGGTGGCCGAGCCCCAGCAGATGCGCGGTGGCCTTGCGGGCGCCCTCGCGCGAGTCACCGGTGACCCGCTCGGTCTCCGCGTCGAAGCCGTTCTCCAGCACCACCAGCGGGGTGTCCAGACGGGTGTCCGCCAGGGCGCGGCCCACCCACAGCTGCGGGGCGATGGCGATCACCCCGTCCGCGCCCTCGGCACAGAGCCGGTCGACCGCCTCGACGACCGTCTCGTGCTCGGCCGAGTCCAGGGAGATGGAGCTCAGCAGATAACCGGCCTCCTGGGCCGCGGTGTTGATCGCGGTCAGGATCGCGGCCGGCCCGTAGCGCGCCGCGTCGAAGGTGATCACCCCGAGCATCCGGGTCCGCCCGCTGGCCAGCGACCGGGCGCTGCGGCTGGGCCGGTAGCCGAGGGTCCGCATGGCCGTCAGGACCGCCTCGCGGGTCTCGGGGCGCACGGACGGGTGCTCGTTGAGCACCCGGGAGACGGTCTGCTTGGACACACCGGCCAGCCGGGCCACGTCGTCCATCACCGGGCGCGCACCGGCGAAGTTGCGTCGGCTGCGCCCCTTCGGTACGGCTCCCTCGGCGGGGCTTGGGGTCATGGTGGCGGTTTCCTCGACGTGGTGGTGGCGGTGGTACGGCGGTCCCGGCCCGCCCGGGGAGCACAGCATAGGCGGGCCGGGACCGGGGATCCGGCAGGTGGACGGGGCTCCACGGGCAGGTCAGGACGCCCGGAGGGACCAGGTGTGCCGGGGGATCCACTCGGCGTGCGTGACGGCGGCCGTCTGCCGGGCACCGCGCGCCCGCTCGGGCAGATGGACCGGCGCCTCGGCGTGCAGCGGCAGCACCCGCAGCCGCAGACCCTCGGCGCGCAGCGTGTCCGCGGGCAGCCGGTCCAGGCCGATGTCCCAGACCCGCCCCGCGCAGAACTGGTCGGCGACCAGCGTGTCCGCCACGTAGGCCCGCCCCACGTCCCCGCTCCAGCGCAGCCGCAGCAGCGTCCCGGGCGGCAGTCCGTCCGGCACCTCGACGTGGTACTCGGCGGCCACGGTGTCGAAGTACTTGTCGGCCGGGAGGCTCGCCCGGCCCAGGACGCCGGTGACGCTCTCGGGGGCGGGACCGGCGGCCCGCACGAGGGTGACCCGGGGCGCGGAGGCCTCGACGGCCCGCGCCGCCGGGACCGCGTAACGGGTGAACACCCCGTCCGTGACCGCCTCCGCGCGCACCCCGTCCACCACCGGCGCCCGCTCGGGCGCGGGCAGCACGGCGAACGACGTGGCCGTCCCCGACCCGTGCAGCCGTACCTCGTCCCGGTCGAAGACCACACCGTCCCCGCTCAGCACCAGCCGCTCGGCACCCCACGCCTCGCCCCGGTAGGCGGTACGGGCCGTCGCCGCGTCCAGGACCAGCAGACCGGCCCTTCCGCCCTCGGCGGTGTCCACCTCCACGAGGGCCTCGGTCCCGGGACGCAGCCCGGTCACCAGCAGCCGGTCGCCGACCGGGGTGACGGCACCGCTGGGCGTGTGCACGGCCGACACCGTGGCCGCGTCGAGGGCGAGTTCGGGCGCGACGCCGTCCGTCGCGGCCAGCACCAGGACCGTCCGGCCGTCGACGTCGACCGTGCACACCGGCTGGGCGGTGGCCCACTCCAGCCGCAGACCGGCCACGTCGAGACGCAGCGGCCAGCAGAAGTACGCGCCGCTCGGGACCGTGACAGGAGTGCCGGGCAGCGTCAACTCCCCACCGCCCGAGGGAAACTCGACGGTGAACGACGTCTCGGGGTGCTCCGGCAGCCGCTCGTGCGGCTGGTGGTTGTTGACGAACAGGAAGCCCGAGGTGCCGTCACCGCGCACCGCCCAGCGCAGGGTGTCCCGGTCGAACTGCCCGTCCGGCAGCCGGTCGGGAAGCGTGGACCGCATGGGGGCGATCAGATGCCCGAAGTCCGCCAGCAGCAGGTGCTGGAGCCGGAGTTCGTGGTACGTCCGCCGGTACTGGCCGTACTCGCCGAGCGGTGCCTGGAAGTCGTACGTCAGGACGGGCAGGTCGTTGGGATAGCCGGTGGCGTGCGACTCCTGCAGGGTGCTGAGCTCACCTGCCGGGTTGGTGCCGCCGTGGAACATGTAGTAGCCCTGCCAGACCGAGCCGCAGCCGATCTTGGTGAGGCCGAGCGCGCCGATGTCATCGGGATCGACGTACGGCCTGCGGTGGTACGACACCGCCATGCCGCCGCCCAACTCGCAGGTGGCCCACGGGAACCGGTCCGCGAACGCGTCGGGTTCGCCGCCGCGCACGCGCACCGGGCGCAGATCGGATCCGATGCCCTCGTCGTCGCGCTGGTGGGTGAAGAAGAAGTGCTTGCGGCAGGTGTCGGGCCAGCCGCCGTCGGCCTCGGTCCAGAAGGCCTCGGTGTAGCCGCCGTACAACGGAAGGAGCTCGTCCGGCGGGAGTTGCACGCCTCCCCACGCGGTCGAGGTCCACAGGGGCGCGCTCAGGCCGGCCTCCTGGGCCATCCGCTTCAGCGTCAGCAGATGGCCGGGCTGGTCGTAGAGCTCGTTCTCGATCTGGATCGCCACGACCGGACCGCCGTGCGCCCGGTCGAGGCCGTCCAACTGGCGGGCGATCGCCGCGAACCAGGGGCGTACGGCGTCCAGGTACACCGGGTCGTCGGTGCGGGGCACGCAGTCGCGGGCCACGACCCAGTCGGGCAGACCGCCGTTCCGGACCTCCGCGTGCGACCAGGGGCCGATGCGGGGGATGAAGTCCAGGCCGTGCCGGGCGCACAGCTCGGCGAAGCGGCGCAGGTCGCGGTCGCCGTCGAAGCGGACGCGGCCCTCGATCTCCTCGTGGTGGATCCAGATGAGGTAACTGGCGACGGCGGTGACCCCGCCCGCCTTCATCTTCAGCAGTTCCTCCTCCCACTCACCGGCCGGACAGCGGGAGTAGTGGAACTCGCCGGACACCGGGAACCAGGGACGGCCGCCGCGGGTGAGCCAGCGGCTGGTGACCGCGATCGGGTCGGACACCCCGGGGGCGTCCGCGAAGGGCAGATGCCCGGTCAGCGGGGGCCCGGCGGCGTAGGGGAGGCGCAGACGGTGCGGATGGGACATCAGTCGGTCTCCGGTCCGAGGTCGGGCGTGTCCGTGAGCTGGGCGCGTGTGCCGGTGGTGGCGTGCAGTTCCAGCAGCACCAGGTCGTTGGTGCCGGGGCGCAGGACGGGGGCGGGGACGTACAGCGTGTGCTGGGGGCCGCGGTTCCAGTAGCGGCCGAGGTGGAAGCCGTTGACCCAGGCCTGTCCCTTGGTCCAGCCGGGCAGGGAGAGGAAGGTGTCCGCGGGGCTGTCCACCTCGAAGGTGCCCCGGTGGAAGGCGGGTACCGCGTCCGTGGTCGCCTCGGACGGCCCGAACGGCACGGCGGTCAGGTCGTCCAGCGGCACGGGCCGGCACTCCCAGCCGCGCAGTGCGGTGCCCTGGAAGGACACCGGGCCGAGCAGTCCCTTGGGCGCTCCGATGCGTGGCCCGTAGTTGACCCCGCCCATGTTCTCGACCAGGACCTCCAGGACGGCACCGGCGTGCGGGACCCGTACGGACAGCGTCTCGTCGTGCCGCTCACGCTCCAGTACGCCCACGCAGGCGCCGTCCACGAAGACCTGGGCGCGGTCCCCGACGCCGCCCGCGAAGTGCAGCAGCCCGTCGCCCGAGCCGGGAAGCGTGGCGCGGTAGAGCACGTAACCGGTGTGCACGCCCAGGTCGTTCATCGTCACGGGGGTCTCGGTGTGCGTCGACGAGATCCCGCGGAGGTACGGCAGCAGCTGCGCCCGGTGGTCCAGGTCCACGTCGGTGAGCGGGAGCCGGGGCGCGATCGGGGGCACCGGCTCGTCCGGCGTGGCCGTGTGACGGGCGATCACCTCGCGGAACGCGTGGTACTTGGGGCCGGGGTCGCCGCTCTCGGTGAGCGGGGCGTCGTAGTCGTAGGACGTGACGGTGGGCTCGTAGGCGTGCTTGTGGTTGGCGCCGTTGGTGAAGCCGAAGTTGGTGCCGCCGTGGAACATGTAGATGTTGACCGAGGCGCCGGCCGACAGCAGGCGGTCCAGGTCGGCGGCGGCGTCGGCGGCGGACCGTACGTGGTGCGGGCCGCCCCAGTGGTCGAACCAGCCGATCCAGAACTCCGAGCACATCAGCGGGCCTTCGGGCTGATGAGCGCGCAGGGCGGCCAGGTTCTCCTCGACCCGGCTGCCGAAGGTGACCGTGGCGAGCGTGCCCGGGAGGGTGCCGGCCGCCAGGTGCTCGGCGTTCGCCTGGTCGCAGGTGTACAGCAGCTCCTCGACACCACGGTCCCGCAGCGCCTGGTGGACGTGCTTGAGATACGCGGTGTCGTCGCCGTACGCCCCGTACTCGTTCTCCACCTGCACGGCGATCACCGGACCGCCGTGCGCGGCCATGAACGGCCGGAGCACGGGCAGGAGCCGGTCGAGGTAGCCGTCGAACGCCGCCGTGAACCGCGGGTCGCTGCTGCGCGGCCGGATGCCGGGGTCCGCGAGCAGCCAGGCGGGCAGACCGCCGTCGTCCCACTCGGCGCAGATGAAGGGCCCCGGGCGCAACAGGACGTGCAGGCCCTCGTCCTGGGCGAGACGCAGCCAGCGGGGCAGATCGAGGAAGCCGTCCAGGACGAGCCTGCCCGGCTCGGGCTCGTGGAGGTTCCACGGCAGATACGTCTCGACGGTGTTGAGGCCCATCAGCCGGGCCTTGCGCAGCCGGTCGGTCCACTGGTCGGGGTGGATACGGAAGTAGTGCATGGCCCCGGAGATGATCCGGAACGGTTCGCCGTGCAGGAGGAAACCGTCGGTGGACGTCGTCAGAGCGGGCATGCGGGGCATCCCTTCGAGTCAGCGGGAGTGCAATGTTACCGGTAACATGACAGCCGTCAAGATCCGCGGACAGGGTGGAAAGGGGTAACAGGATTGGACTGGTGGTCCAGAGGGTGGATTGCTAGTCTGGACGTACTGGTGGAGGGGAGGCCGTGATGGAGGCCGAGCGGGACGCGATCATCGCGGCGCTCACACCGGTCGTCGACGGGATCGCGGCGACCTTCGGACCGGTGTGCGAGGCGGTGCTGCACGACTACCGCAGACCGGAGCACTCGGTGGTGGCCGTCGCCGGCTCGCTGACCGGGCGCACGGTGGGCGGGGCCATGAGCGAGATCGGCATGCGGATGCTCACGCGCGGCGACGAGGCGGCCGACGAGCTGAACTACGTCACCCGGACCGACACCGGCAGGCTCCTCAAGTCGTCGACGATGCTGCTGCGGGACTCCTCGGGCCAGGTCTTCGGCGCGTTGTGCGTCAATGTCGACGTCACCGCGGCGAGCGAGGTCCACGCCCTGCTGGGCGCCCTCGCCGGCACCGCCACGGCTCCCGCGGAACCGCCCGTCACCGCCTTCGGTGACGACATCGACTCCGTCGTCGACGTCATGCTCGACGCGCACCGGCACCAGTCGTGGGCGCTGCTCGACCGCGCCGGGCGCCTGGACCTGTTCCGCAGCCTGGACGAACGGGGCGTGTTCGCGGTCCGGCGGGCGATCGAGCAGGTGGCCGGACGGCTCGGGATCTCCCGTGCCTCCGCCTACAGCTATCTGTCCCAGTCCCGAAAACAGGCGAACACCGGAGGCCACTCGTGACGACCACCACCCCGCCGGTCACCCTGGACGACGTCCGGGACGCGGCGGCCCGGCTCAAGGGCGTCGCGCACCGCACACCGGTGCTGCGCTCGCGGACCCTCGACACCCTGGTCGGCGCCGAGGTCTTCCTCAAGTGCGAGAACTTCCAGCGGGTCGGCGCCTTCAAGTTCCGCGGCGCCTACAACGCGGCCTCCCGGCTCGCCCCGGAGCAACTGGCCCGGGGCATCGCCGCCTACTCCTCCGGGAACCACGCCCAGGCCGTCGCCCTGGCCGCCCGCGAGCTCGGCACCACCGCGGTGATCGTCATGCCCGAGGACGCCCCGGCCTCCAAGCGGGCGGCCACCGAGGGCTACGGCGCCGAGATCATCACGTACGACCGCTACACCGGCGACCGCGAGGCCATCGCCCAGGCCCTGGCCGCCGAGCGGGGCCTGGAGCTCGTCCCGCCGTACGAACATCCGCACGTGATGGCGGGACAGGGCACAGCGGCCCTCGAACTCCTGGAGGAGACGGGCGAGTTGGGTGCGCTGCTCGCACCGGTCGGAGGGGGCGGGCTGATGGCGGGCAGCGCGACCGCCGCCAAGGGCCTGCATCCGGGCATCCGCATGATCGGTGTGGAGCCGGAGGCCGGTGACGACACCATGCGGTCCCTGGAGGCGGGGCGGCGCGTCAGCATCCCGGTGCCGAAGACCATCGCCGACGGACAGGCCCTCGACACGCCCGGCGAGCTGACCTTCTCGGTGAACCGGCGGCTGGTCGACGAGATCGCGCTGATCTCCGACGACGAGATCCGCGCGGCCATGCGATTCGCCTTCGAGCGGCTGAAGATCGTCGTCGAGCCGAGCGGCGCGAGCGCACTGGCCGCCCTGCTCGGCGGGCGGGTGAGCGGCCTGCCGGACCGGGTCGGGGTGATCGTCTCCGGTGGCAATGTCGACGCGGACCGCTTCGCGCGGCTCTGCGCGGGCGGGGACTGACCGCTGCGCCCGTCACCCGAATGGCGGGCCCGGCTGGACAGGCGGACGATGGGGTGATGGGGCTCGGCCCCCGCCGGTGCTGCCCAGGAAGGGCGGGAGACGGAGACCGGCCCCGGCCGTACCGCAACACGGCCGGAAGGGAGAGCCGTCATGTTTGAGGTGAAGACGCTCGACAAGCCGGACGAGCGCCGCGACTTCCCGCGTGGCCACCTGGAAGCGGTCCACATGAGCGGACTGGACTTCGCCGTGGGCACCTTCGAACCGGGCTGGCGCTGGTCGGAGTCCGTGGGTCCCATCGCGGGCACCAAGAGCTGCGAGGTCCACCACAACGGATACGTGGTCCAGGGCCGTATGCACGTCGTCATGGACGAGGGCGGCGAGGGCGAAGTGGGTCCCGGCGACATCTTCGTGCTGGCCCCCGGGCACGACGCCTGGGTCGTCGGCGACGAGCAGTGCGTGGTCTACGACTTCGCGGGGGGCATGGCGAAGGACTACGCGAAGGGCCAGTGAGGCACAGCGCTCCCGGTCCGTCCCACCGCACGCCGTGACGGCACCGGCACCGCTCACCGCTCACTACGCACCGCTCACACCGTGACGACGATCTTCGCGCGCGCGTGCTCCACCTCCAGATGCCGGATGGCCTCGGCCGCCTCGTTGAGCGGGTACGTCCGCTCGACGACCGGGGCGATCCTGCCCGCCTCGGTGAGTTCCCGCAGTGCCGCGAGGTTCTTCCTGCTCGCGCGGGCCGGAAGCTGCAGGACACGCTGGCGCACGAAGGGGGAGAGCAGCCGCCCGCCCAGCAGGAGCCGCATCGGACCGAGGACGCTGCCGCCCTCGTAGACACCGCCGCCGGACAGGACGATCGTCCCGCCGGGGGTCGTCGCGCGCCGCAGATCGCCCAGGGACCGATTGCCCACCAGGTCCAGCACCACGTCGTGGCGGCGTCCGGTCCGGGTGAAGTCCTCCCGGGTGTAGTCGACGATCTGGTCCGCCCCGAGGGAGCCGACGAGTTCGACGTTGCGTGCGCCGCACACACCGGTCACCTCAGCCCCGTACGCCTTCGCGATCTGCACGGCGAAGGTCCCCACGCCGCCCGACGCGCCGTTCACCAGGACGGACTGTCCGGCCCGGACTCCGGCCACGTCCCGCACCCCGATGAGCGCGGTGTTCGCGGCCAGCGGCATCGCGGCCGCCTGCTCGAAGGAGAGGCCGGCGGGCTTGAGGTCCGTTTCGCCGTCCTTGGCGCAGACGAACTCGGCGAAGGTCCCGTCCGCCTCGCCGTACACCTCGTCGCCCGGACACAGGCCCTTGACCTCGGTGCCGACGGCCTCGACGCGGCCCGCGAAGTCCCGGCCCCGGATCCGCACCTTCGGCGCGCGCAGCCCGAACGAAAGCCGGGCGATCTTCGGGTCGCCGTGCAGGTAGTGCCAGTCGTAGGCGTTCACCGAGGCCGCGTGCACGCGCACCAGCACCTCGTCGGCGGCCGGCACGGGCTGCTCGACCTCCCTCAGCTCCAGTGTGTTCACCGAGCCGTACCGGTCCTGGACGACTGCCTTCATGGGTCCCCCTCCGTCGCTTCGGAGCGTAGGGAAGAGGTCTCGCCTTGCCATCGGAAACCGATCGGTTTACTCTGGCGGCGTAGGTAAACCGATCGGTTTCTCAACGTTGCTGGAGACTCCCATGACCACCATCGAAGGTTCCGTCGCCCTGGTCACCGGCGGCAGCCGAGGCATCGGCCGGGCGCTGGTGACGGCCCTGTACGAGCGTGGGGCGAAGAAGGTGTACGCCACCGCCCGCGACCCGCGGACCGTCACCCACCCCGACGCGGTGCCGCTGGCCCTGGAGGTGAGCGACCCCGCCTCCGTGGCGGCCGCCGCCGAACAGGCCCAGGACGTCACCCTGTTGATCAACAACGCCGGCGCGTCCGTGAACGCGAGCTTCCTGGACGCCCCCGTGGAGGACGTCCGCCGCGAGTTCGAGACCAACTTCTTCGGACCGCTCCTCGTCACCCGCGCCTTCGTGCCGGTCATCGAGCGCAACGGCGGCGGCCACATCCTCAACGTCCACTCGGTCCTGTCGTGGCTCGGCGTCGCCGGTTCCTACAGCGCCTCCAAGGCCGCCCTGTGGTCGCAGACCAACTCCCTGCGCCTGGACCTGAGGCCGCGCGGGATCGAGGTCACCGGACTGCACGTCGGATACGTCGACACGGACATGACCGCGAAGATCGACGCCCCGAAGGTCACGCCCGAGAGCGTGGCCGCGCAGGCCCTCGACGGCATCGAGGCCGGCGCCTTCGAGGTCCTCGCCGACGACCTCACCCGTCAGGTGAAGGCCGGACTCGCCGCGGATCTCTCGGCGCTGTACCCGCAGCTGGCGGCCTGAGCCACGCCGGCGACGGGCCAGCCGTCGGCGCGGACGGTACACCGACGAGTCCGGCCCCCTCCGCCCATGCGGGCCGGGATCGCCGTGATCGCCGGCCCGGCGCGGGTTCCACGACCTGAACTGGACGTCGACGTCAGGGCCGAGGAGATGCCGGCGGCCTTCCCGATCGACCGACCCTCTCGTCGACCGTTGACCGTTGACCGTCGCCTTGGCGCCGGGGGCATCCGGGCGACCGTGTCCCGTTCGAGCGTCGGCGCGGACGGTACACCGACGAGTCCGGCCCCCTCCGCCCATGCGGGCAGTGATCGCCGTGATCGCCGGCCCGGCGCGGGTTCCACGACCTGAACTGGACGTCGACGTCAGGGCCGGGAGATGCCGGCGGCTTTCCTGGGCGACCCCGCGGGCGGTCAGATCGGCAGCAGTCGTCCCACCAGGGCGCTGAGCTGGCGGACATTGCGGCACTCGTGCATCTCCACCGACTCGGCGTACTCGTACGCGGCCGAGTCGCCCGTGCCCCACTGCGCCCGCGCCTCCGGGTTCAACCAGTAGACGCGGCGCGCCCGTTCGGTGATCTCCCGGACGGCGGGCAGGTTCGGGTCGCTCATGTTGGTGCGGGCGTCACCGAGGACGAACACCGTCGTGCGCGGGCTCAGCGCGTCCCCGTACAGCGACGCGAACTCGCCCAGCGCCACGCCGTAGTCGCTGCTGCCGTGCCATCCCGTGAGCGTGGCCTCGGCGCGGATCCGGGCGCTCAGCCCTTCCGCGTCGGCCGCCCCGTGCCGCAGGAGCCGGGTGACCTCGTCGATACGGTTGACGAAGGCGAACACCCGCACCTTGCTGAACTGGTCGTGCAGCGCCTGCACCAGCAGCATCGTGAAGTCCGAGAACCCCGACACCGAGCCCGACACATCGCACAGCAGCACCAGTTCGGGCCGGGCCGGCCGGCGCCTGCGCAGCACCGGCTTCATCGGCACCCCGCCCGTGGACAGCGAGCCGCGCAGGGTGCGCCGTAGATCGATACTGCCCCGGGCGGCGCGTCGGCGGCGGGCCGCGAGCCGGGTGGCGAGCTTGCGGGCCAACGGCTGGACCGTGCGCCGCAGTTCGGCGAGCCGGTCCTTCCCCGCGAACAGGAAGTCGACCCGGTCGGTCGTCGGCGCCACCGCCCGCCGCGCGATCCGGTCCCGGTCCCGCCGCTCCGCGACCCGCCGCCGGGCCTCCGTCGCCACCAGCGCGCGGAACGCCTCGATGCGCCGCCGGATCTCGTCCTCCAGCAGCCGGTCGGTGAACCCGGACATGCCCTGCCGCCCCCGCACGTCGTCCCGGACGCGCGCGAGCAGGGTCTGCGGGCGCAGCCGGTCGAGGGTCTGGTACGACGACCAGCCGTCCGAGGAAGGGGAGTTGCCGTATCCGCCGAATCCGTCGACGGCCTCTGCCGCGAGGCGGGCCAGCAGGCTCTCGTCGTTCGCGGCCAGGGCCCCGGCGAGCCGCTCGCGCAGGTCGTCCCGGTCCGGTGGACCGGTGTCGGGCCCGCCGACGCCCCGCGGGAAGTAGAGGTCGAAGACCGGGTCGAACACCGGCCGTTGGGCCGTGCTGTGCAGCAGAGTCGCCGCCAGGCCCTCCCGCAGCAGCTCGCGGTCGGCGAACCCGAGCGCCTCGACCGCCTGCGCCGCGTCCACCGTCTCGCCCGTCCCGATCCGCACGCCGTGCGCGCGCAGGGCGCCGACCAGGGAGGTGAGCCGCTCGGCGGTGCTCACACCGCGTCCAGGTCGAGCTTGGCCCCGGCCTTGAGGATGTCGTCCTGGTGCTTGAGGAGCACGCCCAGGCTGTCCCGAACGACCGTCTCGTCGAGGTGGTCCGCGCCGAGCGCGAGGAGCGTACGCGCCCAGTCGATGGTCTCGGCGACCGAGGGCACCTTGCGCAGGTCCATGGCCCTGAGCGCTCCCACGACCCGGACCACGGACTTCGCCAGCGTCTCGTCGAGCCCCGGCACCTTCAGCCGTACGATCCGCCGCTCCAGCTCCTCCTCCGGGAACCCGATGTGCAGGAACAGGCAGCGGCGGCGCAGGGCCTCCGACAGCTCGCGACTGGCGTTGGAGGTGAGGACGACGAAGGGTCGGCGGGACGCGGTGATCGTGCCCAGCTCGGGAACCGTGACCTGGAAGTCGCTGAGCACCTCCAGGAGCAGCCCCTCGACCTCGACGTCCGCCTTGTCGGTCTCGTCGATCAGCAGCACCTTGGGCTCGTCGCCGCGGATCGCCGTCAGAAGGGGCCGGGAGAGCAGGAACTCCTCGCTGAAGATGTCCGTGCGCGCCTCGTCCCAGGTCTCGTCACGCCCCGCGCTGATCCGCAGCAACTGCTTGGCGTGGTTCCACTCGTACAGCGCCCGGGACTCGTCCACGCCCTCGTAGCACTGGAGCCGCACCAGACGCGCGTCGGCGACCTCGGCCACCGCCTTGGCCAGCTCCGTCTTGCCGACCCCGGCGGGGCCCTCGACCAGGAGCGGCTTGCCGAGCCGGTCGGCGAGGAACACGGTCGTGGCGACCGCGGGCGAGGCGAGGTAGCCGGTCTCGGCGAGGCGTGCGGAGACGTCGTCGACGGATGTGAACAGCAACGGGGCCTCCCGGGCGGCGCGAACTCGTACCGCCAACTATCTAAGCGCTTGTTCACCGGTTCTGTCACGTGGTGGGAGCGGGCACGGCCACGGGCGCCACCGAGGTGACGCCCGTAGTCCGCCGGTGCTCCTCAGGCCGCCAGTCCCACCGCCTCCACCGCCGGGGTGCGCAGCACCCGGCGGGCCGTGGCCAGGCTCGTCCCGATCGTCGCGGCCGCCGCGATCGCCGCCACCGCCAGCCAGATGCCGAGACCCTGATGCGGCAGCACCGAGTCGGTGCGGACGACCGTGAACGGGATGATCCCGGCCAGCGCCGCCACGGTGCCGAAGAACAGCCCGAGCGCCGTGAGGATCAGCCCCTCCACGCCCACCGTGCCCAGCACCTGTCGCGGGCTCGCCCCGGCCAGCCGCTGCTGCCCGAACTCCCGGCCGCGGTAGGTCGTCGCCGCGTACAGCGAGTTGACCAGCATCACGCACACGAACACCACGATGATGCCGACGACCGTGAGGTTCAGCGTCTGAAGGTTCTTCGCGTCGACCGTCTTCACCGCGCCCGAGGCCTTCACGGCGTCGCTCTCCACGCCCTGCATGGACAGCGTGGCGACGGACACTGCCGTGAACAGGATCAGCGACATCAGGATCCCGGAGAGGTGGTCCGCCCGCCGGCGCAGGTTCCGCACGGCCAGCCAGCCGCTCGCCCCGGTCAGCGGCAGCCGGTCCAGGACACCCTTGAGCAGCCGCGGCGCGAGCAGCGCGCACCCCACCGACAGCAGGATCGCCCCGTACGCCGGCGTCGCCATGAGCGCCTCGTCCGTCGCCGAGAAGGCGAAGGTGGAGATCACCGAGACGGCCCCGGTGCCGAGTGCGGCGTACGCCAGGACCGTGCGCGCCCGGCCCCGCTGCCGACGCCCGCGGCCGGCCCGTCGCACCGCGAGGAAGGCGGCGCCCGCCGCCGCGACCAGCGTGATGTCGACGCCCGACATCAGCGCCACGGGGCCGAAGGAGGGCTCGACGTTCTCAGCGACCTGCCCGCTGTCCTGGAAGACGCCCAGGAGCGCCCGCCCGCCCAGCATCGCCGGACCGATCGCGAGCACGGTACCGATCAGGGCGACCGCCACGGACTCGCCCACGACCATCCGCCTGATCTGCCCCGGCGTCGCCCCCGAGCAGCGCAGCAGCTCCAACTCACCCGCCCGCTGACGGACGTTGACGGTGAGTGTCGAGGCCACGGCGAAGAACACCAGGAGGGTGCCGTAACCGCCGACCACACTCGCCGAGGTGGTCAGGGTGTCCGAGCTCACCGCGTCGACACCCGGCTGAGCCGCCGTGTCGTACAGCGAGTTGAACGTCATGATGATCCCCGCGCCCAGGAAGGCGGCGAGCAGGGTCGCGAGAAACCGTCCGGGCCGTTGCCGTATCGACCGCATCGCCAGCATGAACATCTCTCACACCCCCGCCGTCACGTCGTCGCCCAGGTGCGCGAGGCGCTCGGCCACCGCGTCCGGCGTCGGGGCGTCCAGCCGGCCCGCGAGCCTGCCGTCCGCGAGGAACAGCACGGAGTCCGCGTAGGAGGCGGCGACCGGGTCGTGGGTCACCATCACCACGGTCCGCCCGTGCACCCGCACCGCCTCCTGGAGCAGCCGCAGCACGTCCCGCGCGCTGCGGGTGTCCAGGGCGCCGGTCGGCTCGTCCGCGAAGATCACCCGGGGGTCCGCGACCAGCGCGCGGGCGATGGCCACGCGCTGCCGCTGACCGCCGGAGAGCTGGTCGGGCCGGTGGCCGAGCCGGTCGCCGAGACCGACGGCCGTGAGGACCTCCGTGACCCGCCGCCGGTCCACCTTCCGCCCGGCGAGCTTCAGCGGCAGGACGGTGTTCTGCGCGACCGTCAGCGTCTCCAGCAGGTTGTACTGCTGGAACACGAACCCCACCCGCCCGCGCCGGAACCTGGTCAGCTCCGCCTCGCCGCCACCCGTGAGCTCCGTGCCGTCCACCCGTACGATCCCGCTGTCCGGCCGGTCGAGCCCGGCCGCGCACTGCAGCAGCGTGGACTTGCCGGACCCCGACGGACCCATCACCGCGGTGAAGGTGCCCCGGGCGAGGCTCAACGTGACGCCGTCCAGGGCGGTCACGGCACTGTCGTCCGTGCCGTAGGTCCTGCTGACCTTCACCAGCCGCAGTGCCTCCGCGGCGGGTCCCGCGTCGTGCCCGCGTCGTGCAGTGGTGTGAAACATCGTCGTCCCCCTTCGTCCGGCACGCCGTGTGCCTCGCTCAAGAAGCTACGCAGACACGGACCCGGGCACATGGGGCGCAGAACCCGTCTTCCGAGGTGTACTCAGTGACACCCTCCCGGCGGATACGGCAGGGTTGACCGCCATGACCGACGGAATAGCCTGGCTCGCCGAACCGCAGTCCATCGCCTGGGGCGGCTACAGCGTGGTGATCGCACCCGACCTCGAATCGGAGTCCCTGGCGCGACGTGTCGCCGAGACCGCCCACCGTCCCTACCGGCCCCGCGCCATCGGCGAACTCACCGGCCGCCAGGTGCAGGACCTGCTGGAAGGTCTGCACGGAGAGGTGCTGGACGGCATCGCCCTGCGCCACGGCGAGCTCGACGAGTGGTCCTACGTCATCAAGTACGGCGGCTGGCAGGGCGAGTTCGGCACCGGCACCCGGCCGGTCGACCGCGGCGGCCTGCACGTCCACCACCTGGAGTACGAGGAGGAGAACGGCAAGCCGGTGCCCCCGAGCTTCGCCTACCGCCACGACGAGAACCTGATGTGCGCGTTCAACCTGCACCTGGACGGCACTTGGGGGTACGGCAGTCCCGAGGGCGACCCCGAGGTGGTCGCCGCCGTCCAGCAGCGGCTCACCGCCGCCGGACTGCCCGACGACGACCTGGAACACCGTGCCGTGCACCGGGCCTGCCTGGAGGTGCTCCAGCAGCACTTCGGCCTCACCCTGCCCCGCGAGCGGATCCTGGAGGACACCCTGCCCACGCTTCTGCTGACCGGTCCCTGAGGCGGGGGCCGTTGAAGGCGATCGGGGCGCGTTGTCAGTGGGGCGCTGTACTTTTCGGCGCATGGGGATCTATCTGGTGAGCGTGGGCGCTCGGGAGTGGTTCGACGCGGACGAGGAGGAGGGCATGGGGGCTGTCGCCGCTGGGTTGAACGAGGAACTGCGCCGCCGGGGGCTGCCGCCGTACGAGTCCGTGCCCGAGGAGACGGAGTTCGTCCGCGGGTCGGGGACGCGGTTCGAGGAGAAGCTGGTCCCGCCCATGGAGGGCTTTCTGCGGCTGGCGCAGGACCGGCTGGCGCCCTCCGAGCCGGAGTCCCTCCTCGACTGGTCGGTGCTGGTGCCGGTGCCGCTCGACGTCGAGATCGAACTGCCCGTCGAGTCCTCCTACTCGGACACGACGGTGATCGCCGGAGCACCACGGATCCTCGACCTCGCGGGACGGCTGGCCGAGGCCGTGCGCCTGCCCCTCGACGAGATACCCGAGGCCTGCGACAACCTCGACCTCACCATGTGGTTCCTGGACGGCGAGGCGAAGCGGGTCGCCGAGGCACGCCCCGGGCCCTGGGCCGAGGACCTCGACGCCACGTTCTACGTGGCCCTGTACCTGCGCGCCGCCCAGCACTCCCTGCGGCGCGGCTGCCCGATCGTCTACAGCTGACCTGATCGCGGTGAAGAGGAGCCGTCAGGCTTTTGAACGGTTCAACTCACGACGCGGACAGTGGACACCCGCCCTTTTCGCCAGTAGCTTCAACCGCCGACCTGACTGAATCGATACAACACCGAGCCGCCGAAGGGACCACGGCATGACCGACGGAGTCCACCGCACCGCCGTCGAGGGCCTCACGGTGGAGCACCGCACCGATCCGCTCGGCGTGGACGCGGCCCGCCCGCGATTCGGCTGGCGCACCGCGTCCCGGGTCCGCGGCCGGCGTCAGACGGCCTACCGCGTCCTGGTCGCGTCCAGCCCCGACCGTCTGGCCGAGGGCCGCGCGGACGTCTGGGACAGCGGCAGGACCGACTCGGCGGACTCGGTGGCCGTGCTGTACGGGGGCGCCGAACTGCACGCCTCGACCCGCTATCACTGGACGGTCCAGGTCTGGGACGAGCACGGCCGCAGGCTCCCCGACGCCCCGCCGGCATGGTTCGAGACGGGCCTGCTCAGCACCGACGGCGTGCGCGGCTGGGACGGCGCGCGGTGGATCACCATGGCGGGCAAGGCCCCGAACAGCCCGGGCTCGCCGCTGCTGAGAAGGCAGGCGGCGCTGACGGCCTCCCATGTGCGCGAGGCCCGGCTTTATGTCTCCGCGCTCGGCGTGTACGACGTCCACGTCAACGGCCGCCGGGTCGGCGTGCCCCAGGACGGCGGCACCACGTACGAACTGCTCACCCCGGGCTGGACCAACTACGACACCACGGTCAGCTACTTCACCTACGACGTGACGGCCCTGCTGGCGGACCGGCCGCAGGTCACCCTCGCGGCCGTCCTGGGCAACGGCTGGTACAACGGACGCGTCTCCGACAACAGCGTCTACTACTCCGCGACGGGCAACCCCCTAGCCCTCAAGGCCAAGCTCCTGATCCGCTACGAGGACGGCTCGACCCAGACCGTCGTGACCACGCCGGACGACCACTGGAGGGCCACGGACACCGGCCCCTACCGTGCCGACGACATCTACGACGGCCAGACCTACGACGCCCGCCGGGAGCTGCCGGGCTGGACCGACAACGGCTTCGACGCCTCCGCCTGGTCCGGGGTCGAGGAGCACGACTTCACCACCCGCTTCCCCGACTCCCGACTGGTCGCCTACCCGGGCGAGTCGGCCCGGCTGATGCCCGAGTGGGACCGCAGGCCGCGGTCGATCACGGTCTACGCCGGTGGCAGTGATCCCGTCGCCGACCCCGCCCGCACGGTCACCGACCCCGCCGAGGCCGCCACCGCCCCCCTCACCCTGCACCCCGGCGACACCGCCGTGATCGACCTCGGCCAGAACCTGGTCGGCGTCCCCCGCTACACCCTCCGCGGCCCCGCCGGAGCCGAAGTCGTCTTCGCGCCGGGGGAGATGCTCAACGACACCAGCGCGGGCGCGGACGGCCCTGAGGGCTCCGTCTACCGGGCCAACCTCCGCACCGCCGGGGCGAGGAGCACCTACATCCTCAAGGGCGACCCGGAGGGCGAGACCCACCAGGACTCCCTGACCTTCTACGGTTTCCGCTACCTCTCCGTCACCACGACCGCCACCGTCACCCTCACCGAACTGACCGGCAGGGTCGCCACCTCCGCCCTCCACGACATCGGCGCCGTCGAAACGGACGACGCCGACGTCAACCAGCTGATCAGCAACGTCCGGTGGGGCCAGCGCGGCAACTACCTGTGGGTGCCCACCGACTGCCCGCAACGCGACGAACGCTGCGGCTGGACCGGCGACACCCAGCTCTTCTCCCGGACCGGCCTCTACAACACCGACGCGGTCGCCTTCCTGAGCCACTTCCAGGACATCCTGATCGACTCCCAGCGCACCTACGGCGCGGACGGCGCCCAGTTCACCTGGATCGCGCCCGGCGCCCGCTACAACGACCCGGTCCCCGCGAGCGGTTGGGCGGACTGCGGAGTCGTCGTGCCCTGGACCGTGTGGCAGATGAGCGGGGACACCACCGTCGTGGACCGCAGCTGGGACGCGATGACGGCCTACATGGACTGGATCCGGGCGCGCACCGGCGACACCTACGCCGGACAGGGCGCGATCTTCGGCGACTGGCTCGCCTTCCAGGTCACCAGCACCCAGCTCATCAGCGACGCCTACTACGCCCACAGCGCCCGGCTCATGACGGACATGGCCCGCGCCACCGGCCGCACCGCCGAGGCCCACGCCTACGAGGAGCTGTTCTCCCACATCAAGCGGGCGTTCGTCACCAAGTACGTGAGCACCGAGGACGGCCGGCTCACCGTACGCTCCAGCCTCGGCTCCCCGCCGCCCTGGACCCCTGGCGGCAGTCCCACCCGGACCGAGGACGACAGCCAGACCGCCCTGCTCTGGGTCCTCGAACTCGGCCTGTACGACACCGAGGCCCAGCGGCGCGCGCTCGTCGAGCTCCTCGTGCAGAACATCGGCAACTCCGCCGCCTACAAGGCCGCCCACCCCGACAGCACCCGCGTCGGATACGCCGAGAACACCCTCTCCGTCGGCTTCCTCGGGGTGAACGTCCTGGCCCCCGTCCTCACCGAGGAGGGACAGGTGGAGCTGGCCTACAAGGTGTTGCACCAGGACGCGATGCCGTCCTGGCTGTACTCGGTGAAGAACGGCGCGACCACGATCTGGGAGCGCTGGAACTCGTACTCCAAGGAGGACGGCTTCGGGCCGGTCGAGATGAACTCGTTCAACCACTACGCCTACGGCGCGATCATGGAGTGGATGTACGAGAGCATGGCCGGCATCGCGGGGGACCCGGCCCACCCGGGCTTCCGGCACTTCTTCCTGCGGCCCCACCTCGACCCGACGGGCCGGATCACCCGGGTCACCGGCTCGCACCGGTCGCCGTACGGGGAGATCGTCAGCGCCTGGGCGGTGCGGGAGAGCGAGTTCACGCACCGGATCGCGGTCCCCGCCAACAGCACCGCGACCCTGCACATCCCCACATCCGACCCCGGCTCCGTGCGCGAGGGCGGCACACCCCTGTCAGGTGTGAGTGGAGTGACGTACCTGAGCTTCGAGGACGGGGTCGCCTCGTACGAACTCCCCTCCGGACGCTACGAGTTGACGTCCTCGCTGGCCTGAGAGTCCACCAGTACCACCTCCAGGGTGCGCGGACCGTGCACCCCCTCGACCCGGTCCAGCTCGATGTCACTGGTCGCCGAAGGACCCGAGATCCATGTCAACGGGCGTACCGGGTCGAGGCGTTCGAGGGCCTGCGGCACGGAGGAGACGACCTGGTCCGGCACCCGGACGACACAGATGTGGTGGTCGGGGACCAGGGTGATGCGGCGGCGGCCCTGGTCCGGGCCGCCGTCCAGCACGATGGTGCCGGTCTCGGCGACGGCCACCGCGCACGCCGTGACCACGCTGTCGATCCGGTCCAGTTCGTGCGGGGTGCTCCCGGCCCGGTCCGGGACCTGCTCGGTCCCCGCGTCCGCGAGCCACGCGGGCTCCAGGCCCGGGGGCACGAGAACCGTCTTCGCCCCCCGGGCCGCCAGCATTCCGGCGAGTGTCGCCGGCAGGTCGGCCGAGGTGCAGCGGTGCACGATCGCCCGGTAGTCGGCGAGGTTCTCGGCCAGCAGCTCGACCGTCTCCTCGACACCGCGGTCGCCGTGTTCGCGCAGGTACGCGCGCTCGATCGGGGCGTCCTCCCCAGGGGTATCGGCCAGCGCCCGCCGCACCCGGCCCAGAATCCGCTCCCTGCTGCTCACTTGGTGCCCTCCTTGCCGCCGTCTGTGCGCTGCCACCAGTCGCGGAACGGTTCCGCGGGCACGGCAGGCAGGTCCCGGGTGCCGCTCCACGCCTTGCCGGGACCCGGCAGGGTGCGCGGATGGACACGGCGGGTCCGCGACGCCGCCCGCTGGCCGGTCCGCAGGACTCCGGGGCGGGAGAACGCCCAGCGGGCCGCCCGCATCGCCGCCCGCTCGGCCGCGTGTCCCTTGGCGGGCTTGAGCACCACCTTGTTGCCCTCACGGACCACCGGCCCGCCCTGCACGACCCGCTCGCGCAGATGCACCAGCACCTCGGGGATGTCGATGGCGACCGGGCAGACCTCGTAACAGGCCCCGCACAGCGAGGAGGCGTACGGCAGGGAGGCGTCGATCTCGCTTGCCGTGCCCCGCAGTTGGGGGCTGAGGATCGCGCCGATCGGGCCCGGGTAGACCGAGCCGTAGGCATGTCCGCCGGCCCGCTCGTAGACCGGGCAGACGTTCAGGCATGCCGAGCAGCGGATGCACCGCAGGGCCTGGCGGCCGACCTCGTCGGCGAGGGTGTCGGAGCGGCCGTTGTCGAGCAGCACCAGATGGAAGTGCTGCGGGCCGTCCTCGTCGGTGGTGCCGGTCCAGGTGGAGGTGTACGGGTTCATGCGTTCGGCGGTCGAGGAGCGGGGGAGTGTCTGGAGGAAGACCTCCAGGTCCTGCCAGGTCGGCACGATCTTCTCGATGCCGACGACCGAGATCAGCGTCTCGGGCAGGGTCAGGCACATCCGTCCGTTGCCCTCGGACTCCACGACCACCAGGGTGCCGGTGTCGGCGACCATGAAGTTGGCGCCGGACACGCCGACCTTGGCGCGCAGGAACTTCTCCCGCAGGTGCAGCCGTGCCGCCTCCGCCAGTTCGGCGGGTGTGTCGGTGAGGCCCTCGGGGGCCGGGCGGCCCCACTCGCTCATCTCGCGCTCGAAGATGTCCCGGATCTCGCCCCGGTTGCGGTGGATCGCCGGGACGAGGATGTGCGAGGGGCGGTCCTTGCCCAACTGCACGATCAGCTCGGCGAGATCGGTCTCGTAGGCCCGGATGCCCTCGGCCTCCAGCGCCTCGTTGAGCCCGATCTCCTGGGTGGCCATCGACTTGACCTTGACGACCTCCGACTCGCCGGTCATCTTGACGAGGTGCGCCACGATCTCGTTGGCCTCGTCGGCGTCGGCGGCCCAGTGGACGGTGCCGCCCGCGGCCGTGACCGACTCTTCCAACTGCACGAGATACCGGTCGAGATGACGCAGCGTGTGGTCCTTGATCCGCTTGCCCGCCTCGCGCAGCTCGGCCCAGTCGGAGACCTCGGCGACGGCCTTCTCCCGCTTGGCGCGGATGGTGTGCGTGGCGTGGCGCAGATTGCCGCGCAGCGTCTTGTTGTTGACGGCCTCGCGTGCCGCCTCGGGGAAGGCCGGCATCCCCAGATACGTCCCGCTCATACGGCCGACTCCTCTTCCGTGCCCGCCAGGATCTCCGCGATGTGCACGGGCCGCATGCCCGACTCCAGCCGGCCCATCGTGCCCCCGATGTGCATGAGGCAGGAGTTGTCGGCCGCGCACAGCACCTCGGCGCCCGTCGACTCCGCGTTGCGCACCTTGTCCGCGCCCATCGCCGCCGAGACATCGGAGTTCTTCAGCGCGAAGGTGCCGCCGAAGCCGCAGCACTCGTCGGCGCCCGGAAGCTCCCTCAGCTCCAGGCCCTTGACCGCCTGGAGCAGCCGCCGGGGCCGGTCGCCGAGCCCCAGTCCGCGCAGTCCGTGACAGGTCGGGTGGTAGGTCACCGTGTGCGGGTAGTACGCCCCGACGTCCGTCACCCCCAGCACGTCCACCAGGAACTCCGTGAGCTCGTACGTCTTGGGCACCACGGGCGCCAGCGTGGCCGCCAGGCTCTCCCCGCGCCCCTCGGCCCGGGCCCGCTCACCCATCCGCGGATACAGCTCCCGCACCATCGCCCCGCAGGAGCCGGACGGCGTCACGATTGCCTCGTAGTCCCGGAAGACATCGGAGAAATGCCGGGCCAGTGGTTCCGCCTCATGCCGGTAGCCGGTGTTGTAGTGCGCCTGCCCGCAGCAGGTCTGCGACATCGGGAAGTCGACGTCTACGCCCAGCCTGGTCAGCAGTTTCACCACAGCGCGCCCGGTGTCCGGATAGAGCGTGTCGTTGACACAGGTCAGGAACAGGGCGACACGCATCGCGGCTCCTTGTGGTCGGTCATCGGATGAGTGAAGCGTAGTCCGGGGGCGAGGCCGGGGCGAGACCCGGGTCAGGCCCCGGTGAGCCGGGACTGTGCCTCGCGCCAGCGCGCGGTGTCGCCCCGCGGCTCGTACCGCGTGAGCGGCTGCGTACGGGTCAGCAGTTCGCGCCCGCTCGCGAGGTCGCCCACGAGCCCGTGGGCCCGCGCCTGGACCAGGACGTTGCCGAGCGCCGCCGCCTCGGTCGGCCCCGCCACCACGGGCAGCCCGCAGGCGTCCGCGGTCAGCTGGCACAGCAGCGCGTTGCGCGTGCCGCCCCCGACCACGTGCACGACGTCCACGGGGTGGTCGGCCAGCCGCTGCGCCTCCTCCACCGCCTTGCGGTGGGCGAGGGCCAGCGAGTCGAGGATGCAGCGCGTGACCTCGGCGGGGGAGCCGGGCACCGGCTGCCCCGAGGCACGGCAGGCCTCGGCGATCCGCTTCGGCATCCGGCCCGGCGCCAGGAACGCCGCGTCCCCGGCGTCCACCACCGACCGCAGCGCCGGCACCTCTGCCGCCGCCGACAGCAGCTCGCCCAGATCCGGGTCGCCCCAGACCCGTACGCACTCCTGGAGCAGCCACAACCCCATGATGTTCCGCAGATACCGGACCGTGCCGTCGAGCCCCAGCTCATTGGTGAAGTTGGCGGCCCGGCTCTCCTCCGTCAGCACCGGCGCGTCCAGCTCAAGGCCCGCAAGGGACCAGGTGCCGGTGCAGATGTAGGCGAACCGCTCACCGGAGGCGGGCACGGCGGCCACCGCCGAGGCCGTGTCGTGCGACCCGACGGCCGTCACCGGCACCGGCCCGCGCAGACCGGTCTCCTCCAGCACCTCGGGCCGGAGCGGACCGGCCGGGTCCCCGGGCTGCCGCAGCGGCGCGAACAACCCCAGGTCGATGCCGACGCGCGAGGCGATGTCGTACGACCATCCGCGTGTCCGGGGATCGATCAGCTGGGTGGTCGAGGCGTTGGTCAGCTCGGTGCCCTGCTCGCCGGTCAGCCAGTACGTCAGCAGATCGGGAACGAGCAACAGGCGTCGCGCGCCGAGGAGTTCATCGGCCACCAGCTGGTACAGCGTGTTGAAGGGCGCGTACTGCAGACCGGTGGCCGCGTAGAGCTCGGGCGCGGGCACGGTCGCCCACACCTTCTGCGCGACCCCCTCGGTGCGGGAGTCCCGGTAGTGCACCGGGTTGCCGAGCAGCGCCCCGTCGGCGTCCAGCAGCCCGTAGTCCACGGCCCAGCTGTCGATGCCGACGGAGTCGAGTCCTCCACCGCAGTGGGCACCGGCCGCCTTCAGCCCGTCCAGGACACCGCCGTACAGCGAGAGGATGTCCCAGCGCAGGCCCTCCGGGACCCGGACCGGCCGGTTCACGAACCGGTGGGCCTCGGACAGCTCCAGGCTGTCGGGGCCGACGCGGCCGACCATGACCCGTCCGCTGGACGCGCCGAGGTCGACCGCGGCGTACGACTTCACGGACGCGCTCATCGCAGGAAGGCGGCCGCGACGCCGGCGTCGACCGGGACGTGCAGCCCGGTGGTGTGCGTCAGCTCCCCGCCGGTCAGCGCGAACACGGCGTTGGCCACGTGCTCGGGGAGCACCTCGCGCTTGAGGATGGTCCGCTGGGCGTAGAACTCGCCGAGCTTCTCCTCCTCCACGCCGTACACGGCCGCGCGCTTGGCACCCCAGCCGCCGGCGAAGATGCCGGACCCGCGCACCACGCCGTCGGGGTTGACGCCGTTGACGCGGATGCCGTGCTCGCCCAGCTCGGCGGCCAGCAGCCGCACCTGGTGGGCCTGGTCGGCCTTGGTGGCGGAGTAGGCGATGTTGTTGGGGCCCGCGAACACGGCGTTCTTGGAGGCGATGTAGACGACGTCGCCGCCCAGCTTCTGCGCGATCATCACCCGCGCCGCCTCCCGCGACACCAGGAAGGAACCGCGCGCCATGATGTCGTGCTGGAGGTCCCAGTCCTTGGCGGAGGTCTCCAGGAGCGGCTTGGAGACCGAGATGCCGGCGTTGTTGACGACGAGGTCCACGCCGCCGAACGCCAGCAGCGCGGCGCGGAACGACTCGGCGATCTGCTCCTCCGAGGTGACGTCGACCGTCACGGCGACGGCCTTGTCAGGACCGCCCAGCTCCTCGGCGACCGCGGCGGCGTTCTCGGCGTTGAGGTCGGCGACGACGACACACGCGCCCTCGGCGACCAGCCGCTGCGCGATGGCCTTACCGATGCCGCTGCCGGCGCCCGTCACGAGGGCGACCCGTGTCGCGAGCGGCTTGGGCTTCGGCATCCGCTGGAGCTTGGCCTCCTCCAGGGCCCAGTACTCGATGCGGAACTTCTCGGACTCCTCGATGGGCGCGTAGGAGGAGACGGCCTCGGCGCCCCGCATCACATTGATGGCGTTGACGTAGAACTCGCCCGCGACCCGGGCGGTCTGCTTGTCCTTGCCGAAGGAGAACATGCCGACGCCCGGGATGAGCACGATGGCCGGGTCGGCGCCGCGCATGGCGGGGGAGTCGGGCAGGGCGTGCCGCTGGTAGTAGGCGGCGTACTCCTCGCGGTACTCGGCGTGCAGCGCGTCGAGCCGCGCGATCGCCTCCTCCAGAGGAGCCGTCGGCGGCAGGTCCAGGACGAGCGGCCGCACCTTGGTCCGCAGGAAGTGGTCGGGGCAGGAGGTCCCGAGGGCGGCGAGGCGCGGGTGCTCGGCGCGGGCCAGGAACTCCAGTACCGGCGCGGAGTCGTTGAAGTGCCCGACCTGCGGCTTGTCCTGGGAGGCGATGGCGCGGACGTACGGCGCGAGCGCGGCCGCCCGCTCCTTACGCTCGGCCTCGCCGAGCGCGCCGTACCCCTCGATGACGGGCCCGAACGGTTCGGCCCTGCCGTGCTCCGCCAGGAACTGCTCGGCGGTCCGGATGATGTGCAGCGAGTTCTTCTCGCACTCCTCGGCGGTGTCACCCCAGGCGGTGATCCCGTGCCCACCGAGGACGACCCCGATGGCCTGCGGGTTGGCGGCCTTGATGGCGGCGATGTCCAGCCCCAGCTGGAACCCGGGCCGGCGCCACGGCACCCAGGCCACGGTGTCGCCGAAACACTCGGCGGTCAGCTTCTCCCCGTCCGCGGCGCAGGCCAGCGCGATCCCGGAGTCGGGGTGCAGGTGATCGACGTGCGCGGCCTCGACGAGCCCGTGCATGGCGGTGTCGATGGAGGGAGCGGCGCCCCCCTTGCCGTGCAGGCAGTAGTCGAACGCGGCAACCATCTCGTCCTCGCGCTCCACCCCCGGGTACACGTCCACGAGCGCCCGCATCCGGTCCAGCCGCAGCACGGCGAGCCCGGCCTCGGTCAGCGTCCCGAGGTCACCGCCGGACCCCTTGACCCACATCAGCTCCACATCACCCCCGGTGACGGGGTCGGTGTCGGTGCCCTTGGCGGAGGCGTTGCCCCCGGCGTAGTTGGTGTTGCGGGGGTCGGAGCCGAGCCGACGGGACCGGGCGAGGAGAGCGGCGGCTTCGGGATGGGTTGCCATGAACTTTCAGTCCTATCTGGGAAAGGGCCAGGGAGATGCTTTTAGGGGCGCGGGGAACTGCGCGACCAGCCACGAACCGGCCCGCACCCCGTAACGGACAGAACCCGGCAGACGCTTACGCCCCCCAACCTGCCTGCTCCCCACCAACGCGCTCGGCGATGATCTTCTCGGCCCACCCGGACCGCTTGTACGCAGCCATCGGACTGGCGTCCAGTCCCATCTCTTCCCGCACCTCGGCGAGAAGCGGCCGCACATCCGTGTTGTACGCGTCCATCAACACCGCGTTCGCCTCCAGAACATCACCCTCGCGCTGAGCCACGGCAAGAGAGTCCCGGTCGACCAGCAGGGCCTTGGCGGTCGCTTCCTGCACATTCATGACCGAACGAATGATCGCCGGGATCTTCGCCTCGATGTTGTGGCACTGGTCGAGCATGAACGCGACATCGGGCGTGAATCCGCCGCCCCGGATGACCTCGTACATGATCCGGAACAGCTGGAACGGATCGGCCGCCCCCACCATGAGGTCGTCGTCGGCGTAGAACCGCGAGTTGAAGTCGAACCCGCCGAGCTTCCCCTCCCGCAGCAGCGTGGTGACGATGAACTCGATGTTGGTCCCGGGAGCGTGGTGCCCGGTGTCGACGACGACCTGCGCCTTGGGCCCGAGCTTGAGGCAGTGCGCGTACGCCGTGCCCCAGTCCGGCACGTCCGTCGAGTAGAACGCCGGCTCGAAGAACTTGTACTCAAGGAGCATCCGCTGCCCGTCGCCGAGGCGGTCGTACACCTCGGAGAGACCTTCGGCCAGCCGGTCCTGGCGGGCCCGCAGATCGTCCTGGCCGGGATAGTTCGTCCCGTCGGCGAACCACAGCTTGAGGTCCGTGGACCCCGTGGCGTCCATGATGTCGACGCACTCCAGCAGATGGTCCAGGGCCTTCCGCCGCACGCCGGCGTCCGGATGGCAGATGCTGCCCAGCTTGTAGTCGTCGTCCTGGAAGGTGTTGGAGTTGATGGCGCCCAGCTTCACGCCCCGCTCCTCGGCGAACTTCGCCAGCGCGGCGTAGTCCTCGACCTTGTCCCACGGGATGTGCAGGGCGACGGTCGGGGCCACCCCGGTGAACGCGTGGACCTGCGCCGCGTCCTCCAGTTTCTCCTGCGGGGTACGCGGCACGCCCTGCTGGGCGAACACCTTGAAGCGGGTTCCCGAGTTCCCGTACGCCCACGACGGCGTCTCGACGGCCTGGGTCTTGAGAGCGGCCTTCACCGCGGCGAGCTCGGTCACTTGAGGGCTCCTGTGACGTGGGGTCTTGAGGGGTGTTGGTACTGGTGCTGTGTGAAACGATTCAAGACGGGAAAGTATGGGGCCCTCGCGGGAGTGTCAACCCCTGCGACCAAGGCTGTTGCCCGTGATCCCCCTGTGACCTGAGTTCATCGAAAGTTTTTCGACACGAACCCATTGACGTGACATGCGCTCCATGCCTAACGTCCCGGCAACCAAGTTGAAACCTTTCACGACGCCGTGAGGGCCGTCCCGCCGGCGTCGTCGAGGAGCCTCCAATGACCCACCCGTCCACCACGGGTCCGGCCCCGGTTCTCGCGCTCAGGGACATCTCGAAGTCCTTCGGCGCGGTTCGCGCCCTGCGGGACGTCTCCCTGGAGCTGTACCCCGGGGAGGTACACGCCCTCGCCGGCGAGAACGGCGCGGGCAAGTCGACCCTCATCAAGACCCTCGCGGGAGTGCACCGACCGGACACCGGCCAGGTAGTGCTCGACGGTGAGCCGGTCGTCTTCCACGGCCCCGGTGACGCCCGCGACGCCGGTATCGCCGTGATCTACCAGGAGCCCACGCTCTTCCCCGACCTGTCGATCGCCGAGAACATCTTCATGGGGCGCCAGCCCCGGCGCGCCCTCGGCCGGATCGACCACAAGGCCACGCACCACGCGACCCTGGCCCTGATGCAGCGCCTCGGGGTCGAGCTCGACCCCGACCGCCCGGCGCGCGGCCTGTCCATCGCCGACCAGCAGATCGTCGAGATCGCCAAGGCGCTGTCCTTCGAGGCCCGCGTCCTGATCATGGACGAGCCCACGGCGGCCCTGACCGGCAGCGAGGTGGCCCGCCTCTTCGGCGTCGTCAAGGCGCTCCGTGAGCAGGGCGCCGCGGTGCTGTTCATCTCGCACCGGCTGGAGGAGATCTTCCAGATCTGCCAGCGGGTCACCACCCTGCGCGACGGCGCCTGGATCGCCAGCGAACCCATCGCGGACATGACCGAGGACGACCTCGTCCGCCGGATGGTCGGCCGCGACCTCGACGAGCTCTACCCCAAGCAGGACGTACGCCCCGGCGAGGTCGCGCTCACGGTGAGCCGGCTGACCCGGGAGGGCGTCTTCACCGACGTCTCGTTCGAGGTCAGGCGAGGCGAGATCGTCGGCCTCGCGGGCCTCGTCGGAGCGGGCCGTACCGAGGTCGCCCGCGCGGTGTTCGGCATCGACCGCTGGGACGCGGGCGAGGTCTCCGTGGACGGCAGGGCACTGGTCAATGGCGCCCCGTCCACCGCGATGGCCGCGGGCCTCGCCCTGGTGCCCGAGGACCGGCGCGCCCAGGGCCTCGTGATGGACATGTCCATCGAGCGCAACATCGGCCTCACCGGGCTGCGCACCACCGTCAAGGCGGGCCTGATGGACCGCGGCGCCGAACGCAGCCGTTCCCTCGACTGGGCCGTCAAGCTCCAGGTGAAGTACGCCCGGATCGCCGACACCGTCAACACGCTGTCGGGCGGCAACCAGCAGAAGGTCGTCCTCGCCAAGTGGCTGGCCACCGGCCCCAAGGTGCTCATCGTCGACGAGCCCACCCGCGGCATCGACGTCGGCACCAAGGCCGAGGTCCACCGGCTGCTGAGCGAGCTGGCCGCCGACGGGGTGGCCATCTTGATGATCTCCTCCGACCTGCCCGAGATCCTCGGCATGGCCGACCGCGTGCTGGTGATGCACGAGGGCCGCCTCACCGCCGAGATCCCGCGCTCCGACGCCACCGAGGAAACCGTGATGGCCGCAGCCACCGGGAGGGCCGCCGCATGACGGTGACGACCCCCAACCAGGCCCCTGTGACCGACGTACCCAAGTCCAGCGGCACCCGTCTGGTCGACCGTGTCTTCAAGATGCGCGAACTCGCCATCCTGGTCGTGTTCCTGGTGATGATCGTCGTCACCCAGATCGGGAACAGCGACTTCCTCACCGAGCAGGGCATCAAGGACCTGCTGCTGAACGCCACGATCCTGGTGCTGGTCGCCACCGGCCAGTCGCTGGTGGTCATCACGAGGAACGTCGACCTCTCGGTCGGCTCCACCCTCGGCATCAGCGCCTTCGCAGCCGGCACGTATCTGCAGAGCGGCGGGAACCCCGTCGTGGCGATCGTCCTCGCGGTCCTGCTCGGCATCGGATTCGGCCTGCTCAACGGCCTGCTGGTCAGCCTCGGCCAGGTGCCCGCGCTGGTGGTCACGCTCGGCACGCTCTACATCATCCGGGGCATCGACTCCATCTGGGTCGGCTCCCGCCAGATCACCGCGGCCGACCTCCCGGACAGCTTTGTGAACTTCGGCTCCGGCGGCATCTCCGCGGTGCCCTGGCTGGCCCTGATCGCGTTGGCCGTGCTGATCGCCACCGCCTACTGCCTCAAGCACTTCGGCAGCGGACGCGAGCTGTACGCGCTGGGCTCCAACCCCGAGGCCGCCCGGCTCGCCGGCATCCCGGTGCGCAAGCGGATCCTGGCCGCCTACACCTTCTGCGGCGGCCTCGCGGGACTCGCCGGCGCGATGTACCTGGCCCGGTTCGGCAACGTCGACTCCAGCACCGGCACCGGCTACGAACTGACCGTCGTCAGCGCGGTCGTGGTCGGCGGCGTCGTCTTCACCGGCGGCTCCGGCAGCGTCTACGGCGCGGCCCTCGGCGCCCTGTTGCTGACCTCCATCAACAGCGTGCTGCCCGCCCTCGGCGTCAGCTCGGTCTGGGTGCTCGCCATCAACGGCATCCTGCTCATCCTCGCCATCGCGGTCGACCGGGTCGTCGCGCTGCGCGTGGCCTCCGCCCTGAAGAAGAGGAACGCCCGCCATGCCTGACTCCCTGACGCGTGCGATCCGCTGGGACACGGTGGTCGGCGCCCTTCTGGTCGTGGTCCTGCTGCTGTCCTTCGGCACCGTCGACGGCTTCGGCAACGCGCTGAACCTGTCGTTCCTGATCGGCAACACCCTGCCGATCGCGCTGATCGCCCTGCCCATGACCATGCTCGTGGTCTCCGGCGAGATCGACCTCTCGGTCGCCTCCACCGCGGGGCTGTCCGGCGCGGTGATGGGCGCCCTGTGGAACCAGGGCCTGACGATCGAGGTCATCATCCCGATCTGCCTGGTGCTCGGCGTGGTCTGCGGGCTGGTCAACGGCCTGCTCGTCACCCGGCTCGGCCTGCCCTCCCTCGCCGTCACCATCGGCACCCTCGCCGCCTACCGGGGCATCGCACAGATCGTGCTCGGCTCCGACGCGGTCACCGACTTCCCCACGCAGTACCTGGACTTCGCGGCGGGCCGGATCGGGGACACCTTCATCCCGCAGGCCTTCCTGCCCTTCCTCGTCCTGCTCGCGATCGCCGTGGTCGTCCTGCACGCCACGCCGTTCGGGCGCTCGGTGTTCGCGACCGGCGCGAGCGAGGAGGCGGCGCGGTTCGCCGGCATCCGGGTCAAGCGCCAGAAGCTGATCCTGTTCACGGTGACGGGCCTGATGGCCTCGCTCACCGGGATCTTCTGGGCACTGCACTACGCCAGTGCCCGCTACGACAACGCCACGGGGCTCGAACTCTCCGTCGTGGCAGCCGTGTTGCTGGGCGGCATCGACTTCGACGGCGGCAAGGGCACGCTCGGCGGCGCGATCGCGGGGGTCTTCCTCCTCGGCGCCCTGCAGAACGTGATGAGCCTCCAGGACGTCTCCGCCCAGTCCCAGATCGTCGTCACCGGCGTTCTTCTCGTCCTCTCCGTGCTCGGCCCCCGGGTCGCACGGCAGATCTCGGTTGCGAGGGCCGGCCGCCGAGCAGCCGCCTCGACACCGGCGTCCAAAGCGCCCACACCGGCCTCCTAGATCCGGGCGCCCAAGGAAACCTCGTATCCGCTCACCCTCGTAAGGAAGATCCGTCATGCGTAAGTCATCGCTCCGCCGTTCCTGCGCGGCCCTCGCCGCCGGCACCTCGCTCGCCCTCGCGCTCACCGCGTGCGGTGGCACCACCAAGAAGGACGTGCAGGACGAGGGCGCCTCGGCGGCCTCCACCGCCAAGGCCGACCCGAACGCGGCCACCAAGAAGGGCCTGACCGTCGGCTTCCTGCCCAAGCAGGTCAACAACCCGTACTTCACCTCCGCCGACAAGGGCGGCGAGACGGCCCTGACGGAACTGGGCTCGAAGTACAAGGAGGTCGGCCCGTCCAGCGCCACGGACACCGCCGGGCAGGTGTCCTACGTCAACACGCTCACCCAGCAGCAGGTGAACGCGATGGCCGTGTCCGCGCAGGACCCGGGCGCCCTGTGCACCGCGCTGAAGCAGGCCATGAAGAACGACATCAAGGTCGTCACCTACGACTCCGACACCAAGGCCGACTGCCGCAACGCCTTCGTCTCGCAGGCCTCCGCCGAGGACCTGGGCCGCACCGAGGTGCAGCTGCTCGCCGAGCAGATCGGCTACAAGGGCGAGATCGCGATCCTGTCCGCCGCCCAGACGGCGACGAACCAGAACACCTGGATCGACTTCATGAAGGACGAGCTGAAGCAGGACAAGTACAAGAACATCAAGCTCGTCAAGGTCGCGTACGGCAACGACGACGCCCAGCAGTCCTTCCAGCAGACCCAGGGCCTGCTCCAGGAGTACCCGAACCTGAAGGGGATCATCTCCCCGACCACCGTCGGCATCAAGGCCGCCGCCCAGTACCTCTCCGGCTCCAAGTACAAGGGCAAGGTCAAGCTGACCGGCCTCGGCACCCCCAACGACATGCGCAAGTACGTCAAGAACGGCACCGTCGACGGCTTCGAGCTGTGGGACCCGGCGAAGCTCGGCGCGCTGGCCGCCCAGACCGCCGTCGCCCTGGTCTCCGGCCAGATCACCGGCAAGGAGGGCGAGACCTTCAAGGCCGGCGGCACCACGTACACCATCGGCAAGGACGGCGTGATCAACCTCGGCAAGCCGACCGTGTTCACCGCCAAGAACATCGACCAGTTCAACTTCTAGTCGCGGAGCGGTACTTCATGCAGCGCGTCTGTTTCCTCCTCAAGGTCCGTCAGGACAAGCTCGCCGAGTACCGCGAACGCCATGCCGCCGTGTGGCCGGAGATGCTGGCAGCACTCTCGGCCACCGGCTGGCACAACTACTCCCTCTTCCTGCGCGACGACGGACTGCTCGTCGGCTACCTGGAGACGGAGGACTTCGAGGCCGCCAAGGCCGGCATGGAAGCCACCGAGGTCAACGCCCGCTGGCAGGCCGAGATGGGCGCCTTCTTCGAGTCCCTCGACGGAGCCCGCCCGGACGAGGCGATGAAACCGCTCACCGAGGTGTTTCACCTCGCCTGACCCCTCCCCGCAAGGCCCCCTCAGGACAGCAGGAGCCGCTCCATGAGAAGACGCACACTGCTCGCAGGTGCCATCGTGTCCGCCATGTCCACCTCCGCGCTCACCGGTGGCACCGCCCGCGCCGCCGACCCCGGTCCCTCCGTCACCCGGACCGGCACCACCACGCTCGACAACCAGGCCGTCTTCTTCGTCTCCTACGACGGCCTCGTCAACAACAACTCGTTCCAGAAGAACGGCCTGCTGACGTACAAGGGCTACCAGTACGCCGTCTGGTACACCGCCGACAAGAACGCCGTCGTCGGCCGCCGCGTCCTCGGCGGCAGCACCTGGTCCACCGTCCAGGTCGGCCACACCCTCAAGACCAGCGACTCCCACAACGTCATCTCCATGGGCGTCTCCAAGGTGGACGGCCGCCTCCACCTCAACATGGACTCGCACAGCGACGGCTTCACCTACGTCAAGTCGGTCGCGGGCCTCATGGACAACCCGGCGGGCCTGAGCTGGACCGCCGCCCGCTTCGGCGCACCCCAGTCGACCCTGGACGGCCTCGCCCTCACCTCGCAGTTCACCTACCCCCAGTTCGTCTCCACCCCCGACGGCAAGCTCCAGCTCAGCTACCGGGCCGGAATATCGGGCAACGGCCGCAACGCCCTGGCGGAGTACGACGGTTCGACCTGGACCAACCTCGGCGAGTGGTCCGCCTCCACCGGCACCTACACCAGCGAGCACGGCTCCTCGACGGCCCGCAACATGTACCTGCACGGCATCGACTACGACAGGAACGGCCGGCTGCACTCCTTCTTCACCTGGCGCGAGCAGAACGGCGCCGTGATGTGCAACAGCGGCGGCATCACCAACCACGACACCGGCTACGTCTACTCCGACGACCGCGGCCGCACCTGGCGCACCAACGCCGGCACCGTGGTCGGCACCACCGGCGGCTCCGACAAGGTCGCCGTCACCGACTCCGGCCTGGTGATCGACGCGCTGAACCCGGACCACTCCCTGATGAACCAGGAGAGCCAGTCCACCGACTCCTCGGGCCTGCCGCACGCGATCATCAGTTACGTGCCCGGTCGCTTCGGCCAGTGCACCACGAACTACGTCGCCGACCGCACCGCCAACGGCCGCGCCTTCCACGTCCGCAAGAACGCCTCGGGCACCTGGCAGAAGACCGAGATACCGGTCGTGCTCGGCTCCAGCCAGCGCACCAAGCTGGTCCTGGACAAGTACGACAACGCCTACGCGGTCTTCCCGTTCGGCCGGATCGCCGCCGCCTCCAAGGCGTCCGGGTACACCGACTGGACGGTCCTGTTCGACGGGAGCGGCCTCAACGCCTTCGGCGAGGTCGTCATCGACGAACTGAGGGTGGCGCAGGACAACGTGCTGTCGTTCATGTACCAGGAGAAGTCGAGCGGTACGACCCCCTCGGCGCTCCACGTCGTCGACTTCGCACTGCCCGCCTGATCGTGACCGGTGCGGGGGCGGCTCGACGATAATGTGAAGGTCGTCCTGTCGCCCCCTCGCCCCCTCGCCCCCCGTCTTCCTGGAGGTCCCTGCCCGATGGCCCAGTCGGTGGGTATCAAGGACGTCGCCCGCGCCGCCGGAGTCTCCGTCGGCACGGTCTCGAACGTCATCAATCGTCCGGACTCCGTCGCCACCGAGACCCGGGCGCGCGTCCTGTCGGCGATAGACCGGCTCGGCTACGTCCGCAGCGAGTCCGCCCGCCAGCTGCGGGCGGGCCGCAGCCGGATCATGGGTCTGCTCGTGCTCGACATGGGCAACCCCTTCTTCGTCGACGTCGCGCGCGGCGCCGAGCGGGCCGCCCGTGAGGACGGCCTCGGCGTGATGGTCTGCAACAGCGCCCAGAGCGCGAGCGAGGAGGCGGAGTACCTGTCCCTCTTCGCCGAGCAGCGGGTGCGGGGCGTGCTGCTCACCCCGACCGACGCCTCCGGCCGCAACATCGACTCCTTCCGCCGTCACGGCATCCCCTTCGTGCTCGTCGACCGGGTCGCCGAGGGCACCACCGAGTGCTCGGTCTCCGTCGACGACGTCGCCGGCGGCGCGCTGGCCGTGCGCCACCTCGTGGACGCCGGGCACCGCTCCATCGCCTACGTCAGCGGCCCGCCCGGCCTCAACCAGGTCCGCGACCGCCGCACCGGCGCCCTGAACGCGCTCGCCGAGGCGGGCCTGGGCCCCGACCACCTGCGCGAGCTGCCCACCGAACGGCTCGACGTGGCCGCGGGCCGGGACGCCGGGGCCCGTCTGCTCGGCCTCGCCGACCGCCCGACCGCCGTGTTCTGCGCCAACGACCTGCTCGCCCTCGGCGTCCTGCAGGCCATGTACGCGGCGGGGATCACGGTCCCCGACGACCTCGCCATCGTCGGCTACGACGACATCGAGTTCGCCGCCGCCGCGGCCGTCCCGCTCACCTCGGTCCGCCAGCCCGCCGTCACCATGGGCGCCCTGGCCGCCGAACTGCTCCTGGAGGAGACGGAGGCCGAGACCACCGGCAAGCGCCACGAACACCGCCGGGTGGTGCTCCAGCCCGAACTGGTCGTGCGGCGCTCCAGCCTCGCCGCCCGCTGACCCGGGAGTCAGTAAGATTTCATGATCGAAGGGGTCGGACGGCGGACGAACATGTGCTGAACTGGGACGCGTCCACAGAATGTCCGTCCGTCCCGGGAGCCCTGTTGACCGCGACCTACCGCCAGCCCGGCCTCGTCCTCACCGACCGCCGGTTCACCGTCCCCCTCGACCACGACGACCCGGCGGGGGAGACGATCGAGCTCTACGCCCGCGAGGCGGTGGCGAGTGACAGGGCGGGCCAGAACCTCCCGTGGCTGGTCTACCTCCAGGGCGGCCCCGGCTTCGGGGCGAACCGTTTCGTCGGCAAGGGAGCCTGGTTCGGCCGGGCCCTGAAGGAGTTCCGCGTCCTCCTGCTCGACCAGCGCGGCACCGGCCACTCCACACCGGCCAACCGTCAGACGCTGCCCCTGCGGGGCGGCCCCGCCGAGCAGGCCGACTACCTGGCCCGTTTCCGCGCCGACTCCATCGTCCGCGACTGCGAGGCGATCCGCGCCCAGGTCACCGGCGGCGCCCCCTGGACCGTCCTGGGCCAGAGCTTCGGCGGCTTCTGCGTGACCACCTATCTGTCCCTCGCCCCCGAGGGCCTCGCCGCCGCCGTCCTCACCGGCGGTCTGCCCTCCCTCGACGCCCACGCCGACGACGTCTACCGGGCCGCCTACCCCCGCGTGGAGCGCAAGGTCGCCGCGCACTACGCCCGCTATCCGCAGGACGTCGAGCGGGCCCGCCGTATCGCCGACCACCTCCTCACCCGCGAGGTGACGCTGCCCAACGGTTACCGGCTGACCGTCGAGGCCTTCCAGTCGCTCGGCATCCTCCTCGGCGGCGGCGAGGGCAGCCACCGTCTGCACTTCCTCCTGGAGCACGCCTTCGTCCGCACCCCGCGGGGCCCGGAGCTCTCCGACGCCTTCCAGGAGGAGGTCCAGGGTCTCCTCTCGTTCGCGGCCCACCCGCTGTACGCCCTCGTCCACGAGGCCACCTACGCCCAGGACGAGCGGCCCACCGCCTGGTCGGCCGAACGGGTGCGCGCCGAGTTCCCGCAGTTCGACGCGGCCAAGTCCCTCGCCGGCGACGAGCCGCTGCTGTTCACCGGCGAGACGATCCACCCCTGGTTGTTCGACTGCGACCCGGCGCTGCGCCCGCTGCGCGAGACCGCCGAACTCCTGGCCGCCCGCACCGACTGGCAGCCCCTGTACGACCCGGCCCGCCTCGCCGTCAACGAGGTCCCGGTGGCCGCGGCCGTCTACCACGACGACATGTACGTCGACACGGCCCACTCCCTGCAGACCGCGCGCGCGATCCGCGGTCTGCGCACCTGGGTGACGGACGAGTACGAGCACGACGGAGTCCGCGCGGGCGGCCCGCGGGTGCTGGACCGGCTGCTCGCCCTGCTGCGCGACGAGGCCTGACGCGGCCGTCCGGAGGGCCGACGACCGACGACATGCCGCCCCCTGGAATCCGGCATAGGGTTCATTTCGATCAAGTGTCGAGGCCGGAGTCGAGAGGACGTCAGTCGATGAGCACACCGTCACCCCACGGACGGTCCCGGATCGCCGCCCTCGCCGTGACCCTGGCCGCCGCGAGCACGCTCGCGCTGGTCGCGTGCGACGACGACTCCGGGGGCTCGTCGACCTCCTCGGCGACACCCACCGCCCCGGACACCGCCTCCTTCTCCGGCAGCGCGGCCTCCGCGCTCGCGTCCGCCGAGGCCTCGGCGCGGGCCAAGGCCTCCGAGCGGGCCGCGTCCGCCTCGGCGGCCGCCTCCTCCTTCGAGGCCTCCGTCTCCGCCGAGACGGAACGCGCCGAGAAGGCCGCCCGGACCGAGCTCGCCAAGGTCGACGGACCGGGCAACGCCATGTCCGAGGTCACCATGACCGGCAAGCCGCGCTCCGGGACCGGCGGTCTGCTCGCCGTCGTCGTCACCATCACCAACAAGACCGACAAGACGGCCTCGTACGCCGTCCAGGTCGACTTCCTCGACTCCTCGGGCAAGGTGGTGGAGACCCGGTACGTCGGCGCCGAGGACCTGAAGCCGGGGGAGAGGGCCCAGCCCCTCGCGGTCAGCCGCAAGCCCGCCGAGCCCGTGCTGACGCCCAAGCTGGCGAAGGCGCAACGATATTGACCCACGCCGTGCATCATGTGATCGTCTCGCTTTCACGGACGACACGGGGGTGGCGTGAACGGAACGGAACTGCTCGCGGAGCGCTTCCAGGAGCAGCGCGGGCGCCTCAGGGCGGTGGCCTACCGCATGCTCGGCTCCCTGAGCGAGGCGGAGGACGCGCTTGAGGAGGCCCGGGCCGGGCTGAGCCGCAGGACTTCCGGCCCGGTCCCGGATCCGGACGGCCGGCTCGTCATCGCGGTCGGCCGGGTCTGCCTCGACCGGCTGCGCTCGCGCGCCGCCCGCCGTGACACCTTCGTGCCCGACCCGGTGATCGCGCCCCTGTCCCCGCCCGACCCGGAACAGGAGGTCCTGTACGCCGACGCGGTCGGCCTCGCGCTCCTGGTGGCGCTGGAGAGCCTGGACCCCGCGGCGCGCCTCGCGTTCGTCCTGCACGACATGTTCGCCGTGCCCTACGACGACATCGCGCCCGTCCTGGAACGCACTCCGGCCGCGACGCGCCAGCTCGCCGGTCGTGCCCGGCGCCGGATACGGGAGGCCGCTCCCGCCGCGGAACCCGACCCGCGCCGCCGGCGCGAGGTGCTCGAAGCGTTCCTGGCGGCCACCAGGGCGGGGGACCTGGAGGGCCTGGTCGCGGTGCTCCACCCCGATGTGGTGCTGCGCGCTGACTCCGGGAGCCCGTCCTCCAGGAGTGTGCGCGGTGCGCGGCCGGTGGCCGAACAGGCTCTGAAGTTCCGGCGGTTCGCCGACTGCGCCCGCCTCGCCCGGGTCAACGGCGAGGTCGGGATCGTCAACCTGCCCGAGGGCCGCCCCCTCTCGGTCGCGGGCGTCACCGTCGCCGAGGGCAGGATCGTCGCCCTGCTCCTGCTGGCCGACCCCGAACGGCTCACCCGGCTCGACCTGCCCGGCACCGCCCGCTGACTCAGGCCGCCGCGACCAGCGTGCCGGACATGCGGTGCGGGCGCACGACCCGTCCGTCCGGCAGCAGTTCACCGGTGTCGTCGAAGACGATGGTGCCGTTGCACAACAGGCTCCAGCCCTGTTCGGGATGGGCCGAGACGATCACCGCGCTGTGGTGGTCGGGGCTGTCGACGGTGGGGCACGGGGGCTGGTGGCTGCACATGACGCCTCCTCGACGCGTTCGGCTCCTGCTCGGCCGCTGTCTCTGTGGTAGCCCAGCTTGTTTTCCGTTGGATGAGGAGACCCCCACATCGCCGGAAACCCATCGGTGAGTTCCGTCGGACGGGCCGGTCGGCGGGGCCGTTAGGCTGGCCGCGATGCAAGAACAGATGATCGACCTCAGCGGCGACTGCGCGCGGTGCTTCGGCCTGTGCTGTGTCGCCCTGCCCTTCGCCGCCTCCGCGGACTTCGCCCGTGACAAGCCGGCCGGCACGCCCTGCCCCAACCTCCGGGACGACCACCGGTGCGGGATCCACGCCAGGCTGCGGGACGAGGGCTACACCGGATGCACGGTCTACGACTGCTTCGGCGCCGGGCAGAAGGTCTCGCAGATCACCTTCGGCGGCCGGGACTGGCGGGACGGCACGCGCGAGGACGCCCGCCGGATGTTCGACGTGTTCCCGGTGGTGCGCCAGCTCCACGAACTGCTGTGGTACCTCACCGAGGCGCTCACCCTGCCCGCCGCCCGCCCCGTCCACGCCGACCTGCGCCGCATGCTGGAGCGCACCGAGGCGCTCACCCGGGAGACCGCCGAGGAGCTCGCCGCTCTGGACGTCCCCGCGCACCGGCAGGAGGTCAACGTCCTGCTGCTGCGCACCAGCGAGCTGGTGCGGGCCGGCGTCGGCGGCGGGGGCAGGAAGAAGAACCGCCGGGGCGCCGACCTGATGGGTGCCCGGCTCAAGGGGGCCGACCTGCGCGGTGCCAGTCTCCGCGGCGCCTACCTCATCGCGGCCGACCTCACCGGAGCCGACCTGCGCGGCGCGGATCTGATCGGCGCCGATCTGCGCGACGCCGACCTCACGGACGCCGACCTGACCGGCGCGTTCTTCCTCACCCAGCCCCAGCTGAACGCGGCCAGGGGCAGCGCCGGCACCAGGCTGCCGGAGTCAGTCACCCGCCCTGTGCACTGGGCAGCGTGACTCGGAGGCCGGGACCGGGATCTCGTCGGGATCCGTCACGGGGGCGGTCCCGGCGGCACTGCCCGCCCGCCGGTCCAGGTGCAGCCGGAGCCCCTCCGGCATCAGCGTCAGCCGCTCGGTCACGCTGAGCCGGTAAGCGGGGTCGGCGCGCAGCTCGTAGCGGCGCAGCAGCAGACCGAGCACCAGCGTGGCCTCGTGCAGCGCGAACTGGCGCCCGATGCAGGCCCGTGCCCCGGTGCCGAACGGCTTGAAGACATGCGCGGGACGCGACCGTACGGCCTTGGGGTCGAAGCGGTCCGGATCGAACTGCTCGGCGTCGGCGCCCCACACCTCGGGATCGCGCTGCAGCATCGGCGTGAGCACCAGCGTCCAGGCCCCGCGGCGCATCGGGTGCTGCCCCGCCAGTACGGTGTCCTCGACCGCCTCCCGGGCGAACGCGGGCGCCGTCGGCCACAGCCGCAGCGACTCGTCCAGCACCCGGCGCACGTACCGCAGCTTCGCCACCTGGTCGTACCCCGGTGTGTCGGTGGCGCCCCACACGCGGTCCACCTCGGCCCGCGCGCGTGCCGCGACCTCGGGGTGCCGGGAGAGGTAGTGCAGGGCGAAGGAGAGCGCCCCCGACGTGGTCTCGTGGCCGGCCACGAGGAAGGTGATGACCTGTCGGCGGACGTTCTCCGGGGACAGCCGCTCACCGGTCTCCGGGTGGGCCGTCTGCAGCATCCGGTCGAGCAGGTCACCGTCCCCGGCCGCCTCGCGCCGGGCCCGGACCAGGTCGTCGACCATCCGGTTGAGGTAGGCGATGTCGTCCGCGTTGCGCCGCGCGGCACGCCGGACAAGAGCGGGGAAGGGCACGGAGTTGAGGCGCTGCGCGTAGGTCAGGGTGCCCACCATCGCCGTCACGAAGGGGTGCGGCCGGTCCCGCTCGAAGGAGCCGAAGTCGTGCCCGAACCCGGTCCGCGCGATGGTCTCCAGGGTCAGCTTGGTCATGTCGCCGGGCACGTCCACCGAGCGGCCCGCCGCCTGCTCCTGGTCCCAGTGGTCCGTCAGCCGCGCCGCCACGTCCAGCATCATCGGGTGGTAGGCCGCCATCGCCTCCCGGCTGAAGCCCGGGGCCAGCACGTCGTGCGCCAGTTGCCAGTTCGGCTCGTGGTTGTACGCGGTGAACAGTCCGTCGCCGGCGACCGGCCGCAGGTTGGCGACCCCCAGGCCCACGTGCTTGGCGAACCGCGACTCGTCCGCCAGGTCCGCCACCAGCTCGGCGCCCCAGGTGAAGACGAACTCCCGGTTGAACGCCCTGCGCCGGAAGATCGGCCCCAGCCGGCGGGCGAAGCGCAGCGAGTCCTGGAGCGGGGTGGCCCGGTCGACGCCCAGTACGTCGCCGAGCAGGGGGAGCCGACGCGGTGGATGCGGAATGCGGTGCAGCTCGGGCCAGCCCAGCTCCGCGCTGCGGAATCCCGTGGGACGGGTGGCCGTCGTCGTCTCCGCCATGACGAGATCTCCCTTGATCCAGCGGCAGTTGAACGCGTTGTACGTGGGTTCAATAACGCGCCTCAGTCTGATCCCGTTGTTGAACCGGCGTCAAGTAAAGTGCGGGCATGGCCGGGAAGCAGGGCGAGCGCACGCGCCGCAGGCTCAGCACCGAGGAGCGCCGGGAGCAGCTCCTGTCGGTGGGGGCGAGGCTGTTCTCGGAGAGTCCGTACGACGACGTGTGGATCGAGCAGGTCGCCGAGATCGCCGGTGTCTCGCGCGGGCTGCTCTATCACTACTTCCCGACGAAGCGGGACTTCTTCGCGGCGGTCGTCGAGCGTGAGAGCGGGCGGATGCTGGCCATGACCGCGGCGGTGCCCGGCGTTCCGGTGCGGGAGCAGCTGACCGCGGGGCTGGACACGTATCTGGAGTACGTCCACGCCCACGCCCACGGTTTCCGGGCCTTCCACCGCGCCGACGCCGCCGGGGACCAGGCCGTGCGCCGGGTGTACCACCGGGCGCTGGCCGCACAGGAGCGGCAGATCCTCGCGGCGCTGGCCGCCGATCCGGAGTTCGGCGCGCAGGCGAACGAGCGCCCCGACCTTCAGCTGGCCGTCCGCGGCTGGCTGGCCTTCACCACGGCCGTCTGCCTGGAGTGGCTGCGGGGCGCCGACCTCTCCCGGGAACAGGTGCGCGACCTGTGCGCACGGGCCCTGCTCGGCGTGCTCAGGCCCTGACCGGACTGCGCAGCTCCGTCACGCCCTCCACGGTTGGCTTCGCCGCCGATCTTCGCTAAGTTAGGCAAGGCTTACCTTAGGAGGCAATGGATGGGTGACAGTCACACCTGGACGGCCGCGCCGTCCGCGGCGGAACACGCCCGGTCGGTGCTCGCCGCCTCGTGGTCCTGCGCGGTGACCGCCGAGGGCGGCCGCGAGGAGTTCGTCGGCGCGCACACGGTGGCCGAGGACGGGCGGGTGACCCTGGCGGTGCCCGAGGACAGCACCCTGGTCGCGGCCGCGATCTGCGCGCCCCGCGGCGAGCCGTCCGCCGTCCTGGAGTTCGCCGACGTGGCCCCCGTGCCCCTGCGCAGCCGTATCCGCGCCCGGTTGTGGATCGCCGGCCGGTTCGCCGCCGGGGACGGCCGACTGGAGTTCGAGGCCACCCGTGTGGTGCTGCGCCGGCCGTCCGGCGCGGTGGTCGTCGACCTCGACGAGTTCGCCGCCGCGGCACCCGACCCGCTGGCCACGGCCGAGGCCCGGCTGCTCACCCACCTCGCCGACTGCCACCCCGACGCGGTCGAGCGGCTCACGCGGCTCGTCGACCCCGACAGCCTGCACGGCGCGGTCCGCGTCCAGCCCCTCGCCGTGGACCGGCACGGACTGACCCTGCGCATCGAGCGGGTCCGCGCCCACGGCGACGTACGTCTGCCCTTCCACGCGCCCGCCGACGACGTGGCCCGGCTGACCGAGCGCATGCACGCGCTGCTCACCCAGGCGAGCGCCGCGTCCTGCCCGCGCGCCCTACAGCGGCAGCGCACAGACAGCGACGGGTGAGGCGAACGGCGTGCCGGCCAGTCGCAGGTCCCCGCTCGTCGTGTCCACGTGGAAGACACTGACGGTGCCGGACCTCTGATTCGCCGCGAAGAGCAGCCCGCCGTCGGGGGAGAAGGCGATCTGGCGCGGGAAGTCGCCGTGCACCGGCACGGTGTCGAGCAGCCTCAGCCGGGCGCCGCCCGCCTCCACCGCGTACCGGGTGAGGCTGTTGTCGCCCCGGTTGGCGAGGTAGGCGTACGAGCCGTTCGCGGTGACCAGGAACTGCGCCGGGTAGTTCGTGCCCGGGCCCGTCCCCGTGGACTGCGGTGTCCCCACGGAGAGACGGCCGCTGTCGCGGTCGTACGCGCAGACCGCCACGGTGTTGTCGGCCTCGTTGGCGAGATAGGCGTACCTGCCCCCCGGGTGGAAGGTGAGATGGCGTGGTCCGGCGCCCGCCCGGGTCCGGGCCCGTGAGACCTCCGTGAGCGTGCCGGTCCGTTCGTTCAGCCGATAGCTGTAGACGGTGTCCGTGCCCAGGTCGACGGAGAGTACATGGCCGCCGTCGGGACCGGTGAGGAACTGGTGGGCGTGCGGCCCGTCCTGGCCGGGCCCCGGCGCCGGACCGGAGTGCGTGACCGAGTCCCTGAGCTCGCCGAGCGCACCCGAGGAGTCGATGGGGTGCACGGCCACACTGCCGGAGCCGTAGTTCGCGCTGAGCAGCCAGCGCCCGCCCGGATGCACCGACAGATGACACGGCCCCGCCCCGCCGGTGCTCCGGCTGCCCAGCACCTTGCGGTCGGACAGGCGCACGGCGGTCACCGCGCCGGCGTCCTGCTCGGCGACCGCGTACAGGGTGCGGCCGTCGGGGTGCACCGCGAGATACGACGGGTTGGTGACACCGGTGACGGTGCCCCTGCCGGTGATCCGGCCGCTCCCGGCGTCGTAGACGGCGACGCCGATGCCCGTGCCGCCGCCCTCGACGGACGTGTAGGTGCCGAGATACAGGGGGCGGGGCCCCGTCGGAGCCGGAGCGGACGGGGTTCTCGTCCGGCTCGGGGAGGCGGCTTTGGAGGTGCCGGGGGTCCTGGAGGGCGCCGACTCGGGCGAGGCCCCGGAGGACGCCGAGCAGCCGAGGAGCCCCGAGCCCGCGCCCGCGAGGACACCGACGAACCGGCGCCTGCTCCAGCCGCCGTTCGCACTGCTCATCCCTGTGCACCCCGGGTGATCGATGGTCTCGGACCTGGACAGCCACCTTCACCCGGATCGCCCGGCCGGTGCAACCCGAGCCCCGCCGCCCCCTACCAGTCGCCGTCCTCGACCGGCTTGCCCGGCTCGTCCCCCAGCGGCTCGACCTGGTGGGCTGCGGGCTGCTGCCAGGGCTCGTGATCGTCACCGAGCCACTCGCCCACCGGCTTCACGCCCTCCAGCGTGTCCGTCGGGGCGACGTCCTCGGCGTCCTGGTCGTAGTAGTCGAACCAGGGCAGCCCCGCCCGGGTGTAGGCCGCCCGGTCCACGGGGGACGGCGGGGGAGCCTCGCCGGTGATGCGGCGCCACTCCGGCGGTGTCACCAGGTGCACGAAGACCCGCCCGGCCGGTGTGTCCGCCCAGTCCGACAGCGGCCGCTCGTCCCGGTAGACCTCCTGGCGCATGGAACCGCCGACGCCGAGTCCCATCGCCGGGGCGCTGCGGGGCGGGCCACCCGGCGCGGGCGGCGCGGCCATGGCCATGGGCACGGCCGCGCTGTACGCCATGGCGGGCCCGCCCGCCGACCGCATCCGCTGCTGCGCCCGCCGCCACTCGCTCAGACGCTCCTCGACCAGCCGGAAGGACTGCAGCTGTACGCCGCCCCAGACCTCCTCGCCCGTCACCTGCCCCTCGACGGTCGCGCCCATCCCGAGCGGCACCGCGACGAACTGGCGGACCGTCCCCTTGCCGGAGTTGATGCCGTCCAGCCAGGGCTGGCGGGGCAGGACCACGTAGTTCTGCGGGTCACGGGCGAGCCGGTCGCTCCACGGCTTCCCGGAGACCGCGCACACCTTGCCCACCCCGACCTGGAGCGCGGCGGGCTCCACGGTCCCCCCGAAGCTCAGCCACATGGCCTCGCGCAGATACACCGGCAGCATCACCCCGCCGCGGGCCCGCCACTGCTCCGGCACGGTGTCCGGGTAGTCGGAGACACGGCGGACCGGGAACTCGCCGAGTCCCGGCGGCAGCGGATGCGTGCCCGTCTCGGGCAGCCGCAGGGTGCGGACGAACCGCACCGCCGCACCGCCCGGCAGCCGCAGTGTGTTCCCGTCGATCCGCACGCTCGTGTCGGTCATCGGCCCGCCCCCTGAGTCTGTCCGCCGTGCCTGTGTCACCTGGAACGACGGGAGAGTACCGGGCGGTTCCTGCGCCAGCGTTCCTGTATCCGGGTCAGGTGCGGCATCCGCTCGCGCTGCTCCTGGGACGCACGGTCCAGCTCCTCCAGCAGACGGCGGGAGCGGTGCTCGGTGTCCAGCTCGTCGAGGATGCGGTTGACCTCGGTGAGCACGGCCCCGTGCAGCTGCCACTGGCGGGAGTCCCGCTGGATCTCCTCCAGCAGCAGCTGGGCCAGCTTGTCCCGGGTCGCCGAGGCCTGGCGCAGCTCGGCGGTGAGCCGGGCCTCGGCGGACTCGGCACTCACACTCACATGGGTGGTGACCAGCACCGCGAAGCTGACCACCGCGTCGCCGATCTCGGACAGCAGCTGCTCCACGGTCCGTCCGGTCTCCGGCCCGAACAGGGGATCGGGAGCCTGTTCCTCGGCGGGCGGAAAGGCATCGTCGGCGAAGGGGTCGCGTTCCTTCGCGAGGTCGGTCAGGGTGCGGGCGAGGACCCGCAGCACGACCGTGCAGATCTCCAGGGTGTCCAGGCCGGTGCGCAGCACCACCCGGTGCAGCAGGCCCTCCTTCACCCTCGGATTCAGCTTGAGACTGTCCTCGGCCTGCTTGAGGGCCGCGTCCACCTCGACGATGTCGTGGTCGAGCTCGCGCGCCTCGTACAGCCGGGCCGTCGCCCGTTCCACGGGCGTACGGCCCGCGGCCTCCTCGCCCATCCGCAGCATCAGCTTCCGGACCCGGCGGGCCAGCCCCTCGATCGACTCGCCGGCCTCGTCCACCCATACCGGGGGAGCGAGCAGCAGATTGCAGGCCAGTCCGACGACCGCGCCGATCAGTGTCTCCACGACCCGCGCCCAGGCGGTGTCCCCGACGCTCGTCACCCCGAGCACCAGCATCGCGCTGATCGCCACCTCGGGCACGAACTCCTCGACCCGCACCAGCCGTCCGACCACCAGCGACGACACGATCAGCAGGCCGAGGCTCCACCATGTCAGGCCCACCAGCAGACTGAACGCGATGGCGACCAGGACACCGGTGACCACCGAGTTCACCCGGCGGATGCCGGTGGTGAGCGTGGAGTAGAGGGTGACCTGGACGACGAGCAGCGCGGTCAGGGGCGCGGTGAGCGGGGCCGCCTCGGGGCTGAGGCGCAGTGCGATGACGTACGCGATCGTCGCCGCGGCCGCCGACCGCAATGTCTGCACGACCACGGGGTCCCGGCGCCGTTTCGCAAACCGCACCAGGGACGCCGTCCCCTCACGTACATCCCGCATCCTCAGTGTGTTCCTCTTCCACGTGGGCGTCCGGTGCACTCCTCACGGACGGTGACGGTCCGCGAGCGTGCCCCCATTGTGGGCCGCGCCTCGCTCACGGCAAGGACCCCGGGCAGTGACGGCGGACACCCGGCACCACCTCGGACGATCCCCGGGGGACGCCCCCCGTCGGCGGCGGGCCACCGGCCGTCCCGCGACCGGTCCGGGGCGAGAGGCGTGGGGCGACGACCTCGAAACGGCCCTCTACCATCCTGCCCCTGTCCGGCATCCCCGGCGTCCTGATCCCCCTTCAGCTGGCGAGGCCGTCCGGCTGCGGGACCGGCAACCGGCGATCTTCGCGAGGTTTCCGCGGCGGTCCATCGAGCACCAACGGCTGTGGCGGGCCTGCGAGTCGTCCAGGAACAGCAGCGAACAGCTCGGGTTCTCGCACTCCTTGACCCGCTCCAGGAGGGGACCGCATGCCGATCGAGACCGTCGTACCCCTGGAGGAGGCGCGGGCCGCCCACGAGTGGCTGGAACAGCGGGACAACCGCGGCAGGAAATGAGGTGCGGGCGCCCTCCTCGGTGGGTGATCATCAGGTGAGGCAGGAGTGAGTCGAGAGCGAGGAGGCGCCGGTGAGTCCGGTCCCGTCGGCACGAGCGCGGGCCGCACTGAGCCATGTGGCGGCGGCGTCGCAAGGCCCGCCCGTCGCCCCGGACGTGCGCATCACGCTGAACTTCCACCCGGACCGACTGGCGCGCGGCGTGCCCCTCCTGGAGGCGCTGGCCCGCGACGGCGTGTACCACTCGCAGTTCGTCACCGGCACGAGCAACGGCGGCCTGACCGCGCACCCCGGCGGCGACCGGTGGCGCTGGGAGAGCCGGATCTTCGGCGGCGCCTACGACGACGCGGACGCCCATGACCGGCCCGTGTACGGCGCGCTGAACTTCCGCCGCCAAGTCGTGGGTGCGGCACCGCGCTTCGGCTCCTCGCACTTCCGGCTGACCGGCAAATCGCTCGCCCGCGCCACCTTCTGCTACCCCGACAGCGCGGCCGAGCCGGTCCACTTCGGCGTGGCCGCCGGCATGTCCCTGATCGCCCTCGCGGAGGCCGACGAGCGGGACGCCCTCGACGACTACATCGAGGCCCAGGTCCACGGCGGCGTCGACCTGGCCCGCGATGTGGAGGCGCTCGTCCTGGACGCGAGCTACCGGAACACCCCCGTCGAGGCCGCGGCACGGCTGCTGCCCGTCCCCGTCGAGTGGCACCCCGGCCACCGGATCACCGTGGCCGCACTGCACCGCCACGCCGACTACCGCGGACGGGAGTACGCCGAGCTGGGCGCGAGCATCGCCGAGGACGGACTGGTCGATCCCCGGATCATCGGCGACGCCGCCCGGACCGGCCGCCACCGGCTCCAGGACCTGAAGATGGTGTGGCACACGCTGGCCCGCTTCGGAGCACCGGAGGGGGCGGCTCACCCAGGGGAGGCCACCGGGGGCCAGACGCCGGTGGTCAGTACGCCGAGCGCGTAGGCCCGCGCGACCAGCTCCGTACGGTTGCCCGCGCCCCACCGTGCCGACAGCCGCCGCAGGTGGTAGGTGACCCCGTCCGTCGTCAGCCCCGTCTCCCGCGCGGCCCGGGCCGTGGTGGCGCCCCCGGCGAGCAGTTCCAGGATGCGGCCCTCGACCGGCGCGACCCGCGCGGGGACGGTGGGGGAGTGCTCCCGCTCGCCCTCGACGCGGAGCATCACCAGCAGCGAGGGCGTCTCCTCGACCGTGTCGCTCACCGGGTCCGCCGTCAGCTCCCCGAACCGTTCCGCGCCACCTGGCGCCCGCCAGCACACCGACACCTGGTAGCGCGACCGGTGCCGCAGCCGCAGCGCCTCGGCGATCCGCTGCACCTGTGTGGCCTCCTGCGGGCGGAACACCTCCAGTACGTTCCCGCCGCGCAGGCGCCCCGGTGTCGTCCCGCACTCCGCGGCCATCGCCGGATTGGCCAGCAGGACGGCGCCGTACACATCGCACACCGCGACCGGCACCGCGACCCGGTCGAAGAGCGTCAGGGCACGGTTGCGCCAGACCACCGCAGCCCGGTCGGACCCGTCCACCTGCACCTCCCGTCACCGCGCGCAAGCGCCACGCGCGTACGTGTACTACACAATCATGTAGGGCGCGCGGGCGGGCGACCCGGACCCGTGGACCAGTCTGGATCGCAGTACTCCCGTACCGCGAAAGGCAGTTGTCGCGCCATGCCCCCCACCGCGCAGACCACCCCCACGGGCCTCCCCGTCGTCGACATCTCCGCCACCGGCCCCGGCCGCGCCCCGCTCCAGCAGGTCATGGGGCTGATGCGCGAGCACGGCCCGCTGCTGGTGCGGCGACTGCACGGGCGGGACGTGACCTTCGTCGCCGATCTCGACCTGGTCACCGAACTCGCCGACGAGACCCGGTTCGCCAAGGCGATCGGGCCCGCGCTGGAGAACGTCCGGGAGTTCGCCGCCGACGGACTGTTCACCGCCTACAACGACGAACCGAACTGGGCCAAGGCCCACGACATCCTGATGCCCGCCTTCGCCATGGGCTCGATGCGCACCTACCACCCGGTGATGCTGCGCGTCGCGCGGCGGCTGATCGACTCCTGGGACCGGGCCGCCCGCACCGGACAGCCGGTGGACATCGCCGACGACATGACCCGGATGACCCTCGACACCATCGGACTCACCGGATTCGGCTACGACTTCGGCTCCTTCGAGCGGGACGAGCCGCACCCCTTCGTCGAGTCCATGGTGCGCTGCCTGGAGTGGGCCATGACCCGGCTCGCCCGCACCCCCGGCGGTGACCACACGGCCGCCGACGAGGCCTTCCGCGCCGACGCCGACTATCTGGCGCAGGTCGTCGACGACGTGATCAGCGCCCGCTCGGCGTCCGGCGGGGGCGGCTTCGAGGACCTTCTCGGACTCATGCTCACGGCCGCGCACCCCGGCGACGGCACCACGCTCGACACCACCAACATCCGCAACCAGGTGATCACCTTCCTGATCGCCGGGCACGAGACGACCTCCGGCGCGATGTCCTTCGCGATGTACTACCTGGCCAAGCACCCGGCCGTGCTCGACCTCGTGCGCCGCGAGGTCGACGCGCTGTGGGGCGACACCGCGGACCCGGAGCCGACCTTCGACGAGGTCGGACGGCTCACCTGCACCCGGCAGGTGCTCAACGAAGCGCTCCGGCTCTGGCCCACCGCCGCCGCCTTCAGCCGGCAGGCCCGCGAGGACACCCTGCTGGGCGGCCGTGTCCCGCTGCGCACCGGACAGGTCCTCACCGTCGTCGCGCCGATGCTGCACCGGCAGCCCGTGTGGGGGGACAACCCCGAGCTGTTCGACCCCTCCCGGTTCACGCCCCAGGCGGAGGCCGCCCGCTCCCCGCACGCCTTCAAGCCCTTCGGCACCGGTGAACGCGCCTGCATCGGACGGCAGTTCGCCCTCCACGAGGCCACCATGCTGCTGGCGCTCCTCGTCCACCGGTACCGCCTGCACGACCACGCCGACTACCGCCTGACGGTCAAGGAGACACTCACTCTCAAGCCCGACGGCTTCACCCTCAAGCTCACCGCGCGCACCGCGGCCGACCGCGACCACCCCTCGCTGCCGGGCGCGGCCCCGCGGACCGAGCCGGCCCCGGCCACCGACACCGCCCTGCCCGCCCGGGTGCTGCCCGGCACCCGCGCCCTGTTCCTGCACGGCAGCAACTACGGCACCTGCCGTGACTTCGCCGCCCTGCTCGCCGACGAGGCCGCCGCCGTGGGCTGCGACACCGAGGTCGCCTCCCTGGACGCGTACGCCGACGGCCTGCCCACCGACCGCCCGGTGGTCATCACCGCCGCTTCCTACAACGGCCGGCCGACCGACGACGCACGGCGGTTCGCCGCCTGGCTGGAGGGCCCCCACGACCTGACCGGCGTCTCCTACACCGTCCTCGGCGTCGGCGACCGCAACTGGGCCGCCACCTACCAGCACTTCCCGACCCGGATCGACGACCGCCTCGCCGCACTGGGCGCCACCCGGCTCCTGGACCGCGCCGCCGGTGACGCCTCCGGCGACCTGACCGGCACGGTCCGCGCCTTCGCGGCCGGGCTGCGGACCCGGCTCCTGCAGAGCCACGGCGACCCGGACGCGAGCGCCGACGCCGCCGCCGGGACCGGCGCGGACCATGAAGTCCGCGTCCTCACCGGCGGGCCCCTCAGCGCCCTCGCCGAGCGCCACGCCCTGGTCCCGATGACGGTCACCGAGGCCCGCGACCTCACCGCCCCGGGCCACCCCCGGCTCAAGCGGTTCGTGCGGCTCGCCCTGCCCGAGGGCGTCACCTACCGCACCGCCGACCACGTCAGCGTGCTCCCGGTCAACGACAAGGCCGTCGTGGAACGGGCCGCCGACGCGCTCGGCGTCGACCTGGACGCCGTCCTGGACATCCGCGTGCCCCGTCCGCGCCGTGACGGACCCGCCGTCGACCGACCGCTCACCGTGCGCCAACTGCTCACCCACCACGTCGAGTTGCGGCAGCGCCCCACCGCCGACCAGCTCACCGCGCTGGCCGCCGCCAACCCGTGCCCGCCGGAACAGGCCCGGCTCGCGGCCCTGACGGACGACCCCCGCACCCTCGTCGAACTCTTCGAGACCCACCCGGCCCTGCGCGGCGCACTCGACTGGCCGGCCCTGCTCGTCCTCCTGCCCCCGATGCGTCCGCGCCACTACTCGGTGTCCTCGTCCCCCAGCACCGACCCCGGGCACGTCGACCTCATGGTCTCCCTGCTGGAGGCCCCCGCGCGTTCGGGGAACGGCACCCACCGAGGGACCGGCTCCGGACACCTCGCCGACGTCCGGCCCGGGGACACCGTCCTGGCCCGGATCCAGCCCTGCCGGGACGCCTTCCGGGTCGACCACTCCCGCCCGGTCGTCATGATCTCGGCGGGCACGGGCCTCGCGCCCTTCCGCGGCGCGGTCGCCGACCGGGTCGCCGCCCTGGGCCGGGGCGAAAACCTGCCACCCGCGCTCTGCTACTTCGGCTGCGACGCCCCGGACGCCGACTTCCTGCACGCCGACGAACTGCGCTCCGCCGAGGCGGTGGGGGCCGTCCGGCTGCGCCCGGCCTTCAGTGCGGTCCCCGGCGGTGGCTTCGTGCAGCACCGCATCGCCGCCGAGTCCGACGAGGTCTGGGAACTTCTGCGGGCCGGTGCTCGTGTCTACGTCTGCGGGGACGGATCACGAATGGCACCCGGCGTGCGGGAGGCATTCCGTACGCTGTTCCGGGACCGCACGCCCGACGCCGACGAGAAGGCCGCCGAGCGGTGGCTCGACGAGCTGGTGCGGGACGGGCGCTACATCGAGGACGTGTACGCCGCGGGGTGAGAGAAGGGGCGGGACGCTGGTGGACTCCTGGGAGTGGGCTCGGCAGGTGCTGGAGGGCGCCGGCCTCGACCCCGGTCGGCTCGCCGCGGTCCGGCCCCTGAGCGGCGGGACCTACAACACCGTCGACGAGCTCCTCCTCACGGACGGCACCCGCTACGTCCTCAAGGTCCCGCCCGCGTCCACCGTCCCCGGCCTGCGCTACGAGCGTGAACTCCTCGTCTGTGAGGCGGAGTTCTACCGCGCGGCCGCCGAGGCCGAGGTCGCGGCACCGCACGTGGTGGCCGTGGGTGCCCGTGCCGCCGTACCCCATCTGCTGATGACGGCGTGTCCCGGCGAGCCCTGGGACGGATCGGTCACCGAAGCCGAACGGGAGCCGCTGCGAAGGGAGTTGGGGCGTCAGGTCGCGCGGCTGCACACGGTGACCGGGCCCGGCTTCGGCTACCCCTCCGGCGCCCTCGGCCCGCTCGCCCCCGACTGGCGCACCGCGTTCACCACCATGATCGACGCGATCCTGGACGATGCCCGGGACTACGAGGCACGGCTGCCGCGCTCCGTCGACCAGGTGGCCCGCACGCTCCGGGACGGCTTCCCCGCCCTCGACGAGGTCACGGTCGCGGCCCTGGTCCACTTCGACCTGTGGGACGGGAACATCCTGCTGCACCGCCCGGCCGACGGGGAACTCCGCATCGGCGGGCTCATCGACGGGGAGCGGATGTTCTGGGGCGACCCCCTCGCCGACTTCGTCTCCCTGGCGCTGCTGGGGGACATCAAGAAGGACGAGGCGTTCCTCGCGGGCTACCGGGAGGCGGGCGGCCGGGCCGAGTTCGACGCCCCGGCCCGGGTGCGCCTGGCCCTGTACCGTGCCTACCTCTACCTGATCATGCTCACCGAGACCGTCCCCCGGGCGGTCGACGACGAGAAGGAACGCTGGGTCCAGTCGGCGGTGGCCCCGGAACTCGTCGCCGCACTGGACGAGATCGAGGCCCTCGCCAGGGTCACGGGAGCCTGAACAGCCTTGAACGGACGCACCGTACGCGACCTCAGACGCGCCAACCGCACGGCCGTACTGCAGCGCCTCTACTTCGACGGACCCCTAAGCCGCTTCGAACTCGGCCCGGCCACCGGGCTCAGCTCCGGCTCGGTCAGCAACGTCGTCGCCGACCTGGTGGCCGACGGGCTGCTGGAGGAGGCGGGCAGCGTCGACTCCGACGGCGGCCGCCCCCGCACCCTGCTGCGGGTGGCGCCCGGCAGCGGCCACATGATCGGCGTCGACGTCGGCGAAACCAGGGTGCGGGTCGAGCTGTTCGACCTGACCCTCACCGAACTCGCCCGCGCCGAACGGCCGTTGACCCAGCGCAGCTACGACGTCGAGGCCATCGTCGGGCACATCCGCGACGGCATCGCCGAGGTGCTCGCCGGTACCGCGACCGAGCCCGAGGCACTGCTCGGCGTCGGCATCGGGGTGCCCGGCATCGTGGCCCACACTCCCGAGAGCGGGGCCGTCGTGCACGGCCAGACCATCGGCTGGGACGCCGTCCCGCTGGAGGCACTGCTGCGCACCGGCTCGCCGCTGCCCGGCAGCGTCCGCTACTTCATCGACAACGGCGCCAAGACCCTCGGCCAGGCCGAGATGTGGTTCGGCGGCGGCCGCGGTGCCCGCAGCGCCGTCGTGGTCCTCTTCGGCTCCGGCGTCGGCGCCTGTCTGGTGACGCCCGAGGTGGAACACGGCCGGGCCGTCGAATGGGGGCATCTGACGGTACGGGTCAGGGGTCGCCGCTGCCGCTGCGGTGCCCTCGGCTGCCTGGAGGCCTACGCGGGCGCCGAGTCGCTGCTGGAGCGCTGGCGCGAGGAGGGCGGCCGGCCGGCCGAGGGCGTCGACGAGGAGACCGCGCTCGCCGCCATGCTCGCCGCCGCGCACCCGGCCGACGACACCCCGGGCGACCCCGTGGCGCTGGCGGTCCTGGAGGAGACCGCCGAGTACCTGGGCGCCGGCCTGTCCGACCTGATCAACCTCTTCCAGCCCGAGCGGATCATCGTCGGCGGCTGGGCCGGCCTCCAGCTCGGCGCCCGGTTCCTGCCCGCCGTACGACGCCACGCGACGGCGTACGCGCTGCGGTACCCGGCCGAGAAGGTCACCGTCGACCTCGGCCGCCTCGGACCCGACGCGGTCACCGTGGGCGCGGCCATCCTTCCGCTCGCCGACTTCTTCGCCCGCGGCGGCCGACGCCCCGAACCCGCCCCCGAGGGACCGGCACCGGCCTGGCGGGCCGCCCTGGAGGAGCGCTCCCCGCACTGACGTTTCGCCGACCTGCGCGGAGGTACTCGCGCCCCCGCCAGCAACACGAACGGAGGACACCGTGGACCACCGCAGCGAAGGACCGGGCGAGAACGGCGATCCCGTCCCGCGGGATCTGCCGGACCAGCAGGCGGGCGAGGGCGAGGACCCCTGGGAGGTCGCGAGCGTCCCGGACGAGGAGCCCGGCACCGACGAGCCGGAGGACGTCCCGGACACCGACGAGGCGGGGACCGGCCGACAGGGCGCGCCGCGCTCGGACACCGTTCACCCCGAGCACCCGGGCGCCGAGGAGTCCTCCGGCTGACGCCTGGACCTCGCTCGCGGTGTGCGCCGGACGCCGGCCGAATTCCGTCGGCGCACGCGTGGAGTCGGTCAGGGGCAGCCGCAGGACCGCGTCGAACGGATGCGGCGACGGGGGCAGCAGACGCAGGCCCCACGCGGCCGCGATCGCCGAGCAGCTCGCCCAGCAGCTCGGCGTCGACCGGCGGCTCGCCCGCCGGATTGAAGGCACCCCGCCCTTCCGAGCGCACCACCGGCGCGGTCCGGCGGGAGCCGGCCTCCGGATCCTGCGAAAGAAGGCGCACCACGCCGGTTCCCACGTTTCCGGTTGGATGCGGTGGATGCGGTGCACGGCAGGTTCCGCGGCCACGGGATGATCACCCCATGAGTGAGATCATCCTGATGTCCGACGCCCGTGTCGCCGCCGTCCCCGTGGAGGAGAACGGCGAACCGCTCGTGGACGTCCGCGACCACCTCCTCGTCGACGACCGCAAGCACGAGGACTCCCTGGGCGCCGAGGTCCACCTGCGCCAAGGCGTCCTCGACCGGCTGCTCCGGGCGCAGGCCCTGCTGCCCGACGGGCTGCGCCTGCTCTTCGTGGAGGGGTACCGGCCGCCGGCGCTCCAGCGGCACTACTTCGAGAAGTACGCGGACGAACTGCGCGCCGCCCACCCCGACTGGTCCGCCGACCGGATCCACACGGCGGCCAGCCGCTATGTCTCCCCGCCCGGCATAGCCCCGCACAGCGCCGGAGCGGCCGTCGACCTCACCCTCACCGACGCCGACGGCCACGAACTCGACCTGGGCACCGCCATGAACGCCAACCCGGAGGAGAGCGACGGCGCCTGCTACACGGGCGCCGGCAACATCACCGAGGAGGCCAAGGCCAACCGTGCCCTGCTGGGCGCGGCCCTCAGCGCGGCGGGCCTGGTCAACTACCCGACCGAGTGGTGGCACTGGTCCTACGGCGACCGCTACTGGGCCCTGGAGACGGGGGCTCCCGCCGCGCTGTACGGCGTGAAGGAACTCGCCGCGCGGTAGCGCCCCCGAGGCCCGCGACGCTCGGGAGCCATACCGAAGGGGGAGCGGCGCTCCCTGGCGCCGGCCCCGCCCGGAGGAATCAGAGCCTCTCGGCGCCGACGGGGTGGTGGCACGGGGGTCGGAACTCTCGGCGTGAGCTGTGCGGCCGAGCCGCGCCTAGCGTGCCGCGGGCTGTCGGCGGCGGCCGGGCTGAGTGGTGTCCCGGGTCCGGGGACCAGCGGTGGTGAGCGCTGCCCTCGGGCTTTGAGGGGCACCCGCGTCGAGCGACGCCCCCCGGGGGCTGGGCGCCAGCCGTGCCTAGCGGCGCCCCGGCAATCGGGGTCGTCCCTGCTGAGTGGTGTCCCGGGGTCCGGGGACCAGTAGTGGTGAGCGCTGCCTGAGGCTCTGGGCGCCGGCTGTGTCGCGCGGCGTGGCGGGCCGGGCGCCGGCGGTGCCCTCGGGCTCTGGAGGGCACCCGCGTCGAGCGATGCCCCGAGGGCTGGGCGCCGGGCAGTGTTCCGGGGGCCGGGCAGCCCAAGGTGAGTCGTGTCCCGGGGGCGTCAGCCCGTACCGAGTCACGACCCCGGGGTTGGCGTCAGCCGTGTCTAGCGGGCCCTGCCCCCCGGCGCCGCCCCCACCGAGGGTCCCCGGCACCGCCCCCTTCCCGTGTCACGCGAACGCGTTCACGCCCGTCTGTTCCGCCGACAGGGTCCACAGGCGCTCCGCCTGGTCCGGGTCGGTTGCCCACGCCTTGACGCCGCCGCTCTGGTCGCCGTCGACGGCGGGCTCGGCGATGTCGCAGTCCTCCAGGTAGACGCCGCCCATCTCGGCCAGCTGGGGTGAGGTCGCCGCCCACACCTGCGTGGCCGCGCCCTGCTCCGGGCTCTTGAAGCCGGAGGGGTTGAGCGCGTTGCCCTGCTCGTCGATCCAGCCGCGCTCCACCATCTCCGCCTTGGGGAGGTGGCGCTGCAACGGGGTGAGGATGCCGCCCGGGTGGAGCGAGAAGGCCCGCACCCCGCGCTCGGCGCCGAGCCGGTCGAGGTGGACGGCGAACAGGACGTTCGCCGTCTTGGCCTGGCCGTACGCCTGCCACTTGTCGTAGCCGGTCCGCCAGTGGACGTCGTCCCAGCGCATCCCGGAGAAGTGGTGGGCGCGCGACGACACCGAGACCACGCGGGCGCCGCCCGGCTCGATGGCCGGCCACAAGCGGTTGACCAGTGCGAAGTGCCCGAGGTGGTTCGTCGCGAACTGGGCCTCCCAGCCGGGCCCGACGCGGGTCTCCGGGCAGGCCATGATCCCGGCGCTGTCGATGACGAAGTCGACCGTGCGGCCCGAGTCGAGGAACCGCTCGGCGAAGGCGCGCACGCTCTCCAGGTCACCGAGGTCGAGCTCGTCCAGCTCCACGCCCTCCAGCCCCGCCAGGGCCTTCCACGCGGTGTCGGGACGCCGGGCCGGGACGACGACCCGGGCGCCCGCCTTCGTCAGCGCCCGGGTGGTCTCCAGACCGAGCCCCGAGTAGCCGCCGGTGACGATCGCGAGCTTGCCGGACAGGTCGACGCCCGCGAGGACGTCGTCGGCCGTGCTGTGGGCGCCGAACCCCGAACCGATCTTGTGCTGTGCAGTGCTCATGACGGGAACGCTACGAATTGGAGTGCTCTCGAAGTCAAGCGCGCCCCGCCGGGCACCGGGCCCGGACAGGAGGAAGCCCCGACCGGACGGGGGAATCACGGTCGGGGCGGTCGAGTGGTGGGTACGGATGGCGGTCGCCTCTCGGCGAAAGGCTCCACAGGGCTTCAGCCGAACGATCGTCCCTGTGGGCAAAAGGTGAGGCCCGGGGACACTGTCCCATCCATACCCACGGTCTGTTCAACGGGCAACGACCCTGTGGTGTTCCGCCGTTCGGCGTGCTCCCGGGTGAGGTGTGTCACCCGCCCCGACGGGTCGGCACGGTGTCGCTCCACAGGTTCTCGGCCTGCAGCAGCAGGGTCCCCAGCACGGTCGTCCCCTCGGGCCCGTGCCCGGCGTGCTCCCGCAGCCCCTCCTGGAGCTGACCGCGCAGCTCCCGCATCGCCGCCTCGGCGTGGTCGTCCGGGCCGGCCGCGCCGCCGGCCGCGAGCAGCCGGTCGCCCTCCGCGTGGCAGGCGTCGCCGATCAGCTGCAGGAGATCGGCGTACGCGTCGAGAACCGGCCCGGCGGGCGGAGCGGGGGCGCGGTCCTCGTCGGCGGCCACGGTCAGGGTGCGGGTGAGCGCGCGGATGTGCCCGGTGACACGGCTCCAGCGTTCGTCGTCCTCCTCCGACGGCAGCGCCGCGGGCGGCCGTCGTACGGCACGCAGCGGGGTGGCCGTCAGCCGCAGGCTCTCCCGGCTCCAGCCGCGGGCGGACCGCAGCGCCCCCAGCCGGCGCTCCAGCCGGGCCGAGGCGTACGACCAGCCCTGGGTGTCCCACTCGCCGTCGCGCAGATCACCGGCCACGGTGTGCAGGACGTCGCCCGCCTCCCGGGCCAGCGCGGCGAGATTCTCCCGTACGTCCCGCAGATGGACCGGCGGGAACACGAACGCGTTCACCGCGACACCGATGACCGCGCCGAGCGCGGCCTGTCCCACCCGGTGGCCGACGGCGGACGCCCCGACCGTGCTGGTGGAGAGGGTGAACAGCGCGGTGGTGGCGCCGTAGATCCCCTGGTCGCCGAAGCGCGGCAGGTTCGCGAGGAGCACCAGCAGCGGCACGGACAGTGCCACCGCGCCCAGGGTGCTCCCGGTGACGGCCAGCGCCACCGACGCCAGCACGGTTCCGCAGCAGATCGCCGCGAGCTGCCGGGCGGCCTGGACCAGCGAGCTGTACACGGTGGCCTGGACCAGCACCACCGCCACCCAGGGCGCCATGAGGGCCATCGGGTCGCCCATCCACACGCCCGCCACGAGCCAGGCGAGGATCGCGGCGGCCGAGGCCTTGAGCGACTGCACGAGCAGATCGCGCTCCCGCCCCGGCCCCCGGCAGGCCGCGCGGGCGGCCCGGCCGAGCGCGCCGGCCTTCTGCCGGAGAGCATGTGTGGGGCGGGGCTGCCGGCGGGGAGCTTGTGTCACATCAGTCATGCGCTGTGGGTTCCGTGCGGTCGGGCACGTCATGCCAGGGGACTGTCCGCAAGGGATGCCAGCAGCTGGGCCGGATCGTCGTAGATCGCCTGCGCGCCCGCCTTCTCCAGGTCGGCGCGGGGGATGCCGCCGCACAGGACGCCCACACAGCGCACGCCCGCCCGGGTGCCGGCCTGCATGTCCCAGACGGTGTCGCCGACGAAGACCGCGTGCTCGGCGGCCACCCCGGCCAGCTCCAGCGCGTGCTCGACGGGCTCGGGGGCGGGCTTGCCCTCCTCGACGTCGTCGGCGCTCGCGGTGGCCATGATCGCGTCGTCCGCGGAGATCGCCCGGCGCAGCGCGGACAGCTCGGCCCCGCCCGCCGAGGTGGCGAGGACGACCCGCCAGCCCTCGTGGTCCAGCCGCCGCAGCAGCCGGCCCGCGTCCTGGAGGGCGGGCAGCCGGTCGAAGTACTGCCCGTACAGGGCCTTGTGCGCGGCGCTCAGCTCGTCGTCCTGGTCCTTGTCTCGGTCCTCGCCGAGCAGATGCGCGACGAGATCGGTGGAGCCGAGGCCGATGGCCCGGTGGACGGCGTGCATGGGCACCCGGTGGCCCGCCTGACGCAGCGCCTCCCACCAGGTCGTCACATGCAGATGGTTGGTGTCGACCAGGGTGCCGTCGACGTCGAACACTGCCGCCCGTTCCATGGACCGCTCCTTTCCTGTCGGATCGCACGGGTACCACCTCAGGCGCTCGTCACTCGGGCGCCGGCACCCGGCCGTCCCGGGACCAGGCCAGCAGGTCGTCGAGGTTCCAGGTGGTCACGATCCGCTCGGCCGGCACCCCGCACTCCTGTGCCCGCGCGCACCCGAGGATCTGCCAGTCGAGCTGGCCGGGCGCGTGCGCGTCGGTGTCGACGGAGAACAGCACGCCCGCGTCGACCGCCCGGCGCAGCAGCCGGCGGGGCGGGTCGAGGCGTTCCGGGCGGCTGTTGATCTCCACCGCCGTGCCCGACTCGGCGCACGCGGCGAACACCTCGTCCGCGTCGAACTCCGACTCGGGCCGCCCCCGCCCGGTCACCAGCCGTCCCGTGCAGTGCCCGAGGACGTTCGCGTGCGGATCGCGTACGGCGGCCACCATGCGCCGGGTCATCGCATGGGCGTCCATGCGCAGCTTGGAGTGCACGGACACGACCACCACGTCCAGGCGGTCCAGGAGTTCGGGCTCCTGGTCCAGGGAGCCGTCGTCGAGGATGTCGCACTCGATGCCGGTGAGCAGCCGGAAGGGCGCCCAGGTCTCGTTGAGCGCCGCCACCACGTCCAGCTGCTCCCGCAGCCGCTCCGGGGACAGCCCCCGGGCCACGGTCAGCCGGGGCGAGTGGTCGGTCAGCACCGCCCACTCGTGGCCGAGCTCCGCCGCGGTGCGGCCCATCTCCTCGATCGGGCTGCCGCCGTCCGACCAGTCGGAGTGCAGATGGCAGTCGCCGCGCAGCAGCGCCCGCAGTTCCTCGCCGCCCTCGGCCCGGGGCGCGGCGGGCTCCTCCTCCAGCTTCCGCAGGTAGCCGGGCACGCCTCCGGCCAGCGCCTCGCGCACCACCTGTGCCGTCTTCGGGCCGATGCCCTTGAGTGACTCCAGCGAGCCGGCCTCCGCGCGCTCGCGCACCTCGTCCGCGGGCAGCCCGGTCAGCACCCGGGCCGCCGTACGGAAGGCACGGACGCGGTACGTCGGTGCCAGGGACCGCTCCAGCAGGAAGGCGATCCGTTCCAGGGCCTCGACGGGATCCATCGCCACCTCCACCTCCAGAGTTCCCCAGGCGTCCGGAGGCCGCACGACGGGCGGGCGTTCCGAGGGTGAGCCCGGCACCGTCCGGGACGCGCTCGCCGGCATCCGCGCCCCGCCCGCCGACCCGACCGTGCGCGAGGGCGGCCACCACCAGGGCGGTCCTCGCCCCGTTCGGCGGACGGTGTCCGCCTCTCCCTTCCGCGGGATGCGTTCTACGCTCGTTCCATGACCGAAATCGCGAGCCCGCACATCGCCCACCCGCGGATCATCGTGCTCGGGGTCCAGCCGACCACTCCGCCCTTCCGGATCGTCGAGATCGACGGGGAAGTGGTCGGCGAGGCGAGGGCCGTCACCGACGTGCTGGAGGCGGCCGCCGCCTTCGGCATCACCGTCCACGACCTCGACGACCCCGAGGTGGTGCGCTGGGTGGGCGGCGACAAGTTCACCTGGACCCGGCACTGACCCGCGGGCTCAGCCGACCGTCCATTTCTGGTTCGCGCCGCCCGTGCAGGTCCACAGCTGCAGCCGGGTGCCGTTGGCCGAGTTGTTGCCGGTCACGTCGAGGCACTTGTCGGCCTGCGGGTTGACGATGTCGCGTGCGCCCGTGACGGTCCAGCGCTGGGCCCCGGAGCCGTTGCAGTCGTAGAGCTGGACGGCCGTCCCGTCCGCGGTGCCGCCGGCCGCCGCGTCCAGACACTTGCCGAGCGCGCGGACCGTGCCGTCGGAGCCGACGGTCCACTGCTGGGCGGCGGTGCCGTTGCAGTCGTAGAGCTGTACGGCGGTCCCGTTCGCGGGGTTCGCGCCGGCCACGTCCACGCACTTGCCGGCCAGACCCCGGATCGCCGCCCCGGTCGCCGTGTCGCCGGTGGTGACCGACACATGGTCCACCACGAGTTGCTGTGGGAAGGCCGTGGAGGCGTCCGGGTCGCCGGGCCAGTAGCCGCCGACCGCGAGGTTGAGGATCAGGAAGAACGGCTTGTTGAAGACCCAGGTGCGGCCGCCCAGGTCGGCGGGGGTGCGCCGCTGGTAGACCGTCCCGTCCACGGACCAGGTGATCGAGTCGGGCGCCCAGTCGACGGCGAAGGTGTGGAAGGCGTCCGCGAAGGCCTGCCCGTTCGGCAGGGAGTAGCCGGCGCCTATGCCGCCCGAGCCGGAGTAGCCGGGGCCGTGGAGGGTGCCGTGCACGGTCGAGGGCTCGAAGCCGACGTTCTCCATGATGTCGATCTCGCCCGAGTCCGGCCAGTTGACGGGCGTGCCGAGCATCCAGAACGCGGGCCACATACCCTGCCCGCGCGGGATCTTCATCCGCGCCTCGACGTGCCCGTACTGCGCGGTGAACTTCCCGGAGGTGTTCAGCCGGGCCGAGGTGTACTGGCAGGTGCCGTACCAGCACTGGTAGTTCGCCGGGTTCTCCTTGCGCGCGGTGATCACCAGGTGTCCCTGGCCGTCGAGCGCGGCGTTCCTGGTGCCCGACGTGTAGTACTGCCGTTCGTGGTTGTTGACGTTGTCGCCGGTCTCGATCTGCCACTTCGAGGAGTCGACCGCGGCTCCGGCGGGCCCGTCGAAGGTGTCGGAGAACGTCACCGCGGCGGCGGAGACGGCGGGCGGATCCGCGTGCGCGGTGCCGGAGACGAGGAGGACGGACGACAGGGCGGCGAGGAGACATCCGCGCAGCAGGCGTGAGGCGGCCACGGCTCATCCTTCGAGGTGGGGGGTGAAGGTGTCGCCTCTTGATTTAAGGAGTGAGGTAAGGGGTCGTCAATACCTTGGTACAGACCAGAAGTCGGGCGAATCCCGGTCCTTCTACGCCTTCTTCGCGGGCTTGTGGACGGCCCGGCTGATGCGCCGCCCCAGCAGCAGATAGCCGATCAGGGCACCGGAGGTGTTCAGGATGACGTCGTCCACGTCGAAGGCCCGTCCCTCCACCAGCGCACCCTGCGCGAACTCCACCAGCAGCATCACCACGGCCGTCAGCAGCAGGATCCGCAGCAGCCCACGGGTCTTCGGGGCGATGATCGGGACCAGGATGCCGAACGGGACGCCCAGCAGGATGTTCCCGCCGATCTGCTTGAAGGCGTCCCGCATCTCGGGCTGGTCCAGATAGGCCTTGAGCGAGGCGCCGGGGTGCAGGTTGGTGTGCGTCAGATCCACCGACGCGGGCGACGGTTCGAGGGTCAGCCGGGCCAGGACGACGGCGAACGCCACCATGAACACGAACGCGAACAGCATCGCCACGAAACGGACAATGAGGGAGAGCGGATCTCGCCGGGGGCGGGCGGGCTTCGCCGCGCGCTCGTTCTTGACGGTGCCGCTTTCTGACCCCGCTCGCGAACGTGAGGGCGCCCAGACCATTGGTCCTCCACTCTTGAACTTCCCTGTGTCGTAGGGCGCTTACCCCTGACCCGCCCGACAATGCCGCCGCACACCGACCGGCCTTCGGTTTCTCTTCGTACGCTCGGGGCACTCCGGGCCGAATACCGCGCGCGTCGGGCTGTGGTTCGCAGGAGGTGGCGCATCAACGGACGTACGACACTCCTCGCCACGGCCGAACTTTTCGGCTGGTGGGCCGCGCTCGGCGTGCTCTGGCTCGTGTTCATCAGCACCGTGGACACCCTGGAACTCGCGATCGGCGCGGCCGTCGCCTGCCTCGGCGCCCTCGCCGCCCGGGCCGCCCGGCGGGCGGTGACCGGACGGTGAACGGCTGGATCCTCGCGGCGGCCGTCCTCCTCGGCGGGGGAGTGGGCGCCACCGTGTGGGGCGTCGCCACCGGGCCGCTCAGGCGCCGGGTCGTGGCGCAGAACCTGTGCACCGCGTTCGCCTGCCCCGCCCTCCTGCTGCTCTCGCAGGGCTACGACCGTCCCTCCTACGTCGATCTCGCCCTGGTCCTCGCCCTGCTCGGCCCGGTCGGCACGCTCGTCTTCGCCCGGCTGCTCGCCGACGAACTGGCCGAGGACCCGCCGAGCGCCTGGGGCCGGCCCGAGACCGGTTCCGGGTACGAGACGACCGGCTCCGGCGAGCGGCCCGAGACCCGGCACCGGCTCCGCCGCATCCCGGAGACCATGACCGCGGTGCCCGCCGTACTGCTCGCCGGGGCCCTCACCGTGGGCGTGGCCCCCGGTTTCGCGAAGGTGGTCGCGCGCTCCGTCAACGAGACCGGATCGGCGGGCGTGTTCACCTCCGTGCACTGGACCCCGGCCGGCGTCCTGCTGGGTCTGGTGTCGACCCTGCTGGCCGGGGTCCTCGCCCTCCTCGCCGTCGCCCGCCCGAAGGCGTTCGCCGCACCGGACCGGGCGCTGTGGCTGCGGCGCCTGCAGTCCGGGCACATCGGCGACTATGTGGCGTGGGTACTGGTCGGCACCACCGTGCTCGGTGCCCTCACCCTGCCGGGCATGCTCGGCGGCTGATCAGCTGCCGTAGGTGACCTCGACCTTCTTGAAGCCGAGGGAGTTCAGCAGGCCCTTGAGCATGTTGGTGGTGTTGGTCTCGGCCCGCTTGGTCAGCTCGCTCTCCTTCGCCGCCTCGGTGATGTGCCGCACGGCGAGTTTCTGCACGGCCTGTTCGCTGTTGGGGTTGTCGGAGAAGAAGTCGCCGAGCCGGTCGAGCAGACCGCGCTGCTTGGAGACCGCGTAGGAGCGGTCGGCGTCGAGCGTGGCCTTGCCGAGCTGGGCGTGCGGGAGGTGCAGGGTGGCGGCCGTGCGGTCCTCGTTGACCGTCACGTCGTTCTTGGCGACCTTGCCGAGGTCGACATAGGCGTCGACCGCGCCCGCTCCCACGTACAGGGTGCGGGAGCCGCGGATCGCGTCGGGCAGGAACTTGGTGTCCTTCTCCAGGTCCACGACGACCTGGAAATTGCCGGAGGCGGCGTCGTAACGGCTGATGTCCTGGATGGACTCCAGAAGTGCGGGACCCGTCCGGTCGTGGGTCTCCGTGCCGAACAGGTCCTTGAGGCCAGGGAGCACACTGAACCGGATCCCGGCGAAGAACACCACGAGCACCACCACGACGGCGGTCAGTATCTTCGCCCAGCCGGGCATGCGCCTGGACACGCGCCTGATGGGAGTCGTCATGCGACGGCCCTCCTTCCTAGATGCACGGATGCCCAGGGATGACTCCCAAAAGCCCTGCCGGACCGTCTTGTTGGCTGATTGGGACACTGCCGGGACACAAGAGGGCGCACTAGCGTGGAGAACTCGCGTACCGGCGTGTCTGGAGACCCGGATGAGCACGGACCACACCTCCCGGACCCTTCGTCCGATGCACCGCATCCCCTTGCCCGAGAACGGCCCGCCCCGGCTCACCACCCTGGCCACCGGCACCCCGGTCTGGCTCGTCACCCGCCACGCCGACGTGCGCCAGGTGCTCATGGACCCCCGCTTCGACAGGAAGTCGCTGCGGGACGCGGACGCCCCGCCGCTGCTCCTCGTGCCGAACCTGCTGGACTCACCGGACGGCCTCCTCAACCAGGACGGCCCGCCCCACCAGCTGCTGCGGGGCACCGTCCAGCGGGCCTTCACCCCACGCGCGATCGCCCGCTGGCGGCCCTGGACGGCCTCCGTGGTGGAGGCCCTCCTCGACGACCTGGCCCGGCAGCCGCAGCCCGCCGACATCGTGGAGGCGTTCACCCGCCGTCTGCCGGTCTCGGTGATCTCCCGGCTGATGGGGCTGGAGCACGCCGACTGGGAGCGCATCCGCGACTGGGCAGACCACGCCCTGTCCGGCGGCGCGCACACGGCCGAGGAGGTCGGCGCGGCCATGCGGGAGTTCGGCCGCTTCTGCGCGGAACTGGTCGCCGAGCGGCGCAAGGAGCCGGGCGACGACCTGGTGAGCGCCCTGGTCGTCGCGGGCGACGGCCTCGGGATCGAGGAGCCGCGCCTGGTCGTCCTGGTCCTCGGCCTGGTCGTCGCCGGACACGAGACGACGATGACGGCCCTCGGCAACATCGTCGTCCACCTCCTCACGGACGGGCGGGAGGCCTGGCCGGGGCTCGCCGAGAGCCAGGAGTCGGCCGAGACCGCCGTCGAACAGCTGCTGCGGACGATCCCGCTGAGCGAGGGCAGGGTGCTGCCCGGTCTGATCCGCAGGGCCGTCGAGGAGGCCGACGTCGGCGGGGTGACGATTCCGGCCGGGGCGGTGGTCGCCGTCCAGACCAACGCGGCGAACCGGGACCCGGACGTCTTTCCGCGGCCCGAGGAGACCGACCTGTTCGCCCCGCTGACGACACCGAGCGTGGTCTTCGGCGCCGGTCCTCACCACTGCCTGGGCGCGTGGCTGGCCCGCCTGGAGCTGGGCCTGGCCCTGCACCGGCTGGCGGTCAGGTTCCCGGGCCTGCGGGCAGAGTTCACGCCGGAGACGATCGAGTGGCGGGAGGGACAGCTGACGCGGGGGCCGCGGCGGCTGCCGGTGTCCTGGTGAGCACTCCTAGTGGGGCTTGAGTGCACGGTCGCCCGAGTGCCTGGACCACCACACCCCCTCACCGTGCGTGAGTCCGGGCAGGCGCAGTTCGACCTCGCGTACCCGCCTGGCCGCGAGCTCACCGGTGATCACCCACGCCGTTTCCCCGCCCGTGGTGCCGGTGAACTCCGCTCCCGCAGAGGCGAGTTGTGCCGTGACCGGAGCCAGCGCGTCCAGCGGCACCTCCGCCTCGAACGCGTGATACGGCTCGAACAGCCGGGTCCCCGCCCGCTCCAGGGCCCGGCGCAGCACGATCGGCGTGAGCCCGCGGAAGTCGGCGGCGGTACTGAGCGGTGCCACGAAACCGGAGCGGACGAGGGTGACCCGGTAGTCCGTCACGGTCGCCCCCGTCAGCCCGGTCCGCATGCTCACGTGGACGGTCTCCTCGACGGCCTGGTGCAACGCCCGGGGGAGCGCGCCGAGTTCCGTCTCGTACGCGAAGACCCCGCCTGTGCCGCGCTCACCCGGCTCGACCCGCAGGCCGATGGTCGCCCAGTAGCGGCTCCCGAGATGCCAGGGGTTCTCCTCGCACGCTTCCCCCGTGCCGCGCGGACGTTCCAGGTACCGCACCCGGCCCGGCTCGAAGTCCGCCTCGACGCCGAAGTCCTGGGCGAGGGTCGCCGCGAGCACCTCCATCTGGACCTCGCCGTACAGGAGCAGCGAGGTGGCACCTCCGGGCGCGGGACGAGCGTGGATCAGGGGGTCCTGGTCGGCGAGGGTCAGCAGGGCTGAGCGCAGCCGGGCCGCCTGGCCGGGGTGGCGGGCGGTGACCAGGGTCTGGAGGGTCGGGGGAGAGAACTGCGGTGCGCGGTCCGCCAGTTCGCCGAGGCGGTCGCCCACGCGGAGGCCGGGGGAGAACGTGAGCGCCGCGATGGTGCCGGCGGTGAGGGGTCCGCTCAGCCGGGTCACCCGCCCGGGAACGCTGCTCGTCGAGCCGTCGGCCGCACGCCGCAGGAACGTCAGCCGCTGACGTTCCGTCACCTGGCCGTCGTACAGCCGCAGATACGCGGTGCGTTCCCCGCCGGGTCCGGGGCGTACGGCGAACACCGTGCCGCGTGGTGGGCCCTGCGGGGTCGCGGGCCCGGCCGGGATCAGCCGGGTCAGGCCCTCGACCAGATGGGCCACGCCCTGGCCGCCGAGAGCGGAGCCGAAGAACACCGGGTGGAAGGAGCCGTCTCCGGTGCGGGCGGCGAGGCTCCTGCGCAGGTCGCCCGGGGTGGGTGCGGGCCCGTCCACGAGCGCGGCCAGCATGTCCTGGTCGACCTCGGCCAGGGCCTCGGCGAGCCGGCTGTCCTCGGGCAGTGCGGTCACCGCGGCGCCGGCCGTGCCGACGCCCGTGACCTCGGTGAGCGGGGCGACGTACGGCGTGAGTCTGCGCCGGACGTCGGCGAGCAGGGCCTGGTCCCGGGCGCCGGCACGGTCGATCTTGTTGACGAAGATCAGCGTGGGCAGCCGAAGCCTGCGCAGGGTCCGCATCAGGACCCGCGTCTGCGCCTGTACGCCCTCCACGGCGGACAGCAGCAGCACCGCCCCGTCGAGGACCTCGAGGGCGCGCTCGACCTCGGCGACGAAGTCCGAGTGGCCGGGCGTGTCGATGAGGTTGATCCTGGTGTCACCCGCGGTGAACGAGGCGACGGCGGAGCGGATGGTGATGCCGCGCTGCCGCTCGATCGCGCCGTCGTCCGTGCGGGTGTCACCGCTGTCGACGCTGCCGAGCCGGTCGATCGCGCCGTGGTCGAACAGCAGCCGCTCGGTGAGACTGGTCTTACCGGCGTCGACGTGGGCCAGAATTCCGATGTTCAGGGTGCGCATAAAGGGTGGAGTCCTCGAGAACCGTGGGCCGAAGGGGGCACTGGGTCGATTCGAGGAGTCGGCGCATGCGAGGGATCCTGACATCGAGGGAACGCGGACCCGGCCATGATGGCGTCCGAGGGCCGGGCCACCGCAACCGGTTTTCCGTGGCAGGGCGGCCGGCGGGCAGGCCAGTAGCATGAGCCGGGCAACCCGAGATGATCATCCGAGGAGCAGACCCGTGCGAGACATCGCCGTGTTCAGCGGTAGCGCCCACCCCGAGCTCGCGGCGGAGGTCTGCGCGCATCTCGGTGTGCCGCTCAGCCCCACCCGGGTCAGCCGGTTCGCCAACGACTGCCTGGAGGTACAGCTCCAGGCCAATTGCCGGGAGCGGGACGTCTTCCTCGTCCAGCCGCTGGTCAGGCCGGTGCAGGAGCACCTGGTGGAGCTGCTGCTGATGTGCGACGCGGCCCGTGGGGCCTCCGCCCGGCGGATCACCGTCGTCATGCCGCACTACTCCTACGCGCGCTCCGACAAGAAGGACGAGCCCCGTATCTCCCTCGGCGGGCGGCTGGTCGCCGACCTGATGGTGTCGGCCGGAGCGAGCCGCGTCCTCGCGATGACGCTGCACTCGCCGCAGGTGCACGGCTTCTTCTCGGTGCCCGTCGACCACCTGCACGCCCTGCGCGAGCTGGCCGCGCACTTCCGCCAGTACGACCTCTCGCGCACCACCGTCGTCTCCCCTGACCTAGGCAACGCCAAGGAGGCGGCCGCCTTCGCCCGGATGATCGGCGCCCAGGTGGCCGCGGGTGCCAAGCAGCGCTTCGCCGACGACCGGGTCAGCATCAGCGACGTCATCGGCGAGGTCGCCGGACGGGACGTCATCGTGCTGGACGACGAGATCGCCAAGGGCAGCACTGTCCTGGAACTGCTGGACCGGCTCAGGGAGTTGGGCCCGCGCTCCATCCGGGTCGCCTGCACGCACGGACTGTTCGCCGACGGCGCCCTCAAGAGGATAGGCGAGCAGCCGGACGTCCTGGAGATCGTGTGCACCAACACCGTGCCGGTCCCCGTCGAGGAGCGCACCGACAAGCTGCGGATCCTGTCCATCGCCCCCGCGCTCGCCGAGGCCGTACGCCGCATTCACAACGGCGAGTCCGTCAGCGCCCTGTTCGACGCGCCGCGCAAGGAATAGCTGGCGACGGTCATAACGACTCGGACGTGGCCTCGGGCCGGCTCAGGGCCGCGTCCAGCGACGGCAGCGGGGGCAGCAGCCGGGACAGGCCCGTCACCCGGATGATCCGCAGGGTGAGCGGGTGCGTGCAGACCAGGAGCAGCCGGCCGTTGTTGGCCAGTACGCGCGCGCGGGCCCGGTACAGCAGCCGCAGCCCGGAGCAGTCGAAGAACTCCACGCCACTGAGGTCGATCACCAGTCGCGCGTCGGGCTGCCCGGTGACCCGGTCCAGGACCGGCAGGAGCTCGACGGTCGCGGCGATGTCGATCTCCCCGCGGAACTCCAGCACGGTGTGACCGCGCTCCTCGCGGACACGCAGATGCCGGGACAGCGGCGCAGGTTCCTGCTGCACGACGACATCGCCTCCAACCGGCTGCACAGGCGGCATGGGGTGCAGGTCACCGGGGGCCGGGTGACGCCGTGCCGTGCGCGTAGACGTGTCACCGTGCCCCGGGTGCGTGCAAATCCTTTCCCCGCTCTGCAAGTTACCCTCGATGGAGTGAATTTGAGCATGTTCGATTGACATATGTCTTCGAATTGCGACCGCTGATTCGCGCCGGGTTCACGCGGGGCTCGCGCCCGGCTCATGACAGGGCGTGCCAGGCCATGGTCAGCGCTTGGCGGAACTGCTCGGTCTGGTGCGCGGTGAGGTCCCGCACCATCCGCTCCTCCAGCTCCCGCACGGGTCCCGCGTGCTGGGCCAGCAGCGCGCGCGCCTCCTCGGTCAGCAGGATCAGCAGCTCGCGGCGGTTCCTCGGATTGCGCTCCCGGCGCACCAGGCCGCGGGTCTCCAGGGAGCGCACGAGATCGGCGATCGACTGGGCGGTGACGAAGGAGTCCCGGGCCAGCTGCGCCGCCGACAGTCCGTCGTGCCGCTCCAGGACAGTGAGGGCCGTGTACTGCAGCGCGGTGATCCCGGACGGCCTGACCAGCTCGTCCAGATGGGAACGGACGACGAGCTCCACCTGTTTCACCATGTAGAGGAGCGACGGGGGCGCCTTGGTCACCTGTGTGTCGAGCATGGGATCAGGCTAGACCATTGACAGGAAACCTGTCCGTAAAGAGACTGCGAACCAACAGGAATCCTGTTTGTTGAAATCTTGGCGACGAAGCTGAGGAGCGGCGATGTCCTCCATCGAGATCGAACCTGGACGGCTGTTTGTGGGCGGCCGGCGGCGCGAAGCCGCAGACGGCGCGCGCACCGAGGTGCTCGACCCGTCCCGGGGCGCGGTCCTCACCACCGTCGCGGAGGCCGGTGCCGACGACGTGGACGCGGCCGTCCGCGCCGCCCGGGAGGCCTTCGACGGTGGCACCTGGTCCGGCCTCAGCGGTCGCGAGCGGGGCCGGATCCTGCACCGGGTCGCCGAGCTGATCCGCGAGAACGCCGACGAACTCGCCCAGCTGGAGAGCCTGGACGTCGGCAAGCCGATCTCGCTGTGCCACGCCGTGGACGTGACCAACGCGGCCAACGACTACGAGCACTTCGCCGCGCTCGCGCACTCCCTGGACGGCTCGGTCCGCAACACACCCATGAACGCCCTCGCGTACACCAAGCGCGAGCCGATCGGCGTGGTCGCCGCGATCACCCCGTTCAACTTCCCGCTGATCCTCGCCGGTTCCAAGATCGGCCCCGCGCTCGCCGCCGGCAACACGGTGGTGCACAAGCCGGCCGACGAGACGCCGCTGAGCGCCCTCTACATGGCCGGACTGCTCCAGCGGGCCGGCGTCCCGGACGGGGTCGTCAACGTGGTCACCGGCACCGGGCCGGTGGCCGGCGAGGCCCTGCTGCGCCACCGCGGGGTCGACAAGGTCGCCTTCACCGGCTCCACCGCCATCGGCCGGCACGTGGCCGCCACCGCGGGCGAGGCCCTCAAGCCCGTCACCATGGAACTCGGCGGCAACGCGGCCAACATCGTCTTCGAGGACGCCGACCTGGAGAAGGCGGTCGGCGCGATCATCAAGGCGTTCGTCTTCAACACCGGCCAGTTCTGCATGGGCGGCCCGCGGCTGCTCGTGGCCCGCTCGGTCCACAGCACCCTGCTCGGCATCCTCGCCGAGGCCGTGCCCGGCGTGCCGGTCGGCGACCCGCGCGATCCCGCGACCGTCGTCGGTCCGATGGCGGGGGAGAAGCACCTGAAGAAGGTCGAGGAGTACGTCGACCTCGCGCGCAAGGAGGGCGGCCGGATCGTCTGCGGCGGTGAACGCCTCGACCTCGACGGGGGTTTCTACTACCGGCCCACCGTGATCGCCGACCTCTCCAACGACTCCCGGGTCGTGCAGGAGGAGATCTTCGGTCCGGTCCTGACCGTGCAGCCCTTCGACACCGAGGACGAGGCCGTCGCGCTCGCCAACTCCACGCCCTACGGCCTGGCTTCGGGCGTCCAGACCACCAACCTCGCGCGTGCGCACCGGGTCGCCGACCGTCTCCAGGCGGGCATCGTCTGGGTCAACGACTGGGCGATGCTCGACCCCGCGGTGCCCTTCGGCGGGGTCAAGGACTCCGGCTACGGCCGCGAGTACGGCCCCGAGGCGCTCGACGCCTACACCAAGGTCAAGTCCGTCGTCGTCTCGCTCGACTGAGCGCCTTCCAAGGAGTTTCCGCGATGTCCCTCACCACCCGTGCCGCGGTCGTCGAGTCCGGCGGCGCACCCTTCACCCTCTCCGACGTCACCCTCGACGAGCCCGGACCCCGTGAGGCGGTCGTCCGGATGGTCGCGACCGGCCTGTGCCACACCGACCTCGGCGTGGCGAGCGGCGGACTGCCCTTCCCGCTGCCCGGAGTCCTCGGACACGAGGGCGCCGGAGTCGTCGAGGCCGTCGGGTCCGCCGTCACCGGTGTGGCTCCCGGCGACCACGTCGTACTGTCCTTCACCTCCTGCGGCGACTGCCGCAACTGCGACGGCGGTCACCCCGCGTACTGCGCCACCTGGCTGCCGCTGAACCTCATCGGCGGCCGCCGGGCCGACGGCACCAGCACCATCAGCCGGGACGGTGAGCCGCTCGGCGGGCACTTCTTCGGCCAGTCCTCCTTCGCCGAGCGGGCCCTGGTCGACGAGCGCAGCCTCGTCAGGGTCGACCCGGACGTGCCGCTGGAGTCCGTCGCCCCGCTGGGCTGCGGAGTGCAGACCGGTGTCGGCGCCGTGTGGAACGTACTGAAGCCCGTCACCGGTGCCACGATCGTCGTCCTCGGCGCCGGAGCGGTCGGCCTGTCCGCGGTCATGGCCGCCGCCCTCACCCCGGCCACGACCATCGTCGCCGTCGACCGCCTGGGCGAACGCCTCGCGCTGGCGAAGGAGTTGGGCGCCACCCACACCGTCGACGCCGGCGAGCAGGACCTCGGCGAGGCGCTCGCCGCGATCACCGGCGGGCAGGGCGCGGACGGCGTCGTGGAGACCACGGGCAATGTGAACGTCCTGCGCCAGGGCGTCGACGCGCTCGGCGCGCGCGGCACCCTGGTCGTCGTCGGCGCCCCGCCGTTCGGCACCGAGGTCTCCCTCGACGTCAACGGCCTCCTCGGCGGCAAGCGGGTCGTGGGCCTCACCCTCGGTGACGCCGAGACGCAGAGCTTCATCCCCGCCCTGGTCCGTCTGGTGAAGGAGGGGCGGCTGCCGCTGCACCGCCTGATCAGCACCTATCCGTTCACGGACATCGACCAGGCGGTGCGGGACATGGGCGCGGGCAAGGCGATCAAGCCCGTGCTGACGTTCTGAGCGGTCAGTCGACCACCAGGACCAGCTTCCCGGCCGTGCGGCCGGTGTCGCCGAGCCGGTGAGCCTCGGCGGCATCGGCCAACGGGAACGTCCCCGCGATCGTGGGCCGCAGCTCACCCTTCTCCACCAGGTCCGCGATCGCGTTCATCCCGGCACGGTCCGCGTCCACGAGCATCCGCAGGGCCCTGACCCCGAGCCGCTCGGCCGCCGTGCCGAACTCGTCCGAGCCGACCGGCAGGATCGACACCACGATCCCGCCCGGCCGCAGCACCCGCAGCGAGTCCACGGACGTGTCGCCGCCGAGCGTGTCGAGCACCACGTCCACGTCCTTCACCGCCTCGGTGAAGTCCGTCTCCCGGTAGTCGATCACCTCGTCCGCGCCCAGTTCGCGCAGGAAGGCGTGCTTGCCCGCGCTCGCGGTGCCGATCACGTACGCGCCCCGCGCCTTGGCGATCTGCACGGCGACATGCCCCACCCCGCCGGCCGCCGCGTGGATCAGCACCCGCTGTCCAGGCCGCAGTTCGGCGTTCTCGACCAGCGCCTGCCACGCGGTCAGCGACACCAGGGGCAGCGCGGCCGCCTGAACGTGGTCGATCGAGGCGGGCTTGTGCGTGAGGCCCCGCACCGGAGCGAGGACGTACTCGGCGTGCGAACCGTGACCGAAGGGGTACGGCAGCATGCCGAACACCTCGTCACCGGGCTTGAAGGTGGCGACGCCGATGCCGACCGCCTCGACCACGCCGGAGACGTCCCAGCCGAGGACGAACGGCGGTTCGCCGAGGAAGCCGCCGTTGGCGCGGTGCTTCCAGTCGGTCGGGTTCAGGCCGGCCGCCCGGACCCGGACCAGCACCTGGTTCGGTCGCGGCGCGAGGCGTTCGACCTCGATCTCCTTGAGGACCTCGGGACCGCCGAGGGTGTCCTGGCTGATGGCTCGCATGGTGTTCACAGTGCTCATGGTCGTCCAGCCTGCCCGGCCGCGCCCGTCCGGGAAATGGCACGATTGCCAAGCTTCGATAGGATCGTGCCATGCGACATGTGGAGCGGACCCAGCGGGTCGTGGTGCTGGCCCTGGACGGCGTGTACCCCTTCGAGCTGGGCATCCCCAGCCGGATCCTCGGCGCCGCCGACGGCCGGTACGAGGTACTGACCTGCAGCGTGGACGGGCGGCCGGTGAGCAGCAACGCCGACTTCACCATCGGTGTCGAGCACGGGCCCGAGATCCTTGCCACGGCCGACACCGTGGTGATCGCGCCCGTCGCGTCGGAGCGGATGACCCTAGAGCTCCCGGAGGAGGTGCGCACGGCGCTCACGTTCATCCGCCCCGACGCCCGGATCGTCTCCATCTGCACCGGCGCCTTCGTCCTCGCCGCCGCCGGTCTCCTGGAGGGCCGCCGGGCGACCACCCACTGGCAGCTCGCGGACCTGTTCCGGATCACGTACCCGCACGTCGACCTGGACCCGGATGTGCTCTTCGTCGACGACGGCCGCATCCTCACCTCGGCCGGGGCCGCCTCCGGTGTGGACATCTGCCTGCATCTCGTCCGCAAGGACCACGGCAGCGAACTCGCCAACACGGTCGCCCGGCGCTGTGTGGTCCCGCCGTTCCGGGACGGCGGCCAGGCCCAGTACATCGAGCAGCCCGTCCCTGAGCAGGGCGCCGCGAGCACGGCCGGGACGCGTGCGTGGGCCCTGGAGCGCCTGGACGAGCCCCTGACCCTGGGCGACCTCGCCGCGCACGCCCGGATGAGCCTGCGCACCTTCGCCCGCCGCTTCAACGAGGAGGTCGGCCTCAGCCCCGGCCGCTGGCTGATCCAGCAGCGCGTGGCCCGGGCCCGGCACCTCCTGGAGTCCAGCGATCTGTCGGTCGACCAGATCGCCGGCCGCGTCGGCTTCGCCACCGGCGCGTCCCTGCGACAGCACCTGCACGCGGCGATCGGGGTGTCACCGCAGGTGTACCGGCGCACGTTCCAGACGGCGGCGCGGTGAACGTTCCCGGCCGGTGCGGCGTCGAAGGATCATGAGGGCGGACGGTACACAGGGGGCGGGAATGCGCAGAGCGCTGTGGGCGGTGCTCGCGGCCGTGGCCATGACGGTCGTGGGGTGCGAGTCCGGGGAGGGCGTGGTGGTCGAGGGCACGGCACCGGCCACGGCCTACGACGGGCCGATGAACGTCCCCACGAAGGAGCTCGACGAGCACACACCGCGGGCGTTGCGGCTGGCCTCGGGCGCGGCCGGCCGCGCTCTGGAGTGCGCCGGTGAGATCCACAACGGCAACGGTCCGGACGGCTGGAGCAGGGACGACGGCGGGGACAGCCCGGAGGAGGGCCTGGAGCTGTACTTCGACCTGTTCGACCCGGGGGAGCCCCGCTCCGGCTACCGCGTGGAGCGCCGGGAGACGGACCGCGTGCTGTACTCCTACGACGTGGGCGGCCGGACCAAGGTGGCCGTCGTGGTCGCCAAGGACCAGAAGGACAGGCCCGGTTGGGGCCCGGAGACCAGCGCGTCCTGCGACCCGTCGGAGCTCCCGGCCGAGTGGACCGCCTCCCACGGCTACGAGATCTGGACCGACCGGGTGGGGGAGCGGGTGCCGACCGCCGAGGTGAGCAGCGGCGCGGGGGACGACCACTGCGGCTGGGGCGAGGTGCACTTCCTCGACCTCGGCGGGCGTACGTATGCCCGTGACCCGGAGGGTCTGCTCGAACCCGGCATGCTCACCACGGCCTACGACGACTCGGTCACCCTGCCCGCCAACGCCCACGACACCGGATATCGCTACGAGGACCGGGAGTTGTGGCTGACCGGCGACCGGCGGACGGCGTACGTCCGAACCTTTGCGGGTGTCGAGGGCTGGCCCCTGCTCAAGGCGCAGGCGGCCTGCATGTGAGGCGCGTTCACCGGCTGGCGTGCAGGGCGACCAGCAACTGCCACACCTGGTCGGCGATGTCGGTCGCGGCGGCGTCGAGCAGGCCGTGCAGCCAGTCGCCCAGGACCCCGGCGAAGGTGGCCGCGACGGCGGAGGCGACCAGGGGGGCGTCGGCGGCACCCGCCAGCTCGCGCTCCCGCAGGCTGTAGGCCCGCAGGTCCCGGTGCAGCACCCGGCCGAGCGGTCCGCCGCCGCCCGGGGTGAGCAGGGACCGGTACAGGGCGGCGTGCGGAGTGAGCGAGGCGAAGAACTCCGCGAGCGCGGGCGGCGCGTGCACCGGGTCGGGCCGCCCGCGCCAGGCGTGCAGCGCCTCCACGGCGTCCCGTACGACGTCCGCGCAGGCGTCGACGGCGAGTGCCTCCAGGCCGTCGTAGTGGACGTAGAAGGTGGCCCGGCCGACTCCGGCCCGGCGCACCAGGGCGGCCACGCCGACCTCCTCCAGGGGCCGCTCGGCGCACTCCGCGAGCAGTGCCTCCCGCAGCCGCGCCCGGGTGCGGGCCGCCCGCGGGTCCTCGGGCGCGGGGCGGGTCACTGCGCGAGGAGGACGGCGGCCAGGGCGAGCGCGCCGGGCAGGGCCTGCGCGACGAGGATCCGGACATTCGCGGTGACGGCGCCGTACACACCGGCCACGATCACGCACACCAGGAAGAACACCTGCGCCCGGAACCCGGTCGGATCCCCGGCGACCAGCCCCCACACCAGTCCCGCCGCGAGAAAGCCGTTGTACAGCCCCTGATTGGCGGCCATCGGGGCGGTGGCCCTGGCCATCTCCCGGTCGAACCCGTGGAAGGACATCCCCGGCTTCTTCTGCCACAGGAACATCTCCATCACCAGGATGTACACGTGCAGCGCCGCCACCAGGCCGACCAGCACCTTCGCCAGGATCTCCATCAGCTTCCCTTACTTCGTGGACGTGTGTCCACTATAGCTGGACAGCTGTCCAGGAAATTGCCGGAGGGGCCTGACCGTCCCGCGCCACGCCCCGGGACGAAAGGTGGAGGTGAAACCCGTTCCGAACGGCCAGACTGATGAAGTCAGTTGACGATCCAGCAGGAGGACGCACGCCGATGGCCCCGCAGCCGCCACGCCCCGCCGAGCAGCGCAAGAAGGACACCCTGCACCGACTGGAGCACGACGAGGACGTCTGGGTGGCCACGGCCCCGGACGACGGCTCGGGTGTGCCGTACCTCGTCCCGCTCTCCTTCCTCTGGGACGGCTCCACCCTGCTCATCGCCACCCCGGCCGCCAGCCCCACCGGCCGGAACCTGAAATCGACGGGGAGGGTGCGGATCGGCCTCGGGCCCACCCGGGACGTCGTCATGATCGAGGGGACCGTCGACACCGTCACCCAGGACGAACTGAGCGCGCGGGAGGGGGACCGGTTCGCCGGGCGTACCGGGTTCGACCCGCGGCAACTCACCACGCCCTACCTGTACTTCCGCGTCCACCCGCAGCGCGTCCAGGCCTGGCGGGAGGAGAACGAACTCAAGGGGCGTGAGCTGATGCGGGACGGACAGTGGCTGGTCGCCGACTGAATCGGCCGTGCCGGGATATCCGCAAGGTACAGGGCCGCCGGGCGACACCCCGTGGCCAGAACCTTCGGAGGAGACATGGCACTGGTGAAAGCGGGGGTCGTGGTGCTCGACTGTGCCGAGCCCGAGAAGCTCGCCGTGTTCTACAAGGAGTTGCTGACGGCCGAGGAGACCGACGCGACCGCGAACCGCGTCGAGATCAGGGGAGCGGACGGCTTCCGGCTCGCGTTCCGCCGTGACGTGAACGCCACACCGCCGAGCTGGCCCCGCCCCGAGAACTCCCTCCAGGCCCACATCGACTTCGTGGTGGAGGACCTGGACGAGGCCGAGCGCAAGGTGGTGGAGCTCGGCGGGCGCCCACTGGAGACGAAGGACGCGGCGGGGCCGTTCGAGGAACGGGGGTACTCCGACCCCGCCGGACACTCCTTCACCGTGCGCCTGGTCACCCCGACCGCGCCCAAGCAGGGCTGAGTCAGTCGCGGCCGCCCTTCTCGTCGGACGGCCAGACTCCGGTGGAGCGTTCGATGGCTGTGGCGCCCGCGCGGTCCACCGCGCTGCGGACCACGGCGAAGATGGCGCCCTGGACCGCCGCGGCCAGGAGGATCTCTCCCCAGCCGCGGTCACGGTCCAGGGCGTCGGGCGCGTCGTCCTCGTGCCGGATCGCCTTCCAGGTCTTCTGGAAGGCCAGTCCCGCCACCGTTCCGCTCGTCCAGCCCAGGACGAAGCCGAGGGGCTTGTAGGCGAGGGGCAGCTTCTTCTTTTTCTTTGCCACGTCAGTCTCCTTGGTCAGTGGTGGGTCGGTGGTGCGCCGGGACCGCCTCGGCCGTCGGCGCCGGCCCCGGCGGGGTCCCGTCGCCGAACGGACGGCCGCCGAGCTCCTCACGGTGATGCGGCGCCAGCCAGCCCGCCAGGTCCGGACCGAGCGGCACGATGCCGGTCGGGTTGATACCGGTGTGCACCTGGTAGTAGTGCCGCTTGATGTGGTCGAAGTCGACGGTGTCACCGAAGCCCGGCGTCTGGTAGAGGTCGCGGACGTACGCCCACAGCACCTCGTTCTCCGTCAGCTTCCAGCGGTTGCACTTGAAGTGACCGTGATAGACGGCGTCGAAACGCACCAGTGTGGTGAACAGGCGGATGTCCGCCTCGGTGAGGGTGTCCCCGACGAGATACCGCTGCCGGGCCAGCCGCGGTGTCAGCAGGTCGAGCCGGCGGAACACGCCCGCGCACGCCTCCTCGTACTCCTCCTGGCCGGCGGCGAAACCCGCCCGGTACACACCGTTGTTGACGTCCTCGTAGATGTCCGCCATCACGGTGTCGATCTCGTCGCGCAGCGCCCGCGGGTACAGGTCGGGCGCGCCCTCCCGGTGCAGTTCCCTCCACTCGGTGGCGAGGTCCAGGGTGAGCTGCTGGTAGTCGTTGGTGACGAGCTTCCCACTGGGCACGTCCACGAGCGCGGGCACGCTCACCCCGCCGGGATAGTCGCTCTCCCGCTTGTCGTAGGCCTCGCTGAGGTAGCGGATGCCGAGGACCGGGTCGCGGCCGTCCGGGTCCAGCGTGAACCGCCAGCTGCGGTCGTCCTGGATCGGGTCCGTGATCGCCATGGAGAGCGCGTCCTCCAGCCCGAGCAGCCGCCGCGAGATCACCGCCCGGCTAGCCCAGGGACACGCGCGGCTGACCACCAGGCGGTACCGGCCGGCCTCCACCGGCCAGCCGTCCCGGCCGTCGGCGGTCACCCGGTCCGCGAAATGGCTCTTGGACCGTTTGAACGCCTTGTGGCCGAGCGCGCTGTTGCCGTCGTCGGCGCTGCTCATGCTTCCTCCTGTGTGAGCCTGTCCTGGTGGACGCGTTCCCCGTTTTCGGCGATCGGCACGGTGTGAGTACCCCGGAGGCGGGCAGTCGGCGTGGGTGAGCGGGACATCGACGAAAGACACAGCAGACCGGAAAACACGCGTCACCGTCCTGGTGGCGCTCGCCGCGAACCTGGTGATCGCGGTCGCCAAGGCCGTCGGCGGCCTCCTCGCGGGCTCGCCCGCGCTGCTGTCGGAAGCGGCGCACTCCGTCGCGGACAGCCTCAACGAGGTCTTCCTGCTGGCCGCGCTGCGCCGCAGCCGCCGCCCGGCAGACCGGCGCCATCCCTTCGGATACGGCAAGGAGCGGTTCTTCTGGTCGCTGATCGCGGCCGTCGGGATCTTCGTGATGGGCGGCTGCTTCTCCGTCTTCCAGGGGGTCGAGGCGCTCCGCAACGGCGCCGAGGAAAAGCTCAGCGGTTATGTGGCAGGCCTGATCGTGCTGGGCGTGGCCTTCCTCGCCGAGGGCGTCTCGCTGCTGCGGGCGCTGCACCAGGTGCACAAGCAGGGCGGGGCCGCCCAGGGCATGCGCGACCCGGCCCTGCGCACGGTCGTCGCCGAGGACGGCACGGCGGTGCTCGGTGTGACCCTGGCCATGATCGGCATGGCGCTGCACATGGTCACCGGCCAGGTGGTGTGGGAGGCGTCGGCCTCCCTGGCCATCGGTGTGCTGCTGGTCTACGTGGCCTACCGGCTGGGCCGCGAGGCCAAGGGGCAGCTCATCGGCGAGGCCGCCGACCCGGAGTCCAGTGCCAAGATCCGGGCGCTGCTGGACGCGCAGCCCGAGATCGACAGCGTGGAGGCGCTGTTCACCATGAAGATGGGGCTGGACTCGGTCCTGGTGGCCGCCCGGGTCGACCTGGTGCCGGGCCTGGACAGCGAGCGGGTCGAGGAGGTCGCCGTACGCATCAAGCGGTCCGTCTCCCGGACCGTGGCCGAGGCGGACCAGATCTTCCTCGACGTGACCGACCGGCCGGCCGAGGAGGGACGAGAAAGCCCCGCCGCGACGGGGGAACGCGGCGGGGCCTGACGCTCGGATGCCCGGGCGAAGCCGGTTCATGCGTCCTGGTTCGAGAATTGTTCCGAGGACGCTCAGTCCCCGTCGACGGGCTCCAGAACGAAGACCGGTATCACCCGGTCCGTCTTCTTCTGGTAGTCGGCGTACGGCGGGTACGCCGCGACGGCACGCTCCCACCACTCGTCCTTCTCGGCGCCGGTTATCTCGCGGGCGACGAAGTCTCCCTTGACCGGTCCGTCCTGCAGTTCGACATGCGGGTCGGCCTTGACGTTGTGGTACCAGACCGGGTGCTTGGGCGCGCCGCCCAGCGAGGCGACCACCGCGTACCGACCGTCGTGCTCGACCCGCATCAACGGCGTCTTGCGGATGCTGCCGCTCTTCGCGCCGCGGGTCGTCAGCACGATGACCGGCATCCCCGTGTCCATGAGCGTGTTCCCCTTGGTGCCGCCGGAGCTCTCGTACAACTCCACCTGCTCACGCACCCACTGGGTCGGGCTGGGCTCGTACTCGCCCTCAAGAGGCATGGTTTCCGTCTCCTCGCTGTCCGCTACGGATTTCCCGCACAGGACTTCAACACCGTCCTGAACGGGAATCATCCCCTCCGTGTCCCCCGCGCACGGCGGATCATGGCCACCGTTGGTGGACCGGGCGAGCGGGGGCCTGGCCGGATACCGCGTGCGATGGACGCGGTACGGCGGCCGAGCCGGCACGCCGCGCCCGCCCCGCCGTGACCGCCGCCTTCCGTCACCCGCCCCACGGCGCCGGTCTTCGGCCAGATTGCCCCCGCCACCGATCTGGCCGAACTTCTCGTCGCCCTATAGATGCCCCGGGCATCTAATGAAGATCTGCACGACGCACTCTTCGTCTGCGAGGTCTTCCATGACGGAAACCGTACCCGTCGCCTTCCCCCAGGACCGGACCTGCCCCTACCACCCGCCCACCGGCTACGACCCCCTGCGCGCCGATCGCCCGCTGTCCCGGATCACCCTCTTCGACGGCCGTCCGGCCTGGCTGGTCACCGGACACGGCACCGCCCGCGCCCTGCTCGCCGACCCCCGGCTGTCCACCGACCGCACCCGTGACGGCTTTCCCGCGCCCACGGCACGCTTCGCGGCGGTCAGGAACCGCAGGACCGCGCTGCTCGGCGTCGACGACCCCGAACACCGCGTCCAGCGGCGCTTGATGGTCCCCAGCTTCACGCTCCGCCGGGCCACCGAACTCCGCCCCCGCATCCAGGAGATCGTCGACGAACGCATCGACGCGATGATCGCCCAGGGGCCGCCCGCCGAGCTGGTGAGCGCCTTCGCGCTGCCCGTCCCCTCGACCGTGATCTGCGCTCTGCTCGGCGTGCCCTACGCCGACCACGACTTCTTCGAAGGACAGTCCCGGCGCCTGCTGCGCGGCCCCACGGCCGACGACGTCATGGACGCCCGCGACCAACTCGAGGAGTACGTTGACGAGTTGATCGACCACAAACAGAAGCAACCGGAGGCCGGCGACGGCGTGCTCGACGAACTGGTCCACCGGCAGCTGAGGGACGGGGAGCTGAACCGTGAGGAAGTGATCGCCCTCGCGATCATCCTGCTGGTCGCCGGCCACGAGACGACCGCCAACATGATCTCGCTCGGCACCTTCACCCTCCTCCAACACCCCGACCGGCTGGCCGAGTTGCGCACCCACCCCGCGCTGATCCCGAACGCGGTCGAGGAGCTCATGCGGATGCTGTCGATCGCCGACGGACTGCTGCGGATGGCCCTGGAGGACATCGAGGTGGCCGGGACGACGATCCGCGCCGGCGAGGGGGTCGTCTTCGCGACCTCGGTCGTCAACCGCGACGAGGACGTCTACCCCGCCCCCGACACCCTCGACTGGCACCGGCCCGCCCGCCACCACCTCGCGTTCGGCTTCGGCATCCACCAGTGCCTCGGCCAGAACCTCGCCCGCGCCGAACTGGAGATCGCCCTGCGCACCCTCTTCGACCGGCTGCCCACGCTGCGCCTCGCCGCCCCCGCCGAGAAGATCCCCTTCAAACCCGGCGACACGATCCAGGGGATGCTGGAACTCCCCGTGACCTGGTAAGAGGCTCCGACGATGCGCTTGGACATCGACATCGACAAGGACGTCTGCATCGGGGCGGGCCAGTGCGCCCTGGCCGCCCCGGGCGTCTTCACCCAGGACGACGACGGCTTCAGCACGCTTCTGCCCGGCAGGGAGGACGGCGGCGGCGACCCGATGGTCCGGGAGGCAGCCCGGTCCTGTCCCGTCTCCGCCATCACCGTGGCGGAGTCGGTGAGCCGACCCGGCGAGGCGGGTCGAGCCTCCTGAGCTCGCCCCGCCGCAGCCGGCCCGGCGCACCACATCCCCAGCCGGCGGGCGGAAGCCGTACTTCGTGGCCGCCGAGCTCGCCCGGCCCGTCCGCTGACGCGCCTGGCGGGTACGGCGGACCTCGCGGCGGGCTGCCTCGCGCGGGCCCGTGACCGGGTCACGGCGCCGGTCGTCGGCCGGCGTTCAGCGGGGGTCCAGCAGCAGCCGGGCCGCCTCGCGGGCCTCGGCGGCAGGGCGGGTGCTCCGTGTGATCCCCGCCGTCACCATGGCTCCCTCGGCGAGCAGGAAGAGCGGCCCGGCCAGTGCCGCGGGCCGTCCCGCCGCGGCCACGAGGGAAGCGAGGTAGTCCGCGAACGCCCTCTTGTGCGCCCGGACCTGGGCCGCCACCCGGTCCGAGGTCGCGCCCAGCTCGCCGTACGAGTTGATCCACGCGCACCCGCGGAAGCCCTCCTCGCCGAACCACTCCTCCAGCCAGTCGAAGACCGCGAGGATCCGCTCCTCAGGGGTCGGCCGGAGTTCCACGAACGCGGCCAGCCGACCCCGCCATCGTCCGTCCCGCCGCTCCAGATACGCCTCCACCAGCTGCTCCTTCGCCGGGAACAGCTGGTAGAGCCGCTTGAGCGACACCCCGGACGCGCCCCGTACGGCGTCCATGCCGACGGACTGGATGCCCCGCCCGTAGAACAGCTCCTCGGCGGCGTCCAGCACCCGCTCACGGGCCACTGCGCTGTCCATGGAAGCTCCTCCTTGACGCGAGAACGTGCGTTCTCCTACGGTAGCAGCCACCCGGAGAACGCACGTTCTCCCCCTGTTCGGCCGCCCGGCCACGGAGGACGACATGACCGACCGCCCACCCCTGCCGCCTTTCACCCGCGAGAGCGCCGCCCAGAAGGTGCAGGCCGCCGAGGACGCCTGGAACACCCGCGATCCGCAGCGGGTGGCGCTCGCCTACTCCGAGGACTCTGTGTGGCGCAACCGCGGCACCTTCGTCACCGGCCGCGCCGAGATCGTCGCCTTCCTCACCGCGAAGTGGGCACGCGAGCGGGAGTACGCCCTGCGCAAGGACCTGTGGGCGTACGACGGCAACCGCATCGCGGTCCGTTTCCAGTACGAGTGCCAGGACACCGAGGGGCGGTGGTGGCGCTCGTACGGCAACGAGCTGTGGGAGTTCGACGAGCACGGCCTGATGACCCGGCGCGAGGCGAGCATCAACGACGTCCCCGTCGAGGAGGGGGAGCGCCGGATCCGCGGGCCGCGGCCGGAGAGCGAGCGGGGGCAGTCCTTCCCGCTTCAGTAGGGTGCCGGCGTGAGCGAACGCGACGAGATACCGCCCTTCTTGTACGTCGTGGTCTGCGCCGCCGGCATCGCGGCGGACGTCGGCAAGCTGATCACCGCCGCGCAGGAGCGGGAGTGGCAGGTGGGCGTCATCGCCACCCCCACCGCCATGGACGGCTTCTTCGACACGGCCGCCGTCGAGGCGCAGACCGGCCACCCGATCCGTTCCGCGTGGCGCCGCCCGGGGGACCCGCGGCCCTTCCCGGACCCGGACGCCGTCGTGGTCGCCCCGGCCACCTTCAACACGATCAACAAGTGGGCGGCCGGAATCGCCGACACCCTCGCCGTGGGCACGCTGTGCGAGGTGGTCGGCCGGGGCGTCCCGGTCGGCGTCCTGACCTGTGTCTCCGACGACCTCGCCGCTCACCCCGCCTATCAGGAGAGCCTGATCCGGCTGCGGGGGACGGGCGTACGGTTCGGGTATCCCTACCGGGGCGCCGAGGGGGAGGAGTTCGGGTGGGAGCGGGCGCTGGATCTGGTGGAGCCGTAGAGAGGGTGAACGCGGGTCTCCGACCCGGGGACACCGGGCGCACCTGAATCGTAGGCTCCCCTTCGGACCCCTCTCGAAGGCAGGAGCAGCAACGATGCAGTACGTGAAGCTCGGTTCGACGGGCCTGGACGTCTCGCGGATCTGTCTGGGATGCATGTCCTACGGCCTGCCGGACCGCGGCGTGCACGAGTGGACCCTCGACGAGGAGGCGTCCCGGCCGCTGATACGGCAGGCACTGGACGCCGGGATCACCTTCTTCGACACCGCCAACGTCTACTCCGACGGCACCAGCGAGGAGATCGTCGGCAAGGCCCTCGCGGACTTCGCGAACCGCGACGAGATCGTGCTCGCGACCAAGGTGCACGGCCGGATGCGCTCCGGACAGAACGCCGCCGGGCTGTCCCGCAAGGCGATCATGACGGAGATCGACCACAGCCTCAGGCGCCTCGGCACCGACTACGTAGACCTCTACCAGATCCACCGCTTCGACCCGAACACCCCGGTCGAGGAGACGATGGAGGCGCTGCACGACCTGGTGAAGGCGGGCAAGGTGCGCTACATCGGGGCCAGTTCGATGTACGCCTGGCAGTTCTCCAAGATGCAGTACACCGCCGAGCGGCACGGCTGGACCAGGTTCGTGTCCATGCAGAACCACTACAACCTCCTCTACCGCGAGGAGGAGCGCGAGATGCTGCTGCTCTGCGCCGACCAGGGGGTCAGCGCCCTGCCGTGGAGCCCGCTGGCCCGCGGTCGCCTGACCCGGGACTGGGGCACGGTCACCGACCGCAGCTCCGCCGACGACTTCGGCAGCCGCCTCTACCAGGAGGGCGACCGCGCCATCGTCGAGGCCGTCACCCGCATCGCCGTCGAGCGGGGCGTCCCCCGTGCCCAGGTGGCCCTGGCCTGGCTGCTGGCCCAGGACACGGTGGCGGCCCCGATCGTGGGCGCGGGCAGGCCGCACCACATCGAGGACGCGGTGGCGGCGGTCGAACTGGAGCTCAGCGACAAGGAGATCGAGGAACTGGAGGGGCCGTACACGGCCCGCCCCGTCGTCGGTCACAGCTGAGGCAGGTCCCGCCCGCACCCGGGCCGGCTAGTGCGGTCCGTGCGGTGCGAACTCCGTACCGCACGGACCCGCCCCCTCGCTCTCCGGCAACGGCACCCGCGCACCGCTCATCGACAACGTCCGGTAGTAGTGGCCGATCCGCTCGGTGGAAGCTCCCACGTAGTGCCCGATGAACGAGCGCCGGAACCGCTCGGCCGTGCGGTTGGGCTGCGACCCGTGCACCAGGCTGCCGTTGAAGAAAAGGACGTCCCCCGGCGCCATGTCGACGGGAGTCGCGGTGAGCCCCGGCGGCGGTGCCACGTACTCCCGCGCGAACGACACCTGCGAGTCCGCGAGTTCGGGGCAGAACAGGTCCATCCGGTGCGTGCCCGGGACGACTTCCAGCCCGCCGTTGTCCCGGTCGATCTCGTCGCAGGCCACCCAGGCGGCGACGCACGTGCCCGGCTCGACGCGCAGATAGAAGTTGTCCTGGTGCAGCGCCTGTCCCCGCGCCCCCGGCGGCTTGAAGTAGAACATGCTCTGCGCGGCCAGCACCTCCTCGCCGAGCAGCGTCTCCAGCACCTCCCGCAGCCGGGCGTCCAGCAGGAACCGCAGCGCGAGCTCGTTGATCTCGTGCGGCTGCATCACGCGCGGATACCTGCGCAGCGGGTCCGTCGACCCGCCCGGCGCACTCGGCTCGAAGTGCCCCGGTACCGGCCCGCCCGCGTGCAGTGCCGTGAACTGTCCGCACAGCGCGTCGATCTCGTCACGTGCGAACAGTCCGCGGACGACCATGAAGCCGTCCTCCTGGAACTGCCGGACCCCTGTCTCGATGCCTGTGACTGTCATGCGGCCACTCCCTGGTCGTCCCTGTTCGAATGTGTTCCACTCGTCACGCTAGGCCGCAGCCCGTGCGAGGAGGATGCCCGTGACCGCCGACGGATTGCCCGAGACCGCTGCGTCCGGCGACCCCGGACCGCCACCGGGCCTCGTGGTCGTCGGCCGCTACGACGAACTCCCGGGCTACGCCGTCCAGCGACCGCGCGGCGCCGACAGCTGGCTGTTCACCTGGACGGTGGGCGGCCGGGGCACCCTGCGTCAGGGACGGACCGAGACCGGGGCCGGCGCCGGGGACCTGGTGGTGCTCGCCCCCGGCACCGCGCACCGCTACGGCGTCCGACAGGGCGCCGACCACTGGGAGTTCTGGTGGGCGCACTGCGGAGCCAGACCCGCCTGGAGCGCCTGGCTGGGGCCGCACGAGAGGGGAGACGGCCTGTACGTCGTCAGCCCCGGCCCCGCGGGCGACGGGCCGCACGTCCGTATCGAGGCGGCCTTTCGCCGAATGCTCGCCGACGCCCGCTGGACCGGCACCGGCACCCCGCCCGACACCGCCCCGCCCGACGACCGGGTCGCCGTCGCCGTGGCCCACGGCACCACCGCCCGCGAACTCGCCCTGGGCGCGCTGGAGGAGGTCGTCCTGCTCACCGCCGGCACCGCGCACGGGACGCGGCCCGGGAGCGATGTCGACCCCCGGGTGCGGCGTGCCCAGGAGTTGATCGCGGCGGACCCCGGCGCCCCGCACACCGTCCGGTCGCTCGCCGGCGAGGTCGCGCTGTCCCCGTCCCGGTTCGCCCACCTCTTCACCCGGCAGTCGGGCCGCTCGCCCATGCGGGCACTGCGCGAGGCGCGACTGCAGCACGCCGCCCGGCTGCTGGAAAGCACCGACCTGTCCGTGGAACGCGTCGCCGCCGCCTCGGGCTTCGCCAGCCCCTTCCACTTCAACCGGGTCTTCCGCGACCGCTACGGGACACCGCCCGGGGCCTACCGGGCCGCCGTGCTCAATGGTTGAGGCATGACATCATGGGGCCGCCCGGAAGCGCTGTGTAGTGGAGGTTCAATGGTTGGCTGGATCTCTTCTCGGAGTTAACTGAATCCTGTTTCCGACGGGGCAATCAGGAGAGCGGCAATCATCGGGGCATCGGTGTTGACGCATTGTCTATCTGTGCCGGGCGGACGGGACGCGCAAAACCGTGGGATCACTTGTTGGGCGTCCCTGACCTGTGCAAAGGTGTGCCTTGTCAGCACACAGACAATGCATATTCCCCCTGTGTGCTCCTGACCCCCTCCGTACGCCCTTCACGCTTCAAAAGAGCTGCCCCAGGCGGACGTACCCATTGGTATGGACTTTAAGCAATGCAGCATGCCCTCGGGAGGAAATGCCGCCGTGAATGACGCAGGCCTGTCGAATTCCCCGTCTCCGGTTCGCCCGTACGACGTCACGGACGAACAGCTGAGCGCCGAGCTCAAGAAGTGGAGCGGCACGACGCCGGCCCTGCAGCCCGTCGGTGAACTTCTCGACCGGCACTGGGAAGCCGCCTTCGCCTACGCGCGGCTGTGCACCGACGGTCCCCGCCCCGCGGGCATGCTCACCACGGCAGCGTTCACCCGCCTCTTCGGCGAATCCCTGCGGCACACCGGGCCCACCGCCGCGTGGCGGCCCCATCTGCTCGTCACCGTCCGCCGGATCGCGGCCGAGTGGGACTCCGACGGCCGACGGGAGATGCTCCACCCCACGCTGAGAACCGAGGCGGGCGGCGACAGAGCCGCGGCCCGCCTTCTGCCCCCCGCCGAGCGGCGTCTGCTGTCCGGTGCCTTCCAGCGCCTGCAGCAGTCCGCCCGCTGCCTGCTGTGGCACACCGAGGTCGAGGCCGAGCCGATCGGCGTTCCCGCGGCTCTGCTCGGCCTGGACGAGGAGGACGCCGGCGTCGAACTCCGCCGGGCCCGCGAGCGGTTGCGCGAGGAATGCCTCCAGGTCCACCGTGAACTCGCCCCCGAGCAGGAGTGCCGGCACTATCTGCGGCTGCTCGACGTGACCTACCGGCGCGGCGGTGTCGAACTCGACCCCGATCTGCGCGAGCACCTGGAGCGGTGCAGGCACTGCATGCACACCGCCGACCAACTGCACCAGTTCAACGGGCAGCTCGGCCTCGCCCTCGCCGAGGCCGTGCTCGGCTGGGGTGCCGCCGCCTATGTGCAGGCACGGCTGAGCCTCGACGACACGGGCGCGGCGCAGGAGGCCCGACAGCACGCCCCGGAACGGCCGTTCGTGGCAGAGGCCTTCGGTACGCCGATGCCCTTCCCCGCCCCCGGCCAGAGCACAGCCGCCGCTCCCGGACCCGCCGCCGCGGCGCCCGCCGATCCCGGCTCCCGTACGCGCTCGGCCGCCCGCCGCTCGGCCCACAAGGCCGCCCGCCGTACCTCCCGCCGCAACCTCGCCGCGGCCGTCCTGACGGTGAGCGGGCTCGTCGTCCTTCCCCTGGTCATGTGGTCCTCGTTCCACTCGGACGACAAGGCCCCCGCCGACGGCACCCCGTCCGAGGCGTCCGGCTCCGACACGGCCTCCGCGACCAGCGACCCGTCCTGGGCCGGGGCCGGCGAGGCACGCCAGGGCGACCTGCGCGGCCGCCTGCACAACGTCGAGTCCGGGCTGTGCGTCGGCGTCGTCGGCAAGAAGATCGCCCAGGGCGTCGAGACGGAACTCGCCAAGTGCTCCGGGGCCGAGGGCCAGCAGTGGACGTACGAGACCGACGGACTGCTGCGCAGCGCCGCCGACCCCGACCTGTGCCTGGACTCCCACCTCGGCTTCTCGGTGCGCCTCGCGACCTGCGGCGGCGCCACCGCGCCCGAGGCCAAGGACATCCGCTACGACTTCACCCTCCAGGGCACCCTCGTACCGCGCTGGGACCAGGACCTCGCCCTGACGCCGGCCGCCACCGACGGATCCGGCGCGCTGGTCCTGAAGAACCGCGACGACGGCCCCGCGCAGCGTTGGGTGTTCGACACCTCGAAGACCGACCCGCAGATGGAAGCGGTCAACTGGGACGCGGACAGCAGCCCCGCACCGACCCCGAAGTCCGCGCCCGCGCCCACCAGGACACCCCCACCGACCCCGAAGGCGTCCGCCACCCCGACGGCCACGCCGACCCCGTCAAGCAGCCCGTCGACGAGCGACAACTGCTCCGCCAACCCGTACGCCTGCTCCTGGGGCGGCCAGGACGGCGGCGGGTACGGCGGCGGCTACGGCTGGGGCTACGGGTACGGAGGCGGCGGCTACGGCGGCAGGCGCTGAGCCCGCTCAGGTCCCGACGAGCTGGAGCGAGCCCCACAGCGCCACCACCGCGGCGGCGAGCGCGGTCGGCACGGTCAGCAGACCGAGCCGGGTGAACTCCCCGAGCCCCACCTCGTGGTCGTGGCGGTGCAGGATGCGCCGCCACAGCAGCGTGGCCAGCGAGCCGGCATAGGTCAGGTTCGGGCCGATGTTCACCCCGAGCAGCACCGCGAGGACCGCGCCGGGCCCGGCCGCGGTGGTCAGCGGGAGCAGGACCAGGACCGCGGGCAGATTGTTGATCAGGTTCGCCAGGACGGCGGCCAGCGCGGCGATCCCCAGCAGCGCGACGAGCCCCGTGCCGTCGGGCAGGACATGGCTCAGGGCGTCGGCGAGCCCGTTGTCGACGACCGCGCGCACCACGATGCCGAGGGCGAGCACGAACGCCAGGAAGGCCGGGGACGCCGAGCGCACCACCGAGGCGGGGGTGGCCTGCTTGCGGACGAGAGCGCGGCCCGCCAGCACGAGCGCCCCCGCGCAGGCGACCCAGGCGGGATCGACGCCGAACGCGGACGCCACCACGAACCCGGCCAGTGTGCAGCCGACGGTGACCAGCGCGAACAGGGGCAGCGCGGGCTCCTCGGACGGCTCGGGGGAGTGGTCGACCACGGTGAGGTCGGTCTCGAAGAAGCGCCGGAAGACCGCGTACTCGACGGCGATCGCCACCAGCCAGGGCAGCGTCATCAGCAGGGCGAACCGGGTGAAGCTCACCCCGCTCGCCTCGAAGGCCAGCAGGTTGGTGAGGTTCGACACCGGCAGCAGCAGCGAGGCCGTGTTCGACAGATGCGCGCACGCGTAGACGTGCGGCTTGGCCCGGGCCCCCATCCGGGACGCGGTGACCAGCACCACCGGCGTCAGCAGCACCACGGTGGCGTCCAGGCTGAGCACCGCCGTGATCGCCGAGGCCAGCGCGAACACACCGGTCAGCAGCCGCCCCGGGGAGCCGGCCGACCGCCGTGCCAGCCAGGCGCCACAGGCCTGGAACAGTCCCTCGACGTCACAGAAGTGGGCGAGCACCAGGACCGCGGCCAGGAAGCCGACCACCGGTCCCAGCCGTTCGGCCTCCGCCCACGCGTGCTCCGGGGAGATCGCCCCGGTCACGACCGCGAGCACGGCCGCCGGAACGGCGACCACCGCCTCGGGCAGGCCGAAGGGACGCAGGACGGCCCATACGAGGACGGCGACGAGCAGGGCGACGGACAGGGCTTCGGCGAGCGGGGTGTTCAGGGCGGATCCTTCGGGAGATGAGCAGGTCGTGCCCGGTCATGAAACCAGGCGGAGGTAAGAAACCTGCCACTACCCCGGTCGCGACCGCTCAGGCTCCGGTGCCGGGACTGAAGGGGATCAGCCGCACCGACGACTCGTTGCCGGACACCGGGACCTCCCCGGACTTCCACGGGACCTTCAGCGGGTCCTCCTCGTCCGGCGGGGTCACCAGCAGGGCGGCAGGGGTGGCCGTGCCCGCCCCGCTGACCTCCGGGTTCGCGAAGGACAGCCCGGCCCAGGCGCTCTGGCCCGGCGCCAGCTTCACGGTCTCGGGCTCGGTGGCGGAGCGCTGGGGGTCCGGGCCCAGCTGCCGGCCGGACGCGTCGACGAACGCGGTGCCCGGATAGCCGTGCAGGGTGCAGGTGCGGCTCGACCGGTTCGTCAGGACCACCGGGAAGTTCTCCTGCCCGGCGCCCGGATTGTTGCGGCCGACGGAGGCGCTCAGCTCGAAGGTGTGGCAGCGGGTGCCACCGGCGGGGGAGGGCGGCGCGGACGGGGTGCGGGAGGCGCTCGCCGCGTCGGTCGGCACCCCGCTGCCCGGGCCGGGGTCGGACGGTGTCGCGGTGGTCGCGGGGGCCGCCGTGCCGGACTCCGAGGGCGGGGCGCTCGCCGTGTCGTCGCCGTCGCCGCAGCCCGCCAGCAGGCCGAGCAACGCGACCGAACTCGCGAGCAGTGCCGCCCGCCGCACACCCAGGGACCTGTTCGTCATGTCTCCACACTCCCGGAGAATCCACGCACGCGCGCGTACCGCGCATGCCCTCTCACAAGGCTCCGATGCGGGACGGCCCGGAAAAGTTCGCTCACTTCGAGACGATCGCGGCCCGTACGGGGCTCTACTCCAGGTCGAGGAGCCCGATCTCCGCCCAGATCGTCTTGCCGTCGGCCGTGTGCCGGCTGCCCCAGCGCTGGGTGAGCTGGGCGACCAGGAGGAGTCCGCGGCCGCCCTCGTCCCAGGTCTTGGCGCGCCGCAGATGCGGTGCGGTGTGGTTGGTGTCGGAGACCTCGCAGATCAGCGTGGTCGCGTCATGGATGAGCCGCAGCCGGATGGGGCGGGCGCCGTACCGGATCGCGTTCGTCACCAGCTCGCTCGTCACCAGTTCGGCCGTGAACGACGCCTCGCTCAGGTCCCAGCGGCCCAGCTGCTCCACGACCTGCTTGCGGACGGGTGCCACCAGCGACGGGTCGGCGGGGATGTCCCAGGTCGCCACCTGGGAGGCGGGCAGCCCCAGGGTGCGGGCCAGCAGCAGGGCCACGTCGTCCGTGGAGCCGCCGGGCGGGAGCAGCGCGTGCAGCATGCGGTCGCAGCTCTCGTCCAGGGAGTCGGCGGGCGCGGCCAGGGCCGCGCACAGCAGGGCGTGGCTGGAGTCGACGTCCCGTTCCCTGGACTCGATCAGCCCGTCCGTGAACAGGGACAGCACGGTCCCCTCGGGCAGCGCCAGCTCGGCGGACTCGAACGGCAGCCCGCCCACGCCCAGCGGCGGCCCCGCCGGCAGGTCCACCCGGCGTGCCTCGCCGCCCGGCGTCAGCATCACGGGCGCCGGGTGCCCGGCCCGGGCCAGCGTGCAGCGCCGCGACACCGGGTCGTACACCGCGTACAGACAGGTGGCCCCGACCTCACCGGGACTGCCCTCGGCGCCGGCCTCCGCGGACAGCCGTACGACGAGGTCGTCGAGGTGGGTGAGCAGCTCGTCCGGGGCCAGGTCGATGTCGGCGAGGGTGCGGACGGCGGTGCGCAGCCGGCCCATCGTCGCCGAGGCCTGGATGCCGTGTCCGACCACGTCCCCGACGACCATCGCGACCCGCATTCCCGACAGCGGGATCACGTCGAACCAGTCGCCGCCCACCCCGGCCCGAGCGGCCGGGAGATACCGGGAGGCCGCCTCCACGGCGGCCGTGCGCGGCAGGGAGCGGGGCAGCAGGCTGCGCTGGAGGGCGAGGGCGGTCTCGCGCTCGCGGGAGAAGCGGCGGGCGTTGTCGATGCAGAGCCCGGCGCGCGCGGTGATCTCCTCGGCCAGCAGCACGTCGTCCGCGGTGAAGGGGTCGGGCCGGCGGTAGCGGGTGAGGACGGCGACCCCGAGGGTCTGGCCGCGGGCCTGGATGGGCACGGACATCGTGGTGTGGACGCCGTACTCCTTGACCCGCTCGGCGCGTGTCCTGTTCCAGTTGAGCCACTGGTCCAGGCGCCCGGAGGCGACCGTGCCGACGATGGTGCGGCCCGCCACCAGCGAGTCGGCCTGCGGTGAGGTGGCGGGATACACCTCCGAGTGGCCCGGCTTGACCACCGCCAGCGGATTGCCGGGCTCCACCGACTGGTGGGCGGCGCGGCGCAGCTCGACCGGGGCGGCGAGCCTCGACGGCGGCTCGCCGTTCTCCTGCGGGTCCAGCAGGTCGATGCTGACGAAGTCGGCGAGCGCCGGAATGCACACGTCGGCCAGTTCCTGGGCCGTGCGGGTGACGTCGAGGGTGGTGCCGATGCGCACGCTCGCCTCGTTGACCAGCTGAAGCCGCTCCCGGGCGAGGAAGTGGTCGGTGAAGTCGTGGGCGACCAGGCACACGCCGCGCACCCGGCCCCCGGGGTCGGTGACCGGTGCCATCCGGGCCAGCCAGGCGTGCGCGTTGTCCTCGCCGCCGGTCTGCATGTAGGTCTGCACGTCCTTGGCCCGGCCGGTGGTGAGCACGTCCAGCAGGTGCTCCTCCAGTTCCTCGCTCTGCCGCTTGCCGCCGATCTCGGAGAGTCTGAGGCCCTGGATGCGTTTCTCCGGCAGCCCGATCACGTCGGCCATGGCGTCGTTGACGCGGCGCAGGCGCAGCTGTGCGTCGTAGACGGCGACGGCACAGGGCGACTGGGTCAGTACGGCCGTGCCCAGCGGGTCGTCGAGGGAGCCGGGGCCGCCGGGGTCCAGCGGGGTGACCACGAGCCAGTGCCCGGGGCCGCCGTCGGAGGAGTGCCGGTGGTGCGCGAGCAGCCACACCGACACGGCGGTGCCGTCGCGGTGGCACAGGGTGAGGGTGCCGTCCCAGCGGCCGGCCACGGGCCCGTCGGGTGTGTCCTCGCCGCCGCTCACCAGGAGGTTCGCCGCCGGTCTGCCCACGACCTCGGCGGGCGACCAGCCCAGCAGCCGCTGCGCGCCGGCGTTCCACGCGACCAGCGTGCCGTCCTCACCGACGACGGCCCGAGCCGTCGCCGCGTCGTCGAACGGGTACACGAGGGTCATCGCCGCCACTCCATTGCGCGCACTCTCAGTGAACAAACACGTTCACTTGGGTTCCAGCCTAGTGGGTCGCGCTCGCGGACGGACGGTGAACCCCTGCGGATCCCCCACCCCTGGCCGGGCCGGCGTCAAGAGGGAAATCCGGCCGAGGTGACGCCTGGTGCGCGGGCGGCTGACCGCACCCTTGACGGCCGCAAGTTGCTCACCGTCAGATTGTGTTCGTTCACGATCAGTTGTGAGTACTTCTGGGCCCGATGAGAGAGAGCCGCCATGACGGTCACGCGCAGAACGGTTTTGCTCGCTTCCACGGCCGCACCGGCCGCGGGCGTCCTCCAGGCCACCTCCGCCGCCGAGGCGGCCGAGTCCGCCGGGAAGGCGTCCGGCCGCCGCACGGTCGCGCTGCGCGACGGCTGGCGCTTCGCGCTGGTCGATCCCGGCGGCATCAGCGACCCGACGGGGGAGTACGCGGACGCCGCCGCCCCCGGCTACGACGACTCGGGGTGGCGCGAGATCGCCGTTCCGCACGACTGGAGCATCGAACTCGCCCCGACCCCGCTGAACGGCACCACCAGCGGCACCGGCTTCTTCCCCGGGGGCCTGGGCTGGTACCGGCTCGCCTTCACCTTGCCGGCCGCCCTGGCCGGCAAGCGGATCTCGGTGGAGTTCGACGGCGTCTACATGGACGCGTACGTCTACTGCAACGGCACCGAGGCCGGCCGCCATCCGTACGGCTACACCGGTTTCGCCCTCGACCTGACCGACCTGCTCCACACCGACGGCAGCACCGAGAACGTGATCGCGGTCAAGGTGCAGAACCGGCTTCCGAGCAGCCGCTGGTACTCGGGCAGCGGCATCTACCGCGAGGCCCGTCTGGTGGTCACCGACCCGGTGCACGTGGAGCGCTGGGGCACCCGCGTCACGACTGAGGACCTCACCGAAGAGCGGGGTCTCGTCCGGGTGGCCACGTCCGTGGTGAACGCGTCCGGCAGCGCCGCCGACGTCGAGATCGTCACCCGGATCGTCGATCCCCGCGGCCGTACCGTCGCCCGTACGTCCTCCACGGTCGCCGTCACCGACCGGGCCACCGAGACCCATGAACTGACGGTCCACGAGCCGAAGTCGTGGGACTTCGGGACACCGCACCACCGCTACACCGTGCGGACCGAACTGCGCGTCGGCCGCACCACGACGGACACCTGCAGCACCTCCTTCGGCTTCCGCGCCTTCCGCTTCGACCCCGACGAGGGCTTCCACCTCAACGGCAACTATCACAAGCTCAAGGGCGTCGACCTCCACCACGACCTGGGCGCGCTCGGCGCGGCCGTCAGCATCGACGCGATCCGCAGGCAGATGACCCTCATGAAGTCGATGGGCGTCAACGCCTTCCGCACCTCCCACAACCCGCCCTCCCCGCAGATGATCCAGGTCTGCGAGGAGCTGGGCATCGTGATGCTGGTGGAGGCCTTCGACTGCTGGAAGAGCCCCAAGACCCGCTACGACTACGGCCGGTTCTTCGACGAGTGGTGCGAGAAGGACGCGACCGAGATGGTCCTCGCGGCCCGCAACTCGCCCGCGGTGCTGATGTGGTCGATCGGCAACGAGATACCCGACTCCACGTCCACCGCCGGACTCGCCATGGCCGACCGGATCATCGCCGCGATCAGAGCCGTGGACGACACCCGTCCGCTGATCATCGGCTCCGACAAGTACCGCCGCCTGCCCGCCAAGGGGTCGGCGGCCGACCTGATGCTGGCCAAACTGGACGGCCTCGGCCTGAACTACAACACGGCCAAGTCGGTGGACCAACTGCACGCCGCCTACCCGCACCTCTTCCTCTTCGAGTCCGAGTCGTCCTCGGAGACCTCGACGCGGGGCGCCTACCAGGAGCCCGAGCACCTCAACACCGGCGAGAACCACACCCCCGGCCGGCGGGAGACCTCGTCCTACGACAACAACCTCGCCTCCTGGACCATGAGCGGCGAGTACGGCCACAAGAAGGACCGGGACCGCAAGTGGTTCGCCGGGCAGTTCCTGTGGTCCGGGATCGACTACATCGGGGAGCCGACGCCGTACGACGTCTTCCCGGTGAAGGCGTCCTTCTTCGGCGCGGTCGACACCGCCGGCTTCCCGAAGGACATGTACCACCTCTTCCGCAGCCAGTGGGCCGACGGGCCGATGGTCCATCTCGTTCCGATGACCTGGAACCACAACAAGGGCGAGACGGTCGAGGTGTGGGCGTACGCCAACGTCCCCGAGGTCGAGCTGTTCCTCGACGGCGAGTCCCTCGGCGTGCGGACCTTCGACACCAAGAGGACGACCGACGGCCGGGCCTATCTGGAGACCACGGAAGCCACCGGCGACGACAAGACCTTCACCGACGGCCCCTACCCCGGCAGCTACACCAGCCCGAACGGCAGCGCGGGCAAGCTCCATCTGACCTGGCACGTGCCGTACGCGCCGGGCGAGCTGAAAGCGGTGGCGAGGAGGAACGGCAGGACCGTGGCCACCGATGTGCTGCGCACGGCCGGCCGGCCCCACGCCGTACGCCTCACCGCGGACCGCGCGTCGCTCGCCGCGGACGGCCGTTCACTGGTCTTCGTCACCGCGGACGTCGTCGACGCCCGTGGCGTGGTCGTGCCCGATGCCGAACACCTCCTGTCCTTCGCGGTCACCGGCGGCTCGCTGGCCGGGCTCGACAACGGCCGGCAGGAGAGCGCCGAGCGCTATCAGGCCGCCACCCGCACCGCCTTCCACGGCAAGGCCCTCGCGATCGTGCGGGCCGGCACCGAGCCCGGCGTCCTGAAGGTGACGGCGAGCGCGGACGGGCTGCGGGCGGGTACCGCGAAGGTCCGCACCACCCCGTCCCGCTCAGCCGCCCTCACCGAGCCGGCCGCCTTCACCCCCGATCTGCCGGCCGCGCCCAACTACCCGGTGGCGGACGCCAGTTACTCCGGCCGCCCGGACACGCTGCCGGCGGCCATGCTCGACGGTGACCCCGCCACCGGCTGGTCCAACGCCTTCAGCAAGGCCGCCACCGCCCTGCTGCCCGCCTTCAGCGGCGCGCGGGCCGAGGACTGGGTCTCGGTGGACCACGGACGGACCAGGACCTTCGACCGGGCGGAGATCTCCTTCACCCTGAGCGCGGCCCACAGCCTGCCCGCCTCCGTCGAGGCCGCCGTGTGGGACGGGACGCGATACGTGCCGGTCGAGGGCGTCTCCGTCGACTGGGCCACCGCTTCCGGCGAACCCACGGTGATCACCTTCGAGCCGGTCCGCGGCTCCCGGCTCCGGCTCACGCTGACCAGCGCGTATCCGGGTGAGACCCGGGGCGCGGTGCGCATCACCGGGCTGGAGCTGCCGGGGAGCTGATTCCCGCCGACGGCGGTCCGGGCGGGAACACGTCCCGTCCGGACCGTTGACGAGGTGTCATGCCTGCAACAAGCATGGCCTGCGACCGTCATTTGGGAGCGCTCCCATTCCGAGCGCCGCCCGTACCTCCCCCGAGGAGCCCGGACGTGAACAGACGCAGAACCGCCCTGCTGGCCCTGACCACCCTGCTGGGAGCGGCACTCGTGGCCTCGCCCGCATCCCCGGCCACGGCCGACGAGGTCGAGCAGCTCAAGAACGGCACCTTCGACACCACCACCGAGCCCTGGTGGACGACCAGCAACGTCACCGCGGGCCTGTCCGACGGACAGCTCTGCGCGGACGTGCCGGGCGGCACCGCCAACCGCTGGGACGCCGCCGTCGGCCAGAACGACGTCACCCTGGTGAAGGGCCAGTCGTACAAGTTCTCCTTCACGGCGAAGGGTTCGCCCGAGGGGCACGTGGCGCGGGCGATCGTGGGGCTGCAAGTCGCGCCCTACGACACCTACTTCGAGGTGAGCCCGCAGCTGAGCGTCTCCGGGAACTCCTACTCCTACACGTTCACCTCGCCCGTCGACACCGCGCAGGGCCAGGTGGGCTTCCAACTCGGCGGTGGCGCCGACCCGTTCCGCTTCTGCATGGACGACGTCTCCCTGCTGGGCGGGGTCCCGCCCGAGGTGTACGAGCCCGACACCGGACCTCGCGTGCGGGTCAACCAGGTCGCCTATCTGCCCGCCGGGCCGAAGAACGCCACCCTGGTCACCGACGCCGTCACGAAACTGCCCTGGCAGCTGAAGAGCGCCTCCGGCGCCGTCGTCGCCCACGGCTGGACGCTGCCGCGCGGCACCGACGCCTCCTCCGGACAGAACGTCCACTCCATCGACTTCGGCGCCTACAAGAAGCGCGGCGCGGGGTTCACCCTGGTCGCGGACGGCGAGACCAGCAGGCCCTTCGACATCGGCACGGGGGCCTACGAGCAACTCCGTCTCGACGCGGCGAAGTACTACTACACGCAGCGCAGCGGCATCGCGATCCGCGACGACCTGCGCCCGGGCTACGGCCGCCCCGCCGGACACGTCGACGTGGCCCCCAACCAGGGCGACAAGAACGTGCCCTGCCAGCCCGGCGTGTGCGACTACACCCTCGACGTCTCCGGCGGCTGGTACGACGCCGGCGACCACGGCAAGTACGTCGTCAACGGCGGCATCTCCACCTGGGAGGTGCTGAGCACCTACGAGCGCGAACTGCTGGCCCGCACTGGACAGCCCGCCAAGCTCGGCGACGGCTCCCTCGCCATCCCCGAGAGCGGCAACAAGGTGCCCGACATCCTCGACGAGGCCCGCTGGGAGCTGGACTTCCTGCTGAAGATGCAGGTGCCGGACGGGCAGCCGCTGGCCGGGATGGCCCACCACAAGATCCACGACGAGCAGTGGACCGGTCTGCCGCTGCTGCCGAGCGACGACCCGCAGAAGCGCGAGCTGCACCCGCCGTCCACCGCGGCGACCCTGAACCTGGCCGCGACCGCCGCGCAGGCCGCCCGTCTGTACAAGCCCTACGACAAGGCGTTCGCGGCCAAGGCCCTGGCGGCCGCCCGCAAGGCCTGGACGGCGGCGCTCGCCCACCCCGACCTGTACGCCTCGGAGAGCGACGGCACCGGAGGCGGCACCTACGCCGACAACAACGTCACCGACGAGTTCTACTGGGCGGCGGCCGAGCTCTACCTCACCACCGGGGAGAAGGCCTTCCAGGACCGCGTGCTCGCCTCACCGGTGCACACCGCCGACATCTTCACCCCCGTCGGCTACGACTGGGCCCGCACGGCCGCGGCGGCCCGGCTGGACCTGGCGACCGTGCCCAGCAAGCTGCCCGGCCGCGACAAGGTCCGGCAGTCCGTCGTCAAGGGCGCCGACCGCTACCTGGCCACCCTGAACGCCCACCCGTACGGCATGCCGTACGCCCCGGAGGGCAACCGCTACGACTGGGGCTCCAACCACCAGATCCTGCACAACGGGATCGTCATCGCCACCGCCTACGACATCACCGGGGCCTCGAAGTACCGGGACGGCGCCCTCCAGGGCATCGACTACATCTTCGGCCGCAACGCCCTGAACATCTCGTACGTGACCGGCTACGGCGAGGTCAATTCCCACAACCAGCACGCCCGTTGGTATGCCCACCAGCTCGACCCCAACATGCCCAACCCGCCGAAGGGCACCCTCGCGGGCGGGGCGAACTCGGGCATCCAGGACCCCTACGCACAGAGCAAACTCCAGGGCTGCGTCGGCCAGTTCTGCTACATCGACGACATCCAGTCCTGGTCGACCAACGAGCACACCATCAACTGGAACTCCGCTCTGACCCGGATGGCGTCCTTCGTGGCGGATCAAGACTGACCTGAGCATGCTCCACCAGCTCACCGGGCCGCTCGTGCGCGGTGAGCGTGTGGAGCCGGGCCTGATCGAGCGGCTGGTGCACCTCGACGTACTCACCGTGCGGCAGCCGCTTGATCACGCCGGTCTCCCGGCCGTGCAGCACCAGCTCCCGGTCGCGGAGTTGAAGGCCCAGGCAGATCCGCCGGGTGGCGACGAAGACGACCGCCGGGACGACGAACATGCCGATCCGCACCGCCCAGGTGACGGCGTTGATCGACAGGTGAAGCCGGGTCGCCACGATGTCGTTGCCGCCGCCCGCCAGCAGGATCAGGTACAGGCTGATCCAGGACGCGCCGATCGCCGTACGGACCGGACGGTTGCGCGGGCGGTCCAGCAGATGGTGTTCCCGCCTGTCCTTGGTGAACCGGGCCTCCAGGAACGGGTAGACGCCGATGAAGACCAGCAGCAGCGGGAAGATCACGACCGGGATCAGTACCCCCAGGATCAGCGTGTGGCCCCACAGGGTCACCTCCCAGCCCGGCATCACCCGCACCAGGCCCTCCGCGAACCCCAGGTACCAGTCCGGCTGGGCGCCCGTGGAGACCTGGTCGGCGCGGTAAGGGCCGTACGACCAGACCGGGTTGATGCTCGCCACGGCCGCGATGAGCGTCAGGGCCCCGAACACCAGGAAGAAGAAGCCCCCCGCCTTCGCCAGGTACACCGGGAAGAACGGCGTCCCGACCACGTTGCGTTCGGTCCTTCCGGGCCCCGCGAACTGGGTGTGCTTGTGGTACACGACCAGAATCAGGTGGGCCACCACGAGGGCGGCCATGATGCCGGGGATCACCAGGATGTGCAGCGAGTAGAAGCGGGCCACGATGTCGTGGCCCGGGAACTCGCCGCCGAACAGGAACAGCGCCAGATACGTCCCGACGACCGGCACCGACAAGGTGGCGCCGTACACGAACCTCAGGCCGGTGCCCGACAGCAGGTCGTCCGGCAGCGAGTAGCCGAAGAGGCCCTCGAACAGGCCCAGGAACAACAGCGCCCAGCCGAACAGCCAGTTGACCTCGCGCGGCTTGCGGAACGAGCCGGTGAAGAAGTGCCGCATCATGTGCGTGAGCATCGCGGCGACGAAGACCAGCGCCGACCAGTGGTGCAGCTGCCGGATCAGCAGCCCGCCGCGCACGTCGAAGCTGATGTCCAGCGTCGAGGCGTACGCCTCCGACATGCGTACGCCGTTCAGCGGCGTGTAACTGCCGTGGTACGTCACCTCGTTCATCGACGGATGGAAGAACAGGGTGAGCCACACCCCGGTCAGGATCAGCACGACGAAGCTGTACAGGCAGATCTCGCCGAGCAGGAAGGACCAGTGGTCCGGGAACACCTTGCGCAGGTACTTCGCCCCCAGTGTGCGGGTGCCGAGCCGTCCGTCGAGCCAGCCGGACAGCCGCTCGCCCTTCCCCGGCCGTGCCGGGCGTTCCGTGGCGGTCACGACTCCTCCTTCTGCACATGCGTGAGCTTGTCGGGATTGGACACGACGAACAGGGCCGCGACCCGGTCGCCCGCCGGGGTGAGGTCCAGGACGATCACCGCGTACGGCTCGTCGTCCTGGAACAGCACGACGGCGTCGTCGCCGTTGACCCTGCGGTAGCGCAGCTCCAGACCGGGCGCCTGTGCCCCGCCCTGCCCCGCCCCCCGCTTCGCGTAGCCGGTGAGCAGCCGTACGGCCTTGTCGCGGCCGTGCACCGGGCGCAGCGCCGAGGGTTTGCGGTTGCCGCCGCCGTCCGTCCACACCGTCACGTCCGGCGCGAGGATCTCCATCAGCTCCGCGAGGTCCCCGCCGAGAGCGGCCCGCACGAACCGTTCCGTCGCCTCCCGGCGGACCCGGGGATGCGCCTCGTACAGCGGACGGCGAGCGTGCACATGGGCCCGCGCCCGGTGCGCCACCTGCCGTACGGCGGCCGGAGTGCGGTCCAGGATCTCCGCGATCTCGGTGTGGGCGTACCCGAACACCTCGTGCAGCACGAACACCGCGCGTTCGAGCGGGGACAGCGACTCCAGGACCACCAGCATCGCCAGCGACACGGACTCGGTGCGCAGCGCGGGGTCGTCGGCCCCGTCCTCGTCGGCGACCAGGGGCTCGGGCAGCCAGGGGCCGACGTAGGTCTCCCGGCGGCGGCTGATCACGGCCCGCCGCTGGAGCGCGTGGTTGACGGCGATCCGGACCAGGTAGGCACGGGGGTTGTCGATCCCGCCCGGCCCCCGGCGCGACCACGACAGCCAGGTGTCCTGGAGCACGTCCTCGGTGTCGGCGACGCTGCCCAGCATGTTGTAGACGACGCCGAACAACAGCTCCCGGTGCTCGACGAAGACACCGGTCGCCGTCTCGGCGTCGGGAACGGGGATCTCGGACATCTCGTGTGGCCTCCCAGTGGCGCGCTCACCACTGCGAGGCCTTCGGGGCCCCGGAATGTGACATCCCCCGGCCGGAATGTGACCCACGCCTCACCGAGGCGGTGGCGGTCGGCTAGGAGGCGTCGTGGAACACGATCCCGAGCGCGCGCCGCCGGCCCGAGCGCACGACGCTCACCCCGTGCCGCATCGCGCCGGCCGACCAGCCGCGTTTCGTCCGCACCGGCCGTTCACGGGTCGTGAAGACCACGCCACGGCCTCGGGGGAGCACGGTCGCCGTGCCCCGGGACTGGGCGCGAGGGCGCTGCTCGACCATCAGGAACTCGCCGCCCGTGTAGTCGGTGCCGTACTCGTCCAGTCCCACCACCACCTGGAGCGGGAAGACGAGGTCGCCGAAGACGTCCCGGTGCAGCGCGTTCCAGTCGCCCTCGGTGTAGCGCAGCAGGATCTGCGCCGAGCGGTCCTGGCCGGCCGTGTGACAGCGCTCCAGCCAGTCCTCCAGGGAGTCCGGCCAGGGGGCCGGGCGTCCCAGGCGGGCCGCCCAGTCGCGGGCGACGGGCAGCAGGCGGGGGTAGAGCGCGGCGCGCAGGGCGGCGACCGGGGCGGGCAGGTCGTGGGTGAAGTAGCGGTACTCGCCCGAACCGAAGCGGTGGCGGGCCATGTCCACGGTGGTCCGGAACAGCTCCGGCTTCTCGTACAGCGCCGCCAGGTCCCGGCACTCGGCGGGCGTCAGCAGCGGTGCCGTGGGCGCGCAGCCGTGCACGTCCAGCTCGGCGCCCAGGGCGGTCCAGTCGGTCTCGGCGACCCGGGCGGCGGCCGGGCCGGGGGTGACGGTCATGTCGATTCCTCCTCTCCTTCGAGTGTGGGGCGCCGCCCACCGTCCGTCCGGCGGGAATCGGACACCGTTCTCGGCATCGTCGGTACCGCGTGAAGACCATGGTGACCTGCGAGTATTTACGGGCAAGTACCCGCGCGGTACCGTGAAGGCATGCCAGCTCTCAACGTGGAGTTCAGCGATCGCGAGCTAGAGGACCTGCGGCAGATCGCCAAGGAGCGCGGTACGTCGATGAAGGCCCTGGTACGGGAGGCCGCCGCGGCCGACATCGCCCGGCACCGGGCCCTTCAGGAAGGCGCGGAGGCGTTCCGGCGGTTCTTCTCCGCCCATGCCGACGAGTTCGCCGCCGCCTTCCCGGAGGACGAACCGGCCGTCAAGGGTGCGGGGCGGGTCGGCTGACCGATGGCTTCCGTGGTCCACATCGACGTGCCCTGGCTGCTCCAGCGGCATGAAGAGGTCCTGCCCGACCAGCCCACGATCAACGACTTCTCGGCCCTGGTCGCCGCCGTCGCCCGGCACCGCGTCGACCCGCCGCGCCTCGGTGTCGACTCCGACCCGGCCTGGCGCGCCGCCGCCCTCCTGCACACCCTGGCCCTGCTCAAGCCCTTACCGTCGGCCAACGCCCGCTTCGCCTGTGCCACCGCCGTGGCCTACATGTTCGTCAGCGGCGTCGGCATCGACCCGCCCTACGGCGCCCTCGTCGACCTCGCCCGCGACCTGATCTCGGGCAAGACCGACGTGTACGGCGCGGCCGACCGGCTGCGCTCCTGGCAGATCTGAGACCGCCCGGGCGGCCGGGCCGGGGCCGGATCAGGGTGCCCCGGCCGGACGCCGACCACCTCGCCCCCGGGGCCGCCGACCGAGGGCGGGAGGAACGGGGTCGGCGGCCGGGGTTTCGCGCGGAAGAGCCGCCGTCCCGCGCGGGGCCTCCGAGAAGGGCCACCTCCAGTGGACTACCGGTCACCGGGCGGGGGGAGCGTGCGCGGCGCTCCGGCGCGTGCGCGGGTTTCACACGGGGCGCATGAAATGTCGAAAGCCGGTACGAGAGCACGCAGTTGCGACGTGGTCTGACTATCTTTCAATTGACGCAGATGTTGCCCAGGTGCCTTGTTGGCCGTGAGTGACTTGTGCAAGGGTGAACCACCTGTGTGGGGGGCAAGGCCGGGTCGCATGTGTCCCGTGGGGAACCGGGGCGGAGGGGCGTCGGCGAATTCGTGCTTCCCACTCCCTCGCTGAAAAGGGATGCGTCCTCGGCACTCCTTTTCGGCAGCAGAACTTCTGTGAGTCCCATGTCTGTGGGAAGGAAACCCGCTCAGTGCCAACCCCCCACCCACCGCTCCCTCCTTACCCCCCGGCCGGCGGTGCCTCCGGAGAATCCGACGAGGATCTCGCCGCCCGGCTCAGGGGCCGCCCCGACGCAGAGGCCGCCCAGGCCGTCGCGCTGCTCATGGCCCGCCACTGGAAACCGGCCCACGACTACGCGGTCATCTGCCTCGCCTCTCCGTCCGAGACCGCCTCCATGGTGGCCGCGGCCGCCTTTCACCAGGTCCTGGACCGGCTCGCACTCGGCGAACCGGCTCTCGCGCTGCGCCCCAGAACCCTCGTGGCCGTGCGGGACACGGTCAAGGAATGGACGGCCGAGGACCGGACGACCGGTGTTCTGCCGGACCTGGTGAAACCGAACGGCGGCCGCGGTATGCGGGCCGCGAAGTCCATGACCCCGGAAAATCGCAAGCTCGCCGAACGGTCATTCCAGTCACTTCCCGGACTCGCCCGCTGCCTGCTGTGGCACACCGAGGTGGAGGCGGAGTCGATTGCCGTGCCCGCCGCACTCCTCGGCATGGATACCGACACGGCGTCGGCCGCGCTCGAACAGGCGCGTGAAAAATTCCGCGAAGGATGTGTACATGCCCATCGGGAACTCGCGCCCACGAAGGATTGCCGCTTCTACAACCGCCTCCTCGACGTTCCGATTCGCCGTGGCGGAGCCCTGCTGCCGGATGTCCAGCAGCATCTCGACGAGTGCCGCTACTGCCGATCCGCCGCGGAACAACTGAGCCATTTCGAGGGCGGCTTGGGCACCCTGATCGCCGAGGCGGTGCTGGGCTGGGGTGCCCGCCGCTATCTCGAACTGCGCGCCGGGCGTACGCCCCAGACGACGGCCCGCGGCCGGGGCGCCGGCCGGCACGGCGCGGAACGCCGTCGTCTCCTGGCCCGCATCCCGACTCCCGGCCGCCGCGCCCCCGGCGAGGGCGGTGGCCTGAAGTCCTCCCGGACGCTGCTCACCGGAGTGGGCCTCACCTCCGCCGGTCTCCTCGCGGCCATGCTCGCCGCCGGCCTGTGGTCGCACGACGACGGCGCCGACCCGGCCGCCTCCACCAGCGCCACCGGCGGCCGCACGGTCCCCGGTGCCGGCACCCCCACCCCGGGCACCGCCCAACTGCCCACCGCACCGGCGGTGACCCGGCTGCGCAACGCCGCCGCCGATCTCTGCCTCGACATCCGGGGCACGGTGAAGGCGGGCGCGGGCACCGAACTCGCGGCCTGTTCGACCGAGCGGACCCAGCAGTGGTCGTACGAGGAGGACGGCCTGCTGCGCAGCGAGGCGGATCCCGCACTGTGCCTTGACTCGCACGCGGACGCGGGTGTGGTCATCCTCGGCACGTGCGCCGACGCGAAGGCGAAGCGGGCCGACGACGTGCGCTACGACCTCACCGTGCAGGGGGAGTTACTGCCCCGCTGGGACGAGCAACTCGCCCTCGCCTCCACCACCGAGGACCCGGGTGCCGATGTCGTGGTCAAGGTCCGCGACCGCTCGGACCAGCAGCGGTGGCTGACCGACGCGGCCTCCGGCGCCAGTCCCGGCTCGCTGTCGGTCACCGGGAGCCAGGCCCCGCGGGCCCGGCCCGCGGAACTCACGGACCGGGTCTAGGGACGGTCCCCTCACGGGCCCCCGAGGGAGGGGAGGCCTCCCATCGCGGAGGCCTCCCCTCAGCGGGGGTCCTCCACGAGGTCCTCGGGACCGACCGTGGCCGGGCCCGCGTGGCCCGAGAGTGCGAGCGTGAGGTCCAACTCCGCGAGCAGACAGCGGATCACGTGCTCGACGCCCGCCTGTCCGTCGAGTCCGAGGCCGTAGACGTACGGCCGTCCCAGGAGCACCGCGCGGGCGCCGAGCGCGAGGGCCTTGAAGACGTCGTCGCCGGTGCGCACACCGCTGTCGAAGAGCACGGTCAGCCGGTCGCCGACCGCGTCCACCACCCGGGGCAGCGCGTCCGCCGCCGCGACGGCCCCCGCGACCTGCCGGCCGCCGTGGTTGGAGACCACGACCCCGTCCATCCCCGCGTCGGCGGCGCGGCGGGCGTCGTCCGGGTGCAGGACGCCCTTGAGGACGATCGGTCCGTCCCAGTTCTCCCGCAGCAGAGCGAGGTCGGGCCAGGTCTTGCCGGGGTCCGCGAACATGCCGACGAAGTGCAGCACGGCCGCGTTCGGGTCCTCGTGCACCGGCTTGGCCAGGCCCGCCCGGAAGGCCGGGTCGGAGAAGTAGTTGGCGGTGCCCACGCCGTGCAGGAACGGCAGATACGCCTGGTCGAGATCGCGGGGCCGCCAGGACAGCAGCGGGGTGTCCAGGGTGACGACCAGGGCCGTGAACCCGGCCGCCTTCGCCCGGTTCAGGAAGCTCAGGGCCACCTGCGGGTCCTTCGGCCAGTACAGCTGGAACCAGCGCTCGGCGTCCCCCATCGCCTCGGCGACCTGCTCCATCGGTGTGCTGGAGGCGGACGACAGGATGTACGGCACGCCCTGGGCCGCGGCCGCCCGGGCGGCCGCGGGCTCCGCGTCCGGGTGCATGATCGACAGGACGCCGACCGGCGCGAGGGCCAGCGGGGCGGGCAGCGCACGGCCCCACAGCTCCACCGACAGATCGCGTTCGTGGACGTCCCGCAGCATGCGCGGGACGATCCGGCGCCGCTCCAGCGCCGCCCGGTTGGCCCGCGCCGTACTGCCGTCCCCCGCGCTGCCCGCCACATAGCCCACCGGCCCGGGGCCGAGCCGCTGCTCGGTGAGCTCCTCCAGCCGGGTCAGGTCGGTGGGCAGCCGGGGCACCGCGCCCGACATCCCGTTCAGATAGATCTCGTACTGGAAGTCCGCCCAGTGCTTGGCCATCCGTCCGAACCGCCTCTCCTCGTCGGGTGCGCCGACGATATCCGGGGGCGGGTCCCTGGTCAGGAGGGGGTGGTCCGCCCGCGCGCGCTGAGGATCGGTCACGACGGGCATCGGTTCCTCGTCGTCGAGGAGGCACTTGATGTACGTCGCCGGGAGCTCGCCCAGAGGCGCGTGAGGACGGCGGGTTCGGTGAGCGTGGCACCCGGATGCGGGGTCGAGCGGTCGACGATCCGGGCGATCTGCTCGTCCGTCAGCCCCTGGCCGGCGTAGTGGTCCGCGCCCGCCGGCGGCCAGAAGCCGTCGTTGTCCGCGATCTCCCTGCGGATGTGGTCGCTCGGCCAGCCGGACAGGAACGACTCCCCGTCGACGGGCACTTCGGAGTTCACGAACACCACCCGCGCGAGCCGGTCACCGATCCGCTCGGCCGCCTGACCCACGGGGACGCCCGCGTAGCTGTGCCCGACCAGCACCACGTCGCGCAGGTCCAGACGCTCGACCTCGTCGACGATGTCCCGCACGTGGGTCTGCTGTCCCGCCGGGACAGCCCGCTTCTCCGCGAGGCCCGACAACGTCAGCGGATGGGGCCGGTGTCCCGCCGCGCGCAACGCGGCCGCCACCTCGTCCCACGCGGACGCCCCGAGCCTTGCTCCCGCCACCAGTACGAAGTGACCCATGCCCGCAACCTGGTCGACGGCACAGACCACTCCCCGGGCGCCTGAAGGGGTGCCTGGTTCGGTTGTCGGGCGGGTGCGGGTCCGGTGTGGCTGGTCGCGCAGCTCCCCGCGCCCCCAGGGGGGTGCAGTCACCTGCGCGAGGACGGACCGTTCGCCACCTCACCGGCCACGGCCGACCGTTCGCCGGACCGCGCCCCCCGACGGCGAAGACCCGTGGGGCGAGGGAACCGCATGTCCTATCCGTGTTCCGGGTCCCCGGCGGAGGAGTCGGCCACCCCCTCGGTGTCCGGCCCCCGCTCCCGCACCCGCTGGACGTGCTCCAGGGACTCCCGCAGCTCGGCGAGCCAGTCGTCGGTGTGCCGCTGGACCAGCCGGACGCACCAGGCGAGCGCGTCGCTGCGGCTGCGGGCGACCCCGCCGGCGATCAGGGTGTCCAGGACCTGTCGCTCGGGCTGGCGCAGCCGGGTCATCACGGGCGCGGCCACATGCGTGAACAGGGCCCGCTCGCCGTCGCACTCCACGCCCCAGGACACCTTGCGGCGGAACTTGTGCTCGGCCTCGCGGGCGACCTCGACGCGGTCCTCCCGGGTGCGCTCACGGAACTCCTGGATCCGGCCCTGCACGGCCCCCTCCCGCTCGGCGGCCGAGACCTCCTCGGTGAGCCGAGGGCCGGGGATGCGGCCGATCACGGTGATCTCCTCGCGGTCGACGACCACCTCGACCAGGGCCTCGAAGAGGTCGTCGGGCAAGCGGCCGGTGAACCAGCCGCGCAGCTGCTCTCGTTGTCCGTCGGTAATCATGTAATGACGATTACTCGTCTGCTTCATGAACGCAAGGGGTCGGGGCGGTGTGCGCCGACGGCTGAAGCGGAATGTTTCAGGCCTATTGCCGAAGCGGGGTGTTCAGGCCATCCGGCCGGATCGGGCGATCAAGAACCGCCCGGTTACAGGGCTCAGCTGTTCGGATGATGTGACTTCGCGCCACTGATTCAACACACAAGGTTACTGAAAGCTGTGGGGTCGATGTGAAGTCGGGGCCAGGACTCGGCAGACTCGCGGTCGCCGCTCCGGCACCGACCGAGTCGGAGGGCACACCCTCGAATCCAGCGGAAGGATGCACACAATGCGGAACACCGCGCGCTGGGCAGCGACCCTCGGCCTCACGGCCACCGCCGTCTGCGGACCCCTGACCGGGGCCGCCCTCGCCGAACCGGCCGCCGCCTCAGGCCTCTACGCTCCGTCGGCCCTCGTGCTCACCCTCGGCCACGGCGAGAGCGCCGCCACCGTCACCCCGGAACGTGCCGTGACCCTGACCTGTGCCCCGACCTCGTCGGGCACCCATCCGGCCGCGACTTCGGCCTGTGCCGAACTCCGCTCCGCCGGAGGGGACTTCGACGCTCTCGGGGCCGGTTCCGGCGCCCTGTGCACCAGGGAGTACAACCCCGTGGTGGTCACGGTAGACGGCGTCTGGCGGGGCCAGCGCGTCTCCTACGAACGGACCTTCGCCAACGAGTGCGTGAAGAGCTCCTACGGGACCCTCTTCGCGTTCTGAGGGACCGGGGTCGCGCGGTGCCCGTGACCTGCCCGAGGGGCCCGCAGTTGGGGAGTGCCGCCCCTTTCACGGAAGCCCGTGATCCCGCACCGAGGTCCGGCGGACGGAGTGGGGCCGTCCGCCGGACCCTCGGGTCACCGCTGGTCGGGAGGTTCAGGGAACCAAGGAGACTCAGGGGACCCGGGAGACCCAGGGGCCCCGGGAGGCTCGGAAGGCTCGGGGAGATCCGGAAGCGCCGGGAGACCGGGGGACTCCGGGATCTCCAGGAGCGGTGGGAATCGGCGCATCAGACCGGACGCGCGCAACAGCCGGTGCAGGCGCGGCCCGTCGGTGACCACCCGCAGTCGCCCGCCGCGCTGCCGGGCCCGCGATTCGGCGCGGCACAGCACGCGCAGGCCCGAGCAGTCGAAGAACTCGACGCCCCGCAGATCGACCAGTACGTCGGGTCGGCCGGTCGCGGTCGCCGCGTCCAGGTGTTCCTGCAGGAAGCCCGCCGTCGCCAGATCGATCTCGCCGGCCGCCGCCACCACCGTGCAGCCGCCGTCCACCCGGGTGCGGGCGTACGGATTGGCCGCAGGTGTTGCGGGAGCGCGCGCTGCGGGAGCGCGGTCGTCGGACTCCGATGTCATGGCCGCCCCACCTCGGCGAGGGAGCATTCGATCTCGGTAGTTACCCCGCGACGGCCCGGGCCATCCACGCAGCGGGGCCCGCACCAGCTGGTTCACTCGGCTTGGTGAATTTCTGTCAATTGCGTTGACTTCTGTTCTATGGGCGGGTCCGCTCCCGGTGGCTGGTGTCGCACCACGGGTAGCGACGACTGCGCCGGCAGGTGCACAGGGCCACCCGGAAGCGGTCCGAGACGACCGTGGAGCCGTCCTCCAGTTCCACTTCCACGGGGCCCTCCACGAGCAGTGGGCCGCGGTGCTGGATCCGGACGCGGCACGGCCGGTCGGCGTCAGAGGGGGAGTTCGGCACGGACGACCACCAGCTCTTCCTTCTCGTCGGCGGCGGCGAGCAGACCGCGCTCACGCAGCCAGTCCTTCCGCGTCCGCAGCACCGGCCCGAACGCGATGCGGTGACGGCGGGTCACGGCGGCTTTGAGGCCGGCCTCGCGCAGGTGCCCCACCGTCCGTCCGGAGTCGCTCAGTTCCGAGTGCACGATCAGCAGCACTCCTCCGGGTCGCAGCAGGGTGGGGGCCTCCCGGCAGACGCGGTCCAGCACGAAACGCCCGTCGTGGCCCGCGTCCCAGGCCCGGGCCCTTCCGCGCGGCGGGCGCGTGTCCGTCGGTGCCGGCACATACGGCGGATTGGTCAGAATGAGGTCGAACGACTGGTCCCGCACGGGGTGGAAGAGGTTTCCGCGCCGGACTCGGACGGAGGCGCCGGTCAGCCAGGCGTTCGCCCGGGCCGTGCACACCGCTCGCCACGACACGTCGACCGCGGTCACCCGGCTGCCCCGGCGGGCCGCCTGGAGCGCGAGGGCGCCGGTCCCGGTGCCCACGTCGAGGACGTCCGCGCCGGGCGGCAGCGGTTCTTCGGACAGGGCTCCGGCCAGCAGCGCGGTGTCCTCCTGAGGGCTGTAGACGCCCGGGAGGGCCAAGGGGGGAATCAGTGATCTCACCTGCCCCAAGTACCCCGACATTCAGGAAATATGGTGTTTTTCGGAAGGAAGGGGAGTGCGCAGGGACGAGCGTCCGTCCGCCCAGTCGCGCAGCAGGCGGTCGGCGAGCCGGTCCTCGACCTGTCCGGTGACGTCGATGCCGAAGGCGACATCGGCGGCGAGGTGCGGTTCCTCGGCCAGCAGACCGCCGATCACCTCGTGGCGTACGACCTGTTCATGGACGGCGTCGGCCTCGACGTGCTCGTCGTAGAAGTGCTCGGCGGCCGTTCCCGCGCCGGTGCGGCGCATCGCCTCGGCCAGTCGCCGGGAGCCGGGGGAGGAGGTGATCTCGACCGCCGCGAAGTGGCCCACGAGGGCTCCGCGCAGGCTGCGGTGCAGGCCCAGCAGGGACATGAGGTTCACCGTGGCGAGCATCTCGGCGCAGGCCGCGTCCAGGTAGTGCCCGTACGTCGTGTCCAGGCCCAGGTCCGTCATCAGGTTCGCGAAGAGCAGGGCGTGCACACGGTCGGGGCGGCCGCCGCCGAACTCGTCGAACTCCACCGCCGCCATGCCCGCCTTGGCCCGGCCCCACAGCCGCGGCAGCACCCACGCGTGCGGGTCGGCCTCCTTGAGGTGATAGAGCGAGCGCTGGGCCGCGTACTCGCGCACCTGCCACAGCTCGCCCTCCTCGCTCAGGTGATGGCTGACCCCCGTGCCGTCGACCGGCTCCACGAGGAGCCCGGCGAGCGCGTCCTCGACGCTGTCGTGGACCGGGGTGTCCGTACGCAGGGCGGACAGGAAGCGGTGTTCCAGGGCTGCCCTGGTGCGCAGGAGGTCGGGGTCCCACTCGTGGTCGCCGGAGACGCCCGCGAAGCCGCGGTAGTGCAGTTCGTAGCAGAGGTACAGGGCCAGCTGGAGGTCGTCGCCGTACACGTCCGCCCTGGCCACGGTCTCGGGAGGCGGCAGGGGTCCGGCGCCGAGCAGATACTCCTGGACTGCGGCGGAGACCGGGCCCCGGGCCGGCGGCAGCTGTGGTTCACGTGGGTCCTGAGGCATGGGCCCCGAGTACCCGGGCGTCGGCGGATCACCCTCCGTCCGCCCGGGACCGGTCCGGGGTCACGCTCCGCCGGACTCCTCCTGGTCACGCTGGTTCGGGGTGGTCGCGTCCCCGGCTGACCTTCCTTCTTCCTCGTTCAGGTGGTGGCGGTGGCGATCCGCAGGGGGACCGGCTCGGGGGGAGCGGTGTGCTCCTCGTTGCGGCGGGCGATCTCGGCCCACCAGGAGGGGCCGTCCTCGATGTGCCGCAGCAGCACCCCCTCGCGGATGGCCCAGGGGCAGATGGTGACGGTCCTGACCCCGGTGAGTTTCATCGCCGTGTGCCCCACCACCGCACCGGCCAGGCTCTGCGCGGCGCGCGGAGCGGAGATGCCGGGCAGTTCGGCGCGGCGCGGTGCCGGCAGGGCGGCCAGGCGCTCGACGGCCTCCCGCAGGTCCGCGCGGCGCATCCGGCGTTCCACGAACGGTCCGCGCCGCCCGGGCGGGGTCCCGCACAGCCGCCCCAGCTGCTCGAAGGTGCGTGAGGTGGCCACCGCGGTGCGCGGTCCCTCCCAGCGGATCCGTGACGCCACGTCCCGCAGCTGGTGGCGGACCTTGCGGCGCAGCGCCCGCAGCGCCTCCGGGGGCGGCGGATCCTGCCCCTCGAAGAACTCGTGGGTCAGCCGGCCCGCGCCCAACGGCAGCGAGGCCACATAGTCCGGCAACCGCCCGCGCCCGAAGGCCACTTCGAGCGATCCGCCGCCGATGTCGAACAGCGCGAGCGGCCCCGCGCGCCAGCCCATCCAGCGCCGGGCCCCGAGAAACGTGAGCTCCGCCTCCACCTCGCCCGGCAGGGTGTACAGCCCTATGCCGGTCCGGGCGCGGACGGTGCGCAGCACCTCCTGGCGGTTCGGCGCGGAGCGCACCACCGCCGTCGCGAAGGCCAGCGGCCCCGCCGCACCCCATCTCGCGGCGGTCCGGCTCGCGCCCACCACCGCCTCCACCAGTCGTTCCACGGCCTCCTCGGGCACCGGGCCACCCGGCCGCACATGATCGGCGAGTCTCAGCCGCCACTTCGCGGTGTGCACCGGCAAGGGCACCCCGCCCTCGGCGTCCGCGACCACCAGCCGGACCGTGTTCGACCCCACATCCACCACGCTTATTCGCATGGCCCTGTGGGTACCCATGCGGAACCCCTTCCAACGCCGGGCGAGCTGACGGAGCGTCGGTCTCAGCCACCGGCCGGGCACCGCCCGTCGACAGCGAGAAGGGCCGCCGTCTCCCTGCGGACGGCGACCCTTCTCGAACCGGCGGCTCCTGCGGCGGCTGCTACATGTGGACGACGGGTGCGGCGTCCGGGTCCTGCTCCGGCACCCCGCGCCGGAACAGCAGGAAGGCGATCAGCGCACCGGCGGCGAAGAGGCCCGCCGACCACCAGAACGCGGTGGTGTAGCTCTCGATCGTCGCCTGGGCCTGCACCAGCTTGTTCGTCGGGTCCTTGCCGACCAGGTAGTCGGTGGCGGCGCTCGCGGCCAGCGTGTTCAGCAGCGCCGTACCGATCGAACCGCCCACCTGCTGCATGGCGTTGACGGTGGCGGAGGCGACTCCGGCGTCCTCGGCCATGACCCCTGAGGTGGCCAGCTGCATGGCCGGCGGCATGACCAGGCCGAGGCCGAAGCCGGTCACGATCAGCTGGGGCAGTACGGCGGAGAGGTAGCTGGAGCCGACGCCGATCCCGGTCATCCAGGCCATGCCGACCGCGGCCACCGCGAAGCCCAGCGGGATGACCACCTTCGGTCCGATCCGGGGGACCAGCATGGTCGTGCTGACCTGGGACGCCACCATCAGCGCGGCGACCATCGGCAGGAAGGCCACACCTGTCCTGGTCGGGCTGAAGCCCAGGTTCAACTGGAGGTAGTAGGTGAGGAAGAGGAAGACACCGAACATGCCGCCGGCGGACATGAGCACGGCCGCGAGGGAGGCCGCCCGGTTGCGGTCCAGCAGGATGCGCAGCGGCAGCAGCGGGTGCGCGGCGCGGGTCTGCCACCAGGCGAAGGCGGCCAGCAGCAGGCCACCCGCTACCAGGAAGCCCCAGGTCGCGGGGGAGCCCCAGTCGTGCGTCTCGGCGTTGGAGAAGCCGTACACCAGAGAGAAGAGACCGGCGGCGACCAGCAGTGTGCCGGGCATGTCCAGCTTGGAGTTCGCGGCGTCACGATGGTTGCGCAGCAGCACCCAGCCGCCCGCGAAGGCGACGACGGCGATGACGACGTTGACGTACAGGGTCCAGCGCCAGTCGAACGCGTCGGTCAGGACACCGCCGAGCAGCAGACCCACCGCACCGCCGGCACCGGCGATGGCGCCGTACACGCTGAACGCCCTGGCCCGCTCGCGGGCGTCGGTGAACGTCGTGTTGAGCAGGGAGAGCGCGGCCGGCGCGAGGAGTGCGCCGAAGGCGCCCTGCAGGGCGCGGGCGGTGACCAGCATCTCGAAGTTGGTGGCGGCACCGCCGAGCGCGGAGACGGCCGCGAAGCCGACGACCCCGACGAGGAAGGCCGTCTTGCGGCCGAAGAGGTCGGCTATCCGCCCTCCGAGCAGGAGCAGGGAGGCGAACGCCAGCGCGTAGGCCGTGACGATCCACTGCCGGTTGCCGTCGGAGAAGCCGAGGTCGGCCTGGGCCGAGGGCAGGGCGATGTTCACGATGGTCGAGTCGAGGACCACCATCAGCTGGGCGAGGGCGATGACGGCGAGGATCCACCACCGCTTTGCCGAGGCGTCGTCCGGTGCCGCGACGGCACCCTCCCGCCCGCTCTCGGTCAGAGTCTTCTGGGACATGGGAACAACTCCAGGGAAGTCGGCCGGACTCGTCCGGTTCATAAACGAAACCGTTTCGTACACGTTGAGGTTAGAGCACTCCGAGCGAAACGGCAACGTTTCGCTAGCGGGAGCCGCGGGCTTGTGTATTCCTTGACCGCTATATAACCGGTGAGGCATATTGGATTCATGTCCGACGCCCCGCTCTGGACCGCCCTCGCCGACCCGCACCGGCGGGCCATCGTCGCGCTGCTCCTGGAGCGGCCCCGGTCCGTCGGGGAGATCGTGGAGGCGTGCGGACTGAGCCAGCCGGGCACGTCGAAGCATCTGAAGGTGCTCAGGGAAGCGGGTCTGGTCCGGGTGCGGCAGGACGCGCAGCGGCGCCTCTACGCCCTGGACCCGGGCCCGATCGCCGAGCTGGACGCCTGGCTGGCCCCGTACCGCAAGCTCTGGAACACCAGCCTGGACGCCCTCGGCGACCGCCTGGACGAGACGGCGCCGGACACCCCCGAGGAACCCGCCCCGAAGGACTGATCCACCATGGCCGCAGACCTCACCGGCACCTACCTGACCCTGGACGACGGACGCCCCGCCGTCCGCTTCAGCCGCACCTACGACCATCCCGTCGCCCGCGTCTGGCAGCTCGTGACCGACGCCGACGAACTGGCCCACTGGTTCCCCTCCCGCGCCGAGATCGAGCTGCGCCCCGGCGGGACCATCCGGTTCAGCGGTGATCCCCACATGGAGGACTCCACGGGCCGGGTCATCGCCGTCGACGAGCCCCGGCACCTGTCCTTCGAGTGGGGCGGCGACGAGCTGCACTTCGACCTGGAACCCCTGGACGAGAAGCGGACGCGCTTCACGCTCACCAACGTCCTGAGCGCCGCCGACACCGCCGCCCGCAACGGCGCCGGATGGGAGGTCTGCCTGGCCGGCCTCGACGCACGCGCCCGCGACGAGCGCCGGGACGGACCGCCGTGGCAGGAGCTCTACCGGGCGTACGTCGACGCGGGCGTGCCCTCGGGGGCGCCGGTCCCCGGCCTGGACTGACCCCTCACGCCATCTGCCGCCGCACCAGCTCGTGCAGCCGCCCGCCCGTGTCCGCGAGGAGCTGCGCGGGCGGCCCCTGCTGGGCGACCTTGCCGTTCTCCATCACGATCACGCGGTCGGCGTCCAGCACCGTGGACAGCCGGTGGGCGATGACGATCCGGGTGGCGTTGAGGGCCTTGGTGGACTCGATGACCGTGCGCTGGGTGTCGTTGTCCAGGGCGCTGGTCGCCTCGTCGAAGAAGAGGATCCGCGGCCTGCGGATCAACGCCTGGGCGATCATCAGCCGTTGACGCTGGCCGCCGGAGATCGCCCCGCTGCCCGAGACGATGGTGTGCAGCCCCATCGGCATCCGCTGGATGTCCTCCGCGAGCCCCGCCATGGCGGCCGCCGCCATCGCCTCCTCCGGCGTGTAGGGCTCGGTGCCGCAGATGACGTCCAGGATGGAGCCGGTGAACGGCTGCGCGTGCTGGAGCACGACACCGCACTGCCTGCGCACCGCCGACTGGTCGAGGGCGGCCAGGTCCTGGCCGTCGTACAGGACACTCCCGGAGACCGGGCGGTCGAAGCCGATCAGCAGCCTGAGCAGGGTCGACTTGCCGCAGCCGCTCGGGCCGACGATCGCCACGAACTCGCCCGGCCGGATCTCGAAGGACACGTCGTCCAGGATCAGGGGACCGTCTTCGGAGTAGCGGAAGGAGAGCCTGCGGGCCTCCATCGCGCCGGTGAGCGGGCCCGGCCGGGTGCTCGCGGTGCGCACCTCCGGCTGCGCCTCCAGGACCGGCTTGATCTCCTCGAACAGGGGGAGCGCGGCCACCGCCGAGACGAAGGCGCCGGTGAGGGAGGTGACCGCGGTCAGCAGCATCGTCACCGAGGTGTTGAAGGTCAGGAACTCCGCCGCCGACATCGAGCCGCGTGCCGGGCCCGCGAGCAGCATGAACATCAGCAGGGTGCACAGCGGGAGATAGACCGAGCCCATCACCGAGGTGAGGTTCTTGATCCGGCCCACCTTCTGCTGGAGCTCGCGGCTGCGGGCGAACTCCGAGGCCCAGGCCGCGTACGCGTAGTTCTCCGCCGCCGCCACCCGCAGCTTGGGCAGGCCGCGCAGGGTCTGGAAGGCCTGGTTGTTCAGCTTGTTGCTGAGCACCACCAGCCGCCGCTGCCAGCGCACCTGCCACAGCCCCAGCCCCAGGAACCCGGCGGCGATGACGACAAGCATGCCGATCGCCGCCATGGCCATCGGGACGCTGTACCAGAACAGCAGTCCCAGGTTCATCGCGCCGATGGTCACCGACTGGGCGACGGTGGGGCCGATGCCCGCCATCATCCGGCGGATCGAGCTGATGCCCATGGCCTGGCTGGCGAGTTCGCCGGTCGAGCGCTCGGTGAAGAACTTCGTCGGCAGCCTCAGCAGCCGGTCCCACACCGCGGGTTGCAGGGTCGCCTCGATACGGCCCTCCAGGCGCAGCATGGTGAGGTTCTGCAGCAGCATGAACGCCGCCGTCACCACACCGCTGACCATCACGGCCAGACACACCTGCACGATCAGAGCGGTCTGCGCCTTGGGCACGAACTCGCCGAGCACCTTGCCGGTCGCGATGGGCACCAGCGCACCGATCGCCACCGTGACCAGACCGCTGAGCAGCAGGTTCGTCACATCACCGCCGGTGCCGCGCATGCTGAACCGCAACAGGCCTACGGGGCTCAGCTTCCGGTCGGGCAGCGGGCGGTAGAACATCACCGCGCGCGGTTCGAACTCCTCCGCGTTGTCCTTCTCTATCGGTGTCTCGCGGCCCGTCGCCGGATGGACGGCCACATAGCCACCGCGCCGCCACAGCAGCGCGACCGGCGCGCCCGACAGGGCCCGGTGACCCACCAGCGGGCCGATGTTGTCCCGCCACCAGCGGCCGTCCAGGCGTACGGATCTGATGCGGACGCGGGAGGCGAGGGCGATGCGCTCGACCGGGTCGAGCCGGTCGCTCTCGGTGCCGCTCTGGGCGTTCTCGGCGAGCGGGATGCCCGCCGCGTCGGCGACCAGCCTGCAGGCCGCGTAGCTCGCGTCGGCGTCGGCGGTCGTCGTGCGCTGCTTCGACCTGCCGATGGACGCCAGCAGGGTCCGGTCGGCCTGGGCGCGTACCGCCTCGCCGGCCTTGATGCCGGCCGCCGTGCGGGTCTCGTGGGTGCGCTCCATCTGCTCGATCCAGCGGTCCAGCGTGGTGAGCAGCCGGTACTGCTGATCGACCATGGACTGCCAGACCGCCGGGTCCATCAGCAGGTCGGCGGCAGCCTCGGCGCCGTAGAGCGAGCCGTACTGCACACTGCCCGGCGGGACCTGCATCCAGAAGACGTCGTCGTCGGTCGGGGCGGCGGCCCGCTCGTCGGCCATCGGCGCCTGGAAGAGAATCGACAGGCTCCGGCCCACACCGAGCGCGAGGGCGTACTCCAGCGGGCTCGTCGTCGGCGGCACGTACTGGGGGTTGCCGTACTCGTCGTACGACCACGTCTGGGTGTTCGCGGGCTCGTACAGCTCGCGCAGACCGATGCGGTGGACGACGCAATCCCTGAGCGGGCGGGCGACGAGGGTGTGCTGCGGACCCGCCACCGGGCCGAGCAGCAGCGCGCCGGGCTCCAGACGGCCCAGGTGGTGCCAGTGTCCCTGCTGCTCCGCGTCCACCGCGAACAGGTCCACCGCGCCCGACACGACCAGCCACAGCACCTGCGGGCCTTCGAGGTCGATGCGGCTGAACCCCGCGCAGTCGATGCGGGTGCCCATCTGACCGAGGGAGGTGAGGACCACGTCCCCTTCGTGTGCGGTAGTCATCTCACCGTTCCTTGACCAGCGCCGCGTACGCTCCGCCGCGCGTCACCAGTTCCTCGTGCCGCCCGCGTTCCACGATCGTGCCGTGCTGCAGTACGACGATCTCGTCGCTGTCGCGCACGGTGCTGAGCCGGTGCGCGATCACCACACAGGCGCAGCCGCGCTTGCGCAGGTTGTCCATGACGACCTGCTCGGTCTCCGCGTCCAGCGCGCTGGTCACCTCGTCGAGGACCAGGATGCTGGGCCGGCGCACCAACGCCCGCGCGATCTCCAGGCGTTGGCGCTGGCCGCCGGAGAAGTTGCGGCCGTCCTGCTCGACCTTGCTGTGGATGCCGCCGGGCCGCCGTACCACCACGTCGTAAAGGGCCGCGTCCCGCAGTGCGTCCACCACGGCGTCGTCCGGGATCGACGGGTCCCACAGCGCCACGTTGTCGCGGACCGAGCCCTCGAAGAGGAACACGTCCTGGTCCACGAAGGACACCGAGGAGGCGAGCGCGCCGCGCGGGATGTCGTCCAGCCGCCGGCCGTCGATGCGGATCACTCCCTCCCAGGGCGCGTACAGCCCGGAGATCAGCCGGGAGACGGTCGACTTGCCGCTGCCGGAGCCGCCGACCAGCGCCACCTGCTGCCCCGGGCCCACGGTCAGGTCGAAACCGCTGAGCAGCGGCTTGTCGAGCGGGTTGTAGCCGAAGGTGATGTTCTGCAGCTCGACATGGCCGTGCAGCCGGCGGGTGGAGTCGCCGGCGCCGGGACGGCCGTAGAGCGGGTCCGCCTTGAAGTTCTCGACGTCCTTGAGGCGGGCCACGTCGGCCGCGAAGTCCTGGATGCGCCCCGCGACGCCGTTGAGGCGGGTGATCGGCGCGGTGAAGCGGGTGACCAGGGCCTGGAAGGCGACCAGCAGGCCGACGGAGATGCCGCCCTCGATGGCCCGCATGCCGCCGATCCACAGGATGAGCGCGCTGTTGAAGGTGGCCAGCATCGGCGCGACCACACCCAGCCAGGCGCTCGGCACCCCGAGCCGCTGCTGTTCCTCCAGCGTGGTGGCGTGCTGACCGGCCCACTTGCGGAAGTAGCCGTCCTCGCCGCCGGTCGCCTTCATCGTCTCGATCAACTGCAGGCCCGTGTACGCCGTGTTGGTGAGCCGGGCGCTGTCGGCACGCAGTTTCGCGGTGCGCGTGGAGCGAAGCCGGATGACGACCCGCATCGCCACCACGTTGAGCAGGGCCACACCGATGCCGACGTAGGTGAGCTGCGGATCGTAGGTGTAGAGCAGGATCGCGTACAGGACGACGACCACCGCGTCGACGCCCGCCGCCGCGAGGTCGCGGGCCAGGGTCTCGGCGACCTGGTCGTTGGACTGGAGGCGCTGGACCAGGTCGGCCGGGCTGCGCTGGGAGAAGAACGTCACCGGCAGGCGCAGCAGATGGCGCAGGAAGCGGGCGCTGGAGAGGGTCGAGGAGATGATGCGGCCGTGCAGGAGGTTCGCCTGCTGGAGCCAGGTCAGGGCCAGGGTCAGGGCCACGCAGGCGCCCATCGACGCGAACAGCACACCGAGCAGGGAGGTCTGGCCGCCGATCAGGAACATGTCGATGTAGGTGCGGGAGAGCGCGGGGGTGGCCGCGCCGACCAGCACCAGCAGCAGGCTGGCCAGCACCGCGGCCGGCATGGTGCCCGCGGTGCCGCGCAGCCGAGCCGGCATCGCGCCGAGGACACCCGGCTTGCGGCCGCCCCGGGTGAAGCCCTCACCGGGCTCCATCACCAGCACGACACCGGTGAAGCTGCCGTCGAAGTCCTCCATGGGGACGAAACGGCGGCCCTTGCCGGGGTCGTTGATGTAGACCCCGCGGCGGCCGAAGCGGCGGCCCATGCCGTCGTAGACGACGTAGTGGTTGAACTCCCAGAACAGCACGGCCGGCGTCTTCACCTCGGCGAGCGCGGCCGTGTCCATCTGCATGCCCTTGGCCGTCAGGCCGTAACTGCGGGCCGCCTTGAGGAGGTTGCTGGCGCGCGAGCCGTCGCGGGAGACACCGCAGGCGATGCGCAGCTCCTCCAGCGGGACGTGCTTGCCGTAGTGGCCGAGGACCATCGCCAGGGACGCGGCGCCGCACTCCACGGCCTCCATCTGGAGGACGGTGGGCGTGCGGACCGTCTTCGACTTCCCGGTGGGGACCGGGCGCTTGGGCGGGGCGGAGCGGCGCCTGCCGCGGGTGTCCTGTGCGGTGCTCACGGCAGCAGCCAATCGACGGGACGCTGATCGGCCAGCCGGATCGAACCCGAGGCCACGGTCATGGAGGTCAGGGCGAAGGGCGGGCCGTCCGCGGACGACCACTTGTAGCCGCTCTTCGTGTCCTTGGACCTGTCGAGCCTCACGAGTACGGCGACCGGCCGGCCGTCCTTGGTGAACTGCTCGCCGAGCTGGCTGTCGCCGAGGAACGCGGCGATCTGCTGCGCCGACTGCGCCGAGCGGTCCACCGACTTCACATGGCCGCGCAGCACCCCGTACTCCTGGGTGGGCACCGAGGACAGGGTCAGGTCCACGGCGGCGTCGTCCGGGATGGAGGCCGCGTTCTCGGCGGGCACGTACACCGTGGCGTACATCGGATCGGAGGGGTGGGCGACCTTCTCCACCGCGGCGACGTTCGCGCCGGTCGAGATGATCTGGCCGATGGTGGCCGCGAGGGCGGTGACCCGACCCGCAGCGACCGTGCGGACGACGGTGTCGCCCTGTGAGGTACGGACCTTCAGCACCGGGGAGCCGGCGGGCAGCTGCTGCCCCTCCTTGGCGATCACCTGGGTGACCTGGCCCGCGACCGGGCTCTGCAGGATGTAACTGCCCTCCCCGTGGGTGAGGATGGCGGGCGCGCTCACCGTGGAGGCCACCGAGCCGGTCACCGCCCACACGGACGCGGCGGCCATCACGACCACCGTCACGGACATCACGAGCCAGCCCTGAGGGCGGGCGAAGCGCACCGGAAGGTCGAGCTCCTCCGGTGACTGGAGTTTGGCGAGGGCCTGTTGGCGGAACTGCACGGGTCTTCCCTCACCTGCGAAAGCGTGCGCATTGCCACGCCTGCTGCCAATGACAAAGGACCGACTCGCCCGAGCCGGCCGGATTTACGGCACCCAAGAGTCCCGGAACCGCCGGTTTGCGGCTCCGGGACGGGTCGACCACAAGAAAGTGATCAGATCACGAGAAATGTGATCAGAGACCGGCGACCAGGCCGGTGACCGGGGCGGTGTTCAGGCCGGTCACACCCTCAACGGTGCCGACGGCCGTGTTGACCAGGCCGGAAACCGGGGCGACGCCGTCCACCAGGCTGGTGACGGTGCCGAGGGCGTTGAGCTGCAGGCCGCCGGAGACGTTGTCGAGGTCGGCGTCCGAGATCTCGACGGTCTCAACCTGGGGGGTGGAGTTCATGATGGAACTTCCCTTCGTATGGGTATTTCACAAGGGGGGAGCGGCCCCCTCTGGGGACAGATGACGGCCGCAATCGCATGGCGCCGGATCCCGTTTCCGGGAAACCCAACGGCCCTGCGGTGCGATGGATCAAAGCACGCTGCGGCTCCGCGCTTCCAATTAACCACCGGTCTCACCAGGGCACTTGAGTCACAGAAGCCTTCATCCGTGCAGGCTTGCGCACGCCTTGGTGCCGACTTCTTCACATTCCATGGCGCGGCGGCGCGAAGTGCCTCTTGCTGTCGCCGCGGCGAATGCGACACACCTCGCCAATGACATGGGTGCCGGGCCGCGCTTGTGCAGAACTCCCGCTCGCGGTGACTTGGTTGCGCATTCGATGTGCAGATTCGCTGGAGGGAGGATTCGGGGCGCTGTTCACGACGGACCGCTGTCGACCGATCGCTGAGCGTGTCAGTCCGGAAGTGTGCGGACCATGCTCGCCCGAGCCGCGGGATCGCCCCTCGCGAAATCGGTCATCGTGCGGTCGGCGAACGCCATCCGCCGGCCCGGCCGGGTGCCGACCGCCCTGATCAGGACATCCCCAACCGGCCACCGCCCGCCGGAAGCCCGGGGACTGCCGCACCGTCGTCACCGGAACGCGGACACCCCGGACCCCCGGGACGGCGATCACGATGGCGGTGTCGGCGGTCGCCGTCGGAGTCCGGCCCGACAGCGCTCCCGCCCTCCCGTGCCGACCGCTGCGACCAGGAAAGACGCAGGACAGAAGCAGGACAGACGCAGGACGGCGCGGTCGCCGGCGAGCCCCCCGACCGGCAGGCCGGGGGGCCAGGACCCAAGGGGCGAAGCTGTCGGCGAGGGTCTTGTCGGCTTCGGTGGGCGTCATCGCCATATGGGGGATTGGTCCCACCCGTCGCGCGCCCGGGACGGCACGTGGCCGGATCGGCATGGCAATCGGCGCGTAAAGAAACGGCATTGAACGCCCCGCGCACACCGTGCGTACCCATGGCCATCCAGGCGCCCCGAACAACCGACTGCCGTACGGCGGTTACAGACTCCGGTCCCCCAGGAGGTCGAGAAGTTTGAGTCACAAGCGAATTCCGAAGCGCAAGGCCGCATTCGCGGCAGGCACCGTAGTGGCGCTCGGAGCCGCCGCGATTCTGCTGCCCAACGCCAACGCGTCCCAGGACGGCTCGTCGAACGACGCGGCGGCCATCGCGCCGAAGACTCTGAAGGCGACGGACGCCTCGGATCTCGCCTCGCAGCTGGAGAAGTTGCTCGGCGACTCCTTCGCCGGGTCCTACTACGACTCCGACAGCAAACAGCTCGTCGTGAACGTCATATCCGGTGACAGCAATGTCGTCGTCCAGGCGAAGAAGGCCGGCGCCGAGGTCCGCGAGGTCGACAACAGCCTCACCGAACTGGCCGCCGGCGCGAAGACGCTGAAGGAAGAGGCGACCATCCCGGGCACCGCCTGGGCCGTCGACCCGCGCACCAACAAGATCCTGGTGACCGCCGACAGCACGGTCACCGGCGACAAGTGGAACACCCTTGAGTCGACCGTGAAGAGCCTCGGCTCCGACATGGCGACCGTGAAGAAGTCGGCCGGCACCTTCAAGACCTTCGTGTCCGGCGGTGACGCCATCTTCGGTGGCGGCGCCCGCTGCTCGCTCGGCTTCAACGTCACCGCGGGCGACGGCAGCCCCGCCTTCCTGACGGCCGGTCACTGCGGGGTCGCGGCCGAGCAGTGGTCGGACACCCAGGACGGCCAGCCGATCGCCACCGTCGACCAGGCCACCTTCCCCGGCGACGGCGACTTCGCCCTGGTCAAGTACGACGACCCGGCGACCCAGGCACCCAGCGAGGTCAACGTCGGCGGCGGACAGACCGTCGCGATCAGCCAGGCCGCGGACGCCGAGGTCGGCCTCCAGGTCTTCCGGATGGGCAGCACCACGGGCCTCGCCGACGGCCAGGTCCTCGGACTCGACGCCACCGTGAACTACCCCGAGGGCACGGTCACCGGCCTCATCCAGACCGACGTCTGTGCCGAGCCCGGCGACAGCGGCGGCTCGCTGTTCACGCAGGACGGCTCGGCGATCGGCCTGACCTCCGGCGGCAGCGGCGACTGCACGGTCGGCGGCGAGACGTTCTTCCAGCCGGTCACCACCGCCCTCCAGGCGGTCGGCGCCACCCTCGGCGCCGGTGACGCGGCGGGCGGCGCGGGCGACCAGGCCGGCGGCGAGGAGGCCGGTGCCGGCGACGAGGCGGGCGCCGGTGGCGACGCCGGAGCCGGTGCGGGCGAGGAGGCCGGTGCCGGTGGCGACGCCAGCGCCAGCCCCGGTGACGAGGCCGGTGCGGGTCAGGAAGTCGGCGGCGAGCAGGCCGGCGGTGACGTGATCGGCGGCGAGGAGGCCGGCAACGGCCAGGAGACCGGCAACGGCGCCGGCGATGCCGCGGGCGACGCCGCGGGCCAGGCGCACAACTGACCGCCCGGTCCGGCACCACCCCGTGAACCGGCCGCGTCGGCAGCGGCCCCCCACACCCTCCGCTGCCGACGCAGGCCACGTCTCCACCTCCCGGCCACCCTGCGGTTCCGGCCCGGGAAGGTGCAACGGTCCGGCCCTCCGGCGGGAGGGCCGGACCGGCGCGTTCCCACCGCCACCCGGCCGGCGCCGGCTCAGCTCCGGCTCAGCCGTCCGCCCGCAGCAGCAGCAGCGCCACGTCGTCGATCCGCTCCCGCGCGGCCGCGCTGTGGCGCACGAGCTCGTCGGCCAGTTCGTCCAGCGGACGGTCGCCGGCCTCGGCGAGCCGCCGTCCCAGCTCGGCGAGCGCGTCCTCGATGTCGACGCCGGGGGACTCGATCAGGCCGTCCGTGTAGAGGACGAGGACGGAACCGGGCGCGAGTTCCACCTCCGTCGTCGGGTAGACGGCCGAGCCGTCGATCCCCAGCAGCGGGCCTCCGGCCAGGTCCAGCACCCGCACCCGGCCGTCCGGCCGCCGGAGCAGCGGCGGCGGATGCCCCGCCCGGGCCATGACCGCCCGCCCCCGCCCCGGATCGAGCCGCAGATACAGGCAGCTGGCGAACAGCTCGGCGCCGAGGTCGATCAGCAGCCGGTTGGTCGAGCGCATGACCTCCTCCGGACTCTGGCCGACGGTCGTGTACGCCCGTACCGCCGTCCGGATCTGCCCCATCAGCCCGGCCGCCGTCACATTGTGGCCCTGCACGTCCCCGATCACGGCGGCCGCCAGCCCGGCGACCGGCACCAGGTCGTAGAAGTCACCGCCGATGTCCATGCCCTGGGTGGCCGGCAGATAGCGGGCCGCCGCGTCGATGCCGGGCAGCGTCGGCAGGGTGTGCGGCAGCAGGGCGGCCTGGAGACCGTGCGCCAACTGGTGCTTCACGTCGTACAGGACGGCCCGCTCCAGGGCCTGCGCGATCAGTCCGCCCAGACTCGTGAGCACCGCCCGCTCGTCCGCGGGGAAGAGGTGCGGCTCGGCGTAGGCCAGCACACAGGTGCCCACCGGGCGGCCGGAGGCGATCAGCGGCAGATAGGCCCAGGCCGCGAACCCGTCGGGGGTGGCGTGCCGCAGCGGGTACAGGCGCTCCAGCTGTTCCCTGGTGTCGAAGAACGCCGGCACCCCGGTGTTCAGCGCGTGGGTGCCCGGTGTCGGTTCGGCCAGCGGCATCCCGTCGAACCGCTCCACGACCCGCGCGTCCGGATATCCGCGATGCCCGAGCACGTGCAGCCGTCCGGACCGCGAACCGAGCATCACCACCGCCTGGCTCCCCACCGCCGGGACGACCTCGTCCGCCACCAGCTGCACCACGTCCTGCACACCGACCGCCTCGGTCAGTGCCCCGGCCAGGCTCAGCACCTGAGAGATCGTGACCAGCCGGGACGGCGCGTCCCCGGGCCGCGGACCCGCCCGGCTCATCTCCGCCACCGCCCGCGCCCGGCTGACCCGCACGCTCAGCCCGGTGGTGCTCGGATACAGCCGGAACGACAGCCAGTCCCCGGGCGGCCGCAGCGCCACGAACGACGTGCTGTGCTGGCTGAGCAGCGCGGCCCGGTAACGGTCCTCGTAGACCGGGTCGTTGAGCCAGGGCGCCGCCGCCCACAGCTGCGAGCCGAGCAACTGGGAGACCGGGACGCCGATCAGCTCGGCGGCGGCCGCGTTGGCGAAGGAGATCCGCCCGTGCAGATCCAGCGAGCACAGCCCGTACGGCAGCCGCGCCACCATCCGCGCCGCCTCGACCGTGCCCAGCGTCCCGGCCGCGCCGGCGGCATGGGCCGAGGGGAGCAGATCCGGTTCGGCGTGCGGCGACACGCTGTCCTCCACCGCCCGTTCCAGCCGCACCGCCAGCCGCCCGCAGGCCGCCGTCAGATGGTCCCGCTCCCGCTCGGACAGGTCCGGGGGGTGCGAACCGGGCCAGGTCACGAAGACCGCGCCGTACACCTTGGCCGAGGTCGCCACCGGCACCGCGGCCAGCGCGAACGGGTAGGGCAGCACCACGGCGATCCGCGGATAGCGGCGCGCCATCTCCTGCTCGCCGCCCACCCACACCAGCCGCCGCTCCCGCACCGCCTCGGCCACCGGGATCGGCGCGCTCAGCCCCACCCGCTCCCAGGGCGCCGCGAACGCCCGCGGCAGACCCGCCATCACGGCCATCTCCAGTACGGGCTCGTCGGCGGCCATGAGATACACGGCGCCGGAGTGGGCGTGCACCTCGTCCATCATCGACGCCAGGGCGAGCGAGAGCAGCGGCCGTCCCACCCGGGTCCGGGCGCCCGCCGGGGCCGGGGACATATGCCCGTCGGACACGCCGACCACCTCCTCGCACGGGCGCGGCCCGGAAGGAGCGCGGGCCGCTGTCGCGTGCCGGGCCCCCAGGGATCAAATCTCCACCCTTACGGCGCGTCCCGCACGGCGAGCGTTCCCGGGTGCGGGCACACGGGTGCCCGTGCGACGGCGAGGACGGCCGCGTACCCCTTCGGCCCCGGACCATGCCCCCACAGTCGAAGCGCGCCACGGCACACGGGCGCCGCTCGTGCGCCCCCGCGCACCCTGATGGCCAATTCTTCGCGCCCGAGGTCGGTCCGGGACCCGAACAATGGGGCACGCGTTTCATGCCACGGAACCGAGCAGGGCGAATCGAGGGGGACGAACAGTGATCCGGGTGCTTCTGGTGCACGACGCGTGTCTGGTGAGATCGGCCCTGGCGGAGTGGCTCCGCCGGGAACCCGATCTCGGGGTGTTCGACACCCCGTGGCACAGCGCGCCCGGCCGTCTGCGGACCGTGCGGCCCGACGTCTGCGCGGCCGACCTCGAATGCTCGGACGCCTACGGCATCCCACCGCTGGGGGAGTTAGCCGTGCGCGAGCCGGACCGCAGTCCGCCGCGCCTACTCGTGATGGCCAGCGCCAACCGGCCGGGACTGCTGAAGCGGGCCGTCGACGCGGGGGCGCTCGGATACGTGGACAAGGAGGGGGCGGCGCCGGACCGGCTCGTGCGCGGAATCCGCCGGGTCGCCGAAGGGAAACGTTTCGTCGACGACTCGCTGGGCTTCGGCTTCCTCCAGGCCGCGGAGATGCCGCTGACCCGACGGGAGCTGAGCGTGTTATCCCTCGCGGCCGAGGGGGCCTCCATCGCGGAGATCGCGGGGAACCTGTGCCTGTCGCACGGGACCGTGCGCAACTACATGGCCGCGATCACCCGCAAGACCGGGGCCCGCAACCGCATCGACGCGATCCGGATCTCCCAGGGCCAGGGCTGGCTCTGACCGCGTCGGGGGTACGGCGGTCCAGCCGCCCACGAGCGCGCGGTACGCGGCCGAGTCGCGCACCAGCTCGTCGTGGGAGCCGTACGCCGTGCGCGAGCCGTCCATCAGCAGCACGCGGCCGGCCCGGCGGGCCGAGCTGATCCGGTGGGCGACGACCAGCAGCGTGGTGCCGGGCCGGTGCGCGAAGGCCAGCTCGGCGCGCTCCTCGGCCCCGGGGTCCAGATGGCAGGTGGCCTCGTCGAGCAGGACCAGGGGGGCGTACGACAGATAGGCCCGGGTCAGCGCCACGAGCTGCCGCTCACCGGCGGAGAGGGCCGCCGGGTCGACGCTCGCCTGCGGCCCGCCGAGCGCTTCGAGGAGCGGGGTCAGCCCGACGGCCTCCGCCGCCGCGAGCAGCTCCGGCTCGGGCACCGGGTCCGTCCGCAGGTGCCCGAGGTTCTCGGCGAGCGTGCCGGTGTGGACGTACGCCTCCTGCGGGATGAGCACGCGCAGCGCGGCCGCGTCGGGGGAGGGCACGGGGTGTCCGCACAGCCGGATGCTTCCGCCGGTGGGCTGAAGGAGCCCGGCGACCAGAGCGGTGAGCGTGGACTTCCCGATGCCGCTGGGGCCCACGACGGCCAGGTGGGCGCCGGGGGCCAGGGTGAGGTCGAGGTGGTCCACGACGGGGGTGGCGGCGGGGCCGTAGGCGAAGGAGACGGCGGTGAGGGAGAGGGCGGGGGCCCCATCTGTAGGGCGTGCGGATGTGCGCGGGCGGGCGCTGTGGCCCGGCCGGCCGTACCGGTCGGCGGGCCGCGCGTCGGTCCGGTCGTCGGGCCGCGGGGGGAGGGGTCGGTTCGGGTCGGGAGCGAGGGCGGGGGCCGCGGGGTGTGTGGTGTCGGGGTGTGCGGGAGCGGACGGGGCTGTGGAGACGCCGGCGGGCTCGGCGCCGTCGCCGCCCGGCCCGGGGGCGGCGGTGCGGCTGGGCGGGGGAGGGCTGCCTTGTACCCGGGTCCGAACGCCCGATCCCCCTGCGGCCCCAGCAGGCGTGGGCTCACGGACCAGTCGCCGCAGGACCACCACCAGGCGGGAGCCGCTCGTGCCCAGGCCGTGGACCAGGTTGCGCAGGGCCGGGAAGAGGGACTGGGTGACGTAGGCCAGGGCGCCGACCAGGGCGCCCGTGGTGACCCCGCGGGCCAGCAGCCAGGGAGCGCAGGCGAGCAGGAGGACGATCGGAAGCTGGCCGCCGAGGGCGAGGGAGGCCACGCGCAGGACGGACCAGCGGGCGAGGGCGTTCGCGGCCCGCTGTTCGGTGTCGACAAGTCGGCCCGTGTTGGCGGCGACCCGCTCCTCCGCACCGGCGGCCGTGATGTCCCGCAGCCCCGGGCAGACCCTGCCGAGACCGTCCGCCAGCGCCTCGTCGGCGACGAGGAACTCCTCCTGACGGCGGGCCAGCGGACGCAACGTGGCCGCGAACAGGCCCAGTCCGGCGGCGAGCGGGGGCATCACGACCAGCAGGAGCAGCGGGTCGAGCGAGGCCAGTCCGACAACCGCGCCGACCGCCGTGAACAGGAACGAGCGCGACACCATCACCAGCCCGGCGAACGTGTCCCGCGCGATCTCCACCTGCTGGGTCAGCCCGGACAGCGCCCCCGCGTCCGCCTCCCGCACCCCGCGCTCCACGACCCGCCCGACCAGGAGGTCCCGCAGCGGCTCGACCAACGCGGCGACGGCGGCGTACACCCGCACCGTCCCGTACGCGCCCACGAGCACGCCGATCCCGGCCACGGCGAGCCACCCGAGTCCGGCACCGGGCCGCCCGGCCAGGAACCCCTCGTCCAGGGCGCGGGCGGGCGCGTACCCGGTGAGGAAGGTCTGCCCGGTCTCCAGCACCGACCACCCGCCGAGCCGGACGAGAACCCGCCACCGGGCCCGCAGGTGGCGCAGACCGCGCCCGTAGATCCCGGCCGAACCGTCGCTCACGACTGCCCTCCGTCCGCGGCGTCCGCCCCGCCCCCGAACACCGCCCGGTACTCGGCCAGCCGCCAGAGCTCCTCGTGCGGTCCCACCGCACGCACGCGCCCCCCGTCCAGCCAGGCCACCGCGTCCGCGCGGGCCGCCGTGGCGGCGCGGTGGGCGACGAGCAGACGGGTGCCGCGCGCGCCGCCGCTCACCAGGGCCTCGGCGATGCGCGCCTCGGTGACCGTGTCGAGGCTGGAGAGGGCGTCGTCGAGGATGAGCAGCCGGCCGCCGTGGGCGAACGCCCGGGCCAGACCGAGCCGTTGGGACTCCCCGCCGGAGCGTGGGGCGTCGGCGACGAGGGTGTCGTACCCCTCGGGCAGCCGGCGTACGAAGTCGTCCGCGTGGGCGGTGCGGGCGGCCTCCCGGACCTGGGCGGGGGAGCGGGACGGGAGGGCGAGGCCGATCTCCTCCTCGACGGTGCCACCGAGCAGGGCGGGGCGTTCGAAGGCGTAGCCGATCGAGCGGCGCAGTGCGTCGTGGGTGAGCTCGCGCAGCGGCACCCCGTCGAGCAGGACCTCCCCGGCGTCCGGTTCGGCGAGCCGTCCGGCCAGCGCGGCGAGCAGTGACTTGCCCGCCCCCGAGCGGCCCACCACCGCGAGCGTCGTCCCGCCCGGTACGACGAGGTCGACCCCGTCGAGCACGGCACGTGGGCCGCGCAGGGCGGTGACGCCCCGCAGTTCGAGGCGGCCGGGGCCGGGCGGCAGCCCGCGCTCGCCGTGCCGGACGACCGGTTCCGCGAGGACCTCGTCCAGTCGTCCGGCCGCCGCCCGGGCCCGGGCCAGGCCGGCGAGCTGGCCCACCAGGACGCCGACGCCGGTCGCGAGGACCGCGTACCGGGAGGCGGCGAGGACCTCGCCCACCGTGACGCGGTGCCGGGCCAGCAGGACCCCGGCCACGGCGAGGACACCGAGCTGGAGCAGCGGGGCCACGGCGACGGACTGGCCCGAGGCCCGGCCCTGGACCCGCCACATGCGGTGACCGGCCTCGGACAGCTCGGGCAGCGGGCGCAGGACGCGGGCCGTCTCCCGGTCCTCGGTTCCCGCGGCGCGGATGGTGCGGTGTCCGCCGACGGCCTCAGAGAGGGCCTGCGCGATCCGCCCCTGCACCTCCTGGTAGCGCGTCACGCATTCCCGGGTGTCGCGGGCGAAGGCGCGCAGCAGCAGGGCGAGCACCGGTGCTCCGGCCAGGAACACGGCCGCGAGCCAGGGTGAGATGAGGCCGAGGGCCACGACGCCGCCGACCGGTCCGGCCAGCGCGGCGAGCAGGGCGGCGCGGGCGGTCGGTGCGGTACCGGCCTGTGCGGCGTTGCCGACCAGGCGGGCGACGAGGTCGCCGGGCCCGAAGCGGGCGGTGGCACGCGGGCCGACGGCCAGGACATGACCGGTGAGGCGGCGGCGCAGCCAGGCGGTGGTGCGGGCGTCGAGGGTGCCGCCCAGGACGGTCTCGGCGGCGTCGAGCAGCGCGAGCAGCAGGACCAGTCCGGCGCAGTACAGGACCCAGCGGGTGGCCGGCGCCTGCGCCAGCAGCAGGTCGAGGGCGCGGCCGAGGGCCGCGGGCAGCAGCAGTCCGGCGCCGGTCGCCGCCGTGCTCACCAGGCACAGGAGCAGACAGCGGGCGGGGGCCGGGCCCAGGAGGCCGTGCGGGGCCGGTGGCGAGGTGCGAGTCGTCATACGGCGGCCTTCCGGAGGTGTGCAGAACCCCGGGCGGTCCCTCCCTCGCGGGAGTGGACCGCCCGGAGTCATGGGCGCACGATGCCTGTCAGAGACAGAGCGTGACGCTCGCGGCGCTGACACAGGACAGCAGGCTCAGCGTGCTGTTGCCGCCGCCGCCGGTGTGCTCGTCGGACTCCATCGTCTGCAGGTCGAGAAGTGCCATCTCGGTTTCCTTTCCTCGGTGTCGTCCACCCGTGGGGACGGGGTTGGGTCACGGCTCCGTTACATCGCGGAACCGCGTTCTTGGGGCCGCCCGAGGGGCGGCAGGAACGGCAGGTGTGCGGTGGCCGGGGCGCCGGGGGCCGCGTGGGCCGCGCCGAGCGCGAGCAGGCACCCTGCCGTTCCGGTGCCCAGGTCCATCGACAGCCGCATCATCTGGTGGCCCGGGAAGGCCAGTTGGCCCTGGTAGTCCATGGAGAACCAGCCGAGCCCGTCGATCTGTCCGGCAAGCCGCTCGCGGGTCGCCCCGGGGGTGTCGGTGCGTGCGAGGTGCAGGATCATCCCGGCACGGCCCTGGAAGAGACCGGGCTGCACATAGAAGCGGCTGGTGGCGGCGGTCAGCACCCCGGCCCGCGCCCGCTCGAACTCGCCCTCGGTGTCGGCGCCCTGGGCGAGGTAGTCGTCCAGGACCATCCCGATGCCGACGCTTCCCTCGCCCAGGTAGGGCAGCGTGCGCCAGCCCTCGTCGACCTCCAGCGAGCCGCCCGGGTGCGTCACGCAGCACTCCAGATCCCTGCGCAACGCGACCTCGGCCGCCCTCAACAGCAGCGGCTCACCGGTGTGTTCGTACTGCCGCAGCAGGAACAGCGCGGGCCCGGTCCACCCCTTCAGCAGCCCGGCCCGGCGCCGCTTGGTGTCCGCGGGAGGCTGCGCGAGCCGTCGTACGAGGACGTCTGCCGCCTCGGCGGCACGGTCCCGCAGCTCCGACTCGCCCGTCGTGCGGGCCAGTTCGCCGAGGACCAGGCCGAGCCCGGCCAGGCCGCCGTGCAGGTCGGAGGAGAGGTTCTGCCAGCGTTCCGCGAGGACGCGGTCGACCAGGTCGAGAGCGCGTCGGCGGTGGCCGAGCCGGTCCAGGACGTGCGCGACGCCCGTGAGACCGTCGTAGAGCCCGAGCGGGGTGCCCGTGGGCGGGGGTGCGGTGCGGGCCAGGAGCCAGCGCTCGCCCTCCTCGTACCGCTCGGCGCCGACGGCGTCCAGCGCGTACAGCACCCCGGCCGCGCCGTGGGCGAGTCCGAGGCCGCCGCCGTCGTTGAACTGGGTGATGTCACCGGGGAAGAGCCGGTCCTCGCGCTCCGGTGTGGCCGAGGCGAGCAGCGCCTTGACCATGGAGTCGCGGCTGCTCGGCCAGTCGCCGGGTTCCACGAAGGACGGCACCGCCCTCAGCGGCGTACGCCCGCCGCCGGTGTCCGGGGCGATGTCCCGGGTGATCTCCGCGACCGCCTCGTCGAGGAACTCCTTCGGCACGTCCGGGAACTGACGCAGGATCACCTCGGCCAGATGGGCCGCCTTCCCGCGGTCGACCACGAACAGCGTGGTCACCGGCAGGAACAGGGCGATCCGCAGACAGGCCAGGGCGTAGCGGTCGACGTCGATGCCCTTGCGGTCCGGCGGGGCGAAGAAGCCGGGGTGGGCGACCACCTGGCGGCCGTTCTCCTCGACGGGCGCCGCCGCCTCGAAGTCGAGCAGGGAGACCGACTCCTCGTCGGGGCCGACCATGATGTTGAAGACGTGCAGGTCGTTGAAGACGATCCCGCGTGCGTGCACCGCCTCCACGGCCCGCTCCACCGCTCCGTGGATGCGCACCGCCCACGCCGTGTAGTCGGCCACGGCCTTCGGATCGGGATCCGGACCGAGCAGCGGATGCCGCTCGGCGAAGAACGAGTTCAGCGGGCGCCCCTCCAGGAAGTCCATGACGAGGAACCGGTGGTCGCCGAGGGTGAACCAGTCCCGCACCTCGGGCACCACGCCCGTACCCGCCACCTGCTCCAGGGCGTCCTTCTCCCGCTCCAGACGGGCGATCGCGTCCGCCCCGTCGGCGGCCAGGCCCGCGTGCGGCCGGCCCTCCTTCAGGACGACCTTGCGCCCGTCGCGGGTGTCGGTGCCGGTGTAGACCCCGCCGCCGTTGGAGAAGTGCAGCGCCTTCTCGATCCGGTACGGCAGCTCGCCGACCGTCGTGGTGTTGCGGGCCTCCAGGTGCGGCTCCAGGAAGTCGGGGAGCTTCACCCAGTCGGGCACCTGGAAGGAGGGCGCACGCCGGTCCGGCACCAGCGTCCCCTCGCCGTCCCGCACCGCCGGCACCAGGGAGCCCCGGTCGTCGACGACGAACATGCGCGCGAAAGCGCCGTAGCGGACGTAGAGCGGGCCCTCGGACCAGCGCAGATCGGTGAGGATGTACGGCCCCTCGAAGCCCTCCAGGAGCTTGCCCAGCTCACGGAGCACCTCGTGCAGCTGCTCCTCGTCGGCCGGGTAGATCGTGACGAACTTGCCGCTGGTGTCGCGGGCCGCGTACTTGGTGTTGCGCAGGTGCAGCAGGTGCGGGCCGGGGACGAACTTGAACGAGATGCGCCGGGGCACGCAGTAGTCCCACACGATCGCGGCGATCCGCTCGGCGTTCTCCCGGGTGGCCGAGGCGTGGATCTTCCAGCCCTGCGACGGACCCGGCGCCGGCTTCCCGTCCGCGCCGAGCGGCGTCAGCGTCAGCCAGTCACCGATGCGTGCCGCGTCCCACCCGTCCGGCACCGCGCGGCGCGCCGTCTCGTAGACGGGCGCCTCACCGGCGGAGATCCGGTCGGGCGTCTCGTAGAAGTGTCTGTCGGCGAGCGCGTACACCTCGTAGCGCTTGTCCATGCGTCCCCTCCTTGGCCCACCACAGAGCCTTCCAGCGAGGCGGTGGCCACGGACAGTCACGGCTGTCACGAGATCACCGTGCGAAACGCATGCGTCAAGATTTGTTCGAGGGGTTTCGAGCGCGGCGGCCGCGGGCGCTCCCCCGAAGGCCCACAGGGGCTGCGCACATGCCGTATTAGCGCTGTAATGGCGAAGTGGTGAGTGAGGGCGCTGCGGGACGCAGAGGGAGGACGCTGCGTGCCGAAAACGCCCTGACCTCGCTCACGGACGGTCCCCGGTCGCCGGAAAGGCTGCGCCGCGTCCTGGAGCAGGCGCTCGTCTTCACCGGGGCGACCCTCGCCGCCGTGTACAGGCCCGGTGCGGACGGCGATCTGCTGTGCCTGGTCGAGTCGGCCGGCGTCCCCCGGACGGTGTACGGGCTGCGCGACAGCTATCCGGGCTCCAGCGACTTCCCACCCGCCGACGCCTACCGCACGGGCCGGCCGGTCTTCCTCAGCCCGGAGGAAGTCGCCACCTGCGCCGATTCGCGCAGGGTGGCCCGGCGGGACTTCCACCTGGCCGTGCTGCCCGCGCACGGTGACGACGGCCGGGCCTGTCTCGTCGCCGTCAGCGAGGATCCGCACGGATTCGACGACGAGGACCGCAAGTGCCTCGAACTGATCGCCGACGCGGTGGTCTGTCCCGTGCCCGTCCCCGCCCCGGAAGGCGCGGAACTGGGCTCGCACGCGTTCAGCCTCGCCATCGACACCGGCCGGGTCGAGGTCGGCGACGGCATCCTGGAGCTGTTCGGCATGAGCCGGGCCGCCTTCGACGGAAAGATCGAGACCCTGCTCGGCCTGACCGTCCCCGAGGACCTGCCCTCGCTGATGTCCCTGTTCGAGGCCGGTCACATGTCCGTCGGCGACCGGGAACTGGAGTTCCGCATCCTCCAGCCCTCGGGACCGCCCAAGTGGCTCAGACTGCGCGGCCGTATGCCGGCCGGCGGCGAGGGCGGTCCGGCCCGGCTCGTGGGCACCGTCGCCGACGCCTCCACCCTGCGCTCCGACGTCACCGACGTGGCCCGCGTCCAGCGCCTGGCCGCCGCCCTCGCGATGGCGGGCACCGTCCGCGACGTCAGTCAGGCCGTCGTCTCCGCCCTCCGCGCCCCGCTCAGGGCCGACCGCATCGCCCTCGCCGAGCTGGAGAACGACCGGCTCGTCGTGACCGTCCTCGACCCGCCCGAACCGGAGTCCTGGCCCGAGCTGTGGCGCCTGGAGTGGCGCAGCGAGTGGCCCGAGGCACCCGTGCGGGCCATGCCCACCCTGGCCACCGCCCTGCGGGAGGGCCGCGCCCAGATCTGGCCGGCCGGCACCGTCCTCGAACCCGCACTCGCCGACGTCGGCCCCGGCGGCCTCGCCGTCCTGCCGCTGCCCGCCGCGGGCCGCATGGCCGGCGCCTGCCTCATCGGCTGGGACACCCCCCACCACTTCGACCCCGACGAACGCGCCCTGCTGACCGCCTCCGCCGGTCTCGCGGGGCAGGCGCTGATGCGTGCGCACGCCCTCGACGCCGAGCACGAGCTCGTCGGCATGCTCCAGCGCCAGCTGCTGCCGCGCCGTCTGCCCACCCTGCCCGGCGCGGTCGCCGTCGCCCGCTATCTGCCCAGCACCGCGGGCCTGGAGCTCGGCGGCGACTGGTACGACGTGATCCCGCTGCCCGACAACCACGTCGCCCTGGTCATCGGCGACGTCCAGGGTCACAGCGCCGCCGCCGCCACCCTCATGGGGCAGATGCGCACCGCCCTGCGCGCCTACGCCGTCGAGGGACACCCCCCGGACGTCGTCGTCGCCCACGCCAACCGCCTCCTCATGGACCTGGAGACCGACCTCTTCGTCACCTGCACCTATGTGGACGTCGACATGGAGGAGGGCACGGCCTGGTGCGTCCGCGCCGGACATCTGCCGCCGGTGCTGCGCCACCCCGACGGCACCACCGACATCGCCGAGAGCGACGGCGGCCCCCCGCTCGGCGTGGTGGCCCAGGCCGACTTCCCGATGACCCCGCTCCGGCTGCGGCCCGGCACCCTGATCGCCCTGACCACCGACGGCCTCGTCGAGTCCACCGAGGCCGACATCGACGAGGGCATGAACCACTTCGCGCACGGGCTGGCCGTCTCCGACCCGGCCCACCTCGGCCTCGTCGCCGACGCGCTGCTCGGAGGCGCCCGCCGCAGCGACGACGTCGCCCTGCTCCTGCTGCGCTACGACGGCATGGCCACCCAGCCGCTCCGGGAGAGCTGGACCGTCTGGCGGGTCCCCGAGGCCGCCCGGCACGCCCGCCGCTTCACCCGGCGCACCCTGCGCGTCTGGGGCGTCCCCGAGGACGCCATGGACACCGCCCTGCTCGTCGTGTCCGAACTCGTCACCAACGCCCTCGTGCACACCGGCGGGCAGGTGCGTCTCGACCTCACCCTCATCGGGAGGCGGCTGCGGGTCTCCGTCGCCGACACCTCGCCGCGCACCCCCGCCAAGCCCACCAACATCGGCTGGGAGGCCACCGGAGGCCGCGGCATCCTCCTCGTCGAGGCCGTGTCGGCGGCCTGGGGCAGCGTCCCCGTCAGCGGCGGCAAACAGGTGTGGAGCGAGATCGCACTCGACGGCTGAGGCGGGGTACCCGGAGCGGACCATCCCCGCACACGGAGAGGTACGCCATGACTCAGCACGTCAGCGACATCATGACCAGCGCCCCGGCCACCGTGGAACCGCAGACCTCCGTGACGGCCGTCGCGAGGATCATGCGCGACCAGGACCTCGGCGCCGTCCTGGTCACCGACAGCGACGAACTGCGCGGCCTGGTCACCGACCGTGACCTCGTCGTGCGCTCCCTCGCCGAGGGTGGCGACCCGGAACAGATCACCGTGGCCGCCGCGTGCAGCGACGACCTGGTGACCGTCACGCCCGAGGACGACCTGGACCACGCGATCGCGCTCATGCGCGAGCACGCCGTGCGCCGCATCCCGGTCGTCGAGCACGGCCATGCCGTCGGCATCGTCTCCCTCGGCGACACGGCCATGGAACGCGATCCCGGATCTGCTCTGGGCGACATCAGCGTGGCACGGCCCAACACCTGAACAGGGCGGACCGGTTCGACCGGCCGTCAAGTTCCGGCGCCCCGGTTCCTCGACGAATATGTGTGCGGGCCGAGGAGGCGGAGGGCTTTCCGGTCCGTTTGTCCCGCGGCCCCCGGGGGACCCGGAGGGGAGCATGGAAGGACGGTGAACCACCGTGACCCCGCAGACCGTTGACAAGCCTCTCGCACGCCGGCCCGAGACGGGCTGGTCCAGGGCCCGCCGCCTGCACGGCAAGGGAGACCTGCGGACCTGCCTGCCCGCGGTGGAGGACCGGGTCGGACCCACCACGGCGCACACGGGCGAGGACAACATCTTCCGCGGCGAGGACTGAGCGCCCACCCCGCACCACCCCCAAGTCACCCCCCTGCCATGGCCCGTTCTTCCTGATCCGGGCTAGGGTGGCGCAGATGAAGGCTCTCGTGCTGTCCGGCGGGGCCGGTACCCGGTCGCGGCCGAGCAGGCACGCCTCGGCCGGCCGACCGGTGCCCGTCGCCGACCAGGCCGTCCCGTTCCCCGGCCGGACCTCCCGCGCGGACGCCGGGGGCACCCGGGCCGGTGCGCTCGTCGGAGACACGCCCGAGTCCGGCCCCGCGGAGAGGCTCCAGCAGCCGCGGCGTGACCGCGCCCGCGGCGGTGTGCGTGTGGGCACGCCGGTCGTCCATGACGCCGTACGGGCCGTCGAGCCGTCCCGGCGGGGCGAGTTGGAGACGCTTGGCGTGCCCCGGGGCCGCTGTCCCGTCCGTGGAGACCACGGCGAGGTGCGGCACCCTTCATGAGTCTCCCCGCTCTTCTCATGACGCTCCCCGCCGCCGCACCCGTCCGCGCAGACGAGCGGGGCCCCGGGGCCGTCACCCGGAGGGTCACCCTCCGTCTTTCCGCACTTTGCCCTCCTTTTCCCTCAGGATCACGCTCCTCGGCGCGAAGTCCTGTCATGGGAAGCTCACAGCAGGTATGTTCCACGGAAACCGGTTCCGGCCCGGGCAGCCGGTACGGACCCGGGCGGGGAATGTCCCGGCACCTCGGCCGACCCGGACCGGGACGGCCCCACCAGCAGCGGGGTCTTGAACGGGCCCGCACCACGCCCCGCCTACAGCGCCCTAGGGCGCGACGGTGGACGGAGGTCGCGCCGGCCTCGCACCGGGACCGGCGGTCCGCCCTGCACGAAGCACTGCCACACATCCGCAAGGAGATTTCCCAGTGAAACGTCACGAGTTCCTGCGGGGGCTCCACAAAGCCAGCGCGAACCGCAACTACCTGGAGATCGGCGTCAACGACGGCCGCAGCCTGACGTTCTCCCGGGTACCGAGCATCGCGATCGACCCGGCGTTCAAGGTGGTCTCCGAGATCCGCTGCGACGTCCATCTGGCGAAGGCCACCAGCGACGACTTCTTCGCGCGCGAGAACCCGCTGCAGCACCTCAAGGGCGGCCGCCACCCGCTGCGCAACATCGTCCGCAACCGCAGCCCGTTCGGCTACTGGAAGGACGTCACGCTCGACCTGGCGTTCATCGACGGTATGCACCTGTTCGAGTACGCGCTGCGCGACTTCATCAACGTCGAGAAGTACGCGGACTGGGCCAGCGTGATCGTCTTCGACGACATGCTCCCGCGCAACGTGGACGAGGCGGCCCGCGACCGCCACACCAACGCCTGGACCGGTGACGTGTACAAGGTCATCGAGGTCCTGAACCGCTACCGGCCCGACCTGGTGACGGTTCTGGTCGACACCGAGCCCACCGGGCAGCTCGTGGTCTTCGGCGCGGACCCGACCAACACGGTGCTGAAGGACAAGTACGACGAGATCATCGCGGAGTACGTGGTCCCCGACCCGCAGAAGGTGCCGGAGACGGTCCTGGAGCGGACCGTGGCGATCAAGCCGGAGACGCTGATCGACGCCGCCTTCTGGAAGGCCCTGGTGAACGCCCGCAACCGCGGCAGCAAGCGGGACCGCAGCTGGGAGCACCTGCGCACCAGCCTGAAGCAGCTCAGCGACGCCGGCTGAGCCAAGCGCGGTGAGCCGGGGAGGACGCGGACGCGTCCTCCCCGGCTCTGTTTGTCCCCGCGGCTCTGCCGCTACTTGGCGCGTGCCCTGAACCGGCGGACCAGCCTTCCGGCCAGCCGCCTCGCCCTGCGGACCAACGGCTGTCCGGTGGCGGGCCGGGGCGGGCGCACGGCCACGACCTGGACGCCGCCCCCCTTCACCCGCAGTTCGAACGGCAGCGGATGGAAGCGGGGTTCCTCGGCGTGGGGCGCCGGGCTCAGCGCCACCCGCCAGGCCGCTCCGGTCAGGTCGCCCACCGGCAGCACCGCCTCCAGGAGGGCCCCGGAGTCCTGGGGACGCAGCGTGCCGGTCACCTCCTTCGCGGACGCGGCGCCGGAACCACCGGTGAGCCTGAGCAGCACCGGCGTGTCACCGGGCACGTGGAAGGGCACCGGCACCTCGACGCGGTCACCGGTGACCGTGACCTCCCCGGGCGTGACCCGCCCGAGCTGCAGGCGCTCGCCCGCCGTGTCGACGTCCAGGGCGAGGGTGCCCTGCTTCGCGGTCCAGTACGGCAGCACGACCCGGCCGCCCGCCACACCGGCGTCCGCGGCCGTACGCCCCTTGAGGGAGACCGGGCCCAGCCGGGACTGCTTGGTCCAGCCGCCCAGCTTGACGCGGACGAACACGTCCCACAGCCCGGCGTCGAGCGGGCCGCCGTCGGCCGCGGTGGCCGGATCCAGGGCTGCCGTGCCCCGCAGCACCAGCCGCACCCGGCCGTCCTCACCCGGGACGGTCTCCCGGGTGAACTCCACCGGCTGGAAGTACTGGGCGGAGCTGGAGCGTTCCCGCAGCAGCAGGTCGACCGTGGCGCGCTTGAAGCCGGCCACGCTGTGGGCGCCGACCCAGTCCACGGCCTCCGCGACCGAGGCCGGCGGCCCGGTGAGCGGGGCGGCGCTGCCCTCGGCGGGGAACGTCATCGGCTTGCCGTCGGTCGTGAGCTCGGCGGACAGACCGACGCGCAGCACACCCCCGTCCCACTCGACGCCGTCCGGCTCGACGCTGGAGGCGACCGAGACCTCCCACTCGGCGAAGGCGACCAGGTCGTCGAGCCGGCCGTCGGCGATCAGCGCGGCGACGACCTGCTGGGTGGGCTGGAGGCCCGCCGAGACACCGGGCCCGAAGCGCTCGACGACCACCGAGCGGATCTCGGTGAAGAGCTCCTTGCGGTAGTCCTCGGGCGCGGCGAGCAGGCGCCTGCCGCGCATCCGCTCGACCATCTCGTTGCGCAGCCAGCGACGGAACAGCCGGTCGCGGGTCGGCCCCGGCTCGGTGTACTTCTCGACGACGTCGAGCGCCTCGCGCAGGTTCGCGAAGTAGCCCACCGGGTCGAAGCGCTGGAAGCCCGCGTTGGAGGCGTCGTCGCGCTTGAGGTGGTAGTAGCAGACGTAGTCGCTGAGCACGGAGACGTTGTCCGCGCGCAGATACGCCTCCGTGACGAAGACGTGGTCCTCCAGCCGGCGCCTGCCCTCGGGGAAGCGCAGGCCGATCCGGTCGAGGAAGGCGCGCCGGAACATCTTGTGCGGTGTGAGGCTGTCGATCAGCGGGGCGTTGTCGACGGTGGCACGGGGGTGGTTGCGGCGGAACAGCTCCACCGGTACGCCCCGGCCCTTGCCGGCCATCTTGCCCACGACCACGTCGGCGCCGTTGGCCACCGCGTAGTCGTACATCCGCTCCAGGGCCTCGTCGCCGAGGTAGTCGTCGTTGTCGACGAACATGACGAACTCGCCCTGGGAGGCGGCGATCCCGACGTTGCGGGGCTTGCCGGACCAGCCCGAGGCCTCCTGGTGGATGACCTTGATGTTCTCGACCTCGGCGGCCAGCGCGTCGAGCCGGGCCGGCGTGTCGTCGGTCGAACCGTCGTCGACGAAGATCGCCTCGAACTCGTCCGGGGGCAGGGACTGCCTGCGCAGCGAGGCGACGCAGTCCTCGATGTAGGTCCCCGGGTTGTAGACGGGGATGACGACGCTGACCTTGACCGGCATCGGTGTCCGGACTCCTTGGGTGGCTTGTGGCTTGCGTCACGGATTGACGCTTTGTGCGCCGATGTTAACGCCGCCGGACAAGTGCCGCGGCAGCAGGCTGCCTTGACCGGCGACGCACCCGGCGATCGAGCGGTGCGCGTCGGACCCGGGGCGGTGACGCCGGTTACGGCCGACGCCGCGATCGGCGTGCCGCGTGGGTAAAGAGGGCAGACGGGCGTCGTTGGTTCCTCGACAACGGCATCGACTTCGCCCTCGGCACAGACACGCCCCTCATGAGGCGGGGCCGGCCGCGAGCTCCTCTAGGGTGATCCCGTGCGCCTGCTCCTGATGTCCGACACCCACCTCCCCCGGCGCGCCAAGCGGCTCCCGGCCCCGCTGCTCGCCGAACTCCCGCACGCCGACGTCGTGTTCCACGCCGGCGACTGGGTGGACACCGCCACCCTGGACCTGCTGGAGAGCCGCAGCGCCCGGCTGGTCGGGGTCCACGGCAACAACGACGGGCCCGAGCTGCGCGCCAGGCTTCCCGAGGTGGCCTACGCCGAACTGGGCGGCCTGCGCTTCGCCGTCGTCCACGAAACCGGTGCCGCCCAGGGGCGCGAGGCCCGCTGCGCCGCCCGGTACCCCGACGCCGACGTCCTGGTCTTCGGCCACAGCCACATCCCCTGGGACACCACCGCGCCCGGCGGACTGCGGCTGCTGAACCCAGGCTCGCCGACCGACCGGCGCCGCCAGCCCCACTGCACCTACATGACGGCCACCGTCTCCGGCGGCCGCCTCACGGACGTGACCCTGCACCGCCTGCCGCCACGGCCCGTTTCGCCCTAGGGCCCACAGGCGCCCGCGCTCTCAGCGCCGGCTGATGACAACACCGCACGGCGGACGGGTGGGGTGATCGGGATCGCGGAGGCGGGCGCTCGGCCGCTGCTACGCGGCCGCCGCGGCGTTGGCGCCGACCGTGCTGCCGGGCGCGCTCGCACAGATCCACCGGCGTTCATGAGATCCGGGCCGCTCCGCGTACAAGGAAGCGGCCCGGACGCTACGAGTGTGCGCTTTCACGGACCTCCTTCCCGATCGGAGGCGGGGTGAGGGCTCGGACGCCCTCTCCCGTACTCGGCGCGTACCCCTTCGGACGGGCCTCACACCTTGTGAGCGTCACACTTTCCGGCTGCGTCGACGTATCCGCGTGACCACGACCACCACGACGGCGGCCGCGGCCAGCGCGGCCGCCGTCCGCTTGGCGACCGGTACGCCGAGCGCGCGCAGCAGATCGAGCGGTTCGTCGTCGGCCTCCTCGGCCTCCTCGGCCGTCCGGGCCGCCTCCGGGGCCTCCTCGCGCTCGCCCAGCCGCTCCGCCAGACATGCGGAGAACCGGCCGACCAGCCGGTCGCCGACCTCCGCCAGGACACCCCGCCCGAACTGCGCCGGGCGCCCGGTCACCGCCAGATCCGTGCGCACCGACACGGCCGTACCGCCGTCCTGTCCGGTGAGCGTGCCGGTCACCGTGGCCCGCGCGGTGCCCTGGCCGCGGATCTCCCGTCCGCTCGCGATCAGCACCAGGCGGTGCGCGGCCTCGTCCTGCTCCTCGAAGACTGCGGTCCCCTTGTACGTCACGGTGATCGGCCCGACCTTGACCTTCACCGAGCCGGTCACGGTCCTGCCGTCGTAGTCCTCGACCACCGCCCCGGGCATACAGGGCGCGACACGTTCGATGTCGAGGAGTGCCCGCCAGGCCTCGTCGACCGGGACGGGCACGGTGAACTCGTGGTGCAGTTCCATGACTTCCTCCAGGCAGGCCCTACGGAGAAGGGTGGATCGCCCCGGCCGTCGCGGTCAGCGGGGTGCCGCTGCCGCCCCAGCGCAGGGCGACGATCTCGGCGGCCACGGACACGGCGACCTCCTCGGGCGTACGGGCCCCGAGGTCCAGGCCGACCGGCGAGCGCAGCCGGGACAGCTCGGCCTCGGTGAGCCCCGATTCGCCGAGCCGCTTCATCCGGTCTTCGTGTGTACGGCGGCTGCCCATCGCACCGATGTACGCCGCGGGCCGGCGCAGTGCCTCCTCCAGCAGGGGCACGTCGAACTTCGGGTCGTGGGTCAGGACGCAGATCACCGTGCGCTCGTCGGTGCCGGTGCCGCCGAGGTAGCGGTGCGGCCAGTCCACGACGACCTCCACGCCCTCCGGGAAGCGCTTCGGTGTGGCGAAGACCGGGCGGGCGTCGCAGACGGTGACCCGGTAGCCGAGGAAGGCGCCGATCCGGGCGACCGCGGCCGCGTAGTCGATCGCGCCGAAGACGAGCATGCGGGGCGGCGGGGCGAAGGAGTGCAGGAAAACGCCGACCGCGTCCTCGCGCCGCTCCCCGCGCGGACCGTAGTGCCTCAACCCGGTGGCGCCCAGGGCGAGTTCACCGCGCGCGTCGGCGGTGACCGCCACGTCGAGGCCGGTGGTGCCGAGGGTGCCCGCGACGCGGTCCGGCCACACGGCGAGCGTGGCGCCCCGGGGTGCGGGGCCGTCGGTCACCGTCGCCACGGTCACCGGACGGCCCGCGGCGACCGACTCCGCGATCTCACCGAACGCGGGATCGGTGGCGGCCGTCACGGACCGTACGAGCAGCGTGATCTCCCCGCCGCAGGTCAGTCCCACCGCGAACGCGTCCTCGTCGCTGTAGCCGAAGGTCTCCAGGCGGGGCTCGCCGCTCGCCACGACCTCCTGGGCCAGCTCGAAGACGGCCCCCTCGACACAGCCGCCGGACACACTGCCGACGACCTCGTCGTCCGGGCCGACGGCCATGGCCGCACCCGGATCGCGCGGCGCGCTGCGGCTCGTGGAGACGACCGTGGCCAGTCCGAACGGCAGCCCTGCCGTGTACCAGCTGTTCAGCACCGGGAGGATCTCACGCATCGTCGGCTCCTTTCACCACCGCCGCCAGACGCTCCAGCGCGGCCAGGCTGTGCCCCTCGACGAACGCGTCCACGCTCGGCAGCGCGGCCGCCATCCCGGCGGCCAGGGGCGCGTATCCGGGGCGCGCCTTGAGCGGATTGGCCCAGATCACCCGGTGCGCCAGCCGGTGCAAGCGTCGCATCTGGTCCGCGAGGAGCTCCGGATCGCCACGCTCCCAGCCGTCCGACAGCACCACCACGACCGCCCCGCGGGCCGTGCCCCGCTGCCCCCAGCGGTCCAGGAACTCGCGCAGCAGCTCACCGAGCCGAGTACCCCCGCGCCAGTCGGGCACGGCGGTGGCGAGCGCCGCCATCGCCCGGTCGGGATCGCGGTGCGAGAGCGCGCGGGTGACGCGGGTCAGCCGGGTGGCGACGGTGAACACCTCGGTGCGGGTGCCACGGGCGGCAGCGTGGGCGAAGCGCAGCAGCGCGTCGGCGTACGGCGCCATCGATCCGCTGACGTCCACGAGCAGGACCACCCGGCGGGGACGCTCGGCCCGTTCGTGGTGCCCCAGCCGGGCCGGCTCCCCGCCCCGCCGCAGCAGCTCCCGCACGCTCCGGCGCGGATCGACCCGCCCGCGCCGGGCGGGGCGGCGGCGGGCCGTACGCCGGGTCCGGCCGGGCAGCGCGAACGCGGTCAGCAGGCGGTGGAGGGCGGCGCGTTCGGCGGCGTCCAGTCCGGCGATGTCACGGTGGCGCAGGACGTCGGCGGAACTGGCCAGGGCGGCCGCCGGTGGGAGGGCGGGCTCGGCTCCGGCACGCGCGGGGCGGCCCGCCGTGCTCTCGGGGACGGTGAGGCGCGGGCGCGGCGGGGGGAGGCCGGCCGGTGGCGTGGCGGGTCCGGCACCGGCGAAGCAGGCCGCGAACACCTGGTCGTAGCGCTCCAGGTCGTCGTGGTTCGCGCACAGGGTCAGGCGCCCGGCCCAGTACACCCGCGCCGGCCCCAGCTCGGCGACCGCGCGCAGGAAGGCGTGCACGCGCTCGGGGCTCGCGTCGACACCGGCGGTGCGCAGGGCGTGCGCGAAGGCGAGGAGGGCCGCGTCGGCCGGTTCCGTGCCCGTCACGGTGATCACGGGTCCCGCCGGGCCGCCAGCAGGTCGCGGGCCCGCTCCGCGTCCTCCCGGTACTTCAGCACCGACCCCAGGGTCGCCAGCGCCCGCTGCGTATCCACCTCGCTGGCCCCCAGCGCGTCCAGCGCCTCGGCCCAGTCGATCGTCTCGGCCACGCCGGGCGGCTTGAGCAGGTCCGCGGAGCGCAGTGTCTGCACCAGCGCGGTCACCTGCTCGGCCAGCCGCGCCGACACGCCGGGCAACCGCCGCCGCACGATGGCGAGTTCACGGTCGAAGCCGGGATGCTCGAACCAGTGGTACAGGCAGCGGCGCTTCAGGGCGTCGTGCACCTCACGGGTCCGGTTCGAGGTGAGGACGACCACCGGCGGCACCCGCGCCCGCACGGTGCCCAGCTCCGGAACCGTCACCGAGTACTCCGACAGCAGCTCCAGCAGGAACGCCTCGAACTCGTCGTCCGCCCGGTCGATCTCGTCGATCAGCAGCACCGACGGGCAGGTCTCCAGGGCCCTCAGCAGCGGCCGGGCGATCAGGAACCGGCGGTCGTACAGCTCACCCTCCAGCCGGTCGGCGTCCACGGCCCCGGCCGCCTCGGCGGCCCGCAGATGCAGCAGCTGACGGGGGAAGTCCCAGTCGTACAGGGCCTGTGAGGCGTCGATGCCCTCGTGGCACTGCAGCCGGATCAGCGGGGCGCCGAGCGCCTCGGCGAGGGCGGTGGCGAGCGCGGTCTTGCCGACGCCCGCGTCGCCCTCGCAGAACAGCGGCCGGTGCAGCCGCAGAGCCAGGAAGCAGGCCACGGCCAGCCCGTCGTCGACGAGGTATCCGGTCTCCTCCAGGCGGGCCCGGACGTCGTCCGGCTCCTTGAAGTCCGGGATGCGGCTCACCCCGTCCCCGCGGCGGCCAGCACCGCCCGCCTGGTCAGCACCCGCGCCAGATGCTCCCGGTACTCGGGCGACCCCGACAGGTCCCGTGGCGGCCGGGTCCCCGTCGCCGCCGACTCCGCGGCCCGTGCCACCGCCCGGGTGTCCCCGCTGCCGGGCAGCGCCTCCTCGGTCGCCGTGGCACGCAGGGGAGTGGAGCCCATGTTGGTCAGCCCGATCCTGGCCTCGGCGATGTGCCCGTCGTCCCGCCGCACCAGCGCGGCCACGCCGACGACCGCCCAGGACTGCGCCGAGCGGTGGAACTTCTCGTAGTGGAAGCCCCAGCCGTCGGTCTTCGGGATCCGGATCTCCACCAGGAGCTCGTCGGGCTCCAGCGCGCTCTGGAGGTAGTCGACGAAGAACTCCCGCGCGGGGATCGCCCGCCTGCCGCCCGGCCCCGCGGCGATCAACTCCGCGTCCAGGGCGAGCACCACGGCGGGCAGGTCCCCGGCCGGGTCGGCGTGCGCGAGCGAGCCGCCGAGGGTGCCCCGATGCCGTACGGCGGGGTCCCCGACCCCGGCCGTGGCGGCGGCCAGGAGGCCCGCGTGCCGGCGCACCAGCGGGTCGCGGACCACGTCGTGGTGGGTGGTCATCGCGCCGACGACGAGGGTTGTGCCCTCCTCGCGCACCCCGGCCAGCCCGGGGACGCGACCGACGTCCACCACCAGTTCGGGAAAGGCCAGCCGGAGCCTGAGCAGCGGCAGCAGACTCTGTCCGCCGGCCAGCACCTTGGCGTCCTCGCCGCCTTCGGAGAGCACGCGTACCGTCTCCTCGACGCTGCCGGGGCGGGCGTACTCGAAGCTGGGAGGAATCATGCCGAGGCCTCCTTCAGGGCCTGCCAGACCCGCTCGGGCGTGCAGGGCATCCGCAGGTCGCGCACGCCGAGCGGCCGCAGCGCGTCCACGACCGCGCCCACGACGGCCGGGGTGGAGGCGATCGTGCCCGCCTCCCCGACGCCCTTGACGCCCAGGGGGTTCGTGGTCGCGGGCGTCCGGGCCCGCTCGGTCACGAACTCGGGCAGGTCCGGTGCCGACGGCACGAGATAGTCGGCCATCGTGCCGGAGACCAGGTTGCCCTCGTCGTCGTAGACCGCCTCCTCGTACAGGGCCTGCGCGATGCCCTGCGCGAGTCCGCCGTGCACCTGCCCCTCGACGATCATCGGGTTGATCACCCGGCCGACGTCGTCCACGGCGACGTACGACCTGATCCGGGTCTGCCCGGTCTCGGTGTCGACCTCCACCGCGCACAGGTGGGTGCCGTGCGGATAGGAGAAGTCGTCCGGGTCGGTCAGGTGCCCGGCGTTGATGGTGGGTTCCACGCCGTCGGGCAGGTCGTGCGAGGTGAACGTCTCGAAGGCGATCTCCTGGATGGTCCTGCGCGCGTCCGGCGACCCCTTCACGGAGAAGACGCCGTCGGTGAACTCCAGGTCCCGCTCGCTCGCTTCGAGCAGATGCGCGGCGACCTTCCGCGCCTTGTCCACCACCTTCGTGGCCGCCTGGTGCACGGCGGTGCCGCCGACCACCAGCGACCGCGAGCCGTAGGTGTCCATGCCCTGCGGGGCCGCCCGGGTGTCCCCGTGCACCACCTGGACGTCCTCGAAGGGCACCCCGAGCACGTCGGCCGCGATCTGGCTCCAGCAGGTCACGTGCCCCTGCCCGTGCGGACTGGTCCCGGTGACCACCTCGACCTTGCCGGTGGGCAGCATGCGCACGCTCGCCGCCTCCCAGCCGCCGGCCGCGTACCTGAGGTCCCTGAGCACCCGGCTCGGCGCGAGCCCGCACATCTCGGTGTACGTCGACACCCCGATCCCGAGCCGTACGGTGTCACCGCGCTGGTTGCGGTCCGCCTGCTCGGCACGCAGCTTGTCGTAGTCGAACAGCGCGAGGGCCTTGTCGGTCGCGGCCTCGTAGTTGCCGCTGTCGTAGGTCAGACCCGCGATCGTCGTGTACGGGAACTCCTCGTGCCGGATCCAGTTGCGGCGCCGCAACTCCACCGGATCCAGGCCGAGTTCGACCGCGAGCTCGTCCATGATCCGTTCGATGGCGTACGTGGCCTCGGGGCGCCCGGCGCCACGGTAGGCGTCGGTGGGCGTCCTGGTCGTGAAGACGCCGGTGACGCCCAGCTCGTAGGACCTCATCTTGTAGATGCCCGGGTACATGAACGCGCCCAGGATCGGGATGCCCGGGGTGACCAGCATCAGATAGGCGCCCATGTCGACGAGCAGGTCGACCTTGAGGCCCAGCAGCCGGCCGTCGCGGTTCGCGGCGATCTCGACGTCCTGGATCATGCCCCGGCCGTGGTGGGTGGCGAGGTAGCCCTCGGAGCGGGACTCGGTCCACTTCACGGGCCGCCCGAGACGGCGTGCCACCGCGAGGGTGATCGCCTCCTCGCCGTACACCTGGAGCTTGGAGCCGAAGCCGCCGCCCACGTCCGGGGCGACCACCCGCAGTCTGTGCTCGGGGACTTCGGTGACCACGGCCAGCATGACCCTCAGGATGTGCGGGATCTGGGTGGACGAGTACACCGTGTACTCGTCCGAGGCGGCGACCGGGGTGACGACGACCGCGCGCGGCTCCATGGCGTTGGGGATCAGCCGCTGCTGGTGGTAGCGGCGTTTGAGGGTCACCTCGGCGCGCTGCCGTACGGCGGCGAAGTCCTCGCCGGTGCGCAGCGGCCAGTCGTAGCAGCGGTTGGTGCCCTTGTCGGAGTGGACCAGCGGGGCGCCCTCGGCGAGTGCGGCCTCCAGGTCCAGGACCGGGGGCAGCGGCGTGTACTCGACCTCGACCGCCTCCAGGGCGTCGGCGGCCGTGTACCGGTCGCGGGCCACCACCACGGCCACCGGGTCACCGGCGTACCGCACCTCGTCGACCGCGATCGGCGGGTGTTCGGGCAGCACGATGTCCTCGGTCACCGGCCAGGCGCAGGGCAGCGATCCCAGGTCCGGCGCGAGGTCCGCGCCGCTGAACGCGGCGACCACGCCGGGACGTTCGAGCGCGGCGGAGACGTCGACCCGGTCGATCCGGGCGTGTGCCATGGGGCTGCGCAGCACGGCCAGGTGGAGCAGCCCGGGGGCGTCGATGTTGTCGGTCCAGCGGGTCTGTCCGGTGAGCAGCCGGGCGTCCTCCTTGCGGAGCCGGGCGGTGCCGACCTCGCTCATGTCGCCGCCCCCTGCCCGGCTGTCTCCGCGGCGGCCAGCACGGCCCGCACGATGTTCTGGTAGCCCGTGCAGCGGCACAGGTTGCCCTCCAGGGCGTGGCGCACCTCGTCCGGGGTCGGATGCGGGTTCTCGCGCAGCAGGTCCCGTGCCGCCATGAGCATGCCCGGCGTGCAGTAGCCGCACTGGAGGGCGTGCCGCTCGTGGAAGGCGCGCTGGAGGCCGGTCCACTCGCCGTCCGTGGCCAGTCCCTCCACGGTGGTCACTTCGCCGCCGTCCGCCTGGACGGCGAGCACCGAGCAGCTCTTGACGCTCGCACCGTCCAGATCGACCGTGCAGACCCCGCAGTTGGAGGTGTCACAGCCGATCGGGGTGCCGGTCAGGCCCAGCCGGTCACGCAGGTAGTGGATCAGCAGAAGACGGGGTTCGACCTCGTCCTGATACACCGTGCCGTCCACCTTCACCGAGATACGGGTCATGTGCCCTCCCAGGACCACGGACGTGATGTGCGTCACTCTAGGACCGCTCCGGGGAGGGGGCGAGGGTCGGGACGCGACTGGTTGAGCGTTAATCCGTTGCCGCCGGGAGCCCGCACCTGCTGCACTTCGGATGTCTCTGCCGTCGCACGATCCTGGAGCCGTAATGCGCACTGCGTCCATGTCCATCCCGGAAGGAATCTCCCTCTCTCCAAAGGACATGACGCTTCGTGCACCTGCTCAACCTCGGGATCCTCGCCCACGTCGACGCCGGTAAGACCAGCCTGACCGAGCGGCTGCTGCACTCGGTCGGAGTCATCGACGAGATCGGCAGCGTCGACGCCGGCAGCACACAGACCGACACCCTCGCGCTGGAGCGCCGGCGCGGTATCACCATCAAGTCCGCCGTCGTCTCCTTCGCGGTCGACGACGTGACCGTCAACCTCATCGACACCCCCGGCCACCCGGACTTCATCGCCGAGGTGGAGCGCGTCCTCGGCGTGCTCGACGGCGCCGTGCTCGTCGTCTCGGCCGTCGAGGGCGTCCAGGCGCAGACCCGGGTCCTGATGCGGACCCTGGAGCGGCTGCGCATCCCGACCCTCGTCTTCGTCAACAAGATCGACCGGCGCGGAGCCCGGTGCGACGATGTCCTGCGGGCCGTCGCCGAGCGGCTCACCCCGGCGATCGTGCCGATGGGGACGGTGGACCGACCCGGTACGCGCGCGGCCCGGTTCCTCCCGGGGATCGGCCCCTACGACGTCCTCGCGGACCACGACGACGACCTGCTGTCGGCCTGGGTCGAGGGGCGGGTCGACGCGGATCTGCTGCACAGGGCCCTGGTCACGCGGACCGGGCAGGCCCTGGTGCACCCGGTGTACTTCGGGTCGGCGGTCACGGGCGCCGGCGTGCCCGAACTGATCACCGGCATCAAGGAGTTGCTGCCCGGCGCCGACGGCGACCCGGAAGGGCCCGTCTCCGGCACGGTGTTCAAGGTCGAAAGGGGCCCGGCGGGGGAGAAGATCGCGTACGCGCGCCTGTTCTCCGGCACGCTCGGCGTCCGCGACCGGATTCCCTTCGGCGAGGCGCGCACCGAGGGCCGTGTCACCGCGATCAGCGTGTTCGACGGGGGCACCGAGACCCGCCGGGACGCGGTCCCGGCGGGACGGATCGCCAAGCTCTGGGGCCTCACCGGCACCCGCGTCGGCGACACGCTCGGCGAACCCCGCAAGGCGCACGGCCGCTTCTTCGCCCCGCCCTCCCTCGAAACGGTCGTCGTCCCGGGACCGGACACCGACGCCCGGTCCCTCCACCTCGCCCTCACCCGGCTCGCCGAGCAGGACCCGCTGATCGACCTGCGCCACGACGAGGTCCGCCAGGAGACCTCCGTCTCCCTCTACGGCGAGGTCCAGAAGGAGGTCGTCCAGGCCACGCTCGCCGAGGAGTTCGGCCTCGACGTCACCTTCCGCGAGACCACGCCCCTGTGCATCGAGCGCCCGGCCGGGAGCGGCGCGGCCGCCGAGTTCGTCAAGAAGGACGACAACCCCTTCCTGGCCACCGTCGGTCTGCGCGTCGACCCGGCGCCGGTCGGCTCCGGAGTGTCCTTCCGGCTGGAGGTGGAGCTCGGCGCCATGCCGTACGCCTTCTTCAAGGCCGTCGAGGACACCGTGCGCGAGACCCTCGGCCAGGGCCTCGACGGCTGGCAGGTCACCGACTGCACGGTCACCATGACCCACTGCGGCTACTGCCCCCGGCAGAGCCACGCCCACCAGGGCTTCGACAAGAGCATGTCCAGTACCGGGGCCGACTTCCGGGGCCTGACCCCGCTGGTCCTCGTCGAGGCGCTGCGCCGGGCGGGCACCCGGGTGCACGAACCGATGCACCGGTTCCGCGTCGAGGCCCCGGCCGACACCCTCGGCGCCCTGCTGCCCGTGCTGGCCGCGCTGCGGGCCGTACCGCGGACGACGGAGACCCGGGGCGACCGGTGTGTCCTGGAGGGTGCGGTACCGGCCGCCCGGGTGCACGGACTGGAACAGCGACTGCCCGGACTGACGCGCGGGGAGGGGGAGTTGGAGAGCGGGTTCGACCACTACGCGCCGGTCTCGCACGGAACCGTTCCGCGACGCCCACGCAGTGATCACAATCCCCTCAACCGCAAGGAGTATCTGTTGAACGTGACGCGTCGGGTCGGCGGATGAGGCGGCAGATGCGACGAAAGTGAAACTTACTCACTAGTCAGAAGTGTTGACGTTGTACCGAAATGGTCGGACTGTAATGGACATGCCGAATAAACGCGCACGTCTGCTCGTTGTTCTGGTTGTCCTCTGTGGATTCCTGACGGTCGCGGGCGTCCGGCCCGCTTCCGCCGACGCCCTCACCGACTCCCTCTCGTTCGACGACACCCCCCTCACCGTCCAGAACGGACGGTTCGTCGACGGCAACGGCCGCGAGATCGTGCTGCGTGGCTACAACGTCTCCGGCGAGACCAAGCTCGCCGAGAACAAGGGCCTGCCCTTCGCCTCGGTCGCCGACGCCAGGAAGTCGGCCACCGCGCTCAGAACCCTCGGCGGCGGCAACTCCGTGCGCTTCCTGCTCTCCTGGGCCTACGCGGAACCGGTGAAGGGCCAGGTCGACACCACCTACCTGGCGAACGCCACCGCGCAGATGCGCGCGTTCCTCGACGCGGGCATCCGGGTCTACCCCGACTTCCACCAGGACCTGTACTCCCGGTGGCTCTTCGACTCCGACAGCTGGTACACCGGCGACGGCGCCCCCAAGTGGGCGGTGGACCTGGGCAGTTACCCCGACGAGTCCTGCGGCATCTGCCTCCTGTGGGGCCAGAACATCACCCAGAACGGCGCGGTGAAGGCCGCCCAGTACGACTTCTGGCACAACAACCACGGCCTCCAGGACTCCTTCCTGGCCACCGCCCAGAAGACCATGGCGTACCTCAAGGCGAACCTCGCCGCCGAGGAGTTCGCTGGAGTGGTCGGCTTCGACCCCTACAACGAGCCCTACGCCGGCAGCTACGACTCGGGGCAGAACAGCCGCACCTGGGAACGCGACCTGCTGTGGCCCTTCTACGTGAAGTTCCGGGCCCGGATGGACGCGGCGGGCTGGACGGACAAGCCCGCCCTGGTCGAGCCGAACCTCTTCTGGAACGGCAACGTCTCCAAGGAGGAGGGCGGCCTCCTCGACGCCGGCACGCTCGGCTCCCGGTACGTCTTCAACACCCACTTCTACGACCAGAAGGCCATCTCCGGCATCCTGATGTGGGGCAACGCCTCCGACGGTCAGTACGTCGGCGACTTCGGCACGGTCCGCGACCGTGCGGCGGCGGCCGGGACGACGGCCGTGGTCAGCGAGTTCGGGCACCCGCTGAACGGCTCGACCGCGGGCAAGGCACCCACCGTCCTCAAAGCCATGTACCAGGCCCTCGACTCCCGGGTGAAGGGCGCCAACTGGTGGTCGGCGCCCGCCGGTTCGGGGCCGGTCCTCTCCGGCACGCAGTGGCAGTGGGACATCTACAACGGCCGTCACCACGAGCTGATGAACGACAACCCCGACAAGGTCATGGCCTCGGGCGACGCCTGGAACGACGAGGACCTGTCGGCCGTGAAGCTGAACGACTCGGGCACGGCGGTACTACGCCAGGACGCCCGGCTCCTCGACCGGATCTACCCGAGTGCCACCTCCGGTTCCACGGCCGCCTTCACCTACGAGGACCGCTCGCGCGACGGCTCCACGACACTGACCTGGAACCCGGTGCCGAGCGGCCTGCCGCAGGTGTCGTCGCTGGTCGGGTCGGGCCAGTACGCGGTGCTGGTGTGGCGCTCGGGCAGCGGCTCGGCGCCCACCGAACTGCATCTGCCCGCCTCCTTCCCGACCGTGACGACCACCGTCGTCTCCGACCTGGGCACGGTCTACGGCCCGCCCGCGTACAGCTCGTCGACCCCGGTCGGCGCGGCGGTCGAACCGGGCGGCACGGGCAGTCGCCGACTGCTGCTCACCGACGCGGACTCCGGCGTCCTGCACTACGCGCTGGTGACCAACGGGGCGACCTCGCCCTCCGCGTCCGCGCTCGCCGCGGCCAGGTCCGAGCTCGCGGCCTGGACGGCGCAGAAGTTCGGCTGACCCCGCGTACATCGGACAGCAGGGCCGGTACCCCCTCCCCCTGGAGGCGGTACCGGCCCTGCTGCGCCGTCCGCTCGGACCGCGCGTCGACGCGCCCGCTACGAGGACGGACTCGTCCAGTCGGCGGCCACATGCCCGAGGCGCACCCGCTGCGGATGGTCGCCGACCGGCACGGACACCGTCTTCTGCCCGGTCGCGAAGTCGATCGCGGTGACCTGGTCGGCGCCGCTCTCGGACACGACACAGCTCTTGCCGTCACCGCTGACGGTCGCCCAGTAGGGCTTCGAGGCGGGCACGAGGGGGCCCTCCTGGAGGGTGGTGCGGTTCACGACGGTCGCGTAGTCGTCCATCGTGCCCGCGACGCACAGCTTGCTGCCGTCCGGGCTCATCGACAGGCCGTGGTGGCGCGAGTCGTTGACCATGGTGGTGCGGTCGTCGCTGGTCGCCGGGTTCTTCGGCAGGGTCTTCGTACGGGTGATCTTGTCGGTGGCGAGGTCGTACTCGAAGAAGCCGTTGAAGAACGACACCTGGAAGTACAGCTTGGACTCGTCCGGCGAGAACACGGCGGGGCGGACGGCGTCGGAGTAGTCCGTGAGGCCGATCGCGTTCAGCTTGTCCCGCATGTCGATGGTCTTGACCTGCTTGTAGGTGGTCGCGTCCACCACCGTGATGTGCCGGTCGCCCTTCGTCCAGTCCAGCCAGGGCGCGTCGGAGTCGGTGTTCACGTCTCCGATCGCCATGTTGTAGATGTACTTGCCGTCCTTGGTGAAGATGTTCTCGTGCGGCTTGTCACCGGTGGCGAACGAGCCGAGCTGCTTGCCCGTGTTGATGTCCAGCACATGCACGGTGTTCGCCGTCGAGGCCGACACCGCGACCCGGGTGCCGTCGGGGGAGACCGCCATGTGGTCCGCGCGGTAACCCGACACCGGGAAGCGCCAGTTGACCTTCCCGGAGGCCAGGTCGATCGACACCACGTCCGCGAAGCTCGGCCGTGAGACGACCACCGACCTGCCGTCCGGCGTGGAGTACATGTCGTCGGCGAACTGGTCGTGGCCCTCGCCGACGCTGTTGCGGATCGCCATGAAGTAGATCCACTTGATCGGATCGGCGTTGATCGCCGCCATCCGGGCGTCCTTGTCGGGGATGACGTTGATCCGGCCGATCTTCGCCAGGTCGCCGGAGGACTTGAGGACGTCGGCGGTGCCGTCCCAGTTGTTGCCCACGAACAGCACCTCGCGCAGGGCGGCGGTGTCCGCGGCGGAGGCAACAGTCGCGGGGGCGGTGACGGTCAGGACGACGGCGGCGGCCATGGCACACAGGTGTCTGGGCTTGAGAACAGGCATGACGGGTCTCCCTCTAAGGCGGCTCATGACGGGGGCATGCCAAGACGGCGAAACTGAAGACGCGTGCTTTCAGAGTCAACTTACTGCAAAGTAAGGAAGGGGGGCCCTTCTCCACAAGACTGCGTGCACGACAAACTTGGCGCTCATACGGAAGGCCGGACACTCCGGCCCGGGTGGGAGGTGTGGTGACGGGCAGGCTCAAGGCCCCGACCGGTCGCTACGGCGGCAAGACGGCCGCGGAACGGCAGGCCGAGCGGCGCCGCCGCTTCCTGGCCGCGGCCCTCCAGCTCTTCGGGGACGCTCCCGGCTACCGCGCCACGACCGTCGCGGCCCTCAGCGAGGCCGCGGGCCTTTCCACCCGCCAGTTCTACGAGGAGTTCCGCACCCTGGAGGACGTGCTGGCCGCGCTGCATCTGGAGGTCAACGACTGGGCGACGGCGGCTGTGGTGGCCGCGGTGGCCGACGCGGACCACCTGCCGCTCGCCGAGCGCGCGGCCGCGATCTTCCGCGCGTACGCGGCGAACGTCACGTCCGATCCGCGCCGGGTGCGGATCACGTTCGTCGAGATCATCGGCGTCAGTCCGCGTCTGGAGGAACAACGGCTGGCCCGCCGGGCGCACTGGGTCGACCTGGTGTGCGCCGAGGCGAACCGGGCCGTCACGCGGGGCGAGGCGGCCCAGCGGGACTACCGGCTCGCGGCGACCGGATTCATCGGCAGCGTCAACGGGCTGCTGCACGACTGGAGCGCCGGCTGGGTGGACGCCACGCTGGACGAGGTCGTGGAGGAACTGGTGCGACAGCTGCTGGGCATCCTCCAGCCGGCGGGCTGGGAGCCGGGCCGGGGGTGAGGGGGCGGCGCTGGCCGTGCGGTGCAGGTCGGTGCGCTCAGGGTTGGTCGGGGCCGGTTGGTGCGGGTGCCGGTGCGTCTTGGCTGGTTGCCGTCATGGGGTGGAGGAGTGAGTGCTTCGCAGCCGTTGGCATCCGTGCGGCTGAGGCGTCGAACATCGACAGGGACCCGCGTCCCTGAGGGGACGGACGGCGTGGTCAGTGGCGTCGTAGTCGGTGCACCGCTTCCACCACGGGTGTCACGCCGTCCTCCGCCCGGATGTGTGCGCCCAGCGCCCGCGCCCGCTCCCGATGGCCGGAGTCCTGCGTCGCCCGGAGCAGCGCCTGCTCCAGTGCCTCGGCGGTCAGGTGTCGCAGGGGCAGGGCGCGCGGGGCCACGCCCAGGGTGACCAGCCGGGCCGCCCAGAAGCTCTCGTCGAACTGGATCGGTACCGGAACGGCCGGTACCCCCGCGCGCAGGCCCGCCGCCGTCGTGCCCGCGCCCGCGTGGTGGACCACGGCCGCCATGTGGGGAAAGAGCGCGGAGTGGGGTGTCTCGTCGATGGTGAGCATGTCGTCGCCCGTCGCCGTCAGGCCCGCCCAGCCGCGCTGGATCACACCGCGCAGCCCGGCCCGGCGCAGCGCCCGTACGATCGCGGCGCTGATGCGCGCGGGATCGGGCACGGTCGCGCTGCCCAGGCCCACGAAGACCGGGGCGGGCCCGGCTCCGAGGAAGGCCCGCAGCTCGTCGGGGAGCGGGGCGTCGCCGTCGTACGGCCACCAGTAACCCGTCACGTCGAGTCCGGAACGCCAGTCGCGGGGCCGGGCGACCACCCGGGGGCTGAAGCCGTGCAGGACCGGCCAGCCCTGCCGCTCACGGGCGCGCAGTGCCGCGGCCGGGCTCAGTGGAGGCAGGCCCAGCCGGGCCCGGAGTGGCGGGAGGGCCGCGCCGAAGAGCTGCTCCACCGCCAGGTTCAGGCCCAGCCCGGCGACCCGGTTGCCGAACGGTCCCCAGGAGCCGACGCCCAGCATGGGAGGTACGAACTCCCGCGTGGCCGCCAGGGGTTGGAGGTTGAGTCCGAGGCTGGGCAGGCCCAAGCCCTCGGCGACGGCGTGGCCCAGCGGGGCCACCGATCCGGACAGGAGCAGCGCGTCGCTCGCCCCGGCGGCCGTCACCAGGTCGTCCGCGATCCGCCCGGCCAGGGCCCGGCCCATCGCGACCACCCGCACCAGCTTGCCCACTCCGGTCGTGCTGCGGTGCAGCGCCCGTCCGCGGGAGGACTCCAGCTCCGCCCGGGGATCGAGCGGCAGCGCGTGGAAACCGATCCCGGCCCGCGTCGCCAACGGCTCGAAGCGCTCATGGGTGACCAGGGTGACCTCGTGCCCGGCCCGTGCCAGACCGTGCCCCAGCCCCGTGAACGGAGCCACGTCGCCCCGGGAACCCGCCGTCATGATCGCTACTCGCACGCCGGACAGTATGGCGCCGCGGGCGGTCGGCCCGCGCGAAAGAGCGTTGGTCTCAGGCCAGTTCACCCGTGTCACATCCGTTGACTTCACCCTCCGGTGGCTCTAGCTTCAGCGCGCACGATGTTCGAATCACCGGTCCAAGTTCGATATATCGACCAAGGTGCTGGTGTTCCCCCCACTGAAGGAGCCGCATGTACCCCCCGCCGCGAACGACCCGCACGGGTCTCGCCGAACGACTCCGAGCCACGGCCGTCCGCGCTCTGGTCCTCGCCCTGACCGCCTGCGCCGCGCTGCTCTTCGCCCAGCCGGCCCCCGCGCAGGCCGCGACCGGCCGACAGATACCGGTGCCCTCCGCGCCCATGGGCTGGGCCTCCTGGAACAGCTTCGCCGCGAAGATCGACTACAGCGTGATCAAGGCGCAGGTCGACGCGTTCGTCGCGTCCGGGCTTCCGGCGGCGGGATACAAGTACATCAACATCGACGAGGGCTGGTGGCAGGGCACGCGCGACAGCGCCGGGAACATCACCGTCGACCAGTCCGAGTGGCCCGGCGGCATGAAGGCCATCGCCGACTACATCCACGGCAAGGGACTCAAGGCCGGCATCTACACGGACGCGGGCAAGGACGGCTGCGGCTACTACTACCCGACGGGCCGCCCCGCCGCCCCCGGCTCCGGCAGCGAGGGCCACTACGACCAGGACATGCTGCAGTTCTCCCAGTGGGGCTTCGACTTCGTGAAGGTCGACTGGTGCGGCGGTGACGCGGAGGGACTCGACGCGAAGACGACGTACCAGTCGATCAGCGACGCGATCACCAGGGCCACCGCCGCCACGGGCCGCCCGATGACCCTGTCGCTGTGCAACTGGGGACGGCAGAACCCGTGGAACTGGGCGCCGGGGCAGGGCGCGATGTGGCGGACCAACGACGACATCATCCTCTACGGCAACAAGCCGTCGATGACGAACCTGTTGACCAACTACGACCGCAACCTCCACCCCACCGCCCAGCACACCGGCTACTACAACGACCCGGACATGCTGATGGTCGGCATGGACGGCTTCACGGCCGCCCAGAACCGCACCCACATGAACCTGTGGGCCGTCTCCGGAGCCCCGCTCCTGGCCGGCAACAACCTGGCCACCATGACCACCGGGACCGCGACCATCCTCAAGAACCCCGAGGTCATCGCCGTCGACCAGGACCCGCGCGGCCTCCAGGGCGTCAAGGTCGCCGAGGACACCACCGGGCTCCAGGTCTACGGCAAGGTCCTGTCCGGCACCGGCAACCGTGCCGTCGTCCTCCTCAACCGCACCTCCGCCGCCCAGAACATCACCGTCCGCTGGTCCGACCTCGGCCTCACCAGCGCGAGCGCGACCGTCCGTGACCTGTGGGCGCGTTCCGACACCGGCTCGTACGGCACCGGCTACACCACCGGTGTCCCGGCGGGTGGCTCGGTGATGCTCACGGTCACCGGCGGCACCGAGGCCGCGAGCAGCACCTATGCCGGCACGTCGAGCTTCACCGGAGTGGTCGCAGGAAACACCGGGATCAAGACCGTCGACGTCGCCTACACCAACAACACCTCGGCGGCCCGCACCGCGACCCTCAAGGTCAACGGCCAGGGCGCGACCACCGTGTCCTTCCCGCCCACCGGCTCCTCCCAGGGCACCGTCTCGGTCCAGGTGGCCCTGTCCAAGGGCTCCTCGAACACGCTGACCTTCACGGGCGCCCCGACGCTCGCCGACATCACGGTCCACCCGCTGCCCGGCACCGACAGCACCCTCGCCGTCGGCACCCAGTCCGGCCGCTGCCTGGACGTCTACGACAACACCATCGGCAACGGCACCCAGGCCGAACTGTGGGACTGCAACGGCGGCCAGAACCAGCAGTGGACGTACACCTCCCGCAAGGAACTCGTGGTGTACGGCAACAAGTGCCTGGACGCCTACAACCTCGGCACGACCAACGGCACCAAGGTCGTGATCTGGGACTGCAACGGCCAGAACAACCAGAAGTGGAACGTCAACAGCGACGGCACGATCACCAACGTCAACGCCGGTCTCTGCCTGGACGCCTACAACGCGGGCACCGCCAACGGCACCCAGACGGTGCTGTGGTCGTGCAACGGCCAGGCCAACCAGAAGTGGACACTGAGCTGACCCAGCGCCAGTCACGATCGGCGTGCGGCGAGCATGCCGCGAAGGTCCAGGTCGGTCGGATCGTGATCTGGACCTTCGGCACCTTTCTCGTTACTCGTCCCAGGCCTGGATCATGGTCTGTTCGACGATCTTGCCGTCCCGGAGCGTCAGCATCGACTCGGACAGGACGCGGACCCCGTCGGAGTACCGGCAGGACTCGCTGAAGGCGACGCGGTCACCGTCCATGACGCACTGTTCCAGCTTGTGCGTCATGTCGCGGCTGTAGACGTCGTCGAGCATCGCGCTGATCTCGTCCCTGCCGTGCAGCACTGTGGGATGGCTGGGCTGACTGTTGCGGTCCACGACGCGTATCTCGGCGTCGTCCGCGTAGAGCGACAGAAGATTCGCCGCAGAGTTTCCTTCGATGACGCTGCGCAGGGTTTCGGTGGTGAAGCCGGAGCTTGCCGCGGTGCCCATGGTGACCTCCTTCGAGGGCCGCGGCCCGACGAGGAGCGGACCGCGCAGGCCCTGTTTCTTCGAGACTCCTCCGCCCGGGCGGCCACGGCAAGCGCAGGCCGGGCGCTCCGCCTGACGGGTGAGGGGGCGCGGCCGGCCGTGTCCGGGAGGGGCCCGCCCCCGTTGCTGACAACATGATCTCAACTCGACGCATCGTCGCCGCCGTCGGTCTCGCCGTCGGCGTCACCGGCCTCACCGCCCCCCTCGCGAACGCGGCCGACGCGGCCGCCCCGGACGCCGGGCAGCTCAACCCGATCGCGGTGATCGACTCGCTCGCGATGAGTGACATCCCCGCGGAGCACAGGGACGAGATCCCGCCGGTCTCCCGGCAGCTGGCCGGCCTCAACCGGGTCAACGACCTGAACCAGCTGGGCCAGGTGACCGGCCTCGTCGCCCCCGTCACCGGCCTGGTGCCGGCCGTCCACTGACCCACCCGTACAAGAACCGAGGGCCGCCCGGATCACCGGGCGGCCCTCGACGCATGCCCCCTCACGTGTCCAGGAAGTGGACCGCGGGCCGGGGATGCATCAGGAAGTCGTGGTGCGCGATGTTCCACGCGTAGGCGCCGGCCGGCGAGAACAGCACCCGGTCACCCGCGCGCAGGCCGGGCGCGGGCACCCGGCGGGCCAGCACGTCCTTCGGGGTGCACAGCTGTCCGACCAGGGTGATCCGCTCACCTGCGGCGGCAGGCAGATGACGGGTGCCGCCCCGGACGGCGGCGGTGGTGCGCTCACCCTGCGGTGGCCAGGAATTGTGTGGCCGCGAGTTCCGCGTACAACGGGTCCCCGGCGACCAGCTCCCTGTGCGTCCCCACTGCCCGAACGCGTCCCGCGTCCATGACCACGATCCGGTCGGCCATCGTCACCGTGGACAGCCGGTGCGCGACGACCAGCACCGTGGTCGTCCGGGCGACGTCCGCCACCGTGTCCCGCAGGGCCGCCTCGTTGACCGCGTCCAGCTGGGACGTGGCCTCGTCCAGCAGCAACAGCCGGGGCCGCCGCAGCAGAGCCCGGGCGATCGCCACCCGCTGGCGCTCCCCGCCCGACAGCTTGGTACCCCGATGCCCGACCAGCGTCTCCAGCCCGCTCGGCAGCTTGGCCACCAGACCGTCGAGCCGGGTCGTCTTCAGCACGCGCGTCACCGCGCCCTCGTCCGCCTCCGGGTTGCCGAGCAGCAGATTCTCCCGCAGCGACCCCGACAGGGCGGGAGCGTCCTGCTCCACGTACCCGATCGCGGACCGGAGTTGCGGCAGCTCCCACTCCGCGAGGTCCCGCCCGTCCACCGTCACGACCCCGGCCTCGGGGTCGTAGAACCGCTCGATCAGCGAGAACACCGTCGTCTTCCCCGCCCCCGACGGCCCGACGAACGCCGTCATCCCCCGAGCGGGCACATCGAAGGTCACCCCGTGATGGACGTAGGGCAGATCGTCGGCATAGCGGAACCGGACGTCCGAGAAGGCGACGGAAGCCGGTGCGGCCCCGTCGGCGGGCAACGGGGCGGGCAGCGCCGCCGGTTCGGCGGGCAGGTGCAGGGCCTCCTGGATACGGGCCAGCGCCGCCGCCCCTGTCTGGTACTGCGTGACCGCCCCGACGACCTGCTGGATCGGCGACATCAGATAGAAGACATAGAGCAGGAACGCCACCAGCGTGCCGACCTCGATGGCACCGGTGGCGACCCGCGCGCCGCCCACCGCGAGCACCGTGATGAACGCGATCTGCATCGCGAGCCCCGCCGTGTTGCCCGCGGCTGCCGCCCACTTGGCGGCCCGCACGCTCTGCCGCCACGACTCCTCGGCCGCCGCGTGCAGCGTCCGCTCCTCGCGGTGCTCGGCGCCGGACGCCTTCACTGTGCGCAGCGCCCCGAGGATGCGCTCCAGTGCGGCGCCCATCACGCCGACGGCGTCCTGCGCCTGCCGGCTCGCCCGGTTGATGCGCGGCACGATCACCCCGAGGACCGTGCCCGCGACCACGATCACCGCCAGCGTGACGCCCAGCAGCACCGGGTCGACCAGCCCCATCATCACCACGGTCGCCACCAGCGTGAGCCCGCCGGTCCCGAGACCCACGAGCGAGTCGGTGGTGACCTCGCGCAGCAGCGTGGTGTCCGAGGTGATCCTGGCCATCAGGTCGCCGGGCTCGGTGCGGTCGACGGCCGTGATGCGCAGGCGCAGCAGATACGACGACAGCGCGCGCCGCGCACCGAGCACCACCGACTCCGCGGTGCGCCGCAGCACGTACGAACCCAGCCCGCCCAACGCCGCGTTGGCGATCACCAGTCCCGACATGACGAACAACGCGCCGGTGATCGTACGGTCGTGGGAGAGGTCGTCGATCAACTCCCGTGCCACCAGGGGCAGCAGCAGACCGGTGGCTCCCGTCAGGAGCGACAGCAGGGCACCGGTGAGGAGGGTCCACCGGTGGGGCCGTACGTATCCGAGGAGCAGCCGCCAGGTCGGCGGCGCGGTCTCCGTCTCGGTGCTGCTCACGGTGCTCCTCGGGTCCCGACGGCGTGCGGAGCCTTCAGGCTACGTCGGCGCTCCCTCGCGGGGCTCGCGGGTTCGGGGCGCCGTCGGGGTCAGCGGGGGCGAGCGCGGCCAGGGTCGTGTCGAGGTCGGCGGCCCGTGACCGGTTGTGCGGCAGCCTGCCCAGCAGGGCGGCCATGCCACAGGTGTTGGTGAGCGCGGAGAAGACCAGTCCGCCCGCGACGGCCGCGGAGAGCAACTGCCAGGCGGGGTACAGGAGTCCGAGCCCGAGCCCGGCCAGGACCAGGCTGCCCGCGGTGAAGCGGACCTGGCGTTCCATGGCCCAGTCGGTACGGGCGCCCGCGGCCGGCCGGTCGAGCCGCCGCCCGGCCGCCGCCCAGCTCTGGGTGCCGCCGGTCAGGGTGAGGGCCCGGATGCCGTGCCCGGCGAGGACCTGGCACGCGTTCAGCGAACGGGCCCCGGAGGCGCAGACGACGAGCAGTTCGCCGCGCACCTCCCGCAGTGCGGGCAGGGCGCGTCCGAGCTGGTCCAGGGGGATGTTGAGCGCGCCGGGCAGATGTCCGGAGGCGTACTCGCCCGGGGTCCGGACATCGACGACGGTCAGTTCGTCCAGGCGGGCGCCCGCCTGCGAGACGTCGAGAGCGGTGGGGGGCATGTCGTACGTGATCCTTCCTGAGAGGCTGGTGACAGCCGGTGGTGACCCCGAGGAGGTAAAATACCCCCAAGGGTATGTAGAGGAGTGATGGTGGAGCTTCAGTTCGAGGGCGATGAGCTCAAGTCGGTGCTGAACCGGCTGCGCCGGGCGCAGGGTCAGATCTCCGGAGTGATCAAGATGATCGAGGAGGGCCGGGACTGCGAGGACGTGGTCACGCAGCTCGCCGCGGCCTCCCGCGCCCTCGACCGGGCCGGTTTCGCGATCATCGCGACGGGGCTTCAGCAGTGTCTGACCGATCCCGAGGGGAACCGGGTCGACGGCGAGACGACGGAGCAGATGAAGGCCCGGCTGGAAAAGCTGTTCCTGTCCCTGGCGTGACCGTCACAGGACGGCGTCCGCCAGCATGAACGCGGCCACGGCCAGGAGCGCCACGGCGAACGTCCGCTGGAGCGCGCCGGCCGACACCTTGGCGGCCAGACGCCTGCCGTCCCACGCGCCGAGCACCGCGGTCCCCGCGAACGGGGCGACGGCAGCCCAGTCGACGTCCACGGTCGTGCCCGCCCGGGCCGCCAGCGCGGCGAGGGAGTTGACCGTGATGACCAGCAGGCTGGTTCCGACGGCGGCCCTCATGCGCAGCCCTACGACGTTCACCAGGGCCGGTACGGCGAGGAATCCGCCGCCCACGCCCAGGACGCCGGTCACCGCGCCGAGCCCCGCCCCGGTTCGGGCGACGCGCCCCGTACGCACCGGCGCCTCGTCCGGCCGTACGGCCGCCGGGGGCCGGAGCATCCGGACGGCGGCGAGGGCGGCGACCACGGCGAAGGCTCCCGTGAGCACGCCGGAGGGCAGCTGTCCGGACACCGCCCCGCCGATCGCCGCGGGCACCAGTCCGGCCGCTGCGAACAGAACACCCTCGCGCCAGCGCACCGCGCCCCCGCGGGCGTGGGTGACCAGCGCGGTCACGGAGGTGAGGGTGACGACGACCAGTCCGGCGGTGGTGGCCGCGGCCGGACTGAACCCGAGCAGGTAGATCAACGCGGGTACGGCGAGCATGCTGCCGCCACCGCCGAGCGCCCCGAGCGCCAGCCCGGTGAGACCGCCGGCGAGCAGAGCGAGGACGAGGGCGCTCACGCGGGACGGGCGGCGGTGTCGACCGCGGCTCGGGTGGCCGGGGTGCGGCGTGCCACGGCGCCCGACGCGGGGGCGCGGCCCTCGGCACCCGGGGAGCCGTCCGCCGCTTGGGCGGGGGTGTGGCCCGGAGTGCTCGTCTCGGCGGGTGCGGTGGGGGTTTGGCTTGGCGCCGCGGTCTTGGCGGGTTCGGTGGCGGTGTCGCCCGGCGCCCTGGTCACGCCAGGTCCGGTGGCGGTGTCGCTCTCCGCTCCGGTCACTTCAGGCTCGGCGCGGACATCGTCGGGCACACCGCTGCCTCCGGCTTCCGCGGCGGTGTCGCCGGACCCACCGTCCACGTCAGGCTCGGTGACGGCTGAACCATCCCCTGCGGATCCGGCTCGCGCAGGAGTCGGGTCGGCGCCCGTCACCGTAGGCCCCGAGCCTGGGCAGGCGGCGCCTGTCACCTCGGGCCCTGAGCTTGAGCAGGCGCCGTCCGTCACCGCAGGCCCCGGGACCGGGCCGGCGGCGCCCGTCACCGCCGCCCCCGACCCTTGGCAGGCGGCACTCGTCCCCGTTGGCCCCGCGCCCGAGGACGCGGCACTCTCCACCGGGAGTCCCGCCCGTGTCCAGGCCTCCATCCCGCCCAGGACGTCCACCGCGTCCGCGCCCCGCGCCGTGAGCAGTTCGGCCGCGGCACGGGACCGCTTCCCGGAGCGGCAGATCGCGATCACCGGGCGGTTCTCCGCGGCCCGGGGCAGCCGCCCGCCCGACCTCAGCTCCGACAGGGGAGCGTGCACGGCGCCGGGCGCATGTCCCGCCTCCCATTCCTCCTGCTCACGGACGTCCAGGAGGACGGCCTCGGCCTCGGCCCCCGTCCGCTCGTGCGCCTGTTCCGCCGTGATTCTCGCCATCGGGAGCCCGGCCGTGGCCGCCGACGCGAACCCGTCGTCCACGGCGACCACGTCACGCCCCGCCGCGTCGAGGATCGAGGCGCCCACGGCGGCCCGCATCCCACCGGCGCAGTGCACCCACACCGTGCCGTCGGGTATCTCCGCCAGCCGCTCCCGCAGCCGGTGCAAGGGAATGTGCACCGAGCCCCTGAGGTGTCCGGCCGACCGCTCCGAGTCCCGCCGCACATCCAGCACGACGACCCCGTGGGACCCCTGAGCGGCCAGGTCGGCGAACGTGGCACGCGGGAACGAGCGCGGCACATCCCCGTCCCGTACCCACTCGGCGGGCGAGCCGGTCGCCGCCGCGGCGGGCCGGTCGATGCCGACACGGACCAGTTCCCGCTGGGCGTCGGCGAGTTGGGCCGGTGTGGCGGCCAGCAGCGTGACCGGCCTGCCCCACGGCACCAGCCAGGCCAGATAGGTCGCGAGCTGCCCCTCGGCCTCGAAGTTGAACGTCCCGGCGACATGCCCCTCGGCGAACGCGCGCCGGTCCCGCAGGTCCACCACCCACTCGCCGGCCGCCAGCCGCGCCGCGATCTCCTCGCGGCCCGCGCGGCGAGGCGGGGTCAGATCCACCGGGCCGGGGCCCTGCGCGTTCACCGGGCCCATGTGCGCGTAGTACGCGGGCACGTCGTCCAGGCCCGCGAGCAGGTCGGCGACGAACGTATCGATGTCCTTCACCAGCGCCTCGTTCGAACGGCGCTCGCGCCCGATGGTCGTCGTCGCCCCGCCCTCCGCCTGCCCGGCGGAACAGAAACTGCCGAACCCGTGGGTGGGCAGCACCTCCGTCTCGTCGGGCAGCTCCGCGGCCAGCCGGTGCGCCGAGTCGTACTGCGCCCGCGCCAGCCGCCCGGTCAGCCCCGGTTCCACGAGGTCGGGCCGCCCCACCGTGCCGATCAGCAGCGAGCCGCCGGTGAAGACGACCGCCGCCCGCCCGGCCTCCTCCAGGGCGTACGACGTGTGGTGCGGGGTGTGACCCGGTGTGGCCAGGGCCCGCAGCGCCAGCCCGTCCTCGATCTCCGTCACGTCCCCGTCGGCGACCGGTGTCCGCTCGAACGCGACCAGCGCCCCGGCCGGCACCAGATAGGCGGCCCCCGTGATCCGCGCCAGCTCCAGGCCGCCGGTCACGTAGTCGTTGTGGACATGCGTCTCGGCGACGTGGGTGATCCGCACCCCGCGCCGGGCCGCGGCCGCGATCACCCGGTCCACGTCCCGCGGCGGATCCACCACCACGGCGCTGCGGGCGCCGCCCGCCAGGTAGCCGCGGTTGCCGAGCCCCGGCACCTCGATGGTGTCGACGAAGTGCACGACAACACTCCTCTCCTCGCGAAAGCCCGGGGTGGAGTACCCCCGGGGGTATGCATTCCACCGTAGCAGAGGTACCCCAGGGGGTATTTTTCCGCTCGGGGACCTGTGCCGTTACTGATCAGTCACGCGTAGGGTCGGAGGGACGTACACCGGGCGAACGAAGGGGTCAGGGCCATGGCGCAGGAGGTACGCGGAGTGATCGCACCCGGCAAGGACGAGCCGGTGCGGGTGGAGACGATCGTGGTGCCCGATCCAGGACCGGGGGAGGCCGTCGTCCAGGTGCAGGCCTGCGGGGTCTGCCACACCGACCTGCACTACAAGCAGGGCGGGATCAACGACGACTTCCCGTTCCTCCTCGGCCATGAGGCCGCCGGTGTCGTGGAGTCGGTCGGCGAGGGGGTGACCGATGTCGCGCCCGGCGACTTCGTGATCCTCAACTGGCGTGCCGTATGCGGCAATTGCCGGGCCTGTCTGCGAGGGCGGCCCTGGTACTGCTTCAACACGCACAACGCCAAGCAGAAGATGACCCTCACCGACGGCACCGAGCTCTCGCCCGCCCTGGGCATCGGCGCCTTCGCCGAGAAGACGCTGGTCGCCGCCGGACAGTGCACCAAGGTCGACCCCTCCGTCTCGGCCGCGGTCGCCGGGCTCCTGGGCTGCGGCGTGATGGCCGGCATCGGTGCCGCCATCAACACGGGCAACGTCGGCCGGGGCGACACCGTCGCCGTCATCGGCTGCGGCGGCGTCGGCGACGCGGCGATCGCCGGCTCGAACCTCGCGGGCGCTGCGAAGATCATCGCCGTGGACCTCGACGACCGGAAGCTGGAGAAGGCCCGCACGATGGGCGCGACCCACACCGTGAACTCGAAGGACTCCGACCCGGTCGAGGCGATCCGTGAACTGACCGGCGGCTTCGGCGCCGACGTCGTCATCGAGGCGGTCGGCCGTCCCGAGACGTACAAGCAGGCCTTCTACGCCCGCGACCTCGCCGGCACCGTCGTCCTCGTCGGCGTGCCCACCCCCGAGATGAAGCTGGAGCTGCCGCTCCTCGACGTCTTCGGGCGCGGTGGGTCGCTCAAGTCGTCCTGGTACGGCGACTGCCTGCCCTCCCGCGACTTCCCCATGCTGATCGACCTGCATCTGCAAGGCCGCCTGGACCTGGAGGCGTTCGTGACCGAGACCATCCAACTCGACGAGGTGGAGAAGGCGTTCGAGCGCATGCACCACGGCGACGTCCTGCGCTCGGTGGTGGTGCTCTGATGGCCGCTCGCATCGAACGCCTCGTCACCTCGGGGCAGTTCAGCCTCGACGGCGGCACCTGGGACGTCGACAACAACGTCTGGATCGTCGGTGACGACCACGAGGTGATCGTCATCGACGCCGCCCACGACGCGGACGCCATCCTGGAGGCCGTCGGCGACCGCAGGCTGACCGCCATCGTCTGCACCCACGCCCACAACGACCACATCGACGCCGCGCCCGCCCTCGCCGACCGCACCGGCGCCACGATCTGGCTGCACCCCGACGACCTGCCGCTGTGGAAGCAGACCCACCCCGACCGCGACCCGGACGCCCATCTGCGCGACGGCCAGGTCATCGAGGCCGCGGGCATCGACCTCCAGGTGCTGCACACCCCCGGCCACGCCCCGGGTGCGGTCTGCCTCTACGACCCGGGCCTCGGCACCGTCTTCACCGGCGACACCCTCTTCCAGGGCGGTCCTGGTGCCACCGGCCGCTCCTGGTCCCACTTCCCGACGATCATCGACTCGATCCGCGACCGTCTGCTCGCCCTGCCGCCCGAGACGAAGGTCCTCACCGGTCACGGCGACCCCACCACCATCGGCGCCGAGGCTCCTCACCTGCAGGAATGGATCGACCGTGGCCACTGACGAGGTCGTGCACGGCAGCGGCCAGAACGTCCTGCACTGTGCCCCCGACGGCCCGCCGCTGGACGGCGAGCGGGCGGCCCTCGACCTGATCGGCGACGCCATGGGCCGCGACGCCCAGGTGGTCGCCGTACCGGTGGCCCGGGTCCCCGAGGAGTTCTTCCGGCTGCGGACGGGTGTCGCGGGCGCGGTGATGCAGAAGTTCGTGACCTACCGGGTCCGGCTGGCGATCATCGGTGACGTCACCCGCCGGCTCGACGACAGCACGGCCCTGCGGGACTTCGTCCACGAGACGAACCAGGGCGGTCACATCTGGTTCCTGCCGGATCTGGACACCCTGGACGAGAAACTGCGCGCGGCCGGGTGACTCTCCCGTAAATCACGACAGAGGTTGTCCGGCTTCCCGGCCATGCTCGACGAGACATCGGGCGCAAACGGGAGGTCGGACATGTCACAGCCGCTGCGGGACAGGGTCGCACTGGTCGCCGGGGCCACACGAGGGGCCGGGCGCGGGATCGCCGTGGAACTGGGAGCGGCGGGCGCCACCGTCTACGTCACCGGACGCAGCACCCGCACCCGCCGCTCGGAGTACGACCGCCCCGAGACCGTCGAGGACACCGCCGACCTCGTCACCGCGGCCGGCGGCCATGGCATCGCCGTCCCCACCGACCACCTGGACCCCGTGCAGGTCCGCGCGCTCGTCGACCGGATCGCCGACGAGCAGGGCCGCCTCGACGTGCTCGTCAACGACATCTGGGGCGGCGAGCACCTCTTCGCGTGGGACAGCCCCGTGTGGGAGCACGACCTCGACGACGGCCTGCGGCTGCTCAGGCTCGCCGTCGACACCCACGCCATCACCAGCCACCACGCCCTGCCCCTGCTGCTGCGCCGGCCCGGCGGCCTGGTCGTCGAGATGACCGACGGGACCGACGCCTACAACCGCGAGAACTACCGCGTCTCCTTCTTCTACGACCTCGCCAAGACCTCCGTCATCCGCATGGCCTTCGCCCTCGGCCGTGAACTCGGGCCGCGCGGCGCCACCGCCCTCGCGCTCACCCCGGGCTGGCTGCGCTCGGAGATGATGCTCGACACCTTCGGCGTGCGGGAGGACAACTGGCGCGACGCCCTCGACCGCGTCCCTCACTTCGCCATCTCCGAGACCCCGCACTACGTGGGCCGCGCCGTCGCCGCACTGGCCGCCGACCCCGACGTGGCCCGCTGGAACGGCCAGTCCCTCGACAGCGGCTCGCTCGCCCGGACGTACGGCTTCACCGACCTCGACGGCAGCCGCCCCGACGCCTGGCGCTATCTGGTCGAGGTCCAGGACGCGGACAAGCCGGCGGACGTGACCGGTTACCGCTGAGGCGGTGTGCCGCTCGACGTCAGGGCCCAGCGCGCCGAGTGGCCCGGCGGCAGCGCGAGATCCTCCCGTACGGCCCGGTAGTACCCCTCGCGTCCGGCGCGCTGCCGGTCCATCAGTGCCTGCCACGCGGCCGGGTCACGCGTCCCGGCGCGCAGGAAGGCCTCCATCTCCATCACGGTGACGACCCAGGTCCGGGCCTGCTCCACCACCGCGGGGCTGCCGAGCAGGATCAGCGCCTCCCCGGCCGGGTCCCGTGCGATCGTCGCCTCGGCCAGCTGCGGCTCGGCCTCCTGGGGCGTCAGGGGGTGCGGGTGCGGATCGTTGCCGAAGTGGGCGGCGACCCGGTAGGTCAGCGTCACGGACCTCTTCAACGCCCGCGCGTATTCGGCGTACACCGCGAACTTCCGGTCCTCCCAGCGGGCCGCCTGCTCCCGCTGGAACCGCACCCGGTCGCCCCGCACGACCGCCAGATAGGAGCCGAGTGCGCCGATGACGACGCCGATGAGCGCGGGGAGCTGCTGTATGAACGCGGTCATGGACGCACGGTATCTGCCCCGTTGATCACCGAGGAGCTATCTTCGGCGCATGACCCACACCGAGCGCTTCGAGGGACACACGGCACTGGTGACGGGCGCCGCCCGCGGAATCGGCGCGGCGGTGGCCCGCAGGCTCGCCGAGGAGGGGGCGCGGGTCGTGCTGACCGACCGCGACGGGCTGGTGGTCGAGGACACGGCCGCGCGTCTGCGCGAACAGGGCCTCACCGCGCGGGCGTTGGAGTGCGACGTGGCGGACCGTACGGCGGTCGAGGCGGCCGTCGAGCACGCGGTGACGACGTTCGGCGCCCTCGACGTCCTGGTCAACTGCGCCGCCAGGTGCACCCCGGAGACCCCGCTCTTCGAGGACGACCTGGACGAGGAGTGGGCGCGGGACCTGGACATCACGCTGAGCGGCCCGTACCGCTGCTCGCGGGCGGCGCTGCCGCACCTGGTGGCCTCGGGACGCGGCGCGATCGTCAACATCGGCTCCGTCAACGGTCTCCAGGACTTCGGCAACCACGCCTACAGCGCGGCCAAGGCCGGTCTAGGCTCCCTGACCCGCACCCTCGCCGGGCACGCGGCCGCCCGCGGGGTCCGCGTCAACCTCGTCGTCCCTGGCACGGTCCGCACCTCCGCCTGGGAAGGGCGGGAGGCCGAGCTCGCCGGGATGCGGCGGCTGTATCCCCTCGGCCGGGTCGGCGAACCCGAGGACATCGCCGCCGCGGTCGCCTTCCTCGCCTCCCGCGACGCGGCGTGGATCACCGGCACCACGCTCGTCGTGGACGGAGGTCTCACCGCGGTCAACACGGGCTTCCACGCGACGGTCCATCCGGACCGCGGGGCTGCGTCGTGAGCTTTGTCACCGTTCCGTCCCAGCGTGCCCTGCGGTACAACGAAGTGGCTCGAAGACCTGGTTAGAGGTAAGAGATCGCAGGACCTATGAAGGGGACAGGGCCATGGGGGACATACGCAGACGAGGTGCCGTCGCACTCGGCATCACCGGACTCGTCGCACCGCTGACCATCGCGCTGGGCGCCACGCCCGCGCAGGCGGCCGGCTGCACCACGCAGGCGGGGCCGTACCAGAAGAAGGTCGAGAAGTTCCTCGGCCGCCCGGTCGACGGCAGGCAGTCCACCGCCGACTGCAAGGCGATCAGGGCCTTCCAGACCAAGCACGGCATCACACCGAACATCGGCTACGCGGGATCCGTCACCTGGGGCGTGATGGATCTCATGAACAAGCAGAAGGCCGTCGGCAGCAACCCCAACCGGGACGGCAAGTGCCCGACCAACAAGGGCCGCATCGCCTGCGTGAACCTCACCCTCCAGCTGAGCTGGATCCAGGACGGCTCCCGGCTCGTCTACGGCCCCGTCCCGGTCCGCACCGGGCGCGACGGCTACGAGACCCGCACCGGCCTGAAGAAGATCTACTGGCGTGACATCGACCACGTGTCGAACATCTACAACGTGCCGATGCCCTACAGCCAGTTCTTCGACGGCGGCCAGGCCTTCCACTCGGTGAATCTCAGCATGTGGAACCCGCCCGGCTCGCACGGCTGCACCAACATGACCCCGAAGGACGCCAAGAAGTACTGGTCCCTGCTGAAGACCGGCGACGACGTCTTCGTGTACGGCCGCAAGCCGGGCACCTGAGACACCAGGCGCCCGGCGTGACGACGGCGTCACGCGTCGGGCGCGTCCCCGAAGTCCGGGATCTCCAGCCTCGCTCCACCCTGCCGCGCCGAGTCGTGCGCGACGATGCCCGGCAGGGTGTAGCGGGCCGCCACCCAGGCGTTGACCGACGGCAGGGTGCGGTTGTTCACCGCGGTCACGAAGTCGTCCACCAGGAAGTGGTGGCTGCCCTCGTGGCCGTTGTGCAGATGGTCGAACTCCCGGGGCAGTCGCGCCCGGTCGTGCACCGGAGCGGACCCGGACGTGAAGGCGGCCCGCAGATCCGGCGCGATGTGCTGGAGTGACGGATCGTCAGGAGCCATGGTGGGCTTGGGCTCAAGCAGCTCACTGATGTCCTTCACCCCCTTCTTGTCCTGCCAGAAAGCGACCGTGGCGAGCTGCTCCATGCTCGCCTCCGTGCCGAAGAACCGGAAACGCGACTCCCGGATGTGGGACGGATAGCCGACCCGCCGGAACTCGTTCGTACGGAACGACCCGCCGCCCGCCACCTCGAACAGGGCGGTCGCGTTGGAGAAGTCGTTGCCGAACCGGCTGACCTCCTTGTCGAACACGCCGTCGCCGCGGTCGTCGACCACACCGATCGCCGACACGCTCACCGCGTGCGTCTGCCAGGCACCCAGCACCCCGCCCACCGAGTGCGTGGGGTAGAGCAGCGGGGGATAGCTGGCGGTCTCCTTCCACTTCTCGCCGCCGCTGTACTGGTACGCCTCGTAGAACCCGAGGTCCATGTCGTGGACGTAGTCGCCCTCGGCGTAGAAGAGCCGCCCGAAGGCACCCTCGGCGATCTGGTTGCGGGCGTGCACGGTCGCCGGGTTGTACTGGCTGGTCTCGCCCATCATGTACGTCAGCCCGGTCGCCCGGACCGCGTCGATGATCGCCGCTATCTCCTCGGTGGTGATGGCCATGGGGACCGCGGAGTACACGTGCTTGCCGGCGTTCAGGCCCTGGAGCACCAGGGGGCCGTGCGTCCAGCGCTGGGTGAAGATCGCGACCGCGTCGACCTCCTTCGACTCCAGCATGGCCTCGTAGGTGGGGAAGGTGCCGGCCAGTCCCTGCGCCGAGGCGAGCTGCTCGGCGCGTTCGGGCAGCAGATCGGTGACGTACACGTCGCCGACGCCGGGGTGGGCCTGGAACAGCGTCGCGAACTGGCCGGAGAACTGGCCGGCGCCGACGATGCCGAGGGAGAACGTCATGAAGTGCGTGCCCTTCACTGGTCGCGGGATCACTGCGAGAGGATCAGGTTGATCTGGTCGTTGGTCTGGTCGAGGCTGGTCACGGACCGGCCGTTGCCGAAGATGTCCTGCATGGCGGGATGCATCAACGCGTACACGTCCGCGGCGTAGTTGGTGATGGGGTAGGAGAAGGTCGTGAAGTCCTTCTTGTCGGCGACCGGCTCGGTGAAGGCCGTGACGTCGATCCCCTTCTTCCGGTAGGCGGCCACGGCGGCCGCGGTGCCGTCAGGGGTGGCGGGGAACACGATGCCGTAGCCGCCCACCGTCCTCTGGCACTCGTCCGACGCCAGGTACTTCACCCACTTGCGGGCGCCCTCCTTGTTGCGGGCGTTCTTGGTGATGGAGTCGGCGAGACCGTTCATCATGGTGGCCCGCTTGCCGGTGGGGCCCTCGGGCGTGACCGCGGTACGCATGTCCAGGCCCTTGAACCCGGCGTACGTCGAGATCATCCAGGCGCCGTCGAAGGCGGTCGCCGCCTTGCCGGCCGCGATCTGGGTGTTGGCCTGGTTGGACTGGGAGTTGTAGTCGGTGAAGGGCGCCATGTAGCCCTTCTTCGCCAGCCCGAAGTACCACTTGACGGCGGACTGGTAGGCGGGGCTGTCGTACTTGTACTTCGTGCCCCACCGCTTCTTGTCCGTGTAGCTCCAGCCGGCGGAGGCGGTGAAGGTGCTCCACTGGGTCTGGCCGTCGCCGTCCCCGCCGCCGTTGGTGGCGAGGCCGTACACCTTGACGTGGTTCTTGTCGAAGCCCGGCTCGTCGCCCCGCTTGCCGTTCCTGTCGACGGTGAGGTGGGCGACGGCCTTCTCGAAGCTGCCGCCGTCCCCGGGGTTCCAGGCGAGGTCGTTCAGCTGGGCCGCCGTGAGCCCGGCCGCGTCGGTCATCTTCTTGTTGTAGAAGAGGGCGACGGTGTCCCAGTCCTTGGGGGAGCCGTAGCGGTGGCCGTCCTGGCCCATCCAGTTGGCCGCGAGCCCGGGCTGGTAGGCGGACTCGTCGATGCCCAGGTCGTCGAGCGGTTCGAGGACCTTCAGGTCGGCGAACTGGCCGAACTTCTGGATGTGGTCGGTGAACACGTCCGGCTCGGTGCCCGCGATGAAGCTCGCGGTGAGCTTGGTCCAGTAGTCGTCCCAGCCCAACTGGGTTATTTTCACGTGCAGTCCGGGGTTGCGCTGCTCGAAGTCCTTGGCGCAGGCCTGGTAGGCGGGCTGCTGGTTGGAGTCCCACAGCCAGTACGTCACGGTGTGCGAGGAGGACCCCGCGGAGCCGCTCCGCGCACACCCCGTCAGACACAGGGCCAGTGCGCCGGCCAGTGCGGTCAGCGTACGAAGTCGCATCAGGAGTCCCTCACTTGATCCCGGTGAAGCTGATGGTGGACACGATGCGGCGGGCGAAGAACCCGAACAGCACCAGCATCGGCAGCGCGGCGATGAGCGTCGCCGCCATGAGGCCCGACCAGTCGACACCCGACTGCGGGGTCTGGGCGCGGAAGATGGCCAGCGCGACGGTCAGGACGCGGGAGCTGTCGCTGTAGGACACCATCAGCGGCCAGAAGTAGTCGTTCCAGGACGTGATGTACGTCAGCACGGCCAGGGTGAGAACCGGCGCGGACGCCATCGGCAGCAGCACCCGGAAGAAGATCCGCACCTTTCCGGCACCGTCCAGCAGGGCCGCCTCCTCGACCTCGCGGGGCACGTTCATGAAGAACTGCCTCAGGAAGAACACCGCGAACGGCGTCATGAACATCGTGGGCAGCGCGATGCCCAACAGGTTGTCGATCAGGCCGAGTTCCTTGATGAGCACGAAGTTGGGCAGCAGGGTGAAGATGGTCGGCACCATCAGCCCGGCCAGGAACAGCGCGAACACCTGGTCGCGGCCCCGCCAGCGCAGCCGGGCGAAGGCGTACGCGGCCATCGCGGAGAAGAAGATCTGGCAGACCGTCACCAGGGTCGAGACGACCACCGAGTTGAGCAGGTACCGCCAGAACTTCAGCCCGCCGCCCGCGCCGCCCTGGGCGATCGCGTCCTTCGTGGACTCCAGGCCCAGGGCGCGGGCGAATCCGGTGCCGGTCGGGTCCACCGGCAGCGGGTCGGAGGCGTGGGCGGCGAGCCCGGAGTTGGAGGACAGCGCGGTGCGCAGGATCCAGTAGAAGGGCAGCAGGGTCACGAGCACGATCGCGCCCATCGCCGTCCAGGCCAGGACCCGGCCGGGGGTGAGGGGGCGGCGCCCGGTGGGCCGTACACGTGTCGTCGTGGTCGCGGTGCTGGTCACGGCAGCCATGTCGAGTCCTTCCGGGTCAGCCGAGATCGGTCTGGCCGGCCCGGGTGAGCCGGTACTGCAGGACGGTGATCGCGCTCAGCACGACCAGGAGGGCGACGGACATGGCGGACGCGTAGCCGAACTGGAAGCGGCCGAAGGCCGATTGGTAGATGTAGAACTGGAGCACGTTGGTCGCGTTCGCCGGACCGCCCGCGGTCGTCACGGCGACGGTGTCGAACACCTGGAACGAACCGATCACCGTCATGATCAGAACCACCGCCAGCACCGGTCGCAGCAGGGGCATGGTGATCCGCCAGAACATCCGCCACTCGCTCGCGCCGTCCACCTTCGCCGCCTCGTACATGTCGTTCGGGATGGCCATGAGGCCCGCGAACAGCAGCAGCGCGGTGTAGCCGACATGCCGCCACACGTTGATCAGGGCGATCGTCGGGATCGCCCAGGTCTCGTCGGCGAGGAAGGGGACGCGGTCGAAGCCGAGCCCGGCGATGATCTCGTTGCCGATGCCGAGCTGGTTGTCGAGGATCCACAGCCAGACCAGACCCGCGACGACGTTCGACATCAGATACGGCGTCAGCACGATCCCGCGCAGCACCGGGGACTGTGTCAGACGCTGCAGGAGCACGGCGATGGCGAGGGCGGAGACCGTCTGGACGCCGATGTTGATGACCACGTACTCCACGGTGACCTTCAGCGACTCCCAGAAGATGGGGTCGTGGATCATCCGGTCGTAGTTGGCGAACCCGACCCACTCCGCGGGGGTCAGCAGATTGAAGCGGGTGAAGCTGAGATAGATGCCCCGCAGCGTCGGCCAGAGCAGGAAGACCACGAAACCGATGAGGGCCGGGGCGATGAACACCGCGGCCAGACGCCCGTCGCCCCCGTTCGACCGCCTGGAGGCCCGGTCCGTGCCCGGTTCGGTCCGTGCCCCTTCGGCGCCGCTGAGCGGCAGCCGCGACGGAGGGCTGCTGGAGGCGATGGTCATCGGGAGACTCCCTCGTCTGCGGTGGCGGCTCGTCCTCGGCCACTTACTTTTGTTGCGAAAGAATCCACCCGTCAAGAGGTCGGTCAACATCTTTTCAGTACCGCCTCGCCGCCTTAATCTGGGCATGTTGTTTTTACGTCGAAAGAAATCATGTGGGAGTCTGACCTTCATGACCGCAGTTGCCGCCAGCTGGCTACCCCTGAGCGCCGGTGAGCGCTCGGTGGCGATCGAGGTGCTCGTCCACGGCCCGCTGTCGCGCACCGAACTCGCCCACCGGCTCGACCTCTCCGCGGGCAGCCTCACCCGGCTGACCAAACCGCTCATCGAGTCGGGTCTGCTGATCGAGGTCCCCGAGGCGGGCGCCCCGGCCGAGGTGCGCCAGGGGCGCCCCTCGCAACCCCTCGACGTCGTCGCCGAGTCCCGGTCCTTCATCGGCTTCAAGATCACCGAGGACATGGTCTACGGCGTCGTCACCACCCTCCGGAGCGAGATCGTCGCCCGCCACGACCGGCCCCTCGCAAGCCACGACCCCGCCGAAGTCGCCGACCTGCTCGCGGAGATGACGCGCGAACTGGCCCGCTCGTACCCACGGCTCGCCGGCATTGGCATCGGGGTCGGCGGCTTCGTCCAGGAACGTGCCGTGGTCGGCGAGTCCCCCTTCCTGCACTGGCGGGACGTCCCCCTCGGTGAACTCGTCGAGGAGCGCACGGGGTTGCCGGTGGTCGTCGAGAACGACGTGGCCGCCCTCGTCGAGGCGGAGACATGGTTCGGCGCGGGTCGCGGCCTCGACCGCTTCGTCGTCCTCACCATCGGTGCCGGCATCGGCTACGGCCTGGTCATCGGCGGCCGGCGCGTCCCCTACGCCGAGGAGGACCGCGGCTTCGGGCGGCACTGGATCATCGACCCCCATGGGCCCCTCACGCCCGACGGCAACCGCGGCAGCGCGGTCTCCCTGCTCACCATTCCCAACATCCGCTATCAGGTGCAGGCCGCCACCGGCCGCGACCACACCTACGAGGAGATCCTCGCCCTCGCCGCGGCCGGCGACGCCATGCCCGCCCGCGTCATCGACGAGGCCGGGCGCGCCCTCGGTGTCCTGGTCGCCCAGATCGCCAACTTCGCCATGCCGCAGAAGATCATGCTGGCCGGAGAAGGCGTCGGCCTGATGGACGTGGCGGGCAGGACGGTCGAGGACGCGATCCGCTCCCACCGCCACCCCCTGGCCACCCCGATCGACCTGGAGACGAGAGTGTCCGACTTCCACGACTGGGCCCGGGGGGCCGCCGTGCTGGCGATCCAGGTGCTGGTCCTCGGTGCGGCCGAAGTGTGAAGCGGGCCACAGGTCTTGACAGGGGGCGCCAGCACCCGGGCGTGATCAGTAACACTGTCCGATATGACGGTTTCTGGTGTGATTACTCACGGCGCCTTCACTTCCGGAGCCGTATGCTTCACACCATGTCCACCACTGTTGAACCCGTGACCGATCGATCGGCCGACGAGGTCAACGAGGAGATCCGGGCCCTGTGGCGCCGGGCGGGCGGGACACTGAGCGGCGAGCAGCGCGAGGAGTATCAGCGCCTCGTCCTGGAGTGGGCCGCCGCCGCTCCGCAGCCGGTCCGGGCGGCCTGACCCGACGGACCCCGCGGGGCGTCACCGCCCCGCCTCCGGGCCCCCGTACGGGATGGGCCCTCTCCTCGTATCGACCTCGGCGGTCCGCCGCCCCGCCCCGCCCTGCCCACTTCGCCGCCCTCACCTTCCTCGGCCGGACCGGCGGCGGCGTCCCCGTGGTGTGCGGGGTGCCGCCGGCCGACCTCGCGGCCTGGCGGGACGGCCGGGTCTCAGCCCCACGTCGCCGAGTAGTACCGCTGATACGCCTTGCGGTCCTGTTCCGAGCGGATGTACCGGGTGGCCACCAGCGCGATCAGGCTCCCTCCGAGGACCAGCAGGCCGGGCCCGACGTTCCGGGTGTCCGTGAGCCGGCTCAGCAGGGGCGTCCCCTGTGCCCCCTGTACCGCCGCCGAGGAGCCGGGAGAGGCGGCACCCGGAGCGATCGAGCCCTGGGCGGAGGTGGCCGACGGCGCGGGAGAGGCGCCGCCCGCGGCGGCCGGGTTCGAGACGATCAGCTGCATGCCGAGCTCGGACAGGGCCTTCGTCACCGGCTGGAAGAACGTCGTACCGCCCTGGGTGCAGTCACCGCTGCCGCCCGAGGTGATGCCGAGCGCGATCCCCTCGGAGAACATCGGGCCGCCGCTGTCCCCGGGCTCCGCGCAGACGTTCGTCTCGATCAGTCCGGTGACCGTGCCCTCCGGGTAGTTCACCGTCGAGTTGACCCCCGTCACCTGACCGTCGCGCAGCCCGCTGGTGCTGCCGCTGCGGAACACCCGCTGCCCGATGGACGGATCGCCCGCGCCGGTGATCTGCACGCCCTTGCCGTTGCCGATGAACACCACACCGGCGCCGTCGCCCGCCTTCCCGTTGGCGTACTGCACCAGCGAGAAGTCGTTGCCGGGGAAGCTCTGGCTGACCGTCTTGCCGAGCTGGTTGGTGCCCCCGGTGTCCGCGAACCAGACGGAGCCGGTGGGTCCGCAGTGCCCGGCCGTGAGGATGAAGTCGCTCTGACCGTTGGTCACGTTGAAGCCGGCCGAACAGCGTCCGCCGGTCGACAGGATCGGCTGGGCCCCGTTCAGGCGGGGCGTGAAGCTGCCCTCGGTGCGCTCCATGCGGACGAAACCGCCGATCCCGTGGGCGACCTTCCCCATCGCGGCCCAGTCGGACGCCGAGACGGTGCTGTCACCCTGCACCACCACCTCGTTGGTCCGGTAGTCCATGGACCACGCGGTCCCGGCGACCCGGGGCGCGGAACGCAGGGTCTTCGCCGCCGACTTGAGCTCGTCCATGCTGTGCCCGACGACCTTCGCCTTCGCACCGGCCTTGCGCACCTCGGCGGCCGCCTGCTCGTCGGTGACCGCGACAACCGGCTTGCCGTCGGCGCCGATCCAGGTGCCGGCGGTACGGGAGCTGCCGAGTTGCGACACGAGATCCGTTCCCGTCTGCCCCGCCTTCATGGCGTAGGTGCGGGGCACGGCGGTGGTCGCGGGAGGCTCGCTCGCCACGGCTCGCGTGACCATCGCACCTCCCAGGAGGAGTCCGCCGACTGCCGCCAGCCGTGTCACTCGCCGGACGACCCGTCGTCGTGCGTGCCTCATGCGTGGCTCCCGAACCAGAACAAGCGGTGTCTGCACCGCGGGGCCCTCCGGTCGTTGAGCACCCTCCTTGCATACGCGCCCCGGGCCGGGCGCGTTCACGACAGCCGGTGATCCTGTGCGCCGAAATCCCGCCGAGGCGCCTCAACCAGCCATACCCCAAAGCGTGTTGGCCGGATCTCCGTGCATGCGAGTCTCCGTGCACAGTGGTCCTCGCGCACAGGGGTCTCCGCTCGTGCGGGGCCGAGCCCGAGCCCTGGCCCGAGCCCCGAAGCGTGCGCCGCACCTGCGCCGGTCGAACATGTTTGCCTAGACTTGCGACATGGACGACACGCAGCTTGAACGGCTCGGCAAGGGCAAGTACCTGCTGCTCACCAGCTTCCGCAAGAACGGCACGCCGGTCGCCACCCCCGTCTGGGTGGTCCGCGACGGGGACACGCTCGGCGTGTGGACGGTCGCCGACGCGGGGAAGGTGAAACGGATCAGGGCCCGCGCGGACGTCCTCGTCGGCCCCTGCGACCTGCGGGGCAACCCGACCGGCGACCAGATGCCGGCCACCGCGGAGATCTGTGACGCGGCGACCACCGCCCGCTACCGCAAGCTCCTGGCCCGGAAGTACGGCGTTCTCGGCCGGGTCACGCTCCTCGGCAGCAAGCTGCGCCGGGGAGCAGACGGCACGGTCGGGATCCGCGTGACCCTGTGATGACGAACGGGGCCCGGTCGGACCGGGCCCCGTAGCGAAGGTCACCTCACGCTGTCGTAGGACAGTGTGCTCACGGCCTGTCGAGCACCGTCCCGGTCAGCGCCGGCCTGTCGGGCAGCGGCTCGGCGTTGCGGTCGGTCAGCGCGACCCGCATCGACTCGGTCGGCTCGGCCAGCTGGTCCCGGACGGTCGGCGTGACGAAGTCCACGCTGGTGCTCCCGGGCGGGATGTTCAGCCACACCCACAGGTTCGCGTCGGACAGCCGGCGCTCGGGGTCGGGCACGTCACCGGACCAGTCCTTGAGCCACTGCGGGTCCACGTCCTTGGTGGACAGTTCGGTGCCCTCGGTGACCGGAAGCACCCGGACCGGCTCCCAGAGGTCCACCGTCACGGGCGCGTCGATGGAGAGCCGCCAGGTCAGCGTCTCTCCCTCGGTCACCCGGTCCGCGACCGGCGACAGGGTGATCACCGGCTCGGGGTCGTCGTTCTGGGCGGTGAGCCCGCCCCGGTGCGCGCCGACCACGGCGTTGTGCACGGCCTTGACCGCGATGTCGTGCTGCACGTCCTCGCCGTAGGCCGTGTCGCCCTTCACCTCGACCGGCACGTCGATCGCGTTGCTGCCCGGCCGCACGGTGACCAGCCTGCTCTCGGCCCGGCCGCTGTCCGGGGCGAGGACGTACACCCGGACCTTGCCGCTGCCGTGCCCGGAGATCTTGACCGGGATCCGGTAGGTGCGGGTGCCCGAGTCGCCCTCCTTGACGACCGTGCGGCCCACGTCGACGCGGGGCATCGCGGCCGCCCTGACCGCGGGCGTACCCGGCGCCCAACCCCAGGCGTCCATCAGCCACGCCCGCCCGGACCGCGAACGGGGCGTCAGCTCAAGGGACTTGACGTGCCGGAGATCGAGCCCGGCCCTGGTCGCCGCCGTCAGCGGGACCCGCAGCTCCTGCGCCCAGTAGGACGCGGTCCGCTCGGAACCCGGCAGGCCCGCCACCCTGGCCCGGCCCAGCGTGGCCCGGCGGTTCGCGGAGTCGGTGACGGACACGTCGAAGGTCGTGCCGGTGGTGTTCGGCGGTACGAAGACCCGCAGCGCGAGTTTCTGCGAGCCATGGAGGGAGACCGGCTTGGCAGGGGTGACGCGTGCGGCCCTGCCCGGTGCGGACCACTTCAGGTCCACCGCGCCGCGGCCGGTCTCCTTCTCCGTCTCCCACCACGCGAAGTGCGGGGACGAGCCGGGGGTGTCCGGGGCCAGACAGGCAGCCGCCGGGTCCGGGTCGACCGCGGCGCACAGCCGGGCTCCGGTCACCTTGGCACCGGCGTCGGGCAGGAAGCCGCCGACACGACGGCCGCCGACCGCGTGGGTCAGCACCCGTGCCGGGTCGGCGGAGGGGGCCCGCCTGCCGGAACCGTCGAGCAGCGGAAGCACCCGGTTGTCCCCGGCGACGAAGAGCCGGGCCGCCGCGGCGATGTAGGTGGAGCCCGCCTTGTGCTGCTGGGCGGCGGTCAGCCGGGTCGCGGCGCCCGGCGAGCACACCGGGTCCCGCTGGTCGGGGTCGGTCCCGAAGTCGTCGTCGGCCGGCGCCTCGGCCTGGCCCGGGGTCCACTCGCTGTTGAAGAAGTTGTGGTTGGCGCCGACCACGTAGACCGCGCTGTGCAGCGCGGTGCCCTTGCTGACGCCGCGGGTGCCGTCGACGAAGTCCTCGCCCTGCAGGTCCGACACATCGCCGTCGCAGCCGGGCAGCAGGGTCACGGACGGCACGTCGGCGACCGGATTCTGGCCGAAGATCGTCGGTCCGATGAGCACGGTCCCGCGCACCTTCCAGCGCACCGGCCCCCGGTAGCCGTCCTCGGCTGCCGGCGGCGGGTAGAGGCTGTCCATGGCGGCCCGGTTGACGCCCTCGCCGCCGCGCGAGTGGCCGACGAGCAGGACCCGGGAGAGATCCGCCTTCGGTGCCTCGCGTACGACCGCCGGGGCGGTGGAGCGGTGGGCGGTCCAGTCGGCCCAGCGGGCGAGATGCTGCCGTACCAGCGAGGAGCGCGCCTGTGCGCCGGCGTCCTCGGCCTGCCAGTCCTGGGCGTTGATGCCGTTGGCCGAGATCGAGACGGTCACATAGCCCTGGGAGGCCAGGAGTTTCTGGTCGCGCAGATAGCCCTTGTCGCTGGGGATCGGCTTGTAGCCCTCGGCGCAGGGCCAGTCGATGGTCACGTCGTCCTCGCTGCCCGGCTTGTAGCAGGTCGCGTGACGGCCGTGCAGGAACAGCGCGAGCGGCCGGCTGCCGGTGGCACCCTTCGGCGCCACCACCTGGGCGCGCATCTCGACCGGGGTGGCGAATCCCGGCAGACGTACCGGGGGGAGGTCGTACTCGCCGGTGACCGTGCGGTACGAACCGGGCTTCCCGGGATCGACACCGTTTGCCGGTGCCTGCGCGGGGAGCCGCACCCCCTGTGCGTCGGTCTCGCGCGGCTCCTCGGCCGCCGCGTCCAACCGGCGTCCCGCCGCGGTGACCTGCAGATCCGTCAGTCCGGTCGCGGCGGCCTTGTCGAGGGCGAGCCGGAAGGTCCGCCCGTCCTTCGCCGGTCTCGGCACTCCGAGCAGCCGGTTCCCGGTGCGGAACTCGACGCGTGCGTCCCCCATGGGCACGGTCTTCGGCGCGCGCCACACCAGCTCACGTGCCCCGCGCTCCCCGTCGATCCGCCACCCCGGCGGCAGTCCGTCGTCGTTCGTCGCGCTCAACGATCCCGCGTGGGAAGGCTGTTGAGCCTGTGCCAGTCCGGGCGATCCCGCCAGGGCCGCCAGTACCGCCACGGCGGTCACACATATTCGCCGGGCAGGGTTCAATGGTCTCTCCTCAAAACCCCGTGCGCAGACGTCCCGTCGGTCCCGGGCGCCTCTCGCGTCACGTAGGACGGGGCAGGGCCGTCTGTGGGTTGTCTGTGCGCGGCCGTGGATCGCGGCCCGGCGACGCGATCAAGCCAACGACCTCGTGGGGACTAGCGGATCACCGGACGGGGGAAGCGCTTGCCATGAGCCGAACTCCCCACCTCCGCGCGGCCGTCGTCGGCACCGGCCACCGCGCCCAGCTGTTCACCCGGGCCCTCGCCGCACGACCCGGCCACCGGGTCGCCGCCCTGTGCGATCCCAGCCCCACCCGCATGGCCTTCCACAACCGTCTGCTCGCCGAGGCCGGCGAACCCGCCGCCGTCCAGGGGGACCCCGACCACTTCGCCCGCCTGCTCGCCGAGGAGGACATCGACGAGGTCGTCGTCACCACCGTCGACGCCGCCCACGACCGCTACATCGTCCCCGCGCTCCGGGCCGGCTGCCGGGTGGTCACCGAGAAGCCGATGACCGTCGACGCCGACCGCTGCGCCCGCATCCTCGACACGGTCCGGGCCACCGGCAACTCCCTCACCGTCGCCTTCAACTACCGCTTCAACCCCGTGCACGAGAAGGTCCGGGCCCTGCTCGCCGACGGCGCCGTCGGCGAGATCCTCTCCGTGCACTTCGAATGGCTCCTCGACACCCGGCACGGAGCCGACTACTTCCGCCGCTGGCACCGCGAGAAGCGGCACAGCGGCGGCCTGATGGTCCACAAGGCGAGCCACCACTTCGACCTGGTCAACTGGTGGCTCGCCGACGAACCGCAGGAGGTCTTCGGGTACGGGCGGCTCGGCTTCTACGGCCCTGAGGCGGGCGCCCGCCACGGACTGCGCCGCGACTACACCCGGGCCCACGGGGCCGACCCGGCGGCCGACGACCCCTTCGCCCTCGACCTCGCGGCCGACGACACGCTGCGTTCCCTGTACCTCGACGCGGAGCGGGACGACGGTTACCTGCGCGACCGCAATGTCTTCGACGGGCCCGTCACCATCGAGGACGACATGGCACTCGTGGTCCGCCACGCCCGGGGCGCGACGATGACGTACCACCTCACCGCCTACTCCCCGTGGGAGGGCTACCGGGTGATGTTCAACGGCAGCGGGGGCCGGCTGGAACTGGAGGTCGAGGAGAGCCGCTGGCAGGAGCCACGGACCAGGATCACCTCGGCGAGCGGCGCACTGCACGGGGACACCGCGGCCGACCACGCGGGCGGCGCGCGTCTGACCCTGCGGCCGCTGTGGCAGCCCCCGGTCGAGGTACCGCTCGTGACCGCCCACGAGGCGCACGGCGGGGGAGACCCGCGCATGCTCGACGCGCTCTTCGGGCCGGTGGACCCCGGGGCGGGACCCGCGGGCGAGGACACCGGTGCCGCGACGCATCCGACGGCCACCGAACGGGACGGTGCCCTGGCGCTGGGCGTGGGCATCGCCGCCAACCGTTGCTTCGAGACGGGGCGGCCGGTGCGGGTACGAGACCTGATCCCGGGGGCGTGGTGAGGCCCGGGGGCTGTCGAGGTGTCAGCTCCAGGCGCGGTAGGGCTCGTCGAGCAGCTGGAAGACCGGCTCGCCGCGGACCGGGTCCTTGGCCGTCGACATCCGCACCCGGTCACCGCTGTGGATCACGGCGGGCGGGCCCATGACCCGGCCCCGGACGACGAATCCCTCGGCCAGCTCGATCAGCGACACATTGCGGGCGGCGGGCGTGTTGCGGTGGACCACGGTGGAGTGGCGGACCGTGCCCACCCCCTCGCTGCGCTCGGTGCGCAGGTCACCGCCCTGGCAGACCGGACACAGCAGCCGGTGGTACATGGTCGTGCCGCACCAGGTGCAGCGCTGGAAGAGGATCGCGTCCGTGGCCGGAGCGGCGGGCTCGAGTACGCCCGTGCCGAAGCCGGCTGCCTGACGAGCAATGCCTGAGTGGTGGTACACGCTGGTCAACTCCCTGCGCTCGGCCGGAATCCCACGTGCCCGGGTAACCGTGCACGGACGTGCGCGGCTCCCGTGCCGCCGTGCACACCGTCAGCGTATGGCACTGAGTGTCAGCCGTAAAGGTACTGCGTACCCTCAACTTGCGCGGAAAAGAAGTCGGGGGTCGTGCGGCTCAGTCCCGTTCGAGCGTGGACTCGATCTCCTGGACCACCCGCCACAGCGGGGCGCCGCGGCGGGAGACGATCACCACCACGTCCTCGGGCGGTGCGTCGGCGGCCGGGGCGCCGGCCGAGCCGAAGGCGGCCTGGACATAGCCGAGCGCGTGCTCCACCGCCTGCTCGGCGTCGCCGTGCCCGTCCGAGCGCAGCCAGGAGCGCAGGGCGTTGTTGTGCGCCGCGGCCACGGCGGCGGCGATCACGTCGGCCCGCAGCGTCCCGTCGTGCAGCCCTTTCAGGCGCCCGCGCAGATACTCGGCGAAGGCGCGCTCGTAACGCCACACCACGGACAGCTCGTAGGCGCGCAGCCCCGGCACCTGCTTGGTGAGGCGGTAGCGCTGCACCGAGAAGGTCGGGTTCTCGGTGTACATGCGCAGCACCAGCCGCACCGCCTCGCAGACCCGTTCCAGCGGGTCGCACCCGGGGTCGCTAGCGGCCAGGAAGGCGGTCATGTCGGTCAGGCACCGCTCGTGGTCGGGGAAGACCACGTCCTCCTTGGACGGGAAGTACCGGAAGAACGACCGGCGCCCGACTCCGGCGAGCGCGACGATGTCGTCGACGGTGGTCTGCTCGTAACCCCGTTCCAGGAACAACTGGAAGGCGGCCGCGACCAGCGCGTCCCGCATGGCGGGCTTGGTGGAGCTCATGGTCGCGAACGTAGCACCTGAACCATCGATATGGCACTGGGTGCAGCTTTGTGAGGGAACTGAGTGCAGTCATGTGCGTTGTCGGTCGACTGCTCCGCCGCGTAATATCGGCGCCCGCCCGCCGAGGAGTCCCGCATGCCCCGCCGCCCCGCCCTCCTGTACGTCACCGACCTCGCCTACCGGGCCCGCGGGCGCCGCTACTGCGACGAGGACATCCATCTCACCTCGCGCCTGCGGGAGGACTTCGACCTCGCCCTGTGCCATCCCCGGGACGCCGCCGCGCTGGCGGACGGCTTCGACGCGGTCGTCGTCCGCAACAGCGGGCCGGTCCTGGCCTACCAGGAGGCCTACGACGCGTTCCGCGAGGGGGCGCTGCGCAACGGCACGCGCGTGTACAACCCCTTGTCCGGCAAGGCCGACATGGCGGGCAAGCAGTACCTGCTCGACCTCACGGCCGCGGGGTACCCCGTCATCCCGACCGCCGACCGTGCCGAGGACCTGCACCGGCTGCCGGCCGCGGACCGGTACGTCGTCAAGCCCCGGCTCGGCGCCGACTCCATAGGCCTGCGGATCGTGTCGGCCGCCGACGTGCGCGGCCACCTCGACGGACAGGTCCTCGTCCAGCCGTGCGTCGACTTCGTTTACGAGGTGTCCTTCTACTTCGTCGACCACGACTTCCAGTACGCCCTGTACGCCCCGCACGTGGAGCGGCGCTGGGCCCTGGAGCCGTACCGGCCCACCTCCGACGACCTGGAGTTCGCCCGGCGCTTCATCGACTGGAACGCCCTCGGCCACGGCATCCAGCGCGTGGACGCCTGCCGGGCCCCCGACGGCGGACTCCTCCTGGTGGAGCTGGAGGACCTCAATCCGTATCTCTCCCTGGACGCCCTGGACGACGAGGGCAGGGACGCCTTCGTCGCGGCCATGAAGACATCCCTGCACGGGTTCCTGGCCGCCCCTCGCCGATGAGCGGCAGGCGGGGGAGAGCGCGCACGCACTGAACTCCCGGGCCCGCGGCGCCGTATCACTTGCCGGGGGACGGCCCAGACCCGTGTGCGCGGGACGGAAGGAGACCAGGATGCCGACACCGTCCGACCGAGGGGTGCCGCCGGACGGGCCGCCCATCGAACCCATCCGGGTACTGCGTCCGCGCCGCACCGACGCGCTCGCCGAACTGATGAAGGACCTGCCGCCCCGAGCGGCCGTCGGATACGAGTCCTTCGCGCTGCCCGGCCCGCAGGCGGCGACCGAGGACGCGACCGAGGAACTGCCCCCCGTCAGGGACGACCGCGCCCGGCGCTCCCGTGATCTCCCTCGGGGACGGATGCCGGGACTGCCCCGCGCGGCGGTCGCGGCGGCCGTGACCGCGGCCGCCGTGATCGGCTTCGGCTGCGCTCTTCTGCTCGCCGATCGTGGGGAGAGCGCCGCAGCGGCGGCCCCGCGGCCGAGCGCGACCGTGTCGGAGGCCCCCACCCCCACTCCCACGGCCTCCGGCGCCACCGACCCCGACGGACCCGGCACCCTCCGCCAGGGAGACAGCGGCCCCGAGGTGAGCGACCTCCAGGAACGCCTGCGGCACATCCCGAACGTCTACGACAACGGCTCCACCGACGGCACCTACGACACGACCCTGACCGAGGCCGTGGCCCGCTTCCAGCTCTGGTACGGCATCCGCGGCGACGAGGACGGTGTCTACGGCGACGACACGAGGCGGGACCTGGAGTCCCGTACGGGCGGCTGAGCGAGGAAGATGGCGGCATGGACGTCTTCACCGACCGGCTCGACCCCGACATGTGTGTCGTGACCGCCGCTGCCGGCGGCGACCGCGCGGGTTGTCTCGTCGGGTTCGCCTCACAGTGCTCGATCGAGCCCGTGCGGTACGCGGTGTGGCTGTCGAAGGCCAACCGCACCTACCGGGTGGCCCGTACCGCGCACCGCCTCGCCGTCCATCTGCTCACCCGCGAACAGCGGGGCCTCGCCGAGCTGTTCGGCGGGGAGACGGGGGACCGCACGGACAAGTTCGCCCGGGTCCGCTGGCGGGAGGAGGCCGGTGGGGCCGTCGTGCTGGACGAGGCGGCGGCCTGGTTCGTGGGCAGGGTCGTACAGCGGGTCGAGGGCGGTGACCACGAGGGGTTCGTCCTGGAACCGGAGACGTGGGGCGGGCGTGCGGGCACCGAGGGCGCCGATCTGCTGCGGCTGTCGGACGCGACCTCCATCTCGCCCGGCCACCCGGCGGACTGAGCCCGCACGCCCGTACCGCGGACGGCCCGGCGGCTCACTCCGCTTCGGACGGCACCCGGATGTCCACCACGCAGACGTCGTCGCGCCGCTCGCCCTCCAGCACCGAGGCCAGCAGCGGGGCCAGCGAGCCGGGCTCGTCCGCGTGGTGGACCGCGACGGCCGCCGCGAGCCGGTCCAGCCCGTGGTCGATGCCCTCCGAGGGCCGCTCGACCAGGCCGTCGGTGTAGAAGAGGACGCGGTCACCCGGCTCCAGGACGCAGCGTGCCTCCTGGAAGTCCGGATCGGAGCACGCCCCCAGCAGCATGCCGAGCGGGCGCTCCAGATAGCGCACCTGTCCCTCGCGCACCAGCAGCGGGGGCGGATGGCCGGCCTGCGCCCACTCCAGGCAGCGCTCGACGGGGTCGTAGCGGGCCAGGACCATCGTCGCGGTGCCGTGGGAGTCGCGCGAGTGCAGCAGCAGGGTGTTGAGACGGGTGAGCGCCCCGGTCAGCGACGAGCCCGTGATGACCATGCCCTTGGCGGTGAAGCGCAGTTGCGCCATCGTGGCCACGGCGTCGATGCCGTGCCCGGCGACGTCACCGACCACGAACAGGGCGTCGCCGTAGGGCAGTTCGATGGCGCTGAACCAGTCGCCGCTGACATGGATCCCCGACTGGGCGGGCAGATAGGCCACTTCGACGCGCAGGCCGGCGAGGCTGACCGGCCGGGTGGGCAGCGGCAGCAGCGCGTGCTGGAGACGGGCGGCCAGGGTCCGCTCGGCGTGCAGCACCCCGTGCTGCGTCACGATCTCCTGCTCGCTCTGGACGAGCGCCAGTTCGGCGTTGCGCTGTGCGGTGAGGTCCTGGACGAAGCCGTGCACCTCCACGGGTTCGTTCTCGGTGTCCGTCACCACTTCGGCGACCATCCGCAGATGGCGGACCTCGCTCCCGGCCCGGATCCGGAACGGGACGTCGAACTGGACTCCCGAGCGCACGAGTTGCCGCACGGCGTGGGCCAGCACCGCGGTGTCCTCGGGCAGCGCGAGCCCCGGAAGGTCGGCCAGCCGGACCGGCCCGAGCTCGGGGTCCCGGTTCATGACGAGGAAGGTCTGCGAGGACCAGCTGCCCTCGCCGGTGACCAGGTTCCAGTTCGCCCAGCCCAGGTTCCCCAGCCGCTGTACGTCCGCCAGGCGCTGTTCCTGCCGGTCGGAGGAGTCGTGGCGGACCCAGGTGACGACCAGGGCGCCGCCGAGACGGGCCGCGTGCAGGGCGTAGGTGGACAGTTCGGCGGCGCCGTCCACGACCTCCTGGTAGGCGAACGGCTCGCCCTCGAACGGCTCGCCGGTGGTCAGTGTGCGCAGACAGCCGTGCCACACGACGTCGTCCGCCATGCTCGGGAAGCACTCCAGGATCCGCCGGCCGAGCAGCTCGCTGCCGGTGCGGCCCGCGACGTCGACGGCGTGCTGGGTGGCGGCGTCGATGCGGTAGTCCGCGACCTCTCCGGAGGGGCCGCGCAGCGGCGTGAGCAGCATCGCCGAGCCCGGCAGCGCGTCGAACACGGGCTGGGCGGCGGCGGCCGCTTCGGCGGTGCTGTGCTCCGGCCGGGCGCCGAAGGACCGCAGCCAGCCCGCGCACAGCCGGACGACGGCCCGCAGGAGCTGCCGGTCCTGCGACGAGAACGTCCCGCTCCGCGCGCGCATGATCCCGATGCAGACCTCGGCCTCGTCGCCGCTCGGCACCGGCAGCCAGGCGCGGGACAGCCAGCGCTCGGGCGGGTCCCCTATCAGCAGGTGGCGGTCCCGGTCCGTCGCGAAGTCCTCCAGCCAGCGCGGCTCCCGGGCCCGCAGCGCCTCAAGGGCGGCGATGCCGTTCAGCGGCGGAACCTGCGCCCACTGGGCGGCCAGCGTGGCGTCGACGCCGGCATGGCCGATCAGTTCGAGCCCTCCGGTCCGTAGGGAACGGAACAGCAGCAGCGCGTCGGCGTCGACGTCCGCCCTGAGCTCCTCCAGGAGACAGCCGGCCAGGTCCTGGGGAGTGGCCACATGGACGAGGGCCTTGCCGAGCCGGCCGAGCGCCGTGAAACCGTCGTCCAAGTCGCTGGTGTCCCGCCCGGCGGGCATGGCGGTACCCGGCCGGACGGAGCGAGGACCGGTCGGTGCCGGAATCGCGGACAGGGTGGCGCCGTGAGGGCTGTCGCCGACGCGGGGTTCCGTGGGGGTGCCGAGGGGTTCGGTGGGGGTGCCGAGCGGGCGCAGGGAGCCGAGGGTGATCCAGCACTCCTCCAGCAGCGTGCGGTTGCCGGCCTTGGCGCGTTGCAGCAGATCCTCGCCGGCGGCGTCCGGGGTGCACCCGGTCAGCGCCATGATCGCGCCCTTGGCACGCTCCACGACGGCCGAGGTGGCGGCCTGGTCCCGCAATCGGTCCATTTCGGCACGTTGCCTGGCCACGACCTTGGCCAGCGCGGCCATGTCGGGCGCGGCACCGGCGTGCGCGGGGCCGGTCGGCTCGCTCGTCACGCGTTGAGCATCGCACATGCGTCAGGTGCCGATCGCGCTCTTGTGAACACGCATCCCACACACCGGTGACACCGGTGGTTGACGAAACCGGCCGGGCCCCCCGTTCGCGGCGGGTCAGTGGTCGGGCGGGGGGTACAGCCACCGTCGCAGCAGCCGGCTCAGCAGCGGCATCACCAGATAGGTGAGTACCGGCAGCAGCATCACCGGGAAGACCGCGGCCCGCAGCGGCAGCGGCCAGGCGGCGGTGCGGGGCGCCACCAGCCACTGGATCAGCAGTGTGCAGGGGAAGGCGCCGAGGAACGTGGTGAGCACCATCTTCCAGCGCACCGGGGGCCGCACCGTGGTGCCGGGCAGGCTGAACCAGGTCTCGAGCCCGGTCGTCGACTGCCGTTCGCTGCCGAGTTCCGTGGCGATGTCGTCGATCCGCGCGTGCCAGGCCGCCCGCTCGTCCGACTCCAGCCAGGCGGTCAGCCGGTGCGCGTCGGACCAGCGCAGCACCGCGTGGAAGCGGTGGCCGTCCTCGGGGCGCAGCCAGGAGACGCCCTCGTTGCCGGGGAACCGTCTGGCGCAGCGGGTGATCCCGAGCGTCCAGCGCTCGAACTCCTGCTCCCGGCCGGGGCGCACCTCCCAGGTGAGGACCGTGGTGACCGGATCGCCGCGTCGTACTTCGGTGGTGCTCATGGTCACCACGGGTCCCACGTAGGGCGTGGGTCATGCCCCGCCCGGGGGTCAGCGGCCGTGGTGGTGGCCGACCAGGGCCTCGGTGACCGCGCGGATGCTGCGGGCGATGTGCTGGAGCTGGAGTACCTCGGCCGCGTACAGCTTGATCGTGTGCTCGATGACCGACTCCGGCAGGCCGAGCGCCGGCAGATCCGCCCGGGCGGTCTGCAGCGCGGTGCGGGCGACCCGGATCTCGTGCTGGACCTGGATCTGCGCGTGCCGGGCGAGGAGGACGGTGTGCCGCATCAGGGCCGGATAACTCGCGTACCGCGCCGGCACCAGCTCGCGCAGCCACTTGGCCGCCGAGCGCTCCCAGTCGTAGCTGCCGGGGGTCTTGACCTGGCACGGCCAGTCCGGGCCGGGACGGGTCGAGGTGCGCGTGGTCGTCAGGGGCATGGTGATCGCTTCCGGGTGTGCGGCGTCGTGTGGGTGTTCCGACGGTTTGGGCGGCCCCGGCCTAGGGGATGACCGGGGCCGCCATGGGCTCGCGTGCAGGCGAGGCCCTACCGAACATCCCGGGCGCCGACGCGGGTAGGTGACGACGGCACGGGATGTCCGTGAAGGAGCCCTTTCGGGCGTCGTGGGGGTGGGTGACGGGGACAGGGGTGCGGACGGTCCCCGAGCGGTCCGGGGGTGATCCGTGAGAAGTATTTATATATGCCGTCCGCTTGGCAAGGAGTATGAAAACATTCATGCGCGATTTATTGCGGATGGTCCCGTTGTGAAGCCGTATGGCCGGGGTGGCGGGGGTCAGTCCCTGAGGAAGAACTGGTGCTGGTCGGAGATCTGCTCGTACTCCTCCAGCCGCGCCTGGGTCCGCTCGGGGTCGGCGTCGGTCATGGCCTGGAGCAGGGCGGCGGCGATCACGCCGGGCGCGGCGTAGGTGTCGAAGACCAGCCGGGACCCCGTGCCGGTGGAGAAGAGGACGTCGGCCTCGTCGGCCACGTGCCCGAGCGCCAGGTCCGTGACGAGGGCGATCTTCAGTCCGGCGCTGCGGGCGACCCGCAGGGCGGTGAGGGTCTCCTGGGCATGCCGGGGCATCGAGAACGCGAGCACCCAGGTGCCGCCCGCCTCGCGAGACTGGAGGAGGGCGTCGTAGGCGACGCTGCCCCCGCGCGTGACCAGCCGTACGTCGGGATGGATACGGCGTGCCGCGTAGGCGAAGTACTCGGCCAGGGACGCCGAGATGCGCAGGCCCAGAATGGTCAGCGGGGTCGACTCGGACAGCTTGCGGCCGAGTTCGATCATCTCGTCGGGGTCGGCGAAGTCGCGGCGGAGGTTCTCCAGGTTCTCGATCTCCGCGTCGACCGCGGCCTGGAGCTCGTTGCCGCGCGACTCGTCGTCGGCGACCGGTCCGCCGGCGAGCGTGCCGAGCGCGATGGCCTGGAGCTTCTCCCGCAGGGCGGGGTAGCCGCTGAAGCCCACGGCCGCGGCGAACCGCGTCACCGAGGGCTGGCTCACGCCCACCCGCTCCGCCAGATCGGTGATGGAGAGGAACGCCGCCTCGGTGATGTGCTCGATCAGGTACTGCGCGATGCGCCGCTGCCCGGGGGAGAGCCGGGGCCGGTCGAAGAGTGTCCTGAGCTGGGAGGCCGGGGCGGCCTCCGCCTCCGGTGCGGTCTTGCCCGAGGTGATCGCGGATGCCTGTGCGCGTGCCTGCTGCGGCGATGACACCGGGACGCCTCCTTTGTCTGCCACGGGGAGTCAACATAGCTCACACCCCCCGGTGACCAGCGCTTGTACGCAGGCGTCCGGCCACCTCCGATCGGGACGGGTACGCCGCGCCCGAACGGGCACCCGCCGCTGGGCAGGACCTTCGACGACATCTGAGGAGCAGCCCCGTATGACGGCCCCCGAGGAGAACCGGCGCAAGACCGGCACCACCGACGGCCTTTCGGCGCACCACCACGAGGAGGGCGAGGCCCCCGCCCCCGGTGGCAGCGGACGCACCCTGCGCGAGGCGTTCGAGGAAGCGCGGGTGGAACCCGACGACTTCGCCCAGGAATGACACCGCACGCGAAACCAGAGCTATCGGCAGGTGAGACGCAATGGGTGCGCTGAGCGCGCTGGAACAGGCAATGGAGCACGGGTGGGAGGCGCTGTGGGCGCGGGTCGTCGGCCGGGAGCCGGTCGAACTCCTCGACGCGCTGCGCCGTGAGTGCGACAGCAACGTGGTGGTGTGCAGCGAGAGCAGGGTGGTGGTCCCGAACGCGTACGACGTCGAGCTCGCCGACTTCGCCTACGACGAACTGGTGCGCCGGGGCAGCGATGTGGGCCAGGAACTGACGGACAGTCTGGCCCGCCACGGCGAGCGCCAGGGCTACGAGTGGGCGGGCCCGCTCACCGTGCACATCTCCAGGTCCGGCCAGGTGCCCAACGGCCGCTACCGCGTGACGAGCGGGGCGATGCCGCATGTGAGCGCCGAGGGGTTCCAGCAGGCGGTCCGCTGAGCGCGGCCGCCCCAGGCGCGCGGCGATGGTCATCGGCGGTAGATCGTGATCGAGTGGCCGACCTCGTCGACCGGACGGCTGCTGTCGATCAACTCGGCCAGCCGGCCCTTCGCCTTGGCGACCGACGAGTCCGACACCACCAGCAGTCCGCGCACGTCGGCCGCCGGTACCCCGCGCGGATCGGAGGCCTCGATGCCGTAGGCGGACGGCACTCCGCTGCCCTTGTAGACGAGCCAGATCCGCTCGCCCGGGTAACGCTCGCGCAGCCGGTCGGCGAGCCGGCCGAGGTCCTGGCCCCAGTCGACGTTGGAGTCGTGCAGCCGCAGATGGGTGCGGGCCGGTCCGCCGAACGCCTCGTTGGAGTACGGCAGATAGTAGGGAAAGGCCCGCACCGAGCTGACCGCGACGAACAGGACCAGCGCCCCGGTCGCGATCGCCGCCCAGCGCCGGCGCACCGCGAGGACACAGCCGGCGGCCACCGTCAGGAACAGGGGCAGGAAGAGCGCGTACCGGGTGCCGAAGTCGCGTGAGCCCGTCATGGCCGAGGCGAGCAGTACCCCGGCGGGCACCAGCAGATACGGCGCGGCGGGCCGCAGCCGCCGTACCGCCACCAGCACGACGGCACCCGCGGCCCACAGCGCGAGCAGGCCCAGCGGGGTCTTCACCAGGATGGCGGCGGGCAGGTAGTACCAGAGGTGCCCGGTGTAGACCCGCCCGAACAGGAAGCCCTCCCACGGGTAGTTCTCGAAATGGAACTGGATCCGCATCCCGTCCGCGTAGGCCTGCGGGAACGGCAGCAGGTCGACGAGGATCCCGCGCAGCCCGTGCACCACCGGTACCTGGTCCCGGGACGTCCACCGCAGCCGTGGATCGACGACGAGATACGACGCCCATACGACGGCGACGGCGACCAGGGTCAGGACCGCGGCCCCGGCGAGCACGCGCAGCAGCCGTCGGCGCGTCCCGTCACCGTGACACGCGGTCCACACCGAGAGGGCGGCCAGCCCCAGCAGGACCGGCACGGCCGGCAGCGCGCTCATCTTGGTCGCCAGGGCCGCCCCGAGAGCAAGGCCGGCGAGCGGCACGTACAGCCGTGGCCGTACGCGGGCCCGCCACAGCAGCCACACCGAGGTGAGCAGGAAACCCGCCATGGGCACGTCGAGCGTGGCCAGCGCGCCGTGGGCGACGACGTCGGGGGAGAAGGCGTACAGGGCGAGTGCCGTGAGGCCCGCCGCGCGTCCGGCGAGTTCCCGGGCGAAGGCGAACACGACCAGCCCGAACAGCAGCGTCAGCACGATCACCGGGAGCCGGGCCCAGAACATCAGCCGCCAGGGGTCGTTGCCCGACTCGTACAGCAGATGGGGGCCGAGGGCGATCTGGGGCCCGTCGAACGCCGTGTCCACGTGCGGGTCGGCGATCGCCACCCCGACGGCGATCACCAGTTTGCCGAGGGGCGGGTGCTCGGGGTTGTAGCGGATGCCCTGACCGTGGAGGTACTCGGCGGCCGTGGCCACGTAGACCGGTTCGTCGATCGTGGGCGTCTGCTGGACGGCGGTCGTCACCATGGCGGCCGCCATCTGCGCGAGCAGCACGACGACGAGGAGCGGCACCAGCCACCGCCGGACCGGTCGCGGCCGCCGCACCTCGTCGTCGTGGGCCCCGGACCCGGGGACCGGGGCCAGGACCGTCTGCTGCTCGTTCGCCATCATCCGCCCCGCGGTGGGACCGGCCGGGCGGTGGCGGGAGCGATCCGGAGCCACCTCATGAGGGCCACTCTCGCATCAGGCTCCCGCCCCGCGGGCGTCACCGCTTCAGGAGTCGTACCGACAGACCGTCCGTCGTGTAGACGGGTACGGCCCGCAGGCTGTCGGAGTTCAGTTCGACGCGGTCGAACTGGCCGCGCAGTCCGTGACAGCCGAGCACCCGGACCGTGTGTCCGGCCTTCGGCGGCCTGTGCGCGTCGAGCTGCAGCGAGAGCACGCTGCCGGCGCCCAGCACCGCGCGCCGGGTGACCTCCAGGACCGGCTCCTGGCCCGAGCGCAGGGTCAGCTCCAGCGCGCCGGACTCCTGGCTGTACGTGCCGTGGACCTGGAGCGAGGTGCTGCCCAGCGTCAGCTTGCCGCCCTGTACCCGCACGTCGCCGTGGCCGAGTGCGTGCGCCGAGCCGGCGACCAGCGCACCTTCCTTGAGCACGGTCCCGCCGGTGTAGCGGTTGTGTCCCGTCAGGGTGAGCGTGCCGCTGCCCTTCTTGGTCAGGCCGCCGCAGCCGTCGATGTCGTTGCGCCAGGCGTCGGCCGCGTGGAAGCCGCCCGCGGCCGCGTCCAGGGTGACGGTGACGTCGGAGTCGAAGGAGCCGTAACCGTCCGCCGCGGTGAACAGGTCGAGCCGGCCCCACTGCTCGAAGCCGTCCAGCAGGACATAGCCCGAGGGCAGCCCGGTGGTCCGCAGCACCTCACGGCGCTGTCCCGCGTCCAGGTAGGGCTGACGCGTCTCCAGCAGCACCTCGGCCCCCTTGGGCACGGTGAACGGCTCGTTGCCGCCCTCCCGGTGCAGTACGTAGGTCAGGCGGGGCTTGACGGAGCGGGCGTTGGCGTCCCGGTCCGCGTACGCGTCGGCGGTGTCCGAGTGGGCGTAGGCGAAGAGGGTGTCGGCCGTGGTGCCGGTCCGCTCGGTGAAGTACTGCAGCGCCTGGGCCCGCGCCGCGGCCTTGAGGTCGGCGTTCGCGGAGTCGGCCAGGGTGGCGGCGGCCAGCGCGGTGGCCATGATGCGGCCGCCCATGACGTCGACCGTCGAGTGCATGCCGGACATGATCCGGGTGTGGCTCAGCTCGAACGCGCGGGTCACCAGTTCCTGGAAGCGCTCGGGCACGGCGTACGCGAACGCGAGGCCCGCCAGGTGGAAGGCGTTGGTGTGGCCGCTGGGGAAGCCGCCGTCGTCCACCGGGGAGGTGTTGCGCTGGCGCAGCAGCTGGGGGGCGACGATCACCTCGGAGTCGTAGACCGGGAAGCCGAGCGCGTCCTTGGCGCCGGTGTCGACGACCTGGCTGTCCTCGTTCATGCGCCACGGGCGCGGGTACTGGAAGGCGTACTTGCCCGGGTTGCCGGAGGCGTACGGGCCGCGCACGGTGTCGACCAGCTTGGCCACCAGGCCGAGCGAGGAGTCGTAGGAGCCGGCGCCGAGCGCGGAGCCCGCGGGGGCGTCGGCCGGGACGGCGTCGCTGATCGTCGTCGCCGGGGTGGTGTCGGGCGCGCTGGTGATCGAGGTGACCGCCTTGGCGCCGGACCGGTAGAGGCCGGCGAGCGGGCCGAGGCCGCCGATCATGGCGTAGCTCTGGTGCTGGCGGTCGTAGAGGAAGGCGTCCTTGGCCTCCGCCTGGGTGCGCGCCTTGGTGACGCGGGCGCAGTAGCGCATGTTGGCGCGCAGGATCTCGGGCCGCAGCGGGGTGCCGGTGTTCCAGGCGGCGCCGGTCTTCCATATGCGGGCGAAGCCGCCGAGGGCGCGCACCACCGCGTTCGTCTCGGGCGTCAGGTTCGCCATGACGTTGGACTTGTAGTCGTCCACGAAGGCGAGCGCGGCGGTGGCGGCCTTGGCGTCCGCGGCGCCAAGCCAGGAGGCGAAGGTGGGCGCGGCCAGGACGCCGGCCGAGGCGCCCAGGGACGTCTTGAGGAATCCCCTTCGCCTCATGGCGCGTTCGGTGAGCGGCGCGGGGGAGTGCTGCCCGGCGGATGACGGCATGGAGTGGGCCTCTCTCTGGAGTTCTGCGGCCGTGCGGCCGGGGAGGTGGTGCGGACGCGACTCATGATGCGCCGGACGACGGGTGCGCCGAACGCGCTTTCTGAAGTCGTACGAGCGAAGATCTACGGGCGGGTCATGGCGGACCGGAGGAGACTCGGCGTCCGGCGGATGTCACAGAAGTGAACGGGCCATCGCCACCGCGCCGTCCACCGGAGGTGCCCGCAGGGGGCGCGGCCGTGCCGTCGGCACGCCGTCCGCGAGCGCCGACGCGAACGCGTCGTACAGCGACGGCTGGGCGAGGACGGTACTGCCCGCGACCACGACGTCGTCGACCACCACCCCGCGGGCGGCGAGCCGTTCGACGAGCGCGGCCAGGGCGCGGCCCGCCTCGGCGATCACGGTGCGGGCGAGCGGGGACCCGGCCTCGGCGGCGGCGAAGACGGCCGGGGCGTGCCGGCCCCAGTCGGCGGAGGCGGCCGTGGCGTGTTCCAGCGCGGCACCGAGCGCGGGTACGTCCGGGACGTCGAACCCGGACAGCAGACCGAGTGCCAGCGCGTCGGGCTCCTCGCCGCGGTCGTGCGCGCCCCAGACGGCCCGTACGGCCTCGCGGACCAGACCGGCGGCACCGCCCTCGTCGCCGAGGAGCGCGCCCCAGCCGCCGACCTGGACCGGTGTGCCGTCGGGGAACCGGCCCACGGCGACCGAGCCGGTGCCGGCGACCAGGCCGACCCCCTTGTCCAGTCCCGCCGCGGGGACCAGGAGTTCGGCGTCTCCCACGACCAGCGCGGGCGCGTCGAAGTGGAGTTGGAGGGCGGTGCGGATCTGCGCGCACTGGCGCGGGGTCTCGCAGGCGTGACCGCCGACGGCGAGGGAGGACGGGCGGGTGCCCGCCGGAAGCGCGTCGGCGGTCAGCGCGGCCAGCCAGCCGGCGGCGGCCACCGGGTCGTGGGGCCGCCAGCCGCTGCTGGAGCGGACGTGGTCGGCGACAAGGGTGTCGCCGACGAGGGCACGGAGCTGTGTCTTGGTGCCGCCCACGTCTATGCCGACAACCAGGGGTGCGGTGTCCTGCACGGAACCTCTTTCGTCGTTGCGCTGTGTGCTGCGACGGTGGGCGAACCGTGTCTGAGGGCAAGGCGGTTGAAGAACTAGCGAAGCCCCGGGACGGGCCTCTGACGGACCACGGCAGGCGAGTACCGTGACGTTCGTTAGGAAGTTAACTAACGAAGTACAGTGCGTGTCAATAGCCGTCGCGCGGTCGGCTTCCCGAGCCTTTCGCCCGGGGTCGGAACGTGCGACGCCGGAGCAACCCATCGCCGCCTCCCGCCGAGCCGCTCGGCTCTGGAGAGCGGCCTGTGACCTGGGGGTACTGTGGAATACGACGTGGTGAGAGCCCCCCGTCTGACCGAAAGCGCGAGCGCGGTCTTCGCCGTGCTTGCCCAGGCGGGCACCGCGACGCGGCCGCAGCTGGCGAGCCTCGCGCGGCTGTCCAAGCCGACGGTCTCCTCCGCCGTCGCCGAACTGGAGGGCGTGCACCTCGCCGCCCACTCGGGCACCTCCTCCGGCGCCACCGGCCGCAGCGCCGCCGTCTACCGCCTCGGCCCGGCCGCGGGCGCGGTGCTCGCCGTCGACCTCGGCCCCGCCCTCACCCGGGTCCGCGGCTGCGCCCTGGACGGCACCCTGCTCGCCGAGGCCACCGGCCCCCGGGAGGACGCCGCCGACGTCGTACGGGAGGCGCTCTCCGCGCTGCCCGCCGACGCTCCGCTGCGCACCATCGTGGTGGCCGTCGGTGACGTCACCGCGCCGCAGAAGATGCGCCCCGCCACCGCCAAGGCCGGCCCCGTCTTCGACGCGGTGGCCGTCGCGCTGCCGCCCGGCGTGCCCGTCCACCTGGAGAACAACGTCAACTGCGCCGCCCTCGCCGAGCTGCACGAGGGCGCGGCCCGCGGCCGTCACACCTTCGGCTACCTGCGGATCGGCGTCGGTATCGGTCTCGGCATCGTCGTGGGCGGCCAGGTGCTGGCCGGTGCCAACGGCGCCGCCGGAGAGCTCGCCAGACTGCCCTACCCCTGGGACGACGGCCTGGAGCCCCGCCACGAGGCCCTGGAGGAGTACATCGGGTCCCGGTCCCTGCTGCGCCGGGCCGGGGCGGCCTGGCCGGAATCCGACGGCGCACGCCCCCGCACGGCCGAGCAGCTCTTCGCCCTCGCCCAGCGGGGCAGCGACGCGGCCCGCGCGGTCGTCGACCGACATGCCGTGGACGTGGGCCGGCTGGCCGCCGCCGTGACCGCCGTCCTGGACCCGGGACTGCTCGTGCTGGGCGGCAGCACGGGCTCGTTTCCGCAGCTCCTGCCCGGTGTGCGGGCCGAGCTGGAGCGACTGAGCTGGCCCACCGAGGTGGTCAGCAGTCAGGTGGGCGATCTCGGCACCGTCGTGGGCGCCGCCCGCCTCGCGGTCGCCCGAGGAGTCCAAACCGTGACCGAGGCGGCGCGGAAGAAGGATTGACGGTTTCGGACTCGGTCTGCCAATGTCCGGACAAGCGCTTTCTAAGTCGGCCGGGACGCCGGCTTGGGCGAGCGTCCCGCCCGTACTCGACGTACGGCAACCGCACGAGGGCGTGCCCGTGCGGTGGCGGCCACAGCGGCCGGGGACCCTTGTCCGTCAGGATGACGCGGCCGGGCGAGGCCGCGCCCTCGGAAAGCAAACCTCCTGCAAACTGCACCAGTGCCGCCTCCGTCGGCGCCGTGCTCCGTCCCCTACGACGAAAAAAAGGGATCGAAGATGACCACTGTGGGTGTGCGGCGCTCTCGCCGACTCGGCCGCGGCGGCACGCGCCGCCTGGTTTCCCTCGCTGCCGCTCTCACGGCAGGTGCCCTGACGCTCACCGCCTGTGGCGGGGACTCCGGCTCCGGCGGCACTTCCAAGTCGCTGACGTTCTGGATCTCCACGGTTCCGGGGCAGGACGCGGGCTGGAAGAAGATGGTGGCGCAGTACAAGAAGGAAACCGGCGTCAACCTCAAGCTCGTCAACATTCCCTACGACGGCTACACCACGAAGCTGCACAACGCCGCGCAGGCGAACTCCCTGCCCGACGTGGCGGCCGTGCCGGCGCTGGACCCGATCTGGTCGAGCAAGCTGATCGACCTCAGCTCCATCGCCAACAAGAAGAGCAACAACATCAACCAGAACTTCCTCGCGAAGGACTCGTCCGGGAAGGTGCTGTCCATCCCCTCGGACGTCACCGCGTCCGGCCTGTTCATCAACAAGTCGCTGTTCGAGAAGGCGGGCGTCTCCTTCCCGACCGAGCCGTCGAAGACCTGGACCTGGACCGACTTCATCGCCGCGGCCAACAAGGTCCGCGAGAAGACCGGCGCCAAGTACTCCCTGACCTTCGACCAGTCGCCCTCGCGGCTGCGCGCCATGGTGTACGAGATGGGCGGCAAGTACGTCCACGCCGACGACTCCGGCAAGTTCTCGGTGGACGCGGCGACCAAGAAGGCCGTGAACACCTTCGTCGGATGGAACGACGACAAGACCATGCCGAAGTCGGTGTGGACCAGCGGCGCCGACCCGTCCGCCATGTTCCAGAGCGGTGACGTGGTCGCCTACTGGTCCGGCGTGTGGCAGGTCGCCTCCTTCGCGGACAGCATCAAGAAGTTCGAGTGGGCCAGCGTCCCGACCCCCGCCCAGCCGGTGCAGGCCAGTGACGTCAACAGCGGCGGCATGGTGGTCGGCTTCAACAACAACGGCGACGCGTCCAAGGCCGCGACGAAGTTCCTGTCCTGGCTGTACGAGCCGGCCCACTACAAGGCCCTGTGCGAGGCGTCCGGCTTCCTGCCGGTCGAGAGCGGTCTGAACCCGACGTACCCCTTCAAGTCCGATGCGGCGCAGGCGGCGTTCAAGCTCTACAACGAGGAGATCCCGCTCTACGCCCCGATCTCCGGCTACTTCAACAGCGCGCAGACGAACTGGGTGCTGAAGGGCAAGAGCATCACCGAGGACCCGACCAAGACGGAGCTCGGCAAGGCGATCAACGGCCAGCAGTCGGCCGACAAGGCCCTGCAGAACATCGTGGACGGCTACAACCAGCAGGTCGGCGGCTGATCACAGGCCACCAGCGCCCGGGCGGCGGTGTCCCGACCCCGCCGCCCGGCCCGGCCGCCCACGTGTCGCAGGGCTCACGGCCCGAGCCCACCGCAATCCCCTTCCACCAGCACGGAGTCAGGAAGATGACAAAACGCGCCTCGGACGTGTCTGTGAGCCCGCCGAGTCCGCCCAGGAGACGCAGTAAGTACACCCTTGCGCCGCTCGTCCTCATCGCGGCCAACGTCGTGCTCTTCGCGCTGTTCTTCGTCTGGCCGGCGGTGATCGGGCTCATCTACTCCTTCACGAACTACACGGGCGTGGGGGTGTTCCAGTGGGTCGGGCTGGACAACTACCAGAACCTGTTCGGGGACTCCACGTTCTACGACGCGCTGACCCGGACGCTGCTGTACACCGTCCTCTTCGTCCCGCTGAACTTCGTGGTCTCCCTGCTCGCCGCCAACCTGGTGGTGAGCAAGCACGCCAAGGGCGGGTCGGTCGCCCGTGTCCTCTTCTTCATCCCGTGGCTGCTGTCGCCCATCGTCGTGGGTGTCCTGTGGCGGTGGATGTTCGGCGAGAACTTCGGCCTGGTGAACTACATCATCGAGAAGTTCGGCGGGGACGCCGTTCCGTGGCAGTCCAACGCGGACCTCTCGTTGCTCGTGGTGGTGATGGCGGCGGCCTGGGCCTGGACCGGTTTCACCATGCTGCTGTTCATCGCGGCGATCAAGAACGTGCCGGTGTCGTACTACGAGGCCGCCTCGCTCGACGGCGCCGGCCCCTGGCGCCAGTTCTTCAGCATCACGCTGCCGAGCATCGCGCCCACCTCGTTCATCGTGATCCTGCTCAACACGATCAACTCGATGAAGGAGTACCCGGTGTTCGTCGCCCTCAACAACGGCGGACCCGGCACCTCGAACAACCTGCTCGTCCAGTACATCTACGAGACCGGCTTCAAACGGGGCCAGATCGGCTACGCGAGCGCCGCGTCCTTCGTGCTCATGCTCATCCTGATGGCCGTCGCGGTCGTCCAGCTGATCGTCAACCGGCGGGTGGAGAACCGATGACAACCACAGACATCCCGCGCCCGGCCGACGTCGGCTCCGGACGGCGAGTCCCCGGGAAGCGTCCCCGCAAGACGGCCAGTGGTGGGCTCCGGCAGGCGGTGTCCGCGACGACACTGCTGTGGATCATGGCGTGCCTGTACGGCTTCCCGGTGCTGTGGTTCGTCCTCAGCTCCTTCAAGCCGGCCAGCGACCTGTTCTCCTATCCGCTGACGCTGGTCCCGCACAACCCCACCCTGTCCGGGTTCAGAGCGGCGTGGGACAGCGCCAACTTCTCCCAGTACTTCATCAACACGGCCCTCGTGTGTGTGATCACGACGATCCTCACGGTGGGGGTCAGCTGCTGCACCGGATACGCGCTGGCCAAGTACGACAACAGATGGCTCAAGGCGTTCTTCATCTGCATCCTGGCCACCACGATGCTGCCGGGCGAGGTCATGCTCGCCCCGGAGTTCCTGGTGGTCCGCAACCTCGGCCTCTACAACTCGTTCGCCGGCATCATCCTCCCGGCCGTGCTCACGGCGACCGGCTGCTTCATGTTCCGCCAGTTCTTCCTGACGGTCCCCGACGAACTCGTGGAAGCCGCGCGCATCGACGGCGCCAAGGAGCTGTCGATCTTCCTGCGGATCATGGTGCCGCTCTCCCGGCCCATCATGCTGACCCTCGCCATCCTGTCCTTCCAGTGGCGCTGGAACGACTACATCTGGCCGCTGCTGATGCTGAACGACCCCAACAAGTTCACCGTCCAGATCGGCATCCAGAGCATCGTCGGCGCGCAGAACATCAACTGGTCGGTCCTGCTGGGCGCGTCGGTCATCTCGATGATCCCGCTGATCGCGATCTTCCTGGTCTTCCAGAAGTACGTCATGGGTGCCGACATCAACGCCGGACTGAAGGACTGACCTTGCCGTTCCCGCTCGACCACGAGTTCGTCCGCGCGGCAGCGCTCGCAGCCGACGGGTCGGCCGACCCGTCGGCGGAGTTCATCGAGCCGCACCGCGCCCTGGCCCGGCGGGTGAAGACCCTGGTCGCGGCGTACCGCTCGCCGGAGTCGGCCCTGCACGGCAGCGAGCGGGCCGTCGCCGGCGCGCTGACCCACCTGCGTGCCCTGCGGTCCGTGCAGACGCCCTCCGGCCTCTTCGCGGGCGGCGACAACGTCCAGTCGCCGCCGGACTCCGCGTTCACCGTCAACGACGTGTGCGACGCGCACGTCCTGGCGGCGGCCGCGGGGCCCGAACTCGCCGACGTCACGGCCGCGCTCGCCGAGATCGCCGGCGCCGCCACCGCGAGCCTCCTGACCGGTGGGGTGCACACCCCCAACCACCGCTGGGAGCTGTCCGCGGCGCTGGCCCGGCTGCACCGCTCGTTCCCCGACCACCGGCTGCTCGCCCGCGCCGAGGAGTGGCTCGCCGAGGGCGTCGACATCGACGCCGACGGCCTGTACTCGGAACGCAGCGCCGTCTACGCGTCCATCGTGACCAACCCGGCGCTGCTGCTGCTGGCCGAGGTGCTCGGGCGTCCCGAGCTGGTGGACGCCGTCGAACGCAACCTCACCGCGACCCTGGACCTGATCAGGCCGGACGGCACGGTGGAGACCGTCCACTCGCGCCGCCAGGACCAGAGGCAGTCGTTCGCGCTGTGGCCCTACCTGCCGCACTACCGGCTGCTCGCGATCCGCACCGGCCGGGGCGACTTCGCCCGCGCGGCCCGTCTGGCGGCCGCCGACGGCATCCACGATCCCGACCTGCTCGCCCAGACCCTCCTCACCCCGGATCTGGCACGCGCCCTGCCCGCTCCGGACCCGGAGGAACTCCCGCGCGACCGGTACCTCCCCACCGCACGCCTCGCCGCCCACGTCTCGGAGACCGCGCACACCGTCGTGTACGGCGGTTCAGACGTGCCCGAGCACCGGCGCATCCGCTCGGGCCTGGCCTGCAACCCCACCTTCCTGCGCCTGTTCGCCGGTGCCGCGGTCCTCGACGCGGTCCGGCTCTCCCGCGGCTTCTTCGACCTGGGCCCGTTCCGCGCCGCCGAGACGGAACGGCTCGCCGACCACCGGTACCGGCTCACCCAGACCCTCACCAGCGCCTACTACCAGCCGCTCCCGAAGGACCGCAGGCGCGACGACGGCACCTACCGTCTGGTGGACGAGGGCCGTTTCTCCGCGGCGATGGACTTCCCCAACCGCCCCCAGGACGAGGTCTCCCACACCACGCGGGTCGAGGTCGACCTGCGGGACGACGGGGCCGACCTGCGGATCGACATCAGCGGCCCGTCGGTGCCGTGGTCCCTCGAACTGACCTTCCGGCCGGGCGGCGAGCCGCAGGGCGCCGTACCGCTCGGCGACGGACGCTGGTGCATGACGACCGAGCCCCTGACCTACCGCGTCGGCGACGACGAGATCCGGGTCGAGGCCGTCGTCGAGACGGGCGAACCGCTCGTCGGCCCGGACCGGAGCGAGGTGCTGCGCTACGACCCCGGGCAGGACTACACCGTGGCCGGCGGCACCGACGCGACGACCGGGAACCGCGTCCACCTCGGCGGGCACGGACCGCAGACACTGACTCTCACACTGCGTGCCGGCTCCCCGGCATGAAGGGCTGATCTCCTTGCACCTCCCACGCCAGCTCGCGCCGCTGCACGACCTGCCGGACAGCCCGGAGGCGTACGACGCCGTCCTCGCCGACGTCACCGAGCAGGCCCTCGCGCGCCTCACGCCCGAGGGCAACCTCGAACACCCCGACTGCGTCGACGACATCGGGGACACCTCGCTCGGCATCACCTCCCTGCTCGCGTTCGCCTGGCAGCGCGGCAAGGACCCGAGACTGCCGGAGGCGGTCGCCCGCAGCCTCGCCTTCCATCTGCGCGAGCGGGTCCACCGGGACGACAATCCCGGCTACCCGAACCTGAAGCTGCGCAACTCCGGTCTGCCGTACGCCCGTTACACCCTGGCGGCGGGCGCGCACCCCATCGGCGACTGGCCGAGCACGGTGTGGGCGCTGCTCCAGGCGGTCAACGTGCTGGACGCGGCGGACGGGCTCGTCGACGACGGCCCGCGGGCCGAACTCCTCGACGTGGCCCGCGGATACTGGCGCTGGCTGACCGAGGCGACCTTCTTCAACCCGCAGGAGGCGGGCAACCAGGCGATCGGCTGTGTGGTCGGCGGCCTGATGCTGGCCGCCCATCTGCCGGGCCCGGAGGCGGAGTCGGTGCGCGCGCGGGCCCTGCGCCTGTACCGCGACGAGATCCGCGCCCACCGCGTCGTGGACCGCGGCGCGGCCCTGCCCCCCGAGCACGGCGGCGCCTACGACAACAACTACGGCCCGATCTCCCTGTCCTTCCTCGCCCAGGCCCACCGGGTCAGCGGCGAGGAGATCTTCGCCGAGGACGGCGACACCCTGGCCCGCTACCTCGACGCCCGCCTGACCAACGGCGGCTTCGACAACGGCGGTCCGCGCTACAGCGAGCAGCACTCCGCCTTCGAGTCGGTCCTCGGCCTGCGCTACTTCGGCGCCCGTGTCGGCGCCGACCTCGGCCGCTACCGGGGCGACAGCCGCTGGGCCCGGCACGCGGTCAAGGAGGACGGCGGGGTGGACGGCCACTTCGCCTGGATGCTGGTCTGGCAGATCCAGGACACCACACGCTGGCACCGGGAGCCGTCCACCACGACCGCCCGCCACCAACTGCGCGCGGGCACGGTCTCGGTGGCCTTCGACTCCGCGATGACCCCGGCGCTCGTCGAGGCCGCGGGCACCTACTACCTGCCCGCCGCCGTCAACCGCCAGCACGGCTTCGGCCCGGTCGTCGACGGCTTCCTGTTGTGCCGTCCCATGGGCGAGGTCCGGGTCCGTGACGTGCGCACCGACGGCCTCGCGGCCAAGCTGGTCACCAAGCCGGTCGTCGGCCGCGACCATGTGCTGCGCCATCTGCAGTCCCTGTACGTCACGGACGGCACCAGCCTGTGGACCACGGTCACCGTGGAACGCCTCCCCGGCACCCCCTACCTCCTGGCCGGGCTGCCGTACGCCGAGGACGACGGCGACCGGGTGCGCCGCACGGCCGAGGGCGAGGTGACCTCCGTGGGCGCGCTGCGGCTGACGCACCCCGCGGCGGAGGGCACCGACCACTTCGACGCCCGCTCGGAGGCGACCCAGGAGCAGGCCGCCTTCGCGCTGGCCGCCGACCCCCGCGGCTACGGCAACCCCGACGAGGGCTGGCGCCACCTGGTCAGCTCCACGGCCCTGGAGGCCGGCCCCGTCCCGGACACCCCGCACGACCTGCACGCCTTCGCCGTGCGCTACGGCCCCGGCGCGGTCCTGACGGCGGCCTTCGCACGCGACGGGGCCGGACTGACGGTACGCACCGAGGCGTTCACGGCGTGGATCGGCGACCCGGCGGGCGACGCCCACGGCGAGCCGGAACTGACGCTGTCCGCCTGCTGACACCCGGGGGAGGGGGCGCCCCCTCCCTCACACGTCCACGCGCGGCAGGGCCGACACCGGCACCACGAGGTCGGCCCGGTCCCGGGTCGCCGCCACCAGCTCCGCGTTGCGCTGGTCCGAGCGCCGCACCCACGCCACCGCCTCCTCGTGGGTCTTGCCGAACTCCTCGTGCCGGGCGACCAGCCGGCGCACCCGCTCGTCCTCGTCCGGCGCGCAGAACCACACCTCGTCCAGGGCCGGCCGGACGCGCCTCCAGGCCCCGGTGTCGAGCAGCAGGTAGTTCCCCTCGGTGACGACCAGACGGGCCGTCGGCGGCACCGGGATCGCCCCGGCGATCGGCTGCTCCAGGACCCGCTCGAAGCCCGGCGCGTACACGGTGTCCCCGTCCGTCTCCTCGCGCAGCCGCCGCAGCAGCGCCGCGTACCCCGCCGCGTCGAAGGTCTCGGGCGCCCCCTTGCGGTCGCGCAGCCCGAGCCGGTCCAGCTCCACGTCCGCCAGATGGAAGCCGTCCATCGGGACGTGCGCCACCCAGGGGTCCCCGGAGCCGTTGAGCGCCCGCACCAAGTGCTCGGCCAGGGTCGTCTTGCCCGCGCCGGGGGAGCCGGCGACACCGAGAACGGCCCGCCCTCCGGGCTCGGCGAGGGAACGCGCGCGGGTCACGAGGTCGTCGAAGGTCAGCGGCACACGCCGAGTGTGTCATTCGAGGACTTCAGGCCGGCGAGGCACCCTGGAGAGCGGAAGGGGGAGAAAGGAGCCCGGTCGTGCCCCAGTACTCCGACGAGTCCGACGCCTCGGACACCTCCGGCACGGGCGACGACGAGGCGCAGATCCGCGCCCTCATCACCGGCTGGGCCGCGGCCGTGCACCGCGGCGACCTCGCGGGCGTGATCGCCGACCACGCCCAGGACCTCGTGATGTTCGACGTGCCGCCGCCCCACCACGGCATCCGGGGCCTCGCCGCCTACCGCGCGGCCTGGCCCCCGTTCTTCGCGTGGCAGGCCCAGGGCGCCTGCTTCGACATCGAGTCCCTCCACATCACCGCCGGGACCGACGTCGCCTACGCACACGCCCTGGTGCGCTGTGCCACCCCGGAGGAACTCGCCGCCCACCCCGGTTTCCGGCTCAGGCTCACCTTCGGCCTGCGCAAGGAGCGCGGCCGCTGGCTGGTGGCCCACGAGCACCACTCCTTCCCGCACGACTGAATCCGTCTGTTGACACCGCGCCTCGCAGGGAACGGGTTGTGTATGACGGAGCTCGGTCTGCCAGAAGAGATCAAGGCCTGCCTGTTCGACCTCGACGGGGTCGTCACCAGGACGGCCGTCGTACACGCGGCCGCGTGGAAGGAGATGTTCGACGCGTTCCTGCGTGAACGCGAGGGCGAACACTTCCGGCCTTTCGACGACCACGACTACGACGAGTACGTCGACGGCCTGCCGCGGGCCGACGGTGTGCGCACCTTCCTCGCCTCCCGCGGCATCGGACTGCCGGACGGGAAGCCGGAGGACCCCCCGGGCGCGGAGACGGTCCACGGCCTCGGCAACCGCAAGAACGCTCTCGTGCTGGAGAAGATCCGCACGGACGGCGTCGAGGCCTACGACGACACCCTGACCTACATCCGCGCGGCCCGCGCCCAGGGGCTGCGCACCGCGATCGTCTCCTCCAGCGCCAACTGCCGTGACGTACTGCGCGCGATCGACGCCGAGGACCTCTTCGACGTACGCATCGACGGCGTGGTCGCGGCGGAGCGCAAGCTGCCCGGCAAGCCCCACCCCGACACCTTCCTCGCCGCCGCCCACGACCTGGGCCTGGACGCCCCCCGCTCCGCCGTCTTCGAGGACGCCCTCGCCGGCATGGACGCCGGCCGCGCGGGAGGCTTCGGGTTCGTCGTCGGCCTCGACCGCGTCGGACAGGCCGACGCCCTGTACGAGCACGGCGCGGACATCGTCGTGAAGGGCCTCGCCGAGCTGGGAGGGGAGGCGTGATCACCCACCGCTCCTACACCGTCGAGCCCTGGGCCGTCCGCGAGACCTCTCTCAACCTCGATGTCCTGGCCCAGAGCGAGTCCGTGTTCGCCCTGTCCAACGGCCATGTCGGCTGGCGCGGCAACCTCGACGAGGGCGAGCCGCACGGCCTGCCCGGCTCCTACCTCAACGGCGTCCACGAACTGCACCCGCTGCCGTACGCCGAGGCCGGTTACGGCTATCCGGAGTCCGGTCAGACCGTCATCGACGTCACCAACGGCAAGATCGTGCGGCTCCTCGTCGACGACGAGCCCTTCGACCTGCGCTACGGCCGTCTGGTGGCCCACGAACGCTGCCTCGACCTGCGCCGGGGCGTCCTGGAGCGGTCCTGCGAGTGGATCTCGCCGGCCGGCTCGCGGATAAGGGTGCGCTCGACCCGGCTCGTCTCGCTCGCCCAGCGGGCCGTCGCCGCGGTGGCCTACGAGGTGGAGCCCGTCGACAGCCGCACCCGTGTGGTGATCCAGTCCGAACTCGTCACCAACGAGAGTCTGCCCGGGGCGAACGGCGACCCGCGCGCCTCCAAGGTCCTGAAGTCCCCGCTGGAGCACGAGGAGGGCTTCGCCGACGGCACCCGGCTGCGGCTGGTGCACCGCACCCGGCACAGCGGACTGCGGGTCGCCGTGGCCGCCGACCACGTGATCGAGGGGCCCGAACGCACCACCACGAGCAGCGAGGAGACGGTGGACCTGGCCCGGCTGACCGTCACCTCCGTCCTGGAGCCGGGGCAGCGGCTGCGGGTGGAGAAACTGGTCGCGCACGGCTGGTCCGGCACCCGCTCCCGGCCCGCGATGAGCGACCAGGTCGACGCGGCCCTGGCGGCCGCCGCCCACAGCGGCTGGGACGGACTCCTGGACGAACAGCGCGGCTATCTCGACGACTTCTGGGCCCGCGCCGACGTCGAGGTCGACGGCGACGAGGAGATCCAGCAGGCCGTCCGCTTCGCCCTCTTCCACGTCCTCCAGGCGGGCGCCCGTGCGGAGCAACGGGCCATTCCCGCCAAGGGACTGACCGGTTCCGGATATGACGGGCACGCCTTCTGGGACACCGAGACCTTCGTGCTGCCCCTGCTCACCTACACCGAGCCGCGTGCCGTGGCCGAGGCCCTGCGCTGGCGGCAGACGACACTGCCCGCCGCCCGAGAGCGCGCCGTGCAACTCGGTCTGAACGGCGCCGCGTTCCCGTGGCGAACCATCGAGGGCTCGGAGGGCTCGGCGTACTGGCCCGCCGGCACCGCCGCCTTCCACGTCAACGCCGCCGTCGCGGACGCCGTGGTGCGCTACACCGAGGCCACCGGCGACACGGACTTCGAACGGGACACCGGCGTCGAACTCCTCGTGGAGACGGCCCGGTTGTGGCGCTCGCTGGGCCACCACGACCATCACGGCGTCTTCCACATCGACGGTGTCACCGGCCCCGACGAGTACAGCGCGGTCGCCGACGACAACACGTACACCAACCTCATGGCCCGCGCGAACCTCCTCGCGGCCGCCGACGTCTGCGCCCGGCATCCGCAGCGGGCCGCAGCGCTCGGCGTCGACGACGAGGAGAGCGCCGCCTGGCGGGACGCCGCCGAGGCCGTGCACATCCCGTACAACGACGACCTCGGCGTGCACGAGCAGCACGCGGGCTTCACCCGCTACCAGCAGTGGGACTTCGCCGGCACCCGCGCCGACCAGTACCCGCTGATGCTGCACTTCCCCTACTTCGACATCTACCGCAAGCAGGTCGTCAAGCAGGCTGACCTGGTGCTGGCGATGTACCTGTGCAGCGGCTGGTTCGAGGAGTTCCACGACGACGAGCAGATCGCCCGCAACTTCGCCTACTACGAGCCCCTGACCGTACGCGACTCCTCCCTGTCGGCCTGCGTCCAGGCGGTCGTCGCCGCCCGCGCGGGACACCTGAACCTCGCCTACGCCTACACGGCCGAGGCGGCGTTGATGGACCTCGCCGACCTGGAGAACAACACCCGCGACGGCCTGCACATCGCCTCCCTCGCCGGCACCTGGACGGCCCTCGTCGCCGGGTTCGGCGGTCTGCGCCGCGACGGTGAGTCCCTGCGGTTCGCACCCCGCCTGCCCGAGCGGTTCAGCCGCCTCGCCTTCAACCTGCAGCTCATGGGCCGCTGCCTGCGGGTCGAGATCGGCCCGGACAAGGCGACGTACACCCTGATGGCGGGCGCTCCCCTGACGATCCGCCATCACGGCACGCCGCTCACCGTGAACGGGGACGGGCCCGTCGTCCGCCCCGTCCCGGCACCGAGGGACCGCCCGGCCCCGAGCCAGCCCCCGCACCGCGCCCCGCACGCCCGCTGACCCCGACGGGCGAGCCGGACAGGCACCGCTTGGCCGAACTCCGCCCTGCACCCCCTGCTGCCGCGGGTTACCTTGTCCAGGCCTTTGTGGATCGGACCAGGTTCCCGCGGCATACGGGGTGAGGGGTGGACGATGGGCCACGGCGACAGTGCTCTGCTCGTCGGGGGTGACCGGCGGACGCCGCCGGTCACCCCCGACACCTCCGGGCGAGCCAGAGGCCACTGGCCGTCGGCGGTCGTGGCCGCCGCCTTCACCCTGGCCCAACTCGTCCTCGTCCGCCCCGGCATGGGCCTCGGCTGGGACGAGACCGTGTACGTCAGCCAGGTAGGTGCCCAGGCCCCGGCCGCGTTCTTCAGCGCCCCGCGCGCCCGCGGTGTGTCGTTGCTGGTGGCGCCGGTCGCGAGCTGGTCGACCTCGACGGAACTCCTGCGCGTCTATCTCGCCGTGCTGTCCGGCCTCGGCCTCTACCTGGCCCTGCGCGCCTGGCGCGGCCTCTTCCCGGCCCGCGTCCTCGCCGTCGGCGGTGCCCTGTTCGCTTCCCTGTGGATCACTCTGTTCTACGGCCCGCAGGCCATGCCCAACTACTGGGTCGCCGTCGGCGGGCTGGGTGCCGTCGGCTGCTTCTTACGGGCCCGCGAGAACCCGAAGGCCCTGTGGGGGGTCGTGGCGGGTGCCGCGCTCATGGCGTGGATGCGGCCCACCGACGCCGTGTGGGTCACCCTCCCGCTCCTCGCGGCCGCCGCGGTCCGCCGCTGTCCACGCTCCGCCCTCGCCCTCGTGGCCGGACTCGTCGCGGGCGGCGCGCAGTGGGTGATCGAGGCGTACCTCAGCTACGGCGGTCTGGTCGAACGGCTGCATGAGGGCTCCCGGATCCAGGGCGGCCTCGGCCCGCAGTTCGCCGTCGACGACCAACTGCGCAGTCTGGGCGGCCGGTCCCTGTGCCGCCCCTGCACCGGGCCGCTGCCGGACCCCGCGGTCATGGCCTGGTGGGCCGTCCTCCCGCTGCTGGCCGCCGTCGGGCTGGTGGTCGCCGTCCGGGCCGGGCGCACCCGGACCACCCTCGTCCCGCTGGCCTGCGCCACCACGGCCGCCGTGCCCTACCTCTTCCTGATCGGGTACGCGGCTCCGCGCTTCCTGCTGCCCGCCTACGCCCTGCTGGCGATCCCGGTCGCCGACGCGCTGTTCCACCTCGCGACCACCCCGGCCGGCCGGTGGCGTCCGGTGGCGGCGGTGCTGCTCGCGATCGGGGTGACGGGTCACCTGGCGGTGCAGTACGTGGTGCTGGAGCGCACGGTGGACCGCACCACGGGCCATCACCGCGACTGGGCCCGCACCGCGGCCGAACTGAACCGTCTCGGGGTGCGCCCGCCCTGTCTGCTCACCGGCCGGCTGTCGGTCCCCGTCGCGTACTACGCCGGGTGCACCTCCGCGGCGGCATGGGGCCACAACACCAACAGCACCGAGTCCGGGATCGTCGGTGCGTCCCGCCGTATGCCCGTCGCCGTCCTCACCCGGCCCGGCGGTGCGCCACCCGCCTACGCGCGCGACTGGCACACCGTGCCGGCCGCCGGGATGGACCTCCACGTCGCACCGACCGTGCGCGGACCCGGGCCGACATGACGTCCGGGCACATCGCCGTCACGGCCGGCCGGCGACGCGCCTGCGGGCAACTCGCCCTGACCCTCGCCGTGCTGGCCGCCGCCGGCTGGCTGGTCCGGCGCCACTGGCCCGTGCTGGAGACCGGTGCCCTCAGGCTCGCCGTCGCCGACCAGGGCTGGTTGCTCGTCGCCGCCGCGGCAGCCTCCGCGACCTGGGCGTGCTCGGCGCTCGCCCAGCAGGGCGCGGTGCTGCGGCCCCTGCCGCCCAGGCATCTGGTGGCCGCACAGTTCGCCGCCTCCGCCGCCGGCCAGTTGCTGCCCGCGGGACTCGGCTCAGGCGCGGTCAACCTCCGTTTCCTCATGCGCTGCGGACTGTCGGCGGGACGCGCCGCGACCGCGCTCGCGGTGAAGGCCACGACGGGCGGGCTGGTGCGGGCCGTCCTCATCGTCGTCCTCGCGACGGCCTGCCCCGGGGTCCTCGTCCTGCCACGCCTGCCGGCGGTGTGGCCGGGGCTCGCCGTCGCCGCCGTCGCGCTCGTCCTGCTCCTGGGCACCGCGCTGTGGCCGCACTGCCGACGGGCCCTGGCCCTCGTGCTGACCGACCTCAGGGCCGTCCACGCGCACCCGCACCGGGCGGCGGCCCTGTGGGGCGGCTCCCTGGGCTTCGCCGTACTGCACGCGCTCGTCCTGATCGCCGTCACCCGGGCCGTCGCCCTCCCGCTGGCCCCGACCCTGGTGGCCCTGCTCTACCTCGCCGCGAGCTGCGCGGCCGCCCTGCTGCCCACCCCGGCCGGCATCGGCTCCCTCGACGCGGCGCTCGCCCTCGCCCTCACCGCCGGGGGAGCGCCCGCCGTGACGGCCGCCTCCGCGGTGCTGGGCTACCGGCTGCTGACCGTGTGGCTGCCCCTGCTGCCGGGCCTGTTGGTGCTCGCCCTCCTCGTCCGCCGCAAGGCGCTCTGAGCGCGACCGGCGTCTCCGGCGCCGGCACTCCTGGTAGGACTCGGAGGTCGGCGCGACGGCGAGGGCGGTGAGATGGAGGCGCTCAGCCGCGAGACGGTCGAGCGGCGTCGCGACCGTCCGGACGGCCCGGCCGCGACGCCCTGACAGGGTGTTTTCCCCAGTCGTGGGAAAGACCTGTCACGGCCTTTACTGCACATGACTTGCAGGTACCGCAGGATGGCACGAGGCTGCTGATCGCGGCCGTAGCCCCTGCAGAAGGAATCTCCGCCCGATGACGGCCGCCCCTGACTCCGCTCCGCCCCTCCTCCCCGCCACCGCCCCCGCGAGGGGCTCGGTATGGCACCGCGTCCGTGGCTCCATGACGCGGCAGGAGTGGGTCAGGGCGGGCGGCATGGCCGCGGTCGTGGTGGCCCTGCACGTGATCGGCTGGTTCGTCCTCGTCGCGATCGTCGCCCCGCACCACTACGGCGTCGGCGAGAAGTCCTTCGGCATCGGCATCGGCGTGACCGCCTACACCCTCGGGATGCGGCACGCCTTCGACGCCGACCACATCGCGGCCATCGACAACACCACGCGCAAGCTGATGGGGGAGGGGCAGCGGCCGCTGTCGGTGGGCTTCTGGTTCTCGCTCGGCCACTCCAGCGTGGTCTTCGTCCTGGCTCTGCTGCTCTCGCTCGGGGTGAAGGCCCTCGCGGGACCGGTCCGCGACGGCGACTCCCGCCTGCACGACGTGACCGCGTTGATCGGTACGACCGTCTCGGGCGCGTTCCTCTATCTGATCGCCGCGGTCAACCTGGTCGTCCTGGGGGGCATCTGGAAGGTGTTCCGGCGGATGCGCTCCGGCCGCTACGACGAGGCGGCCCTGGAGGAGCAGCTGAACCACCGCGGGTTCATGAACCGCCTGCTCGGCCGGGTCATGAAGTCGATCACCAAGTCCTGGCAGATGTACCCGCTGGGCCTCCTGTTCGGCCTGGGCTTCGACACGGCCACGGAGATCGCGCTGCTGGTCCTGGCCGGGTCGGGCGCGGCCTCGGGACTGCCCTGGTACGCGATCCTCACCCTGCCCGTCCTCTTCGCCGCCGGCATGTCCCTGCTCGACACGATCGACGGCTCCTTCATGAACTTCGCCTACGGCTGGGCGTTCTCGAAGCCGGTCCGCAAGGTCTACTACAACCTCACGATCACCGGTCTGTCGGTCGCGGTGGCCCTCCTCATCGGCACGGCCGAGCTCCTCGGCCTGCTCGCCGACAGGCTCGCCCTCCACGGCCTCTTCTGGGACTGGATCAGCGGCCTCGACCTCAACCTCCTCGGCTTCGCCATCGTGGGCCTCTTCTTCGCCACATGGATCATCGCCCTGCTGGTGTGGAAGGTCGGCCGGATCGAGGAGAAGTGGACCGCGGGGCTGGCGGGCGAGACAGCGACGAAATAGACAACCGCGCCGGCGCCGAGCACGTCGACCGCGATCACCCTGAGCCGTGCCCGTCCGTGCGCGTCGGCTCAGGCCCGCACCCGGAACTCCTTTCGCCACTTGGTGAACTCATGCTCCGGTTCCCCGGTGTACGACCACGGCGTGCGGGTGCCCCGGCGGTCCAGCAGTTGCAGGAGGGGGACCGCGACCTCCGCCAGGCCCGCGTGGCAGGCCGCGTGGGTCAGGTAGTTGAGGTCACGGAGCTCGCCGGGAGCCACCGTGGGGTCGGCGCGGCCCACGATCCAGCGCTGCCAGGTGCGCCGGGTGTCACTGATGGCCCCGTCGTTCTTCCAGTGCTGTCCGAGCCCCACGGACGTGCGTCTGTCCTCGGCGGCGTCCGTCGCGGTGCGGTACTCCTCGACCCGCGCGTACTGCACCAGCACCGGCAGCGCCGAACCCGGCGGTGCCACGCCGGCCGCGTCGCGGGCGAAGTCGTACATCAGGCCGTTCGACCCGTGCCAGCGGGCCGAGTAGTAGTGCAGCACCTGCAGGTGGCCCTCGACGCTGTACGGGTCACGCCCGTGCAACTCGTCCCACCAGCGCCCCAGTTCCTGCCGCCGCACCCCGGCCGGGTACAGCCGTGCCACCGAGATCAGGGAGATCCACGGCGTGGGATCGTCCACGAACGCCTCCGACGCCTGGAGACAGGCCATCACCGCGGCGTCGACGCGACGCTGGTCGATCGGCACGCCCCGGCCCGCGGCGATGGCCATGTTGAACGCCCTGGCCGTCTCGGTGGCCGCCCGCAGCACGAGGGCGTCCCCGTTGTGCGGCTCGGCCGCCAGCCACGACTCGACCGTGGAACTGCCCGCGCAGGCCTGGGCGAGCATCCGCACCCGGTGGCCCCGCGAGAGCCAGTCGGGCCCGGTGGCACGCAGCAGTTCACGCAGACCCTGCCAGCGGCCGATGACGATGTCCTGGCGGGCGCTGGTGAGCGGCACGTCCCCGCAGTCGGGATCGAACTCGGGGGCGAAACGGTCTCTCGCCATCGCACAACCCCTCAGAAGTCGGTGGGGAGACCCTCGTGGACGAGCGAGGGCCCGGCCGTCGCGCCGTCGGGCAGGTAGTCCGTCTCGACGGTACGGCTCGCGTCGAGCCGCGCCGGACGGTAGTAGTCGCTGCCCCGCCGCCAGTACCAGAGCATCGGGACCAGCCCCACGGCCAGCCCGCCGACCCCGATCGTGATCGCGGCGGTGCTCAGCTCGCCCAGCGACTCGACGAAGATCCAGAACATGAACAAGGCGCCCAGCAGCGGCCACAGCCCGCCGAGCAGGAAGTCGGCCGGGGACTTCAGCAGCATCCTGCGGTACGCCACGACGACCGCGAGCCCGCTGAGGCCGTAGTAGACGGCGATCTGCAGACCGATCGCCGAGATCGCGTCGGAGAGGATGTCGCCCACCGAGCCCAGCGCGTTGGAGGCGATGAACATCAGCAGCGCCACCGCGCCGACCACCACGATCGCCACCCACGGGGTGTTCCAGCGGCGGTGCACCCGGCCCAGTGCGGACGGCATCGTGCGGTCCCGGCCCATCGCGAAGAGCGAGCGCGTGACCTGGATCAGGGTGGTCTCCAGGGTGGCGATGGTCGACAGCATCACCGCGACGATCAGCAGCTTGCCGCCCCAGCCCGGCCAGACCTCCTCGCCGAGCACGGCCAGCACGTTGGCGTCGTTCTCCTCGATCTGCTTCGAGGTGAGGATGACGTTCACCGCGATGGTGAACACCTCGAACAGCAGGAAGACGATGCCGACCCCGATGAGCCCCGCGAGTCCGGTCGTACGGCGGCTGTTGCGGGTCTCCTCGCTCAGGTTGCTGGTGACGTCCCAGCCCCAGTAGTAGAACGCGGCGATCAGCGCGCCCGAGGCGAAGCCCTGCATGCCGTCGAAGTGGCCGAAGCCCAGCCAGGACCACTCGAAGGAGCGCGCGTTGCCCGTGTGGAAGAAGGCGAGGACCGCGAACAGGGCCAGTATCGCCAGCTCCACACCCGACATGACGAGCTGGGCGCGCACGGTGAGCCGGGCGCCGCCGAGCACCACGAGCAGCATCAGCACGAACCAGGCCGCGCCCACGACCGTCGACAGGGCGGTGTTGTCCGCGAGGCCCTCGTCGAAGAGGGCCAGCGTCATCGAACCGGCGGGCAGCGAACCGGCCACCATGAAGATGGTCGCCGAGATCACCAGCGCCCAGCCGGAGACGAAGCCGAGAAAGGGATGGAGCGTCCGGCCCACCCAGGAGTAACTGGCGCCCGCGTTCACGTCGATCCGGCTGAGATAGCTGAACGCGAGGGCGATGCCCAGCATGGGTATCGCGCAGTACAGCAGAGCCGCCGGACTGGCCAGGCCCACCGAGCCGACCAGCACCGCGGTGGTCGCGGCGATCGAGTACGCCGGCGCGCTGCCCGCGACGGCCATCACCACCGTGTCGAAGGTTCCGAGGGCGTTGGCCTGCAGCCCTCTGCCCCTGCTGATGCTCATGGTTGTGCTGCTTTCCGTAGGGCACGACGCACGGCGGAGGGGACCGTACGGCGCAAAAGGAGGTGGGGGGGGTGGCTCCGCTCCGGACCTCGAGAGGGATGGCCTCGGGCAGGGGCGGCGTGAAGGGAGGGATTAAGGGGGCGCGGACGACCGTACGACCGCTGCGTGGACGGCCGGTCACTCCGTGTGTGCGAGTGATGATAGCCCTATTCCTTGACCCTTCAAGATTAACTGGGGGGTAACCTTCCGGCTGTGGAATGCCTTACTCCGGCAGCCTTTTGAGGTTGGGGAGCGCATACGGGGAAACGCGGATCGGGACACCGCACGGAACCGTACGCGACGCGCGAGGGAGGCAGCCCATGGGCACCGAACCGACACCTGCCGAGCCGATGGCCGACGACGCCTACCAGCCCACCGGAACCAACGAGGAGCAGGAGGACGCGGCGCCGCTGGACCTCCAGGACGCCGTCGACGAACGGACCTACGACGACACCCTCGACGAGGGCTACTCGCCGCCGGAGAAGCCCCTCGGCGTCACCCGGCACGGCACCACCGCCGCCGAACAGCACGAGGGCGAGACCCTCGACGAACGCCTCGCCCAGGAGCTCCCCGAGGCGGCCGCGCCCCTCGGCGACGAGATCGGCGACGTGCCCGGCGGGGAGGGCGAACCGGTCGACCCGCAGGCCGGAGCCGACCGCGCCGGACGCCTCGTCGCCCCCGACGAGGGCGCCCACCCGACCACCACGAAGGACGAGGTGGCCACCGACGTGGGCATCGACGCGGGCGCGGCCGGCGCCGAGGAGGCCGCCGTGCACGTGGTCGAGGACCCCGCGGACCTCTGACGGGGTCAGTCCCCGATGCGGTCGATCTGGCGGAGTTTGTTGGTGGCGTCCAGGGCCGCGACCTTGTAGGACTCCGCCAGCGTCGGGTAGTTGAACACCGCGTCGACCAGGTAGTCGACCGTGCCGCCGCAGCCCATCACGGTCTGACCGATGTGGATCAGCTCGGTGGCCCCGGTGCCGAAGCAGTGCACCCCCAGCAAGGTGCGGTCCTCGGGGGAGACCAGCAGTTTCAGCATGCCGTGGGAGTCCCCGATGATCTGGCCGCGGGCGAGCTCGCGGTACCGGGAGATGCCGACCTCGAAGGGCACGCTGTCCTCGGTGAGCTGGTCCTCGGTGCGCCCGACGAAGCTGATCTCGGGGATGGTGTAGATGCCGATGGGCTGCAGGCGTTGCATCTGCCCGACCGGTTCGCCGAAGGCGTGGTAGGCGGCCGACCTGCCCTGTTCCATGGCGGTCGCCGCCAGCGCCGGGAAGCCGATCACGTCCCCCACGGCGTAGATGTGCGGCACCTCGGTGCGGTAGTGCTCGTCGACCGTGATCCGGCCGCGCCGGTCGGCGGTCAACCCGGCCTTGTCCAGATCGAGTTCGTCGGTCAGGCCCTGCCGGCCGGCGGAGTACATCACGGCGTCGGCCGGGATCTTCTTGCCGCTCTCCAGGATGGTCAGCGTGCCCCGCGGGTGGCGCTCGACCGCGGCGACGGTCTCACCGAACCGGAACGTCACCGCGAGGTCCCGCAGGTGGTACTTCAGCGCCTCGATGACCTCGACGTCACAGATGTCGAGCATTCCGGGCCGCTTCTCGACGACCGTCACCTTGCTGCCGAGCGCGGCGAACATGGAGGCGTACTCCATCCCGATGACCCCGGCGCCGACGATGACCATGGAGCGCGGGACGCGTTCGAGAGCGAGGACGTTGTCGGAGTCCATGATCGTGCGGCCGTCGAACTCGACACTGTCCGGCCGTGCCGGGCGGGTACCGGTGGCGATGATGATGTTCTCCGCGCTGAGCAGCCGTTCGTGACCGGTGACCTCGCGCAGGGCGACGGTGTGCGGGTCCACGAAACGGCCGGTGCCGGCGTGGAGGGCGATGTGGTTGCGGGAGAGCTGGCTGCGGATCACGTCGACCTCGCGGCCGACCACGTGCTGGGTGCGCGCGGTCAGGTCGGAGACGGTGATGTCCTCCTTGAGCCGGTAGCTCTGGCCGTACAGATCGCGCTGGGTGAGGCCGGTCAGGTACAGCACCGCCTCGCGCAGGGTCTTGGAGGGGATGGTGCCGGTGTGGATGGAGACCCCGCCGACCATGTCGGGGCGGTCGACGACGGCGACCCGGCGGCCCAGCTTGGCCGCGGCGATGGCGGCCTTCTGGCCACCCGGACCTGATCCGATGACAAGCATGTCGAAGTCGGGCACCCTCGGAAGTCTGGCAGTCGCGGGGCCCCTTCCGATAGGGCGGGCGGCAATCCGTTCGAACTCCGTATCGGCACAGGACGCGGGGAGTTGCCGCCGCCTGCCGGAAATGTGCCGCAGACCGCGACAGCCCCGGCGGACCGCGGGACAATACGGCCATGGGTCACCGACTCGCCGACACCAGCACCCCGGCCCGGATCGCCGCCCCCGACGAGGGCATCGGCCGGGACGAACTGGCGCTCGCCACCCGCAACCACGGCCTGCCGCTCGAAGCGATGCGCCACGACCTCACCCCGCCGGGTCTGCACTACGTCCTCACGCACTACGACATCCCGTACGTCCCCGAGGACGCCCCCTGGCAACTGGCCCTCGGCGGCCGGGTCCGCCGTCCGCTCACCCTGACCCTGGCCGACCTGCGGGCCCTTCCCCAGGTCACCACGCGGGTCACGCTGGAGTGTGCGGGCAACGGCCGGGCCCTGCTCGCGCCCCGCCCGGTCAGCCAGCCCTGGCTGGTCGAGGCCGTCGGCACCGCCGAGTGGACCGGAGTGCCGCTGCGACTGCTGCTCGCCGCGGCCGGAGCGGAGCCCGATGCCGTCGACGTGGTGTGCACCGGCGCCGACCACGGGGTGGAGCGCGGTGTCGAACAGGACTACCAGCGGGCCCTGCCCCTCGACGTGGCCACCGGCACCGACCCCGAGGTGCTGGTGGCCTACGAGATGAACGGCGTCCCGCTGCCGCCGCAGCACGGCCGGCCGTTCCGGCTCGTCGTGCCCGGCTGGTACGGCATGGCCCAGGTGAAGTGGCTGCGCGAGATCACCGTCACCGACACGCCGTTCACCGGGTTCCAGCAGGCCGTCGCCTACCGGCTCCGCCAGGACGCGGGGGACGAGGGCGAGCCGGTCACCCGGATCGCGCCGCGCGCCCTGCTCGTCCCGCCCGGATTCCCGGACTTCATGTCGCGGACCCGCGTGGTCCGGCCCGGCACGGTGACACTGGAGGGGCGTGCCTGGTCGGGGCGTGCGCCGGTGACCCGGGCCGAGGTCAGCACGGACGCGGGACGCTCCTGGCACCGGGCGGACCTCGAACCGGACACCGGTCACCCGTGGGCATGGCGGCGCTGGCGCTTCAACTGGCGTGCGGAACCGGGGGAGTTCGTGCTCAGCGCGCGGGCCACCGACGCCGAGGGGCACACCCAGCCGCTGGAACAGCCCTGGAACCGGGGCGGCTTCGCCAACAACCTCGTGCAGCGGGTCGATGTGCTCTGCCTGGACGAGGAGTTCACCCAACCGGGGCGCTGAGGAACCGCACGACGCCGTCGTCGCCGTGCGCGCTCGGCTGCCCGGGGGCAGCCGAGCACCCGGTCGTGGCTAGGGAAGCAGCTTGTCGAGCGCTGCCGGGCCCTCCGCGGCCAGCTTGCGCCGGGCCCATTCGAGGCTGTGCGGGGTGATGTCCTTGCCCGAGGCAAGGACGACGTCCTCCGGCGACACTTCGGTGCCGGTACGGGCGTGGAGCAGGTCGTCCGGGGTGGCGCGGTCCTCGGACGGCCCGGACACGTCGGGCTGTGACGTCGGCATGAGTGCTCCTCGGATCCGGATCGCTGTGGTCCCGGTGGTGTCAACGGGTCCGATATCACCATTCAACGCCCGGGCCGACCCTGCATCCCGAAGGGCTGGATATATCCGGGATGCCTGGATGATCGGAAAGGCGTGTAATGGGAGTACTGCTTTCCCGGGTACGGCAGGGAAGACGATGCCATGGCCAGTACGCGAAACAGTCCCAAGGGTGGTCTGCGCAGGCTGGGGGAGTGGTGCGCCCGGCACTTCGTGATCGTGCTGGTGGCCTGGCTCGTGGCGCTGGTCGCCCTGCAGACCCTGAACCGTTCCTTCGGCGGGGACTACTCCGACAACTTCTCCCTGCCCGGAGTCCAGTCGCAGGAAGGCCTCGACGTGCTGAAGAAGCACGATCCGGCCGCCGGCGGCTACAGCAGCCAGATCGTGCTGCACGACGGTGACAAGGCGCTCTCCTCGCTCAGCTCGCAGATGTCCACGGCCGTCACCGATCTCCAGAAGCTGCCGCACGTCCTGTCGGCGCAGAACCCGCTGTCCACGCCCGCCTCGAAGGTCGGTCCGCTGTCCTCGGACGGCAAGACGGCGTACATCACGGTCCGCTTCGACGTCCAGCCCTCGACCCTGGGTGACGGCTACCTGCACGGCGTCGACAACGCCGTGCACCCGCTGCGCGCGGCCGGGGCCGACGTGGAGTACGGCGGACCCCTCGGCGAACTCGCACGGCCCGCCGCCGACGACCGGGTGAGCGAACTGATCGGCTTCGCCGTGGCGATCGTCGTGCTGCTGGTGGGCTTCGGCAGTGTCATCGCCGCCGGAATCCCCCTGGTCACCGCGCTGATCAGCGTGATCGGGGGGCTCGCGTGCCTGGGGCTGCTGGCCTCGGCGTTCACGTTCGCCACCGTCTCGCCCACGCTGGCCACGATGATCGGACTGGGCGTCGGGATCGACTACGCGCTCTTCCAGATCACCCGCCACCGGCAGAGCCTGATGGACGGGAAGGACCCGGTGAGCGCGGCGGGCGGGGCCACCGCCACCAGCGGGCGGGCCGTCCTGGTCTCCGGCTGCACAGTGATCATCGCCCTGGCCGGGCTGTCCGCGTCCGGGGTGTCGTTCATCGGGAAACTCGGTCTCGCCGCCGCCGTGACGGTCGTCTCCGCCGTCCTGGGCGCCCTCACCCTGGTCCCGGCCCTGCTGGGCCTGATCGGCAAGCGGATCGACCGCTACCGGGTGCGCGAGCCGGTCGCCGAGACCGGCGCGGCCGGGGGCGAGACCGCGCAGGGGACCTGGCACCGGTACGCCCAGCGGGTCGAGCGACGGCCGTGGCGCTACCTGGCGGCGGGCGTGACGGCCGTCGTCGTCCTCGCCATCCCGGTCTTCTCCCTCCAGCTGGGCCACATCGGCGACGGCGCCGACCCCACCTCCTTCACCGACCGGCGGGCCTACGACCTGATGACCGACGCCTTCGGCCCCGGCTCCAACGGCCCGCTCACCGTCGTCATCGACCAGACGTCCGTGTCGTCCTCCCAGCGCTCGGCGCTGTCCTCCACCGCGCAGAAGACCCTCGACGGCGTGTCCGGCGCGGCCGTGGTGACCCAGCTGACGCCCACCAAGGACGGGGACGTCCTGATCGCCACCGTCTACTCCAAGCAGTCCCCGCAGAGCGCCACCACGACGGACCTCACCAACCGACTGGTCGACACCACACTGCCCGCCGCGGTCGCCGGCACCGACGCCAAGGGATACGTCACCGGCACGACGGCCGCCCAGGTCGACTTCCGGGACATCGTCTCCAGCCGGCTGCCCCTGATCATCGGCGTGGTCGTCGCCCTGGCCTTCCTGATCATCCTCGCGGTCTTCCGCGGCCTGCTCGTCGCGGTGAAGGCGGCCGTCCTCAACATCCTGTCGATCGCGGCCTCCTACGGCGTGGTGGTCGCCGTCTTCCAGTGGGGCTGGGGCGGTCCCGCGCTCGGCGTCTCCGGCAAGGTGCCCATCGAGAGCTATGTGCCGATGATGATGTTCGCGATCATCTTCGGCCTGAGCATGGACTACGAGATCTTCCTGCTCTCCCGGGTGCACGAGGCCTGGCTGCGCACCGGGGACGCCAAGGCCTCCGTGGCCCACGCCCTGGAGATCACCGCCCGGGTCATCACCTGCGCGGCCCTGATCATGGTGAGCGTCTTCGCCGCGTTCATCGTCAGCGACAACATTGTGGTCAAGATGCTCGGACTGGGCCTCGCGGTGAGCGTGCTGATCGACGCGACCGTCGTACGGCTGCTCATGGTCCCGGCGGTGATGACCCTGCTGGGCCCGCACGCCTGGTGGACACCCCGGTGGCTCGACCGGATCCTGCCGCACATCGACGCCGAGGGGGAGCAGGACGCGGACGAGTCGGTCAGCGGGACTCCGGGACGGCCGGCGCGAGAACGAGCATCGTGACGTCGTCCTGGAGCTCCGGGGCGTAGCGCACGAGGTCGGACCACACCCGCTCGACGAGCTCCGGGAGGTCACCCGGGAACCCGGTGATCCGGTCGAGCAGCGGATAGAAGGCCCCGGAGGCGTCGCGTGCCTCCCAGACGCCGTCCGAGGCCAGGAAGAGCCGGTCACCGGCCCGCAGCGGGACCGTGACCCCGGCCGGTGGTGAGGCGTCGGCCAGGCCCAGGCCCAGCGGGGTGCCCACCGGGACGTCGAGTGCCACGGCCAGACCGTCGCGCAGCAGGACCGGGCCTGGCTGCCCGCAGGCGACGATCCGCACCGCCGTCGCGTCGGCGCCGAACTCCAGCACCACCGCCGTCGCGAACAGCTCCGAGTGCCGTACGGCCGCGGAGTCCACCACCAGCCGGCGGTCCAGTCGCGCGACCACCGACTCGGGATCCGGCCGGTCCAGCACCGCCTCCCGGAAGGCTCCCAGCAGGGAGGCGACGGTGGCGACGGCCGACAGCCCGTGCCCCTGCACGTCACCCATCACCGCCCGCACCCCGCAGGGCCCCTCCCGCACATCGAAGAAGTCGCCCCCGACCAGCGTCCCGCTCTGCGCCGCCCGGTACAGCCCCGAACACCGCACCGCCGCCACCCGCTCGGGCAGCGGCGGCACGACGGCGCGTTGCGCGGCCTCCGCGACCGCCCGCTCGGTCACCAGCTGGGCGTCCCGGCGGCTCCGCACGAACGACACGATCACACTCAGCGCCGCGACGAAGCCGACGGTCAGCAGGTCGGTGCTGCCCGGATCGTTCAGCCGGAACGCGGGCACGTTCAGCACGACCAGGACGAGCGCGCCGAGCACGGCGGTCGCCAGCGGTCCGTACGACAGCACGGCCAGCGGTGGGATGGCCCCGAGCAGGAACCCGATGTCGAGCGGATCCGGGCTCGCGAGGGTGGCCGCGCACACCCCCGCCAGCATCGCGGCGGGCAGCACCCGCACCCAGCCGGGCGGCGGCGCGCCCCGCAGCCAGCTCCGCCGGTTTCGGTCGCGCACTCCGCTCACACCACCACGCTGCTACGACCCGCCCGGCCCCGCACCCCGAGCCGCGGCTAGAACGGGGTGAGCGTCAGCCGGATCCCGGTCGGTGCGGTGTCCTGGACGTAGGAGGCGAAGTCGGCCACGTCGTCGAAGGCGAAGCCGTACGCCTTGCCGTCGGCCGTGGCCTCGTGCATGGCCTTGGCGTAGTGGTTGGTGAGCGTGTCCCGGTAGAAGGAGGCGGGGTCGGTGGTCGGCTGCGCGGAGGAGCTCACCAGTGTCGAGCGGTTGAACCCGGCCCCGAGCACCGCGGCGACCGGCCCTGTCGTGCCGTCGTTGGGAGCGGCGAGCGTGCCGTCGCAGAAGAGCACGTCACGGGTCGACGGCCGGGTGAAAGAGACCTGCGCGGGCCCGGTGAACACCAGCTGCCCGCCGCGCACCCGGCCGGTGAAGGTGCCGGCGTTCGTGGTGACGGTCAGGTCCTTGCCGGTGTACGTGCTCCACACCTCGTCGATGTACGGCGCGAGATGGTCCGCCGGGAACAGGCCGGCGTCCAGACCGTGACCGGGCGCTATGACACGCGTGTCGTCCACGACGAGCGGCGCGAACTCCTCGACCTGGCGCACGGCGGCGAAGGCGTCGGCCCGCCCGGCGGCGCGCAGGGTGCCCGTCGTCTGGTCCTGGGCGCCGGTCAGCCGGATGCTCAGCGGCACGCTGAACATGTCCACCATGGTCGTGTTGCAGAACATGCCCGCCGCGTTGTACGTGAACTCTGCGCAGTCGTGCAGCACCGGGTAGTTGGGATCCGAGGCCACCCAGCCGGCCGGGTACTGGAGGGCCGGGTTGCCGTTGCCGTCGGTGACGACCTTGAACTTGAGCTTCGCGCCCAGGGAGACGTAGATACGGCCGGACAGGTAGGGGAGGACCAGATCGGTCTCGCCGCTCGCGGCCAGGCCTATCGCGTAGTCGGTGTAACCGTCGGCGCCGTTGTCGGAGAGGGCGATCGGAGCGAGGGTGCCGTCCGGGGTGACACGGACCTGCCTGCCGTCCTGGTTGCCCACGATGTAGACGTGGACGTTCGCGTTGTCGAAGGCGCCGGTGTTGTTGACGACGGTCAACGGCAGCGACCCGGCCGCCGTGGTGCGGTGGCCGTCGGCGAAGGCGTGGGGGGCCAGTGCGGCGGCGGGGGCGGCCGCCAGCGCTCCGCCGAGGGCGAAGAGGACCTTGCGGCGAGCCGGCCGGCGTGGGTGACGAGGGGTCATGTGGGGGGTCTCCTCGGAGAATCGAGAGCTTTGAGAGCGCTCTCACACGGTGGGCGAGGCCCGATCGTACGGACGGCGGCCGGCGCGGTATACGAAGCTGACGGCCTTTAACCCGGCCTTAAGAACCGTTTAAGCAGCGGCGCGAGGACCGAACGAACCTCGCGAAAACCGATGGACGGCACTAACGGAGATCCCGTAACGTGAGCGTCCACGCCCCGAGACCAGCGGAAGGAGGCGAGTGCCGTGCAGTTCACCCCACTTCAGCGCTCCCTCTCCGTGGCCCCGGCGTGCTTCGCCTGACCGGGAGCGCTCCACGCAGTACGCATCCCGGAGGAATCCACCCATGACCGATCTGGTCATCCGCGCGCTCGACGAGCGCACAGCACACCTCTTCGACGAGCTTCCCGACCCGCTCGCCGCCCGTGAGGCCCACCGGCTCACCCGGCACCGCCCCGACTGGAAGCGCGTCGCCCTGCGCGACGGCAAGGTCGTGGCACGCGGCGCCTGGTGGGGCGGCCCCGACGACACCGCACCCCTCAACATCAACTGGTTCGACGTGGCCGAGGGGGAGGAGGAGGCCGGCGCCGAACTCCTGCGCACCGCGCCCTGGCAGGTCGAGCTGGAGATCAACCTGCCCGTGGGCTGGCGCGAGGACCCCCGGCTGCGGGCCGCAGCCGAGGCCCGCTTCACCGCCATGCGCAAGGCCGGACACGAGCTCCTGGTCGAGCGGCTCCTGTACCGGTGGACGCCGGAGCACGGACTGCCCGAGCGGCCCGGACGCCTGGAGTTCCGCCCCGAACCGGACGACGCGGTCTTCTTCGACCTGCTGCGCCGCATCCACTCCGCCACTCTCGACGCGCACTCCCTCAAGGCCATCGAGGAGGGCGGATTCGACCTGGCCGCCCAGGAGGAACTCGACTTCTTCCACTGGTGCCCCTCGCCCCGCGAGTGGTGGCGGATCGCCTACACCCCGCAGGGGGAGGCGGTCGGCACCCACATTCCGCTGCACAACCCGTCGGGGCCCTGCGTCGGGTTCATCGGGGTCGTGCCGGAACACCGCGGCCACGGCTACGCCTACGACCTGCTCGCCGAGTGCACCCACCATCTGGTCGAGCGGGGCGCCGAGTTCGTGACCGGCGCCACGGACCGGGGGAACTTCCCCATGGCCGCGAACTTCACCAAGGCGGGCTATCCCGTCGTACGGGAGCGTCTCAACTACCAGCCGACGGGCACCGCCTGAGCTCGTCCAGGTGATCGTCGGCTAAGTGCGGGAGACAGGTGGGGTTCGAAGGCGAGGTCTGGCAGGTACGTGGTGTCGACGAGCCGGTCGGGGACCTCCTGATCGACGACGCCGACTTCCCGTGGCTGTCGGGCCGCCCCACCGCGGAACCCGGATTCGCCGGTGTGCGCGAGCTGTTCGCGGGCGAGCTCGGGAGGTGGCCCACGATGAACGGCTCGTCGCGCCGAGCGGTCCGGTGCCTGAGTTCCTGCTGCACATCGACGGTGACCGGGCCTGGTTCCACTGGAGCGCGAGCCGTTCGTCGAGGACGGCACGGCTGAGTGACCCCGCGCGGCGGTCGGTACGTACGCCGCGCGGGCGTCGGTGGGTCTCTTGGCCGTGCTTGCGGTGGGCCCGTCGGCCGGCGGGGTCTCCGCCTCGACGAGGATCTAGGTGACCCGCGGGTCGAATGTGCCGTCGCGCGGGTGGGGTTGTCCGGGCCGGCGCCGTGAGCCTTCTGGCGAAGGGCCGGTCGGTGTCTAGGCCGTGTTTGCGGTGGTCCGGTGGTCCGGCAGGGTCTTCGCGTCGAAGAGTGTCCTGGTCTCCTGCAGCCGACCGTGGTGTCGCGCGGGTGGGGCGCTCCGGGCCGGCGCCGTGAGCCTTCCGGTGACGCGGCGGTCGGTGGCTAGGGCGTGCCTGTCGTGGTGCCGTTGGTCAGCAGGGTTTCCGCTTCGATGAGGATCTTGGTGACCCGCGGGCCGAATGTGCCGTCGCGCGGGTGGGGTTGTCCGGGCCGGCGCCGTGAGCCTTCCGGTGACGCGGCGGTGGGTGGCTAGGGCGTGCCTGTCGTGGTGCCGTTGGTCAGCAGGGTTTCCGCTTCGACGAGGATCTCGGTGACGCGCAGGCCGAACGTGGCGTCGCACGGGTGGGGCTGTCCGGTGCGGGCGGCGGTGAGCAGGCCGTCGGCGGCTCGGAGCACGGCCGGTACGACTCCCTCGGTCGACTCCGGGAGCAGGGCGACTCCGCCCGCGCCCCGCAGTTCGACGCCGACTCCCGCGGCCGCGGGCGGGGCCGTGAGGCTCAGGGTCAGCGTGCTCGACGCGCCCCCGGTGTGCCGCAGGACCAGATGCACGGTGTCCCCGGGACCGTGCGCGGCCGCCGCCACCTCGCGCACCTCGCCCAGCACCGGCAGGAGTACCGACAGCGCATGGGGGCCCACGTCCCACAGGGCGCCCTTCTCCTGCCGCCACGGTGAGTCGGCGAAGGGGCTGTCCTCCGTGAACACCGACCCCAGCCACTCGGCCCGGCCCGTGAACCAGCCCTCCACGCCCGCCTGTTCACCGATCCACGTTTCGGTCTCGGCGAGGAAGCGCGAGGTGAAGAACACCACCGAGGCGACCCCGGTCTCCCGGACGGCCTCGACCACAGCCCGGCCCTGCTCGACCGTCGTCGCGAGGGGCTTGTCCAGCAGGAGATGGCAGCCGGCTCGCGCGGCCCGGGCGGCGAGGTCCGCCTGCACACTCGGCGGCAGGGCGACCGCGACGGCGTCCACGTCGGCGAGCAGCGCGTCGACGTCGTCGTACGCGCGCGTGCCGTGCTCCTCGGCCAGGGCCTTGGCGGCCTCCGGGCGGCGGCCCCACACGCCGGCGAAGTCCAGCTCCGGATGCGCGCCGAGCGCGGGGGCGTGAGCCATCCTGGCCCAGGGACCGGTGCCGAGCAGTCCGATACGCATGCCGTTGCCTCTTTCGCCGTACCGCGAACCTCACGATGACCGGACTGGACCATCTGCCCGTCGAGGCGAGGGTGTCATACCGGCAGCGCGGACACGCAACCCCGTCTCGCCCCCCGGTCGGCGCGGACGCGGCACGGCCGGGATTCAGCACTGCCGTCGCTGAATGCGTTCTCCTTCTTCTATTGGACCTCCGGTGCGTGCGGCGGCCAGGCTGAGAGGAGCCCAGATCCGCGGGACAGGCGAAAGAGGTCCAAGGTCATGCACACCCGCCGCATCGGTGATGTCGAAGTGAGCTCGATCGGTCTGGGCGGGATGCCCATGTCCATCGAGGGACGACCGGACGAGGCACGCTCCATCGCCACCATCCACGCCGCGATCGACGCGGGCGTCACCCTGATCGACACCGCCGACGCCTACCACCGGGACGCCGACGAGGTCGGTCACAACGAGGCCCTGATCGCCAAGGCCCTCGCCTCCCACGACCGGGGCGGTGACGTCCTCGTCGCCACGAAGGGCGGGCATCTGCGCCCGGGGGACGGCAGCTGGACGCTCGACGGCAGCCCCCGCCACCTCAAGGAGGCCTGCGAGGCCTCGCTGAGCCGGCTCGGTGTGGAGGCGATCGGGCTCTACCAGTTCCACCGCCCCGACCCCCGGGTCCCCTACGAGGAGTCCGTCGGCGCCGTGCGCGACCTCCTCGACGAGGGCAAGATCCTCCAGGCGGGCATCTCCAACGCGAACCCCGACCAGATCCGGCTCGCCAACGAGGTCCTGGGCGGCCGGCTGGTCTCCGTGCAGAACCAGTTCTCCCCGGCTTTCCGCTCCAGCGAGCCGGAACTGCGCCTGTGCGACGAACTCGGCATCGCCTTCCTGCCCTGGAGCCCCCTCGGAGGCATCTCCCGAGCCGGTGAACTGGGCTCGGCGCACGCCCCGTTCGCGCGGATCGCCGAGAAGTACGGGGTGAGCCCGCAGCAGGTCTGCCTGGCGTGGATGCTCGCCAAGTCGCCGGTGGTCGTGCCGATCCCGGGCGCGAGCCGCCCCGAGACGATCCGCGACTCGCTCGCCGCGGCCGATCTCGTGCTCGCCGAGGACGAACTCGCGGAGCTGGACGCCGCCTGACGCCTCGTTCGCCCACGTGCGGACTGGCACCGGCGATCGGGGTGTCCCTAGGATGGACTCCCTGTCCTGCCGGGCCAGTTGGCGGCACAAGCTGGGGGAATGATGAGCACCGGAAAGAACCTGTCCACGTCGATCGACGCCTCGGTACCCACGGCCGCGCGCATGTACGACCACTACCTGGGCGGCAAGGACAACTACGCGGCCGACCGGGCGGCCTGCGAGGAGCTCGACAAGGTCGTCCCGAGCACCCGCAGGCTCGCGGTCAACAACCGGCGCTTCCTCCAGCGGGTGGTGCGCACCCTGTCGACGGAGTTCGGCATCCGGCAGTACCTGGACCACGGCTCCGGCCTGCCCACCCAGGACAACGTCCACCAGGTCGCCCAGCGCATCGACCCCACCACGCACGTGGTCTACGTCGACAACGACCCGATGGTCCTCGTGCACGGCCGCGCGCTGCTGGAGCAGGACGAGCGGACCGTCGTCATCCACGCCGACATGCGCGAGACCGACGCGATCTTCGACCACGCGGACACCCAGCGGCTGATCGACTTCTCGCAGCCCGTCGCCGTGCTGTTCAACTCGGTCATGCACTGCATCCCCGACAGTGACACGGACGGTCCCGCCGCCCTGGCCCGCCGGGTGCGCGAGCGGCTCGCGCCCGGCAGCTTCATGGTGATGTGCCAGCTCGTCAGTGAGGACCCCGAGGTCCGCGCCTTCGTCACCGACTTCATGGACCAGGCGACCCAGGGCCACTGGGGCCGGGTCCGCCAGGAGAAGGACGTCGCCGAGTGGTTCGAGGGTCTGGAGATCCTCGAACCGGGCCTCGTGGAGGTCTCCACCTGGCGCCCCGACACCGACGTGGCCCCTCGCCAGCTCACCCACGAGTGGATCGAGTTCGGCGGCGTCGCCCGCATCGTCTGACCCGGCCACGAACGCCCCCGGCGCGACCGCGAAGGTCCCGCGCCGGGGGCGCAACCGTGCCGGCAGCGCGCACATCCGTGCGCCGGCGCACATGATTCACGTTCTGGGGAAGGGCCGCTTTCCGCTCCCGCGGCCGATCGCCGGACCGCAGACGCCGTACCGAGAACCCCGGTACCCGGACCGAGGACGCTGGTACCCGGCAGGACGACCTCTACGTGGACCGCTCCAGGCCGGTTTCCCTCTTCGTGGCGAAGCCGGGCGAGAACCTGGCGCCGTACCTCGGCCGCGGGCTCGTCATCACCGGCCGGTGCCCTCGATCGGACAACGGCAACGTCATGCCCGGCCTCCAGCAGCTCCTCGTCTTCGCCCTGATGATCGCCCCCCTGTACGTGCGGGGCGCCGGTCTGCCGCGCCGCGGTGAGGGCTGCGGACCGGTCCGCGACGCGCCGCAGCTCGCCTCCCTGGTTTCGAGGTCGACGCCGCCGCCCGAGGCAGGGAGCGCGCGCACGAGACGGCGGCCGAGGTCCGCGCCGGCATCGCCTGTCGCGCCGAGGGAGCGATGGGATCCGAACTGTCGGACGTGGACTTCTCCCGACAGGAGCGGCTCACGGGCGGTCTCGCCCCACGGCCGGGTCCCTGCCCCAGATCTTCCGCGACCTGTCTGCTCCGGTGAACTCTGCCCGTGGACGGGTCTGTGCGGCCGTGACGGCTGACGGGGGCGCTCTCAGCCGCCGTAGCGCTGCTGCATCGTCTCTTCCAACAGCTGCAGCGAGGCCCGGGGTTCGAGGGCGTCGTCCGCCAGCCGGTCGAGGGCGAGGCGGTACTCCTCCGTCTCGTCCCGGTCCTCCAGGAAGTTGGCGCTCTTGATGTGCTCCAGGTAGACGACGTCCGGCAGGTCGAGCCCGCCGAAGCGCAGATACGTGATCGGAATGGCCGGGGCGGAGGCGTTCGTCACGTCCAACGGGATGACCTGCACCGTCACGTTGGGGCGCTTCGCCATCTCGATGAGGTGGGCCAGCTGGGCCCGCATGACCTCCCGGCTGCCCAGCACCCGCAGCAGCACCGACTCGTCGATCACCGCCCACAGCTGCGGGGCGTCCTCACGCATCAGCAGCTGGGCTCGCCGCATGCGCAGTTCGACGCGCCGCGCCACCTCGTTCGCCGCCGCGGACGGCAGACCGCGCTCCACCACCGCGCGTGTGTAGTCCGCGGTCTGCAGCAGGCCGGGGACGTACTGGATCTCGAAGGTTCGGATGGCCGCGGCCGCCTCCTGGAGCCCGACCAGCCGGTCGAACCACTCGGGCATCAGCCGCTTGTCGAACCGCTGCCACCAGCCCGGCTCACCGGCCCGCTGGAGCAGCTTGAGGAGCACCGAGGACTCGTAGTCCTCGGTGCCGTACAGCTCGAGGAGGGCGCGGACGTCGGTCTCCGACGGGGGTCTGCGGCCCTTGCCCGACTCGATGCGGGACAGCTTGGCGGGGCTGAACCCGAGCGCCCGCGCCGCCTGGTCCTGGGCGAACCCGGCATCCTCGCGGAATCCCGCCAACTGGACCCCGACCAGCATCTTCAGCAGGGTCGGAGCCGGTTCGGACCGGTCCAGATACGGTTCCAGGCGGGAGGTGCGGTGGGACGCGGCGGACATCCTGACTCCCAGTAAACCGACACAGAGACGACTCACACTATCGCACGCTGTGTGGCCGTACCGCATCATTCCGTAGATGCCGGTGCCGTCACGGGAGTTGAGGCCGACGTCGGCCGGGACCCCGCGGCTCCTCACAGCAGGTGGTCGAACTCGCCGTCCTTCGCGCCGGCGAGGAAGGCCGCGACCTCGGCCGGGGTGTAGACCAGCGCGGGGCCGTCGGGATCACGGGAGTTGCGCAGCGCGACGCCACCGCCGACGAGTGACGCCACTTCGACGCAGTTGCCCTCGGCGTTGCTGTGACGGCTCTTGACCCAGCGGGCGTCGAGCGAACTCGCCCGCACTCCGTTCTGCACTGCTGGCACTGCAGTCTCCTTGCTGTTCACGTTCTGTGCCGGGCCCTGTGCCCGGCCGTGCGGGACGGTCGGGGCGCACAACGGCAACCTCCTTGGCCCCACCCGTCGTTCGCGCAATTTCTCGTGCAATTGCACGCGGGCGCCTTCAGCGTGGATAATAGCTCCGGCGTCAACCCCTGCGGTTGCGCCCCGTCTTGACGTCGCATCAAGGAGATGCCGTGTCGTCACCTGCGAACCATGTGCTCCGGCCGCCGAGCCAGGCTGTGCCGGAAGTGGGTGATGCGGGCCCGGCCGGTGAGACCCTCCGGCGTCCGGGGCCCGTCGGCGTACAGCGGCGGCCGCCGGGGCGCGGTTCGGTCGTCTCCGCCGCGCTGCTCGTCAGTTGCAGCGCGGAGGGGTTCGCCCGGGCCCGCGCCTTCACCCGCGAGACGCTCAGCTGCTGGTCCCTGGACCACCGCAGCGACGACGCCACCCTCGTGATCACCGAACTCGCGGCCAACGCCGTGGCCCACGCGGTGCTCCGGCCCGCGGCGGGCGGTGCCGCCGAGGTGTGGCTGGGCCTGTCCTTCGACCCCACCCATCTGCTGGTGACCGTCTCCGACCCCGGTGACGAGCCGCCCGCGTACACGCCCGGCGATGTCACCGCCCTGCGGGAGCACGGCCGAGGCCTGTACATCGTCGACGCCCTGGCCCAGGAGTGGGGCTGGACCTCCCGGCCCCCGGCCGGCAAGACCGTCTGGGCCAAGCTGTCGACCACTCCTCCTCCCTGACATGACCGCCGCGGAAAGGTTTCACGCCATGCGCACCGCTCCGGACCAGCCGAGCAACGAGCGCACCAGCTGCCCCGTGCCCACGACCGGGGTGGCGCACACCACGCCCCTCGCGGCGCTGAGCCGGGTGCCCTGGGGCGAGATCCAGGACTCCACCGGCTGCGCCTCGGCCATCCCCCTGCTCCTCAACAGCGTGGCCTGGGGGGACCGCGAGACCGCCGACGCCGCACTCGGCGACCTGCGCAGGCGCATCTGCCAGTACGGCTTCGTGGTGGAGCAGGCCACCGCCGCCACGGTCCCCTTCCTCTGGGAGCTGGCCCAACTGCCCCAGGTGACCTGCCGGGCGGAGATCATCCAGCTGCTCAGGAGCATCGCCGGCGCCCGCCAGTGGGAGAGCACCGCGGCCGTCTACCCCAAGCTGCTCAACCACCGTGAGAACCCCGTGGTGTGGGAGCGCCGGGCCCGTCAGGCCGTCCGTGCCAAGAGCGGTGTGCTCAGCCGGCTGATGGCCGACGACGACCGCGAGATCGCCCACGCCACCACGGAGCTGGCCCGCACCCTGGACGAGTAGGAGCGCGCGCCGCCACCTGGTGTAGTCCTGGCCGACGAGGGGCAGAAAGCGCTTGCCCCTGACTCGGCAACCGGAAGGACCACCGACGATGGCCTCGTCGCTGGAAAGACCACTCGACCATCGCTACCGGGGCGAACACCCGATCCGCACGCTCGCCTATCTGCTGCGCGGAGACCGCCGCCGCCTGGGCGGGGCCGTCGCGGTGTTCACCGTCAAGCACAGCCCGATCTGGCTGCTGCCCCTGATCACCGCGTCCATCATCGACACCGTCGTCCAGCACCAGCCCATCTCCCGGCTCTGGACGAGCACCGGCGTCATCCTGTTCATCCTGCTGGTCAACTACCCCCTGCACCTCCTCTACGTCCGCCTCCTGTACGGCAGCGTCCGCCGCATGGGCACCACCCTGCGCTCCGCCCTGTGCACCCGCATGCAGCAACTGTCCATCGGCTACCACTCCCGGGTCAGCGCCGGTGTGCTCCAGGCCAAGGTCGTGCGGGACGTCGAGACGGTCGAACAGATGGTGCAGCAGACCGCGGAGACCGGCCTGGGCGCCACCACGGTGCTGATCGGCGGACTGGCCATCATCGCCGTACGGACACCGGAGTTCGTGCCCGTCTTCCTCGTCGTCGTACCCGCCGCCGCCCTCGTCGTGGCCCGCCTCAGGGCCCGCTTGCGCACCCACAACGAGCACTTCCGGCACGAGGTCGAGACCCTGTCGTCCCGGGTCACGGAGATGACCCGCCTCATCCCGGTCACCCGCGCCCACGGCCTGGAGGGCAAGGCGCTGCGCCGCATGGACGGCACCCTGGACCGGCTGCTGACCTCCGGGATGCGCCTCGACCTCGTCAACGGCCGCTTCGGCTCGCTGTCCTGGGTCGTGCTCAACGTGGTCGGCGTGCTGGTCCTCGCCGGGGCCGCCCTGGTGTCGTACTACGGTGTCTGGGGCGTCACCCCCGGAGACGTCGTGATGCTCAGCGCGTTCCTGACCACGCTCACCAACTCCACGACCACGCTGGCGGGGCTCGCCCCCGTCATCACCAAGGGCCTGGAGTCCGTCCGTTCCGTCGGCGAGGTGCTCCAGGCCCCCGAACTGGAGGACAACGAGGGCAAGACCAGGGTCGACACGGTGCGCGGCGCCGTCGAGTTCCGGGGCGTGGGCCACGCGTACGACAACGGACGCCCCGCCGTACGGGACTTCACCCTGTCCGTCACCCCCGGCGAGACCGTCGCCCTCGTCGGCGCGTCCGGAGCGGGCAAGTCCACCGTCCTCAACCTCGTCATCGGTTTCATCCGGCCCACATCGGGGCGGCTGCTGCTCGACGGGGCCGACATGAACACCCTCGACCTGCGCACCTACCGGCGCTTCCTGTCCGTCGTCCCGCAGGAGTCCGTCCTGTTCGACGGCACGATCCGCGACAACGTCGCCTACGGCATGGACGACGCCGACGAACAGACGGTACGCGCGGCCCTGCGCGACGCGAACGCGCTGGAGTTCGTCGACCGGCTGCCGCAGGGTCTGGACACCCTGGTCGGCGACCGCGGGGCCCGGCTGTCGGGCGGGCAGCGCCAGCGCCTGGCCATCGCCCGGGCCCTGATCCGCGACCCGCGGGTGCTGGTCCTCGACGAGGCGACCTCGGCCCTGGACACGCGCTCCGAGGCGCTCGTCCAGCAGGCGCTGGCCCGGCTGCTGCACGGACGGACGACCTTCGTGGTCGCGCACCGGCTGTCGACCGTGCGGGGCGCCGACCGGATCGTGGTGATGGGGGAGGGCCGGATCCTGGAGACCGGCACCCACGAGGAACTCCTGCGCCGCGGCGGCGCCTACACCGCGCTGCACGC
>NZ_KQ948146.1:0-98450 GCF_001513955.1 Streptomyces pseudovenezuelae | reverse complement strand
GAGCACCCGGCCCGTCGGGGGCGGCGACCCGCCCGCGCATCTCGGCCAGCGCGCGCTGTTGGTCGCAGAGCACGCTCTCGCGCACGACCGCGATGACCGGGACCAGGCTCGCGGCGGCGAGCAGGCACACGGCCCACGGCGGGCCGGTGCGCAGCGCGAGGACCGCGGTCCAGGCGAGTCCGGTGCTCGTCGCGAGATAGAGGGCGCTGAGGAGACCTGCGGAGCGGTTCATGGGCGTATACCGTTCACTGTGCGAGGGATGCCCCTTGTTCAACGGTTTGCGGCCCTTGGGGAAGCGGGTCCGCCCGCACGGTATTGCGCCAATCGCGTGCCGGGGAGCGGTGAAAGGGATTGGGCCGGTGCGGAGGGGGCATACGCAGCGAAAAATTCGAGAGAGGGGCGCTTCGTGCTCATTCCGGACCCGAAGGCCGTCAGAACCCTGCTGACCCGCTATGCGTCACTGCGGATCGCCCAGGCGGAACGGGACAGGCCGTCGACGGCTCGTGAGCTGGAGGACGTCAGTTACACACTGTGCGTGATGATGGGCACCGACGATGTCCGTGAAGCGGTCGCCAGGGCCGACGCCCTGCTGCCGGCCGCCGGATGCGCGGACCCGGACGGTGCGGGCAGCCTGCCGCTGGCGGGGTGATGCCAGGCCGGTCCCGGCGGGCGGTCAGAAGCGCGCCGCCGCCGGGACGGGGTCCTTCGCGTGGAAGGCCGCGCGGTAGGCCTGCGGGCTGGTGCCGACGACCCGGCGGAAACGTTCCCTGAAGGCCGTGGGCGAGCCGAACCCCGCCTGCCGGGCGATCCGCTCGACCGGGTGCGCGGTGTTCTCCAGCAGGTACTGGGCCCGCCGTACCCGGGCCCGCAGCAGCCACTGCAGAGGTGTGCTGCCCGTCTGTTCGCGGAAGCGCCGGCTGAAGGTGCGCTCGCTCATCCCCGACCGGGCCGCCATCGCTCCGAGGGTGATCTCGTGGGCCAGGTTGTCCTCGGCCCACTCCAGGACCGGCTCCAGCGTCGAACCCCGGGGCACGGGCGGGTGGTCGTACACGATGAATTGGGCCTGTCCGCCCTCGCGTTCGAGTGGCATCACCGACATCCGGGCGGCATGCGCGGCGACCGCCGAGCCCAGGTCCCGGCGGATCATGTGCAGACACATGTCGAGGGCGGCGGCCGCGCCCGCGGAGGTGAGGATCCGACCGTTGTCGACGTAGAGCACGTCCGGCTGGACCTCGACGGCGGGAAAGCGGCGCGCCAGGTCGTCCGCGGCCACCCAGTGCGTGGTCGCGCGCAACCCGTCCAGGAGTCCGGCCTCCGCCAGCACGAACGCGCCCACGCACACGGACGCGATCCGGGTGCCGGCCGCCGCGGCGTCCCGGAGTGCCGCCAGCACGCGCGGGGAGGGCGGTCCGGCCACCGGGGAGCGCCCCGGCACGATGATCGTGTCCGCCTCCGTGAGGGCTTCGAGGCCGTGCTCGACCCGCAGGGTGAAACCGCCGTCCGCGCGGACCTCCGGCGACTCGGCGCACAGCCGGACCCGGTAGGCGGGGCGGCAGTCGGGCAGCCGCGTCCAGTCGAACACCTGCATGGGCGCCGCCATGTCGAACGGCACGACCTCGTCGAGAGCCAGGATCGCCACGGAGTGCATGACCGCCACGATAGGCGGATTCCCGCCATGGCCACGACCCCGGGACCAGACGGAAACCTCCTGCCGGAGGCGGTGGCGGGAATCCGTCGGAAGCTGTCGTTTCAGCCCCTGTGTGATCATCCGGCGGGTTCCTAGGGTGGGCGGGCACCGCCGACCGCACCGGAGAAGGACACGCCACCCCATGACCAAGTTCCTGCTGTCCCTGCACGTCCTGGCCGCCATCGTCGCCGTGGGGCCGGTGACCGTCGCGGCCAGCATGTTCCCGCCCGCGGCCCGCCGGGCCCACGCGGCGGAGGCAGGCGTCGGCACGGTACGGCTGCTGCACCGCATCTGCCGCGTCTACGCGGGCATCGGCATCGCGGTCCCCGTCCTCGGCATCGCCACCGGAGCCGCGATGGGCGTCCTGGGCGACGCCTGGCTGACCACCTCCATGGCTCTGACGGCCGCGGCCGCGGGAGTCCTCGCCGCTTTCGTGCTTCCCCGGCAGGGCGAACTCCTTGAGGAGTTGACCGCACAGGGGAGCGTCGAACGCCGCGCCACCGCCCAACTCGCCATGTTCACGGGCATCTTCAACCTTCTGTGGGCGACCGTGACCGTCCTGATGATCGTCCGTCCGGGGTCCACCACCGGCGCATGAACGCCCGCGGGCCGTCAAGCCCGACTCCGGAATTCGCACGTCGGTGCGTGGAGGCGCCTAGACTCGACAGCCGTGCCCATGCGCGTGGGCCCGCGAAAACGAAAGGCGCGTTGACGGGTGTTCCAGGATTCCCCCATCTACGACCGACTCGTCGCCGAGCGCGGCGACGTCCCCGCTCTAGCCCGCAGGGAGGCCGAGCGCGTACGCAGGGAACTGGAGTACGTCATGCGGCCGCTGCAGTCCCTCATGCCCCCGCCCGTCCCCGAGCGCCCGGCCTCGCCCGGGCAGGGGTGGGTGCCCGCCCTGCCGCCCGCCGGCCCGCGGCCCTACTAGACCCGGCCTCAGGACACCGCGGTGTCGGCGCCGTTGGCGCGGGGGCGCGGGTCCGGACCGGGCCGGGACAGCCATTCGGCGATGCTGCGCGCGATCGGCTGGCCCGTCTCCACCTCGACGAAGCCGAACTGCCCTGACTGGTTGCACTCCAGGAACCACCAGGTCCCGTCGCCGTCCTCGGCGAAGTCGAAGGCCCCGTAAGCCAGTTCGGCCGCCCGGAGATAGTCCCGGACGGCCGCGGCCACCCGTGGCGGGACGTCGACGGGCTGCCAGGGGGAGGTGGACGGGGCGAAACGGACGTCCACCTCGTCGTCGGCGCCCGTGGCCTTCCGGGCGGCAAGCAGCGTCTCGCCGACTGCGGTCAGGCGTATGTCGGCCCGTTTGGCGACCCGCCGTTGCAGCAGGGTCGGGCCGAAGGCGACGGCCGCGAAATCGGTGTCCGGTGCGACCCGGCTGGTCGGCACCGCCCGCGGCGGGTCCTGCGGGTGCGCCCCGGAGACCGGCTTGACCACCAGGTCGGGGTAGCGCTCGGCGAACTCCCGGGCGGCCTGCGGGAACGTCGTGACGATCGTGGCCGGGACGGGCAGGCCGCAGCGCTGGGCGAGCCGCAGCTGCCAGGGCTTGTGACGGGCCCGGCGGGCCGCGTCCGGGTGGTTCATCCAGCGGGCGTCACTGCCCCGCAACATGCCGTACAGGGCCTGGGAGGACTCCTCCGTCAGCCAGTCGGAGGGCACGGGCGCCCGCGCCGCGGGGGTGCCGGGCCGGCGGACCCAGATCGAGCGCAGTCCGGAGATGCCCACCAGGCGGCCGCCGGCCGACAGATGGCCGCGGAAGCCGCCGTGCACGTACTCCCCGGACAGTGCGACACCGTCGGTCAGGTCGGCAGGATCGAGCCGGACCACCGGTACCCCCGTGGCGTTGAGGTGCACCACGACCATGTCGGCCGTCACGTCCTCTTCGCAGGTAAGAATCAACACGGTCATCGACGTTCGGCCGTGTTCAGTCGTCGAAGTGTGTCTTGGAGCCCGCCGTACTCGTGGTGGTCCCCAGCTCCCTCATCAGCGCGTGGTCGCGGGCCGCGACCCGGCCGTCCATGAGCACGTTCAACTGCAGCCCGGAGTCGTAGACGTACGGAGTGGTCGCCTCCAACGTCGCTGCCGGACGTGCGTAGTTGAGCGCGAACGGTTGCATCGTCTCTCCCTCGCCGGTACTGCCTCTCGCCGACGGACGTCACCCCACGACGCCGTCAGGTCAGCCGACTTCCTTCGGCTTCCAGAGACTTATACGAATCGAACGAGTGATTGGTTTCCTTACGCTGCGTAATCACAGTCGGCGGGACGTCTCCCGGTCCCGCGCGTCGAGCCGCAGTGCGGCCCGGTCGGCGGAGGAACCGCGCAGGGTACGCAGGGCGAGCAGCAGGACACCGATGTCATCGAGGTACACCGGGTCGGGCACCAGATCGGTGGGCAGGACGAAGTACAACAGGGCGCCCCAGAAGACCCAGCGGGGCCCGGTGGGAAGTCCCGCCCGCCGCAGTCCGCGCCGGGTTCTCACGAGCCGCACCAGCAGCCCCACGGCCACCGCCAGCGCCAGCGCCGCGAGTACCACGGCGACGACGATCAGTGCTGTGGTCGAATCCACGGGCCGACCTCCTCCTCCGGGCGCCGAACGGCCCGCTGTCTGACGGATTCCCGCATCCGGGCGGCCTATGGCTCGACGGGGCCGCACTCACACCCGTGGCTCATCCGAGTGGCACGCCGTCGGGTACCCGCTTACGAATGGGTCATCTCAATGTCGCGGTCGCACGACGGGGGCGCGTGGGAGCGACCGCACTCTTTGTCTGGAGCAGAGCATGACCACCGGCCCGACAGCAGCTCACCCGAACGAACCCGCCATACCGATGGACCGGTCGTACGGCGATCCCGTCGGCGACCTGGTGCGTGCCGCCGTGGCCGACCGTCCCCTGGAGGACGTCGTCCACCTGATCACCCTGCTGGAACAGTCGCCCGAGTACGCGCGGGCCACCGTCGCGGCCCTGCGTACCGTCGGCGTGGACCGGTCCGTCGAGGACGTCACCCGGCTCGTCTCCCTGCTCACCCGGCCGCCGCGGGACGCGGACAGCGCCGACGAGGCGATCCGGGCCGCCGCCGAGTCCCGTCCCGTCGAGGACGTGACCCGTCTGGTGGCCCTGCTGAACCGATCCGAACTGCAGCCGCACTGCGGGCAGGAGGCGGTGCGCGCGGCAGCGACCGGCAGGCCCGTCGAGGAACTCGTCGAGCTCATCGGACGCCTGGCGACGGAGGAACCCCCGCAGCCGCTGTTCGAGGAACACGAGCTGTACGACGAGCAGTCGTGGCCCGAACCCGGGACGCCGGGGGCGGAGCCCTTCCCGGCCCCGCCACCCCATCCGCCCGCGGCGCGGCCGACGCCGGGAGCAACGGCCTGGCCGAGCAGGATCGCCGCCCTGGCCCTGCTGGTCTGCGGTGTCCTGTGCTTCCCCGCGCACCGCGACGGGGCATCCGCGCAGGTGTACGGGTTCGCACTCGGGGTGTCGCTCCTGTGCGTCCTGATCGCCGTGCTGATGGTCCGGCCCGTCGTCGCGGTCCTGGCCCTCGCGGTCGTGGTGCCGGCCGCGGTGGCCGCCGGTCAGTTGCTCGAAGGACGGTTCCGCTCGGCCGGGCTCGCCCAGGCCCTGGAACTTCCGCTCGCGCCTGCCTGGTTGGCGGGGACGGCGGCGGTGTGCGCGTCGCTGGCCGCGCTGACCGCCCTCGTGGTGCGGCTGGCCTCACCGCCGTCGCCCGAACGCGTCCTGGCGGAACGGCGGACGGCGGAGGCCATCCGAAAGGCGGCCGACGCTCCGCTGGCCCCCTAGCCGGAGCACTCCGCGGAAACCCTGGGAACGCGACGCCTCCGCTCACCTCGGCAAGCCGTCGTACGTCCCCTCGGAACGGAGGGGTCCTGGCGGCTCACCGGCTGCGTGGGCTGGGCCGTGCGGGATCTGGTCTTCCACTGCGCCGGAGACGCCCAACGCGCCCTGGCCGCCATGCGCACGCCCGCGGCCGAACCGCCCGACCGGGGGCGCGGTGACCTACTGGCGGGAGTGGGCGCCGGAGGTGCCGCTCTTCGCTCAGGGACATGTGCTGACGGCCGGGGACCTCATGCTCACGCCGGCCGGGGAGGCCACGGCCTGGCCGCGGTGCGCGCACGCTGGACGGGCTCCTAAGGCCGGCCCGTTCCGCACGACTGGCGCGACGAGCACCATGCCCGCGCGGCCACCGGGACGCACGCCGCTCACGGAGTCCGAACGGCATGCCCTCGGGGCGGACGCGGACCGGTTCCCGCTCTTCAGCTGATCTGCCGGTCCTGGTCCTCGTCCTGCGCCGGGGTGCGCAGGGTGCCCTTCCAGCGCCCGAACGTGCGGGTCAGCTGCTGCAACGGCGAGCTGGCCTCCGGATCCGTCCGGGGCTCCGGTGCCGGGGCGTTCTCGCGGTAGATCGCCAGCGCCTCGTTCGCCCGCTCGGCGGCCTCCCGGTACAGGTCCCGGGACTTCGTCATGGCCTCCAGCGCATCGGCGTACATCGTCACGAGCGCGCGTTCGCGTGCGAGTTCCTCCTCCAGCGTCAGCAGCTGCCACTGCTCCCGCAGCGCGGTCACGGCCGCCTCGCCGCCCTCCGGCAGCGGCTTGGGCATCGCCGCGTAGCGGGTCACGGCCGCGATCAGTTCGGTGGGCTGCGAGCCGTCGAGGAAGACACTGCGTACGGAGAAGTCCTGGCCGTCGTACCCGGGCGGCACCGGTGTCCCGGGCAGCACCACGGCACCGCCGCGCGGCACCTCCACGCCGAAGTCCTTGACGGCCCAGTTCAGGACCCGCAGCTGGTGCGGCTGTGCCCGGTGCTCGACGATCCGGTGGCGCAGACCGGGCGGCAGCATGTCCGCCAGCGGGCGGCGGCCGCGCTGGTCGGTGGTCATGGCCTCGTGGATGACGACGTGCACCGCCCAGCTGCCGCGCACGGCCTGCCGCAGCACACGCCGTACGTCCTTGTCCTCCTCCGGCAGCACGCTCAGGTCCCTGAGCCGCAGACCCGTGGCGGCGTCCCGGTCCCAGAAGACGTCCCCGTCGTCGGGCCAGAACATGGTCGCGGGCGACGGCCATCGCAGGTCCCACGGCTGCTCCGCCTCGGCCGCCAGCACCCACTCCTGTCCACCGCTGGACACGGGCGCGAGGGAGAGCCGGGCCCGGACGGTCACCTCGTCGGCGACCCGCCACCGGGCCTCGAAGATCCGCTCCGGGGCGTCCCCGGTCTCGGACGGTTCCTGGAAGTCGTCGAGGGTCGCGCTCTCCTTCAGTAGCTCCAGATTCCGGCGCAGGACGTCGGCCGCGTCGGATCCGAGATGGCGGCCGTGGGCCAGCCAGACGGTGGATGGTGCCGTGGGGTCTGCCTTGGGAGTGCTTGACATGGGTCCATCTGTGAGAAGGAGTGGTGCGTGCCAGGGCCAAGTATCGTCGTCGGCGGCCCGTGCGGACCAGGCGGGTCCGGCAGGCGGACACGTGCGGCGCGGGGGGTCCGCCGACACGGGACACTCATCGTGATCTGCCCCGCGCACACGGGGCGCACACGCTCCGCACCGAGTGGCCGCGGTTCACTCGTGCCCGGTTCGCGACCCGCCACGCCACAATGACCCCTCGAACAGGGCCCGCCCACCATCCGCATTGGGGCAGGCCCTGTTCGCCGTCTCCGCCCGTCTTCCCTCGTCTCCGCGATTCGGCTGGCTGAATATATCGGGAGCCGATATATTCGTGTTCATGGCACCGAGGAACATGACACAGGCGGCGTTCTTCGTTCTGACCGCCCTCGCCGATCAGCCGCGGCACGGCTACGGCATCCTGCGCGAGGTCGAGGAACTCTCAGAGGGAGCCGTGCAGATGCGCGTCGGCACCCTCTACGGCGTACTGGACCGGCTCACCGCCGACGCGCTGATCGTGCTGGACCGCGAGGAGGTGCAGCAGGGCAGGCTCCGGCGCTACTACCGCCTCACCGACGAGGGGACCGCGGCGCTGACCGCCGAGGCGGAGCGGCTGGCCGCCGGAGCGAGCGCCGCGAAGAAGCGGATCGCCGAGGGGCGCCGTACACCCGACGGTGCTCCTGGAACGACCGGCGTGCCCGGCACGCGGCCCGGACTCGCCGGAGGTCTGGCATGACGACCCTGCTCGAAGCCCGTTACCGCACCGTCCTGCGCCTGCTGCCCGACTACTACCGGCGCGAGCGCGAGGAGGAGATGGTCGAGACCTACCTCTGGGACGTCGACCAGGAGACCCAGGAGCAGAGCCGGCCCACCCTCGGCGAGGTGGCGAGCATCGTCGCGCTGGCCGTGCGCAGCAGGCTCGGCGCGGGCGGTGCCCCCCGCCGGTACGCCGTGCTCGGCTCGGCCGTCCGCCTCTTCGCCCTCTTCGCCGTCCTGCTCCAGGCGGCGTCCGCCGTGGCCGAGCGGGTCCTGGGACTGACCTGGGTGTCGACCCGAGGCGGCAGCCAGTGGGCCATGTTCACGGACGGTTTCACCGGCCACGGGGCGTGGGCCGGGGCCGGCGCGGTGGCCCAGTGGTTCTTTCCGCTGCTGTGGACGGTCGCCTACTTCGCCCTGCTGCGCGACCACCGCCGCCTCGCTCAGCTGTCGGTGCTCGTCGCGGCCCTGCCGACGCTCTGGCCGCTGGTGGATCTGTGGGCCCGCGACTTCGCCCCCTCCGACTCCGCCTACGTCGTCGCGGCCGCCGTGCTGGCCTGGGCCTCCGCGCTGGCACTCTGCGCGGCCCATCACCGCGACGCGCCCCCGGCGACCCTGCCCGCGGGCGCGCCCGGCCTGGTCTTCGCCGCCTGCTGTGTGCTGACGGGCGGCTCCGTCGTGGCACTGCCCGGCGGGGTCGACACCGCCTGGGCGCTCGTGACGTGCTACCTCGTGACGGCTCTCGCCTGGCTGCTGTACCGGGCCCGCGGCGCGAACCGCGTCCCCGCCGCGGAGGCCGCCGCCCTCGCGGCGCTGGGTCTGCTTCTCCTGGTGGTCCGGATCACCGCGGTCTACCCGTGGCTCGACGTCCTGCCCGGGGTGCTGCGGGTGGGTGTCCTGACCCAGGCGGCGGCCCTGGTCGCGCTGACCGCCGCGCTGGCCGTGGTGAGCGGACGCGACCTGCTCAGCCGTGGTACGTGATGTACCCGTTGCCGTCCCGGTCGTTGGTGCTCGCGGTGTACGCGTGGGTGTCGGCGTGCGCGCCCGAGGGCTTGTAGAGGTAGATCGTGTCCTTGTCGTTGTTCCAGAGGAAATTGCAGTTGTTGCGGTACACGACGTTGTGCGCGTCGGAGTCGGTACCGCGGCCGCCGCGCAGCTTGACGTAGTCGCCGGGCTGCAGCGTGTGGTTCTTCGTGAACGTGAACTTGTTGGTGCTGGTGGAGTCCCTGACGACGTACCCCTTGAGGTTCACCGTCGCGGTCCGCGAGTAGTTCTTGATCGTCAGGTACTCCTCGTCGGTGTTGCCGGTGGCGCAGCTGTTGGAGTCCCGGCCCGGGGCGTCGTACTGGACGCCCTTGATCTTCAGTGCCGACGAGTACTCGGCCGCGTGGGCCGGGACGGCGGTCAGCACGGTCAGCGCGCCCGCGGCCGCGACTGCGGCTATGTGTCCTCTGCGCATGAAAAGCCCCCCTGTGAAGGTCTGGTGAAGAAGACCTGGAGCGTATACAAACGCGGCGCGCCAGGGGGGCTTTTCGGTTGAATCAGTAACCGACTCGGAAGGTGGCGTCCTGCTTCTCCGTGGTCGTGGAGACCGGGTCGATGCGCAGGACGTAGTCGGAGTGCCGGATGTAGCGCGTGGGGTTGTTGTACGAGCGGAAGGAGGCCCAGCTCGCGTCCGCGAGGCCCGCCGTGCGGTAGAAGGTCGCGTCACCGGCGAAGGTCGAGGTGCCGTCGTTGGTGTCGAGCCGGAGCTGGTAGTTGTAGTGCCGCAGATAGCGGTCGGGGTAGTTGACCGACCGGAAGGACACGCCGGAGCTGTCGGCGAGGCCCGGCACGAGGGTCCACAGGGAGTCCTTGTACGGCTCGACGGGATACTCGTCGATACGGCCCACGTAGTCGGCGTGACGGACGTAACGGGCCGGGTAGTTGTAGGACTTGAGGCGGTTCCAGGCCGGCGCGCCCCACTTCGCGAGCAGGTTGTTGTACTCGGCCGTGGTGATCGTGGCGATGCCGCAGTGCTTGGAGTTGACCGGCTGGGTGTAGGTCCTCTGGTCCAGGGCGGTCCAGGTGCCGGAGGCGGGGCTGCTCGACTGCCAGGCGTAGAAGACGCCGTTGGGGGTGTAGGTGTCCCCCCACAGCCACCAGGTGCCGGAGGTGAGGGACTTGACCACGGTGGGGGCTTCGGTGCCGCCGTGGGCCACGCCCGCGCTGTACTCGGTGAAGCTGCCCGGGTTCAGGGTGGTGGACCGGGCGCTCACCAGGGTCTGGTTCTTCTTGAAGAAGAGGTAGTTGTAGCCGTTCACGCCCACGGCCATGTCGCCGTCGATGACGTCGTAGCCGGGGTCGAAGAAGACCTGTGGCGCCGAGGCGGTGACGAAGTCGCTGGTGTAGTTGACCATGATCACGTTGTGGCCGCTGGAGTTGACCGCGGAGTAGATGACCGCGTACTGGCCGCGGGCGGCGTCCCAGAACGCCTCGGGCGCCCAGCTGTGGGTCGTCATGTCGTGCAGTTTCAGACGCCGGTAGCCGGTGAAGGTGCGCAGGTCGGTGGAGTCCCAGACGTGGATGTACTGGCTGTTGTAGCTCCAGTCGGTGCCCTTGAGGTCGGTGGCGAGGACGACGAAGGTGCCGTCCTGCTTGCGCGTGAGGAACGGGTCGCGCAGGCCGAGGGCGCCGGCGGTGGGGGTGACCAGGGGGTTGTTCTGGTTGAGCGGGGTCCAGTTCAGCCCGTCGGGGCTCACGGCCAGGTGCAGGCCGTAGTCGGTGCCGTCGCCGAGGTTGGTCGACTCGGTGAAGTAGACCATCGCGTAGGCCGAGTCGGCGGCCTGCGCGGTGCCCGCGCCGAGCGTCAGGGCGAGCGGCACGGCGGCCGTCATGCCCAGGAGACCGCGGCGGGACAGGTGGGGGTTTGCGCTCATCTTGCTCTCCAAGGTGGCGTGCGGGGGCACCTCAATGACCGGTATTTCGAACGGAGTTCGGTAAATCGATCAGAAAGTAGGGCCTGGCCATGAGCGCGTCAATCGTCCTGTCACTCTTTTGTGATTCCTGTGCACCCGGGGCGCTGGTGCGCCCCGGGGCGAGTGGGGTCAGCGCTGGGTGTAGATGAAGCCGACCTTGTCGACCGCGTCCCCCGAGCGTCCGTGGAATCCGGCGATCTGCCGGCCCGAGGGGGCGGTACGGGTCACGCAGTCGGAGGTGGTGGTGCCGCCGGCCAGGGTGCGGCCGAGGTTGGTCGTGAACTTGGCGTAGAAGATCCGCGTGTGGCCGTCCTTCTCCGCCTGGCACAGGTTCGCCGTGGTCACGTACTCCCCGCTGCCGAGCGTCAGTGAGGACGCGGTGCCGCCGGTCCCGCCGTGGGCGAGCGTGGTGCCGTTGGCCAGCGTGAGGCTCATCTGGTCGACGCGGGTGCCGCTGCGCAGCCCGATGGTGGTGGCGCGGGCGCCCGCGGGGACGCTGGTGATGTCGTTGTAGTAGTCGCCGTGCGGGCCGCCGAACTGGTCGCTGAGCTCGTAGGCGGAGTTGCGCGACCAGGCGAACCCGACGGTGATCGGGTCGTGGTCGGAGAGCATCAGGTTGTCGCTGGTGAGGAACTTGGCGTGCTCGTTGTTGTACGAGGTGGCGTTGAGGTTGACGAGCGGGCTGCTGCGGTAGAGGACCTTGTCCACGACCTCGCAGGTGTTGGGCACGGTGGTGCCGCTCTGGTCGCAGACCAGGGCGTCGCTGCCCTTGGCGGGCGGGGTGCCGCCGCGGATGAGCTGGACCCAGGGGTCGGTGAGGCCGTTGGCGGCGGCGAACTCGGCGATGGTGTCGCCGGAGCGGGTGTAGCGGGTGTTGGTGTCACCCATGACCACGACGGCGTTGCCGGCCGAGTGGGTCTTGATGAACGTGGTGAGCTGGTTGAGGTTGTCCGCGCGTGAGGCGAGGTCCCCGTCGTTGGTGCCCGCGTTGGTGTGCAGGTTGTAGAAGTCGACGTAGACGCCCTCGGCGAGGCGCTCGCGCATGAAGGAGAAGCCCTTGGGGGTGAGGCAGTCGCCCGAGTCCACCTGGCAGGAGTTCCAGCGCACCCGCTCGAAGTCGTCGGCGTCGTAGGGGATTTTGGACAGGGTGTTCAGGCCGCTGCCGATGCCGGCGCCGCCGCTCGTGGGGGTGCGGTAGGCGTGGTTCGCGTCGGCCGCGTAGAGGAAGGAGTGGTAGTTGAAGTCCTCCTCGACGTGGACGATGTCGTACGGGGCTATCCGCTGGCCGATCGTCGTGGTGCTCGACTCGCGGGGCGTCGGTGCGCTGGAGATGGCCTCGGGCAGGCCGGCCACGTTGTAGCTCAGGACGCTGAAGGTGCCCGAGTCGGCGGCCGCCGCGGACGGAGCGGTCGCGGTGAGTCCGCCGAGGACGGCGGTGGTCGCCGCCAGGGCGGCGAGGAGTCTGCGCATGGGGAGTGTCTCCTGGGGGAGGCGCGGGTGGAGGGGCGGGGCGGGACAGAAGTTACCGCTGGTTACCCCTCGTTGTCGCGGCCTTGCGTGCTACTGAATCGTCGAATGCCCGTCCTCTGACCGGGTGTTGGGGCCCCGCGCCCGCCTTCGTTCATCTCTCCGTCACGCGCGGTGGCTGAATCTCGGCCCTGTGGACCTCGTGGTTCCCGAGGGATAAGAGTTGTGGAATTTCCGCGCGGCATATCTGTCTACGATATGAAGATCGTAGGGAGAGGGAACGCGCGTGAGTGAACCACCAGTCCTCGTCTGCCCGGAGTGCGGGGCGCCCAGGGCGGCGGACGGCACTCCTTCCTGCGCCTGCGCGCACCGCGCCTCCGAGGCCCACCGCGAGTCCCGTACGGCCGAGGCGGCCGCCGCGGAGGACTTCGACCCGGTGCGCATCCGGCCTTTCGTGGAGGTCGGCGAGGAACCGGCCGACCCGGCCGGGACATCGGAACTGCCGTTCCCTGCAAGGGACTTGGCTGACGTCACCTCGGTCGCTGCGGACGCGGGACTCCCTTCCCCCGAGCAGCCGGCCATGGCGTTCCCGGCCGACAGCGCCCCGGACCGTCGGCGGCGCACGGTGCTCCTCGCCGGTACGGGAGCGGCCGTCGCCGTCCTCGTCACCGGCGGATTCCTCGGCGGGCTCTTCACCTACGACAGTCCTTCGCGGGACGGATCCGTGGCCGGCGGCGTCCGCGCGGGCGTGCCGGAGGGGGCGCCGTCGTCGACCGGCCCGTCCGTCACCGCTTCGTCTCCGACAGCGACCTCGACGCAGTCGTCCGCCCCGCCCTCCTCCTCACCGAGCGCCGAGTCCAGTGACAGTGCGTCACCGTCGAGCACCGCCACTCCGACCGGGGCCCCGTCGAGCGCCGCCGCCACCGCCACGGTGGCCCCCCGACCGACCGTGTCGAGCGGTCAGCCGTCCGTGCTCGGCCTCGGCGACCAGGGACCCGAGGTCGTCGAACTCCAGCTCCGGCTCCGGCAGGTCGGCATCTACGACGGCGAGGCCGACGGCGACTTCGACCAGCAGGTGCAGAGCGCCGTGCGCACCTACCAGGTCACCCGCTTCGTCCTGCAGGACGATTCCGGCGTCTACGGCAGGGCGACCCGCGCCTCGCTGGAGTCCGAGACCTCGGAGCCGTGACGGTCGCGTGCTACCTCCGGTGTCCGTCGGAAGGGCGGGCCCGGTCGTACGGGCGGGGGTAGGCGGCCGGGACGTAGGGCAGATAGCGGGCCGGCGAGGTCGGATCGGCCTCGGTGGCACGGGAGTTAAGTGCGGCGGGGTCGCTGCCGAGCCACTGGCCGGTCCTGATCCGGTCCTCCAGTGTGTGCAGGGCGGCGATCTGCTCGCCGGGACTGAAGGTGCAGTGGCCCGCGTTGTCGACATAGCGCTGCCGCAGCAGCGGGGTCGAGCCCGCGGTGGTGGCGGCCCGGCGGTAGGCGCTCTCGGACTGCACGGGGATCAGCGCGTCGCCGGTGGTGTGGATGTTCAGCTGGGGCTTGGTGAGGCGCCCGGTGAAGGAGCTCGTACGGCTCATCCAGTCGACGGCGTTCGTGTCGGCGCGGGTGCGCGGGGCCCGGTCGAGAGTGCGGAGATCGGACTTCAGGGAGAGACCGGCCTTGGCGTACAACTCCTCGACCTCCTTGAGGTAGGGGGAGTTGCGGAGCATGGCGCGGTAGTCGACGCCGGTGTTCCACGACATCGAGCCGCCCGCCCGGGACTCGGCCTCCTGGCGCCAGACGAAGGCGGGGAACTTCACCAGTCCGACGACGGCCTGGTACTGGTTCGACTGCTGGGCGTCCCGGTCGGTGGGCGCGGGCCGGGGCTGTGAAGGGTCGTTCCAGCCGGGGATGTTGTGCAGGGCGGCGGCGAGCGCGATACGGGCGCGGCCGCCGGCGGTCTGCTGGGCCGCGGAGAGGACGGCCGTCATGGCGTCGGACGCCCGGGTCGCGGCGGCCGGATCCGGCAACCCGGTCAGCCGGATGCCGGAGCCGGGCGCGAGAAGCGTCTTGAGCGCGAAGACCGGGTCCAGCGTGCTGTTCCAGTTGGCTACACCGCCCTGGACGAGCCCACACATCGACAGCGAACCGGCGAGGCGGGACGCGTGGCGTTCGGCGAGGGCGGTCGTGACCAGGCCGCCGTAGGACGTGCCCCAGGCGATGGTCCGGCCGGCGGGTCCGAAGCGGGCGGTGAAGGTGTCGAGGGTCGCGAGCTGGTCCGGCACGGCCTCGGTGACGGCCCACCCCGTCGTGGCGTACGAGGATCCGATGAGCGCGTAACCCTGCTTCAGGAGCAGGGACTTGGTGGTGTCGTCGGGCGCGTTGCGGGCCGGGTTGGGGACGCCGGGCGGTGTGTAGCCGTGGCTGTAGAGGAGAACCGTGCCGTTCCAGCCGGCCGGTACGTCCATGAGGTAGGTCGCGCCGGACGGCAGCCGGCCCTCGACATGGACGTCCTCGGCGGCGTGGGCGGCCGCCGGGAAGGGGGCGGCGAGCAGCAGGGCGGCGACGGTGACGAGCGTACGGGTGCGGATGCGGTGCATCACGAGACGGGGGCTCCTTGGACGCAGTCCGTTTTCCTGCGGTCGGGGGGACTGACACCGGCGAAAGTAGGCGTGTACATTGCGGGCGTCAATGATGTGCACAACATCAGTGGACGGGTCGTGAGGCGTTCTGTCCCCTCGTCAGGAGGGCCCCATGCAAAGGCGTGTGCTCGGACTTGCCGTTGCGGTGGTGACCCTCGCGGGTGCCGCCGGATGTGGATCGTCGGACGCGGGCAGCGGCTCATCGTCCGCGAGCGGAGGAAAGAAGACGCAGGTCACGGTCGGTGTCATCCCCATCGTCGACGTGGCGCCGCTCTATCTCGGGCAGAAGAAGGGCTTCTTCGCGGACCGGGGGATCGAGCTGAAGATGGTGACCGCGCAGGGCGGCGCGGCGATCATCCCCGGTGTGGTGAGCGGTCAGTTCCAGTTCGGCTTCAGCAACACCACGTCCCTGATGCTCGCCCAGACCAAGGGTGTCCCCGTGAAGTCCGTGGTCAACGGGGCGGCTTCCAACGGGAAGGTGGGGGCCGACGTCACCGGTGTGCTGGTGAAGAAGGACAGCCCGGTGAAGTCCGCGAAGGACCTGGCCGGGCGCTCGGTCGCGGTGAACACCCTCCAGAACATCGGGGACACCACGGTCCGCGAGTCGGTGCGCCAGGACGGCGGCGACCCGGCGAAGGTGAAGTTCGTGGAGATCCCCTTCGACCAGATGCCGGCCGCACTGGACGGTGGTCGCGTGGACGCGGCGTGGATGGGCGAGCCGGCCCAGACGATCGCCAAGGCGCAGGGCGCCCGGGTCGTCGCCTCGCCGTTCGCCGAGACCGACCCGAAGCTCACCGTCGCGACCTGGTTCACCTCGGCCAGGATCGCGCAGCAGAACCCGGAGCTGGTGAAGAAGTTCACCGAGGCCATGACGCAGTCGCTGGAGTACGCCACCGGCCATCCCGACGAGGCCCGGCAGATCCTCACCGTCTACACCAAGATCAGCGGCGATGTGCAGGACCGGCTCATCCTCCCGAGCTGGCCCGCCCAGGTGGACATGGCCTCGCTGGAGAAGCTCGCCGCCCTCGGTGCGCAGGACGGCATCTTCGGCGGCAAGAAGCCGGACATCCAGACGCTGTTCTCCCGGTGAGGCTCACTTGGTGCGAACCAGCGGCTTCATCGGGGCGGTTGGGGTGCCGGAGGATGTGAAGGCGCTCCTGGTTCCGGTGGCGGGGCTGCGAAGACGGTGCGTCAGGAGCTGGTGCGGCCGCGGAACTTCGTGGGTGACGGCGAGGGTGTGGCCGAGCGTAGGCCGGCCGAGCGGCTCAAGCGCCGGCTGGACCGGCAACGGACCCGGTGCAGGACGTGGCGGCCTGGCTGATCCGGCGGGGGCTGCCGCAGAAGAACGGGTGCTGGTCGAACCTGTGCCGGTCGAACCTGTGCGACGACGGGATCCGCAGCGACTCCGGTGGCACCTGCCCCAGTTGCGACTGCCCGATCGGCAATCGGCGTGACCTGCGCCAGATCGTGTCTACCGAGGTCGCGGCCCGGCACCCACCCGCGGCTGCGGAGGAGCGGCGCGGGGTCCACGAGGAGGCGCCGCACGCCCCATCGGAGTCCGGCCAGCTGTCGGCCGGACCACCGCGTCACGCTCGACCACCCACCTGGCCGGCCTGGCCAGGTGTGCGTGAGGTATCTACCCCAGCTGGGCGAAGTGGGACGTCAGGAGGTGGGAGTCGAGGAGGGCGACATCGGCCGTACGGTCGGCCCGGGCATAGCCGGCCAGCATCCGTTTGGTCAGCACGAGGGCCTCGTGCGAGCGCCGCAGCAGTGGCCTGGTCCACCTCGCGATGACGTCGTCCAGCTGGTCGAGGGCGGCTGTCTGGTGGAGGAGCCCGAGGCGGTGGGCAGTGGGTGCGTCGAACTGGTCGCAGGTGAGCATGAGTTCGCGGATCCTGGCGACACCGGCCTCGGAGATCAAGCGCCCCATGGCGCCGCCCCAGGCGGGCGGCAGGCCCACGCCGACCTCCGGCATGCGGAAGCGGCAGGTGTCCGCGCCGGCCCGCAGGTCACAGTAGGCGGCGAGAGCGAGACCAGCGCCGAGGACGCCGCCGTGGAGGCGTCCGATGGTGATGGCGTGGGTGCTTTCCAGGGCTTGGCACAGACGATGAGCCTTGTCGGCGATGCGCCGCAGAGCGGCGCCCGTCGGGTCCATGGCGAGGGCGGCCGAGTATTCGCGGCGATCGGCTCCGGTGCAGAAGTCCTCACCTAGGGACGACAGGACCAGCACCCGGACATCGGGGTTCAGGTCGTCGAGCAGATCGGTGAGGGCCTCGACGACGGCGATGCTCAGTGTGTCGTCGTGCCGGGAGGGGTTGAGCCGCACATGGAGCACGCCCCCTTCCTGCTCTGTGCGTATCGGTTCACGGGAGGCCGTGGCGGGTGGAGTTGGGGCTTCGTTCACGTGACTCATGCGACGGCGACATCCAGGTTCAGCAATCGCCTGAACGCCACTCTGGGTGCTCTCGCCGGTGGGCGCACGAGAGTGAGACGGGGCAGGCGACTGATCAGTTGACGGAGCAGGGTCTGAGCCTCCAAGCGGGCCAGCGGCGCGCCGAGGCAGTAGTGGATGCCTCCGCTGAAGGCGAGATGGGCGGGTCTGCGGTAGGGGTCGAAACGTCCGGGACGAGGGTGTTTGGCCGGGTCTCGATGAGCGGCTCCCACCATGAGGTGGACCATGTCGTCACGGCGAATCGGGACGTCCTCCAGGAGACAGTCGGCGGCGGAGACTCGGCTGATGACGTGGGTAGGGGGGTCGTAGCGCAGCGTCTCCTCGACGAAGGCGGGCACGATTTCGTCGGGATCGGCGGCGACCTGGTCCCAGCGGCGCGGTTGCTCGACCAGCAGCAGCGTCATTGTCGACAGCAGGGTGGAGGTGGTCTCCAGGGCCGCCAGCAGGACGAACAGGGCCAGGTAGTAGACCTCTTGGTCGGCCTTGTCCTGATCGGGTTCGAGTGAGTCCCAGGTGGTGATCCACCGGGACACGGGGTCGTCGCGCAGGCGGGTGCGCCGGTCGCGCACCAGGTCCAGGAAGTATGCGCGCAGTTCGGCCATGGCGACGTCGGAGCGCGCCAGCTGGCTTGCGGAGGGGAGCAGTTCTTGGGTGAAGACCTGTTCGTGGGTCAGTTCCCGCAGTCGGGGCCAGTCGGCGGCCGGAAGGTTGAGCCAGTTGCCGATGGTGGCGATCGGCAGTTCTTCGCTCACCAGGGCGGCGAAGTCCGCTTCTCCGTCCCGCAGCCGGTCCGAGAGGGTGTCGAGGAGTTGGTCGGTGGCCTGGGTGACGGTCCGGCCCAGCCGCTCGACTGTCCCGCGGTCGAAGGTGCCGGCCGCCCGGCGGGCCCGCGTGTGGTCCGGTGGGTTGAGGGCGGGCAGCGTGCTCCCGATCTCCCGGGCCGAGGGGGCGCTCCAGCGGGTACGAGGGCCCTGCCGCTCCCGCCAGGGTTTGTCCGGCTCCAACCAGGCGCCGCTGCGCAGTATGTGATCGCACAATTCGTAGCTGGTCACGAGGTACCCGCCCCAGGGCGCGGGGACGACCGCGCCCTGGGAGCGGAGCTCTTTATAGATCGGGAAGGGATTGTCCTGGCCTCGTGCCGTCCGTAGACGGGAGATGAGGGAAACTGCGGTCCGGCGGTCGAACGACGGAGTCGTGACGCTTCCCATGATGACGGCCCCTTTCTGAGCACAGCCGCCATACGTACCCGCCGGGTGATTGAAGCATCCAATAACACAGTGTTCTTGTAGGGTTACTTACGTCACTCGCCCCTCGTCCATGCCAGGAAGCGGCTGAACAGGCCTGCCTTGGCATGGTGCGCGGCGTGAGCCGGCCGCGAGGCGGCGGGCGCCGCAGGGGAGACCGACGGGCGGACAGCCTCGGCGGCCTGCGGAGCAACTGGAGTGGCTGCCGGAGCCGCAGGCGGCGTGAACCGAATGGGAATCGTTATCGGTGATCGACTCCATGGTGCTTCGCTCCAGGGGAGCGATGTGAAGGCGATGCGCGTCTCGACGTCCGGCAGCTGATTGAGCAGGGCCTCGACGGCGCGGATGACGATCATGACGGCTGGATCCTTGGCCGGGCAGGCGTGAGGCCCGGCTCCGAAGGCCAGATGTGCCTTGGCGCTGAGCTGTTCGCGGTGCAAGGCCAGTTTGGGGTCGGTGTTGGCCGCCGCGAAGGAGATGAGCACCGGGTCGCCGGCGCGCAGCGTTATGCCGTCCAGGTCGACGTCGTGGGTCGGGTAGTGGGCCGCGTAGTTGGCGATCGGCGCGTACTTCCACAGGGTCTGGGCGACTGCGTCCTCGACCGAGAGACCCTGGGGCCAGTCCTCGCTGAGGTACAGAGCGGTGGCGGTGCCGATGGCGGCCGTCAGCGGCGCGGTGCCGCCGGAGAGCAGGGTGACAAGCTGGTGCAGCACCTCCTCGTCGGTCAGCTGGGCGGGGTGCTCGATCAGACGCGTCGTCAGATCGGTTCCGGGGGCTTGGTGCTTGAGGGCGATCAGCTCCATCAGTGCCGCGCCGAGGATCTCGTCCGCGCCGGCAGTGCCCGCGAAAATGCCGCTGATCCCTGCGATGACGCGGTCGCCGATCTCCGGCGGGCAGCCGAACAGGTCGCTGAAAACAAGCAGCGGCAGCGGCCCCGCGTAATCCGCCATGAGATCTGCCTGCCCGTGGGCGCCGAAGCGGCTGAGCAGATATCCGGCCGACTGCTGCACCTGCCGGGCCAGCTGGAGTTCGTTGATCGTGGCGAGACTCTCGGTGACCGCCTGGCGCAGGCGGGCGTGGCGCGCGCCGTCCGCGAAGAGCGCGTTGGGCCGATAGCCCATCATGGGCAGGGCCGGGCTGTCCTGGGGGACACGCCCCTCGTTGAGGGCGTTCCAGCGGCGGGAGTCCCTGACGAACGTCGTGGGGTTCTGCAGGACTTGCAGCGCCGCGTCGTAGCTGGTGACCAACTCGACCTCGACGTCGGGCGCAATGTCCACAGGAGTGATCGGGGCGAGCGAGCGCAGGTACTCGTAGGTGCCCTCGATGTCGGAGCCGAACTGCGGTCCGTACAACTTGACTTTGCCGCGTACGGGGCAGCTGGGAGGTATCTCCGAGGTGGTGTCGTAGTGGGGTTGCATGCCGTGGCTCCTAGACGAGGGTGGACATGAGGTGTTGCACGAGGGTGATGAGGGCCTTGGCCGACGACTGCTGATCGCGCGCATCGACGTTCACGACGGGGATCTCGTCCGGGAGATGCAGTGCCTCGCGTATCTCGTCGAGATCGTATTTCGGCATCCCGTCCTTGGTGTTGACGCCGATTGTCATGGTGAGGCCGAATTTCTCGACCAGGTCCAGCACGGGGAACGCCTCGTCCAGCCGGTCGGGATCGACGAGAACCAGGGCGCCCAGAGCGCCTCTCGACAGCTCCTCCCACATCTCCTTGAAACGCTCTTGTCCCGGCGTTCCGAAGAGGTACAGGACCAGCTGCTCGTTGAGGGTTCTCCGGCCGAAATCCATGGCCACGGTGGTGGTGGTCTTGTCCGGCATGTTCGAGAGGTCGTCGTAGCCCTCGCTGGCCTCGGTGATTTCCTCTTCGGTCCGGAGCGGGACGATCTCTGAGAGGCTGCCGATATACGTGGTCTTGCCGACCCCGAAGGGGCCCACGACGAGGACCTTTACGGCCGTGGTGACTCGTGGATCCAGGTACATGTCATGCTCCGAGAGTCTTCTGCAAGCCGTCGACGACGGCTTGGAGCAGTGCGCGGTCGTGGGACACGGCCCGCGGCGTGGGAGGCCGCACGAAGACAAGCCCCACCTCGGCCAAGTGCGCGATCAAGATGCGTACGATGCCCAGCGGCAGTTGCGTGCGCCCGGCCACTTCCGCCACGGACAGGAGACCGTCGGAGACCAGGTCCATGACCTCGCGGGCTTCCGGGGTGAGGGTGCGCGCCGCTGCGGACATGCCTTCCTGGGCGGTAACGAGCGCAGTGCGCGAGTACTCGTGGTCCGCGGGCAGGGCTCGGCCCTTGGCGATCACGAAGAGTGGTACTAATTCGGACGTCAGTTCCAGCGGTGTTTCTTGATCGTCATGCATAGCCCACCGTCCCTGTCTGCGGTGCTGAGGCCGCGTTCAGCGCGGGCACCACGTCTTCCAGGCGAGAGAGGAACTCCTCGATATCGCAGTGGTGTTCAGCCGAGGCCGCCAGGTAGGCCTCGGGACCGGCCGGGATCAGGAAAACCCAGCCATGCTCGAACTCCACGAGCGTTTGGCGCCAGGTGGCGTACAGCCCGCCGGCGAACGGCGCCGTGGCCCGGCTGTAGGCCACCATGCCCGACATCGCTGCCGAGATGACGTCCGCCATGTCCTTGCCGATGCCTGACGTCGTTCCCCTGAGCAGGCCATCGGTGCCGAGCAACACGGCGTGGCGCGCTCCCTGGACGCCGGCAACTGCCTTGTCGAGCTCGGGAAGCACGGAACCCCGACCACCCGCTGTCTCGTCCTCGACCAGCTTCGCATCGACGGCCACAGCGGCGCCGTTCACGCGGGGAGCGGATGTGAGGTGGTCACCCAGCCGGGCGACAAGCCGTTGCATGCGGAACGAAATCGCCTGCAGATCGACATCGGGGGCGGCGGCAGCGGCCAAGTAGGCGCCCCTTCCCGCCTCGGTCACCAGGATCCATCCGTCCTCGAACTCGACGAGGGTCTGATTCCACCGCCAGTCCATCACCGGCCCCGCGAACCGGGCCGTGGCCTTGCTGAGCGACTGCATGCTGGCCATGGCGGCGGCGATGTCCTTGATGCCGCCGCTGGTCAGGCCGTCCGTGGCGCCCTTGGATATGCCGTCCGCGGACAGCACGACGGCATGCCGCGCGCCGGGGACGTTGTCCACGATGCCCTTGACCATCCACGACAGGTCGTCGGTCATCGGTCTTCCGACCCTTCGAGTGACGAAGCCTCAGTCTCCCGGCCCGCGAGGGTGCCGCGCTGGAAGCCCCCCAGGCCCCGGCCGGAACGGCTGGCGCTGACCTCGCGCACCGGCGACGGTTCACTGCGGCGGCCGCTGTCGGTGACACTTGCGATGGGTGTCTGGCGCTGGCCGCGCTTCGGCAGGCCGTGCGCCGTACGACCGACAGCCTCAACAGCCTGTGGCTGGCTTGCCTGGTTCTCGTTGCGTCGGATGCTGACGGGAGCGTCCTGGGCAGGCGGTGGCGTCTCCTCCATGGTCCACAGCTCCTCGGGCAGACGAACCACGGCCCTGACACCGCCGTACCGGGAAACTCCGGTGACGTCGACGCTGAAACCGTACTGACGGGCGAGCAGACCAATCACGGAGAACCCGAACTTGGGCTGGGTTCCCATCTGAGACAGCCGGGGGGCCGTTTCGCCGGACAGCAGTTCCATCGCCGCCTGCCGGTCCTCGTCGCTCATGCTGACGCCGGCGTCGTCGATCACGATGCACATGTAGTTCTGCACTCGCTTGAACGTGACCTCGATCGGCGCGTCCTGCTGCGAGAACGACGCGGCGTTGTCCAGCAGTTCCGCCACCGTCAATGCGACCGGGGCTACCGCCGTGGCCTTCAGCGCGATATTGCTGTCCTGCAACAGCTCGACCCGCTGGAAGTTCCTGATCTGGCCCTGGGCGCTGCGCACCACGTCGTAGATGCTCGCGGGCCTCTTGCGGCGACCGAGCGGTCCCCCGCAGAGCACGGCGATGCCCTCGGCCCTGCGTGCCATCTGCGCGTTCGCGTGGTGCACTTCGAGCAGGTCCTTCAGGACGGGGTGGCCCCCGTAGTCGCGCTGAATCTTGTCCAGGAGCGTCGTCGACTCCGCCGTAAGAGTCTGCAAGAAACGGGCCGCCCCCTTCAGAACGCCCTTGGTCCTGTCCTCTGCCGCCTGCTCGGCTTCTTGGATGACGGCAGCTCGCTCCTCCTGGAACTGCACCAACTCGTTGTTCGCGGCCTCCACCTGACGCTGAGCAGCGGCCTTCGCCTGCTGCGCGTCAGCCTCCGCCCGCCGCAACTTCGCCCCTAGGGCTCTGCTACGGAGAGTGAGCACCACGACCGCAGCAACGGCTATCGCCGCCACCGAGGCCAGGCACCATATGAGCGCCTCTTGATTCATGGGAGCCTTTCCCGGCACGGTTGCAGACATCGGTCGATCTATCGCGCGATGATCCACAGCGCATTTACCAGGTACTTAAACGGCTGCTGTCACGGCAAGGAAGCCAACCCCCATATGGCACCCGACCCGAGTGGATCAAGGTCGCGGACGCGGGAATGCTACCACCGCAACCATTGCCCCTCGGCAGGCCCCTGAGGCGACAGCCACGACTCCAACACGTCTGTCACACAACGCTGTTGGCGGGGTGTCAGCGCGAACGAATCATGGGCGTTGCTCAGCGCAGGAGAAGAGCAACCGAGCCGTCAACCGGGGCCCACGCCGGGAGAGGTCGGTTCGCTGTGCGCGGGCGTGACCGTGGCGTGGAGTGGGTGTCCGGAGAATGACGGCCTGGGCAGCGGCGTGGACCTGGCGACAAGCCTGAGCCGCCCCACGTGATCGAAACGCGTAAGCAGGAGACTCTTCGGTGCGGACCTTCGCCCTCTGCCGGCAGAAGGCTCACCCGGCGCTACGAGGTCCATGGCGCCGGTACGGCACCGATCTGCTGCATCACCCCGAGGAGATCGGGCTGGCCCCGTTCGCCGACGATCCGGCCGTCGGCCAGGTAGTAGAAGTTCATGGCCTGTACCGAGATCTCGTTGCCGCTCGCCCGGATCCCGAAGAACTCACCGTCGTGGGTTCCCCGCATGGTGAACCGCGCGGCCACGGTGTCGCCTTCGGTGACCTTCTCCTCCAGCGTCCACTGGACGTCGGGGAAGGCGCTGCGCATCATCCCGAGGACTTCCAAGTACCCGTCGGGCCCCCGTAGTGGTTCCGGGTGGCTTGGCGCATGGAACACCGCGTCCGGAGAAATGCCCTCACGGGCGAGATCCTCGTCGCCCGTGTTGATGAACTCGACGAAACGGTTCATCACTGACTCGGTGGATTGCGATGGCATCTTGCTGTGCCTCTCCAGAGGCGTTTGGACGGCTTCCTCGCCGAGGGACCCCTGCCTGGACACGAGCTGCGCCGCCGCATCTCACAGCTGACCGGCTACACGCGGCCGGTCAGTGACGGCAGCCTGTATCCGGCGATCAATCGTCTGACCAGGGCGGGCTTGATCGAGCGGCGCGCCGACCCGGCCGCGGGGGGGGGGGAGCCCGGTACGTACTCAGCCTGACCGCGGCCGGACGCGCCGACATGCTGCAGCGCCTGCGCAAGCCCGCCGACCACGAGATCACCGACTTCACCCGGTTCTACGTCGTCCTGGCCTTCCTCTCCCACCTGCCCGACGTGACCGAACAGCACGCGGTGCTGCGCAGACGGCTGGAGTTCCTGGAGGAACCGGCGAGCTTCTTCTACGCCAACGAGCGGCCCCTGCGTGCCGAGGAGGTCGCCGACCCCTACCGGCGGGGCATGCTGCTCACCACCCGCGCCACCAGTCGCGCCGAACGGACCTGGCCGCGCGAGGCCCTCGGGGAGAAGGCGCCCGTCTTCGACACCGGACGCACCGACGGCGATCCGCATGCGCCCGCCGCTCCCGCGAGCTGACTGTCCACGGAGGTACCCCCATGCTCGCTTCCTGGTACGACGACCAGGGCCCCGCCGCCGATGTCCTGCACGTCGGTGAACCCCCGGATCCCGTCCCCGGCCCCGGCGAGGTCCGCGTCCGCGTCACCGTCTCGGGCGTCAACCCCGGCGACACCAAGAAACGGCGCGGCTGGCTCGGCTCGTCCATGCCCTTCCCGCGGGTGGTCCCGCACAGCGACGGCGCCGGAGTCGACGCCCGCCGCGTCGGACAGCGGGTCTGGGTATACGGCGCCCAGTCCTACCGCCCCTTCGGCACCGCCGCCCAGTACACCGTCGTACCTGACCACCAAGCCGTACCTCTGCCAGATCATCTGAGCGATGAGCTGGGGGCGAGCCTCGGCATCCCCGGCATCACCGCCCACCGCACCGTCTTCGCCGACGGCCCGGTCGACGGCCAACTGGTCCTGGTCCACGGAGTTCTCGGCGGCGTCGGCTCCCTGGCCGCCCAGCTCGCCCACTGGGCCGGCGCGACGGTGATCGCGACCGTCCGCCGAACCGCGGACCTCAGCCGCGTCGACGCGGCCGTCGTCTCCCACGCCGTCGCCCTGGACACCGGCGAGCCCGCCGCGGCCATCCGCTCGTACGCGCCGCGGGGCGTCGACCGCATCATCGAGGTCGCGCTGTCCGACAACGCAGATCTCGACAACGCCGTCGCCGCCAACAACGCCGTCATCGCCGCCTACGCCACTCGCACGGACCGCACGGAGATCCCCTTCTGGCCGTTGCTGTTCAACAACGTCACCCTGCGGCTGCTCGGCAGCGACGACTTCCCCGCCGACGCCAAGCGCCAGGCCGCCCGTGACCTCACCTCCGCAGCCGCCGTCGGCGCCCTCACCGTCGCCGTCGGCGAGCGTCACCCGCTGGACGACACCGCCAAGGCCCACGACCACGTCGACGCCCGCGGTGGCCACGGCCGCATCCTGGTCAACATCCCCCAATAGCGCGGACTCTGAAGACTGCCCTGCGGGGCGGCCCGTCGCGCTGGGATGGTGGTTGACCGTCAGGTAGCAATGCCCCTGGTCGTGGCGAATGTGGTCCTCGGTGAGTTCTCCGGCATGGGGACGACGACGGATGACGCCCGCCACCCGCCAGACCGTCGCGGCACGTACCGCGTTCAGGCCTTGGGGCGTCGTCCGCTGCGTCGTGGGGCGGGGTCGGAGCCGCCCAGGAGTTCGCGGCGGCGTTCGTCGCCGTGCTCCTCCACTTGGAGGACGACCTGGCGCAGCCCCTCCGCGAGGCCACGGCACTCGGTGTCGCTGAGGCCGGCCGTCACGAAGGCCTCCTCCTCGTTGAACGCGGGGAACACCCGGCGCATCAGCTCCTCGCCCTCGTCGGTGAGCCTGAGCAGGACGAGCCGTCCGTCCGTGGGGTGCCCGGCCCGGCTCAGCAGCCCGCGCGACTCCAGGGTCCGCGAGACGCCGGTGAGGGTGCCCTTGGAGATCCCGGCCTCCTCCGCCACGTGCCGGGTCTCCGACTCGCCCCACACCCAGACCACCCACAGCACGACGAACGCCGTCCACGTCAGGTCGGAGCCGCGCAGCACGGAGTTCTCCAGGTGCTGGCGCACCGCGGAGGCGGCCCGGTAGATGTTCGCCACGGCCGCCATCTGGTCCCGTCGGATCGGGAAACCGCCGAGCTTCTCGGCCGCGAGCTTCTCGGCTTGGGTGATGGATCGCTGGCCGGGCACGGGCGGCTCCTTCGTCGGGCGCAGATCGTTCGGGCTCAAATTCTAGAGGGGGTGACGCGCGGCCCACAGGTCCGTGTCCCACTCCAGGAGCCGGGCGAGGTCCTCGTCGGAGGGGCGGGCGGCGGCCGAGGGGGTGGGGGTGCCCCGGGAGATGTTGCCGCTGACGGTGATGTTGTGCTCCACGCGAGGGCGGCGGAGCGTCTCGTAGAGCGTGAGTGCGGCATCCGGGTGCGGCGCGTCCCGCAGGGACTTGGCGAGGACGACCGCGTCCTCCAGCGCCATCGAGGCACCCTGGCCGGTCGCGGGGGACGCGGCATGGGCAGCGTCACCGATGAGCAGGATCCGGCCGGAGCGCCAGGGCGTGCCGGTGGGGATCTCGGTGGCGTTGGTGACCATCAGCTCGTCGCCGGTGGCCGCGACGAGGTCCGCCGCCGGTGTGGCGTCCTTGCGCAGCAGCGGCAGCAACAGGTCGCGCCACCGGGCGGGCGTGCCCTGCGCCAACTCCTCGGCGGGCAGCGGGTCGCCGGACACCCGGGCGAACCAGTACGTCTCCCCGTCGGGCGACACCGCGTAGCCGAAGGCGGCCCCGCTGCCGCGGACCATGGTGATGCACGCGTCCGCGCCGGGAGGGGACGCGGTGCGCGTGTAGCCGTAGAAGACGTACTGGCCGGCGTGGCACGGCCGCGTCCCGAGGGAGACCGACCGGCGTACGGCGGAGTTCAGGCCGTCGGCGCCGATCAGGAGGTCGCCGGACGCGGTGGTGCCGTCGGCGAAGTGCGCGGTGACCTGGTCGGGGCCCTCCTCGACCGAGACGAGCCGTGCGCCGTGCCGGACGGCGACACCGCGGCGCCCCGCCTCCGCCTGGAGCGCCGCGTTGAGGTCCCCGCGGCGCAGGCACCGGTAGTGCAGGAGCGGATCGGAGACCTCGCCCATGGGCGCGTGCGCCTGCTCGGTGCCCGTGTCGTCGAGGAGCCGCAGCGAGGTCAGCGGGAAGCCGATCGCGGTGACCGCCGCGGAGGCGTCCAGCTGGGCCAGGGCCCGCATGCCGTTGCTCGCCAGGGTGAGGAACGCGCCGATGTCCTCGGCCGAGTCGGGATGGGCCTCGTGGACCACGGCCTCGAAACCCGCCTTGTGCAGCGCCAGAGCCGTCGCCGTGCCGGCGATACCGCCGCCGATGACCAGTACGCGTGCCACACCCACCCCGTTCGTTGCGCGTCGGCCCGCACGGTCGTACGGGCACGGAGGGAACGAGGGGGCGACTGCGAGGGTTCCGGGGGTGTCCGCACAGCGCGACGCCGGCCGTGCCGCCCCTCGCGAGGCTGGGGCACGACCGGCGTCGTGATCGGATCAGGCGCCGCTCTCGCGCAGCATGTCCTCGCGCTCGACGAGCTTCACCCGCTCGCGGCCCTGCGGCTCACCCAGCGCCTTCTCGGCGGCGTCCAGCTTGTACCAGCCCTCCCAGGTGGTGAAGCGGACGTTCCGTTCGGCGAGGAACGCGTCCACGGCCTCCGGCTCGGGCGAACCCGGGGTCTGGAGACGCTCGTTCGCGAAGTCGTCCAGGAGGTTGGACACGGTCTCGTTGGCGTCGCCCTTGGTGTGGCCGATCAGGCCCACCGGGCCGCGCCGGATCCAGCCGGTGACGTACGTCGACTGCAGGTGCTCGCCGCTCTCCTGCATGACCCGGCCGCCCTGGTCGGGGACCGTGCCCGAGTCGATGTCCCAGGGCAGCTTGGGCAGCTTGTCCGAGAGGTAGCCGACCGCGCGGTAGACCGCGGTGACGTCCCAGTCCTTGAACTCGCCGGTGCCCTTGACGTTGCCCGTGCCGTCCAGCGCGGTGCGCTCGGTGCGCAGGCCGACGACCCTGCCGTCCTCGCCGAGGATCTCGGTGGGCGACTCGAAGAAGTGCAGGAACAGCTTGTGCGGGCGGTCGCCGACATCGCGGATCGCCCAGTTCTCCAGCGTCTTGGCGACCATGTCGGCCTGCTTGTTGCCGCGCCGGGTCTCGATCGAGCCCTCGTCGTAGTCGATGTCCTCGGGGTCGACGATGACCTCGATGGTGGGGGAGTGGTCCAGCTCGCGCAGTTCCATCGGGGAGAACTTCGCCTGCGCAGGGCCACGGCGGCCGAAGACGTGGACCTCCAGCGCCTTGTTGGCCTTGAGGCCCTCGTGGACGTTCGGCGGGATCTCCGTCGGCAGGAGCTCGTCCGCGGTCTTGGCGAGGATGCGGGCCACGTCGAGGGCGACATTGCCGACACCGAGGACGGCGACCTTCTCGGCCTCCAGGGGCCAGGTGCGCGGCACGTCCGGGTGGCCGTCGTACCAGGAGACGAAGTCGGCGGCGCCGTAGGAGCCGTCGAGCTCGATGCCCGGTATGCGCAGCTCCCGGTCGGCCGTCGCGCCCGTGGAGAAGATCACGGCGTCGTAGAACGCGCGCAGGTCGTCCAGGCTGATGTCGGTCGGGTAGTCGACGTTGCCGAACAGGCGGATCTGCGGCTTGTCGAGCACCTGGTGCAGGGCCGTGATGATGCCCTTGATCCGAGGGTGGTCCGGAGCCACGCCGTAACGGATCAGTCCGAACGGGGCCGGCATCCGCTCGAAGAGGTCGATGGAGACACCGGGTTCGGCGGCCACATCTGACTTGAGCAGCGCGTCGGCGGCGTAGATCCCGGCGGGGCCGGCTCCGACGATGGCTACCCGCAGGGGGCGGGGCATGATCAGGTTCCCTTCGAGCGGTGACAGATCAACTCGGGGGAAGCCTAAGCTAAGGCAAGCCTAAGTCGGTACGCGGGTCCAACCTATGAGCTCATAAGGTCAATTTATGGGTGCTCCGGCCCCCGAACCGGCCCCCGAACCGGGTCACGGCAGCGGCTGTTCCGCCCAGATGACCTTGCCCTCCGGGGTGTACCGGGTGCCCCAGCGCTCGCTGAGCTGGGCGACGAGGAACAGCCCGCGACCGCCCTCGTCGGTCATGGCCGCGTACCGCAGATGCGGCGAGGTGCTGCTGGTGTCGAACACCTCACAGATCAGGGCGCGGTCGAACAGCATGCGGACGTGGATGGAGTCGCCGCCGTAACGGATCGCGTTGGTGACGAGCTCGCTCAGGATCAGCTCCGTGGTGAACGCGAGGTCGTCCAGATCCCAGCGGGAGAGCTGCCGGGACACCGCCGCCCGTACGTCCGATACGGCCGCCGGGTCGGCGGGGACCTGCCACTCGGCGATCCGGTCGGTCGCCAGCGCCTGGGTGCGGGCCACGATCAGGGCGATGTCGTCGGTGGCCCGGGACGGCGGCCGCGCGTCCAGTACGGCCCGGCAGGTGTCCTCGGGCGAGGGTCCCGCCTGCTCCAGGGCGGTCCGCAGCAGCTCCAGACCCACGTCGATGTCCCGCTCCCGGTCCTCCACGAGCCCGTCCGTGTAGAGCACCAGACGGCTGCCCTCGGCGAGTTCCAGGTCGGCCGTCTCGAACGGCAGGCCGCCGAGGCCGAGCGGAGGGCCGGCGGGCACCTCGGGGTACTCGACGCTGCCGTCGGGGTGGATGAGGGCGGGCGGCGGATGGCCGGCGCGGGCGATCGTGCACAGCCGGGACACCGGGTCGTAGACGGCGTACAGGCAGGTCGCGCCCGTGACGGGGGAGTTGCCGCTCTCCTCCGCCTCGTCCTGGTCGATCCGGGCGACCAACTCGTCCAGCAGGGCGAGCAGTTCGTCGGGCGGCAGGTCGAGCGCGGAGAAGTTGTGCACCGCCGTGCGCAGCCGGCCCATCGTGGCCGCGGCGTGCAGCCCGTGCCCCACGACGTCGCCGACCACGAGCGCGACCCGCGCACCGGACAGCGGCAGGACGTCGAACCAGTCGCCGCCCACCCCGGCCTGCGCGGGCAGGTACTTGTAGGCGATGTCCAGGGCGTCCTGCTCGGGCAGCCGGCGCGGCAGCAGACTGCGCTGGAGCGTCACCGCCATAGTGTGCTCGCGGGTGTAACGGCGGGCGTTGTCGATGGAGACCGCGGCCCGGGTGACGAGCTCCTCGGCGAGCGCGACCTCTTCGGTGTCGAAGGGCTGGGGCTTGTCCGAGCGCCAGAAGCTGACCGTGCCCAGGACCAGATCGCCGACCCGCAGCGGGACGGCGATCAGCGAGTGGATGCCGTACTCGATGACCTGGGTGGAGCGTTCCAGGTCCTGTGCGCGCCACCCGGTGGCCTCGGCGAGACGGGCCTCCAGGACGGCCCGGCCGCTGCTGATGCCGCGGGCCTGGGGAGCCGAGTCGACCAGCGGAATGCGCTCGCCGACCTTGTACAGCGGGGCGTCCTCACGGATCCCGCTGAGCGCGGTGCGGCGCAGGGTGGTCGCCGCCTCCGGCTGGCCCCCGCTGAGCACCGCGTCGAAGAGGTCGACGGTGGCGAAGTCCGCGAACCGCGGCACGGAGAGCTCGGCCAGTTCCTCGGCGGTGCGGGTCACGTCCAGACTCGTGCCGATGCCCACCGTGGCGTCGTACAGCATGTCGAGGCGCTCCCGGGCCACCTCGGCGCGCCCGGACAGGGCCCGCAGTTCGGTCGAGTCACGCAGGGTCGCGACGCTGCCCGCAGGACCGCCCTGGATGTCCGTGGGCCGCTGGTTGACCGCCAGGAGGCGGTCCTTGACCCGGTGCACCTCGTCGGTGGCGACCCGGCCGGAGGCCAGCAGCCCCGCGGTGTCGGCGGGGAGCGACAGGTCGAGGACGTGCCGGCCCTCGGCGTCGGCGGGCAGGTCGAGCAGCCGGTGGGCCTCGTCGTTGGCGAGCAGCAGCCGGCCCTCGCCGCCGACGATCAGCACGCCCTCGCGCACGGCGTGCAGCACCGCGTCGTGGTGCTCGTACATGCGGGTCATCTCGTGCGGGCCCAGACCGTGCGTCTGGCGCAGCAGGCGCCTGCTGACCAGGGCCGTGCCCGCCGTGGCCAATGCGAGTCCCACCGCGGCGGCCGTCAGGAGCAGCGGCATCTGCTGGTCGGCAGTGCCACCCACCTTCGCGGTGGTGATGCCCGCCGACACCAGACCCACGACCTTGCCGTCGTCCGCCTTGACCGGGACGACGGCCTGCACGAGCGGTCCGATGGTGCCGTTGATGTCCTCGGTCACCACACCCCCCGCCAGCGCGGGGGCGATGTTCCCGACGAACTTCTTGCCGATGCGGTCCGGCTTGGGATGCGTGTACCGGATGCCCTCGGTGTCCATGACGACGATGAAGTCCACGTCGGTCGCCCGGCGGGCCGCCTCGGCGCGCGGCTGGAGCACCGCCGAGGGGTCGGGGCTGCTGAGGGCCTCCGCGGTGCCGGGGGCGTTGGCGAAGGCCTGGGCGACGGCCACCGAACGGTTGCGGGCTTCGATGGTGCTGTCGTGCCGCACCTGGAGCACCAGGGCCACCACCGCGGCCACGACCAGCAGCAGGACGATCACGACCTGGAGGACGAACACCTGTCCGGCCACGCTGCGACCGCCGACCACGGCCCGCAGAGCTCCCGGCCGCCGTCGCGTCGGGACTCCGTCGCGCTCCACCCGCGTGGGCGAACTGCCCTTCAGGGGGCCCTCGTGCCGGTCGTGAGCGCGGTCGGGTGTCTGCGGTGGGCGGGGACCGCCGGGGCGACGGGCCGACCCGCCCCCGGAGCGGCCCAGGAGTCGGACCATGTGCCCATGTCTACACTGCCGCGCCCCAGGAGGCGAGGGGCGTCACACGGTGTGACAGAACATGAACAAACCCTCCAGACCCTGCTCATGACGACCCGGACGGTGCCGCACGCCGGGTGGCGAGCAGCAGCGCGATGTCGTCGGGGCGGTCCAGGGCGTGCCGGGCGGTCGCGGTGAGCCGGTCCGCCACACTCGCCAGGAACCGGCCGCCCGGCCGGGCCGCCGGGGCGCCGGCCTTCGCGAGGGCCACCCGCAGTGCGGTGATCCCCTGGTCGATGTCGCTGCCGGGCCGCTCCACCAGCCCGTCCGTGTAGAGCGCCAGGATCGCGCCGGGCTCCATCCGCAGCTCGGTGACCGGATAGCGGGCTCGCGGCGCCACCCCGAGGACCACCCCGCCGGGCAGGTCCAGGACCCGGGTGCGGCCGTCGGCGCTGCGCAGCAGGGGCGGCGGATGCCCGGCGCGGGCGGCCCTCGCCAGGCCGGTGGCGGGGTCGAGCCGGATGTAGCAGCAGCTCGCGAACAGGCCGGGGTCGAGGTCGATGAGCAGATGGTTGGTGCTGCTCAGCACCTCGTCCGGGGGCCGGTCGCCGAGCGCGAACGCCCTGACCGCGCTGCGCAGCTGCCCCATGGTGGCCGCCGCCTGCACACCGTGCCCCTGCACGTCCCCGATGACCAGGGCCAGCCCGTCGCCGGACTCGACGACGTCGTACCAGTCCCCGCCGACGTCCATCCCCGCGGTGCCCGGCAGATAGCGCCCGGCGGTCTCCAGCTGGGGGTGCGCCGACAGACGGCGGGGCAGGAGCGCCTGCTGGAGGCCGCGGGCGAGGACGGTCTCCGACTCGTAGCGCTGCGCCTTCTCCATGGCGTGGGCGATCAGCCCGGCCAGCGCGGTGAGCACCGTGCGTTCCTCGGTGCTGAAGCTGCGCGGCCGGTCGAATCCGAGGATGCAGGAGCCGACCGGCCGCCCGGAGGCGATCAGCGGCAGGAAGGCCCGGGCACCCTCGGTGGCGTCCAGGGCGATGCCCGGGTAGGCGGCCGTCAGCTCCTCCATCGAGTCGAAGAACAGCGGACGGCCGGTGGTGAGGGTCTCGACGCCGGGCAGGTGCGCGCCCAGGTCCACGCCCTCGAAGGGCGCGAGGAAGCCCTTGGGGAAGCCGGCCTCCCACTCCAGGTACAGATGCCGTTCCTGGAGCAGGTAGATCGCGAGCCGGCGGCCGCCGAAGGCGGGCAGCAGCTCCCGCATCACGACCGCGGACACTTGCCGGGCGGTGGAGGCCTCGGTCAGGGCGATGGCCAGCGCGATCGGCCGGTACAGCGGCGCCAGCGGGCTCGCGCCCTCGGCCGCCTCCTGCCCCGCGGGACTGTCCGCCACCCGGCTCGCGGGCCGGACCGTACAGGTCAGCCGGTCGGGTCCGGAATGCACGGACACGGCGAGCCAGTCGCCTTCGTACGGCTGCGGGGCGGACCCGGGGGCCTGGGCGGGTGGGGGCGGCTGGGCGCCATTGGGTGGTGGTGGTGGCTCGGCGTCCGGTGCGGGGGGTGACGGCTGGTGATTCTGGGCTGCGAGGGGTGGCGTGGCGTGGGAGGCGGGCGGCGGTGTTCCGGTGGTGTCCGGGGTGGGCCGTGGGGGCTGGGAGTTCTGGTCGGGGGGTGGTGGTGCGGCGTTTCGGGCGGGCGGGGGTGACGGGGGTGACTCGGGTGGGTGGGAAGACCGTGGTGCCTCGGCGGGGAGGGTGGGCCGTGGTGACTCGGCCGGGCGGGCGGACCACTGAGGCCCGGAATCGCCGGCGTGCCGTGGTGGCGCGTCGCCGTGGGTGAACCGAGGTGGCACATCGTCCTGATCCGGCCGTGGTGGCGTGTCGTTCCCAGCGGACCGCAGCAGGACCTCGTCCCGGTCGGGCCACGGGCCCCCGGTGTCGGGAACGGACCACAGTGCCTCGGTCTCCTGAGCGGGCGGCTGCGGCTGCGGCTCGGGCTCGCGCTCGGGCGGTCGTACGAGATGGAAGTGGACCGGGTCAGGGGTGAGCAGGGCCGCCCGCAGGTGGTCCTCGAACTCGGGGCGGGCCAGCCAGGGCACGGCCTCCCACAGGTCGCGGCCGACGAGCTCGGCGCGGGGGCGGCCCAGGAGCTGGGCGGCGCGCGGATTCGCGTAGACCACCAGGCCCAGCCGGTCCACGCAGAAGACACCGTCGGGCAGCAGGTCGGCCGCCGAGTCCGCGGTGGGGGCAGGACCCGGGGCCACGACCACGCCCCGGACCGCGGGTGCGGAGGGCGGGTCGAAGGCGTTCCACAGGTCCAGCAGGCGCAGCGCGCCCTCCTGGTCCCGCAGGTAGAGGGGCAGCGCGGGAGGGCGGCCCGCGGCGGTGTCGCGCAGGGTGGCCAGGATGCGGTGCGCGTCGCTGGGGGCCACTGCCTGGGCGAACGCTTCGACGGTGCCGGAGAACTCGCTGGGCGGCAGTCCGAGCAGGGTGTGCAGGTCCTCGTCCAGAGTGATGCGGGCCGCCTGGGGATCCCAGGCGAAGCGACCGGCGCGTCCCACGGACGCGGAGGCGGTCGGCGGCCGCAGACAGACCGGTTCGCCCTCCCAGGCGACCTGGTCCGGCTTCCCGTCCTCCAGGTCCCGCAGCGCCTCGCCCAGCTCCTGGGCGAGGCGCACCATACGGTCGCGTCCGGCCAGCACCTCGGCGGCGTCGGTGACGGCCGGACGCAGCACGGTCAGCACCCCGAAGGTCGTGGAACCGCCGACGACGGGCACGTAGAGCGAGCCGAACTGGAACGGCAGCCCGGCGGCGAACTGGGGGTAGCGCCGCATGGTCTCGGTGGCGTTCGGCAGGACCACCTGGACACCGAGCCGGTAGGCGTCCGCGACGGGGAAAGGACGGTCGGCGTGGAGCCGCCACCACGGGCGGAACAGCGGTCCGGGCAGTCCCGACAGAACGGCGAGCCGCAGCAGTCCGGGCGTGCGGGAGCGCAGATAGACCCCTCCGGCGTGGCCGCCGGCCGCGCTGACCGCCTCCGTCGAAGCGTCGATCAGCAGTGCCGCCAGCCGCCCGGCCGTCGGGTGTGGGTCCTCGACGCTCCCAGTCATCGGCCCTACCTAGTCCGTGCACCGTCCCGCGGGCGACACAGCAAGAATGCGCCACAAGGACACCGACCCGCACCCGGGCGGCCCATATGTACACCTCGCTCACTCCGCTGGACAACCGTCCGTCGTACTCTTAGGCTCGACGTCCAGATCTAGACAATGAGTCTATTCGGCTCGTGGACGGAGTGCCGGTGGTCAAAGACGTCGTCGACGGCGCGGACGAGCACCTCATCGGTGAGGCCGAGAAGATGGCTGTCGCGCTCGGCCGCATGTTTCCGGGCCTGTGCGAGGTCGTCCTGCACGACCTTCGGGACCCGCGGCACGCGATCCGGGCGATCGAGAACAACCTGTCGGGCCGCCGGGTCGGGGACTCCGCGACCGAGCTGGGACTGGCCCGCATCGCCGATCCGGAGTACCCGAGCGTCATCCAGAACTATCCCAACCGGTTCCCCGACGGCCGCCCGGCCAAGAGCACGTCCATCGGGATCAAGAACGAGGCCGGTGAGTACATCGCGGCCCTGTGTCTCAATCTCGACGTGTCGGTGCTCTCACCCGTGACGCTCGCCCTGTCGAACCTCGTGGCCACGGACACCGAGCACCGCGAACAGCCGCTGGAGAACCTGCGGGACCGCACCACGCGCGAACTGCGCCGGACGGTGGAGGAGTTGGCCGCGGAGCGCGCCGCCACGCCCCGGTCGCTGAGCCGACAGGACAAGAAGGCGCTCGTACGGCGGCTGCACCGGGACGGGTACTTCGACTCGCGGGACGCCGCGCAGACGATCGCGGACCTGCTCGGCGTGTCCCGGGCGACCGTCTACAACTACAGCAAATGAAGGGCTGTCCATGACCTCCGCCGGCCCGCACCCCGGCTCGCACTCCGGCCCGTCGACCGCCGTCCGACCCCTGCTGCACATCCCCGAGGAGCGGACCGCCGCGCTCGTCGACGAGGACCTGGCCCTGGAAGCGGCCCGCGCCGCCTTCGCCGCGACGGTGGACGGCCCGGTCTTCCCCTCGCTCGCCGTGCACGGATCCGACCCGCGCAACCGGTTCACTCTCAAGCCCTCCGCGTCCGCCACGCACGCCGGCGTGAAGATCGGCACGTACTGGCCGGGCAACACCGAGCACGAGCTGCCCCGCCACCACTCCACCCTGCTGCTGCTGCTCGACCAGCGGACCGGCAGGCTCGCGGCCGTCCTGGAGGTCGGCACCGCGAACGCCTACCGGACCGCCGCCGCCGACGCCCTCGCCGTCGACCTGCTGGCCCGCCCGGACGCCACCACCCTCGCGGTGTTCGGTACCGGGCACCAGGCGGCCTACGAGGTGCGGGCCGTCAGCCGGGTCCGGGCCGTCGGTGAGGTGCTGGTGGTGGGCCGTACGGCGGGGCGCGCCGAGCGTACGGCGGCGGCACTGGCCGCACAGGGCCACGCGGCCCGCGCCGCGGTCGCCGAAGAAGCCTGCGCCCGGGCCGACGTGATCATCACCGCCACGACCGCACGCGCCGACGCCGCACCACTGTTCGACGCCTCGTGGATCCGCCCCGGTACGCACCTCTCGTGCATGGGCGCCGACGCTCCCGGCAAGCGGGAACTCCCGCCCAAACTGTTCGCCCGCGCCCGGGTGTTCTGCGACCTGCCCGAACAGGCCCGCCGCATGGGCGAGTGCAGGCAAGCCCCCGCGGACACGGTCCTCACGCCGCTCGGAGAGGTCCTCACCGGTCGGGCGGAAGGCCGTACCGACGACAGCGAGATCACGCTCTTCGACAGCTCCGGGATCGGAGTGCAGGACCTGTTCCTGGGGCTGGCCCTACTGGAGAGGATGGACATCTCCCTGTGAACCCTGTGAACCCTGTGAACCCTGTGCCTCCCGTGAACCCCGTGATTCCTGTGAGCCCTGTCCGGGTCCCCGCGGGCGCCGCCGCGCGGACCCTCGCCGATCCCGACACCCCGTTCGCCGTCGTCGATGTCCACAAGGTCAGACGCAACGTCGAGCGGCTGGCGGCCAGAGTCGAGCGGCTCGGTGTCACCCTGCGGCCCCATGTGAAGACCGCCAAGAGTCTCGACGTCGCCGCTCTCCTGCACGCGGGCGGGAGGCCCTGCCCGGTCACGGTGTCCACCCTGGCCGAGGCGGAGGCGTTCGCCGACGGCGGTTACACCGACATCACCTACGCCGTGGGCATCGACCCCCACAAACTCCCGCGCGTCGTCGCCCTGTTGCGTCGCGGTGTCACGCTGCGCGTTCTGCTGGACAGCGTGGAGCAGGCGGAGTTCGTCGCCGACGCCTCCCGCCGGGCCGGGCTTCGCGTCCCCAGCCAGATCGAGATCGACTGCGACGGCCACCGCGGCGGTCTCAGGCCCGACGCCCGGGGTCTCCCGGAGATCGGCCGCGTCCTGCACGAAGCGGGCTGCCTGGACGGGGTGTTGACCCACGCGGGCGAGTCCTACTTCGCCCGCACCGCCGACGAACAGCGTCTGGCCGCGGAGAACGAACGTGACAGCGCCGTCGCCGCGGCCGAGCGGCTGCGCGCGGCGGGCCTGCCCGTGGCCACCGTCAGCGTCGGTTCCACTCCCACCGCCCACGCCGCCGAGGACCTCACCGGGGTCACCGAACTGCGCGCGGGCAACTACGTGTTCTTCGACCTGGTGATGGCCGGCCTCGGAGTCTGCCGCGTCGACGACCTCGCCCTCTCGGTCGTCGTCACCGTCATCGGTCATCGCCCCGAGTACGGCTGGATCCTCACGGACGGCGGCTGGATGGCCATGTCCCGCGACCGAGGGACCGCGGTCCAGGCGCAGGATCAGGGATACGGCCTGGTCACCGACCTCGCCGGCAACCCGGTCCCGGGACTGGTCATGACGGCCGCCAGCCAGGAACACGGCACCCTCACCGCCCGCGACGGCACCCGCCCGCCTGAGCTGCCCCTCGGCACACGCCTGCGCATCCTGCCCAACCACGCCTGTGCCACTGCGGCCCAGCATCACGGTTACCACGTCGTCGACGGCGCGCGGCCGACGACCGGCGCGCCGGTCGTCCAGGCCTTCTGGAGCCGTGTCAGCGGGTGGTGATCGGTGGCCAGGTCCCAGACGGTGAGGCGCGTTCCGCCCCCGTCGTCGCCCTGCTCGCGCACGAGCGGATGACCGCCGAGCAGGTCCGGTACCTGCCGGAGGTCCTGGAGGCCACCGTCGCCGCGCTGGTGGCGCACGCACGCCCTGAGCCTGGCCGCCGCCTTCGCTCACTGAAGCTGCTGTTTAAGCCTTGGCTTATATAAGTGATGGATGGCATAGTGGGTGAGGTGCACGCGTTCGACGTACTCGGAGATCCGGTCCGACGCCGGATACTGGAACTGCTCGCCTCGGGGGAGCAGGCGTCGGGCGAGGTCAGTGCCGTGATCCGGGACGAGTTCGGGATCTCCCAGCCGGCCGTCTCGCAGCATCTGAGGGTGCTGCGGGAGAGCGGCTTCGCCTCGGTGCGTGCCGACGGCAACCGGCGGCTGTACGCCGTCGAGGCCGCCCCGCTCCAGGAGGTGGATGCCTGGCTGGAGCGCTTCCGGAGTTTCTGGGACCAGCGGCTGGACGCGCTCGGAACGGAGCTCGCGCGAGGAAAGCGCGAGCGCAGGCTGCAAGGAGAGGTGAGCGAGCATGAGTGAGATCGCCGACGCGATCAACCGTATGCACCGGCGGGTCGGCACCCGGCAGGTCGAGACCGGCGAGGCCCGGACGGTCCTGCTGCGCCGTACGTACGATGCCGAGATCGCCGACGTGTGGGACGCGGTGACCTCTCCCGAGCGGATCGCCCGCTGGTTCATGCCGGTCAGCGGCGAGCTCAAGGTCGGCGGCCGCTACCAGCTGGAGGGCAACGCCGGCGGCGAGATCCTCGAGTGTGTGGAACCCGAGCGGCTGCGGGTGAGCTGGCTGTACGGCCCCGACCCGGGCTTCAGCGAGGTCGAGGTGCGCCTCACCCCCGAGGAGGGGGAGCGCACGGCCCTCGAACTCGAGCACGTGGCCGTCGTACCGGACGACTTCTGGGACCAGTTCGGGCCCGGCGCCGTAGGGGTCGGCTGGGACCTGGGGCTGTACGGACTCGCCCTGCACCTCGCGGGCGGCGGCCTGAGCAAGGAGGAGGCCGCGACCTGGCACACCACGCCCGAGGGCAGCGCGTTCATCACCGGCTCGGGCGAGGGATGGGGCGAGGCGTACGCCGCCTCCGGCGTGGACCGGGAGACGGCGACGAGGACCGCGGCCGCGACGATCGCGTTCTACACGGGAACGCAGGCCTGACGCCGGGGCCGTGGCTCAGGAGGTGCGCAGGGTGCGGCGCGCGAGTTCGTACGCGGGAAGCATCTCCTCGTGCTCCTCGGTGTCGAGCCCACCGAGGTGCACCACCACCGGCCCGTCCGCGGTGGTGACGGCGAAGGCGCTCTCCTTCTTGGTCTCCTCCAGCAGCTCACTGGCGTACAGGTACTCGACCTTCACCCCCGACAGGCCCCCGGCCGTGAAAGCGCTGAATTTCTCCCCGCTCACCCCGTCCTCCGCCGCGACGAAGGCCTTCAGTACGGTCCGGGCGTCGGCGTCACCGGGTTCGCCGGCCCACACGCGCAGAAAGCCGATGTTGCCCGCGGGCTTCGCGTCGATCTCGCACGCCAAGGTGACAGGCCCCTGCTCCAGAGGCGCCTGCACCGCCTCGGCCTTCCAGCTCTTCGCCATGTCGAAGGTAACCGGCAGCTCGCACGCCGAGCCGGCGGCGCCGATCGAACCGCCGCTGCGCTCGGCCTTCTCGTCCCGGGCGGCGGAAGTCTCCGCCCCCGCCGACGGACGCCCGGACCCTGTGGAGTCATCCCCCTCGGCGGCCTCCGAACAGCCCGTCAGCACACCCGCCAGCAACGCCGCATGGGCCATCCGAAGCCACGAGTTCCCCGCCCTGACCGGCATGGCCCTGTCTCCCTCTGTTCGGTGGTGGTGCATGAAGGAGTCAGGTTAGGTGGCAGGGATAACGAATCGCGCGGCGATGGGGGAAGCGTTGTTGACCTTCGACGAGTACTGCGACGCGATCGTCGCCCAGACCGACCTGCTCGCCCGGCACGTCAAGGGCGCCGATACGAGCGTCCCGGTGCCCACCTGCCCCGGCTGGGACCTGGGCCGCTTGCTGCGGCACGTGGGCGGTGACCACCGGTGGGCCGAGGACATCGTCCGGACCCGGGCCACCGAGCCGACCGACGACGACATGGTCAACGACCCCGCCGCCTACGCCCACCTCCACGACTCCGCGCTCGGCGGCTGGCTCGTCGAGGGCGCGTCGAGGCTGGCCGGCACCCTGCGCGCGGCCGGCCCCGACGTGCCGGTGTGGACCCCCGCCGACGAGGAACTGGTGCAGCAGTCCGCGATGTTCTGGGCCCGGCGCATGACGTACGAGACCCTCCTGCACCGGGCCGACGCGGCCCTCGTGACCGGTGCGGAGTTCGTGGTCGAGGATTCTTTCGCGGTGGACGCCGTGGAGGAGTGGCTGGAGTTCGCCACCGTTCCCGAGGCCTACGAGCCGCTGCCGGGCGTGCCGGAGCTGCTCGGGCACGGGCGGAGCCTGGGCTTCGACACGGGGGCGGCGGGGGCGTGGCTGCTCGACCTCGGCGGAGACCGACCGGTGTGGCGGCGCGGGACCGGCGCGGCCGCCGTGAGCGTACGCGGGCCGGTGAGGGACCTGCTCCTGTTCCTCTACGACCGCCCGGCGCCCGGTGTCGAGACGCGGGGGGACGCGGAACTGCTGGACCTGTGGCTCGGGCGCACCCGGTTCTGGCTGGAGGCGTAGCCGCCGAGGGCTGGTGTGGCCGAGGCCACGTGCCGGGGGAGGCCTGAGCCATGTCGCCCCGCCGCGGCAGCGGGCTACCGTTCGCGCAGTCCCCTGTCCCCAGCACCTCGGGCGGCCCGGCAGTGCAAGCAGATCTCTCCCCGGTCATCGCGGCGACCACCCAGTGGCTGACCCGTGCCTATCCGCCGGCCGGCGGTGCTTTGGCCGCCGCGCTGTGCGAGGTGCAGGCGCGGCAGGCCGTGACGGTCGCCGCCTGGCTGCGCTATCCGACGGCGATGGATGTCGCGCTCGTCGGCATGGCGGGCCCGGGCGGCTCCGACCGTCTCGACTGGGTCACCGGCGCGGACGCCGGCGACCGGGACGCCGAGGACCGTGCCTGGCGCAGCTGGGTGGACGAGGTCGTGGCCAGCTGGGCGGCCTGTCTGCTCACCGACCCCGAACTGGCCGGACGGGCGGTCGCCGACCTCGCGCGGGGCGAGCACGGGACGGGCTCACCGGCCGTGTTCCGCCGTCTGCTCGCCCCGGACGCGACGGACCGGAGTGCCGCCGCCCTGCTCCGCCACCCCGACCTGGTCGCATCGGTGGCCGGGCTGCACCGGGGCGCGCTGCTGGACCGGCTCGGGCCGGACGAGGCGCTGGCCGCCTGAGGACGGGCGGCGGAGGACGGGCGGCGGAGCGGCGGAGCCTCAGTCCTCCTTGCCCCGGCCCGAGAGGGCGTCCCGGAGCCGGTCGACCAGGCCCGCTCCCGGAGCGAGCAGCTTGTTGGCCGGAGGAGTGTCCGGGGCCGACGGGTGCGGACGGGTCGGCGCCATCTTCTTGGCGCGGCGCACCTTGTCGCCCAGCTCGTTCAGCTCCTTCTCCGAGCACGCGACACGCAGCTGCGGGAAGAGGGTCTCCTCCTCCTCGGCGATGTGCGAGCGGACCTCGCTCATCAGCTCTGTGACGAGCCGGTCGAACTCGGGGTCGTCCGCCTCGCAGCGCTCCAGGTCCTTCATCAGCTGTTCGGCCTTGGAGTGGTCCTCGATCTCCCGGTCGGCCATGGTGTTCCCGTTGACCAGGTGTTCCCGCACCGCCGGGTAGAGGTACTCCTCCTCCGCGACCGAGTGCCGGACCAGCTCCATGGTGGCCTGGTCGGCGTACACCTTCCGGTTCTTCTCACCGGGTGCCAGCGCCTCGATCTTCCCGAACAGTTCCTCGACCTCGTGGTGATCGGTCACCAGCTCGTCGATGACGTTTCCTCCGTGTCCCATGTCTGTCACCTCCGTCGCCCCGGGTGCCCGGTGCCGCACCCTCTATGCCTGGTCACAGGCTTGTCAGCACCTGTGGGGACAATGGTTTGATCAACGCGTCGGCGCATCGCAGCCGGCGCGGCTTTCGCGGGTGCCACGCCGACGTCGGCTACAGGAGCCGTGCGTCCCCGGTCGCCCGAGGGGCCTGCGCGAGCGTGTCCCCGTGCAGTGCGTTGTCCGCGGCGGTCGGTGGCAGGGCGCCCAGGGTGTGGGCGACGGCGTCCTTCATGGTGCGCCTCCCGATGTGGCGGCCCAGTCCGTCTCCACGAGGTGTCCGAGGCTCCGCGCGAGTGGCCTGGTCAGCCGGTCCGAGGGGGCGTTCGCCCTGCCGGCCCTCGACGACGGTGATGTCCATGGCGTCACCACCGGAGCGCGGCAGCGAGGCCGCACCCACGCACCTGTGCACCGCGCCGGGCTGACCACTCCCGCCGGCCGTCACTGAGCAACCGCGTCCCTGAGCCGGTAACGGTGGGTGTAAGGGGGGCAGTTGGAAGGAACCCGCATCAGGACACAGCCGTACGACGCTCCTGGAGGCCTTTGTGACCGATGCCGTGGACGAGGTGCTCGCGCGAGTGCGCGGAGAGGTGGCCGCACGGGCGGATCGGCTGTGGGACATGGCGCGGATGCTGCACTCCGACCCGGAGTACGCCTTCGAGGAACACCGGGCGGCCGCGCTGCTGTGCGGGGAACTCGAATGGGCGGGGTTCAAGGTGCAGCGGGACGTCGCCGGACTGCCCACCGCGTTCACCGCACGCTCCGGGACGAGGGCCCGCCCCGCGGTGGCCCTGATGCTGGAGTACGACGCCCTGCCCGGCCTCGGCCACGCCTGCGGCCACAATCTGATCGCCGCGGCCGGACTGGGCGCGGCGCTGGCCGCCCGCGCGGTGCTCGACCGGGACGCGGGCACCGTGTGGGCCATCGGCACGCCCGCCGAGGAGGGCGGCGGAGGCAAGGTCGCCGAGACCGACGCCGGAGTGTTCGACGACGTCGACGCGGCGCTGATGTTCCACCCCGGTGTGCACAGCTGGCAGTGGGCGCCGCTGACCGCGCAGGCCCAGTACCGCGTCGGCTTCCGCGGGCGGGCCGCCCACCCCACCGGGAACCCCACCGAGGGCATCGACGCGCTCGCCGCCCTCATCCAACTGTTCAACACGCTGGCCGTGATCGGGCGCAGACTGCCAGAGGGCTCGCACGTGCAGGGCATCGTCACGGACGGCGGCAAGGCCACCAGCATCGTCCCCGAGTACGCGGAGGGCCTCTTCGGTCTGCGCGCGCTGACCACGGCCGCCCTGGAGGACCTGGCCGGGGAACTGCTGACCTGCGCCCAGGGGGTGGCACGGGCGACCGGCACGACGGTCACCGTGGAACGGGCCACGCCGCGCTACGAGCACTTCCGGGACAGCACGGTGCTGTCGGCCCGGTTCGCCCGGCACCTGGCGGGGACGGGCATCGAGATGACACCGCCGGCGCCGGGCGTCTACCTGGGTTCCTCCGACGTCGGCAACGTCAGCGGACGGGTGCCCGCCATCCACCCCTTCGTGGCGATCATGGAGGAGGAAGGCTCGGACCACACGCCCGAGTTCGCCGTCGCGGCCGGCTCCGAGCGCGGCCGGCAGGTGATGCTCGCGGCGGCGGAGGCGCTGGCCCGTACCGCGGTGGAGATCCTGTTGCGGCCGGAGTTGCGGGACGCCGCGTGGGAGGACCACGACCGGGTCTCCGCCCGCGCCTGAGGCACCGTCAGTCCGTGTGCAGGTGGTACACGTTGAAGGCGCGCCGGATCACGGGCTGGGCCACGTTGCGCACCCGCACGCCGCCGGCCGTCATCCCGTGCTCCGTGCCCGCGTGGGCGTGTCCGTGCACGCTCAGGTCGGCACCCGCGGTGTCGATCGCCTCGGCCAGCAGATAGCTGCCGAGGAACGGGTAGATCTCCGGTGGCTCGCCGGCCAGCGTGTCGGCGACGGGGGAGAAGTGGGTGAGCGCGACCCGCGTGCCGCAGCCCTGCCGCTCCAGTTCCTCCAGCGCGGTGCGCAGTCCGTCCGCGCAGCGCCGTGAGTACCGTACGAACTCCTTCATCAGCGGCTCGCCGAACTCCCCGGCGCTGCGGCCCACGAACCCGCCGCCGAACCCCTTGGTGCCGGCCACGCCCACCCGCGTGCCGTCGCACTCGACGATCGTTCCCTCGCCCTCCAGAACCCGCACGCCGGCGTCCTCCAGGAGGGCCGCGACCTTCTCGGGCTGCTCGTCGTGGTGATCGTGGTTGCCGAGCACCGCCACGACCGGCACCGGAAGGTCGCGTACTTCCTGGGCCACCACCCGGGCCTCCTCCGGTGTGCCGTGCCGGGTGAGGTCCCCGGCCAGCAGGAGCAGGTCGGCGCAGTCGGACAGGGTCTCGAAGGCGGGACGCAGCACGCCCTGGCTCTCCAGGCCCATGTGGATGTCCCCCACGGCGGCGACGCGGATCACGGCAGCTCCTCCGCATGGTCGGGCGTGGCGGTCTCCGCGACCACCACGTCGGTGTGCACGGACAGTCCGGCCAGCTCCTCGCGGACGGTCCGCAGGACGGTCTCGCGGCACTGCGCGGACGGCACGGTGCCGGTGACCACGACCGCCCCCGCCCGCACCTCGGCGCGGACTCCCAGCTCGCCGAGTTCCTCCGCGGCGAGCCGGTCGCGCAGGTGGGCGACGCGGTACTCGATGTTCTCCTCGGACCGTTCGGGCGCGGACCCGCTCATGACCGTTCCCCCTCGCTCCGCGGTTCGATGACCTCCAGCCGTTCCAGGAAGTAGAAGAACGCGTCCGGCATCGGCGCGTCCCCGCAGCCCCGGCGTACGGCGTCCCAGTCGACCTTCTCGCGCAGGCTGCGGGCGATCGGCAGCACGGCCCCGAAGTCGCAGTGGTGCTCGGAGAACGCGGACAGCAGGCTGTGCAGCAGGTCGGTCGGGGACAGCACGGGCATGAACACCGAGTCCACCGAGAGTTCGTCGGCCCGCGCCAGCAGTTCCCTGGTGACCGGCTGGTGGGCCAGCTCGAAGATCAGGTCGACCTGCTGGTCCATGCAGTCGGCCTTCAGCAGCCAGTCCTCCGGCGGGGTCCGCACCTGCAGACCCGCCTCGCGGAGGGTCTCGGCCACCTTGGGCGCGTCCTCGGGGAGGATGGCGAAGTCGACGTCGTGCTGAAGATTCTGGGCACCGCCATGGGCGTACACGGCGACGCTGCCCGCGAGTGCGAACGGGTGCCCTTCCCGTTTCAGGATCGCGCCGACCTGCTTGGCCGCCTCCAGGATCGCCTGGTTGCGGTCGACCGGCAGGCGCGCGGCGAGCGCGTCGGCGGCGCTCCCCGTCGCAAGTCGCAGTCCGGCGGCGCCCCCGTGGCGGGCGACGTCGTCGTCGGCGTGCTGCGTCATCAGTGCCCCCTTCCTGGTCGGCCCACACCGGAGGGGCCGTGACGGGAGGCCCGAGTACCCGGGGCGCGGCCTTCGACACGGTGGCGTGTCGGGCTCGGGGCGGGTTGTCGCCCTACGGTTCGTGGGGGAGGGTCGGCTTCCGGGACGGGTCGTACTTCGGCTTTCGGAGCGGGGCGCCCCTTTTCGGGTGGGCGCGTCGGTCTTCGGCTGGTGGACGCGGCGGGCCGCGCCCTCGGCCGGTGAGCGCGGCGACCCGCGCCGGGAGGCGAGCTTTCGGACGAGGAGTCGGATGAAGCGTCGGCTTTCGGTGACGTGTGCGGATTGGCCCCGGCGGCCGGCAGCGTCGGGCCTCGGCCGGGGGAGAGGCCAGTCTTTGGGCGGGGCAACGTCGGCCCCAGGCCGGGGAGGGGGCAACTTGCCTCGGGACCGCAGCAGCGGCAGGACTTCGTCGCGTACGGCGGGAGCCAGGGTGAGGGCGGGCTCCCGGCCTGTGCCCCAGCGCATCGCGGCCAGTTCGGCGGCGGATCGGGGCACGCCGGTGATCGTGGTGTCGAAGACCGTCATCGTCATCGGGACCCGCTCCAGCGCCGCGAGCGCAGGCACCTCCAGCAGGGACGACACCGAGTTCCTCTCGCAGGAGTGCCGTCTCCAGATCCTCGCCGGGGTCGGGTTTGCCGCCGGGCCCGGTGGCATGCTCGCTCAGTCCGAGGGCCAGCCGTCCCGCTCCGCGAGATGCAGCACCAGGGCGGCGATGTTCCACGCGTCGTCCTCGCCGCGATGATGCCGTCCTTCGAGGGGCAGCCCGGCAAGGTCGAGGGCCTGCGCCATCCCGGGGCGCTTGCGCAGGTCGTGCACCTCGGTGAAGACCGCCTTGGCGTTGGTGTGGCGGCGGCCGAACGGATACGGCGTCCGTGTGGCCCCGCACTGCCGGGTGAACTGATGACGGTCGTAGTCGCCCCAACTCGCCCACGGACGCGCGCCGGAGGCGTGTCGGCGGGCCAGCAGACGACAGGCCTCCCCGAACGACAGTCCCGCGGCGACCTCGTCCTGCGTGAGGCCGGTCAACTCCGTGCAGAAGTCGCTCACTTCGGACCGGGCGGGCCGTACCAGGATCCGGTGCCGCTCGACGCGCTCGGCGGTCGACAGGTCGACGACCGTCAGCCCGATCTCGATGATCTCGCTGACCGAGCCCGGGGGAGGGGAGCCGGGCCAGCACGTGGCTTCGACGTCCACGACGTTCAGGAGGCGGCCGGTGCCCGTGCTGTTCATGACGAGAACCGTAGGGGTGCAGATGTGTGCGAGTCATCTCGTTTTCCCTGCACAGGGGTTCGGGAGGGAGTGGTGGAACCCGGTGTTCCGTATGAGAGTGCTGTGAATTTCCGATGCGCTTGAACACAGGGGGCCCGCCGTCCGTATGGGGCGGGGGATTTGCATGCCCGGAGAGCCGACACGCGCAGGAGTAGTTCCGTGGGACGTAGCAATCGCAGACGACCGACAGGCGCACGACGTGCGACCTTCGCCGCAGTGGCCCTGATGCTCGGGGGTGGGGGCCTGGTCGCGGCGAACGTGTACGCCTCCGCCACGGAGAGCGGCACGCCGCAGCAGACATCGTGGGGAGCCGTCACGATCGACTGCCCGGACGTCGGGGACGCGCTCACCAGCGTCCCGGACGGGTCCCGGGCGGACGTGGACAAGGAACTCGCCCTGCTGGACCAGCAGATAGCCGAGGCCTACCAGCAACTCCAGGACCCGTCGGTGACGGACCGCGATTCCGCGCAGAGCCGTATCGTCGACCCGCTCCAGGAGAACCGCGCCGGCACGATCGAGCGCATCACCGCCGCTCTCGAACGCGCGGGTGAACAGCCGGACGGCCTCGGCGACATGGCCGACTGCACCCTGCGCCAGACCGAGAACCAGAACGGTGACGGCCAGGACCAGCAGCAGGGCGACGGCCAGGACCAGGGAGACCAGCAGGGCGACGGCCAGAACCAGGACGGCCAGCAGGGCAATGACCAGCAGGGCGACGGTCAGGGCCAGGACGGCCAGCAGGGCAACGGCGGGCAGGCCGGCAACGGTCCCGTCGCCGCGGACTACGCCGACATCAACAGCGCTCCGATCGCCGCGCAGGCGCCGCCGGCTCAGGGCGACGCCTCCCGCGGAACGTTCGTCACCAGTTGCGGTGTGAACGCGAACGGCCTGTTCAACTCGGACAACGTCATCGTGGCCCCGGGAGTCTCCAACGGCGCCCACCACTTCCACGACTACATCGGCAACCAGTCCAACACCGCCTTCGCCAGCGACCAGGACCTGGCCAATGCCGAGACGAGCTGTGTCGACCAGGGCGACAAGTCCACGTACTACTGGCCCGTGATCCGCCTCCAGAACGGAACGCAGGAGCAGGACGCCGACAAGCCCGGCGGTGGCGTCGAGGGCAACGCCGGCAAGATCGTCACCCCCAAGGAGGTGACGCTGACGTTCGTGGGCAACCCGCGCAGCAAGGTCACCGCGATGCCGCGGCTGCTGCGCATCATCACCGGTGACGCCAAGGCCTTCGTGAACGGCCCCGCCAACGCCAACGCGTCCTGGAGCTGCACCGGGTTCGAGGACCGGCAGCTGAAGGACAAGTACCCGCTGTGCCCGCAGGGCAGTGACGTGGTGCGCACCTTCAAGTTCCAGAGCTGCTGGGACGGCCGCAACATCGACAGCGCCAACCACCGCACCCACGTGGCGTTCGCCCAGAACGACGGCACCTGCGCGAACGGCTTCCAGGCCATTCCGCAGCTGGTCCAGCGGATCGTCTACGACGTCGACGCGCCGAGCCTGAACGACGGCGGCCGTACGACTCCGCTGTTCGCGGTCGACTCCTTCCCGGAGCAGCTCCACAAGCCGGTCACCGACCACGGCGACTTCATCAACGTCTTCGACGAGAAGCTGATGAACGAGATGGTCGGCTGCATCAACGACGGCCGTCAGTGCGGCGCCGGCACGGGCCAGGACGACCCGGGCAACGGCAACGGCGACAACGGCGGCGGCGACAACGGTGGCGGTGACAACGGCAACGGCGGCAACGGTGGCGGATCCGTCCCGGACCCCGGCGCCACCCAGGACCCGGGCAACGGGGACGGGAACAACAACGGCGGCGACACCGGCAACGGCGGCGACAACGGTTCCGAGGGCAACCCCGGAAACGGCGGCGAGCCGCAGCAGCCGCAGCAGCCCACGCAGAGCGCCGAAGCCCCGGCCGGCGACCAGACGACCGCCCCCGCCGACAACGAGCCGAAGACCTACAGCTCACCCACCGCCCACAGCACGACCGCCCCGTCGCCCAAGACGGAGACCGGCACGGGTACGGGCAACGGGAACGCGACCGGCAACGACCAGGCGACCCAGCCCACCCCCCAGGACGACGCCACCACCGACTCCCCCGGTGCCGTCGCCCAGCCTCCGGTCGCCGCACAGCCGGAACCCCAGGGCAACCAGAGCAGCCTCGCCGAGACCGGCACCCAGTTGTGGCCGGCCGCACTCGGCGCGGTCCTCCTGATCTCCGGCTTCGTTCTCCTGCGGCGCACCAGCCGCCGCTCCATGTGACACCGACCGGCACGAGCCGGAGACAGGGGTGGCTGTCCGCCGCACAGCTCCACGGGCGGACGGCCACCCCTGCTCTGCTCCTCCCGCCGACCTGGCACCTCGAAATCGGCGTGGTTATTCTGGACGGGGAAAGGTCTGAAGAAGGTCCGGGAAACCGAATGCGGACCGTACCCCGGCGGTCGCCTCGGGATATGCCGTTTTATCCGCGAGCCGAGCTGGACAAGGGCGACCGCCGACACCCGCGGGACAATTTCACGAGACCACTCCGTGGCCCTGCCACTGGTCCGTATGCAGCAGCACGGGAAGCAGGGGGTCGAGGCTCCCGGTGACGCTTGACGGGCCATGTCGTCACCCCCTCCGGGAGCCCCCATGTCTCTGCGTCGATCCCGCCTGCGAGCGGCGTCCGTCCTCGCGGTCTGCCTCACCGCGCTGTCCTCCGCGACGGCCGGTGCCGCCACCGACCCGTCCGGTGACCCGACGCGGTCGGGTGACCGGACGCTGCAGCGCCAGCTCGACGACTTCGTGCACCGCTCCGGCGGTCCGCCCGGAGCCATCGCCGTCCTGCGGACCGAGCAGGGGACCCGCGTCGTGCGCGCCGGAGTCGCCGACGTCCGTACCGGCCGGCCGCCCCGCCCCGACGACCACATGCGCATCGCGAGCACGGCCAAGGCCTTCAGCGGGGCCGTGGCCCTCACCCTGGTCGACCGCCACGCCCTGCGCCTGGACGACACCCTGGGCAAACGGCTTCCGCGACTGCCCAAGGCCTGGCGGTCGGTGACGCTGCGTCAACTCCTGCAGCACACCAGCGGTCTGCCGGACTACTCCCGCAGCGACGGGTTCCTCGACGAGCTGCGGGCCGACCCGCACCACCACTTCGACTCCCGGCGCCTGCTCGACTACGTCGCCGACGAACCCCTGCTCTTCGAGCCGGGCACGCAGTACCGCTACTCGAACTCGGACAACATCGCCGTAGCGCTCATGGCGGAGGCGGCGACCCGCACGCCGTACGAGGACCTCCTGCGTGAGCTCGTCTACGCGCCGCTCCGGCTGCACTCCACCAGCCTCCCGCAGGGCTACCGGATGCCCCGGCCCTACCTGCACGGCTACGACGTGAGCTCGCCCGGCTCGCCTGAGGACGTCAGCGAGGTCATCGGCATGTCGGGCGTCTGGGCCTCCGGAGGCATCGTCTCCACACCGGCCGACATGACCCGCTTCATCCGGGGCTACGCCGGGGGACGGCTCTACGCCCCGTCGGTCGTCGAGCAGCAGCGGCAGTGGGTCGAGGGCTCGTCCGAACCCGCCGGACCGGGCCGCAACTCGGCGGGCCTGGCCGTCTTCCGGTACGAGACGCGGTGCGGAGTCGTCCTCGGTCACACCGGAAACACGCTGGGGTACACCCAGTTGATCGCGGCCACCCCCGACGGCCGCCGTTCACTGACCTTCTCGGTCACCGCACAGATCACGCAGTCCGCCGACGCGGAAAAGCTGCGGGACATGCGCGCCATTCAGGAGAACTTCGTCTGCGCGTTGCTGCACGGAAAGAATCAGTAGTCCTTTCCGTGCGGCCGTACGTATTCAACTCACCACGATTTCCCAGGTGTCGACCGCGTAATGGACCGACATTCCGTTGCGCGCGTACAACGCGGGGGCGCCGGTGGCGTTTTCGGTGTCCACGCCGAGTCCCACGGTCTCCCGCCCCCGGGCCGCGAACGCCGCGAACGCCTGCCGCAGCAGCAGCCCGCCGAGGCCCCGGCCGCGGGCCTCGCGGACGACTCCGAGGCTGCGGATCCACCCCATGGCCTCGCGGTCGTCGCGGGCGATCAGGAAGCCGGCGTCCCCGACGTCCTCGGTGGAGACGAGCCACACCAGGGACCAGTCGAGCCGGTCGGCGTGGATGTCGGCCAGCCACTGCTCGTAAGAACGCGGCTGGAAGTCGAAGTGCTCGGCGAAGGAGGCCTGGTAGAGGGCGTACGCCCGCCTGTGGTCCGCCTCGTCGGCGCAGGCCCGCACGTGAACGCCCGCGGGTGGTGCGGGCGGCAGGTCCGCGCCGGACCGCAGCGCTCGCTCCAGCACGTGATAGCGGCGTACGACCGACCAGCCGCGCGCCCGTATCAGCGCCAGGTCGGTCGTGGGCTCCGCGTTGAGGTGCAGATGGAGCACGGCCTTCGAGCCGCCGTTCGCCCGGGCCATCTCAAGGGCCCGGGTCTCGACAGCCTCCAGGACGAGTGCACCGGCCTGCTGGTGGTCGGGCAGTACGTAGTGGTCGGCGTCGATGCGCTCGCCCTTCGAGTCGTCCCACACCAGGGCGTAGGCCACCAGGCGCGGTCCGTCGAAGGCGAGCCAGGAGTCGCGGTCGAGGTCGGTCTCGGGCCGGCCCAGGTCCGACTCCACCGCGTGCAGATCGGTCTCGGGCCGCCCGATCTCGATCCGGTCGATCTCGTTGAGCAGCTCGGTGACGGCCGGCGCGTCGGTGAGCGCGGCAGCGCGCAGCAGGTAGGGCATGAGGCAAGGGTCGGGGTCGGGCGTGACGGCCGCAAACGAGTTTTGCGCGAGCGCGCGGAAGGCGTTCTCACGGCCTTGGCGGGCTGCGCGCGCTGATCATGAAAGGCGCACCGTGTCCGACGGGAACGGCGTATAAGGGTTGCCGAAGGCGGTTCCGTCTCCCGACGCGAGGGGACAGATCCGCCGCTCACCTGCCCGAAAGGTCCTTCTCCGGGCAGAATCGACTCCCGTTACAGCACAGCGCGCAGTACGAGGAGCGGCGTATGGAGTACTACGACCTCGGCTCCCACGGCCGGCCCGTCAGCACCGACTCCGCCGAGGCCCAACTCTGGTTCGACCGCGGCCTGGTGTGGACGTACGCCTTCCATCACGAGGAGGCCGTGGCCTGCTTCGAGAAGGCGGCCGCCGCCGACCCGGACTGCGCGATGGCCCACTGGGGCATCGCGTACGCGCTGGGCCCCAACTACAACAAGCCCTGGGAGTTCTTCGACGACCGGGACCTGGCCCGGACCGTGGAGCGCACCCATACGGGCGTGGAGTCGGCGCACCGGAAGGCGGCAGTCCGGGCCACCGTCGTGGAGCGGGCCCTGATCGGCGCCCTGTGCTCCCGCTACCCGCAGGCGCAGCCCGCCGAGGACTGCGCGGTGTGGAACGCGCCGTACGCCGACAGCATGCGGGCCGTCCACGAACTCGCCCCGGACGACGCGGACGTGGCCGCCCTGTACGCGGACGCGCTGATGAACCTCACGCCCTGGTAGCTGTGGGACCTGCGCACCGGCGAGCCCGCCGCCGGCGCCCGCACCCGCGAGGCCCGAGCCGTGCTGGAACGGTCGCCGGCCTGGGCCACCGGCCGCACCCACCCGGGCGTCCTGCACCTCTACATCCACCTCATGGAGATGTCGCCCACGCCCGAACTGGCCCTGCCCGTGGCGGACCGGCTGCGGGGCCTGGTGCCGGACGCCGGGCATCTCCTGCACATGCCCTCGCACCTGGAGGTGCTGTGCGGCGACTACCGCCGGGTCGTGGCGGACAACGGCGCCGCGATCGCCGCCGACGAGAAGGCCCTGAAGCGGTCCGGCGCGATGAACTTCTACACGCTCTACCGCTCGCACAACCACCACTTCAAGATCTACGGAGCGATGCTCCTGGGCCAGTCGGAGACCGCCCTGGAGGCCGCGGCGCGGCTGGAGGAGTCGATCCCGGAGGAACTGCTGCGGGTGGAGAGCCCGCCCATGGCCGACTGGCTGGAGGCCTTCCTCGCGATGCGCGTCCACGTCCTGATCCGCTTCGGCCGCTGGACCGAGATCCTGGACCTCCCGTTGCCCGCCGACCCGCGCCTGTACTGCGTGACGACCGCGATGCTCCACTACGCCCGCGGTGTCGCCTGCTCCGCGCTCGGCCGCATCACCGAGGCCGAGCGCGAACGCGCGCTGTTCCACGAGGCGGTCGCCGGGGTCCCCGAGACCCGGATGCTCTTCAACAACACGTGCGCCGACATTTTGGCCATCGCCTCGGCGATGCTGGACGGCGAACTCGCCTATCGCAAGGGTGAGTTCGACGCCGCCTTCGCGGCGCTGGAACGCTCCGTCGAGCTGGACGACAACCTCCCCTACGACGAGCCCTGGGGCTGGATGCAGCCGACCCGCCACGCCTACGGCGCCCTCCTGCTCGAACAGGGGCGCGTCGCCGAGGCGGAGGCCGTCTACCGCGCCGACCTCGGCCTGGACGACACCCTCCCGCGACCGCTCCAGCACCCGGGCAACGTGTGGGCGCTGCACGGCCTCCACGAATGCCTGGTCCGCGGAAAGAAGGAAGGGGAGGCGCGGATCGTCGCCCGGCAGCTGCGGATCGCCCTGGCCCTGGCCGACGTACCGGTCGAGGCGTCCTGCTTCTGCCGACTGGACACCGGCACGTCGGACTGCTGCGGATAGGCTGCGTCAACGGGCCGACCACAGCGGGGAGTTGCATGCGCGACACTGGAGGATTCATCGCGGACGCCTACCGGCTCGGCGCGGGACCCTGGACGATGACGCCCGTCACCCGCGGCGCCCTGGGACAGATCTGGAAGCTGTCGGGGAACGGCACCGCGTGGGCGGTGAAGGAACTGCTCTTCGAGAAGGACGAGCCGGACGTCTCCGCCGAGTCCGCGCTGCGCGACGCGGCGGAGACGCTGGGCATCTCCGCGCCCCGGCTCCTGTCCGACCGCGGCGGCGCCCATGTCGTACGGCTCCCCGAGGGCTCCTGGGCGAAGCTCTACGACTGGGTCGACGGCACCGCGGCCGACCCGTCGGACCCGGAGATCCTGAGCTGGTGCGGCCGTACGCTCGCCCTTCTGCACCAGGCGGGGGAGGGCGCGGGCGGGACGCCGAGCGGCTGGTACGAGGAGTGCCCCCAAGACGGCGACTGGGCCCGACTGCTGGAGCGGGTCGGTCGCGCGGGCATGCCGTGGGCGGAGCGGCTGGAGCGCTTCGTCGCCACGACCGCCGCGGAACTGGGACACCACGTGTCCCCGTCGGAGCCCGGCGACGTGGTGACCTCCCATCTCGACATGCGCCCGCACAACGTCCTGGTCGGCGCCGACGGACCGGTCCTCCTCGACTGGGACAACGCCGGACCCGTCTCGGCGGAGCGGGAACTCGCCCGTGCCCTCTATGTGTGGTCCGGTGGCGAGGACCTCGACACCGAAGCCGCGCGGCGCGTGGTGCGGGCCTACCGGGAGACAGGCGGCCGGGCGGTCGTGAAGGGCCCGGGCGCCTTCTCCATGCTGTTCGCGACGACCCTCAACTACGTCTACGTACAAGCCGAATGCGCGGTCGATCCGACCGTGACCGCCGAGCAGCGCGGGTTCGCGAGCCGCGAGACCGCGGCCCTGCTCGCATGCCCACCGCAGCCGGCCACCGTGCTCCGCCTCACGGAGGCGGTGGAGGCCGAGGCGTACCGGTGATGCCGCCTCCGAGCGGCGGGGATGCCAAGGTGCTGTCATGGACAGCGAACTGATCGCACGCCTGCGCCGCGACCTGCCCGAAGGGCGCGTGCTCACCGACCCCGCCGTCACCGCCGGTTACGCCCACGACGAGGCCGAATGGGCGCCCCACGGCAGCCCCGTCGCCGTCGTACGGCCACGGACCGCCGAGGAGGTGCAGCACGTCGTCCGCGCCTGCCTCGACCACGCGGTCCCGGTGGTCACGCGAGGCGCCGGAACCGGGCTGTCCGGCGGGGCGAACGCCATGGACGGGGCGGTGGTGCTGTCCACCGAGGCCATGAACACCATCAAGGACATCGACCCGCTGGAGCGCCTCGCGGTCGTCGAGCCCGGCGTGGTCAACGACGACCTCCGCACCGCCTGCGCCGGGCACGGTCTGTGGTACCCGCCGGACCCGGCCAGCGCCCCCTGGTCCACGATCGGCGGCAACGTGGCCACCAACGCGGGCGGACTGTGCTGTGTGAAGTACGGGGTCACCCGCGACTACGTGCTGGGCCTCCAGTTCGTCACCGGTACCGGCGAACTCGTGCGGGTGGGACGTCGTACGGCCAAGGGGGTCGCCGGCTATGACCTGACCGGTCTGCTCGTCGGGTCCGAGGGGACTCTCGGGGTGATCACGGAGGTGACCCTGCGGCTGCGGCCCCGCCGCGCACCGGAGCACACGGTGGCCGGTCACTTCGCCTCCGTCGTCGACGCCGGGCGGGCCGTCACAGCGGTGGCCGCCGCCGGCGTCACCCCCTCCGCGCTGGAGCTGATCGACCGGTACTGCCTCGAAGCGGTCGACGCCTGGAAGCAGATGGGCCTGTCCACCGAGGCCGACGTGGTCCTGCTGGGCCGGACCGACGCACCCGGCAGGGCCGGGGACGAGGAGGCCGAGACCATGCGCCGCTGCTTCGAGGAGGCCGGTGCCACCTGGGCCGCCCGCTCCACCGACCCCCAGGAGGCGGACGCCCTGTTCGAGGCGCGCCGGCTCGCCTACCCCGCACTGGAACGGCTCGGGCCGGTCCTCACCGAGGACGTCTGCGTGCCCAAGTCGGCCGTACCGGAGATGCTCGGCCGTATCCACGCCATCGCCGAACGCCACGGCACCCTCATCGCGAACATCGCGCACGCGGGGGACGGCAACCTCCACCCCCTGCTGATCACACCGCCCGGCGACGAGCCGGCCCGGGTGCGGGCGCAGGCCGCCTTCCACGACATCATCGCCGAAGCCCTCGCCCTCGGGGGCACCGTCACCGGTGAGCACGGGGTGGGCCTGCTCAAGCGGGACGGTCTGCGCGCCGAGGTCGGTCCGGAGGTGATGGCCCTCAACCGTGCCGTCAAGGACGCCCTCGACCCGCGCGGCCTGCTCAACCCGGGCAAGGTGCTGGGCCCGCGGGCGCCGCTCGGCACCCGGTACTAATGTCCTCGCCATGAGCGAAAACTCCGCGCGGTCCGTCACCGTCGAGCGCACCGGCACCGGCCACTTCGTCGCCACCAACACCCGGGGCGGCACGATCAGCTTCGGTACCGGCTCCGACACCGAGTTCACCCCGGTCGAACTGCTCCTCGCCGCGCTCGGCGGCTGCACGGCGGTGGACGTCGACCTCGCCACCACCCGCCACGCCGAGCCCGACTCCTTCTCCGTCGAGGTGAGCGGCAACAAGGTCAACGACGAGCTCGGCAACCGGCTGACCGACCTCGCCGTCACCTTCACCGTCACCTTCCCGGACGGCGAGGGCGCGGACCGGGCCCGCACCATCCTGCCCCGGGCGGTGAAGACCTCCCACGACCGCCTGTGCACGGTCAGCCGCACGGTCGAGATCGGCACGCCCGTCACCGCGACCGTCGAGGACGCCTGACCTCTGCGTAGCCTGTCCCCGTGTCAGCCTCCCGCCTTCGCCGTGTCGCCGTTCTCGTCCTCGAAGGCGCGAAGCCCCTGGACGTCGGCATCCCCGCGCAGGTGTTCACCACGCGCGCGAGCATGCCGTACGAGGTGCGGCTGTGCGGCGCGGCACCGGGGCTCGTGAGCGGCGGGGACGGGCTGTCGTACCACGTCGCCCATGGTCTGGAGGCGCTGGCGTGGGCGGATCTCGTGTTCATCCCGGGCTACCGGTTCCCGGACCGTGAGGATCCGCCGCAGCCAGTCGTCGAGGCGCTGGTCGCGGCCCACGGCAGGGGCGCGCGGCTGGCCGCCATCTCGACGGGTGCCTTCGCGCTGGCCGCGACCGGCCTGCTCGACGGCCGGCGCGCCACGACCCACTGGCACTACACGAGGGCGCTCGCGACCAAGCATCCTCTCGTCCGGGTCGACGAGAACGTGCTGTTCGTCGACGAGGGCAGCGTGCTGACCTCGGCCGGGGCCGCCTCCGGCATCGACCTGTGCCTGCACGTCCTGCGCGGCGACCTCGGCGTGGCCGCCTCCAACCACGCCGCCCGCCGCCTGGTCGCGGCCCCCTACCGCAGCGGCGGTCAGGCGCAGTACGTGCCGCGCAGCGTGCCCGAGCCGCTCGGCGAGCGCTTCGCCGCCACCCGGGAATGGGCCCTGCGCCGCCTCGACGAACCCCTCACCCTCGACCTCCTCGCGCGGCAGGCCGCGGTCTCGCCGCGCACGTTCTCGCGCCGCTTCGTCGAGGAGACCGGATACACGCCGATGCAGTGGGTCATGCGCGCCCGCATCGACCTGGCCCGCGAGCTGCTGGAGCGTTCCGAGCGGAGCGTCGAGCAGATCGCCGCCGACGTCGGGCTCGGAACGGGCGCGAATCTGCGGACGCACTTCCAGAAGATCCTGGGGACCACGCCGAGCGATTACCGGCGCACGTTCACCCGCGGCGAGTGACCCCTGCCGCTGGCTGGCGCGATCCTTTTGAACCATGGCGATCGCGCCACTGTCAGCCGCCGTCGGCGCGCGCGAGCCTGGTGGGCATAGGGAAGGGACACCATTCATGACTCGCATCGCCATCAACGGATTCGGCCGTATCGGACGCAATGTGCTGCGCGCGCTCCTGGAACGCGACAGCGCCCTGGAGGTCGTCGCCGTCAACGACCTCACCGAACCCGCCACGCTCGCCCGGCTGCTCGCCTACGACAGCACGGCCGGCCGTCTCGGCCGTCCGGTGACCGTCGACGGGAACACCCTGGTCGTCGACGGCCGCCGTATCACCGTGCTCGCCGAGCGCGAACCGGCGCAGCTTCCCTGGGCCGAGCTCGGCGTCGACATCGTCCTGGAGGCCACCGGGCGGTTCACCTCCGCCAAGGCCGCCCGCGCCCACCTGGACGCGGGCGCGAAGAAGGTCCTCGTCAGCGCCCCCTCGGACGGCGCCGACGTCACGCTCGCGTACGGCGTCAACACCGACGCCTACGACCCGGACCTGCACACGGTCGTCTCCAACGCCTCCTGCACGACCAACGCGCTCGCGCCCCTGGCCTCGGTGCTCGACGAGCTTGCCGGCATCGAGCACGGCTTCATGACGACCGTGCACGCCTACACGCAGGAGCAGAACCTCCAGGACGGTCCGCACCGCGACGCCCGCCGCGCCCGCGCCGCCGGCGTCAACATCGTGCCCACCACGACCGGCGCCGCCAAGGCGATCGGCCTCGTGCTGCCCAACCTGGACGGCAAGCTGTCCGGCGACTCGATCCGCGTCCCGGTACCGGTCGGCTCCATCGTCGAGCTGAACACGACCGTCTCGCGTGACGTGACCCGCGAGGACGTGCTGGCGGCATACCGCACCGCGGCCGAAGGACCCCTGGCAGGTGTCCTGGAGTACTCCGAGGACCCGCTGGTCTCCTCGGACATCACGGGCAACCCCGCCTCGTCGATCTTCGACTCGGCCCTGACCCGCGTGGAGGGCCGCCATGTGAAGGTCGTCGCCTGGTACGACAACGAGTGGGGCTTCTCGAACCGCGTGATCGACACCCTGGAGCTCCTGGCCAACGGCTGAGGCCCTCGGAACCGTCCAGCACGCGTGACCCTCTTGACCGGTGATGATCCTGATGACAGGATCATCACCGGCCGAGTAGGTGACATCGGCGTGAACGGGAGCCCGCATGGCTGCGATCCGCGACATCGAGGTCGTCGTCTTCGACGTCCTCGGCACCCTCGTCGACGAACCGAGCGGGCTCCGAGCGGGGATCCGCGAAGCGGTGCCCACCTCCGAGGAGGTACGCGTCGACGAACTGCTCGCTCTGTGGCAGGGGCACGGAGACCGGGAGCGGCGCCGCATCGCCCAAGGAGAGCGCGCGTACGCCGACAGCTCGGTCCTCGACGCGGAGGCCGCGCACCTGGTCGCGGCCCGCGCCGGGTGCACGGATCCTTCGACCGTGGCCCGGTTGGCCACGGCGGGGCAGCGTCTGCCCCCGTGGGACGACTCCGTCGCCGGTCTCGAACGGCTGTCTCGGCGGTTCCCCGTGCTCGGGCTCTCCAACGCCGCACACACCGCTCTGCCACGACTCAACGCCCATGCCGGACTGCGCTGGCACCAGGCCCTGTCCGCAGAGACCGTCCACGCCTACAAGCCGGCGCCCGACGTCTACCGACTCGCCCTCGGCGCCGCCGGATGCGCGCCGGACCGCGTGCTCATGGTCGCCGCCCACGCCTGGGACCTGCGCGGAGCCCAGGCGACGGGCATGCGGACCGCCTACGTCCACCGGCCCGTCGGGGAACCGCCCACGAGCCGTGACACCTTCGACGGCCGATTCGATGGACTGGACGAACTGGTCACCGCCCTGACGGCGCCCTGACCGTCGAGGCCGGCCCCGGCGCGATCATGCGCCGCCCAACGCGGTGAGCGTCGACTGGTAGGCGGCCTTCTTGTTGCCGTTCCGGTCGAACAGCAGCGGGTTCTCACCGCTGCGCCAGGAGTCGCTGTCGCGGATGCCCCAGACGGTGATGCCGGTGCAGCGTGCCACGTTCATGCAGGCCCTGACCGTGTTCGCGTACGCGGCCGAGGACGCCTGCGCGATGTCGAGCTCGGTGATCTGGACGTCCACGCCGAGAGCGGCGAAGTTCGACAGTGTCGTCTGGAAGCTCGACGGCGGGCCGCCGGTGCCGAAGTGGGACTGGAAGCCGACGCAGTCGATGGGCACGCCCCGGGACTTGAAGTCGCGGACCATGCGGTAGACGCCCTGGGTCTTGGCGTCGCTCCAGTTCTCGATGCTGTAGTCGTTGTAGCAGAGCTTGGCCGCCGGGTCGGCGGACCGAGCGGTGCGGAAGGCCTCCTCGATGAAGCCGGTGCCCAGGACGTCCCGGAAGACGGAGCTGCGCTGCTGGCCGCTGCCTCCGTCGGCGAAGGCCTCGTTGACCACGTCCCAGGCGTAGATCCGGCCCTTGTAGTGGTTCATCACCTGGGTGATGTGGTTGTTCATCACGCTGCGCAGGGTGTTCGCGTCCCTGATCGAGCTGACCCAGCTGGGCAGTTGGCTGTGCCACACGAGCGTGTGGCCGCGCATGCGCTGACCGTGGGCCGCCGCCCGGTTGACGATCTGGTCGCCGGGGCCGAAGTTGAACGAGCCGCGGGATCGCTCGGTCGTGTCCCACTTCATCTCGTTCTCGGGGGTGACCGAGTTGAACTCGCGGTCCAGGATCCCGGTGTACGTGCCGTCGCCGAGCCGTCCGGCGGCCACCGCCGTGCCGAAGTACCGGCCGGACTGGGCCGCTTGGGCTCCCAGAGTGGAGGCCCGGACCGCGTCGGGTGCAGCGGATGCGGCGGTCGCGGCGGCCGGAGACGCCAGGGCGCCGACGGCCAGCAGGGTTAACAACGAGGCTCGGCGAGAGCCGAGCCGCCTGAGCGGGTTCATGGTTCTCCTTCACGGTGTGCGGGGGGTTGGGTGGTGCGGTCGCGAGGGTCGGATCAGGGCGTCGACAGTTCGAACCGCAGGACGCGGACCGAGCCGCCGAGCGCCTGGGTGGCGTGGTTGAAGAGGGCGAAGCGGTAGCCCATGAAGAACCGCCAGTCGTTGCCCAGGGAGAAGGAAGGGCCGAGGCGGGTGAAGTTCGTGCCGTCGGTGCTGTAGGAGAAGGTGCCGGCGCGTGCCGCGCCGGGGCGGATGTCGGCGTTCGCGCGCAGCCAGAGGCGGCCGCCGGAGACGGGCGCGCTCGCGGCCTCGGTGCCGGTGCCGGTGGTGTTCCAGTTGCCGTCCATGGTCAGGCCGTTGACCATGACCACCCGGGTCGCGCCGCCGTCGCGGCGGACGCCGATCCAGGCGGAGGAGTCACGCAGCAGTGCGAGTCCGGCCCGGTCGCCGTCCCGCATCGCCGAGTGGTCGAGCTGGGCGGTGGCGGTGGAGGTGGGTCCCTGAATGCGGTGCGTCAGGGTGTTGCGGGCCCAGTACAGGTCGTTGGTGACGGTCGCGGTGCGCAGGGTGAGTCCGTTGTCCACGGACCACTTGGTGTTGTCCGGGTTGTGGTTCCACTCCCACCTCGGCTTGAGGCTCGTACCGTCGAAGGTGTCGACGCCGGTCATGGGGGTGACCTGGCGGGGTGGGGTGGGCACGGCCGGGCTGGGATACGACGTGCCCCATGCGCCGTTCACGAGCTGGACGACGGGCCAGCCGTCCGCGGTCCAGGTGACCGGGGCCAGCGCGGGCATCCGGCCGCCGGGGTAGGCGTCGACGAAGGCCATGTAGTACCAGGCACCGCCCTGGGTCTGGACCAGTCCGCCCTGGTGCGGGACGCCGCCGCCGGGGATCGGCCCGCGCAGGTCGAGCAGGACCTGCCGCATCGTGTAGGGACCGAAGGGGCCGCTCGACGACTTCAGGATGTACTGGCCGTTCGCGGGGCGGGTCAGGAAGATGTAGTACTGCCCGTTGATCTTGTAGAAACGGGAGCCCTCAAGGGTGCCGACGCTCGACGGGGTGGTGAAGACCTGTTGCGTACGGACCTGGCTGCGCCCGTCGGGCGAGAGCTGGGCCACGCTGATGGTGGTGTTCCCGTACGCCACGTACAGCGTGTCGTCGGTGTCGACGAGCAGGCCCGCGTCGTAGTAGGGGGTGCTGATCGTCGTGAGCCGGTTCCACGGGCCCTCGGCGGCGGTGGCGGTGTAGACGTACGTCCTGGCGAAGTCGATCTGGCCGAGCCAGTAGAAGGTCCTGTTGCTCGGGCGGTAGGCGAGCGACGAGGCCCAGATGCCCCGGACGTAGCCGCGGGCGCCGTTCAGGTCGTACTTGGCGCCGAAGTCGAGGACGGGCACCGAGTGACCGGCGATCTCCCAGTTCACCAGGTCGTACGAGCGCAGGACGGGCGCCCCGGGCGAGTAGTGCATCGTCGAGGCCGAGGCGTAGTAGGTGGCGCCGACGCGGATGATGTCGATGTCCGCGAAGTCCTGCCAGATGACCGGGTTCGTGTAGGTCGCCGCGGCAGAGCCGGCCGCGGCGGACCGGGTTGCTCCGGCCAGCGGCAGGACGGCTCCGGCGGCGAGGCCGGCGCCGGCGGCCAGTGCGCGGCGGCGGTCCATGGATTGACGAGAGCATGACATATCCAATGTCGTTCCCTCTGTGGGGTGGTTGCGCTTCCGTGGGTGGGCGGGTCCCGTTCTGTTCGAAGTTGCGAACGGTAGTCGACCGGGGGACACCTTGGATCGTAGGTGGCGGAGAGCTCCCGTCAATATGTCTCGCATGATTCGTTGAGAATGCCGAAATGTTTCGCTCCCTTCGCGTCCGCAGGACCTCGGCGAAGGCGACTTGGCGCGATCGGCGGAGTTGACAAGCTCGGCAACCTCCCTAATATCCGAGGCGGAAACGATCCGAAAGGGGATCGAAATTTCGAACACTTGCGAATGTCATGCACGCGTCATGGTCCGAAGCGCGTGGCCCCAGTCCTCCGCTGTCTGAAGTCAGCCCGCCGACAACCGCAGCACCCGCATCGAAAGGAACCCACCGTGCCCACACGAACGGGCAGCCGACTGCTTCGTGTCTTCGCGTCCGCCGTGCTGACGGTCGCCGCGTCCCTCACGGCCGCGGTCCACACCACCGCCACGGCCGCACCCGGCAGCCCGGCACTCACTCCACGGCTGGGCTGGAACAGCTGGAACAGCTTCGGCTGCGGAGTGACCGAGGCGCAGGTCCGCCAGGCCGCCGACGCGATGGTGAGCTCGGGCATGCGAGAGGCCGGCTACCGGTACGTGGTGGTCGACGACTGCTGGTTCGACCCGCAGCGCGACGGGGCGGGCAACCTGCGGGCCAACTCGGCCAAGTTCCCGAGCGGGATGAAGGCCCTCGGGGACTACATCCACGGCAAGGGACTGAAGTTCGGCATCTACCAGGTGCCGGGTGACCGCACCTGCGCGCAGACCAGCGGCGCCTATCCGGGCTCGACGGGCAGCAGGGGGCACGAGACGCAGGACGCCACCACGTTCGCCTCGTGGGGCGTCGACTACCTCAAGTACGACTGGTGTTCCTCCAGCGGTACCCGCGACGAGCAGGTCGCGCGATTCACGCTGATGCGCGACGCCCTGCGGGCCACCGGGCGGCCGATCGTCTACAGCATCAACCCCAACAGCTTCCACGCCATCACCGGCGCCACGTACAACTGGGGCGAGGTCGCCGACCTGTGGCGGACGACCGAGGACCTGCTCGACATCTGGCAGAACGGCAACACCAACAGCTATCCGATGGGCGTCGGCAACGTCCTGGACGTCACGGCGCCGCTCGCCGCGCAGTCGGGCCCGGGGCACTGGAACGACCCCGACATGCTGGTCGTCGGCCGCCCCGGTCTGTCACTGACCGAGTCCCGCTCCCACTTCGCCCTGTGGTCCCTGCTCAGCGCACCGCTCATGGCCGGAAACGACATCCGCACCATGTCCACCGACGTGAGCGCGATCCTGCGCAACCCCCGGCTGCTGGCCGTCAACCAGGATGCGCTCGGCGCGGGCGGGCGCAGAGTGCGCGACGACGGCGACACCGAGGTGTTCGCCAAACCGCTGTCCGACGGCTCGGTCGCGGTGGGCCTGTTCAACCGGGGCGCCGGCACGGCGACGGTCACCACCACGGCCACGCAAGTCGGCCTGTCCGGCGGGCCGTTCACCCTCACGGACCTGTGGACCGGCGGTACGTCGAGCACCTCCGGGCAGATCTCGGCGAGCGTCCCCGCGCACGGCGTGGCCGTGTTCCGGGTGAGCGGTGGCAGCCCGCTGTCCGCCACCACCGCGCGACTGCGCGGCAACGCCTCCGGCCGCTGCCTGGACGTGGACGGCGCCTCCACCGCCGCCGGCTCCACCGCACTGCTCTGGGACTGCCACACGGCCGCCAACCAGCTGTGGACCACGTGGCCGGGCGGGGAGATCCGCGTCTACGGCGACAAGTGCCTGGACGCCTACAACCAGGGCACCGCCAACGGCACCCGGGTCGTCATCTGGCCCTGCAACGGCCAGGACAACCAGAAGTGGACCGTCTCCGCCGACGGGTCGATCCGCAACACCCACGCCGGGCTGTGCCTCGACACCAACGGGGCCGGCACCGCCAACGGGACCCCGCTGGTCCTGTGGAGCTGCACCGGCCAGAACAGCCAGAAGTGGACCCGCGCGTGAGGCGTGCCGTACCGGTCCCGCACACCGGACGGGGAGAAGCCCCGGTCGCCGTGGAGGCGCGCGACCGGGGCGGGAGCCGGCCGGGGGGTCAGCCGTCCAGGGACTCGTAGTCGAACCAGTCGAAGTGGACGGTGCCTGCCGCGGCGTACATGCCGATGACCCGACCGGTGAAGCCGCCGGCCACCTCGGTCGACAGGTAGCGGCCGTCGAGGGCCGCGAGCACCGTGAACGTGCCGTCGGGCTGCTCCACGCCCAGCGAGACGACGTCCGGTCCCGTGCACGGCCCGTGCGGAGCCGGCGGTTCCGTGACCGTGACGGCGAGGACCAACGGCCCTGCGGGAACCGGCTGTTCGGCGACGACGGTGCGCAGGGAGCCGACACGCGCGATCACCTGGACGCGTGTGCCGGACACCTCGATCGCGTAGTGGTGCCGCTCGTCGAGCCGGACGGCCAGGCCACCGCTGCCCTCCGCGGGATCGAGCAGCGTGCGGGCCCGGCAGGACAGGTGCTGCTGGCGCCGGCCGGTGAACACCACGTCGGGTTCGTCGAGGGAGGCACCCCGCGCGCGGAGCGTCAGCCAGCCGGGACGCTCCTTGGTGGTGCAGTGTGCGGCGGTCCGGTCGCGCAGCGAGATCCAGGACGGTCGCAGTTCGGCGAGCTCGAAGTCGTCCCTGCGCTCCTCGGCGGGGCCGGGGGAGAGCGGCCACGGGAGTTCGGGCAGGTCCAGGGAGACCTTGCCGACCACCGGCCAGTCGTCCGCCCAGGTCACGGGGGCGAGGAAGGTCTCCCGGCCGAGCACGTGCCAGCCCGGCGTGCCGCCGCCCGGCCGGACGCCGAGCAGCACCATCCACCAGGAGCCGTCGGGGCTCTGGACCAGATCGGCGTGCCCGGTGTTCTGGACCGGGTGGTCGGTGCCGCGATGGGTGAGGATCGGGTTGCCCGGGAACGGCTCGAACGGGCCGGTGGGCTCGCGGCCGCGGGCGATGGAGACGCCGTGGCCTCGCTCGGTGCCGCCCTCGGCGATGAGCAGGTACCAGTACGCCCCGATCCGGTAGAGGTGCGGCGCCTCCGGGGCCTTGGCGCCGGGCCCGCCGGACCAGAGCCTGTGCGGCGTCCCGTACGTCTGCCCGGTGGACGGGTCGATACGGACCTGGGACACCCCGGCGACCGTGCACCAGCAGGTGCCGTCCTCGTCCCAGGCGAGGTCGGGATCGATGCCGGGGACTCCCGGGGCCCGGACCGGGTCCGACCACGGTCCGGCGGGATCGGTGGCCGTGACGATCAGGTTGCCGCCGCCCTCGCTGCAGTTGGTGACGATCAGCCAGAAGCGGTCGTCGTGGTGGCGCAGGGTGGGGGCGTAGATCCCGCCCGACGACGGCATGGAGGCGGGCAGTCGCAGTTGCTCCGGCCGGTCCAGCGCGTTGCCGATCTGCGTCCAGTGGACCAGGTCACGACTGTGGAAGAGGGGCACCCCCGGGAAGTACTCGAAGCTGGAGCAGGCCAGGTAGTAGTCGTCGCCGACGCGGCAGACGCTGGGGTCGGGGTGGAAGCCGGGGAGCACGGGGTTGGTGGGCGCGTCGGGCTGGGGCGGAGGGGGCACCTGATGGGTCCTCTCGAAGATCGGTGATGCGGGTGTGGGCGGTCCGGGGCCCGGACCGGTGGTCAGGCGTGCGGTCAGGTGATACGGAGCACGGCGCAGCCGCCGGGCGGCAGTTCGGACACCGTGTCGTCCGTGAGCAGGTCGTGGGCCGATGCGGGCAGCGGCGCGGATTCGGCGCCGTGGTTGATCAGGAAGCGCCAGCGGCGTCCGTCCGGGGCGTGCCGGGTGACGGCCTCGACCCGCGGGGGCAGGCCCGGCAGTTCGGGGCCCACGCCCGCCTCGTCGAGCAGCCGGGCGACCAGGGCGGCGTAGTCGGCGTCGGTGAGCCGGGTCGAGAGGTACCAGCCCCGGCCGGTGCCGAAGCGGTGGCGGGTCAGTGCCGGACCGCCGGTGAGCATGCCGTGGGTGTAGGCGGCCAGCGTCTCGGCGCCCTCGGTGCGAAGGGACTCGCTCCAGGAGGTGCCCCGGGTTCCGTCCGACAGGGTGATCCGCTCGTCGCGCCGCAGCGGCCGGTACTCCTCGACGCGGATGCCCAGCGCCTCGCGCAGGGGAGCGGCCGGGTAGCCGCCGAGGCGGGCGTGCAGGCGCTCGTCGACGTAGCCGCTCGCGTGCTGGACGAGAAGCGTTCCGCCGTCGGCGACGTAACGGCGAAGGTTCTCGGCCGCCTTGTCGGAGAGGAGGAACAGGGCCGGTGCGACGACGAGCGGGTAGCGGCTCAACTCGTGTGCGGGGTGGGCGAAGTCGACCGTGACGCCGGCGTCCCACAGCGCGCGGTGCGCTCGGCCCAGTGCCGCGTGGTAGTCGAGGTCCGCGGTGGGCAGTCCGTCCACGCCGAGTGCCCACCAGGCGTCCGGGTCGTGGAGGACGGCCACCGGTGCGGACACCGTCGATCCCGCCAGCTCGCCGAGACGGGCGACCGCCTCCCCGGTCCGCGTGACCTCGCGGAAGATCCGGCTGTCCGGCCCCGCGTGCGGGACCATGGCCGAGTGCCAGGTCTCGGCGCCGGCCCGGGACTGCCGCCACTGGAAGAAGAGGGCGCCCTCCGAACCGCGGGCGATGTGGCCGAGGGTGTGACGCAGGATGTCCCCCGGCTCCTTGGCGAGGACCCGGTCACCGTCGTAGACGGTGCTGGTGCCCTGCTCCATCAGCAGCCAGGGACGGCCGGCGCCCAGGGAGCGGGCACGGTCCGCGTGGAAGGCGACGTCGGCGGCGGCGTCCACGCCGGGGGCGCTCGGGTACTGGTCGACGGTGACCACGTCGAGTTCCCGGGCGAGAGCCCATACGTCGATGTTCTGGTACGCGGGCAGCATCAGGTTGGTCGTCACCGGACGGTCGCTGTGCGCGCGGATCGCGTCCCGCTGCTCGCGGTAGGCGGCGGTGACCTCGTCGGCCCAGAAGCGGCGGAAGTCCAGCTCCTGGCCGGGGTTGCGGTGCCAGTTCGTCGCTCGCGGCGGCAGGACCTGTTCCCAGGAGGTGTAGCGCTGGCTCCAGAAGGCCGTCCCCCAGGCCTCGTTGAGGATGTCCAGGGTGCCGTGGCGGGCGCGCAGCCACACCCGGAAGGAGGCGGCGCTGTGGTCGCAGTAGCACAGGGTGGCGTACTCGTTGTGCACGTGCCACAGCGCGAGGGCGGGGTGGTCGCCGTAGCGTTCGGCGAGTGCCCCGGCCATCCGGCGGGCCGCTTCGCGGTACGCGGGTGCGGTGAGGCAGTACGTGTCCCGGCTGCCGTGGACGAGACGGGTGCCGTCGGGCCGGACCGTGGACGCGTCGGGGTGGGCCAGGGTGAACCAGGGCGGCGGGGAGGCGGTCGGGGTGGCCAGGTCGACGGCCACGCCGTTCGCGTGCAGGCGCTCCAGATGGGCGTCCAGCCAGGCGAAGTCGTAGCGGCCCTCCTCGGGTTCCAGCAGTGCCCAGGAGAAGACGCCGACCGTGGCCAGGTTGACCCGGGCCCTGTGCATCAGGTCGTCGTCCTCCTTCCACACCGGCTCGTCCCACTGCTCGGGGTTGTAGTCCCCGCCGAAGGCCAGGCCGCCCAGGCGGTCGGTGATGCTGCGCGTCGTCATGACGGTTCCTCGGGTACGGGAGCGGAGGCGAGTCGTGCTGCGACTGTCGAAGCGCTTCACTTACAGGCGCAAGTTAACGGACAGTTTTTGCGTTGAACAAGGTCTCTACCCGCAATGGGCCCTCTTCTTGTGGGCTATTGACAGTCCGGCGAGGATGATGCCATCGTCGAAGCGCTTCGATGATCGTGCTTCGACGGTCATCGTCGCCATTCCGACAGCCTGCCGGCCACCGATCCCGCATCCGTTCCCTCAGTGGGCTCGCAGCACATCGAGTGCCGTGAGGGCGGTGTGGAGTTCGGTGCGCTGTGCGCCGGACTCCAGGTCGCGGTCGAGGAGACGCTCGACGGTGCGCAGGCGCTGGTACATGGTTTCGCGGGAGAGGCCGCCCCGGCGCGCGGCGGTGGTCTTGTTGCCGGCCGCTTCGAGGTAGTGGCGCAGGGTCGTCAGCAGATCGGTGCCGTGCTGGGCGTCGTGATCGATGAGCCGCCCGAGCTGCTGTTCGGCGTACTGCTGGATCCGGGTGTCCTCGCGCAGCGCGTACAGCAGGCGGTGCAGGCCGATGTCGGACTGCTCGTGGAAGGACCTGTCCGGGGGGAGCCGCTGGCCGGTCGGGGTGGCCTCGGCGACGCGGGCCGCCTCGTGGAAGGAGCGGGCGGCCTCGGAGAGATCCGTGACCTCCGAACCGACGGTCACCACTGCCTGCGGGGCCACGCCCAGTGCGGTGCCGCACAGCCGATCGACGACCGGGCGCCACGGTTGGGAGGGGCGCGGCGCCAGCAGAACGCCGAGGCGACCGGGGGCCAGCGAGCCGACGAGGGCGGGAATGCCTGCCGTCCGGAGCTCCTGGTCCAGGCGGGATTCGAGATCGCTCTCCCCGCTGTCCGTACGGAGGTCCACCAGGGTCGCCACGAACCGGCCCCGGTCGGTCGGCAGGCCGAGGGCGGCGCAGCGGGCACGGGCGTCGCCGGCGGACCGGTGGCGCCGGCCGACCAGGTCGCGCAGCGCGTCGCGGTGCGCGGTGCGCTCCCAGGGGGTGGCATGGATGAGGCGGGCGACGGTCAGCGCCATCGCGGTCCGCTCCAGCACCGTGACGTCCTCGGGCCCGAAGGCGGGGCCGCCAGCGCGGGCCGGGAGCATGACCACCCGGCCCCAGCGCTCACCCTGGTACTCGACCGGCGCGGTGAGCCAGCCCGCGGGGCCGCGTGTCGCCGCGCGGTCGTCGACGCCGGTGGCTCTGGAGCGCTGTTCCCAGCCCGTGAGCGCCTCCTCCACCGTTCCTCCGGAGGGCTCGCAGACGAGTGCCTGGTGCACCAGGTTCTCCAGGACGACCGTGCGGCCGCACATCTCCGCCGCCGCGCGCACCACGTCCTCCGCGCCGGCACCGCGCAGGGTCAGGGCGGTGAACACCTCGTGGATGCGCTGGGTGTGGCGCATCGCGTCCGCCTGGTTGCCGAGCAGGAGGGCGTGCACGACCTGGGTGACCTCCAGGAAGTTGACGTCCCTGGCGAGCGTGACCAGCGGGAGACCACGCAGCCGGCAGGCGTCGACGAGGGCGTCCGGCGGGCGGTGATAGCGACGCACGAGTTCGATGACCAGGGCCGCGGCGCCGATGCCGGCCAGCTCGTCGACGTACCGGCGCACGCCGGGCGCGTCGTCCGGGAGCGGCATTCCGGTGGTCAGGACGAGTTCGCCGCCCTTGAGGAAGGACGCCGGGTCGGTCAGTTCCGTGATGTGGACCCACCTGACCGGCCGGTCCAGTCGGGACGCGCCCGTGACGACCCGGGGGTGTCCGGCGGCCAGGACGGGCAGGGCCAGGACGTCGGCGACGGTGACCGCGCGGGCGGGCCCACAGCCGGCCGGCTCGTTGTCGTTCACGGTGTCTCCAGGATCCCTCACGGTGTCTCCAGGATCCCCTGCGCGAACACGGCTCCGTGCCCGGGCGCGCCCGGACGTGCCCGGCCACTGTGACAAGCGGCGCTGACCTGCGCAAGAGCGGTCCGTGCGGGACCGCCGCCGGTGCGTGCCCCCGACGAGGCTGACACAACGTCCGGATGTGGCGGCCCGGCCGGACAGATCGCACGTTGGCGCACCCCTGGTGGGTGGAGATGCTCGGGACACCGCAGCAGTCCGAACTCCGAGGCCGGGAGACGAACATGACCGCACTGTCGCCGCACCTTCGCCAGGCCACGCCCGTGGTGGCGGCCCGGGGCGAGGGCGTCCACCTCTTCGACCAGGACGGCCGCCGCTACCTCGACTTCACCGCGGGCATCGGCGTAACCAGCACCGGACACTGTCACCCCAAGGTCGTGGCGGCGGCGCAGGAGCAGGTGGGCACGCTCATCCACGGCCAGTACACGACCGTCATGCACCAGCCCCTGCGCCGTCTCGTCGACAAGCTCGGCGAGGTGCTGCCGGCCGGTCTGGGCAGCCTGTTCTTCACCAACTCCGGCAGCGAGGCGGTGGAGGCGGCGCTGCGGCTGGCCCGCCAGGCCACCGGCCGGCCGAACATCCTGGTCTGCCATGGTGGCTTTCACGGTCGTACGGTGGCCGCCGCCGCGATGACGACCTCGGGCACCCGCTTCCGGTCCGGCTTCTCGCCGTTGATGAGCGGGGTCGTGGTCACGCCCTTCCCCTCGGCCTACCGCTACGGCTGGGATGAGGAGACCGCGACCCGCTTCGCGCTGCAGGAGCTCGACTACACGCTCCAGACGATCTCCTCGCCCGCCGACACGGCCGCGGTCATCGTCGAGCCGGTGCTCGGCGAGGGCGGCTACGTGCCCGCCACCCGCGCGTTCCTGGAGGGCCTGCGCGAGCGCGCCGACCGTCACGGATTCCTGCTGATCCTGGACGAGGTGCAGACCGGCGTGGGCCGCACCGGTCGCTTCTGGGGCCACGACCACTTCGGGGTCACTCCCGACATCCTCGTCACCGCGAAGGGTCTGGCCAGCGGGTTCCCGCTGTCGGGCATCGCCGCGTCCGAGGACCTGATGGCCAGGGCATGGCCGGGCTCGCAGGGCGGTACGTACGGGGCCAACGCCGTGGCCTGCGCCGCGGCCTGCGCCACCCTCGATGTCGTCCGCGAGGAGAAGCTCGTCGAGAACGCCGAGGCGATGGGCAAGCGGCTGCGCCAGGGCCTGGAGGCGGTGGCCGGCCGTACGCCGGGCATCGGGGACGTACGCGGCCTGGGACTGATGCTCGCCACCGAGTTCGTCACCGAGGACGGTGGTCCGGACCCCGAGACCGCCGCCCGCGTGCAGCGTGCCGCCGTCGACGAGGGCCTGCTCCTGCTGCTGTGCGGGGCCTGGAACCAGGTCGTGCGGATGATCCCGGCCCTGGTGATCGACGAGACCGCGGTGGACGAGGGCCTGCGGGCGTGGGCGGCCGCGGTCGAGGCCGGTACCTCGGGAACAGCACAGCGATGACGGGCGCCCTCCCGCGCCTCCCGGACGAGTTCGCCCGACCCGGCCGCGATCGGCTCGATCAACCAGGAGAGAGCTCATGACCGACACCCCCACGCAGTTGTTCATCGGCGGCGCCTGGGCGGACGCGGCGGACGGTGCCACCATGCCCGTCGACGACCCCGCCACGGGCGAGATCCTGTGCCACGTCGCCGACGCCGGCCCCAAGGACGCGAAGCTCGCCGAGGAAGCCGCCGTCCAGGCCCAGCAGGAGTGGGGCCGTACGGCACCCCGGGTGCGCAGCGAGATCCTGCGCCACGCCTACGAGATCGTCATCGGGCGTACCGACGAGCTCGCCCATCTGATGACCTCCGAGATGGGCAAGCCGCTGGCCGAGGCCAGGGGAGAGGTGGCCTACGCGGCCGAGTTCTTCCGCTGGTTCTCCGAGGAGGCCGTCCGCGTCGACGGCGGCTACGGCACGCTGCCGGACGGACGCAACCGCATGCTGCTCTCCCGCCGCCCGGTCGGTCCCTGTCTGCTGATCACCCCGTGGAACTTCCCGCTGGCCATGGGCACCCGCAAGATCGGCCCGGCCGTCGCGGCGGGCTGCACGATGGTGCTCAAGCCGGCTCCGCAGACCCCGCTCTCCAGTCTGGCTCTCGCCGCGATCCTCAAGGAGGCCGGGCTGCCGGACGGCGTGCTGAACGTCATCACCACCTCCCGTGCGGGGGAGGTGTGCGAACCGCTCCTGCGCGGCGGGCGGATCCGCAAGCTGTCCTTCACCGGGTCCACGGCCGTGGGGCGGCTGCTGCTCGCCCAGAGCGCGGACGCGGTCGTACGGACCTCGATGGAGCTGGGCGGCAACGCGCCGTTCGTCGTCTTCGAGGACGCCGACCTGGACAAGGCGGTGGACGGGGCGATGGCCGCCAAGATGCGCAACATGGGCGAGGCGTGCACGGCCGCCAACCGTTTCTTCGTGCACCGGTCGGTGGCGCGGGAGTTCGGGCGGCGCCTGGCCGAGCGGATGGGCGCGCTCGTCGTGGGTCCCGGCACCCGGGACGGCGTCGATGTCGGGCCGCTGATCGACCGGACGGGGCGTGCCAAGGTGGAGGCGCTGGTCGCCGACGCGGTGGAGCGTGGAGCACGTGTCCTCGTCGGCGGTCGTACACCGGCGGGTCCGGGCTGCTTCTACCCGCCGACCGTGCTCGCCGATGTGTCGCCCGAGAGCCGCCTCATGGGCACGGAGATCTTCGGCCCCGTCGCCGCGATCCTCACCTTCGACGACGAGGACGAGGTGGTCCGCCGGGCCAACGACACCCCCTGGGGCCTGGTCGGGTACGTCTTCACCGAGGGCCTGGACCGAGCCCTGCGGGTCAGCGAGCGCCTGGAGGTCGGCATGGTCGGCCTCAACACGGGCCTCGTCTCCAATCCGGCCGCGCCCTTCGGCGGCGTCAAGCAGTCGGGGCTGGGCCGTGAGGGCGGCCGCGTCGGGATCGACGAGTTCCTGGAGCACCAGTACCTGGCGATCCCGGTGAGCTGACGGGGGGTACGACGGACGAAGGCCCCCGCGGGCGGACGTCGGAGCCGGCGGCCGAATCGGCGACGGTGATGCCCACGGGGGTGCCGCCGACGCGGCCGTGTTCGTCACGGGCCCGGGACCCCCGCCCGCCCCGCGGGCCCTCGCTGTACGGCGATTTCTCGTCCTGTCCCCGACGCACGCACGTCGACACCGCCCGGCACCGCGGTCCGGCTCCTCCCTGCGCCATGCGCCGTGTGCCGTGTGCCGTGCGCACGCCACGCTGCGAGGCCGGCACCGTAACGGGTGCGCGTACGGAACGCCCCGCCAGCCGACGCGCTCGTCTTCCCACGGACCCGCCCCAGTATCATCGACGTCGCCCCAGGCGTGCGGACTCCCGAGCAGGTCGGACATGCCCGCGGCGCACAGCGGGGGAAGGGACGAGCGGTGTCGCTGACGGACAAGGCCATCGAGGACATTCGTGAGCTGATCCGGAGCGGTGCCCTGCCTCCGGGCTCGAAGCTCCCGCCGGAGCCCGATCTCGCCGCCCAGCTGGGCCTGTCCCGCAACCTCGCCCGCGAGGCGGTCAAGGCGCTGGCCGTCGCCCGGGTTCTGGAGGTCCGCAGGGGCGACGGCACCTATGTGACCAGCCTCCAGCCGAGCCTGCTCCTGGAGGGGCTCGGCGGCGCGGTGGAACTGCTCCAGGGCGACTCGGTCGCGCTGCAGGACCTCATGGAGGTACGGCGGCTGCTCGAACCGATGGCCACGGCCCTTGCCGCCACCCGTATCTCCGACGACCAACTGGCCGAGGTGAAGCGGCACTTGGACGCCATGCGCGAGGCCCGCGACGATGTCGCCCAGCTCAACGCCCATGACGCCGCCTTCCACCGTGCCGTCGTCTCGGCCACGGGCAACGAGACCCTCCTGACCCTCCTGGAGGGGATCTCCGGCCGCACCCTGCGCGCCCGTATCTGGCGCGGCCTGGTCGACGACGCGGCCGCAGGCCGCACCCTCGCCGAGCACGAGGCGATCTACAAGGCCCTGTCCCACCGTGACGCCGCCCTCAGCCAGGCCGCCGCCCTGCTGCATGTGAGCAACACCGAGCAGTGGCTGAGGGAGCACCTGCGCTCAGGTGAACCCCTTCCCTTCGGGACGACCACGCACGATTGACGAGCGGGGCGCTGCGAGTTCTGTTGCCCGATACATCCGATGGATCGAGGGTGCGGGGAGCGTGATCCATCGGCGTCGGCTCCCGCCGAATGTGCCGTAACCGCAGGTAATTAGCGCTCGGTGGCGATATTCGCGGTGCGAAGCATGGACAAGCGCTCGACGCGCCTTATATATACATCCTATGTCCTGGATGTTGCAGGCCGGACATCTCCTTGAGACATCAAGACGGGGGCCCGCATGTCCTTGAGGGTGCACGACACAGGGGACCAGTCGCACAGCGCTCCCTGAGCGGGGTGTCCCCAGACACTCCGACGTTTCCGCCGGGCCGCCGATGTTAGCGCTCACATTTCCGGAACCCCCACACCGAGAGGTGACCATGTACCAGCACGGACCGCCGCCGCACCGGCGACGTCTCGCCCAACTGTTCGTGACCGTGACGGCGTTGCTCGCCGCGATCCTGGCGACACCGCAACCGGCGTCCGCCACGACGGTGTCGGACATCAACGGGTTCACCGCCGGCAACGCCGCGATCAAGTCGGTGGACCTGGCCGGAACATGGAGCTTCACGCCGAAGGGCCGCTCGGCGACGTCGATCACCGTGCCCGGCGGCGGCTGGTACAAGCAGGGCTTCACCGACGTGAACGAGGCGACGTACTCGCGGACCGTGACCGTGCCGGACACGGGTCAACCGCAGTCGGCGTGGATCGAGTTCGGCGCGGTGAACCATCAGGCGACGCTCTCGGTGGACGGGCAGGTGGTCGCCACGCAGACCACGTCCTTCACGCAGTCGAACTTCGACATATCCGCCTTCGCAGCACCCGGTACGACCCACACGATCACCGTGAACGTGAAGGGCCGCTACGCCCTGATGAACGGGTCCGGGAAGCAGACCCTGGTTCCCGACGCCGCCAACTGGTCCGAGGCGATCCCCCAGGGCATCTACCGCTCGGCGTTCCTGCGCGTGTATCCGGCGGTGCGCGTCAGCGACGCCTTCGTCCGCACCTCCGTGACCGACCAGAGCCTCACCTACGACGTGTCCGTGGCGAACACCTCCGGCAGTGCGCGGTCGGTGACGCTGACCGGCTCGCTCGCCTCGGACAACGGCACGTCGTTCACCTACCCGTCGCTGCCCAGCAGGACGGTCACCGTGGCCGCCCACTCGACCGCCAAGGTGACGGTCGGTCCGGTGGCATGGAACCTCGGCTCCACCTCGTACTGGTGGCCGAACGTGCCCTACCGCGCCGGGTACCGCGCCCAGCTGCACCAGTTGTCGGTGCATCTGTCCACCGACGACGGCCGCACCAGCGACGCCAAGTACCGGTTCGGCTTCCGGGAGACCACCCAGAGCGGCGAGTACTACAAGCTCAACGGCGTGCGGGTGAACTTCCGCGGTGACAGCCTCCAGGGCGCGGACTACGACCGGATCGACAACGGCGGCAAGGGCGACGCCTATGACACGCTGCCCGGTTTCCTCCCGCCGTCCTCGGGCAACGGCGGCTGGCCGAAGGCGGTCGACAACTACCAGCGGCTCAACTACAACGTGGTCCGCGTCCACCAGGAGCCGGCCAGCCCGTACATGCTCGACGTGGCCGACGAGATGGGCCTGATGGTCATCGACGAGACCGCCGTCCGCGGCACCTGCAGCTGCCAGGACTTCGTCGCCGGGCACGACAACATGGTCGACCACGCGAAGGCCCTGACCCTGCGCGACCGCAACCACCCCGCGATCATCCGCTGGAGCCAGAGCAACGAGTCGGACCTCAGCACCTTCGACTCCGAGTCCTTCGAGAAGGACCTGTACGCGGCGATGAACGGCAACGACGGCACCCGGCCCGTCAGTGCCGACACCGCCTGGAACACCAACCCGTGGCCCGCCCTGCTGAACGGCAACTTCACCGTCTTCTCCCACTACATCGACGGCATCGGCAAGTACGGAGAGGCCCGTACCTCCCTGGCCGGCCGGCCCGACGGCGAGGGCGAGTACGTCTGGGACAAGTCCAACACCAAGCAGGGCTTCGAGTGGTTCGCCACCGCGACGATCGCCAAGCGCGCCAAGGACGCCGGCGACCTGCGCCCCTACACCCTGCTGTCCGGCTGGGCCGGCTTCGTACCCGGCGTGCGGACCACCGACTTCGTCCCCGAGGAAGGCGGCCACCCGGTCTACGGCGCGGACAACCTGTCCGACCCGTGGAGCAACCCGCAGATCCAGCGGATCCAGGCCGCGTTCGACCCGGTCGCCGCGGTCGACCTGCCCTACTGGTCGGCCTCCGGCCAGTCGGACGCGGACGGCACCTTCCCGCTCCCGAGCGCGGTGGAGACCCTTCCCTACAACAAGGCGACCACCCGGAACATCACCGTCTTCAACGACGATCTCAGCGGCACCTCGGTCGGCCTCAACTGGAAGGCACGACTCGACCGGCCCGACGGCACGGTCATCGCGTCCGGAAACGAACCCCTCACCATCCCGCTCGGCTCCCGGGTCACCCAGCCGATCTCGTTCACCACGCCCGCCAGTGGCAGCCGCGTCTACCTGGAGCTGTCGACCACGAAGTCGGGCAGCACCACCTTCACCGACTCCGTCGAGTACCTGAAACTGGGCAACCCGGCGACCAGTGTGGACGACGCCGCCTCCACGGTGACCTACACCGGAACCTGGAGTCACGCGAACGGCGAGACCGGCCCGTACGCGGGCACGAACTCCTACAGTGACACCACGGGCGACAAGGCGACGCTGAGCTTCGTCGGCACCGGCGTCACGCTGCACGCCGTGACCGCGCCGAGCCACGGCATCGTGGGCGTCTCCGTCGACGGCGGGGCCGAGGCGCTGGTCGACCTGTACGCGCAGGACCGCACCGGCGACGTCGCGGTGTGGACCAGTCCCCGGCTCGCCTCCGGCACGCACACGGTCAGCGTGCGCGCCACCGGCACCCAGCGGGCCGCCGCGACGCACGACTGGGCCACCGTCGACCGCTTCGAGATCACCAACCAGCCCAAGGAGGGCACGAACTACCGCATCGTCAACCGCAACAGCGGCAAGCCCCTCGCCGTGTCCGGCGGGTCGACCGCGGACGGCGCCCTGATCGTCCAGAAGGCGGACGGCGGCGCCTGGACGATCGACGCGGCTCCCGGGGGCGCGTACACACTGAAGTACGTCAGCACCGGCAAGGTGCTCGATGTCGACGGCTACTCCTCGACCGTCGGGCTCCAGCTTCAGCAGTGGACCCCCACCGGCGGCACCAACCAGCAGTGGTACCTGCGCCCCACCAGCGACGGGTACTTCACCCTTGTCAGCCACGACAGCGGGCTGGTGGCGGACGTGTACGGGTGGGACACCGGCGACGGCGCCAAGGTCGTGCAGTACACCTCCGGCGACGGCTCCAACCAGCAGTGGAAGCTGCTGCCGGCGTGATGTCGTGACCCCTCGATCACGAGCCGGATCCGCCTGCCAGGCGGATCCGGCTTACCGCACGGTGAAGTCGGCGGCCTTGGTGTCCAGGGTCGGGTCGCCGTCCTTCGCGATGACCAGGACCGCCACGTGCCACAGCCCCTTCGGGGAGTCTTCCGCATCGGCGCGCGTGACGGGGACCTTGTAGGTGCACCGCTGACTGTCCCCGCCCGAGGGCTTGCAGACGGCTGAGTCGACGGCGGCCATGTCCTTGGCCGTCAGCCCCTTCTTCGCGAACGACGAATGCGCCGGCCACGCCAGCACCTTCACGCTCTTGACCTCGGAGGATGCCGTCACGTCGGTGGTGAAGGTCAACGAGCCGGCGCGGTCCCCGTCGGGAGCGGTGTAGCGGGCCGTGCTGTGCGCCAACGCGGGTGCCTGGTCCCCGGCGTAGGCGAGGGCGAAAGCACCCGCTCCACCGAGCACGACGACACCGGCAGCGACGGACACGACGATACGACGCGACATGAGGATTCCCCCGACAGGCTCAGTTGGTTCACATCGGCGCTCTCGTCGGCGCCGTGCACTCATCCTGGCCGCGCGGCGGGCGCCGGGTATGAGCACGCGTACTCAACTCGGGCCTGAGTAAGGGGAGCTGGAGTTCCAGAGGGTTCGGATGCCGACGCGCGGTGCCTAGAGGAACGGCGTACCGGCGTCCAACCCCGACAACACCCTGCCGTACAACTCCAGATTGGCTGCGGGGTTGACGAAGGAGTGCAGACTCAGGGCGTTCAGGTCCCGCACCGCACGCTGGACCGGCGCCTCCAGACGCAGTGACGACGCGCCGGACGCGGAGCCGATCAGGTCCACGGCCTCCTTGCACAGCCGCGCCACATAGCCGCTCCGGGCCCGGATGCGAGCCCGTTCCGCCGTCGTGTAGTGGTTGCCGTCGGCGGCCCGCGCGTCGATCAGCGCGACGAACTCGTCGGTGAGCAGTTCGGCACAGGAGATCTTCAGCGCGGCCTCGGCGAACTGCAGATGGGTCAGCGGGGCTTCGTGCTGGTGCTCGTAGAACGTGTAGGTGATGCCCCGCTGATGGATGTGCTCGCCGAACTCCGCGAGCGCCGCCCGGGCCGGACCGAGGGCGCCGGCCGCCGTCCAGACGCAGAACAGCAGGAGGACGGGCATGCCGTAGAAGGGGTCGGCGCTGTTCAGCCGGGAGGGGAAGGAGCCGCCCAGCAGCGGCCCGAGGGGCAGTGCGCGGTGGGCCGGCACGTGCACGCCACGGGCCACGACACTGCTGCTGCCGCTCCCGGCGAGACCGGAGACGTGCCAGTCGTCGAGCACATCGAGGTCGGTCATCGGAATGGCCGTCCACAGCAGATCCGGTGGGCGGCCGTCCCCGGAGTCGGCCACCGTGGTCAGCAGGTGCCAGTCGGAGTCCTGGCAGCCGGTGGCGAACGGAGAGGTGCCGTCGACCACGTAACCCCCTTCCACCGCACGGGCCTTCGCCTTCGGGATGAGGGTGCCGCTGACCCGCACGTCGGGGTCGGCGAAGATCTCGTCCTGCGCCTCGTCCGGGAAGAGCGCCGCGATGAACGCGCACCCGGCCTGGATGAGCGTCGTGAACCCCGTCGATCCGCAGGCGGCGGAGACCTCGCTCAGCACGTCGACCTGTGTGCGCGCAGGGGACTGGTAACCGCCGTACCGGCGCGGGATGTTCATGCGGTGAACCCCGGCCTCCGTCAGGGCCTCGACCACCTCGCCCGTCACCCGGCGTTCCTGCTCCGTACGCAGGGCGTGCGAACGGATGAGGGGCTGAAGTCTCCTTACGCGTTCGACGAGTTCGGCGTCCGAGTTCGGTGCGGATGAACCGGCCAAGGCGAGACCTCCGGGCCCGATGCGCGGGAGAACCCTCACCGTGACGCCGAACCCGCCGGGTGTCAACGTCCCCTTCAGGCCGCGGTGTTGAAGACTAAAGGTCGGAAGATACATCGGATGGATTGTGCGAATAGTCTAGGCCTGCTGACGTGCGCTTCTGGCGGCGCGTGGGGCAAATGACGTGTATCGCCAGCGGTGCGCGGGGTGTTGAAGTTATTGACAGGTATACATGCGCCTCCTAGGTTCCCCGATACACCCGATGTATTGAGGATCCGTCAGCCAGGGAGGACGACGATGACCTCGCAGCCGGAGAGATCCGCGCAGCCGCCCCGCAGGGCCGTACTCGGCACCGCGCTGGGCGGAGCCGCGGCGGCCGCGTTACCCGGTACGGCCCACGCCGGGGAACCGTTGTCCTCGCAGGGCGCCGCGCCACGCCCCTGGAAGCTCCGCGACACCATGACCACCGACGGCGCCTGGGCCGGGTTCCTGCGCGCGCAGGACCTGCTGTGGACCAGGCTGCCCACCCTCTGGCACGAGGGCCCGTTCCTCGGCGACGGCCAACTCGGCAGCATGATCTATCAGGAGCCCGGGGCCAACCGGATCCGCTTCACCGTCCAGCACGGCCGGGTCCAGGACCACCGCCCCGAGTTCGGCAGCGGCTGGGGCACCTGCCGCCTCCCCGTCGGGCACCTCACCCTCGAACCGGCCGGCACCATCACCGCCGTCGACTGGCGGCTGAGCCTGTGGAACGCCGAACTCACCGGCACCGTCACCACCACGGCCGGCACCCTCACCCTCGCCGCCCTCATCCATGACGAGGTGCTCGCCGTTCGCGTCACCGCCGCCGGCGGTGAACGGGCCGCCTGGACCTTCCACCCCGAAGAGGCCGTCAGCCCCCGAAAGATCAGCGAGGCCCCGCCCTCCGGCTACACCACCAATCCGCCCTGGACCACCCGCACCACCTCGGACGGCACCGAACAGGTCCTCCAGCCCCTCACCGGCGGCGGCCGGACCGCCACCGCCCACCGCAGCACCGGCCACGACCTGCTCCTCAGCGTCGGCCACAGCCACCCCTCCGACACCGCCGCGGAGGCCGACTCGCTGCGCAACCTGCGCCGCGCGAAGTCGTACAGCGCGCTCAGGCAACGGCACACCAGCTGGTGGCACGCCTTCTACCGCAAGAGCTTCGTGTCGTTCCCCGACCAGCGCCTCCAGAGCTTCCACTGGATCCAGCTCTACAAGGTGGCCTCCGCCAGCCGCTCCGGCGGTCCCGTCATGGCCACCTCCGGCCCCTGGCTGGAGCCCACCCCCTGGCCCGCGGTCTGGTGGAACCTCAACGTCCAGCTGGAGTACTGGCTCATCCACGGCTTCAACCACCCGGAGCTCGACTCCCTGGCCACCACCCTGCGCCAGAGCCAGGAACAGCTCATCGCCAACGTGCCGGCCGCCTACCGCGCCGACAGTTCAGGCATCGGCCGCAGCTCTGACATGTTCGCCAACCGCGGCGTCGGCAGCCCCGGCTCCGGAGCCGAGACCGGCGACCTGACCTGGGCGCTGCACAACGTGTGGCTGTCCTACCGCCACTCCATGGACAAGTCCCTGCTGCGCGACACGATCTACCCCGTACTGCGCCGGGCGATCAACTATTACCTGCACTTCCTCGCGCCGGGCAGCGACGGCAAGCTCCACCTGCCCAGCACCCTCTCGCCCGAATACCCCGTCGTGCCGCCGCAGGACACCAACTACGACCTCGCCCTGATCCGCTGGGGCTGCCGGACCCTCATCGACTCCGCCGAACTCCTCGGCATCGACGACGAGTCGAAGCCGCGCTGGCAGGAGGTGCTGGCCAAGCTCACGCCGTACCCGGTCGACGGCAACGGCTTCATGATCGGCGCCGACACCCCCTACGCGCAGTCCCACCGCCACTACTCCCACCTGCTGATGGTCTACCCCCTCTACCTCGTCAACTGGGACCAGCCCGAGAACCGCGACCTCATCACCAGGTCGGTCGTGCACTGGCACGAACTGACCGGCGCCCACCGCGGCTACAGCTACACCGGCGCCGCCTCCATGTACGCCATGACCGGTGACGGCGACACCGCGATCACCTACCTGCGCAAGTTCTTCGACCCCACCACCCGCTACCCCTGCCGGGCCAACACCCACTACACCGAGGCCGGTCCGGTCATCGAGACCCCGCTGTCCGCCTCGCAGTCCCTGCACGACATGTTCTGCCAGAGCTGGGGCGGAGTGATCCGCGTCTTCCCGGCCGTTCCGACCGCTTGGGCGGACCTCACCCTGCACGACTTCCGTACCCAGGGCGCCTTCCTGGTCAGCGCCGTCCGCAAGGCGGGAGCCACCCGCTTCATCAGGGTCAAGAGCCTGGCGGGCGAACCCCTCAAGCTCCGGCACGGCCTCACCGGACACCTCACCGCGGTGCTGGAGGACGGCACCGCGGCCCGCACCCGCGATCTCGGTGACGGCACCCTCGCCATCGACCTGCCCCGCGGCCGCGAAGTGCTCGTCCACAGCGGTTCCCGTCCCGACCTGAGCATCGCGCCCGTGGCCGTCAGCGAACCGGGACCGGCGTGGGGACTGCCGTAGCGGCCGGTAGCGGTCAGACAACTCGGAGGACGTCCATGGCAGTTCCGATCAGAACCGCGGTCACCGCACTCTGCGCCACCCTGGCGGCCGCACTCCTGACCACCGCACCCGCGCAGGCAGAACAAGCCGACCGGCACGACCACGCCTGGTCCCTGTCACAGGGAGCGCACGCCCCGCGCGCACAGATCACCCTCGACGACGCCTCGGGCACGCTGAGCCTCGCGGTGTCCCGGGAGGGCCGTACGGTCCTCGAACCGTCGCCCGTCGGCATCGTCACCGAACAGGCCGACCTGTCCAAGGACTTGCGCTTCCTGCACCGCAAGGACCGTACGGTGGAGGAGTGTTACCGCACCAAGTCGGGCAAACGGCTCGACCGCCGGGTCCGTATGCACGAGACCCGGCTGTCCTTCGCCACCGCCGCGGGCGCCCGCCTCGACCTCGTCGTTCGTGCCTCCACGGACGGCGTCGCCTACCGGTACGTCCTGCCCGCCGAAAGCGGTGACGTCCTCGGCGAGACGTCCGCCTTCACCCTCCCGGCCGACGCCAGGGCATGGCTCGGCACCTACCGGGTCGACAACGAGGGCCAGTTCGCCCCGTACACGGCGGCGACCGCGCCCACGGCGGAGTACTCCGACCAGGCCCTGTTCTCGACCGGCGGCGGCTACACCCTGCTCGCCGAGTCGGACGTCACCGGTGCCTACTCCGGCGCCCGCCTCGCCCACACCCAGGGCACCGGCACCTACCGCATCAAGCTCGCGGACGACCGGGTGAGGACCGACGGCCCCCTCGCCACCCCCTGGCGGGCCATGGTCACCGGCGACCTCGCCACCGTCACCCGCTCCACCTTCACGGACGACCTCGCCTCCGCGTCCAAGGTCCGCGACACCTCCTGGATCCGTCCCGGTACGGTCCTGTGGACATGGCTCGCGGGCGGCAGGGAGGCGGGCCAGAGCCTGGCCGCGCAGAAGGCGTACGTCGACTACGCGGCCGAACGGCACTGGCCCTACGAGGCAGTCGACGCCGGCTGGTACTACCGGCCGGGGGAGTGGGACGTCACCGATCCCGACTGGCAGACCGACAGCTGGATGCCCGAGCTCGTGCGGTACGCCCGCGCCAAGGGCGTCGGCATCATCGTCTGGATCCACCAGCGCGACCTCGACACCCCCGCCGAGCGTGCCCAATGGCTGCCGACCCTGGAGAAGTGGGGCGTGCGCGGCGTCAAGATCGACTTCATGAACTCCGAGGCGCAGCCCATGCTCCAGTGGTACGACACCGTCCTCGCGGAGACGGCCGCCCATCACCTCATGGTCGACTTCCACGGCTCCACGATCCCCAAGGGCATCCAGCGCACCTGGCCCCAGGTCATGACCCTGGAGGGCGTCGCGGGCGAGGAGAAGCGGACCAACACCGCCGCCCACCTCACCACTTTGCCCTTCACCCGCAACGTCATCGGCTCCATGGACTTCACGCCGGGCGCCTTCCAGCGCGTGGGCCTGCGGCCCAACTCGGACGCGGCCGAGATCGGTCTCACCGTCGCCTACGAGTCGGGGCTGCAGATGTTCGCGGGCACCCCGGAGTCGTACGAGGCCCGACCGCTCGCCCGGGCCTATTTCGACCAGGTTCCCGCGGCCTGGGACGACACCCGCCTCCTCGCCGGCGAACCCGGTCAGGAAGCCGTGCTGGCCCGCCGCAGCGGAGCGCGCTGGTTCCTGGGCGGGATCTACGCCGGTGCCGCCCGCACGGCCGAGGTGCCGCTGTCCCTCGGACCGGGCCGGTGGCTGGTGGAGACGATCCGGGACGGGGCCGACGGTCTCGTCCAGGACCGGCGGGTGCTGCGGGGCGGTGACATGCTCACTGTCGACGTCGTGGCGAACGGCGGCTTCGCCGGGCTCGCCTGTCCATGGCGGCCGGGCATCACCACCTGTCACCGCTGAGCGCACCTTCGTTCCGGGAGGCGGATGCGATCGGCGAGACCGCTGCTGATCGCATCCGGCTCGGCCCGCGCGGGACCTCCAGAACACGCGCGGCATCCCCGGGGCCGCCGAGGCCGGTGACGGCGCGTTGTGGCTGCTGCCCGCGAGTGGCGACGGTCTGCTCGCCGACGGTTCACGTTCCGACGGCGCCGCCGCTCTCGGCGGCACCGGCCACGGTGCCCGGTTCGGCGCGGTGATCGACGAGTGAGCGGGAGGTGTCCGGCGCGGGTCCGGGGCGGTCAGTCGGCGCTGCGCAGCGCGACCCAGGTGTCGTGTGCCACGACGCCGTCCGCGTCAAGGCCCCGCTCGTCCTGGAAGGCCCGGACCGCGCTCTCCGTGCCGGACCCGAACTCCCCGTCCACGCCGCCGTCTCCCACGCCGTATCCGCGTTCCGTGAGGATGCACTGGACCTGCCGGACGCGTTTGCCGCTGTCGCCCAGGCGTGTGCGTCCGTTGCCGTCGTAGTACGTGCACTCGGAGAGCCAGGGAGCGGTGTCGGTCCCGGTGGACGGCGTGTCGGCGGACGCGGTGGCGGACGGTGTGGTGGACGGCGGGGCCTGGCCGGCAGGCGAGGAGCCGTGGTCCTGGCCGGCGGCGGAGCCCGAGGCATCGGGCTGTGCCGAGCCGGTGGTTCCCGTGGCCGGGTCGCGGTCCTCCACCGCGGCGCCGCCGTCGACGTCGGGGCGGCTCAGCCCGCCGACGCTCGGGGGCACCGAACCGTCGGAGGTGTCATGGGGGCCGGTGCCGTCCGCGCTGGTGGCGCCGGCTTTCGGGGCGGCGGCGGCAGGGGGGTCCTGACGGTTGAGCAGCAACGCCACCGCGGCCACCACGCAGATCGCGAGGGCCGCGGCGGCGATCAGTAACGCCTTCCTGCGCCTCGGGGTGAGCTCCCTGGACGGGCCCGGTGCGGCAGGGGTGTCCTCCGCCTTCACGGGCGGCAGCGCATCGGGAGCCGCGGGCAGCGGGGCAGGGTGGGAAGGGCGCTCGGGCAGGGGGAGCGGCAGGCCGGCCGGAGACGGTGAACGTCCCAGGTCCGCGACGGGCAGCCGGTGCAGCGCCTCGTACGCCCGCTGCCGGGCGAGCACCTTGCCGCCCAGCGGGTCGGGCCAGGTGGAGGTCACGGGCCGGGCCCGAGCGGCGTCGATCAGCTCCTGAGGGGTGGGCCGTTGCGCGGGCTCCTTGTCCAGACAGGCGGTCAGCAGGGCGCCGAGCTCCTCGTCCGCCGCCGAGATCTCGCCGACGATCTCGGGGTTGGGGTTCTCGTACGCCACCCGGTGCATCACGTCGACCCCGGTGCCGTCGCCGAACGGGGCACGTCCGGTCGCCGCGTAGACCAGTGACCCGGCCAGCGAGAACACGTCGGAGGCCGTGTCGGAGAGGCCCTCTCTGAGATGTTCGGGGGACATGTAGGCCGGAGTCCCCACCCGGTTGCCCGTGCCGGTGATCGCACTCGCGTCCGCGGCCTTGGAGATCCCGAAGTCGATCACGTGCGCGCCGCGGACGGACAGCAGCACGTTGGACGGCTTCAGGTCCCGGTGCACGATCTCCTCGACGGCGAGGCTCGTGAGTGCCTGCCCGAGTTCCGCCACCAGCCGCCACACCGCGGTCGTCTCCAGGGCGCCGTACTCCTTGACGGCTTCCGCCAGATCGAAGCCGGGGAGGTACTCCGTGGCCATCCACAGCAGCTCGTCCTCGAAGCCCGTGCCGCACAGCCGCGGTGCGTGCGGTGTGCGCAGGCGGGCGTGCACGGCTGCCTCGCGCTCGAAGCGGCGCCGGAACCTGGGATCCTCGGCGTACTCCGGCCTGATCACCTTCACCGCGACCAGACCCGGGCTGTCGTCCACGGGACGCGCCAGGTAGACCCGCCCCATGCCGCCGCTGCCGAGCAGCGCCACCGGCGTGTAGGGGCCGACGCGCCTCGGGTCGCCGAGTCGCAGGGGTAAGGCACCGGTCTGCCGCAGCGCGGCAGCCGCGTCGTCCGCCGACGCCGGCCGCTGTCCCGCCAAGGAATCCCCCGAAGTCACATTCGATGCACGCCAGTTCGCCCCCGGCGGGAGACGAGCGTAGCTCAGCTCGCGCAGGTGTTCAGGAAATCGGTCACCTCCGTCACGCGCCTCATGGACGCGGCCCGCGCCGGGCACCCCGAGTTGGCACTCCCCGGCGCTCAGGGTGACGATGGGGGAAGGCCCTGGGATCACGCCGGACCCGGTGCCCCGCGCATCCCGCCGAACCCGCAGGCTTTGGCCACAGCCTGACAACTCGTCTGCCGCAAAGCGGAGTTATCTCCCTCTCTTCTCCGTGTCTCATTGTCGAATCCCCATAAAGCGAGCACTGTGCGGGGGAAGCCGCGGCGCGTCCTCTCAGGGGGCATCATGACCATCTCCGATGCACAGCTGGCACGGGCCAAGAACATCCGGGTCGAGCAGGTGCCGCTCCTGCGCAGGAGCCGCGGCACGACGAACGAGACCCTCGACGGACTGCCGGACGCCGCGATCAGGCGGGCCCTGCGCCGCCTGAACCACCCCGATCTCCCCAACGAGCGGCGGCTGTTCAGGCTCGAACAGGAGCGTGGCGACGACGGGACCGTCCCCGCCCACGCCCAGGGCACCGCCCTCGACCGGATGCGCGCGCGGGCGGGGACCGGCGAACGCCCTCCCGCCGAGACCGCGGGCGTACCCACGGGCCTGACCGGCGAGGAACTCGCGGGCGGCCCCACCCCGACAGCCGGGATGCGGCTCACACGGTGGGAATGGCTCGGCCCGGGCAACATCGGCGGCCGCACCCGCGGCATCGTGATCCACCCCGGTGACCCGCTGAGGATCTGGGCCGCGAGCGCCGGCGGCGGAGTGTGGCACACCCTCGACGGCGGACGGCAGTGGGCGCCCGTCGACGACTTCCTCGGCAACCTCGCCTGCTCCTGTCTGGCCATGGACCCGAGCTCCCCGACGACGCTCTACGTCGGCACCGGCGAGGGCTTCTCCAATGCCGACGCCCTGCGCGGCAACGGCGTGTTCCGCACCACCGACGGTGTCGACTGGGCGCCGATCACCGCCACGCAGACCGCCGACTTCCGTGCCGTGACCCGGATCGCGGTCTCCCGCACCGGCGAGGTGGTTCTCGCGGCCACCACGACCGGCCTGTTCCGCTCCTCGGACGCGGAACGCAAGACGTGGACGCGGGTCCTCGACGTCCCCCTCGGCATCGTCCTGTTCGACCCCACCGACGACAGCCGGGCCGTCGCGGGCGCGCTGGACGCCGGCGCGGCCTTCGTCAGCTCCGACGGCGGGCGGACCTGGCACCCCGCGACCCACGACAGCAAGCCGTGGTCGGGGCGGGTCGAACTCGCCTACGCGGCCAAGGACCCCGCCGTCGTCTACGCCTCCGTCCAGATGACCAGCGGCCGCATCTGGCGTTCCACGGACGGCGGCCGGACCTACCACCCCCGCAGGACCCTCGACGTCAGCGGCCACGTCGCCGACTACCTGGGCGACCAGGGCTGGTACGGCAACGCCGTGTGGGCCGGCGACCCGACGGACGAGAACCTCGTCGTACTCGGCGGCGTCGACCTGTGGCGCAGCACGGACGGCGGCGACCACATCACCGAGATCAGCACCTGGTGGCACCCGCGATCGGTGCACGCCGACCACCACGCCATCGTCTCCCACCCGTCCTACGACGGAACCGGCAACCGCACGGTCCTGTTCGGCAACGACGGCGGCGTCTTCATGGCGGACGACCTGGCGCGGACCGGCACCGAGCCCAAGGCGCCGTTCGTCGACGGATGGACCGAGCTGGACAACAACTACGGCGTCACCCAGTTCTTCTCCGGAGCGGGCAACCGGCTCAGCGGAAAGATCATCGGAGGCGCGCAGGACAACGGCACCCTCTGCTTCGACCCCGCCCTGGGGGCCGAGGGCTGGCAGCAGATCTTCGGCGGCGACGGCGGCTGGTGCGCCGCCGACCCGGACGATCCCGAGGTCTTCTACGGCGAGTACGTCTTCCTGAACATCCACCGCAACACCGACGGCGCCACCAGCGACGACACCGACGGCGACCGCTACATCAGCGGACAGTTCTGGAACGACGACATCAAGGAGTGGGACTGGAAGCCCCTGCCCTTCCACATCCCGGACGCGAAGAACAACCAGGCACTCTTCATCGCGCCGTTCGTACTGGACCCCAACAACGCCGACCGCCTGCTCGCCGGCGGCCTGTCCCTCTGGCGCACCGACAACGCCAAGGAGGTCAACACGCCTACCTCCGGGCCCAGTTGGCAGGCCGTCAAACCCAGCGCCGGATCGAAGATCAGCGCGCTCACGGTGGCACCCGGCGACTCCGACCTCATCTGGGTGGGACACGTCAACGGCATGCTGTTCCGCACCACCGACGGCACCGCGGCGACGCCCACGTGGGAGCGGGTCGGGGTGACGGGGCCCAGCCGCCTGCGTCCGAGCCGCTACTGCACCTGCGTCACCGTCGACCCCCGGGACCCGGACACCGTCTTCGTCGCCTTCGGCGGATTCGAGGCGGACAACCTCTGGGTGACCCACGACGGCGGCGCCGAATGGTCCCAACTCGCCGAGACGCTGCCGGACGTGCCGATCAGGGCCGTCGCCATCCATCCGCGCCGCACCGAACTGCTCTACTGCGGCACGGAGGTCGGGCTCTTCGCCAGCGAGGACGGCGGGGCGACCTGGTCGGCGACCAACGAAGGGCCCGCCAACTGCTCGGTCGACCAGTTGTTCTGGATGGACGAGACGCTGGTCAGCGCCACGCACGGCCGCGGTATGTACCGAATCGACCTGTCGACGGTCTGACCGAGCCCTGATCCAGCACTCATCGAAGGTGACGGCGATGACACGAAACATGCGGCTGCGGGGCCGGATCGAGACGGTGGCCGCAGGCCTGTGCGGGCTGCTCTTCCTGGTGACCCTCGTCCGGCCCGACTGGATCGAGGAAGTCTTCGGAGTCGACCCCGACCAGCACAGCGGCGTCCTGGAATGGGTGATCGTCGCGCTGGCCCTCGGCGCCACGCTGACGTTCTCCCTGCTCGCGCGCGGCGAGTACCGCAGGGCCCGGAGGCTGTCCACGGCACGGTGACCCTCCGGTACGGCCGCAGGTACCACCGCGGCCGATCCGGTCGACGAGCGGACGCCCCGGGGGAGTCGGGAATGAACGCGCGGCGGTGGCACGTTGTGCACCGCCGACCGACTCTCCTGCCCCCGGGTAGAAAGCAGGCTCATGACGTCCTCGCCCCGCACGATGCGCGCCGTCCGGCTCTCCGCTCCCGGCCCCGTGGACAACCTGCGGCCGACCACGCTTCCGCTCCCGCCCGAGAGGGACGGCTGGGTGCGCATCCGGGTCGAGGCGTTCGGCCTCAACCGCTCGGAGCTGAAGCTCCGCCTGGGCGTGAGCGAGGGCGTCAGCTTTCCCCGGGTGCCCGGCATCGAGGCCGCGGGCGTCGTCGACGCGGCCCCGGCCGGGAGCGGGCTGATCGCCGGGCAGAAGGTCGTCGCGATGATGGGCGACATGGGCCGCACCTACGACGGCGGCTACGCCGAGTACACCTCGGTGCCGCTGTCCCAGGTCATCCCCGTCGACACGGACCTGCCCTGGGAGGTGCTGGGCGCCCTTCCGGAGATGGTGCAGACGGCCTACGGCTCGCTCACCGTCGGCCTGGACCTGCGGCCCGGCCAGTCGGTGCTGATCCGCGGCGGCACCTCCTCGGTCGGCCTGGCAGCCGCCGCGCTGGCGACCTGGCGCGGTGCCACGGTGCTGTCCACCACCCGGCGGGCCGACCGTCTCGCGCTGCTGGCTCAGCGCGGGGTCGACCACCCGCTGCTCGACACCGGTGAGGTCGCGCCCGCCGTGCGCGAGCTGTACCCGGAGGGCGTGGACGCCGCCCTCGACCTCGTCGGCACCCCGACCCTCCCGGACACCCTGCGCGCGGTGCGCGTCCACGGCACGGCCTGCTTCGGCGGCAGCCTCTCCAACCAGTGGACGGTCCGGGACTTCTCCCCGAACGAGTACCTGCCCCGGGGCGTACGCCTCGCGGGATACTTCGGCGACGCGGCCGACCTGCCCCGTGAGGCCTTCCAGGAGATCCTGGACGCGGTCGCCGCCGGCCGGCTGGCCTTTCCCGTGGACCGCGTCTACGACGGCCTGGAACAGGTGCCGCAGGCCCACGACGACATGGAACACGACCGCGCCACCGGCAAACTCGTCGTCCGCGTCCGGCACGAGGACCGTGAAAGTGAATGAGGGCCGGTGACCCACGGTGGCGGGCCGTCTCGTGACACAGGAGTAGCCCGGGCCGAGCTGGGGACTTGAAGGACAGGCCGGGCGTGGCGGCGTACCCATGGGGGCCGCTCCGGCCAGGCTTCTCCGGTTCAGCCAACGAGCCGGGGAGGCCGCGACCCGGTGCGGTCCGTCCCTGCTTCCGGAGGGCCGGCCGCTCGGTGTGAACCGTGCTGCGGCGCTCGGTGGGGGACGGACAACGGGTCGGCGGTAGGGTGGCCGCACCGGTGGAGGTGGGTGGTGGCGGTGGAATGGCGGGAGTTCGCCGAGGCGATGGCCCAGCTCGCGCGGAAACTGCTCGCGCAGGAGTCCGTGCAGGGCACGCTGGACGAGATCGCGGCGGCCGCGGTGCAGCTCGTGGACGGCTGTGACGCGGCCGGGATCCTGGCGGTCCGCAAGGGCCGGGCGGTGACGCTGTCCTCGTGCGGTGACGTGGTGGAGGCGTCCGACCGGCTTCAGGGCGAGCTGGCCGAGGGCCCGTGCTTCGACCTCGCCGCCCGCTCCGACGGCGGGAAGGGCGAGCGGGTGTTCCGGATCGCCGACATCACCCAGCCGCAGCCGGCCTGGCCACGGTTCGCCGAGGCGGCTCGCGACCTGGGCATCGGCAGCATGACCGGGGTGCTGCTCTACACCCACGACGCGGATTTCGGCGCACTGAACCTGTACTCCCGCCGCCCCGGAGCCTTCGACAAGGACATCGAGACGGCCGGCTGGATGCTGGCCTCGCACGCCGCCGTCGCCCTGGCCGACGCCCGCACCATCGACCAGCTCGAGGACGCCATGAAGACCCGCCACGCGATCGGCGAGGCCATGGGCATCCTGATGGAACGGCACAAGCTGAGCGAGGACGACGCCTTCAGCGTGCTGCGCCGCATCTCGCAGCAGCACAACATCAAGCTGCGCGACGTCGCCCAGCGGGTCCGAGGCGACCGCTCCGGCCAGGCCTGACCGGGCGCCCGGCCCGGGGGAGTCGCTCGCGTCTGCGTACATGGCTTGTGCCCGGGTAGCCGCATGAGCGGCAACCGGCCACGAGTGGTGAATGCGACGAAAGAGCTCCACATGGTCATCCCGCTTATGAAGCAGGCGGCAGATGAGGTGGGCAGGGACGATCATGCCAAGCTGCGCTATGCCGCGGCCTGGGGCCCCAGCAGGCCCCACGCCGCGGAGGCGCGGCGGGATGTGCGCGCCGTCCTCGCCCACGCTCCGCACGGCGACCGCCCCACCGTCCCCGCGTCCCGGCTCATGGACGCCGAACTAGTCGTCAGCGAGCTGATCACGAACGCTCTGCGGCACGCTCCCGGCCCCTGCGCCCTGACGCTGCGGCTGACCGGCACCGAGCTGACGATCAGCCTGTACGACACCTCGCCGGACGCGCCGGTGGTGCAGCCGCCCGATCGCCGCCGTATCGGCGGTCACGGTCTGTACCTGGTGCACTCGGTCAGTGACAGGGTCGTCGTCACCCCCCGGGGCAGCGGCAAGGAGATCACCGCCCATCTGCGGCTTGCCACGAGTGACGACACCGGCCGCGCGGACTCCGCCGGCCGGAATGGCGGTGAGTCTCTACGGCCGGGTCCGCACGGCGTCATCCGCGGACCGGTCGACCCGCAGGGCCGGCGCAGCACGCGCTCCGGGGGCGACAGCTCGGTCACCGCGGAGCGCTCATCGGTCGGCCCGCCCCCGTAGCGCACGTCAGGGCGGCGTCTCGCGCATGGTCACTTCCGGCGCGCGACGACCAGCCAGGCGCGCGAGTCGAACCACACGCCGTCGCCGGTGTCGTGCGCGTCGAGAGTCCCGCGCAACCGGTCGAGTGCGCGCTCCCCGCTCGCGGCATCCAGACCCCTGAGCCATTCCCTCGCCATACGCAGCTGGAGTACGGCAGCGAGCGCGCGCTCCGCGTCCGGGCCGTAGTGGACGGGCTCGCGTACGTCGACGACATCCACCCCGGTGAATCCGGCCGCGGTCAGGACACCGGCCGCGACCTGCGGATCGGCCAGCGTGAAGGGATCGCCGGCCGCCGGGGCAGGCGCCGGTGACGCGGGGCCGCCGGAGAGCGCCGCCCGGATCGCGGTGTGCCACTCCTGGCGTTCGGCGGCCTGCCAGACCAGCTGCACGAAGCGCGCGCCGGGGCGCAGGGCCCGGCCGATGTTGGCGAACGCGGCGACCGGGTCGGAGAAGAACATCGTCCCGAACCGGCTGACGGCCAAGGTGAAGTGCTCCGGCGCAAACGCCTGGTCCTGGGCGTCGCCCTGCGTGAAGGCGGCATTGCTGAGCCCTTCCGCCTCGGCCTCTCGGCGGGCCCGCGCCAGCATCGGCCCCGAGACGTCGATGCCGAGCGCGGTACCCGGTGACGCCGCCCGTGCCGCGTCCCGGGTGGTCCGGCCGGTGCCGCAGCCGATGTCCAGGACACGATCACCGGCGCGGACTTCGAGGGCTTCCATCAGCCGCTCGTGATGCCGAGTGAGCTCGGAGTCGTAGTCGAACACGGGGACGCCTCCTCACGCCGCCGGGCCGTCGCGGAGCACACCCCGCACGGTGTCGAGCCGTACCCCCGGTTCCCACTCTGGCAGCCACCACGTCGCGCCCGCTCTCGCGTACGGCTCGGGGTCGACGCCCAGGGGGAGCCCTACGGCGATGTCGTACGAGGCCATCCGGCCCTGGCGGAGTCCGGTGAGGGAGTCGACGATCTCGGCGAGCTGGTCCGGATGTTGGAGATTGGCCGGGAAGAAGCCGTCGAGCCGTGCGGCACGGCGGATCGGCTTGCCATTGCCGGGCATGCCCGCGGCCCACACCGGCACCCCGGGCCGCTGAACCGGTCGCGGCAGGAACGTGATGTCGTCGACGGTGTAGTGCTCGCCGCGATGGCGTACCGGCTCGCCGGACCAGGCGGCGGTCAGGACATCCAGGGACTCGTCGAGCATCCGCCCGCGCCGCCGGGCGTCGAGCTCCTCGCCGGTCCTGGACAGCTCGCCGGCGAACCGGTCACTGCCCAGGCCGACGCCGAGGGTGAGGCGGCCCTCGCTGAGCCGATCGAGTGTCGCGCTCTCGCGAGCGACCTTGGCCGGCCGTCGGCGGGGAAGCGCCGTCACCATCGGGCCGAGCCGGATGCGCTCGGTCACGGTCGCGATCGCCGCCAGCGCGATCCACGGGTCGGCGACCTGCCGGATCGGCGCCCGCCAGCACAGCTGATCCCAGACGAAGCAGCCGTCCCACCCGGCCTCCTCCGCGTCGGCGGCGACGCGCGCGACCGTGGACGGGTCGGCGAGATCGTCGAAGAGCGGCAGCCACAGTGCCGACCGCAGCCGGTTCACGAGCCGCCCTCCTGTGTGTGCCGCACCAGAGCCGGGACGAGGTCGTCCCACACCGGACGCGGCAGGTCGTGCCCGGCCCCCTTGAGGACCAGCAGCTGCGCACCGGGGATCGCGTCACGCAGGGCCTCGCCGTGCGGCAGCGGCAGCAGCGGGTCGTGGTCGCCGTGGACCACGAGCGTCGGCGCCACGATGTCGCCGAAGCCACCGCGGGTCGGCCTGTCGTGCTCGATGGCGAAATGGTTGACCAGCGTCGACGCGTAGTTCCTGGCGCGTGCCACGTCATGTGCCGCCAGGGCTCGGACCGCGGTCTCGTCGAAGTACGGCGAGCCACCGGCGTACGCCCTCGCGCCGGCGACCACGTAGTCGACCACCGCGGCCGCGTCGGAGACGTCCGGCTCGGCCGGCACCGCCAGGTCGCTCGACGGCGGCGGCAGGTCGTCGGCACCGGTCGAGGTCGACACGAACGTCAGCGACGCGACCCGGTCGGGATGGTCCACGCCGAGGACGAGTCCGGCCCCGCCGAACATCGACTGACAGACCACATGGGCGGACCCGATGCCCAGGGCGTCCTGGACACCGAGCACGTCGAGGACGAGATCCGTGTACGTGTAGGACGGCCGTCCCGGTGGGCAGCAGGTCGAGCGACCGGTGTCCCGGTGGTCGTAGCGGACCACGAACCGGCCGTGGGCGGCGAGCTGTTCGCACAGGTCGGCGTCCCACCACAGCATCGAGGCGGCCGCTCCGGCGACCAGCACGATCGCCGGGTCCGCGCGGTCCCCGAAGGTCTCCGTGCACAGCTCGACGCCGTTGATGCCGAGGAGGTGCTCGCCGTGCGAGCGAGGTGAGGTCATGTCCTGACGCTAGAGCGCACGACTCCATGGTGAAAAGTGATGATTTCCGATCGGTTCGATCGCATGGAGCGATGTACATCGTTACGCTGGGACGCGTGAGCACCATCGAGCTGCGCCACCTGGCGGCGATGACCGCCATCGTCGAGGAAGGCTCGTTCGGCCGGGCCGCCGTCCGCCTCGGGTACACCCAGTCGACGGTGAGCCAGCAGGTCGCCGCGCTGGAGCGGGCCGTCGGCGGTCCGGTGTTCGACCGGCCGGGCGGCCCCCGACCGGTCCGGCTCACCCCCCTGGGCTCCGTGGTCCTGGACCACGGCCGCGCCCTGCTGGCGAAGGCGGCGGCGCTGACCGACGCCGTGGACCGGTTCCAGGCGGGCGACGGCCGCATCGACATCGGCACGTTCCAGAGCGTGTCCAGCGTGATCCTTCCCTCGGTCGTGCGCCGGCTGCGCGAGGAGCATCCCGGCTGCGACATCAGGCTGTCCGAGGAGGAGCCGGAGCAGCCCCGGATCGGCGACCTCGACCTGCTGTTCTACGACGGCCGCGTCGACGGCGACATCGAGCGGCGCAAGCTGCTCGACGATCCCTATCTGCTGGTGGCCGCCGCCGGCACCTTCCCCGACGGGCCGGTGTCGCTGGAGCGGCTCGACGGCGCACCGATGGTGGCCTGGCCGCTGACCTGCGACCAGCCGCTGATGGAGCAGGCACTCGCGCACAGCGGCGCCCGTCCGCGGATCGTGTTCCGCAGCGCGGTCAACGACACCCTGTTGTCGATGGTGCGCGCCGGCCTGGGATCGGCACTGCTGCCCTGGCTCGCCGTCCGCGGCGCCGACGTCCCCTCCGACGACCGGCTCCGCGTCCACGAGCTACGGCCCTGTCTGCCGCCCCGGGAGATCTACCTGCACTGGCAGGCCGGACGCGTCCATTCACCGCTCGCCGCCCGCGCGGTCGACGTCGCCGTCGAGGTCGCGGCCGCGCTGGCACCACCACCCACTGCTTGACCCGCGTGTCAGGGGGTGCCCAGATAGGTGGTCGCTTCGACGTCGTGCAGGTGGATGAGGATGTCGTGCGCCTTCCGGAGGGCTGTCGTGTACTTCACGGGGTCGGGCCACCCGGCCCCGATGTTCCAGGTGGCGCGCTCCTTGTCCAGCCAGGCACGCGCGGGTGCCGGAGCCGTGCGCAGGTCGAGGAGGTAGTCCTCCTGGCGGGCCTGGTCCAGGGTGTGTTCGTTGGAGCCCGGCTCCGCGGCACCCACCCGGTAGGTGCGCATCACGTTGTCCTCGGTGCCGAATGCCTTGAAGGCACCCTCGTAGAAGGTGAAGCCGATGCTGACGTAGTCCCCGCCCAACACACCGCGCAGGAAGGCGCCTTGGGTCTTGGGATACCGCGCGTCGAACGAGTCGTAGGACACGTGGGTGTTGTGGGCCGACAGCAGGATCCGGTCGCCGGTGTGCCGGTGCCACCAGGCGACGTTCTCGGCCATGACCTGGTCACGGAGTTTCATCATCGCCGCCACCTGGTCCTCGTCCTCGAAGTCGAAGGCCATGCCCCTGGCCATCTGATGGATCGCCCTGGCGTGCTGCACCATCCACAGGTGGTCCCGGCGGTCGGCGCCGGCGGCGGGGCGCTGTTTCCGCAGGAGCTCGTACACCTCTCCGGTCCGCTCGGCGCGCTCCCGGCGCTCGCCGAGCGGCAGCTTGAAGTACTCCTCGCTGTAGGTCCCGGCGTCGGTGGTCGGTGCCAGGCCGCGGTACAGCTCGGTGACGCGGTCCAGCAACCGCGGGTACCTGCGTGCCACATAGCCGGTCACCCGCTCGTACGACTCGGGCCCCGCGTAGCCCATGTCGTCGCCCATGAACCGCACCGGGTCGTCCGGATGGCGAAGGTTGTAGGTGCGCATCCACTCGATGAGGTCGAGGTAGTCCTGGTTGTTCCAGATCCGGTAGGAACCCTGGAACTCCTCTCGCGCGATGTCCTTCAGGTCGCCCTTCCCGTCCACCACGTACGCGTCGAGCCGCACCCCGCTGCTCCAGGGAAGCTCCAGGGCGAAGGACCGAAAGCCCTTCTCCTCGACCAGATAGCGGAAGACCCGGTGCTTCATGCGGAAGAAGTCCCGCGAACCGTGCGTGGCTTCGCCCAGCCCCACCACGTCGGCGCCCCGGACCATGCGGCCCAGCGCCTGAAGGTCCCGCAGGCTGCCCTCGGGATCGGTGCTCCTCAGCGGATGAGCACTGCGTTCGATGGCGGTGACCACGGGATCCGCGTGCGGTGCGGAGGTCGATGCGTTCGAGACCGGGACCGTGACCGCGGCGGACGACTCCTGCCGTGTGTCGCCGACGGCCGGAGTGGCCACCGCCACCCCGCCGAGCGCGCCGAGGGAGAGGAGGACCGAGGACATCACTACTGCCTTGTGTCGCTTCATGGTTGTAGGTTTCCGTGCGCACAGGGCGCGTCACCAACCCCTACGCTGCCCAGCCGCGGGTACCGCAGGCACTACCGCGGTCCGCCCCCGCCGCACACCGGGCCGTCCGTGGCCCACTTCCCCCGAGGACCGACGCAGGCCCCTGTTAGGGTGCGCCGATGCCAACGATCAAGAAATTCCAAGTCACCTTCGACTGTGCGGAACCCGAGCGCGTAGCTCGCTTCTGGTGCGAGGTGCTGGGATACGTCGTACCGCAACCGCCTGAAGGATTCGCTTCGTGGGAGGACTTCGACCACTCCCTGCCTCCTGCGGAGCGGGGTGCGTGGTTCATGTGCGTCGACCCGTCAGGGGCCGGCCCGCGACTGTTCTTCCAGCGCGTCCCCGAGGGCAAGGTCGTCAAGAACCGGGTGCATCTCGACGTCCGGGCCGGCACCGGACTCGTGGGTGAGGAGCGCCTGGCCGCACTGGAGGCCGAATGCGCACGGCTCGTCGCGCTCGGCGCGGTACGCGTGCGACTGCTGCCGGCCGACGAGGAAAACGAGTCCTGCATCGTGATGCAGGACGTCGAGGGCAACGAGTTCTGCCTCGACTGAGCATGGTCCGCCGCGCCGTGCCCGCGCTGGCCTGAACCGAGTGCCGCGGCCCGGCACCTACGAGACGCCGGACTGCCTGATCGTGACAGGGCTGCCTGGGGCCGGGGCCAGGGTGCATCCGCCTCCTACGGTTTGGTCCGTCCGGCCCGACGCCCGGGCGGTTCCTGTGCGCGCTCGACCTCCTCGGCTTCCCTGGTGAGCTTCGCGACCTTCGTCTGCGCCGCGGTGATGCCGCGGAGGATGAGGCGCAGGTGGGCGGTGGACTGCGGTACGGCGGCCTGCAGTTCGTCCAGTCGCCGTCGCTGAGCGGCGAGTTCGGCCCTGAGCCGGGCCGCCCGGTCCGGTGGCGGGGGAGGGGCCTGCCCGTTGAACATGACGTTGTGCAGGGGCCGTTCGGTGTGCACGGCTTCGCGTTCGGCCGCGTGCGCGTCGTGGGGATAGTCGATCTGTATGCCGATGACGTGGGGTGCCCAGGGCTGCTGTTGCAGGTGGGTGCGGATACGTGTGAGCGGACACGTGGAAATGCCCACGTACAGCAGGCCTTCGGGGCCGTAGAGCCGGTACAGGGCGGTGCGGCCGGCGGTGTGCAGACTGCCTTCCTCGTCGAACAGGCTGCGCAGGAACTGGGTGTCGATGTCGGTCATGACGCGGCCTTTCCCGGCTCAGGGCGCGTGGGGCGGCCATGGCCTCCATGCCCGGCTCCCTCCGGCCGACAGCCGGGCAGCGAGCACGCGCCGTTCGTCCATGTCCCCACGGTCCCACGCGGGTGTGACACAGTCCCCGTCCGCTGTCCCCAGTCCGCCGAGGCACCGGGCGTCGGCTCACATCACCTGGAGCTGCCCGCGAACCGGCGCAGGGCGGGGGCCCGTTGCGGATCCCCGCGTGCCGGCGGTGGAGCGGCGGGTGCCGTCGAGGACCGTGAAGACATAGAGGCGCAGGACGGCGAAGCGGCCCAGCCCCGCGAGGCCGGAAGCGCTCAGGTAGACGAGCTGCTCACGCAGCATGCCGGGGGAGGGCTGCGCCAGGTGAAGGACGTACACAGCAGCGGTGGTGGCCAGATAGGCGGCGGTCGCCGAGCCGGCGGACTGCCAGTGCTCCCGCCATCCGGCGCGGTGCCCGGTGCCGAAGGTGAAGCGGGCGTGGAGCTCGGTGCACAGCAGGGTGGAGGCGGCGGTGACCAGAGCGTTCGAGACAGCCCAGGGCAGGTTCATGGCCAGCAGCGGCACCACCAGTCCGGACAGGACCCCGACGCCGCCTCCCAGGGCGACGAACCGGAGGAAGGAGACGACGGGGTGAGGGGCGGCCGGGGTCGCCGTCTCGGGCTTCTGTATGAGCGGCGACGGCATGAGGGTGTTCC
>NZ_KQ948145.1:152211-1050392 GCF_001513955.1 Streptomyces pseudovenezuelae | reverse complement strand
ATGGTCAACAGCATGCGCTATGACCTCGTCATCTTCGACAACGACGGCGTTCTTGTCGACAGTGAGCCGATCTCCAATCGGCACCTCGCCGCCTATCTGACGGAGCTCGGGCACCCGACCTCCTACGAGGACTCCATCCGGGACTACATGGGCTCCGCCATGCACCGGATTCACGATCTGGTCCTGGAGCGGACCGGGCAGCGCTTGCCGGAGGACTTCGACGACGTCTTTCACGCGAGGGTCTTCGCCGCGTTCGAGCGGGAGTTGAAGGCCGTGGCCGGCGTCACCGGCGTACTGGAGAAGCTGACGGCGGACGGGGTGTCGTACTGTGTCGCGTCCTCCGGGAGTCATGAGCGGATTCGGGTGGGGCATCGGGCGACCGGGCTCGACCGGTGGTTCGAGGACGAGCGGATCTTCAGTTCGCAGGACGTGGGGCGGGGGAAGCCGGCGCCGGACCTGTTTCTCCATGCCGCCGAGCGGATGGGCGTCGAGCCCGGTCGGTGTGTGGTCGTCGAGGACAGTCCGCTGGGTGTACAAGCGGCTGTCGCGGCCGGGATGGACGTCTGTGGGTTCACCGCCATGACGCCCGCCGCCAAGCTGGAAGAGGCCACTCAACTCTTCTCCGACATGGGCGAGTTGGCCGACCTGCTGGCCTGACATTTGTCATGCCGAGGGCCGGACGATCGTTTCTACCGGCACCCCCTCGCCGGACGGGAAGCTGAGGGCATGACGACGAAGACGAACTCGAAGCGCGCGAACCTGGCTCCCCTGATCGTGGACGTGGCTGTGCCGATCGGGGCGTACTACCTGCTCAGGGAGGGGCTGGGGATGAGCACGCTGATGGCGTTGGGCCTCAGCAGTGTCGTCCCGGCCGTGCGGACCGGCTGGAGTGTGGTGAAGGAGCGGACGGTCAACGGTCTCGCCGCCCTCATCCTCGTCGTCAACGTCGTGGGCCTGCTGCTGAGCTTCGTGGCCGGTGACCCGCGGCTGATGCTCGCCAAGGACAGCGGGGTCAGCAGTGTGATCGGGATCGGCATCCTCGTCTCCGTCGCGCTGGGCAGGCCCATGATGACCGCGGGCATGAAGCCCTGGCTGGTGAAGGGCATCGCCGAGCGGGAGGCCGCCTGGACGCGGCTCCAGGGCGGGTCGGCGGACTTCCGGAGGGCCGAGCGGCGGTTCTCCGTGGTGTGGGGTGTCGTACTGCTGACGGAGTGCGTGCTGCGGGTCGTGGGGGCGTACACGCTGCCGGTGGACACGATGGTGTGGCTCGGGTCCGTGGTCATGGTGGTGTCGATGGCGGTGGCCTTCCTGGTCAGCGGGGCGATCGGGGCCGGACCGATGGCCCGGATGCTGATCGCCGAGACGAAGTCCTGTGCCCCCGCGAGGCCCGAGGTGGCCCTCGCCCGATAAAGCTGAGGGAAATTCATCTTTGGCTGGATCTACCCACGAGTACGCCGGGGCCCTACGCTCGCCGCCATGACAGATGTGCTGCGGCGCGGTAGGGCCTCACTGGCGTTCAGCTTCTTCGCGCAAGGTGTCGCCTTCGCTCTGCTGGTGACGCGGATCCCCGCCATCCAGGACCGGTACGGCGTCTCCGACGCGCTGCTGCCCGCGTTCCTGGCCGCGGTGCCGATCCTCGCCGGTGTCGGGAGCGTCTCGACCGAGCACCTGGTGAAGCGGATCCGGCCCAGCCTGCTGCTGAGGCTGGCCCAGCCGGTGGTGCTCCTGGCGCTGCTCGGAGTGGGGGCCGGGGACTCGACGGTCGAACTCGGGGTCTCGCTCGCCGCCTTCGGGCTCGCGGTCGGCATGCTCGACGCGTCCATGAACATGCTCGGGGTGAGCCTGCAGCGGTCGTACGGGCGCAGCATCATGCTGAGCTTCCACGCGGTGTTCAGTCTCGGCGGGATCGTGGGGGCCTCGCTGGCCTGGGTCGGGGCGCACTGGCATCTCGCGCTGTTCGTGTCCTACCTGCCGGTCGTGGTGGTGCTGGTGCCGCTGTGCCTGGTGGGGAGCCGGTGGTACGTCGACGGGGACGGCGGCGCCCTGGAGGAGACGGCGCAGGGCGGGGACGGCATCGTCTTCAAGCTGCTGCTGCCGCTGTGCCTGGTGATGACCTTCGCCTACATCGGGGACTCCACGGTCTCCAACTGGAGTGCGAAGTACCTCCAGGACGTGCTCGGGAGCAGTGAGCAGCTGGCGACCGTGCCGTACAACGTCTACATGGTGACGACCCTGCTGGGGCGGGCCATCGGGGACTTCGGGGTACGGCGGTTCGGGGCGGCGGCGGTCGTGCGCGCGGGGGCCGTGGTGGCGGCCGTGGGGTTCGCGGTGGTGGCCGTGGCGCCGGGGCCGTGGGTGGGCATGCTCGGGTTCACGCTGCTGGGGCTGGGGCTGTGTGTGCTGGTTCCGCAGACCTTCGCCGCGGCCGGGCGGCTGTTCCCGGGGGCCTCGGACGCGGCGGTCGCTCGGCTCAATGTCTTCAACTACGTGGGGTTCCTGGTCGGTTCGCCGTTGGTGGGGGCCCTGGGGGACGCGTGGAGCTATCGCGGGGCGATGCTCGTGCCGATGGTGTTGGTGCTGGTGACGCTGGTGTACGCCAAGTCGTTCGAGGCTCAACCGGACCGATACGGTGGCGGGCATGAGCGGCCGCGCACAGCTGATGTGGGACGAGGCAGTAACGGGCTATGACTTCGGTCCGGACCATCCGATGGACCCGGTCCGGCTCGACCTGACCCGGCGCCTGGTGGACGCCTTCGGGCTGGACCGGGACGTGGAGGTCGTGGCGGCGAAGGCGGCCGGCGAGTCGACGCTGCGGCTCGTGCACCGGGAGGACTACGTCGAGGCCGTGAAGGCGGCTTCCGTGGACCCGGGGGCGGCCGACCAGTCGTACGGGCTCGGGACGATGGACGATCCGGCCTTCGAGCGGATGCACGAGGTGTCCGCGCTGATCGCCGGCCAGTCGGTGGGCGCGGCGGAGGCCGTGTGGCGCGGGACCGCGCTGCACGCGGTGAACTTCGCGGGCGGGTTGCACCATGCGATGCCCGGCGGTGCCTCGGGGTTCTGCATCTACAACGACGCCTCGCTCGCCATCGCGCGGCTGCTGGAGCTGGGGGCCCAGCGGGTCGCCTATGTGGATGTCGACGTGCATCACGGGGACGGGGTGCAGGCGGCGTTCTGGGAGGATCCCCGGGTGCTGACGATCTCGTTGCACGAGCATCCCCGGACGCTCTTCCCGCAGACCGGGTGGCCGGAGGAGACGGGGGCGGACTCGGCCGAGGGCAGCGCGGTGAACGTGGCGCTGCCGGCCGGGACGGGGGACGCGGGGTGGTTGCGGGCCTTCCATGCGGTGGTGCCGGAGCTCATCGCCGACTTCCGGCCGGATGTGCTGGTGACGCAGCACGGGGCCGATACGCACTTCGAGGATCCGCTGGCGCATCTCGCGGTGTCGTTGGACGCGCAGCGGGCGGTGCAGGTCGCCTGCCATGAGCTGGCGCACGAGTACGCCGGGGGGAAGTGGATCGCGCTCGGGGGCGGAGGGTACGCCGTGGTGGATGTCGTACCCCGGTCCTGGACGCATCTGGTGGCGATCGCCGCCGGGCGGGAGATCGAGCCCGAGGCGATGATTCCCGAGGGGTGGCGGCAGGAGGTGTTCGCACGGACCCGGCAGTTGGCGCCGGCCCGGATGACGGACGGCCGGTGGCCGGTGTCCTATGCGGAGTGGGATGCGGGGTACGACCCCGCGGATCGGCTGGATCAGGCTGTGCTGGCCACTCGGCGGGCGGTGTTTCCGTTGCGGGGGTTGTTGGCCTAAGGATGTGCGTGGCTGTGTCGTCTGGCGGCTGCGGGTGCTTTGTGGCTGGTCGCGCAGTTCCCCGCGCCCCTGGGTGGGTGCAGTCCCCGTTACTCCGACTGTGCGGTAAATCTCTGTTCCCCACGTAGCCCCGCCGCTCATCCGCCACCATCACTCCGTGTTGAGCACCGGTGCCCTGCGCGCCCATCTGCTGGCCGCTCGTCTCGCCGGGTCCGTGGCCACCTCGCGGGAGGCGAGTCTGCGGAGTTATCGGTTGTTCGCGGCTCGGGACCCCCGGGTGCTGATCGGAATTGATCCCGAATCGTCGTGGAATGAGCGGGATTTGCTCGGGCTCATGGCGGAGAAGTGTGGGGTTTCCGGCGATCCAAGGGTTACAACTGGCCGGGATGTGATCGATCCTGAACGGACACTCGTGGCGCTCGACGCCTTCGCGGAGCGGCTCGCGGCAGTTGCCCAGCGCAGCGGGGCCGTGCTCCTCGGCACCGGTCATCCGCACCGACTGCTCGGGTTCTACGCCGCCCTCGCGGACGCCCTCTCGGCGGCGGGATGTACCGTCCTCACCCCTGCGCATGGTCGCCGTGTCGACATAACGACCCGGTTCGGTCTACGCACGTACAACCTTCAGTACGTACGAGGAGTCGCGCTCGTGCGGCCGCCGGACGCGAAGAGCTCCGGTGGTGAGCCGGGCGCACACACGCATTCACCGCTGCCGGTTCGTACCGCGCTGGCGGCCGCGGCGGAGAGCGGCGGGCCGCTTCCCGAGCTGGTGATCGGGGATCACGGATGGGTCTGCGGAGCAGGTCAGCTGGGGTTTGAGGCCATTGGGCCGGCGGATACGGATGACCCCGCGCTCTTTGTGGGGGAGGCCGAGGGGGTCGTGTCCGTCGTCGTTCCACTTGATGACGCTGTGCGGTCCGATTACTACCGGCCGCTGACCCGCTACGTACTCAATCGAGCGTGTCTGTCACAGTAGGCCGCCGATGGGTGCACCTCTTCCCCACTTGCATCACCCGCCCCTACATTGGGGAGTGAGCACGCAGCGACGAAGAGTCACCGGAAGGGGAAGCCGGTGGCCGTCGAGTGCGGAAGGTTCAGGTGTGTCATGGCTGCTGAACAGAGGCCTCTGAGCGAGGTTCAGTTCCTTACCGTGGCGGAAGTCGCCTCGGTGATGCGAGTGTCGAAGATGACCGTGTACCGGCTGGTGCACAGTGGTCATCTGCCCGCGATCAGGGTGGGACGGTCCTTCCGTGTCCCCGAGAACGCGGTTCACGAGTACCTCCGCGAGAGTTATGTGGGGGTGGAGACGGCCTGACGACGACCGGACCCGGGGAGGTTCAACAGGGGTCTCAGGGCACTCGTGACCCCCTGCGGATCTCCCCGGTTCACCTCGATTACGACCTCAGCGCTCGGGCGGGTAGGCTAGCCCCTCGTAGGTCGTATGGGCCCATGGCGCCCAGCACCGAGTGATGAGAAGTGAGCGAGGGTAGTCGTGGGCTCTGTTATCAAGAAGCGGCGCAAGCGGATGGCCAAGAAGAAGCACCGCAAGCTGCTCAAGCGCACGCGCGTTCAGCGTCGCAACAAGAAGTAGGCGACGCCGCGTAAGCGTGTTTGTGGCCCCCCACCTGATATCGGTGGGGGGCCACACGCGTGTCGGGACGTGGCAGTGGGCTGGATGTCGTCACCTCACGCAGTGGGCGGTCATCACAGCGCAACATCGAACCGCTAAGTTGGCGGAACACGGGGAACGCGGCACAGGACTGGGGCTGTACAGGAGCCGTACCAGGGCTGGACTACGGCTGGAAGGAAGGCGCTGATCTTGGGAAAGGTCGTGCTCGTCACCGGAGTGGCCCGACAGCTGGGAGGCCGGTTCGTACGACGCATACAGCGTGACCCGCAGGTGGACCGGGTGATCGCCGTGGACGCGGTGTCGCCGGAACACCATCTGGGCGGTGCCGACTTCATCCAGGCGGACATCAGGCAGCCCGGCATCGCGCGGATCCTCGCGGAGACGGCCGCCGACACGGTCGTCCACCTGGATGTGACGGCGATGGCGCTGGGCAGCGGGAGCCGGACCACGGTCAAGGAGACCAACGTCATCGGCACCATGCAGCTGCTCGGTGCCTGCCAGAAGTCGCCGAACGTGCAGCGGCTGGTGGTGAAGTCCAGTACGAACGTGTACGGGTCCGCGCCCCGCGATCCCGCGGTGTTCACCGAGACCACCCCGCCCAAGTCCCTGCCCTCCGGCGGCTTCGCCAAGGACACGGTCGAGGTCGAGGGGTATGTGCGGGGCTTCGCGCGACGGCGCCCCGACGTGGCCGTGTGCGTGCTCAGGTTCGCCAACATCCTGGGGCCGACCGCGGACACCCCGCTCGCCTCGTACTTCGCGCTGCCGGTGCTGCCGACCGTGCTCGGCTACGACCCGCGGTTGCAGTTCGTGCACGAGGACGACGTGATCGAGGTGCTCAGGATCGCCTCGCACGAACCGGAGCGGGGCACGCTCAACAGCGGCACCTTCAACATCGCCGGCGACGGGGTCCTGTTGCTGTCGCAGTGTTCCCGGCGGCTCGGCCGGCCCACGGTGCCCCTGCTGCTGCCGGCCGTCACCTGGGCCGGGTCGCTGGTGCGTACGCTGGGTATGACGGACTTCTCGCCCGAGCAGATCCGGCTGCTCACCCATGGCCGGGTCGTGTCGACGGTCCAGATGCGGGAGACGCTCGGATTCCGGCCGAAGTACTCGACGGCGGAGACCTTCGCGGACTTCGCGCGCAGCCAGGGCCCCGGGCTGCTGCCGCCGGAGGCCCTCGCGGGGGCCGTCGACCGGATCGCCGCGCTGCCCCTCGCGGGCAACGGCAACCCCCCGACGCAGAGCGCCAACTGAGGAGCGCATCAACGATGGCGGACGCCAAGGTCATTCCGTTCGACGACGACCGGTCCCGCGCAGGCGCCGTACAGCGGCCGGCGCGGCGCCGGAGCGCGGGGAGCCGGCGCAAGGGCCCCGAGCCCGCGCTGGTCCGTGAGGTCCAGCCCCTGCCCAGCGCGGCTCCCGCGCAGGATGATGTTCCTGTGACGCGTGAGGAACAGCCGCCGCAGCAGGCGAGCGAGGAGGGCGGCCTGGAGCGGCGTATCGCCGCGGGCCTCAGCTTCCTGCGCCGCCGGCTCACCGGGGACTACGAGGTCGACGACTTCGGCTACGACGAGGAACTCACCGACCAGGTCCTGATGTCCCTGCTGCGGCCGGTGTACGAGAAGTACTTCCGGGTCGAGGTCAAGGGTGTCGAGAACATCCCGGCCGAGGGCGGGGCGCTGATCGTCGCCAACCACTCCGGGACGCTGCCGCTGGACGGCCTGATGATGCAGGTCGCCGTCCACGACCACCACCCCGCGAACCGGCATCTGCGGCTGCTGGCGGCGGACCTGGTGTTCATGCTGCCGGTGGTCAACGAACTCGCCCGCAAGGCCGGTCACACCCTCGCCTGCGCGGAGGACGCCGAACGGCTGCTGGGGCGCGGTGAACTGGTCGGTGTGATGCCGGAGGGCTTCAAGGGCATCGGCAAGCCCTTCAGCGAGCGGTACAAGCTCCAGCGCTTCGGCCGGGGCGGTTTCGTCTCCACGGCCCTGCGTCAGCGCACCCCGATCATTCCGTGCTCGATCGTGGGCGCGGAGGAGATCTACCCGATGATCGGCAACGCGAAGACGCTGGCCCGGCTGCTGGGCTTCCCGTACTTCCCGCTGACTCCGACCTTCCCGTGGCTGGGCCCCCTGGGCGCGGTCCCGCTCCCCACCAAGTGGACGATCCAGTTCGGCGAGCCCATCCCGACCGACGGCTATCCCCCGGAGGCCGCCGAGGACCCGATGCTGATGTTCAACCTGACGGACCAGGTCAGAGAACAGATCCAGCACACGCTGTACAAGCTCTTGGTGCAGAGGCGGTCGGTGTTTTTCTGAGATCGCCCTTTACGGCGGTGGGGGCACCCTTCCAATAGAAGGGTGCCCCCACCGCCGTACTGGAGGGGCTAATTCGTGTCCTCGCCCTGGATGCCCAGGCCCGGCAGGAGGCCCGGGAGGAGGGGCGGGAGGGTGACGTCCGGGTCGGCCGAGGGGGCCGGGGACGTCGGGGTGGTGGTGCCGGTGTCCTTCGGAGGATCGAGGAGACCGCCGGTGTTGCCGCCGAGCAGGCCGTCGTCCTGGCTGCCGGACGGGGCGGATTTGCTCGGGCTGCTGCCGCCGGTGTGTTCCGAGGAGCCGCCTGAACCCGGGGCCGTGGAATGCCCCGAGCCGGTCGAGTCGTCCGAGGACGCCGGACCGGAGCCCTGCCGCTGTCCCGCGCCGCCGCCCGGGGCCGGGGGTTCGGGGAGCAGGGACTGCAGCGGAGCGACCTCTTCGTCTATGGCGTCGAAGACCTCGGACACCTGGTCGCTGACATCGCCGAGCTGGACGGGCAGCCGGTCGCGGAGCGCCCCCCAGGCCTCGCGGTGCGAGCGCGAGAAGCCGGCCAGGGCCTGGATGGGGCCCAGCGAGTTCGGGTCGCGCTCGTACGCCTCGTGCAGCAGGCGATGCCCCTCGGAGGCGTCGTGCTGCATGCCGGACAGGGCGCGGCGGATCTCGCCCACGGACTCGTGGTCGAGGTGCCCGCCCCGGCCGCGTTCCATCAGGCGGCGGGCCTCGTTCAGCCGGGTGGAGGCCTGGTCGAGGTAGGCGACGCCACGCTCGTCGTCCCCCTCGGACAGGTAGGTGAGCTTGAAGTCCTCGATGCCGCGCTTGAGGCCGTACAGCGAGTCCCCGGGCAGCGCGTCGGAGCTGGCCGCGGCCACTCCGCCGAAGGCTCCGGCGGCGACTCCGACGCTCAGGCCGCCCGCGGCCAGGCCCTTGGTGAGCCGGGAACGCGGACGCAGTTTCCCGAGCGGACTCGCCCGGTGGGTGCCTTTGGCCCGATGGGAGCGCTGTTCGGGGAACGCGGGTTCCGCCCCGTCGCCCTCCAGCAGCATGGCCTCCATCGCGGCCACCAGCTGGGCTCGCTGGACGACCTTGACCTCAGGGTCCAGCTCAGGCCTGGGCAGCTCGCCGAGACACTCCGCGAGGGCCAAAAGACGGCCCGGATCGGGGTGTTCCGCGACGGCCGGAGCTGGTCCTTCGGACTGCTCGGCCGCCGGTTCCCGGTCGGACTGCTCCTCCAGGGCCTGGGCGAAGGCGTTCGCCCGCCGGTGCGCCGATACGTTCGCGATCACTGGCGGCACCTCCTCTCGTCATGACGGTCGACTCCCCAGGGGGTCCTGAGGGTTGCACACCCTGAACGCAAGCACCCGATCGAGTGATCGGAGTCGGCCAGGGTGTGACCACAGGGAGCCTGCATCCCGCACAACGAGCGGCGTGGCACTTGGGTTACGGACTGCGGATGATCGGATCGGGGAGTCAACGGACTTTCACCGAGAGCGAGTTGATGGTTACCGGGCGTGCGCTCTCAGCGGGCGTCGTCCGGGAGGAGCCGGGCCAGGGTGCGGACGGCCCGGTACTGGAGGGTTTTGATGGCGCCCTCGTTCTTGCCCATCACCCGGGCGGTCTCGGCGACCGAGAGGCCCTGGAGGAAACGGAGGGTCACACATTCCTGCTGCTGGGGGTTGAGCCGGCGGACGGCGTCCAGCAGCGCGGCGTTGGAGAGGGACTCCAGGACGGAGTCCTCGGGCGAGCGCTCGACCTCGTTGGCGTCGAGCATCTCGCCGGTGGTGACTTCCAGCCGGAACCGGCTCGACTTGAAGTGGTCGGCGACGAGGTTGCGCGCGATGGTGACGAGCCAGGCGCCGAAATCGCGGCCCTGCCATGTGAAGGTGCCGATCCTTCGGAGCGCACGCAGGAACGTCTCGCTCGTCAGATCCTCGGCGGTGGCCTTACCTCCTACCCGGTAATAGATGTACCGGTACACCGTGTCGCTGTACTGGTCGTACAGGCGGCCGAAAGCGTCGGCCTCGCCGGCCTGGGCGCGTTCGACCAGGTCCATCATGCGGGCGCTGTCGCTGTCCGCGGCCGGACGGCGGGCCGGTGCGGCACCGGTCGAACGCCCTCGTCTGCCGACGGCCGCGGAACCGTCGGCCAGTGCATAGCACGGGCCGATCGGTGCCGCGGCTACGGCAAGGGCGGGGACGGCGTACGCGGTGGGGACGAAGCCGCGCAACAGGTCCAGGACCGTTGCGCGCAGCGTAGCCAGGCCCGAGGCGTCAACCCCGACGTGTGGGTACACGGGACTCCCAGAGGCAGAGCTTCCATCACGTGCAGTGCGGGACCATTCACCCGTCGTAGCGACGGAGAGGTACCGGATTGCGTCTGAGGAGAATAACGCTTAGTGCAGGCACTGCTACACCCAGTTGCTCTATTCATCGATTACGTCGCTTCCGTAACCGATTGGGAGTAGTTCAAGTACCACAGAGTGACCGGTTGTTGATCGAAAACGGTCGCGTTCTGTCAGGGAACGGGGTGTGTTGTGGCCGTGTGCAGCCAATGTGCCTGCACACGGGGTTACGCGTACAAAACCCGGGGATTGGTGTGTTTGCCTGGTTACCGACGGCGCTTGTGCAGGGCGATCGCCGCTGCCGTGCCGCCCGCCACGGCTCCCACGCCCGCGGCGGCCGGGATGCCGACCTTCGCCGCCTTGCGGCCCGTGCGGTAGTCGCGCAGGCGCCAGTCCAGCCGGCGGGCGTGCTTGCGGAGCTTGGTGTCCGGGTTGATCGCGTAGGGGTGACCCACCAGCGAGAGCATCGGGATGTCGTTGTGGCTGTCGCTGTACGCGGCGCAGCGCGACAGGTCGAGGCCCTCCGCCGCCGCCAGGGCCCGGACCGCCTCCGCCTTCGCGGGGCCGTGCAGGGGCTCACCGACCAGCTTGCCGGTGTAGACGCCGTCGACCGACTCCGCGACCGTGCCGAGCGCGCCGGTGAGGCCGAGGCGGCGGGCGATCACCTGGGCGATCTCCACCGGGGCGGCGGTGACCAGCCAGACCTTCTGGCCGGCGTCCAGGTGCGCCTGCGCCAGTGCGCGGGTGCCCGGCCAGATGCGCTCGGCCATGTACTCGTCGTAGATCTCCTCGCCGATCGACTGGAGCTCGGCGACGCGGTGCCCCTTGACGATGGAGAGCGCCGAGTCGCGGGCCTCCTGCATGTGTTCGGGGTCCTCGGAGCCGGCCAAGCGGAACCAGGCCTGCTGCCAGGCGAAGCGGGCGAGGTCGCGGGTCTCGAAGAACTTCCGCTTGTACAGGCCGCGGCCGAAGTGGAAGAGGGACGCGCCCTGCATCACGGTGTTGTCCAGGTCGAAGAAGGCGGCGGCCTTGTCGTCGCCCAGGACCGGGAACTGTGACTCCGGTTCCGTGCCGGAGGTCTCCTCGACCTCCTGGGAGGACTTGCGGGCAGCCTCCGCTGAGGCCTCGCCTGCCAACACGCTTCGCGCCGTGGCGGAGCGCCTACGGGGAGTGAGCCATCCGAGAGCGGCCATGGCGTGAGCATAGCCAGTCTGTTCGGTGGTTCCGGAGTCGAGAGGTTTGAAGGATGTGAACACTCCGGGACTGTGCCGTTAAGCAGGTGGCCACGGGCGACGCCGACGCGCGGGAGAATGGCTGACATGACTCCCCTCTTCCGCCGAAAGCAGGCCAGGGCCCCCGAGGACCGGCTCGTCACCCTGATCCGCAAGCCCGGTTGCCATCTGTGTGATGACGCACAGCTGGTGATCGAGAAGGTATGTGGAGATCTAGGGGTTCCCCGGGAGTACAAAGACATCGACCAGGATCCTCAACTCCACGAGCAGTACTGGGAACAGATCCCCGTCGTGCTCGTCGACGGGGAGCAGCACACGTTCTGGCGGGTGGACGAGGAACGCCTCCGCAAGGCCCTGACCGACTAGTCCAACTGGTCCGGTCGGTCGCTTAGGATCGATGGCGAAGTGGTCTTGGGGGCGGGATTGACGAGGGAAGTGTGCGGTTTTGCCTCCGAGAGAGACGTGCGTGACCCCGGTCACGTTGGCCGGGCAAATCGGACACCATCTTTGTGCACGCGTTCACAAAGACATAGCCTGCTTTCGACGGGGCGGTCCGGGGACGTGTGACCGCCCACAGCCCCGCTCTACCCGCAGGAGCACCGTGGCAACTGGCCGAACTCACCGACCGGCGACCCGTAGCCGAGGGATTCCCGAGGCCACCGTCGCCAGGCTTCCGCTGTACCTACGAGCCCTGACGGCACTGTCCGAGCGCTCGGTACCCACGGTGTCCTCCGAGGAACTCGCCGCCGCCGCGGGGGTCAACTCCGCGAAGCTGCGCAAGGACTTCTCCTACCTGGGTTCTTACGGAACGCGCGGTGTCGGCTACGACGTCGAGTATCTCGTCTACCAGATCTCCCGCGAACTCGGCCTGACCCAGGACTGGCCGGTTGTGATCGTCGGTATCGGCAACCTCGGTGCCGCTCTCGCCAATTACGGCGGCTTCGCCTCCCGTGGATTCCGGGTCGCGGCGCTGATCGACGCCGATCCGGCGATGGCGGGCAAGCCGGTCGCGGGCATCCCGGTGCAGCACTCGGACGAGCTGGAAAAGATCATCGAGGACAACGGCGTGTCCATCGGTGTCATCGCGACCCCCGCCGGTGCCGCCCAGCCGGTCTGCGACCGCCTGGTGGCCGCCGGGGTCACCTCCATCCTGAACTTCGCGCCGACCGTGCTGACCGTCCCGGACGGTGTCGACGTGCGCAAGGTCGACCTCTCCATCGAGCTGCAGATCCTCGCCTTCCACGAGCAGCGCAAGGCCGGTGAGGAGGCCGCCGCGTCCGACGGCGCCGGTCCGGTGCCCGCCGGCCGCGACTCCGCCGCCGCCTCTGCCGACAAAGGGCCCGACGGGGACGTACCCGCCGTGATGCCGGCATGAGTCTCCTCGTCGTCGGGCTGAGCCACCGCAGCGCGCCGGTCAGTGTGCTGGAGCGGGCGGCGCTGCATGCCGATGCGCAGATGAAGCTGCTGCAGGACACCGTCGCCGCGGAGCCGGCCGCGGAGGCCGCGGTGCTCGCGACCTGCAACCGGATCGAGCTGTACGCCGACGTGGACAAGTTCCACGCGGGCGTGGCCGAGCTGTCCACGCTGCTCGCCCAGCACAGCGGGGTGGGGCTGGACGAGCTCACCCCCTATCTCTACGTGCACTACGAGGACCGGGCCGTCCACCATCTGTTCTCCGTGGCCTGCGGGCTCGACTCCATGGTCGTCGGGGAGGGGCAGATCCTCGGCCAGATCAAGGACTCCCTGGCCCGGGCGCAGGAGCTGCACACCGCCGGGCGGCTGCTGAACGACCTGTTCCAGCAGGCGCTGCGGGTGGGCAAGCGGGCGCACTCCGAGACCGGGATCGACCGGGCGGGGCAGTCGCTGGTCACCTTCGGGCTGGAGCAGTTGGCCCTGGGCGCGCAGGTGCCGGACTGGGCCCGGGACAAGAAGGCGCTGGTCATCGGCGCCGGGTCGATGTCCTCGCTGGCCGCGGCGACGCTGGCGCGCGCGGGTGTCGCGGAGATCGTGATCGCCAACCGGACCGCCGAGCGGGCCGAGCGGCTTGCGGAGATCCTCAATGACGCCGGGGACGTGGCTGCCCGTGCGGTACCGATGGATTCGGTGTCGGACGAGCTGACACGTGCCGATGTCGTGGTGTCCTGTACGGGGGCCACGGGGCTGGTGCTCACGGCTGAGGCTGTCGCCTCGGCTGTGCCCGGTGCCGACCGGGTGCCGCCCGCGCCGACCCGGACCGCTCCGAGCGGCACCGCCCCCCGCGGCGCGGCGGAGCCGACCGCCGAGGAGAACTGTCCGCTCGATCTGGCCCCTGTCCCGGCCACCGCCGGTTTCTCCGTGCTCGGCGAAGCCGCCGTCGCCGGGATGGCCGCCTCCGAGCTGGAGCAGCACGCCGCCTGGGTGGACAACGCTCCCCGGCCGCAGAGCTCGGTGACGGTGGTCGATCCCGTCGAGGAGGCCGACGCCATCGCCGCGCTCGCCGCCACCGCCGCCGCCATCGGGCGGGTTCCCGAGCGGCGCAGGCCCGAGCCCGTCGCCGAGATCCCCCGGCCGACCCCCTCGCTCTTCCTGCTCGACCTCGCCATGCCCCGGGACATCGACCCGGCCGTGCACCGGCTGGGCGGGGTGCGGCTCGTCGACATCGAGTCGCTCGCCGAGGCTTCGGCGGACGCCCCCATGGCGGCCGACGTCGACCAGGTCCGCCGTATCGTCGCCGACGAGGTCGCCGCCTTCGGGGCGGCGCTGCGGGCCGCGCACATCACGCCGACCGTGGTCGCGCTGCGGACCATGGCCGCCGATGTCGTCGCCGGTGAGATCGCCCGGCTCGACGGACGGCTGCCGGGCCTCGACGACAAGCAGCGCGGCGAGATCACGCAGACCGTGCGGCGCGTGGTCGACAAACTGCTGCACGCGCCGACCGTACGGGTCAAGCAGCTCGCGGCCGAGCCCGGCGGTGCCGGATACGCGGACGCGCTGCGGACCCTGTTCGACCTCGACCCCGAGACGGTGGCCGCCGTCTCCCGCGCCGAGGACAGCACCACCGATGAGAAAGACCGAGGCTCGTCATGAGTACCAAGGCGCTACGGCTCGGGACCAGGCGGAGCAAACTCGCCATGGCCCAGTCCGGGCGGGTGGCGGAAGCCGTGAGCCAGGTGACCGGACGGCCCGTCGAGCTCGTGGAGATCACCACGTACGGCGATGTGTCCAAGGAGGCGCTCGCGCAGATCGGCGGCACCGGTGTCTTCGTGACCGCGCTGCGCGAGGCCCTGCTCAAGGGCGAGGTCGACTTCGCGGTGCACTCGCTGAAGGACCTGCCGACCGGGCAGCCGGACGAGCTCGCGCTGGCCGCGCTCCCCGAGCGCGAGGACCCCAGGGACGTCCTTGTCGCCCGGGACGCCCTGAAGTTCACCGACCTGCCCCGGGGTGCCCGCATCGGTACCGGTTCGCCCCGGCGGACCGCGCAGCTGAACGCGTACGCCCGCGCGCACGGACTTGATATCGAGACGGTTGCGATCCGGGGGAACATCGACACCCGGGTGCGGTTCGTGCGCGATGGTGAGCTGGATGCGGTGGTGCTGGCAGCCGCCGGGCTGCAGCGCATCGGCCGGATCGACGAAGTGACCGATTTCCTCTCGGTCGACACAGTTTTGCCCGCTCCCGGCCAGGGAGCACTCGCGATCGAGTGCACCGCGGACAACGCGGACCTGATCGCAGCGCTCGGCGAGCTCGACGACCCGTTCACGCGGGTCGCCGTGACTGCCGAGCGGTCACTGCTCGCCGCCCTGGAGGCCGGCTGCTCCGCCCCTGTGGGCGCGCTGGCCGACCTGCTGGCCGACGGGCAGATTGTCAAGGAAATGCGCCTGCGGGGCGTCGTCGGCACCACCGACGGCTCGCGCATGGTGCAGTTGTCCACCACCGGTCCCGTGCCCGAGACGTACGACCAAGCAATGGCGCTCGGCCGTGAACTCGCGGCCGAGATGCTTGCCCAGGGCGCGGCCGGTCTGATGGGGGAGCGAGCACAGTGAGCCCCACCACCCTTCCCGTCGGTCCTGAACACGGGCACGTCACCTTCCTGGGTGCCGGACCCGGAGATCCGGGACTGCTGACTCTGCGCGCCGTCGAGGCGCTCACGAACGCGGACGTTCTCGTCGCCGGGCACGAGGTGCTCGACGTCGTGCGCGTCCACGCTCGGTCGGGCGTCGCCGTCGTGGACACGGACACCGAGTCGCCTTCGACTCCGGTGCCGGGCACGGGCGCGCCCCAACTGACAGTCGTTGACGGCACGTCAACAACCGCTCCTGCCCCCGCTGTACGGGATGCGGCACATCTTGTCATGGAGGCCGCGCGGGGCGGCAGGCGGGTCGTGCGTGCGGTGTCCGGGGACCCCGGGCTCGACGCGTACGCCGCCGAGGAGATGCTGGCCTGCGCCCGCGCGGGCGTGCCCTTCGAGGTCGTGCCCGGTGTGGCCGCGGCCGTCGGCGTACCCGCGTACGCCGGTGTCCCGCTGCGGGACGCGCAGGGCGCGGACGTGCGGTTCGTGGACGCGCGCACGGCCTCCGACCGGTGCTGGACGGAGGTGGGGGTGTCGGACGGGACCGTGGTCGTGTCGACGACCCTGGACTCCGTGGGCGCCGCCGCCGGTGAGCTGGTCGCGGCCGGGCGCAAGCCCGACACCCCGATGACCGTCACGGTCGCCGGTACGACCACGCGCCAGCGGACCTGGACGGCCACCCTGGGCACCATCGCCCAGACGCTCAAGCAGGCCAAGGTGCTGCCCTCGCCCGAGGGCGGGCGGCCGGTGATAGCCGTGGTCGGTGAGCGCTCGGCCGCCGCGCAGCGCGACCAGCTGTCGTGGTTCGAGAACAAGCCGCTGTTCGGCTGGAAGGTTCTCGTGCCGCGCACGAAGGAGCAGGCTGCCTCGCTCTCCGACCAGCTCAGGTCCTACGGGGCCGTGCCGCACGAGGTGCCCACGATCGCGGTCGAGCCGCCCAGAACGCCCCAGCAGATGGAGCGGGCGGTCAAGGGGCTCGTGACCGGGCGCTACGAGTGGATCGCCTTCACCTCGGTCAACGCCGTCAAGGCCGTACGCGAGAAGTTCGAGGAGTACGGGCTCGACGCGCGTGCCTTCGCCGGCATCAAGGTCGCGGCGGTGGGTGAGCAGACCGCCAAGGCGCTGATCGCCTTCGGTGTGAAGCCCGACCTGGTGCCGAGCGGCGAGCAGTCGGCCGCGGGTCTCCTTGAGGACTGGCCGCCGTACGACCCCGTCTTCGACCCGATCGACCGGGTCTTCCTGCCGCGGGCCGACATCGCCACCGAGACGCTGGTCGCGGGGCTCATCGAGCTCGGGTGGGAGGTCGACGACGTCACCGCTTACCGGACCGTGCGCGCCTCGCCGCCGCCGGCCGAGACCCGGGAGGCGATCAAGGGGGGCGGGTTCGACGCCGTGCTCTTCACGTCGTCGTCCACCGTGCGCAACCTGGTCGGCATCGCCGGGAAGCCGCACAACGTGACCGTGATCGCGTGCATCGGTCCCGCCACGGCGAAGACCGCCGAGGAGCACGGGCTCCGGGTCGACGTCATGGCGCCCGAGCCGTCCGTGCACAAGCTGGCCGAGGCGCTGGCCGACTTCGGGCTGAAGCGGCGGGCGGCGGCGGTGGAGGCCGGGGATCCGGTGACGCGGCCGAGTGAGCGGAGGCCGGGGGCCAGGCGGCGACGCTCGACGACCTGATCCGTGTCCGCACTCTCCGTACGGTGCGGGGTGGCTGCGAGCCGGTGGGGGCCGGTCGCGCAGTTCCCCGCGCCCCTGGTCGGCTGACCGGCCCCCGCTCCGACGCCGCGTCGGCAAAGGGGCCCTCGGGGCGGGCGTAGCTTAGGTGTATGTCGACGTACGGATCCTTTCCCGGCACGCGGCCCCGGCGGCTGCGGACGAACCCCGTCATGCGCCGCATGGTCGCCGAGACCCGGCTGCACCCCGCTGACTTCATCCTTCCGGCGTTCGTGCTGGAGGGGGCGAGTGAGCCCGTGCCGATCTCGGCGATGCCCGGGGTCGTGCAGCACACGCGGGACAGTCTGAAGAAGGCGGCCGCGGAGGCCGTGGCGGCCGGAGTCTCCGGGATCATGCTCTTCGGGGTGCCGGAGGAGTCGAAGAAGGACGCTGTGGGGACGCCGGGCACCGATCCCGACGGGATTCTGCAGGTGGCCATCCGGGACGTGCGGGCCGAGGTCGGGGACGACCTGCTCGTGATGTCCGACCTGTGTCTCGACGAGACCGTCGACCACGGGCACTGCGGGGTGCTGGACGCCGAGGGACGGGTCGACAACGACGCCACCCTTGAGCGGTACGCCGAGATGGCCCAGGTGCAGGCCGACGCGGGCGCCCACGTCGTGGGGCCCAGCGGGATGATGGACGGGCAGGTCGGAGTCATCCGGGACGCGCTCGACCAGATCGGCCGGGAGGACGTGGCCATTCTGGCGTACACGGCCAAGTATGCCTCCGCCTTCTACGGGCCCTTCCGGGAGGCCGTCGCCTCCTCGTTGCAGGGTGACCGCAAGACCTACCAGCAGGATCCGGCGAACGTGCGGGAGTCGCTGCGGGAGCTCGCCCTCGATCTGGAGGAGGGCGCCGACATGGTGATGGTCAAGCCGGCCGGGCCCTACCTCGACGTCCTCGCCCGGGTCGCCGACGCCGTGGACGTGCCGGTCGCCGCCTATCAGATCTCCGGTGAGTACTCGATGATCGAGGCCGCCGCCGAGAAGGGCTGGATCGACCGGGACCGCGCGATCCTGGAGACACTGACCGGAATCAAGCGGGCCGGGGCACAGAACATCCTCACCTACTGGGCCACCGAGGTGGCGCAGAAGCTCGGCTGACGAGCCGCCGACGGCGTGTCACGGCAACGGTTCGAGCTCGGTCCGGATACGGGCGGAGCTCGTTCCGGCCAACGTCCGGACAACGGGACCTGCCAGCCGCGGTGATCTTCTGACGTTCTGTCCGGAATCCGCTTCTTGCGGTGGCTGTATTGTCATGGTTTGACAGGTCCGCGTCTTGATGAACCGCTTACATCCGTCGAATTGACGAGTTCTCGACATCCTCCATATCTTCTGCGCCTGGCCTGATCCATTCGGAACAGTTCCGAACGTCGATCCCTGGGGGACACCACGATGAACTACTTCCTCGATGTACTGAAGAAGTACGCCGTGTTCAGCGGCCGCGCGCGCCGCAAGGAATACTGGATGTACACCCTGTTCGTCACGATCATCTACATCGTGCTGGCCGTCATCGGCGTCGTGGCCAAGCAGGCCTGGATCCCGATCGTCTTCTACGTCGCCATCCTGCTCCCCAGCCTCGCCGTCCTCGTGCGCCGCCTGCACGACACCGGCCGCAGCGGCTGGTGGGTCCTGTTCGGTCTGGTCCCGCTCGCCGGCGGCATCACCCTCCTCGTCTTCACCTGCCTCGACGGTGAGCCGGGCGAGAACAAGTACGGCCCGAACCCGAAGGGCTTCGCCCCGGCGCACGTGTGATGCCGTAGCTCAGCTCCGAGGCCGCCCGGTCAGTACCGGGCGGCCTTCTGGTTCTCCACGGGGGTGACGGCGGCCGCCCTGTCGGCGGCCGGGCCCTCGTCGCGTACGCCCTGGCCGTCGTTGCAGCCCGTCAGCGTGGCGAGCGCGAGGAGGGCGAGAAGCGCGAGGGCGGTCGCGGGGGGCCTGCGGGGGGTGTGGGGTCGGCTGGGCATGGGATCAGGCTGCTGGGGAGCCCGGGCGTACGCCAGACCTGGCGGGGAATTCGGGACGGCCCCGTACCAGGATCCGTGTTGACCTGTGCGGATGTGATGTCCCGAGTCCCCTCCGCGGGATGCGGGACGGGGCGTCCCCGGACACCGGGCACCATCAAGTCGCCCGGGGAGTTAGGTTCTTGACCATCGCGGTGGTGGTCCGTCGTAGGACCGACACATTCACAGGGGAGATGCCCATGTCCGGTGACGCGCTGAGCCAGGACCCGGCCGAACTGGCCAGGAGGATCGACACCACCAAGGCACATCCGGCCCGCGTCTACGACGTCTTCCTCGGCGGCAAGGACAACTACCCCGCCGACCGCGAGGCGGCCGCCGCCGCGCTCGCCGCCAACCCCCGCGGCTACCTCGACGTACGCCACAACCGCGACTTCATGCGCCGGGCCGTCGACCGCCTGACCGCGCGGGACGGCATCCGGCAGTTCCTCGACATCGGCACCGGGCTGCCCACCGCGGAGAACGTCCACCAGATCGCCCAGCGGATCCGGCCCGACGCCCGGGTCGTGTACGTCGACAACGACCCCGTGGTGCTGGCCCACGCCCGCGCGCTGCTCACCAGCGGCCCCGAGGGGCGTACGGACTACATCGACGCCGACTTCAAGAGCCCCGCGCAGATCCTCGAACAGGCCGCCAGGACCCTGGACTTCGACCAGCCGATCGCGCTGTGCCTGGTCGCCATCCTGCACTTCGTCGAGGACGACGAGGCCTATCCGATCGTGCGCGAACTCGTGGCGGCCCTGCCCGCGGGGAGCCGGATCGTGCTCAGCCATCTGACCGACGAGATGCATCCCGGGCCCGCCCGCGCGGTCCAGCGGACCTACACCGAGCGCGGGTTCACCTTCGTGTTCCGGTCCAGGAGCGAGGTGGAGCGGTTCTTCACCGAGGTGCCCGGGGTCTCGCTGGACGAGCCCGGGGTGGTGCCCGCGCATCTGTGGCACCCCGGGCCCGCGCCCGCGCCGCCCGCCATCGACGCCGAGGACTTCGAGTCCCTCGACGACATCGAGAAGATCCGCTACCGCGACATCAACGACGTCACGGACGACGACATCAACGTCTACGGGGCGACCGGCAGCAAGGCGTGAGCGGGTGGGTGCGGGTCGGTGGGGGCAACGACAGGCCCTAGCCGAAGGGCGTGGCGGACGGGGAGGTCCAGAAGGTCACGGTCGGACCGTAGGAGCCGTCCTCCTCGTCGCTCACCTCGACGGTGATCTCGCGATCCGGGTAGCGCGAGGAGAGGATTCCCTGCCAGCACTCCCCGAGCGCCAGGGCGAGTTGGGGCAGTTCCTCCCCGAGGTGGTCGTCGTCCGTCAGGGGAGTGTTGTTGAAGGTGCCCCACAACTCGACGTGATTGACGACGACTTCAATCCGATTCCGGTCCTCGCCCAGCTTGGTGAACCAGTCGTCGACCGTGCTCTGGCGGAAGCGCTCCTTGAGGAACACACCACCGCGGTACTCCACCGTCTCGGGGCAGAAAAGCCAGGCCGCGGCCAGGACGAACCGAAGGCCGCCCTCGAAGTCGAGGTAGTTGTCCGGGTCGAGATCCTCGTTCTTCCAATCGGTCCGCCACTTTTTGAAGAAGGCCGGCAGCTCGCGCTCGGACCACGACGGTTTGATGCTGCTCACGGGATCTCCCAGGGGAACGCGGTGCGCACGTCCTTCGACTCACCCACAAAGACTTGCCCGGTCTTGGGGTTGGTATTGTGCACCATTTCTACGACATGTGGTGTCTCTACCCCGTTGTGCGAGGCCCCCTCCAGGTCCACTCGCTTCAAGGCGCGACCTTCGGAATCGTAGGTGGAGTAGCTGGTCACCTTGCCCGTCTGCGGATCGGTCTTGTACATGGTCCCGTTCTTCGGACCGTTCTCCTTCGGAAGTTTGAGGCCTCCGCGGCCAGAGCCGGAACCAGTGCCCTCGTACTTCTGGCCGTTCTTGATCAGGTCGGAGGCCGGCTGTTGGGAGGAGCCGCCGGTGCCGGAGCCCTCGCTGTTCATCCGGAGGGGTTCGACCTGGGAGTCGCTCGTGGCGTGCTGGGCGAGGTCCACGGCCCCTGCGCCGGCCAGACCGACACCCGCGGTGATCCCGGCGGCGGACACGACGTTGAGGGGTACGCCGGCGATGGCACCGACTCCGGTGGCGTCCAGGGCGACCCCGAGACCTTCGCCGCCGGCGCTGACGCCGGCCAGGAGCATGCCGCCGAGCATCGCCGCGCTGTCGCCGGGGTGCTGGATCATGGCGTTGCCGAAGGAGGCGAGGTCGTTGACGACGGTCTTGCCGCCGTCCACCAGCCCGTCCCCCACATCGCCGAGGAAGTCGCCGACCTTGGACCAGAACCCCGGGCGCTCCGGGGCGGACTCGGTGGCCTTCCGCACCAGCGCGGCCGCGGTGTGTCCGGCGGTGTCCACATTGCCGCGGGCGGTGTCGAGGTCCGCGCGGGCGGCGGCACGGTCCGCTTCACCGGGATCGTTGAACGGGATCTCGGTGGTGTCCCCTTTTCCACGCGCCTCGGTGACCTGCCGGTCGTGGGCGTTCTTGGCGTTGGTGGTGGCGGCCTCGCCGCGCGCGTACCGGGTGATGGCCTCGGCGGCGCGCTGCTGGGCCGCGCGCAGGGTGTGGGCGTAGTCGTACAGGGCGTTCGCCGCGGTGTGGAACTCGTTGCCCGCCTCGGTCCATCGGGCGGGCTGGCCGTGGAAACGGTCCCGGAAGGCGTCACCTGCGGTGCCCCGCCAGCCGTCCTCGGTGTCGATCTTCGCCAGTCCCTCGCCGGCCTCGACGAGGACGTCGCCGTAGGCGAGCAGGGACTGAGCTGTCGTGATCAGGGAGTCCGGTGAGCCGGGGACGAGCTCGCGGGGATCCGAGGTCTCTCCGAGCTGTGCCATCAGGACGCCCCCGGGTCTGTTCCGGACGGGGACCGGAGAATGCCCTCGGTGGAGAGCTGGATGTGATCCTCGGCCGCCTCGTAGTTCTTGACGCAGCGGTTCAGCCGGTCGGAGACCTCGGCGCCGTCGGAGGCCAGGTGCGAGACACCGATGTTCCACCGGTCGGTGAAGTCGACGATCGCGGAGGCCAGTTCGTCGTGCCCGAAGTCGCCCTTGGGAGCGTCGATGTCGCTCACCTTCTTGGTGGCCATCGCGTCCAGCGTGGTGCTGATCCCGGAGGCGGCCTCGCGCAGTGCGCCGAGGTCCACGGAGAAGCCGTCCGGCATGCTGAGCGCCCTCCCCCTGTTAAGGACCGCAAACGAGAAGGGAGTTTAGCGGCGGTCGCAGCGCGCCGAAATGAGACAGTGTGACTTGAAAGGGAATTTGCTCTTGGGAGACCTCTGATTTGCCTTGGCCGTCCCGGGCTTCCCGGGGCCGGTCAGTCCCACCAGAAGGACCAGACCCGCTGCCCCAGCACCGCGTGCTCGGCGTACTCGCGCAGGGTCTCGTGGTCTCCCTGGGTGATGTTGTCCGGGCAGAGCGCGAAGTGCTCGGCGGCGACGGCCTCCGCCTCGTCCTTCGTCGTGGGCGGGGCGGCGACGGACAGCACCAACTGGTCGAAGGTGAGCGCGATGACGCGTATGCCGAAGCGGTCCTCCCAGGAGCGCAGGACCGCGCAGAGGCGGGCCACGTCGTTCTCGTAGTTCAGCGGGCCCGTCCAGCCGATGGCCGCCGGGATGTCGGCGCTGCGGCGGGCCGGGACCAGGGCGAGACGCGGCTCCTTGAACCACGAGCCCTCGTCGAGGAGCGCGTCGGCCGTCTCGGCGGCCCGGCGGTCCGGGTCGACGCTCAGGGCCCCGGGGGCCGGGGCCGGGCCGGGCCAGGTCTCGTCGTAGGGGGCGATCGTCTCGTCGAGGTCGTCGGGCTCCTCGATCGCGTACGCCCAGTACTCCGCGAGCAGTTCCTCGGGGTCGTGGTCCCCGGGGTACGACATCTCCCCGGGCATCAACTCCCACTCGTCCGGCCCGCCTTGCGTACCGCCGACGTCCATCAGCACGGGCAGCAGCCCGGTCCGCGCGGCCTGAGCGCCCAGCGCGGTCCAGGCCCCGGACGCCGCCGCGTACTCGGCATGCCACAGCAACGGCTCGTGCCAGGGGCCCTCGTCGGTCATGTCGATCAGTCGCCCGAGCGGGAGCCCGAGACCGAGCGAACGCCCGCTCGGGTCTGCCGCGAGGGTGGGCAGCGGGTTGGGAAGAGTCGCCATGTCAGTGACTGTAGGGGGAGCCACTGACAATGGCGGTCGCTGCAGGGGAGCGGTGGTGAGGGTCAGGAGCAGGTGCAGGCCGTCAGAGCTTCTCGGGTGTCCTGATGCCCAGCAGGGCCATGCCCTGGTGGAGGGTGCGGGCTGTCAGGTCGCACAGGAACAGGCGGTTCTCGACCTGGGGCGGGGTGTCGGCCTTGAGGACCGGGCACTTGTCGTAGAAGGACGTGTACAGCGAGGCCAGCTGGTACAGGTACGCCGCCAGCTTGTGCGGGGCGTACTCCGCGGCCGCCTCGAAGACCGTGGTGCCGAATGCGTCCAGGTGCAGGCCCAACGCCCGCTCCGGCTCCGTCAGTTCGAGCTCCGGGTGGGCGGTCGGCCGTACCTCTCCCGCCTTGCGGAGGATCGACTGGATACGGGCGTACGCGTACTGGAGGTACACGGACGTGTCACCGTTCAGCGAGACCATCTGGTCCAGGTCGAACTTGTAGTCCCGGCTGGGGGACGTGGACAGGTCGGCGTACTTCACCGCGCCGATGCCCACCTGCGTGGCCCGCTCCTGGATCTCGTCCTCGGTGAGGTCCTGCGCCTTCTCCCGGACGACCTCGGCGGCCCGCTGCACCGCCTCGTCCAGCAGGTCCTCCAGCCGTACCGTCTCGCCCTCACGCGTCTTGAACGGCTTGCCGTCCGCGCCGAGGACCGTGCCGTAGCCCATGTTGTGGGCGGTGACCTCGTCGGTCAGCCAGCCCGCGCGGCGGGCCGCCTCGAAGACCATCTTGAAGTGGAGGGACTGACGCACGTCCACCACGTAGAGGAGGGACGTCGCGTGCAGGTCGGTGACGCGGTTGCGGATCGCCGTCAGGTCGGAGGCCGCGTAGCCGAAGCCGCCGTCCGCCTTCTGCACGATCAGTGGCACCGGCTGGTCGTCCTTGCCGCGGATCTCGTCGAAGAAGACGACCAGCGCGCCCTCGGAGCGGACCGCCACCCCCATCTCCTCCAGGAGGCGGGCGGTCTCGGGCATGCCCTCGTTGTACGCCGACTCGCCGACGATCTCGTCGTCGCGGATCTCCATGTCCAGCTTCTCGAAGACCGAGTAGAAGTAGACCTTCGACTCGTCCACGAACTGCTGCCAGAGGTCCAGGGTCTCCTTGTCACCGGACTGGAGGGCGACCACCCGCTTCCGGGCGCGCTCCTTGAACTCCTCGTCCGAGTCGAAGACCATCCGGGACGCCTTGTACACCCGGTTCAGGTTCGACATGGCCTGCTCGCCGTCGACGTCGGCCGCGGGGGCCAGCTCGCCGGGGTTCTCGACCAGGTACTGGATCAGCATGCCGAACTGGGTGCCCCAGTCGCCGATGTGGTGCCGGCCGATCGTCTTCTCGCCGGTGAAGTCGAGCATCGCGCGCAGCGCGTCGCCGATGACGGCGGAACGCAGGTGGCCGACGTGCATCTCCTTCGCCACGTTGGGCTGGGCGTAGTCGACGACCGTGATGCCCGGGTCGGCGGCGTGCGGCACGCCGAGGCGGCCCGTCTCGTCGGCGTAGCGGGCGGCGAGGTTGTCCGTGATCGCCCGGTCCGTGACCGTGATGTTCAGGAACCCGGGGCCGGACACCTCGACGTCCTTGATCACGTCACCGGTGACGATCCGGGAGACGACCTGCGTGGCCAGGTCCCGCGGGTTCACCTTGGCCTTCTTGGCGAGCGCCAGGATGCCGTTCGCCTGGAAGTCGGCCCGGTCGCTGCGTCGCAGCAGTGGGTCCGCGGAGGCCTCCGGCAGGGTGGCGGAGATCGCGGAGCCGAGCTGCTGGTTGACGGAGTCGCTGAGGGACGTGACCGGGGCCATGGGAGTGGGTGCCGTTCTCCTCGGGGGATCAGATAGACACCGTCAGTATCCCATGGGGGGTAAAGCGGTTTTCTCCGGTGCGGGGCCGTCTGGGAGAATGGGGGCGTCCATCAAGCCTTCAGTAACTTCAGTCAAAGAGGACGTGCCGATCGTGGGTCAGAGCGCTGAGACCACCGACTGGGTCTCCCGTTTCGCGGATGAGGTCATCGAGGAGTCGGAGCGTCGGGCCCCGGGCAAACCGGTCGTCGTCGCGTCCGGGCTGTCGCCCTCGGGACCGATCCACCTCGGGAACCTCCGCGAGGTCATGACCCCGCACCTCGTCGCGGACGAGATCCGGCGCCGGGGCCTCCGGGTACGGCACCTGATCTCCTGGGACGACTACGACCGGTACCGCAAGGTGCCGGCCGGCGTCGCCGGGGTCGACGAGTCGTGGGCCGAGCACATCGGCAAGCCGCTGACCTCCGTGCCCGCCCCGAAGGGGTCCGCCCACCCGAACTGGGCCGAGCACTTCAAGGCCGCCATGGTCGACGCGCTCGGCGAGCTCGGTGTCGAGTTCGACGGGATCAGCCAGACCGCGCAGTACACCTCCGGGGTCTACCGGGACCAGGTGCTGCACGCCATGGCGCACCGCGCGGACATCGACGCGATCCTCAACCAGTACCGGACCAAGAAGGCCCCGGCGAAGAAGCAGCAGAAGCCGCTCGACGAGGCCGAGGTCGAGGCCGCCGAGGGGTCCGGCGCGGCCGCCGAGGACGACGGGTCCTCCGGCTCCGCCGGCTACTTCCCGTACAAGCCCTACTGCGGCAACTGCGAGAAGGACCTCACCACCGTCACCTCCTACGACGACGGCACCACCGAGCTGTCGTACACCTGCAACGCCTGCGGGTTCTCCGAGACCGTCCGGCTCAACGAGTTCAACCGCGGCAAGCTGGTCTGGAAGGTCGACTGGCCGATGCGGTGGGCCTACGAGGGTGTCGTCTTCGAGCCGAGCGGCGTCGACCACTCGTCCCCGGGGTCGTCCTTCCAGGTCGGCGGGCAGATCGTCGGGATCTTCGGCGGCAAGCAGCCGATCGGGCCCATGTACGCCTTCGTGGGGATCTCCGGGATGGCGAAGATGTCGTCGTCGCGGGGCGGGGTGCCCACGCCCGGTGACGCCCTGAAGATCATGGAGCCGCAGCTGCTGCGCTGGCTCTACGCCCGCCGCAGGCCCAACCAGTCCTTCAAGATCGCCTTCGACCAGGAGATCCAGCGGCTCTACGACGAGTGGGACAAGCTGGACGCCAAGGTCGCCGAGGGGGCTGCCCTGCCGGCCGACGTCGCCGCACACGCGCGTGCGGTGGGTACAGCCGCCGGCGAGCTGCCCCGGACGGCGCGCGTGCTGCCGTACCGGACGCTCGCGTCCGTCGCCGACATCACCGCCGGGCACGAGGACCAGGCGCTGCGGATCCTCAGCGAACTGGACCCCGACAACCCGCTGTCGGCCCTGGACGAGGCCCGGCCCCGGTACGACAAGGCCGAGGCCTGGATCAACACCCAGGTGCCGGCCGACCAGCGGACCATCGTGCGCGACGAGCCCGACGCCGAGCTGCTGAAGTCCCTCGACGAGGCCTCCCAGCAGTCGCTGCGGCTGCTGCTCGACGGACTCGCCTCGCACTGGTCGCTCGACGGGCTCACGCACCTCGTGTACGGCGTGCCCAAGGTGCAGGCCGGGTTCTCCGCGGACGCCACGCCCAAGGAGCTGCCGGCCGAGATCAAGACCGCCCAGCGGACGTTCTTCGCCCTGCTGTACCGGCTCCTGGTCTCCCGGGACACCGGGCCCCGGCTGCCCACGCTGCTGCTGGCCGTCGGCCAGCAGCGGGTCCGGGCGCTGCTCGGGGAGTAACAGGCGGCACGGAAGAGGGGCCCTCCGGTGCGGAGGGCCCCTTCTCATGTCCGGGTCGCTCAGGCGATGTGGTCTTCCTGGAGCTCCGCCGTGTGGCGGTTCGTGAAGCGGTTCACCATGCGCTCGGCGTCACGCTGGGAGAGCACGACGCCGTACGTCGCCTCCACGTCGCCCCTGAGCTGGCCGGGGGAGGGGTAGCTGCCGTCTATCGACTTCTTGAAGACCTGGTAGAAGTCTTCCTCCGTCGGCTCGGGCGGGCCGCCGCCTTCACCCAGCTCGCGGGTGCGGCCCGTGGTCACGGGGATGGGGAAGCTGCCGGTCTCCTCCATCGAGGGTTCCCCGGAGGGCTCCTCGTACTGGATCTGCTGGAGCTCGTACTGCTCGGCTTCCAACTGCTCCTCGTACCAGCGGTTGTACTGCTCCGCGGGGTCGTAGTCGGGGTTGTAGCCGCCCTGGTACTCGACCTGCTTGGGGGTCTCGAACCACGGGCTCTGGTCGGGGTCGGGCTCCGGCTCAGGCTGGGGGACGGACTGCGGCGGGACGGGAGCCGCCACCGCGGGACGACTGTCCGCGGCCACGGCACGGGCGGCCGCGGGGAGTTCGGCGTGCTCCGGAGCCGGAGGCAGCAGCACCGGCTCGATGCCCGCCGCCGCCAGACCCGCCGGAGCCGTCTCCGCCAGCGGAACCCCGTACCGGGCCAGGCGGAGCGGCATCAGCGACTCCACCGGCGCCTTCCTGCGCCAGGCCCGGCCGAAGCGGGAGTGGAGACGGGCCTGGTAGACCAGACGGTCCTGTTCGAGCTTGATGACCTGCTCGTAGGAGCGCAGCTCCCACAGCTTCATGCGGCGCCACAGGAGGAACGTCGGGATAGGGGAGAGCAGCCAGCGGGTGAGGCGGACTCCCTCCATGTGCTTGTCCGCCGTGATGTCCGCGATCCGGCCGATCGCGTGCCGGGCCGCCTCCACCGACACCACGAACAGGATCGGGATCACCGCGTGCATGCCCACACCGAGCGGATCCGGCCAGGCCGCCGCGCCGTTGAAGGCGATCGTGGCGGCCGTCAGCAGCCACGCCGTCTGCCGCAGCAGCGGGAACGGGATACGGATCCACGTCAGAAGCAGGTCCAGGGCCAGCAGGACACAGATACCCGCGTCGATACCGATCGGGAAGACGTAACTGAAGTTCCCGAAGCCCTTCTGGAGGGCGAGTTCACGGACGGCCGCGTAGGACCCCGCGAAGCCGATGCCGGCGATGATCACGGCACCGAACACGACCACGCCTATGAGAACGCGGTGCATTCGAGTCAGCTGCATGGGCGCGGACACCCGTACTCCCCTCCCTGTACGTGTTGTTGCGCGCACCAGAGTGGCACATATGTGCTGCGCACGGATGGCCGGTACGTGCCGTCAGTTCTACTTCAGCTCTTCTTCGCGGCCGACTTGGACGGAGATGCCGACTTCGACGCCGACCCCGTGGCCGACTTCGACGGGGACGCGGACTTCGACGGGGCCTTCGAACCCGACGCGGACTGCGAGGGAGCCGCGCTCGCCGCACCCTCACCGTTCGCCGCCGACACCGAGGACACCGCCTCCTTGGCGGCCTGCTCCGCGAGCTTCGCGAGGCCGTCCGAGCTCGGCGCCTTGTCCCCGGCCAGACCTGCGCCGTTGTAGTCGACCGTGACCACGACGTTCTCCACGCGCGTGACGACCGTCTGCTGCTTGAAGGCGCCTTCCTTCTTCTTCAGGTCGTAACGCACCAGCGTCGCCGCGTCACCCGTCCCGGAGACCGCCTGCGACTTGGCGTTCTTCGCACCCGCCACCGACTGGGCGTCCTGGATCTGCTGCTCGTAGTACTTCGCCGCCTGCGCCTCGCCCGTACCGCGCGAGGTGTCCGACTCGAAACGCAGCAGCGAGACGTTCAGCCAGCGGAACTGGGAGCCCTTGACCCCGTTGTTGTCGAGGCTGCTCCAGGAGCAACTGCCGCGCGTACCAGCCTCCGACGTGCCCTTCTTGCCGGACTTCGCGGCCTTGGGCACCAGCGACTTCAGGGTCTTCGAGGACAACACCCCGCACGACTCCGGAAGCGACTTGTACGCCGCCGCCTGCACGGTGGGCGACGCGCTCGGGGAGGCCGGCACCGTCGCACCGGCGCCCGCGGCCTTGTCGCCACCGCTGCCGGAGCCGGAGTCGCCGGAGTCGGAGGAGCAGCCGGCGGCGATCAGCATCACCGGGACTGCGGCCGCGCAGACAAGGACGCGGTGAAGACGCTTCACTTGCTGAACACCCTGGTCACGCTCTGCTCGTCGCTGCATGGTTCCTTCACTCATGACGCTTGTGGTTCCTGCCGTCGGATCGGGTCCGAGGGGCCACGGTACGCGGTGAGGATGCCGTGCGGTCCAGCTTCGAATGCCTTGTGCGCATGAGTGAGGGGTGTGTGCAGAGCGCTCAGCCGGACAGCGACCCGGCCAGCTGGGAGGCCAGTTTCCGGGCGTTGTCCTGCATTTCCTTGCTGTCCGGCGTGACGCCGATCGTCGTCGGCTGCTCCTCGTACTCGATGGTCACGATCACGTTGGACGTGCGGAACGCCACAGTCACCTTGCGCTGCTGGGCCGTCGAACCCGAGCCGCCCAACGCGTCGTCCAGGAAGGCCTCGTCGCCCAGATCGTCCAGAACGCGGGGCTGGACATCGGCCGGGGTGGCCGACGCCGAGCCGCTCGGACTCGCGGAACCGCTCGCGGTGGCCGTGGGAGAGGAGGTGGGGCTCGCGGACCCGCTCCCCGTCACGTCCGAGGTGGCACCGGCCGTCGCCGCCGGCGGCAGATCGGCCTTCTCCTCGGTCTGCGCGAAGAGCTGCTGCGCCTGGCTGTCGTCGCTGACCGCGTTGTCGTACGACACCACACGCTCGAAGTCGACCGAGAGGTACTCGGTGGCGTCCGTGGCCTCCACCTTCCAACGGCAGCCGACCTTGCGGTCGGTGTCGTAGGTGAGCGTGGCCTCGCCCTCGTAGGCCCGGGCGCGCTGATCCGCGTCGGCGATCTGCTGGATGCCGGGCAGGAGCGTGTCGAGGGTGCTCTGCCCGACCACCCCGCAGGCCTCGGGAAGGGTGCGGTACTTGCCGGGCTGGGCGGCGACGGAGGCGGTGCCGGCGTCGCCCGGGTTGGCGTCGTCCGTGGTGCCGTCGCCGCCGGAGCTGCCGGTGCAGCCGGCCAGCAGCGCCGCGAGGAGGGCGGCGACGCCGGGTACGTAGGCCTTCCGCTGCACGGTGGGGCTCCTCTCGGAATGTCTCCGGCTCGTGGGGATCTCAGTGTCCCCGCAGGTTATTCGCTTGCCGCACGGGGACGTCCCCTGCAGACAATGTGTATCGCACGCACTGCCGTGAACGCCGGTCCGTCATCCCATACGTCGACCTTGGCGCCGGTTTTGCGATATGAGACTTCTGTTGGCTTTACGGGGGAATGAGGGCGATATGTCGTACGTGGAGATGCCGGGCGCCAAGGTCCCGATCCGTATGTGGACCGACCCGGCGACCGTCGAGGACGTGGCCCTGCAGCAGCTGCGCAATGTCGCGACCCTGCCGTGGATCAAGGGCCTCGCCGTGATGCCGGACGTGCACTACGGCAAGGGCGCGACGGTCGGGTCCGTCATCGCGATGCAGGGTGCGGTGTGCCCGGCCGCGGTGGGCGTGGACATCGGCTGCGGGATGTCGGCGGTGAGGACCTCGCTGACGGCCAACGACCTGCCCGGCGACCTGTCCCGGCTGCGGTCGAAGATCGAGCAGGCCATTCCGGTGGGCCGCGGGATGCATGACAGTCCCGTCGAGCCGGGGCGGTTCCACGGGCTGGCGACCGGCGGGTGGGACGACTTCTGGGGGCGGTTCGAGGGGGTTGCGGAGGCGGTCAAATTCCGTCACGAACGCGCTGGAAAGCAGATGGGAACGCTTGGATCCGGCAACCACTTTGTCGAGGTGTGCACGGATACGACCGGTTCCGTTTGGCTGATGCTGCACTCCGGCTCCCGCAACATCGGCAAGGAACTCGCCGAGTTCCATATAGGTGTCGCCCAGAAACTCCCGCACAACCAGGGGCTGGTCGACCGCGACCTGGCCGTCTTCATCGCGCGGACTCCCCAGATGGAGGCGTACCGCAACGACCTGTTCTGGGCGCAGGAGTACGCCAGGTACAACCGCACGATCATGATGGCGCTCCTCAAGGACGTGGTCCGCAAGGAGTTCAAGAAGGCCAGGCCGACCTTCGAGCCGGAGATCAGCGCACACCACAACTACGTGGCCGAGGAGCGCTACGACGGGATGGACCTGCTCGTGACCCGCAAGGGCGCGATCCGGGCCGGTTCCGGCGAGTACGGCATCATCCCCGGCTCCATGGGGACGGGGTCGTACATCGTGAAGGGTCTCGGCAACGAGAAGGCCTTCAACTCGGCCTCGCACGGCGCCGGTCGGCGCATGAGCCGCAACGCGGCCAAGCGGCGCTTCTCGACCAGGGACCTGGAGGAGCAGACGCGGGGCGTGGAGTGCCGCAAGGACTCCGGCGTCGTGGACGAGATCCCGGGCGCCTACAAGTCGATCGACCAGGTCATCGACCAGCAGCGGGACTTGGTGGAGGTTGTGGCGAAGCTGAAGCAGGTCGTGTGCGTGAAGGGCTGAGCCGCTCTCACTTCGGGGCGTGCGTCACCGCGTAGATCATGACGAACGCCACGATGTGGATGCCGAAGAGGAAGTAGGCGAGCCACCACCACATGTGGCGTTCGTCGTGGGGGTCCTTGGGGTCCTTGCGGTCCGGGGTCACAGGTCTCGGTGGACCTTGCTGTTGGAGGCTTGGGCGCGGGGGCGCAGGACCAGGAGGTCGACGTTGACGTGGCTGGGGCGGGTGACCGCCCAGGTGATGGTGTCCGCCACGTCGTCCGCCGTCAGGGGTTCGGCGACGCCCTGGTAGACCTTCTCCGCCTTCTCCTGGTCGCCGCCGAAGCGGGTCAGGGCGAACTCGTCGGTCTTGACCATGCCGGGCGCGATCTCGATCACGCGGACGGGGCGGCCGACGATCTCCAGGCGCAGGGTCTCGGCGAGGACGTGGGCGCCGTGCTTGGCGGCGACATAGCCTCCGCCGCCCTCGTAGGTGCCGTGGCCGGCGGTCGAGGAGACGACGACGATCGTGCCGTCGCCGCTCGCGTCGAGCTTGGGCAGCAGGGCCTGGGTGAGGTTCAGGGTGCCGATGACGTTGGTCTCGTACATGGTGCGCCAGTCGGCGGGGTCGCCGGTGGCGACGGGGTCGGCGCCGAGGGCTCCGCCGGCGTTGTTGACGAGGACGCCGACCGTCTTGAAGGCCGTCGCGAACTCGTCGACGGCCGCGCGGTCCGTCACGTCCAGCTGGTAGGCCGTCGCCTGGTGGCCGGCCGTGTTGATCTCCTCCGCGAGCGCCTCGATGCGGTCCTTGCGGCGGGCGGTGAGCACGACGCGGTAGCCGGCCGCGGCGAGCTGCCGTGCGGTCGCCGCGCCGATTCCGCTGCTCGCCCCGGTGACGATCGCGATCCGGGACGCGGGGGACGGGGCGGCGGATGCCATGGCTGCTCCTCGTGCGGGCGGGGGTACGGGCTCCCGCCAGGATAGGTCGGCCGCGGTCGGGGGCTCCGGGCGGTCCGGATCGCGGAGCCGGCCCATGACCGCACGCGGCGACGACCTGCGTACGGCCGCTCAGTCGCCCCGCGGGGCGTACATGATCACCGCCATGCCCGCGAGGCAGATCAGCGCGCCCGCGAGGTCCCAGCGGTCGGGGCGGTAGCCGTCCGCCGCCATGCCCCACAGGATCGAGCCGGCCACGAAGATGCCGCCGTACGCGGCGAGGATGCGCCCGAAGTGGGCGTCGGGCTGGAAGGTGGCGACGAAGCCGTAGGCGCCGAGGGCGAGGACGCCGCCCGCGGTCCACATCCAGCCGCGGTGCTCCCGTACGCCCTGCCAGACCAGCCAGGCGCCCCCGATCTCGAAGAGGGCGGCCACGACGAAGAGGGCGACGGAGCGGGCTACGGGCATGGGGTCCAGCTTCGCACGCCGGTTCGCCGGGACCCGTGTCACCTGTTGGAGGGCGCCTGCGGTTCGCCGTACGTGGGATACATCCCTGCGACCGCGGCGGTTCGGGCGGCTGGAGCGAGGAGTGGGTGGCATGCGGGGTCTGCGGGTGTGTGCGGTGGCGGGTGCGGTGGCCGCGATGGTGGCGGGCGGGGGTGGTACGGCGGTGGCCGGGGCGCCCGGGCCCGAGGCGGATCTGGCGTATCACGGGGCCGCGTCCATGGCCGGGGGGCGGGTGGACGTGCGGTTCACCCCGCGCAATCACGGGCCTGCCGCGGTGCCGGACGCGACCGTTCGGCTGCAGTGGTCCGAGCCGCTGGTGAACGAGCAGACGCTGCCCGAGGGCTGTGCGCGGTCGGCGGAGCGGGTGGTGCTGTGCCGGGTGGGGGCACTTGCGGCGGACGGGGTGGGGGAGCGGGTCGCGATGCGGGTGCTGCTGCGGGGGGCGCCGTCGGAGGTGCTGCTGGAGATCGACACGGTGTGGAACGGGGGGACGGTGGACCGGAACCGGGAGAACGACCGGCAGCGCGTGCTGGTGCTGGACAGCGGCGACGAGTACTACTTCTGACGGCGCTAGCCGGGGGTGCCGTCGTAGCGCTCGCGGGCCTCGTGGACTTCCTCGATGTGGGTCTCCGCCCACGCCTTCACCGCGGTGAGCAGGCCGGCCAGGCTGCTGCCCAGGGGGGTGAGGGCGTAGTCGACGCGGACCGGGACCGAGGGGGTGACCGTGCGCGTCAGGATGCCGTCGCGTTCCAGGGCGCGCAGGGTCTGGGTGAGCATCTTGGGGCTGACACCGGCGATTTTGCGGCTGAGGTCGCTGTAGCGCATGGGGCCGTTGGAGAGGGCCGCGACGACGAGGCTGACCCACTTGTCGCTGAGCCGGTCCAGGAGCTGGTTGGTGGGGCAGCCCTTGATGAACGCGTCGTACTCGACGCGTGCCTGCTCGCGCCGCTGGGCCGCCGTCAGGGTCGGCATGGCTCACCTCCGGGGTATGTAGGCACCTTCAGGTAACTACTTACCAATGGATAGTAGCTCTTCCTAGGGTTGCTGCAGCGGCGGGGATACCGCCGCGAACAGTGACGAACAGGGAGTTGTCAGTCATGCGTGCAGCGGTGGTGAGGACCTTCGGCGGACCCGAGGCCGTGGAGGTCGTGGAGAGCGAGCTGCCCGAGCCGGGGGCCCGGCAGGTGCGGATCAAGGTCGCCGGGGCCGCGCTGAACCCGGTGGACCTGGGGGTGCGGGCCGGTTTCTTCGGCGGGGCGGGCAAGCGGGTCGGGCTCGGCTGGGATGTCGCGGGGACCGTGGACGCGGTGGGCGTCGGGACGGTGTGGAGCGTCGGGGACGAGGTGGTGGCGCTGCACGGCGGTGTGGCCAAGGCGCTGGGCACGCACGCCGAGTACGTCGTCGTCGACACGGACGCGGTGGCCAAGGCGCCGGTGACGGTCGACGCGGTGCACGCGGCGACGCTGCCGCTGAACGCGCTGACCGCCGTACAGGCCCTGGATCTGCTGGAGTTGACCGAGGGACAGTCGTTGCTGGTGACGGGGGCGGCGGGGGCGGTCGGTGGGTTCGCCGTGCAACTCGCCGCGCGCCAGGGGGTGTCGGTGACCGGGCTGGCCCGGGAGGCGGACGAGGAGTTCGTACGGTCCCTGGGGGCCGCGCAGTTCACGACCACCGCCGCTGCCGGGACCTTCGACGCCGTGCTGGACACGGCGGTGCTCGGTGAGGCGGTGCTGGAGCGGGTGCGGGACGGGGGCGCCTATGTCGGTGTACGGCCCGGGGCGCATCCGGCGTCGGTGCGCGGGGTGCGGACGGTGTCCGTCTCGGTGGGCGCGGACGGGGCGCGGCTCGCCGAGCTGGCGGGGCTGGTGGACGAGGGAGCGCTGACGCTGCGGGTGGCCGAGACGTACGCCCTGGACGCGGTGTCCAAGGCGCACGCCCGGCTGGAGGAGGGCGGCATACGGGGGCGGCTCGTGCTGGTGCCCTAGGGCCTGGCGTTTGGATCAGCCCGGCGTCGCGGGGTCTGGAGTCGGCAGAAAAGCACCGCACCTCACGGCCGGCCTGATCCAAACGACAGGCCCTGGCAACCGGCCCGCCGGACGGTCCCGTGGCGGTCTCAGCCCAGCGCCAGGGCCGCGACCACGGGGGCCGCGTAGACCAGCGGGAACGGGATGTGGCTGTACCAGTGGGCGCGGGCCACGGTCACGGCGGCTCCGGTGAAGTAGAGGACCAGGCCGATGCCGGCCGCGAGGCCGACTTACGGCACGAAGAAGCCGGCCAGGAGGCCCAGCGCACCGGCGATCTTGGCCGCGCCGAGCAGGTTCCACCACGTGCGGGGGACGCCGTAGTCGGTGAGGGCCTTGACGATCCAGTCGGCGCGGGTGAGGACGACGGTGCCGGAGTAGCCCGCCATGGCGGCGGCGAGCAGGGTGACGACGGTGTGGGCGACGGACATGAGTGGCTCCTTCGAGCTCCGGGTCATCGGTTTCACGGGGTTGACCCGGGGCGGAGCGGGAGTGTGACAGCCCGGCCGGTTTTTTTCCGGGCCGCTTCAGCCCGCGGCCGCCTGGGCGTACGCCGTCGGCGGGACCCCCACCGTCGCGGTGAAGTCCCGGACCAGATGGGCCTGGTCGGCATAGCCGAGGCCGACGGCCAGGGCGGCCCAGTCGACCTCGCCGCGGGTGCCGGCGCGTTCCAGGGCCTCGTGGATGCGGTAGCGCAGGATGACCCACTTGGGGCTCACACCGACGTAGGCGGAGAAGAGCCGTTGCAGCGCGCGGACCGAGAGTCCCGCCGTGCGGGCGAGGTCGTCGACGCGGCGGGCGGTGCGGTCCTCGTGGACGCGGTCGACCAGGGCGGTGGCGAGGTCGGCCTGCGGGTCGGGGGCGGCGGGGGCGAGGGGGAGGAGGAAGGCGTCGAGGGCGGCGACGCGGGCCTCGTCGGTGGCGGGGGTCAGCACGGAGCGGGCGGCGGCGGGGGTGGCCTGCGGGAACACCTCCCGGGCGGGCAGTACCCGGCCCGTCCAGTGGGAGACCGGGTGGTCGGGGGCGTACGGCCGGAAGCCGCCCGGGCGGAACTTCACCCCGCAGACCCGGCCCCGGCCGGTGAGCTTCCTGGTGTAGAGGCCGCCGGGGATGCCGGTCAGCTCCGCGTAGGGGGACCCCTCGTCCTGCTGGAAGGTGAGGTGGACGGACGGGTGCGGGACGACGTGGGAGACGTAGGGCTCGGGCAGGTCCCAGTCGATGAACCAGTACCGCTCGACGTACCGGCGCAGCGGCTCGGCGGGCTCGTGGCGGCGGAACCGCACCCGGGTCAGCAGCCCGGCCGGGTCGACGATCCCGCGGGTGTCGCGGCGGGGGGCGGCCATGAGGGGATCGTACGTCCGGGTCGGGTGTCGCGTTTCTTCAAGAAGGGCGGGCGGCGGGCTTCGTACGGTCGGGGCATGGACACGAACGCGGCGAAGAAGACGTACGGCATCGGTGAGCTGCTGGGGATGGCGCGGGAGCGGGCGGTTCCGGTGGTCCGGGGGATCGAGGACACGGCTCTCGGGGCCGCCACGCCCTGCGCGGAGTACGACGTGAAGGAGCTCGTCAATCACCTCTTCCAGGTGATCGTGCAGTTCCAGCGGCTGGCGGCGAAGGAGCCGTCGGACTTCGGACAGGCCGCCGCCGACCGGGTGGCCGAGGGGCCGGACTGGCGTGAGCGGTTCGCGGCGGAGGCGGACCGGCTGGTGTCGGCCTGGTCCGCGCCCGGTGCCGAGGAGGGCACGACCGGGGCGATGGACATGCCGGCGCGGCTGGTCGGCTCGATGGCGCTGCTCGACCTGACCGTGCATGTGTGGGACCTGGCGCGGTCCACGGGTCAGGTCTACGGGGAGGCCGACGCGCCGGTGGTGGAGGAGCTGAGGGGTGCGGTGGCCCAGCTCGCTCCGACGGCCCGGCAGATGGGGGTGTTCGGGGAGCCGGTGGCGGTGTCCGTCGAGGCGTCGGAATTCGAGCGGTTGCTGGGGCGGACGGGTCGGGATCCGGGGTGGGGTGACGGCCGCTGAAGGGGTGGGTGCGGGTGTCGGTCGGCTGCGGGGCGGCGGGGGGCTGGTCGCGCAGTTCCCCGCGCCCCTGAGGGGGGGGCGGGTGATCGGTGCGGGCCCGTGTTCTCGGGGTTCCTCTGGAGCGGGGGAATAGGGGACCCTGCGTCGTCGTTCTCCAGGCACGCGGTTATAGTTGAACCGTCAACTACCTGGAGGGTGAGCGACCATGCAGTTCGGGATCTTCAGCGTCGGTGATGTCACGCCGGACCCGACGACCGGCCGTACGCCGAGCGAGCGCGAGCGGATCAAGGCCATGGTCGCCATCGCGCTGAAGGCCGAGGAGGTCGGGCTCGACGTCTTCGCGACCGGCGAGCACCACAACCCGCCGTTCGTGCCGTCGTCGCCGACCACCATGCTCGGGTACATCGCGGCGCGGACCGAGAAGCTCATCCTCTCGACCTCGACCACGCTGATCACCACGAACGACCCGGTGAAGATCGCCGAGGACTTCGCGATGCTCCAGCACCTGGCCGACGGCCGGGTGGACCTCATGATGGGCCGCGGCAACACCGGCCCGGTCTACCCCTGGTTCGGCAAGGACATCCGCGAGGGCATCAACCTCGCCATCGAGAACTACGCCCTGCTGCGCCGGCTGTGGCGCGAGGACGTCGTGAACTGGGAGGGCAAGTTCCGTACGCCCCTCCAGGGCTTCACCTCCACACCGCGCCCGCTGGACGGGGTCGCGCCGTTCGTCTGGCACGGCTCCATCCGCTCCCCGGAGATCGCCGAGCAGGCCGCCTACTACGGCGACGGGTTCTTCCACAACAACATCTTCTGGCCGGCCGACCACACCAAGCGGATGGTCGAGCTGTACCGGGCCCGCTACGCCCACTATGGGCACGGCACCCCCGAGCAGGCGATCGTCGGCCTCGGCGGCCAGGTGTTCATGCGCCGCAACTCGCAGGACGCGGTCAAGGAGTTCCGGCCCTACTTCGACGTCGCGCCGGTGTACGGGCACGGACCCTCCCTGGAGGAGTTCACCGAGCAGACCCCGCTGACCGTCGGCTCCCCGGAGCAGGTCATCGAGAAGACGCTGAAGTTCCGCGAGTACGCCGGGGACTACCAGCGCCAGCTGTTCCTGCTCGACCACGCCGGACTGCCCCTGAAGACCGTCCTGGAGCAGCTCGACCTGCTCGGCGAGGAGGTCGTCCCGGTGCTGCGCAAGGAGTTCGCGGCGGGCCGGCCGGCGGACGTCCCGGAGGCACCCACCCACGCGTCCCTGCTGGCCGCTCAGCAGAACAAGGAGGTCGTCGCATGAAGCTCGTCGTCGTGTCCGCGGGGCTGAGCGTCCCCTCGTCCACCCGCCTGCTGGGAGACCGGCTGGCCGCCGCCGTGGGGCGTACCGCCGCGGTGGACACGCAGGTCGTGGAGCTGCGGGAACTCGCCGTGGAGATCGCGCAGAACTTCACCAACGGCTTCCCGGGGCAGGCCCTGGCGGCCGCGCAGGAGGCGGTGGCCGCGGCCGACGGGCTGATCGTCGTCACGCCGGTGTTCTCGGCGTCGTACAGCGGACTCTTCAAGTCCTTCTTCGACGTGCTCGACCCGGAGGCGCTGGAGGGCAAGCCGGTGCTGATCGCGGCGACCGGTGGCTCGGCCCGGCACTCGCTGGTCCTCGAACACGCGCTGCGGCCGCTCTTCGCCTATCTGAAGGCCGTCGTACTGCCCACCGGGGTGTACGCCGCCTCGGAGGACTGGGGCGCCGAGGGGCTGGACGGGCGCATCGAGCGGGCGGCCGGGGAACTGGCCGCGCTGATGGCAGGACTGTCGGGCGGGGTGCCGGCCGGTCGGGCGCCGCGTGCGGCCCGGGCCGACGCGTTCTCGGCCGTGGTGCCGTTCGAGGAGCAGCTCGCCGCGTTGCGTCCCACGGGGTGAGAGGGCAGTAAGAAGGGCGGTCGGTGAGCAGCTCATCACACGTACGCCTCGGTGGGCACGGCACACTGAGGGTGTGCCCCAAAATGTGCTGCTCGCCGAAGACGACCGCGCCATCCGTCACGCCCTGGAGCGCGCCCTGACCCTGGAGGGCTACCAGGTCACCGCGGTCGCCGACGGGGTCGAGGCGCTGGCGCAGGCCCACAGGACGCCGCCGGACGTGCTCGTCCTCGACGTGATGATGCCCGGGATCGACGGACTCCAGGTCTGCCGGGTGCTGCGCGCCGAGGGCGACCGGACGCCGATCCTGATGCTGACGGCGCTCGTGGAGACCCAGGACCGGATCGCCGGGCTGGACGCGGGCGCCGACGACTACGTGGTCAAGCCCTTCGACGTCGAGGAGGTCTTCGCCCGGCTCAGGGCCCTGCTGCGGCGCACCAGCCCCGACGGGATGGCCCCGGTCGGCGCCGCTCCCAAGGCCGTCGTGCCCGAGCTGCCCGAGGGGCGGATCGAGGCGGCCGGGCTGCGCATGGACATCCAGGCGCGGCGGGCCTGGCGGGGGACACGCGAGCTGGAGCTGACCCGCACCGAGTTCGAACTGCTGGAACTGCTCGTGCGCAACGCGGGCATCGTGCTCGACCACTCGACCATCTACGACCGCATCTGGGGCTACGACTTCGGGCCCGGCTCCAAGAACCTCGCCGTCTACGTCGGCTACCTGCGCCGCAAGCTCGACGACCCCGGCGCGCCGCAGCTGATCCACACGGTGCGTGGCGTGGGTTACGTGCTCCGGGAGGACTGAGTGGGGCGGCTGGCTCGGCTGTGGGCCCGGCCGCGGCCCCGGCTGCTGTCCCTGCGGACCACGTTCGCGGTGTCCTTCGCCGCGGTGACGGCCGCGGTGACCGTACTGGTCGGGGTGCTGTCCTACAGCGCGGCCGCCCGGCTGGTGCGGGTGGACCAGGAGACCGTCTTCGACCAGGTCGTGCAGGATCTGCGGGACGAGGTCAGTCAGCAGCGGATGACGCCGGAGGACTTCTCGTCCTCGGCGCCCGGGCACGACCTGGTGCGGCCCGCCCGTACGGACGTGCAGGTGCTGGGACCCACCGGGGCGGTCGCCGATCCCGGGCGGCCCGGGCTGCCGGTGACCTCCGGCGACCGCCGGGTCGCGGCCGCCGGTGCGGCCGGGCGGATGGTCCTGCACCGGGAGGTCTCGGTCGGCAGCGACGTGTACCGGATCGCCACCGTCTCGCTGGGCGGCGGGCGGGGCGCCGTGCAGGTCGCCCAGGAGTTCAGTGACACCGAGGACCTGCTGCGGGCGCTGCAGCAGCGCACGTTCCTGCTCATGGTGGCGGTCGTGGTGGGCGCCGGACTGTTCGGGTGGTGGCTGGCCCGGCGGATCACCAGGCGGCTGGTCATCCTCACGTCCGCCGCGGAGGACGTGGCGCGGACCCGGCGGCTGGGGATCGAGGTGCCGGTCACCGGCTACGACGAGGTGGGGCGGCTGGGACGGGCCTTCGACCGGATGCTGGGCCGGCTCGCGCAGTCCGAGGAGGACCAGCGGCGGCTGGTCCAGGACGCGGGGCACGAGCTGCGGACACCGCTCACCTCGCTGCGGACCAACATCTCGCTGCTGCGCCGGATCGACGAGCTGCCGCCCGCCACCCGCGAGGAGCTGGTCGCCGATCTCACGCAGGAGGCACGGGAGTTGACCGACCTGGTCAACGAGCTGGTCGACCTCGCGGCGGGACAGTCGGACAACGAGCCGCCGCAACGGGTGGATCTCGCCGATCTCGCGGAGGAGGTCGCGGGACTGGCCCGGCGGCGCAACGGGCGGGAGGTCCTGGTGCACGCCAGTGGGTCGACGGTGACCGACGGGCGGCCGGGCAGTCTGCAGCGGGCCCTGTCGAACCTGGTCGAGAACGCGGTGAAGTTCGACCGGGACGGTACCGCTCCGGTCGAGATCTCGGTGTCCGGGTTCACCTTGGCGGGCCCGGTGCGGGTGGAGGTGTTGGACCGGGGGCCGGGGATCGCCGACGCCGATCTTGTGCGGGTGTTCGACCGGTTCTACCGGGCGGCGGACGCCCGGTCACTGCCCGGGTCGGGGCTGGGGCTGTCGATCGTGCGTGAGGTGGCCCTGTCGCACGGGGGCGCGCCGTTCGCGTTCCCCCGGGACGGGGGCGGCACGGTGATCGGGTTCACCGTGGGCGGGGACGCCTCCGGCGGGTGAGCGTCACCGGTTCGCCGTCCGGCCGAAGCAGCGCTCCAGCTCGTTCAGGTCGTAGAACTTGCTGCCCTTCGAGACCGGCACACAGCCCGCCCTGAAGGCCGTCTCCTTCTCGTTGTAGAGCATGCGGACCAGGTAGGTGCCGCCCTTGCGGTACACGTCCCACTGGATGTTCGCGCCGAGGGGGGCCTCCTCGGAGCCCCGCCAGGCGTTGTCGGCGTACGTGTACGGCTTCGACGCCGTCACACCCCGCGTGCTGCCCGGCAGGCCCATCAGCGCGGCCAGCGGGATGATCTCCTCGGCGTGCGTGAAGCGGAGTTCGGCGCCCAGGTCGCTGGTGCCGGCGCGCTTGGCCTCGGCCTTCTCGAAGAAGTCGTCGAGCAGGACCTCCGCCATCCGGTAGGTGATGTCGCTGTCCGCGAAGCCGGGGCCCTTCTCGTAGAAGTCCTCGGCGTCGCTGAGGTAGCCGAACCAGTCCGCGTCCCGCCGGGAGATGAACCTCTCCAGGCCCCAGCCCCTGCCGCCCGGGCTCTCCTGGGACATGGCCGGGGCGATGGCGTACAGGTTGTAGACGGCCTGGGCCGCGGCCACCTGGTCGTCGGTGGAGAGGGTGGCGAGGAAGGCCGGCCGGAAGAGCTTCCTCAGGACGCTGTGGGCCGCGCTGTGTGTCCTCGGCTGGTCGGTGATCGACTTCAGGGTGCTCGCGAGGCGCTGGTCGTTGGCTATGTAGTCGCGGTACGCCTTGCCGCCGGCGGCCTTGTGGAAGTAGAGCAGGTCGACGTCCGTGCGGGTGGCTCCGATGAGCGGCTTCAGCTCCGGGTCCTTCTCGGCGAGGGTCCCGGCGTAGACGTTCGCGCTGTCCACGGCCCGGCCCTGGCCCGAGCTGACCACGTCGATCTTCTCGTTCTTCCTCGCGATCGTGGCGAAGAGGCCCGGGAGCCGCTGCGCGAGGCGGCCGGCCGTGTCCCGGAGTTCCTCCTTGCCGCGGCCGCTGAGGTCGCCGTAGCCGACACCGCTCATGGCCGCCTGGAGCGCCCGCACCTTCGGGCCGAACGCGCGGCCCTTCGCGGTCAGGGCGTCCGCCGCCTCGGCCTTGGCGACCAGGGCGAGGACCAGGTCGCCGTCCTCGCTGTCGGTGGCGGCGCGGGAGCCGTGCCGGGAGACGTTCTCCGTGAGGACGGGGACGAATCCGGCGGGGGCCTTCTGGTAGGTACGGGGGTTCTGCTCGGGCTCGTAGGGAGCCTTCGTGCCGTAGCCGGTGCGGTCGCTGCGCTGCTCCGGGACGGCCTGCGCGGGGACCGCGGCGGTCGCGAGGAGGGCGGCGAGCCCTGCGGTGGCCAGGGCGGGGGTGACACGTCTCATGGGCGCATCTTTTGCGGGGGACGTGAACCGCGGGTGACCGCCGGACGGCGGCCCGGCCTCGGGCAGGCCCGGCCAGGGTCAAGAACCGGGGGCGGTGGTGCCGCGGTGCGGACGCGCTCTAGGGATCCTGGCGCAGGGGGGTCGTCTCCAGGACCGTGCGGGCCGCCTTCAGCGCCGGGTGGGTCTGTTCCGCGACCCGGTGGAAGGTCTCCTGCGCGGTGCGGGCCGGCCAGGCCGGGGGCAGATGGCGGGCCGGGAGTCTCGGGTCCGTGCGGATGGTGCGCAGCCAGTCGCTGACCAGGCGGAGGCGGGTGCCGATCGGGTCGTCGTCGGTGCCGTTGCCCAGGTGGGCGCTCCAGCGCTGGTCGAAGGCGGCGTAGCGGGCGGCGATGGACTCCAGGTCCCAGGTGTCGCGGATCATCTGCTCGATGTCGGTCACCTCGGCGGCCCGGGCGTGGAAGATCTTGACGTGGGCGGTGAGGCCGAGGTCGGTGACCACGTCGGAGACGTCCACGTGGCCGGGCGCGATCCACAGGCCGCTGTACAGGGCGCCGAACCCGGACCAGGTCAGCCGGGAGCGCAGGTCGTGCCGCTGGCGTTTCCAGGAGTCGGGCAGGGAGAAGCCGAGCATGGTCCAGGAGCCGTCCCAGTCGTCGTTGACGGCGCCCTGCTTCCAGATGCGGGTGCGGCCGTCGATCAGGACGCGGGTGGCCTGCGGGGTCAGGCCGAAGAACATCTTGCGGCCCTCGCGCTGACGCTGGAGCAGGCCCCGGTTGACCATGCGGGTGAGAGTGGAGCGCACGGCCTGTTCGCCCACGCCGACGCGGCCCAGGACGTCGATGATGCTGCCCGAGTAGACGCCCAGGTCCCCCTCCTCCAGGACGTGGTTGCCGAAGAAGGTGAGCATGAGCGACTGCGGGCGCGGCTGCGGCCCGTCCGCGGTGTCCAGGATGTCGTCGTCCTCCACGGGGGCAAGGGTACGGCCGCCCGCCGACCGTGCGGCAGGCGGTCGTACGAGGTCACCGGCGGTCGGCGGGGTGCGCAAGGTCGTAGGGGCGGAGGTAGGGGGTGGGGCGGTACCGGACGTAACGGGTGGGGGTGCTCGGGTCGGCCGCGGTGGCGCGGGAGTTGAGGGACGTCGGGTCGGTGCCCTGCCAGTGGCCGGTGGTCACGCGGTCCTCCAGGGCGTGGAGGGCGGCCAGTTGCTCGGCGGGGCTGAAGGTGCAGTGGCCGGCGTTGTCGACGTACGCCTGGCGGAGCAGGGGGCCGGAACCGGCCGCGGTGACCGCGCGGCGCAGGGCGCTCTCCGTCTGGACGGGGACCAGGGGGTCGCCGATGGTGTGGACCGAGAGCTGGGGTTTGGCGAGTTCGCCGGTGAAGCTGCTGGTGCGACTCATCCAGGCCACGGCGTTCCGGTCCGCGGTGATGCGCGGGGCCCGGTCGAGGGCGGCGAGGTCGGCGGTCAGGGACAGGCCCGCCTTCTTGTACAGCGCGGTGACCTCCTTGCGGACGGAGGACTCGCCGAGCAGCCGCGCGTAGTCGACGCCGGTGTTCCAGGACATGTTGCCGCCCGCACGGGTCTCGGCCTCCTGGCGCCGGTTGAAGGCGGCGATCTTCAGCAGGCCCTTGACGGCGTCGTACTGGTTGGCCTGCTGGGCGTCCCAGTCGCTCGCCGCGGGGCGGGTCTGGGTGGGCGCGTTCCACACCGGGATGTTGTGCAGGGCGGCGGCGAGGGCGATCCGGGCCCGGCCCCCGGCCGTCGACTGGGCGGAGTCGACCTTGGCGGTGAGGGTGTTCGCCGCGTCCGTGGCGGCCTCCTGGGACGGGAGGTTCACCAGCGGGACGTCGGAGCCCAGGAGCGTCTTGAGGGCGAACGCCGGGTCGAGGGTGTTGTTCCAGTTGGCGACGCCGCCCTGGACCAGACCGCACAGGGAGAGCGAGCCGTCGATCTCGTCCGGATGGCGCTCGGCGATGGCGGTGGTGACGAGTCCGCCGTACGACCGTCCCCAGGCGAGGGTGCGGGAGGCCGGGCCGAAGCGGGTGGTGAAGGCCTTCAGGGTGGCCAGCTGGTCGGGGACCGCGTCGGTGACCGCCCAGCCGGTGGTGGCGTAGGAGGAGCCGGCGAGGGCGTAACCGCCCTGGAGGAGAAGGGACTTGGTGGCCTCGTCCGGTGCGTCCTGGGCGGGGTTGGCCGGGCCGGAGGTGTAGCCGTGGCTGAAGAGGAGGACGGTGCCGTTCCAGACGGCCGGGACGTCCATCATGTAGGTGGCGCCGGAGGGGAGCCGGCCGTCCACGTGGGTGGGGCCCGTGGCCGTCGACGCCGTGGCGGCGGGCGCGCTGGTGAGGGTGAGCAGGAGCGCGGCCGTGCAGGCGATGCGGGTGCGGTGCCTCATGCGGTGATCTCCTCGGTGTGGGGGGTGGTGGGGAGTTCGGAGGCGGGGTCGGCCAGCGAGGTACGGCTGGTCTCGCGGACGAACCACACGGTCAGCGCGGTGATCAGCGAGCCGCCGCACAGCAGGAGGGCGACGGGGGTGCCGTTGCCGCTGCTCGCGACCAGGCTCCCGGCGATCATCGGGGAGAAGCCGGCGCCGACCAGGGTGGCGCCCTGGTAGCCGAGGGAGGCGCCGGTGTAGCGGACCCTGGTGCCGAACATCTCGCTGAACAGGGCGCCCAGCGGGCCGTACATCAGCGACTGGGAGATGCCGTGGCCGATGACGACGGCCAGGATCAGGGCGCCCGACGACTTCGAGTCGACCAGCGCGAGGACGGGGAAGGCGGTGGCGGCGGACAGGATCGCGCCGGTGAGGACGACCGGGCGGCGGCCGACCCGGTCGGAGAGCGCGGACGCGCAGGGCAGCACGACCAGGGCGACGGCGGCGGACACGGTGAGCGCGGTGAGCACCTGCGGGCGGGGATAGCCGATGCCGGTGGCGTACGCGATCAGGTAACTGGTCAGCAGGGACTGGGCGGTGAAGGCGCCGATGCCCACGCAGCAGGCCAGCAGCACGGGCTTCGGGCGGCGCAGGACGTCGAGGATGGGGAGCCTCGACTTGGCGCGGTCCTTCTTCACCTCGGCGAACAGCGGGCTCTCGACCACCTTGAGGCGGACGAACAGGCCGACGCCGAGCAGCAGCACGCTCAGCAGGAACGGCACCCGCCAGCCCCAGGCCGCGAACTGGTCCTTGGGGAGGGTGGAGACCATCGCGACCACGGCGGCGGAGATCAGGGAGCCGAGCGGGGCTCCCATCTGCGTGAAGCTCGACCACAGACCGCGGCGCTTCTCGCCCGCGTGCTCGACGACCATCAGGGTCGCGCCGCCCCACTCACCGCCGATGGCGATGCCCTGGACCACCCGCAGGGTGATCAGCAGGACCGGGGCCCAGACGCCGACGGTGTCGTAGGTGGGCAGCAGGCCGATGAGGAAGCTGGCGCCGCCCATCAGGCCCATGGTGAGCAGCAGCATGTTCTTGCGGCCGAGGCGGTCGCCGAAGTGCCCGAAGAGGATGCCGCCGATGGGGCGGGCCACGTATCCGGCGGCGAAGGTGCCGAACGCGGCGATCGTGCCGACGGCGGGATCGGCGCCGGGGAAGAACAGTTCGCCGAAGACGAGCGCGGCGACGGTGCCGTAGACGAGGAAGTCGTAGAACTCGACGGCGGTGCCGAGCAGGCCGGAGAGGGCCACTCGGCGCAGTTGGCGGGTGCGTTCTGATGCGGTGGGGGACGGGGGCATCGCGGGCTCCCTTGAGCGGGGGAAGGACACCGTGAAATTAGGCTGTCTGGTGACTGCCGTCAATAAAGTGCACAACATTGACAGGTGTGTGATGGGCGAGTGTGACGTGCGTCACGGGAACTCGTGGATCCCCCCGGGCAGTTGAGTGCGTGACCACAGATATGCGAACCCGGATACGGGCCGGGGATCCGGACGCCTTCGCGGAGCTCTACGACGCGTGCGCCCGCTCGGTGTACAACCACGCCTTCCGGCTGACCGCCGACTGGTCCGTGGCCGAGGACGTCATGTCGGCGACCTTCATGGAGGCCTGGCGGCGCCGGGAGTCGATCGAGCCCGACGGGGGTTCGCTGCGGCCCTGGCTGCTCGGCATCGCCACGAACGTCTCCCGCTCCCACGGACGCGGCAACCGGCGTTACCGGGCGGCGGCGAGCGCGGCGGCCGGGGCCGGCGTCCCGGAGGTCGCCGACCACGCGGAGGAGATCGCCGGGCGGCTGGACGACCGGCGCCGGATCGCCGCCACCCTGACCGCGCTCGGCTCGCTCAGACGCCCCGAACGCGAGGTCCTGGTGCTGTGTCTGTGGGAGGGCCTGGAGTACGCCGAGGCCGCCCGCGCCCTCGGCATCCCGGTCGGGACCGTCCGCTCCCGGCTGTCCCGGGCGCGCGGCAGGCTGCGGAAGCTGGCCGAGGCCGAACTGGCCCAACTGGCGCGAGAAAAACGGGAACTCACCCGGACGAACCGGCAGACAAAGGGTGATCGCGACTATGCGATCCGGTCCGCACAGGAAGGAAACCGATGAACGCCAGCCCCTCCCAGCCGCACCCGGCCGAGTGGACGGAGACCCAGGGTCTGCTGCCCTCCGTGGAGCGGGATCTGCCGGCGGGCCGCCACCAGTTCCACAAGGAGCAGATGATGGTCCGGATCCGCGAAGACCTCCGCAACACGGCTGTCACCCCCGTACGCCGCAACCCGTTCCTGCGCCGGGCGGTCCTGCTGCCCGCGCTGGCCTGCGCCCTGGCCGGCGCGGTCGTGGGCGGCCTCGCCCTGAACGGCGGCGACGCGAACACCTCCCTGGCCACCGGGCCCGCCCTGACGACCCGGATCGGCGCCGCGGACGCCCGGGGCGCCGACCGCCTGCTCGACGACATCTCCCTGGCCGCCGCCGACACCTCCGAACCCACCGTGCGCGACGACCAGTTCCTCTACATCGCCTCGAAGGTGGCCAGCACCTACGAGAGGACCGTCGACGACAAGACCACGCTGGTGAGCCAGAAACTGCACTCCCGCCAGGTCTGGGAGTCCCCCGACGGCAAGGACGGCTGGCTCGTCGAGCCCGGCAACACGGACGAGGGCGGCATCACCCTGGCCGGACCGAACCCGGTCAGCTCGGCCTACGACCGGCTGACCCGACTGCCGACCGACCCCGAGGCCCTGCTGCGGAAGATCTACAAGGAGTCGGACGCCGTCCGGGACCCCGAAGTCCCCCGCGACCAGGCCGCCTTCGTCGCCATCGGCGATCTCCTGGTCGAGAGCTACCCGCCCGCGGACCTCACCGTCGCGCTCTACAAGGCCGCCGCCGGGATCCCCGGGGTGGTCGCGGTGGACGACGCGGTCGACGCCGTCGGCCGCCACGGGGTCGCCGTCGCACGGCTGGACGAGCAGAGCGGGCAGCGCACGGAGTGGATCTTCGACAAGAAGACGTACGCGTTCCTCGGTGAGCGCACCGTGCAGGTCGAGCCGAACGAGACCTTCAAGAAGGGCACCGTGATCTTCACCGTCGCGATCACTCAGCGGGCGGTCGTGAACGAGATGAAGGAGGTGCCGGGGCGGGCGGGCTGACGCGTCAGGCCCGCTGCAACGACGGAGCGGGCCGCTCGCCCGAGCCCCGCACGATCAGACGCGTCGGCACGGTGATGGTCCGGGCCCGGGTGCGGTCGCCGTCGAGTCGGGACAGGGCCGTCGTCGCCGCTGTCCTGCCGATCTCCTCGGGGTCCTGGGCGACGACGGTCAGGGCCGGTTCGAGCGCCTCGGCGAGCGGGACGTCGTCGAAGGAGACGACGGCGACGTCCTTGCGCCTGCTGCGCGCGAGTTCGGCCACTATCCCCAGGGCGACGATGTTGTTGCCGGCGAACAGGGCGGTGGGCGGGTCGGCCAGGGCGAGGAGCCGGGAGGTCGCGGCCGAAGCGCCCTGCTGGTCATGGGCGTTGGTGACCAGGGAGCGGTCGTAGGGCAGACCGGCCTCCTCCAGGGCCTCGCGGTACCCGGTCAGGCGCTCCCGGCGGGTGTAGAGCTTGACCGGCAGGTCGCCGACGAAGCCGATGCGCCGGTGCCCGTGGGCGATCAGGTGGGCGACTCCGTCGTGGGAGCCGGTGCGGTTGGAGCTGACCACGCTGTCGGCGGCCAGGCCCACTCCGGGACGGTCGAGGAAGACGACGGGCAGGCCCGTGGACCGGTGGGTCTTGAGATGGGAGTGGTCGGCGCCGACGGACGGCACGACCAGCAGGATGCTGACGCGGCGGGCCAGGAACTTGTCCGTCAGGGCCCGTTCACGGTCCGGTTCGTCCGCCGACGAGCCCATGAGCAGGGTCAGGCCGCGGTCGCGGACCGTGTCCTCGATGCTGCGGGCCACCGCCCCGAAGAACGGGTTGGCGAGGTCGGGGATGACCAGGCCGATCGTGGTGTCGGGGCCGCCGACGCGGATGTTGCGGGCCATCAGGTTCGGCTGGAAGCCGAGCTTGGCCACGGCGGCCAGCACCTGTTCCCTGGTCTCGGCCGACGCGGGTCCGTCCTCGTTGAGAACGCGGGAGACCGTCTTGGCGCTGACGCCCACTTCGCGGGCGACGTCGGCCAGGGTCGGGCGGCGGTTCGCTGCCATGGAGAAAACCGTCTCCTGTGCTCGTCGGTTCCGGCCGCGGCCTCGGCCGGATGCCGTCGAGTGTCGAGTGCTGTGGTCAGGTGGCCTGGACGCCCGCGGCCTTCGCGGCCTCGGAATCCGCTACGACAGTACCTCCGGCCTCGTCGACGGTGAGGGCGCCGGTCATGATGGCGACGACCTCCGCCATGGAGTAGTCGGAGGGCTTGATCAGAGCGGCCCGCCGGCCCAGCCGGTGCACGTGGATCCGGTCCGCGATCTCGAAGACGTGCGGCATGTTGTGGCTGATCAGGACGACCGGCATGCCCTTGTCCCGGACCCGCCGGATGAGGTCGAGGACCTGTCCGGACTCCTTGACGCCGAGCGCGGCGGTGGGTTCGTCCATGACGACGACACTGCGGGCCCAGGCGACGGAACGGGCGACCGCCACGGCCTGCCGCTGCCCCCCGGAGAGGGTCTCGACCGACTGGGTCAGCGAGCGCAGCCCGATCTTCAGGTCGGCCATGTGCTCGGCGGCCTCCTGGCGCATGCGCTTCTTGTCGAGCATCCGGAACACGCTCCCGAGGACACCGGGGCGCCGCAGCTCCCGCCCGAGGAACACGTTCGAGGCGATGTCCATCGAGGCGGCCACGGCGAGGTCCTGATAGACCGTCTCGATGCCGTGGGCGCGGGCGCTCTGCGGCCCGGAGAACTGGATGGGCTCCCCGTTGAGGCGGATCTCGCCCGCGTCGGGCGTCACCGCGCCGGTGAGGGCCTTGATCAGGCTGGTCTTTCCGGCACCGTTGTCGCCGATGACGGCGAGCACCTCGCCGGGCAGCAGGTCGAAGTCGGCGCCGTCGATGGCGGTGACCTGGCCGTAGCGCTTGACGAGACCGCGGGCCTGGAGGATCGGGGTGGGGGAGTCGAGGGCGGTCATCGGGCCTTCTTCCGGGAGATCTGGTCGACGGTCACCGCGAGGATCACCAGCACACCGGTGATCAGGGTCTGGTAGATGGAGGCGACGCCCATCAGCTGGAGCCCGTTGCGGAAGACGCCGACGATGAGGACGCCGATGAAGGTGCCGAGCACCGAGCCGCGGCCGCCGAACAGGCTGGTGCCGCCGAGGACGACGGCGGTGATGCTGTCGAGGTTGTCGGTCTGCCCGGCCTGCGGGTCGCCGACTCCGGTGCGGGAGATGAGGAGCAGGGCGGCGACGCCGTAGAGGAGACCGGCGACGGTGTAGACGCCGATGGTCAGGCGGGAGGTGCGGATGCCGTTCAGCCGCGCGGCCTCCTGGCTGTTGCCCAGGGCGTAGACGTGCCGGCCCCAGCCGGTGCTGCTCAGCGCGTAGGCGAGGAGCAGGAACAGGCCGATGGTGACGAGGGAGCCGTAGGTGATGTCGGTGTGCCCCATCGGGAAGGTCTGCCCGAGGGCCGTCAGCGGGCCGGGCAGGTTGGTGACCGTCTGCTCCTCGGAGTAGATGTGGGTCAGCGCGAACGCCACGTTGAGCATGCCGAGGGTGACGATGAACGGCGGCAGCGGGATCTTCTGCACCAACAGCCCGTTCAGCAGCCCGAATCCGCCGCAGACGACCAGTCCCAGCGCGATGGCGACCAGCGGCGGCAGTGAGCCCTCGGCGGCCATCTTGGCGATCACGATGCTGCCGAACGCCATCACCGCGCCGCACGACAGGTCGATGCCCGCGGTGAGGATGATCAGCGTCTGGCCGATGGCGAGGGTGCCGACGACCATGACCTGCTGCACGATCAGCGAGAAGTTCCCGCCGGTGAGGAACTGGTCGGAGGAGACGGCGAAGAAGACACAGGCCAGCAGCAGGGCGACCAGCGGGCCGGTGGTCGGCGCCGTGAGCAGCCTGCGGGCCGTGGTCGGCGCTTTGAGTTCGGCGTACGGCGAGGAGGTGCTCGGAGGCGTGGACGTGGCGGTCATGCGAAGTCCTTGTCGGAAGACAGAAGTCCTGGTGGGAGGACAGGGAGGCGGCCGTCCCCGGGGCGGGGAGGAGCGGGGCCGGCCGCCCCGCTCGGGGGAGAGGCGATGTCGTACGGTCCCGGGGGCCGGACTCAGCCCCAGCAGTTCTCCAGGCCGAAGGCGGTGTCCTTGGACGAGACGCCCGTCTGGGCCTTGTCGGTGATCAGGGTGACGCCGGTGTCGGTGTAGCCGGACGCCTTCTTGCCGTCCTTGGCGTAGGTCACGACGGCCTTGACGCCCTGGGCGGCCATCTTGAGCGGGTACTGCTGCGAAGTGGCCGCGATCTTCCCGTCCTTGACGGCCTGGGTGCCGGTGCAGCCGCCGTCGACGGAGACGATCAGGACGTCCTTCTCGCGGCCCTTGGCCTTCAGCGCGGTGTACGCGCCGAGGGCGGCCGGCTCGTTGATGGTGTAGACGAGGTTGATGCCCGGCTCCTTCTGGAGGCAGTTCTCCATCGCCGTCTGGCCCTTGGCCTGGTCGCCGCCGGTGTCCTGGGCGCAGGCCACGTCCTTCTCGGTGGCGCCGAAGCCCTTGAGGAACCCGTTGTGCCGCTGGACGCCGACGGAGACGCCGGGCGCGAGGTCCAGGGCGGCGATCTTCGCCGTCTTGCCCTTCATCGCGGCCTTGGCGTACTCGCCGATCAGCTCACCGGCCTTGAGGTTGTCGGTGGCGAACAGGGCGTCGACCGCGCTCTCCGGCTCGGTCGGCGTGTCCAGGGCGATCACCAGCACGCCCTTGGCCTTGGCCTTCGCTATCGCGGGCACGATCGCCTTGGAGTCGCTCGGGGTGATCAGGATGCCCTTCACCCCGGCGGCGACCATGTTCTCGATGGCGGTGACCTGACCGGCGTTGTCCCCGTCGAACTTGCCCGCCGCGGTCATGAGCTGGGCGCCGTTCTCCTTGGCGGCCTTCTCCGCGCCCTCCTTCATCTTCACGAAGAACGGGTTGGTGTCGGTCTTGGTGATCAGCCCGACCTTCACCGTGCCCGATCCGGAACTCGTGGAGCCCGATCCGGAGCCGGAACCGCAGGCCGTCAGGGCGAGGGCCGCGACCGAGGTGCACGCGGCGACTCTGAGCAGGGAGGAAGGCAGTCGAGGGGTGCGAGACATGAACGACTCCAGCGGGATTGCGGGCGAGCGGCGGCATCGGAGCATGCCGTCCCTGGGTGTCATCGTTGACTTATGTCATCGTTGACACTGCCGAGGATGATGACCCCGTCTCCCGGCAACGTCAATGCCCCGCACCGGTTACAAGTCCGCAACGCCCACGGCGGCCGCCCGGTCCGTGCCCGTTTTCCGGCGCGCGCCGATCCCGTGGAAGCAATCGCGGCAGCACCGTTGACGGCTCGGGCGGAATGCGCTCATGATCGGGCCTTGGTGTCAACGATGACATGGGTCAACGATGACACTCTTGACCGGCGCCGCGGAGGACAGCGTCGGCCCCAGGGCGTCAGCAGCACAGGGAGACCCATGACTTCTGCACGTGTGTCCCGGCATGCCCGCATCCGGGCGATCGCGGCGGCGGCGACCGTCTGCGCCCTGTCCGCCGGCCCGCTCGCCCCGCGGGCCGGCGCCGCCGACGCCCCGCCGTACACCGAGACCTACCGCCCCCGGTTCCACTACACCCCGCAGCAGAACTGGATGAACGACCCCAACGGCCTCGTGTACTACCAGGGCGAATACCACCTCTTCTACCAGTACAACCCGAACGGCAACTCCTGGGGAGACATGTCCTGGGGGCACGCGGTCAGCACGGACCTCGTGCACTGGAAGGAGCTGCCGCTCGCCCTGTCGCACGACGACCGGGAGATGGTGTTCTCCGGCAGCGCGGTCGTCGACAAGGACAACACCACCGGGTTCGGCACGCCGGAGAACCCGCCGATGGTGGCGGTCTACACCAGCCTCGACAAGCGCACGGGCACCCAGGCCCAGTCGCTCGCGTACAGCACCGACCGCGGCCGTACCTGGACCAGGTACCAGGGCAATCCGGTCATCGACATCGGCTCCAAGGACTTCCGCGACCCCAAGGTGCAGTGGTACGCGCCCACCCGGAGCTGGCTGATGACGGTGTCGCTGTCCGCCGAGCACAAGGTGCGGTTCTACTCGTCCAGAAACCTCAAGGACTGGGACCTGCTCAGCGAGTTCGGCCCCGCGGGCGCGACCGGCGGGGTGTGGGAATGCCCGGACCTGTTCCCGCTCGCGGTGGACGGCGACCCGAAGAAGATCAAGTGGGTCCTGGTCGTCAACATCAACCCCGGTGGCATCACCGGCGGTTCGGGCGCCCAGTACTTCGTGGGCGACTTCGACGGCGAGAAGTTCACCGCCGACGACAAGGGCGCCTACACCCCGCCCGCCGGCACGGTGGTCCAGGACTTCGAGGGCACCGGGTTCGACACCTGGACGACCACGGGGACGGCGTTCGGCGGGGCACCGGCCACCGGCGCGCTGGACGGACAGGGAGCGGTCACCGGATACGACGGCAAGGGCCTCGCCAACAGCTTCCACGGCGGGGACCCCGCCACCGGAACCCTGACCTCCGGGGCCTTCACGGTCGACAGCCCCTACCTGAACTTCAAGGTGGGCGGCGGCAAGCACCCGCACCAGGACGGGACCGTACCGGAACGCGGAGCCCCGCCCGAGGGGACCGTCCTCGCCGACTTCGAGGGCGGCACCTACGGCGGCTGGACGACGACCGGCGACGCGTTCGGCACCGCACCGGCCACCGGAACCCTCCCCGACCAGCAGGAGGTCACCGGCTGGCTGGGCGACGGCCTGGTCAACAGCTATCGCGACGGCGACTCCACGACCGGCACCCTCACCTCGCCCGAGTTCACCCTCGACAAGGACTACGTCGACTTCCTCATCGGCGGCGGCAACCACGCGGCGAGCTCGGACCACCCGACCGCGATGGAACTCCTCGTCGACGGCCAGGTCGTGCGCAGCGCCACCGGAAGCGACACCGAGGCCCTGGACTGGGCCTCCTGGGACGTGCGCGACCTCGCCGGGAAGAAGGCGCGGATCCGGATCGTCGACGACAACACCGGCGGCTGGGGTCACCTCAATGTCGACCACGTCGTGCTGTCCGACACCCGGGCCCGGCCCGTCTCCCGGGAGACGTCCGTCAACCTGCTCGTCGACGGCGAGGTCGTCCGCAGCGCCACCGGTTCCGACAGCGAGAGCCTGGACTGGGCCTCCTTCGACCTGCGCCCCTACGCGGGCAGGCAGGCGCGGATCCAGATCGTCGACCACAACACCGGCGGCTGGGGCCACGTCCTGGCCGACCGGTTCACCCTGGCGGCCGCTCCCGCCAAGTCCGTCGTGCAGCGCGCCGACTGGGCCGACTACGGCAAGGACTACTACGCGGCCGTGTCCTGGGAGAACGTCCCGGGCGACGAGCGGTACATGATCGGCTGGATGAACGACTGGGAGTACGGCGGCTCGGTCCCGACCTCTCCCTGGCGCGGCGCGCAGAGCGTCCCGCGCCGGATGGCGCTGCGTACCGTGGACGGCCGGCTCCGGCTGACCAGCGAGCCGGTGACCGGCCTGACCTCCCTGCGCCAGGGACCCGCCGCGACGGCGTCCGGGCTCACCGTCACCAACACCTCACAGCCGCTGATCGGCCCGAAGGCGCAGGGCAGTGCGCTCGACATCGAGGCCACCTTCTCCCTGCGGGACGCCGACCGCTTCGGCCTGCGGGTGCGCACCGGCGCCGGGGGAGAGGAGACCGTCATCGGCTACGACACCACGACCCAGGAGCTGTACGTCGACCGCACCCGCTCCGGCGCCACGGACTTCAGCAGCGCCTTCCCCGGCATCCAGCGGGCCCCGCTCAAGGCGGAGAACGGCAAGGTCAGGCTGCGGATCCTCGTCGACTGGTCCTCCGTCGAGGTCTTCGGCGGCAGCGGCGAGGCCGTGATCACCGACCAGATCTTCCCCCACCCCGACAGCCAGGGAGTGCGGGTCTTCGCCGAGAACGGCTCGGTGAAACTGGACCGGGCCCGGGTCTGGCACCTCGGCTCCTACCGCGACTGACAAGGACACGAAACCGTGAAGAAGACCCTGCTCGCCGAGTTCACCGCCCGTGAGGGAGCGCAGGACGAGGTCGCGCGCATGATCGTGGAGTACGCCGGCAAGGTGCGTGCGGAGGAGGGCAACCTCGCCTTCGACGTCTACACCAAGGCGTCCCACCCGCGCGCCTTCTGGATCTTCGAGGTCTACCGGGACGAGGACGCCTTCCAGGCACACCTGAAGGCCCCGTACGGCGGCCCCTTCAACGCCGCTCTCACACCGCTGATCGAGGAGGACGCCTCCGTACTGACGTTCCTCGACCCGGTGGCCTGACCGGGGCCGCGCGCGCCGCTCGCGCTCCCGGCGCGGGTCAGCCGTTCGCCTCCGCGCGGACCCGCCGGCGCGCGCCGCGCCGCCCGCCCCCGGCGAAGAAGTCGGCGAGGGGCAGGCTCGCCGCGCCGACGGTGACCGCGTCCGGACCGAGTTCGCCGAGGTCGATGCGGACGCGTGCGGCGGGGTGGCGCAGGGAGTACGCGTCGGCGTACCGGCGTACGGCGGGCAGGAAGCGGGGCCCGAGCTGCAGGCCGGCCCAGCCGCCGATGAGGATGCGTTCCGGCTGGAAGAGGTTGACCAGGTCGGACAGTCCGGCCCCCACGTACTCGGCGGTCTCCTCCAGGACGGCGAGGGCCACCGGGTCGGCCTCGGCGCTCCCGGCCGGGTGGGCGGCGGCGAGCAGCGCGGCCAGCGCGGTCTCCTCGTCGGTGCCCTCGGGCGGATGGCCGCCCGCCTCGCGCCAGCGGTCGACGAGCGCGCCCGCGCCCGCGTACGCCTCCAGACAGCCGAGCGCACCGCAGCGGCAGCGGCGTCCCCTGACCCGCACGGTCACATGTCCCCACTCCAGGGCGCGGCCGTACTCCACTCCCTCGGTGACGAGACAGGCGCCGATGCCCGACCCGAAGAGGACGACGACCGCGTTGCGGGAGCCCCGGCCGGCGCCGAACCACAGCTCGGCCTGGCCGAGGGTGCGGGCGCCGTTGTCGATGAAGTACGGGACGGAATCCGGGAGTTCAGAGGTCGAACGCAGCAGGGACTCCAGCGGGACGGCGTCCCAGCCCATCGTCTGGCCGTGTACCACCGCGCCCTGCTCGGGAGTGGGGGCCACGATGCCGGGGACCCCGATGCCGACGCCCAGCAGCTGTTCGGGGGTGATGTCGGTGTCGGCGAGGACCTCGGCGATGCCGTCGCGGATGTGACCGACGACGACCTCGACGTCGTAGCCGTGATGCTCCAGGGGCCGTTCGGTGCGGGCGAGTTCGGTGAGGGCGAGGTCGAAGAGCTCGACGCGGACGCGGGTCTCGCCGACGTCGACGCCGATCATGTGGCCGCCGGAGGGGGCGACGCGCAGCAGGGTGCGGGGGCGGCCGCCGTCGGACTCGACGGTGCCGGCCTCCTCGACCAGGCCGTCCTCGACCAGTTCCGCGACCACGTTGCTGATGGAGCCGCCGCTCAGACCGGTGGCCGGGGCCAGCTCGAAGCGGCTCATCGGCCCGTCGAAATACAACCGTTGCAGTACGGCGGTCCGATTGCCCCGTCGCAGGTCACGCACCGTCCGCCCGCTCCGCCCCGCCATGTGGATCCCTTCCGACGCCGCCTCGACCTGCAAGATACCGCCGCGCCGACTCTTGACGCGACTTTCCTTCGCGTCTTAAATCACGCCATAAATTAACTCCGGGGCGGTGTTCGGGAAATGAACGCGCCCAGGGGTCTCTCCCTGGAAGGGACGCCAGAGCCATGCGCAGAACCCGAGCCGCGGCCGCCGGAGCGGTCACCGTTTCCCTCATGACTCTCGTGACCGCCTGTGGCGGCGGCTCGTCGACGAGCGGCGGGTCCAACGACTCGCCGAAGACCCTGACCTACTGGGCCTCCAACCAGGGCGCCAGCATCGAGGTCGACAAGAAGGTCCTCCAGCCCGAGCTCGACAAGTTCGAGAAGCAGACCGGCATCAAGGTCAAGGTCGAGGTCGTCCCCTGGTCCGACCTGCTCAACCGCATCCTCACCGCGACCACCTCGGGCCAGGGCCCCGACGTCCTCAACATCGGCAACACCTGGAGCGCCTCCCTCCAGGCCACCGGCGCGCTGCTGCCCTGGAACGCCAAGAACTTCGCCGCGATCGGCGGCAGGGACCGCTTCGTCGACTCCGCGCTCGGCTCCACCGGCGCCCAGGGCCAGGACCCGGCCGCGGTCCCGCTCTACTCGATGTCCTACGCCCTCTACTACAACAAGGAGATCTTCGCCGACGCCGGCATCACCAAGCCCCCGGCCACCTGGGACGAACTGGTCGCCGACGGCAAGAAGATCCAGGCCAAGGGCAAGTCCGCGCTCGGCGCGGAGGGCGCGAACCTCTCGGAGAACATCCACCACGTCTTCGTCTTCGCCAAGCAGCACGGCGGCGACTTCTTCACCGCCGACGGCAAGCCCGACTTCGCGAACGACAACGTGGTGGCCGCCGTCAAGCAGTACGTCGACCTCATGGCCAAGGACAAGGTCATCCCGACCGGCGACGCCGAGTACGCCCAGAACCAGTCCGTCAGCGACTTCGCCAAGGGCAACCAGGCCATGCTGCTGTGGCAGTCCGCCTCCGCCAACCTCACGTCCCAGGGCATGAGCGAGGACAAGTACGGCATCGCACCCGTGCCCGTGCAGTCCGGCACCCCGGGCGCCGGCACCCAGGTCAACTCGGCCGTCATGGGCATCAACCTGGCCGTCTTCAAGAACACCGACAACATCGACGGCGCCAAGAAGTTCGTGAAGTTCATGACCGGCGACGCCGAGCAGAAGATCCTCAACACCGCCTACAGCTCCATCCCGCCGGTGAAGACCGTGCAGTCGGACAGCACGTTCAGCTCGGGCGCCAACAAGGTCCTCAAGGACACCCTCGCCACCAGCGCCGCCGCCCTGCCGCAGGTCGCCGACGAGTCGCAGTTCGAGACGGCCGTAGGAACCGCCGTCAAGGACCTGTTCGCCGACGCGGCCGCCGGACGCGCGGTCACCACCGAGTCGGTCAAGGCGGCGCTGGAGAAGGCCCAGCAGCAGATGCCGACGAAGTGAGCACGATGACCACCACCGCGCCCGCCGAGGCGGCCGTGGGCGAGACCCCTTCCGGGGCGGCGCATCCGCATCCCCGCCGCCGCCCCGGAAGGATCCGCCGCATCGGCCTGCCGTACCTGCTCCTGCTGCCGGCCCTGCTCCTCGAACTCCTGGTCCACCTGGTGCCGATGGTCATCGGCATCGTGATGAGCTTCAAGGAGCTCACGCAGTTCTACATCCGCGACTGGGGCACCGCGCCCTGGTCCGGCCTCGACAACTACAAGGTGTCGGTGGACTTCGACGCCCCGGTCGGCGAGGCGCTGCTGCACTCGTTCCTCGTCACCGTGGCCTTCACGCTGCTGTCGGTCGGCCTGTGCTGGCTGATCGGCACGGCGGCGGCGGTCTATCTCCAGGACACCTTCCGCGGCCGGGGCCTGCTGCGCGCGCTGTTCCTCATCCCGTACGCCCTGCCGGTCTACGCGGCCGTCATCACCTGGGTGTTCATGTTCCAGCACGACAACGGCCTGGTGAACCACGTCCTGCACGACCAGCTCCACCTCACCGACAAGCCGTCCTTCTGGCTGATCGGCGACAACAGCTTCTACGCGCTGCTCACGGTGTCTGTGTGGAAGGGCTGGCCGTTCGCCTTCCTCATCGTGATGGCCGGCCTGCAGAACATCCCGGGCGAGCTGTACGAGGCGGCGGCCCTGGACGGCGCCGGGATGTGGCAGCAGATCCGCCGCATCACGCTGCCGTCCCTGCGCCCCGTCAACCAGGTGCTGCTCCTGGTCCTCTTCCTCTGGACCTTCAACGACTTCAACACGCCGTTCGTCCTGTTCGGCAAGTCGGCCCCGGAGGCCGCGGACCTCATCTCGGTCCACATCTACCAGGCGTCCTTCGTCACCTGGAACTTCGGCACCGGCTCCGCCATGTCCGTACTCCTGCTGCTGTTCCTGCTCGTGGTGACGGGCGTCTACCTCCTGCTGACCTCCCGGGGAAGGAAGCCGGCCCATGGCTAGCACCAACTCGCCCATGGCACCGCCGCGTTCGTTCTTCTGGTCCCGGCGGATCTTCCTCACCCTGCTCACCGGCTTCGTCCTGCTGCCGGTGTACGTCATGGTCTCCAGCTCGCTGAAGCCGCTCGCGGACGTCACGGGCGAGTTCCACTGGCTGCCGAGCGAGGTGACGATCCGTCCGTACATCGACATCTGGTCCACGATCCCGCTGGCACGCTACTTCGTGAACTCGCTGGTCGTGGCGGGCGCGGCGACCGTCTGCTCGGTGGTGATCGCGGTGTTCGCCGCGTACGCCGTCAGCCGCTACGAGTTCCGCGGCAAGCGGGTCTTCACGGTGACCGTGCTCTCCACACAGATGTTCCCGGGCATCCTCTTCCTGCTGCCCCTCTTCCTGATCTACGTCAACATCGGCAACGCCACCGGCATCGCCCTGTTCGGCTCGCGCGGCGGGCTGATCCTGACGTATCTGACCTTCTCCCTGCCCTTCTCCATCTGGATGCTGATCGGGTACTTCGACTCGGTGCCGCGCGACCTGGACGAGGCCGCGCTGGTCGACGGCTGCGGGCCGCTCGGCGCGCTCTTCCGGGTCGTCGTGCCCGCCGCGATCCCCGGGATCGTCGCGGTCGCGGTCTACGCCTTCATGACCGCCTGGGGCGAGGTGCTCTTCGCCTCCGTCATGACCAACGACACCACCCGCACCCTCGCCGTCGGACTCCAGGGCTACTCCACGCTCAACAACGTGTACTGGAACCAGATCATGGCCGCCTCGCTGGTCGTCAGCGTGCCCGTGGTCGCCGGGTTCCTGCTGCTCCAGCGCTATCTCGTCGCCGGGCTGACGGCGGGCGCCGTCAAGTGACCGACCTTGAAAGGACTTCCGTGAGCATCGACCTCGCCGCACTCCCGCACGACTTCCTGTGGGGCACGGCCACGGCGGCCTACCAGATCGAGGGAGCCGTGGCGGAGGACGGCCGCTCGCCGTCGATCTGGGACACCTTCTCGCACACCCCCGGCAAGGTCGCGGGCGGCGACACCGGCGACGTCGCCTGCGACCACTACCATCGCTGGCGCGAGGACATCGGCCTCATGCGCCGGCTCGGCACCAACGCCTACCGGCTGTCCGTCGCCTGGCCGCGCGTGATGCCCGGGGGCGACGGCCCGGTCAACCCCAAGGGCCTCGACTTCTACGACGAGTTGATCGACGCCCTGCTGGCCGCCGGCATCACCCCGTCCGTGACCCTCTACCACTGGGACCTGCCCCAGGTGCTCCAGGACCGCGGCGGCTGGCCCGCGCGCGAGACCGCCGAGCACTTCGCGGCGTACGCCGAGGTCGTGGCCGGGCGCCTGGGGGACAGGGTGCGGCACTGGACCACGCTCAACGAACCCCTGTGCTCGGCCTGGATCGGCCACCTGGAAGGCACGATGGCCCCCGGCCTGAGGGACCTCACGGCCGCCGTCCGGGCCTCCTACCACCTGCTCCTCGGCCACGGCCTCGCCGCCCAGGCGATCCGCGCCGCGTCCCCGTCCGCCCAGGTCGGCCTCGTCACCAACCTCTCCACGGTCCACGCGGCCACCGACAGCCCGGAGGACCTCGCCGCCGCCCGCCGCATGGACGGCCACACCAACCGCTGGTGGCTCGACCCGGTCCACGGCCGCGGTTTCCCGGCGGACATGCGCGAGGTCTACGGGGTCGAACTCCCCGAACGGGCCGGCGACCTGGCGACGATCGCCGCCCCCCTGGACTGGCTCGGACTCAACTACTACATGCCGCTCACCGTGGCCGACGACCCCACCGGTCCGGCGCCCCGGGCCCGCCAGATCCCCCGCCCCGGCGTCCCGCGCACCGGCATGGACTGGGAGATCGACGCGAACGGCATCGAGACCCTGCTGCTCCGCCTCACCGACGAGTACGGCGCCCGCAAGCTCTACGTCACCGAGAACGGCTCCGCCTACCCCGACGTCGTACGCCCCGACGGGACGGTCGACGACCCCGAACGCCAGCAGTACCTGCTCGACCACCTGGCCGCCTGCGCGTCCGCCGCCCGCAAGGGCGCCCCGCTGGCCGGCTACTTCGCCTGGTCCCTGCTGGACAACTTCGAATGGGCCTACGGCTACGACAAGCGCTTCGGCCTCGTCCACGTCGACTACGAGACCCAGCGACGGACGATCAAGGGCACGGGACACCGGTACGCGGACGTCATCCGGGCGCACCGGGAAAGGGGCCGCAAGGCGGCCTGAGCGAGGGAACGGAACGAGGCGGGCGGGGGCAGCTGCCCCCGCCCGCCTCGTGAAACCGTCAGGTCAGGGCCACACCAGGCAGTACGGCTGATGCCCCGCCTCATGAAGACGGTGGCTGAAGTCCTGCCACTCGTGCAGCAGTTGGTACACGTTGAACGCGTCCCGGGGGCCGCCCCGGTCGGGGACCGTCGACCAGATGAACGCCGCCGCGCCGACCGCTTCCTCGCCTATGCCGCGCAGGGGGTCCACGACCGTCATGGGGAGCTTGACCACCGCGTAGTCGGGGTGCAGGACGACCAGTTCGAGCGGGGGGACCTTGTGGAGGGGGACGCCCTCGATGCCGGTGAGGACCATGGCCGCCATGGTCTCCGGCTTGATCTTGGTGAACATGCCGTTCATGCCGAGCTCGTCGCCGCCGAGTTCCTCGGGGCGCATCGAGATCGGGACACGGGCCGCGGTCGCGCCGTCGGGCGCGCCGAAGTACTTGTACGTCACCCCCACCCGACCACCATTCCTGCTTCCCGCCCTCAACGGATCGATCCGACGTTCGATACGTCGCTCGTCGCGTTCCGACTCATCCGGGGTGCCCGAGGCACTGCGTCCCTGACGTGTCTCGGCCGCTTCCTCCGCCTCGCGCCGGTGCCTTCCCCGCCGGGCACGTCGAGGACCCAGGTCGTCGGTCCCCTCGCCCAGTCCGCCACCGCGATGCATATCTCCACCCGACTGCTTTTCTAGGATGCGTGACCCCCGCCGCGCAACCCGATCATCGTGTCAGTGACCTCCCCCACGGCCGCCCGCCGAAACGTGCGCTGAAACACCTGTCCGCAGGATCTTCGCAGCCCCTGAACAACCGGCTCCGTGCCATCGTCTCCGTGAGCTGTGTGTATCTGCATTCAGTTTCGCAGATCGCGGGGCGCCGGGAGGTTTCGAGGGCTGGCCTACCCTGAGGTAGTCACCGGCAACGGGATCCGAGAAAGCCGAACAAACCGGAGAAGGTCGGAGAAGTCGCAGGATATGAGTGAATTGCCCTATTCGTACGATGCGCCTGTCTCGCAGGCCCTGTTCGACCGCGCGTCCGCCGTCACGCCCGGCGGCGTGAACTCCCCGGTCCGCGCCTTCCGTGCGGTGGGCGGCACCCCCCGCTTCATGGTGTCCGGCACCGGGCCCTACCTGACCGACGCCGACGGTCGCGAGTACGTCGACCTCGTCTGCTCCTGGGGACCCATGATCCTCGGGCACTCCCACCCCGAGGTGATCGCCGCCGTCCAGGAGGCGGTGTCGAAAGGCACCTCCTTCGGCACCCCCGGCGAGGGCGAGGTCGCGCTCGCCGAGGAGATCGTCGCCCGGGTCGAGCCGGTCGACCAGGTGCGGCTCGTCTCCAGCGGGACCGAGGCCACCATGTCCGCCATCCGGCTCGCCCGCGGCTTCACCCGGCGCACCAAGGTCATCAAGTTCGCCGGGTGTTACCACGGTCACGTCGACTCCCTGCTCGCCGCGGCCGGCAGCGGAGTGGCCACCTTCGCGCTGCCCGACACCCCCGGCGTCACCGGTGCCCAGGCCGGCGACACGATCGTGCTGCCGTACAACGATCTCGAAGCCGTCCACGAGGCCTTCCACCGGCACCCCGGAGAGATCGCCTGCGTCATCACCGAGGCCTCGCCCGGGAACATGGGCGTCGTGCCGCCCCTGCCCGGGTTCAACCAGGGGCTGAAGGACGCCTGCGCGCAGAACGGCGCCCTCTACATCTCCGACGAGGTCATGACCGGGTTCCGTACCAGCCGGAGCGGCTGGTACGGGATCGACGGGGTCAAGGCCGATCTCCTGACCTTCGGGAAGGTCATGGGGGGCGGGTTCCCCGCCGCCGCCTTCGGTGGCCGCGCGGACGTCATGGCCCACCTCGCCCCCGCCGGGCCCGTCTACCAGGCCGGCACCCTCTCCGGTAACCCGGTCGCCACCGCCGCCGGACTGGCCCAGCTGCGGCTGCTCGACGACGCGGCCTACGTCAAGGTCGACGCCGTCTCCGAGCAGATCCAGTCGCTGGTCTCCGAGGCGCTCGGCAAGGAGGGCGTCGCGCACACCGTGCAGAGCGCCTCCAACATGTTCTCGGTGTTCTTCACCGACCGGCCGGTGCGCGACTACGAGGACGCCAAGGCGCAGGAGTCCTTCCGCTACACCGCCTTCTTCCACTCCCTTCTGGAGAACGGCGTCTACCTGCCGCCGTCCTCCTTCGAGTCGTGGTTCGTCTCCACGGCCCACGACGAGCAGGCGGTTCAGCGGATCGCCGACGCCCTTCCGGCGGCGGCCCGAGCGGCGGCGGAGGCCACGGCAGCATGAGCACCCCGACCAACAGCGACATCACCGTCGTCCACCTCATGCGGCACGGCGAGGTCGCCAACCCCGACGGGGTCCTCTACGGCCGTCTCGCCGGCTACCACCTCTCCGAGCTCGGACGGCAGATGGCCGACCGGGTCGCCGAGCACCTCGCCCCCCGGGACGTCACCTACGTCTGCGCCTCCCCGCTGGAGCGGGCGCAGGAGACCGCCACGCCGATCGCCAAGGCGCACGGCCTCGACCTCGCGACCGACGAGCGGCTCATCGAGGCCGAGAACGTCTTCCAGGGCAAGACCTTCGGCGTGGGCGACGGCGCGCTGAAGAACCCCGACAACTGGAAGCACCTCGTCAACCCCTTCAAGCCGTCGTGGGGCGAGCCCTACGTCGACCAGGTCGTCCGGATGAAGGGCGCGCTGGACGCGGCCCGGGACCGGGCGCGGGGGCACGAGGCCGTGCTCGTCAGCCACCAGCTGCCGATCTGGATCGTGCGGTCGTGGGTCGAGAAGCGGCGGCTGTGGCACGACCCGCGCAAGCGGCAGTGCACGCTCGCCTCTCTGACGTCCTTCACGTACCAGGGCGACCGGATCGTGTCCGTGGGGTACTCCGAGCCCGCCATCGATCTCGTGCCGGTCCATCTCCGGGCCGGTGCCAAGCCCGCGAAGGGCAAGAGCAAGGCGTTCGGGGCGTAGCGCTCCGCGGGAACCGAGCAAGGCCGTGGGGAGCTGCGGGCCCGTCGTGGCTGGTCGCGCAGTTCCCCGCGCCCCTTCGGGCGCGTCTCTGTTACCGAATCCGGAACAAGTGCCGGAACCTTCCCCCTCCTCGTCTCCTCTGACTGGGTGACCACCCAAGAACGTGACGAATCGGGGAAACATGCGCGCTGTCAGCCGAAGGGGAGCAATAGGTCTCGGTGCGGGCGCCGCGGCCGCCGTAGGTCTCTCGGGGTGCGGCACCCTCACCGGCTCGGACGGGAACGGGTCGGGCGGGGTGACCCACAGCGCAGGGGCCTCGCCCAGCAAGAAGCCGCCCACCGCCCGCCCCATCGGTGACGGCTCCACCTCCTTCACCGGCAAGCAGCCCCACCAGCCCGGCAAGCCGGTGCCGTTGGAGCCCGGCCAGACCCCGCCGCAGTTCGTGATCTTCTCCTGGGACGGCGCCGGCGAGGTCGGCAACGGCCTCTTCCCGCGCTTCCTCGACCTCGCCAGGAAGCACGACGCGCACATGACCTTCTTCCTGTCCGGGCTGTATCTGCTGCCCGAGTCGAAGAAGCGGCTCTACGACCCCCCGAACAACCCCCGAGGCGCCTCCGACATCGGCTACCTCACCGACGAGCACGTCAGGGCGACCCTCACCAACGTCCGCCGGGCCTGGCTCGAGGGGCACGAGATCGGCACCCACTTCAACGGCCACTTCTGCTCCGGCTACGGCACCGTAGGCAACTGGACGCCCCAGCAGTGGAAGAGCGAGATCGAGCAGGCGAAGTCGTTCGTCAAGGAGTGGCGCACCAACACCGGCTGGACCGACCTGCCCGCGCTGCCCTTCGACTACGACAAGGAACTCGTCGGCGGCCGCACCCCCTGCCTGCTCGGCCAGAACAACCTGCTGCCCACCGCCCGCGAGCTCGGCTGGCGCTACGACGCCTCCTCGCCCGGCGGCCGCCAGGTCTGGCCCGAGAAGAAGAACGGCATATGGGACCTGCCGCTGCAGGCGATACCGTTCCCCGGCCGCGGCTTCGAGGTCCTGTCCATGGACTACAACATGCTCGCCAACCAGTCGATCAACTCGACCAACGCGCCCGCCCACAACTACCCGGCCTGGCGCGAGCAGTCCGCCGGCGCCTACATCGCCGGCTTCCAGCGGGCCTACGAGACCAACCGCGCCCCCTTCTTCGTCGGCAACCACTTCGAGCACTGGAACGGCGGCATCTACATGGACGCCGTCGAGCAGGCCTTCAAGCACATCGCGCGGGAGAAGGAGAAGGGCGCGGACGTCCGCATGGTCTCCTTCCGGCAGTTCGTCGACTGGATGGACGTGCAGAAGCCCGAGGTGCTCGCCGAGCTCCGCACGCTCGACGTCGGCCAGGAGCCGGCGGGCGGCTGGAAGACCTTCCTCAAGGCGCCCTCGACACCCTCCTCGACGGCCTCCTCGAACGCTGCCTGAAATGCGGGTTTCCGCCCGCAAGGGGGGTGCCCAAGATCCCCGGAACGGGCATGCGAAACTTTTCACATGAGTGCCGCCAGCCGTAGCCGCTCCCGAGTCCGCACCACCCTGCTCAGCGTGGGTGCCGCAGCCGCAGCGCTGACCCTGTCCGCCTGCAGTTCGGGCGGCACCTCGGGCGGCGGCGGTGACACCAACTTCGTCATGGGCGCGGACGGCATCTCGACCGCCGACAAGGGGGACCGGGGCGCCGCCCCCGACCTGTCCGGGAAGACCGTCGACGGCGGACAGCTCGACGTCGCCGACTACAAGGGCAAGGTCGTCGTCCTGAACATGTGGGGCTCCTGGTGCGCCCCGTGCCGGGCCGAGGCACCCAACCTGGAAGCGGTCAACAAGGAGCTCAAGGGCAAGGACGTGCAGTTCGTCGGCGTCAACACCCGCGACACCAGCGTCCAGAACGCCCGCGCCTTCGAGAAGGACATGGGCATCACCTTCCCCAGCCTGTACGACCCGATGGGCAAGCTGATGCTCCGCTTCACCAAGGGCACCCTCAACCCGCAGGCCGTGCCCTCCACGCTCGTCATCGACCGGGACGGGAAGATCGCCGCCCGCTCGCTCGCCGCGCTCAGCGAGAGCAAGCTGCGCAAGATGATCGACCCGGTCCTCGCGGAGAAGTGACGTGAGCGCAGTGGTCACGCTCGCCGCCGAGACGGGCTACAACGGCACCGTCCTCAACGGCGCCCTGCTCCTCGCCCTGCCCATCGCGGTCCTCGGCGGCCTGGTCTCCTTCTTCTCCCCGTGCGTCCTGCCGCTGGTCCCCGGCTATCTGTCCTACGTCACCGGCGTCACCGGCACCGATCTCGCCGAGGCCCGACGCGGCCGGATGGTCGCGGGCGCCTCCCTGTTCGTGCTCGGCTTCACCGCGGTGTTCGTCTCCAGCGGGGCGCTGTTCGGCTACTTCGGCCAGACGCTCCAGGAGAACCAGGGCGTGCTGTCCAAGGTGCTGGGCGTGCTCATGATCCTCATGGGTGTCTTCTTCATGGGCCTCATGCCCTGGATGACCCAGCGGGAGTTCCGCTTCCACAACAAACCCACCATGGGCCTGGTCGGCGCCCCGCTGCTGGGCGCGCTGTTCGGCATCGGCTGGACCCCCTGCATCGGCCCGACCCTCGCCTCGGTGATCGCCCTGTCCTCCCAACAGGGCAGCGCCGGCCGCGGTGCCATACTGACCGTCGCCTACTGCCTCGGCCTCGGCGTGCCCTTCGTGCTCGCCGCGGTCGCCTTCCGCAAGGCGCTCGGCGCCTTCGGCTGGGTCAAGCGCCACTACACCTGGGTCATGCGCATCGGCGGCACCATGATGATCGTGACCGGGCTGCTGCTGCTGACCGGCGCGTGGGACCGCCTCGTGCAGGACGTCCAGTCCTGGTCCGCCGGCTTCACTGTGGGGATCTGATCCATGAGCAAGACCACACCCGCCACCCCCGACGCCTCCGTCGGCGACCAGGACCTCGGTGCCGCCGGCTCCCAGCTGTCCACCGCCCCGGTCGAGGGGCCGCCGAACCTGCCCACCCTGGGAGCGATCGGCTGGGCCCGCTGGTTCTGGCGCCAGCTGACCTCGATGCGGGTGGCGCTGCTGCTGCTCCTGCTGGTGGCGCTCGGCGCGATCCCCGGCTCGCTGATCCCGCAGTCCGGTACCGACGCCACGAAGGTCGCCGACTTCGTCAAGAACAACCCCACCCTCGGGGACGTCTACGACAAGCTCGGCCTCTTCCACGTCTACAGCTCGGTGTGGTTCTCCGCGATCTACATCCTGCTGTTCGTCTCCCTGGTCGGCTGCATCGTGCCCCGCACCTGGCAGTTCGTCGGGCAGCTGCGCAGCCGGCCGCCGGGCGCGCCGAAGCGGCTGACCCGGCTGCCCGCCTACACCACCTGGCGCACCGCCGCCGAGCCCGAGCAGGTCCGCGAGGCCGCGCTCGCCCTCCTGAAGAAGCGGCGCTTCCGCGCCCACCTCGCCGGTGACAACGTCGCCGGGGAGAAGGGCTATGTGCGCGAGGTCGGCAACCTCGCCTTCCACATCGCGCTGATCGTGCTGCTGACCGCCTTCGCCTGGGGCCAGCTGTTCAAGTCCGAGGGCAACAAGCTGGTCGTCGAGGGCGACGGCTTCTCCAACACCCTCACCCAGTACGACGACTTCAAGTCCGGGAACCTCTTCGACACCGGCGACCTGGTGCCGCTCAGCTTCCGCCTGAACAAGTTCACCGGCACCTACGAGACCACCGGCCCCAACAAGGGCACCCCGCGCCTCTACCAGGCGGCCATCACCTACAGCGAGGGCGCCTACGGCAAGGGGCGGAAGACCCTCGTCAAGGTCAACGAGCCGCTGGAGGTCGGCGACGCGAAGGTCTACCTCACCGCCCACGGCTACGCGCCCCTCATCACCGTGCGGGACGGCAAGGGCAACGTCGTCTACCGCGACGCGGTCGCGCTGCTGCCGCTGGACTCCAACGTCACCTCCACCGGTGTGATCAAGGTCCTCGACGGCTACAAGAACGCCAAGGGCGTCAGCGAGCAGCTGGGCATCTCGGCCTTCTTCCTGCCGACCTACACCACGGGCAGCGAGACGGCCTCCACCTTCCCCGCGCTGAACAACCCGGTGCTCAACCTCACGCCGTACCACGGTGACCTCGGTGTCGACTCGGGCATCCCGCAGAGCGTGTACCAGCTCGACAAGTCGCATGTGAAGGACTTCAAGGACGCCAAGGGCCAGGAGCTCAGGGAGAACCTGAAGCCCGGCCAGACCATGAAGCTCCCGAACGGCGCCGGTTCGGTCACCTACGAGGGCACCAAGCAGTGGGCGAACTTCCAGGTCGTCCAGCAGCCCGCCAGTGGCTGGGCCCTCGGCGGCGCCCTCACCGCGATCTTCGGCCTCGCCGCGTCCCTGTTCATCCAGCGCCGCCGGGTGTGGGTGCGGGCGGTGCGCGGCGACGACGGCGTGACGGTCGTGGAGATGGCCGGCCTCGGCCGCAGCGAGTCGGCGAAGCTGCCGGAGGAACTGGGCGAGCTGGCAGGAGTGCTGTACGACCAGTCGCAAACCGAGCAATCCACCCCCGAACCCCAAGAAGCACCCTCTGAAGGGTCTGAAAAGTGACTCTCGCCGCCGCAACCGAGTTGGCCACCGCCACCAACGAGCACCTCGCCAACATCAGCAACACGCTGATCTACTCCTCCATGGCCGTCTACACCCTGGCCTTCTTCGCGTACATCGCCGAATGGCTCCTCGGCAGCCGCAGCAAGGTCGGCCGGACCGCCGCCGCGCTCACCGCCGGCGCGAAGACCAAGACCAAGGCCAAGGCGCCGGCCGTCACCGTGAACCAGGGCGGCAGCACCGCCGTACTGGAGCGGCCGCAGGTCGTGGTGCGGTCGGCGGCGGGCTCGCGGGACGTGCCCGACGGGCCCGGGGCGCACGGCGGGGACGAGCAGGGCGACCTCTACGGGCGTATCGCCATCTCCCTCACGGTGCTCGCCTTCCTCATCGAGCTCGGCGGGGTCGTCGCCCGGGCCGCCTCGGTGGAGCGGGCGCCCTGGGGCAACATGTACGAGTTCAACATCACCTTCTCCACGGTGGCCGTCGCCGTGTACCTCGGGCTGCTGGCCCTGAAGAAGAACGTGCGCTGGCTCGGGCTGTTCCTGGTCACCACGGTCCTCCTCGATCTCGGCCTCGCCGTCACCGTCCTGTACACCGCCAGCGACCAGTTGGTTCCCGCCCTTCACTCGTACTGGCTGTACATCCACGTCTCCACCGCGATCTTCTGCGGCGCGGTGTTCTACGTCGGCGCGGTCGCCACGATCCTGTACCTCTTCAAGGACAGCTACGAGAACAAGATCGCGTCCGGCGGCACGCCCGGCCGGTTCGCGAACTCCGTCCTCGACCGGCTGCCGGCCTCCGCGAGCCTCGACAAGTTCGCCTACCGCGTCAACGCGGCCGTCTTCCCGCTGTGGACCTTCACGATCATCGCGGGCGCGATCTGGGCGGGCGACGCGTGGGGCCGCTACTGGGGCTGGGACCCCAAGGAGACCTGGTCGTTCATCACCTGGGTCGCCTACGCCTGCTACCTGCACGCCCGCGCCACCGCCGGCTGGAAGGGCCGCAAGGCCGCCTACCTGGCGATGCTCGCCTTCGGCTGCTGGCTGTTCAACTACTACGGCGTCAACATCTTCGTCACCGGAAAGCACTCGTACGCCGGCGTCTGAGCCCCGAGGACCCTGCCTGCCGTCCTACGAGGGCGGCAGGCACTCCTTTGCCGGCGGCTTCCCCTCCGGCCAGGCGATCCGCACGAAGCGGGCGGTCCCCCGCGAGGTCAGTTCCACGATCGGTACGGCCTTGTCGTACGGGTTGCCGTGGTTGTCGAGGCAGATCCAGCCGCTCGCGCCGTCGACGCGCTGCTGGGTGCCCTTGATCAGCCGCCACTCGTTGCGGACCTCTTCGAGGGTGGGGATGTCCTTGCTGCCCTTGGCGAACCGGATGCCCTGGTACGTCAGCCGCATCGCGTCGTGGGCGATGATCAGCTGCCCGTCCTCCAGGTCGACGTCCCCGATCGGGCCCACCTTGTCGCCCTGGCCCTCGCGCACCAGGTCCAGCAGCGCCTGCGCGTCGGCGGCCGAACCCCCGGTGGCGGGCGGGGACGTGAGCCAGGCGTCCGGATGGGCGAGCGCGGTGTAGCGGACGGTGAGGTTGTGGTTCAGGGCGTCCCGGTTCAGGTCCTTGTCGCCGGTGAGGTAGGACGCCTCGTCGCCGGTGAGCAGGGTGAACCTGCGCTTCTGGCAGCCGCGTTCACCGAGCGCGTTGATGAACTGCCGCAGCTGGGTGTGGCGTCCGGCGAACAGGATGGTGTCGGTGCCGGCGTCCGTGTCGCAGACCAGGTGGGTGATCTGCTCGAAGTCGTTGGCGGTACTGCCCTCCAGGCTGCGGTCGTCTGGCGGGTTGAACGACCAGGGGGCGTACGGCGATCCCTTGAGCAGTTTCTCGAAGGAGCGCTGCAGGGTCAGCGAGTAGGGGTCGCCGTTGTCCGGGTCGTCCGCCTTCTGGTCGTGGACCAGGACCGCCTTGTCGGCCGCGACCCGGGCGAAGGAGGTGAGCGCGCGGGCCTCGTCGGTGTTGGTGGGGGCGACCCGGGCGAGTCCGGGGAAGGGGTCCTTGCCGTGCTGTCCGTTGGCGAGGTTGTCGGCGGTGATGGAAGTGCCGATCACCGCGATCCCCCGGGCCGTGAGCGCGGCGACGGCCCGCTTGTTCTCGGCGGTGCTCAGCCCGACCCCGGCGACCGCCCGCAGCCGGTCCTTCGCCCCGGTCATGCCGGCCAGCTGCTCGACGGTGTGCTCCCAATGGGCGCCGGTGGCACCGGGGTTGGCGAGCACCAGCCGGATCGCCGGGACGGTCCCGTTGGACCGGTGGTTGGCCTGGTACTGCGCGAGATAGGCGCCCTGGAGTTCGTGCAGCACGTCACCGAGGTTGTCGGCGTCGGTCGCGGTGAAGGGCTCCAGGAGGGCCACGGTGACGTAGGGGCCCTTGATGGACCGGTTCTCGCGGTCGATCGCCCGCACGACCGGCCGGAGCGGGGCCCGGCCCCAGTCGTAGCCGGTCGCCGAGACGCCGACGCACTCGTCGCTGCCCTCCGCTCTGAGGACCCCCTTCGCGCAGGAGCGGTCGTCGTGGGCGAGGGTGCGCACGACGAAGCCCAGACCGCCCAGCACCACGAGGGTGAGCAGCAGGGCGACGTACCGGCGCAGGGGGATCTCCCAGACGCCCTCGCGCAGCCGTGTTCCGAAGCCTGTCCCGGCCATTACGCCGCCCCCTCGCCGTCGCCGCTGTCGTCGTCGTTGCCGTCGGGGATCCTGAGCGGGCGGCCGGCGAGCGCGTCCTCGGGCCAGTCCCGGGAGGCCCGCCACAGCAGCGCGTTGCCGGCCGGGCGCAGGTTGGACAGCTGCTCCAGCTCGAAGCGCAGCCGGTCGCAGACCTTCGGGTCGGGCAGGGCGAGCGGATCGGTCAGCTGCCACACGGCGTGCAGCAGCCGCCGTATCCGCAGGTGCAGTACGGCGACCGCGTGGTCGTCCGCCGAGTCCGGCATCGGCTGGGCGGCGTCCGTGTGGCCGAGGGCGATCGCCGCGCGCCGGTCGTCGTGGGCGGCGAAGTCGTGGCCCTCGGCGTCGTGCGCGTGGAAGTAGGGCGCCGAGGCGACGAAGCGCAGGGTGCGCAGCCAGGTGCGGGTGTCCAGGGCGGTGAAGGTGTCGCGCAGGTGGGCGACGGCCGACTCGGTCGAGCCGAGGGCGAGTTCGTGGTGCAGGCGGTAGCGGGTGTGGGCCTCGTCCGGGCCGGGGGGCGCGTAGTGCGCGATCAGGGTCTCGTGTGTCGCGCGCCAGCGCCCGTGGTCGGCGGAGCGGTGATGCAGCCGGAGCAGCAGCAGCGTCCGCACGAAGGGGTCGCCGACGAACCTGCCCGGCACCTCCGGCAGCCCCTCCTGGACGAGCCGGGTCTGCAGCGCCCGTACGTCGGCCGGGCCGAAGTCGTCCGGCAGGAGGGCCGCGGCCAGGGCGGTGGCGGAGTCGTGGTCGTGGGCGGCGGCCAGCACGGTCAGCTCCTCCATCCGGTCGGCGGGCACGAGCCGGTCCAGGAGTTCCACGTAGGCGGGCCTGCCGTCGCGGTCCTCGTGCAGCCGTACGTCCGAGGTGAGCAGTTCGCCGAGCGAGCCCGTGCCGTTCTGGGCGGCGGATTCGGTGAGCAGGGTGATGCCCAGCGGGTTGCCGCCGGTCAACCGGTGCACGGCGTGCGGGAGTTGGGGCGGCACCTGGTGCTCGTCGACGATGTGCAGGGTGTCGTCGGCGGTCAGCGGCGGCAGCGAGACCAGCAGGGCGCGGGAGGCGGGGGAGGCCGGGTCGGGCGTCCAGTCGGTGCGCCGGGCGACCTCGGGGAGGGTGCGCCGGACGGCGTTGCGCAGGGCGGGGCGGCCGGTGCCGCGCAGCGCGGTGATGAAGACGACCTGGTCGGCGATGCCCGCGGAGCGGTCGCGCAGGACGGGGTCGGTGAGGCCGGGGCCGGGCGCGGACTGCGCGTTGTCGACGAGGACGAGGGGCCGGCCCAGGCGCTGCATGCGGGGCAGTACGCCGGCGTAGGCGTCGGTGAGGTCGGCGAGCAGGGCGCGCACGAGATGGCGCTCGGCGTGTTCGCGGGAGGTGCCGCCGGCTCTGAAGTGCCCGGACAGCAGCATGAGTCCGCGCCGGGCGTTGCGGCTCGCGTTGGGGTAGTCGCGCCACCAGGTGGCGGCGCGCTGCCGGCGGCGGTGGACGAAGCTGTCGGAGATGGACTCCAGGGTCGCCTCGATGGCGGAGGACAGCAGCGGTCCGGTGCCGGTCGCGGCGGCGGCGACGTTGGCGGCGACCCGCCCGGCCCAGCGGCCGGCGAACCCGGCGATCCACGATCCGCTCTCGTTGAGCAGCAGGATCCGCTCGACCTCGCGCCGGATCCGCTCCGAGTCGGCGTCCCGCCACCCTCCGGCGGCCACCGCGACCAGGCCCGACATCAGCCGTGGGAAGGTGATCCGTCCGGCGCCGGTCACCGGCTGTGCGAGCTGCTCGGCGATCACCAGCAGGGCCTGCGACACGGGCGACCAGGCCTCGGTGTCCCGGCCCGCGGGCGGCGCCGCGAACTCGGCCGCCTCGCAGTCGACCAGGGCGACCGGGGTGTGCCCGTGGTAGGCCCTCCGCAGCTCGGCCAGCAGGGCGCTCTTGCCCGTTCCGCGCGCGCCGGTGAGCACGACGAAGGGGAGTTCCTGCGGATGCTCCACCGCGATGGCCCGGTGCTGGTGCGGCCGCAGCCCCACGAGCCGTGGCGCGAGCCCCGCCGGTTCCGTGTCGAACAGTGCCCCGCGCCCGTGCAGCTGTCTGTGCACCCGCATTCCCCCCATGCGCGCTCTTTGTCAATCCCAGGGTAAGGAGGGGGAGTTGGATCGGACCAGATCGCGTGATGTCCGTTGAGTTACGAAAGTGTCCGCTGGACATGGAGCGGGACATTTTGGCACGGTGGGGTGCGCCGGCCCGTAATCGAACACGTGGCCTATGACGCCTTCGGGAGGCCCGTCGTGCCCCTCTCCTTCTATGCGACGCAGAGTGTGTTCTCCGACCCCGGGGACATGGCCCCGCGGTACGCCGGGTTGCCGCGCGACCCCGCTCGGCTCGCCCGGATCGTCCGGGAAGTGATGATCCATCGGGTCGAGGGCGAGTTCTTCGGGCACACCCATCCCACCGACCGGCTCTACCAGGACGCCGAGACCCGGTACATCGACGACATCCTGCGGATCATCGTCGAGCGCAACGACGCGCCGCTGACCGTGCGGCGGGAGCCGGGCGACCGCTTCGTCGGGGTCTGCCGCGACTTCACGCTGCTGCACGTCTCGCTCCTGCGCCACGCCGGCATCCCGGCCCGGCTGCGGTCCGGGTTCGCCGACTACTTCTCCTCGACCGGCTTCCACGGTGACCACGTGGTCACCGAGTACTGGGACGAGAAGCGGGGCTGGCTGCTGGCGGACGCGCAACTGGTCGACCCCGGCATCACCGCGAACTGGCCGGTGGACTTCGACCCGATGGACGTTCCCCGGTCGCGGTTCCTCGTCGCCGGTGAGGCCTGGCGGGCGATCCGGGAGGGCGGGGCGGACGAGACCGGGTTCGGGCTGCGCCTGCCCGGGGAGGAGCCGTTCGTCGGGGAGCGGTTCGTGGCGGGGAACATCCGCCTCGACCTCGCCGCGCTCAACAAGGTGGAGACCTTGCTGTGGGACGTGTGGGGTGAGGAGGAGGAGCTGGAGCGCTACGACCGGGTGGCACCCCTGGTGAGCGGGGAGGTGTCGTTCGAGGCCGTGCGGAAGGTGTTCGCCGAGGACGACGTGCTGCGGACGCCCTCGACGGTGACGTGTTACGCGCCGTTCGTCGGGACGCACCTCGTCACCCTGCGCTAGGCCACCGTCCGCAGCCCGCCCCGTGCGACGGCTTTCGTCGTGCGTACCACCCGGTGTGCGCAGGTGGCCGTCAGCAACTCGCCCAGCAGGTCCGGGTCGTCTATCTCCAGACCTAGCAACGACTCGATGCGCTCCAGGCGTTGGTACAGGGACTGGCGGCCGATGTGCAGCAGCGCCGCGGTGCGGGTCGGGGAGCAGCCGTTGCGCAGATGGGTCTCCAGGGTGCGGACCAGGTCGCTGGGGTGGGCCGCCTCCCAGGCCAGCAACGGCCCCAGGGCGTGCTGCACCAGCGCCGCCAGACGGTCCCGGTTGGCGTCCACCCCGCCCCGCGTCAGCTCCCGCTCCAGCGCGAGGGCCCGGGAGGAGGTCACCAACGGGCCCTCGGGGGCGGCCGGTTCGGCCGACGGGACGGTCAACGCCAGTTCCAGGGTCGTACGGGCCGCCCGCAGCGTGTCGCTCCAGCGCAGCCAGCCGCCGTCGGAGGCGGAGACGGCGTGGCCCACCGCCACCGTGAGCCCGGCGGCGGCAGCCGTGCGGAAGGCCTCCTGCACCGCTTTCACGGGGTCACCGGGACGCGTCCCGGGCAGGGACAGCAGCGCCAGGACGTCCCCCGGGAACGCGGCCCGCAGCACTCCGGCCCCGCCCAGCAGCCGTACCGCGCGGTCGACGGTGCTCACTTCCCGGGTGCCGTGCAGCGACACCCCGATCAGCCGGGCTCCCGGGCCCGGATGGAACCCGGCGAGCGCCGCCCGCGCCTCCACCTCCGGCTGGTTCAGCGCCGCCCGGTCGGCGAGGTCGGCGAGCAGGGCCGCCGTATGGTCGTCGCCCCAGGGCCGTACCACCGAACGGCCGGACAGCCCGCGCGCGACGATCGCCCGGTTGGCGGCCTCCGTGATCCGCACGAAGGGCACGACCCGGTGCAGGGCCAGCAGGGGCAGTCCCAGGCGGCGGGCCTCGTCGGTGACCTCGGGCGGCATGTCGGGCAGGGAGCGGCCGACCTCCACCGCGAGCCCGGCGGCGCCCCGGGCGGCCAGCTCGCGGACGTACCGGCGGCGGACCTCCTCGGCGGCGCCCGTCAGCCCGAAACCGTTGGTGAGCAGCAGTTCGCCGCCGTCCAGGAAGTTCGCGCCCTCGTACACCTCGCTCGAATGGACCCAGCGCACCGGGCGGTCCAGCGCGGTGTGCCCGGCGAGCAGTTCGGGCTCGGCGGCGCGGACGGGATCGAGGGCCAGGATCTCGCGAAGGGTGAGTGCGGGCATGCGCGCCTCCCGACAGTTCGTCCGGCTGTGGGCTGCCGGGAGAGTACTTTCCGCACGTTGCCCTCGTGTTTCGGCCACAGGAGAGTGAGAGACATGGATCAGGCACAGGCACACCGGTGGCTCGCCACCGCCGTCGAGGAGGCCCGCGCCGGGCTCGCCGAGGGCGGCATCCCCATCGGGGCCGCGCTCTACGACGCCGACGGCACCCTCCTCGGGCGCGGCCACAACCGGCGCGTCCAGGACGACGACCCCTCGATGCACGCGGAGACGGCCGCCTTCCGGGCCGCGGGACGCCAGCGGTCGTACCGCGGTACGACGATGGTGACCACCCTCTCGCCCTGCTGGTACTGCTCCGGTCTGGTCCGGCAGTTCGGGATCGGGCGGGTCGTCGTCGGGGAGGCCACCACCTTCCACGGCGGGCACGACTGGCTGGCCGAGCACGGTGTGGAGATCGTGCTCGTCGACGATCCCGAGTGCGTACGGATGATGACCGACTTCATCGAGAAGAACCCGGCACTGTGGAACGAGGACATCGGTGAGTGACACCCCCCAGCCCCGTATTCCGACCGTCGACCTCGGGCCCTGGCTCGCCGGCGACCCCGACGCCCGGGCCGCCACCGCCCGCACCCTCGACCGGGCCCTCCAGACCGCCGGGTTCTTCCTGGTGACCGGGCACGGCGTCGACCCGGCCCTGCGCTCGGGGATCCGGGAGGCCGCGCGAACCTTCTTCCGGATGCCCGCCGGCACGAAGAAGGCGTACGAGGCGAAGGTCGGCGGTCGTGGCTGGCTCGGTCCCGGCGCCGAGGCCAACGGCTACTCGGAGGGCACCGAGACCCCGCCGGACCTCAAGGAGTCGCTGACCTTCGCCACGCACGAGCCCTTCGAGGACCCGGTCGTCAACGCGGAGTGGTACGCACCGAACGTCTGGCCCGCCGAGGTGCCGGAACTGCGGACACTGTGCGAGGAGTACCTGCGGAGGATGGGCGAGCTGGAGAAGCAGCTGCTCCGTCTCCTCGGCGAGGCCCTGGGGCTCGCCCCCGACTTCTTCTCCCGGCACATGGACCATCCGACCTACGGCTTCAACATCAACTGGTATCCGGGCACGGAGGTGACCGGGGAGCCGCAGCCCGGGCAGTTCCGCATCGGCCCGCACACCGACTTCGGCACGGTCACGATCCTCGACCGGCAGGCCGGCAAGGGCGGCCTCCAGGTCTTCACGGACGAGGGCGGCTGGGAGGACGCCCCCTTCGACCCCGACGCCTTCACCATCAACATCGGCGACCTGATGGCCCGTTGGACCGGCGACCGCTGGCGCTCCGGCCGCCACCGGGTGCTCCCGCCCCCGGCGGACGCGCCCGCCGAGGAACTGATGTCCCTGGTCTACTTCGGCGAGTGCACGCCCGGCACGACCGTCGAGTCCGTCCCGGCACCGGTCGGGAGGGTGGCGTACGAACCCGTCGACTCCCACGTGTACCTGAGGGCGAAGCTGGACTCGATCACGGTCGGCTGACCGGGGACCGACCCCTCACCGCGCCGGGAACCGCCTCCGCAGTGCCGCGTACAGCACCGCGCTCACCGCGAAGCCGACCACGGGCGTGATGTCCCCGAAGGACGGCCAGTGCTCCGGCACATAGCCGACGTAGTCCTCCTGGTTGGAGAACAGGGGCACCGACACCGCCACGCCGGTCAACAGGGCCGCGAGGCCGGGACGGTTGGTGAAGGAGCGGTCGGTCAGGCGGGCCGCCGACTGCTCCTGGGGCACCCGCGCCCGCAGCCACCGCTCCACCAGGACCACGCCCAGCCAGGGCGCCACCCAGTACGCGATCACCAGCAGGAACGCCTCGTAGGCCGCCCCCGCGTCGGAGAGCGAGGCCCACGCCGCCGCCGTACCGGCGACCCCGGACACCACGACAAGGACGCTCCGGCTCAGCCAGGCCGGGAGGTCCAGGCCGAAGGAGGCGATCGAGATCGCGCCGGAGTACACGTTCAGGGCGTTCGCCGAGACCGCGCCCAGGATGATCGCGATCAGCACCAGGTCGCCCAGCCAGCCGGGGAGATGGCCGGTGAAGGCCGCCGTCGGGGTCGCGTCCTTCGGGGCCACGAGGGTCGCCGAGGCCGCGCCGATCACGGCCACCACGGTGACCGACAGGAACAGGCCGAGCGCCGGGTAGAGCACCGTCCTGAGCTTGTTCGCCGTACGGGGGAGATAGCGCGAGTAGTCCGAGGCGTACGGGTTCCAGCCGGCCGCGTAGCCCCAGGCCGCGCTGAAGGCGAGCAGGAAGCCGCCGATGCCGCCGCCCGTGCCGCCCCCGCCGAGATCGGCGTCCTTGAAGGTCCACACCCCGGCGAGCAGGAAGATCACCGCGAGGGCGGGGAAGGCGTACCGCTCGAAGGCGTGGACGAAGTTGTGGCCGATGAAGCCGATCAGGATCTCGGCGGCCACCACCAGGAGCAGGGACGGCAGCGGGCGCAGCCCGGTCAGGGTGTTGAGCGCGAAGGCCGCGCTCACGCTGTTCACCGCGAACCAGCCGACTCCCGCCACCAGGCCGTTGGCCGCGGCCGGCAGGATGTTGCCGCGGTGACCGAAGGACAGGCGGCCGATCACCATCTGCGGCACCCCGAACCGGGGCCCGTCCAGGGACAGGACGCCCTGGGTGATCGCCCCGAGGGCGGTGCCCAGCACGATGGCGGCCGTGGCCTGCCAGAAGCTCAGGCCGAAGAAGAGGACCGCGATCACCCCGATGAAGACGGTCGCGAACTCGATGTTGGGAGAGGCCCAGGTCCACACCAACTGGAGCGGGCCGCCGTGGCGTTCGGCCTCGGGGACGGGTTCCGAGCCCGTCGCCTCGACGGCGATGACCTTGTCACCGTAGGCGGGAGCGAGGGTGCCGGCGGAGTCGGCGGGTGCTGTCGTCATGCGAGGTAAGTGTCCGGCCCCCGCGCGGCCCCGCCCAGGGGCGCGATGTCCGCTTCGGGGGGCTCGCCGACGTACAGCCTGTCAGTTGGTCCTGGGGTCCTCGCCCTGCTCCCGGCGCTTGAGCTCCTCCTCGCGGCGGCGCAGGTCCGCCTCCCAGTCCTTCAGCAGGGCCTCGTCCTTCTGGTTCTCGGCCTTGAGGGAGTTCAGGAACTCGGGGTTGTCGTCGGGCGCGACGTACTCCATGCGGTGGTTGCGGTGCCACTCGGAGGGGGTGCGGCCGCCCGCCGGCGGGGTGCGCAGCTTGCCCGCGGCGAGCCAGGCGATCGGGCCGACGATCCAGAACAGCAGGATGATGAAGACCCAGGCGATCTTGGGAAGATGCTTCGCCTCGTCCTCGGGGGTGTTGAGGCAGTCGATGAACGCGTAGATCGTCAGCGCCAGCGGGATCAGGTACATCAGCAGCCGGAACATGTCTTGTGGCCCCCCAGGGAACGCGGTGTGGAGCCTGTGGCGGGCCCCTGACGGGGTCAGGGTAGCGGCTCGGGGATACTGGACCCCATGGCTTACGACGATCTTCGCTCCCTGCTCAGGGCACTGGAACGCGAGGGAGACCTCAAGCGGATCAAGGCCGAGGTCGACCCGTATCTCGAGGTCGGGGAGATCGTCGACCGGGTGCAGAAGGCGGGCGGCCCCGCGCTGCTCTTCGAGAACGTCCGCGGGTCGGCCATGCCGCTCGCGATGAACGTCTTCGGCACCGACCGGCGGCTGCTGAAGGCCCTCGGCCTGAAGTCGTACGGCGACATCTCGGACAAGATCGGCGGGCTGCTGCGTCCCGAACTGCCGCAGGGCTTCGTGGGCGTGCGCGAGGCCTTCGGCAAGCTCGGGGCGATGACGCACGTCCCGCCGAAGAAGGTGAAGGCCGGGGAGGCCCCGGTCCAGGAGGTCGTCCTCACCGGCGACGACGTGGACCTCGACATGCTCCCGGCGCTCTTCACCTGGCCGCAGGACGGCGGGTCCTTCTTCAACCTGGGGCTCACCCACACCAAGGACCCGGAGTCCGGGATCCGCAACCTCGGTCTGTACCGCCTGCAGCGCCACGACAAGCGCACGATCGGCATGCACTGGCAGATCCACAAGGACAGCCGCAACCACTACCAGGTCGCCGCCCGGCGCGGTGAGCGCCTCCCGGTCGCGATCGCCTTCGGCTGCCCGCCCGCCGTCACCTACGCCTCCACGGCCCCGCTCCCCGGGGACATCGACGAGTACCTCTTCGCCGGGTTCATCGCGGGCAAGCGGATCGAGATGGTGGACTGCAAGACGGTCCCGCTCCAGGTCCCGGCGCAGGCCGAGGTGGTCATCGAGGGCTGGCTGGAGCCGGGCGAGATGCTGCCGGAGGGGCCCTTCGGGGACCACACCGGGTTCTACACCCCGCAGGAGCCGTTCCCGGCGCTGACGATCGACTGCGTGACCATGCGGAAGCGGCCACTGCTCCAGTCGATCGTCGTGGGCCGCCCCCCGACGGAGGACGGACCGCTGGGCCGTGCGACGGAGCGGTTCTTCCTCCCGCTGCTGAAGATCATCGTCCCGGACATCGTGGACTACCACCTGCCCGAGGCGGGCGGCTTCCACAACTGCGCGATCGTCTCGATCGACAAGAAGTACCCGAAGCACGCGCAGAAGGTGATGCACGCGGTCTGGGGGGCACACATGATGTCCCTGACCAAACTGATCGTGGTCGTCGACGCCGACTGCGACGTCCACGATCTGCACGAGGTCGCCTGGCGGGCGCTGGGCAACACCGACTACGCCCGTGACCTCTCGGTCGTCGAGGGACCCGTCGATCACCTCGACCATGCCTCCTACCAGCAGTTCTGGGGCGGCAAGGCGGGCATCGACGCGACGAGGAAGTGGCCCGAGGAGGGCTACACGCGCGACGGCGGCTGGCCCGAGATGGTGCTGTCCGACCCGGAGACGGCGTCGAAGGTCGACCGCCGGTGGAAGGAGTACGGCCTGTGAGCCCCATCCCCGCGGGCGGCCCGGCCCTGTTCATCGGCACCGACACCGACTACGTGGCGCTCGTACGGCCCCGGCTGGACCCCGCCGACCCGGGCGTCCGGCTGGCCGCCGAGCAGGCGGGCGTCACCCCGGAGGAGCTCGCCGGCCCCGGTGACACCTGGGCGGTCCTGTTCGAGCACGGCGGCGACGGCGACGGCTTCGAGCTGCCCGGTGTGCGCGACGCGGAACCCGCCGACTTCGCGGAGCGGCTGCGCGCGGAGCTCACCGCGGCGGACGGCCCGTTCACGGTCGACGGCGGAGCGGCGCTGCGGCTGGAGGCCCGTCCCGCCGGCGCGGACGGATACGCCTTCACGGCGCACATCACCCCGCCCGACGACGCCGGGACACCGGTGACCGTGGAGACGGGTCCGCTGCCCGCCGCCGCACTCCTGACCGACCTCGACGCCTTCCTCGGGAGCCTCGCATGATGACCACCGCCGACGGGGTCGTGGGCCCGGGCCCGGCGCCGCAGCCGACCGGGAAGGTGAAGGGCTTCCTGCGCCTCGTGATGATCGAGCACTCGGTCTTCGCGCTGCCCTTCGCGTACATCGCCGCGCTGACCGCGATGTACGAGTGGGACAGGAACATCCACTGGGGGCGGCTGCTCCTGGTGACGATCTGCATGGTGGGCCTGCGCACCTTCGCGATGGCGGTCAACCGGATCATCGACCGGGAGATCGACGCGCGGAACCCCCGGACGGCCCAGCGGGAGCTGGTCACCGGGGCGATGTCGGTCAAGCACGCCTGGACCGGGGCGCTGGTCGCGGTCGTGGTCTTCCTCGGTTCGGCGGCGCTGCTGAACCCGCTGTGCCTGGCGCTGGCGCCCGTCGCGGTGATCCCGATGGTGGTCTATCCGTACGGCAAGCGGTTCACGAACTTCCCGCAGGCCATCCTCGGTCTCGCCCAGGCGATGGGGCCGGTCGGCGGCTGGCTCGCGATCACCGGGGAGTGGTCCTGGGACGCGGTGATCCTCGGCCTCGCCGTCGGCATCTGGATCGGCGGGTTCGACCTGATCTACGCCTGCCAGGACGTGGACACGGACCGGGAGATCGGCGTCAGGTCGGTGCCGGCGCGGTTCGGGATCCCGGCGGCGATCTGGGGGGCGCGGGTGTGTCACGCCCTGACGACGTCCCTCCTGATCTGGTACGCCGTCGCGACGGACGCGGGCGGCTTCTTCTGGGTGGGCCTGATGATCGTCGCGGGTGCGTTCGTGTACGAGCACTCGATCGTGCGGCCGCATGACCTGTCCCGGCTCAACCGGGCGTTCTTCAGCGTCAACGGCTTCATCGGGATCGCCCTGTTCGTGTGTGCGCTGCTGGATCTGCTGGTGCGGGGGCTGACGGTCTGAGGCGGGTCCGCAGGTTCGTGCCGGGGTGCGGGGCGGTGGGGGCTTGTCGCGCAGTTCCCCGCGCCCCTGGGTAGGTGCGGGTTCACGGTGTTTGGGCGTGAGCGCTGTTGCTACTAGGCCTAGCGGGGTGCGGGCCGGTGGGGGCTTGTCGCGCAGTTCCCCGCGCCCCTGGGTAGGTGCGGGTTCATGGTGTTTGGGCGTGAGCGCTGTTGCCACCAGGCCTAGCGGGGTGCGGGCCGGTGGGGGCTTGTCGCGCAGTTCCCCGCGCCCCTGGGTAGGTGCGGGTTCATGGTGTTTGGGCGTGAGCGCTGTTGCCACCAGGCCTAGCGGGGTGCGGGCCGGTGGGGGCTTGTCGCGCAGTTCCCCGCGCCCCCGGGTAGGTGCGGGTTCATGGTGTCTGGGCGTGAGCGCTGTTGCTACTAGGCCTAGCGGGCCCCTGAGTAGGTTCGGGCTGCTCGGTGTTTGAACTGGTTCACGACTCGATCGCGTGGTGACCTGGCTTGCGTCTGAGGAGGAACGCGGCCGCCAGGCCCGTTATGAGGCCCAGGAGGTGGGCCTGCCAGCTCACGCCCGTCTGGGTCGGGGCCAGGCCGACCACGATCGACGTGCCCCAGATCGCCGCGATCAGCAGGCCCACCAGGACGCCCAGCGGACGGCGCTCCACGAAGCCCGTCACCACCAGATAGCCGAACAGGCCGAAGATCAGGCCCGACGCGCCCGCCGTGTTGGTGTGGGCCGGGGCTATGAGCCACACGCCCAGGCCGTCCGCCACGATGATCAGGGCACAGACGGCGGCGAACCGGCGCAGCCCGCCGAGGGCCGCGAGGAAGCCCATGACCAGCAGCGGGACGCTGTTCGCGGCCACGTGGGCGAAGCCGAAGTGGATGAAGGCGGCCGGGACGACGTCGACCAGCTCGGACGGGGTGCGGGGCGTGATGCCGAGGCCGTCCAGCGCGTGACCGCTCGCCACGTCCGCCACTTCGAGCAGCCACAGCAGCGCGACCCAGCCCACCATCAGCTTGGCCGCGGCCTTCGCCCGGTCACCGCGCGACCACTCAGGTTCTTTGCCTGTCATGGCAACCCCCATCCCCTCAGAGGAACGCCCCGACCCCCTTGGCCGGTTCCCACCCTGTGACGCCGGATAGGCTCGGGGGTGTGAACCCAGTCAAGCCAGGAGAGACGCGGCGTACGCCTTGGATCGTAGGGGTGTCCGGCGCCTCCGGCACCCCGTATGCCGCGTCCGTGCTGCGCGCGCTGCTCGCCGCCGGAGAGAGTGTCGACCTGGTGGTCTCCCGCGCCTCGCGGCTCACCCTCCTCGACGAGACGGGGATCTCCTTCCGGGACGCGCACTGGCGCGAGGACCTGCGGGAATGGCTGGGCCGGGGGGCCGACGGCAAGCCGGCCTTCGACGTCGACACCGAGGCCGTGCGGTACTGGCCCGCCGGGGACCTGGCCGCCGGGCCGTCCTCGGGGTCGTACCCGAGCAAGGGGATGCTGATCGTCCCCGCCTCCACCGCCTGCGTCGCCGGAGTCGCCCTCGGGCTGTCCAAGGACCTGCTCCAGCGGGCCGCGAGCGTGACCCTGAAGGAGCGGCGGCCGCTGGTCGTGGCGGTGCGGGAGACCCCCCTGAACGGCCAGACCCTGCGGCACCTCGTCGCGCTCGACGACGCCGGCGCGAGCGTGGTCCCGGCCTCGCCGGGCTTCTACGCGGGCGCCACCCACATCCAGGACCTGGTGGACTTCGTCGCCGGGCGGGTGCTGGACGCGGCGGGTGTCGGGCACGGCCTGTACCGGCGCTGGCAGGGCGAACTGGGCGGCGGCGCGCCGGGTCAGTAGGGCAAGCAGTGGCAGTACCTCTCATCACTTCAGGCATTTTTCAGCGGAAGGCTTCGATCCCATGGACGCGGTGGACAGGCAGCTCATCCAGGCCCTGAGGGAGAACGGCCGGGCCTCGTACGCGGAGCTGGGGCGCCTCGTCGGTCTGTCGGGACCCAGCGTCACCGACCGCATCAACCGGCTGGAGGCGGCCGGTGTCATCACCGGTTACCGCGCCACCGTCGACGCCGCCTCGCTCGGCCTCGGCGTCACCGCGCTGATCGGCATCTCGTTGTCCGACGCGGTCGACCACGAGGACGTGGCACGCCGGCTCAGGGACCTCAGCGAGATCGAGGACTGCTGGTTCATCGCGGGCGACGACTCGTACATGCTGAAGGTCCGGGCACCCGACGTGGACGGTCTGGAGAAGATCATCCGGCGGCTGTCCGGGACCGAGGGGGTCTCCCGGACCCGTACCACGATCGTGCTGTCCACGAAGTGGGAGAACCGGGTCGGGGAGCTGCCCGAAGAGGCGTAGACGTACGGTTGTGGGAGTCGTTCGGGGTGGTCGGAGAAAGGTGTGGGCATGGACGTCGGGCTCAAGCGCGAGCTGGAGGAGAAGGTCAGGGCCGGTGAGCGCCTGACCCGTGAGGACGGCATCGCGCTGTACGAGTCGGACGACCTGGCATGGCTGGGCGGACTCGCGCACGAGGTGCGGACGCGGAAGAACGGCGACGTCGTCCACTTCAACGTCAACCGCCACCTCAACATGACCAACGTGTGCACGGCGTCCTGCGCCTACTGCTCCTTCCAGCGCAAGCCGGGCGAGAAGGACGCGTACACGATGCGCATCGAGGAGGCGGTGAAGCTCGCCAAGGCGATGGAGGGCGAGAACCTCACCGAGCTGCACATCGTCAACGGGCTGCACCCGAACCTGCCGTGGCGCTACTACCCGCGTTCGCTGCGGGAGCTCAAGGCGGCCCTCCCGGACGTCTCGCTGAAGGCGTTCACCGCGACGGAGATCCACCACTTCGAGACGATCTCGGGTCTGTCGGCCTCCGAGATCCTCGACGAGCTGATCGACGCGGGTCTGGAGTCCCTGACCGGCGGTGGCGCGGAGATCTTCGACTGGGAGGTCCGCCAGCACATCGTGGACCACCGGACCCACTGGGAGGACTGGTCGCGGATCCACCGCCTGGCGCACGAGAAGGGTCTGAAGACCCCGAGCACCATGCTGTACGGCCACATCGAGGAGCCCCGCCACCGCGTGGACCACGTGCTGCGGCTGCGGGAGCTCCAGGACGAGACCGGCGGCTTCCAGGTGTTCATCCCGCTGCGCTACCAGCACGACTTCGTGGACGTGAAGGACGGCAAGGTCAGGAACCGCCTCCAGGCGCGGACGCAGATGGCGACCGGCGCGGAGGCCCTGAAGACCTTCGCGGTCTCCCGGCTGCTCTTCGACAACGTCCCCCACGTCAAGGTCTTCTGGGTCATGCACGGTGTGCAGACCGCGCAGCTCGCGCTGCAGCACGGGGCCGACGACATGGACGGCTCGGTCGTCGAGTACAAGATCACCCACGACGCCGACAACTACGGCACCCCGAACAAGCTCACCCGTGAGGACCTGCTGGACCTGATCCGGGACGCGGGCTTCCGTCCGGTGGAGCGGAACACGCGGTACGAGATCATCCGCGAGTACGACGGTCCGGACGCGGGGCGCCGGGAGGAACCGCAGCCCATGCGGGTCTGACGGTCGCGCCCGTCCTACGTGACGCAGGTGACGCCGGAGTCGCTTGAGGCGACGGGGATGTAATGACTAGCCTCGCCTCATGCCCCTTACCTTCACCCTCGACCCGGCCGTCACCCCCGCCCTCCGCGACGGAATCCTCGACCTGTGGGCCGACGTCTCCAACGCCGGCGGAGCCGTCGGATTCGTCGCGCCGGTGGAGCCGGAGACGATCCGTCCCGAACTGGTGAAGCACTTCGCGGGCATGGCGGAGGGACGCACCCGCCTCCTCGTCGGACACGACGAGGACGGACGGGTCGCCGCCACCGCGTTCTTCAGCTTCAACACGCACCGACTGATGACCCACTGGGTGTGGCTGTACACGGTGATGGTCCACCCCCGCCACCAGGGCCGGGGCTACGGCCGCGACCTCCTCGCGGCGGCGGCCGACGCGGCCCGCGCCTTCGAGGGCATCGAGGCGATCCGGCTCACCTGCCGCGGCGGCCTCGGCCTGGAGCGCTTCTACGGCTCCTGCGGTTACAAGGAGGTCGGCCGCATCCCCGACGCCATCCGGGTCGCGCCGGGTGACGACCGGGACGACGTGATCATGCTGCTGCCGCTCGCCTGACCCGCGTCGAAGATCGGGTACCCGGCGTGCTTCACTGGAGCGTGCCCCTTTGGGGTGTTCAGGCCGTTCGATACGGATACGGAAGAGTGGATTGACATGCTCCGCTACACGCTGATGCGCCTCGGGATCTTCGTGGGCTGCCTCGTGGTCGTCTGGGGCCTCGTCTACTCCGGCCTCGCCCCGCGCGGCCTCGGCGACTCGAACGGCATGTGGATCGTCCTGCTCGCCCTGCTGCTCTCGGCCCCGATCAGCTTCGTGGTGCTGCGCAAGGAGCGCGACCGGGCCTCCGTCCAGGTCGTCCAGCGGGTCGACCGGATGAAGGCGAACCTGGAGGCGAACCGCAGCCAGGAGGACGAGGCCGCCGACCAGGCCGCCCCCTCCCAGGGACAGGCCCCGCAGACCTCCTGAGTCCAACGCCCGCCCCGCCGCGCCCGCGTGACCGTAGGCTTTGCGCATGGGTGTCGTGAAGAGCAAGCGCATGCCGCGTGCCGTGCGGGAGCAGCAGATGCTGGACGCCGCAGTGGAGATCTTCGGGCAGCGCGGGTACATGGCCGCCTCGATGGACGAGATCGCCGAACTCGCCGGTGTGTCCAAGCCGTTGGTCTATCTGTACCTGAACTCGAAGGAAGACCTCTTCACCGCGTGCATCCGCCGGGAGGCGGCCGCGCTCACCGAGGCCGTGCGCACGGGCGTGCGGACCGATCTGGCGGCTGACCGCCAGCTGTGGGACGGGCTGCTGGCGTTCTTCACGCACACCTCGCACCACCCGCACGGCTGGTCGGTGCTGCACCTCCAGGCCCGTATCCACGGTGAGGCGTTCGCCGCCGAGGTCACCGCGATGCGCGAGGAGATCGTCGCGTTCGTGACCCATCTGATCGTGGTCGCGGCCCGCGAGGCCCACCGCGACCCCGACCTGCCCGAGCGCGAGGTCGCCGGCCTCGCCGAGGCGCTCGTCGGCGCCGCCGAGTCGCTCGCCGCCTGGGCCAACGCGACCGCGGGCGTGACGGCGAGGCAGTCGGCGGCGACCCTGATGAACTTCGCGTGGGCCGGCCTCGGGAACATGATGGAGGGCCGGCCGTGGACCCTCCAGGACACCTCCTCCGACACCGCCCCGCTCCAGGTCAGCTGACAGCGCCTGCCGGGGTGTGCCCGGTGAGCGGGTGGACGCCCCCGCTCACATGCACGCGGTCCCCGCCGCACAGCTCGAACCGCTCCCCGTCCGCCGCATAGGTCACCGTCCCCGGCAGCAGCACCGGCGCCCTGAACTCGGCCCGCACCAGCACCGCCTGAGGTGTGCCGTGCGCCGCCAGACAGCGGGCCGCCGTCCACATGCCGTGCGCGATCGCTCGCGGGAAGCCGAAGAGGCGGGCGGTGAGCGGGTACAGGTGGATCGGGTTGCGGTCGCCGGACGCGGCGGCGTAACGCCGTCCGATGTCCCCTGCCAGCCGCCACTCGGCCACCCCGGGCAGCGGGCCGTGCTTCTCCTGCTCACGCTCTCCGCCGGTGTCCTCGGTGCGGTGCCGCGCCAGATAGGTGCTCACCGACTCCCATACGACGTCCGCGCCCACCCGCAGCTCGGTGACGACCGCGACCTCCGTACCGCGCCGGTGCGGCACCAACCCGTCGATGTACACGGTGAGTTCGTACTCGCCCGACGCGGTCAGCGCCCGGTACCGCGTGATCTCGATCGAGGTGTGCACCAGCCCGAGCAGCGGCAGCGGGAAGTCCCGCCGGCTCAGCAGGCTCATGGCCACCGGAAAGCCCAGCACCTGCGGATACGTCACCGGCAGCGCGTCCTCCCCGGTCGGGAACCCGCACACCCGCTCGTAGGCGGCGAGCCGCGCGAGGTCGATCCGCAGGCCGGGCAGGACGAGACGGGTCCGGGGGAAGTCCGCGGTGGCCGAGGGCCGCTTGAAAGGGGAGCGCAGGGCGCCCGCGGCCAGGACGGGGAGGAGCGAGGGGGACCGGGTGAGGACGGTGGAGGGGCGGTCCGGGGAGCCGGAGGCCGGGCCCGTGGCCCGTCCCCCCTCGCCGTACGACCCCTCGGCCTGCGTGTCGTCCGAGTGACTCGTCATCACGCCCCCAACAGGCTCTGGCCGCACACCCGTACGACCTGTCCGTTCACCGCGCCGGAGGCCGGATGGGCCAGCCAGGCCGTCGTCTCGGCCACGTCGACGGGCAGCCCGCCCTGTCCGAGGGAGTTCATCCGCCGTCCCGCCTCCCGGATGAACAGCGGGACCGCCGCGGTCATCTTCGTCTCGATGAATCCCGGGGCGACCGCGTTCACCGTGACCCCGTGCTCGGCCGCCGCCCGGGGGGCCAGGGAGCGCACCAGGCCGACGACACCGGCCTTGCTCGCGCCGTAGTTCGTCTGCCCGGTGTTCCCGGCGATCCCGGCGATGGACGCGGTGGCGACGATCCGCCCGCCCCGCCGCAGGGTGCCCGCCTTCAGCAGCGCGTCCGTCGTGCGCAGCACGCTCGCCAGATTCACGTCGAGCACCGAACTCCAGCGCTCCGCGGGCATGTTGGCGAGCCGCCGGTCCCGGGTGATGCCGGCGTTGTGGACCAGCACGTCCAGCCCGTCGGGCAGCGCCTCGGCGATCCGCGCGCCCGCGTCCGGGGCCGTGATGTCCAGCGCGAGGGCGCTGCCCCCGAGCCGCGCGGCCAGCTGTTCGGCATCCGCCGACGCCGCCGGCACATCGAGTACGACGACCCGCGCCCCGTCCCTCGCCAGCGTCTCGGCGACCGCCGCGCCGATGCCCCGCGCCCCGCCGGTCACCAGGGCCGTCCGCCCGGCGAGGGTGTGTTCCCGGTCGACGTCGGCCTCCTGGGCCCTACCGACCTCGATCACCTGGCCGCTGACGTACGCCGACCTGGGGGAGAGCAGGAACCGCAGGGTCGACTCGGCGGCGGACGCGTCGGTCAGCCGGACGAGGTTGACCGTTCTGCCTCGTCCGATCTCCTTGCCGAGCGAGCGGGTGAATCCCTCCAAGGCCTGCTGGGCGGCGGCCTGGTGGTGGTCGGCGGGGTCGAGCGGCGCGCCCAGGACGACGACCCGGCCGCTCGCGGCGACCGACCGCACGACCGGGTGCAGAGCGGCGTGCACCTCGGCGAGTCCCTCCACGTCCCGTACACCGGTGGCGTCGAGGAGGACCGCGGCGGGAGCCTCCGACGGCGCCGGGAACTCCAGACCGGACAGCTCCGACTTGCCTGCCGTGAGCAGCAGCACCCCGCCCTCGAACTCCGGGGACTCCCGCGACCACCGCCGCAGCGGCGCGGGCTGCGGAAGCCCCAGGCGGCGGGTGAGGAACCGACCCGGCGCGGTACCGGTGAAGCTCAGATAGCGGTCGGCCATGTCCATCTCCCGGGTCGGTCGCAGATTCCTTACTCTGGAGTAAGGTTACCGTAGGTAAGTCGATTTCCGTGGTGAGGAGCTGGTGGAGATGAGCCCCCTGGAGCCGCCGGTCGCCCGGCGCGTGGCGATCGTCGCGGGCACCCGCGTCCCCTTCGCCCGCTCGGACGGCCCGTACGCCACCGCCTCGAACCAGGAGATGCTCACCGCCGTCCTCGACGCCCTCGTCGAGCGCCACGGCCTCCAGGAGCCGGGCGCCGTGGGGGAGTTCGTCGCCGGTGCCGTTCTCAAGCACAGCCGCGACTTCAACCTCGCCCGCGAGACGGTCCTCGGCTCGAAGCTGGACCCGCGCACCCCGGCGTACGACATCCAGCAGGCGTGCGGGACCGGTCTCCAGGCCGTCATCGCCGCCGCCAACAAGATCGCCCTCGGCCAGACGGAGTCCGCGATCGCGGGCGGCGCGGACACCGCGAGCGACGCGCCCCTCGGCGTCAACGACGACCTGCGCCGCATCCTGCTGGAGGCCCGGCGCGCGAAGTCGGCCGGCGGCCGCCTGAAGGCGCTCGCACGCATCCGCCCCACCCACCTGGTGCCCGACATCCCGCGCAACGCCGAACCCCGCACCGGTCTGTCGATGGGCGAGCACGCCGCCGTCACCGCCCGCGCGTGGGGCGTGAGCCGAGAGGCCCAGGACGAGCTGGCGGCCACGAGTCACCAGCGGCTGGCGGCGGCGTACGAGCGGGACTTCTTCCGGGACCTGGTGGTCCCCTTCCGGGGCCTGGCCCGCGACCAGAACCTCCGCCCGGACTCCACGGCCGCGAAACTCGCCGCGCTCAAGCCGGTGTTCGGCCTCAAGGACCCCGGTCCCACCATGACGGCCGGGAACTCGACCCCGCTGACGGACGGCGCGGCGGTCGTCCTGCTGGCCTCGCAGGAGTGGGCCGAGGCGCGCGGTCTTCCGGTGCTGGCGTACCTCACGGCCTACGAGACGGCAGCCGTGGACTTCGTGCGGGGGGACGTCGCACAGGGGGAGGACGGGCTGCTCATGGCACCCGCCCACGCCGTTCCCCGGATGCTGGAGCGGGCCGGGCTCGGCATGGAGGACTTCGACCTGGTGGAGATCCACGAGGCCTTCGCCTCCCAGGTCCTCGCGACCCTCGCTGCCTGGGAGAAGCGGGGTCTCGCCCCGGTGGACCGGGACCGGCTCAACGTCGCCGGGTCCTCCCTCGCCACCGGGCATCCCTTCGCGGCGACCGGTGCGCGGATCGTGGCCACCCTCGCCCGGCTGCTGGCCGAACGGGAGGGCCCGGGCCGCGGGCTGATCTCGGTGTGCGCGGCCGGCGGGCAGGGGGTCACGGCGATTCTGGAGCGGCCGTAGGAGCCGATAGCTGACAAAGCCTCATCTTGCGGTCGAGGTTGCACAGTCCCGGCTCCGGACCATCAACGAACCCGCACAGACTCACCACTTGAGCCACTTAGGATCACCGTCCTAACCCCTGGTAACCCTTCCCGGCGCACTCGCGGGTGAACGCCCCGGTACGTCCCCTGCGTACCTCATGCAGCGGAGCGGTACCGAGCTGCACGTCCCAGGAGCTGACCATGTCCCTCTCGTACGTGTCCGGCCACGACTACGACGGCGCGCCCGTGCTCGTGGAGCCAGAGATCGTGCGGCTGGACGGTGAGGTCCGCGAGGTGTCCGTGCCGCCGCTGGTCCCGCCGGTGACCCACGGCTCGCTCGCCGACCTGCCGTTCGACAACGCGCAGGCGGCGCCGGAGCAGCGGGTGATGAGCCGCCGTACGGACGACGGCCGCTGGGTCGACCTCACGGCGGCCGAGTTCGCCCAGCAGGTGCTGGCCGTGGCGAAGGGCCTGATCAGCGAGGGCCTGATGCCGGGCGACCGGGTCGCGATCATGGCGCGTACGAGGTACGAGTGGACGCTCCTGGACTTCGCCGCCTGGGCCGCGGGCCTGGTGACGGTCCCCATCTACCCCACGTCCTCCGTCTTCCAGACCCGCTTCATCCTCCAGGACTCCGGTGCGGTCGCCCTGGTGACGGAGACGGCCGCCCAGGCCGCCGCGCTCGGTCCGGAACTCAGCCGCCTTCCCGACCTGCGCCACATGTGGATCATGGAGAAGGGTCATGTGGAGCGCCTGGGAGAGCTCGGCCAGGCCGTCCCCGAGCAGGAGATCGGCGTGCGTCGGGGCATGCTGGGCCCGGGCACGGTCGCCACCGTCGTCTACACCTCCGGCACCACCGGCCGCCCCAAGGGCTGTGTGCTCAGCCACGGCAACTTCCTCGCCGAGATCGACAACGCGATCGAACTCCTCTACCCCGTCTTCAAGTCGAAGTCGGACGAGGCGGACCTGGCGACCCTGCTCTTCCTGCCCATCTCGCACGTCTTCGGCCGCATGGTCGCCATCGCCTGCGTCCGCGCCCGGGTGCGCCTCGGTCACGCGCCGAGCCTCCAGGCCGAGGACCTGCTGGCCGACCTGGCCAGCTTCAGGCCGACCTTCCTGCTGGTGATCCCGTACATGCTGGAGAAGGTCTTCAACAACGCCCGTGCCAAGGCGGAGAGCGGCGGCCGGGTCACGGTCTTCGACCGCGCGACCAACGTCGCCGTGCGCTACGGCGAGGCGACGGAGTCCCGTCACGCCGGTACCGGCTCCGGCCCGGGCACGGCCCTGAAGGCGGCCCGCACCTTCTATGACCCGCTGGTGTACCGCCGTATCCGCAACGCCATGGGCGGCAGGATCCGGCACATCATCTCCGGCGGCTCCCCGCTCGGCCGCCGCCTCGCCGCGTTCTACGCGGGCGCGGGCATGGAGATCTACGAGGGCTACGGCCTGACCGAGTCGACGGGGGCCGCGACCTGTACCCCGCCCCTGAAGCCCCGGCTGGGCACGGTCGGCTGGCCCATCCCGGGCACCCGGGTGCGCATCGCGGCGGACGGTGAGATCCTGCTCAACGGCGGTCAGGTGTTCCGGGGTTACTGGGACCCGTTCGGCGAGGGGGTGGCCCCCGCCTCGGCCGACGGCTGGTTCCCGACCGGTGACATCGGACAGCTGGACGACGAGGGCTATCTGACGATCACGGGCCGCAAGAAGGAGATCCTGATCACCGCCGGCGGCAAGAACGTCGCCCCGGCCCCGCTGGAGAACTGGCTGCGCTCGCACCCCCTGATCTCCCAGTGCATGGTCCTCGGTGACCGCCGCCCGTACATCTCGGCCCTGATCAGCCTGGACATGGACGGCGTCAACCACTGGCGCCAGATGAACGGCAAGCATCCCGTCCCCGCGGAACTCCTCGTCGGGGACCCGGAGTTGACGCAGGTCCTGCAGCGCGCGGTGGACGAGGCGAACAAGATGGTCTCCCGCCCCGAGTCCATCCGCCGCTTCACCGTCCTGCCGACCGACTTCACCGAGGCGGCCGGCCATCTGACCCCGTCGATGAAACTGCGCCGGGAAGCGGTCATGCGCGACTTCGCGGGGGAGATCGAAGGGCTCTACGAGCGCTGAGCGCTCTCCAGGTGCAGACCTCATGGAGACGTTTGCGTTTCGCCGCAACTGTGGCCTAGGTTCGGTGTACGAAACGGTTTCGGACCGATGTGGGTGGTCCGAGCAATCCGAGCCCCATGAGGGGAGCACCATCGTGGAAGCCATTCCGGCAGCCACCGCCCAGGTCGTGCCGTCCGGCCAGTCCCAGGCCCCGTCGAAACACCGATGGTGGGCCCTGGCCGTGATCGGTCTGGCCCAGCTCATGGTCGTGCTCGACGCCACGATCGTGAACATCGCGCTGCCGTCCGCGCAGCAGGACCTGGGCTTCGACAACAACGGCCGGCAGTGGATCGTCACCGCCTACTCGCTGGCCTTCGGAAGCCTGCTGCTGCTCGGCGGCCGGCTCGCCGACCTCTTCGGCCGCAAGACGACCTTCATCATCGGCATCGTCGGCTTCGCCGCCGCCTCCGCGGTCGGCGGCGCGGCGAACGGCTTCACCATGCTGGTCGTCGCGCGCGCCGTGCAGGGCCTGTTCGGCGCCCTGCTCGCCCCGGCGGCCCTCTCCCTGCTGACCACGACGTTCACCGAACCCAAGGAACGCGCCAGGGCGTTCGGCATCTTCGGCGCCATCGCCGGTTCCGGCGCCGCGGTCGGCCTGGTCCTCGGCGGTCTGCTCACCGAGTACCTGGACTGGCGCTGGACGCTCTACGTCAACGACGTCATCGCCGTCCTCGCGCTGGTCGGCGCGGTCGTCTTCATCGGCCGTTCCGTCCCGGCCGAGCGGCCCCGCCTGGACATCCCCGGCGTGGTCCTGGTCTCCGGCGGCCTGTTCGGCATCGTCTACGGCTTCGCCAACGCGGAGACGCACGACTGGGACAACTGGATGACCTGGGGCTTCCTCGCCGCGGGTGCGGTCCTGCTGGTGGCGTTCTTCCTCTGGCAGGCGCGCGCGAAGCATCCCGTGCTGCCGCTGCGGGTCCTCGCCGACCGCGACCGTGCCGCCGCCCTGTCGACCATCCTCATCTCGTCCGCCGGGATGTTCGGCGTCTTCCTCTTCCTGACCTACTACCTCCAGTCGACGCTGGGCTATTCACCGGTCAAGAACGGCGTGGCCTTCCTGCCGATGGTGGGCGCGCTGATGGTGATGGCACAGCTGTCCACCAACTGGCTGGTCCCGAGGATCGGCCCCAAGATCGTCGTACCCCTCGGCATGCTGGTGGCCGCGGGCGGCATGGTCTGGCTGACCCGCCTCGGCCTCGACAGCGGCTACGCGGCCCACGTGCTGCCGCCGCTCCTGCTGCTCGGCGCCGGGCTCGGCATGTCGATGCCCGCCGCGATGAGCTACGCCACCCTCGGTGTCGCGGCGAACGACCAGGGCGTGGCCTCCGCGGCCCTCAACACCACCCAGCAGGTGGGCGGTTCGATCAGCACCGCGCTGCTGAACACCCTCGCCGCCACCGCCGCCACGAACTACGCCGCGGACCACCTGTCCGACCCGCTGGTCAAGGCGAACGCGGCTCTCCACAGTTACGAGGTCGCCTACTGGTGGTCGGCGGCCTTCTTCGCCGCCGGCGTGATCATCACGGCGCTGCTGTTCCGCGCGAAGACGAGGACCAAGGCGAGCGCCGAGGAGCCGGAGAGCGCGACCGAGCCCACGGTCCCGCCCACCGCTCCGGCCGCGGCGGAGCCCGTCATCACCGGCCAGGTGCGCAACGGCACGGGCGCCCCCGTACCCGGCACCGCGCTCACCCTGCTCGACGGCTCCGGCCGCCAGCTCGCCCGCGCCACCTCCCGCGAGGACGGCGGCTACGGCCTCGTCACCGCCGAGCGCGGCACCCTGGTCCTCATCGGCTCGGTGCCCGGCCACCAGCCCCAGGTGGCCACGCTGAGCGTGAACGGCACCCCCGTCACCCACGACCTGGTGATCCTCCCCAGCCCGGGCGGCCTGGCCGGCACGGTCCGCGCCGGTGACGGCGAGACCCTGCCCGGCGCCCTGGTCGTGGCCACCGACCAGCACGGAGACGTGACGGCCTCCACCACCACCGGCACGGACGGCGGTTACCGGATCGGCGACCTGCTCCCCGGCGACTACACGCTCAGCGTCAGCGCCCCCGGCCACCGTCCGGCCGCCGTAGCCGCCACGGTCTCCGCCGAGTCGACCCGCCTGGACATCGAACTGACCGTCGCGGCGACCCTGCGCGGCACGGTCCACACCCAGGACGGCCGCGCCCTGGACGACGCCCGGGTCACCCTGATCGACGCCGCCGGAAACGTCGTCGGCACCCGCACCACGAGTGTCGACGGCGGCTACGCCTTCACCGACCTCGCGAGCGAGCAGTACACGGTGATCGCCAGCGGGTACCCGCCGGTGGCCACCCAGGTCACCGTGGACGGGAGCCAGGAGCTCGACGTCCTGCTGGGGCACAAGGAGTCGTAGGAGGCACGGGAGGCGTAGGGGTCAGGTTCGGCCCCGTACGCCTCCCTCCTGCCGGCGGTAGAGGTCGCGCAGCAGGGAGATCTCGGCGCCGTGATGGATCAGCTCACGGTTGACGTGCAGGACCCTGTTCTCCATGGGAAACCGCTCGGGACCCACCGCGGGCGGGTTCTCCAGATCGGCGTCCGAGAGCTCGCGGACCCCCACGTTCCATCTCTCGTACATCGCATCGAGCTGTTTCAGCGCCTCGTCAGCGGTCCCCGCATAGGCGAATGTCTCGGAGTCGACGTCCTGGCCGCCGAAGTACCAACCGACCCGATAGCCCAGGCAGGAGACGGTGATGTGCGCCAGCCGCCAGGCGATCGTGGTCACCGGCGGCGGCACCGGGACAGCGTCGGGGGACGCGGAGTCCATCGTCCAGTCCCCCGAACCTTCCGACACCGGTGCGGCCGACGTGCCACGTGGGCGGATGCTCCAGCAGTCGCCCACCGGCTCCCAGAAGTACTCCTCATCGGCAAGACCCTCCAGCCGCGGCCGCAGGTTCTTGCGCCAGTACCAGTCCAGTTGGTCAGCGAGCCGCACGCTTCTTGTCATTTCCGGACGCCAGCAAGGGAGACGAAGGCCGACCAGGCCGTGGGGGAGAGGGTGAGGTGAGGGGCGGTGGGGTGCTTGGAGTCGCGGAGGTGGATGGTGTCGGGGGTGACGGCGACTTCCAGGCACTGGCCGCCCTCGCCGTCGCTGTAGCTCGACTTGAACCAGGTCAACTTCTCTATGGTCATCGCTCTTCCAGCATCTTCTCGATGAAGTCCAGGGACTCGTGCGGGTTGAGGGCCTGAGCTCGGATGATCCCATAGCGGGCGGCGAGGACGCGGACTTCTTCCCGGCCAGTGATCAGGCGTGGGTATCCCTGGATCTCCATGTACGCGACCTGCTCCCTTCCCTTGGGGATGAGCAGCGTGAAGGAGCCGCCCAGGCTCGGGTGTTCGGCCCGAGCGGTCGGCATCACTTGCAGCTGGACGTTCCGCATCCGCCCGAGGTCCAGCAGCCGGCGCAGCTGACCCGCGTGCACCGACGGGCCGCCGATCGGCCGTTCCAGCACGGCCTGTTCGAGGACGAAGCTGCACTCCGGCGGCGGCCACTTCTCGAAGAGCTGCTGGCGGGAGAGCCGGTCGGTGACACGCTTCTCGATGGTCTCCTCGTCGAGCGGTGGGTGCCGTTGCGTGAACACGGCCCGTGCGTAGTCCTCCGTCTGGAGCAGGCCCAGCACGCCCATGGTGCTGTAGTCGTAGAGCGAGACCGCCTCGGCCTCCAGCCCCGCGTAGTCGCGATACCACTCCGGATGCCGGGTCCGAGTCTTCGCCATCGCCTCCTCGACCTCGGGGACGACCTCCTTCAACAGCCCCCCGGCATCGAGGAGTTCGTCCGCCTTCAGCAGGACCTCCGGCCGGAGCGTCCGCACGCCCCGCTCCATCGCCGAGACCGCGTCGGGGCCGTATCCCACCAGCTCCCCGAACTCCTTCTGCGTCAGCCCCTTCCGCTCCCGCAGCAGCCTCACCATCTTGCCCAGCGCGACGAACAACCCCGTCGTGCCGTCCGCCTCCGCAGGCGTCTGCGGCCTCCGCTCGCTCACCGGCCCCACCCCTCCCGCCCGACAACCCGTACACCGAACGCACCGCATCCGTACAACTACCCGGCGTCGCCGGGTCGCACCTGGTCAGCGTAGAGACAGTCCGCCACGCTCAGTGACGTGAACGCCGAAATCTCCACCCCCACCGACGAACTGACCCAGCGTCTGAGCGCCACCCCGAGAGGCGCCCGGCTGGCCCGCAGGCTCACGGCCACCCAGCTCGCGGAGTGGGGCCATCCCCACGACACCGAGGTGAACGACACCGCGCAGCACCTCGTCGCCGAGCTCGCCGCCAACGCGGTGACCCATGGCCGCGTACCCGGAAGGGACTTCGAGCTGTGCCTCCTCCGGCTTCCGGAGAACACGCTCCGTATCGAGGTGAGCGACCCGAGGGGCGATCGCCGACTCCGGTACGTCAACGACATCGACGGAGAGAACGGCCGCGGCCTGATCCTCGTCACCCTCCTCGCCGACACCTGGGGCGTCATGGAGCGGGATGTCGGCAAGACGGTGTGGGCCGAGATGGGACTCGGGTGATGTCGCCGACGACCGACTCCGCAGGCACGCTTCGTCCGGGGGTTTTGGACACGGCGTGAGCGGAGGAATGCGGGGAAGGACGGGGAAAGTCGACAGTGATGGGGAGATGTATGCGTGAGCGGCGGCTTCATGGATGTTTCGGAACGGTGATGGGGCTTGCTCTCGCGGTGCTCACCGCCATGCTTCTCGGCAGAGCGCTGAGTGCCTGCGACGCCGGCGTCAACGGCGCGGCGAACAGCACTTTCCTCGTCGTTCTCTTCGTCCCCTCCCTCTGGAGCCTCCTGACCCTGAGTTGGGTGATGGTGGGAGTCCTCCTGGGGAGACAGGCCCTCCTTCATGCCCTCGCTCTCACGGTGGTGCTCGCCGCCGTGTGCTGGTGTGCCGTCTCCCTCTTCTGGAGCGGCGCCACGCACGAATGCCCCAGCGGCGTACCGCCGTGGTGGCCGGGCCTCCTCCCCGTTCCCGGGTTCTGAGCTGAGCTGTGGCGGGACACCCTCGCCGTTCTCCACGCCTCTTGACTTCTCAAGACCCCCGCGCGACGTTCCGGACCTCTTCGTCCGTACCAACCGCAGGGGGGACCCGACCATGAGCGTGACCCGAAGACACCTGCTGGCCGCCGGTGCCGGGGCGGCCGTCGCCGCCGGGGTGCAGCAGGGCGCGAGCGCCGCCGACTTACCGCCTCTGGGCACGTACGACGTCGTCGTCATCGGTTCCGGCGCCGCCGGTATGACCGCCGCGCTGACCGCCGCGAAGCAGGGGCTCAGCACCGTGGTGCTGGAGAAGGCGCCCACCTTCGGCGGGTCCGCCGCCCGGTCCGGGGCCGGGATCTGGATCCCCAACAACCCCGTCCTCCTCGCCGCCGGTGTCCCCGACACCCCGGCCAAGGCGGCCGCCTACCTCGCCGCCGTCGTAGGACCGGACGTCCCCGTCGCCCGGCAGCGGGCCTTCCTCACGCACGGCCCCGCGATGATCTCCTTCGTCCTGGCCAACAGCCCGTTGCGGTTCCGCTGGATGGAGGGGTACAGCGACTACTACCCCGAGCTGCCGGGCGGGCTGCCCAACGGCCGCTCCATCGAACCCGCCCAGTTCGACGGCAAGCTGCTCGGCGCCGAACTCGCCCGCCTGAACCCGCCGTACCTCGAAGTCCCCGCCGGACTGGTCGTGTTCAGCGCCGACTACAAGTGGCTCGCGCTGTCCGCCGTGAGCGTCAAGGGCGCCGCCGTCGCCGCCGAGTGCCTGGCGCGCGGCACGAAGGCGGCCCTGCTCGGCCAGACCCCGCTCACCATGGGCCAGTCGCTGGCCGCCGGGCTGCGCAAGGGGCTCCTGGACGCGGGCGTGCCGGTCCACCTCAACACCCCCCTCACCGAGCTCTACGTCGAGAACGGCACCGTCGCCGGAGCGGTGACCCCGGGCGGCCTCTACCGGGCCCGCCGGGGCGTGATCGTCGGCTCGGGCGGCTTCGAGCACAACGCGGCGATGCGGGCCCAGTACCAGCGGCAGCCCATCGGCACGGAGTGGACGGTGGGCGCGAAGGAGAACACGGGGGACGGCATCCGGGCCGGGCAGCGACTGGGCGCCGATGTCGCGCTGATGGACGACGCCTGGTGGGGTCCGGCCATCCCGCTCCCCGGCGACCCGTACTTCTGCCTCGCCGAACGCACCCTGCCCGGCGGGCTCATCGTCAACGCGGCCGGCCGGCGGTTCGTCAACGAGGCCGCCCCCTACAGCGACGTCGTCCACACCATGTACGACCGCAACCCGACCGACCCCGACATCCCGGCCTGGCTGATCGTCGACCAGAACTACCGCAACCGGTACCTCTTCAGGGACATCGCGCCCACTTTCGTCCTTCCCGACGACTGGTACGGCTCCGGAGCCGTCCACAAGGCCTGGACCTTCGACGCCCTCGCCATGTCCATCGGCGTCCCGGCCGCCGCCCTGCGCACCACCGTCGACCGCTTCAACTCCCTTGCCCTGAAGGGTGACGACCCGGACTTCGGGCGTGGTGACAGCGCCTACGACCACTACTACACGGACCCGTCCGTCCTCCCGAACTCCTGCCTGGCCCCGCTCTGGCTCCCCCCGTACTACGCCTTCCGGCTCGTCCCGGGAGACCTGGGCACCAAGGGCGGCCTGGTGACCGACGCCCGCGCCCGGGTCCTGCGGCCCGACGGCTCCGTCGTCCCCGGCCTGTACGCCGCCGGGAACGCCAGCGCGGCCGTCATGGGCCACAGTTACGCGGGCGCGGGCTCGACGATCGGCCCCGCGATGACCTTCGGGTACGTCGCGGCCCGGGATCTCGCCGGGGTGCTCTAGGGGCGGCGGACGATCAGGGCGGCCTGCCGGGTCGTCTCGTTGGCGTGGGGTTCGCGCACCGTCCGGGACACGGGTGCGAATCCGGCCGCCGTCAGCAGCTCACCCATGTGCTCCGGCTGCCGCCGCAGGAAGTCCAGGGTCACCGGGTGCCCCCAGGGGTTCTCGTGGCGGCGGGGCTCGTCGCCGATCTGGAAGGCGAGGAGCAGATGGCCGCCGGGGGCCAGGACCCGCCGGAACTCGGCGAAGAGGGCGGGGAGTTCGTCCACAGGGGTGTGGATGGAGGAGTACCAGGACACCACGCCCGCGAGCGCGCCGTCGGGCAGGTCGAGCTCCAGCATCGAGCCCTGCTCGAACCGCAGCCCCGGGTTCTCCCGGCGCGCGATCGCCAGCATCGACTCCGAGAGGTCGAGGCCGAAGACGGACAGGCCGAGGGAGGCGAGGTGGGCGGTGACCCGCCCGGGTCCGCAGCCCAGATCGGCCACGGGCTCGCCCTGGCCGACGAGGTCGGCGAACGCGGCGAACACCGCCCGGTCCAGTGGCTTGCCGGCGATCTCGTCGGTGAAGCGCTCGGCGTAGTCCTCGGCGACGGCGTCGTAGAAGGTGCGGGTGGCGGTCACGAAGTCGGCTGTGGTCATGGCCGGGGACCCTAGTGACCCCCACTGACACTCACGCGACTCCGGCCGCCCGCAGGACGGCGGTCACGGCCGCCGCTCCCAGCACCACCACCACGAACGGCGCCCTGCGCCACGCCAGCACGGCCCCCACCAGGACCCCGGCAGGCCGTGCCCACCCCGCGAAACCGCCGCCCTCCGTCAGCGCCCCCGTCGCCAGCAGCGCCACCAGGAGGACCACGGCACCCGCGCTCAGCAACTCCTGCACACGCGGCGGCAGTTCCACCCGCCCGTGCAGCACCGGCCCGACCAGCCGCAACGCGTACGTCCCGACCGCCAGCGCCAGGATCATGGCGACCGTCGCGTTCACGCCGGCCTCCTGTCGCCGTGCAGGACCAGCCCGGCCAGCGCCACCAGCACCGGCACCCCCGCCGGGACGGCCGGTGTCACGGCCAGCGCCAGCGCGGCGCCGAGCAGCGCGGACCGCCGGGTCGCGGGGGAGTCGCGCAGCGCGGGCAGCACCAGCGCGACGAGCACGGCGGGGAAGGCCGCGTCCAGGCCGTAGGTGGCGGTGTCGCCCAGCGCGCCCCCGGCGAGGGCCCCGGCCAGGACGCCGAGGTTCCACACGGCGAACAGGCCGAGCCCGGAGATCCAGAAGGCCGCCCGGCGCCGGGCCGGATCCGGCTGGGCGAGCGCGAAGGCCACCGTCTCGTCGGTGACCAGATGGGCGCCGAGGAGACGGGCGAGCCGGCCCCGGCCGAGGAGGTCGGCGACGGCGAGACTGAAGGCCGCGGTCCGGGTGTTGAGCAGCAGGCCGGTGGCCGCCGCGGCGACCGGACCGCCCCCGGCCAGCAGGACGCCGACCGCGCTGAACTGGGCGGAGCCCGCGTACACGAGCAGGGACATCACCACCGGTACCCACACCGGCAGGCCGCCGGTGACGGAGATCGCGCCGAAGGAGACGCCCACGACCCCGCTCGCCAGCCAGACGAGCGCACTGTCCCGGACCAAGGCTGTTCGCTCTGCCGTACGCATGTTCACTACAGTGGACGGCAGGAGTTGTGTTCGTCAAGGCGAACGATCGTACCGATGGAGCGAACATTATGCCCGAACGCCCCCTGGACTGGATCGCCGCCGCGCTCCGCCGCGAACGCACGCGTGCCGGTCTCTCGCTCTCCGAGCTGGCCAAGCGTGCCGGAATCGCCAAGTCCACGCTGTCCCAGCTGGAGGCCGCGAGCGGCAACCCGAGCGTGGAGACGCTGTGGGCGCTGGGGGTCGCGCTCGGGGTGCCGTTCAGTGCGCTGGTGGAGCCGCCGGTGTCGTCCGTGCAGGTGGTCAGGGCGGGGGAGGGGCCGACCGTGGCCTCGGAGCGGGCCGATTACGCGGCCACCCTGCTCTCCGCCAGTCCGCCCGGTGTGCGCCGGGACATCTACCACCTGAGGGCCGAGCCGGGGGCGGTACGGGAATCGGAACCGCACATTCCGGGATCCGTGGAACACCTGGTCGTGAGCACGGGGAGGGTGAAGGCCGGACCGGCCGGGGAGGAGGTCGAGCTGGATCCCGGCGACTACATGACGTATCGCGGAGATGTGGCCCATTCCTACGAGGCGCTCGCCCCCGGCACGACGTTCGTGCTCGTCATGCAGCACATGTGAGGACGGGTGCGGGAAAGGCAGGAGCCCCGCTGCCGTGCGGCGCGGGGCTCCTTGGGTACTGCATTCAGGTCCGGATCAGAGGCTGGAGCGCCTATGAGACGGGATCACTATGAGACGGGATCGCTCAGACGGGGGTGACGTTCTCCGCCTGCGGGCCCTTGGGGCCCTGGGTCACGTCGAAGGAGACCTGCTGGTTCTCCTCCAGCGAACGGAAGCCGCTCGCGTTGATCGCGGAGTAGTGGACGAAGACGTCGGGGCCGCCGCCCTCCTGGGCGATGAAGCCAAAGCCCTTTTCGGCGTTGAACCACTTCACGGTTCCGGTAGCCATAAGCCCTCCTTGGGCCCAAAAGGGTTGCCCTGCTCCAGAACCTGCAAGTGTGAAAACAGTGCCGCACAACTGCATTCTTCTGAAAACGACTAGAGCCCGCGGTTACATGCTCCGCAGGCTCTGTACTGCAAGGGAAACCAAACTGCAACTTGCGGCGAGCCTAGCACGCGGGCAGCCGAAAGCAATAGAGGCCAAGATCACGTCACTCGGATGTTTGAAGATCGAGGAGCGGTTGACCCTGGGGCCGGAGTCCGAAGCGTACCCCAAGGGGTCTAGTGTCGCGATGTGGACAATTCTCGCACCCGGCCGCGCGTCGGCCACATCCAGTTCCTGAACTGCCTGCCCCTGTACTGGGGGCTCGCGAGGACGGGCACGCTCCTCGACTTCGAGCTCACGAAGGACACCCCGGAGAAGCTCAGCGAGAAGCTGGTGCAGGGAGATCTCGACATCGGGCCCATCACCCTGGTCGAGTTCCTCAAGAACGCGGACGACCTGGTCGCCTTCCCCGACATCGCCGTCGGCTGCGACGGCCCGGTCATGTCCTGCGTCATCGTCTCGCAGGTCCCGCTGGACGAGCTGGACGGCGCCAGGGTGGCCCTCGGGTCGACCTCGCGCACCTCGGTCCGTCTCGCCCAGCTCCTCCTCGCCGAGCGCTACGGCGTCCGGCCCGAGTACTACACCTGCCCGCCCGACCTCAGCCTGATGATGCAGGAGGCCGAGGCGGCCGTACTCATCGGGGACGCGGCGCTGCGGGCGAACCTCCTCGACGGGCCGCGCTTCGGCCTGCAGGTCCATGACCTCGGCTCGCTCTGGAAGGAGTGGACCGGGCTGCCGTTCGTCTTCGCGGTGTGGGCCGCCCGCCGGGACTACCTCGAACGCGAGCCGGTCATCACCCGCAAGGTCCACGAGGCCTTCCTCGCCTCCCGGAACCTCTCCCTGGAGGAGGTCGGCAAGGTCGCCGAACAGGCGGCTCGCTGGGAGGCCTTCGACGAGGAGGTCCTGGAGAAGTACTTCACGACGCTGGACTTCCGGTTCGGCGCCCCGCAGTTGGCGGCGGTCACGGAGTTCGCGCGAAGGGTGGGGCCCACAACGGGTTTCCCCGGGGACGTGAAGGTGGAACTGCTTCAGCCCTAACCTGCATCTGAACTTCTGGGGCCTTACGGGGGAGGCAGCATGCAGCCGCTCGGAGTCGACGAGCCCACCACCGTGGGCCCCTACCGGCTGCTCGGCCGCCTGGGCTCCGGTGGCATGGGCCGGGTCTATCTCGGGCGCAGTGCCGGCGGCCGCACGGTCGCGGTCAAGATCGTGCACCCGCACTTCGCGCTCGACGAGGAGTTCCGCGCCCGCTTCCGGCGCGAGGTGGACGCGGCGCGCAGAGTGGGCGGTGCCTGGACCGCGCCGGTCCTCGACGCCGACCCCGAGGCGGCCGTGCCCTGGGTCGCCACCGGGTACGCGGCCGGCCCTTCCCTGACCTCGGCGGTCACGGACGGCGGCCCGCTGCCCGAGCATTCCGTACGGGTCCTGGGCGCGGGCCTGGCCGAGGCCCTCACCGCCGTGCACGAACTGGGGCTCGTCCACCGGGACGTGAAGCCCTCCAACGTCCTGCTCACCGTCGACGGTCCCCTCCTCATCGACTTCGGCATCGCCCGCGCCACCGACGGCACCGCGTCCCTCACCTCCACCGGCGTCTCGATCGGCTCGCCCGGCTACATGTCCCCCGAGCAGATCCTGAGCAGGACGGTGTCGGGCGCGGCGGACGTCTTCTCGCTCGGCGCGGTCCTGGCGTACGCGGCCACCGGCGCACCGCCCTTCCCGGGGGACTCCTCGGCCTCCCTCCTCTACAAGGTCGTCCACGAGGAGCCCGAACTCGGACCGCTGAGCGGCGAGTTGCGGGACGTCGTGGAGGCATGCCTGGTCAAGTCGGCATCGGAACGGCCGACTCCGGGCGAGGTGGCCCGGCGGCTGGCTCCGCAGGGCGCGGCGCGGCTGGTGGCGGCGGGGTGGCTGCCGGGGGCGCTGGTCGAGCAGGTGGGGCGGAGCGCCGTACAGCTGCTGAATCTTGAGGCGGTGGGGGAGCAGACCTCGGGGCCGGTGGGGTTCAGCAGTCCTTCCGTGGGCGGGGGTTCGGCGGGGGCGGTCGGCGCCTTCGGACCGCCGCCGGTGATGCCGGCGGTGTCGCCGGGGGCGCCTCCGGCTGCCGCGGCCGGACCCCCGGCGTATCCGGTCACGCCACCGACGCCCCTCGGTACTCCCTCCGGGCTCTCCGGACCCTCCGTGCCCGAGCCCCGGGACGCGGTGCCGGGTGAGACGGTCGTGCCCGCCGACAAGCGGCCCGGGCGGCTCTCCGTCTCCGTGGCCGCCGGCTCCGTCCCCGGCGACGGCGGACGGGGACGTCGGCTGAGCTGCACCGTGGCCCTCGCGGTCGCGGGAGCGCTGGCCGCGGTGACCGTGGGCTCGGTGTTCCTGTTCGACCTGCTGCCGGGGAAGGACCAGGACGACTCGGCCGGCTCCGCGTCCGGCAACGACGCGTACTCCTCGGCCCCCTCCTCCGTACCGTCGGCCTCCCTGCCGTCGGCGTCCTCCCCGGTCTCCCCGTCGCTGTCGGGCGAGGCGTCGGGCGAGCCGTCGAGCGGACCGGCCGGACCGGCCGAGGTCCCCGCCCGCTATCTCGGCACGTGGGAGGGCCAGGGCACGGGTCTCGGCGGGAGCCTGCCGATGGGGACCTTCCGGATCACCGTCAAGAAGGCGGGCGTCGGCGAGGAGTTGGGCCGTCTCCGGCAGACCGACGCGATCGGCGCGGTCTGCACCGACGTGCTCACCCTGAAGAAGGTCACGGACACGGAACTGGTCACCACGGCCGTGGGCGCCGAGGACAACCACGCCGGCTGCAACCCCACCGCCCACACCGTCCGTCTGGCCAGGGTGGGCGACGACCTGAAGTACACCTCGGAGAGCGAGGCCGAGGGATACCCCGAGGCACGGATGTCGAAGGTCGGGCGGTGACGCGGCTGCTCGTCGTCCTGGCCGCGGTGTGGGGAGCGGCGGCGGGCGCCCTGTTGCCGCGCGCGGCCTACCGCTTCTCCGTCCCGTCCGGAGAGCCGTGGCGCGGGACCTGCCCCGAGGGGCACCCGCTGAGCGGCTGGCTGGGGCGGGCGAGATGCGGGAACTGCGGCCCTGGGCAGTCGTACGGTCGCGGCGCCCCGCTCCTGTCCGCCGTCACCGCCCTGCTGTGCGCCGCCCTCGCCGCCGCCACCGGCACCCGCCCGGAGATCGCCGTCTGGCTGCTGCTCGCCCCCGTGGGTGTGCTGCTCGCCGTGGTCGACCTGCGCGTACGACGCCTGCCCGACCCGCTCACCCTCCCCCTCGCGGCCGCCGCGCTCGCGCTGCTCGGGGTCGTCTCCTTCGTGCCGGAGCACACCGGGAGCTGGCCGCACGCCCTGTACGGAGCCCTCGCCCTCGGCGTCGGCTACTGGGTGCTGTGGCGCGTCAACCCCGGCGGCATGGGCTTCGGCGACGTGAAGCTGGCGCTCGGGGCGGGGGCGGTCCTCGGCTGGTACGGCTGGGACACCGTGCTGCTGGGCACCTTCGCGGGCTTCCTGCTCGGCGCGCTGTACGGCGGTGCCCTGGTCCTGGTGGGCAGGGCGGGGCGCAGGACGGCGATCCCGTTCGGGCCGTTCCTGCTCACGGGGGCGTACGCGGGGCTGCTGATCGGTGCGTACGCGGCCTGACATCCGGCTTGTCACAGGGCTGGCGTAGGCTGGCCCAGACCGCCCGAACCCTTGACGAAAGGCACGCCCCGGTGACCGAGAAGGCCGACCTTCAGTCCGTCCTCGACCGTGCCGCCGAAGGTGGGCGTATCACTCCGGAGGAGGCGCTCGACCTCTACCGCGACGCCCCGCTGCACGCGCTGGGCTCCGCCGCGGACGCGGTGCGCCGCCGCCGGTACGCGGGCACGGAGCACATCGCGACGTACATCATCGAGCGGAACATCAACTACACGAACGTGTGCGTCACGGCGTGCAAGTTCTGCGCCTTCTACGCCCCGCCCACCGCCAAGGACAAGGGCTGGACCCGCGACCTCGACGACATCCTGCGCCGCTGCGCGGAGACCGTCGAGCTCGGCGGCACGCAGATCATGTTCCAGGGCGGCCACCACCCGGACTACGGCGTGGAGTACTACGAGAAGCACTTCGCCGCCATCAAGAAGGAGTTCCCCCAGCTGGTGATCCACTCGCTGGGCGCGTCCGAGGTCGAGCACATGGCCCGGATCTCCAAGGTGAGCGTGGAGGAGGCCATCCAGCGCATCCACGCGGCCGGCCTCGACTCCTTCGCGGGCGCCGGTGCCGAGATGCTCCCCGAGCGCCCCCGCAAGGCCATCGCACCGCTCAAGGAGTCCGGCGAGCGCTGGCTGGAGATCATGGAGACCGCGCACAACCTGGGGGTGGAGTCCACCTCCACCATGCTCATGGGCACCGGCGAGACCAACGCCGAGCGCATCGAGCACCTGCGCATGATCCGTGACGTACAGGACCGCACCGGGGGCTTCCGGGCGTTCATCCCGTACCTCTACCAGCCGATGAACAACCACCTGAAGGGCCGCACCCAGGCCACGATCTTCGAGTACCTGCGGATGATCGCGATCTCCCGGCTCTTCATGGACAACATCGCCCACATCCAGGGCTCCTGGCTGACCACCGGCCAGGACGCGGGCCAGCTGACCCTGCACTACGGCGCGGACGACCTCGGCTCGGTCATGCTGGAGGAGAACGTCGTCTCGGCGGCCGGTGCCAAGCACCGCTCCAACCTCCAGGAAATGATCGACATGATCCGTACGGCGGGACGGGTCCCGGCCCAGCGCGCCACGACGTACGAGCACCTCGTCGTCCACGACGACCCGGCCAACGACCCGGTCGACGCGCGCGTCCAGTCCCACATCTCCTCCACGGCGATCGAGGGCGGCACGGCACACCCCGAGCTGAAGATCCTCGCGTCGAACTAGGCCTGTCTTGCTGACGATCCACACCGCCGACCTGGTGGTCTTCGGGGACGGACGGCCGTCCCTGCCCGGTGGCGCGGTACTGGTCGAGGGGCGGCGGATCGCGGCCGTGGAGGCGTACGAGGACCTGGCGGCCGCCCGTCCGACGGCACGGGTGCGCCGCTGGCCGGGACGTCTCACCCCCGGCCTGCTGAACCCGCACGGCCCGGAGGTGCTGGAGCAGTCCTACCACCCGGACCCCCGAGAGGACTTGGGCACCGAGCCCCTCACGGGCGAGGCCCTGTCGGCCCTGGACATGACCGACACGAGATGGGGCGCGAGCGCGAGGCGGGGCGTTCAGCGACTGCTCGCGCAGGGCACGGTGGCGGTGGCGGGCCCCTTGCACCGCCCCACGGTGATCGACGCCGTACACAGGTCGGGCCTGAAGATCCAGAACGGCTCCACGCAGGCGGCCCGACCCCCGTTGCTCCCCGGCGCGGACGCGACATTCGCGATCTTCGACGCGACGGAATGCGTGGCCACGGTGATCAACGGCCGCTTGCTGCACAGGCGCAGGTAGAGGATTGCAGGCTTTTGCCGGCGCGGGCTGTATCGATGTGAGCCGCACCCGACACTCAACCCCCCAACGCCTCCCCGAACGCCCCCGAACTCTGGGAAACCCCACTGCAATTGGTCAGCGGGTCATCCTCGTCGGAATCTCCCGACGCACACCGCTGATCCCGGAACGTCGACCACATCGACACCCACGCCACCTCCTTCGACTCGGCGAACTCCCGTACCTGCGCCGCGTCGGACAACGTGAACGTCTCCCCGTCCACGTCATTCGTCCCGATCATCGAGGTGAGCGCCAGGGCGCGCCACGCGGTGGAGTCGGACGTGCCGAAGACCGACTTCAACTGCGCTTGCGCCGCCTTCGCGGAAGTGATCGCGTAATTGCCCATGTCCCCGTCGTACGACTCCCCGTAGTTCATCGTCATGATGTTGACCGTCGACACCTGAACCGACGTGTCGTTCGCGGACTCCAGCAACGCCACACTGTCGTCGTCGAGCCCCGACGGCATCACGGGAAGCGTGAACGAGACGCGCAGACCGCTCCGTTGCTTCTGGAGCAACGCGATCGCCTCGGACCGCAGGTCCACCGAGTCCGCGTCGGTCAGCGCGTCCCCCTCGATGTCGAAGTCGGCCAGGGAGGAGCCCGCCGCGTCCAGCGCCTTCCCGTAGGCCGCGGCCAGCTTCGCCGCACTGGAGCAGGTCTCGGCCAGCTCCTTGCCGGACGCCCCGCCGAAGGACACCCGTACCTCGGCCCCGTCCTCGGTCAGCGCGCCGATCCGGGACGTGACCGACGCGTCGTTGACGGCGGACGTGCCGTTCCAGGACGGCGTGCAGTCGCTGCCGTCGGCGATCACGAACGCGAGGTTGTACACCGAGGGCGAGCCCGCGGAGTCGTTGTCGGAGGCCTCGGTCGCGCTGACGTAGGGCGCGTACGACGTGACCGACGCCGACGGTGCCGTGCTGCTCCGCTGCGGAGCCTTCGCGTCCGAGGTGCCGTCCGATTCAGCGGAACACCCCGCCGTGGCCAGGGCGAACAGACAAGTGAGCCCGGCCACCGGCTTCAGGAAACTCCGCATGTCGCATGTACCCGCTCTCGTGATCCCCATTTCCGGAGAGCGAATGTCTCACACCCGCCTGAGGTTCATGAGGACAGTCTTTGAACAGCTCCCCCACAGACGAGACGGGTGGTAAAGAACGAACCGGTCACGCAAGGCGGGCATTCGGCCCCCTTCACCCTTCGGAGGCTCGCGCAGGATTTCCGGGGATCTCTCAGGAAACGGACAGCATAAGAGGTTTCTCATATGCACCTCACACGAACGCCAAATGTGGACACATAAAGACTGCCTAACGTCTGGCGAATGCATTCCGAGCCTGCCACCGAAAACCGTGCCGACATGCGCGGTCGCCGCCGTGAACGCGGCAGCAACGGGCCCGCCGAGGGTCCGGTGTTCGTCGACAATTCCGGGCGCCGCTCCCGGACGCTGCGCCGGATCGGCCTCCTCCTCGGCGTCCTGTCCCTCGGCTACGCCGTCGTGCTGGGCCTGGCCTTCATGGGCATCGGCGTCTCCAGCACCACCCTGCTGCCCTTCGCGAACGGCGGCCCCGGCGGTTCCTCGAACTCCGGCCCCGGCGGCCTCCAGCCGCAGGGCGGTGTCGGCACCCCGCCGTCGAGGCCCACGGGCACCCCGCCCACGGGCACCGCCACGGGCGCTCCGCCGAGCGCCGCCCCGACCGCGACCGCCTCCGCGGCCTCCAACTGACCGGAACGGCCCACCACATGACCACGACGACGCCCTCCCGCGGCCGCCGGCGTGCCCCCACCCGCATCGAGCGGGCGGCGGGCAAGGCCGCGGCGCTGCAGAAACCGCGGGTCATCCTCGCCCTGCTGCTCCTGCTCGGTCTGACCAGCGTGATGCTGCTCGACGGCTATCTGCGCGCCGAGGTCGGCGGCGACCAGCGGGTGCGCGACGGCGCCAGCTCCAGCAAGGTCCCCGACAAGATCATCAACGGCGGGCCGATCATCAGCTTCCGGGGCGGCCGGGCCACCACGACCTCCGTGCCCTCCGAGACGATCGCGCTCACCTTCGACGACGGCCCGAACCCGACGTACACGCCCCGGGTCCTGAAGATCCTGGAGAAGTACGACGTCCCGGCGACCTTCTTCCTGGTCGGCTCGATGGTCTCGCGCTACCCGGGGATCGTGAAGGACATGGTCGACCAGGGCAATGAGGTGGGTATCCACACCTTCACCCACGTCGACCTCTCCTACCAGAGCGACGCCCGCATCCGGCGCGAGATGACCCAGACGCAGCTCGCCCTCGCGGGCGCGGCCGGCATCACCACCACGCTGTTCCGGGCGCCGTACTCCTCGGAGACGGACGCCATCGACAACTACAGCTGGCCCGTCTACAAGAAGCTCGGCCAGGAGGGCTACACCAGCGTCTTCGTCGACACCGACAGCGACGACTGGAAGAAGCCGGGGGTCTCGAAGATCGTCAAGTGGGCCACCCCGTCCGGGACCTCGGGCGCCTCGGTGCTGATGCACGACGCCGGCGGCGACCGTGAACAGACGATCAAGGCGCTGCCGGAGTACATCGAGAAGATGCGGGCGAAGGGCTACACCTTCACCACCATCAGCGGGGTCATCGAGGCGCAGAACACGAACAGCGGTCCGGCGGACGGGCAGACGGGCCCGCAGCCCCAGGGGGCGGCGAACGGCCGGAACACCGACGCCACCGACCGCCTCCAGGCCGCGCACCGCGAGGCCACCGGCGCGACCCTCTACGAGGGCAAGGCGCTCGTCGCGGCGGTCGCCGTCGCCGAGTACACCGTGCCCACGCTGTCGGTCGGGCTGGTGATCGTGGGCGTGGCCGTCATGGGGCGGTTCGGGATGATGCTGATCCTCGCCCGCCGCCACTACCGGCAGCGCAACAAACGCCGCTTCAGCTGGGGGCCCACGGTCACCCGGCCGGTGACGGTGATCGTCCCGGCGTACAACGAGAAGGAGTGCATCGCCAACACCCTGGAGTCGCTGGCGAGGAGCACGCATCCGATCGAGGTCATCGTCGTCGACGACGGCTCCTCGGACGGCACCTCCGAGATCGCCCGCGAGGCGGCCCGCTCCCTGGGCATGACGAACGTCCGCGTCATCCGCCAGGAGAACGCGGGCAAGCCGGCCGCCCTCAACAACGGGGTGCGCAGCGCCAGCCACGACATCGTCGTGATGATGGACGGCGACACCGTCTTCGAGCCGGACACCGTACGGCAGCTGGTGCAGCCCTTCGCGAACCCGGAGGTCGGCGCGGTCGCCGGCAACGCCAAGGTCGGCAACCGCGACACGGTCATCGGCGCCTGGCAGCACATCGAGTACGTGATGGGCTTCAACCTCGACCGCCGGATGTACGACCTGCTGCGCTGCATGCCCACCATCCCGGGCGCGATCGGCGCGTTCCGCCGCGAGGCGGTCCTCCAGGTCGGCGGCATGAGCGAGGACACCCTCGCCGAGGACACCGACATCACCATCGCGATGCACCGCGCGGGCCGGCGGGTCGTCTACCAGGAGCACGCCCGCGCGTGGACCGAGGCGCCCGGCTCCCTCAAGCAGCTGTGGTCGCAGCGCTACCGGTGGTCGTACGGCACCATGCAGGCGCTCTGGAAGCACCGCAGGTCCCTCACCGACAAGGGTCCCTCGGGCCGCTTCGGCCGGGTCGGCATGCCGCTCGTGGTGATCTTCCAGATCGTCACGCCGGTCTTCGCCCCGCTGATCGACGTGTTCACCGCCTACTCGATGATCTTCGTCGACTTCCGGGCGGCGCTGTACGCCTGGCTCGCGGTCCTCGGCATCCAGCTCGTGTGCGCGGCGTACGCCTTCAAGCTGGACAAGGAGAAGTACCGCTATCTGCTGATGATGCCGCTCCAGCAGCTGGCCTACCGCCAGATGATGTACCTCGTCCTGATCCACTCCTGCATCACCGCGCTCACCGGCGGCCGCCTGCGCTGGCAGAAACTGAAGCGGACCGGCGAGGTCGGGACGCCGGCGGGGGCGGGCCGATGAGCTGGGAGCAGCAGGGGTACCAGCCGCAGGGATACCAGCCGCAGGGGTATCCGCAGCAGTACCAGGGATACGGGCCCGAGTACGGGTACCCGGAGTACGCACAGCAGCCCTGTCAGCAGCAGTACGTCGATCACGGGCAGAGCGCGGAGCCGGTGCCGTACGCGACAGCCCCCTTGCCGGTGGTGGAGCCGGAACCGGAGCCACCGGCTCCCGCTGCTCCCACCGACGCCGAGGCGGAGGAGGAGAAGCCTCCGTCTCGGCCCTCCGGCCGTGACCGCTACTTCGACACACTGCGGGCCGTCGCGCTGATCCGGGTCGTCACCTATCACACCTTCGGGTGGGCCTGGGCCGGCATGGTCTTCCCCTCCATGGGCATCATGTTCGGCCTGGCCGGGACGCTGATGGCGAAGTCCCTGGAGCGCCCGGCCGCCACGGTGATCAGGAGCCGGCTGCGCCGCCTGCTGCCCCCGTTCTGGTTCTGGGGCGTCTTCGTGGTCCTCGCGATGCTGGTCCACGGCTGGATGCCGGGCCGGCAGATCGTCTACTGGATCGTGCCGCTCGGCGATCCGCCGGGCAACGCGTGGGGCGAGCAGGCCTGGGAGATCCTCTGGTACCTGCGGACGTACCTGTGGTTCGTCCTGCTGTCCCCGGTGCTGCTGAAGGTCTTCCGGCTCGCGCCGGTCCCCGTCCTGCTGCTGTCCCTCGCCCCGATCGTGGCCTTCCACTTCCTGTGGGAGCCCCCGGACGACCGCCTCGGCAGCGCGCTCACCGACCTGGCGACCTTCCTGTTCTGCTGGATCCTCGGTTTCGCCCACCGGGACGGGGTCCTGGAGCGGCTGAGGCCGGCGGCCGTCGTCCTGCTCTCGCTCGCCGCGATCGGGTTCGGCGGCTGGTACGCCGTCACCCACCAGGCCGAGACCGGGTCGTACGACCTCGACGACATCCCCCTCGCGCAGGCCTTCTGGTCCGCCGGGTACGTGCTGCTGCTGATGTGGGCCAAGTCCTGGTTCGGGATCGACTTCGCCTGGCTGACCCGCTTCCGGCGGACCGACCGGGTCGTGACGGTCTTCAACTCCCGGGCGGTGACGATCTACCTGTGGCACGAGATCGCGCTGATCCTGGCCGTGCCGCTGATCGACCAGTTCTGGAACGTGCCCGCGTTCGAGAAGTGGCTGCCGCTGGAGAGCCAGTGGTTCATGTTCGGCGTCGGCTGGATCCTGATCGCGGTGTTCGTCCTGGTGTGCGGATGGGTGGAGGACGTGGCCGGGAAGAAGAAGCCGCAGCTACTTCCGGGAGGGCGGCCTGCAAGAATGGGGACGTGACCCGCGCTTCCCTGAACAAGCAGCCGCACGAAGTCGCCTCGATGTTCGACGACGTGGCGGAACGGTACGACCTGACCAACGACGTGCTGTCGCTCGGCCAGGACCGGGTGTGGCGCAAGGAGGTCGCCAGGGCCGTCGACGCCCGCCCCGCCCAGAAGATCCTGGACCTCGCGGCGGGCACGGCCACCTCGTCGCTGCCCTTCGCCCGCACCGGCGCCTATGTCGTGCCCTGCGACTTCTCGATCGGCATGCTCCGGGTCGGCAAGCGCAACCACTCCTGGCTGCCGTTCACCGCGGGCGACGCGACGAGGCTGCCCTTCAAGGACGACACCTTCGACGCCGTCACCATCTCCTTCGGGCTGCGCAACGTCCAGGACACCGACGCCGCGCTGCGCGAGATGTACCGGGTGACCAGGCCCGGCGGCCGGGTCGTGATCTGCGAGTTCTCGCACCCGACCTGGGCGCCGTTCCGCACGGTCTACACCGAGTACCTGATGCGCACCCTGCCGCCGGTCGCCCGCGCGGTCTCCTCCAACCCCGACGCCTACGTGTACCTCGCCGAGTCCATCCGTGCCTGGCCGGACCAGCCGGCCCTGGCGGAGCGCCTCCAGAAGGCGGGCTGGTCGAAGGTGGCCTGGCGGAACCTGACGGGCGGGATCGTGGCTCTGCACCGGGGCGTCAAGGAGAGCTGAGCCGCTCCGGGGCCGAGGTCAGAGCCCCGTCACGCAGCGGACCACGTAGGGATCGCCCGGCTCGTCCAGCTCGCGCTGGAGGCCGCCGCTCGGAGGGTGGGGGATGCGGGGCTCGCGGATGCCTCCGCCGCCCTCACCCGGGCCGAGGTCGAACCACACGTACACCACCGAGTCCCGCGGCACCTCCGCACCGGCCTGCGGGTACTGGCGTACGACATAGTCGACGACGGCCTGATGGAAGTCCCTGCGATCCGGCGCGTTGACGAACAGGCCCTGCGCCTGCGCCGTCTCGCGCGCGTCCACGGCCATGAGTCCGACCAGTCGCGGTACGCGCACTTCGGGCGTCTTGGGTGGTATGCGCACAGATGTCACCCCCAGCGGTACTGGCAGGGTAACTCCGGCCCGACGGCGACCGGAAGTACCGGGTGTCTTTCTGTAGCAGACCGCTACTCCGGGTGACCGTCCCGCAGGGAGAGCCGGAAGCACAGCGCCTCTTCCGCGAACCGGGGGTGCGGGAAGGTCTCCGCGAGTTCCATGCCGAGGCGCTTGGTGACCGCGATCGACCGTTCGTTGCCGGGTCTGACCATCGCCACCACGTCCGTGACGCCCGCCGCTCTGAGCCGCTCCAGCGTCAGCCGCGCGGCCACGGTGGCGTACCCCCGGCCCCAGTACGCCCGCCCGAGCCGCCACCCGATCTCGATCTCGCCCGTCGGCCCCCAGTCCTGCGGCCACGGCTGGGCCCCGGTGAAGCCGATGACCCGGCCGTCCTCGTCGACCATGGTCCACAGGCAGAAACCGCGCTCGGCGTCGTGCCGGCGCTGCCGCGCGGTGAGCTCCTCGTAGACGTACAGCTCCGCCGACCTGCCGCCGTGGAACTCCATGACGTCCGGGTCGTCGAAGACGCGGTGCCAGGCGACGGCGTCCTCGTCGGTGGGGACGCGCAGCCGTACGACGGGCAGAGCTCGGTCCATGGGGCAGCCCTTCAGCCGGGTGATCAATTCTGCTGAATAGACTGCCCATGTCCAGTGCCGGTCGGCACGCGGATTCAGAACTTGATTCCGAACTTGATTCCGAGCCTGGGGAGATCCCGCCGTGACCGAGCCCCTGTCCGAGAACACCGCCGATGTCATCGTCGTCGGCGCGGGGCCGGCCGGCTCCACGACCGCGTACCACCTCGCCAAGTCCGGACTCGACGTGCTCCTGCTGGAGAAGACCGAGTTCCCGCGCGAGAAGGTCTGCGGCGACGGCCTCACCCCGCGCGCCACCAAGCAGCTCGTGGCCATGGGCATCGACATCTCCGAAGAGGCCGGCTGGCTGCGGAACAAGGGCCTCCGCATCATCGGCGGCGGCGTACGCCTCCAGCTCGACTGGCCGGAGCTGGCCTCCTTCCCCGACTACGGCCTCGTCCGCAAGCGCGACGACTTCGACGAGCAGCTCGCCCGCCAGGCCCAGAAGGCCGGGGCGCGGCTCTACGAGCGCTGCAACGTCGGTGCCCCGATCGTCGACGACCGCACCGGCCGCATCACCGGCGTCCACGCGAAGCTCGGCGAGGAGAAGCGCGAAGTCACCTTCCACGCGCCCCTCGTGGTCGCCGCCGACGGCAACTCCACCCGGCTCTCCCTCGCGATGGGCCTGCACCGCCGCGAGGACCGCCCGATGGGCGTGGCCGTACGGACGTACTTCGAGAGCCCGCGCCACGACGACGATTACCTGGAGTCCTGGCTGGAGCTGTGGGACCGCCGCGGCCCCGGCGAGGACCGGCTGCTGCCCGGCTACGGCTGGATCTTCGGCATGGGCGACGGCACCTCCAACGTCGGCCTCGGCGTCCTGAACACCTCCGACTCCTTCAAGGAGCTCGACTGGCGCGAGGTGCTGAAGGCCTGGTGCGCCTCGATGCCGGAGGACTGGGGCTACACCCCGGAGAACATGACCGGCCCGATCCGCGGCGCCGCCCTGCCGATGGCCTTCAACCGCCAGCCGCACTACACCAAGGGCCTGCTCCTGGTCGGCGACGCCGGCGGCATGGTCAACCCCTTCAACGGCGAGGGCATCGCCTACGCCATGGAGTCCGGCCAGATCGCCGCCGACGTCATCGTCCAGGCCCACGCCCGCGCCACGCCCGCCCAGCGGGAGATCGCCCTGCAGCGCTACCCGCAGGTCCTCAAGGACACCTACGGCGGCTACTACACGCTGGGCCGCGCCTTCGTGAAGCTCATCGGCAACCCGAAGGTCATGAAGATCGCGGCCCAGCGCGGCCTGACACACCCGCTGCTCATGAAGTTCACCCTGAAGATGCTCGCCAACCTCACCGACCCCACGGGCGGCGACGCGATGGACCGGATCATCAACGGGCTGAGCAAGGTGGCGCCGAAGGCGTGACGGGAGCCCCGTCGCGGGGGCATGTTGGAGGTATGGACGCAGGGGTCGCGTTACCCGTCTTCGTCATCCTCATCGCGGTGTCGGTGTGGGCGCTGGTCCACTCCCTGAGGCGCTGACGATGCCCTGAGCACCGTTCAGCGCCTCCTCGCGGTCCGGCCCGGACAGCCGGTCCAGATACGCGTGCCCGTTCACATGGTCGGCTCTCGTGGGCCAGGCAGCGCGCGAAGTGCAGCCTGCGCCCGCCCGGGTCGAGCTGGGCGAGCACCAGGCTGACGATGTGTCCGACATGCCGGACGCCGTCGTCGTCCGGACGGCCGTGGACGAAGAGCCGCGGTCCGACACCGACCTGGTTCGCCGCGAGGCCCGCCGCGGTGAGATCGGGCCCGAACTCGGTCCCGTCCCGGCACGGCCTGTGGGGCACCTCCTCGCCGACCTCGGTGGGCCCGGGGCGAGTCGGGGACATACATCCCCATCCGACCCGTACAGGACAACGGAAGGGCCGCAGCCCCCGAGCGGCTGCGGCCCTTCCGTGCGTTCGTGCTGTCCCGGTGACCGATGTCCCCGGGTGTCCCGATGTCAGAGCACCCGCACCGCGCCGGTCGGCGGGTCGTAGGACAGCGGCTTCTCGGCCACACCGGTCGAGGGGTTCTGCGCGCCGACGAACATGCCGTCGCCCACGTACACCGCCACGTGGTACGCGCTGCCCGCGCTGCCCCAGTACAGGATGTCGCCCGGCTGGAGGTTGCTCAGCGAGACCTGGGTGCCCGCGGTCGACTGGTCCTGCGAGACGCGCGGCAGGTCGACGCCGATCTGGCTGAACGCCGCCTGCACGAGGCCCGAGCAGTCCCACGAGTTGGGGCCGGTGCCGCCGGAGACGTACGCGTCACCGACCTGAGCCTTCACGAAGGCGATGACGGCCGCGGCCGAACCGGTGGCCGTGGACGAGCTCGTGGAGACACTGGCGCTCGCCGAGGCGGACAGGGTGGTCCGCTCCGAGCTGCGCGAGGCGGCCTCCTCGGCGGCGGCCCTGCGGGCCTCCTCGGCCTTCTTCTTGGCCTCCGCCTTCTTCTTGGCCTCCGCGAGGTCCGCCTTGGCCTGCTTCGCGGCCTTTGCGGCGGCCGCGTCACGCTCGGCCTGCAGCTGGTAGTTGGCGGCCGCCTGCTGCATCGCGTCGGCGGACTCGGCGACCTGGCTGCCCAGGTCGGCCGAGAGGGTGGGCAGTTCGAGGGTCTGCGTCGTCGACTCGGCGGCGAACGCCGAAGCCGACGCGCCCGCCGCTGCCATGCTGAGCACGCCACCGGCGACTCCGGCACGCACGGCGATCGAAGTCGTCGCGCTGCGGCGGGGTTTCCGGTGGCTGCGTATGTGAGCGGTGTGGGACATGAGACCAACTGGTATCAGGGGCTCCTCCATACCTTCAAGAAACGTGTGCTGCGCCACAGTTGTTCAATCGGTGGCCCGAAAACCCGGTGGCTCACTCTTTATTGACGCCGTAACGGACATTGCGGACTCACGTGATCATGGCCGTGATCATGGCCTTTCGCTGTTACGCCCGAATTGCCCCGCAGCTACCACCGGTTGGGGCCGATGGCCAAGCCCCCTTCCTGGGGAGCTCCTGTGGATGTGGCGGAGGTCACGCAACGGTTACGGCGACGGCTGCGTCCGGAGAGTGCCGACGCTCGTGAATGTGTGCACGCGTCCACACTCGTCCTCGCGCCTCCCCCTGATGTGTGAACGCGGTCCTCTATCAAGCGGTCGCGTCCACCGCCAATTTGCATGCAGGGGAAGCCTCTTGATATGGAGACGCCTCTTCCGACCTGCGCCGACTAGCGGAAATGTCACCTCTGGTGATCACTCGGACGCTTCTCGTGTGAAGATCACCGCTGATCCGACTTCATGATCCTTCGTCTGGTGGTGGAGATCACAAAGCTTGTGCAATACCCCGTGTCGCAGATCACAGACCGGCGGGCATAAGATGCGGGTCAGTTGGGCTTGTGACCTGCTTCACATGTTCGCGATCTTCGTCGGGACGGACGGAGGTCAGAGGGACGTATGAGGAGGGTGTGAGTCCGATGCCATCGCCAGCAGTCAGTGCCGACTGAGAGGAGCGAGGAGCGGTGAACGCTTATGCGCCCATCCTCGTACTGGGAGCCCTCGGGGCAGGCTTTGCGATCTTCTCCGTGGTCATGGCCACGCTGATCGGTCCGAAGCGGTACAACCGGGCCAAGCTCGAGGCCTACGAGTGCGGAATCGAGCCGACCCCCACGCCGGCCGGCGGCGGGCGCTTCCCCATCAAGTACTACCTGACGGCGATGCTCTTCATCGTCTTCGACATCGAGATCGTCTTCCTCTACCCCTGGGCTGTCACCTTCGACGCCCTGGGTGTTTTCGGGCTCGTGGAGATGCTGCTCTTCGTGCTCACCGTCTTCGTCGCGTACGCGTACGTATGGCGGCGCGGCGGCCTGGAATGGGACTGAGGGGCCTTTAACTCATGGGACTCGAAGAAAAGCTGCCGAGCGGCTTCCTGCTGACCACCGTCGAGCAGGCCGCGGGCTGGGTGCGCAAGGCGTCCGTCTTCCCGGCCACGTTCGGCCTCGCCTGCTGTGCCATCGAGATGATGACCACCGGCGCCGGACGCTACGACCTGGCCCGCTTCGGCATGGAGGTCTTCCGCGGCTCACCCCGCCAGGCGGACCTCATGATCGTCGCCGGCCGGGTCAGCCAGAAGATGGCGCCGGTGCTCAGGCAGGTCTACGACCAGATGCCGAACCCCAAGTGGGTCATCTCCATGGGGGTCTGCGCCTCCTCGGGCGGCATGTTCAACAACTACGCGATCGTGCAGGGCGTCGACCACATCGTGCCGGTCGACATCTATCTGCCCGGCTGCCCGCCACGGCCCGAGATGCTGATGGACGCCATTCTCAAGCTCCACCAGAAGATCCAGTCCTCCAAGCTCGGCGTGAACGCCGAGGAGGCCGCCCGCGAGGCGGAGGAGGCGGCGCTCAAGGCCCTGCCCACGATCGAGATGAAGGGGCTGCTGCGGTGAGCGACGCGAACGGGGTGAACCCCGAGAAGGACCTTGGCGCCTCCAACCTCCCCGGCCAGCGCGGCGACGGCGGCGAGGAGATCCGCGTCCAGCGTGGCATGTTCGGCGCGAACAACGGCGGCGACACCTCCGGCTACGGCGGCCTGGTCCGCTCCATCCGGCTCCCGGGAGAGGCCACCCGCCCCTACGGCGGCTGGTTCGACGAGGTCGCCGACGAACTGGATGGCGCCCTGGAGGAGCAGGGACTGCTCCCCGGCAACGCGATCGAGAAGACGGTCGTCGACCGCGGCGAGATCACCTTCCACATCGAGCGCGAGCACCTGCTGCGCGTCGCGCAGACCCTGCGTGACGACCCGGCCCTGCGCTTCGAGCTCTGCACCGGCGTCAGCGGGGTCCACTACCTCCACGACAAGGGCCGCGAGCTGCACGCCGTCTACCACCTGCGCTCGATCACCCACAACCGGCTGATCCGCCTGGAGGTCAGCGCCCCGGACGCGGACCCGCACATCCCGTCCCTGGTCTCGGTGTATCCGACCAACGACTGGCACGAGCGCGAGACCTACGACTTCTTCGGGATCGTCTTCGACGGTCACCCGGCGCTGACGCGGATCATGATGCCGGACGACTGGCAGGGCCATCCGCAGCGCAAGGACTACCCCCTCGGCGGCATCCCCGTCGAGTACAAGGGCGCCCAGATCCCGGCTCCGGACCAGCGGAGGTCGTACTCATGAGCACGCAGCACGCATCCGCCTCCGCCGCCTCGGCGCGCGAGACCACCGAGGGCACCGTCTACACGGTCACCGGTGGCGACTGGGACGAGGTCGTCCAGAGCGCGGCCAAGGCCGACGACGAGCGCATCGTCGTCAACATGGGGCCCCAGCACCCCTCCACCCACGGGGTGCTCCGCCTGATCCTGGAGATCGACGGCGAGACGGTCACCGAGGCCCGCTGCGGCATCGGCTACCTCCACACCGGCATCGAGAAGAACCTCGAGTTCCGCACGTGGACGCAGGGCACCACGTTCGTGACGCGCATGGACTACCTGACGTCCTTCTTCAACGAGACCGCCTACTGCCTCGCCGTCGAGAAGCTCCTCGGCATCGAGGACCAGATCCCCGACCGGGCCACCCTCATCCGGGTGCTCCTGATGGAGCTGAACCGGCTCTCCTCGCACCTGGTGTGCATCGCCACCGGCGGCATGGAACTCGGCGCCACCACGATCATGATCTACGGATTCCGTGATCGTGAAATGATTCTCGACATCTACGAGCTCATCACGGGCCTGAGGATGAACCACGCGTACATCCGCCCCGGCGGACTCGCGCAGGACCTGCCGCCCGGCGCGGTGGACCACATCCGCGAGTTCGTGAAGAAGATGAAGAAGAACCTCCCGGAGTACGACAAGCTCGCCACCGGGAACCCCATCTTCAAGGCCCGTATGCAGGACGTCGGCTATCTGGACCTGGCGGGCTGCATGGCCCTCGGCGCCACCGGCCCCATCCTGCGCTCCACGGGCCTGCCGCACGACCTGCGCAAGTCGCAGCCCTACTGCGGCTACGAGACCTACGACTTCGACATCCCGACCGCCGACACCTGCGACTCCTACGGCCGCTTCCTGATCCGTCTGGAGGAGATGCGCCAGTCGCTCAGGATCATCGAGCAGTGTCTGGACCGGCTCCAGCCCGGACCGGTCATGGTCGCCGACAAGAAGATCGCCTGGCCCGCCCAGCTCGCCCTGGGACCCGACGGGCTCGGCAACTCCCTCGACCACATCAAGAAGATCATGGGCACCTCCATGGAGGCCCTGATCCACCACTTCAAGCTGGTCACCGAGGGCTTCCGCGTGCCGCCGGGACAGGCGTACGCGGCAGTCGAGTCGCCCAAGGGCGAACTCGGGGTGCACGCCGTGTCCGACGGCGGCACCCGCCCCTTCCGGGTCCATTTCCGCGACCCGTCCTTCACCAACCTTCAGGCCATGGCGGCGATGTGCGAGGGCGGCCAGGTCGCCGACGTCATCGTCGCTGTCGCGTCCATCGACCCCGTGATGGGAGGCGTCGACCGGTGACCACGAGTCCTTCCGAGCGGGGCGTCAGCCTGGGCATGCCCGAACTGCCCGCACCCGCTTACCCGGACGACGTCCGAGCCCGGCTGGAGACGGACGCGCGCGAGATCATCGCCCGCTACCCGGACTCCCGCTCGGCGCTCCTGCCGTTGCTGCACCTCGTGCAGGCGGAGGAGGGCCATGTCACCCGCACCGGCATGCAGTTCTGCGCGGACGTGCTGGAGCTGACCACGGCGGAGGTCACCGCGGTGGCCACCTTCTACACCATGTACCGGCGCAGGCCCTCCGGTGACTACCAGGTGGGCGTCTGCACCAACACGCTGTGCGCGGTGATGGGCGGCGACGCGATCTTCTCCGAGCTGCAGGAGCACCTGGGCGTAGGCAACGGCGAGACCACCGACGACGGCAAGGTCACCCTGGAGCACATCGAGTGCAACGCGGCCTGCGACTTCGCGCCGGTCGTGATGGTCAACTGGGAGTTCTTCGACAACCAGACCCCGGACACCGCCAAGCGGCTCGTCGACGACCTGCGCGCGGGGCGTCCCGTCGAGCCCACGCGCGGGGCGCCGCTGTGCACCTTCAAGGAGACCGCGCGGATCCTCGCCGGCTTCCCCGACGAGCGGCCCGGAGCCGTCGAGGCGAGCGGCGGAGCGGGACCCGCGTCACTGGTGGGCCTCCGCCTGGCCAGGGGAGAGACCGCACCCGCGCGCGTGGTCCATCCGCGCGAAGGATCGTCGCAGGACGGCGACGGCGCACCGCAGGACAGGGGCGCCCCCGAGCCGTCCCCGTCGGAGCACCCGAGCTCGCACGACGCGCCACAGGACACGTCGGCCTCCGACCCGGCCCATCCGGCCGGGCCCGCCGCCGAGGAGGGGGAGTGATGACCTTGGCACCCGAACTGAAGGACACCAGTCCCGAGAAGCTGCTCGCACCCGTGCTGTCGGCCTTCTGGGACGAGGACGAGTCCTGGACGCTGGACGTCTACAAGAGGCACGAGGGCTACGAGGGGCTCCGCAAGGCGCTCGCGATGTCGCCGGACGACCTGATCGCGTACGTCAAGGACTCCGGTCTGCGCGGCCGCGGCGGCGCCGGATTCCCCACCGGGATGAAATGGCAGTTCATCCCGCAGGGAGATGGAAAGCCCCACTATCTAGTTGTCAACGCCGACGAGTCGGAGCCCGGGACCTGCAAGGACATCCCGCTCCTCTTCGCGAACCCGCACAGCCTCATCGAGGGCATGATCATCGCGTGTTACGCCATCAGGTCTTCGCATGCCTTCATCTATCTCCGCGGTGAAGTCGTCCCTGTACTGCGGCGGTTGCACTCGGCCGTGAGCGAGGCCTACGCGGCCGGCTACCTCGGGAAGAACATCCTGGGCAGCGGCCTCGATCTCGACATCACCGTGCACGCGGGCGCCGGCGCGTACATCTGCGGTGAGGAGACCGCACTGCTCGACTCGCTCGAAGGCCGCCGTGGCCAACCGCGGCTCCGTCCCCCCTTCCCTGCGGTCGCGGGCCTCTACGCCTGCCCGACTGTTGTGAATAACGTGGAGTCGATCGCGTCGGTTCCCGCGATTCTCCAAAGGGGGAAAGACTGGTTCAGGTCGATGGGCAGCGAGAAGTCCCCGGGCTTCACGCTGTACTCGCTCAGCGGCCACGTCGCGAGCCCCGGCCAGTACGAGGCCCCGCTCGGCATCACACTGCGCCAGCTGCTGGAGATGAGCGGCGGCATGCGGCCGGGCCACCGGCTGAAGTTCTGGACGCCGGGCGGCTCCTCCACGCCGATGTTCACCGAGGAGCACCTCGACGTCCCCCTCGACTACGAGGGCGTCGGCGCCGCCGGTTCCATGCTCGGCACCAAGGCCCTGCAGTGCTTCGACGAGACGACCTGCGTCGTGCGCGCCGTCACCCGCTGGACCGAGTTCTACGCCCACGAGTCCTGCGGCAAGTGCACCCCGTGCCGTGAAGGCACCTACTGGCTCGTGCAGTTGCTGCGCGACATCGAGGCCGGCAAGGGCGTCATGGCCGACCTCGACAAGCTCAACGACATCGCCGACAACATCAACGGCAAGTCCTTCTGCGCCCTCGGCGACGGCGCCGCCTCGCCGATCTTCTCCTCGCTCAAGTACTTCCGCGAGGAGTACGAGCAGCACATCACGGGCCGCGGCTGCCCGTTCGACCCGGCCAAGTCGACGGTCTGGGCCGACTCCCGCACGGAGGTGAACGCATGACCGTGACCACCAGCACTCCCTCGGGCGGGGGAGAGGCGGCGGTCCCGCCGGAGGATCTCGTCTCGCTGACGATCGACGGCGCCGAGATCAGCGTGCCCAAGGGCACCCTGGTCATCCGGGCCGCCGAACAGCTCGGCATCGAGATCCCCCGGTTCTGCGACCACCCCCTCCTCGACCCGGCCGGCGCCTGCCGGCAGTGCATCGTCGAGGTCGAGGGCCAGCGCAAGCCGATGGCCTCCTGCACCATCACCTGCACCGACGGGATGGTGGTGAAGACCCACCTCACCTCGCCGGTCGCCGAGAAGGCCCAGCACGGTGTGATGGAGCTCCTCCTCATCAACCACCCGCTGGACTGCCCGGTCTGCGACAAGGGCGGCGAGTGCCCCCTGCAGAACCAGGCGATGTCCCACGGGCAGTCCGAGTCCCGCTTCGAGGGCAAGAAGCGCACCTACGAGAAGCCCGTCCCGATCTCCACCCAGGTGCTGCTCGACCGCGAGCGCTGCGTGCTGTGCGCCCGTTGTACCCGCTTCTCCAACCAGATCGCCGGCGACCCGATGATCGAGCTGATCGAGCGGGGCGCGCTCCAGCAGGTCGGCACCGGCGAGGGCGACCCCTTCGAGTCGTACTTCTCCGGGAACACCATCCAGATCTGTCCGGTCGGCGCGCTCACCTCGGCGGCGTACCGGTTCCGCTCCCGCCCCTTCGACCTGGTGTCCTCCCCGAGCGTGTGCGAGCACTGCTCCGGCGGCTGCGCCACCCGCACCGACCACCGGCGCGGCAAGGTCATGCGCAAGCTCGCGGCCAACGACCCCGAGGTCAACGAGGAGTGGATCTGCGACAAGGGGCGCTTCGCCTTCCGGTACGCCCAGCAGCGGGACCGGCTGGAGCACCCGCTGGTCCGCAACCCCGAGGGCGAGCTGGTGCCGGCGTCCTGGCCCGAGGCGCTCCAGATCGCGGCGCAGGGGCTGCTCGCCTCGCGCGGCCGGGCCGGGGTCCTCACCGGCGGCCGCCTCACCATCGAGGACGCGTACGCGTACAGCAAGTTCACGCGCGTGGCGCTCGACACCAACGACATCGACTTCCGCGCGCGGGTGCACAGCAGCGAGGAGGCCGACTTCCTGGCCGCCCGGATCGCCGGCCACGGCCGTGACCTCGACGGTACGGGCGTCACGTACACCGCGCTGGAGAAGGCGCCGGCGGTCCTGCTGGTCGGGTTCGAGGCCGAGGAGGAGGCGCCCGGCGTCTTCCTGAGGCTGCGCAAGGCCTGGCGCGGGCACGGCCAGAAGGTCTTCTCGCTCGCCACCCACGCCACGCGCGGCCTGGAGAAGGCGGGCGGCACACTGCTGCCGGCCGCCCCCGGCACCGAGACCGAGTGGCTGGACGCGCTGGCCGGCGGGGTCGGCCTGGAGGAGGACGGCAGCAGGGCCGCCGAGGCGCTGCGCACCGCGGGCGCGGTGATCGTCGTAGGCGAGCGGCTGGCCGCCGTGAAGGGCGGACTGACCGCCGCCGTACGGGCCGCCTCCGCGACCGGCGCGCAGCTGGTGTGGATCCCGCGGCGGGCCGGAGAGCGCGGTGCCCTCGAAGCGGGCGCGCTGCCGACGCTGCTGCCCGGCGGCCGCCCGGCCACCGACCCGCGCGCGCGTGACGAGGTCGCCTCGGTCTGGGGTGTGGCCGAACTCCCGCACCGCTACGGCCGGGACACCGGTCAGATCGTCGAGGCCGCCATGTCCGGCGAGCTTCAGGCACTGGTGGTCGCGGGCGTCGAGCTCGCGGACCTGCCCGACCCGGCACGCGCGCGTGAGGCGCTCCAGGAGGTCGGGTTCGTGGTGTCGCTGGAACTGCGTCCGAGTGAGGTCACCGAGCACGCGGACGTCGTCCTGCCGGTGGCCGCGGTCGCCGAGAAGGCCGGCACCTTCCTCAACTGGGAGGGCAGGGTGCGCTTCTTCGAGGCCGCGCTCAAGCCCGACCAGATGACCCGCCGGCTCGCGCCCACCGACGCGCGGGTGCTGCAGATGCTGGCCGACGCCATGGACGTCCACCTGGGTCTGCCGGATCTGCGCACCACGCGCGCGGAGATCGACCGGCTCGGCCCCTGGGACGGATCGCGCGGCACCGAGCCCTTCGAGACCGGGGCCCAGCTGCCGCGGCCCGCCGCCGGAGAGGCCGTGCTGGCCGGACACCGGCTGCTGCTCGACCAAGGTCTGCTCCAGCAGGGCGACGAGGCGCTCGCCGGGACCCGGCACGCGGCACGCGCGCGGCTGTCGGCCGCGACGGCTGCCGAGGTGGGCGTCAAGGAGGGCGACCTCCTCGCCGTGACCGGCAAGACCGGAGTCGTCGAACTGCCGCTGCAGATCACCGAGATGCCCGACCGCGTGGTCTGGCTCCCGCTGAACTCCACCGGCTCGGGCGTCGCCTCCGACGCCGGGGTGCTGCCCGGCTCCCTCGTCCACATCGGCCCGGCGACGCTCGCAGCCGAAGCTCCCAAGGAGGTGGAGGCATGAGCCCGTACCTCGCCGCGGAAGACCTCTCGATGTTCGGCACCGACCCCTGGTGGCTCGTCGTCATCAAGGCCGTCTTCTGCTTCGCCTTCCTGATGCTGACCGTGCTGTTCTCCATCGTGTGGGAGCGCAAGGTCGTCGCCTGGATGCAGCTGCGCATCGGGCCCAACCGGCACGGCCCCTGGGGCATGCTCCAGTCGCTCGCCGACGGCATCAAGCTGATGCTGAAGGAAGACGTCGTCGTCAAGCGCGCGGACAAGGTCGTCTACATCCTCGCGCCGATCGTCGCGGCCATCCCGGCCTTCATGGCGATCGCGGTGATCCCCTTCGGCCCGTCCGGCAACGAGATCTCGATCTTCGGCCACCGCACCGCGATGCAGCTCACCGACCTGCCGATCGCGATGCTCTACATCCTCGCGGTCGCCTCGGTCGGCATCTACGGCATCGTGCTCGCGGGCTGGAGCTCCGGGTCGACGTATCCGCTCCTGGGCGGCCTGCGCTCCTGCGCGCAGATGATCTCGTACGAGATCGCCATGGGCGCCGCCTTCGCCTCGGTGTTCCTCTACTCCGGATCGATGTCGACCTCGGCGATCGTCGAGGCGCAGCAGGACCGCTGGTACATCGTCCTGCTGCCGGTGTCCTTCATCATCTACGTCATCACCATGGTCGGCGAGACCAACCGCGCCCCCTTCGACATGCCGGAGTCCGAGGGCGACCTCGTGGGCGGCTTCAACACCGAGTACTCGTCGATCAAGTTCGCGCTGTTCATGCTCGCCGAGTACGTGAACATGGTGACGGTCTCGGCCGTGACGACCACGCTCTTCCTCGGCGGCTGGCGGGCCCCCTGGCCCATCAGCACCTTCTGGGAGGGCGCGAACCACGGCTGGTGGCCGCTGCTCTGGTTCGTGATCAAGGTGCAGCTGCTGCTGTTCTTCTTCATCTGGCTGCGTGGCACGCTCCCGCGCGTCCGCTACGACCAGCTGATGAAGCTCGGCTGGAAGGTCCTCATCCCGGTCTCCGTGGTCTGGCTGATGCTCGTCGCGACCGTGCGGACCCTGCGCAACGAGAACTACGACTTCGCCGACATCGCGCTCTACGTCGGCGGCGGAGTCCTGGTCCTGCTGCTGCTCTCCTTCGTCGCGGACATGTTCCGCGAGAAGTCGAAGGCGGCCGCGGAGCCCGCCGAACAGCCGGCCGGATTCGACCCGATGGCGGGCGGATTCCCCGTCCCGCCGCTGCCCGGACAGGAGTTGCCGCCGGTGCCCCGGCGCCGCTCGCGTCAGGAGCGGGAGCTGATTGTCAGTGGCGGGCCCGATACTCACAGTGACGGACCGCTGACTGGTTCTACGGATGGAAAGGAGGCGTCCGATGGCTGAGGAGCCCAAGGAGACCAAGCCCGGTTTCATGAATCCCGTCGCCGGCTTCGGCGTGACCTTCAAGGCCATGTTCAAGAAGCGGCTGACCGAGCAGTACCCGGAGCAGCAGAAGACCACCGCTCCCCGGTTCCACGGACGGCACCAGCTCAACCGCCATCCGGACGGCCTGGAGAAGTGCGTCGGCTGCGAGCTGTGCGCCTGGGCCTGCCCCGCCGACGCCATCTATGTGGAGGGCGCCGACAACACCGACGAGGAGCGCTACTCCCCGGGCGAGCGGTACGGCCGCGTCTACCAGATCAACTACGCCCGCTGCATCCTGTGCGGGCTGTGCATCGAGGCGTGCCCCACGCGCGCGCTGACGATGACCAACGAGTTCGAACTGGCCGACTCCAGCCGCGCCAACCTCATCTTCACCAAGGAGCAGCTCCTCGCCGGCCTCGAAGAGGGCATGGTCGACTCGCCGCACGCCATCTACCCCGGCACGGACGAGCAGGACTACTACCGGGGCCTGGTCACGGAGGCCGCGCCCGGCACCGTGCCCCAGGTCGCCGTCTCCAAGGGCGAGGTGGTCCAGGAGGCCGACTCCACCTTCGGTGCGGACGAACCGGCGTCGGAGAAGGTGATCGGGCGATGAGCGCACCTCTCCAGCTCGCCGACGCGGCCACGCTGGCCGCCGACACCTCCACCGGCGAGGCCTTCCAGTTCTGGGTCCTCGGCACCGTCGCCGTGATCGGCGCCCTGTGCACCGTCTTCATGAAGAAGGCCGTGCACAGCGCCCTCTGCCTCGCCGGGACCATGATCATCCTGGCGGTGTTCTACCTCGCCAACGGCGCCTACTTCCTCGGCGTCGTCCAGATCGTCGTCTACACCGGCGCGATCATGATGCTGTTCCTGTTCGTGGTGATGCTCGTCGGCGTGACCGCGGCGGACTCCCTGAAGGAGACCATCAGGGGCCAGCGCTGGCTGGCCCTGGTGTGCGGGCTCGGCTTCGGCATCCTGCTCTTCGCCGGGATCGGCAACGCCTCGCTCAAGCAGTTCAACGGCCTCGCCCAGGCCAACGCCGGCGGCAATGTGGAGGGCCTGGCGACCCTCATCTTCACCAAGTACGTCTTCGCCTTCGAAATCACCGGCGCCCTGCTGATCACCGCCGCCGTCGGCGCCATGGTGCTCACCCACCGCGAGCGCACCGAGCGGGCCCTGACCCAGCGGGAGATGGCCGAGAAGCGCGTCCGCGAGGGCAAGCACCTCCCGCCGCTGCCCGCCCCCGGCGTCTACGCCCGGCACAACGCGGTGGACATCGCGGGCCTGCTGCCCGACGGCACCCCCTCCGAGCTCACGGTCAGCAAGACCCTGCGCGACCGCGGTCAGATCAGGGACGTGTCGACGGAGGCGCTGAACGACCTCAAGGCCCTCGAACAGCGCGCCGAGGAGCGCCTGGAGCGGACCGAGGTCGAACCGGCCACCTTCAAGAAGGAGGCGTCGAAGTGAACCCGGTCAACTACCTCTACCTCGCCGCCCTGTTGTTCACGATCGGCGCCACCGGCGTGCTGATCAGGCGCAACGCCATCGTCGTGTTCATGTGCATCGAGCTCATGCTCAACGCCTGCAACCTCGCGTTCGTCGCCTTCTCCCGGATGCACGGCAATCTCGACGGCCAGATCATCGCCTTCTTCACGATGGTCGTCGCCGCCGCGGAGGTCGTGGTCGGGCTCGCGATCATCGTGTCGCTGTTCCGTTCCCGCCACTCGGCCTCGGTCGACGACGCCAGCCTGATGAAGCTGTAAGGGGTCGCTGAATCGTGGAGAACCTGATCGCGCTGCTCATCGCGGCGCCCCTGCTCGGAGCGGCGGTCCTGCTCACCGGCGGCCGGCGGCTGGACGCCGTCGGCCACTGGATCGGCACCGTCCTCGCCGGCGCTTCCTTCGTGTTCGGCGCCATCCTCTTCGCCGACCTGCTAGGCAAGGGCGCCGAGCACCGCACCCTCACCCAGCACCTGTGGACCTGGATCCCGGTCGAGGGCTTCCAGGCGGACGTCGCCTTCCGTCTCGACCAGCTGTCGATGACGTTCGTCCTGCTGATCACCGGCGTCGGCTCGCTGATCCACCTGTACTCGATCGGGTACATGGAGCACGACGAGCGCCGCCGCCGCTTCTTCGGCTATCTGAACCTGTTCCTCGCGGCGATGCTGCTGCTCGTCCTCGCCGACAACTACCTGCTGCTGTACGTCGGCTGGGAAGGCGTCGGTCTCGCCTCCTACCTGCTCATCGGCTTCTGGCAGCACAAGCCCAGCGCGGCGACCGCGGCCAAGAAGGCCTTCCTGGTCAACCGCGTCGGCGACATGGGCCTGTCGATCGCGATCATGCTGATGTTCACGACCTTCGGCAGCTTCGCCTTCGGCCCGGTCCTCGGCAGCCACGAGGAGCCCGGACTCGTCACCGGCGCCTCCGAGGCCACGCTCACCGGCATCGCCCTGATGCTGCTGCTCGCCGCCTGCGGCAAGTCCGCCCAGGTGCCGCTGCAGTCCTGGCTCGGGGACGCGATGGAGGGCCCGACCCCGGTCTCGGCCCTCATCCACGCCGCGACCATGGTGACCGCGGGCGTCTACCTGATCGTCCGCTCCGCCAACATCTTCAACCTCGCGCCCGACGCCCAGCTGGTCGTCACCGTCGTCGGTGCGGTCACGCTCCTGTTCGGTGCGATCGTCGGTTGCGCGAAGGACGACATCAAGAAGGCCCTCGCGGGCTCGACGATGTCGCAGATCGGCTACATGGTCCTCGCCGCGGGCCTCGGCCCCATCGGCTACGTCTTCGCGATCATGCACCTGGTGACGCACGGCTTCTTCAAGGCCGGGCTCTTCCTCGGCGCCGGCTCGGTCATGCACGGCATGAACGACGAGGTCGACATGCGGAAGTACGGCGGCCTCAGGAAGTACATGCCGGTCACCTTCGTGACCTTCGGCCTCGGCTACCTCGCGATCATCGGCTTCCCGGGCCTGTCCGGCTTCTTCTCCAAGGACAAGATCATCGAGGCGGCCTTCGCCAAGGGCGGCACCGAGGGCTGGATCCTCGGCGCCTGCGCCCTGCTGGGTGCGGCCATCACCGCCTTCTACATGACGCGCGTGATGCTGATGACGTTCTTCGGCGAGAAGCGCTGGCAGCCGGACGCCGAGGGCCACGAGCCCCACCCGCACGAGTCGCCCAGGTCCATGACGATCCCGATGATCGTGCTGGCCTTCGGATCGGTCTTCGCGGGCGGCTTCTTCAGCATCGGCGACCGCTTCCTGCACTGGCTGGAGCCCGTCACCGGGCACAGCCACGGAGACGCGCCGATCAGCGCGGCCACCGTCACGGCGGCCACGGTGACCGTGATGGTCATCGGCGTCGCGATCGCCTGGCTCCAGTACGGCCGGCGTCCGGTCCCGGTGGTCGCCCCGCGCGGGTCGCTGCTCACCCGGGCCGCCCGGCGCGACCTGCTCCAGGACGACTTCAACCACGTCGTCCTGGTCCGCGGCGGAGAGCACCTCACGCGGTCCCTGGTGTACGTCGACCACACCCTGGTCGACGGAGTGGTCAACGGCACGGCGGCCTCGGTCGGCGGTCTGTCCGGGCGGATGCGCAAGCTGCAGAACGGCTACGCGCGGTCGTACGCGGTCTCGATGTTCGGCGGCGCGGCGATCCTCGTCGCCGCGACCCTGCTGATGAGGGCGGTCTGATACCGATGTCCTTTCCTCTGCTGACAGCGACGGCGGTGCTCCCGACGATCGGGGCCATCGCCACGGCCGCCGTGCCGGCCGCGCGGCGCACCGCCGCGAAGTGGCTGGCGCTGCTCGTCTCGATCGCCACCCTCGCCCTCGCGATCGTCGTCCTGGTCCGCTTCGACCCGGACGGCGCCCGCTACCAGCTCACCGAATCGCACGCCTGGATCGCGGACTTCGGGGTCAGGTACGAACTGGGCGTGGACGGCATCGGGGTGGCGCTCCTCGCGCTGACCGCGCTGCTGATCCCGTTCATCATCCTGGCGGGCTGGCACGACGCCGACCCGCTGGAGACCGGAAGCAGGCGGTGGCGGCCGACGCAGGGCTTCTTCGCCCTGATCCTGGCCGTCGAGGCGATGGTGATCATCTCCTTCGAGGCCACCGACGTCTTCCTGTTCTACATCTTCTTCGAAGCCATGCTGATCCCGATGTACTTCCTCATCGGCGGCTTCGGGGACCGCGCCCACGCGGGCACGGACGAGAACGCGGCGGCCCAACGCTCGTACGCCGCCGTGAAGTTCCTCCTCTACAACCTGGTCGGCGGTCTGATCATGCTGGCCGCGGTGATCGGCCTCTACGTCGTCGCGGGGAACTTCAGCCTCCAGGAGATCGCCGAGGCGCGGGCCAACGGCACGCTCGACATGGCGACCAACACCGAGCGCTGGCTGTTCCTCGGGTTCTTCTTCGCCTTCGCGGTGAAGGCGCCCCTGTGGCCGCTGCACACCTGGCTGCCCAACGCGATGGGGGAGGCCACCGCCCCGGTCGCCGTGCTCATCACGGCGGTCGTCGACAAGGTGGGCACCTTCGCGATGCTCCGCTTCTGCCTCCAGCTCTTCCCGGAGGCCAGCAAGTGGGCGACGCCCGCGATCCTCGTCCTGGCGGTGATCAGCATCATCTACGGGGCGCTGCTCGCGGTCGGCCAGCGGGACATCAAGCGCCTGGTGGCCTACGCGTCGATCTCGCACTTCGGCTTCATCATCATGGGCATCTTCGCGATGACCAGCCAGGGCCAGTCCGGCGCGACGCTCTACATGGTCAACCACGGGATCTCGACGGCCGCGCTGATGCTGGTGGCCGGCTTCCTGATCTCGCGGCGCGGCTCGCGGCTCATCGCCGACTACGGCGGGGTCCAGAAGGTCGCCCCGGTGCTCGCCGGCACCTTCCTGATCGGCGGTCTCGCGACCCTGTCCCTGCCGGGCCTCGCGCCCTTCGTCAGTGAGTTCCTGGTCCTGGTCGGCACGTTCGCGCGCTACCCGGCCATCGGCATCATCGCGACCTTCGGCATCGTGCTGGCCGCGCTGTACACCCTCGTCCTCTACCAGCGGACGATGACGGGCCCGGTGAAGCCGGAGGTCTCGGCGATGCCCGACCTGCGCGTGCGTGAGCTCGTGGTGGTGGCCCCGCTGGTCGTCCTGCTGATCTTCCTGGGCGTCTACCCGAAGCCCGTCACGGACATCGTGAACCCGGCGGTGAAGTCGACCATGTCCGACGTACACAAGAAGGACCCCAAGCCCGAGGTGGAGGCGGCCAAGTGAGCGCGACAGTCGTCCACAGCCTGTGGACAACCGCGGCCGACCCGATCTCCAAGATCGACGCGCCGAAGATCGAATACGGGCAGTTGTCGCCCACCCTGATCATTCTGGGCGCGGCGATCGTCGGAGTGCTGGTCGAGGCCTTCGTCCCGCGCAAGTCCCGTTACTACGCCCAGCTGTTCGTCTCCGTCGTGGCCCTGTGCGCCGCCTTCGCGGCGGTCGTGGCCCTGGCCGCCGACGGATACGCCACCACCAAGGCGGGCATCGCGGCCATGGGCGCGATCGCCGTCGACGGACCGGCCCTGTTCCTGCAGGGCACGATCCTGCTGGCGGGACTGGTCGGCCTGTTCACCTTCGCCGAGCGGCGGCTCGACCCCGAGACCCACGGCAACCGCGTGGACTCGTTCGCCGCGCAGGCCGCCTCGGTGCCGGGCAGCGACAGTGAGAAGGCGGCCGTGAAGGCCGGGTTCACCACCACCGAGGTGTTCCCGCTGCTGCTCTTCGCCATCGCGGGCATGTTGATCTTCCCGGCGGCCAACGACCTGCTGACGCTGTTCGTGGCCCTGGAGGTCTTCTCGCTCCCGCTGTACCTGCTGTGCGCGCTGGCCCGCCGCAAGCGGCTCATGTCGCAGGAAGCCGCGGTCAAGTACTTCCTGCTCGGCGCGTTCGCCTCCGCGTTCACCCTCTTCGGCATCGCGCTGCTGTACGGCTACGCGGGCTCGGTGTCGTACGGCACCATCGCGCGGGTCGTCGACGGCACGATCACCACCGTGGACCCGGCGCTCGCCGACACCATGGGCAACGACGCGCTGCTGCTGATCGGCGCCGCGATGATCGTCATGGGCCTGCTGTTCAAGGTGGGCGCGGTGCCGTTCCACATGTGGACCCCGGACGTCTACCAGGGCGCGCCCACCCCGGTCACCGGCTTCATGGCGGCGGCGACCAAGGTGGCCGCCTTCGGCGCGCTGCTCAGGCTCCTCTACGTCGTCCTGCCGGGCCTGCGCTGGGACTGGCGGCCGGTCATGTGGGCCGTCGCGATCGTCACCATGCTCGGCGGTGCGATCGTCGCGATCACCCAGACCGACATCAAGCGGCTGCTGGCGTACTCGTCCATCGCGCACGCCGGATTCATCCTCGCCGGTGTCATCGCGACCACGCCGGACGGAGTGTCGTCGGTCCTCTTCTACCTGGCCGCGTACTCGTTCGTGACGATCGGCGCGTTCGCCGTGGTCACGCTCGTCCGCGATGCCGGTGGGGAGGCGACGCACCTGTCCAAGTGGGCGGGGCTCGGCCGTCGTTCGCCGCTGGTGGCCGCCGTGTTCGCGGTGTTCCTGCTGGCCTTCGCCGGTATCCCGCTGACCTCCGGCTTCGCCGGGAAGTTCGCCGTGTTCAAGGCGGCGGCGGAGGGCGGCGCGGCGCCGCTCGTCGTGGTCGGTGTGATCTCGTCGGCCATCGCGGCGTTCTTCTACATCCGTGTGATCGTGCTGATGTTCTTCAGCGAACCGCGCCCGGAGGGGCCGACGGTCGCCGTGCCGTCGCCGCTGACGATGACGGCGATCGGGGTCGGCGTGGCGGTCACGCTGGTGCTCGGTGTGGCTCCGCAGTACTTCCTGGACCTGGCGAACCAGGCGGGAGTGTTCGTGCGCTGATCAGGCATGCCTGAACCGTGTTCGTACGGCGGGCCCCGGCTCCCTCAGAGGGAACCGGGGCCCGCCGTACGCGGTCACAGGTCCAGGTCCAGATCCATGTCCGGGGTCAGGTCAGGAGCCAGGTCAGGGTCGGAATCCTGGTCCGCCGCGCACGTGACATCGGGGTGTGTGGGGTTGAAGAGACCACTGGGGTTCGTCTTGTAGATCCAGGCACGCAGGGTGTAGCTGGAGCCCAGGTCCGGCACGTCGACCGGCTTCTGGAAGGTCTGACCGAACATCGCCGGTGCGGCGACACCCGACTCGGCCCTCGCGATCCACTCCACCGCGATCAGCCGGCGACCGTACGGGCCGTCCTCGTAGAGCAGAGCCGCGGGCTTCTCGGGGTCGGTCTGCCCGACGTTCTGCTCGTTGACGTAGCGGTAGCCCAGGCCGGGCGCACAGGCCGTCGGGGTGAAGCCGTCGGCCACGGCGTACGGCTCGTAGGCGTACGCGCCGGTGACCCCGTACGTCTTGGACAGCTCCGTCCAGACCGACGGGTCCGGGTCCGCTGCCTGCGCGGGGACGGCGGTCAGCGAGAAGGCCGCTGCCGCCGCGACGGTGAGCACTGCCTTCAGGGGCCGAGGGGCCATCGTGGTTCTCCTTGAGACGCTTGAGGCGGGAGAGAGGCGCGTGCGAGGCGCCGACGGTCGGGAGGAGGGCGGGTCTCCCCAGCCCGCTTCAGCAGCTTGTCCCGCCTCGAACGAGTGCGCCATGTGACGTCGGCCGATCGAATGACCACGCAAGGTAACCGGCCCGGCCTGTGGATAACTCCGACGCTGTCGGTCCCGGCCCCTATCGTGGAGGCAGTGGTCGAGGGACGACGTACGGGGGACGGGACTATGGGCGGGATGGGCGGTATCAGCGAGATGCCAGGGATCACCGGGACACCGGACGCGAGCGACAGCGAGGCACTGGCCACGTTGCACCGGGTCTTCGGATACGACGCCTTCCGCGGCGAGCAGGAAAAGATCATCGAGCATGTGGTGGCCGGCGGGGACGCCGTCGTCCTCATGCCCACCGGCGCCGGCAAGTCGCTGTGCTACCAGATCCCGTCCCTGGTCAGACCGGGCACGGGCATCGTCGTCTCACCGCTCATCGCGCTGATGCAGGACCAGGTGGACGCGCTCAGGGCGCTCGGCGTGCGCGCCGGGTTCATGAACTCCACGCAGGACTTCGACGAGCGCCGCGTGGTGGAGGCCGAGTTCCTGGCCGGGGAGCTGGACCTGCTCTACCTGGCGCCGGAGCGGCTGCGCCTCGACGCCACGCAGGACCTGCTCTCCCGCGGCAAGATCGCCGTCTTCGCCATCGACGAGGCGCACTGCGTCTCCCAGTGGGGCCACGACTTCCGCCCCGACTACCTGACACTGTCGGTGCTCGGCGAGCGCTGGCCCGACGTACCGCGGATCGCGCTCACCGCGACGGCCACCCGTGCCACGCACGAGGAGCTCACCCAGCGGCTGAACATGCCGACGGCCCGGCACTTCGTGGCCAGCTTCGACCGGCCCAACATCCAGTACCGGATCATCCCCAAGGCCGACCCCAAGAAGCAGCTCCTCGCGTTCCTGCGGGAGGAACACGCGGGCGACGCGGGCATCGTGTACTGCCTGTCCCGCAAGTCGGTGGACGCCACCGCCGAGTTCCTGTCCCGCAACGGCATCGAGGCGGTGCCGTACCACGCCGGCCTGGACGCGGGGACCCGCGCCGCCCACCAGTCCCGCTTCCTGCGCGAGGAGGGCCTGGTGGTGGTGGCGACCATCGCCTTCGGCATGGGCATCGACAAGCCGGACGTCCGCTTCGTGGCCCACCTCGACCTGCCCAAGTCGGTCGAGGGCTACTACCAGGAGACGGGCCGCGCGGGGCGGGACGGACTGCCGTCCACGGCCTGGATGGCCTACGGCCTCAACGACGTCATCCAGCAGCGCAAGATGATCCAGTCGAGCGAGGGCGACGAGGCGTTCCGGCGCCGGGCCGCCGCCCACCTGGACTCGATGCTCGCGCTCTGCGAGACCGCGCAGTGCAGGCGCGGACAGCTTCTGAAGTACTTCGGACAGGAGCCGGAGCCCGCGGGCTGCGGCAACTGCGACACCTGCCTCACCCCGCCGGAGACCTGGGACGGCACCGTCGCGGCCCAGAAGGTGCTCTCCACGATCGTGCGGCTGCAGCGGGAGCGCGGGCAGAAGTTCGGGGCCGTGCAGATCGTCGACATCCTGCTCGGCAAGCGCACCGGCAAGGTCATCCAGTTCGACCACGACCAGTTGTCGGTGTTCGGTATCGGCGAGGAGCTCTCCGAGGGCGAATGGCGAGGGGTGGTACGGCAGTTGCTCGCCCAGGGGCTGCTCGCGGTCGAGGGGGACTACGGCACGCTGGTACTGACCGAGGCGAGCGGTGAGGTGCTGCGGCGGGAGCGGGAGGTGCCGCTGCGCAAGGAGCCGAAGAAGCCGGCGAGCGCGAAGGCCGGCTCCTCGTCCTCCTCCGGACGGGGCAAGGCCAAGGCCGCGGTGGCCGAGCTGCCCGAGGCGCTGGTGCCGGCGTTCGAGGCACTGCGGGCCTGGCGCGCCGAGCAGGCCCGCGAGCAGGGCGTCCCGGCGTACGTCATCTTCCACGACGCCACGCTCAGGGAGATCGTCACGGTGTGGCCCACCTCGGTGACGCAGCTCGGGGGCGTCGGCGGGGTCGGCGAGAAGAAGCTCGCGACATACGGGGAGGGTGTGGTCGAGGTGCTCGCCGGACTGGCCGGGGGCGGCGCGCCGGCGAAACCCCCGGCCCAGACCGGCGACGCGGATCCGGGCGCCGATCCGGGCGCGGATCACTGGCCCGAGATGGACGCGGAACCGGAGCCCGAGGACGACTGGATGTAGCCACCGCCGGACTCCGGCGCGTCACAGGCGCAGGTGTCCGGCGGCACGTCACAACGCCCGGGCCGCATACGCCCTGACGTCCGCGTCCGAGTCCGTCGTCGCCGTGGCCAGGGCCGTGCGGGCGTCGGCGGTGTCCGTGTGCCGGGTCAGGGCGAGGACGGCCGCCTTGCGGACGTCGGCGTTCGGGTCGGCGAGTGCCTTGGCGAGCGCGGGGACGGCGACGTCCGGGGTGGCGGCGGCGAGCGCTGTCGCGGCACCCGACCGGACCTGCCAGGCGGACTCCGACAGGGCGGTGACGGCGCGGGCTGCGAGGGGCGCGGGGCAGCCGGTGGTGCCCAGCGCTCCGTAGGCCGCCCCCCGCACCAGGGCGTCGGGGTCCTCGACGAGACGGGCCAGGGCGTCGAGGGCGATGTCCAGCGGACGTTCGGCCCACACCGTCGCCAGTGCCTTGGCGATCGTCACGCGGACCTCGCGGGACGGGTCGGTGGTGGCCGCGCGGGCGAGTTCCTCTGCGGCGTCCACCGAGACGAGGGCGCGGACGGCCTCGATGCGGACGGGGATGACGGAGTCGGTGAGGGACCCGGCGAAGAGCTCCGTGTCGCCGAGGCGCAGGGCGCGCAGGACGTCCAGGGCGGCGGCGCGGACGACCGGGTCGGACTCGGCCAGGGCGGCGGCGAGACCTTCGCGGAGGGCGGGTTCGGGCGGGAGCGTCTCGACGAGTTCGCGCAGGGACGCGGCCGCGGCGGCGCGGACACCGGGGTCGGGGTCGGTGAGGGACCGCGCGAGGACGGGCCCGGTCCCCGGTGGCGTGGTCTCCGTCAGGACCGTGACGGCGGTACGGCGTACGGCCGGGTCGGGGTCGGACAAGTAGGTCCGCAGGGCGGCGAGTTCGGGTTCCTGTTCGGCGAGGTCGAGGAGGCCGAGCAGACGGGACGAGACCGGGGCGGGTGAGTCCGGGGCGTGAGTCCCCGTGTCCGTACCGGGACGGTCGGCCGGGGCGCCCGTGTCCCCCGTGTCGCCGTGCCGCCCGGTGGCGACCGGGGTCAGCTCGCGGGCCCCCGCCGTCGCCACCTCCTCGGCGTGCACCTCGCCGAGGTGCCGGGAGGGGCCGCCGACCGGGGTGAACTCGTCGATCGGGACCAGATAGGGAGCCACGGGCCGGGCCGTGAACTCCATCGCACCGGAGGGGGACTTGTGCAGATCGAGGTGGTGGAACCAGGAGGTGTCGTCGCGATGGGGGTGGTCGATACGGTCGTGGTAGAGGCCCCAGCGGGACTCCGTGCGGGCCAGCGAGGCGCGGGCCGCCATCTCCGCGCAGTCGCGGATGAAGGAGACCTCGGCGCAGCGCATCAGCTCGTGCGCGGTGCGGGCGCCCATCGCGGCGATGTCCTCCCGCATCCGCTCGAAGGACTCCAGGGCCAGCGAAAGACGGGCGCCCGACTTCGGCGGGGCCACGTAGTCGTTCACGAAGCGGCGCAGCTTGTACTCGACCTGGGGCTGCGGCGGGCCGTCCGGGTTGCGCAGCGGGCGGTAGATCAGTTCGTGCGCCTCGCGGAGCTGGTCGGGTGGCAACTCCCCTTCGTACGGGGCGTACTGGGAGGCGTCCGCGCCCGCGAGGTCGCCGAAGACGAACGCGCCGATCATGTAGTTGTGCGGGACGCAGGCCAGGTCGCCGGCGGCGTAGAGGCGGGGGACGGTGGTACGGGCGTGGTCGTCGACGCGGACGCCGGAGGCCGAGTGGCCGCCGCACAGGCCGATCTCGGAGATGTGCATCTCGATGTCGTGGGTGCGGTAGTCGTGGCCGCGGTTCTCGTGGAAGGTGCCGCGGGTGGGCCGTTCCGTGGAGTGCAGGATCGACTCCAGGGACGAGATCGACTCCTCGGGCAGGTGGCTGAGCTTCAGGTAGACCGGGCCGCGGTCGGACGCGACCTCCGCGGCGAACTCGGCCATCATCTGGCCGGACCAGTAGTCGGAGTCGACGAAGCGCTCGCCGTGTCTGTTCACCTGGTAGCCGCCGAAGGGGTTGGCGACGTAGGCGCAGGCGGGGCCGTTGTAGTCCTTGATCAGCGGGTTGATCTGGAAGCACTCGATGCCGGTCAGCTCGGCGCCCGCGTGGTAGGCCATGGCGTAGCCGTCGCCCGCGTTGGTCGGGTTCTCATAGGTGCCGTAGAGGTAGCCGGAGGCGGGCAGGCCCAGGCGGCCGCAGGCGCCGGTCGCCAGGATCACCGCGCCCGCGCGGACCGTGACGAAGCCGCCCGTGCGGGTGTTGAAGCCGACCGCGCCCACGGCCCGCCCGTCGGCCGTGAGCACCCGCACCGGCATCACCCGGTTCTCGATGCGGATCTTCTCCCGCATCTCGCGCCGCCGCAGCTGCCGGTACAGGACCTTCTTGACGTCCTTGCCCTCCGGCATCGGCAGCACGTAGGAGCCGGAGCGGTGGACCTGGCGGACCGCGTAGTCGCCGTGCTCGTCCTTCTCGAACTTCACGCCGTACGACTCCAGACGCTGCACCATGCCGAAGCCGCGGGTGGCGGTCTGGCGGACGGTGGACTGGTCCACGATGCCGTCGTTGGCGCGGGTGATCTCGGCGACGTAGTCGTCGGGTTCGGCACGGCCGGGGATGACCGCGTTGTTGACGCCGTCCATGCCCATGGCGAGGGCGCCGGAGTGCCGGACGTGGGCCTTCTCCAGCAACAGCACGTCGGCGCCGTGCTCGGCGGCGGTCAGGGCGGCCATGGTGCCGGCGGTGCCGCCGCCGACGACGAGGACGTCGCAGCGGATCTCCTCGGCGTCGGTGAGGGCGGGGATCTCGAGCGGCGTGTTCACGGAGGGCGTGGTCACGGGGAGGCCTTTCAGGTTCCGAGCGAGGACAGGACCTCGCGCCGCAGCGCCACGCGCGCGGGATCGTCGTGCGCCGTACGGTCGCGCGGGCGCGGCACCTCGCGCACGGCGGTCAGGCGGCCGCCCCCGAGGAGCGCCACGCGGTCGCCGAGATACAGGGCCTCGTCCACGTCGTGGGTGACGAAGACGACGGTCGCGCCCGTGCCCCGGAGCACCTCCACCAGCAGGTCCTGCATGCCGGCGCGGGTCTGGGCGTCGAGGGCGCCGAAGGGTTCGTCCATGAGGACGGCGCGGGGTGCGCCCGAGAGGGCGCGGGCCAGTTGGGCACGCTGGCGCTGCCCGCCGGACACGCGGTGCGGCAACTGCCGGGCCTGGTCGGCGAGTCCGACCCGGGCCAGCCAGGACTCGGCCTGTGCCCGGCGCTCGGTGCGCGACAGGCCCTTGACGGCCAGGGGGAGTTCGACGTTGGCGCGCAGGGTGCGCCAGGGCAGGAGGGCGTCCTCCTGGAAGACCAGCGCGCGGTCGGCCGAGGGCCGGGTCAGGGGACGCGAGTCCTGGGTGACCTGGCCGGAGAGGGGAGCCAGGAGGCCGGCCAGGGTGCGCAGCAGGGTCGACTTGCCGCAGCCGGAGGGCCCGACGACGGTGAGGATCTCGCCGGGGGCCACGTCGAGTTCCACGGCGTCGAGCACGGGTGCGTCGGGCCGTCCCAGCGTGGCACCGCGCAGGGCCAGTGCCGCACCGGTGCCGGAGCGGCCACGCAGGTCAGACGAGCTGGTCATGGGGGATGCCCTCCTTGGCCCTGGGGCTGACCGGCACGGCGGACCGGGTGTCGCGTGCCCGCCGCGGGGTGCGCCCGCCGGCGTACGAGGTCCTCGGCAGCCACCGCGTCAGGCGGCGGCCGAGGAGTTCCACGGCCGTGGAGGTGAGCCAGCCGAGGACGCCGATGGTGACCATGCCGACGAAGACGCCCGCGTAGTCGACCACGGTGTAGTCCTGCCAGGTGCGGTAACCCACGCCGTACTGGCCGGAGATCATCTCGGCGGAGATCACACAGATCCACGAGACGCCGATGCCGACGGACAGGCCGCCGAAGATGCCGGGCAGGGCGCCCGGCAGGACGACCGAGACGAGGATCCGCCACCGCCCGCCGCCCATGGTCAGCACCGCCTCCTCCCACACCGGGGTCAGCGCGCGGACCGCGTGCCGGGTGGAGACCAGGACGGGGAAGAAGGCGGCGGTGCAGGTGATGAAGACGATGCCCTGCTCGTTGGAGGGGAACAGCAGGATCGCGACGGGGACCAGGGCGATCGCCGGGATCGGGCGGAGGACCTCCAGGAGCGGGCCGAGGAGGTCCTCGGCGAGGCGGGAGCGCGCGACGAGCACACCCGTCGCCACTCCGAGGACCGCGGCGAGCAGGAAGCCGGTGAGGATGCGGGTGAGGCTGTCGGTGAGGTCCGTCCAGTAGTCGGGGCCGGACAGCCGGTCGGCGAAGGCGCTCGCCACGTCCGTGACCGTGGGGAACTGCGAGAACCGCAGCCACAGGTCGATGTCCAGGCTGGTCAGCAGTTGCCACACGCCGAGGGCGATGGCCAGGGAGGCGGCCCGGAGCGCGTACCGGCCGGCTTTCGGCAGGGGCCGGCTCACGACGCCCGCTCCAGCGCGTCGGCGTACGTGACGATCCGGGCGCCGCCGTGCGCGGAGACGTAGGCCCGCGCGGTCTCCGGGGCGACGAAGGGCAGCAGCCGGTCGCCGTCGGCCACCCAGATCGCCTTGTCGGCGAACCAGAGGGTGCCGGTGGTGGCGTCGGGGACGTAGGCGGCGCGGATGCCGTCCCGGTGCGCGGAGAGGTACGTCAGCAGCTCCGAGGGCGACTTGAAGCTTTTGGTCGCGGAGGCGCCCTTGGGCCAGACCTCGCTCGCGGCGGCGGACGGCTTCGCGGCGAGGCGGGCCGCGTAACCGGGGCCGAGGGCCTTCTTGACGTACCGGTCGTCGACGAAGGAGTCCACGTCGATGTCACCGGTCAGCTTGGCCGCCTTCAGCACCGAGACGTCCTGCTTCAGCGCGGAGACCAGCTGCGGCTTGATCGCCGGGTCGAAGGTGGCGATGCCGTGGGCGCCGTTGTAGAGGTAGACGACCTCGGCCGGCAGGCCGGTGGCCTTCGCGACCGACTCGGCGGCGGCGACCGGGTGGTCGTCGAGGTAGTCGGTGGCCTCGGCCTGGGCTTTCAGGAACGCCTCCAGGACCGCCGGGCGCTTCTCGGCGAAGTCCTCGCGGGCGGTGACGCCGTGGAAGGTGGGCAGGTCCAGCTCGGCACCGTCGTACAGGGCCTTCGCCTTGCCCTGGAAGGCGAGCAGGCCGGGCCAGGCGACGAACTGGGAGAGCGCGTCCGTACTGCCGGCCGACAGGGCCGAGGCGCCGACCGCGGGCTGCTGGTTGAGCTTCTCGATGCCCTGGTCGGGATCGATGCCGGCGCGCTGGAGGGCACGTACCAGGGTGCCGTCGGCGGCGGAACCGACGCTGGTGGAGACCTTCTTGCCGCGCAGGTCCTTGAGCGAGGCGAGTTTCGAGTCGGGGGAGGTCACGATGGTGTTGAGGCCGCCGCGGAGGTTGTAGCCGGTGACCGAGACCAGGCGGGTGGGCTTGCCGAGCTGCTTGCCGCGGGCCGCGTTGATGAGGAGCGGGAAGTCGCCCATCGAGCCGATGTCGATCTTCCCGGCGGTCATCTGGGCGGTGATGGGGGCGCCGGTGGCGTAGTCCTGCCAGTCGACCTTGTAGGTCTTCCCGTCGTGCAGGGCGTTGAGCTCCTTCTCGAAGTAGCCGAGGGAGCGCAGCAGGGTGCCGGCGGTGACCGTGTTGATGGTCCTGGACTGGTAGCCGACGGTGACGGTGACCGTGGAGCCGTCGCCCGCCTGGGCGCTGCCGCAGGCCGTCAGCGGCGCCAGCAACAGCAGGGCGGCGACAACTGGTTTGTGTTTCACGGGAGTTCGGGACCTCTCACCGGAGCAGATAGGGCATGTTGACCGTGACGGCTCCGGTGGGACAGCGAGCCGCGCACGGGCCGCAGTACCAGCACTCGTCGACGTGCATGTAGGCCTTGCCGCTGCTGTCGTCGATGGCCAGGGAGTCCAGCGGGCACATGTCCACGCAGAGCGTGCAGCCGTCGATGCACTTCGACTCGTCGATGGTCACGGGCACGTCGGCCCGCTGGGGCACCAAGGGCATGGCTGTCTCCAGGAAACGGCTCGGAAAGAGGGCGGAAGAATTCAGAGGGAGCGGTGCAGCAGGCCGCTCATGGTGATGCGGTCGCCGCGGAAGCGGATGAACTCCAGGTCGACCGGGCGGCCGTCGGCGAGGTGCGTGAGACGTTCCAGCATGAGGACGGCCGCGCCGCGCGGGGCCTCCAGCACGGCGGCGGAGTGCGTGTCGGCGTTCACCGCCTCCAGGGTGATCTCGGCGTGGCCGAGGCCCTGTCCGGTGATCGTCTCCAGCAGGCGGAAGACGTCGGTGTTCTCCAGGTCGGCGCCGAGCAGGGCGGTGCCGAGGTCGAGCGGGATGTAGGTGAGGTCGAGGGAGAGGGGCAGGCCGTTCAGGCGGCGCAGACGTTCGATGTAGAGGACGTCGGTGCCGGGGGCGACCTGGAGGCGCCGGGCCACCGGGTGGGGGGCGGGGGCGGGGCCCATGGTGCGGACCTCGTTGGTGACCGTGCCGTGTTCGCGCAGGGTCTCCGCGAGGCCCATCAGACGGTCCAGGCCGTGGGGGTACTTCCGGCCGACGACCACGGTGCCGACGCCCGGGAGGCGGTCGACCAGGCCCTCCGCGCGGAGCAGGTCCAGGGCTTGGCGGACCGTGTTGCGGGAGGCGCGGTAGTCGGTGGCGAGGGTCGTCTCGTGGGGGAGGGTGCCGGCCTCGAAGCCGCCGGTGAGGATCTGGTGGCGGAGGAGGTCGGCGAGTTGTCGTGCCTGGTCCGCGCGCAGCCGGCGCCGGGCGCGGGCGGCGACGGTGGTCGCGCCCTGGCCGGCGTGCTCCCGGATACGATCGGTGGCTGACATGGCTGGAACCATACCGACCTGGTAGGAAATGCTGTGTTGCCGGATTGTTGCGCCACCTGACGGCGTGTCGGGTTCGCTCCTGACCTGCGGTTTCCGGGCCTGTGGGGTGAGATGTGCCACCTGGAGGTGAAAGCGGGCGCGAGTCGACCCACTCAGGGGCGCGGGGAACTGCGCGATCGGCCCCCACCGGCCCGCAGCCGAAAAACCGACCCGCCCTACGCCAGCGCCGACAACCCCGGCCCAAAAACGATTAGCAACGGCAGCAACGGCACCAGCGCGGCCGTCGCGGACGTCAGCGCCCGCTGCCTGCGCAGCAACCGCGGCGGCGGCTCCAGCAACCGGTCCACCCGCTCACCCAGCAGCCGATGACTGGACGCGCACGACAGCACCCCTCGATGCTGGTTCAGCTCGATCAGCGCCAGCGCCGTCGTCAGATGCCCGCACCGCCGTGACGCGGTGTCGTCCGCCGCCAGCTCCACCAGCCGGTGCGTCTGGTCGCAGAAGTGGGCGAACAGCGGCACCCGCGGAAACCCCGTGGCCAGCGCCGTCGACAGATGGAGCAGCCAGTCGTGGCGGGCCCGCGCGTGGCCGCGCTCATGGGTGAGGACCGCGTCCAGCTGGTGGTCGGTCAGCCGGTGCAGCGCGCCGGTCGTCACGATCAGCTGGGGCGGACTCCCCGGCATCCACCAGGCGTCCGGGTACTCGTCCTCCAGCACCAGCAGCGGGCCGCGGGTCGCCGTCCCCAGTCCGGCCGGCAGGTCCGGCGCGCGCTCCCGCAGATGTTCCCGGGCAAGGCCCCGGCGCCGCCGGGCCTCGACCAGCTCACGGGCCAGCATCGCCGTGGTCCACGCGGCACCGGCGGCCAGCAGAAGGGTCGAGGCGACCGCCCAGAACGGCGCGGCCGACAGGTCGTACGCCGCGGTCACGGCCGGCGGCGCCGGGGCGAACACATGGTCGCGGACCGTGTGGAAGACCGCCGCGGCCCCGAGGACCAGCGCCGTCAGGCAGCACAGCAGCACGGTCGCGACCAGGCACTGCCACACCCACAGCCCGACCACCGGTTCCCGTTCGGGCCACGCGGCCCGGGTGAGCGCGCGCGGCACCGGCACGGCGGCCGCGACGGCGACGGTGCTCAGCAGGAGCAGGCAGAGAGTCATGCCACGGGCTCCGGATCCTGATCGGAGACAGGGGAGGTGGGGCGGTGTGGTGAGGCGCTGCTGGGCGGTCGGTACGTCGTCCCACGCATGCCGCCCGCCGCCAGTATGCCGTGAGTGGCGGCCCCGCGGCAGGACTCGTGCGACTCCGGACGCCTCACACGTCCCCTTCTCGTGCGACCCCGGACGCCTCACACGCCCCCGGACACCACCTGTCCCACCACGTCCCCGAGCCCCACCCGGACCCCGTCCGGACCCGGAGCCCACGCCGACAGCGTCACCACGTCCCCGTCCTCCAGGAACGTCCGCTTCCCGTCGGGGAGTTCCAGCACGTCCCGGCCGTTCCAGGTCAGCTCAAGCAGCGATCCCCGCTCGGCCGCGGAGGGCCCGCTCACCGTCCCCGAGCCGTACAGGTCGCCCGTCCTGAGCGAGGCCCCGTTCACCGTCATGTGCGCCAACTGCTGGGCCGCCGTCCAGTACATGGTGGAGAAGGGCGGCTCCGAGACCACGTGGCCGTTGATCGCGACGGAGATCCGCAGGTCGTAGCCGCCCGGCTCCACGTCGGCAGCGGAGTCGTCCAGATACGGCAGCAGTTCGTGCGTCCGCTCCGGCGGCGCCACCCGTGCCTCCTCCAGCGCGTCCAGCGGGGTGATCCACGCCGACACCGACGTGGCGAAGGACTTGCCGAGGAAGGGGCCGAGGGGGACGTACTCCCAGGCCTGGATGTCCCGCGCGGACCAGTCGTTGAGCAGGCACAGTCCGAAGACGTGCTCCCGGAAGTCGCCGAGCCCGACCGGGCGGCCCAGTTCGGACGGCGTTCCGACCACGAAGCCGACCTCCGCCTCGATGTCCAGCCGCACGGACGGCCCGAACACGGGAGCCGCGTCGGCGGGAGCCTTCCGCTGTCCCGAAGGCCGCACGACATCGGTCCCCGACACCACCACCGTGCCCGAGCGGCCGTGGTAACCGATCGGCAGGTGCTTCCAGTTGGGGGTCAGGGAGTCCGCGGCGTCGGGGCGGAAGATCTGGCCGACGTTTCGCGCGTGGTTCTCGGAGGCGTAGAAGTCGACGTAGTCCGCGACCTCGAAGGGGAGGTGGAGGTCGACGGACGACAGCGGGTGGAAGAAACCCGCGATCGCCTCCTGGTGCGCCGGCACCGTCACCCACGCGGTCAGCGCGCGCCGCACGTCCGACCAGGCGGTGCGCCCGGCGGCGAGGAGCGGGCCCAGGGAGGGCCGGGCGAGCAGGGAGGCGTACGGGGAGCCCAGGGCCGCGGCGGCCGCGCCCGCGTCGAGGACGTGGTCGCCGAGCCGGACGCCGACGGTCCGCTCGGCCGAGCCCGAGGGCGAGAAGACGCCGTACGGCAGGTTGTGCGGGCCGAAGGGATCGCCCTCGGGCAGGTCGAAGGGGACATCGAAGGGGGGCATGGGGTGCTGCCTCACTCTCGCGCATGCCGTGCGGACCGGAAGGTCGCGGCACACGTTGCGGTCCGGGTGGTCGGGCCACACGTTACGTCCGAGTCGCCGGTCACGGGAGTGTCTGAAGGGTTGGCGATGTGGCTAAAGAGTTAGCAATGTCCTGTTAAGGGACGGTCGGAGGCTTCCATTCCGGCTTAGCGTCCTTTGCGAGCACGGACGGGATGGGTGGGGTCGCGTCCGTGGGGGGACGCGTGGGGGGACCGTGGCCAAAAGCGCGAGCAGTGTGCCGTTCCAGGCCGACCGTGAGGTCCCGGCCCTGATCGTCAAGTTCGGCGACTACCCGCTGCACCACGGCGGAGTCGGCGCGATCCGCAGCCTGGGCCGCCTCGGGGTGCCCATGTACGCCATCACCGAGGACCGTTGCACACCTGCGGCCGCCTCCCGCTATCTCACCCGCGCCTTCGTCTGGCCGACGACCGGCACCGAGGACCCGGGCCGGCTGGTCGAGGGACTGATCCGGATCGGACGCCGCATCGGCCGCCCCGCCGTCCTCGTGCCGACCGACGAGGAGGCGGCGGTCCTGATCGCCGAGCACCAGAGCGACCTGTGCGGCCGGTTCCTCTTCCCGCGCGTGGAGCCCGGCCTCACCCGCCGGCTGGCGAGCAAGCAGGGCCTGCACGAACTGTGCGTGGAACACGGGATCGCGAGCCCGCGGGCCGTCTTCCCGCGGTCGTACGACGACATCGTGGCCTTCGCCGAGACGGCCCGCTTCCCCGTGGTGGCCAAGAACCGCGAGGCGTTCGTACGGCGCCGACGGCCCGCGGTGGCCGGCACCACACGCATCGCCACCCGTGAAGGGCTGCTCGCCCTCGCCCGTGACTGGGGCGAGCGGCCCGGGGTGATCCTCCAGGAGTACCTGCCTCGAGAGGAGGCGGAGGACTGGATCGTGCACGCCTACTTCGACGACAACTCCACCCCGCTGGCCCTGTTCACCGGCGTCAAGGTGCGCTCCTGGCCACCGCACGCGGGCATGACGGCCAACGCCTACGTCGTCGACAACCCGGAACTCGCGGACCTCGCCGCCCGTTTCGTCAAGCAGATCGGCTACACCGGCATCATCGACCTCGACCTGCGCTTCGACCGGCGCGACGGCCAGTACAAACTGCTCGACTTCAACCCCCGCATGGGCGCCCAGTTCCGGCTCTTCGAGAGCGAGTCGGGGGTGGACGTCGTCCGTGCCATGCACCTGGACCTGACCGGGCGGGCCGTTCCGGAGGGGGAACAGCGGGCCGGTCACCGCTATGTCGTGGAGAACATCGACCTGCCCGCCCTGCTCGCCTACCGCCGCAGCGGCTATACGACCCCGCACGCGCCGGCCCGGCCCAGCGGGACCGAACTGGCCTGGTTCGCGGGTGACGACCCGCTGCCGTTCCTCACCATGCTCGGGCGCTTCGTACGGCCCGGCGCGAAACATCTCTACCAGCTGTGGCGCACCGACCGGCGCGGCAGAAAGACCAGTTGACCAGCGGCACCACGGAACAGCGGCACCACCACGAAGTGACGAAGTGACGTCCTGGGGAGGGACTTCGTGATCCAACCGGTAGCAGTCATCGGCGCCGGGCCCTTCGGCCTGTCGACCGCGGCCCATCTGCGGGCACGCGGCATCCCCGTGCGCGTCTTCGGCGACCCCATGGTCAGCTGGCGCGACCACATGCCCGCGGGCATGCTCCTGAAGTCGACCCCCGCCGCCTCCAACCTCGACGCGCCGCAGCGCGGGCACACCCTCGTCGACTACTGCGACGCGGCCGGCATCCGCCGGCTGGTGACGGACGAGGACATCGTCCCCGTGGAGACCTTCATCGCCTACGGCCAGTGGTTCCAGGAGAAGCTGGTGCCCGAGCTGGAACAGGTGCGGGTCGTGTCCGTGGACCGCAGCGAGCGCGGCGGCTTCCAGCTCAAGCTGGACTCGGGGGAGTCGTTCACCGCGCGCGCGGTCGTCGTCGCCACCGGTCTGTCGGGGCTGTCCCACCTGCCCCCGGAGCTGTCCGCCGCCGCCCCCGACGGCCCCGCCCCCGCCGCCCCCGTCTCCCACAGCTCCCAGCACCACGACCTCAGCCGATACTCCGGCAAGGAGCTGATCGTCGTCGGGGCCGGCCAGTCCGCGCTGGAGACGGCCGTGCTCGCGGCGGAGGCGGGCGCCCGGGTCAGGGTGGTCGCCCGCGGACGCGGCAGCGTGGACTTCGGCGCCCCGCCGTGGAAGCAGCCGCGGCTGCGCCCGGAGTCGCCCTTCGGCCGCGCCTGGTCGCTGTGGGCCCTGACCTACTACCCGCACCCCTACCGCCGGCTCCCGGCCGGCGCCCGCCACTACCTGGTCCGGCGGGTCCTCGGACCGCTCGGCGCGTGGTGGCTGCGCGACCGCTTCGAGGGCAAGGTCCAGGTCACCGAGGTGGACCGGATCCTCAAGGCGGACACGGTCGACGGCCGCCCCACCCTGGAGGTCCTCACCCCCGCCAAGTCGCCGGACCGCCTCGACGCCGACCACGTCATCGCCGCCACCGGCTACCGCGTCGACCTCGCCGCGATGGACTTCCTCGGGCATGAACTGCGCACCGCCCTCGCGGTCAGCCGGGGCACGCCCAGGCTCGGCGCCGGGTACGTCTCCTCCGTGCCGGGCCTGTACTTCACGGGCCTGCCGGCGGCGGCTTCCTACGGCCCGGTGATGCGCTTCGTGTGCGGCACGGAGTTCGCCTCACCGCGGCTGGCCCGGCACCTGGCGGCGGCCCACGGCTGATCTCACGAGGTGCAGACGTCCTTCAACCTGGCGGCCGCCGCGTCGATCTTGCCGGAGTCGGGGGCGATGTCCCCGTTGAGGATGGATTCGTTGTAGTCCTCGATCGCCTTGTCGAGGTCCTTGACGGCCTGGTCGACCTCGCTGTCGCCCGAGTCGTCCTGAACCTTGTTGATCCTGTCGATGTTCTTGTCGATCGTGGCGATGGAGTCGTCGGTCTTCGAAGGGTCCTTCACCGCGTCCCAGCCGGCCTCGTGGATGGCCTTGACGCTGTCCGCGATGGCGTCGGCGTTGGACACGCAGTCCAGGGAGCCGTCGACGTCCTTCGGGTCGCAGCCGGTGGCGAGGACGGCGGTGAGGGCGACCGCGGTCAGGGCGGTGACGAGGGCGAGGCTACTGCGAGGGCGCATGACTGTGGCCAACCGTTTCTCGGGACGGGATCCGACGCCCTCCACGATTCCGCCCCCCGACCACGCCCACGAGGGAGCTGCGCGGCGTGTGCTGGGTGTACCGCACTACACCCAGCACCCAGTGGCCTATGACCGATAACGCCCCAGCGTCCGCAGCCCCGGCTGCGCCCTGTCCAGGAAGTCGAACAGCGCGAGGTTCTCCTACGCGTTGCCCCAGGACGGGTTGGTCTGTCCCAGCCGGTGCCCGCGCCAAGTAGGTCGGGGGTGAGGGGTGTGGGGTCCACAGACCCTCCCATTGACTTGCACCTCGTCCTGAAGTGAAGGGCGAGGATTTTGGCCTTCACGGCTGGTTGCGGTGCGCTACGCGGCACGGCTTCCGGTCGGGAATCCATGGCTTCCTGTTTCCTCGCGCTGTGCCAGAACAGGTTCTGGTCTTACCGGCGCTCCGCAGGCCGATGCCGCCAGTCCGGCGGCCTGTTGGACGCTGAGTGCGGCGTTGTGGTCCCGGTCATGGACCGCGCCGCAAGCGGCGCAGGTCCACTCCCGGACAGCCAGGGGTTTGGGTCCGTCCTTGACGCCGCAGGTTGAGCAGACCTGGCTCGTCGGCTCGAACCGGCCGGTCTTCACCAGAGTGCGTCCGTACCGTTGCGCCTTGTATTCCAGCATGGCCACGAACCGCGACCACCCGGCGTCGTGCACGGACTTGGCCAGCCGAGTTCGCACCAGCCCTGCCACCGACAGACTCTCCACGGCGATCCCTTGGTTCTCGGAGATCAGCCGGGTGGAGAGCTGGTGGTGGAACTCTCGGCGGGCGTCGGTGACCTGGGCGTGGGCGCGGGCGAGCTTGAGCCGGGCCTTTTCGCGGTTCTTCGATCCCTTCTGTTTGCGGGACAGTTCCTTCTGGGCCTTCTTCAGCTTCTTCTCCGCCCGGCGCAGGAACCGGGGGGAGTCGATCTTCTCGCCGGTGGACAGGACGGTGAAGTGGGTGAGGCCGAGGTCAATGCCGATGCTCTGGTCGGTGGCGGGCATACGGCTCGCATCGGCGGCGGGGTCGGTGTCGATGACGAACGACGCGAAGAACCTGCCCGCGCTGTCCTTGACAACGGTGACCGAGGTGGGGGCGGCGGGCAGGGCGCGCGACCACTTCACCTTCACCGCCCCGATCTTCGGCAGGTCTAACCGGCCGCTGTCGGTGATGTTCCAGCGGGCGTTGGCGGTGAAGCGGATCGACTGCCGGGCATCCTTGCGGGACTTGAACCGGGGTGCGCCCAGCTTCGGGCTCTGGCGGGTGCCCTTGAGGGAGGCGAAGAAGTTCTTGTAGGCGGCCTCGGCGTCCCGCAGGGACTGCTGCAGGACGACTGCGGAGACCTCACCGAGCCAGCCCCGTTCCGCCGTGTGCTTCGCCTGGGTGATCAGCGTCTTCGACAGCTCACCGGCCTTCGGGAATGGCCTGCCCGCCTTCCGCGCGTCCTCCCGGGCGCGCACGCAGTCGTTGAACACCACGCGGGCACACCCGAACGCCTTCGCCAGCGCGATCCGCTGGCCGGCGTCCGGGTACAACCTGAAGGCGTACCGGAGCTGCATGACGATCACACTAGAGATACCGAACAAGCGCCGTCTCGGGGAACGTCTGAGCGAAGTATCACCGTCCCGGAGTAGGGTCCGGCTCCGCCGCAACGCACACCACGCTCCGCGTCACACCCATCTGATCCGCTTCACCTTCGGCGTGAACGCCGCAGCGCTGCGAATGAACCCCGGTAGCCGTAGCCGCGCCCCTGCCTGTCCGTCGCGCCCTCGGTCAACTGTGAGGGGCCGTACGGGATGTCGACGTCATCCTCGCTCTCCAGTGCGAACGGGTATGCGGTCTTGGCAATCAAGCATGGCCTGCCGTAACGCGCTGTCATGGCGGCCGCGCCGTACAACGGCCTGTGCAGGGAGGGCTCCTTTCGCGGACGGTCGCGGCGACACCGGCGGTGCGGTTGCTTCGGCGGCCGGGGGAGGGCCGGACAGCCGACGAGGAGCGGGGTGAGGGGAGCCGGGCGAAACACCTGACGACTCAGAAAACCCTCATTTTCTGTGATCGTGCACAGCGCCCCTCACTCCTGCCATCGGCGGGCAACAAGTAGGTAACCCCACGCACCCGCCATTGACAAGGGGCCGAAACAATTCTCTACTGTGCACGATCACAGAGCCGCGCGGCCCTCGCGCACAGCCTCTCGGTCACGTCCGCAGAACCTCCCCCCACGGCGGTTGCCGCGAACGCGCGACGTCTCGAGACCGGCTGGTTCCACGTCAGGGGAGATGAAGATGTCGATCAACCGCCGTCAGGTCAGCAGGCGCACCATCCTTGCCGGGGCCGCAGCCCTCGGCCTCACCGGCACCCTCGCCGCCTGCGGCGGTTCCGACGACCAGGACTCCGGCGCGAGCAGCGGGCCCGTCAAGCTGACCTACTGGTCGTGGGCGCCCAACATGGAGAAGGTCGCCGCGATCTGGAACAAGAAGAACCCGGACATCACGGTGACCGTGTCCAAGCAGGCCAGCGGCGGCGAGATCGTCTCCAAGCTGATCACCGCGAAGAAGGCCGGCAACGCCCCCGACCTCATCCAGGTCGAGTACCAGTCCCTGCCGACCCTGGTCTCCAACGACGTCCTGGCCGACATCACCAAGTACGCGGGCAGCACCAAGTCCGAGTTCGCCGAGGGCCTGTGGGGCATGGTCACCCTCGGCACGGACGCGCTCTACGCGATCCCGCAGGACGCCGGGCCGCTGATGTTCTACTACCGCGAGGACCTCTTCAAGAAGCACGGCCTGACCGTCCCGAAGACCTGGACGGAGTTCGCCGAGACCGCCCGCGCCGCCAAGAAGGCCGTCCCGGACGCCTACTTGACCACGTTCTCCGCCAACGACCCCGGTCTGTTCGCCGGCCTCTCCCAGCAGGCCGGCGGCAAGTGGTGGACCGTCGACTCGGCCGGCAAGTGGACCGTCGGCATCGACGACGCGGCCACCAAGCAGGTCGCCGAGTTCTGGGGCGGCCTGGTACAGGAAGGCGTCATCGACAACCAGCCGATGTACACCCCGGCCTGGAACAACGCCCTCAACAAGGGCACCCACCTGGCCTGGGTCTCGGCCGTCTGGGCGCCCGGCGTGCTGGTCTCCTCCGCGCCCGACACCAAGGGCAAGTGGCGCATGGCCCCGCTGCCGCAGTGGAAGTCCGGCGAGAACGTCACCGGCAGCTGGGGCGGCTCCTCCACCGGCGTCTCCACCGACTCCAAGCACGCCGAGGCCGCCGCCAAGTTCGCCACCTGGCTGAACACCGACCCGGAGGCGCTGGCCGCCCTGGTCAAGGAGGTCGCGATCTACCCGGCGGCCACGAAGGGCCAGTCCGGCGACGTCCTGACCACGCCGGAGTTCTTCTCGAACCAGGCCGACTTCTACACGACCGCCGGTCAGATAGCCGCGACCACCGCCGCCGCGGCCTGGGGCCCCAACGTCAACACGGCCTACACCACCTTCCAGGACGCCTTCGGCAAGGCCACCAAGGCGAAGAAGGAGACCCAGTTCGACTCCGCCCTCGCCACCGTGCAGTCGAAGACCTTCGCCGACATGAAGAAGCAGGGCTTCGAGGTGACCGAGGCATGACCAGCGCTCCGCTCAAGGGCGCCGACCTCACCGAGGTCGGGCCCTTGGCGGACGGCACCGGCACCGCCCCGACCGTCCGCCCCAGCCGCCCCCGCCGCCGTGGCCGCAGCGCACCGTACTGGTTCCTGGTGCCCACCCTGACCCTCTTCGCCGCCTTCACCGTGGTGCCCATCGGGTACGCGATCTGGCTCAGCCTGCACAAGGTGCAGGTCAAGGGGATCGGACTCGGCAAGGGCGCCCGGCAGCAGGTCTGGAACGGCCTCGGCAACTACACCGACGTCCTGAAGGACTCCGAGTTCGGCCACAGCGTGCTGCGGGCCTTCGGCTACGGCCTCATCGTCATCCCGACCATGCTCGGCCTCGCGCTGCTGTTCGCGCTGATGCTGGACACCCCGAAGGCGCGCAGCGCGCCCTTCGCCCGGTTGATGATCTTCCTGCCGTACGCGGTGCCGGGCATCATCGCCGCCCTGATGTGGGGCTTCCTGTACCTGCCGGACGTCAGCCCCTTCTACTACCTGCTGGACAAGTTCGGCCTCCCGCAGCCCGACCTGTTCGACGGCGGCAACCTCTACCTCTCCTTCGCGAACATCGCGGTCTGGGGCGGCACCGGCTTCAACATGATCGTCATCTACACCGCCCTCAGGGCGATCCCGCCGGACATCTACGAGGCGGCCCGGATCGACGGCGCGACCGACCTGGGCATTGCCCTGAAGATCAAGATCCCGATCGTGATGCCCTCCCTGGTGCTCACCTTCTTCTTCTCGGTGATCGCCACCCTCCAGGTCTTCACCGAGCCGATGGCCCTCAAGCCGCTCACCAACGGCCTGCCCAGCTCGTGGAGCCCCCTGATGGCCATCTACGACAGGGCCTTCCTCCAGTCCGACATCTACGGCGCCTCCGCCACCGCGGTCGTCCTGGCCCTGGCCACGTTCGTCCTGTCCTTCACCCTGCTGCGCATCTCCGACCGCTACACCCGGGAGGACCGGGCATGACCCCCCTCACCCTCACCGCCGACACCACCGCGAAGGCGCGCCGCACCGCCTGGGTGCCCACGCTCGTGCTGATCCTCGGCGCGCTGTACTGCCTGATCCCCATCGCCTGGGTGGTCGTCGCGGCGACCAAGGACCGGTCGGAGCTCTTCTCCACCTTCACCTTCGCCCCCGGCAGCGGCTTCCTCCAGAACCTGAGCGACCTGACCGCCTACCGGGACGGCATCTTCTGGAGGTGGATGGCCAACTCGGCCTTCTACGCCGGTCTCGGCGCCCTGCTCTCCGCCGCGGTCTCCGCCGCCGGCGGCTACGCGCTCGGCCGCTACAGCTTCCGCGGCCGTGAGGCCATCTTCAAGATGATCCTGGCCGGCGTCCTGGTGCCGTCCATCGTGCTCGCCGTACCGCAGTACCTGCTGCTCTCGAAGCTCGGCATGGCCGACTCCTACTGGTCGATGCTGCTGCCGTCGATCCTCTCGCCGTACGGCGTCTACCTGGTCCGCATCTACGCGGCCGCGTCCGTGCCCGCCGAGCTCATGGAGGCCGCCCGCATGGACGGCGCGAGCGAGTGGCGGATCTTCTCGCGGATCGCCGTACCGATGATGATGCCCGGGCTGATCACGGTGTTCCTCTTCCAGTTCGTCGGCATCTGGAACAACTTCCTGCTGCCCTACGTCATGCTGGCCGACGACGAGAAGTTCCCGATCACTCTCGGCCTGTACACGCTGCTCGCCCAGGGCGCCTCGCAGCCGGCCCTGTACACCCTGGTCATCACCGGGTGTCTGCTGGCGATCGTCCCGCTGATCGGGCTCTTCCTGGTGATCCAGCGGTTCTGGTCCCTGGACCTGATGAGCGGCTCGGTCAAGGCCTGAGGCCCCGGGCTCCCCTTCACGAACGTCTCCGAACGAGGAACATGACCACCAGCGCGAACGGACGCCGCAAGCCACCGACCATCCACGACGTGGCCCGGGAGGCGGGTGTTTCGCGAGGCACCGTCTCCCGCTTCCTGAACGGCGGCCACTACGTCTCGCCCGCCGCCCGGCGGTCCGTGGAGGCCGCCATCAAGAAGACCGGGTACGTGGTCAACCGGCACGCGCGCAGCCTGAGCACAGGCCGTTCGGACTCGGTGGCGTTCCTGCTGACCGAGCCGCAGGAGAAGTTCTTCGAGGACCCCAACTTCAACATCCTGCTGCGGGGTTGCACCGAGCGGCTCGCCCAGCACGACATCCCGCTGCTGCTGATGCTGGCCGAGAGCGACGACGACCGGCGCCGGCTGACCCGGTACATCACCTCGGGGCACGTCGACGGGGTGCTGCTGCTCTCCAACCACAGCGGTGACCCGGTCGCGGCCGAACTGCACGACGCGGGCATCCCGTTGGTGGTCTGCGGCAAGCCGATAGGGCGGGGCACCAAGGTGAGTTACGTGGCCGCCGCCGACCGGGAGGGCGCGCAGGACATGGTCCGCCATCTCCTCGACGGCGGCCGCCGTCGCGTCGGCATGGTCACCGGGCCGCTGGACATGCCGGGCGGCCCCGACCGGCTGGCCGGTTACCGGGACATGCTCGCCGAGGCGGGCCTGCCCTACGACCCGGCGCTCGTCGTCGAGGGCGACTTCCGGCGCAGCGGCGGCGAACGGGCGGCCCGCCGTCTGCTGGCCCAGGCCCCGGACATGGACGCGGTGTTCGTCGCCTCGGACCTCATGGCCCTCGGGGTGGTGGGCGTCCTGCAGCAGGCGGGGCGTTCGGTCCCGGACGACATCGCCGTCGGCGGCTTCGACGACTCCCCGGCGGCCACCGCCATCGCACCCGCCCTCACCACCATGCGCCAGCCCTTCGACCGCATCAGCGCCGAGATGGTCCGCATGCTCCTCGCCCAGATCGCGGGCGAGGACACGGCCGGAGTGATCCTCCCGACGGAACTGGTGGTACGGGACTCGGCGTAACGCTCCGCGACCGGGTCACCGCACGCCGGTGCCCGCGATCAGCCCACAGCCGTTCCGCCCGGGACTTGCCGGTACCGGCCGTGTCGGGTTGCTGGCGTGCACCCGGTGGTGCAGTCCTGGGCAGCCGTGTCAGCGGGACGCAGTCGTGCCGGGTTTGCCCGCGCCGGCCGTGTCGGGTTGCCGGCGTGCACCGGGCGGTCCAGCCCCGGGCCGGCGCGCCAACGGGACGTAGTCGCCCCGGACTTGCCTGCACCGGCCGTGCCCGGCCGCACGGCGCACGCCCGATGGTGCAGCCCCGGCCCGCCACGCCAGCGTGACGGAGGCGCCCCGGACTTGCCCGCACCGGCGCGGCCGGGTTGCTGGGCGCACCGGGCGGTGCAGCCCCGGTCGCCGTGTCAGCGGGATGCGGCCCCGCGGGACTGGCCAGCCCCGGCCGTGAGCAGGGCGCACACCCGGTGGTGCAGCCCCGGCCCGCCACGCCAGCGGGACGCGGTCGCCCCGGACTTGCCCGTGCCGGTCGTGCCCGGACTCACGGCGTACACCGGTGCTGCAACCCCGGCCCGCCGTGCCCCGCAACCGGAACTGTCGTCAACGCATGTGAAAGCAGCAGCCGTCCGGTTCGAGTCGAGTCGCAGGGGCGAACCATCCGTATTCTCTGATCATGGCCGCCTCTTCCGCATATTCACTGATCGCCACTGACCTGGACGGAACGCTGCTGCGGGCCGACGACACCCTCTCCGACCGGTCGTTGGCCGCGCTCGCCCTGGTGGCCGCGGGTGGGGCCCGGCATCTCGTCGTGACGGGCCGGCCGGCGCCCAGAGTGCGGCCGCTGCTCGACGACCTCGGCAGTACGGGGCTCGCGGTGTGCGGACAGGGCGCGCAGGTGTACGACGCCGGCGCGGACCGTCTGCTCTGGTCGGTGACCCTGGACCGGGAGCTGGCCGAGACCGCGCTCGGCAAGATCGAGGCCGAGGTCGGGCAGGTGTACGCGGCCGTGGACCAGGACGGTGTCGACGGGCTCACGCTCATCGAGCCCGGCTATCTGATGCCCCACCCGACGCTGCCCGCCGTGCGGGTCGGCCGGCGCGACGACCTGTGGTGCGAGCCGATCAGCAAGGTGCTGCTGCGCCACCCCTACCTGTCAGACGACGAGTTGGCGGTCACGGCGCGCTCGGTGGTGGGCTCGCTGGCCACGGTCACCATGTCGGGACCCGGGACCGTCGAACTCCAGCCATGCGGCATCACCAAGGCGACGGGTCTCGCGCTGGCCGCCGACCACCTGGGACTCGGCCCCGAGGTGACGATCGCCTTCGGGGACATGCCCAACGACATCCCCATGTTCGACTGGGCGGCCCGCGGCGTGGCGATGGCCAACGCCCACCCCGAACTCAAGGCCGTGGCCGACGAGGTGACCCTGTCGAACGAGGACGACGGCATCGCCGTCGTCCTCGAAAGACTCTTCCCGCGGGCGTAGTTCCTAGTACGCGCCGAACACGTTGTCGATGGACCCGTACCGCTGGGCGGCGTAGTTGCAGGCCGCGGTGATGTTGGCCACCGGGTCGTACGGGTCCCACGAGGTGTTGGCCACGTGGTACGCGTTGAAGGTCGGGTCGATCACCTGGAGCAGACCCTTGGAGGGCGTGCCGGCGGCCGCGTTGGAGTCCCAGAGGTTGATGGCGTAGGGGTTGCCGGACGACTCGCGGATGACGTTGCGGTAGATGCCGTCGTAGGAGCCGGGGATGCCGTGCTCCGCCATGACGGCGAGGGAGGCCCGGATCCAGCCGTCGAGGGTGTTGGAGTAGCCGAGCGTGGTCGCGGTCTGCACGGTCGGGGTGGCCGCGGACGCGCTGGTCGCGCCGATGAGCGGCAGCGCGAGGACGGCGACACCGGTGCCGGCGACGGCGAGCTTGCGGGCGAGACGGCTGGTACGGGTACGGCGGTGCTGAGCGGCAGCGGGCATGGCGAAGTTCCTCTCCGTCGCCTGCGAGGTGAGCTGTCGGGTTCGGGCGGGAGCTGCCCGGCCACGCCTGCGAAAGGCATGACTTCACCCCGAGCCGTACCGGTATGTCCGCAGACGACCGTTACGGCGACTTACCTGGTTCCCCCGCTCCTGCCGTGGTTCTAGGTGGGTGTTGTCGGGTGGTGGCAGGATTCGGCGTCCGCCCGACAGGCCGGGAACGTATGCGAGAGCACATGTCCGGAACAAGTGGCGAATTCACATGCGATGCCTATTGACCTTGGTAAGGGGCATTTGAGGCGCTTGATCCTTTGCGTTCGCCAAGCCTCAACTTGGGCACGGGGAAAGGCGGATCGAAGGATTCCGGATGTCGGCCGATCCGTGCGCCCGAGTGGGTCAAGTCACAGTCGAGCGCAAGAGGTGTAAAACGGTCAGAGAGGCCCAACTGTGGTTCAACCGGCCGTCCGTGGGATCCGCTTCTCCCACGTGCGGTGGAAGACCACCTCGCCGCCCGCGGTGCAGACGACCTCGTCCAGGGTGTGGAAGTCCGTCCCGTCGCAGGTGATCTCCGAGCGGGTGCGGACGGTGGTGTCCCAGGCGAGCTCGGGGCGGTGCAGCCGGATCGTCCGGTCCGAGCGGGTGCGGGCGGACAGGGGGTCCCGTTCGTCGATCGTGTACGTCTCCAGCGCGTCCTCGGTGGACTCCAGGCCGTCGGGGTACACGCGCGTGCCGCTGTACCCGGGGTCGACCTCCAGACGCCACTCGCCCTTGGCCACGTCACGGACGACCAGGCGCCCGGGGCGGGGTTCGTCCAGGGTGGCGGGGCTCCATCCGTCCGCGGCTACGCCGTGGGAGACCCCGAGCGGCCCGGACTGCTCCGGCTCCTCGAAGGCGATGGCCGGGTCCACTTCACGCGCGCGGACCGGCAGTTCGAGGAAGCTGCCCGCCGGCTCCAGGGTGAATCCGGCCTGCGAACCGGGCTGCGGCCAGATCCACGGCCAGTACGCGGAGGAGACGGCGAGCCGGATGCGGTGGCCGGGCGGGAAGGCGTGCCCGATGCCGTTCAGCTCGACGGCCACCTCCCGTGTGGCCCCCGGCTCCCAGGGCACCGCCCGGTCCCGTCCGTGACGGGCCGAGAGGTTCAGCACGCCCCGGGTGACGAGCGTCGACGACCCGTCCGGCGCGACATCGCAGAGCCGCGCGACGACCTGCCCGCGCGCGACCTCCGAGGTCACTCTGAGCCGCACCCGCGGCCGCCCCAGGACCCAGGTCTCCTCGCCCACCGCGAACTCGAAACAGGCCGAACGGGCGTCCTCCTCCCGCTGGTCCGGCGGCAGGTCGGCGTCGTTCCCGAGGGGCACGAAGCGGCCGGCGTCCACGCCCGTGTGCTGCGGGGAACGGACCAGCACGGGGGCGCCCTGAAGGCCGTACACCACCGTCGTCACGTGCGGGGAGGGCCAGGCCGGCTCGCCGACCCAGCGGCCGGGCAGGGTGTCGTGGACCGTGGCCGGGGGGTGGGAGTCGCCGATGTAGGCCCTCAGGAGGGGTTCGCGCATGACGCCGGTGTCGACCCCCTTGAGGTGCTGGTCCCACCAGCGCAGGGTCTCCTGCAGAAAGCCGATGGCCGGGCCGGGCGGCAGGCCGCGGTCCGGGTACTGGTGGCACCAGGGGCCGACGATCCCCCGTACCCGGTCGGCCGGCAGGTGCTCGACGAGCCGCAGGACCGTGTCGCGGTACGGGTCGTGCCAGCCGCCGACCGCGAGGACGGCCGCGCCGATCGCTTCGGGGTCCTCGCGGACGCTTCCGTGGCGCCAGTACGCGTCGCGGGTCTGGTGGCCGAGCCAGGTGTGGACGAGCGGTTCGACCGCGTCCAGGCGGGCGAGCCACATCCGCCGCCAGGCGTCGCCGACGTGGCGGGGGTCCGGCGGCCGGGAGACGAAGGCGAGCATCGTCGCCGCCCACGCGTGCATGTCCACCGCGAGGACGGAACCTCCCAGGTAGTGCACGTCGTTGTCGTAGCGGTCGTCGGTGGAGCAGACGGTGACGACCGCCTTGAGCGGCTCGGGCGCCAGGGCCGCGATCCGGAGGGAGTCGAAGCCGCCCCAGGAGATGCCGAACATGCCGACCCGGCCGTCGCACCAGGGCTGCGCGGCCAGCCAGTCGACGACCTCGACCCCGTCGGCGAGCTCGGTCGCCGAGCACGCGTCGCCCGGCAGACCCTCGCTGTTGCCGTGCCCGCGCACGTCGACCCGGACCGAGGCGTAGCCGTGGCCCGCGTACCAGGGGTGGCGCTGCCAGTCGCGGGGCGCGGTCCAGTCGGTGAGGCGGTACGGCAGGTATTCGAGGATCGCGGGTACCGGTTCGTGAGTGAGGGGTCGCCACACGCGTGCGTACAGGAGCGTGCCGTCCGACAGCGGAATGCGGACGTCGTCGTGGGTCGTCTCGTGGGGGAAGGACGTACGGATGCGCATCGGTGGGGTCCCGTCGGTCTCGGTGCACCGGGACAGACCTGCCGGTGGCCGACATGCCCGGGAAGCGCTCCCGGCGCGAGACCGACCGCGGATGCGGACACTGGCGGGTACTTCCCTACAAGTCGATAGATATCCATCCTTTTCAGGTGATCAAAAACATACCGGTCGTGATCCGATACCGCCTGGCATGGACGGGGCGGGCGCTATCGGTGATCCAAAGGTGACCGGATACGCTGACTTGAGTGGTAGCAGCGACCTATCGACATTCCGCGTGACCGCCAGTGGACACCAGCAGACAGGAGACCCCTCGTGACCGTCGTCGGGCCGTTCGGGCTGAGCGTGCGGGACCAGGCTCTGGAAGCCGATGTCCAGGCCGGAATGACGGCCGTCGAGGAGGGACTGCTCGAAGCCACCAAGAGTGAGGTCCCCTTCATCACGGAGGCCGCCCAGCACCTGGTGCGGGCGGGCGGAAAGCGCTTCCGGCCGTTGCTCGTGATGCTCGCCGCCCAGTTCGGCGACCCCTATGCGCCGGGCGTGGTGCCGTCGGCCGTGGTGGTGGAGCTGACCCACCTCGCGACGCTGTACCACGACGACGTCATGGACGAGGCCGAGGTCCGGCGGGGCGTCGACAGCGCCAACACCCGCTGGGGCAATTCGGTGGCCGTGCTGACCGGCGACTTCCTGTTCGCACGGGCCTCGCACATCCTGGCCGACCTCGGGCCCGAGGCCGTCCGGGTGCAGTCCGAGGCGTTCGAGCGCCTGGTCACCGGCCAGATCCTGGAGACGGCCGGCCCGCAGGACGGCCGCGACCCGGTCGAGCACTACCTCGACGTGCTCGGCGGCAAGACGGGCTCGCTGGTCGCCGTCTCGTGCCGCTTCGGGGCGATGATGTCCGGTGCCGACGAGCGGGTCGTGGACGTCCTGACCCAGTACGGCGAGCGCCTCGGCGTCGCCTTCCAGCTCGCCGACGACGTCCTGGACATCGCCTCCGACTCCCACGAGTCCGGCAAGACGCCGGGCACGGACCTGCGCGAGGGCATCCCCACCATGCCGGTCCTGCGGCTGCGGGAGCGCGCCGCCCGGCTCGGCCTGGCCGAGGACATCGCCCTGTGCGAGCTGCTCGACTCCGACCTCACCGACGACGCCCGGCACGCGGAGGCCCTGGCGGCCCTGCGCACGCACCCCGCGCTGGAGCAGGCCCGCCGGGACACCGTGCGCTACGCGGAGGACGCGCGCGCGGCCCTCGCCCCGCTGCGGGAGTGCGACGCGAGGGCGGCCCTGATGGAGCTGTGCGACGCGGTGGTCCACCGGGCGGGTTAGCGAACCGGTCGTCCCTGGCAGTGACGCCCCCTACGGGTCGTAGGGGGCGTCGGCATGTCGTGTCATACCCCAGGTGTACAAGGAGTTGGCCCCGAGGGCTGACGCATGCTCATGGCCGATTTGGTCAGATGGACATCACGGAAAACACCACTCCTCACCGATTCGGGTGAGAATGGCGGCTACAGGTGGACGCACGGGAGTTGACAGCCGCCGCCGACGACGGAGGTAAGGCACACATGGCACCGTACGAATCCGACGACAGCGTGACCGCCGCGGACGCCGAGGAGCTGCGTTCCGCGCGCCGGCGCAAGGCCGCGCGGTACGTCGTGCCGGCCACGGTGGTGGGGATCGCGGCGGCGACCATCGGGCTCGTCCCGGCGCTCGCCGACTCCGGCGACCCCGACCTGCCGAAGATCAGCGCACAGGAACTCATCGAGAAGATCGCCGCCTCGGACGTACAGCAGCTGTCCGGCACCGTGAAGATCACCACGGATCTGGGTCTGCCGGACCTCGGCGGCCTGGAGAACTCGCTCGGCTCCGCCGCCGGGCCCTCCGGATCGGGCGACTCGTCCGCCGACCCGACCACCAAGCTCACCGAACTCGCCTCCGGCACGCACACCCTGCGCGTGGCGGCCGACGGCGAGAACCGCCAGAAGGTCTCGCTGCTGGAGAACGCCGCCGAATACAGCCTCATCCACAACGGCAAGGACGTCTGGGGCTACGACAGCGAGTCCAACTCGGTCTTCCACACCACGGCCTCCGAGAGCGACGGGAAGCAGAAGGAAGAGCTCCCGGCCACGCCCAAGGACCTCGCCGAGGAGGCCCTCAAGGCCGCCGACAAGACCACGTCGGTGACGGTGGAGGGCACCGCGCAGGTCGCGGGCCGGGACGCCTACCGCCTGGTCGTCAAGCCCAAGGACGAGGGCTCCACGGTCGGTCAGATCACCGTGGCCGTGGACGCGAAGACCGGTCTGCCGCTGAAGTTCACGCTGACACCGGCGAGCGGCGGCGCGGCCGTCGTGGACGCGGGCTTCACCCAGGTCAGCTTCGCCAAGCCGGCCGCCTCCACCTTCGACTTCACCCCGCCGAAGGGCGCGAAGGTCGAGGAGGGGGACGCGCCGAAGGCGTCCGGACACTCCGAGGGCTTCGGCAAGGAGCAGCGCAAGGACCTGGACAAGGGTTCCGCCGACCACGGCAAGAACGGCCCCGAGGGGCTGAACGTCATCGGGGACGGCTGGGACTCCATCGCCACCTTCGACACCGGCGGCCAGGGCGTCCCGTCCGGCTCCGAGGCCGGCGGTGACGTCGGCGGCTTCCTGGACTCGCTCGGCGACAAGGTCTCCGGCGACTTCGGCAAGGGCACCGTCTTCAAGACGCGCCTGATCAACGCGCTGATCACCGACGACGGCAAGGTCTACGTCGGCGCGGTCACCCAGGACGCGCTGGTGAAGGCGGCCGACGCGGCGAAGTAGTCCCGAGCGGGCACGACGAATCGAGGGAGCCGATGGACCAGCCGTCCGCCACGGAGCCGGACCCGGAGGGGTCCGACGACGGCGCAGGCGGTGACGCGGGCGGGGACCGGAGCGTCATCCGCACCCGCGGCCTCACCAAGCGCTACCGCGGCGGACAGCTCGCCGTGGACGGTCTCGACCTGACCGTCCCGGCGGGCAGCGTCTTCGGCTTCCTAGGCCCGAACGGCTCCGGCAAGACCACCACCATCCGCATGCTGATGGGCCTCATCGAACCGACCTCCGGCACCGCGCGCGTCCTGGGCCGGCCCATGCCGCGCGCCTCCCGGGACGTCCTCCCGCAGGTCGGCGCGCTCATCGAGGGCCCGGCCCTGTACGGCTTCCTCTCCGGTCGCGACAACCTCGTCCGCTACGACGCCGCGGACCCGACCGCCGACCCGCGCACCCGGACCACGCGCGTGGCGGCCGCTCTGGACCGGGTGGGCCTGGCGGCCGCCGCCGGAAAGAAGGCGAAGGCGTACTCGCTGGGCATGAAACAGCGCCTCGGCCTGGCCGCGGCCCTCCTCCAGCCCCGCAGCCTCCTGGTCCTGGACGAACCGACCAACGGCCTCGACCCGCAGGGCATGCGCGAGATCCGCTCCCTGGTGCGGGAGCTGGCCTCGGACGGCACGACCGTCTTCCTCTCCTCCCACCTCCTCGACGAGATCGAACAGGTCTGCACCCACGCGGGGGTGATGGCCCGGGGCCGCCTGATCACCCAGGGCTCGGTGGCGGACCTGGCGGCGGGGGCGCGGGGGAGGCTGGTGGTGACGACGCCGGACACGGCGGAGACGGCGAGGGTGCTCAAGGAACAGGGCGTCGGTGACGTGGTCATCGCGGAGGACCGGGTCACCTCCGACCCGCCCGACGGTGAACTGTCCGACATCAACGCGGCGTTGGTGACGGCGGGGGTGCGGGTGCGCGGCTTCGCGGTGGAAAGGGCCTCTCTGGAGGACGCCTTCGTGGCGCTGACGGGGGAGGGCTTCGATGTCGCAGGCTGAGGAGATCGCTTTTCAGGGGCGCGAGGAACGGCGCGACCAGCCACGGACGGCCCGCAGCCGCCGTACGACCTTCCGGGCCACCCTCTTCCGCAACGAACTCCACACCACGTTCCGCCGCTGGCGCACCCTGGCCCTGCTCGCCGTACTCGCGGCGGTCCCGATCCTCGTGGGCATCGCGGTCAAGATCGAGACCAGCGACGGCTCCTCGACCGGTGGCGGTGGCGGTGGCGGCGGACCCGCTTTCATCTCCCAGATCACCAACAACGGCCTCTTCCTGGTCTTCACCGCCCTCGCCGCGACCCTCCCGTTCTTCCTCCCGATGTCCATCGGTGTCGTCGCGGGCGACGCGATCGCGGGCGAGGCCAACGCCGGCACGCTGCGCTATCTCCTGGTCGCCCCGGCGGGCCGCACCCGGCTGCTCCTGACCAAGTACGCGACGGTCATGACGTTCTGCCTGGTCGCCACGCTGGTGGTCGCCCTGTCGGCGCTCACGGTGGGGGCCGTCCTCTTCCCGCTCGGCGACCTGACGACGATCTCCGGCACCCAGATCACCTTCACGGAGGGGCTGGGCAGAGCCCTGCTGATCGCCCTGGTGGTGGCCGCGTCACTGACCGGCGTGGCGGCCCTGGGCCTGTTCGTCTCGACGCTCACGAACAGCGGCATCGCGGCGATGGCCACGACGGTCGGCCTGCTCATCACGGTTCAGATCCTCGACCAGATCCCCCAACTGCACGCGCTCCAGCCGTACTTCTTCTCCCACTACTGGCTGTCCTTCGCCGACCTCATGCGCGAGCCGGTCTACTGGGACGACCTCGTGAAGAACCTCGGCCTGCAGGCGCTGTACGCGGCGGTGTTCGGCTCCGCGGCGTGGGCGAGGTTCACCGCGAAGGACATCACGGCGTGACCTGCTCGTAGGGGAACCGCGCGAGCGGGGCCTCCTGGTCGAAGAAGGTCTTCGCCCGGGCCAGGGCGTCGGTGTCCCGCAGGACGTCACCGGGCTTGCTGCCGTTACCCAGGAGCACCCCGCCGAAGCGCATCCCCAGGTACGCGGCCGAGTTGTTCAGGGTGCCGATCAGCGGGGCGGCGACCTCGAACTCCTCGTGCGCCAGCGCGGTGACACCCCACAGCGTGCGCCCCGCCATGGTCGCCTTGAACTCGACGCCCGGCGTGCGCAGCCAGCCCGACCAGTGGTCGAGGTAGCGCTTGACGTGCGCGGAGACCGAGTACCAGTACAGCGGGGAGGCGATCACGATGTCCGTCGCCGCGAGCGTCGCGTCGAAGAGCAGGGCCGTGTGGCCGATCGTCGGACGTACGTGGTCCGTGTCGTGACGGAGGTCCTCGAAGTCGGGCAGCGGATGCTCCGCGAGGTCGATCCACTGCTGCTCGACATCCGGGGGCAGCTGCTCGGCGGCCCGGCGGGCCAGCAGTTCGGTGTTGCCTTCGCTGCGGCTGCTGCCGAGCACGAAGAGGAAACGACGTGACATGGAGAGCTCCCGGCTGATCGGCGTACGGTAGATACTCGCACATGCATTATATGCGTACGCAAGTAAGTGTCCAGGGGACGCCTCAGCCGTACGCCTGTGCCGCTCGCGCGACCTCCAGCAGCAGCGCCTCGCCGCCGTGCCGGGCCACGAGCTGGAGCCCCACCGGGCAGCCGTCGGGGCCAAGGCCCGCCGGGAGGCTGAGCGCCGGGTGTCCGCTGAGGTTGAAGGCCCAGGTGAGAGCGGTGGAGTAGCGCTCACCCGGACCTTCGTGACCATGCGGCGGATACGGGGTCGTAGGCGTCAGCAGCAGGTCGGTGGCGGCGAAGAGCTCGTCGAGGAGACGGTCGTTGGCGGCCCGGATCCGGTCGGCGTCCCGCGGATCGGCCCCCGGCGTGCGCAGGGCGAGCCAGGCGGGGGCCGGGTCGTGCAGACGCGGCGGGTTGTGGGGCCGACCCGGCCGTACGACACCGGCGTCGGCCAGCCGCCCCATTGCCGCGCGGGCGATCCGGACGATCCCGGGGTCGGGGTCGGCGTAGCCGAGATCGGAGGACCAGAGGGCGGGGACGGGGAGGGAGGCGAGGGGGAGACCGGGGGACGGCGCGAGGCCACGGCGTACGTCTCCCTCACCCTCACCGTCACTGCCGCTTCCGCTTCCGCCGACTTCTTCCTCGTCCTCGTCCTCGCCCCCTGCGCCGCAGACCGCCTGCCAGTAGGCGGCCGCGTCGCAGGCGTGACGGACGAGGATGCCGGGAGCGGTCAGGCCCCTGCCGGCAGGGACACGGTCGGCGCCGCTGCCCCCGTGGCCGGAGTTCGTGGTCTTGAGGCCGATCACACCGCACCACGCCGCCGGGATCCGTACCGACCCCGCCCCGTCGCTGCCCGTCGCCATCGGGACGAGCCCCGCGGCCACCGCGGCCGCGGAGCCCGCCGAGGAACCGCCCGGGGTGCGGTCGGCGCGATAGGGGTTGACGGTACGGCCGTGGGCGCCGAGCCCCCAGGTCTGCCAGGGAGTTCCGGGACCGGGCACGGAGGTCGCGCCGACGGGTACGCACCCGGCCGCAAGGAGCGGTGCCGCACCGCGCAGCCCGTGCCGCCCCTTCACCCCGATCGGCACCCCGGCGAGCGGCGGCCGCTCACCCGCCCGGACGCGGAGATCGATCTCGCGTGCCCGGCGCAGCGCCTCCTCCTCCCACACCTCGGCGAAGGCGCACAGCTCGGGATCCAGGCGCCGGATCCGCTCCAGGGCACAGGCGACGGCGTCGACGGCCCGCAGCGAGCGCGAACGCACCGCCGAAGCCAGGTCCACGGCGGAGAGGGAGGCGCTCACCGTCATGGAGCGGAGGCTCTGGTGAGCCGTACGAGTGCCTCGGTTCCGCGAGGCGGGGCCGAGCCCAGGTCGCCCAGCCGCCATGCGGCGACCCAGGGCACCCGGTACACGTCGACCGTGGACTCGATCTCCTTGACCTGCCGGGCGAGCGGGCGCGGGAGCCGGCCGGGGGCGTCCGCGACCAGCACGACGGCGTCCAGGTCGAGCCCCGGCGGGTGCTCCCCGCGCCGGAAGAGCTCCAGGGTGCGCCGGGCGGCGAGCAGTCCGGCGGCGTGCGTACGGGCGACGAGCAGGACGGAGGCGGGGGCGCCGGGTCCGGGCCAGTCGCGTCCGCTGTCGTGACCGCCGTAGACGGCGGCCAGAGTGGAGACGCCGGCGCCGCCGTGCGTGCCGACCCACGCGAACCGCCTCCCGGTCGGGGCCACCGGCCCGCGGATCCAGATCTCCGGCCCCTGCTGCACGCTCTCCGCCTCTCGCCGCACGTCGGTGCGCATGCCCGCGCTCCGACCCTGTCATCCCACCCGTCCTCCGCCTCCTGGAACAGGCCTGTGACATCACGGTGACGTGAGAACCGGGGGCGAGCGGAGAGACTCGACAGTACGTGCACGACCGTGAGGGATGAGATGTCTCGACTCAGCCGCGACAAGAAGCGGGACCAGCAGCGGGGGGCCACCCCGATCGACGTCCGCGTCCCCCTGACGGGTGAGTCCGCGACGGTGGCCGGAACAGCGGTCACCGCGTCACCCGGCGAGGAACTCCAGCAGACCGTGCTGACCCACCTCCACCACCTCGCCCGCGCTGGCGGCCACCCGGTCCACGCCATGATCCACGACGCCCGCATCGGCTATGTGGTCCCCCTGGAAGTCGCGACGGACGGTGCCAGCCGCTTCACCGGAGAGCCGGTACGGATGGCTGCGCAGGAGGGGGCGGACCGGAACCGGGCCGCCGAGCGGGGAGCGTTCGGGGCGACGGCCGCCGAGGAGCGGGACCGGCCGACACCGTCCGGCGCGGGGAAGGAGCCGGCGGAGCAGTCCTGGCCGCCCGCGGCCTCCGCCCCGCACGCACGACCCACGCATCCGCTGCGGCCGCTGGACGAGCCCGCGCGGGACCCGGCCCCCACGTTCCGGCCGAGCGACCTGCCCGAGCCGGAGCCGGCGGACGCCGAACCGTCCCCGACCCAGCTCCTGCGCCGGCTGCCGGACACCCGCTCCACCGGCCCGGCTCCGGCCCAGGCCCCTGGGACGGTCCTGCCCCCGACGGGTGAGTTCGGCCCGCCCCCCGTGATGGACACGAGCCCGTCCACCATCACGCCGCCGCCGTCCCCGACCGACCTCGCGTACACGCCTGGGCCCGTGCCCCTGCCCGCACCGGACCGCACCCCCGTCCCCCCGCAGTGGAGTTCCGCTCAGGGCCCTGTCCCACCGGCGTCCGACGCCGTACCGGCCCCGGGGCCGCCGCCCGGCCGCCAGGCCCCCCGCCCGCCCGCCGACCCCGTTCCCGAGCCCCTGCCCTTGCCGACGGCCGGGTTCGCCGCCGTCGCGCCCCAGCCGCTTCCGTCGGCCTCGCCCGCCCCCAGGGCCGCCGCCCCTCTCATCGATCCGGTCCCCCTCCTGGACGACCCCGGTCCGAAGCCGACGCCCGTGCGGGGCTTCGACGCCGTGGCGGAAGCGGTTCTGGGGGAGGGACTGGTGGTCGACGAGAGCACGGTGCTCGCGGAGCCGGTCGAGCGGATCAGCGAGGCCGTGCGGGAGGGGCGGACAGACGTGGCCGCCGAGTTGGCGGAGCAGGTCGTCGGCGAGGCGTCCGAGACCTTGGGCGCCGAGCATCCCGACGTGCTGCGGGTACGTGAACTCGCCGCCTACATCGCCTACTTGGGGGGCGAGCCGGTCCAGGCCGCGGAGATCTCCCTCGACCTGGCCGGCATTCACCACCGCGCCGGGGACGCCGAGGCGGCCTACGGCAACGTGCAGAGCGCGGCCACCGCGTGGAAGGCCGTACGGGATCCGCTGCGGGGCCTGGCCCTCGGGCGCGATCTGCTCACCCTGTGGACGGACCTGGCCGCCGGGGAGGGCCCGGCGGCCGAGGACCCCGACAAGCTGGAGTCGGCCCGCACCCGGATGCTCCGCCTCGCGGAACGCGCCCGGAACGCCGACCGGTGACCGGGAAGGCCCGCTACTGCGACAGCTCCCACACCGCGTACGCCACCGCGTCGCTGTTGCGGTCCAGGGCCGTGTCGTTGATGTTGGCCGTGGTGTCGCACGACGCGTGGTAGCAGCGGTCGAAGGCGAGCCCCGAGGTGCCGCCCCACTTGGCCGCCTGCGCCGCCGTCTTGACGTAGTCGGCGCCGCTGAACAGCCCGCCCACCGGGATGCCCGCGTTCTTGAACGGCGCGTGGTCGGAGCGGCCGTCGCCCTCGGTCTCGATCTCGGTCGGGACGCCGAGGCCGGTGTAGTAGGTCTTGAAGGTCTTCTCGATGGCCGGGTCGTCGTCGTAGACGAAGTAACCGGGGTTCGGCGAGCCGATCATGTCGAAGTTGAGATAACCGCTGATCCGTGAACGGTCCGCGGTGGCAAGCCGGTTGACGTAGTAGCGGGAGCCGACCATGCCCAGCTCCTCCGCGCCCCACCAGGCGAATCTCAGGTGCTTGGTGGGGTGGTAGCCGGCCCGGGACACCGCGAGCGCGGTCTCCAGGACGGCGGCGGAACCGGAGCCGTTGTCGTTGATGCCCGGGCCCGCGGTCACGCTGTCGAGGTGCGAGCCGGACATGACCACCTGGTTGGTGTCACCGCCCGGCCAGTCGGCGATCAGGTTGTAGCCGGTGCGGCTGGAGGACGTGAACTGCTGGACCGTCGTGGTGAATCCGGCGGCGTCCAGCTTGGCCTTCACATAGTCGAGGGAGGCCTTGTAGCCGGCGCGGCCGTGCGCGCGGTTGCCGCCGTTGGCGGTGGCGATGGACTGGAGCTGGGTCAGATGCGCCTTCACGTTGGCCACCGGGATGTCCGGGGCCGCGGCCACCGCGGGCTGTCCCGCGGGGGCCGCGCCGGCTATGGATCCGCCGGCCAGGAGGGAGACGGTGGCGACGACGGCGGTGGCCGTGACGCGTCCGGGAACCGAGAGCTTCATGTGGGGGGCTCCGAATTCCGTGGGAACCCCTGCGGTCACAGGGATTCCACAGCGAATGGGTGCCTGGATGGTGAAGCTGAGGTTGACTCTCCGTCAAGGGCGCAATCCGGTCACGCCCGTTCGCATAACGGACTCGGCGGGCCCTGTCCGCTGACTCGTCGTCTCACTGCACGCAGAACTCGTTTCCCTCCGGGTCGGCCATCACCACCCACTCGCCCCCCGGCTCCTTGACCTCCCGCAGCACGCTCGCCCCGAGCGCCGTCAGCCGCTCGACCTCGGCCGCCCGCCGCCCGTCACCCGCGTGCACATCCAGATGGAGCCGGTTCTTGACGGTCTTCGCCTCCGGCACCCGCTGGAACAGCAGCCGCCGGCCCAGCCCCGTGCCGCTGTCCTTGTCGTAGGGGTCGTCGGGATGCCGTACGGCGATCAGGTCCCGGAAGGCGAGACGCGCGTGGTACTCGACGGTGGCCTCGCGCGGCAGCGCGCCGAGCTCCAGCAGCCGCTGGACGAGCGCGTCGTTGTCCTCGGCCAGGTAGTGCAGAGCGGCGGCCCAGAAGTCGGCCTGGGCGTGCGGGTCGGCGGCGTCGACGACCAGTTTCCAGTGCAGGGGAGCGGGGGTTGTCTGCGTCATGGAGCCACTTATAGCGGCGAACCAGGTCGCGGGCTGTCCTAAACGGCTCCCGCCTCGCGGGCACTGCGGTTCGTCGGGGTCGGCCCTGTCCGGTGATGTTCCCGAAGCTGATCATCGCGGGCACGGCGTTCGTGCCGGGGGCGGGCCGCCGCACACGGCGACAGCGGTTTTCTATGGCCTGACGGCGGTTTTCTACGGCCTGGCAGCGGTCTTCTACGGCCTGGCGGCGGGCGAGTCCAGCGGCTCCGGCCCCGAGGCCAGGCTCTCCGCCTCCCGCACGGCGCTGAGCGTGTCCGCCGGCATGGTGATGGTCGGCCTGCCGATCTCCTTCTCCCTCCTGAGCGTCCGCGCGGTGCGCAGGGCGTCCCAGGTGAGCAGCGTGAGCGCCAGCCAGACCAGCGCGAACCCGGCCCAGCGCTCGGGCGGCATGGCCTCGCCGAAGTAGAAGATGCCGAGCAGGAACTGGAAGACCGGCGCCAGGTACTGCAGCAGCCCCAGCGTGGACAGCGGCACGCGGATCGCCGCCGCGCCGAAGCAGACCAGGGGGAGCGCGGTGACGATGCCGGTCGAGGCGAGCAGCGCCGCGTGCCCCGGGCCCTCGGAGGCGAAGCTGAGGTCGCCGTTGCTGCCCAGCCACAGCAGATATCCGAGCGCGGGCAGGAACTGGATCGCGGTCTCGGCGGCCAGCGACTCGACCCCGCCCAGGTTCACCTTCTTCTTGACCAGGCCGTACGTGGCGAAGGAGAAGGCGAGGGTGAGGGAGATCCACGGTGGCTGCCCGTACCCGACGGTGAGCACGAGCACCGCGGCGGCGCCGATCCCGACCGCCGCCCACTGCACGGGCCGCAGCCGCTCCTTGAGCAGCAGCACCCCCATCGCGATGGTGACCAGGGGGTTGATGAAGTACCCGAGGGAGGCCTCGACGACATGGCCGGCGTTCACGGCCCAGATGTAGACGCCCCAGTTCACGGTGATGACCGCGGCGGCCACGGTGATCAGGGCCAGTCTGCGCGGCTGCCGCAGCAGCTCACCGGCCCAGGCCCAGCGCCGTACGAAGACCAGTGCGACGGCGACGAAGACGAGCGACCACACCATCCGGTGGGCGAGGATCTCGGCGGCTCCGGCGGGCTTGAGCAGCGGCCAGAACAGCGGGACGAGTCCCCACATCCCATAGGCCGCGAAACCGTTCAGCAGACCTATGTGCCGCTCGCCCCTCGACTTCACGGACTCTCCTCCTCGCACGGTGCTCGCACTGTCCTCGCCTGCGAAGAGGCTAAGGCCGAGTACCCCCGCCTGTCATGCCCGTATCGGCATACGGTCATGACAGGCGGGGGTGGAGGTCCCGAGGGTGCCGGGGGACTGTCAGCCCTTGAGCGCGACCGCGATCGACTCGGCGATCGGGGTGGCCGGACGGCCGGTCAGACGGGCCAGGTCGCCGGAGGTGACGAGCAGCTCGCCCTTCTCGATGGAGGCGTCGACACCGGCGAGGATCGCGGCGAGCGGGGCCGGCAGGCCGACGCCCGTCAGGATCCCGGTGAGGGCCTCGACGGAGACGGCGTTGTAGGCGATCTCCTTGCCGGTCTGCCTGCTCAGCTCGGCCGCGTACTCGGCGAAGCCCCAGGGCTCGTCGCCGCCCAGCTCGTACGTCGTGTTCTCGTGCCCCTCGCCGGTCAGCACGGCAACCGCGGCGGCCGCGTAGTCGGCGCGCGAGGCGGTGGAGAGGCGGCCGTCGCCGGCGGCCTGGACGACGGCGCCGTGCTCCAGGGCGGGGGCGAGGTTCTCGGTGTAGTTCTCGTTGTACCAGCCGTTGCGCAGCAGCGAGTAGGGCAGGCCGGAGGCGAGCAGCGCCTTCTCGGTGCTCCGGTGGTCGTCGGCGAGCGCGGCGGTCAGGGTGCCGGGGGCGCTGGTGTACGCGAGGAGCGCCACGCCCGCGGCCTTGGCGGCGTCGATGACGACCTGGTGCTGGGCCGGGCGGCCCTTGTCGAACTCGTTGCCGGAGATCAGCAGCACCTTGTCGCCGGCCGCGAGGACGTTGTCGAAGGTCTCGGGGCTGTTGTAGTCGGCGACGGCTATCTTCACGCCCTTGGCGGCGAAGTCGGCGGCCTTCTCCGGGGTGCGGACGACGGCGGTGACCTGCTCGGCGGGAACCGTCTCGAGCAGCTGCTCGATGACGTGACGGCCGAGGTGTCCGGTGGCTCCGGTGACGACGATGCTCATGATGTGCGATCTCCTTGTGGGGTGCGGTGGCACTAACCATAGGAGAAGCGCTAACTCATGGAAAGTACCCACTTTGAAGTAAGGTACTGGCATGGCAGTAAGTGCAGTGGTGCCCTCGGCCTCGCCCGGTGAGGCGATGTGCCCCCACCGCCTCGTCCTGGAGCACGTGACGAGCCGCTGGGGCGTCCTGGTCCTGATCCAGCTCCTCGACGGCCCCCACCGCTTCAGCGAACTCCGCCGGGCGATCGGCCGGGTGAGCGAGAAGATGCTGACCCAGACCCTCCAGACCCTGGAACGCGACGGCCTGGTCCACCGCGACGCCAAGCCGGTGATCCCACCCCGTGTCGACTACTCCCTGACCGACCTGGGCCGCGAGGCGGCGGAACAGGTACAGGCGCTGGCGGAGTGGACCGCGCGGCGGATGGGGGCGGTGCAGGAGGCGCGGGAGGGGTACGACGCGCGGAAGAGGGGCTCTGAGCAGGACTGATGCGTCTCGATGGGTTCGCGTGAAGGCATGTACACGGCGCCAGGGGGCACACATGTGTCAGGGCGTTGGTCGACATGCGAGACGCGTCCACCCATGCGCCCCCTCTCCGCCTCCCGCGCCGACTTGAGCCGACGGGCACGCTGGATGCGGAGTGCCACGCCCACCGTGTACCGCCCCGCCACGCCACTTCGCGGCGCACGGTCACCGGATCCAGGGGGATGCCTTGACATGGCCACACAGACTCCGGCCGTCCGCCGCAGCAGGATCGGCTCTGCGATGACGGCGGGCCGCGACCTGATGCGAGCATTCTTCACGCGGGGCCCCCGACGTCGGCGCCAGGAGGGCATTCTGCTGGAACTCCTCGAACAGTTGACGCTCATGACGGAGGAGATCCATCGGGCGAATCTCATTCATCAATACCGGGTCATGCTTGACCAGATGGACCGGGCAATCGACGACCCGGGCCTGGCGGACGCGGGGAGCACGCTGACCGGCCTGTCAGAGGCCAAGCGTCGGCAGATGATCTTCGCGAATCGTGAGTACGGAAATCTGCTGATGTCCCACCGAGTGGGTGTGTACACCTGGGACGAACTCGTGGGGCACCTTCGCATTCTGTGTCGCAACAAGCTTTTCGCCGAGTACTGGGATCGCACGGTCGAGCACCGCAGGTCCTTGCCCGCAGACTCGGCCGAGGCGCGAGTCGGGGCGGTCGTCGACGGGATGATCGAGGAGTTGGCGGAGGAGCCCGATGAGTGGTGGGTCGTGGGGCAGGAGTCACCAGATACCGGGTCCTGAACCCTGCACTGTCGATCTGCCGACATGGTCACGTGGATTGACATGCCGACATAGTCACCGTCAGTTACGTAATTAGCAGCGCTTTATGGCAGGGTGTAAGGGTCGACCGAGTAGGGTGTGGCGTCACTGCGACGTGAAAAGCTCGCCCGTGTGCGCCGACAATTCGTCAGATTCAGTGGCCCTTCTCCACTGCGTGCCGATCCTGCTTTGTCGCCCAGTGGACAAGCGTGTGCCGCTGCGTCGACACGTCCTGGGCGGCCCGGGGGTGAGAAGGGGGTGACAGAGGGAGCCCGCGTGTCGTTGAACATCGCCCGCCGTCTCGGAGATCCGCCCAAGCTGCGGGGGAGCGGGTCCTACGAAACCTGCCCGGACATCTTCGAGTTGAGTGATGGACGCTTTGCTGTGATCGGCACGGAGGCCACGGTAGATCTTGATCCGTTGCTCCCTGCGGACGCGGCGCGCGCTGATTACGAGCGGATCGTGGTCATCGACCGCCAGACACTCGTGCGTGCCAAGCGCGACATCCCCGACGCCTGACACTGATTCTGCCGAGGCGACCGCGGAAACGAGGGGCGGACTTTAGTCCGCCCTGTCCATCCATGCGCCCCCTTTCCGCCTCCTCCGGTGACCTAAACGGTCGGACATTCTGGAGAACGGTCGGTCGAAAAGGGGGCTTCGGATGGGCGTACCAAACCAGGAGGACCAGGTGCCGGACCTTGTCCGGGCCCTCGGCCTCGTCGCGGACGGCGTGGCCGCCCTGGAACGGGAGCTGCGCCGGGCGAACAAGATCCAGATCCGCAGCCTTTTCGTTGCGCAGTTGGACCGGGCGATCGACGATCCCTCGCTCGCACAGGCGTTGAGCACCCTTGAAGGTCTGTCGGAAGGCAAGCGCCGTCAGATGATCTTCGCCAACAAGCAGTACAGCCTGCTGCTGCTCGCCTACGAAACCGGAGGGCTCGACCGCGCTGACCTTCTCGGAGCCCTCAAGGTGCTGAGTAAGAACCCCGTCTTCGCCGAATACTGGACTCGCACCTCTGAGCAGCGTGGAAAACTGCCCCCGGATTCGTTCGAAGCCCGGACCGGCCGGGCCGTCGACGTCATCATGGACGAGCGGCTGGACGACCTGGAGGAATGGTGGGTCGTCGGGCCCGAAGCGGGGGCTACGTCCTAGCCGGCGTCTTCGGCGCCGCGGAGTTCCTGGGAGGTCGTATGCCTGTTCAGATAATCCGTCGCGTCGGAGACCCGCCTTGCATCCGGGGGAGCGTAACCGGCGAGACCTGTCCCGACCTCTTCGAGTTGAGCGACGGAAGCTTCGCCGTAATTGGTACCGATGCCACTGAGGCGCGCGACCAGCTCTTGCCTCCCGGCGCGGTCTGTGCCGAATCCGAGCGCATAGTCGTCGTCACCCGCGAGACTCTCATTCGCGCCAAGAAGGACATCCCCGACGTGTGAATGGCGAAGGGGCCCGGATGCTTTGCCGCATCCGGGCCCTCGGTGTCTCCGGCCGTGTCAGCCGACGACCGTCCAGGTGTCGCCCCCCGCCAGCAGCGCTCCCAGATCCCCCTTGCCGTTCTGTTCGATGGCTGCGTCCAGTTGGTCCGCCATCTGTGTGTCGTAGACCGGCCGGTCCACCGAGCGGAACACGCCGATCGGTGTGTGGTGGAGTGTGTCCGGGTCGGCGAGGCGGGACAGGGCGAAGGCGGTCGTCGGGGAGGCGGAGTGTGCGTCGTGGACGACGATCTGTGACTCGTTCGACGGGGTCACCGGTACCACCTTCAGGTCGCCGGTCGCCGGGTCCCGGACCACGCCTTTGGACAGGTCGGTGCCGAAGCGGATCGGCTGTCCGTGTTCCAGGCGGATCACCGCTTCCTGCGCCTGCTGCCGGTCCTTGAGGACGTCGAAGGCGCCGTCGTTGAAGATGTTGCAGTTCTGGTAGATCTCGACCAGCGCGGTGCCCGGGTGGGCGGCGGCCTCCCGCAGTACCGAGGTGAGGTGCTTGCGGTCGGAGTCCACTGTGCGGGCCACGAAGGACGCCTCGGCGCCGATCGCCAGGGACACCGGGTTGAAGGGGGCGTCCAGCGACCCCATCGGCGTCGACTTCGTGATTTTGCCGACCTCGGAGGTCGGGGAGTACTGCCCCTTGGTGAGGCCGTAGATCCGGTTGTTGAAGAGCAGGATCTTCAGGTTGACGTTGCGGCGCAGGGCGTGGATCAGGTGGTTGCCGCCGATGGAGAGGGCATCTCCGTCACCGGTGACCACCCACACCGACAGGTCCCGTCGCGAGGCCGCGAGCCCTGTTGCGATCGCCGGCGCCCGCCCGTGGATGGAGTGCATGCCGTACGTGTTCATGTAGTAGGGGAACCGCGACGAGCAGCCGATGCCCGAGACGAAGACGATGTTCTCCTTGGCCAGCCCCAGTTCCGGCATGAAGCCCTGGACCGCGGCGAGGATCGCGTAGTCACCGCAGCCGGGGCACCAGCGGACTTCCTGGTCGCTCTTGAAGTCCTTCATGCTCTGGCGGCCCTCGGCCTTGGGGACGAGCTGGAGTGCTTCGATCGTGCCCGTGCCTTCCGTGGACGTCTCAGCCATCGATGGCCTCCTTGAGAGCCGTGGCGAGTTGTTCGGCCTTGAACGGCATGCCGTTGACCTGGTTGTAGCTGTGTGCGTCGACCAGGTACTTCGCCCGCACCAGCGTGGCGAGCTGTCCGAGGTTCATCTCCGGGATGACGACCTTGTCGTAGGCCTTCAGCACCGTGCCGAGGTTGCGCGGGAAGGGGTTGAGGTGGCGCAGATGCGCCTGCGCGATGGACTCGCCGGCCGTGCGCAGCCGGCGGACGGCCGCGGTGATGGGCCCGTACGTCGATCCCCAGCCCAGTACCAGGGTGCGCGCCTCGTGCGGGTCGTCGACCTCCACGTCCGGTACGTCGATGCCGTCGATCTTGGCCTGGCGGGTACGGACCATGAAGTCGTGGTTGGCCGGGGCGTAGGAGATGTTCCCGGTGCCGTCCTCCTTCTCGATGCCGCCGATGCGGTGTTCGAGGCCGGGGGTGCCGGGCACGGCCCAGGGGCGGGCCAGGGTCTGCGGGTCGCGCTTGTAGGGCCAGAAGACCTCGGTGCCGTCGTCCAGGGTGTGGTTGGGTCCCTGCGTGAACTGCACGGTCAGGTCCGGGAGCTCGTCCAGCTCCGGGATCCGCCACGGCTCGGAGCCGTTGGCCAGGTAGCCGTCCGAGAGCAGCATCACCGGCGTGCGGTACGTCAGCGCGATCCGGGCCGCCTCCAGCGCCGCGTCGAAGCAGTCGGCCGGGGTGCGGGGGGCGACGATGGGCACCGGCGCCTCGCCGTTGCGCCCGAACATGGCCTGGAGGAGATCGGCCTGCTCGGTCTTGGTCGGCAGACCGGTGGACGGCCCGCCTCGCTGGATGTCGATCACCAGCAGGGGCAGCTCCAGGGAGACCGCGAGCCCGATGGTCTCCGACTTCAGGGCCACGCCCGGACCGGAGGTCGTCGTCACCGCGAGCGAGCCGCCGAAGGCCGCGCCCAGCGCCGCGCCGATGCCCGCGATCTCGTCCTCGGCCTGGAAGGTCCGTACGCCGAAGTTCTTGTGCCTGCTCAGCTCGTGCAGGATGTCCGAGGCCGGGGTGATCGGGTACGAGCCCAGGAACAACGGCAGGTCCGCCTGGCGGGACGCGGTGACCAGTCCGTAGGACAGCGCGAGGTTCCCGGAGATGTTGCGGTAGGTGCCGACCGGGAAGGCCTTGGTCGCCGGGGCGATCTCGTAGGAGACGGCGAAGTCCTCGGTCGTCTCGCCGAAGTTCCAGCCGGCCCGGTACGCCGCCAGGTTGGCCTCGGCGATCTGCGGCTTCTTCGCGAACTTCGTCCGCAGGAACTTCTCCGTGCCCTCGGTTGGCCGGTGGTACATCCACGACAAGAGGCCGAGCGCGAACATGTTCTTGCTGCGCTCGGCCTCCTTGCGGCTGAGGTCGAAATCCTTGAGTGCCTCGACGGTCAGCGTGGTCAGGGGGACCGGATGAAGGCTGTACCCGTCGAGCGAGCCGTCCTCCAGCGGCGAGGCCGCGTACCCCACCTTCTGCATCGCCCGTTTGGTGAACTCGTCCGTGTTGACGATGATCTCCGCCCCGCGCGGCAGATCGGCGATGTTGGCCGCCAGGGCGGCCGGGTTCATGGCCACGAGCACATTGGGCGCATCACCCGGTGTGAGGATGTCGTGGTCGGCGAAGTGGAGCTGGAAGGAGGAGACCCCCGGCAGGGTGCCGGCAGGGGCCCGGATCTCGGCGGGGAAGTTGGGAAGGGTGGACAGGTCGTTGCCGAAGGACGCCGTCTCCGAGGTGAAACGGTCACCGGTGAGCTGCATCCCGTCACCGGAGTCGCCCGCGAAACGAATGATCACCCGGTCGAGGCGGCGGACGTCCTTCGCACCGGCCTCTTTGCGCTGCTCTCCCACGACGGCTTCGTCGGCCTGCTCCGCTGGGCTGCTGACCTGACTGGTCACTGAACTGGACCTCCCTCGAGGCGGCTGTTCGGGAGCGGCCTTCCCGCGGGCCTTCCCAGGATCAACCCTACGACCGCAGGGTTCGCCTTCCCTCGGCCATTCGCATGATGGACGTGGATTTGAGACGTTTCAAAGCCATGACTTGTCACCATTTGCTCGCCCCCCGGCGCTTTCCTCGAAGACGCTCCCTCGCCGTTCCTCGGTTCTCGGTCCCGGGCGGCCGGTCCGTCCCGCCCGTCGACCGCCGCCCTGATGTCTGACACGGTGTCAGGTGGTCAGGAGTTCAGGTAGGTCAGCACCGCCAGCACCCGCCGGTGGTCCCCGTCGCTGGGTGACAGCCCGAGCTTCAGGAAGATGTTGCTGACGTGCTTCTCCACGGCCCCGTCGCTGACGACGAGCTGCCGCGCGACCGCCGAATTGGTGCGCCCCTCGGCCATGAGCCCCAGAACCTCCCGCTCGCGGGGCGTGAGGTTGGCGAGCACGTCCTGCTTACGGCTGCGTCCCAGCAGCTGAGCGACCACCTCGGGGTCGAGGGCGGTGCCGCCCTCGGCCACCCGCACCACCGCGTCCACGAACTCACGCACCTCCGCGACCCGGTCCTTGAGCAGGTACCCCACCCCGCGGCTGGACCCGGCCAGCAACTCGGTGGCGTACCGCTCCTCCACGTACTGCGACAGTACGAGTACCCCGAGTCCGGGATGTGCCTTGCGCAGTTGTACGGCGGCTCGCACGCCCTCGTCCGTATGCGTGGGAGGCATCCGTACATCGGCGACGACCACGTCGGGCAGCTCGCCCTGGTCGTCCAGCTCGCCGATGGTCTTGATCAGCGCCTCCCCGTCGCCCACACCGGCCACGACGTCGTGCCCGCGGTCGGTCAGCAACCGGGTCAGGCCCTCCCTCAGCAGCACTGAATCCTCGGCGATGACCACCCGCACCCTGTCCTCCACGACTCTCGGCCCCCCAGCCCACTGCCTGCCCACTCGCTGGACAAGTCCAGCATTCCAGCATTCGGATGCGGGCGGGCGCGGGCAACGGGAATAGGGCGGAAGAATCCGAACAAAGAGCCGAGAACGGGGCGTGATGCTCGAGATCCGGCCATGTTTTGCCGTGGGGGAGGCCCTGGGGCATGAGAAAGGGCGGTGGGGCGACAACACCCCCGCCGCCCCACCGCCCCTCACACCGCCCCCGTCACACCCGCTCGCTCCGCCAGGGCAGCTCCGCCGTCACCCGGGTGGGCCCCCCGGCCGGTGAGTCGACCACCAGGATTCCGTCCACCGCGTCCAGCCGTTCCGCGAGGCCCGTGAGCCCGGTCCCGGAGGACACCTCGGCCCCGCCCACTCCGTTGTCCACGACCTGCAGCATGAGCCGGTTCTCCACCCGCCACACGTCCACCGCGGCGAACGTCGCCCGGGAGTGCTTGCTGATGTTCTGCAGCAGCTCGGACACCGTGAAGTACGCGATCCCCTCGATCGCCGGCGCCGGCCGGGCCGGCAGATCCACCTCCACCTGCACCGGAACCGTGCACCGGGAGGCCACCGCCGACAGCGCCGCGTCCAGCCCCCGGTCGGTCAGCACCGCCGGATGGATCCCCCGCGCCAGATCCCGCAGTTCCTGGAGCGCCGTCTTCACCTCGCCGTGCGCCTCGTCCACCATCCGCGCCGCCGCCGCGGGGTCCTCCGTGAGCTTCTCCTTGGCCAGCCCCAGATCCATGGCCAGAGCAACCAGCCGGGCCTGCGCACCGTCGTGCAGATCCCGCTCGATCCGCCGCAGATCGGCCGCGGCCGTGTCGACCACGACCCCCCGGTCCGACTCCAGCTCCACCACCCGCGCCGACAGCCGGGTCGGCCCGAGCAATCCGTGCACCATCACCCGGTCCACCGTCGTCAGCGCCCGCACGATCCACGGCGTGGCCAGCGTGAACAACAGCCCCACCAGCGCGGTCACACCGATCTCGAACGGGTTGTCCAGGTAGATGTGGTGGGTCTGGTCACCGTAGAGCTGCAGGCCGTCCTGACCGACGTACGCAGGGAAGACCCAGAACCACAGCGGATACGTCAGCAGCGCCCAGCCGTACACCCAGAAGTTCACCGAGACGACGAACGAGAACAGCGCCCACGGCAGGTGCAGCACCGAGTACAGCAGCGTCCGCCACGACGTCCCGCTCTTCAGGACCGCCCCGATCCACGCCATGAACCCGGACTTCCGCATCCTGAGCGGCTCCGGATCGCCGACCTCCAGACCCAGCAGCCCCCGAGCCCGCGCCCGCTCCAGCGCCCCGAGACCCCGGCACCCGGCGAGCCCGGCCGCGAAGACCGGAATCCCGAGGAAGGTCACGAGGAGGCCCGCGCCGAGCGAGATCATCGTGACGGCGTACGTGAACATCAGGACGCTGATCGGCAGGCTCAGCAGCACATAGCCGAACTCCCGCCAGGTCCGCCCCTCGAACGGCGCCCGCAGCCCGGCCGGCACCCGGTGCCGCCGTACCGTCTCGGGGAACCCGAGCCCACTGTCGTACCCGTAGTCCGTGGCCATCGACGTCGTCCTTCTTCTCTCGTCCCGCGCCCGTGGTGTCGTACCTCCACCCTGCTGGACCGCAGCTCAACGGACCATGGAGGCCGTCGGCGTCTCGGAAGGGGGGTTTTCCCCACCCCTGGCCCTGCTGCTACGACCTCTCCGGGACCCGGTCCCGCCACGGCAGCTCCGCCGTGACGACCGTCGGGCCGCCCGGCGGGGAGTCGATCACGAACAGACCGTCGACCGCGCCGAGGCGCTCAGCGAGTCCGCGCATACCGGTGCCGCCGTCGAGCCGGGCGCCGCCGCGGCCGTCGTCCCGCACCTGGATGAGCAGCCGGTTCTCCGACCGCCACACGTCCACCGACGCCGACCGCGCCCCACTGTGCTTGCTGATGTTCTGCAGCAGCTCGGACACGGTGAAGTAGGCGATCCCCTCGATGGCCTGGACCGGCCGCGCGTCGAGGTCGGCGGTCACCTTCACCGGGACCGTGCAGCGCGAGGCGACCGAGGAGAGGGCGGCGTCGAGCCCGCGGTCCGTCAGTACGGCGGGATGGATGCCCCGCGCCAGATCCCGCAGCTCCTGGAGCGCCAGTTTCACCTCGCCGTGCGCCTCCGCGACCATCGCCTGCGCGTACTCCGGGTCCTCCAGGAGCTTCTCCTTCGCGAGACCGAGCCCCATGGCCAGGTTGACCAGCCGGGCCTGCGCCCCGTCGTGCAGATCGCGCTCGATGCGCCGCAGGTCGGACGCGGCCGCGTCCACCACGACCCCCCGGTCCGACTCCAGTTCCGCGATACGGCGTTCCAGCTCGTCGGAGGGCGACAGCAGACCGCGCACCATCGCCCGGTCGACGTTGGCCAGGCCCCGCGCGATGAACGGCAGCACCGGCCACAGCACGAACAACGAGGTCAGCGTGATGGTGAAGGTGAGCACTCCCCAGGGCAGCCGGATGAAGTCGTACAGCACCGTCCGCCAGCCCACGGGGTCCTTCACCCCCATCCACAGCTGGGCGAAGAAGCCGGAGCCGCCGTTCTTGGTGCGCCACGGCAGGGGGCTCGGTTCGTCCACCCGCACCCCGAGCAGTGCCCGGGCGCGCGCACGTTCCAGCTTGCCCAGCTGCCGCGCGCCCAGCAGACCGGCCGCGAGCAGCGGGAACCCGATCACGGTGACGGTCAGCCAGAAGCCGGTGAAGAGCACCGTCACGACGTAGACGAAACCGAGAATGGACACCGGGAGATTCGCCAGGAGATGCGCGATCTCCTTCCAGGTGTGCGCGTCGAAGGCGAAACGGGCCGGCGGCGGCCGGCCGTCGTCGGTTCCGCGGTCTCTGCCGGTGGTCACGGCACGGCTCGGGGACGATTGGCGTTCGGTCATATGGGCTAGCGTGCCGCGCGCGACCGCCGTGCGCCATGAGGCGGACCGCCGCGGCTTGCTGGGGAAAACCCCACCTCGGCCTTTCGGACGGCTTCCTCGGGTGACGGGCTGCTTACCGTCCCTTTATCAGGGCCTAGACTCCCGTGCGTACAGATCGTCGAACAGTGGTGTTCAGCGTGGCCTCCGGGGCCAGCGTGTGCACAGGGAGCGAGGGACGGACGTGCCGGAACCGACCGTCGTCGAGGCAACCGTCGTCGATCCGACCGTCGTCGCGGCGGACTACTTCCAGTCGTACTCGGTCGTCGGACTGCTCGCCGTCGTCGGCGTGCTGTTCGTCGCGGTCGCCTTCGGTGCCGGACGGCTGCTGCGACCGGTGGTCCCCACCCCGGAGAAGCTCCTGACCTACGAGTGCGGAGTCGACCCCGTCGGCGAGGGCTGGGCCCACACCCAGGTCCGCTACTACGTCTACGCCTTCCTCTACGTCATCTTCGCCGTCGACTCGATCTTCCTGTTCCCCTGGGCCACGGTCTTCGCGGCCCCCGGCTACGGCGCGACGACCCTCGTCGAGATGTTCATCTTCCTCGGCTTCCTCGCCGTGGGGTTGCTCTACGCGTACAAGAAGGGTGTCCTGGCATGGACGTGAACCCCGCGGCCGACCGCGTTGCCGGCTCACCGGCCGACTCCGGTGCCACGGAGCCCGTTCTGCTCCCGGAGCCGAAGCGGCTGGGCGCCCTCGCCCGACTCGCCCCCGAGCCGATGAAGGTGATCCTCAACTGGGGCCGCCGGTACTCCCTGTGGGTCTTCAACTTCGGTCTCGCCTGCTGCGCCATCGAGTTCATCGCCGCGTCCATGGCCCGCCACGACTTCATCCGGCTCGGCGTGATCCCCTTCGCCCCGGGCCCGCGCCAGGCCGACCTGATGGTCGTCTCCGGCACCGTCACGGACAAGATGGCGCCCGCGGTGAAGCGCCTGTACGAACAGATGCCGGAGCCGAAGTACGTCATCTCCTTCGGCGCGTGCAGCAACTGCGGGGGCCCGTACTGGGACTCCTACTCCGTCACCAAGGGCGTCGACCAGATCATCCCCGTCGACGTCTACGTCCCCGGCTGCCCGCCCCGCCCCGAGGCCCTGCTCCAGGGAATCCTGAAGCTCCAGGAGAAGATCGCGAGGGAGTCGCTGGAGGAGCGGTACGGGACGCCCGCGCCCCGTCCGTCGACGGCCGCGCTGCAGAGCGGACTGGTCAGGCCGCCGACGCCGACTCCGGTGGCGACTCCGGGTGAGGGGGACGCGCAGTGACCGCCGTCGGCTGGCTTCCCGCCCCCGCCGAGGACCTCTTCGGCCCCGAGGCGACCGCCGAGGAGTCCTACGAGATCCTGACAGTGGACGTCCCGCCCGCGACCTGGCTCACCGCGCTGCGCGTCGCCCGCGACGAACTGGGCTGCACCTACTTCGACTGGCTCAGTGCCGTCGACGAACCCGGCACCGGCTTCCGCGTGGCCGCCCACGTGGCGGCCCTCGCGCCGGTACGACGCCTCCTGCTGCGCACGACGGTCTCCCACGACACTCCGGTGCTGCCCACCGCCGTCGACATCTACGCGGGCGCCGCCTGGCACGAGCGCGAGACCCACGAAATGTTCGGTGTCACCTTCGAGGGCCATCCCTCCCTGGACCACCTCCTGTTGCCGGAGACCTTCGAGGGCCACCCCCTGCGCAAGGACTTCGTCCTGGCCGCCCGCGTCGCCAAGGCCTGGCCCGGCGCCAAGGAACCGGGCGAGTCCGAACACGGCGGCCCCAAACGCCGCCAGATGCTTCCCCCAGGAGTCCCCGACCCGAACGAATGGGGCCCCCTCAAGGGCCAACTCCCCCCGGCCCCCACCCGCCCGACCCGCGGCCCGGCCCGCACACCGGGAGAACGCCCCACCCGCACGCCCGGAGAACGCCCGCCCCGAGCCACGGGCGACCGCCCGGTCCGTCGGGCGCGTTCGGCTGCGGAGGGGTCGGCGAGTCAGGCGGAGGCGTCGGGGGTGCCGGGTGCGGCGGGCGCTGCGGAGGGGGCGGCGAGTCAAGCGGAGACGCCTGCGAACACGGCTGCTGCGGGGGCGGCGGGGGCTGGTCCGCGTCGGGCGCGTTCGGCTGCGGAGGGGGCGGCGAGTCAAGCGAAGCCGTCGGAGGCGCCGGGTACGGCGGGCGCTGCGGCGGCGGCCGGTCCGGGTCGGGTGGGTTCGGCTGCGGAGGGCTCCGCAAGTCAGGCGGAGACCCCCGCGGCGTCGGATGCGGCTGGGTCCGCGGGCGCCGGCGCACGGCGTGCGCGCACCGCGGCCGAGGGCTCGGCGAGCCAGACCGCGCCCGAGGCGACAGAGGACGCTGCCGCAACCTCGCCGACGGCTGGGCCCCGGCGCACACGTACCGCCGCACAGGGCTCGGCCGGCCAGGCGGCACCAGGAACCGACGGCACCGGGGCCGGCGCTGAGGACGGCGCCGGTTCGGCAACCCCGGCCGACGGCACGCCCGAGTCGAAGGCTCCGGCAACGGACTCGTCTGCGTCCTCGCCGGATGCCCCGGTAGTGGGGTCAGCTGCACCCGAGTCGGAGACGCCGGTGCCAGGTATGCCCGCTTCGCCGTCGGAGACCCGGGCGTCCGATGCGCCCACACCTGAGTCCCACGCCTCGGCGTCCGATGCGCCCACAGCGCAGCCTCCGCAGCCTTCGGGAGCGGCGGCGGGCGGTGCCTCGGCCGGGCCCCGTCGGGCGCGTACCGCCTCGGGCGGTTCGGCGAGTCAGAGGCCCAACGCGACCGACTCCGAACCGTCGACCGACGACGCGAGCCCGCGCCCCGCCCCGCCGAAGCCTCCCGCGACTCCTCGCAGTCCGGACGCGCCATGGCACCACGCCCGACCGGCCTTCGACGACCCGGAACCGAAGCGGCCTGCCACACCCGAGGACACCGCACGGACTTCCGAAGGCTCCGAAGACTCCGAAGTACGGGAGGAGCGGACGCCTTCCGGGGAGCCGACCTCCGGGAGGCCCACCACCTCCGAGGAGTCCACGACTGCACAGGGGTCCAAAGCCCCTGAGCGGTCCCAGGCCCCGGAGCAGTCCCGGACCCCTGAGCAGTCTCGGACCCCCGGAAAGTCCCGGACTTCCGAGCGGTCCCGGACTTCCGAAGTTCCCGAGGTCCCCGAAGACCCCCAGCCTTCCGACCGCCCCGAAGACACCGGCCCGAGCCCCGAGGACTCGACCCCGGACAAGCCTTCCACCCCCGACAAGCCCGCAGGAGGCCCGCAGTGAACGACGCTCTCGACGTCGCCCTGCGACTCCTGGTCGTCTTCGTCGTCTTCCTCACCTTCCCCCTGATCATCGGTCAGACCGAGCACAAGGTGATGGCCCACATGCAGGGCCGCCTGGGCCCGATGTACGCCGGCGGTTTCCACGGCTGGGCCCAACTCGTCGCGGACGGCGTGAAGTTCGCCCAGAAGGAAGACGTCGTGCCTGCGGGCGCGGACCGCCGTGTCTTCCAACTCGCCCCCGCCGTCGCCCTCCTGCCCTACCTCCTCGTCCTCCTCGCCATCCCGATCGGCCCCGGCGAGGGCGCCGTCGGCGAGGTCGTCGACGCCGGTGTGTTCTTCGTGCTCGCCGTGATGGGCGTGGGCGTCCTCGGCTCCCTGATGGCCGGCTGGGCCTCCGCCAACAAGTTCTCCCTCCTCGGCGGTCTGCGCACCGCCGCACAGCTCCTCGCCTACGAACTCCCGATGCTCCTCACCGCCGCCTCGGTGGCGATGGCGGCCGGAACCGTCTCCCTCCCCGGCATCCTCGACGCCTTCCAGTGGTGGTGGCTGCCCTGGCAGATCGTCGGTGCCATCGTCTTCTTCGTGGCCGGCCTCGCCGAACTCCAGCGCCCTCCCTTCGACATGCCGGTCGCCGACTCGGAGATCATCTTCGGTGCCTACACCGAGTACACCGGCCTGCGCTTCGCCCTGTTCCTCCTCGCCGAGTACGCCGGAATCGTCGTCCTGTGCGGCCTGACCACCGTCCTCTTCCTGGGCGGCTGGCACGGGCCCTGGGGTGCCGACGGGCTCGGCTGGGTCTGGACCCTGCTCAAGACGGCCGTGCTCGCCTTCGTCGTCATCTGGCTCCGCGTGACATACCCCCGCCTGCGCGAGGACCAGCTTCAGAAGCTCTCCTGGACCCTCCTCGTCCCCCTCTCCCTCGCCCAGATCGCCCTCACCGGCATCGTCAAGGTGGTGATCCAGTAACCATGGCCCCCATTCCTGGCTCGGGTCTGGCCAAGGGCCTGGCCGTCACCCTGCGCACGATGACGAAGAAGACCGTCACCGAGCAGTACCCCGACGCCCAGCCCGACCTCCCGCCCCGTACCCGCGGGGTGATCGGCCTGTTCGAGGAGAACTGCACGGTCTGCATGCTGTGCGCCCGTGAGTGCCCCGACTGGTGCATCTACATCGACTCCCACAAGGAGACGGTCCCGGCTGCGGCCCCTGGTGGCCGCGAACGCAGCCGTAACGTCCTCGACCGCTTCGCCATCGACTTCTCCCTCTGCATGTACTGCGGTATCTGCATCGAGGTGTGTCCTTTCGACGCCCTGTTCTGGTCCCCGGAGTTCGAGTACGCCGAGACCGACATCCGCGAGCTCACCCACGAGCGGGACAAGCTCCGGGAGTGGATGTGGACCGTCCCGGCGCCACCGGCCCTCGACCCCGGTGCCGAGGAACCGAAGGAGATCGGCACCGCCCGCAAGACCGCCGAGAAGCTGGCGGCGGCCCAGGCCGAGCCGACCGCGCCGACCGATCCCCAGGGGGAAGAGTCGTGACCCTCGCTCAGGAGGCGCACGGCTTCCTCTCCCCGACCGGTGTCGAGATCGCGTTCCTCCTCGTCGGCCTGCTCACCTTCGGCGCCGCGATCGTCACCGTCACCACCAAGCAGCTGGTGCACGCCGCCCTGTGGCTGGTGGTGGCCCTCGGTGGCCTCGCCGTCGAATACCTCCTGCTCACCGCGGAGTTCATCGCCTGGGTGCAGGTCCTCATCTATGTGGGTTCCGTCGTCGTCCTCCTTCTGTTCGGTCTGATGCTCACGCGGGCCCCCATCGGCCGCTCCCCGGACGCGGACTCCGGCAACCGCTGGGCCGCCCTCGTCGTGGCCCTCGCCGCAGCGGCCGCTCTGGTCTGGGTGGTCGTCGACGCCTTCCGCACCACCTGGGTCGATCTGGACGGCCCCGCCGCCGGCTCCACCGAGGCCACCGGCGCGAGCCTCTTCCAGAACTGGGTCCTCCCCTTCGAGGCCCTCTCCGTCCTGCTCCTCGCGGCACTGGTCGGCGCGATCGTCCTGTCCCGCAAGGCGAAGGCGGAGTCGAGCTCTCCCCCAGTGAACTCCCGGGCCGTGACCGGTGGTTCCCCATCCGTCCCTGATTCCCGTAATCACCCGATAGGGCGAAAAGGTGCGGTTTCGGGAACCGGGTCGGCCAGGGAAACCGAGGCGGCCAGCGGAACCGCGGCGACCGGCGGAACCGCGGCGACCACCGGAACCGAGTCGGCCAAGGGAATCGGGTCGGCCCAGAGAGCTGAGGCGGCCACGGAAACCGAGTCGGCCAAGGAAATCCAGACGCCCAAGGAAACCGATTCGGCCGAGCAGGAAGGCGCCCGCTGATGCACCTCGCCTATCCCGCCGTACTCTCCGCCCTCCTCTTCTGCACCGGCCTCTACGGCGTCCTCGCCCGCCGCAACGCGATCCTCGTCCTGATGTCGGTCGAGCTGATGCTCAACGCCGTCAACCTGAACCTGGTCGCCTTCGACGTGTGGCTCAGCAGGACCGCCGAGGAGACCCTGCACTCCGGCCAGGCACTCACCCTGTTCACCATCGCCATCGCCGCTGCCGAGATCGGTATCGGCCTCGCGATCGTCCTGGCCGTCCACCGCAACCGCGGCACCGCCGACATCGACAAGCTCCGCGACACGGCCGAGGGCCACGGGCCCGACGACCGCGACGACTCCGACAGCGAAGCCCCTCCGGCCGAACAGGCCGCACGATCCGGGCGGACCGGGAAGGCTGAGGCCACCGCGTGACCACGACCACCCTCGCCCTCCTCGTCCCCCTCCTTCCCTTCCTGGGCGCCGCGGCCGGCCTGCTCCTGGGCCGCACGGCCCCCGGGTTCGTCCGCCCGCTCGCCGTCCTGCCGCCCCTGGCCGCCCTCGCGCTCGCCGCTGTGGTCGCGGTACGCCAAGGCGGCGAGCAGACGTTGAACGCCGCCACCGAGCTCACCCCGACCGGCTCGGTGCCGATCGAACTCGCCCTGCACATCGACGGCTTCGCCGCCCTCGTCGCCGTCCTGGTCGCCTTCGTCGCCACCTGCGTGCAGATCTACTCGACGGGTTACCTGCGCGACGACCCGCGCTACCCCTCGTACGCCGCTCTCGTCTCCCTCTTCACCTCCGCGATGCTGCTCGTCGTCTACTCCGGCGACCTCATCGTGCTGCTGGTCGGCTGGGAGATCATGGGCATCTGCTCGTACTTCCTGGTCGGCCACTACTGGGAGACCCCGGAGGCCCGCGCCGCCTCCCTCAAGGCCTTCCTGGTGACCAAGCTCGGTGACGTCCCCTTCCTGATCGGCCTGTTCGCGCTGGCCACCGACGCCGGCTCCTTCCAGATCACGAAGGTCCTCGACGCCGTCGCACACGGCGGACTCGACCATCCGACCCTGATCGCCCTGCTCCTCCTCGCGGGGGTGGCCGGCAAGTCGGCGCAGTTCCCCCTGCACACCTGGCTCCCCGACGCGATGGCCGGCCCCACACCCGTCTCCGCGCTGATCCACGCCGCGACGATGGTCGCCGCCGGTGTCTACTTCATCGCCCGTCTCCTCCCGGTCTTCGAGGCCTCTCAGGCCGCGATGGTGGTCCTCGCCGTCATGGCCGCCGTCACGATGCTCGGCTCCGGTCTCGCCGCGCTCGCCCAGGACGACATCAAGCGCGTCCTCGCCTACTCGACGATCGGCCAACTCGGCTACATGACCGGCGCCCTCGCCGTCGGTGACCGCGGTGCCGCCGTCTTCCACCTCCTGTCCCACGGCGCCTTCAAGGCGCTGCTGTTCCTCGCGGCAGGCGTGATCATCCACGCCGCCGGCACCAACTCACTGGCCGCCATGTCCCGTATGAAGGACCTGCGCGCCCGGGTCCCGGACGCCTTCTGGACGATGACGGTGGCGCTCCTCGCGCTCGCCGCGATCCCGCCCTTCAGCGGCTTCTTCTCCAAGGAGTCCGTCCTCGGCGCCGCCGAGCACGTGGCCACCGGCCACACCGAACACGCCCCCGGCGCCGCGGGGTGGATCACCCTGGTCGCCGGCCTCCTCACGGCCCTGCTCACCGCCGCGTACGCGACTCGCCTGTGGTTGCTGGCCTTCCAGGGGCGGGGCGCCGAGGCACCCGACCACGGCCGTCAGCCGCTGACGATGAACGTGGTCCTGTGGGTCCTCGCGGCCCCCTCCCTCGCCCTCGGCGCGTTCGCCTACCGTGTGCTGCCCGACTGGTTCGACGGCCGCGACCTCACTCCGACCCTCGCCACGTCCGTCGCAGGCACGGGCGTGGCCCTGATCGGTGGCATCGTCACCTACGCGGCCTGGCGGCACACCAGCGCGGTATCGGCCCGTGTCCCGCTCGGAGCGGTCGCCGCTCACCCCGAGGGCGACGCCGGACTGGTCGAGGCCGAGGCCATCGCCACCCACGAGCCGGCCTACGGAGACGTGGCCTACACGCCCGACCCCGCCGACCCCGGACGGCTGCTGCTCGGCCCGCTGCACCGCCACGCGGCCGTGGGCTTCCACCTGGACGCCCTGTACTCGGCCCTCTTCGTCCGCCCGGTCCAGGCCGGAGCCACCCTCGTGCGGTTCCTGGACCGCGAGGTCGTCGAGACCTACGTACGCGGCGCGGCAGCACTGCCCCGCTGGCTCGGCAGCGCCGTACGACGCGCCCAGACCGGCAATCTCCAGACCTATGTGAGCGCGCTGCTCGCCGGCACCGTCGTCCTCGCGGTCGCCGTCGTCCTCGTCGCCACGGGAGCGTGAGCAGGCGTGATCGATATCAACGAGTCCGTGATGCAGTTCCTTCTGGCGTTCGTCGTGGTCGGCCCCCTCCTCGGCGCCGTCACGGCTCTGCTGCCCGCCCCGCCCGGACTGAAGGGGAAGTCACCCGAGCAGGCCGTACTGCGGCACGGTGTGACCGTCACCGGCGTGATCCTCATCGCCGCGATCGTCCTCGCGCTCGGCTTCGACCACGACCATCCGTCGAAGATGCAGGCCACGACCGACATCAGCTGGATCCCCGCACTCGACGTGCGCATCCACCTCGGCATCGACGGCATCTCCCTCCCCCTTCTGGTCCTGACCGCGCTGCTGACCTTCCTCTGCGCGCTCTACTCCTACTTCAAGATGCCGTCGGGGCCGACCCCGAAGGCCTTCGTCGCGCTGCTGCTCGTCCTGGAGTCCGGCACCCTCGCGACCTTCGCCGTCCTCGATCTGCTGCTGTTCTTCCTCGCGTTCGAGACGGTGCTCATCCCGATGTACTTCCTCATCGCCCGCTGGGGCGGCGCGGACCGCCAGGCCGCCGCCTGGCGTTTCATCCTCTACACACTGCTCGGCTCGGTCGTCATGCTGCTCGGCCTGCTCCTGATCGGGATCAAGGCGGGCACTTTCGACATGGTGGCACTCGCCACTGACAACGGCCGGTCGCTGACCGCATCCGTGCAGGTCATCGCCGTTCTGGCGATCGGGACCGGACTCGCGGTCAAGACCCCGATGTGGCCCCTGCACAGCTGGCTGCCCGACGCCCACACCGCCGCACCGACCGTCGGCTCGGTCCTGCTGGCCGGCGTCCTGCTGAAGATGGGCACGTACGGGTTCGTCCGGATTCTGCTGCCGATCGCGCCCGAAGGCTTCCGGGACTTCGCGCCCTACCTCGCCGCTCTCGCCGTGGTCGGGATCATCTACGGATCACTGGCCTGCCTCGCCCTCGCCAAGCAGGGCGCGAAGGGCGACCTCAAGCGCCTCATCGCCTACTCCTCCGTCGGCCACATGGGCTTCGTCCTGCTCGGCATCGCCACCATGACCCCGACCGGCGTGAACGGCGCCCTGTTCGCCAACATCGCCCACGGCCTCATCACCGGCCTCCTGTTCTTCCTGGTCGGCGCCCTGAAGGACCGCACCGGCACCACCGACCTCGACACCCTGGCCGAGGAGACCGGCGCCGCCCTGTACGGCAAGGCACCGCGCCTCGGCGGCCTCCTGGCCTTCGCAGCGGTCGCCTCGCTCGGCCTGCCCGGCCTCGCCGGGTTCTGGGGCGAGATGCTGGCGCTCTTCGGAGCCTTCAAGCCCGCCGACGACCTCAGCCGCCCCGCCTTCCTCACCTTCATGGCGATCGGCGCGTTCGGCACCCTCCTGACGGCCGCCTACATGCTCGTCGTGGTCCGCCGCGTCTGCATGGGCGCAGTACCCCAGGACGCCCCCCGGCTCGCCGACGTCCATACGTACGAGTTCGCGGCCTGGACGCCGCTCGTCGCCCTCACCGTCGTGGCGGGCCTGTGGCCGAAGGCCCTCCTCGGCCTCACCGACCCGGCCGTCCAGCAGCTCCTCGCAGGAGGCAACCGATGAGCACCCTGGCCGCCATGGCCCAGCCCTTGGCTTCGTCGGCCCAGCCGCTGACCGCGACGGCCGCGAACCTCGTCCAGTCCGTCGACTGGCTCGCGATCGCGCCGCCGACCGTCGTGGCGGTCGTCGGACTCGTCGTCCTCGTCGCCGACCTGTTCGTCGGCGAACAGAGGAAAGCCCTGCTCGGGTGGGTATCGGTCGCGGGCCTGGCCGCCGCGGCGCTTCTGCTGCTGCCCCTCCTGGACGGCGACCGCAGCACCTTCTGCCTGACCGGCGACGACGCCGTCTGCAGCTACACGGCCGACCGCTTCACGCTCGTCATCCAGTTCCTCGTCCTCGGCGGCGCCCTCCTCGCCGCCCTCCTGTCGGTCACCGCCCTCAAGGACGCCGACAAGAGACTCCCCGAGGGGGAGTACTGGTTCCTGCTGCTCTCCTCGGCCGCCGGCGCCGCCCTCCTTCCGGCCTCCCGTGACCTGGCGACCTTGATCGTCGCTCTGGAAGTCGCCTCCCTGCCTGCCTTCGCCCTCGTCGGCATCCGGCCCGGTGACAGGAAGTCCTCCGAGGCGGCACTGAAGTTCTTCCTGTCCTCGGTCACCGCCACCGCGGTCAGCCTCATGGGCATCAGCTTCGTGTACGCCTCCACGGGCACCCTCTACCTCACCCAGGTCGCCGACCGCATCCAGCACGTCGACGGCCAGCTCCACACCCTCGCCCAGACCGGCGTCGTCCTCACCCTCGTCGGCTTCGCCTTCAAGACCGCCGCCGTGCCCTTCCACTTCTGGGTGCCCGACACGTACGTGGGCGCGCCCCTCCCGATCGCCGCCTACTTGTCGGTCGTCGGCAAGGCGGTCGGCTTCTCCGGCCTGATCCTGATCACCGTGGTCGCCCTGCCGTCGTACGCCGACGTCTGGGGCCCCGCCCTCGCCGCGCTCGCCGCCCTCACCATGACCGTCGGCAACGTCGGCGCCCTGCGACAGCAGGCCACGCGCGCGTACAGCGCCGTACGGCTGCTCGCCTGGTCCTCCGTCGGCCAGGCCGGCTATCTCCTCGTCCCGATCGCCGCCGCCGCGTACTCCGACGACGCCGAACGGTCCGTGGGCTCCACCGTCGCCTACGCCCTCATGTACGCCGCCGTGAACCTCGGCGCCTTCGCGGTGGCCGCGCTGGTGGGGCGTACGAGGACCGCGAACCGCATCACCGACTACCGCGGCCTGTACGCGACCAATCCGTTCGCCGCCCTCCTGCTGGCCTTCTTCCTGCTGTGCCTGGCCGGGCTGCCGCCGGGCATCATCGGCCTGTTCGCCAAGGTCACCGTCTTCTCGGCGGCCGTGGACGCGGGCCTCGGCTGGCTCGCCGTGGTCATGGCCGTCAATGTCGTGATCGCACTGTTCTACTACCTTCAGTGGACGACGCTGCTGTTCCGGGCCCCGGAGGGCGAACCCGCCGCGCACCGCGTCCCCGCCCCCGTCACCGCCGCGCTCGTCCTGACCGGCGTCCTCGGCCTCGCCCTCTCGGGCGCGCCCCAACTGGTGCTGCGCTTCACCGACACCGGGCTCTTCTGACCCGGCCCTTCCCGAGCCCGAACCGCCCCTCCCGGACCGTCACCCGGACGGCCCACCTGGGCCTCCGTGCGCACAAGGGAACTAGTGGCCCTCGCCTGGCGTTGAGCAGGACGGGAAGGTCCACTGGACGTGACACCACGGACCGTGGCATCGGAAGACATCGGAGACCAGCAAGCAAAGGGTTCCCCTGCTGCACCACTTGGAGGGCGTACCGTGCACCGCCGGCACAACGGGCTCAGGACCGCAGTCCTTCTCGGGGGACTGTCCGCACTCATCATCGTCATCGGCAGCTTCTTCGGCCGTATGGGGTTGGTCGTGGCCGTCCTGATCGCGCTGGGCACCAACGCGTACGCGTACTGGAACAGCGACAAGCTGGCTCTACGCGCGATGCGCGCTCGCCCGGTGAGCGAGTTCGAGGCACCGGTGCTGTACCGCATGGTCCGCGAACTCTCCACCCAGGCCCGTCAGCCCATGCCGCGCCTGTACATCTCGCCGACCGAGGCGCCCAATGCCTTCGCGACCGGCCGCAACCCGCGCAACGCCGCCGTGTGCTGCACCGACGGCATCCTGCGCATGCTGGACGAGCGCGAACTGCGCGGTGTCATCGGCCACGAGCTCAGTCATGTCTACAACCGCGACATCCTGATCTCGTCGGTCGCCGGTGCCCTGGCCTCTGTGATCATGTTCCTGGTCAACTTCGCCTGGCTGATCCCGATCGGCCGTTCCGACGACGATGACGGCCCGGGCCTTCTCGGCATGCTGATGATCATGATCCTCGGACCGCTGGCGGCCACCGTCATCCAGATGGCCATCAGCCGCTCCAGGGAGTACGAGGCGGACGCGTCCGGCGCCCAGCTCACCGGCGACCCCCTCGCGCTCGCCAGCGCCCTGCGCAAGCTCGAAACGGGCACCAAGCAGCTGCCGTTGCCCCCCGAGCCGCGCATCGAGACCGCGAGCCACATGATGATCGCGAACCCTTTCCGCCCTGGCCAGGGACTGTCCAAGATGTTCTCGACACACCCGCCGATGGCGGAACGCATCGCCCGGCTCGAGAAGATGGCAGGTCGCCCCCAGTGAAAACCATCCTGAACGTCATTTGGCTCGTCCTGAGCGGCTTCTGGCTGTTCCTCGCCTACCTGGTCGCGGGCGTGGTGCTGTGCATCACCATCATCGGCATCCCGTTCGGCATAGCGGCCTTCCGTATCGGCGTCTACGCCCTCTGGCCCTTCGGGTACACCACGGTCGAGCGCCGCGACGCGGGCTCGCCCTCCTGCGTCGGAAACGTGCTGTGGCTGGTCCTCGCCGGCTGGTGGCTGGCCCTGGGCCACATCACCACGGGCCTCGTCCTGTGCATCACGATCATCGGCATCCCGTTCGGCATCGCCAACTTCAAGCTGATCCCCGTGTCCCTGTTCCCTCTGGGCCGCGAAATCGTCCCCTCGGACGAGCCGTTCGCGACCCGCTGACGGACGGGCCGGGGGAGTGGGGGCGCCGAAGTACGTCCTGTTGTCGTACGACCGGCAGGCCGACTTCGGGGGCGAGGAGGGCTACGAGGAGACGTGGGCGTGGTGCGAGGACGCCGAAGGCCTCTTCGCCGACCCGTCTCCTCCCCTCCGGGAGGTCTACGACCTTCTCGGCTGCGCTCCCGAGGGCCAGTTGAGCGAAGCCCTCACCCGCAGGCGTGCCGGGGGACCGGTGCCCCTCGGGTCGCTCACCCTGGAGATCCTCGACAGGACCGGCCGCCCGGCACGACCTACCACCTCGACGGCCGCCACATCACCGACCTGCCCGGCTTCTTCTGCGCGCTGGGCGAGGCGGTGAACGGCCCCGGCGGCTACTTCGGCTGGGGCCTGGACGCTCTGAACGACTGCCTGAGGGGCCACTGGGGCGCCACCCCGCCTCTCCGCCTGCTCTGGCACGATTCCGACGTCGCCCGCAGAGGTCTCGCCCTCACCCCGCAGACCGCCCGTCGCGCGCCGGATTTCGAAGAACTCCTCGCCTTTCTCACCGAGGGCCATCGCGTGGAGGTCCAGCTCGCCTGAGCCGAGGTCGGTCCGGGGTTTTCCACAACCCGAAGGTTGTCCACAGGCCTGCCCGGCTGTCGGTGCGGCCCTGCATCATGAATGCATGACCGAGAGCGAGCAGTTGCTGGCACGGGTGGCGGACAAGGCCCGCAACACCCGACCGTGGGGTTGGAGTTCCCTCCCCGAACCGGTGGAAGTGGACACCCTGGCCCGCGCCGAGGCCGCACTGGGCTTCCACCTGCCCCCGCTGCTCGCCGACCTCTACCTGCGGGTGGGAGACGGCGGATTCGGCCCGGAGTACGGCCTGTTGCCCCTGCTCGACAGCGCTCCGGCCGGTGAGCCCGCAGCCGTCGTGCAGTACCTGGCCAATCGCAAGAGCGGCCGCAAGGACCCCGACTGGCCCTGGCCCGAGGGCGTCCTGCCGATATCCCACTGGGGCTGTGCGATGTACGCGTGCGTGGACTGCCACAGCCCGCAGGCCCCGGTCCTCCTCTTCGAACCGAACGCCGGCGACCGCGACCACTCCTGGTTCGTGGACGCCCCCACCCTCACGGACTGGCTGCAGGACTGGGTCGAGGGCAAGGGCTGGTACGAGGAGATGAACGAGGAACTGGAGATGCCGCCTTGGGCGGAGTTCCCGATTCGCACGGCACCACCGACTCCCGCGACCTGACGCCCCGCCACCGGGGCACCCGCCCGCTGACCTACCGCCCCGCCCACCACTGCCGTACCCCGTACGCCACCACCCCGACCGCCAGCACCCCCGCGCCCACGACCACGGAGACCCCGGGCAGCGCGAACGCCAGCACCACGCACCCGAGCAGCCCGACCACCGGCACCACCCTGGCCGCCGGAGCCGAACCGAGCGTCCAGGCCGAGGCGTTGGCCACCGCGTAGTACACGAGCACACCGAAGGAGGAGAAACCGATCGCGCCCCGTACGTCCACCGTGGCGGCGAGGACCGCGACCACCGCACCCACGGCCAGCTCGGCCCGGTGCGGCACCTGGAAACGGGGATGCACGGCGGCCAGCGCGCCCGGCAGATGCCGGTCCCGGGCCATGGCCAGCGTCGTCCGCGAGACGCCCAGAATCAGGGCGAGCAAAGAGCCGAGCGCGGCCACGGCGGCACCCGCCCGCACCACCGGCACGAACCCCGGCACCCCGGCCGCCCGCACCGCCTCGGCCAGCGGCGCGTCCGCACGGCCCAGAGCGGCAGCGCCCAGCACGGAAAGGACAGCCACCGCCACACCCGCGTACACCACCAGCGTGATGCCCAGGGCCAGGGGGATCGCGCGGGGAATGGTGCGCGCGGGATCCCGTACCTCCTCGCCGAGGGTCGCGATACGCGCGTATCCCGCGAACGCGAAGAACAGCAGACCGGCCGCCTGCAGCACCCCGCCCACACCGCCGGAGACCCCGGCGTCCAGCCGCCCGGCCTCCGAGGCCCCGGAGCCCAGACACACGACCACCACGGAAGCGAGGACAGCGAGGACCACCGCCACGATCACCCGGGTCAGCCAGGCGGACTTCTGGATGCCGCCGTAGTTCACCGCGGTCAGAGCCACCACGGCCGCGACGGCCACGGCATGCGCCTGCCCCGGCCAGACGTAAGCACCAACCGTCAGCGCCATCGCCGCACAGGAGGCCGTCTTTCCGACCACGAACGACCAGCCCGCGAGATAACCCCAGAACGGCCCGAGCCGCTCCCGCCCGTACACATAGGTGCCGCCTGAGGCCGGATAGCGGGCGGCCAGCCGTGCCGAGGACGTGGCGTTGCAGTAGGCGACCACGGCGGCGAGTGCGAGTCCGAGCAGCAGTCCCGATCCGGCGGCCCGCGCTGCCGGCCCGAGGGCGGCGAAGATCCCCGCGCCGATCATCGAGCCGAGCCCGATGACGACGGCGTCCCCTACTCCCAGCGTGCGCCGCAGCTCGGCACCGGAATGCGTCATGGGCCGCACCCTACTGATCCCTTGCAACCGCGGAACGCGGCCCTGACGTCCTCTTCGGCAACACGACGCGAACACCCGCTCGACGAATACCGTCGACGAACACCGCACGCAGGCCGGGCGGGTAGGACGTACGACCCATGCACACGAGCGCTCGCCCGGTCCGCCGGGACGAAGATCACAGTCCGCGGACAGTGCGGACACAGCGCGGAAGGGCAGGTTCAGGGCATGAGCATCATCGGCTGGATCATCCTGGGGCTGTTGGCCGGAGCCATCGCCAAGTTCCTCCTGCCGGGCCGTGACCCGGGCGGCCTGATCGGGACGACCCTGATCGGCGTCGCGGGCGCGTTCATCGGCGGCTGGATATCGGCCCGCTGGCTGGACCACCCGGTCAGCAAGAGCTTCTACGACGGTCCCACCTGGGCTGCCGCGATCGGCGGCTCCCTCGTGCTCCTGATCGCCTACCGTCTCCTGTTCGGCAACTCGCGCGACTGACCCCGAACCGCAGCCAGCAGGCGAGAAGGGTGGGCACCGGCCAGGTGCCCACCCTTCCTCGTGGATCGGTGCCGATCGGCGAATCAGCGGCTCACCGGTAGTTCACGAACTGGATCGCGAAGTCGAAGTCCTTGCCCTTCAGCAGGGCGATGACGGACTGCAGGTCGTCACGGCTCTTCGAGCTGACCCGCAGCTCGTCGCCCTGGACCTGGGCCTTCACACCCTTCGGGCCCTCGTCACGGATGATCTTCGCGACCTTCTTGGCGTTGTCCTGGGAGATGCCCTCCTCGATCGACGCGAAGATCTTGTACTCCTTGCCGGAGAGCTGCGGCTCGCCCGCGTCGAGCGCCTTCAGCGAGATCCCGCGCTTGATCAGCTTGGACTGGAAGACGTCGAGGACGGCGTTCACCCGGTCCTCGGAGTTCGCCTCCATCAGGATCTTGTCGCCGGACCACGAGATCGAGGCACCCACGCCCTTGAAGTCGTAGCGCTGGGAGATCTCCTTGGCGGCCTGGTTGAGGGCGTTGTCGACCTCCTGCCGCTCGACCTTCGAGACGATGTCGAAACTGGAGTCGGCCATGTCCTGTGGCTCCTTGTATCGGGGTGCGTGTCGACGTGCGTACGGATGCGTATCGGCGTACGTGGGGGCGGGCGCCGAGCCCGGTGTGAACCCGGGCCGCATCCGCCCAAGCCTAGTCACCCCATGGCCTCCGGGCGCAGATCAATCGGGTGGCGAAGCACCCCTCGGCATCGGGTATTGTTTACGTCGTTGCCACGGAGCACCGCCGAAAGACGGTTCGAAGGGCAGCAAACCCCGGCGGTGTGCCCGAGCGGCCAAAGGGAGCAGACTGTAAATCTGCCGGCTCAGCCTTCCCAGGTTCGAATCCTGGCGCCGCCACGCTGAGAAAGAGGCCCCCTCCGAACTGCGGAAACGCAGGGCGGAGGGGGTCTCTTCATGTATGGACGGTCCGACAGCGGGCCGTCTGGTGAAGCGCGGTGACGGTGCAGGGCGGTGCGGCGGCGTCAGGACACGCGTTCGCGATCCTCCCGCAGTGCCCCGCGCATGTACTGGAAGCGGTCCGAGGCCTGTCGCCGCATCCAGACGACCCAGCAGCAGAAGCCGATCATGGCGACCGCGATGACGAGCGGGAAGGCCAGTGATCCGGCGGCGACCCCGAGGGCGAGCGGGGCAGCCGCGATCAGGCACATGAATCCCAGCCAGTACGGGAGCCACCGGCTGCTGCGTTCGAGCCGGCTCAGTTGGTCGTCGACCAGCCGTCGCATGGATTCCCGTTCCCCGGGCTCGCTCGGCACCTCACGATGCCGGATCCTGCGGTTGAGCTCGGCGAGGCCGCGTGGGTCGGTGCCTGCCGCGCGGCTCGCCCGGCGACGCTGCACGGCCACGCACGTGACGCCGATGGCGCCGTAGAGGAATCCCTGGATCACCCAGAGGACCGGATGGTCGTCCCGGCGGAACAGGGCGCTGATACCCACACCTAAAAGGAACAACATGGCCGCCTGTGCGGCCAGACTGCGGTCGAGCCAGCGCTTGAAGGAGCGCACGGCACGTACCTCCTCGGAATCGACAAACACCGCTGTCGTTTCCGAATACCCCTTCGAACGCCGCCTATGGACAACCGGCCACAACAGCCAGTCAACCCGTCTGTACGGCCCGCTCCTTATCCATCCGCCGGCGAATGAAGTGGCGCAGGTCCCCCGTTCCCACCCACCCCCGATCGACCCAACCGCCCAGTCCAGACGCACATATCCCGCCCGCCCGGGGCACACTGACTGCATGTCCAGTCGTCGCAGGCTCTGCCCCGAGTGCCGTCGCGAGATCGCCGTCGTCGCCGGCCGCTTCGCCCGGCACGACCCGCCCGGCGCGCGCGAGAGAGGTCAGCTCGTCTCGTGCCCGGGCTCCCGCAGACAGGCGGAACTCGGAGCCGCACAGCCGTCGTTGGACGGGTACGCAGTCCCCGTCGTACCCGGACAGCTGCCCTTGTTCTGACGTGCCGTCCTACCGGGCTTCCTGACGCACCGTCCGTCGTCCCCGCCCAACCTCAGGCCCTCCGGCCGCACGGCAGCCCTCCATCCGCACGAGGGGACCCGCCGTCGTGAACTTCCATGCCTAGTAAGCCCCGTAGTGCCGCCTCCGTACGAAGGCGTCCCGTTCGTCCGTCGCGACGACGCGGGCGTCCTCAGTTGCCCGCCACCGACTTCACCGCCACCGACACCGGCGTGGAACCGCTCACCAGCTCCAGCGTCAGCCCGGCCGTGGCGGGTGTGTCCAGCAACTCCGCCAGTACGGCGGCCACGTCGTCGCGCGGGATCTGGCCGCGGCCGGTGTGCGCCTCCAGTCGGACGAGGCCCTTGCCGGCGTCGTCCGTGAGCCCGCCGGGGCGCAGAATCGTCCAGTCCAGGTCGTCCAGGCCACTCACATAGGCGTCGGCCTCGCCCTTGGCGCGCAGGTAGACGTCGAAGATCTCGTCGCCCTCGTGCCGCGGGTCCGCGCCCATGGACGACACGACCACAAAGCGCCGTACGCCCGCCCGGACCGCCGCGTCCGCGAACAGCACCGCGGCGGCCTTGTCCACGCTGTCCTTGCGGGAGGCGCCGCTGCCGGGGCCCGCGCCCGCCGCGAAGACCGCCGCGTCCGCGCCCCGCAGAGCCGCCACGACCTCCTCGACCGAGGCCGACTCCAGGTCCAGGACGACCGATTCGGCACCGACGTCCCGCAGGTCGTCGCCCTGTTCAGGGCGGCGGATGATCCCCGCGACCTCGTCCCCGCGCGCGGCGAGCAGCCGCTCCAGCCGCAGCGCGATCTGACCATGACCACCAGCGATGACAATGCGCATGCCTTCGACCGTACGCCGGAACACTCGCGAACGCCGCGTCAGGGGAGTGCGGGGTGGGGCTGGGGGGCGCACGGGTGTGGTGACCACGGCACCAGCCACCCTCATTTCCCGGTCCCACCCTCATTTCCCGGCCCCACCGCCATCACGCCCCGCCCCGTCCCTACGACGCCCCGCCCCCGTCACGAGGACACCCCGCGCCCGCCTGTGGGACACCTCCGCTACGGCCCGTCCCCCCGCCCCTGCCGAGGCAGCCCCAACTCCGCGGCCGCCGCCGAGTTGCAGTACTCCCGTACCGCGCTCGTCCGTGCCACCACGCGCCCCCTGTGCACCACGATCCGGCTGTACGCCAGGGAGAGCGCGCCGGCCAGGCGGTCGCCCCGTACCGCGAGCAACTCGGCCGGGAACCCCGCCTCCACGCGGACTTCGGGCAACCCGAGTACGGCTCGTGCCGAGGTGCTCACCGCGTCGTAGGCGTCCTCCGGCCGCAGGCCGTACCGGGAGGCGAGCAGGTACGCGGCCTCCAGCGGATCCCCGCGCCCCACGGGGTTGCAGGCGTCCCGCAGCGCGCCGCTGCCTGCGGCCACCCGGACCCCGGCCGCGCGCAGCAGCCGTACCGGAGCCGTGCCCCGGCCGTCCACGCCCGCGCAGCCGCCCTGCGGCAGGCACACCACGGCGACCCCGGCCGCCGCGAGCTGGTCGGCGGTGCGCGAGACCACCTCCGCGGGGAGCCGGTCGAGGCCCGCGCAGGGACCGAGGGTCACGCCGGGCCGCAGCCCCCCGGCCATGGCGCCGAGGCGGGCGAGCCGGGCCGGGTCGGTGGCGTCGGTGTGCAGGTCCACGGGGCAGCCGTGCTCCGAGGCGACCTCCAGGACCGCCTCCGCGTAGCCGGTCGGATCGGGGTCGAGATCAGGACAGCCGCCCACCACCGAGGCACCCATCTTCAACGCGTCCCGCAACATGGCGAGTCCCTCCGCACCCGCCACCCCCGTCAGCACCCGGGGCATCGCGACGGCCGTCACCTCGGTGAGCCCGCGCAGCGACCGCCGCGCCTGGAGTACGGCGGCCAGCGCGCCCAGCCCCTGGACGTCGCCCACGCGTACGTGTGCCCGGAGCGCGGTCGCCCCGTGTCCGAGCTGCAGCAGCGCGGCCTCCGTGGCCCGGCGCTGGACGTCCTCGGGGTCGGGGGAGACCGGGCCCTCGGCGTCGGCCGACAGCGCGGTGTCGCCGTGGGCGTGCGGCTCGGCCGGGGCCGGCAGGAGCAGATAGCCGCTGAGATCCACCCGCCCGCCGCACGCGCGCGTGCCGCCCCCGGCCAGGCTCCCGGCCGTACCGACCGCCTCGATGCGCCCGCCGGCCAGCCGTACGTCCACGGTCCTGCCGTCGGTGAGCCGCGCCCCGCACAGCAGGAGGCCGGGCCCCTCGGACCGGCCCGACGACGCGGCACCCGACGAGGACGAGGAGTGGGGCGGCTGCGGCTGGCTGTCGGGCATCGCGCTCCAGGGGCTCGGGGCTGCGCAAGCCCGGAGCCGCCGGAACCGCGCAAGAAGTCGCAAGATCACGCAGAGTGAGTCGAGCCTAGGGCGGCGGTGTGTCCGTGACGGGGAGGAGCGCAATAGTCGTACCGGTGTGGCCCGCCGTGCCGGAGGGGCTGTCGAGGCCCGCGGGAACCCCGTGGATCAAGGCGCTCAGGGCGGCGCGAAACGGATTTGGGCGAACGGCGGCGGAGCGTGTAATGTCTTCATCGCTCGCCCCAATAGCTCAGTCGGTAGAGCGTCTCCATGGTAAGGAGAAGGTCTACGGTTCGATTCCGTATTGGGGCTCTGGTGTGAGAGGTCCCCGCCGCGAGGCGGGGTCCGATCGCATCACAGCGGTGTAGCTCAGTCGGTAGAGCAAGCGGCTCATAATCGCTGTGTCACCGGTTCAAGTCCGGTCACCGCTACAGACAGTAGCCGATTGTGGGGTCGGTCCTTCGATCGGCTACTCTTCTATGCGTTGAACCCTGTCCCATCCGTTCGTCAAGGAGCACTCACGTGGCTGCCACCGACGTCCGCCCGAAGATCACGCTGGCCTGCGTGGAGTGCAAGGAGCGGAACTACATCACCAAGAAGAACCGGCGTAACAACCCGGACCGACTGGAGATGAAGAAGCACTGCCCGCGTTGCAACGCGCACACCGCGCACCGCGAAACGCGATAAATCAGGCTCGTACACGAGGCCGTCCCCGAGAGATCGGGGGCGGCCTCGCGTCGTTGAGTGACCTCATACCGGTCAGTAGAGCAACCAGGAGGTGCCGAGCCCATGGCGCTCGACCAGTCCTTCGTGGGGCGGACCTACCCGCCCACCGACCCCTACGAGGTGGGCCGGGAGAAGATCCGCGAGTTCGCCGTGGCGGTGGGGGACACCAACCCCGCGTACACGGACCCCGAGGCCGCCAAGGCGCTCGGTCACCCCGACGTGATCGCCCCGCCGACCTTCGTGTTCTCGATCACGTTCAGGGCCGCGGGACAGGTCGTGCAGGACCCGCAGCTCGGCCTGGACTACAGCCGCGTGGTGCACGGCGACCAGAAGTTCGCCTACGTCCGCCCCGTGCGCGCCGGTGACCGGCTGACCGTCATCTCCACCATCGAAGCGATCAAGTCCATGGCCGGCAACGACATCCTGGACATCCGCGGCGAGGTCCACGACGAGGCCGGCGAGCACGTCGTGACCGCCTGGACGAAGCTCGTCGCCCGCGCGGCAGAAGGGGCGTGAAGAAGCAGATGACGGCGAAGATCTCCTACTCCGACGTCGAGGTCGGCACCGAACTGCCCGCCCAGTCCTTCCCGGTGACCCGCGCCACCCTCGTCCAGTACGCGGGCGCCTCCGGGGACTTCAACCCCATTCACTGGAACGAGAAGTTCGCCAAGGAGGTCGGGCTGCCGGACGTCATCGCGCACGGCATGTTCACGATGGCCGAGGCGATCCGTGTGGTGACCGACTGGACCGGCGACCCGGGCGCGGTCGTCGAGTACGGCGTCCGCTTCACCAAGCCCGTCGTCGTCCCGAACGACGACCAGGGCGCCACGATCGAGGTCAGCGCCAAGGTCGCCGCCAAGCTGGACGACAACACGGTCCGCGTGGACCTCACGGCGACCAGCGCGGGACAGAAGGTGCTGGGGATGTCACGGGCGGTCGTACGGCTGGCCTGAGGGCTGGGGCCGGCTGTCGACGTAAGGGGCGCTCTCCATGGTGGGGCGCCCCTTACCGACGTCATGGAGCGTCTTCGCACGCCACCTCTTGCCATGTTAGTGATTGAGTACTAACTTATTCGCATGGCCAGGATGAGTGCAGACGAGAGGCGCGAGAGTGTCATCCGCGCGGCGACCGCCGAGTTCGCCCGCGGCGGCTACCACGGCACGTCGACCGAGGCGATCGCCAAGCGGGTCGGGGTCTCTCAGCCGTATCTCTTCCGGCTCTTCCCGGGCAAGAAGGCGATCTTCCTGGCGACGGCGGAGCGCTGCGTGGAGGACACCATCCGCACCTTCGAGGACGCCTCCAAGGGGCTGACGGGCGAAGAGGCCCTGCATGCCATGGCGGACGCGTACACCCGGGTCATCACGGAGCGGCCCGAGTGGCTGATGATGCAGATGCAGATGTACGTCGCCGTGGCGGCCGCCGAGCAGGAGGGCGACAGCGAGTTCGGAGAGACGGTGCGGGCCGGCTGGATGCGGCTGTGGGACACCGTCCATCTCCCGCTCGGCGCCGACGTCAACGAGACCACGACCTTCCTGGCGCACGGAATGCTCATCAACTGCCTGGTGGCGATGGGCTTCCCGCCCGGGCACCGGGTCTGGGCGGGCATGGACCCGTCGGGCGCGAGCAAGGGCCGGCCGGAGCACTGGGGTCTGTAGGAAACGAGGCGTCATCGGCGCCTTTTCATGATCGAGAAACTTAGTAATCAATAACTAATCGCCGATCACACCCGCTGGGGGAGCGATGTCACAGCAACCGCAAGCCGCACCGACCGCACGTCGCGGGGGAGCCGTCTGGGCCCTCGTCATCACCAGCGTCGCCGGATTCATGGCGGCCCTCGACAACCTCGTCGTCACCACCGCACTGCCCTCCATCCGCGACGACCTCGGCGGGGCGCTGCACGACCTCGAATGGACCGTCAGCGCCTACACGCTGACCTTCGCGGTCCTGCTGATGACCGGCGCGGCACTCGGCGACCGCTTCGGCCGCCGCCGCCTCTTCCTGACCGGCCTCACGATCTTCACCGGCGCGTCGGCGGCCGCGGCCCTGGCACCCGGCATCGACTCCCTCATCGCCGCCCGCGCGGTCCAGGGCGTGGGCGCGGCGATCATGATGCCCCTCACGCTCACCCTCCTCACGGCGGCCGTGCCCGTCGCGCGGCGGGGGATGGCGTACGGCATCTGGGGCGCCGTCAACGGACTCGCGGTCGCCTCCGGACCGCTGATCGGTGGCAGCCTCACCGAACACATCTCCTGGCAGTGGATCTTCTGGCTGAACGTCCCGCTCGGCGTCGCCCTCCTTCCCCTCGCCCGCCTGCGCCTGGCCGAGTCCCACGGCACCGGCGCGCGCCTCGACATCCCCGGCACCCTGCTCGCCAGCGGCGGTCTCTTCGGCATCGTGTACGGCCTGGTCCGCGGCCCGTCCGACGGCTGGACCGACTCCGTGGTGCTGCTGGCCCTGTTCACGGGGGCCGCGCTGCTCGCCGCCTTCATCCTGTACAGCACGCGGGCCAAGAACCCGATGCTCCCCATGCGGCTGTTCCGCTCCCGGGCCTTCTCCGGCATCAACGCGGCGAGCCTGCTGATGTTCCTCGGGATGTTCGGCTCGATCTTCCTGCTCAGCCAGTACATGCAGGGCGTCCTCGGCTACTCGCCCACCGAGGCGGGCCTGCGGATGCTGCCCTGGACCGGTATGCCGATGCTCGTCGCACCGATCGCCGGGATCCTCTCCGACCGCATCGGGGGCCGGCCGGTGGTGGCCACGGGCCTCTTCTTCCAGGCGGCGGGTCTCGCGTACATGGCGTCCGTGGTCACCGTCGACGCGTCCTACTCCGCGCAGCTGCCCGGTCTCATCCTCAGCGGCATCGGCATGGCACTGTTCTTCGCCCCCGCGTCCAACCTGGTCATGTCCAGCGTGCTGCCGAAGGAGCAGGGCATCGCGTCCGGAGCCAACAACGCGCTGCGCGAGGTGGGCGGGGCGCTGGGAATCGCCGTCATGGCGTCGATCTTCTCCTCGCAGGGCGGATACGACAGCGGCCAGTCCTTCGTGGACGGTCTGCGGCCGGCACTGGTCACGGGAGCGGCCGTGGTGGCGCTCGCCGGGGTTGCGGCTCTGCTGATTCCCTCACGGAAGCGGGTTGTGCTGCCGGAGGCGTCCGAAGAGGTGCGGGCGTTGGAGACGGTGGGCGGCTGAATCCGCCGGTGAACGGTCCTGCCCGAGCGGGCGGGACCGTTTCGCTGCGCTGGGCTTGGGCGGGGCGCGTCTAGGGGGTGCCGGGTCAGGTGGGTGGGCGGGTACAGGTGCGTCGTGGCTGGTCGCGCAGTTCCCCGCGCCCCTGGGGAGCTTCGGTCACCGGCGCCGCTACGGACCGTGCCGGGTTCGGTCGTGTTGCGGGTACAGGTGCGTCGTGGCTGGTCGCGCAGTTCCCCGCGCCCCTAGTGCCGCGACGAACCGTTGGCCGGGTACGGCGGCAAGGGGACGGGGTGGGGGGTGTCCGCCCGCAGCGGCCGGCGTCCGTTACAGAGCCCCTTTTTCGAGGGACCGAGCCCCGGACCGAGGACGGATACCCCCCACCCCGGCCCCGACCCACAAACCCACCCACCTCTCCAGGGGCGCGGGGAACTGCGCAAAACGCCCGCCCCCACCCGGCCGCACACGCCATCCCCCGTACGCTGTACCGCGTGCAGGAACGACACGACGCCCCCCTCGCCCCCCTGACCACCTTCCGCCTCGGCGGCCCCGCCACCCGCCTCGTCACCGCGACGACCGACGCCGAGGTGATCGAGGCCGTCCGCGAGGCCGACGCGACCGGCACCCCGCTCCTCGTCATCGGCGGCGGGTCCAACCTCGTCATCGGGGACAAGGGCTTCGACGGCACCGCGCTCGTCATCGCCACCAAGGGGTTCGAGCTCACCGGCACCCACCTGGAGCTCGCCGCCGGCGAAGTGTGGACCGACGCCGTCGCACGCGCCGTGGACGCGGGACTCGCCGGGATCGAGTGCCTCGCCGGCATCCCCGGCTCCGCGGGCGCGACCCCCATCCAGAACGTCGGCGCCTACGGCCAGGAGGTGTCCTCCACCATCACGGAGGTCATCGCCTACGACCGCCGCAGCGGCGAGACCGTCACCCTCACCAACGACGACTGCGCCTTCTCCTACCGCCACAGCCGCTTCAAGGAAGACCCCGCCCGCTACGTCGTCCTGCGCGTCCACTTCGCCCTGGAGGACGCCGACGGCCTCTCCGCGCCGATCAAGTACGCCGAAACCGCCCGCACCCTGGGCGTGGAACCCGGCGACCGCGTCCCCCTCACCGAGGCCCGCTCAACCGTCCTGAAGCTGCGTGCAGGCAAGGGCATGGTCCTGGACCCCGCCGACCACGACACCTGGTCGGCGGGCTCCTTCTTCACCAACCCCATCCTCACGGCCGCCCAGTTCGCGGAGTTCCACGCGCGCGTGAAGCACCACCTCGGCGAGGACGCCGAACCCCCCGCCTACCCCGCCGGCGACGGCCACACCAAGACCTCGGCGGCCTGGCTCATCGACAAGGCCGGCTTCACCAAGGGCTACGGCACCGGCCCCGCCCGCATCTCCACCAAGCACACCCTGGCCCTCACCAACCGGGGCGACGCCACCACGGAGGACCTCCTCGCCCTGGCCCGAGAGGTCATGACAGGAGTCAGGGACACCTTCGGCATCACCTTGGTCAACGAACCCGTGACGGTCGGCGTCGCCCTGTAGGACGTCGGGAACCCCACAGGCCCCCGTCAGGCGACCGGACCACTGAGCCAGTCGTCCACCCCGGACAAAAGCTTGGTCTTCATGTCCTCCGGGGCCGCCGAGGCCCGTACCGACTGCCGGGCCAACTCCGCCAGTTCCGCGTCCGAGAAGCCGTGATACCGCCGCGCGATCTCGTACTGCGCGGCCAGCCGGGACCCGAACAGCAGCGGGTCGTCGGCGCCCAGCGCCATCGGCACACCGGCCTCGAACAGCTTGCGCAGCGGCACGTCCTCGTGCTTCTCGTACACCCCGAGGGCCACGTTCGACGCCGGGCACACCTCGCACGTCACCTGCCGGTCCGCCAGCCGCTTCAGCAGCCGGGGGTCGTCCGCCGCGCGCACCCCGTGACCGATCCGGTTCGCGTCCAGGTCGTCGAGGCAGTCCCGCACCGACGACGGGCCGGCCAGCTCGCCACCGTGGGGCGCCGACAGCAGCCCGCCCTCGCGCGCGATGTGGAACGCCCGGTCGAAGTCCCGCGCCATGCCCCGGCGTTCGTCGTTCGACAGCCCGAAGCCCACCACGCCCTGGTCCGCGTACCGCACCGCGAGCCGGGCCAGCGTGCGGGCGTCCAGCGGGTGCTTCATCCGGTTCGCGGCGACCAGCACCCGCATCCCAAGCCCCGTCTCCCGCGAGGTCGTCTCCACCGCGTCCAGGATGATCTCCAGCGCCGGGATCAGCCCGCCGAGCCGGGGCGCGTACGACGTCGGGTCGACCTGGATCTCCAGCCACCCCGAACCGTCGCGCACATCCTCCTCCGCGGCCTCGCGCACCAGCCGCCGGATGTCCTCGGGCTCCCGAAGACACGAGCGCGCGGCGTCGTACAACCGCTGGAAACGGAACCAGCCCCGCTCGTCCGTGGCCCGCAGTCTCGGGGGCTCGCCGCTGGTCAGTGCGTCGACCAGGGCCTCGGGCAGCCGCACTCCGTACTTGTCGGCCAGTTCCAGAACCGTCGCCGGGCGCATCGAGCCGGTGAAGTGCAGGTGCAGATGGGCTTTCGGCAGCTCAGAGACATCACGTACACGCTCCATCCCAGGATCCTGCCGTACGCCACGGGCGTCCCGGTACCGCTTTCCCCTTTAGTGGTCTTGCTCGCACAAAAAAAGGGGCTGCCACTCAGGTGAGTGGCAGCCCCTTTCCTGTGGCGACCTCAGTCCCGCGCCTCCGCGAGCAGCTTCTGGATCCGGCTGACGCCCTCGACGAGATCCTCGTCACCCAGGGCGTACGACAGCCGCAGATAGCCCGGCGTGCCGAAGGCCTCGCCCGGGACGACCGCGACCTCGGCCTCCTCCAGGATCAGCGCGGCCAGCTCGACCGTGTCCTGCGGACGCTTGCCGCGGATCTCCTTGCCGAGCAGCTCCTTGACCGACGGGTAGGCGTAGAAGGCGCCCTCGGGCTCCGGGCAGAGCACGCCGTCGATCTCGTTGAGCATGCGGACGATCGTCTTGCGGCGGCGGTCGAAGGCCGTGCGCATCTCCGCCACCGCGTCGAGGTTGCCGGAGACCGCGGCGAGGGCGGCGACCTGGGCGACGTTCGACACGTTGGAGGTGGCGTGCGACTGGAGGTTGGTCGCGGCCTTGACGACGTCCTTCGGGCCGATGATCCAGCCGACCCGCCAGCCCGTCATGGCGTACGTCTTGGCGACACCGTTGACGACGATGCACTTGTCGCGCAGTTCGGGCAGGAGCGCGGGCAGCGAGGTGAACTTCGCGTCGCCGTAGACGAGGTGCTCGTAGATCTCGTCGGTCAGCACCCACAGGCCGTGCTCGACGGCCCAGCGGCCGATCGCCTCGGCGTCGGCCTGGTTGTAGACGGCACCGGTCGGGTTGGAGGGGGAGACGAAGAGGACGACCTTCGTCTTCTCGGTGCGGGCCGCCTCCAGCTGCTCGACGGAGACCCGGTAGCCGGTCGTCTCGTCGGCGACCACCTCCACCGGGACACCGCCGGCCAGCCGGATCGACTCCGGGTAGGTCGTCCAGTACGGCGCCGGGACGATGACCTCGTCGCCCGGGTCGAGGATCGCGGCGAAAGCCTCGTAGATCGCCTGCTTGCCGCCGTTGGTCACCAGGATCTGGGACGCGTCGACCTCGTAGCCGGAGTCACGGAGGGTCTTCGCGGCGATCGCGGCCTTCAGCTCGGGCAGGCCGCCGGCCGGCGTGTAGCGGTGGTACTTGGGGTTCGAGCAGGCCTCGATCGCGGCCTGGACGATGTAGTCCGGGGTCGGGAAGTCCGGTTCACCGGCGCCGAAGCCGATCACCGGCCGCCCGGCGGCCTTGAGGGCCTTGGCCTTGGCGTCCACGGCGAGGGTGGCGGATTCGGAGATCGCGCCGACTCGGGCGGAGACCCGGCGCTCGGTGGGAGGGGTTGCAGCGCTCATGGGCCCCATCGTTCCAGACCGGAAACTTCTCCGGCACACGGGTTTCACAGACTGAACAACAGCTGAACAACCGTCCGGATTCGCCCCGCACGCTGGGCGATCTTGCGTCCCCAAGGCCCCTACGGGCGCTTTCTGTTCGACGAGGGGCCGTGGACCACGTACACTCTCACCTCGTTGGCCTTCAGCAGCCGCCCATCCAGGTGCACACCGAGCACCCGGCCGGATGCGGTACGTTGGGGGGCACACAAAGGGTCGTAGCTCAATTGGTAGAGCACCGGTCTCCAAAACCGGCGGTTGGGGGTTCAAGTCCCTCCGGCCCTGCTACACACACCTTCGCCAGGATGTGTGCGCATGTACGTACAGCAATGCACCGCCGTGCGGCTCCAACCGGGCGCGGCACGGCCACGACCCGGGAACAGGTGAGGACGAATGGCGGATGCCGTGGGCTCCATCGACACGCCTGGCGCCCAGGACGAAGTGCCGGAGTCCAAGAAGAAGGCCCGCAAGGGCGGCAAGCGTGCCAAGAAGGGCCCGCTGAAGCGTCTCGCGATCTTCTACCGGCAGATCGTCGCCGAACTCCGCAAGGTCGTCTGGCCGTCGCGGAATCAGCTGACGACGTACACGACCGTGGTGATCGTCTTCGTCCTCGTCATGATCGGTCTGGTGACCGTGATTGACTATGGACTCAACCACGCCGCCAAGTACGTATTCGGCTGAGCACAGAGCGAAGGGCGCCGAGGTTACCGGCGCCCCTTTTCGCATGTTCCACCCCTTGTATCCAGGAAGAAGCAGCCACCGTGTCTGACCAGAACCTGAACGACGCCATCGAGCCCGACGAGTCTGTCGACGACGAGCTCGACATCGTCGAGGGCGCGGACGAGGACCTGGACGAGGTCGAGGCTGCCGACGCCGAGGCCGGCGAGCCCGCCGAGGAAGCCGCCCTCCACGTCGAGGACGAGTCCGGCGGCGACGTCGAGGCCGTCGAGGACGAGGAAGAGGAAGAGGCGGAAGCCGAGGAGGAGCCGGCCGAGCCGGTCGACCCCGTCGCCGCCCTGCGCGAGGAACTGCGGACCCTGCCTGGCGAGTGGTACGTCATCCACACCTACGCCGGTTACGAGAACCGCGTGAAGACCAACCTCGAACAGCGTGCCGTCTCGCTGAACGTCGAGGACTTCATCTTCCAGGCCGAGGTGCCGCAGGAAGAGGTCGCGCAGATCAAGAACGGCGAGCGCAAGACGATCCGTCAGAACAAGCTCCCCGGCTACGTGCTGGTGCGCATGGACCTGACGAACGAGTCCTGGGGCGTCGTCCGCAACACCCCCGGCGTCACCGGCTTCGTGGGCAACGCCTACGACCCCTACCCGCTGACCCTGGACGAGATCGTCAAGATGCTCGCCCCGGAGGCCGAGGAGAAGGCCGCCCGTGAGGCCGCCGAGGCCGAGGGCAAGCCGGCTCCGGCCCGCAAGGTCGAGGTCCAGGTCCTGGACTTCGAGGTGGGCGACTCGGTCACCGTCACCGACGGCCCGTTCGCCACGCTGCAGGCCACGATCAACGAGATCAACGCCGACTCGAAGAAGGTCAAGGGCCTCGTCGAGATCTTCGGCCGCGAGACCCCGGTCGAGCTGAGCTTCGACCAGATCCAGAAGAACTGACGTCTTCCGGACAGAGCTTCCGACCAGGTCAGGCGGGCTGTCACAGCTCGTCTGACCTGCTCGGTTTTTGGCCGCGCATCTATACCCGTTATCGTTGTGCGGTATGCCTGCGTTCGGGTGGTCCCCGCACGCAGGCAGGACCCGAATCGAAAGGACCCGGAGAGCTATGCCTCCCAAGAAGAAGAAGGTCACGGGGCTCATCAAGCTCCAGATCCAGGCCGGTGCCGCCAACCCGGCTCCGCCGGTCGGCCCCGCGCTGGGTCAGCACGGCGTCAACATCATGGAGTTCTGCAAGGCCTACAACGCGGCCACCGAGTCGCAGCGTGGCTGGGTGATCCCGGTGGAGATCACGGTCTACGAGGACCGCTCCTTCACCTTCATCACCAAGACCCCGCCGGCCGCGAAGATGATCCTCAAGGCCGCGGGCGTGGAGAAGGGCTCCGGCGAGCCGCACAAGACCAAGGTCGCCAAGATCACCCAGGCGCAGGTCCGCGAGATCGCCACCACCAAGATGCCCGACCTCAACGCCAACGACCTGGACGCCGCCGCGAAGATCATCGCCGGTACCGCGCGTTCCATGGGCGTCACGGTCGAGGGCTGAGCCCCACCCCCCGTACACCTCAAGCAGAAGTGGCAGGGCCTGCTCGGCCCGTACCACGACTCCTTTCAGAACACACAGGAGCAGTTGTGAGCAAGCGCAGCAAGGCCCTTCGCGCTGCGGACGAGAAGATCGACCGGGAGAAGCTGTACGCCCCGCTCGAGGCCGTCCGTCTCGCCAAGGAGACCTCCACGTCGAAGTTCGACGGCACCGTCGAGGTCGCCTTCCGTCTGGGTGTAGACCCGCGCAAGGCCGACCAGATGGTCCGTGGCACCGTGAACCTCCCGCACGGCACCGGTAAGACCGCCCGGGTCCTGGTCTTCGCGACCGGTGACCGTGCCGAGGCCGCTCGTGCCGCGGGCGCCGACATCGTCGGCGCCGACGAGCTCATCGACGAGGTGTCGAAGGGCCGTCTGGACTTCGACGCCGTCGTCGCCACCCCGGACCTCATGGGCAAGGTCGGCCGCCTCGGCCGCGTGCTCGGTCCCCGTGGTCTCATGCCGAACCCCAAGACCGGCACCGTCACCCCCGATGTCACCAAGGCTGTCAACGACATCAAGGGCGGCAAGATCGAGTTCCGCGTCGACAAGCACTCGAACCTGCACTTCATCATCGGCAAGACGTCGTTCGACGACACCAAGCTGGTGGAGAACTACGGCGCGGCGCTGGAGGAGATCCTCCGTCTGAAGCCGTCCGCCGCCAAGGGTCGTTACATCAAGAAGGCCGCCATCAGCACCACGATGGGCCCCGGCATTCCGCTCGACTCCAACCGCACCCGCAACCTCCTCGTCGAGGAGGACCCGGCCGCGGTCTGAGACACCGGCAGGTTCACGGGCCCCGCACCCTCCGAGGTGCGGGGCCCGTTCCCATGTGCGGGGACTGTGCTCTGAGTTAGCGTGCGAGCAGGGCACTTGCACCAGGGGGACGCATGAAGAGGACGACGGTCTGGCTCACCACGGCCGCCGCACTGGCGGGACTCGCCGCCTGTACGTCCTCCGGCTCCTCCGACCGGCCCGCGGAGCGCGGGCGCGCGGCCTCGGCCCCCGCCTCCCTCCCGGCCCTGCGTGCCGCGGAGCGCGCCACCGAGCGGGCCCGGACCGCCCGGGTGAGTTCCACCACGGTGATGGGCACCCAGCTGTCCCTCACCGCCGACGGCGTCCTCGCTTGGCGTGACGGCCTCTCCGGGGCCCTCACCATCGCCTACACCGGCGGCACCGCGGCCGAGACGATGCGCGCTCTCGGCGTCACGTCCATGGAGGCCCGCTACCTCGCCGACGCCTACTACGCGCACATGGGTGACACCTTCGCCGAGAAGACAGGCGGCAGGCACTGGCTCAGATACGCCTACGACGACCTGAAGAGCCTCGGCGGGGGCGCCGACCTCGCCGACCAGATGCGCTCCACCACCCCGAACCAGTCGGTGCGGCTGCTGCTGGACTCCGACGACGTGCGCGCGCTCGGCCGGGAGACCGTGGACGGCCGGACCACCACGCACTACTCCGGCACCGTCGACGTCGAGGACGTCACCGACACCGAACTCCGGCAGCGCCTCCAGAACGCCGACGTCACCGCCGAGACCCTCGACATCTGGATCAACGAGAAGAACCTGCTGGTCAAGAAGGTCGAGAAGACCAGCACGGCGAACGGCAGGGTGACCCAGACCGCCCACTACAGCGACTACGGCGTCCCGGTCGCCGTACGGAAGCCGCCGGCCGCGGACACCGCGGACTTCAAGTCCCTCCTGTCACAGTCGAGCACCAACCCCACCTGAGCGGCAGGGAATTCACGGACCCCTCGCGCCCCTCTCGGTTAAGCTCGCCGTCTTGCTGTGAATCGACCATGTGTTCCTTGGGGGGAATCAATGACTACTTCTGTACGACGTTCCGCGCGCCACAGGACCATCGGTGCCGGGCTCGCCGCCGTGGCCCTCGCCACGGGTGCGGTCAGCTGTTCCAAGGGGGGCGAGGAATCGCCGAAGATGACCCCCGCGGCGGCGGTCGCCAAGGCGGCGAAGAACACGGAGGAGATCACCTCCTTCCACTACCGCATGAAGGGCGAGATGCCCGGCCAGGGGAAGGTCAACGCCGAAGCCGCCATGCGGACCAAGCCCGACATCGCGATGAGCATGAAGATGACCGCGGCCGGGCAGGGCTCCGCGGAGATCCGTCTCGTCGACAAGGCCATGTACATCGGCGGCAACGCCGAGATGGCCAAGGAGATGGACGGCAAGAAGTGGATGAAGTTCGACCTGTCCTCGCTCGGCAAGGACGGCGACCTCGGCGCGGCCGCGTCCGGCGCCGGCCAGGCCGACCAGAACCCGGCCTCCATGTCCGCGTTCCTCAACGGCGCCAAGGACGTGAAGAAGGTCGGCACCGAGACGGTCGACGGCGTCAAGACGACCCACTACGCGGGCACGGTCACCCTCGCCGAGCTGACGGCCTCCTACAAAAACGCCGACAAGTCGGTCCGTGAGCAGCGCGAGAAGAGCACCGAGCAGCTCAAGAAGCTGGGCCTGGACAAGTTCACGATGGACATGTGGGTCGACGGCGAGGACCACGCCAAGCAGTTCCGCATGCTGGGCGACGCCGACAAGGGGAAGTTCGACATGACCTTCACCTTCCTCGACTACAACAAGCCCGTCACCGTCGAGGCGCCGGCCGCCAAGGACACCGCGGACCTCGCCGAGATGATGAAGGAACTCCAGAACAGCTGAGCGCCGTAGGACCGGATTTGCTTGACAGGGATCCGGTCCCGTACGCTCCTACAGAAGCCAAAGACCGCTGGTCGTTGCCGTGTCCTCGCAAGAGGGGGCGGTGGCCGAAGGATCCGCTGAAAATTGCGGACGACCCGCGCAGGTGACTGTGGATGTGCTCCCGGGAACACGTGCCTTGCGTATGTGATCGCGGTCGAGCTACGCCCCGTGCGCCTGCGCCGGGGCGTTTCGTTTTGTGCAGCCCCTTCTGAGCGGTCCTCATCACCCGGAAGGAGGCCGACGCTCTATGGCAAGGCCCGACAAGGCTGCCGCGGTAGCCGAGCTGACGGAGCAGTTCCGCAGCTCGAACGCCGCCGTGCTGACCGAGTACCGGGGTCTCACCGTGGCGCAGCTCAAGACGCTGCGTCGTTCGCTCGGTGAAGACGCCCAGTACGCCGTGGTGAAGAACACGCTGACCAAGATCGCGGCCAACGAGGCCGGGATCTCGACGCTCGACGACCTGTTCAACGGTCCGACGGCGGTTGCCTTCATCACCGGTGACCCGGTGACGTCGGCGAAGGGTCTTCGTGACTTCGCCAAGGACAACCCGAACCTCGTCATCAAGGGCGGTGTCCTTGACGGCAAGGCGCTGTCCGCCGACGAGATCAAGAAGCTTGCGGACCTCGAGTCCCGCGAGGTTCTGCTCGCCAAGCTGGCGGGTGCCTTCAAGGGCAAGCAGACTCAGGCTGCTCAGGTCTTCCAGGCGCTCCCGTCGAAGCTCGTCCGCACCGTGGACGCGCTTCGTGCCAAGCAGGACGAGCAGGGCGGTGCCGAGTAACTCGGCTCGCATCATGACCGCCGCCTGAGGCAGCCGCCCCAGGAAGTGGTCGTAGCGGGCCGAACGTACGCCCGCCAGACATGTACATCGGCACCAGCCGAATTAGTGGAAGGATCGCCCCTCATGGCGAAGCTCAGCCAGGAAGACCTGCTCGCGCAGTTCGAGGAGATGACCCTCATCGAGCTCTCCGAGTTCGTGAAGGCCTTCGAGGAGAAGTTCGACGTCACCGCCGCCGCCGCGGTCGCCGTTGCCGGCCCCGCCGGCCCGGCCGCCGTTGCCGAGGCCGCTGAGGAGCAGGACGAGTTCGACGTCATCCTCACCGGTGCCGGCGACAAGAAGATCCAGGTCATCAAGGTCGTGCGTGAGCTGACCTCCCTGGGTCTCAAGGAGGCCAAGGACCTCGTGGACGGCGCCCCGAAGCCCGTTCTCGAGAAGGTCGCCAAGGACGCCGCCGAGAAGGCCGCCGAGTCCCTCAAGGGCGCCGGCGCCTCCGTCGAGGTCAAGTAACACCTCACAGGCCATTTCGATCGGCCTGTAACGCGCAAGCACCGAAGAGCGATCATCCATCCGGGTGGTCGCTCTTCGGCGTTCCTGGAGGCGCGGTCACGGTTGCCTTGCGGCCTCGAGGGCGAGGGGTATGGTGATCTTCGTCGTGTCTCCCGGAACCTCAGGTTCGGGCAGGGGGGCCTTGACGAACCGCACGCAGCGCGCAATTCTCAGGACGCGTCGCCAGAACGGTCCGAATCCGAGGCATGGATCGGCGACGAAGAGGGCAGTATCAACGTGCGTTGAGGGCACCATGCCGAGGACGTTGAGGGCAGCGAGAGTTTTTGAAGACCGGGCAGAACAGCAGGGCTGGACATCAGTGCGCCAAGTGGCTACACTGACCCTTTGCGCTGCCTGTTAGCTGTCCCCTGCCCGTCACCAGGGGTCTGCCCTCGCCTCAGCATCGACGACCGGACCATCTCTGAGCTGGCCTTTTGGCCACATCAAAGAGACCTGTCGCTGTGTCGCGGAGAGGGCCCGGGGAGCGCGTAGTGAGTCCGAGCCCTCGGAAGGACCCCCTCTTGGCCGCCTCGCGCACTGCCTCGACCGCGAATACGAACAACGCCGCCAGCACCGCCCCGCTGCGCATCTCTTTTGCAAAGATCAAGGAGCCTCTCGAGGTTCCCAACCTGCTCGCGCTGCAGACCGAGAGCTTTGACTGGCTGCTCGGGAACACCGCCTGGCAGAGTCGGGTCGAGGAGGCTCTTGAGTCCGGTCAGGACGTCCCCACCAAGTCCGGTCTGGAGGAGATCTTCGAGGAGATCTCCCCGATCGAGGACTTCTCCGGGTCGATGTCGCTGACGTTCCGCGACCACCGTTTCGAGCCGCCGAAGAACAGCATCGACGAGTGCAAGGAGCGCGACTTCACGTACGCCGCCCCACTCTTCGTCACGGCGGAGTTCACCAACAACGAGACCGGCGAGATCAAGTCCCAGACGGTCTTCATGGGCGACTTCCCGCTCATGACCAACAAGGGCACCTTCGTCATCAACGGCACCGAGCGTGTCGTGGTGTCGCAGCTGGTCCGCTCGCCGGGTGTCTACTTCGACTCCTCCATCGACAAGACGTCCGACAAGGACATCTTCTCCGCCAAGATCATCCCGTCCCGGGGTGCCTGGCTGGAGATGGAGATCGACAAGCGCGACATGGTCGGTGTCCGCATCGACCGCAAGCGCAAGCAGTCCGTCACCGTGCTCCTGAAGGCTCTCGGCTGGACCACCGAGCAGATCCTGGAGGAGTTCGGCGAGTACGAGTCGATGCGCGCCACCCTGGAGAAGGACCACACCCAGGGCCAGGACGACGCACTGCTCGACATCTACCGCAAGCTGCGTCCGGGCGAGCCGCCCACGCGTGAGGCCGCCCAGACCCTTCTGGAGAACCTCTACTTCAACCCGAAGCGTTACGACCTCGCCAAGGTCGGCCGCTACAAGGTGAACAAGAAGCTGGGTGCGGACGCTCCGCTGGACGCGGGCATCCTGACCGTCGAGGACATCATCTCGACGATCAAGTACCTGGTGAAGCTGCACGCGGGCGAGACCGAGACCACCGGTGACAGCGGCACCTCGATCGTCGTCGAGACCGACGACATCGACCACTTCGGCAACCGTCGTCTGCGCAGCGTCGGCGAGCTCATCCAGAACCAGGTCCGCACGGGTCTGGCTCGTATGGAGCGCGTCGTCCGTGAGCGCATGACGACCCAGGACGTCGAGGCGATCACGCCGCAGACCCTGATCAACATCCGGCCGGTCGTCGCCTCCATCAAGGAGTTCTTCGGCACCAGCCAGCTGTCGCAGTTCATGGACCAGAACAACCCGCTGTCGGGTCTCACCCACAAGCGCCGTCTGTCGGCTCTTGGCCCGGGTGGTCTCTCCCGTGAGCGGGCCGGCTTCGAGGTCCGTGACGTGCACCCGTCCCACTACGGCCGCATGTGCCCGATCGAGACGCCCGAAGGCCCGAACATCGGTCTGATCGGTTCGCTCGCCTCCTACGGCCGCGTCAACGCGTTCGGTTTCGTGGAGACGCCGTACCGCAAGGTCACCGGCGGTGTGGTCACCGACGAGGTCGACTACCTGACGGCCGACGAGGAGGACCGCTTCGTCATCGCGCAGGCCAACGCCACGCTCAACGACGACATGCGGTTCGAGGAGTCCCGGGTCCTGGTCCGCCGTCGTGGCGGCGAGGTCGACTACGTCCCCGGTGACGACGTCGACTACATGGACGTCTCGCCGCGCCAGATGGTGTCGGTCGCGACCGCCATGATCCCGTTCCTCGAGCACGACGACGCCAACCGTGCCCTGATGGGCGCGAACATGATGCGTCAGGCCGTGCCGCTCATCAAGAGCGAGTCCCCGCTCGTCGGCACCGGCATGGAGTACCGCTCCGCCGTCGACGCCGGCGACGTGGTCAAGGCCGAGAAGGCGGGTGTGGTCCAGGAGGTCTCCGCGGACTACATCACCACCGCCAACGACGACGGCACGTACATCACGTACCGCCTGGCCAAGTTCGCCCGCTCCAACCAGGGCACCTCGGTCAACCAGAAGGTCATCGTCAACGAGGGCGACCGGATCATCGAGGGCCAGGTCCTGGCCGACGGTCCGGCCACCGAGAACGGCGAGATGGCGCTGGGCAAGAACCTGCTCGTGGCGTTCATGCCGTGGGAGGGTCACAACTACGAGGACGCGATCATCCTGTCGCAGCGCCTCGTGCAGGACGACGTCCTCTCCTCGATCCACATCGAGGAGCACGAGGTCGACGCCCGTGACACCAAGCTCGGCCCCGAGGAGATCACCCGGGACATCCCGAACGTCTCCGAGGAGGTCCTCGCCGACCTCGACGAGCGCGGCATCATCCGTATCGGTGCCGAGGTCGTCGCCGGTGACATCCTCGTCGGCAAGGTCACGCCCAAGGGTGAGACCGAGCTGACGCCGGAGGAGCGCCTGCTGCGCGCGATCTTCGGTGAGAAGGCCCGTGAGGTCCGTGACACCTCGCTGAAGGTGCCGCACGGCGAGATCGGCAAGGTCATCGGCGTCCGCGTCTTCGACCGTGAAGAGGGCGACGAGCTGCCGCCGGGCGTGAACCAGCTGGTTCGTGTCTACGTGGCGCAGAAGCGCAAGATCACGGACGGTGACAAGCTCGCCGGCCGTCACGGCAACAAGGGTGTCATCTCCAAGATCCTGCCCATCGAGGACATGCCGTTCCTCGAGGACGGGACCCCGGTCGACATCATCCTCAACCCGCTGGGTGTGCCGTCCCGAATGAACCCGGGACAGGTCCTGGAGATCCACCTCGGCTGGCTCGCCAGCCGCGGCTGGGACGTCTCCGGCCTCGCCGAGGACTGGGCACAGCGTCTGCAGGTGATCGGCGCCGACTCCGTCGCCCCCGGCACCAACGTCGCGACCCCGGTCTTCGACGGTGCCCGTGAGGACGAGCTGGCGGGTCTGCTCCAGCACACCATCCCGAACCGCGACGGCGAGCGCATGGTGCAGCCGACCGGCAAGGCGAGGCTGTTCGACGGCCGCTCCGGCGAGCCGTTCCCGGAGCCGATCTCGGTCGGCTACATGTACATCCTCAAGCTCCACCACCTGGTCGACGACAAGCTCCACGCCCGTTCGACCGGTCCGTACTCGATGATCACCCAGCAGCCGCTGGGTGGTAAGGCCCAGTTCGGTGGCCAGCGCTTCGGTGAGATGGAGGTGTGGGCGCTGGAGGCATACGGCGCCGCGTACGCCCTCCAGGAGCTGCTGACCATCAAGTCCGACGACGTCACCGGCCGCGTGAAGGTCTACGAGGCCATCGTCAAGGGCGAGAACATCCCCGAGCCCGGCATCCCCGAGTCCTTCAAGGTGCTCATCAAGGAGATGCAGTCCCTGTGCCTCAACGTGGAGGTGCTGTCCTCGGACGGCATGTCCATCGAGATGCGCGACACCGACGAGGACGTCTTCCGCGCGGCGGAAGAGCTCGGCATCGACCTGTCCCGGCGCGAGCCGAGCAGCGTCGAAGAGGTCTGACGGGAGTCCGGCCGGAGGACCTGGTGAGGAACCTCCGGCCGGCCCCTGGACCCCCGTTTCAGACCCCAAGACTTACAACCCTGAGAGGGATTGACGCATAGTGCTCGACGTCAACTTCTTCGATGAGCTCCGGATCGGTCTGGCCACCGCTGACGACATCCGTCAGTGGAGCCACGGCGAGGTCAAGAAGCCCGAGACCATCAACTACCGCACCCTCAAGCCCGAAAAGGACGGACTCTTCTGCGAGAAGATCTTCGGTCCGACCCGGGACTGGGAGTGCTACTGCGGCAAGTACAAGCGTGTCCGGTTCAAGGGCATCATCTGTGAGCGCTGCGGCGTCGAGGTCACTCGCGCCAAGGTGCGTCGTGAGCGGATGGGCCACATCGAACTGGCCGCCCCCGTCACGCACATCTGGTACTTCAAGGGTGTCCCGTCGCGTCTGGGCTACCTGCTCGACCTGGCGCCCAAGGACCTCGAGAAGGTCATCTACTTCGCGGCGTACATGATCACGTACGTCGACGAGGAGCGCCGTACGCGTGACCTGCCCTCCCTGGAGGCGCACGTCTCCGTGGAGCGTCAGCAGGTCGAGAACCGTCGCGACGCCGACCTGGAGGCCCGCGCCAAGAAGCTGGAAAGCGACCTGGCCGAGCTGGAGGCCGAGGGCGCCAAGGCCGACGTGCGCCGCAAGGTGCGCGAGGGTGCCGAGCGTGAGATGAAGCAGCTGCGCGACCGTGCGCAGCGCGAGATCGACCGTCTCGACGAGGTGTGGACCCGCTTCAAGAACCTCAAGGTCCAGGACCTCGAAGGTGACGAGCTGCTCTACCGCGAGCTGCGGGACCGCTTCGGCACGTACTTCGACGGTTCGATGGGTGCCGCGGCGCTGCAGAAGCGCCTGGAGTCCTTCGACCTGGACGAGGAGGCCGAGCGCCTCCGCGAGATCATCCGTACCGGCAAGGGCCAGAAGAAGACCCGTGCGCTGAAGCGGCTGAAGGTCGTGTCTGCCTTCCTGCAGACCTCCAACAGCCCCAAGGGCATGGTCCTCGACTGCGTCCCGGTCATCCCGCCGGACCTTCGCCCGATGGTGCAGCTGGACGGTGGCCGCTTCGCGACCTCCGACCTGAACGACCTGTACCGCCGTGTGATCAACCGCAACAACCGCCTGAAGCGCCTTCTCGACCTCGGTGCGCCCGAGATCATCGTGAACAACGAGAAGCGCATGCTCCAGGAGGCCGTGGACGCGCTGTTCGACAACGGTCGTCGTGGCCGTCCGGTCACCGGTCCCGGCAACCGCCCGCTGAAGTCCCTCAGCGACATGCTGAAGGGCAAGCAGGGTCGATTCCGTCAGAACCTGCTCGGCAAGCGTGTGGACTACTCCGCGCGTTCCGTGATCGTCGTCGGTCCGCAGCTGAAGCTGCACCAGTGCGGTCTGCCGAAGGCGATGGCGCTGGAGCTCTTCAAGCCGTTCGTGATGAAGCGCCTGGTGGACCTGAACCACGCGCAGAACATCAAGAGCGCCAAGCGCATGGTGGAGCGCGGCCGCACGGTCGTGTACGACGTCCTCGAAGAGGTCATCGCCGAGCACCCGGTGCTGCTGAACCGTGCTCCCACCCTGCACCGCCTCGGTATCCAGGCCTTCGAGCCGCAGCTGGTCGAGGGCAAGGCCATCCAGATCCACCCGCTCGTCTGTACCGCGTTCAACGCGGACTTCGACGGTGACCAGATGGCCGTGCACCTGCCGCTGTCCGCGGAGGCGCAGGCCGAGGCCCGCATCCTGATGCTGTCCTCGAACAACATCCTCAAGCCCGCCGACGGCCGTCCGGTGACGATGCCGACCCAGGACATGGTCCTCGGTCTGTTCTTCCTCACCACCGACGGCGAACTGCGTGACACCAAGGGCGAGGGCCGCGCGTTCGGCTCCACGGCCGAGGCGATCATGGCGTTCGACGCCGGCGAGCTGGCTCTCCAGTCGCAGATCGACATCCGCTTCCCGGTGGGCACCATCCCGCCGCGTGGCTGGACGCCGCCGGCGCAGGAGGAGGGCGAGCCGGAGTGGCAGCAGGGGGACACCTTCCGCCTGCGCACCACCCTGGGCCGCGCGCTCTTCAACGAGCTGCTGCCCGAGGACTACCCGTTCGTCGACTACTCGGTGGGCAAGAAGCAGCTCTCCGAGATCGTCAACGACCTGGCCGAGCGCTACCCCAAGGTCATCGTGGCGGCGACGCTCGACAACCTGAAGGCGGCGGGCTTCTACTGGGCGACCCGTTCCGGTGTCACCGTGGCCATCTCCGACGTCGTCGTTCCCGAGGCGAAGAAGGAGATCGTCAAGGGCTACGAGGCGCAGGACGAGAAGGTCCAGAAGCAGTACGAGCGCGGTCTGATCACCAAGGAAGAGCGCACGCAGGAGCTCATCGCGATCTGGACCAAGGCGACCAACGAGGTCGCCGAGGCGATGAACGCGAACTTCCCCAAGACGAACCCCATCTTCATGATGGTTGACTCGGGTGCCCGAGGAAACATGATGCAGATGCGGCAGATCGCCGGTATGCGTGGTCTGGTGTCGAACGCCAAGAACGAGACCATCCCGCGTCCGATCAAGGCGTCCTTCCGTGAGGGCCTGTCCGTGCTGGAGTACTTCATCTCCACGCACGGTGCCCGTAAGGGTCTGGCGGACACCGCCCTGCGTACCGCCGACTCGGGTTACCTGACCCGTCGTCTGGTGGACGTCTCGCAGGACGTCATCATCCGCGAGGAGGACTGCGGCACCGACCGTGGACTCAAGCTCCAGATCGCGGAGGTCGGCGCGGACGGCGTGCTGCGCAAGGCGGACGACGTCGAGACCAGCGTGTACGCCCGTGCGCTGGCCGAGGACATCACCGTCGACGGCAAGGTGCTGGCCCCGGCCAACACCGACCTCGGCGACGTCCTCATCGACGAGCTCGTCAAGCACGGTGTCTCCCAGGTCAAGACCCGCTCGGTCCTGACCTGCGAGTCCGCCGTCGGCACCTGCGCCATGTGCTACGGCCGCTCGCTGGCCACCGGCAAGCTGGTCGACATCGGTGAGGCGGTCGGCATCATCGCCGCCCAGTCCATCGGTGAGCCCGGTACCCAGCTGACGATGCGTACCTTCCACACCGGTGGTGTGGCCGGTGACGACATCACCCAGGGTCTGCCGCGTGTCGTCGAGCTCTTCGAGGCCCGTACCCCGAAGGGTGTCGCCCCGATCTCCGAGGCCCAGGGCCGCGTGCGGATCGAGGAGACCGAGAAGACCAAGAAGATCGTCATCACGCCGGACGACGGCAGCGACGAGACGGCGTTCCCGATCTCGAAGCGCGCCCGTCTCCTGGTCAGCGAGGGCGAGCACGTCGAGGTGGGCCAGAAGCTCACCGTGGGTGCCACCAACCCGCACGACGTGCTGCGCATCCTGGGCCAGCGTGCCGTCCAGGTCCACCTGGTCGGCGAGGTCCAGAAGGTCTACAACTCGCAGGGTGTGTCGATCCACGACAAGCACATCGAGATCATCATCCGGCAGATGCTGCGCCGTGTGACGATCATCGAGTCGGGCGACGCCGAGCTGCTGCCCGGCGAGCTGGTCGAGCGCTCGAAGTTCGAGACCGAGAACCGTCGTGTGGTCCAGGAGGGCGGTCACCCGGCCTCCGGTCGTCCGCAGCTGATGGGTATCACCAAGGCCTCGCTGGCGACGGAATCCTGGCTGTCGGCCGCCTCCTTCCAGGAGACGACCCGAGTCCTGACGGACGCGGCGATCAACGCCAAGTCCGACAGCCTCATCGGCCTCAAGGAGAACGTCATCATCGGTAAGCTCATCCCGGCCGGTACGGGTCTGTCCCGCTACCGCAACATCCGGGTCGAGCCGACCGAGGAGGCCAAGGCCGCGATGTACTCGGCCGTCGGCTACGACGACATCGACTACTCGCCGTTCGGCACGGGGTCCGGCCAGGCTGTTCCGCTGGAGGACTACGACTACGGGCCGTACAACCAGTAGGGCCTGCGTCTGAACGACTGAAGGGCGGTCACCCCGTTTCGTACGGGGTGGCCGCCCTTCGGCGTTCCCACCGGGCCCAGGGAGGCCGTGGAGCGCGTCCGGAAGCCCCGTGGCGGCAGGCCGCGGCCCCGGGCGGCTCCCGCGCCCTCTCCAGGGCGGCTGGGCCGCCCGGGCATTTCCTGTTGGGGATGCGGGAACCTGTCCCGGTATCGGAGCGTTGGAGCATCATGGAGGCATTCGACCGCCCAGGGGGTGCTCCTGTGTCGCAACCGTCGTGGCAACCGTGGCAGGGCAAGGACGAGTCGCCGTACGGGCCGGGCAGGGACGGCCCGGCAGCGGGGTCCTGGTCCGGCGCGCAGGCCCCTGTCGCGCGCCCCTGGCCCGGATACGCCGCTGCGCAGCCCGTCGGCTCCGCCATGCTCGCCTCCCACGCCGACCGTGAGCGGGCCGTCGACGTGCTGCGGGCCGGGTACGGCGAGGGGCGGCTGGAGAAGAGCGAGTTCGACAAGCGGGTGGAGCGGGCGTACGCCGCGCGGACCGTGGGGGAGCTGGCGCTGCTCGTCGCCGATCTGCCGCTCGGGCCCGTGCCGCAGCCGGCGCCCTTCACCGCCGTACCGCGGACGTTCCTGCCGGCCCCGCGGCCGCGGGCCAACGGGAAGGCGGTCGGAGCCGCGGTGTGCGGGCTGCTGTGCGTGCCGACCTTCGGGTTCACCGGGATTCCCGCGGTGATCCTCGGGCACACGGCGCGGGCGGAGATCGAGCGGACCGGAGAGAGCGGCGACGGGCTCGCGCTGACCGGGCTCGTGTTCGGCTGGCTGTCGATCGCCGCGTGGTCGATCCTGATGACGCTGATGGTCGCGGTGGGGCTCGCCTCCGGGTGAGCGCCCGCAGGGGCCGTTCTTCTGTGTGCGCCGGGTGAAATCGAAGATCGTCCACGGCGTAGGGGCTTGACATCGCCCCCTGTGCGAGGGTGCCGCCGGGCATCTGTTTTGACCGCAGCGAATGAGCTGGGTACGCTCAGACCTTGTGCCTGGGGTGTGCCCTGGCTCCCGTGCGTGCCTTGAACCGCACTAGGGGGGCCGTGAGCGGCCACCGTGATCTGCGCCCCTTTCGCCTCGCGGCGGAAGTTCACCGGATTCGACACACCCGACCGCGTGGGTCGGCGATGTTCCAGGTTAGCTTCACCATTCGGCACACAGAAACCGGAGAAGTAGTGCCTACGATCCAGCAGCTGGTCCGGAAGGGCCGGCAGGACAAGGTCGAGAAGAACAAGACGCCCGCACTCGAGGGTTCTCCTCAGCGTCGTGGCGTCTGCACGCGTGTGTTCACGACCACCCCGAAGAAGCCGAACTCGGCCCTGCGTAAGGTCGCGCGTGTGCGTCTGACCAGCGGGATCGAGGTCACTGCTTACATTCCGGGTGAGGGACACAACCTGCAGGAGCACTCCATCGTGCTCGTGCGCGGCGGCCGTGTGAAGGACCTGCCCGGTGTTCGTTACAAGATCATCCGCGGTTCGCTCGACACCCAGGGTGTCAAGAACCGCAAGCAGGCCCGCAGCCGCTACGGCGCCAAGAAGGAGAAGTAAGAATGCCTCGTAAGGGCCCCGCCCCGAAGCGCCCGGTCATCATCGACCCGGTCTACGGTTCTCCTCTTGTCACCTCCCTGATCAACAAGGTGCTGCTGAACGGCAAGCGCTCCACCGCCGAGCGCATCGTGTACGGCGCCATGGAGGGCCTGCGCGAGAAGACCAGCAACGACCCGGTCATCACGCTGAAGCGCGCGCTGGAGAACATCAAGCCCACGCTTGAGGTCAAGTCCCGCCGTGTCGGTGGCGCCACCTACCAGGTGCCGGTCGAGGTCAAGCCCGGCCGCGCCAACACGCTGGCGCTGCGCTGGCTGGTCGGTTACTCCCGCGCCCGTCGCGAGAAGACCATGACCGAGCGTCTGCTCAACGAGCTTCTCGACGCTTCGAACGGCCTCGGTGCGGCCGTCAAGAAGCGCGAGGACACCCACAAGATGGCCGAGTCCAACAAGGCCTTCGCGCACTACCGCTGGTAGTCGCAGACCCCATCGAGACCGAGAGAAGACTGAAGCCTTATGGCTACCACTTCACTTGACCTGGCCAAGGTCCGCAACATCGGGATCATGGCCCACATCGACGCGGGCAAGACGACCACCACCGAGCGGATCCTCTTCTACACCGGCGTCAGCTACAAGATCGGTGAGGTCCACGACGGCGCCGCCACCATGGACTGGATGGAGCAGGAGCAGGAGCGTGGCATCACGATCACCTCTGCTGCCACCACCTGTCACTGGCCGCTCGAGGACGACGACTACACGATCAACATCATCGACACCCCCGGGCACGTCGACTTCACGGTCGAGGTGGAGCGTTCGCTCCGCGTCCTCGACGGTGCCGTCACGGTGTTCGACGGTGTCGCGGGTGTCGAGCCGCAGTCCGAGACGGTGTGGCGTCAGGCCGACCGTTACGGCGTGCCGCGCATCTGCTTCGTGAACAAGCTGGACCGTACCGGCGCCGAGTTCCACCGCTGCGTGGACATGATCTCGGACCGTCTGGGCGCCGTCCCGCTCGTCATGCAGCTGCCGATCGGCGCCGAGATGGACTTCAAGGGCGTTGTGGACCTGGTCCGCATGAAGGCGCTCGTGTGGTCCGCCGAGGCGGCGAAGGGCGAGATGTACGACGTCGTCGACATCCCGGCCACGCACACCGAGGCCGCCGAGGAGTACCGCGGCAAGCTGGTCGAGGCCGTCGCGGAGAACGACGACGAGATCATGGAGCTGTTCCTGGAGGGCCAGGAGCCCACCGAGGAGCAGCTGTACGCCGCGATCCGTCGCATCACCATCGCCTCCGGCAAGTCCGACGGCGTGACGGTCACCCCGGTGTTCTGCGGTACCGCGTTCAAGAACAAGGGCGTCCAGCCCCTGCTCGACGCGGTCGTGCGCTACCTGCCGACCCCGCTCGACGTCGAGGCCATCGAGGGCCACGACGTCAAGGACCCCGAGGTCGTCGTCAAGCGCAAGCCGTCCGACGACGAGCCGCTGTCGGCGCTGGCGTTCAAGATCATGAGCGACCCGCACCTGGGCAAGCTCACCTTCGTCCGGATCTACTCCGGTCGCCTGGAGTCCGGCTCCGCGGTGCTGAACTCCGTCAAGGGCAAGAAGGAGCGCATCGGCAAGATCTACCGTATGCACGCGAACAAGCGTGAGGAGATCGAGTCGGTGGGCGCCGGCGACATCGTCGCCGTGATGGGCCTCAAGCAGACCACCACCGGTGAGACGCTGAGCGACGACAAGAACCCGGTGATCCTGGAGTCCATGGACTTCCCGGCGCCGGTCATCCAGGTCGCCATCGAGCCCAAGTCCAAGGGTGACCAGGAGAAGCTGGGTGTCGCCATCCAGCGTCTCGCGGAGGAGGACCCCTCCTTCCAGGTCCACTCGGACGAGGAGACCGGCCAGACCATCATCGGTGGTATGGGCGAGCTGCACCTCGAGGTGCTGGTCGACCGTATGCGCCGTGAGTTCAAGGTCGAGGCCAACGTCGGCAAGCCGCAGGTCGCCTACCGTGAGACGATCCGCAAGGCCGTCGAGCGCGTCGACTACACGCACAAGAAGCAGACTGGTGGAACCGGCCAGTTCGCCAAGGTGCAGATCGCGATCGAGCCGATCGAGGGCGGCGACGCCTCGTACGAGTTCGTGAACAAGGTCACCGGTGGCCGTATCCCGAAGGAGTACATCCCTTCGGTGGACGCCGGTGCGCAGGAGGCCATGCAGTTCGGCATCCTCGCCGGGTACGAGATGACGGGCGTCCGCGTCACGCTTCTCGACGGTGCCTACCACGAGGTCGACTCCTCCGAGCTCGCGTTCAAGATCGCCGGCTCGCAGGCCTTCAAGGAGGCCGCTCGCAAGGCGTCCCCCGTGCTCCTTGAGCCGATGATGGCCGTCGAGGTCACCACGCCCGAGGACTACATGGGTGAGGTCATCGGCGACATCAACTCCCGCCGTGGCCAGATCCAGGCCATGGAGGAGCGGGCCGGTGCCCGCGTCGTGAAGGGCCTCGTGCCCCTCTCGGAGATGTTCGGCTACGTCGGAGACCTCCGCAGCAAGACGTCGGGTCGCGCAAGCTACTCGATGCAGTTCGACTCCTACGCCGAGGTTCCGCGGAACGTCGCCGAGGAGATCATCGCGAAGGCCAAGGGCGAGTAACGCACCGCGTTCGCACGCTTTAGGCTTGACTCCGGAGCCCGGAGGGGCATTCACCCGCATTTGTGGGAGAGTGCCCCCGGGCCGAGGCTTTCCAGCAAAGATCACCTGGCGCCGATGAAGCAAGGCGTTCAGAACCACTCCACAGGAGGACCCCGTGGCGAAGGCGAAGTTCGAGCGGACTAAGCCCCACGTCAACATCGGCACCATCGGTCACATCGACCACGGTAAGACGACCCTTACGGCCGCCATTACCAAGGTGCTGCACGACGCGTACCCGGACCTGAACGAGGCCTCGGCCTTCGACCAGATCGACAAGGCTCCCGAGGAGCGCCAGCGCGGTATCACCATCTCGATCGCGCACGTCGAGTACCAGACCGAGACGCGTCACTACGCCCACGTCGACTGCCCCGGTCACGCGGACTACATCAAGAACATGATCACGGGTGCGGCGCAGATGGACGGCGCCATCCTCGTGGTCGCCGCCACCGACGGCCCGATGCCGCAGACCAAGGAGCACGTGCTCCTGGCCCGCCAGGTCGGCGTTCCCTACATCGTCGTCGCCCTGAACAAGGCCGACATGGTGGACGACGAGGAGATCCTGGAGCTCGTCGAGCTCGAGGTGCGTGAGCTCCTCTCCGAGTACGAGTTCCCGGGCGACGACGTTCCGGTCGTCAAGGTCTCGGCGCTCAAGGCGCTCGAGGGCGACAAGGAGTGGGGCCAGTCGGTCCTGGACCTGATGGCCGCCGTCGACGAGGCGATCCCGCAGCCCGAGCGTGACGTCGACAAGCCGTTCCTGATGCCGATCGAGGACGTCTTCACGATCACCGGTCGTGGCACCGTCGTCACCGGTCGTATCGAGCGTGGTGTCCTCAAGGTCAACGAGACCGTCGACATCATCGGCATCAAGACCGAGAAGACCACCACCACGGTCACCGGCATCGAGATGTTCCGCAAGCTGCTCGACGAGGGCCAGGCCGGTGAGAACGTCGGTCTGCTCCTCCGCGGCATCAAGCGCGAGGACGTCGAGCGCGGCCAGGTCATCATCAAGCCGGGTTCGGTCACGCCGCACACCCAGTTCGAGGCCCAGGCCTACATCCTGTCCAAGGACGAGGGTGGCCGCCACACGCCGTTCTTCAACAACTACCGTCCGCAGTTCTACTTCCGTACGACGGACGTGACCGGCGTCGTGACCCTCCCCGAGGGCACCGAGATGGTCATGCCGGGTGACAACACCGAGATGAAGGTGGAGCTCATCCAGCCCGTCGCCATGGAAGAGGGCCTGAAGTTCGCCATCCGTGAGGGTGGCCGGACGGTCGGCGCCGGCCAGGTCACCAAGATCACCGCCTGATCTTGACCTGACAGGTCTCCGAGACCCGTAGGTCTCTGAAGGGGCCCGTACGACTTCGGTCGTACGGGCCCCTTCGCCTTCGTGGGGGTTGCCCGCGGAGCGGGTGAAGAGTGGGCGAACTCCGCGGGACGTCTTTCCGAGGCTTCGGCCAACTGTCCGCCGAGGCCGCCCCGAATGTTCCTGTCTGGCCACTGTGGGGCGGTTGTGAGGGTCGTAGCCTGAGGCGTCCGGTGGCCACCCCCGGCCCGGGACTCCCTCATGAGGACGGACGGACCCGCAGGTGTCGATGCAGGACGCGGAGAGCAGAAGGTCGATACCGCGACGGGTCGTCAGCGGCCTGCAGCAGCCCCTTCCGCCCCTCAGCGTGCCCGCCCCGCCGGGACGGCCCGCCCGCACCGCCCGGCACGCCGTCGTACGCGACCGCGCGGGCCGCCGGCTGTACGCCGTCGACGGCATCCGGCTCCTCGCCGCCCTCATGGTCGCCATGCACCACTACGCCGGCACGAACCGCGTCGACCAACCGGGCAACCGCATCTGGGACCGCCCGGTCTCCGACATCATGCCGACGGTCTTCCGGTTCGCCTCCTACGGCTGGATCGGCGTCGAGATCTTCTTCGTGATCAGCGGCTTCGTGATCTGCATGTCCTGCTGGGGCCGTACCCCCCGGCAGTTCTTCACGTCCCGGGTGATCCGGCTGTACCCGGCGTACTGGTTCGCCATCGTCTTCACCACGGCCGTCCTGGTGGCCCTGCCGGGCGTGTGGGACCGCCTGCGCACCCGCGACGTCCTCCTCAACTTCACGATGCTGCAGTCCGGTTCGGGCGTCATGAACGTCGACGGCGTCTACTGGACCCTGTGGTCGGAGCTCCGCTTTTACCTCCTCTTCCTGGTCGTCGTGTGGAGCGGGCTGACCTACCGCAAGGTCGTCGTCTTCTGCTGTGTGTGGGGCGCCGCGGCCATGCTGGCCCCGATCTCGAAGCTCCCCCTGCTGGAACTGGTCGCCAACCCCGAGGGCGCCTGGTACTTCATCGCGGGCCTCGCCCTCTACCTGATGCACCGCTTCGGCCAGGACCTGCTGCTGTGGGGCATCCTGGCGATGGCCTGGCTGATGGGACAGCGCGAACTGGGCCTCCGGATCGACGAGGTCGAGCATGTGTCGGGGTGGCGGGGGAGCGTGGCCATCTTCACCGTGTTCCTGCTCGTCATGGTCGCCGTCGCCCTGGGCGCGACGGACCGGGTCCGCTGGAAGTGGCTGGTGACGGCCGGCGCGCTGACGTATCCGCTGTACCTGATGCACTACGCGGCGGGCACGGTCCTCATCAACCGCCTGCGCGACACCATGGACGCCCGTCTCCTGATCGCCTCCGTCATCGCCGGCTTCATGCTGCTGAGCTGGCTGGTCCACCGGTTCGTGGAACGGCCGGTGGCGCGGCTGCTGAAGCGGGGGCTGGACACGTCGTTCGCGCGGCTGCGGAACGCGGGCGGCTGACTTCCGTACGGCGACCGCGAGTTCTGAGTACGAACGCTCATGCGACGACTCGCCCCGGCCGCTGGAATGAACCCATGCCGGACCTCACGCTCGACGACGACCGCGCGACCGGTGCCTGGGTCGCCCCGCTGCTCTCGACGCTCCTGACCCTGCCCGCCTGTGTGCTCGTCTACTTCGCCGGATTCGAGTCGAGCTTCGGCATCGCCTTCCCGGTGCTGCTCGGCGGGTTGGGTCTCGCCCTGTTCCTGCTCGCGGCCAGCTGGGCCCTGCCGTGGGAGCGGTGCAGCACGTGCCGCCGGGTGGGGTTCGCGCTGGCGGCACCGGTCCTGGTGGCGTGCGTGTACGCCGTGTTCACGGCCCTGGTCGTCTGGCCATAGGCCAAGTGAAAGTCATGTGCAGGTCATGGGATAGTCTGCCTCCTCCTTTTCCGCGCCACGAAAGAGGTGGTAATGACCACTGGCAGACGTACGGCCACCGGGGCCGCGCTCGTGGGGGCCCTCGCCCTCACCCTCCTGAACGCCCCGGCGGCCCACGCCCAGGACACCGGGATCAAGGTGTCCGACATCGTGATCAACAAGGGCAAGCCGATCGTGGTCGGCACCTCGAAGGTGGTGGAGCCGTCCCTCACCTTCAAGATCACCCTGCCGTCCGGGTACAGCACGAGCGACCCGTTCCGGTACAGCGCGGACCCCTTCCTGTACCGGGGGCGCCTGTCGCAGGACCTGGACGCCGACTTCGAGAACTACATAGGCCCCGGTGGCTACACCTGCTACGAGCAGAGCGACAAGAAGGCCGACTGTGAGGGGTCCCTCTACATCGACCCCGACCGGAGTCACGACGAGGTCGACTCCAACGCCGACGCCACCACCTGGAAGACCGGCGTCTCCCTGCTCCTGTTCAAGGCCAACGGCAACCTCGCGGGCCACGAGCGCGAGACCCGGTCCCTGACCGTCCAGCTGAAGCGGGTGGCGAAGGTCACCGTGAACGCCTCACCCGAGCCGGTCGTCAAGGGCAAGCAGATCACCGTCACCGGCAGGCTCACCCGGGCGGACTGGGCGACCAAGAAGTACGGCGGCTACGGCGGCCGTTCGGTCACCCTCCAGTTCCGCGCGACGGGCACCAGCTCCTTCGTCACGGTCAAGAAGGTCACGACGAGCAGCACCGGCGCCCTGAAGACCACGGTCACCGCCTCGAAGGACGGGACATGGCGGTGGGCGTACGGGGGCAACGACACGACCGGGGCGACGACCAGTGGTGGGGACCACGTGGACGTGCGCTGACCAGGGGCTCTGCTTCACCCGCGGTCTCCCCGCCGAGCGGTGGGGAGACCCGTGTCCGGGTGGCGGCCGAACGACGTCCACCGGGGTGGAAGAACGGCCCCGAGGGGCTCCGTCACGTCGGCCTAAGCGGCAATGTGTTTGACCTGCGTCACTCTCGGGGTATTGTCTCCGGCTCGATTGGCCAGGCCCCTGCCCCGTATGGCAGACTAGCGGGGTTGCTCGGTCGAGTGTTGATGCTGCGCGCCTCCCGCCGGGAGGACCGGAAGCGAGTCCCACAGTACTCGTCGCCCTAACTGCCGTAAGGCAGCGCTGGGGCGGACGTACGGGAATCTTTCGGGAAGTGTCAGTGCGGCGCCGGCCAGGCACCCGGTGAACCTCTTTCTCAGGCAAAAGATGTTCGGACAAGGGACATCTGTGTCAGTGAGGGTGCGACACACCCGACCGCGTGGGTCGGTGGAAGTCAAGGGAACACCGGGTTCCAGAGCTGTAGAGAGACAGGACTAACGAGTAGCCATGGCGGGACAGAAGATCCGCATCCGGCTCAAGGCCTACGACCACGAGGTCATCGACTCCTCGGCGAAGAAGATCGTCGAGACGGTGACGCGCACTGGTGCGTCGGTCGCGGGCCCGGTGCCGCTGCCCACTGAGAAGAACGTGTACTGCGTCATCAAGTCGCCGCACAAGTACAAGGACTCGCGCGAGCACTTCGAGATGCGCACGCACAAGCGCCTGATCGACATTCTCGACCCGACCCCCAAGACCGTTGACTCTCTGATGCGACTCGACCTCCCGGCCGGTGTCGACATCGAGATCAAGCTCTGAAGGCCGGTGATCTGAGAATGGCTAAGCAGATCAAGGGCATCCTGGGCGAGAAGCTCGGCATGACGCAGGTGTGGGACGAGAACAACCGTGTTGTTCCGGTCACCGTCGTCAAGGCCGGCCCGAATGTCGTGACCCAGGTCCGCACGAACGACGCCGACGGCTACGAGTCCGTCCAGATCGCGTTCGGCGAGATCGACCCGCGCAAGGTGAACAAGCCCCTCAAGGGCCACTTCGCCAAGGCCGACGTCACTCCCCGCCGCCACCTCGTCGAGATCCGTACCGCTGACGCCAGCGAGTACACCCTCGGCCAGGAGATCACCGCCGAGGTGTTCGAGGCCGGCATCAAGGTCGACGTGACCGGCAAGAGCAAGGGCAAGGGCTTCGCCGGTGTCATGAAGCGTCACAACTTCAAGGGCCTCGGCGCCGGTCACGGCACCCAGCGCAAGCACCGCTCTCCCGGTTCCATCGGTGGCTGTGCCACCCCGGGCCGCGTGTTCAAGGGCCTCCGCATGGCGGGTCGCATGGGCAACGAGCGGGTCACCACCCAGAACCTGACCGTTCACGCCGTTGACGCGGAGAAGGGCCTGCTCCTCATCAAGGGCGCGGTTCCTGGTCCGAACGGCGGCCTCGTCCTGGTCCGCACCGCGGCCAAGGGGGCCTGAGGACTATGAGCACCATTGACATTCTGTCGCCCTCCGGCGACACCGCCGGGACCGTTGAGCTCCCGGCCGAGATCTTCGACGTAGAGAAGATCAGCATCCCGCTGCTTCACCAGGTCGTCGTCGCACAGCTGGCCGCCGCCCGTCAGGGCACGCACAAGGTCAAGCGTCGTGGCGAGGTCCGCGGTGGCGGCAAGAAGCCCTACCGCCAGAAGGGCACCGGCCGCGCCCGTCAGGGTTCGACCCGTGCGCCGCAGTTCGCCGGCGGTGGCGTCGTCCACGGCCCCACGCCGCGTGACTACTCGCAGCGGACCCCGAAGAAGATGAAGGCCGCGGCTCTGCGCCACGCCCTCACCGACCGGGCCCGCAACAACCGCATCCACGTCGTCTCCGGCCTCATCGAGGGCGAGTCGCCTTCGACGAAGGCCGCGAAGACGCTCTTCGGCAAGATCAGCGAGCGCAAGAACCTGCTGCTCGTCATCGACCGTGCCGACGAGGCCGCGTGGCTGTCCGCCCGCAACCTGCCCCAGGTTCACATCCTGGAGCCGGGCCAGCTGAACACGTACGACGTTCTCGTCTCGGACGACGTGGTCTTCACCCAGGCCGCCTTCGAGTCCTTCGTGTCCGGCCCGAAGGCCAACGACACCGAAGGGAGCGAGGCCTGATGGCTACGCGTCACCCGAGCATCGCCTCCAAGGCTGCGAAGGCCGCCAAGGCCGCGCGCGTCGCCAAGGCGCGCCGCCACGCCGCCGAGGGCAAGAACACCGTCGTCACGCCGGCGAGCAAGGCCTTCACGGACCCCCGTGACGTCCTGCTGAAGCCGGTCGTGTCCGAGAAGAGCTACGCGCTTCTCGACGAGGGCAAGTACACGTTCATCGTGGCTCCCGGCGCCAACAAGACCCAGATCAAGCAGGCCGTCCAGGCGGTCTTCTCGGTCAAGGTCACCGGGGTGAACACGATCAACCGCCAGGGCAAGCGCAAGCGGACCCGCACCGGCTTCGGCAAGCGTGCCGACAGCAAGCGCGCGATCGTGACCCTTGCCGAGGGCGACCGTATCGACATCTTCGGCGGTCCGTCCGCGTAAGCGGGTCGGATCGTCCGATATCGGACGAGGACTGAGAAATGGGAATCCGCAAGTACAAGCCGACTACGCCGGGCCGTCGTGGCTCCAGCGTCGCCGACTTCGTCGAGGTCACGCGGTCCACGCCGGAGAAGTCGCTGGTCCGCCCGCTGCACAGCAAGGGCGGCCGTAACAACGCCGGTCGTGTGACCGTTCGCCACCAGGGTGGCGGACACAAGCGCGCCTACCGAGTGATCGACTTCCGTCGTCACGACAAGGACGGCGTGCCGGCGAAGGTCGCGCACATCGAGTACGACCCCAACCGCACCGCGCGCATCGCGCTGCTGCACTACGCGGACGGCGAGAAGCGCTACATCCTCGCCCCGCGCAATCTGCAGCAGGGTGACCGCGTCGAGAACGGTCCCGGGGCCGACATCAAGCCGGGCAACAACCTGGCGCTCCGCAACATCCCGGTCGGTACCACGATCCACGCGATCGAGATCCGTCCCGGTGGCGGCGCCAAGTTCGCCCGCTCCGCCGGTGCCTCCGTGCAGCTGCTGGCGAAGGAGGGCACCATGGCCCACCTTCGTATGCCCTCCGGTGAGATCCGCCTGGTCGACCAGCGCTGCCGCGCCACGGTCGGCGAGGTCGGCAACGCCGAGCAGAGCAACATCAACTGGGGTAAGGCCGGCCGCAAGCGCTGGCTGGGCGTCCGCCCGACCGTTCGCGGTGTGGCGATGAACCCGGTTGACCACCCCCACGGTGGTGGTGAGGGCAAGACCTCCGGTGGTCGCCACCCGGTCAGCCCCTGGGGTCAGAAGGAGGGTCGTACTCGTTCGCCGAAGAAGGCTTCGAACAAGTACATCGTCCGCCGCCGCAAGACGAACAAGAAGCGCTAGGAGCGGGTTTAGATGCCGCGGAGTCTCAAGAAGGGGCCCTTCGTCGACGACCACCTGATCAAGAAGGTGGACGCCCAGAACGAAGCCGGTTCCAAGAACGTCATCAAGACCTGGTCCCGTCGCTCGATGATCGTCCCGGCCATGCTCGGCCACACGATCGCGGTGCACAACGGCAAGACCCACATCCCGGTGTTCGTCACCGAGTCGATGGTCGGCCACAAGCTCGGCGAGTTCTCGCCGACGCGCACCTTCCGGGGTCACGTCAAGGACGACCGGAAGTCGAAGCGCCGCTAAACGCGGATCGCATTCAGACACGTAAGTAACTGAGAGGGACAACCATGGAAGCCAGGGCCCAGGCGCGGTACATCCGCGTTACGCCCATGAAGGCCCGCCGCGTGGTGGACCTTATCCGTGGCATGGACGCCACGGAGGCTCAGGCTGTTCTGCGATTCGCTCCGCAGGCAGCCTCAGTGCCCGTCGGCAAGGTGCTGGACAGCGCCATCGCCAACGCCGCGCACAACTACGACCACACCGACGCCGACAGCCTCGTCATCTCCGAGGCGTACGTCGACGAGGGTCCGACCCTGAAGCGGTTCCGGCCGCGCGCCCAGGGCCGTGCCTACCGGATCCGCAAGCGGACCAGCCACATCACCGTGGTCGTCAGCAGCAAGGAAGGAACCCGGTAATGGGCCAGAAGGTAAACCCGCACGGGTTCCGGCTCGGTGTCACGACCGACTTCAAGTCGCGTTGGTACGCCGACAAGCTGTACAAGGACTACGTCAAGGAAGACGTCGCCATCCGTCGGATGATGACGTCCGGCATGGAGCGCGCCGGCATCTCGAAGGTGGAGATCGAGCGCACCCGTGACCGTGTGCGTGTGGACATCCACACCGCTCGTCCGGGCATCGTCATCGGCCGCCGTGGCGCCGAGGCCGACCGCATCCGCGGTGACCTCGAGAAGCTCACGGGCAAGCAGGTCCAGCTGAACATCCTCGAGGTCAAGAACCCCGAGACCGACGCTCAGCTGGTTGCCCAGGCCGTCGCCGAGCAGCTCTCCTCCCGCGTCTCCTTCCGTCGCGCCATGCGTAAGAGCATGCAGTCGGCGATGAAGGCCGGCGCCAAGGGCATCAAGATCCAGTGCGGTGGCCGCCTCGGCGGCGCCGAGATGTCCCGCTCGGAGTTCTACCGCGAGGGCCGCGTGCCCCTGCACACGCTCCGCGCGAACGTGGACTACGGCTTCTTCGAGGCCAAGACGACCTTCGGCCGCATCGGTGTGAAGGTCTGGATCTACAAGGGCGACGTCAAGAACATCGCCGAGGTCCGCGCCGAGAACGCTGCCGCCCGTGCGGGTAACCGCCCGGCTCGCGGTGGCGGCGCCGACCGCCCGGCCCGTGGTGGCCGTGGCGGTGGCGAGCGGCGCGGTCGCAAGCCGCAGCAGGCTGCCGGCGCCGAGGCCCCCAAGGCCGAGGCTCCCGCCGCCGCTCCGGCTGAGAGCACCGGAACGGAGGCCTGACCGACATGCTGATCCCCCGTAGGGTCAAGCACCGCAAGCAGCACCACCCGAAGCGCCGTGGTCAGGCCAAGGGCGGTACGACGGTCGCGTTCGGCGAGTACGGCATTCAGGCCCTCACGCCGGCGTACGTGACCAACCGCCAGATCGAGGCGGCCCGTATCGCGATGACCCGCCACATCAAGCGTGGTGGCAAGGTCTGGATCAACATCTACCCGGACCGCCCGCTCACGAAGAAGCCTGCCGAGACCCGCATGGGTTCCGGTAAGGGTTCTCCCGAGTGGTGGATCGCGAACGTGCACCCGGGCCGGGTCATGTTCGAGCTGTCCTACCCCAACGAGAAGATCGCCCGTGAGGCCCTGACTCGCGCCGCTCACAAGCTGCCGATGAAGTGCCGGATCGTCAAGCGCGAGGCAGGTGAAGCGTGATGTCGGCCGGTACCAAGGCGTCCGAGCTGCGCGAACTGGGTGACGAGGAGCTGCTGAACAAGCTCCGCGAAGCCAAGGAAGAGCTGTTCAACCTCCGCTTCCAGGCGGCGACGGGTCAGCTCGAGAACCACGGTCGGCTCAAGGCCGTCCGTAAGGACATCGCGCGGATCTACACCCTGATGCGTGAGCGCGAGCTGGGCATCGAGACGGTGGAGAGCGCCTGATGAGTGAGAGCAACGTGACTGAGCAGACTGCAGAGGCCCGCGGCTTCCGCAAGACCCGTGAGGGTCTCGTCGTCAGCGACAAGATGGACAAGACCGTCGTCGTCGCCGTCGAGGACCGCGTCAAGCACGCGCTGTACGGCAAGGTCATCCGCCGTACCAACAAGCTCAAGGCGCACGACGAGCAGAACGCTGCCGGCGTCGGCGACCGGGTCCTCCTCGCGGAGACCCGCCCGCTGTCGGCGACCAAGCGCTGGCGCGTCGTCGAGATCCTCGAGAAGGCCAAGTAGGCAATTCCCGCAAGGGAATTCCAAAAGATGCGCCTGCGGCCAACCCCGCAGGTCAGTTCCGCCAGGCTCGGCAGGGGCGCTCGTACTGAGGCCCCTGCCGGGAACCGGCAGACAAACAGGAGATAGACGTGATCCAGCAGGAGTCGCGACTGCGTGTCGCCGACAACACTGGTGCGAAGGAGATCCTTTGCATCCGTGTGCTCGGTGGCTCCGGTCGCCGCTACGCGGGCATCGGTGACGTCATCGTCGCCACCGTCAAGGACGCGATCCCCGGTGGCAACGTGAAGAAGGGTGACGTCGTCAAGGCGGTCATCGTTCGCACCGTCAAGGAGCGCCGCCGTCCGGACGGCTCGTACATCCGCTTCGACGAGAACGCCGCCGTCATTCTGAAGAACGACGGCGACCCTCGCGGCACCCGTATCTTCGGCCCCGTCGGCCGTGAGCTGCGCGAGAAGAAGTTCATGAAGATCATCTCGCTCGCGCCGGAGGTGCTGTAAGCATGAAGATCAAGAAGGGCGACCTGGTCCAGGTCATCACCGGTAAGGACAAGGGCAAGCAGGGCAAGGTCATCGCGGCCTTCCCCCGCGAGGACCGCGTCCTGGTCGAGGGTGTCAACCGGGTCAAGAAGCACACCAAGGCCGGCCCGACCGCTCGCGGTTCGCAGGCCGGTGGCATCGTCACGACCGAGGCGCCGATCCACGTCTCCAACGTCCAGCTGGTCGTTGAGAAGGACGGCAACAAGGTCGTCACGCGTGTCGGTTACCGCTTCGACGACGAGGGCAACAAGATCCGCGTTGCCAAGCGGACGGGTGAGGACATCTGATGGCTACCACCACGACTCCGCGTCTCAAGACGAAGTACCGCGAGGAGATCGCGGGCAAGCTGCGTGACGAGTTCAAGTACGAGAACGTCATGCAGATCCCCGGCCTCGTCAAGATCGTGGTCAACATGGGTGTGGGCGACGCCGCCCGCGACTCCAAGCTGATCGAGGGCGCCATCCGCGACCTCACCACGATCACCGGTCAGAAGCCGGCCGTCACCAAGGCCCGTAAGTCCATCGCGCAGTTCAAGCTGCGTGAGGGCCAGCCGATCGGTGCCCACGTCACGCTTCGTGGCGACCGCATGTGGGAGTTCCTGGACCGCACCCTGTCGCTCGCGCTGCCGCGCATCCGCGACTTCCGTGGTCTGTCCCCCAAGCAGTTCGACGGCCGTGGCAACTACACCTTCGGTCTCACCGAGCAGGTCATGTTCCACGAGATCGACCAGGACAAGATCGACCGTACCCGGGGCATGGACATCACCGTGGTGACCACGGCGACCAACGACGCTGAGGGCCGCGCGCTCCTTCGTCACCTCGGCTTCCCCTTCAAGGAGGCGTGAGCGAGATGGCGAAGAAGGCTCTGATTGCCAAGGCTGCTCGCAAGCCCAAGTTCGGTGTACGTGGCTACACGCGCTGCCAGCGCTGCGGCCGTCCGCACTCCGTGTACCGCAAGTTCGGCCTGTGCCGCGTGTGCCTTCGTGAGATGGCTCACCGTGGCGAGCTGCCGGGCGTGACCAAGAGCTCCTGGTAATCCCGCTTTTCAGGGATTCCGAAGCTCTCGGTAAGTAAAGGGCTCGGTCAGGTGCCCACCCCTTCATGGCTTAGGCTAGGAGGGTTGGGCGCCTGGACGCCCATACGACTTACTACGCCGTAGGTCCACCGCACCGCACCCGCCTCGTCTCGGATCGAGGAGAGGGATGGGCACCTGGAAACCCCGGCGAGAGAGGCCGAAGGCCAATTCATGACCATGACTGATCCGATCGCAGACATGCTTACGCGTCTGCGGAACGCGAACTCGGCGTACCACGACTCTGTGACGATGCCGGCGTCCAAGATCAAGTCTCACATCGCGGAGATCCTCCAGCAGGAGGGCTTCATCACGGGCTGGAAGGTCGAGGACGCCGAGGTCGGCAAGAACCTCGTTCTCGAGCTGAAGTTCGGCCCGAACCGTGAGCGCTCCATTGCGGGCATCAAGCGGATCTCCAAGCCCGGTCTCCGGGTTTACGCGAAGTCCACCTCCCTGCCGAAGGTGCTGGGCGGCCTCGGCGTGGCGATCATCTCCACGTCGCACGGGCTCCTCACCGACAAGCAGGCCGGCAAGAAGGGCGTAGGCGGAGAAGTTCTCGCCTACGTCTGGTAGCGGAAGGGAACGGAGGAAACAGCTATGTCGCGTATTGGCAAGCTCCCCATCACGGTTCCCGCCGGCGTGGACGTCACCATCGACGGCCGTACGGTGTCGGTGAAGGGCCCCAAGGGCACCCTCTCGCACACCGTCGCTGCGCCGATCGACATCGCCAAGGGTGAGGACGGCGTTCTCAACGTCACCCGCCCCAACGACGAGCGTCAGAACAAGGCCCTGCACGGCCTGTCCCGCACGCTGGTGGCGAACATGATCACCGGCGTGACCCAGGGTTACGTGAAGAAGCTCGAGATCAGCGGTGTCGGTTACCGCGTGCAGGCCAAGGGTTCGAACCTCGAGTTCGCTCTCGGCTACAGCCACCCGATCACCGTCGAGGCCCCCGAGGGCATCACCTTCAAGGTGGAGGCCCCCACCCGGTTCTCGGTCGAGGGCATCGACAAGCAGAAGGTCGGCGAGGTTGCGGCCAACATCCGCAAGCTGCGCAAGCCTGACCCGTACAAGGCCAAGGGCGTCAAGTACGAGGGCGAAGTCATCCGCCGCAAGGTCGGAAAGGCGGGTAAGTAAGCCATGGCATACGGACAGAAGATCCTGAAGGGCGACGCCTACAAGCGCGCCGCGATCAAGCGCCGTCACATCCGGATCCGGAAGAACATCTCCGGTACGGCGGAGCGTCCCCGTCTGGTCGTTACCCGCTCCAACCGCCACATCGTGGCCCAGGTGATCGACGACATCAAGGGTCACACCCTGGCGTCGGCGTCCACCCTGGACACCACGGTCCGCGGTGGCGAGGGCGACAAGTCCGCGCAGGCCAAGCAGGTCGGCGCCCTGGTCGCCGAGCGCGCCAAGGCCGCCGGTGTCGAGGCTGTCGTATTCGACCGTGGTGGCAACCAGTACGCCGGGCGCATCGCCGCCCTGGCGGACGCCGCCCGCGAAGCCGGCTTGAAGTTCTGAGCCGTTCGTAGCTAGCGGAAAAAGAGAGAGGTAATTCCAATGGCTGGACCCCAGCGCCGCGGTGGCGGTGCCGGTGGCGGCGAGCGGCGGGACCGGAAGGGCCGTGACGGCGGCGCTGCTGCCGCCGAGAAGACCGCGTACGTTGAGCGCGTTGTCGCGATCAACCGCGTCGCCAAGGTTGTGAAGGGTGGTCGTCGCTTCAGCTTCACTGCGCTCGTCGTAGTGGGCGACGGTGACGGCACCGTGGGTGTCGGTTACGGCAAGGCCAAGGAGGTGCCGGCCGCCATCGCCAAGGGTGTTGAGGAGGCCAAGAAGCACTTCTTCAAGGTCCCCCGTATCCAGGGCACCATCCCGCACCCGATCACGGGTGAGAAGGCGGCGGGCGTCGTCCTGCTCAAGCCGGCGTCCCCCGGTACCGGCGTTATCGCCGGTGGCCCGGTGCGTGCCGTGCTCGAGTGCGCCGGCGTTCACGACATCCTGTCGAAGTCGCTCGGTTCGTCGAACGCGATCAACATCGTGCACGCGACCGTGGAGGCCCTGAAGGGTCTGCAGCGTCCCGAGGAGATCGCGGCTCGCCGTGGTCTGCCCCTCGAGGACGTCGCTCCCGCGGCCCTGCTGCGTGCGCGTGCCGGGGCTGGTGCTGCGTAATGGCTCAGCTCAAGATCACGCAGACGAAGTCGTACATCGGCAGCAAGCAGAACCACCGTGACACCCTGCGCTCCCTTGGTCTCAAGGGCATCAACACGCAGGTCGTCAAGGAGGATCGTCCCGAGTTCCGCGGCATGGTGCACACCGTCCGCCACCTCGTGACGGTCGAGGAGGTCGACTGATCATGGCGGAGAACAACCCGCTCAAGATCCACAACCTCCGTCCCGCCCCGGGCGCCAAGACCGCCAAGACCCGTGTGGGTCGTGGTGAGGCGTCGAAGGGTAAGACGGCCGGTCGTGGTACCAAGGGTACGAAGGCCCGTTACCAGGTTCCGGAGCGCTTCGAGGGTGGCCAGATGCCCCTCCACATGCGTCTTCCGAAGCTGAAGGGCTTCAAGAACCCGTTCAAGACCGAGTTCCAGGTCGTGAACCTCGACAAGCTGGCCGCGCTCTACCCCGAGGGTGGCGAGGTCACCGTCGAGGGTCTGGTGGCCAAGGGTGCCGTTCGCAAGAACAGCCTCGTCAAGGTCCTCGGCCAGGGCGAGATCTCGGTGGCGCTGCAGGTGACGGTCGACGCCGTCTCCGGCTCCGCCAAGGAGAAGATCACCGCCGCCGGCGGCACGGTCACCGAGCTCGTCTGAGTGCGATGACCTGAAGCAGTACCCACCGGGGATACCTCACAACGAGGTATCCCCGGTTGGTCGTTCCACGGCAGGCGGCGGCCCGGGTAAGGTGGCCTGCACTGCTTTCCCACATATTCGTCGAACCTCAAGACCGTCACCCTTGACGCAGTAGCGCGGGGGTCGCAGGAGGCACCGTGCTCACCGCGTTCGCCCGGGCGTTCAGGACGCCCGACCTGCGCAAGAAGCTGCTCTTTACGCTCGCCATCATCGTGGTGTACCGCGTGGGTACCCACGTCCCGATCCCTGGCGTCAACTACAAGTCCGTCCAGGAGTGTGTGGACCAGGCGTCCGGCAACCAGGGACTCTTCGGTCTGGTCAACATGTTCAGCGGTGGCGCGCTGCTGCAGATCACGATCTTCGCGCTCGGCATCATGCCGTACATCACGGCGAGCATCATTCTTCAGCTGCTCACCGTCGTCATCCCGCGCCTGGAAGCCCTCAAGAAGGAGGGGCAGGCCGGTACGGCGAAGATCACGCAGTACACCCGTTACCTCACGGTGGCGCTCGCCATCCTGCAGGGCACGGGCCTGGTGGCCACCGCCCGCAGCGGCGCCCTCTTCTCGGGCTGCACGGTCGCGTCGAGCATCGTCCCGGACCGCGCGATCTTCACCACGATCGTCATGGTCATCACGATGACCGCCGGTACGGCCGTCGTCATGTGGCTCGGTGAGCTCATCACCGACCGCGGCATCGGCAACGGCATGTCGATCCTGATGTTCATCTCGATCGCCGCCACCTTCCCGTCCGCCCTGTGGGCCATCAAGAAGCAGGGCACCCTGGCCGGCGGCTGGATCGAGTTCGGCACCGTCATCGCGGTCGGCCTGGTCATGGTCGGTCTCGTGGTCTTCGTCGAGCAGGCCCAGCGCCGTATCCCGGTGCAGTACGCGAAGCGCATGATCGGCCGTCGGTCCTACGGCGGTACGTCGACGTACATCCCGCTGAAGGTCAACCAGGCCGGTGTGATTCCCGTCATCTTCGCGTCGTCGCTGCTGTACATCCCGGCGCTGGTGGCGCAGTTCTCGAGCGGTACGTCGAGCTGGAAGACCTGGATCGAGGCCAACCTCACCAAGGGCGACCACCCGATCTACATCAGCATGTACTTCTTGCTCATCGTTTTCTTCGCGTTCTTCTACGTGGCGATCTCCTTCAACCCCGAGGAAGTCGCCGACAACATGAAGAAGTATGGTGGCTTCATCCCGGGCATCCGGGCTGGCCGACCGACCGCTGAGTACCTCTCCTACGTACTCAACCGGATCACCTGGCCGGGTTCGCTGTACTTGGGTCTGATCGCTCTTGTGCCAACGATGGCGTTGGTCGGCTTCGGGGCAAGCCAGAACTTCCCCTTCGGCGGGACAAGCATCCTGATCATCGTGGGTGTGGGTCTCGAGACGGTGAAGCAGATCGAGAGCCAGCTCCAGCAGCGCAATTACGAAGGGTTCCTCCGCTGATGCGTATCGTCCTCGTCGGGCCGCCGGGCGCCGGTAAGGGAACGCAGGCCGCGTTCCTCGCCTCGAACCTGTCGATCCCGCACATCTCCACGGGCGACCTGTTCCGCGCCAACATCAGCCGGCAGACGGACCTCGGCAAACTCGCGAAGTCCTACATGGACGCGGGCAACCTGGTCCCGGACGAGGTCACCATCGGGATGGCCAAGGACCGCATGGAGCAGCCGGACGCCGAGAACGGCTTCCTGCTCGACGGTTTCCCGCGCAATGTCTCGCAGGCCGAGTCGCTCGACGAGATGCTGCAGACCGAGGGCATGAAGCTGGACGCGGTGCTGGACCTCGAGGTCCCCGAGGAGGAGGTCGTCAAGCGCATCGCCGGCCGCCGCATCTGCCGCAACGACTCGGCGCACGTCTTCCACGTGTCGTACAAGGCGCCGAAGCAGGACGGCGTCTGTGACGTCTGCGGCGGCGAGCTGTACCAGCGCGACGACGACTCCGAGGAGACGGTCCGCAAGCGCCTGGAGGTCTACCACACCCAGACCGAGCCGATCATCGACTACTACAAGGCCCAGGGCCTGGTGGTCACGATCTCGGCGCTCGGCAAGGTGGAGGACGTCACCGGCCGCGCCATGGAGGCCCTCCAGCACGAGGGCGACGCCGCGTAGCGGTTTTTCCGAGTACGACAGCCGCGGTTCCCTTCCGAGGGGGCCGCGGCTGCTGTGTGGGTGCACGTATCGTTGAAGGCACCCGTCCCCTGCCAGGTTCTCCCGGTTTCAGAAAGGCTTCCGCCGCATGGTGCAGATCAAGACCCCCGAGCAGATCGCCAAGATGCGCGAGGCGGGGCTGGTCGTCGCCGCCATCCACGCGGCGACCCGAGAGGCCGCGGTGCCCGGGGCCACGACCAGGGATCTCGACCAGGTCGCGCGAAAGGTCCTCGCGGAGCACGACGCGAAGCCGAACTTCCTGGGGTACGGCGGTTTCCCGGCGACGATCTGCACCTCCGTGAACGAGGTCGTCGTCCACGGCATCCCGTCCGACGAGGTCGTCCTCAAGGACGGCGACATCATCTCCATCGACTGCGGCGCGATCATCGACGGCTGGCACGGGGACGCGGCCTACACGGCCTTCGTGGGCTCGGGCCACGCTCCGGAGCTGCTGGAGCTCTCCCGGGTGACCGAGGAGTCCATGTGGGCCGGCATCGCGGCCATGAAGCAGGGCAACCGGCTCGTCGACGTCTCCCGGGCCATCGAGACGTACATCCGCCGCCAGCCGAAGCCGGGCGGCGGCCGCTACGGGATCATCGAGGACTACGGCGGTCACGGCATCGGCACCGAGATGCACATGGACCCGCACCTGCTGAACTACGTCGACCGGCGCCGGGGGAAGGGGCCGAAGCTGGTCACCGGGTTCTGCCTGGCGATCGAGCCGATGGTGTCCCTGGGCACCCCGCGGACGGAGGTCCTGTCGGACGACTGGACGGTCATCACGACGGACGGCACGTGGTCCTCGCACTGGGAGCACTCGGTGGCGCTGACGGACGAGGGGCCGCTGGTTCTGACCGCTCCCGACGGCGGCCGGGCGAAGCTCGCGGAGCACGGGATCACCGCCGCGCCCGACCCGCTCGCTTAATGATCTACCTTCTGGGGCATCCTTCCTCGATTCGTGTTTCGGTGAGCCCTGACGTAGACTGACTCGTCGGCTCTCGTGCACCCGCATGTCCGCATGCGCCCCCAGGGGAAACGCAGGAGAGTCGATCAAGGTAGTCGATTCGAAGGGCGAAGCGTGGCCAAGAAGCAAGGTGCCATCGAGATCGAGGGCACTGTCGTCGAGTCTCTTCCGAACGCCATGTTCAAGGTCGAGCTCCAGAACGGCCACCAGGTCCTGGCACACATCAGCGGCAAGATGCGGATGCACTACATCCGTATCCTCCCTGACGACCGGGTCGTGGTGGAGTTGTCTCCGTACGACCTGACACGTGGCCGGATCGTCTACCGGTACAAGTAGATCTTGCCCGCATCCCGCTGCGGCGGGGTGGTGGCACTGACCCGGAGAACCTCAATCCCATGAAGGTCAAGCCGAGCGTCAAGAAGATCTGCGACAAGTGCAGGGTGATCCGCCGTCACGGTCGGGTCATGGTCATTTGCGAGAACCCGCGCCACAAGCAGCGCCAGGGCTGACGCAGGACCGAACCCTCTGCTCTCGCAGGGATTCGCGCGACGCAAGCTGAATTTGTTCATACGCAGAGCCCAGACGTCCTTCGTCTGACACCCCCGGTTCGGAGGCCGGGGACCCAGTTCGTACCTGGTACGGCGGCTGGGAACCGGTTCTGCGGAAGACCTCCGAAGATCACCAGGAGCCATTGAATGGCACGCGTTTCCGGTGTTGACATCCCGCGCGACAAGCGCGTGGAGGTCGCCCTGACCTATGTGTTCGGCATCGGCCGGACCCTTTCGCAGCTGACGCTGGCCGAGACCGGCATCAACCCGAACACCCGCGTTCGCGACCTCTCCGAGGAGGAGCTCGTCGCGATTCGTGAGTACGTCGACAACAACCTCAAGACCGAGGGTGACCTCCGCCGTGAGGTCCAGGCCGACATCCGCCGCAAGGTCGAGATCGGCTGCTACCAGGGTCTGCGTCACCGTCGTGGACTGCCCGTCCGTGGTCAGCGCACCAGCACGAACGCTCGTACCCGCAAGGGCCCGCGTCGCGCCATCGCCGGCAAGAAGAAGCCGGGCAAGAAGTAGTCCTCAGCGGACAACGCTTCATCAGCGGTCTTCGCTGTAGGACCGACCACCTCCCCGTAGGAGTTTGTAGATGCCCCCCAAGGGTCGTCAGGGCGCTGCCAAGAAGGTGCGCCGCAAGGAAAAGAAGAACGTCGCTCACGGGCACGCCCACATCAAGAGCACGTTCAACAACACGATCGTCTCGATCACGGACCCCTCGGGCAACGTGATCTCCTGGGCCTCCGCCGGCCACGTCGGCTTCAAGGGCTCGCGCAAGTCCACCCCCTTCGCCGCGCAGATGGCCGCCGAGTCGGCCGCCCGCCGCGCGCAGGAGCACGGCATGCGCAAGGTGGACGTCTTCGTCAAGGGTCCCGGCTCCGGCCGTGAGACCGCGATCCGCTCCCTCCAGGCCACCGGCCTCGAGGTCGGCTCGATCCAGGACGTCACCCCCACCCCGCACAACGGCTGCCGTCCGCCCAAGCGCCGTCGCGTCTGAGGCCAGGTTGTCTTGAGGTTGCGGGCGGTACGGCTCTTCGGGGCGGTGCCGCCCGTACCCTTGCAGTACCCCGCACTTTCGCCGGTGCGGGTCCGTCGGGCGTCAAATAGCGGGCGTCCACGAAAGAAGGATCTGATCCACACATGCTGATCGCTCAGCGTCCGTCACTGACCGAAGAGGTCGTCGACGAATTCCGCTCCCGGTTCGTGATCGAGCCGCTGGAGCCGGGCTTCGGTTACACCCTCGGCAACTCCCTCCGCCGTACCCTCCTGTCGTCGATCCCCGGTGCCGCTGTCACCAGCATCCGCATCGACGGTGTCCTGCACGAGTTCACCACCGTGCCGGGCGTCAAGGAGGACGTCACCGACCTGATCCTCAACATCAAGCAGCTGGTCGTCTCCTCGGAGCACGACGAGCCGGTCGTGATGTACCTGCGCAAGCAGGGCCCGGGTCTGGTCACCGCCGCCGACATCGCGCCCCCGGCCGGTGTCGAGGTGCACAACCCCGACCTCGTCCTCGCCACGCTCAACGGCAAGGGCAAGCTGGAGATGGAGCTCACGGTCGAGCGTGGCCGCGGTTACGTCTCCGCCGTGCAGAACAAGCAGGTGGGCCAGGAGATCGGCCGTATCCCGGTCGACTCCATCTACAGCCCCGTGCTCAAGGTCACGTACAAGGTCGAGGCGACCCGTGTCGAGCAGCGCACCGACTTCGACAAGCTGATCGTCGACGTCGAGACCAAGCAGGCCATGCGTCCGCGTGACGCCATGGCGTCGGCCGGTAAGACCCTGGTCGAGCTGTTCGGTCTGGCCCGCGAGCTGAACATCGACGCCGAGGGCATCGACATGGGCCCGTCCCCGACGGACGCCGCCCTTGCCGCTGATCTCGCCCTGCCGATCGAGGAGCTGGAGCTCACCGTTCGGTCGTACAACTGCCTCAAGCGTGAGGGCATCCACTCCGTGGGTGAGCTCGTCGCCCGCTCCGAGGCCGACCTCCTGGACATCCGCAACTTCGGTGCGAAGTCCATCGACGAGGTCAAGGCGAAGCTGGCCGGCATGGGCCTGGCCCTGAAGGACAGCCCGCCCGGATTCGACCCCACGGCCGCTGCCGACGCCTTCGGCGCCGACGACGACGCGGACGCGGGTTTCGTGGAGACCGAGCAGTACTGATCGGTCGTTTGCCGGTGAGCATCCGCTCATCGGGTTCCTGACCCCGGTACCTGATACGGCCGGGGCAGACACACAGGAGATAGAAAATGCCGAAGCCCACCAAGGGTGCCCGTATGGGCGGCAGCGCCGCGCACGAGAAGCTGCTCCTCGCGAACCTCGCGAAGAGCCTCTTCGAGCACGGCCGTATCACCACCACCGAGGCGAAGGCGCGCAAGCTGCGTCCCTACGCCGAGCGTCTGGTCACCAAGGCGAAGAAGGGCGACCTTCACAACCGCCGTCAGGTGCTCCAGGTGATCACGGACAAGAGCATCGTGCACACGCTCTTCACCGAGATCGGCCCGCGCTACGAGAACCGTCCCGGTGGCTACACCCGCATCACCAAGATCGGTAACCGTCGTGGCGACAACGCGCCCATGGCTGTCATCGAGCTGGTCGAGGCGCTGACGGTCGCGCAGCAGGCGACGGGTGAGGCCGAGGCCGCCACCAAGCGTGCCGCCAAGGACGCCGAGGCTGCTCCGGCCGCCGAGGAGACCAAGGTCGACACGGCCAAGGCCGACGACACCGAGGCTCCGGCCGAGGAGTCGAAGGACGCGTAAGCGTCTGCGGGGTGCTGTCCGTTGGCGGGTGCGGCTTTCGCCGTGGCTTGTCGCGCAGTTCCCCGCGCCCCTGAAGGGGCGTTTGCGGGTCCGTTCCTTTCGAGGAGCGGGCCCGCTTTTGTGTGGGTGAGAGGATCTACGAGTGAGTGACGAAGTGCAGCCCGGCCATGTCCGTGTCCGCCTCGACCTGTCCTACGACGGAACCGACTTCTCAGGATGGGCCAAGCAGGCCGGCGGCCGGCGGACCGTGCAGGGCGAGATCGAGGACGCGCTGCGCACGGTCACGCGGTCGAAGGACGTGACGTACGAGCTGACCGTGGCCGGACGGACCGATGCCGGGGTGCACGCGCGGGGGCAGGTGGCGCATGTGGACCTGCCCGAGGCGCTGTGGGAGGAGCATCGCGAGAAGCTGCTGAAGCGGCTGGCGGGGCGGTTGCCGAAGGATGTGCGGGTGTGGCGGCTCACCGAGGCGGCGGAGGGGTTCAACGCGCGGTTCGCCGCTCTGTGGCGCCGGTACGTCTACCGGGTGGGGGACCGGCCCGGTGGCGTGGATCCCCTGCTGCGCAACCATGTGCTGTGGCACGACTGGGAGTTGGACGTCGCCGTCATGGACGCCGCCGCCAAGTCGCTCGTCGGGGAGCATGACTTCGCGGCCTACGCGAAGAAGCGTGAGGGAGCGACGACGATCCGCGAGATCCTCGACTTCGGGGTGCGGCGGCGGCCGGACGGGGTCGTGGAGATCGAGGTCCGGGCCGACGCCTTCTGCCACAACCAGGTGCGGTCCATGGTCGGCGCACTGCTGTTCGTGGGGGACGGGCACCGGGGCGCGGAGTGGCCGCGGAAGGTGCTGGACGCGGGTGTCCGGGACAGCGCGGTCCATGTCGTACGGCCGCACGGGCTGACGCTGGAGGAGGTCGGGTACCCGGCGGACGAGTTGCTGGCGGCGCGGAACAAGCAGGCGCGGAACAGGCGGTCGTTGCCGGCGGCCGGGTCCTGAACCGGCCGCGGACGAGGGACCGGAGGCGGGGCTGTTCAGCCGGTCTCAGCCGTGCTCACTGCCTGACGGTGAAGTACTGCCAGGCACCCCAGGTGCTGAGGTTGGTGTTGTCCCTGCTGCTGTGGACGTACTGCGCGGCGACGCGGAACCTGCTGTTGACGGACCGGGTGAGGGCCATCTGGTGGCGGCCGGTGCTGGCGGAACTGAGGGCCGCGCAGGGGGTGGTGGTCTGCGTGTGCCAGGCGCCGCTGTAGTACCGCTGCACGCGGAAGACGACACACTGGCCGGCCTTGCCGGGGGTGACCGTGGCGTCGAGTTGCTCCTTGGTGGTGTGGTGGTACACCCGGTAGAGCGTGCTGCCGTAGTACGTGCTCGTGTAGTAGCCGGACAGCTTCTCCGAGATCCGCACATGGGTGTGCACACTTCGGGCGGCGGTCTTCGGGGCGTACCGGTAGTCGCCGGTGAACACCGCGCTGAACGTGGTGTTGCGGGTGAGCTTGTAGGACCCCGTCAGGTTGCCGTGGGAGTCCACCGTGCCCGACTTCACCAGGACCGATGTGCCGCTGTACGGCTTGGCGTAGATCGCCACCGTACGGCTGTTGTACGTCGTGCCGAGATGAGCTGTGATCTTCGCTGACTGGCTGTAGGCGTACGTCGAGTGGTCGGTGGTGATGGTCACGGACGCCGCGGCCCGGGACACCTGAGTGGTGGCGGTGCTGCTGCCCGGCTTGTGTGAGATGTCGCCGCCGTAGGCCACCTTGTAGGTGTTGGCGCCGCCGATCTGCGGGGTGTCCGTGAACGTGAACGAACCGTTCGCGGAGACCTTCGCGTCGGCGAGTGCGGTGCCGGACGGGTGTGCGAGGTCGGTCTTCGTCACCTTGACGACCCCACCGGTGGTGAAGGGCGAGCCGGAGAGCGTGCCGGAGACGGTCAGCTTCTGCGCGCGGCCGGCCGTGGCCGGGGCCGTCACAGTGACCGAGGTGGCCAGCTTGGACACCTGGACGAGGCTCGTGGCGGCGGCCGTCTCGTGGGTGTCGTCCCCGGCGTAGCTCGCGGCGTAGGTGTAGCTGCCCTCTGCCGGTGGGGTGTCGGTGAAGGTGAAGGAGCCGTCCGCCTGTGTCGTCACATCGGGCAGTGCTGTTCCGTTCCGCGTGAGGTGCGCGACCTGGCCCGCGGGCAGGGCCGCGGACGAGATCAGGGTGCCGGTGACGGTCAGCGGACGGCCCGGGACGCCCGTGCTCGGGGCGGTGAGGTGGAGCGAGGTGGCCGCGGGCGGCCCCTCGCTGACGACCGGGCCGCTCACCGTCTGCAGGTCGGCGCTGTCGCCGGTGGCACCGGAGAAGGCCAGGAGCGCGGTGGACGGCAGCGTCGCTGTGGCGTCCACCACCTGCGCCCCGTCGATCCAGACGTACAGATGGCCGGCGGCCACCTGGATGTCGACCTGGTGCGTGCCCTGGCGCAGGGAGGTGCCGAGGGGGACCAGCGACTGGTAGTCGATCACCGACGAGCCGGCCGAACTGCGGCCGACGCCCGCGAAGTTCTGTGCCTTCAGCGTGTTGTTCCAGCCGGTGGCGAGGGCGATCACCGTGCCGGGCCGCCCCGCGATGCCGAGGCCGTCACCGGTCCCGCCCAGTGCCGAGGCGGAGTTCTGGGCCGGGTCGAGCAGGCTGAGCGTCATGCCCTTCCCGCCGGTGCCGGGGCCGAACTTCGTGGTGAAGGTGGCCCGCAGACCGTCGGTGCGCAACGGCTCGGTGTAGACCGCCGAGCCCGCCTGATTGCTGGTGGCCGGGGTCAGCTGCACCCCGCCGCCGTCAGCCGGCACCGCCGAGCCGTTGGTCCGCCACCGCCCGTCGGCGGCCGAGGTGGTCGTGGCGGTGCCGATGCCGGTGCCCTTGACCGGGACGTACATGGCGCCCTGGCTGTTGCCGTTCGTGTCGGTACCGGTACCGGTGACCTCGTAGAAGGCGCTCAGATCCGCGGCCGAGCGCGGAGTGAACGTCACCGTCTGCACCGCGGTCTGCTCAGGGCCGATGATCAGGCCCTCCGACAGCTGCACCGGGCTGTTGAAGTCGCCCGTCGGAGCCTTGGCCTTGGTCACCGTCACCGGGATGTTGCCGGTGTTGGTGATGGTGAACGACAGCGACCTGGAGCTGCCGACCGGGACCTGGCCGAAGTCCAGGGAGCTCGGGGAGAACTCCAGGTGCCCCTGCCCCGTGATGGCCGTGGCGCTGACCGGCACGCTCAGTGTGTGCGTGCCGCCGCCGCTGCTGCTGCTGACCACGAGCGCGTCGCTGTCGGCGCGGTCGTCGGTCGGTGCGTAGGTGACCGAGAGCACGAACGAGCCACCGGCCGGTACGACCGTTCCCGCGCTCGGCAGCCCCGAGGTGGAGAAGACGCCGCCGGGGGAGTCGACCGAGTCGACGGTCTCCGGTTCGGTGCCGGTGTTGGTGATCTGGAGGTTCAGCGTCGAGGTGCTCCCGGTGGGCACTTCCCCGAAGTCGAGGGCGACGGGTGCCGCCCCGAGTCCGGGCCGGGTGCCGACGCCGTGGAGGGCGAAGACCAGTTTCTGGCCGTCCGCCAGGTTCACGGTCAGGGTGCCGTTGATGCCGCCGGTGGCGGTGGGGGCGAAGCTGATCGGCACGTCCAGGGTGGCGTCCGCCGCCAGCGCCTCGGGCTGGTCGGGGGTGGGTACGGCGGACGGGTCGACCGTGAACGCGCCGGAGGCCTTGAGCCCGGTGATGCTGACGTCCTGCGTGGCGGTCAGCTGCATGGCGGCCGCATCGCTGCCGCCCACGCCGACCTGGCCGAAGTCCAGGGAGGCCGCGGTCAGAGCCGTCCTGGCCGGGCTGCCGAAGCCGTAGAGGACACCGTCCCGGGTGCCGACGTACACCTTGCCGCGCTCGGCGGTCGGGGTGCTGAACTTCGTCGCGGTGCCGATCGGCGCCGACCACAGCAACTGGAGACGGCCGTTGCCGTCGGGGGTGGGGCTGTAGGCGCGCAGGGTGCCGTCGGCTCCCGAGGCGTTGCTCGCGGAGGTCATCCACACCAGGGCACTGGACTCGTCCGTGCCGTCGGAGGTGACCAGGGGGGAGCCGCTGGTGTAGCCGAAGGTGTCCTGGCTCTGGCCGGTGAGGGTGAGCGCGGGCGTACCGCCGTTGCGCACGCCGTACTTGAGCGCGCGCAGCGGGCCCTGGTTGCCGACGACGTAGACATAGCCGCCGTCGCCGCCCCAGAACGCGGGGTGTCCCCACATGCCCTGGTAGGGGCCGGACTTGCTCACCGCGGCGTCGCCGCCCTGGGGGCCCTGGCCCATGCCGCCGAGGTTGTCGCGGTCGAGCAGGAACACCCGCCCGTCCTTGCCCTGCTGGACCAGCAGGTGCGGGTGCTCGGCGGTGCCGAAGCCGTCCGGCAGCGCCATCGGGGCGCCCGAGGAGACGTCCTGGTCGGTCAGGTCCAGGGTCGCGGCGTTGCTGGGGCTGAAGAAGTCGGCGGTGCTGAGGCTGTTGTCCGCGCCCACCTGGAGGCGCACGACGGACTCGGCGAGGGTGCCCTGAACGGTCTTGCCGGGTCCGGGCGCCGGGCTGATGCCGTTGCCGGTGCTGAAGAAGATCCGGCCGGACCCGTCCGAGACCAGTCCGCCACCCGACTGCCAGATGCCGGCGCCGCCCGTGCTGGCACCGGTCACCGCGGCCCACATCGACGTGATGCTGTGTCCGGTGGTGCTCACGCCGACCACATAGCCGCGGTACGGCCACGCGTCACAGTGGCCGCCGAAGCCCGCGTAGACGACACCGTCCATCAGCAGCAGGCCGGGGCGCTGCTGCTCGTAGTAGGCGTCGAACTTGTTGCCCGGGTCGTTGACGGGGCTTCCGGCGATGGTGACCGGCCACCCGGCGCGCTCGGCTCCGGAGGCGGGGTCCACCGCGTGCATCAGCCACTTCGGGTGGCGGTGCGTGGAGGTGCCGTCGTCGACCTTGGTGGTGAAGTAGAGGGTTCCGGTGGCGGAGTCGTAGACAGGGGTCGCGGTCGCGCCCACGTTGGGCACCAGGTCTCCGCAGCCGATGGCCGACGCCGGCCATGCCGGTCCGTAGTTCTTGCTCCACTCGATCGCACCGGTCGTGCGGTCGAGGCCGTACAGGGTGTTGCTCTCGGTGACCGCGATCACCTGGTCGCCCAGCACCAGCGGCTGGGCGTATATCTGCCCGTCCAGCTTGGTGGCGAAGAGCCGGCCGAAGGCGGACGACTGGACGACCGCCGGGGAGAGCGCCGACTCGCCCTGATCCCAGTTGGTGCGCAGGTTGTCGATGCCCTGGGTGGTCTGGTCGGCCTGGGCCGAGGATGCCAGCAGGCTGATCGTCGTGCCCATCAGTGCCGCAGTGGCCATGGCCACGACGGAGAGCAGCCATGTGCGCCGCCGCACGCGGTGGCGTCCACCGCGTGCGGGCATGGAAAACCCGGGCAAACCGGAACCCCCCTCTGGCGTCCGCGCCCGGAACGGTCACAGGTACGGCACAAACGTGAAGACCGAGTGGTTGTTCCTATCACCAGTTGGCCCGATTGTGCACTGGGCTGCGCGCTTCGCGTCAGGATCGTCATCCGTCTCGACGGGCCGCGTGCGGGCCCGTTCACGGAGGGCGGCGGCGCCGGCCGAGGTGTCACAGGAGGCGCACAATCAGAGCCTTCTGCCCGGGTCGTCCGGATGTGAAACCTGTTGGTTACCTCACTCTTCAACAAAAATTTAGAGCATAAGCGGACTTGTCGGACGTACGTCTTCACAGTGCCCTTACGTCATTCACATCCCTCGGATAACCTTTCCCATCTGGCCCCTTTGTTCGAAAGGGGCTCTTTGGGGTGGGGAACACATCGGGCCCAGGGCCCGGAGGGTAGGAATGTCATCCATTGACTCTGCCCGCATGTCCGGAGCGACCGGTGCCGGGGGGCATCGATCCACACGGCGTGGAGGAAAGCGTGGCGCCGAGCAGGCGCCCTTGGGACTTCTGCCCGCGCCGCCCTCGCATGCGGAAAAGTACTCGTACGTCAAGAGGCGCCTGTGGGTGCTGACGCTCGCCTCGATCGTCAGCTTCGGGTGCCTGACCGTCAGCCAGGTGGCGCTGACCAAGGCCAGCCCGGTGATGTGGATCTTCGCGCCACCGCTGTTCTTCACGGTCGTCTACTACCTCGTGTCGCTGAAGGTGAACGGCTTCACGCGGGACTTCGACTTCGAGTACCACCAGCAGCTCGTGCGTGGCTGGCGGCCCGCGGTCTATCCCAGCGTCGACGTCTTCCTGCCGGTGTGCGGAGAGCCCATCGAGGTGCTGCACAACACCTGGACCCATGTGCGGCAGTTGGCCGACCGGTACCCGGGCGTGTGCGTGCCCTTCGTCCTCGACGACGGAGCGAGCCCGGAACTCGCCGCCATGGCCCGGGACTTCGGCTTCCGCTACGGCACCCGCGAGAACCGCGGCTGGTTCAAGAAGGCCGGCAACCTGCACTTCGGGTTCGGCCAGTCGGACGGCAAGTACGTCCTGATCCTCGACGCCGACTTCACGCCGCGCTCCGACCTCCTGGAGGAGCTGCTGCCGTACATGGAGACCGACGAGCGCGTCGGGATCGTGCAGTCCCCGCAGTACTTCCGGGTGCTGGACTCGCAGAACTGGATCGAGCGCGGGGCCGGCGCGGTGCAGGAGCTCTTCTACCGCTCCGTGCAGGTGTCCCGGCAGAACAGCGACGGCGCCATCTGCGTCGGCTCCTGTGCCATCTACCGGCGGGCCGCCCTGGAGACCAACGGCGGTACGACCCTCATCGAGCACTCCGAGGACGTGCACACCGGCTTCGACCTGCGCGGGCTCGGCTGGGACCTGAAGTACGTGCCGGTCGCGCTGTCCACAGGGGTCTGCCCGGACACCGCCGGAGCCTTCTTCAACCAGCAGTACCGCTGGTGCTCGGGATCGATGTCGCTGCTGGCCAGCAAGAAGTTCTGGGACGCGCCGATACGTTTCTCCAGTCGGCTCTGCTACCTGTCCGGCTTCTTCTACTACATCCACACGGCGCTGTTCACCTTCTTCGCGCCGCTGGTGCCCGTCATGCTGCTGCTCACCAGCCCCGAGATGCTCCAGGTCAAGCACCTGGTCTGGGTGCTCCCCAGCATCGCCTACACCACCCTCGTCTTCCCGATGTGGCACAAGGCGCCGTACCGGCTGGAGGCCTGGTCGGCACGGATGATGTACGGCTGGGCGCATGTCTTCGCCATCTGGGACATCCTGCGCAAGCAGCGCATGGGCTGGCAGCCGACCGGCTCCAAGGGCGCGAAGAAGAACAAGACTCGCCGGTTCTGGCTCGGCCTGTGGATCTGGAGCGGCGGCACCGCCGTGGTCTGGGTCGGCGCGGCCGTGTACCGCCTGTTCACCGGCTACCCGCCGGACTTCGCTCTCGTCCTGTCCTCCGGGCTGTTCTACGCGCTGGTCGTCGCGCGAGCGCTCATCCAGCCCAAGGAACACCACTCAGCAGGTGAACCCGCATGATCCGCAAGAGCGTCCTCCCGCTGTGCGCGGCGCTGATGTCCCTGGCGGCGGTCGCCGGCTGCGGCGTGCTCGGCGGCGACGACCCCGCCGCGCAGGCCGCGAAGGAACCGTCCGCCGGGTCCGCCTCGAAGGGACCCGGGGCGGAGCTGCCGTACGACGTGAAACCGCTGCTGCACCCCGGCAAGGAGTACTTCGGGGTGGCCCTGGACGGCGCGCCCAGCTCGCTGAAGCCGGTGGACGCCTTCGCGAAGACCGTCGGCAAGAAGCCCAACCTGGTCGGCTCGTACTCGTCGTGGGGCAACGGCTTCAACGCCGTGGGCGCCCAGAACGTCTTCGGTGACGGCGGCATGCTGTACGTGTCGTGGGAGCCGTTCAAGCCCGGCCTCGACAAGATCGCCGACGGTTCGCAGGACGCGTACATCAAGAAGTACGCGGACAGTGTGCGCAAGACGGACGTGCCCGTGGCGATCAGCTTCGGGCACGAGATGAACGGCCACTGGTACCCGTGGGGCACCAAGGACACCACCCCCGAGACCTTCGTGAAGGCCTGGCGGCACATCCACGACGTCTTCCAGCAGGTCGGCGCCACCAACGTCATCTGGGTGTGGAGCCCGAACGTCGTCAACCCGGTCCGTTCCGTGAAGCTGGAGCCGTACTGGCCCGGTGACGCCTACGTCGACTGGGTCGGCATCGTCGGCTACTGGACCCGGACCGGCGCGCACACCTTCGACACCCTCTACGGCCCGACCCGCAGCCAGATCGACGCGTTCACCGACAAGCCGGTGCTGATCAGCGAGACCTCGTCCGAGCCCGGGGAGCGGCGGCGCGCCGACGTGCGCGCGCTGTTCGCGGGGGTGAAGGAGGACAAGGACGTCATCGGCTTCCTGTGGTTCAACATCCCCAAGCGGGCCGACTGGCGCATCCAGAGCAGCCCGCTCGCCCTGGCCGAGTTCAAGCGCCTCATCGCCGACGACGACTTCGGATTCGAGGTGCCGCGTTCATGACGACGCAGCAACAGGACGGCAGTTGGTCGGAACCCGGTTCACAGCAGGACTGGCAGCAGCACTACCCGCCCTACACCGAGCAGCAGCAACAGCAGCCGGTCCACGGCGATCAGCAGGCCTACGGTGACCACCAGGCGTACGGCTATCAGCAGCCGTACACCGGACAGCCGTACATCCCGCAGCAGCCGAACCCCGCCCAGCAGCGCTACACGCGGCCCTACACGGGCGGTTCCGACGCCGAGTACTACGTCCCCGAGTACACCGTCGTCGAACCCGAGCCGGAGCCCGAGCCGGGCTATGTGCTGCCCGAGGTCCCGGTGTCGGCCTGGGCGGTCGACAACAGCCGTTCGGCCTGGATCAGTCGGGGAGCCCTGCTCCTGATCCTGCTCGTGCAGGCCGGACTGTCCTTCCGGCTCGACGGCAGCGCCTTCCCGCAGGAGGCGAAGTTCCTGGTGTCCGACGGCGCACTGTCGGGGCCGGTCGCCCAGCTCGGCCTCGCCGGGGCCCGGGCGCTGAGCCTGGCCTGGGCGCTCGGAGCCACGGCGCTGCTGTTCGGCGCCACCCGGCTGCTGTTCAACGCGCGGGCCGGTCTCGCGGCCGCCGCCATGTACTCCGTGCTGGAGTCGACCGCCTTCACCGGCCGGTACGCCTCCCTGCACTCCCTGTCGCTGTTCCTGCTCGCCGCCGCCCTGTGGCTGCTGGCCCGGACCCGGCAGTCCGGCCCCGCGGCCGTGCTGCTCGCGGCGCCCTTCGCGGCCCTCGCGCCGTTCGCCGCGTACTCGGCCGCCCTGTACCTGCCGACGCTGACCGTGCTCGCCGTACTGACCGCCTATCGCTTCCGCGGCGCGGGCGCCTTCGTGCGGGGTGCGCTGTTCGCGGTGGCAACCGGAGCCCTGTGCTTCGTCGGCGTCCTGCTCCACGGGACGCCGAGCGGCTGGAACGTGCAAAGCGACGACAGCGCCGTCGAACTGCTCAAGGAGAGCGCTCAGTGGGGCGGCGTCGTCCTGCTCGTCGCGGTGATCGGTGCCGTCGGCTTCATCCGGCGGGCCCGGATGGGCGAGATGCCCTGGGCCGAGGGCAGCGCGCCGGGCGCGGTCCGGCGCTCCCTGCTGGGCCTGACGATGTGCGCCACCGCCCTGCTCGCCCCGCTCTACCAGGCCTGGCTGGGCAACGGCAGCTCGCTGTACATCCATGTCGGCTTCGGACTGCTCTTCGCGGTGCCGATGGCCGGTCTCGGTGTCTCGCGGATGATGGGCGCCCACTTCCGGTACCCGCAGATCGGCATCATGATCTACGTCGCCGCCCTGGTCATCGGCATGGCACAGACCGGGGGGCTGTACCGGCCGCCGGACTCGGCCGCCATGGTCGGCGCCCTGCGCGAGGTCGTGGACACCAAGGGCGCGTACCTGACGGACGACCCGGAGATCTCCGCCTACTACTTCCGGGCGCAGACGAAGCCCGCCCAGTGGCACCGGGCCGGGCAGGGCGCGGCTCTGACGGCCGAGGTGAAGAAGGACTCCTACGACGTGATCGCGCTGCGGGCCGACTCCGTTCCCGAGGCGCTGCGCGGCAACGCCGACTACCGGCTGCTGGCCGTGCTGCGGCCCTCCGACAAGGACGGCGGACAGGAGCCGTACCGGATCTGGGTGAAGCGATGACGGCGTACACACCAGCGGTCGACGAAACGGCCGCCCAGGAACGCGGGGACGATGCGTCCTCCGGTCACCGCCGGTCCGCCGACGGAGCCGGCAGGGGCTCGGCGTGGCTCGCCTTTCTGCTGCCGGCGCTGGTCGCGGCCGCCTGCGTGGTGCCGGGGCTCGGCGGGCGCCAGCTGTGGCGCGACGAGCACGCCACCTGGTGGGCGTCCACGATCTCGTGGCACGACCTCGGACGGCTGATCGGCAGCATCGACGTCGTGATCGCGCCGTACTACGCGGTCATGCACCTGTGGATCGACGTCGCCGGGGACTCGGCGGCGATGCTGCGGCTGCCGGAGGCGCTCGCCATGGCGGTCTCGGCCGGCCTGGTCGGGCTGCTGGGGCGCCGGATGTTCGCGGTGCGCACCGGGGTGCTGGCCGGACTGCTGTTCGCGGTGGTACCGATGATCACCCGGTACGGCCAGGAGGCCCGGCCCTACGCCTTCGCGACGATGTTCGCGCTGCTGGCCACCCTGTGGCTCATCCGGGCGCTGGAGCGGCCGAGCCTGCGCCACTGGACGCTGTACGGGCTCGCCGTAGCGGCCACGGGATTCAGTCACCTGGTGGCCATGGCGGTGCTCGCCGGGCATGTGTGGCTCGTCTTCCTGGCCAAGAAGCGCGGCGACCGCATCGCCCACTACGCCTTCGCCGGCGCGGCCATGCTGGGACTGTCCATCACCTTCCCGATGGTGGCGCAGGGCACCGGGCAGAGCGGCCAGATCGCCTGGAACGTCACCACGACCAAGGACCTGACCCAGTTCCCGGACACCCTGTTCGGGTCGTGGATCACCGGCGGAGCCGTGATGGCCCTCGGCGTAGTCGGCCTGCTGCTGGCCGGGCGGTACTCGGTGCTGCTCGCCGCCTGGGCGATCCTGCCGCCGGTGCTCACCTTCGTGACCGCCAACCAGCTGCACCTCTTCCTGCCGCGGTACCTGCTGTTCACCATCCCGGCCTGGACGCTGCTGGTGGCCGCCGCGCTCACCCGGCTCGTCGGCAGGCTCGACCCCGACGCCCGCCGGGGGACCGGCGCCCAAGTGCTGAGCGGGCTGCTGGTCGCGGTGGTGGCGGCCGGGTACACCTTCGTGGCGTGGCCGGCGATCGGCGACGCCAAGAAGGACCTGCCGAGGGAACCGGACTTCCGGGCCGCGGCGAACGTCGTCGCGGCGGGCGAGAGGTCCGGCGACGGGATGATCTTCAACGGCGGGATGTCGGAGCGCCGGGCCATGGCGTACGAACTGCGGGACCGCGAGGCCCCGAAGGACGTGCTCATGGAGTACACCCCGCAGCAGAACGGGTCCTACGGCGCCACCGAGTGCCGCAAGCCGGCGAGCTGTCTCAAGGGCACCGACCGGCTGTGGCTGGTCTCCACCGTCAGCGACGGCCGACCGCCCCTGACCGGCATGAACGAGAAGACCGCCGCGGCGATCGAGAAGACCTTCAGGGCCGGACGCACGGTGAAGCTGAACCACATCGTGGTGCAGGTTCTCGAGCGCAGATAACGGCTGACACGGAGTTGTGAAGGAGGCCGCTGGATGCGGCTCACAGTCATCGGCACCGGCTATCTCGGTGCCACCCACGCCGCCTGCATGGCGGAGCTGGGACACGAGGTGCTCGGGGTCGACGTGGACCCCGACAAGGTCGCCGCGCTCCAGGCCGGTCGGGTGCCGTTCCACGAGCCCGGACTGCCGGAGCTGATCGCGAAGCACACGGCGAGCGGACGGCTCCGGTTCACCACGGACCACGCCGCGGCCGGGGCCTTCGGCGAGGTGCACTTCGTGTGTGTCGGCACCCCGCAGCGCAAGGGCTCCGAGGGTGCCGACCTGACGTACGTCGACGCGGCCTTCGCGGCGATCGCCGGGCACGCGGCCGAGGGGGTGCTGCTGGTCGGCAAGTCGACCGTGCCGGTGGGCACGGCGGAGCGGCTGGCGGCCGCGCACGAGCGGGTCGAGGTGGCCTGGAACCCGGAGTTCCTGCGCGAGGGCTTCGCCGTCGAGGACACGCTCCGGCCGGACCGGCTGGTGTTCGGCGTGCGGTCTTCGCACGCGGAAACGATCCTCCGCCAGGTCTACGCCCCCGTCCTCGACGCCGGTACCCCGCTGGTCACCGCCGACTTCCCGACCGCCGAGCTGGTCAAGACGGCCGCCAACGCGTTCCTCGCCACCAAGATCTCCTTCATCAACGCGATGGCCGAGATCTGCGAGGCCGCGGGCGGCGACGTCGGTGTCCTCGCCGAGGCGATCGGGTACGACGACCGGATCGGGAAGAAGTTCCTGCGCGCCGGCGTCGGCTTCGGAGGCGGCTGTCTGCCCAAGGACATCCGGGCCTTCGCGCACCGCGCCGGGGAACTGGGGGTCTCGCTGGACTTCCTGCGGGAGGTCGACGCGATCAACATGCGCCGCCGCGACAAGGTTGTCGAGATGGCGCGCGAGCTGTGCGGGGGTTCGGTCCTGGGGGCCCGGATCGCCGTACTCGGAGCGGCCTTCAAGCCCGACTCCGACGACATCCGTGACTCGCCCGCGCTGAACGTGGCCGCCCGGCTGCGTCTCGACGGCGCCGATGTCACGGTGTACGACCCCGAGGCGCTGGACAACGCCCGCAAGGCGTTCCCGCTCCTCGGCTACGCACTGTCGGCCGAGGAGGCACTGCAAGGTGCCGATCTCGTACTGCATCTCACCGAGTGGCCGCAGTTCCGGGAGATCGACCCGGAGCGGGCCGCGCGACTGGTGGCCCGCGCACGGATCGTGGACGGCCGGGGGGCGCTCGACGGGGAGCGCTGGGCCGCGGCGGGTTGGCATTTCCGGGCGCTGGGCAGACCCGCGCTCGCTGGGGAGAGGCCCGGTCAGGGCCTCTGGGGAGGGAAGAGAACGACATGACGAGCCTCGACAGACACCCGGGCGTACGGGTCACGGTCGTGATGCCGACGTACAACGAGGCGGCGAACCTGCCCCGCATGGCGGAGCTGGTCCTGGACCTGCCCATCGACGGGCTGCATCTGAAGGTCGTCGACGACTCCAGCCCGGACGGGACCGGGCGGATCGCCGAGGAACTCGCCGAGAAGTACAACTGGGACGGGCGACGCCGGATGAGCGTGCTGCACCGGACGGAGAAGGACGGGCTCGGGCGCGCCTACGTAGCCGGCATGAGCGCCGCCCTGGAGGAGGGCGCCGACTACGTCGTCCAGATGGACGCCGACGGCAGCCACCCGGTGGAAGCGGTCCCACGTATGCTCGGTACGGCCGTGGCGTCCGGGGTGGGCCTGGTCGTCGGCAGCCGGTACGTCGAGGGCGGGTCGCTGGACGCGGAGTGGGGAAAGCACCGCGTCCTGCTGTCCCGCTTCGCCAACCGCTATGCCCGGACCGTGCTCGGCACCAAGATCCGGGACATCACCGCGGGCTTCAACCTGTGGTCGGCCGCGACCCTGCGGGACATCGACCTGGCGACCCTGGACAGCGCCGGCTACAGCTTTCAGGTCGAGCTGAAGTTCAAGGCCGTCCGGGCCGGACACAGTGCCGTCGAGATCCCGATCCGCTTCGAAGAGCGCACCGAGGGCGTCTCCAAGATGAACCTCGCGACGCAGATCGAGTCGGCGGTGATGCCGGTACGGCTGCGTCTGCGCAACCGGCGGGGCTGAACGAACCAGTGAGCGGCGGACGTCACGCGCTTCCCCCCAGGTTCGGGAAGCTGTACCGCGAGATCGCGAAGTTCGGCATGGTCGGCGCGTCGGGCTTCGTGGTCAATCTCGCGGTCTTCAACCTCATCAGGACCGTCACGGACTGGCAGACCGTCCGGGCGAGCGTCCTGGCCACGGCCATCGCGATCCTCAGCAACTATCTCGGCCTGCGGTACTTCGCCTACCGCAACCGGGACCAGGAGGACCGCAACAGCCGCAGGAAGGAGCTGACCCTCTTCCTGTTCTTCAGCGCGATCGGGCTGGTCATCGAGAACTCGGTCCTCTACGCCACGACCTACGGGTTCGGCTGGGAGGGAACGCTCGCCAGCAACATCAGCAAGTTCGTCGGCATCGGTGTGGCGACCCTCTTCCGCTTCTGGTCCTACCGCACCTGGGTCTTCAGGACGGCCGGGAGCCGGCGGACGGCCGGCAGCGTGCCGGAACCCGTCGTGCCGTTTCCCGAGCCCGTCCTGAGCGGCTCCCGGGAACGGGGCTGAGGCAAAAGCGGACCTGATCGAACCGGATCCGGCGCGCGTCAGCGCGCCGGATCACCGGCTCGCGGCCGTGGACGCCTGTGCCTCGCCGCGGCGGTGGATCTGGCGGAAGGTGAACTCGGCCAGGTTGTTGCCGATGCTGAAGACCGCGGTGTCCTTCTCCGTGACGTTCTTGCCGTTGGCGAAGCCCGCGATGGTGAAGTAGGCGTAGCGGCCGTAGGAGTTCGAGGTCGTGCGGCAGATCGCGGAGTTGCAGAAGGGCTTGACCGCGCCGCCCGAGAGCGACCTGACGATGTCCTTCTTGGTGTTGACCTGCCCCTTCGCCTTCGCCGCCAGGGCCTCCGTGTCGAAGACTGCCACGCCGACCGTCACCGAGACGCCGTCCTTGGTGTAGCTGACGCGCATGAACTGGGTGCAGCCGTCGGCCTTGAGGATCTTGCCGAGACTGGGCTGGACGGTGTCGGCCGCGGCGCAGTTCTTCGTGTCGGAGGTGGTGCCCTTCTTGTACACGGTCGAGCCCATGGTCAGCTGGGTGCCCGGGTAGAGGATCCGGGCGCTGAGCGGGGCCGTGTCCTTGGCCTTGCTGGCGATGAATTCCTTCGGGTCCAGCGGCGGCGGGGCGCTGGTGGGCGCGAACGACGGAGCGGTCCCGGTCGCGCTGGGGATCGAGGCGGCCGACAGCGAGGACGTCGGCTTGTTCGCCTCGTCGTCACTGCCGTTCGCCGAGACGACGGCCATCGCCACGGCGGTGCCTATCGCGACCGTGGCCAGCGCGCCGCCCACGATGAAGAACAGCCGGCGCCGTCTGTTGCGGATCTCGGAGGCCTCGGCGAGCGCGGCCCAGTCCGGAGTCTGCTCGCCCCCGCCGCTGCTCCACGGCTGCTGTGACTGCGGTTTCCAGGGATCCCACTGGGACGGGGGTCCCCCCTGCTGCCCAAAGCTCATGGGGCGCATCTTAGACGGGGGACGGGAGGTGCTGCGGGGCCTGTGGACACTGGCCCCGGGACCTTTCCGGCACCGGTGCACATCTCGGCCGCGGAGGGGTCGTGAGGGCCTCGTTTTGACCCGTCCGTGCGACCCCGGGTATCCTGCATCTTCGTTGTGTATTGGCTCGCTCGTTCTCATGCGAGAGGCCTCTACCTAGGTTCCCTGGAGCAGTTACCAGTGGGCGGCATACGGGCAGTGACCCGGCCATTGTCGTCCCCAGCTGCACGATCGCTTCAGTGATGCCATGTGTCAGCACCCATCCACTGAAGAAGAAGGCTGCGAAGTGCGTACGTACAGCCCCAAGCCCGGCGATGTGACTCGCCAGTGGCACGTCATTGACGCTCAGGACATCGTCCTGGGTCGTCTGGCTACCACTGCCGCGAACCTCCTCCGTGGCAAGCACAAGCCGACCTATGCCCCGCACATGGACATGGGTGACTTCGTCATCATCATCAACGCCGACAAGGTGCACCTGTCGGGCAACAAGCGGACCCAGAAGATGGCGTACCGCCACTCCGGCTACCCGGGTGGTCTGCGCTCCGTCCGCTACGACGAGCTGCTCGCCAAGAACCCCGAGAAGGCCATCGAGAAGGCCGTCAAGGGCATGATCCCCAAGAACAGCCTGGGCCGTCAGATGCTCACCAAGCTGAAGGTCTACTCGGGCGACCAGCACCCGCACGCTGCCCAGCAGCCGGTGCCGTTCGAGATCACCCAGGTCGCGCAGTAAGTCCGGCCACCCCCTAAGACTGAACAGAATCTGAGGAGAATCGTGGCCGAGACCACCGTCGAGACGCCCGTCGAGGGCGAAGAGATCGTCGACATCGACAGCTACACCACCGAGTCCGAGGTCCCCGTCGAGGGCGAGTACACCTCGGAGTCCATGGCGTCCCGCTTCGGCGACCCGCAGCCGGCCGCCGGCCTGGGCCGTCGCAAGAACGCCATCGCCCGCGTCCGGATCGTCCCGGGCACCGGCAAGTGGAAGATCAACGGTCGCACCCTTGAGGACTACTTCCCCAACAAGGTGCACCAGCAGGAAGTCAACGAGCCCTTCAAGGTGCTCGAGCTCGAGGGCCGCTACGACGTCATCGCCCGCATCGCGGGTGGCGGTGTCTCCGGTCAGGCCGGTGCCCTGCGCCTCGGCGTGGCCCGCGCGCTGAACGAGGCCGACGTGGACAACAACCGCGGCGCCCTCAAGAAGGCCGGCTTCCTCCGCCGCGACGACCGTGCGGTCGAGCGCAAGAAGGCCGGTCTCAAGAAGGCCCGTAAGGCTCCGCAGTACAGCAAGCGTTAATCGCAGCTGCCTGTACGTCCGAACGCCCCGGCGGCACGCCACAGTGCCGCCGGGGCGTTCGTTTATCACAGCCTTAGGCGTATAACGGCACAAGGCGCTCAAAGGCTCATGTGATCGGATGATCTCCGTAACTGACGCTTTCTCAGGAGGACAAGTGGGACGACTCTTCGGCACGGACGGCGTGCGCGGCGTCGCCAACGCGGATCTGACGGCCGAGATGGCGCTCGGTCTGTCGGTCGCGGCGGCGCATGTGCTGGCCGAGGCGGGTACGTTCCAGGGCCACCGGCCGACCGCGGTGGTGGGACGGGACCCGCGCGCGTCCGGGGAGTTCCTGGAGGCCGCCGTGGTGGCGGGCCTCGCGAGCGCCGGCGTGGACGTCCTGCGCGTCGGAGTGCTGCCCACGCCCGCGGTGGCGTATCTCACGGGTGTGCTCGGCGCCGACCTCGGCGTCATGCTCTCCGCCAGCCACAACGCCATGCCCGACAACGGCATCAAGTTCCTCGCGCGCGGCGGGCACAAGCTCGACGACGAGCTGGAGGAGCGCATCGAGGCCGTCTACGAGGAGCACAAGGGCGGGGAGCCCTGGGAGCGGCCGACCGGCGGTGGCGTCGGCCGGGTCAGCGAGTACACCGAGGGCTTCGACAAGTACGTGGCCCATCTGATCGCCGTACTGCCGAACCGGCTCGACGGGCTGAAGATCGTCCTCGACGAGGCGCACGGCGCTGCCGCCCGGGTGTCTCCGGAGGCGTTCTCGCGGGCCGGCGCCGAGGTGATCACCATCGGTGCCCAGCCGGACGGGCTCAACATCAACGACGGGTGCGGCTCCACGCATCTCGGACCGCTGAAGGCCGCCGTCGTCGAGCACGGCGCGCATTTCGGCATCGCGCACGACGGGGACGCGGACCGCTGCCTGGCCGTCGACCACACCGGTGAGGAGGTGGACGGCGACCAGATCATGGCCGTGCTCGCGCTGGCGATGAAGGAGCGTTCGGCCCTGCGGTCCGACACCGTCGTGGCGACGGTCATGTCGAACCTGGGCTTCAAGCTGGCGATGGAGCGGGAAGGGCTTCGGCTCGTCCAGACCGCGGTGGGCGACCGGTATGTGCTGGAGGAGATGAAGGAGCACGGGTACGCCCTCGGCGGCGAGCAGTCCGGGCACGTCATCATCCTGGATCACGCCACGACCGGGGACGGGACGCTGACCGGGCTGATGCTGGCGGCTCGCGTCGCGGAGAGCGGGCGGTCGCTGAAGGACCTGGCCTCCGTGATGGAGCGGCTTCCCCAGGTGCTGATCAACGTGCCCGACGTGGACCGTTCGCGGGTCTCCACCTCCGGGGAGCTGGCGGCGGCGGTCGCCGAGGCCGAGCGTGAACTCGGGGCCACCGGGCGGGTGTTGCTGCGCCCGTCGGGCACCGAGCCGCTGGTGCGGGTGATGGTCGAGGCGGCGGACATCGACCAGGCCCGGACGGTGGCGGGGCGGCTGGCGGACGCGGTGAAGTCGGCGCTGGGCTGACCCGCCGGGTGCGGAGCGCGTGCGTCAGGTGTGTTTCCGCCAGGCCCACTTCTGGAGCAGCAGGGTTGTCGTTCCCGCCAGGATGATGCCCAGGAGGTTCAGGAGGAGTTGCTCCGTCGAGCCCCAGGTCTGCTTGGTGTCGCCGTAGCTGAGGGCCACCGCCGCGTTGGCGGCCGCCGGGACCGTGGTGACCGAGATGGCCACGCCCACCAGGGCACCGGACTTCGCCGAGGTCAGGGAGAGGGTGCCGGCGGCGCCCGCGAGGACGGCGACGATGAAGGAGAAGGCGTCCGGGGCGTAGACGAAGCCGGTCTGCGGGCGGTCGCCCTCCAGCTTGCCCTTGCTGAACAGGTCCAGCGCGTCCATGAAGAGACTGAAGCCCACCGTCACGGCCATCGCCACGGCGAAGCCGACCAGGAGGGCGATCAGGGAGCGCAGGGCCAGGCGGGGAGCGCGCTGCACGATCGAGGTGGAGATGCCGGCGAGCGGACCGAACTCCGGGCCCACCGCCATGGCACCCACGATGAGGACCGCGTTGTCGAGCACCACACCGCAGGCCGCGATCATCGTGGCCAGGGTGATGAAGGCGAGGTAGGTGACGGAGAGCGTCGACTCCTCGTGCGTGGCGTCGGTCAGGTGCTCCCACAGGACGGCGTCCGCGCCTTCGCCGGGAGCCTCCGCCTCGGCCTTGTCGGCGCGCTTCGACAGGGACAGGTCGATGTTCTCGACCGCGATGGATCCGTTGGCGTCGAGGCCCAACCCCTGCAGATCGGTGAGGAGTTCGTCACCGGCCTCGCGCGCCACGTCGCACATCACGACGTCACCCTCGGGGTTGCGGGCGGCACCCCGCAGCACGACCAGATGGGTGGTGCCGACCGTCCCCTCGATCAGACGGACCACGTCGTCGGTCTGGTGGGCCGGTGTGATCAGGCGCAGATGCAGCATGCGCCTATTTAACAGGCGTGCCCTGTCTAGAGCTTGCGGAGGCTGAGCTTGCGCACCTTGTGGTCCTGGCCCTTGCGGATGACGAGGGTGGCGCGGCCGCGGGTGGGGGCGATGTTCTCCACCAGGTTGGGCTTGTTGATGGTGCGCCAGAGGTGGCGGGCGTAGTCCACGGCCTCCTCCTCGGAGACCTGGGTGTACTTCCTGAAGTACGAGTCGGGGTTCTGGAAGGCGGTCTGCCTCAGCTTCCTGAACCGGCTGAGGTACCAGCGCTCGATGTCCTCGGCGCTCGCGTCGACGTACACGCTGAAGTCGAAGTAGTCGGCGAGACCGACGCGGGTGCGGCCGTCCGTGCCGGGCAGGGCGGGCTGCAGGACGTTGAGGCCCTCGACGATCAGGATGTCGGGGCGGCGGACGGTGAGCCGCTGGTCCGGGACGATGTCGTAGATCAGGTGGGAGTAGACGGGGGCGGTGACCTCGTCCTTGCCCGCCTTGATGTCGGCGACGAACCGGGTCAGCGCCCGGCGGTCGTACGACTCGGGGAAGCCCTTGCGGGACATGAGCCCCCGGGCCTGCAGCTCCCGGGTGGGGAGCAGGAAACCGTCGGTGGTGACCAGCTCCACGCGCGGGTGCTCGGGCCAGCGGGACAGCAGGGCCTGGAGGAGACGGGCGACGGTCGACTTCCCCACGGCGACGGATCCCGCGACCCCTATGACGAACGGGGTGCCGGACTGGGAGCCCTGCTCGCCCAGGAAGGTGTTCAGGGCCCCTCTCAGCCCGTCCGTGGCGCCGACGTAGAGATTCAGCAGCCGGGACAGCGGGAGGTAGATGTCCCGCACCTCGTCGAGGTCGATGACGTCACCGAGACCGCGCAGCTTCTCGACCTCTTCGGCGTTCAGCGGGAGGGGCGTCTTCTCGCGCAGCGCACTCCACTCTGAGCGGGTGAGGTCGACGTAGGGAGTCGCCTCCGGCTTGTGCCGGTGGGCGCTCCGGGGCATCGGGGAGACCGGAGAGATCACAGTCCATTGTTAACGGAGTTTGAACGGGGTGGGGGGTGGGGTGCGTCACGCGGGGCTCGGCCGTGGGGCTCGTCAGGTGAAATCCGCGTAGGCGAGGAAGTCGTCGAACCGGTCATCCGGCCACCGTTGGCGGAGGTGGCCGACGGCGTCCGGGTACTTCTCGAGCTCCTTCGCTCCGGCGAGACCGAGGAACTCGGCGCCGTCGCCGCAGTGCGTGAGCCAGGTCGGTGACTGCCAGGCGAGGAATCCCGGGGTGCGCCTGAGGATCGTCGTTCCGACGTCTTCGGGTACGTCCCCCTCGATGCCGTCGGCGAAGGCGGCGTCGTATCGCTCGGCGGCCTTGCCGAAGGCGACGCGGTACGGGCAGCTGCCGCTGTCCGGGGCGTCGGCGGCGTGGACGGGGCCGGTGTAGACCCAGCCGCGTTCTTGTCCGCAGCACGCGCAGGGGGCGTCGGAGATGGTGGCGACGGGGTTGGGGTGGTACGGGAACTGGGGGAGGGCGGGGCGTTGGCGGGGCTCAGGGCGCGGGGTGATCACGAGCTGGATCGCCTGGCCGGTCAGGGACTCGGGCGCCACGACGATCGCCTCCGCGCGCAGGCTCTCCGGGAGGTGTTTCGGGTCGGCCTCGCTCGTGAGGATGGTCGGGCACCCGAGCGGTATGACGGCGGCACCGGTGCGGCGGGCGAGTTCGGCCATGTGATCGAGGATCTGGCCGGGGGAGAAACGGCTGAAGGTTAGGCCGAGAGCGTCGCCGTGGACCTCCGATCCGCCGCCGTCCTCGGCTTCGAGATCCCAGGACTCCGGGAGACCCGTGGCCGACATTCCGCCCACGGTGACCGGGCCGAGGACATCGCGTATCGGGGTTTTCGTCCATGGGGCTGGGTTGTCCGTGGACGAAACGGCAGAGGTACAGGCTGTGACTCACGTCGCTCCTGGGGCAGGCCCCGCCGAAGCCGGTGACGGCTTGGATTCGGCGGGGCCTGACCAGCGGCTGGTCAGGGCCGGAAGCCCTTTACTTGGATCATGCTTCCGTGCCCGTGCCGGTCCGGTTCTGTGACCTCGAATCCCGCCGAGGCCAAGATCTCCGACAGGGCGGCCCGCATGTGCTGGAGAACGCTGTTGTAGTGGCGGAGGACCGGAGGTGGGTCGGCGTAGTCGATTCCCTGCGCGAAGAGGTCGAGGGCCGTGTCCCTCAGCTCCGCATTCGTCGTCCAGTTCACATACACCCCGCCGTCGACGAACGGCGTGACATGCACACGTGCCCCAGGTCTCTTTTCCGCGCTGTCGTCGAGGTCGCCGCGGTGCACCGGGAGCCCGGTTCGGGCCAGTTCCCGGCACACCTTGTCAGCCAGCGCGTCACGCTCGGCGACGACCTCCGGCGGGGCTTTGGGAGGCAGGTCGAATTCGGGCTCAGTCATGTGCAGCTTGTTCCTCGGTTCGCTGGTCGCTCGTCGCGCGACGTGCCAGACTCCGCCCGCCCGCCTGCCGAACATATCGGTCGAGCAGTTCCCGAGCCGCGTCCGCGAAGTCGGGGTGGTACGGGACCGAGTAGGTGATCGGTGTGCCTGGCTTGAGGGCACCGGACAATTCCGATGCACAGGCCGGGCAGGGCTGCCGCTCCGTGTACAGGGCGGAGATCTCGCTGGGATCGATGTTTCTCGCTTTCAGCATGTCCAGGATCTTCGTCTCCGAGTGGCCCGCGAAGCTGCTGCTGGCGATCACGAAGTCACCGGTAATGGGGTCGCCCCAGCCCTTCACCTTGGCCACGGCGATGTTGTGATCCCCCTCGAAGAACCCGGACTTGACCCTGTACTTGTACGCCCATTGGCTCATCTCCTCACTGTTGTAGAGGATCAGTGCCTCGGGGCAGCCCCCGGCGGCCACGGCCGTTCTTGCCATGGGCAGCGGGGCGCGGACCCTGGTGCAGGTCGTGACGAGTTCGTCGAGTCCCTTGACCCCGAGCGCGAGGACGACGTCGTCTGCCAGGGGGAGGGCACGCAGGGCCTTGAAGGCGTCCGCGAAGCCGATGCCGGTGCGCGCGGCGGCGTCCACCGCCCTTACGGCGTCCGCGATGGGACGCAGGATCTTGCCGGCGAAGAGGCTCGCCACATCCACGGCCGCCCAGGCGCAGCCACTCCAGCTCCCGCCCGCCCCACCGGGCGTGACCTTCTGGGCGCACTTGATCCAGCTGCCGAAGAGGATGTCGATCGGATCGATGTTCTTCTGGTACTCGGCGATCGTGATGGTGTGCGTGACCTCGGTCGTCATCTCCTTGGTCGGATACTGGCCGAGGTACTTCGTGGCGCCCGAAGGGCACTTGTACTGCGACAGGTCCAGGTCCTGCGCGCTGCACATGTACAGGTCGAGGACCGCCTTGAAGTGGATCTTCGTGGTCATCGTGCAGTCGCCGTCGTAGAACAGCTTGTCCCACCAGCCGTCGCAGCCGTCCGTCTTCTTCGTGACGTCCGGTTCGCCGGCCTTCTCGATGTGGTCGACGACGTAGAACATGCCGCCGATGAGCGCACCGGTCTCGTCGGGGACGGTGCCCGTCTCGATCTGGTCCGCGTTGTCCTGCCGCTCGGCCCGTTCGGCCGCCTCCTGGGCCTCCTTCGCGTACCTGTCGGCGTCCTTCGCCGCCTCCTCCGCCTCCGTCGCCGCCGCGTCCGCGCGGTCGGCTGCGGCTCGGGCGTCCTTCGCCGCCTGTTCGGCCTCGGCCGCTGCCGCGTGAGCCGCTTCCGCGTCGAGGGCTGCCTGGTCGGCTGAAGCCCGGGCCGAGGTGGCGTAGCCCTCCGCGCGGCCGGCTGCCGCGTCTGCGGCTGCCGCGTCCTCGGTGGCCTGTCGGTCGTACTCGGTGGTGCGGGCCAGCGACTGGGTGGCCTTGGCGGCTGCCTCCGCCGCGCCGGCCGCGTAACCCAGGGCTTCCTTCGCGTAGCCGCGGGCGTCCCTCGCGTAGCCGGCGGCGTTGGCGGCGTGCTGGTAGGCGGCCTTGGTGTCGTCCTTCGCCTGGTCGGCGAGGGATTTGGCCGCGTCGGCCTCCGCCTGGGCGTTCTTGGCGTGGGCGTCGGCGACGGCCTTCTGCTGCTCGGCTATCGACTTCGACGCCTGCCCGGTCAGGACGACCAGGCTTGCGGCGGAGTCGGTGTCGACGAACGGGGAGCCGAGCTGGATGGCGTCATTGGCCGGCTCGGCGACCTGCACGGCGGCCTTGTCGGCGTCCACGGCGGCCTGTGCGGTGACGTGGGCGAAGCCCGCGGCCTTCGCCGAGGCGGCCATGGCCTTGGCGAGTTCCACCTTCGCCGCGTCCGCCTGGGATTTGGCGGTCCTGGCCTGTGCCCCGGCCTCGGCGGCCAACTGGACCGCTGTCCTCGCTTCCGAGGCGGCGTCACGGGCTGCCGCGATCGCGTCCGCCGTGGCGCTGGTCGCCGTCCTGACCGCCGCGTCGGCCTTCAGCTTCGCGGCCTGGGCGGCATCGGCCGCGGCGCGGGACCGCTTGGCGGCCGCCTCGGCGCGGGTGGCTGCCGCGTCCGCCGCGGCCGCGGCCTGGGTCGCGGCGTCGGCCTCGGTGCGAGCCCGGCCGGCCGCCGCTTCGGCGTCGCTCGCATGCCGGTCGGCCTCATCGGCGGCGGCACGGGCCGCGGTCGCCGCGTCGCCCGCGTCCAGCGAGTCGGCGTAGGCGTCCTTGGCGTCGGCCTTGGCGCGGGCCGCGTCGGCCTTCTGCTCGGCCTCCCACGCGTCGTCCCGCTTGGCCTTGGCGTTGTCGCGCGCCGTCACCGCATCGTTCTTGCGCGCGACCGCGGTCTTCTCGGCGGCCTCGGCCTTCTCCTTCGAGTTCTGCGCGTTGGCCGCCTCCGCCTGGGCGTTCACCTTGTGCTGGTTGGCCTCGGCCTGCTTGGCGGCGGCAGCCTCCTTCTCCGCCTTGGCCGTCTTCTCCTCGGCCTCGGCGGCCAGCCGCTTGGCGTGCGCGTCGGCGGCAGCCGCCTTGGCGTCGCCCTCGGCCTTGAGGGTCTCGGCGAGCTTGGCCTCCGCGGTCTCCTTGTCCTTCTTGGCGTTGTCACGGTGCAGCTTGGCCGCGTCGGCGGCGGCCTTCGCCTGTGCCTCGGCCGCCGCGGCGGCGGCCCTGCGGAACTCGGCCTTCGACTGCGCCGCCTGCGCCAGCGCCCGCTGGGCGATCGTCTTGCTGTCCCCGGCGGAGGCCCGGGTGGCCGCCTCGGCGGTCTCAGCGGCCTTCGCCAGGGCCTCCAGGCCGGCCACGGCGCCCTTCGTCACCTGGGCCTTCTGCTGGCCCACCAGCAGTCCGCGGCCACGCGGGGTGCCGCTCGCGTCCGCGATCCGGTAGGAGGCCTGCTCGGCGGTGTCGCTGGCGGTGGCGGCCTTCTTCGCCGTGGTCAACTGTGCCTTGATGGAGTCGAGCTGTTTCTTCGCCTGGGTCTGGGCCGCGGTGATGCCCGCCTTGGCCTTGTCGAACTGGGCCTTGTCGGGGTATCCCTGGCTGTCCGCGCCCTTGTGACCCTTGGGGACGATCCGGAACTTCTGCGGATTGCTGCCGTTGCACGTCCACAGCCACGAGTCCTGGCTGTTGTCGAAGGTGTGCAGGTCCAGGCACTTGTCCGTGACCACGTTGCGGAGCTCTCCCGCCGCGCGGACGTCGAAGTTCCACTGCTGGGCCTTGCTGCCGTTGCAGGTCCAGATCTGGATCTTCGTGCCGTTGGCGGGGTTGCTGCTCTGGACGTCGAGGCACTTCTGGGAGTTGACGTTGATCAGGGCGTAGGCGTCACCGGACGCCTCCAACTGCCACTGCTGTCCCTCGGTGTTGTTGCAGGTGTACAGCTGTACGGGGGTGCCGTCGGTCTTCTTCGCACCGGCCACGTCGAGGCACTTGCCCTGAGCCGCTTCGACCTGGATGACCGCCGGGGAGTCACCGATCCAGCCGAGGCCACCGGGGGACCAGTAGTCCTGCCAGCGGGCCAGGTGATCGGCGATCCACGACTGGCCGAGCAGATCCGCCATCGACTCGGCGCCCTTGGTCAGAGCCGTGGTGGCGTCGCGGTTGGCGGTGAGGATCTGGTTGCGCTGGGCGGCCTGGGAGGCGATCTCCTGCTGCCACTCCTGCGTGGCGGTGTCCTCCACCTGGCGCAGGGTCCTGTTCGGGTCGATCGGATCCCGCCAGCCGCAGGACGCGAAGCGGGTCTTCATGTCCTCTACGGCGATGCGGTACTCGACCGTGCCCGGCTCGGGGGCGGTACGGGGGAAACCGCCGGAGGCCAGGAAGAGACGGGCGTCGTCGGCACCCTTCCCGTGGAACGGGTCGAACATGGCCTCGAACGCCAGCTGTTCGTAGTACTGCCGATCCCGCTCCCCGGCCGGGAGGGACGGATCGTAGGGCTTTTCGCCGTAGAGCGGTGTACCGAGGTCCTTGACGGCCTGGACGGTCTTGCCGTCGGCCTCGGGAGTCGGATCGTAGAAGTTGAACTCTTCGTTCCAGTTGGGTCCTCCGGCCCACTTGCCCAGGCCGGTCTGGTCGTAGAAGTCCTCGCCGTCGTGGACGCCGGGCACATGGTGGAAGGTCGATTCGTTGAACCCGTGCGGGGTCGTCAGGCCGTCGAGGGGCTTCTCCCAGGCGTTCCTGTTCGCGAGCAGGCGCTCCCAGTTGGCCTTCCAGGCGCTCTCGTCCTTCTCGTGGGCCTGGCGCAGCGGGCCGTCGAACGCGCCGTCCATGGCGGCCAGTTCGCGCAGCCTCTCCGGCGTCTGGTTCAGGGCGTCCTGGGCGAGGCCGTACATGCCCGGCCCGCCCAGACGCACTGCATCGGCCATCAGGCACTGGTCGAACCGCAGCTGTTCGTCGGTCGTGGTGTCGAACCAGTCGTCCGGCCTGTCGCTGGAGCGGGTCGAGGCGTCACCCGCGAGGAGTCCCGCGAGATCGGGCCGAACCGCGAGCGTGGCCAGCATCGCGACCGCGCTCAGAAGGAGAACGACACGGGCGAAAAGCCCTTGCCTTCCTGATGCCGGTATCCGGAAGGCGGGTGGTCTGGAACGCAAGGGCGCATCCCTTTCATCGCAAGGAACCGACCGGGAGCCTGCCGATGGCGGCTCAGGGGTCGTGAAGAAAACGAGTCGGCCTCGCCTTGCCGGGCGTCAGGGACGCCTTCGGCAGGCGGGCGTGGGACACGCAGATTGCAGATGGTGCGGCACGGACGGTCCCTCCCCCGTAGCGACACTGTTCCCCCGGTCGCTGACTGTCGTGCGTGCCCTCCCGGATTGGTCATGATCCGGTCAAGCGCGACCACTTTAGGCAGGTGGTCGGGAGTACGAGCAAGGGCTTTCCGCTGCCCTGGCGTGAAGACGCCCTGGGTCGGGTGTGGTCCTAGGAGGGTGTGAGGCCTGTGAGGGCAAGGCGATCCTGTGGTTCTTCTGTGATGAGTCGGTGAGGATGATGGGGGAGTGGCGGAACGGGTTGGCTCGTTCTCGCCGGTGCCGCGATATCCGGATTCGGGCACGAAGTGCCGTGATCCGGTGGCTCTCGCCGCCTAGGCTGCCGCGCATGTGCGGAATCGTGGGATACGTGGGGTCGCAGTCGGCGCTCGATGTCGTGATGGCCGGGCTGAAACGGCTGGAGTACCGGGGGTACGACTCGGCAGGGGTCGCCGTGCTGGCGGACGGCGGGCTGGCGGCGGCGAAGAAGGCCGGGAAGCTGGTCAATCTGGAGAAGGAGCTGGTGGACCGGCCGCTGCCGACGGGGCACACCGGCATCGGGCACACACGGTGGGCCACGCACGGCGGGCCGACGGACGTCAACGCGCATCCTCATCTGGACAACGCGGGCCGGGTGTCGGTCGTCCACAACGGGATCATCGAGAACTTCGCCGCGCTGCGGGCCGAGCTGGAGGAGCGGGGGCACGAGCTGGCCTCCGAGACCGACACCGAGGTCGTCGCGCATCTGCTGGCCGAGGAGTTCTCCGCGACCGCCGACCTCGCGGAGGCCATGCGGCTGGTGTGCCGGCGGCTGGAGGGGGCGTTCACACTGGTCGCGGTGCACGCGGACGAGCCGGATGTCGTGGTCGGCGCCCGGCGGAACTCGCCCCTGGTCGTCGGCGTCGGCGAGGGCGAGGCCTTTCTCGCCTCCGACGTCGCCGCGTTCATCGCCCACACCCGCTCCGCGATCGAGCTCGGTCAGGACCAGGTCGTGGAGCTGAGGAGGGACGGGGTGACCGTCACCGGCTTCGACGGGCGGGACGCCGAGGTCCGCTCCTTCCACATCGACTGGGACGCCTCCGCCGCCGAGAAGGGCGGCTACGACTACTTCATGCTCAAGGAGATCGCCGAGCAGCCGAAGGCGGTCGCCGACACGCTGCTCGGCCGGATCGACGCGGCCGGCTCCCTGACCCTGGACGAGGTGCGGATCAGCGCGTCCGAGCTGCGGGAGGTGGACAAGGTCGTGATCGTCGCCTGCGGTACGGCCTTCCACGCGGGGCTCATCGCCAAGTACGCCATCGAGCACTGGACCCGGATTCCGTGCGAGGTGGAGCTGGCCAGTGAATTCCGGTACCGGGACCCGATCCTCGGGCCGCGCTCCCTCGTGATCGCCATCTCCCAGTCAGGGGAGACCATGGACACGCTCATGGCGCTGCGGCACGCCCGCGAGCAGGGTTCCAAGGTGCTCGCGATCTGCAACACCAACGGCTCGACGATCCCCCGCGAGTCGGACGCCGTGCTGTACACGCACGCGGGACCCGAGGTCGCCGTGGCGTCGACGAAGGTGTTCCTGACACAGCTCGTGGCGTGCTACCTGGTGGCGCTGTACCTGGGGCAGGTGCGCGGCACCAAGTGGGGCGACGAGATCTCCGCCGTCATCCGGGACCTGTCGCACATCTCCGGTGAGGTCGAGCGGGTGCTGGAGACGATGGAGCCGGTGCGGGCGCTGGCACGGTCGCTGGCCGCCAAGAACACCGTGCTGTTCCTCGGCCGGCACGTCGGCTATCCGGTGGCCCTCGAAGGCGCGCTGAAGCTCAAGGAGCTCGCCTACATGCACGCCGAGGGCTTCGCGGCAGGGGAGTTGAAGCACGGGCCGATCGCCCTGATCGAGGAAGACCTGCCCGTGGTCGTGGTCGTGCCCTCGCCTCGGGGGCGGTCGGTGATCCACGACAAGATCGTGTCCAACATCCAGGAGATCCGGGCCCGGGGAGCGCGCACGATCGTGATCGCGGAGGAGGGCGACGAGGCGGTGGTGCCGTACGCCGATCACCTGATCCGGATTCCGGCCACGCCGACGCTGCTGCAGCCGCTGGTGGCGACGGTGCCGTTGCAGGTGTTCGCCTGTGAGCTGGCCACCGCCCGGGGCAACGAGGTGGACCAGCCCCGGAACCTGGCGAAGTCCGTCACGGTGGAGTAGTCGGCTGCCCGGTCCGGTACAGGTTGCGGGCGGCGCGGATCAGCAGGAACTCCAGCGCGAATCCGGCGATCGCGGCGAGTCCCATCGGGGCCGAGTCCTTGATCCCGTTGACGACCAGGGCGACGAGGAGGACGGGCCACAGCGCGGCCAGCGCGGTCACGAGGACGAAGTGGCCCGTCACCCGTCCGGCCCGCTTCCCGTCCGCGGTCTCTTGCGGCCCCCGCGCCGGAGTCCGCGGGTCGGCGGCCGACCGTTCGCGTGGCTGGGGGATCTCCTCCACCGGGCGCATCGGCAGCGGGACGATCGCGTCGGCGGGAACGGCCTTGTCCAGTACGGCGATCCGCTCGGCCGTGACCTCCCCGAACAGGGTCGGCTCCACCGCGATCCGGAAGCCGTCGAGGCCGGTCAGACACCGGCCCCCGTCGGGGCGGGTGGTCATCGCGGCGCAGGCGTCGTACCGCACGGTGACCAGACCGCCCGGCGTCGACAGCGTCACGCCCGTCTCCCCGATGATCAGCGTGACGTCGTCGTCCTCCAGGGACGGGTGCAGGGTGCCGGAGACCCCGGACGGCGAGAAGCGGGGGGCCGGGGTGAGGCCCGCCCACTCGGCGCCCCGGGCCGGTACCTGGAGCAGCCCGCCGTCCCACGCCTCGCGGGCCGCCTCGCGCAAGTCGTCGATCCCGACCCCCTTGAGCTCGTCCCGGTGCTGCTCGGGAGTCAGGATCCGGTGGCCGGTCAACAGGCTGAGCGCGTACGACGGCAACAGGGCCGCGCCGAGGTCGGGGACGTCGTAGCGCCTGAGCAACTTCCCGCGCGCGGAGTCCAGTTCGGACTGCCCGATACGGCCCGCGCGCAGCCGGGCGAAGACGTCGACGAACCCGCCGACCGCCGCGTCCTGCTTCTGCGGCAGCGCGTCGGCATACGCGGTCAGGGTGGCGAAGTCGGCGTCGCGCGAGGAGTAGTCGGCCTCCGCCGAGTAGGAGTAGCCGCCCTTCTGGCGCAGGTCCTGGAAGAGGGCGCGGCCCAGCACCTCGGCGAACACGGCGGCCGCGGTGGAGCGCCGCACGACGGAGGTGAAGACGAGATGGCCGTCCTCGCCGCGGAGGAAGGCGGGTGTGACGGGGAGCGCGCTGGACGGGGCGGGGGTGGGGAAGCGCCGGCCGGCGGGCAGGGTGAGGTCCAGGCCGTCCGGTACCCGGTCCGCGGTGAGGAACAGTACGGCGTTGTCCCGGGTGAAGCGGGTCTCGGCCCAGTGGCGCACCTGGTCGGCCGTCAGGCTCCGGGTGCCGAGTTCGTCGTAGCTGGACAGGCCGTAGCCCTGGGCGCCGTAACGCCACAGCGGCATCTGGGACATGGGTCCCTGGCCGCGGCTGCCCGCCTCCGTGCGCAGGATCTCCTTCTCCGTCTCCAGCCGGTCCATCGGCAGGTCGCGCAGGGCCGTGCACACGCTGTTGAGGTAGGTGACGACCTCCGTCTCGTCTCCGGTGACGTGGAAGAGGGTGTACGTGCTCGCCGTGGCGCCGTTGTAGTGCAGGTCGGACAGGCCCAGGTGGTACAGGGCGAGGTGCTCCACCAGGTGCGTGATGCCGGCCGTGGGCAGGGTCTCGTCGGCGTGGCCCACCCGGAAGAAGAGTCCGGCGGTGATCTCGCCTGCGCGCGGGGCGAAGAGGGTGGGGATGCCGTGGACGGTGGTGTGGCGGACGATGCCGTCGAGGGCGTCGAGTTCCTCGTGCGTGGTCATGTCGGGTGTCGTCTCCCTCAGAGCGTCGCCGACGCGGCGGTGCGGAACTCCGTGAACCGGGTCTTCCAGTCGGGCACGTTCCGCCAGAAGGACTCGGACACCGTGTCGCCCAGGGCGGTGAAGTGCCGGGCGGCGTCGCCGGGATGGCCGCCCAGGGAGAAGGCCAGGGCGAAGGTGCTGTGGCTGTCGGTCCACGCCCAGCCGCGACGGTGCCCGGGGTGCAGGACGGACGCGCGGGCGGCGCGGCGCAGTTCGTCGCGGACGGACACGTCCCGCAGGTACTCCCCGGCCTGGGCACCGTCCAGCTCGGCGCAGTGCTCCAGATGGGCCTCGGCGACCAGGACGCCGGCCCGCGACCCCTCCGGCGCGGCACTCGCGCACTCCTGCGCGAAGCCGTGCGCCGCCTCCCACGAACCGCCCCACTTGGGGCACAGCTGCTGAAGCAACCGTGACTGCGCGAGGACGTGGTGCGGGTCGTGCTCCGCCAGCCGGTCGTAGCGCCGCCGGGCCTCGGACTGCCCCAGCGTCAGCCCACGGGCGGTCGCCAGCCGGGCCGTCCACGCCGGGACGTACGCCGGCTCCCGCGCGCACACCTCGATCAGCAGCAACTCCGCCTTGCGCAGCCAGTCCTGGAACTGCTCGGCCTGGTCCCACGAGAGGTCAGCGCCGGGCCCGCGCCCACGGGCCCGCCAGCCGAGGTGGATGTACCGCTCGGCGAGCAGGGTGCGGGGGAGGGGGGCGTCGGGCCGGTCCCGCACGGCCTTCTCCAGGAACCACTCGGTCCGCTCGACCCCGGCGAGCAGCACCGCCGCGAAGGAGACGCCGTCGGTCTCGGTGTCGGGGATCTCCTCGAAGAACGCCCGCGTGGCCGCCCAGTCCTGGTCCCACGCGGCGGCCCGCAGCGGCGCGAGTCCAGGCACCGCGTCGAACGGGTCGGTCACCAGTGGTGAGGCCTCGCCGACAGCACTTTCGCCCATACGACGGTCCCCCTGGCCTGGTCGATACGCGGTGCTGCGCAGGCTAGCAGGAGGGGTTACGCGGGGTTACCGGGTTTCGGGAGTGCCTTTGAGGGCGTTGAGAAAGACCGTGAAGGCGGGGGTGGGGAGGGTGAGGGCGGCTCCGGTCGGGGCTTTGGAGTCGCGGATGGATACGTGGGTGGGGGAGGTGGCTATCTCGACGCATTCGTTGCCGTCGCCCTCGCCCGAGTACGAAGACTTCTTCCAGTGGTCCATGGGGGTCTCACAGCTCCTTTGCCAGCCGGTGGATGAAGTCGCGGGACTCGTTCGGCCCCAGTGACACGGCCTCCACCCTAAGGAAGCGGGTTCGGTAAATGGTGAGTTGCGCCTCGGAATCGATGAGGACCGAGCCATGAGGCGCGTCTCGCACCACGGTGTCCAGTTTGGGCAGGGGGCCACCCGCGTACGTCATCGTGCTGGAGGCGGCGAAGTCGTCCAGGTCGAACGGAATGGCGCGCAAGGTCACATGCTCCGCATCGGAGAGCTCAAGAAGCCGTGCGAGCTGGGCCTTTGAGGTGGCGCGATCTTTGACCCTGATGCGAAGCGCCGCCTCATGGATCAGTGCCTTGTACGGGATGGCGATCTTCTGGCGCGCCTTGCGGTGCTGGATGCGCAGCTCAAGCTCTTCATGCGGGAGTTCGGGCAGCCTGGACGAGAAGACGGCACGCGCGTAGTCCTCCGTCTGCAACAGGCCCGGCACATACAGGACGGCCACGTGGTGCAGGAACCGGGCGTGGTGCTCCAGCTCCGACAGGTCCAGGAAAGGTGTGGGCAGCAGGCCCCGGTACTCCTCCCACCAGCCGCGCGTCCGGTCGGTGGCCATGGAGATCAGGGCGTCGACGAACTCCTGGTCGGTGCAGGCGTAGTGGGAGGCGAGACGGCGTACCCGCTGCTCGCTCACGCCGGTGATGCCGGATTCGATGTGGGTGATCTGAACCCGGTTCACCCCCAGCAGCGCAGCGGCCTCGATGGTGGTCAGCCCCGCGGCTTCACGGAGCCTTCGTAGTTCGACTCCGAGGCGCATCTGACGTGCGGTCGGTTCGCGCCTCTGGACCATCCACCACTCCTCGTTCGGGGTCGAATTACGGGATCACCTTGCTCCGACATACATGTTACCCCTACTGTCGGTGACGCGACGCTTACTCTGCGGAAGTGCACCGCTCCGTCCCGCCATGACGAACGCGGCACCGCCACCGCACCCAACCACCCTTCACCGAAACGGAGTTGACGCATGCCCGAAAGTGAACCCTGGGAGTACACGCTCTACATCCCGAACGACGTCCGAGCCGTCACGGTGGCCCGCCGCACCCTCCGCCTGATCCTGACGATGCACGGCCTGATCCGGCTGACGGACACCGCGGAGCTGCTCGCGGCGGAGTTGGTCTCCAACGCCGTACGGCATACGAAGGGGCCGTCGGCGTTGCGGGTGCGCTGGGCGGCGGGGGTGCTGCGGATCGGGGCGTGGGACGCGGACCCCGAACCGCCCGAGCCACCAGGGGAGTTGGATGTACTGGGGGAGGGTGGGCGGGGGCTGACCCTGGTGAAGGCGTGCGCCGACCTGTGGGGGTGGCAGCCGCTGGCCAGACACGGCAACCGGGGGAAGTACGTGTGGTGCGAGCTGGCCGCGGCCTGACCCGGTGCGGTCAGACGTGGTACTCGGGAGGGAAGCCGGTCCAGCGCAGCTCCGAGGGCAGATGACGCATGTCGTTCGTGACGAGGACGGAGGCTGCTCGACCGGGCGCGTAACGGATGACCGTGAGTGCCGCGTTGGCGTGGTTGAGGCCGAGCCAGCGCCACGGCGGGGCGTACATGGCGTCCCGGACCAGCCAGGCGACGAGGAAGTTGTGGGTGACGACCAGCTCGTGCCGGTCCTCCCCGCCGTCCACCGGTCCGGTGAACAGCTCAAGGGCCCGGCGGGCGAGCGCGGCGCCCTGCTCCCGTTCGTCTTCGGTGGTGTCGGCGAGGAAGCGGAGGTAGAAGTCCGCCGCTTCGGGCGGGAGTTCGTGCCTGGGGGGAACATGGGGCACGTAGTCGCCGGCGACTTCCGAGGAGAGCAGGGGGACGTTCTTCAGCTGGTCGTGGATCAGGTGGGCGGTCTGTGCCGCGCGCGGCAGCGGGCCGTGGTGAACGGCCGCGAAGGGGATGTCCCGGAGGCGGCGCCCGAGCAGGGTGGCCTGCTGTCGGCCGGCCCCGGTCAGTCCGCTCTCGTCCGGCAACGCTTCCCCGTGCCGGACGAGATAGAGGTAACGGGTGGCTGTGCCGGTCGTCTCAAGCTGCACGGTGAACGGTCTCCTCGACCTGTGGATCTGGCGTGATCATGGTCACTCTGGCCCGGGGAAAGCATGTGGGGCCCTTGTGGACTGCGTAAAGACCGCTTGAAACTCTCCTCGCTCTTGTTCACGAACATGGGGGGTCCCGTGCGTCCGGCACGTCCACTTGGTGTCGTCGCCGGCTTCGGGTCGGCCGCTGTCCTGACCGCCCTGTGCCTGGGCGGATGCTCGGCCGACGCCTCGGGTGCGGGCCGTTCGCCCACGCGTTCGGGGTCGCCGATGGCGGAGGTCCTCAAGGCCGAGCACGCGGCGTCCCCCTCGGCGTCCCCCTCGCTCAGCGCATCCCCCTCCGTGTCTCCCACGCCTTCGACGCCCCCGTCGTCCACGCCGACACGGCGGGCGCCGATCTCCTCGTCCCCGTCGGGTGGGGCCGGGGGATCGGCCCGGACCGGTGGTTCCGGCACGGCGGGGGGTGGTTCGGGTGGTGGATCCGGCACCGTCCCCCAGAACCCCAACCGTGGCCCGACGCCTCCCCCCGCGCCGCCCCGGCCGACCCCCACGCCCGAGTGGAGTTCGGGTGCCTGGCGGCCCGGCGATCCCGTGGAGACGACCGCTCCGGTGATGACGCCCGGTCAGAGCTGACCGCGAGGGTGTCGGGAGGATCGTAGAGTGCCCGGATGAGCATCATCGGGGTCGGTATCGACGTCGCCGAGATCGAGCGGTTCGCGGCGTCGCTGGAGCGTACGCCCGGGATGGCCCGGCGGCTCTTCCTGGACAGTGAGCTGCTGCTGCCCAGCGGGGAGCGGCGGGGGATCGCCTCGCTCGCCGCCCGGTTCGCCGCGAAGGAGGCCCTGGCCAAGGCGCTCGGCGCGCCGGCCGGGCTGCACTGGACCGATGCCGAGGTGTTCGTGGAGGACAGCGGGCAGCCCCGGCTGCGGGTCACCGGGACCGTCGCCGCGCGGGCCGCCGCGCTCGGGGTGCGGTCGTGGCACGTGTCGCTCAGCCATGACGCCGGGGTCGCGTCGGCCGTGGTGATCGCGGAGGGATGACCGCCGGGCGTGCCGTCCCGGCTCTCAGGCGGCCTGGTCCCATTCCGTGCGGACGTCGTTCCCGGTCCGTGGGTCACTGCCGCCGCCGACCGACTTCTCGCGAGCGCGCAGCACCGCCCAGGCGACGGCGGATGCGCAGGTGAGGCAGGAGGGCAGCTGCCAGAGCGCGTCCCACCAGCCGAGGCGCGGGGAGGCGGTGAGGTCCACCGCGGCCGCGGCCCAGGCGGCCGCCAGACTCCAGCACAGCAGGCGTCCGGCCCAGCGGACGGCCAGGGTGATGCCTCCGACGGGTCTGTCCGGATCGGTCATCGCGCGAACGTCCTCCACGGGATGGGCGACCGCCGCGGATGCGGCTGCGCTCGCCGAAACGCCCTCAGTGTGCGTTTTGCGGAGCGTTTCGCACAGGGGTGGGAAGGGGTGGGCGTGACGTCTGAGACGACCTCAGGTCCGGGCATATGCCCACAAGTACGTGATGGTGCCTGGTGAGCGCTTACGGTTCGGGTGGGGGGCGAGAGTGAATCTGGCCGGAAGTGAACGCACCGGACCGCATTCTTCCGCCTGAACCGGTTGAGAATGCGCTTTCAGGCACCCGTATTTGCCCGTCGGCGGCCGGAACTGATCGTTCCGGCCTCTCCCGGCGGTGTCGCCCTTCAGGTCGCCTTCGCCCGGGCCCGTCCCGTTCATCTCCGCCCGTGACGGGGGAGACTCGGATCCATGCGTACTGCGTACAACGTGGAGACGGTCAGGGCCGCCGAGCGGGAGCTGATGGCGCGGCTGCCGGAGGGCGCGCTGATGCAGCGGGCGGCGGCCGGGCTCGCCGCCGCCTGCGCCGACCTGCTGGGGCGGGTGTACGGCCGCAGGGTCGTGCTGCTCGTCGGGAGCGGCGACAACGGCGGGGACGCCCTCTACGCGGGAGCCCGGCTGGCGCGGCGGGGCGCCGGCGTGGCCGCCGTGCTGCTCGCGCCCGAGCGTGCCCACTCGGCGGGTCTGGCCGCGCTGCGGCGGGCCGGGGGGCGGGCCGTGGGGGTCGAGGGCGCCGAGCGGCTGATCGAGCAGGCCGACCTCCTCCTCGACGGGATCGTCGGGATCGGCGGCAAGGGCGGGCTGCGGCCCGACGCGGCCCGGCTGGCCGAGGTCGCCGAGCGGGCCCGCGCCGCCGTCGTCGCCGTCGATCTGCCGAGCGGTGTCGACGCCGACACCGGGGAGGTGCGGGGGGCGGCCGTACGCGCCGACCTGACCGTCACCTTCGGGACGCACAAGCCGGGTCTGCTGATCGATCCCGCGCGGGAGCACGCGGGGTCGGTGCGGCTCGTCGACATCGGGCTGTCCCTTCCCCCGCAGGCCGAACTGGAGGCGCTGCAACACGCCGACGTACGGCGGCTGTTGCCGGTGCCGGGCGGGGAGAGCGACAAGTACCGGCGCGGAGTCGTCGGGATCGCCGCCGGGTCCGCGCGGTATCCGGGAGCCGCCGTGCTCGCCGTGTACGGGGCGCTGCGGGGCGGCGCCGGGGCCGTGCGGTACGTCGGGCCCGCCGCGGACGCCGTGATCGCCCGCTTCCCCGAGACGCTCGTCTCCGACCGGGGGCCGAGGCACGCCGGGCGGGTGCAGGCGTGGGTGGTCGGACCGGGGGCCGGGGACGACGCCTCGGCCGTGGGCGAGGTGCTGGCGTCGGAGGTGCCGGTGCTCGTCGACGCGGACGGGCTGCGCCTCGCCGACCGGGACGCCGTACGCGCGCGTACCGCGCCGACCCTCATGACCCCGCACGCCGGAGAGGCCGCCGCGCTCCTCGGGGTGCCGCGCGAGGAGGTCGAGGGGGCCCGGCTGGCCTCGGCGCGGGAACTCGCCGGGCGCTACGGCGCGACGGTGCTGCTCAAGGGCTCGACCACGCTGGTCGCCGACGCGGGCGGCGGCGCCGTACGCGTGAACCCGACCGGGACGGCATGGCTGGCCACCGCCGGCAGCGGGGATGTCCTGTCCGGCCTCGCGGGGTCCCTGCTCGCGTCCGGGCTGAGCGCCCTGGACGCCGGAAGCGTGGGCGCCTACCTGCACGGCCTCGCCGGCCGGTTCGCGGCGGACGGGGCGCCGGTGGGGGCGCACGACGTGGCCGAGGCGGTGCCGGCGGCCTGGCGGGACGTCACGGACGCGTGAGGGGAGACCGGTCGCGCGCCGGTGACCCGCGCGGGGCCGGTGCCACCGGTGACGGCGAAACATGCCCCCGCCGCTGCCCCCCGGCAACCGCCCGCCACGTCACGGACCGGCAAACGGACGAGTGGCCGCCAACTAGTACCTGATGGGACCAATACCGCTCGGCCGAATATGCGGAGCCGAAAGGGCGATGTTTCGCTGGCCGCATGGATGAGCCAAAGATACGAGGCACCAGCCGGCGTGAATTGCTGGGAGGAGCCGCAGTCGTTCTGGGGAGTCCCGTTCTCGGTTTCCGCGGGGACCACCCGGAACCCTTAGAGGAAGAGCCCGGCGGCAACTGCGGCAGCGACTACGACGCGGAATTCGAGGAGCAACTCGCGGGCGTCGAGGATGTCGAGGTCAGCGACCGCGCCCTCGCACCGGCCAAATGGAGTCGCCCCATCCGGAAGCGGGCCAGGGTGACCATGCGCTACGGGGTGCGGGGAAACTGGCTGGCCGGTTACCACACCGGAGTGGATCTTGCCGTGGCGAAGGGGACCCCGGTTTACGCCGTGGGCACCGGCGTCGTCGTCCTGGCCAGCTGGTCGGGGTCGTACGGAAAGGCCGTGACGATCAAGCTGAGCGATTCCCGGTACGTCCTCTACGCCCACCTGTCGCGCATCTCGGTCGCACGGGGCGCCAAGGTCAAGGCCGGCACCCGGCTCGGGAGCAGCGGCGCCACCGGACGCGCCACCGGCCCGCACCTGCACTTCGAGGTGCGCGCCCGGCGCCCGTACGGCTCCGACATCGACCCGGTGAAGTACCTGGCCCGGCACGGTCTGATCCTCTGACCCGCCCGATCCCCCGACCCGCGCGGACACCCGCCTGTCGCGCGCGTGGGTGCGTCCTGGGTGCATCCCGGGACGTGCTCATCGGCGGTGTCGGTGGCCTCTGAGACACTGGGGGCGCCATGAACGAGACAGCAACTGCCCCGACCGCACCGCTGCGTGCCCGCGCCGAGATCGACCTGGCCGCGCTGCGGGCCAACGTGCGGGCCCTGCGCGCCCACGCGCCGGGCGCCGCCGTCATGGCCGTGGTCAAGTCCGACGCGTACGGCCACGGCGCGGTGCCCTGTGCCCGCGCCGCGGTCGAGGCGGGCGCGCGCTGGCTCGGGACCGCCACGCCGGAGGAGGCTCTGGCGCTGCGCGAGGCCGGGCTGCCGGGGCGGATCATGTGCTGGCTGTGGACGCCCGGCGGCCCCTGGCGGGAGGCGATCGAGGCCGACCTCGACGTCTCCGTCAGCGGGCTGTGGGCGCTGCGGGAGCTCGTCGCGGCGGCCCGCGAAGCCGGCGTCCCCGCGCGCGTGCAGCTCAAGGCCGACACCGGTCTCGGGCGCAACGGCTGCCAGCCGGGCGAGGACTGGGCCGAGCTGGTCGCCGAGGCCCTGCGCGCCCAGTCCGAAGGACTTCTCACCGTCACCGGCCTCTGGTCGCACTTCGCCTGCGCCGACGAGCCGGGGCATCCCTCGATCGCCGCCCAGCTCACCCTCTTCCGGGAGATGCTGGCGTACGCCGAGGGCCGGGGCGTGCGCCCCGAGGTGCGCCACATCGCCAACTCGCCCGCCACGCTCACCCTTCCGGAGAGCCACTTCGACCTGGTCCGCACCGGCATCGCGACCTACGGCATCTCGCCGAGCCCCGAGCTCGGCGTCCCCGCCGACTTCGGACTGCGCCCGGTGATGACGTTGTCGGCGTCGATCGCGCTGGTCAAGCGGGTCCCGGGCGGCCATGGCGTCAGCTACGGCCATCACTACGTCACCCCCGGTGAAACCACCCTCGGCCTCGTGCCGGTCGGCTATGCGGACGGCATCCCGCGGCACGCCTCCGGGGCCGGACCGGTCCTGGTCGACGGCAAGTGGCGTACGGTCGCCGGGCGGATCGCCATGGACCAGTTCGTCGTGGACCTCGGCGGCGACGAGCCGCCCACCGGCACCCGGGCCGTGCTCTTCGGCCCCGGCGACCGCGGCGAGCCCACCGCCGAGGACTGGGCGCAGGCCGCGGGCACCATCGCCTACGAAATCGTGACCCGCATCGGAACACGCGTTCCCCGCGTCTATGTGAACGAGGAACAAGCGGGGTAACCGCACAGTGCGCGTCAGAACAGCCAGTCGTGCGACACCGGTATCACCCGACCCAGTGAACAGGAGCGGTACGTGAGCGAGAGCAGTGCGGAGGCCGTCGTCGACGCCGCCGCGTCGGTGGCCCTCGCCTCCGCGACGGGGGCGGGTGCCGGCTGGCGCCGGGCGACCGGGATCGCCGGCGCCGCGATAGGCGTGATCGCCGCCGGCGCGGCGGCGGGCGTGGCCCTGGAGCGGCTCACCGTCGGGCGCGGGATGCGGCAGCGGGCGCGGCTCGCCCTGGACTCGACCGGGCCGTACGGCTCCCTGCGCGGCACCCCCGGCAAGGCGTACGCCGACGACGGCACCGAGCTGTACTACGAGGTCGACGACGTCGACCCGGAGGCGGTGCCCGCGCTGTCGCCGCGCCGGCGCCGGCTGTTCGGGCGCAAGGCCCCCGCGCCCGTCACCGTCGTCTTCAGCCACGGGTACTGCCTCAGCCAGGACTCCTGGCACTTCCAGCGGGCGGCGCTGCGCGGTGTCGTACGGACCGTGCACTGGGACCAGCGCAGCCACGGGCGGTCCGGGCGGGGTGTGCGGCAGGTGCAGGACGGGGTGCCGGTCGACATCGAGCAGCTCGGGCAGGACCTGAAGGCCGTCATCGACGCGGCCGTGCCCGAGGGGCCGATCGTGCTCGTCGGGCACTCCATGGGCGGGATGACCGTCATGGCCCTGGCCGACCGGTACCCCGAGCTGATCCGGGACCGGGTGGTCGCGGTGGCCCTGGTCGGCACGTCGTCCGGACGGCTCGGCGAGGTCAACTTCGGGCTGCCCGTCGCGGGCGTCAACGCCGTGCGGCGGGTGCTGCCGGGCGTCCTCAAGGCGCTGGGGCAGCGGGCCGACCTGGTGGAGAAGGGACGGCGGGCCACCGCCGACCTGTTCGCCGGGATCATCAAGCGGTACTCCTTCGCCTCCCGGGACGTCGACCCGGCCGTCGTCCGGTTCGCCGAGCGGATGATCGAGGGCACCCCGATCGACGTCGTCGCCGAGTACTACCCGGCGTTCGACAGCCACGACAAGACCGCCGCCCTCGTCCACTTCGCGGACAAGCCGGTGCTGGTCCTCGCCGGGGTGGGCGACATGGTCACGCCCAGCGAGCACAGCGAGGCGATCGCCTCCCTGCTGCCGGAGGCGGAGCTGGTGCTGGTCCCCGACGCCGGTCACCTCGTCATGCTGGAACACCCGGAAGCGGTCACCGACCGCCTCGCCGACCTGCTCACCCGCGCGGGCGCGGTGCCCGCAGGGGCTACCGTTGGCGGTTATGGAAGCAGTACCGCGCAACCCGGTTGAGACCGAGCTGACCGTCACCTCCCCCGAGCAGATGCGCGAGCTGGGCCTGAAGCTCGCCAAGCTGCTGCGCGCCGGGGACCTCGTGATGCTCAGCGGGGAACTCGGCGCGGGCAAGACGACACTGACCCGCGGACTCGGTGAGGGCCTCGGGGTGCGGGGGGCCGTCACCTCGCCGACCTTCGTGATCGCCCGGGTGCATCCCTCCCTGGGGGACGGGCCGCCGCTGGTCCACGTGGACGCGTACCGGCTGGGCGGCGGGCTCGACGAGATGGAGGACCTCGATCTCGACGTGTCGCTGCCGGAGTCGGTGATCGTCGTGGAGTGGGGCGAGGGCAAGGTCGAGGAACTGACCGAGGACCGGCTCCAGGTGCAGATCCACCGCGCGGTCGGTGACACCACCGACGAGGTGCGGCACGTGACGTTCACTCCGGTCGGGGAGCGGTGGGCGACCGCCGACCTCGGCGTGCTCACCGCCTGAGTACCGCGCGTTTCCGCGCGTTTCCGTGAACGTTCCGACAATCCGTCGGCAAGATGTTGCCTTGGATGTCCTGTGCGTGGTCACATGGTACCCAGCTCGTGGTTAGGTCTACCTAACTACGCCGCCCCCGAACTTCAGGAGGCGTCCATGTCGGCCACCGAGAAGCGGTCCAAGCCGCAGCCGTACGCGCTCGTCGGCGGTGTGTCCATGCGTGATCTGCTGGCGTCCTGCGCGGCGGCGGAGGCCGTCTCCACGCCCCCGCGGGTGCCCGATCCGGGGACGGCGCGGGCGGCCGCCGCCGAGCGTCCCCAGGCGGCCTGAGCGGGGTCAGTGGATCACCGCGACCCGCGCCCCGATCGTCGCGAAGCCCCACATCGCGTCGCCGTCCCGGCGTGACTCCCGGATGCCGCCGGTGGGCACCGCGGTCGCGGTGGCGCCGGCTCCCGCCTCCCGCACCGCCGCGCTGAAGCCGATCACCACGCCGTCGACGCTGGTGAAGCGGACCACGTGCTCGATCGGGATGCCGTCGGTGCCGGTCACCGAGTTCGAGCGGGAGGTGACCTCGTAGACGCCGGGGGCGGGGTCGATGGTGCCGGGGGTGACCTCGAAGGTGCGGATGACATGGTCGCCGGAGGCGACCAGCCAGACGCGGTTGTCGTCCAGGGAGTACACGACCCGTTCGCCGGCGCCGGAGCCCGGCGGGAGGGCGGCGGGGTCCAGCTTGTCGCGGGGGACCTTGGAGGCGATGGCCGCGGAGGTGCTTCCGGCCGCTGTCCTGGTGGGGACCGTCGCGGCGGCCTGATAGGCGAGGAAGCCGACCGTCGCGAGGGCCGCTGCGGTGAGGGCGGTCACGAAGGTCGCATTGCTGGTTGCCACCGGTCACCTCTTGAGTACTTGGTCCTGATTTGTGGCGACCGTAGCAGGTCGGCGAGCGGGTCCCGTGCCGTCGCGGTCGGCCGCGCACACGCGGCGGCGCCGCCCCCCCGGTACCCCCTTCGAGCCCCGGTTGCGGCCTGCGGCCGCTCAGGTCCTCCCGGAGCCGTAGGCTGTTTGCGTGCTCTTGCTCGCTCTGGATACCGCCACCCCCGCCGTGACCGTCGCCCTGCATGACGGGCGGGACGTCGTCGCCTCGTTCCGTCAGGTGGACGCGCGTCGGCACGGGGAGCTGTTGTTGCCGGCCGTCGACCGGGTGCTCTCGGACGCGGGGGTGAAGCTGGACGCGGTCACCGGGATCGTCGTGGGAATCGGACCCGGGCCCTACACCGGACTGCGCGTCGGGCTCATGACCGCCGACACCTTCGGGCTCGCGCTCGGCATCCCGGTGCACGGGGTGTGCACCCTGGACGGACTCGCCCACGAGGCCGACGTCGAGGGCCCCTTCGTCGTGGCGACCGACGCGCGGCGCAAGGAGGTCTACTGGGCCACCTACTCCGACCCGCGCACCCGCGTGAGCGAGCCCGCGGTGGACCGGCCCGCCGACATCGCCGAGCAGGTCGAGGGGCTGCCCGCGGTCGGCGCCGGGGCGCTGCTCTACCCCGACATCTTCCCGGACGCCCGCGAGCCCGAGCACGTGTCGGCCGCCGCGCTCGCCGCCCTCGCCGCCGAGCGGATCGAGGCCGGGCAGGACCTGCCGGCCCCGCGGCCGCTGTATCTGCGGCGGCCCGACGCGCAGGTGCCCAAGAACTACAAGGTGGTCACCCCCAAGTGACCACACCCGTGAATCCCGTGCTGCGTGAGATGCGCTGGTGGGACATCGACCCCGTGCTGGAGCTGGAGAAGGACCTCTTCCCGGAGGACGCCTGGTCCCGCGGCATGTTCTGGTCCGAACTCGCGCACTCCCGCGGGCCCGAGGCCACCCGGCGCTACGTGGTGGCCGAGGAGGGCGAGCGGATCGTGGGCTACGCCGGGCTCGCCTCCGCCGGTGAGCTGGCCGACGTCCAGACGATCGCGGTCGCCCGCGACCACTGGGGCACCGGACTCGGCTCGGTGCTGCTGACCGAGCTGCTGCGGGCCGCGACGGCCTTCGAGTGCGCCGAAGTGATGCTGGAGTGCCGGATCGACAACATCCGCGCCCAGAAGCTCTACGAGCGCTTCGGCTTCGAGGCCATCGGGTTCCGCCGCGGCTACTACCAGCCGGGCAACGTGGACGCCCTGGTCATGCGACTGACCACAGCATCCGACAGCGGCTCCGCCGCGGTGTCGACATCCGAACGAGGAACCGAGATCAATGGCTGACGAACCGCTTGTCCTGGGCATCGAGACCTCCTGTGACGAGACCGGCGTCGGCATCGTCCGGGGGACCACCCTGCTGGCCGACGCCATCGCGTCCAGCGTCGACGAGCACGCCCGGTTCGGTGGCGTGGTGCCGGAGGTGGCCAGCAGGGCGCACCTGGAGGCGATGGTGCCGACCGTCGAGCGCGCCCTGAAGGAGGCCGGTGTCTCCGCGAAGGACCTCGACGGCATCGCCGTCACCGCGGGCCCCGGACTCGCCGGCGCGCTGCTCGTCGGGGTGTCCGCCGCGAAGGCGTACGCCTACGCGCTCGGCAAGCCCCTGTACGGCGTCAACCACCTCGCCTCGCACATCTGCGTCGACCAGCTGGAGCACGGGGCGCTGCCCGAGCCGACGATGGCGCTGCTGGTCTCCGGCGGGCACTCCTCGCTGCTGCTGTCGAGCGACATCACCTCCGACGTCCGGCCGATGGGCGCGACCATCGACGACGCGGCCGGCGAGGCCTTCGACAAGATCGCCCGGGTGCTGAACCTCGGCTTCCCGGGCGGCCCGGTCATCGACCGGTACGCGCGCGAGGGCGACCCCTCGGCGATCGCGTTCCCGCGCGGACTGACCGGGCCGCGCGACCCGGCGTACGACTTCTCCTTCTCCGGACTGAAGACGGCGGTCGCCCGCTGGATCGAGGCCAAGCGGGCCGCGGGTGAGGAGGTGCCGGTGCGTGACGTGGCGGCCTCCTTCCAGGAGGCGGTGGTGGACGTGCTGACCCGCAAGGCCGTGCGCGCCTGCAAGGACGAGGGCGTCGACCACCTGATGATCGGCGGCGGTGTGGCCGCCAACTCCCGGCTGCGGGCCCTGGCCCAGGAGCGCTGCGAGGCCGCCGGGATCCGCCTGCGGGTCCCGCGGCCCAAGCTGTGCACCGACAACGGCGCGATGGTCGCCGCCCTCGGCGCGGAGATGGTGGCCCGGGGCCGCCCCGCCTCCAGCTGGGACCTCTCCGCCGACTCCTCCCTGCCGGTGACCGACCCGCACGTGCCGGGCCACGACCATGTGCACGAGGTCAGCAAGGAGAACCTCTACTCGTGACCGTCGCGCTGATGTGGGAGGCCCGGGCGGTCGAGGGCCGCGGCGAGGAGTTGCTGGCCTGGGCCCGCCGACAGGAGCTTGCCGTACGGCCGTTGCGGCGCGAGACCTTCCGGGCGCCGCAGGACCGCGTCCTCGTCATCACGTGGTGGGACGCGGCCTACGACGCCGAGCTGCCCGAACTCCCGGAGCCGGGCGCTGACTTGGTCACGCGGGCCGTGCACCGGTGGCGGTTCGAGACGGTGGCGGACTGAGCCGGTAGGCCGGGCTCAGTCCGCCGGCTCTGTCCCGCAGCGCGGTCGACGGTCCGGGCCCAGCTCCCGCGCCGGGCCTGCGTGCTCGACGCCGGCACTGGGCCGTGCATCGGTGGTGGGCCGGGTTCAGCCGGTCACCTCCGTCTCGCAGCGCAGCCGGCGGTCCGGGCCGACCTCTCGTGCCGGGCCTGTGAGACGTAGCGGTGCGGTGTGGCGGACCTGTGCGCTCGACGCCGACAGCCTGAGCTCCAGGTCGCCCGGTTCGACGACGCGGCGGCCCCTGCGGTCGGTGAAGGCCGACAGTTCGGCGTGGAAGTTGAAGGTCACGCGGCGGGACGCACCCGGCTCCAGTTCCAGCCGCTGGTAACCGATCAGGCGGACGTCCGGGCGGGTCACCGAGGCCACCGGGTCGTGCAGATACAGCTGGACGACCTCGGCACCCGCCCGGCCCCCCGCGTTGCGCACGGTCAGCGACACGTCGTACGTGCCGTCCGTGCCGATCTCCGCCGGTGTCCCGCCCGTGAAGTCCTCCCACACGAACTCCGTGTAGGAGCGCCCGTGTCCGAAGGCGTACAGCGGGGTCGGGTCCAGGTTGCTGACCTCGCCCGCGAGGCCGAGCGGCGGCTGGAGGTAGGTCCACGGCTGGCCGCCGGGCACCCGCGGCACGCTCACCGGAAGGCGGCCCGAGGGGTTGACCCGGCCCGACAGCACGCCCGCGACGGCCGGGCCGCCCTCCTCGCCGGGGAAGAAGGCCTGAACCACCGCGCCGAGCCGGCCGTCCCAGCGGCCGAGCGCGTAGGGGCGGCCGGTCAGCAGGACCAGCACGACCGGGACGCCGGTGGCGACCAGCGAGTCCAGCAACTCACCCTGCACGCCCGGCAGCCGGAGGTCCGTCACATCGCAGCCCTCGCCCGAGGTGCCCCGGCCGAACAGGCCCGCCCGGTCGCCGAGCACCGCCACGCAGACGTCCGCCTCGGCCGTCCGGGCCACCGCCTCCTCGAAGCCCCCGGTGTCCGGGTCGTCGACCCCGCAGCCCTCGGTGAACGTCACCTTGGCGTCGGGAAGTTCGGTGCGCAGCGCCTGGAGGACCGTGGGGATCTCGATGCCCGTGGGGATGTCGGGGTGGTGGGTGAGGACATGGGAGGGGAAGGAGTAGCAGCCCAGCATGGCGAGGGCGTCGGCGGCGCGGGGGCCGACCACCGCGATCCGGGTGTCCGGGGCCAGCGGGAGCAGGCCGTCCGGGTTGTCGAGGAGGACCACCGACTCCTCGGCGAGGCGGCGGGCCAGGGCCCGGTTCGCCGTCGAGTCGAGGTCGATCCGCTCGGTGGGCTCCGGGCTCCAGTTCGCGTCCAGGAGGCCCAGCTCACACTTCTGGAGCAGGACCCGGCGGGCCGCCCGGTCGATCAGCGCCTCGGGGATCTCGCCCGCGCGGACGGCCTCGATCAGGGGGGTGCCGTAGCACTTGAGGGTGGGCAGTTCGACGTCGAGGCCCGCCGCCAGGGCCGCGTGCGCCGCGCCCGCCTCGGTGCCGGCGATCCGGTGCTGGGTCTGCAGGAAGCCGACGCCGAAGTAGTCGGCGACCACCGTGCCGGTGAACCCCCACTCCTCGCGCAGCAGTTCGGTCAGCAGGCCGGGGTCGGCGGAGGCCGGGACGCCGTCGGTGTCGGTGTACGCGGCCATCACCGAACGCGCCCCGCCCTCGCGCAGCGCGAACTCGAAGGGCGGCAGGGTGATGTCGGCGAACTCGCGCACGCCCGCGCGCACGGGCGCGAGGTTGCGGGCGCCGGCCGAGGAGGCGTACCCGGCGAAGTGCTTGAGCGTGGCGACGATCCCGGCCGACTCCAGGCCGCGGACGTAGGCGGCGCCGATCGTGCCCACCAGGTACGGGTCCTCGCCGATCGTCTCCTCGACCCGTCCCCAGCGCGGGTCGCGGACGACGTCCAGAACGGGGGCCAGGCCCTGGTGGACGCCGACCGCGCGCAGGTCGCGGCCGATGGCGCCGGCCATCTCCTCGACCAGCCCGGCGTCCCAGCTCGCGCCCCAGGCGAGCGGGACCGGGTAGGCGGTGGCCTGCCAGGTGGTGAAGCCGGCCAGGCACTCCTCGTGGGCCAGGGCCGGGATGCCGAAGCGGCCTGCCTCGGCGATACGGCGCTGGGCGCGGGCCAGTGCCTGCGCGCCCAGCGCCGGGTCCACGGGGGCGGTGCCGAAGGGGCGGGTGAGCTGGCCGAGCCCCCGGGTGATCAGCTCGTCCCAGTCGTAGTCGGCGGTCATCTCGCGCTGGAGGGGGGCGACTCCGTCCCCGTCCGTGCTGGCGCCCACCCACACGCCGTAGAGCTGGGCGGTCTTCTCCTCCAGGGTCATCCGGGAGAGCAGGTCGTCGACGCGGGCGGAGGCGGTCAGGGCGGGGTCACGCCAGGGCGCGGTGGTCATGTAACTCCTGTCGGGCTCGACTGTCAGGTCGACGACCTCGCGAATGTTTCGATATGTAATCCGAATGTTTTGGGAACCTAGGGCCGTCAGGAGGGTTCGTCAAGAGGTCGCGCAGGGATACGATCGCCGCCATGACACCCCCGGAGCCCGCTGAAACCCGGACGACTTCCCCGACGGCAGGACGGTCGCCACAGACGGCCACACTGGCCGAGATCGCGCGGGAGGCCGGCGTCTCGGCGCCGACAGTTTCGAAGGTCCTCAACGGCCGGGCCGACGTCGCGCCCGCGACCCGCGCCCGCGTCGAGGACCTGCTGCGCGCGCACGGCTACCGGCGCCGGCGTGCCGAGGCGAGCCGTTCGCCCCTGATCGACCTGGTCTTCCACGAGCTGGAGAGCGCGTGGGCGATGGAGGTCATCCGGGGGGTGGAGAACGTCGCCCGCGACGCCGGTCTCAGCGTGGTGCTGAGCGAGAGCGCCGGGCGGCTCACCCCGGGGCGCACCTGGGCCGACCAGGTCGCCGCCCGCCGCCCCTACGGGGTCGTCCTCGTGCTGTCCGGGCTCGACGAGTCCCAGCGCGCGCTGCTGGGCAGCAGGTCGATCCCGTTCGTGGTGATGGACCCGGCCGGCGATCCGGGCGCCGACGTGCCCTCCATCGGCGCGACCAACTGGCAGGGCGGGCTCGCCGCGACCCGCCATCTGGTCGAGCTGGGCCACCGCAGGATCGGTGCGATCAGCGGGCCCTCGCGCATGATGTGCAGCCGCGCCCGTGTCGACGGCTACCGGGCGGCCCTGGAGACCGCGGGGCTGCCCGTCGACCCCGAGCTGATCATGGCGGGCGACTTCCACCACGAGACCGGCTACCGCCAGGGCCTGGAGCTGCTGCGCCGCCCGGACCGGCCCACCGCGGTCTTCGCCGGCAACGACCTCCAGGCGCTGGGCCTGTACGAGGCGGCCCGCGAGCTGGGGCTGCGCATCCCGGAGGACCTGAGCGTCGTCGGCTTCGACGACCTTCCGGTGGCCCGCTGGGTGGGGCCGCCGCTGACGACCGTACGGCAGCCGCTCACCGAGATGGCCGAGGCCGCGGCCAAGCTGGTCCTCGACCTGGGCCGGGAGGGCGGCAGCCCGGCGGCGACCCGCGTGGAACTGGCGACGAGCCTGGTGGTGCGGAGCAGTACGGCGCGCTACGACGGGCCGGAGCGGGGCGCCTAGCGGGGCGCCGGGCCGGGTTGTGGGGCGGGTGCGGGCTGGTGGGGGCCGGCCGCGCGGTTCCCCGCGTCCCTGGGTGGGTGACCTCGACGACCTGAGTGCCCGCGCCCCCACTCCTCCGAAGCCAGTCGGTTGTACGGCCGAAAGTTTCGGATGGTCCGTCGCGGACGGCGGTTCGGTGACGCTGGGATGAGAAGTCTGAGATTTTCCGAAGAAAGCCGTCCGGGTGGCGTTCCACGTAATAATTCGGACTTACGTTCCTGCCTGTGACCGGAGACGACGAGGGCAGACGAGTGGGCCGGCGGCCGAGAGTGCTGAAGGCCGTCGGCCTCACCCTGGCGGGTGCGCTGGTCACGGGATGTGCCGCGGCGGGCTGGGCGTACTGGCACCTCAACAGCAACATCAAGAGCGTCGACATCAACAGCGCGCTCGGCGACGACCGCCCCGCCAGGGCGACCCCGACCCCCACGGCCTCGCAGGACGCGCCGCTGCCCACCGAGGCCGTGAACATCCTGGTCCTGGGGTCCGACTCGCGCAGCGGCAAGGAGAACGAGGCGCTCGGCGGCGGCAGCAGCACCGGCGCCCGGTCCGACACCGCGATGGTCGTCCACATCGACGCGGGCCGCACCACGGCCACCGTCGTCAGCATCCCCCGCGACACCCTCGTCACCCGCCCGTCCTGCCCGCTGGAGAGCGGGAGGTCCACGGCGGTGTCGTACGGCTCGATGTTCAACAGCGCCTACGCGGTGGGCGGTCCGGCGTGCGCGGTCAAGACCGTCGAGTCGATCACGGACGTCCGCATGGACCACTACATCGAGATCGACTTCTCGGGCTTCGCGAAGCTGGTGAACGCCCTCGGCGGAGTCACGGTGACCACGGACGAGGACATCGACGACGACGACAGCCACCTGCGTCTGAAGGCGGGCACCCACCACCTGGACGGACAGCAGGCCCTCGCGCTCGCCCGCACCCGGCACGGCATAGGCGACGGCAGCGACCTGGGCCGCATAGGCCTCCAGCAGAAGCTGGTCAAGGCCCTGCTGGAGCAGATCTCCTCGACCAGTCTCCTGACCAGCCCCGCCAAGCTGTACTCCGTCGCCGACGCCGTCACCGGCAGCCTCACCACCGACACCGGCCTCGACTCCCTGGCCGAGCTGACGAGCCTCGGCGAGAGCCTGAAGGGCCTGTCGAGCGACGACGTGAAGACGGTGACCATGCCGGTGGTCACTGCGCCCTCGAACCCCAACCGGGTGGTGGCGAAGGAACCGGCGGCGAGTGAGCTGTGGGAGTCGCTGCGCTGAGGTTCGGCTTGACGTGTCCAGTGAAATGCGGGGCGGCTCCTGCAACCATCGAGCGCCCAGGGATGTCTGTTGCGGTGACCACACTGCAGTAACCAGGGGGAACACAGATGTCCAACTCGCGTATGTACAAAGCATGGTCCGTGCCGCTGATCGCCGGAGTGCTCGCGCTCGGCGGCATTCCCGCCCTCGCGGGCAGCGCCTCGGCCGCCGAATCGAAGGCCGTCCAGGACGACTTCAACGGCGACGGCTACAAGGACCTCGCCGTCGGCGCCCCGACCGCCACGATCGGCGGCAAGCCGGGGGCTGGCTACGTCACCGTCATGTACGGCGGCCCGCACGGCCTGACCAAGGACAACCGCGTCACCATCAGCCGTTCCACCAGCGGCATCCCGGGCGACCCCGCCGCGGGCGAGAACTTCGGCTACCAGCTGTCCACGGGGGACCTGGACGGCGACGGGCGCACCGACCTGATCATCGGTCAGGCCTCCTCGACCCGGGACGCGGTCGTCGTCTGGGGCGCCAAGGAGGGCCTGTCCGGCGGAGTGTCCGTGCCCGCGGCGACCACCCAGGCGGGCGACTTCGACGGTGACACCTGGCCGGACCTGGTCCTGTTCCGCGGCGGCCGGGCCCCGGGCGACGACCCGCTCGGCACCGAGGCCACCGTCTGGCGGGGCCCGATCTCCCGGGACGGGAAGCCGACCGCCGTAAAGGACTTCGGCTCGACCAAGGTGGACCCCTTCGACGTGATGTACGCGGCCGCCGGGGACGTCAACGGCGACGGCCGCGACGACCTCGCGCTGACCGTCTACACCGGCGACGGCGGCGTCGGCTCCCAGCTCTACCTGTCCAACCCCTCCGGAGGCGCCTTCACCTATGCCGCCTCCCCCGAGGGCAGCGGCCAGGTGGCCTTCGGCGACGTCAACCACGACGGCTACGGCGACCTCGTCCGGGGTGTCCCGAACGACTCGACGGTCACCGTGGCCCTCGGCTCGGCCTCCGGTCTGAAGCCGCAGTCGACCTGGAAGTCGTACAGCCAGGACACCGCGGACGTCCCCGGCGGCAAGGAGGAGGAGGACCGTTTCGGCGACGCGGTGGCGGCCGGTGACGTCAACGGCGACGGCTACGCCGACGTGGCGGTGGGCGCGCCCGGCGAGATGCTCGGCGACAAGGCCGGGGCCGGCATGGTCAACGTCCTCTACGGCAGCCGCGACGGCCTGACCGGCAAGGGCTCCCAGGGCTTCACCCAGGACACCGAGGGCGTGCCCGGCGCCGCCGAGTCGGGCGACAACTTCGGCGCCGCGGTCAACCTTCTCGACATCAACGGCAACGCCTACGCGGACCTCGCTGCGGCGGCGCCCCGCGAGAACATGGTCGAGGGCGGGAACAGCGGTGAAGGCGCGGTCTGGTCGCTGCGCGGCCGTCCGACCGGCATCGTGACGGACGCGGCGTTCACCTTCGGCCCCCGCACGGTCGGGGCGCCCATCGAGCGGGCGTCCTTCGGCGGCTCGCTGTCCTAGCAGGTCAGGGCCCTGATTGAGGGGCCGTAAAAAAAACTCCGAAGAAATCCGCGGGGTCTGTCGATCCCGGCCTCTCCCGATCGACGCACTGGTGAGAGGCCGGGAAGGACCGGCCCCGCAGACCGAGGAGTCACCATGCCGCGTTACCTGTCGATGGTCCAGATCGACGAGAAGACCGCCCCCGCCGAGGGCCCCAGCGACGCGCTGATGCAGCGCATGGGCGAGCTGATCGAGGAGATGACGAAGGCCGGGGTGCTGCTCGACACCGCAGGGCTCATGCCGACCGCGCAGGGGACCCGGGTGCGCTGGGAGAAGGGGCAGCTGTCGGTGACCGACGGTCCCTTCACCGAGGCCAAGGAGGTCGTCGGCGGGTACGCCATCGTGCAGGCCAAGGACATGGCCGAGGCGATCGAGTGGACCAAGCGTTTCCTGAAGGTCCACGAGGAGCACTGGACGGTCACCTGCGAGGTGCGGGAGATCGTCGAGGGCTGAGCCCCGGGGGCCGGTACGTCTTCCTTGGCTGCACGGCCGTAACGGTGTCGAATGGGGGGCTGTGACCACCTCACAGCCCTCCCGCACCGACGCCCGATCCTCCGTCGAGACCGTCTTCCGCATGGAGTCGCCGCGCATCATCGCCGGTGTCACCCGTGTCGTCCGGGACGTCGGCATCGCCGAGGAGCTCGCCCAGGACGCCCTGGTCGCCGCGCTGGAGCAGTGGCCGCGCGACGGCGTCCCCGACAACCCGGGCGCCTGGCTCATGGCCATCGCGCGCCGCCGGGCCGTGGACCTGGTCCGCCGCCGGGAGAACTACGCCCGCAAGCTGGCCGAGATCGGCCGGGACCTGTCGGAGACCGTCCCGCCCGAGGAGCCGTCCGACCCCGAGGACATCGACGACGACCTGCTCAGGCTCGTCTTCACCACCTGCCACCCGGTGCTGTCCGCGGAGGCCCGCACCGCCCTCACCCTGCGCCTGCTCGGCGGCCTGAGCACCCCCGAGATCGCCCGCGCCTTCCTCGTCCCGGAGGCCACGGTCGCCCAGCGCATCGTGCGCGCCAAGCGGACCCTCGCCACGAAGAACATCGCCTTCGAGGTGCCCTACGGCCCCGACCGCGAGGCCCGGCTCGGCTCGGTCCTGGACGTCATCTACCTCATCTTCAACGAGGGGTACGCGGCCACCGCCGGCGACGACTGGCTGCGCCCCTCTCTCTGCGAGGACGCCCTGCGGCTGGCCCGCCTGCTGGCCGCCCTGATGCCCAAGGAACCCGAAGTGCACGGCCTGGCGGCCCTGTTGGAGTTCCAGGCCTCCCGCACGGCCGCCCGTACCGGACCGCGCGGCGAACCCGTCCTCCTCAAGGACCAGAACCGCAGCCGCTGGAACCGCATGCTCATCGCCCGCGGCATCAAGGCCCTGGCCCGCGCCGAGACCACCTCCGCCGGGGCGCCGGGCCCCTACGTCCTCCAGGCCACCATCGCCGCCTGCCACGCGCACGCGTACTCCTACGACGAGACCGACTGGCAGGCCATCGCCACCCTCTACGCCCTGCTCGCCGCCCGCGCCCCCTCCCCGGTCGTCGAACTCAACCGCGCGGTCGCGGTCTCGATGGCCGAGGGACCGGGCCCGGCCCTGGAGATCGTCGACGCGCTCGCCGACGAACCCGCCCTGCTCGACTACCACTTGCTGCCGAGCGTGCGCGGCGACCTCCTGGCCCGCCTGGGCCGTACGACGGAGGCGCGGGCCGAGTTCGAGCGAGCGGCCGCGCTGACCCGCAACGAACGGGAGCGGGAGCTGCTGCTGGACAGGGCCACGAGCCTGGGCGGCGGTTCGTGAACCCTTTGACTCCGTAACGCCGACGCACCGGCCGCCCCCGGCGGTCGGCGCACGGTCCGGCCCATCGCCGTCAGGCGGGATGACCCAGCAGCATCGTCGGTGCCCCCGCCACCCGGGTGAGGAACACCGTCACCGCGTTCGGTCCCTGTGGCTTCGGGAGCGCCTTGCGCCGCAGCTCCTCCGGTTCGACGGCCGACCCCCGCTTCTTCACGGTCAGGATCCCGACCTCCCGCTCGCGCAGCAGCGCCTTCAGCTTCTTCACGTTGAAGGGGAGCCGGTCGGTGATCTCGTAGGCGGTGGCGTACGGGCTCGTGTGCAGGGCGTCCGAGGTCACGTACGCGATGGTGGCGTCGACGAGTCCGCCCTCGACCTCCTGCGCCACCTCGGCGACCAGATGGGCCCGGATGACGGCACCGTCGGGCTCGTACAAGTACCGCCCCACGGAACGGACTTCGGGATCGGGCAGCCCCCGGCCCGGCAGCGTTCGCGGGCCCGGCAGCAGCGTCGCCCGCACGCCGCCCGGTGCGGTGCCGCCGAACCAGAGCACCGCCTCCTTCACGTCCCCGCCGTCGGAGATCCACTCCGCCTCGGCCTGCGCGGGAACCGCCTCGTGCGGGATGCCCGGCGCGACCTTGAGCGCGGCGTGCGGGGCCCTGAGCGCCGCCCGCACGGCCCACGACAGGGGCGGCGAGTAGGCCTCCGGATCGAAGATGCGGCCCCGTCCGCCCCGCCGCGCCGGATCCACGAACACGGCGTCGTACGAGGCCGTGTCGACCTCCGTGACGTCCGCCTCCCGTACGTCGATCAGGCCGGCGAGTCCCAGCGCGTCCGCGTTCGCCCGGGCGGCCGCCGCCGTCAGCGGGTCCCGGTCCACCGCGAGGACCCGGATCCCGGCCCGGGCCAGCGCGATCGCGTCACCGCCGATCCCACAGCACAGATCGGCGACCGAGGTGACGCCCAGCGACTTCAGCCGCCCGGCCCGGTACGCCGCCACGCTCGCCCGCGTCGACTGCTCGACCCCGTTCGGTGTGAAGAACATCCGCTCCGCGTCCTCGGCCCCGAACTTCGCCACCGCCCGCTGCCGCAGCCGGGCCTGGCCGAGCGCCGCGGAGACCAGTTCGGCGGGATGCTCGCGGCGCAGCCGGGTGGCGACGGCGAGTTCGTCGGCGGGGGCGGTGCCGCGCACGTCGTCGAGGAGGGCACGGCCCTCGGGGGTGAGGAGGGGGGCGAGGTCGTTCACCGGGTCATTGTGGGCCAGTCGGTGGACGGTCCGCCTCCGAGCGGCGGTGTCGGCCCGGGAGCGACGCCGTGACCTGCGAGGATCCGGCGCCATGGGAACAGTGGGACAAAATGATAAAAATGGTGCGTTGAGGGTGTCGATCCGCGGCGGACTCGTCCTCCTGGCCGTGGCCGCCCTGCTCTCCGGCTGCGCCCGCCCGGAGGGGAGCGACTCCCGGCCGCGGCAACCCCTCAAGGCGCCCCCGGCCCCCGCCGCCGACCTCCAGGCCGACAAGACGCTCATCCGGGCCGCCAGGCTCCGCGCCGAGCAGACCCGGATCGCCACCGCCCGGCGCTGGGGGCTGAAAAGGGTCCCGCTGACGGCCCCGCCCGCGCCCGTGACCAAGCCCCGCATCACCACCCGCCGCGGCTTCGAGGTCGAGGGCCACGAGGAGAAGGGCCTGCCCCCGGTCTTCACCACGATCCCCACCGAGCAGAAGATCGTCTTCCTCACCCTCGACGACGGCGCCGAGAAGGACCCCGCGTTCCTGCGGATGATGAGCGACCTGCAGATCCCGTACACCGCCTTCCTCAGCGGCTACCTGATCAAGGACGACTACGGCTACTTCCGGAAGATGCGGGACAGCGGGGTCGTACTGAACAACCACACGCTCCACCACCCCTACCTGCCCGGGCTGTCGTACGCCCGCCAGAGGCACGAGATCTGTGGGATGCAGGACGTCGTCGAGAGGCACTACGGCGAGCGGCCCGCCCTCTTCCGCCCGCCCTACGGCAACTACAACGAGGACACCCTGCGCGCGGCCAGGTCCTGCGGCATCAGGTACGCGCCGATCTGGAACGAGGAGGTCTTCGTCGACCACTGGGAGTACCGCGAGTGGGACCAGAGGATCCACCCCGGCGACATCGTGCTCAGCCACTTCCGGGGCCGGCAGGACTGGAAGGGCACGATGACCGACATGGTCCGCCGTTTCCTGGACAAGGTCACGGCCGAGGGGTACGCCGTCGCACGACTCGAGGACTACCTGTGAGAGCGCGGACCCTTGTCGCCGCCGGGCTGGCGGCCGTGCTGCTCACCGGCTGCGCCCAGTCCGTCGACCCCATCGAACGGCTCGGGAAGAAGGCGGCCCAGCGGGTGGGGTCGTACGGGCCGGCGAGGGCGGACGGACGGCCGTACCGCCACTGGGGCCTGCCGGCCCCGCTGCCCGCGCCCCCGCGGGTGCCGGCCCGCGCGAGGGCGGACCGCGACGGACTGCCGCCGGTCGTGCGGCGCGTCGAGACGTCCGACAAGGTCGTCTTCCTCACCTACGACGACGGCGCGGAGAAGGACCCGCGGTTCGTCGAGCTCGTCCGTGAACTGCGGCTGCCCGTCAGCATGTTCCTCACGGACAGCGTCGTCGGCCCCGGGTACGGCCACTTCGCGCGCCTGCAGTCGGTCGGCGCGAGCATCCAGAACCACACCCTCGACCACCCCGCCCTGCGCGGCCTGCCCTACACCGGCCAGCGCGCCGAGATCTGCGGCCAGCAGGAGAAGGTGCGGTCCCGCTTCGGCGTCCGGCCGCGGCTGTTGCGGCCGCCTTATGGCACGTACGACCGCACGACCCTGCGCGCGGCGGCCGACTGCGGGCTCTCGGCGGTGGTGCTGTGGAGCGTGCCGCCGGAGGGAGAGACGCGGGGGCTCAGGGCGGGCGACATCGTGTCGATGACGTCGGGACAGGCGACGGGCCCGACCCTGACGGAACGGACGACGGCCGTGCTCCGGGAGATCCAGCGTCGGGGACTGACGGTGGGGCGCTTGGAGGACTACCTGTAAGTGGCAGCCCGTCCGGCGTTTGAGGACGAGGCCGTTCGGGCCGAAGCGGGGGTCTGGGGGCGGCAGCCCCCAGGGACGGTCACCCCGCCCACCCGCACCCGAATTCCGGTCAGCCCGCGCGGCGAATTAGCAGTCCGCTTGACCGAGTGCTAATCACGGTCATAGTCTCGGGTCTGGCACTCCCCCCTGGAGAGTGCCAACACAGCGACGGGCAGGTCCGGCACCCGCGACGACGGATCCACCTGGTCGCCACCTCAGACAGTTAACCCCGTGAGATCTCCGAAGGGGGAGGTCGGATCGTGACGACCACCAGCTCCAAGGTTGCCATCAAGCCGCTCGAGGACCGCATTGTGGTCCAGCCGCTCGACGCCGAGCAGACCACCGCCTCTGGCCTGGTCATCCCGGACACCGCGAAGGAGAAGCCCCAGGAGGGCGTCATCCTCGCCGTGGGTCCGGGCCGCTTCGAGAACGGCGAGCGCCTGCCGCTCGACGTCAAGGTCGGCGACATCGTGCTGTACAGCAAGTACGGCGGCACCGAGGTGAAGTACAACGGCGAGGAGTACCTCGTCCTCTCGTCCCGCGACGTGCTCGCGGTCATCGAGAAGTAGTCCACCTCAAGCACATTCTGCTTGTGAGCTGCGCCCCGGGCCCCCGCCACCTTATGAAGCCGGGCGTCTGGGGCGCAGTTCGTTTCACCCAATTTTTCCGAGAGGGCTGAACCGCTCCCATGGCGAAGATCCTGAAGTTCGACGAGGACGCCCGTCGCGCCCTTGAGCGCGGCGTCAACAAGCTTGCCGACACGGTCAAGGTGACGATCGGCCCCAAGGGCCGCAACGTCGTCATCGACAAGAAGTTCGGCGCTCCCACCATCACCAACGACGGTGTCACGATCGCCCGCGAGGTCGAGATCGAGGACCCGTACGAGAACCTCGGTGCCCAGCTGGTGAAGGAGGTGGCGACCAAGACCAACGACATCGCGGGTGACGGCACCACCACCGCCACCGTGCTCGCCCAGGCGCTCGTGCGCGAGGGCCTGAAGAACGTCGCCGCGGGTGCCTCCCCGGCCGCCCTGAAGAAGGGCATCGACGCCGCGGTCAAGGCCGTGTCCGAGGAGCTCCTCGCGACCGCCCGCCCGATCGACGAGAAGTCCGACATCGCCGCCGTCGCCGGTCTGTCCGCCCAGGACAGCCAGGTCGGCGAGCTCATCGCCGAGGCGATGGACAAGGTCGGCAAGGACGGTGTCATCACCGTCGAGGAGTCCAACACCTTCGGTCTGGAGCTGGACTTCACCGAGGGCATGGCCTTCGACAAGGGCTACCTGTCCCCGTACATGGTCTCCGACCAGGAGCGTATGGAGGCCGTCCTCGACGACCCGTACATCCTGATCAACCAGGGCAAGATCTCCTCGATCCAGGACCTGCTGCCGCTCCTCGAGAAGGTCATCCAGGCGGGTGCCTCCAAGCCGCTGCTGATCATCGCCGAGGACGTCGAGGGCGAGGCCCTGTCGACCCTGGTCGTCAACAAGATCCGCGGCACCTTCAACGCGGTCGCCGTCAAGGCCCCCGGCTTCGGCGACCGTCGCAAGGCGATGCTGCAGGACATGGCGACGCTGACCGGCGCCGAGGTCATCTCCGAGGAGGTCGGCCTCAAGCTCGACCAGGTCGGCCTCGAGGTGCTGGGCTCCGCCCGCCGCGTCACGGTCACCAAGGACGACACCACGATCGTCGACGGCGCCGGTGACTCCTCCGCCGTCCAGGGCCGCGTGGCCCAGATCAAGGCCGAGATCGAGAACACCGACTCCGACTGGGACCGCGAGAAGCTCCAGGAGCGCCTCGCGAAGCTGGCCGGCGGCGTGTGCGTGATCAAGGTCGGTGCCGCCACCGAGGTGGAGCTGAAGGAGAAGAAGCACCGTCTGGAGGACGCCATCTCCGCGACCCGCGCCGCGGTCGAGGAGGGCATCGTCTCCGGTGGTGGCTCCGCTCTGGTCCACGCCGCCAAGGTGCTCGAGGGCGGCCTCGGCAAGACCGGCGACGAGGCCACCGGTGTCGCCGTCGTCCGCAAGGCCGTCGTCGAGCCGCTGCGCTGGATCGCCGAGAACGCGGGCCTGGAGGGTTACGTCATCACCTCCAAGGTCGCCGAGCTCGACAAGGGCCAGGGCTTCAACGCCGCGACCGGCGAGTACGGCGACCTGGTCAAGGCCGGCGTCATCGACCCGGTCAAGGTCACCCGCTCCGCCCTGGAGAACGCCGCCTCCATCGCCTCCCTCCTGCTCACGACCGAGACCCTGGTCGTCGAGAAGAAGGAAGAGGAGGAGCCGGCCGCCGGTGGTCACGGCCACGGCCACTCCCACTGAGCCCAGGCTCGCAAAGGGCCCCGTTCCGCACTCGCGTGCCGGAGCGGGGCCCTTCCCCTTCGCGGGTCACTCCCCGAACGCCCCCAGCTGTTCCATCAGCCCGGCCCGGTCGTACTGCCACCAGCCCTCGCAGATCAACCCGTCCCGGAACCGGTGCCAGGTCATGCCGCTCATGGTGACGTCCTGGCCGGTGGCCGGGATCCCGAGGAAATCGCCCTTGTGCCGGCCGGCCAAGGTCCATCGGGTGCACACCCGGTCGTCCTGGGCGATCTGGTCCTCGACCCGGAAGGCGAGGTCGAAGGCCTGCCGCCACCCGGCGTACACCTGGCGCGAACCCTCCAGGTCCACTTCGCCGGAGTTGGCCGGGTCATGTTCCAGGTAGTCGTCGGAGAACCCTTCGAACACGGCGTCCGTCCCGGCCCGCCCGGCCCGCTCGAAGAACTGCCGTGACGTCGCCGGATTGAGCTGCTCGTCCCGCACCACGTCCAGATCCGTGAAGGTCGGCATCTCGTCGCACAGCGCCAGCATCCCCTGGAAGATCCGTTCGGTCTCCGGCAGTCCCGAATTCCGCATCGCCTCCTCGTACGACGGGAACTCGACGATCTCGACGAAGTGCGACGTGTCGGACCGGTCCTTGCCGACCACCGCGTGCGTCGCGGTCCGCTTCCCCTTGGTCTGCTCGACCCACGTGTCCATCAGCCGGTCCATCTCGTCGAAACGGCTGGTCCTGCAGTCGATGAGCTGCACGAACGTCATACGCGATCACCTCCGGCCCCCCTGGGTCCGGTTCGAACAGCACCATTGTCCGCCTTTTGGGGCCCTACTGCGGCCCGTACTTGCGCCCCGTCCTCGACGTGACCCCGCCCAGCAGACCCCTGGGCGCCACCTTCACCAACCCCATGAGGGCCTTGTACCGCGGGTCCGGGATCGACAGGGTCTTGCCGCGGGCCAGGTCGGTGAGGGCCGCGGCGACCAGCTTGTCCGCGTCGAGCCACATCCAGCCGGGGATGTTGTCCGTGCCCATGCCGGCCCGCTGGTGGAACTCGGTCCGCACGAACCCCGGGCACAGGGCCATCAGCCGGACCCCGCTGCCCGCCAGGTCCCGCGCCGCGCCCTGGGTGAACTGCACGACCCACGCCTTCGAGGCGCCGTACGTCCCGCGCGGCACGAACGCGGCCACCGACGCGACGTTCACCACGCCCCCGCGTCCCCGCTCCCGCATCGCCTCCGACGCCGCCGACGTCAGACGCAGCACCGCCTCGCAGTGCACCTTGAGCATCGTCAGCTCGTCGGCCATGGAGACGTCGAGATAGCGGCCCTTGTTGCCGAAGCCGGCGTTGTTGACGAGCAGGTCGACGGGGGACCTGCGGTCGGCCAGACGGGCGGCGACCGCCTCGATGCCGGGGTCCGTGGCGAGGTCGGCGGTGAGGACCTCGGCCTCGATGCCGTGGCGGTCGTGGAGCTCGGTCGCCTGGTCCTGGAGCCGCTTGGTGTCGCGGGCCACCAGCACCAGGTTGTGCCCGTCAGCCGCCAGCCGTCGTGCGAACGCGGCACCGATGCCCGCGGTCGATCCCGTAATCAATGCCGTTGTCATGGCGCAAGGTTAATGACCGGCACCGACAGCGTCCGCCTGGCCGGGGCCCGTCAGGCGCCGTACTTCTCCTTGTACTCGAGAGCCGACTTCCGCAGCTCCGGATGGAGTGCCTCGCCCGCCGCCAACAGCCGTGGCTGCAGCGGGCGTTCGGTGGTCATGGCCCGGAACGCGAGGGCGACCGTCACCTCGTGGTCCGGCCGGTGCACGATCTCGACCGGGTCCCCGGTACGGATCTCGCCCGGGTGGATCACCCGCAGGTACGCGCCCGGCGCGCCCTTCTGCGTGAACCGCTTCACCCAGCGCGGCTCGCCCATGTGGCCCTGGAAGGTGCCGCACGGGATCCGCGCGCTGGTGACCTCCAGCACCACCTCGGGCCCGATCCGCCAGCGCTCGCCGATGCGCGCGCCGGAGACGTCGATGCCCTCGGTGGTGAGGTTCTCGCCGAAGGCGCCGTTGGCCAGCGCGCGGCCCAGCTCGCCCTCCCACGTGTCCAGGTCCTCGCGCGCCATCGCGTACACGGCCTGGTCGTCGCCGCCGTGGTGCTGCCGCTTGCACACCGCGTCCCCGGCGAGCGCGCTCCCGCCGATGCCCTTGGGGCCGGGCGCGGCCACCCGCACCGGCCCGTCGGCCGGCCGCTTGTCGATCCCGGTGACGCCCTCCGGATTGTCCGTGTACGGAACGGCCTTCTCGCGGCCCAGATTCACCGACAGCAGCTTCATAGCGGCACGGTAGGGGACGGGAACCCAAAGGTGCCACGCATTATTCGGCATCGCGTCAAAGCAGGGCTTATTCTCGAAAGGTGATCGAGGCCCGACATCTCCGTGTCCTGCGCGCCGTCGCCGCCACCGGCTCCTTCTCCGCCGCGGGCCGCGAACTGGGCTGCACCCAGCCCGCCGTCAGCCAGCAGATGAAGGCCCTGGAGACGTCGGTGGGCACGCCGTTGCTCATCCGCAGCGGACGCGAGATGCGCCTGACCGAGGCAGGGCAGGCGCTGGTGCGGCACGCCGCCGGCATCCTGGCGGGGCTCACGGCGGCGGAGGAGGAGGTCGCCGCCATCGCCGGATTGCGGGCCGGGCGCGTCCGGCTCGTGTCCTTCCCCAGCGGCAGCTCCACCCTCGTGCCCACCGCCCTCGCCGCGCTGCGCGCCGCCCACCCCGGCACCCGGGTCTTCCTGGAGGAGGCCGAACCCCCGCAGTCCGTCGGGCTGCTGAGGGAGGGCGACTGCGACATCGCCCTCGCCTTCCGTTACGAGGGGGCCGCCGGCGGCGACGAGTGGGACGACCTCGTCGTACGGCCCCTGCTGACCGACCGGCTCGTCGCCCTCGTACCGGAGCGGCACCGGCTCGCGCGCGCGGGGTCCGTGGCCATCGGGGAGCTCGCCCGGGAGTCGTGGATCGCCGGCTGCCCGCGCTGCCGCGGCCAGTTGGTCGAGGTGTGCGAGAGCGCCGGCTTCACGCCCCGCATCGACTTCGCGACCGACGACTACCCGGCGGTCGTCGGCCTGGTGGGCGCCGGCCTCGGCGTCGCCGTCCTGCCCCAGCTCGCCGTCGAGTCCGTACGGCCGAGGGGTGCACGCACAGTGACGCTGGAGCCGGCGGTCCGGCGGGAGATCGTCGCGCTCACCCTGCCCGATCTGGCACAGGTGCCCGCGGTGGCGGCGACGCTGGAGCAGCTGGCGCGCGCGGCCGACCGATAGGCGGCGCCGGACGGGCCGCACAGGCCCCGCGGGACGCACAGAGAAGGGCACGCGCGCGTGCCCTTCATGGAGAAACGTTCCTTCAGTTGTTCGATGCGCCGCTCCCGACGGATGACGCCGACACCAGCCGGTGCCGGGCCCGCCCCATGAGCTCCTCGCGCTCGTCCTCGGTCAGCCCGCCCCACACGCCGTACGGCTCTCTCACCGCGAGCGCGTGCGCCGCGCACTGCGCGCGCACCGGGCATCTCATGCAGACCTCCTTGGCCGAGTTCTCGCGAGCACTCCGGGCCGCACCGCGCTCGCCCTCCGGATGGAAGAAGAGCGAGCTGTCCACCCCGCGACAGGCGGCCAGGAGCTGCCAGTCCCACAGGTCCGCGTTCGGTCCGGGAAGGCGGGAGAAATCTGCCATTGCGTGACCCCTTGTAGCCGTTCTGGGCGGATACGGTGTCCACGACCGTACTTCTACGATCTAAGGAGATGAAAATATGACTCATTGCGAATCTAGCCTCAGACACCAGGAAATGGGAAGAAAAGGGTCTGAATGGGGCATGGGTTGTGATGAAAGCTTGTGGGTCCGCCGCGCATGTCTCCACCGTGTCCGCGCCCTCACGTAGAGTGCCGAAGACAGTGCGCAGCCCCGTAACTCTTTCGGGTGACCGTCGTTGAGAGTGCGGAGGCGGTTGAAGGAACAAGTGCTCGGACAGGCGTCCGAGACGGTCGACCGCACAGGTGACGATTTCGTACCAGCCTGGAGGCTCAAGGTGACGTGCATCAGCTGCGGAGGGCGGCCATGACATCCGTCCTCGTCTGCGACGACTCCCCGCTTGCCCGAGAGGCGCTGCGCCGCGCGGTCGCGACCGTGCCCGGCGTCGAGCGCGTGACGACCGCGGCCAACGGCGAGGAAGTCCTCCGCCGCTGGGGTGCGGACCGTTCGGACCTGATTCTGATGGACGTACGCATGCCCGGTCTGGGCGGCGTCGAGACCGTGCGGCGGCTGCTGTCCGCGGACCCGGGTGCGCGGATCATCATGCTCACGGTCGCGGAGGACCTCGACGGGGTCGCTCTCGCGGTCGCCGCCGGTGCGCGCGGCTACCTGCACAAGGACGCCTCGCGCGCGGAGTTGCGGGCCACGGTGACGCAGGCGCTCGCCGACCCGACCTGGCGGCTCGCCCCGCGCCGGCTGCGGTCGGCGGAGATGGGCGCGGCGCCGACGCTCACCGCGCGTGAGATCCAGGTGCTCGAAGGGATGAGCCACGGGCGGTCCAACGCGGAGATCGGACGCGAGCTGTTCCTGTCCGAGGACACCGTGAAGACGCACGCGCGGCGGCTGTTCAAGAAGCTCGGGGCCTCGGACCGGGCGCACGCGGTCGCGCTCGGCTTCCGCTGGGGCCTGGTCCGCTGAGCATTCCGTCGCGTGCGGTCGTAGTAAGGCTGCGTGTTGTTCGTGGCTGGTCGCGCAGTTCTCCGCGCCCCTGAGGGGGCGCGGTCGAGCGGCCCCCGCGATGCCCCGCTGCCTGTTTCGTGGCGGATGCCGCATCCTTGAGATGTGGAGTCTCTCGGGGACGAGTCGGTCGAGCGGAAGGGGAGGGCGCAGGGTATGAGTTCCGGCGCACCTGCTCATAACGCTTCGGTGCACAACAACCAGCGCGATGCCACGGATCCAACGACGCCAGGGCACCATGGACCGATGCGTGACGACGAGGCGGCTCATCCCCATGGGGCGATCGGTGCGCTCGTCCACAGTGCCGTGGAAGGGGACGAGCAGGCCACGCACGACCTGCTCGCCCATGTCCACCCGCTGGCCCTGCGCTACTGCCGCACCCGGCTGTCCCGTCTCCCGGGCGATGCCCGGCACTTCGTGGAGGACCTCGCGCAGGAGGTCTGCGTAGCCGTCCTCCTCGCCCTGCCGCGCTACCGCGACACCGGGCGCCCCTTCGAGGCGTTCGTCTTCGCCATCGCCGCGCACAAGGTCGCCGACCTGCAGCGGGCCGCGATGCGCCACCCCGGCTCCACGGCCGTCCCCTCGGACGAGATGCCCGAGCGGCCGGACGACTCGCTCGGCCCCGAGGAGCGGGCGCTGCTCAGCAGCGACGCCGAATGGGCCAAGAAACTGCTGGCCAACCTCCCCGAGAACCAGCGCGAGCTGCTCCTGCTGCGCATCGCCGTGGGGTTGACGGCGGAGGAGACGGGTCAGATGTTGGGAATGTCACCCGGTGCGGTCCGTGTGGCGCAGCACCGGGCGCTGAGCAGGCTGCGAGCGCTGGCCGAGCAGTAGGCCGCGCTCCTGGCGGCAGGGCGCGCTCCTGAACGGGCGGCGCGCCGCTTCCGTACGAACATACGAAGCCCGGAGCGGGTCCGAACCGTGGAATCCGTGGAATTCGCCACCCCTGCTTCCCGTTAGCATGGACATCCGCACCGATCAAGGCCATTTGGGGAAGGTGTCATGACTGCAAACGTCGACGGAGTGCCCGACAAATTCGCGACGCTCGGGCTCACCTACGACGACGTGCTGCTGCTGCCGGGAGCGTCCGAGGTGCTCCCCAACGCGGTCGACACCTCGTCCCGCATCTCCCGCAACGTCCGGGTCAACATCCCGCTGCTCTCGGCCGCCATGGACAAGGTGACCGAGTCTCGCATGGCCATCGCCATGGCCCGCCTCGGCGGCGTCGGCGTGCTGCACCGCAACCTCTCCGTCGAGGACCAGGTCAACCAGGTCGACCTGGTGAAGCGGTCCGAGTCCGGCATGGTCACCGACCCGATCACCGTGCACCCGGAGGCCACCCTCGCGGAGGCCGACGCGCTGTGCGCCAAGTTCCGCATCAGCGGTGTCCCGGTCACCGACCCGGCCGGCAAGCTCCTCGGCATCGTCACCAACCGTGACATGGCCTTCGAGTCGGACCGCAGCCGTCAGGTGCGCGAGGTCATGACGCCGATGCCGCTGGTCACCGGCAAGGTCGGCATCTCCGGTGTCGAGGCCATGGACCTGCTGCGCAAGCACAAGATCGAGAAGCTGCCGCTGGTCGACGACGCGGGTGTCCTCAAGGGCCTCATCACGGTCAAGGACTTCGTCAAGGCGGAGAAGTACCCCAACGCCGCCAAGGACGCCGAGGGCCGCCTGCTCGTCGGCGCGGCCGTCGGCGCCAGCCCCGAGGCGCTGGAGCGCGCCCAGGCCCTCGCCGCGGCCGGCGTGGACTTCCTGGTCGTCGACACCTCGCACGGCCACAACAGCAACGCCCTCAGCTGGATGGCGAAGATCAAGTCGAGCGTCGACGTCGACGTGATCGGCGGCAACGTCGCCACCCGCGACGGCGCCCAGGCGCTCATCGACGCCGGTGTCGACGGCATCAAGGTCGGTGTCGGACCGGGCTCCATCTGCACCACGCGCGTGGTCGCCGGCATCGGCGTCCCGCAGGTCACCGCGATCTACGAGGCCTCTCTCGCCGCCCGCCCGGCCGGCATCCCGCTGATCGGCGACGGCGGCCTGCAGTACTCCGGCGACATCGGCAAGGCGCTCGCCGCCGGCGCCGACACCGTGATGCTGGGCTCACTGCTCGCGGGCTGCGAGGAGTCGCCCGGCGAGCTGCAGTTCATCAACGGCAAGCAGTTCAAGTCGTACCGCGGCATGGGTTCGCTGGGTGCCATGCAGTCGCGCGGCCAGGCGAAGTCGTACTCGAAGGACCGCTACTTCCAGGCCGAGGTCGGCTCCGACGACAAGCTCGTCCCCGAGGGCATCGAGGGCCAGGTGCCCTACCGCGGCCCGCTCTCCAGCGTCCTGCACCAGCTCGTCGGCGGTCTGCGCCAGACCATGGGCTACGTGGGCGCGGCCACCATCGACGAGATGGAGTCCAAGGGCCGCTTCGTGCGGATCACCTCGGCGGGTCTGAAGGAGTCGCACCCGCACGACATCCAGATGACGGTCGAGGCGCCGAACTACAGCCGCAAGTGAGCCTTCGCTGAGACCCACGCGCGTGTGAGGGCGGTCCCGGAGCATCCGGGGCCGCCCTTGTCGTACCCGTCGGGGATACTGGAAGGCGCTGCAACGCATCAGGGAAAGGCCACACATCGTGACTGAGATCGAGATCGGGCGCGGCAAGCGCGGCCGCCGGGCGTACGCCTTCGACGACATCGCCGTCGTCCCCAGCCGTCGTACGCGCGACCCGAAGGAGGTCTCGATCGCCTGGCAGATCGACGCCTACCGCTTCGAGCTGCCGTTCCTGGCCGCCCCCATGGACTCGGTCGTCTCCCCGGCCACCGCGATCCGCATCGGCGAGCTCGGCGGCCTGGGCGTGCTGAACCTCGAAGGTCTGTGGACGCGGTACGAGGACCCGCAGCCGCTGCTCGACGAGATCGCCGCGCTGGACGTGGACGCGGCGACCCGCCGCCTCCAGGAGATCTACTCCGCCCCCATCAAGGAGGAGCTGATCGGGCAGCGCATCAAGGAGGTGCGCGACTCGGGCGTGGTCACGGCGGCCGCGCTCTCCCCGCAGCGCACGGCGCAGTTCTCCAAGGCCGTCGTGGACGCGGGCGTCGACATCTTCGTCATCCGCGGTACGACGGTCTCGGCGGAGCACGTCTCCGGCTCGCACGAGCCGCTGAACCTGAAGCAGTTCATCTACGAGCTCGACGTCCCGGTGATCGTCGGCGGCTGTGCCACGTACACCGCGGCCCTGCACCTGATGCGCACCGGCGCGGCGGGCGTCCTGGTCGGCTTCGGCGGCGGCGCGGCGCACACGACGAGGAACGTGCTGGGCATCCAGGTCCCGATGGCGACCGCGGTGGCCGACGTGGCCGCGGCCCGGCGTGACTACATGGACGAGTCCGGCGGCCGGTACGTGCACGTGATCGCCGACGGCGGTGTCGGCTGGTCCGGCGACCTCCCCAAGGCGATCGCCTGCGGAGCGGACGCCGTGATGATGGGCTCCCCGCTGGCCCGCGCCACGGACGCGCCGGGCCGCGGCCACCACTGGGGCATGGAGGCCGTCAACGAGGAGCTGCCGCGCGGCAAGAAGGTCGACCTCGGCACGGTCGGCACCATCGAGGAGGTCCTGGCCGGTCCGTCGCACATCCCGGACGGCTCGATGAACTTCTTCGGCGCGCTGCGGCGGGCGATGGCCACGACCGGGTACAGCGAGCTGAAGGAGTTCCAGCGCGTCGAGGTGACGGTGGCGGACTCGCAGCACAAGCGGTAGGGCTGACGACGACGGAAGGGCCGGTCACCCCGGGTGGGGTGGCCGGCCCTTTCTGTGGACGGTGACGTGCCGCAGGACGTGGATCGTGCTCCCCGCACCCACGTGCCCCTCCCTACAACCGGTGCGCCGCCCCCGTGGGCGTGGCCCCCCGCGTGTCCAGCAGCAGCTGGGCCTTCACCGACAGGCCCTGGAGGTCGTACGTCCGGTGCTGCTGGAGCAGGATCGTCAGGTCCGCGTCGGCGGCCGCCTCGTAGAGGGAGTCCGCGCGGGGGACCGGGCGGTCCAGGACGCTCCAGGACGGGATGTGGGGGTCGTGGTAGCTGACCGAGGCGCCGAGCTCCATCAGGCGTACGGCGACCTCCTGGGCGGGGGTGGCCTGCTGGTCGGCGAGGTCGGGCTTGTAGGTGACGCCCAGCAGGAGGATGCGGGCGCCGCGGGCGGACTTGCCGTGCTCGTTGAGGAGGGCCGCGGCGCGCTGGACGACGTAACGCGGCATCTGGTCGTTGACCTGCCGGGCGAGTTCGACCATGCGCAGGGAGCGGCCGGCTCTGCTGAGGTCGCCGGGGACCGCGTGGCCGCCGACGCCCGGACCGGGGCGGAACGCCTGGAAGCCGAACGGCTTGGTCTCCGCGCAGCGGATGACGTCCCAGAGGTCGACGCCGAGGTCGTGGCAGAGGACGGCCATCTCGTTGACGAGAGCGATGTTGACGTGGCGGTAGTTGGTCTCCAGGAGCTGGACCGTCTCCGCCTCGCGCGGACCACGCGCGCGTACCACCTTGTCGGTCAGACGCGAGTAGAAGGCGGCGGCCGACTCCGTGCACGCGGGCGTCAGGCCGCCGATCACCTTGGGGGTGTTCTCGGGTGTGAAGTCGCGGTTGCCGGGGTCGACGCGGGTGGGCGAGCAGGCGAGGTGGAAGTCGCGGCCCGCGCGCAGGCCCGAGCCCTCTTCGAGGAGCGGGCGCAGGAACTCCTCGGTGGTGCCGGGCGGGACGGGCGACTCCAGGATGACGGTGGTGTGCGGCCGCAGGTGGGTGCTCAGTGTGCGGGCCGCCGCCTCCACCTGGCTCAGGTCCAGGCCGCCGTCCGGGCCCGCCGGGGTCGGGGCGCAGATGACCGCCGTCCGCACGCGGCCGAGTTCGGCGGGGCCCGCGGCCGTCCGGAAGCCCCCCGAGAGCATCCGGCGCAGTTCGGCGGGGCTGAGGGAGCCGGCCTCGGGGCCGGTGCGGTAGCCGAGGGTGGAGATGCCGGCGGCGACAGCGGCCTGGGCCAGGGGCAGTCCGTAGGGACCGAGTCCGATCACGGCGAGATCTGCGGGCATGGCGTGGGCCGTCCTTCCCAGTAACCGAAGCGGGACAGGTGCGCAAGCCCTGTGGACTGGACGAGCGAGCGCAATGTCAGACTAGGAGTAAATATGACCGATATACGGGATTGATTCCGTGTGTCTTTCTGTGGGCTTGTGAGCTTTGGCCTGCGCAGCCGTGAAAGTTATCCACAGGCTGAGGGTGACTGGTGGCTGAAGTCGGGCAAGCCGGTCAGGATTGGGCATGGGGATACGGAGCGGGCCACTCCTCAAGGAGCATCCGGCCCGCGACGGTGACCGGTGCGACCGACAGCTGGAGGCAGCAGTGGTGAGGACAGCGACACTGGGGCCGGCGCAGCGCGCCGAGTCACTCGCGGCGATGGCCGAGCGGGAACTGGACATCCTGGTGGTGGGAGCCGGCGTGGTCGGTGCGGGCACCGCGCTCGACGCGGTCACCCGGGGCCTGTCCGTGGGGCTGGTCGAGGCGCGTGACTGGGCCTCGGGCACCTCCAGCCGTTCCAGCAAGCTGATCCACGGCGGACTGCGCTATCTGGAGATGCTCGACTTCGCCCTCGTGCGGGAGGCGTTGAAGGAGCGCGGCCTGCTGCTGGAGCGGCTCGCCCCGCACCTCGTGAAGCCCGTGCCCTTCCTGTACCCCTTGCAGCACAAGGGCTGGGAGCGGTGGTACGCCGGTTCGGGCGTCGCGCTCTACGACGCGATGTCGATGGCCCGCGGGCACGGCCGGGGACTGCCCCGGCACCGGCACCTGAGTCACCGTCACGCCCTGCGTGTCGCGCCCGCCTTGAGGAAGGACGCCCTGGTCGGCGCGCTGCAGTACTACGACGCCCAGATGGACGACGCCCGCTTCGTGGCGACCCTCGTGCGCACGGCGACCGCCTACGGCGCCAAGACGGCCAACAGGGCGCGGGTGAGCGCGTTCCTGCGGGAGGGCGAGCGGGTGGTCGGGGCCCGGGTGCAGGACGTCGAGGCGGGCGGGGAGTACGAGATCCGCGCCAAGCAGGTGGTCAACGCGACCGGGGTGTGGACCGACGACACCCAGGCGATGGTCGGCGAGCGGGGACAGTTCCATGTCCGCGCCTCCAAGGGCATCCACCTCGTCGTGCCCAAGGACCGCATCCACTCCTCGACCGGGCTGATCCTGCGCACCGAGAAGTCCGTGCTGTTCGTCATCCCCTGGGGCCGGCACTGGATCATCGGCACCACCGACACCGACTGGGACCTCGACAAGGCCCACCCGGCCGCCTCCAGCGCGGACATCGACTACCTGCTCGAGCATGTGAACTCGGTGCTCGCGGTGCCGCTGACCAGGGACGACGTCCAGGGCGTGTACGCCGGGCTCAGGCCCCTGCTCGCCGGTGAGTCGGACGCCACCAGCAAGCTCTCGCGCGAGCACACCGTGGCGCATCCGGTGCCGGGGCTCGTCGTGGTGGCGGGCGGCAAGTACACGACCTACCGGGTGATGGCCAAGGACGCCGTCGACGAGGCGGTGCACGGCCTCGACACCCGGGTCGCCGAATGCGTCACGGAGGACGTGCCGCTGCTGGGCGCCGAGGGCTACCGGGCGCTGTGGAACGCGCGGGCGCGCATCGCGGCCCGCACCGGGCTGCATGTCGCCCGGGTCGAGCATCTGCTGAATCGGTACGGCAGCCTGGCGGAGGAGGTCCTCGACCTCATCGCCTCGGACGCCACGCTGGGCGAGCCGCTGCAGGCCGCCGACGACTATCTGCGTGCCGAGATCGTCTACGCGGCCTCGCACGAGGGCGCGCGGCATCTGGACGACGTGCTGACCCGGCGCACCCGGATCTCCATCGAGACCTTCGACCGGGGCGTGCGCTCCGCCCGCGAGGCCGCCGAGCTGATGGCGCCGGTGCTGGGCTGGGACAAGGACCAGATCGAGCGCGAGGTCGAGCACTACGAGAAGCGGGTGGAGGCGGAGCGGGAGTCGCAGCGGCAGCCGGACGACCTGACCGCGGACGCGGCGCGGTTGGGGGCGCCGGACATCGCGCCGTTGTAGCCCCGGGAGCGGGGCCGGCCGACATCACTCGAACGAGTGTCGCGAGCTGGGATCTTCGTTCGGAACCCGGTCGTTCTACGAGGTGCGGGGGCAGAACTCGGCGGCGAGCAGGGCCGGTTCGAGGTCGGGTTCCGCGAGCGACGTCGTGTTCACGCGGAAGGTGAGGACGCGACGGCCGCCCACCGTGGCTGCGGTGCGCACGTAGCTGCCGGTGATGCGGCCGTTGTGCCCCCACACCGTCGTGCCGCACGGCAGCTTCACCGGGTACAGCCCCATGCCGTACAGGCCGTGTGCGGTGCGGGTGTCCGTCATCTCGTGCAGCCAGTACGGGGACAGCAGCCGGCCGCCGAGCAGCGCCGCGTAGAAGCGGTTCAGGTCGGCGAGGGTGCTCACCAGCTCGCCCGCGGCTCCGGCCACCCGCGGGTCGAGCGCGGTGATGTCGGACCCGTCGGCGGTGTAGGCACGGCCGTGCGGGGAGGGCAGAGAGGTCCGTGAACCGGGAAAGGAGGTGCCCGTCAGGCGCAGCGGGGCGATGATCCGCCGCTCGGCCTCGCCGGCGTAGGAGTCGCCGGTGACCTGCTGGATCACCAGGCCGAGCAGGACGTAGTTGGTGTTCGAGTAGAGATAGCGGCCGCGGTCGGCCGGGGGGTGGGTGAGGGCGATACGGACGGCTTGGACCGCGGTGAGGGGGACCAGGCCCCGGGTGTCGGCGGTGAAGTCGTTCAGGCCGCTGGTGTGGGTGAGCAGGGCGCGCAGGGTCAGCGCGCGGCCGTCGTTGCCCGCTCCGCGCACCAGGCCGGGCAGGTGCTGCTCCACCGTGTCGGACAGCTTCAGCCGGTGTTCCGCGGCCAGTTGGAGGACGACCGTCGCGATGAAGGTCTTGGTGACGCTGCCGGCGCGGAAGTGGTCGGCGCGGGCGATCCCCGGCCCCGCCTCGGCGTAACGGGTCCCGCTCCGCTCCTCGGCCAGCAGTGCCGCGGCGGGAGCGCCGCCGCGCGCCACCAGCAGGGGCAGCACCGCGTCCGGGGTTCGTGCCGCGGGGGCCGGGGAGGCGGCCGGGGCCAGGGCGAGCAGCACCAGGGAGACCGCGACGGCCAGCAGTGCCCGAAATGGCGACATCGCGGATCCTCCCTTGTCGCAGGCCATCATGCAGGGTCGGGGGAGCGGGATCGTCACCCCGGCGCCCGAGGGGAGGTGAGGGAGCTGTAAGCGGTTGGGAACTGTGCGTGGAGGGGGCAGTGGGGCGACGGGACCTGTGTGCCGACATCCCCGGGGCCGCGCCGAGGGTGGGGCGGAGTCAGGGGCACCCGGGGCATCGGGCACTTGTCGGGTGAGGGACAATGGAGGCTCTGTCAGGGCGGGTTCATGAGGGGACGCATGTCGGACGCGGAGCGGGCGGGAGCATCCCGGCAGGACGAGAGCGAGCGTCTCCTCGCCGGGCGGTACCGGCTGGGAGGAGTGCTCGGCCGCGGAGGCATGGGCACGGTGTGGCGCGCCGAGGACGAGACCCTGGGCAGGACGGTGGCCGTCAAGGAACTCCGGTTCCCGTCCAGCATCGACGAGGACGAGAAGCGCCGGCTGATCACGCGCACCCTGCGTGAGGCCAAGGCGATCGCGCGGATCCGCAACACCAGCGCGGTGACCGTGTACGACGTGGTCGACGAGGACGACCGGCCGTGGATCGTGATGGAGCTCGTCGAGGGCAAGTCGCTCGCCGAGGTCATCCGGGAGGACGGGCTGCTGGAGCCCAAACGCGCGGCGGAGGTGGGCCTCGCGATCCTCGACGTGCTCAGGTCCGCCCACCGCGAGGGCATCCTGCACCGGGACGTGAAGCCGTCCAACGTGCTGATCTCCGAGGACGGCCGGGTCGTGCTCACCGACTTCGGCATCGCCCAGGTCGAGGGCGATCCGTCGATCACCTCCACCGGCATGCTCGTCGGCGCGCCCTCCTACATCTCCCCGGAGCGGGCGCGGGGGCACAAGCCGGGACCCGCGGCCGACATGTGGTCGCTCGGCGGGCTGCTGTACGCGGCGGTCGAGGGCGCCCCGCCGTACGACAAGGGGTCCGCGATCGCGACCCTGACGGCGGTGATGACCGAGCCGCTGGAGGAGCCGAAGAACGCGGGTCCGCTCAGGGACGTCATCTACGGCCTGCTCACCAAGGACCCCGCCCAGCGCCTCGACGACAGCCGCGCGCGGGCCATGCTCACCGCGGTGATCCACGCGCCCGAGCCGAAGCCGGCCGAGCCGGAGCCCGAGGCGGACGCGACCCGGGTGGTGCCGTTGCCGGCGCAGCCGCAGGAGCGTGCGGGCGGGGAGCGGCTGCGCGGGGCGCTGCGTTCCATGCGCAAGGCCGCCGGTGCGGCGGCGACGTCCGCGGCCGCGTCCCGCGCCAAGTCCGGCAGCGGTACGGCGGATTCGGGTACGGGGGATTCTGGCCCGACGGGTTCGGGTGCGGTGGGTTCGGGCTCGACGGGTTCGGGCACTGCGGGTTCGGGCGGCGGGAAGGTGCCCGCCCAGGCTTCGGGGGCGGCTCCTGCGGCGTCGGCCTCCTCGGCGGCTTCGGCAACCCGGCCTGCATCGACCTCTCCGGCGTCCCCGGCGTCCCCGGCGTCTTCCGCGTCCCCGGCGAAGGGCGCGGCGAGTGTGCCGGCCTCGTCGGGCGCGGCCTCGGCAGCGACTTCGACGTCGGCCACGACCTCGGCCTCCGGTGGGGCCGCCGGGGTCCGGGACGGGAAGACGCGCCAGACCGACGCGGTGTCGGACGGGCGGAGTTCGGGATGGCCCGTGATGACGCCGCCGCCGGACATGGCGCCGAGGCCGGTGCCCCGGGCGCCGCTCACCGACGTGGTGCCGCGACGGACGCTGGTGATCATCGCGGTGGTCGTGGCGCTCGCGGTCATAGGCACCGTGCTGGCCCTCACGCTCGGCGGGGACGACGGCAGCGACGGGGCCAAGGGCGGCGGCACCAAGGTGACGGCGAGCACGAGCGCCAGCACCAAGGAGGACGAGAGCGGGGGCACCCGGACCGACGGGTCCACCGGCGGGCCCGCTTCCTCGGAGGCGGGCACCGGGTCCTCGAACACGCCGAGCACGGAGGAGAGCGGCCGGAGTTCGGAGGGGTCCGCCGGTTCGGGGGGCTCCGCCGGCGAGGGTGCGGTGGCCTCGACGTACCAGGGGAGCCAGGGCTACTCGATCGGGCTGCCCGCGGGGTGGAAGTTCCGGACCAGCAGTTCCGCGGGCGACCGGTTCACCGGGCCCGACGGGCAGAAGCTGCTCGTCGCCTGGACCAGCACGCCCAAGGGCGACCCGGTGGCGGACTGGGAGAACCAGGAGCGGGGCATGCGCCGCTCGCAGTACACCAAGATCCGCATAGAGAAGGTGGACTACCGGAGCTGGAACACGGCCGACTGGGAGTTCACCTACGCGGACGGAGGGACGAAGTACCGGACCATCGACCGTGGATTCGTCGTCAACGACCATCTCGGATATGCCTTGATGTACACCGCGAAAGCCGCGAACTGGGGCACTGAGCTGCGCAAGGACACATGGCAGACACTCGCCCGCACCTTCGAACCGAAGTCGTGAAGCGCCGTGCGGTAAACGGTCATGTGTTTGGACCCTGAGATCTGGAATCCCCTCTTTGCGGGTTGCCTCCGGCACGTATCGTGAATGTTCGTGGACCGTCCGCATCCAGGTTCGGATGAGGAACGGGCCGCGAGGCGAACGGAATTGACCAACCGGGCGGCCGGGGGAGGCAACGTGGACGACTATGCGGGTCGGGTGCTCGCCGACCGCTACCGCCTGCCGCTGCCCCCGTCCGACGAGTACGAACTCACCGAGGCGCGCGCCTTCGACACCTACAGCGGGCAGGAAGTCCTGGTCAGGCAGGTTCCGTTGCCCGAGGTCGTCGAGGCCGAGGTGCTCGACGCGGAGGGGCTGCCCGACGGGTTCACCGCCCGGGACCCGCACGGCCCGCGGCGGACCCCGGGGCGGCGCGGTGCACGCCGGCCCACCGAGCCCGCCGTGCGGCGGGCCGTCGAGGCCGCGCAGGCCGCCGCCCGGATTCCCGACCATCCGCGCCTCGACCAGGTCTTCGACGTGTTCGCCGAGGGCGGTTCGCTGTGGATCGTCAGCGAGTGGGTGGCCGCGCGGCCGCTGTCGGCGCTGCTCACCGAGAAGCCGTTGACGCCGTACCGGGCGGCCGAGGTCGCCTCCGACGTGCTCATGGCGCTGCGGGTGCTGCACGCGCACGGCTGGGTGCACCGCAACATCACCGCCCGCACGGTGCTCGTCTGCGACGACGGCCGGGTCATGCTGACCGGCCTCGCGGTCGGCGCCGCCGAGGAGGCGCTGTGCGGCTATGACCCGGTGCCGGCCGAGGCGGGCGACTGGGGCACCGGAGGCGGGGAGCCCGGCGCCGACGACGGAGCGGGCGGTGCGACCGACGGCCGTGGGGCTCCCGCAGGACTCCCGGTGCCCGGACAGCCGACGGGCCCGGACCGCGGACCGGGCGGTGCGGTCTCCTTCGGCGGAGGCGATCCCGAGGCCGCCCGGCGGGCCGCGATCGAGGCGCGGGAGGCCCGCGGGCTGCCCAGCGCCGGTGTGGAGACGACGAACGGGACCGGGGCGTCGGCCGAACTCGTCCGCAGGGAGCCCGACGGCGGTACGGACGTCCGGGCGGCGCGGGCCGGGGCGATCGCCGCCTATCGCGCGGGCGCCCGGGCCGCGGCCCGGGTCCAGGAGGCACAGAACGGCAGGGCGGCCCTGCCCGGAGCCCGCCCAGCACCGGAGCCCGGTCCCGGCGCACGGACACGGGGCGCCGACCCCGCCGTACAGCCGAACGGCATGCCGCAGTCGCCGTACCCCGCGGCGGCCAACGGACTTGCGCAGCCGTCGTATCCGGCCCTGGACGGAGTCGAGCAGGTGCCCGGTGCCGGGGCTCCGGGGCGGACCGTCGACCCCTACGGAGTGCGGCCCGCGCCCTGGCACGGTGCCGTGCCGCGCGGTGCGGGTGCGGTGCCCGTGGGTGAGCCACCCGTCGGCGACGCCGTGCCTGCCGTGGAGCAGGCGCCGGCGCCCACCCGCTGGGAGGACCTCCCCGCCGCCGGTGCCCCCGCCCGCCGCGGCCCCGCCACCGCGCTCGCCGCCGAGCGGGCGCGGCAGGCCCGGATGGCCGTGGTGGGGCCCGTCACCGAGCGATGGGCGCCGGAGCAGGCCGGACCTGTGCACGAGAACTGGCAGCTCGCCGCGCCCATCGGGCCCGCGACGGATCTGTGGGCTCTCGGGGCGCTGCTGTTCCGTGCCGTCCAGGGGCACGCGCCCTATCCCGAGGAGTCGACGGCCGAGCTGGTGCAGCTGGTGTGCGCCGAGCCGCCCGCCTTCGCCGAGGAGTGCGGGCCGCTCCGGCCGGTGGTGGAGTCGCTGCTGCGCCAGGACCCGACCGAGCGGCTGGACTTCGAGGAACTGCGCGGCTGGCTGCGGTCGCTGGTGCGGTCCGCGCCCGAGCCGGAGGCCGGTGCCCATGTCGTCGCCGCACCGCCCGTGGACGCGAGCCGGCTGCCGATCGTGCGGCGCCGGGGCGAGTTGGTGCGCAGGCGGCGCGCCGGGCTGCCCGCGACGCACGGGCGGCACAAGCGGGCCCGGGAGGAGGCCGCCCCCTCGCCGCGCCGGCTCGGCCGCAATCTGCTGCTGCTCGTCCTGCTGGTGATGGCCGCGGCGATCGCGTACGCCATGTACTTCATGCCGAAGTCGGACCCCGAGGACAAGGGCGCCGCCAAGGACACGGGTGCCACCAGCCAGGCCGGTACGGCGCAGTCTCCTGAGGCAGGCGGCGAGCCCCGGCCCGAGCCGACCACCCCCGAGCCCTCGCGGTCCAGCGCTGCCGCGGAGACCCAGACCGCCGGGCCCGAGGTCGCCGACGGCTTCACCCTGCGCACGGACCCCGAGGGCTTCAAGGTCGCGGTGGCGAGCGGTTGGGACCGCACGCCGAGGAACGGCCGTGGACAGGTGGTCTACTCGCGGGGCGGCTTCGAGCTGATCGTCGTCCCCGGGCGGGACACCGCGGCCGCGAACGGCGAGGACCCGATGGCCTACCAGCGGGAGAAGGAGCCCGAGCTCCAGCCGTACCGCGACTCCAGCTGGGCCACCGCCACCGGGCTGAAGTCGATCCAGGTGGGCACCAGGAGCATGGCCGAGGGGCAGTTCACCTGGACCGCCGACGACGGGCGCGAGCTGTATGTGCGCAATGTGGCGATCCTGATCGGCGGGAATTACCACATCGTGCAGGTGCGCGGGCCCGAGGCGGAGCGGGACGAGGTGACCCGGCTGTACGAACAGGCGTCGGCCACGTACCAGGTGACCGGCTGACGGACGCCGTACGGGCGGTGCGGGTTCACTCCCACTTCGCGGAAGCGACAACCGTCACAGTGAGGTCTCCTTGGCGCCCCCCTGGTTCCCCTCGGCGCGGGCCGGTCCTTAGTCTGACTGCGTCAAGAGCATTGCGGGGCAACGTGAATCAGATGCAGGGCCTGCTCCTCGCGGGGCGCTACCGGCTCGCCGACCCGATAGGCAAGGGCGGCATGGGCCGGGTCTGGCGCGCCCACGACGAGGTGCTGCACCGGGCCGTGGCGATCAAGGAGTTGACCGCCGCGCTCTACGTCTCCGAGAGCGACCAGGCCGTCCTGCTCGCCCGTACCCGCGCCGAGGCCCGCGCGGCCGCCCGGATCAACCACTCGGCCGTCGTCACCGTGCACGACGTGCTCGACCATGACGGCCGGCCCTGGATCGTGATGGAGCTGGTCGAGGGCCGTTCGCTGGCCGACGCCGTCAAGGAGGACGGCCGCATCGAGGCGCGCGAGGCGGCCCGGATCGGGATGTGGGTGCTGCGGGCCCTGCGCGCCGCGCACACCGCCGGGGTCCTGCACAGGGATGTGAAACCCGGCAACGTCCTCCTCGCGCGCGACGGCCGGGTCCTGCTCACCGACTTCGGGATCGCCCAGATCGAGGGCGACACCACCATCACCCGCACCGGAGAGGTGGTCGGCTCGGTCGACTACCTCGCCCCCGAGCGGGTCCGCGGCGCCGACCCCGGCCCGTCCGCGGACCTGTGGGCGCTCGGCGCCACGCTGTACACGGCGGTCGAGGGACACTCGCCGTTCCGCCGTACGACCCCGCTGACAACGATGCAGGCCGTCGTCGACGAGGAACCCGCCGAGCCGCGCAACGCCGGTCCGCTCGGGCCCGTCATCGGCGCCCTGCTGCGCAAGGACCCCGCCGTGCGGCCCGGCGCGGCCGAGGCCGAGCAGATGCTCGCCGAGGCGGCGGAGGGACGGCGCCCGAGCGCGGCACAGGCCTATGTGCCGACGCAACATGTGGGTTCCCGCCATGAGCCGGGCGCGCACAGCGGTTCCCACAGTGGGTACGGCACGCAGACCACGGGCACACCGGTCAGCGGTTCGTCGTACCCCTCAGCCTCGGGAGCGTCCTACCCCTCGGCCACCGGGCCGTCGTATCCCTCGGCCACCGGGCCCTCGTACTCCGGGGGCTCGGGCCCGACGTACCACTCGGGCACCCCGTACGGCCAGGGGCCCGCCCCCACGGTCATCGGCCCCCCGCATCACGCCGGCATGCCCCAGGCCGCCCCGCCCAGGCGCCGCAGGCTGCGTTCCGTCGCGCTCGTGGTCGCGCTCGCCGCGGTCGTCAGCGCCGGGACCGCGGTCGCACTGCAGAAGTGGGACGAGGGGCGGGACACCGGCGGCACCTCGGCCTCGTCGAGCCCCACGCCCAGTCCTACGCCGAGCCCGGCCAAGGGTGGGGTTCCGGACGGCTGGAAGCGGTACAACGACCCCGTGGGCTTCAGCGTCTACCTGCCCAAGGGCTGGGACCGCTCGGTGTTCGGCACCCCCGCCAACGGGCTGACCCAGATCGACTACTCGCCCGACGAGGGCAAGCACTTCATCCGGATCGCCGTCGACACCTCGCCGGACTTCTTCGATCCGCTCGAACACCAGCACAGCCTGGAGGAGCAGATCCAGGACCTCAAGGACTACCACCGCGTCGGCATGGTCAGGAACACCTACCGGGACCGGCCGGGCGCCCGGTGGGAGTACACCTGGACCGCGCTGGCCAAGGACATCGCCTTCCCCGGGCCGCGCCGGGCCGTGGAGGAGACGTACATGTCCCGGGACGGCGCCGAGTACGCGATCTACATGTCGGCGCCGGCGGAGAGCTGGCCGACCACCAGCAAGCAGTTCACGGCGGTGCTCCAGGGCTGGAGCGAGACGCACAGCTGACGGAGTTGGCCGGTCACCGCCCCGGAGGGCGTGCGTCCGCTGCGGCATGATGGGGCGCATGGGGACCGAGGGGGACACTTTCCGTGTGATCGCGGGCCGATACCGCCTGGAGGCGAGGATCGGGCGCGGCGGCATGGGCGTGGTGTGGCGGGCGACCGACCAGCTGCTCGGCCGGCAGGTCGCCGTCAAGGAGATCCCGCCCGACGACTCGCTCTCCGCCGAGGACGCCCGGCTCCAGCGTGACCGCACCCTGCGCGAGGCCGGTGCGGTCGCCCGGCTGAGCCACCCGCACATCATGGTGGTCCACGACGTCGTCGAGCAGGACGAACGGCCGTACATCGTCATGGAGTTGATCGACGGCGGCTCCCTCGCCGACCGGATCTCCGCCGACGGCCCGGTCGACGCCGCCGAGGCCGCCCGGATCGGCGCCGACCTGCTGAGCGCGCTGCGCGCCGCGCATGCGGCCGGGGTGCTGCATCGGGACATCAAGCCCGCCAACGTCCTCGTCGAGTCCGGCACCGGGCGGGTCGTCCTCACCGACTTCGGCATCGCCCAGGTCGCGGGCGCCACCACCCTCACCGAGACCGGCTCCTTCGTCGGCTCGCCCGAGTACACCGCGCCCGAGCGGATGTCCGGGGTCAGGACCGGCCCGGAGGCCGACCTGTGGTCCCTGGGCGCGCTGCTGTGCACGGCCCTCAGCGGTGAATCGCCGTTCCGGCGCGACTCGTTGGGCGGCATCCTGCACGCCGTCGTCATCGACGAGATCCGGCCGCCGGCGCAGGCCGGGCCCCTGCTTCCGGTCGTACGGGGCCTGCTGGAGCGGGATCCCGAACGGCGGCTGGAGGCGGTGGAGGCCGAGCGGATGCTGCGGGCCTTCCTGGAGACGGGCCGCACGCCACCGCGCCGGGTCCCCGAGCGGACGTACACGCCGACCCAGCGGGATCTTCCGCTACGGCGGTCCCCGGCGCCGGAGCGGTCGCGGAGCGGTGGGCTCCTGGCGTCCGTCCGGTCGAGGCGGGGCGCGCTCGCGGCGGCGCTGCTGGTCGCCGTGCTGGCGGGAGCGGGCGTGTCGGCGGCGGTGCTGCTGATGGACCGGGGCGGCCCGGACGGGGGGACGGCGGCCGGCAGTTCGGCACCCGGGACGCCCCAGACGCCCGGCAGTTCGGCACCCGGAACGTCCGCGAGCGGCTCCGACGCGACGGCGGGGCCCACCCCCACCGCGACCCTGCCCTCCGCCCCCTCCGGATACCACGTCGTCCGGGACCCCGCCGGCTTCGCGCTCGCCGTGCCCGACGGCTTCCGGCGTGAACCGCAGGGGGAGCGGGTCTTCTACCTGTCCTCCGGGGAGACCTTCCGTCTCGGGGTCAAGGTCACCGATCCCCAGCCGGGCGGCCCGCTGGGCGTGATGCGGCGCGCCGCCGCCAAGGGGCCGGAGGCCAACCCCGGTTACCGCGACGGCCGGGTCACCTCGCTCAGGCACCGCGGGCACCCCGCCGCTCTCTGGGAGTTCACCTGGGACGGCTTCAGCGCGGCCGAGGGCGCCCGGCACACGTACGACGTGTGCTGGGAGGAGAACGGGCGGCTGTACGACGTGTGGGTGTCGGCGCCGGTCGGTGAGGTGCGGGAGGCCAAGGAGCACTTCGACGTGGCCGTGGACACGTTCACCGCGCGGTAGAGATACGTCACGGGTGTGTGACCGGAATGCATCACCTCTGGCTGCCTGCGTGTCTGGCGCGATATGGATGAACCCATGAGCACCAGCGGGGGAGTCGGCCACGAGTCCGACGAGACGACGAGTTATGTTCTGCAACCTCCCAGGCCCCCTCAGCAGGAGTCGGGCACAGGCCGGCTCATCGCGGGCCGGTACCGGCTGCTCGCCAAGCTCGGGCACGGCGGGATGGGCACGGTGTGGCGGGCCAAGGACGAGACGGTGGACCGCGAGGTGGCCGTCAAGGAACCCCGTGTCCCGGACCATCTTCCTGAACGCGAACGAGGCAACGCCTTCGAGCGGATGCGGCGTGAGGCCCGGGCCGCGGCCCGGCTCGATCACCCCTCGGTCGTGAACGTGCACGACGTGGCGGTCGTGGACGGCCGGCCGTGGATCGTGATGGAGCTGGTCCAGGGCCGTTCGCTGGGTGACGCGTTGCAGGAGGGCACCCTCGGGGCGCGGGAAGCGGCGAAAATCGGCCTTGAGGTGCTCGGCGCGCTGGAGGCCGCGCACGCGGCGGGCATCCTGCACAGGGATGTGAAACCGGACAACGTCCTGCTCGGTCGTCACGACCGGGTCGTCCTCACGGACTTCGGCATTGCCCAGATCGAGGGCGAGACCAGCCTGACCGACACCGGCGGCTTCGTCGGCTCGCCCGAGTTCATCGCCCCCGAGCGGGTGCTGGGCCAGCGTCCCGGTCCCGCCTCGGACCTCTGGTCCCTCGGCGTGGTCCTGTACGCGGCGACGGAGGGCGTCTCGCCGTTCCGCCGCAGCAACACGCCAGCGACTCTCCAGTCCGTCCTCAACGCCACGCCCGCCCCGCCCGCCGCGGCGCACGGCCCGCTCGCCGACGCCATCAACGGCCTCCTCCAGAAGGACCCGGCACGCCGCCCCAACGCCGCCCAGGTCAGGGCGCTCCTGGAGGCCACCGCCAACCCGCCCGCCCCGGAGCCCACGCAGATCGTGCGGACCGTCGAGGTGCCGGCGGGCGGCGGTTTCCGGCCGGGCCGCAAGACGTGGCTCGGGCTCGGCGCGGCGGTCGTCGCGGCCGCGCTGGCGGCGTACCTGGTCATCGCCGACCCCTTCGCCGGGCCGCTGCCGGACGGCTGGACCAAGAAGCACACCAAGGACGTGGCCGCGACGCTGGCGGTGCCGGCGGACTACCAGCCCACCACGCCCGACCGGAAGACGGACAAGACCCACTGGATCACGTACTCCGACTACAGCGGCAGCATCTGGATCGGCCTGCGGCTGGAGCGGAAGGCCGAGGACACCGCGAACAACATCGCGGGCTCCGCGGCGGCCGAGATGTACGACGACGACAGCACGTTCAAGGAGAGCGGCGACTACGACCTCGGCATGCCGGACACCGCGAAGACCCGGCCCGAGGAGAAGACGTACGAGGGCCGGAAGGCGGCCAAGAACACCGTCACGTACAACACCACGGACACCCAGAACTCCCGCCCGCGCGAGATCCAGATCTTCTACTACCGGACCACAACCGGCGACATGTACAAGCTCACCGTCAGCTATCCCGGCAAGGGGGACTTCACGGGGAGGGGCCGGGAGGTGGCGCGGACCACCCTCGCGAATCTGGGAGTGGACCGGCTCTGACACCGGCTCTGACAGGGGCCCGGCCCACGACTGCGGCCCGCCGGCCCCCTGATCCGGCTGCACCGGCCCGCTTCAGGTCTCTGAGCCCGCCGCTTAGACAAGGGCATGACGCGCACGGTACTCATGTGCCATGAGTGAAGACGGCGAACACCCGCCCGACGGACGTCTGATCGGTGGGCGTTACCGGCTCGTCGAGCGGATCGGCACCGGGCCGAACGGCACGGTGTGGCGGGCTCGCGATGAGCAGGGCGAGCGGGAAGAGCGGTACGTCGCCGTCAAGGAGCCCCGTCTGACCGGGGATCCGCAGGACGAGGAGCGGCGGCGGGCCATGCGGCGGCTGCCGCACGAGGCCCGGGCCGCCGCCCAGGTGGACCATCCGGCGGCCGTGACGATTCACGACGTACTCCTCGACGGTGAACTGCCCTGGATCGTCATGGAGTTGGTCGAGGGTGAGTCGCTGGAGGCCGCACTCGCCGGGCGCGGGCCGCTGGCCGACGCCGAGACCGCCCGGATCGGGCTCGCCGTCCTCGGCGCGCTCCAGGCCGCCCACCGTGTCGGCATCGTCCACCGCGATCTGAAGCCGTCCAACGTCCTTCTCGGTGCCGGCGGCGAACGGGTCGTCGTGACCGACTTCGGCATCGGCGCCTCCGGATGGGGCGACGCCCAGGAGGACGCCGCCGGTTTCGTCGCCCCGGAGTACGGCTCGGGGCGGGTCGCGGGGCCCGCCTCCGACCTGTGGTCGCTCGGTGCGCTGCTGAGCTCGGCCGTGGCGGACCGAGCGGATGCCGGTCCCCTCGGTTCGCTTCTGGAGCGGCTCCGCGCCCCCGAGCCGGAGGACCGGCCGACCGCGGAGGAGGCCGCCGAGGTGCTGGCCGAGGTCGCCGGGACGAGTCCGCCGGCGTGGGCCGCGGAGACGCCCGCCCCGCCTCGGACCGTACGGACAGCCGTCTCACCCCCGGCTTCGGAGGCCCTCGTATCCGCCCCCGCGGTCGAGGAACCCCGGCGCCTCACCGCTCTCTCCGCCTTCAACCTCCTCCTCCAGAAAAAACCGGAGCGGGGCTGACCGGCGCTGATCATCCGCCACCCAACCCCCTGATCAGCACATTCATCGCCAGCTATCACTGGCAGGGTGTGCGTACTCGGTGAACGCCTGTTACCGACGGGTACCCAAAGTGCCCCGTCCGGAATACCCTGCGGCTCATGACGGACGCGCAGGCCCCGGCCAAGACCGGCACGAACCCCCTCGCCCCCGCCCCGGAGGGCGCCCGTACCGCGGCCGACGTGGTCACCCCGGAGCTGGTCGCCCAGCTCACCAAGGGGGTGACCGGGTCCGGCCGTACCGCCAACCACACGCCGTTCACCGGCGAGAAGCTGGCCGACCTGCCCGAGTCCACCCCCGAGGACGTGGAGAAGGCCTTCGCGGCGGCCCGCACGGCACAGGCGGTGTGGGAGCAGACCCCCGTACGGCAGCGCGCGGCCGTCCTGCTCCGCTTCCACGACCTGATCCTGGAGCGTCAGGCGGAGGTCCTCGACCTCATCCAGCTGGAGACCGGCAAGGCCCGGCTGCACGCCCACGAGGAGGTGCAGGCGGTCGCCGTGGCGGCCCGGCACTACGGCCGCAAGGCGCCCGCCTATCTGCGGCCGAAGCGGCACACCGGCGCCGTGCCCACCCTCACCAAGGTCACCGAACTGCGTCACCCGCGCGGTGTCGTCGGCCAGATCGCCCCCTGGAACTACCCGCTCGAACTGTCCGTCGGCGACGCGCTGCCCGCCTTCGTCGCGGGCAACGCCGTCGTCATGAAGCCGGACACCGAGACCTGCCTGACCGCCCTGTGGGCCCGGGACCTGCTCGTCGAGGCGGGCCTTCCCGCCGAGGTGTTCCAGGTCGTCCTCGGCGACGGCCCGGTCGTCGGCCCCGAGGTCGTCCGGCACGCCGACTACGTCTCCTTCACCGGCTCCACCCGCACCGGCCGCGAGGTCGCCCAGGGCGCCGCCGCGCGTCTGGTCGGCGTCTCCCTCGAACTCGGCGGCAAGAACGCCATGCTGGTCCTGGAGGACGCCGACATCGAGAAGGCCGCCGCCGGAGCCGTCCGCGCCTGCTTCTCCTCCGCCGGCCAACTCTGCATCTCCATCGAGCGGTTGTACGTCCACGAGTCGATCGCGGACGCGTTCCTGGAGCGGTTCGCGGCCCGTACGAAGGCCATGCGGCTCGGCAAGTCCCTCGCCTACGGTGCCGACATGGGCTCGCTGGTGGGGGAGCGGCAGCTGGAGACCGTCACCCGGCATGTCGAGGAGGCCGTCGAGAAGGGCGCCAGGCTGGTCGCCGGTGGCGTCGCCCGCCCGGACATCGGCCCGTACTTCTTCGAGCCGACGATCCTCGACGGGGTCACCGAGCCCATGGCGGTGTGCGCCGAGGAGACCTTCGGCCCGGTCGTCTCGATCTACCGCTTCAAGACCGAGGACGAGGCCGTCGCGCTCGCCAACTCCACGCCGTACGGCCTGAATTCGTCGGTGTGGACGAAGGACGGCAAGCGGGGCCGCAAGATCGCCTCCCGGGTGCGGGCCGGCACGGTCAACGTCAACGAGGGGTACGCCTCCGCCTACGGCAGCGTCCAGTCCCCGATGGGCGGCATGAAGGACTCCGGCCTCGGCCGCCGGCACGGCTCCGAGGGCATCCTCAAGTACACCGAGGCCCAGACGGTCGCCCAGCAGCGCCTGCTTCCGATGGGGCCCTCGCTGGGCATGGACGACGAGAAGTACGCGCAGTTCATGAGCCGGAGCCTGCGGCTGATGAAGGCGTTCCGTTTCAAGTAGAGACCCCAAGTTCCAGACGACGTTCTCGACGAGGAGAGCACGTGCCACAGGACACCTACGACTACGACGTCATCGTCGTCGGCTCCGGCTTCGGCGGCAGCGTCACCGCCCTTCGCCTCACCGAGAAGGGCTACCGCGTAGGTGTCCTGGAAGCCGGCCGCCGCTTCACCCGCGAGACGCTCCCCAAGAACTCCTGGGACCTGAAGAACTACCTCTGGGCACCGAAGCTCGGCATGTTCGGCATCCAGCGCATCCATCTGCTGGGCAACGTCATGGTCCTCGCGGGGGCGGGCGTCGGCGGCGGCTCCCTCAATTACGCCAACACCCTCTACGTCCCCCCGAAGCCCTTCTTCGAGGACCCGCAGTGGCGTGACATCACGGACTGGCAGGAGGAGCTGAAGCCGTACTACGACCAGGCGCGGCGCATGCTGGGCGTGCGGCTCAACCCGACGATGACCCCCTCCGACGTCCATCTGAAGGCGGCCGCGGAGCGGATGGGTGTCGGCGACACCTTCCACATGGCCCCGGTCGGTGTGTTCTTCGGCGACGGCGAGGACGCGGAGGGCAAGCGGAAAGCCGCCCCCGGCGAGCAGGTCGACGACCCCTACTTCGGTGGCGCGGGCCCCGCCCGCAAGGCCTGCATCGAGTGCGGCGAGTGCATGACCGGCTGCCGGCACGGCGCCAAGAACACCCTGAACGAGAACTACCTCCACCTCGCCGAGAAGGCGGGCGCGGTCGTGCACCCCATGACCACGGTGGTCTCGGTCACGGACGACTCGCAGGGCGGCTACGCGGTCGCGACCCTCCCGACCGACGACCGCCGCAAGTCGTCCGCGGGCCGCACCTTCAAGGCCCGCCAGGTCGTCATCGCCGCCGGCACCTACGGCACCCAGACCCTCCTGCACCGGATGAAGGCGGGCGGTCAACTGCCGTACGTCTCCGACCGGTTGGGCGAGCTGACCCGCACCAACTCCGAGGCCCTGGTCGGCGCCCAGACCGACAACCGCCGCTATCGCAAGGCGACCGGCGCGCCGAAGGTCGACTTCACCCAGGGCGTCGCCATCACCTCGTCCATCCACCCGGACGAGAACACCCACATCGAGCCGGTTCGCTACGGCAAGGGCTCCAACTCGATGGGCGGTCTGTCGATCCTCCAAGTGCCGTACGCCGAGGGCTCGTCGAGGGTGATGGCCTGGCTGGCGAACGCGGCGAAGCACCCGCTGCTCGTGCTGCGGTCCCTCTCCAACCGCCGCTGGTCGGAGCGGACCATCATCGGACTGGTCATGCAGTCGCTGGACAACTCCCTGACGACGTACCTGAAACCGGACGGCGTCGGCAAGGGCCTGCTCACCGCGCGGCAGGGGCACGGCGCTCCCAACCCCAAGCAGATCAAGGCGGCTTCGCAGAGCGCCTCCGTGATCGCCGCCGACATCAACGGCTTCGCCGGCTCGAACGTCGGGGAGCTGATGGGCACCCCGCTCACCGCGCACTTCCTCGGTGGCTGCCCCATCGGCTCCTCCCGCGAGACGGGCGTCATCGACCCGTACCACCGGCTCTACGGCCACCCCGGGATCTCGGTCGTGGACGGCGCCGCGGTCTCCGCCAACCTCGGTGTGAACCCCTCGCTGACGATCACCGCGCAGGCCGAGCGGGCGATGTCGTACTGGCCCAACAAGGGCGAGCAGGACCCGCGTCCGGCGCAGGGCGAGGCGTACGTCCGGCTCGGCGCCGTCGAGCCCAAGGCACCCGCGGTCCCGGCGGAGGCCTTCGGCGCGCTGAAGCTGCCGTTCCTGGGGATGCCGGCCGTGCCGAAGAAGTCGTAGCGCCGGGGCAGGACAGAAAGAAGGGCAAAGAGAAGGACCCGCACCCCCCTCCGAGTGCGGGTCCTTCCTTTTCTTGCGTCAAGCCGTGGCTACCGCGCTACGACTCAGGCGTGGGCGCCGGCCGCACCCTTGCGCCGCTTCACCGCGAAGACCACACCGGTACCGGCGACGACGGCGAAGCCGCCGACGAGGCCGAGGACCGGCAGGGCCGAGCTCGAACCGGTCTCGGCGAGCTGGCCGTCCACGTCGACGCCGTTGACGTCGGAGATGGGGCTCTTGCCGCCGGTCTGCGGCTTGGCGTCGTTCGGCTTGCCCGGGTCGGAGCCGGCCGGCAGGACCTCGAAGTAGTAGATGCCGGCGTTCTCGTCGTCGGCGATCCAGCAGCCCTTGTCGTCCTGGTACTCGGCGAGACCGATGGCGATGCCGATCGCGCTCGGGACCGCACGGTCGACCTTCACCCGCAGCTGGTAGCTGACGGAGTCGCCGCCGTCGAGGGAGAAGGCGTTGAACGAGCCGCCCTCGTCGAACTGCGTGGCCACGTCGACCCAGGTGCCGCCGTGCTTCACCTGCACGGTGACCAGGTCGTTGTAGTCGTTGTCGAAGTCCCAGTCGACCGCTGCGACACCGACGATGGGCTGAATGTCCTTGATCGTCTCGTCGCCGGAGTTGCTGACGTTGAACTTGAAGTTCGTCCAGCCGCTGCCCGCCACGATGCTCTCGGGCAGACCGGTCAGCGAGCTGTGCAGCACGTCGCTGTTGTTGAGGACCGGGCCGTCGTCCTCGTCGACCTCGCACTCGTCGACGGGCTCGTCGCTCGCGCTCGGGGAGGGGCTGGCACTGGCGCTCGCGGAGCCGGACGGGCTCGTCGAGGGGGTGCCGGAGGGGGTGGAGCTGGACTCGCCGGCGGGGGAGCTCTCACCCGTGGCAGGCGTGGTCTCGGGTGCGGCCGGGGTGGTCTCCGCGTCCGCCGGGGTGCTCGCGGGGTCCGCCGGGGTGTTCTCGCCGGCGGGCGTGCTCTCGGCCGCGGTCGGCGTGGGCGACTCTTCCGCGAAGGCGCTCGGCGCGGCGAACAGGGCCAGCGGCGCTATCGCGGCGGTCGCGGCCGCGGCGGCCAGTGCACGACGAAGCTTCATGAAGACCTCGGAAGTCAGGTGTACTGCGTCACCCGCAGCACGCGTCAGGGAGAGGCCTCCGCGTGTGGGGCGCGGGTGGGGCCCGTGGTTCGTGAGGTTTGATCCACGACGGGTGTGAATGGTTGTGCGAGCGTTCACAGAAAACTTATGTGGGCTGAGTCACACACGGGTTCTTCTTGTGAACACGCTTTCCAAGGCCCTAGAACTGACCCACGTGTCAGAAGACCCCAAGATTCCCGACGACGTCTGGGAGCAGTTCGCCCGTGACACCGAACGGGACATCCGAGACTCCGCCCCCAAGGAACCCTCCGCACGGGCCCGTGAGGTGACGGAGCGACTGCGGCGCCAGGAAGCGCGCGGCGAACTGCCGGAGGGCTGGCGCACCGGGCCGGCCCGGCAGCAGAAGAAGAGCCGGCGGGGCCTGTGGAGCGTCCTCGCCGTCGCCGCCGCGGTCGTGGCGGCCGTCGTGGCGGTGAAGCCTTCGCTGGTGCCGGGCGACCCGTTCGGCGGGGAGACCTCCTCCGAGGCCGCGTCGACCCCGCTGCCGCAGGAGACGGCGGCGCCGACCGCCGCGCCCTCCGCCGAGCCCTCCCGGATCCCCACCCTGGACGACCCGTTCGCCGGGTCGCCCGCCAAGCTCTGGGCCGACGGGGCCGCCGGGATCGCCGTACCGAAGGCGAAGGCCGTCGGCGGCCGGTCCGCGGCGAAGGTCGAACAGGTGCTGGAGCTGACCAAGAAGCTGCTCGTCGAGTCCAACCTCGATCCGGCGACCCTGCGCGGCGAACGGCCCGGGGCGGCGCTCGATGTGCTGGACCCGCTGCAGAAGGACGTCCGCGGACTCCTGGAGACCGGCCTGCGCAAGCCGGACGAGAAGCACGACCCGCTGTGGATGTTCAGCCGCTTCGATCCCGAGGAGGTCCGGCCGGTCGGTGACGTGGTGAAGACCCGGGGCCGTATGACCTTCAAGGCCGGCGAGCACGCCTCCGTCGCCGTGCACGCGGACTACACCTTCGTCTACCCGGTCGTGCAGACCAACGGCTCCACCGAGGTCACCCGCACCATCATCCGCCGGATCCTCGACGTCGAGATCTCCGACCCGGCCAAGTACCAGGTCACCCCGGGCAAGCTCACCGTCGTGAACTGGGACCAGGACATCAACAACTCGGCCTGCGAGAGGTACGACGGCTTCCTGCACCCGTCGTTCAGCTCGTCCGGACCCACGGGACCCGACCCCACCGGACCGACCTCGGACCCGTACGACCGCAGCAAGCCCCTCGACGCGGACCGCGACAAGAGCTGCGGAACGGTCTCCCGCGTCTGACTCCGGGATCCGGACGTGCGAAGGGCCCCGTGGGGCGGAGCCACGGGGCCCTTCTTTCGTCAGCACCGACGTCAGGGCAGCGCCGGTGCCTGGGAGCGGCGCCGGGGGGTTGCGCCGCTTGCTCTCCGTGTCCGTGCCACCTGAATGCCCAGTTGGTCTGGACCTCTGGCAGTACGGTCACGCACCACGAATGCGGTTGTCTGCGGAGGGACTTGGGGGCTTTCCAGGCATCGTGCTGGATGGGCGCGGCCTCCGCAACCGTTTGACCCAGCCTGGTGCCGGTACTTGCCCCGCCGGCCGGCCCCGGGCGTCCCCGGAGCCGGCCGTTCTCTTGGGTGACCGGGCTGCTGTCCCCTGCCGTCCGGTCACTTCCTGGAGCGAGGTCCCACGGCGCACGGCGTGATCCGTACGCCTCATCGCTCCAGCGAGCCACGCGTGGTTCTGTCGGGCCCGCCCCTGGCTGGCACGGACACCACCACCAACGAAGCGGGGCGCGCCCCGGTCACGCGCCGTACGGGTGAGGCGGGGCCCGAACTCAGATGCGACCGCGGCTCAGTTCGAGCAGGGTCATGGCGAGGGAGGTGCCGGGCCTGCCGAGGGCGTCGCGGTAGCGGCCGAGGATCTCCATCTCGCGGGCGAGGTGGACCCGTCGGCCGCCGGAGGCGATACGGGTCCGCTGGACCACGGACGAGACGGCCATCCGTTCCTGGATCAGACCGATGATCCGGTCGTCGAGCGCGTCGATGCGCTCACGGGCGTCCGCGATGGTCGCTTCCGGTGTGGTGGTCACGCTGTGCTCCTGGGTGGGGTGGAGGCCCCGGAACGGCACGGTCCGGAAAACACCAGGCACCCCGGACCTTGTCGGCCCGGGGCGCCTGGGAAGTCGCTTGTCAGTTGCTCAAGCAGCACGACCATGGCAGCCGGCGGGCCGGGTGCCATAGGTAAACAGGAAGGTCGTCTGCGGGAGCATGCGAGCAGTATGCCGGGCCGTCCGGGAGCGTCCAACCCGGTTCGCATCATGAGACGGAACTCGCCCCCGGTCCGGCCCCGCGGCTCCCGGTAGACTCGGCCCCACACACACCTCGCTCACCGCCGGAAGGCAACCCGTGTCATCAGCGAACCCCGCCGCCGCCCCCGACACCGTCCTGGTCGTCGACTTCGGTGCGCAGTACGCCCAGCTCATCGCCCGTCGTGTCCGCGAGGCCCGGGTCTACAGCGAGATCGTGCCGAGCACCATGCCGGTCGCGGAGATGCTCGCCAAGAACCCGGCGGCGATCATCCTCTCCGGCGGCCCCTCGTCGGTGTACGCGGAGGGCGCCCCGCGCCTGGACCGCGAGCTCTTCGAGGCCGGCGTCCCGGTCTTCGGCATGTGCTACGGCTTCCAGCTGATGGCCACCACCCTCGGCGGCACCGTCGACAACACCGGCGCGCGTGAGTACGGCCGGACACCGCTCCACGTCTCCAAGTCGGGCTCCACCCTCTTCGAGGGCACCCCGGACGAGCAGTCGGTGTGGATGTCCCACGGCGACGCGTGCTCCGCCGCCCCCGAGGGCTTCACCGTGACCGCGTCCACGGACGTCGTCCCGGTCGCCGCCTTCGAGAACGACGAGAAGAAGCTCTACGGCGTCCAGTACCACCCCGAGGTCATGCACTCCACGCACGGCCAGCAGGTCCTGGAGCACTTCCTGTACCGGGGCGCCGGTCTGAAGCCGGACTGGACCACGGGCAATGTGATCGAGGAGCAGGTCGCCGAGATCCGCTCGCGCGTCGGCGACAAGCGCGCGATCTGCGGTCTGTCCGGCGGTGTGGACTCGGCGGTGGCCGCGGCCCTAGTCGCGCGCGCCATCGGCGACCAGCTGACCTGCGTGTACGTCGACCACGGCCTGATGCGCAAGGGCGAGACCGAGCAGGTCGAGAAGGACTTCGTGGCCGCGACCGGCGTGAAGCTGGTCGTCGTCGACGCGGAGGAGCGCTTCCTGACCGCGCTCAAGGGCGTCTCCGACCCCGAGGAGAAGCGGAAGATCATCGGCCGCGAGTTCATCCGGGTCTTCGAGCAGGCCCAGGCGGACATCATCGCGGACGAGGGCCCGGCGGTGGAGTTCCTCGTCCAGGGCACGCTCTACCCGGACGTGGTCGAGTCCGGCGGCGGCACCGGCACCGCCAACATCAAGTCCCACCACAACGTCGGCGGACTCCCGGAGGACCTGGAGTTCCAGCTGATCGAACCGCTGCGCAAGCTGTTCAAGGACGAGGTGCGGATGGTCGGCCAGGAGCTCGGGCTCCCGGACGAGATCGTCCAGCGCCAGCCCTTCCCGGGCCCCGGCCTCGGCATCCGGATCGTCGGCGAGGTCACCAAGGAGCGCCTGGACCTGCTGCGCGACGCCGACGCCATCGCCCGCGAGGAGCTCACCGCGGCCGGCCTCGACCGCGACATCTGGCAGTGCCCGGTGGTCCTGCTCGCGGACGTCCGCTCGGTCGGCGTCCAGGGCGACGGCCGGACCTACGGCCACCCGATCGTCCTGCGCCCGGTCTCCTCCGAGGACGCCATGACCGCCGACTGGTCGAGGCTGCCGTACGACGTGCTCGCGAAGATCTCGACGCGGATCACCAACGAGGTGGCCGACGTCAACCGCGTGGTGCTCGACGTGACGTCGAAGCCGCCGGGGACGATCGAGTGGGAGTAGGCCCTAGGTGCGCTTGAGGGTGCGCAGGGGCTGACCGGGCTTCCAGACCTGGACGACCAGGTAGGTGTCGTCCTCGACGTAGGTCCGCACGACCTCCGTCAGCTCGGTGCGGAAGAGGTGGAACGGCTGCGGCGGTTCCACCTCTGCCACGTACGCCCCCTTGGTGCCGTCGTCCTCCACCTCGATCGCCCGCCCGGCGATCCGTACGTCGCCGCCGCCCAGGGACTGTCCCTCCCCGGGATTGGCCTGGAGCGCGAACCGCGGGTCCCGGCGCAGGTCGAGGGCCTTGAGCGAGTCGGGCATCATGCCGAGCCAGAGTTCGCCGTGCAGGAAGCGGACCTCCAGGCCGGTGGTGCGGGGGGAGCCGTCCTTGCGGAGCGTGGCGAGGACGTGATGGGTGAAGGCGCCGAAGCGGGACTCGACGGTCCTGGCCAGGTCGGGTTCCGCGGAGCCGAAGGCTGCCCAGTTCATACCGGTGTTCATGCCGGTCAGTGTTCCGTCGATACCCGACATCTGCTGTCCGGTATCGACTGCGTGCGTCATCTTTACAAACCAACCCTGTTCTCTTGCGCTGACCGACGGTAACTTCCGCCCCGTAAGCAACCCAGTGCTGGAGGAGCACATGCACGAGACGCCCCTCGGGCCCACTCCGCCGATGCCGCTGCCCACCGAGAAGCTGCAGTTCGCGATGCCGCCGATGCACGACTCCGTCGAGGAGGAACGCAGGCACCGCAAGGAGCGGCTCGCCGGCGCGCTGCGCGTCTTCGGACGGCTCAGCTTCGAGGACGGGGTGTCCGGGCACATCACCGCACGCGACCCGGAGTTCACCGACTGCTTCTGGGTCAACCCCTTCGGCATGCCGTTCAAGCACGTCACCGTGAGCGACCTCGTGCTCGCCAACTCCGACGGGCAGGTGCTCGACGGCCGCTACCACGTCAACCAGGCGGCCTTCACCGTGCACTCCCAGGTGCACGCCGCCCGCCCCGACGTCGTCGCCGTCGCCCACTGCCACTCCGTGCACGGGCGGGCGCTGTCCGCCCTCGGCGAGCTCCTCGACCCGATCACCCAGGAGAGCTGCGCCTTCTACGAGGACCACGCGCTGTACGAGGCCTACACCGGTGTCGCCGTCGACGCCGAGGAGGGCCGCCGGATCGCCGCCGCGCTCGGCTCCCGGAAGGCGCTGGTGCTGCGCAACCACGGGCTGCTGACCGTCGGGGACTCGGTGGACGCGGCCGCCTGGTGGTTCCTGTCGATGGAACGCTCCAGCCAGGTGCAGCTGCTGGCCCGGGCTGCGGGCCGGCCCGTGCTCATCGACCACCGGGCGGCGGTGGCGACCCGGGAGCAGCTCGGCGGGGACCTGGTGGCGTGGATCAACTACCAGCCGATGTGGCAGGACATCAGCCGCAGCGAGCCGGACCTGCTGAGCTAGGGCCTGTCGTTTGGATCAGGGCGGCCGTGAGGTGCGGTGCTTTTCTGCCGACGCCGGGCTGATCCAAACGACAGGCCCTAGAAGCCTCGCAGCACCGCGGCCTTCGTCATCGCGAACTCCTCGTCCGTGAGCACCCCGTCGCGGTGCAGCTCGCCCAACTCCCGCAGTCTGCGCAGCAGCGCGTCGTGATGGTCGGCCGGCGGGGCGGCCGCGGCCGCGGTGAGCCGGGGGCGGTGTCCGCGTTCGTCGCCGTGCGCGAGGTCGCCGCGGGTGGACGGGTGCGGCAGCCGGGCCGTGACCGCCGTCGCGACGAGGGCCGTGAGCAGGTCGCGGCGGGTGCTGCCCCACAGGTCGAGGGCGTACGGGTCCTTCTCCGGCGGCAGCTTCGAGAAGGACGCCTCGCGGGTCACGAACCGCATGAAACCGTCCTCGTAACCGGAGTTGGGCAGCCACTCGACCTGCACGAGGTCGCCCACGTCGATGATCCGGGGGCCGGTCGCCCGCTTGACACGGTCGGAGGTGTCGGCCCAGTCGATGCGGACCTGGGTGCCGTCGAAGGAGACCGTGCCGTCGGAGGACCGCACCGAGACCGGGACCGGGGGGCCGGGCAGCAGATACGTCTTCGTCGGCTCCTTCGGGATCTGGTCCAGCAGGAGGGCGTGGCGGATCTCCTCGGCCACGTACTCGGCGACCCCGGCGCGGTCGACGTCCACGATCAGACGGTACGGATCGGCCGGGTCGGGCAGCCGTCCGCCGGTCGCGTGCAGCAGCGGGTCCGCCCCCTCGCGCAGTCGCATCCGCAGCCGGCCGCGCTTGCGTTCCGGCTCGAACGCCACGCCCGCGACGGCCTCCAGGGGCACGGCGACCTCGCCGTACGTCTGCCGGAACAGTGGCACGGAGCGGTGGAGTCCCGGCGTGATCCTGACCGTTGTGCCGTCGAAGGCCCAGGTTCCGTCACGCTGGATGATCTCGGCCATACGCAGATTCTCGCAGCCGGGTCAACACGGCGGGCCCGGCTTCACCCGCGCTGACCACACCTGCCGGACGGGGGTGGTGTGCTGTAGGGCACAATTCGCTGTCATCACGGGGGAGTTGTCCGGGGCTCCTGGTGGGGCGTGGGGCGCGAGGGGTTCGCGGGTGGTGCGGCCGGCCGGCCGTGAGGTCATGTGGGGCCAGGAAGTCAGCAATCGTGGGAAGGCGGGCGTCGGGCGTGGCGGTGCAGGAAGCGAGACAGAGCGCGGCCGGAGGTGTGCCCCGAGGCACGCACGAGGGTGGCTGCACCTGCGGGGACTGTCCGCACGGGGCGCGGGCCGGGCATCGGCGGGCGGTGGCCGCCTTCCTCGTCAAGCGCGACGAGTTCGCCGCCGGACAGGGCCTGCCCGCGGCCGTCGCGCACTCCGCGTCGGCCTCCCGGCAGTGGGTCTCGGAGGAACTGACCCAGTCCGCCGAGGCCGTGGCCGAGCGGGGCCGGGCCGAGGGGGCCGCCTGGCTCGCGCGGCTGTGGCGCCGTACCGCGTACGCCGTGTGGGCCGCCGTCGTGGTGCTGCTCCTCGTCCAGGCGCTGACGGCCATCGGCGCGGGGTGGACCGCGGCGCGTACGGCCGGGCTGGTGGCGGCGCTCGTGGTCGCGGCCTCGCTGACCGCGGCGTCCTGGTTCCACCGGGCCCGCGGCGGGGTGCTCGCGCCGGTCATCGGTGAGGACAACCGGCTGTCCACCTCGCGGGCCGTCGCGGTGGCCTGGGTGCTGTTCGTCGCCTACGCGGTGCTGGTGCTGGTGGGCCGGCTGGCCGCCGCCTCCGACAGCAGGGAGCGGGACGCGCTGACCGCAGGGCTCGAACTGGCCCGGGGCGCCGGGGTCGTGACCGTACTGGCCGTGGTGTGCGCGATCGCCGTGCTGGTGCGGCGGGTGGTCGGGCTGCGGGTGCTCGGGCAGCGGCTGCAGAAGGTGCGGGCGGACCGGCCCCGCGCCGCCGACCTGCTCACGGACGACTCCGGGCGCGGGACCTTCGCCGACATCCAGTACGTCGTGATCGGCGGGGTCGCCCTGCTGTTCGCCGGTGTGCGGCTGGCCCGGCGGCCGGATCAGCTGCCGGATCTGCCGTGGGGCCTCGCGTTGGTGGTGCTGGTGTCCGCGGCGACCTATGTGGCGGGCAAGTACGCGGAGGGCGGGCGGCCGGTGATCCTTTCCGTGGTGCGGTCGCGTGAGGCGGGTGACCTGGACGGACCCATCCGCACCGGGGACGACATCGAGATCCGGGGTGCCGGATTCGTGCCGCCGGGGGCGCAGCGTGCGGACCGGCTGTCCCGGATGGTGGTGCGGATCGGACCGGTCAACGTCCATGTGCCGTTGGTGCCGGTGGCCGGGGGATTCAGCAACCCCACGGACGAGGTGCTGACCGTGCCGGTGCCGGCCGATGTGGAGCCGGGACGGGTGGAGGTGCAGGTGGTGACGGCCGCCGGGGCGGAGACCAACCGGTACGCGATCGATGTGACGGACTGACGGGCCGGGGCTCGCGTCCTCGGGGCACGGAAACTCGCCGCGGCATTGAGCACCGCCGCCCCTTCGTGCGTATCGTCTGGTGAGGGGTCTCGGCACGCTGGTGAGAGGCGGCTCGAAGCGATGACTCACAGTTTTCGTACGGACACGCACGCCCCCTACTACAACGAAGAACGAACCTGGCGTGACAGCCTCGGCCAGTACGCCCTGCTGCCGTTGCGCATCTTTCTCGGCGTCACTTTCATCTACGCCGGCCTGGACAAGCTGACCGACAGTGCCTTCATGAAGAGCTCCGGCTCGGGCTCCATCGGCGACATGATGCGCAGCGTCCGGGACTCCTCGGCCATCCCGGCACTGGTCGACCTGTCCCTGAAGAACCCCGTCGGCTTCGGCTACGCCATCGCCTTCGGCGAGCTCGCCGTCGGTATCGGCACCCTGCTCGGCATCCTCGCCCGCCTGGCGGCGCTCGGCGGTGCGCTGATCTCGCTCAGCCTGTGGCTGACCGTGAGCTGGGCGTCCGACCCCTACTACTACGGCAACGACCTCGCCTACCTGATGGCCTGGCTGCCCCTCGTCCTCGCGGGCGCCTCCATGTTCTCCGTGGACGCCGCCCTGCGCTCCCGACGGCGGCAGCGGGCCGGAGGCTACCGGTAGCGGGTCGGCACGGCCCGCCCCGGAAGACGCCTTGCTCAGCCGCCCTGCCCGCGATCAGTGATCAGTGATCAGTGGGGCACGGGCGGCTGAGGCGTGCGGCCCCCCTCCGGGGGCGTGCTCGTACGGCGGCCGTCGCGGCGGTTGCGCACGGCCCGGGCCAGCAGGCCCACCACGCCCGCCAGGCAGAGGCCGCCCACGACGATGGGGATCACCGCGAACCACGGGGTGTCCCAGGCGCCGCCCGCGTCACCCGCGTAGGTGATGCCCGCGACGGTCAGGAAGAAGCCGGCGACCAGTTTTCCCGGCCGGAACTCATGACGCAGCACGGCTCACCTCCGCCTGACCGATGCCCACGCGCAGGTCGATGTCGAGGGTGGCGGGGTTCTCGGTGCCCGGGGCCGGTTTCAGAGTGATCTCCTTGCGCTTGCCCGGTGCCACGTCCACGTCCTCCTGGTCGTCGCCCGGCAGTTGGATGTCGCCCACTCCCACGTCGACGACCGCCTTCACGGTGACGTCCGGCGGCACGATCACCACCAGCCGGCCCACTCCGACGTCGGCCTGGGTCGTCACCGTCCGGCCCTTGGCGAAATCGACGCGGGACAGGTCCAAGGTGCCCACTCCGGTGCCGAGTTCGTACTGCGCGCGGATGTTCTGCGTCGCTGCCGGTGTCCAGTTCGTGCGGACCCAGCGGGTGGTGATGTCCTTCGGGAGCGCGGCCGACGTGGCGAGCAGCCCCGCCGTGAGGATCGCCAGGAAGATCGAGCCCGCTCCGGTGCGGCCCAGGAAGGAGCTGATCGCTATGCCCAGGCCCAGGACGATCAGCGCGCAGGACAGACCGGTCTGCAGACTGGTCCCCAGGGCATGGTCCTCCCAGGTCGCTCCGGTGCCGAGGCCGCCCGCCAGCAGGGCGAGCAGGAAGACCCAGCCGCCGATCCACCGGGGACCGCGGGGCTTCGGGGACGGGATCCGGGCCGCGCGGATGTCCTCGCCCCGGCTCCAGGAGGTGCCCCGGCCGATGTTGACGGCCGCCGCGATGTCACGGTCCCGGGAATCGCTCGGCCCCCACAGATAGCCGGTGCCGCCGACGTGGGTGCCGTCCTTGACGATGGGGTCGCGCCACCAGGACGGGTAGCCGGCGGGTACCGGCGGGGCCTGGGCCTCCGGCGGGGCGTCGGCGACGGCCTGGGCGGCGAGCGGGTCGGGGTCGGGGGTGCCGCGGTTGCGCGACCAGTACCCCGCGCCCGCGAGGAGCAGGGACAGGACCACGGCGAAGGTCAGCACGCCGGTGTTGCTCAGCATGGTGAGGAACACCCCGCAGCCGACCAGGGCGAAGAGCACTCCGGTCAGGGCCTGGCCGTCCACCCGGCCGGTGAGCAGCTTGCGCACCTCGTTCTCGTCCTCGTCCTCGTACGGGACGAGGAGCCAGGCGAAGCCGTAGAAGATGAGACCGATGCCGCCGGTCGCCGACAGCACGGTGAGCGTGATCCGGAAGATCACCGGGTCCATGTCGCACTGCCGCCCGAGTCCGGCGCACACCCCGGCGAGCAGCTTGTGCCGACGGTCCCGCCGGAAGCGCAGGGGGGCCGGGGGCGCGTCCTCTGCGGCGGCCGCGTCCTGCGGGGCGGGGGCGTCGGTCGCCGTACGGGGCCCGCGGGGCTCGGGGTCCGGGCCCGCCGGTGTGCCTCCTTCCCTCCGCGTGCCCGCGCCGGGGCCGGTGCCCGGGTCCGGGGCTCCGCCGGATCCGGCGCCCGCGGCGTGCTGGTGATCTGTCATGGGTCCATGGTGACGGGCGCGGAGGCGTGACGGGAGTCGGAACGACCCTGGCCGGACCCTGATATCGGCCCTGAGAGGGGAGAGGGAAGCGGCCGCGGGGCACGCCGTTCGAAGATCAGGGGAGTCTCGGGGGCCAACCCTGATGCCCCCGCACCCCGGCCGTGTGACCATCGATGGCATGCCGGAAGCCGCAGCAGCGCCCCTCGTCGAACCGCGGCCGCCGCGCAAGCTCTACCGCAGCAGCGACGGACGCTGGCTGGGTGGTGTGGCGCGGGGGCTCGCCGGGCATCTCGGGCTGCCGGTCATCTGGGTGCGGCTCGTCTTCGTCGGCCTGTTCATGTCGGACGGGCTCGGCGCGTTGCTGTACGCCGCGTTCTGGTTCTTCGTGCCGCTCGGCGTCGGCGGGGTCGGCGGGCAGCGGCCCCCGGCCCTCGTCACCACCGAGACCTCGCCGGACGGCCGCCGCAGACTGGTCGCCCGCCGCCCGGACAAGGGCCAGATCGTGGCCCTGCTGCTCATGGTCGTCGTCGCCATGGTCTTCGTCGGCAATGTCAACGTGGGCAACGGCGCCAAGGCCTACCTCTGGCCCGCCGTCCTGGTCGGCGCGGGCGTCGCCCTGGTCTGGCGCCAGGCGGACAACGCCCGCCGGGCCCGCTGGATGGAGGTCGGCCGCCGCCGGCGCACCCTGACCCTGCTGCGGGCCGCGGGCGGTGTCCTCCTCGTCACGGCCGGCGTCTCCGGGGTCTTCGTCCTGCAGGGCTCCGCCGCCCATCTCGGCTCCGTCCTCCAGGCCGCCCTCGCGGTCCTCGTCGGGATCACCCTCCTCGCGGGGCCGTATCTCGTGCGCATGACCCAGGACCTCTCCACGGAGCGCCTGATGCGCATCCGCGCCCAGGAGCGCGCGGAGGTCGCGGCCCACGTCCACGACTCGGTGCTGCACACCCTGACCCTGATCCAGCGCAACGCGGAGAACGCGAGCGAGGTGCGCCGCCTCGCCCGCGCCCAGGAGCGCGACCTGCGCACCTGGCTGTACAAACCCGAGGGCACCGGCAAGGACGAGGCCGACGAACCCACCGACCTCGCCGACGCCGTGCGGCGCAGCGCGGCCGAGGTCGAGGACAAGCACGGCGTCCCCATCGAGGTGGTGGTCGTCGGCGACTGCCCGCTCGACGAGAGAACCGGCGCGCAGATGCAGGCCGCGCGTGAGGCGATGGTCAACGCCGCCAAGTACGGTGGCGAGGGCGGCGCCGTACAGGTCTACGCCGAAGTCGAGGGCAGGAAGGTCTTCGTGTCCGTGCGGGACCGCGGCCCCGGCTTCGACCTCGACTCGATACCCGCCGACCGGATGGGTGTCAGAGAATCGATCATCGGCCGCATGGAGCGCCATGGCGGCACGGCCCGGCTGCGTGCGGTGCCGGGCGGCGGCACGGAGGTCGAGCTGGAGATGGAGAGGGCGGAGAAGACGTCATGAGTGACCCCACCGAGGCGAACACTGACCCCGCGGAGCCGACGAAGGCCGGCGGCGCGGGCGAGCGGCACGTGCGCGTGGTCCTCGTCGACGACCACCGTATGTTCCGTACCGGCGTCCAGGCCGAGATCGGCCGGACCGAGGAGACCGGTGTCGAGGTCGTCGGGGAGGCCGCGGACGTCGACCAGGCCGTCACCGTCATCACCGCGACCCGCCCCGAGGTCGTCCTCCTCGACGTCCATCTCCCGGGCGGCGGCGGGGTCGAGGTGCTGCGCCGGTGCGCCCCGCTGATGGCCGACGCCGAGCAGCCCGTCCGTTTCCTCGCCCTGTCCGTCTCGGACGCGGCCGAGGACGTCATCGGGGTGATCCGGGGCGGGGCGCGCGGCTATGTGACGAAGACGATCACCGGCACGGACCTCGTCGACTCCGTCTTCCGCGTCCAGGAGGGCGACGCCGTCTTCTCGCCGCGCCTGGCCGGCTTCGTCCTGGACGCCTTCGCCTCCACCGACGCCCCGCCGGTCGACGAGGACCTCGACCGCCTCACCCAGCGCGAGCGCGAGGTGCTGAGGCTCATCGCGCGCGGGTACGCCTACAAGGAGATCGCCAAGCAGCTGTTCATCTCGGTGAAGACGGTCGAGTCCCATGTCTCGGCGGTGCTGCGGAAGCTGCAGCTGTCGAACCGTCATGAGCTGACCCGGTGGGCGACGGCTCGTCGGCTGGTCTGACCCGGGTACCGCTCGCGCTCACACCACGCGCGTCGCCCCCGCGAACGGCATCTGGTCGATCGGCGCCACCCGCACCGGAGCGGACGGGTTCGGGGCGTGGATCATCTGCCCGTTGCCGATGTAGAGACCGACGTGGCTGATGCCCGAGTAGAAGAACACCAGGTCCCCGGGGAGGAGTTCGGAGCGGGAGACCCGCCGGCCGGCGTCGATCTGGGCGTAGGTGGTGCGGGGCAGGGAGACACCCGCCGAGCGGTAGGCGGCCTGGATGAGCCCCGAGCAGTCGAAGGCGTCCGGGCCGGTGGCGCCCCAGACATAGGGGCTGCCGAGCTTGGCGTAGGCGTAGGAAACAGCTGCTGCGGCACGGGAGTTGGGGGCTTCCGTGGTGGCCGTTCCCGGGGTCGTCAGCTCCTCGCGCGCACTCGTCGCGGCCCGGGAGGCGCGATCCCCGTCGTCGCCGAGCACCGCCCGGTCCTCGGCCGGCAGCTGGGACATCAGGCGGCGGGCCGCGCCCAGTTTTCCGGTGATCGTCTTCTTGTGCCGCTTCAGCTCGGCCTGGCGCGACCTCAGCGAGGCCAGCTCGATGTGGGCGGCCCCGCGCAGCTGCTCGATCTCCCGCAGCTGCCGGCGCACGTTCGCCACGGAGGTGGCCTGGCGGCTGCCCGCCCGTTCGACGAACTCGGCGCTGTCCAGGTACCGGTCGGGGTCGTCGGTCAGCGCGAGCTGCACCGCGGGGTCGAGGCCGCCGCCGCGGTACTGCGCCGCGGCGATCGAACCCAGCGCGTCCCGCGCCTCGTTGAGCTGTTCCGTCCTGCGGGCCGCCTGGTCCCGCAGGCTGTCCAGCCGGTTCTCGGCCGCCTCGGCCTTCTCCTTCGCGCCGTTGTACTTCTCGGTGGCCGCCTCGGCCTCCTGGTACAGCTGGTCCACCTTTGCCTTGACCTGGGCCGGGGTGAGCTGCGGCTCGGCGTGTCCGATCCCGTCGAAGCCCGTCGCGGTCGCGGCCCCCGCGAGGGCGATCGTCGCTGCCGTACGGACCGTATGGCCGCCGGCCGAGCGTCTGCGGGGCTTGCGGTGCGCTGCCACGTGGACTGCACGTCCTTTCGTACGTTCGTCCGCCCTGGGGCTCGGGACGTACGCACGCCAGGGGGGAGCGGCCGTACGACCGCCCGGGGCGGTGTGCGCGTCCGGCGACGGCCTGCACAGGGGGAGCGGGCCGCCGCCGGACCTTCTCGGCGGTGGTGGCCGACTGCCGCCCCTGGCCCGGGCGGCGGTGGGGAGCCGGTCACCTGGTGGAGGACGCTAAACCCGACCGTGTCCGGGAGGTGACGGGTTGTGCGGAACTGCCGTCAGGGGACCGCCGGGTGATCGAAGGTGACCGTGCTGCCGGGGTGGCCTCGTCGACTTCGCGAGGGGCGCTGACCGAAGTCGGGATTCCGGGACCCGCGAGGGGCGGGGAGTGCTATGGGTCGCATATATGCAAGATCTGCTCCTGGCATGCGGCGCGGTCCCGCGCCACACGGCCTCCGCCGCCCCCCGACCGGCCGGCGATCAGCGCGGACACCCCGTGCATCCGCTCGAAGGCCGGATCGCCCGTCGTCCCCAGCCCGTACGCCTGGTCGGCCGCCCCCGGGTCCACGGACGGGCCGGTGCGCGTGCCCCTCGGGCCCCGGCATAGGCTCCGGCCTCATGGACGTACTCATCCATCTCTTCGTCGGCCTGCACATCATCGGCATCGCCGCGCTGCTCGGCGGCTTCCTCACCCAGATGAAGGCGATGGGCCGGGGCACCGCCCGGTTCGTCCCCGCGATGCTGCACGGCGCCGCGACCATGCTGGTCACCGGGGTGATCCTGGTCGGCCTCAACCAGGCCGACGACCAGCACGTCAACAACATCAAGATCGGCGTGAAGCTGGCCCTGCTGATCGTGATCCTCGGCCTCGTCTATGTGAAGCGGGACGAGGAGACGGTGGACAAGAGCCTGTTCGGCCTGGTCGGCGCGCTGACCATGGCCAACGTCTTCATCGCGGTGCTGTGGACCTGACAGCCGCGAGGGCGGAGCCGACCGTCCCCGCTGCGACGGCCAGCCAGGCCGCCACCGAGATCCACAGCAGCACCTCACCCGGCGTCCTGAGCCACGGCACGTCCACGGTGGCGGAGACCGACAGGGTGGCGACCGCCGTCATCCCCATGGGGAACACGGTGGCCCAGCGCCGCACGTCGTAGCGCGGCCGCGGCCGTACGCACTCGGCCACCAGCAGGACGGCGTACCAGGCCAGGTCGAGCACCAGCAGGGCGACCGTCACCGCCCGCAGGACGCCGTGGTCGTCGTCGTTCCACAGGTACAGGCGCGCGCTGTCGGCGGCGAGGAGTTTCGAGCCCGCGAGCGCCGAGATGGCGAGCGCGCCGCCCGCGATCCACTGGTCGCCCGGTCCCTCCAGCACCTGGCGCAGATCGAAGCGGGCAAGCGCCACGCCGTAGAGGACCAGGCCCAGCCAGAACAGCACGAGCGCCGTGTGCGCGAGCCATGCCGCCGACTCGGCCGCGGCGAGCGTGGCGCACAGGACCGCGAGGCCCTGGGTGGCCACACAGCACAGGAACACCCCGCCGGGCATCCGCCGCTTCCAGTGCCTCACGACCAGCACCGTCAGCACCGGCCACAGCAGCGCGGACAGCGCCAGCAGCGCCTCGGCGAGGGTCTGCCGGCCCGATGCGGAGAGCCGGGTGCCGAGCACGGTGGTCGCCGCCACGGCCGTCAGGGCGCCCGGTGTCCCGGCGTCCGCGGCCCAGCGCGCGCGCTCCCGCAGCAGCCCCGCGGCGAACTCGGCTGCCAGCCCCAGCCAGGCCGCGCAGCCGAGCACCAGGGCGATGCGCGACAGCGTCTCGTGGCCGGTCAGATCGAGCCCGACCGAGATGATGCCGGTCGCCATGACCGCGGCCCCGGCCGCGGGCCGGCGCCGCGACCACCAGGCGCGCAGGGGGGAGTGGGGGGAGAAACCGGACATGGGGCGATGCTAGGAAGCTCCCCGCGCCGTGCGGGCGGGGCGCGCACGCGCGAGCGGGAAATGCACGCGAGTGCGGGCTCTGCGCGGCCTGTGGGTGACCCGCAGGCCGCCGATAGGGTTGGCCGGTGATCACCCACCCGAAACTCCAGCTGACCGTCGACTGCGCCGAGCCGGAGCGACTCGCGGTCTTCTGGGCCGCGGCGCTGGGCTACGAGGTCGAGCCGCCCCCGGCGCCCTTCACCAGCTGGCGCGCGTACTGGCTGGACCAGGGCTTGCCGGAGGAGGAACTGGGCACCGGCGAGGGCAGTGACTCCGTCGTCGATCCGCGGGGCGTCGGACCGCGCATCTGGTTCCAGCAGGTGCCCGAGCCCAAGACCGTCAAGAACCGGCTCCACCTCGACCTCGGCGTGAGCGGTGGGCGCGGCGTCCCGTTCGCCACCCGCAAGGAGCGCGTCCTCGCCGAGGTGGCCCGCCTGGAGAGCGCCGGCGCGTCCCGGCTGCGTGTCGAGGAGTCGGAGGAATCGGGCTCCTGTTTCGTCGTGATGCGGGATCCGGAGGGCAACGAGTTCTGCGTGCACTGAGCGCAGTGCCGTCGGCCCCCCGTCACCGCGCTCCCGTGAGCGACCGGCCCGCGAGAGCGGACGTGTCCTCAGGCCGGGCGGACCACGCTGTGGATTCCCGATTCGCCGTCGTAGTAGATCGACTCCTCGCGGACGTACGCGCCCGGCTTGGGGGCGTGGATCATCATGCCGTTGCCGATGTAGAGGCCCACGTGACTGATGTCGTCGTAGAAGAAGACCAGGTCACCGGGCTGGGCGTCGGCCAGGGAGACCGTGGTGCCGGCGTTGACCTGGTCGTAGGTGACGCGCGGGAGGTCGACGCCGGCGGCCTTCCAGGCGGCCTGGGTGAGCCCTGAGCAGTCGTAGGAGTCGGGGCCGGTGGCGCCCCAGACGTACGGCTTGCCGATCTGCGCGCGGGCGAAGGCGAGGGCCTTGGCGGCCTTGGTGGCGTACGAGGAGTCGGGCGCCGTCGGCGTGCTCTGCTGCGGGGTGGTCGCCTCCTGCGCGGCCTTCTCCGCCGCGGCCTGCTGCTGTGCCAGCTCCGCCGCCTTGCGGGCCGCCTCCTGCTGCTTCTGCTTCTCGATCGCCGCGAGACGCGCCTTCTCCTGGGCGGTCAGCTCCGACAACAGGTCGCGTGCGTCGGCGAGCTTCTTCTGGACGGTCGCCTTGGCGGTCTTCAGGTCGCTCTGCGTATCGGTGAGCGTCTGAAGGCTCTGGGAGGCCTCCTGGCGCTTCTTCATCGTCGCGGACTGCTCCGAGACGTAGTCGTCGACGGCGCCCTTCTGGCGGCTCGTCAAGCGGCCCATCAGCTGGGTCTGGTCGAAGTAGTCCTGCGGGGTGTCGGCGAGCAGGAAGGTCGCCGTGTCGGGCGCGGCGGCGCCGGTGCGGTACTGGGTCGCGGCGAAGGAACCGAGTTCCTCCCGTGCCTCGTTGAGCTTCTGGGTGCGCTGGGCGACGTCCTGGAGGAGGGTGTCGACCTGTTTGCGCTGCTTGGTGGTCTTCTCCTTGGTGGCGTTGTAGTTGTCGGTCGCCGACTCGGCCTGGCGGTAGAGGTCGTCGACCTTCTTCTCGACCTCTTCGAGACTCGGCTTGTCATCGGCCGGCGCGGCGTTCGCCGACTGGGACAGCAGGGCCACGGAGGTGAGGGCGGCCGTCGCGAGGGCTGGGGTCCGTATGCCTGCTACGCGCGTACCGACGGGACGCGACTTGCGGTGCGACGCCAAGGGAGGCGACTCCTTCCAGTGCTCCGCCTGCCGAGTTTGTGGTGGGGGTCCCCCAGGCCGTCCAGGCTCTGGGGGAGGCTTCGGGCGACGTGCTTCGGAAGGTTTGCCCTACGGCGCTCCCCTGCGCGGGAGTCGGCCGATCACCCCAAGTTCGGTGGGTCCCGGCTCCGGGCGCGCGGCGGCGCCGGCGGACTCGGCGGAGGCCGTGCGGCCCGGCGACGTTCGCCGGTGGGGGTCGTACGGCCTGTCCGAAACGGTAGCCAACTGGTGTGGTCCGTGTGAAGGTTGATGTGCGATATGCCCGATACATTTTCGTGACCTTCGTCCCAGGCGTCGCTCCACGGGGTCAATCGGCGGTGATGTGCCATGACTTGGGTGCATTTCGTAGAGGGGTGCCGACAGTGGTGCCTCCCGCACGGTTTTCCACGGGGTCCCCTCCAGGTCACCCCTGGCGCCCGCGTGGGCCGGGGCGAGGTGGCGGAAAGTGGCGTGTGGACGCGCCGCGGGGTCGTGCGGCCCGCCACGGTCGGGTCCGGGGCGTCGAGAGCTGCGGCCCGCCGGAGGCCGGGGTGCCGACGAAGCCGCCCGGCCCGGCAGCCCGTGGCCCGTCCGCGTCGCGGCCGGGGGAGGTGGGAACGGCCTGGGCGCCGTCCACCCGGATCCAGCCGCACGGGACGGCGAGGCGGTGAAGCCCGCCGTGGGCTGCGCTTCGTTGGTGTCGTGACCAAGGTCTCGCAGAGAGCGTGAGAGGGCGGCCGTGGAAGGCGGACGGGCGTCGGGAGGAGGCGGCGGGAAGATCATCGGCTGCGGATGCGGGTGGATGTTCTCAGGGCGGCGGCGCTCTGTCAGTGGGGCACCCTAGACTCGGAGAGCGATGAGCAGCCTCTTTGACGACAGCTTCCTGGCAAGCCTCCAGGCCCCTCGGGCCCACGGGGAAGAACCGCCGCCGCCCGAGGACGAGCACGTGCCGGAGCAGGTTCCGGACGACCTGTTCGGCGGGAAGTTCGACGTGCCCCCGGACCGGGACGCCTACTACCGCGACGGCGCCCCGCGCCCGGTGGTGGACCCGGCCGCCCTCCTGGAGGGGCTGAACGAGAACCAGCGCGCCGCCGTCGTGCACTCCGGCACCCCGCTGCTCATCGTGGCCGGTGCCGGCTCCGGCAAGACCCGGGTCCTCACCCACCGCATCGCCCACCTCCTCGGCGAGCGCCATGTCCACCCGGGCCAGATCCTCGCGATCACCTTCACGAACAAGGCCGCGGGCGAGATGAAGGAGCGCGTCGAGCAGCTCGTCGGCCCGCGCGCGAACGCGATGTGGGTGATGACCTTCCACAGCGCCTGCGTGCGCATCCTGCGCAGGGAGTCGAAGAAGCTCGGGTTCACCTCCTCCTTCTCGATCTACGACGCCGCCGACTCCAAGCGCCTCATGGCCCTGGTCTGCCGCGACCTGGACCTCGATCCCAAGAAGTTCCCGCCGAAGTCCTTCAGCGCCAAGATCAGCAACCTGAAGAACGAGCTGATCGACGAGGAGGACTTCGCCGCCCAGGCCACCGACGGTTTCGAGAAGACCCTCGCCCAGGCCTACGCGATGTACCAGTCGCGCCTGCGCGAGGCGAACGCCCTCGACTTCGACGACCTGATCATGACGACGGTCAACCTGCTCCGCGCGTTCCCCGACGTCTCCGAGCACTACCGCCGCCGCTTCCGGCATGTCCTCGTCGACGAGTACCAGGACACCAACCACGCGCAGTACGCGCTGGTCAGGGAGCTGGTCGGGACCTCCGAGCACCCCGTGGACGTACCGCCGAGCGAGCACGACCTGCCGCCCGCCGAGCTCTGCGTGGTCGGTGACGCCGACCAGTCGATCTACGCCTTCCGCGGCGCGACCATCCGCAACATCCTCCAGTTCGAGGAGGACTACCCGGACGCGACGACGATCCTCCTGGAGCAGAACTACCGCTCCACCCAGACGATCCTCACCGCCGCCAACGCCGTCATCGAGCGCAACGAGTCCCGCCGCCCCAAGAACCTGTGGACCAACGCGGGCGCGGGCGCGCGCATCACCGGCTATGTCGCCGACACCGAGCACGACGAGGCGCAGTTCGTCGCCGACGAGATAGACCGCCTCACCGACGCGGGCGACGCGAAGGCCGGCGATGTCGCCGTCTTCTACCGCACCAACGCACAGTCCCGTGTTTTCGAAGAGGTCTTCATCCGCGTCGGCCTGCCCTACAAGGTCGTCGGCGGTGTCCGCTTCTACGAGCGCAAGGAGGTCCGGGACGTCCTGGCCTACCTGCGCGTCCTCGCCAACCCAGAGGACTCCGTGCCGCTGCGCCGGATCCTCAACGTCCCCAAGCGGGGCATCGGGGACCGCGCCGAGGCGATGATCGACGCACTGTCCCAGCGGGAGAAGATCAGCTTCCCGCAGGCCCTCAAGCGCGTCGACGAGGCGTACGGCATGGCCGCGCGCTCCACCAACGCCGTGAAGCGGTTCAACGTGCTGATGGAGGAGCTCCGCACGATCGTCGAGTCCGGCGCGGGCCCGGCGACCGTCCTGGAAGCGGTCCTCGAACGCACCGGTTACCTCGCCGAGTTGCAGGCCTCCACCGACCCGCAGGACGAGACCCGCATCGAGAACCTCCAGGAACTCGCCGCCGTGGCCCTGGAGTTCGAGCAGGAGTCGGGCGAGGGCGAGGAGCCCGGCTCGCTCTCCGACTTCCTGGAGCGGGTCGCGCTCGTGGCCGACTCCGACCAGATCCCCGACGAGGACGAGGACGGCTCCGGCGTCATCACCCTGATGACCCTGCACACCGCCAAGGGCCTGGAGTTCCCGGTCGTCTTCCTCACCGGCATGGAGGACGGCGTCTTCCCGCACATGCGCGCCCTCGGCCAGGCCAAGGAGCTGGAGGAGGAGCGGCGGCTGGCGTACGTGGGCATCACGCGCGCGCGTGAGCGGCTGTATCTGACCCGGTCCTCGCTGCGCAGCGCGTGGGGGCAGCCGTCGTACAACCCGCCCTCCCGCTTCCTTGAGGAGATCCCGGCGCAGCACGTCGACTGGAAGCGCACGGGCGCGGTCGCCGCTCCGGCGGGGCCGGTCTCGGGGGTCGCCGCCTCGCTGTCGTCCTCCCGCTCCCGCTCCTCGGCGTCGGGCGCGTCCGGCTTCGCGACGCGCAGGAGCGCGGAGAAGCCGGTGGTGTCCCTGGCCGTCGGCGACCGGGTCACCCACGACCAGTTCGGTCTGGGCACGGTGGTCGGAGTGAAGGGCACGGGCGCGAACGCCGAGGCGACGATCGACTTCGGGGAGGCGAAGCCGAAGCGACTGCTGCTGCGGTACGCGCCGGTGGAGAAGCTGTAGCCGCAGGCGGGGACTGGGCCCGAGAGGTTACGTCGGGTCCAGTCCGTGGCTGCGCAGCCACGGCAGGGGGTCTATGGCCGAACCGCCCGCCGGGTGCACCTCGAAGTGCAGGTGGGGGCCGGTCGAGTTGCCGGAGTTGCCGGAGTACGCGATGGGGTCGCCGGCCTTGACCGTCGTACCGGAGGCGACGCGGTAGCTGGAGAGGTGGCAGTACCACGTCTCCGTGCCGTCCTTCGCCGTCACGACCATCATGTTGCCGTAGGCGCTGTTCCACTGCGTCCGCACGGTGCCGTCGGTCGCGGCCATCACCGTCGTGCCGTACGACACCGGGAAGTCGATGCCGGTGTGGACGGACATCCAGTTGACGCCGGACTGGCCGAAGTAGGCGCTGAGCCCGCGCTGCGCGACCGGAAGCGCGAACTTCGGGCGCAGCCGCTCCTTGCGGGCCGCCTCCTCCGCCGCCTTCCTCTTCTCGGCCACCTGCTGGGCCTTGAGGTCGATGCGCTCCTGCGTACGGCTGGCCCGGTCGGCGAAGTCGTCGGCACCGGCCGAAAGGCTCTCGAGCTGGCTGTCCAGCTTGTTGTTCGCGACGGCCGGCTTGACGGCGGTGTCCGCGAGGGTCGTCGCGGTGTCCTTGTCGTCGCCGGTCAGCGTGCCGACCGAGGCGGCGGCGATGCCGGCGACCCCCATGACACACGCCGAGGGGACGGCGATCGTCAGCAGCGCGGAGCGCTTGGCGGGCATACGGCGGCGGGAGCGGTTCGCGTTGCGCGCGGCGACGCGGGAGCCCGAGGCGGGGGTCGCGGCGGCCTCCTCCTGGTCGTCCAGGAGCGGGGCGTCGGCGTCGTGCACGGCGGGCATCTCGCCGGTGGCGGTGGCTTCCGCGGTGGCGTGGGACTCGTCGTCGGGCGAGGTGTGCTCGGCGTAGGCGTCGCCGTAAGGATTCGCCTCGCCGTACGCGTGGGTCTCGTCGTAGGTGTGGCTCTCGTCGTACCCGGCCTGCTCGAAGGCGGCCGTCGGCTGCGGGTCGGCCGCCGTGCCATCGGAGTTCCACTGCGTGGCGTCGTACGCCCCGGTGTCGAAGGTCTGCGTGCCCCATTCCCAGTGCTGGGTCTGGTCGGCCTGGCCCGCGAACTGGTCCGTCTGGTGCCAGGAGCTCGCGTCCCACTGGCCGCTGTGGTCGGGGCTGCCTGCCTGCGGCGGGATCGCGCCGAGCTGCTGCTGGTCGGCGCCCCACTGGGTGGCGTCGTACGCGCCGGTGTCGTAGGCGGCGTGGTGCTGGGCCGCGTACATGTCGTAGTTCAGGGTCTGGTGACCGCCCGTGGTCCACGTGGAGGCGTCGTACGAACCGGTGGCGTCGCCCGGCATGTCGCCGAAGAGCGGGTCGGTCGCGAAGGTGCCGGTGGCCTGCGCGCAGCTCGCGCCAGTGGCGTCGAAACCGGTCGCTTCATAGCCGCCGTACGTGGTGAAGTCGCCGTACTGGGCCTCCTGGGTGCCGTACGACGCGTAGTGCGACGAGTCGGCGTCAGAGGCCGGAGCCGGGGTGGTCATGGTCCCCGACGGGTGACGGTCGTTCACCAACTTCTCTTTCGCCTCGACAACAGGGGCTGCCAGAGCAGTGCGGCGACTGTACCCGGCGGTACGCGGGCGCGACAATCTTCAACTGGTTTTAGGCGCGCAGGAAACGGGCATTCGGCTGTGTTTCGGGGGACTGCGGGCGCGACTTTGGCTCTGTGTTCGAAGGTTGTTCGACTTCGGCCCGCGGTCCGGTGCCTGTCGGCGCGCTGTCGCCGGCCTGTGGGACGAACTGCGGATGGCCCGCCCCGGCGACCGATACGACTGTTACGCCACGGTCAGTCCGCTCGCGCGCTCGGCCGTCTCCTCCCCGGTCCGCGCGGTGTCGAGCACCTGCCGTATCCCGGTCGCGACGGCGGGGTGCACGGGCAGGGCGAGATGTCCGATCCCGCTCACCCGGACGTTCTGCGCCATCAGGTCCTCATGGTCGATGCAGGCGGCCTCCAGTGGGTCCATCACATGGTCGAGGTCGCTCCAGAAGCTGACGAAGTGCGTACGGCAGCCTGGCGCCGGCTGAGTGAGCTCTTCGAGCAACTCCGAGCCGGGGCGCATCTGGCGCACGATGGGGTGCGCGTTCGCCAGTGGCGCCACCCGGGTGCCGGAGTGCGGGGTGCCGAGCGTCACCAGCGTGCGGACCCGGGAGTCACCGCCCAGTCGCTGCACGTAGTACCGAGCGATCAGGCCGCCCAGGCTGTGCCCGACGACATCGACCCGCTCACTGCCCGTGCGCTCGCAGATCCCCTCTATGTGCCGGCCGAGCAGCTCCGCCGCGGCGCGGATGTCGCAGGTCAGCGGGGAGTAGTTGAGCGACTCGATCTGCTGCCTGCCGTGCTGGGCGAGGCTGCGGCGCAGGAGCACGAAGACCGAGCGGTTGTCGATGAAGCCGTGCAGCAGGACGACCGGGGGCTTGGCCTGAGTCGGCAGTTGCGCGGCGCCGTTCTCCGGCGCGGGGAGCTGGGGCAGGGGGGAGCGGCGCTCCTGGGTGATCCCGGACGGGTAGAGCAGGAGATGTCCCGCGAGGATCGCGATCTCGAGCGCGGTCGCCTTCAGGAGGGCCAGGGAGAGTCCCGCCAGTCTGCCGGGAAGCAGACGCTGGCAGAGCGGAAGAAAGGGCAGCGCCGCCCTGGTGACCTTCATGGCCGACCTCCTGTCGGCACACGGGAGGACGGCTCCGTCCCCCGTGTGCGCTCATGGGCAGTCGCGGCGAAGGTCGTCGTCGACACCGGCGTGGCGCGAGAGGGGCATGGAGGCTGGGTGCGGCGGTCGGCGCGGGTTCCGGGGCTGCCGATACGGCCGGCGGAGCTGATGGAACCGGTGGTGCGGGCGACGCCGACGGTACCGGCGGCTGTGCCGGCCGTATCGGTGGTGCCGATGGTGCTCGCGGTGCTGGTGGTGCGCCGGTGACGAGAGGAGTCGCCCTGTCGGTGTGGCGACGAGGCTCCCCGCTGTCGTGCCTTACCTGTCCTACGTGCCCTTCGTGCCGTCGCCGGCGCGCCGCGCCACCGTGACGCGCGGCCTGCGGCGCGGCGGTGCGGCGACCTCGTTGCGGCTCCCGAACGTGTCCCACCATGTGATTTCCCCCTCGGTATCCACGGGAAACTGCATGGTGCGAGATGGTGGCGATAACGTTCGTTCACATTCCGGGCTGTGTGGTACCAGTCGGTAGGAATGGACCAGCAGGCAGGAATGGACGCAGTCGCTTCATGGAGGCAGTGATGGGTGTGACAGCCGGTCCGATCCGCGTGGTGGTGGCCAAGCCGGGGCTCGACGGCCATGACCGCGGGGCCAAGGTGATCGCCAGGGCGCTGCGCGACGCGGGGATGGAGGTCATCTACACCGGCCTCCACCAGACGCCCGAGCAGATCGTCGGCACGGCGATCCAGGAGGATGCCGACGCGATCGGTCTCTCCATCCTCTCCGGCGCCCACAACACCTTGTTCGCCGCCGTGATCGACCTGCTCAGGGAGCGGGAGGCCGAGGACATCCTGGTGTTCGGCGGCGGGATCATCCCGGAGGGGGACATCCCCGCGCTGAAGGAGAAGGGCGTCGCGGAGATCTTCACGCCGGGCGCGACGACCCAGTCGATCGTGGACTGGGTCCGGGAGAACGTGCGGCAGTCGGCCGGGGCGTAGCCGTCCGCTCGCCGGTCCCCGTCCGCTCGCCGGATCCCCGGGCGGCCGAGCGGGTCGGCGGGGGCCGGTCGTCGGGTCGGTGGCACCGACCGCACGGCCTCTCGCGGCGCGGCACACGGTTACGTGCCCTCCAGCTCCTCCGCCATCGCCGCCCGCAACCGCAAGGTCGTCACCAGCCGCTGGAACGCCTCGGCCCAGTAACCCCCCGCTCCGGGACTCGCGTCCTCCCCTTCGTCCGGCACCGCCATCAGCCCCTCCAGCCGTCCCGCCTCGGCCGGATCGAGACACCGCTCCGCCAGCCCCATCACCCCGCTGAAGCTCCACGGGTAACTCCCCGCGTCCCGAGCGATGTTGAGCGCGTCGACCACCGCATGTCCAAGCGGCGCGTCCCACGGCACCCCGCACACCCCCAGCAGCTGGAACGCCTCGGACAACCCGTGGGTCGCGATGAACCCGGCGACCCACTCGGCCCGTTCGGCGGAGCCCAGCGTGCCCAGCAGCTTGGCCCGCTCCGCCAGCGACACCGCACCCGGCCCGCCGGCCTCCGGTGCGGCGGGCGTCCCGAGCAGCGCCCGCGCCCATTCGGCGTCCCGCTGCCGTACGGCGGCCCGGCACCACGCCGCGTGCAGTTCGGTCCGCCAGTCGTCCGCCACCGGCAGTGCCACGATCTCCGCGGGCGTCCGCCCGCCGAGCCGCCCCGGCCATCCGCTCAGCGGCGCGGCCTCCACCAACTGCCCGAACCACCACGACCGTTCCCCCCGCCCCGAGGGCGCCTTCGGTACGACGCCGTCGCGCTCCATGCCCGAGTCGCACTCGTGCGGCGCCTCGACGGCGATCGTCGGCGTGTCCTGCGTGTGGTCGACGGCCACGCACACCCCGGCCCTGACCGCCATCCGCGCCGCCAGCGCCGAGTCCGGCAGTGCGGACAGCAACTCCGCGGCCGTGGACCGCACGTTGCGGCTCCGGTCGGCCAGCGCCTGCTCCAGGAACGGCTCGTCGTCCGGCCCCAGCCCCGCGCGCAGCGAGTCGAGGAACATCAGCCGGTCCTCGGCCCGCTCGGTCGCCCAGGTCGTCGTGAGCAGTTCCCGGGCGGCGGCGGGCTCCCGGGCGCGTATCGCCGCCAGGAGGGCCACCCGCTCGGCGAACAGGCCTTCCTCCCACAGCAGTCGGATCCCCGCGGTGTCCTGCGGTGGCGGCAGCGCGGCGCCGCCACCGGGTGTCGCCCGCAGGGCGAACCGCCAGTCCGGGTTCAGCCGGGCGAGCCAGGTGGCCCGTGAGCCCGCGAACGCAAGCGCCGCCGGCCGCAGATCCGTACGCCCCCGGGCCGCGTCCAGCAGCGCGGGCAGCAGCTGCGGGGGCGCCGCGTAACCGTGCGTGTTCGCCGCCGCGAGCCACTGCGGGAGCAACTCCATCAGATCCGGTGCGGTACCCCTGCGGCCGCTGCCGCCCGTGCCCGGCCGGTCGGCCAGCAGCAGCGCGAGCCGGCGGCCCGCCGCCGCGGGCAGGGCGGGGCGCGGGTCCTCGGGCGCCGGCTGCGGTCGCTGCACCGCGCGCGCGGGCCGCAGCCCGGCCCGCCGCCGTACCGTCTCCACGGCCGCCGCGTCCAGCAACGCCACCGGGGCCCCGGGGCCGGGCTCGATGCCGGGTGGCGTGCGGCGCGCGGTGCCGAGCAGGGCCGAGGTGACGAGCTCCTCCCAGGCGTCGGGCGCGGAGGTCGTGCCGGTCGTGGAGGCCATGTCCGTGGTGGAGGTCGTGCCGGTCGTGGAGGCCATCGCCGTCGCGGAGGCGATGTCCGTCGTGGAGGTCCTGTCCATGCGGTTCCGTTCCGTCCGGTCGGGTGCTCGCTCGGGTGCTCGGTCGGTTCCGTTCAGCACAGTCGCACCGCCTCGCCCGGGCCCTCCGGCCACGCCGTCAGCGGAGTGAAGCCGCGGTGGCCGCACTCGCCGAAGACCTTCACCGGGGCCCCGCCCGAGAGCGCGACCAGGCGCCACAGGCCCGGACGGGAGTGGGAGGAGGCGGTGAGCGGCAGGGCCGAGTCGCCCTCCGCGTCGGCCAGTTGCCAGGAGTCCCCGTCCGGGGCCGGTATCACCCGGTCCAGGGTCACGGGGACCGAGTCCAGCCACGGGTCGTCGCCCAGTGCCTCGCCGTAGCGAGCGGCCGCCTGCTCGGTCGTCACCCCCGGTGGACGGGCCGCCGAGGGCGCGGGCGGAGCGAACTGCTCGCCGAGCGCCGCCCGCAGCTGCCCGGTGCCGGGATAGGGCGACACCTCCGCCTCCAGCTCCAGCCCCACCGGCAGCGCCAGTTCGGGGGCGCGGCCGGCCGCGCCGTAGGAAAGGAGCAGCGCCGTGCGGCCCGAGTCCGTGCCGTGCAGCCAGATCCGACGGGTCGTCAGACGGGCGTCGGCCGTGTCGTACTGGGCGAGGACCAGCCAGCGGTCACGGGTCGCGGAACCGTCCGCCGAGGCGGGCAGGCCGATCCGGGAGCGGACCGTCGACGCGAGGCCGTCCGGCAGCCGCTCGCGGCGCAGCCAGCCCCGGTCGAGGAGGTGGACGAGGGCGCACTCCTCCAGCAGCCGCACCGGCCAGCCCGGACCGGACGACGGGACCGCCCCCAACTCCCGCACCCGCGCGGCCAGTCCCGGCGCCTGGGCGTCGACCATGCGCGCGGCCGTCTCCTCCCACATGCCGTAGCCCGCCTGCTCCGCCCCAGCCAGACCGCCGCGCAGCAGATCCGCCAGCCGCTGCTCCAGCTCCGTCGCGCCCGCCGTGATCCGCACGGCCCGGCGCTCCGCCCTGCGCCGAGCAGCCTCCGGATCACCGGCACCGGCACCGGCACCGGCACCGGCGGCGGCGCCCGCCGTCTGCTTCTCCCGCGTCCGCTGCCTTCTCCCCTCTATCCACTGCTCCGCCCAGTCCGGCGCACCGCCCGGCGGCACCGCTCCCTGCCCGCTCGCCCAGAGCAGCAGCAGCCCGAGCGCGTGCTTGCACGGGAACTTGCGGCTCGGGCAGCTGCACTTGTACGCCGGACCTGCCGCGTCCGCGATGTCGATGACCGTCTGATACGGCTTGCTGCCACTGCCCTTGCACAGCCCCCACACCGTCCCCTCGTCGGAACTCCCCGCCTCGGACCACGGCCCGGCCGCGCCGAGTTTGCTTCCCGCTTTGCGTGAGGCGGCGTCAGGAGCCAGTGCGAGCACCTGATCCGCCGTCCAGCGCACCCCCTGCTGAGTCATGTCATCGAAGGTAGATCCCCCCACTGACAATCGGCCCCGGGCCGACCGCCTCTCCGGCCCTCGCGAGCACGTTTCCGCAGGTCGGATCGCATTGTCAGTGGTGTGGTGCACGGTTGGTGACAGATCCGAACCGGCCGAGCTGGAGGGGGCCTCAGCCATGTCTGTGTCCGTTGAACCGACGACCGTGGAACCGAAGCAGGTCGAGCAGGGGGAGGCGTTGCGGCCGCATGCCGAGGAAGCCTTCGCCGGTGAACTCGCCGCGCTGGCCGCGCAGGACGACCGCCCGCGCCCGGCCCGCTGGAAGCTGTCGCCGTGGGCGGTGGCGACGTACCTCCTCGGCGGCACCCTGCCGTCCGGCAGGGTGATCACCCCGAAGTACGTGGGCCCGCGGCGCCTCGTCGAGGTCGCGGTCACCACCCTCGCCACCGACCGTGCCCTGCTTCTGCTGGGCGTGCCCGGCACCGCGAAGACCTGGGTCTCCGAGCACCTGGCCGCGGCGGTCAGCGGTGACTCGACCCTGCTGGTGCAGGGCACGGCGGGCACCCCGGAGGAGGCGATCCGGTACGGCTGGAACTACGCGCAGCTGCTCGCCAACGGTCCGAGCCGCGACGCCCTGGTGCCCAGCCCGGTGATGCGGGCCATGGCGGAGGGGATGACGGCCCGGGTGGAGGAGCTGACCCGTATCCCGGCCGACGTGCAGGACACCCTGATCACGATCCTGTCCGAGAAGACGCTGCCGATACCGGAGCTGGGCTCGGAGGTGCAGGCGGTCCGCGGCTTCAACCTCATCGCCACGGCCAACGACCGCGACCGCGGGGTCAACGACCTCTCCAGCGCCCTGCGCCGCCGTTTCAACACGGTCGTGCTGCCGCTGCCGGAGAGTGTGGAGGCCGAGGTCGACATCGTCTCGCGCCGCGTCGACCAGATCGGCCGCTCCCTCGACCTGCCGGCCGCGCCCGACGGCATCGCCGAGATCCGCCGGGTCGTGACGGTCTTCCGGGAACTGCGCGACGGGGTGACGTCCGACGGCCGTACGAAGCTCAAGTCGCCCAGCGGCACGCTGTCGACGGCCGAGGCCATCTCCGTCGTCACCGGCGGTCTCGCCCTCGCCGCCCACTTCGGCGACGGCGTCCTGCGGGCCGCGGACGTCGCGGCGGGCATCCTCGGCGCGGTCGTCCGTGATCCGGCGGCCGACCGGGTCGTCTGGCAGGAGTACCTGGAGGCGGTCGTCCGCGAGCGGGACGGCTGGAAGGACTTCTACCGGGCCTGCCGGGAGGTCAGTGCGTGAACGACGACCCGGGGCGGGGATCTCGGTGCGGGTTGCCCGGGGAAGCGGAGACAAAGGGGGGACGACGGTGACACGTCTTGAGCGGTACGGCGCCGGGGACAGGGTCGGCACGGTCGACGAGGACGACTCCAAGTGGCCTCGCCGGGGAGGAGCACGCTGTGACGGAGGTCGGTGAGGTCGGTGAGGTCGCGACCGGCGGGGCGGGCGGCTTCGCGAGGGTCACGAGCGAGGGGGCGACCGGAGTCGGCGTGACGGCGGGCGAGGGTGGCGTGCATGGCGGTGAGGCCGGGAGTGGGCAGGAGAGGCAGGCTCCCGGGTCCGCGGGCGAGGGGACGCAGGGAGGCGGGATGTCCGGGAGTGGGGAGGCCTCCGGCCTCGGTGCTCACGCGGGGCGCGGGGCCGGTGCCGGGCCGTTGCTGCTCGGGGTGCGCCATCACGGGCCCGGGTCGGCGCGGGCCGTCCGGGCGGCGTTGGACGCCGCCCGTCCCCGGGTCGTGCTGATCGAGGGGCCACCTGAGGCGGACGCGTTGATTCCGCTGGCCGCCGAGGAGGACATGCGGCCGCCGGTGGCGCTCCTCGCCCACGCCGTGGACGAGCCCGGCCGTTCGGCGTTCTGGCCGCTGGCCGAGTTCTCCCCGGAGTGGGTGGCGATCCGCTGGGCGCTGGAACACGAGGTCCCGGCCCGTTTCATCGACCTGCCGGCCACGCACACCTTGGCGTGGGGCAGAGACGAGGCGGGCGAAGGACCGGCGGACCGACCGGACGCACCCGCCGCCGAGGCGCCGGACACGAGTGAACCCGAGGCGCCGGGCGACCGGGGCGAGGACGGGACGGAGGATCCCGCCGCCGGGGACGCGGCTCCGGGCGACGGTCCGGCCGTGCACGACGCCGTCCGGGTCGACCCGCTCGGGGTGCTCGCCGAGGCCGCCGGATACGACGATCCCGAGCGCTGGTGGGAGGACGTCGTCGAACACCGCCGAGCGGGGCAGGGGGACGTGTTCGAGCCGTTCACCGTGCTGGAAGAGGCGATGGAGGTGCTGCGGGAGACGTACGGGACCGGCGGTCACGACCGGGACCTCGTGCGGGAGGCGTACATGCGGCTCCAGGTGCGGGCGGCGCAGCGGGAGTTCGGGGACGACGTGGCCGTGGTCTGCGGGGCGTGGCACGTGCCCGCCCTGCGGCGGAGGAGCACGGTCGCCGCCGACAAGGCGCTGCTGAAGGGGCTCCCCAAGGTCAAGGCGGACATGACATGGGTGCCGTGGACCTACCGCAGGCTCTTCCGGCGCAGCGGCTACGGCGCCGGGATCGACTCGCCCGGCTGGTACGGGCATCTGTTCGGCGCGCCGGACCGGCCCGTCGAGCGGTGGCTGACCAAGGTGGCGGGCCTGCTGCGCGCCGAGGACCGGATCGTGTCCTCGGCGCACGTCATCGAGGCCGTTCGGCTGGCCGAGACGCTCGCGGCGATGCGCGGCCGCCCGCTGCCCGGCCTGAGCGAGACGACCGACGCGGTGCGGGCGGTGATGTGCGAGGGCTCGGACGTGCCGTTGGCGCTGGTGCACGACCGGCTGGTGGTCGGGGACATCCTGGGGGAGGTGCCGCAGGCGGCGCCCGCGGTGCCGTTGCAGCGGGACCTGGACCGGATCCAGCGCAGGCTGCGGCTCAAACCGGAGGCGCTGGAGCGGGAGGTGGAGCTGGATCTGCGCAAGGAGAACGACGCCGGGCGCAGCAGGCTGCTGCACCGGCTGCGGCTCCTGGGCGTGGAGTGGGGGGAGCCGGCGGCCTCGCGGGGGAGCACGGGCACCTTCCGGGAGACATGGCGACTGCGGTGGGAACCGGAGCTGTCGGTCCGGGTCGCCGAGGCGGGGGTGTGGGGCACGACCGTGCTCGCCGCCGCTACCGCCAAGGCGGAGTCGGACGCCGTCTCCGCGTCCGGGCTCGCGGACGTCACCGCCCTCGCCGAGCGCTGTCTGCTGGCCGAACTCCCGGACGCCCTGCCCACGGTGATGCGGATCCTCGCCGACCGCGCCGCGCTGGACGCGGACGTCGGCCACCTCGCCCAGGCCCTGCCGGCCCTCGTCCGGTCCCTGCGCTACGGCGATGTGCGCGGCACCGACACCGGCGCCCTCACGGAGGTCGCCGCGGGCCTCGCCGAGCGAGTCTTCGTCGGACTGCCCCCGGCCTGTGCCGCCCTCGACGCGGAGGCGGCGGAGGAGATGCGCCGTCATGTGGACGCGGTGCACACGGCGGTGGGACTGCTGGTCGAGGTGGCGGCCCCGGGCCAGGGCGGCGGGGATGACGCGCCGGCTCCGGCTCACCGTGGCCTTCGTGGTCGTTGGCAGGCCGTGCTGAAGGTGTTGTCCCTGCGGGACAGCGTGCCCGGTGTCATCCGGGGGCGGGCCGTGCGCCTGCTGCTGGACGACGGGGAACTGGCGCAGGACGAGGCGGCGCGGCTCATGGGGCTGGTCCTGTCGCCGGGGACGGAGCCGGGGGACGCGGCCGCGTGGATCGAGGGTTTTGTCGGAGGCGGGTCCGGCGGCGGAATGCTCCTCGTGCACGACGAGCGGCTGCTCGGGCTGGTCGACGCCTGGCTGACCGGGGTGTCGGCGGAGGCGTTCACCGATGTGCTGCCGCTGCTGCGGCGCACGTTCTCGGCGTACGAGCCGGGAGTGCGCCGCACCCTGGGCGAGTTGGTCCGGCGGGGCCCGGGTCAGCGGGGGAGCGCGGCGGGAGCCGGTTCCGGGATACCGGGTTTCGGGGCCGGTCTCGACGGCGAGCGGGCCGACGCGGTGCTGCCGGTGGTGCGGCTGCTGCTCGGCCTGGACGACGAACACGACCACCACGAAGACGATGACGAACACGTGTCCCAAGAGCACGACTTGGCGCACGCCGATGACAACGACCTTGCGGGGGTGGCGGGATGACGACCGAGGTGTCGCGGACATCGAGGGACGGGGCCGACGGGGCGGCCCCCGCGGCTGTCGGGGACGGGCGCGGCGGCGCCCCCGGGAACAGGCCCGGGTCCCGGACGAAGCACGGCTCGGTGACGAGCGTGGCCGTGGTCCCGCTCTGGGACCGGTTCCGGACGGGGGTACGGGCATGACGACCGAGCCGAACGACCCGACGACAGCGGCGGCGTCGGCGAGTCCGGGGACAACAACGACAGCGGCCGGTGCCACCCCGGCCGAAGGACACCCGGCCGACGCTTCCCCCGCCCCCGCGTCCCCGGCCCCCACTTCCCCCACCTCTCCCACCGACGAGCGGCTGCGGCGTTGGCGGCTTGTGCTGGGCGGGGAGGCGGCCGAGGGGACCGGGTGCGTGCTCAACGGGCGGGATGCCGCCATGGACGGGGCGTTGACCGCGCTCTACGGCAGGGGAGACGGGAAGGGGCAGGCGGGGAAGGAGCGTTCGGCGGGGCTCGGGGCCTCGGCGCCGTCCGTGGCACGGTGGCTGGGGGACATCCGGACGTACTTCCCCTCCTCCGTCGTCCAGGTCATGCAGCGAGATGCCATCGACCGGCTCGGCCTGTCCACCCTGCTGCTCGAACCGGAGATGCTGGAGGCGGTCGAGGCCGACGTGCACCTGGTCGGCACACTGCTCTCCCTCAACAAGGCGATGCCGGAGACGACGAAGGAGACGGCACGGGCCGTCGTGCGCAAGGTCGTCGAGGACCTGGAGAAGCGACTCGCCACCCGCACCCGTGCCACGCTCACCGGGGCCCTCGACCGCAGCGCCCGGATCAACAGGCCGCGCCACCACGACATCGACTGGAACCGCACGATCTCGGCCAACCTCAAGCACTACCTGCCGGAGTACCGGACGATCGTGCCGGAGCGGCTCGTCGGGTACGGCCGGGCCTCCCGGTCGGTGAAGAAGGAGGTCGTCCTCTGCATCGACCAGTCGGGGTCGATGGCGGCTTCCGTCGTCTACGCGTCCGTGTTCGGAGCGGTGCTGGCGTCCATGCGGTCGATCGACACACGGCTCGTCGTCTTCGACACGGCGGTCGTCGACCTCACCGACCAGCTCGACGACCCGGTGGACGTGCTCTTCGGCACGCAGCTCGGCGGGGGCACGGACATCAACCGGGCGCTGGCGTACTGCCAGTCGCAGATCACCCGGCCCGCGGAGACGGTGATGGTGCTGATCAGCGACCTCTACGAGGGCGGTATACGCCACGAGATGCTCAAGCGGGTCGCGGCGATGAAGGCGTCCGGGGTGCAGTTCGTGACGCTGCTCGCGCTGTCGGACGAGGGGGCGCCCGCCTACGACCGGGAGCACGCGGCCGCGCTCGCCGCGCTGGGCGCGCCGGCCTTCGCCTGCACTCCCGACCTGTTCCCCGAGGTGATGGCGGCGGCCATCGAGAAGCGTCCGCTTCCGATACCGGACCCGGTGTGAACCCGAGCCGCCCGTTGGAGATTTGTCGACCCGGTGACCTGCGGCTTCGCCCAGCAAAACGGACATGACTACGCATCGGTAACAGGGGACTTGCGCGACCTCGGGCACCCCGTGCAAGGATCGGCTTCTCCACAGTCTTCACTCTTCCCCACCCTTCCCCTCCGTTTCGCTTCGTTCCGTCGCACGGAAGGACCCACCCCCTCTTGAGCTGGTCAGTGCTCTCTCCCGGTGCCACCGTGCGCGTGCTGCGCGCGGTGGTCGGGCGGCGAGCCCTGCAAGTGGGTCTGCTGGTGGGCGGGTTGTTCGTGCTCGGCTTCCTCTGCGGGGAGCAGGCGCAGGCGGCGGACGGCATCGGGGCGTTGCCGGGCGGGACAGTCGGCCGGCTGGTGAACTTCCCGGCCGAGCCGACGGCCGCCCCGACGGGCGCGGTCGCACTCACGGCCGCGGCCCCGGGGACGGACAGGGACCGGGACAAGGTCGCAGACACGGCCACGGACACAGACACGGCCACGGCAAAGGGCAGCGCGCCCCGCCCGGTCGTGCCAGGCCCGGGGCCAAGGCCAGGGGCAGTGCCGCAGCAGGGGCATGTTGTCCCCGAGCCCGGCAGCGACGCTCTCACCCACCCGGTCGGCGACAAGGTGCTCCGTCCGGTGACCGAGGACGTCGTCGGGGCCGTGGTCAGCGGAGTCGTGCAGCCGGTCGGCGATCTGGTCGAGACGGTGACCACGGGATTGACCGAGACGGTCGGTATACCGACGCGGCCCACCCTGCCGGAGTGGCCGACGCTGCCGTCGCTCCCGGAGACCCCGTCGTGGCCGACCCTGCCAACCCTGCCGACAGTGCCCGGTGTGCCCACCGTGCCGGGCCTGCCCGGAACCTCGGGCCAGACCCTGCCCGCGCCGGTCACCTCCCCGTCGCATCCCCAGCAGGGTGATCACGCGGCGCGGAAGGCGGCCGGTGACGAGGGTCCCGCGAACGCAGGTGCCGGGTTCGGACCGCGGTTCGCCGGTCACCGCACCGATGCCGAGACCGTCGCGCGGCACTCGGCCCAGCCCGCCGGCGCCACCTCCCACGCCCCCGCGCACCAGGCGCCCTCCGACAGCACGGGCGGTGCCCTGGGCGGCAAGTCGGCCGTGGACAACGGCTCGTCGCGACACGGCGACGCGCATGCCGTGACCCTTGACCACCGGGCGCCGCTGCGGCTCGTGCCCGGTGCCGCCGCGCGCGTCGACGCGGCCGGGACCCGGGACAGGCACCGGGACATCCCCGTCTTCCCCGGCTAGGGCAGACCTTCCCCCGCCGGCCCGCCGCGCGGGGGCGGAAGAGGTCTGCCCCGGCCGTTCGGACACCCCCCAGATCTCCTCTGATCTCCGGACGGACCCCCCTGGAGCCCTGTGGCTCCGGATGTCCCCATGCCTCACCAGGCTCCCCAAAGATCCAGGGATCTGACGCACACATGAACAAGAACATCCGCCGTTCCCTCGTCATAGCCGCCGGTGTCAGCGGTGCGTGGGCACTCGGCTCCGCCGTTGCCAGCGCCGACGAGCTCCCGGCCACCTCCCTTTCCGCGACGGACACGGCGTCCGGCACCGGGTCCGACATCGCTTCCGACGTCACCTCCGACCCGACCGCCACCACCACCGCCACCGTCACCGACACCCGCGGCGCGGTCACCGACACCCTCGACGGCACGGTCGACACCGCCGTCTCCGGCGTCACCACCACTGTCGCCGACGCCACAGACACCACAGTCGGCACCGACACCGCGGACACCAGGACCGCCCTCACCCCGCAGGGCTCCAGGATGAAGGGCGCCGCGGCCATCCAGGGCGCGAGGGCGGCCCGGGCCGCGCAGGCCGAGGCGAAGGCCAACGCCGCTCAGGCAGCCGCCGTCAAGGCATCCGAGGCCGCCGCACCCACCGGGCCCGGCATCCCCACCGCCCCCCAGCACGACGTCGACTACCTCTTCGGCCCCCTCTCCGCCTTCGCCCCCGAGACGGAGCGAACCCTGGCCGACGCCACCTTCGCGGGCGCGTCCGGCGCGGCGCAGGCCACGCTCACCGGAGCGCGGGGCCGGACCGCCGACGTCCCCGGGGCCGTGACGCCGGTCGTGGACCAGACGGTCACCGCCGTCGTGCCGCCCGTCGTGACGGCGACCGTGGACGGCGTGGTGCCGGTAGCCGCGCAGGCGGTGGACGGTGTCCTGCCGGTCGCCGAAGGGGTCGCGCCCGCCGTCGGGCGGACCGTGGGCGCGGTGACCGCGACGGCGTACGGCGTCGTCGGGGACGTGTCCCCGGTCGTGGGCGGCACGGTCGCCGGAGTCGGCAGCGTCCGGGACGGCGTGGCCGTGTACGCCACCGGCACGGTGGCAGGCGTGGTCCCGGTCGCCGACGGTGTCGTCGCCGACGTGCCGCCGTACGCCACCGGTCTCGTCGGGCAGGTCGCCCAGGACACCACCGAGGCCGTGCTGCCCCCGGTCGTGAACACCGCTGTGCACGGCGTGGTGCCGGTCGCCGGGCAGGCCGTCGTGGACGCGAGCGGCCTGGCGTACGGCGTCACACGGGACGTCCGGCCGTTCGCGACCGGAGTCGTCGGGGACGTGCCACCGCTCGCGTACGGCGTGGCGGGCCATGCCACCCAGCTGGCGTACGGCGTCACGGGCGAGGTCCCGGCCTTCGCGCACGGTGTCACCGGGGCCGTCCGGCCCGTCGTCGACACCGTCGTCCGGACGGTCGAGCCGGTCGCCGACAGCGCCACGACGCCGGCGTACGGAGTGACGGGTGACGTCACGGCCTTCGCGGGCGGCGTCGTCGGCGAGGCCGCCCCGGTCGCGGGTCAGGCCGGGCCGTTCGCCGGCGAGGTGACCGGGACCGTCCAGGAGTCCGCGGGACCGCTCGCCGGGCACGCCGTCACCGGTGTCGAGGGCGTGGCCGGGTCCCTCACCCCGAGGTGGGCGCAGGACCTCCGGTACCGCGCCTGACCGTTCTCCACCACCGACTCCGTGAGGCGATGGGCCCCGGACGGCCGAAAGCCGTCGGTCCGTCCTGCCGGAGCCTCACGGTCGGGGCGAAGAGGTCCCCATTGGGGTGGGGATCGACTGCCCTGAGCCCCTCGCAGGGCTGTTCAAGGGGCCTCACCGGGCCAACCCCAGCCCGGTGAGGCCCTTCACCTGCGGCACGCCGTGCCAGTGAGCACGGCATCATGTGACAGGTATCACCGCTCAGGTGTGACCCTCGATTTAGGGGCCCCCGGCAAGCAGCGATAACCTGCGAGACGGACATGCCGCGCGCTCGGACACCGTGTGCGCCTCCCTTGTGACAGACACCGGTCGGACGTCACGTTGCCCTCGCGGCACGCCCACGCAGACAACGAACCGCGAGATCACTGATAGGGACGGAAGCGCGTGGACCTGTTCGAGTACCAGGCGAGGGACCTCTTCGCCAAGCACGATGTACCGGTGCTGGCCGGTGAAGTCATCGACACGCCTGAGGCGGCCCGCGCAGCCACCGAGCGCCTCGGTGGCAAGTCCGTCGTCAAGGCCCAGGTGAAGGTCGGTGGCCGCGGCAAGGCCGGCGGCGTGAAGCTGGCCGCGACCGCCGACGAGGCGGTCGAGCACGCGACCAACATCCTCGGCATGGACATCAAGGGCCACACGGTCCACAAGGTGATGATCGCCGAGACGGCTCCGGAGATCGTGGAGGAGTACTACGTCTCCTTCCTCCTGGACCGTGCCAACCGCACCTTCCTCTCCATCGCGTCCGTCGAGGGCGGCATGGAGATCGAGGAGGTGGCGGAGACCCGCCCCGAGGCCGTCGCCAAGACGCCCATCGACGCCAACGTCGGCGTGACCCCCGAGGTCGCCCGCCAGATCGTCGAGGCCGCGAACTTCCCGGCCGAGGTCGCCGACAAGGTCGAGAACGTCCTGGTCACCCTGTGGAAGACCTTCATCGAGGAGGACGCCCTCCTCGTCGAGGTCAACCCGCTGGCCAAGGTCGCCTCCGGCGAGGTCATCGCCCTGGACGGCAAGGTCTCCCTCGACGAGAACGCCGAGTTCCGTCAGCCGGGACACGAGGCCCTCCAGGACAAGGACGCGGCCAACCCGCTGGAGGCCGCCGCCAAGGAGAAGAACCTCAACTACGTCAAGCTCGACGGCGAGGTCGGCATCATCGGCAACGGCGCGGGTCTCGTCATGAGCACCCTGGACGTCGTCGCGTACGCCGGTGAGGCGCATGGTGGCGTCAAGCCCGCCAACTTCCTCGACATCGGCGGCGGCGCCTCCGCGGCCGTGATGGCGAACGGCCTGGAGATCATCCTCGGCGACCCCGACGTCAAGTCGGTCTTCGTCAACGTCTTCGGCGGCATCACCGCGTGCGACGAGGTCGCCAACGGCATCGTCCAGGCGCTGCAGCTGCTCGCGGACAAGGGCGAGGAAGTCACCAAGCCCCTCGTCGTCCGCCTCGACGGCAACAACGCCGAGCTGGGTCGCAAGATCCTCTCCGACGCCAACCACCCGCTGGTCCAGCGCGTGGACACCATGGACGGCGCGGCCGACAAGGCCGCCGAGCTCGCGGCTGCGAAGTAAGGGAAGAGGGACAGACAAGCCATGGCTATCTTCCTCGACAAGGACTCCAAGGTCATCGTCCAGGGCATGACCGGTGCCACGGGCATGAAGCACACCAAGCTCATGCTGGCCGACGGCACCAACATCGTCGGTGGCGTGAACCCCCGCAAGGCGGGCACGTCCGTCGACATCGACGGCAACGAGATCCCGGTCTTCGGCACCGTCGCCGAGGCGATCGAGAAGACGGGCGCGAACGTATCCGTCCTCTTCGTGCCGCCGGCCTTCGCCAAGGCCGCCGTGGTCGAGGCCATCGACGCCGAGATCCCCCTCGCGGTCGTCATCACCGAGGGCATCGCGGTCCACGACTCGGCCGCGTTCTACGCGTACGCCGTGTCGCAGGGCAACAAGACCCGGATCATCGGCCCGAACTGCCCCGGTCTCATCACCCCGGGCCAGTCGAACGCCGGCATCATCCCGGGCGACATCACCAAGCCGGGCCGCATCGGCCTGGTCTCGAAGTCCGGCACGCTGACGTACCAGATGATGTACGAGCTGCGTGACATCGGCTTCTCGTCCGCCGTCGGCATCGGTGGCGACCCGGTCATCGGCACCACGCACATCGACGCGCTCGCCGCGTTCGAGGCCGACCCCGACACCGACCTGATCGTCATGATCGGTGAGATCGGTGGCGACGCCGAGGAGCGGGCCGCGGCCTTCATCAAGGAGAACGTGACCAAGCCGGTCGTCGGCTACGTCGCGGGCTTCACCGCGCCCGAGGGCAAGACCATGGGCCACGCCGGCGCCATCGTCTCCGGCTCCTCCGGCACGGCCGCCGCGAAGAAGGAGGCCCTTGAGGCCGCCGGCGTCAAGGTCGGCAAGACGCCGACCGAGACGGCGAAGCTGGCGCGGGAGATCCTGGCCGGCTGAGCAGGTACCTGGCTGAACGTTGATGGGCTCGCTCCGTTGCTTGGGGGCGGGCCCATCGGCGCGGCATGGGGTGCGGGGTTCGGTCGTCCGGCGGCTGCGGGTGCGTCGTGGCTGGTCGCGCAGTTCCCCGCGCCCCTGAAAAGCTCCACCGGACCCGCCTTCACGGTCAACGAACAAGCGGTGCCATTCTCTCCGGGCCGCTCCCTGCGCTCTCCCGCAGCTTCTCGCGGAGCGACATCTCCTCCTCCGAGAGGGAACCCGGCCCCACCTTGGCCGGCACCCCCTGCACCTCCGCCCCCGGAGGCACGGGCGGCTCGTAGTGCGTCGGGGCCGTCCGCAGCGTCAGCGCCGTCGTGCCGATCAGTGCGACCGTGAACGCGATCGCCGCCCGGGTCCAGAAGCGGGCCCGGCGCTCGCTGCCGGTTCTCACCGCGGGCGGCTGCGCGGCCCCCAACCGCTGCGCGGAGGCCAGCAGTGCCAGCCGCTCGTGCAGATCGGACGGGTCGGCCAGGTCGGGCAGCCGAGCCGTGATCGCCGCGCGCGCGTTCATCAACCGATACGCCGTCGCCGGTGTGCTCGCCTCCGTCTCCGCCGCCGTCTCCGGCAGGTCGAGGCCCACGCCGTCGTACAGCAGAAGCGTGCGCCGCTGGGGCGGCGGGAGCTTCAGGAGTACGGCCATCAGCGCGCGGTCGGACGGGTCGGCGAGGAGTGGCTCGGGGGTGCGGTGGTGGGGGCGCAGACGGTGCCAGGGGGACAGCGCGTACTCGTACGCCATGATCCGGACCCAGCCCGCCGGATCCCGGTCCAGGGCCACCTCGGGCCAGCGCTGCCAGGCGAGTTGGAAGGCCCGTTCGACCGACTCGCGGGCGAGTTCGCGGCGGCCGGTGAGCAGGTAGGTCTGCCGGACGAGGGCGGGCGCGCAGAACGTGTACAGCGCGTCGAAGGCCTGAGCCGGTGTCAGGGGGGTGGCCGGGAGCTCCTCGTGCTCCTGCTGAGCCGTCGTCAGCTCGCCGTTCGTGCCGTCCCTTTGTGCGACCTGATCCCGCGTCACAGGGCGCCCCTTCGTGCGAAAAGGTACATAGTCATATATTGAGCGACACTTCGGGGGTTCGCCTGTTACGACGAGAAAGCGCGTGTCGTTGGGACCATGGGGGCGTGATCCAGCTGACCGCACGCCGCACCTCGTTGTCGTCCCTGCTCACCCGGATGCGCGACCGGGCGCCAGGGCTGGGCGCCGGACTCCTGGGGGGTGCCGTGGCCGCCGGGCTGGGGCTCGGCTCGTTCGCCGTGCTCGTGATCGTGCTGTGGATCAGCTCGCCGTACCCCGACAGCGGTCCGGGCGGCGCGCTGCACGTGGCCGCGGCGCTGTGGCTGTTCGCGCACGGGGCGGAACTGGTCCGGACGGACACGCTCTCCGGAGTTCCGGCGCCCGTCGGAGTCACCCCGCTGCTGCTGCTCGCCCTGCCGCTGTGGCTGGTGCACCGGGCGGCCCGGGACCTGGCCTCCGGCGAGGAGGAGCCGCCGCAGGCGACCGGGCGGACGGCGTGGACGGGGGTCGTGCTCGGGTACCTCGCCGTGGCCGCCGTCGTCGCGCTGTACGCGTCCGGTGGGACGCTGCGGCCCTCGTGGACATGGACCTGCGCGGTCCTGCCGGCCGTCGTCATGGGCGCGGCCGGCGCGGGGGTGTGGACGGCGTACGGGCGTCCCTCCGACGCGTTGGACGACGTGCTGGTGCTGCTGCCCCGGGGGGTGCGGCGTCTTGTCCTCGGGACGGAGGCGCGGGCACGGCTGTCCGCGGCCGTTCGCGCCGCGGGGGCCGGGCTCTGCGCGCTCCTCGGGGGCGGGGCGGTGCTGCTCGCGGTGTCGCTGGTGGCGCACGGCGGTGCGACGCGGGTGTCGTTCCTCCAGTTGACGGAGGGATGGTCGGGACGGTTCGCCGTCCTGCTGCTGTGTCTGACGCTGCTGCCGAACGCGGCGGTGTGGGCGGTGGGGTACGCCACCGGGCCCGGGTTCGTCCTGGGCGTGGGGCATGTCGTGGGGCCGCTGTCCTCGGATCCCGCGCCCCTGCTGCCGCCCTTTCCGCTGCTGGCGGCGGTACCGGGAGCGGGAGCCGGCGGGCCCGCGCACTGGGCGGCGGGGGCGGTGCCGGTGGTGGCCGGGGCGGCGGTGGGCTGGTTCGTGGGGCGTTCCGCGGACGCGGGACGGCCGCGGCGGCTGACGGCGGGTGCGGTGGTGCGGGCGGCGGTGCTGTGCGCGGTCGTGGTCGCCGTCCTGGCGGCGCTGGCCGGAGGGCCGCTCGGGGTGGGTGCGCTGGCCCGCTTCGGGCCGGTGTGGTGGCAGGTGGGCGCGGCGGTGGTCGGGTGGATCTCTGCGGTGGGCGTGCCGGTGGCGCTGGCGGTACGGGCCTGGCGGGGCCGGACCAGGGGCGGCCTGCGGGTGCGGCTGTCCTCGGTGCGGACCCTCTTCCGCCGGCCGACGAAGGCGGCGAAGCCCGAGACCGGACCGCTGAAGACGCCCGCCCCGCAGGATGACGCCGCTCACGACGAGGACCCCGCCTTCGACCAGGACGAAGCCTTCGGCCAGGACGGCGTCTTCGGCCGGGACGACGTCTACGAGCCGTACGACTACCTGCCCCCGGCGCCCGCGCCGGAGCCGGTGCCCTCGTCGACGCCCTGGTACGAGGACGCGCTCCGCGAGACCCGCTGGGCGGCGCTCAAGGAGGCCTCCGCGCCGCTGGAGGAGCCCGCCGAGAAACCTCCGGCCGGCGACTGACGCCCGGCGGGCGCCCCCGGCGTCAGCCGTTCGTGCTCAGCAGGCCCCGGAGTTCCTTCGGGAGGAGGTCGGTGCAGGACTTCTCGGCCGCGTTGGTGAGGGCGTCGTTGGTGCAGGTGTAGTAGTCGCTGTAGACGAGCCTCGCGGTGAAGCTCGCGGCGACCAGGACGATGGCCAGCGAGGCCGTGACCAGGCCGCTGATGGCCGCGGTCGACTGGGGGCGGGCCGACTGCGGCGGGACGGGGGCGTCGGGGTCCGCGGTGCGGGGCTTGGCGCGCAGGGCGCTGATGCCCCAGTACAGGGCCAGCGCGCCCAGCAGCAGGCTCACGTACGGCCAGCCGAACAGGACGAAGAAGAAGGCCCACATGCCGCAGAGCAGGGCGTAGCGGGCGCGGCGCTGGGAGGGGTCCATCGGGTCCCAGCGCTGATCCGGTCCCGCGCTGCCCTGCCCCTCCGGGCCGCCGCCGGGTGCCGCGCCCGGCCGCTCGCCGAAGTGACCGTCGGAGCGGCCGGGCTGGCGGTCGCTCCACTGGCTGCCCCACGGGGTGCGGCCGCCACCCTCGCCCCGGCCCGTGCCCTCGCCCCGGTCGCCGTCCGAACCCTCGGGACGGCGCGGCTGCCACGGGCGGTCCGGAGTGCCCTCCGGCGGCGGGGCGAAGGGGTTGTCGTCCTCGGCCGCCCCGCCCCGCCCCTCGCTGTTCTTCCTGCCGGACTTCTTCTCGGACGAAGGCGCGTCCGGCGGCGAGGAGGGCTGCTCCCGCAGCAGCATGCCGCTGCGCTCCCCTTCCTGCACCGACTGCTGGGGGAGCGTGAGGAGTCGCAGGCTGCGGTCCGACATCAAGTGAGCGTCTTCCCCTTGAAGGATGTGACTGGCCATGGCTTACGTGGATCGAACGGTTCGGCGGGCCCGTCGGCGCGAGCCTCACCCCGTGAACGCACCGCACACCACCCGCGTTCCCGGACCGTCCCTCCCAGACGCTACCTTCCGGCCACGCCCCCGTCCCGTGGGGGCCTTCCGATGTGCCGGTATCGTTGCTGACGTTCGGCCGCTTCGTAGACTTCCCCGTATCCCGGGGCTCGAAGCATTCGTACGACCGTACAAACGCTCCCCCGAGAAAGGGCCCCCGCCGTGGCCGCCAAGCCCGTGGCCGAGCAGGCCAGGCCGGTCAAGCGCCTGGTCGTGCTGGTCTCCGGATCCGGTACGAACCTCCAGGCCCTGCTGGACGCCGTCGCGGCGACCGGCACCGAGGCCTACGGTGCCGAGATCGTGGCCGTAGGGGCCGACCGCGAGAACATCGAGGGGCTCGCGCGGGCCGAGCGGGCCGGGTTGCCGACCTTCGTGTGCAAGGTCAGGGACTTCGGGACCCGCGAGGAATGGGACGCCGCGCTCGCCGAGGCCGTCGCCGCGTACGAGCCGGACCTCGTGGTGTCCGCCGGGTTCATGAAGATCGTGGGCAAGGAGTTCCTCGCGCGCTTCGGCGGGCGGTTCGTGAACACCCATCCCGCGCTGCTGCCCAGTTTTCCGGGGGCCCACGGAGTGCGCGACGCGCTCGCGTACGGAGCCAGGGTCACCGGCTGCACCGTCCACTTCGTCGACGACGGCGTCGACACCGGACCGATCATCGCCCAGGGCGTGGTGGAGATCCGGGACGAGGACGACGAGAGCGCTCTGCACGAGCGCATCAAGGAAGTCGAGCGAAGGCTGCTCGTCGAGGTCGTGGGGCGGCTCGCCCGCAACGGCTATCGCATTGAGGGACGAAAGGTAGTTATCCAGTGACCGCCGAGAGCAACAAGCGGCCCCTTCGCCGGGCGCTCATCAGCGTCTACGACAAGACCGGCCTCGAAGACCTCGCGCGCGGCCTGCACGAGGCGGGCGTGGAGCTCGTCTCGACCGGGTCGACCGCGGGGCGGATCGCAGCCGCCGGCGTCCCCGTCACCAAGGTCGAGGAGCTCACCGGCTTCCCCGAGTGCCTGGACGGCCGCGTCAAGACCCTGCACCCGCGCGTGCACGCCGGCATCCTCGCCGACCTGCGGCTGGACAGCCACCGCGAGCAGCTCGCGGAGCTGGGCGTCGACCCCTTCGACCTCGTCGTGGTCAACCTCTACCCGTTCCGCGAGACCGTCGCCTCGGGGGCCACCCCCGACGAGTGCGTCGAGCAGATCGACATCGGCGGGCCGTCCATGGTGCGCGCGGCCGCCAAGAACCACCCCTCGGTCGCCGTCGTCACCAGCCCCTCCCGGTACGCGGACGTCCTGGCCGCGGTCAAGGACGGCGGCTTCGACCTCGGTGCCCGCAAGCGCCTGGCCGCCGAGGCCTTCCGGCACACCGCCGAGTACGACATCGCCGTGTCGAGCTGGTTCGCCAGCGCCTACGCGCCCGCGGACGACTCCCCGTTCCCCGAGTTCATCGCCGCGGCCCTGGAGCGCAAGAGCACCCTGCGCTACGGCGAGAACCCGCACCAGCCCGCCGCGCTCTACGTCGACGGCACCGGCGTCGGTCTCGCCGAGGCCGAGCAGCTGCACGGCAAGGAGATGTCGTACAACAACTACACGGACACGGACGCCGCCCGCCGTGCCGCGTACGACCACGCCGAGCCGGCCGTCGCGATCATCAAGCACGCCAACCCCTGCGGTATCGCGGTCGGTTCGGACGTCGCCGAGGCGCACCGCAAGGCACACGCGTGTGACCCGCTGTCGGCCTTCGGCGGTGTGATCGCGGTGAACCGTCCGGTCTCCAAGGAGATGGCGGAGCAGGTCGCCGAGATCTTCACCGAGGTCATCGTCGCGCCCGACTACGAGGACGGCGCCCTCGAAGCCCTCGCCAGGAAGAAGAACATCCGCGTCCTGAAGGCCCCGGCCGCGCCCGCGCACCCCGCCGAGGTCAAGCCCATCGACGGCGGAGCGCTCCTCCAGGTCACCGACCGCCTCCAGGCCGAGGGCGACGACCCGGCGAACTGGACCCTGGCGACCGGCGAGGCCCTGAGCGCGGACGAGCTCGCCGAGCTGGCCTTCGCCTGGCGGGCCTGCCGGGCCGTCAAGTCCAACGCCATCCTCCTCGCCAAGGACGGCGCCTCGGTCGGCGTCGGCATGGGCCAGGTCAACCGCGTCGACTCGGCGAAGCTCGCCGTGGAGCGGGCCGGTGCCGAGCGCGCGCAGGGCTCCTACGCCGCCTCGGACGCCTTCTTCCCGTTCCCGGACGGCCTGGAGGTCCTCCTGGAGGCCGGTGTGAAGGCGGTCGTCCAGCCGGGCGGCTCGGTCCGTGACGAACTCGTCGTCGAGGCCGCCAAGAAGGCCGGCGTCACGATGTACTTCACGGGGACGCGGCACTTCTTCCACTGACCGACACCGACCTGGGCGTCGCTACGTCGAACTGCGCAGCGCCGCCCAGGTGTGGGGCCCCACCTGGCCGTCCACCTCCAGCCCCTTGGCGCTCTGGAACTGCTTGACCGCCGCCTGGGTGTCCCTGCCGAACTCGCCGTCCACGCCCGAACCGCCCACGCTGTAGCCGCGCTTGGTGAGCATGCACTGCACCTGGACGACCCGCTGGCCCTTGTCGCCGTATTCGGTCTGTTCGGTGCCCGAGTAGTAGGTGCAGCCCGAGATCCAGGCGGGGGTGGCCGGGGGCGCCGCCGTCTTCGTGACGGTGGCCGTGGGGGTGGGGGCGGTGCTGTTCGCGGTGCCCGTCCCGCCGCTGGTCCGGGTGGCCGACGCGGACGGAGTACGGTCCGGTGCGGTGCCGCTCTCCTCGGGGGCGGCCGTCTGCGCCTCGCTCCGGTCCTTCTTCTTGCCGGTGTCCGTGACGGAGGGCGAGGCGGAGGCGGCGCCGGTCCCGGAAGAGGCCGGTGCGGCGGATTCGCTGACGCCGGAGGACTGCCTCGGGGCGGCGGCAGCCGGGGAGTCGAGGCCCGGACGGGTGAGCAGGAAGGCACCGACGGCCACGGCTCCGACGGCGAGGCCCGCGACGGCGGCCAGCAGGGGCCGTCGCCGGCCACCGGTGCGGGTGGCCGGTCCGGGCACCCGCGTGAGCACCGGCGCCACGGGTGTGCGGACATGCGCGGACTGCCGGACGGGCATGCCCTCCAGCCCCGCGCACCCCTGCTGCCGGTCGCGGAGCCGGACGGCCAGCGGTTCGTGCCAGTCGGAGGCCCGGCCGTGCCCGGCCGCCGTGGCCGCGTCGATCAGCTGCCGCGGGGTGGGGCGCCCGGCGGGGTCCTTGGCCAGACAGGCGGCCAGCAGGGCGGCCAACGCCGGGTCGGACGCGGCGAGTTCGGCCATGACCTCGGCGTCCGGCGCCTCGAAGGCGACCCGGTGCATGACATCCACGCCGGTCCCGTCGCCGAAGGGGGCGTGCCCGGTGGCGGCGTAGACGATGGTGCAGCCGAGGGAGAACACGTCGGAGGCGGCGTCGCAGCGGCCCTCGCGCAGATACTCGGGCGCCATGTACGCGGCCGTGCCGACCCGGTTGCCGGTCGTGGTGATCGCGCTGCTGTCGGCCGCGCGGGAGATGCCGAAGTCGATGACGTGCGCGCCGCGGGGGGACAGGATCACGTTGGACGGCTTGAGGTCCCGGTGCACGACCCCGGCGGCGGCCAAAGCCGACAGGGCCTCGCCGAGTTCCGCCACCAGCCGCCACACGCCGGCCGGTTCCAGCAGCCCGCACTCGCGGACCGCCTCGGCGAGGCTGAGGCCGGGCAGGTACTCGGTGGCCATCCACAGCAGCGCCTCGTCGAAGCCGGTGCCGAGGAGATGCGGTGCACGCGGGGTACGGACCCGCCCGTGCACGGCGGCCTCCCGCTCGAACCGCCGCCGGAAGTCCGGGCCCTCGGCGTACTCGGGCCGGATCACCTTCACGGCGGCGAGCCCCGGGGCGTCGTCCGCGCGCCGGGCCAGATAGACCCGGCCCATGCCGCCGCTGCCGAGCAGCCCGAGCGGGACGTAGGGCCCGATACGCGCGGGGTCGGCGGGCAGCAGCGGGACCGCGCCCGCCTGCCGCAGCGCGGTGCCGCCGGCCGCCGGTATGTCTGTCACGGTCCCCTGACCTGCCTCTTCGTTCCTCAACGTGCTCTGGTGTCACACCAGTTGACTGAGGAGAGGCTAGCGCCCCGCTGCCGGGGAGTGCCGGGATACAGGGGATCGCGGGCCGGCGGATACGGAAGCGCGGTCTCCGGTCCTCCCCCGAGGGGGCCGGAGACCGCGCGGTCCCGTACCGGGTCAGGCCGGACGCCGGTGACCCCGGTGGTGGTGTGCCGCCGAGGCGGTGTCAGCGCTCGGAGCGGTTGACGCCGCGGGGCCGTGTCACGGTGTGACACGGCCCCGCGGGAACCATGGCCGGCAGGCGACGTGGCGATCCGCCCCCGACCGTGGTGCGACAGTGCTCAGTTCGTACGGATGACGATGGAGGAGCAGACCTTGTCGGCGAAGGTCTGGCGCTTGGCGTCCCAGGCCGGCCACAGCCAGCCGAGGTAGCACGCGAGGCTGTCCAGGAAGTGCGCGAGACGACGCACGAAGGCCATGCCGACACCGAGGGGCTGCCCGTCGCTCTCCCGCACCAGACGGATGCCGAGCGCCTTCTTGCCGAGCGTCTGGCCGGTACGGCCCTCCATGATCAGCAGCCAGATCGCGAGGCCGATGATGGCGAGGTAGCCGATGATCACCAGGGCCGCGGTCTTGTTGGCCGCGCCGACGCCGACGAGGATGTACGGCACCGCGAAGACGAGCATGTCGACCAGGGTGCCGAGGAAGCGCTGGCCCCAGTTGGCGTACGAGGGCTGCATGCCGTAGCCGGGCTGCTGCGGGTAGCCGTAGGCGGAGGCCGGGACCTGCGGCGCCTGCGGGTAGCCGTAGCCGGGCTGCTGCTGCGGGTAGCCCTGCTGCTGGGGGTAGCCCTGCTGCGGCGGCACACCCTGGGGGGCCTGCTGCGGGTAGCCGTAACCGGGCTGCTGGGGCTGCTGCGGCTGCTGGGGGTAGCCGTAGCCGGGCTGCTGCGGCGGCTGCTGGGGGTTCTGCGGGTTCTGCGGCTTTTCGTAAGGGTTGTTGGGCGAGCCGAAACTCATGGTGATCCTCCGTTGGCCAACCTGGGGACAATGCGGACTGCGCGGAGGAACGTCATGTGTGAGCGGTCTGCCCCCCGAACATCAACCGCGATACTGCGCCAGACATCGTTCTAGGCAGGTGTGTTGTTGTCCAGACCCATTCGATATGTGTTGTGCAAGTGCAACCTCGCCGATCTTGGACGGGCCCCTGGTGGAACCCGGATTGGAACCGGGGCCGGGTCATCCGGGAGGATGGGGTCATGACCGCCCAGATTCTCGATGGCAAGGCCACCGCAGCCGCGATCAAGTCCGATCTGACCGCCCGCGTGGCGGCGCTGAAGGAGAAGGGCGTCACGCCCGGCCTCGGCACGATCCTCGTCGGGAGCGACCCCGGCAGCCAGAAGTACGTCGCCGGCAAGCACCGCGACTGCGCGGAGGTCGGCATCGCCTCCATCCAGCGTGAACTGCCCGAGACGGCCACCCAGGAGGAGATCGAGGCAGTCGTCCGCGAGCTGAACGACGACCCGGCCTGCACCGGCTACATCGTCCAGCTGCCGCTGCCCAAGGGCATCGACGAGAACCGCATCCTGGAACTCATGGACCCGGACAAGGACGCGGACGGGCTGCACCCGATGAACCTCGGCCGGCTCGTCCTCAACGAGCCGGCGCCGCTGCCCTGCACCCCCAACGGCGTGCTGACCCTGCTCCGCCGCTACGGCGTCGAGATCAAGGGCGCGGAGGTGGTGGTCGTCGGCCGTGGCGTGACGATCGGCCGCCCCATGCCGCTGCTGCTCACCCGGCGCAGCGAGAACGCCACGGTGACCCAGTGCCACACCGGCACCCGTGACCTGTCCTCGCACCTCAAGCGCGCGGACATCATCGTCGCCGCGGCCGGTTCCGCCCACCTGATCCGTCCCGAGGACGTGAAGCCGGGCGCCGCCGTCCTCGACGTCGGCGTCTCCCGCAACGCCGAGGGCAAGATCGTCGGCGACGTCCACCCCGGCGTCGCCGAGGTCGCCGGCTTCATCTCGCCGAACCCGGGCGGCGTCGGCCCGATGACCCGCGCCCAGCTGCTCGTCAACGTGGTCGAGGCGGCGGAGCGCAGTGTCGGCTGAGGCCCGGGACCCCGAGAAGCGGGGAGCGATCACGGAGGCCGGGGCGCGCAAGCCCGGCACGCAGGACGCCGGGTCCCGGGAGCCGGAGGCCGAGGCGGCCGGGTCCGGGGAGCGGGGCTCTCAGGAGGCGGTTGTGGGGTCGGCTGTGCCGGGCGGGGCCCGGGGGTCGGACGCCGGTAAGGCCGAGGCGGCCCGGGAGTCCGGCGGTGTCGGCGTCGCGTCGGACGAGACGCAGGACGAACTCGTCGTGCGGGACCCGATCAGCGCGCCCGACGCCGACGGGCGGCCGCGGCGGGCGACCCGGCGCTTTCCGCTGTTCACCAGGGACACCGCACGGCCCGAGGGCGGCGGCCGCGCCGCGCCGCGGGACGCTCCGGCGCCCGCCCGGCAGTGGCCGGTGCTCACCGTGCTGGCCGTGGTGGGGCTCGGCCTGCTGCTGACCGCCCTCGACCAGTTCCGCTACGGCACCCTGCTCATCGGTCTCGCCCTGCTGGCCGGTGCCGTGCTGCGCTGGCTGCTGCCGGACGTCGGCATGCTCGCCGTCCGCTCCCGCTTCACCGACATCGCCACCTACGCCGTGCTCGGCGCCGCGATCGTCCTGCTGGCGATGATGGTGCAGCCGAAGCCCTGGCTGGAGATCCCCTTCCTCAAGGACACCCTGCACTTCACGGTCAGCAGCAGCTGACCCGGAGCGGCACGGACGGCGGTCCGCCCCCACCCCCGATGAGGGACGGGCCGTCGTCGCGGTCCAGCCTCCCGCGGTACGAACAGCCTGTTCAACCGCCGTCCGTGCGCTGTGGCACAGCGGTGACGGTTCCGGCACGGTGTGCGTGACCTGCCACAGCCGGCCCCGGACCAGGAACCGATCAGGCCTGTGACGTCGTCCATTGCCGGGAAGCAGGTAGGACGCCGCGGAGGTGGGCGATGAGTGGCTGGCAGGCGCTGCCCGACGATCTGCCGCCGGAGGTGCGGCACTTCGTGGAGCAGCTCAGGCAGCTCAAGGACCGCACGGGACTCAGCCTCGTCGCGCTCGGCGCGCGCACCGCGTACAGCAAGTCCTCCTGGCACCGCTATCTCAACGCCACCCAGCCCCCGCCCCGCCAGGCCGTGGCCGCCCTGTGCCGGATCGCGGGCCTCGGCACCACCGACGCCGAACGCTTCGGCGTGCGCTGGGAACTGGCGGTCCAGGCCTGGCCCCGTCCGGCGCCGCCCGCCCGGGCCGCCGAGGGCGGGAAGGGCGCGGACGGCGAACGGTACGAGGACGATCCCACGCTGCCGTGGTGGGACGAGCCCCCCAAGGAGCGCGCGAGCGGCATGAACCCGCTCCTGCTGGCCGCCGTGCTGCTGCTCGTCCTCGTCCTGCTGCTCGGATTGGCCGGTGCCGTTGCCTCTGGGTGATCCGGCGACCTCCGTGGCGGCCGTTATTTCCGGTGTGTTCCACCTGTGACGATGTATCGACAAGTTTGCGTATTTGATATGGGGTTGTTCGACCGCACGGCTAACGTGTCGAACTTGCGGATGCTCCCGTGCGCCCCCACCCGGGGAGCTGAGATCCTTACGGCACGGGGAAGAGCGGGGAACAGCCAGCACCGACCGGGGGGAAAGAGGGGGAGCAATGCCTCGTTGGAGGGCCTTGCCGGATGAACTGGATCCGCAGGTCAGGGAGTTCGCGAGCCAGTTGCGGCGGCTCGTGGACCGCAGCGGCCTGAGTATCGCGGCCGTCGCCGACCGCACGGGTTACAGCAAGACGTCCTGGGAGCGGTATCTGAACGGCCGGCTGCTCGCGCCGAAGGGCGCGATCGTCGCCCTGGCGGAGGTCACCGGCACCAATCCCGTTCACCTGACGACCATGTGGGAGCTCGCCGAACGCGCCTGGAGCCGTTCGGAGATGCGCCACGACATGACCATGGAGGCCATCCGGATCTCCCAGGCGCGGGCCGCACTCGGCGAGTTCGGGGCGCCGCCCGCGAACGCCAAGGGCGGTAGGACGGCCCGCAGGAGCGGCAGCGCGACGGCGACGCCGGGCGTGGCCGGACCGGCCGGAGTCGCCCCCACGGTGCCGCCCCAGCCGGTGGCGCCGGAAGGGGACAGCGTCTCCTCCTCGGGCGGCAACTCCTGGGGTGTGGCGGGGTACCAGGGGCCGTCGCAGGCCTCGGGGCGTACGGCTGCGCCGGCTCCCGCGCCTGTCGCCCCCGACGGACCGGGGTGGACTCCGGGGACGCCCGGACCGTACGACCAGCCGCAGGACGCCCGTCCCGGGGACGGGCCCGCCCGGGGCCCGGGTGGTTCCGGCGGGGGGAAGCGGCGGCTGACGATGTTCCTCGCGGGCGTCGTCGGGGTGCTGGTCGTGGTCGCCGCCGTGTTCTTCCTGACCGACCCGGGCGGGGACAAGAAGAACCAGGGCGAGAAGTCGCCCTCGCCGTCCGCCAGCGCGCCCGTCTCGCTGCCCGCCGGGGTGAAGTGCAGTGGCGCGGGGTGCACCGGGAAGGACGCCGAGGCCATGGGGTGCAGCGGCAATCTGGTCACGACCGCCACCACCGCGACGGTCGGGGCGACCGTGGTCGAGGTGCGCTACAGCGAGATCTGCGGGGCGGCGTGGGGACGGATCACCCAGGCCGGTCAGGGGGACAAGGTCGAGGTGACCGCCGGGAAGGCGACCGAGCGGAGCGGGAGCATCACGGAGGTGGGGGACACTATCGCCTACACGCCGATGGTCGCCGTGAAGACCGCGGGTGCGGCGAAGGCGTGCGTGACCCTGGCTTCCGGGCAGCGGGGGTGCACCGGCTGAGGGAGTGCCGGGGGACGTGCGCTGCCGGGTGCGGGCGCATTGTGGCTGGTCGCGCAGTTCCCCGCGCCCTTCGGCGGGTGAATCCACCCGGAGTGTGCATGGGCTGCTGATTCCGGGGCACGCGAACCTGTACCCCCACGGGAGTCCGGACACCGGTACCCCCATACGGCGGCCGCCTTCGTCCCCCCTCTCCCGGACGGGCGGCCGCCTTTTCTGTCGGGTCAGCGGTTTGTGGGCTGGGCCACACGGGGGCGGACGTCCGGGATCCCGGATGCGCGATAGCCTGACCGCTGGAGATCTCTTGACGCCGAGAGATCGATCAAACGTCCGGGGCAGGGACGCCCCACCGCCAGCTGTCATACGGAGAACGCCATGACCCGCACTCCCGTGAACGTCACCGTCACCGGCGCGGCCGGCCAGATCGGTTACGCCCTGCTCTTCCGCATCGCCTCCGGCCAGCTGCTCGGCGCGGACGTGCCGGTCAAGCTCCGCCTCCTGGAGATCACCCCGGCGCTCAAGGCCGCCGAGGGCACCGCCATGGAGCTCGACGACTGCGCCTTCCCGCTGCTCCAGGGCATCGACATCACGGACGACCCGAACGTCGCCTTCGACGGCACCAACGTCGGTCTGCTCGTCGGCGCCCGCCCCCGCACCAAGGGCATGGAGCGCGGTGACCTCCTGGAGGCCAACGGCGGCATCTTCAAGCCGCAGGGCAAGGCCATCAACGACCACGCCGCGGACGACGTGAAGATCCTGGTCGTCGGCAACCCGGCCAACACCAACGCGCTGATCGCCCAGGCCGCCGCCCCGGACGTACCGGCCGAGCGGTTCACCGCGATGACCCGCCTCGACCACAACCGCGCGCTGACCCAGCTCGCGAAGAAGACGGGCACCTCGGTCGCCGACATCAAGCGGCTGACCATCTGGGGCAACCACTCCGCCACCCAGTACCCGGACATCTTCCACGCCACGGTCGCCGGCAAGAACGCCGCCGAGACCGTGAACGACGAGAAGTGGCTGGCCGAGGAGTTCATCCCGACCGTCGCCAAGCGCGGCGCCGCGATCATCGAGGCCCGTGGCGCGTCCTCCGCCGCCTCGGCCGCCAACGCCGCCATCGACCACGTGCACACCTGGGTCAACGGCACCGCGGACGGCGACTGGACCTCCATGGGCATCCCGTCGGACGGCTCCTACGGCGTCCCGGAGGGCCTGATCTCCTCGTTCCCGGTCACCACCAAGGACGGCGTGTACGAGATCGTCCAGGGCCTGGAGATCAACGAGTTCTCCCGCGCCCGTATCGACGCCTCCGTGAAGGAGCTGGAGGAGGAGCGCGAGGCGGTTCGCGCGCTCGGCCTCATCTGAGTTCCTCCGGCGTCACTCGGCGGCCGGGTCTTCTCGACGACTCTGTCACGAGCCTGCACGGGCCCTGTTCCGGTTTCTTCCGGAACGGGGCCCGTGGCCGTTTTCCGCCCTACGGTCGAAGCCTTGCCCGGTGGGGTGATTCGGGGGGTTCGCGATGAACGGCTGGAACGGCCACAGCTCCGGTTCCGGAGCGGGACACGGGCCGAGCGAGGAGTCGGGCCGCTCGGCCTGGGCCTCGGGGGAGACGGGTGCCGCTCCGCCGTGGGCCTCCGCGGAGACACAGACCTCGTTCGCGCCGCCCTGGGCGACGGCCGGGACCCAGGCTTCGCCGGTCCCGCCCTGGACCCCGGTGATGACGGCTCCCGCGGGTCCCGGGCATCCGCCCCACCGGGTCCGGCGGGTGCTGGCCGCCCTCGCGGTGGCCGTCCTGGTCGGGGTCTCGGTCGGTGTCGGTGTCTGGTGGCTGCTCCGGGACACCTCCCTCGGGTCCGGTACCCGCACCGGCGCCGGTCCGGTCCCGGGCGTCACGGCACCCCCCTCCTCCCCGCCGCCCTCCGCCTCCACGGCCCCGGGATACCGCCGGGTCCAGGACCCGGTGGGGTACACCGTCGACATCCCCCGGGGCTGGACCCGCTCGCAGAAGCGGGGTCAGTCCGCTCCGGTCGTCGTCTACGACGCCCCCGCCGACGGCCGCCGGCTCCAGGTCTTCCGGATCGCGGAGGACACCCCGGCCCAGTCCCTCGACCTGGCCGAGAACGACCCCGGCTACGGCTTCGCCCGCCAGCCCGGCTACCGGGTCGTCGACCGCGCCACGGGCACCACCTGGGCCGAACTCACCTACCGCTACGACGACTCGGACCTCGGTGCCCGCCAGGTCGTCGACCACCGCTTCCAGGCCGCCGACGGGACGCTGTACGCGATCCGCGCGGCCGGTCCCGCCTCCCTCGCCACCGCCCAGGTGCGCGAGCCGCTCACCAGGGCGCTGGCCTCCTTCTGCCCGGCGGACACGGAGTGCGCCTGAGCCGGCCGGGGCGGGCGCGTCCCCTCGGGTCCCCGGGTCCGCACCGGCCGGCCCACCGCGACTCCGCGCGCCGGCGCCGCGCGGCGCAACTCGGCCGCACCGTACGGCTCGTGGGCCCGCAGCGCGGGTGCGGACGAGGGGTGGGACGCTGCGCCCCGGAGCGGACCTCGGGACCGGGGAGGGTGTCGGCGCCCTCGGCGCCCGTGCGGAGCAGCAGCAGGCCGAAGACCGGGTTCAGGAAAGCGGGCACGGCGGCTCCTCGGGTCAACTGGGGAGCGGAATGGGGTGGTTGGACCGCCCCTTCAGTGGCGGGACGAACGCGATAGTACTCGTTTCCGGCCGAACGCGATAGTGCGTGACTCTCCGGAGCGGTCGCCCAGTCCGAAGGTCGCGACCGCCGTGCACGCCAGCACCAGCACGGCCACCGTGCGCAGGGCCGGGCCCATGCCGTGCGCGAGGTCGGGGTGGGAGGCCAGCACCGTGCCCGTGACGGCGACCCCGAGAGCCGCTCCGATCTCGCGGGCCGAGGTGCCCAGACCCGAGGCGAGGCCCGCCCGGTGCGGCGGGAGCGCGGTGGCGACGCCCAGGGTGAGGGCGGGCATGGACAGCCCGATACCGGCCGAGATGACCAGCAGCCAGCAGGCGTACAGCGGGTAGGGCGTCCCGGCGTCCACGGTGGACGCGCCCAGCAGCCCGAGGCCGATGAGGGTGAGACCGCAGGCGATGACGGGCCGGGGGTGCCCGGCCCAGCGTGCGGCCAGCCTCGGCAGTGCCGCCATGCCCGCGATGAGCGGCAGGATCGCCACCCCGGTCACGGCGGGTCCGTAGCCCTTCACGCCCTGCAGGTACTGGGAGTTGACGTAGAAGAGGGAGAACAGGCCGAAGAAGCCGGTCGCCAGGCCGAGGGTGGTCGAGCGCAGCCGGGGCGAGGTGAAGACGCGCGGGTCGAACAGCGGGGCCCGGGAGCGCAGGGAGTACGCGGTGAAGGTGGTGACGAGGGCGGCGCCGGCCGCGAAGGCGGTCAGGATGCGCGGTGAGGTCCAGCCGTGCACCGGGCCCTCGATGATGCCGAAGAGAACGGCCACCAGGCCCGCCGTGAGCAGCAGGGTGCCCAGCGGGTCGAGGCGGTGCTGGGGGGCGCGTTCCGTGCGCGGGGTGGTGAGGGCGACGGTGACGGCCAGCAGCGCGGCGAGCGGGACCATGATGGCGAACAGGGCCCGCCAGGTGAGGAACTGGCCCACGAGGCCGCCGCCCAGGTTGCCCAGCATGCCGCCGACGCCGATCGCCAGGGTCCAGGAGGCCATCGCCCGGGCCCGTCCCTCGGGACCCGCGAGGCGCAGCAGGATCGACATGGTGGCCGGGGTGATCAGCGCGGCCCCGGCCCCGGAGACGCCCCGGCCGGCGATGAGGAGCGCCGGGCCCTGTGCGAGGGCGCTGGTGGCGGCGCCCGCGGCGAAGAGGCCGAGGCCCGTGAGCAGGGCGCCCTTCTGCCCGTGCCGGTCGCCGAGGGCGCCGGCCGGGATGAGGAGGGAGGCGAAGACGATGACGTAGGTGTCGACGGTCCACAGGATCTCGGTGGACGAGGGGTGCAGCGAGGACGAACTCAGTTGCGGGATCAGGAGGTTGATGGCGGCCACCATGCTCTGGGCGACGAGGACGCAGGCGCACAGGGCGAGCAGGGTGGAGCGTTTCAGGGCGTGCGGGGGCATGGCTCCTCCGGGGAGCTGGGCGTCGGTGTGGGTGCCCTGTCACCGTAGGCTCGGGGTGTCCTGCACTCCAGTGCAAGCTCTGCAAGGAGTCGATGCGCGTGACGCAACTGGATCTGAATCTGCTGGTCGCCCTGGACGTGCTGCTGGAGGAGCAGAGCGTGGGCGGCGCGGCCCGGCGGCTCCATCTCTCCGAGCCCGCGATGTCGCGCACCCTGGGCCGGATCCGCAAGGCGCTCGGTGACCCCGTGCTGGTGCGCGCCGGGCGGCAGATGGTGCCGACCCCGCGCGCGCTGGCGGTACGGGCCGAGGTGAGCGCGGTGGTGGAGCGGGCGCGGGCCCTGTTCACGCAGGGGCGCGAGGTCGATCTGCGCACGGTGGAGCGGACGTTCACGGTCCTCGGGCCCGACACCATCGCCGCGGCCTGTGGAGCGGAGCTCTTCCGGCGGACCGCGGCCGAGGCGCCGGGGGTGCGCCTGCGGTTCCTGGCCGAGAGCCATGTGGACGCGCCGTTCCTGCGCGAGGGCACCGCCGACCTGGAGATCGGCGCCGTGGGCGCCGCGGCCCCCGAGGTGCACGTGGAGCTCCTCCACGAGGACCGCATGATGGGGGTCGTGCGGCCCGGGCATCCGCTGCTGGAAGGGGAGTTGACGGCCGAGCGGTTCGCGACCGAGGCCGGTCACCTGATCGTGTCCCGGCGGGGCAGACTGCGCGGGCCGGTCGACGAGGCGCTCGCCGAACTGGGCCTGGAGCGCCGGGTGGTGGGGGCGGTCGGGACGATTCCCTCCTCCCTGTTCGTGATCCGGGACACCGATCTGGTCGGTCTGGTCAGTTCCTGGGTGCTGCCGCTCGTGGCCGCACTGGACCTGGTCACCTTCGACGTGCCGCTGCGCCTGCCGCCGCTGAGGCTGGGTCTGGCCTGGCATCCGCGGCACGACGCCGACCCGGCGCACGCGTGGCTGCGGCGGACGGTGCGGGAGCTGCTCGCCCGGTGGTCGGACGGTCAGCTCACCGGGCCGGACAGCCGCTTCTCGAACCAGTGGTCGCCGTAGACGTGATCGGCGTAGGGCGGGATCTCCCGGTAACCGCCCGACCGGTACATCGCCTGCGCCTCGGTGAGGGACGCGTGGGTGTCCAGGCGCAGCACGGCGAAACCGCGGGCGGCGGCCTCCGTCTCCAGGGCGGTGAGCAGCCGTCGGGCCAGCCCCAGCCGACGGGCGTCCGGGTGCACCCACACATGGCGGAGCTCGCCGACCCGCGGCTCCAGCCGGCGCAGCGCCCCGCAGCCCACGGGGCGGCCCTCCTCGTACGCCACGAAGAACGCGCCGGCCTCCCCGGAGACCTCCTCGGGGCGCACCAGGTCGGACCTGTCGAAGCCCTCCGGGAAGCGGGCGTCGATGTCGGCGGCGTAGGCGTCCAGGCAGGCGCGGGCGTCGGGGGCCGCGCCGTCGACCGGGGCCACGGTGATGGCGGCCAGGCGCAGCAGGCGCTGGGCGGTGCCCATGGCCTCGGTGAGCCGGTCGCGCTGAGCCGTGGTGAGTCCGTCGAGCAGTCCGGCGGCGAGGGCGTCGGCCCGGCGGTTCTGCTCCTTGAGCTCGATCCTCCCGGCGCGGGTCAGCTCGACCCTGCGCAGCCGGCTGTCGTCCGGGTGGACGCTGATCCGGACCAGGCCCTGCGTCTGGAGGGTCTTCGCCATCCGGCTCAGATATCCGGCGTCCAGTGCGAGCCGGGTCCTCAGCTCGCGCAGCGAGACCCCCTCGCCGATCTCGAACAGCAGCCGCGCCTCGCCGAGCGGGCGGTCCTGGCCGAGGTAGTGGTCGTCCAGGGCCCCGATACGGCGGGTGAAGTAGCGGTTGAACCGGCGGAACTCCGCCACGTGCTGTGTCGACACCGGGTCCATAATCTTTGACTGTAGTCAAAGAACCGGGCAGGCGTCCATCCATGCGACATTCCGGTTTCCCGGTCCCACCCGCACCTCTATGCTGATGGTTTGTCAACAAGTGACGTGAGCAAGGCCTTTGCACGCATCGGGGGAGTCGTGTGACTACTACATCTGTGCCTCGGCAGCCGCAGTCCGCGCCGCCGGGCCCGGCCACGCCGCCGCACGCCAGTGAGGCCACCCGGCTGCTGTGCGCGGGCACCTATCTGGATTCCGGTTACCGCGACCGGGTCATCGAGCAGCTCCACCTGAACGAACAGCGGATCGTCGCGCCCTCGCTCGGCCTCGACGCGGCGCGGGTGCTCGCGCACGCGCTGCGGGCCCGGCGCCAGGAGCTGCTGTGGGCCGGACTGATCCTGGGCCTGTGGGTGATCGGGCTGCCGCTGACCGGCGGGCTGCTGTTCGTGTTCCTCGGCCCCAGCCTGCTGCTCGCGGCCGCCTCCTGGATCCGCGGCAAGGGCGCGAACCCGCCGCTGTACCGACGGCTGCCGGCCTTCGCGCTGCGCTGGTGGGGGCGTCTCGTCTTCGCGATGTTCCTGATCCTGGCCCTCGTCGTCGCGTTCGGCGGAGGCGACGACGGCTCGTCGTCCTACGGCGGCTCGTCCTCCTTCGGTGATTCCTACGGCTACGGCGACTCGTCCTCCTACGGCGACTCGTCCGACCTCTCGGATCTGCTGTTCCCCGACTTCGACGGGGTCAGCGGGCTGATCGGGCCGCTCCAGGCCTGGCTGGTGATCGTCGTCTTCGCGCTGATCGCGGTGTGCGTGGCCGCGCAGCGCGGCCAGTTCGCCCGGGCGGTCGGCGCCGAACTCTCCCCGCAGCGCTTCCCGGACGCGGCCACCGACCCCGCCGAGCGCGCCGAGGGGCAGCGGTTCCAGCGGCTCAAGGACCGCATCCGGATCGAGCAGCACGCCCCGCTGGTCATGTACCACGAGAAGCGCCCCTTCTGCGGCGCCGGATTCGCCTACGAGACCTGGGTGCTCGCCGTCGAGCTGCGGCCCGACGAGATGAAGAAGGAACAGCTGCCGCTGAACAACCGCGCGGTCCTGGAGAAGATCCGCCCGCTGCTCGAACAGCTGCGGCTGCCCTCCGAGTTCGCCGGGCACACGGTCCGCGACCGGCTGCGCTGGCTGGAGATCGACGAGTGCGTGTTCCTGCCCGCGGAGGGGCTGCGCCGGCGCGAGGAGGCGCCGTACCACCCGCAGGCCTTCGAGGACCACCGGGCGCGCGCGGTCGAGGAGGGCGCCGAGAAGCGGCGGCACTTCCTGCGGATCCGGGTCGGCGGCTGGGAGGAGGAGCTGGTCGTCACGGTCTTCGTGCGCGTCCACACCCAGGGCCGGATGCTCATGCTGGAGATCGCCCCGCATGTGCTGCTGCCGGTGCGCGAGGACTTCAAGGACGCCGACCGCACGGCCCACACCTACCGGCACAACAACGCGCTGGGCAAGGCGGCCTGGGCGGTGGCCCGGGTGCCGGGCTCCGCGGCCTGCTCCCTGGTCACCCTCGGCAGGGGCGTGGGCTACGCCTGGAAGCTGCTGACCGGCGGCTACGCGGGCGCGCTCCCCGACGGTCCGGCGCTGTCGGTGCGGGAGCTCGGCTCGATGGATGAGGGGTCCCGCTTCCAGGAGATGGACGCCTACCGCTACCTCAGGAGCGTGCAGGACCGGGTCGCCCACGGCGTGCTGACCGCGCTGGCCGAATCCGGCTACCAGACCGGCGAGTTCGTCCAGAAGATCGTGAACATCAGCAGTGGCGGCGTGCACGTCGAGGGCGGCGTCCACGGCAGCACCTTCGCGGTGGGCAAGAACGCCGCCGCGTCCTCCACCACCGGCGGCGCAGGGCCTGCGCCGCAGAAGGGAAGCAGCGGCAATGGCAACGGATGAGCCGGGCGTCAGCATCAGCGGCGGAGTCCACGGCAGCACCTTCGCGATCGGCAGCCACGCGCACGCCGAGAGCCACCACGGCACGGCGCCCCAGCGGGACGAGACCGCCGAGGCGCTCCTGACCGCCGTACGGGAACTGCGCGAGGACCTCACGCGCCTCAGGGCCACCGACGAGACGGCCGCGCTGGACACCGCGCTGGCCGAGACGGAGGACGAGATCGTCACCACCGGCCAGGCGGGTCCGACCCGGCGGGAACGCCTGCGGGCGCTGCTGGACGACTCGCAGGCGCTGGTCGGCCTGGTCGCGTCGGCGGGAGCGGTGGCCGGGCTGCTGGGGTTGTGAGCGAGGGCGTACGGTGCCGGTCTGCGAAGGACGCGGTGAGCCTGACTTCACGGCATGGGTGCGGACGGGGGACGCGGTGAGTGGGAAGGGGACGCCATGAGCGGGGGAGTGCGGTACTGGAACGAGGAGACACAGCGGTGGGAGGACGGGGACGGGAGCGGGGCCGCGACCGGTCCGGTCACTCTGCCACCGGCCCGGCCGGACGCGGCGCCGTCCGCTGACGGGACCGCCGCGTCTTCCGCGGGGCGGACCGCGCCCGTGTGGCCGCCGGCGGCCGGGACGGAGCCGGACCACGGCACGGCCGCGGGTTCCGGTTCCGCGCAACCGCCGGCGTCCTCCCCGCCCCTCTCTCCGCCCCCGCCCGCCCCGCCCGCCGGCTGGCCGGGCGCCGGCGGCGGCAGCACCTGGCACGGGCCCGGAGACCCCGGTGCCCCCGGTGGCGGCTGGTCCTCCGCCGAGCAGCTCGGCGGCTCCGTCCCGTCGGCCGAGTGGTCGGGGTCCGCCTGGTCGACCGCCGGCCCGCCGGCCGTCACCGAGCCGCCCACCAGGACCGACCGACGGCTCCTGTGGTCCGCGCTCGCCGGGGTCGCCGCCGTCGGTGTCACCGTGACCCTGGTGCTGACGCTCGTCGTCGGCGGCGGGGACGAGGACGACAAGGCCGGCGGCGCGAGCCCGACGCCCACGGGGCTCGTCTCGCAGCAGAGCGGACCCGGCGGGTCGCCGACCCCCTCGCCGACCGAGGACACTCCGTCCCCGCTCGCCTCGACGCCCCGGCTCCCCGCCGGATACGAGCTGTACGAGGACGAGGAGGGCTTCCGTATCGCACGGCCCACGGGCTGGGCACGCACCACCGTGGGGTCCCAGTTCGGCATCGACGTGGTCAACTACCGCAGCACGGACGGCACCCGCCGGCTGCAGGTGTACCAGGTCGCGGAGGAGTCCCCGGAAGCCTCCTTCGAGCTGTACCTCTCCGCCGACACCCGCAAGCCGGCCGGTTTCCGGAAGCTGGACCTCCAGCCCGTCGAGGCGGACGGATTCACCGGCGAACGGCTGGAGTACCGGGCCGACACCCTCAGCGGTGAGCCGGACATCGGTCCCTGGCACGTCTACGACGAGCGGTTCGTCGCCCAGGACGGCCACATCTACGCGATCGCCGCGTACGGCCTGGAGGGCGACGGCGGCCAGGACGAACTGGAACTCCTGAGCACCGCCCTGTCCGGTTTCTGCGCGCCCTACGCCTGCGACGCGGCGTCGATCGACTGACCCCGGCGCCCGGCCGCGCCAAGTCCGTACCTTCCGTCACGCCTTTTGTCGCTTTTTGTCCCCATCTTCAGTGAGCCAGCACACTTTCGGCCACCGATTGCGCATGCAATCGAGTCGCGGGGGCATGCGACGACGGTCCCCGTCAGTGACACCCGTGTGACACAGGGGAACCGCACAGGAACGGAAGGCAACACCGATCATGGCCGGACAGCACGCGCGGCACGAGCCGCACACCATCCACGCGGGCGGCGAATGGCGCGCAGCCGTCTCCGGAGCCACCCGCGAGATCCTCGACCCCGCCGACGCGCGGCCGTTCGCCGTGGTCGCCGAGGGTGACGAGAAGGACACCGACCTGGCGGTCGCCGCCGCCCGCCAGGCCTTCGACTCGGGACAGGGCCCCTGGCCGCTCACCCCCGTCGCCGAGCGCGCCGCCCTGCTGCGCCGCGTCGCCGATCTTCTTGTACGCGACCGCGAAGAGCTCGGCCTGCTGGAGAGCCGGGACGCGGGCAAGACGGTGGAGGAGGGCCGGGTCGACATCGACTGTGTCGCCGACGCCTTCCGCTACTTCGCCGACCTGGTCGCCGGCGAGTCGCCCGGCCGGGTCGTCGACGCCGGCTCGACCGACATCCACAGCGTCGTCGTGCACGAACCCCTCGGCGTGTGCGCGCTGATCACCCCCTGGAACTACCCGCTCCTCCAGGCCAGCTGGAAGATCGCCCCGGCGCTCGCGGCCGGCAACACCTTCGTGGTCAAGCCGAGCGAGATCACCCCGATGACGACGATCGCGCTCATCGAGCTGCTGGCCGAGGCCGGACTGCCGGACGGCGTGGCCAACATCGTGACCGGCCCCGGCCACACCGTCGGCGCCCGGCTCGCCGAGCACCCCGACGTCGACCTGGTCTCCTTCACCGGCGGCCTGGTCAGTGGCACCAAGGTCGCGCAGGCTGCCGCCGTCTCGGTCAAGAAGGTCGCCCTCGAACTGGGCGGCAAGAACCCCAACGTGGTCTTCGCCGACGCCTGCGCCACCCCCGAGGGCTTCGACACCGCCGTCGACCAGGCCCTCAACGCCGCCTTCATCCACAGCGGCCAGGTCTGCTCCGCCGGCGGCCGCCTCATCGTCGAGGAGTCCGTCCGGGACCGCTTCGTCGACGAACTCGCCCGCCGGGCCACGAAGATCCGCCTCGGCCGCGGCACCGAGGACGGTGTCGAGTGCGGGCCGCTGGTCTCCGAGCAGCAGCGCGCCAAGGTCGAGTCCTACGTCGCCTCCGCACTGGAGGAGGGCGCGGTGCTGCGCTCCGGCGGCCGGCGCCCCGAGCCCGCCCCGGAGCGCCCGGAGAGCGGCTGGTTCTACGAGCCCACCGTCCTCGACCGCTGCCACCGCGAGATGCGGGTCGTGCGGGAGGAGGTCTTCGGACCGGTCCTCACCGTCGAGACCTTCCGCACCGAGGCCGAGGCGATCGCCCTCGCCAACGACACCGAGTACGGCCTCGCCGGCGCCGTCTGGACCACCGACGCCGGACGCGCCCGCCGGGTCGCCGGACGGCTGCGCCACGGCACCGTCTGGATCAACGACTTCCACCCCTACCTGCCGCAGGCGGAGTGGGGCGGCTTCGGCAAGAGCGGAGTGGGCCGCGAGCTCGGCCCCGCCGGCCTCGCCGAGTACCGCGAGAGCAAGCACGTCTACCAGAACCTCGCGCCGAAGCCGGTCCGCTGGTTCGCGGGCTGAGCCCACTCGCCCCCCTCCTCTCGCTCAAGACTTCCCTGGAGTACCCCCATGTCCGAGATCAAACAGGAGTACGACTACGTCGTCATCGGCGGCGGAACGGCAGGCTCCGTCATAGCCTCCCGCCTCACCGAGAACCCCGACGTCACCGTCGCCGTCATCGAGGGCGGCCCCAGCGACGTCGGCAGGGACGACGTCCTGACGCTGCGCCGCTGGATGGGCCTGCTCGGCGGCGAGCTCGACTACGACTACCCCACCACCGAGCAGCCGCGCGGCAACTCCCACATCCGGCACAGCCGCGCCCGGGTCCTCGGCGGCTGCTCCTCCCACAACACCCTGATCGCCTTCAAGCCGCTGCCGTCCGACTGGGACGAGTGGGAGCAGGCCGGCGCCAAGGGCTGGGGCGCGGTCCCGATGGAGGCGTACTACGCCCGGCTGAAGAACAACATCGTCCCGGTCGACGAGAAGGACCGCAACGCCATCGCCCGCGACTTCGTCGACGCGGCCCAGAAGTCCCTCGACGTCCCCCGGATCGAGGGCTTCAACAAGAAGCCCTTCGACGACGGCGTCGGCTTCTTCGACCTGGCCTACCACCCGGAGAACAACAAGCGTTCCTCCGCGTCGGTGGCGTATCTGCACCCCGTGATGGACGAGCGGCCCAACCTCACGATCCTGCTGGAGACCTGGGCGTACAGGCTGGAGCTGGACGGCACGCGGGCGCAAGGCGTGCACGTGCGGTCCAAGGACGGCGAGGAGACCCTGATCAGGGCCCGCCGCGAGGTCCTCCTGTGCGCGGGCGCCGTCGATTCGCCCCGGCTGCTGCTGCACTCCGGCATCGGCCCCCGCGAGGACCTCGAAGCCCTCGGCATCCCGGTCGTCCACGACCTGCCGGGCGTCGGCGAGAACCTCCTCGACCACCCCGAGTCGGTCATCGTCTGGGAGACGAACGGCCCGATCCCCGAGAACTCCGCGATGGACTCCGACGCAGGGCTCTTCGTGCGCCGCGACCCCGAACACCCGGGCCCGGACCTGATGTTCCACTTCTACCAGGTCCCCTTCACCGACAACCCGGAGCGCCTCGGCTACGAACGCCCGGCGTACGGCGTCTCGATGACCCCGAACATCCCCAAGCCCAAGAGCCGCGGCCGCCTGTACCTGACCAGCGCGGACCCGGAGGTGAAGCCCGCCCTGGACTTCCGGTACTTCACCGACGAGGACGACTACGACGGCCGCACCCTGGTCGACGGGATCAGGATCGCCCGCGAGATCGCGGCGACCGAACCGCTCGCCGGCTGGCTCAAGCGGGAGGTGTGCCCCGGCCCCGACGTCACCGGTGACGAGGAGCTGAGCGAGTACGCCCGCAAGGTCGCGCACACCGTGTACCACCCGGCGGGCACCTGCCGCATGGGCGCCGCCGACGACGAACTGGCCGTGGTAGATCCCGAGTTGAGGATCCGCGGTCTGGACGGCATCCGTATCGCGGACGCGTCCGTGTTCCCGACCATGACCGCCGTGAATCCCATGATCGGGGTGCTCATGGTCGGTGAGAAAGCCGTGGACCTGCTGGAAGGTGGTGCGTGATGACTACGACCGCGACCCTGGAGAATCCGCCGACGACGGACAACCCGGTGTTCTCCGTCGACGGCCTGTGGAAGGTCTTCGGTCCCAAGGCGGACCGGGTCCCCGAGGACGCCGAGCTGTCCGCCCTCGACCCCGCGGACCTGCGCGCGAGGACGGGCTGTACGGCGGCCGTCCGGGACGTGAGCTTCGACGTCCGCAAGGGCGAGGTCTTCGTCGTGATGGGCCTGTCCGGTTCCGGCAAGTCCACGCTGGTGCGCTGTCTGACCCGGCTCATCGAGCCGACGGCCGGCACGATCTGCATCGACGGCGAGGACGTCCGCGCGATGGACAAGGCCCGGCTGCGTGAACTGCGCCGCCACCGGGCCGCGATGGTCTTCCAGCACTTCGGTCTCCTCCCGCACCGCACGGTCCTCGACAACGTGGCCTACGGCCTGGAGATCCAGGGCATGGGCAAGGCCGAACGCCGGGCCCGGGCCGCCGAGGTCGTCACGAAGGTCGGCCTGGAGGGCATGGAGCAGCGCAAGCCCTCCCAGCTCTCCGGCGGCCAGCAGCAGCGCGTCGGCCTCGCCCGGGCGCTCGCGGTGGACCCGCAGGTCCTCCTGTTCGACGAGCCGTTCAGCGCGCTCGACCCGCTGATCCGGCGGGACATGCAGGAGGAGGTCGTCCGCCTGCACCGCGAGGAGGGCCGCACCATGGTCTTCATCACCCACGACCTGAGCGAGGCGCTGAAGCTCGGCGACCGTATCGCCCTGATGCGCGACGGCAAGGTCGTCCAGCTCGGCACCCCCGAGGAGATCGTCGGCTCCCCGGCCGACGGTTATGTCCGCGAGTTCGTCCGGGACGTGCCGCGCGAACACGTCATGACGGTCCGCCGGGCCATGAAGCCGGGCGACTGCGCGGGCCCGGCCCACCCCGGCGGCCTCGCCCCCGACGCCGTGGTCGCCGACGCCATCAAGGTCGTCGCGGGCAGCGGCAGGCCGGCCTGTGTCGTGGAGAACGGGCGGTGCCTCGGTGTCGTCGACCACGAGCGGCTGCTCGGTGTCGTCGCCGGCACGGAACTGCGCGGAGGGGCGGCCGGAACGGAGCCCCGCAAGGAGGCCGTGTGATGGCCACCGTCACCGCGTCCACACCGCGCGCCCTGCCCACCGGTCTGCTCAAGCACCGGGCGGTCCACAAGCTGCTGCTCATCGCCCTCGCCGCCGCGGTCCTCGTCCCCCTCGCCAACGCCCGCTGGGCCAGCGGCAGCTGGCCGGCCGCCCTCACCGTCGACCTGACCAAGCCGCTGACCAGCGCGAGCGACTGGATCATCAACAACCGGGACAGCCACCCGCTGTTCCTCTACTTCTTCGGCTATGTCAGCAACGCGGTCGTGATCTCCGTACACGCCGTGTACGTCGTCCTGCTCGGCGCGGGCTGGGCCGGTGTCACCGCGCTCGGTGCCCTCGTGGCCTGGCGGGTCGCCGGCGTCCGGCTGGCCCTGGGCACGACGGCCGCGTTCCTCGCCTGCGGTCTGCTCGGCATGTGGGTCCCCACCATGCAGACCCTCGCCCTGATGGTCGTCGCCGTGCTCGCCTCGGTCGTGGTCGGAGTCCTGCTGGGACTCGCCGCCGGACTGTCCCGCCGGATGGACAAGATCCTGCGCCCGGTCCTGGACACCATGCAGGTCATGCCCGCCTACGCCTACCTCCTCCCGGTGGTCCTGGTCTTCGGCATGGGCGTGCCCGCCGCGGTCCTCGCGACCGTCGTCTACGCCGCCCCGCCCATGGCCCGCCTCACCGCGCTCGGCCTCCAGGGCGCCGACAAGGAGGTGCTGGAGGCGGTCGAGTCGCTCGGCACCACCGCCCGCCAGCGGCTGCTGACCGCCCGCATCCCGCTGGCCCGCAAGGAACTCATGCTCGGCCTCAACCAGACGATCATGATGGCGCTGTCCATGGCCGTCATCGCCTCCGTGATCGGCGCCGCCGGTCTCGGTGACCGCGTCTACCAGGCGCTGGCCTCGGTCGACGTGGGCGCCGCCCTCGCGGCCGGCATCCCGATCGTGCTGCTGGCCGTCGTCCTCGACCGCGTCACGGGCGCGGCGGGCGACGGCACCGAGGGACAGGGCCGCGCGGGCTGGGCGTACGCCCTCGCGGGGACCGTCGTCGTGGCGGTCGCCGGACGGCTGCTGGGCCGTCTCGACTGGCCCGACGCCTGGACCCTGAACATCGCCGAACCCGTCAACCGGGCCGTCGACTGGATGACGGCCCACCTCTACTCCGGTGTCCCCGTCGTCGGCGGCACCGCCGACTGGGCGGGCCACTTCACCACCTGGGTCCTCGACCCGGTCCGCACCGGACTCCAGGGGCTGCCCTGGTGGTCGGTGCTGCTCATCGTCGCCACCCTGGCCTGGCTGATCGGCACCTGGCGCACCGCGCTCACCGCGGTCCTCGCCATGGCCGCGATCGGCGTGCTCGGCGTGTGGACCCCCGCGCTGGACACCCTGTCGCAGGTCCTCGCGGCCGTCGCCGTCACCCTCGTCCTGGGCTTCGCGACCGCCGTGGCGGCGGCCCGCAGCGACCGCGTCGAACGACTGCTGCGGCCCGTCCTGGACGTCTTCCAGACCATGCCGCAGTTCGTGTACCTGATCCCGGTCGTCGCGCTGTTCGGCGTGGGCCGCGCGCCCGCCGCCGCGGCGGCCGTGGTCTACGCGCTGCCCGCCGTCGTCCGCATCACCACACAGGGCCTGCGCCAGGTGGACCCGGCGGCGATGGAGTCCTCGCGCTCGCTCGGCGCGACCAGCTGGCAGCAACTTCGGCAGGTCCAGCTCCCGCTCGCCCGGCCCGCGTTGCTGCTCGCCGTCAACCAGGGCGTGGTCCTGGTCCTCGCCGTCGTCGTCATCGGCGGTCTGGTCGGCGGAGGCGCGCTCGGCTACGACACCGTCTTCGGCCTCGCCCAGGGCGACCTGGCGACCGGCCTGGTCGCGGGCGCCGCCATCGTCTGCCTCGGCCTGGTGCTCGACCGGGTGACCCAGCCGACGGAACGCCGCACGGGGAAGGGAGCCTGACATGCGAGTACGTGCGATCGCGGGCGTCGGCGCCCTGCTGCTGCTCACCGGCTGCGGAGCCGCCGACATGACCAAGCAGGCCTCGCCCTTCGCCAACGCCCAGGGCGCCAAGAGCGTGACCCTGTCCGTGCAGTCCTGGGTCGGCGCGCAGGCCAACGTGGCCGTCGCCCAGTACCTCCTGGAGCACAAGCTCGGCTACCGCGTCGACACCGTCCAGGTCGACGAGGTGCCCGCCTGGGACGCGCTCAGCCAGGGCCGGGTCGACGCCATCCTGGAGGACTGGGGCCACCCCGAGCAGGAACAGCGGTACGTCAAGGACAAGAAGACGATCACCGCGGGCGGCGGACTCGGCGTGACCGGGCACATCGGCTGGTACGTCCCGACGTACTTCGCCAAGCAGCACCCGGACGTCACGAACTGGAAGAACCTCAACAAGTACGCCTCCCAGCTCAAGACGGCCGAGAGCGGCGGCAAGGGCCAGCTGATGGACGGCTCCCCGTCCTACGTCACCAACGACAAGGCGCTGGTGAAGAACCTCAAGCTGGACTACCAGGTGGTGTTCGCCGGCTCCGAGGCCGCGCAGATCACCCAGATGAAGCAGTTCGCCAAGGAGAAGAAGCCCTTCCTGACCTACTGGTACGCCCCCCAGTGGCTGTTCGAGAAGGTCCCGATGACCGAGGTGAAGCTGCCCCCCTACAAGGAGGGCTGCGACGCGGACCCGGCGAAGATCACCTGCGCCTATCCGCACACCCCGCTCCAGAAGTACCTCAACACGGACTTCGCGAAGTCCGGCGGCAAGGCGGCGGCCTTCCTGAAGAAGTTCAAGTGGACGACCGAGGACCAGAACCAGGTCTCCCTGATGATCGCCGACCAGAAGCTGACGCCCGAGGAGGCGGCGAAGAAGTGGGTGGACGGCCACGAGTCCACGTGGAAGGCGTGGCTGTCCTGATCACGTCTGTTTCCGCAGGCGGTCGGCGGCCTCGCGCAGTGTGCGGGCCGCCGCCCGCTGGAGCCCCGGCCCGAACGTGACGCGAGTGGCCCCCAGTTCACCGAGTTCGGTGGGCGAGGGGCCCTCGCCGTCGAGCCGGCCGAACACGTTGAGCGGCCCCTGGATCCCGGACCGCAGCAACGGCAGTACGTCGACGGGGGCGCCGATGGGATAGACGCAGTCGGCGCCCGCGGCGACGTACGACGCGGCCCGCTCGATGGCCCGTTCGGGATTCCCGTCGCCGTAGGAGAACGTGTCCACGCGGGCGTTGACGAACAGCCGGTCCCCGGCCGCGTACCGCACCTCGGCCAGCCAGTCCGCGTGCCGGTGCGGGTCCTTGAGCAATCCGTGCTCGGAGTCCTCCAGGTTGCAGCCCACGGCCCCCGCCTCCAGCAGCCGCTCCACCAGCTCCTTCGGCGCCAGCCCGTAACCGCCCTCGACATCCGCCGACACGGGGATCTCCACGGCCCCGCAGATGCGCGCCACGGCCGCGAACATCTCGTCGGCCGGCGTGGACCCGTCCTCGTGGCCGAGGGCGGCCGCGATCCCCGCGCTGGGCGTGGCGAGCGCCGGGAACCCGGCCTCCTCGTACACCCGGGCGCTGACCGAGTCCCAGGGACCCGGCAGGACGAGGGGGTCGTCCCGAAGGCGATTGCGGTGCAGGGCGCGGAAGGTGTCGACCTTCCTCACGGCGTGTACTCCCCTCGCGCGACGCGACGGCTGACCATCACCCGGTTCCAGTTGTTGATGGCCACGACCAGACCGATGAGGTGCGCGAGTTCACGGTCGTCGAAGTGCTGCGCGGCCTTCTCGTACACTCCTTCCGGCACTTGGCGGTCCGTCAGGACGGTCACCGCCTCCGTCAGCGCCAAGGCGGTCCGCTCCCGCTCGTCGTAGACCCCCTCGGCCTCCTCCCACGCGGCGAGCAGGTCCAGCTGCCGCTCGCTCACCCCGTGCTCGCGGGCGATCGCGAGATGCATGTCCAGGCAGAACGCGCAGTGGTTGAGCTGCGAGGCCCGGACGACGACGAGTTCGGCGAGGGCCGGGTCGCCGAGGCCCCGCTTCGCGGCGGCGCTGAGTTCGGACAGGGCTCCTGCGACCTCGCGGTCCAGGACGTCCGTACGGCTCACTGGTGCTTGCCCGCCTCGTAGTGCCCCGGGACCATACGGCACGTCACACCGAACCGGTTCCACGCGTTGATCACCGTGATCGCGGCGATCAGCTGGGTCAGCTCGGCCTCCTCGAAGTGCTTGGCGGCCTGCTCGTACACCTCGTCCGGCACGAAGCCGTCGGTCAGGACCGTGACGGCGTCGGTCAGGGCGAGGGCCGCGACCTCCTTCTCCGTGTAGAAGTGCTGCGACTCCTCCCAGGCGCCGAGCTGGATGATCCGCTCGACGCTCTCACCGGCCGCGAGGGCGTCCTTGGAGTGCATGTCGAGGCAGAACGCGCAGTGGTTGAGCTGCGAGGCGCGGATCTTCACCAGCTCAAGGAGGCGGGGTTCGAGGCCGCGGCGGGCCGCCGTGTCGAGGCGGAGCATCGCCTTGTAGACCTCGGGGGCGTGCTGGGCCCAGGCCAGACGGGGGGTGTGTTCGGGGGCGTGCGGGACGGTCTCCTCTGTGGTCATGACTCGACCCTAGGAGCCAGGCAGCCCAAGGGTGTGGTCCACTTCCATGGTGAAACCATGGGCCACTTTCGGCGTCGACCTGCACCTGGAGCCGACCGGAGGCGGTGTCCGGCGGGGCCTCACCGACGCCCTGCGCGAGGCCGTCCGCACCGGCCGCCTCGCCCCCGGCACCCGGCTGCCGTCCTCCCGGGCCCTCGCCGCCGACCTCGGCATCGCCCGCAACACCGTCGCCGACGCATACGCCGACCTGGTCGCCGAGGGCTGGCTCACCGCCCGCCAGGGCTCCGGCACCCGCGTCGGCGACCGCACGGTCGCCCCGCCCGCCGGGACCGCCCCACCCCGATCCCGGGAACCCGGGCGCCCCGTCCACAACCTCGTCCCCGGCACCCCCGACCTCGCCTCCTTCCCGCGCGCCCAGTGGCTCAAGGCCGCCCGCCGCGCCCTCGCCACCGCCCCCTACCAGGCCCTCGACTACGGCGATCCGCGCGGCCGCATCGAACTGCGCACCGCCCTCGCCGAGTACCTCGCCCGCGCCCGCGGGGTGCGCGCCGACCCCGAACGCATCCTGGTCTGCGCCGGGTTCTCGCACGGCCTGCGCCTCCTCGGCGCGGTGCTGCGGGCCCGGGGCGCCCGCACGGTCGCCGTGGAGTCCTACGGCCTCGACGTGCACTGGAACCTGCTGGCGGCCGCCGGCCTGCGGACCGTGCCGCTGCCCTTCGACGCACGCGGCACGGACCCGGGGGAGTTGTCCCACCAGGGCGCGGTGCTGCTCACCCCCGCCCACCAGTTCCCGATGGGCGGCACCCTGCACCGCGACCGCCGTTCGGCCGTCGTCGAGTGGGCCCGCCGCACCGGCGGGCTGGTCATCGAGGACGACTACGACGGCGAGTTCCGCTACGACCGCCAGCCCGTCGGCGCCCTCCAGGGGCTGGACCCCGACCAGGTCGTCCACGCGGGCACCGCCAGCAAGTCCCTCGCCCCCGGCCTGCGACTGGGCTGGCTGGTACTGCCGCCCGGTCTCATGGAGGAGGTGCTGACGGCCAAGGGCGGCATCGACGCCTGCGGGTCCCTCGACCAGCTGACCCTCGCCGAGTTCCTGACCTCCGGCGCCTACGACCGTCATGTGCGCGCCGCCCGGCTGCGGTACCGGCGCCGCCGTGACGCCCTCGTCGCCGAGCTCGCGCGGCGGGCCCCGCGGGTGCACGCCACCGGGATCGCGGCCGGTCTGCACGTGGTGCTGCGCCTCCCGCCGGGCACCGAGCAGCCGGTGCTGCGGGCCGCGGCCTGGCAGGGCCTCGCGGTCCACGGACTGCACCGCTACCAGCACCCCGAGGCCGCCGTCGAGCGGCGCGACGCGCTCGTCGTGGGCTACGGGACTCCGCCGGACCACGCCTGGTCCGGAGCGCTGGAGGCGCTGTGCACGGTGCTGCCCGAATAACGCCGCCGAATCGGTCCGTTCGCCATTCCTGAATGAGTTCACGCGGATAAAGTCGTCGCCCCATGAACAACAGTGCACCCATATCCCGTGTGGCCCTGAAGAAAATCACCCCCGACGTGTCCGCGGCGATGGGCTCCCTGCACGCCGCCGCCGTTTCCGCGGCGCGGGAAGCCGAAGTGGAGCCGGAAATCCTGGAACTCATCCGGATCCGTGCCTCGCAGATCAACGGCTGCGCCTTCTGCATCGACATGCACACCAAGGACGCCCGGGCGGCGGGCGAGACCGAACAGCGCGTCCACGCCCTGAACGCCTGGCGGGAGACCCCCTTCTACACCGGACGAGAGCGCGTCGCCCTGGCGTTGACCGAGGCCGTGACCCTGGTGCACGACGGCCGGGTGCCGGACGCGGTCTACGCCGAGGCCGCAGAGGTCTTCGACGAGGCACAGGTCGCGGCGCTGATCTGGGCGGCGACCGTCATCAACGCGTACAACCGGATCGCCATTGCCACGCGAATGGTGCCCGGGGGTTATCAGCCGGCGCCGAAGAACTGAATTCGGGCAGCGATAAACGCGCCGGGTCCCCTACCGCCCGGCGCGTTTATCGCTGCCCGAATTCAGCTGCCCGGCAGCGGCTCCATGATGTCGTCCAGCCACGCCCGCCAGTGCGGCGCGTATGTCGCCGGCGCGGCCCGCAACGGCCCTCCGGTCCATCCCGTCACCGGCCGGATCCCGTGCAGCGCGTTCACCAGCCACACCTCGCGGCCGTCCAGCTCGGCCACCGTCCGCTCGCGGTGGGCGACGCGGACGCCCTCCCGCACGGCCCGCTCCAGGACGAGGGCGACGGTCACCCCGGGCAGCACCGGCAGCCGGGGCGGCGGCAGGCACAGGGTGTCGTCCTCCCACCACAGCACGCTGGCCGTGGCCGCCTCCAGGACGGTGCCGGACGGCGCGACCAGCACCGCCTCCTCCGCGCCCTCGCCGCCCGCCCGCTCACGCACCCCGGCGAGAGCGGCGAGGTCCGGTCCCTTGCGGCGGGGCACGGTCCGGGGGTCGCACTGGCCCGCCGCCCAGACCCGCACACCGGCCCCGAGCGGGGGAGCCTGCCGCAGCAGCAGCCGCAACTCCCGGGCACCGGGCGCGAGTTCGACGCGAGGGAACCACTCGCCCGTGCGGGGCAGCGCGTCCGTCATGTCCCGCCAGAACTCCAGCAGCCTGCGCAACGGCGGTCCGTCCACCTCACCGCAGGCCCGTAGGAACCGCTCCCGGTGCCGTTCCAGCCCGCGCACCCGTCCCTCCCGCACCAGCCAGGAGTCCACGACGAGCAAGGGCGTTGACGCGCCCACCGCATCAGCGGCCGGAGTCAGCCCCCGGGCCGGTGACCACACCGACAGGCCCTCCACCACGACCGGTTGCGTCACAGCCACTCCCTCCTCAGTACTTGAGCCCGGCGTTCACCGGCGCCCCGTGCCGCGGCCCGTACGGCGCGTGCTCCAGCCACGAGCCGCACCACGGCAGCACCGGCGCGAGCGCGGCCGCCGCCCGCTGACGGGCCCGCACGATCCGGCGCCGGGGCCGCAGATGGTCCAGCGCGGCACCGGCGGCGGCACTGTTGAACAGTGCCGCGGACCGCCGTACCTCGGCGAAGTCCCCGACCGTCCCGCCGGCGACGGCCTCCGCGGCGGCCGCCGCGTCCGCGATGCCGCTGTTCATGCCCCGCGCCCCGAACGGCGGGAAGAGATGCGCCGCCTCCCCGACGAGCAGCACCCGCCGGTGCGGATCGGTGAACGAGACGGCCACCTTGCGCAGGAAGCGGTACGTCGACACCCACAGGACCCGCTCGCCGTACCCCTCGCCCACGACCCCCGGCAGCCAGCGCCGTACGGCCCGCTCGGTCCCGAACTCCTCCTCGGGGTCCTCGTCCCGGCACTGCAGGTCGACCTGGAAGCCCCCGGTGAACGGCACCCGCATCACACTGCGGCCGCCGGCGCCCGGATGCTCGTAGTGGAAGATCCGCTCGGGCGGCGGTTCGGGACCGGGCCGGTGGGCCACGTCGACGACCACATGGAAGCCCTCGCCCCGCTCGCCCTCCATGGCGATGCCCAAGGCGTCCCGCACGGCGGACCGGGCGCCGTCGGCGGCCACCGCGTACGCGCAGCTCCACTCCCGGCCGTCCCCGCAGCTCAGACGGACCCCGCTCGCCGTCGTGCGGACGTCCCGCACGCGCGCGTCCCACACGAACTCCACGCCCGCCCGCTCGCAGGCGGCCCGCAGGAAGCGCTCGGTGTCCGCCTGACGCAGGCTGGTGAAAGGCGGCGGGCCCGCCTGCGGCGGATGGGTGCGGGAGTACACCTCGCGCCCCCGGTACAGGGTCCGCCGGGTCCGCCAGGTCTGTCCGTACGCGGTGATCTCGCCGGCCAGCCCCGGCCGCATGGCGTCGAGCAGGGCGAGGGTCTCGCGGTGCACGAACAGGGCCCGGCTGCCGGGCCGCGCCCGGTCCTCCGGGTCCGCCTCCAGCAGCACGACCTCCCGCCCGCGCGCCCGCAGCGCGAGCGCCGCCGACAGACCCACGGGGCCGGCGCCGACCACCACGACCGGCGTCACGCGCGTGCACCCTCCGCGAGCATCCGGGTGATCTCGACCCGCTTCACCTTCCAGGTCGCCGTCATCGGCAGCTCCTCGAACCGCCACTGGCGCGGCTCGGCCATCGCCGGCAGATCCGCCGTCGCCTCCCGCCAGCGCCCGAGGTCCAGCGGCCGCTCGCCGCGCACGCACACCACCGGCACCGGCTCCCGGTCCGCGCCCGGCACGATGACGACCTCCCGCAGCTCCTCCAGACGCTCCATCAGGGCGTCCTCGACCTCCAGACTGCTGGGCACGGAGTCGATCCGGTCGATCTCCCGGTCGATCAGATGCAGGGTGCCCAGCCGACCGCGGTAGCCCATGTCGCCCATCTCCCACCAGCCGTCGTGGAGTTGACGGTCGTAGCGGTCCTGCGAACCGAGATAGGTGAGGATCCGCCCCCGGGTCCGGGCCTCGATCCGGCCGCTGGTTCCGGCGGCGACCCGCTCACCGCCGGGGCCCGTCACCCGCACGCGTGTGAAGCCGGGGATGCCGAACCCGACCCGCCGCCCGTCCGCGCGCGCCGCACTGCGCCGGGTGAACCACTGGAAGGCCACCGGCCCGGTCTCGCTCTGCCCGTACAGCTGGATCAGCCAGGGTGCACGGCGCTTCGAGGCGTTCAGCAGCCGCCGTACCGTACGCGGATGGATCGCGTCGAACGTCGAGCCGTACGACCGCACCCGTGACAGCGGCGCCCCGGGCGCGTCGGCCAGCTCCTCCCACAGCACGAAGGTGTTGGGGTGGGTCTCCACGATGCCGGGCCGGTGCCGGGTCAGGAGCCGCCCCACGGCGGCCGGGTCGGGGTCGGTGATCAGCACCAGCGGGCTGCCGAAGTGCAGCAGGACGCCGAGCAGATGGTAGAAGCGCGAGTGCACGAACGACATGTGCAGCGCCGCGGTCTCCCCACGTGTCGGCCAGCCCATCGCCTTCTGCGGTACGAGCCGGTTCCACATGGTGTTCGCGCAGTGCACGGCGAGCTTGGGCAGGCCCGTGGTCCCCGAACTGTGGGTGATCAGCGCCGGCTCGCGGGGGTGGAGGCGGACGGGAGGCGGAGTCTCGCTGCCGGCGTACCGCTCCAGGGGCTCGGCCCCCGGCGCCACGTCCACGGACAGCACCTGCCGCACCCGCAGGCCCACCCCCTGCAGCGGTCCCTCCAGCTTGGCCCGGTCGGTGACCAGCCACGGCTGCCCGAGCCGCTCGATCAACTCCCCGGCCACCTCCCCGGCCAGCCCGGGGGAGAGCAGCACGGGCACCGCGCCGATACGGGAGACCGCGCAGGTCAGCAGCACGATGTCGACGTTGTCCGTCTTGTGCACAACCACCCGCTCCGAGGGCCGCACTCCCGCCTCCCACAGGCGTCCGGACAGCTCCTCGACGACCTCCGCCAGCGCCGGGTAGGTCAGATCGACACCGAGGGCGGGGTGGGTGTCCAGCGGCCGGTCCAGGGTGACGAAGACCGCGCCGTGCCGGTCGGCCGCCCGGCGGAACACCGGGCCCAGGTAGAACCCCCGGTCGGTGAAGGGGGGTTGCTGTTCTCGCATGGGGCCGTTCCTCTCTGCGGTACCTCTGCTGTGAGGGGGCCGGTGCCTCGGCGCCGGGGTGGTGCGGCGCGCTGCCGGTGCGGTGTTCCCGCCGTGGTCACCAGGCGCCCCGGCGGACCAGGTGCCGGCGGAGCTTGCCGGTCGGGGTGCGGGGGAGCGAGGGGACGAGGCTCACGCTTCTGGGCACCTTGAAGGCGGCCAACTCCTCGCGGGCCAGCCGCAGGAGGTCCTCCTGGAGGCTCCCGTCGGGCATCAGGGCGGCGGGGACGACGAACGCCCGCAGCCGGCCTGCCCCGCTCCCGTCGACGACGGTCACGACCGCGACCTCCCGCACCGCCGGGTGGGCGCGCAGTACGGCCTCCACCTCCAGCGGGGAGACGGTGATGCCGCCGACCATCTCCATGTCGTCGGCGCGGCCCAGGTGCCGGTAACTGCCGTCCGGCTCGCGGACCGCCCGGTCGTGGGTGGCCAGCCAGCCGCCGACCAGGGTGCGCCCGGTCTCCTCGGGCAGGTCGAGATAGCCGGGGGTCACCGTCGGGCCGCGTACCCACAGCTCGCCCTCCACCCCGTCCGGGACGAGGTGGCCCGCGGGGTCGCGCAGTTCCACCTCGAAACCGGGCACGGGGCGGCCGACGGTGCCCGGGTGGTTGTGGTCGAAGCTGTTGGCGCAGAAGGCGTGACCGGCCTCGGTGGAGCCGATCTGCTCCAGCACCGGCGCGCCGAGCACCTGCGTGACCCGCCTGCCGAGCTCCTCCGGCAGCCCCTCACCGGCCGACACCGCGGCCCGCACCGAGGCGAAGCACGCCTCGTGCCCGCTGCCCCGGTCGGCCACCAGCGCCGCGTACGCCGAGGGCACCGAGTAGAGCAGCGTCACCCGGTACCGCACGACGAGTTCGTCGACGGCGGCCGGGGTCGGGCGCCGGTCCACCAGGACGGCGGAGGAACCGGAGAACAGCGGGAAGACGAACGCGTTCCCGAAGCCGTAGGCGAAGTACAGCTTCGACACCGACAGGGTCACGTCGTCCGCGGTGACCCGCAGCAGCCGCCGCCCGATCAGGTCGTGGTACGCCTTCGGGTCGCCGTGCGTGTGCACGACCCCCTTGGGACGGCCCGTGGTGCCCGACGTGTACTGCACGTACAGCGGTGTGTGCGCGTCGACCGGGTGGGCGGGCGCCGGCCCGGCGCAGGCGGCGAGCGCGAGCAACTGGTCGGCACCGAGCCGCGGCCGCTCGGCGAACCGGTCCTCCAGGCCCGGCCCCGTCACACCCAGCGCGGCATCGGCGTCCCCGGCCATGAACGCGTGGTCGGTCGCGGGGAGTTCGGGATTGACGAGGACGGCTACCGCCCCGAGACGCGCGACCGCGAGGAAGGCCGCCACCCAGGCGATCCCGTCCGGCAACGCCAGCACCACCCGGTCACCCGGGCCGGTGCCGTGAGCGGCGAGCACGGTGGCCGCCCGGGCCGCGAGCGCGTGCACCTCGCCGTGGGTCCAGGCCCGGTGGCCCTGGTGGAAGGCGGGCCGATCCGTCCAGCCGCGCCGCTCGGCGAGATCGGCGAGCTGGACGGCGAGATTGCCGGGGGCGCCGGAACCGGCCGGGAACAGCACGGGCTGCGCAGTGGTCATCGGACCGGCTCCTCGGTGGCCGTGTGTCCCGCGTGGACATCGGCGCGGACCGCCGAGTGGCGTCGCTGCTCCGCCGTGCGCCGCGCGGTGTGCAGCTGCAGGGCCCTCATCGGAGCCGCCGTCTTCAGGAGCATCTCGTCGTACTCGGCGACCGGATCGGAGTCGAGGACGATCGCGCCCCCGGCACCCAGCTGCATCAGGCCGTCGGCGAACACCGCCGTGCGGATCACGATGTTGAGATCCGCGCCCCCGCCGCATCCCAGATAGCCGAGAGCACCGGAGTAGACCCCGCGGGCCTCGGTCTCCAGGGAGTCGATGATCTCCATCGTGCGCAGCTTCGGAGCCCCCGTCATCGAGCCGCCGGGAAAACAGGCCCGCACGCACTTCACCGCGTCCACGCCCTCCCGCAGCCGCCCCTCCACGGTGGACACGAGCTGGTGCACGGTCGCGTACGTCTCCGTGGCCATCAGCCGGGTCACCCGCACCGACCCGGTCCGGCACACGCTGCCCAGGTCGTTGCGGAGCAGGTCCACGATCATCAGGTTCTCGGCGCGCGTCTTGGCGTCCGCCGCCAGCGCGTCCCGCAGCCGGGCGTCCTCCTCGGGGCCTGCCCCGCGCGGTGCGGTGCCCTTGATGGGCCGGGCCTCGGCGATCCCGTCCCGGGTGATGCGCAGAAACCGCTCGGGCGAGGAACCGGCCACGTCGACCTCCCCGAACCTCAGGAACGCCGCGTAGGGGGCCGGGTTGACCCGGCGCAGCTCCCGGTAGAACTCGTAAGGGTCCGGCGGAGCGGGTAACCGGGCCGCATTCGTCAGACAGACCTCGTAGCTGGTGCCCGCCCGCAGCTCACGGTCGCAGGAGTCGATGTCGGCGAGATAGCTCGCCCGGTCCCGCACCAGCCACGGCTCGGCGGCGTTGAGGTCGGGAACGGTCCGCGTGGTGGTCGTGGTGGGCATGGCGAGCGTGCTGGGCGCGGTGGGCGAGGTGGAGATGTGGGGTGCCGGCAGTGCCGGTTCCGTCGCCCGGTCCGGCTCGGTGGCGACGAAGGTCAGCTGGGCCAGCGCGCTCTCCAGCCAGTCCTCGGCCTCCCGCGCGGCCTGCGGGGTGTCCTCGGCCAGACACACGGCGTAGGTGAACCTCTTCAGATGGTCCACCGCGATCAGCCGGTCGGCGAACAGCCAGCAGGCGTCCGGGACGTTCGAGGTGTGCCGGTTCGGCGATCCGCAGTCGGCCTTCATCTCGTAGCCGAAGTAGCCGACATAGCCGCCGGTGAAGTCGAAGGGCAGCCCGAAGCCGTCCACCCGGCGGCTCGTCAACTGCCGTCCGAGATAGTCGAAGACGCTCGCCGCGACCTTCCGCGTCGGTCGCCCGGCCCGCTCGATCTCGCACCGGCCGCTGTCGACGTCGTACCGGACGAACTCCGCCAGCGGACCGCTGTCGTCACCGAAGAACGAGAACCGTGAACGCCCCTCCTCGACCAGCGCGCCGTCCAGCCAGAACGCCCGCCGCGACGCCGCGTACATTCGGGTGAAGGCGGCCTCCGTGTCGACCGCGCCGGCGATGCGCCGGGTGTGCAGCCGGTAGGCGGGGGCAGCCGCCCGGCGGGGGCGCGGGACGACACCCGCGGGCCGGGGGATCACCGCCTCGGGCGGCGGCACGGCGGTGTTCTTCGTCCGCGGCCTGCGGGCCCGTTGCGCCGTGAGGTTGCGGAAGTTCACGAGCATGCGGTGGCCGTAGTCGGTGAGCACGGACTCCGGATGGAACTGCACGCCCCACAACGGCCGGCTGCGGTGTCTGAGCCCCATCAGCACCCCGTCCTCGGCCCGGGCGGTGGCCTCCAGCGTCTGCGGGAGAGGCTCGGAAACGGTCAGCGAGTGGTAGCGGACCGCGGTGAAGTCCTGCGGCAGCCCACGGAACAGGTCCCGTCCGTCGTGCCGGACCGTCGACAGATGGCCGTGCCTCGGCTCGGGAGCGGGCTCCACCCGGCCGCCCTCCCCGAGCGCGATGCCCTGGTGTCCCAGACAGACACCCAGTACGGGGATCGACGACTCGGCGAGCACGGCGGCGCTCAGTCCGAAGTCGCGCGGCTTCGCCGGGTGCCCCGGCCCGGGTGAGATGACCACATTGTCGAACTGCCCCAGGTATTCCCCGAGATCGGGAAGGCCGCCGACCGCGTCATTGAGGACGACGACCGGTTCCTCGCCGTTGACCTCGGCGATCAGCTGGAACAGGTTGTACGTGTACGAGTCGTAATTGTCGATGAGCAGGGTCTTCACCCGCCCACCTCCCTCGGTTCGTTCCGGACCTATGCGGTCCGTCTTTTGTGCCGTCCGCGAAGGGCCTGGAGCGGCGGATACAGCCATTTCCTGAAGAAACGCTGAAGCCGGGGCATGAGAATCCAGGTGACGAGAGCCGTCACACACAGGCATAACAGCAGCGTGCGGACGAGCGGATTGAGTCCGCCGAGATATGGAAGAACGATCAGATTGAACAGGAGCACCGGCGGAAAAACCGCGCTCATGTTCACGAACCACAGTTTCCATTTCGCCGGCGGGGCGGGCGGTTTCGGTGTGGTGGTCTGGGATTCGAACCATGTCTTGGAGCCGCGCACGCTCCTGCGCTCCGCCTGCCGGGCGAAGCCCACGGCCCGGTTCTCCCATTGGGTCCGGGCGGCCGAATCCTCCCAGGCCCGGGCCGTCCCCTCGCTGGCGAAGCGATAGACCACATGCCACTCCGCCTCTCGGTCGACAAGGACGCCACCCCCCATGAAGCCCGGCTGCTGCGAACTCGCGGCCAGCATGGCCCACCCCCAGGAGTGGAAGTCGGCCGCACGGCCCGGCACCACGTGATAGGCCACGGTGATGGTGACGGGATTACTGCTCACGCCGTTGTATACGCAATGCCTTCACAGTACGTTCAAATATTCAACGAAGCTTTTTTCGGCTGTCCGGATCGTGACCTTTATCGGGCTTTCGGTCGGCATGGCTCACTCTGTCGAGCGCTACCGGAAGCAACCCGAACACACCTCACGGAATTGGGGACGGGGATTGCGGGGCGGAATGGGCCGGAGCCTCCCCGAACCTGGCCAGCGCCAACGCCCCCGCGACGGCCACTGCGAAGCCCAGCACCGCCACCCACGTCAGCCCCTCCCGGGTACGGTCCCCGAGCCACACCACTCCGACCAGCGCGGGCCCGATCGTCTCCCCGATCACCATCCCGGCGGTCGCCGTGGTCACCGACCCCCGCTGCAACGCCGAGGTCAGCGACAGAAAGGCCGCGCCACCGCCGACGAGGAGCGCATACGTCGCCGGATTGGCCACCAGCGCCGACGGCGCGAGCGAGTCGATCAGCCGCACCGCCACCTCGACCACCCCGAACCCGAGGCCCGCCCCCAGCCCGAGCGCCAACGCCCGCCCGCGATCGGGCAGTCGACCACCCAGCAGCGCCAGCGCCAGCACCGCCAGGGAGACGCCGAGCATGGCGTACTTCAAGGCCGACGGGCCGCCGCGGTCGCCCTCCGTCCCGGACGCGATCCCCAACAGCGCCATCCCCGCGCACACCACCCCGACCGCGCCCCACTCGCTCCCGCTCAGCCGGACCCGCAGCAGCCGCGCCGACACCACCGCGGTCACCGCGAGACTCGACGCGAGCGCCGCGCCGACCGCGTAGATCGGGACCGACCGCAACGCGGCGATCTGCAGCAGGAACCCCACCCCGTCCAGGGCCAGCCCCGCCAGATACCGCCACTGCCGCACCGCTCGCAGGAACAGCGTCACCGCGAACGCCGTCCCCTCGCCGTCACCGCCGCCCGCGTCCGCGGCCCGTGCCGCCATCGCCTGCAGCACGGTGGCCGTGCCGAAGCAGACCGAGGCACCGAGAGCACACACCATTCCAAAGAGCACGAAGTGACCTTAGGGGAGGTGGTGAGAGGCGGGCTGCCTCGCGACAAGGTCTTACCGATCTCTAAGCTGTGCGCCGGACACGCGCACACCAGGCCCACGGCCTGACCAAGGGGGAGACACGGACATGGCGGACGCACGCCGGCAACTTCGCTCGGGCACGGTCGCACTCGGCGGCGTGGGACTGCTCGCCATGGCCCTGACCGCCTGCTCCTCCGACCCCGACAAGCGCTGCGTCGACCGCGACAGCTACACCCTCGGCAAGGGCTACCGGGTCGTCGCCGACAAGAACTGCAAGTCCGGCACCTCGCCCCACGGCTCCTTCTACTACGGCGGCAAGAAGAAGGGCGGCTGGGTCTCCGGCGGCTCCTTCACCAAGAAGTCCGGCAAGGACTCCGGCAGTTCATCGGGCAGCAGCGGTGGCAGCGGGGTCGACCGCGGAGGCTTCGGCAGCGGAGGAAGCGGCGACGGCGGCGGTGACGGGGGCAGCGGCAAGGGAAGCTCCGGCGGCTGAGGGCCCGGCAGTATGCGCCGACACACCATCACCCCCCGCCCCGGCTGGCAGCAGACCGTCGAGGCCCAGGGTCTCGTCTACCCGCTCACCCGCCACCCCGACGACTCCCTGCGTCCCTACTGGGACGAGAGCGCCTACTACTCCTTCACGCTCCCCGAGGTGGAGGCGCTGGAGGAGATCGTCGAGAACCTCCACCGCATGTGCCTGGCGGCCGCCGACCACATCGTCACCGCGAACCGCTTCGCCGACCTCGGCATCACCGACCCGCGTGTGGCCGAGGCGGTCGCCGAGTCCTGGCACCGGCGCGCCGAACTCCCCTCCGTGTACGGCCGTTTCGACCTCCGCCACGACGGCCACGGCCCGGCCAAGCTGCTGGAGTACAACGCCGACACCCCCACCTCCCTCGTCGAGGCAGCCTCGCCGCAGTGGTTCTGGATGGAGGAGCGCTTTCCCGGCGCCGACCAGTGGAACTCCCTCCACGAACGCCTCGTCGCCGCCTGGAAGAAGCAGGCGGCCCTCCTCCCGCCCGGCAGCCCGCTCTACTTCGCGCACTCCTCCGCCGACGAACTCGGCGAGGACCTCATGACGGTCGCCTACCTCAAGGAGACCGCCGAACAGGCCGGCCTGGACACCGACTGGATCTCCATGGAGGAGATCGGCTGGGACCCCCTGTCCGGCCGCTTCGTCGACAACCAGCTCCGCTTCATCCGCAGCTGCTTCAAACTCTACCCCTGGGAGTGGCTCACCACCGACCGCTTCGCCACCCACGTCCTCGACACCCTCGACAACGGCGGCGGCACCGGCAGCACGCTGTGGATCGAACCCGCCTGGAAGATGCTCCTCAGCAACAAGGCCCTCCTCGCGATCCTCTGGGAGCTGTACCCGGACCACCCGAACCTCCTCCCCGCCTACCTCGACGGTCCCCGTGACCTGGCCGCCACCACCGGCTGGGTCGCCAAGCCGCTGCTCGGCCGCGAGGGCGCCGGAGTGACGGTCCACGAGCCGGGATCCGACGCGACGCCCCGCCAGGAGGCGTGCTGCTACCAGGAGCTGGCACCCCTCCCCGACTTCGACGGCAACCACGTCGTCCTCGGCGCCTGGGTCGTGGAGGAGGAGCCGGCGGGGCTGGGCATCCGGGAGTCGTCCGGCCTGATCACCGACGAGTACGCGCGCTTCCTGCCCCACGTGATCCTCTGAGCCAGGCCGCGGAGACCGGTCGGCGCAGGCGAGTTGGGGGAAACGGGCCGGCCGAGGCGGGTCGGCGGAGGTCTGCAGAGGTGCCGGGCGCGTGTCCCGACTCCGCGCCCTCCGAGGCCCTCCGCATCCCTCCGAGGCCCGTCGAAAACACGTTGTCGCACTCCGCCCGACCGCGTTACGGTCGGCGCACTCTGACGCACACGCTCTCTTGAACCATCGCCGCAGAACGGGAGCAGGTCCGCGCACAGCGCGCGGTACCACGGAGGGGCGGCACCGGATCCGGCCGACCGGCGGATCCCGTATGCCCTCCGGAGGACTCTCCCATGAACATCGGCCTCGGCCTCCCCATCGACGACCCCGCCCAGCTGCTCACCTGGGCCCGGCGCGCCGACGCGAGCCCCTTCCGCACGCTCGGCCTGCTCGACCGCCTCGTCTACGACAACCCCGAGCCCCTCGTCACCCTCGCGGCCCTCGCCGGCGCCACCTCCCGCATCCGCGTCCAGACCGAGGTGCTGATCGCGCCCCTCCACAACACCGCCCTGCTCGCCAAGCAGAGCGCGACCCTCGACCGCCTCTCCGGCGGTCGCTTCACACTCGGCATCGGTGTCGGAGGCCGTGAGGACGACTGCCTGGCCGCCGGCATCGACGTCCACCGCCGAGGCCGCCGCCTCGACGAACAACTGACCCTGCTGCGCCGCGCCTGGTCCGGCGAGCCGTACGGAGAGGGCGTCGGCCCGATCGGGCCCGCCCCCACCACCCCGGGCGGCCCCGAGGTCCTCTTCGGCGGCTTCGCCCCCGCCGCCCTCGACCGCGTAGGCCGCTTCGGTGACGGCTTCCTCGGCGCCGCCCTGCCGCCCACCTTCATGTCCAACCTGTTCCGCGACGCCGAAACGGCCTGGCAGAAACACGGCCGCCCCGGTCGCCCCCGCCTCGTCGCGCAGGCGAACGTCGTTCTCGGCCCGGACAGCACCGTGGAGCAGGCCCGCCGCAACCTCCGCGACTATTACGCCTTCAGCGGCCACGTCGCGTACATGGAGGCCGGCCTGCTCACCACACCGCCGCAGATCCGCGAGGCCACCGACGCCTACTTCGGCATCGGCGCCGACGAGGTGATGCTCTACTGCTGGGCCTCGGACGCCGACCAGATCGACCGCCTGGCCGACGCGCTGTTCTGACGTCCACCACTGCCACGGCTTCGGGGCCCGAAGACCGCCCGCCGGGCCTCGAAGCCGTCGCTCGCATGGTGGACGCCGCACAGGTGCCCTTAGGCGTGCCCGGTAGGCTGGCCGACAGGCCGTGACTGGCGCGCTGGGATGGGACGGACCATCGGGGAGCGGCCTGTGAGTGACCAAGTGCCGTGCGCCTGGGCCGAACCGTGATCCGTGACCGCTTCAAGCCACGCAGCCCGGAGGCCGCCATGTCAGAGCAGCAGCCCCTGTCCACCGAGTCCACGGCCTTCCGCGCCGCACTCGACGTGATCCGCGCCGTCGAACCGCGCGTCGCCGACGCCATCGGCCAGGAGGTCCACGACCAGCGCGAGATGCTCAAGCTGATCGCCTCCGAGAACTACGCCTCCCCGGCCACCCTCCTCGCGATGGGCAACTGGTTCAGCGACAAGTACGCCGAGGGCACCATCGGCCGCCGCTTCTACGCCGGCTGCCGCAACGTCGACACCGTCGAGTCCCTGGCCGCCGAGCACGCCAAGGAACTCTTCGGCGCCCGCCACGCCTACGTCCAGCCGCACTCCGGCATCGACGCCAACCTCGTCGCCTTCTGGTCCGTCCTCGCCCAGCGCGTCGAGGTCCCCGCCCTGGAGAAGGCCGGTGTCCGCCAGGTCAACGACCTCTCCGACGCCGACTGGGCCGAGCTGCGCCAGGCCTTCGGCAACCAGCGCATGCTCGGCATGTCCCTGGACGCCGGCGGTCACCTCACCCATGGCTTCCGCCCCAACATCTCCGGCAAGATGTTCGACCAGCGCTCCTACGGCACCGACCCCGCCACCGGCCTCGTCGACTACGACGCCCTGCGCGTCTCGGCCCGTGAGTTCAAGCCGCTGATCATCGTCGCCGGATACTCGGCCTACCCCCGGCTGGTGAACTTCCGGATCATGCGCGAGATCGCCGACGAGGTCGGCGCCACGCTCATGGTCGACATGGCCCACTTCGCCGGTCTCGTCGCCGGCAAGGTCTTCACCGGCGACTTCGACCCGGTCCCGCACGCCCAGATCGTCACCACCACCACCCACAAGTCCCTACGCGGCCCGCGCGGCGGCATGGTGCTGTGCGACGACTCCCTCAAGGACCAGGTCGACCGGGGCTGCCCGATGGTCCTCGGCGGTCCGCTCCCGCACGTCATGGCAGCCAAGGCCGTCGCCCTCGCCGAGGCCCGCCTGCCCTCCTTCCAGGACTACGCCCAGCGGATCGTCGACAACTCCCGCGCCCTGGCGGAGGGCCTGATGCGCCGCGGCGCCACCCTGGTCACCGGCGGCACCGACAACCACCTCAACCTGATCGACGTGACCTCCTCCTACGGCCTCACCGGCCGCCAGGCCGAGGCCGCCCTGCTCGAATCGGGCATCGTGACCAACCGCAACGCCATCCCGGCCGACCCCAACGGCGCCTGGTACACCTCCGGCATCCGCATCGGCACCCCCGCCCTGACCACCCGCGGTCTCGGCACCGCCGAGATGGACGAGGTCGCCGGTCTCATCGACCGCGTCCTCACCACCACGGAGCCCGGCACCACCAAGTCGGGAGCCCCCTCCAAGGCCGCGCACATCCTGGACCCGAAGGTCGCTGACGAGATCTCCCACCGGGCCACCGACCTCGTGGCCGGCTTCCCGCTGTACCCGGAGGTCGACCTCGGCTGACCCGCGTCCTCTCTTGAGTTGTCAAAGACCGGTGACTCCTAGAGATCGATGAGTTCCTGGCGTGGTTCGTCCCGCGGCGGCCCGGCCCCTGGCCCGGCCGCCGCGCGGCGTATCAGCCGGGTGCCGCCGACTCCCGCCGCGAAGCCCACGACGAGACCCGGCACCGCCCACCACACGCCGTGCCCCGGACCCGTCGCACCCTTGGAGCCCTCCTCCCGCCGCTCGCCGGCACCACCCGCGAGGCCCGCCCGGTCCAGCCGGTCGAAGACCGCCCGGGGTGCCCGGTGCCAGCGGATGTCGTCGTCCTCCCGCTCCGGTGCCGGATCCGAGCGCACCCACGGAGTGCCGTCCTCGGCCAGAAACAGCTGGTCCTGGCGCGCCACCGCCACATCACCACCCGGCGCCGAATCCGTCTGAGGCCAGCCGCCCACGCCCGTCAATCCCCACAGCACGGTGAACCGCACCGACGGATACCGGCCCTCCTGCCAGGCGTCCGGGACCCGCTCCGTACCCGTGTACGTCGGCTGCAGCAGCTGCCACAGGCGAGTGAAGTACGGCTCCTCGGCACGCACGGCCCGCGTCCGGCCCGAGCCGCCGGTGACGACCATCGCCAGGTCGGGCCTGTCCAGGCCGGCCTCCCGTGTCCCCGATGCCGCCGCGTCGGCCGCGGGCGCCATGAGCACGGTCACCGCCACCGCCACCGGTGCGAGCACCGCGAACACCCCGCGCGGCCCCAGCCGAAATGTGGTGAGTCTGCTCCGCACAGCCATCCCCCTCGATCGAATCAGCCTCGCTTCCTCAAGCTCGCGAGCACCTCCTTTCGTCACACCGCCACCGCGAGCACCGCCGCCAACCCGCCCGATCCCGCTGCCAGTTCACGGCCGCGGCCCGTCGGCGAGCCGCGTGTCACTTCTGATACACCGGCCGGCCCGAAGGGGTTCCCACCCCGCGTCCACTAGTCCGAGGACTTCCCGGCCCCCTCGCGCCGCGGCTCGGCGAGGGACCTCGCGATCTCCAGGGCCCGCGCCTTCGACCCGACGCCCTCCAGCCGCAGGGTCACCGTCGGCACGTCGAGGAGGCCCGACCCGCGCATCCACAGCAAGGTCGGCCCGGCGGTCCGCTGCTCGCGGGTGTAACGGGACCCGGCCGCGTCCACCAGCCAGAAACCCAGCAAGTGGGGCCGCGGAAACCACAGCGCCGTGTCATTGACCGCCCCGAGGTCCGAGGACTCCCCGTGCAGCGAGAGCCACTCCGGCTGCTCCCGCACACTCTTGGTGAAGCCGATGTCCAGACGGGCCGGATACTCGTCCAGCCGGACGGTGCGCCCCCGCTCCCGCCAGCACAGGCTCACCAGTGACCGCCCCCGCGGCTCGGCCGTCACCGTCACCACGTCCGGAGTGCCGAGCGCCCCCGGCACCAGCGGCTCGAACCCCGCCCGCCGCTCGGCCTGCGCGAGCGACACCGAGCGCCCGCAACCGGGCACCTGGGCTCCCGGCGAGGGCACCGCCGACGGGTCGTACCGCACCTCGACCCCACCGAAGTCGAACCAGTCCAGGACCGCCGCCCGCACCGGAGGCGTGAGCGCGAGGACCGCCAGCAGCCCGCACAGGGTCGCGGTCAGCGAACGCCACCGCGCCCGCGTCCACCGCCGCACCGCCCGCAGCCGCTCACCGGGTCCCGGCGCCTGGGCCACCGGGACCGGCAGCCGCTCGGCGAGTATCTGCTCCAGCACCCGCTCCACCATCGACTCGGCCCCGCCCGCACCCGGCGCGTCCAGCGAACGCCCGAGCGCCCGCAGCTCCTCGGGCAACCGGGCCGCGCGCTCCGGCGCGCTGTCGCCGGCGTCCTCACCGCCGTAGGACTCACTCACGCTCATCACCCCCTTCCCGGGGCTCGACATCGGGCAGCAGCTTGCCGAGCTTGCGCAGCGCGCGGTTCAGCCGGGACTTCACCGTCCCCCGGGGCCAGCCCAGGGCCTGGGCCGTCTCGGACTCGTCCATCTCCAGCAGATAGCGGTAGGTGACGACCAGGCGGTGCTCCTCGCTCAGCCTCTCCAGCGCGGACTCCAGAGCGGCGCGGCGCTCTATCTCCACGGCCGCGACCGCGGGGTCCGCCGATTCCGGTATCAGCGGCTCGGCCTCCGCGAAGGCCGCCTCGCGACCGGCGAGCGTGCGCTGGCGCGCCGCCGTGCGCACTGTGTTCCTCGTCTCATTGGCCACGATCGACATGAACCACGGCTTGAACGCCGAGCCCTCCCTGAAGCGGCCCAGCGAGCAGTACGCCTTGACGAAGGCCTGCTGCACCACGTCCTCCGCGTCCGCACCCGCCCCGAGCGCCGCGGCAGCTCGCAGTGCCAGGCCCGTATGCGCCCGCACCAGCTCCGCGTACGCCTCCGGGTCTCCGGCGCGTACGCGTGCGATCACCGCGGCCTCATCGACGATGCGGCCCCCCTCCCGCGTCCTCACAGGATTGGTACACCGCCCGGGCCGAATCGGTTCCCACCCGTGGCGCATCTGTTTCCGACTGGTTCCGGATCGGCCCCCGACACCTGAGAGAATGGTGAGCATGGCCTCTGACCGACCCCGCGTGCTCTCCGGAATCCAGCCCACCGCCGGCTCGTTCCACCTCGGCAACTACCTCGGCGCCGTGCGCCAGTGGGTGGCCCTGCAGGAGTCCCACGACGCGTTCTACATGGTCGTCGACCTGCACGCGATCACGGTTCCGCAGGACCCGAAGGAGCTCACGGCCAACACCCGCCTGGCCGCGGCCCAGCTCCTCGCCGCGGGCCTCGACCCGGAGCGCTGCACGCTCTTCGTCCAGAGCCACGTCCCCGAGCACGCCCAGCTCGCCTGGGTCATGAACTGCCTCACCGGCTTCGGCGAGGCCTCCCGCATGACCCAGTTCAAGGACAAGTCCGCCCGCCAGGGCGCCGACAGCGCGAGCGTCGGCCTGTTCACGTACCCGATCCTCCAGGTCGCGGACATCCTGCTCTACCAGGCCAACGAGGTCCCGGTGGGCGAGGACCAGCGCCAGCACGTCGAGCTGACCCGCGACCTCGCCACCCGCTTCAACGGCCGGTTCGGCGAGACCTTCACGATCCCGAAGCCGTACATCCTCAAGGAGACGGCGAAGATCTACGACCTCCAGGACCCGTCGATCAAGATGAGCAAGTCGGCGTCCACGCCGAAGGGCCTCATCAACCTCCTCGACGAGCCGAAGGCCACCGCCAAGAAGGTCAAGAGCGCGGTCACGGACACCGACACCGTCGTCCGCTACGACGTCGAGAACAAGCCGGGCGTCAGCAACCTGCTCACGATCTACTCGACCCTGACCGGCACGGGCATCCCCGAGCTGGAGCAGCAGTACGAGGGCAAGCTCTACGGCGCGCTCAAGACGGACCTCGCCGAGGTCGTCGTCGAGTTCGTGACGCCCTTCCGGGAGCGCACCCAGCAGTACCTGGACGACCCGGAGACGCTGGACTCGATCCTGGCCAAGGGCGCGGAGAAGGCCCGCGCGGTCGCCGCGGAGACCCTCTCCCAGACGTACGAGAAGGTCGGCTTCCTGCCCGCCAAGCACTGATCGCCGGGCGCACCACCGCACACCAGCACCACCGGGCAGAGCGCTGCACATCACTATGCCTGCGCCTGCCCACAGCACAGCCGTGGCCGTACAGTCGATAGCCGGACGGCTGGGAACGAATCCGACAGGACGACAGGGACGAACAGGAGACGACGTGGGGACCGTAACGATCGGTGTGTCGATCGCGGTCCCGGAGCCTCACGGCAGCCTGCTCCAGGAGCGGCGCGCGGGCTTCGGCGACGCCGCGGCTCACGGGATCCCCACCCATGTCACCCTGCTGCCGCCCACAGAGGTCGCGGACACCGCGCTGACCGCCATCGAGGCGCACCTCACCGAGGTCGCCGCGGCGGGCCGGCCGTTCCCGATGAAGCTGGCCGGCACCGGCACCTTCCGGCCGCTGTCACCCGTCGTGTTCGTCCAGGTCGTCCAGGGCGCCGACGCCTGCACCTGGCTCCAGAAGCAGGTCCGTGACGCCTCGGGTCCGGTCGCGCGGGAACTCCAGTTCCCGTACCACCCGCACGTCACGGTCGCCCACGGCATCGACGAGGCGGCCATGGACCGCGCCTTCGAGGAGCTCGCGGACTTCGAGGCCGAGTGGCCGTGCACCGGCTTCGCGCTCTACGAGCAGGGCGCCGACGGGGTGTGGCGCAAGCTGCGCGAGTTCACCTTCGGGGGATCGGTCGTGCCTCCTCAGGCCGGCCATGTGGAGCGCGGCTCCCTGCCCACGAGCCAGCTGTAACTCCTGGTACAGGCGTTGTAACCGCAGCTCCCTCCGAACACACCCGCAGTTACAGCGGCAGCCGCCGGACCAGCGCCCGCGGCAGATGCCGCACCGCCGACATCACCACCCGCAGCGCCCCCGGTACCCACACCGTCTCGGAGCGCCGCCGCAGCCCCAGCTCGATCGCGGTCGCGACGGCCTCCGGCGTGGTCGCGAGGGGCGCCTCCTCCAGGCCGGCCGTCATCCTCGACCGTACGAACCCCGGGCGTACGACCATCACGTGCACGCCCGTGCCGTGCAGGGCGTCCCCCAGCCCCTGCGCGAAGACGTCGAGGCCGGCCTTGCTGGAGCCGTAGATGAAGTCGGCGCGGCGGGCGCGCTCGCCGGCGACGGAGGAGAGCACGACGAGCGAGCCGTGGCCCTGGGTCTGCAACGCGCGCGCGGACACCAGGCCGGCCGAGACGGCGCCCGTGTAGTTGGTCTGCGCGACCCGCACCGCGGCGACCGGCTCGCGCTCGTCGTGCGCCTGGTCTCCGAGGATCCCGAAGGCGAGCAGCACCATGTCGATGTCGCCCTCGGCGAACACCTTGCCGAGCACCGCCTCGTGGGACTCGGGGTCCAGGGCGTCGAAGGCGAGGGTGCGGACCTCGGCCCCCAGGGCGCGCAGTTCCGTGGCGGCCGACTCCAGGCCGGGGGAGGGGCGGCCCGCCAGCCACACCGTGCGGGTGCGCCGCACGACGAGACGGCGGACGGTGGCCAGCGCGATCTCGGACGTACCGCCGAGGACGAGCAGGGACTGGGGAATGCCGAAGGCGTCCTTCACGAGCAGCTCCTTGGGAGGGCCTGGGATGTCCAGAGGACTCAGAGGGTGAGACGGCGGGACAGGTCGGAGGTGAACACCCCGCGCGGATCGAGCTCCGCGCGCAGCGCGCGGAAGTCGTCGAGGCGCGGGTACATCGCGGCGAGCAGGTCCGGGCGCAGCCGGGAGTCCTGGGCCAGGTGGACCCGCCCGCCGGCCGCGGCGACCTCCTCGTCCAGCTCGTCGAGGAGCGTGCCGAGGCCGGGCAGACCGGCCGGGATGTCCAGGGCCAGGGTCCAGCCCGGCACCGGGAAGGAGAGCCATCCGGGGTCGGCGTCCCCGAACCGCTTGAGGACGGCGAGGAAGGACGGGCACCGCCGTCCGGAGACCCGCCGCACGATCCGGCGCAGGGCCTCCTCCTGGCCGTGTCCGACGACGAACTGGTACTGCACGACGCCGCCGCGGCCGTAGATCCGGTTCCAGTGGGGCACGCCGTCCAGGGGGTGGAAGAAGGCGGAGATCCGCTGCAGCCGGCCGGTACGCGCGCGGGGCGCCTTCCGGTACCAGAGCTCGTTGAACAGCCCCACGGTCCTGCGGTTGACGAGTCCTTCGGGGAGGAAGGCGGGCGGGGCCGGGAAGCGCGGGGGCCGAAAGGCCAGCGGGTCCCTGCGCGCCCGCGTGCCCGCGGCGAGCCGTCCCGGTGTCCGCAGCGCCTCCAGCGGCGCGTGGTCGCCCCGGGTCAGCACCGCACGCCCCGTCGCGGCCCCGCGGGCCAGCAGGTCGATCCAGGCGACCGAGTAGCGGTACCCGCGATCGCCGGTCGTCAGACGCACCATCAGATCGTCGAGGTCCCGCGCGCGTTCCGTGTCGACCGACATCAGCGAGGTCTCGACCGGCTGGAACCGGATCGTCGCTGTCAGGATCATGCCGGTCAGTCCCATGCCGCCGGTGGTCGCGTCGAACAGGGGGGTGCCGCGGCGCACGGTGCGGATCTCGCCGTCCGCGGTGAGGAGTTCGAAGGACAGCACATGGCGGGAGAAGGAGCCGGACACATGGTGGTTGTTGCCGTGGACGTCCGCGCCGATCGCGCCGCCGACCGTGACATGGCGGGTGCCGGGGGCCACCGGCACGAACCAGCCGAGGGGCAGCAGTACCTGCATGAGCCGGTGCAGGGAGACGCCCGCGTCGCACAGCACCGTGCCGCCCTCGGCGTCGATCGCGTGGACGCGGCGCAGAGCGGTCATGTCGAACACCGCGCCGCCCGCGTTCTGCGCCGCGTCCCCGTAGGCCCGCCCCAGGCCTCTGGGGATGCCGCCGCGGGCCCCGCAGCCCCGGACGGCGGCCACGGCCTCCTCGTAGCTCCGCAGGCGGATCGGACGGGCCGCGGTGGGGGAGGTGCGGCCCCATCCCGTGACGGGAACGGTGTCGGCAGACATGCCGTTGACCGTATCGCCGCTATGGAGGCAACTCGTTCTTAAACCTCACCAACCTCGCCAAAATGGGTGATTAGTGGGATGTCGCTCAATAGTGCCGGAGTTCCAGCCGTGGGGAGGAGAACAGTGAATCCCCATGGACCGGAGGATGGCCAAGGGACCGCCGGCCTCCTCATCCGCGCGGCACGCGCCGCTTTCCCTGTTTTTCGGGGTATTCACACATCGGTCTTCCACCCGGAGGGCAAGATCCGATCATGGACTGGCTGAAGAGACTCCCCGTCGTCGGGCCGCTGTGGGTGCGCCTGACGGCCACGCACGCGTGGCGGTCGTACGAACGGCTGGACCGGGTGAAGTGGACCCGGCTGGCCGCGGCGATGACGTTCACCAGTTTCGTCGCACTGTTCCCGCTGCTCACCGTGGCCGCCGCGATCGCCGCCGCCACGCTCAGCACGAAGCAGCAGGACGACCTCCAGGACAAGATCGCCGATCAGGTGCCCGGCATCTCCGACCAGCTGAACATCGACGGCCTGGTCCAGAACGCCGGCACCGTCGGCCTCATCGCCGCGGCCGCCCTGCTGTTCACCGGCATCGGCTGGGCCGGATCGATGCGGGAGTGCCTGCGCGCGGTGTGGGAGCTGCCTGACGAGGACGAGAACGCGATCCTGCGCAAGGGCAAGGACTTCGGCATCCTGGTCGGGCTCGGCGGCGCCGTGCTGGTCACGCTCGCCATCTCCACCGTCGCCTCCGCGCTGGTGGACTGGATCAGCGGCGAACTCGGCCTCCAGGAGGGCAGCGCGGGCCGGATCCTGCTGCGGATCATCGCGTTCTCCATCGCCGTCCTGGCCGACTTCCTGCTCCTGCTGTACGTCCTGACCCTGCTGCCCGGTGTCGAGCCGGGGCGCCGCCGGCTGCTCGTCGCCGCGCTGACCGGCGCGGTCGGCTTCGAGCTGCTGAAGCTGCTGCTCAGCGGCTATATGCAGGGTGTGGCGACGAAGAGCATGTACGGCGCGTTCGGCGTCCCCGTCGCCCTGCTGCTGTGGATCAACTTCACGGCGAAACTGGTGCTGTTCTGCGCCGCGTGGACGGCGACGGGGAGCAAGGAGCAGGAGCTCACGGACGGGACGAGCGACGGCGTACCAGATCCGGCAGCGGCCAGCGGCGGTTGACGAGGAACGCGGCGCCCGCGAGCAGCACGATGAGGCCGCCGGCGATCGCGAAGGCGGTCTCCATGCCGCGGGAGCCGCCGTCGGCCGTGGCGGACGTGACGGGCTTGGCCGAGGCGCCCGGTCCTGCGGACTGACCGGAGCCGCCGGAGCCGCCGCCCGCCTGCCCGGAGGTCCCCGGCTGCGCGGCGCCCTTCGGCGGTACCAGCTCACCCACCGGTTGCACCTTGCCGGCCGCCTTGAAGCCCCAGTCGAAGAGCTTCGCGGTCTCCTTGTAGACCTCGTTGTGCTCTTCCTTCGACGGGTTCATGACGGTGACGAGCAGCACCCTGCCGTTGCGCTCGGCGACGCCGGTGAAGGTGGCGCCGGCGTTGGTGGTGTTGCCGTTCTTCACACCTGCGATGCCCTGGTACTGCGAGATGTCGTAGTCGCCGCTCAGCAGCCGGTTGGTGTTCTGGATCTCGAAGGGCTTGCGGACGGCCTTGCCCTTCTTGTTCTTCTTCGTCTCGCCCGGGAACTTCGCGGTGACCGTGGAGCAGTACTCGCGGAAGTCCTTCTTCTGCAGCCCGGAGCGTGCGAACAGGGTCAGGTCGTAGGCGGAGGAGACCTGGCCGGGGGCGTCGTAGCCGTCGGGGCTGACCACGTGCGTGTCGAGGGCCTGGAGCTCCTCGGCGTGCTCGTTCATCTCCGTGACGGTCTTGGGGACGCCCTTGTTCATCGCGGACAGGACGTGCACCGCGTCGTTGCCGGAGCGAAGGAAGACGCCGAGCCACAGGTCGTGGACCGTGTACGTCTCGCCCTCCTTTATCCCGACCAGGCTGGAGCCGGCGCCCATGCCCGCGAGGTCGCTGGGGACGACCTTGTGCTTCTCGGTCTTGGCGAACTTCGGCAGCAGGGTGTCCGCGAAGAGCATCTTCATGGTGCTCGCGGGAGGCAGCCGCCAGTGCGCGTTGTGCGCGGCGAGCACGTCGCCGGACTCGGCGTCGGTGACGATCCAGGACCGCGCGGTGAGGTCCTTCGGCAGCACCGGGACTCCGCTCGCCAGATTGACCTGGGTGCCCGTCAGACCGAGCCGTGTGCCGCCCACGGTGGACATGCGGGCCGGCGGAGTGGCCGAAGGACTGGCGCTCGGCGACGGGCCGGGAGCCGCGAGGGCGACGGGCGCGGTCAGCGCGAGGGACGACAGAGCGGCGGAGGTGACCAGCAGGGATCGCCCGGCGGTCTTCTTCTGGGGTGCGGACACGCTCAGGAACGTACAGGGCGCGGAGTGCGAAGTCCCGCTGCCCGCTCCACCCCGGCGGTGGAACCGGACAGCGGTCCGCGATACTGGACCCATGAAGCTCAGCCGCCCCGTCTCCTGGTTCCTGCTCGCCTTCGGGGTGTGGAGCTGGATCATCTGGATCACTTTCGTCAAGAACCTCGTCAAGGACGCCAGCGGGCTCGCGTTCGACGACGCGGGCGACCCGACGGGGTACTTCTGGGTGCACCTGCTGCTGGCCGTCGTCTCCTTCGTATTGGGGACGGTCGTCGGGCTCATCGGGTTGCGTGGAGTGCGGGCACTGCGCGGGAACTCACAGCCGACCCCGGAGAGTTAGCAGACCGTGGTCATCGTCTTCGCCCTGCTCGCCCTGACCGTCCTGGTGACGGCGAACTGGTACCTGTGGCGCCGCCTGTTCCGCGACACCACCGGCGGCCCCGGCCGGGTCCGCCGCGTCGGCGCGGTGCTCATCGGGGGCGGCTGGGTGCTGGCGATCGCCGCCCTGGTCGCGGAGCGCACCGGCGCCCCCTTCTGGCTCCAGCGCGTGCTCGCGTGGCCCGGCTTCCTGTGGCTGGCGTTGTCGATCTACCTGCTGCTCGCGGTCGTGGCGGGCGAGGTCGTACGGCCCCTGCTGCGCCGCCTCCTGGAACGCCGGGACCGGCGCGGGGAGGCGGCCGTGGCCGCCGCGCCGCATCCCGAGCGGGTGCCGGCGGGTGCGTCGGCCGAGAAGCCGCGGGAGGCCGCGGGCGCGCCCGCGGAACCGGGAGCCGGGGACCCGCAGGAACCCGGCCCGCCCGCCCTCGTCGCCGCGCCCTCCCGCCGCCTCTTCGTCTCCCGGGTGGTCGCCGGAGCCGCCGCCGCGGCCGCTGCGGGGACCGTCGGCCTCGGCACCTACGGCGTCCTGCGCGGCCCCGGCGTCAAGCGGGTCACCGTGCCGCTGGCGAAGCTCCCGCGCGCGGCGCACGGCTACCGGATCGCGGTGGTCAGCGACATCCACCTGAGCCCGGTGCTCGGCCGCGGGTTCGCCCAGAAGGTCGTCGACACCATCAACTCCACCCGGCCCGACCTGATCGCCGTCGTAGGCGACCTGGTCGACGGCAGCGTGAAGGACCTCGGCCCGGCGGCCGCCCCGCTCGCCCGGCTGGAGGCGCGGCACGGCTCGTTCTTCGTGACCGGCAACCACGAGTACTTCTCCGGCGCCGAGCAGTGGGTCGAGGAGGTACGGCGGCTCGGCCTGCGCCCGCTGGAGAACGACCGTACGGAACTGGCCTGGTTCGACCTCGCCGGTGTCAACGACATCGCGGGCGAGAGCGAGGGCCAGGGCCCCGACTTCGCCAAGGCCCTCGGCGACCGGGACACGGCACGCGCGTGCGTGCTCCTCGCCCACCAGCCGGTCCAGATCCATGACGCGGTCGACCACGGCGTCGACCTCCAGCTCTCCGGCCACACCCACGGCGGCCAGCTCTGGCCCGGCAACCTCCTCGCGAAGGCGGCGAACCCGACGGTCGCCGGCCTGGAGCGCTACGGCGACACCCAGCTCTACGTCAGCCGCGGCGCCGGCGCCTGGGGCCCGCCCACGCGCGTGGGCGCCCCCTCGGACATCACGGTGATCGAACTGGCCTCCGCGCAGGCCTGAGCGGCCGCCGGAAGGATCTTCGCGGGGAGAGGCTGTGAGAGCCCTGTGAAACACGGCCGAAACCGTGCGCGGTAACGTCTTCCCCAACTCGACAAATCCCTCTTCCCCCAGGTGAAACACCTGTGATTAGGTGATCTACGCCACTAGGGGGTGGCATGTGCACTGGGACCCGCAGGGGTCCGGGGAGGGCAAACCGATGCGGTCGGTTCGCACGCGGATTCTCGCGACGCTGCTCGTTCTGGGGGTTGTCGGGGTAGGCGGCTGGCAGTTGCTCCCGTCCGGAGGGAGCATGGGCAGGACCATCAAGGTGGGGACGACCGACGAGGTCACCTCACTCGACCCGGCCGGCGCCTATGACGCCGGCTCGTGGGCGCTGTTCAACAACGTCTTCCAGTCGCTGCTGGCCTTCGAGCCGGGCAGTGTCACACCCGTCCCCGACGCGGCCGAGAGCTGTGCGTTCGTGGGCAGCGACCTGCGCACGTACCGCTGTGTGCTGCGCGAGGGCCTGACGTTCCCGAGCGGCCGCGAGATGACCGCGAAGGACGTCAAGTACTCCTTCGACCGGGTCAAGAAGATCAACTCCGATGTCGGTCCGGCCGCCCTGCTGGACACCCTGGAGTCGGTCGGCACCAGCGGTCGGACGATCACCTTCCGGCTGTCCTCGCCCGACGCCACCTTCCCGTTCAAGGTGGCCACCGGGGCGGGCGCCATCGTCGACAGCACCAAGTACCCCGCGGCCTCCCTGCGCACCGACGACACCGTCGACGGCACCGGCCCGTACGAGCTGGCGACGTACACGAAGGGGAAGAAGGCGGTCCTCACGCCCAACGACAGCTACAAGGGCGAGATCGAGAGCACCGGCCGCCCGGTCGAACTCGACTACTACGGCGACTCGAACAAGCTGAACACCGCCTGGAAGGCCAAGCAGCTCGACGTCGCCTACCGCCAGCTGCCGCCGGACGTCCTCGCCGGACTCAACCCGAGCGACCCGGGCCAGCGCGTCTCCGAGGCCGACAGCTCCGAGGTCCGCAACCTCTACCTCAACACCCGCGCGGGCAAGCCGCTGCACGACGTCAAGGTGCGCCAGGCCATGGCCTGGCTGATCAACCGCGAACAGCTGGCCGCCTCGGTGTACGAGGGAACCGTCGACCCGCTCTACTCGCTGATCCCGGCCGGCATCACCGGCCACACCACGTCGTTCTTCGACTCGTACCCGGAGCCGAGCGTCAAGAAGGCGCGCGCCCTGCTCACCGAGGCCGGTGTGACCACCCCGGTCAGCTTCACCTACGGCTACGGCCTGAACAGCGGTTCGGCCGCCGCGGAGGCCAAGGAGCTCAAGAAACAGCTGGAGGCGAGCGGCCTGTTCAAGGTGACGCTCAAGGGCTACGAGTGGACCGACTTCCAGAAGCGCTGGGCCACCGGGAAGCTGGACGCCTACGCGGTCGGCTGGGTGGCGGACTACCCCGACCCGGACACCTACGGCTCCCCGCTGGTCGGTACCGATGGCACCATGAACACCGGCTACGCCAGCAACCAGGTCGACCATCTGATTCAGGACAGCCAGCGCTTCGCCGACCGTGGTGAGGCCGAGCAGGACTTCCACGAGGTCCAGGCGTCGATCGCCCACGACGTCCCGGTCATCCCCCTGTGGCAGGCCAAGGAGTACGTCGTGACCAGCGAGGACGTCGGTGGCGGCCAGTACCTCTCGGACGGCACCGGCGTCTTCCGGCTCTGGCGCCTCAACTGGATCTGATCCCCGCAGCTCCGTCGGCCGGGGTGGGACGTACGCACGGAGTCACTGCCCCGCACACGCGCGTACCGGCAGGGTGACCGTCACGGCCAGTCCCTCGCCCGGGGCCGTGCCCACCTCCACCTCGCCGCCGTGGGCCCGGACCACGCCCTGCACGATCGCCAGGCCGAGACCGCTGCCCGCCCCGCCGCCGACCCGGAAGAACCGGTCGAAGACGCGGGCCGCGTCGTCCGGGGCCAGCCCCGGACCCTCGTCCGCGACACACAGCCGTACGACCCCGTCCGCGCGCTCCACGCCCAGCCGTACCGGCACGTCGGCGGGCGTGTGCGTGCGCACGTTGCCCACCAGGTTGCCCAGGACCTGCCGGAGCCCGGACTCGTCGGCCCGCACCAGCAGGGAGCCCTCGGCGGCGACCTCGACGGGCCGGTCCGGCTGCTGCACCCGCAGGTCCTCGGCCGCCTCCCGCACCAGCCGGCTCAGGTCGACGTTCCTGAACCGCAGTTCGGGCTGCTGGTCGAGGCGGGCCAGGGTGAGCAGCTCGTCCACCAGCCGCCCCATGCGGTCCGTCTCCGCCAGGACCCGGGTCCAGGCCCGCTTTCGCTCGTCCGGGTCGGAGAGCATGCCCTTGTCGTACAGCTGGAGGTAGCCGCGTATCGCGGACAGCGGGGTGCGCAGCTCGTGCGAGGCGTCGGCGACGAAGCTGCGCAGCTGGGCCGCGCTGCGCTCGCGCGTGCGGTACGCCGACTCGACCTGGTGGAGCATGGAGTTGAGGGCGACCCGCAGCTGCTCGACCTCCAGGGAGGCCTCGCAGCTGGAGGGGATGCGCCGGGTCAGATCGCCCTCGGCGATCGCCGAGGAGGTCTCCACCATGTCCTCCAGCGGCCGCATCCGGCGCCGGACGCTGAACATCGTCAGACAGGCCAGCAGCGCGAGCAGCAGACTGCCGATCGCGAGGTCGAGCCGCACGGCCTTGGCCACGCCCTGGTGCAGGACGTCGGTGGGCGCGGCGAGCAGCGCGTACGTGCCGTCGCCGAGCCGGGTCGCCGTGGCGCGGTAGGTGGAGTCGTCGACGGTGATGTCGTGCGGCTCGGAGTCGTCGACGAGCGCGCGCGGGTCGCCCACCGCCTTCGCGAGGCCCCGCTGGGACTCGGTGGGGTCGAAGCCGAGGATCCCGACCGGCTTCCCCTGGCTGTCGACGACCGCGAAGACGGTCTCCGCCGAGCGCTCCTCGTCCTCCTTCGCGGGCATGAGCCGGTCGCGGACGAAGCCCAGCATGCCCAGCGAGTCGATCTGCCGCAGGGTGAGCTGCGAACCGCCCAGGGAATCCCGGGTCTTGATGAGCTGGCTGTCGATCTGGTCGAGCAGGTAGTACCGCATGCCCATCACGCTCACCGCGGTCGCGGCGACGATGCCGATCGCGAGCAGCGCCACATTGGCCAGCGTGAGCTTGCCGCGCAGGGAGTGGATGCCGGGTCGGCGACGCGGCAGGCGGAACCTCATGCGAGCCCGTACCCGACACCGCGCCGGGTGGTGATCACCGGCGGGCCCAGGGCGTCCAGCTTGCGCCGCAGATAGCTGATGTAGGTCTCCACGACGGTCGACTCGGGCGGGGTGTGCTCGTACTGCCAGACGTGGCGCAGGAGTTGTTCCTTGGGGACGATCCGGCCGCCGTTGCGCACCAGGAAGCGCAGGAGCGCGTACTCGGTGGGGGTGAGCTGGACCGAGCGGCCGTCGCGGTGCACCGAGTAGGTCGTCTCGTCCAGCTCCAGGTCGCCGTAGCGAAGCGGCGGGCGCTGCGGCAGGACGTCGGCGGGGCGGGTGCGGCGCAGGACGGCGGTGATCCTGGCGACCACCTCGTCGATGTTGAACGGCTTGGTGATGTAGTCGTCGCCGAAGCCGAGGGCGCCGACGATCTCGGCGGGGGAGTCCCGCGCGGTGAGGAAGACCAGGGCCAGGTCGGGCCGCCGCTCGCGCAGTTCACGGCCGAGGGCGCGGCCGTCGCCGTCGGGCAGCATGACGTCGAGCAGGGCCGCGTCCGGGCGGGTGCGGTCGGTGAGCGCGAGCGCCTCGCGGACCGAGCCCGCGACCATCACCTCGAACCGGTGGTAGCGCAGGGCGATGGCCAGGACGTCGGCGATGCTCTCCTCGTCCTCCACCACCAGCACGGTGCCCGGACTTCTCGTGTCTCCCCCAGTCATGCCCCCAGTATCGGCCGGGCCACTGACAGTGGGGCCGGTTCGCTCTTTGGAGTTCCTTGAGAGTCATGGGCGTCTCATGTCCACGCGTGCGTGCCGCCACCAATCCTGTTGCGAGGACCTGGGGGACCGACCGACGACGGACAGGGGAGTGTGGAGCGTGGCGGTATTGGCACGCTGGTGCTATCGGCACCGGCTGGTGGTCCTGTTGCTGTGGGTGGGGGCGTTGTTCGGGCTGGGCTTCTCGGCCTCGACGGCGGGCACGAACTACGCGAACGTGTTCTCCCTCCCCGACACGGACTCCAAGAGCGCGTACGACCTGATGGAGAAGGCCTTCCCGAACACCTCCGGCGACACCGACACGGTGGTCTGGAAGGTCGACGACGGCTCGGTGCGGGACCAGGCGGTGCGGGACCGGATCCGGCCCGTGCTCGACGAAATCGCGAAGATGCCGGGCGTCGGGGCGGTGACCGGTCCCTACGACGCCCGGGGTGCCGCGCAGGTCAGCCGGGACGGCACGATCGCGTACGCCGAGGTGACCTTCGTCAAGCGGGCGAACGAGGTGCCCAAGGAACTCGTCCAGGACGTCGTCGACACCGCGCAGAAGGCCGAGCGGGCCGGTCTCCAGGTGGAACTGGGCGGCCAGGCGATCCAGCGGGTGCAGGAGCCGCCGCAGGGCCTGTCGGAGGGGGTCGGCATCGTCGCGGCGGCGATCGTGCTGTTCCTGGCGTTCGGCTCGTTCTTCGCCATGACGCTGCCGATCGCGATCGCCGTCTTCGGCGTGGGCACGGGCCTGTTCGCCACCCAGTTGCTCAGCCACACCACCGACGTGCCCGACATCGCCCCGCTGCTGGCCTCCTTGATCGGCCTCGGCGTCGGCATCGACTACGCGTTGTTCATCGTCACCCGGCACCGGCGCGGCATCCAGCGGGGGCTGGACCCCGAGGAGGCGGCGGTCACCGCCCTCAACACCTCGGGCCGGGCGGTGCTGTTCGCGGGCGGCACGGTCTGCATCGCGCTCGCCGGCATGCTGGTGACGCAACTGCGCTTCCTGGACGGCGTCGTGATCGGCACCTCGCTGACCGTGGTGCTGAGCGTCCTGGCGGCCACGACCCTCCTGCCGGCCCTGCTCGGCCTCCTCGGCCCGCGGGTGCTCAGCCGCCGCCAGCGGCGCAGGCTGGCCGCCCAGGGACCCGAGCCGGAGGGCGCCTCGGGTCTCGCCGCCCGCTGGTCGACGGCCGTCGAGAAGCGCCCGCGCAGGACCGTCGCGCTCGCCCTGGTCCTCATGGCCGTGCTGGCCGTTCCCGTGCTGTCGCTCCGCCTCGGCGCTACCGACCAGGGCAACGACGACGCCTCGACGACCACCAGGAAGGCGTACGACCTGCTCGCCGAGGGCTTCGGACCGGGCTTCAACGGACCGCTCCAGGTGGTCACCGAGGGCGGCGAGACGAGCGCCCTGGTCAAGGGCCTCCAGGACACGCCCGGGGTCGCGCGGGTCGCCGCGCTGCCGCCCGCCCACGGGGTCACCGTCATCCAGGTCGTGCCGACGACCTCACCGCAGTCCGTGGAGACGGACCGGCTCATCGACCGGCTGCGGGACGACGTCATCCCCTCGGCCGGGGCACAGGCGCACGTCGGAGGAGTGACGGCCGTCTCGAAGGACTTCTCGACCGTCACCGGCGACCGGCTGCCGCTGTTCATCGCGACGATCATCGGACTCGGCTTCCTGCTCCTGCTGGTCGCCTTCCGCTCGCTGGTGGTGCCGCTGACGGCCGCCCTGATGAACCTGATCGCCGCCGCGGCGTCCTTCGGCGTCCTGGTCGCGATCTTCCAGTGGGGCTGGGGCCTGGAGCTGCTCGGTCTCGGCAAGGAGGGCCCGATCAACGCCTTCCTGCCGGTCATCATGCTGTCCCTGCTGTTCGGGCTCTCGATGGACTACCAGGTGTTCCTGGTGAGCCGTATGCACGAGGAGTGGGTGCACACCCGCGACAACGCGCGCGCGGTGCGCGTCGGCCTCGCCGAGACCAGCCGGGTCATCAACTCCGCTGCCCTGATCATGGTCTGCGTGTTCATGGCGTTCGTCCTCAGCGGCGACTCGGGCGCCGCCATGGCGGGCGTCGGACTCGCCGCCGCCGTCGCCCTGGACGCCTTCATCCTGCGCACGGCCCTGGTGCCGGCCGCGATGCACCTGCTCGGCGACTCCAACTGGTGGCTGCCCAAGGGCCTGGAGAAGCGGCTGCCGCACCTGGCGGTGGAGCCCAAGGAGGAGGCGGCGCCTTCGCCCGCGGCCCGCGGGGCAGGAGGCCCGGCATCGGCCGTCCACGGATTCGTCCGTACCGCGGACGGGGAACCCGTGGCGGGCGCGGCCGTCACCCTGATGTCGGCCGGCGGCCGTCAGCTGGACCGGGTGGAGTCGCTGGCCGACGGCTCGTACATCGTCTCGGTCCCGGCGCCGGGGACGTATCTGCTGGCGACCACGGCCCCGACGTACGGCTCGCGCGCACGGCACGTCGACGTGGGCCAGGGGCCGCTGGTGTACGACGTCGAACTGGTCGAGGGGGAGGTCGACGCCGTCAACTGACCTGCCTACGCCTTCCTGCCGGGGTCCGGCATCACCTTCGTCATCCCCGGCAGGAAGTCCGTGAACAGCTCGTGCACCTCCCGTACGAGCGGCCGCAGCACCCGGAACCGGGCCAGCGACACGCCCCTCGCGGTGAGCCGCGCCCCGCGCTCGGCGAGCCGGTAACTGCGCTCACGGCCCACCGTGCGGTCGAAGATCCAGTACAGGACCAGCCCCATCTGGGACAGCCACATCAACTCGGGGAGGATGTCCCGCAGTTCCTCGGGCACCTTCGTCCTCGTCGAGCCCCGCAGCACCTCGCGGTGCACGGCGATCGCCTCCACGCGCGCGTGCTCCGACTCGGGCGAGAAGGGGCTGAGCGGGCTGTCGGGATCGGCGGCGTTCTTGAAGAACTGCACCGCGAACTCGTGATACGGCTGTGCGATGTCCAGCCAGACCTTGAGAACCCCCGCGAGACGGGCCTCCAGGTCGCTCTCCCGGGCAAGGACCTCCCGGACGGCGACCTGGTGCTCGGCGGCGATCCGGTCGTAGAAGCCCTGGATCAGGTGTTCCTTGCCGGCGAAGTAGTAGTACGCGTTGCCGACCGAGACACCGGCCTCCTGGGCGATGGCCCGCATGGTGGTCTTGTCGTACCCCCGCTCCTGGAACAGCCGCATGGCCGTCTCCAGGATCAGCGCGCGCGTCTGTTCGGACTTGCTCGTCTGATCGGACTTGCCGGGGGTGGCGCCCTCGTCGGGGCCGTCGTTGTTCGCAGGCACGGGAAGAGAGCCTAACCAGTGGCGCAGCCGCCGCCGTCGCACCCCGGTTCGGTGTGGGCCCAGCCCCGGCCGGCCTCGTACGTCCAGCCGTCGGGCCTGCGGTACACCGTGCCCTCCCACCGGCCCTCCTGGCGCTGCGCGCCCCGCCACTTGGCGGCGGCGAGCACCGCGCCCCTGGCGAGCCGTGCCCCGGAGGGGGTGCTGAGCCGGTGGGCGAGCGGCCGGTGCTCGCGCAGCGCCCACAGGGTCACGATCCAGGCGGCGGTGTCGCGATAGACCTGCCCGGCGTCACCGACGACGGTGATCTCCTCCAGGGTGGCGCGATGATCGAGCCCGGGATACCTCCGCCGGGCCTCCTGCGACCCGGCCGGCACCAGCTCCAACGGCACCAGCTGCGGCTGCCGTACGAGCCAGTCGCGCAGGAAGGCGCACAGCGAGCAGTCGGCGTCGTACAGGACGGTGAGCCGGCGGACCGGGGTGCGGTCCGCCGTACCGCCCGGGGCTGCCGGGCCCGTCACGCCCGGACCCAGTCCTGCGGCGCGACCGGGGGCACCTGCTCCCGCTCCATGGCGCCCCGCCTGCGGATCCGGTTGAGGACGTACACGTTGGCCAGGTGCATCACGCCGAGCACCAGCAGCACCACGCCCAGCTTGGTGGACAGGGCCTCGAAGACTCCGCGCGTGTCCTCGATCGTGCCGTCGCCGCTGAGGTACAGCGCGACGAACCCGAGGTTCACGAGGTAGAAGCCGACCACCAGGAGGTGGTTGACGGCCTCGGCGAGCTTCTCGTTGCCGCGCAGCACGTCGGCGAGGAAGAGCCGTCCGTTCCTGCTGAGCGTGCGGGCCACCCAGACGGTCAGGGCGATGCTGACGACGAGGTAGATGACGTAGGCGACGACCGTGCGGTCCATGCGCCTCCCCCTTCTTGAACGCGTTCAAAACGCTGACAGGGGAGACAGTAGACCTCCTTTTGAACGTGTTCAACTCGCTTGCGGAGAGGTCTGCGTCACGTGCGCGCGTGCCGCGGGCCTCAGGCGCGCCGGCCCAGCTCCGGACGCTTGGTGTAGTCGGTGAACCCGAGGACGTTCCCCCAGGGGTCGGCGATCTCGACGGTCCAGCCGGTGACCACGGAGAAGGGCTCGTCGAGCGGTTCGATGCCGGCCGCGCGCAGCTCCCGGGCGGCGGTCCTGGCGTCCGGCACCTCCAGCCACACGCGCGTGGCGGGCCACGGCGGCGGCCGGTGTCCCATCGCCTCCTCCTGTCGGAGCAGGAGCCCGGGCGTCTCGCCGCCGACCTTCAGCAGGGCGATCCCCGCCTCGTCGAGCCGGAAGCCCACCGTGAAGCCCGCGCGCTCGTAGAAGGAGACGGCCTCGCCGACGTTCCCGACGGGCAGCAGCACGTTGTCGAAACCGAGCAGTTCGTACGACTCGTCATCTGACATGTCGTCAGATTAAGCGGGAGGTCGCGGAACGGGCTTCTGCGACGCGGTGTCCGTCGGGCATGATGACCCGGCTGATTGTCGTCTTTTTTTGCGGGTCCTCCCGCTTCGGTCCCCAGGAGCAGTCCCCCTTGAGCGAACAGCAGGGTCACGAACAGCAGGACCCCGAGCAGGGCCCCCAGTCCGGGTACCAGCAGCCGGGTCCCCAGCCGGGGTACCAACAGCAGGGCCCTCAGCCGGGGTACCAACAGCAGGGCCCTCAGCCGGGGTACCAGCAGCCGGGCCCCCAGGCGGGGTACCAGCAGCCGGGCTACCCGCCTCCCGGATTCCCGCCGCCGGGCTACTACCCGCCCCCGGGTACCTACACCGGAGACCCCAACGCCCCCTACGGCTACGACCCGTACGGGCGGCCGTACTCCGACAAGTCGAAGGTCATCGCGGGCATCCTCCAGCTCACCCTCGGCGGCTTCGGCGTCGGACGCTTTTACCTGGGCAACGTCGGGATGGGCCTCGCCCAGCTCTTCACCTGCGGCGGCCTCGGCGTCTGGTCGCTGATCGACGGGATCCTCCTGCTCACCGGGAACGACCACACCGATGAACACGGCCGGATCCTCCGGAGCTAGGCAGGTGACCGGGACCTCGGTGGCCCCGCGGCGCTCCCTGCTGCGCCACCCCGCGACGGCACCCTCGGCGGTACTCGCCGCGGGAGCCGCCGGTGCCCTCTACCTCTACAACACCGACCCGCACGAGCCCGGCCACGTCCTGCCGCAGTGCCCGTTCCGCATGCTCACCGGCCTGCTCTGCCCGGCCTGCGGCGGCACCCGCATGGTGTACGACCTGATGCACGGTCACTTCGTCGAGGCCTGGCTGGACAACCGGGCGCTGCTGCTCGCCTCGCCGTACGCCCTCGTCCTGCTGGGCCGCTGGGCGTGGGCGGGCCTGCACGGCCGCCGCTGGAGGCCCACGCTGAGCCCCCGGGCACAGCTGGCCGTCCTCGCGGTGGCCCTGGCCTGGACGGTGGCCCGCAACATCGCCTAGTGGTGCTTCGTCAGGTGTGTGCGTTGGCGCCGATCCAGAAGGATCGCTGATCGAGCAGCCGAACGCATCGAGCGCGACCACCGCGCACCCGGCGCGGCCGGCACCACCACGACACCCTCGTCACCGCCGCCCCTCAGCAGCAGACCCAGAACCTGACGAAGCACTACTAGCTGGTCCAAATGTCCTTGTCACCGTTGACGGTGAGCGTCCCCTGGATCCACCAGGCATCGCTGGAGTAGAGAACGGTCCGCCCGTAACATGCGCGAGTGAAGCCGGGGTTGAGAGTGGAGGTGAAGCACTCTCCCGCGCTGCCGTAGCTGCTTCTGACGGAGCCCCCGATGGTGATCGCCGTGCTTGCCGCGTTCTGGACGATCACGACGACCTGGGCGTGGTTGTCCGCGTTGGTGACTTCGCACACCTTCCAGTTGACGTGGTCGGACACCGAGTGATGCTTGTACGCAGTGCAGAACCAGTCCGAGCTGCCCGTGTTCACGGTCTGCCAGTACGGTGCCGCGTCGGCGGGCACCGCACCGAAAACAAGGGCGCCGGCGGCTGCGGCAGCCACGGCCAGGGCCTTCACACGCATGGGATGTCCTTCTCTCTCACATCCCGCCCTGTGATGTCGGAGCGGGTCGACCGCGCGACCGACACCTCCGGGCTGCGCTTGATCGAGAATGCCCCCAGTACGTCCGGCTGTCGTTGTCGGTCGGTCCACACTTCGTTGGCGTTGCGTCTACCCCGTCCGGAGCCGGAACTCCCTGGGCGACTGCCCGTGGACGGCGCGGAAGGCGCGAGTGAAGTCGGAGGCGCGGGGGAAGCCCCATCGGGCGGCGATGGCGTGGATGGGCGTGCCGTGCAGTGAGGGGTCCGCCAGATCGCGGCGGGCGCCCTCCAGCCGCCGCTTGCGAATCCAGGCCGCCACTGTCTCTCCCTGCGACCGCTGCTGGAAGATCCGGTGGAGGTAGCTGAGGGAGATGTGGTGCGCCGCGGCGATCACGGGGGGCGTCAGTTCCGGATCGTGCAGGTTCTGCCGGATGAACGCCAGGATGCGTTCCACCGTGACCTTCTGGCGGGTCTCCGGAGACAATGCCGCCTCCATGTCCATCAGTTGCGCGAACCACGCCGACAGCAGGTCGAGCACGACCGTGCCCAGGCGCCGGGCGTCGGCCGGCTGGAGCGTCTCCGCCTGACGGGCCAGACCGACCAGGAACTCCGCCAGCAACGCCCCCACGCCCTTCTGTCCCGGCAGACCCTGGCCCAGCAACTCGTGGACCCGGTGCGGTGGCAGGGGCAGCAGCGCCTTGGGGAAGTCCACCCCCACTCCCTTGACGGCACGGCGCTCACGGTCGTCCGCCGGCCCGAGGTCGTAAGGCCGCGTGCTTTCAACCAGGTGCAGGTCATGTGGGCCGAATCTGCTGTTCCGCCCGGCGTGTTCGAGACCGAGCTCTCCGTCGAGCAGCAGCGACAGGTGATACAGCTCGGGGTCGGACCGGCGCACCATTTCGGGGCCCCGCCGAAAACGCGTCGGCAGGAACGACATCCGCATCACGGTCACCGGCCCCAGTTCCAGCAGCCGTATGTCACCCCAGAAGTCCGCGGCGTGGGCACTGACGCTCTCGCTGGAGCGGGTCCGGCCGACCAGTTCCCGCCATCGGTCGAACCTCTCCTCCGTCGGCCAGTCCTCGCTGCGGAAGCTGGTCCCGATCATTTCCGTCCCCACCCCGATCCCGCCGGGCGCTCCCACCGACACGCGTGCGTGCTGAGATCGTCCTCGGTCGCCTCGCCAGCATTCTGACCCGCGAGACGGGTTCGGAGAAGTGCAGAAGCGTCCCATGGGGCCCCGGCCCGCCCCGCCGCTCACACCGGCCACGATCCCGGGAGCTTCGACACCCCGCCCTTTCGCCCGGCGCCTGCTGTCGTCCTCCGCCGCCGTGCACCTCGACACGCCACCCCGCTCACCGGCACACAGACGCGGGGGCCACCCGGATGCGACCTGATCCGCCGGACAGGCCCTGATCCACCACCGTCCGGGGCCCGTTGTCAGTGCCGGCTCGTACTGTCGTCGGCATGGGAATCGTGATGGTCGTCGACGAGACGACAAGCGGGAGCCGTAGCGACGGCTGGGGCCTGGAGATCGCCGAGGAGCGGCTCGCCGTACGCGAGGTGATCCGCCGCCGGGTCTTCCAGGAGGTCGCCGAGTACAACGCGCGCACTCCCGCGGTCTTCCAGGGCCTGGTCCAGCCCGACGACACCGAACGCGTGCTGAACGGCTACGCGTTGCGCACGCCCCGCCGCATAGACCCCGAGACCCAGACCGAGCTCGCTCTCAAGGCCTTCACGGGCAACGGCTTCCTGGTGCTGGTCGGCGACCGTCAGGTGACCGAACTCGACGAGGAGATCGACCTCGTGCTCGGCACCGAGGTGACGTTCCTGAAGCTCGTCCCGCTGGTGGGAGGCTGACCATGGGCGAGATCCAGAAGTACAAGGACCTGATCGGCCGCCGCGTCGCCGACGACGACCTGGAGGGGCTCGCCGTCGACCTGCTCAAGGCCGCGATCGCCAACAACGGCAACTGGACCGGCCTGTGGGACGGCGTCCTGGCCCGACTGCGCGAACTGCCGCCGCAGGCGCGGTCCAGGGTCGCCGACGGCCTCGTCACGCAGTACCACTCGCCACAGGCGGGCCCGAACGCCCGGGAGAACGCGCTGATCCTGCTGGGCATCGTCTCCCGCGACCTGCCACCCCACGACCGCCTGACCGCGGAACGCCTGGCCCTGCTCGACAAGATCTCCCGGCAGCACTCCTTCTGGTACGGCGCCCGCTACGAGAACCTCATTGAGGCCGAGCTGGCCGCGGGCCGTCCGATCGCGCCCGCCGTCGTCGCCACCGTCCGCCGCGCCGTCCTGCACGCCTACCAGAACGAGGACCTGCCGAGGACGGCGAAGAAGCTGACCGAGCCGCCCCTCAACGTCGGCGAGGAGTGGGCCGAGGAAGCCCTGCGCGAGACCGACGGCGTCTGGCAGCAGCTCCTGACCCACATGGCGACCGCGACCGCGGCGAAGCCCTCCGCCAAGTGGGACAAGCAGGCCACCGCCCTGGTCGACGCGCTCGGCCCCGACCGCGTCCGCGAGGCCGTGATCCGCTGGCTCGCCCTCGTCGGCCGCCCCCGCACCTTCGAGCTGGACCGCGGGCGCTACGAACCGGACGTCAACAGCGCCTACGACCCCTACAACGCGAACGCGTTGCGCGGCCTCGCCTGGCTGCTCTCCCTCCTCCCGCCGCACCCCGACACCGCCCGCGCCCTCGGCGCCCTCGTCGAGACCTCCCTCAAGAAGGTCGCCGGCCTCGGCCCGCGCAACCCGAAGGTCGCCAACGCCGGGGTCAACGCCCTCGCCCGCGTCGACAGCGAGGCGGCCCTCGCCGAACTGGCCCGGCTGGCCACCAGGGTGACGTACAAGAACACCGCCAAGCTGCTCGACGCGGCTCTGGAGGCCCGCGCCGTCGCCCTCGGCCTGAGCCGCGAGGAGATCGAGGAACTGGCCGTACCGGCGTACGGCCTGACCGGGGTCGGACACGCGGAGCACCGGCTCGGCGAGACCACCGCCGTCCTCGAAGTCCAGGGCACCAAGGCCGTGTTGACCTGGCGCAACGCGAGCGGCAAACCGGTGAAGACCGTGCCCGCCGCCGTACGACGGGACCACGCGGAGGAGTTGAAGGAGCTCAAGGCCACCGTCAAGGACATCGACAGGATGCTCTCGGCGCAGAGCGAGCGCCTGGACCGCCAGTTCCTGGCCGACCGCACCTGGTCCTACGCCACCTGGCGCGAGCGCTACCTGGACCATCCCCTCGTCGGCACCCTGGCCCGCCGCCTGCTGTGGACGGTGGACGGCACGACGGTCGGTCACGCCGAAGGCGCCCTGCGCACTCTCGCGGACACCCCGGTCACCGACGGCACGGACGTCCGTCTCTGGCATCCGGTGGACCACACCCCCGCGGAGATCGTCGCCTGGCGCGACTGGCTGGAGCGCCACGGAGTGACACAGCCCTTCAAGCAGGCCCACCGCGAGGTCTACCTGCTGACGGATGCCGAGCGCGCCACCGGCACCTACTCCAACCGCTTCGCGGCCCACGTCCTGCGCCAGCACCAGTTCCACTCCCTGGCGGCGGCGCGGGGCTGGCGCAACAAGCTCCGCCTGGCCGTCGACGACGAGGCACCGCCGCCCGCCCGCGACCTCCCGCGCTGGGGCCTGCGCGCCGAGTACTGGATCGAGGGAGAGGGCGGCGAGGACTACACGGACATCACCGACTCCGGCACCTTCCTGCGCCTGCGCACCGACCAGGTCCGCTTCTACCCGATCGGCGCCCCGGAGAACTCGGCCCACTGCGCGGGCGGCGAGTACCGCATGTGGCTGCGCGACGGTGAGGACCCGGTGGAGCCCCTGCCACTGACGCGGATCCCGCCCCTGGTCCTCTCCGAAGTCCTGCGTGACGTCGACCTGTTCGTCGGCGTGGCCAGCATCGGCAACGACCCGACCTGGCAGGACGGCGGTCCCGGCGGCCGCTTCCAGGAGTACTGGACGTCGTACGGCTTCGGAGAGCTCAACCAGAGCGCCGAGACCCGCCGTCTCCTCCTGGACCGCCTCATCCCGAGGCTCGCGATAGCCGACCGCTGCACCCTGGAGGGCCGCTTCCTCCACGTCAAGGGCGACCGCCACACGTACAAGATCCACCTCGGCTCGGGCAACATCCTGCGCACCCCGAACGACCAGTACCTCTGCATCGTCCCGAAGGCCGGCCCGTCCGCCGCGCAGGCCGGTTACCTCCCCTACGAGGGCGACCGCATGCTCGCGGTCATCCTCAGCAAGGCGATGATGCTGGCGGACGACACGCGGATCACGGACCCGACGATCCTGAGCCAGCTGTGACCGGCCCCGCTCACCGGCCCCGATCACCGGCGCAGTCCCGGTCTCAGCCCCCGTTCCCGCAGCCGCCCACGCGCCGCGTGCCCAGCGCGATGTCGTCCATCCGGATGTCGTACGACGACGGTGTCGGGTCGGCCTGATAGAGCTGCCAGCCCAGCTTCAGCTTGTCGAAGGCGGGGAAGACGAAGTCGTCCGCGGTCCCGCCGTGCTCCTTCGTCGACACGGTCAGCTCGGACTGCCGCACACCGTCCAGGTAGACGGTGACGCGGTTGTCGGTGGCGTCGAGATGGAACTCGGCGCACTGCCACTTCCCCGCGACGGCCGGCGCCGAGGTCTTCCAGGAGGTCCAGTCCCCGGTGGGCCCGAGATCGGACCCGACACCCCAGAAGTTCCCGGCGTCGGTCGGCGCGAACTGCCCGCCCAGCGGCCGCACGAGCGTCGGCGAGCCCGCCCCCGATGCCTCGGCGATGGTCCAGTGCGCCCAGTCGGGCGCCGCGGGAAAGCCCCCGACCCGCAGCCGCACCCGCCCCCACAGGCTGTTGCCGGGCGGGGAGAGCTCATCGAACACGAGGAAGGCCCGGCCGTTGCCCTCGGTGTGAATGCGCAGCTCACGCCCGTGCCCCTTGGAGCTGGGCACGACGGTCAACGTGCCGTCCTTCGAGTCGGTGCTCCACCCACGGCCCTCGGTGACCGGCCCGAGAGGCAGACGGTCGAAGGTCTCCCTCGCCAGAGTTCCGTGGGAGGCGGGGTGGGCGGAGGCAGTGGGGGGTATCGCGAGCAGTACCGCCGCGGCGGCGCAGAGCGCGGCGGCGGATTTCCTCAGGAGTGCCATGGAGCCAGTTTGCAACTGAGGCACCACAAGTCGCAGTTTTCGCAGCGCAGTTGGCCGGATGAGAGCACACTCGGTGTCCCGATCATGTCCTCGATGTGGCTGCATCTCCGCATTCGAACCCTGGGAGCAGTGATGGGCACCGCATCCGACCCGATTTCCCCAAGGGACGATGCGTCCCTGTCGTGTACGTCTGCGAACTCGACCTGGCCATGGAGTCCTGCAGCCGCACCGGAATCCTGCGCGAGCGCCTCAAGGTCATGGAGGGGCGTCCGAGGAGACAGCCGGGGACTGACTCAGTCGGTTGCTGTTCAGTCCATGTCACCGATCCAGTCCTGAAGTCATACTGCTGAGTGTGCAGTGACGCATGTGGCAGGTGAGCAAGTCGGGCCTGAGCGACGAGGAGCGGCTTTGTGCGGCGGGTGTTGATGGTGCACTTCGTGCCGTGTGTGCTGTTCGGCTCCTGTGCATATGCGCTGATCCGCAGCGGCAGCTTCTCGGGTCGCGGGAATTGGAGTGCGGCCTTGCCGTCCGACTGGAGTGCTGTCGTCGGCTCCGCTCTGATCGTCGGGTCCGGTTCGGTCGTACTCGCGATGCTGCTGTACCCGTTTCAGGTGCGCGCGGTGCGTGTCCTGGAAGGGTACTGGGACAGATGGTCGGTAACCGCTCGTTTGTCCGGTGTGCTGATCGAAGTGCAGCGCCGGCGCAGGCATGCTCTCGGCAGTCGGATCGCCGTCGGGTCGGATGCAAGCACTCAGGCCACTCGGGTCGCAGCGGACGCGGCCAGGCGCCTGGCCGCTGTCCCGCCCGAGGAGGTGCTGCTCCCGACGGCACTCGGCAACGCGCTCAGGCTGGGGGAGCTCAGCGCTGGTGAGCGGTACGGTCTGGCGACTCTCGCCTCGTGGCCTCGGATTCACATGCAGGTTTCCGATCGACTTGCCCGCGCGTTGCACTCTGCCAGGACGGCCCTCGACACCGCAGTCAACCTCTGCTGGAGCTTTCTGGCCTCCGCTGTGCTGGCGTCGACTGCGCTGTACGACGAACCGGTCATGCTCTGGCTGCCTCTGATGGCGCTCTTGTTGGCCGCGCTCGCGTACAAGGGAGCGGTAACGGCGGCACAGGCGTACGCGGGTCTCATGCACATCGTCTATGACCTGCATCGATTCGATCTGTTGGATGCGCTGCACCACCCGCTGCCCGATCGGGCCGACGAGGTAGACACCTTCTGGCAGGTCTCGCAGTCGCTCGCAGGCCATCCGACTGTCGATCTGCCCTACGATCACGGACGACGGCCTGGTTCGTTCCGGCGCGGTTTGTCAGACCCGCGCGATGCTCACGGCTCCGCAGACACCTAGGACATGAATCGTGAACTCCTTTTCGGAGTGCGGCTGCTGACCGGCCTCGGCGGAGGGCGGCGGCACTCGGGTGAGAAGGGCTCCCTGTGCGTTGACCCGCACAGCACTCTTGCGGGGAACAGTGAGGCGCACATGGCCGGCAATTGCCGTGACGTTCACTTCGACCTGGCCCTGTACCTCGCGAAGGTCCGCCCGTAGCTCACCGAGCACTGCGCGCAGGGTGAACAGGCGACTCGCAGAGGGGGAAACCACGACATCGCCGGTAGTCAGCAGCCTTGTCCAGCTCGTCCGGTAGCTAGAGCGGGCCGGCGACAGAACCAGTGCCGCCCCGATCGCCATCAGGAGGGCCGGAGTCAGCTGATCGTGCACGAGGTGTCTGTCTGCTCCGTGGATGGCCACCAGACCGATGACGGCGATGGTGGTGAGAGCCAGAGGACCGATGAGTGAACCCGCCGGGAGAGCCGATCTCAACAAGTTCAGACACGCGAGAGCCAGGAGGGCCCAGGGCCACCACCTGCCCGCCAACTCAACCGCTGCTCGGCCACGTTGGGCAGGATCCCCGACCAGCAGGGCCCCGGTCGCTACGGCGAACAGGCCGGCCCATATCCGAACCCGCGAGGCACGGCCACCCCTCTCACCCTGTTCCATCGCTGTGCGCCGCCTCCCGGTTTCGCGGAACCCCGGGTTGCCGCGGCGCTATGTTAGCCGCGAAGATCGCACTAGGGGCCGATGGCGCCAGGGCCCACGCTCGCCGGGTCGATACTGAGGTCAGTGAGCAGCGAGTACACCTCGTCCTTGCTCCTGCACGCCAGCAACAGCGTCGGGTGAAGACACTGGAACGGGCAACGTGACAGGTGGTTCGCGCGTTCGCCGAGCTGAACTGGCTGGATCGCCCCGCTTTGAACGTCGCTCCTGACCTGTTTGTCCTTGAGCGAGTGTGGCATGAGCAGGCCGGAGCATCCGCGCGGAACGTCCTTTCCGCAACCAGGACAGGGATGCGCCGGGATCGCAAATCCAGGCAGTACGACTTCTTGGTACACGTGTCCTCCCCATGTGAGTCAGCCTCTGCGGCGGACTATTTCCTGAGCAAGATCCACACCCAGACGGCATCGAAGATGGTGCACACCAGGACGAGAATGGCCGAGGCGATGCGCCACGCTGCCTGGTCGTGTCCGCCGCAGGGCGGCGGTACCAACGCTGCCGCGATACCGAGTCCGAGCATCAAAGTTCCACAATTGAAAACCACGCCCGCGTACCTGAGATTGTCTTCGTACGCTATCTGGGACTCGCGCAGAATCGTCTTCAGCTCATCCTCGGTGGGCTCAGCCCAATCGCGTACCTTCTGTCGCGCCTTACGCTCTTCTTCGGTGAACTTGAACTGCAATGCGTAATACGACACCTGGATACTGGCGATAAGTGTCATCGACGTCGCTACCAGTAGTAGCAGCGTGATACCAGGCCACCTGAACTCGTCGTCAGCGCCTGCGACCACGCCGGCCAGCGAGAGTGCGGCCGCTGTCAGCAGCGGCGCCGCGATGAAATGCGCTTCCTTTGCAGCGGCGCCGAACCCGTGGCGTTCTGAGCCTTCCCGCACTGCTCCCCCTCCCCCGCTGGAGTCGCGCCCTTCGGAAGTGTGAGGGGGAATCAGTTCGTCGGGAAGCCTGCAGGCAGAAAAAAAGCGAAAGGCTCCATCTCCGGTAACACCGGAAACAGAGCCCTCAGCTGTTACACGCCAATGGCGAAGAAGGGGTCAGAACCGCCGAGTGATCAGCGCCCTCTTCACTTCCTGGATCGCCTTCGTGACCTCGATGCCGCGCGGGCACGCGTCCGTGCAGTTGAAGGTCGTGCGGCAGCGCCACACGCCGTCGCGGTCGTTGAGGATCTCCAGGCGCTGCTCGCCCGCCTCGTCACGCGAGTCGAAGATGAAGCGGTGGGCGTTGACGATGGCCGCCGGGCCGAAGTACTGGCCGTCGTTCCAGAAGACCGGGCACGAGGAGGTGCAGGCGGCGCAGAGGATGCACTTCGTGGTGTCGTCGAAGCGCTCGCGGTCCTCGGCCGTCTGGAGACGCTCACGCGTCGGCTCGTTCGTGTCCTTCGTGATCAGGAAGGGCATCACGTCGCGGTACGCCTGGAAGAACGGCTCCATGTCGACCACGAGGTCCTTGAGGACCGTCAGGCCCTTGATGGGCTCGACCGTGATCGGCTTCGACGGGTTGATGTCCTTGATCAGCGTCTTGCACGCAAGGCGGTTCTTGCCGTTGATCCGCATCGCGTCCGAGCCGCAGATGCCGTGCGCGCAGGAACGGCGGAAGGTCAGCGTGCCGTCCTGCTCCCACTTGATCTTGTGCAGGGCGTCGAGGACACGTTCCTTCGGGTCGATCTCCAGCTGGAAGTCTTCCCAGGTCGCCTCCGCCGAGACCTCTGAGTTGAAGCGGCGGATCCGGAACGTGGCCGTGATGTACGGGGAGTCGGCGAAGCCGGGCTCGGGCGTGCCGGCCGCGTCCGCCTTGTCCAGGGTCGGGGTTGCCATCAGTACTTACGCTCCATCGGCTGGTAGCGGGTCTGGACGACCGGCTTGTAGTCGAGACGGATGGACTCGGTGCCGTCGTCGCCCACCTCGCGGTACGCCATGGTGTGGCGCATGAAGTTGACGTCGTCGCGGTTCGGGTAGTCCTCGCGGTAGTGACCGCCGCGGGACTCCTTGCGGGCCAGGGCCGACACCGCCATGACCTCGGCGAGGTCGAGGAGGTTGCCGAGCTCGATGGCCTCCAGGAGGTCGGTGTTGAACCGCTTGCCCTTGTCCTGGATCGAGACGTTCAGGTAGCGCTCGCGCAGTTCCGCGATCTTCTCGACCGCCGTCTTGATGGTCTGCTCGGTGCGGAACACCATGACGTTCGCGTCCATGGTCTCCTGCAGCTCGCGCCGCAGCACCGACACACGCTCCGTGCCGGTCGCGTTCCGCAGCCGCTCGACCTGCGCGACGACGAGCTCCGCCGGGTTCTCCGGCAGCTCGACGAAGTCGGCCTTCTGGGAGTACTCGGCGGCGGCGATGCCCGCCCGCTTGCCGAACACGTTGATGTCCAGCAGCGAGTTCGTGCCGAGGCGGTTGGCGCCGTGGACGGACACACAGGCGACCTCGCCGGCCGCGTACAGGCCCGGGACGACGGTGGTGTTGTCCGCCAGGACCTCACCCTCGACGTTCGTCGGGATGCCGCCCATCGCGTAGTGCGCGGTGGGCTGGATCGGGATCGGGTCCGTGTACGGCTCGATACCGAGGTACGTCCGCGCGAACTCCGTGATGTCCGGGAGCTTCGCGTCCAGCTGCTCCGGCGGCAGGTGCGTGAGGTCGAGGTAGACGTGGTCGCCCTCGGGACCGCAGCCGCGGCCCTCACGGATCTCGGTGTAGATGGAGCGGGACACGACGTCACGGGACGCGAGGTCCTTCATGACCGGCGCGTACTTCTCCATGAAGCGCTCGCCGTCCTTGTTGCGGAGGATGCCGCCCTCACCGCGGGCGCCCTCCGTCAGCAGGATGCCCATGCGCCAGATGCCGGTCGGGTGGAACTGGAAGAACTCCATGTCCTCCAGCGGCAGTCCCCGGCGGTACACGGCCGCCTGGCCGTCGCCGGTCAGGGTGTGCGCGTTCGAGGTCACCTTGAAGAACTTGCCGCAGCCGCCGGACGCGTAGATCACGGCCTTCGCCTGGAAGACGTGGATCTCGCCGGTGGCGAGTTCGTACGCGATCACGCCCGCCGACCGCTTCACGCCGTCGACCTCGGTGATCAGCTGGTCCAGGACGTAGAACTCGTTGAAGAACTCCACGCCCTCCTTGACGCAGTTCTGGTACAGCGTCTGGAGGATCATGTGGCCGGTGCGGTCCGCCGCGTAGCAGGACCGGCGGACCGGGGCCTCGCCGTGGTTGCGGCTGTGACCGCCGAAGCGGCGCTGGTCGATCGTGCCGTTCGGGGTGCGGTTGAACGGCAGGCCCATCTTCTCCAGGTCGAGGACCGAGTCGATGGCCTCCTTCGCCAGGATCTCGGCGGCGTCCTGGTCGACCAGGTAGTCACCGCCCTTGACCGTGTCGAAGGTGTGCCACTCCCAGTTGTCCTCCTCCACGTTGGCGAGCGCGGCGGCCATGCCGCCCTGCGCGGCGCCCGTGTGGGAGCGGGTGGGGTAGAGCTTGGTCAGCACGGCGGTGCGGCTGCGCTTCGTCGACTCGATGGCCGCGCGCATGCCCGCGCCACCGGCGCCGACGATGACGGTGTCGTACTTGTGGATCTTCATGATTCTCGCAGCCCCGTGCCTAGCGGATGTTCGGGTCGAAGGTGAAGATCACCAGCGTGCCCAGCAGGATGGTGAACACCGTGGCGGTGTAGAGCAGGCCCTTGAGCCACAGCCGGGTGTTCGGGCGCTCCGCGTAGTCGTTGATGATCGTGCGCAGGCCGTTGGCGCCGTGCAGCATCGCGAGCCACAGCATCATCAGGTCCCAGACCTGCCAGAACGGGGACGCCCAGCGGCCGGCCACGAAGGCGAAGCCGATCTTCGAGACGCCGCCGTCCAGCACCAGCTGGATCAGCAGGTGCCCGATGACCAGGACGACCAGCACGACACCCGACAGGCGCATGAACAGCCACGCGGCCATCTCGAAGTTGCCGCGGGTCGAGCGGGGGGTCTTCTTGGTGCGCTTGCGCGGGGCCTCGATCAGGGGCGCCGGGTTGTCGACGCCGTAGCCCGGGTCGCCCTCTACGGGGCCGATGCCGGAAGCGGTGGTTTCAGTGGTCGCCATCGGTATCAGCTCCCGAACAGTTCACGAGCGGCGTGGCCGAGGACGGGGTAGATCGCCCCGATCATGAGCACGACCCACAGGCCGACCACGGACCAGAGCATCTGCTTCTGGTAGCGCGGGCCCTTCGACCAGAAGTCGACGGCGATGACGCGCAGGCCGTTGAGCGCGTGGAAGAGGATGGCGGCCACGAGGCCGTACTCCAGACACGCGACGAGCGGGGTCTTGTACGTGGCCACGACCTTGTCGTAGTCCTCGGGTGAGACACGGACGAGAGCGGTGTCCAGCACGTGAACGAACAGGAAGAAGAAGATGAGGACGCCGGTGACTCGATGAGCCACCCAGGACCACATTCCTTCCCGGCCGCGGTACAGCGTTCCAGCCGGCACGGAAGTCCCTCCGGGAGCGGGGTATCGGGGCCAGCCGGCTTGTGCTGTCGGTCGGGCCCGGCCGGGTACGGTCCACCGGCCCCCAGCATCGTAGCGATGCGCTGCCGCTGGGCTTAGCCGGGGCCTACCTGTGTGATCAAAGTGGCACGCAGATGGCGGAACTCGGCGGCTAATGGGGTGGTCTCGGTTGGTATGTGCCGGGTGCGGCGCCGTGTGCGCTGGTCGCGGGCGTGCGGCGGCGGGCGTACGGCGGCGGGCGTACGGCGGCTACGAACCCGCGCCCCTGAGGTGGGCCACCAGACGGCCTCGCGCCATGCGGCGGAGTTCCTCCGCCGCCACCACCCGTTCTTCCTCCGGATCGTTTGTCAATCGTGACCGGATGCCCGCCAGGACGTGGTTCAGGACCTCGTGCGGGGGCAACCCGTCCAGGCAGATGACGAAGGCGTGGCCGAAGCGGGACTCGTAGGCCGCGTGGGCCGCGTCCATGGCCATGTGGGCCGCCGAGTAGATCCCGTCCGGCAGCGCCGGCAGGGTCTCGGCGGCCAGGGCCTCGGAGAGGTCCGCCACGGTCAGGTCGTACGCCGCCTCGTCCGCGGCCGCGAGCAGTGCGTCCGCGGTCGGGTAGGGGCGGTGGGCCACGACCCGCTCCGCCCAGCGCAGGCTGCGCAGACACTCCAGGAGCAGGGGCCGCGCCTCGTCGGCGGGAGCGCTGTTGAAGGCGTCCAGGACGGTGGGCAGGGACGGTATGGCCAGTCGGCCGGGAGAATGTGTGGGCGTCACGTGTGTTTCGGCAGAGGAAGCTGTGAGCGATGTGATCTCACGTTATCGAGTGTGGACATGACCTGTCCGACGGATGCCCGAATTTCACCCGCACGGGAGAGTTTCGGAACGTGTGGTGGACACGTCCCTCGCTCTCAAGGCCCTAGGTTGACGATGTGAGCCAGCACAGGAAGCGACCGGAGAAGCAGACACGGGGGCTGATCGCGGGGGCGGTCGCCGTCACCGTGGCGGCCGGAGTGGGCCTCGGGCTGTGGGCGGGCGGCGACAGCGACCCGGCGGGATCGGCCCAGTCCCAGGCCCGGTCACCCGCGGGCGGCAGAGCGGAAGGCTCCCGGGTCCCGTCGAAGGCCCCGAGCCCGGCCCCCAGCCCCACCCGGTCCTACCCCCTGTCCACCACTCCCCGCACGATCCCCGCCGTCCGCGCCCACACCCCGGCGCGCGGCCCCGGCTGGCGTCCCGCCTCCGGCCGGCGCGTGGTCGTGAACGACGCCGACCTCGCCGACGAGGGGCGCCTTCTCGCCGGTGAGCTGGGGCTGACGTACGCCGGGCAGAAGGACGACGTACGCGCCGGGGACGTGCGCCTCACCCTCAACGACGACGAGGGCGCGAACCCGGAGTCGTACCGCATGACCGTGCGCGGCGGGCGGGTCGCCATCAGCGCGGCGGACGACGCGGGCGTGTTCTACGGCACCCGCACCCTCAAGCAGGAGGTCCGCGGCGGCGGTACGGCGGCGGAGGGCGTCGTGCGCGACGAGCCCGCCAAGCCGGTGCGCGGGTTCTCGCTGGACATCGCGCGCAAGACCTTCACGGCCGGCTGGATCGAGGACCGGGTCCGGGAGTTGGGCGACCTGAAGTTCAACCAGCTCCAGCTGCACTTCTCCGACGACCAGGCGTTCCGGATCGAGTCCGACTCGCACCCGGAGATCGTGTCCGCGCAGCACCTGAGCAAGGCGCAGGTCAGGAGGATCGTCGCGCTCGCGGCCCAGCGGCACATCACCGTCGTACCGGAGATCGACTCGCCAGGGCATCTGGGCGCGGTCATCGCCGCGCACCCCGACCTGCAGTTGCGCAGCGCGGCGGGGAGCACCCCGCAGGGCACCGTCGACATCTCCAACCCCGCCTCCGCCAAGATCGTCGACGACCTGCTGAACGAGTACGCCGGCCTCTTCCCCGGCGCCTGGTGGCACCTCGGCGGCGACGAGTACCGCGCGCTGATGGTCTCCGACCCGGCGGCGACCTACCCGCAGCTCGCCGCCGCGGCCAGGAAGGCCTACGGGGCCGGGGCCACCGTCGAGGACCTGACCACCGGCTGGCTCAACGACCGCGCCGCCACCGTCCGCAAGCACGGCAGGACCCCGCGCGCGTGGAACGACGGCTTCTTCCGCGGTACGTCCGTCCAGCCGGACAAGGACATCCAGGTCGGGTACTGGACGGGCAAGGAGATCGGCGCCCGGCAGCCGGTGGCGTACCTGAGCACGGGACGCAAGCTCATCAACTACAACGACGAGTTCCTCTACTACGTCCTCGGGCAGCCCAACCAGTTCTTCTATCCGACCGGACAGCGGATCTACGAGCAGTGGACCCCGAGGGTCGTCCGCGGCACGACGGCCGTCCCCGCCAAGTACGACGGCCAGATCCTCGGCGCCTACTTCGCGGTGTGGTGCGACTTCCCGAACGCGCAGACCCAGGACCAGGTCGCCGCGGGCATCCGGATGCCGCTGCGGGCGACCGTGCAGAAGCTGTGGGACCCGGGGAAGCCCGCGCTGACCTGGACGCGGTTCAAGGCGCTGGCGGACCGGCTGGGCTGAGGAACCGGGGATTCACGGTGGACGCGCGGGGCCGGCGAACCGTATGTTCCGCATGCCGCGCGTGAGGCTCTGGGGAGAACCGGCGCGGTCTGCTGATCATCCGCACCTCGGGGGGACCTCCACCATGCTCTGCACGCGCTGCCACCACTTCGAAGCGGCACCGGACGGCGTCCTGTGCACCCAGTGCACCGCCCTGCCCGGGTTCCAGGCCCCGCCGGCCGGCACCCCGAAGGCCTGGCTGCGCTCTCCCGTCGGGCTCGGCCGGGCCACCGCGGTGCTGCTGGGCGTGGCCGCGGCCGTCGACGTCTTCGCCCTCGGTGCGGACGCGTACACGTACGACGTCACGGGCGACCTCGCCGGGAACACCTCCTGGGACTCCGCACTGGACCGGGCCGACCTGGCGGACACGCTCACCGCCGTGGCCGCCTCCGCGCAGGCCGCCGTACTGCTGGTCTGTGCCGTCGTCTTCGTGATCTGGCTCTGGCGGGTACGGGTCAACGCCGAGGTGTTCGCCCCGGACGGGCACGCCAAGGCGCGCGGCTGGGTGATCGCCGGCTGGGTCGTGCCGTTCGTGAGTCTCTGGTACCCGCGCAGGGTCGTGCTGGACGTCTGGAACGCGAGCAGCCCGGAGGCAGAGCCCCGGGGGCATGCGCTGGTCAACGTCTGGTGGGCCTCGTGGCTCCTGACGAACGTCGCCGGGCGGTTCCTGGCCGGTATGGCCGGGGAGGCCGACACCCCCCAGGAGCTCCACGACACGACGGGCCAGATGCTGTTCGCGGACGGCGTCGACCTCGTCGCAGCCCTGCTCGCCGCCGCCGTCGTGCTGCGACTGACGCGGATGCAGGACGAGAAGGCCCACCGCGGCCCCGTGGTACCCGTCGCCGCGTGACGGATTTGGTCCGTCCTGCTGCGAACTGCCGTACGAATGTGGTGTATTCGGGCCCGAACCGTACCGAGCAGCCGGGGGGAACCGGGGATGGGCTACTGGGGTTACTTCGTCGTGGGCCGCGGGGAGCGGCCGCTCGCCGAGACGGACGCGCTGGCCGGCGCCGAGGGCATGGTCCTGCGCGAGTCGGCGCCCGGCGGCTGGCAGGTCTGGGAGTACGCCAACGGCGAGGGCGATGTCGGGAACATGAACGCCCTCGCGCTGGAGACCGGTTCGCCCGCGCTCTTCGGATACGTCATGGACAGCGCCTCGGTGGTCCTGGAGGCGGCGGGACCGGAGAGCGGGGCCTGGACGACCTGTCTGGCCCGCACCGCCATGGCCGGGTACCTCGGGGGCGGCGAGGAGGGTCTGACCCTGGAGGACTACTTCCTCGAACCCCGCGACGCGGCGGCGCGGGCCGTCGCCTGGGCCGCGGAGGCGGGACACGAGGTGGCGGAGGAGCCGCTGCTCGACGTACTGAACGCCGAGCCCGACCTGTTGGCCGAAAACCTCTTCTTCCGTATGCTCGACCGGCTCGGTGTGGTGCCCCTGTGACACTCCCGAGCCATCGCGCGCAGTAAGGGGAAGTGCGGGTTCCGTTAGGGAATGCCGCTCGGCGAGGGAGGCGTGGATGAGTCTGGTGGAGCTGATCGGCCAGGCCGACGAACGCGGCCTGGCCGCCAGCGGGTTGGCTTGTTTGGATCGCTGCGTACCGCTGCTCGGCGGCGACGACGAGATTCTCCGGCCCCTGTGGGCGGGGCTCGCGGACGACGCCGGGGCCGAGGAGTGGGGCGAACGGCTGGAGCAGGTGCGGGGGAAGCTGGGCGGGGACGGGGAGTTCGAGGCGGCCGACGGGGAGCCGGGCCAGGGCTCCGACTCCGGTTCGGGCTCCGGTGAGGACGAGGCCGTGCTGCTGGCCCGCCGGATGCTCGCCGCCGCGCCGGCCGAACGATCCGCCGCCGGGGTACGGGCGTGGGCCGACGCCTGCTCGGTCGCCGCGCTGCAGATCCACCGGCTGCTCGACCCCCTGAAGGACGCCGGCGACTCGGTCGACGCCCGCCGCGAGGGCCGTACGGAGGGCATGTCCCCGCTCGTCGCCGCCGAACTGCGCCGCCAGATCACCGTCCTGGAGCTTCTCGCCGGTCATGGCCCGGCAGGTCTGCGCCCGGCTCTGGAGGTCTCGACGGAGGGCCGCCGGGTACTGCGCGCGGTGGTGTCCCGCAGGAGCCGGCGCCGGGGGTGAGAGCCGCGGCTCAGTGGAGGAGTGGCTCGGTGGAGCAGTGGCTCACTGGATGAGCCACTTGACCACCGCGTCCCCGTACTGCGCCGTCTGTCCGTAGAACGCCGTCAGATCCCGGTGCGCCGCCGCGAACACCCCCCGCGCCTCCCGTTCCGCGGCCGCTCCGCCGTGTCTCGGAAGGACGTCCTCGCGGGCGACCCGCCACAGGGCCTCGAAGTCGGCCGCACCCAGGTACGCCGAGACGCGGTTCGCCCGGGCCGCGGTCAGCAGCAGGAACGGGGGTTTGTCGTGGTCGCCCGGGTAGACCGGGAGGCCGCCGAGGACCACCTCGGCGCCCGCGTACAGGAGTTCGTGGTCCAGGTAGGACTTGTCCAGCACCTCCTCCCGGTGTCGTCCGATGCGTTCGCGTACGGCGTCCCAGTCGTCCTCGAACAGCCGTTGCATCCAGTTCGCGCTGTTGCGCAGGGCCGAGGGCGGCACCGCGCGGAGATGGAAGTAGTCGCTCATCAGAGAGAGGAGCGCAGGGGAGGGGCGAATCGTCACACCGGCGTCAACCTCGCTACCGAGAGGGTCCTGTGACCGTCCGGGGAGGGATACGGCGAAGGTGCGTCGGTCCTGCGCCGGTCCCGCCAAGAGGCCCCGATCCGGGTGACGAAACACCTCTCCCGAACGCTTTCACCCTTGTGATGACTGATGTGACGGCTCAGGCAACTGCCCCTACGACGGCCGATGTGACCACCCGCCGGACCAGCCGCCCCGCCGCCGCGGCCAAACCCGTGCGCTGGGCCGCCGACGCCGTGTCGGCCCTGCGCGAGGGCGCCCGTGTCCGCCTCGACTACTCGGCGCAGAGCCTGTGGCGCGTCGACCGGCTGATCGAGGAGATTCGGCGGGAGGGGGCGCCGTACGCCGCCGTGGAGACCGTGCTGCGCGGGCTCGGTGCCTACGCCGGTGAGGTCGTCGTCCACCAGACCGGTGCCGAGTGGTGGACGAGCGGCGGCGAGCACTGGGTCCGTACGCCCGACGGACGGCTGTGGGACCCGGTGGACGAGGCCCGCCGCTGCTTCGCCGGGGACGGCTCGCTGCGGCTGCTGTGCCGCGACGCGACCGGTGGCGGGCGGCACTGACCGCGGAGGCAAAAACACCGTAATAAGAGACGCTACCGTTCCCAAAGGGCCGATGGCAGGCGCACGATGGGGTCATGGCCGACAACCGTCGTTGGTGGGCGCTGGTCGTCATCGCGCTTGCCCAGTTGATGGTCGTGCTGGACATGACCATCGTGAACATCGCCCTGCCGTCCGCCCAGGCCGACCTGAACATGTCGGACGGGAACCGGCAGTGGGTCATCACCGCCTACACCCTCGCCTTCGGTGGGCTCCTGCTGCTCGGCGGCCGGATCGCCGACCTCGCCGGACGCCGGACCACCTTCATGATCGGGCTCGTCGGTTTCGCCGCCGCCTCCGCACTCGGCGGGGCCGCGACCGGCCAGGGCATGCTGTTCGGGGCCCGCGCCCTGCAGGGTGTGTTCGCCGCGCTGCTCGCGCCGTCCGCGCTGTCCCTGCTCTCGACGACCTTCACCGAACCGAAGGAACGCGCCAAGGCCTTCGGGGTGTTCGGCGCGATCGTCGGGGCCGGCGCCGCGATCGGGCTGCTCGCGGGCGGTCTGCTCACCCAGTATCTGGACTGGCGCTGGTGCCTGTACGTCAACGTCCCCATCGCGCTGGTCGCGTTCGCGGGCGCGTGGGCGATCCTCTCGCCCGGCGGACGGCACCCCGACGCCCATCTCGACGTGCCGGGCGCGCTGCTCGGCTCGGCCGGGATGCTGTCACTGGTGTACGGCTTCTCCGAGGCGGAGTCCCGGGGTTGGGGCGACGCCCTCGTGGTGACCCTGCTGGTCGCCGGGGTCGTCCTGCTCGCCGCGTTCGCGGTGTGGCAGACCCGGGCGCGGGTGCCGCTGCTGCCGATGTCGGTGATCAGGGACCGGCAGCGCGTCGGCGCCTTCCTGACCGTCCTGTTCGTCACCGTCGGGATGTTCGGCGTCTTCCTGTTCCTGACCTACTACCTCCAGGGCGTCCTCGGATGGTCGCCGCTGAAGACCGGGCTCGCGTATCTGCCCATGACCGCCGCGATGATCGTCGGCTCGACGCAGATCGCCGCACGCCTGCTGGGAAAGGTCCCGCCGCGGGTCCTGATCGTGCCCGGACTGCTGCTCGCCGCGGGCGGGTTGTCGGTCATCGCCCAGGTCGGCGTGGAACCGGCGTACGTCTCGCACGTCCTGCCCGGGATGCTGATGCTGGGTCTCGGCATGAGCACGGCGATGATGACCTCCATCTCGCTGGCCACCGGAAGCGTCGCGCCGCGCGACTCGGGGGCGGCCTCGGCGACCTTCAACACCGCCCAGCAGGTGGGCGGTTCGATCGGTACGGCCCTGCTGAACACGATCGCCGCGAGCGTGACCGCGACCTACCTCACCGCGCACGCGGGCCCCGGCGTCGACCGGCGGCAGCTCCAGGCGGAGGCCACCGTGCACGGCTTCAACGTGGCCACCTGGTGGGCGTTCGGCGCGCTGCTGCTCGCCGCGCTGATCGCGGGAGTCGTCGTGAACGCGGAACGGGCGCCCACCCCCCAGGGAGTGGGGGAGCGGACGCCCGAGCCGGTGGACACACTGGGCTGAGGCTGAGGCCCTACTTGATGTAGACCAGGCCGTCCGTCGTGACCGTCGGACGGCCGCTGGTGCCGACCACCACGATCTTCACGGTGTGCTTGGCACTGCTGGACCAGGACTTGGTCCAGATCGCGTCGCGGTACTTCGTGGTCGAGGACTTCAGGTCCACGGTCGCGACCTTGGTGCCGTCCACGTACACGTAGGCCTGCCCGGAGGTGGACGCCCGCGAGACCACCCAGGAGGCGGACCGGCCGGTGAACGTCCAGCTCAGGCTCGCGCCCTTGGAACCGCTGGAGTACGACTTCCCGCCGAGGTAGCTGGTGGACGAACGCGCGGTCCAGCTCCCGGACTTCGTCGCCGAGGTCTCCTGGAGGATCATCGGCGTGTAGGAGGGCGACGAGGTGCGGGTGTTGCCCGCGACGTCGTACGCCTTCATCGACCAGATGCTCGCGGTACCGGACTTGGCGGTACGGCTGGAGCTGGTGGTGGTCGGGCCGAAGGTGGCCGTCGTCGGGGACAGCAGGCTCACCGACTTCAGCGCCTGGGAGTCGGCGGCCTTCCAGCCGAGGGTGACCGGGACGGCGGTGGTGCTGACCGTGCCGGTGCGCAGGGTGAGCTGGGGCGTGGTGGAGAAGGCCGGCGCGGTGGTGTCGGTGGCGACGGTCAGCGCGGTGGTCGCGGGAGTGGTCCTGCCGGACTGGTGCACCGCGCGTACGGCGACCTTGTGGGTGCCCGCGGTCAGCGTGGTGCTCGCCGAGGTGGCCGTACCGGCGGCGGAGGCGACGACCTTGCCGTCGACCAGGAGCTCGAACCGGGAGATCAGCGAACTCGGCGTGGTGGCCGACCACTTCGCCGTGATCGCGCCCTTCGTCCAGTACGTCGAGCCGGACAGGGTCGCGCCGGTCAGCGAGGTGAGCTTCAGGCCCTGCACCGGGCCGGCGGCCCAGGCGCGGATGGTGGGCAGCTGGTCGTAGAGGGAGTTGCCCGGGCACTCGGTGGCGTAGCCGTCGCGGTGACCGGAGATCCGGTCGAAGGTGTAGGCGGTGCCCGCGGTGAAGCTCGTACCGGCGAAGTTCTTCTGGGTGGCGCCCGCGTTCAGCTGGACCGTCGAGTCGGGGGCGACGCCGTACTGGCCGAGCTTCCAGGCCGCGATCCGGGCGACCGAGGTGAGGGCGGCGTTCGAGGCGCCCGCGGCGGTGTAGTCGCCGAGGACGGCGATGCCGGCGGACTCACGGTTCCAGCCGTAGGTGTGCGCGCCGAGGACCGGCAGGTCCACCCCGCCCTTGCGGCCCTCGAAGACCGTGCCGCACTTGTCGACCAGGAAGTTGTAGCCGATGTCGTTCCACTTCTCGGTCTGCGTGTGATACGCGTAGATGCCCCGGATGATCGACGCCGATTCCTCGCACGAGTAGTCGTTGGAGCCCGCCGTGTGGTGCACGAAGACGGCCTTCACGTCGGCGTTGTACTCCGACGGATCGGGGCTGAGCGACTCGTCGGCGCCCCAGCCGGAGCGGGGGACGATCGTGGGCTCGGGGACCGTCGACGGGGGCGCGGTGGGCGTGGTGGCGGTCGGCGTCGGTGTGGGCGTCGCGGTCGGTGACACGGTGGCGGGCGCCGAAGGCGAGGCGGACGTGCTCTCGCTCCCGGTCGGGGCCGGCGTCTCGGTCCCGCCCACGGCGAACGCCGCCGGGTCCGTGTCGTCGCCGGTGTCCCGCTGCTCCGCCGCGGTCGCGATGCCCGGGTCGACGAGGTTGACCTCAAGTCCCTTGGGCAGTCCGGCACTCGTGGTGCCGTCCTCGTGGACGACCTGCACCTGCACGCCGTCCGAGGGGCCCACCCACAGCGGTTCGGACGCGCCACGCGCGCCGCTGCGCTCGTCGGGGTCCTCCGGCGGGTCGATGGTCGTCTCCAGGTCCTGCCAGGCGGTCCACTCGCCCGTCTCGCTCCCGCGGGTCCTGACCTGCGCCCTGCCCTCCAGCTGCTTGGCCGTCCCCGTCCACGAGACACCGAGCAGCGAGAACTGCCTGGTCTCGGTGCGCGGCAGCTCCCGCTTGCCGGCCGCGGTGCCCTTCAGCGCCAAGTCGTAGACCTTCACCGGCCGCTTGGGCTGCACGTCCCCCGCGGCGTCGGCCGACGGACTGGCGACGGCGTAGGTCGCGATGCCGCCGCCTCCCAGAACCACCGCCCCGAGCGTCAGCCACGCACGCCGCTTCATACTGAGCGGTCTGTACGCACGGCTATTACGACGACTCACTACCCCACCCCTGAATTTGGTCACACAAAAACCACCTGTCACACAGGTGGCATCTACACAGCGTACGAAGCCTGCCAGGTGTCACACGTGTGCGATGCGGGGTGCCCGGGATGTCCGGCCCGCTGTGACACTTCTGTGAAGTCCGGCGCTGTTGACCGTGGGGGACATGGGCAAGGGCGACCGTGCCGGAGGGTGCGGAACCGCCACGAACCGGTACGGACAGGAAAGTTCTTGGGCCAGGGAGGGGAACCCCGCCGCGCGCAGGCACACGACGGGGAACTGGGTGCGGCTGTCGCGCGGGCCCAGGAGGGCGACGAGACCGCCTTCGCGGTCGCCTACCGGCTGGTGCAGCCCGGACTGCTCGGGTATCTGCGCGGGCTGGTCGGGGAGGACGCGGAGGACGTGGCGTCGGACGCCTGGCTGGAGATCGCCCGGGACCTGCGCCGGTTCCGGGGGGACGGGGCGGGCTTCAGGGGCTGGACCGCGACCATCGCCCGGCACCGGGCCCTGGACCATCTGCGCCGGCAGAAGGTGCGGCCCCGGTCGGCGGCGCTGGAACAGGACATGCTGGACCTGCCCGGCCCGTACAGCACCCACGACCAGGCGCTGGAGTCACTCTCCACCGAGTACGCCCTGGAACTGGTCCGGGGGCTGCCGCGGGACCAGGCCGAGGCGGTGCTGCTGCGGGTGGTGGTCGGACTGGACGGCCCCGCCGCGGCCCGCGTCCTCGGCAAGCGCCCCGGCGCGGTGCGCACCGCCGCGTACCGGGGTCTGAAGCGGCTGGCGCATCAGCTGGGCGTCGAGAGTGTGACGGATGACGGCTCCCGGACGCTGGGGGAGTCGACATGACAGGGCAGGACGCCACGTCGGACAGGGACGGACACGGCATGGGTGACGAGCGGAGCGGCGATGCCTTCGGCCGCCGGCATGCGCGCCCGGCGAAGGCCGTGCGGGGACGGGCGCGGGGCGAGGGCGCGACGCCCGGCCGGGAGCAGGCGTACGACGGGAGGCCCCGGTCCGAGGACAGCCCCCTGGAAGCGCTGCTCGCCGCGGCCATCCGTGACGAGAAGTGCGAGGACGAGGGGGAGCGGCGGGCCGTGGCGGCCTTTCGGGCGGCGAGGGACGCCGGGGAGCATCGGGCGCGCACGCGCCGGCGCGACGACTGGCGCGCCCGCCCGCGGCGGAGCAGGGCGCGTTCGCTGAAGGCAACGCTCTCCGTGCTCCTGGCGAGCCTCACCCTCGGCGGGGTCGCGTACGCGGCGATCGGTTCGGCGGGCGGCGGTCATGACCGGGGCGCGGCAGGGGAACCGGACGCCCGCCCGAGCGTCCCGGTGAGCACCTCGGCCCCGTCGCGCGTCGGCACCCGGCCCTCCGCGTCCGCTCCGTCGGACCGTCCGCCCACCGCGAAGGACACCCTGGCCCACTGTCGTGCGTACGAGAAGCTGCGGGGCCGCGGCAAGGCGCTGGACTCCACGGCGTTCCAGCGGCTCGTGACGGCGGCCGGCGGCGAGGCGAACGTGAGCGCTTACTGCACCGCGCTGACGGACGCGGCCGACGCGCAGAGCGCGAACGCGGCCAAGGGCGCGGCGAACGCGAACGGCGGGGGCGGTGACGCGCAGAACTCCGACGACGCGGGCGGCGCGATTCAGGGCAACCAGAAGGACAAGGCGGGCGGCGGGCAGAACGCGGACGGGAACAAGTCCGGCAAGCAGTGACCCGGGGCGGCCGAGGCGACGGCCGGGGCCGCCACCCCCCACAGGAGAGGCCCCGGCCGTCGCGCGGCACGGGCCGCGCGGCGGCCCGTACTTTCTTCAGCGTCATGAGTGCGGTTTCTGTCACACCCCACCGGACCAGCTCCGGATCACGAGGTCGTTGCATTTTGTACTGACATGGACGAGCAGCGGTTTCAGGTCGTAACGTGCCTTTCGCGCCGGGCGCGGAAGTTGAATGATCAACGCGACTCTCGAACGATCACCACAACCCCTCGACGGCTCGAAGCGGCGACCATCGATCGCGACCACGTATTGAGGATTCACGGGTGCTGGGGGACGACGCGGAGTTGACTGCCGCGGTGCTTGCGGCACAGGACGGGGACGAGACCGCGTTCCGGACTGTGTACCGCGCGGTGCACCCGCGGCTGCTCGGATACGTCCGGACACTGGTCGGAGATCCGGACGCCGAGGACGTGGCCTCCGAGGCCTGGCTCCAGATAGCCCGTGACCTGGACCGCTTCGACGGGGACGCGGACCGTTTCCGAGGCTGGGCCGCCCGGATAGCCCGCAACCGCGCCCTCGACCACATCCGGATGCGCGGCCGCCGCCCCGCCATCGGCGGCGACGAGACCGAGCTGACCGGGAAGCCCGCCGCGTCGGACACCGCGGGCGAGGCCATCGAGGCGCTGGCCACCGACACCACCCTCTCGCTCATCGCCCGGCTGCCCCAGGACCAGGCCGAGGCCGTGGTGCTGCGCGTGGTGGTCGGCCTGGACGCCAAGACCGCGGCCGAGACCCTCGGCAAGCGTCCCGGCGCGGTACGGACGGCCGCGCACCGGGGTCTGAAACGGCTCGCCGAGCTCCTCGGCGAGGATCCGGAATCGGCCGGCGTGCTCGACGCCCTGCCCCCGCAGCGAGAACCGCAGGACGGTGCGGTGACGTCCGCGAGTGTGACGCATATGCGTCCGCGGACGCAGAAGGACATGTGATGGCCGACGAGCGCTACAGGTGGCTGGACCTCGAGACAGCGGAGCGGTTGCTGCGCGGCGAGTCACTGGAAGCTGTCGACGAGGCCGCCCGCGACCAGGCCGAGCGGCTAGCGAAAACGCTGGACGCGCTGACCGTGGAACCCGCCCCGACCAGCGACGGACTCCCCGGTGAGGAGGCCGCGCTGGCCGCGTTCCGCAAGGTGCGCGCGGAGCGTGCGGACGACTGGGTGAGCCCGCCCGCCCGGGGCCGGCACCGGACCGGAACCGGTTCCGCCGACGCCGGTCTCGTGCGCATCGGCGCCCCGGACGCGGCGCCCGGACGTCCCCGCCGACGGCGTCCCGCGCACCTCGCACTGGCCGCCGTACTGACCGTCGGGATGGTGGGCGGAGTGGCCGTCGCGGCCGGAATCGGCGTGCTTCCGCACCTCGGGGACGGCGAACCGGAACCCGCGGCGACGGTGTCGGCCGCCGCCACCCCGGACCGCACGTTCGACTCGCCGTCGGCCCCGGCTCCTGAGGTCGTGCCCTCGCCCGAGGGCTCCCCCTCCGCAGGGGCCGGCTCCCGGGACACGGCACGCGGCGACACCGGGACGACGCCCGACAAGGGCTCCGAGGGGCTGGGCGTACGGCCCCGGCGCGACGGGAACGGAGCCGCCTCGGCCTGCCGGGACGTGCGCGCCGGCAAGAAGCTCGACTCGCACCGCGAGCGCTCCCTGGAGAGCGCGGCGGGCGGTGCCTCCCAGGTCTGGAAGTACTGCAAGGGCGTCCTGTCCGGCACCGGCACCCGGGGCGACGCCCAGTCCGCCCCCGACGACCGCAAGGGCGACGGCAAGGGCGAGGACACCGGCGACCACGAGGACAGCGACAAGGGCGGCCCCGGCGACGGGCACGGCCGGGGCGACGGGCACGGTCACCACGGCAACCAGTTCACGTCCCCCCGCAAGAACCACCACGCCCCCGAGGGCGACACCGCGTCCGGCGCCCCGCTCGCCACATCCGGGGCAACGATGTCACCGGAGCCGGCCCCGAGCCCGTCGTACAGCGCACTCTGACCGCGCGCCAAGCCGCTGAACTGCACTTTTCTCACCCGCCCCGAAATCTTTCGCGGTGGGTGTGACGTTTTCGGGGGCCGGAGCGCAGTACTGAGTGAGCCGACTGGTCATCGGCCGTCGCACAGAGCCGGGGTTCCCCCCGTACCTACGGCTCGTGCACCTGGCGCGGGCGGGACACGTTCCCCCGGTCCCGTCCGCGCCCCTGATTCCCTCGCGCGGACGTCACCAGTGGACGACGACCTTGTCGCCGCTCCTCACCTGGGCGAACAGGTCCGCGATCGCCGCCTCGTCGCGGACGTTGACGCAGCCGTGGGAGCCGCCCGCGTAACCGTGGGCCGCGAAGTCGGCCGAGTAGTGCACCGCCTGGCCGCCGCTGAAGAACATGGCGTACGGCATGGGGGAGTCGTAGAGCGTCGACACATGGTGCCGTGACTTCCAGTAGACGCTGAACACGCCCTCGCGGGTCGGTGTGCCCACCGAGCCGAAGCGGACCGGCACGGTCATGACCGTCCGCCCGTCGATCATCCAGCGCAGGGTCCGGCTCGTCTTGCTGATGCACAGCACCCGCCCGGTCAGACAGCGGGCGTCCGGCGCGTCGGCCGGCTGGCCGCCCATCAGATACAGCTCCCACTTGCCCGGCTCGTGCGTCATGCCCTTCAGCCGCTTCCAGGTGACCGTGTCGGTCCTCCCGGTCCTCGGCAGCCCGCGCTTGCCCTGGAAGCCCTTCACCGCTCGCTCGGTGAGATCGTCGTACGACCCGGTCGGCCCGTCGTGGAGCCAGGCGACCTCACGCAGCCGGGCCTGCAACTCCCGTACGTCCCGCCCGGAGTCGCCCCGCGACCACAGCACGGCGGGCGCGGCGGCCCCGGCGGACGGTGTCGTCGCACCCGGCTTCGCGTCGTCGTCCGCCGGCGGTGTGCTGTGCCGCGGCGGTGTGCTGTGCTCCGGGACCTCGATCCGCACGGGCAGGTGCCGCCCGCCGTCCTTGTCCCCGCCGGCGGTCACCGTGCAGCCGCAGGCCAGCGCCAGGACCAGCAGCGTGGCGAACGATCTCCCCATGCCCGTACTACGCATCCGGACCCCCAGTCGTCTCACCGGCATCCCCTGATGTCTCCCCCCGGAGGGCCGGTCGCGAACGACCCGGCGGCGCTTCGCCCGAGACCGCAATACCGTGGTGGGCATGACGCGTGAGTCGGAGTCCGGACTGCCCATCGAACCCGTCTACGGCCCCGAGGCCCTCCAGGGCTGGGACCCCGAGGAGAAGCTCGGCGAGCCGGGCGGGTACCCCTTCACGCGCGGCGTGTACCCGTCGATGTACACGGGCCGCCCCTGGACCATGCGTCAGTACGCCGGTTTCGGCACGGCGACGGAGTCCAACGCCCGCTACCGGCAGCTGATCGCGCACGGCACGACGGGACTGTCGGTCGCCTTCGACCTGCCCACCCAGATGGGCCACGACTCCGACGCCCCGATCGCCCACGGCGAGGTCGGCAAGGTCGGAGTGGCGATCGACTCGGTCGACGACATGCGGGTGCTGTTCGGCGGGATCCCGCTGGACCAGGTCTCCACCTCGATGACGATCAACGCCCCGGCCGCTCTCCTGCTCCTGCTGTACCAACTGGTCGCCGAGGAGCAGGGAGCCGGCGCCGACCGCCTCACCGGCACGATCCAGAACGACGTGCTGAAGGAGTACATCGCGCGCGGGACGTACATCTTCCCGCCCAAGCCCTCGCTGCGGCTGACCGCCGACATCTTCAAGTACTGCAGGGCCGAGATCCCGCGGTGGAACACGATCTCGATCTCCGGCTACCACATGGCGGAGGCGGGTGCCTCGCCCGCGCAGGAGATCGCCTTCACCCTCGCCGACGGCATCGAGTACGTGCGCACGGCGGTCGCGGCCGGCATGGACGTCGACGACTTCGCCCCCCGGCTGTCGTTCTTCTTCGTCGCGCGGACGACGATCCTGGAGGAGGTCGCCAAGTTCCGCGCGGCCAGGCGGATCTGGGCGAAGGTGATGCGCGACGAGTTCGGCGCGCGGAACCCGAAGTCGCTGATGCTGCGCTTCCACACGCAGACGGCCGGGGTGCAGCTGACGGCCCAGCAGCCGGAGGTGAACCTGGTCCGGGTCGCCGTCCAGGGTCTGGCGGCCGTCCTCGGCGGCACGCAGTCGCTGCACACCAACTCCTTCGACGAGGCCATCGCCCTGCCGACCGACAGGTCCGCCCGGCTGGCCCTGCGCACCCAGCAGGTGCTGGCCCACGAGACGGACGTGACGGCGACGGTCGACCCGTTCGCGGGCTCGTACGTCGTCGAGACGATGACCGACGACGTCGAGGCGGCCGCGCTGGACCTGATGCGCCGGGTCGAGGACCTCGGTGGCGCGGTCGCCGCCATCGAGCACGGCTTCCAGAAGGACGAGATCGAGCGCAACGCCTACCGGATCGCCCAGGAGACCGACTCCGGTGAGCGGGTGGTCGTGGGCGTCAACCGCTTCCGGCTCGACGAGGAGGAGCCGTACGAGCCGCTCCGCGTCGACCCGGCCATCGAGGCCCGGCAGGCCGAACGCCTCGCGAGGCTCCGCGCCGAACGCGACCGGGCCGCGGTGGACGCGGCCCTCGCCGCCCTCAAGAAGGCGGCCGAGGGCGAGGACAACGTCCTGTACCCGATGAAGGACGCGCTGAAGGCCCGGGCGACGGTGGGCGAGGTGTGCAACGCGCTGCGCGAGGTGTGGGGGACCTACGTCCCCTCGGACGCGTTCTGAGTGCGACACTCGTCTGCATGTTCGGTGTCATAGACCTCCCCACCTACCTCGCGGGCCTCGTCCTGATCGTCCTGCTGCCCGGCCCCAACTCGCTGTACGTCGTCTCCGTCGCCGCGCGGCGGGGAGTGCGGGCCGGGTACACCGCCGCCGCCGGGGTGTGGTGCGGGGACGCGGTGCTGATGACCCTGTCGGCGGCCGGGGTCGCCTCGCTGCTCCAGGCCAACGCCGTGCTCTTCGGGATCGTGAAGTACGTGGGAGCCGGGTACCTGACCTGGCTCGCGGCGGGCATGCTGCGCGCCGCGTGGGGGATGTGGCGGTCCCGGCGGTCGCCCGTGGCCGAGGCGGAGCTCTCCGACGCCGGTCCGGGTGAGCGGCCGTATCGCAAGGCTCTGGTGATCAGCCTCTTCAACCCCAAGGCGATCCTGTTCTTCGTCGCCTTCTTCGTGCAGTTCGTGGATCCGGGATACGCGTATCCGGCGCTGTCCTTCGTCGTCCTCGGGGCGTTCGCGCAGGCGGCCAGCTTCCTGTACCTCACCGCGCTGATCTTCGGCGGGACGAGGCTGGCGGCCGCGTTCCGCAGGCGGCGCCGGCTGTCCGCGGGGGCGACCTCGGCGGCCGGGGCGCTGTTCCTCGGGTTCGCCGTGAAGCTGTCGCTCGCTAGCGCGTGATTCCCCGGCCGACGTAACCCGCCAGCCGCGCGGCGTCCTCGCCCGCCCAGCCCACATAGCCGTCCGGACGCACCAGGAACAGTCCCTTCCCGTACGACGGCTGGTCCTCACCGGTGACCACCCGCACCGGCTCCGGCAGCCGCGGTGCCTCGACGCCGACCGCCACCAGCGTCCAGTGCGGGCCCCGGAAGGCGTCGAAGAGGCGCACGCCGCCCAGCCTGCCGTCGGGGGCGCGGTCGCCGGCGCGCAGTCCGCTCGGTGCCGTGCGGGTCTCCTCCGTCAGGGACGACTCCCGGTAGCCGAGGCCCAGTTGGCGGGTCGCCTCGCCCCGGCGGACCTCTCCCCGGTGCACGCCCGTCGAGATGCCGAGCATCTGCGCGGCGATGGGGCGGCGCTCCTCCTCGTAGGTGTCCAGCAGGGCGGCCGGGGCCCCGGCGCGCAGCACCGCCCCCAGCTTCCAGCCCAGGTTGTACGCGTCCTGGACGCTGGTGTTCAGGCCCTGGCCGCCCGCGGGGGAGTGGACGTGGGCCGCGTCACCGGCGAGGAAGACCCGGCCGGAGCGGAAGCTGTCCGCGAGGGCCGCGCGGGGCCGGAAGTCGGAGGCCCAGCGGATCTCCGTCACCGACTCGGGGGCGAGGTGGGAGCGGGCCGCGACGACCTCGCGGACGGCGTCCGGGGACAGGTCCACCCGGGTGCCCTCCGGGAACTGGGCCACGATCTGGAAGTCCTCCGTGCCGGCGAGCGGGCAGATCGAGAGGTAGCCGGTGTCCTCGCCGCGGGGCGGGAAGATGTGCCAGTTGTCCCGGTCGAGGCCGGTGACGCGGGCGTCGGCGACGAGCAGCGGATTGGGGTCGACTGTCTCGCCGGTCATGCCGATGCCGAGCGTGCGGCGGACGGCCGAACGCCCGCCGTCGGCGGCGACCACGTACCGGGCGCGGACGTCCTCGCCCGCCGTGAAGCGCACGGTCACCCCGTCCGCGTCCGGTTCCAGCCCGACGGCCTCCCGGCCGAAGGACACCCGCCCGCCCAGCTCCTCCAGCCGTGCGGACAGCACCTCCTGGGTGCGCCACTGCGGCACCATCCACGGCGCGTTGTACGGCGAGTCCTCCGTCGGCTCGACCGGGTCGAACATCCGGTGCTCGCCGACCCGCTCGCCGTCCTGCCAGACCATGCCGACCGGGTAGGTCCCGCCGGCCGCGAGGATCGCGTCGAGCACGCCGAGGTCGTCGAAGACCTCCATGGTGCGCGGCTGGATGCCCTTGCCGCGGGAGCCCGGGAACAGCCGGTCCGCCTTCTCCACGACCAGCGCGTCCACGCCTCGCCGGGCGAGGTCGATGCCGAGCGCGAGGCCGGTCGGCCCGGCGCCGACGATCAGTACGTCCGTGTTCATGCCCATCTCCTTAACGCTGTTAAGTGCTGTCGGGTCCGAGCGTGCCCTTAACGCTGTTAAGCTGTCAAGCGTGAGTACGGAGAAACGCCCGCCCCTCGACCGCGCGAGGGTCGCCGACACCGCCCTGAAGCTCCTGAATGAGGCCGGCCTCGACGGCCTCACCCTGCGGGCCATCGCCAGGGAACTCGACGTCAAGGCGCCCGCCCTGTACTGGCACTTCAAGGACAAGCAGGCACTGCTCGACGAGATGGCGACGGAGATGTACCGGCGTATGGTCGCCGGGACCGCGCTCGACCCGTCCGACACCTGGCGCGAGCGACTGCTCAAGGCCAACCGGGGACTGCGCACCGCCCTGCTCGGCTACCGCGACGGCGCCAAGGTCTACAGCGGCTCACGCTTCACGGGCCTGGTCCACGTCGAGCAGATGGAGGAGACCCTGCGCCTCTTCACGGCCGCCGGATTCACCCTCGCCCAGGCGGCCCGGGCCCAGTCGACGACGTACCACTACACCCTCGGCTTCGTCACGGAGGAGCAGGGCGTGGAGCCGCTGCCGGGTGAGCGCCGGGAAGGCTTCGACGTGGCGGAACGCGCCCGCCTGATGGCCGACTTCCCCTTGTCGGCGGCGGCGGGCGCGGAGATCTTCCAGGACTTCGACCAGCACTACGAGGAGGGGCTGGAGCTGGTGCTGGCGGGGATCGAGCGGCAGTACCGGCCTACCGGGCCCTGACCTTGCGCACCGCGCGCGTGACCACCGGCGGCAGCAGGTCCACGGCGATCCGGCGGGCCGGGGAGCGCCGCGGCCGCGGAGCGGGGCTCGGGGCGGCCACGGGCGCCACATAGTGCCGGGAGCGCGGGAAGGGCGGCGCCTGCATCTTCTGCGCCCGCGCCCGCACCAGCCGGTGACCGGCCACGTCCTGCACGCTCAGCCCGACGTCCGTGCGCTCCCGGAGCATCGCCAGCAGCTCCTCCTGCACCGGCTCCGGGTCACCCCAGGTGCCGTACAGCTTCTGCGTGCTGATGCAGATCGGCCGCAGCTCGCGGTTGAGCACGGCCTCCCACACGGCGACCGAGACGCCCGGGGTGTGCTCGGAGCGGAAGTCGTCCAGGACGACGATCCCGTCGGGCAGCAGGATCTCGCGGGCGGCGCCGATGTCGCCGTACACGTGCTCGTACAGGTGCGAGGCGTCGATGTGGACGAACCGGCAGGTGCCCGGCGCCACTTCGCCGGGGACGACCGAGGTGGGACCCTCGATCACCCTCGGCAGGACGTCGTGGAAGGAGAGGTAGTTCCGCTCGAAGGCCTGCCGGGTGAGGGAGGCGTACGACTTCGTGGTCTCGGCGCGGTTGGCACCGTCCGGTGCCTCGCCCCCGAACAGGTCGCACACCGTGAAGCTCTCGCCGTCCCGCAGGTGCTGCCCGAGCAGGATCGCGCTCTTGCCCATGTACGCGCCCAGTTCCAGCAGGTCACCCGGTTTCTCCTGGCGTTCCAGGAACCAGCTGAACAGCATCTGGTCGAGCGGCGGGAACCACCCGGGTACGTCACGGAGTTCGCCGGGGTGCCTGTACGTCTGCTGTGCGTCGCCCATGGGAACAGTGTGCTCATCCAGCGGCGGCTGAGCGGTCGGCGAAACGAACGTCAGGTGAACAGCTCAGCGCGTGTTGTTGAGCGCGGTCCGCAGCCGCGGGGTCAGCCGGTCCTCGACGAAGCGGTTCAGCAGCCAGGCGAGGGTCAGCATCGAGGCGAGGGTCAGGGCGAAGGTCACCGCCGAGGGCAGGCCCAGGTCGCGGTGGAGGACCTTGATCACCACCCAGCCCAGGTGCTCGTGCACCAGGTAGAAGGGGTAGGTCAGCGCCCCGGCCACCGTCAGCCAGCGCCAGTTGGCCCACCTCAGCCAGCCCACCGCGATCGCCGCGACCGCGACGAAGCCGAAGGCGACCACCAGCACGATGCCCAGCGAGGTGCGGTGGGCGAAGGCGTGGGGGTCGGACGCGTTCCACAGCGACTGGACCGCGTAGTGCTGCCCGATCAGGAAGCTGACCACCACGATGCCCCAGGCGTACACGTCCCGCCGGTCGCGGTGGACGAGGTAGAGACCGACACCGCCGATGAAGAAGGAGGCGTACTCGGGCATGAACACCACGTCGAGCAGCGGCTGGTGCGCGGCCTGGGTGATCGCCGCCGCCAGCGTCCAGCCGGCGCAGAACATGATCACCCGGCGCCGGGAGGCCCCGGGCAGGACCACGCACAGCGCGAACAGGACGTAGAAGCGGACCTCCGCCCACAGGGTCCAGCAGACACCGAGCACCCGGTCGACGCCCAGCGGCATCTGCAGCATCGTCATGTTCACCAGGACGTCGCTGGGCGACAGCGCCTTGTACGCGACCGCGGGCAGCGCGAACACCGCGGTGACCAGGAGTACCGCCGCCCAATAAGCCGGCAGCAGCCGGGAGGCGCGGGACGCGAAGAACGACTTCAGGGGCCGGCCCCAGCCGCTCATGCAGATCACGAATCCGCTGATGACGAAAAAGACCTGGACGCCGAGGCAGCCATACGAGAAATAGGTGTGCAGCATCGGGAACTGGCGTTGTGCGGAGCTTCCCCAGGACTGGGTGATCTCGCCGCCGCGGCCGCCGTAGTGGTACGCGGCCACCATCAGCGCGGCCACCAGCCGCAGTCCGTCCAGGGCCCGCAGCCGGTTCTCCCGCGGGCGCGGTGCGGGCTGTGGCCCTTCCGGCCGCCGGGGCAGGTCGGGTGCCGGCCGGACGGTCATGCTGGTCACGGAAATCCCCTTCGCGAGCTCTGAAGAGCCTATGTCACTCCTGTGGATGCGCCTCAGCACGTTAGTCCGAATCACGGCGATGTCTTACTCACCGGCTCAACGATTGGCCTTCTGGTCCCGGTGAGTTCACCTGAATGTCGTTTTGACTTCCTAAGTTCGCCCAGAATCCCCCCACGTCGCAGTAAACCCAAGAACTTGCCTTTGCATTGGCAAGAAAACAACAGGAGTGCCATGACGACGGTCCAGAAGAGGCGTGCACGCGCGCGTGGAGGGGAGCTGGACGACTGCCTGCGCGCCTGCGCGGCGCACAGCGGCAAGGTGGTCGGCAGCGTCGACCGCCGCCGCGTCGAACTCGGCGAACAGCTGCGCAAGCTGCTCGTCGTCTGGGGCACCACCGCCACGGCCACCCCGTCCGCGCCCGCCCCGTCGGGTGCGACCGCCCTGCTGAAGCGGGCCGTCAAGGGTGCCGCGACCCCCGCGGCGAACATCCCGGCCGAACTGCTCGACGCCCTCCTGGCCGTCGGCAACAAGGCCCTGGAGTGCGGCTACGACGACGAGCTGAACCTCGCCCTGGTCATCAGCGACACCGTCCTCGCCCAGCGCAGGAACTCCCGCGCGGGCTGGCGGCTGCGCGCCCGCCTCCTGGAGGCCCTGGGCGAGGAGGCCGAGGCCCTGGAGGCGTACGAGAAGTACCTGAGCCTCACCGACGACGACGGCTTCGGCGTCCGCGCCCGGATCGCGGGCCTGCGCATCGCGGGCGAGAAGGAGCGCGAACTCCTCGACCTCCTGGGGCGCCAGGTTTCCGGCGCCCGCGCCTTCGCCGGCCGCCCCGCCACCGACGTGTGGGCCGAGGGTCTCGCCGCGCACGCCGTCGGCGACTGGACCGAGGCCGAGCCGCGGCTCGTGGGAGCGCTCCTCTCGCTGGCCGGCGAGAACGCCCCCGTGCAGGAGCGGCAGGAACTGCTCAGCCAGTACCTCGACCTGCGCTCCACCGAGGACACCGACGGTCCCGCGCTCACCCGGGCGGTCGAGCTCTACGCCGAACAGCGCCGCAACCGCATGCGCGGCCCGGTCGACGACCCCTCCATCGGGGGCGTGCAGTGGATCACCCTGGGCGAGTTCCGCAACCAGATCGCCGGAAAGTCGATCTGCCTCATCGCCAACTCCGGACGCGTGGGCGCGAGTTCGATGGGCGCCGAGATCGACGCGTACGACCTCGTGGTCCGCTTCAACTCCTACCGGATCGACCCGAGGCACACCGGCGCCAGGACCGACATCCACGTCACCATCCACAAACACGGCTTCAACTGGGACCAACAGGTCACCACCCGCCTCGTCTTCGGCGGTGTCTCCGGCGACTGGAAGTACTCGCTGCGCAACCGCCTGGTGCCCGGCGCCCAGACCTACCTCGGCGACGAGTCGCTGCGCTGGCCCCTGCGCAACATCGGCAAGGTCGGAACCGACGTCTGGTCCGGCATCCCGACCTCGGGCTTCAACATGCTGTGGCTGCTGGACTTCCTCGACGTGAGCCCGAAGCTCGACCTGATCGGCTTCGACTTCTACGAGAGCGGCGCCTACCGGCTCCAGGACGCGATGAAGCTCGCCATCACCTCCGTGCACGAGTACACCAGCGAGAAGGCATGGGTCATGGAGCGGGCCCAGAGCGTGACCGACATGAGGATATCCCTGCGATGACCAGCAACTCCCTGATCGGGACCGCCGCCCCTCTGGCCCCGGTGACCGACGCGCACGCCCTCACCGGCAAGCGGAAGATCGCCTTCGCCAGCTTCGTGGACGAGAACTACCTGCCCGGCTTCCTCGCCCTGCTGCGCAGCCTCGCCCTGTCCAACCCGGGGGTGTGCGAGGACTTCGTCGTCCTCTACGACGACCTGCGCCCCGGCTCGATCGCCCGGATCCGCGCCCTGCACCCGCGGATCGTCCTGAGGCGTGTCGACGCCGACCGCTACGACACGTACAAGAAGGGCGACCAGGACAACTACCTGGTCCGCAAGGCGTACTTCATCCTGGACGTCTTCAGGATCCGCGAGTACGACACCGTCATCACCCTCGACACCGACATGGTCGTCCTCGGCGACCTCGGTGAACTCCTCCAGTTGCGCGAAGGCCTCGCTGCCGTCCCGCAGTTCTTCTACGGGCAGCACAAGCTCAACTCCGGTCTGCTGGTCATCCAGCGCGAGTACCTGAGCGACTCCTTCTGCGCGAAGCTCGACAAGTGCGGCCGCTCCGGCGACTACGAGCTCGACAAGCACGACCAGGGCATCCTCAACGCCGTCCTGGACGGCGACTTCGTGCGCCTCGACGCCCGCTACAACTTCGTCAAGCGGCGGCTGTCCGGCGACCTCCCCGTCCCCGACGACACCGCGATCCTCCACTTCACAGGCCGCCACAAGCCCTGGCAGGGCGGCGAGGCGGGGTACAGCCGGGCCGAGGAGCGCTGGCGCGAGTTCGAGCTGTCCGACGCCGAGTTCCAGGCCGCCTACATGGAGCAGCAGGGCGGCCTGCACCACGACCTGATCGTGCACTACGGCACCCCGCACGTCGCCCGCACCGGGGACGTCGAGGCCGCCCGCAAGGTGGCCGCCGCCCACATCTCCTCCGGCGACTACCAGGACGCCGTCGACGTCCTCGGCAGCGTCCGCATCCCGCTCGACGAGGCCTGGCCGCACGAGGTCCTCGGCCACGCCCTGATGAGCGTCTCCCGCTACGAGGAGGCGAAGACCCAGCTCCTGCTGGCCTCCGCCGCCCCCAACCGGGCCGCCACCGCCTACGCCCGCCTCGCCCAGATGGCCTGGGTGCACGGCGACAACAGCGAGGCCCTGCGGTACGCCACGGCCGGTATGTCCGTCGACCCCACCCACCGCTCCAGCCGCCTGTGGGCACAGCGCGCCTCCGCCGTGCCGCCCCAGGAACTGGGCGCCCCCGAGGACCAGTTGGCGCACGTCGCCTTCTACATGGACCGGCAGGGCAACGCGGGCGACAAGCTCCTCCCGGAGAGCGTCCGCTCCGCCTTCGGCCCGGACACCACCTCCCGCCGCTGGCACTCGGTGCACGCCCACCGCCTCTTCGACGAGGGCGCCCTCCAGCGCGTCAACCGCCGTCGCGGCCTGGTCATCGGCGGCGGCGGACTGTTCATCCCGGACACCATGCCCAACGGCAACAGCGCCTGGCAGTGGAACGTCCCCGACGAGCTCCTCAAGGGCATCGACGTGCCGATCGCGGTCTTCGCCGTCGGCTTCAACGCCTTCGACGGCCAGTCCTACCGCGCCAACCGCTTCCGCGACTCGCTCCGGCTCCTCGTCGAGCAGTCGTCCTTCTTCGGGCTGCGCAACCACGGCTCGATCGAGAAGGTCCGGGCCATGGTCCCATCCCACCTGCACGACAAGATCCGCTTCCAGCCCTGCCCGACCACGGTCACCCGCCAACTGGTCCCCGGCTGGCAGGACCCGGCCAGGCGCGACGACACCATCCTCATCAACGCCGCCTACGACCGGGCCGGTCTGCGCTTCGGCCACGACTACGGCTACTTCCTGGCCCAGATGGCCAAGGCCGTCCGCGAGCTGGGCGAGCTGGCCGAGGTCCAGTGCGTGGCACACTCCCTGGACGACGAGAAGATCGTCTTCGACCTGCGGCGCGAGCACGGCATCTCCCTGCCGGTCATCCCGATGTACGACTTCGAGAACAAGGAGATCCTCGACCTCTACGCCCGCACCAAGCTGGTCATCGGCATGCGCGGCCACGCCGGCATGATCCCCTTCGGCTGCGGCACCCCGATCATCAGCCTCATCTCGCACCCGAAGATGGCGTACTTCCTGCGGGACATCGAGCGGCCCGAGTGGGGCGTCTCGGTCCACGACCGCCACCTCGCCGACCGGCTGGTGGAGCGGTCGAGGGAACTGCTCGCCGACCACGACCGGACGGTGGCCGACGTCCACGGCCGCCAGCAGGAGCTGTGGAAGGTCACCGAGGCCAACGCGGCCGACCTGCGGGCCCTCCTGGGCGGCTGAGCACACCATGACGACGACCCTGGCCGACGGCACCTCCGTACGGCCCACCGCACACAGCGGCCGCCGCTCACCCCTCAGGTGGGCGGCGGTCGCCGTGCCGTCCGCGGCCGCCGTGGTGTACACCGTGCTCACCCGCGGACTCACCGGCGACCTCCACTACGTCCTGGCCGCCCTGCGCACCGGCCGCGCGGCCGGCTGGTCTCCGTCGGAGGTCTTCACCCACCGCCCGTTCTTCTACCGGTGGTTCGTCGCCCTCCTCGACCGGCTCGCCTTCTTCGGCGGCACGGCGGTGCGCGAGGCCGTGATGAACGCGGCGGGCGTCCTGCTCGCCGCCGCCGCGGCCTACGCCCTCCACACGGCACTTCTGCGCCGGACCACGCCTCGTGAGGCCGCGCTGACAGCCGGCGCCACCGGGCTCGCCCTGGCCCTCGCTCCCCGCAACGACTTCCTCCAGCCGGAGTGGACGGCCGTCGTCCTCACGGTGTTCGCCGTCGCCGCCGCCCTCGGCCCCCGACGGCCCTGGCCCGCGGCCCTGCTCGCGGCCCTCCCGCTCGGCCTCGCGGTGATGATGAAGTACTCCACCGCCGCGACCGCCGCGATCGGGGTGCTCCTCGTCTACGCGGTCGACCGGAGCCGGGCCGTACGCATCACCCTCGTCGGCATCCCGGCCGCACTGGCCCTCTTCGGGCTGAGCACCCTCGCGGGCACCCGCGAGTGGCAGTGGACCGAGGACATGCCGCAGATCAACCAGTCCGCACTCAGCAGGACCGGCATCCACCCGCACTTCATCCTCGACCGCACGGTGGACTTCCTCGCCGACCGCGCGGTCACCAGCCCGGTGCTGCTGCTCGCGCCGGGCGCGCTGCTGCTCGTCCTGACCCGGGTGCGGGGCCGGCTGCGCCGCACCGAACTCCTCGTGATCGCCGCGCTCATCGGCCTCGCCGCACAGGCGGTCGTGGTCGTGCAGGGCAACTGGTTCCTCTACCACGGAGCACAGATGCCGGTGGTGGCGGCGGTCGTCTGGGGGGTCGCGGTGGGCGGCGCGCGCAGGTCCCCGCCGTGGTGCTTCGGGGCCGTGTCCCTGCTGTACGGCGTGCTGCCCGTGGTCTACGCCCAGCTGCCCGGCAGGTTCCAGCGGCCGTGGGAGGTCTGGGTCGCCGGGCTGGTCGCCCTGCTCGCGGCCGGTGTGGACGTCCTGCGGGAGAAGCGGCTGCGGAACCGCTCGGCCGTCCTGGTCGCCCTGTCCGGTGCCGTCCTGCTGGCCGCGAGCATCTGGCCCGGCTCCCCGCACCTGGTGCTGCACGGCAAGGTCACCGTCACCGGCGCCGGATACCTGGAGCAGCAGCGGCGCACGGCCGAGGAGGTCGACCGGATCGCCGCCCAACTGCCCCCGGGCGCCCCGGTGCTGTACCTGGCCTTCGGGGAGACGGCGTACGACCTCGACCACCCGGCCCGGTGCCGGTACCCGATCGCCACCTTCCTCCAGCGCACCCGCTATCTGCCGGACGTGGCCGAGCTGAAGTCGTTCAAGGAGAACGCCGACTGCGTCGACCACGACCCGGCCCCGTACGCGGTGCTGGAGCGGCCCTGGTTCCAGCCGGGCCACGTCGACCCGGAACTGTGGCGCCGGGTCACCGCCGTGTACGACTGCCCGCCCGGGAGCCCGGGGGAGCGGCTGGTGCTGTGCGTCAGGCGTTGAGCCCGAGCGCCGCGGTGACCTCGCGGGCCATCGCCACCGAGTAGCTCTGCCCCCGGTCCTGGGGGTAGATCTGCGCCATCGTGGCCAGCGTGACCCGGCTCATAGGCGTCTCGTGGGCCGGGATCAGCGCCCGGTACCCGGGCGTCACGACCGGCTGGGCGAACCCGGCCTTCGAGAAGTGCCAGGTCTGGATCCAGGACCTGTCGAAGGCCGGGTTGATCCGCTTCAGGTACGGCACGAACTCGTCGAGCAGCTGACCCGGGTCCGTGGTGAACCGCCGGTCCTCGCGCTCCACGTAGTTGCCGACGTAGAGGATGTGCCGGCCGCCGTACACGGACGGGTCGATCATCTTCGTGTGCTCGACCACCGCGAGGAACGGGAAGTCCGGCTCGTTGATGTTGAGCCAGTAGTACGGGATCGCGCTGCGGTCCAGCTCCAGCACGAAGCAGGTGGCGCCCAGGTACTGGTTCTTCCACAACGCGCTGTCGTCGGGCAGCCCGGCCGCCTTCGCGAAGGCCGGCTGCGGGGTGGTGACGATCAGCCGCTCGAAGGCGTACGACGAGCCGTCCGCGCAGGTCACGACCGCCTCGTCGGCCCCGTCCTGCCGGATCGACCCGACCGCCTTGCCGAACTCCACCTTCCCGCCGCGCTCCTCGATCCCGTCCCTCAGCGCCGCGTACACCCGCTCGAACCCGCCGTCCACATAGCCGAGTTCGAAGGTCCGGCAGTGGATCCGCGCCCACAGCCACGCCATCGAGACCTGCTCGGCGCGGTCGCCGAACTTGCCGCGCAGCAGCGGCTCCCAGACCGCGGCGGTGGCCTTCCTCCCGGCCCACTTGCGCAGCCAGGCCAGCGCGGTGAGGTCGTTGTAGCGGTCGCCCTTGCGGACCGCCTTCAGTACCGCCGACGAACCGGCGAAGCGCACGGCGTCGAGCGGTCCGAACTCCGGGTGGCGCAGCATGTCGAGGGGCGTGGTGAAGTCGATCAGTCTGCCGCCCCGGTAGATGCCGGTGGTCGGCTTGTGGAACCGCAGGGCGTCGCCGAGCCCCAGCTCCTCGATGAGCGCGATCATCGCCTTGTCGCTGCGGAAGATGTGGTGGTAGTAGCGCTCCAGGGGAACCCCGCCGACCTCCAACGAGGCGGCCAGACCGCCGAGTTCGTCGGCCGCCTCCAGGACGGTGACCTGGTGGCCGGCGCGTACGGCGTCCCAGGCGGCGGTGAGGCCGGTGGCACCCGCGCCGATGATGCCGAGGTTCATGCGAAACTCCACTTTCTGTTGAGCACGAACTGGAGCGCCAGGACCAGCGGCAGCGAACCCGCCTTGATCAGGTTGGCGTCGATCCCCAGGCCGTCGGTGAAGGCGAGGAAGAGCAGGTTCGTCAGGGCGATGCCGGTCAGGCCGACGGCGTAGAACCGCAGGAAGCGCACGACGAGACGGTCGCGGCGCTCGAAGGTGAACCGTGCGTTCAGCACGAAGTTGTTGGCGATGCCGAGCGTGGTGCTGATCGCGTTGGCGAACTGCTCGTTCATCCCGGCCGCGTTGTGCAGCAGCAGGAAGACGAGGAGGTCGAGGGCGACCCCGCTGCCGCCGATCAGGGTGTAGCTGAGCAACTGCCGGGAGAGCCGCCGCCGGGGCGGAGCGGCCGTGGTCCCGGGCGCCGAGGTGTCAGCGCTCACCGTCGCCGCCGATCACGTCACGCACCAGATACAGCGGCCGGCCCTGTGCCTCGCTGTAGATGCGCCCCACGTACGCGCCGATGACACCCAGCGACAGCATCTGCGTGCCGCCCAGGAACAGCACGACGCACATCATCATCGTCCAGCCGGAGACGGTGATGTCGGGGCGGAAGAACTTCATCGCGAGCGCGTAGAGGATGCCGAGCAGCGACAGCGCGAGCACCACGAAGCCGAGCCGGGTGATCATCTTCAGCGGGGCGGTGGAGAAGCTGGTCATGCCGTCGATCGCGAGGCGGGCCATCTTGCGCAGCGGGTACTTCGTCTCGCCCGCGAACCGTTCGTCGCGGTCGAAGGCCACCTCGGTCTGCCGGTAGCCCATCGAGGCGACGATCCCGCGCACGAAGCGGCTGCGCTCCCGGTACTTGCGCAGCTCGTCCGCGACCCGCCGGTCGAGGAGGCGGAAGTCCCCGGTGTCCAGCGGGATGTCCACGTCGGTCGAGGAGCGCAGCACCCGGTAGTAGGCGTGGGCGGTGGCCCGCTTGAACGCGGTGTCCTGCCGGGAGCGCCGCCGCGCGTGCACGATCTCGGCGCCCTCCCGCCAGGCGTCCACCAACTCCAGGCTGACCCGCGGCGGATCCTGCAGATCGGTGTCCATCACGATCACGGCGTCGCCCCGGGCGACGTCGAGACCGGCCGTGATGGCGATCTGGTGCCCGAAGTTGCGGGCGAAGTCGACGACCCGCACCCGCTCGTCGTTCTCGGCGAGGTCCTTCAGGATCGCCAGGGAGCCGTCGCCGGAGCCGTCGTTGACGTAGACCAGCTCGAAGTCGAGTTCGGGGCGTTCGCCGAGTGCCGCGGTCAGCTCGGTGTGGAACGCCTTGATGCCGTCCTCCTCGTTGTAGACGGGGAGGACGTACGAGACGAGGGAGCGGCGCACGGGCTCCGGTCCCGGCGGCGCGAGCAGTGCCGGGACGACATCGGGTATGCGCGGTCGGATGTCCTGCTGGGGCATTCGGAGAAGCTATGGAAGGTCTGTGAACTTCCGCCGAACTGGCCGTGGCCACAAGCCGTCCGCCCTGTCTCGCTTACCTTTCGCCCCAGCCGTCCGGTGTGTCAGTCGTGCGGTGAGAACAGCAGGTTCCGCGTCTTGGCCGGCCGGGGCGCGTACCACGGGACGAGCGTGCCGTCGTGCTCGGTGACCCAGTGGCAGTCGTAGCCGAGGGGATCGAACTCGGCGAGCAGGATCTGCATGTCCGCGTCCCGCAGCGCTTCGAGCAGTACGGTCGGCCGGTCGCGCTTGAGGACCTGGCGGGCCCCCTGGAGGACCGACAGCTCATGGCCCTCGACGTCGATCTTCAGGAGGTCCAGCCTGGTCTCGGCGAACACCTCGTCGAGGCACACCAGCCGGATCCGCTTCCGCTCGGCGTCGGCCGCGCCGCCCTCCAGGGTCGAGCCCGTGGACAGGAGGTTGCCCGCGAAGCGGACGCTGATCTCCGCCCAGCCCGCCTCGCCGGACACGCCCGCCTGGTACAGCTTCACGTTCTGGGCGGCGTTCGAGCGGACGTTCACCGAGAGCCGCGCGTGGATCTGGTCCACGGGCTCGAAGGAGTGCACCTTCGCCTTCGGGTTGGCGAGCGCGGCGATCATCGAGAAGTAGCCGACGTGTGCCCCGACATCGGCGATCGTCGTGTTCTTCGCGGCGAGCCGGGACCAGGTGGCGAGGCTGGCGGGCTCGTAACCGAACCGGCCGTTCCACAACGTGTCCAGCGCGACCGCGTCGTCATTCACGCAGAACATCACGAAAGGCGGGCAATAAGGGGAGTCGATCTCCGCATAGCCGCGAAAAGGGAACTTCTTCCGGTGGGTGCGGATGATGTCGCTGGTGGCGACCGGCCGGACGGATGGTGCGTGCGCCAGCATGCGGGCATTGGCTTCTTCGAGCTGGGGGATACGCATCCCGCGATGGTAGGGGCGCCGTGCGGACTTGTCACAGGTTCCACACCTCGTGAAAAGGCCAGGTCATGAGCGTATGACCTGGCCTTTTCGCAAAGGGTCGCACACGGGTTTCCCGTGGTTCACCCGGTGTTCCGCCTAGCGTTTCACAGCCTTCTTCAGCGCCCTCGCCCGGCGCACCACTCGGCGCGCGGTGGAACTGCGCGGCAGGAAGGCCAGCCGCTCCGGGATCCCGCCCGGCAGTCCCAGCGCCGTCAGGCGCTTCTTCCGGAAATAGCGGCGGGTGCGCGGGCCGAAGTGCTGGGAGAGATAGCGTTCCGCGGCCGGGCGCAGCGACGGGTGGATCTGCGGCTGCAGGGTGAAGCCGAGCGCGGTGACCAGGTCGTCGAGCAGGTCCGCGGGCACGGCCTCCTGCCCCTGACGGCCCTCCAGATCCGGCAGTACCGCGTCCGCCAGCACCACCGGGACCCGGTTGCTGTTCTGGTACGGCGTCAGCCGCTCCAGGAGAAGCTCGGTGCCCACGCGGGCGGCCGGCAGGTCGTACAGGGCGGAGGCCGTGAACAGCGCGGTGGAGAAGCAGCCGACGACCAGAGCGGGCCGGGCCTTGGCGAACACCACCTCGGCGAGCACCGGGGTGTCCAGGACGGTGAGGTCCACGCCGAGCCGCGCCGCCTCGGTCTCCAGCGCCCGGCTGTAGCGGGCCGGCGCACTGGGGTGCGGCTTGAAGACGACCGCGCGGTGCCCCTGTTCGACCACGCCCTTCAGCATCCGTACGTGCAGGTCCTCCTCCTCCGCGGGGGAGAGGATGTCCAGCGCGGAGAGGTACTGGCCGAGCAGCAGCGCCGCGTTGTCCGGCAGCGGCGGCAACTCCTCGACCGCGGCGGTCAGTTCGCCCATCGCCTTCAGGAACGCGGACGTCGGCACCACGACCGGCGGCACGGCGAACTCGGTCAGCAGCATCGGGGTGAGGCCCGCGACCAGGTCCAGGTGGAGCAGGCGGCGCACCCGGGTGCCGACCAGCGGGTCGAGCTTGTTGCGGGTGGGGCCGTAGCTCATCAGGCCGTCGGCGTAGACGTCGACGGGGGCGCCGGTGAAGATCTGGGCGACCGTGAGGGCGGGGGTGACCTGGATGGACTCCAGGACCAGTTCGACCCGGTCCTCGCCGAGGCCCCACAGCAGCCGCAGATAGCGCTCGAAGAGGGGGATGTCGTCCGGGCGGGGCGTCCAGGAACCCGGGTGGAAGGGCCGGATCGCCTCGTTCCAGGAGAGCACCTCGTCGAAGTGGTCGCGCAGCGGGGCGAAGCCCGGCATCTCGTCCAGCGGCACCGAGGTCTCCGGTGTCGCGGTGTTGTTGAACACCAGCAGCACCCGGCGCTCGGGCTCCTCGAAGAGGTCGGAGTCGATCGCGGCGGCCAGCGTGACCGCGCCGTACAGCGTGGAGGCGCAGAAGATCTGGGTCGTACGGGAACCGGTCGGGGACATCACGCGGCCGCCTTCGCAGTCGTGGCCCGCCGTCGCAGCCGCCGCAGCTTGGCGGCGCGGCGCAGGTCCATGGTGTCGAGCACGTCACCGAGCGCGTCCTGCGGCATCCGCCGTACGGCCGCCGCGCTCATCGCCCGCAGTTGCCTGGCCACGGCCGGCTCCCACTTGGACTCGTCGGACAGATGGTGGGCGATGATCGCGCAGTAGGTGCGCACCGCCTTGGGGAGCAGCTTGTCGGCGTCCCGGTCCGCCGCCGTCTCCTCGATGACCTGGTCGAAGGCGCGGATGAAGTCGAGCTGGCGGGCGTCGCCGATCTGGGTGAGGGAGGAGGCCACCCCGCGCCGGTAGAACACGCCCAGCAGGCTCACCACGGCGAACGACTCGGCCTCGCGGTGCAGCTTCCAGATCCACGGCCGGTCCTCGGCCGTGCGCAGCCCGTCGGTGAAGTGCAGCAGGCCCCGGTCGAGCAGGCGGCGGTGGTAGGCGCCGGCCCACGCGTACGCGTAGTCCACGGACGTCGAGCGGTCGGCGGGCAGGATCGCGTCCCGGGGGTTCAGCACCTCGTTCCGCCGCCCGATCGGGACCCGGTGCACGGTCCGGGCGCGCGCCACGGTCTGCACGTGGTCGGTGCGGACGAAGTCGCAGCCCAACCCCTCGATGGCGGCGACCAGTTCCGAGAGGTAGCCCGGCGCGAGCCAGTCGTCGCCGTCCAGGAAGGTCAGGTACTCGCCGCGCGCCGCGTCCAGGCCGGTGTTGCGCGCGGTGGCGAGCCCTCCGTTCGTCTCGTGGTGGAGGACCTGCACCTGGGCGACGTCCGAGAGCTGCTCGGCCGCACGGTCGAGAATCGCCGGAGTTTCGTCCTTGGATTTGTCGTTCACCAGCACGAACTCGAAATCTCGCCGCGCATTCATGCGAAGACTTCGGAGGGTGTCCGGGGCGTATTGCTGCACGTTGTAGAACGGCACGATGACGGAGAGCTTAGGCACCCGCGAAACGCTAGAAGGCGGTCCGGCAGCGGAAATTTCCGGCAAGGGGACTGCGGGTGAACTCGATGTGTCGGAACGGTGCATCCCGTGTACTTCCCGGTCTTCGGCGGGCCAGTTCGGCTCTCGGTGGGCTGTTGTTAACTTTTCGTTGATTCGCGGTTGGGCCGCACCTAGAAATTGCTTCCTAGCGTCGTCGTCGTGCCGCCAAGTACAACGAAGTCCCTTCGAATCGCCGTCCTCGCGGACTCCGACACCCGCTGGAAATGGGGTGCGCTGACCGCCGACCGCATAGCCCCGGCTCCGTCCATGGAAGCCGTACCGCGAGTCGGCGCGCAAGTCGGCCTCGCGCTGGACGGATACCTGCTGCGCGGCAGGGCCACGCCCACCGCACGCCAGCTCGAAGAGGTCGGCGTGCGCGCGGACTCCCTGCGCGAGGTCACCGCCGTCGAGTTCCTGCGCGCCATGGCCGAGACGACGTACGACATCGTCGTGCTGGCCCTCGTCGGCGGCGGCGTCCAGGCCCTGCTGCACGGCCTGGCGCGGGTCTGGGAAGGGCTGGAGAAGCGTCCCGTCGTCGTCACCGGCTATGTCGGCGTCGTCTACGAGAAGCTCGCCGACGGCCTGCTCCTGCGGCACGGGGCCGACCTGGTCCTCGCCAACTCCCGCCAGGACGCCGAGCGTTTCCGCGCGGTGTACGAGGGGGTCGGCGCGGACGCCTCCTCGGTCACGGAGGTGGCGCTGCCGTTCCTCGGCGGGGCCGCCTACGAAGGCGAACACGACCCGTACACCGTGGTGTTCGCGGTCCAGCCCTCGGTGCCGGACAACCGCAGGGACCGCGTGTACCTGCTGGACCGCCTCGTCCGGCACGCCCGGCTGCACCCCGGGCGCGAGGTGCTGCTCAAGCTGCGCTCCCGGCCCGGCGAACACACCACCCACATCGAGGAGTTGCCGTACCAGAAGCTGATCCAGCGGCTCGATCCGCCGGCCAACTTCCGGCTGGTCTACGGCAACATGGGCGAGGTCCTCGACCGGACCGACCTGCTGGTCACCATCAGCTCCACGGCGGCCCTGGAATCGCTGCACCGGCGCATCCCCACCGCGGTCCTCACCGACCTGGGCATCCGCGAGGTGCTCGGCAACCACCACTTCGTGGGCTCCGGCTGCCTCGCCTCCTGGGACCAGCTCGACGCGGGCCACCGGCCGGTGCCCGACGAGGAGTGGGTGGCCCGGCAGGGCGTCGCCGCCGGGGGGGATTCGTACGCGACCGCCTTCGACGCGGCCCGCGAGCGCATCACCAAGCTGCTGGCCGCGCCCGAACGGCCCCCGCTCACCCCGTACTACACACCTGTCACCGCCCCCGGCTACCTCCCCGGCATCCTCGCCCGCCACCACCTCGGCCCCGACGGCACCCCGCTCCCCGGAGCCCCGGCCCACGACAAGGAACCGGGCCCGGTCCGGCAGATCGTGCGCCGGGCGGCGAGAGGTGCGTACCGGCACGGGGTGCAGCGGGTGGCCCCGGTGATCCGCCGGATGGGGGAGCTGTGAACACGGCTGAACACCAACCCACCCAGGGGCGCGGGGCTGTATCGATCAGCGGCTCCGCCGCGGGGCGCGACCAGCCCCCACAGACCCGCACCCGACGCACGACCTCCCCCTCCCGACTCCTCCCGCACGCAGCCCAAGGAGCGCACCCCATGTCCCACCCGCAAACCGGCCAACACGCCTCCGTGCGCCGGGTACTCGCGGTGATCCCCGCGCGCGGCGGCTCCAAGGGCGTGCCCGCGAAGAACCTCGCCCCCGTCGGCGGTGTCCCGCTGGTGGCGCGAGCCGTCCGCGAGTGCCGGGCCTCCCGCCTGGTGACCGACGTCGTGGTCTCCACCGACGACCAGGCCATCGCCGCGGCGGCCCGTTCCGCAGGCGCCGAGGTCGTGCTGCGGCCGGCCGCCATCGCGGGTGACACCGCCACCTCCGAGGCCGCGGTCCTGCACGCCATGGACGCCCACGAGGCGCTGCACGGGGCCACCGTCGACGTGGTGCTCCTCGTGCAGTGCACCAGCCCCTTCATCATCCGCGAGGACGTGGACGGGGTGGTCGGCGCCCTCGTCGACAACGGCGCGGACTCCGCGATGACCGTGGCCCCCTTCCACGGCTTCGTATGGCGCGACGCGGACGACGAGGCCCGCGCGGGCACCGTCGAGGAGGCCGACGCGGCCGTCGGCGGCGGCTACGGCGTCAACCACGACAAGTCCTTCCGCCCGCGCCGCCAGGACCGCCCCCAGGACTTCCTGGAGACCGGTGCCGTCTACGGCATGCACGCGCCCGGCTTCCGCAAGCACCAGCACCGCTTCTTCGGCCGCACCGAACTCGTGCGCACCGACCCCGCGCGCGTGCTGGAGATCGACGACCACCACGAGCTGGCCCGCGCCCGCGCGCTGGCCCCCCTCTTCGACGCGGACCGCCCCGGTTCGCTGCCCACCTTCGAGGACGTGGACGCGGTCGTCCTGGACTTCGACGGCACCCAGACCGACGACCGGGTGCTGATCGACGCCGATGGAAAGGAGTTCGTCTCCGTGCACCGCGGCGACGGACTCGGCATCGCCGCCCTGCGCAACAGCGGCCTGAAGATGCTGATCCTCTCCACGGAGCAGAACCCGGTCGTCGCCGCCCGCGCACGGAAGCTGAAGATCCCCGTGCTGCACGGCATCGACCGGAAGGACCTCGCGCTGAAGCAGTGGTGCGAGGAGCAGGGCATCGCGCCCGAGCGCGTGCTCTACGTCGGCAACGACGTCAACGACCTCCCGTGCTTCGCCCTCGCGGGCTGGCCCGTGGCGGTCGCGAGCGCCCACGACGTGGTACGCGGCGCCGCCCGTGCGGTCACCACCCTCCCCGGTGGCGACGGCGCGATCCGAGAGATCGCCAGCTGGATCCTCGGCCCCTCTCTCGACTCCCTCGACAAGTAAGGAACCGTCCCGTCATGTCTGACAACTCCCGCCTCCGCACCTTCGGAACCGAGCGCATCGCCGGCCCCGGCCAGCCCGTCTACATCTGCGGCGAGATCGGCATCAACCACAACGGCGAGCTGGAGAACGCGTTCAAGCTCATCGACGTGGCCGCCGAGGCCGGCTGTGACGCCGTGAAGTTCCAGAAGCGCACCCCCGAGATCTGCACCCCGCGCGACCAGTGGGACATCGAGCGCGACACCCCCTGGGGCCGGATGACCTACATCGACTACCGCCACCGCGTGGAGTTCGGCGAGGACGAGTACCGCCAGATCGACGCGTACTGCAAGGAGAAGGGGATCGCCTGGTTCGCCTCCCCGTGGGACACCGAGGCCGTCGCCTTCCTGGAGAAGTTCGACGTCCCCGCCCACAAGGTGGCCTCCGCCTCCCTGACCGACGACGAGCTGCTGCGCGCCCTGCGCGCCACCGGCCGCACGATCATCCTGTCCTCCGGCATGTCCACCCCGAAGCAGATCCGTCACGCGGTCGAGGTCCTCGGCTCGGACAACATCCTGCTCTGCCACGCCACTTCGACCTACCCGGCCAAGGCCGAGGAGCTCAACCTGCGCGTGATCAACACGCTCCAGGAGGAGTACCCGAACGTCCCGATCGGCTACTCCGGCCACGAGACGGGCCTGCAGACCACCCTCGCGGCGGTCGCCCTCGGCGCCACCTTCGTCGAGCGCCACATCACCCTGGACCGCGCGATGTGGGGCTCCGACCAGGCCGCGTCGGTGGAGCCGCAGGGCCTCCAGCGCCTCGTGCGCGACATCCGCACCATCGAGGCCTCCCTCGGCGACGGCGTCAAGAAGGTCTACGACTCCGAGCTCGGCCCCATGAAGAAGCTGCGCCGCGTCACGGGCGTCGTCGCCGAGGCGGAGATCGCCGCGGCGGCGGGCGAGCCGGTCTCGGTCTGAGCCACCAGGTGCCGGGTCCTCAGGTGTCGTATGCCTGAGGACCCGGCGCGTCTACTGCCTACGAGCGCCATATGAGCGCCCTACGACGGGACGGTCGTACGTCGATGAGCCCCCGCGCCGGGAACACCGGCACCTCCACTCTCGCGTTCGTCGAGAGCCCGGTCCAGCTGCTGAACGTGCTGGAGTGGGCGCACGCCCACGCGCCCGGCGCGGAGCTCACCCTGGTCGTGCTGTCCCCGACCGACCCCATGACCCGTGGTCAGCTGCGCCGGATGGCCGAACTCGCCCGCGAGGAGGGCCACGAGGTCCGCTGGGAGGAGGCGAGGGGCGGCCCCGCGGCTCCCTTCCAGACCATCGGGGGCCTCGCGGGCATGCTCCGCAGGGCGGACCGGGTGGTCCTGGGCGACCCGTTCTCGCGCTATGTACAACTCCTGCTGACCATCACCCGCGCCACCGACCTGGTCGTGGTCGACGACGGCACGGCGACGATGGAGTTCGTCGGCCAACTGGCCCGCGGCGAACGCCTGGTGCGCTGGCACCGCAAGGGCGGCCGCCCGAGCCCCCGCGACCTCGCCTTCGCCCCGATCTCGGCGGCGGCCCGCAAGCGCCTGACGCCGGGGGAGGGCCGGGGGGTCGAGATCTTCTCCTCGATGCCGATGGAGGAGGCGCCGGCCGGAGTGACGATGTCGGTGAACTCCTTCGCCTGGACCCGCGGCCGCTTCGGCCCGCCGCGCATCACCAAGGGCGCGGACATGGTGGGCACCTCGCTCGTCGAGACCGGCGTGGTGGACACCGACCGCTATCTGGAGGCCGTGACCCGCCTGGCCAAAACCCACGGCGCCACCCGCTACTTCGCCCACCGCCGCGAGGCGACGGAGAAGCTCCACCGGCTGGCCGTGGAGACGGGGCTGGAGATCGTCCGCCCGGACCTTCCCCTGGAGCTGATCGCCCGCCGCGGCCCGATCGGCCGCACGATCCTGAGCTTCCCGTCGACGGTCGTCCACACGCTGCCGCTCGCCCTCGCCGGCACGGAGGTCCGTGTGGCGGTCTGCGACATCGACCCGGACTGGCTGACGGAGACGGCCTCACCGCGGGCCCAGGGCTTCCTGTCGGGGGTCACGGGGACGGCTCGGGATGTGCACCGGCTGTCGGCGGTGACGGCGGTACCGGCTGTCTGAAACACCGAGGGCGGCTCTCAGCCGAATCGTCTAGCATCGGCGTTCACTTGTGCGACGTTCGATGAGGTCTACGACGGGGGCGGCAGGCGTGAGTGCCGAGGCGTTGCGGGAACGACGGGCGCAGATCGGGGAGTTCCGGCGCAGGGAGGTCCTGGTGCCGGTGGTCGACGGCTCGCTGCTGTCGGCGGAGGCGGGCGGCATTCGCTGGCTGTTTGCGTTCACGGACGTCCCCGCGCTGGAACGGTTCGCCGAGGCGCGGGGCGAGGCCGTGCCCGACCGGGTGCCGGTGTACGGGGCGCGGCTGCTGGACCAGGTGGTCCCGGCCGTGGACGGCCCGGTCGGCATCGCGGTGGACGCGGGCAGCCCGGCGGGCCTGGTCCTGCCCCCGGTGACGGGGATCGTGCCGGACGCGGTGGCTCTGGACCCCGAGGGGGCCGGGGCATGAGCGACGGCTACCAGGTCGATCCGGAGGCGATGGCACGGATCACCCGGGGCATCAACCAGGCGATGGCCGAACTGAAGGACTTCGGCTTCGACATCGAGGCGAACCTGGGCCGCGGCTTCGACGACCTCTCCATGACCGGCCTGGAGGCGGGCGACGACGCCCTCCAGCAGGTGTTCGCCGACTTCTGCGACCGCTGGGGCTGGGGCGTGCGCTCCCTGATGCAGGACGCGAACGAGTTCGCGGGCCGCTTGGGGCTGTCGGCGGGGATCTACCACGAGCAGGAGCAGTACGTCTCCGACACCCTGAAGTCGGTGTGGACGGCCGGCACAGGCAACCCCTACCTCTCCCCGGACGAGGTGAAGGAACGTTCCTGGTCGGAGACGCTGAAGGACAACCCTGTCTCGCAGGTGGCGAACGCGGACTACAGCGCGCAGTCCTTCACGTCCGGCCAGGACGAGGTGAAGGCGGCCTGGTCGCAGGCGGCGGAGGACGTCTCGACCTCGACGGTGACGCCGGACGCGTTCCTCGACCCGCGCACGGACTGGCAGTGGAGCGGGCCTCCCGCCGCGGACTCCCCGGAGGACGAGGGCTGATGGGCTTCGGGGACCTGGTCGACGACTTCGGCGACGGTCTGGAGAGCGCGGCCGACGGCCTGAACAAGGGTGTCGGCGAGGCGGTCAACTGGGGCACGGACAAGACGGCCGGCCTGCTGTCGGACGTCGGCGCGGACGGCGCGGCCGAGAAGGTCCGCGACTTCGGCGAGAGCGTCAACAACCGCCTGGGCGGCACGGTGGCGGAACGCGCCCTTGGCGAGAGCGAGGACCCGAAGGAACTGGTCCACGGCAGCCCGGGGGCGCTCCACGAACGCGCGGGCCATCTGCGCAGGTTCGCTGCGGCCTTCGAGAACGTCGGCCAGGGCATGCGCTCGCTGGACCCGGGCGAGTGGCGGGGCAGGGCCGCGGACGAGTTCCGCGCGAAGTTCGACGTCCAGCCCAAGCAGTGGCTCACGGCGGCGGACGCCTGCACCTCGGCGGCGGCCGCGCTGGAGTCGTACGCGGACATGGTGCGCTGGGCACAGGAACAGGCGCGGCTGGCGATCGACAAGTACCGGGCCGGGCAGGACGCCTCCCGTCGGGCGGCGGACGCGTACGAGGCACAGGTGTCGGCGTACAACGAGGCGGCCGACCGCTACAACGCGACCGCCGAGGCGGGCGGCGACCCGGGCGCGAAGCCGACGAAGCCCGGCGACTACGTCGACCCCGGCACGGCGGCCCGCGAGGAGGCGGAGGAGATCCTGTCCGTCGCCCGCCGCCAGCGCACGGACATGGCGCAGGACGCCGCCCGCAAGATAGCCGCGGCCCTGGAAAAGGCCCCGCCCAAGCCGGAGTTCACCGACCGGCTGGGCGCGGGCGCGGCGGACCTGTTCGTCGGCACTCAGCTCAACTCGGTCCACGTCCTGGGCGGCCTCCTGCGCGGCGGCACGGACGTCCTGAAACTGGCCCGCACGGTCAACCCCCTGGACCCGTACAACCTCACCCACCCCGGCGACTGGTCGAAGAACTCCCAACTCCTCCTTGCGGGCCTGGTAGGCACGGCGGCCCACCCGGAGCGCCTGCCGATGTCCCTGCTGGGGACGGGGTGGTCGAGCGACCCGGGGGACGCGGCGGGGTACCTCATGTCGAACCTGATCGGGGGCAAGGGCGCGGGCGGTGCGGGCCGGGCCGCGCTGAAGGACGCCCTGCGGGGAGCGGCCAAGGACGCGGCGACGGGAGCGGCGCGCAACGGCACGCGCCGGGGGCTCATGGACGTCGCCCGGGAACTGAAGTGCAAGCTGTTCGGCAGCGACCCGATCGACATGGCCACCGGCCGTATGTCGCTGCCGCAGACGGACGTGTCGCTCCCCGCCCGGCTCCCGCTGGTGTTCTCCCGCCAGTTCGAGTCGTCGTACCGGGCAGGCCGCTGGTTCGGCCCCTGCTGGACGTCGACGGCCGACCAGCGCCTGGAGATCGACGCGGAGGGGGTCGTCTTCGTCCGCGAGGACGGTTCGTTGCTGGCGTACCCGCACCCGGCCCCAGGCGTCCCGACCCTTCCCCTCGCGGGCGAGGGGTACCCCCTGACGGTCGACGAGTACGGCGACTACACGGTCACCGACCCTGCCACCGGCCGTGTGTGGGACTTCGCCGGACCGGGCGGCGACGGCAACGGCATCGCCCTGCTGTCCCAGCTCATCGACCGCTCGGGCAGCCAGTGGCTGACCTTCGAGTACGACGAGGAGGGCGCCCCGACCGGGATCGTGCACTCGGCCGGCCACGACCTGCGGATCGAGCGGTCCGGGAACCGGATCACGGCCCTGCGCCTGGCCTCCGGCGAGGACATCGAGTTGGTCCGCTTCGGCTACGACGCCGAAGGCCACCTGGCGACGGTCACGAAGTCCTCCGGCCTGCCGACGAGCTTCACCAACGACATGCTCGGCCGCATCACCGCCTGGACGGACACCAACAACTCCTCGTACCACTACGTCTACGACGACGAGGACCGCTGCGTCTCCCAGGGCGGCGAGGCGGGCCACCTGCGCTACACGTACACCTACGGCGCCCCGGACCCGACGACCGGCGACCGGACCGTCACGGCGGTCGACTCCCTGGGCCACAGCACCCTGTACGAGATCAACAGCGACGTACAGGTCACGGCGGTGACCACCCCGGACGGCGCCACGACCCGCACCACCCACGACCGCGCCCACCGCCCCCTCACGGTCACCGACCCCCTGGGCCGCACGGTGAGCTACGCCTACGACGAGGCGGGCCGCACGGTCCTGGCCGTCCGCCCGGACGGCCGTTACACCAGCGTCGCGTACAACGACCAGGGACTACCGGTCGCGGTGGCCGGCGCGGACGGCACGCATGTCGTGCAGGAGTTCGACGGGTTCGGCAACCGCACGACGGTGACCGACGCCTCGGGGACGACGACCCGCTTCACCTACGACGACCGGGGCCACCTGGAGTCCGTCACCAACGCCCTCGGGGACGTGTCGCGCGTGCACTGCGACGCGGCCGGCCTCCCCCTGGAGATCACCGACCCCCTGGGCGCGGTGACCCGCTACTCGCGCGACGCCTTCGGCCGCCCAGTACGGATCACCGACCCCACGGGAGCGGTGACGACCCTGGACTGGACGGTGGAGGGCCGCCTGTCCCGCCGCACGGCGGCGGACGGCACGACGGAATCCTGGACCTACGACGGCGAGGGCAACTGCACCACCCACACGGACGCCTCGGGCGCGGTCTCCCGCTTCGAGTACACCCACTTCGACCTCCTCGCGGCCCGTACGGGCCCGGACGGCGTGCGCTACGAGTTCGCCCACGACACGGAACTGCGCCTGACGAAGGTCACCAACCCGCAGGGCCTGACCTGGTCCTACGAGTACGACCCAGCGGGCCGCCTCGTCTCGGAAACGGACTTCGACGACCGCACGCTGACCTACGAGCACGACCCGGCAGGCCAGCTGACCACCAGCACCACGGCATCCGGCGCCCCGATCACCTTCTCCCGTGACGTCCTGGGCCGGGTGATCCGCAAGGAGGCGGCCGGGTCGGTCACCACCTACGCCTACGACCTGTCGGGCGCCCTGGCGGAGGCGAGTGGCCCGGACGCGGTCCTGCGACTGCACCGGGACGAGGCGGGCCGGGTGCGGTCGGAGGCGGTGAACGACCGCACGCTCACCTACACCTACGACGAGCTGGGCCGCAGAACGAGCCGCACGACCCCCACCGGCGCGACGACGACCTGGTCGTACGACGCGTCGGGCAACCGCACCGGCATGGTGGTGTCGGGCCGCACCCTCAACTTCACCCACGACGAGGCGGGCCGCGAACTGACCCGCCACATAGGCGAGTCGGTGACCCTGACCCAGTCCTTCGACCCGTTGGGCCGCCTGACGAAACAGGACCTGGTAGGCCCCACCGGCAACCGCCTCCAGCACCGCGCGTACACCTACCGCCCCGACGGCAACCTCACGGCCATCGACGACCACCTGAACGGCGCGCGGGAGTTCACCCTGGACGGGGCGGGCCGTGTGACGGCGGTCCACGCGGCGAACTGGACGGAGACGTACGCGTACGACGAGGCGGGCAACCAGACTTCAGCCTCCTGGCCGGCCGACCACCCGAGCAGCGAATCGACCGGGTCTCGGGACTACGTGGGCACCCGCATCACCCGAGCCGGCTCCGTCCGCTACGAACACGACGAAGCGGGCCGCGTCACCCTCCGCCAGAAGACCCGCCTCTCCCGCAAGCCGGACACATGGCGCTACGAATGGGACGCGGAGGACCGCCTGACGTCGGTGACGACCCCCGACGGCACCCGCTGGCGCTACCGCTACGACCCGCTGGGCCGAAGAATCGCGAAGCAGCGCCTGGCCCCGGACGGCGAATCGGTCCTGGAACAGGTGGACTTCACCTGGGACGGCACAACGCTCTGCGAACAGACGACGAGGTCCCCGTCCGTCCCCAACCCGGTCACCCTGACCTGGGACCACCAGGGCCTGCACCCGATCGCCCAGACGGAACGCATCACGGCGCCCGACGCCCCCCAGGACGAAATCGACTCCCGCTTCTTCGCCATAGTCACGGACCTGGTCGGCACCCCCACGGAACTCATCGACGAGTCCGGCGACATAGCCTGGCGCACCCGAAGCACCCTGTGGGGCACGACGGCCTGGGCCGCGGACAGCACGGCGTACACCCCGCTGCGCTTCCCGGGGCAGTACTTCGACCCTGAGACGGGGCTGCATTACAACTACTTCCGCTACTACGACCCCGGGACGGCCCGCTACCTCACGCCAGACCCGCTAGGCCTTACTCCGGCCCCCAACCCGGCCGCTTACGTCGACAACCCCCTGTCTTGGACCGACCCCCTCGGGCTCACCCCCTGCGAAGACGCCGCGAGAAAGGCGGCCGAGAAGAAGGAGACCGTTCTCGGCGAGACTGTGCCAACCCGCGCTGAAGCTTCCGTGGGCAGCGCTCCGGACTACAACTACAAACGGACTTTCTTTCAGGCCAATCCGAAACTCATAGGCGAGGTGGTCGTGCATCATGCTATCGAGCAGCAAATAATCAAACGTTACCCCGGATTGTTCTCGGCTGGAGAGATACACTCGCTGGAAAATCTTCGAGGGATACCGAAAGGTGACATAAATAGTCGCGTGCACCTCAGCGAGATACGCGTTTCATGGAATCGATTCTACGATGCACATCCCAACCCGACCCGCCAGCAAGTACTCGATCACGTTACTCATGTCGATGATATGCTTGGCCATTGGTTCAGTCCGCGCATCAGGTAGTACGGTACCGTTAGAGGATTCGTATGTGGCGTGAAGTAGCCCTTGGGTTTGTGAACGTAGAGTTGCATGATCCGGCCGCTGAAGAGGCGCTCCTTCTGATTGAAGAACGGCTTGGTCAGGCGATTCCGCCGCCCCTTCGGTCTCTTCTTGCGGAGACTGACGGAATTAATGCCGAGTATGGGGTCGAGATTGTCTGGGCAGCCGAGCGGATACTCTCAGAGAATACCTCGCTCCGTAATGATGAGCAGTTCAGGAAGCTCTACATGCCATTCGATCCGCTTTTCTTTTTCGGTGATAACGGTGGCGGAGATCAGTTCGCCTTCGTTCGAACGCCCGAAAGGGAAGATGTATTCGTCTGGGATCACGAAACAGACAGCAGGAACTGGATCTCTCCCTCTCTTGAGAGCTTCGTGCGGAGAGCTCTGGGGAGCAGTGGTGAAGACTGGTATCGCTGACGCGGTTCTGGTCTAAAGAGATTCGAGTGTCGATGAAAATGTTGGGTTAACCATGTCCTTCGGGCCTCCTCTCGCCGGCTTCAGGCATCCCGTTCCACCTGCCTGGACCCCTCCCTCAGACGTCGAGCAGGCGCTGCTAAGCGCCAAGTCCCTCGGGGACTGGCCTGCTTACTTCGAAACCCTTGCGCGGAACCGGCTGTACTTCGAGGTCGGGCAAAAGGAGGAGGATGCCAGGTTCACTCGTGGTCTTGTGCCGTTCAGGCGGGATCCCCGGATCGCCGGAGGGTGGGTCTGGCCGGTGTACACCGAGGGTGTGCTGCCCGCCCCCGAACCGGACCGCGTCTTCGACTGGAAGAAGCTCAAGTGGATAGCCCAGGACATGAATTCCAGCTATCCGACGACGATCGTCGTGAACCCGGACACTCCATGCGAGGCATTCCTGCCGACCGCGCCCCCGCACTCGTGGGCGTGGGCCAAGTACGCAAAGCAGAGCGACGGCCCCTCGGACGCGGCGGCGCTGCGGACCCTGCGGGTGGGCGGCCCCTTGCAGGGACCCGTTGCGCACGGACTGGCCTGCGGCGCCCATCTCATCGTCAACCAGGGCCGGTTCTGGAACGCCTTGGCCTACCACGGCCACGGATACCGCGCTGACCGTCGGACACTGCGCACCTGGTGGGGCATCACCAGCCGCCAGCAATGGCAGTCCCAGCAGCGCGCCCTGCTCGCCACCGACGGCGCCCGCCCGGTCTGGGAATTCACCCTTGGCCTGCGCCGCGCCCTCGCTCGCGACACCGGCGGCCGCGTCGAGAACGGCGCCTGGTGGGACACGGCCGCCAACGTCCTGCATCGCCGTGAAGGCGCCCCTACCTCCACCGCCGAGACCGAGGCACATATCAAGGACGTTCAGCACCTCATCGGCCGTATCACCCGCTACGAGGCCCGTATGCGTGCTGACGGCATCCTCGGAGAGGGGCAGTTCGTCGGCTCCGTCGACGCCTGGGACCTCGGCCGGGCCTCCTGTATGGCCCGCTGGGGCGTCAGTACCCGCTACGGCGACCTGGCGGAGGCGGAGGCGGCCGTCGTCGAGGCCGGGTACCGCGCGGCGCACTGTTACGGGTCCTGGGAGGACTTCTCAGCGGGCTTCATCCTCGGCCGCTGTCTGCACTTCGACGACGAGAAGTTCGGAAGTTGGTATCAGGAAATGGTCACGGTCCACAAAATCCTCACCTCGGACCCGGGCAGCCCCTGGCTCAACATTCCCTTCCGGTAGCGCCTCACCGGTGCTGCCGTGGCTTACTAGATCGTCCGGTCAAGGTAGATCCGTTCTTACGTAGATTGCGTCTCACGTAGATCGAGTCTTGCTTCAGCGCTTGCCGTTTGCGCACGGCCGATGCGTCCTACATCGGTTTGCGTGCCACCAAGTACGCGCGGGCCAGCTTCTCCTCGCCGAGGGGTTCCCTGAGTACCCGCAGGATCACCTGGAAGCCCGCCTTGGTCAGGGGCTCGGCCACCGCTTCCGGGGTGCGGAGGTAGTAGTCCAGGGAGATCTTGTGGCCGAAGCGTTCGTCGAGGTGCATGTGGGTGCCGCCGGGCTCGTACTGGAAGCCGATCAGGGCGTGGGCGCCGGGGGCGAGGACGCGGTGGAACTCCGCGAAGGCCGTCAGGAGGTGGTCGTCCGGGACGTGGATGATCGAGTAGAGGGCCGTGATGCCGCCCAACGTCTCTGACGGTAGGTCCAGCGACGTCATCGAGCCCACATGGAAGCGGAGCTCCGGGTGGGCCCTGCGGGCCAGTTCCACCATCTTCGGGGAGACGTCCACACCGAAGACCCGAATGCCGAGGTCGTGGAGCGCCGCGGTCACGTGGCCCGGGCCGCTGCCGATGTCGGCCACCGGGCCGGCGTTCTGCTCCCTCACCAGCTCCGCGAAGCCCGTGATCTGGGCTCTGTCCAGCGTCGGGATGCCGGCCCAGTCGGAGAACTGCTGGGTGTAGGGCTCGGCGATCGTGTCGTACGCGGTTCGGGTGGCCCGTATGAAGTCGGGGATGTCGGCGTTCACGGGCTGCACCCTAGTGGGGCGTCACGGGGTGGCGGGTGGTGTTTCCCTGACGGTCATCTGGGGGCGTGGTACGGGGACTTCAAGCCTTCGAGGAAGGCGATGAAGGGTCTGGGTGGGAAGGTGAGAGTGGCTCTGGCCGGGGCCTTTGAGTCGCGGACGGCTATGTGGGAGTGCAGGTTCGCGATCTCCACGCAGGCGTTGCCGTCGCCGCCGCCGGTGTAGCTCGACTTCTGCCATGGGGGGGTGTGAGGGGCATGGGGGTCATCGGAGGGAGTCATGCCGGGACTTCAGCGATTCGAGGAACGGGGCGAAGGCTTCGGTCGGGAAGCTGAGAGTGGCTCTGGTCGGGGCCTTGGAGTCGCGGATTGCTATGTGAGTGGTTCGGTTCGCGATCTCCACGCAGGCGTTGCCCTCGCCGCCGCCGGAGTAGCTCGACTTCTGCCAGTAGTCAGGGGTGGTCATGGTGCTCCTCACAGCTCCTTGATCAGGGTGTGGATGAAGTCGCGCGACCGGTCGGGGTCGAGTGACACGCTCTCCAGCCTACGGAAGAGTGCTCGGAAGCGGGCGAGTTGGGCCTCGGCGTCAACGAAGGCCGTGCCGTGGGGTCCGTCGCGGACGACCGTGTCCAGCTTGGGGACGGCGCCACCCGCGTACACCATGGCGCTCCCGGCTCCGGCGAAGGCGTCCAGGTCGAAGGGGATGATGCGGACGACCACGTGATCCGCTTCCGAGAGCGCCTGGATGCGGGCGAGTTGAGCTCGCGCGCCGGAACGGTCGCCGACTCTGATGCGCAGTGCCGCTTCGTGGATCACGGCTTCGTACGGGATCGGGTCGGGGCGCTCGATGATGACCCGTCGCTTCATCCGGTGCTCCACTCGAAGGTCCACCTCACTCGGAGGGAACTCCGCGTTCACGTAGGAGAAGAGCGCTCTGGCGTAGTCCTCGGTCTGCAACAGTCCCGGGATGTGGAGGAAGTCCACGTCCCACCGATGACTGGCGTGGTACTCCAGCTCGGCGAGATCCAGATAGGGGGTGGGGAGCCGCTCCTGGTACTCCTCCCACCAGCCGTGTGTCCGGTCGGTGGCCATGGTTACGAGAGCGTCGATCAACTCGCCGTCCGAGCAGGCGTAGTTGGCGGCCATGGCCCGCAGTCGTTTCTCGCTGACGCCCGCGAGTGCCTTCTCGATCTGACTGATCTGGGCCGAGCTCACCCCTAGCGATGCCGCTGCCTCGCGGCCCGTGATGCCGGCTGCGTCGCGAAGCCTGCGCAGCTCGGTTGCCAGCCGTAGTTGACGTGCTGTCGGCTCGCCCCTCAGCGCCACCGTGGCTCCTCTCGACGCACCTTCAGGAGTGACTCGTTCGGGGTCAGATTACGCGACCTGCTTGCAGGACTTAGAAATCTATACCTACTCTCGGTGATGTAACGCACACTCTGCGGAAGTGCACCGCTTCGTCCTGTCGTGACGCTTGCGGCGATGCCACCGCCCCGAACTCCCGCCACCGAACTGGAGCTGGCGCATGCCAGAGACCGAGCTCTGGGAGTACACCCTCTACATCCCGAACGACCTCCGAGCCGTCACCGTCGCCCGCCGCACCCTCCGGCTCATCCTGACGATGCACGGCCTGATCCGCCTCGTCGACACCGCGGAGCTGCTCGCCGCGGAGCTGGTCTCCAATGCCGTACGGCATAGCAAGGGGCCCGCCGCTCTGCGGGTGCGATGGGCGGCGGGAGTGCTGCGGATCGGGGCGTGGGACGCCGATCCCGGGCCTCCGGAGCCGCCCGGTGAGTTCGGGCTGTCGGGGGAGGAGAGGAGGGGGCTGGCGTTGGTCAAGGCCTGCGCTGACTTGTGGGGGTGGCAGCCGCTGGCCAGGCACGGCAACCGGGGGAAGTTCGTGTGGTGTGAGCTGGCCGCCGCCTAGGCGTGGCCGTGGGCTGCCCGCTTCTCGGTGAGCGTCGTCCTTCCGTGAGCCAAGTCAAGGGCGCTTCGCGTCGGCTGCGCCGATGGCCCTGGCCACCCCTGGCACGGCTCACTCCAGCACGGGGAAGAGGCGAGCGGGCGGCGTGGGGGCGAGGTCGGCTGTACGTCGAGGCAGGCGGGGTGCTTCACGGGGCGGGCTGAAGTGCCCCGAGTGCAGGCAAGGGCGGACAGGGCCGACTCGGAGTGAATCTCTTCCATGGGTCCGGTCGCAGGCGGCCCGCCCGGCACAGCTCCATGCGGCCTCACCCCGTCGGCCCCAGGACGCACCCGCCCACCACCCCGGATCACTCCACGTGACTGCCGAGTAATCGACCGTGACGAACCCGCTCCCGTCCCCACCGTGTCCCAATGCCGTTTCGACAGATGAACAGAGCCGCCGGGCGCAAGCCCAGCGTGGTATGTGTGGGAAAAGAGGTTCCTACCCACCTCAAATAACGTCCATGCGTCGAGCGGCCAGATTTTCTTCCCACGGCGGGTTGAAGTTTTGTTGATCGCGGGTCGGTTGGTCGCCCCGGCGTCCTACCCTTTAGAGGGTGAAGCAACTGATGTCACTGGAGTCCGAGGTCGATCTGCCCGGGGAAGCCGTGCTTCCCGGCGTGCTGAGCGAGGAACTGCACGCCGAACTCGTACTGTTCCGACGCGACTTGCACATGCACCCGGAGCTCGGCAACCAGGAGTTCCGCACCACCGCGGCGATCAAGGAGCGACTGGAGCGGGCCGGGCTGAAGCCGCGGGTGCTCGCCGTCGGGACCGGGCTCGTGTGTGACATCGGGGAGTGGGACGGCGGGCGGCCCATGCTCGCCCTGCGCGCCGACATCGACGGTCTGCCCATCCCGGACATGAAGACCGAGTGCGCGTACCGCTCGACCGTGCCCGATCGGGCGCATGCCTGTGGGCACGATGTGCACACCGCCGTCGTGCTCGGTGCCGGGCTCGTGCTGGCCGAACTCGAAAAGAAGGGCCTGCTGCCGCGGCCCGTGCGGCTGATCTTCCAGCCCGCCGAGGAGGTGCTGCCCGGCGGTGCCGCCGACGCCATCGACTGCGGGGTGCTGGAGGGGGTCGGCAAGATGCTCGCCGTGCACTGCGACCCGCGGGTCGACGCCGGAAGGATCGGGCTGCGGACCGGGGCCATCACCTCCGCCTGCGACCGGCTGGAGATCGCGCTCGACGGACCCGGCGGACACACCGCCCGGCCGCACCTCACCACCGACCTCGTCACCGCCGCCGCCCGCGTGGTCACCGACGTGCCCGCGATCGTCGGCCGGCGGGTCGACACCCGTGCCGGGCTCGCCGTGACCTGGGGGCGGATCGAGTCGGGGCACGCCCCGAACGTCATCCCGCAGCACGCCGAGCTCTCCGGGACCGTGCGCTGCCTCGACATCGACGCCTGGCGGCAGGCGCCGGACATCGTCGTGGCCGCGATCGACGAGGTCGCCAATCTGCACGGGGCCAAATCCGAGATCAACTACGTGCGGGGTGTGCCCCCCGTCGTCAACGACGCGGACGTCACCGAGCTGATCCGCGAGGCCATGACCACGCGGCGCGGCACCGACTCGGTCGAGAGCACCGAGCAGAGCCTGGGCGGCGAGGACTTCTCCTGGTACCTCCAGCACGTCCCCGGCGCCATGGCCCGCCTCGGAGTACGCACCCCGGGGGAGCGGACCGTGCGCGACCTCCACCAGGGCGACTTCGACGCCGATGAGTCCGCCATCACCGTGGGTGTGGAGCTGTTCACGGCGGCGGCCCTGCTGGACGCCGCACAGTGATCCGAGCGTGACGGACGGCCCCCACGGGGGCCGTTCCGCCGACCGGCGCAACAGGGTCGTAAGCCAATCGTGCGCACATCGAAATCCCGGTGTGCGACAGCGCCAGAGCCTCAGTTCAGACGCTGTTTGCCTCGAATCGATAACGGCTTCGGAGTAGGTCTGTTTCCGACATCTACGCGCGTTACGATGCCGCGAAGCCAACGCCGCAGGGGCGTTCAGGCCCGGGCACTGGCATGGTGCTCACATGAAGCGCCGACAAGGCGCTCAGGTCAGGTGAAGGAGCCTCCCGTGCGCCGGGTAGCCAAGCTTTCCGCTGCGTGTATCGCCACCGCAGCTCTCGCACTGACTGCCACTGCCTGTGGCAGCACTTCCAACGATGACGACAGCTCGTCGTCCGCCTCCTCGGGCAGCGGCAAGGGCGGCATCAAGATCGGCCTCGCCTACGACGTCGGCGGCCGTGGTGACCGTTCCTTCAACGACTCCGCCGCGCGCGGTGCCGACAAGGCCGCGAAGGAGTTCGGCGGCTCCCTCAAGGAGCTGACCGCCAAGAGCACCGACACCGAGGCCGACCGCGAGCAGCGCCTGACCGACCTCGCCGATGCGGGCTACAACCCGATCGTCGCAGTCGGCTTCTCCTACGCCACCTCGGTCGACAAGGTCGCCGCGAAGTACCCGAAGGTCAACTTCGGTCTCATCGACGCGGTCGCGAAGGCCAAGAACGTCGACAGCATCACGTTCACCGAGGAGCAGGGTTCCTACCTGGCCGGTGTCGCCGCGGCGCTGAAGACCAAGAAGGACCACGTCGGCTTCATCGGCGGCGTGGACACCCCGCTGATCAAGAAGTTCGAGGCGGGCTACGCGCAGGGCGTCAAGGACACCAACCCCAAGGTCAAGGTCGACGTCCAGTACCTGACCCACGGCTCGGACTTCTCCGGCTTCGCCGACCCCGCCAAGGGCAAGGAGGCCGCGTCCGGCATGCTCGACAACGGCGCCGACGTGATCTACGCCGCGGCCGGCTCCTCCGGCAACGGCTCGATCGAGGCCGTCTCCGGCGTCAAGGGCGCCTGGGCCATCGGCGTGGACTCGGACCAGTACAACATCCCGGGTCTGGCCAAGTTCAAGAACTCGATCCTGACCTCGATGGTCAAGAACGTCGACGTCGGTGTCTACGACTTCATCAAGTCCGTCCACGAGGGCAAGCCGCTGACCGGCAACCAGATCTACTCCCTCGCCAAGGGCGGTGTCAGCCTCTCCACCAGCGGTGGCTTCATCGACGACATCCAGCCCAAGCTGGACGAGGCGAAGAAGAAGATCGTCGACGGCACCATCACGGTCAAGACCAGCTGACCTGACGGTTCCCGCCGGAACCCGGGCTCGGCGAGGGGGCCTCGACAACCCCCTCGTCGAGCCATAACAATGTGTCAACTCTACGCGTGTAGCACGGAGTTGCCGCGCTAGCGTCGCCGACGCCTGCCCTCCCCTACGCAGCCCCTTTTCCCCGAGGAGAGTGCGCCATCAACGCGTCCAGCCCTCCCGCTGCCGTCGAACTGCGCGGCATCACCAAGCGATTCCCAGGCGTCGTCGCCAACAAGGACATCGACATCACCGTCCGCACGGGCACCGTCCATGCCCTCTGCGGCGAGAACGGTGCCGGCAAGTCCACCTTGATGAAGATCCTCTACGGCATGCAGCAGCCGGACGAGGGCACCATCACGGTGAACGGCGAGACGGTCACCTTCCACACCCCCGCCGACGCCATCGCCCGCGGCATCGGCATGGTGCATCAGCACTTCATGCTCGCCGACAACCTCACCGTCCTGGAGAACGTCGTCCTGGGCGCGGAGAAGCTGTACGGCATCGGCGGCAAGGCCCGCGCGAAGATCAGGGAGATCTCCGACGCGTACAGCCTGAACGTCCGCCCCGACGTCCTCCTCGAGGAGCTCGGTGTCGCCGACCGCCAGCGCGTGGAGATCCTCAAGGTCCTCTACCGCGGCGCCAAGACACTGATCCTCGACGAGCCCACCGCCGTCCTCGTGCCCCAGGAGGTCGACGCCCTCTTCGACAACCTGCGGGAGCTGAAGGCGGAAGGTCTCACGGTCATCTTCATCTCGCACAAGCTGGGTGAAGTCCTCTCCGTCGCCGACGAGATCACCGTCATCCGCCGCGGCACCACCGTCGGCACCGTCGAGCCCGCGGGCACCACGACCAAGCAGCTCGCCGAGCTCATGGTCGGCAGCGAACTGCCCACCCCGGCGACCGAGGAGTCCACGGTCACGGACGTCCCGCTGCTCAAGGTGGACGGCCTGCGCCTGGCCCAGACCGACCTTGACGGCGTCGAGCGGATCATCCTCGACGACATCTCCTTCACCATCCACCAGGGCGAGGTCCTCGGCATCGCCGGCGTCGAGGGCAACGGCCAGTCCGAGCTGGTCGAGGCCATCATGGGCATCCGTGCCCTGAACTCCGGCACGATCGCCCTCGACGGCAAGGACATCTCCCACATCCCCACCCGCCACCGCCGCGAGGCCGGCGTCGGCTACATCCCCGAGGACCGCCACCGCCACGGCCTGCTCCTCGAGGCCCCGCTGTGGGAGAACCGCATCCTCGGCCATGTCACCGAGAAGCCCAACTCCCGCGGCCAGCTCCTCGACATCAAGGGCGCCCGCACCGACACCGAGCGCATCATCCAGGCGTACGACGTCCGCACCCCCGGCATCGACGTCACCGCCGCCTCGCTGTCCGGCGGCAACCAGCAGAAGCTGATCGTCGGCCGCGAGATGAGCCACGCGCCCAAGCTGCTCATCGCCGCCCACCCGACGCGCGGCGTGGACGTCGGCGCGCAGGCCGCGATCTGGGACCACATCCGCGAGGCCCGCCGCGAGGGCCTGGCCGTGCTGCTGATCTCCGCCGACCTGGACGAGCTCATCGGCCTGTCCGACACCCTGCGGGTGATGTACCGCGGCCGACTGGTCGCCGACGCCGACCCCGCCACCATCACCCCCGAGGAGCTGGGCTCCGCCATGACCGGCGCGGCCACCGGTCACCTGGAGCACGCAGAGGGCTCCGCAGACGACTCCGCAGGGGACTCCGCAGCGATCTCCGCCGAGGACGACGAGGACGACGCCCGATGAACAAGCTGACCCAACGCATCGACAAGGAGCGGCTGCTCCTCGGCATCGCGGCCCCGCTGCTCGCGGTCGTCGCCGCGCTCGTCGTCACCACCCTGGTCATCCTCGCCACCGGCAAGAACCCGGGTGCCGCCTTCAGCGACATGCTGACCTACGGCTCCGCCAGCGACAGCCAGGTCTACATCCTCAACAAGGCGACGACGTACTACCTGGCGGGCGTCTCGGTGGCCATCGGCTTCCGGATGAACCTGTTCAACATCGGCGTCGACGGCCAGTACCGCATCGCCGCGTTCTTCGCCGCGGTCCTCGGCGGCGCGCTGACCACGCCGGGCTGGATCTCCATCCCGCTGATCATCCTGTGCGCCATGGCCACCGGTGCCGTGTGGGCGGGCATCGCGGGCGTGCTGAAGGTGACCCGCGGGGTCAGCGAGGTCATCTCGACGATCATGCTCAACGCGATCGCCACCGCGATCATCGCCTACCTGCTCCAGCCCGGGAAGCTCGCCGAGCTCCAGGCCGGCGGCACGGTCGTGTCGACCAAGCCGCTGCCGGAGTCGTCGTACTTCTTCCAGATCGACACCGGCGCCGCGGGCGAGCTGTGGGGCTTCATCGTCATCGCCGTGATCGTCGGCATCGCGTACTGGTTCGTGCTCGGCCGCACCCGCTTCGGCTTCGACCTGCGCACCGTCGGCCAGTCCGAGAGCGCCGCCGCCGCGAGCGGTGTCTCGGTGAAGAAGATGATCGCGACCAGCATGCTCATCTCCGGAGCCATCGCCGGTCTGATCGGCATGCCGACCCTGCTCAACGACAGCCACCAGTTCAGCAACGACTTCCCCGTGGGCATCGGCTTCACCGGTATCGCCATCGCCCTGCTCGGCCGCAACAACCCGGTCGGCATCGCGCTGGGCGCCCTGCTGTGGGGCTTCCTGGAGCGCACCACCAACCACCTGGAGTTCGAGGGCTACGACAAGGAGATCCTCGGCGTGATCCAGGGCGTCATCGTCCTGTGCGTCGTCATCGCCTACGAGGTCGTACGCCGTTACGGGCTCAAGCGTCAGCAGCAGCGGGTCGGCGCCGAGCTCGCCGCCCAGGCCGCCACCCGGACCCAGAAGCAGGAGGTGGCGTGATGACTGCCACGATGACCGACACGCCGCCCCCCGCGGCACCCAAGGCGGACACCGCCACCCGGTCGGGCCGCTCGCTCGGCCAGATCCTGATGATCGTCGCCGGCGCGCTGCTGCTGGTCGCAGCAGTCCGCGTCATCTCCGGCTCCGACCAGCTCACCTCCGAGGGCCAGGTCTCCGCCGCCCTCAGCCTCGCCGTGCCGATCGGCCTCGCCGGTCTCGCCGGCCTGTGGTCCGAGCGCTCCGGTGTGGTCAACATCGGCCTCGAAGGCATGATGATCCTCGGCACCTTCGGCGCCGGCTGGATCGGCTGGCAGTCCAGCCCCTGGCTCGGCCTGCTGTGCGGTGTCGGCTTCGGCATCGTCGGCGGTCTGCTGCACGCGGTCGCGACCGTCACCTTCGGCGTCGACCACATCGTCTCCGGTGTCGCGATCAACCTGCTCGCCCTCGGCACCACCCAGTACCTCGCCAAGCTCTTCTTCGTGGACGGCAAGGCGGCCGACGCGGGCGGCAACCCCAAGCAGTCCCCGCCCGTCGACTCCCTGCCCACCTTCGATGTCCCGGGGCTGTCCAGCGGGCTGCACTCGATCGAGAACCACCACTGGTTCCTGATCTCCGACATCGCCGGCATCCTCGGCGGCCTGTTCACCGACCTGTCCGTGGTGACGGTCCTGGCGGTCGCGCTGTTCGTCGGCAGCTGGTGGCTGCTGTGGCGCACCTCGTTCGGTCTGCGGCTGCGCTCCTGCGGCGAGAACCCGATCGCCGCCGAGTCCCTCGGTGTCAACGTCTACAAGTACAAGTACATGGCCGTGGCCGTCTCCGGTGGCCTCGCCGGCCTCGGCGGCGCCTTCCTGGCCCTGGTCACCTCGCACAGCTACCTCGAAGGCCAGACCGGCGGCCGCGGTTACATCGGTCTCGCCGCGATGATCTTCGGCAACTGGCGGCCCGGCGGTCTCGCCATGGGCGCGGGCCTGTTCGGCTACTCCGACGCGCTCCAGCTGCGCAACGGCGGCGAGACCGTCCACGCGCTGCTGCTCCTGCTGTTCGTGCTGCTGCTCGCGATGGCCGGCTGGAAGCTGTACAAGAAGGCGCACTGGCAGGGCGGCATCAGCCTCCTGGTGGCCGCCGGCGTCCTGGTCTGGTACCTGGTCACCGACGAGGTCCCGAGCGACTTCGTGGGCGCCACCCCGTACGTCGTCACCCTGCTGGTGCTGTCGCTGTCCGCGCAGCGCCTGCGGATGCCCAAGGCGGACGGCATGCGCTACCGGAAGGGCCAGGGCAAGTGACGGGCGTCGACTGGGGTGCGCTGCGGGCGGCGGCCCGGGACGCCATGTCCCGGGCGTACGCCCCGTACTCCGGCTACCCGGTCGGCGTCGCCGCCCTGGTCGACGACGGCCGCACGATCACCGGCTGCAACGTCGAGAACGCCTCCTACGGCCTCGGCCTGTGCGCCGAGTGCGGTCTGGTCTCGGAGCTGCACAACTCGGGGGGCGGCCGGCTCACGCACTTCACCTGCGTGGACGGCCGGGGCGAGGTCCTCGTCCCCTGCGGCCGCTGCCGTCAGCTGCTGTACGAGTTCGGCGGCCCGGACCTGCTCCTGGAGACCCCGGCGGGGATCCTGCCGCTGTCCGAGATGCTCCCGCAGGCCTTCGGGCCTGAGCATCTCACCAAGTAATTCTCGGAAGGAAAGCCCTGCATGGCCATGGACGCCATCTCCGTCATCCGCACCAAGCGGGACCGCGGTGAACTCAGCGACGAGCAGATCGACTGGGTCATCGACGCGTACACCCGCGGGGAGGTCGCCGACGAGCAGATGTCCGCGCTCGCGATGGCGATCCTGCTCAACGGCATGAACCGCGGCGAGATCGCCCGCTGGACGGCCGCGATGATCGCCTCCGGCGAGCGCATGGACTTCTCGTCCCTGTCCCGCCCGACGGCGGACAAGCACTCCACGGGCGGCGTCGGCGACAAGATCACGCTCCCGCTGGCGCCCCTGGTGGCGGCGTGCGGGGCGGCCGTGCCCCAGCTCTCGGGCCGCGGCCTCGGCCACACCGGCGGCACGCTCGACAAGCTGGAGTCGATCCCCGGCTGGCGCGCGCTGCTCTCCAACGAGGAGATGCTGCACGTCCTCGACACCACCGGCGCGGTGATCTGCGCGGCGGGCGACGGCCTGGCCCCGGCGGACAAGAAGCTGTACGCCCTCCGTGACGTCACCGGCACCGTCGAGGCGATCCCGCTGATCGCGTCCTCGATCATGTCGAAGAAGATCGCGGAGGGCACGGGGTCGCTGGTCCTGGACGTCAAGGTCGGCACCGGCGCCTTCATGAAGACCATCGAGGACGCGCGGGAGCTGGCGTCCACGATGGTGGGCCTCGGCACGGACCACGGCGTGAAGACGGTGGCGCTCCTGACCGACATGTCGACCCCGCTGGGCCTCACGGCCGGCAACGCCCTCGAAGTCCGCGAGTCGGTGGAGGTCCTGGCGGGCGGCGGTCCGTCGGACGTGGTGGAACTGACCATCGCGTTGGCCCGCGAGATGCTGGACGCGGCGGGCGTGAAGGACGCCGACCCGGCGAAGGCGCTGGCCGACGGCTCGGCGATGGACGTGTGGCGCCGGATGATCGCGGCGCAGGGCGGTGACCCGGACGCGGAGCTGCCGGTGGCCCGCGAGCAGCACGTCATCAAGGCGGGCGCCTCGGGCGTGCTGACCCGCCTCGACGCCTACGGCATCGGCGTCGCCGCCTGGCGCCTCGGCGCGGGCCGTGCCCGCAAGGAGGACCCGGTGCAGGCGGGCGCGGGCGTGGAACTCCACGCCAAGCCGGGCGACACGGTGACGGAGGGCCAGCCGTTGCTGACCCTGCACACGGACACCCCGGAACGCTTCGAGTATGCGTTGCAGTCGATCGAGGGGTCCTACGACATCGGGGCGGCGGGTACGGCGTTCACGGCGTCGCCTGTCGTGCTGGAACGTATCGCCTGACCTGCATTTTCCTCATTCGGGTGAACGGGATCGGTGGACCGCCGCCGGTCCCGTTCGGCATGCTGGGATCGGTGACGCAACCGAAGGAGACCGCCATGAGCGCACTCACCGTGGGTCACGATCCCGAGCAGAGCTGGGACGACCTCGTCCGGTTCTGGGAGGAGATGGACTGGCCCGAGGGCAGCAAGGTGGAGATCATCGAGGGGATCATCACCGTGTCACCTGCTCCCGCGCCTCGTCACAACGTGATCGCGGCCCGTATCCAGCGTCGCCTGTACTCCGTGATTCCTGAGGACTGGGAGATCTTCCAGACCCAGGCCATCGCCGTCCCGTCGCGTCTGGGCATGTTCATCCCGGACATCCTGGTCGCCCCGGTCCACGAGTGCACCGAAGCGGACTCCTATCTGCCGGGTGCCGTCGCCGAACTCGTCGTGGAGGTCACGTCCAGGAAGAACGCCAGGCACGACCGCGTGAGCAAACCAGCCGCCTACGCCTCCGCGGGTATCCCCCTCTACCTCCTGGTCGACCGCTGGGCCCCCGAAGGCCCCACCGCGACCCTCTACGGAGAGCCTCAGGGGGACGTCTACCGCCCGCTGGCCGTGGCGAAGTTCGGTGAGCTGCTCACCATCCCGGCGCCGTTCGACCTCGTCATCGACACCAGCGAGTTCCCCGAGACGTGAGTCAACCGAGCAGCGCCGCCACAACCACCAGCACCGGCACCGACAACACCGTCGACACCAGGATCGAGTCGCGGGCCAGGCGTTCGCCCACGCCGTAGGTCGAGGCGTAGGTGTAGAGGTTCTGCGCGGCCGGCAGTGCCGAGGTCACCACCACGTCGAGGAGTTGGGCTCCGTGGAGGCCGAAGACCCCGGCGGCGAGCGCCCAGGCCGCTGCCGGCTGACCCACCGACTTCAGCGCGACCGAGAGCAGGACGAGCTGCCGGTCCGGCCCCCGGCCGGGCATCGTGCTGCCGCACAGGGAGATGCCGAAGGCGAGCAGGACCGCGGGGACCGACATGCCGCCGATGAGGGTCAGAGGGTCCATGACGGGGGCCGGGACCTTCAGACCAGCCGCCGAGACCGCCACCCCGGCCAGCGAGCCGACCGCGATCGGGTTGCGCAGCGGGGTGAGCAGCCGTAGCCACAGCGGCCTCTTCCCACCTGAGCCCGACGCCAGGTCCAGCACGGTCAGCGCGACCGGGGTCACCCCGACCAGCTGGAACAGCAGCACCGGTGCCACGAGCGAGGCATCGCCCAGGACGTACACCGCGATCGGGATGCCGAGGTTGCCGGAGTTGACGTAGGACGAGCACAGCGCGCCGATCGTCGTACGGCCCAGGCCCCAGCCCCGGACGACACCCACCGCCACGAAGACGCCCGCCGCCGCGGTGGTGCTGAGCGCGGTCACCAGGAGGCGGCTGGAGAAGATCACCGAGAGGTCGGCCCGGGCCAGCGTGGTGAACAGCAGGGCGGGGGAGGCGACATGGAAGGCGAGCTTGGTCAGGACCTCCCGGCCCTGGTCACCGAGGTAGCCGCGCAGACCGATGAGATAGCCGACCGCGATGACCACAGCGATCACCGCGAAACCGGTCAGCACTCCCTGCACGGAGGCTCCTCAAGGGTGAGGAGGGCGTGGCGTATCCAGGGAGGTGCTGATGGGTGGCGCATACAGGTAACCCTCGGGGGCAGGGGGCACCCAGGTCAACGTGATCCTTCCCGCGCGGTGGAGGCGGCGGCCGATGAATTACGCCCGCCCGCCAGGTCTACCGATCGTGGACGCCATGACACCCGCTGTACTCGTGTTGGCCGGCCCCGTCACCCGGGACGAGGTGAGGGGGCTGGGCGACGAGGTCCGGGCGCTGTTGCGGACGACCCGGGCCGGCGTCGTGGTGTGCGACGTCGCCGGGCTCGGACCGCCGGGCCTGGGCACCGTCGACCTGCTCGCCCGGCTCCAGCTCGCGGCCCGGCGCGCCGGGGGCCGGATCAGGCTGCGCCACCCCGATCCCGCGCTACCTGCCCTCCTTGACCTCGTCGGCCTCCCCTTCGAGGTGGAGGGGCAGGTCGAACAGGGGGAACCAGCGCTGGGTGTCGAGGAAGAAGTGGAACCCGGTGAGCCGGCCGTCTGAGATCTCCAGCACCTGGACCGCCCAGGGGCTGTAGCCGCCCTTCTCCGGGTCCGGCTTGTACTGGGCGAACCCCGGCAGGCCGTTGACCTGCACCGGCAGCAGACGGGAGCCCTCGCAGGCCGAGCCCAGGGTCGTCATGAAGCCCGTGATGTCGTCGTGGCCCGTCAGCCACAGGTCGAACGGCGGCATCGTCATGATGGCGTCCTCGTGGAGGAGGGCCGTCAGCGCCGTCATGTCATACCCCTCGAACGCCTTCACATAGCGCTCCAGGAGCTTCTGCTGCTCCTCGTCCAGCGGGTCGGACACGGCCGCGTCGGCGCCGTGCTCCTCCCGCTCGGCGAGGGTGGCACGGGCGCGCTGGAGGGCGCTGTTGACCGAGGCGACGGAGGTGTCGAGCAGTTCGGCGACCTCGCTCGCCTTCCAGGCCAGCACCTCGCGCAGGATCAGCACCGCGCGCTGCTTGGGCGGCAGTTGCTGGAGGGCGGCCATGAAGGCGAGCCGTACGGTCTCCTTGGCGACCGCCGCGTCCGCCGGGTCCTCGACGGTCGGCAGGATGCGGTTGTCCGGCATCGGTTCCAGCCAGGTGTGGTCGGGGCGGGGGGAGAGGGCGGCCTGGGCGAGGGGCGTCGACTCGGTGAGGTCCATGGGGCGGGCGCGCTTGTTGCCTGCCGTCAGCATGTCCAGGCAGACGTTTGTCGCGATGCGGTAGAGCCAGGAGCGGAGGCTGGAGCGGCCCTCGAACTTGTCGTAGCTCCGCCAGGCCCGCACCATCGTGTCCTGCACGGCGTCCTCGGCCTCGAAGGAGGAGCCGAGCATGCGGTAGCAGTACCCCGTCAGCTCGGTGCGGTGCTTCTCGAGCCTGATGTCGAGGTCTGTCGTCGTCGCCGTAGTGTCCGTCATCGTCCACCCACCCCTGTGGCCGTGCTGCGTCGCGCCTTTGCGCCCAGTACTCGGAAACTACCGCAGGGGTCTGACAATGGCGTGCCGAGTGGGTGAACGTGCAGGTCAGAGGGTTTTCGCCCCCGCCGCCCCTTCCCGTCCCGTCCCCAGGGGCCGCTGCCCCCTCGCCCCCGCTCCCAGGGGCTCCGCCCCCGGACCCCCGCTCCTCAAACGCCGGAGGGGCTTAAAGGGGGCAGCCGCCCCCGCCGGCACCGCTGGGGCTGGAAGGGACAGCCATCCGGCTGGATCCGGGGGCGCGGACTGGGGCAGCTGTCACGTTGGCTCTGGAGGGGCGGAAGGGGCAGTCGTCCCGTGGGGACCGGAGGGGCGGAACGGGAAAGCCGCCCCGCCGGTTCCGGGGGGGGCGAAAGGGAGCGCCGCCCGCCCGTACTGCCGAGCGCTGACGGGAAGAGTCGCCCCGCCGGCATCGCCGTGCCCTGAAGCGGACAGTCGCCCCGCCGGCACTCCCGAGGGCTGAAAGGGACAGTCGCCCCGCCGGCACTCCCGAGGGCTGAAAGGGACAGCCGCCCCGCCGGCACTCCCGAGGGCTGAAAGGGACAGTCGCCCCGCCGGCACTCCCGAGGGCTCAAACGGACAGTCGCCCCGCCGGTACAGGCCTGGCCCTCGCCCCGCCAAGGCGCAAAGTCGATCCCCCCGGTCGACCGACCTCGACCGGGGGGAAAGGGGGCGTGCGGCTCAGGCCGTGGCGAGCCGCTGCTGGGCCCGGGCCGCACGTGTTCCGAGGACGGTGATCGACACCACGCCGAGCACCGCCAGCAGTCCGACCCCGACCGTGCCGGTCCAGCCGCCCGCGTGGAAGGCGAGCGCGCCGACCGTGCTGCCCGCGCTGGAGCCGATGTAGTAGGCGGACTGGTAGAGGGCCGAGGCCTGGGCGCGGCCGTGGGTGGCCGTCTTGCCGACCGCCGAGGACGCCACCGCGTGGCCCGCGAAGAAGCCGCCGGTGATCAGGACCAGGCCGAGGAGGACCAGGGGGAGCGAGCTCGCGAGGGACAGGAGCAGACCTGCCGCCGTCGTACCGCCGGCCGCGTACAGCGCGCCCCGGCGGCCCAGGCGGCCCACCAGTCGGCCCGCCGTCGACGCGGACACCGTGCCCACCAGGTAGACCAGGAAGATCGAGCCGACGATGCCCTGGGGGAGCGAGAAGGGCGCCTCGGTCAGCCGGTACCCGATCACCGTGTACACGCCGCCGAAGACGGTCATGAACAGCGCGCCGATGGCGTACAGGCGGCGCAGGAGGGGGTCGGCGAGGTGCTCGCGGACCGTGCCCAGCAGGACCCCCGGCTTCAGGGAACCCGGCTTGAAGTGCCGCGGCGCCGGCAGCAGCAGGCGGAACGCCACCGCGCAGGCCACCGCGAGCGCGCCGATGACCCCGACGGCCACCCGCCAGCCCCACTCCTGCGCGACCCAGCCGGTGATGACCCGGCCGCTCATCCCGCCCACGCTGTTGCCCGCGACGAACAGGCCGATCGCCGTGACCAGTGCCTTCGGGCGGACCTCCTCGGCGAGATACGCCGTGGCGGAGGCGGGCAGCCCGGCCAGCGCCGCACCCTGCACCGCCCGCAGGGCGACCAGCGCGGGCAGGGAGGGAGCGAAGGGGACGAGGATCCCGACGGTCACCGCGACCGCCAGTGAGGCCGTCATGACCGTACGGCGTCCGAAGCGCTCGGAGAAGGCGCTCATCGGGAGGACGAACAGCGCCAGACCGCCGGTCGCCGCCGCCACCGTCCAGCTCGCCTCGCTCGCCGCGACCCCGAACTCGCCGGAGATCAGCGGGAGAAGGGCCTGCGTGGAGTACAGCAGCGCGAAGGTCGCGACGCCGGCGAGGAAGAGGGCGAAGCTCATCCGTCGGTAGCCGGGGCCGCCCGGGGTCAGACGGGTGTCGACGGCAGCGGAGGCGGGGAATGCGGCGTCCACGCGGGTGGACGCCTCGGTACTGGCAGGCATGCCTCGAAGTTACGTACGGCTCCGCTCATCCGTCCAATGCATGGATTCGCCATAATCATTCCCATGGAGCATCAGCAGAGGTCACAGCCGCGCCTGTCACCGTCCAGTGACACAGAAGACATGGTGATGTTGCTGGCCCCGCGGCTCGCCTACTTCGCCGGCGTGGCCCGCACCGAGCACGTCACCCGCGCCGCCCAGGAGATGGACGTACCCCAGTCGACGCTCTCCCGGGCCATGGTCCGCCTCGAACAGGACCTCGGCGTCGACCTGTTCGCCCGTATCGGCCGCACGGTCTCCCTCACCCCCGCCGGCCGCACCTTCCTCGGCTCCGTGGAACGCGCCCTGGGCGAGATCCGGCGGGCCGCCGACGAGGTCCGCGCCGACGCCGACCCGGCCACCGGCAAGGTCGCGTTCGGCTTTCTGCACACCATGGGTTCGGAGACGGTCCCCGGCCTCATCCGGGCCTTCCGCGCCGACCATCCCCGCGTCCGCTTCAGCCTGGTCCAGAACTACGGCGAGGCGATGATCGAACGCCTGCGGGCGGGCGAGCTGGACCTGTGCCTGACCTCCCCGGTCCCGGACGCCCCCGACCTCGTCGCCCGGCGCCTCGACGAGCAGAAGCTGCGGCTCGTGGTCCCCGCCGACCACCCCCTCGCGGCCCGCAGGCGGGTCCGCCTCGCCGAGGCCGCCGAGGAGTCCTTCGTCACCCTGGAGCCCGGCTACGGCCTGCGCCGCATCACCGACGACCTGTGCCAGGAAGCCGGCTTCAAGCCGAGGATCGCCTTCGAGGGTGAGGAGGCGGAGACGCTGCGGGGGCTGGTGGCGGCGGGCCTGGGCGTCGCCCTCCTGCCGCCCCCGGCCTTCCCCCGCCCGGGAGTCGTGGAACTGACGGTCACGGCCCCCCGGGCGGCCCGCGAGATCGGCGTCGCCTGGCTCGACGGCCACCCGGACACGCCGCCGGTGGCCGCCTTCAAGAAGTTCCTGCTGTCGAGACGGGGGAACCTGCTGCCGTGACCTACCGCCGCCGCCCGAACCCCGAGGCGAGCGGCATCCGCAGTCCCAGCGGCGGAGGCGCGGCCAGCGCGTCCTGGACCGGCCGGGACAGCACCCGCCCGAACAGCGCCCCCATCACGAAGTCCTCGGTCAGGGCCTGGACTTCGGCCCGGTACTGGTGCAGCCCGTGCCCGTCGGAGTGCACCTCGAACCGGCACACCTCCCGGTTCGCCTTCTTCGCCCGGGACGCGAGCCGGAACGACAACTCGGGGTCGACCTCCTGGTCGTTGGTCCCGTGCACGATCAGCACCCGCCGTCCCACGAGCTGCCTGACCGGTTCGGAGGCGGCCGCCATGTCCTGCTCCGGCAGCCAAGGAGCGATCGCGACCACGGAGTTGACGGCCTCGTGCCCGCCCGCCCGCAGCGCGGCCCGTGCGCCCATGTCGACGCCGACCAGGGACACGGGGACGTCGCCGTAGCGCCGTACGACCTCGTCGGCCGCCCAGGTGGCGTCGTGCGCGAGATGTGCCTCGCTGCCGTTCCAGCCGCGATAGCGGTAGTGCACGAGGTGGGCCGCGAGCCCGTCGGCGTGCCCCGCACGGGCGAGTCGTCGTCCCAACGCCCTGACGGCGGAGGGGAGTCGCATCGAGGCGGGTCTGCGCAGGGAGGTCTCGTCGCCGCCCGGGAGGAGCAGCACCACCCCGCTCACCGCCGACGGCTCCGGGCCGAGTGTCCTGCCCAGTCGGGCGCTGCGCACCGGCGTCGCTTGCTGTGCCATGGCAGAACAGTGTCAGAAGCCCGGGTGTACGACACGGGGCGGGGCGGTCACCGTTACGTATCGGCGGATTCGTACAGGGAGCGCTCTACGCGCGTAGGAGTTAGAGTGCCCAGATGACGAGCCAGACTGACCGGATGGGGAACTCCCCGAGCTCGGACCAGATCCGCCGAGCACCCAAGGTTCTGCTGCACGATCACCTCGACGGCGGGCTGCGCCCCGGCACGGTCGTCGATCTCGCCCGGGAGGGCGGGTACGCCGGACTCCCCGAGGACGACGCGGACCGGCTGGGCGTCTGGTTCCGGGAAGCCGCCGACTCCGGTTCGCTGGAACGGTACTTGGAGACCTTCTCGCACACCGTCGGCGTCATGCAGACCCGTGAGGCACTGGTGCGGGTGGCCGCCGAGTGCGCCGAGGACCTCGCCGAGGACGGCGTCGTCTACGCCGAGGTGCGCTACGCCCCCGAGCAGCACCTGCAGCAGGGCCTGACCCTCGAAGAGGTCGTCGAGGCCGTCAACGAGGGCTTCCGCGAAGGCGAGCGCCGGGCCAGGGCGAACGGCCACCGCATCCGCGTCGGCGCCCTGCTCACCGCCATGCGGCACGCGGCCCGGGCCCTGGAGATCGCCGAGCTCGCCAACCGCTACCGCGACCTGGGCGTCGTCGGGTTCGACATCGCGGGCGCGGAGGCCGGGTACCCGCCCACCCGGCACCTCGACGCCTTCGAGTACCTGAAGCGCGAGAACAACCACTTCACCATCCACGCCGGCGAGGCCTTCGGGCTGCCGTCCATCTGGCAGGCCCTGCAGTGGTGCGGCGCCGACCGGCTCGGCCACGGCGTGCGCATCATCGACGACATCCAGGTCCACGAGGACGGCACGGTCAAGCTCGGACGGCTCGCCTCCTACGTGCGCGACAAGCGGATCCCGCTGGAGCTGTGCCCCAGCTCCAATCTGCAGACCGGGGCCGCCTCGTCGTACGCCGAGCACCCGATCGGGCTCCTGCGGCGCCTGCACTTCCGGGCCACCGTGAACACCGACAACCGGCTGATGTCCGGCACCAGCATGAGCCGGGAATTCGAGCACCTTGTCGAGGCGTTCGGTTATTCACTCGACGACATGCAGTGGTTCTCCGTCAATGCGATGAAATCAGCGTTCATTCCTTTCGATGAACGACTAGCGATGATCAATGACGTCATCAAGCCCGGATATGCCGAGCTGAAGTCCGAATGGCTGTTCCAGCAGACCGCCTCCACCAGCGGTTCTGTGGACGACAGGGGCTGATCGGGGAAAACCTCGGGTGCGGAATGCGGGCGGGTGTTCACAATCCGTCCGCATTTCGATGTTTGCAGCGGACGGGTTCCCGTGTTTACGGTCATGGACCGCTGACATCCCGTAAACCCATTTCGAGGACGCATTTCATGAAGCAGTCTGCTGCCAAGACCCTCGGTGTCGCCGCCCTCGGTGCCGCCTTCGCCGCCGCCGGCGCGGGTGCCGCGAACGCCGCTCCGGCGGTCCCGGACGCCACCCAGGCGCTCGGCTCCGTCTCCCAGGGGCTCCCCACCGAGAACGTCACCAAGACGCTGCCGGGCGCCGGTGAGGCGCTGGCGCAGGCCCAGCCGGCGGTGGGCACGGGCCTGTCGGCCGCGCAGCCCGCGCTCGAGAAGGTCCTCGCCGACGGCCCGACCGGGCCCGTCGCCGGCCTCCTGGGCGGCCTGCCGGTCGGCCAGGTGCTGCCCGGCAGCGGCACCGGCCTCAACGGACTGCCGCTCGGCTGAGCCCCCGCTCCTCGCACGCGCCGGTGGGGCGCACCCCCGAGATCTCGGGGGTGCGCCCCACCGGCGTCTTCGTACCGGGCGTCACCAGGCGGTCCGGGCCTTCTCCTCCGAGGGGAACAGGATCCACAGGGCGATGTAGAGCAGGAACTGCGGGCCCGGCAGCAGACAGGACACCAGGAAGATCACGCGCATCGTGGTCGCGGAGGTGCCGAAGCGCCGTGCCAGCGCGGCACACACTCCGCCGATCATGCGGCCGTCGGTGGGGCGGGCGAGGCGGGACATTGCGGCTCCTTCGTGAGCGTCGGTGGTCGGGTCCGGGTGACCCTCTCCAGCTGTCTTCAACGCTACGGAGACGAACGCCACACAGCGTCGCTCTACGGTGCGATCCCGACCCTGGGAATCGTCGGGGTCCTACCCTGAGCCGGCTCCTCCTGGCGGACGGTGGCGCGCCGCCGGTGCTCGCTCCTGCGGCGGAGCGACTGGCGCACCGCCGGCACGAACGCGAGGTGCGCGAGGGCCACGCCCGCGGTGTTCAGGAACAGGGAGTCGATGTCGACGACCTGGCCGGGGACGCCGGTCTGGAGCAGCTCTATGCCCAGGGAGATCAGCGCGCCCGCGGCACAGGTGCGGATCAGGGAACCGACCGTGGACGCCCACAGGCGGCCGTGCACCATCGGGAGCAGGAAGCCGAGCGGGGCCAGGAGCGCGAGCCCCTCGCCGATCCGGCGGGCCGCCTCCTGCCCGCCGAGGGCGAGGTCGGCGCGGATGCCGGCGAAGGGGTGCAGGTTGGCCGGGACGACCCAGGGCACGTCCAGCGGCCGCAGCGTGAACCAGGCGACGAACGCGAGGTGTGCGACCAGGAGGGCACCTCCTGCCACACGGACGCGAAGGACGGTATCGCCGCCGACGAAGCCTTGACGCTGCACGATCCCCAAGACGCCCCGCTCGGCACGATCGGTTCCGGAACACCCCGAGGTACCTGGGTGAGGCCTGCGCCACACGTGGTGGCCGGCCCCGCGTCAGCCGCCCGTCACCTCGGTCGACGGCGGCTGGTGGCTGCCCGGCTGGGAACGGACCTCGTCCGTGCAGTCGTAGCGGCGCGGTGGCGTGGCCGAGGGGCCGCCGAGGATGACGGAGCCGTCGCCCTCGGCCGCGGCCGAGTCGGAGAAGGTGCACACGACCTGGGCCAGGGCGTAGGCGGAGAGCTCGGCGGGCGGGGTGCTCAGCCGGAGCGTGTCCTCGGGGTCCTTGGGGCGCGGCCCGCCGACGGTCATGCCGCCGCGCACATACGTCTGGTACCCGGCGTCCCGCTCCGCCGCCGACGGCGTCTCGGCGAGCTGGTCGAGGAGCCCCTGGGCGACCAGCACCCGGCGCTCGGAGTCGGCGGTGCCGTCCGGGACCCGCAGGCTCCGGTCCACGGCCACCAGTGACGCCCCGCACAGCAGGAACACCTGCACGGCCAGCCCGTGCGTGGCCGGCTCCGAGGCGTCCGGCTCGGCCAGCGAACACCGCACCCGTGAGGGCGCCGGCCCGAAGTCGGTGGGCACCTCGGTGGGCCGGATCCCGCACCCGGCGACCAGCAGACCGAGCAGCGGGAGCGTCAGCAGCCGCAGCACCCTCCGCCCGGCACGCGGCGTGCCCGCCCTCTCCTCGCGTCGTCCCAGCGGGCGCATCACGCGTCCCCCTTCTTCGCCCCGGCGTCGTCCTTCTTGGCCTCCATGAGCTGTTCCGCCAGCGCCGAGGCGTCCCGGGGAAGCCGCAGCGTGAAGACGGCACCTCCGTCGGGGGAGTTCTCCGCGGTGATCTCACCGCCGTGGATGTGGGCGTTCTCCAGGGCGATCGAGAGGCCGAGGCCGCTGCCCTCGGAGCGGGGGCGGGAGGCGCTGGCCTTGTAGAAGCGGTCGAAGACATGCGGGAGGACGTCCTCGGGGATGCCGGGACCGTGGTCGCGCACCCCGATGACGACCTCGTCGGCCGCGGCACGCACCGAGACCCGCACCGGGGAGCCGCCGTGCTTGAGGGCGTTGCCGATCAGGTTGGCCAGGATCACGTCGAGGCGCCGCGGGTCGAGACGGGCGTGGATGCCGCGCTCGGCGTCCAGGTCCACCGCGTCCAGCCACGCCCGCGCGTCGATGCAGGCGGTGATCTGGTCGGCCAGGTCCACGTCGTCCAGCACCAGCCGGGCCGTGCCCGCGTCGAAGCGGGTGACCTCCATGAGGTTCTCGACGAGGTCGTTCAGCCTGCGGGTCTCGCTGACCACCAGCCGCACGGCCGGCTCGATCATCGGGTCCATCGAGCCGGACTCGGCCTCCAGCTCCTCCTCCAGGATCTCCGTGACGGCGGTGATCGCGGTGAGCGGCGTGCGCAGCTCATGGCTCATGTCCGCCACGAACCGCCGGGAGGCGTCGTCGCGCGCCGACATGTCCTCGACCCGCTTCTCCAGCGCCTCGGCCGCGTAGTTGAACGTCCTCGACAGGTCCGCGAGTTCGTCGGTGCCCGAGACCCGGAGCCGGGTGTCCAGCCTGCCCTCGCCGAGCCGCCGGGCGGCGACTCCCAGCCGGTGCACCGGCTTCAGTACGGTCGTCGCGGCGGCCTGCGCGAGCAGCGCGGAGCCGATCAGGGCCAGCCCGGTGGCGATACCCAGCGACCAGGCCAGGGAGTTGAGGTCCTTGGCCTCCGGTTCGAGGGACTTGAGCATGTAGCCCGTCGGGCCGCCGCCGATCACCCGTGTCCCGGCGACCAGATACGGCGTGTCGTGGTCGACGGTCCGCTGCCAGTACAGGTGATAGGCGTACTTGTTGGCGGAGTCGACCTGCTGCTTCTCGTTCACCGCCTCGCGCAGTGACACCGGCACGTCCTGGAGCGTGAAGCCGTCCAGGGCGCCCGAATTGCCGTACACCGTCCGGCCCTTGGCGTCGGAGGCCACGAGCAGCACGCTGAAGCGCTGGCTGCTGCCCGCCATCTGCCCGGCCGCCTGCTGGAGTTCGTCCTGCGTGGGGTCCTCGGGCAGGGCGCCCGCGCGGTTCTGCATCTCCTGCTGGAAGTCCCGCAGGACCGCGTCCTGGGCGCGGGTGAGCACCGCCTCGCGGTTGAGCCAGTAGGCGATCCCGGACGCGGACACGGCGGCGGTCAGCGCCACCAGGCCGAACACGACGACAAGACGCAGCCGCAGACTGGTGAAACGCAGCCGTGACCACACACCCCTGCGCGCCGCGAACCAGTCGCGGAACCCCCCTTGCGCTTCGGTCACTGAGGCGAGTCCAGCCGGTAGCCCACGCCCCGCACGGTACGGATCAGCGTCGGGGACGACGGCACGTCCTCGACCTTGGCGCGCAGCCGCTGCACACAGGCGTCCACCAGGCGTGAGTCACCGAGGTAGTCGTGCTCCCACACCAGCCGCAGCAGCTGCTGGCGGGACAGCGCCTGGCCGGGCCGCCGGCTCAGCTCCAGCAGCAGCCTGAGCTCGGTCGGAGTGAGCTGGAGGTCCTCGCCGTTCTTCGTCACGGTCATGGCCGCGCGGTCGATGACGAGCGAGCCGAAGGACGCCGAGTCGTTCGACTCCCGCTCCCCGCGCCGCAGCACGGCCCGGATCCGGGCGTCCAGCACCCGGCCCTGCACCGGCTTGACGACATAGTCGTCGGCGCCGGACTCCAGGCCGACCACCACGTCGATGTCGTCGTTGCGCGCGGTCAGCAGGATGATCGGCAACTGGTCCGTGCGCCGGATGCGCCGGCACACCTCGAACCCGTCGATTCCGGGCAGCATCACATCCAGCACGATCAGGTCCGGCCGCTGCTCACGCAGCAGTTTGAGGCCGTCCTCACCGGTGGCAGCGGTGGCGACCCGGTGTCCCTGGCGCGTCAGAGACAGTTCCAGGGCCGTACGGATGGCGTCGTCGTCCTCGATCAGCAACAGGGAAGGCACGGGCTCATTCTGGCCCATGGAGGGGGTGCGGTTCGACCTGTGGGGACAGGCAGTCCTTACGGCACCCGTCAGTGGGTCCGCTGTGCAATTCCTGGGACGGGCCCCTGTGACAGGTCTGTGACAGTCGGCGGACACGGCCATGAAGGTGCGGCGGCAAGCTTTTCGGCACGGGCAAGGCAGCACCGCCCGAGCAGACCGAACACCGGAAGTCCACGACGGGGGGCGCGAGATGAACACGCTGCACAGCATCAGCACCAGCGCAGTGGTCACGCGACTGCACGACGTGACCCGGGGTTCCGAGAAGTCCGGTGCCGTGAGCGGGCGGGGGTGCGCTCGCGGCACCGGGCGTCAGCACACCGCGTACATGTCGGTGGTTGACACCAGCACGGGGGAATCGCACGGGGGATCGTCGTACAGGGAGGACACGGGGGAGCGTCGTTCGCTGTCGGAGGCGGAGTTCACCGCCTACGTCCAGGAGCGCCGCGCCTCCCTGTACGCAACCGCCTACCACCTGACCGGTGACCGCTTCGAGGCCGAGGACCTGCTGCAGAGCGCGCTGTTCTCGACGTACAAGGCGTGGGACCGGATCAGCGACAAGGCCGCGGTCGGGGGCTACCTCCGCCGCACCATGACGAACCTGCACATCAGCGCGTGGCGCCGCCGCAAGCTGAACGAATACCCGACCGAGGAACTGCCGGAGACGCCCGGCGACACGGACGCGATGCGCGGCACCGAGCTGCGCGCGGTCCTGTGGCAGGCGCTCGCCCGGCTCCCCGAACTCCAGCGCACGATGCTGGTCCTTCGTTACTACGAGGGCCGCACCGACCCGGAGATCGCGGAGATCCTCGACATCAGTGTCGGCACGGTGAAGTCCAGCATCTGGCGGTCCCTGCGCCGCCTGCGCGAGGACGAGGTCCTCAGCTTCGGCCGTGACGAGGAGAACGCCTTCGGGGAGCTCGTGGCCTGAGGGTTGGGGGGAGCGCAAGGAAAACGGGGGACCAGGGGTACCGGCTGGGGGGCCGGTACCCGTGGGGGGAACAACGGGGTCACGGGGGAAGCACCGAGAAGCGGGACTGGAAGGCCGGGGGGCCGTCCGGTCCCGCTTTCGGTGTGCGCTCAGCGCTGGACCTCCATGAGCCGCGCCTCGGCGGGCGTGTCACCGACGGCGACCGCCTCGGCGCGGTCCCGCCCCTCGACCGCGTAGGCGGCGGTGGTGTCCTCGGGGACCGCGACCTCGTCGTCGCCCGGTGTGTCGTCGCACGCGGCGACCGTGGCGGTGCCCAGCCTCTCGCCCGCCGTGAAGTCGGTTCTGCCGCTCGGCAGATAGCGCCGGCCCTCGAAGCTCACCACCCCCGCGCAGGAGGCCGCCGACCCGCCGTCCGCCGTGTCCGCTGTGCAGCCGGCGGCCGCCACCAGCACCGCCACCGTCATGACCAGCCGCGCACGTGTCATCGGCTTCCTTTCCGCGGGGATCCGTTTCCGGTCCTACGACGGAGAAGGCGCCGAAGTCGTTCGGCCGGGTCGCTCAGGCCGCCGGAGTCGCCGCCGGGCGGCGGCCCGCTGCCGCGGCGGCGAGCCGGCCGAGGGCCTCGTCCTTGTCGCAGCGGTGGGCGCCGAGCGCGGTCTGGCGGGCGATGATCGAGCGCTCCCGGCGCATCAGCCGCCAGCCGCGGCGCAGCAGGAACGGCACGGACTTGCGGCCCTCGCGCAGATCCCGCAGGAACCGGCGGCGGAAGGTGCGCACCGGGCCGCGGCTCAGGCACAGCGCGTCGGCCAGCACACCGAGCTCCCGGCAGCGGGTGACGATCTCGGCGGCGAAGATGCCCTCCGCGATGAACAGTGGGGTCCGGTCCATCTCGACCGACTCCTCGCCGGTGCGGGCGCTCAGCGAGATGTCGTAGACCGGGATCTTCGTACGGCCCGTGCGGCACAGGTCGACGATCGCCGCCACCGCGGTGTCCGCGTCCCACGACAGAGGGTGGTCCCAGTCGATGTCGGAGCTCCCCGCCACCAGCGGCAGCGTCGGGTCGTCGCCCTCCTTGTAGAAGTCGTCGAGCCTGAGGACCGGAAGACCGGAACGGGCCGAGAGAAGGGACTTGCCGGAGCCGGAGGGGCCGCAGAGCAGCACGACTCGCGTCGGTATGGGCGGTTGGGAACTCACGGGACACCAGTGTGAGGCATTCACCTGCCGTTCATCGACCCCGCGGGTTGGCTTTGAAGCGCGCGTCACACCTCAACTACCCTTCGTGTCGACACGCTTACCCAGTGCACGGAAAAGGTGGCAGAAACGATGGCCCGACACGCGAACCCGACCGCCCAGCGCACCCTCACCGCTCTCGCCGCCGCGGGTGTCGCTCTCGGCGCAGGCGCCGGGGCGGCCGCCGCGGACTCCGAGCCGCTCGTCGACGTGCTGCACACCCGGCCCACCTCGCTCGGCAACATCGACCCCCAGGCCGGACTCCGCTCCCTCACCGGCACGGTCGGCTACGTCACCGGCCCGGTCGCCGGCCTCAAGCCGAACCCGCTGGCGGGGACGGGAGTGGACCCGCTCGACAACGGGCTGGGGACCCAGCTGGCGGACTTCCAGCCGCTGACCTCGCAGGCGTTGACGGCCCCGGTCGCGCAGGCACAGTCGATCGGGAGCATGCCGGTGGTGGGCCCGGTCACGGGACTGCTGAGCAACTGAACCGGCACCGAGGCCGCTTCGGCGCACAGCCGCGCCTGCCCCTGGCGGAGGGGCAGGCGCGGCTGTGCCGTGTCGTGGTCCGGTGTCAGTACGCGGAGCCGGACGCGCCCAGCGACCCGGTCGGGTGCCACACCGTCTTCGTCTCCAGGAACGCCGTCAACCGGTCGATGCCCGGAGTCGCCGCCCAGTCGTCCACAGGCTGTGGACGCAGAACCCGCTTCAGGTTGTCCGCCGCCGCGATCTCCAGCTCCTTCGCGAGGACCTCGTCCGCGCCCGCCAGATCGATCGCGTTGACGTCCTGGTGGGAGGCGAGGGGAGTCGCGATCTCCGCCGTACGGCCGGACAGGACGTTGACCACGCCGCCGGGGACGTCGGAGGTGGCCAGGACCTCGCCCAGGGAGAGGGCGGGCAGGGGGGACCTCTCCGAAGCGATCACGACCGCCGTGTTGCCCGTGGCGATCACCGGGGCCAGCACCGAGACCAGGCCCAGGAACGACGACTCCTGCGGGGCCAGGACGGCCACCACGCCCGTCGGCTCGGGCGAGGACAGGTTGAAGTACGGTCCGGCCACCGGGTTGCCGCCGCCGACCACCTGGGCGATCTTGTCGGTCCAGCCCGCGTACCAGACCCAGCGGTCGATCGTCGCCGCGACCTGCTCGGCCGCCTTCGACTTCGACAGGCCCTCGGCGTCGGCCACCTCGTGGACGAACTGCGCCCTGCGGCCCTCCAGCATCTCCGCGACGCGGTACAGGACCTGGCCGCGGTTGTACGCCGTCGCGCCGGCCCAGCCGCCGAAGGCCTTGCGCGCGGCCACGACCGCGTCACGGGCGTCCTTGCGGCTGGACTGCGGGGCGTTCGCCAGCCACTTGCCCTTGGAGTCCGTCACCTCGTACACCCGGCCGCTCTCGGAACGCGGGAACTTCCCGCCGACGTACAGCTTGTAGGTCTTCAGCACGGAAAGTCGGTCAGACATCGAGGTACGCCTCCAGGCCGTGGCGGCCGCCCTCGCGGCCGAAGCCCGACTCCTTGTAGCCGCCGAACGGCGACGTCGGGTCGAACTTGTTGAACGTGTTGGACCAGACGACCCCGGCCCGGAGCTTGTTGGCCACGGCCAGGATCCGCGAGCCCTTCTCCGTCCAGATGCCCGCCGACAGGCCGTACTGCGTGTTGTTGGCCTTGGCGACGGCCTCGTCCGGGGTACGGAAGGTGAGGACCGACAGGACCGGGCCGAAGATCTCGTCACGGGCGATGGTGTGCGCCTGGGTGACGTTCGTGAAGAGCGTCGGGGCGAACCAGTAGCCGGAAGACGGCAGTTCGCACTCCGGGGACCAGGGCTCGGCGCCCTCGGCCGCGCCCTTCTCGACGAGCGAGGTGATCCGCGAGAGCTGTTCGGCGGAGTTGATCGCGCCGATGTCGGTGTTCTTGTCCAGCGGGTCGCCGAGGCGCAGGGTGGACAGGCGGCGCTTGAGGGAGTCCAGCAGCTCGTCCTGGATCGACTCCTGGACCAGCAGCCGGGAGCCCGCGCAGCAGACCTGGCCCTGGTTGAAGAAGATGCCGTTGACGATCCCCTCGACGGCCTGGTCGATCGGGGCGTCGTCGAAGACGATGTTGGCGCCCTTGCCGCCCAGTTCGAGGGTGATCTTCTTGCGGGTGCCGGCGACGGTCCGCGCGATCTCCTTGCCCACGGCGGTGGAGCCGGTGAAGGCCACCTTGTTGACGTCCGGGTGCGCGACGAGCGCGGCGCCCGTGTCGCCGTAGCCCGGAAGGATGTTGACGACACCCCTGGGCAGGCCCGCCTGGCGGCAGACGTCCGCGAAGAACAGGGCGGACAGCGGGGTGGTCTCGGCGGGCTTGAGGACGACGGTGTTGCCGGTCGCCAGCGCCGGGGCGATCTTCCAGGCCAGCATCAGGAGCGGGAAGTTCCACGGGATGACCTGGCCGGCCACGCCGAGGGGCTTCGGGCTCGCGCCGAACCCGGCGTGCTCCAGCTTGTCGGCCCAGCCCGCGTAGTAGAAGAAGTGCGCGGCGACCAGCGGGAGGTCGGCGTCGCGGGTCTCCTTGATGGGCTTGCCGTTGTCCAGCGTCTCCAGGACGGCGAGCTCGCGGCTGCGCTCCTGGATGATCCGGGCGATGCGGAACAGGTACTTGGCGCGCTCGGAGCCGGGCAGCGCCGACCACTTCTCGAAGGCCCTGCGGGCGGCCTTCACCGCGCGGTCGACGTCCTCGGAACCGGCCTGGGCGATCTCGGAGAGGACTTCCTCGGTGGACGGCGAGACGGTCTTGAAGACCTTGCCGTCGGCGGCCTCCACGAACTCGCCGTCGATGAACAGCCCGTAGGAGGGGGCGATGTCGACGACCGAGCGGGACTCGGGTGCCGGGGCGTACTCGAATGCGGATGCAGGTGCCATGGTGATCAGTCCACCGTCACGTAGTCGGGGCCGGAGTAGCGGCCGGTGGCCAGCTTCTGACGCTGCATCAGCAGGTCGTTCAGGAGCGAGGAGGCGCCGAAGCGGAACCAGTGGTTGTCCAGCCAGTCCTCGCCGACGGTCTCGTTGACCAGGACGAGAAACTTGATCGCGTCCTTGGTGGTGCGGATACCGCCCGCCGGCTTCACGCCCACCTGCACGCCGGTCTGGGCGCGGTAGTCGCGCACCGCCTCCAGCATCAGCAGGGTGTTCGCGGGAGTGGCGTTGACCGCGACCTTGCCGGTGGACGTCTTGATGAAGTCCGCGCCCGCCAGCATGCCGAGCCAGCTCGCGCGGCGGATGTTGTCGTACGTCGACAGCTCGCCGGTCTCGAAGATGACCTTGAGCCGGGCGGCCGTACCGCAGGCCTCACGCACGGCGACGATCTCGTCGTACACCTTGAGGTACTTGCCCGCGAGGAACGCCCCGCGGTCGATGACCATGTCGACCTCGTCGGCACCGGCGGCCACGGCGTCGCGCACGTCGGCCAGCTTGACGTCGAGGGCGGCGCGGCCGGCCGGGAAGGCGGTGGCCACGGAGGCGACCTTGACGCCGGAACCGGCGACGGCCTCCTTGGCGACGGCCACCATGTCCGGATAGACGCAGACGGCCGCGGTCGCGGGGGCCGTCCGGTCGGTCGGATCGGGGCGGACCGCCTTGGCGCCGAGCGCCCGGACCTTGCCCGGGGTGTCCGCGCCTTCCAGCGTCGTCAGGTCGACCATCGAGATGGCGAGGTCGATGGCGAACGCCTTCGCGGTCGTCTTGATGGAACGCGTACCGAGCGAGGCGGCACGCGCCTCCAGGCCGACCGCGTCCACGCCGGGCAGCCCGTGAAGGAACCGGCGCAGACTGCTGTCGGACGCGGTCACGTCCGTGAGCGGGTGTGCGGCTGATGCAGTGGTGGGCATGGTCACCAGACGAGCATATCTACGCGCGTAGCGGCTGTACACCCCGAGGAGCGGGTTCTCAGGGCACCCGCACACGGGCACGCAGCCGGACGGCGCTTAGGATCGGCCTCATGACGACCGCACCCCCCGAGTCCAGGGACCACATCTACCGCTCACCCATGGCGCTGATCGGCGGTTTCCTTCTCCTCGTCATCATCGGCTGGCTCGGTGTCGACGCCGTCGTCTCCGGCACCGGCCGCACACCGTGGCTGGCGCTCGCCGCCATGATCCTCGTCGTGCCGCTGGTGGTCGCGTTCACCCTGCGCCCGGCCGTCTTCGCCAACGACGACCGGCTGCGCATCCGCAACCCCTTCCGCGTGATCGTGATCCCGTGGGGACAGGTCGAGATGTTCCGCTCCGGCTACTCCAACGAGGTGTTGGTCGAGTCCGGCACCAAGTACCAGCTGTGGGCGATCCCGGTCTCCCTGCGCGGCCGCAAGAAGGCGGCGCGGCAGGCGGCGAGGCAGGCGGCCCGGCCGTCCGACACCCGCCGTCCCGGCAGGGGCCTCGGCCTGCTCGGCGGCGGCATGCAGGCGGACGCCTTCGGCGGCCGTACGTCCGTCCCGGAGCGGCCCGTGCGGGCCGAGACCGACAGGATCATGGACGAACTGCGCGAGAGGCTGGAGGCCCGGGGGAAGGCGAAGGCCTCGCAGGGCGAGGTTTCCGTGCGGTGGGCGTACGAGATCGTGGGACCGGCGGTGGCGGGTGCGGTGCTCGTGACGATTCTGGCGGCTGTGGGGTAACGGCTTCCGGGATGCCGTGGGGTGAACAGATGTACCGGCACCTTGCGGTGGCCTTGCGGTGGCCTTGCGGGGGGTGGTCCGGGGTGTGGGGCGAGCAGAAGTGCCGGCACCGGCAGGGTTGCCGAAGGGGGAGGGGCGGCCCGGACGGGGGCCGCCCCTCGGCTCAGGTGTCGGGCCGCTGCCGGCCCCTTCAGATGCCCGCTGCCGCCGACAGGTCCCGCTTGATGGCGGTCAGGAGGTCCGTCGCCCTGGCGCGGGCCGCCGGGAGGTCGGCGTGGGCGGCGACCGGGACGACCACTTCCAGGTAGCACTTGAGCTTCGGCTCGGTGCCGCTCGGGCGGACGATGACCCGGGCGCCGGTGAGGGTGTAGCGCAGGCCGTCGGTGGGCGGGAGCCGGTCCGTGCCGCGGGTGAGGTCCTCCGCCTCGGTGACGGGCAGGCCGGCCAGCTCCGTCGGAGGGTGCTCGCGCAGTCGTTCCATCGCCGTCGCGATGATCGACAGGTCCTCCACGCGGACCGAGAGCTGGTCCGTGGCGTGCAGGCCGTGGGTCACGGCGAGGTCGTCGAGGAGGTCGGGGAGCGTGCGGTTCTCCTCCTTCAGCTCCGAGGCGAGCTCCGTGATGAGGAGGGCCGCGGTGATGCCGTCCTTGTCCCGTACGCCCTCGGGGTCCACGCAGTAGCCGAGGGCCTCCTCGTAGCCGTAGCGCAGGCCCTCCACGCGGGCGATCCACTTGAAGCCGGTGAGGGTCTCCTCGTGGGGCAGGCCCGCCTTCTCGGCGATCCGGCCGAGGAGGGAGGAGGAGACGATCGACTCGGCGAAGGTGCCCTGTGCTCCGCGGTTCACCAGGTGGGCGGCGAGGAGGGCGCCCACCTCGTCGCCGCGGAGCATGCGCCAGGTGTTGTCCTTTTCCTTGACGGCCACCGCGCAGCGGTCCGCGTCGGGGTCGTTCGCGATGATCAGGTCCGGGTCCGTCTCCCTCGCCTTCGCGAAGGCCAGGTCCATCGCGCCGGGCTCCTCCGGGTTGGGGAAGGCGACGGTCGGGAAGTCGGGGTCGGGGTCGGCCTGTTCCGCGACGAGGTCCGGGGTGGGGAAGCCGGCCCGTGCGAACGCGGCGAGGAGGGTGTCCTTGCCGACTCCGTGCATCGCCGTGTAGACCGTGCGGGCGGTGCGGGGGGAGTGCTCGGCGAGCACGGCGTCCGTGCGGGCGAGGTAGGCGTCCAGGACGCTGTCGTCGAGGGTCTCCCAGCCGGTGTCGGGGCGGGGGACGTCGTTCAGGGACGTGATCGCCTGGATCTCGGCCGCGATCTCCGCGTCCGCGGGCGGGACGATCTGGGAGCCGTCGCCGAGGTAGACCTTGTAGCCGTTGTCGCGGGGCGGGTTGTGGCTGGCGGTGACCTCCACGCCGGCGACCGCGCCGAGGTGCCTTATCGCGTACGCGAGGACGGGGGTGGGGAGGGGGCGGGGGAGGACGGCTGCCTTCAGGCCGGCGCCGGTCATCACGGCCGCGGTGTCCCTCGCGAAGTCCTCGGACTTGTGGCGGGCGTCGTAGCCGATGACGACGACGCCGTCGGGGCTGCCGTGCTTCTTGAGGTACGCGGCGAGGCCGGCGGCGGCTCGGATGACGACCGCGCGGTTCATGCGCATCGGACCCGCGCCGAGTTCGCCGCGGAGGCCGGCGGTGCCGAACTGGAGGGTGCCGCTGAAGCGGGCGGTCAGTTCGGTGACGTCTCCGGCGTCGAGGAGTCCCGCGAGCTCGTCGCGGGTGTCCGGGTCGGGGTCCTCGGCGAGCCAGGTCCTTGCCCGGGCGATGAGATCGTCGTGCACGGTTCGGTCAGCCTCTCGTAGTCGGTCGTCTGCGGGTCCGGTGGGGGCGGGCGTTTTGCGCAGTTCCCCGCGCCCCTGGGGGGGTGGGTTTGTGGTGGGGTCGGGGCCGGGGTGGGGGGTGTCCGTCCTCGGTCCGGCGGTTCTGCTGCTTTGGCTGTCCTCTGTAACGGACGCCGGCCGCTGCGGGCGGACACCCCCCACCCCGTCCCCTTGCCGCCGTACCCGGCCAACGGTTCGTCGCGGCACTAGGGGCGCGGGGAACTGCGCGACCAGCCACGACGCACCTGTACCCGCCCGGCGGGCTGTCAGATGCGGCCGAGCACCCGCGCCAGCAGTGACCCCATCCGGGTCGCGCTGTCACGGCCCGCCTGCAGAACCTCCTCGTGGTTCAGCGGCTCACCCGTCATGCCCGCGGCGAGGTTCGTCACCAGGGAGATGCCCAGGATCTCCGCACCCGCCTCGCGGGCGGCGATCGCTTCGAGGACCGTCGACATGCCCACCAGGTCCGCGCCGATGACGCGGGCCATGCGGATCTCGGCCGGGGTCTCGTAGTGCGGGCCGGGGAACTGGGCGTAGACGCCCTCTTCCAGGGTCGGGTCGATCTCCTTGCACAGGGCGCGCAGGCGGGGGGAGTAGAGATCGGTCAGGTCGACGAAGTTCGCGCCGATGATCGGGGAGGTCGCCGTGAGGTTGATGTGGTCGCTGATCAGGACCGGCTGGCCGGGGCGCATGCCCTCGCGGAGGCCGCCGCAGCCGTTGGTGAGGACGATCGTCTTGCAGCCGGCCGCGACCGCGGTGCGCACACCGTGGGCCACCGCCGCGACGCCGCGGCCCTCGTAGTAGTGGGTGCGGCCGAGGAAGACCAGGGCCCGCTTCTCACCGATCCGGTACGAGCGGATCTTGCCGCCGTGTCCCTCCACCGCCGGCGGCGGGAAACCGGGCAGCTCGGTGACCTGGAACTCGGCGTCGGGGGCACCGAGGGCGTCCACGGCCGGTGCCCAGCCGGAGCCCATCACGAGGGCGACGTCGTGGGTCTCGGCGCCGGTCAGTTCGCGCAGGCGCGCGGCGGCGGCGTCGGCGGCGGCGTGCGGGTCGCCCTGGATGTCGTCCGGAAGAAGAGATGCGTTCACGCGCATGAGGGTAGCCGGTCCGGGCCTACGCGCGTAGATGACAGAGCTGACGGGATGGCGATCGTTGTCTTGTCGTTTCCAACCAATCGGCCCGCCGGGGACGCGTGTGCCTCAGCAGGGGCGCTTGCGCAGTTCCATCACGTAGTCGTGGGGCGCGCCCGCGGACTCCGCCGCGTCCGCGATCTCGCCCAGGTAGCGGGCGGAGGGCAGGCCGCCCTCGTAGCCGTTCAGGACGTACGTCCAGGCGTGCTCCTCACCCTCCAGGGTGTGGACGCGCATGCGCGTGCGGCGGTAGATGTCCAGACCGACGCCTTCCCACCGGTCCATCGACTCGTCGTCGGCGGGGGCGATCTCGTAGAGCGCCACGAACACCTGGGACAGGGGGTCCTCGACGATCGTCGCGAGGGCGCCCTCCCAGCCCATGTGCTCGCCCCCGAAGGTCAGCCGCCACCCGTTCAGCCACCCCGTGGCGCGCATCGGCGAGTGCGGGGCGCGGCGGGTCATCAGCCGCGCGTCGAGGTTGCCGGCGTAAGCGGCGTAGAGCGACATGGGTCGAGGGTACGGCAGCCTTCCCCGGTGTCTCTCCCGTAACAGTGGCGTCTCGGGGTGGCCCCCAGGCCGTGGCACCCCCGGTCGTGCGGGACAATGGAGTACGTGACTCGGATCGTGATCATCGGTGGCGGACCCGGCGGATACGAGGCGGCCCTGGTGGCCGCCCAGCTCGGCGCGGAGGTGACCGTCGTCGACTGCGACGGTCTGGGCGGAGCGTCGGTGCTGACCGACTGCGTGCCGTCGAAGACCCTTATCGCTACGGCCGAGGTCATGACGACCTTCGATTCGTCGTACGAGGAATTGGGGATCATCGTCGCCGATGACACCCCGCCGCTGGAGCAGGCCGCCCGGGTGGTGGGCGTCGACCTGGGGAAGGTCAACCGGCGGGTGAAGCGGCTCGCTCTCGCCCAGTCGCACGACATCACGGCGTCGGTGACGCGGGCCGGTGCCCGGGTGCTGCGCGGGCGTGGGCGGCTTGAGGGCATGCAGGCCCTCGACGGGTCGCGGAAGGTCGTCGTGCGGGCCGCCGACGGGAGCGAGGAGACGCTCGTCGCGGACGCCGTGCTGATCGCCACCGGTGGGCACCCCCGCGAGCTCCCCGACGCCCAGCCCGACGGCGAGCGCATCCTCAACTGGACCCAGGTCTACGACCTCACCGAGCTGCCGGAAGAGCTCATCGTGGTCGGCTCCGGTGTCACCGGTGCCGAGTTCGCCGGTGCCTACCAGGCGCTCGGCTCCAAGGTGACGCTGGTCTCGTCCCGGGACCGGGTGCTTCCCGGCGAGGACCCCGACGCGGCCGCGGTCCTGGAGGACGTCTTCCGCCGCCGTGGCATGAACGTGATGGCGCGCTCCCGTGCCCAGTCCGCCAAGCGGGTCGGGGACCGGGTCGAGGTCACGCTGGCCGATGGTCGTGTCATCACCGGCTCGCACTGTCTGATGGCCGTCGGCGCGATTCCGAACAGCGCCGGGATGGGGCTGGAGGAGGCGGGCGTCAAGCTGCGCGAGTCCGGGCACATCTGGACCGACAAGGTCTCCAGGACCACGGCTCCCGGTGTGTATGCCGCCGGTGACGTGACAGGCGTCTTCGCCCTGGCCTCCGTGGCCGCCATGCAGGGGCGAATCGCCATGTACCACTTCCTCGGCGACGCGGTGGCCCCGCTGAACCTGAAGACCGTCTCGTCGAACGTCTTCACCGACCCCGAGATCGCCACCGTCGGCTACTCCCAGTCGGACGTGGACGGCGGGAAGATCGACGCCCGGGTCGTGAAGCTCCCGCTGCTGCGCAACCCGCGCGCCAAGATGCAGGGCATCCGCGACGGCTTCGTCAAGATCTTCTGCCGGCCGGGCACCGGGATCGTCGTCGGCGGTGTCGTCGTCGCGCCCCGCGCCTCGGAACTGATCCATCCCATCTCGATCGCGGTCGACAACAATCTGACGGTCGAACAGATCGCGAACGCGTTCACCGTTTACCCCTCCCTTTCGGGGTCGATCGCCGAGGTCGCGCGGCAGTTGCACACGCGCAAGGAGACCGGCGGGGCCTGACGGCCGAAAGCGATTCCTGCCTGGTCACAGGGAGTTGCCGACCATTCGCGCGGCATAGGCGGGGGGATTAGGCCCTATACCACTTCCCGCCCTGCCGTGCGAACATCTTCTGCTATTCGGCGCAAACAGCTGAAAGCAGACGGTCGTTGGCGTTACTGTCAGTTTCGTGTTCGCTGCAGAACGTCGCCAATTGATCCTCGAAATGGTGCGGGCCAACGGGGCTGTATCCCTCCGTGAGCTCGCCCGCGTCGTCCAGACCTCCGAAGTGACCGTACGGCGGGACGTGCGCGCGCTGGAGGCAGAAGGACTCCTCGACCGCCGGCATGGCGGTGCGGTATTGCCGGGCGGGTTCACGCGAGAGTCCGGCTTTCCGCAGAAATCGCATCTCGCGACCGCCGAGAAGACGGCCATCGCCGATCTCGCCGCGGGTCTCGTCGAAGAGGGCGAGGCCATTGTGGTGGGGGCGGGTACCACCACCCAGGAGTTGGCACGCCGTCTCGCCCGGGTTCCCGGACTGACCGTCGTGACCAATTCGCTGCTGGTGGCCCAGGCACTCGCCCATGCCAACCGGGTGGAGGTCGTGATGACGGGCGGCACCCTGCGCGGTTCCAACTACGCCCTGGTGGGTTCGGGGGCGGAACAGTCGCTCCAGGGACTCAGGGTCTCGCGGGCCTTCATCTCCGGGAGTGGGCTCACCGCCGAGCGCGGCCTCTCCACGTCCAACATGCTGTCGGCGTCCGTGGACCGGGCGCTGGTGCAGGCTGCCGCGGAGGTCGTGGTCCTCGCCGACCACACCAAGCTCGGCACCGACACGATGTTCCAGACCGTGCCGACGGATCTGATCACCCGCCTGGTCACCGACGAGCCCCCGGCCCACGACGACCGGGCCGGCACGGAACTCCAGGCGCTCGCCGACCAGGGGGTGCAGATCGCCGTGGCCGGCGCGTCGGGAGCGCCGGGGGGTGATCAGGTCCCGGCGCGGCAGCAACAGCGCCGGGACGTGCCGGTGCCGGGCCCCCGCCGCGGCCAGCTCCCGTCGGGCCCTGGCCTGCGCACGGCCACGGCCCTGGGTGACCCGGGCCAGGGCACGGAGCGGGCCCGAGTGGCGGATCTGCGTCGCCGCTGAGCCGTTCGAGGGGGCGCCTCCTTCTTCCCGCCCCCGGCTCGCCTCGCTTTTCGCGCGCCCCCGGCGGCCTTCCGACCCACCCCGGTAGTGCGTACGGAACGGGGTCGACGAACACAGCCGCGGTGAACGGCCCGATCCGGCCGTGCCGCTGATCACGCGATCGGCATCGCGCCCCTGGCCATGCTGTGGTTCGGCGTGTCGGCCGCCGCACGGGCGCGGACCGCGTGGGACCACCATCTCCGGGGGGGCGGGAAGAACGAGGCGCCCCGCGGACCGACTGCGGTCCGGGGGGCGCCTCGGGATGCCGTGGCGGCACAGGGCGTACGAGCTGCGCTCAGTCCTTGATCTCGCAGATCGCCGCGCCCGAGGTGATCGACGCGCCGACCTCCGCGGCCAGGCCCTTGATGGTGCCGGACCTGTGGGCGTTGAGAGGCTGCTCCATCTTCATGGCTTCGAGGACGACGATCAGGTCGCCTTCCTTGACCTCCTGGCCCTCCTCGACGGCGATCTTGACGATCGTGCCCTGCATCGGGGAGGCGAGGGTGTCACCCGAGGCCGCGGGGCCGGACTTCTTCGCCGCGCGGCGCTTGGGCTTGGCGCCCGCCGCGAGACCGGTGCGGGCCAGGGACATGCCGAGGGAGGAGGGCAGGGAGACCTCCAGGCGCTTGCCGCCGACCTCGACGACGATCGTCTCGCGGTCCGCGTCGTCCTCGGCCTCGGTGTCGGCCGGGGCCGCGAAGGGCTTGATCTCGTTGACGAACTCGGTCTCGATCCAGCGGGTGTGGACCGTGAACGGGTCGCCGGAGCCGGTCAGTTCGGGGGCGAACGCCGGGTCCCTGACGACCGCGCGGTGGAAGGGGATGGCGGTGGCCATGCCGTCGACCTGGAACTCGTCCAGGGCGCGGGCGGCGCGCTGGAGGGCCTGCTCGCGGGTGGCGCCGGTGACGATCAGCTTGGCCAGCAGGGAGTCCCAGGCCGGGCCGATGACCGAGCCGGCCTCCACGCCCGCGTCCAGGCGCACGCCGGGACCGGAGGGCGCCTCGAACTTGGTGACGGTGCCGGGGGCGGGCAGGAAGTTACGGCCCGGGTCCTCGCCGTTGATGCGGAACTCGAAGGAGTGGCCGCGCAGTTCGGGGTCGCCGTAGCCCAGTTCCTCGCCGTCGGCGATGCGGAACATCTCCCGCACCAAGTCGATGCCGGCGACCTCCTCGGTGACCGGGTGCTCGACCTGGAGGCGGGTGTTGACCTCAAGGAAGGAGATGGTGCCGTCCTGGCCGACGAGGAACTCGCAGGTGCCGGCGCCCTCGTAGGAGGCCTCCTTCAGGATGGCCTTGGACGCCCGGTACAGCTCGGCGACCTGCTCGTCGGAGAGGAAGGGCGCGGGCGCCTCCTCGACCAGCTTCTGGTGGCGACGCTGCAGGGAGCAGTCACGGGTGGAGACGACGACCACGTTGCCGTGCTTGTCGGCCAGGCACTGGGTCTCCACGTGCCGGGGGCGGTCCAGGTAGCGCTCGACGAAGCACTCGCCGCGGCCGAAGGCGGCCACCGCCTCGCGCACCGCCGAGTCGTACAGCTCGGGGACCTCTTCGAGGGTGCGGGCGACCTTCAGGCCGCGGCCGCCGCCGCCGAAGGCGGCCTTGATGGCGATGGGCAGGCCGTGTTCCTCGGCGAAGGCCACGACCTCGTCGGCGCCGGAGACCGGGTCGGCGGTGCCGGCCACCAGGGGGGCGCCGGCGCGCTGGGCGATGTGCCGGGCGGCGACCTTGTCACCCAGGTCGCGGATGGCCTGCGGGGGCGGGCCGATCCAGATCAGGCCCGCGTCCAGGACCGCCTGGGCGAACTCGGCGTTCTCGGAGAGGAAGCCGTAACCGGGATGGATGGCGTCCGCGCCCGACTCACGCGCGGCGCCCAGGACCTTCTCGATGTCCAGGTAGCTGGTGGCCGGGGTGTCACCGCCCAGGGCGAACGCCTCACCCGCGGCGCGGACATGCAGAGCGTCCCGGTCCGGGTCGGCGTACACGGCCACGCTCGCGATACCGGCATCCCGGCAGGCCCGGGCAACGCGGACAGCGATTTCGCCACGGTTGGCGATGAGCACCTTGCGCACGATTGAGGCTCCCTCCTTGAAACAAGCCGAGTTTAGGGACTGCCGACACGTCTCTTCGACCCGTCCCCCGTGGTGACCTTCCCCACACGGAGCGTGATACGAGCTTGCACGACCCGCGAAATCCCTTGTCGCACCTCGGTACGCAGGGCTCCTCCCGGAAACCCTAGCCCTCCTCTGTGGCCAAGGTCTCTGTGAGAGCGTGCTGCGGACCACTCCGATTCTTTGTGGAGTCCCTACGAATGGCCCAATGATTCTTTGCCCGCGGCGGAACCCTTGTCCCGCGGTTTACCCGTTAGTAGCGTTCGCGCTGTACCGAAGGTACTTCGGGTAACAACAGCACGGCTCGAAAGTGGGTGGGGACCGGTGATACGCAGGCCGGTGGCGTGGGTCGTGGCGGTCGTCCTGTTCGCCGAGGCTCTCGGCGTGGCGATGCTGAACTGGATCATGGGCAATCTCGTCGACGCGCAGAACATGTCGCTGGCCGGTCTGGACCCGGACGCGATGTCGATGTCCTCGAAGATCGGCGGGGTCGTCTTCGGCCTCTACTTCGCTCTGTGCGCGCTGGTCGCCCTGCTGGTGGCGGTGCGCGACCGGCAGCCCGCCGGGCTCGGCCGGGTCCTGCTGATCAGCGTCGCCGTGGTGCACGGCCTGCTGGCCGCGGCGGCCTGGGCGCTGATCGGCCGGCCCCAGTTCGTCTTCATGATCGTGATGCTCGGGCTGATCGTGCTCCTGCTGGTCACCTACGACGCGCAGCGGGGGCCGGCCGCGGCGGGGCCCCGGAACACCGAGGGCCCGGGCGGTCCCGAGGGTGCCGAGGAGCCGCGGGAGTCCCAGGGGGCCGAGGAGCCGCAGGATTCCCGGACGGCCGGCGGCTCGCCGCTCACGCCTCCGCCGGCGCCCACAACTCCGTGATGCGGACGTCCAGGTCGGCCAGCAGGCGGCGCAGCAGCGGCAGGCTGAGGCCGATCACGTTGCCGTGGTCGCCGTCGATGCCCTCGATGAACGGGGCCGAACGGCCGTCCAGGGTGAACGCGCCCGCGACGTAGAGGGGTTCGCCCGAGGCGACGTACGCGGCGATCTCGTCGTCGGTGGGCTCGCCGAAGCGGACGACGGTGGAGGCGACCGCCGAGACGTACCGGCCGCTCGTGGTGTCGTAGACGCAGTGGCCGGTCTGCAGGGTGCCCGCGCGCCCGCGCATGGCCTTCCAGCGGGCCGTCGCCTCCTCGGCGTCGGCCGGCTTGCCCAGGGCCTCGCCGTCCAGGTCGAGCACCGAGTCGCAGCCGATCACCAGCGCCCCCTTGACCTCGGGCTTCGCGGCCACGACGGAGGCCTTCGCCTCGGCGAGGGCCAGCGCCAGTTCGGCGGGGGTGGGGGCGGTGACGGCGTCCTCGTCGACCCCGCTCACGAGCACCTCGGGAGTGAGGCCGGCCTGGCGCAGCAGGCCCAGCCGGGCGGGGGACTGGGAGGCGAGCACGAGTCGGCGGCGCGGCTGATCGGTCATGCGGTCAGCATAGTGCCGGTCAGCGCAGCCCGATCACGATCATCGCGAGCACCATGGCCAGCGCGAGGAAGATGCTCAGTCGCCGAAGCATGACCTGCATGTCACGCATTTCCTTCGGCGGTTCGTTCTCAGGGTCGGACCACAGCATGGTTTCCAGCGTGCGGCGATTTCGTGGAGGGCGCCTGAGTACGCGTACTCAACTTCCCCAAACGGTACTGTGGTTCCATTAGCAGTCCGTGAGAGGGGTATGTGTCGTGTTCACCACCGCTTGGTCCGCCTCGCCTCAGCTCCCCGCCGAAGGCTTCACCCCCAACTGGTCCCGCGAGGGCTTCTGGCGGCAGTCCGTGCGCCAGATCGTCCGGCTCTCGGCGGGCGGCGCGCGGCTGCGGATCCGGCTGTCCCACGCCTACGGCACCTCGCCGGTCCGTCTCGCGGGCGCCACCGTCGGCCGTACGGCCGCGGGGGCGGGCGTCGAACCGGGATCGCTGCGCAGGCTCACGCTTCCGGACGAGATTCCCGCCCGGGGTTCACTGGTGAGCGAGCCGGTCGAACTCGCCGTGGCGGCCGGGGAGTCGGTGACGGTCACCCTGTACTTCGACGCGGCGACCGGGCCCGCGACCTTTCACGCGCAGGCCTTCACCCCCGTGTACCGGGGAGCCGGGGATCTGCTGGGCGAGGTGGACGGACAGGGCTTCGACGCGGTGAGCGAGTCCTGGTACTTCCTGACCGCCGTCGAGACGGACGCGGGCCGCACGGACGGGATCGCGCTGTTCGGGGACTCCGTCACCGACGGGTTCGGATCGACGGTGGGAGCGGACCTGCGGTGGTCCGACGCGCTGGCCCGGCTGACCGGGCGGCCCGTCCTCAACGCCGGGATCGGCGGGAACCTGCTGCTCAACGACTCCGCGTGGTACGGGGAGAAGGGGGTGGGCCGGTTCCGGCGGGACGTGCTGGGCCTGGCCGGCGTGGACACGGTGGTCGTGCTGCTGGGGCTCAACGACATCGGCTTCAGCGAGACCGACGAGCAGCCGACGTACAAGCCCGCGCCGGTGCTGGAGGCGGCCGAACTCATCGCCGGGCATCAGGAGTTGATACGGCAGGCGCGGGGGCTGCGGGTGATCGGGGGCACCCTGCTGCCGTTCGGCGGCTCGGACCACTGGGGTGAGCGTGCGGCGAAGGTGTCGCACGAGGTGAACGAGTGGGTGCGTTGCTCCGGCGCGTACGACGCGGTGGTGGACTTCGCGCGGGAGCTCGCCGGCCCGGAGGATCCGGACCGGCTGCATCCGTCGTACGACTTCGGCGATCACCTGCACCCGAACGATCTCGGGTACCAGGTGATGGCCCAAGCGCTGTCAGCCGTCCTCTAGGCCGGCCAGTAGGTGCGGGACCAGGCCGTCGGCCCCGGCTGGGGCAGGCGGCGGCCCGCGATGCGGGACGGGTCGGACCACGCGGCCCTGGTCTCCTCCGCGCCGGACGGCGGGTCCGTCGCCGCCGCGGCGCGGGCCCGGACCACCGCCAGGGCGGCGGCAAGCTCCTCCGGGGTGGGGTTTCCCCGTACGACCTTGATGTTCATGACGGCTCCCGGCAGGGCTAGAGGGGGATGTTGCCGTGCTTCTTCGGAGGCAGGGACTCGCGCTTGGTGCGCAGTTGGCGCAGGCCCCTGACCACATGGCGGCGGGTGTCCGACGGCATGATCACGGAGTCGATGTAACCGCGCTCGGCCGCGATGTAGGGGTTGAGGAGGGCGTCCTCGTACTCCTGGATCAGCCGGGCCCGGGTCGCGTCCGCGTCTCCCGCCGCCTCGGCCTCCGCGATCGTGCGGCGGTGCAGGATGTTGACCGCGCCCTGGGCGCCCATGACGGCGATCTGGGCGGTGGGCCAGGCGAGGTTGAGGTCCGCGCCGAGGTGCTTGGAGCCCATGACGTCGTAGGCGCCGCCGAAGGCCTTGCGGGTGATCACCGTGATCAGGGGGACGGTGGCTTCCGCGTAGGCGTAGATGAGCTTGGCGCCGCGGCGGATGATGCCGTCGTGCTCCTGGTCGACGCCCGGCAGGAAGCCCGGGACGTCCACGAAGGTGATCACCGGGATGTTGAAGGCGTCGCAGGTGCGGACGAAGCGGGCCGCCTTCTCGGACGCGGTGATGTCGAGGCAGCCGGCGAACTGCATCGGCTGGTTGGCGACGATGCCGACCGGGTGGCCCTCGACCCGGCCGTACCCGGTGAGGATGTTCGGCGCGTACAGCGGCTGCGTCTCGAAGAACTCGGCGTCGTCCAGGATGTGCTCGATCACCGTGTGCATGTCGTACGGCTGGTTCGCGCTGTCCGGGACCAGCGTGTCCAGCTCGCGGTCCTCGTCGGTGACCGCGAGGTCCGCCTCCTCCGGGTAGACCGGCGGCTCGGACAGGTTGTTGGAGGGCAGGTACGACAGCAGCTGCTTGACGTACTCGACGGCGTCCTTCTCGTCCCCGGCCATGTGGTGGGCCACGCCGGACACCGCGTTGTGGGTGCGGGCGCCGCCCAGCTCCTCGAAGCCGACGTCCTCGCCGGTGACGGTCTTGATGACGTCGGGACCGGTGATGAACATGTGCGAGGTCTGGTCGACCATGACCGTGAAATCGGTGATCGCCGGCGAGTAGACGGCGCCGCCCGCGCAGGGGCCGACGACCAGGCTGATCTGCGGGATGACACCGCTCGCGTGGGTGTTGCGGCGGAAGATCTCGCCGTACGCGCCCAGCGAGGCCACGCCCTCCTGGATGCGGGCGCCGCCGGAGTCGTTGATGCCGATGACCGGGCAGCCGGTCTTCAGCGCGAAGTCCATCACCTTGACGATCTTCTGGCCGTAGACCTCGCCGAGCGCGCCGCCGAAGACGGTGAAGTCCTGGGAGAACACGGCGACGGGGCGGCCGTCGACGGTGCCGTACCCGGTGACGACCCCGTCGCCGTACGGGCGGTTCTTGTCGAGCCCGAAGTTGGTGGAGCGGTGACGGGCGAACTCGTCCAACTCCACGAATGAGCCTTCGTCGAGCAGCAGGTCGATGCGCTCACGGGCCGTCAACTTGCCCTTGGCGTGCTGCTTCTCGACGGCACGTTCGGAGCCGGCGTGCGTCGCCTCCTGGATGCGGCGCTGCAGATCCGCGAGCTTGCCCGCGGTGGTGTGGATGTCGATCTCTTCCGGCTCGGACATCGGGATCTGGCTCCCTGCCTGCTCAAAAGGGGGGACGGTTACTCATCCGTAGAGTAGTGGTGCCCCTACGAATCAGCAGTGCGGCGTTTCACACACCTAGGGTGGCTTGCATGACTCCGCGAGATGTTTCAGGAGACGACAGCCGTTGGTCGGACCTCGACCGGCCGCCCCTCAACGCCGCCGCGCTGCGCCGCGGGCTGGTGCGCGAGGGCGGGCTGTGGTCCGGGATCGAGGTGGTGGCCGCGACCGGCTCCACCAACTCCGACCTGGTCGCCCGCGCCGCCGCGGGCAAGGCGGCCGAGGGCGCGGTCCTCGTCGCCGAGGAGCAGAGCGCCGGGCGCGGCCGCCTGGACCGCCGCTGGACGGCACCGCCCCGCTCGGGCCTCTTCTTCTCCGTCCTGCTGACGCCCGGGGACGTGCCGGTCGCCCGCTGGGGGTGGCTGCCGCTGCTCACCGGGGTCGCGGTGGCCACGGGGCTGTCCCGGTCCGCCGGCGTGGACACCGCCCTCAAGTGGCCCAACGACCTCCTGGTGACCGTGGGCGGCGAGGAACGCAAGGCGGGCGGCATCCTCGCCGAGCGCGCGGGCGAGGGCGGCGTCGTCGTGGGCGTCGGCCTCAACGTCACCCTCCGGGAGGACGAGCTGCCCGTCCCCACCGCGGGCTCGCTGGCGCTGGCCGGAGCGGTGAGCACCGACCGGGACCCCCTGCTGCGGGCCGTTCTGCGCTCCCTGGAGGAGTGGTACGACCGCTGGCGCGCGGCGGCCGGCGACCCGACGGTGAGCGGCCTCCAGGAGACGTACGCGGCGGGGTGCGCGACGCTGGGAAGGACGGTACGGGCGGAGCTGCCGGGAGACCGCTCACTGGTGGGGGAGGCGGTCGCGGTGGACGGCGACGGCCGCCTGGTGATCGCGACGGAGGAGGGCGTACAGGAACCGGTGGGCGCGGGAGACATCGTGCACTTGAGACCGGCGTGAGCGGATCCGACTTCTGTCCGAGCGGGGACGTGAGCTACCGCACACCTGCCGTACAGTTGAGGCCGGTCGATACCTGACCGTGACAGATCGGAAGGGCAGCAGGCGTGACCGCAGACGACACGGGCTCCGGCCCGGACGCGATCCCGCACCCGCTCGCCGTGCGTCTCGAACAGCTCATCCTCGGCGCCGAGCGGCGCTACACCCCCTTTCAGGCGGCCCGCACCGCCGGCGTCTCCATGGAGCTGGCCACCCGCTTCTGGCGGGCCATGGGCTTCGCCGACGTCGGCCAGGCCAAGGCGTTCACCGAGGCCGACGTCCTCGCGCTGCGCCGGCTCGCCGGTCTCGTCGAGGCGGGGCTGCTGAGCGAGGCCATGGCCGTACAGGTGGCCCGGTCCACCGGGCAGACCACCGCCCGGCTCGCCGAGTGGCAGATCGACTCCTTCCTGGAGGGCCTGACCGACCCCCCGGAGCCGGGCATGACCCGCACCGAGGTGACGTACCCGATCATCGAGCTGCTCCTGCCCGAGCTGGAGGAGTTCCTCGTCTACGTCTGGCGCCGCCAGCTCTCCGCCTCGGCGGGCCGGGTCGTGCAGGCCGCCGACGACGAGGAGATGGTCGACCGGCGGCTGTGCGTCGGCTTCGCCGACCTCGTCGGGTTCACCCGGCTGACCCGCCGGATGGAGGAGGAGGAACTCGGCGAGCTCGTCGAGGCCTTCGAGACCACCGCCGCCGACCTGGTGGCGGCGCGGGGCGGGCGGCTCATCAAGACCCTCGGCGACGAGGTGCTGTACGCGGCCGACGACGCCGCGGTGGCCGCGGAGATCGCGCTGCGCCTGATCGAGACCATGGCCAACGACGAGACCATGCCCGAGCTGCGCGTCGGCATCGCCTTCGGCACGGTGACCACCCGGATGGGTGATGTCTTCGGTACGACCGTGAACCTCGCCTCCCGGCTGACCTCGATAGCTCCCCGCGACGCGGTCCTCGTCGACAGCGCCTTCGCGGAGGAGCTGATCCGCACCGGCGAGGCCCCCGCCTCCGAGGCGGAGGCGGCCGAGGCCGCGGCCACCGCCGAGAAGGAGGGCGAGGACCCGCCGACCTACCGCTTCGCGCTCCAGCCGATGTGGCAGCGTCCGGTGCGTGGGCTCGGCGTCGTCGAGCCCTGGCTGCTGACCCGCAGGGACGCGCCCCCCTCCTAGCCGCCCTGCCGCACGCACAGGCCGACGATCGGCACGCACAGGCCCGGCGCGGGCTGCGCCGGGTGAGTGGGCTGGGGTGTGGGTGTCGAGGCCGGCGGGGGAGTGGTCCGTGCCGGTCGCGGGGCGGGCGTCGTCGCCGGGGCGTGCGGCGCGATGGTCGCCGTGGGGGTGGGAGCCGGTGCCGGTGCCTGGTCGTTCAGCGCGTCCGGGATCGTGTTGGGAGCCGCCGCGAGGGGCAGGGGGACGGCGGTCGCGGATCCCGCGGGGGCCGGGGAGACGCCCGGTGCGGGGGTCGCGGAGACTCCGCCCATCACCGCGGTCGACGACGGGCTCGCCCGCGGCACGGAACCCACGGTCGCGGCGGCGTTCGTCGCCCGGTCCGTGCCGGGCTGGACGTCCGTGTCCGGATCCGTTCCCGGGGCGGCCTGCGGGTCCGTCTCCGTCGCGCCGAAGCCGCCCATTCCCGCGTCCGGGGTCAGCCGTACGAGGCTCAGGGCGCCCGCGGCCAGGGCGAGGCCGCCCGCGGCGAGCAGGACCTTGCGGGGGCGGGGCTTGCGGTGGCGGCCGCGTGGTCCGAACAGGCGGATGCCGCCCTCCTCCGCCAGTCCTGTCGTCGTCATCGTCGCCGTCATGCTTCCTCCCCTGGGTGCCTGCGCCCCCTGTGCGCCATGGCGGGGCGCACGTTATGCGCTGCCGTGGGCGGTGGGTGTGGAGTTGGGCGGGATGTCACTCGAACGGGGTGTCGGGCGAGTCGGCGGGAACCTTTCGCGGCGGGAGCGGGACTGCGATGATCGGAGCGTTCTTGTTAACCCACGTTAACCGGGAGGGTGTCATGGGCGAGGCGCGGTTCGGGGAGTTCGTGCTGGTGAGGCGGCATGAGGAGGGGGCGGTCGCCGAGCTGGTCCTCGATCGGCCCAAGGCGATGAACGCGGTCTCCACGGAGATGGCGCGGTGTGTCGCCGCCGCCTGCTCGGCACTGGGGGGTGACGCGGCGGTACGGGTTGTCGTGGTGACCTCCACCCATGAGCGGGCCTTCTGCGTGGGGGCCGATCTGAAGGAGCGGAACTCCTTCAGTGACGCCGACATGGTGCGGCAGCGGCCGGCGAGCCGGGGGGCTTACACGGGAGTGCTGGAGCTGCCGGTGCCGACGATCGCGGCCGTGCACGGGTTCGCGCTGGGCGGGGGGTTCGAGCTGGCGCTCTCGTGCGACCTGATCGTGGCCGACCGTACGGCGGTGGTGGGGTTGCCGGAGGTCTCGGTGGGGGTGATCCCCGGGGGTGGGGGGACGCAGCTGCTGCCGCGGCGGGTGGGGGCGGCCCGCGCCGCGGAGCTGATCTTCACGGCACGGCGGGTGGAGGCGGAGGAGGCGCATCGGCTGGGGCTCGTGGACCAGCTGGTGGCCGCCGGGGAGGACCGGGCGGAGGCGCTGGCGCTGGCCGCCCGTATCGCGGCGAACTCGCCGGTCGGGCTGCGGGCGGCGAAGCGTGCGCTGCGGCTCGGGCAGGGGTTGGACCTGCGGGCCGGGCTTGAGGTGGAGGACGCGGCGTGGCGGGCGGTGGCGTTCTCGGGGGACCGGGCGGAGGGGGTGGCGGCGTTCAACGAACGGCGGGCGCCGCGTTGGCCTGGGCAGTGACGGTTGCCTCCGGCGGTTGGGGCTGCGGTTTCGTGCGGGTGCGGGTGCGGGTGTGTGGTGGGTGGTTGCGCAGTTCCCCGCGCCCCTGATGGCTGTGGTGGCCCCGTCGTGGGTCGTGCGGGTGTGTGGTGGGTGGTTGCGCAGTTCCCCGCGCCCCTGATGGCTGTGGTGGCCCCGTCGTGGGTCGTGCGGGTGCGTCGTGGCTGGGCGCGCAGTTCCCCGCGCCCCTGATGCCTGCGGCGGCCTGTTGCGGTGTGTGGTGGCGCGGTTCCTCGCGCCCCTGGTGGCCCGTGCGGGTGCGTGGTCGCGAGGTGCGGCGGACAGTTCGTCCTGGCGCGGGTGACTGTGACTCGCCAGGGGCGCGGGGAACTGCGCGACCAGCCGCATCGGACCCGCACCCGCCCGATGACCCCACCTGTCACGGCCCCACCTCCCGAACGGACCAACCGCACCCCGGCATCCGCCCAAATCATCCCTAACCTGGACTGATGGGTGAGGACATCCGGCTGGCCGCGGTCGTCGCGTTGGCTCAGGGCATGGCGGCGGCGCACGGCTCGCGGGAGGCGTGGCGGGCCGCCGCCGCCGGGGCGTGCCGTGCGCTCGGGGGGAGTTTCGCCGCGTTGTCCGTGTGGGAGCGGGAGCTCGGGCGGCTCAGGGTGCTGGTGAACGTGGGGGAGCGGGCCGCCGGTGAGGAGGAGTTCCCCGAAGGGGAGGCCTATCCCGTGCACCAGTTCCCGGAGATCACCGAGTTTCTGCACGAGCGGTGGGCCGGGGGCGGCGAGCCCAACGCCTGGGTCGAGACGGCGGAGGGTCCGGCGGCCGGGGGCCGGCCCGGGTATGTGCACCAGCGGGTCGCCGCGCTCCGCAGAAGGGGGCGGGGGAGCTGTGTCGTCGCCCCGATCGTGCTGAACGGACGGGCGTGGGGCGAGCTGTATGTGGCCCGGCCCACCGGTGCCCCCGTCTTCGGGCGGGAGGACGCCGACTTCGCCACCGTCCTGGCCGCCGTCGTCGCCGCCGGAATCGCCCAGGCGGAGCGGCTGGAGGAGGCGAGACGGCTGGCGTTCACGGACGCGCTGACCGGTCTCGCCAATCGCCGTGCCGTGGATGTGCGGCTCGACGAGGCCGTCGACCGGCACAAGAGGGACGGAGTCGTCGTCAGTCTCGTCGTGTGCGATCTGAACGGGCTGAAGCGGGTCAACGACACCCGTGGGCACGCCGTGGGCGACCGGCTGCTGGAACGTTTCGGGTCGGTGCTGTCGCTGTGCGGGGCCATGCTCCCGGGCGCCCTGGCCGCCCGGCTCGGCGGGGACGAGTTCTGTCTGCTCGCCGTCGGGCCGTCCGCCGACGACGTGGTCGGGGCCGCCGACGAACTCTGCCGGCGGGCCGGTGAGCTGGAGCTGGGGGAGGGGGTGGCGTGCGGGGTCGCCTCCACCGAGGATCCCATCGGGCCCGTCCGGTCCGCCCGGCGGCTCTTCCGGCTCGCGGACGCCGCGCAGTACCGGGCCAAGGCCGAGCGTGCCGAAAGGCCCGTCGTCGCGGGGCGGGCCGGTCCCGACGATCCCGTCGTACGGCTCGCCGACGCCGCCCCCTCCGGGCGGACGGCCGAGCGGCGGACGTTCCGGGGCCGGCAGCCCTGAGGCGTTCGTCCTTGTAAGGGGCGTAACCCCCACCCAGTAGTGACACCGCGGAATTCAATGCGTACGCTCCTGAATATGGATATGCACACTGTGGTGGTGGGGACGTCCGGGGTCACCGCGTCCGACGTCCTTGCCGTGGCGCGGGACGGTGCCCGTATCGAGCTCTCCGGGGAGGCGCTGGCCGCTCTCGCCGCGGCCCGCGGGATCGTGGACGCCCTCGCGGCCAAGCCCGAGCCCGTCTACGGCGTCAGCACCGGCTTCGGCGCCCTCGCGACCCGGCACATCAGCCAGGAGCTCCGGGCGCAGCTGCAGCGCAACATCGTCCGCTCGCACGCCGCCGGAATGGGGCCGCGGGTCGAGCGGGAGGTCGTACGGGCGCTGATGTTCCTGCGGCTCAAGACCGTCTGCTCGGGACACACCGGGGTGCGGCCCGAGGTCGCGCAGACCATGGCCGACGTGCTCAACGCCGGGATCACGCCGGTCGTCCACGAGTACGGCTCGCTCGGTTGCTCCGGTGACCTCGCGCCGCTGTCCCACTGCGCCCTCACCCTCATGGGAGAGGGGGACGCCGAGGGACCGGACGGGACCGTGCGGCCCGCCGGTGAACTGCTCGCCGAGCACGGGATCGCGCCCGTGGAACTGCGGGAGAAGGAAGGGCTCGCCCTCCTCAACGGCACCGACGGCATGCTCGGCATGCTGGTCATGGCCCTCGCCGACCTGGACATGCTCTACAAGTCCGCCGACATCACCGCCGCCCTGTCGCTGGAGGCACTGCTCGGTACCGACAAGGTGCTCGCGCCCGAGCTGCACGCCATCCGGCCGCATCCGGGACAGGGGGCCTCCGCCGCCAACATGCTCGCCGTGCTGCGGGGTTCGGAGCTCACCGGCCATCACCAGGACGACGCGCCCCGGGTCCAGGACGCCTACTCCGTGCGCTGCGCGCCGCAGGTCGCCGGAGCCGGGCGGGACACCATGGCCCACGCGCGGCTGGTGGCGGAGCGGGAGTTGGCGTCGGCCGTCGACAACCCCGTTGTGCTGCCCGACGGTCGCGTGGAGTCCAACGGCAACTTCCATGGCGCGCCGGTCGCTTACGTCCTCGACTTCCTCGCCATCGCCGTCGCCGACCTCGCGTCGATCGCCGAACGGCGCACCGACCGGCTGCTCGACAAGAACCGCTCCCACGGGCTGCCGCCGTTCCTCGCCGACGACGCCGGTGTCGACTCCGGGCTGATGATCGCCCAGTACACACAGGCCGCGCTGGTCAGCGAGTTGAAGCGGCTGGCCGTACCGGCGTCCGCGGACTCGATCCCGTCCTCCGCGATGCAGGAGGACCACGTCTCGATGGGGTGGTCGGCCGCGCGCAAGCTGCGCACCGCCGTCGACAACCTCACCCGGGTCCTCGCCGTCGAGCTCTACGCCGCCTCGCGCGCCGTCGAGCTGCGCGAGGGCCTGAACCCGGCGCCGGCGACGCGGGCCGCCATCACCGCCGTACGCAAGGCGGGAGTCGAGGGGCCCGGTCCCGACCGGTTCCTGGCGCCGGACCTCGCCGCGGCGGACGTGTTCGTGCGGGAGGGGCGGCTGGTCGAGGCGGTGGAGACGGTCACCGGGCCGTTGCGGTAACGGGAGGACGGGCCCCGCCGTGCGGCGGGGCCCGGAGTGCTACTTGAGCTTGCGCACCTGGGTGTCGATCACCGGGAGCGGGACGGCGGACGTCGTGCCGCTCTGCATCGAGGCGAAGTCGACCGCGTAGTACGTGGAGACGAGGCTGCCGACGCGTACCACCTCGACGGTGAAGGAGCCGGTGCCCTCGCCGTCCATGTCGGCGTCCAGGACGAAGGCCACCGACTCGTCGCCCACGCCGGTCGGCTTGCCCGCGGCGACCTTGGTGATCTTCATCTTCTCGCCCTTGGCCGTGATGGCGAACCCGCCGGAGCAGGGGGCGATGCCGTCGGAGACGGCCTTGAGGGCCTGCCGCGCGCCGTCGCCCTCGTACGAGGAGAGGCCCACGCTGGTCATGGTGACGTCGAAGGAGTCCCCGACGCGCTCCTCCGACGTGACGGTGTTGCTCGCGCCCGCGTCCGAGTCGCCCGGGGGCAGGCCGGTCAGGGCGAAGGCGAGCGGGGCGCACGCGGGCTTGTCCGTCTGCAGCTCGCTCCGGGACCTCGGCAGGGTGTCGTCGCCGTCGGCGATCTTGTCCCTGGGCAGGTCGCTCTGGACGAGCAGCAGCTTCTCCAGCTCGGCCGCCCCGAGCGCCTTCGCGCCCGCTGTGGTCGGCGAGGCGGACGTCTGGGATGGACGGGGGCTCCCGGACGCCTTCGCGTCGCTGTCCGAGCCGCCGCCGCAGCCCGTGACCAGCGCGAGCGACAGCATGCCCACGGTCGCCGTGACACCTGCGCGCACCGTCGATGATCTCTTCATGCGCGGACTATGAAGCTTGCGTCAAGAACACGTCAAGCCGGTTCAAAACCCCAGCCGTTCGCGGCGGACCGAGTAGACGACGAAGCCCGCACCCAGCGTGAGGAAGAGGGTGCCGCCGACGACGTACGGCGTGGTGTCGAAGCTGCCGGTGTCGGCGAGCCGGGTGTCGTCCGTGGAGGTCTCCGCGCTCGTGGTCGTGACCCGCGCCTGGGTGGTGGCCTGCGCGGACGGCTCTGTTCTCGCCGGGCTGTCCTGGGTCGCGTTGGCGGACGGGACGAACCACAGGGCACCCAGCAGGGTCCCCGCGGCGGTGGCGGTCAGCAACGGACGGCGAACGGATGACACGGAATATCGATCCCCTTGTGGTGCTGGCGAATTGGCCGTGTGGGGCGATGTTAGTGAAAGGCGCGGGTCACGGGAAAGTCACGGGAGGCATGGGCTTTACGCTCCGGGCATGAGCACTGAAGAGACATCACGTTATGTACGGCTTCGGGTGGAACTCGTCGTCGAGGTCGACGACCAGGACGCCGTCACCCGGGCCGCACTGGCGCGGATCGCGGAGGATCCGGACATGCCCGACGACGAGCGGGCGCATGCCGAGAGTGCTGTGACGGAAGACACTGCGGAGGCCCTCGCCTATCTCGTGGACCCGTTCGACCTGGTCGGAGAGGTGTCGGGGGTCGAACTGGCCCAGGCTTCCTGGAGCAGCGAGCACATCGACTACGACCCGGATTCGCCGGACTGGGACCTCGACGAGGATGATGTAGAGGAAGACGAGGAAGAAGAGGTCGTCGGCTGAGCGCGCTCGGGAGAATCGTGACCCCGGGCGGCAACCGCCGCCCGGGGTTTCGTCGTCTCAGGTGTCGCACGAACCGACAGACGCACCTTCCGCCACGGCGGACGTGGTGTGCCCCACACCTTCCGAGAAGGTGGAACGGGACGAACCGGTCGTAGCGTTTAGGTTTTATTGACGGGGACTCTCGGGGTTTCTGGGATTTCGGCAACGATGGAGAAGCGTGTGATGACGGTCAGTAAGCGGCGCAGGGGCCTGACGGTCGCGTCCGCTCTGCTCGGCGGAGTGCTGGTGCTCTCTGCCTGTTCCAGTGGCGACGACTCCTCCTCGAAGGGCGGTGGCGGCGACACCTCGCAGGCCAAGGCCGACGAGGCGGCGGCGAAGAAGAGCTCACAGGCCGAGATCAGGATCACGCCCAAGGACGGCACGGACAACGCCTCCATCAACAACTCCGCCGCCGTCACCGTGAGCAAGGGCACGCTCACCGGCGTGACGATGACGACCACCGATGGCGCGAAGGTCGCCGGCGCGCTGTCCGCCGACAAGACCAGCTGGAAGCCCGAGACCCAGCTGGAGCGCTCCACGACCTACAAGGTCGCCGCGGAGGCCAAGGACTCCGACGGGCTCGTCGCCCACGAGAACGCCTCGTTCACGACGGTCTCCCCGTCGAACAGCTTCATAGGCAACTTCACGCCCGAGGACGGCTCGACCGTCGGTGTGGGCATGCCGGTGTCGATCAACTTCGACAAGGCGATCACCAACAAGGCGGCCGTCCAGAAGGGCATCACCGTCTCCTCCAGCAGCGGTCAGGAGGTCGTCGGTCACTGGTTCAACGCCAACCGCATCGACTTCCGCCCCGAGGACTACTGGAAGGAGAACTCCACCGTCACGCTGAAGCTCGCGCTCGACGGTGTGCAGGGCGCCAACGGGGTCTACGGCGTCCAGCAGAAGACGGTCACCTTCAAGATCGGCCGTAACCAGGTCTCGTACGTCGACGCCAAGACCAAGCAGATGAAGGTCACGCAGAACGGCGCGACGATCAAGACCATCCCGATCTCGGCCGGTTCGCCGGACAACAAGACGTACGAAGGCGTCATGGTGATGTCCGAGAAGTTCAAGGAGACGCGCATGAACGGCGCGACCGTGGGCTTCACCGACGACGACGGCAAGGGCGAGTACGACATCAAGGACGTGCCGCACGCCATCCGCCTCACCAACTCCGGCACCTTCATGCACGGCAACTACTGGGGCGCCAAGTCCATCTTCGGCTCCGTGAACACCAGCCACGGCTGCGTCGGCCTCTCCGACACCAAGGGCGCCAACGACACCGGCACCTCGGGTTACTGGATGTACACCCACTCCATCGTCGGCGACGTGGTGGTCGTCAAGAACACCGGCGACAAGACGGTGGCCCCGGACAACGGCCTCAACGGCTGGAACCTGAGCTGGGCCGACTGGAAGGCGGGCTCGGCGGTCTGAGCCACCCGTAGTCCACAGCTTTCCGATGCCGCCCCCAGGGGCGGCATCGGTGTTTCCGGGGCCGCGCACAGCCTTCTCATGCAGCTCTTATGGGGGGCTTATGGAGTCATCACGCGCCGTACCTAGCTTGCGGCCATGTTCTTCACCTACCTGAGGCGCGAACTGCGCCGCCGCAGAAAGGCGGCCCTCGTCGTCGCCTCCGGCCTCGCGCTCGGTATCGCGCTCGTCATCGTGGTCAGTTCCGTGTCGTCCGGCATGGGCAAGGCCCAGGACAAGGTCCTCCAGTCGCTGTACGGGCTGGGCACCGACATGACGGTCACCAAGGCCGCCCCGGCGCAGGCCGATTCCTCGGACCGGCCGCGCTTCCGGTTCGACGCACAGGACAACGGCTCCGGCGCGGAGCAGAGCAGCGACCGGGTGATGGTGCAGGGGTTCCAGACCCTGTCCGCCGCCACGGTCACCAAGGTCGACCGGCAGACCGGCGTCTCGGACGCGGTCGGCGGGCTGAGCCTCCAGGTCATCAAGGTGAGCGGAGAGTTCACCCGCGGGCAGTTCCAGCAGAACCAGAACGGCGGCAACCAGCAGGGCGGCCCGGGCGCCAACGGTGGCGGAAGCGGGCAGCCGCAGGGTGAAGTGCGGGGCGGCGGAGCCAACTTCGACGTCAACAGCTACTCGGTCTTCGGCACCGACGTCACCAAGGCGGCCCTCGGCCCGCTGACCTCCTCCAAGATCACCAGTGGCCGTACGTTCAAGTCGACGGAGACCGACGCCAAGGTCGCGGTCGTCGACTCCGCGTACGCCAAGGAGAAGAAGCTCAAGGTCGGTTCCACCGTCACCGTCAAGAGCGTCAAGTTCAAGGTGATCGGCGTCGCCACCGCGGACAGCGGGGACGCGGCCGCCAACGTCTACGTCCCGCTCACCCAGGCGCAGACCCTCAGCGACTCGAAGAACAAGGTCACCACGATCTACGTCAAGGCGACCGACTCCCAGAAGATCGACTCCGTCAAGTCGACCATCCAGAAGAACATCTCGGGTACGACGGTGACGACCTCGGCGGATCTCGCGGACACGGTCTCGGGATCGCTGTCGACGGCGTCCTCGCTCGCCACGAACGTCGGCAAGTGGCTGTCGATCGCCGTACTCGTCGCCGCGTTCCTCGTCGCCGGTCTGCTGACCTCGTCCGCGGTGTCGCGCCGGGTACGGGAGTTCGGCACGCTCAAGGCGCTCGGCTGGAAGTCGGGACGGGTGACCCGGCAGGTCGTCGGCGAGGCGATGGTCAACGGACTGCTCGGCGGCGCGCTGGGCATCGCGCTCGGTCTCGCCGGCGCGTACGTCGTGACGGCCATCAGTCCCACGCTGCAGGCGCAGCTGGGCGGTGGCGGTGGCGCCAACTCCGGTCCCGGTGGCGGCGGTTTCGGCGGCCCCGGTCGCCAGGCGGCCGCCAAGACGCTGGAGGTCGCCCTGACGGCCCCGGTCAGCGTGACGACGGTGTCGATCGCGGTGGGTCTGGCGGTGGCGGGCGGTCTCATCGCGGGGGCGTTCGGCGGCTGGCGCGCGTCGCGGCTGCGGCCGGCGGACGCGTTGCGGCGAGTCGAGTAGCGGGCGTCGGCGCGCGGTTCCGGTGCGCGGTGCCGGTACGCGGTGCCGGTGCGCCCACGGAGCTGCCTCGCCTTGTCATCTCGCGGGTGCGGGAGTGCTGTGGCCGGTCGCGCAGTTCCTCGCGCCCCTGGGCGGGTGCAGACCAGGCAGGCCCAGCCGTACCCACTCAGCCGCAGCCGACCACGCACCGCCCCATCCCCGAACCCCACCACCCCAGGAGCTCACCATGTACGAACTCAGAAGCGTCACCAAGCGCTACTCCCGAGGCAAGGACACCGTCGACGCGCTCGCCGGTGTGGACCTCACCATCGCCGACGGGGACCGGCTCGTCATCCAGGGCCCCACCGGCGGCGGCAAGTCCACCCTGCTCCAGATGCTCGGCGCACTGGACAAGCCCACGGAGGGCGAAGTCGTCCTGGACGGCACCGACCTGGCCAAGCTCTCGGAGGCCCGGCTGACCCGGGTCCGCAGCGAGAACATCGGCTTCGTCTTCCAGTCCTTCAACCTCATCCCCACCCTGACCGCCCAGGAGAACGTCGAGACCGCCCTCGTACCCCTCGGCGTGAAGGTGAAGGAGCGGCGGGAGCGGGCGGCCGAGGCCCTGACCTCCGTCGGGCTCGGGGAGCGACTGCGGCATCTGCCCTCCGAGTTGTCCGGCGGACAGCAGCAGCGCGTCGCCATCGCCCGGGCCCTCGTCAAGGAGCCGAAGGTGCTCCTCGCCGACGAACCCACCGGCAACCTCGACGAGTCGATGCGCGACGAGATCATGGACGTACTCGAACGCATGTGGAAGGAGCTGGGGCTGACCTTCATCATGGTCACCCACGACTCCGCCATCGCGAAGAAGGCCCCCCGCCTCGCCACGATCCGCAAGGGCCGGATCACCGTGAAGGAGAATGCCGCCTCCTGAACCAGTCAGAACCCTCAACTCCGCCTGAACCCGGCGGTCTTGTAACAGACTTTGCCGCCGGGGAGTTGTCTATTGAGGTCGTGATCACCCCTCGGCATACTGCGATCACCGGGGGGTGCACGTATATGCGTGCGAGTCTCCCCCCGGCCGGGTGAACGGGGAATTCACCCGGTCCTTCTGCAAGGGGGAAACTTGCGCAGACAAGTGAAGAAGGCATGCGCGGCCACGATCGCCACGGCGGCCGCGGTAGCGCTCGCGGCGGGCATGACCAGCCCGGCGTCGGCGGACGCGCAGCAGACGGCGAGCGTCTCGCAGTCGAACAAGGCGCAGCTCACGCCCAAGCACCGCATCACCCTGATCACCGGTGACCGCGTCGTCGTGGACGCCAAGGGCCGGGTCGTGGGCCTGGAGCCCGCGAAGGGCCGCGAACACATACCGGTCCAGCTCCGCAAGGCCGACGGCCACACCTACGTGCTGCCGTCCGACGTCGTCCGCCTGGTGGCGAGCGGCAAGCTCGACCAGCGGCTGTTCGACGTCACCGAGCTCAACAAGGCCGCCACCCGCAAGTCCCAGAGCAAGGGACTGAAGGTGATCGTCGGCTACAAGGGCGCGGCGAGCGCGGCCAAGGACGACGTCCGGGACGCGGGCACCCTCCGCCACTCCCTGGCCTCCCTGAACGCCGACGCGGTGCAGACGCCGAAGGACGAGGCGCCCGAGCTGTGGGACGCGGTCACCAACGGTGACAAGACCGCCTCCGGCATCGCGCACGTCTGGCTCGACGGCGTCCGCAAGGCCAGCCTCGACAAGTCCGTGCCGCAGATCGGCGCGCCGACCGCCTGGGCCAAGGGCTACAACGGCAAGGGCGTCAAGATCGCCGTCCTGGACACCGGCATCGACGCGACCCACCCGGACCTCAAGGACCAGGTGATCGCGGCCAAGAACTTCTCCACCTCCGCCGACGCGACCGACAAGTTCGGCCACGGCACCCATGTCGCCTCCATCGCGGCCGGTACCGGCGCGAAGTCCGGCGGCAAGTACAAGGGTGTGGCGCCGGGCGCCAAGCTCCTCAACGGCAAGGTGCTCAGCGACGACGGCTACGGCGAGGACTCGCAGATCCTGGCCGGCATGGAGTGGGCCGCCGAGCAGGGTGCCGACGTCGTCAACCTCAGCCTGGGCGGCGGCGACACCCCGGAGATCGACCCGCTGGAAGCCGAGGTCAACAAGCTCTCGGAGACCAAGGGCATCCTGTTCGCCATCGCCGCCGGCAACGAGGGCGACTTCGGCGACCAGACCATCGGCTCCCCGGGCAGCGCCGCCTCCGCCCTGACCGTCGGCGCGGTCGACGACAAGGACAAGCTGGCGTCCTTCTCCAGCACCGGCCCCGGCCTCGACGGGCAGATCAAGCCCGACGTGACCGCGCCCGGCGTGGACATCACCGCGGCCGCCGCTCCCGGCAGCCTCATCGACAAGGAGGTCGGCGAGAAGCCCGCCGGCTACCTCACCATCTCCGGTACGTCGATGGCGACCCCGCATGTCGCGGGCGCGGCGGCGATCCTCAAGCAGGAGCACCCGAGCTGGGGCTACGCCGAGCTGAAGGGCGCCCTCACCGGCTCCGCCAAGGGCGGCAAGTACACCCCGTTCCAGCAGGGTTCGGGCCGTATCGCGGTCGACAAGGCCATCACGCAGTCCGTCATCGCCGACCCGGTGTCGGTGAGCTTCGGCACGCAGCAGTGGCCGCACACCGACGACAAGCCGGTCACCAAGCAGGTGACGTACCGCAACCTCGGTACGAAGGACGTCACGCTGAAGCTGACGTCGACGGCCACGAACCCGAAGGGGCAGGCCGCTCCGGCCGGCTTCTTCAAGCTGGGCGCCACCACGGTGACGGTCCCGGCGGGCGGCAAGGCCTCCGTCGACGTCACCGTCAACACCAAGCTGGGCGGCACGCTCGACGGCGCGTACTCCGCGTACGTGGTCGCGACGGGCGGCGGCCAGACCGTGCGCACGGCGGCGGCGGTGCAGCGGGAGGTCGAGTCGTACGACGTCACGCTGAACGTCCTCGACCGTGACGGCAAGCCGGCCAAGAACTACAGCACGGACCTGACCGGCATCTCCGGCCTGGCCGACGGCAAGCGGTTCGCCCCCTACGAGGAGGACGGCTCGGTCACCGTCCGCGTGCCCAAGGGCAACTACATCCTCGAAGGCACGTACTTCGTGGACCCGGAGGACACCACCAAGGGCTCCGACTGGATGGTCCAGCCCAAGCTGAACGTCACGAAGAACACGACGGTCACGCTGGACGCGCGCAAGGCCAAGCCGGTCGACATCACCGTGCCGGACGCGGCCGCCAAGTCGGTGTTCGCCTCACCCGGTTTCCAGGTCAACACGCCCACCGGCGGTTACGGCTTCGGCTGGTTCCTGGACTCCTACGAGGGCTTCCGCACCGCGCACATCGGCCCGCAGGTGACCGACGGTTCGCTCATCGAGCAGTTCGACGGCCACTGGAGCAAGGGCGCCACCGAGCAGTACGACACCATCGCCGGCGGCCCGGTCAAGCAGTTCGCCACCGGTTACACCAAGCACTACAAGGCGAGCGAGCTGGCCACGGTCAAGGTCGGCATGGGCGCCGCGGCCGGCGGCAAGAAGGGCTCCGTCAACGCCGTGGGCTGGCTGCCCGGCTCCTTCTCCGCCTCCTCGATCGGGCTCCAGCAGACCCTGCCGGGCACCCGCACCCTGCACCTGTCCACCCTCGGCGGCGTCAAGTGGGGGATGGACTTCGAGCAGTACAGCGGTGTCGACCCGGACGGCTTCCCGGTCTCCGACGCGTACTACACGCTCGGTGCCGAGCAGTCCTTCCAGGCCGGCAAGTCGTACGCGAAGACCTTCAACACCGCGGTCTTCGGCCCGCATCTCAACGCCGACTTCGGTCTGTACCGCAACGGCAACGACATCCTGGGCTCTCTCCCGCTGTTCGCCGACGGCAGTGGCCACGCCGGTTCCTCCCTGTTCACCTCGGTGAACACCACGCTGTACAAGAACGGTGTCAAGGTCGGCTCGAACGACGACCCGCTGTTCGGCGAGAAGGCCTTCAAGGTCCCCGCCGGCCAGGCCTCGTACAAGCTGACGACCTCGGTCAAGCGCAGCGTCAAGGTCGCGGCGGCCTCCACCCGGATCGACGCCAGCTGGACGTTCTCGTCGAAGAAGACGGCGGACTTCACCAAGCTGCCCGCCTCCATGGTCCGCTTCAACGCGAAGACGGGTCTGGACAGCAGGGTCGAGGCCGGCAAGACGGTCAAGATCCCGCTGACCGTCGAGGGCTCCGCGAAGGGCTCCAACCTCAAGTCCCTCGCGGTGTACGTGTCGTACGACTACGGCCAGACCTGGAAGAAGGTCACGGTCTCGGGCGGCAAGATCACCGTGAAGAACCCGGCGAAGGGGAAGGCCATCTCCTTCCACGCCAAGATCGCCGACAAGAAGGGCAACAAGTCGACGATCTCGATCTACAACGCGTACTACGGGAAGTGACCCGCAGCACGCGCTGATCGAGAGGCCCGCCGGAAGCAGCACGACGCTTCCGGCGGGCCTTTCGCATGCCGTCAGCCCGCGGTCCAGGGCCGCAGCTTCTCCGGGTTCCGTACCGCCCAGACCCGGGTGACCCGGTCGTCCTCGACATCGAGGGCGAGGACCGCCTGAACGGTGTCGTCCACCTGGACCACCAGGCCGGGCCGGCCGTTGACCGTGCGTTCCAGGAGGACCAGTCCGGGGGCCCCGGCGACAAGGCCGGCCAGGAAGCGGGCGATCGGCTCACCGCCGTGGAGCGGTACGGGCAGAGCGCTGACGAGGCCGCCGCCGTCGCTGGTGGCCACGGCGTTCGGGTCGAGGAGCTGGACGAGGGCGCCGATGTCCTTCGCCTGCCAGGCCTGCTTGAAGTCCCGGACCACGGCCGCGTGCCGGCTCGGCGGGGTCACGGGGGGTCGTTGCTCGCGCACCCGTCGGCGGGCCGACACGGCCAGCTGACGGCAGGCCGCCGGGCTGCGGCCGACGATCTCGGCCACATCGGCGAACGGGTAGCGGAAGACGTCGTGCAGGACGAACACCACCCGCTCGGCCGGGGTCATCGACTCCAGCAGCACGAGGAAGGCCATGCCGACCGACTCGTCCAGGGTGACCCGGTCGGCCGGGTCCGCCGGGGCACCGGCCCACTCCGCGCTGTCCGGCAGCGGCTCCGGAAGCCACTCACCGACGTACCTCTCCCGTCTGGCCCGCGCCGAGCCGAGCACGTCCAGGCAGATCCGCCCCGCGACCGTGGTCAGCCAGCCGCCCGGCGACCTGATCGCCCGCTGCTGCTCGGGGGCCAGGGCGTACCAGCGGACGTACGTCTCCTGCACGACGTCCTCGGCGTCCGCCAGGGACCCGAGGAGCCGGTACGCGAGGTTGATCAGCCGGCGCCGCTCACCCATGATCGCGCTCAGGGCCGGCTCGGGCGGTGTGCTCATGATGGTCGCCTCCTTTGCCGGTACGACGGGACAGCGCCCCGAGACGTGACGTCCTCACATTCCCGGTGGCCGTGTCGTCGTACCGGTGAGACCGAGGAGGAGAGCGATGACCGACATCCGGACCCTTGCCGACCGCATCGAGATCCAGGCGCTGCCCGGCGAGTTCACCGACGCGGCCATGCTGCGGGACTACGACCGCCTGGCGGCCCTGTTCGCCGAGGACGGTGTCCTGCGGATACCGGCCGCCGGCGTCGAGTTCACCGGCCCTAAGGAGATCCGCGAGGGGATCGAACGGCTGCGGGCCGTGTGGGAGTACTTCGTGCAGACCGTGCACCCGGGAGTGACCCGGGTGGACGGCGACAGCGCGTACGGGCGGGCGTACATCGTGGAGTTCGGGCGGATGCGTGACGGGAGTTCGCACGGCAACCACGCCCTGTACCACGACCGCTACCGGCGCACCCCGGACGGCTGGAGGTTCACCGAGCGCTCCTACGAGATCCGCTACCTCGACACCAGCGCCCTCACCGGCGCCCCACCGGAGTCCGGACCGGTCATCACCCTTCCCGCCGGGACCGCCGAGGCAGGGCGGCCGGGACCGGGTCCGGCGAGCTGACCGGCGACGCGTCCTCGCCCCCGCCCGCGGCCGCAGCAGGCCCGGCTTCGTCAGCCGGTTCCCGGAAGGGCGGCTTCCGGCGGCCGTCCGTGTTTGAGTGGCCGTATGACCACAGAGACCGTCGAGTACATCCGCTACCGCATCCCGGAAGACCGCTCGGCGGAGTTCCTGTCCGCCTACACGCACGCCTCGGTCCAGCTGGCGGCGGCACCGCAGTGCGTCGACTTCGAGCTGGCGCGCTGCGAGGAGGACTTCGAGCACTTCGTCCTGCGCATCACCTGGACCTCCACCGAGGACCACCTGGAGGGCTTCCGCAAGTCCGAGCTGTTCCCGGACTTCCTCGCCGAGATCCGGCCGTACATCGAGAACATCGAGGAGATGCGCCACTACAAACCGACGACGGTCCGCGGCCGGGGCGCCGCCGTGCCCACCCTGTTCGCATGGGCCGGCGGCGCGGAGGCCTTCGCCCGGCTGACCACGGTGTTCTACGAGAAGGTGCTGGCCGACGACCTCCTGGCCCCGGTGTTCGCGGGTCTGGCCCCCGAGCACGCCGAGCACGTCGCCCTGTGGCTCGCGGAGGTCTTCGGCGGGCCGACCGCCTACTCGGAGACCCAGGGCGGCCACGGCCACATGGTCGCCAAGCACCTGGGCCGTGGCATCACCGAGCCGCAGCGCCGCCGCTGGGTGAACCTCATCCAGGACGCCGCCGACGAGGCCGGGCTGCCCACCGACGCGGAGTTCCGCTCGGCGTTCCTCGCCTACGTGGAGTGGGGCACAAGGCTCGCGGTCCACTTCTCGGGACCGGACGCCAAGCCGCCCGCGGAGCAGCCGGTGCCGAAGTGGAACTGGGGGGCCGCACCGCCGTACCAGGGCTGAGCGGGCGCCGGGTCACGAGCGCGCGGACTCACCCGCTCGGGTGGCGTCCGCGCCCCAGCTCGCCAGCAGCCGCAGGGCGTCGGCGGACGGCGAGCCCGGCTCCGCGTGGTAGGTGATCAGGAGCTGTTCGGTACCGTCGGACAGCGGGAACGACTCCCAGTGCAGGGTCAGTTCGCCGACCAGCGGATGACGCAGGTGCTTGGTGCCGTAGCTCTTCTCCTTGACGTCGTGCATGGCCCACAGACGCCTGAACTCCTCGCTCTTCACCGAGAGCTCCCCGACGAGGGCGGACAGCCGGGGATCGTCGGGATGGCAGCCCGCGTCCATGCGGAGGTAGCTGACCACGTCACTGGCCTTCTGCTCCCACGGCACGAACAGCTCCTGGTACTCCGGGCGCAGGAAGATCAGCCGCGCCCAGTTCCGCTCCTGGGCCGGCAGCTCCGCCCAGTCCCCGAAGACCGCCGCCGCCATCCGGTTCCAGGCGACGATGTCCGACCGGCGCCCCGAGACGTACGCCGGGACCTCGATGGAGTCCAGCAGGTGCCTGACCGCCGGGCGCACCTGCTCGGTGCGCGCGGTGGTCCGCTTCTTGTGCTCCTTCGGCTTCGCCAGATGCGTCAGGTGCGCGTGCTCGGCGTCGGTCAGCCGCAGGGCGCGGGCGATCGAGTCGAGGACCTCCGCCGAGACATTGCGCCCGTTGCCCTGCTCCAGGCGCGTGTAGTACGCCACGGACACGCCCGCCAGCTGTGACAGCTCCTCGCGGCGCAGTCCCGGCACCCTGCGGTGCCGCCCGAAGTCCGGCAGCCCCACGTCCTCCGGCTTCAGCCGGGCCCGCCGGGTGCGCAGGAACTCGCTGAGCTCGGCACGCCGGTCCAGTGAGCCGCTTCCGGGCAGTTCCTCGGCCATCTCGTCCATACGTCAAGTATTCACGGTCGTACGCTCACCATCCTGTCCCCGCCAGTAGTAGGCACAGCGAACGTACGCAAAGCTGTGACCTGGGTGGATCGTGATTCGTCGGGCAGGGTGGAGAACGTGCCCGGACGGATGGACAGAAGGCAGCCGGGCATGAACCCCCTCGCTAGGAGAACCCCCGGCATGACCACTGTCGCCGCATACGCCGCCCCCGCCGCGAAGGCTCCCCTGGAGCGCACCACCATCGAGCGCCGGGCGGTCCGTGAGCACGACGTCCTGATCGACATCAAGTTCGCCGGCATCTGCCACTCCGACATCCACCAGGCCCGTGAGGGCTGGGGCGAGGCCATCTTCCCGATGGTCCCGGGCCACGAGATCGCCGGCATCGTCTCCGAGGTCGGATCCGGCGTCACCAGGTACAAGGTCGGTGACCGCGTCGGCGTCGGCTGCATGGTCGACTCGTGCGGTGAGTGCGAGAACTGCAAGGCCGGCATCGAGCAGCACTGCGTCAAGGGCAACGTCCCCACGTACAACGGCATCGGCAAGGACGGCGAGCCCACCTACGGCGGCTACTCCGAGAAGGTCGTCGTCGACGAGAACTACGTCGTCCGCATCCCCGAGGGCCTGTCCCTCGACGAGGCCGCCCCGCTGCTGTGTGCCGGCATCACCACCTACTCCCCGCTCACGAAGTGGGGCGCCGGCCCCGGCAAGAAGGTCGCCGTGATCGGCCTGGGCGGCCTCGGCCACATGGGCGTCAAGATCGCGCACGCGCTGGGCGCCGAGGTCACCGTCCTGTCCCAGTCCCTGCGCAAGAAGGACGACGGCCTCAAGCTGGGCGCCGACCACTACTACGCGACCAGCGACGCGAACACCTTCAAGGAGCTGGCGGGCTCCTTCGACCTCATCCTCTCCACGGTCTCGGCCCCTCTCGACTTCGGCGCCTACCTGAGCCTGCTCAAGACGGGCGGCGCCCTGGTCAACGTCGGTGCCCCGGAGGAGCCGATCGCGCTGAACCTGTTCTCGCTCATCGGCGGCAACAAGACCCTCGCCGGTTCGATGATCGGCGGCATCGCCGAGACCCAGGAGATGCTGGACTTCTGCGCCGAGCACGGCATCGGCGCCGAGATCGAGCTGATCGCCGCGTCGGAGATCAACGAGGCGTACGAGCGGGTCGTCAACAGCGATGTCCGCTACCGGTTCGTGATCGACACGGCGACGATCTGACCCACCGCGCGCACAGGAAGGGCCCCGGTCCCGTGCCGGGGCCCTTCGGCGTACGGCCGGCTGCCGGGCCCTTTCACCGAACGGCGCTCCGCCGCCCCAGCAGCCACAGCAGATACGGTCCTCCGACCAGCGAGGTCAGCGCCCCGACCGGGATCTCCAGCGGCGGCAGCAGCGTGCGCGCGACGAGATCGGCGGCCACCAGGACCAGGGCACCGGTCAGCGCCGAGCACAGCAGCGGCAACTGGGGCGTGCGGGTCAGCCGCCGGGCCAGCTGCGGCGAGGTCAGCGCGACGAACCCGATCGGCCCGGCGGCCCCGGTGGCGGTCGCGGCGAGCACCACCCCGAGCACGGTCACCCCGAGCCGCACCCGGTCCACCCGCACGCCCAGCGCGGCAGCGGTGTCCGCGTCGAGCCCGAGCGGCCGCGCGGCCCTGCCCGCCCACACCAGGGCGGGCAGAGCGAGCAGGAGTACGGCGCCCAGGGGGCCGGCCTGCTCCCAGCCGCGCCCGTTGAGACTTCCGGTCAGCCACAGCTTCACCTGCTCGGCGGCTTCCAGCTCGGAGTCGGCTAGGTACAGCTGCACCACGGCGGACAGGGCGACCCCGATCCCGACACCGACGAGCACGAAACGGCCGCCGGCCTGCACACCGCGCCGCCAGGCGAGGACGTGGACGAGGGCGGCGGCGCCGAGACCTCCGGCGACGGAGACGAGCGGCATGGCGGCGGGCGAGCCGACCGCCCCGGTGGCGAGGGCCAGCACGGTGGCGGCTGCCGCCCCGTGTCCGACCCCGATCACATCGGGACTGGCGAGCGGATTGCGGGTGACGGTCTGCACCAGCGCCCCGGCGGCCCCGAGCGCGGCCCCGACGAGGGCGCCGAGCACGATCCGGGGGACGCGCAGCTCGTTGACGACGAGGTCGTGGGGCCCGGCTCCGGTCCGCAGGGCGCGCCAGACCTCGGCGGGGGAGACGTAGCTCTGCCCGAGGCAGGCGGAGAGGGCCATGACGGCGAGCAGGAGCGCGAGCAGAGCGAGGGCCACGCCGACGGAACGACGGTGGACGAGGAAGGAGAGACGGGGGTGCGGGCGCAGGACGGCGACCGTCGTCCGCCCGCCCCGGCTCGGTGATTGCTGATCGCGCAGCCGCACGACCGCACGCCGAGGCGCCTGCGCGGGCGGGCCGGCCCGCCGAGCACCGCTCACGAGACGGCCCCCCGCCGCCGTACGAGAAACACCAGCACCGGCACCCCCACCAGCGCGGTCATCACTCCGGCCGGGACCTCCGCGGGGGCCCGTACCACCCGCCCCGCCACATCCGCCCCCACCAGCAACGCGGCCCCGAGCAACGCGGACAGCGGCAGCACCGCCCGGTGCCCGCCCGGCACGAGCCGCCTGGCCAGGTGGGGCACCGCGAGCCCGACGAACGCGATGGGCCCCGCCGCGGCCACCGCCGCCGCGGTCAGCAGCGCCGCCCCCAGCGCCGCGGATCCCCGCACCCACGCGACCCGGTGCCCGAGCGCCCGGGCCGTGTCGTCGCCCAGCGCCAGCGCGTCCAGCCCCCGGGCGCACCCCAGCACCAGCACCGCCCCGGCGGCCAGGAACGGCAGCATGCGGACGACCGTCCCCGCGTCCCGCCCGCTCAACGCCCCCACCTGCCAGAACCGGAACTGGTCGAGGGTCGCCGCGCTCGACGTCAGGACGACGGTCGTGCCCCCGGCCGTCATCGCCGAGAGCGCCGTCCCCGCGAGCGCCAGCTTCACCGGTGACGCCCCGTCCCGGCCCCGCGCCGCGATCCCGTACACGAGCAGGGCGGCGAGCACGGCCCCCGCGAAGGCGTACCAGACGTATCCGGAGAACCCGTCCGCGAGCCCCAGCCCGATGGCGATCACGACCCCCGCGGCCGCGCCCTGGCTCAGGCCGAGGATGCCGGGGTCGGCGAGCGGATTGCGGGTCACGGCCTGGAGCGCGGCTCCCGCGACTCCCAGCGCGGCACCCGCCGTCAGCCCGATCTCGGTCCGCGGCAACCGCAGCGACCGTACGACCAGCGCGTCCGGCGATCCGCCGCCGTGCAGCAGGGCGTCCGCCACGGCGGACAGCGGCACCGCCCGGGTCCCGACCGTGAGGCTGAGCACCCCGGCGGCGGCCACCACGAGGACGGACGCCGGCCAGGCGAGACGGCGTATCACGCGACTACTTGCCGACGGTGTCGGCGAGTCGGGAGATGACGAGCCGCGCGGCGGACGGCCCGGCGTTGAGGTACCAGGGGTCGTCGTCGACCCGCACGGCCTGCCCGGCCCGCACCGCCTTCATCGACTTCCACAGCGGCCCGGCCACGACGCTCGCCGCGTCCGTCCCGGCCGCGTCCCCCTGCACGGAGTAGAAGATCCAGTCCCCGTCGGCCGTGTCGATGCTCTCCGCGCCGATGTCCTGCGAAATGGCGTGGAACCGCTGGGACTTGGGCCGCGACAGGCCCATGTCGACGGCGAGGGACCCGGTGAAGGAGGAGACGCCGAACATCCGGGTGCGGTCGGGTGTGAAGCGGACCATGGACACGGCCGGGTCGCCCTTGATCCGCTGCCCCTTCGCACGGGCGTCGGCGACGATGCCGTCCAGCAGCCTCCGCGCGGCCTCGCCCTTGCCGACCGCGGCGCCGACGAGCAGCAGGTCGCGCTTCCAGTTGATGCCGTTGCCCGCGGTGATCACGGTGGGCGCGATCTTCGACAGCTTGGGGTAGAGGTCGCCGAGGGAGTCGTTGGCGAGGATCAGGTCGGGCTCGGCGGCGGCGAGGGTCTCCAGGTTGGGCGCCTGGCGGGTACCGGCGTCGGTCATGCCGGCGAGCCGCTTCTTGTACGCCGGGAAGGCGTCCGCGAGATAGCCGGGCACGAGACCGGCGTTGTCGGCGCGGGTGGTCGCCGTGGGCACGACCCCCAGGGACAGCAGGTCGTCCAGCTGCCCGGTGCTGAGCACGGCGATCTTCTTCGGCTGGGCCCCGACCGTGGTGCTGCCCTCGAAGTGCGTGACCGTGCGCGGGAAGGCCCCGTCGGTGTCCTGGTCGGATCCCATGCCGTCGGCGAGGGCGGCGGGGGCGGCGGAGGGGCCCTCCAAGGCGTTTCCGGTGGCCCCCAGCACCGGGTGCCGGTCGGCCTTCCCGGTCGTCCCGCCGGTGTCCGAGGACGAGCAGCCGGCGAGCAGCCCTCCGACGACGATCGAGGCCAGGACGGCCCGCACTGCTGCTGTACGCACGACTACTCCGGTGGTGCTGGGTTCTCACTGACTCGCTAAGGCAAGGCTTACCTTAACTGCTTGCGGAGTATGGTCGTGCGGAGGAGGCCTCCACGATGACCGTTCAGCTGAACCACACCATCGTCGCCGCACACGACAAGCACGCCTCGGCCCGCTTCCTGGCCGACATCCTGGGCCTGGCGGTGAGCCCGCAGTACGGCCCCTTCGTCCCGGTCGAGATCCCCAACGGCGTGACCCTCGACTACATGGACACGACGGAAGAGATCACGCCGCAGCACTACGCGTTCCTCGTCTCCGAGGAAGACTTCGACACGATCTTCGCCCGGATCCGGGACGCGGGGCTGACGTACTGGGCGGACCCGTCCCACCACCGGCCCGGCGAGATCAACCGCAACGACGGGGGGCGGGGCGCGTACTTCGACGACCCGGACGGCCACCGGCTGGAGATCCTGACGCGGCCTTACGGCAGTGGGGGTTGAGTCTCTCGGACGGGGTGCGCGTGAGGGTGCGCCGCCCCTTTTTAGGGTGCGCACCCTCTGTCTGCTGCCCGGCTACCGAGTGCCGTCTGCGGTGTTGTCGGTGGTGCCGCCGATGGTGCCGTTGGCGGCGAACGTCCACACGGCACGGCTGCCCGGGCCGACGGTGAGCGTCGAGTGACCGATCTGCTCCACGTGCCGGTCCTTCACGGGCCGGTTGAGCGACATCTCGACCTGCTGGAACCCGGCTTGCTCGCGCGGGACGGAGTCGAACCGGATCGTGGTGCCGCCCCCCTCCGCGACGACACCTCCGCCGGCCACGTTCTTGACGGCGAACCCGCCGGCCCGCAGCAGCGGCACGGTGTCGGCGAGGTCGCCCTCGGTGACCGCGATGCGGACGGAGGTCACGTCACGCATCAGATGCGTGCGGTAGTCGTCGGACAGGACGCGCTCCCGGCCCACGTCACCCGGGAAACTCGCGGGCTCGGTCTTGCTGCGGGGATCGGCGAAGTACTCCGGCCGGTACTCCATCGCCCAGGCCCCGAAGGCGTCGTACTCGGTGGCCGTGAGGATGGCGTCGAACCACGGCACGGGCACCCCGTCGCCGAAGTCCCGGGTCTGGAGGAACTCGATCGGGTCGGCGACCCCCGCGCTCTTCAGCCGCTCGGTGACCGTCGCCAGGTCGCCGTCCCGTTCGGTGGACAGGCCCAGCCCGGCGGAGCCGAGGGTGCCGTCCTGGCCCGCGATGTCACCGACTCCGAACAGTTCGAGATAGGTCTCGCGGCCCATCAGATAGCGGCCGGTCCAGGTCTGCCCGCCGGTACCGGTCGTGGTGCGGACCTGGAAGTTGGCGAAGTCCCTCAGATAGTCGGAGTGTTCGATGGCATCGGCGGTCTCCCGGTCGAAAACCCCGTAGGAGTGGTTGTAGAACAGCAACTGCCGGTCGTCCGAGGACGGGTTCCCCTCGGCCTGTGCCTTCCCCTGGGCCTGTGCCGTCCCCACGGCACCCCCGAGCGCTCCGGTGAGGGCCAGAGCGAGTACGACGATCATCCGTAATGTCCGATGAATCAGCATGCAGGCGATCGTAGGTCGGGGAGGCGGCGGCCGCGGTTGTTTTTCAACGGGGTCGAAATGCTTGACACCCGGGGTTCGGCGAGGTGTTGCACGGCACCGCCTGACGGCCGTCGGCTCGGGCACGGCGCGGGGGTCGCATCGAGGGACGGCACCGCTCTTCAGGACGGGGTGGCGATGCCGGTCTCCGGCTCGGCGGTGCCCGGATCCTGTGACGGCTCCTGGAGCTGCTCGCGCATGTAGTTCCAGATCACCGCGATCAGCGCGGCGACCGGTACCGCGAGCAGGCTCCCCACGATTCCGGCGAGGCTGCCGCCCAACGTCACCGCCAGCAGGACCACGGCCGCGTGCAGGCCGAGCCCCCGGCTCTGGATCATGGGCTGGAACACGTTGCCCTCGAGCTGCTGCACCACCACGATGATGGCCAGCACGATCAGCGCGTCCATCAGGCCGTTGGAGACCAGCGCGATGAGAACCGCGACGAAACCGGCGAAGAAGGCACCGATGATCGGCACGAACGCCGAGACGAAGGTCAGCACCGCCAGCGGGAGCACCAGCGGTACCCCGAGGATCCACAGGCCCAGGCCGATCAGGACGGCATCGATCAGGCCGACGGCCGCCTGGGAACGCACGAAGGATCCCAGCGTGTCCCAGCCGCGCGCGGCCACGGTCGGGACGTCGGTGGAGAGCCGACCGGGCAGCTGACGGGCGAGCCACGGCAGGAACCGCGGACCGTCCTTGAGGAAGAAGAACATCAGGAACAGGGCCAGGACGCCGGTGACCAGGCCGTTCACCACGGTGCTCACTCCCGTGACGACAGCGCCGACCATGCTGCCGAGACCGTCCTGCGCCCGGGAGACCGCGGAGTCGAAGGCCTTGTCGATCTGGGCGTCACCGATGTTCAACGGCGGCCCGGCGGCCCACTCGCGCACCTTCTGGACGCCGTCGACCACCCCGTCGGTCAACTCGCCTGACTGCGACGCCACCGGCACCGCGATCAGTGCCACGACCCCTGCGGCGACCAGCAGGAACAGCACGGTCACCGTCGACGCCGCGAGAGCGGGCTTCCACCCGCGGCGCAGCAGGAAGCGAGTTGGTGGCCAGGTCAGCGTGGTCAGCAGCAGACCGATCACGAGCGGCCACACGACCGACCACATCCGGCCCAGCACCCACAGACTCACCGCGAGCATCAGCAATATGAGCAGCAACTCCGCGGAGGCCCGCGCCGACGTGCGCAGCGCCGCGCGGGCTTTCGTGGAACTCAAGTTGGCAGTCACGGGTGCACCCTATGGGTACTCACATCACACCGGCACCATGGCTGCGTCACCGGTCGGCCGTGGAATCGCCCGGCACCCTCGCGCGTTGAGGGGGAGTGGGCAGGGGCTGCCGGCGGTGTGCCGGCCGACCGGCCCGAGCGAGCAGATATGGGAGGACAGCGATGGCTGCGCAGACACAGAGGGCTGTGCTGGCGGGCGGATGCTTCTGGGGAATGGAGGAGCTGATCCGCCGGCTGCCGGGCGTGACGGCGACCCGGGTCGGATACACCGGGGGTGACGTGCCGAACGCGACGTACCGCAACCACGGCACGCACGCGGAGGCCATCGAGATCCTTTTCGACCCCGAGCAGACCGACTACCGCACGCTCCTGGAGTTCTTCTTCCAGATCCACGACCCGAGCACCAAGAACCGCCAGGGCAACGACATCGGCCTCAGCTACCGCTCGGCGATCTACTACGTGGACGACGAGCAGAAGCGCATCGCCGAGGACACCATCGCGGACGTGGACGCCTCCGGGCTGTGGCCCGGCAAGGTCGTCACCGAGGTGGAGCCGGTCGGCCCCTTCTGGCAGGCCGAGCCTGAGCACCAGGACTACCTCCAGCGCTACCCGGACGGCTACACCTGCCACTTCCCGCGCCCGGGCTGGCGTCTGCCGAAGCGCGCGGAGAGCTGAGGCGTCTGACGTCTCTGACGCCCCTGTGCGTCACATACCCGGCGCGCGCGTCCACAGGGTCACGTCGCTGCTCGTCGCGACGGCGAGGGTGCGGCCGGAGGGGGAGAAGCCGGCCGCCCGGTGTTCGGAGCCGTGGGAGTGGAAGACATGCCACCACCGCTCGCCGTGCGGATCGCGGTGGGGCATGCCGCTGCCGCGGGAGAGCAGGACGCGGTGGTGGGGCCAGGCCGGCGAGACGACCTCCACGTGCCAGCCGTCGGCGGTGGTGGCATGCAGCCCGCCGCCGAACAGCCCGGCGATGTGGACCCGACGGCCGGCGATCGGCCCGAGGCCCGGACAGGTCAGATCCGGGGCCGCGTCCGGCGTACCGCTCTCCGGATCGGGATCCCGGTCCCGTGCGACCTTCTCGCCGGTGACGGCGTCGAAGAGACCGTGGCCGTCGGTGGAGACGACCATCACGAGGTCGTGGCCACTGTCCGGATGCGTCGCGAAGCCGATCCCGAGCAGCCCTCCGACCGCGGCGCAGGAGTCGAACACCGGCTGCCAGGGAGCGGGCGCGGGAAGCACGGGGACAGACGCGAGGCGATCCCGCAAGTCCCGCTGGTAGGGGGAGAGTTCCGTCATCCCTCCATGATCCCCTGTGGTCCCCTGTGATGCTTGACGGCGAACGCGATGGCCTGGGCGATCGCGTCGGGCGGAATCGCGATCTCGTCCACGGAGGTTGATAGCCCGTCGGATGACCTCCCGAAGGCGTTTGACCGATGCCGGCACGCCTGGAATCAATCGGGCACGACACCCTGGTGCCGCTCAACCCGCAGCGCCCGTTAAGACCTTGGCCCTGCTCAAATTTGCTCGTATACCTTGACCAGATCCTTGGCGATGACTTCTGATCCGTACGAGGAAGCAACAGAGAGTGACCGTTGGCCAAATCTTTGGCGGGCCTCGGGACTTGAAAGCAAGTAATCGACTTGATCAATAAAATCAGGGATGTCTTCTGCTGTCAGTCTGTCGATGCCGGGCTCGCCGAATATGTCATCGTAAACGGGCAACCTTCGGGTGATTATGGGTAGTCCCGATGCTGCGGCCTCAAGGATGGCCAAGCCGAACGTTTCATGATGCGAGGGGAAAAGGAAGACGTCCGCCGCGCGGCACCACTGCGATACGTCCTCCCGCGGCAGGCCGCCGGTGAAGTGCAGGTTCCTCGGTGCTCCGGCCATCAGTGATCTGATTTCCGCTCGACTGGCGGAAATAGGGCCAAAAAGAGATTCCCCAACCCATACGAATTTTACGTCAGAGAATTTTCGCGCGCATTCTACGAAGATGTGCGGACATTTGCGTGGCTGTAGCTGGGCGACGCACAGGACCACCCGTTCGTCCTGCCCGACTCCTAGTGCCTTGCGGCTGGCTTGTCGCGCACTGGGGCTGGATTTGAAAACCGTGAGGTCAACGCCGTTGTGCACCACGTGCACGGGTTTTCGTATGCCACGTGAGAGGAGCTCCGAACGTACTTCTTCGCTCACGGCCAGGATTGCATCTGCCTGGCTGTAGAAACGGTCAAGGTATGCGCTCCATGCCGCGGTGTACATCCGTGCGCCCGCGAGGCTCCCTAGGAGGCTATGGCTGGCGAGGTGGGCAGAAACCAACACGGGGCCTCGATGATTGATCATCTTGATCAGGGATGCCGGGCCCACTGTGTGGATGTGCAGTACTCCATCCCTCCACCACTGGTTGACGCCCAAATTGAGGCCTGGCATCGCCTGCAGGGCGGAGATGGTGTCACAGAAGACCGAGTGGACGCCGTGTGGCGCAGGGAAGTAAAGACTTTCCGAGAATTGGTTTACCCGTAGAAGTTCTGGGTCGTTCGAAATCACCTACTCGACACTCTCCTTGCATATTGTCTTTGGATGCGGCCGGGCAGAGTGGCTGGAACGGCAGTATTGGATCGAGCGAGCTCGATGGAAGCCAAGGCTATCAGTGTGAGGCAAAGGGCGATGCCCACGCCGTCGAACCAGGCGACATTGAAGTCATGCCAGTGCAGAGACGCGCTTTTGATCAAGCTGCATGCGATGAAGATGATGAACGTAAGCAGGTAAAAAACCTGCGTGGCGATTACGCTGGCGCGATTCCTGTACTTGTCGGCGAATGCAAACCGCTCAAGGGAAGTCAGGTCGCGTGGATTCATGCTCAACGTTTCGATGAGCTCTTTCAGGACGCGTAGACGTGCCACGTCGGTGTAAAGTTGGATCTGATACGTCAGTGAAGCGGCCAGGGCGTATGGGGCCAGAATTATTACCGACTTCTTTCCGTCGACCACGCCGAATTTCACTGCGGCAATGGCTATCAGGCCTGAGAAGTAGACGAACCGTTCGGCGCTGGCCGTCATCAGCTGCACGCGCGATGCTAATTCGCGCAGATATGCAGTGATCTCTTCCCGCGACGCCTCATTGGGTATTGCCATGTCGCCCCCGCATGCCGTTGGACTAGGGGCAGGATAGCGGGACTCAACCGTGCTGTTGAGGTCTTCGCCCAACGGGTCAGCAGACCGTGTGTCAGCCTGCTGCGCGACTGCGGTCTCCGCACCGGACACTGAAGGATGCTTCTCGGTGTACCGACGATGAGTTTGCTCCAGATCCGCCGCTTGATCCGGGTGCAATCTGCGACTGATGCAGCCACGAGTGCCATAAAGTGCCCGGTCATCCGGCACAGCGCCAGTCGCTACGGGATCACTCCGCAGCGGGGGCAACACCGATCGGACAAGAGACACCCGTCCCAGCGAGCCTTTGCTGCCATGTGACCCGTGGACCTGGCGTCGGACCGATCAGTCCGTCATCCCTGTAGCGGGGCGAGGACTTCCTCCTCAATGGGGTAGGGGTCCTCTTGAGGCAGCAGCCGGGCGGCGGAGTCCAGATCGCCGCCGCTGACAAGGGCATGGATCTCGTGGGCGAGCGGGGTCACGTCGCGTATGGAGGTGGTCCACTCGTCGGCGTAGCGTCGTGCGGCCTCGCCGGAGAGGCCCAGTTGCAGAGACCGGTACGGCAGGGGCCGGAGGTGCAGATCCCGCTCGGGGTCCCACTGCACGCGAGCCGGCGCGCGCTTCAACTGACGTTGCCAGGCAGCCTGGTCGGGGTGCACCCCTCGGACGTAGCTCGACAGGCATGCGTGGCGCAGTGCCCACTCGAAACCGTCCCGGGTGATCTCAACAGCGAGGACGGTCTCCTGCCCGGCTTTCGCGCCCCAGCCGCAGCGGTACATCATCCACAGGAACGACGGCTTGATCCACGTCATCCTGTCGCGCTTCCACGCGGCGGGGAAGCGGCCTTCCTGGACGGCGGGCAGACCGATTTCCGGGGCGTAGGCCTGGTAAACGGTGATCGTGGAATCCGTGCGCAGCGCACGGATTCTGTGGTGCGGTTCGTCCATGACGTACAGGGTGCAATTCGTTGATCCCTGCCTGCCATCGAATTTCGGAGGGGGCGAGCCGGCCGATGAGGCGGACAGGGCTTGTGAGTTCAGGTGATGGACCACTTGAATGGCGTCGTGACCATGGCGTCGAAGAACTCTATGAGACTCCTTGCCGGCCGGGCCTCACTGGACGACGTCATGGCGGAGCTGTGTCGGGACAGGCCGGTCTTCCACTCCGAAGCCGACCTTCAGCACAGCTTCGCCAAAGTCCTCTGGGAGTTGGCGCCGGATGTGCGCTCCAGGCTTGAGGTGCCGCAGCGAGGATCGGACAGGACCGAGTATCTGGATCTCCAGTGCCTTGGGCCCGAGAGCCGCACGGCGATCGAATTCAAGTACTTCACCCGAGGCTGGACGGGCGAGGCCGGCAGCCCGGTCGAGGATTTCATTCTGAAGGCGCATGGTGCCACCGACCTGGCTCGCCTGCACTTTGTTCGTGACATAGCGAGGTTGGAGCGCTTCTGTCGCCGACCTGATCAGAACGGTCTCGCCCTCATGCTGACCAACGAGGCGTCCCTCTGGGCTCCGCCTGGCCCTGGCCGCCGTCGCACGCGGGATCATGACTTCCGGATCCACCACGGACGGGAGCTCGCGGGGACGCTGCTCTGGGCCGAGGGCGCCTACGAGGCGAATACGTGCAGCCTGAGAGGTGAGTACCCCCTCACATGGGAGCCGTACTCCGACCAGGGCGGACCAGGTGGAGAATTCCGCTACCTGGCGGTGTTCGTCGAGTCATCCGGTCAACGGCAGGGTCAGTCATCCGTGGGAGACGGTGCGAGCCCCGTCGGGCATGACGCGCCCCAGTTCGTCTCGAACGCACCCAACCTGACCCCCGTCCCGCCGATGCCGCAGTAACCCGCCGGGTTCTTGTCGAGGTACTGCTGGTGGTAGCTCTCCGCCGGGTAGAAGGGCCGACCCTGTGCGGGCAGGATCTCGGTGGTGATCGTGCTGCGGTGGCCCGAGGCCGTGAGGGCCCGCTGGTAGGCGGTGCGGGAGGCCTCGGCTGCCGCTGCCTGCTCGGGGGTGTGGGTGTGGATCGCCGAGCGGTACTGGGTGCCGACGTCGTTGCCCTGGCGGAAGCCCTGGGTGGGGTTGTGGGACTCCCAGAAGGTCTTCAGGAGGCGCTCGTACGAGATGAGGGCGGGGTCGAAGACCACGCGGACCGCCTCGGTGTGGCCGGTGAGACCCGAGCAGACCTCCTCGTACATGGGGTTCTCGGTGTGGCCGCCCTGGTAGCCGACCAGGGTCGTCCAGACACCCACCGGGAGCTGCCAGAACTTTCGTTCGGCGCCCCAGAAGCAGCCCAGGCCGAAGTCCGCGATCCGGTAGCCCTCGGGGTAGGGGCCGAGCAGTGGCGTGCCGAGGACGGTGTGCCGGTCGGGGAGCGTGAACGCCGGCTCGGAGCGGCCCTGCAGCGCCTGCTCGGGGGTGGGCAGGACGGGCGTACGGCCGAACAGCATGACGCGGGCTCCTTCAGATCGTGCGTGCCGGGCAGGGGCGCGTGGCGGTAGGGAGAACAACGGTTCCCTGCCGGTCCGCATTCCGACAGGACCCGGCGTCGACCTGCACGGCAGTAGGGGTGGCTGGTGCCGACGCGGAGACCGTCCCGAAGACATCACCGCGTCACTGCGTCAGCGTCGCCGGGCTGCCGCCGTTCGCCTCGTAGCCCGCCACTGCCAGTGCCCGGTATATCGCGAACTCCGCGGCCGGGTCGGCGGACAGGGTCCAGGGCAGGGCGCCGACGTGGCCGTCGATGTGCACGAGCTGGTTCATGGCCTCCGCCCAGCGTTCGCCGCGGACCAGGAAGAAGACCAGCAGGTGGCGGACGTGGGCCAGCATCGGATCGTCGGCGCGGGCCGAGTGGACGGCGTGCAGCGCGCCGTGCATGGCCTTGGTGACGACCTCGCTCTGGTAGAAACCGCTGACCAGATTGACCTCGGGCAGGTGCTCGAAGACCGCGAACAAGGGCATCGCGGCCAGCAGCGAGCCCTGCGGGGCCCGGGCGGCCGCCGCCTCCGCGAAGTCGTACGCAAGCTGCCGCGAGCCGTGCCACTTCTCGCACCAGTAGTGCAGCGCCGCCAGATGCGCCCCCATGTGGTTCGGGGCGCGGTCCAGGATCTTCAGCCACAGCTGCTCGAACTCCGCCTGCGAATAGGCCAGTCCGCGCGCGACGGAGAGCTCGACGAGGTAGGGGACCGGATCGCCGGGAGCCAGCAGTGCCGCCTCGCCGCAGGTCGCCCGCGCCTCCTCCATGATGATCCGGAAGTCGTCCGTGCCCGGGGTCGACGTCCGCCACGCCTGCTGCACCAGGAACTCCGCGTGCACCGCAGCGCCGCCCGCGTCCTTGGGCTGCTCGGCCCGCCACACCCGCAGCCACTGACCGCCCGGCGCCTCGCTGACCCCGCCCGGCCGCTGCTGCAGTTCCAGCGAGGCGGCGCCGGCGAAGGCCTGCACGCGCTGCCAGCGCAGCTCGCCCTCCCGATCGGTGCCCGCCAGGAGTTGGGCGGCGGCCTTGTAGTCCTGGGTGCGCTGCACCAGGTCCAGGACGTCCAGCAGGTCCTGGTCGGGGCCGGGCATGCGGATGTCCAGCTCCTCCTGCCGTACGAAGCCGTAGTCCGCCGGGTCCGCGGCGTCCGGGTGGCCCGCCGGGACCTGCTCGATCCCGCCCCGCCTGCGCCGCAGGAACGGAAGCAGGACGAAGCCCAGCAGGACCGCCGCCATCAGGACCCAGAGAATCTCCATGCCCCAAGAGTTCCAGACGCCGCCGACAATTGCCCAACCCGGTCCGTGCCCTGTGGAAAACTCCCGGACCGGCCCGGACACCCTGGGGAAAACGTGCCGGACGGGCCCGAACACCTGGGGAAAACCCTGCCGTACGGCCGAGGGGAGCCCGTCGTCCGTCATCGGTCCGCCGGGCGGACTACCCTCGGAGCCCATGAGCGACAGGCACATCAGTCAGCACTTCGAGACCCTCGCGATCCATGCGGGCAACACCGCGGACCCCCTCACCGGCGCGGTGGTCCCGCCGATCTACCAGGTCTCGACCTACAAGCAGGACGGCGTGGGCGGTCTGCGCGGCGGCTACGAGTACAGCCGCAGCGCCAACCCCACCCGCACGGCCCTGGAGGAGAACCTCGCCGCCCTCGAAGGCGGCCGCCGGGGTCTCGCGTTCGCGTCCGGACTGGCGGCCGAGGACTGCCTGCTGCGTACGCTGCTCAGCCCCGGCGACCACGTGGTCATCCCCAACGACGCGTACGGCGGCACGTTCCGCCTCTTTGCGAAGGTCGTCGCCCGCTGGGGCGTCGAGTGGTCGGTCGCCGACACCAGCGACCCGGCCGCCGTACGGGCCGCCATCACCCCGAAGACCAAGGCCGTGTGGGTGGAGACCCCCTCCAACCCGCTGCTCGGCATCACCGACATCGCCGCCGTCGCCCAGGTCTCCCGGGACGCGGGCGCCAAGCTCGTCGTCGACAACACCTTCGCGACGCCCTACCTCCAGCAGCCCCTGTCGCTCGGCGCCGACGTCGTGGTGCACTCGCTGACCAAGTACATGGGCGGCCACTCCGACGTCGTGGGCGGCGCCCTGGTCACCGCCGACGAGACGCTCGGCGAGGAGCTGGCGTACCACCAGAACGCGATGGGCGCGGTCGCCGGGCCCTTCGACTCCTGGCTGGTGCTGCGCGGCGCCAAGACGCTGTCGGTGCGCATGGACCGGCACAGCGAGAACGCCACGAAGATCGCCGACATGCTGACCCGGCACGCGCGCGTGACGCAGGTGCTCTACCCGGGCCTGGCGGAGCACCCCGGCCACGAGGTCGCGGCCAAGCAGATGCGGTCCTTCGGCGGCATGGTCTCCTTCCGGGTGGAGGGCGGCGAGGAGGCGGCCGTCGAGGTCTGCAACCGCGCGAAGATCTTCACGCTGGGGGAGTCCCTGGGCGGTGTCGAGTCGCTGATCGAGCACCCCGGCCGGATGACGCACGCGTCCGTGGCGGGCTCCGCCCTGGAGGTCCCCGCCGACCTCGTACGCCTGTCCGTCGGCATCGAGAACGTCGACGACCTGCTGGAGGACCTGCAGCAGGCGCTGGCCCGGTAGCCGCCGGCCGGCCGCCGGCCGGCCAGACCGGACCGGTCTCACCAGCCCGTCATGGGTGGAGTCGTCGTGGACGGCGGCTCCACCCACGGGCGCGCGGTCAGCGCCCACACCACGAACGCCACGCTCGCGGCGAGCAACAGCAGCCACATGAGCCGGCGCGCCGCGGTCCTGCGCCGCAGCATGCGCGAGCCCCGGCGCACGGAGTCCGCGTACAGATCCGCCGGTACCTGCGGCGTCCCCCGCTCCATGAGCTGCCGCACGGCGGCCTCGCGCTGGGTCCGGTTCACGTGCGCCTCCCGGGACGGGCCGTGTGTCTCATGACGCCGCCACCTTGGCCCCCACGACCGCCGGTGCGGGCCCACGCGGTGGGTGCAGCAGGGTGGCCGTCGCCCGGTCGCAGATCGTGCGGACGCGTTCCGTCGGCAGGCCGAGCAGGGCGGCCGCCTGTTCCTCGGCCACGCCCTCGTAGAGGCGCAGTACCAGGACCAGACGCTCCTGAGGGGCCAGGTGGGACAACGGGCCGGAGGGGTGCGTGCGGCCGCCGAGCAGGATGCCGTGGCGGCGCCATGCCCCGTGGGCGAAGCGCAGGGCGAGGTACTGGCGGGCCCGGTCGTAGGGGTCCTCGCCGCGCAGCCGGTCCCAGCACGCGTACGTGTGGGCGAGCGCCAGCGTCAGCAGACGCCGCGCGCGCGGGTTGTCGTCCGGTGGCTCCGCCGTCAGGAGCGTCGCGGCGTGCAGCAGCCGCCCGGCCGCGCCCGCGACGAACGCCTCGAACTCCCGGGCCCGACGCGCGCTCTGGGACGCCTGCCGTTGCCGCACCGCACCTCCCCGCCTGCGGATGGCCGTACGACGGCTTCGTACGGCCTGGAGGACCCGGTCCCCGAGGAGCAGGTCGCCGGGGACCCGATCTCATATGAGGCCCGGCGCGGCCGTCCGGTCAAGAGGTGCGGCGGCACACGCGCGTGCGCGCCACGGGGAGGACGCGTGTCTAGGAGGTCTGCGCCTCCGGGGCCGGAACGCCCTGGGCCGCCATCCGGGAGGAGAGCGCGGTGTTGAAGCGCGTGAGGAGCGTGCAGAACGCCTCGCGCTCCTCCGGCGCCCAGTCGTGTGTCAGCTCGGCCATCAACTGACGCCGGGAGGAGCGCACTTCCTCCAGCCGGGACTGTCCGCGCGGGGACAGCTGAAGGACCACCGCGCGGCCGTCCTCGGGGTGCGAGGTCCGCTTGACCAGGCCGGTGTCGACGAGCGGCGCCACCTGACGGGTGACCGTCGACGAGTCGATGCCCATGCTCGCCGCGAGCGCCTTGACGCCCATCGGTCCTTCCTTGTCGAGCCGGTTGAGCAGCAGGTACGCGGCGCGGTCCATGGAGTTGCGCACCTGCCCGATCCCGCCGAGGCGGGTCTGTTCGGCACGGCGGGCGAAGACCGCCACCTCGTGCTGCAGGGTGTCGAGGAGACCGGTGTCACCGACGGTCGTCATGTCCATCGACATTTCAGGTGTTGTGGGCATGGCCGGGGGCTCACTTCATGAAGGGCTGCTGGGTTGGGGGACAGGGTACGCGGCCGGGGGGCGGGCCGTACCGGCGCTGCGCAAACCCGTCTCGGACGTTGGTCACAGCGCGAACACGCACGTGTGAACTGCGAGACTTGAGTCATGAACTACCGCAAGGCCCACCCCGTGCCGCCGGTGACGCTCGACGATGTGCGCGGCGCGCAGAAGATGCTGTCGGGCGTGGCGCGGACGACCGCGATGGAGGGCAGCCGCCATCTGAGTCAGCTGGTGGGCGCGCCGGTGCACTTCAAGTGCGAGAACCTCCAGCGGACCGGGTCGTTCAAACTTCGCGGCGCCTACGTCCGGATCGCCGGGCTGCTGCCCGAGGAGCGGGCCGCGGGTGTCGTGGCCGCGAGCGCCGGGAACCACGCGCAGGGCGTCGCGCTGGCGTCCACGCTGCTCGGCGTGCGCTCCACGGTGTTCATGCCCAAGGGCGCGCCGCTGCCGAAGATCAGTGCCACCCGGCACTACGGCGCCGAGGTGCGCCTGCACGGCCAGGTGGTCGACGAGACCCTGGCCGCCGCGCAGGAGTACGCGGCCGAGACGGGCGCGGTGTTCATCCACCCCTTCGACCATCCGGACGTCATCGCGGGCCAGGGCACGGTCGGCCTGGAGATCCTGGAGCAGTGCCCGGAGGTGCGCACGGTCGTCCTCGGGATCGGCGGCGGCGGACTCGCGGCCGGTGTCGCGATCGCCGTGAAGGCGCTCAGGCCCGATGTGCGGATCGTCGGCGTGCAGGCGGCGGGCGCGGCCGCGTACCCGCCCTCGCTGGCGGCCGGGCGCCCGGTGTCGATCGAGAACCCGGCCACGATGGCCGACGGCATGAAGGTGGGGCGGCCCGGGGACGTGCCGTTCGGGATCGTGGGCGCACTCGTGGACGAGGTCCGCACGGTGACCGAGGACGAGCTGTCCGCCGCGCTGCTGCTGTGTCTGGAGCGGGCCAAGCTGGTCGTCGAGCCGGCCGGGGCGAGCCCGGTCGCCGCTCTGCTGAGCGACCCGGGCGCCTTCGAGGGCCCGGTCGTCGCCGTGCTGTCCGGCGGCAACGTCGACCCGGTGCTGCTCCAGCGGGTGCTGCGGCACGGCATGTCCGCGCAGGGCCGCTACCTCGCCGTCCGGCTGCGGCTGACGGACCGGCCCGGTGCCCTCGCGACACTTCTCGGGGTGTTGTCAGTGGTCGACGCTAATGTCCTGGACGTGAGCCACGTCCGGACCGATCCACGGCTCGGGCTGGCGGAGGCGGAGGTCGAGCTGCATCTGGAGACGAAGGGTCCCGAGCACTGCGCCGAGGTCGGCCGAGCCCTGCGCGAGGCCGGTTACACGGTCATCGACTGAGGTCAGGGCCCCTCGGGGACTCAGGAGTCACTCTTTCGGGCAACTCCATTGAGAGACGCGATACATCGCGTTATGGTGTGTCTCGTGCCGCCGCTCACGCCGCCCGCGGAAAAAGAACGGGCGGAGGAAACCGCGCAAACCTAGGCTTTCCCAAGAATCCCCGACGACGTGGAGACTCATATGCCAGGCGCCATCTATGCCGAAGGCCTGGTCAAGACCTTCGGAGACGTAAAGGCACTGGACGGCGTCGACCTCGATGTCCCGGAAGGCACCGTGCTGGGCCTCCTCGGACCGAACGGCGCGGGCAAGACGACAGCCGTCCGCTGTCTGACCACCCTGCTCCAGCCGGACCGCGGCTCGGCGGTCGTCGCCGGCATCGACGTCCTCAAGCACCCCGACGCCGTGCGCCGCTCCATCGGCCTGTCCGGCCAGTTCGCGGCGGTCGACGAATACCTCACCGGCCGCGAGAACCTTCAGATGGTCGGCCGGCTCTACCAGATGAAGGCCAAGCCGGCGAAGGCCCGCGCGGCCGAACTGCTGGAGCAGTTCGACCTCGCCGACGCAGCCGACCGCCCCACCAAGACTTACTCCGGCGGAATGCGCCGCCGCCTCGACCTCGCGGCCGCCCTGGTGGTCTCGCCGCCCGTGATGTTCATGGACGAGCCGACGACCGGCCTCGACCCGCGCAACCGCCAATTGCTGTGGGAGGTCATCAAGAAGCTGGTCTCCGGGGGCACGACCCTGCTGCTGACCACCCAGTACCTGGAAGAGGCCGACCACCTGGCCCACGAGATCGCTGTCGTCGACCACGGCCGTGTCATCGCCACGGGCACCTCCGACCAGCTCAAGGCCCGCACCGGCGGCGAGCGCGTCGAGGTCGTGGTGCACGAGCGCGAGCACATCCAGGCCGCCTCGGAGATCCTGCGCGGCTTCGGCAAGGGCGACACCACGGTCGAGGACCACATGCGCAAGCTCACCGTGCCCGTCTCCGGCGGCGCCAAGCTGCTCGCCGAGGTCATCCGTGAGCTCGACAGCCGGGGCATCGAGATCGACGACATCGGCCTGCGCCGCCCCACCCTCGACGACGTCTTCCTGTCCCTGACCGGACACGTGGCCGAGGCGAAGGACGAGGAGAGCGACAAGAAGGAGACCACCAAGTGAGCGCCGTCACCGACACCGCCCGGGTCGCGCCGGCCGCGAACCCCGTCAGCCAGTCCCTGAGGGACTCCATGGTCGTCGCCCAACGCAATCTGATCCGCATGTCCCGGATCCCCGAGATGATCATCTACGGGCTCATCCAGCCGATCATGTTCGTGGTGCTGTTCACCTACGTCTTCGGCGGATCCATGCAGATCGGCAGCAGCACCAGCGCGACCGACTACAAGAACTTCCTGATGGCGGGCATCTTCGCGCAGACCGTCACCTTCGCCACCGCCAGCTCCGGCGCGGGTATCGCCGACGACATGCACAAGGGCCTCATCGACCGCTTCCGCTCCCTGCCGATGGCCCGCGGCGCGGTGCTGACCGGACGCACCTTCGCCGACCTGGTGCAGACGGCCCTGACCCTGATCGTCCTCGCCGTGGTCGCGGTGCTGGTCGGCTGGCGCGTCGGCTCGGACGGCAGCACCAATGCAGGGAAGGTGCTGGCCGCCTTCGGCCTGCTGCTCCTGCTCGGCTACGCGTTCACCTGGATCGGCGCCCTGATCGGCATGTCCGTCTGCACCCCCGAGGCGGCCACCTCCAGCGGGCTGATCTGGCTCTTCCCGGTCACCTTCATCTCGAACGCCTTTGTGGACACCAGCCACATGACCCCGTGGCTCAGGCACATCGCCGAGTGGAACCCGTTCAGCGCCACCGTCCAGGCCTGCCGGGTGCTTTTCGCCAACCCGGGCCAGTCCACCTCCGCCGCCTGGCCCATGCAGCACCCGGTCTGGGCCTCACTGATCTACTCGGTCCTGATCATCGTCGTGTTCAGGACGCTGGCGGTCCGCAAGTACCGCTCGGCCACCGCATGACAGAGCCCCCGGCGTCGCGAGGACGCCGGGGGCCCGCCGAGGACAGACGGTCGGCCGGGGTCAGCCGTTGTAGGGCTCGGCCTTGAGGATGGTCACGGAGGCCTTCTTGCCGTTCGGCAGTTCGTACTCCGCGTCCTCACCGACCTTGTGGCCGATCACGCCGGAGCCCAGCGGGGACTGCGGTGAGTAGGTCTCGACGTCCGCGCTCGCGTACTCGCGCGAGGCGAGCAGGAAGGTCATCGTGTCGTCCTCGTCGCCGTCGAAGGCGATCGTCACGACCATGCCGGGCGCCACGGCACCGTCCGTGGACGCCGGAGCCTCGCCGACCTTGGCCTTCTCCAGGAGCTGGGTCAGCTGGCGGATGCGGAGCTCCTGCTTGCCCTGCTCTTCCTTGGCCGCGTGGTACCCGCCGTTCTCGCGCAGGTCGCCCTCCTCGCGCGCTGCCGCGATCTTCGCGGTGACTTCCTCGCGCGCGGGACCAGACAGGTACGCCAGCTCTTCCTTGAGCTTGGTGTACGCCTCCTGCGTAAGCCAGGTGACGTCTTCGCTGGTCTGGGTCACAGGTGCTCCTCGTAGGTACTGGGAATACAAAGCATCGCCCTACCCAGAAGAATGTTCCTTCACGGATGGGCGAAACCACGAGCCTAACAATTCAGGAGCCGAAGGGGGAGGACATAAGCCATCAGAAATACGTCGACGCAGGTCAACGCTCCCGTATCGGGGTGACGTCAGTCGGCGTGACAGCCCAGCAGCTCGGCAGTGGTGCCCCGGGCCGTCGTACGGAGCGTGACGACCTTGTCGATGCGGGTGGCGTCACCGCCGAAGCGGAAGTCCGCCCGGCCCACCTCGGAGCCGTCCGCCGCCTGGGAGCGGATCGTGCAGTAGCCGGAGGTGCCGGAGTCCTTGCGGACCTCCAGATGCACCTCGACCGCCGAGGTCTTCGCGTCGAAGGCGATCACCTCGCCGCTGATCTTGTTCTGGCCGACGTAGTGGTAGGCGAAGTAACCGATCAACGCGAGCAGGAAGGCGCCGAGCACGGCACCGGCGATCTTGAGCTTGTGGTCGGCACGCTCGTCCGAGGAGCGGCCGTAGCGGCCCTCGGGCAGCTGAGTGCTCGCCGTGCTCATGATCGTCTCCTGGGAAACCAAGGCCGTGGAATTAAACGCCCCCCGATTCGGTCACTATAGAAGCCGCCGTTCGCACCCGAAGACACCGGGGGCGCCGACTTACGAGGATTGAGTCTTGACTGACCAGCTGCGACTGATGGCCGTGCACGCCCACCCCGACGACGAGTCGAGCAAGGGCGCGGCCACCATGGCGAAGTACGTGTCCGAGGGGGTGGACGTGCTGGTCGTGACCTGCACGGGAGGGGAGCGCGGCTCCATCCTCAATCCGAAGCTCCAGGGCGACAAGTACATCGAGGAGCACATCCACGAGGTACGCAAGAAGGAGATGGACGAGGCCCGCGAGATCCTCGGCGTCCGGCAGGAGTGGCTCGGCTTCGTCGACTCCGGCCTGCCCGAGGGCGACCCGCTGCCGCCGCTGCCCGAGGGCTGCTTCGCCCTGGAGGACGTCGACAAGGCGGCCGGCGAGCTGGTGAAGCAGATCCGCGCCTTCCGTCCCCAGGTGATCACCACCTACGACGAGAACGGCGGCTACCCGCACCCCGACCACATCATGACCCACAAGATCTCGATGGTGGCGTTCGAGGGCGCGGCGGACACCGAGAAGTTCCCCGAGTCGGAGTTCGGGACGGCGTACCAGCCGCTCAAGCTCTACTACAACCAGGGCTTCAACCGTCCCCGTACGGAGGCGCTGCACCACGCGCTGATCGAGCGGGGCATGGAGTCGCCGTACGGGGACTGGCTCAAGCGCTGGGACGACTCGCCGATGCGGGACCGCACCCTGACCACGCACATCCCGTGCGCGGAGTTCTTCGAGATCCGCGACAAGGCCCTGATCGCGCACGCCACCCAGATCGACCCCGACGGCGGCTGGTTCCGCGTTCCGCTGGAGCTCCAGAAGGAGGTCTGGCCGACCGAGGAGTACGAGCTCGCCAAGTCCCTCGTCGATACCTCCCTCCCCGAGGACGACCTCTTTGCGGGCATCCGCGACAATGCCTGACATGAGCGCAAGCGCAAGCCTGGCAATGACGCACTTCGTGACCCTCGCCAAGGAGGTCGACGAAAACAAGGTCACCCCCGGCGTCCTCGGCTTCATCGTCTTCGCGGCGATGGCCCTGGCGGTGTGGGCCCTGATGAAGTCCATGAGCAAGCACATGAACAAGGTCGACTTCAAGGAGTCCCCGGACGACGCCTCCGGCAAGAACACCGCCGAGAGCCCGTCCGGCAAGGCCTCGCCGGCCAAGGGCTGAACCGCACGGCCGGGGCGGCCGGGGCGGGAGGTGTACCCCTCCCGTCCCGGCCCAGCTGTGCCCGACCGGCGGCAGCGGCGGCGAACGGCACGACTCCGTCGACGGCGGAGCGGAGTGTGCCTCGGCAGACCCCGGGTTGCGGAGGCGTCGGCTTCTTGGGCATCGGGGCCCGCACCGCGCCCGCCCTCACCCCCGTGCCGCAGTCGCCGCCACCCCCATCACCTCGCGCGCATGCCGGTTCGGGACCATGCCCAGGCGCCAGGCCTGCCAGCCCGCGTCCAGGTTCACCCCGCGTTCCAGCAGCAGGCCGTACGCCCCCACGTAGTCGTCCAGCTTCTCGTCCCGTGCTCCGTGCTCCCGGCGGCCCAGTTCCGCCAGTTCCTCCTGGGCGACCGCGGCGCCGATCTCCACGCCGCCCGGTGCCGCGTACGGCAGCAGCGTGCAGCGCAGGAAGCGGGCCCAGTCCTCGCCCCGCTGGTCGCCGTAGGAGGCGAACAGGGCCGCCGCCTCGTCGCACAGGGCCAGGGCCTGCGGGGTACGGCCGTTGCCGGCGTCGACCACCGCGAGTTCCAGGCAGGTCCACGCCTCGCCGTGGGCCACACCGATGCGCTGGAAGTCGGCACGGGCGTCGACCAGGAGCTGACGGGCGAAACCCGAGTTGCGCAACGAGCCGGTCTGCGCGGCCCGTTGGTCGCGGGTGACACGGGCCGAGTGGTGGCGGGCGCAGGCCAGGCCGTAGACGTCCCGCATCCGGGAGAACATCGTGCGGGAACGTTCCAGCTCGCGGACCGCCAGATCCAGGTTGCCGGTCTCCTCCAGCGCCTGGCCCAGGTAGTACACCGTCCACGCCTCGCCGCGCGCGTCCTCGTTGTCGCGGTGCCGGGACGCCGCCTGGCGCAGACCGTCCACCGCGGTCGAGGGATCCCCGGCCACCAGACGGGCCCGGGCCAGCTGGGTCAGCGCCCACGCCTCGCCACGGGCGTCGCGGGTACGGCCGTACAGATCGAGGGCCGTTCTGAGCTCCGACTCCGCGCGCGGTACGTCGCCCATCCGCAGGGCCAGCTGGCCGAGCTGGAAGTGGGCCCAGGCCTCGCCGTGGACGGACTCGCCGGCGCGGTGCAGGACCAGGGAGCGGGTGAGCAGGTCCAGGGACTCGACCACGCGGCCGCGGTCGCGCTCGACGGCCGCCAGCGCGTGCATCGTCCAGGCACGGTCCGTGGCCAGTTCGGGAGGCGACTGGAGGGCCAGCGCCTCCTGGAGCTTCGCCGCCGCCTCCGTCAGATGACCCTGATGGTGCAGGGTGATGCCCAGCGAGCACAGGGCGCGCGCGGCGCCCGCGTCGTGCTGGGCCTCCATGTACAGGTCGACCACCGAGGTCAGCGTCGTACGTGCCTTGTCCAGCTCGCCCAGCTGCCGGGCGGCGATACCGGTGCGCCACTGCACCGAACGGACCAGCAGCCCCTGGTCCACCGCCTGCGCCAACTCGCTGATCTCGCCGAGGCGGTAGAGGTCGCCGCGCAGCAGGCAGTAGTCGCACAACGCGCCCAGGAGATTGAGGACCGCCCCCTGGTTGACGCCCTCCGCGTGCCGCAGCGCCGCCGTGATGAAGCTGGACTCGTCGTCCAGCCAGCGCAGCGCCTCGTCGAGTGAGGTGAAGCCGTGCGGGCTGAAACGGTCCGAGCGGGTCGACATGTTGCCGTCGACCAGGCGCAACACGTTGTCGGCGAGGTCGGCGTAGTTGACGATGAGGCGCTCCTGCGCGGCCGTGCGCTCGGCCGGCTCCTCCTCGTCCAGCAGCCGGGCCTGGGCGAAGGCGCGGACCACGTCGTGGACGCGGTAGCGGCTGCCGCGGACGTGGTCGATCAGGCCCGCGCGGGCCAGCGCCACCAGATGCCGGGTCGCCTCCGTCTCGTCGGTGCCCAGCAGCGCGGCGGCCGCGGCGGCGCCGAGCGAGGACCGCCCGGCCAGCGCGAGCCGGCGCAGCAGCCGGCGGGCCGGATCCGACTGGTCGGTGTAGCGCAGCCACAGGGCGCGTTCTACGGGCCCGACCGGACCGTACGCGCCGAGATCCGCGGCGAGTTGGCGTGGCGAGCGGGGGCCGAGGGAGGAACCCGCTACGCGCAGGGCCAGCGGCAGTCCGCCGCACAGCTCCCTGATCCGGTCGGCGGACTGGGCGTCGTAGGGACCGGCGGCGGACTCCGCGGACGCGTCCAGCAGTTCCTCGGCGCCCGCCGCGTCCAGGGCGTCGACCGGCAGCTCGTGGACATGGGCGGCGAGGTCCGACGGCAGGCCGAGCGGCTCGCGCGCGGTGACCAGGATCAGGCTGTCGGAACGCTCGGGCACGAGGGCGCGGACCTGCTCGGGGTCCGAGGCGTCGTCCAGCACGATCGTCACCGGCAGACCCGTCAGATGCTGGTGGTACAGCTCGCTCAGCCGCTTGACCTGCTGGTCCGGTGAGGAACGCTCACGGAACAACAACTGCTCGCGCGGGGCGCCGAGCCGGTTCAGCAGATGCAGCAGCGCGTCCCGGGTGGACAGCGGGGACTCCTCCGGGCTGTCGCCGCGCAGGTCCACGACGCAGGCGCCCCGGAAGTAGTCCTTGAGATCGTGCGCCGCCCGGACCGCGAGGGCCGTACGGCCGCTGCCGGGCGAGCCGTGCAGCACGACCACCGTGGGCCGGGTCTCGGTGGTCGCGCGCGAGGCCTGCACCCACTGCCTGATCCGGCCCATCTCCGTCCGACGTCCGGCGAACTCGCCTATTTTATCGGGAAGTTGACCGAACGACTGCTCCAGCACACTTCTTCCCCGAGCGGCCGCGCTCTTGTCCGTGCCGCGCAGCCGCGGGCCCGCCTTCTTCGGACCGGTCGACGCGCTCAGCACCCGCTGCTGGTCGAGGAAGGGCCGGATCCCCCGCACCTCCAGGGCCGTCAGCCACTGGAGCCGCAGCTGTTCCGGGCCGCCGGGCTGCCCGATCGCGCCCGCCCGGTGATGCGCGGCCGGCAGATGCGAGCCGGCCACCTTCACCACGGTCGCCGCGGCGCCCACGACCCCCACGACCACACCCGCGCCCAGCGCGGTGCCCGCACCGGTGCCGAGCGCCAGGTCGGCGACGGCGGCGGCTACGGCGGCGACCGCGGCCACCAGCAGGGGAGTCCCGGACGCCTCCTTCGCATACCGCTGCCCGAAGGTCAGCTGCCCGGCCTGCGCCTCGTCCAGCGCGCGCGTGTAGGCCTCGTACTCCTCAGCGGACGTCCGCGCCATCGCGTCCAGCGATCCACGGGCCCGCGCGAGCAGTACGGCACCGTCGACCCGCCCGCCCGATCGCCGCACCTCCTCCTCCACGGCCCGCCCCAACAGCCGTTCGGCTTCCGCCCGATGGCTGTCCCGCATGTGCGTCCCCCTCCGGCGGCAAACGGCTTCGCCTATGAGTGTCCTTCGGGGCGGGCGTGAGCGCGAGGGGGCGGCGATCATCCGGTTCGGCCGATGTGACCTTCGGATCATTCGCTCGTTTTCACGGATGTAGTGCAGGCAGTCGAATGGGGGGATGTCGTGACTCGTGATGAAGCGGGCGACCCGCGCAAGCTGATTCCGGTCCTGTCCTACGCGCGTACGTCGGAGGACGACCGGCAGCGCGACGGACACGGTGTGCGTTTCCAGCTGCGGGTCAACGAACGGACCGCGCAGGACCATGGCTGCGTGGTGATCGCCGCATACAGCGACAACGGCTGCAGCGCGTCGAAAGGGGGAGTGGTGAGGCCCGGTTTCGAGCGTTTGATCACGGACCTGCTGCGCGGGTGCACCGAGGACGGGCAGCGCATCGCGGGCGTCGTCTGTGTCGCGGACGACCGGCTCTATCGCCGGGCCGAGGATCTGGCCCGGTTCCTGGCCGCCCTGACCAGTTCGCCGGGACGGATTCACCTTGATCAGGAAGGAGTTCGAGACCCATATTCGCAGGAAGGCCTGATGCAGGCGGTCCGGTCGTTGAACGCGGCCGTGACCGAGACACGGGTCAGGAGCCGACGGCTGACGAACTGGCATTGGGCCCGGGCTGTCGAGGGCGTGCCCCACAGCGGGCCCCGGCCCTTCGGCTGGTTGGAGGACAGAATCAGCCTCTACCCGGAAGAGGCCGAGCTGGTCGCACGGGCGATCGGAGAGCGGGTCTCCGGTAAGGCAGTCCGGGCCATCGCGCGTGACTGGTGTGAGCTCGGGGTGACCGGCACCCGCGGCGGCAGACCCAACGGGCAGACGGTCACGCAGATCATCACCGCGCCCAGAGTGTGCGGCTATCGGGCGAACAGAGGTGAACTCCTGCTTGATCCCGAGACAGGAGCGCCGGTGCTGGGTCGGTGGGAAGCCATCGCGACACCCGAGGACTGGCAGGCGGTGTGTGCGACCTTCTCAGCGGGAAGTCTGTTCATGCATCGAGGCAGCGGTGCCCCCAGACGCACGGGCACCCCTCGACCGGCGCCTCGCTATCTCGGTACGAGTTTTCTCCGATGCGGGGCGCAGAGCGCTGACGGTACGGTGTGCCGCGGTGCCATGTGTGCCCAGAAGGGGCGGAGCAAACAGAGCCCCTATGTGTACTCCTGCCGCAACTGCGGACGGTGCAGCATCAGTGGACCTCTGGCCGACACGAGCCTCGAAAGCCTGCTCTTCGACAAGGGGCGAAGCCACGGCCGACTGTCCGAGGACACGCGGCAGCGCTGGCAGACCGGCGAAATGTCTCTTGAGGAGAAGCGGAAGATCGTGGCCTCGATCGTCGCTCACTGTCTCGTCCATCCCGGTGTGAAAGCGGAGCACTCCTGGGACTTCTCACGTCTCGAGCCCCTCTGGCGTTGAGCGGATCGGGTGGCGGCGAAAGCGGCACCAGCCGACGGGTAGGCCACGCTGTCACCTGCCGGTGCCAGTCGGGCACGATGGAGACATGCCGAACCGACTGGCCCACGAGACGTCCCCCTACCTCCTCCAGCACGCGGACAACCCGGTCGACTGGTGGCCCTGGTCGGCCGAGGCCTTCGAGGAGGCGCGGAAGACGAACAAACCCGTGCTGTTGAGCGTCGGGTATTCGAGCTGCCACTGGTGTCACGTCCTCGCCCGGGAAAGCTTCGAGGACGAAGCGGTCGCCGCTTTCATGAACGACCACTTCGTCAACATCAAAGTCGACCGCGAGGAACGCCCCGACGTCGACGCCGTCTACATGGAGGCCGTGCAGGCAGCCACCGGGCAGGGCGGCTGGCCCATGACCGTGTTCCTCACCCCGGAAGCCGAGCCCTTCTACTTCGGCACCTACTTCCCGCCCTCGCCCCGCCAGGGCATGCCCTCGTTCCGGCAGGTGCTGGAGGGGGTGCGGGCCGCCTGGACCGACCGGCGGGACGAGGTCGCCGAGGTGGCCCAGAAGATCGTGCGGGATCTCGCCGGGCGGGAGATCTCCTACGGCGACTCGCAGGCGCCCGGCGAGGAGCAGCTCGCGGCGGCCCTGCTCGGGCTGACGCGGGAGTACGACGCGCAGCGCGGCGGGTTCGGCGGGGCGCCGAAGTTCCCGCCGTCCATGGTGGTGGAGTTCCTGCTGCGCCACCACGCCCGCACCGGTGCCGAGGGCGCTCTGCAGATGGCCCAGGACACCTGCGAGCGCATGGCCCGCGGCGGTATCCACGACCAGCTCGGCGGCGGCTTCGCCCGCTACTCCGTGGACCGGGACTGGATCGTGCCGCACTTCGAGAAGATGCTGTACGACAACGCCCTGCTGTGCCGCGTCTACGCCCACCTGTGGCGTGCCACCGGCTCCGACCTGGCCCGTCGGGTCGCCCTCGACACCGCCGACTTCATGGTGCGGGAACTGCGCACCGCCGAGGGCGGGTTCGCCTCCGCGCTGGACGCCGACAGTGACGACGGGACGGGCAAGCACGTCGAGGGCGCGTACTACGTGTGGACGCCGGAGCAGTTGCGTGAGGTGCTCGGGGAGCAGGACGCCGAGCTGGCCGCCCAGTACTTCGGCGTCACCGAGGAGGGGACCTTCGAGCACGGGCAGTCCGTGCTGCAACTGCCTCAGCAGCACACCGTGTTCGACGCCGAGAAGGTCGAGTCGATCCGGCGGCGGCTGCTCGACGCCCGCGCCGAGCGTCCCGCTCCCGGCCGGGACGACAAGGTCGTCGCCGCGTGGAACGGGCTCGCGATCGCCGCGCTCGCCGAGACCGGTGCCTACTTCGACCGTCCTGACCTGGTCGAGGCCGCGCTCGGTGCCGCCGACCTTCTGGTACGGCTGCATCTGGACGAGCAGGCCCGTCTCTCGCGTACCAGCAAGGACGGTCAGGTCGGTGCCAACGCGGGGGTGCTGGAGGACTACGCCGATGTGGCCGAGGGGTTCCTCGCGCTGGCGTCGGTGACCGGGGAGGGGGTCTGGCTCGACTTCGCCGGGTTCCTGCTCGACCATGTGCTGACGCGGTTCACGGGGCCGGAGGGGGCGCTGTTCGACACCGCCGCCGATGCCGAGCGGCTGATCCGGCGGCCGCAGGACCCGACCGACAACGCGGTGCCCTCCGGGTGGACGGCCGCGGCCGGGGCGCTGCTCTCCTACGCCGCGCAGACGGGCGCCGAGCCCCATCGGGCCGCCGCGGAGAAGGCGCTCGGGGTGGTGAAGGCGCTCGGGCCGCGGGTGCCCCGGTTCGTCGGGTGGGGGCTCGCGGTGGCGGAGGCGTTCCTCGACGGGCCGAGGGAGGTCGCGGTCGTCGGGCCCTCGCTGACCGACGCGGGGACAAGGGCCTTGCACCGTACGGCACTTCTGGGGAACGCGCCGGGGGCGGTGGTCGCCGTCGGGACTCCGGACAGCGGGGAACTCCCGCTGCTCGCCGACCGGATCCTCGTCGGCGGGGAACCCACCGCGTACGTCTGCCGGCACTTCACCTGTGACGCGCCTACGACCGACGCGGAGGCGCTGCGGGTGGCGTTGGGCGGTTAGCCTCCGCGAGGGCGTTCGCCACGATCGCCTCCAGTTGTTCGTGGTGGGCGCCCTTCCAGTAGGCGCGGCCGCACTCCTGGCACTGGGCGAAGACGTCGTAGGAGCGTTCGGTGCCGCCCTCCAGGCGGTCGGCCACCTCCTCCTTGGTGGCGTCCTTCAGCAGGCCGTTGCAGGCCGTGCAGCGGGTCCAGGGGCGCAGATCGGGGCGGAAACGGTCCAGGACGTCGCGGAGCTGGTCCTCGGGGCGGGTGCTGTAGACGAAGGCGCCCGCCCACAGTTCCCTGCGGTGCAGCAGGCCCCGGTCGCGGCTGAGCAGGACCCGTTTCTCGGTCGCCGAGCGGGTGGCGAGGGCGGGGTCGCCGATGTCCGTCGACTCGTACGCCGTGTCCACGCCGAGCAGGCGCAGGCGGCGGGCGAGGGTGCCGAGGTGGACGTCGAGGAGGAAGCGGAGCGGGGCGCCGGGGATGTGCTGGGGGCGGGCGACCGGGAGGACGGCCACGGTGTCGCCCGCGGAGGGGACGTACGACCTCGGGACCTCGCGGCCGTCGACGCGCAGGGCCCCGACCTCGGTGAGCGGGACGCCGAGGGATTCCACGACATGGCCGAGGGAGGAGGCGCCGTCGGTGGTGACCGGGGTGGGGCCGCCGCGGCGTCCGTGGGCGACGAACAGGGCCAGCTCGGGGGCGAATTCGACGTGGATCTCGGGTGCGCTCACCGGGTCAGGATGGCATGCGGACGTGCGGTGGTCTCAGGGCTTTTTCGGGGGGAGTCCGTGTTCCAGTACGTGCAGGGCGCGGTCGGTGAGGCCGTGCAGGTCGTCCCGCATGCCGTTCTCCGCCCAGTACTGGTACACCTCGGTGAGGCCGCCGATCAGGGACATCGTCTGAACCCGCACCTCCAGGTCGTCCGCGTCGCGACCGGCGCGTTCCGCGATGACCTCGGCGAGCAGCCGGCCGGTGACGGACATGCTCTCCATCATGCGGGCGCGTACCGCGGGCACCTGGATCATCAGGTGGGCGCGCAGCCGGGTGATCTCGTGGTCCGCTTCGGAGACGTCGAGGGCGCGGTGCAGGATGTGCCGTACGGACTCCATCCACGGCTCGTCCGCGGGCCGGGCGCGCAGTTCGTCCTGCATGACGCTGTCGTACTCGTCGGTGAGGACGATGTCCTCCTTGGTGGGGAAGTAGCGGAAGACCGTGGACGGCGACACCTCGGCGCGCTCGGCGATCTGCTCGACCGTGGTGGCCTCGTAGCCCTGTTCCTCGATCAGCGCGTACGTCGCGTCGCGGATCGCCGTCCGGGTCTTGATCTTCTTCCGCTCGCGAAGTCCCAGCTGGGGGACGTCAGCGGGGGAAGAGGAGTGTACGGGCGTCATGGGTGCCATTCTCAGGCATGGGCCTCCTCGGCAGCCATGTCCGGGTCCGTGGAGGTGTCGGCCGGGCGGGGTGTGCCCGGCAGGAACGCGGCCGCGAGGAGTGCGGCGACGAGGGCCGCGATGCCGCAGACCAGCAGGACGACGCCCATGCCGTGGACGTACGAGGCGTTCGCGGAGGCCAGCAGGTCGGCGTTGCCGGTGCGTTGGGCGACCAGGTGGGCGGCGACCACGGACTCCCCGGCGGTGTCGGCGGCCGGTGCGGACAGTCCGGTGACGTCGAGGCGGTCGCGGAAGGTGCCGGCGAGCAGGCTGCCGAGCAGGGCGATGCCGATCGCTCCGCCGACCTGGCGCATGGTCATCAGGAGTCCGGAACCGCTGCCGGCGCGGTCGCGGGGCAGGGCGCTGAGGCCGCCGTTCATGGCGGGGATGAGCGAGAGGCCGAAGCCGAAGCCGGTGAGGGAGAGCCACAGCGCGACGAATCCGTAGCCGGAGTCGACGGTCGTACGGCTGCCCAGGAGTCCGGAGAAGGCCAGGACCACCAGACCGGCGCTGACCGTGGCACGGGCGCCGAAGCGGGTGACGACCTTGGGGGCCAGGCGGGAGGCGAGCAGCAGTCCGCCCATCATCGGCAGCAGGCGGACGCCGGTGCCGAGGGCGTCGTGGCCGAGGACGGCCTGGAGGAAGGGCGGCAGCACGAACAGCAGGCCGGACAGGATGAAGTTGACCAGGGTCGCGGCGATCGTGTTGAAGAGGAAGCCGCGGTGGGTGAGCAGGGTCATGTCGAGCATGGGCCGCTCGATGCGGCGCTCGCGCAGGACCAGTCCGGCGATCAGGACGACGGATCCCGCGAGCATGCCCAGCACCAGCGGGTCGCCCCAGCCGCGGGTGGGTGCCTCGATGATCGCGTAGACGAGGGCGCCGAGGCCGGTGACGGTGAGCGCGGTGGAGAGGGCGTCGACCCTGGGGGAGGAGGGGTCCCGGGTCTCGGGGAGCAGGAAGACGCAGGCGGCGATGCCGATCGCGGCCATCGGGACGTTGACCAGGAAGACCGAGCCCCACCAGAAGTGGTTGAGCAGCCAGCCGCCGATGATCGGGCCGAGCGGCAGGCCGAGCGCGGAGGCGGCGGAGACGATGCCGACGGCCTTGGTGCGCTCGTCGGGGGCGAAGAGGGTGGGCAGCACGGAGAGCGCGAGCGGGGTGACGAGGGCGCCGCCGACGCCCATCACCGCGCGGGCGGCGATGACCGCGTTCACATTGTCTGCCAGGGCGCCGACCAGGGATCCGGCGAGGAAGACCGCGAGTCCGGTGATCAGCATCCGGCGCCGGCCGAACCGGTCGCCGAGCAGGCCCGCGGGGAGCATCAGGGCCGCGAAGACGACGACGTAGGCGTCCGCCATCCACTGCTGCGCGCCGGTTCCGGCGTCGAGGTCGGCGGCCATGGTCGGCAGCGCCACGTTGAGGATCGTCAGGTCGAAGCCGAGCGTCAGCATGCTCGCGACGAGGGCGGCCAGGGCCCACCAGCGACGGGGGTCCGGAGTGAGAGTGTCCATAAAATGAGAGTAGCTCTCAAAAGCTACTTGCTGTCAATCAAATCGGGCATGCAAAAAGGGCCACGGCTCGGCAGCCGTGGCCCTCGGACGAGGTGGGCGGTCTACGTGTGCTGGTACGCCACCAGCGAGATGCCGACGTAGTGGACGACGAACGCGGCCACGGTGAGGGAGTGGAACACCTCGTGGAAGCCGAACCAGCGCGGTGACGGGTTCGGCCGCTTGATGCCGTAGATCACGCCGCCCGCGCTGTAGAGCAGGCCGCCGATGACGACCAGGACCAGGACCGTGATCCCGCCGGCGCGCATGAAGTCGGGCAGGAAGAAGACCGCGGCCCAGCCCATCGCGATGTAGCAGGGGGTGTAGAGCCAGCGCGGGGCGCCGACCCAGAAGACCCGGAAGAGGATGCCGGCCACCGCGGCGCCCCAGATGCCCCACAGCAGCCAACGCCCCTTGCTGCCGGGCAGGAGCAGCATGGTCAGCGGGGTGTAGGTGCCCGCGATGATCAGGAAGATGTTGGCGTGATCCAGGCGTCTGAGGACGCCGTCCATGCGGGGACTCCAGGTGCCCCGGTGGTACAGCGCGCTGACGCCGAAGAGCAGACAGGCGGTCAGGGCGAAGATCCCACAGGCGATCCGGCCTCTGGTGGAGTCGGCGAGGGCGGTGAGCACCAGCCCTGCGATCAGTGCGGCCGGGAACGTGCCGAGGTGGAGCCAGCCGCGCAGTTTCGGCTTGATGGGCTCCGCCAGGTCGTGGGCGTGCTGCTTGATCTGGTGGGGCAGGGACGGCGGTGCGTCGGCGTCGGGGGCGGGCGGCGTCATGCCCGGCATCGTACCTACGGCGCCGTAAGTTACGCATGAGTACGGCCGCGCGACCGTCGAGAGTGGCCATCCTCTCACGGGAGTTGACCAGTAAAGAAACGGTTGGCCGAACGCTAAGTGCATGCAAATAAACGCGCTGTGTACATCGAAAGCGTGGCGATCCTCACTCCGCTCACCTGTGATGCCCTCTGGACAGATGGGCGCTTCGGTCGGATGATCAAATGAGTGCGGTCGGCACCGGATGAGCGCCAAGGTCACCACCGAAAAGGCACGAGAAGCATCCGGGTCGCAGCCCCCACGGGGCCTCCAAACAAAAAATCCCTCATCTAGGAGCAATCGTGGCGCGCGACATCGCGGCTCCCCCCGTCATCCCCACCCAGCACAAGGAACTGATCTCGTGGGTGAACGAGATCGCCGAACTGACCCAGCCGGACAGCGTGGTCTGGTGTGACGGATCCGAAGCGGAGTACGAGCGCCTGTGCGAGGAGCTCGTCGCGAAGGGCACCTTCAAGAAGCTCGACCCCATCAAGCGCCCCAACTCCTACTACGCGGCCTCCGACCCGACCGATGTCGCGCGCGTCGAGGACCGCACCTTCATCTGCTCGGAGAAGGAGGAGGACGCCGGGCCGACCAACCACTGGAAGGCACCGGGGGAGATGCGGGACATCTTCGCCGGGGACAAGGGCGTCTTCCGCGGCTCGATGAAGGGCCGGACGATGTACGTCGTCCCCTTCTGCATGGGCCCGCTCGGCTCGGACCTCTCCGCGATCGGCGTCGAGATCACCGACTCCGCCTACGTCGCGGTCTCCATGCGCACCATGACCCGCATGGGACAGCCCGTCCTCGACGAACTCGGTGACGACGGCTTCTTCGTCAAGGCCGTGCACACCCTCGGGGCGCCGCTGGAGGAGGGCCAGGAGGACGTTCCCTGGCCGTGCAACTCCACCAAGTACATCTCGCACTTCCCGGAGTCCCGCGAGATCTGGTCCTACGGCTCCGGCTACGGCGGCAACGCCCTGCTCGGCAAGAAGTGCTACGCCCTGCGCATCGCGTCGGTGATGGCCCGTGACGAGGGCTGGCTCGCCGAGCACATGCTCATCCTCAAACTCACCCCGCCGCAGGGCGAGTCCAAGTACGTCGCCGCCGCCTTCCCGTCCGCCTGCGGCAAGACCAACCTCGCCATGCTGGAGCCCACGATCTCCGGCTGGACCGTGGAGACCATCGGCGACGACATCGCCTGGATGCGGTTCGGCGAGGACGGCCGCCTCTACGCGATCAACCCCGAGGCCGGCTTCTTCGGCGTCGCACCCGGCACCGGTGAGCACACCAACGCCAACGCCATGAAGACGCTGTGGGGCAACTCGGTCTTCACCAACGTCGCCCTCACCGACGGCAACGACATCTGGTGGGAGGGCATGACGGAGGAGACCCCGGCCCACCTCACCGACTGGAAGGGCAACGACTGGACGCCCGAGTCAGGCGTCCCGGCCGCCCACCCCAACGCCCGGTTCACCACCCCCGCCGCGCAGTGCCCGATCATCGCGCCCGAGTGGGAGGACCCCAAGGGCGTGCCGATCTCGGCGATCCTCTTCGGCGGCCGGCGCGCCTCGGCGGTGCCGCTGGTGACGGAGTCCTTCGACTGGAACCACGGCGTCTTCCTCGGCGCCAACGTGGCCTCCGAGAAGACCGCCGCCGCCGAGGGCAAGGTCGGCGAGCTGCGCCGCGACCCCTTCGCCATGCTGCCGTTCTGCGGCTACAACATGGGCGACTACATGGGGCACTGGGTCGACGTGGCCAAGGACAAGGACCAGTCGAAGCTGCCGAAGATCTACTACGTCAACTGGTTCCGCAAGAACGACGAGGGCAAGTTCGTCTGGCCCGGCTTCGGCGAGAACAGCCGTGTCCTGAAGTGGATCGTGGAGCGGCTGGAGGGCAAGGCCGAGGGCGTCGAGACGCCGATCGGCATCCTGCCGGCCAAGGACGCCCTCGACACCAAGGGCCTCGACCTGGCCGAGTCCGACCTGGAGTTCCTGCTCACGGTCGACAAGGAGGTGTGGCGGGACGAGGCGTCGCTGATCCCCGAGCACCTCAACACCTTCGGCGACCACACCCCGAAGGAGCTGTGGGACGAGTACCGCGCGCTGGTGCAGCGCCTGGGCTGACGTCCCCCAAAGACGCCGCGGCCGGCTCCGATCGTGCCCTGACCAGCAGTATCGTCACGGCCGGCCGCGGTTTCGGTACGGCGAGGCCGCACACAACGAGGTGTGCGGCTGTGGGCCCGTCCTCACCTTTCCCGTCCGCCCCGACGGGGAGCCCGGTGAGGGCGGGCCCTCGCCGTTCCCCGCGTTCCTAACGGTCCGACCGTTCCTCCAGGTAGCGGGTGTGGGTCTCCTGCCTTCGGGCCTCCGCGTCCCGCAGGCCCGCCGCCAGTTGTTCCGCGTCCTTCTTCATCAGGCCCAGCTGCTGTTCCAGATGCAGTTCGGGGGACTGGGTGCCCGGCGTCATCCTCGTCCACCAGCGGGTCCGGGCGAAGCTGTCCACCGCCTCCGGGAGGTCCCGGCGCACGATCCGGGACAACGCGTGGACGCTCTCCGGGTCGTGCGCCAGAAGCTGCGTCGACCAGTCGCGGTCCAGCAGCGCGGACAGGAGTTCCTTCAGCTCACGCAGCCGGGCCGCCGCCGTGACCGACAGGTCGATGTCCGCCAGGTAGGCGCGCACCTCCTCGAAGTCCGCCCGCACCTCGTCCAGTTGCGCCGACGGGTCCGGGAGGTCCGGCGGCGCGGGGCGCTCCGGCGGGGCGACCAGCGCACCCGCGCCGTAGAGCCCGGCCACGACCACGGGCCAGTACGGGCCCGCCACCCCCGTGAAGGTCAGCACCAGGCCCGCCAGCCCGCACGCGCTGCCCGCGATGTTCTTGCGGGACTCCAGGTACCTACTGATAGCCACGGATCTCCTCGAAGGCGCCGTCCAGCGAGCCCTGGCGGGCGTCGAAGAGGCGGCCGCCGGTCAGGTCGGCGATGTGCGCCAGCTCGGAGCGGTCGGAGTCGCCGAAGAGGATGGGGAAGACGGGGGTGTCCCGGGCCTCCCGGCCGAGCCGGGCGTAGAAGGCCTCGAAGTCCCGCGCCCCGGCCCCGGCCGTGTTCTCGCCGTCCGTCATCAGCACGATCGAGGTGAACGCGTCGCGGCCGGTGCCGAGATGGCCGTACGCCTTCTCCAGCGAGGTGTAGATCGCGGTGTCGCCGTCGGCGGAGAGCGCCGCGGTGTCCGCGCGGATGGCGGTCAGGCCGGTCCGCGGGTCCGCCGGCTCGACCACATGGGTCCGCACGCTCTTGACCTGCGAGCCGAACGGCATCAGCGTGACCTCCTCGCGTTCGCGGAAGTCGCCGGTGAGGCCGGTGAGGGCCGTCTTGAGGCGGGCCAGGCGGTCGCCCTCCATCGAGCCCGAGGTGTCCAGGACGTACACGGTCCGCGACGGGCGGCGCAGCTCGTTCTCGTAGGAGTCGAGCAGGCCGTCGGCGACGGAACGGGTGCCCGGGAAGGGCAGTTCACGACGGCGGGTGGTGTCCAGGCCGCTTGCCGGAGGTACCGAGGCGACCACCGGGCGGCGGTGGGTGCGTGCGGTGATCTCCCGCTGGATCTTCGCGGTGCGCAGGTCCTCCGTCACGCGGCGCACGTCCTCGCGGGTCCGGGCGCTGGTGGACCTGAGCGAGGTGAGCGGGTAGTCGGCGGTGATCACGCCGTCGTGCGGGCGGATCACGGTCAGGCCCGGGATGCCCATGAGGACGGACTCGTAGTTGAGCAGGGCGTCGACGTCGCCGCGCCGGTCGTAGGCCGCGGCCAGCCAGCCCGAGGAACCCGAGGTCAGCTTCTGGCCCTTGAAGAACTTCTTCAGCCGGGGCGTGGCCTTCGTGACGTCCGCGTCGGTGAGCGCCGACTGGGCGCCGGAGAGGGCGGAGGCCACCGAGACCAGGGTGGAGAAGCCGGAGTTGGAGCGGGCCGGATCGGTCATGCCGTACGTCAGTTTCCCGTCCTGGACGGCCTGTTCGACCTGGGACCAGGTGACGTCGGCGGGCTTCCAGCCGAGCGCCCTCACCGTCGCGGACCGCACCCCGATCGCGACCGGGCTCGACATGACGGGCGTCTCGGAGACCACCTTGCGCGCCGCGTCGGGGCGCAGCCGGAGGTAGTCGTTCGAGGACAGCCACAGGGCGTCGTACCGGCCGTCGGTCTTCCCCTCGGCCAGCATCCGCACGGCGTCCAGCGTGCCGATGGGGTTCAGCTTCACCTTGACGCCGGTGTCCTTCTCGACCTGGGCGAGGACCGGGGCCATGTCGCCGAGCTCGCTGGAGGAGAGGACCCGGAGGGTGCCCGGCTCGGCGGGCCCGGGCACGCCGAGCGTCGAGAGACCGCTGATCCCGTCGTCCTGGGTGGTGCAGGCGGTGAGCAGACCGAGCGCCACGAGGCAGCCGGCCACTGCGCGTCGTCTCATCCCAGGCCCCCTTCCAGGGCGCCCTGCGAACGGCTGCGCTCCAAGTACGTGCCGGCGTGCTGGAGTTCCGAGGTCAGCGACTCCACGGTGGCCGCCATCACCTCGGTCGCCTGGACCTTGTACGTGTCGATCGCGTCGAGGGTCCGGTAGATCTGCTGGAAGGCGGACCGCAGGGTCTCGGCGCCGACCGCCGGGTCGGCCGCGATGCGCTGGATCTCCCCGCTCTGGGTGGCCAGCATCTCGGCGTTGCCGCGGATCAGGTCCTCGGTGGTCCCGCGCAGGGCGTTGACCTGCTCGATGACCTTCTTCTGGTTGTCGAGCGCGGAGGCCAGCATCACGGAGATCCGCAGGGCCGACACGGTGGTCGTGGCGGCTCGGTCGACGCCCTTGATCAGCTCCTCGTTGTTGCGCCGTACGACGTCCATGGCGAGGTAGCCCTGCGCGCAGACGGCGAGCTGGGTGAGCAGGTCCTGGTGCTTCTGCCGGACGGGGAAGAGCACGTCGGCGCGGAGCGAGTCGGCCGCCTCGGGATCTGCCACGGCGGTGATGTGCTGCTCGACGGCCGTGTCCAGGGCCTCGGTGAGCACCACGTACTCCTGGAGCTTGCCCATGGTCTCCCACAGGCGGACCCGCTCGGTCTGCAACGCGGCGTTGTCCCGGCGCAGTTCGTCCTGGCCGCCGCGCAGCGAGCCGACGATCCTGTTCAACGTCCCCTGCGCGGAGGCGTACTTGGCGACGTGATCGCGCAGCCTGTTGCCGCCGGGGAGCCGGGAGAGGAACTTGCGGCCCTTGGCGGCGGGCAGGTCCCTCGGGTCCAGGTCCTCGACCACCCGCCGCAGTTCGACGAGGGAGCCGGCCACCTGGGACTGGGCGTCCCCGCCCTTGCCGGGCAGGCTGCGCACGGTCCGCTCCAGCATCCGGTTGGACTGCACGGCGGCGCCCCGCAGCTCGCCGGCGCCGAGCCCGGTGATCTCGCCGACCTTGCCGGCGAACTCGGGCGAGCGGGCGTCGAGCGTCGCCAGTCCCTCGACGTACGCGGCGGCCTTCCTGGCCATGTCGGTCCGTACGGAGTCGTCCACGGGGACGAGCCCGCCGGCCTTCTCGCGTGGCACGGCGGCCACGGGCTCGGGCGGAGTGAGCGTGAAGGTGTCGTTGTCGTTCATGGATGTCATCGGTGCTGTCCCCCGTTATCCGCGCGCCCGTCGCGCCAGCTCGTGCAGCACCGCGGAGGTGGGCACGGGCGCCTGGCGGACGCCGGTCAGTTCCTGCTTGAGATAGGTGGTGGCCGAGGCGAACTCGGTGGTCCGGCCCTGCGGCCGGAAACCGTGCCGGACCTCCAGCTCACGCAACCGCGGGTCGGTGGCGAGGAGTCCGGCCAGAACCTGGCCGTTCTCGGTCAGCGGTACGACCGTGTGGTCGCTGTCGACCGTGGTGTCCGGGTAGAGGACGACCAGGTCGTCGGGGCGCTGCCCGGCCTCCAGGAGCGCGGCGACCTGGGACTCGTAGACCAGGACGAGCGGATTGCCGGCGCCGCTGACGAAGTCCCGGAAGGCCGCGTCCGTGCTGGACTGCTGGGCGCCCTGCACGCTGACGAGCTTGTGCAGCAGCGGAGCCGTCCTCGCGATGTCGGCGGCGCCGGCGACCACCTTGCCGCCGTTGGCCACGTAGGAGGCGGCGGCGAGGTACAGGGCGCCGGAGTTCGAGGTCTCCGGATCGGTGCTGGAGAGGTACAGGGTGCCGGTCAGCTCCCCGTACTTCCCCGCGCCCTTGAGCTGCTGCCAGGTGCGGTCCGCGCGGGCCGCGTCGACATAGGCGGCCATCCTGAGGGTGCCGCGGTGTTCGGCGTCCAGCGTGGCCAGGCCGTTCCGCGCGAGGACCTCGGCGGCGTTCTTTTGGGCCACGACGACCAGGGGCGAGTAGAAGGGGCGCGGGAGGGTTCCCCGCACCCCGTGCTTCGCGGCGAGTTCGGTGGCCGGGGCCTGGCTGGACGGGAAGGCGAAGTCGTACCCGTCGAGGTCCAGGCCCTCCATGGCCCAGGACCCGGAGGTCTCGGCCTTCACGGTGTAGCCCTTGGCGGCGAGGGCCTTCACCACGTCGGGATCTTCGAAGAACTCGGCCTTCTCCGATCCGATCACTCCCAGCACGGTCTTCGTTGCCGTGCCCTTGTCGTCCGCTTCCCGGCCCGCCACGACGGCTGCCACCACGCCGCCGACCAGCAGAACCGCGAGGACGATCCCTACGATTCGTCTCACACGAGGAGAGTGCTCGCGGAACCCAACATTCCCCGGTGAACAGGATGAACGGCAGGTGTAGTCCCGGTCCCGGCTCAACACGCCCGGCCAGGAACGCCCCTCCAGGGGCGCGGGGAACTGCGCACCAAGCCACGACGCACCCGCCGAACTGACCCACCCGCACGGGGACGCCCCTCCAGAGGCGCGGGGAACTGCGCGACAATCCACCACGCAACCGCACCCGCACAACGACACAAGGCCGGTGGCGGATCAACCCACCCGCACGGGGACGCCCTCCCAGGGGCGCGGGGAACTGCGCAAGCCACGACGCACCCACCGAACCAACCCACCCGCACGGGGACGCCCCTCCAGGGGCGCGGGGAACTGCGCGACAAGCCACCACGCACCCGCACCCGCACAACACCCCGCACCCCTACGGCGACCAGGCACCCCGCTCAAGCCAACGCAGTGCATGGCACCCGGTCCGCACGTCGCAGTAGGCGCGCGGACCGGGGCCGAATGAGGGAGCCGTACGGCTCAGTGAGCGGCGAGTTCGCGGGGGTCGGCCAGAGCCGCGCTGTGCGCGTCCATCCGCTCCGCCGCCAGGATCGCCGCCGCCGTGTCCGCCCGCGACGCCGCCACGAGCAGCGCGCGCCCGGCCACCGCGTGGGCGCGCCGGTGAAGGTCGTCGACGCGTGGGTCCGGGGCGACCGAGGTCAGCGAGGCACGGGCCGGTGCGCCGCCGCCCCGCAGCCGGGCCACCTGCTCGGCGAGCCGCCCGGCCGCGGTGTCCAGGTCGGCGGACGGGGCCAGGGCGCGCAGCTCGTCCGTGACGGCGAGCAGGGCGGCGAGATGGCCCGCGAGCTGGATGTCCAGCTCTTCCTCGCGGGAGCGGTGAGGGAAGTCGGAGGGGGTGTCGGCCATCGTGGAGTGGACCGACTTGGTGCGGATCGGTTCGTACATGGGATGGCCTCCTGTGCAGTCAGGAAACCATCCTAGCTTAGATTCCGTCTAAAGTTGAGGGAGCGAAAAAGATCCGGTGCCGACGAGGTTTACGGCTGGCTGTACCCGTCCAGGAAGTTCCCGATCCGCCCCACCGCGTCCCGCAGGTCGCCGACCGTCGGCAGGGTCACCACCCGGAAGTGATCGGGCTCGGGCCAGTTGAAACCGGAGCCCTGGACGACCATGATCTTCTCCTGGCGCAGCAGGTCCAGGACCATCCGCCGGTCGTCCTTGATCTTGAAGACCTTGGGGTCGAGTCGGGGGAAGAGGTACAGCGCCCCCTTCGGCTTCACACAGCTCACGCCGGGGATCCGGGTCAGCAGCTCGTACGCCACGTCACGCTGCTCGACGAGCCGGCCGCCCGGCAGCACCAGGTCGGTGATCGACTGCCGTCCGCTGAGTGCGGCGACCACTCCGTGCTGTCCCGGCATGTTCGCGCACAGGCGCATGTTGGCCAGAACGGTCAGGCCCTCGATGTAGGAGTCGGCGTGTGCGCGCGGGCCGGAGATCGACATCCAGCCCACCCGGTAGCCCGCCACCCGGTACGCCTTGGACATGCCGTTGAAGGTGAGGGTCAGCAGGTCGGGGGCGACCGCCGCGGTCGGGGTGTGCGTGGCGCCGTCGTAGAGGATCTTGTCGTAGATCTCGTCCGAGCAGACCAGCAGGTTGTGCCGGCGGGCGATGTCGGTCAGCCCCTTGATCATGGTCTCGTCGTAGACCGCGCCCGTGGGGTTGTTGGGGTTGATGATGACGATCGCCTTGGTGCGGTCGGTGACCTTCCGCTCCACGTCCGCGAGGTCGGGCATCCAGTCCGCCTGCTCGTCGCAGCGGTAGTGCACGGCCGTACCGCCGGAGAGGGAGACCGCGGCCGTCCACAGCGGGTAGTCCGGGGCCGGTACGAGGACCTCGTCGCCGTCGTCGAGCAGGCCCTGCATCGCCATCACGATCAGCTCGGAGACGCCGTTGCCGATGAAGACGTGCTCGACGTCGGTCTCGATGCCGAGGGTCTGGTTGTGCATGACGACGGCCCGGCGCGCGGCGAGCAGGCCCTTGGCGTCGCCGTACCCGTGGGCCGTGGAGACGTTGCGGAGGACGTCCTCCAGGATCTCCGGCGGTGCCTCGAACCCGAAGGCGGCGGGGTTGCCCGTGTTCAGCTTGAGGATGCGGTGCCCGGCCGCTTCCAGGCGCATCGCCTCCTCGAGAACCGGACCCCGGATCTCGTAACAGACGTTGGCGAGCTTGGTCGACTGGATCACCTGCATGTCTGGGAGCTTACGGCCCGGTAACGCCTCACGGGTCGTGTTTTCCGCCACGTGAGACGCGTCGGTTTGGGCTGTTATCGCCGGTAGCTGTCCCAGCCGCCTCATCCGTCCCTAGAATCCGTCGCCATGTCGAGGCCAGTCGAATACGAGTCCGGGGCGCCGAACGTCTACCAGCCGCAGCCCACCGCGGCCCCGGCGTACGAGGAGTACCCGGACCCCGCGGCCGCGCACGGCTGGCAGACCGCGTACGACGCGACGGCCGAGCTCCCCCGCGTCGGACCCGCGGGAGCGGAGTCCGGCGACCGGGAGCCGAGCGGGCCGGATTCCGTCGGCCGGGCCGCCCGGCGGCGGGCCGCGCGCGGCGGGAGCGGTCGGCGTTCGCGCCGGGTGCTCGTGGCCGTCGGTGCCCTCGGAGCCGTGGGAGCGGCCGCGCTGATCGCGGGGCTGTCCCTGTCGGGCTCCTCCGAGTCCGGGCAGAACCCGGCGAGCGAGGCCACCTCGGCCTCCGCGGAGACCGGCGCCGGCACGGACCCGGCCTCCGCCACCCGCCCGGCGGCTCCGGGCGCGACGGCCTCCGGTGGACCGGCGACCGGTGCCGACGCGCCGGGCACGAGCCCCTCCCCGGACGCGTCCGGGGGCCCGCGGACGAGCGGGAGTCCGTCGGCCGGGGCCTCCTCCGGCGCCTCGCCCTCCGCCGCGGCGAGCTCCGCCGCGGCCGGCGCCGACGGCCCGGGCAACTCCGACGGGAAGGGGCGCGGACAGGGCGTCACGAAGAAGCCCAAGTAGCCGTGGGAATGGGTAAGTTGATCTCGCAGGACGGGCGGCGGGGGGTTCGTGCTGTCCCGGATGTGGAGGTGTCGCCCGCCGAGAGGCGCGGGCTCGGCACAGCTTCTTGCCCAAGTGACCACCCTTCTTCACAATGTTCATGACAAACTCACGGGCGGCCGGAAGATTTCCGGCCGCCCAAGTCGCAAGAGGGGACCCCCACATGAGAAAGCCTCTCGTCGCCGCGCTCAGCGCTCTGGCCCTGGCCGGGATAGGCGCGGCACCCGCGGTCGCCGCCGAGCCGACCGCCTCCGGCGTCGGCAAGAGCGTCGACACGGACACCCCCGTCTCCGTGGTCCACGACGTGGTCACGTCCGCCGGTGCGGCCCTGTCCCAGGTCACGTCACCGTCACCCCAGCTCAAGGCCGTGACCCTCGCCGGGACCGTCTCGCTCAGCAACTGCTCCGGCTCGGTCATCCGGTTCCCGAACTCGGCGGACACCGACCCGGCGCTGGTGCTCAGCAACGGGCACTGCCTCACCACCGGCTTCCCCGAGCCGGGCGAGGTGCTCACCAACCAGGCGTCCAGCCGCACCTTCGGGCTGCTGAACTCCTCCGGCACCCGGGTCGCGACCCTGCGCGCCAGCAAGCTCGCCTACGGGACGATGACCGACACGGACGTGTCGATCTACCAGCTCACCAGCACGTACGCGTCGATCAAGAGCTCGTACGGCATCTCCGCGCTCACCGTGCAGGACACCCACCCGACCGCCGGGACCGCCATCACGGTGGCCTCCGGCTACTGGAAGCGGCTCTACAGCTGCAACATCGACGGGTTCGCGTACCGCCTGAAGGAGGGCGACTGGACCTGGAAGGACTCGGTCCGTTACACCTCCGCCTGCCAGACCATCGGCGGCACCTCGGGCTCGCCCGTCATCGACCAGGCCACCGGCAAGGTCGTCGCCGTCAACAACACCGGCAACGAGGACGGCGAGCGCTGCACGGAGAACAACCCGTGCGAGGTCGACGCGAACGGCAACGTCACCGTCCGTGAGGGCATCAACTACGCCCAGGAGATCTACAACATCCCGGCCTGCTTCACGACCGGCAACCAGCTCAACCTGAACGCGAGCACCTGCACCCTGCCCAAGCCGTAAGGACCGCACAGCAAGGCACGAGTCGTTCCGTCACACGGGACTGTGACGGACCGCTCTGCCGGCCAGGACGTCCGTGCGGAGCCCGTCCTCGATCACGAACCTGCCGTCGACCAGGACGTGCGGGATGCCGGTCGGCAAGCGGCGCGGGTCCTCGAACGTCGATCCCGGGGCCACCGTCCGCGGGTCGAAGAGGACCAGGTCCGCCCGGTAGCCCTCCTTGACCAGACCGCGGTCCGGCAGCCGCAGCCGGGACGCCGGGCGCGAGGTGAGATGCGCGACGCACTCCTCCAGGGACAGGACGCCCAACTCCCTTACGTACGTGCCGAGATAGCGCGGGAAGGTGCCGTACGCCCGCGGATGCGGCTTGGCGCCCTGCAGGATGCCGTCGGAGCCGCCGGTGTGCACCCGGTGCCGCATGATCGTGCGGACGTTCCCCTCGTGGCCGACGTGCTGGAGGATCGACGGCGCCAGCCGGTCGGCGAGCAGGAGTCCGCGGGCCGTCGTCCAGGGGCTCTCGCCGCGCAGCCGGGCCGACTCCGCGACCGTACGGCCGACGAAGTCCGCGAGGGCCGTGTCGCCGACGCCCGAGATCTCGATCGTCTCCCACTCGACGGGCACGCCGTGGCAGCCGTCCGCCCCGACGACCTCCAGGTGGTGCCGGATCCGCTCGGCCGTGTCGTCGTCCGCCAGCCGCTTCAGGACCGCCTCGGGGCCGCCCTCGCCCGCCCAGCTCGGCAGCAGGGCCGCGAGGGTCGTGGCGCCGGGCGTGTAGGGGTAGGTGTCCAGGCTGATGTCGGCGCCGGAGGCCAGCGCCTCGTCCAGAAGGGCGAGCAGCTGGGGTGCCCGGCCCCTGTTCTCGGCGAAGTTCATGGTGGCGTGGGCCAGATGGAGCGCGCAGCCGGCCTCCCGGGCCAGGGCGACCATCTCCTCGTACGCCTCCAGCGCGCCCGCCCCGTACGAGCGGTGGTGCGGGCAGTAGTAGCCGCCGTACCGGGCCACCACCCGGCACAGTTCGGTCAGTTCGGCGTCCTTGGCGTACATGCCGGGGGTGTAGGTCAGGCCCGATGACATGCCGAGTGCGCCCTGTTCCATCCCCTCGGCCACCAGCGCGCGCATGCGGTCGAGTTCCCGGGGAGTCGCCTCGCGGTCCTCCCAGCCGACGACGAGCGCGCGGACCGTGCCCTGGGGGATCAGATAGGCCGCGTTGACGGCGATCCCGCGGTCGAGACGATCCAGGTACTCGCCCACCGTCCGCCAGTCGAAGTCGATGTCGTCGCCGTAGCCGTTCCACCCGGCGACGGCCCGGCGGACCTCCTCCAGGGTGCGGTCGTCGACCGGGGCGTACGACAGCCCGTCCTGGCCCAGCACTTCGAGCGTGACGCCCTGCGCGGCCTTGGCGCTGTGGTCGGGGTCGCGCAGCAGGGCCAGGTCGCTGTGGGCGTGCATGTCGATGAAGCCGGGGGCGAGGACGAGCCCCTCGGCGTCCAGCTCCCGGCGGGCCTTGGGGCGTTGGCACCCGGCGTCGGCGGCCTCCTTGACGATCGAGACGATCCGGCCGCCGTCGACGACCACGTCGGCGCGGTACGAGAAGTCGCCGCTGCCGTCGACGACGTCCGCGTCCCTGATGACGAGCTCTTCCATCGCCGGGGTCCCTTCGCGTCTCAGAAGAACGTGCGGATGTAGTCGACGACCGTGCCGTCGGCCTGCGCCACCGGGATCAGCTGCCACTTGTCGAAGGACGTGCACGGGTGGGAGAGGCCGAGGCCCAGCCAGTCGCCCACCTCCAGATCGGCCTCGGGGGCCGTGGCCAGCCAGGCGTGCTGGTCGGAGAGGGAGGTCACCTCGATGCCGGTGGCCGGGCGCTCGACACCGCCGCGGCGGACCACCTGCGGGAAGGGGAGGTCGAGGTCGTGGGCCGCGTCCCGCTTGCCCGCGTTGGCGAAGGCCTGGGCCGGGGAGGGGCGCGAGACGATCTGCGTCCACAGCCGGAACGCCGGCTCCAGGGCGCCCTCCTCGGGGATCCGGTTGAAGGGGGTCACCTTGCGGTAGTGGCCGTCGTCGTGCGAGACGTAGGCGCCGGAGCGGAGCAACTTCAGAACGGGGAGGGAGAGTTCGGGGATATCGGCGAAGACGTCGGCGACCGCGTCGAACCAGGCGCTGCCGCCGGCGCTGACCACGATCTCGTCGAGCCCTCGCCCGGCGAACCGTCCGGCCTTGTCGAAGTCGACGGCCAGGGCGACGAGTCGGCGCAGCCAGGCGTGCACCCGCTCCGGGTCCGCCCCGGGAACCTCGCCCTCGTACCCGGCGACGCCGACGAGCCGCAGCGTCCCGGTGGCCGCGACCGCGTCGGCGACCGCCGCGCACTCCTTCTCCGTGCGGACACCGGTGCGCGCGCCCTCACCGGCGGCGAGTTCGACGACGACGTCCAGGGGACGGGGGGTGCCGGTCAGGGCCGCGTCCATCAGCTCGACCCCGCGTACGGAGTCGACGTAGCAGACGAAACGGAAGCCGGGGTCGGCCGCCAGCTCACCGGCGACCCACTTCAGCGCCGCCGGGTCCACCAGTTCGTTGGCGAGGAAGACCCGCTGGACGCCGAACGCCCGCGCGACCCGCACCTGGTGGGGGACGGCCAGGGTGATGCCCCAGGCGCCGCGCTCGATCTGGCGCTGGAACAGCTGGGGGGCCATGGTCGTCTTGCCATGCGGCGCGAAGGCGAGGCCGTGGCGGACGGCGTACGTCTCCATGAGCGCGAGGTTGTGCTCCAGGCGCTCGGCGGAGAGGGCCAGCACGGGGGTCGTGAAGCCGTCGGTGAAGAGGTTGCGGCGCTGGGCGGTCAGCTCGGCGACGGTCAGGCCGTCCGCGTCCGGGGGGAGGCCCTTGAAACGGTGGTCGACACGGTCCTCCGCGAGGCGGGCGAGCGCTTCGGTACCGGACAAGAGGGCCTCCCTGAGGGCCGTTGCAGTGCGTGCAACGTCCATTGCGTATATCGCTGACTGCTGTCTAACATCCACGCCAACGCCGGGTCAATGAAGGAGCCAAGGACCATCGTGCATGCCCCCGACGCCGTGGACGTCGTCGCGCTCGGCGAGTCCATGGTCACGTTCCTGCCCAGCCGGCCGGGGCGGCTCGCCGACGTGCCGTCCTTCGACCGGGCGATCGGGGGCGCGGAGTCGAACGTCGCGTGCGGATTGGCTGCCGCCGGGCATGCGGTGCGGTGGGTCAGCCGGGTCGGGGCCGACGGGTTCGGGGACCACCTGGTCGAGACGGTCGGAGGGTACGGCGTCGATGTCTCCTCGGTCGGTCGTGATCCTTCGCGTCCTACGGGGGTGTACTTCCGTACGGCGGGGGACCGGGCCACGGCCGCGCATGAAGTGGCGTACTACCGGGCGGGGTCGGCGGCTTCGGCGATGTCGGTCGAGAACGTCGACCTGGCGGCGGTGCGGGCGGGGCGGGTGCTGCACCTTTCGGGGATCACGGCGGCCCTGTCGGACACCTGTCTCGAGCTGGTGCGGGAGTTGACGGCTTCCGGAGCGGAACGGCCCCTTGTCTCCTTCGACGTCAACCACCGGGCCGGGTTGTGGCGGGACGCGGACGGTCCGCGGGTGCTGCTGGAGCTGGCCCGGCAGGCGGACATCGTGTTCGTGGGGGAGGACGAGGCGGAGGAGGCGTGGGGGGTTGTGGGCGGTCCGGCGGCTGTTCGTGCGGTATTGCCCGAGCCGGGGGTGCTGGTGGTGAAACAGGGGGCGGTGGGCGCTACCGCTTTCGTGTCGGCGGCGAGCAGTGGTGAGCTGGTCGCGCAGTTCCCCGCGCCCCTGGGCGGGTCCCGGGCGGCGTCAGTCGACGGGTCACCCTCGGCGGGCACCTTCGTACCCGCCCTCTCCGTCGACGTCGTGGCCACCACCGGAGCCGGCGACGCCTTCGCCGCGGGCTTCCTGTCGGCGACCCTGCGCGACCTCCCCCTGAGGGACCGCCTCCGCCACGGCCATCTCTGGGCCGCCGCCGCCCTCACCGTCCCCGGTGACCTGGCCGCGCCCCCCTCCCGCCCACACGCCGACCGCCTCGCCGCGGTCGCGGACGACACGTGGGGGACACTTCGACTCGGCCCCGGCTGGACGCAAGCCGACCCGGCCCCGGAGGAGGTACGCACCCCATGAGCCAGACCGTCGACCGCGCACTGAGCATCCTGCCGCTGCTCGCCGCGGGCCCCGCCGACCTCGGGCAGGTCGCCGACCGCCTCGGCGTCCACAAGTCCACCGCGCTGCGACTCCTGCGCACCCTCCACGAACACGGCATGGTCTACCGGCAGTCCGACCAGCGCTACCGCCTCGGCGCCCGGCTCATCGCCCTCGCCCAGGAGGCGATGGAGAACCTCGACATCCGCGAGATCGCCCACCCCCACCTCGTACGGCTGAACGAGCAGTGCGGCCACACCGTCCACCTCGCCGTGTACGAGGAGGACGAGGTGCTCTACATCGACAAGGTGGAGAGCCGCTACCCCGTGCGCATGTACTCGCGGATCGGCAAACCGGTGGCCATCACCGTCGCCGCGGTCGCGAAACTGCTGCTCGCCGATCTTCCCGAGGCCGAGCGGCGCGCCCTCGCGGACACCCTCGAATACCCCCTGTACACAGCCCGTTCGACACCCAACGCCCCCGCGTTCCTGAAGGAGTTGGAGCGGGTGCGCGAACAGGGCTGGGCCACCGACCTCGGTGGCCACGAGGAGTCCATCAACTGCGTCGCGGCCCCCGTCCGCGGCGCCGACGGCAGGGTCGTCGCCGCGATGTCGGTCTCCGCGCCCAACGTCGTCGTCACCACCGAGGAACTCCTCGCCCTCCTCCCACTGGTCCGCCGTACCGCCGATGCCATCAGCGGCGAGTACTCGGGCAGAACTACAGCCAAGGAATCCGTATGACGGACAAGATCGCGCTCACCCCCGGGACCCACACCACCCCGCCCGCGAAGTTCTCCCACGGGGTCAGGAAGGGCAACATCCTCCAGGTCGCCGGGCAGGTCGGCTTCCTGCCGGCCGAGGAGGGCAAGCCGCCCACGCCCGCCGGTCCCACCCTGCGCGAGCAGACCCTCCAGACCCTCGCCAACGTCAAGGCGATCCTGGAGGAGGGCGGCGCCTCCTGGGACGACGTGATGATGATCCGCGTCTATCTGACGGACGTGGACCACTTCGCCGAGATGAACGCGCTCTACAACACCTACTTCGAGGAGCAGGGCCTCACCGCCCCGCCCGCCGCCCGGACCACCGTCTACGTCGGCCTTCCCGCCGGGCTCCTCATCGAGATCGACGCGCTCGCCGTTCTCGGCTGACGCTCTCGCGACTCCCGCACGTCCTGCACGGCACGGCATCCCCCGGGACGCCGTGCCGCGATCCCCCCTGCCCGAAAGCTCCATGTACTTACGCAGAGGACCTCCTTCATGTCCCTACCGCTCGCCGCGACCACCGAGACACCCCCGCACACCGGTGGTCTGCTCCTCCTCGTCGACGGCACCGCAGGTCTGCTCACCGTCGCCGCGCTCGGCATCGCCCTGCTGCTCTTCCTGATCATCAAGGCGAGGCTCCAGCCCTTCGTCGCCCTGCTCGGCGTCTCCATAGCCGTCGGCCTGCTCGCCGGTCTCTCGGTCACCGAACTCTTCGGCACGGTCCAGCGCTCGGACGCGGTGTCCACCATCGAGTCCGGGATGGGCGGCATCCTCGGCCATGTCGCGATCATCATCGGCCTCGGCACCATGCTCGGGGCGATCCTCGAAGTCAGCGGCGGGGCCGAGGTGTTGGCCTCCCGGCTGCTGAATCTCTTCGGGGAGAAGCGGGCGCCCCTCGCCATGGGCCTCACCGGCCTGATCTTCGGCATCCCGGTCTTCTTCGACGTCGGCATCTTCGTGCTCGCGCCCATCGTGTACGCGGCGGCCAAGCGCAGCGGCAAGTCGATCCTGCTCTACTGTCTGCCGCTGCTGGCGGGCCTGTCGATGACCCACGCCTTCCTGCCCCCGCACCCCGGCCCGGTCGCGGCCGCCGGACTGCTCCACGTGGACCTCGGCTGGGTCATCCTGATGGGCGTCGTCTGCGGCATCCCGGCGGTGTTGGCCGCGTGGGTCTGGTCCGCGTGGGTCGGCCGACGCATCTTCGTCGCCGTGCCGCAGGACATGGTGGAGGCGGCCGCGGAGGCGAGGCAGGCGGTGATCGAGGAACAGCGGGCGCAGGGTGTCGTACCGCGTGAGGACCCCGTCCCCCTCGGCACGGTCCTCGGCATCATCGGTACGCCCCTGGTCCTGATCCTCGCCGCCACGTTCTCCTCGATCGCGTTCGACCCCTCCACGGGCCGCTCGGTGATCGAGTTCTTCGGCAGCCCCTTCGTGGCGCTGACGATCGCCCTGGTCCTCGCGTACTACCTGCTCGGCATCCGCCGCGGCTGGTCCCGCAAGTCCCTGGAGACGGTGTCGACCGCGTCCCTCAAGCCCGTCGGCAACATCCTGCTGGTCGTCGGCGCGGGCGGTGTCTTCGGCGCGGTCCTCAAGGCCAGCGGCGTCGCCCAGGCGCTCTCGGACACCTTCAACGACGTCGGTCTGCCGGTGCTCGTGCTGTCGTACCTGATCTCCGTGGTCCTGCGGGTGGCCCAGGGCTCGGCGACCGTCGCCATCGTCACCACGGCGGGCATCGTGGCGCCCCTGCTCTCCGAGGGCCACCACTCCCAGGCCTTCGTCGCCCTCGTCATCATGGCCATCTCGGCCGGCTCGATCTTCGCCTCCCACGTCAACGACGGAGGCTTCTGGATGGTGGCCAAGTACTTCGGCATCAGCGAGCGGGACACCCTGAAGACGTGGACCGTGCTGGAGTCGGTGCTGTCGGTGGCGGGCTTCGTGGTGGCCGCGGTGCTGAGCCTTTTCGTGTAGCCGGCCCGAGTGTGTCCGTGGTGGTGCGGTAGCCCCATGTAGGCGTCCGGTAACGATGTAGGGGCCGACTGTGCCGGGCACAGGATCGTCGACCATACTGCCCGCTGTGGAGCAGCGCATAGGTTCGAGCAGCCAGCCCCTGGAAGGTGCCGGATTCGACCCGGCTTTCGTCCCCGGGCTCACCTCACCCGTGTCCGGCGAGACGGCGGACGCCGAACCGGCGGACGCCGTCGGGGCCACCGGCACCGACGAGCCCACGGACACGGCGGAGGCCGCCGGGAAGGCCGGGGAGGCCGAGGGAACTGCCGGGAAGGCCGAGGAGACCGCCGGGGAGGAAACCCCCGACGGTCCCGTCTTCGAGGCCGCCGACCGGCGCGCGAGGATCGTCGCCGATCACCGGGGCGTACGTCTCTCCCTCGACGACCAGGCCTGCGAGTTCCGCTGGGACGAGATCGGCGCCGTCGAGACGGAGTCCCCGCGCTTCGGCAAGCGGTTCACCGTCACGGTGCACACGCCCGACCGCCGCTGGTACCCGATCGAGATCGAGGCCACGTCGAGGGCGAGCTTCGCCGAGTGGGACGAACAGCTCGACGCGGTCATGGACGAGTACTTCGAGGACGAGGCCCCGCAGGCCGAAGAAGCGGAGCCGGCGGAGTCCGACTAGGCGAGCCGGCCGCAACTCCTAGCAGTACTGCGCCTGCTTCCCGATGGACCGGTACATGCAGTCCGAGTTCTCCAGCAGTTGCAGCACCGCGTCCCGGTTGCGCGAGGTCTCCCGCTCGATGACCTCGTCAGGCGGGTAGAAGCCGCCTCCGGAGCTGGAGGAGGGGTACATCTCGAAGGTGTACGAGAAGATCTTGTGCGTCCCCCAGAGATAGTCGTCGATCGACCCGTCGGTGATGTACAGGTCGCTCGCCTGCTCCGGCGTGTACCCGTTGCTCGCGGCCATCTTCTGCCCGACCGCCTTGAACACGGCGTTGTCGTCCGCCGTCATGCCGGTCGCCGTGTCGGAGTACGTGTACCCGTAGGGCCACAGCACCAGTTCGCTGTACGTGTGGAAGTCGATGTTCGTCTTGATCTGCTGGACGCCGCCGACGACCCGGCTGCGCACGAAGTTGGCGACCACCTTGACCTCGGGCGCCGACTCGGCGGACGGTCCCCGGTAGGTCTCGGAGGACGTCGACCCGGACGAACCGCCGCAGCAGCCCCAGCGGTAGGCCCAGTTGCGGTTGAGGTCCGTACCGACCGCCGACGAGCCGGAGTTGGGCTGCCGGTTCTTGCGCCATGAGCGGTAGGAGCCGCTGGCGATGTCGTACTCGCCGCCGTCCGGGTTGAGGTCGGGGATGATCCAGATCTCCCGGCTGTTCACCATGTTGGTGATCCGGGAGTCGCTGCCGTAGCCCGCGCCGAGTTCGCGCAGCAGGTACAGGGCCATCTCCACCGTGAGGTGCTCGCGGGCGTGCTGGTGATGGGTGAACAGCACCTCGGGCTCGGCCTCGTCGGTCGCCACGTTGTCGCTGATCTTGATGGCGACGATGTCCCGGCCCTGGTACGACGTGCCGATGACCCGCTTGCTCATGATGTTCGGGTAGGCGGCGAGACGCTGGTCGATCTCGGCGTTCATCTCGGCGTAGTTGTGGTAGCGCGAGTCGGCCGAGGGGAAGTCGTAGAGCCGGGCCTCGTCCGCCGCGGCACGGTTCGGAGCCGCCCCCACCGCGGTGACCTCGTAGCCGAGTTGACGCAGCTTTCTGATCTGGTCGGCGCGTCCGGAGACCACGACGGTCTCCTCGTCGGCCTCGTCCACCGTCACGCCCGTGCGCTGGATCGCCGTACGGGTCACGGGTGTCGAGTGCTGGTGGATCTCGTACTGGCGGACGTCCTCGGCGCCCGGTGCCGCCTTCGGGGCGCTGTCGGCGTTGGCGGAGAGCGGGGCCGCGAGGGCGAGGGCCAGAACGGCGGCGAGGGCGGCGTAGCGGGTGCCGCCGCGGGCGCCGGAACCGCGTATGCGAAGTCGCATGAAGTCTCCTGTGTTCTCCGGGGTTTCCGGGATCTCCGGAAGTGGGGGAGTGGAGCGGGGGTTGTTCAGCGACGTGCTGCCGGTGCGGGTGTGCCGCTCATCGTGCGCGTATGGCATGAGCAGGTCAAGGGCGAACAGAGGCGCGGATGGCGTGAACTGTGCGTCGGCTGTGCGTGGTTGAGGGCGCGAGGCCGGCGCAGTGTACGCGGATCCAGGTGGCCCGGCGTGGTCCCCGGGGAAGTGCACCCGCTGGTGTGAGCGGCACGTGCATATATGTAAGGGCCGGGACCACAGTGGGGTCTCCGACCACCCCCGGAGGACTGGCTGATCATGGGGCACCCGCCGGTCGAGACGACCGGTTTCGTCGCCCGGCGCGGTGGACAGGCCGCGAACTGCCCGCGCGCGGCCGCCCGGACATCCACTCACCGAAGGACCTGCCATGACCGCCGCCTTCGACCACCGCATGGCCAGCTACGGCACCGACGGCGCATTCCTCACCGCCGCCGTTCCCTTCCTCGCCGAAGCGCTCGACGTCCCCGAGGAACCCCGGCCCGTGGCCATCGCCTCCCCGCGCAACCTCGCCCTGCTGCGGGACACCCTCGGCACGGACGCCGAGCGCGTCACCCTCATCGACCACACCGAGTGGTACACCGGCTCCGCCGCGAACGCGGTCGCGCAGGGCGCCGGTTACCTCGCCGCGCACGCCGGACCCGGCGGCCGTATCCACCTCCTCATGGAGCCCGTCTGGAACGGCAGGGCCGGCAGCTCCCCCCGCGAGACCACGGAGTGGATCCGCTACGAGGCCCTCGCCAACCTCCTGTTCGCGCCGCTCGCCGCCACCGCCCTGTGCGCCTACGACCTCCGCACCGCGGGGCCCGCGATCATCGACGCGGTCCGCAGGGCCCACCCCGGCACCGGCGTGTACGAGGACCCCGTACGCCTCGCCGCCGAGCTGGACGCCGTACCCCTCGCGCCGCCCCCGCCGGACGCGGAGCTCCTCACCGACCTGTCCGCCGACGCCGTGGGACGCAGAGCGCGGGCCCGCGGTCTCGCGGCCGCCGACGCGGAGCTGTTCGCGACGGCCGTGGCCGAGGCGGCGCAGGCCGTGGGGCAGCGGTCCGGTACCGCGCTGCTGTGGGGACGGGACACGCACTGCGTCTGCGAACTGCGCTCGCAGCGCCGGGTGGGTGATCCGCTGGCGGGGTTCGTCCCGCCGGACGCCACCGACCTGGAGCCCGGACAGGGCCTCTGGTACGCCCGCCAGGTGTGCGCGTACGTCGACGTGCGCGACGACCGGGACGGGGCGACCGTACGACTGCGGTACGCGTGACCGGACGGGTGGAGCAGGTATGGAACCGCGCAGGGGCCTCGGCCCCCGTCCCCGATGTGTCGCCCCTCGCCGGCACCGACTGGAGGCAGGTCACTTGAGCGTCGAGTACGACCCCTGCCCCTCCGCCGTGCGCGAGGCCCGGGCCGAGGTGCGCAGGCAGTTGCGGGGGTGGGGGCTCGCCGGGCGGGGCGACCTGGTGGACACCGCCGAACTCCTCGTGAGTGAACTGGCCACCAACGCCCTGCTCCACTCGGCGAGCCGCTTCACGCTCACCCTGTCCGCCGCGCCCGGCGTGCTGCGCTGCGAGGTGGCCGACTCCGGCCACCTCACCCCGCAGGTCCTGGACGCCGGGTTCGCGGAGCGCGGCCGCGGGATGTTCCTGGTGGAGGCGCTCGCACTGCGCTGGGGCTGGCACCAGGACGGGACCTGCGACGGGAGCGGCAAGACGGTCTGGTTCGAACTGGGCACCTGCTGACTTCCTTCACCGCACGCCCTCTTGCCGGACCACGATCTTTAGGGTTTCTTGACCTTCATGGCGGACACCACGGACAACAAAGTGACCGGTGAGGCGAACTCCGTACCCCGCAAGTCCAGTTGGCGCTACATCGGCCCGGGGATCGTCGTCGCCGCGACCGGCGTCGGCGCCGGAGACCTGGTCGCCACGCTCATCGCGGGCAGCAACTTCGGCTACACCCTGCTGTGGGCCGCGGTGATCGGCTGTCTGGTCAAGATCTCCCTCGCGGAGGCGGCGGGCCGCTGGCATCTGTCCACCGGCAGCACCCTGTTCGACGGCTGGGCGAGCCTGGGCCGCTGGACCACCTGGTTCTTCGCCGTCTACGTGGTCATCTGGGGATTCGTGTACGGCGCGGCGGCGATGTCGTCCAGCGCGCTCCCGCTCCAGGCCCTGTTCCCGGACGTGATGGACCTCGAATGGTGGGCCATCGCCTGCGGCCTTGTCGGCCTCGTCTTCGTCTGGTTCAACAAGTACGCGGTCTTCGAGAAGGTCATGACGGTCCTGGTGGGCGTCATGTTCGTGGTGACGGTGTACCTGGCGATCAGGGTCACCCCGAACCTGCCGGACGCCTTCGCGGGCCTGCTGCCCGTCCTGCCCGACGAGAAGGACTCCGTCCTCAACACCCTCGGCCTGATCGGCGGCGTCGGCGGCACCATCACGCTCGCGGCCTACGGCTACTGGGTCAACGCCAAGGGGTGGACGAACACCGGCTGGATGAAGGTGATGCGCCTGGACAACCGGGTCGCCTACATCACCACCGGCATCTTCGTCGTCGCCATGCTCTTCGTCGGCGCGGAACTGCTGCACAGCGCAAACGTGGCGATCGCGAGCGGCGACAAGGGGCTCGTCCAGCTGAGCGACATCCTGGAGGACGAGTACGGCTCGGCGACCGCCAAGTTCTTCCTCATCGGCTTCTTCGCCACGTCCTTCACCTCGCTGATCGGCGTCTGGCACGGCGTGAGCCTGATGTTCGCGGACTTCGTGGCGCGCTACCGCGACCGCGGGGGTGCGGCGGGCTCCGGCCAGGAGGTCGCCTCCGGCTCGCGCGAGCGCTCCTGGCCCTTCCGCGTCTATCTGCTCTGGCTGACCTTCCCCCCGATGGTCCTGCTCTTCCAGGGCCAGCCCTTCCGCCTGGTCATCATCTACGGCGTCCTCGGCGCGGCCTTCCTGCCCTTCCTGGCCGGCACCCTGATGTGGCTGCTGAACACCTCCCGCACCCCCAGCCAGTGGCGCAACGGCCCCCTGAGCAACGCCATGCTGGCCATCGCGGGCCTGCTGTTCCTGGTCCTGTGCGTCAAGCAGATCTGGGACCAGCCGTGGTCGGAGTTCTTCTAACTGCCGCTCCACCACCGGGCGTCGAGCGCCATCGTCCGCATCTGGGCGATGGTCAGCGCCGGGGCCTCACGGGTGGCGGGCTCGTTCTGGGTGCCGGCGTTGAAGGCGCTGATCACCACGCGCCTGCCGTCGGCGCGCATGGTGTCGACGGTCCACATGACCTGGTGGCCCCGGTCCCCGGGGCCCTGCTTCACGGCGACCCGGGTGCCGTCGGGCAGGGTCTCGGAGCCCGAGCCGAAGAGGTCGCCGGCCGCGTCCAGCATGTCGGGCTGCACATTGACCTGGACCAGGCTCCTGCCCTTGCCGTCATCGACCACGGCGTAGGCGAAGTCACCGTCGTCGCTGCTCTTGTCGGTCACCTTCAGCCCCTTCGGCAGCAGGGCCAGCAGGTCGGTGCGGGCGTGCAGGGCGGAGCCCGGGAGCTCCGGCTCGGGCAGGGGCTCGGGGAGCGCGTCGGCCACGGTGCGCCACTCCTTCGCCGCCGCCAGCCGCGTCAACTGCGCCGGGTCCAGCGGGGGATCGGTCCGGGTGACCGGCTTGTCCTTCTCGGCGGCCGCGTTCCACTCGCTGACGCTGATGTGCTGCCCCGTCGGGGTCACCAGCTCGGCGGTCCACAGCTTGGTGTCCACCCGGCGGTCGGGGTACTCGTACCTCTGGAGCACGGTGACCACGGAGCTGTCGGCGAGCCGACTCGTCCTGCAGGCGTCGTACGGGGTGTACACCCGGTCGGGGCACTGGGTCGCCTGCCGGGCCTCCGTGCTGCCCGGCTGCACCCGGCCCACGCTGACCTCGACGGCCGCCGCGCCGTGACCGTCGTCGAAGACGAGCCCGGCGTAGGGCGCGGGCACCTTCAGGTCGTCGGTCGGCTCGGTGCCCCGCCCGCGCTCCTCGCTGAAGTCGCCCTTGGGCAACAGCTTCTTGAGGGTCCCGATCATCTGCTTCGCGGTCGCGGGCGGGGCCGTGGCGCTCGGCTTCGGCTCGGCGGAGGCCGTCGGGGACGACGGCACGGCCTCGGTCGCCGTACCGCCCGGCCGCAGGACCAGCGCCCCGCCCACGCAGGCGAGCACGACGCTCGCGGTGCCCCCGGCGACGGCGGCCCGCCGTACGAACCGCTTGCGCCGGCCCCGCACCGCGCCGCGCGCGGCGAGGGCCGTGCGGTCGGTGTCGAACCCGCCGCCCGTCTCGTGCAGGGCGGCGGCGAGCCGCTCCTCGAAGGGGTCCTTGTCCTGGTCTGCGAGCATGGGGCAGCCACCGTTCCGGGTCGGTCGGTCGAAAGGGAAGTCGGGGGACGGTCAGGGCCGGGCGTAGGCGCCGATGTCCTCGCCCAGGAGCCCGCGCAGCTGCTTGAGGGCCCGGGTGCAGCGGGTGCGGACGGCAGCCGCGCTGGCGTTCAGGACACCGGCGGTCTCCTCTATGGAGCGGTCCTCCCAGTAGCGCAGGACCACCACGGCCCGGTCCTTGGCGGGCAGCCGTGCGAGGGCGTCGAGCAGCGTCAGCCGCAGGGGCGTGTCGACACCGGCGACGGCCACATCCGGAAGGACGTCGGTCGCGCGCTCCTTGCTGCTGCGCCGGCGCTGATGGGTCAGGAACACCCGGACCAGGACGGTCTGCGCGTACGCCGCGGGGTTGCCGATGCCGGAGATCCGGCTCCAGCGGACGTAGATCCGCCCGAGCGCCTCCTGCACCAGGTCCTCCGCGAGATGGGTGTCACCCGCGGTCAGCAGACACGCCGACCGGTACAGATGACCGGCCCGGGCAGCGGCGAACTCGGCGTACTCGTCCGCGCGGGCCTGTCTCATGTATGTCCCCCTGATGCTGTGCGCCCGGCTGTGAAGAGGTCCTCACTTCACTGACGTGGTGGGGCGGGGAGAATGTTTCACATGACTTCGAAGCAGTCCGCGACGCGAGGGGACGGATGCCGATGACCACCCCGCCGCCCGGCCCGCCCTACGGCGACCAGCCGCCGCCCCCTCCCGCGCCCATGGCGCCACCGACGGCGCCGCCGCCCGGCTTCGGTCCGCCGCCCGCGCACTACGGATACGGCTACCCGGCCCCGCCCCCGCCCGCCGAGGGCCCGGAGTTCATGGCCGTCGACCGTCACAACTCCGTCGTCGTCGACTCCGCGGGCGTCGCCTTCGAGTCCCACGGCCAGACCGCCGAGTTCGCCTGGCACGAGGTGCGCAGCGTCCACTACAAGGCCGGCCCCAACGGCAAGACCCTGATGGTGGCCGTCATCCACCTCGACGGCCGCTTCTACGAGTGCGTGGTGGACGCGAAGGGCCGGGACGCGCTGGGCCAGTGGTTCGCCCGGCTGGCACCGGTACTGGCCTACTACCGGCCGCTGGTGTGAGCGTGGACGCCGAACTGCAGATCCACGAGGTGCGCGGCGCCGGGGCCACGGAGGTGACCGTGGTCGTGCGCTGCCTCCGCGGCCCCGTCCGTCTCGGCGCCCGCTTCTCGCTGGTCCGCGACACCCGGGCGCCGATCGACCTGACCGTGACGGGCATCGTGCGCTACGGCCGGCCGGACCGCGCGATCGACCCCGTGCACTCCGGCCTCGTGACACTGCGGGGCACGGGAGGGCACGAGCTGAGGCCGGTGGTCGGGGAGGCGGGCCGGGAGGTCATGCCGGTCATCCAGGGGTGACAACCCGGCCGCGCCCTGACCCGTGACTACGGCAGCCCGTGCACGTGCGGTCCCACGGCACTGGACCACGTGTTCCCGGCTGCCGCGTCCCAGTTCGTCGACCAGGTCATGGCTCCGCGCAGGTCGGGGTAGGTCCTCGACGGCTTGAAGGAGCCGCAGCCCGTGCCCTTGGTGAGGCAGTCCAGCGCGTTGTTCACCACCGAGGGCGAGACATAGCCGCTGCCCGCCCCGCTCGTGGACGCCGGCAGGCCCAACCCCACCTGGGACGGGGCCAGTCCGCCCTCCAGCTGGATGCAGGCCAGCGCGGTCAGGAAGTCCACCGAGCCCTGCGAGTAGACCTTGCCGTCGCAGCCCAGCATCGAACCGCTGTTGTAGTACTGCATGTTGACGACCGTGAGGATGTCCTTCACGTTCAGCGCGGTCTGGAAGTACGCGTTGGACGTCGACTGCATGTCGATCGTCTGCGGTGCCATCGTCAGCACCAGGCCCGACCCCGCCTTTGCCGCGAGCGATCGCAACGCCTGGGACATGTAGGTGGCGTTGAGCCCGTTCTCCAGATCGATGTCGACGCCGTCGAAGCCGTACGTCTGCATCAGCGTGTAGACCGAGTTCGCGAAGTTCGCCGCGGACGTCGGGTCGCTCACCGAGACCGTGCCGTTCTGGCCGCCCACGGAGACGACGACCTTCTTCCCGGCCGCCTGCTTGGCCTTGATGTCGGCCTTGAACTGGTCGACCGTGTACCCGCCGAGCCCGGCCGAGTCCAGGGTGAAGGTGACCGCGCCCGGAGTCGTCGTCGCGTCCGCGAACGCCACCGCGATGATGTCGTACTGCGACTGCACGGCCGACAGCTTCTGGACCGTCGCCCCGTTGTTGAAGTTCTGCCAGTACCCGGTGACCGCGTGCTTCGGCACCGCGCCGCCCCCGGTGCCCGTCGACGCGCTCGTCGTCCCCGTCACCGTGCCCGACTTCGCGGACTCACCCGCCGAGTTCACCGCCGTGACCTGGAAGCTGTACGACGTCGAGGCGGTCAGCCCCGTCACGGTCGCCGACGTCCCGGTGACCGCCGTGACCTTCGTGCCGTTGCGGTAGACGTTGTAGCCCGTCGCGCCCGACACCGTGTTCCAGGTCAGGGAGACGGACGAGGAGGACGTGCCGGAGACCGCCAGGCCGGCCGGCGTCGCCGGGACCGTGGGAGCGGGATCGCCCCCGCCGCCCCCGTCGGGGCCGTACACCGACACGTCGTCGGCGAAGTACGCGGCCTGTCCGTACCAGCCGTGCGTGTACACCGTCACCGAGGTCGTCGAGGCCCCAGTGGTGAAGGTGGTCGTCAACTGCTTCCAGGAGGCGGAGTCCGGGGTCCAGGCCGACACGTCCGTGGTGCCGGTGCCGGTCGCGCCCAGGTAGGCGTAACCGCCCTGCACCCACGCGCTCAGCGTGTACGTCGCGCCCGGCTTCACGGCCACCGTCTGGACGCACTTGGCGTTGTCCTGCCCGGCGGGCGTCGCCTTCAGCGTGGCCGAGCCGCCGTGCACGGGCGACGAGACGGTCGTACCGCTGCTCGCCGAGCAGGTCCAGTTGGTCAGGCCGGACTCGAAGCCGGCGTTCTTCGCGTTGTTGACGTCCGCGGCGGAGGCCGGTCCCGCGACACCGAGGGCGCCGCCCAGGGCGAGGGCCGCGATGAGGGCCGCGGTCCGGAACCGCGCCGGTTTTCTGCTGAGTATGGGCATGACAAGAAAGTTGGTCCAGACCAATCCCGCTGTCAAGGAGGGCGGCGGGGATGAATGCACAACTGGCCTTTCTCCGGCCCGCGCACGTGGCAAGTGCGCCCCATCTGGGCAGGAATCGCCCGCTTTTGATCCGTCGGCCCGGCCAGGAAGTCACAGAATCGCTGTTCTCCGGTCACAGAGCCGTGGTTACAGTGCTCAGGTAGTCACGCAGTGAAGTCGACCGGGTGCGACGGAGTGATCCGCCGGACCCTCGGGCATGGGATACGGGGAGCTGCGCGTGCCAACTGCCATCGCAGTGACCGGTGCCGACATGGCGCTGCCGGCACAGGACGAGCGGACCCTGCCCGCCGTCGTGCTCGACGGCCTCGACCGGCAGCCGCTCGACCACTCGCTCGCCGCCCTCCAGGCGCTGATCGACCAGCACGGCCATGTGGTCGTCGTGTACTCCCGTGCCGTGCCCCCGGCGGTGGACCAGCGGCTGCGTACCGTGCGGTCCCTGCTGGAGAGCGACCGGATCGCCCTGTTCCAGCCCGAGCTGCCGCCCCTGGGACTCGCGGTCCTCGCCCGCCAGTTGCGACAGCTCGCCTCCTGCGACCTCAGCCCCGGCGTGCTCGCCTCGGCGGGCCGGCTGCTCACCCACTACCTCCACGCGGGCGCGCTCCTCGGCTCGGTGGCCAGGCTCGACCGGATCCCCGTCGGGCTCAAGTCGCACGCCAAGTCATGGGTGCCGGGCAGCCAGTTCGCCGTGCTCGCCCATCCCCAGCCGCAGCTCGTCAGGATCGCCCCGGACGCCACGCTCGCCGGCCCGGAGTTCGCCACCTCGATGCTCGTCGCGCGCGGGCAGCTCCAGTCCGACTGGGTCTCCGGTGCCCTGGCCAGGTCCTGGCGGATCCAGGGGCTGCGGGAGGCGCCGCTGCCCGCCGAGTCCGCCGAGTGGTGGGGCACCGGCAAGCTGATCGAGTTCTGCACCTTCCTGCCCGACCTGTCCGTCCTTTACCAACTGGTCACCTCGGTACGGCAGAACATCTGTCACTGGTGCGGTATCGACGTCATCGGTGACCGCTGCGTCTTCTGCTCGGCCACCGCGCCCGTGACGCCCGTCCCGCAGCAACAGCAGCACCCGCAGCATCAGCACCAACTGCCCGCCGGGTGAGCCGTACCGGATCGCCCCCGTCCCCGATTCCGCTCGACCGAGCCCCCCAACGAGGTTGTACGGTTCATGAACTCCCGTCAGCGCCGCGGCGTGATACTCCTGCTCCTGTCGGTCCTGGGCGCCCTCGCGGCCTTCGCCGGCGTGCTCTCCGTCATCGACGACGTGAAGTCCAAGGTCGGCCCCGAGGTCACGGCGTACGAGGTCAAGAAGGACATCGAGCCCTACACCCGGCTCACCGCGGCGCAGTTCGAGAAGACCGAGATGCCCAAGCGCTGGCTGTCGGCCAACGCGGTCACCGACCTCGCCGCCGTCCGCGACAAGATCGCCGTGACGACCCTGAAGAAGGGCTCGCTGCTCCAGAGCGACATGATCGTCGACCAGCCCGCCCTGCAGCCCGGGCAGCAGGAGATCGCCATCATGATCGACGCGGCGACCGGCGTCGCGGGCAAGATCACGGCGGGCTCCTCGGTCAATGTGTACGCCACCTTCGAGGGGCAGAAGGAGGGTGATCCCGACCTTTCCAAGATCATCGTGACGAACGCGCGTGTCCTGGACGTCGGCGACCTCACCTCGCTCCAGCCCGACGCCGACGAGCGCACCCGCGCCGCCACCGAGGCCCGCCCCATCACCTTCGCCCTCTCCGCCCTCGACGCCCAGCGCATCACGTACGCCGAGTCGTTCGCCAAGCGGGTCCGGCTCGCCCTGGTCGCGCCGGGCGAGACCGGGACCGTGCCCGAGCAGGAGCGCACGTACGAACTCGCGAAGGACAAGTGAGAGGCCGCCATGCCCACGAGGATCCTCCCGGCAGTCGGCGACGCGGACGCGGTCCGCTCCCTCACCACGCTGCTCAGCCAGCTCCCGGACGCCGAGCCCGTCGCCCCGGTCACCGACTCCACCCAGCTCATCGACACCCTCGCGCGCCTGGCCTCCGAGTCGATCGACGAGCTGCCCGAGGTCGTGGTCGTCCACGAGCGCATCGGACCCGTACCGGCCCTGGAGCTGATCCGCGAGGTCGCCCTGCGCTTCCCGGCCGTCGGGGTCATCCTCGTCACCTCCGACGTCGGCCCCGGCCTCTTCCAGGCCGCCATGGACTACGGCGCCCGCGGCCTCATTGCCCTCCCGCTCGGCTACGAGGAACTCGCCACCCGGGTGCACGCGGTCGCCCAGTGGTCCACGGGCGTACGACGGCACCTGGGCGCCGCCACCGACGTGTTCACCGGAGTCGGCGGCACCGTCGTCACGGTCAGCGGGGCGAAGGGCGGCGTCGGCGCCACCACGACCGCCGTCCAGCTGGCCCTCGCCGCCCAGGCCTCCGGCCGTCCCACCGCCCTGCTCGACATGGACCTCCAGACCGGCGACATCGCCTCCTACCTCGACGTCCAGTTCCGCCGCTCGGTCGTCGACCTCGCCAGCATCACCGACATCTCCCCGCGCGTCCTCGCCGACGCCGTCTTCGCCCACGACACCGGCCTCGCGCTGCTGCTCGCCCCCGGCGAGGGCGAACGCGGCGAGGAGGTCACCGAGCGCGCCGCCCGCCAGATCGTGAGCGCTCTGCGCTCCCGCTACGAGGTCGTGGTCGTCGACTGCGGGGCGCAGCTCAGCGGGGCCGGCGCGGCGGTCGTGGAGATGGCCGACACGGCCCTGCTGGTCACCACGCCGGACGTGGTCGCCGTACGCGGCGCCAAGCGTGCCGTGCGCATGTGGGACCGCCTCCAGGTCCGCAAGGCCGAGGAGACCACCGTCGTCGTCAACCGGCACAGCCGCGGTACGGAGATCCAGCCCACGCTCATCCAGAAGATCACCGGCACCGGCGTCGCGGCGACCGTGATCCCGGCGAACTTCAAGGAGCTCCAGGGCGCGGTGGACGCGGGCCGGGTCCACGAACTCGACGCCAAGGGCACGGTCAAGCAGGCCCTGTGGACGCTCGCCGGTGAACTGGGCCTGGTCAAGGGCACGGAGGCGAACTCCCATCGCAACGGCGGCCGGGAGCGCGGCGCGCTGGCCTTCCGGCGACGCAAGGAGCTCGGGAGGTGAGGGCCGCGACCGTGTGGGCCCGGCCGACGGGCAGGGCACGTCGGCGCAGGGGACGCTTCACGGACGACCTGGGCCGTCGGCGCGAGGGGCGCTTCCCGGCCGGGTCGGCAGGGCGCCGGTGCGGACAGCCACGAGGCGGGGTTTCGGCGGCCGACGACACCGCGGCCGGGGGCGTGCTCTCCGGAGGGCCGGGTGCGGGGGGACGGCTGCCCGGGGACATGAGCACCGCGGGCGCGCTCCCCGCGGGCACGGGTGCCGTGTCCCGCGGCGCCGCCGGGCCGACCGGCCGGACGGCTTCTCGGCGGCCCCGCGAGGACGCCGGCCAGGTCACCGTCGAGTTCCTCGGGATGACCCCCCTGATCCTGATCACGCTGGTGCTGCTGTGGCAGTTCGTGCTGCTGGGGTACACCTTCACGCTCGCGGGGAATGCTGCGGACGAGGCGGCGCGGGCGGGGACGGCGGTTCCGGCCGGCGAGCGGCAGGCGGCATGCCAGGAGGCGGGTACGGACAAGCTGCCCGGCGCGTGGAGCGGCACGGTGAGCTGCGTGACCGGGGGCGGCTACGTCAGGGCCACCGTCACTCTCCAGGTCCCCGTCCTGTTCCCGGGCTCGATCGGTTTCCCCTTCGACGTGGAGGGCCACGCCGGCGCGGTGGAGGAGGACAGGGACTGAGATGCCGTACTCCGGAGAGAGCCGCGCCCGCCGCGACCGCGACCGCGGTCAGGTCGCCCTCGAATACCTGGGGTTCATCCCGATCCTGCTCCTCGTCGCCATGGCCGGCGTCCAGATCGGGCTCATCGCCTACACCGCCCAGCAGGCCGGCACGGCGGCCAGGGCCGGGGCGCGGGCCGCCTCGCTCGACCTGAGCGCGCAGGACGGCTGTGTCAACGCGATCAGCGACTGGCTGTCCGTCGACTGCGCCGAGGGCGGGGGCGGCGACTCGGTCACCGTCACCGCCACCGTCCAGATCCCGTCGATCGTCCCCGGCTGGAGCTTCGACCCCGCGGTCAAGACCGCCACCATGCCGCTCGACCACTGAACGAGGTACCCCCATGAGTCTGCGGTCCCGCATCAACACCCCCGAGGAGAACGGCAACCGGGGCGAGGACGGCCACCTGGTCTCCTCCTACCGGGCCAAGCTCCTGGAGGAGATCGACCTCGCGGAGATGAGCTCGCTCGCGGCCGCCGAGCGCCGGGCCCGGCTGGAGCGGGTGCTCGGGCACATCATCAGCCGCGAGGGACCGGTCCTGTCGACCGTCGAACGCTCGCAGCTGATCCGGCGGGTGGTCGACGAGGCACTCGGCCTCGGCATCCTGGAACCGCTGCTGGAAGACGCCTCCATCACCGAGATCATGGTCAACGGACCGGACTCGATCTTCGTCGAACGCGGGGGCCGCGTCGAGCAGTTGCCGCTGCGCTTCCCCTCCCACGACCAGCTGATGCAGACCATCGAGCGAATAGTCTCCACGGTCAACCGGCGGGTCGACGAGACCAACCCGATGGTCGACGCGCGCCTGCCGTCCGGGGAACGCGTGAACGTCATCATCCCGCCGCTCTCCCTGACCGGCGCGATCCTCACGATCCGCCGCTTCCCGCGCTCCTACACGCTCCAGGAACTGGTCGGCTTCGACTCGCTCGACGAGAACATGCTGTACCTGCTGGCGGGCCTGGTGCAGGCCCGCTTCAACATCATCGTGTCGGGCGCCACGGGCACCGGGAAGACGACCCTGCTCAACGCGCTGTCCGGGCTCATCCCGGAGGGCGACCGGATCATCACCATCGAGGACTCGGCCGAACTCCAGCTCCAGCAACGGCACGTGGTCCGGCTTGAGGCGCGGCCGCCGAACGTGGAGGGCCAGGGCCGGGTCACCATCCGCGACCTGGTCCGCAACTCGCTGCGCATGCGCCCCGACCGGATCGTGGTCGGCGAGGTCCGCGGCGGCGAGTCCCTCGACATGCTCCAGGCGATGTCGACGGGCCACGACGGCTCCCTCGCCACGGTCCACGCCAACAGCGCCGAGGACGCGCTGATGCGGCTGAAGACCCTGGCCTCGATGTCGGAGGTGGAGATCCCCTTCGAGGCGCTGCACGACCAGATCAACAGCGCCATCGACGTGATCATCCAGCTCACCCGGTTCGCCGACGGCGCCCGCCGGATCACCGAGATCGCCCTGCTCGACAGCAACGGCAGCGAGCCGTACCGGCTGGCGACGGTGGCCCGCTTCGACGCCCAGCCCATGGCCGCCGACGGCCGGATCTACGGCCGGTTCACGTACTTCCCGCTCCCGCGCCGTACCGTCGACCGCCTCTACATGGCGAGCCAGCCCACGCCCCAGGCCTTCGGGGTGGCCCAGTCCGCGGCCCAGTTGGCCCTCCGAGAAGCCAGGTAGGACCCCCTCCCATGGACCTCCAGACCCTAGTCGCCCTGACCATCGGCGCCACCCTGCTCACCTGCGCCCTCGCCGTCGTGGGCGTCCACATCTACGCCAGGGGGCGGGCGCAGCGGGCGGCACTGGTCGACCGGCTGACGGCCGCGAGCCAGGTGCCGTACACCGGCCGCCGCCGGCACTTCCGCGACCTGGACCGCAGGCTGCGCCGCACCCGGCTCGGCCGGGAGCTGGAACTGCGGCTGGCGGCGACGGGCCTCGACGTGACGCCGGGCGAGTTCTTCGCCGCGATGATCGGGCTCGTCGGAGGCCTGTGGCTGATCGGCCAGGCCACCCTGGCACCCTTCTTCGGCCCGCTGGCAGGCCTCGCGGGCGTCTGGGCGGCGGTGCAGTTCCTCAACTGGCAGCGCCAGAAACGCATCGAGAAGTTCATCAACCAACTCCCCGAACTGGCCCGCATCCTGGCCAACGCCACCCACGCCGGCCTCGCCCTGCGCACCGCGATCGGCATGGCGGCGGAGGAGCTGGAGGCACCGGCCGGCGAGGAACTGGCCAACGTGGCGAACCAGTTGGCGGTGGGCGTGGCGATGGAGGACGCGCTCGACGAGATGGCGAAGCGGCTGCCGTCCCGGGAACTGGTGGTCCTGGTGACGACCCTGGTCCTGTCCAACCGCGCCGGCGGCCAAGTGGTCAGTGCCCTGCGCAACCTGACCGAGACGCTCGAGGAGCGCAAGGAGACCCGGCGCGAGGTCCGCACCCAGCTCTCCCAGGTGAGCATGACGTCGTACGCGGTCCCGGTCCTGGGCATCGGCTCGCTGTTCCTGATGAACGGCGTGAAGGACGGCGCGCTGGCGCGGATGACGGGCTCACCGCTCGGCCAGGGCGCGGTGATCATCGCGTTCGCCCTCTACGCGGTGGGCTTCGTGCTGATCCGCCGCATGTCACGGATCGACGTCTGAGGAGGGGGCGGCTGTGATCGGTATCGGACTGGCCCTGTTGATGGCCGTGAGCGTGTGGGGCGTCTTCGCCGGCATCCGCATGTACCGGGCGGAGGCGAAACTGCCGAACGACCTGGTGCTGGCACTGGAGGTCGGCTCGACCCGCACCGGCGCGGTCGACTCCCTGATCGACCGCATGGGCATGCGCTACGCCCCCGCCGTCCTGCGCCTGATGGGCCCCAAGCAGGTCGCCAAGTACCGCCGCAGGATCGACCTCGCGGGCAACCCCGGCGGCCTGACCATCAACCGCTACGCGGCCCGCAGGGCGGTCTACGGCGCCCTCGGCACCGTGGGCTTCCTGGTCTTCCTCCTCCGCGGCCAGATCCTGGTGGCCCTGCTCCTGCTGGCCTTCGGGGCGTTCTGGACGGAGGTCGGCATCTGGTCGGCGATCCGGGTCAGGAAGGACGTCATCGAGCGCACCCTGCCCGACTTCCTGGACGTGCTCGCGGTGGTGGTGAGCGCGGGCCTGGGCTTCCGCCAGGCACTGGACCGGGTGGCCTCCAAGTACGAGGGCCCCTGGGCGGACGAACTGCGCATCACGCTCCGCCAGATGGACCTCGGCATGAGCCGCCGCCAGGCCTTCGCGGAGCTGCGCCGCCGCAACGACTCCGAACAGGTGGCGATGTTCGTGACGGCACTCCAGCAGGGCGAGGAACTGGGCGCCCCCATCGTGGACACCCTGGTCTCCCTGGCCAAGGACATGCGCCGCACGGACGCCCAGAACGCCCGCCGCAAGGCCGCCCGCGCGGTCCCCAAGGCCACCATGATGATCACCACCTTCATGGTCCCGGCCACGATGCTCCTGCTCGCCGCGGGACTGCTGCTCGGCTCGGGCACCGACTTCGGCACGATCACGGGGAAGTAGGGGACCGGGCGATGTCGATGACGGAGGCGCGCAGGCAGTCACGGGTGACGGCGGGGGTTGCGGCGGCGGTGCGGGGCGGGGGCACGGGCGGACGCGGTGCACCGGAACCGGGATCGGGGCAGGTACCCGAACCGGGACCAGGGCTGGAATCGGGACCGGGGCTGGAATCGGGACCGGGGCTGGAATCGGGACCGGGGCAGGTACCCGAACCCGGCGCTCATGCCGCTCCGGGACCGGTACCCGAGCCGGGCGCTCATGCCTCTCCGGGGCAGATGCCCTCCGACGTACCCGCACTGGACATCCAGGTCAACGCCCTCCAGGCCATGTGCCGCCAGGTCTTCGGCTTCCGCCTGGCGATGATCGCCCTGGCCGCCCCCGCCGCCCTCCTCAACGCCAACCCCGGCCTCGGCACCCGCCTGGTCGGCGCCGCGGTGGTCATCACCTTCATCACCTCCTACGCCCTCTTCAGGGACTGGGAACGCTTCGGTCCCCTCCTCCTGCGTCACCCCACCCTCCTCGCCGCGGACACCCTCTTCGCCAGCCTGCTCCTGATCTCCGCGGGCCCCGACACCACGCTCGCCTACGTCAGCGTCTGCACCCCGCTCCTGGCCGGCATCGCGTACAGCTGGCGAGGCGCCGCGGTCTTCGCCTCCCTCCAGTCCCTGATCCTCCTGCTGGCCCAGACGGCCCTGCCGCACCCGAACACCACCCCCGCGGACTTCCTTCTCCTCCCCGGCTTCTGCGTGATCACCGGAGCGGTCGGTTCCACCCTGCGCAATCTCCTGCTCCGCTTCGGCACCGCGACCCAGGCCCTGACCGCGATGAAGGCCCGCCTGGCCGTGACGGAGGCGATCAGCGAGGAACGCGCCCGTCTCGCCCGGGAGATGCACGACTCGGTGGCGAAGACGCTCCACGGCGTGGCCCTGGCGGCGGAGGGCCTGGCGACGTCGGCGGCAGCCCCCGCCCCGGACCCGGCCCTGCTCAGGCAGCAGGCCGAACTCGTGGCCCGGGCGGCCCGCAGAGCGGCGACCGAGTCCCGCGAACTCCTCACCGACCTGCGCCGGGACCCGGCCCCCAGCACCGACGTACTCGCCGAACTGGCCACCCGCACCACGAACTTCAACGCCCGCACCACGCTCCCCACGACCTTCCGGCCGCCCGGCCCCCCGCACCGCGCACTCGCCGTCCCGCACCCGGTGGCCCGCCAGCTCCTCACCATCACCGAGGAGGCGATGGAGAACGCCCACCGGCACGCCGAGGCCACGCGCATCGACGTCACGGTGGACGTCGACCCCGAGCGTGAACTGCTCAGCATCAGCGTCCGGGACGACGGCCGCGGCCTCCCGCCGGACACGAGCCTCGACGACCTCCGCCGCTCCGGCCACTTCGGCCTGGTCGGCATGGTGGAACGCGCCGAGTCGGTGGGGGCCCGTCTCCGCGTCGGCGAGGGCGCGGAGGCGAGGGGCACGGAAGTACTCCTGGAACTGCCCTTGTCACCCCCGCGGCCGGACCGATGACAGCCGGACCACCGACCCCCCACCCCACCACGAGAGGAGGCCGCGACATGCCGGACGGCCCCCAGCACCCCACCCCACCGATCGCGCTGTTCCCGACCGCCCCGGCCACCCCCGTCCGGATCGTCGTCGCCGACGACAACCCGGTGGTCCGAGCGGGCCTCACCGCCCTCCTCTCGGGCCGCGCCGACATCACGGTCGTGGCGGAGGCCGCGGACGGCCGGGAGGCCTACGAGGCCGCGAGCCGGCACCGCCCGGACGTGATCCTGCTGGACGTCCGGATGCCGGGCGTCGACGGGATCTCGGCGCTCCCGTACCTGGTGCCGATCGCCCCGGTGCTGATGCTGACCTACAGCGGGGAGCCGGAGACCGTCCAGGAGGCGCTGCGCAGGGGAGCCGACGGCTACCTCGTCCACGGCGAGTTCACGGCGGACCAACTCGCCTCGGCCGTACGGGACACCGTGCAGGGCCGCACCCACCTCACGCCCACGGCGGCGGGCGCGCTGCTCACCCACCTACGCGATGCGAATGCACACGTAAACTCTCATGTCCCGCCCACCTCAAGGAGATTTCCCCTCAAAGGGCTTTCGCAACTGCAACCATCTATGGGACAGTCGTCATCGGACAGGTCGCGTTTCCAACTCAGCGCGAGGGAGGCGGAGATCATGGACCTCATCGCATCCGGCATGACCAACCAGCAGATCGCCGCCGCCTGCTTCATCAGCGAGAAGACGGTCAAGAACCACATCAACCGCATCTTCGCCAAGCTCCACAGCACGAGCCGCTCCGAGGCCGCCGCGAAATGGCTGGGCACGGCGCCGAGTTCGGGCCGAGGGGTGGGATGAGCCGTGCCGATGCGAGGTTGGGCCCGCATTTGGGCCCAGGGACCCTGCGCCGACCGGAACCGGCGGGGCTACGCTCCGGTGGCCGATGGCGGCGACACCGAAGGGTCTCACGATGAGCAACCGGTTCAACGACGACAAGGGCCAGACCGCGGTCGAGTACCTGGGCATCATCGCGGTGGTGGTGGCGATCGTGCTGGCGATCACGGGGACGGACATCGGCAACACGATCTACACCGCGATCGTGGACAAGGTCAACGAAGTCATCAGCGGCTGACCGGGGACCGCAGACACAGCGACGCAGGGCAGGCTTTCCCCATCTACATCACGGTGGTGGCGGGCCTGCTCTTTCTCGCGTTCGCTTTCCTGGCAGTCGGTCAGGCAGCGGCGAATCGGAACGGCGCCCAGACGGCGGCCGACGCGGCGGCCCTGGCAGCGGCCCTGGACACGCGGGACAAGCTCACCGACAAGTGGGTGGAGAACGTCCTCGATCCCACCAAGTGGCAGGCCATCTTCGACGGTGTGGGGGTGGAGTTCGACGGTTGCGCACGGGCGGACGAACTGGCCGCACAGAACGACGCCACCCTGCTGACCTGCCAATCGCGGACGGGATTGCCTTCGGGCTACACGGTCGAAGTCAGGACGAACAAGACCGTCGGTGATTCCATTGTCCCCGGAGTCGAGGGCAAACAGTCGACCGAGAGAGCCACGGCGGTCATCGAAGCGGTCTGCGACTTCAAACTGCCTGGCGAAGACGCGGACGCGCTGCCGAAGCTCACCTGCAAGGACGGTGTCGAGTGGAATCTGGACCCGGACGACCTCACGGATCTGCCCGGACCGGAGGACCTCTTCGACGTCCACCTGGCACAAGCGAACGACGAGTGACGAAGGAAGCGGAGTGATGAGCATTCGGTTCACGGCGAAGGCCCGCAAGGGGGTGGTCGCGTTGACGATCGTGGCCGGACTGGCCGTCGGTGTGGCCGGTTGCGGTGGTGGAGGGGACGACGACAAGAAGCCGGAGGCGTCGGCATCGGCCTCCCGCACGGGCGGGTCCGGCCCGAGTACTCAGGACGGCGAGTCCGACGAGCCGATCGCGGAACTGAAGGGATCGAGCGGGCTGCTGCTCCAGATCACCTCGGCCACTCGGGACGCCGGTGGCTTCGTCACGGTGAACGGCAACCTGAAGAACGACGGCGCCAAGCGCATCACCATTCCGCCGGCGGTACGCGGAGACGAGACGGAGATCCTCCGGCACGGTATGTCACTCGGAGGCGCGACCCTCGTGGACGCCGCCTCGAAGAAGCGCTACTACGTGCTGCGCGACACGGACGGCCGACCGCTGACGACGACAGGCTTCTCGTCCCTGCAACCTGGTGAATCCCTGGCCGTTTTCGTCCAGTTCCCCGCCCCCCCGACGAAAACCACCGAAGTCACCTTCCAACTCCCCACCTTCGCCTCCGCCCCCATCCAGATCTCCGGATGACGCCGACCATGACCGCCACCCGAACCCCACCGCGCCTGGCCCTGGCCATCACGGTCGCCTCGCTCATGGCGGCCCTGACCCTCACCCCGGCCATGGCCGACGACGGCCCCAGCGTCCCCCCGGGCACCGAGCCCTCCGCCACCGCACCCGTCGAGGTGGACCCCAACGACCCGGACCTGAAGCTCCCGGAAGGCGCCACCCTCGCCGAACCGAAGGTGCTGGACATCAAGCAGGTCGTGGAGGACCAGAGCGGGGACGAACGCCGCGAGGACACCAACGCGGACGTGAAGTTCGCCCTCCAGGCAGAGGTCCTGTTCGGCAAGGACAGCGCGAAGCTGAACGGCGAGGCGAGGGCACGTATCTCCGCGATCGCGGCGGAGATCAAGAACCAGCACGCCACCCGGATCCGCGTCTTCGGCTTCACCGACAACCTGGGCAGCTACGCCCACGGCCGCACCCTCTCCCGCCAGCGCGCCAACGCCGTACAGGACGTCCTGGACGAGGAGTTGAAGGACTCGGGCATCACCTACGAGGTCCGCGGCTACTCCGAGGACTACCCCATCGCCTCCAACGCCACAGAAGCGGGCCGCAAGAAGAACCGCCGGGTGGAGGTGTCGTTCCCACGGGGGGAGAACTGACCGACCGCCCCTACCAGGTCACCGGACCGCACAACCGCTTCTCGGTCCACAACTTCCCGAACGCGGGTCATCCGGGTCCCTCGCACCCCGCCTGTGTGACGGACGTCCTGCACGGTTTGCCGCACACCGGCGGGGACCTCTCCCACCTGGTGCCGCCAGTGGCGAAAACCAGGCGACGCCCAGGGGAGGCAGTGCGCCGCGATGGTACTTTGCGCTTTCTCACCACTGATAATTCGCGATCGAAAGTTCCGGCCGACAAGGGGCGGAATTGAACATGGGGGACGCGGCGTGTCGAGCGGAACGGACATCGAGAATCCGGCAGCCCTGAACCGTGCGGGCACCGGCGCGCAGGAGATGGCGGGACGGACGCGGACCACTGGCACCCACCCGGTGGACGAGACCCGCTCGGCGTCCAAGGACTTCGGCAGTGGCAACTGGGACGGCGGCCTCGGCGGAGCACTCAGCGCCCTGGCCGAGACCTGGTCGAGCCAGGTCTCGGCGCTCGCGTCCAAGTGCGACAGCCTCTCCCGCCAGTGCGGCGGCTCGGGCCTGCTCTACCAGAGCACCGAGACGACGAACACGCAGACGATGCGCTCCCTGTCGGGTGAGCCGTCGCCGTTCGGCTGATCCGGCCCGAACCCGCCATCGCCCACCGCGCAATCACCACACCACGGGGACCCACCACAGCCATGCCGACGTATGAGCAGCTGTACCACCTCAACCTCAGCAACCTCAAAGCGGCCGCCGACCGCTGGCAGCAGACGGCCACCAAGTTCAAGGATCTGCACACGGCATACGGCGACGAGGTCGCGGCGCCTTTCAAGCAGGCGGGCTGGCACCAGCCGGTCCTCACGGCGGCCAAGGCCGACAGCGATGTACGGGACGCCCAGCAGGAGTTCGCGGACGCCCAGAAGGAGGCGGAGGGCATCGCCGGTGTCCTCGCCTCGCTCCACGGGGAATTGACGAAGGCGAAGAGCGATCTCCACACCCTGGCCGAAGTCGAGGCCAAGAAGCAGGACTTGCACGTGAGCGCGACCGGTGTCGTCACCCCACGCAACGACGCTTCCCAGGACCCCATCGGCCGCCGGGACCCCGACGGCCAGGCCCTGATCCACGAACAGCAACAGGCCTGCGACGCCTTCGCCCGCCGTATCGAAGCCGTCCTCCAACAGGCCGCCGACGCCGACGAGACCGCGTGCTGGGCCCTGCGCCGCGACCTCGGCGGCTACACGGACAACTTCAACTCCAAGGTCGTCACGTCCCTGGACTCGGCCGACGCCACCCACGCGGCCGAGCTGATGAAGAAGGGCGACAAGCTCACCGACAAGGAGCTCACCGAGCTCAACCACCTGCTCAAGTCCAATCAGGGTGACGCGGAGTTCTCCACCGCCTTCTACAAGCAGCTCGGTCAGAAGGGCACCCTCCAGCTCTACGGCCAGCTTGCCCTGCAGACCGCCGACGCGAGTGACGGACGCAAGGAGTTGCTCCAGCAGCTTCAGCGCACCATGGGAAACAACCTGGCCACCGCCACCAGCCCGGCCAACAAGCCGCACCTGGACGAGCAGTGGACCGCCGAGCTGCGCAAACTCGGCACCCAGCACATCCCGCTGTACCCGGACAGCATGCGCGAGGGGCCCTACGGCTACCAGCTCCTCGGCGGCATCCTGCGCTACGGCGACTATGACTCTTCCTTCCTCACCCCGATCGCGGAGCACGTCACCCAACTCCACGCCAAGGATCCGTTCTTCTTCGCCAACACGAAGTACGACATCGGCGACCCGGACTACGGCTTCAACCCCTCCGGCAAGAACGGCGCCGGCTTCGACCCCATGAACAGCGTCCTCGAAGCGCTGGGGCACAGCCCACAGGCGGCCACGGACTACTTTTCGCCACCCATGCAGGAGTACGCAGAGGACGGCTCCCCGAAGGGCAGGCCTCAGCAGACCCTGGACGTCGACGGTTCGAGCAACTACCTGGACTATCTCGTCAACAAGGACTACGACTCGTTCCCCGACATCACCGGACACGACCCCGACGCCGTGAAGAAGTCCATGAACGACTTCCCCGACTCCCTGGGCCACGCCCTCGAAGCGGCCACCACGGGCCGTCCCGCCGGTGCCGACCCTTCCACGGGCCCGCTCGCACATAGTCCCGAGCAGGCTGCTCTCGCTTCCCAAGTGATCAACAAGTTCAGTGGCCCGGATGCCGGCGGACTCCTCAACAGCGACGAGGGGACTGCCCCCTACGCAGCCGCGAGCGACAGCCTTGGCAACATCGGCGCCGAGTACATGGGCGACATCCAACGCTCGATCAGCGGCCAGAACGGTCTGCCGGTTCAAGGTACGGGTGCTGATCTGGACCCCGAGGTGACCAAGGAATTCCTCTATCAGGTCAGCCAGGATCCTGACGCCTATGCCGCGCTCACTGGTTCTCAGCAGGCCTACACGTCGGCAGTCATCGACGCGGAGATCAAGGGACCGGATGACAGCGACGTCTCACTCACGCAGCGCGTCTCCTCCGCCGCCCACCCGGGGGCGGAGGTCGCGGGCATCATGAGCGCTGCCCGTGCTCACTCCGTTCATGACACCCACGCGCACGGGGACGCCGAGTACAACGAAGGTGTCGACACCGCCAACAAGTGGGTCGGTCGCGGCCTGGGCCTGGCCACAGGTGCCATCAAGGTCCCCGTCGTCGGCGACGTCGCCGGCTGGGCGATCGAGGATATCCAGGAGAACGTGGCCAAGAGGCTGTACCAGGACACTACCGGCGAGGCCCAAAGCGAGGCGGGCAGAAGTTACACCGGCGGCGAGTCGGCGCTGCGGGAGGCGGTCCGCGCTGACATCGCCCGTTCCGGAGGGAGCGAGGACTTGCAGGACGCTGTGGGCCGAGAGGTTGACCAGAGCCACGCCACCGGCGCCGAGTGGGGGGACCAGTACCATGGCTGACCGTTATTCCAGCCGCCGTATGGGCTGCGCAGTACTTTCTGCCACCGCGCTCCTCCTTACGGCCTGTTCTGGTGAGGAGAAGCCCGAAGTCGCGTACGCCTTGCCTGACACCTTGTGCGGAGCACACGTCGGAAAGAAGGCTGTCGAGCCCTTCTTCCCGCCAGGGAACAAGCTGACGCACACCGGCGACGCCCTCGACAACGGCAAGTACGCCTCGGGGTGCGACTATGCGGTCGACAACGCCAAGACACTCCTCGTCAGCAGCTTCTTCCACGAGGACAGACCAACTGCCCGCCAGATCGCCGAGAAGAGGGCCACCGACTACGGGGGCAGAGACAAGAAGATCACCGTCGACGCCTCCGGCAACATCGCCTTGTACTCCCGTGGTGCTGTGGCGGTGGCAGCGTGCCCCGGGTATTCACCCGATGCGGACGGTCTGCCCAGAACCAGTTTCTCTGTGGAGATCCTGGCGTTCTACCCCAAGGATCTCTCCAAGGCGGACAAGACGCTCACGCAGTTGGTGCGAAAGCTCGTTCCGGTGGTGGCCAAGGCCAACGGCTGCTGACCGAACCTTCAGGGCCCACGGTTCGCGGTGAGTTGACCGTCCGCGATTACCGGGAGAGGCGAGCTACGCCTCTCCTTTGCTCTGCCTCTCCGAACCGTTCGGGGGACGGCGCCTCCTGCTCCGATGCGCAGTACGCCCGCCGACCACCGCATCCTGAGGGCGGCGGGTCCCTTCCTGTGGTGGACGGCGTTCGAGACCAGCTCACCTGCCAACTCTTCTGGCGACCACAGACAGAACGAACATCACAACACACACGCAAGATTCAAGGCGGCACGCGCATCGCCCGCACCGTCGGCAAGGGCAACTCCACGAGCCCCGCCTCGTCACTCCACCACGATCTCCACCCGCACCCCCACCCCCACCCCCCACCCCTCCATCACCCCCGCCTCCGCCTCCAGCACATGCCGTGACCGCAGTCGCGGCAAGCCCAGGCGGCCCGGCTGCATCGTGCGGACGGCGATGACGCGGAGGTGGCGGTCGAGGTAGGCGACGTCGATGGGGAAGCGCATGCGGAAGGTGTGCACGCTGCCCGCGGGGGAGAGGAGCAGGGCCCCGTCGACGGAGTCCCGGCCCAGGAGTCCCTTCGTCCGGGCCCGGTAGGAGGTCGCCAGCTCCAGTGGCACGGTGAACCCGTCCCGCTCCCCGTGCACGACCAGCCTGCCCCGCCCGTCCAGCCAGCGCCCCATCCCGGAGCCACCTCCCGCCATGGCGTTCCCACGCCGTCCCTGTCGCTCCCGTTACCTTGGGAGTCGATCCTCTCTCCACTGCCCAGGCCAGGTGTCCGATGCGGAAAATCGTCCTGATGATGTCCGTGTCCCTCGACGGGTACATCGAGGGCCCCGACCGCGACATCAGCTGGCACCGGGTCGACGACGAGCTGCACAGACACCTGAACGAGACGGTCGGGAGCATGGGCGGCCTGCTCCACGGCCGGGTCGTCTACGAGCTCATGGCCGACTATTGGCCCACCGCCGACGCCGACCCCGACGCCCCCGCGTCCGTCCGGGAGTTCGCCCCGATCTGGCGGGACCTCCCCAAGTTCGTCTACTCCCGGACCCTCACGCACGTCGACTGGAACTCCACCCTCGTGCGTGCGGTCGTACCGGAAGAGGTCCGTGCGCTCAAGGAGCAGCCGGGCGGTGATCTCGCCCTCGGCGGGGCCGAGTTGGGGGAGGCCTTCCTGCGGTACGGCCTCGTCGACGAGCTGCGGATCTACGTCCACCCCGTCCTCGTCGGCCGGGGCAGGCCCCTCTTCCCGCAGAGCGACACGCAGACCTCCCTCCGGCTCGTCGAGTCGCGCACCTTCGGCAACGGCGTCGTACTGCTGCGGTACGAGCCGACGCCGTAAAGGAGGTGTCCCGGTCCCCGCGCCCTGGGTAGGAAGGGCGGCATGACCGGACTCGGCGCGGTGTTCCGTCCCCAACTCCCTCCCGAGCGGCTGCGGGCCCTCGCCCGGCTCGCCGACGAGAGAGGGCTCGAAGAGCTCTGGCTGTGGGAGGACTGCTTCCGGGAGGGCGGGATCTCCACGGCCGCCGCCGCCCTCGCGTGGACCGAGCGGGTGCGGATCGGCGTCGGCCTGCTCCCCGTCCCCCTGCGCAACGTCGCCATCACCGCGATGGAGGCGGCCACCCTGCACCGGATGTTCCCGGGACGGGCGGCCCTCGGCATCGGCCACGGAGTGCAGGACTGGATGGGGCAGGTGGGAGCGCGGGCCGAGTCGCCCCTCACCCTGCTGCGCGAGCATCTCCTCGCACTGCGGGCCCTGCTGGCAGGAGAGCGCGTCACCACCCGCGGGCGGTACGTCACCCTGGACGACGTCGCCCTCGACTGGCCGCCCGCCGGCCCCGTCGAGGTGCTCACCGGGGCCACCGGCCCGCGCACCCTCCGCCTGTCCGGCGAGGCCGCCGACGGCACGGTGCTCACCGCCGGCACCCCGCCCGAGGGCGTCCGCCGGGCCCGGCGGCTCATCGACGAGGGACGGCTGAAGGCGGGCCGCACGCAACCGCACCGGGTCGTCGTCTACCTCCTCACCGCCACCGGGCCCGACGCGACCGCCCGGTTGCGCGCCGAACTCACCGAGGAGGGCCTCGCCGACGTGCCCGACCTCGGGGCCGCCGGAGACGCGGATGCCGTCGCCAAGGCCGTCCAGCGGCTCGCCGACGCCGGCGCCGACACGGTCGTCCTCCAGCCGACGGCCGACGAGCCCGACCCGGAGGGCTTCATACGCTTCGTGGCGCGCGACGTCCGGCCGCTGGTGCCATGAGGGACCGCCGCAGTACCGGCGCCCGCCCCGGTGCCGAAAACGAGCGGTGGCGAAAATGAGCACCGCTGCAATCCAGGGTGGCGAAAATGAGGGGCGCCCGCCTCCACCCCCCTGCCACGATCACCCCATGACCTCCCGACACGCCCGCACATTCGAGGACCTCGTAGCCGAGGGCGCCGCCGTGCCCACCGAGGGCTGGGACTTCTCGTGGTTCGCGGGGCGGGCCACCGAGGCGCGGCCGTCGTGGGGGTACGCGCGTGCCCTCGCCGGACGGCTGGCCGCGGCCACCGCCTTGCTCGACATCCAGACCGGTGGCGGCGAGGTCATGGACTTCGCCCTCGGCCAGGGGGTCAAGACGCCCGTGCTGGCCGCGGCCACCGAGGGCTGGCCACCGAACATCGCCAAGGCCACCGCGCTGCTGCGCCCGCGCGGCATCGTGGTCGTCGCCGCCCCGGAGGACGCGCCGCTGCCCTTCGCCGACGGCACCTTCGACCTGGTCAGCAGCCGGCACCCGGTCAGCCCCCAGTGGCCGGAGATCGCCCGTGTGCTCCAGCCCGGCGGCACGTACTTCGCTCAGCACGTCGGCCCGCGCAGCGTCTTCGAGCTGGTCGAGCACTTCCTCGGGCCGCAGCCCGCGGGACAGAGCTCGGACCGCCGTCCCGAGCGTGAACGCGCCGCCGCCGAGGCCGCCGGACTGGAGATCGTCGACCTGCGTGCCGAGCGGCTGCGGGTCGAGTTCCACGACATCGCCGCCGTCGTCCACTTCCTGCGCAAGGTGGTGTGGATGGTCCCGGGTTTCACCGTCGAGGAGTACGAGCCCCGACTGCGGTCCCTGCACGAGCGGATCGAGGCCGAGGGGCCCTTCGTCGCCCACAGCAGCCGTCATCTCTTCGTGGCCCGCAAACCCTCGGCCTCGTAGCGAGCCCAGATGACTGCAAAGCGGACAATGGGTTCAACGAGGGCCGATCTGCCCCGTATATCCATGGTCTTCACGGGGTTTCCACATCGTTATCCCAGGCGGCTCGCTTCCGGACCTCGGCTGACGTAAATTCAAGGAGAGGCAATTCGCGCCAGCAAAGCTGCGCGGTGGCACCGCGCAGAGGAGGGGGCTGCGCGGTGCCGCGCCCACTTCCCGGCGTCAAAGAAACGTTCCGACCCGGAGTCACCCGCTTGGGCGATGCCTCACGCCCCCATGATTCCGCCGCGATTCGGCCACGAAACCCCCATGAACAGGGCTTCGGCCGGCCACCGCGCCGTCGCCACCCGACTCCGGAGAGTAGTTGTGGCACGCCGATGCACCCGCCATCCCTCACGAAGGGTTATGGTGGAAACCCCCCCTCGGGCCGGTCCGTCTCCCCCCCACGGACCGGCCCGTTTTTTTGTGCTCCGAGACACGCATGACAGGGTCGGCCGGGGTACCCGCCAGGGCGCGGGGCACAGGCCGGCAGACGCTCCGCCGCAGGGGTGCGGCCGGTCCCCGACGACCCGCGGCCGCCCAGGCGCCAGAAGGCCCCGCGCAGTTGGCGCCCGGAAGCCCCCGGTACGCTCTAGCCGCGGGGACCGCCATCTCAAAGGGGCTGACTTTCACGTGAACCTGCGCGACAAGCTGCGCGGCCTGCTGGTCAGGCTCTACGCACGCCGGGTGGAGGGCCACCTGGACCACGCCCAGGTGCCCAAGCACATCGGGGTCATCGTGGACGGCAGCCGGCGCTGGGCGAAGGCCGCCGGTTCCACCCCTGTCGACGGCCACCGCGCGGGCGCGGAGAAGATCGAGGAGTTCCTCGGCTGGTGCTCCGAGACGGATGTCGAGGTCGTCACCCTCTGGCTGCTGTCGACGGACAACTTCAACCGTCCGCCGGAGGAGCTCGGCCCCCTCCTCGGCATCATCGAGGACGTCGTGCGCACCCTCGCCGCCGACGGCCGCTGGCGGGTCCACCACGTCGGCACCCCGGACCTGCTGCCCGCCCCGATGCAGACGGCGCTGAAGGAGGCGGAGGAGTCCACCGCCCACGTCGACGGAATACTCGTCAATGTCGCCATCGGCTACGGCGGCCGCCAGGAGATCGCCGACGCCGTACGGTCGATGCTCCTTGACGCGCACGACAAGGGCGCCTCGATGGAGGAGCTCGCCGAGGCCGTCGACATCGACATGATCGGCCGCCATCTCTACACCGGCGACCAGCCCGACCCCGACCTCGTGATCCGTACCAGCGGCGAGCAGCGGCTGTCCGGATTCATGCTGTGGCAGACCGCCCACTCGGAGTACTACTTCTGCGAGGTCTTCTGGCCGGCCTTCCGTAAGGTCGACTTCCTGCGCGCGCTGCGCGACTACGCGGCCCGCCACCGGCGCTACGGCGGCTGACGGGCGCCCCGCAAAGAGTGCTCGACTACCCCGTTCGGGACAGAAGTAACTAGGAGTTCACCAGGGCGCCGTCATATGCACTGGCATGGCACCGCATGTTCGAGGGCATAAGCCAGTCAGGTCGACGCCCGAACCACGGGTGTCGGATCTCAGCGGGCGGCACGGGGCCGTCCGCCCGGGAGGCCCTTTGCACCAGCCTTACCGTGCGGTCTCGGCACGGAAGAAGCAGTGGAGGGCCGGTTCCCGGCCCGTGCAAACGGGCCGTCGACCGGTCCAGCTCCACTCCGTCGCTCCCCGACCTCTTCCGAGGGGGTACGTCCTTCCGTGGTGACCAGCACAAAGCGCCACAAGCCAGACCGGCGCACTTATGTCCTCGACACCAGTGTTCTGCTGTCGGACCCCAACGCCCTGAGCCGCTTCGACGAGCACGAGGTCGTGCTTCCCATCGTCGTGGTGACGGAACTGGAGGCCAAGCGGCACCATCCCGAACTCGGCTACTTCGCCCGGCAGGCCCTGCGCCTGCTCGACGACTTCCGGGTCCGGCACGGCCGTCTCGACGCACCCATCCCGATCGGGGACCTGGGCGGAACCGTTCGTGTCGAGCTCAACCACTCGGACCCCAGCGTGCTGCCCAGCGGCTACCGCCTGGGGGACAACGACTCCCGCATCCTCGCGGTCGCCCGCAACCTGCAGGCCGAGGGGTACGACGTCACCGTCGTCTCGAAGGACCTCCCGCTCAGGATCAAGGCGTCCTCGGTCGGTCTCCTCGCCGAGGAGTACCGCGCCGAACTCGCCATCACGGGCTCCTCCGGCTGGACCGGAATGTCCGAGCTGACCCTGGCCGGCGAGCAGGTGGACATCCTCTTCGACGAAGGCCATGTCTACGTCCCCGAGGTGTCCGACCTGCCCGTGCACACGGGGCTGACCATCCACTCCGAGCGCGGCAAGGCGCTCGGCAGGGTCTCGCCCGAGGGCAACGTCCGCCTGGTGCGCGGCGACCGGGAGGCGTTCGGCATCAAGGGCCGCAGCGCGGAGCAGCGCATCGCGCTGGACATCCTGCTGGACCCGGACATCGGGATCGTGTCGATGGGCGGCCGGGCCGGCACCGGCAAGTCGGCGCTCGCGCTGTGCGCGGGTCTGGAGGCGGTCCTGGAGCGCCGCCAGCACAAGAAGGTGATGGTCTTCCGGCCGCTGTACGCGGTGGGCGGGCAGGAACTCGGCTATCTGCCGGGCTCCGAGTCCGAGAAGATGAGCCCCTGGGCGCAGGCGGTCTTCGACACGCTGTCCGCGGTCACCAGCCGCGAGGTCATCGAGGAGGTCACCGCGCGCGGGATGCTGGAGGTCCTGCCGCTCACCCACATCCGTGGCCGCTCGCTCCACGACGCGTTCGTGATCGTGGACGAGGCGCAGTCCCTGGAACGGAATGTACTTCTCACCGTTCTGTCCCGAATCGGCGCGAATTCACGGGTCGTTCTGACCCATGACGTGGCCCAGCGGGACAATCTGCGCGTCGGTCGCTACGACGGTGTGGTCGCCGTGGTGGAGAAGCTGAAGGGGCACCCCCTCTTCGCCCACGTCACGCTGACGAGGTCCGAGAGGTCCCAGATCGCGGCCCTTGTGACCGAAATGCTCGAAGACGGCCAGATCTAAGGCAGTTCGGGGAAACCCGAAGCAAGTCGGCGCCGTCCGGAAAGGCCAAGAGCCTAGCCGGGCGGCGCCTTCGCGTGTCGAGGTTTCTCGAAATCCCTGGGGTCAAACGGGATGTGAGCTTTCACACGCAACTCAGAATTGCCACCCGGCGTCCGGTTACGGCAGAGTCTCGGTTCTGTCAGGCCCCGCATACGGCACACCTGTACCCCTGGGGGTACCCCCGCACTTTTGGTAGCGGGGGAGGTACGGCACCACAGCAACACCACGACCAACTCCATACCGTCCGTCGTATGCCGCCCGCGCACCACGCGGCGCTCCCTGCAAGGGAGTTGCCCACCGGGCCCGCGCCTCCCGTGACCCCGCAGTTGGGAGGCCAGTGTTCAGGGGCACGATTGCGTCCGCCAGGGTCACCGAAGCGGGCGATGCTGGAAGGAAACCGTGTGAGCCCGATTTCGGTCCGGGGATTCGCAGTGGCCTCCGCCACCGCGGTCACCGCTGTCGGAAGCGTTGTCGGAGTTGCCTCCGGCAGTGTCGCGCAGCCGAACGACGCCGAGGCGACGGCAGCCGACATGACGCTCCTGGCGGACATCCCCGCGGGTGAGCAGGCTCAGGTGCAGACCGCGTCCCTCACGCAGCAGGCCGACACTCAGGCCATCGCCGCGGACGCGAGCGCCAAGAAGGTCGCGGAGGAGTCGGCCCGCAAGGCCGCCGCCAAGTCCGCGATCGAGAAGAAGGAGGCTGCCGAGCAGGCGGCCAAGGAAGCCAAGGAGCGCGCCGAGGCCAAGGAGAAGGCCAGCCGCAGCTCCTCCAGCTTCCCGGTGCAGAGCTCGTACACCGTCGCGCAGATCCAGGCGATGGCTTCCTCGATGGTGCCGAGCGGGCAGTTCCAGTGCTTCAGCAACATCGTGGACCACGAGTCCAGCTGGAACTACCGGGCCGTCAACGCCTCCTCGGGTGCCTACGGTCTCTTCCAGGCCCTGCCGGGCTCCAAGATGTCGTCGGTCGGCGCCGACTGGCAGACCAATCCGGCCACCCAGATCAAGTGGGGCCTCAACTACATGGACAGCCGGTACGGCAGCCCCTGCGAGGCCTGGTCGTTCTGGCAGGCCAACCACTGGTACTGAGCCGGACATGAGCCGGACCTCCGCGCGTGGACTCGCCGTGGTCTCGGCCACGGCGGTCACCACTGTCGGTGCCGTCATGGGAGTCGCCCAGGCGGGCACCGCACCGTCCGCCGGCGACGACCAGGCGTCGGCGGGCGACGCGACGCTCCTCGCGGACATACCCGAGGGCCGGCAGGCCCAGGTGCAGACGGTCGCGCTGACCCGGCAGGCCGACACACAGGCCGTCGCCGCGGACGCCGTCGCCAGGACATCGGCGGAGGAAGCGGCTCGCAAGCAGGCCGCCGAGGCCGCGGTGGCCAAGCGGCAGGCCGCCGAGGAGAAGGCGAAGAAGGAGCGCGAGGCCAAGGCAGCCTCCGGCGTCTTCCCGGTGCGGAGTTCGTACACGGCCGCGCAGGTTCAGGCGATCGCGCGCCAGATCGTGCCCGGCGGGCAGTTCCAGTGCTTCAGCAACATCGTGGACCACGAGTCCACGTGGAACTACCTGGCCGTCAACCCCTCGTCCGGCGCCTACGGCCTCGTCCAGGCCCTGCCCGGCTCCAAGATGGCGTCGGCCGGCGCCGACTGGCAGACCAACCCGGCCACCCAGATCAAGTGGGGCCTGAACTACATGAACGTCCGCTACGGCAGCCCCTGTGACGCGTGGGCCTACTGGCAGGCTCACGGCAACTACTGATCACGGACCGCCCCCGGCCGCTCAACCTCCCGCAGCCCCTCCCCGTCCTAGGGGGAGGGGCTTGTGCCATGTACGGTCGGACCGGACGACTCCAGGGGGGAGTGGTGAGGAGAGACGGGGGAAGAGGACGGATCATGTCGCGAGTGCCAGGGTGGATCGGCCGGCTCGGTGCCCGGCTGACCGATGTGGGAGACCGGCTGGACGAGCGCCGGGCGGAGGTGGCCCGCGAAGAGGCCGAGGCCGACGCCGCCGCACCGCCTGAGCGCAGGCGGAAGAAGCCGGCGAGCACCGCCTCCCGCCCGCCCGTCGTGCTGGTGCCCCGCCCCGACCCGGCGCAGGCCGTGCCGTGGGGCGTACGGGTCGCCGCCGAGGCCGGCTGGCGGCTCCTGATCCTCGCGGGCACCGTCTGGGTGCTGATGCGGGTCATCAGCTCCGTACAGCTCGTTGTCTTCGCGTTCGTCGTCGCCCTGCTCATCACCGCTCTGCTGCAGCCGACGGTGGCCCGTCTGATGCGGCACGGTGTCCCGCGCGGCCCCGCCACGGCTCTCACCGCGATCCTCGGCTTCGTCGTCATCGGGCTCATGGGCTGGTTCGTGACCTGGCAGGTCATGGAGAACATCGACGACCTCTCCAACCAGATCCAGAGCGGCATCGACGATCTGCGCAACTGGCTGCTGAAGAGCCCCTTCCACGTCACCGACAAGCAGATCAACCAGATCGCCAAGAACCTGCGCGAGGCGGTCGGCGCCAACACCGACCAGATCACCTCGGCGGGCCTGGAGGGCGTCCAGGTCGTCGTGGAGGCCCTCACCGGCATCCTGCTGACCTTCTTCTCCACCCTCTTCCTGCTCTACGACGGCCGGCGCATCTGGGAGTGGACGCTGAAGCTGGTCCCCGCGGCCGCCCGTCCCGCCGTGGCCGGCGCCGGCCCGCGCGCCTGGCGCACCCTGACCGCCTACGTCCGCGGCACGGTCCTGGTGGCGCTCATCGACGCCGTCTTCATCGGCATCGGGATCTACTTCCTCGACGTCCCCATGGCCGTACCGCTGGCCGTGTTCATCTTCCTGTTCTCGTTCATCCCGCTGGTGGGCGCGGTCGCCTCCGGTGCGCTGGCGGTGCTGGTCGCGCTGGTGACGCAGGGCGTGTTCACGGCGGTGATGACCCTCGCGGTGGTCCTCGCCGTCCAGCAGATCGAGGGCCACATCCTGCAGCCGTTCATCCTCGGGCGCGCGGTGCGCGTCCACCCGCTCGCGGTGGTCCTCACGGTCGCGACGGGCGGCATGGTGGCCGGCATCGGCGGCGCGGTGGTCGCCGTACCGCTGGTGGCCGTGACCAACACGGTGGTGAGCTACCTCAAGGCCTACGCCGAGGAACAGTCGGAGCCACCCGAGATCGAGGATGAGGTCGTCACCGGCGAGGAGAGCGCCGCGGAACCGCCACCGGACCCTGAAAAACCTGCCTCCGATTCGGTCAAATGAGCGCCGAACAGAATGTTTTGAGCGGCCCGCCAACTCAACTTCCGTCAACTAACGGCAGGTAGCAAACCCGCCCTCGGAATATGCGCCCGGACTGATACACCTTCCCTCCTCAGTGCTACGCGTCAGGCGTATGTGCGAGACGGCGGGGGGTGCGATGTCGGGCCACGAACACCTGGCTCAGGCCCTGGCCGCGTGCGGTCGTGACGGTTTCACCGGAGAGCTGCGCGTCACCGGGACACCGGGCGGCACCTTCCACTTCGGGGACGGCCGGGTGGTCGCCGTGGAGTCGCCCGGCGCCCCGGGGCCCGAGGCGCTGCTGCTGCGCTCCGGGCGGGTCAGCGGCGAGCAGTGGGCCGAGCTGGTGCGGGAGTCGGGCGGCTCGCGCTGGCCGGCCACCGCGCTCATCGCGCACGGCTACGCGGGGGCCGCGCAGCTGAGGGTGGTGTGCGCGCTGGCCCTGCACGACGCCGCGTTCGCGATGGCCGCGGGCCGGGTGCAGGAGTGTGAACGCCACGCCACCGCGGAGCCGTTCGCGCAGGTCCCGCTGGGTGAGCCGCCCCTGCGGCTGCTCCAGGACGCGCTCCGCAGGCTCACCGCCCTAGCCGCCCTGCCGCACCCCGTGCACCCCGACCGGGAACGCCCCGTGCGCTCGGGCACGGACGCCGGACCGGGGTCCCTGCGGAGCGAGTTGCTCACGCACGCCGACGGCCGCAACACGGCCCGCGACCTCGCGTTCCGGGTCGGACGGGGCGTCTACACGGTGTCGGTCGAGGTGGCGCGGATGCTCGACGAAGGGCTCCTGGTGTGCGCGGGACCGCCCGCGCCCGTCGCGGTGCGCCCTCTCCCCGACGGCGACGAACTGCGGCCCCGCAGGCCCCCGCCGGTGGAGCAGTCCCCGGCTCCGGCGAGAACCGATCTGCCCCGCCGAAAACCCGGCAATTTCTTCCGACTCCGAAACGGAACACCCACATGAAAAAGCCGATCAGACGCGAACAGAATCAGGGGAGTTGAATCTATGGATCACCAAGCTCTGGCGCTCGAAATGCGCGGTCTGCGCGAACAGGTCACCGGAATCACGGATACCGCGCTGGCCGCCGCGGACGGGCTGCTCATCGCCGCGGACACCGCCGACTCGATCGACCCGGAAGGGCTCGCCGCGCTCGCCGCGGCCGGCCTCGGCCTCGCCCGGCGCACCGCGCAGGCGTCCGCCCGCGGCACGCTGCGCCGGACCGTGACGTACGGCAGCCACGGCTGCGCCGCCTTCTACGCCGTCGGCGACACCGCCCTGATGGTCGTGCTCGGTGACGAGGGCATGGACGTGGACCACCTGCACCGGGCGACCCAGCCGACCCTGAACCGGATCGGCTCGATCCTCACGGACCAGGCGACCGAGAAAGCACCAGAAGGAGTCTGAAGGGATGGCGACGAAGCGTATGACCTCAGGTTTCTCCGACCAGGTGATGGGCCTGGTCAAGTCCCTGCGCACCGATGCCCCCGACTGTGTCGCGTCCGGTGTGGTCGACATGTCCACCGGCATGCTGCTGTCGTACGAGACGGTGGAGAACCACCCGCCGGAGGTCCTGGATCTCCTGGCGGGTGCCACGCTCGACCTGTTCCAGGGCCGTACGGTCGTGATGATCGAGGACGTCTTCAAGGAACGTCGCGGGATGGCCAGCGACAACCACTTCTTCCAGGAGATCCTGGTCAACAGCGAGAACCTCACGCACCTGTTCGTGCGGATGAACGAACAGCAGGACGTCGTGGCCGTCGTGGTCTGCCGCAAGTCGGTCAACGTCGGCATGCTGTTCGCCCAGGTCCGGCGGGTGGTGAAGGAGTACAGCCTCTGAGCGGACGCCCGGCTGCGGGCGGCTACTCCGTCCGCAGCCCGTCCGGCCGCATCAGCCTCAGCAGCGGCGGCAGGCTCAGCAGGGTCACCACGAGGACCACCGCCGCCCCCGCGCCGGTCATCGACAGCACGCTCGGCCAGTCCACGCGCACCGCGGTGCCCGTCATCCGCAGCAGGACCACGCCCAGCGCCAGCCCCACCGCCAGGGCCAGCAGCAGACCGAGCACGATCGGGATCGCCGTCTGCCACAGCACCGACAGGCTCAGGGTGCGCCGCCGGGTCCCGAAGGCCACCAGCGCCGACAGCAGCTTCTTGCGCTCACGCAACTGCTCCAGCTGGGAGACCAGCAGGCTCGCCCCGATCAGGGCCAGCACACAGACGGCGCCCATGAACAGGCCGGTGCGGATGGTGTCGAAGCGGTCGTTGCGCTTGACGGACACCCAGGTCATCGGCTCTTCGAGCGGGTCGATCCGGGCCGCCGTGTTGCGGACGTACTCGCGGGCGTCCGGCATCGACTCGTCCAGGTGCACGTAGATCTCGCCGCGCACCCCCGCCGCGGCCTTCGCGGAGAAGGCGCCCGGGGTGACCAGGATGCCGCCGCGCCGGTAGCCCGTGGGGTCCGGGATCGACCGGGCCTGCTTGAGGGTCTTCGGCAGGGTCCAGGTGACCGAGGTCGGCTTCGCCGGGTCCTCGGAGGTGTCGAAGTAGAGCGTCTTGCCGGGCTTGGCCGCCACGCCCGACTCGCCGTCGGCGTTGTGCTGGCCGGAGCCGTCCGCGTCCGGTGCGACGTGGGAGGCGAAGACGTCGCCGTCGTGGCAGGAGGGCAGTTCGGCCACCTGTCGCAGGGACCTGCAGTCGGCGACGGTGACCCGGCCGAAGTGCGCGTCGTCGCCCTGCCCGTCGTTGGCGTATCCCTCGTCGAAGGCGTACACGTCCTGGACGCCCTTGGTCGCGGCGAGCTGCCGGGCGGTCGCGGCGAGCGTCTTCCCCTCAGGAACGCTCACCTGCATCTGCGCCCGGGAGACGTCGTATCCGGTGTCCTCCGAGTAGTCGCCCTCGACGCCGGCGAACAGCATCTGGAGCGCGATCGCCCCGGCCACCGCCACGGCGATGCCGTTGACCATCCGGGCCGCCGTACCGCTGCTCAACTGCAGCCTGCGCACGGCCAGTTGCCAGGAAACTCCGCCCGCGCCGAGCCGGGCGACGACCGCCTCGACGATCCACGGCAGCAGCGCGGTCACGCCGACCAGCAGCAGGACCACCCCGCCGGTGACGAGGTACTGGTTGAAGTCGCCGCCGTCGCGGCCCTGTCCGACCATCGGGTAGAGCATTCCGAGCCCGGCCAGCGGCAGCAGCAGCCGCCACCACAGCCGGCGCCGCGAGGGCTTCGCCGTTCGCACCACGCCGAGCGGCTCGATCACCACTCCGCGCAGGGCGAGCAGGGTCACCAGGACGGCCGCGGCGGGCACCGCGAGACCGACCAGCAGGGCGAGCAGGGGAGAGGGGTCGAGGTAGCTCGGGAACACGCTCTCCCCGAACACCTCCACGGAACCCGCCACCTGACGTGCGATCAGGAAGAACCCGGTGCCCAGGACCAGTCCCAGCACCGCGCCCGCGAGCGCCTCGCCGGCGGCGATCCGACGGGTCGAGCGGCCGTCGGCGCCCACCAGGCGCAGGGCCGCGAGCCGCCGGTCGCGACGCTCGCCGCCGAAGCGCACGGCGGCGGTGATGAACACGGCGACCGGCATCAGCAGCACCACGAAGACGACGAGGACCAGCAGGACCAGCACCGGGTCGGTGCGTTCCTGGACCGGGCTCGGGTTCCCGAACCGGTCGATGCGGGTGATCCGTCCGCCGGTGATGCCCTGCGCCGCGAGTCCCTCGGCGCCCCGGTAGTAGGCGAGTTCGGCGGAACCGATCAGTCCGCTCTCACCGATGGTGCCGACGATCCGCTGCGGCAGCCGCGCGCGCAGGAGCTTGCCGTCGCTGGAGTCCAGCAGTTCCTTCAGCGCGGGGGAGACCACCATCTCCCCGACCGCCGGGAACTTCCCGACCCCCGGCGGCAGGGGCGCCTTCGGGCCCTCGGGTTCCAGCTCGCGCCCGCGGATGTCCGTGTCGCGGAAGGTGGTCCCGCTGGAGGCCACCAGCAGGGTGTCGGCCGCCTTCGGGATGATCTTGTCGCTGTACGTGATGTCCGTACGGTCGGCCTCGCGCTGATGCCGGACCGCCACCGCGCTCGGCAGCGCGGTGGTCAGCAGCAGCAACGCCACCCCGAGCCCGACCCCGACCGCGGTCAGCAGCGCCCGCACCCATCCCTCACGGCCGCCCGCGAAGGCGAACCGGACCCCCATGGCGAGGTCCCGCCACCACTGCCTGAGACTCATACGACCCGCTCCATGTCCCGGGACTTCCCGTCCCGTACGACGATCTCGCGGTCGGAGTAGGCGGCGACCCGTGCCTCGTGCGTGACGAGGACGACGGCCGCGTTGGTGGACCGGGCGGCCTCGGTGAGCAGCTCCATGACCCGCTCGCCGTTGAGGGAGTCGAGGGCGCCGGTCGGTTCGTCGGCGAACAGCACCCGCGGGTTGGTCACCAGGGACCGGGCCACGGCCACGCGCTGCCCCTGGCCGCCGGAGACCTCACCGGGCCGCTTCTTCCTCAGATCGTCGACCTCCAGGCGCTCCATCCAGCCCAGGGCGGCCTTCTCGGCCTCCTTGCGGGGGGTGCCGTTCAGCCTGAGCGGCAGCGCCACGTTCTCCACACAGGTCAGCTCGGGGACGAGCTGCCCGAACTGGAAGACGAAGCCGAACTCGGAGCGCCGCAGAGCGCTGCGCTCGGCGTCGTTCATCGTGGCCATCTCGCGGCCGTTGTACGTGATCGAGCCCGAGTCCGGCGGAACGATCCCGGCGAGACAGTGCAGCAGGGTCGACTTGCCGGACCCGGAGGGGCCCATGACGGCGACGACCTCGCCGGGGTGGATGGAGAACTGGGCGCCGTCGAGCGCGACGGTCGGACCGTATGTCTTGCGCAGCTCGTCGGCGACGAGCAGAGAACCGGCCGGGGTCACTTGACCACCACCTCCGCGAGCTTGTCGAGACGCGCGGCGGTCAGCTCCAGCCAGCGCAGGTCGGCTTCGAGATGGAACAGGGCGTGGTCGCAGATCAGCTGGTCGGCGAGGTCGCCCTTGCGCTTGCGGTCGGTGAGGATGCGCATCATGCGCAGGTGCTCGGCGCGCTGGTTGTCGAGGATGTCGCCGGCGTCCCGGTGCGTGAGCAGCGCGAGGACGACCTTGGTGTACAGCGTGGACTGCAGGTACGGCTCGGGCTTCTCGGGCGTCGCGAGCCACTGCTGCACGTCGGTGACCCCGGCGTCCGTGATGGCGTACCGCTTGCGCTCGGGGCCGCCGCCGGGCTCGATCCCGTCGACTTCGACGAGCCCGTTCTTCAGCAGCCGCGACATCGTCGAGTAGACCTGGCCGTAGTGCAGCGGCCGGTCGTGACCGAACTTCTCGTCGAAGGCCCGCTTGAGGTCGTAACCGTGGCGGGGCCCGGACTCCAGGAGCCCTAGGAGGGTGTGACCGATGGACATGGAGAGGACTGTACACGCGGTGTATACCCACTATGTATACGCGGAGTGTGTAGGTGGTTCCCAGGGGGTGAGCAGCCGCAGGTGAGGGCCGATTGTCACGGTTCTGCTACGCGGGCTCTACGCGTCCCCGGCACCCCCGGCGTCGTCGGCGCCCTTGGCGCCCTTGGGTGGACGCCCCCGGCGCGGCAGCGGCCCGGTGTCGCCGGGCAGCCGGCCGGCCTCCCTCAGAGCCCTGCGCAGCAGGAACTCGATCTGCGCGTTGGCCGACCGCAGCTCGTCCCCGGCCCACCGGGCCAGGGCCTCGTACACCAGCGGGTCCAGCCTCAGCAGCACCTGCTTGCGCTGCTGAGGCCGCCGCTCGGGGGAGCCCCCCTCGGACGGTGCCGTCACTGGTAGAGCGTCCCGGTGTTGAGGACCGGCTGCGGGGCGCGGTCACCGCACAGCACCACCATCAGGTTGGACACCATCGCCGCCTTGCGCTCCTCGTCCAGCTCCACGATGTCCCGCTCGGTGATCCGGGCGAGCGCCTCCTCGACCATGCCGACCGCGCCCTCCACGATCTGCCGCCGGGCGGCGACCACCGCGCCGGCCTGCTGCCGCTGGAGCATCGCCGAGGCGATCTCGGGGGCGTAGGCGAGGTGCGTGAAGCGGGACTCGATGATCTGCACGCCGGCCGACTCCACGCGCGCGTGCAGCTCGGTGGCGAGCTTCTGGGTGATCTCGTCGGCGTTGCCGCGCAGCGAGAGCCCGTCCTCCTCGTGGGCGTCGTAGGGGTACTCGATGGCGATGTGGCGTACGGCCGTCTCGGTCTGGGTGGCGACGAACTTCACGAAGTTGTCCACCTCGAAGGTGGCCTGCGCGGTGTCCTCGACCTTCCACACCACGACAGCGGCCAGTTCGATCGGGTTGCCGTAGGCGTCGTTGACCTTGAGGACGGCGGTCTCGTGGTTGCGGACCCGGGTGGAGACCTTGGTCCGGGAGGTGAAGGGGTTCACCCAGCGCAGGCCGTCCTGGCGGATGGTGCCCTTGTAGCGCCCGAAGAGCTGGACGACCCGGGCCTCGCCCGGCGCGACCGTGTTCAGGCCGCGCAGGGAGATGAGCGCGGCGATCAGCACGAGGACCCCGCCGACGGCGAACCCGGGGCTCTCCCCGCTCGCGGCGAACAGGAAGACGGCGAGCAGCAGCCCGACCAGGCCCAGCAGCAGCGCGAGCGCGCCCCCGATGCTGTGCGCGGCGAACTCCCGCACGCGCGGGGCGGGCATGTCGGGTACCGAGTCGTCCATGGACATAGGGGTCCCCCATCCTTCGATCTCACGGAGAGCGGCTAGCGCTGCTCTATCTAAGTGATATCACTTTACCCCGTTCCGGCAACCTTGACGCCCTCTCGGAGGTCTGGTTCCGAGGAGGCGGGTGCTGATTCTCACGCCCGCCCGGGGCCGGATCGAGGGCCCTGTGTCATATGGACCGGTGTTAGCTTTCTGAGCTGACCTGTGCCACGAACCTGTGTGGCCGCCGATGAGGAAGCGGAGCGAGTCGACCCATGGGACGAGCGGAAGAGAGAAGAGCACGTCAGCGCGGTGGCCGCCGCGCGGCGCCGCCCACGCGCTCGTCCGGGACGCCGAGCGAGGGCATCGCCACCGGCGGCAGGGCCGCGGCGCGCAAGGCCGCCGCCCGAGGTAAGAAGGGCGCGAAGAACGGTAAGAGCGGCATACGCCGGCTCTTCACCTGGAAGAAGATCCTCGGCACGTTCTTCGCCTTCTGCCTGCTCGGCATCGGCGCCTTCGTCGTGATGTACATGATGATCGACGTGCCGAAGGGCAACGCGAAGGCTCAGGAACAGAGCAACATCTACAAGTACAGCAACGGCTCGGTCATGGCCCGTGAGGGCGACACCAACCGCGAGATCGTCGACCTCTCCGAGGTGCCCAAGCCGGTGCAGCGCACCTTCGTGGCCGCGGAGAACAAGACCTTCTACACGGATGCGGGAGTCGACTTCAAGGGCATCGCCCGCGGACTGTTCAACACCCTGTCGGGCAAGGGCAAACAGGGCGGCTCCACGATCACCCAGCAGTACGTCAAGAACTACTACCTCGATCAGGACCAGACCGTCACGCGCAAGCTGAAGGAACTGGTCATCTCGCTGAAGGTGGACCGAGAGACGCCCAAGGACAAGATCCTCGCGGGCTACATCAACACCAGCTACTACGGCCGCGGCGCCTACGGCATCCAGGCCGCCGCCCAGGACTACTACCGCGTCGACGCCAGCAAGCTCAGCGTCGAGCAGGGCGCCTATCTCGCCGCGCTGCTCCAGGCTCCGAGCCAGTACGACTGGGCGGCCGCCAGCGACACCGGCAAGAAACTGGTCACGGCCCGCTGGAACTACGTCCTGGACAACATGGTCAAGCAGGGCTGGCTGGACAAGACGAAGCGCGCCGAGATGACCTTCCCGGTGCCCAAGGAGCCCAAGGCCGCCCCGGGCATGGAGGGGCAGAAGGGCTACTTCATCAAGCTCGCCAAACAGCAGCTGGAGAAACAGCTGGTGGCCAAGGAGGGCATCACCCAGGACGAGGCGGAGGCCCGGGTCGAGAACTCGGGGTGGACCATCACCCTGAACATCGACAAGAAGAAGCAGGCCCAGCTGGAGAAGGCGGTCAAGACCCAGCTGACCAGCCAACTCGACCCGAAGAAGCGCAAGGTCGACAAGAACGTCCAGGCCGGCGCCGCCTCCGTCGACCCCAAGACGGGGAAGATCGTCGCCCTCTACGGCGGCTCGGACTACACCAAGCACTACATCAGCAACGCCAACCGCACCGACTACCAGCCCGCCTCGACCTTCAAGCCGGTCATCCTCGCCGCCGCCCTGGAGAACGCCTCCGAGACACAGGACGGCAAGGCGATCGGCGCCAACACGATCTACGACGGCACCAGCAAGCGCCAGGTCGTGGACAGTAACGGCAACAAGGTCGGCTTCGGTCCCGAGAACGAGGACGACGCCGACTACGGCAAGGTCACCGTGCAGACGGCGATGAACAAGTCCATCAACTCCGTCTTCGCGCAGATGGGCGTGGACGTCGGCATGGACAAGGTGCTGGCGACCGCCACCAAGCTGGGCATGGACACCGGCAAGCTGAGGCCGCTGCCCGCCTACACCCTGGGCACGATGGGTGCGAGCCCGATCCAGATGGCCGGTGTGTACGCCACGCTCGACAACCACGGCAAGCAGGTCACGCCGACCATCATCAAGGCGGCGGAACAGGGTGGCACCGAGTTCCAGATGCCCGACCCGATCGGCGAACAGGTGATCAGCCGCAAGGCCGCCGACACGGTGACCTCCGTGCTGACCGGCGTGGTCGACGACGGTACGGCCAAGAAGTCCGTCCAGCAGAACCCGGCCCGCGACGGCCGCAAGGTCGCCGGCAAGACCGGTACCTCCGACGACAACAAGTCGGCCTGGTTCACCGGCTACACCCCGGACCTGGTCACCTCGGTCGGTCTGTTCGGTGAGGACTACAAGACCCACGGGCAGAGCAAGCTGTACAACACGGCCGGCCTCGACCGCGTCAACGGCGGTGGCTTCCCCGCGGAGATCTGGGCGGCGTACACCTTCGGCGTCGCGGGCGAGAACATCAAGTTCGACCTGGACACCGACCAGGGCGCCGCGGTCCAGCCGACCTGGACCCCGACCGCGTCGAACACGCCGAGCCAGACCCCGTCGGAGACGCCCACCACGGAGAAGCCGTCGGAGACACCGAGCGAGACGCCGAGCCAGACGCCGTCGCAGACCCCGTCCCAGACGCCGTCGCAGACCCCGCCGACCGGTGAACAGAGCACTCCGGCAGAGATCACGACCACGCCGGAGAACCCGTTCGACCCGAACGGCGATCAGTAGCGAGAGCACGAGGAGGGGCGCCCGGTTCTCACCGGGCGCCCCTCCTCGCTTTTCACCGGACCGCGTCAGCCCCTGTTGAGCTCGAACCACACCACCTTGCCGGTGCTCAACCGTGTGGCGCCCCACCGCCGGGCGAGCCGGTTGACGAGGTAGAGCCCGCGCCCGCCCTCGTCGGTGGCCCGCGCCTGCCGCAGCCGGGGCAGCTGCGGCACGTCGTCACCGACCTCGCACCGCAGCACATCGGTCCGCAGCAGCCGGAGGGTCACCGGACGGGTCGCGTACCGCACGGCGTTCGTCACGACCTCGCTGACCAGCAGCTCGACGGAGTCGGTCAGATCCTCCATGTCCCAACGCGACAGCGCCCGCCGCGCCAGCCGCCGGGCCCGGCCCGGTGCCGCGTCCTCCGGCTCCAGGAACCAGTACGCCACGTCGCTCGGCGCGATCCCGTCGAACCGAGCCGCGAGCAGCGCGATGTCGTCGTCCCGGTCGCCGGGACCGAGCATGTCGAGCACCTCGTCGCACAGCGCCTCCAGCGGCGGCGGATGGTCCGGACCGGTGAGCTGCGCGGTCGCGGCGAGCTTCTCCCGCAGCTGCTCTATCCCGGTCCACACGTCCCGCAGCCGCGACTCGACGAGCCCGTCGGTGTACAGCAGCAGGGTCGCCCCGGCCGGCGCGTCCAGCTCCACGGCCTCGAAGTCCACGCCACCGACACCGATCGGCGCGCCCGGCGGCACCCGGAGCACCTCGGCCCGCCCGCCCAGGTGCAGCAGCACCGGCGGCGGATGGCCCGCGTTGGCGATGGTGATCCGGTGCGACACCGGGTCGTAGACCGCGTACAGGCAGGTCGCCATACGGTCCGTACCGAGCCGCTGGGCCTGCTCGTCGAGGTGGTGCAGCACCTCCTGCGGGGGCAGGTCGAGCCCGGCCAGCGTCTGGGCCGTGGTCCGCAGCTGGCCCATGATCGCCGCCGACGTCATGGAGTGCCCCATCACATCACCCACGACCAGCGCGACCCGGCTGCCGGGCAGCGGGATCGCGTCGTACCAGTCACCGCCCACCCGGGCCGTCTCGGCGGCCGGCAGATAGCGCGAGGCCAGCCGTACCCCGGTCGGCCGGGGGAGCGTCTCGGGCAGCATGGTGCGCTGCAGCTCGTCGGCGATGTACGCCTCACGGCCGTAGAGGACCGCCTTGTCGATGCCCAGCGCGCTGTGCGTGGCGAGCTGCGCGGCCACGAGCAGGTCGTCCGGGTCGAAGGGGACACGGTCGGGGCGGCGCAGGAACAGGGCGGCGCCGATGACCCGGCGCCTGCCGCGCAGCGGGGCGAGGATCGCCCGGCGCCCGCCGGGGACGGCGAACTCGCACCCCTCGCCGAGCAGTTCCGGCAGCGCGGCATGGGCAGCGGGCGTGTCCGTGAAGACCGGCCGCACCCCACGCAGCACCTCGGCGAGCGCGCTGCCGGGCTGCACCTCGCACAGTTCGGTGCCGAGCGCGTCCAGCTCGGTCGGGTTCTCCGGCACCGGCACCGGAAGGATGCCGTCCTCCAGGTCCCGCTCCTGCTGCGGGATGCGGTCGCTGCGCCGCAGCCGGAGCACCAGCGGGCCGGTGGGCCGCTCGTCGCCGACCGGCAGCGGGTCGCGCAGATAGACGAGGATCGCGTCCGAGAAGGTCGGCACGGTCGCCCGGCACAGACCCATGACGATCTCGTCCAGGTCGATACCGCGGGCGATCCGACGGGTCGCCGCGCCCACGAAGCGCAGCCGGTCCCCGTCGCGCCGCATCGGCGTGGGCCGGCCCGGGGGCAGCGTCTGGCCGGTACGGCGTTCGTCGCCGCTCTGGGACGGCCGCTCGTCCGCACCGCCCGGCTGGACCGGGACCCCTTCGGTGACGGGCCGCGGCCGGTGCGGGTCCGGCTCCGCGGCGGCCGGCTGGGAGTGCTCGGGGCCGGTACCGGCCGGGTTCATGCCCATGTCCTTGTGGTTGCCGGTCCTCCCGGTCGTGCTGTTGCTGCTCTGGACCACGGGTGCCGCCTCCGGCGTGGGATCACCGGAGCGGGCCTGAACGGGTAAAGCGGCCGGCGCCTCGACGCCCTGGGCGGGCGGTGGCGCCGGGGAACGCAGGAGCGCCCCGCGGGGGTCCGTGGGGTCGACGCCCGGCTGGGGGCGTTCGAAGGAGGTCGGGTGCTCCGTCACGCGTGTCGAATCCGTCCGTCCGGGGCTGCACGCCGTACGCGCAGTTGGTCCCGCCGAAATCCCGATACCCGGAATGCGTGTCCCAGGAACGGAATTCCCGCGTGGTCAGGGGCTGTTCCTGCGTTTTTGGTCAACCTTCCGCGGCCCGTACCGGTGTTGCCCTCGTACCCCACGCTCACGTCCTGCCGCCCCTCGGTGACGATCGGTCAAGCACAGTGCCCGCTCCGGTAGTTGTCGCTGCGCGCTCTTGCGGAGGACGATCCTACGTTTGCAGCCCGGGGGCGCATCAAGGGTCTCATGAGGACAAGTGCGCGGGCGTACGGTCCCAGTCTTCCGGAAGGAGCGGCACAGTCCAGGACGGATCGGGCCGCCAGTCGGGCCAGCCGTCCGAGAACGGCGGGCCCCAGGCGCGGATCACCTCCACCGCGGAACGCCCCGCCGACCGGACCTGTTCGGCCAGGTCCGGGCCCATCAGCCCGTCCCGCTGGGCCTGCGCGAACTCGTCCTCGTCCCGCCACTGCCAACCGCGGTCCGGATCCACGGTGATGTCCAGGAAGTGGTCCTCGGAATCCACACCCCCGGCCCAACGCGTCAGCGGCTCCTCAAGGTTCACGTACCAGTTCTTGAACCGCCAGCCCGGCTCCCAGAACAGCCACACCGACCATGGCAGCCCCGGCCGCGCCAGCTTCAGCACCCCGGTGCCGAACCAGCGGTCCCGCTGGACCGAACGCGGCTTGGTGTAACGGGACTCCAGCGGCTCGGCATGCACCGGCGTGCCGTCGGCCAGCACCGGTCTCACACACTCGGTGCCCGGCGCCAGCCACACGGCGAGCAGGTCCTCGTCGTCGAGTACGACCGTGACGGGGCGGGCGATGTGGAAGTGCGCGCCCGCGTTCTCCCGGTAACGCCACAGGATCTGACTCCCGGGCTCCCAGAAGTGCGCCGACGTACCTGCTTCCACCGCTCTCACCGCTCCACCGTCTGCCATGAACAGATATTAGGTGCCATAGGCATACGACGCTGCGGTGCGTGTCACGGTTCACGCCGCCGCCGGGAAAGGTTACGGCCGTGTCATCCGCAGGACATCCAGCGCCTCGTCGAGCTGCTCGGCCGTCAGGTCGCCCCGCTCCACATAGCCGTTCTCCAGCACGACCTCGCGGATCGTCTTCCGCTCCGCGAGTGCCTTCTTGGCGACCTTCGCGGCCTCCTCGTACCCGATGTACTTGTTGAGCGGGGTGACCACGGAGGGCGAGGACTCGGCGTACTCCCGGGCGCGTTCGCGGTGGGCGACGATGCCGTCGACGGTCCGGTCGGCGAGCAGCCGGGAGACGTTGGCGAGCAGCCGGACCGACTCCAGGACGTTCTTCGCGATGACCGGCAGCATGACGTTGAGCTCGAAGTTGCCGGCCGCTCCGGCGGTGGCGACCGTGGCGTCGTTCCCGATGACCTGGGCCGCGACCATCAGCACCGCCTCCGGGATCACCGGGTTGACCTTGCCCGGCATGATCGAGGAGCCGGGCTGGAGGTCGGGCAGGGAGATCTCGGCGAGCCCGGTCCTGGGGCCGGAGGACATCCACCGCAGGTCGTTGGCGATCTTCGTCAGCCCGACCGCGATGGTCCTGAGCTGCCCGCTGGTCTCCACGATCCCGTCCCGGGCGCCCTGCGCCTCGAAGTGGTCCCGCGCCTCGGTCAGCGGCAGCCCGGTGGTGCGGGCGACCTCCTCGATGACGGCGGCGGAGAAACCGGGCGGGGTGTTGATGCCGGTGCCGACCGCGGTACCGCCCAGCGGCAGCTCGGCGAGGCGGGGCAGGGAGGCGTTGAGGCGCTCGACGCCGTACCTGATCTGGGCGGCGTACCCGCCGAACTCCTGGCCCAGCGTCACCGGGGTGGCGTCCATGAGATGCGTCCGCCCCGACTTCACGACGTCGGAGAACTCCTCGGACTTCCGGCCGAGGGCGTCGGCGAGGTGCTGGAGCGCGGGGATGAGATCCCGGGTGACGGCGGCGGTGGCGGCGATGTGGATGGAGGAGGGGAAGACGTCGTTGGACGACTGGGAGGCGTTGACGTGGTCGTTGGGGTGCACGTCACGGCCGAGCCGCTCGGTGGCCAGTGTCGCGATGACCTCGTTGGTGTTCATGTTGGACGAGGTACCGGAGCCGGTCTGGAAGACGTCGATCGGGAAGTGCGCGTCCCAGTCCCCGCGGGCCACCTCGTCGGCGGCCTCCTGGATCGCCTCGGCGATGTCCTTGTCGAGCACGCCCAGCCGCGCGTTCACCTTCGCGGCGGCCCCCTTGATCCGGGCCAGCGCCTCGATGTGCGCCCGCTCGATCCGCTGCCCTGAGATGGGGAAGTTCTCCACGGCCCGCTGGGTCTGGGCCCGCCACCTGGCGTCCACCGGGACACGGACCTCGCCCATGGAGTCGTGCTCGATGCGAAACGCCTGTTCCTGCTGCTCGTCGGCCACTGCCGATCACCTCCGTCGTGGTCAGCGTCCGTGACCGCCGGGGCTATTCCTGCCGCAGATCGCCGGACCGATCACTCCGCTGATCTGGTGCCTTTTCGGTGGTTGGCGTTGAAGCGCGCCTTCTTCTGGCGGTTCCCGCAGGTGTTCATGTCACACCATTTGCGGGTGCGGCTCTGGCTGGTGTCGAAGAAGGCGGCTTGGCAGGTCGGGGAGGCGCACAGGGCCAGTTTTCCGTCTCGTTCGCCCGCGATGATGCTGATCGCGTCGGCGGCGATCACGCCGAGGGCGTCTTCCACACGGGAGGCCGAGCTGAGCCGCCATCGCCGCTCGCCCTCGGGCGTCAGAACCGGCGCGGCCCTGCCCTGAATACTGCGGTCGTTGATGACCTGGACGGCGGACGCAGGGAGCGCGTCCTGGATCGCGGCCGCCGTCGCGGCGGCGTGGATCGACTCCCGCAGTTCCCGGGCGAGGTCGAGCTGGGCAGGGGTGCAGGAGTCCACAGTGAGGCCGTTCACCGCCAGCCAGTCGACGAGTCGGTGCGGCGTGGGAATGCGCTCCACAGCGTCGCCATGACGCTCCGACAGGGTCCCCGTGAAGCTGGTCGCCAGCACCTTGCCGAGGCGGAAGTCAGGGAAGTCGGCGCGCATGGAACCACCTTAGCCGGTTGCTTGTTGGCGGGAAGACCTGTCACGCTGGAACCGTCTTAGACGGTTCCACGATGGCCAGGAGGTCTCATGTCCCGTCCGACCGGCGACGTGCAAGCATGTGAAGCCCGCGCGACCGACGCCGACCTCGACGACCTGCGCGCGCGACTGGCCGCCGCGCGACTGCCGGAGGCCGAGACGGTCCATCGCGCCGCGCCCGGGGCTCGCCGATGGGAACAGGGCGTTCCGCTCTCCGACCTCGTCGACGTCGTGAACTACTGGCGCACCGGGTACGACTGGCGGTCGTTCGAGGAGCGCCTCGACCGAATCGGCCAGTTCCGCACGACCATTGATGATCTGGGAATCCACTTCCTGCACCGCCGGTCCGCGCGCGCGGAGGCCACTCCTCTGATCCTGACGCACGGCTGGCCGGGCAGTATCGCCGAGTTCGTCGACGTCGTGGACGAGCTGGCAGATCCGCAGGACGCGGACGCGCCGGCGTTCCACGTCGTGGTCCCGTCGCTACCGGGCTTCGGCTACAGCGACAAGCCGGCCACCACCGGGTGGGGCACCGAAAAGATCGCGGCCGCGTGGGTGGAACTGATGGGAAGGCTCGGCTACAGCAAGTTCGCGGCCCACGGTGGGGATTGGGGAGGCAACATCACCACGGTTCTCGGCGGCAGGTTCCCGGAGCAGGTGCTCGGCATCCACACGTTGTTCGCGGAGGCGCCGCCCGGATTGACCACGGAGGGGCTGACGGCGGTCGAACGCAAGTGGACCGAGGAAACCCGCGACTTCTGGCGGCACCGAGCGGCGTACGCGAAGCAGCAGGCGACCCGGCCGCAGACCATCGGCTACTCGCTCGTCGACTCACCGGTCGGGCTTCTTGCCTGGATCCTCGACAAGTTCGCCGAGTGGTCGGACACCGAAGACAGCCCGTTCGAGACGCTGTCCATGGACAGGATCCTTGACGACGTCACCCTGTACTGGCTGACGCGGACCGGCGCATCGGCGGCCCGCATCTACTACGAGAGCCACAACTCGCTGGACCCCGGACTTCGGGTCGACGTCCCGTCGGCCATCACCATGTATCCCCGCGACATCGAGAAGTCTCCGCGCCCCTGGGCACAGGAGCGGTACCGACAGATCGTCCGATGGAGGTCGCCCGAAGCCGGGGGACACTTCCCGTCGCTGGAGGTGCCCGAGTATTTCGTCAAAGACCTGCAGGAGGGCCTCGCCGCAGTGCTGGCCGCCAACCGGTGAACGCAGCTCCAGCCCCCCCGGCGTCCGCCGGGGGGGGGCTGGAGGCTTCTACCGGGGCCGCCGATCGTCGGGCAGCGGATCCGACGTCGTCCGGATCCTGACTGCCGTGGCGGGCGCTGCCATGGCGCCGGGCGCGGCAAGGAGCGCTCGCCGACCAGGCCGAAGCCGCGAGGCAATCGTGGCCCGACGCGGCCAGGGACCGCGACTCAGGCCAGGCCAGGACCCCGGACCGGGATGCTGGTGAACGTCGGCGCGGGTGCCGGGTCCTGGAAGAAGTCGTTGCCCTTGTCGTCGACCACGATGAACGCCGGGAAGTCCTCGACCTCGATCTTCCAGACCGCCTCCATGCCGAGCTCCTCGTACTCGACGACCTCGACCTTCTTGATGCAGTCCTGGGCGAGGCGGGCGGCCGGGCCGCCGATGGAGCCGAGGTAGAAGCCGCCGTGGGTGTCGCAGGCCTTGGTGACCTGGGCGGACCGGTTGCCCTTGGCCAGCATCACCTTGGAGCCGCCCGCCGCCTGGAACTGCTCGACGTAGGAGTCCATGCGGCCGGCCGTGGTCGGGCCGAACGAACCGGACGCGTAGCCCTCGGGCGTCTTCGCCGGACCGGCGTAGTACACCGGGTGGTCCTTCAGGTACTGGGGCATTTCCTCGCCCGCGTCGAGGCGTTCCTTGATCTTGGCGTGCGCGATGTCACGCGCCACGACCAGCGGACCGGTGAGCGAGAGCCGCGTCTTCACCGGGTACTTGGTGAGCGCGGCGAGGATCGACTCCATGGGCTGGTTGAGGTCGATCCGGACGACGTCGGAGGCCTCGTCCAGGTGGTCGTCCGTCGTCTCCGGCAGGAACCGCGCCGGGTCCGTCTCCAGCTGCTCCAGGAAGACCCCCTCCGCGGTGATCTTCGCGACGGCCTGGCGGTCGGCCGAGCAGGAGACCGCGATCGCGACGGGGCACGAGGCGCCGTGCCGGGGCAGTCGTACGACCCGCACGTCGTGGCAGAAGTACTTGCCGCCGAACTGCGCCCCGATCCCGATCTTCTGCGTCAGCTCGAAGACCTTCTCCTCCAGCTCCTTGTCCCGGAAGCCGTGCCCGAGTTCCGAGCCCTCGGCGGGGATCTCGTCCAGGTAGTGCGCGGAGGCGTACTTGGCGGTCTTCAGCGCGTACTCGGCGGACGTGCCGCCCACGACGATCGCCAGGTGGTACGGCGGACAGGCGGCCGTACCCAGCGAACGGATCTTCTCCTCCAGGAACTTCATCATGGAGGCCTCGTTCAGGACGGCCTTCGTCTCCTGGTAGAGGAACGACTTGTTGGCCGAGCCGCCGCCCTTCGCCATGAACAGGAACTTGTACGCGCCGCCGTCGGTCGCGTACAGCTCGATCTGCGCGGGGAGGTTGGAGCCGGTGTTCTTCTCGTCCCACATGGTCAGCGGGGCCATCTGCGAGTAGCGCAGGTTGAGGTTCAGGTACGCGTCGTAGATGCCCTTCGACAGCGCCGCCTCGTCACCGCCCTCGGTGAGGACGTTCTGCCCGCGCTTGCCCATGACGATCGCCGTGCCGGTGTCCTGGCACATCGGAAGGACGCCCGCCGCCGCGATGTTCGCGTTCTTCAGCAGGTCCAGCGCGACGAACTTGTCGTTGCCCGACGCCTCGGGGTCGTCGATGATCCGGCGCAGCTGGGCGAGGTGGGCCGGGCGCAGGTAGTGCTGGATGTCGTGGATGGCCTCCTCGGCGAGCTTGCGCAGCGCCTCCGGCTCCACCTTGAGGAAGGTCCGCCCGTCGGCCTCGAAGGTGGAGACACCCTCGGAGGTCACCAGCCGGTAGGGGGTGGTGTCCTCTCCCATGGGGAGCAGATCGGTGTACGCGAACTCAGGCATCTCAGCCCATTCCTCACTCTGCGGGTCGACCACCCGCCTCCGTTGGCGGGCCTCACCAGCCTAGAACCTGTCCAAGCCCGGCAGCTTGTGAGGTAAGGCTCAGTCGGTTCGCCAAGAGTTGTCCACAGCCCTAGTCGCGATCTATCGCGTTTCGGTACGCTGCTGCGGTGGACCTTCAGAAGCCCGACCAGAAGCCCGCGGCCCCCGCACCCGCGGCCCCCGCACCCGCGGCCCCCGCACCCGCGGTGGCCGACCTGCGCGCCTCGGACGCCGACCGCGACCGTATCGCCGACATCCTGCGCGAGGCGCTGGCCGAGGGCCGCCTCTCCGCGGACGAGCACGCCGAGCGGGTCGAGGGGGTGCTGAGCGCCAAGACGGTGGGCGAGCTGGAGGTCTTCATACGGGACCTGCCCGCGGCCCACCAGCGCGTTTCCGCCCCGCCCTGGACGCCCGCCCCCAATCGCCCGACCGACGCGATCCCCCCGGACCCGGAGGACAACGTGGTGGCGGTCTTCAGCGCCGCCGTCCGCAAGGGCCGCTGGCGCGCGGGCCGCCGTATCCACGCCTACGCGGTCTTCGGCAGTGTGGAGATCGACCTGAGCGAGGCGATCTTCGAGTACCGGCAGGTCGTCATCAAGGCGTTCTCCCTGTTCGGCAGCGTCGAGGTGCGCGTCCCGGAGAACATCTCGCTGCGCGGCACGGGGGTCGGTGTCCTCGGCGACTTCCAGGTCGACACCCTCGACTCGGCGGAGCCGGACGCGCCGGTGGTCTATGTCGACGGCTGGGCCGTTCTCGGCAGTGTGGATGCGAAGCCCAGGCGCGGCAAGCTCGTCGCGGACATCCTCGATCGGGTTCAGCGCGCGGTCGATCGCAAGGTCGACAGGAGTTTGCGCAAGCACCTGGATCGTTGACGGTTGTGAATCCGGGCGTGTCCGAAGCCGTGGAGTCCGCCCCCGGCCGGCTCCCGGAAGCGCACGCGACCGCACGGAATCCAGCGGTTGGGGACTCAGTGCATAGGCGCGCGCACAGCGGGTAGGGCTTGCTGCATCGTCTCTCGCTCGCGAAGCCGTCGTCAGGAGTAGACCGTGCTGCAACCGCCGCATTCGTCCCTGCAGGTAGCTGCCGTTCCTGCCCAGCGGGTGCCAGTGCGGGACAGGGACCAAGACGCTCCATGGCACACCGAGGCGGTGTGCCGGCGCGACGAGGCCGGCCTGTTCTTCGCCCCGTCCAAGGAACCCACCGCCGCCAGGCTGTCCCGCGAGGAGGCCGCGAAGCGCGTCTGCGCCCGCTGTCCGGTCATGGTCGAGTGCCGCGAGCACGCCCTGCTCCAACCCGAGCCCTACGGCGTCTGGGGCGGCCTCACCGCGGCCGAACGCCGTGTGGTCCTGGCCCGGCGCAGGCGCCGCGACCTGGAACTCACGAAAGCGGCGCGGGCCGCGCGCATAGCCCAGGCGGGCTGAGCACCCGTACGGAAAAAGGCGCCCCCTCCGCACCGGGGGCGCCTTTTGAACTGGGCCTGAGCGGACTGCTCAGGGGTGCGGGGAACTGCGGACAAGCCGCAACCCGCCCGCACCCGCTCAGGCTTGCCACGCACCGAGCTATGTGGCGCGGCGCTATTTGGCGCGGTCGAAATCGATCGCGCTGTAGGCCCGCAGCTTGCTGAGCCGGTGCTCCGAGTCGATCCGCCGCACCGTCCCGGACTTCGACCGCATCACGATCGAGTCGGTGGTCGCGGTCTCCGACCGGTACCGCACGCCCCGCAGCAGCTCACCGTCGGTGATGCCGGTCGCCACGAAGAAGACGTTCTCCCCGGAGACGAGATCGTCGGTGGTCAGCACCCGGTCGAGATCGTGTCCGGCGTCGATCGCGCGGGCCCGCTCCTCGTCGTCCTTCGGCCACAGCTTGCCCTGGATCGTCCCGCCGAGGCACTTGACGGCACAGGCCGAGATGATCCCCTCGGGCGTACCGCCGATGCCCAGCAGCATGTCGACGCCGGTGCCTTCGCGCAGCGCGTAGATCGATCCCGCCACGTCACCGTCGGAGATCAGCTTGATGCGCGCACCCGCCTCCCGGATCTCCTTGATGATCCCTTCGTGCCGGGGCCGGTCGAGGATGACCACGGTCACGTCCTCGGGGGTGGAGCGCTTGGCCTTGGCGACCCGCCGGATGTTCACGGAGACCGGCGCGTTGATGTCGACGAAGTCCGCGGCCTCGGGACCCGTGACGAGTTTGTCCATGTAGAAGACGGCGGACGGGTCGAACATCGAGCCCCGGTCCGCGGCGGCCAGTACCGCGATCGCGTTCGGCATGCCCTTGGCCGTCAGCGTGGTTCCGTCGATCGGGTCGACGGCGATGTCGCACTCGGGGCCGGTCCCGTCGCCCACGCGCTCTCCGTTGAAGAGCATCGGGGCCTCGTCCTTCTCGCCCTCGCCGATGACGACCACGCCGTTCATCGACACGGTGGAGACGAGGGACCGCATGGCGCGCACCGCGGCACCGTCGGCGCCGTTCTTCTCGCCCCGGCCGACCCAGCGGCCCGCGGCCATCGCGGCGGCTTCGGTCACCCGGACGAGTTCCAGGGCGAGGTTACGGTCGGGGGCCTCGGAGGGGACTTCGAGTTCGGACGGCAGATGATGATGCTCGGTCATCGGAGCGCACCTTTCTGATACGACGACGGCCGGATGAGGGTTCGACCGTCGACTCTATCCTCAGTCCGACAAAATGAGCAGGGGGCCCCACGGATGAGCGGACCGGGCACCTGCGACGATAGGGGGCGTGGCAGGTTCGAACGGCAAGCAGAAGACGGTCCGGGACATGATTCTCTCCCTGGGCCTGATCGGGATCGCGGCGGCGGTCATCTACGTGTTCATCCCGCACGACGACTCCGCTCCGGACATCAAGACGGTGGACTACCGCGTCGAGCTGCTCACGGCCCGCCGCGCGGCGTCGTACCCGGTGGCCGCGCCCGAGGGGCTGCCGGCCGGCTGGAAGGCGACCTCGGTGCGCTTCCAGGGTGAGCAGTCCGACGCCTGGCACCTGGGTTTCCAGGCCCCCGGTGACGAGTACGTGCAGATCGAGCAGTCGACTCAGAAGCCGTCGGCGTTCATCGACGAGGCGAGCCAGGGTGCCCGGGCGACGAAGCAGACCCAGCAGATCGCGGGCCGCACGTGGACGCGGTACACGGGCGGCCGCTACGACGCCCTCGTGCACCGGGGCGACGGCGCGACGACGGTGGTCGCGGGCACGGGATCGCTCGCCCAGCTGACCGAGATGGCGAAGTCCCTCAAGATGGCGTGAGAGCGCGCGAGAGGGCCCGGCCGCCAGGCGGCCGGGCCCTCTCGTCGCGTGTCAGCCGTCTCAGACGGTGGTGACGACCTCGTCGTAGGCGAGGCGGGGGGAGCGCGGGAACCAGGCGTCGTCGCCCGGCTTGCCGATGTTGACGACCATCAGCGGGGTGTGGTCGTCGTCCAGGAACTCCTTGCGGACGCCCTCGAAGTCCAGACCGGTCATCGGGCCGGCGGCGAGACCCGCGGCGCGGACACCGATGATGAAGTACGCGGCCTGCAGGGCGGCGTTCAGCCCGGCGGCACCCTCACGCGCGGGGCGCTCGCTGAAGAAGACGTCCTTGGCCTGCGGGAAGTGCGGGAAGAGCTGCGGCAGCTCCTCGTGGAACTCGTTGTCCGCGGAGAGGATCGCGACCAGCGGGGCGGTGGCGGTCTTCGGCTGGTTGCCCTCGGCCATGTGCTGCACCAGGCGCTCGCGGGCCTCGGCGGAGCGGACCAGGGTGATGCGCAGCGGGCTCTGGTTGAAGGCGGTCGGGCCGTACTTGACCAGGTCGTAGATCGCCTGGATCTGCTCGTCGGTCACCGGCTCGTCGGTGAAGGTGTTCGCGGTGCGGGCCTCGCGGAACAGCAGGTCCTGGGCGGCGGGGTCAAGAACGAGAGACATGGAGGAACCTTCTCGGGATGTACGTCGGTCCCGTAAACGGACCGTGGACCGGTTGACGTCTCCGACCGTACGCGAGTGAAGTTCAACCTTCAACCAAAAGCGGGGCGTGGTGATCCGCTTCACAGGATCACCGGGACCTCCTACTCGGAGTCGCCCTCGCCGTCCTCCGACTCCTCGGCCAGCGCCGCGTCCAGCCGGGCCCGCGCTCCGTCCAGCCACCGCCGGCACACCTTGGCCAGCTCCTCGCCCCGCTCCCAGAGCGCGAGGGACTCCTCAAGGGTCGTACCGCCCGCCTCCAGCCGCCGTACGACCTCGATCAGCTCGTCCCGCGCCTGCTCGTACCCGAGCGCCTCTTCCGCCACCTTGCTGGTCATCCGCCCACCCTATGCATCGACTCGGACAGTGAACTCACCCTCGGCGACCCGCGCCCGCAGGGTCTCTTCCGCCGTCACCTCGTCCGGCGCCCGCACCACGTGCCCGTCGGCCTTCTGCAGGACGGCGTATCCGCGCTGGAGGGTCGCGGCGGGGGAGAGGGCCACCACGCGTGCGCGCGTGTGCGTCAGCTCCGAGTCGGCACGGTCCAGCAGATGGCCCAGGGTGCGGCGGCCGCGGTCGGCCAGGGCGGCCACATGGTCGGCGCGCTCGTCGATCATCCGGTGCGGATCCTCTATCGACGGCCGCGCGAGCGCCTGCGCCAGGCCCCGCTCCTCCCGCTGGAGGAAGGACTCCACGCATCGCCGGGCGCGGTCCCGCAGCGCCCGCACCCGCTCGTACTCCTCGCCCACGTCCGGTACGACCTTCTTGGCCGCGTCCGTGGGCGTGGAGGCCCGCAGGTCGGCGACGTAGTCGAGCAGCGGGGTGTCCGGTTCGTGCCCGATCGCCGACACCACCGGTGTACGGCAGGACGCGACCGCCCGCACCAACTGCTCGTCGGAGAACGGCAGCAGATCCTCCACGCTGCCCCCGCCGCGCGCCACGATGATGACGTCGACGTCGTCCAGCGCGTCGAGCTCCTTGACCGCCTGCACGACCTGCGGGACGGCGTGCACGCCCTGCACCGGGACGTTGCGCACCTCGAAGCGGACGGCCGGCCAACGGTGCCGGGCGTTCTCCAGGACGTCCCGCTCCGCGGCCGAGGCCCGCCCGCACACCAGCCCGACGAGCTGCGGCAGGAACGGCAGCGGCTTCTTGCGCTCCGGCGCGAACAGCCCCTCCGCGGCGAGGGACTTCTTCAGCTGCTCCAGCCGGGCCAGCAGCTCGCCGACCCCGACCGGCCTTATCTCGGCGGCCCGCAGCGAGAGCTGGCCCCGCGGTGCGTACCACTCCGGTTTCGCCAGGACGACGACCCGCGCGCCCTCGCTCACCACGTCGGCGACGTCGTCGAAGACCTGGCGGAAGCAGGTCACGCTCACCGAGATGTCGTACGACGGATCGCGCAGGGTGAGGAACACGACGCCCGCGCCCGGCCGCCGGGAGAGCTGGGTGATCTGCCCCTCGACCCACACGGCACCGAGACGGTCGATCCAGCCGCCGATGAGGCGCGACACCTCGCCGACGGGCAGGGGCGCTTCGGGGGTCGAGTTCACAGCCATGCCGCGAGCGTAACGGCCCGCTACGACAACGCACCGTCACCGAGCACCAACCACCTGCCGCGCTGGACGCCCCCCACCCCGAGCTCACTCAGGAGCCACACCGCCACCGCCCCGCCCCGGTTCACCGGGGCGTGGGTGCGGATCTGTCGGCGGCGCTGGGCGGTCCGTACGCAGCGCGCGATCGGAGCCGCGGCGAGCCCGCTGACTGTGCCGCCGTCGGGTCCTCCACGGCCACTGCTCGCGTCCGCCCTCTGTTCATCGGTCCGCCGGGTCGCGGGTGCGGATCTTTCGGCGGGGCTCGGCGGTCAGCACCGGAGCGCCATCGGAGCCACGCTGAGCCCGCTGGCTGTGCGTCCTCGGGGCCTCCACGGTCACTGCGCGCGTCCGCCCTCGGTTCGCGGGCCCGCCTGGGGATCTGTTGTCCCGCTGGGCGGGCCGTACCCGAAGCCCGTTCGGAACCACGGCGCGCTCACTGCCTGGGGCGCCCTCGGGGTCTCCGTAATCTCTCGCCCGCCTGTGCCCCGTCCGTCCCGCCTTCCCCACCCCCTGGGCGGTTTCCCCGGGAGGGTCAGGGACACGCGATCTTTGTCCGCCCGAACGCGGCCTTACGATGGGACACATGACTGCTTCGCCTGGCCGCCGTGTCCTGCTCGCCGCCCCCCGTGGCTACTGCGCGGGTGTGGACCGCGCCGTGATCGCCGTCGAGAAAGCCCTGGAGCAGTACGGCGCTCCGGTGTACGTCCGGCACGAGATCGTCCACAACAAGTACGTCGTACAGACCCTGGAGAAGAAGGGCGCCATCTTCGTCGAGCGGACGGAGGAGGTCCCGCCGGGCAACATCGTCATGTTCTCGGCGCACGGCGTCGCCCCCGTCGTCCACGAGGAGGCCGCGCGCGGCAAGCTCGCCACCATCGACGCGACCTGCCCGCTCGTCACCAAGGTCCACAAGGAAGCCGTCCGCTTCGCCAACGAGGACTACGACATCCTCCTGATCGGGCACGAGGGCCACGAGGAGGTCATCGGCACCTCCGGCGAGGCCCCCGACCACATCCAGCTCGTCGACGGCCCGGCCGATGTCGCCAAGGTCGAGGTCCGCGACCCGTCGAAGATCGTGTGGCTCTCCCAGACCACCCTGAGCGTCGACGAGACCATGGAGACCGTCGACGCCCTCAAGGAGAAGTTCCCGCAGCTCATCTCCCCGCCCAGCGACGACATCTGCTACGCCACGCAGAACCGCCAGCTCGCGGTGAAGCAGATGGGCGCCGAGGCCGAGCTGGTCATCGTGGTGGGCTCCCGCAACTCCTCCAACTCCAAGCGGCTCGTCGAGGTCGCCAAGCTGGCCGGCTCCCGCGAGGCCTACCTCGTGGACTTCGCGAGCGAGATCGACGAGGCCTGGCTGGAGGGCGTGACCACGGTCGGCGTCACCTCGGGCGCCTCGGTGCCGGAGGTCCTCGTCGAGGAGGTCCTGGAGTTCCTGTCGCAGCGCGGCTACGGCGACGTGGAACTCGTGAAGGCGGCCGAGGAGTCCATCACCTTCTCCCTCCCGAAGGAACTGCGGCGCGACCTGCGCGAGGAGGCCGCAGCGCTGGTCGCGGAGCGCAAGGGGACCTCCGAGGCGTGACTGTCCGTCGTCCGTCGTAACGTAGGGCCATGCAGATCTTCGGCTTGGACATCGGCGGATCCGGGATCAAGGGCGCCCCTGTGGACCTGGACAAGGGCGACCTCACCCAGGAGCGCCACAAAGTGCTCACCCCGAACCCGGCGACGCCCGACAGCGTGGCCGACGGGGTGAAGCAGATCGTGGACCACTTCGGCTGGACCGGCCCGGTCGGGCTGACCTTCCCCGGGGTGGTCACCGGCGGATCCCACATCCGTACGGCGGCCAATGTCGACAAGAGCTGGATCGACACCGACGCGCGCGCCTTGTTCAGCGACCGGCTCGGCGGACTGCCGGTGACCGTGGTCAACGACGCGGACGCGGCGGGCGTCGCCGAGATGAGCTTCGGCGCCGGCAAGGACCGCAAGGGCACCGTCATCCTGCTCACCCTGGGCACCGGCATCGGCAGCGCGGTCTTCGTCGACGGCGTCCTGGTCCCCAACAGCGAGCTGGGCCACCTTGAGCTGCACGGCCACGACGCCGAGAAGAAGGCGTCCAGCAAGGCCAGGGAGGTCGAGGAGCTCACCTGGGAGCACTGGGCACGTCGTGTCCAGAAATACCTCGCCCATGTAGAGATGCTCTTCTCGCCCGAGCTGTTCATCATCGGCGGCGGGGTCAGCCGCAAGGCCCAGAAGTTCCTGCCTCACATCGAGGGCATCAAGGCCGAGATCGTCCCGGCGCAGCTGCAGAACAACGCGGGGATCGTGGGCGCGGCGATGTGGGCGGCGCACGAGTAGGCCGAGCGGTCAGGGGGCGCCGGGCACCGGCCGCGGGCCCGCGCCGGCGTCAGCGCGAGCGGCCCCGCACCAGGCGGACCCGGCGGACCAGCGCGATGAGGCCGGCGGCCAGCGTCCCGGCGTAGAGCCAGCCGGCCTGCGTGGCCAGGGCGGTGAACATGCCCATCAGGCGGCCCGAGGTGCCGCCGCCGCTGTCGGCGACCGGGACGAGCCCGACGGCGAAGGCGATCGGCACGATGATCGGGGCGGTCAGCAGGTCGCCCCGGCGCATCCAGACCGACGTCAGCACACTGACCGGCACGAACAGCACGCCGTACAGCGTCAGCGACGAGCCGAACAGCAGGGAGACGAGGAAGCCGAGCACGAGCATCAGCCCGGCGCAGAACAGGCCGCCGCCGAGCCCGGTGAGCCGGGGGTTGGGCAGCCGCCGCAGCGTCCGGACGACGGGGGGCGGCGGGCGGCGGCCCATCGGCGGCCGGCGCTCGCCGCGGGCTTGCGCGGGCAGCGGTGCTCCTCGGTCCGGGCGTCGTGTTCCGTTGTGCGGGGGGCGGGTCCTGTGTTGCTCCACTGGACCAACCTAGGTCTGTTTATGTGCGGAATCGCTCGTGAGACACGCCGTGGGAAAGACCTTGGCCATGCGTTCGAGAGGGCCGCCGGAGCGTGCTGCGACACGCCGTAGACTGGTGGATCGGCCCCCTGGCCGCCAGTCTCCTCACGTCTCCTCTCACGTACGGGAAGTCGCAACGTGTCGCTCACGATCGGAATCGTCGGTCTGCCGAATGTCGGCAAGTCGACCCTGTTCAACGCCCTGACCAAGAACGACGTGCTGGCGGCCAACTACCCGTTCGCCACGATCGAGCCGAACGTCGGCGTGGTCGGCGTCCCGGACCCGCGGCTGGCGAAACTGGCCGAGATCTTCTCCTCCCAGAAGATCCTTCCGGCGACCGTGGACTTCGTGGACATCGCGGGCATCGTGAAGGGCGCCTCCGAGGGCGAGGGCCTGGGCAACAAGTTCCTCGCGAACATCCGCGAGTCCGACGCGATCTGCCAGGTCATCCGCGCCTTCAAGGACGAGAACGTCGTCCACGTCGACGGCAAGGTCTCGCCCAAGGACGACATCGAGACGATCAACACCGAGCTGATCCTCGCCGACCTCCAGACCATCGAGAAGGTCCTGCCCCGCCTCCAGAAGGAGTCGCGGATCAAGAAGGACGTCGTGGCGAAGGTCGCGGCGGTCGAGGCGGCGAAGGAGATCCTGGAGAAGGGCGACACGCTGTTCTCCGCCGGCATCGTCCAGGGCTCGGGCAACGAGGAGCTGCTCCACGACCTGCACCTGCTGACGACCAAGCCCTTCCTGTACGTCTTCAACGTCGACGAGGACGAGCTGGTCGACGAGTCCTTCAAGGACGAGCAGCGCGCCCTGGTCGCCCCGGCCGAGGCGATCTTCCTCAACGCCAAGCTGGAGGCGGACCTCGCCGAGCTCGACGAGGAGGACGCGATGGAGCTCCTGGAGTCGGTCGGCGCCGAGGAGCCGGGCCTCGCCACCCTCGCCCGCGTCGGCTTCAACACCCTCGGCCTCCAGACCTACCTCACGGCAGGCCCCAAGGAGTCCCGCGCCTGGACCATCAAGAAGGGCGCCACGGCCCCCGAGGCGGCCGGCGTGATCCACACCGACTTCCAGAAGGGCTTCATCAAGGCGGAGGTCATCTCCTTCGGCGACCTGGTGGAGACCGGCTCGGTGGCCGAGGCCCGCGCGAAGGGGAAGGCGCGGATGGAGGGCAAGGACTACGTCATGCAGGACGGGGACGTGGTGGAGTTCCGCTTCAACGTCTGACGGCCGATCAGGAACCTGTGCTCACCCGCCAACCGGCGGGCGGGCACAGGTTTTTGTCCATGGAGGGGCGGGAGCGTGGGGCGGGACGAGCGGGACACGGTCGCTAGGGGAGCACGGCTGTACGAGGCGGCCCAGGCGGTGGTCGCCGACCACGGCAGGGCGGCGGAGGCCGTACGGGCCGCGCTGAAGCCGATCCACGACGCGGCCGTGCAGCGGGAGCTCGACGCCATCCCGGTGGGCCGTCTGCAGGACGTCACCGAAGGCCGGCTGCGGCTGGGGAGCGTCGAGAAGAGCGGGCTGCGCACGGTGGGCGCCGTGCTCGAAGCGGGCCCCTACCGGTTGCGGCAGATTCCCGGTGTCGGGCAGCGCACCGTCGACCAGATGCTCGCGGCCGCCCGCCGGCTCTCCGAGGCCGCGCACGAGACCGTGGCCGTCCACATCGACGTGGAGCGGCCGGAACCGAGCACCACCGCCCTCGTCATGGCCCTGCACGTGCTGGTGGAGGCCGGTCCGGACGCCCGGCGCGCGGTCGACCATGCCGCCGTACTGTCGCAGCGGCTCGGCCCCCTGCTGGCCGACGCCAGGCTCGCCGTCGGACGCATCCGGATCCTGCTGGCGGGCCAGGCGAAGAAGGCCCGCGCCTGGGCGGCCGTCGCCGAGGTCCGGTCGCTGGTGGCCGAGGCGGAGCAGTCGGGCCTGCCCGAGCTGCTCGCCCAGGCCTCCGTGGACCTGCTCCGGACGCCCCCGTCCGACATCGCGGCGTGGGTGGACTTCGAACTCCGCTCCGCCGAGTACTACAGCCTGCTCGCCGAGATCTCCGGGCGGCAGCCGGACACGGCCGCCGCCGAGGGCTTCCTGCCCGACGAGATCGCCGAGCGGGTACGGACCCAGCCCCTCGACGACGCGCACCGACGGGTCTCCCTGCGCGGCTACCAGGCCTTCGGCGCACGCTTCGCGCTGGCCCAGCGCAAGGTGATACTCGGCGACGAGATGGGACTCGGCAAGACCATCCAGGCGATCGCCGTGCTGGCACACCTGGACGCCGGGGGACAGAGCCACTTCATGGTCGTCTGCCCGGCGAGCGTCCTGGTGAACTGGACCCGGGAGATCGAGGCCCGCAGTGCCCTGCGCGTCACCGTGCTCCACGGCCCCGACCGGCACCTCGCGTTCGCCGACTGGAAGGAGCGGGGCGGGGTCGGGGTGACCACCTTCGACGCGCTGCGCGGTTTTCCCGCGCCGGGCGACGGGGAGGTCGGACTGCTCGTGGTGGACGAAGCGCACTCCGTGAAGAACCCGAAGGCCAAGCGGTCCCAGGCGGTCGCCGGGTGGGCGCAGCGGTGCGGGCGCGTCCTCCTCATGACCGGGACGCCGATGGAGAACAGGGTCGTGGAGTTCCACAACCTGGTCCGGATGCTCGACGGCGACCTCGCGGACTCCCTCGACGGCAGGGAGCGGCTGGCCGGATCGGTCGCCTTCCGCAAGGCCGTGGCCCCGGTCTACCTGCGGCGCAACCAGGAGGACGTGCTCACGGAACTCCCGAGTCTCCAGCAGACCGACGAGTGGGAGGAACTGAGCGCGTCGGACGAGGAGGCGTACCGGGACGCCGTGCGCGCGGGCAACTTCATGGCGATGCGCAGGGCCGCGTACGCGCGGCCCGAGAAGTCGGCCAAGCTGGACCGGCTCCGGGAGATCGTTCAGGAGGCCGGCGAGAACGGGCAGAAGACGGTGGTCTTCTCCCACTTCAAGGACGTACTGCACGTGGTACGGGAAGCACTCGCGACCGTGGACCCCGACGGCACCGCGCTGTTCGGCCCGCTCACCGGAGGCGTCCCGGCCGGGCGTCGCCAGCAGATGGTCGACGACTTCGCCGGCGTCCCGGGCCCCGCGGTGCTCGTGGCACAGATCCAGGCGGCGGGCGTCGGCCTCAACATGCAGGCCGCCTCCGTCGTCGTCATCTGCGAACCCCAGATCAAGCCGACCATCGAACACCAGGCGGTGGCCCGCGCCCACCGGATGGGTCAGGTCAGGCCGGTCCGTGTGCACCGCCTCCTCGCCACCGGGGGCGTCGACGAACGCCTGGTGAAGCTGCTGGAGACCAAGACCCGCCTCTTCGACGCCTACGCCCGCCGCAGCGCCGTGGCCGAAGCCTCCCCGGACGCGATCGACGTGTCGGACACCGAACTGGCCCGGCAGATCGTCGAGGAGGAGCAGGCGCGGCTGGGGATGACGGACGAGAGGCTGACGGCGGCCGAGTGAGCGAGGACGGCGAGGACCCGGACCACGCTCCCGGCGACCGAAGGGACCCCGTCAGGCCGCCCTCGCCACCCACCGACAAGCCTCCGCGTACCCCCGCACCAGCGGCCGCCCCTCGTCCTCCTTGCGCCAGGCCAGCACGTATCGGCTCGGACCGATGCCGCGGACCGGTCGGGTGACCACGCCGCCCAGGGTGATCAAGGGGGCGTTGCCCGCGGCCACGAGGCAGATGCCCAGGCCCGCGACGAGGGCCTCGTACGTCTCCTCGGTGCCCGCGATCTCCGCGCCGACGCGGGGCGGGCGGCCGCCCCGTTCGTCGAGGGCGAGCCAGAAGTCGCGCAGGGGGCCAGAGCTCGGCGGCAGGGCGAGGAACGGTTCGTCGGCCAGGTCGGCGAAGTCGACCTCCGCACGGGCGGCGAGCGGGTGGCCCTCCGGGAGGGCGACCAGGCGGGGCTCCTCGGCGACCACGGTCCATCCGTAGCGCTCCTCGTCGGGCAGCGGCAGCCACACGAACGCCACCTCCGTCCCGCCGTCCGCCAGACCCGCGGTCGGGTCCTGCCAGCCCATCTGCCGCAGCCGTACGACCGCCTCCGGATGCGCGGCCGTGAAGCGGGAGCGGATCGCCGGAAGCAGGCCACCGCGGCCGGGGCTGGTGCTCATGCCCACCACCAGCGTGCCGCGCCCTGCCGCCCGGGCCGTGGCCATCGCCCTGTCCGCCGCCGCCCAGGCCGCCAGTACCTGCCGGGCGTGCGGCAGCAGTGCCTCACCCGCCTCGGTGAGCAGCACGCCCCGCGGGTCCCGCAGCAGCAGCTCCACGCCCAACTGCCGCTCCAGCGCCCGGATCTGCTTGCTCAGCGCGGGCTGTGACACGTACAGCCGCTCGGCCGCGCGCGTGAAGTGGAGTTCCTCGGCCACCGCGAGGAAGTAGCGCAGATCCCGTACATGCACGTCGATCGTCATAACCATCGGTTATCACCGTGGGTCTTGGACGGGCAACCGACATGCGCAGCAGGCTGGTCCACGACACGAGCGGTGGAACCACGAGGAGTCGTCATGAACAAGGTGTGGCTGATCACGGGCGCGAGCAGCGGGTTCGGGCGGGCGATCGCCGAGGCCGCCCTGGCCGACGGCGATGTCGTGGTGGGCGCGGCCCGCAGGCCCGAGGCATTGGACGAGCTAGTGGCCGCCCACCCCGACCAGGTGGAGGCGCTGCGCCTGGACGTGACCGACACGGCCGCCGCGGAGGCCGCCGTTCGGGACGTGGTGGCCCGGCACGGCCGGATCGACGTACTGGTCAACAGCGCGGGCCGCACGCATGTCGGCGCGTTCGAGGAAACCACCGAGGACGAACTGCGCGAACTGTTCGACCTGCATGTCTTCGGGCCGGCCGCGCTGACGAGGGCGGTGCTTCCCGCCATGCGCGCGCGGCGGTCGGGGGCGATCGTGCAGATGAGCAGCATGGGCGGGCAGATGTCCTTCGCGGGCTTCTCGGCGTACAGCGGCACGAAGTTCGCCCTGGAGGGCCTGTCCGAGGGGCTCGCCGACGAGGTCCGGGAGTTCGGCATCAAGGTGCTGATCGTGGAGCCGGGCGCCTTCCGGACCTCGCTGTTCGAGGCGAGCCGTGCCGGAGTCAGCGCGGACAGCGGGGTCTACGCCAAGGTGAGCGAGACCCGCGGGTTCGTCTCCGGCGGCGACGGCACCCAGTCCGGCGATCCCGCGAAGGCGGCGGCCCTGATCCGTGCCGCGCTCGACGCCGAGGAGACCCCGCTGCGGCTGCCCCTCGGCGACGACGCGGTGACCGCCGTACTCGACCACCTCGACGGGGTACGGGCCGATGTCGCCGCCTGGGAGAAGCGCACCCGGGCCACCGCCTTCGACGACTGACGACGCACGACTGACGGCCCACGGCCGGTCAGTGGAACGGCACCGGCTCCGCCACCCACCCCGCCGTCAGCGCCAGCCGCGTCCGGCGGTGCACGGCGAGAAAGCCGAAGGGGCGGTCGAAGGCGGCCGTCACCACCGTCGACAGGTACCGGGGCGTGGGCGGCGGCCCGCCCGGCGCCGCCGCCACCGCCGTCACCGCGGCCGCCTCGAAGCCGAGCGCGTCGAAGCGGGCCAGCACGGACTGCCGGGCGGAGCCGACGGCCAGGGGCGAGGCGCTGATGCCGGGGAAGTGGCCCTGCCGGCCGTCCCGCGCCGCGGTGAGGCCGAACAGTTCGTGCAGGTCCAGCAGATCGTGCTGCGCCCGCATCTCGAACGCGGCCGTCGTCACCTCCAGCGTCGGCTGCCGGGGGTCGGCGCACGGCCGTTCCTCCACCCGCAGCCCCGGCCCGGCGGGCCCGAGCGGCAGCAGCGACCCCCGTACCACGGGACACGTGCCGTCGAGCAGGGCCGCCCCCGCCGCCAGCACCTGACCCGGCGTCATGTGCTCGTCGCCGAGCAGGAGATGGACGTCGACGCCGTTGTCGCCGAGGACCTTCACCTCGGTGACCCGGCCCGCGGGCGCGGTCGCCACCCCGGCCCGGTCCGGGCGCACGCTGCGACGGTGCAGCCCGCGCAGGGTCCTGCCCTGCCAGGGGCCCGTCGACGGGCGTACCGGACGCGCCTCGAAGGGCCGCTGCCACGTGGTCCGCAGGGCCAGCGCGCTGGCCAGCACCAGCTCGGTGTCGTCCCGCACCTCCACCGGCATCCGTTCGATCAGACCGCCCGTCCGTTTCGCCGCCCAGGCGTCCATCTCTTGCTGGTCGAGGGCGGGATCGCCGGTGAGGACACCGTGCGCGTCGGTCGGCAGCCCGGCCTCCCACTCCTCGCGCGGCTCCAGCGTCCGTTTCGTCCACAGTCCGAGCGCCGCGTCCAGCGCCTTCGCGTCGGCCAGCTCCGCGAGCAACTCCCGTGCCGCCGCGGCCGCTTGCTCCGCGGGCACCCCCAGCGCCCGTGCCAGCTCGGCCCGTGCCGCGCCCTGTGCCCCGTCGGCCAGAAAGGCCAGCAGCGGCCACACACCGGCGGCCGAGAAAACGGTCCCCCCGGAAGACATCCCAGCCCACCGTGCCGTGAGCCCGTTCACCGCCTGGGTCGTCGCACCCGTGATCGGCATTCCACCCCGCCCGCCCCGCGCATACCATGCGCCCTGTCGTACGTCAGTTCCCCACCTGCCTGAACCAGGAGCACGGTACCCGTGTCCATACCCCCGCCCCCTGGGCCCCACCAGCCCGCCCCCGCCCAGGGGCCGTCCCCGGCCCCGGGCCCGTACGGGCCGCCGCCGCAGGGACAACTGCCGTATGGGCCGCAGCCGTACGGGCAACCCTATGGCCCGCCCTACCCGACCTGGGGACAGGGCTACAGCCCCTACGCCCGACGCCCCTCCGTCAACGGTCTCGCCGTCGCCTCGCTGGTGCTCGGTGTGCTGTGCTGCTTCCCGGCCGTGGGACTGGTGCTCGGCGTCGTCGCCCTGGCGCAGATTAAGAAGAAGGGCCAGTCCGGAAAGGGGCTGGCCGTCGCCGGGTCGATCCTGTCGTCGCTCGGGCTCGCCCTGTGGGTGACGGCGCTCGCCACCGGCGGGCTCTCCGACGCCTGGGAGGGATTCAAGAAGGGCGCGACGCAGGGCACGGCCTTCTCGGTGGTGAAGGGCCAGTGCTTCGACGCGCCCGGGGAGTCCCTCGAAGGACTGACCTACGACGTCGACGAGGTGCCCTGCGCGGGTGAGCACGACGGAGAGGTGTTCGGCGAGTTCCGGATGACCGGCTCCGTCTTCCCGGGGGACAGCGCGGTCTCCGACGTGGCCGACGAGAAGTGCTACCCGCTCCAGGACAGCTACGCCATGGACACCTGGGCGCTGCCCGAGGACGTCGACGTGTACTACTTCGGCCCGACCCGGCAGAGTTGGCGCCTCGGCGACCGCGAGGTGACCTGCATCTTCGGCAACACCGACGGCAACGCCACCCTGACCGGCTCGCTGCGCGCCGACGAGACCACGCTCGACCCGTACCAGGTCGCCCTCCTCAAGTCCCTCAACGCCCTCGACGCCGTGCTGTGGGAGGAGCCCGAGGACTACCCGGAGGACGACCTGCCCGGCTACCGGACCTGGTCGCGGGACGTCCAGGACAGCCTCGACGACCAGATCGGGGCCCTCGGAGCGCAGTCCTGGCCTGCCAGGGCCGACAAGCAGGTCGCGGCGCTGGTGAAGGACATGACGGCCGCCCGCGACGAGTGGGCGAAGGCGGTCGCCGCCGCCCTGGACGACGACGTGGACGCCTTCTACACCCACTACGACAAGGGGTACGAGTACGTCGACGGCCCCAGCACGGTCACGGCACGCAAAGCTCTGGGGCTGGCCACGAAGCGTCCGACCTCGGACGAGGACTACGGCGGCGGGAGCGGCGCCCCGGACAGCGGCGAACTCAAGGTGTGATCGCCGCCATAGCGGGGAGAAAGTGCCTGCGTAAAGCCCACCACCGGAACATGTCATCACATCGAGTGATTCTCTGGCCTTTGCTTGCATGGTCCAACCCACGGTTGCCAGGCTGTTGCTGTCTGTACAACCTGATGGGAGCGGCCAGTGACATTCGGTGAGCAGCCGGCGTACCTGCGTGTCGCGGGTGATCTCCGCAAGAAGATCGCCGACGGTTCGCTGCCACCGCACACCCGCCTGCCGTCCCAGGCGCGGATCCGCGAGGAGTACGGCGTCTCGGACACCGTCGCGCTGGAGGCCCGCAAGGTGCTGATGGCCGAGGGGCTGGTCGAGGGCCGCTCCGGCTCCGGGACGTACGTCCGCGAGCGGCCCGTGCCCCGCCGTATCGCCCGCTCCGGGTACCGCCCCGCCTCCGGTGCCACCCCGTTCCGGCAGGAGCAGGCCGACGGGGAGGGGCGCGGCACCTGGGAGTCCAGCAGCCGGCAGACCGAGGCCTCGACGGGCATCGCCGAGCGGCTCGCCATCCGGCCCGGAGACCGGGTGATGTGCACGAAGTACGTCTTCCGGGAGGCCGGTGAGCCGATCATGCTCTCCACCTCCTGGGAGCCTCTCGCGGTCACCGGGCGCACCCCGGTGATGCTCCCCGAGGAGGGCCCCCTCGGCGGCATGGGCGTGGTCGAGCGCATGGCCGCCATCGACGTCGTCGTGGACAACGTCACCGAGGAGGTCGGCGCCCGCCCCGGCCTCGCCGAGGAGCTGCTCGCCCTGGGCGGTGTCCCCGGGCATGTCGTCCTTGTGGTCCACCGCACCTACTACGCCTCGGGCCGCCCGGTGGAGACGGCCGACGTGGTCATCCCGGCCGACCGCTACCAGGTCGCGTACCACCTTCCGGTGAAGTAGTGCGCGCCCCGGGGAGGTTGCCCGGGGCGAACACTCAACCGGCCTGCAAACGAACGCCGTTCGAATTCGGCCGTTCTCGCAGGTCGACACCGATGCGTAGGAGGCGTCCCTGACCGGAGGCAGCGCCCTCCACCGGGGGCGTGTTCACAGGTGCGCGCCCCCGCCGGAGGAGTCCGTCCTGGCTGGTTGCGTACCTCTTTGTGAAAACGCGTGTTCGCTGCGTAAAGGTTGGGCGTAGGCTCGGGCATATGCGGATTGCGGTTTCCTTATCGGGTGGGGCTCGACGCAGGTCGGGAAGGAGCGGTGGGGCGCAATGAACGACGGCACGATCACTCTTCCCTGGCTCGTCATACGACAGGACGACAACGGCAATCGCTACCGCGTGGGCAGGTACGCGACCCGGGCCGAGGCCCAGAAGATCGCCGACAGTCTCGATGCCCGCGGCCACAAACAGCTCTACTGGGTCGAGCGCATCGGCCCGAACGGCACGAGTTCGGCCGACTGACGGAGCCTCCCGTAGGCTCCGGCGCATGACGGAACGGATCGTGGTGGTGGCGGCCGCCCTTCATGACGGCGACCGCCTCCTCGCAGCCCGCCGCAGCGCACCTCCCGAACTCGCCGGCCGCTGGGAGCTGCCGGGCGGCAAGGTGGAGGAGGGGGAGAGCTCGGAGGAGGCTCTGTCCCGGGAACTGCGTGAGGAACTGGGCGTAGAGGCCGAGGTGCTGGAGCGGGTCCCCGGCGAGTGGCCGCTGAAGCCCCCGTACGTCCTTCAGGCGTGGCGGGCCCGCTTGCTTCCGGGTTCAGCCGCCCCCAAGCCCTTGCAGGACCACGACGAACTGCGCTGGCTGGCACCGGACGACGTCTGGGACGTGGACTGGCTCGACCAGGACGTGGAAGCACTCGGTGCTCTGAGGGCTTTCAGGGGCGCGGGGAACTGCGCGTCAAGCCACGATGCACCCGCACCCGCCCCACGACGGAATCCCTCGAGCTCTTAGGTGCCCCTACTTAAGCCATTCGGCACGGTACCGCGGCCCTGATATCGGGTATGTGCCCCTTAACCCCACGAAAGCGGACATGGGCTGGCCCGGGATGTGATCGGCGTGATCGACACCGAAGGCGACTGCGCCGAGTGGACTTTCCCGGCGGACCCGGGTGCCGTGCGCGCGGCCCGGACGGCTGTCAGGAACCGGCTGACCGCCTGGAATCTCGACGGCCTCGCCGACATCGCCGCCCTGCTGGTCAGCGAGCTGGTGACCAACTCCCTGCGGCACGCCACCGGCCCCATCGGCGTCCGGCTGGTCCGTCCCGGAGGTGTGGACGGCGTCCTCCGGGTCGAGGTCTCCGATCCGCTGCCCGACCCGCCCCGCGCACGCGTCGCCGACCTGGACGACGAGAGCGGCCGCGGCCTGCAGCTGGTCGCCCATGCCGCCCATCGCTGGGGCACCCGCCCCGGGGTGGCGGGCAAGACGGTCTGGTTCGAACTCTCGATGCCGCGATGACCAGGATCTGATGGCGGTGGAGAACGCCGAGAGCAGCAGGAAGCCCTGTACGGCACCCCTGCCGCTGTCCATTGACCGGTTCAGGCCGGTGGCGGTTGTCGGCAGACGTGATTCGACGACGTGTCCGCTGGTTAGAAGACTGGAAGTGTTGTCGCAGCCCGGACCGAAAACCGTCGGGATCGTGCTGTGATCGTGAACACCGTGTTGTGCGGCGCCGTAGTGCTGGATACTGCGGGCAGCCGCCCCCGGTGACCGGTGCCGGACGCGGTGAGCTGGAGGGGACGGTTCGCGTGAGCGAGATACCAGCGAAGGCCACGGAGTCGAAGGACCCGTCGGACGGCGCGAGGACGGAGGCCGCGGACGCTGCCGCGGCGCAGGCCCGTCACGCTGACGGACCGTCCGGTGACGCCATGTGGCAGAGCAGCCCGCCCGGCTCGATCTACGACTACATCAAGGTCGCTTCCTTCTCCATCGGCCCCGACGGTCTGGTCGACCAGTGGAGCCTGCGCGCCGAGCAGCTCTTCGGCATCCCCGCCGAGCACGCCGTCGGCATGGACCCCATCGAGGCCTTCATCGACTCGGACCTGCGCGCGCAGGGCCAGCGCAAGATGGCGGAGATCCTGGACGGCCGCGAATGGACCGGTGTGGTCCCCTTCCGGGTGCCTTCGTCGGCGGCCGAGGGCGAGTGCGGCCGGGAGGGCCTCGCCGAGGTCTACGTCATGCCGACGCGGACCGAGGAGGGCGAGAAGGCCGCCGTCTGCATCGTCGTCGATGTGCGCACCCTGCGCAGCATCGAGACCGACCTCGCCGCCTCGCAGGCGATATTCGGTCAATCTCCCTTCGGGTTTGTGCTGATCGACCCCGAGTTGCGGGTCCGCCGCGTCAACTACCGCTTCGCCTCCCTGTTCGGCGGCAGCCCGGACGACCACCGGGGCAGGGGTGTCCACGACTATCTGCCGCGCCCCGAGGCCGAGCGGGTCACCGCGACCCTGCGCCGGGTCCTGGAGACCGGCGACTCCATCACGGACATGCACGTCACGGGCTTTCTCCCGGGCTCCGACGAGCGCCGCCACTGGTCCATCAACCTGTACCGGGTGCGCAGCGGGTCCGGACGGCCCATCGGCATCGCCTGGCTGGGAACGGACATCACCGCCCGCCGCGCCGCCGCCCGTGAGGCCGCGGCCGCCCGGCGCAACCTCGCCCTCCTGAACGAGGCCGGGGCCCGCATAGGGAACTCGCTCGACCTGGAGACCACGGCCCGCGAACTCCTCGACGTCGTCGTCCCCGGCTTCTGCGACCTGGCCACCGTCGACCTCTACCAGGGCCTGCTGGCCGGCGACGAGACTCCGCCGGGGCTCGCCGACGGCAGCGCCGAACTGCGCCGGGTCGCCTTCGCCAGCGCGGTCTCCGACGCCCCCTTCGCCGGCTCCGGCGACCCCGTCGCGGTCGGCGCGGTCCACCACTACCCCTTCAACTCGCCCTGCGCGGACGCCCTGCGCACCGCCCGCCCGCTGTACGTCCCGGCCGAGGAGGGCGGCCTCGTGCAGTCGACGCTCGCGGTGCCGATGGTCGCCCACGACACCGTCGTAGGACTCGCGCAGTTCGCCCGGACCAAGGGCAGCGAGCCCTTCGGGGACCGGGACCGGGATCTCGCGGTGGAGCTGGCCGCGCGGGCGGCGGTCTGTATCGACAACGCCCGCCTGTACCGGCGCGAGCACGAGCGGGCGCTGATACTGCAGCGGTCCCTGTTGCCGCCCGGCGACCCGGTCGCCTCCGGCCTGGACATCGCCTGCCGCTATCTGCCCGGCAACTCCTCCGCGGACCGGCCCAGCGAGGTCGGCGGCGACTGGTTCGACGTCATCGAACTGCCGGGTCACCGCACGGCGTTGGTGGTCGGCGACGTGATGGGCCGTGGCCTGCGGGCGGCGGTGGCGATGGGTGAACTCCGCTCCGCCGTGCGCACCCTGGCCCTCCTGGACCTCGAACCGGCCGAGGTGCTCAGCGCGTTGGACGAGATCGCCCGCGGTCTGGGCGCCCCCGGCGGGGTCCAGCAGGCCACCCGCGCGGCCCGCCGCCCCCGTGAGGCGGACCTGTCCGAGGTGTACCTGGCGACCTGCGTCTACGCCGTCTACGACTCGGTGACCCGCCGCTGCACCTTCGCCAACGCGGGCCATCTGCCGCCCGTGCTGGTCGAGCCCGGCGAGGACGCCCTGATGCTCGACGTGCCGCCCGGCATGCCGCTCGGCGTCGGCGGCGAGCCCTTCGAGGAGGTCGAGGTCGAACTACCCGAAGGCGCCCTGCTCGCGCTCTACACGGATGGACTGGTCGAAAGCCGCGATCACCCCCTCGACGAAGGACTGCAGGCGTTCGTAGGAGCGCTCACCGACCCCTCCGCCCCCCTGGAGGACGTCTGCGACCACGTCCTCAACACCCTCGACACCCATCACGGCGAGGACGACATCGCCCTGCTGATGGCACGTGTCCAGGGCCTGCCCGCCGACTCGGTCGGGGACTGGACGCTCCCGCGTGAGCCGCGCAGCGTGGGCCGGGCCCGCGAGTACGCCCGCGGCCAGCTGCTGAGCTGGGATCTGGAACCGCTCGTCGACACCACGGAACTCCTGGTCAGCGAACTGGTCACCAACGCCCTGCGGTACGGCGAGGGCGACATCCGGCTACGGCTGCTGCTGGACCGCACCCTGGTCTGCGAGGTCTGGGACTCCGGCCTGGTCCAGCCGCGCCGCCGCCGCGCCCGCGACACCGACGAGGGCGGCCGGGGCCTGCAGCTGGTCGGCCTGCTCAGCGCGGCCTGGGGGTCCCGGCGCACCCCGCGCGGCAAGACGGTGTGGTTCGAACTCCCGCTGCCCGACGGGGAGAACGGCATGGTGGACCCGGCGGAGGCACTGCTGAGCCTGTTCTAGGCGGTGTGCCCGCGCAGCCGTACGTCCCGCTCGGCGAGGTCGCGCGCCTCGCGGGCCAGGGCGTCCGCGCGCGGGAGATCGCCGGTGAGCCGTGCCTCGGACAGCAGGACACGGGGCGCGGCACCGACCGTCTCGCGGTGGACGGTGACGTAGTCGTCCGCCGCGGCCACGGACTCCCGGGCGACCAGCAGCGCGGCCACCGGGAGCACTCCGGACCGGCCGGTCGCCAGGGGCGCGCTCGCGTGCACGATCCGGCGCAGGACACCGACCGGGTCGTACGGCTGTCCGGACGTGGTCTCCTGGCGTACGGCGGCCAGGACCGCGTCCGCGTGCAGGAGCCGGGCGTGGGTCTCGCCCTCGTGTGCGGTGCCGTCGCGGAACGGGGCCAGTTCCGCCTCCGCACCCGTGAGGGCGGGCGGGATCAGCCGGGCGGCCTCGGCGCGCACCTCGCGCAGCCGGGTCACGGCCGTCACCAGCACGTCCGCCCGGGCGATCGCGGTCTCCGCCGCACGAAGGTGGTGGGCCGCGTCCTCCGGCCGGTCGGAGGCCGTGGCCTGGTGGGTCTGGTTGAGGTGGACGGTGGCGGTGACCAGGCTGTCCTTGGCCAGTTCGGCATACCCGGTGACGGAGTCGTCCGTCGGCGCGGTCTCCGCTCCGGTGGTGCGGGCGGTCAGTTCACGGAAGCGGGTCTCGGCCGACGCCAGGGCCGCGGCCGGGTCGCGGTCCAGCGCCCGCAGGGCACGCAGGCTCTCCGCCGCGCCGGTCAGCCGCCGCTCGGCCTCCTCGCAGCGGCCCACGACCCCGGCGAGGGCGGCCGCCTCCTCGGGTACGCCCTCCTCGTACCGCCGCCGTATCGCGCACGCCGCCGCCAGCTCGGCCTCCGCCGCTCCGGCCGCCCCGGTGAACGGGGTCATCGCCTCGGGACCCGGGCCGGCCGCCGCGAAGGTGATTTCCTCGCGCAGGGTGCGCAGACGGTTGTCGGCGGCGACCAGAGCGGCCCGGGAGCGGTCGTCGAGGCCGGCGAGCGGGGCCGGGGCCGCGGGGGAGGGGTACGCGCCCACGTGGGTCGTGCCGGCGGCCGCCGGTGTCGTACGGCGGCGGGTGCGGCGTACGCGGCGGACCGAGCCGTAGGCGGCGAGGGCCACCACCACGACGAGGACGGCGACCGGCAGGACGAGGTCGCTGCCGGAGGACTCGGCCTCGGCCGGGGCGGCGCTGGCGCGGGCGCCCGCAACCGGAGCGTCGTCGTTGATCGTCATCCATGGCAACACCAGCCACGCGACCCCGGCCACCACACCCAGCAGGGCATGCGCCACCCGCACGGATATGTGCGAGCGGCTCCGCCGCGGTCGACCCCGTACGAAGGATGACGTCACGTTTCGGAGCGTATGGGGCGGAATGCGGGGGCGCGAGCGGGGTGGGACGGGCGGGGGTACGACGAACGGACGGGGGAGCGATGTCACCGGCGCAGGACGGGCGGACCGACGGGGACGGGGACGGGAACGGGGTCGGGGAAGGCGAGGCGGAGAAGGAGAAGAAGGCACCGGCGTCGAAGCCGGGACGCCGCCGCTGGATCCGCCGGGGTGCTCTCGGGCTCGCGCTCGTCGTCCTCGTCCCCCTCCTGACCGTGGCCGTCGCCCTCCGCCTCAACTACGCCGGCTCCCCGGCCGACGGCACCCACACCCGTGGCAAGGACGCGATCTGGCTCGGTCACGCCTGGGTGGACGGCCGCAGGACCGACGCCGACGTCACCGCCTTCGCCCGGCGCCTGGCCGGCACCGGGATCCGGGACCTGTACGTCCACGCCGGACCCCTGGAGCACGACGGAACGCTGCCGGCCTCGGCGTATCCGAAGGCGGCCTGGCTGATCGGCGCCGTGCACAGGGCGGCCCCCGGCATCCGCGTCCAGGCCTGGCTCGGTGACAAGCTCGCCACCGAGAGCCCGGACGGCATGCGCCTCGCCGAGCCGGACACCCGAGCCGCCGTCGTGCGGTCCACCCGGCAGATCCTCGCCGCCGGGTTCGACGGAGCCCACTTCGACCTGGAGCCCCTGCACTCCGGGGACGAGCACTACCTCGACCTCCTCGACACCCTCCACCAGGTCACCCGCGCCCATGGCGTGCCCCTCTCGGTCGCCGCCCACCAGATCGACCCGCTGCCCGCGCTGCACTCCGTCACGGGGACACTCGCCGGGCACCACAAGTGGTGGTCGCAGGCATACTTCGGCCAGGTCGCGCGCCGGGTCGACCAGATCGCGGTGATGTCGTACGACACCGGCACACCGCTGGAGAGCCTCTACGGCGGCTATGTCGCCCAGCAGACCTCACTGGCCCTGGAGGTCACGCCCGAGTCCACCGACCTGCTGATGGGCCTGCCCTTCTACCGCGAGAACAACTTCGACCACTGGGCCTTCGCCGAGACCGTCCCCGGCGCGGTGCGAGGCGTCCGCCTGGGGCTCTCCCGCACGGACGCGGACCGGGCCTGCTTCGGGGTGGCGCTGTACGTCGACTTCGCGGCGACGGAGGCGGACTGGAGGGCGTACGAGAGGGACTGGGTCGCCGGAAAAGCACCTGCGGTCCGGCCCACCGCACTGCCACGATCGGCCGAATGACCAGCACCCGCAGACACCTCACCCGCGACGACCTCGCCCCCCTCGCCCGCGCCGCGACCGGCCGCGCCCTCAAAGGCGTCACCCGTCTCCGCGGCGGGACCAAGAAGGGTGTCTACCGGCTGCTCCTCGACGACGACACGACCGTCGTCGCCTACGTCTGGTCACCGGACGAGGACTACTGGGACGCCGGACCCTCCGACCTCCGCGACCCCTTCTCCGCCGGCACCAGCCGCGGCGTGTTCACCGCGGCCCACGACCGGCTCGTGGCCGCCGGGGTCCGGACCCCGCGCCTGCTGCACGCCGACGCCGAAAGGGACGCCGTGGTCGTCGAGGACCTGCGGGGCGGCAGCCTGGAGGACGCCCTGGAGCGGGACCCGGTGGCGGGGCGCGCCGCGCTGGAGCAGCTCGCCGGCGAACTGGCGACCCTGCACGCGCAGCAGGGACCCGCCTTCGGCAAGGTCGGGCTCGTCGACAACGGGGGTACCTCGTACGGGAGTTCGGCGTCCCGGCGCGTCACCGAGGGCGCCCTGCGGGACATCGGGGAGGCCGCCCTGCGGGACGAACGGATCGCAGGGGTGCGCGAGGACCTGGAGGAGAGCCTGCGGCGGCTCGACGCGGCGGTACGGCCCCGCGACCGGCACTCCCTCATCCACGGCGAACTCGGCCCCGACCATGTCCTGTTGGACGACCGGGGGCGGCCCGCGCTGATCGACGTGGAAGGGCTGATGTACTTCGACGTCGAGTGGGAGCACGTCTTCCTGCGGATCCGCTTCCAGGAGCGCTACGACGTCCTGCGGGCCCCGGCCCGGGAGCTGGACGAGGACCGCCTCCGTCTCTACCGCCTCGCGATGCACCTCTCCCTCGTCGCGGGCCCCCTGCGTCTCGTGGAGGGCGACTTCCCGCACCCGGAGGGGATGCGGGAGATCGCCGAGCACAACCTCGGGGAGGTGCTCACTCTGCTGAGGAGCGCCTCCTGATCTTCGAGCCCAGCCACACCAGCGGGTCGTACTTGCGGTCGACGGCCCTCTCCTTCAGGGGGATCAGCGCGTTGTCCGTGATCTTGATGCCCTCGGGGCAGACCTCCGTGCAGCACTTGGTGATGTTGCAGTAGCCGAGCCCGTGCTCGTCCTGGGCCGTCTTCTTGCGGTCCAGGCCGGACTCCTCGGCCGCGTCCAGCGGGTGCATGTCCAGCTCCGCCACCCGCATGAGGAAGCGCGGGCCCGCGAAGGCGGGCTTGTTCTCCTCGTGGTCACGGACCACATGGCAGGTGTCCTGGCACAGGAAGCACTCGATGCACTTGCGGAACTCCTGCGAGCGGTCCACGTCCTCCTGCATCATCCGGTACTCGCCGGGACCGAGACCGGCCGGTGGCACGAACGCCGGGACCTCGCGCGCCTTCTGGTAGTTGAAGCCGACGTTCGTGACCAGGTCCCGCACCACCGGGAAGGCCCGCAGCGGAGTGACGGTGATCGTCTCCTCCTGGGTGAACACCGACATGCGGGTCATGCACATCAGCCGCGGCCGCCCGTTGATCTCCGCCGAGCACGAACCGCACTTGCCCGCCTTGCAGTTCCAGCGGACGGCGAGGTCGGGCGCCTGGGTGGCCTGGAGGCGGTGGATGATGTCCAGGACCACCTCGCCGTCGTTGACCTCGACCTTGAAGTCCTCCAGGTCGCCGCCCTTCACATCACCGCGCCACACCTTGAAGTGGGCCGTGTAGCCGCTCATTCGTACAGCTCCTCTTCGGCGAGGTACTTGACCAGCTCCTCCTTGTCGAAGAGGGCGAGCAGGTCGGCGCGGATGGGGTCGGTGGTCTCACGGGTGAGGTCGATCTGCCCCCGGACCGGGTCCGTGGCCGCCAACCCGCCCGTCGGGTCGGTCAGTTGGCACAGCAGGTTGACGTTGCGCCACTTGCGGTCCATCGCCGGATGGTCCTCGCGGGTGTGCCCGCCGCGCGACTCGGTCCGCTCCAGCGCGGCCCGTGCCACGCACTCGCTGACCAGCAGCATGTTCCTGAGGTCCAGCGCGAGGTGCCAGCCCGGGTTGAACTGCCGGTGCCCCTCGACCCCGGCCCGCCGGGCCCGTACCCGGAGATCCGCGAGCTTCTCCAGGGCCTGCTCCATCTCGCCCTCCCGGCGGATGATGCCGACCAGGTCGTTCATCGCCTGCTGGAGTTCCTGGTGGAGGGTGTAGGGGTTCTCAGGAGGTCCTACGGCGGGCTCGGCGCCCTCCGCCGAGAACGGCCGGAGCGCCTCGGCCGCCGCCGCGTCCACCTGGGCCTCGTCCACCGGCGGACGTGCCGCCGCGAGCGCGGTCGCGTGCTCCGCCGCGTGCCAGCCCGCCCGGCGCCCGAACACCAGCAGGTCGGACAGGGAGTTGCCGCCGAGCCGGTTCGAGCCGTGCATCCCGCCCGCGACCTCACCGGCCGCGAACAGCCCCGGCACCCCGCGTGCCGCCGCCGTGTCCGACTCGACCGCGATCCCGCCCATCACGTAGTGACAGGTCGGCCCGACCTCCATCGGCTCGGCCGTGATGTCGACGTCCGCCAGCTCCTTGAACTGGTGGTACATCGAGGGGAGCCGGCGCCGGATGACCTCGGCGGGCATCCGTGTCGAGACGTCGAGGAAGACCCCGCCGTGCGGGGAACCCCGGCCGGCCTTCACCTCGGAGTTGATCGCGCGGGCCACCTCGTCGCGGGGGAGCAGCTCGGGGGGACGCCGGTTGTTGTCCGGGTCCTCGTACCAGCGGTCGCCCTCCTCCTCCGACTGGGCGTACTTCTCCTTGAAGACGTCGGGGATGTACTCGAACATGAACCGCTTGCCCTCGGAGTTCCTGAGCACCCCGCCGTCGCCGCGGACCGACTCGGTGACGAGGATGCCCTTCACCGATGGGGGCCAGACCATGCCGGTCGGGTGGAACTGCACGAACTCCATGTTCAGCAGCGGAGCGCCCGCGAGCAGCGCCAGCGCGTGCCCGTCGCCCGTGTACTCCCACGAGTTCGACGTCACCTTGAAGGACTTGCCGATGCCACCGGTCGCGATCACCACGGCCGGGGCTTCGAGGACGAAGAAACGGCCGGTCTCACGGTCGTAGGCGAAGACACCGGAGACGCGGGAGCCGTCTTTCAGGACCCGGGTGACCGTGCACTCCTGGTAGATCTTCAGGCGGGACTCGTAGTCGCCGGTCTCCTTCTTGTCCTCCTGCTGGAGCGAGACGATCTTCTGCTGGAGGGTGCGGATCAGTTCCAGGCCCGTGCGGTCGCCGACGTGGGCGAGGCGCGGGTACTCATGGCCGCCGAAGTTGCGCTGGGAGATCCGGCCGTCCTTGGTGCGGTCGAACAGGGCGCCCCAGGTCTCCAGCTCCCAGACCCGGTCCGGGGCCTCCTGGGCGTGCAGTTCGGCCATGCGCCACTGGTTGAGGAACTTCCCGCCGCGCATGGTGTCGCGGAAGTGGACCTGCCAGTTGTCGTGCGCGTTGGCGTTGCCCATGCTGGCCGCGATCCCGCCCTCGGCCATCACGGTGTGCGCCTTGCCGAACAGCGACTTGCAGATCACCGCCGTACGGGCACCGCGCTCGCGGGCCTCGATGGCGGCCCTGAGACCGGCCCCTCCGGCGCCGACCACGACGACGTCCCATTCCTGCCGGTCGACCACGGACATCAGAAGGCACCTTCAATCTAGAAGAAGCGCGGATCATCGAAAGCGCCGGAGGCGACCAGGAAGACGTAGAAATCGGCGAGTGCCACGCTCACCAGCGACGCCCAGGCGAGCTGCATGTGCCGGGCGTTGAGCTTCCCGACGAACTGCCACGCCCTGTAGCGCACGGGGTGCTTGGAGAAGTGCCGGAGCTTGCCGCCGACGATGTGCCGGCAGGAGTGGCACGAGATCGTGTAAGCCCAGATCAGCACGATGTTGACCAGGAACACCAGGGTGCCGAGGCCCATGTGGCCCCACTCGTACTTCTCGTTGCGGAAGGAGAGCACGGTGTCGTAGGTCAGGATGCCGGCGACCACGATCGCGGCGTAGAAGAAGTACCGGTGGATGTTCTGCAGGATCAGCGGGAAGCGGGTCTCACCGGTGTACTTCTTGTGCGGCTCGGCCACCGCGCAGGCCGGCGGGGACGCCCAGAAGCCCCGGTAGTAGGCCTTGCGGTAGTAGTAGCAGGTCAGCCGGAAGCCGAGCGGGAAGATCAGGATGATGATCGCGGGGGAGATACCCCACCAGCTGCCGAAGAGCTCCCAGTTGGGGCCGTGGCGCATGGGCGCGCAGCGCTCGGCCAGGCAGGGCGAGTAGAACGGCGAGACGTACGGCGCCGCGTAGTAGTCCGTGTCGGCGAAGGCCCGCCAGGTCGAGTACACGATGAAGGCGAGCAGCCCCGCGGCCGTGGCGGCGGGCGCCAGCCACCAGCGGTCGGTGCGCAGGTGCGGGGCGTCGATCGCGGCGCGCGTACCGGTGCGTACGCCGCCGCTCACGGTATGGGATTCGGTGTCGGGGGGTTCCGTACCAGTGGCCAACGCTTGACTCCGGTCGGGTCAGGGGGCTCGGCGGTCGCGGGCGCCGAGTCCCTCGTCGTCCGAGTCCGTCCACAGGGTGTTGTCGTACGGGGTGTCGGAGATGGAGACGAGATCCGGGCGGCGGGCCTTGGCGAGCGCCGGGTCGGTCTCCCTCAGCAGTGCGAGGCTCTCGCGCAGGCGGTCGGCGTCGATCCGCACACGGCGCATCTCCAGACCGCCGCTGCCCAGCTGCTGCTCCAGGCGCTTGACATACCTGAGCACCTCGTCGAGCGAGCGCTGGGCCGCTGCCAGTTCGTCGTTCACGGACATGACGTGACCTCACTTCCGTGGGCGGGGATGCCCTGGACGGGAACGGTCATGCGCCTGCGAGTGTTGCGCGTCACACCTACCGGTGTGAAGGGACGTGCATGGATTGGCGGATCGTGTGCCTCCGTGCGCGCCCCTCGTGCGCCGTCGATTGCGCCGCACGGGTGGGCTTCCCGGTCGTTGTCGCCGTGTCGCCGTCCGTTGCCGAACCCTTTCCTCTTCAGTGGCCGCAATAGATGTGATCAGCTCCATATACCGCCAAAAGTGATCATAACGCCCGCGGCTCCCGGAGGTAAGCAGAGATGTCCCACAACGGCGTCGCACTGCGCGCGGTCACGCGCTCGGTCGTCTTCCTCACCGCGGGCGCGCTCGCGGTGACCGCGCTCTCCGGGTGCAGTTCCGAGGACAAGTCGAGCAAGCCGCTCGCGGAGCAGGACATCGCGCCCGTCGCCCGCGACCAGGTGGCCGACGGCGGCACCCTGCACTGGGCCGTGGACACCGTCCCGGAGACCCTGAACACCTTCCAGGCGGACGCCGACGCGACCACCACCACCGTCGCCCAGGCGGTCCTGCCCTCGATGTACCGGCTCGACGCCAACGGGCGGCCGCAGGTCGACCCCGCCTACCTGGAGTCGGCCAAGGTCGTCGAGACCGGGCCGAAGCAGGTCGTGCTGTACAAGCTGAACCAGCAGGCCGTGTGGAGCGACGGCCGGGAGATCGGCGCCGCCGACTTCGCCGCCCAGTGGCGCGCCCTGTCCGGCAAGGACTCCGCGTACTGGACCGCCCGCAACGCCGGCTACGAGCGCATCGAGAAGATCGAGCGCGGGGACAACGACCTGGAGGTCAAGGTCACCTTCGCGCGGCCGTACGCCGACTGGCGCTCGCTGTTCTCGCCGCTGTACCCGAAGGACGTCATGGGCACCCCGGACTCCTTCAACGACTCCGCCCGCAAGAAGCTCAAGGTCACCGCCGGTCCCTTCCAGGTGAAGAAGGTCGACCGCAAGGACGACGAGATCACCCTTGTGCGCAATCCGCGCTGGTGGGGCCACCCCGCCAAGCTGAACGAGATCGTGCTGCGCGCGGTACCGCGCGACAAGCGGGCCACCGCGCTGGCCGCCGGCACGATCGAGCTCGCCGAGGTCGACCCCGAGGCCCTCGGCCGCATCAGCCTCGCCGCCCGCGCCGGAGCGACCTCCGGCGCGAGCCCGGTCGCGGGCCCGGGCGGACGGCCCGCCCACCGCTCCGGCAGCAACCTGGAGGCCGCCGACGCGCTGCGTTCCTGGGCCCTCGCCCACGGCGACGACGAGGAGGCCGCCGACGACGAGCTCAGCGCCCGGCAGAAGAAGCGCAGGGCCCTCGTCGCCTACGAGCGTGAGCAGGCGGCCCTGAAGGGCTTCGAGATCCGCAGGTCCCTGGAGCCCGCCTACACCCAGCTCGCCCTCAACGGCGCCTCGGGTCCGCTCGCCGACGAGCGGGTGCGCCGGGCCGTGGCCCGCGCCCTCGACCGCAAGGCGCTGGCCGGGGTCGTCCTCTCCCCGCTCGGGCTGCCCGCCGTGCCCGTCGGCAGCCACCTCGCGCTCTCCGGCCAGGACGCCTACGCCGACAACAGCGGCGCGCTCGGCGGCCAGGACGCCAAGGAGGCCCGGGCGCTGCTCGCGGACGCCGGCTGGGTGCCGGGCGGGCCGGTCGAGAAGGAGAAGAAGAAGGGCGAGAAGGCGGCGGGGACCGAGGGCAAGAAGGCCGCCCGGGACTCCGCGGGCGAGGACGGGGAGGGGGACGACGGGTCGTACACCGTCGGCGAGGACGACAAGGGCGACGGCCAGGACCCCAAGGACCACCGCGGGAGCGGGGACGGCCCGCGCCATCTCGCCCAGGACGGCAAGCAGTACGCGAACAAGCTCAAGCAGGGCGGCGCGCCGGGGGCGTACGCCCCCAAGGGCACCGCGGCTCCGGCGGACGCGGCGAAGAAGGCGCTGGCCAAGGACGGCAAGGCGCTCGCCCTGCGCTTCGTGCTCCCCTCCGGCCCGGGGTCCCAGACGCTGCGCGCGGTGGCCGGGAGGATCTCCTCGATGCTGGAGAAGGTCGGTATCCGGACCGAGATCTCCAAGGTCTCCGACGAGAGCTACTTCAAGGACCACATCGCGTCCGGGCAGTACGACCTCGCGCTGTACTCCTGGCCCGCGTCCGCCTTCCCCGCCACCGACGCGCGCCCGATCTTCGCCAAGCCGGTGCCGGCCGCGGACGGGTCGCTGAACGTCGAGCAGAACTACACCCGGGTCGGCACGGACCAGGTGGACCAGCTCTTCGACCAGGCCCTCGGCACGCTCGACGCGGGGAAGAGCCGGAGCCTGATCCGCAAGGCGGACGCCCGGATCTGGGCCGCCGCCGGGTCCATCCCGCTGTACCAGCGGCCGCAGCTGACGGCCGTGAAGAAGGACGTGGTGAACGCCGGTTCCTTCGGATTCCAGACGCCGGTCTACGAGGACATGGGCTTCCTGAAAAAGGGCGCGAAGCCGTCGGCCGACCCCACCGGGCACTGAGCCCGGCGAGCCCCGGCCCGGGAGGCAACGTACGATGGGGTGAGGCCGTGGCGTGTCAAGCCCGGCAGGCCCGCGTCACACGGACGTACGCAGCAGGGCCTTCTCACCACTCTGGGAGTACGCCGCAATATGGCCACGCGCCACGACATCCGCAACGTCGCCATCGTCGCCCACGTCGACCACGGCAAGACGACCCTCGTCGACGCCATGCTGAAGCAGGCCGGTGCCTTCGCCGCGCACGCCGCCGAATCGCTCGACGACCGCATGATGGACTCGAACGACCTGGAGCGTGAGAAGGGCATCACGATCCTGGCCAAGAACACGGCCGTGAAGTACCACCCGAAGGATGGCGGCGAGGTCGTCACCATCAACATCATCGACACCCCGGGCCACGCCGACTTCGGCGGCGAGGTCGAGCGCGGTCTGTCGATGGTGGACGCGGTGGTGCTGCTCGTCGACGCCTCCGAGGGCCCGCTGCCCCAGACCCGCTTCGTGCTGCGCAAGGCACTGCAGGCCCGGCTGCCCGTCATCCTCTGCATCAACAAGACGGACCGCCCCGACTCGCGCATCGACGAGGTCGTCAACGAGGCGTACGACCTCTTCCTCGACCTCGACGCCGACGAGGACCAGATCGAGTTCCCCATCGTCTACGCCTGCGCGCGTGACGGTGTGGCCTCGCTGACCAAGCCGGAGGACGGCACGGTCCCGGCCGACAGCGACAGCCTGGAGCCCTTCTTCTCCACGATCCTCTCGCACGTCCCGGCTCCGGAGTACGACGAGACGGCCCCGCTCCAGGCGCACGTCACCAACCTGGACGCCGACAACTTCCTCGGCCGTATCGCGCTGCTCCGCGTCGAGCAGGGCGAGCTGCGCAAGGGCCAGACCGTCACCTGGATCAAGCGCGACGGCACCATGTCCAACGTGCGCATCACCGAGCTGCTGATGACCGAGGCGCTCACCCGCAAGCCCGCCGAGAAGGCCGGCCCGGGTGACATCTGCGCGGTCGCCGGTATCCCGGACATCATGATCGGCGAGACCCTCGCCGACCCCGAGAACCCGATCCCGCTCCCGCTGATCACGGTCGACGAGCCGGCGATCTCCATGACCATCGGGACGAACACCTCGCCGCTGGTCGGTCGCGGCGGCACCGGCAAGGGCGCCGACGCCAAGGCGGCCGTCAAGGACCGCAAGGTGACCGCCCGTCAGGTCAAGGACCGCCTGGACCGCGAGCTGATCGGTAACGTCTCGCTGCGCGTCCTGGACACCGAGCGCCCCGACGCCTGGGAGGTCCAGGGCCGTGGTGAGCTCGCGCTCGCCATCCTGGTCGAGACCATGCGCCGGGAGGGCTTCGAGCTCACCATCGGCAAGCCGCAGGTGGTCACCAAGGAAGTCGACGGCAAGGTGTACGAGCCCGTCGAGCGCATGACCATCGACGTGCCCGAGGAGCACATGGGCGCGGTCACGCAGCTCATGGGTGTCCGCAAGGGCCGTATGGACAACATGTCGAACCACGGCTCCGGCTGGGTGCGCATGGAGTTCGTGGTGCCCTCGCGCGGTCTGATCGGCTTCCGCACGGAGTTCCTGACCCAGACCCGCGGCACCGGTATCGGGCACTCCATCCACGAGGGCTTCGAGCCCTGGTTCGGCACCCTGCAGACCCGTAACAACGGCTCGCTGGTCGCCGACCGCTCCGGTGCCGTCACCGCCTTCGCGATGACGAACCTCCAGGAGCGCGGCGTGCTGTTCGTGGACCCGGGCACCGAGGTCTACGAGGGCATGATCGTCGGTGAGAACTCGCGCGCCGACGACATGGACGTGAACATCACCAAGGAGAAGAAGCTCACGAACATGCGGTCGTCCTCGGCCGACTCGTTCGAGGCGATCGTCCCGCCGCGCAAGCTCTCCCTGGAGCAGTCCCTGGAGTTCTGCCGCGACGACGAGTGCGTCGAGGTGACCCCGGAGGCGGTCCGCATCCGCAAGGTCAACCTGGACGCCCGCGAGCGCGCCCGCGCCGCGAGCCGCGCCAAGCACGGCTGACCCGACGCCGTCGGGCGACGAGGCGACAGAGGAGCCAGGCATCCGGAGGCGGAGCCTGGCTCCTCGGGCGTTCCGGCACTTGTGAACGGGACGCCAGGTGAAGGAAGTTTTTACTCAGCAAGGACATAGGGATAACCCTTTGGTCCGGCGCAGCCCGGCCCTGCGGGGGACGATCGGTACTAGCCTCCGGAGTGCGTCACCCCGCGCGCGGACAAGTGCAGTCGCCTCTGTTCGCCGGCGAACGGCCCTGACGGACAGTCTGTTGGCCGCGTCCCGCCCGGGCGAACACGCTGAGTAGGCCCCTTATATGGCGGCCGACGTCACCGCAAGTCATTTTTCCCGCCGTGACGTCCGGAATGCGGACACTCGACACCGGTAGATGTGTAACAAGTCCGTTTCGCAGGAATCTTTCCTCTATCCCTTTGTCCGGATTTTGGAAGATGTGAGCGCGAGGTGTGATCGAACCGAGACCTCGACGGTGTGGTTCAGCTTCGTCTCATGGCAGATAGTTAGGCGCGTAGAGCTCGGATGGCCGGGACGCGCGCTGAAAGGCGGCGCAGGCCTGCGAGCGCTGGGGGCACGATCATTTTCAGGCGCCGATAACGGCGTTGGTCGAGTGCAGCCCTTTGCAGTGAACCAATGGATTCTTGAGGAGGAACCCATGCGCGGTGCGAAGAGTGCCAAGTGGGTCGCGATAGCCGCGGTTGTGGCACTGGGAGTTACCGCCTGCGGTGGTGGCGACGACAGCGGCAGTGACAGCAAGGCAGCGGTCGACCCGAACGGCACGTTCACGGTCGAGTCCGGTGAGCCGCAGAACCCGCTGCAGCCGGCCAACACCATGGAGTCCTACGGCAGCATCGTGATCAAGTCGCTGTTCACCGGCCTGGTGGACTACGACAGCAGCGGCAAGATCGTCATGATGAACGCCCAGTCCGTCGACACCAAGGACAGCAAGACCTACACGGTCAAGCTCAAGTCCGGGTGGAAGTTCCACGACGGCACCCCGGTCACAGCCGAGTCCTACGTCAAGGCCTGGAACTGGGCCGCGAACCCCGCCAACAAGCAGACCAACAGCTTCTGGTTCTCGGACATCGCGGGTTACGACCAGGTCGCCCCCGCGTCGGGCAAGTCCAAGGCCACCGAGCTCTCCGGCCTGAAGGTCGTCGACGACAGCACCTTCACCATCACGCTGTCGAAGGCGATCCCCTACTTCGTCTACAAGCTCGGCTACGAGGTCTTCTCGCCGCTGCCCGAGTCCTTCTACAAGGACCCGGCCGCCGCCGGCCAGAAGCCCGTGGGCAACGGTCCCTACCAGTTCGTCAGCTGGGACCACAAGAAGGCCATCACGGTCAAGAAGTACGCCGGCTACGAGGGCTCGAACGCGGCGAAGAACGGTGGCGTGGTCTTCAAGAACTACTCCACCCCCGAGACGGCCTACGAGGACCTGAAGTCCGGGAACCTCGACGTCATCACCCAGGTCGCCCCGAAGGACCTGCCGGTCTACAAGCAGGACCTCGGCGACCGCGCGGTCGACCAGCCGTACTCCGCGATCCAGACCATCGCCCCGGCCTTCTACTCGAAGCAGTGGAAGGACATCGACCCGAAGGTCATCCAGGGTCTGTCGATGGCGATCGACCGCGACACCATCACCAAGACCGTGCTCCAGGGCACCCGTGAGCCCGCCACCGGCTGGGTCGCCAAGGGCGTTCTCGGCTTCCAGCCCAACGCCGCGGGTGACGTCACCAAGTACGACCCGGCCAAGGCCAAGGCGCTCATCAAGGAGGGTGGCGGCGTTCCCGGCAACTCCATCACCATCCAGTACAACACCGATGGTGGCCACAAGGAGTGGGTGGAGGCGGTCTGCAACTCCATCACCAACGCCACCGGTGTGAAGTGCGCCGGCGACGCGAAGGCCGACTTCCAGGCCGACCTCCAGGCCCGTGACGCCCACGAGGTCAAGTCCCTGTACCGCTCGGGCTGGGTGCTGGACTTCCCGATGAACGCCAACTTCATCCGTGACCTGTTCGGATCGAAGTCGGACGGCAACCAGAGCGGCTTCTCCAACAAGACGATCGACAGCGAGATCGCCGCCGCCGACGGCGCCGCCACGCTGGACGAGTCGGTGAAGAAGTACCAGGAGATCGAGAAGCAGCTCCCGAACTACATGCCGAGCATTCCGCTCTGGTACTACAAGGTCAACGCGGGCTACTCGGAGAAGGTCTCGGGCGTGAAGTTCGCCCAGGACGGAGACCCGATCCTGACCGGCGTCCAGGTCAAAAAGTAACCGCTGACAGCTCGTTGCCGACCGGGGCGTGCACGCCCGCGCCCCGGTCAGCAACGGCAGCGGCCGGGGGGCCCTTTCCACGTGTGTCACCGAGTGGTGCGCGAGGAGAGGGCCTGCCTGTTGCCGCTGTGACCCTTTTATGGAGGCACGATGGGGCGCTATGTCGCACGACGACTGCTCCAGATGGTCCCGGTCTTCATCGGGACGACCCTGCTTATCTTCCTCATGGTCTACGCCCTGCCCGGTGACCCCGTGCGCGGGCTCTTCGGCGACAAGGGCGGCAGCCCACAGGTGATCGCCGCGCTCCGGCACCAGTACGGGCTCGACCAGCCGATCCTCGTGCAGTACTGGGACTACATGAAGGGCATCGTCCTTCACTTCGACTTCGGCACGCAGATCGCCAGCGGCCGTCCCGTCACCGATGTGCTCGCCGACGCGTTCCCGGTCACCCTGCGGCTGGGCAGCTTCGCCTTCGCCATCGAGCTCGTCATCGGCATCGGCCTCGGCGTCTTCGCCGGCCTGCGTGCCGGACGCGCCGCCGACACCACGGTCCTGCTGATCACGCTGCTGCTGATCTCGGTCCCGGTGTTCGTCCTCGGCTTCATCCTCAAGTGGATCTTCGCCGACGAACTGCAGTGGCTCGAACCGAACGTCAACGACCCGTCGAACTACGGGCAGTTGCTGATGCCGGCCGTGGTGCTGGCCACCGCGTCACTCGCCTATGTGTCCCGGCTGACCCGCACCTCGATCGCGGAGAACATGCGCGCGGACTACGTCCGTACGGCTGTCGCCAAGGGCCTGCCCCGCCGCCGGGTGGTGAGCGTCCACCTGATGCGCAACTCGATGATCCCCGTGGTCACCTACCTGGGCACCGACATCGGCGCGCTGCTCGGCGGTGCCGTCGTCACCGAGGGCATCTTCAACATCCAGGGCATCGGTGGCACGATCTACCAGTCGATCGTCCGCCGCGAAGGCACCACCCTCGTCGGGCTGGTGACCATCCTCGTCCTCGTCTACCTTGTCGCCAGCCTCCTTGTCGACCTGCTCTACGCGGTCCTTGACCCGAGGATTCGCTATGCCTGACATGACCAAATCCGACACCTCCGTCGCCGCCCCGGACGCCGTGGACGTGGCCGCCCCGGCCCTGCAGGTCGTCAAGTCCGAGAAGACCCGCAGCCTGTGGGGCGACGCCTGGCAGGACCTGCGCCGCAACAAGATCTTCATCATCTCCGCGGTGCTGATCCTGCTGCTGCTGACGATCACCTTCTTCCCGGGCTGGTTCACCAGTGCCAACCCGGCCTACGGCGATCTGTCCAAGCACTATCTGCAGAAGCCGCAGCTCGGCAAGGTCTTCTCGGCCGAGTGGCTGGGCTACGACCAGCAGGGCCGCAGCGTCTACGCACGGCTCATCTACGGCGCCCGGGCCTCCATAGCCGTCGGCTTCGGCACCACGCTCCTGGTGACCATCGTGGGCGGTCTGGTCGGCATGATCGCCGGCTACTTCGGCGGTCTGGTCGACTCCGTCCTGTCGCGCCTGGTCGACGTGTTCTTCGGCATCCCGTTCCTGCTCGGCACGATGGTCGTCCTCAACTCCTTCCCGGAGCGCACCGCCTGGGTCGTCATCGGCGCCCTCGGTTTCTTCGGCTGGACCCAGCTGGCCCGTGTCATGCGCGGTGCGGTGATCACCACCAAGCAGTCGGACTACGTGCAGGCCGCCAAGGCGCTGGGCGCGAGCACTCCGCGCATCCTGTTCCGGCACATCCTGCCGAACACCCTGGCCCCGGTGATCGTCGTCGCGACCATCTCGCTCGGCGTCTACATCGGCTCCGAGGCGACCCTGTCCTTCCTGGGCCTCGGTCTCAACGGCGTCTCCTGGGGCAACGACATCTCCGACGGCGGCAACCAGATCCGGGTGGCGCAGTGGATCATGCTCTATCCGTCGATCATGCTCACCCTGACGGTGCTGGCATTCATCATGCTCGGCGAAGCGGTCCGCAACGCCCTTGACCCGAAGACGCGCTGAGGGAGGCGTACGTGACCATCATCGAAGAAGCCTTCGTGCCCTCGCCGCGTGACGGCGAGGACAACGGCGGCCCGCTGCTCGAAGTGCGTGACCTGCACGTCGAGTTCCGCACCCGCGAGGGTGTCGTACGGGCCGTCAACGGCGTCAACTACAGCGTCAGCGCGGGCGAGACGCTCGCCGTGCTCGGCGAGTCCGGCTCCGGCAAGTCCGTGACCGCGCAGGCGATCATGGGCATTCTCGACATGCCCCCGGCGACGATCCCGCAGGGCGAGATCCTCTTCCGCGGCCAGGACATGCTGAAGATGTCCGCCGAGGAGCGCCGCAAGATCCGCGGCCGCCGGATCGCCATGATCTTCCAGGACGCGCTCAGCTCGCTCAACCCGGTGCTCAGTGTCGGCTACCAGCTCGGCGAGATGTTCCGCGTCCACCAGGGCCTGTCCAAGAAGGACGCCAAGGCCAAGGCGATCGAGCTGATGGACCGGGTGAAGATCCCGGCAGCCGCGGCCCGGATCAGCGACTACCCGCACCAGTTCTCCGGCGGTATGCGCCAGCGCATCATGATCGCCATGGCGCTGGCGCTGGAGCCCGACCTGATCATCGCCGACGAGCCCACCACGGCCCTCGACGTGACGGTCCAGGCCCAGGTCATGGACCTGCTCGCGGAGCTCCAGCGCGAGTACAACATGGGTCTGATCCTGATCACCCACGACCTGGGTGTGGTCGCCGACGTCGCGGACAAGATCGCCGTGATGTACGCGGGCCGGATCGTGGAGCGGGCCCCGGTCCACGAGCTGTACAAGCGCCCGGCGCACCCGTACACCCGTGGTCTGCTGGACTCGATCCCGCGCCTGGACCAGAAGGGCCAGGAGCTGTACGCGATCAAGGGTCTGCCGCCCAACCTGCTGCACGTTCCGGACGGTTGCGCCTTCAACCCGCGCTGCCCGAGGGCCGAGGACGTCTGCCGTACCGAGGTCCCGGCGCTGCTCGGGATCACCGCGCAGGACGGCACCGAACTGGTCGGCCGCGCGTCAGCTTGCCACTTCCGGAAGGAGACGATCGATGGCTGACCCCGGCAAGATCGAAGAGCCGCAGGACGCCGCCGCCCCCAACGTCTCCGAGGTGGAGGTCGTGGACGCCCACTCCGAGTCGGAGGCGGTCGCCGCGATCGAGGCGCCCGTCGAGCGCGGTGAGCCGATCCTGCAGGTGCGCAACCTGGTGAAGCACTTCCCGCTGACCCTGGGCATCCTCTTCAAGCGGCAGGTCGGCGCGGTCAAGGCGGTCGACGGCATCTCCTTCGACCTGTACCAGGGCGAGACCCTGGGCATCGTGGGCGAGTCCGGCTGCGGCAAGTCGACCGTCGCCAAGCTGCTGATGAACCTGGAGCGGGCCACCGCGGGCGAGATCTTCTACAAGGGCCAGGACATCACCAAGCTGTCCGGTCGCGCCATGAAGGCCGTGCGCCGCAACATCCAGATGGTGTTCCAGGACCCGTACACCTCGCTCAACCCCCGTATGACGGTGGGTGACATCATCGGGGAGCCCTTCGACATCCACCCGGAGGTGGCCCCGAAGGGTGACCGGCGCCGCAAGGTCCAGGAGCTCCTGGACGTCGTGGGCCTGAACCCCGAGTACATCAACCGCTATCCGCACCAGTTCTCCGGCGGTCAGCGCCAGCGCATCGGCATCGCCCGCGGCCTCGCGCTCAACCCGGAGGTCATCATCTGCGACGAGCCGGTCTCGGCCCTGGACGTCTCCGTCCAGGCACAGGTCATCAACCTGATGGAACGACTGCAGGACGAGTTCAACCTCTCCTACATCTTCATCGCGCACGACCTGTCGATCGTCCGGCACATCTCGGACCGTGTGGGCGTGATGTACCTCGGCAAGATGGCGGAGATCGGCACCGACGAGCAGATCTACGACCACCCGACGCACCCCTACACCCAGGCGCTGCTCTCCGCGGTGCCCGTGCCGGACCCGGACGCCCGTGAGCACCGCGAGCGGATCATCCTGACCGGTGACGTGCCCTCGCCGGCCAACCCGCCCTCGGGCTGCCGGTTCCGCACCCGCTGCTGGAAGGCGCAGGACAAGTGCGCCGAGGAGACGCCGCTGCTGGCGGTTCCCCAGCGGTTCCAGGGTGTGGACACCCCGGCGGCGCACGAGTCCGCCTGCCACTTCGCCGAGGAGAAGGACGTCGTGCACGCGGCGTAGTACCCGATCGGTGTGGTTCCCGGTGCCCCGCGGGGGTGCCGGGAACCGGCGTTCGCGGAGTCGTCCGGGGGAGCAGATGCTGCATCACGTCGAACTGTGGGTGCCTGACCTGCCCCGTGCGGTCGCGGAATGGGGCTGGTTGTTCGAACGCCTCGGCTGGGCGCCGTACCAGGAGTGGGAGCGGGGCAGGAGCTGGCGCCGCGGCGAGACGTACGTCGTCGTGGAGCGGTCCGAGGCGCTGAGCGGTGACCGGCACGACCGGATGCGGCCCGGCCTCAACCACCTAGCGTTCCACGCCGGTTCACGGGCCGAGGTGGACGCGCTGGCACAAGCCGCGCCCGCGCGGGGATGGCAACCGCTGTTCCCCGAGCGGTACCCGTACGCGGGCGGGCCGGACCACTACGCGGCCTACCTGATCAATTCGGACGGGTTCGAGGTGGAGCTGGTCGCCGCGTAGTGGCAGGCGGCCTGTTCCTCGCCGCCGCCGCCGAGAATCTCCGGGTCCCGGGTGAGGCAGGCGTCCGCGACGCCCGCGCGCTCGGCCTCGCCGCTCGCCAGGACCGGGCAGCGGGCATGGAAACGGCAGCCGGCGGAGATGCGGGACGGGTCCGGGGGCTCGCCCGCGAGCACGACGGGCTCGCCCGGTGCGTCCGGCAGGACCGACAACAGGGCCTGGGTGTACGGGTGCCGGGGCGCCGACAGCACCTGCTCGACCGAGCCGGTCTCCACGATCCGGCCCAGGTACATCACCGCGACCCGGTCGGCGATGTTCCACGCCAGCCCCAGGTCGTGAGTGACCACCAGGGCGGACAGGTCGAGCTCGTCGCGCAGGCGGAGCAGCAGGGCGAGGATCTCGCCGCGCACCGAGGCGTCCAGCGAGGCCACCGGCTCGTCGGCGACGAGCAGCTTCGGTTCGAGGACCAACGCGCCCGCGATGACGACCCGTTGGCGCTGGCCGCCGGACAGCTCGTGCGGGTAGCGCTGGAAGAAGCGCTCCGCGGGCCGCAGACCGGCCCGGGACAGGGCCTCGGCCACCGCCGCTCGCTCGTCGCCGCCGTACCGGTGGATCCGCAGGCCCTCCGCCACCGCGTCGTACACCGTGTGGCGCGGGTTCAGTGAGCCGGACGGGTCCTGGAGGACCAGCTGGACACGTTTGCGGTACGTCCTGAGGGCGCCGGACGAGTAGTCGAGCGGGCGGCCGTCGAAGGTGACGCGTCCCGCGGTCGGCGGGAGCAGCCCCAGCAGCGAGCGGGCCAGGGTCGTCTTGCCGCAGCCGGACTCGCCGACCAGGGCGACGATCTCACCCGCCCGGAGGTCGAGGTCGACCCCGTCGACGGCCCGGGCGGTGTCCCCGCCGTGCCGGCCGGGAAAACTCACGTGCAGGCCCTCGGCACTCAGCAGCGGAGGCGGCGCGGACGCCGGCTTGCCGAGGGCGCCGGTCGCGTCCGAGGACGGGGCCGGCCCCGGCACCGGGATGCCGGCGCCGTCCGTGCCGGCGCCCGGACCCGGGTGAGGTGACGCTTCGGGTTCCGGCACCGCCGAAGGACTGGCTGCCGCCTCCGGCACGTGCACGCAGGCCGCCCGCCGTCCCGCACCCGCCTCCCGCAGCCTCTGATCGTCCACCGAGCAGGATTCCAGCGCGACCGGGCAGCGCGGATGGAAGGCGCAGCCGGTCGGTACCGCGGCCGGGTCCGGCGGGTCGCCGGGCAGTCCGCGCGGCGCGAACCGGGACGCCGGGTCGCCGATGCGGGGGAACGCCCCCGACAGCGCCTTGCCGTAGGGATGCCGGGAGTCGTCGAAGACCTGCCGGGCGGGCCCTTCCTCGACGATCCGCCCCGCGTACATGACGGCCAGCCGGTCGCAGGTGTCGGCGAGGACGGAGAGGTCGTGGCTGATCATGACGAGGGCCAGGTCCTGCTCGGTGACCAGTCCTGCGATGAGCCTCAGGATCTGGGCCTGGATCATCACGTCGAGCGCGGTGGTCGGCTCGTCGGCGATGATCAGGCGGGGGTCGCACGCCAGGGCCATGGCGATCATCACGCGCTGGCGCTGGCCGCCCGAGAGTTCGTGCGGATACGCCCTCGCATGGGCCGCGGGGAGCCCCACCTGCTCCAGGAGTTCACCGGCCCTCGTCCTGGCCCCGGCCGCGGTCGCCTTCCGGTGCAGCAGGATCGGCTCGGCGATCTGGTCGCCGACCCGGTGCACGGCGTTCAGCGAGTGCATCGCACCCTGGAACACGATGGAGGCCCCGGCCCAGCGGACCGCACGCACCCGGCCCCACTTCATGGCGAGGACGTCCTCGCCGTCCAGCAGGATCTCGCCGCCCACCCGGGTTCCGGCCGGGAGCAGCCGCAGCAGCGCGAGCGCCAGGGTCGACTTGCCGCAGCCGGACTCGCCCGCGATGCCGAGCTTCCCGCCCGCCTCCAGCGACACGTCGACCCCGCGCACCGCGGCCGACCCGTCGGCGTAGGTCACTTCCAGGTTCCGGACGTCCAGCAGGCTCAACGCGCCACTCCCAGCCTCGGGTTGAGGACAGCTTCCACCGCACGCCCGCACAGCGTGAACGCCAGCGCCACGACCGCGATCGCGATGCCCGGCGGCACCAGGTACCACCAGTCCCCCGAGCTCACCGCACCCGCCTCCCGGGCATCCTGAAGCAGCCCGCCCCAGGAGATGACCGTCGGATCGCCCAGCCCGAGGAAGGCCAGTGTCGCCTCGGCGAGGATCGCGGAGGAGATCACCAGGGTGGTCTGCGCCAGCACCAGCGGCATCACGTTCGGCAGCACATGGCGGCTCATGATGTGCCAGTGGCCGCCGCCGAGCGCCTTCGCCCGTTCGATGTACGGCCGTGACTCCACGGCCAGCGTCTGCGCCCGCACCAGCCGGGCCGTGGTCGGCCAGGTGGTGACACCGATGGCCAGAATGATCGTGCCGAGGGAACGGGACATCACGGTGGCGAGGGCGATCGCGAGCACCAGCGTCGGCATGACCAGGAACCAGTCCGTGACGCGCATCATCACCGTGGCGTACCGGCCCCGGAAGTGTCCGGCCGTGATGCCGATGACGGCCCCGATCGACACCGACAGCACGGCCGCGAGGAGCCCGACGAGCAGCGAGACCCGCGCCCCCCAGATCAGCAGGCCGAGCAGACCGCGCCCGAACCGGTCGGTGCCCAGCGGGAACTGTCCGCTCGGGCTCTCCAGCGGCTGTCCCGGCGCCTCGGTCACGCTCTGCACGTCGGATCCGACGGTCAGCGGCGCGGTGAGCGCGATCAACCCGAACAGGACGAGCACGGCCAGGCCGAGGACTCCCGCGCGACGGGTGCGGTACTGCTTCCAGAAGCGGGCGGCCGAGTGTCCCCGGCGCCGCCAGGCGAGCGCGCGCGGGCCGGGAGGCGTGGTGGTCGTCATCGGCCCACCCTCGGGTCGAGCAGCGGGTAGACCAGGTCGGCCAGCGTGTTCATCACGATCACCGCCGTGGCGAAGACGAAGAACAGTCCCTGCACCAGCGGCAGGTCGGGCACGCTGAGCGCCTGGTAGAACAGTCCGCCCAGACCCGGCCAGGAGAACACGGTCTCGACGAGGATGACGCCGGCGACCGTCCGCCCGAGGTTGACGAAGATCAGGGTCACGGTGGGCAGCAGTGCGTTCGGCACGGCGTGCCGACGCCGGACCAGGTCGTCCCTGAGCCCCTTGGCACGGGCGGTCGTCAGGTAGTCGCTCGCCATCTCGTCGAGCAGCGCCGAACGGGTGACCAGCAGGGTCTGGCCGTACTCGACGGCGACCAGGGTGATCACCGGCAGGACCAGATGGTGGGCGACGTCGAGGACGTAGGCGAATCCCTCCTCGCCGCCGGACTCCATGCCGCCGGTCGGGAACAGCCCGGGGATCGGGCCGACCCCCACCGAGAACACGATGATGAGCAGCAGGCCCAGCCAGAAGGACGGGACGGAGTAGAGGGTCAGGGCCAGGCCGGTGCTGAGCCGGTCCCCGAGCCGGTCGTGACGCCAGGCCGCGCGGGTACCGAGGACGATGCCCAGTGCGGTGTAGAGGACGAACGCCGTGCCGGTCAGCAGCAGCGTGTTCGGCAGCGCCTCGGCGATCTTGTCGAGAACCGGGGCGCGGAACTGGTACGAGGTGCCGAGGTCTCCCGTGAGCGCTTTGCCGCAGTAGTCGGTGAACTGCTGCCACATCGGCAGGTCGAGCCCGAACTCCCGCCGGTAGGCGGCCAGTTGCCCGGCGGACACCGGACGTCCGCCGGTCATGGTCTTGACCGGGTCGCCGGGGATCAGCCGGAACAGGAAGAAGCCGGTCACGAGCACGGCGAGCAGCGAGATCACGGCACCGCCCACCTTGCCCGCGCCGTAGCGCAGATAGGCCCACCCCTTGGCCGTACGGCGGGGTGCCGCTGCGGCGGGGGCCGGGACGACCGCCTGCTGGACGCTACTCACGGTCGTCGGCGCCGGCCCGGCGCCGCATCACGAAGAACACCCCGGCACCCACCAGGACCACCGCCGCCACGATCCCGCCGATGACGACACCGGTCGAGGAGGAGCTGTCGGAGGAACCGCCCGAGTCCGCCGGTACCGCCGACCACCAGCTCCAGTAGCCGTCCTGGCCGTAGATGTTGCCCGCGGCGCTGGGCATGGTCTGGATCGACTTGATCTGGTCGGTGCGGTAGGCCTCGACGGCGTTGGGGTAGGCCATGACGTTCATGTACCCGAGGTCGTAGAGCCGCGACTCCGCCTGCTTGACGATCGCTGCCCGCTTGACCGGGTCGTATTCGGCGAGCTGGCGGGCGTACAGCTCGTCGTACCGCTTGTCGCAGATGAAGTTGTCGGTGGCGCCGACGTCCTTCGGGGTGGCGGGCAGGGCCGCGCAGGTGTGGATCGACAGGACGAAGTCCGGGTCGGGGTTGACGGACCAGCCGTCGAAGGCGAGGTCGTAGGTGCCGGCGAGCCACGGGTCGGAGACGTTGTCCAGGCAGTCCAGGGTCACGCCGATGCCCAGCTTGCTCCACCACTCCTGGAGGTACTGGCCGACCGCCTTGTCGTTGGGGTCGGTGGCGTGGCACAGGACGCGGTAGGAGATCGGCTTGCCGTCCTTGCCGAGCCGCTTGCCCGCGCTGTTCGTCCGGTAGCCGGCCTGATCGAGCAGCTGGGCGGCCTTCGCCGGGTCGTAGGCGAGTTCCTGGCCTGCCGACGGCTTCCAGAAGTACGGGGAGAAGCGCGGCGGGATGTAGCCCTCGCCCTGGACGGCGTGGCCCTGGAACACCTTGTCGATGATGGTTTCGCGGTCGACCGCCATGAACAGCGCGTGCCGGACCCGCTCGTCCAGCAGGGAGGGGTCGCCGTCACCGAATTTCTGGCCGTTCCTCGCCCGCGCGCCGGGGTTGGTGGCGAGGGCGTAGAAACGGCGCCCGGGGGCGTCGTTGACCTTGATGTCGTCCGCGTTCTTCAGCGCGGAGGCCTGAGCGGGCGTCAGCGAGGGCGAGCCGGCGACGAAGGAGACTTCGCCCTTGCGCAGGGCGGCGACGGCCGCGTCCTGGTCCTTGTAGTAGCGGAAGACCAGCTCGTCGAACTTGGGGGACCCGCGCCAGAAGCTCTTGTTGGCCTTCAGGCGGACATAGCTGTCGGCCTTGTACCCGGTGAGGACGAACGGGCCGTTCCCGACGACGGGGAAGCTCTTGTCGTTGTTGAACTTGGAGAAGTCACGGACCTTCTCCCAGACATGCTTGGGCACGATCGGTACATCGAGGGCGGTCATCGTGGCCTGCGGCTTCTTCAGCCTGACGACCAGTTCGGTGGGGCTGGGCGCGGTGACCTTCTCGAAGTTGGAGACGAAGCTGCCGTTGGCGGTGGCGGCGCCCTCGTCGGTCATCATCTTGTTGAACGTCCAGGCCGCGTCCTCGGCGGTGGCCTGCTGCCCGTCGGACCACTTGGAGTTCGAGCGGATCGTGTAGGCCCAGGTCAGCTTGTCCGGGGACGACTCCCACTTGGTGGCCAGGCCCGGGATGGCCCGGCTGTCCTTGGGGTCGTAGTTGGTCAGGTACTCGTACATCAGCCGGTGGACGCTGGTGCTGAGCAGTCGGCTCGCCAGGAACGGGCTCAGCGAGTCCACGCTCTGCGCCACGGCGACGGTGAGGACTTTGGCGCCGTCCGCGGCGGCCGCCTGCCGGGGGGCCGGATCGAGTGGCGTCGCCGTCGCGGCCGACAGGACCAGGGCGGCTCCGACGGCGACCGTCGCCGGCATACGACGTCGTGATCTCGTGGGGCCCGAGAGCCCCCTGCCGTGGACTTGTGTGCTCATGGGTCGTGACCTCACGTCATCGCTCGCACAGGGACCGCGGAATTGATGAGTGTGTCTATCAGCGCCGGTCTGCGTCCGTCAACGGCGCATGAACGGCCTGTGGCCTGCGGAAATAGACCTCGGAGCAGTACGGGCGCCGCTCATCGGTCCATACCTGTGAAGCCGTGCAGGTGAGGCCCTGACGATGCGTGTCACCCCTTCTGATGACCCGTACGGCCCGCACTCGTATGCGATGTAAGCGATATATGGCGATATTGGCGTGTAATGGATCAATATCCCGGCGTCGGCTGCCAAGGGCAGTGCACGGGGCACTCTTGAGGAGGCACTCCATGCGTGGAGCCACGCACGCCAAATGGGCCGCATGCGCGGCGGCGGTAGCGCTCGCGGCGACGGCCTGCGGCGGTGGGGACAGCGGCAGCGACAGCGGCGGCAGCAGTGACGGCAGCGCGGTGCTGAGCTCCTCCTGGGGCGACCCGCAGAACCCGCTGGAGCCGGCCAACACCAACGAGGTGCAGGGCGGCAAGGTCCTCGACATGATCTTCCGCAGCCTGAAGAAGTACAACCCGGAGACCGGCAAGGCCGAGGACATGCTCGCCGAGAAGATCGACACGACCGACTCGCAGAACTTCACCATCACCGTGAAGGACGGCTGGACCTTCAGCAACGGCGAGAAGGTCACCGCCAAGTCGTTCGTGGACGCCTGGAACTACGGGGCCAGCCTCAAGAACAACCAGAAGAACGCCTACTTCTTCGGCTACATCGACGGTTACGACAAGACGCACCCGGACGACGGCAGCCAGCAGACCGCCGACACCCTCTCCGGCCTGAAGGTCACCGGCACCAACACCTTCACCGTCAAGCTCAACCAGAAGTTCTCGACCTTCCCCGACACCCTCGGCTACCCCGCCTACGCCCCGCTCCCGCAGGCGTTCTTCACCGACCACGCCGCCTGGCTGAAGAAGCCGGTCGGCAACGGGCCGTACACCATCGACTCGTACACCAAGGGCTCCCAGATGGCCCTGAAGAAGTGGAGCGGCTACCCCGGCACGGACAAGGCGCAGAACGGCGGCGTGACCCTCAAGGTCTACACCGACAACAACACCGCCTACACCGACCTCATGGCCGGCAACCTCGACCTCGTCGACGACGTCCCGGCCGCCCAGCTCAAGAACGTCAAGAGCGACCTCGGCGGCCGCTACATCAACACCCCGGCCGGCATCATCCAGACCCTCGCCTTCCCGTTCTACGACAAGAACTGGAACAAGGCCGGTTCGGAGAAGGTCCGCACGGGCCTGTCCCGCGCGATCAACCGCGCCCAGATCACCGAGACGATCTTCCAGAAGACCCGCACCCCCGCCACCGACTGGACCTCCCCGGTCCTCGGCAAGGAGGGCGGCTTCCAGGACGGCCTGTGCGGGGACGCCTGCGACTACGACCCGGCCGCGGCCAAGAAGCTCATTCAGGAGGGCGGCGGCCTCCCCGGCGGCCAGATCAAGATCACGTACAACGCGGACACCGGCTCCCACAAGCAGTGGATCGACGCGGTCTGCAACTCCATCAACAACGCGCTCGACAACGACAAGGCCTGCGTCGGCAACCCGGTGGGCACCTTCGCCGACTTCCGCAGCCAGATCACCGCGAAGAAGATGAGCGGCCCCTTCCGGGCGGGCTGGCAGATGGACTACCCGCTCATCCAGAACTTCCTGCAGCCGCTCTACTACACCAACGCCTCCTCCAACGACGGCAAGTGGTCCAACAAGGACTTCGACAAGCTCGTGAACGAGGCCAACGCCGAGACCGACACCACCAAGGCGGTGGCGAAGTTCCAGGAGGCCGAGAAGGTCGTACGGGACAACATGGCCGCCATCCCGCTCTGGTACCAGAACGGCAGCGCGGGCTACTCGGAGCGGCTCTCCAACGTGAAGCTCAACCCGTTCAGCGTCCCCGTCTACAACGAGATCAAGGTCGGCTGAGCCCGCCATGGGACGGTACGTCGTCCGGCGTCTGCTGCAGATGATCCCGGTGTTCATCGGGTCGACCCTGCTGATCTTCCTCATGGTGAACGTGATGGGCGACCCCATCGCGGGCCTGTGCGGCGACAAGCAGTGCGACGCGGCGACGTCCGCCCAGCTCAAGAAGGAGTTCGGCCTCGACAAGCCGGTCTGGCAGCAATACCTGACCTACATGGGGCACGTCTTCACCGGCGACTTCGGCACCGCGTTCAACGGCCAGAAGGTCACCGAGCTGATGGCGACGGCGTTCCCCGTGACCATCCGGCTGACGATCGTCGCGATCCTCTTCGAGATCGTCATCGGCATCACCCTCGGTGTCGTCACCGGCCTCAAGCGCGGCCGGCCCGTCGACACCTCGGTCCTCCTGCTCACCCTCGTCGTGATCTCCGTCCCCACCTTCGTCACCGGCCTGCTGCTCCAGCTGCTGCTCGGCGTCGAGTGGGGCTGGATCAAACCGTCGGTGTCCACGGACGCCACCTTCGGCGAGCTGATCGTGCCGGGCCTGGTCCTCGCGTCCGTGTCCCTGGCCTACGTGACCCGGCTGACCCGCACGTCCATCGCGGAGAACAGGCGCTCCGACTACGTCCGCACGGCGGTGGCGAAGGGGCTGCCGAGACAGCGGGTCATCGTGCGGCACCTGCTGCGCAACTCGCTCATCCCCGTCGTCACCTTCATCGGCACGGACATCGGCGCGCTGATGGGAGGGGCGATCGTCACCGAGCGCATCTTCAACATCCACGGCGTCGGCTACCAGCTCTACCAGGGCATCCTGCGCCAGAACACCCAGACCGTGGTCGGCTTCGTGACCGTGCTCGTCCTGGTGTTCCTGGTGGCCAACCTGCTCGTCGACCTCCTGTACGCCGTTCTCGACCCCAGGATCCGCTATGCCTGAATACCAGGAACCAGAGGGCGCAATCGCCGGGACCGGAGCGGGCGGTGCGATGGATCTCGCGGTGAGCGAGGCCACCACCCTGGAGAAGGGCCCCGACGGTACGGGCCCTCAGGACAAGCCCCGCTCCCTGTGGTCCGACGCCTGGCGCGACCTGCGCCGCAACCCCGTCTTCATCATCTCCGCCCTGGTGATCGTCTTCCTGGTCGTCATCTCCCTGTGGCCGTCGCTGATCACCTCCGGGAACCCGCTGAAGTGCGACCTGTCGAAGGCCCAGGAAGGCTCGCAGCCGGGACATCCCTTCGGCTACGACGGCCAGGGCTGCGACGTCTACACGCGCACGGTGTACGGCGCCCGTACGTCCGTGACGGTCGGCGTCTGCGCCACGCTGGGCGTCGCGATCCTCGGGTCGATCCTCGGCGGCCTCGCAGGGTTCTTCGGAGGCTTCTCGGACTCGATCCTGTCCCGCACCACCGACATCTTCTTCGCGATCCCCGTGGTCCTCGGCGGCCTGGTGCTCCTGTCGGTCGTCACGAGCAGCACGGTGTGGCCGGTGATCGGGTTCATGGTGCTGCTGGGCTGGCCGCAGATCTCCCGCATCGCGCGCGGCTCGGTCATCACCGCCAAACACAACGACTACGTCCAGGCGGCCAGGGCGCTGGGTGCCTCCAACTCCCGTCTGCTGCTGCGCCACATCGCCCCGAACGCGGTCGCCCCGGTGATCGTCGTGGCGACCATCGCCCTCGGCACGTACATCTCGCTGGAGGCGACCCTGTCGTACCTCGGCGTGGGCCTCAAGCCCCCCACGGTCAGCTGGGGCATCGACATCTCCGCGGCCTCCGCCTACATCCGCAACGCCCCGCACATGCTCCTCTGGCCCGCCGGAGCCCTCGCGATCACGGTCCTCGCCTTCATCATGCTCGGCGACGCGGTCCGCGACGCCCTCGACCCGAAGCTGAGGTGAACGGACGTGACGACGGGGAGCCCCCGCGGCACGGGAGACCTCATGGCCGTCCGGACGACCCGGCCCGTACCGGCCGGCGAGGCGGCACCCGAGGCGGCCGGCGCTGGGCGCGGGGTGTTCGTCCTGGCGCGGCGCCGGGGGGTTGTGGCGCGGCGGGTGCGGGGTGCTGCGGGGGCGTTCCGTCAGTGCGGGGTGTCGGGCCCGTTCCCGGCCGCCCGGCTGTGTGCTGCCCGGGGCAGCGGGCCGGAAGCCGGGAGGGCGTGGTGTGGGGGTGGGATCACCGCCGTCGGGTTCGGGCGGTGCGGGGGAGTTCGTGTGTGCCAGGAGGGCGGGGCCCGGCGGGCGCGGTGGTGTGCCGGTGCGGTCGTCGGGGATGTCGGCGCCCGCCGGACCAGTTTTTCCATGCCGACGTTCCTCCTGACCCGCGACGCCCCGACCGGAAGCTGAGGTGAGTCTCCGTGCTGCTCGAAGTGCGTGATCTGCAGGTGGAGTTCAGGACCAGGGACGGGGTGGCCAAGGCGGTCAACGGGGTCGACTACGGGGTGGACGCGGGGGAGACCCTCGCGGTGCTCGGGGAGTCCGGGTCGGGGAAGTCGGTGACCGCGCAGGCGATCATGGGGATCCTCGACATGCCCCCCGGGAAAATCACCGGCGGCGAGATCCTCTTCCAGGGCCGGGACCTGCTGAAACTGAAGGAGGACGAGCGGCGCAGGGTCCGCGGCGCCGAGATGGCGATGATCTTCCAGGACGCGTTGTCCTCCCTCAACCCCGTGCTCTCCGTCGGCGACCAGCTCGGCGAGATGTTCGTCGTGCACCGGGGCATGTCGAAGAAGGACGCCCGGGCCAAGGCGGTCGAGCTGATGGACCGGGTGCGCATCCCCGCCGCCGGGGAGCGCGTGAAGGACTACCCGCACCAGTTCTCCGGCGGCATGCGCCAACGCATCATGATCGCGATGGCACTCGCCCTGGAACCCGCGCTGATCATCGCCGACGAACCGACCACCGCGCTCGACGTGACGGTCCAGGCCCAGGTGATGGAGCTGCTCGCCGAGCTCCAGCGCGAGTACAACATGGGGCTCATCCTCATCACCCACGACCTCGGCGTCGTCGCGGACGTGGCCGACCGGATCGCCGTCATGTACGCCGGCCGGATCGTCGAGCAGGCCCCCGTGCACGACATCTACAAGGCGCCCGCCCACCCCTACACCCGCGGACTCCTCGACTCCATCCCCCGACTCGACCAGAAGGGACAGGAGCTGTACGCGATCAAGGGACTGCCGCCCAACTTGATGCACATCCCGCCGGGTTGCGCGTTCAACCCCCGCTGCCCGATGGCCCGGGACTTGTGCCGGACGGACGTACCGCCCCTGTACGACGTCGCCGACGGCCGGTCCAGTGCCTGCCACTTCTGGACGGAGTGCCTTAATGGTTGAGCCGATCCTCGAAGTGGGTAGACTGGTCAAGCACTACCCGTTGACCCGGGGCATCCTGTTCAAGAAACAGGTCGGTGCCGTCAAGGCCGTGGACGGCGTGGACTTCACGCTGCACAAGGGAGAGACCCTCGGGATCGTCGGGGAGTCCGGCTGCGGCAAGTCGACCGTCGCCAAGATGCTCGTCAACCTGGAGCGGCCGACGGAAGGGTCGATCAAGTACAAGGGCGAGGACATCACCAAGCTCTCCGGCAAGGCGCTCAAGTCGGTCCGCCGCAACATCCAGATGGTCTTCCAGGACCCGTACACCTCGCTCAACCCCCGTATGACGGTCGGCGACATCATCGGGGAGCCGTACGACATCCATCCCGAGGTGGCCCCCAAGGGCGACCGGCGCAAGAAGGTCCAGGACCTGCTGGACGTCGTGGGCCTCAACCCGGAGTACATCAACCGCTATCCGCACCAGTTCTCCGGCGGCCAGCGCCAGCGCATCGGCATCGCGCGCGGGCTGGCCCTGCGCCCGGAGGTCATCGTCGCCGACGAACCGGTCTCCGCCCTCGACGTGTCCGTGCAGGCCCAGGTGATCAACCTCCTCGACCGGCTCCAGAGCGAGTTCGAGCTGTCGTACCTCTTCATCGCGCACGACCTGTCGATCGTCCGGCACATCTCCGACCGGGTCGGGGTGATGTACCTCGGACGGATCGTGGAGATCGGCCGGGACGCCGAGATCTACGACCATCCGACGCACCCCTACACCCAGGCGCTGCTGTCCGCCGTGCCGGTGCCCGACCCCGAGGCCCGCGAGCACCGCGAGCGGATCATCCTCGCCGGCGACGTCCCGTCCCCGACGAACGTCCCGTCCGGGTGCCGCTTTCGCACCCGCTGCTGGAAGGCCCAGGAGCGCTGTGCCCTGGAGGTCCCGGAGCTCGCTGTGCCGGCGGAGTTCCGGCTCGTGAGCGGACCGGCCGCGCACGACTCGGCCTGCCACTTCGCGGAGGAGAAGCAGGTCGTACCGCCGGAGGCGACGCGGTAACACGGAGGCAACTCGGCCGACCCGGTTCCGATATACGAACGCGTCAGGCTCTACGACGTACGGCCGTGCGGGTGCCGTAAGCGGGCCGGGACGCGCCATGTCGTCCCGGCCCGCTGCCGTGCCTACGCCATCCCCAACGACCGCTTCAGGAAGTCCAGCTGAAGCCGCAGCAGGTTCTCCGCGACCGTCTCCTGCGGGGTCATGTGGGTCACGCCGGACAGCGGCAGCACCTCGTGCGGTCGGCCCGCGGCCAGCAGGGCCGAGGACAGCCGCAGCGAGTGGGCGACCACCACGTTGTCGTCCGCGAGGCCGTGGATGATCATCATCGGGCGGTGCGGCCCGACCGCGTCGACCAGGCCATCGTCGTCCACCAGCGAGTTGCGGCGGTAAACCGCGGGCTGCTCGTCCGGGTGGCCGAGGTAGCGCTCCTGGTAGTGGGTGTCGTACAGGCGCAGATCGGTGACCGGGGCACCCACGACCGCCGCGTGGAAGACGTCCGGGCGGCGCAGGGCCGCGAGGGCGGCCAGGTAGCCGCCGAAGGACCAGCCGCGGATCGCGACCCGGGTGAGGTCGAGCGGGAAGTCCTCCGCGAGCGCCTGGAGCGCGTCGACCTGGTCCTGGAGGACGACCGCCGCGAGGTCGTCCCGGACCGCCTTCTCCCAGGCGGGGGAGCGGCCGGGAGTGCCCCGGCCGTCGGCCACGACCACCGCGAAGCCCTGGTCGGCGAACCACTGCGAGGTGAGGTGCGGGTTGTGCGCGGCGACCACCCGCTGCCCGTGCGGACCCCCGTACGGGTCCAGCAAAACCGGAAGAGGGCTGTCACCGGCGTAGTCCTGCGGCATAAGCACGGCGCACGGGATCCTGCGTGCGCCCCCCTCGGTCAAGGTCACGCGCGGGGTCAAACCGGGATCTTCCGCATATGACGTGACGGTCGCCGTCTCCTTGCCGTCGCGCAGTACCCGCGCCCGTGAGCCCGGCCGGTCGAGGGTCGCCGACACCAGTACGGTCACGCCCCCGGCGCGCACCGCCGAGTGCACGCCGGGTTCCTGCGACAAGCGCTCCACTCCGAGCTCGTTCACCCGGTAGACGTGCACCTCGCCCAGCTCCGGGGCCTCGGCCTCGGTGCCGGCCGATGCCGAGACCAGCACGTCGTCCCGGGTGACGTCCAACACCGCGCGGATGTGCAACTGCGGTCCGGTCAGCGGCCGTTCTCCGACCGCGAGGACGCGCGCGCCCCCCTCGTCGGCGATCCGCACGAGCTGTCCCGAAGGGCTCCAGCAGGGCACCCCGGGGAAAAGATCCAGCCAAGTTGGATCTTCGTCCGCGTGCACCATCCGGGTCGCGCCGGACTCCGGGTCCGCCGCCAGATACAGCTGACTGCGCTGGTCGCGCGCCTGTACGAGCAGCAGCGGAGCACCCGCGGCTGACCAGTGCACATGGGCCAGATACGGATAGCGCTTCCGGTCCCAGGAGACCTCCGTGCGCGCCCCGTCCAGAGCGACCACGAACAGCCGTACATCCGCGTTGGGGGTGCCCGCGGCCGGGTACGGGACGTGGTGTGGATCACGCTCCGGGTGGGCCGGATCGGAGATCCACCAGCGCCGCACCGGCGTGTCGTCCACGCGCGCGACCAGCAGCCGGTCGGACTGCGGCGACCACCAGAAGCCCCGTGACCGGCCCATCTCCTCGGCCGCGATGAACTCCGCGAGGCCGTAGGTGACGTGATCCGACTCCGCGGTGGCGAGCGCCCGGTCGTCCTCGCCCTCGGCGCCCACGACCCGCAGCGAGCCCTGGGCGACGTACGCGATGTGGCGTCCGTCCGGGGCCGGGCGGGGGTCGATCACCGGTCCCCGGACGGGCAGTTCACGTGCCGTCCCGGCCCGCAGCTCCGCCGTGAAAAGCCGCCCTGACAAGGCGAAAGAGGCCAACTCGACGGCTGCGTCGGTGGCATAGCCGACGATGCCGGCTCCGCCCTCGCGGCTGCGCTCGCGGCGCGCCCGCTCCGTGGGTGACAGGCGCTCCTCGGCGCCGCCCAGAAGGGCGCGCGGGTCCGCCGCCACGCGCTCCCCGCCCTCCACCGCGTCGAGCACCCACAGTGAATTGGCCCGGTTCGTGCCCGAGTTAGAGCGCAGGAACACGACCCGCGATCCGTCGGGCGCCACGGTGAACGCGCGTGGCGCGCCGACGGTGAAGCGCTGGGTGCGGGCGTGCCGGCGGGGAAAGGAGTCAGGCTCGGTCGTCATGCCCCGACCATATTGGCCATGCGCCCCCTTGTGCGGCCGTGCGCCGACGGATGCGCAGGCCCGGATAGTTATGATCACTACCGCATAGTGGGTATGAATCCGCTGGCTGCTGTATGGATTTATCTGCCCCCATAGTTCCGTTCCCGTCCGACCCCCCACGTCCCTGGGTTCTTTGGAGGTGAGCCGCCGTGGCACTCTCGATTTCGGCGGTGGTGCTGCTGGCGATCATCGTCTTCTTGCTGATCAAGAAGTCGGGTTTGAAGGGCGGTCACGCGGTCGTGTGCATCTTGCTCGGCTTCTATCTCGCCGCTTCCTCGATCGCCCCGACGATCAGTGAGCTGACGACGAACATCGCGGGCATGATCGGCAGTATCAAGTTCTGACACCGGCTGAGCGGGACTGTCGGTGGCTCCTCGTAGGCTGGGGCCATGACGGAACAGCCCGCTCGGCGCCTTCTCCTGGTGCACGCGCACCCGGACGACGAGTCGATCAACAATGGCGCGACCATGGCCAGGTACGCGGCCGAGGGGGCCCGGGTGACCCTGGTCACCTGCACCCTCGGCGAGCTCGGCGAGGTCATCCCGCCCGGGCTGCGGCACCTGACCGGCGCAGCCCTCGGCGAACACCGGCGGGGCGAGCTCACCGCGGCCATGCGTGAGCTCGGCGTCGCGGACTTCCGCCTGCTCGGCGGCGCGGGGCGCTACCAGGACTCCGGAATGACGGGCCTCCCGGACAACGACGACCCCGCCTGCTTCTGGCAGGCCGACGTCGACCAGGCGGCCGGGTATCTCGTCGAGGTGATCCTGGAGGTGCGCCCCCAGGTCCTCGTCACCTACGACGACCACGGCGGGTACGGCCACCCCGACCACATCCAGGCCCACCGCGTCGCCATGCGCGCCGTCGAGCTCGCCGCCGACGCCGGATGGCCGATCCCCAAGGTCTACTGGAACCGCGTACCGCGCACGATCGGCGAGCAGGCCTTCGCCCGGCTCCACGCCGACCTGCCCGGTCTGCCCTTCACCAAGGCCGCCGTCCTGGACGACGTACCCGGTGTGGTGGACGACGAGCGGATCACCACCGAGATCGACGGCACCGCCCACGCCACCGCCAAGAGCGCCGCGATGGCCGCCCACGCGACCCAGATCGACGTGTCCGGGGCGTACTTCGCGCTCTCCAACGAACTCGCACAACCCCTCTTCACCACGGAGTACTACGAATTGGTGAGAGGGGAACCCGGGGACATCAGGGAGACCGACCTGTTCTCCGGGATCGAGGGCGCGTCATGAACGACCGTACGTCGATGCTCGCCCAGCCCCTGCAGCGCCCCTCCGTCGGACGGGTCGCCGCATACCTCGGCCTTTTCGTGCTCGGGGCGGTGGTGGGGCTCGCCGGAGCGCTGGTGCAGGGCGGCTGGTTCCCGGGCGGACTGCTGCTCGCGCTGCTCGGTGAGGCCGGACTGCTGCTCGGCGGGGCACGCGCCACCGGCAGCCGCGCCGGAGCCGTCGCGCCCGCCGGCGGCTGGATGCTCGCCGTCATCTTTCTCACCACCAGCCGCCCGGAGGGCGACTTCGTCTTCGCCGCAGGAAGTGGCTCCTATCTCTTCCTGCTCGGTGGCATGGCCGTGGCTGTGATCTGCGCCACCCTTGGGCAAGGGCGGCAACCGGGCGGCGACGCCGTCCGACTTGGCAAGTGACGTACCACTTCTCCGCATCGCGCGCGTGCGAGTCCCGTGTGGGTTTCCCCAGCGGTCGTGGGATACAGGCCAGAAGTGGCCAGTATGGTGGTGCGCGCCGCCGGCGCCCGAAGCAGTGAGGTCGAAACGGGCGGCGGAGCCAACCGGGAGAACCTGCCTTGAGTCGTGAAACTGACAGTCCGTCCTCCGGGCCCAACGGGCGCGGCGGAGCCGCCTACCCCTCGGGCACGCCGCCGTACGGGACGCCCATGGCGTCCGACGGCGGTCCGGACGCGGGCCGTTCGGCCACGCAGCCGGAGGAGCGCAAGACCGAGACCACGCTGACGACCCGGATCCGGATCAACATCCCCGGTTCGCGGCCGATTCCGCCGGTCGTCGTGCGTCAGCCCGTCGGGGAGTCGGAGAGTTCCGGTGACAGGGGTCCGGAGGCCGAGGCCCCGACGCCGAGTCCCTCCTCGACCACCGGCACCGTCGAACTGCCCGCCGAGCCCGCCCCGCCGTCCGCCGAGGAGAAGCAGAGCGACTGGTTCGCGCCCCGCAAGTCCGGTCCCGCCAAGGGCGGTCCGGGCGCGGGTGCCGGCAACGGAGCCGGTCTGCCGGGCGGTTCGGGCGCGGGTGCGCCCGGTGCCGGCGGTCCCGCTGCGTCCGGCCCCCGTCACGGTGGTGCCGGTGCGGCCACGTCCGGCGGCGCGCGCCCCAGTGCCGGGCGCCCCGGTGGGGTGGTCGGCTCCATGAGCGTGCCGGGCGGTTCCCGCTCCGGTGCCACGAACGGCGCCGGTCTCCCGGGTGCCACGGGCGGTCCGGTCGCTCCGGGCCACGGTGGCGGCACCGGTTCCTTCGACGTCACCGAGGCGCTGAACGCCGGCCCGCTGGGAGGCGGCCAGCGCGGCAGCGAACCCCGCCGCGACGAACTGCCGTACTTCACCGAGAACGGCAACGGCTCCGGCGGCCCGGGCGAGGAGAACGGCCAGGGCGGCTACGGCGGACCGGAAAGCCAGGGCGGCTACGGCGGCCCCGCCGGTCCGAACGGCCAGACGGGCCAGATCGACTACGGCGCCCAGGGCGGCCAGATCGACTACGGCGGCGGTTTCGGCGGAGCGCAGGGTCCCGGCGGCCCGGGCGGCTCCCAGGGGCCCGCGGGCCCGACGGGCGGCCCGGTCACCGGCGACGGCCCGGTCGTGCCGCCCGCCGGACCGGACCCCTTCGCCAGGGCGGAGTCCTTCGGCGGCGAGTCCTTCAACGGCTCCGACGGCTTCAACCGGCAAGCCGGCCCGGGCAGCGGCGGACGCGGTCCGGGCGGTTCGGGCGCTCCCGGCACCCTCGGCGGTCCGGGCGGCCCCGGCATCTCCGGGGGCCTGGCCGGCCCCGGTGCCCCGGGCGTCTCAGGCGGCCGGCCCGGTCAGCCTCGCCAGCCCGGTCAGCCCGGCCAGCCCGCCGCAGGCGGCCCCGGCGCCCTCGGTCGGCCCGGCGGCCCCGGCCCCGGTGGTGCTCCCGGTGCCGGTCTCGGCCCGGGGGGCGGTCTGAGCGACGACACCGCGATCCTCACCCCGCAGAAGCCGGCCCCGGAACCGGGCGCTCCCGGCTACGGCGCCCCGGACAACGTCTCCGGGCACACCGTCACCAGCGGTATGCCGGTCGTACCGGGCGGCGCCCAGAACGCCCCCTTCGGACCGGGCACCGACGGCCGCACGCCCCCGAAGCTGCCCGACACCGCGTCGCAGGAGGCCCCGGCCGCCGCGGCGAAGAAGAAGAAAAAGAAGAAGGGCCGCAGCAAGCTGGCGATGGTCGGCGGCACCGTGGTCCTCCTCGGCGTCGGTGCCTACGGCGCCGGTCTCCTGATGAACCGCTCCGACGTGCCCAAGGGCACCACCGTGCTCGGCGTGGACATCGGCGGCGGCACCCGTGACGACGCCGTCAAGAAGCTCGACGACGCCCTCGGCGACCGGGTGAACGAGGCGCTGAGGCTGTCGGTCGGCGGCGACACCGTCTCGCTCAAGCCGGACCAGGCGGGGCTCCAGCTCGACGATCAGGGCACGGTCGCCGCGGCCGCGAAGAGCGACTACAACCCGGTCTCCGTCATCGGCTCCCTCTTCGGCAACCACCGGGTCGTCGACCCGGTCATGCCGGTCGACGAGGAGAAGCTCCAGGCGGCCCTGGAGGACGCCTCGGGCGGCGCCGGCTCGGCGACCGACGGCACGATCAAGTTCGTCAACGGCAAGGCCGTCGCCGTGTACGGCAAGGCGGGCAAGGGCATCGACGTCGCCAGGTCGACCACCGCGGTCGAGGAGGCGTACCGCGCCCAGGTGGAGACCGGCACCGCCGGCAAGGTGACGCTGCCCACGACCACCAAGCAGCCGACGATCTCGAACGCCGAGGTCGACCGGATGATGAAGGAGTTCGCGCAGCCCGCGATGTCCGAGCGCGTCACGATCCGGACCGACGCGGCGCACAGCATCGACTTCGGCTCGCTGTCCCTGCCGAAGATCCTCGGGTTCAAGGCGGTCGACGGCAAGCTCGTGGAGACGTACGACCTCAAGGCGCTCAAGGAGGCGTACGGCACCACCTTCGCCGGCGTGCAGGTCGACGGCGCGAGCGGCAAGCGCGACGTCCTGCCCGAGGACGTGGCCTCCGCCCTGCGCAAGGCCCTGCGCGGCAAGACGGCGGCCGAGCGCATCGGGGTCATCGACACCAACCCGAGCTGACCCGCCCGGCGGCCAGCGCACCGGAGTGCCGCAGACATGACATCTGTCATGCGGCACTCCGGACGGCCGACACTGCCCGCCACCGCACCCGCGGAGCCACCATGGCCGCATGACAACGACAGCCCCGGTGGTCGGCTTCGACCAGGTGAGCAAGGCATACGGCGAGGTACGCGCCGTCGACGGACTGACCCTGACCCTGCGGCCGGGGGAGACCGTGGCGCTGCTCGGTCCCAACGGCGCCGGCAAGTCGACCACCCTCGACCTGCTGCTCGGCCTCAAGCAGCCGGACAGCGGCAGCGTCCGGCTCTTCGGCACCACCCCGCGTGAGGCGATCATCGCCGGACGCGTGGGGGCGATGCTCCAGAGCGGCGGGCTGATGGACGAGGTCACCGTCGCCGAACTGGTGAAGCTCGCCTGCGCCCTGCACCCGAAGCCGTACCCGGTGAGCGACGTCCTCGCCCGGGCCGGTGTCGCCCAGATCGCCGACCGCAAGGTCAACAAGCTCTCCGGCGGCCAGGCCCAGCGGGTCCGCTTCGCCCTCGCGACCGCCGGCGACAGCGACCTGATCGTCCTGGACGAGCCGACGACCGGCATGGACGTCACCACCCGCCAGGCCTTCTGGGCCACCATGCGCGAGCAGGCCGACCAGGGCCGTACGGTCCTGTTCGCCACCCACTACCTCGAAGAGGCCGACGCCATCGCCGACCGGGTGCTCGTCCTGCACCGGGGCCGCCTGCTCGCCGACGGCACCGCCGCCGAGATCAAGGCCAAGGCGGGCGCCCGCCGGATCGCCTTCGACCTGGAGGGCACGATCGAGGAAGGGCCCCTGCGCGGGCTGCCCTTCCTCACCTCCGTGGACATCTCCGGCCAGACCGTCCGCATCCAGTCCACCGACGCCGACGCGACCGTCCACGCCCTCTACGGCCTCGGCGTCTACCCCCGCAACCTCGAAGTCGCCGGGCTCGGCCTGGAGCAGGCCTTCGTCGCCATCACCGAGGCCGAGGAGGCCCGTACCTCATGAACAGCCTGATCAAGCTGGAACTCGTCCGCGCCCTGCGCAACCGCAAGTTCCTGTTCTTCTCGGTGCTCTACCCGTCGGTGCTGTTCCTGATCATCGCGGGCAGCTCCGGGACCACCGACACGGTCGACGGCACCGGCCTGACGGTCGCGACGTACATGATGGTCTCGATGGCCTCCTTCGGTGCCCTGACCGCCGTCCTGATGGGCAACAGCGAGCGCATCGCGAAGGAACGGGAGGGCGGCTGGGTACGGCAGCTGAGGCTGACCACGCTCCCCGGCCGCGGCTATGTCCTCGCCAAGACGGCGAGCGCGGCCGTGGTGAGCCTGCCCTCGATCGTGGTCGTCTTCGTCGTCGCCGCGACCGTGAAGGACGTACGCCTGGACGCCTGGCAGTGGCTCGCCCTCACCGGCGCGATCTGGGCCGGAAGCCTCGTCTTCGCCGCGCTCGGCGTCGCCATCGGCTACCTCGCCACCGGTGACGCGGTCCGCCCGATCACGATGATCACCTACTTCGGCCTGTCGATGCTGGGCGGCCTGTGGATGCCCACGACGACCTTCCCGCAGTGGCTCCAGGACATCGCCAAGTGGCTGCCCACGCACGCGTACGCTGCCCTCGGGCAGGCCATCGAACAGAGCCGCGCCCCGCACGCACAGGACATCGCCGTCCTGGCCGTCTCCTTCGCCCTGTTCGCGGGCGGAGCGGCCTGGCTGTACCGGAAGGACACGTTGAAGGCGTGAGCGGCACCGGCGTCGGGATCGGGCAGCGCCCCGAGACCCGCAAGCAGATGATGGTCAAGATGCTGTGGACGGGCATCTGGCTGGTCTATCTGAGCGCACCCGTCTCGGACCTCCTGCACGGCGGCCACGGGGCCGTGGCCGTCGTCCTCGGCTGGCTCGGTCTCGCGGGCTTCGTCGCCTGGTACCTGGCCCTGCTGTTCAGGACCGGCCGCCGCAACGCCCAGGAGTTCGTGCTCGTCTCCCTCGCGGTCCTCTCGGCCGAGTCGGCCCTGCTCGTCCTCACCCTGGGCCGCGAGTGGCTCGTCCTCTTCGTGTACGTGTCGATCGCGTCCGGCGCGGCCCTGCCGCTGCGCCTCGCCCGCTGGACCATCCCGGCCGCGTCCGCCCTGATGGCGTGCCTCGCCCTGCTCGTCGCCGACGGCACGGACTACATCGGCGCCCTCCTCATCCCCGCCCTGCTCGGCGGGTTCGCGATGACCGGCGTACGCGAACTCGTCCGTACCACCATCGAGTTGCGGGAGGCCAGGGCCCGGGTCGCCCAGCTCGCCGCCAACGAGGAGCGGCTGCGCCTGGCCCGCGACCTGCACGACCTCCTCGGCCACTCGCTGTCCCTCATCACCCTGAAGAGCGAACTGGCGGGCCGCATGCTCCCCGCCCACCCCGACAAGGCGGCCCAGCAGGTCGCCGACATCGAACAGGTCAGCCGGCAGGCCCTGGTGGACGTCCGCGAGGCCGTCTCCGGCTACCGGCGCGCCCGCCTGGCCGCGGAACTCGCGGGCGCCCAGGTCGCGTTGACGGCCGCCGGGGTCACCGCCACCCTGCCCCCCGAACCCGACCTCGCCGGCGTCCCCGAGGAGAGCGAGTCGGCCCTGGCCTGGGCGCTGCGCGAGGCGGTCACCAACGTCGTACGGCACAGCGGCGCGCGCGGCTGCACGGTGGAGCTGCTGCACCGCCAGACCCTCGACGGGCCGCGGCTCGAACTCACCGTCGAGGACGACGGTTCGGGCGGCGCGGGCGACGCTCCCGGCAACGGTCTCACCGGACTCACCGAACGTCTGGAGAAGGCCGGCGGCACCCTGGAGGCCACCGGCACCCGGCGCGGCTTCCGCCTGGTCGCCCGGGTGCCCGCCGGTTCCGCGGCCGACGTAGGATCCGCCTCATGACGAGCCGCACGATCAAGGTCCTGCTCGCCGAGGACCAGTCGATGGTCCGCGAGGCCCTGGCCGCGCTGCTCGGCCTGGAGGACGACATCGAGGTCGTCGCCCAAGTGGCCCGCGGCGACGAGGTCCTGGCGGCGGCCCGCGCCCACGACATCGACGTGGCCCTCATGGACATCGAGATGCCGGGCGCGACGGGCATAGAGGCGGCGGCCCGGCTCCACAAGGAACTCCCGGCGGTCAAGCTGGTCATCCTCACGACCTTCGGCCGCCCCGGCTACCTCCGCAGCGCGATGGAGTCGGGCGCCGACGCCTTCCTGGTCAAGGACGCCCCGGCGGCCCAACTGGCCGAAGCGGTACGCAAGGTGCTCGCGGGCGAGCGGGTCATCGACCCCACGCTGGCGGCGGCGGCCCTGGCGGAGGGCGCGAACCCCCTGACGGACCGCGAGCGCGAGGTCCTGCGCGCGGCGGCGGACGGCTCCACGAACGCGGAACTGGCGACCACCCTGCATCTCTCGCAGGGCACAGTCCGCAACTACCTCTCCACGGCGATCCAAAAACTGGCGGTACGGAACAGGGCAGAGGCAGTCCGGATCGCGAGAGAGAAAGGCTGGCTGTGAGGGCCTTTTGCTTTTAGGGGCGCGGGGAACTGCGCGACAAGCCCCCACCGAGCCGCACACGCCACACAACCCTCAGTTCAACCTCGCTCGCGCGGCCTGAGCCTGCTGCCGCAGACGATCCGCCGCCGCCTCGTCCACCGCCGCCACCACCCCCGCATACGCCTCCAACTCCCCGGCCCCCTCGACGAAGTCACCCCGCTGCACGAGCAACTGCGCCCGCTCGTACCGCAGTCGCGCCGGGTGCGAGGGAAGCAACAGGGCCAACTCCACCGCCCACAGCCCCACATCCGACCGCTCCGGACGCGTCGCGGCCCACGCCCGGACGTTGTTGAGGATCCGCTGCACGACGTCCAGGGTCCGCGCGGGAACCAGCATCGACGGCTCCAGCGAGCCTCCCGTCGCCCCCGCGACCAACACCTCGGCGTCGGCCCCCGCCAGGACCCGCCCCCCGTCGAAGGGATCGGCCAGCACCTGCTCCTCCGGCGGCCCGAACCCGACCACGAAGTGTCCCGGCAGCGCCACCCCGTACACCGGGGCTCCCGCCCGCCGGGCCACCTCCATCCACACCACCGACAACAGGATCGGCAACCCACGCCGCCGCACCAGCACCTCGTGCAGCAGCGAGGACTCCAGTCGCTGATAGTCCGCGGCGGAGCCGCGAAACCCGCACCGGTCGCCGAGCAGTTCCCGCAACGACACCGCCCACGACCGCGGCCCGCCCGGCCGGAACGGCAACTGGCCGGCCAGCGTGTCGAGTTCGATCTGGGCCGCGTCGATGCCGGCCTCGTCGAGCGCCCCGTCGGCCTGCGCGCCCACGAGCAGACACAGCGCGGACAGATCGGGCCGCTCGGACCGCGCCTCTTCGGCGAACCGCCTCCGCAGCTCGGCGGAACGTTCGGGCGAGGGAGGAAACGGGGGACGCATAGCAGGCTCGTGCCCTTTCGCGGCGATCGCTACCACCGGGCCCCGCCGGAGACGTCCGGCTCGCGGTAGTGGTGGTAGGCGTGGTGCGCGGCGAACCCCAGCCGTTCGTACAGGGCCCGCGCACCGGCGTTGTCCGACTCGACCTGCAGCCAGGCGGCAGACGCCCCCTCGGCAAGGGCGCGCTGTGCGAGGGCCGCCATCACGGTCGAGGCCAGCCCCCGTCGCCGTAGCGCGGGATCCACCTCGACCGCGGCGAACCCGGCCCACCGCCCGTCGACGACACACCGCCCGATCGCGGCCGGGGCGTCCTCGCCGGGGACGGTGGCGAACCACACCGACGGCCCGCTCCCGAGCACCCGCAGCGCCACCTCGCTCACCCCCTTGCGCTGGTAGCGCGCCAGCCAGTCCGCGTCGGCCTCCCGGGACAGGACCACGCCCTCACCCGGGCTGTCCGCGACCGGCGCCAGCGCCCCGGTCCACAGCTCCGCCGTCACCTCCCGCACCCACCCGCGCGCCTCCAGCTCCGCGCACAGCACCTCCTGGGTGCCCGCGGCGCCGGTCGCGGTCTGCACGTACGCCGGCAGCCCGCGCTCGCCGTACCACCGGCGTACGGCGGCCAGGGCCTCGTCGAGGGGCAGGCCGGGGTCGCCGAGCGGGAGGACGGAGTTGGCTCGGCGGGTGAACCCGGAGGCGGCGCGCAGCTCCCACTCGCCGAGCCACTCGCTCTCGACGGGCCGCCAGCCGCGCGCGGCGATCCGGGCCAGCTCCGCGTACGAGGCGGCCGGCCCCCGGCGGCGGGCCGGCTCGGCGGGCACGACCTTGCCCGCGACCAGCGTGGATTCCGCGATGCGGACGCTGTGACCGTCCCGGCGCGTGACCCTCAGCACACCGTCGTCCCATGATGTGAGAACACCCACCGTGTCGGTGAACTTCTCGCCGGTGCCGCCGGTTTCGTCCAGACACCGTACGGATACCCGTTTGCCCACGTCAGCTGCGGAGATACGGACGACGAGACGCCCCGCGGCGGAGATTTCCACAGGTCAGTTCACCCCTCCTGTTCGGATCATGCCCAGGAACGGAGATACTAGGGGCGGGCATCGACGACGCCGCGCTCCCGCGCGCGAGGCGGCGGAGCCTGAGGAGGCCCGCCAGCGCCCTATGGAGGAGGAACGACAGCGTGACCTACGTCATCGCGCAGCCTTGTGTCGACGTGAAGGACAAGGCCTGCATCGAGGAGTGCCCGGTCGACTGCATCTACGAGGGCTCCCGGTCCTTGTACATCCACCCGGACGAATGCGTCGACTGTGGTGCCTGTGAGCCGGTCTGCCCGGTCGAGGCGATCTTCTACGAGGACGACACTCCGGACGAGTGGAAGGACTACTACAAGGCGAACGTCGAGTTCTTCGACGAGCTCGGCTCGCCCGGCGGCGCCAGCAAGCTGGGTCTGATCGAGCGGGACCACCCGTTCATCGCCGCGCTGCCGCCGCAGGCCTGATCAGCCGGCACCTTTCCGTGCCGCCTCGGTCCCGTACGGCCTGATCGCCCCCCGATCGTGGCCTGCGGGACCGAAGTGTTCCCCCGTCCGACCCGAAAGTGAGCGCGAACGCCGTGTCCGCAGTCTCCGACCGCCTTCCCACCTTCCCCTGGGACAAGCTGGAGCCGTACAAGAAGACGGCGGCCGCGCACCCCGGAGGCATCGTCGACCTGTCGGTCGGCACCCCGGTCGACCCGGTCCCCGATCTCGTCCAGAAGGCCCTGATCGACGCGGCGGACTCCCCGGGCTACCCGACGGTCTGGGGCACCCCGGCCCTGCGTGACGCGATCACGGGCTGGGTCGAGCGGCGCCTGGGCGCCCGCGCGGTCACCCACCGCCACGTCCTGCCGATCGTCGGCTCCAAGGAACTCGTCGCCTGGCTCCCCACCCAGCTGGGCCTCGGCCCCGGCGACCGGGTCGCGTACCCGCGCCTGGCCTACCCGACCTACGAGGTCGGCGCGCGCCTGGCCCGCGCCGACCACGAGGTCTACGACGACCCGACCGAGCTGGACCCGGCGGGCCTGAAGCTCCTGTGGCTCAACTCCCCGTCGAACCCGACCGGCGAGGTGCTGGCCAAGGACGAGCTGACGAGGATCGTCGCCTGGGCCAGGTCCCACGGCATCCTGGTCTTCTCCGACGAGTGCTACCTGGAGCTGGGCTGGGAGGCCGACCCGGTCTCGGTCCTGCACCCGGACGTCAACGGCGGCTCCTACGACGGCATCGTGGCCGTCCACTCGCTGTCCAAGCGGTCGAACCTCGCGGGCTACCGCGCGGCCTTCCTCGCGGGTGACCCGGCCGTCCTGGCGCCCCTCCTGGAGATCCGCAAGCACGGCGGCATGATGACCCCGGCGCCGACGCAGGCCGCGGTGGTGGCGGCCCTGGGCGACGACACGCACGTGCGTGAGCAGCGCGAGCGGTACGCGGCCCGCAGGGCTCTGCTGCGCGAGGCCCTGCTGAGCCACGGCTTCCGCATCGAGCACAGCGAGGCCAGCCTGTACCTGTGGGCCACGCGGGACGAGTCCTGCTGGGCGACGGTCGCGCACCTGGCCGACCTGGGCATCCTGGTGGCCCCGGGCGACTTCTACGGCGCGGCGGGCGAGCAGTTCGTACGGGTCGCGCTGACGGCGACGGACGAGCGGGTGCGGGCGGCGGTCGAGCGGCTGGCGTGACCTGCTCCGGACACGGCGAAGGGGCCCGGGGAACTCCCCGGGCCCCTTCGCCGTGTGCGCGGGTACTAGCCGAGCGGGAGGCTCTTCACCGGCAGGGTGTCCGCCGACGGCAGGCCGCCGCCCTTGGCGAGGGAGTCGGTCGGCAGGCCGCCCTTCGCCGCCGTGGAGGTGGTGTCGCCGAGGACGCCGCCCGCGGAGCCCGCGGCCTCGCCCGCCGTCTTCTGCGCGACCGGCGCCGCCTTCTTCACGGCCTTGCCACCGGCCTTGCCCGCGGACGGCACCGCCTTCTCGACGGCCTTGCCACCGGTCTTGCCCGCGGTCCCGGTCAGGTTCTGCGTCGTGCCGTCCACCGTGTTGCCGACGTGCGCCCCGTCCAGAGCGGTCAGCCCGCCGAGGTTCGGAGTGGCGGGCAGTGCGGCGGGGGCCGCACTGGCGGAGCCGGCCGCACCGACCCCGGCGGCCGCTCCGGCAGCGACGAGCAGCGCGGCACGGGCGATCCTGCGGGTCAGGGGGAGGGACATGTTGCTCCTTCGACGGAGGAAACGTTGCTAGGACGCCGTGACTACCGCTCGAAGCCGACGAAGGTTGCGGACGCGCAATGTAAAGAGTTGGCAATGCGTCGCATTATCACCTGCGGATAAAAACGGGCAAAAAGCTTCCGGTCTGAAAGTCCGCCGAATCCATGTCGCCCTGTGTTCTCAAGGGATTTCGCGGATACGGGGGTGAGGTGACGAAAACCTGCGCACACCCGCTCCGACGGTGGCCGGACGCGACCCCTCCGGGCGATCTTCCGAACTAGCGTGCCGTCAGTATCCGCACCGACCCCGTGCCGCCCTCCCCGCCCGCCGTACGCCACTCGCTGGCGGTGCTCCCGGCCGTCCACTGCCGCCCGGCGTAAGAGACCCGCTCGATGCGCAGCGCCGAGGAGTTGGCGACGGCCCAGTGGGCGAGCTGCCAGCCGCGTTCCCGCAGGCTGCGGCCGGAACCCGGGCGGGTCTCCTTGCGCACGGGAACCGTCACCGTGCGCGCGTCGTCCGCCTTGGGTGCCGCGCTCGGTTCGGCCCTGCCGCCCACCTCCGCGGCGGTCGTCTCCAGCGCGTCGCGCCCGAAGTCCCGTACGAGAGCCGACCGCACCGCGTCCGGGCCCGTGGCGGCGGCCTGGGCGGCCCGGGTGGCCTCCTGGCGGCCGTCACAGGTCAGGGTGGCCGCCGAGGCCCCGGTGAGGGCGGCGGCCAGCAGCTCGGCGTCCGGCTCGTGCTTGGCGTACGCCTCCGGATAGCCGCTGCGCTGCACGCGCTGGGCGGCGACGGTCAGCGGGAGCTCCTGATAGCCGCGCACCTTGACCAGGTGCTTGTAGAACTCGGCCGCCGCGTACGTCGGGTCCAGGATCTCCTTCGGGGTGCCCCAGCCCTGTGAGGGCCGCTGCTGGAACAGCCCGAGGGAGTCGCGGTCGCCGTGCGAGATGTTGCGCAGCCCCGACTCCTGGAGCGCGGTGGCGAGCGCGATGGCCACGGCCCGCTCCGGCAGCCCGCGGTCGGTGGCGACGGCGGTGATCGTCGCCGCGTTCACCGCCTGCTCGGGCGTGAACTCGTACGACGGCCCGCCCGCGCCGTCGGAGACGACTCTGCAGCTCGGGCCGCCGGGGCCTCCGGTGACGTACTGCACCACGAGATAACCGGCGACCGCGCACAGGACCACAAGGGCCGCCCCGAAGCGGAGGAGACGGCCACGACGCTTGCGAGTAGGGGGCAACGGCTCTGGCATCCGGACAAGATACTGGAGAGTACTGAGGCGTCTGCGCCGGAGGGGACAGTGAGCGCTCGGAGCGGGGCGTTAGGGTCGGGAGCATGGCCGACACCCCTCTTGACCTTTCGCTGGACGCAGCCCGGCTCACCGCGCAGCTCGTCGACTTCCCCTCCGAGAGCGGCACCGAGAAGCCCCTCGCCGACGCGATCGAGACCGCCCTGCGCGCCCTGCCCCACCTGACGGTCGACCGGCACGGCAACAACGTCGTCGCCCGCACGGACCTCGGCCGTCCGGAACGCGTCATCCTCACCGGCCACATCGACACGGTCCCCATCGCGGGCAACGTCCCCTCCCGGCTCGACGACGAGGGTTACCTGTGGGGCTGCGGCACCTGCGACATGAAGTCCGGGGTGGCGGTCCAGCTGCGGATCGCGGCGACACTCCCCGAGCCCAACCGCGACCTCACCTTCATCTTCTACGACAACGAAGAGGTCGCGGCCCACCTCAACGGCCTGGGACATGTGGCCGATGCCCACCCCGAGTGGCTGGAGGGCGACTTCGCGGTCCTCCTGGAGCCCACGGACAACCAGGTCGAGGGCGGCTGCCAGGGAACGCTGCGGGTCCTGCTGACGTTCAAGGGAGAGCGGGCCCACTCCGCGCGCGCGTGGATGGGGTCCAACGCGATCCACAAGGCGGCCCCCGCCCTCGCGAAGCTGGCGGCCTACCAGCCGCGCAAGCCGGTGGTGGACGGGCTGGAGTTCCACGAGGGGCTCAACGCCGTGCGGGTGGAGGGCGGCGTGGCCACGAACGTCATCCCCGACTCCTGCACCCTGACGGTCAACTTCCGTTACGCGCCGGACCGCAGCGAGGCCGAGGCGGAGGCCTTCGTGCGGGACTTCTTCGCGGACTGCGGGGTCGACGAGTTCACCGTCGACGACCACACCGGCGGCGCGCGCCCCGGCCTCACCCATCCCGTGGCCCAGGCATTCATGGCCGCGGTCGGCGGTGTCGCCCGCCCCAAGTTCGGCTGGACGGACGTGTCCCGGTTCAGCGCGCTCGGCGTGCCCGCGGTGAACTACAGCCCAGGTCAGCCGCTGCTCGCGCACAAGGTCGACGAGCGGGTGAAGGCGTCGCTGATCCCGGAGGCGGAGGCGAAGCTGCGGGCCTGGCTGACCTCCTGAGGAGACGGAGTGCCGGTGGGCGCTTCATGGCGGACACGCGGACGTCCCCCCTCCGTAACCCGCGTAGATCTACGCTGAGATGGAAAGACCAGGCAAGCGGAGGGAGCGCACATGGCTACCGGGAACCCCGAGGGCAAGAAGCAGCCGCCGGAGGAGCAGCGCCTGGGACCGGTTCTCCGCAGGCGGGGACAGGTCACGGCGAGCACCACCGACCAGCGCCTGCTGGACGCGGGCGGCCCCTCGGACTGGGTCCACACCGACCCCTGGCGCGTCCTGCGCATCCAGTCGGAGTTCATCGAGGGCTTCGGCACGCTCGCCGAACTCCCGCCCGCGATCAGCGTGTTCGGCTCGGCGCGGACACCGGCGGACTCTCCCGAGTACGAGGCGGGCGTGCGGCTCGGCCGGGGCCTGGTGGAGGCGGGCTTCGCCGTCATCACCGGCGGCGGCCCCGGCGCCATGGAGGCGGCCAACAAGGGCGCCTGCGAGGCGGGCGGCACCTCGGTCGGCCTCGGCATCGAGCTCCCCTTCGAGCAGGGGCTCAACCCCTACGTCGACATCGGTCTCAACTTCCGCTACTTCTTCGTCCGCAAGATGATGTTCGTGAAGTACGCGCAGGGGTTCGTCGTCCTGCCGGGCGGCCTCGGCACCCTCGACGAACTCTTCGAGGCCCTGACCCTCGTCCAGACCCAGAAGGTCACCCGCTTCCCGATCGTCCTCTTCGGCAGCGAGTACTGGGGCGGACTGGTCGACTGGCTCACGAACACCCTGATCGCCCAGGGCAAGGCGTCGGAGAAGGACCTGCTGCTGTTCCACGTCACGGACGACGTGGACGAGGCGGTGGCACTGGTGTCCAAGGAGGCGGGGCGCTAGCGCTGGGCTTGAACCGGGGGTCTGGTGCGGCGCCGTTGCCGGGGGCTGCGCCCCCGGACCCCCGTCGGCCTTCGGCCTCGTCCGCAAACGCCGGACGGGCTGACATGCGTGGAGCGGGGGCCCGGGGGCGAAGAACTCCCTACGCCAGCCCCCGCCGCGCGACCGCCGGCGGCCGGTGCCCCGCGATCGACGCCACCATGTCCAGCACCTGCCGGGTCTCCGCCACCTCGTGCACCCGGTACACCTGCGCCCCCAGCCAGGCGGAGACCGCGGTCGTCGCCAGCGTCCCCACCACCCGCTCCTTCACCGGCTTGTCCAGGGTCTCGCCCACGAAGTCCTTGTTGGACAGGGAGACCAGCACCGGCCACCCCGTCCCGACCATCTCGCCCAGTCGCCGGGTCGCCTCAAGACTGTGCCGCGTGTTCTTCCCGAAGTCGTGCCCTGGATCGATCATCACGGACTCCCGGGGCACCCCCAGCGCGACCGCCCGCTCGGCCAGACCCACGGTCACCCGCAGGATGTCGGCCATGACGTCCTCGTACGCCACCCGGTGCGGCCGGGTACGCGGCTCGGCGCCCCCGGCGTGCGTGCACACGAGCCCGACCCCGAAGCGCGCGGCGACCTCGGCCAGCCCCGGGTCGACCCCGCCCCAGGCGTCGTTCAGCAGGTCCGCCCCCGCCTCGCACACCGCCTCGCCGACGGACGCCCGCCAGGTGTCGACGCTGATGACCACGTCGGGGAACCGCCGCCGCACCTCCGCCACGAACCCGACGGTCCGCCGGGCCTCCTCGGCCGCGGACACCTCTTCGCCCGGCCCGGCCTTGACCCCGCCGACGTCGATGATGGCGGCCCCCTCGGCCACGGCCTGCTCCACGCGCGCGAGGGCGGGCTCGTCGAGGAAGGTGGCTCCCTGGTCGTAGAAGGAGTCGGGGGTCCGGTTCACGATCGCCATGATCACCGGCTCGTGCGCGTCGAATTCACGCCTGCCCAGCCTGAGCATCCCCTGTGACCTCACTTCCCACGTCTGTGTGTTCGACCTCTGCGGCCGCCTGCGACCCTAACTGTCAGACTCGCATGGCACGATCGGACCCTGACACATTCGACGCCGGTGGCCGGCCGCCGGCAGGGACCCTGGGGACCTCAGCGATGGTTATGTTCTTGTTCCTGGTCATCGCGCTCGCGGTCGTGGTCGCCGCGGTGACGCTCGCCGTGGTGGGCGGCGGGGAGAGCGACGGCCCGCTGCCGGACGTGGCTCCCGAGCGGCTCCAGGACCCGTTGCCGCTGCACCGACCGGTGAACCGGGCCGACATCGAGGGCCTGCGCTTCCCGCTGACCGCCCGCGGCTACCGCATGGCGGACGTCGACGACGCGCTCAGCCGTCTCGGTGCCGAGCTCGCCGAGCGGGACGCCCGGATCGCCGACCTGGAGTCCGCGCTGGCCGGCGCCCAGGCCGCGGCCCACGTCGCCCTGCACAAGCCGGAGCACGGCCACGGGGAGCACCAGTGAGCGACGGCACCGCCCTGACCGGCCCGGACGGCGCCCCGCGCTGCCCCTGGGCCCTGTCGACCCCGGACTACGTGGCGTACCACGACGAGGAGTGGGGCCGCCCGGTCCACGGCGACGACGCCCTCTACGAACGGCTGAGCCTGGAGGCCTTCCAGTCCGGCCTGTCCTGGATCACCATCCTCCGCCGCCGCGAGGGCTTCCGCGCCGCCTTCGCGGGCTTCGAGATCGCCAAGGTGGCCACATTCGGCGAGGCCGACCGCGACCGCCTGCTCCTCGACCCGGGAATCATCCGCAACCGCGCCAAGATCGACGCGACGATGGCCAACGCGCGCGTGCTGGCCGCATGGTCCCCGGGCGAGCTGGACGAGCTGATCTGGTCCCACGCCCCGGCCTCGCACGCGGTCCCCAGGACCCTGGCGGACGTACCCGCGGTCACCCCGGAGTCGACCGCCCTGTCCAAGGCCCTGAAGAAGCGCGGCCTGCGGTTCGTGGGCCCGACCACGGCGTACGCGCTGATGCAGGCGTGCGGACTGGTGGACGACCACCTGGAGACCTGCGTCGCGAGGGGCCGCTGAGCCCTACCGGCCCAGGTACTTGGGCGTCTCCTTGTTCACGAAGGCCCGCACGGCGATCGCGTGGTCCTCGGAGGCGCCGGCCCGCGTCTGCAGCTCGTCCTCCTTCTCCAGCGTCTGCGCCAGGCTGTGCGACAGGGCGTAGGCGAGGGACTCCTTGATCGCGCCGTACGCCACCGTCGGCCCCTCGGCCAGGGCCCGCGCCACCTTCTCGGCCTCCGCGGGCAGCTCGGTGGACGGCACCAGGCGGTTCACGATCCCCAGATCATGGGCGTCCCGGGCCGACATGGTCCGCGGGAAGAGCAGCAGGTCGGCGGCGCGGCCCGGTCCCACCACCCGCGGCAGCGTCCACGAGATCCCGGAGTCCGCGGTCAGCGCCACCCCCGCGAAGGAGGTGTTGAACGCGGACGTGTCCGCCGCCACCCGGTAGTCCGCCGCGAGCGCGAGCCCGAAACCGGCACCCGCCGCGACCCCGTTCACCCCGGCCACCACCGGCTTCGGCATCTCCGTCAGGGCCCGCACGACCGGGTTGTAGTGCTCCCTGACCGTGCTCATGACCTCCGTGGAGCCCTCGGCGAGCAGCCCGATGTGCTCCTTGAGGTCCTGCCCCACGCAGAACGCCCGCTCCCCGGCGGCGGTCAGCAGCACGGCCCGTACGGCGTCGTCCGAGGCCGCCGACTCCACGGCCTCCCGCAGCGCGACCTTGGTGGCGATGTTCAGCGCGTTCATCGCCTCCGGCCGGTTCAGCGTGATCGTCGCGAGCCCGTCGTGCACCTCGTAGAGCACGGTGTCGGCCATGGCGTATCCCCTCCGGTGTGTCCGCTGCATCCGATGTCCGAAGGACAGCATGGCGGAGATCGTCGTCAGGGAACCGCAGCGGACGTGTGACCTGCGTCAAAGAATTCCGGAGCGCTCGTGGCCGGCCGGCATCCGCGCGGCGGCGGAGTATCGCAGCCACATCGCCGAATTGAGTGGTTTTGCTCGCGCGCGTTGCCCAAGCGATGCCGACTGATGTTGGTCATCGGGTCCTGCGATGCGGGATAATGGCTGGGAAGCAATGTGTTCGATGCCGGTGGCGTGTGTCCCTTCTTGGATGCGCGTGCCCTCCCAGGGCTGTCGGCTTTGACGATGAGCTGGTTTCAGGAAGGGGAACGAGCATGGCGGCCATGAAGCCGCGGACGGGCGATGGCCCGCTCGAGGTGACAAAGGAGGGGCGGGGCATCGTCATGCGCGTTCCGCTCGAAGGCGGCGGTCGGCTCGTCGTCGAGCTGACGCCTGACGAGGCCGACGCGCTCGGCGACGCCCTCAAGAAGGTCGTCGGCTGACGCGGAAGCGACCATACCCTTTCGGCTGCCCCGGCATCTTTCGAGACGCCGGGGCAGTGGTCTGCCCGGGCGATCCCCCGAATGGCCGTACGGCCGTTCACCGGCTCAGCGCTTGACCGCGCAGAGCATCCCGTCGCCCACCGGCAGCAGCGAGGGCACCAGATCCTGGCTCTCGCGGACGGCCCGCAGCAGCTCCCTGAGACGCAGTACCTCGGTCGGCTGCGGCCCCGAGTCCACCGTGCGGCCGTTGGCGAAGACGCCCTCGAAGACCACCAGGCCACCGGGGCGCAGCAGGCGCAACGATTCAGCGAGATAGTCCATGACCTCCTGCCGGTCACCGTCGCAGAAGACGAGGTCGTAGCCGGCGTCGGCGAGGCGGGGCAGGACGTCCAGGGCGCGGCCCGGGATGAAGCGGGCCCGGTTGCTGGCGAAGCCGCAGGCACGGAACGCCTGGCGGGCGAACTGCTGGTGCTCCGGCTCGGGGTCGACGGTGGTCAGCACGCCGTCCGGGCGCATGCCGTACAGCAGATGGATGCCGGACACGCCGGTGCCGGTGCCGATCTCGGCGACCGCCTTGGCGTCCACGGAGGCGGCCAGCAACCGCAGCGCCGCGCCCGCGCCGGGCGACACCGAGCGCAGCCCCGCGTCACGGGCCCGGTCCCGGGCCCAGCTCAGGACTTCGTCCTCGGCGACGTAGGCGTCGGCGAACGCCCAGTTCGTCTGCCGGTTGCCGGTAATGACCCTCTCCTTGCCCCGTGGTTGCCTGGGCGTGACTGTATCCGTTGCCGTCGGGAACCCGCAGATGGGACCGGGCGTTTAGAGGGGTGGAGACGCACCCGGGGGGACACAGTTGGATCACGAAACCGAGCGTGCCCTCGAGCAACTGCTGACGCAGGGGACCGAGTGGTATCAGCCCAGATCAAATTCTCGTAAAACCGCTTATCCGGAGCTAACGGGCGAGGTGGCTATGGTAGGGGCTCCACTGGAGACAACCAGAGCCGACAGGGGAGGTGCGGCCGCGCCTGGGGATCGTGGGGGAGTGCTGCGGCGCTTCCTCGGATCGGCGGGCAGGCCGAGATCCGTGAACGACACCGCTGACCACAGCCACGCCGGCGACTACGCCCAGACCGCGACCTTCGCCACCGACGCGGACGGGCAGGCGTGGACTCCGCCCACCTGGGAGGAGATCGTCAGCACGCACAGCGGCCGCGTCTACCGCCTCGCGTACCGCCTCACCGGTAACCAGCACGACGCCGAGGACCTCACGCAGGAGGTCTTCGTCCGCGTCTTCCGCTCGCTGTCCACGTACACACCGGGCACGTTCGAGGGCTGGCTGCACCGCATCACCACCAACCTCTTCCTGGACATGGTCCGCCGCAAGCAGCGCATCCGTTTCGACGCCCTCGGCGAGGACGCGGCCGAGCGACTGCCCAGCCGCGAGCCGTCACCCCAGCAGGTCTTCAACGACGCCCACTTCGACGCGGACGTCCAGCAGGCCCTCGACACCCTCGCGCCGGAGTTCCGTGCCGCGGTCGTCCTGTGCGACATCGAGGGACTGTCGTACGAGGAGATCGCCGCGACCCTGGGCGTCAAGCTCGGCACCGTCCGTTCGCGGATCCACCGCGGCCGTTCCCAGCTGCGCAAAGCCCTTGCCCACCGCTCACCCGAGGCCCGTGCCGAGCGCCGCTCCTTCATGGCCCGGGTCCCCGCGCTGGGGGGAGGGGGCGCGTCCGCGTGAGTGGATCACTGCCCAAACCCGGCGAGGGGAGCCTCGCGGAACAGCATCTGGGAGACCGACTCGCCGCCCTGGTGGACGGCGAGCTCGGTCACGCCACGCGGGAGCGCGTCCTCGCGCATCTCGCCACCTGTTCGAAGTGCAAGGCGGAGGCGGACGCCCAGCGCCGCCTGAAGAACGTCTTCGCGGAGGCCGCCCCGCCCCCGCCCTCCGAGAGCTTCCTGGCCCGCCTCCAAGGGCTGCCCGGAGGTGATCCCGAGGACGGCGACGGCTCGCCGTTCGACGGGGGAGGATTCGGTGGACTGTCGGGACGACCCGGTACCACCGGAGCCTTCGGCGTAAGACGTGGCGAGCGCTTCGCGTTCGACTACGTCCCCGTCCGCCCGCACGAGGCGGTGCTCCCGCCCGCCGCGGGCCGGGGCTTCCGCATCCATGACGTCAGCCGCCACGAGACCGACCGCTCGGCCTCGCGCGGCATGCGGTTCGCGGTCGTCGCCGCCGGGGCCGTGTCGCTGGCCGCGATCGCGCTGGGCGGCGTCACCGCCGGGGTGCCGGGCGACACCGACGCCCGCGGGGCCGGCAGCAATGTGACACCGGCGCGCACGCCAGGCACGGGTGCCGCGCTGCCGGAGAACCAGCGCCGCCGTGGCGTGGGCCCGCTGCTCGCGCAGGACCAGGGACAGCGGACCACGGGTGACACACCGGTCGCCCCGACCACCGCGTCCGCCCCGCTGCTCCCGGGCATCCCCGCCCAGGTGCAGGAGGCGGCCCTGCACACCCTCACGGCGCCCGTGGTCGCCGGAGCCGCCGCCATGTCCCCTCTCATACGTCCGCTCAGCGCCACCCCGCCGCTCACCCTGACCTCCCTGTCCGCGACCCCGGACCTCACCACCGCCGGCTTCCTCGCCGCACCCGTCCCCCCCACCACGGCAGCGCCCACGCCCCCCAGCACCGCCCGCTGACCGGCGCCCTGCTCCGCGGCGCCCGAACCTGGTTGAATCCACAGACAGGTCGACGTGCCACGCGCCGCGGCCGGTCAGCTGTGGGGGGAGCATGGACGAAGGCAGGCCCACAAGGCCGAAGTGGTGGAACCGCCCCAGGCCGCGGGGGGTTCCCGGGCCGAAGGAGGGGGCTGCGCCGAGCACCGGCCCGACGGGGTCCGACGGCGACTACCTGCTCGGCCCACCACGGGATCCGACCTCCGGTGCGGAGCCGGACGGACCGGCGGCCGGGGCCGACTTCGCGCCGAGGGCTCCTGAGGTGCCCCACCCCGAAGTCCCGCTCCGTGACGGGCAGGTCCCGCCGGACCGCCCCGAGCCGCTGGCCGACCACGACTCCTCCAGCACCCCGCCCTACGGCGTACCGGGCCCCTGGGCCCCCGCCCCACCGGTCCAGCACCCGGCACCACCCACCTCCGTGCCGTCGCCGGCGTCGGCCGTCCCCGACCCCTGGCGGAACTACGACCCCTGGGCGCCCGTCCCCGCCCCCCTCCAGCACACGGGTGCCGCGGTGGACACCGAGGACACCCGGCGTCGCCGGACCCGGCGGACGCTGCTCGTCGGCGCTCTCCTGCTCGCGCTCGTGGCGGGCGGGACCGGCGGGGTCGTAGGGGCGTATCTGGAGCGCAACGGCGTGGGAGGCGACGTCGTGGAGTTGCCGCAGGCCGAGGAGGAGCCCGCCGGGCGCGATCCCGGCACCGTCGCCGGGATCGCCGCGCGCGCCCTGCCCAGCGTCGTGACCCTGCATGTCAGGGGGGCCGAGGAGTCCGGGACCGGCACCGGCTTCGTGCTGGACGAGCGCGGCCACATCCTCACCAACAACCACGTCGTGGAGCCGGCCGGCGCCGACGGCGGGATATCGGTGACCTTTCACAGCGGGGACACCGCCGAGGCCACCGTCGTGGGGCGGGACAGCGGCTACGACCTCGCCGTCGTCGAGGTGAAGGGTGTGGGCGGGCTGCGGCCGATGCCCCTCGGCAACTCCGACAGCGTGCAGGTCGGCGACCCCGTCGTCGCCATCGGCGCCCCCTTCGACCTGGAGGGCACCGTCACCTCCGGGATCATCAGCGCGAAGGAACGGCCCATCACCGCCGGAGGCCAGAGCGGGGACGGCAGCGACGTGTCGTACGTCGACGCCCTGCAGACCGACGCCCCCATCAACCCCGGCAACTCCGGCGGCCCCCTCCTCGACTCCCGGGCCCGGGTCATCGGCATCAACTCCGCCATCCGCTCCGCCGACGACGGCGTCGGGTCCGGAAGCGGACAGGCCGGTTCGATAGGTCTCGGCTTCGCCATTCCCGTCAACCAGGCCAAGCGGGTCGCGGAAGAACTGATCAACACCGGCAGGGCGACCCACCCCGTCATCGGCGTCACCCTCGACATGGCCTACACCGGCGACGGCGCCCGCGTGGGCACGAAGGGCAGCGGCGGCGGACCCGCCGTGACCGTGGGCGGTCCGGGGTACCGGGCCGGGCTGCGGGCCGGTGATGTCGTCACCGAGGTCGACGGCCGCCGGGTCCACTCCGGCGACGAGCTGATCGTCAGGACCCGCGCCCACCGCCCCGGCGACCGGCTCCGGCTCACCCTGGAGCGCGCGGGCAAGGAGCTCACGGTCTCGCTGACCCTCGGATCCGCGTCCGGTGACTGACGGACACCCCTCTCACAGGTGCGTTTGCGAACCTCGCTTCCCAAGGCAAACAACCGGGAAAACCGTTCACCTATCCGCGCGCGGAGCCCTCAGGGCGGTACCGGTCGCGGGGGAGAGGCAGGTACCGTGGTCCTGGCCCGGACCCCAAGGAGCTTCAGGTGTTCAATGACATAGGACCGCTCGAGCTGATCACGCTCGTTGTCCTCGCCGTGCTCGTCTTCGGTCCGGACAAGCTCCCGAAGGTCATCCAGGACGTCATGCGGACCGTGCGCAAGATCCGGGAGTTCTCGGAGAGCGCCAAGCAGGACATCCGCTCGGAGCTGGGCCCGGAGTTCAAGGACTTCGAGTTCGAGGACCTCAACCCCAAGACGTTCATCCGCAAGCAGCTGGACAACGACGAGCTGGGGCTCAAGGAGATCCGCAACGGCTTCGACCTGAAGAAGGAGATGGCCGAGGTCACGGACGCGGTGCACAGCTCGGACACCTCGTCGTCCTCGTCCTCCTCCGGTGGCCGGATCGACATGACCAAGAAGCCCGAGGAGCTGGGCAAGGACGACCGCCCGCCCTTCGACGCGGACGCCACCTGAGCCGTACGCCCCACCGAAAGGCGCCTGCCGGGCAGTTGAGCTCGGGGGCGCCTTTTCCCGTTGCACGTGACGCGTTTCATACTCCGCTCTCGCCCCGTACGGCCCCCGTACGGCCTGAAGCCACCCCCCGTGCGCCCCGCACGCCGGGCGGTTTCCCCGCAGCTCGGAGCGGTGTGGCTATGCTGCCGAGTTGTTGTGCGGGCCGTACGCGTACCAGCGACGCCGCCCGAAGGGGGGCGGGCCGGTCCGGTCCGACGAGAGCTAGTAGGAGGCGTCCGGCACATGGAGACGACGAGTGGGGCAGTCGCGCAGGCGCCGGCCGCGGAGGGTGGCCAGCAGGTTCCCTCCGCCCGGCGCACGGTCGACGGCTACCTTCAGGCGCCCTTCCCCTGGTACGGCCTCGACGAGGCATTCACGGGGCCGCGCTGGCTGATGCAGGTCGGCACGTCGGCCGACGGGGCCGTCGAGCACGGGTCGATCGGCCACGGGGACGAGCCCTCGGTGAAGAACGAGGCGGGCTCCACGGGGGAGCCGAAGGAGAAGTTCGCGGTCGTGGTGACCGTCGCCGCGAACCCGTCCCGCAGGAGCGCGGACGGCACGGGGCTGCTGGAGGCCACGTCGGTCTCCTCCGCCGCCTGGCTGGCCGGGGTGGGACTGCTGTCGTTCACCTGGCCCGGGCAGATGGACCACTCCCTGCGCGACGACTGGCTGGACCAGCAGACCGAGACGGCCTGGGTCCTGGCGGACGACCTGGAAGGACCCGACTGGTCCACCCTGTCCCTCCCGGTGGACGGCGTGCCCACGCCGTTCCACTACCGGGAGTCGGAGTTCGGCTGGGTGCTCGCGGGCTCCACGCAGGAGGGGGTGCACGTGGGGGCGTACGGGAGAGGCATGAGCGCGTACGGACTCGGCTTCGCGATGATCAAGGACATCGCGGAGTACGCCTAACGCGCGACGGGGCACCGAGGGTCCGCGCGGTGCCCCACGACCGTCCTAGCGGCCCAGTCGTCGCCGTACCCGCCGGACCTGGCGGTTGTCGGCGACCGCGTCGAGCAGCCGGCGGCCGGTGCCGGCCTCGTGGGCCGGGCCCTCCAGCCGCAGCAGGGTGCCGTCGCGGACGACGGCGTGGGCGACGGGGGCGTCGGTCTTCGGCAGGCGGACCGGGTGGCGTCCGGCCGGGAGTCCGAGACGCGCCGGCAGCCGCAGCACGGCCGTCGTCGTGCCCTCGCCGGGGACCAGCTCGGCGTCCACCGTCAGGGCGGACACGGTGACCTTGAGGCGAGCCGGGCCGCTGGAGGCCGTGGACGCCACATAGGGCAGCGGCAGCGACCGCTCGCCGCGCCCGGAGTTCGCCGCGGCGTCAGCGGCCGTGTCGGGACCGAGTCTGCGCTGGCGCTGGTCCACGTCGAGGGCGAGCTGACCGCTGCCGGTCCAGTACGGCAGCGCGAGCCGGCCGCCGGTCAGCGCGGGGCCCGCGGCCGGGGCACCCGGGGTGCCGTCGCCGGTGAGCCGGACCATCCGGTCGACGCCCAGCAGCTGGACGAACGCCCACACGTCGTGCACCCCGCGCTCCAGCGGCCGCCCGCCCGCGAGCCGCTCCGGGTCGAGGAGCAGCCGCCCGGACGCGACGAGCCGTGAGCGCCCCTCGCCGCACGGTTCGAGCCGCACCTCCAGGTCACCCTCCGGGTACCACCAGTCCTCGCGGTCGCGGTCCTTGACGACCAGTTCGGCGTACGCCAGCCGGAAGGGATCGCGCACCTCCCAGCCGTCCTCGGTCCCCGGCACCCCGGCAAGCAGCTCCGGGTCCAGCCACCGCTTCCCGTCCCGCTCGACGAGCACCAGCGGCCGGCCGTCCCCGCGCAGCAGCTCCAGCGTGACGTCGGCGACCAGCCGGCCGCCCTCCCACCGCGGTCCGCCGACGGTGCTGCGCGCCTTGACCTCCCGCACCCGCTCGGCGAGGGCCACCGCCCCGTCGAAGTCCCCGCGTTCGAGGAGCTCGGCGCGCAGGCGGGAGACGGCGGGCAGGCCCTCGCGCACGGCGGCCGGGAACTCCTCGACGGCAAGCTGTCGGGCCGCCTCGAAGCGCTCGCGCTGCTCGGCGGGGTCCTCGCGGAGGATCTCGGGTTCGCGGGTGCGGGAGAGGATCTCCACGTGGTAGAGGCGGTGCAGGAGGCGGTTCTGCAGCGCGTCGACGTCCCCGGACGCGTCCGTGCCGTCCTTGATCCGGCGCACGATGGTGCGGCAGTTGTCCCAGAAGCCGTGGCGCGGGTTGAAGCGGTGCTGGGTGTTGTTGCCGCCGTCGTCCCGCTTCATCCAGTAGTAGCAGGGGTAGTCGGCGAGCACCGAGATCCGCTCGGCCTTCAGATAGGCGGCGCTGACGAAGGCCAGGTCCTCCAGGATCCAGGGGCCCTCGGGGAACCGGAGACCGTGCTTCTCGACGAAGGCGCGCCGGAACATCTTGTGCGGGGACATGCTCTGCATGAGCTCGTCGTTCTCGATCGTGCAGGCGTCCACGGTGTGCCGGAACAGCCGCCGGGGCCGCACCATCGTGCTGGACATCTTGCCGAGGACCACATCGGCGTCGTTCCGCTTCGCGTGCTCGTACAGCCGCTCCAGGGCCTCGGGCCCGAGCGTGTCGTCATGGTCGACGAACTGGATGTACTCGCCCTTGGCGTGCGCCATACCGAGGTTGCGCGGTGCGCCCGGCCAACCGGAGTTCGGCCGGGTGTGCACCTGGACGTTCGGATGCGCGGCGGCGATCTTCTCCAGCCGGGTCAGCGTGTCGTCCGTCGAGCCGTCGTCGACGTAGATGACCTCGTACGCGTCGGCGGGCAGGCTCTGCCCGAGCAGCGACGGCGCGCACTCGTCGACGTACTTCCCGGTGTTGTAGACGGGGACGATGACGCTGACTTTGACTCTCGGCATTCCACGGACCCTACCTGGCCCGTGGAACCCCGCTTCCTCGCCTGTGCCTCAGAACTTGTTCCGGGGAGTGATCCCCAGAGACAGCCCCGAAAGCCCCCGCTGCCGTCCTCCCAGCTTCCCCGCGATCCCCCGCAGCGCGGCCCCCGCCGGGGAGTCCGGGTCGCTCAGGACGACCGGCTTGCCCTCGTCGCCGCCCTCGCGCAGACGTACGTCGATCGGGATGGAGCCGAGGACCGGGACCGTCGCACCCGTCGTGCGGGTGAGGCCGTCCGCGACCGTCTGGCCGCCGCCCGTGCCGAAGACGTCGACCATCTCGCCGCAGTGCGGGCAGGGCAGGCCGGACATGTTCTCGACCACGCCGACGATCTTCTGGTGGGTCTGGACGGCGATGGAACCGGCGCGCTCGGCGACCTCAGCCGCCGCCTGCTGAGGCGTGGTGACCACGAGGATCTCCGCGTTCGGGACCAGCTGGGCCACCGAGATCGCGATGTCGCCCGTGCCGGGGGGCAGGTCCAGGAGCAGCACGTCCAGGTCGCCCCAGTACACGTCCGCCAGGAACTGCTGGAGGGCGCGGTGGAGCATGGGACCGCGCCAGACCACCGGGGCGTTGCCCGGGGTGAACATGCCGATCGAGATGACCTTCACGCCGTGCGCCGAGGGCGGCATGATCATGTTCTCGACCTGGGTCGGGCGGCCGTCGGCGCCCAGCATGCGCGGCACCGAGTGGCCGTAGATGTCGGCGTCGACGACGCCCACCTTGAGCCCGTCGGCCGCCATCGCCGCCGCCAGGTTCACGGTGACCGAGGACTTGCCGACGCCACCCTTGCCGGAGGCGACCGCGTACACGCGGGTCAGGGACCCCGGCTTCGCGAAGGGGACCTCGCGCTCGGTCTGACCGCCCCGCAGGGCCGTCGCCAGCTCCTTGCGCTGCTCGTCGCTCATCACGTCCAGCGTGACGTCGACGCGGGTGACGCCCTCGACCGCGGAGACCGCGTCCGTCACCCGCTGCGTGATCGTCTCGCGCATCGGGCAGCCGGAGACCGTCAGGTACACGGTGACCGCGACCGCCCCGTCCGCGCCGATGTCGACCGACTTGACCATCCCGAGCTCCGTGATGGGGCGGTTGATCTCGGGGTCGTTCACCGTCGCCAGTGCCTCGCGCACCGCGTCTTCGCTAGCCATACAGACGATGGTACGGCGGCCACGGGCACCCCCCGCACCCCCGTCAGTGGTCGTCTACGTCACGCCCGTGCGGCCGTTCTGCCGGGAATACGACATGCCCGTCGTGCTGCCGTGACTCCAGCTCCTTCATCAGGTCCTGGAGCTCGGAGCGGATCCAGTCGCGGGTCGCCACCTCCCCGAGGCCGATCCTGAGCGCGGCGATCTCGCGGGTCAGGTACTCGGTGTCCGCGATCGACCGCTCGTTCTGCTTGCGGTCCTGTTCGAGGTTGACCCGGTCCCGGTCGTCCTGCCGGTTCTGCGCGAGCAGGATCAGCGGGGCGGCGTAGGAGGCCTGGAGGGACAGCATCAGGGTGAGGAAGATGAACGGATAGTTGTCGAAGCGCAGGTCGACGGGCGCGAAGATGTTCCACAGCACCCAGGCGATGATGACGACCGTCATCCAGACGATGAACCGCCCGGTGCCCAGGAAGCGCGCGATCCGCTCGGAGAGCCGTCCGAAGGCCTCCGGGTCCCACTCGGGGAGCAGCCTGCGCCGCGGTGAGCGCGGCTGGTCCAGGCGGGTGCGGGGACGACCGGTCGCCGTGGCGCCGGCCGGGGTGCGCTCGCGGGCGCCGGACGGCACCCGCTCGCGGTTCGAGGTCTCGCGCTCAGGCGTCATGGCCGGCCACCCCCTCCGCTCCCTCCGCGTCGAACTCCGTCTCCCGCCAGTCCTCCGGCAGCATGTGGTCGAGCACGTCGTCCACGGTCACCGCGCCGAGCAGCGAGCCCGAGTCGTCGACCACGGGCGCCGCGACCATGTCGTACGTGGCGAAGAACCCGGCGATGACCGGCAGGGTCGCGTCCGGGTCGAGGGCCTGCAGGTCGTCGTCGACCATGGAGCTGACGAGGGTGTACGGCGGGTCGCGCAGCAGCCGCTGGAAGTGGACCGTGCCGAGGTACTTGCCGGTCGGGGTCTCGTCGGGGGCGCGGCACACGTAGACCTGGGCGGCGAGGGCGGGGGAGAGGTCGGGGTTGCGGACGCGGGCGAGCGCGTCGGCGACGGTCGCGTCCGGCCGCAGGACGATCGGCTCCGTGGTCATGAGGCCGCCGGCCGTGTGCTCCTCGTACGCCATCAGGCGCCGCATGTCGGCCGCGTCGCCCGGCTGCATCAGGCTCAGCAGCCGCTCCTGCTCCTCGGTGGGGAGCTCGGAGAGCAGGTCGGCCGCGTCGTCCGGGTCCATGGCCTCCAGGACGTCGGCGGCCCGTTCCTCCTTCAGCTTGCCGAGGATCTCGATCTGGTCGTCCTCGGGGAGCTCTTCCAGTACGTCGGCCAGCCGGTCGTCGTCCAGAGCCGCGGCCACCTCGGCGCGCCGCTTGGGGGAGAGGTGGTGCAGGACGTTGGCGAGGTCGGCCGCGCGCAGCTGCTCGAAGGTGGCCAGCAGGCTCTCCGCGCCCTGTCCGTGCTCCTCCAGCGTGAAGCCGGTGACGGCGGACCACTCGACGGTCAGGGCCTCGCCCTTGCGCCGGAACGCCCCGCCCTTGCCGCCCTTGCGGACGAAGACGCGGTCGATCTCCCAGTCCCGGCGGGCCGGCAGATGGTGCACCGACGCGTCGAGGACGGTGACCTGTTCGTCGCTCTCCACGAGCGTGACGCGCCGGTCGAGGAGCTCGCCGAAGACCAGGCGTTCGGTGGGCCGTTGCTCGAAGCGGCGGACGTTGAGCACGCCGGTGGTGATGACCTGTCCGGACTCGATGCTCGTCACCCGGGTCATGGGCAGGAAGATGCGGCGCCGGGTGGACAGTTCGACGACCAGCCCGAGCACCCGTGGCGGCCTGCGCCCCACGCGCAGCACGACGACCAGATCGCGCACACGGCCCACCTGGTCGCCGTTGGGATCGAAGACGGCGACGCCGGCGAGATGCGAGACGAAGATCCGGGGGGCTCCCGCTGCCATGGCTGTGCTTCCTTTGCATACGAGGCTGGGTACGAGGCCGCGCACGGGGCTGCGTACGAGGTGTTGCGTTCGTCGTTCGTTGTCCGGATTGCCCGCTCGGGAGGGCTTAAGGCTAGCCCGTACCGATCGGATACGCCCTGGTGAGGGGTCCGGACGATCTGGCTCCGTCCGGGACCCCGGGCCCCGGTACGCTGCCGTACGCCGCTGAAGGACCCTCGTCGGAAAGGCAGCCCCACCTGTGACCGCGATTCCCCAGGGCCGAGCCCGCAGGACCGTTGTGGTGGGCGCGATGTGCGCCCTGGTCGTGACGGGAACGGGCCTGACGGGCTGCAGCGAGGACCCCGACGCGGGCACCAACGGGGTCGGCAAACTGTCCGCCGCCCAGATCCAGTCGAAGACGCGAGCGGCCGCCGGGTCCGCCCACGCGCTGCGCCTGTCGGGGAACGTGGTCACCAGCGGGCGCACGTACAGACTCGACATGCGCCTGAACTCCGAGGGCGGTTCGGGCTCGGTCACCGCGGAGGGGACCACCTTCCAGTTGCTGCGGATCGGCGAGGAGCTGTATCTGAAGGCCGGCGCGGACTTCTGGACCCAGGCCGACGGCAAGGGCGAGGACTCGGACGCGGCCGCCGACAAGCTCGACGGCAAGTACGTGAAAGTGCCGTCGGGCGACCCGGCGTACAAGAAGTTCAGCGGTTTCACGGACAAGGACGTTCTCCTCGACGGACTTCTGACGCTGCACGGCAGCCTGGACACCGACGGCCACCACGAGCAGGCGGGTACCCGCACGATCCGCATCACGGGTGACAAGGGAGACGGCGGCACGCTGGATGTCTCCCTGGAGGGTCAGCCGTACCCCCTGCGCCTGGCCCGGGCGGGCGGCGCGGGCACTCTGACCTTCTCGGCCTGGGGCAAGAACTTCCCCCTGACCGAGCCGAAGAAGGACGAGACGGTGGACTACGGCAAGCAGCTGCCGCCGTCCTAGCGTTTGCGGCGCTTCATCAGCAGGCGCGGAAGGCCCGCGGGGATCGGCTCGCGCGTGGTCGCAGGTGTCGGCAGCGGTGGTGCGGCGAGGTCGCCGTCGGGGAGGCCCGCGGTGACCCCGGTTGGTTCGAGCCGGAGCACCCGGCACTCGCGGGACCAACGGTCCGTCATCGCCTCGCCGTCGGGGGCGTTCAGCCGCTTTCCCTTGAGCTCGCCGACCGCCGCCTGCCATGCCTCGGACCCGGGCGGCAGCTCGACGACCGTCGCGGTCCAGGAGACCAGCCGGCCCCCCTTGTCCTTGCTGCGGACGGTCACCTCGGCGGTGCCCCCGTCGGTCAGCCCCGGCAGCGGCTGTTCCCCGGGGCCGTCGCCGACCAGGCACGCGGCGCCTTCGTGCCACACGTGCCACAGGGCGCGGGCCGGGCCGCCGGGTCCTTCGACCCAGACGAGGCCGGACTTCTTCGTGGCCTCCTCGACGAGGGCCCGGTCGAGCAGCTCACTTGTCATGCGGCCCACCCTAGAGCCAGCCGTTGCGCTTGAGGGTGCGGTGGATCCCCAGACAGATGACTCCGGTGATCGCCATGATCACCGGATAGCCGAGCTTCCAGTGCGTCTCCGGCATGTAGTCGAAGTTCATGCCGTAGACCCCGCACACCATCGTCGGCACGGCGATGATCGCGGCCCAGGACGTGATCTTGCGCATGTCCTCGTTCTGCGCGACGGACGCCTGCGCGAGGTTGGCCTGGAGGATCGAGTTGAGCAGTTCGTCGAAGCCGAGGACCTGCTCCTGGACGCGGGCGAGGTGGTCGGCGACGTCCCGGAAGTACTTCTGGATGTCGGGGTCCACGAGCCGCATCGGGCGCTCGCTGAGCAGCTGCATGGGCCGCAGCAGCGGGGCGACGGCCCGCTTGAACTCCAGCACCTCACGCTTGAGCTGGTAGATCCGCGCCGAGTCGACACCGCGCGAAACCTTGCCGCCGCGCCCCGGCGTGAACACCTCGGTCTCCACCTCGTCGATATCGTCCTGCACCGCGTCGGCGACCGCGACATAGCCGTCGACGACGTGGTCGGCGATCGAGTGCAGCACCGCCGAGGGGCCCTTGGCGAGCAGCTCGGGGTCGTCCTGGAGGCGGTGGCGCAGCGCCCTGAGCGAGCCCTGGCCGCCGTGCCGGACGGTGATGAAGAAGTCCCGGCCGGTGAAGCACATGACCTCGCCGGTCTCGACGATCTCGCTGTTGGCGGTGAGTTCGTCGTGCTCGACGTAGTGGATGGTCTTGAAGACGGTGAACAGGGAGTCGTCGTAGCGCTCCAGCTTGGGGCGCTGGTGGGCCTGCACGGCGTCCTCGACGGCGAGCGGGTGCAGCCCGAACTCACTGGCGATGCCGGAGAATTCGGCCTCGCTCGGCTCGTGCAGACCGATCCACACGAAGCCGCCGTCTCGGCGCACCTGGCGCATCGCCTCGTGCGGGCCCAGCTGGCAGTCGGTCGCCACGCGCCGGCCGTCGCGGTAGACGGCGCAGTCGACGACGGCCGAGGGCGTCGAGGGGTCGCGCGTCGCGTCGTACGCGCCGGTGTCCTTGCGCAGCGAGGGACGCGACGGGCGCACGGCGGCACGCAGGTCACGGATCATCGACATGGCAGGCTCCTTCGTGACGGGCAACAAAGGGCCCCGGCGACGGGTGGAACTACCCGGAATGAGGACGTCCTGCTGTGGGTGTTTGGCACGTCCACAAAGCGGGGAGCACCGCACCATCGCGGTGGCGGACTTCGTTGCTGAAGTACTGATTCAGCTACTGCTACAGATCAGACAGATCAGGCAAAACGACGAAGTGCTCTTCCGCACGAAGACGCGAACGTGAAAGGCGGCGGTTGCCGAAAGTCACAGAGCTGCATCAGCGGCCGGAAGAACGAGTGGTACTACCAGGTCGACTTCGATCCATGACAGCCCCACCTCCTCCGGCCGGTCCCTCGTAAGGGACGATCCATTCCCGCAAGGGAGTCTCACAAGGCGTCGGGGCTCGATCGCGACGCTTCTGCGTGCTGCCCCGACGACCCGGCCAGAGTACCAGCAGGCCGAAGTGTCAAGGCGCTGCTTTGCCCGGTACTGACGAGTTCTATGCTCGCCGCATGGCAGATGTTCTTCCTCTGGTCGAGGCCCGGTTGCGCAGCGCGCTGGGCGAGCCGGACGCGCGCGCGGCGGTCACCTTCCTCGGCACGGACCGCATCGAGGTGCTCCGCTTCACCGACGGGGACGTCGTCCGCTACGCCACCCTCGGCATGTCCGCCCAGCCGATGGGCGACCCCACCGCGATGCTCGCCGACCCCGTCAAGGGCCCGCGCGCCGAGCTGTTCCTCTCCGTACGGGCAGGGCTCGCCGAGACCGACAAGGTGCTCCGCCCGCTCGCCGTGCTCGCCGCTTCCCCGCAGGTCGAGGGCGTGGTCGTGGCGCCGGGCGCGTCCCTCGACGTGGGTGAACCCCTGTGGCCGGGCGCTCCGTTCACCTCGGTCCTGGTCGCCGAGCCGGGCGGCCTGGTCGAGGACCTGGAGCTCGACGAGCCCTTCGACCCGGTCCACTTCCTGCCGTTGCTCCCCATGACGCCGAACGAGGCCGCCTGGAAGCGCGTGCACGGCGCCCAGGCTCTCCAGGAGCGCTGGCTCACGAACGGGACGGACCTCCGGGATCCGTCCCGGAAGTCCGTCCCGCTGGAGTGAGCCTCGCGTGAGCAAGGTCACCAAGTGGTGGCCGGAAGGCGTCAGTTGGCGAAGACGGCCACGCTGTCCTCGGTCGCGTGCCTCGGCTCCAGCTCCTGTGCCTCGTGCGTGAGCGCCTTGCGCCGTACGACGACCACGAGCGCGCCCAGCGCCGCGGTCACCGCCGCCACCACGAACGGGATGTGGATGTTGCTCCACTCCTCGATCTTCGGCGCGAAGAACGGCGCCGCGGCGGCCGCGAACCAGCGCACGAAGTTGTATCCCGCGCTCGCCACGGGCCGCGGGGCGTCCGACACGCCGAGCGCCAGCTCCGTGTAGACCGTGTTGTTCACGCCGATGAAGGCACCCGACAGGATCGTGCAGACGATGGCCGCGGTGTGGTTGCCGTAGCCGAGGACGAGCACGTCCAGCGCGAGCAGGACCAGCGAACCGCCGAGCACCTTCAGCGAGCCGAACCGCTCCTGCAGACGCGGCGCGGCGAACACCGAGAAGACGGCGAGCAGCACACCCCAGGCGAAGAACACGGCACCCGACTTGTACGGGGTCATGTCCAGCACGAACGGGGTGAAGGCCAGCACGGTGAAGAACGTGTAGTTGTAGAAGAAGGACGAGATCGCGGCCGAGGCGAGCCCGCCGTGGCCGAGTGCCTTGATCGGGTCGAGCAGCGATGTCTTGCGGGCCGGCTTCGGCTGCTCCTTCAGGAACACCGTGATGCACAGGAAGCCGATCGCCATCAGGAAGGCCGTACCGAAGAACGGGTAGCGCCAGCTGGCGTCGCCGAGCAGGGCGCCGAGCAGCGGGCCGCACGCCATGCCGAGGCCGAGAGCGGACTCGTACAGCAGGATCGCCGCCGCGCTGCCGCCGGCCGCCGCGCCGACGATGACGGCGAGGGCCGTGGAGACGAACAGGGCATTGCCCAGGCCCCAGCCGGCCCGGAAGCCGACCAGTTCCTGGACCGAGCCCGAGGTGCCCGCGAGCCCCGCGAAGACCACGACGAGGGCGAGGCCGAGCAGGAGGGTCTTCTTGCCGCCGATGCGGCTGGAGACGAAGCCGGTGACCAGCATCGCGATCGCGGTGATCAGGAAGTACGAGGTGAACAGGAGGGAGACCTGGCTCGCCGTGGCGTCCAGGCCCTTCGCGATCGACGGCAGGATCGGGTCCACGAGTCCGATGCCCATGAAGGCGACGACGGATGCGCCCGCCGTCGCCCACACGGCCTTCGGCTGGCGCAGGATGCCGCCGGCTCCCGCATCGAAGGGGTCCATGGTCGTTCCTCCACTCGTCACGGAGATAGTTGGTATATGCACATAGTAAGTTAGGGCGGCTAATAAATGCAAGCTACATCTAGTTCTGCCTGGTGAAGCCGGGGCGAACCCGTTCGGTCCGGACGGGTGATCGTCCTTGACGTGGCGGAGCGAGGGTAGGACCGTGGGGCCCTATGAGGGGCGAACCCAGTTGCCCGAAGTGTGGTGGCCGGGTCAGGGCTCCCGGACTCTTCGCCGATTCCTGGCAGTGCGACGTGCACGGGACGGTGCATCCGCTGCAGCCCGCGATCCCGCCCAGCGTCGAGGCCCTCGATGTCGTGGTGCACCGCACGCAGGTGCCGGTCTGGATGCCGTGGCCGCTGCCGGTGGGCTGGCTGTTCACGGGAGTGGTCTGCGCCGGTGACGACCGCAGCGGTGGTCGCGCCACCGCCGTGGCGTGCACGGGGCCCGGGCCGCTCGGCGGGGTCGGCGAGCTGATCCTCGTGGCCGAGGAGCTCGGTGTCGGGCTCGGGGCGCGCTACGCGGGGATCGACGGGCCGGATCCGGGGCCGTACATGAGCGTGGAGAAGCCGCCGCAGGCGAAGGTGCTCGCCGCCGGCCGGCCGACTCCGCTGTGGCATGTCTCCGGGGCGCCGGAGGACCGGGCGGTGTTCGCGGGGGAGGCGCTGGGGCTGTGGCTCTGGGCCGTGGTGTGGCCCGAGCAGTCCGGGTTGCTGATGTACGACGAACTGGTGCTGACGGATCTGCGGGACGCCGGGGCCGAAGTGGAACTGGTGCCCTGCGGGGCGTTGTCGCCGCGCCTGCTGAAGCCCTGACTGCAGGGCCTGACTGTAGGGGTTGTACCCCCGCTGCGGGTGTGACAGGGGAGTCGGAAAATCCGGTTATCCTTGAGCGTCCTCCCCTGTTCCGTATCTGTTCCGTCAGCGTCTGGAGTCCGTGTCGTGCGTGTCGATCTGCACTGCCACTCCACCGCGTCCGACGGCACCGACACGCCCGCCGAGCTGGTGCGTAACGCCGCCGCTGCCGGGCTGGACGTCGTCGCCCTCACCGATCACGACACGACCCGCGGGTACGGCGAGGCCATGGCCGCGCTGCCCGCCGGGCTGACCCTCGTCACCGGGGCCGAGCTGTCCTGCCGGATCGACGGGGTCTCCCTGCACATGCTGGCCTACCTGTTCGACCCCGAGGAGCCGGAGCTGCTCGCCGAGCGGGAGCTCGTGCGGGACGACCGGGTGCCGCGGGCGCGCGGGATGGTGGCCAGGCTCCAGGAGCTGGGTGTGCCGGTCACCTGGGAGCAGGTGGCGCGGATCGCCGGAGACGGCTCGGTCGGACGGCCGCACGTGGCCACCGCGCTCGTCGAGCTCGGGGTCGTGGCGAGCGTGGACGACGCCTTCACGGGTGACTGGCTGGCCGACGGCGGCCGGGCCTACGTGGAGAAGCACGAGACCGACCCCTTCGAGGCGATCAGGCTCGTCAAGGGCGCGGGCGGGGTCACCGTCTTCGCCCATCCCGGCGCCAGCAAGCGAGGCCGCACCGTCCCGGAGTCCGCGATCGCCGAGATGGCGGCCGCCGGCCTCGACGGCATCGAGGTCGACCACATGGACCACGACGCGGACACCCGCGTACGGCTGCGCGGGCTCGCCGCCGACCTGGGACTGCTCGTCACCGGCTCCAGCGACTACCACGGCAGCCGCAAGACGGTCGCCCTCGGCGAGTACACGACGGACCCCGAGGTCTACGGCGAGATCACGCGACGGGCGACGGGCGCGTTCCCCGTCCCCGGTACCGGCGGAATCTGAGGCCCGACCCCGCCCTCCATCACCCGGCGTCGCAGGCCGTGCCTGTGCCCCTGCCCGGCTCCGTGTTCCACCCCATTCTGTAAGGCCAGTTCCGTCATGTTCGACGTCGCCGTCTTCGGCTCGCTCTTCCTCACCCTGTTCGTCATCATGGATCCCCCCGGGATCACCCCGATCTTCCTCGCGCTGACCGCCGGCCGGCCCGGCAAGGTGCAGAAGCGGATGGCCTTCCAGGCCGTCTGCGTGGCGGGCGGTGTCATCGCCGTCTTCGGGGTCCTGGGCCACCAGATCCTGGACTACCTGCATGTCTCCGTGCCCGCGCTGATGATCGCGGGCGGGCTGCTGCTCCTGCTGATCGCGCTCGACCTGCTCACCGGCAAGACCGACGAGCCGAAGCAGACCAAGGACGTCAACGTGGCGCTCGTACCCCTGGGCATGCCGTTGCTGGCGGGGCCGGGTGCGATCGTCTCCGTCATCCTCGCCGTGCAGAAGGCCCACAGCGTCGCCACCCAGGTCTCGGTGTGGGCGGCGATCCTCGCCATCCATGTCGTGCTGTGGCTGGTGATGCGGTACTCCCTGCTGATCATCAGGGTCATCAAGGACGGCGGGGTCGTGCTGGTGACCCGGCTCGCGGGCATGATGCTCTCCGCGATCGCCGTGCAGCAGATCATCAACGGGATCACCCAGGTGATCCGGGCGAGCTGAGCGGACCGCGGGACATGCGCAGAGCCCCCGCCCGGCGTCGATGCCGGGCGGGGGCTCTGAAGCTTCTGCGGTGATCCGCGTCTGTTACGAGGCCGAAGTGTCGGCCGGACGGATCCAGAGGCGCTGTCCTATGGCGGCGGCCTGCTGAACGATCCGGTTGACGGAGGCGGCGTCCACGACAGTGCTGTCCACGGGCGTGCCGTCGACGTCGTCGAGTCGCATGATTTCGAAGCGCATGGCTTCTCCCTTCGTCTGGTCATCCTCCTGCGGAGAATTACTGCGTACACAGGTAGTCAACGGGGTGCGTGTTACAAACATTCCCTACGCTAAAGAAATTTTTCGAACAGCTAACTACTGACCGGTAAGCGAGTCTTCTGGGACTCCTTGGGACCGGTTGTGTTCGCAGCGTGACCGCCGGGAGAATGGAGTCGATGAACGACGACCCGGCGTCCCTGAGCGCCCGCATCGACCGCACCAACGAGCTGCTCACGCGCATGCTCGCCGAGGTGGCGAAGACGCCCTCGACGCACGCGATCTTCGTCGACGCGGGATACCTCTACGCGGCCGCGGGACGTCTCGTCGCCGGCACCGAGGACCGTCGCGCCTTCGACCTCGACGCCGAGGGCCTGATCGAGGCCCTCATCGACCGGGCGCGGACCATCTTCGCGGACAGCAGACTGCTGAGGGTCTACTGGTACGACGGAGCGAGACGCCGTATCCACACGGCGGAGCAGCAGACCATCGCCGAACTCCCGGACGTGAAGGTCCGGTTGGGCAACCTCAACGCCAACAACCAGCAGAAGGGCGTCGACTCGCTGATCCGCTCCGACCTGGAGTCCCTGGCCCGGCACCGCGCGATCAGCGACGCGGCACTCCTGGGCGGGGACGAGGACCTGGTCTCGGCCGTCGAGGCGGCCCAGGGGTACGGCGCCCGCGTCCACCTGTGGGGCATCGAGGCACCGGAGGGCCGCAACCAGGCGGAACCGCTTCTGTGGGAGGTCGACAGTCAGCGCACCCTCGACCTCGACTTCTTCAAGCCCTACGTCTCACGGCGGGCCGCCGTCCCCTACGAGGCGTCGGCCACCCGGCCCACCCGCGAGGACGTCCGGTTCGTGGGCGCGCGGATCGCCGCGAAGTGGCTCGGGGAGCGGGGGCGGGCGGCGCTGCAGGAGCTCCTGCCCGGGCACCCCTATCTGCCGGGCTCGGTGGACCAGGACCTGCTGGTGGAGGCGGAGGGGCTGCTCCAGTACTCCCTGCGGGGACAGGCGGACCTGCGGCGGGCGCTGCGGGACGGGTTCTGGGAGCACCTGCAGGGACAGTACTGACCGCCTACCGGTCGAGCGCGTCCCAGAAGCCGGCCAGGGCGTGGGCCGTGGGCAGGGGCTCGTCGGCGTTGGGGGAGTGGTCGGCTCCGGGGATCACCGTGCGGCGCGCGCGCAGTCGTACGGCCATGTCGTCCAGGAGCTGAACCGGCCAGGTGTCGTCCTGTGAGCCGGACAGGACGTGGAACGGCAGCGGGACGGCGGCCAGTTCGCCGACCAGGTCCGGCTCCGTGCACAACTGGCGGCCCGTCGCGAGGAGTTGGGCGGGCTTGTTGCCGAGCCAGCGGCGGCGCAGCTGTACGACGTCCCCGATGCCCTTGGCGGGGCCGCCGACCTCCTCGGGCGGGCCCATGGCCAGGATCGCGTCCCACACCTCGGCCATCGTCATCACACCGAGCGCGTCCCGCAGCAGTTTCACACGCTGCTGCTGGGAGTCGGAGATCTGCGCGGGGCCGGAGGAGACGAGCGTGAAGGAGAGGAAGGGCGAGTGGTCGAGCAGGACGGCGGCGCGTGCGATCTGGCCGCCCAGCGAATGCCCGACCAGGTGCACCCGGGTGCCGAGAGCGGCGGCCTGGGCGAGCACGTCACGCGCCAACTCGGCCCGTGCGTAAGCGGATTCGTCGCTCTGTGGCCCGTCCGACTCGAACTGCCCCCGCCCGTCCACGGCCACGACCCGGTAACCGCGCGCGGTGAGCGGCTCGTGGAGCAGCGTGAAGTCCTCCTTGCTCCCCGTGAAGCCGGGCAGCAGCAGCGCGGTGCCCCGGGGCGCGACACCGGGGGCCACGGCCGATTCCACCACCGCGAACTCACCGCGTGCGGTGCGCAGGGGGTAGGCGCGGGCGCCGGGCGGCGGGGTGAAGACGGCTCGGGTGCTCACCGGGTGAGGGTATCCGGCGGGGGTGGCGGGGCGGCGTCGTAGGGGGTGCCGTGCGGGGTGCCCCCGGGGACGGGACGGCTGCGGGATCGTCGTGGCTCGTCGCGCAGTTGTGGGTGGGTGTCGTCGGCGCCCGCTGCCAAGGGCTGGTTCCGGATACGCCGACGGCCCGGCCCCTTCGGTGAAGGGACCGGGCCGTCGGTGTCGGATCAGCTGTCCGCGGGCTCCGCGGCGGCCGTCTTGCGGGTCCGTCGGCGCGGGGCGGCGGCCTTCGGCTCCTGGTCCGCCTGGGCCGGGATCTCGGCGGTCACCGCGGGCTCGGCGGCCTTGCGGGTGGTACGCCGACGGGGCTTGGCCTCCGCCGTGTCCGTGGCGGCCTCGGCAGCCGGCGCGGCCGCCGTCTTGCGGGTGCGGCGCGGCTTGACCTCCGCGGTCTCCGTGGCGTCGGCCACGGCCTCCGCCGGGGCGACCGTGGTCTTGCGGGTGCGGCGCGGCTTGGTGACCGTGCCTTCCGCGGTGTCCACTGCGGCTACCGCCGCCTCGGCCGTCTTCGCGGTGGTCGCCGCCTTGCGGGTCCGCCGGGGCTTGGCCACCTCGGCGGTCTCCGGCTCCGGAGCCGCCTGCACCGGGATCTCGGCGGTCACCGCGGGCTCGGCGGCCTTGCGGGTGCGGCGGCGCGGCTTGGCTTCCGTGGCCTCGGCCGTGTCCACCGCCGTCTGGGCGGCTTCGGCGGCGGGGGCCGCGGCAGCCGCCTTGCGGGTGCGGCGCGGCTTGGCCTCGGTGGCCTCGGCCGTGTCCACCGCGGTCTCGGCGGCGGTCGTGGCGGCGGTCGCGGTCTTGCGGGTGCGGCGCGGCTTGGTCGCCACGGCGTCAGCGGTCTCGGCGACCGCCTCCGTCGCCTCGGTCGCGGTCGTGGTCTTGCGGGTGCGGCGCGGCTTGGTGACCGTGCCTTCCGCGGTGTCCACTGCCGCCTCGGCCGCTTCGGCGGCGGGAGCGGTGACCGGGGCCTTCCGCGTCCGGCGCGGCTTGGTCTCGGTGGCCTCGGCCGTGTCCACGGCGGCCTCGGCGGGGGCCGCCGCAGCCGTCTTGCGGGTGCGGCGCGGCTTGGTGGCCGGGGCCGCCTCCACCGGTGCGGTCTCGGCGACCGGGGCGGCCTCCACGACCGGGGCGGTCTCGACGACCGTCTCCACCGCGGCCGGCGTCTCCGCGGACTTGCGGGTCCGGCGGCGGCGCGGCTTGGCCGGGGTCTCGGCGCCGAGGGACGGGCCCTCCGCCGTCGTGACGGCCGACTCCGCGGGCTCGGACACGGTCGGCTCGACCGCCGGCGCTGCCGTGGTCACCGCGGCCGGCGCCGCGTCGGACGCTGCGCCGCGGGTGCGGCGACGGCGGCGCGGGGTGCGGGTGGCGGTGGCGTCCTCGACCGCGGTGGTCTCCGACGGGGCGACCGCCTCGGCGGGGGCGTTCGCGTCCAGCGGGGTTCCGCCACGGGTACGGCGGCGACGGCGGGGCGTACGGTCCGAGCGCTCGCGGTCGGCGGAGCGGGACTCGTCCCGGCCACCCCGTCCGCGACCCCGGTCACGGTCACCTCGGTCGCGGTCGCCGCGGCCGCGTGCACCGCGTCCGCCCGGCTCGCCCAGGTCCTCGAGCTCCTCCGCGTCGAGCCCGGCGCGGGTGCGCTCGGCCCGCGGCAGGACACCCTTGGTGCCCGCCGGGATCCCCAGCTCCTCGTAGAAGTGCGGGGAGGTGGAGTACGTCTCCGGCGGATCGTTGAAGTTGAGCTCCAGCGCCTTGTTGATCAGCTGCCAGCGCGGGATGTCGTCCCAGTCGACGAGGGTGATGGCGATGCCCTTGGCACCCGCGCGACCGGTACGGCCGATGCGGTGCAGGTACGTCTTCTCCTCTTCGGGGGACTGGTAGTTGATGACGTGCGTGACGCCCTCGACGTCGATACCGCGGGCGGCGACGTCGGTGCAGACGAGGACGTCCACCTTGCCGTTGCGGAAGGCGCGCAGCGCCTGTTCGCGGGCGCCCTGGCCCAGGTCGCCGTGGACCGCGCCGGCGGCGAAGCCGCGCTGCTGGAGCTGATCGGCCAGGTCTGCCGCGGTGCGCTTGGTGCGGCAGAAGACCATGACCAGCCCCCGGCCGTCGGCCTGCAGGATGCGCGCGACCATCTCGGGCTTGTCCATGTTGTGCGCCCGGTACACGTGCTGCTTGGTGTTCGCGACCGTGCGGCCCGCGTCGTCGGGCGACGTGGCGTTGATGTGCGTGGGCTGCGACATGTAGCGGCGCGCGAGGCTGATGACGGCGCCCGGCATGGTCGCCGAGAACAGCATCGTCTGGCGGCGGACCGGCAGCATGTTGATGATCTTCTCGACGTCGGGCAGGAAGCCCAGATCGAGCATCTCGTCGGCCTCGTCGAGGACGAGCGCCTTGATGTGGCCGAGGTTGAGCTTCTTCTGGCCCGCGAGGTCCAGGAGCCGGCCCGGGGTGCCGACGACGACGTCGACGCCCTTCTTGAGGGCCTCGACCTGGGGCTCGTAGGCGCGGCCGCCGTAGATCGCGAGAACGCGGACGTTGCGTACCTTGCCCGCGGTCTGCAGGTCGTTGGTGACCTGGGTGCACAGCTCGCGCGTGGGGACGACGACGAGCGCCTGCGGGGCGTCGGTCAGCGCCTCGGGCACGGCGCGGCCGGCCTCGACGTCGGCGGGGACGGTGACGCGCTCAAGGAGCGGGAGGCCGAAGCCCAGCGTCTTGCCGGTGCCGGTCTTGGCCTGGCCGATGACGTCGGAGCCCGAGAGGGCCACCGGGAGCGTCATCTCCTGGATGGGGAAGGGGTTGATGATGCCGACGGCTTCGAGGGCCTCGGCCGTCTCGGTCAGAATCCCGAGATCGCGGAAGGTCGTAGTCAGGGTGCTGCCTCTTCTGTGTGCGCGGTGCGAGGCGAGCGCGGGGGTCGTCTACCGTGCTGGGGACGTCGGCTGCCTTACGGGCTAAGCCGTAATGGCACGGGACCACTGCCGACGCTCTAGCGCTCGTACCGCTGAGGGTCCCCCTCCGAACTCCGTACGCACTGTGCCGTACGGGCGAGGAGGGCTGTCGGGTCGGAGCCGATCGGGCCACCGACCGGGCATCCTCATACGTGCGGCCTGTCGAGGTACGGCACACTCACGAAGTGCCGTCGTACCAGCAGGCGCATTACCACCATACCCCGGAATCGTGCACATGTGATGGCCGATTTGGTCACGTAGTCGTCGTCACAGTGATTGACCAGGGCCTTACACCGTTCGGAGAGCGGGCTATTGTGCGCTTCATGACGACCTCTGACAAGCCCGACAACGCCTCCGAGACCCCTGCCGAAGCCACCGTCGAGCGCACCGGTGTCGCCGCCCAGGACTGGACGAAGGCCGCCGCCGACCCGCAGTACCGAGCCGCGGTCGTCGACCTGCTCGGCGCGCTCGCGTACGGCGAGCTGGCGGCCTTCGAGCGGCTCGCGGAGGACGCCAAGCTGGCGCCGACGCTGTCGGACAAGGCGGAGCTGGCGAAGATGGCGTCGGCGGAGTTCCACCACTACGAGAAGCTGCGCGACCGGCTGACGGAGATCGGCGAGGAGCCGACGCTGGCGATGGAGCCCTTCGTCGCGGCACTCGACGGCTTCCACCGGCAGACGGCGCCCTCGGACTGGCTGGAGGGGCTCGTCAAGGCGTACGTCGGCGACTCGATCGCCAGTGACTTCTACCGGGAGGTCGCCGCGCGGCTCGACACGGACTCGCGCGAGCTGGTGCTGGCCGTCCTCGACGACACCGGGCACGCCGGGTTCGCCGTCGAGAAGGTGCGGGCGGCGATCGACGCGGAGCCGCGCGTGGGCGGGCGACTCGCCCTGTGGGCACGGCGGTTGATGGGGGAGGCACTCTCGCAGTCGCAGCGGGTCGTCGCGGACCGGGACGCGCTGTCGACGATGCTCGTCGGGGGCGTCGCGGACGGGTTCGACCTCGCCGAGGTGGGGCGGATGTTCTCCCGGATCACGGAGGCACACACCAAGCGGATGGCTGCGCTCGGGTTGGCGGCGTAGCGCATAGCGCGCAGGGGTTCGGCTCGGGGGCCGTCCTACGGCCCCTGCGGCCGCGGTGACCGACCGGTGCCGTTCGGTGCCGGTCCGTTGTTTCGCTGCGGCCGCTGGAGGTGCGGGGCTGTGGACGCGGCTGCGGATGGTGCACTGGGGTGCGGCGGGGGCGTGCGGCGGGTGCCGTGGGGCGACAGTGCTACGGGCACTGGTCTGCGAGCCATCGGTCGACTGGTCGCGGGGGCACGGTGGAGCCCTGGGTACTGGTGGCGGCGCTTTCCGCTCATGCCGCCGCTGAGCCGGCGGGCGGATGGGGCCGCCAGGTGGCGGTGTTGCGGGGCCGCTGGTCGCGGCTGCGTGGCGGGACGGCCGTGTCGTTCTGTTCCGGACGTGGTGGGTCCCTTGTCGTATCGCTCCGGTGAGGCGGCGCGCTGGCTACGAGCAAGGCGCTGGTGCTGCGGGGCTTCGACCACGGCTGGCCGGTGTGTCCCGGGACGGGGTTGGGGCCTTGGTGTACCGCTCAGCGGAGTCGACGGGTGCTTTTCGCTCACGTGAGCCGCTGAGCTGATGGGTCTGCAAGGCGGTGGTGTTGCGCGGCGCCCCGCCCCGTGGTTGATCCTTCTGGCGTAGCCGCCCGGGGAGGCTACGGGCGCTTCCCGCTCACGCCGTCGCCGAGCGGCGGAGTCTTCCCGACGGGCGCAGGAGGAGCGACAGGGAGGCGACCGAGACGACGGCCGCGCCCAGGAGGATCAGCAGGATGTTGCCCGGGTCCAGCGCGGTGTGCGTCACGAAGGCGCCGAAGAGGGCTCCCGCGGTTCCCGTCGCGAGGACCAGGGAACGGGTCGGCAGCCGGTGGGAGAGGCGGTGCGCCGCCACTCCAGCCAGCACGAGACCGAGCAGTGCGGAGCCGAGCGCTTCGATCAACATCATGGGGTCCCTCCCACACGGCCACACTGCGCATTACGGTCGTAGCCCGTCATACCCGTGACCTGCGGAATGCAATCCTCCCGCGGGGGCCGTTCGTGCTCCGTCCGGGGAGGAAAAAAATCCCTCTCACGGGCACCTGCCCACCTGCACATCGCACGAAGAGGGGCCCGGCGACTTCCGGTCGCCGGGCCCCTCTTCGTCTGTCTGCCTACAGCGCGCCGAAGCCCACCTTGCGCGGAGCCGGCTCGCCGAGCTCGACGTACGCGAGACGGTCGGCCGGGACGAGGACCTTGCGGCCGTGCTCGTCCACCAGGCTCAGCAGCTGAGTCTTGCCGGCCAGGGCCTCCGCCACCGCCCGCTCGACCTCCTCGGCGCTCTGACCGCTCTCCAGAACGATCTCGCGGGGCGCGTGCTGCACGCCGATCTTGACCTCCACGGCTATGTCCCTCCGACGGTCAGTGAAGTGCGCGACCTTCCGCGCCGTACCCAGCACACATTAGCCCGGTGAGGGGACGTACACGCTCCGCCCAAGAACGCCAACAGCGAACATCGGGCGGGAACAAACGACCCGCACGCGCGCGTGCGGGTCGTTCGTGAGGTTCCCTGCCCGTCAGTGGTGCTCCGTGCCGTGCAGCGGGAATCCGGCGATGCCCCGCCACGCCAGCGACGTCAGCAGCTGGACCGCCTGATCGCGCGGGACGCTGCGGTCGCTGTGCAGCCAGGACCGGGCCACCACCTGGGCGAGCCCGCCGAGGCCCGACGCGAGCAGCATCGACTCCGCGCGCGAGAGACCGGTGTCCTCGGCGATCACGTCACAGATCGCCTCGGCGCACTCGTTCGTGACCTTGTCGACGCGCTCGCGCACCGCCGGCTCGTTCGTCAGGTCCGACTCGAAGACCAGGCGGAAGGCACCGCCGTCGTCCTCGACGTACGCGAAATAGGCGTCCATGGTCGCCCGTACGCGCTGCTTGTTGTCGCTCGTCGACGCGAGCGCGGTGCGCACCGCCTGGATCAGGGACTCGCAGTGCTGGTCCAGCAGTGCGAGATAGAGGTCGAGCTTGCCCGGGAAGTGCTGGTAGAGCACCGGCTTGCTGACGCCGGCCCGCTCGGCGATGTCGTCCATCGCGGCCGCGTGGTAGCCCTGTGCCACGAAGACTTCCTGCGCGGCACCCAGCAGCTGGTTCCGTCGGGCACGGCGCGGCAGGCGCGTCCCCCTCGGGCGTGCCGCCTCTGTCTGCTCGATGGCTGTCACGCCGCCTCCCAATGTCGTCCACATGCGGTGTGCGCCGCGCCGCCATCGTACTTTTCGGTAACCCTGCTGTGCGCGGTGCGAACGCAGAATTTCACGGACCGGACGGTGACGAAAACCACACAAAGGTTTCAAGTCGGCATCTAGCGGGCAGGGGTGATCCTCCTCCCGCTCGGGAATGCCCTGATGAGCAGCGTCGCCGCCGACGTCACCGATGGCCGTCCGTCAGCGATAGTCGTCCTCGTCGATCGAGACGACCCTGGCCTGTTCGACGAGGTCGGCCTCGTTGGCCCGGTCGGGGTCGACGCCGGTCAGCGGGTCGTCGCGGTCGGGGGTGAGGTCGGTGTGCTGTTCGGCTGCGTCGACCTCGGGGGCCTCGACGGCGATCTCGACGGCGTCGTCCCCCTCGAAGGCCTCCGGGTCGGTGAAGGTCTCGGGGTCGGTCGGGTCGTAGGCCATGGTGGGCTCCCTTCCTAGAACGTCCCTGATGTGCACAGGGGGCCACATTCGGGTGCCCTGCGTACGAGCCTAGGAGACACACGATCTGGACGCCATGCGATGTACGTGCCGCGCCGGGCCCTTCGCGCCCCCTCCCGCCTCGTACAGGTGCTCTGTGATGGCGAACACATGAACCACTGCGTGATCGTCTCGTAACATTGCCGCATGTCTTCGACCGAGCTGCCCTTCGTGCCGCCCGCCACCGTTCTTCCAAAAGTGGCACCTGTCAGGGTCGGTGAGGGCGAGCGGCTGAGGTCGGTGGGGCTGCCGGGGATCACGCTGACGGTGCGTTCGAGGCCGCCCGCGCGCGAGGGGCTGCCGCCCGCGTTGTTCGTCCACGGCCTCGGCGGTTCCTCGCAGAACTGGTCGGCGCTGATGGAGCAGTTGGAGGGCGACCTCGACGGTGAGGCCGTCGACCTGCCCGGCTTCGGCGACTCCCCGCCGCCGGACGACGGCAACTACTCGATCACCGCTCACGCGCGCGCGGTCATCCGCCTCCTCGACGCCTCCGGGCGCGGGGCCGTCCATCTCTTCGGGAACTCCCTCGGCGGCGCGGTGTCCACGCGCGTCGCTGCGGTGCGGCCCGACCTGGTGCGCACCCTCACCCTCGTCTCGCCGGCCCTCCCGGAGCTCCGCGTCCAGCGCACCGCCGTGCCCACGGGGCTGCTGGCGCTGCCCGGCGTGGCCGGCCTGTTCACCCGGTACAGCAGGGGCTGGACGGCCGAGCAGCGCGTCCGGGGGGTCACGGCCCTGTGCTACGGCGACCCCGGCCGGGTCAGTCCTGAGGGCTTCCAGCACGCGGTGGAGGAGATGGAACGGCGGCTGCAACTGCCGTACTTCTGGGACGCGATGACACGTTCCGCGCGCGGGCTGGTGAACGCGTACACGCTGGGCGGCCAGCACGCGCTGTGGCGCCAGGCCGAGCGGGTCCTCGCACCCACGCTGCTCGTCTACGGCGGCCGTGACCAGCTCGTCGGCTTCCGGATGGCGCAGAAGGCGGCCCGTACCTTCCGCGACTCCCGCCTGCTGACCCTGCCGGAGGCGGGGCATGTGGCGATGATGGAGTACCCGGAGACGGTGGCGGGCGCATTTCGGGAGTTCGCCGCGGACAAGGGAGCTTCCGACGGTTCCGTGGGAGGCTCTGAGCGGCGTGACGGCTCCGCGGGTGCCTCCGGTGAGGGGAACCCGGGTGACGGGGCGGGCGCCGCCACGGCTTCCGGCGACGGGGCCGACACCACCATCATGGGGAGCTGAGGCGCGGCGTGGGACGCCACAGTCGACGCGGGCCCGCTCCCAAGAAGGGGCCCGACAAAGGCAGTTCGGGCAAGGGCGGTACCGGCCAGACGGCCGCAGAGGCGGCCCGGAGCACGACGGGTTGGGAGCGGACACAGGCTTCCCCCGCTTCGGCACCCCAGGCTGCTCGGCAGGGGATGCCGGGGGGCCGGGGGCCTGAGTACGGCCCCCCGGGGACCGGCCCGGGCGGCGACACCGCCGGGCGCCGAGTTCCGGCGCAGGGCGGCCCGAGGCTGCCTGACGGGACGCCCGCGCACGGCTTCCCCCGGATCCCGGACGGCATGACGCCCGGCTCCGGCCCCGGTTCCGCTCGCGTTCCGGGGGGTACCCCTGCGCACGGCCTGCCTCGGCTGCCGGACGGCACACCCGCGCACGGGTTTCCGCGGCTGCCGGACGGCACGCCCGCTCATGGCTTTCCGCGGCTTTCCGACGGCACGCCCGCGCGTGGAGTTCCGCGGGTGCCGGACGGGCAGGCCGGTCAGGGTGCGCGGCGGTCCCCGGACGGTACGCCTCCGCGTGGCTCCGCTCGGCTGCCGGAGGGCACACCGGCGCGTGGAGTTCCGCGGCTGCCGGACGGCACGCCCGCGCGAGGAGTTCCCCGGCTTTCCGACGGCACGCCCGCCCAGGGCGTGCCACGGGTTCGCGGGGGGCATCCCGAGCAGCGTGAATCCGGGGGTGGCTGGGGGGACTTGAGCGGTCAGGGGCCGGGCGGTCGCACCGCCGGACCCGGGGGCGCTCCGCCGCGGCAGCGGCAGGGTCCTCCGGGATCGAGGTCGGGGCCGCGACAGGACTACGTCGACGCGTTCGACGACGACGTCGAGGTCTTCGCCCCCGGCGGTCCTCGTCGTCCAGGCGGCCCCGGCCCGGTGCCCGGGAACGGTCCCGTCAGAGGCGCCGGAACGTCCACCGCCGCACACCCCTCCGACTCGTACGGCCGCGTCACCGACCGGTCCGACGACACCGACCTCCGCACCGAGCACACCGACGCGGACACGTACCCCGACGGTGGCGGCGACGACACCGGGCCGCCGGACGACCAGCCGCCGGCGGCCAAGGGCGGCAAGGGCCGGGCGTTCACCGGCATCGCGGCCGCCGCCGTCGTCACCGTGCTCGCCGTCGTCGTGGCCGGACAGGTCACCGACACCCGGGACACCGCCTCGGGCGCGTGGTCCGCCACCGACCAGGCGCGAGATGCCCGGGACCCGGCCACCGGCGCGGCCGGACAGCCCTCGCCGTCGTCCTCGGTCGCCGTGGCGCCGCTGACTTATGAGCAGAAGATGGCCACGAAGTACCCGCTCAGCGCGAAGCTCGACGGCTCCGGGAAGTTCGACGCGGTCCCGGGCGTCGACAAGGCGCCCGGCAAGGGACAGAAGTACACCTACCGCGTGGACGTGGAACAGGGGCTCGGACTCGACGGCGGGCTCTTCGCCGAGGCCGTGCAGAAGACGCTCAACGACGACCGCAGCTGGGCCCACGCCGGCGCCCGGACCTTCGAGCGCATCTACTCCGGAAAGCCCGACTTCGTGATCACCCTCGCCAGCCCCGGCACCACGGCCGACTGGTGTGCCAAGTCCGGCCTCGACACGACGGAGGACAACGTCTCGTGCGACTCGGCCGCCACCGAACGCGTGATGATCAATGCGTATCGATGGGCGCAGGGATCAACCACCTACGGTGATCGGATCCATGCGTACCGGCAGATGTTGATCAACCATGAAGTCGGCCACCGCCTCGGCTACTCCCATGTGACGTGCGACAAGAACGGCGAGCTCGCGCCGGTCATGCAGCAGCAGACCAAGTTCCTCGACCACGACGGGATCCACTGCCGACCCAACCCCTGGGCCTATCCGGGGAGTTGACACAAGGTGCAGATGTCACATTGACATGTGTTGATCGGTCGTACATATTTCTGCCCATGTGGTCCAGTCATGCCGTCGAGAGCAGCGCCGCGATTCAGCTGGCGCTCATCGGCGTGACCCCGCTCTGCGTGGCCGACATCCTCTGTCGCTGACGCCCGCCCCCAGGCGCGCGCGTCGCGAATCCCGCATTTTTCCGTGACCTGAGGTCACGGCCTTTCCGACGACCCGACGCCGGGGCAGACGTCTGTCCACTTTCGTCTCACCCTTCGGCAATCCGTCTCGTCATTCGAGACACGTCATGCGAGAGGTCGTCTCCGATGCGTCACCCGTCCCTCACAGCGCGCCGTGTGGCCGCGGTATCCGTAAGCCTGGTTCTGGCAGCGGGCGCCGCCGCCTGCGGCCCTGCGGACAACGATGCCAAGAGCTCCGGTGGTGACTCCACGCCCCACAAGGGCGGCACCCTGACGGTCCTGAACGCCAACCCGCAGCAGGACTTCGACCCGGCCCGCCTCTACACCTCGGGCGGCGGCAACGTCCCCTCGCTCGTCTTCCGCACCCTCACCACCCGCAACCGCGAGGACGGCGCCGCCGGTGCCAAGGTCGTCCCCGACCTCGCCACCGACACCGGGCGCCCCAGCAAGGACGCGACCGTGTGGACGTACACCCTGAAGAAGGGCCTCAAGTACGAGGACGGCACCGCGATCACCTCGGCCGACATCAAGTACGGCATCGAGCGCTCCTTCGCGCCCGAACTCTCCGGCGGCGCCCCCTATCTGCGGGACTGGCTGGTCGGCGCGGCCGACTACCAGGGGCCGTACAAGGACAAGAAGGGCCTCGCGGCGATCGGGACGCCGGACGAGCGCACCCTCGTCTTCCACCTGAACAAGCCCGAGGGCGAGTTCCCGTACCTGGCCACGCAGACGCAGTTCACGCCGGTCCCCAAGGCCAAGGACACCGGCACGAAGTACGAGGAGCACCCGGTCTCGTCCGGGCCGTACAAGGTCGTCTCGAACCAGAACGACGGTGAGCGTCTCGTCCTGGAGCGCAACACGTACTGGTCCGCCTCGACGGACGCCGAGCGCAAGGCGTACCCGGACCGGATCGACGTCAAGTCCGGGCTCGACTCGTCGGTGATCAACCAGCGGCTGTCGGCGTCCCAAGGGGCGGACGCGGCCGCGGTCACCACGGACACCAACCTCGGCCCGGCCGAACTCGCCAAGGTGACGGGCGACAAGGAGCTCGCGTCCCGCGTGGGCACCGGCCACTTCGGCTACACCAACTACATAGCGTTCAACCCGAGGGTCAAGCCGTTCGACGACGTCAGGGTGCGGCAGGCGATCTCGTACGCCATCGACCGCTCCTCCGTGGTCAACGCGGCCGGCGGCAGCGCGCTCGCCGAGTCCGCCACCACCTTCCTGCCGAACCAGAAGTCATTCGGCTACGAGCCGTACGACCTCTTCCCGGCGGGTGCGACGGGCAACGCGGCGAAGGCCAAGGAGCTGCTGAAGGAGGCCGGCCACCCGAACGGGCTGACGGTCACCCTGACGCACTCCAACGCCAAGGACTTCGAGACCAGCCCCGAGATCGCGACCGCCGTCCAGGACGCGCTCAAGAAGGCCGGCATCACGGTCAAGCTCCAGGGCCTTGAGGAGAACGACTACTCGGACACGGTCCACAGCGTGAAGACCGAGCCGGGCTTCTTCCTCGCCCACTGGGGTGCCGACTGGCCCTCCGGCGGTCCCTTCCTCGCCCCGATCTTCGACGGCCGGCAGATCGTCAAGGACGGCGCGAACTTCAACACGGGCCTGCTCGACGACAAGTCGGTCAATGCCGAGATCGACGCGATCAACAAGTTGACCGATCTTGACGCCGCCGCCAAGCGATGGGGTGCACTGGACAAGAAGATCGGCGAACAGGCACTGACCGTCCCGCTGTTCCACCCGGTCTACAAGCGCCTGTACGGCAAGGACATCAAGAACGTCGTGATCAGCGACTGGACCGGTGTTCTGGACATCTCGCAGGTCGCGGTCAAGTAACCCGATGAGCGAGGCACTTGTCGCCACCGAGGTCCCCGGGGCAGCCGTCCCGGGGGCCTCGGGGGCCCGTCAGTTCTGGCGTCGGCTGCGGGCGCAGCGCGCCGCCATGGTCGCGGCCGTCGTCGTCGCACTGCTCGTCCTGGTCGCCCTCGCGGCGCCCCTGCTCACCGCGCTGGAGGGCCAGGACCCGACCACCTACCACCCCTCCCTGATCGACTCCGCGCGCGGAGGCGTGCCCATCGGGTCCTTCGGCGGCGTCAGCGGGGACCACTGGCTCGGCGTCGAGCCCCAGACCGGACGCGACCTGTTCGCACGGCTCGTGTACGGCGCCCGGGTCTCCCTGGGCGTCGCCCTGGCCGCGACCGCCGTACAGGTCTTCCTCGGTGTCGTGGTCGGCGTCGCGGCCGCGCTCGGCAACCGATGGGTTGATCAACTGTTGAGCCGGGTCACCGACATCATCGTGGCCATGCCTTTGATGATCATGGCCTTGGCGCTGCTGGCCATCGTGCCGGGCAGCTTCCCCAGGCCGGTCCTGGTCGCGCTCATCATCGGCTTCGTCGCCTGGGGCACGATCGGCAAGATCGCGCGCGCCCAGACCCTCACCCTCAAGGAGCTCGACTACGTGGCCGCCGCCCGGCTCAGCGGCTGGGGCACCCTGCGGATCGCCCGCCGGGAACTGCTGCCCGGTCTCGCCGCGCCCGTGATCACCTACGCGGCCCTCATGGTGCCCGCCAACATCGGCATCGAGGCGTCCCTGTCCTTCCTCGGCGTCGGCGTCAGGCCGCCCACCCCGTCGTGGGGACAGATGCTCACCTCGGCCGACGTCTGGTACCAGGCGGCCCCGCAGTACCTGCTGCTGCCCGCCGCCGCGCTGTTCGTCACCGTCCTCGCGCTCACCGTCCTCGGCGACGGTGTCCGCACCGCCCTCGACCCCCGCGCGGCCTCCCGGCTGCGCATCGGCACGGGCCGCAGGCAGGAGTCCAAGGCCGACCTGTCCGAGGCCGGCAACCTCGACGGCGACGAGCCCAAGGTCCATGAGCCCGAGACCGCCAGGGAGGGCACCGCATGAGCGGCTTCACCGCGTTCGCCCTGCGCCGGGCGGTGAGCGCCGTACTCACCCTGCTCGCCCTCTCGGTGATCATCTACGTCGTCTTCTACGCCACCCCCGGCAACGTCGCCCAGATCACCTGCGGCCCGCGCTGCTCGCCGGAGCAGGTGCACCAGGTGGCTCAGCAGCTCCGGCTCGACGACCCGCTGTACCTGCGCTACTGGCACTTCCTCCAGGGCATCGTCGCCGGCCACGACTACTCCACCGGCACCTCCGTCGAGCACTGCCCGGCGCCCTGCCTCGGGCTGTCGTACCAGAGCGACCAGCAGGTCACGCGGATCATCCTGGACAAGCTGCCCGTCAGCCTGTCGCTGGTGGTCGGCGCGATGGTGCTCTGGCTGCTGCTGGGCGTCGGTACCGGCGTGCTCTCCGCCTGGCGGCGCGGCCGGTTCACCGAGCGCGCGCTGACCGGCATCACGCTCGCCGGGGTCGCCACGCCCGTGTTCGTCATCGGCCTGGTCCTGATGATCGTGGTCTGCGGACAGCTGGAACTGCTGCCCTTCCCGGAGTACGTCCCCTTCGCCGACGATCCCGAGCAGTGGATGTGGGGCCTGCTGCTGCCCTGGGTCACCCTCGCCCTGGGCGAGGCGGCCTACTTCGCCCGGCTGACCCGCGCGTCGATGCTGGAGACGCTCGCCGAGGACCACATCCGCACCTTTCGGGCCTACGGCGTCGGCGAGCGGTCGATCGTCGGTCGGCACGCCCTGCGCGGCGCCCTGGCCCCGATCATCGCCCTGAACGCCAACGACTTCGGCAGCGCGGTCGGCGGGGCCGTCCTCGTCGAATCGCTGTTCGGCCTGCCCGGCATCGGCCAGGAACTGGTCCACGCCGTGACCGTCATCGACCTGCCGGTCGTCGTCGGCATGGTCCTGGTCATCGGCTTCTTCGTGGTGCTCGCCAACGCCGTCGCGGACGTCCTGTACGCGGTGGCCGACCGACGGGTGGTGCTCGCATGAGTCTCGTCCATGTCACGGACCTGACCGTCGGCTTCGGCGACCTGCGCGCCGTCGACGGCCTCTCCTTCCGCCTGGAGCAGGGCGCGGCCCTCGCCCTGGTCGGCGAGTCCGGCTCCGGCAAGTCCACCGTCGCCTCGGCCCTGCTCGGGCTGCACCGCGGCACGGGCGCGCGCGTGGGCGGCTCCGTCGAGGTCGCCGGAGTGGACGTACAGCGGGCGTCGGACGACGAACTGCGGCGGCTGCGGGGCGCGAAGGCCGCGATGGTCTTCCAGGACCCGCTGTCGTCCCTGGACCCGTACTACGCGATCGGCGACCAGATCGCCGAGGTGTACCGCGTGCACACGCGTGTGTCGCGACGAGCGGCACGCGCGCGTGCCGTGGAGGTGCTGGACCGGGTCGGCATCCCGGACGCCGTACGGCGGTCCCGGTCCCGTCCGCACGAGTTCAGCGGCGGCATGCGCCAGCGCGCCCTCATCGCGATGGCACTGGCCTGCGAGCCCCGTCTGCTGATCGCCGACGAGCCGACGACCGCGCTCGACGTGACCGTCCAGGCCCAGATCCTCGACCTGCTGCACACGCTGCGCCAGGAGACCGGCATGGGCCTGCTGCTCGTCACGCACGACGTGGGCGTCGCCGCCGGCAGCGTCGACGACGTCCTGGTCATGCGGCACGGCCGCGCGGTCGAGCGGGGGCCGGTCGCCGCGGTGCTCGGGGCGCCGGGACAGGCGTACACCCGCGAACTGCTCGCCGCGGTACCGCGCGTGGACGCCCCGCGGACACCTTCCCCGGCGCCCGGCGAGGTGGTCCTCGAAGCGAAGGGCCTGCGACGCGAGTTCGGCCGCGGCAAGAGGGCCTTCGCGGCCGTCGACGACGTCTCGCTGACCGTCCGCCGGGGCGAGACCCTCGGCGTCGTCGGTGAGAGCGGCAGCGGCAAGACCACCCTGGGGCGGATGCTGGTCGGCCTGCTGGAGCCGACGGCGGGGGAGGTCCGCCACGACGGCCACGCGCGCGTGGGCGTCGACCCGGCCGTGCAGATGGTCTTCCAGGACCCCGTCTCCTCCCTCAACCCCCGCCGCAGCGTGGGCGAGTCCATCGCCGACCCGCTCCGCGCGCGGGGCGAGAGGGACGAGAAGCGGATCAGGGGGCGCGTGCGGGAGCTCCTGGAGCGCGTGGGGCTCGAAGGGGCGCACTACGACCGCTACCCGCACGAGTTCAGCGGCGGCCAGCGCCAGCGCGTGGGCATCGCCCGGGCGCTCGCGGCCGACCCGCGCGTCATCGTCTGCGACGAACCGGTCTCCGCCCTCGATGTCACCACCCAGGCCCAGGTGGTGGCCCTGCTCGGTGAGCTGCAGCGGGAGCTCGGACTCGCGCTGGTGTTCGTCGCGCACGACCTCGCCGTCGTACGCCAGGTCAGCGACCGCGTCGCCGTGATGCGGCACGGCCGGATCGTCGAACAGGGCCCGGCCGACGAGGTCTACGACAGCCCCCGGGACCCGTACACAAGGCAGTTGCTGGCCGCCGTACCGGCGCTCGATCCGCGGATCGCGGCCCGGCGCCGGGCGGAACGGCGGGAAGTGGCCGTGACCTGACGTTCCGTGTCCGGGTGATCTCTTAGCGCGACCGAACGCGACCCGCACCGGAAAGTTACGAGCGTTCACCCCTTCTGGTGGCGCGATGGACAACCGTCCGTCGCGCCACCGCCTTGTCCGCATACCTTCGTCCCGCTGCGAGCCGCCGAGCCAACGGCGGCTCCTCATACGGGAGATCGGGGGTGCACTCGTGCGCATAGGACTGCTTACGGAGGGTGGCTATCCATATGTGAGCGGTGACGCCAGACTCTGGTGCGACCGGCTCGTGCGCGGGCTCGAGCAGCACGAGTTCGACATCTACGCGCTCAGCCGCAGCGAGCACCAGGAGGACGAGGGCTGGGTCCACCTGCCACCGCAGGTCGGCAGGGTCATCACCGCCCCGCTGTGGACCGCGGAGGACGACGGCGTCGTGTACGGGCGGCGCGCGCGCCGCCGGTTCGCCGAGTGGTACGGCGCATTGGCGTCCGCACTGTGCGAGGGGGCGGTCGGCGACGCCTCGGGGGAGTCGTCGGCCGCTGAGGCGGACCGTTTCGCCAGCGCCCTGTACGGACTCGCCGAACTCGCCCGCGACGAGGGCGGGCTGGTGGGAGCGCTCCGCTCCGAGACCGCCGTACGCGCGTTGGAGCGCGCCTGTCGTGCGCCCGGCGCCCGGCAGACGGCGCGCGCGGCGCGGGTACCGGAACTGCTCACCGTGGCCGGCCACCTGGAGCGCGCCCTGCGCCCCCTGTCGCTCGACTGGTACGAGGACGACGGCCTCGGCGCGGTCGACCTGTGCCACGCGACCTCCGGCGGACCGGCCGCCCTGCCCGGGCTCCTCGCGCACCACTTCTGCGGTGTGCCGCTGCTGGTCACGGAGTACGGGGTGCGACTGCGCACGCACTACCTGGCCGACACCGAGTCCCCGCCCGCCGTACGGACCCTGCTCACCGCCTTCCACGGCCGGCTCGCCACCGAGACCTACCGGCGGGCGGCGGTCGTCACACCCGGCAACACCCACGCCCGCCGCTGGCAGGAGCGCTGCGGCGCCGACCGCGAGAAGCTGCGCACGGTCTACCCGGGCATGGACGCCACCCGCTTCACGGAGGTGGGCGAGTCCGCCGAGTGCGTGGACCCGGACACCCTGGTCTGGGTCGGCCGGGTCGAACCCGCCAAGGACCTGATCTCGCTGCTGCACGCCTTCGCCGAGGTCCGCAAGGAGGAGCCCAAGACCCGGCTGAGAATCGTCGGCGCGCCCACCGGTGCCGAGGGCGCGGCCTACCTCGGGCACTGCAAGGCGCTGGCCGCGCAGCTCTTCCCCGACGAGGCGGAGGGCCTGCACGCCGTCGGTGACAACCCCGTCCGCTTCGAGGAGATCGGCGGGCCCGAGGTGCCGACGCTCGCCGATGCCTACGCCTCGGGTGCGGTCACCGTCCTGTCCAGCGTCGTCGAGGGCTTCCCGATCACCCTCGTCGAAGCCATGTTCTGCGGCCGGGCCACGGTGTCCACCGACGTCGGCGCGGTCGTGGAGGTCATCGGCGGCACCGGGCTCGTCGTCCCGCCCCGCAATCCGAAGGCGCTCGCGGAGGCGTGCGTCACGCTGCTGCGCGACCCCGAGCGCCGTGAACGCCTGGGCGCCGCCGCACGCGCCCGAGCGCTCGAACTGTTCACCGTGGAACAGAACATCACGGCATTTCACGGCATTTACCTGGAGATCGTCTCGCACACCCCCGTCCGCCGGGTCGTCCTGGACGGCACCGGTGAGCCCCTGCCCTTCGCCGCCCCCGCCGAGGCCCATGTACCCGGCCGCTGGACGGAGCACAGGACCGAGCACGGCACCCGTCTCGCGGCCCGCGGTGGCCCCGGCTGGGCCGCGGGCCCCCCGGTCAGCGCGACGCCTCCCTTCGCCGCCCCGGAAGGAGCGACCGGATGAGCGAGGTGGGACTCGACCGCCCGGGCACCCCGGGCACTCCTGACGCGGCGGAAGGCTCCGGGGCGCCGGAGGGGGGCAGGGGAGCCGAGGTCTTCGGGGACGGCTCCGGTAAGTCCTCGGTGTCCGGGGAGGGTTGCGGTGACATTGAGGCGACCGGCGGGTCCAAGGCGACCGGTGGGCCCGAGGTGCCCGGTGCGTCTGGGGCGTCGCGCGACTCCGAGGTGTCCGGTGAGGCCGCAGTCTCCGGAGGCTCCGACGCGCCTGGCGGGGCCGAGGCGTCCGGCGAGCCCGAGGTGTCAGGTGATTCCGGTGTGTCCGGCGAACCCAAGACGTCCGGCGCCTCCGAGGAGCCCCGAGCGGTAGAGCCGGACGACGTCGACCCGCACACGATCGACGCTTCCGAGCACGCGGACCCGTACGCCCCGTCGGCGCCCACCCCGCGCGCCCCCGAGATCTCCACCGGCGGCAAGCCCACCGTCCCCGGCCCCGCCCGCCGTTCCGCCGCCGACCCGGTGAAGGCCCTGATGCACCGTCACCGCGAGCTGTGCGCCCGGGCCGTCGACCCTCTGGAGATCGCGGCGGGCCTGGAGGCCCACGGCGTCACCGACCGCACGGCCGTCCGCTTCCGGCACCGGGACGTCTTCTCCCTCGCGGAGGAGATGTACGCCCGTGTCCCGAGGGACGGCGAGGCGCCCCCGCCGCCCACGACGGAGCAGACCTCCGGGGCCCGCGCCGACTGGGCCCTGCTCACCCTCCTCCCCGGCGCCCTCTGCGTGGCCACGGTGACCGGCATCCGCCTCACCGACGGTCAGTCCCGGCTGGTCGCCGCCCTGGTGGGCTTCCTGGCCGTTTCCCTGGCCGTACGCGCGGCCCTGTCCCGCGGCCCCCTCGGCACATCCGACCGCGCACCCACCACCGGCACCTCCACCTGGACGTACTGGCTCCTCGCCTACGCCACCCTCGGCGACGGCCTCCTCGCGGCGGCCGTGACCGGCGGCCCCGACGCCCTCCCCACGGGCGCCGCCGACGCCGCCTGGCCCATGACCACGGCTCCGCTCCTCGCCCTCACCCTGTCCTGCGCCCCGGCGGCCTGGTCCGCCCACCTCTTCGCGGCACGCGCCCGGCGCAAACTGGCCGTCAGCCGGGGGCTGGAGGACTTCGCGGCCTCCGTACGCCCTCTGCTGCTCGGCACCTTCGCCCTGTACCTGTGCGCCCTGACGGCGCTGTCGGCCCTGTCCGGCGCCGCCGTGGCCGAACCGGCAGCCCTCCCACAGGTCATTGCCCTGGGCGCCCTCCTCTTCCTCGCCCGCCTCCTCACCGTCCACGGCTTCACCCACGCCCCCGGGGCGGTCCTCACCGCCGCTGCCACGGCCCAGGCGACCGCCTTGGCCGCGGTCTTCGCCTCCCGCCTTCCGGGCTGCGGCTTCCTGGCCGCACCGGTGGACGCCCTGGTGGACCTCTGGGGCGCGAGCGGCATCCAGACCCTGTCCTGCGGACTCGGCGCCCTGGCCCTGCTGATCCACGGGGCCCGCAAGCTGACGAGAGCGTCGGCCCACGCCCGGGCGGAGGACTCGTGCTGACCCGCACCCGAACCACGCACCCGCCGTAGGCACGGCCGCCCACCCGGCGTGGGCGAGAGCAGCCACCCGTCGTGGGCGCGACCTTCCACCCACGGTGGCAAACCGCCCCGCCGACCCGCACACACCGCCTCAGCAGCTCCTCCGGCCCCGCCGCAGGCAACCGCTCCGGCCCCCGCCGCAGGCACCCCCGGATTCCGCCGCAGGCACCCCCCTCCGGTCCCGCCGGAGGCACCTCGCAAGCCCCTCCCGAAGGAGAACCCGCAATGACCACCTCCCGACCCGCCCCCAAGGCCCCGGGAGCAGCCCGATGAGAGTCCTGCTGATCGGAGCCAACGGCTACCTCGGCCGCTTCGTCGCCGACCGCCTGCTCGCCGACCCCGCCGTCCAGCTCACCGCCCTCGGCCGCGGTGACGACGCCGACGTCCGCTTCGACCTCGCGTCCGGCAGCCCCGGCGCCCTCACCCGCTTCCTCGACGCGGTCCACCCGGGCGTCGTCGTCAACTGCGCCGGCGCCACCCGCGGCGGAGCCCGCGAACTCACCCGCCACAACACGGTCGCCGTCGCCACCGTCTGCGAGGCCCTGCGCCGCAGCGGCTGCGGAGCCCGTCTGGTGCAGATCGGCTGCGGTGCCGAGTACGGCCCCAGCCAGCCGGGCTCCTCCACCGCCGAGGACGCCGTCCCCCGCCCCGGCGGCCCGTACGGCGTCAGCAAGCTCGCTGCCACCGAACTGGTCCTCGGCTCCGGCCTGGACGCGGTCGTCCTGCGTGTCTTCTCACCGGCCGGCCCCGGCACCCCCGCGGGCTCCCCGCTCGGCCGTCTCGCCGAGGCCATGCGCCGCGCCATGCAGTCCGGCGACGGCGAACTGAAGCTCGGCGGCCTCGGGGCCCAGCGCGACTTCGTCGACGTCCGCGACGTGGCCCGCGCCGTCCACGCGGCCTCGCTCTCCGCCGCACAGGGCGTCATCAACATCGGCTCGGGCCGCGCCGTCCGCCTCCGCGACGCCGCCGCCGTCCTGGCCCGGGTCGCCGGATACGGCGGCGCCCTCCATGAACTCGACGGCCCTCCCGGCCCGCTGAGGGCGACCATCGGCCACCCCCGCCCGGAGCCCGACCACGCGGCACCCGTCGCGTACCCGTACCCCGACGGCTGCGGCAGCTGGCAGCAGGCCGATGTGCGCACCGCGCGCGACCGGCTCGGCTGGCGTCCCCGCATCAACCTCGAAGAGTCCCTCGCCGACATCTGGATGGAGGCGGCATGCCGCATCTGACCAGCACGAAGACCAGCACGTCGAGCACCGAACTGCGCACCGGCCTCGGGGTCCCCGGCTACGCCCACCCCCTGGTCGCCCCCGCAGAGTGGGCCGAACTCGCCCGCCCCGGCACCCCCCTGCACTGGGCTGTCCTCGACGTCGCCGACGGCCCCGGGGCCCGCCCCGACCCGCACTGCCTCGAAGCGGCCGGCCGGCTGCGCAACGCGGGCGTCCGTGTCCTCGGTCGCCTCGACAGCGCCCACGGCACCCGCGCCTACGGCGAGACGATCTCCGAGGCCCAGCGCTACATCGACTGGTACCGGGTCGACGGGTTCCTCCTGGACCACTGTCCGACCGATCGCGCCACGCTGCCCGAGGTCCGCCGCACCGTCACCACGCTCCGCGCGATCCGTGACAATGCCCACATCGTCCTCGGCCACGGCACCCACCCCCACCCCGGCTACGCCGAGAACGCCGACCAGTTGGTCACCTTCTCCGGCTCCTGGAGCGACTACCGCTGGTCGCAGGTGGCCGAGTGGACCGCCGACTACCCGCCCGACCGCTTCTGCCACCTCGTCCACGGGGTACCCGGCCCGCACCTTGAGGAGGCGCTGCGGATCGCCCGCTGGCAGGGCGCCGCCACGATCTGGTTCACCGACCGCACGGACCGCGGCGGCCGCGTCGACCCCTGGGAGACCATGCCCGGCTACTGGGACGAGATCGTCTCGCGGATCGGAACGGGTGTCTCGGAATGAAGAGGCCCATGGCAGTGTTACGGGGAGAACAACCGTAGTGATTGACCGACCAACGGAGTCCCCGTGTCGCTGCCACCCCTGGTCGAGCCCGCTGGCGAGCTCACCGTAGACGAGGTCCGCAGGTACTCCCGCCACCTGATCATCCCCGATGTCGGGATGGACGGGCAGAAGCGGCTGAAGAACGCCAAGGTGCTCTGTGTGGGCGCCGGCGGCCTGGGCTCGCCGGCGCTGATGTACCTGGCCGCGGCGGGCGTGGGCACGCTCGGCATCGTGGAGTTCGACGAGGTCGACGAGTCGAACCTGCAGCGCCAGATCATCCACAGCCAGGCCGACATCGGCCGCTCCAAGGCCGAGTCCGCGCGCGACTCCGTCCTCGGCATCAACCCGTACGTGAACGTGGTCCTTCACGAGGAACGGCTTGAGGCCGACAACGTGATGGACATCTTCAGCCAGTACGACCTGATCGTCGACGGCACCGACAACTTCGCGACCCGCTACCTGGTCAACGACGCGTGCGTGCTGCTCAACAAGCCGTACGTCTGGGGCTCGATCTACCGCTTCGACGGCCAGGCCTCCGTCTTCTGGTCTGAGCACGGCCCCTGCTACCGCTGCCTCTACCCGGAGCCCCCGCCCCCCGGCATGGTCCCCTCCTGCGCCGAGGGCGGCGTGTTGGGCGTGCTGTGCGCGTCCATCGGCTCCATCCAGGTCAACGAGGCCATCAAGCTCCTCGCGGGCATCGGTGAGCCCCTCGTCGGCCGCCTGATGATCTACGACGCCCTGGAGATGCAGTACCGCCAGGTCAAGGTCCGCAAGGACCCGAACTGCGCGGTCTGCGGCGAGAACCCGACCGTCACCGAGCTCATCGACTACGAGGCCTTCTGCGGCGTCGTCTCCGAGGAGGCCCAGGAGGCGGCCGCCGGCTCGACGATCACTCCCAAGCAGCTCAAGGAGTGGCTCGACGACGGCGAGAACATCGAGATCATCGACGTCCGCGAGACCAACGAGTACGAGATCGTCTCCATCCCGGGCGCCAAGCTGATCCCCAAGAACGAGTTCCTCATGGGCACCGCCCTGGAGGGCCTCCCGCAGGACAAGAAGATCGTCCTGCACTGCAAGACGGGTGTCCGCAGTGCGGAAGTCCTCGCGGTGCTGAAGTCCGCGGGCTTCTCCGACGCCGTGCACGTCGGCGGCGGTGTGATCGGCTGGGTCAACCAGATCGAGCCGCACAAGCCGGTCTACTAGGCCCACGCCTTCCCGGGAGGGGCTCGGCACCACGGGTGCCGGGCCCCTTTCCCCTACCCACGCAGGGCGCAGACCTTGCCGTCCTTCGGCACCGTGCCCTTCAGCAGATACGCGTTCACCGTGGAGTCCACGCAGTCGCTCCCGTTCCCGTACGCCCCGTGTCCCTCGCCCTTCCAGGTGAGCTCCACACCGACTCCTTTGCCCAACTCGTCCGCCATCCTCCGGGCACCCTCGTACGGTGTCGCCGGGTCGCCCGTGTTGCCGATCACCAGCACCGGTGCCGCGCCGGGCGCGCTCACCTCCGGGGTCTGGTACTGCCCGGGCACCGGCCAGTCGTGGCACCAGCCGGCCGCGTCCCAGCCGAGGAAGGGGCCGAACACGGGGGAGATCCTCTCGAACTCGGGCAGCAGCCTCTTCGCCTCCGTGAGGGTGGGCCGCTGCTTGTCGTCCAAGCACGATATGACCCGTTGGGCCTGCGGGAGCAGGCCGTAGCGGCCCGAGGGGTCACGGTCGTTGTAGCCGTCGGCGAGCGCCAGCAGTTCGGAGCCGTCCCCCTCCTCGGCCGTGTCGAGAGCGCTGGTCAGGGAAGGCCAGCTGTCCTGGCGGTACAACGGCCAGACGATGCCGGTGAACGCGAGGACCTGGGTCAGCTTCCGCCCGGAATAGGTGTCCAGCGGCTCCGCGTCGATCCGGTCCAGCAGGTCCGCGATCTTCCGGGTGCCCCGCTCGGGGTCCTGACCGGTGGACGCGAGGTAGTTGTCGAGCGCGTGCTGGAAGCCCCGGGCCTGGTTCTCGCGGTGGGCCACCATGTCGGCGCTCGGGTCGACGACCGCGTCGAGCACCAGCCGCCCCACGTGCTCCGGGAACAGGTGGGCGTAGACGCCGCCGAGTTCGGTGCCGTACGAGATGCCGAAGTAGTGCAGCCTGTCGTCGCCGAGGACCTGGCGCATCAGGTCCATGTCCCGCGCGGTGTCGGTGGTCGAGACGTGTGCCAGCAGCGCCCCCGCGTCCTTCGCGCAGCCCCGGGCGAAGTCGGTGGCGTCCCGCAGGTACGCCCGCTCCTCGGCCGGGGTGTCCGGGGTGGGGTCCACCGCCTCGGCCGCCTGCGTCTGCCTGTCACTGCGGCAGCGGACGCCCTCGCTGGCGCCGACCCCGCGCGGGTCCCAGCTCACCAGGTCGTACCGCTCGCGCAACAGGGAGACGGTGGCGGCGTACCCGGGCATTCCGGCGACGCCCGACGCGCCGGGGCCGCCGAAGTCGAACAGCAGCGAGCCGATGCGCTCGCCGCCGCGGGCCTTGGAGCGGATCAGCGCGAGGTCGATCGTCTCTCCGTCCGGCTTCGACCAGTCGAGCGGCACCTTCAGCGTCGCGCACTGCCAGTCCCTGCCGGGCGCGGAGGCGTCCGCGGTGGCCTTGCAGCGCTCCCAGTCGAGTCTCTGCGAGGTCAGCGCGGCGGGCAGCGCTTTCGCGCCGGTCGTGGTGGGCCTCGCGCTGCCCGATCGCTCGTCCCCCGCACCGCCTCCGGACGAACCACCGCTGCAGCCGGCCGCCAGCAGCGCGGCCGCGGCGGTCACGGCCGCCCACCGTACGAAACGCCCCATCACAGTCCCCCTCCCAAGCCGTCCGTGCCGATCCACGAACGCCGGTCCGGCCATGGTAGGCCGATCACGAGACACCCGTCCGAGCCTGTGGATAACCCTTTGACCAGCAGTTTCGCGGAGTCCGTGGCGGTCGGGTGCTACGAGCAGACGGTCCCGGCCGCCGGCACCTTCCCGGTGAGGAGATAGCCGTTCACCGCGTCCTGGACACACTTGTTCTTGCTGTCGTAGGCCCCGTGCCCCTGCCCCTTGTACGTCAGCTCGACGCCGACACCCCGACCGAGCGCCTCCACCATCTTCCGGGCGCCCTCGTACGGGGTCGCGGGGTCCCCGGTGTTGCCCACGACCAGGATCGGTGCCGATCCGGCGGCGCTCACGTCGGGATGGTCGGCGGCGCCCGCCACGGCCCAGTCGGTGCAGGTCAGCAGCGACCAGGCCAGGAAGTCACCGAACAGCGGCGACGCGGCACGGAACTCGGGCAGCCTCCGCTCGACCGCGGCCGTGGTGTACCGGGGCTTGTCGTCGGCGCAGTTGATGGAGATGTTGGCCGCGGTGATGTTGCTGTACTCGCCGTTCTCGCTGCGCCCGTTCATCGAGTCGGACAGCACCATCAGGACCCTCCCGTCACCGTCGTACGCCTGTTCCAGGCCCTCGGTCAGGTACTCCCAGAAGTCCTTGGAGTACAGGGCCTGCGCGATGCCGTTGGTCGCGGCGGTCTGGGTCAGCACCCGCTGCCCGATGCCGGGGATCGGCTTCCTGTCGAGGTCGGCCAGGAGTTTCGCGATGCGGTCCTTGACGTCCTGCGCGGTGTCGCCGACGGGGCAGTCCGTGGGCTGCGAAGTGCAGTCCTCGGCGAAGTTGTCGAGCGCGAGCTGGAAGCCCCGGGCCTGTCCGAGCGAGCCCTGCTCGCTGTTCTGCGTCGGGTCGACGACCCCGTCGAAGACCGCGCGCCCCACATGCTTCGGGAACAGGTGGGCGTAGACGCCGCCGAGTTCGGTGCCGTACGAGATGCCGAAGTAGTGCAGCTTGTCGTCGCCGAGGACCTGACGCATCAGGTCCATGTCGCGGGCGGCGTCGGTCGTGCGCACATGCGGCAGCATCTTCTGGGAGTTCTCCTCGCAGGCCGCGTTGAACTCCTTGGTGTTGTCCAGCAGCTTGGCGCGTTCGGCCGAGTCGTCGGGGGTCCCGTCCTGCTCGAAGTACACGTCGAGCTGGAGGTCGTTCAGGCACTCCACCGGGGCGCTGCGGCCGACCCCGCGTGGATCGAAGCTCACCAGGTCGTAGCGGGTGCGCAGTTTCGCGTAGTCCGAGCCGAAGGCGGGCAGCGTGCTGACGCCCGAGCCGCCGGGGCCGCCGAAGTTGAAGACGAGCGAGCCGATGCGTCTGTTCTCCGGGCCACTGGTCCTGGCCCGGATCAGCGCGATGCCGATCGTGTCGCCCTTGGGCTTCGCCCAGTCGAGCGGGGCCTTGAGGGTGGCGCACTGCCATTCCTCGCCGCCGGGAAGCGGCGAGGGGGCGTCTCCGCCGCCCTCGGCCGGGGAGGGGGCCGGGCAGTCCTTCCAGCTCAGCTTCTGGGCCGAGAGGTCCTCTTCCTGGGAGTCGGCGCAGCCCGCCAGCGCGCAAGCCAGCAGAAGGGCGGTGGCGGTGAGGGCGGCGACACGCAGTCGAGAGGGGGTCGGCATGCAACCATCCTGCGCTCGCGCGCGCGGGGATGCTCGGGGCGCGAGCCGTAAGAGGTACCTGCCTCGGACGGGGCGGCAGGGACTACAGGGCGCCCTTCCGGGACAGCTGGTTGAAGGCCAGCCAGCCCGGCAGCACCGGCAGCCACAGCGTCAGCAGTCGGAACAGCAGAACGGCCGGGGCGGCGACCTCCTTGGGGAGCCCCACGGCGATCAGACCGACCGTCAAGGTGGCCTCCACGGCGCCCACACCGCCCGGAGTCGGCGCCGCCGAGCCGAGCGCGTTGCCGGCGAGGAAGACGACGGCGACGCTGGCGATGCTGAGCGAGGTGCCCTCGCTGCCGAAGGCGCGGATGGAGGCGTCCAGGCACATCACGAAGCAGGCCGTCAGCAGCAGCATGCCGCCGATGCCGGTGATCAGCTTCTGCGGCCGCTGGAGCACGTCCAGCATGCGCGGCACGACACCCGCGAACAGCGACCTCACGCGCGTGACGACGAACTTCCTGAGGAACGGCACCGAGGTGACCACGAGCACGAGCACCGCCACCGTCAGCAGGCCCGCGATGACGGTTCGAGAGGGCGACAGCGACGGCGTCTTCTCGGTGCCGGTCAGGTAGCCGAAGGACAGCAGCATCAGGATGTGGCAGCCGAGCCCGAACAGCTGCGAGGCGCCGACACTGGCCACCGCGAGCCCCGGCCGCACCCCCTGGCGTTGCAGGAAGCGTGTGTTGAGCGCCACTCCGCCGACCGCGGCCGGTGCGACGATCTTGACGAACGAACCGGCCACCTGGGCCGCCACCGTCCGCAGGAATCCCACCCGCTCGGGCACGAAGCCCAGCAGCGCCATGGCGGCGGCGAAGTAGCTGCACGCCGAGAACAGCACGGCGGCGGCGACCCAGCCCCACTCGGCGTTGGCGACGAGGGGGCCGAACTCGATGTGCGTGAGCTGTGTCAGCAGGAAGTACGCACCGATGGCACCCGCGATGAAGCTGATCAGCGTGCGCGGCTTCACCCGCTCCAGGCGGGCCGGCTCGACCGGCGCCTGCGGTCTGATCAGCAGCACCTGATGGCGGATCTGCGTCAGCAGGTCCTCCTCGCGCGCCTCTTCGATGGCCTCGTCGATGGCCCGCTTCTCCGCCCGCGCCTCCGCCTTGACGGTCTTCTTGTCGGGCTTTTCGAGTACGGGCCTGGTGTCCTCCGTCGCTTCCTCCAGCCGGGCCTGCTTGGCCTGCTGGGACGCCTCCAGGACGGCGTCGCGCTCACGCTGGGCGCGCTCCCGGGCCAGCCGGCGCAGCGTCGCGCGCGTGGAGCGCGTCAGCGCGATCGGCTGGAGCATCGGCAGACAGTCGGCCACGGTGTCGGGACCGAGGATGCTGACCGCCGAGGCCACCGCGCGTTCCGCGCCGGCGAGCAGCCCCAGGGTCGTCACCAGCTGGGCGACGTCCATGCGCAGCAGCAGGGTGCTGGCCGCGATCTCGCCGCCGCGCAGATCGGTGAGGATCACCGCGCCGGAACGATCCACCAAGATCGCGTCACCCGCGAGCCTGCGGTGCGCGATGCGCCGCGACTGCAGCGCCTGCACCTGGCGCCAGGTGTTGCGCAGCAGCTCGTCGGTGATCTCGTCCTCGGCCAGCGATTCGAGCGTGCGCCCGCCGGTGTGCTCGTAGACGAGCATCACGGCGTCGGGACCGAGTTCGGAGGTGGCGATCAGCTTGGGCGCGTTGGCGCCGGCCGCGATCGCCGCGTAGGCGAGCAGCGCCTCCTGCTCCAGGGCCTGTCTGAGCGACTGGAGGCTGCTGCGGGTGGCGAAGCCGCGCAGGGTGAGGTTGCGCCACACGCGGTAGAAGAAGCCCTGCGCCTGCTGCTCCCGGTCGACCACCGTCACGTCCAGCGGCGGGCCGTCCTCCAGGGTGACGAAGTAGCGCCTGCCGCGGTCGCCGTTCTCCGCGGTCTCCGAGGCCTCTTCGCGGGCCGCGCTGACCGGATGGAAGCCGACGGTCCTGAGACCCGCGATCAGCGTCCGCCCGGTGGGCCGGACATTGGGCGAGCCGACCGCGTACAGCGTCCCGTAGGCGACGGTCCAGCCGATCAGCACCGTCAGGATGATCGAGAACGGGGTGGTGTAGCCGGTGACGAGCATCGAGAACGCGTCGAGCATCAGCACGATCCACAGCACCGCCCGCCAGCGCGGCCTGCGGGACATGCCGACGGCCGTCATATAGGCGATGACGGGCGCCAGATAGCCGTGCACCGGGTCGGTGAGGGCGTGGATGTCGCCGGGGGAGGGCTGGGTAAGCGCTTCCTGAATGGAGCCGGGGGCGCCCTTGGCCACCCACAGGTCGGTGGCGAGCGTCACACCGTGGGCGAGGACCGCGGCGAGCACACCGTCGGCGATCCGCAGTCCGTCGCGCTTGATCAGGCGTTCGATCGCGAACGCGACCGGGACCAGGAGGATCGCGATGCTGGAGGCGAGGCCGGCGATCCTGATGAGCAGGTCGGGCGCCTGCCCGGTGCCCTTGTTGATGTCCTGTTCGAGTCCCGAGGTGGTGCCGTGCGCGAACGCGGCGATCGCGAGCAGCACCACGAGGGCCAGCACGCCGACCAGCAGCCGCATCAGATCGGAGGGCCGGTGCACGCGCGCGGGGAGCAGTGGTTCGTCGCTCTCGACCGCGTCGACGTGCACTTCTTCGGCGTCGGCGGTGTCGGGGCGCGACGAAGCGTCAGAGGTGCTCTCGGCGTCCTCCGGGTGCACACCCTGTGGCTTCATCGTCTCTTCTTGATCTCGTATCACCAGTCACCGCCCGCACGATGGTGGCATGCCCCACCGACACACCGGGGTGTCAGGGTGCACATGCGGGGGCGCACAGTCTGCCGGAAGCGCTGTCCCTGGGCGAGGGATACGCACGGTCGCGAGCCCGTCACATTGTCGGTGGCGTGGTGCAGGATGGGGCGGATGAGCGAGCAGAGCCTTCCTCAGGACGCCCACCCGGAGTACGCGGACGCGCTGCCGGAATACGCCGAGCGGGTCCTCGACGTGGCCGAACGCATTCCGCCCGGGCGCGTCATGACATACGGCGATGTCGCCGAGTGGCTGGAGGAGGGCGGCCCCCGCCAGGTCGGCCGGGTCATGGCCCTGTACGGCGGAGCCGTTCCCTGGTGGCGTGTCGTCCGCGCGGACGGCGCCCTGCTTCCGGGGCACGAACTGCGGGCGCTCGACCGGTACCGCGCCGAGGGCACGCCCCTCAAGGAGGCGAGCAGGGCCGCCGAGGGCCATCTGCCGCGCCTCGACATGAGACGGGCGCGCTGGGACGGCGGCGGCCGTGCGGAGGGTCACACCTGACAGCTTCCGCCATCCCGGGGGCCCGGGAGCACCCGGAGGCCCGTACGGGGGAAACACGGCACGTCTGTGGCATGCCGTACGTTCGTGGGGTGAGGGACGTACGGGTCGCGGGCGTCGTGTGGGCCCCACGGGGCGCGCGGGAAGAAGCGGAAGCCCTGCTTCCACACTTGGCGTCGGCGTAGCGTCGGCTGCACGCGTCCCCCTCACCCCCCGTCCACCGCCCTCCACGCGCGGCGGGCCGCCCAACAGCACACCCACCAGGACCGGCGAACCACGTGAGCTCCTCTTCCTCCACCAGGCGTCTGTCGCACTCCCAGGTGCGCCAGGGGAACCGTGGCGCTTACCGACTGGTGCGTACCCCACCGGCCCGCGTGGATCCCCCTCGTCTGGACGCCGCACAGCGCCGCGTGGTTGAGCACGGAGCCGGACCTTTGCTCGTTCTCGCAGGTCCGGGCACCGGGAAGACCACCACGCTCGTCGAGTCGGTGGCCGCACGAATCGCCCGTGGAGGGGACCCCGCGCGCGTGCTCGTGCTGACGTTCAGCCGCAAGGCGGCCGTCGAACTCCGCGACCGCATGGCGCTGCGCATAGGAGCGGCGCGCGCCCCGCAGGCGACGACCTTCCACTCGTTCTGCTACGCCCTCATCCGCGCCCACCAGGACAGCGATCTGTTCGTGGAGCCGCTGCGGCTGCTGTCGGGACCCGAGCAGGACGTCACCGTGCGTGAACTGCTCGCCGGTCAGCCCGACCTGGAGCGGCTCGGCCTCGCGCACGTGCGCTGGCCGGACGACCTGCGGGCCTGCCTGACCACCCGCGGTTTCGCCGACGAGGTTCGAGCGGTCCTCGCCCGCAGCCGCGAACTGGGTCTCGGCCCCGGCGCCCTGGACGCCTTCGCCCGCCGTATCGGCCGCCCCGACTGGCGGGCCGCGGCCGCCTTCCTCGCCGAGTACCTCGACGTCCTCGACCTCCAGGGCGTCCTCGACTACGCCGAGCTCGTCCACCGGGCGGTGCTCCTCGCCCGCCGACCCGAGGTCGCCGAGCGGCTCGCCGCCCAGTACGACGCCGTGTTCGTCGACGAGTACCAGGACACCGACCCGGCCCAGGTACGGCTGCTGCAGGCCCTGGCCGGGGGCGGTCGCACCCTTGTCGCCTTCGGCGACCCCGACCAGTCGATCTACGCGTTCCGCGGCGCGGACGTGAACGGCATCCTCGACTTCCCGTACGCCTTCTCGCGCGCGGACGGCCGGACCGCCCCCGTCGAGGTCCTGCGCACCTCCCGCCGCTCCGGCGCCGACCTGCTGGCCGCGACCCGCCTGGTGACCCAGCGCATGCCCCTGACCCGGCTGCCGGCGGAGAAGGTCCGCGCCCACCGCGAGCTGGCCCCGGTCCGCGAGGGCGGTCGCGTCGAGGTCTTCACCTACCCGACCCCCGGCACCGAGCTGGACAACATCGCGGACATCCTGCGCAGGGCACACCTGGAGGATGGCGTGCCCTGGGGCGAGATGGCCGTCCTGGTCCGCGCGGGCTCGCGCACGATCCCGACGGTGCGCCGCGCGCTCACCGCGGCCGGCGTCCCCCTGGACATCGACGGCGACGACCTGCCGCTGCGGCACGAGCCCGCGGTGGCGCCACTGCTGACGGCCCTCAGGGCGGTGGCGACGGCGGAGGCGGCGGGGAGCGCCGCAGGGCTTGAAGAGGTACGGCCCGACGAGGGCGCCGCTCCCGGGGAACGGCCGTCGGTCGAGGGCGTTGCGTCTGAGGGGTCGCCGTCGGTCGAGGGCGCTGCTTCCGCCGGATTGTCGCCGGTCGAGGCCGCCGCTTCCGAGGAGCCGCCGTCGGTCGAGGACGCCGTTCCCGTCGAACCGTCGCCGGTCGGGGAGGCCGCTTCCGAGGAGTCGCCGTCGGATTCCGGGGCACCGCCCTCGGAGATCACCTGGCTCGACACCGAGACCGCCCTCACCCTCCTCGCCTCCCCCCTCGCCGGTATGGACGCCGCCGACCTGCGCCGCCTCGGCCGGGCCCTGCGGGACGAGGAGCGGGCCGCGGGCAACGCCCTGCCGCCGCCCTCCGACGTGCTGCTCGCGCGCGCCCTCGCCGAGCCCGAACGCCTGGCCGTGCACGACCCCGCGTACGCGCGCGGAGCCCAGCGGCTCGGCGCGCTGCTCGGCAAGGCGCGTGAGCGGCTCGCGAACGGCGGCAGCGCCGAGGAGGCGCTGTGGGACCTGTGGGAGGGGACGCCCTGGCCCGGGCGTCTGGAGCGGGCCGCCCGGCGCGGCGGCGCGGCGGGCCGCAACGCGGACCGGGACCTGGACGCCGTGTGCGCACTGTTCGCGACCGCCGCGCGCGCGGAGGAGCGCACCGGAGGCCGCGGCGCCCTGAACTTCCTGGAGGAGATCGACGCCGAGGACATCGCCGCCGACACCCTCACCCGACGGGCCGTACGCCCCGACGCCGTCCGCCTGATGACCGCGCACCGCTCCAAGGGCCTGGAGTGGCGGCTGGTCGTCGTCGCGGGCGTCCAGGAGGGCCTGTGGCCGGACCTGCGCCGCCGCGGCTCCCTCCTGGAGGCCGACCGCATCGGCCGCGACGGACTCGCCGAACCGCTCACCCCGGGCGCCCTGCTCGCCGAGGAGCGCCGCCTGTTCTACGTGGCCGCCACACGCGCGCGTGAGCGACTCGTCGTCACGGCGGTGAAGGCACCGGCCGACGACGGCGACCAGCCCTCCCGCTTCCTGACCGAACTCGGCGTCGAGCCCAAGGACGTGACCGGCCGCCCGCGCCGCCCCCTGTCGGTCGCCGCCCTGGTCGCCGAACTCCGCGCCACCACCGTCGACCCGCGCGTCTCCGACACCCTGAGGGAGGCCGCGGCCCGCCGGCTGGCCCGGCTCGCGGCCCTCGCCGACGAGGACGGCCGCCCGCTCGTCCCCTCGGCCCACCCCTACCGCTGGTGGGGCATGTTCGAACCGACCGAGTCCAAGGTGCCGCTGCGCAACCGCGACCAACCCGTCGTGCTCTCCGGCAGCGCCCTCGACCAGCTCGCCAACACCTGCGCCCTGCAGTGGTTCCTGGGCCGCGAGGTGAAGGCCGACGCGCCCGCGACGGTCGCCCAGGGCTTCGGCAACGTCGTGCACGTCCTCGCCGACGAGGTCGCCTCCGGGCACACCCCCGCCGACCTCGCCGTCCTCATGGAGCGCCTCGACTCCGTGTGGAACGCGCTCGCCTTCGACGCGCCCTGGAAGTCGGCGCAGGAGAAGGAGAACGCGCGCGTGGCGCTCGAACGCTTCCTGAAGTGGCACGTCATGGACCGCACCGGCCGCACCCCGGTGGCCAGCGAGCACGACTTCGACGTCACCCTCGAAGCGGGTGAGGTCGAGGTGCGCATCCGCGGCCAGATGGACCGCGTCGAGACCGACGCCGAGGGGCGCGCGTACGTCGTCGACTTCAAGACCGGCAAGCAGCCCGTGAGTTCCGCCGAAGTGGAGCAGCACCCCCAGCTCGCCGTCTACCAGCTCGCCGTCCGCGAGGGCGCCGTCGACGAGGCCTTCGACGGTGTACGGCCCGAGCCGGGCGGCGCCGAACTCGTCCAACTGCGCCAGGGCGCCCCCAAGCGGGACGGCGGCGAGACGCTGCCCAAGGTCCAGGCGCAGGAGCCGCTGGAGGGGGAGTGGGTCGGCGACCTGCTCGCCACGGCAGCCGGCAAGGTCCTCGACGAACGGTTCACGCCGAACGCCGGCCAGCACTGCACCCACTGCGCGTTCCGGGCCTCGTGCAGCGCCAGGCCGGAGGGACGGCACGTTGTGGAGTGAGGTGAGCATGCCGGTGTGATCAGTCGCACCACACGTGCTGACCTGCACATCTTCCAGCCCGGAGGGCGATTCGTCCTCCGCTGTCAGTGCGCGCCGCTAGCCTCTGCGACATGGCCGCCCGTATCACCGATCCCGATCAGCTCAAGGAGCTCCTCGGCATCCCGTTCACCCCGGAGCAGACGGCCTGCATCACCGCGCCGCCCGCCCCCCAGGTGATCGTGGCCGGTGCCGGCTCGGGCAAGACGACGGTGATGGCGGCCCGCGTGGTGTGGCTGGTCGGCACCGGCCAGGTCGCCCCCGAACAGGTCCTCGGCCTCACCTTCACCAACAAGGCCGCCGGCGAACTCGCCGAGCGCGTCCGCAAGGCACTCGTCAGGGCGGGCGTCACCGACCCCGACGTCATCGACCCGGACAATCCGCCGGGCGAACCCGTGATCTCCACGTACCACGCCTTCGCGGGCCGCCTGCTGACCGACCACGGCCTGCGCATCGGCCTGGAGCCGACCTCCCGCCTCCTCGCCGACGCCACCCGCTTCCAGCTCGCCGCGCGCGTGCTGCGCGAGGCTCCCGGCCCCTACCCGGCCCTGACCCGTTCCTTCGCCGACCTGGTCAGCGATCTGCTCACCCTCGACGCCGAACTCGCCGAGCACCTGGTCCGCCCCGAGCAGCTGCGGGCCCACGACGCCGAGCTGCTGCTGACCCTGCAAGGCGCCAAGCTCACCAACGACGCCCTGCGCAAGGTCCCCGAGACGGCCGCCGCCCGCCGTGAACTCGCCGAACTGGTCGTCCGCTACCGCGCCGCCAAACGCGAACGCGACCTGCTCGACTTCGGCGACCAGATCGCCCTGTCCGCCCGCCTCGCGGGGATCCCGGAAGTGGGCCGCCTCCTGCGCGACGAGTTCAGGGTGGTGCTGCTCGACGAGTACCAGGACACCTCGGTCGCCCAGCGCGTCCTGCTGGCGGGCCTGTTCGGCGCGGGCACCGGCCACCCGGTCACCGCCGTCGGCGACCCCTGCCAGGCCATCTACGGCTGGCGCGGAGCCTCCGTCGCCAACCTCGACGACTTCCCGCAGCACTTCGCCCACCCCGACGGCCGCCCCGCCACCCGCCAGTCGCTCAGCGAGAACCGCCGCAGCGGCGGCCGCCTCCTCGACCTCGCCAACGACCTCGCCGAACCCCTGCGCGCCCTGCACGCGGGCGTGGAGGCCCTCCGCCCGGCCCCCGGTGCCGAACGCGACGGCATGGTGCGCTGCGCCCTCCTGCCCACCCACGCCGAGGAGATCGACTGGCTCGCGGACTCCCTCGCCCATCTCGTACGGACCGGGAAGGCACCCGGCGAGATCGCCGTCCTGTGCCGCACGGCGACCGACTTCGCCGAGATCCAGAGCGCCCTCGTCGAGCGGGACGTCCCGGTGGAGGTCGTCGGCCTCTCGGGCCTGCTGCACCTGCCCGAGGTCGCCGACCTGGTCGCCGTCTGCGAGGTCCTCCAGGACCCCGGCGCCAACGCCGCCCTGGTCCGCCTGCTGACCGGCCCGCGCTGGCGCATCGGCCCCCGCGACCTCGCCCTCCTCGGCAGGCGCGCCCGGCGTCTGGTGTCCCACGCGCGCGTGGACGGCGACGACGACCCCGACCGCCGGCTCGCCGAGGCCGTCGAGGGGGTCGACCCGGCCGAGGTGATATCGCTCGCCGACGCCCTGGAGACCTTCCTGGAGACACCCCTGTACAGCGGGGACGAGGGCGACGACGGGCTGCCCTTCTCACCGGACGCGCGTGTGCGGTTCGCACGCCTGGCCGCCGAACTGCGCGACCTGCGCCGCTCGCTCGCCGACCCCCTGATGGACGTCCTGCACCGCGTCCTCGCCGTCACCGGCCTGGAGGTCGAACTGTCGGCGTCCCCGCACGCGTTGGCCGCCCGCCGCCGCGAGACCCTGTCCAACTTCCTCGACATCGCCGCCTCGTTCGCGGCCGGCGACCACGAGGCGAGCCTTCTCGCCTTCCTCGGCTTCCTGCGCACCGCCGCCCAGTACGAGAAGGGCCTCGACAACGCCCTGCCCGGCGGCGAGAACACCGTCAAGGTGCTCACGGCGCACAAGTCCAAGGGCCTGGAGTGGGACGTCGTCGCCGTCCCCGGCCTGGTCACCGGGACGTTCCCGAGCACCCAGGGACGTGAGAAGTGGACCGCCCAGGGCAAGGTGCTGCCGCACGCGCTGCGCGGCGACACCGACACCCTCCCCGACATCGCCTCCTGGGACGCGCGCGGCATGAAGGACTTCCACGAGGCCATGAAGGACCACCAGCACACCGAGGAACTCCGCCTCGGCTACGTCACCTTCACCCGGCCCCGCTCCCTCCTGCTCGGCTCCGGCCACTGGTGGGGTCCCACACAGAAGAAGCCCCGGGGGCCCTCCGACTTCCTGCAGGCCCTGCACGACCACTGCGCGGCCGGCCACGGCGAGATCGAGGCGTGGGCCGACGAGCCCGCCGAGGACGAGGAGAATCCCGCGCTGCACAGCCGCACCGAGGACCAGGTCTGGCCCCTTCCTCTGGACGACAGGGCCCTCGCCCGGCGCCGGGCGGCCGCCCGGACGGTCCTGGACCACCTGGAGGACCTCGCCGCCCACCCGGACACCCACCCCTCGGCCGTGCACGACCCGGACACCTACGACGACCCGGACTGGCCCCCACCGCCCGACGACGAGCCGCCCTACCCCGAAGAGCGTCACCCCGAGGAGCGTCACCCCGAGGAGCCCCCCTTCGAAGAGCCTCCCTTCGACGACGAGAGCGTCGAGACGGACGCCTCCGAGGACTGGGACACCTTCGCGACGCACCGCCCGGCCGTCCCGCACCAGGCCACCGCCCCGGAGCTCCCCACCACTCGGGCACGTCCCCACCCCGCGGAGCCGGACACCCTCACCCCCGAGGAGGCCCGCGCCATCGCCTCCTGGGACCGCGACCTCGACGCCCTCACCGGCGAACTCCTGCGCACGCGGGAAGCCGTCACCGACGTACCCCTGCCCGCCTCGCTGACCGCCTCCCAGGTGCTCCGCCTGGCCGCCGACCCCGACGGGCTCGCGCAGGAGCTCGCGCGCCCCATGCCGCGCCCTCCGCAACCCGCCGCACGTCAGGGCACCCGCTTCCACGCCTGGGTCGAGGCCCGCTTCGAAGCCCTGACGCTGCCGATGCTGGAACCGGACGACCTGCCCGGCAACGACGCCGAGATCGCCGACGAACGCGACCTGGAAGCCCTCAAGGACGCCTTCGAGCGCACCGAGTACGCCCACCGCACCCCCTACCGCCTGGAGACGCCCTTCCAGCTCGCCATCGCGGGCCGCGTGGTCCGGGGCCGCATCGACGCCGTCTACCGGCACGGCGACGGGGGCAGCACGACGTACGAGATCGTCGACTGGAAGACCGGCCGCACCCGCACCGCCGACCCCCTCCAGCTCGCCGTGTACCGGCTGGCGTGGGCCGAGCGGCAGGGGGTGGCTGTGGAATCGGTCACTGCGGCGTTCCTGTACGTTCGCACCGGAGACGTCGTACGCCCCAGGAACCTGCCGGACCGCGCCGCCCTGGAGCGGCTTCTCACCCAGGAACCGGGTTGGCGGCCCGGCGGTTCCGCGTCGGCAAAGTGTGAGGAACCGCCCAACGAGGATGTCGGTGCGGGCCGATAGGCTCGTGACCATGAGCCAACCCGTTGACAGTGTCGTCAGCGCTGTCCGTACGTACATCGAGCAGCACCGCGCCGCCTTCCTCGACGACCTCGCCGAATGGCTGCGCATCCCGTCCGTCTCGGCCCAGCCCGACCACGGACCCGATGTACGCCGCAGCGCCGACTGGCTCGCCGCCAAGCTCAAGGAGACCGGGTTCCCCACGGCCGAGGTCTGGGAGACCCCGGGCGCACCCGCCGTCTTCGCCGAGTGGCCCGCCGTCGACCCCGCGGCGCCCACGGTCCTCGTCTACGGCCACCACGACGTACAGCCCGCCGCCCGCGAGGACGGCTGGGACAGCGACCCCTTCGAGCCGGTCGTCCGCGACAACCGTCTCTACGCGCGCGGGGCGGCCGACGACAAGGGCCAGGTCCTCTTCCACACCCTCGGCGTCCGCGCCCACCTCGCCACCACCGGCCGCTCCGCCCCGGCGGTGCACCTGAAGCTGCTCATCGAGGGTGAGGAGGAGTCCGGCTCCCCGCACTTCCGCGCCCTGGTCGAGGAGCACGCGCAAAGGCTCGCCGCCGACGCCGTGATTGTCTCCGACACCGGCATGTGGGCCGAGGACACCCCCACCGTGTGCACCGGGATGCGTGGCCTCGCCGAGTGCGAGATCCGCCTGTACGGCCCGGACCAGGACATCCATTCAGGCTCCTTCGGCGGAGCCGTCCCCAACCCGGCCACAGCCGCCGCCCGCCTGGTCGCCGCCCTGCACGACGAACACGCGCGCGTGGCGGTCCCCGGCTTCTACGACGGCATCGTCGAACTGACCGAACGCGAGCGGGAGCTCTTCGCCGAGCTGCCCTTCGACGAGGAGCAGTGGCTGCGCACCGCCAAGTCGCACGCCACCCACGGCGAGAGCGGCCACACCACCCTGGAGCGCGTCTGGGCCCGCCCCACCGCCGAGGTCAACGGCATCGGCGGCGGCTACCAGGGCCCCGGCAGCAAGACGATCGTCCCGTCCTCCGCGATGGTGAAGCTCTCCTTCAGGCTGGTGGCCGGTCAGGACCCCGGCCACATCGAGAAGGCGGTCCGCGCCTGGGTCACGGAACAGGTGCCCGCCGGCATCCGGCAGGAGATCACCTTCGCCGCCGCCACGCGCCCGTGCCTGACCCCGCTCGACCACCCGGCCCTCCAGTCCGTCGTACGGGCCATGGGCCGCGCCTTCGACCAGCCGGTCCGCTTCACCCGCGAGGGCGGCTCGGGCCCCGCCGCCGACCTCCAGGAAGTCCTCGGCGCACCCGTGCTCTTCCTCGGCATCTCCGTCCCCTCCGACGGCTGGCACGCGCCGAACGAGAAGGTCGAGCTCGACCTGCTGCTCAAGGGCGTCGAGACCGCCGCGTACCTGTGGGGTGATCTCGCCGAGCACTGGAGCCATGCGCCCTGACCGTCCCGCGCCGTCCGGACCGCCGGCGCGCGGGGCACACTGAAAGGGCCCCGCACCGCGAAGCCCCGCCGGACCGGTCGCCCCGCGCCGTACGTCCCGCCGAACCGCCCGCCGAAACAATCCGCTGCACCGGGGGAGTTGGAAGCACCCGTGACCACCTGGACCGACCACACCGCCGACCGTCCCGTCTCGCTCACCGCACCCAGCGGCATCGACCGCGCCGCGCACCACCGGCTCGACGAGGCCTGGCTCGCGGCGGCGTGGAGCCACCCCACGACCCGCTGCTTCGTGGTCTCCGGCGGTCAGGTCCTCATCGACGAGACACCGGACGGCCGTACCGAACTCGTCATGACCCCGTCCTTCGAGGCCCCGCTCACCGAGGCACACCGCTACTTCCTCGGCATCGACGAGGACGGCGTCCGCTACTTCGCCCTCCAGAAGGACTCCCTGCCGGGCCGTATCGACCAGTCGGCGCGTCCCGCCGGTCTGCGCGAGGCCGGCCTGCTGCTGTCCGCGCGCGAGGCGGGCCTGATGGTGCACGCGGTCGGACTGGAGAACTGGCAGCGCACCCACCGCTTCTGCTCCCGCTGCGGCGAGCGCACCGTCATCGCCGCGGCCGGCCACATCCGTCGCTGCCCCGCCTGCGGCGCCGAGCACTACCCGCGCACCGACCCGGCCGTGATCATGGCCGTCACGGACGACGAGGACCGCATCCTGCTCGGCCGCCAGGTGCACTGGCCGGAGGGCCGCTTCTCGACGCTGGCCGGCTTCGTCGAACCGGGCGAGTCCATCGAGCAGTCGGTGCGGCGCGAGGTCTTCGAGGAGGCCGGCATCACCGTCGGCCCGGTGGAGTACGTCGCCAGCCAGCCCTGGCCGTTCCCCTCCAGCCTCATGCTCGGTTTCATGGCCCGCGCCACCTCCACCGACATCAACGTCGACGGCGACGAGATCCACGAAGCCCGCTGGTTCTCCCGCGACGACCTTCAGGCCGCCTTCGAGTCCGGCGAGGTCCTCCCGCCGTACGGCATCTCGATCGCGGCCCGTCTGATCGAGCTCTGGTACGGCAAGCCGTTGCCGACGAGGAGCTTCGTCTGACATCACGCACAAAAAGGCGGTTCCTGAGCTGCCTCAGGAACCGCCTCCATGACCGCGGTGCTTACGCGCCGACCTTCTGCTTCACCTGCGCCAGCGACGGGTTCGTGAGCGTCGAACCGTCGGCGAACAGCACGGTGGGGACCGTCTGGTTCCCGCCGTTCGCCTTCTCCACGAACGCCGCGGACTCCGGGTCCTGCTCGATGTTGATCTCGGTGTACGCGATGCCCTCGCGCTCCAGCTGCTTCTTCAGCCGCTGGCAATAACCGCACCACGTGGTGCTGTACATCGTCACAGTGCCCTGCATGTCTCGCGCGCTCCTTCGGTGGCTCGGGGAAGAGGTCGTCCGAAGAGGCAACGTATGCGACCGGGGCGCCATTCCCGACCCGGGGTCCCCGGCCAGGTGACGCCTGCCGCATTAGTACGACTGCGGCTACCTGCCTGTGGACAACCGGCTCACCCGTCTCCCCCGACCTGGCAGCATGGCCGTGTGACAGCAGCAACGCATTCCACGCTCTTCCCGCGCACACCGGACTCGGCCGACGCGGTGCTCGAAGGGCTCGACCCCGAGCAGCGCGAGGTGGCCACCGCCCTGCACGGGCCGGTCTGCGTGCTGGCGGGCGCCGGCACCGGCAAGACCCGGGCGATCACCCACCGCATCGCCTACGGGGTGCGGGCCGGAATCCTCCAGCCCTCCAGCGTGCTCGCCGTCACCTTCACCAACCGCGCCGCCGGTGAGATGCGCGGACGACTGCGCCAGCTCGGCGCCTCGGGTGTCCAGGCGCGCACGTTCCACTCGGCGGCCCTGCGTCAGCTCCAGTACTTCTGGCCGAAAGCGGTCGGTGGCTCCATGCCCCGGCTCGTCGACCGCAAGATCCAGCTCGTCGCCGACGCGGCCGCCGCCTGCCGCATCCGCCTCGACCGGGGCGAGCTGAGGGACGTCACCGGCGAGATCGAGTGGTCCAAGGTCACCCAGACCGTGCCCTCCGAATACGCCCTCGCAGCCGCGAAGGCCGGCCGTGAGACCCCACGCGCCGCGGCCGAGATCGCCCAGCTCTACGCCGCCTACGAGGACCTCAAGCGCGACCGCGCCGTCATCGACTTCGAGGACGTCCTGCTGCTGACCGTCGCCATCCTCCAGGACCGGCACGACATCGCCGAACAGGTCCGTTCCCAGTACCAGCACTTCGTCGTCGACGAGTACCAGGACGTCAGCCCCCTGCAGCAGCGGCTGCTGGAGCTGTGGCTCGGGCGGCGCGACACCCTGTGCGTCGTGGGCGACGCCAGCCAGACGATCTACTCGTTCACCGGTGCAACTCCCGACCACCTGCTCGACTTCCGCACCCGCCACCCCGGAGCCACCGTCGTCAAGCTGGTCCGCGACTACCGCTCCACCCCCCAGGTCGTCCATCTCGCCAACGGCCTGCTCGCCCAGGCCCGCGGTCGCGCCGCCGACCACCGGCTGGAACTGATCTCCCAGCGCCGGGCCGGCCCCGACCCCGTCTACACCGAGTACACCGACGAACCGGCCGAGGCCGAGGGCGCCGCCCGCCGCATCCGGGAGCTCATGGACGCGGGCGTCCGGGCCAGCGAGATCGCCATCCTCTTCCGCACCAACTCCCAGTCCGAGACCTACGAGCAGGCCCTCGCCGACGCCGGAGTGCCCTACCAGCTGCGCGGCGCCGAGCGGTTCTTCGACCGGCCCGAGGTGCGCAGGGCCATCGTCAACCTCCGGGGCGCGGCCCGCTTCGGCGGCAACGACTCACGGCTGGACGACGCCGTCACCCTGCCCTCCCAGGTGCGGGCCGTGCTGTCGGGCGAGGGCTGGACCACCGAGCCCCCGGCCGGCTCCGGGGCCGTCAGGGAGCGCTGGGAGTCGCTGGCCGCCCTGGTGAACCTCGCCCAGGACTTCGCCGCCGCGCGGTCCGACGCCACCTTGAACGACCTGGTGGCCGAACTCGACGAGCGGGCCGGTGCCCAGCACGCCCCGACCGTCGAAGGCGTCACCCTCGCCTCCCTGCACTCGGCCAAGGGCCTGGAGTGGGACGCCGTGTTCCTGGTCGGTGTCGCCGAGGGCATGATGCCGATCACCTACGCGAAGACCGACGAGCAGATCGAGGAGGAGCGCAGGCTCCTCTATGTCGGTGTCACCCGCGCCCGCGAGCGCCTCCATGTCTCCTGGTCGCTCTCCCGCTCACCCGGGGGCCGCCCCAACCGCCGCCCGAGCCGCTTCCTCGACGGGCTGCGCCCCGGCTCCACCGCCACCGCCGCGCGAACCGCCGGCGGCCGTCCAGGAGGCGTCGAGCGCGGCTTCACCAGCCCCGTCGGTGTCACCCCGAGACGCACTCAGCGCACCCCGGCGCGCTGCCGGGTGTGCGGGCGCACGCTCACCGACGCGGGCGAGCTGAAGCTGATGCGATGCGAGGACTGTCCCTCCGACATGGACGAGGGGCTCTACGAGCGGCTGCGCGACTGGCGTGCCGTACAGGCGCAGCGCAGCGGACAGCCCGCCTTCTGCGTCTTCACGGACAAGACGCTGATGGCGATCGCCGAGGCCGTGCCCGACGACGAGCACGAGCTGGCGCGGATCCCCGGCGTCGGCCTGCGCAAGCTCCATCGCTACGGAGCCGATGTGCTGACGATCTGCGCAGGCCAGGAGGTTACGGAAGGGGAGGACGGGGACTGATTCCAACTCGTCGGAAAAATAGTTTGCGCATGCCCCAGCAATCCCCATAGGTTCTTAGCCACGGGGACGGAGGCCTTCTCGGAGGCCCCGATTCCGTGTTCTACTTGCATATCCGTCGGACAGTGGCTCGCGCCGCCGTCCCCAGAGACGCCGAGAGGAGGCGATTGAAGTGATCAGCATCAACAGCAACACGGCCATCAGCACCGCCAAAATGACCGATCGCTCGGTCGTCTCCACGTGCATGCTCGGCGTTTCGAACCTGGGCACCGGTCTGTCCGGCATCCGTGCCGTGCGTCCGGCGTCCTCCGTGTCTCTCGCGGTCCTTCCCGTCCGTGAGCGCAATGAGCGACCGACCAAGGCACTGGAAGCAGTAGTGGCGCAGGCGCATGCCTATGCCTTTGCGGCGGCCGGTGCCGGATTCCGGAAGCAGACGACGCAGCACCACCTGATGTGGGCCTTCCGTGGGCCAGAACCCTGGAGTGATCCAGCCTGATCTTCGATCAGGCCGGCGCCTTCAGGGCCGCGGAACCCCATCCGGGATCCGCGGCCCTTCTGTTTTCCCCGAACGGGGAGAGCGGAGCGAAGGGGTCTCGGGACAAGAAAAGAACCCGGTACCAAGCGACTACCGGTCCCACAGGGCCGGACCGAACAGACGAGGAAGACGAACCGTGCAACTCGAAGCGCACGCCCCGTCCGTACCGCCTTCCGAAACGATCCCCCCGCCCGGCCTCACGGAGGACTCCACCTTGATCCCGCTCACCGCGCTCACCGCGCTCGACGACGCCATCGAGAACCTCGGCGTACCCGTCCCCTGCCGTTCCTACGACCCGGAGGTCTTCTTCGCCGAGTCGCCGGCCGACGTCGAGTACGCCAAGTCCCTCTGCCGCACCTGCCCGCTGATGGAGGCCTGCCTCGCCGGCGCCAAGGAGCGGCGCGAGCCCTGGGGCGTCTGGGGTGGAGAGCTGTTCGTCCAGGGTGTCGTCGTCGCCCGGAAGCGGCCGCGTGGTCGCCCGCGCAAGAACCCGGTCACAGCATGAACATCGCAGGAACGATCGACCGCCCCCTCACGAACGACCCCACGAAGCAGGCCCCGATGAAGCCGTCCACCAGCGAGCCCGCCGGCTCCGCGATCCCAGACTTCACCACCACCGACGCGAACGACTCGCGTCAGAACAGGACCCGTGAGATGCAACTCATCCCAGAAGCCCTGGCTCGCGCGCATATGCGCGACCGGCTGCAGGAGGCCGAGCAGGAACGTCAGGCGATCCACCTGGCGACCGCCCGCCGGATGCAGCGCCGGGCCGAGCGCGCCTCCATGCGTGCTCGCCGCGCGCTGGCCATGGCCGTCATGCAGTAACCCGACCCGGTAGTTCCCCGTGGGGGCCGGTCCGTCCGAACGGACCGGCCCCCACGGTGCGTTGTGCGCGCCGAACCAACGGATCCGGCGTTATGGTCGGCGGGTGACGAGTCTTCCCGGAGACGAAGGCGCCGGCGAGGCGGCGGAGCCCCTCGTGTGCGCCCGCTGCGGCACGCGGGCCGAGGGTGCACCGCCCACCTGGACCTGTTCCCTGGAGAACGGCGTCCGCCAGTACTTCTGCGACACCTGCTCCCGGGAGAACCTGAGGTCCATCGAGGGGCGGCTCGACTCGGCCTGGTGGTAGGCCGCCCGCCTCAGGCCTCCGCGGCCTCCTCCTGCTCGTCGTCCTCCTCCGGCACGAAGCCCGGAAGCCACTCCTCCAGCTCCTCGCGCAGTCGCACCGTCGCGCCCAGCTGGCACAGGACGCCGATGGTGCTGAGGGTGACCCGGTGTATCAGGAGGTACGCCGGAGGCAGGTTGAGCTGCTTGCCCAGCTGGTGGGCGGGGGAGCGGGGGTCGGCGATCCGGGCGGCCTGGCTGCGCATCCAGCCCCGGCTGAAGGTGAACTCGTCGACCTCGGCCGGTTCGATGATCGGCAGGAGGTAGTCGAGGACGGCGTCCGGGTCCAGCTCTATGGACTCCTTGACGAAGCCCTCCGCGCAGAGCAGTTCGTAGACGGCCTCCGCCTCACCGTCCAGCGTCATGCGCAGGCAGGTGCCGATGGTGTCCGGCAGACCGCCGGTGAGCCGGTCGACCGTGCCGAAGTCCAGGACGCCCAGGCGCCAGTCCTCCTCGCCGTCCGGACCGCCGGGCAGGAGCCGGAAGTTGCCCGGGTGCGGGTCGGCGTGCAGCAGGCCGGTGCGCGCGGGGCCGGAGAAGAGGAACCGGGCCAGGAGCTGCCCGGCACGGTCGCGCTGCTCCTGGGTGCCGTCCGAGATCACCTCCGACAGGGGGACGCCCTCGATCCACTCCGTGATCAGGACCTGGTCGCTCTGGTGGACCACGGCCGGCACCACGACGTCCGGATCGTCCGCGAACTCCTCCGCATGGACCTGCTGGGCCTGTGCCTCCAGCGCGTAGTCGAGCTCCTCGGAGACGCGGTCGCGCAACTCGGCGATCAGGGGCTTGATGTCGATGCCCGGCACCAGAGGCCCCAACAGGCGGGCGAAGCGGCCCAGTTGGTTCAGGTCGGACAGCAGTGCCTCGCCGGCCCCCGGATACTGGACCTTGACCGCCACCTCGCGCCCGTCATGCCATACGGCCCGGTGCACCTGGCCGATCGACGCCGCCGCGGAGGGCTTGTCGTCGAACTCGGCGAACAACTCCTGCCAGTCCTCGCCGAGCCGCTCCTTGAGCACGGTGTGCACGGTGCGGGTCGGCATCGGAGGCGCGGCCTCCTGGAGCTTCGTGAGGGCCGCGCGGTAGGGCCCCGCCACCTCCTCGGGGAGGGCCGACTCGAAGACGGACAGGGCCTGGCCGAACTTCATGGCCCCGCCCTTGAGCTCCCCGAGCACCTTGAACAACTGATCGGCGGTGCGCTGTTGCAGCTCGCGGCCGACGATCTCCGCGGACTCGCCCACGATCCGCTTGCCGAGTCCCCAGGTGGCCCGCCCGGCGAAGCCGAGCGGGAGCGCGGCGAGTTTGGCGGTCCGGGTGACCGCCTTCCGGGGAAGATCAGACATGCGCCCTCCAGGTCCCAGCAGGCCGTGGCGCGGTTGCCTTACGGCACAACTCCTCCGACGACCGTTGCTCTGCCATTGTCTCGTGCGCAGCCTCCTCCTTGGAGGTGTGTTCTCCCTTACCTTTCTCCGCGGCCCCGCACGGGCATGCGGAATGCGGCCAGACCGGCCGCGCGTGCCAGGTCATACCGGGCAGCGAGACCTCCCAACGGGCGCCCGCACTCGACGGGACCCGGCCGTCCAGGAAGGCGAGCGCGTGCGCGGCCGCGAGGCCGGCGACCGTCGTGGCCAGCGCCAGATCACAGGGGCGCGCCGGAAGCCGTCTGCCGCCCGAACGCCACTGGGCCACCAGCCGGGGCCAGGCCTGGTCGCGGTCGGTCCGGGTCTCGTGCAGACAGCCGGCACAGCCCGTCTCGCCCGGCAGGACAAGGGGGCCGACCACTCCCGTCGCCTCGACGACACCGGCGTACAGATGAGGTGTGCCGGAGCGGACGAGGGGTTCGCCGGTGGCCGGGGCGGGCGCGTGGACGTCCACGTCGTCCCGCGGCGCGAGGACGACCAGGGAGAACCCGGTGCCGTCCGCCGTGACCGAGGCCCGGGAGCCATGGCGCGGCGGGCGGCCCGGAGCCGCCGCGGACACCGCCCGGCGTGCGGCGGTGCTCCTGAGGTCGCCGACCGAGGCGGCGGGGAGCCCGCCCGGGGCGACGTCCCCCGGCTCGACCCGGCCGCCGTCCCGCACGTCGACCTCTCCGACACCGGCTCCCGAGAGCAGTGCGGCCAGCGTCACGCCCACCCGGCCTGCCCCTCTGACCTGCACCCGCAGTGAGCGGCGGGCGGCCAGGAGTCTCATCGCGTCACCCGGCTCCGACGTGGTCAGAGACAGGGACGCCAGGTCGGGTGCCAGCCGGTCCAGGATCTCCTTCTTCTCCCGCAGCGCGTCCGCGGCCGGCCCGCCGCCCCGCGCGTCGTCGACGAGCCCGGCCCGGGCCAGCCGTCCCACCAGCGTGTCGACATGCCCGTCGGGCAGATCCGAACGGCGCCCCTCCTCCCGCAGCAGCGCGAGACCGCGCGTGCCGTTGAGCAGGTCGAGGAAACTGCCCGTGGCGGTGTCGATCGGGCCCAGCGTGAGCGCGTGCGCCGGGGTCATCCCGAACTGCACGGTGTTCAGATCGCGCCAGCCGCGCCGCAGCGCGGGCTTCATCTGCGGAACCATGGTCGGTTCGAGCGGAACCACTGCTTGCATGACAGGCCCCCGTAGCCCTCGTGGAACATCCCCGTACGCCGCCGGAGCCCGCGACGGTCGGTCGCGGCTGTGGCGGCGATGCCAGCATGCCCGGCCCCGAGGGACAGGCGCCGAAAGTTGTCCACAGGTGGGGGCCATTCGTCGTACAAATCGGACGCATGGCGGGCGATCGGAACCGAACCGTCCCGGAGTCGGGACTTCCCCCGTGTGCAGCGGGTAACGTCAGGGCGTGCCCGCCGACCCACTGCACAGCGCCGGAACGCCACAGCGCAGCACGACGAGCCAGCCGCCGAGCGGCTCGGGGGCGAGCGCGATCGAGGTCCGCAGGAGCAGCCGTCGACGCCGGACGGTCTCCGCGTACCGCGAGGGCGATCGCACCGTCGTGCTCATCCCTGCCCGGATGTCCGAGGCAGAGGAGCAGCGCTGGGTCAGTGTCATGCTCGACAAGCTGGCCGCCCAGGAGAGCAAACGGGTCCTCGGCGACACCGAGCTCTCCGAGCGCGCCCAGCGGCTGTCGGCCCAGTACTTCGACGGCCGGGCGCGGCCCGCCTCGGTCCGCTGGGTCACCAACCAGAACACCCGCTGGGGTTCGTGCACCCCGTCGGAGGGCAGCATCCGGCTCTCGCACCGGCTCCAGGGCATGCCCGAGTACGTCGTCGACTACGTCCTGCTGCATGAGCTCGCGCATCTGCTCGTGCCCGGACACGGGCCACGTTTCTGGCGGTTGCTGGAGGCCTATCCGCGCACCGAGCGGGCCAAGGGCTATCTGGAGGGCGTGGTCGCCGCGGACCGTCTGCCGCACCTTCCGGGCGTTCGCGGAGAGTGACCGACGACCCGAACGGGTTTTTGTACCGGATCTGTACCGACCTCCGCCGGTGTCCGACTTTGCCGTTAGCCTGTCGCGACGCACTCGCATTCGGGATGGGGGACGGTCGTTACGCATGGCCAGGGAATTCCAACGCGGCCACAAGGCCAAGATCAGTGACCTGACCGCGGGCACGGACCTGTACGTGGGCGTACAGATCTCCGGCCCCGGACTGACCTTCGACATCAGCTGCTTCGGCCTCGACGCCGAGGAACGGCTCTCGGACGACCGGTACTTCATCTTCTTCAACCAGCCGAAGTCCCCCGAGGACTCCATCCAGCTCCTGGGCGCGCAGTCGGGCGACACGGAGTCGTTCCGGGTCACGCTCGACCGGATTCCGTCGCAGATCCAGAAGCTGTCGTTCACGGCGACGATCGACGGGGGCGGCCAGATGTCGCAGATCGCCCCCGGCTATCTCCGTATCGTCGCCGGTGGCGAGGAAGTGGCCCGGTACTCGTTCGACGGCGCTGAGTTCTCCACCGAGCGTGCCGTGATGCTGGGCGACCTGTATCTGAAGGACGTCTGGCGGTTCGCCGCGGTCGGCCAGGGGTTCGACGGCGGCCTGGACGCGCTGCTCAAGAACTTCGGCGGCGAGGTCGCCGAGGAGGAGCCCGAGGTCGCGCCCCAGCAGCCCGCCGTTCCGGCCCAGTCCCAGGCGCCGGCCTTCGCCCCGCCCGCGCCGGCGCCCGCACCGGCCCCTTCGTTCGGCGCGCCGCCTGCTCCCGCGGCCGCCCCTTCCGTGCACACCGCACCGACGGTCGCCGGGCCCGCCCCGTCCGCGCCCGCCGCGCCGACGAGCCCGCAGTCGTTCACTCCTCCGGGTCAGACGTCCACGCCGCCCGGCGCACCGCCGGCCGGTCAGTACGCGCCCCCCGGAGTACCCGCGGGTCAGTTCACACCCCCGGGCGCTGTCGCCGGCCAGTTCGCGCCCCCCGGTGCTCCCGGAGCCGTCCCCGGCCAGGCGCAGCCCTTCGGCGGCGGCACCCAGCTCGCCCCGGTGCCGCCCGAGGCCAACGTCCGGGTCGTCCTGACGAAGTACGCGGAAGCCCCCGTCGGCGACCGCTGGACCGAGCAGAACACGAACCTGGTGCGGGCCACCCTCACCAAGGACGCCCCCATCCTCGCCAAGCAGGGCAGCATGGTCGCCTACCAGGGCGACATCGACTTCGCCCACAAGGGATCGGGCCTGCTCGGCAAGCTCACCGGGGCGCTCACCGGCCAGGGCATGTCCCTGATGCGTTGCACCGGCAACGGCGAGGTGTTCCTCGCCGACGAGGCCAGCCGGGTCTTCGTCATCCGCCTCCAGGGCGAGCAGCTCTACACCAGCGCCCAGGGCGTGCTCGCCTTCGACGAGACCCTGGAGACCGAGGTCCGCCGCATCGAGGGCGCGGGACTGCCCGGCGGAGGCTTCTTCAGCATGCTCTTCTCCGGCACCGGAGCGGTCGTCGTCAAGACCCGCGGCGTGCCCGTCGTCCTGCCCGTCGGCGCCGCCACCTATGTCGACGGCAACGCCGTCATCGCCTGGTCCGCCGGTGCGCAGGCGGTCACCACGACCTCGCTCAGGCTGCGCCGCTCCGGGTACGCCCGGCAGACCACCGAGGCCGTGAACCTCCAGTTCCGCGGCGCCCCCGGCAACTTCGTCGTCGTACAGCCCTTCGAGGTGTGAGGCCATGGACTCCCAGACTCTGAGTGCGCACCGCGCCGCCGCGACCGGCGTCCGCATGAGTGTGCACAGCTCCAAGACGCTCAAGGTCACCATGGTCACCGGGCAGGACCTGATCGCCAAGGCCGGCTCGATGATCGCCTACGACGGCTATGTGCAGTTCGACGGGGCACCCGCGAGCCTGCGCCGCTCGGCGGAGGAGATGGTCTCCGGCGAGGGCGGCAAGCTCATGCTGGCCCGCGGCGACGGCGACCTCTACCTGGCCGACTACGGCGGCGACATCCTCGTCCTGCACCTCAACGGCGAGGCGCTGTCCGTGAACGGCGCCACGCTGCTGGCCTGCGACGCCTCGCTGGACCTGGCCATCGAACCGGTCAAGGGACTCGCGAAGCTGTCCGGCTCGGGCCTGACCAACCTCGTCATCAAGGGCACCGGCTGGGTCGCCCTGGTCAGCCGGGGCATTCCGATGGCCCTGGACTGCGCCGAGCGCGAGACGTACGTCGACCCGGACGCGCTCGTCGCCTGGACGACCGGCCTGGAGATGAAGGCCCGCCGCACCATCAAGGCGAGCGCCCTCATCGGCCGCGGCAGCGGTGAGGCCTTCCAGATCGGCTTCAAGGGGCAGGGCTTCGTCGTCGTCCAGCCGAGCGAGGACACCGGCGACCGATTCAAGATCCGGGGCTGAGGGGAGCACCAGGCACATCATGCACAGCACACTCTTCGCACACGTCCCGGTCGAGTCGACCGGGCGCTACACCCTGCAGAACCCGCAGCTCCTGAAGACCGACGTCACCCAGGGCAGCAGCCCCGTCCTCGCCCGCCAGGGCGCCATGGTGGCCTTCGAGGGGCAGGTCGAGTTCGACAGCCAGTACCGCAACCGCAGCTGGCGCAACGTCGAGCGGATGACCGGTGAGCGCCTGGAACTCATGCGCTGCAAGGGCAACGGCATCGTCTACCTGGCCAACCTGGCCCAGCACCTGCACATCATGGAGGTCGGCCGCGGCATCACGGTGGACAGCTCCTACGTCCTGGCCTTCGACGGCTCCCTGGGCGTCGGCATCGTCGCCGTGGACAGCGCCGTCGAGGTGGCCGCCGCCGGCGCCTACAACCTGGAGCTGTCCGGCTCCGGCCAGGTCGTGCTGATGACCTCGGGCGAGCCGCTGGTGCTGGAGGTGGGACCGGACAAGAACGTCTGCGTCGACTCCGACGCCGTCATCGCCTGGTCCACGTCCCTGCGCACCCAGCTCCAGGCGCCCACCTCCACGTCCGGAGTGTGGCGCCGCCGGGGCACGACGGGCGAGGGCTGGGAGATGCACTTCGGCGGCACCGGCCACGTCCTGGTCCAGCCCAGTGAGCTGCTGCCGCCGCAGGGCATGCGCAACGGCGGGGTGCTCGGCCAGTTCGGCATGCGCGGCAACTCCCTCGGGGGAAGCAACAGCTAGGCATGCGTAAGGGGCGCCTGCCTTGTCGGGCGCCCCTTACCCGTGCGCTCACAGCCTCGCGCGGGTCGCTTCCAGCAGTCGTACGACCGAGTCGTCCGCCACGTCCGCCACCTCGTCGTAGGCGAACCACCGCACGTCGAGCGACTCGTCGCTGACCGTCTCCACGGCCCCGGACGGAGCGAGCGCCGCGTACTGGACGTCGAAGTGGCAGTGGCACGGCGGCGGAATCGGATGCCGGTCCAGACGCACCGGGCCGCCCGGCAGCAGGGTCAGGCCTGCGATGCCGGACTCCTCCGTCGCCTCGCGCAGGGCCGCCGCCTCCAGGGAGGTGTCGTCCGGTTCGCAGTGGCCGCCCATCTGCAGCCACATGCCCAGCTTCTTGTGGAGGGTCAGCAGAGCCCGTCCGCGCTCCGGGTCGACGACCAGGGCACTCGCCGTGATGTGGCCCTCCTCGCAGGCCTTCCACATGCCGTCCGGGTGGGCCGCCAGATGGTCCAGGTAGGCCTGGCGAAGATCCGCCTGGTCCTCGTACTCCTTGAGGACCAGGACGGCGTCGTCATGAAGGCTCACTCGGTGTCGTCCTCCGAGCCGTCCTTCTTCTTGAGGTCGGGCTTCTCCGCGGCCTCGCCGAGCATCTTGTCCAGCTCGGAGAAGTCCATCTGCTCGCGGTGCACGAAACCGTCCGGGTCGTCCAGGTCGGACGCGGTGGGCAGCATGTCCGGGTGGGCCCACAGGCCGTCACGGCCGTCGACACCGCGCGCGTCCGTGAGCGAGGCCCACAGCCGGGAGGCGTCCCGCAGGCGGCGCGGACGCAGCTCCAGGCCGATCAGCGTGGCGAAGGTCTGCTCGGCGGGGCCGCCCGAGGCGCGCCGGCGGCGCAGGGTCTCGCGCAGCGCGTCCGCGGACGACAGACGGGGCTTCGCGGCCGCGTGGACCACCGCGTCCACCCAGCCCTCCACCAGGGCCAGAGCGGTCTCCAGCCGGGCCAGGGCCGCCTTCTGCTCCGGGGTGTCCTCCGGCTGGAACATGCCCTGCTGGAGTGCGTCCTGAAGCTGCTCGGGGTTCTGCGGGTCGAACTGGCCGACCACGTCCTCCAGCTTGGCGGTGTCGACCTTGATCCCGCGCGCGTACCCGTCGACCGCGCCGTACAGGTGCGAGCGCAGCCACGGCACGTGCGCGAAGAGGCGCTGGTGGGCGGCCTCGCGCAGGGCGAGATACAGCCGCACCTCGTCCCTCGGCACACCCAGGTCCTTGCCGAAGGCGTCGATGTTCGCCGGCAGCAGCGCGGCCTTGCCCACCGGGCCCAGCGGCAGGCCGATGTCGGTGGACCCGACGACCTCGCCCGCCAGCACGCCGACGGCCTGTCCGATCTGGGTGCCGAACATGGCGCCGCCCATCGAGCGCATCATGCCGATCAGCGGGCCCGCCATGGCCTGCATCTCCTCCGGCAGGACGTCGCCCATCGCGGTGCCGACCCGCTCGGCGACCGGGTCGACGAGCTCCTTCCACGCGGGCAGGGTCGCCTCGACCCACTCCGCGCGGGACCACGCCACGGCGGAGCCGGCACCCGAGGGCAGCGACGTCGCGTCGTCGAGCCACAGGTCCGCCAGGCGTACGGCCTCCTCGACCGCGGTGCGCTCGGCGGGACCGATGCTCGCGTCCTTGGTGCCGTCGGAGGTCCCCTGGGAGACCGTCTGGCGGGCGATCTGCTTGGCCATGTCCCAGTTCACCGGGCCGCCCTCGTACGAGAGCATCTGGCCGAGCTGCTGGAAGGCGGCGCCCAGGTCGGTGGGGTTCAGCGATCCGAACATGGCTGCGAGCGGATTGTCCGCACCGGGGCCGCCAAAGCCTCCGGCTCCGGGCAGACCGCCGAAACCGAACGGGTTGGCCGGTCCCTGACCACCACCGCTCTCCTGGTCCTTCTTCTTGCCCTCGTCGCCGTCGTCCGGCTCCTCCGGCGGAAGGCCGAATCCGAATGGGGTGTCACTCACGGGATTCCTCGGCTGGTAAGGCCACCGGTTGCCTCCGGCGGCGCGGCTGCCCGATAACACCCCCCAGCGTAGACACCGACGGCCGTAAGGGCCTCGGTGCTCCGCCGACTGTCCGCCTGCGGCAGGATGGATGCCACCTGGTACGTACGCGTCACTCGCGTTCCTACTGAAGACAACCGCTGGAGACGCCCGGTGAGTTCCCCTGATCCGCAGGTTCGCGCAGCGCGAAACCAGTCAACCAATCCCGCCACGCGCGGGCCAGTCGTCGCGGTCACCGGTGCCGCGTCCGGCATCGGAGCGATGCTGACCGAGCGGCTCGCCGCCTCGGAGGAGATCAAGCAGGTCATCGCGCTCGACGAGCGGCGTGGCGAGTGCGACGCGGCGCAGTGGCACATCCTGGACGTACGCGATCCGGCCATCGCGGAGAAGCTGCGCGGGGCCGATGTCGTGGTGCACCTGGCGCTCGACCTCGATCTGGATTCCGACCCCGCGGCGCGTACGGCGTACAACGTGCGCGGCACGCAGACCGTGCTGACCGCCGCGGCGGCCGCGGGCGTCCACCGGGTCGTGCTGTGCACCTCCGCGATGGTCTACGGGGCGCTGCCGGACAACGAGCTGCCCCTGTCGGAGGACGCCGAGCTGCGGGCCACCGCGGAGGCGACCGGGGTCGGCGACCTGCTGGAGATCGAGCGGCTCGCGCGGCGCGCGCCCCGGGCGCATCCGGGACTGAACGTCACCGTGGTGCGGCCCGCCGTGCTGGTGGGCGGGGGCACGGACACCGCCCTGACCCGGTACTTCGAGTCGCCGCGCCTGCTGGTCGTGGCCGGCTCCCGGCCCGCCTGGCAGTTCTGCCACGTCGAGGACCTGTGCAGCGCGCTGGAGCACGCCGTCCTGGAGAAGGTCGACGGGGAGCTCGCCGTCGGGTGCGACGGCTGGCTGGAGCAGGAGGAGATCGAGGAGCTCAGCGGGATCCGCCGGATGGAGCTGCCGTCGGCGGTCGCGCTCGGGGCGGCGGCCCGGCTGCACCGGATCGGTCTGACGCCGTCTCCCGCCGGGGACCTGGCCTACACGATGTACCCCTGGGTGGTGAGCGGAAGCCGGCTGCACGACGCCGGGTGGCGGCCGCGGTGGACCAACGAGGAGGTGCTCGCGGAGCTGCTGGAGGAGGTCGCCGGGCGGCACACGGTCGCCGGGCGGCGGCTGGGGCGCAAGGACGCGACGGCGGCGGGGGCGGCCGGCGCGACGGTTGCCCTGCTGGGCGCGGCGGCTGTCGTACGGCGGGCCCGGAAGGCCCGGCGGAGGATCTGAGCGGAGCGCGCTGCGGGGGCTTGTCGCGCGGTTCCCCGCCCCTCTGGGTGGGCCACCTGTACGAGTCTCCAACGCCGCACGCGTGTGTGCCGGGTAAAAGCTTCATTCCCCGTTGCCCAGGACGTGCGGCACGATGGGCGCATGGCACCTACCTTCGACCACCCCGGTGAGCGGACCGCCGACGAGCCGATCAAGCTCATCGGTGTCCGCGAGACCGCCCTCTCCCTCGACGAGGTCTTCCGCGCCGTAGGGGACGACGCGGCCGGCGGGACCGCCCTGTTCGTCGGGACGGTCAGGAATCACGACGGGGGCGCCGACGTCGACAAGCTCGGGTACTCGTGCCACCCCAGTGCGGAGGCCGAGATGCGCAGGGTCGCGGAGAAGGTCGTCGCCGCGTTCCCGGTGCGGGCCCTCGCCGCCGTGCACCGGGTCGGGGACCTCGGAGTCGGGGACCTCGCCGTGGTCGTCGCCGTCTCCTGCCCCCATCGGGGGGAGGCCTTCGAGGCCTGCCGGAAGCTGATCGACGATCTCAAGCACGAGGTGCCGATCTGGAAGCACCAGACGTTTTCTGACGGTACGGAGGAATGGGTCGGCGCCTGCTGAACCCTTCCTCCGCCTCTCCGGTTGCGTAACCGCACCCCTGCCGTGAGCGTTGTCAGTGCAGATGGTTAATCTGCTGATCAGTCAGTTTCTGCGGTGGCTCAGTGTGGGGTCGGGAGGTCGGCATGGGGGCGCTCGTCTGGTTGTTGATTCCGTTGTTGGCCGCGGTCGCCGCCGGGCTGTGGGGCAGTTGGGCCAACCGGACCCGGAAGGCGCGCAGCGACGGCCCCGAGCTCGACGGATACGCCCGTTTCCGCGCCGCGATGGAGAAGTCGCACTCCGGCACCTGACGTCCCGGTGACGGCGGCGCCCTGACGAGAGTCCGACAGGAGCGTCCCGTACTGTCGTGCCATGCCACGCCGCACCGCGACGATGCTCGCCTCCACCCTGATGCTGATCGCGCTTCTCTGCGCGGGAGTCTTCATCAAAGTGCCCTACGCCGAGATGTCACCGGGACCCACGGTGAACACCCTCGGCGACCACGGCGGCGAGCCGGTGCTGCAGATCTCCGGGCGCAAGACGTACCCGACGAGCGGTCACCTGAACATGACCACCGTCCGGGTCACCAGCGCCGACTACAAGATGAACCTCGTCGAGGCCGTCTACGGCTGGCTCGCGCACGACAACAAGGTCGTACCGCACGACACGCTCTACCCGGACGGCAAGACCGAGGAGCAGTCGACCCAGGAGAACGCCGAGGAGTTCAGCCAGTCCCAGGAGAGCGCGAAGGTCGCCGCGCTGAAGGAACTGCACGTCCCGGTGCAGTCCTGGGTGATCGTCTCGACCGTCGTCAAGGACTCCCCGGCCGAGGGCCGGCTCCACGCCGGTGACGTGATCAAGGCCGTCGACGGTACGACGGTGAAGGCGCCGGGCGACGTCGCCGAACTGGTGACCAAGCACAAGCCCGGCGAGGACGTCGTGTTCACGGTGGTGCCCGCGAAGGAGCAGGCCGCCGCCGAGAAGGCGAACCGGCCGGCCACCAGGACCGAGAAGGTCACGATCAGGACCAGGACCTCCGACGACGACGGCGAGAAGCGCGCCATCGTCGGGATCGCGGCCGGGACCGACCACACCTTCCCGTTCACCATCGACATCAAGCTCGCCGACGTCGGCGGCCCGAGTGCCGGGCTGATGTTCGCGCTCGGCATCTACGACAAGCTCACCCCGGGCAACCTGACCGGCGGCAAGTTCGTCGCCGGCACCGGGACGATCGACGACGGCGGCAAGGTCGGCCCGATCGGCGGCATCGAGATGAAGACGGTCGGCGCGCGCGACAAGGGCGCCCAGTACTTCCTGACGCCCGCCGACAACTGCGCGGCCGCGGCCAAGGACACCCCTGGCGGGCTCACCCTGGTCAAGGTGAAGACCATCGACGACGCCCTCGGCGCGCTCAAGGACATCCGCGAGGGCAGGACGTCCGACCTGCCGAAGTGCACGGCCAAGGGCTGACCGGCACGCGTGTGCACGGCGAAGGGGGCGCTCCTCACACCGAGGGCGCCCCCTTCGCCGTACCGGAAGACCCCGACGACCTCGAGGACCCGGAAGACGTCAGTCCGCGAACGTCGCCGACAGGGCCTCCGCCAGGCCGGGGACCAGGTCGCGGCCCGTGAGGACCTCGGTCGGGGAGTCCTTCTCGCGCAGCCGCAGGGCCGAGTCGCGGGTGCCGTCGCGCAGGACCGCGACCGTCATGCGGACCTCCTGGCGGTCCGGGTGCTCGGCGACCCACTTCGCCAGCTTGGCCTCGGTCAGCCCCTGCGGGACGGACGCCTCGGCGGACGGCGGCAGCATCAGGCGCTCCACGGTGAGCGCACAGCCGACGACCGCGTCGGGCCAGGCGATGGTGCCGAGGAACTCGTCGAGCGGCTTGCCCGCGGGAATCTCGTCCTGCTCGATCGGGGTGAAGCCCGCGGAAGCCTGCGCGTCCTGCGGACCGAGCTGCCTCGCGAGAGCGGGCTCCTGGGCGCGCAGCCGGGCGGTGTCGACGAGGGCGAAGAGGCGGGCGGGCTGGTCCCAGCCGAGGCCGGAGGCGTACTCGTCGATCTCGAGTACGGCCCGGGTGAGCGGGCTCGCCGCCATGGGGGTGTTGGACATGGTCACAATCCTGCCTCGTTCGTCACCTGAATCGGGAACCGAGTAAACGGTGAGTAAGTTGCATAGGTGTGGGCCCGCGATCACGGGGGGCCACCCAGGGCTCGCGAACACGAGGGCCTGACGGATCGACAGCGAACTTCGAGGTGCGCACCTTGGCTTTCCAGATGCCGGACCGCGGCGGAGGCCCTACAGGGCCGCGGATGAGAGTGGGCCGCCCGTCCCGGCGTGCCAGGACCCTGCTCATGACGCTGGGCGTCCTTGCCGTCCTCGGCATGGCGTTCACCATGTTCGCGGGCTTCTGGACGGACTGGCTCTGGTACCGCTCGGTGAACTACTCGTCCGTGTTCACCACCACGCTGTGGACCAAGATCGGGCTGTTCTTCGTCTTCGGCCTGCTGATGGCCCTGGCGGTCGGCTTCAACATCTGGCTGGCCCACCGGCTGCGTCCCCCGCTGAGCGCCATGTCGATGGAGCAGCAGAACCTCGACCGCTACCGGATGGGCATCGCGCCGTACAAGAAGTGGCTGCTGCTCGGGATCGTCTCCCTGGTTGGCCTGATCGCCGGTGCGTCCGCCTCCAGCCAGTGGCGGACCTGGCTGATGTGGGTGAACGGCGTCTCCTTCGGTCAGAAGGACCCGCAGTTCCACCTCGACATCTCCTTCTACACCTTCGACCTGCCCTGGTACCGGTTCCTGCTCGGCTTCGGTTTCGCCGCCGCGATCCTCTCGGTGATCGCCGCCGCGCTCACCCACTACCTCTACGGCGGTCTCCGGATCACCTCCCCGGGCGCGCGGGCCACGGCCGCCGCGACCGGGCACCTGTCGGTGCTGCTCGGCGTCTTCGTCGCCCTGAAGGCCGTCGCGTACTGGCTCGACCGGTACGGCCTCGCGGTCAAGTCCAGCGACTTCAAGGCGACCGACAGCTGGACCGGCCTCAGGTACGTCGACGCGAACGCCTATCTGCCGGCCAAGACGATCCTCTTCTGCATCGCGGTCATCTGCGCGCTGCTGTTCTTCGCCACCCTGTGGCGGCGCACCTGGCAGCTGCCCGTGATCGGCTTCGGCCTGATGGTGCTCTCGGCGATCCTGATCGGCGGGCTCTACCCGGCGATCGTCCAGAAGTTCCAGGTCCAGCCGAACGAGCAGGCCAAGGAAGCGCCGTACGTCGAGAAGAACCTGAAGGCCACGCGTGAGGCGTACGGCATCGACGACGCCTCCGTGAAGGAGTACGACGGCAAGTCCACCACCACGGACAAGACCAAGCTGCGCGACGACGTCGACGTCACGGCGAGCATCCGGGTCGTGGACCCCAACGTCGTCTCGCCGACGTTCCAGCAGCTCCAGCAGATGCGGAACTACTACGCGTTCCCGACCAACCTGGACGTCGACCGCTACAACAAGGACGGCAAGGACCAGGACACGGTCATCGGGCTGCGTGAGCTGAACCTCGCCGGCATCCCGAAGAACAACTGGATCAACGACCACTTCCGTTACACCCACGGCTACGGCGTGGTCGCCGCGAAGGGCACCGAGGCCGACGCCGAGGGCCGCCCGGTCTTCACCGAGTCCAACCTGCCCTCCCAGGGCGACCTCGGGACGTACCAGCAGCGCGTCTACTACGGCGAGAAGACCACCGAGTACTCGATCGTCGGCGGTCCCCAGAAGGAGATCGACTACTCCGACGACTCGGGCGAGAAGACGTACAGCTACAAGGCCAAGAGCGGGGTCAACCTCTCCAACCCGGTCAACCGGGCCGCCTACGCGGTGGCGTTCAGCGAGCCGCAGATCCTCTACTCCGGAGCGATCGGCGAGGGCTCGCGGATCCTGTACAACCGCACGCCCAAGCAGCGCGTCGAGGCGGTCGCCCCCTGGCTGACCATCGACGGCGACGCCTACCCGGCGGTGGTCAACGGCAAGATCCAGTGGATCGTCGACGCGTACACGACGACGAACGGCTACCCGTACTCCTCGCGCACGACCCTCGGTGACACCACGGCCGACTCGCTGACCGCGACGAACAACCAGCGCGCGGTCGTGGCCCAGCAGAACCAGGTCAACTACATCCGCAACTCGGTGAAGGCGACCGTCGACGCGTACACCGGCGAGGTCAAGCTCTACCAGTGGGACACCAAGGACCCGGTCCTCAAGACCTGGATGAAGGCGTTCCCGGGCACGGTGGAGTCGAAGAAGGACATCTCCACCGACCTGATGGCCCATCTGCGCTACCCGCAGGACCTGTTCAAGGTCCAGCGTGAGCTGCTGGCCCGCTACCACGTCGAGGACGCGGACACCTTCCTCAGCGGCAGCGAGGTGTGGCAGGTGCCGGACGACCCGACCAACAAGTCGGGCGACGCCGTGCCGCCGTACTACCTGAGCATGAAGATGCCCGACCAGAAGGCACAGGCGTTCTCGCTCACGACGACGTTCACGCCCAACGGCCGGGACAATCTCAGTGCGTTCATGTCGGTCGACGCCGAGGCGGGCACCAGCGACTACGGCAAGATCAGAATCCTGAAACTGCCGACCAACACCACGGTCAACGGACCCAAACAGGTGCAGAGCCAGTTCAACTCCGAACAGGACATCGCCGAGACCATCAGCCTCCTCAACAGAGGCGACTCCAATGTGGAGTACGGCAATCTCCTGACGGTGCCCCTCGACGGAGGACTGCTCTATGTGGAGCCGGTCTACGTACGCGGTGGTGGACTCAAGTACCCGCTGCTGCGGAAGGTGTTGGTGACCTACGGGGGCAACACCGCCTTCGAGGACACCCTCGACGAAGCCCTGAACAAGGTCTTCGGAGCGGACGGTTCGAGCACCCAGCCACCGGCCGACGACGGCGGTGACACCACCAAGCCGCCGCCGACCTCCACCAACCCGACGGTCCAACAGGCGCTGAACGACGCCCAGAAGGCCTTCGACGCCGGCCAGGAAGCCCTGAAGAAGGGCGACTGGGAGGCGTACGGCCGGGCCCAGGAGGATCTCCAGGACGCGCTCAAGCGCGCCGAGGACGCGCAGGCCACGGCGGACAAGGGCAGCGGCAGCAGCGCGAAGCCCAGTGCCAGTCCGAGCCCCCGGAGCAGTCCCAGCGGTAGTCCGAGCAGCAGTCCCAGCGGCTGATCGGCCGCTGGGCGAAAGCCCACCCCCGCGCCGTGATACGGTTGCAACACAACGGCGCGGGGTGGAGCAGCTCGGTAGCTCGCTGGGCTCATAACCCAGAGGTCGCAGGTTCAAATCCTGTCCCCGCTACTGGAATCGAAGGCCCGGATCCTTTCAGGATCCGGGCCTTCGTGATGTGCGAACGCATTGCCGAGCAAGTGACGGCCGTGCCGCCGGGGGCAGTTGAGGGGGAACTGTGTTTCACTTGTCGTTCTGTGGGCATGTCGACAAAACGCTGAAGTGACCTCACTGGCTGCGGTATACCAGGTGTACCCAGGTTGCAGGTGGTGCGACGATGGACGTTATGGGGGACAAGGCAACTCTGTTCGAGACAGGGCGTTTTGTGCAACCTTCCGGGCGGGACGGGGTCGGGGAGGCGCCTGACGACGCCGCCGAGGAGGTCCGGCAGCGCCTGGCCGCCGAAGCCGGTGACGTCGAGGCGATGAGCGTCCTCGGCGCCCTTCTGCTGCGCCGCGGCGATCTCGACGGAGCCGAGCCCCATCTGCGTGCCGCCACCGCCGCAGGCGACCGGGCCGCGGCCAACAACCTGGGCGTCCTGCTGCACCAGCGCGGATACGCCGACGACGCCGCCGGCTGGTGGCGGATCGCCGCCGTCGCCGGGTCGGCCGCGGCAGCGCACGCGCTGGGGCGCCACCACCGTGAGCGGGGCGACGAGCCCGCCGCCGAGTACTGGTTGCGCCAGTCCGCCGAGCAGGGGCACGCGCTGGGCGCCTACGCGCTCGCCGACCTGCTGGAGCACCGCCAGGACGCGGGCGCCGAGCAGTGGATGCGGATCGCCGCCGAGCGGGGGCACCGCGAGGCTGCCTACCGGCTGGCCCGCGCGCTCGACCGCCGGCTGGTTCCCGAGGGGGACGTGGGGGACGACCACGGCGCCGGGGCCGAGGCCGAGCAGTGGTACCGGCAGGCCGCCGCGCGCGGTCACCGACGGGCTGCGCTGCACCTCGGGGCGATCCTGGAGCGGCGTGGCGCGCTCAAGGAGGCCGGGCGCTGGTACCTGACGTCCGCGAAGGACGGCGAGGCGCGGGCCGCCTGCGCGCTCGGGTTCCTGCTGCGGGACGCGGGGGACACCGAGAGCGCCGCCGTGTGGTGGCTGCGCGCCGCCCAGGACGGGGACGGCAACGCGGCCAACGCGCTGGGCGCCCTGCACGCCGAGCGCGGCGAGCCGCAGACCGCCGAGCGCTGGTACCGGGCGGCGATGGACGCGGGCGACGACAACGGCGCGTACAACCTCGGGCTGCTCTGCGCCGAGCAGGGACGGACCGCGCAGGCCGAGCAGTGGTACCGGCGGGCCGCGTACGCGGGACACCGCGAGGCGGCCAACGCGCTCGCCATCCTGCTGCTCCAGGGCGGGGACACCGCGGGGGCCGAGCCCTGGTTCTCCAAGGCCGCCGAGGCAGGGAGCGTGGACGCCGCGTTCAACCTCGGCATCCTGTTCGCCGGGCGCGGCGAGGAGACCGTCGCGCTGCGCTGGTACGAGCGGGCCGCCGCCGCCGGGCACACCGAGGCCGCGCTCCAGGTGGGCATCGCCCGGCTGCGGGACGGGGACGAGGCCGGCGCCGAGCGGCACCTCCGGTGTGCGGCGGGAGGCGGCAGCGCGGAGGCCGCCTACCGGCTCGCGACCGTGCTGGACGCCCGGCGGCCGCCGGTGCCCGCGCACTCCCTCGGGGAGCCGGTGCACGAGGAGAAGAGCGAGTGCGAGGAGTGGTACGAGCGGGCGGCCTCCCAGGGGCACCGCCGGGCCCAGGTGCGGGTGGGCATGCTCGCCGCCGCCCGGGGTGACGTCGTGGAGGCGGCCCGGTGGTACCGGGAGGCCGCGGAGGCGGGATCCCGAAACGGGGCGTTCAACCTGGGGCTGCTGCTGGCCCGGGAGGGGAGCGAGCCGGAGGCCGCCGTGTGGTGGGCCCGGGCCGCCGACGCGGGGCACGGGCGGGCGGCTCTGCGGCTGGCCCTGGTCTACGCGCGTCGGGGCGAGCTGGCCGAGGGACAGCGGTGGGCCGACCGGGCGGTGGCCCTCGGACCTGCGGAGGTCTCCGAGCGGGCGGCCCGGCTGCGGGACGCGTTGCGGGAGGAACTGTCGGCGTAGCGGGCGCTGTGCGGGACCGCCCTCGAACAAGCGATTTGCCTCTGGCCTCTCCCTTCACGTAACGTTGCATTCAACGACGCGGGGTGGAGCAGCTCGGTAGCTCGCTGGGCTCATAACCCAGAGGTCGCAGGTTCAAATCCTGTCCCCGCTACTGAAGGCCGAGGGCCGGAATCCGAAAGGGTTCCGGCCCTCGGTGTTTTCAGTGGCGGTGGCCCACCGCCTCCTCGTACAGAGCCCGGTCCACCGTCCTGGACTCCGGCAGGCTCTCGCCCTCCGTCACGCCCTGCGCCCGGTAGGCCGCCTGCAGGCGGTCCGTGGTGCCCGCGCGGATCTCCCAGTCCATGCGCAGGGACGGGGTGGACCTGAGGACGGCCTCGTCGGTCTTCAGGAGTTTCGCCAGGTAGGTGACGAAGGTCGCATCCGCCTTGTAGTCGTCCGCGAAGTACGTGTTCACCGTGCGGATGTACGCCCTCAGCAACGCGACTCCCGCGTCCACGTCGTCGTTCAGCAGGCGCGGGCCGTACAGCATGCCGCCCAGGGGCTCACCGAGCGGCTGGCCGCCCAGGAAGGCGTAGCCGGGCTTGCCGTCGACCCTGCGCCAGACCGGGTCCAGCAGCCAGGCCGAGTCGACGCCGCCGTTCTGGAGGGCCGTGAGGACGTCGGCCGCGCCGAGCTGCTGGTACTGGATCTCGTCGAGGCCGCCGCCGTGTCCGCCGAGGGCCTTCTCCATGGGGTACGCGATCACCGAGCCCTTGCCGATCATCGTGCCCATCCTGCGGCCGGCCATCCTCACCCGGTCGCCGCTCTCGCCGTCCCTGAGCCTGACCCACAGGCCGCTCTTCGACTTCGGGTCGGGGGAGAAGTTCGCCGCGACCCAGCGGATGTCGAAACCGCCCCGGACGCCGTTCATGACCGCCGCCTCGGGGGCCGCCCACAGGGCGTCGATGTCGCCCTTGGCGAGCAGCGGCAGGGAGTCGGGGGTCGGCAGCACCTTCAGGGTGACGTCCAGGCCCTCCTTCTTGAACTCTCTTTTGTCCAGGGACACTTGGAGCGGTGCCACGTACTCCGCGCTCAGTGTCCCGGTCGCGATGGTCACCTTGCGGGGTTTCGGCAGGGGCTGGGGAGCGGGGGTGCCCGGCCTGCAGCGGGCCGGGGTGCGGGTGGGGGAGAGGTCGGCGGGGTCCGTCCAGGAGCCGGTGCCGCAGCCCGTCACCGGGCGGACGGTTCGTGTCCCGCCCCCGCCCGCCCCGGACGCCGGGCTCGTCGGATCGTGGGACGCCGTGCAGGCTGTCGACGTCAGCAGGGTGAGTGCGGTGAGCACTGCGCCGTAGAAGTGTCTTCTCACGACTGGCCCCTTCCGCGGTCCCTCGGTGCCCACGGGGTGAGCAGGCGGCCCAGGACGCGGACCAGTTCGGAGAACAGGACGCCGAGGACGGCCACGCAGACGATGCCGACGAACATCACGTCGTTCTGGAACAGGGCGCGCGAGTCGAAGATCAGGTGGCCCAAGCCGTTCGTCGCGGCGATCTGTTCCGAGGCGACGATCACCAGGACCGCCACGCCCGCCGCGATCCGGGCGCCGACCAGGACGGACGGGAGGGAGGCGGGCAGGAGGACGTGGCGGAACATCTGCCAGGGGGAGGCGCCGAAGACCTGGCCCGCGTCGCGGTGGCCGGAGGGGATGGAGATCACCGCCGACATGGTCGAGATCCACACGAAGAAGAAGACCGTCGTGGCCACCAGGGCGATCTGCGGGCCCTCGCCCAGCCCGAACATGTTCAGGAAGACGGGGAGCAGGGCCAGCTTCGGGACGACGTACAGGGCGTCCAGGAGGGGTTCCAGGGCCGCTCGCACCAGGGACAGCGAGCCCATCACCAGGCCCAGGGCGTAGCCCGTGGCCGTGCCGAACGCGTAGCCGGCCAGGACGCGCTTCGTGGTCGCCCACACGTCCGGCCAGAGGTCGCCGGCCGCCGCGCGGTCCCAGCCGTCGGCGAGGATCGTGGAGGGGGCGGGATAGACGCGGTCGTCCAGCCAGGCCTGGGCGGCGGCCAGTTGCCAAAGGAGGACCAGCAGCAGGGGGACGGCTGCCGCCAGGGTCAGTTCCAGGGCTCGTCTGCGGCGGTGGGTGCGCAGCGGGTGCAGCTCTTCCGGGCCCGGGCGGCGTACGAGTACGGAGACCTTCTCGGGAGCCACGGTCGTCATGCCGGTAGCGCCTCCTTGCGCAGCAGGTCCCACAACTCGCTCTTCAGGGACGTGAATTCGGGAGCCGAGCGGATGTCGCCGGTGCGCGGCCGGGGGAACGGCGGGCGGTGTTCGGCGATCAGGCGGCCCGGGCGGGCGGACATCACCAGGACGCGGTCGCCGAGGACGATCGCCTCCTCCAGGCTGTGGGTGATGAACAGCGTGGTGGTGCGCAGGGTCTGCGTGACCTCCAGCAGCTCGTCCTGGAGGATCATGCGCAGTTGGGCGTCCAGGGCGGCGAAGGGTTCGTCCATCAGCAGGAGTTCGGGTTCCACCGCGAGGGCGCGCGCGATCGCCACGCGCTGGCGCATTCCGCCGGAGAGGGTCGCCGGGTAGGCGTCGGCGAAGTCCGCGAGGCCCATGCGGGCCAGCCACTCCTGCGCCCGGGCGTTCGCCTCGCGGCGCGGGACGCGCTGGATGTCCAGGCCGAAGCGGACGTTGGCACGGACGGACTTCCAGTCGTAGATGCCGTAGTCCTGGAAGATCATGGCCGCCGGGCGGGCCGAGGCCGTGCGGATCTCCAGGGCGCCCGTGCTCGGGCGGAGCAGGCCCGCCGCGATGCGCAGCAGCGTCGACTTGCCGCACCCGGAGGGGCCGACCAGGCAGACGAACTCGCCCGGGGCGAGGCTGAGGTCGAGCGGGCCGAGGGCGTCGACGGAGCGGGGCGGGCGGCCGAAGGTGCGGGTCAGGGCGGTGGCGTGGAGTTTGGGGTGCGGATCTCCCACGGTTGCTCCTTGCGGAGTTCGGTACGGAGAGGGGGCCGCACGACGATATGACGGTCCGTCAGATTCAGGAAGTCCATGGACCGTGCGAATGGCTGCGGACGGCACGGAGCCCCGGCGTCCGTGAAGGATGCCGGGGCTCGGTGAAGGGTGTTACGCCGCCGCGCAGTTCGGGCACACGCCGCGGTACGTCACCTCGACGCCCGAGACGGTGAAGCCGAAGCGCTCCGAGTCGGGGAGCTCCGTCAGCGGGTCGCCCGTGGGGTGCACGTCCCGGATGGCGCCGCACTGGGCGCAGACCAGGTGGTGGTGCGGCCGGTGGGCGTTGGGGTCGTACCTCTTGGCGCGCTTGTCGGTGGCGACTTCGAGCACCTCGCCGAGGGAGACCAGCTCACCCAGCGTGTTGTAGACCGTCGCCCGGGAGATCTCGGGCAGCTTGGCCACGGCGCGCGCGTGGACCTCGTCGGCCGTCAGGTGGACGTGTTCGCCGTCGAGGACCTCGGCCACGACGCGCCGCTGTGCGGTCATCCGCCATCCGCGGCCGCGCAGTCGTTCCAGAAGGTCGCTCATGGGCACCAGCCTAACAGCTGGAGACCAGAATCCGAATGGGTGTGAGTTTGGAGCACCACTCGAATTGGATCGAGTCTAATGCGGTGAACCGGTGGTGGCGGGCACCCGCCGCGGTGCCGGCGCCCAGCAGCGGATGATGTCGCGGACCGAGACGATGCCCGTGGGCTCGCCGTGGTCCAGCACGATGAGGTGCCGGAAACCGCCGTGGGCCATCGCCTGCGCGGCCTCCTCCAGGGTCCAGGTCGGGGTGGCGAAGACGACGTCGGTGGTGGTGTGGGCGTGGGCGTACTCCGTGTCCGGGCTCTGGCCCAGCCCTACGGAGTTCAGGATGTCGCGCTCGGTCAGAATGCCGGTGCCGGTGCCGTCGGGATCGAGGACCACGGCCGCGCCCACCCTGCGGGCGGACATCAGGGCGGCGGCCTGGCGGAGTGTGTGGGCGGGGCCGATGGTGAGGACCACCGTGCTCATGGCGTCGCGGACGAGCATGGGTTCGCAGTCACCTCCTGTGGAACCGATGAGTTCGTTCATCGGTTCACAAGTTCACAAATGAGGGTCCCCTCAGAGTCGCAGGTAAAGCGACGGTCAACAAGGGGGCGCGCGCTGCCGATTGAGGGCGTGCGCGCTCAGATGTGTTTCCCGGAAGTGCCCCCGAGCCCCTGCCTGCGCTGCTCGGGCCCTAGTAGCGCTCGTTGAGATAGCCCAGGAACTCGTCGTGGAGCAGGCCGTTGGAAGCGGCGGCGTTGCCGCTGTGCGGGCCGGGCCGGCCGTCGAGTCCGGTGAAGGTGCCGCCGGCCTCCGTGACGACGATCGCGTTCGCGGCCATGTCCCAGAGCGAGAGCTCCGGTTCCGCGCACAGGTCGATCGAGCCCTCGGCGACCATCATGTACGGCCAGAAGTCCCCGTACGCGCGCGTGCGCCACACCTCGCGGGTCAGGTCGAGGAAGCCTCCCAGGCGGCCCTGGTCCTCCCAGCCGGTGAGGGAGGAGTAGGCGAAGGAGGCGTCCGAGAGCTTGCCGACCTGGGAGACGTGCAGACGCGACGCGGAGGTCAGGCTGCGGCCGCTGAAGGCGCCGTGCCCCTTCGCGGCCCACCAGCGACGGCCGAGGGCGGGGGCCGAGACCACGCCGACGACGGGCTGGTAGCCGCCCTCCGCCGCCTCCATCAGGGAGATCAGGGTGGCCCAGACGGGAACGCCCCGGACGTAGTTCTTGGTGCCGTCGATGGGGTCGATGACCCAGCGGCGCGGGCCGGTGCCCTCGACGCCGTACTCCTCGCCGAGGATGGCGTCCCGCGGACGGGCGCGCTTGAGGTGGTTGCGGATCAGTTCTTCCGCCGCCTTGTCCGCCTCACTGACCGGGGTCATGTCCGGCTTTGTCTCGACCTTGAGGTCCAGTGCCTTGAAGCGGTCCATGGTGGTCGCGTCGGCCGCGTCCGCGAGGACGTGGGCGAGGCGGAGGTCGTCGAGGTAGTCCGGCATGTTGCGAACGGTATCTGCCGCTGTCGGTACGGGGCCAGCGGGGACGGGGTGCGGACCGTGGGGCGGGTTCGTGGAGCCGGTTCGTGCCCGGTGGAGCCGCGTTTCGCGGGCCCGCGTGGGCGGGGCGGCGCCGGGCGGGCCGCTTCGTGCCCGCGTGACCCCTTGACAGTGCTTCCCCGCGCGTCAAATCTGGGCGCAGAGCTGCTTGCTCCCTGGGAGGCGATGATGCCTGCTGCGCGGGAATCGCTGCTGGATGCCGCTTACGCGGCGTTGGCGCGCCGGCCGTGGTCCGCCGTGAGGATGGTCGATGTCGCGGTGACGGCCGGAGTGTCCCGGCAGACGCTGTACAACGAGTTCGGGAGCAAGGAAGGGCTGGCCCGCGCGCTGGTGAGACGAGAGGCCGACGGGTATCTCGTCGGCGTCGACCGGGCGCTCACCTCGCACGGCGACGCCCGGGAGCGGCTGACCGCGACCGCCGAGTGGACCACCGCCTCCGCCCGGGAGAACGCGCTGGTACGGGCCATGCTCACCGGCTGCTGGGGCGAGCGGCTGCCCTCGCCGACGCTCTCGGCGGTGCCGTCCTCCTCCGCCGTGCCGGCCCAGCGCCGGGCCGACGGAGCGCTGCCGTCACCGGGCGACTTCGTGGCCCTGGTGCGCGACCGTGCCGTCTCCGTCCTGGCCGGACCCGGCGTCCACAAGGCGGACGTCCCCGAGCTCGCCCGCTCCTGCGAACTCGCCGTCCGGCTCGCCCTGTCCTGTGTGGCGGCCCCGCCGGGTGAGGGCGGGGTCGCGGAACTGGTGCGCAGCGCGCTGCCTCGGCAGCCGGTGTGACCGGTGGCTCCGGTGCGACCGGTGGCTCCGGTGCGACCGCTGCCTAGTGCTGCGAGCCCGAGAGCTGGAGCCCGATCACGCCGATGATCACCAGGCTGATCGAGACGATCTTCAGCGTCGACACCAGGTCGTCGAGGAAGATCATCCCGTAGATCGCGGTGCCCGCCGCGCCGATGCCGGTCCACACCGCGTACGCGGGGCCGACGTCCAGCTTCTTCAGTGACAGCGTCAGCAGGCCGAAGCTGCCGAGGGCGAAGATACAGAAGGCCACGGTCGGTCCCAGCCGGGTGAAACCGTGGGAGAGCTTCAGACACACGGCGAAACCGGTCTCCAGCAACCCGGCCACCACCACCAGCAGCCACGCCATGTGCTGTCCTCCCGTATGTCCGGCCGTATGCCCGGCTCGGTGCGATTATGCACTTACCGAACTCGCGTACAGCCAAACAACGCGGAGGTCAGTCCCCGTCCGTCCGCTCCCGCGTCGACAGCAGCCGGCGCAGGGAGTACAGCCGGGCCGGATCGGCGTGGCCCTCGGCCACCCACGCGTCCAGCGCGCAGTCCGGCTCGTCGTGGCTGCACGCGCGCGGGCAGTTCTCGGTGCCCGGTTCCAGGTCGGGGAACGCGTGGATCACCCGGGACGGATCCACGTGGTGCAGTCCGAAGGACCGCAGGCCCGGGGTGTCGATCACCCAGCCCTCGTCGCCCGCCAGCGGCAGCGCCAGCGCCGAGGTCGTGGTGTGCCGGCCGCGGCCGGTCACCGCGTTGACATGGCCGGTCAGACGCCGGCGGTCCTCCGGGACCAGCGCGTTGACCAGGGTCGTCTTGCCGACGCCGGAATGCCCGACGAACGCCGTGATCTTGCCGTCGAGCTGCTCGCGCACCCGGTTGACCGCGGCCCCGCTCTCCAGCTCCTCGCGGCTGGTGACGACGTAGGGGATGTCCAGGTCGCCGTAGAGCTCCAGGAGCTTGTCCGGCGGGGCCAGGTCCGACTTGGTCATGACCAGGAGCGGGGTGAGCCCACCGTCGAAGGCCGCCACCAGGCAGCGGTCGATGAGGCGGGGGCGGGGTTCCGGGTCGGCGAGCGCCGTGACGATGGCGAGCTGGTCGGCGTTGGCGACGACCACCCGCTCATAGGGATCGTCGTCGTCGGCCGTGCGGCGCAGGACCGATGTGCGCTCCTCGATGCGGACGATCCGCGCGAGGGTGTCCTTCTGGCCGGACAGGTCGCCGACGAGGGCCACCCGGTCGCCGACGACCGCGGCCTTGCGGCCCAGCTCGCGGGCCTTCATCGCCATCACGATCCGGTCCTCGACGAGGACGGTCAGGCGGCCCCGGTCGACGGTGAGGACCATGCCCCAGGACGCGTCCTCGTGCTTGGGCCGGATGTGGGTGCGCGGCCGGTTGCCCTTGCGGTTGGGGCGGCTGCGGATGTCGTCCTCGTCGGTGTGCTTGCCGTAGCGGCGCATGGCGTGTGTCCCCTACGCCTTTTCGCTCCCGAGCATCCCGTTCCACATGTCCGGGAAGTCCGGCAGGGTCTTGGCCGTCGTCGCGACGTTCTCGATCTGCACGCCCTCGACCGCGAGGCCGATGATCGCGCCGGCCGTGGCCATGCGGTGGTCCTCGTAGGTGTGGAAGATCCCGCCGTGCAGCCGGCGCGGGCGGATGTGCAGACCGTCGGCCGTCTCGGTGACGTCACCGCCGAGTTCGTTGATCTCCTTGGTGAGCGCGGCCAGCCGGTCCGTCTCGTGCAGGCGCAGATGGGACACCCCGCGCAGGGTGGAGGGGGAGTCCGCGAGGGCCGCCACGGCCGCGATGCCGGGGGTCAGCTCGCCGACCTCGCCGAGCTCGGCGTCGATGCCGTGGATCGCACCCGAACCGGTGAACACCAGGCCGTACTCGGTGAGTTCGCAGGAACCACCCATCTCGGTGAAGATCTCGCGCAGACGGTCACCGGGCTGCGTGGTGCGGGCCGGCCAGTCCGGGATCACGACCTTGCCACCCGTCACGAGGGCGGCCGCCAGGAACGGCTGGGCGTTGGACAGGTCGGGTTCGATGGTGAGGTCCCGGCCCAGCAGGGCGCCCGGCGTGACCCGCCAGACGTTCGGCTCGCCGCCCGACTCCGGGGTGTCCACCTGGGCGCCCACCGCGCGCAGCATGTCCACCGTCATCCGGATGTGCGGCATCGAGGGCAGCGACGAGCCCACGTGCCGGACCTCGACGCCCTGGTTGAAGCGCGGGCCGGACAGCAGGAGCGCCGAGACGAACTGGGACGACGAGGACGCGTCGATCTCGACCGGTCCGCCGTCCAGGGCACCGCCGCCGTGCACGGTGAGCGGCAGCGCGCCACGGCCGTCGTCGTCGATCCGGGCCCCGAGAGCGCGCAGGGCGTCGATGACACCGGTCAGGGGTCGCTCGTACGACCTCGCGTCGCCGTCGAAGCGGATCGGGCCGTCGGCCAGCGCGGCGACGGGCGGGAGGAAGCGCATGACGGTGCCCGCGTTGCCGACGTCCACCGTGGCGGGGCCGCGCAGGCCCGCCGGCAGGACACGCCAGGTCTCACCGGTGCCGTCGGGGCCGACTCCCTCCTCGATGCCCACGCCCATCTCGCGCAGGGCCGCCGCCATGAGGAGGGTGTCGCGGGAGCGGAGGGGGCGGCGCAGCCAGCCCGGCTCGCTGGCGAGGGCGGCCAGGACGAGCGCCCGGTTGGTGACCGACTTCGACCCCGGTACGTGGACCGTCGCGTCGACGGCAGCGCTCGCGTGGGGGGCGGGCCAGAGGGCGGTGTCTGAGGGGTTCGAAGCCATGGGGCCACTTTAGTAGGGGGTCGTGTCTCCGGTGCGGCGCCGTCGGGCCGTCCGCACCCCTGTGACGGGCCTCTTCGGGCTCGCGTCACACCTGCAGCAACCACCTGCCGCCGCCTATCAGTGAGCACAGACTCACCGCGTGGAACAGGAACAGCCACAGCCCCGCGGGCACGTGCGTCAGGCGGGACAACTGGTCCGCGTCCGAGTCACCCGCCCCGCCCCGCGCCCGCTTCGCCTGTAGCTCGAAAGCGGGACGCACGCCGCCCAGCAGCAGGAACCACACCACCGCGTAGGCGAACGCCGCCTGCACCTGGGGCCCGGCGAGCCAGGACACCACCACGAACGTGCCGCCGGTGACCAGCACCGTCAGCGCCCCGTACGCGTTGCGGATCATCACCAGCATCGCCACCAGCAGGGCCGTCGCCGCCCACAGCAGCAGGGTGATGCGGCCGGCGGCGAGCAGGGCGGCGCCGCCGAGGCCGAGCAGCGGGGGAGCGGTGTAGCCGGCCGCGGCGGTGAGGATCATGCCGATGCCGTGCGGCTTGCCCCGGCTGACCGTGAGGCCGCTGGTGTCGGAGTGCAGCCGTATGCCGGTGAGCTGGCGTCCGGTCAGCAGGGCGACCAGACCGTGGCCGCCCTCGTGGGCGATGGTGATGGCGTTGCGCGAGAGCCGCCACAAGGTATGGGGGACCACCAGGGCGAGCGCCCCCACCATGGTGCCCAGCACCACCCACAGGTCGGGGTCGGGTTGCAGTCCGATGAGCCGGTCCCAGAGGTCGGGCAGCGCGGTCGATGCGGTGCTGTCCATGTTTCCCGGTGGCTCCCTCTCGTCGTACGGAGTCTGGCAGTGTGGCACGTATGTGCGGACGGTATGCAGCCAGTCGTGGGCCCGAGGATCTCGCAGGAATCTTTGAGATCGAGAAGTGGCAGCCCGAGGAGACCTTGGAGCCCGACTACAACGTGGCCCCGACCAAGGAGGTCTATGCCGTCCTCGACCGTCCTCTCAAGGACGCCGAGGACCCGCGGCCGGTTCGGCAGCTGCGGAAGCTGAAGTGGGGCCTGGTCCCGAGCTGGTCGAAGAGCCCCGAGGGCGCGGCCCGGATGATCAACGCGCGCGCGGAGACCGTGCACGAGAAGCCGTCGTACAAGCGGGCCTTCGCCACCCGCCGCTGCGTCATCCCGGCCGACGGCTACTACGAGTGGGTCACCGGCACCGGCGAGCGGGAGCTGGAGGTCGAGGGGAAGAAGAAGCGGCCGCGCAAGCAGCCCTACTTCGTGCTGCCCGCCGACGGCTCGGTGTTCGCGATGGCCGGGCTGTACGAGTTCTGGCGGGACAAGACCCTGCCCGACGACCACCCGCTGGCCTGGTGGGCGACCTGCTCCGTGATCACCACCGAGGCGGAGACGGGCCCGCTGGCGGTCTCACCGGCAGACGGCCCGCGCACCCTCGCCGACATCCACCCCCGGATGCCGCTGATGCTGACCCCGGACCGCTGGGACACCTGGCTCGACCCGTCCCGCACCGACCTCGACGACCTGCGCTCCCTGCTCGCGCCGCCGCCCGAGGGGCTGATGCGGGCCTATCCGGTGAGCACGGCCGTCAGCAACGTGCGCAACAACGGGCCGGAGCTGCTGAAGGAGCTCGACGGTCCCGAAGAGGGCACACTCTTCTGACGTGACCAAAGAGACCTCCGAGATCATCGGCACCGACGCGGGTGACGCCCGCGTCACCTGGCACACGGCGGAGCGGGCACGGTTCGTCCTGGCGGTGAGCCATGGAGCGGGCGGCGGCGTCGAGGCGCGCGACCTCCGGGCCCTCGCCGCGGCCCTCCCGCACCACGCGGTGACCGTCGCCCTCGTCGAGCAGCCCTGGCGGGTGGCCGGCAAGAAGCTCGCACCCGCGCCGAAGACGCTGGACGTGGGATGGCGGGGCATCTGGCCCGCCCTGCTGAACCCGGGACTGCCGGTGATCTCCGGAGGGCGCAGTGCCGGCGCCCGTGTCGCCTGCCGTACGGCCGTCGAGCTGGGCGCCCGTGCCGTGCTCGCCCTCAGCTTCCCGCTGCACCCGCCCGGCAAGCCGGAGAAGTCGCGCGCCGACGAGCTGCTCGGATCCGGGGTGCCCACCCTGGTCGTACAGGGCGGCAACGACCCGTTCGGGAAGCCGCAGGAGTTCCCGGCCGGGTCCTTCGAACTGGTCGAGGTGCCTTACGGCGATCACGGCTTCGCCGTGCCGAAGCGGGCGGAGATCACCCAGGACGAGGCCGTGACGGTCATCACGGACGCGGTCGTGAAGTGGGTCGGGTCACTGGAGTGAAAGCCCGGGAATGCTGAGCCGCGGACCTCTGTTGAGGCGGACAGAAGCGCTGAACAACAGCGCCGACCGTCGTAGGAGAGGAAGTCCGCCGCATGGGTTCGACCTTCTGCCCGAGCCGCAGCAGTCGCGCTGACCTGGACTGGACGGTGCTGCATGCGGCCAAGACCACCCCTATTCGAGGGGCGGCCGGGACGGGTAGTCGTCTATCCTCCAATTCCGGTGGCACCGGTTTCGTTGCTGCCCGGAATCTTGAGGAGGTGGGTCCGGTCACTGGGATCGACGCAGGGACCGACAACGGCCAGGCGGAGCAGCCCGAGGGCCAGGGCGCGAGCACGGAGTCGACTGCGGAGCGCACCGCGCGCTTCGAGCGGGACGCGCTCGAATTCCTCGACCAGATGTACTCGGCCGCGCTGCGCATGACGCGCAACCCCGCCGACGCCGAAGACCTGGTGCAGGAGACGTACGCCAAGGCGTACGCGTCCTTCCACCAGTTCCGTGAGGGGACCAACCTCAAGGCGTGGCTGTACCGGATCCTCACCAACACGTTCATCAACTCGTACCGCAAGAAGCAGCGCGAACCCCAGCGCTCCGCGGCCGAGGAGATCGAGGACTGGCAGCTCGCGCGTGCCGAGTCGCACATGTCGACGGGCCTGCGCTCCGCCGAGTCGCAGGCGCTCGACCACCTGCCCGACTCGGACGTGAAGGAAGCGCTGCAGGCGATCCCCGAGGAATTCCGCATCGCCGTCTACCTCGCTGACGTAGAGGGCTTTGCGTACAAGGAGATCGCGGACATCATGGGGACACCCATCGGTACGGTGATGTCCCGCCTGCACCGCGGACGCCGTCAACTGCGCGGCATGTTGGAGGACTACGCGCGCGAGCGCGGGCTCGTCCCGGCCGGTGCCGGGGAGTCGAACGAAGCGAAAGGCTCGGGCTCATGAGCTGCGGAGAGCCGCACGAGACGGACTGCAGTGAGGTACTCGATCATCTCTACGAGTTCCTCGACAGCGAGATGCCGGACGTCGATCGCGCCAAGTTCAAGCAGCACTTCAGCGAGTGCTCGCCGTGTCTGGAGAAGTACGGCCTCGAAGAGGCCGTGAAGAAGCTGGTCAAGCGGTGCTGCGGTCATGACGACGTGCCCAGCGACCTGCGCTCCAAGGTCCTGGGGCGGCTCGATCTGATCCGCTCGGGCCAGGCCGTGCCCGAACACGACGTGACCGCCTCGCCGGTGACTCCGCAGGAGTCCTGAGCCGCGATCGCCGTTCACTCGAACGTGCTAATCAGCAGGTGATCACCCCGCGCCGCCTCCCCTCGCCGTCCTACGCTCCTCGCGACTGTGCGGACTCGGCTGGAGGGGCGACATGGAGGCGGTACCGGCACGCGCGCGTGCGTACGTCGCCTGCGTCGCCGTAGCCGCACTGCTCTGTCTGCTGCCGCTGCCGTCCGTCCGCACCTCCTGGTGGGAGCTCGCGCTGCTGGCCGCGCTGTCCGCCGGATGCGAGCGGGCCGCCGCCCGGTGGCGGTTCGCCGGGACCTTCCATCCCGTCCTGCTCGCCGGCGTCTTTCTGCTGCCGCCCCCGGCCGCCGCCCTCGTGGCCCTGCCGGGGGCGCTGCTGTCCCCGGTCGAGCGGCGCCCGCGCGGGCTGCGCCGGCTCTGGCGGGCCGCCCAGCTCGCGGTGAGCGTGTGGGCGGCCGCGCGGGTGCACTGGGCGATGGGCGGCCGGGACGCGGTCGTGGCATCCGACTTCCCGTACGCGCTGGCCCCGGCCGGGGTCGCGGTGCTCGTGCTCTGCCTGGTGCTGAGCATGCTGGACGGGGGGATCCTGGTTCTCGCCGAGCGGATGCCGGCACGACGGGCCTGGCACGGCCTGTTTCTCCGCTCCCTCGGGCCCGTCGCCGTGCACGGGTTGGCCGGACTCATGATGGCCGTGCTGTGGCGCAGTCCCTACGGCCCGGTCGCCGCGCTGCTCGTGCTGCTGCCGATGTACGTGTCGTGGTGGGTGTTCGCGCAGTACCACCGGGAGCGGGCCGCCCACCAGGCCACCATCCGGGCGCTGGTGCAGGCCGTCGACATCAAGGACGAGTACACGCGCGGGCACAGCGAGCGGGTGGGACAGGCGTCGATGATGATCGCGCGGGAGCTCGGCATGGACGACGACCGGACCGAGGTGCTGCGGTTCGCCGGAATCCTGCACGACGTGGGCAAGCTCGGGGTGCCGACGCGGCTGCTCAGGAAGGACGGCCCGCTGACCCCCGAGGAGCGGCGGGTCATCGAGCTGCATCCCGAGTACGGGCACGAGATGGTCCGGGGCATCTCCTTCCTCGGGGAGGCCAGGGCCGCCGTCCTGCACCACCACGAACGGCTGGACGGGAGCGGATACCCGTACGGGCTGATGGGCGGACAGATCCCGGAGTCGGCACGGGTGGTGGCCGTGGCCGACGCCTTCGACGCCATGACGTCCACCCGCTCCTACCGGCGGGCCCGGCCCGTCGGCGCCGCGCTGGAGGAGCTGGAGAAGTGCGCGGGCAGCCAGTTCGACCCGCGGATGGTCACGGCCCTCGCCCGCGCCCTGGCCCGGCACGGCTGGCACCCGGCGGTCACGGCCGACGAGACGGACGGGACCGGGGTGCCGCATCCCCGGCCGACCGTCGCGGGACGCCACGGGGTACGCCGGTGAGCGCGTCCAGGACGTCCCGCCGGCCCCCGCCGCTTCTCGCCCTCGTCCACGGCTGCGCCCTCCTCCTCGCCCTCGGCGCCCTCGGCTGCGTCCTGTGGACCGGCCTTGAGGAGCGCGGCACCGCCCTCGCCTTCGGCGTGCTGATCACCGTCGGTGAACTCAACCGCCGCAGCGGCCCCCACGTCAGGGAGGCCGCCCCGCTCGGTGCCGCCGGGGCGCTCTCGTACGCCCTGCTCGGCGAGAACGCCGGTGCGCCCACGCATCACGGCGCCGCCCAGGTCGTCACCGTCGTCCTCGCCGCCTCCCTCGTCGGCAGCGTGCCCCACGTGGGACGCGGACAGGGCCCCACCGCCGACCAGCTCGCCCGTCGCGTCCTCACCGTCGGCTTCGCCGCCGTGTGCTTCCAACCCCTGTACAACCAGGGCACGTTCACCCGGTGGGACGGCCCCGCCTACGCCCTGCTCCTGCTCGCCCTGCTCTCGCTGACCGCGCTGTGCGACGCCGTGCTCGCGGCCGCCCTCGCGCACTCCCGCACCCGCTGGCCCTTCGGCCCCCTGCTCCGGGACGAACTGCGGGCCCTGCTCGGCATCGGGTCCGCCGTCGTCGCCACCGGGGCCGTGATGGCGCTCGCGGTGGCCGTCGCGGGACTGTGGGCGCTGCCCGTGTTCTCGGTGCCGCTGCTGCTCACCCAGCTCTCCGTCCGCCGGTACGCCGCGGTCCGCTCCACCTACCGGCAGACCATCGCCTCCCTCGCCCGTGCCACCGAGATCGCCGGGTACACCCCCGCCGGGCACGCTCGCAGGGTCGCCGCGCTCAGCCGGGAGGTCGGGCGCGAACTGGGGATGTCCCGGCCCGAGCTCACCGTCCTGGAGTACGCCGCCCTCATGCACGACATCGGCCAGCTCAGCCTCGTCGACCCGGTGCCCGCGGGCGCCACCGCCGTCCTGCCCCTCGCCGAGCAGCGCCGCATCGCGCTGCTCGGCGGGGCCGTCGTACGGCAGACGGGCGTCGACGCGGCCGTCGCCGTGGTCGTGGAACGGCAGGCCGACCCCTGCCGGGAGCAGCCGCCGGCCGCGCGGATCGTACGGGCCGTCAACGCCTACGAGGAGAAGGCGCGGGACGCCGGACCGGGCGGGCCACTGACCGCGCTGGAGGAGCTGCGCCTGGGCACCGCGGGGGACTACGCTCCGGAGGTCGTGGAGGCGCTGGCCCGGGTACTGTCGAGAGACTGTCTGACCTCGCCCGTGACGGGGTAACCCATGGGTAATGAGCGCCCTTCCGAGCACACGTGGTTGGATGCGAGAGAGAGGGTGTCCGGGGGCACAGCCAGCCCACTCGACGGAACCGGCAGGCGGGAATCGTGAGGATCTTCGGCAAGGGACGGCACCGGCCCTCCGCCTCCTGGCGGCAGGCCACGGACCGCGCGTTCACGCTGATCGGCGACGGCCGGTACGAGGACGCGGGCGCGCTGCTGACACGTGCCGCGGACCTGGAGCCGTGGCTGTCCGAGTCCTGGTTCAACCTCGCGCTCCTGCACAAGTTCCGGCACGACTGGGAGCAGGCGCGGGCCGCGGGGCTGCGTGCCGTGGCGCTGCTCGACCGGGAGACCGGGGCGCCCGACTGGTGGAACGTCGGCATCGCCGCGACCGCGCTCCAGGACTGGCCGCTGGCCCGGCGGGCCTGGCAGGCGTACGGACTGCGGGTGCCGGGAGGGGCGACCGCGGCCGGTGAGCCGCTCGGCATGGACCTCGGCAGCGCCGCCGTACGGCTGTCTCCCGAGGGCGAGGCCGAGGTGGTGTGGGGGCGGCGGCTCGACCCCGCCCGCATTGAGGTGCTGTCCATCCCGCTGCCGTCCTCCGGGCGGCGCTGGGGCGAGGTCGTGCTGCACGACGGGGTGCCGCACGGCGAGCGGACCACCGCGGCGGGCCACGCCTACCCCGTGTTCGACGAGATCGAGCTGTGGGCGCCTTCGCCGGTGCCGACCTGGGTGGTGCTGCTGGAGGCGGCCACCGAGGCGGACCGGGACGCGCTGGAGCAGCTCGCCGCCGACGCCGGGTTCGCCGCCGAGGACTGGTCGTCCTCCGTACGGCTGCTGTGCCGGATGTGCTCCGAGTCGCGGATGCCGTCGGACGAGGGCGACGGGGAGCATCTCGATCCGCACGATCACAGTGAGCCGGGGCATCCCGGGCCGCTGGGGCATCGGACGGACGGGCAGTTGTGGGTGCCGGAGCGGGAGTGCGGGGTGGCTGCGCCGGCTTCGCTGGTTCGGGGGTTGTTGGACGGGTGGGTTGCGGACAGCCCGGATTCTCGTGACTGGCGGGATTTGGAAGAGGTCTGCTAGGTCGTTGTTCGGCTGCGGGTCCGCTGTGGCTGGTCGCGCAGTTCCCCGCGCCCCTGAGGGGCGCGATCCCCTTACCCTGTATCAGCAGCTCCCCCAGTTTTTGTTGAGGAAGGCATACGTCGGTCATGGCCCAGCAGGACACCGATCAGCAGCACGCGGGCGTGCTCCCCGTCGACGACGAGGGGTTCGTCATCGACACCGAGGACGCCGAGGAGCGGGAGAACGCCTGGCGTGAGCGCGGCACCTCGCGGCCCATCACCGTCGTCGGGAACCCCGTGCTGCACAAGGAGTGCAAGGACGTCACCGAGTTCGGCGAGGAGCTGGACCAGCTCGTCGCGGACATGTTCGCCAGCCAGCGCACCGCCGAGGGCGTCGGCCTCGCCGCCAACCAGATCGGTGTCGACCTGAAGGTCTTCGTGTACGACTGCCAGGACGACGAGGGCAAGCGGCACGTCGGTGTCGTCTGCAACCCGAAGCTCGTGGACCTGCCCGCCGACCGGCGCCAGCTGGACGAGAGCAACGAGGGCTGTCTGTCGGTGCCCACCGCGTACGCCCCGCTCGCCCGTCCCGACTACGCCGAGGTCACCGGGCAGGATGAGAAGGGCAACCCGGTCAAGGTCCGCGGCACCGGCTACTTCGCCCGCTGTCTGCAGCACGAGACCGACCACCTGTACGGCTACCTGTACATCGACCGTCTCTCCAAGCGTGAACGCAAGGACGCGCTGCGGCAGATGGCCGAGAACGAGCCCCGCTACCCCGTGGTCGCCAACGACTGACGTCCCACCACCCCCGCCCGCACGGCGCCTGTTCAGGAATCACTCCCCGAACAGGCGCCGTTCGCGTGTGCGTCGCACGTTCGATCGGATCTGCTCACTTAGTGATCCGGTTCGGGTCACACATGGGGAGAATCTCGACACCGTGGGGTAGTGAATGAAGCAAATCCGTTCCCAGAATGGTCAGTTGTGGTGCTGAATGGGAAGTGCGGGGATACGCAACGGCGCACGCCCGGTTCAGCGCGGGGGCGTGCGCCAACTGGCGGCTGGAAGGGGTTTGTTCGTGCCTGCTTTCCCACACAGCACCACATCGACGCCGACGGCGATCGCGGTTCCACCGTCGCTCTCTCTCCCGGTGATCGAGGCAGCGTTTCCCAGGCAACTGCATCCGTATTGGCCCAGGCTCCAGGAGAAGACGCGCACCTGGCTTCTGGAAAAACGGCTCATGCCGGCGGACAAGGTGACCGAATATGCCGACGGACTGTGCTACACGGACCTGATGGCGGGGTACTACCTCGGCGCCCCCGACGAGGTCCTCCAGGCGATAGCGGACTACAGCGCGTGGTTCTTCGTCTGGGACGACCGGCACGACCGTGACATCGTCCACCGCCGCCCCGGCGCGTGGCGGCGGCTGAGGTTCCGGTTGCACGCGGCGCTCGACTCCCCGCGGGATCATCTGCACCACGAGGATCCGCTGGTCGCCGCCTTCGCCGACTGCATGGTGCGGCTGTACTCGTTCCTGCCGCAGACCTGGAACACCCGGTTCGCCGGGCACTTCCACGAGGTGATCGAGGCGTACGACCGGGAATTCCGCAATCGCAGCAGGGGAGTCGTCCCCACGGTCGAGGAATACCTGGCCCTGCGCCGCCTCACTTTCGCGCACTGGATCTGGACGGATCTGCTGGAGCCGAGTGCGGGATGCGAACTCCCGGACGGGGTGCGAAAAAACCCGGCATTCCGGCGGGCGGCCCTGCTGAGCCAGGAATTCGCCGCCTGGTACAACGACCTCTGTTCGCTTCCCAAGGAGATCGCGGGGGACGAGGTCCACAATCTCGGCATCAGTCTCATCAAGCACGAGGGGCTGACCCTCGAAGAGGCGATCCGGGAAATGCGGCGGCTGATCGGCAAATGCGTGGACGCATTCCTCGTGGCCGAGTCCGATGCCCTCCGTTTCGCCGACAGTCTCGACGACGGCACCGTGCGCGGAAAGGAACTGAGCACAGCCGTCCGGGCCTGTGTCCGCAATATGCGCAACTGGTTCAGCACCGTCTACTGGTTCCACCACGAGTCCGGCCGTTACATGGTCGACAGCTGGGACGACCGGTCCACGCCCCCGTACGTCAACAACGAAGCGGCAGGTGAGAAATGACCGTCGAATCCGTGAAAACCGACGCCATGGTGGCTCCCGAGCCGGGTGAGCCGCCGCTCGCGGGCGGGGGCGTTCCCGTCCTCGGCCACGGCCTGCGTCTGGCCCGTGATCCGCTGAGCTTCCTGGCCGGGCTGCGACGGCACGGCGAGGTCGTACGCCTGCGGCTCGGCCCCAAGACGGTGTACGCGCCCACCACCCCGGAACTGACCGGAGCCGTGGCCCTCAACCCCGACTTCATCATCGCCGGACCGCTGTGGGAGTCCCTGGAGGGGCTGGTCGGCAAGGAGGGTGTGGCCACCGCCAACGGCCCGCAGCACCGGCGTCAACGGCGCATCATCCAGCCCGCGTTCCGGCTCGACGCGATACCGGCGTACGGGCCGATCATGGAGGAGGAGGCACAGGCGCTGGCCGAGCGCTGGCAGCCCGGCGAGACGGTCGACGCCACCCTGGAGTCCTTCCGGGTCGCCGTGCGCATAGCGGCCCGCTGTCTGCTGCGCGGCGACTACATGGACGAGCGCGCCGAGCGGCTGTGCGTCGCCCTCACGACCGTCTTCCGGGGGATGTACCGGCGGATGGTGATACCCGCGGGGCCGCTGTACAAGCTGCCGCTGCCGGCCAACCTCGCATTCAACCGCGCGTTGGCCGATCTGCATCGGGTGGTCGACGAGATCGTCGCCGAACGCCGGGCATCCGGTCAAAAGCCGGACGATTTGCTGACGGCATTGCTGGAGGCGAAGGATGCGAATGGCGACCCCATCGGGGAACAGGAGATCCACGACCAGGTGGTCGCGATACTCACCCCCGGCGGCGAAACCGTCGCGTCCACGATCATGTGGCTGCTTCAGGTGCTCGCGGAACACCCGGACCACGCGGACAAGGTGTGCGCGGAAGTCGAATCGGTCACCGGTGGCCGTCCTGTGGCATTCGAGGACGTACGGTCGCTCAGCTACACGAACTATGTAGTGGTCGAGACCATGCGTTTGTGGCCCGCGGTATGGATATTGACGCGTCGGGCGGTACGGGACACCGAACTCGGTGGCTATCGCATTCCGGCCGGAGCCGACATCGTCTACAGTCCGTACGCGATCCAGCGCGACGCGAAGTCCTTCGACGACAGCGCGGTGTTCGACCCGCTGCGCTGGAGTCCGGAGCGGGCCAAAGCGGTTCCGAAACACGCCATGAGCCCGTTCAGCACCGGCAACCGGAAGTGCCCGAGCGACCACTTCTCGATGGCCCAGCTGACGCTGCTCACGGCGGCGCTGGCCCGGAAGTACCGCTTCGAGCAGGTGACCGGTTCCGACGACACCCCCCGGCCGGGCATCACCCTGCGGCCGAACCGGCTGCTGGTCAGGCCCGTGCCCAGGTGACGGGTCAGGCGGCCGCCTCCGGGCCCTGGAAGGTGCGCCGGTAGGCGTTCGGAGTGGTACCCACCGCGCGCAGGAACTGGTGGCGCAGCGCGGCCGCGGTGCCGAACCCCGCCCGGCCCGCGATCGCGTCCACCGTCTCGTCCGTCGCCTCCAGCAGCCGCTGGGCCAGCAGCACGCGCTGGCGCAGGATCCAGCGATAGGGAGTCGTCCCCGTCTCCTGCTGGAAGCGGCGGGCGAAGGTGCGCGGGGACATGTGCGCGCGCTCGGCGAGCTGCTCGACGGTCACCTCCTCGTCGAGGTGCCGCTCCATCCACACGAGCACCTCGCCGACGGTGTCGCACTTCGACGCGGGCAGCGGCCGCTCGATGTACTGGGCCTGGCCGCCGTCCCGGTGCGGCGGTACGACCATGCGCCGGGCGATCTTGTTGGCGACCTCGGTGCCCTGCTCCTTGCGCACGATGTGCAGACAGGCGTCGATGCCGGCGGCGGTGCCCGCGGAGGTGATCACCGGGTCCTCGTCGACGTACAGCACGTCCGGTTCGACCGTCAGCCGCGGATACGCCCGCGCCAACTCCTCCGCGTGGTGCCAGTGCACGGTGCAGCGCCGGCCGTCGAGCAGTCCGGCGGCGGCGAGCACGAAGACGCCGGAACACACGCTGAGCACCCGGGCGCCGCGGCCGACCGCGCTGCGCAGGGCCTCCAGCAGCTCGGGCGGGAAGTCCCGCGTCTCGTAGCCGGCGCAGGCCGGCACGGTGATCAGGTCGGCCGACTCCAGCCGCTCCAGGCCGTGTTCGACGTGCAGGGCGAAGCCCGACCGTGAGGTCAGCCGGGGCCCCTCGGCCGAGGCGACCGCGAAGTCGTAGACGGGCAGTCCGTCGTCGCTGCGGTCGGTTCCGAAGACCTCGCAGACGACTCCGAGCTCGAAGGGGTTCACACCGTCCAGGACGACTGCGGCCACGTTCTTCAGCATGCTGCCAGTGTGCCTCAGGGATGGCAGTAAATCGAGGGTGTGCGGCAGTCCTGCCACTGTTGGTCAGGAGTCATCGGCGCGACAGTAGTGACATGACTTCAGCGCAGACACAAGGACTGATCGCCATGCTGACTGTTTTCGCCATCTTCGTCCTCCTGATCCTCCCGTCGGTGATCGGGATCGTGCACGACAAGCGGGTCGACCGTCAGATCAGGAAGGCGCGCGAGTACCGGACCGCACACGGGGTCACCCGGACGGTCTAATCTCTCCTGGATCAACAGGGGAGGAACATGAGACACAGACTGTGGGCCGTGGCAGGCGGGGCGGCAGCCCTGGCCCTGCTCACGGCCACCGGAGCCCATGCCGAGGGCGAGGGCGACGTCAGGGTCACCAAGACCGTGGTGAACAAGGGCGGCAACGTCATCGTCGGCACGGCGAAGACCATCAGGTACCCGATCGCGGTCACCGTCAAGGACGACTCGGGCGTCAAGAAGATCACGCATCTCAGCACGTTCAACAAGTCCAACGGCTACGGGTTCATCACCTGGGACGGCGACTCGTCCTGCGTGAGGAAGAGTGCGACGACCTCGGTGTGCACGGGCACGATGACGGTCGACCCCGGCTGGATCGCCGACAGCGACGACATCGACAGCAACAGGGTCGCCGGTGTCTGGCAGGTCAACGCCACCGTCAAGGCGAACGACGGCGACTACTGGATCTCGGACCACATCGCCGAGTACAAGGTCAAGCGCGCCGCACAGCTCACCACGGACGCGACCCCCGAACCCGTCGCCCGGGGTGCCCAGCTCACCGTCAAGGGCAAGCTCTCCCGGGCCAACTGGGAGGACCTGAAGTACCACGGCTATCCCGGTCAGTCGGTCAGGCTCCAGTTCCGCGCGACCGGCGCCGCCCACTACAGCACGGTCAAGACCGTGAAGACGGACAACCTGGGCCGGCTCAGCACCAAGGTGACCGCCTCGGCGGCGGGCAGCTGGCGCTGGTACTTCCCCGGCACCACGACGACCTCGCTGAAGGTGTCGGCCGGGGACACGGTCGCGCTCAGGTGACCACCACGGTGATCCGCCACTCCTGAATGCCCTTGCAGGAGACCTTGCCGGTCTCGGTGGCGCACAGCGGTCGTGAGGAACTCAGCCGCACCGTGCCCGCCGAGACCGCCTTGTACGCGGCGCTCGCGTCACCGGGCAGCAGCACTACGCCGCTGTTGGCGGCCTCCAGCCCCCTGCCCTTGACGTCGACGGGCTGCCACGGGCGGTCCTTGTTCCCGTCCAGGGAGACCCGGACCGTCGCTCCGACGGCCAGGCACACGGTGTCGCCGCTGTCGGTGGCGTCGAGGTCGCCCGTGAGCGTCGTACAACCGGACGACGCGGACGGGGGCGGCGACGGCGACGCGGAGTCGCTGCCGCCGCCCCCCTCGTCTCCGGCCTCGGTCCCGCACCCCGCGAGCAGCAGGGTCAGTGCCGCGAGGGCGAGGGCGGTGCGGTGGATCGTAGGGCGCATGGGGTGGCCTCCTCGTCGGTGAGACGTTCCGCACGCCTACCCGGATCCACCGACTTTTGACGGAGGTCCGTCAGAATGGGGGGCTCGGTCAGAAGTCCTCGTCCAGGTCGACCGTGCCCTCCACCGCCACCTGGTACGCGGACGGACGCCGCTCGAAGAAGTTGGTCAGCTCCTGGACCCCCTGCAGCTCCATGAAGGAGAACGGGTTCTCCGAGCCGTACACCGGCGCGAAGCCGAGGCGGGTCAGGCGCTGGTCGGCGACACACTCCAGGTACTGGCGCATCGACTCGGTGTTCATCCCGGGCAGCCCGTCCCCGCACAGGTCGCGCGCGAACTGCAGCTCCGCCTCCACGGCCTCCGCCAGCATGTCGGTGACCTGCTGCTGGAGCTGCTCGTCGAAGAGCTCCGGCTCCTCCTTGCGGACGGTGTCGACCACGTCGAAGGCGAAGGACATGTGCATGGTCTCGTCGCGGAACACCCAGTTGGTGCCGGTGGCGAGGCCGTGCAGCAGACCCCGGCTGCGGAACCAGTAGACGTACGCGAAGGCGCCGTAGAAGAACAGGCCCTCGATGCATGCGGCGAAGCAGATCAGGTTGAGCAGGAAGCGGCGGCGGTCGGCCTGGGACTCCAGGCGGTCCAGCTTCTCCACCTCGTTGATCCACCGGAAGCAGAACTCGGCCTTCTCGCGGATGGAGGGGATGCTCTCGACGGCGTCGAAGGCCGCCGCCCGGTCCTCCGGGTCGGGGAGGTAGGTGTCCAGGAGCGTCAGATAGAACTGGACGTGGACGGCCTCCTCGAAGAGCTGCCTGCTCAGGTACAGGCGCGCCTCGGGGGAGTTGATGTGCTTGTAGAGGGTCAGCACCAGGTTGTTCGCCACGATCGAGTCGCCCGTCGCGAAGAACGCGACCAGCCGGCCGATCAGGTGCTGCTCGGCGGGGCTGAGCTTCGCGAGGTCGGCGACGTCCGAGTGGAGGTCGACCTCCTCGACGGTCCAGGTGTTCTTGATGGCGTCCCGGTAGCGCTCGTAGAAGTCCGGGTAGCGCATCGGGCGGAGCGTCAGCTCGAAGCCGGGGTCGAGCAGGTTCTGGTTGCTGGGCATTACTGGCAGGCCTCGCAGGACTCGGGGTTTTCCAGGGAGCAGGCGACCGCGTCTTCGGGGGCCGGCTGCTGGACGGGGACCGTCGCCTGCGCGGCGCGGGCGATACGGGTCGCCGGGCGCGAGCGCAGGTAGTACGTCGTCTTCAGCCCGGACTTCCAGGCGTACGCGTACATCGAGGAGAGCTTGCCGATCGTCGGCGTCTCCAGGAAGAGGTTCAGGGACTGGGACTGGTCGAGGAACGGGGTCCGGGCCGCGGCCATGTCGATCAGGCCGCGCTGCGGGATCTCCCACGCCGTCCGGTACAGCGCCCGTACGTCCTCGGGGATCCACGCGAAGTCCTGCACCGAGCCGTTCGCGTCCCGCAGCGCCTCACGGGTGCGGGCGTCCCAGACGCCGAGCTTCTTCAACTCGGCCACCAGGTAGGAGTTGACCTGGAGGAACTCGCCCGACAGCGTCTCGCGCTTGAACAGGTTGGAGACCTGCGGCTCGATGCACTCGTACACACCGGCGATCGAGGCGATCGTGGCCGTCGGCGCGATGGCCAGCAGCAGGGAGTTGCGCAGTCCGGTGGTGGCGATACGGCCGCGCAGGGCCGCCCACCGCTCGGGCCAGGTGAGTTCGACACCCGGGAAGTGGTCGGGGTGCAGCACGCCCTGTGCCGTACGGGTCTTCTCCCAGGCCGGCAGCGGGCCGCTGCGCTCGGCGAGGTCGGCGGAGGCCTCGTAGGCGGCGAGCATGATGCGCTCGGCGATCCGGGTGGACAGTGCCGTGGCCTCGGGGGAGTCGAAGGGCAGGCGCAGCTTGAAGAAGACGTCCTGCAGGCCCATCGCGCCGAGGCCGACGGGACGCCACTTGGCGTTGGACCGTCCGGCCTGCTCGGTCGGATAGAAGTTGATGTCGACGACCCGGTCGAGGAAGGTCACGGCGGTGCGGACGGTGGCGTCCAGCCGCTCCCAGTCGAGGTCGCCGGTCGTGGTGTCGACGAACGCGCCGAGGTTCACGGAACCCAGATTGCAGACCGCGGTCTCCCCGTCGTCCGTGACCTCCAGGATCTCCGTGCAGAGGTTGGAGGAGTGGACGGTGTGGCCGGGCAGCGCCGTCTGGTTGGCCGTGCGGTTGGCGGCGTCCTTGAAGGTCATCCAGCCGTTGCCGGTCTGCGCGAGGGTGCGCATCATGCGGCCGTAGAGGTCACGGGCCGGGATGGTCCTGCGCGCGAGCCCCTCGGCCTCCGCCTTGCGGTACGCCGCGTCGAACTCCGCGCCCCACAGGTCGACCAGCTCGGGCACGTCGGCGGGCGAGAAGAGCGACCACTGGGCGTCCGCGTTCACCCGGCGCATGAACTCGTCCGGCACCCAGTGCGCGAGGTTCAGGTTGTGCGTACGGCGGGCGTCCTCACCGGTGTTGTCCCTGAGCTCCAGGAACTCCTCGATGTCGGAGTGCCAGGTCTCCAGGTAGACCGCGGCCGCGCCCTTGCGCCGGCCGCCCTGGTTCACGGCGGCGACGGAGGCGTCGAGGGTCTTCAGGAACGGGACGATGCCGTTGGAGTGCCCGTTGGTGCCGCGGATCAGCGAACCGCGGGAGCGGATACGGGAGTACGAGATGCCGATGCCGCCGGCGTGCTTGGAGAGGTTGGCGACCTGGTGGTAGCGGTCGTAGATGGAGTCCAGCTCGTCCTTCGGGGAGTCGAGGAGGTAGCAGGACGACATCTGGGGGTGCCGGGTGCCGGAGTTGAAGAGGGTGGGGGAGGACGGGAGGTAGTCGAGGCGGCTCATCAGGCGGTAGAGCGCGGCGACTTCGTCCAGGGCGTGGACCGTGTCGTCCTCGGCGAGGCCGGACGCCACCCGGAGCATGAAGTGCTGGGGCGTCTCGATGACCTTGCGGGTGATCGGGTGCCGCAGCAGGTAGCGGCTGTACAGGGTGCGCAGGCCGAAGTAGCCGAAGCGGTCGTCGGCCCCGGTGTCGACCAGCGCGTCGAGCCGCTCGGCGTGCACCCGCACGAACTCGGCGGTCCGGTCGGCGATGAGGCCCTCGCGGTGGCCGACGGCGACCGACCCGGTGAAGGAGGTGACGCCCTGTGAGGCGGCCTCGGCGGCGATGGAGACGGTCAGCAGCCGGGCGGCCAGCCTGCTGTAGGCGGGGTCCTCGGAGATGAGGCCGGCCGCCGCCTCGGTGGCCAGCTCGCGCAACTCCGCGATCATCTCCGCGGAGGCCCCCCGCGCGGACCGGCCGCGCAGCGCGGCGGCGGCGACCCGGCCGGGGTCGGCGTCGGGGAGGTCGGCGGTCAGCGCGGTCAGGGTCCGCAGCAACGCGGTCCCGGGACCGTCCTCGTCCACCGGGGTGGTCGCTGAAGCCGGGTCGGCTGGCGCGATGGTCACTGGGGGCTCTCCCTCGCTGGGCACGGGGGCCTTGCGGAGGGCAGGGGGCAGCACACGAGCGCGCACGGCGTCGCGTCCACCGGCCCATTCCACGAGGCCCGGACGTCATGACACCCGGGCCGGTATGGCACGGGCGTGCTGTCGACAGGTCCTCGGACTGACTCTCATGTGTGCTTATGCACGCATGAGTACACCGTTGCGGGACAGTTCCGGATTCCCACCGGATTCCCCTGCGGCGACAGCGAGCACGAGCATACATCTTGTGTCGGGTTGCGGTGACGCCCCCAGATGTTGTGTCGCGCTGGTTTCAGAGCGTCAACTGATAGGTGAGGAGAGTGAAGTCGGGGGAGTCCGGAACGGGGTGCCAGTCGCGTTCCGGGGCGCGGGTGAAGCCGAGGCGTTCGTAGATGCGGTGGGCCGTGTGCATGGTGGGCTGGGTGCACAGCACGAGGTCGGTGCCCGCGGCTGCCGCGCGGTCGATGCAGGCCTTTACGAGGGCCTGTCCGACGCCCTTGCCGCGGGCCTCGTGGGACACCGCGAGCATCCGGATCTCCGCCTCTCCGGGGCGGGCGAGCTCGGCCAACGGGCCGCCGGAGGGGACGTAGGTGACTCCGCCGAGGAGGTGGTCGTTCTCCGTGGCCACGAGGACCTCCGCCGTTTTCGCCCGCTTGGCCACGTCCTTGAGTTCGGTGAGATACCAGTCGTCCTCGTCGCCGAAGGCGAGGAGGCCGTCCTCCAGGTAGGCCCGTGCCGTGATGTCACCGAGGCGTTCGTAGTCGGCGGGTTCGGCGGGGCGGATCAGTATGTTCATGGCGGTGAGTGTGCACGAAAGGAGCGGGCCGCCGAGGGTCTTGCTCCCGGCGGCCCGCTGCGGGTTCGTCGTGGCTGGTCGCGCCCAGGCGGCGGAGCCGCATGTCGATGCAGCCCCACGCCCCCGAAAGCGCTCAGTGCGAGGTGCCTGCTGTCGCCGGCGGGAGTTCCACCTCCACCCCCGGGTCGCCCGCGTCCGCCGTGTAGTCCTCCGGGCTGGTCTCGTCCACGCCGTCGGGGGCCTTCAGCGCCTTCAGCAGGAAGGTCAGGACCACCGTGAACACGACGTTGAGCACGAACGCGGTGAGGCCGATGTAGCCGATCTCGCCGATGCCCGGGATCTCCTTCGCCGAGCCGCCGAAGTGCTTCTGGGTCGGGGAGGCCACGCCGTACGCGGCGACCGTGCCGTAGATCATGCCGACCGCCCAGCCGGCGAGCAGGGCCCAGCGGTGGAACCAGCGGGTGAAGAGGCCGCCGACCAGGGCCGGGAAGGTCTGCAGGATCCAGATGCCGCCCAGCAGCTGGAAGTTGATGGCGACCGTCTTGTCCATGGTGAGGACGAAGACCAGGGCGCCGACCTTCACCAGCAGCGAGACCAGCTTGGAGACCTTGGTCTCCTGTGCCGGTGTGGCGTCCGGCTTGATGAAGTCCTTGTAGATGTTGCGGGTGAACAGGTTCGCGGCCGCGATGGACATGATGGCCGCCGGCACGAGCGCGCCGATGCCGATCGCCGCGAAGGCCACGCCCGCGAACCAGTCCGGGAACATGTCCTCGAAGAGCTGCGGGATCGCCAACTGCGGGTTGGTGACCTTCACTCCGGCCGCGATCGCCATGAAGCCGAGCAGCGCGAGCAGGCCCAGCATCAGGGAGTACAGCGGCAGGATCGTGGTGTTGCGGCGGATCACCTCACGGCTGCGGGAGGAGAGCGTCGCGGTGATCGAGTGCGGGTACATGAACAGCGCGAGCGCGGAGCCCAGCGCCAGCGTGGCGTACGTCCACTGGCCCGCCTCCGGGGGGACCAGCCCGCCCGCCTTGGCCGCCGTGTACTTCTCGCTCGCCGCGCCGAAGACGTCGTCGAAGCCGCCCAGTTTGATCGGGATGTAGATGATCGCCACCGCGATGACGATGTAGATCAGCGTGTCCTTCACGAACGCGATCAGGGCGGGGGCCCGCAGGCCGGAGGAGTACGTGTACGCCGCGAGGACACCGAACGCGATCAGCAGCGGCAGGTCCTTCACGAACCAGTTGGTGTTCTCGCCGCCGCCGACGCCCATGACGTCCAGGACCGCCTGGATGCCGACCAGTTGGAGCGCGATGTACGGCATGGTCGCGAGGATGCCGGTGACCGCCACCGCCAGCGACAGCCCCTTCGAGCCGAAGCGGCCGCGCACGAAGTCCGAGGTCGTCACGTACCCGTGCTTGTGGGAGACCGACCACAGGCGGGGCAGGAACGTGAAGATCAGCGGGTAGACCAGGATGGTGTACGGCACCGCGAAGAAGCCGGCCGCGCCCGCCGCGTAGATCGCCGCGGGCACCGCGACGAAGGTGTACGCCGTGTACAGGTCGCCGCCCAGCAGGAACCAGGTGACCCAGGTGCCGAACGACCGGCCGCCCAGGCCCCATTCGTCGAGGCTGTGCTCGTTCTCGGCCTTGCGCCAGCGTGCGGCCAGGAAGCCCATGACCGTGACGGCCAGGAAGAAGAGGATGAAGACGGTGAGAGCCACACCGTTGACGCCGCCGTTCACTTGGTACCTCCACGACGGGCGCGCTGGTCACGCTGCCAGAGCTGGTACGCGGTCATCGTCAGCGCGGTGGAGATCAGCACCCACAGCATCTGGTACCAGTAGAAGAACGGGATGCCGATGAACGTGGGGTCGGTCTTGGCGTACGAGCCCACCCACAGCATCGCCACGAACGGGGCGAGCAGGCAGATGGCGATCACCACCCGCACCGGTGTCACCACCGGTCTCACTTCAGGTGCATCCGACATGTCGCGTCTCCTACCCCTCACTGATCAGCGTTGATCACCTGTAACGCGCAGGCAATCTAGGCGCTGGTGTCGCGACAGCGGAAGACCTCGTCCGCATATCGGTATGTCGATTCTGTGAAGCCGCCACCGGAACAGCCTTCGGCAGCAGCGGAATCCCTGCACCGGAGCCCTCGGGTGACTCGCCCCGGGCGAGCGCGAGCACGGACCGGCCGGCGGCGCCGACCAGGACGACGAGGTCCTCCCGTCCAGACGGAGTCGGGAGGACCGTAGAGCAGGATGCGGCAGTGCGCTACACCGTGTGCGTGTCCGGGGTGCGTGGTGCGTGGTGCGTCTGCGGCGCCGTCGTGGCTTGTCGCGCCCACGCGTTGGAGCCGCAGATCGATACAGCCCCGCGCCCTGGGCGGGTTCTAGTCCACCGGCCTCTTCAGCCGGGCCACGAACTTGTACCGGTCGCCCCGGTACACCGAGCGCACCCACTCCACCGGCTCGCCCTTCTTGTCGAAGGAGTGGCGGGACAGCATCAGCATCGGCAGGCCCACGTCGGTGCCGAGCAGGCCGGCCTCGCGCGGGGTGGCCAGGGAGGTCTCGATGGTCTCCTCGGCCTCGGCGAGATGGACGTCGTAGACCTCGGCGAGCGCGGTGTAGAGGGACGTGTACTTGACCAGTGACCTGCGCAGGGCCGGGAAGCGCTTGGCGGAGAGGTGGGTCGTCTCGATGGCCATCGGCTCGGCGTTCGCCATGCGCAGGCGCTCGATGCGCAGCACCCGGCCGCCGGCGGTGATGTCGAGGAGCTCGGCGAGACGGTCGTCGGCGGTGATGTAGCCGATGTCGAGCAGCTGCGAGGTGGGTTCGAGGCCCTGGGCTCGCATGTCCTCCGTGTAGGAGGTGAGTTGCAGCGCCTGGGAGACCTTCGGCTTGGCCACGAAGGTGCCCTTGCCCTGGATGCGCTCCAGACGCCCCTCGACCACCAGCTCCTGCAGGGCCTGGCGCACGGTGGTGCGGGAGGTGTCGAACTCGGCGGCGAGCGTGCGCTCGGGCGGTACCGGCGTACCGGGCGACTGCGTCTCCGTCATGTCGAGCAGGTGCTTCTTCAGGCGGTAGTACTTGGGCACGCGCGCGGTACGGACGCCTGCCCCGCCCTCGGTCTCCGCACTGCTGACGTCGCTGCTCATGGTCTGCCTTCCCGGCTCCGGATGCGGGTCACATCGTGATCCCTTCTGTATACCGTCGCCACCTCTTTTGGTCTAGTCCACAGAGATGAGTGGTCTAGCGGACGACAGTACTCCGGCGCGGCTGTTTTCGCTGGCTTCTTTACTAATGGTTCCTGCATATGTAGGTCGCATAACGGCTGGTCAGGGCGTTTTCGAACACCCTTGACAGGGTTCCTGGTCTGGTCCAAGCTCCCCCTACTGGTCTACACCATTGGTCCAGGTCCCGGCCTGTGGGCGGGAGGTGTGGGCATCCCTGAGGAGGGTGGCGTGAAGCGCAAGCTGATAGCCGCGATCGGTATCGCGGGCATGGTGGTCACCGTCGCGGCGTGTGGGGGCAGCGACAGCGGAAGTTCGGACAACAGCGGCGCGGACGCCAAGGAGCTGACCGTCTGGCTCACCGTCGACGCCCAGAACAACTGGCCCGAGCTGGTGAAGGCCGCGGACGCGGCGGTCCAGAAGAAGCACCCCGGCATCAAGATCAACCACGAGTACTACGGCTGGCCCGACAAGAACACCAAGCTCGACGCGGTCCTCGCCACCGACAAGGCCCCCGACGTGGTCGAGATGGGCAACACCGAGATGCTGGGCTACATGGTCAAGGGCGCCTTCGCGCCCCTGGACACCTCGAAGTTCACCAACTCGTCCGCCTGGCTCGACGGCCTCAAGGCCTCGGTGACCTACGACGGCAAGACCTACGGCGTCCCGTACTACGCGGGCGGCCGGGTCGGCAACTGGCGCAAGGACGTCTTCGCCTCCGTCGGCGTCAAGTCCACCCCGAAGACCTACGCGGAGCTCACCGCCGCCCTGGACAAGGTCCAGAAGAAGGAGGGCGACAAGTTCTCCGCCTGGTACCAGCCCACCCGTGACTGGTACGCGGCCATGTCCTTCGTCTACGACGCCGGCGGCTCCATCGCGGTCGAGTCCGGCGGTCAGTGGAAGGCCAACCTCTCCTCGCCCGAGTCGGTCAAGGGCCTCACCGAGTTCAAGAACGTCGTCGACAAGTACATGCACGGCGACAAGACCAAGGACGAGTCCGACCGCTACATCGTCTACGGCCAGGGCAAGTCCGGCATGATCTTCGGCGCGGCCTGGGAGGGCGCGACCTCCGCCGACCCGAAGAACGACAAGACCGGCAAGCTCAAGGACAACCTCCAGAACTTCGTGATGCCCGGCCCGTCCGGCAAGAACATGCCGGTGTTCCTGGGCGGTTCGGACCTCGCCGTGCCGGTGAAGTCGAAGGCGCAGGCCGTCGCCGCCGAGTGGATCAACGCGTTCACCGGTCCCTCCGGCCAGAAGGGCCTGATGGCCAAGGGCAACCTGCCCAACAACAAGACCGACCTCGCCACCCTGAAGAACGACCCGGCGACCGCGGTCCCGGCCACCGCGGCCGAGTCCAACTGGTTCGTGCCGATGGCTCCCGGCTGGGGCCAGGTCGAGAAGGCGCAGGTCCTGCAGACCATGCTCCAGAACATCGGCACCGGCAAGAAGTCGGTCGAGGCCGCCGCGAAGGACGCGGACACCGCGATCGACAAGGTCATCAACACCAAGTGACCGCAGGCAGGGCCCCGTTGAGACCGGCGGGGCCCTGCTTCCCGTACCGCCGTACGGGTTTCTGCTTCCCGTGCCGCCGTGCGGGCTTCGCTTTCGTACGGCGTACGGGCTTCGCTTTCGTACGACCAGAGGGACCGCTGAGGAGCGCGCCATGAGTGCCGCAGACACGACCACCCCCACCGAGGTGCCACCGCCGATGTCGGTACCGCCGCCGTCCAGGCCGGCCCCGTCGAGCAGAAAGCGGACCTTCAGCGCCACCCCGTGGCTGCTGCTCGCCCCCTGCCTGCTGATCCTGGTGCTGGTCCTCGGCTATCCGCTGGTCCGTCTGGTCGGCCTGTCCTTCCAGAAGTTCGGGCAGTCCCAGCTGTGGGGCTTCCAGCCGGCCGAGTGGGTCGGCTTCGACAATTTCACGGGCGTGCTGGGCGACAGCGAGTTCTGGGCGGTCGTCGTCCGGACCGTCGTCTTCGCGGCCGGCTGCGTCATCTTCACCATGGTCGCGGGCATGCTGATCGCCCTGCTGCTCCAACGGGTCTCCGGCTGGGTGAAGACCCTCGTCAACATCGCCCTGGTGGCCAGCTGGGGCATGCCGATCATCGTCGCCACCACGGTCTTCAAGTGGCTGTTCGACGCGGACTACGGCATCCTCAACGCGCTGCTCAGCAAGCTGCCCGGCGTCGAGATGATCGGCCACAACTGGTTCGCCAGCGGCCCCCAGGGCCTGGCCGTGATCATGCTGCTCGTGGTGTGGGGCGCGGTGCCCTTCGTCGTCATCACGCTCAGCGCCGGCCTCACCCAGGTCCCGGCGGAACTGGAAGAGGCGGCCCGGCTGGACGGAGCGAGCGCCTGGGGAGTCTTCCGGTACGTCACCGTGCCCGTCCTCAAGCCGATCATCGTGATGCTCACGACCCTGTCGGTGATCTGGGACATGGGCGTCTTCCCGCAGGTGTTCGTGATGCGCAACGGCCACCCCGAGGAGGAGTTCCAGCTCCTGACCACCTACTCCTACGACCGTGCCTTCGTGGTCAACGACTACGCGCAGGGCTCGGCGATCGCCCTGCTCACCGTGCTCCTGCTGCTCGGGGTCGTCGCCGTCTACATGCGTCAGATGCTGAAGATCGGAGAGGTCGAATGAGCGCGCTCGCCCAGGCCGGCGGCCGTCGCCGCGGGAAGTCCAAGGCCGGCTGGAACCTTCTCGGCCTCCTCGTCTTCGTGACGGCCGGCTTCCCCGTCTACTGGATGCTCAACACGGCGTTCAAACCGGCGAAGGACGCGATCGACCCGGACCCGAGCCTGCTGCCCACCGGCATCACCTTCTCCAACTTCAGCCGCGCGCTGGACATCGCCGACTTCTGGGGCCCGGTCGGCCGCAGCCTGATCGTCTCCCTGGCGGTCGTCGCGATCGGCATCGTCGTCGGCACGCTCGGCGCCCTCGCCATCTCCCGCTTCTCCTTCCGCGGCCGGAAGATCGTGATCGTGGGCATCCTCGCGGTCCAGATGATCCCGCTGGTCGCGATGATCATCCCGGTCTTCCTGCTCCTGAACGACCTCGACCAGTACGACAAGCTGTCGGGGCTGATCATCACCTACCTGACCTTCATCCTCCCCTTCACGGTGTGGACGCTGCGCGGCTTCATCGTCAACATCCCGAAGGAACTGGAGGAGGCGGCGATGGTCGACGGCTGTTCCCCCACCGGCGCCTTCCTGCGGGTGGTCTTCCCGCTGCTGGCCCCCGGCATGGTCGCCACCTCGGTCTACGGCTTCATCCAGGCCTGGAACGAATACCTCTACGCCCTCATGCTGCTCAGCCAGAAGAACCAGACCGCGACCGTCTGGCTCGGCAACTTCACCACCAAACACGGCACCGAATACGCCCCGATGATGGCCGGTTCCACCATGATGGCCGTGCCGATCGTGGTCCTCTTCCTCCTCGTCCAGCGCAAGATGGCCGCGGGTCTCACCGCGGGCGCCGTGAAGGGATAACGCCCCCGATGACGACATTCGCCAGCGGCACAGACACACTGACGCGGGACGCCCTCACCGTCCTCCAGCCCGGCTTCACCGGCACCACCGCCCCCGACTGGCTGCTGCGCCGCCTCGGCGAGGGCCTCGCCTCGGTCGGCCTGTTCGGCCGCAACATCGCCTCCCCGGAACAACTGGCTTCCCTGACCGCCCAGTTGCGCGCCGAACGCGACGACGTCCTGGTCGCCATCGACGAGGAGGGCGGTGACGTCACCCGCCTGGAGGTGCGCACCGGCTCGTCCTTCCCCGGCAACCACGCCCTCGGCGCGGTGGACGACCTGGAACTGACGAGGAAGGTGGCCGCCGAGCTCGGCCGCCGCCTCGCCGCCTGCGGGGTCAACCTCAACTGGGCCCCGTCGGCCGACGTGAACTCCAACCCCTCCAACCCGGTGATCGGCGTCCGCTCCTTCGGCGCCTCCTCCGAACTGGCCGCCCGGCACACGGCGGCCTATGTCACCGGCCTGCAGTCGGCGGGCGTCGCGGCCTGCACCAAGCACTTCCCGGGCCACGGCGACACCGCGACCGACTCCCACCACGCCCTGCCGCGCATCGACGCGGACGAGTCGGTACTGCTGGAACGGGAACTGCGGCCCTTCCGCGCGGCCATCGCCGCCGGAACCCGCGCGGTGATGACCGCCCACATCCTGGTCCCCGCCCTGGACCCGGACCTCCCGGCCACCCTGTCCCACAGGGTGCTGACCGACCTGCTGCGCGGCGAACTCGGCTACACCGGCCTCATCGTCACCGACGGCATGGAGATGCAGGCCATCGCCGGCACCTACGGCATCGAGCGCGGCAGCGTCCTGGCGGTCGCCGCCGGCGCCGACGCGATCTGCGTGGGCGGCGGCCTGGCCGACGACGAGACGGTACGGCGCCTGCGCGACGCCCTGGTCTCGGCGGTCCGCTCGGGCGAACTCCCCGAGGAGCGGCTCGCGCAAGCGGCGGAACGCGTCCGCACCCTGGCCCACTGGACGGCCGCCGGCGCCGCCGACGCCCAGTTGCCGGCCGACGAGGAGGTGGGACTGCGCGCGGCCCGAAGGGCGCTGCGCATCACCGGCGCGGACGGCTTCACCCCCCTCACCGAGGCGCCCTACGTCGCCGCCTTCACCCCGGTCGCCAATGTGGCCGTGGGCGACGAGACGCCCTGGGGCGTGGCCGCCGAACTCGCCCGTCTGCTCCCCGGCACGGAAACGGGCAGCTTCGCCGGCGAGGACGCGGGCCTCGCCACCCTGGCCGCGGCCGGCCCCCGCCGCATCGTGGCCGTGGTCCGCGACGAACACCGCCACCCCTGGATGGGGGCCGCCCTGGGCACCGTCCTCCGCACCCGCCCCGACACCGTCGTGATCGAAATGGGCCTGCCCCAGGCCCCGGCCCGAGGAGCCCTGCACATCGCGACCCACGGCGCGGCAAGGGTGTGCGGCAGGGCTGCGGCGGAGGTCATCGCGGGGGAGTAGGCCCCACGACAGGACAGGTGCCGGTTCCCTTCGAGGGGACCGGCACCTGTCTTCGCCCGGGGAGCGGGAGCCCGCCCTAGATCCCCTGCCAGTCAGGCTTGTTGACGAACGTGTGCCGGAAGTAGTCCGCCAGCTTCAACTTCGAGGCGGCCCCCTCGTCCACGACCACCGTCGCATGCGGATGCAGCTGCAGCGCCGACGCGGGACACACCGCGGCGACCGGTCCCTCCACCGTCGCCGCCACCGCGTCCGCCTTGCCCTCACCCGTCGCGAGCAGCACCAGATGCCGCGCCTCGAGAATCGTCCCGATCCCCTGAGTGATCACATGGTGCGGCACCTGCGAGATGTCCCCCTCGAAGAACCGCGCGTTGTCCACCCGTGTCTGCTCGGTCAGCGTCTTGATCCGGGTCCGCGAGGCCAGCGAGGAACACGGCTCGTTGAAGCCGATGTGCCCGTCCGTCCCGATCCCGAGCAGCTGCAGATCCACGCCCCCGGCATCGGCCAGCGCCGCGTCGTAGGCCTGGCAGGCACCGGTGATGTCCTGGGCCGTCCCGTCCGGCCCCATGAAGGAGGCCATCGGAATCCCCAGCGGCTCCAGCACCTCGCGCCGCAGCACCGAACGGTAGGACTCCGGATGCTCGGCCGGCAGCCCCACGTACTCGTCGAGCTGGGCTATCCGGCCCCGCGAGGTGTCCACGGCACCGGACCGCACCTTGGCCGCCAGGGCCTCGTAGATGGGCAGCGGGGTGGAGCCGGTGGCCACGCCGAGCAGGGCGTCGGGCTTGCGCCGGAGCAACTGGGCCATGGCCTCGGCGATGAGCTCGCCACCCGCCTTGGCGTCCGGAACGATGACAACTTCCACGCTGGGCCTGCCGATCTGAGGAAAGGGTCTGATCTGTAGCAACGGTCTGAACAGAGCGGGCTCGACCGGACCCCGGTACGGCCCATGTGGTTTAGACCAATCTAACAGAATCGGGTTCCGCGGCCCAGGTCCCCGAAGGCCGTCCCCACGCCATCTCAAGGACGGCCGCCGTTGCGCGCGAGGCAGCCCGACGAGGAGTGCAATAGGGCCATGACCCCTCTCACGACACCCGCCCCCCAGAGCGAACTCCCCGGCCGGATCATGGCCCGCGAGATGGCCGAACAGCCCGCCGTCCTGCGCCGCATCCTGGACGAGGGCGCCCCGGCGATCCGCAAGGTCGCCCAGGAGATCGCCGCCCGCGCGCCCCGCTTCGTCCTGCTCACCGCCCGCGGCACCTCCGACCATGCGGCCCTCTACGCCAAGTACCTCCTCGAAGTCCGCCTCGGCCTGCCCTGCGGTCTGACCTCCATGTCCACCACCACCGCCTACGGCGCCCGCCCCGACCTCACCGATGTCCTCGTCGTCACCGTCAGCCAGTCCGGCGGCTCCCCGGACCTGGTGGCCTCGACCCGGGCCGCCCGCGAGGCCGGCGCCCTCACCCTCGCGGTGACCAACAACCCGGACTCCCCGCTGGCCGGCGTCTCCGAGTACCACGTCGACATCATGGCCGGACCGGAGAAGGCCCTCCCCGCGACCAAGACCTATACCGCCTCCCTCCTCGCGCTCTATCTCCTCGTCGAAGGCCTGCGCGGCGGCGACGGGGCACCCGCCCAGGTGCTGCCGGACCTGGCCGCCGGACTGCTCGCCCGGCAGGACGAGGTCCGCGCCCTCGCCGCCCGCTACCGCTTCGCCGAGCGCATGGTGATCACCTCCCGCGGCTACGGCTATCCCACCGCCAAGGAAGCCGCCCTCAAGCTCATGGAGACCAGCTACATCCCCGCCCTCGCCTACTCCGGTGCCGATCTGCTCCACGGTCCCCTCGCCATGGTCGACAACGTCTCGCCGGTCATCGCGGTCGTCACCGACGGCAAGGGCGGCGAGGCCCTGCAGCCCGTCCTCGACCGACTGCGCGGCCGGGGTGCGGACCTGGTGGTGGTCGGCCCCCGGAGCCAGGTCGAGCAGGCGTCGGCCGGCTTCGTCCTGCCCACCGACGGGGTGGCCGAGGAGGTCCAGCCCGTCCTGGAGATCATTCCCCTCCAGCTGCTGGCCTACGAGGTGACCATCGCCCGCGGCCAGGACCCGGACGCGCCGCGCGCCCTGGCGAAGGTGACGCAGACGCACTGAGCCCTGCCGGACGGCTCACGGCATCGAGCCCCCCGTGGCGTCCACCCAGCTCCCGGTCACCCACCGCCCCTGGTCCGAGGCGAGGAACGCCACCACGTCCGCGACCTCGGCCGGGGTCCCCACCCGGCCGAGCGCCGAGTAGGCCTCCGCCCGCGCCCAGCCGTCCTCGCTGCCGTGCAGGAACGCGGCGGTGTTGTCGGTGTCGACCAGGCCGGGTGCCACCGAGTTCACCCTGATGCCCCGGGCGCCCAGGATCTTGGACAGATCCCGGGAGAACACGTCCAGTGCGCCCTTGGTCATGGCGTAGGCCATGTTGTGCGGCATGGCGGCCGTGCGGGCGAGTCCCGAGGAGATGTTGATGACGCGGCCGCCGTCCCGCAGGCGTATCGCCCCCTGCTTGACCAGGAAGAACGGCGCTTTCACGTTGACCGTGAAGAGCCGGTCGTACTCCCTCTCGTCGATCTCCTCGATCGGGCGTGAGGATCCGATTCCCGCGTTGTTCACCAGGATGTCCAGCCCGTCCGCGTGCCGGTCGAACTCTTCCCAGAGAGCGTCGACGGCTCCGGGTGCCCCCAGGTCGGCCCCGATGGTGAAGGCGGAGCCGCCGGTCGCCTCGATCGCGGCGACCGTCTCCTTCGCCGCCGCCTCACTCCTGCCGTAGTGCACCGCCACCCGCGCACCGTCCCGCCCGAGGCGCTCGGCGATGCCCCGCCCGATGCCCCTGCTCGCCCCCGTCACCAGAGCCGTCCTGCCCGTGAGCACGCTCATGCCGTCGCCCCTCTTTTCTCTAGCGGTCGCTACAAAAAAACCGTACAGCGCCTCCATGTCCTTTCTCTAGTACCCGCTATACAATTCACTCCATGGTGGGCGGCGAACAGACGAAAGAGCAGGTCGAGGCCGGGGTCAGGAAGGCGAAGCCCCGCGGGCGCCCGCGGTCCTTCGATCGCGCGACCGCCCTGGAGAAGGCGATCCTGGCCTTCTGGGAGCACGGATACGAGGCCACCTCCGTCTCCGACCTCACCCGCGTCATGGACATCGGGGCCCCCAGCCTCTACGCGGCCTTCGGCGACAAGCGCTCGCTGTTCGAGGAGGTCGTCAAGGAGTACGGCGTCCGGTACGGCTCCTTCAGTGACCGCGCGCTCGTCGAGGAGCCCACCGCCCGGGCCGCCATGGAGCGAATGCTGCGGGAGGCGGCCGTCGCGTACACGGCCCCCGGTCATCCGCACGGCTGCCTCGTCGTCCACGCCGCCACCAACTGCTCCACCCCGGAGGTCGAGGAGTCGCTGCGCGGGCGGCGCAACGCCAACATCGCCGCCCTCGAGAGCCGTATCAGGGCGGACATCGCGGCGGGGGAGCTGCCGGCCGGTACCGACGCCGCCACACTGGCCCGGTACACCGGGGCGGTGATCCAGGGCATGTCCCAGCAGGCGCGCGACGGCGCGAGCCGGGAGGAGCTGGAGGCCGTCGCGGAAATTGCCATGGCCATCTGGCCCCGCACATGAACCCACACGCGTTAGGCTGCGTGGTGGTTGTTAGGGCGTCCGACTAGTTGACTCCCGTGAGGGAAAGCTCCAACAACAAACACGCTCCACCGCATGGACACACCTAGTGGTCTAGTCCACAATGGAAAATGCGACTTCCGTCTTCCCCGCACAGGAAGGCGGACCGAGGAACCGGAGCTCTCTGCCCTGACTGCCCCGGGTCCTCATCCTCGGCCGACCGGGACCGCACACCCCACGGCCGATATTGCTCCGGGCTGCGGTGCCGGGAAGGTTGAGGGTCCTTCCCAGGCGCCGCGGCCCGCGGGTGTTTCCGGGCACGGTTGTTCCCGGCCCGGTGTTTTTAGGTCACTCACATACCCCCAGGTACGCTCGCACCCGTGCCCTCCATGAACGAACTGGTCCGCCAGCACACCGCGCTCGACGACTCCGACCTCGAGTGGCTGCATCTGCTGGTCTCGGAGTGGCAGCTGCTCTCCGACCTCTCCTTCGCCGACCTCGTCCTGTGGGTCCCCACTCTCGACGGCACCAGATACGTCTCCGTCGCCCAGATGCGGCCCAACACCGGTCCCACCTCCTACCAGGACGACATGGTCGGCCACCTCGTCCCCCGCGGCCGCCGCCCGCTGCTGGACGTGGCGCACGACGAGGGCCGGATCGTGCGCGAGGGCGACCCGGAGTGGCGCGAGGAGGTCCCGGTCCGCGTCGAGTCGATCCCGGTACGACGGGAGGGGCGCGTCCTCGGTGTCATCGCCCGCAACACCAACCTGCTGACGGTCCGCACCCCGAGCCGGCTCGAACTGACCTATCTGCAGAGCGCGTCCGACCTGGCCCAGATGATCGCGGCCGGCTCCTTCCCGTTCCCCAACCAGCAGATGGACATGGACGCGGCCCCGCGCGTCGGCGACGGCCTGATCCGCCTCGACGCGGACGGCATCGTCCAGTACGCCTCCCCGAACGCCCTGTCCGCCTACCACCGCATGGGCCTCGCCTCCGACCTCGTCGGCCAGCACCTCGGCCGGACCACCGCCGAACTCGCCCCGACCCGGGGCCCCGTGGACGAGGCGCTCGCCAAGGTGGCCAGCGGCTGGGCACCGCGCGAGTTCGAGATCGAGGCGCACGACGGGGTCATCCAGTTCCGGGCGATTCCCCTCAAGCCCAAGGGCACCCGCATCGGTTCACTGGTCCTGCTACGGGACGTGACCGAACTGCGCCGCCGCGAGCGCGAGTTGATCACCAAGGACGCGACCATCCGGGAGATCCACCACCGGGTGAAGAACAACCTCCAGACGGTGGCGGCCCTGCTCCGCCTCCAGGCCCGGCGCATCGAGTCCGACCGCGGCCGGGAGGCCCTCGAAGAGGCGGTACGGCGGGTCGGCTCGATCGCGATCGTGCACGAGACGCTGTCTCAGAACCTGGACGAGCGCGTGGAGTTCGACGAGATCGCCGACCGGGTGCTCGCCATGGTCGCCGAGATCTCCCCGGGCAAGGTCACCGGCCGGCGCAGCGGACGCTTCGGCATCCTGGATGCCGAGGTCGCCACCCCCCTGTCGATGGTCCTCACGGAAATCCTCCAGAACGCCCTGGAGCACGGCTTCCGCGAGGGCGAGACCGGCACGGTCGAGGTGTCGGCCGTCCGCGGCGGCACCACCAAGGAGGCCCGCCTTCTCGTGACCGTCCAGGACGACGGCGTCGGTCTGCCCGAGGGCTTCGACCCGCACACCGGGGGCAACCTGGGCCTGCAGATCGTACGGACGCTGGTGGAAGGCGAGTTGGGCGGCACGTTCGACATGGTCCCGGTGCCGGAGGGCGGCACCCGGGTGATCCTGGATGTGCCGGTGCAGGCGCACAAGTAGGGCCGCACACGGTCCGGGCGCAGCAAAAAGCCCCGGACCGTTCAGGGGTCCGGGGCTCAAATGCTCGTTGCCAGCGTGTGCTGCGCATCGGGGGTACTGCGCGCTGCGGCTCGGGGGCGGGAGAAGCGTACGCGGTGTACGCGCCGCCAAGCTCAGGCTGTTTTGTGGGGCGGGTGTGTCAGGCGGAGGCCTGACGGGCCCGGTTGCGGGCGGCACGGCGCTTCATGGCGCGACGCTCGTCCTCGCTGAGACCACCCCAGACGCCGGAGTCCTGACCGGACTCGAGCGCCCACTGCAGACACTGATCCATAACGGGGCAGCGACGGCAGACGGCCTTGGCTTCCTCGATCTGCAGCAGCGCAGGACCGGTGTTGCCGATGGGGAAGAAGAGCTCGGGGTCTTCCTCGCGGCAAACGGCGTTGTGACGCCAGTCCATGGCTGCTACCTCTCCTTGGTATTACGTGCAAGTTGCTTGTGAATGTGAACGCTTTCACGAATCCCTCAACAAGTGAAGGGCCGATCGCCGAGTCTTCCCCGGCGTGGTCCTGTGGATTGAAGAGGGGTTCCGGTGGCCTGTGGACGCTGGTGTTGCGGGCTGTCCCGACCGCCACGTAGAGACTCGCAAACCTCAGCGGCGGATACAACCCCTTCCGGAAAGTTTTTTTTGATTCCTCGGTGTCGACTAGGTCACAGCCGTACTTCCATGGGGTGGACCCTGGCCTAAACGTTCGAGTGAAAGGACTTTAGCCCCTTCTGCTCACACAATCACACGCAGTGCACGGCGTACGCCTGTGAACGTCACGCTCGTACGCAGCCCGAGGTGGTCGCCGTCCATCTGGAGGGGCAGGGGCACCTTCGAATGCAAGGTGAAGCGGTCCAGGTCGTGCAGGGACACGGCGTGCTTGCCATGGGGGCCGCGTTCGGGGGACGAAGTGAGCAACTGGGTGCCATATCGGGCCATCGCGGGCGTCGTCATACGGCTGAGACCGAGCACGTCGAGCCCTTTATCGAACGAGGCCTTAGGCGACGCGTACATAGGGTGATTGCCCAGGAAGGTCCACGGAGAGGTGTTCGAGACTATGGAAAGGACCAGATCGGTCACCGGCTCCGCATCCGGACGCTCCACGGTGATCGTGCCGTGCCGGCGGTGCGCCTCGCCGAAGAACTGGCGCAGGGCCTGGCGGACGTAGAGAGCGTGTGTGGATTTCCTGCCGCGCTCCCGCTGCTGCTCGACCCGGCCGACCACACCCGCGTCGAATCCGAGCCCCGCGTTGAACGTGAACCAGCGTCCCGGTACGGCTTCGTCCTCGGTGCCGGGTGTGCCGGAGGCCAGACCCAGGCCGACCGTCCGCTCGCTGCCCTCGCGCAGGGCGTCCAGGAGGGCGCCGGTGGACTCGACCGCGTCGTTGGGCAGGCCGAGGGCGCGGGCGAAGACGTTGGTGGAGCCGCCGGGGACCACGGCGAGGCCGGGAAGGTGCTCGGGGGCGGGGCCGGCGTGCAGGAGGCCGTTGACCACCTCGTTGACCGTGCCGTCGCCACCCAGGGCCACGACCAGGTCGATGTCCTTGCTCTCCGCCGCCTGCCGGCCCAGGTCGCGTGCGTGGCCGCGGTACTCGGTGGTGACCGCTTCCAGCTTCATCTCGCTCGCGAGCGCGTGGATGAGGACATCGCGCGTACGTGCGCTTGTGGTGGTTGCCGCCGGATTGACCACGAGAAGTGCACGCATGGGTTGCAGCGTACCTACTGGGTGGTACCGGGCACAGGTCGAGGTAGGGATCACGTAAGACTTCGGCACGTGAACCTTGCCACGGGGGCCGGGGGCAACCCGAGTGCGGCGGTGTGCGTTGTCCGCGCCTCACCCGCGGGCACTTCGGGGGCGAGGGCTACCCTTCAGGGGTGAGTAGTGAGCAGACCCCCGTCATCCCCGAGACCGCCGGTCCGCGCCCGCGGCGCCTGACGTACGCCGCCGCCCTGGCCGCCCTGGAAGGGCTCGCGCTCGTCGTGGGAGGCGTCGGGATGCTCGTGGAGGGCCTGGCCGGGGACCCGGACGACCGGCAGTCGGCCGTCACCGGGGGCGTCACGCTGATCGTCCTCGCGCTGCTGCCGCTGCTCGCCGCCCGCGGGCTGCTCGGCCGGCGCAGCTGGAGCCGGGGTCCTGCGGTGATCACCCAGATCATGGCCCTGCCCGTCGCCTACAACCTCCTCCAGGCCGACAGCGTGGCGATCCCGGCGGGCATCGTCCTCGCGGTCGTCGCGGTGGTCGCGCTGATCCTCCTGATCAACCCGGCGACGACCCAGGCGCTCGGAATCCGGGGCCCGGGACGGGCACAGGACGGCAAGCAGTAGCGGTACCCCGACGTGCGGGGCCGGTGAGCGAGCGGTGGCTGCCGGGCCGCGCGGCCTGCCGTCGCCGTAGGACCTGAGCGGCCGGTCGGTGCCGAAGCGGGGAGTGCCAAGCAGGCTGTGCCGACGGCCGGCCTGGGCCCGAGTCCGGCGGTGCGCCGGACGCTCGGACCTCGCTGGGGGTGGGCCGGGTCGGCCTACTCCTCCACCAGCAGCTTCTCCCGGAGCTGGGCCAGGGTGCGGGCCAGCAGGCGGGAGACGTGCATCTGGGAGATGCCGACCTCCTGCGCGATCTGCGACTGGGTCATGTTGCCGAAGAAGCGGAGGAGAAGGATTCGCTTCTCGCGCGGCGGCAGGTCCTCAAGCAGCGGCTTGAGCGACTCCCGGTACTCGACGCCCTCCAGCGCCTCGTCCTCCGCGCCGAGGGTGTCCGCCACCGCCGGGGACTCGTCGTCCGTGTCGGGGACGTCCAGGGACAGCGTGGAGTACGCGTTGGCGGACTCCAGGCCCTCCAGGACCTCCTCCTCCGAGATGGCCAGTTTCTCGGCCAGTTCGTGGACCGTGGGGGAGCGGCCGTGCTGCTGGGAGAGCTCCGCCGTGGCCGTCGTCAGGGACAGGCGCAGTTCCTGAAGGCGCCGGGGCACCCGGACCGCCCAGCCCTTGTCGCGGAAGTGGCGCTTGATCTCACCGACGACCGTGGGGGTCGCGTAGGTCGAGAACTCCACCCCGCGGTCCGGGTCGAAGCGGTCGACCGACTTGATCAGGCCGATCGTGGCGACCTGGGTCAGGTCGTCCAGCGGCTCGCCGCGGTTGCGGAAGCGGCGGGCGAGGTGCTCGACGAGCGGCAGGTGCATCCGGACCAGCCGGTTGCGCAGCTCCGCGTACTCCGGGCTGCCGTCCTTCAGGGCGCGCAGCTCGATGAAAAGGGCACGTGCCCCGCTGCGGTCCTGTGGATCGTGCCGTGGGACCGGCGTGTTGTTCGCGCCCGCCGCGCCGTCCTCTGCGTTTCGCTCGTGCTCGCTCATCGTCCCGCCCGTCGCCCTTCCACGAGCCCTCGCCTCCGTCGGCACCGGGAGGACCCCGGCCCGCCCTGCCGGAGGCGCACCCTGCACGGCACTTTTCCGATCACGCTGCCCGTCGTCCAGCAGGCCGGTCGCCGTCGTGTCGACGACGTCCTCCTCCGGATGCGGCCGGGCCTGCTCGGGGATGCCGTCGATGCCGTCCGCCATGCGGCGGGAACCGCCGGGGCCTTCGTCGCCCAGGCTGTCGGCGCCGCTCGGGCAGGGAGGACGGTGTCCGCCCTCGGCCGGCAGCTCCCGTGTGCCGCGCTCTTCGTCCCGCACCGGCCCGTCCCCGTCCCTCACGCCGGCCCGGGTCCCGCGCCGCGCTGTTTGTAGAGGCTGATCGAAACGGTCTTGTCCTCGTCCACGGCCGACGAGACCTTGCCCGCGAGGGCCGAGAGGACGGTCCAGGCGAAGGTGTCCCGTGACGGTGCGTGACCGTCCGTGGTGGGGGCCGAGACGGTGACCTCCAGCGAGTCGTCGACGAGGCGGAAGACACAGCTGAGCACCGAGCCGGGCACGGCCTGCTGGAGCAGGATCGCGCAGGCCTCGTCCACCGCGATGCGCAGGTCCTCGATCTCGTCGAGGGTGAAGTCCAAACGGGCCGCGAGGCCGGCCGTGGCCGTCCGCAGCACCGACAGGTAGGCACCCGCGGCCGGCAGCCGGACTTCCACGAAGTCCTGGGTCGCGGGCTCGCCTGCGATCTGGGACACCCTCACCTCCAAGGTGGTACAAGCTTTACGGGGGCCGAGGGTCGCCCCCCGGAGTAACGCGACGTGTGTTCAGCGGTGACGCTACCGCGCTCTCGACTTTCCTGTCCCCGGGACCCCAACCCCTTGCCGTCACTCACAGTAAAACTGTGGACACGCTCCGTGTCTAGGGGTTTGCGGCTCCAATTGGGAAGAACGCGCGCCGGGTTGACGTACCCAGACGTCAGACGGTCGAACCGTCCTGGAACCCTGGGGTCCAGGGTCACACAAGGACATGGTCCACGAAGCACCAACGCCAGTTCTCACCCGGTTCGTGAGTCCGCATGACCGGGTGGTCGGAGTCCTTGTGGTGCTTCGTCGCATGTTGTCCCGGTGAGGAGTCGCAGCAGCCGACGTGACCGCAGGACAGGCACAGGCGCAGTTGTACGGGGTGGGTACCGTCCCTCAGACACTCCGGGCACGTCTCGCTGAGCGGCTCGGGCTCCGGGTGCGGCAGCGCGTCGGCGTGCGTGCACTGTTTCATGATTGCCAGGTTACGACGGCCGCGCGGGCGGCCGCGCGGAAAATGAGGGCGGGCGCACGACGATGAGCGAGGGCGGGCGAGGGTCATGGACGTGATGCCACTGCTGCTGCTGGTGGCGGGCAGTGCGGCGATCGCCGCGGCTGCCCGGCGCACCCCGGTGCCGGCGCCGCTGCTGCTGGTCGCGGTCGGACTGCTGGTCTCGTACCTTCCCGGCGTCCCCGAGTACACGCTCGACCCGGACGTGGTCCTGCCGATCATCCTGCCGCCGCTGCTGCACTCCGCGGCCACCGACAGCTCCTATCTCGACCTCAGGGCACAAATGCGGCCCGTGGCGCTGCTGTCGGTGGGGTACGTGCTCTTCGCGACCCTCGTGGTCGGCTGGGCGGCGTACCGGATCGTGCCGGGACTCTCGCTGACCGGGGCGCTCGTGCTGGGCGCGGTGGTGGCGCCGCCGGACGCGGTCGCGGCGACGGCGGTGGCACGCCGGGTGGGGCTGCCCTCCAGGATCACGACCATCCTCCAGGGCGAGTCCCTGGTGAACGACGCGACCGCGATCACCGCCTACCGGGTCGCGCTCGCGGCCGCGATCGGCGAGGGCGCCACCTGGGCGGGCGGTATCGGCGAGTTCCTGCTCGCGGCGGTCGGCGGGGTCGCGGTCGGTCTGGTGCTGATGGTGCCGATCCACTGGCTGCGGACCCACCTCAAGGAGCCGCTGCTCCAGAACACCCTCTCCCTGCTGATCCCGTTCGTCGCCTACGCGGCGGCCGAGCAGTTCCACGCGTCCGGGGTGCTCGCGGTGGTCGTGGTGGCCCTCTTCCTCGGGCACCGCGCGTGGGAGGTCGACTTCGCGACGCGCCTCCAGGAGGACGCCGTCTGGAAGATGGTCGCCTTCGTCCTGGAGTCGTCGGTGTTCGCCCTCATCGGGCTGCAACTGCCCGTCGTGCTGAAGGGCCTCGGGGAGTACGAGGGCGGCCGCGCCGCCTGGTATGCGATCGCCGTCTTCCTCGTGGTCGTCGTGTCGAGGTTCGTCTGGGTCTATCCGGCGACCTTCCTGCCGCGCCTCCTGTCCGCCAGGATCCGCGAGCGCGAGGACAACCCGACCTGGAAGGCGCCCTTCGTCATCGCCTGGGCCGGGATGCGGGGCGTGGTCTCGCTGGCGATCGCCTTCTCCATCCCGGAGCACCTGCACGACGGCGAGCCGTTCGCGGGCCGCAACCTGATCCTCTTCCTGACCTTCACCACGGTCATCGGCACCCTCGTCGTCCAGGGCGTCACCCTGCCCCCGCTGATCCGTCTGCTGAAGCTCCCCGGCCGTGACCAGCAGGCCGAGACCCTCGCCGAGGCCAATGCCCAGGCGCAGGCCTCGCGAGCCGCCGAACGGCGTCTGGACGAACTCCTCTCCGACGAGCGCAACGCCCTGCCGCCACCCCTCGCCGACCGCCTGCGCACGGTCCTGGACCGCCGCCGCAACGCCGTGTGGGAACGCCTCGGAGCGGTGAACCCGGTGACCGGCGAAACCGTCGACGACACGTATCGGCGGCTGTCCGGGGAGATGATCGGCGCCGAGCGCGCGGTCTTCGTGAAGCTGCGGGACCTGCGGTACATCGACGACGAGATGCTGCGGACGCTGCTGCGCAGGCTCGACCTGGAGGAGGCGGCGGCCTACCGGGAGGCGGCCCAGTGAGGCTGGAGCCGGGGTGAGGCTGGCAGGACTCAGGGGAAGGGGCGGCCCGTGACGACCGCCGCGAGGGTCGTCCCGCGCGCGAAGGCGCCCTCTTCGGCGAGGGCGACAAGTCCGTACAGCAACTTGGCGACATAAAGACGTTCCACGGGCAGGCCGTGGCGGTGCCCGAAGTCCTCGGCGAAGGCGTCGAGTTCCGGCGTGGTGCGGGCGTAGCCGCCGAAGTGGAAACGGTCGTCGATCGTCCAGTCACCGCACCGGGCACCGAAGGCACGGCGTTGCAGGGACTCCGTGTCGACGGTCAGGAAGCCGCCCTTGAGGACCGAAAAGCCCAGGCAGCGCTGATCCGGGGCCAGGCCCGCCGCGAGGCCAGCGAGGGTGCCGCCGGTGCCGCAGGCGATCGCGACCACGTCGGCCCGCCCCGCCAGCTCCTCGCCCAGCGCGCGGCATCCTCGTACCGCGAGCGGGTTGCTGCCACCCTCCGGGACGACGTACGCGTCCTCGGCGTCCGTCGCCCGCAGCACGCGCGCGAGAGTGTCCGGTTCGGTCTTGCGCCGGTACGTCGACCGGTCGACGAAGTGCAGTCGCATGCCGTCGGCCGCGCACCGGGCCAGCGAGGGGTTCAGGGGGCGGCCGGCGAGTTCCGCACCGCGGACCACACCGACCGTGGACAGGCCGAGGAGCCGTCCGGCGGCCGCTGTGGCGCGCAGGTGGTTGGAGTACGCGCCGCCGAAGGTGAGGACCGTACGGCCGGCGGCCGCGGTGAGGTTCGGCGCGAGTTTGCGCCACTTGTTGCCGATGAGCTCGGGGTGGATCAGGTCGTCACGCTTGAGGAGAAGGCGCAGGCCGTGCCGGGCGAAGCGGGGGTCCGACAGCTCCTGCAGGGGCGAGGGGAGGCGGGGGCGCAGGGTGTCGAGGCCGGTCACGCCCCCATTGTGACCTGCGCGCTCACGTCAGGCGCTCCCGGATCCGGCCCCGCAGCCAGGCCATAGTGAAGCCCCGCGGATCCACCTTGCCCGGCTGCCACTCCAGGTGGCCGATGACCGACCGCTCCGTCCAGCCGTGGTAGCGGCACACCGCCGCGGAGACCCGCTCGATCGCGGTCAGCTGGGCGGCCGGCCAGGGGTCCTCGCCGTCGCCGAGGTTCTCGCACTCGAAGCCGTAGAAGTGGCGGTTGCCGTCGGTGTTGGCCTCGTTGTCGGGGGGCAGCGCCGTTTCCGCGATCACCGCGCGCAGGACGTCGTCGTCGCCGAGACCGGCGTGGTTGGCGCGGCCGTAGCCGACGAGATGGACGGTGCCGTCCTTGGTGATGACGCCGTGGCACAGGGGGCCCGGCAGGCCGGTGTAGCCCTTGCGGCACAGCTCGACCGTCGCCGCGCTGCCGCTGGTCACCGTGTGGTGGATCATCACGCCGTGCACCGGTCCCCAGGCGCCGACATGGTTGCGGTTGTGGTGCTCCCAGTCGCCGACCTCGACGACGGTGGCGCCCTCCGCCCGCAGGACGGCCAGGAATCTGCCCGCGGACATGGGTGAGGCCATGGCTCCCTCCTTCGTGCTGCGCGCCGGCCGCCGACCGCGGCCGGCCCCTACTGGTCCTTGTACCGAAAGCGGCGGACTCCGACTCCTCGTTCGCACAGCGTGCGAGCTGATTCGGACAGTCAAATTCCGTTCATGACGGTGGAATTGAGGGGGCGTCAGCGGATAGGAAGCGCGCATATGCCCAACCTCGCAATGATCCATTCCCCCTCTTTCGTGTAATAGCACTGGCACGCTCCGTGAGGAAGGCTGGCTCCTGCACATCGATGCCCGGGCGTAGAGCGCGTCCGGGCATGTACCGGGAGGGCAATTCCTTATGTCGGTAGGCGAAGAGGTCCGCACCGAGCAGGGCCGGCCGCAGCAGAGTCTCGGCACGGCGGCCGCGCGGAACCTGGCCACCACCACCAAGTCGGCACCCCAGATGCAGGAGATCAGCTCCCGCTGGCTGCTGCGCACGCTGCCCTGGGTGAACGTGCAGGGTGGTACGTACCGGGTGAACCGACGCCTGAGCTACGCCGTCGGTGACGGCCGGGTGACCTTCGTGAAGACCGGGGACCGGGTCGAGGTGATCCCCGCCGAGCTGCGCGAGCTGCCGGCGCTCAGGTCGTACGAGGACGACGCCGTGCTCTCCGAGCTCGCCCAGCGCTGCCAGCAGCGGGAGTTCACCCAGGGTTCTGTGATCGCCTCGTTCGGCGCCCAGGCCGACGAGGTGTACCTGCTGGCGCACGGCAGGGTGGAGAAGGTCGGCACCGGCCCCTACGGCGACGACGCGGTCCTCGGAGTCCTCGCGGACGGCGCCTACTTCGGCGACCAGGCGCTCCTGGACCCGGACGCCATCTGGGAGTACACCGCCCGCGCGGCCACCGCCTGCACGGTCCTCGTGCTGCCCCGCCAGGACGTCGACCAGGTGGCGGAGCGTGCCGAAGCCCTGCGCGAGCACCTGCGGGAACAGCGCGCGATCCCCTCGCAGCGCACCAACAAGTACGGCGAGAAGGAGATCGACCTCGCGGCGGGCCATGACGGCGAGCCCGACATCCCGCACACCTTCGTGGACTACGACGCCAGTCCGCGTGAGTACGAGCTGAGCATCGCCCAGACCGTCCTGCGCATCCACACCCGGGTGGCCGACCTCTACAACCAGCCGATGAACCAGACGGAACAGCAGATCCGGCTGACCGTCGAGGCACTCAAGGAGCGCCAGGAGCACGAGCTCGTCAACAACCGCGAGTTCGGGCTGCTGAACAACTGCGAGTACGACCAGCGGCTCCAGCCGCACGACGGCGTGCCCAGCCCCGACGACCTCGACGAGCTGCTCAGCCGCCGCCGGGGCACCAAGCTGCTGCTGGCCCACCCGCGCGCGATCTCCGCGATCGGCCGTGAGCTCAACAAGCGCGGACTGGTCCCCGAGACCATCGACATGGGCGGCAACCGCATTCCCACCTGGCGCGGGGTGCCGATCTATCCGTGCAACAAGATCCCGGTCACCCCGGAGCGGACCACCTCGATCATCGCCATGCGTACCGGTGAGGCCGAGCAGGGCGTGATCGGTCTCCAGCAGGCCGGCATCCCGGACGAGATCGAGCCGAGCCTGTCGGTGCGGTTCATGGGCATCAACGAACAGTCGATCATCAAGTACCTGGTGACGGCCTACTACTCGGCGGCCGTGCTGGTGCCGGACGCGCTCGGAGTCCTGGAGAACGTCGAGATCGGCCGCTGGAGGTGACGTCCCCGCGCCGGGGAGCCGTGCCCCCGCCCACCGGGGTGGGGGGACCCCCGGCGGGCACCGGGGCGGGGGCGCCCCGGCCGGCCTCCGGAGTCGAGACACCTCGCAGCACCGTTGGCGGACTGACCGAGGGGGGTTCCATGGCCGAGTTCACGACGGGCACGCAAGCACGCACGAAGGGCACCCGGGCACTGGCGACAGAAGGGACGGAGGTGCGGGCGCCGGCCACCGGGGGGAGGCAGGTGCCGTCCACCGAGCGTTCGGGGGTCGGGTCACCGGTCGGGGAGAGGGGGCGACCCGAGGGGGCCGAGGCGAGCCCGCCTCACGGGGCTGACGTGCGGTCCGGGGCACAGCTGTTGCATGGTTCCGGCCTGCCCTCTGGGGAGCAGCTGCTGCATGGGTCCGACCCGCCTTCCGAGGCGCGGCTGGTCCATCGTTCCGGCCTGGCGTCCGAGGAGCGTCCGCTTCAAGGGTCCGTCGCGCGCCCCGAAGCCCAGCCGTTTCACAGGCCTGGGGTGCGGCCACTTCCCGTGACCGACGTGCGCTGCGGGGCGCAGCCGCTTCCCGGGGCCGAGCAGCCTTCCGAGGCATGGCCGGTCCATGGTTCCGGTCTGCCGGCCGAGGAGCGTCCGCTTCGCGGAGTCGACGTGCCACCCCAAGCCCGTCAGCTCCCCGGGGCCGACGTGCCGCCCCAAGCCAGCCCGCCGCCCGGGGTCGACGTGCCACCCCAAGCCCGTCCGTGTCACGAGTCCGGCGCCCCGTCGGAGACGCTCGCTGTCGATGGGCAGGAGGCCGTGGTGATCCTGGAGCGGGTCCGGGCGTCGGTCGATCCCGAGTTGCGGGCCGCGCTGGAGTCGCTGCCCGGTTCCCTGCGCAGGGTCGCGCTGTACCACTTCGGCTGGGAGCACGCCGACGGCACCCCGGCGGCGGGCAACGCGGGCAAGGCGATCCGCCCCGCGCTCGTCCTCACCGCGGCCGCCGCTCTCGGCGGGGAGCGGGCACGGGCGGCAGCCGTCCGGGCAGCCGTGGCGGTGGAGCTGGTCCACAACTTCACGCTGCTGCACGACGACGTGATGGACCGCGACACCACCCGCCGGCACCGCCCCACCGCGTGGACCGTGTTCGGCGACGCCGACGCGATCCTCGCCGGGGACGCCCTCCAGGCCCTCGCGCTCCGGCTGCTGGCCGAGGACCCTCACCCCGCCGCGGCACCGGCGGCGGCCCGGCTCGCGGCCTGTGTCGTCGAGCTCTGCGAGGGCCAGCACGAGGACACCGCCATGCAGGGACTCGGCCCCGACGAGGTCACCCTCGACCAGGTGCTCGTGATGGCCGAGGCCAAGACGGGCGCGCTGCTCGGGTGCGCCTGTGCGCTCGGCGCGCTGTACGCGGGCGCGTCCGCCGAGGACGTCGGGGCGCTGGACGCCTTCGGCCGGGAGGCGGGCCTCGCGTTCCAGCTCATCGACGACGTGATCGGCATATGGGGCGACCCGAGCCGCACCGGCAAACCGGCCGGCGCGGACCTCGCGGCCCGCAAGAAGTCCCTCCCGGTGGTCGCCGCGCTCACCTCGGGCACGGCGGCGGCCGCGGACCTGGCCGAGCTGTACGCGGCGCCGTACACCGAGGCGGACCTGGCGCGTACGGCCCTCGCCGTCGAGGAGGCCGGCGGCCGCGACTGGGCGCAGGCGCAGGCGGCCGACCGGATGGCCCGGGCGATGGGGCAGCTGGCCCGTGCGGTGCCGGATCCGGAGGCGGCGGGTGGACTGCTCTCGCTCGCGGAGTTCGTGACGCGGCGCAGCGCCTGAGGACCCCGGAGCACTCGGAACCACGCGGTCCTGACCCCGCGCGGGCCCCGGGGGTTCCGGCCGACGGGTCCCGCACATCCCCACGGTGTGCGGGGCCCGCTTCCGCGTGCTAGCTCCACATGACCGCTCCACATGACCGTTCCGCATGCCCGTTCCGCCTGCTCACCGGTTAGTCTCAACATCCTTGTGGCCAAGGGTGGTTGAGTTGAAGGGGTGGGGCATGGGCGTGGCGATACGGACGGCCGGCGCAAGCGATCGCGAACTGGTGACGCGGCTGCTGGACGACGCCTTCCAGGACGATCCGGTCAGTGGCTGGATCTTCCCGGAGGAGGAGTACCGCCGTACGACGCATCCCCGGTTGATGGCCGCGTTCGTGGACATCGTGATGGCCGAGGGGCGGGTGGATGTCACGGAGGACGGGACCGCCTGCGCGTTGTGGCTGCCGATGCCCGCGGACGGGGGCGACGAGCACGAGGGTGGGCACGACGGCGAGGACGAGTTCGCCGCCCTGCGTGAGGCTCTCGATCCGGACAACGAGCGCATCGAGCTGATCGGGCGCCTCACGGCCGAGGTGCATCCGGCCGGACGGGCCCATGAGTATCTGTGGATGATCGGCGTGGCCCCTGGGCGGCAGGGGGAGGGGCTCGGGACCGCGCTCATCGGGTCGGTTCTGGAGCGGTGCGACCGGGACGGGGTGCCGACGTACCTGGAGGCGAGCAGCTCGCGGAGCCGGGGGCTGTACGAGCGGCTCGGGTTCGAGCTGGTGGAGCAGCCGCTGGAGCTGCCCGGCGGGCCCCTGATGTGGCCGATGTGGCGCGAACCGCGCGCCTCGCGACACGGCGCCGAGCAGGCCGCCGCCGCGGCACCGCAGTGACAGTCGCGGCCGTGGCCGAGCGGTGGGTGGATGGCTGATCGCGGGACTCTCCGCGCGCTCCCGACTAGCTCACCGGGACGACCGCCTCCACGATCCGTTCCACCAGCCCCTCCGGGACCTGCACCTCCGGCAGCACTCCCTCCAGCGTCCCGGGGAGTGTCAGGTGTTCCAACAGCAGCCCCAGCATGGCCAGATAGAGCACCGTGACCGTCTCGTCGCCGCCCGGCAGGCCCGCCTCGCGGTGGAACCGGAGGCCCTCGTCGAGGTCCGCCCGGACCGACCGGGTGTAGGAGGCGCGGAGTTCGGGGCGGCGGGTGGCCTCCAGGCGCATTTCCAGCAGGGCCAGATAGCCCGTGCGGTCATGGGTCGCGCGGGCCATCAGGTCGTGCATGAACGCCGCGACCAGGGACCGGTCCTTCGGCCGGGTCAGCAGTTCGGCGAGCTTGTCCGGGTCCGGGGCCAGCCGTACGTGCAGGCGGGTGTCGATCTGCTTCAGCAGGTCGACGCGGTCCGTGAAGTAGTTCGAGGCGGTCCCCACGGGGACTCCCGCCTCGGTGTCGACCGCGCGGAACGTCAGTCCGCGCGCTCCCTCGCGAGCGAGCACCTCGACCCCCGCGTCCACGAGCGCGGCCCGGCGCTCCGGATTGCTGACCATCGCGGAATCTCTCCTTCCAGCCGGCGGTCCCGACCCTCCGACCGGGTCGGCGAAAAAAATACCCTTGCAACCACTACAAGTGAAGCACTACAAATGAAGTGGTTACTTCCTCCGGGCGCAGCCTACGAAAAGAGACCCGCTTGCGAAAGCTCACGTACTTCATCGCCTGCACGATCGACGGCTTCATCGGGGACGAGAGCGGCGACGCGTCGTTCATGTACCCGTTCGTCGACGAGGAGTTCCTCTCCTACCTCAAGGCCGAGTTCCCGGAGACCATCTCCGCCCAGGGCCGCCGGGCCCTCGGCATCCACGACCTGGAGCCCAGAAGGTTCGACACGGTCGTCCAGGGCCGCGGCAGCTACGAGGTGGCCCTGAAGGAGGGCATCACCAGCCCGTACGACCACCTGCGCGAGTACGTCGCCTCGCGCACCCTCGCCGAGTCGCCGGACCCGCACGTCGAGATCATCGGCGACGACCTGGTCACCAGGGTGCGCGAACTGAAGGCGGAGGACAGCCGGTTCGGCATCTACCTGTGCGGCGGCTCGCGGCTCGCGGGCGAACTCCATGAGGAGATCGACGAACTGGTCATCAAGACGTACCCCGTCACGCTCGGTACCGGCATGCCGATGTTCGGTTCCGGGTTCGCCGTCACCGAGTTCGCGCTCGACGAGGTGCGCGTGTTCGACAACGGCGTGGTGGTGCGGACGTACGGCAGGAAAAGGAAAAGCTGAGGGAAGCGCCCGCGGCCCCTTCGCCCTACCCTGAGGACATGGACAGCGACGAACGCGTCTGTCCCGTCTGCGGACAGCCGGTCGAGACAGTCGTACGGCGTCACAAGACGCTCGGTGCATGGGTGCCCGTGTGGACGGGCGGCCCGTGCCACAACCCCGGGTGCGAGGCGTCCGACCGGGCCGTCGGGTCCGGCGAGGACCACGGCGGCGCACCCGCCGGAAAAAGTTCCTGAACCCCTGCGGAGAATCCGTCCCCGGCTCCGGCAGCCCTCAAGGAGCGGAATCATGAAGTACCTGGTCATGGTGCGGGGATCGCAGGCCGACTACGACGCCACTGCGCGGCATGGGCTCCGCGTACTCGCCGGCCTGGAGCGAGCAGGAGATCCAGGCGATGTACGCCTTCATGGGCGCCGTCAACGCCGACCTGTCCGAGACCGGCGAGCTGCTCGACGGCCAGGGCCTCGCCGAGCCCGCCAGGACCCGGCACGTCAGCCGGGACATCGACGGCAAGGCCGTGATCACCGACGGGCCGTACGGCGAGACCGAGGAGCTGCTGTGCGGCTACTGGGTCCTGGAGTGCGAGAGCCTGGAGCGCGTCACGGAGATCGCCGAGCGCAACGGCTGCCCGCCGCGACCCCCCGCACCGGCGGGACGGGCCGTCGCCGCCGTGCGCGACGATGTGCCCTCGCCCGAGGCTCTAACGTGACGGCATGCCCACAACGAACCTCATCGTGCACCTGACCGAACGCTCCCTCTGGGAGGAGGCCCGCGCCCGCGGCACGTACGAGATCTCGACGCGCGGCCGCACCCTTCAGGAGGAAGGGTTCATCCACTGCTCGACGCGCGAGCAGCTGCCGCCCGTCGCGGCCTTCCTCTACGGCTCCTACGACGGCCCGGACGAACTGGTGCTCCTCGTCATCGACCCCGCCCGCCTGGACGTACCGCTGAAGTACGAGGCGCCCGAGCCCGGCGCCGAGGAGTTCCCGCACGTCTACGGGCCGATCCCGGTGGCCGCGGTCGTCGACGTGGAGCCGTGGGGGTGAGCGGTCGCCGTCGGGTGTGGACATGGGCCGTGGCGGTCTGGGCGGCTCTCGCGGTCGCCGCGGGCGGGCTCACGCTCTGGCTCCAGGACTCGGCGGAGCCGGCGGGGCCGTACACCTGGCAGGAGAGCAGTCCGACCCGCACGCCCCCGGAGGGGTGGCGCTCCCAGTGCCCCAGCCCCACCGCCGACCTCGGCGCGGGGCAGCCGGCCGTGGCCTGTGCGTTCAGTTCCTCGGGTTAGGCAGTCCGCCCGTCTGCGGGTCCCGCCCGGTCAGGCAGTACAGGCCGCCCGCCGGGTCCCGCAGCACCGTCCAGTTCCTGCCGTCGGCGACGAACTCGGCGCCCAGGCGCTCGTGTTCGGCCCGGGTCGCCTCGATGTCCGCGCAGGCCACGTCCAGATGGGCGGAGGCGGGGCGTTCCTCGTCGAGGCGCTGGAGGAGGATGCGGACCGGCAGGCCGGCCGGCGGCTTGAGCACATGGAACTCGGGCAGCGAGCCGGACAGCGACTCCCAGTCGGGCAACAGGGCCGCCCAGAAGGCGACTTCGACGTCGTAGAGGGAGGGCGGGATGTCCAGGCAGACCTGGTCGAGACGGCTGCCGCGGATCACCGGTGGCCGGGTCGACTGCCCGCGCCAGGGATCGGCGCAGAACAACTGCCCGGCGGGGGAGCGGAGCACGACCAACGTGCCCTGATCGGCGACCACGTGCGCGCCGAGCGCCTGGGCCGCCTTCGCGAACTTCCGTACGTCGTCCACGCAGAAGTCCAGATGGGCACCGCCGGGCCCGGAGGCGACCGCCTGCAGTTTGACGCAGGCGTCGGCGCCGTCGGAGGGCAACAGGGTCACGAACTCCTTCCGCTCGCCCCGGAACCCCGACAGGTGCGTGCCCGTGACACTGGTCCAGAAGTCACAGGCCTGGGCGAATCGGGGAACGGGCCGGTCGGCGAAGGCGTACGTCCAGCGGGTAGTCATGCGGTGATCGTAGGCGCCGCTACTTCGGCGTCTCCATGAAGCGCAGCATGTTCCCCGCCGGATCCCGGAAAGCGCAGTCCCGCACCCCGTACGGCATGTCCGTCGGTTCCTGGATCACCTCGGCCCCCGACTCCCGCACCCGGGCGAACAACGCGTCGCAGTCGGTGGTGGTGAAGTTGACCCCGCGCAGCAGCCCCTTGGCCAGCAGCCGGGCCATCGCCTCCTTGTCCGCGGGGGACGCGTCCGGGTCGGCGGCGGGCGGCTCCAGCACGATGTCCAGGTCCGGCTGGAGCGGCGAGCCGACCGTCACCCAGCGCATGCCCTCGTACCCGACGTCGCCGCGCACCTCCATGCCCAGGACGTCCCGGTAGAACGCGATCGCCTTGTCGTGGTCGTCCACGGCGATGAAGCAGTTCTTGAGTTTGATGTCCATGGCTTCACGTTAGGCCCGTCGGGGCCTGGTGTGCCTGCGGACCACGCAGGGCGGGATCCCGGCGATCTCCTCATGGGGGCGGGCGCGGTAGGCGCTCGGAGTCTCACCCACCAGTTCGGTGAACCGTGAGCTGAAGGAGCCGAGGGAGGTGCACCCCACGGCCATGCAGACCTCGGTGACGGACAGATCCCCGCGCCGCAGCAGTGCCTTCGCGCGCTCGATGCGCCGGGTCATGAGATAGCCGTACGGCGTCTCCCCGAACTCGGCGCGGAAACTGCGCTGGAAGTGGCCCGGGGACATCAGCGCGGTCCGGGCGAGCGCGGGCACGTCGAGGGGCTCGGTGTACTCGCGGTCCATCCGGTCCCGCGCCTGCCGCAGCCGCACCAGGTCCTCGACGCTCACCATCACGCCAGCATCGCACGATGCTCACCAGGTGGGTGCGGGGATCTGGAACGGGCTTTGCCTCACGTTCTCCTGCCGTACGGAAGCGCTTGCTCCCATGGGAGGCATGGACCACATCACGTTCCTCGTGGCGGTCGTCATCGTCACGGCCCTGGCCTTCGACTTCACCAACGGATTCCACGACACCGCGAACGCGATGGCGACGTCCATCGCGACCGGCGCACTGAAACCCAGGACGGCGGTCCTGGTGAGCGGTGCCCTGAACATCGTCGGCGCCTTCCTGTCCACCGAGGTCGCCAAGACGATCTCCGGCGGCATCGTGGACGACACCCTGGTCTCGCCCGGGATGATCTTCGCGGGCCTGGTCGGAGCGATTCTGTGGAACCTGCTGACCTGGCTGGTCGGCCTCCCGTCGAGCTCGTCGCACGCCCTGTTCGGCGGCCTGATCGGCGCGGTGTGGGTCGGTGCCGGCTCGCACGGCGTGCACTTCGACAAGGTGGTCGAGAAGGTCCTGATCCCCGCGGTGGCCTCCCCGGTGGTCGCGGGCGTGGCGGCGCTGATCGCCACCTACCTCGCCTACAAGCTCACCGCCCGCGCCCGCAAGGACTCGGTGACCAAGGGCTTCCGGCTCGGCCAGATCGCCTCCGCGTCCCTCGTCTCGCTCGCGCACGGCACCAACGACGCGCAGAAGACCATGGGCGTCATCACGCTGACCCTGATCTCGGCGGGCGCGCTCGGCCATGACGCCGGTCCGCCGGTCTGGGTCATCGCCTCCGCCGGTCTCGCGATCGGCCTCGGCACCTACCTCGGCGGCTGGCGGATCATCCGCACCATGGGCAAGGGCCTCACCGAGATCCAGTCCCCGCAGGGCTTCGCCGCCGAGACCGCGTCCACCACGGTCATCCTGACCTCCGCCCACCTCGGCTTCGCCCTGTCGACGACCCAGGTCGCCTCGGGCAGCATCCTCGGCGCGGGCCTCGGCCGGAAGCTGGCGGAGGTCCGCTGGGGCATCGCCGGGCGCATGGTCGCGGCCTGGCTGATCACCCTGCCGGCGGCCGCGCTGGTCGGCGGTGTCTCGGCGAGCGCCGTGAAGCACGGCGGCAACTTCGGCACGGTCGTCGTCGCGCTCGCCGGTGCCGCCGTCGCCGCCGGCATCGTGCTGCTCTCCCGCCGCAACCCGGTGAGCGCGCACAACGTCAACGACCACCACGAGGTCGCCCTCCGCGCCGAGCCGCCGGCCCGCGTCGGCGCGGCCGCCTGAGCCCCCTTAGGAGTTCCTGTCATGAGCATCGACTGGACCGCACTCGGCCAGGTCACCGCGGTGAGCGTCGGCGTCACGATCGCCGTGGTCGTCGTTTTCGCCCTCGGGGTACTCGGTCTCGCCCGCTTCGAGGGGGCACAGGAGGACGACGGCGCTGGGACGTCCACGCTCGGCATCGCCCAGGCCGGCCTGTGCTTTCTCGCCTGCGCGGCGGTGGTGGCGTACGGCATCTACCTGATCGTGCCGCAGTTCCACTGACCCACCGAGATGAGAGGGGAGCGAGGGTGACACCTCTGCTGACCGACCTGAAGGTCGACTACACCGACCCCGACGACCCCGTGCTCATCCGCCCGGACGGCAGCCCGATCGACACCTGGCGGGAGAACTACCCCTACGCGCACCGCATGGAGCGCAAGGAGTACGACTGGCACAAACGGCTCCAGCAGATCGAACTGCTGAAGCTCCAGAGCTGGATCAAGGAGACCGGGCGCCGGCTCGTCATCGTCTTCGAGGGACGGGACGCGGCCGGCAAGGGCGGCACCATCAAGCGCTTCACGGAGCACCTGAACCCCCGTGGCGCCAGGGTGGTGGCGCTGGAGAAGCCGAACGAGCGCGAGCGCGGACAGTGGTACTTCCAGCGGTACGTCGAACATCTGCCGACCGCGGGCGAGATCGTGCTGTTCGACCGGTCCTGGTACAACCGGGCCGGTGTGGAGCGGGTCATGGACTTCTGCACGGACGACGAGTACCGGCGCTTCATGCGGCAGGCCCCGCTGTTCGAGCGGATGCTCGTCGACGACGGGGTGGACCTGCTGAAGTTCTGGTTCTCGGTCTCCCAGGGCGAGCAGCGCACCCGTTTCACCATCCGTCAGATCGACCCCGTACGGCAGTGGAAGCTCAGCCCCATGGACCTCGCCTCCCTGGACCGCTGGGACGACTACACCGCCGCCAAGGTCGCCATGTTCCGCGAGACGGACACCCAGTTCGCGCCCTGGACGGTGGTCAAGAGCAACGACAAGAAGCGGGCCCGGGTCGAGGCCATGCGCAGTGTGCTGGCCCGCTTCGACTACTCCGACAAGGACGACGAGGTCGTCGGCACACCGGATCCGCGGATCGTGGGCGCGGCGGCGGGACTGCTGGAGGCGGGCGAGGCTTAGGGCCTGTCGTTTGGATCAGGCCGGCCCTGAGATGCGGTGCTTTTCTGCCGACGTGAGCGCGTCGCCGCCGGACGCGAGCCGCCGCGCTCACGTCGGCCGGTCCGGCATCGGGGTCAAGTGGTGCCAGGACAGGGGCTGTTCCCCAGGCCGGTCTGAGTAGCGGTACTCATGCCGGAACGCGGCGGGCGGGACATCGTGGGGACAGCCCACCGGACCGTCCCGAAGGAAGCCGCGATGTCGAAAGCCTCCCGCCCACGCCGACTGCTCACCCTCGCCACCGGCAACCGGCACGCCCAGGGCTACCTCGCGGTCGTCGCCGCGTCCGTGCCTGCCTCGTTCCTCTTCCCGGACGGCGTCCTTGCCATGGCACCCATGCTGCTCACGGCCCCCCTCTCCTTCCTGGGTATGGTCCTGCCGTTCGGTCCCGGCACCCAGGGCTCCCCGGCGGCCGAGGCGCTCGCGATCGGCCTGTGGACGCTGTGGTTCCTGGCCTGCGCCCTGGTGAACGCGGCCGTGCTGGGGGCGCTCGCCACGGGCGCGGCGGGGGACGGGACCAGCACCGGGCGGCCCGCCGCGAGGGCCGCGGGGGACACCGGCTCAGCGGCAGCACGGCGGCCCGGTGCGAGGTTCGGGCGGTTGATACCGGGGGCTGCGCGCGCCGGTGCGCGGGAAGGCGTCGCCCACCGGCTCAGGGCCCTGCTGGCGCCCGCCGTCGACAACTGGCCCGCCCGCGTGTACCTCGCCGTGGTCGCCGCGGCGCTCGGGTTCTTCCTGGTCGCCGTGCACGCGCTGCCGGACCCCGGGTTCGCCGGGATCTGGCCGATCATGGCGACGGCACCGCTGAGCTTCCTGGTCCTGCTGGCGGTGCCCGGGACGGACGCGGGGCCCGAGTGGCTGAGCCCGCTGCTCTTCGCCGTGGGCACGGTCCTGGCCGGACTGGTCAACGCCGCTCTGCTGGGCCGGCTCACCCACCGGCTCCGGTCGCCGCAGATCCGCCCGGTCGTCTGAGGACCGGACAGCCGAAGGGGCCCGGTCGTGACGACCGGGCCCCTTCAGGGTTCCCGTCGACCTGCGATGGTGCACCGATCGCGGGTCGGCGGAGACCGACGACGTCAGGCCTTCTTGGTCTCCCAGAAGATCTTGTCGATCTGGGCGATGTAGTCCAGAGCCTTCTGACCGGTGGCCGGGTCGGTCGACGCCTTGGCGGCCGAGAGGGCCTTGAGGGCGTCGTTGACCAGCTGGTGCAGCTCCGGGTACTTCTCGAAGTGCGGGGGCTTGAAGTAGTCGCTCCAGAGCACGGAAACGTGGTGCTTCGCGAGCTCGGCGCGCTGCTCCTTGATGACCGTGGCACGCGCCTGGAAGTGCGGGTCGTCGTTGGCGGCCATCTTCTCCTGCACGGCCTTCACCGACTCCGCCTCGATGCGGGCCTGGGCCGGGTCGTACACACCGCAGGGCAGGTCGCAGTGTGCGCTGACCTTGACCTTGGGGGCAAACAGGCGGGAAAGCATGGAGCATTCCTTCCTCGTGATCGTCTTCTCAGGTGCGACATTACTCCCTGGGGGAGCCGAAATCGCGGGTGCCCCCATGGGCTTAGGACAAAAGTCCGGGGTCAGACTGAGACTGGTGGATGAACGTACCGGGGAGGTGCCGGGGATGCCGGAGCTGTCGCAGGAGACCGAGCGGGCGAGGTCGTTGCTGCCCTTCGTGGGGGTGGCCGAGGTGACCGGGCCGTCGATGGTGCCAACGCTCCGCCACGGGGACCAACTGGTCGTGCACTGGGGGGCCAGGGTCGTCCCCGGCGACATCGTGATCCTGCGGCATCCCTTCCAGCAGGACCTTCTCGTCGTCAAGCGGGCCGTGGAGCGGCGCGAGGGCGGCTGGTGGGTGCTCGGGGACAACGCGTTCGCGGGCGGCGACAGCACGGACTACGGCGTCGTGCCGCAGGAGCTCGTGCTGGGCAAGGCCCGGCTCAGGTACCGGCCGTTCGGGCCCGCTCAGCGCTCGCCGCTGGCCGCCGTGCGCTGGGCGCTGTCCGCCGTGCGGCCGGTCTTCCCGGACCGGTCGGCCTCCAGGCGTTTGCGGGCGCGGTAGGCGGCCACGTTGGCGCGGGTGGCGCAGCGGTCGGAGCAGTAGCGCCGGGAGCGGTTCGTCGAGGTGTCGAGGTAGGCGTTGCGGCAGGGCGCGGCCTCGCACAGGCCCAGCCGGTCCACGCCGTACTCGGTGAGGTGGAAGGCCAGGCCCATCGCCGCGATCGCCGCGTAGCCGGCGGTGGCGTTGGAGGGGTGGTCCGCCAGGTGCATGTGCCACAGCGGGCGGCCGTCGTCGTCGCGGAAGTCGTGCCCGGAGATCTGCGGGCTCACCGGGAACTCCAGCAGGAGCGAGTTCAGCAGGTCCACCGCCAGCGTCTCGTCGCCGTGGTCCGCCGCCTCGAAGACCGACCGCAGCCGGGCCCGGACCGAGCGGAACCGGGTGACGTCGGCGTCGGTGGCGCGGCGGGCGCCGGTGCCGTTGCCGCCGAACAGGTCGCGGACGGCCTCCACCGAGGTCAGCGTGTCCTTGCCCCGGGCCGGGTCCTCGCTGTTGACCAGACGTACGGCGTAGTCCGAGTAATAGGCCAGTTCCACTTGTAGTCCTTACGGAGGCGTTCTATCGTCGTGGTGCGGTCGGGTAACAGCTGATCGTGCTTCCAGGGTATTACGGCAGCGACTGGACAGGGGGCTTCATGACGACCGGTGTCGGAACCGACTGGCAGGCCTGGCAGGAGAGCTGGGACCGGCAGCAGGAGTGGTACATGCCGGACCGCGAGGAGCGGTTCCGGGTCATGCTGGACATGGTCGAGGCCCTTGTCGGGCCCCGGCCGCGCGTGCTCGACCTCGCGTGCGGCACAGGAAGTATCACGGCCAGGCTGCTCGCCCGGTTCCCCGAGGCCACCAGCACCGGCGTGGACCTCGACCCGGCGCTCCTCGCCATCGCCGAGGGCACCTTCGCGGACGACGAGCGGGTCACCCTCGTGACGGCCGACCTCAAGGACCCGGACTGGCCGTCGAAACTGCCGTACGACTCCTACGACGCCGTCCTGACCGCCACGGCCCTGCACTGGCTGCACAGCGAACCCCTCGCGGCCCTCTACGGCCAGGTCGGGGCCCTCGTCCGCGACGGCGGTGTCTTCATGAACGCCGACCACATGATCGACGAGACCACCCCCCGGATCAACGCGGCCGAACGTGCGCAACGCCACGCGCACATGGACCGGGCCCGGCGGGACGGCGCCCTCGACTGGGCCGCGTGGTGGCAGGTCGCCGCCGAGGACCCCGTCCTCGCCGGACCGACGGCGCGCCGCTTCGAGATCTACGGCGAGCACGCCGACGGGGACACTCCGTCCGCCGCGTGGCACGCCCGCGTGCTGCGCGAGAAGGGCTTCGGGGAGGCCCGGCCGGTGTGGTGCTCGCCCTCGGACACGCTGCTCCTCGCGCTCAAGTAGCCCAAGCGAAAGGGGCGGTACGGGAATCCCGTACCGCCCCTTCGTCGTCGTACCGCTAGAGGACCTTCGACAGGAACGCCTGGGTGCGCTCGTGCTGAGGGTTCGTCAGGACCTCGCGGGGGTCGCCGGACTCGACGACCACGCCGCCGTCCATGAAGACCAGGCTGTCGCCGACCTCGCGGGCGAAGCCCATCTCGTGGGTGACGACGACCATCGTCATGCCGGACTCGGCGAGGTCGCGCATGACGTCGAGGACGTCACCGACCAGCTCCGGGTCCAGGGCCGAGGTCGGCTCGTCGAAGAGCATCAGCTTCGGGTCCATCGCCAGCGCCCGGGCGATGGCCACGCGCTGCTGCTGGCCGCCGGAGAGCTGGGCGGGGTAGCTGCCCGCCTTGTCGGCCAGGCCGACCTTCTCCAGCAGCTCCCGGGCGCGCTCCCGGGCCTGGGCCCGGCTGGTGCCCTTGACCTGGACCGGCGCCTCCATGACGTTCTCGACGGCCGTCATGTGCGGGAACAGGTTGAACCGCTGGAACACCATGCCGATGTCCCGGCGCTGGAGCGCGACCTCGCTGTCCTTGAGCTCGTACAGCTTGTCGCCCTTCTGGCGGTAGCCGACCAGCTCGCCGTCGACGTAGAGCCGGCCGGCGTTGATCTTCTCCAGGTGGTTGATGCACCGCAGGAAGGTCGACTTGCCGGAGCCCGAGGGGCCGATGAGGCAGAACACCTCGCCCTGCTTCACTTCCAGGTCGATGCCCTTGAGGACCTCGACCAGACCGAAGGACTTGTGGACGCTCTCGGCCCTCACCATGGCGGTCATGCCCCGCCCCTTTCACGGCTGAACGCCATCAGGTTGACCTTGACCCGCTGCCACGGCGTCGGCGGCAGGCTGCGCGACGAACCGCGGGCGAAACGGCGCTCCAGGTAGTACTGGAAGACGCTGAACACGCTGGTCATGACCAGGTACCAGATGGACGCCACGAACAGCATCTCCATCACGGCGTACGAGGTGGAGCCGATCGTCGAGGTGGCGCGCAGCAGCTCGTTGTACGTCACCGCGTACACCAGCGACGAGGTCTTCAGCATGTTGATGAACTCGTTGCCGGTCGGCGGCACGATCACGCGCATCGCCTGCGGGATCACGATCCGGCGCAGGGTCTTGCCGTGGCTCATGCCGAGCGCGTGCGAGGCCTCCGTCTGGCCCTCGTCGACCGCCATCAGACCGGCGCGGCAGATCTCCGCCATGTACGCGGCCTCGTTGAGGCCGAGGCCCAGCAGGGCGCACATGAACGGGGTCATCACGTCCGTCATCTCGTCCTTGTAGATCGGACCGAGATTCAGCATCGGGAAGATCAGCGCCAGGTTGAACCAGAGGAGGAGCTGGACATAGACCGGGGTCCCGCGGAAGAACCAGATGTAGGCCCAGGCCACCCAGCTCGTCACCGGGTTCTTGGAGAGCCGCATCACGGCCAGGACGACGCCGAGGACCACGCCGACGATCATCGCGAGCACGCTGATCAGCAGGGTGCGGCCGGCGCCGGCGAGGACCGTGGAGTCGAACAGCTTGTCGCCGACCGCGCTCCACTGGATCTTCTCAGCGGTGGCGAACGCGTTGACCAGCAGGGCCACCAGGGCCAGTACGACGACCGCGCTGACGTAGCGGCCGTAGTGGCGGACCGGGATGGCCTTGATGGTCTCGGGCGCGTGGGAGTCCCGCGGGGGCGTGTCCGCCGGCTCCTTGTCGATCTTGTCAGTCACAGTGACTGCCCTTCAGTGGTACGGGGTCCGTCACTTGCCGCCGTTGACCGCGGCCTGGTCGACGGCACCGGTCTGGGCGCCCCACTTGTCCAGGACCTTCTTGTACGTGCCGTCCTTGATGATGGCGTTCACGGCCGCCTCCAGGACGCTCGTGAGCTCCTTGTTCTCCTTGTTCACGGCGATGCCGAACGGACCGGCGTCGACCTGCTCGCCCACGACCTCGAAGGCGTTGCCGCCATCGGCCTTGCGGGCGATGTCCACGGCGACCGGGTAGTCGTTGACACCCGCCACGGCGCCGCCCGACTTCTCGCGGGTCTGGGCCTCGGTGTCGTTGTCGAACGCCTCGATGTCGAGCTTCTTCTTGCCCGCCGTCGTGCACGCCTTGGACTGCTTCTGCAGGGCCTGCTCGTAGGTCGTGCCGTGCTGCACGGCGACCTTCTGGCCGCAGAGGTCCTCGATCGAGCCGATCTTCTTCGGGTTGCCCTTCTGGACGTAGATGGCGGTGCCGGCCGTGAAGTAGTCGACGAAGTCGACACCCGGGCCCAGCTTCTTGCCCTTGTCGTCCAGGCCCTCCTGGCGCGCCTTGGTGTCCGTGATGGAGGACATGGCGACGTCGTAGCGGCCCGAGTTCAGGGAGCTGATCAGGCCGTCGAAGGAGCCCGAGGTGAACTGGAACTCCACGCCCAGCTGCTTGCCCAGCGCGGCGGCGATGTCGGGGTCGACACCGACGATCTTGCCGCCCTCCTGGTACTCCATGGGGGCGTACTCGGCGTTGGTGCCGACCTTGATGACGCCGGCCTTCTGGATCTTCGCGGGCAGCTTGTCGAACAGCGGTGCGCTGCTGGACGACGAGGATTCCTTGCTGCTGCCGCCGCCGCTGTCCGTCTGGTCACCGCAACCGGTGAGAATCAGGGCGCCGGCGACCGCGATCGCACCTACCGCGGCTGTCCTGGTGCGCGCGGCGGTCGTACGACGGGTGGAGCTTGCGGTCATGGTGGGTTCCTCCGGCGGATGGGTGGAGTTGCCGATGGGCGGGGCGGCTGCCGATCGGTCCGGCAGCGCTGCCTTCATTCCATAGGTCGACGAGAGCACACGCCTTCGAGTGTCGCGACCTCGTGTGATGACGGCATCTTGCCATTCGGACTGGACCATTCAGGGGGCCGGTCATGTCAAAATCGGATAACGGGTGACCCCCGAACCGCACCATGTCCGTACATCACGACCGGACCATCTGCGGGAATCTGGCATTCCGGCCGGAAGATCTGCGGTGCGGGACGCGCGGCGGATGACCAGGACAGGGCGGGCCGCGGCCGGTTGATCGCCCGTCCGGTGATCGTCAAGGGCCTGCCGAGGGTTTGTCCGGATGGCCCTCCATGATTCATGTCACCGGCCTCCGATGATCGATGATCGATTTACGTTCCGGCATGTGACCTTGGACGTATTGGACTCGTCCTCGACGCCGGTCGTCCGGTAAGAAGGTTCTTTACACCCCTCATCCGGGGCTCAGGGCGCGTGTGCGGCGCGCCCGTCGCGTACCGGCCCGTACGCATCAGTGAACAGGGCTGTACGCGGTGCCCGCCCACTTCTCAACCAGGAGTGGCCACCCTCAAACCATGAAGACCTAAGGGGTAAGACAAAGTGGCAGCGGAGATCGTCAATCCTCGCAGCGACAGCGATACGGGACAGGACGGAGGGGCGGAGCCCCTCGATTCCTTCGACCCCGCGTTCGCGCTGCACCGCGGCGGCAAGATGGCTGTGCAGGCCACCGTGCCGGTCCGTGACAAGGACGACCTGTCCCTCGCGTACACGCCCGGCGTGGCGAAGGTGTGCAGCGCCATCGCCGAGCAGCCGGATCTCGTCCACGACTACACGTGGAAGTCCTCGGTCGTCGCCGTCGTGACGGACGGTACGGCCGTGCTGGGGCTCGGTGACATCGGCCCCGAGGCCTCCCTCCCGGTGATGGAGGGCAAGGCGATCCTGTTCAAGCAGTTCGGCGGAGTGGACGCGGTGCCGCTCGCGCTGGCCTGCACCGACGTCGACGAGATCATCGAGACCGTGGTCCGTCTCGCGCCGTCCTTCGGCGGCGTGAACCTTGAGGACATCTCGGCTCCCCGGTGCTTCGAGATCGAGAAGCGGCTCCAGGAGCGGCTCGACATTCCGGTGTTCCACGACGACCAGCACGGAACCGCGGTCGTGACGCTAGCCGCCCTGCGCAACGCCGCCCGGCTGAGCGGGCGCACGATCGGAGATCTTCGTGCGGTGATCTCCGGTGCGGGCGCGGCGGGCGTGGCCATCGCCAAGATGCTCGTCGAGGCGGGCATCGGGGACGTCGCCGTCGCCGACCGGCGCGGGATCGTGTCCGGTGACCGGGACGACCTCACGTCCGTGAAGCGGGAGCTCGCCGGGTTCACGAACAAGGCGGGGCTGTCCGGGTCGCTGGAGGACGCGCTGGCGGGCGCGGACGTCTTCATCGGCGTGTCCGGCGGTACGGTCGCGGAGTCCGCGGTCGCCTCCATGGCGAAGGGGGCCTTCGTGTTCGCGATGGCCAACCCGAATCCGGAGGTGCACCCGGATGTCGCGCACAAGTACGCGGCCGTGGTCGCCACCGGGCGGTCGGACTTCCCGAACCAGATCAACAACGTGCTGGCGTTTCCGGGGATCTTCGCGGGGGCGCTGCAGGTGCGGGCCTCGCGGATCACGGAGGGCATGAAGATCGCGGCGGCCGAGGCGCTGGCCTCGGTTGTCGGTGACGATCTCGCGGCGGACTACGTCATTCCGTCCCCGTTCGACGAGCGGGTGGCGCCTGCGGTCACGGCGGCGGTTGCCGCGGCGGCTCGGGCGGAGGGGGTTGCTCGCCGCTGAGTGCGGTGTGGCCCTTTGTTGTGGTGGTCCCGTCCGGGGTGGGTTCCGGACGGGGCCATTTTTTGCCATGGGGTGCGGCTGATCGGGTGTCGTCTGGGTGCGGGTGTGTGGGGGCGGGCGTTTTTGCGCAGTTCCCCGCGCCCCTGGAGGGGTGGGTGGGTTTGTGGGTCGGGGCCGGGGTGGGGGGTGTCCGTCCTCGGTCCGGCGGCTCGGTCCCTTGAGTGGTGCCCTGTAACGGACGCCGGCCGCTGCGGGCGGACACCCCCCACCCGGGCCCCTGCGCGCCGCACCCGGCTGCAGGAGCGTCCACATGGCCCACCCAGGGGCGCGGGGAACTGCGCGACCAGCCCCCACCGGCCGGCAGCCGCAACACGACCGAACCCGCCCAAGCCCCGTGCGCTTCGCAAGGGGGTATGTGTCACAACGCCCCCCGGTTCCCCCGTACCGTCGGCGGACCTATCGTCAAGGTCATGTTCGCTGTCTACGCCGCCCGAATCGACCGCGACAACCCGCTCTCGGGACTGGAGTCGGGGGAGCGCCCGGCCCCCGAAGCCCGCCCGGGTTGGAGCGTCGTCGATGTCAGGGCCGCTTCACTGAATCACCATGACCTCTGGTCCCTGCGCGGCGTAGGCCTCGCAGAGGACAAGCTTCCGATGATCCTCGGCTGTGACGCCGCCGGTGTCGACGCGGACGGCAACGAGGTCGTCCTGCACTCCGTCATCGGGCAGAGCGGGCACGGGGTCGGCCCCAAGGAGCCGCGCTCCATCCTCACCGAGCGCTACCAGGGGACGTTCGCCGAGCAGGTGGCCGTACCGACCTGGAACGTGCTGCCCAAGCCGAAGGAACTCTCCTTCGCGGAGGCCGCCTGTCTGCCCACGGCCTGGCTGACCGCGTACCGGATGCTGTTCACCAACGCCGGCGTCCGGCCCGGTGACTCCGTGCTGGTGCAGGGGGCGGGCGGTGGTGTCGCCACGGCCGCGATCGTGCTCGGGAAGGCCGCGGGGCTGCGGGTCTTCGCCACGAGCCGGGACGAGGCCAAGCGGAAGCGTGCTCTGGAGCTCGGGGCCGTGGAGGCGCTGGAGTCGGGTGCGCGGCTGCCGCAGCGGGTGGACGCGGTCATCGAGACGGTGGGCGCGGCCACGTGGTCGCACTCCGTGAAGTCGCTCAAGCCCGGTGGCACGCTGGTCATCTCCGGTGCCACGAGCGGTGACCGCCCCTCGCACGCCGAGCTGACCCGGATCTTCTTCCTGGAGCTCAAGGTCGTGGGCTCGACCATGGGTACCAAGGACGAGCTGGAGGACCTGCTCGCGTTCTGCGCGGCCACGGGTGTGCGGCCCGTCATCGACGAGGTGCTGCCCCTGGACCGCGCCCGTGAGGGCTTCGAGCGGGTCGCGTCCGGTGAGATGTTCGGGAAGGTCGTGCTCACGAACGGCTGATCCCCTCCTTCTTGTTCTTTTCGGCGGCCGATCCGGTGCGGATCGGCCGCCGACGTTTGTCAACTGTGGTTGACGGATGGGTTCTGTCAACGTAAGTTGACAACATGACCGAAGCAACGGATCTCGCCGAGCGCGCCGGTGATCGCGATCCCCGGGTCGGGCTACGCGCCGTCGCCGCGCTGCGCAGGCTGCTGGAGCAGCTGGAGTCGGTGCAGGTGCGCAGTGCGCGCAATCAGGGCTGGTCGTGGCAGGAGATCGCCGCGGAACTCGGAGTGAGCAGGCAGGCCGTGCACAAGAAGTACGGGAGGCATTGATGTTCGAGCGGTTCACGAAGGACGCCCGGGCCGTGGTCCAGGGCGCGGTCGAACACGCCGAGCGGGCAGGGGCGGGGTCGGTGGACGCCGAGCACCTGTTCCTCGCCCTGTTGGACCGGGAGGCCGGTCGTGCCTCCTTCGCCCTGGCCGCTCTCGGGCTCGCCGAGCGCGGGGACGCCGTACGGCAGGCGTTGGGCGAGGCGCGGCGGCGGGCCGGGCTGTCCCAGGCGGACGCCGAGGCGCTGGCCGGGCTCGGTATCGACGTCTCGGAGATCGTCGCCCGGGTGGAGGAGGCGCACGGCGTCGGCGCGATGTCCGGCGACCGGAAGGTCAAGGGGTGGTCCGGGCGGCGCTCCTTCGGGCGGGGCGCCAAGGAGATCCTGGAGAGGGCTCTCCGGATCGCCGTGGCCCGACGGGACCGCCACATCGGCGATGAGCACATCCTGCTGGCACTGACCGTCAGGCCAGGGGTGTCCGGGGAGGTTCTTGCCGATCACGGGGTGACCTACGAGTCGGTCGTGCGGGTGCTCTATGGCGGGGGAGAGGCGAAGGCCGGCTGATGGGAGCGAGGGCTTCGGCGGTACGACAGCCGGGCGGGGGCGCAGCTGTCGTACCGCCGGAGTCCGGTCGGTTCACGCCTTCGGGGCTCGCAGCAGCGCCCCTATGCGGGTCGCCGCCGTCGACAGGTGGCGGCGGGCGTCGTGGAACTGGTCGGCCGTGATGCCGTGGTCGCGGGCCGCGTCACGGATGTCGTCGCGGAAGCGGTCGAGCAGACGGTCCAGGTCGCGGGCCGGGTCCCCGGTGGGGTCCTCGTGGGCCCAGGAGGGCTCGTACTCGGCGGGGAAGTCCTCCGGCGGGTGCGAGTACTGGGGGCCGGACGGTGTCGCCTCGGTCTTCTCGGACCTCGCGCCGCCCCGGCCGAAGCCGAAGTCCCTCCCGAACTCCTTGCCGTAGTCCTTTCCGAACTCGCCGAACTCCTTGGCCAGTTCGGTCAGTCCCTCGCGCACCCCGGTCGGCCAGTCGCCGCGGGCGAAGTGGTCCTGCACCTGCTCCTGCACTCGCCTGGCGATGCGCTGCACCTCCTCCTGCGCCTGCTCCCGAGCCCGGTCCTGGGCCTCCTTGGCCTGGCGGCGGGCCCGCTGGGCCTCCTCACGGGCGCGGCGGCTCTCGTCCTTCGCGCGCCGGGCCTGCTCCTTCCACTCCTGCTTGACGCGGCGCATCTCCTCCTTGGCGGCACGCCACGCCTCCTTGTCGGCGTACTCCGTGAAGTCGCCGAAGGGGCCCTCGGGTTCGCCGCCGGTGCCCTTGGGGCCGCTGCCGGAGCCCCGGCGGGCCTCGGTGGCGGCCGCCCGCATCTCGCGCCGCAGATCACCCGCGGCGCCCCGGACATCGGCCCGGATCTCGGCGGCGAGTTCGGCGACCGACTCGCGGATCTCCAGCTCCAGGTCGGCCAGTTCACCGCTGCGGTCGGCCAGTTCGGCGCGGCCCGCGTCTGTGATGGCGTACACCTTGCGGCCGCCCTCGGTGGTGTGGGTGACCAGGCCCTCCGCCTCCAGCTTCGCCAGCCGGGGGTAGACGGTGCCCGCCGAGGGGGCGTACAGGCCCTGGAAGCGCTCCTCCAGGAGGCGGATCACCTCGTAGCCGTGACGCGGGGCCTCGTCCAGCAGCTTCAGCAGGTAGAGGCGGAGGCGGCCGTGGGCGAAGACGGGGGGCATGTCAGAGCACCTTCTTGTCGGTCGTGCCGTCGGCCGGGCCGCGGGTCGGGTCGTTCGCGCGGGCGTCCGTGGGGTCGTCCGCCGGGGTGGGGGCCCCGTCCTGGCCGGAGAGGGAATTGTCCCCCGAGGTGCCGTGCCCGCCGTCCACCGGGTCGGTGGCATGGGCCGGCCCCGCGCCCGTGTCGCCGTCCTTCGCGAAGGGATCCGTCTCCCATGTCTCCTCCTCGTCCTCCCGGGGTGGGCGGCGCAGCAGGGCGATGGAGCCGGAGACGGTGGTCGCGCGGAGCTTGCCGGTGCCGGCGCCGAGGCGGCCCGTGACCTTGTGGGCGCCCCACTGGCCGCGCACGCGCAGGCCGTCGAAGGCGTTGGAGATCGTCCCGCTCGCGGTGTTGGCCTCCACCTCCGCGTCGGCGGGCTGGGGGAGCCGGATGGCGATCTCGCCGGAGACGCTGGTCAGCCGGACGTCGGTGGGGCCCTCCGGGTCGAGGTCGACGATCATCGAGCCGCTGACCGAGTCGGCCCGCACGGAGGGGCCGGAGCCCTCCACGACGGTGAGATCTCCGGAGACCGAGTTGAAGCGCAGGTCGCCGGTGACGGCCTGGGCCTCCAGATTCCCCGAGACGGTGTCGGCGCGGACGGGGCCGGAGAGGCCGACGAGGGTCGTGTCGCCGTTGACCCCCTTCACCTCGGACGGGCCGCGCACCCCCGACACGACGGCGGCGGCGCTGACCACCCCCACCTCGACGCGGGTGTCGGCCGGTACGGCCAGCGAGACGACCGCGCTGCGCCGCCAGCCCTTGCGGTCGAGCCACTTGAGGAAGCCCTTCCAGGGCAGGTCCTCGTAGGCCACCGTGAGGGTCCCGCCCTCCTGGGTGACGACCAGCGGCGGTCCCTCTATCTCGGACACCTCCAGGCGCGCGGAACCTTCGTCCGTGCCCACCACGTTCACCGTTCCGTTGACGATGCGTACGTGGAGTTCGCGTACGGGCTCGTCGAAGGTGAGCTTCCTGGGCTCCGTGACGGACCACTCGGACATGGTGCAGACCTCCCCGTAGCAACGCGCCATATCGCGTCTCCTGCAATTCACGATATATCGTGGACCTCGAAAGTCAAGACACTCTTTCTGGGGATGCCGAGCTCGCAAATATGACCAACCGGGGCGAATCGCCCTAGCGTGTGAGCATGTCGACGGAAGCCACCTCCCGTACCGGTCGCCCCGGTCCCGCCCCCGGCGCCCTGCTGCTCTGCCGGGCCGACCCGGATTCCGTCGCCCCGGTCGCCCCGCTGCTGCGCGAACGGATGCTGCTCACGCGCGCGGGGCAGGGCTGGAGCGTCCTCGTGCCGGAGGGCAGGCCGTGGCTGCACGGTGAGGAGCCGGTCGACCGTGTCATGACCGGTTGGGCCACCGCCCTGGCCGTCGGGGCTCCCTGGCCCGTCCTCGCGCTGTGGTGGGACGCGGACCGGGGCGGATACACCCTCGCGTCCGGCTTCCGCCGCCCCGTCGGCTACATCTGGCTCGCCAACGGCACGCCTGCCGGTGAGGACGAGGCCATGCGCACCTTCGCGGCCCGGCTGGCGCTCGACCCGGTCCTGGACGTCCAGTCCCTCGACCACCTCACGAATCCGGACCCCGCCTCCGATGTCCGCTCCCGCCTGCGCGGCCTGCTCGCGGTCCTCACGCGCGTGGGCCTGGACCTCCCCGCAGGCCTCGCACCCGGCGAGCCGGCCGACCGCCTCCGCGAGGTGGCCCGGGACCGGTCCGACGCCCACCCCGTCGAGTGGGAAGGCCGGCCGGACACGGTCCGCGGCGAGCTCGAAGCGGCCGTGGGCCGCCGCCTCACGCCCTGGCTGCCCTGGTCCGGCGACCCGAAGGCCCGCGCCCTCTCCCTCGCCCAGATGGCGACAGGCCTCCCCCTGGCCGCCTGGGGCCTACGGCACCGCAGCAGCGGCTGGCTCACGGCGGGCGCGCTGCTGCTGACCCACGGCGCACTCGGACTGTCGTACGACCTGACACACCCCCGCGACTGACCTGCGCGTCCGGGATGGGGCGGCGCGCCTGCGACTGCCCCCGGAGGCATGCGTTGGGCACCCGCACGCCTGCGACTGCGCTCGGACGTCTGTGATGGGCCCGCGCGCCCGTGACCGACGCGGACGCCCGTGACGGGCCCGCACTCTCGCGACTGCGCTCGGACATCTGCGAGGGTCCGGCGCGCGGTGCGACTGACCGGGACGTCTGCGGTGGTGGTCCGGTGCGCCTGTGACTGACCGGGACGTCTGCGATGGGCCCGCGCTAGCGGCTCCCGCACGCCTGCGGCTGCCCCGGACTCCCGTTACGGGCCTGCGCGCCCGCGGCTGCCCTGCACTCCCGCGATGGGCTCGCGCGCCCGCGGTTGCCCCGCACTCCCGCGATGGGCCCGCACGCCTGCGACTGCGCTCGGACGTCTGCGATGGTCCGGCGCGGCTGCGACTGACCGGGACGTCTGCGATGGGCCCGCGCTAGCGGCTCCCGCACGCCTGCGGCTGCCCCGGACT
>NZ_KQ948145.1:0-152186 GCF_001513955.1 Streptomyces pseudovenezuelae | reverse complement strand
ACTCCCGTGACGGGCCTGCGCGCCCGCGGCTGCCCTGCACTCCCGCGATGGGCTCGTGCGCCCGCGGTTGGCCCGCACTCCCGCGATGGGCCCGGCGCGGCTGCGACTGACCGGGACGTCTGCGATGGGCCCGCGCTAGCGGCTCCCGCACGCCTGCGGCTGCCCCGGACTCCCGTGACGGGCCTGCGCGCCCGCGGCTGCCCTGCACTCCCGCGATGGGCTCGTGCGCCCGCGGTTGGCCCGCACTCCCGCGATGGGCCCGCACGCCTGAGACTGCGCTCGGACGTCTGCGATGGCCCGCGCACCTGTGGCTGTCCCGCGCTCCCGCGATGGGCCTGCACCCTCGCGGCTGTCCGGGACGCCCGTGACGGGCCCGCGCGCTCGCGGCTGTCCCGCACGCCCGTGACGCGCCTGCACGCCCGCAGCTGCCCCGCACTCCCGCGACCGCCCCGTACCCTCGCGAAGGACCCGCACTCCCGCAACCGCCCCGCCCGCGGCTGCCCCGGACGCCCCCGCGACGGACCCGCACCCCCAGCCCCGAAGCATCGGCACAAACGAAACGCGGGGCACCTCAGGGGCGCCCCGCGGACAGGGATGCGTCCGGCTTACTCGTCGTCCTCGTCGTCCAGCCGGGCGAGCCACGTGGCCAGTCGCTCCACCGGCACCTCGAAGTCGGGGTTGAGGTCCACGAACGTCCGCAGCTGCTCGGCGAGCCACTCGAAGGTGACTTCCTCCTCGCCGCGCCGCTTCTCCAATTCCTCGATGCCACGGTCCGTGAAGTACATGGCTCAAGGATAAGTGCGCCGAAACGGCCGGGCCGCACCCCTCCGAAGAGGGGTGCGGCCCGGTCACTCACGTACTGCCCGCCGGAGCGGTTACGCCTCGAACACCTCACGCACGAGCTGCTCCTGCTCCGCCTGGTGCCGCTTGGCGGAACCGACGGCCGGGGAGGAGCTGTGCGGGCGGGAGATCCGCCGCAGCCGTTCGCCGTGCGGGATGTCCGCGCCGACCGCCAGGTCCAGGTGGTCGATCAGGTTGAGGGCGATGAAGGGCCACGCGCCCTGGTTCGCCGGCTCCTCCTGGGCCCACAGGTACTTCTCGGCGTTCGGGTACTTGGCGATCTCCGCCTGGAGCTCGGTGCCCGGCAGCGGGTACAGGCGCTCGATGCGGATGATCGCCGTGTCCGTGATGCCGCGCTTCTGACGCTCGGCCTCAAGGTCGTAGTACAGCTTGCCCGCCACGAAGACGACCTTGCGGACCGCGGCGGCGTCCACCGTGGCGTCGCCGATGACCGGGCGGAACTGGCCCGACGTGAACTCCTCCGTCTTCGACGCGGCGGCCTTCAGGCGCAGCATCGACTTCGGGGTGAAGACGACCAGCGGCTTGTGGTGCGGGTTGTGCACCTGCCACCGCAGGAGGTGGAAGTAGTTCGACGGCAGGGTCGGCATCGCGACCGTCATGTTGTTCTGGGCGCAGAGCTGGAGGAAGCGCTCCACGCGCGCGGACGAGTGGTCCGGGCCCTGGCCCTCGTAGCCGTGCGGCAACAACAACGTCACACCCGACGTCTGGCCCCACTTCTGCTCCGCCGCCGAGATGTACTCGTCGACGATCGTCTGCGCGCCGTTGACGAAGTCACCGAACTGCGCCTCCCAGAGCACGAGCGCGTCGGGGCGGGCCAGCGAGTAGCCGTACTCGAAGCCCATGACCGCGTACTCGGACAGCAGGGAGTTGTAGACGTTGTAGCGGGCCTGCTCCTCGTTGAGGTACTGGAGCGGGGTGTGCTCCTCGCCCGTCTCCCGGTCGATGAGGACCGCGTGGCGCTGGCCGAAGGTGCCGCGCTGGGAGTCCTGACCGGACAGGCGGACCGGGGTGCCCTCCAGGAGGAGGGAGCCGACGGCGAGCGTCTCGCCCATGCCCCAGTCGATCGTGCCGTCCTCGACCATCGACGCCCGGCGCTGCAGCTGCGGCAGCAGACGCGGGTGGACGTGGAAGGTGTCGGGGATGTTGACCTGGGACTCGGCGATCCGCTTCACGACCTCCGCGGAGATCGCGGTGTTCACGGCGACCGGGAACTCGGCCTGCGGGTCGGAGACGGGACCGGCGGCCGGCTGGGCCGTGACGGCCTCGCGGACCTCGGTGAAGACCTTCTCCAGCTGGCCCTGGTAGTCCTGCAGCGCCTGCTCGGCCTCTTCCAGGGTGATGTCGCCGCGACCGATGAGGGACTCGGTGTACAGCTTGCGCACCGAGCGCTTCTTGTCGATCAGGTCGTACATCAGGGGCTGGGTGAAGGCCGGGTTGTCCGACTCGTTGTGACCGCGGCGGCGGTAGCAGATGAGGTCGATCACCACGTCCTTGTTGAACGCCTGGCGGAACTCGAAGGCCAGCCGCGCGACGCGGACCACGGCCTCCGGGTCGTCGCCGTTCACGTGGAAGATCGGGGCCTCGATCATGCGGGCCACGTCGGTGGCGTACATGGAGGAGCGCGAGGACTCGGGCGCCGCCGTGAAGCCGACCTGGTTGTTGATGACGATGTGGACCGTGCCGCCGGTGCGGTAACCCCGCAGCTGCGACATGTTCAGGGTCTCGGCCACCACGCCCTGGCCCGCGAAGGCCGCGTCACCGTGCAGGGCGACCGGCAGGACCGTGAAGTCCGTGCCGCCCTTGTTGATGATGTCCTGCTTGGCGCGGACGATGCCCTCGATGACCGGGTCGACCGTCTCCAGGTGGGAGGGGTTCGCGGCCAGCGAGACCTTGATCTGCTCGCCGTCCAGGCCGGTGAAGGTGCCCTGGGCGCCCAGGTGGTACTTGACGTCGCCGGAGCCGTGCATCGACTTCGGGTCGAGGTTGCCCTCGAACTCGCGGAAGATCTGCGCGTACGACTTGCCGACGATGTTCGCCAGGACGTTCAGGCGGCCGCGGTGGGCCATGCCGATGACGACCTCGTCCAGGCGCGACTCGGCGGCCGAGTCGAGGACCGCGTCGAGCAGCGGGATGACGGACTCGCCGCCCTCCAGGGAGAAGCGCTTCTGGCCGACGTACTTCGTCTGCAGGAAGGTCTCGAAGGCCTCCGCCGCGTTCAGGCGGCGCAGGATGCGCAGCTGCTCCTCGCGCTCCGGCTTGGTGTGCGAGCGCTCGATGCGGTCCTGGATCCACCGGCGCTGCTTCGGGTCCTGGATGTGCATGAACTCGACGCCGGTGGTGCGGCAGTACGAGTCGCGCAGCACGCCGAGGATGTCGCGCAGCTTCATCAGGGACTTGCCGGCGAAACCGCCGACCGCGAACTCCCGCTCCAGGTCCCACAGGGTGAGGCCGTGCTCGGTGATGTCCAGGTCGGGGTGCTTGCGCTGGCGGTACTCCAGCGGGTCGGTGTCGGCCATGACGTGGCCGCGGACCCGGTAGGAGTGGATCAGCTCGAAGACGCGGGCGGCCTTGGTGACGTCGTCGTCGTGGCTGGCGTCGATGTCCTTGAGCCAGCGGACCGGCTCGTAGGGGATGCGCAGCGCCTCGAAGATCTCGTCGTAGAAGCCGTTCTCGCCGAGGAGGTAGTTGGCGACGACGCGCAGGAACTCGCCGGAGGCGGCGCCCTGGATGACCCGGTGGTCGTAGGTCGACGTGAGCGTCATGACCTTCGAGATGCCGAGCTTGTTCAGGGTGTCCTGGGAGGTGCCCTGGAACTCCGCCGGGTAGTCCATGGAGCCGACGCCCATGATGACCGACTGGCCGGGCATCAGGCGCGGGACCGAGTGGACCGTACCGAGGCCGCCCGGGTTCGTCAGGGAGACCGTGACGCCCGAGAAGTCGTCCATCGTCAGCTTGCCGTCACGGGCGCGGCGGACGATGTCCTCGTAGGCCTGCCAGAACTCGAAGAAGTTCAGCGTCTCGGCCTTCTTGATGCCCGCGACGACCAGCTGGCGGTCGCCGTTGGGCTTCACCAGGTCGATGGCGAGGCCGAAGTTGACGTGCTGCGGCTTGACGAGGGTGGGCTTCCCGTCCTTCTCCGCGTAGTGCCAGTTCATCGACGGCATGGCCTTGATGGCCTGCACCATCGCGTACCCGATGAGGTGCGTGAAGGAGATCTTCCCGCCGCGGGCGCGCTTGAGGTGGTTGTTGATGACGATGCGGTTGTCGAAGAGCAGCTTCACCGGGACCGCGCGCACGGACGTGGCCGTGGGCAGCTCCAGGGAGGCGTTCATGTTCTTCGCGACCGCGGCGGCGGGGCCGCGCAGGGTCACCAGCTCGGGGCCCTCCGCGGAGGCACCCTCGGCGGCCGTCTTGGCGGCGGGCTTCGCGGCAGCCGGCTTGGCGGCCGGAGCGGCCTGAGCCGGAGCGGCCTTGGCCGGGGCCGCGGCGGCGGGCTTCGCGGCCGGAGCAGCGGCCGGGGCCGGGGCGGGAGCCTGGGCCGGGGCGCTGGGCGCCGCGGCGGCAGCCGGAGCTGTGGTGGTCTCCGCGGCCCCCGCGGCCGCGGTACCCGCCGCAGCCGGAGCGGCGGCCCCCGACTTGTAGTCGGCGAAGAAGTCCCACCAGGCACGGTCTACCGAATTCGGGTCCTGGAGGTACTGCTGATAGATCTCGTCGACGAGCCACTCGTTCGGGCCGAACGCGGCAGCGGGATTCTTGCCCGCTTGGTCTGCGTCGGTCGAGATGCTCGAGTTACTGGGGGACTGTGGCGACACGGCGGCAACCGCCCTCTTCCGCTTCTCACAAGGTGATGGACAGCGGGAATAAAGGCTACGCCCCCAAGACGGTGAAGGTCAGGCCGGGCCGGTCCATCGTCGTGTAAGTCACATCAAACAGCGAGTTTCGGGGGTTGAAATGGCGGGAAACAAGCGTGGTTCCGGTACGTGAATCCGCACGAGGCAAGCGCCGAGCGGGGCCCTGCGCGACTGCGGCGCGGCCCTCTGCCTGATCACACGTGTCCGTCAGTGCCGGACACAGATGGATCTTGCGGCTCCGCTTCGAACTTTACGTCAACTTGGCAGAGAGGGAAGTCCCGGAAGGGTGACAAGAATCCTGCAGCCCCGCTCGGATTCGGCCACTCCGATCCGGCCGCCGTGCAGATCCACCGCCCAGCGGGCGATCGCCAGCCCGAGCCCGGTGCCGCCGTCACTGCCCGGACCGTGCGGCCGCATGACCTGACCGCGGTTGAACCGCTCGAAGACGCGATGCCACTCCGAGCGCGGAATGCCGGGGCCCTCGTCGAGGACCTCCAGTTCGAGCGACTCGGGCAGCGCCCCGCGCCGCGCCTTGACCGTCACCCGTCCGTGCGCCGGGCTGTGCTTGACCGCGTTGTCGATCAGGTTGGCCACGACCTGGTGGATGCGCTCGGGATCGGCGTGCGCGGTCAGCTCCGGCGGCGACACGTCGAGGTGCAGATGGACGTCGTTGCGGGTGTGGCTGCCGGATCCGGAGGCGATGCCCGCGCGTGCCGTGGCGACCATGTTGGCCTCCTTCAGCACGCCCGAGAGATACGGCCACACCTCGAACCGGCGCTTCTTCAGCGGTACGACGCCGTTGTCGAGGCGGGACAGGTCCAGCAGCGTCTCCACCAGCCGGCCGAGCCGCTCGGTCTGCTTCAGGGCCGTGCGCATGGTCTCGGGGTCCGCCTGGGTGACCCCGTCGACGATGTTCTCCAGCACGGCACGCAGGCCCGCGATGGGCGTGCGCAGCTCGTGGGAGACATTTGCCACAAGTTCCTTGCGCTGGCGTTCCTGGGCCTCCAGGTCGTCCGCCATGCGGTTGATCGTCTGGGCCAGGTCGCCCAGCTCGTCCCGCCGGTTCTCGCGGACCCGGCGGGTGTAGTCGCCGTGCGAGATGGACCGGGCTACCGCGTTCATGTCGTCCAGGGGCGCGGTGAGCGAATGCGCCACGAACTGCGTAATGAGCAGTGTGGCGATCATCGAGAAGACCGTGATGAAGCGCAGCTCGGTCGCCGTGCGCATCGCGATCATCATCAGCCCGGTGGTGATGAGGACCGCGATGACGACCAGGACACCCAGCTTCGTCTTGATCGAGAACGGGCTCACGCCACCCCAGGGTTCCTTGGGGCTTCTCCGGCCGGCCGCACCCTCGCTCATGGCGTCGGCGTCTCCAGGGCGTAGCCCACGCCGTGCACCGTGCGGATCCGCTCGGCACCGATCTTCCGGCGCAGTGCCTTGATGTGGCTGTCGACCGTGCGGGTGCCGGAGGCGTCCGCCCAGTCCCACACCTCGGCCAGCAGCTGCTCACGGGAGAGCACCGCGCGCGGGGTGTTCGCCAGGCACACGAGCAGGTCGAACTCGGTCGGAGTGAGGTGGACGTCCTCGCTCCGCACCCGTACCCGGCGCTGCGCGTGGTCGATCTCCAGCTCGCCGAGCCGCAGGATGCCGCTTCTGGGCGTCGCGGCGGCCAGGGCGGCCCGCTCGACCCGCCGCAGCAGGACGTGCACGCGCGCGGCCAGCTCGCGCATCGAGAACGGCTTGGTCATGTAGTCGTCGGCGCCGACGCCGAGCCCGACCAGCATGTCGGTCTCGTCGTCCCGCGCGGTGAGCATCATCACCGGCACCGGACGGGCGGCCTGCACACGGCGGCAGACCTCCAGACCGTCGAAGCCGGGCAGCATGATGTCGAGGATCAGCAGGTCCGGCTGCCAGGCCTCGGCCGTGTCGACCGCGGACGGACCGTCGACCGCCGTTTGCACGAGGAATCCCTCGGCGCGCAGGCGGGTCGCGATGGCGTCGACGATCGTCGGATCGTCCTCGACGACCAGGACCCGGCGCTGAGCGCCGGGGGTGGCCGTCGAACCGTTGTGGGAGGTGTGTGTCTGCTCCATCGCCCGCCCCTGGGGAGTGCTTTCCGGAACCATGTGGGGTGATTCCTTGTCTGCGCATGACTGCGATTGACGCTTGAATGATCGGCGTAGGGAAGCAGAGTACGGGGAGTCATCACCCCTTTGCTATCCAGGTCGGACGGCAAGGTGCACGACGTCCGGTACGCCCCGGGCAACGGGGATCTCCTCGGTACGTACCTGCTGGAACCCGGCATTTGCTAGGGATTGCTCAAATTCCGCAGAGGGTCTCGCCGACCACACGGCCAGGACACCGCCCGGCTTCAACACCCTTGCGCAGCTTGTGAGTCCGGTACGCGCGTAGAGGCCGTGGTTGCCGTCCGTGACCGTCCAGTCGGGTCCGTTGTCGATGTCGAGGCACAGCGCGTCAAAAGTGGCGCATGTCTCATTGACGAATCCGACTAGATCCGTTTCCACAATGTTCGTCCGGGGATCGGCGAGCGCCCGCGCCGAGAGGGCCGACAGCGGGCCCGCGCGGTGCCAGTCGATGATCGCGGGTTCCCGCTCGACGACCGTGATCCGGCCCCACCGCGGGTTTCCGGCCGCGTGTGCGAGCGAGAAGCCGACGCCGAGCCCGCCGATGAGGACGTGCGGACCCGGCCGGTCGTCGAGCGCGCCGAGCGCGGCGTCGACGAGCATCCGCTCCGAGCGTCCGTCGGAGGTGTCCATCAGGAAGCAGCCGTTGGCGATGATCTGGAGCAACCCGCCGTGGCGCCGCAGGACGACCTCTCCGTACGGGCCCTCGCGACGGTCCAGGACTTCGGGAATGTCGTACGAGGTGGGCACCGGCCCATCCTGGCAGCCGCGGCGCCCGGGCCGGGGGTCCTTGAGAAGTCCCTGTGAATCGGGGCAGGCGTGGCGCAGGTCACAGACAGGGGGTGGGTGGGGCGCGAAGGGTGGGGCGGGACGGAAGGAGCAGCTCACCTTGGAACGGACCGTGCCCCCAGCTCCTTCCGACGCGCCCGCCCCGGAAGCACCGGCCCCGGCCACCTGCTTTGCGGATACGTCCGGGCTGCTCGACGGGATGCCCCGGCAGCGGGACCGGGGCGCGGCGAACGCCCCCGGGGCACCGCTGACACCGCCGGCAACGGCCGCTCCGGACACGGGATTTCGCCTCCCCCGGCTGCTGCGGCTGCTCCCCACCCCTGCCGGGACACCGTTCACCTTCGGCTACGGCGCTGTCCTGGCCCTCGTCTCCCTGGTCGCCGCGCATCTGGACCCCGGCGTCGTGCACACCCTGCACCAGGGCTCCAGCACCGATGTCGCGCACCTCCTGCGCACGCCCGTCCTGGTGCTGGTGGCCAGCGCGCTGTGGATCGCGGGCGGGATCCTCTCGCCGTACGCCCTCGCCCTGCTGTTCGTCCTCACCGCGCTGGAGCGCCGGATCGGTGGCGTGCGCACGGCCGGTGTCTTCCTGCTCGGGCACATCGGCGCGACCCTCGCGACGGAGGTCCCCATCGGCCTCGCGGTGCTGGCCGGGCAGTTGCCCGCCAGTTCGCTGCACCGCCTCGACTACGGCGTCAGCTTCGGCGTGGCCGCGAGCCTCGGCGCGCTGGCGGGGCTGCTGCGCCCGTGGTTGCGCTGGCCGCTGCTCGCCCTGTTCGGCTGGGCGCTGGTCACCGACCTGATCGCGTTCACCGATCCGCTGACCGACTGGGGTCATCCGATCGCCCTGGCGATCGGCGTCGCGACCTGGCCGCTGGTGCGGCGCCGGCACCGGCGGCTCGTCGCAGCCGGCTAGGCCACCGCCGACCCGGCGGTCCCGTGTCAGGGGGCCGGCGGTGTCCAGACGTACGGCGTGGTGGTGGTCACCGCGTGGAGGCCGAGCCGGCGCAGGATGGGCGCGCTGTCGTCCGACGCGTCCACCTGCAGATAGGTGACGCCCCGGGAGACGGCGAGAGCGGCGCGTACGGCGACCAGGGCACGGTAGATGCCCCTGCCCCGCCACTCGGCCAGTGTGGAACCGCCCCACAGGCTCGCGAACTCCGTGCCCGGGCGGAACGCCAGCCAGGCGGCGCACACCACGTCACCGTCCGCCTCGGCGACGTACACCGCGATGTCGTCCGGCGCGGCGGCGACCCGGCCGATCAGGTCGTCGGCGAGCCAAGTCCAGTCCTGGCCCCACACCGCCGACTCCATCGCGGCGATCCGCCGCATGTCGGCGTCCGCGGTGACCCGGCGCACGGTGACGCCGTCCGGCGGCGCGGGCTCGTGCACGGCCATCTCGGCGGCCCGGCCGACCAGTACCGTCTCCCGCTCCTCGGGCACGAAACCGGCCGCGCCGAGTCGTTCGGTGAGATCGGCCGGGGTGTCGTGGGAGCGGGTCTTCCACTCGACGGCCTCCCCGCGCGCCGCGAAGAAGTCCCGTTGCCGCGCGATGAGTTCGTCGAGCGCGGCGCCCTCCACGCCGAGGTCGCGCGGCCCGCTCACCAGCCCGCGGAACTGCCCGACGATCCGCAACAGCGGTCCGTCCTGCTCGTAGGTCACCCCCGTGGGCGGGGTCGGGGGAGCGCCGCGCATCTGGTCGTCGTAGGCGGAGAGGAGGGGTGCTGTGTCCGTGGTGGTCATGGGTGTTCGTTCCCCTGGTCTTCTCGGTCGTCGTCGCCCCGCGCGCGCGTGGAGGTGCTGATCGTGCCGGGCCGTCGGGAAGACCCTGCGGCCCAGAGCCGGGCCGTCGGGAAGACCCGGTGCCGGCTGGGCGTTGTCCGCCGTAGGGCCGGCGGCGACCAGAGGTATCGGGTCGATCACCGGCGCTATGACAGAGCCCCTGCCGGGGCGCCTGCGGGTTTCGCTCGCGAAACCGCGACGGACGGTCACCCGGCGTCCCGACCCACGAACTTCGCACTGGTGAGCGGAGCGTTCACATGCCAGCCCAGAGCCTCGTACAGGGCCCGCCCCGCCGGAGTTCCGGCGAGGACGCCGGTCTCCGCCCCCGAGGCGGCCGCCTCGGCCTGGAGCGTGTGCATGACGATGCTGCCCAGGCCCATCCGCCGATGGGCGGGCGCCGTCTCGATCTGGTCGAAGACGGCGGTCGCGCCGGTAGGGGCGGTCTGGCCGCGCGCGGCGAGGGAGCCGTCGGGGGCGGTGAGGAGCATGCGCGTGACACCGCCGACGGACCAGACGCGCTTGCGGTAGCCCTCGGGGACGTGCGTACGTCCGCTCTCCGCTCCGGCCAGCGGGACCGTCATCAGGTATCCCGGCTCGGGATCCACCCACCAGCCCTCGCCGAGCCAGCCTCCGACAACCTCCGGGTCGTGGAACACCTTGAGCCACACCCCGGCGCCGGTCACCCCGCCCGCGACCTTGCGCACGAGCTGCTCGTCCACGCCCTCGCCCAGCGCCTCGAAGACATGCCGGGAGACGTGAGCGATCTGCCCCACGTCGACGGTGAACCCCCACGGCTGACGCTCCGGCGGGGCGGCCCCGCGGGACACCACCCAGCCGGTCACCCACGCCTGCACGACTCGGTCCATGACTCCCCCAGCGCTGATCCGGCGATGGCCGCTCGCATTGGCCGCTCGCATTGACCGCTCGCAATGACCGCTTGTAATGACTGTTTACCCAATGTGCCTATTACGCGATGATCATAGATCCGGAACCGTCGATTCCGGCAGTCGTGATCGCCGACAGCGAACAGGCAAGCGGGTGGGGAACATTCGACAGCGCCTGGGCATTGAGTCGGCATAGCTCAACTTGACTGCCGAAGGGGAGATCATGGCTTCGACGTCCACACCGCTCACTCTGCCTGTGCTGCCGCTCGACGACGAGGTCGTGCTGCCCGGAATGGTGGTCCCGCTGGACCTGAACGACGCCGACGTCCGCGCCGCGGTGGAGGCCGCCCAGGCTGCCGCCCGCTCGGAACCCGGAAAGCCGAAGGTCCTCCTGGTCCCGCGCATCGACGGCACGTACGCCGGCACCGGTGTGCTCGGCACCGTCGAGCAGGTCGGCCGGCTGGCCGACGGCGACCCGGGCGCGCTCATCCGCGGCCGGAGCAGGGTGAAGATCGGTGCGGGGACCACCGGCCCGGGCGCCGCCCTGTGGGTCGAGGGGACCACGGTCGACCAGACCGTCCCCGACCCGCTGCCCGGCCACGCGACCGAACTCGTCAAGGAGTACAAGGCACTCGCCACCGCCTGGCTGCGCAAGCGCGGAGCCTGGCAGGTCGTGGACCGGGTGCAGGCCATCGACGACGTGTCCGCCCTCGCCGACAACTCCGGTTACTCGCCCTTCCTGACCACCGAGCAGAAGGTCGAACTGCTGGAGACGGCCGACCCGATCGCCCGCCTCAAGCTCGCCACCCAGCAGCTGCGCGACCACCTCGCCGAGCAGGACGTCGCCGAGACCATCGCGAAGGACGTCCAGGAGGGCGTCGACAAGCAGCAGCGGGAGTTCCTGCTCCGCCGTCAGCTGGAGGCCGTACGCAAGGAACTGCGCGACCTCAACGGCGAGCAGGAGGGTGAGGAGTCCGACGACTACCGCGCCCGCATGGAGGCCGCCGACCTGCCCGAGAAGGTGCGGGAAGCCGCCCTCAAAGAGGTCGACAAGCTGGAGCGGTCCTCCGACCAGTCCCCGGAGGGCTCCTGGATCCGCACCTGGCTGGACACCGTCCTCGAACTGCCGTGGAACGAACGGACCGAGGACGCGTACGACATCCAGGGCGCCAAGGCGATCCTCGACGCCGAGCACGCGGGCCTGGAGGACGTGAAGGAGCGGATCACCGAATACCTGGCGGTGCGCAAGCGCCGCAACGACCGGGGACTCGGGGTCGTCGGCGGCCGCCGCGGCGGTGCCGTGCTCGCCCTCGTAGGGCCTCCAGGGGTCGGAAAGACGAGTCTCGGCGAGAGTGTCGCGCACGCCATGGGCCGCAAGTTCGTCCGCGTCGCCCTCGGCGGTGTGCGCGACGAGGCGGAGATCCGGGGCCACCGGCGGACGTACGTCGGCGCGCTGCCCGGCCGGATCGTGCGGGCGATCAAGGAGGCCGGTTCGATGAACCCGGTCGTCCTGCTCGACGAGATCGACAAGGTGGGCTCCGACTTCCGCGGCGACCCCGCGGCCGCCCTCCTCGAAGTCCTCGACCCGGCGCAGAACCACACCTTCCGCGACCACTACCTGGAGGTCGAACTCGACCTGTCCGACGTGGTGTTCCTCGCGACGGCGAACGTCCTGGAGGCCATCCCGGAGGCCCTGCTCGACCGTATGGAGCTGGTCCGCCTCGACGGCTACACCGAGGACGAGAAGATCGTCATCGCCCGTGACCACCTGCTCCCGCGCCAGCTGGAGCGGGCGGGACTGGCGAAGGACGAGGTCGTCATCGACGAGAGCGCGCTGCGCAAGCTCGCCGGCGAGTACACCCGCGAGGCGGGCGTGCGCACCCTGGAGCGGTCCGTCGCGAGGCTGCTGCGCAAGGTGGCGGCCCAGCACGAACTCGGTGAGCGCGAACTGCCGTTCACGGTCACGGACGAGGAACTGCGCGGTCTGATCGGCCGCCCGCACCACGTGCCCGAGTCGGCGCAGGACCCCGCGGAGCGCCGTACGGCGGTCCCCGGCGTCGCCACCGGACTCGCGGTCACCGGAGCGGGCGGGGACGTGCTCTTCGTCGAGGCGTCGCTGGCCGACCCGGAGACGGGCGCGGCGGGTCTGACGCTGACCGGCCAGCTGGGTGACGTGATGAAGGAGAGCGCGCAGATCGCGCTCAGCTTCCTCCGCTCGCACGGCGCGGAGCTCGAACTGCCGGTGGGCGACCTGAAGGACCGGGGCGTGCACATCCACTTCCCGGCGGGCGCGGTGCCGAAGGACGGTCCGAGCGCGGGCGTCACCATGACGACGGCACTGGCCTCGCTGCTCTCCGGCCGCCTGGTCCGCACGGACGTGGCCATGACCGGTGAGGTCTCGCTGACCGGCCGGGTCCTGCCGATCGGCGGGGTGAAGCAGAAGCTGCTCGCCGCGCACCGCGCCGGGGTGAGCACCGTCATCATCCCCAAGCGCAACGAGGCCGACCTGGACGACGTCCCGGCGGAGGTGCTGGACAAGCTCGACGTCCACGCCGTCACCGACGTCCGCCAGGTCCTGGAGCTGGCGCTGTCCCCGGCCGTCAACGGGGCGGCGCCGGAGGTTCCGGTGGCGGCGTGACGGGCGCTGCCGGATGAAGTGAAGGCCCGGGTTCTCGTGAGGGAGGCCCGGGCCTTCGCCGTACGCGGGGCGGGTCAGCCGTTGGCGAGCGCCTGCACCCGGTCGAGCGCTCCGTCGAAGCGGTCGTGGTCGCCGACGGTCGGGCCGGAGGAGGTGTACTGCCACATGGTGTACGCGCTCCAGCCGGCCGGGAGGGTGCCGGCCGTCGAGGCGTACCGGGCGATCCACAGCGGGTTGGCGGAGGCGAAGCCGCCGTAGTTGCCGGTGCACTGGCTCCACCAGCTGGTGGCGGTGTAGATGACCGCGTGCCGGCCGGTGCGGGCCCTGTACTGGTTCAGGAAGTCGCGGATCCAGGTGACCATCGCGCTCGGCGTCTTGTCGAAGCAGGCGTCGCCGTACGGGTTCCACTCGATGTCGAGCACGCCGGGCAGGGTCCTGCCGTCCTTGGACCAGTCGCCGCCGTGGTCGACGAAGTAGTCGGCCTGCGTGGCGCCGCTCGTGGTGTCCGGGGTGGCGAAGTGGTAGGCCCCGCGGATCATCCCCACGTCGTAGGAACCGGAGTACTGCTGCGCGAAGTAGGGATTGGTGTAGTACGTCCCCTCACTCGCCTTGGTGTACGCCCACCGGACGCCGCTGTTCCACAGGGTCGGCCAGGCGACGTTGCCCTGATAGCTGGCGACGTCGACGCCCTCCGCCCGGGTGGCACGGGTGTCGGCGGGCAGACCGTCCTGGCCGTCATGCGCTACGACGCCCATTCCCATGTGGGCGGAGCCGCGGGCCGGGGTGGCGGTGGTGGTGGCGCCGGCCTCGGGGGCTTCGGCGGCGGAGGCGGGGGCCGTGAGGGATGCGGGGAGCAGGGCGAACGCGGTGAGCAGGAGTCCGACGAGGAAGAGGCGTCGGGGACGTATCGGTCCGGGTCTGCGCACGGGCATGGCGTGCCTCCGAGGGCTCGGTGATGCTCGGTGGGGGAGTGAGGTGGGGGAGTGGAGCGTGTCGTGCGGTGCTGACGTGGGCATGCCAGTCACCGCTCGGTGAGGACTGTGTACGGGGACGACGGGGTGGAGAGGGACCGGAGGCTGCCATTGGTCCAGCCCTGCGAAATACTTACGGAGCTGCGGTGATGTCGCAATTTGGCGGAAACTCCCACGACCGGGAAATTCAAGGCAGGGGCTGACGTGCACGAAGACGGAGACGGCGGCGGTGGCCGGGGCGGGGCCGACGTGGCGCCGAACGGTGTGAACCAGCCCGGATTCCTGGCGCTGGAGCGCGAGTTGACCGTCCTGCTGCGCCGCGCCCGGGCCAACCAGGGGGAGATGGCCCGCGAGGTCCATCCCGACCTGGAGTCGGCGGCTTACGGACTGCTCGTCCGTCTGGATGAATGCGGCCGCCAGCGCGCCACCGAACTGGCCGGCTACATCGGCGTCGGCAAGGCCACGATGTCCCGACAGCTGCGCGCTCTGGAGGACCTGGGCCTGGTCGCCCGTGAACCCGACCCGGCGGACGGCCGTGCCTGGCTGGTGGACCTCACGGAGGAGGGCCGCTCCCGCGTACAGAGGGTCCGCGACGCCCGCCGGGCCCGGTACGCGGGCCGACTGGCGCACTGGAACCCGGACGAGGTCACCGAACTGGCCCGGCTGCTGCACCAGCTGAACCGGGGCATGGAGAAGTAGCCCGCCTCTGCGCCCCGGGCGGGCCCTCGCTGCACCGGTGCGGCGTGATGCCGCGGAGCGGGGCGGCGGGGCGTTGCTTCGGCCGGGCGGGTGGCGGGGCGTGGGTAGGGGTGTGGTGCGGGCAGGTGGGATGTGGCCTGCGGGCGGGTGTCCGGCGTGACTGGGGTGTGGGTGCGGTCGAGTAGACGGGGGATGGGTGCCTGCTCCGGCCGGGTGGTCGTCGTGGTCGTGGCGGGTCGGTTTCGCCGAGTGCGCCGAGGGCGGTGCGCTTCGAGCGGGCGCCTGGCGCGGTGATGGTGGCCGGGGGCGGCGCTGTCGAGCACGCCGGGTCAGAGTCCGTTCCGGACGGCCCTTGTCGTGCCGGTGACCACCGGTCGGTGGTGTCTCGCCTACGGGGCCTTCCGGGCGTAGGTCGTGGTGGGCCAGGTCGCCGCTGAGTGCGCCAGGCGGGCGCTCGCCCTCGCCGAGCTCCCCCGTCGTGCCGATCCCTGGGCGACGCCGTCGACCACATTGCGCGGGCGCGCCTCCCGGTCCCCTTGCCCGTTCACGGCAAGCAGTGATCCGGTAGCCGGGCGGTCCGTGAGCTGGTGTGCGGATCGGTGCGGTCAGGGTGCCCGTGCTGCTCGCCTGGTGGCCGCCTCGCGCCGTTCGGGGACTGTGTCCCTGAGGGTGAGCCGGTGGTTGTTGGGTCCGTGGGCTGGTGTGCTGGTCATTGTCGTCTGGGCGCCGTGCTGCTCGCCCGGTCGTCTCGGGCCGCTGGGGGTCCGTGTTTCCTGGGTGTTCATGGTTCGGAGGGAGCCGCTGGTCGGTGGGTCTGTGGGCTCGCGTGCGGATCGGTGTCGTCCAGGCGCCCGCACCGCTCACCCAATTGCCGTCTCGCGTCGCTCAGGTGGCTGTGTCCGTCGGTGCTCACGGCTCGGCGCGGAGCCCGTGGCTGGTCGGGCCGTGAGTCGTCGTGACTGTTGCCGCGGGCAGGGCAGTCGCTGCAATGGACGTCCACGGCTTGGCCCGAACCGGTCATGGCTGGGCCCCAGCCCATGTGGGGACCGGGCGTGGTCAGGATTCCCGCGGTGCAGCCCCGCCCTCGACGCCGATCCCTCGTGCGGGCCAGGCGTGGTCAGGATGCCCGAGGTGTCGCCCCGCCTCCGGCCCTCAGCCCTTGTGGGGACCGGGCGTGGTCAGGATTCCCGCAGTGCGGCCCCGCACCCGGCGGTCGCCACCCCCCCGTGGGGACCAAGCGGCGTCACGATTCCCGCAGCGCAGCCCCGCCCCCACCCTCACAGCTCCGCGTACACCACCGTCGCGTCATCGTGGAGCTTGCTGCGGCCCAGATGGGTTCGGGGCTCCGCGTCCGCCCGCTCCAGTTCCCGGACGCGGTTCACGAGGGACTGGGCGCCGTTCTTCCGGACGAAGGAGAGGCAGTCCGGCCAGTCGCCCTCGTGGAACTTCTCCACCCACCGGGACGCCCCGTCCGTCAGGGCCAGCAGACCGCGCACCGACGACCGCGGCAGCACGCCCGTCACCGCGCGCCCCGCCACCGACGGATCGGCCGCCGCGGTGAAGAAGCCGCCCTCCTTGTTGCGGAGGCGGCTGTCGATCAGCGCGTCCGTCGCCAGGGAGGCGCGGGGCAACCGGGCGAGGCGGTCGTCCAGCACGGCCGAGACCGTGCCGTCGGACGCCTCCACCAGCAGGGCCGAGTCGGACAGGACCAGGTACTCGACCCGCTCCGGGGACCACCGCGCCATCACCACCGTTGCCTGCGGTGTACGCGGGTGAGAAAGGTCACAACCTTCACCATGTGTCTTTGCTGTGCGCGCGATCGCCATGGCCAGCACCTCGGCCGGCGGAACATCCATGAGCGAAACGGCCAGTTCGGTCAGCGCCCCGCCGAGGCGGGCCGTGAACCAGGGGACGGAATGCAGACAGCCCGTCGGACCGGTGGGCGGCGTGACCCCGTCGAGGGCGACCAGGACGCCGCCCTGTCCGGAAGCGGGGAGCGCGACACTCGCGAAGTCCTCGTTGGGCCGCTGGACATCGCCGGGTTCCGAGACAAGTTCCGTACGCATTCGGCCAGTCTGCACGAGCCCTTCACAAGCTTCGCCAAAGGGTGGCAATGATCGCGGAATTGACGTAGTCGCGCAGGTCAGACGCCAGGTTTGGGAGGGAATGGCTGACTCCGGTCGCGCGTGGTGGCGAATACTGCCATCGGTCTTCGCCGACGTCCAACCGGCCTGCCGCGCAGGGCTCGTGCGCGTGCCGCAGGAACTTGCCCGCCAACTCCCCTCCGGGGTTCACTCCTTCGGGTGGCGGCTCAGGCGATGCGCGACCACCGCCCACCGGCGCTGGGAGGGTCGGGAACCGTACCCCGGTGTGCACACCAGTTGACGGAGCGTCACCCCGGGACCATGGGTATCACGAGTTCAGGAATGCGAGCAGCGGTGCAGAAGACGCGGCCTCGTCGCACAGGCAAGCAGACGGCCTCCGGAACAGGCGCGGAGCACACACCCGCCACGCCCGGCGACCCCGGGACTCCTGTCGGCAAGGGCCGCCCCACCCACGTGCGCACCCGGCTGATTCTCGCCGTCGCCGTCGTGGCCGCCGCGATCGCCGGGGCCGGCGCCCCCTCGCTCGTCTCCGCCTCCGGCGAACTCAACGACTCCCAGGACCTGGTGACGCTCGCCGGGCAGACCCAGGACGCCCTCGACCTCGCCCACGCGCTCGCCGACGAACGCGACGAGGTCACCTCCTACATCGCGGCCGGTCGGCCCCGGTCGAAGGTGCCCGGCGAGCAGTCGAGCGCCCGCGTCGACCGCCAGGCCGAGGAACTGCGCGCCGACAGCGACCTGTCCACGACCCTGCGCGACGACCTCGACGGCATCGCCGCCGTACGGCGTTCGGCGCTCACCGGCAGGACCACCGCGCTCGAGACGCACAACGCCTACTCCGCCGCCATCACCGAACTGCACAACCTCGCCGAGGAACTGGCCGAGAGGATGCCGCCCCGCGCGGGCTCCGGCGCCTACTCCCTCGCCGAGCTGGACTCCGCCGTACAGCAGGCCGCCGCCGCCCGCGGACTGCTGCTCGCGGCGCTCAGCGTGCCGACGAGGACCCAGAGCGTCTACGACCCGATCACCGGCCTGACGAACAGCGAGAAGGTCTCCTCGAAGGCCGATGCCGCGCAGCGTGACGCGCTCAGCGCCGCGGCCCAGCAGGCCCGGCTGCGTTCCGACGCGGCCCTCGCCGACTTCCAGGACTCCGCGCCGGCCGCCGCCAAGGCGCGCTACGACTCCACGGTCACCGGCCCCGAGGTCAATTCCGCCGAGAAGTACCTCGCCGCCCTCACCGACCAGCCCTCTCTCACCGACGGTGAGCTGGGCACCAGCACGGGCAAGCTCGACGCGGCCCTCTCCGCCCGCGTCGACCTCATGCGCGGCGCCGAGTCCGCGCTCTTCGACCGCCGGGTCAAGGAGCTCGCCCAGCTGCGCGACGACGACGTCACCGCACTGGAGCTGCGGGTCGCGATCCTCGGCGCCCTGATGCTGCTGGCCGTGGGCATCGCGACCGGCATGGCCCGCACCCTCACCCGGCCCCTCTCGGTGCTGCGCCGCGGCTCCGCCCGGCTGGCCGGCGCCGAGGACCCCGCCGCCGAGGAAGCCGTCTCCTTCACCGGGCGCAACGACGAGTTCGCCCAGGTCGTCCGCTCCGTCAACGCCCTGCACGCGCACGCCGTCGCGCTCGCCGAGCGGATCACCACCCTGGAGTCCGACCGCAAGCACCTGGTCGGCCAGCGGCAGAGGATGGCGGACGCCCGCGAGCAGCTCAAGAGCGAACTCGCCGACTCCGCAGCCCAGTTGGCCCGGCTGCGCACCACCATCGGGGCCACCTTCGTCAATCTGGCGCTGCGCACCCTCGGCCTCGTCGAGCGGCAACTCGCCGTCATCGAGGGACTGGAGGAACGCGAGCAGGACCCGGAGCGCCTGGCGACCCTGTTCAAGCTCGACCACTTCGCCACGGTCATGCGCCGCCACAGCGAGAACCTCCTCGTCCTGGCCGGCACGGAACACGTGCAGCAGAGCGCCGGGCCGGTCCCGCTCGTCGACGTGGTCCGCGCCGCCGTCAGCGAGATCGAGCGCTACGAGCGCGTCCGTATCGCCGCCCTGCCGCCGCACGCCCACGTGGCGGGCTTCGCCGCGGACGACCTCTCGCATCTGCTGGCCGAACTGATGGAGAACGCCACCTCGTTCTCCCCGCCCGACCTGCCCGTCGAGGTCTCCGGCTGGCTCCTGGAGAGCGGCGAGGTCATGCTCTCCGTCCAGGACGAGGGCATCGGCATGACCGCCGAGCGGATGACCACCCTCAACGCCCGCCTCGCCGAGTTCGATCCCGAGGCCGCCTACGAGTCGTACGACGAGGGCGACGAGGGCCTGGGCCTCGGCCTGTACGTGGTGGGCCGCCTCGCCCACCGGCACGGGGTCCGGGTGCAGCTGCGCGAGCAGAAGCAGGGGGGTGTGGCCGCGGTGGTGGTCCTGCCCAAACCGCTGCTCACCGGCGCGCCCACGTCCGCCGTACCGGCAGCCGACGCCGGCCCGGTCACCGCCGCGACCCACTCCTTCTCCCTGCCCGGCGCGGACGCGGAGGTCAACTCCAACGTCCTGAGCGGCCGTGCGCAGGGTGAGGACGTCCTGGTGGCCCTGGCCGAGAAGGCCGTACGCCACGCGGAGGCGGAGTCCCCCGCCGAGACGACGATGGAACTCCTGGCCCCGATCCCGGCCCAGGACGAGCCCGACGCGGTGCGGCCGGACCCCGTGCCCGACGAGCCGTCGGCACCCGAACCCGCCGCCGACGGCGAGGCCGAGGCCGAACACACCCGCGCCGACGAGGAGCCCGTCACCGACAAGGGCCTCCCCAAGCGCACGCCCAAGATCACCGCGCCCACCGCCCCGGCCCCACGCCGGCGCAACGCGTCCGTGGACGCCGACGCACTCCGCCGCAGGCTCGGCGGCTTCCGCCGGGGGGCGGAGGCCGGCTACCGCGACGTGGAGGCGGAGATCAAGGAACAGACCGGCGAGACCGAACTGCCCACCGCAGAACACCGCACACAACGCACCGCATCCGAAGAAGCCACGGGGGGCACAGCCGAGGAGGCAAGCAGTTGACCGCGCCCAGTACCTTCGGACTGAGTCGTGAAGCCCGCAATCTCCACTTCCTGCTGACCAACCTCGTGGAGGAGGTTCCCGGCGTCCAGTCCGTCGCCGTCGTCTCCTCCGACGGCCTGCTCCTGCTCTCCTCCGACGCCGAGCGGAACGCGGAGGCGCGCGAGGCCCGCGAGGGCAAACCCTCCGGCCCGCGAGGCTCCTCCGCCGACCTCGCGACCATCGTGTCCGGCATCGGCAGCCTCACCCTCGGCGCCGCGAAGCTCATGGACTTCGGCACGACCAAACACACCATGATCGCGATGGACGAGGGCAGCCTGTTCGTGATGTCGATCAGCGACGGTTCGCTGCTCGGTGTGCACGGCTCCGCCACCTGCGACATGAGCGTCGTCGCGTATCACATGGCGCTGTTCGTCGGCCGCGCGGGACACGTCCTGACCCCCGAACTCCGCAGCGAGCTGCGCCAGTCGCTGGAGCACGACGAGACAGGGAGCGCCCGATGACGGACAAGGCGGGCCTCCCGGTCCGCGGCGGCGACCGCAAGGCCGCCCGGGTGCGGCCGTACTCGCTCACCGGCGGCCGGACCCGCTTCGGCCACGTCCTCCTCGTGGAGACCTTCGTGGCGAGCACGGCGGCGCTCGAAGCACCGGAGGAGCGCAAGGAGTTGACCAACGGCTCGCTGCGGTCGGTCATGCCGGAGCTGCGGGCCATCGTCGAACTGTGCCGCCGGATGCGCACGGTGGCCGAGATCGCCGCGCTGCTGAAGATGCCGCTCGGCGTGGTCCGGGTGCTCCTCAGCGACCTCGCGGACCAGGGAAAGATCCGTGTGTACGGCACCGGGACCGGTCACGGTACGGGCCGTCCCGACCGCGCTCTGCTGGAAAGGGTGCTCAGTGGACTCCGTCGTCTCTGACGCCGCCGCCTCCCATGGGTACGGCGTCACCCCGTTCGTCGATGTCGAGACCGACGACGACCTCAGGTCCTGGCAGACGGACCGCACCCGGGCCCCCATCGCCACGAAGATAGTCGTGGCCGGCGGCTTCGGCGTCGGCAAGACCACCCTGGTCGGCACCGTCTCGGAGATCGAGCCCCTCCAGACGGAGGCGCTGATGACCGAGGCCAGCGAGCAGGTCGACGACCTCTCCGGCACCCCGGAGAAGGTCACCACCACCGTGGCCATGGACTACGGCCGCATCACGCTCGACGACGACCTGGTCCTGTACCTGTTCGGCACGCCGGGCCAGGAGCGGTTCTGGTTCATGTGGGACGACCTGGTGCGGGGCGCGATAGGCGCCGTCGTCCTGGCCGACACCCGCCGCCTCAAGGACTCCTTCCCCGCCCTCGACTACTTCGAGAGCTGCGGACTGCCGTACGTCGTCGCGGTCAACCACTTCGACGACAGCGAGCTGTTCGAGCCGGAGGACGTGCGGGAGGCGCTCAGTGTTCCCCGGCGCATACCTGTCATGATCATGGACGCGCGGCGGAAGATCTCGGTCATCGAGACCCTGCTGTCCCTCGTCGGCCACGCGCTGGACGAGACCCCCGAGTAGTCCACCTTTAGGAGCCAGCACCCGCATGCGGAAGATACTCGTCGTCGGAGCCGGCCAGTCCGGCCTCCAGCTCGCCCTCGGCCTCCAGTCGCACGGGTACGAGGTCACCCTGATGTCCAACCGGACGGCGGACGAGATCCGCTCCGGCCGGGTCATGTCGACGCAGTGCATGTTCCACACGGCACTCCAGCACGAGCGCGATCTCCAGCTGAACTTCTGGGAGTCCCAGGCCCCGAAGATCGAAGGGCTCGGCGTCTCGGTGGCGGCCCCCGGCTCGTTCGACCCCGGGCCCTCGCAGCGCGCGATCGACTGGCTGGGCAGGCTCGACGGGTACGCGCAGTCGGTCGACCAGCGCGTGAAGATGGCCGGCTGGATGGAGACGTTCGCGCAGCGCGGGGGCCAGCTCGTCATCCACGGCGCGGCGGTCGGCGACCTGGACTACTTCTCCCGCACCTACGACCTCGTCCTGGTCTCGGCCGGCAAGGGCGAGCTGGTGTCGATGTTCGCCCGCGACCCGGAGCGCTCCCCGTACAGCGAGCCGCAGCGCGCGCTCGCCGTCTCCTACGTCCACGGCCTGGGCCCGCGTCCCGAGCACCCGGACACCGAGGCCGTCCGCTGCAACCTGGTCCCCGGCGTCGGCGAACTGTTCGTCATGCCGACGCTCACCACCTCCGGGCGCGCCGACATCCTGTTCTGGGAGGGCATACCCGGCGGCCCGCTCGACGTCTTCAACGGCGTGAAGGACCCGGCGGAACACCTCTCCCTGACCCTGGAACTCATGGAGAGGTTCCTGCCCTGGGAGTACGCGCGCGCCACGAACGTCGAACTCACGGACGCCGGCGCCACGCTGGCCGGCCGCTACGCGCCCACCGTGCGCAACCCGATAGGCCGCCTGCCCGGTGGGGGACTGGTCCTGGGCGTGGCCGACGTCGTCGTCGCCAACGACCCGATCACCGGGCAGGGCTCCAACTCCGCCTCCAAATGCGCCGCTTCCTATCTCGCGTCGATCCTCGACCAGGGCGAGAAGGAGTTCGACGAGGAGTGGATGCGGGCGACGTTCGAGCGCTACTGGGCCACCGCCCAGCACGTCACCAAGTGGACGAACGCCATGCTCGCGCCGCCGCCGGAGCACATCCTGAACCTGATCGGGGCGGCCGGACAGCTGCAGCCGGTGGCGGACCGTTTCGCCAACGGCTTCGACGACCCGGCCGACTTCGAGAACTTCTTCTACGACCCGGCCAAGGCGGAAGCCTTCGTGGCCTCGGCGGCCGGGGCCTGACCTGTCCCAGCGGTGACCTGTCGTTCCTCCGCCTGCCGCGGCCGGCGGAGGAACGACAGTGCCGTCCTCATCGCGAGCGGGCGATCCGGCCCGGTCTCACCGGACGATGCCCTGGGTGACATGCGTGGTTCCGCTGCACAGCCCGTCGTCGTTCCAGATGCGGACGGCGTCGACGTCATTGGCCCATGTGCCCTTGCCGCTCAGCGCGTAGTCCCCGAGGTTCACCCGAGTGTTCGCCGGGACGCAGAGATAGCGGCTGCCGGACGAACGGGTGTCGATCAGCCAGACCGCGTCGTCGTTGCGTGTGTTGACGACGGAATCCGCCTTGTCCTTCCGGCCGTCCGGAAGGGACTGCGGGTAGGTGTCCTTGTACTGCACGAGTTTGCTGCCGTTGTAATAAGCGCCGTTGTACAGGCAGACATACGGATAGGGACAGTCGCGGTAGGGCGACGCCTGAGCGGGAGCGGCGAGCGTTGCCGTCAACGCGATCGCGGTGCCCGCCAGGGCCAAGGTGTTCGCCAGGAGTTTGCGCATGGACGTTTCCCCCTGTTGTGGTGTGAGTCGTCCAGGTTTCCCCAGGACGTCTCGCTACGTCCACGGTCGGCCGGTCGGCGCTCGGTGCATCACCGTGGAGCCTGTCCGTCGTTCACTCCGTCCCTGCCGCCCGGGACCTGGCCTGTGCGCCCTGCCGCGGCGGCGACTCCCGTGCTAGGCGGCCGGCGCCGGTCGCGCGGATCCCCCGGTTCCTTCGAGTCGGGTTCATCCGGACGTACGGCGCCCAGGAGCGGGTGGGACGCGATCGGGGAGACTTTGATCCGCTCGCCCGTTCTCGGGGCCTCGATGACCTCGCCGTTCCCGACGTACAGCGCCACATGCGTGGCCTCGGGGAAGTACAGGACCAGGTCGCCCGGGCGCAGGTCCGTCAGCGGGATCCTCGGCAGCCGGGCCCACTGTTCCTGGCTGGTCCTCGGGATCGGGGTGCCGGCGTGCGCCCAGGCCTCGGACGTCAGGCCCGAGCAGTCGTACGTCCGCGGGCCCTCCGCGCCCCACTCGTACGGCTTCCCCAGCTGCCCTCGGGCGTACCGCAGGGCCCTGTCGCCCTCCTTCGACGGCTTGCGGGCACCCTCGCCCAGGGCGCCGGACGTCGTCAGCTCCCGCTGTGCCTTCTCGACGCCCTTCTCCTCGAACTCCGCCAGGCCGGTGAGCTGTTCGGCGGTGAGGGAGGCGAGCAGTTCCTCCACTCCGGCGAGCTTCCTCCGTACGGCGTCCCGGTCCTTCTGCTGCCGGGCGGCGAGCGTGAGCCGGTCGTCGAGTGCCTTGCGCGCCCTGCGGGCCAGTTCGTCGGCGCGATGCTCGGTGCCGGTCAGACGGCCCACGGTCTGCGCCCGGTCCTGCGCCAACTGGCCGATGACATGGCCCTGTTCGAGAGCGTGCTGGGGGTCGCGGGCGAGCAGGAGGCGGACGTACGGCGAGATGTCGGTGCTGTTCTGGTACTGCTGGCGGGCCAGCCGCCCCGCGGCACCCCGGCTGTCGTGCAGCGAGAGCCGGGCCTTGGAGAGGGCGGCGTCCAGGCGGCTCACCTCGGCGCGCTTCGCCTTCAGCTTCTCCGCGGTGGCGTTGTAGGTCTCGGTGGCCTCCTCGGCCTCCCGGTACAGCCGCTGAAGGTCCGTCAGCAGCTCGGCGACGGAACGCTCACCCGGTCGCGGCTCGGGCGCGGCCGCCGCGGGCAGCGGTGCGAGGACGGTACCGGCCGCCACCGCCGCCGTACACACCAGACGCAGAAGCCTTCCTGACACGTCATCACCTCCTGTGCGGAGCAGCCCCTCTGTTCCGCACGGCGAGCATCAGGCGGCTTCGGCTTTCCCGCGCGCCGGGTGTGGGCGGTTCGGAGCAACCTCGTCACCCGTCGGTGGCAGCCGGCTTGTCGGGCTTGGACCACGGCCACTTCAGCCGGTCGCTCGCCCTGCCCTCCGGGTCGTACGTGTACTTCCACCCCTTCGGGATCCCCAGCCTGGTGTGACCCCGGGGCTCCCGGCGGTAGACCAGCACACCGGCCGGGCCGCCGGCCGCGTCGGGGACGGGGATGCGGTACGTCTTCGGCGGATGCCCGGTCGGTCCCAGCAGGACGGGCAGTACCCGGCCGTCCATGGGGCCGCCCTCGAAGGGGGTGTCTTCGCTCTTCACGACACCAGTGTCAGCCATCCGCCGCGAGGGCCGTGACCAGCGCGGCGGTCTGCGGATCACGGTTCGCGGTCACCGAGAGCACGGCGACGAACTGCTCGACCAGCCAGTCGCGCAGCTCCTCGACCGGCGGCTGCTTGCTCTCGTCGAGCCAGATCAGCGAGGCCGCCTCGACCGCGGTGATCCACATCCGTACGGTCATGCGCAGCCGCAGCCCCGGGTCGCTGACGCCGAGATGGCTGAGGATGTGCCCGGCAGCGGCCCGGCGTACGCCGTCGACGATGGCGGTGGTCCGGGACGTCCCGACGACACTGCCGCCCTGGAGCAGGGCGCTGAAGCCGGCGTCGTGCTCGTCGACGAAGGCGAGGTAGCGGTCGAGGGCGCGGGAGAGGCGGACGAGGAGCGGTCCGTCCCGGGGTTCGTCGAAGCACTGCTCCAGTTCGTCGGCGGCGGACCGGAGCGCTGCCTCGTACAGCTGCTGCTTGCCGCCGGGGAAGTACCGGTAGACCAGGGGGCGGGAGACTCCGGCCGCCTCCGCCACGTCGTCGAGGGAGACGTCCTCGGGGGCGCGGTGCGCGAAGAGGCCGAGGGCGGCCTCGAGAAGCTGACTGCGCCGCTCCTCGACGCCGAGTCTGCGGTAGGCGGGCGCGGATGGGGTCATGCCTCGAAGGGTAGTCGGCCGTCCGCGGGTCCGTTGTGGCTGGTCGCGCACTTCCCGCCGCCCCCAGCTGTACCCACCTGGGGGCGCGGGGAACTGCGCGACCAGCCCCCACCGGCCCGCACCCGACCATCAGGCCAGCAGCCCCGATGACCTCCACAACCGACGCCCGACACCCCGAAGTACTCCGATGTCGTCCAAGAAGTCGGTCAACCTCTTCGCGCCGGTCTGCATGACCTCCCGCCGGTGCCCGCTCGCCTTCACCTGCGCGAGAGCCTCCCGCTGGTCCAGCCCCACATTCGTGTACACGTCCGGATTCACGAACGCCACGGAGAACACCCGCGCGAACTCACCGGAGGTGACCCGCGTGAACTCCTGCGACCACCGCGGAGCGGAGACCATCTGCCGCCGCAGCTCCTCCCGGGCGTAGCGGACGTGCCGCGCCTCCTCCACCACATGGATCCGTGTCACGCCCCGGATCAACGGCTGCACGCGCTCGTCCGGGAAGGTCAGCCGCTGCATCCAGTCGAGGATCTCCTCGCCGAGCAGCGTGGCCGTGAAGGAGCCCGGGGTCGTGGAGATCGTCTTGAACAGCCGACCGAGCTGCTGATGGGCCCGGCTCACCGGATACCAGGGCGTGTCGCCCCGGGTGATCAGCCGCGCGAACATCTTCGAGTGCCGGCACTCGTCCTCGATCTCGGTGAGCGCGTACCGCACATGTGCGCTCGTGGCCGCCTTGTCGTAGATGTGACGGCACAGCAGCTGCATGAGGATGATCTCGAACCAGATGCCCAGCGAGGCCAGCGCCGCGGCCTCGTGCCGGGAGAGCAGGATCCGCTGCTCCTCGCTCATCCGCCGCCACATCGGGGTGTCGTACAGCGACACCAGCTCCGGCGGCCAGAACCACAGGCCCTCCTCGAAGGGCGCGTCCCAGTCCAGTTCCTTGTCCGGATCGAAGGAGTGCTTCGCGGAGGAGTCGAGCAGCCGCTCGGCGACCTGCTCCCGGTCCTTGAGCACGCCGAGGGCGTCACGCAGCCCTTCGAGCGCGTCGACATCTGTCAGACTCGTCATGGCTCTTATGAGACTGCCTGTCAGCAAGACCGTCAATCCCTTGCGCATGACTTGTTGACCCGGCGTCTACAAAGGGGCAGCCTGCGGAACATGCCGACTCTCGACCTGTACACCACGGATCCCGGAGACCCCCACTGGCAGGTACCGGCGACGGGCAAGGCCCGTTTCAGCTGGGAGTACGACGACGGTCGCGACCGCCTCCTCGCCCTGTACCAGAAGGGCAAGGACAAGCAGTGGGACGGCCAGAAGCGCATCGACTGGGACCTCGAAGTCGATCCCCACGACCCCCTGGGCACCCCCGACGAGTCCATCTCCGTCCACGGCACCAAGTACTGGGCCAAGTTCACCGACAAGGACAAGGGTGAACTCCGCCGGCACCTCGCCTCCTGGCAGTTCAGCCAGTTCCTGCACGGCGAGCAGGGCGCGATGGTGTGCGCCGCGCGGATCGTGGAGTCGGTGCCCGACCTCGACGCCAAGCTCTACTCGGCGACCCAGGTGATGGACGAGGCGCGGCACGCGGAGATCTACGGCCGCTTCCTGCACGAGAAGATCGGGATGCTGTACCCGATCAACGACAACCTGCGGTCCCTGCTGGGCGACACGCTGAGCGACGCCCGCTGGGACATGCCCTACCTCGGCATGCAGGTCCTCATCGAGGGCCTCGCGCTGGCCGCCTTCGGCATGATCCGCGACACCACCGACAAACCGCTGCCGAAGCAGATCCTCGCCTACGTCATGCAGGACGAGGCCCGCCACGTGGCCTTCGGGCGGATGGCCCTGCGGGACTACTACCGGCAACTCTCCGACGCCGAACTGCGCGAGCGCGAGGAGTTCGTCATCGAGGGCTGCCACCTCATGCGCGACCGCCTGCGCGGGGTCGAGGTCCTGGAGAACTTCGGCATCCCGAAGACGGAGGCCGAGGAGTACGCCGAGCGGTCCGAGTTCCTGGCTCTCTTCCGCCGGTTGCTGTTCTCCCGGATCGTCCCCTGCGTCAAGGACATCGGCCTGTGGGGCAAACGCCTCCAGCAGGCCTACGTCGACATGGGCGTCTTCGAGATGGGCGACTCCAGCCTCGACCTCCTCATGGCCCAGGACGAGGAGATCGCCGAGAAACTGGACGCGGAACGCTTCGCGGCCGAGGAGCGGGAGCGGGTGGCGGAGGTGCGGGAGACGATCGAGCGGGGGGCACGCGAGTGAGGCGGGCCGCCGGTCAGCGCCAGTCGTAGGCCTTGACCGGCGGGGCGAACGGCGCGCTCCGTCTGCTGACCCAGAGCAGACGGTCGCCGTGCAGATGCATCGCGTACGGCTCGTCCTGCGTCACCCGCAGCCGGCGCCGGGCCACTTCACGGCCGTCCACCGGGTCGAGGACCCGCACCTCGCACCCCCACTCGACGCGATCCTCGGTCTCGTCCTTGTGGTGCCGCAGGGTGACGACATGGCCCCGGTGGAAGGCCAGCGCGTCGATGTCCCAGGTGTTCTCCCGTGTCCACAGGTGCCGTCCGGTCGGCAGCGAGAAACCGGCGAGACGGCTCAGATGCTGGTAAGTGGGCGAGTCGACGAAGGCCACCAGGGTGTCCCCGGCGCGGATCGTCCAGGGCTGCCCGTGGTCGAGTCGCCAGGGCGCGTGCGGCACGAACCTCGCGCCGTCGTCGGCCGACGCGAACTCGGGGACGGTGTTCCCCTCCGCGTCCAGCCTCAACAGGCAGTCGGCGCCGCGCCGGCCCTCGCCCTCCACGGCGACCAGCAGCGGGTCGGCGCAGACCAGACGCACCGCCGCGACGGGACCGTCGACGGCCGGCGACCTCTTCCAGAGCACCCGGCCGTCGGCGACCGAGACCGCCCTGACGGCGGCGGTCCCCTCGTGCCGCGTGACCACGACGAGCCGCTCGCCCGCGGCCCCGATCCATACGTCGTGGTCACGGCTGTGCTGTGTCACCCAGACCTGGCGGCCGGTACGCAGGTCCAGGGCGACGACCGCCGTTCCCGTGGCGACCATCGCCAGCCCCCCGGACAGGGCGACGGTGCCGGGCCGGAGCCCGGAGCCGGGGTGCCACAGCTCGTCGAGGCTGCGCGGGACCGACCACCGCGTCTCGCCGGACGTCATGTCGAGGGCCGTGACGTGGGCCTGCCGCTGCCCGCCGTGGACGTCCGGCCAGTGGGCCAGCAGGCCGACGCCGTCGACCACCTCGTCGGTCATGGCCGCCAGAACGTCACGGCCGGGCACTTCCCAGGCCCAGCGCTCCCGGCCGGTCCCGGACTCGAAGGCCCGCAGCCGGTCGAAGGCGGCCCTGACGACGAGCCCCTCATGGAGCAGGCTCCCCAGCGCCTCAGTGTCGGCCCGCCCGGTGTGCCGGGCCTCCCACACCGGCTTCAGCTTCCGCCACCGCCGCCTGGGAAGCCACACCGACTCCGGTGCCCTGTCCTCGTACACGCGTCCCCACCCCGAAGAACCACCCGAAGAACCGATACCGGGGGAAGCGTAAGCGCACGGTCTAGGCCGGGCAGCCCAGATCGTCCGGGATCTCCAGAGCGGTGACCGGCTCCGCGCCCTGCGCCGGGTAGGGCGTGCGGAGCGTGAAGGCGTACGGTGTCGGGCCGTTGGCGCGCAGGTGCAGCAACCGGGACTCCGCCTCGGCGACCGTGGGGCGGTGGCCGGCCGGGACCCACCACAGGGCCACCATCGCCTCCTGGACCCGCTCGAAGAACTCCCTGCGGCGGGCCAGCATCGCGCGGTGCCGGCCCTGGTACATGTACGCCGTGAGCGCGTCGGCGTCCCGCCACACCGACATGTTGATGATCAGCCACTCGTCGCCGAAGACGGCGATGTCGGTCGCGTCGCCGGAGTCGCCCTCCAGCCGCCAGACGAAACCGTCGGCGGCGTCCGCGTCGGCGTTCACGGGATCGAGGTTGTCGACGAAGTCCTTCAGCTGCGCGGAGTCCAGCGGGGCTCTGAGACGGCCGATGTTCACCTGGGCGAGTTGGTACGCGGCTGCTTCACTCATGGACCGAACGGTAGGTCGGTCGCCCGGCGGGCCTCAACCCCTGTCTCACTCCTTGGAGTTGAGCACCGCCTTCATCACCGCCCGCGCGATCGGCGCCGCCACCCCGCCCCCGGTGATGTCCCCCCGGACCGCCGACGCGTCCTCCACCACCACGGCCACCGCGACCTCGGGCTGCACGTCCCGCTCACCCTGCGCCCACGCCACGAACCAGGCGTACGGCATTCCGGCGTTGCCGATGCCGTGCTGCGCGGTGCCGGTCTTGCCGCCGACGATCGCGCCCGGGATGGCCGCGTTGGTGCCGGTGCCCTCGGTCACCACCTGGGTCATGAGCTCCTTCAGGGCGGCGGCCGTGGCCGGGGACATCGCCTGCCGTTCCGGACGCGGGCCCGCCGTGTCCACGATGCTTCCCCCGGCCGTGGTGGTCCGCTCCACCAGATACGGCGTGCGGATCTTCCCGCCGTCGGCGACGGCCGCCGAGACCATGGCCATCTGGAGCGGGGTCGCGCGGGTGTTGTACTGGCCGATCGACGACAGGGCCAGCTGCGCCCTGTCGACGCTCGGGTCGAAGGTGCTGCGGGCCACAGAGAAGGGGATCCGCAGCGCGTCGTCGTTGAAGCCGAAGGCGCGCGCGGTGGCCGTCATGTCCCGCACCCCCACGTCCACCCCGAGCTTCGCGAACACCGTGTTGCACGACCACCGGAACGCCTCCCGCAGGGACAGGTCCTCACAGCCGTCGGACTCGTTGCTGAGCGAGGTGGTGGTGCCGGGCAGGGTGTACGGCGCCGGCGAGTCGGTCGGCGCGTCCAGGTCCCTGATCACCCCCGAGTCCAGCGCGGCCGCCGCGGTGACCACCTTGAACGTCGAGCCCGGCGGATAGGTCTGCCGCGCCGCCCGGTTGAGCATCGGCTTGTCCGGGTTGGCGTTGAGCCACGTCCAGGAGCGGCCCACGCCGGAGCTGTTGCCCGACAGCACCCCCGGGTCGTACGACGGCGAGGACACCAGCGCGAGAACGCGTCCGGTCGCCGGTTCCAGGGCCGCCACCGCGCCCTTGCGCCCGGCGAGCCCACGGTAGGCCGCCCGCTGCGCGGCCTCGTCGAGCGTGGTGACGACGTCTCCGCCCGGGTTGCGTCTCCTGGTGAAGTCGTTCCACAGCGGGAACGGCGTCAGCATCGGGTCCGAGCCGGACAGCACCGGGTCCTCGGTGTGCTCCAGCAGGGTCGTGCCGTACTCCTGCGAGGCGAAGCCGGTCACCGGCGCGTACAACGGGCCGTCCCGGTACGTCCGTTCGTAGCGCAGCTGCTCCCCGGTGTCCCGGGACCCGGTGACCGGCCGCCCGCCGACCAGGATGTCGCCGCGCTCGCGGCCGTAACGGGCGATGTTCTCGCGGCGGTTGGCCGGGTTCGTGTCGTGGGTGTGGGCCTGGAAGACCTGGACGCGGGTGGCGTTGACGAGGAGTGCCATGAGCAGCAGGGCGCAGAAGCAGGCGGCGTGCCGGATGTAGCGGGTCATGCCGGGGCCTCGTGTCGTCACGGGGTCTCCTTGTCGTCGTACGGGCCGCGGGCCGAGTCGCTCACCCTGATCAGCAGGGCGACGATCGCCCAGTTGGTGACGACCGACGAGCCGCCCTGCGCGAGGAACGGCATCGCCATGCCGGTGAGCGGGATCAGGCCGCCGACCCCGCCCGCGATCACGAACACCTGGAGCGCGACGATCGAGGCGAGGCCGATCGCCAGGAGCCGTCCGAAGGGGTCGCGCAGGGCGAGGCCCGCCCGGTAGCCGCGCTCCACGAGCAGGGCGTACAGCAGGAAGATCGCGGACAGGCCGGCCAGGCCCAGTTCCTCTCCGGCCGTCGCCAGGATGAAGTCGGACTTCGCGGCGAAGCCGATCAGGACGGAGTGGCCGAGTCCCAGTCCGGTGCCGAGGACCCCGCCCGCCGCGAAGGCGAACAAGGACTGCGCGAGCTGGTTCGGCCCCTGGCCCGCCTCGATCGACGCGAACGGATGGAGCCAGTCCTCCACCCTGGTGTGCACGTGCGGTTCCAGCCAGCCCACGGCGAAGGCGCCGACGGCGGCCAGCAGCAGGCCCAGCGCGATCCAGCCGGTGAGCCCGGTGGCGACGTAGAGCAGGACCACGAACAGCCCGAAGAACAGCAGCGAGGTGCCGAGGTCCCGCTCCAGGACCAGGACCCCGACGCTGATCAGCCAGATGGCGAGGAGGGGACCGAGGACCCGCCCGGTGGGCAGTTGCAGGCCCCAGAAGCGTCGGCCCGTGTACGCCAGCGCGTTCCGGTTGGTAGCGAGGTACGCGGCGAAGAACACCGCCAGCAGCACCTTGGCGAACTCGCCCGGCTGGATGGAGAACCCGGCGATCCTGATCCAGATCCGGGCGCCGTTCACGGCGGGGAAGAGGATCGGGAGGGTCAGCAGGGCGAGCGCGGCGGCGACACAGACGTAGGCGTACCGCTGGAGCACGCGGTGGTCGCGCAGCATCAGGACGACCACGATGAACAGGGCCACCCCGACCGTCGACCACACGAGCTGGGTGGGGGCCGCGCGGTCGCCGGGTGTCTCCAGGTCGAGCCGGTAGATCAGCACCAGGCCCAGGCCGTTGAGCAGCACGCCGATGGGCAGCAGGAGCGGATCGGCCGCCCGCGCCCGCAGCCGCACCGCCAGATGGGCGAGGAGCGCGAGCACACCGAGCCCGGCGCCGTAACCGGCGGCGCCGGGCGGGACGGTGCCGTTTCTGGCGAGGCCGACAGCGCAGTAGCCGTACACCGACAGCAGGACGGCGAGGACGATGAGAGCCAGTTCGATGCCACGGCGATGGGGCAGGCGTACCGCGCGAGCGGAGGTGTCCGCGGGGGCCACGGTGGTTCCGGCCTTGGTCATGTCCGGAACTTACCCAAATCGGACGTGATGTCTGCCTAGCCCGCGCGGGATGTCAGCACCAGCGTGGCGTGGTCCCGGTGGTCCGGATGTACCGGGCCGAACCCCAGGCCCAGGTGCCGTCCGTGAGGAGGTACCACTGGCGGTTTCCCTGGATGTTCTGGCCGTTGGTCCTGCAGAAGATGGAGACGACCTCGCCCCGTTCGGCCCATCGGATGATCTGCCCGCCCCGGTTCGGCGCGCTGCGCAGCGCCAGCGAACTGGCCGTCACCACACCCCGGTACAGGCGTGGGTGCTGACCCTGACCCTGACTCTGACCCTGACCCTGGTTCTGGTGGTTTCCCGAGGCGCTCGGGGAGTCACTGCCCCACTCGTCGCCGGCGACGGCCGGCGTGGCGAGGGCGGTGACGGCGAGGGCGCAGGCGGCGACGGCTATGGGGAGACGGGAGCGCAGGGACATGGGGGGACCTCCGTGAGGGGGGTGCGAACCTGACTGTTCGCCACGTTAGGAGGCGGGCGGACCGGTCGCCCTTTCAGATGGGCCATAGGAGAAGGACCTACCGCAACGTCAGAGTCGCGACCGCCCCGCCGTCGTCCGCGTTGGAGAACGAGAGCCGCGCTCCCAGCACCTCCGCCTGCCCCACCGCGATGGTCAGCCCCAGCCCGTGCCCCCGGGCCCCGCCCTCCGTACGGAAGCGCTGCGGCCCGTGCGAGACGAGGTACTCCGGAAAGCCGTCCCCGTGGTCCCGAACGCGCACCTCCGCCCCGTCGACCGTCACCGACACCGGCCCCCGGCCGTGCCGGTGCGCGTTGGCCACCAGATTCCCCAGCACCCGCTCCAGCCGCCGCCGGTCCGTCTCCACGGCGAGATCCCGTACGACGACGACCTCGGTGTCGGTCCCGGAGGCCCGCACCACCCGCTCGGCCACCGCGGCCAGGCGCTCCGTGTCCAGCTCCACCGTCTCCCGGCCCGTGTCCAGCCGCGAGATCTCCAGCAGGTCCTCCGTCAGCGTCCGCAAGGCGGCCACCCGGTCCCGCACCAGCTCGGTCGGCCGGCCCGGCGGCAACAGCTCGGCCGCCGCGTGCAGCCCCGTCAACGGCGTCCGCAACTCGTGCGCCACATCCGCGGTGAACCGCTGCTCGCTCAGCAGCTTCCCCTGCAGGGACCCCGCCATGGAGTCCAGCGCGGCGGCCACCGCGGCCACCTCGTCCTGCGGCCGCGACGCGTCCTTCGTACGGGGATCGTCGACCCGCGCGTCGAGGTCGCCCGCGGTGATCCGCCGGGCCACCCGCGCGGTCGTGTGCAGCCGTTTCGTCACCCGGGTGACCGCGAACGCCCCCACCAGCAGCGTCGCCGTGATCGCCAGCGCCGAGGACCACAGGATCGCCCGGTCCAGGCCCGCGATCGTCCGCGCGCCCTGCGAGTAGTCGACCTCCACGGCCAGCGCCCGGTTGCCGTCCACCGGCCCCGCCGCCCACATGGCGGGGCGACCGCGGTGCGCACCGACCATCGTGCCGCGGTCCCCGGCCACCGCGAGGGCCCGCAGCGACTCCGGCAGGTCCGGCGGATCCACGCCCGCGTCCCACTCCAGGGTGTCCCCGGCCTCGTACGCCGCGGTCGCCTCCCGCAGCCGGCTCAGCGCCAGGTCACGGGCCTCGCCCACGGTCTGGTTCGTCACCGAGACATGCACGAGGACACCGAGCAGCGCGGCCAGCGCGCAGCACATCACGGTGATGAACACGGCGGCCTTCACGGCCAGCGTGCCGGACCAGCGGGGCAGGGCGAGTCTCATCGCGAGCTCGCGGACGAGCGGGGCGCCGGGCGCGGCGCGTCCCCGAGGGCACGGCTGCCGGTGCGCAGCATCTCGTCGTGGGTGAGCAGCATCGACTTCTGCTGCGGGTCCCAGGTCCACTGGAGGCGGTATTCGTATCCGGCCACCTCGGACGGCGAACGGATGATCACCGACCGCCCGGCCAGCTCGACCCCGCTGACCGCGTCCTCCCAGTGCATGACCCGCACGAGCCTGTGCATCTCCACGGTGTAGACCCGTACCGCGGTGACATTGCCGGGCAGCTGCCGGAAACCCAGCGTCAGGTCCTTGTGCCCGTCACCGGTCAGGTCGCGGTAGTACGGCCGCAGGACCGGGCACCGCTCGCCCGCCGCCCCCGGCTTCCCGCAGTCGGCCATCCGGCGGGCCGTCTCGACGTACCCCCCTTTGGAGTAGCTGCCGGGCTCCGCCTTGATCTCGGCGCGTACGAGCGCGACCGGGTCCACCGCGCGCAGGTCGTCGCCCGGCACGGAGACGCCGGCCACGACCTCCGAGTCCACCTCGCCGATCTCGAAGGCCGGGCTGGAGGCGGGCGTCAGCCGCGGCCACAGCCGGTCGGGGCTGATCGCGGTCGGTGTGGAGCCCGCGCCCACCAGGTCGCCCGCGTCCCCGCAGCCCGCCGCGGCCGAGAGCAGCAGGGCGACGGCGGCTGCGGCGCGGGCCGTACGGGGGACGCGGCGGGCGGGTGGCACTGTGCTCCTGGGGTCGGGGCCGATCGGGGTGTCGGCCCCGTACACATTATTCGTACGGAAGTCCTTTTTGCCGTCCGGTGGGCCCGGGCGGCCCTACTCGGTCAGCTCCTCCAGCAGCCGGGCCGTCGACAGGCCCGCCTTCAGGTACTCGACGAACAGCTCGTTGTGCAGCGCCCACGGCGAGCGCCGGCCCCGGATCAGCCGGATCGCCGCGTCGGCCGTGTAACCCCTGCGGACCAGGGCGTGGGCGACGACCAGGCCCGAGCGGTTGTAGCCGTGGTAACAGCGGACGAGGACCTTGCGGCCCTCGTCCAGTGCGTCGCTCGCGGCCTGTGCCAGGCGCATCACGCCGGCGAGCTGGGTCCCGTCCAGCGGACCGTCCGGAATCGGCCACACATGGTGCTCGACACCGGGATCGGGACCGTGGCCCGGCAGTCGCAACAGCGTCTGCACGACCTCGAACTCGGCCCGTACGACGGCGAACTCCCGTTGCCCGGAAAGGCCCCGGAACTCGTGTCCGCCCATCCACAGGCCGGGCACGATCTCGTCCCACGCCCGGTCCGGAGCCGGTACCTCGGGTTGCTTCCTGCGGGTCCGCAACAGCGCCTCCCCAAGCCCCTGCGCCAAGCCCTGCAACTCCTTGCGACTCACCCCAAAGGTAACCGGCTTCTTGCCTGCGCAGCACCCCGCCTGTTCCCATGGTCCATGGGGTGATGGTGCATGAGCGGACTGCGCGTCGTGCCGACCTGGCGCCATGGTCAGGAGCGGCTGTACGTCTGCCTCACGAACGGCAGGAACATCGCCTGGTACGACCGTGAGGCGGCCCGGATCAATCTGCTGAGCGAGGACCGCAGAGAGGATGTGCTCGATGTCCTCGGACCCTTCCTGACCGGCCGGGTGGTCGTGGGCCCGCCCCCGGTGCCGACGCCCGCCGAGCTGGCCCGGCTCTCCCTCCACCCGGACGACGACCTCGCGCCCAACCGGCCCGGCGAGGCCCTCCAGATCGCCCTGGACCGGGACCCCGGGCCCGCGCACCGGATCCGCCGCGATCCCCGGCAGCGCGCGCTGGAGGCCGAGCAGACCGCGGGCGAGGCACTGGACCGCCTCGACGGCGCGGGCTGGCACACCCTGCACTCCGTGCCGCTCCCCGGCGGCGACCGGATCCACCATCTGGCGATCGGACCCGCGGGACTGTTCGCCGTGCACACGCTGTACGCCCGCAAGCAGCGGGTCACCGTCGCCGACCCGATGGTCGCCCTCGGCCGCCGCGACCCACAGCCGCTGCTGCGCCGCGTCCGCGCCGACGCCGACCGTGCCTCCTACGCCCTGACGGCCGAGGTCCACCCGGTCCTGGTCCTCGTCGGCCCCTCCGGAGTGGCTCTCACCCGCCCGCCCCGCGAGGTCCGGGTCCTCGGCGACGCGGATCTGGAAGGTCTCACCCGTCTGGGCGGTGTCCTCAAGCCGGCGGACGTGGAGGCCCTGCACGCGATGGCCCGCGACCGGCATACGTGGGGAAAGGTCTGAACACCGTCCATCGGAGGTCACCCGGGGCGGGACGCGAGGGGCGCGGGACGGAAAGGTCTCAACACCGTGCACCGCGGCCCGCCCAGGGGCGCGGGGAACCGCGCGACAAGCCCCCACCGGTCCGCAGCCGCCGGCCGACCCGCCCCGGCACCCCGTCTCGCGGCCTACGGCAACCGTGACGCCCGCCCACTGTCCAGCAACGGGTCCAGCAGATCACCGTAGTCCTGCAGCCGAGGCCCCATGTCTCCGGCCTGGAAGGACAGTCGGCCGGGGACAGTGCACTCCCCGACCTCCGTCCAGGTGACCGGCGCCGACACCAGGGGGCGACTCCTGGCCCGCAGCGTGTACGGCGTGGCCGTGGTCTTGCGGGCGGCGTTCTGGCTCCAGTCCACGAAGACCTTCCCCGGGCGCAGGCTGCGGGTCATCCGGTGCAGGGCCAGCCGCGGCATCGCCCGCTCCGCCTCCACGGCGAGCTGCTTGGCGTACTCCGACACCTGGTCGGACGACGCCCCCCGCACCGCCGCCAGCAGATGCAGCCCCTTCGACCCGGCGGTCTTCGGGTACGCCTCGATCCCGTCCGCGGCCAGCCGCTCCCTGAGCCACAGGGCGACCTCGCAGCACTCGACGATCGTCGCGGGCGCGCCCGGGTCGAGGTCGAGGACCAGGCGGTCGGCCTCCTCGGGGGCGTCGACCAGCCACTGGTGGGTGTGGAACTCGGTCACCAGGTTGGCGGCCCACATCAGGCTCGCCAGGTCCTGGACCAGGACCATCCGGGCCGGCCCCTCGGAGCGGGGGACCTCGGCCGTGGTGACCCAGTCGGGCGTACCCGGGGGGACGTTCTTAGTGAAGAAGACCTGGCCCTCGGGACCGTCCGGGTAGCGCAGGAAGGAGACGGCACGGTCACGCAGATGGGGGAGGAGGACATCGGCGGCGGTGGCGTAGTAGTGCAGCACCTCGCCCTTGGTGAAGCCGGTGGCCGGATACAGCACCTTCTCCAGATTGCTGAGCGCGAGCCGTCGCCCCTCCACCTCTGTGATCGGCGTCATACGATGAGAATCTCACGCATACCTGATGAAAAGGTGCAATGCCCCAGAAAGGGTTCCGCTGGTGAGATCCATATGGAACGGCGCCATCTCGTTCGGCCTGGTCAGCATTCCGATCAAGCTGGTGAACGCCACCGAGAGCCACTCGATCTCCTTCCGCCAGATCCACACCGAGGACGGGGGCCGCATCCGCTACCGCAAGGTCTGCGAACTGGAGGACCGCGAGGTCACCCAGTCGGAGATCGGCAAGGGCTACGAGGACGCGGACGGCACGATCATCCCCATCACCGACGAGGACCTGTCTCATCTGCCGCTCCCCACGGCGAGGACGATCGAGATCGTGGCCTTCGTGCCGGGCGACCGGATCGACCCGCTCCAGATGGACGCCGCGTACTACCTCCAGGCGGGCGGCGCCCCCGCCGCCAAGCCGTACACCCTGCTCAGGGAGGCGCTGAAGCGCAGCAACAAGGTGGCCATCGCCAAGTACGCGCTGCGCGGCCGCGAACGCCTCGGCATGCTCCGGGTGGTCGAGGACGCCATCGCCCTGCACGGGCTGCTGTGGCCGGACGAGGTCCGCGCGCCCGAGGGACTCGCCCCCGACACCAAGGTCACCGTCAGCGACAAGGAACTCGACCTCGCCGACGCCCTCATGGACACCCTCGGCGAGATCGACCTCGACGAACTCCACGACGAGTACCGCGAGGCCCTGGAGGAGGTCGTCGCCGCGAAGGCCGCAGGCGAGGCCCCGCCGGAGTCCCCGGAACCGGCCCGCAGCGGCAAGGTCCTCGACCTCATGGCCGCGCTGGAGAAGAGCGTGCGGGACGCGAAGGAGTCGCGCGGCGAGGAGCCGGGCGAGGTCCGGCAGCTGCCGCAGCGGAAGTCCGCGCGGACGGCACCGAAGCAGACCGGCGGGAAGAAGTCGACCGCCAGGACCGCCGGGAGCGCCACGACGAAGAAGACGGCCGCCGCCAAGAAGACCACGGCGAAGTCGTCACAGGGGACGAAGAAGACCGCCGCCAAGAAGACGACGACGGCGAAGAAGACGGCGGCCAAGAAGACCACCGCCCGCAAACGGACCGCGTGACCTGCGCACCGCCGTCGGCGCCGCACAGGCCACGCACGTCTCCCGCAGAGGTCAGTCGACGACCTTCGCGGACTCGATGATCACCGGCTGCGTCGGCACGTCACCGTGACCACGGCTGCTGCCGGTCCGCACGCCCTTGATCTGGTCGACGACGTCCTGGCCCTCGGCGACCTTGCCGAACACGGTGTAACCCCAGCCGTTCGGGCTCTTGGCCGTGAAGTTGAGGAACTCGTTGTCCGAGACGTTGACGAAGAACTGCGCGGTCGCCGAGTGCGGGTCGCTGGTGCGCGCCATCGCCACGGTGTACGCGGTGTTCTTCAGACCGTTGTCGGCCTCGTTCGGGACCGGCGCGAGCGTGGGCTTCTGCACCATGTCCGGGGTGAAGCCACCGCCCTGGACCATGAAGCCGTCGATCACCCGGTGGAAGATCGTGCCGTCGTAGTGCCCGTTGCCGACGTACTTCAGGAAGTTCTCGACGGTCTTGGGCGCCTCGGCGTCGGCGAGCTCGAGGACGATACGGCCGAAATTAGTGGTCAGCTCGACCCTGGACATGGGAATCGTCCCTTTCTGGTGGGGCATGACCGAAGCATCTTGTCACACGGCTGTACGGGTACCCCGGCCCTTCCCCACCACCCGGGCCCGCCGGCCGTCACGGCGCGGGCGAGGACAGGGGCGCGTCGCCCGTGGAGATCCCGGAGGTAGCGGGCCTCGGCGTGGGCACGACCGACGGTTCGGAGGGGGCGGCCGACGGCGGCACCGGGCCGGTGCCGGTGGGCGAGTGACTGCCCGGCGGGGCCAGCGGCACCGAGGAGCGGCCGGCTTCCGCGCCGGGCAGGGCGGCCACGACCCCGGCCGTGAGGACGGCGGCCACCAGCACTCCCACGGCGCCCGAGACCGCCGTACGACGGCGCCGGATCCGCCGGCCGCCGGCGACGGCCGCGTCGGTGACGCTGGGCAGGGCCGGCTCCCGCGAGCCGTCGAGGACGGCCTCGAAGGCACTCCGCACGCGGGCACCCTCCCCGTACTCGTCCACGTCGTACATCTCCCGCCTCACCTCCCGCTCGTCTCGCCCGCCAGGCCCTCGACGAGCCCGCGCAGCCGGACGAGCCCGCGGGCGCTCTGGCTCTTGACCGTGCCCGGGGTCACGCGCAGCGCCTCGGCGGTCTGCTCCACACTCCAGTCCTCCCAGAACCGCAGTACCAGGACCGCCCGGTAGCGGGGCGGCAGTTCCATCAGCGCGGCCTGCATCACCAGCCGCAGCTCGGGCGTGTCCGGAGGCTCGGCGGACCCCGGCTCCGGCACCTCCTCCGTCGGCTCCTCCCGCCAACTCCGTTTGCGGTACTGGTCGATGAAGGCGCGGGTGAGGATCGTACGGGCGTAGGCCTCGACGTTGCCGTCGCGGCGGATCCGGCCCCAGGAGGCGTACAGCTTCATCAACGTCGTCTGGGTGAGGTCCTGCGCCTGGTGCCAGTCCCCGCACAGCAGATACGCGCTGCGTCTGAGCTGCCCCTGCCGGGCCTCGGCGAACTCCCGGAACTCCCGCTCCCGGACTGCTTCCCGCACCCGCCCCGACCCTCCGCCGAACCCGTCACACCTGTCCTTCAGAGGTACGGCGGGACGCGCCACGAGGTTGCACGCCCCGCGAGAAAAGTTTCCGCACCGGTCCGTGCAACCCGCCCCGGCCGCCGCCCCGTACTCCTCTCACGCAAACGTCCCGACCACCGAGGAGCACTCTTGACGAACCGCCATGGCATCCGACCCACCCGCCGTCTGCTGATCGGCGTCCTCGCGGGAACCGCCGTGGCCGTGGCGGGCTGGGCCGCGGTCGCGGGCGCCGCGACCGGCTCCGCCACGCCGAAGGCGACATCGGCGCCGTCCACCGCGCCGTCGGCGGTGCCGTCCGTGGCACCCTCGACGGTGCCGTCAGCGGTGCCGTCACCCGTGCCGTCCGAGGGACCGTCCGAGCCGAGCCCGGTGCCTTCCGCACCGACGACGGTGCCGAGTCCGGTGCCGTCCGTGCCGGGGACCGCGCCGCGCCCGGTACCGACGGTGGTGCCGAGCGAGCGGCCCTCGACCGCCCCGAGCCCCGTCCCGAGCCCCGCCCCGGCGGAGCCCACCACCGGGCCCCGCCCGGTCCCGTCGGTCGCGGACCGGTCGTCGAAGTAGCCGCACCAGAGCCGCGCCCGCGCCCCGCGGCACGAGACGACGCCGGAACGGCCGTTTCGCCGCGGGGCGTGCCGGGTCGGCAGCAGGGGACACCCTCCGTGGCGAGCCCGTGGGCTTCTGAAGCGAGCAGAAGCGCGCCCCGCATGGGCCGCGTGGGCCCCACGGGACGGCGTCCGAGCCGCCACCCCTCGCTCACGTACCGGCGGCCGCCTTCCCTCCGGCACGCACCGGTCGGGCCGCCTCCTGCCGGAAGGCCCACCGCAGCTCCGGTTCCACCACGCACCGCAGGGCCCGCCGGACCGGTGGGGTGCACAGCGCGGTCACGACGCCGGCGGCGACGAGGGCGACCACGCCGACGCCGAGCGGCCCGTGGATCCAGGCGGGTCCGTACCAGCCCCAGAACCGGGCGCCCTGGACGAGGAAGCCGTGCAGCAGGTAGCCGTAGAGGGTGCCCGCGCCGAGCACGGTGAACCAGGTCCGCCGCCCCGGGACCAGCGCGAGGAAGCACCCGACCAGGACGAGCGAGCACCCGAAGGCGACCAGCGTCATCACCGGCCCCGACCAGGCGGGCGCGCCCAACTCCTGCGCGCTGTCCCGGTGGTAGAGCCACGCCGAGCTCATCCGCGGCACCACCCAGTAGGCGGCCACGAGCGCGACGGCGAACACCGGCCCGGCGACCATCCGTACCGCCCGCCGACGGACCAGCCGGAAGTGCTCGGGCCTGAGCGACAGACCCAGCACGAAGTACGGCAGGAACTGCAGGACCCGCTGCAGGTCGAGGTCGTCCCCGATGGAGGGCGTGAGCGTCGCGAGCATGGCCACGACGAGGGCGACCGGCACCGGATGACGTACCCGCTTCCACAGGGGCGTGCTCAGCCGCCACACGAACAAGGCCACCAGGAACCACGTCAGATACAGCGGGTCCAGCAGACTCACCGGCCGGTCCGGCACCTCGTCCGTCCACCGCGTGAAGAAGGTGTACGCCGTCTCGAACACGACGTACGGCACGACGAGCCCGGTCACCAGCCGCCGCAACCGCCCCGGACTCGCGTCGAAGTTCCGCGAGAAGTAACCGGAGACGACGATGAACGCCGGCATGTGAAAGGCGTACACGAGCAGGTACAGCGCGGACACGGCCCGACTCCCGTCCCGCAACGGCTCCCACGCATGCCCCACGGCGACCAGCACGATCGCCAGGTACTTGGCGTTGTCGAAGAAGGCATCGCGCTCGGGGGGATGCTGCGGTGCGGGTCTTTCCTGAGGGGCCGCTGTGAGAAGTCGCTCGTGCATCCGGGGCGCCTGACCGCTTTGGGGACACCCCAAACCTGGGGTGTCTGTGCGACCCATCCCCCGGGCGGCGGACTGCTCGGCCGAATTCTGGATTCCATTTCGCCTGACATGGACCAGGAGCGGTCGCACCTGGTCGCACCTGAATGCAATCGACGGCCATCCGCGCACCAAGGCTCGATTTCGAGCTTCTTCGAGGCCGAGGGATGAATGATGTGGTGTGAGGACTACGATTTATCCCGTCGGTGAGCGACCAGCGTCATGTGGAATGACCGAAACGCTTCATGCGAGCTGTGAGCATGATTCCATTGGGGGGAATTCATGACATCGAACTACTTTGGTGTGTCTGCTGTGCTCCATAAAGGGGTGCGAGTCATCGCTGCCGCTGTGGCGGCGTTGGGTTTGTCGATGGCGGGAGGCGCTCCGGCCCAGGCCATCGTCGGAGGCTCTCCCGTTCCGGGCGGATGGTTCGGCGATCGGGTACCGAGCCAGAACCCTTACGGGTTCGTCGGGCGGGTCGTGCTGGCCAGCGGATCGGCATGTACCGCTTCGTTGGTGGCGCCCGACCTGGCCCTGACCGCGGGGCATTGCAGCGGCGCCGGCTCGATCACCTTCGGCCTGCTGAACACGGACCGCGATCGCGGCGAGAAGCGAAGGATCGTCGCGGAGAAGCTTCAGGGCGACACCACGCTCCCTCAGGGCGCAACGCTCCTGGTGCGCCTCGACAGCCCCATCCGAGACATCACTCCGGTGCGGCTGGGCGACAGCCAAAGCAGGGGCCTCTGGTCAACCGGCAAGAACGCCAAGGTGATCGGGTGGGGACAGATCAACGACACCGCGACCGGTACGGGCATCTGGTCGAAGGAATTGCGTGAGGCCACGCTGAAGGTGCGGGACACGGCGATCTCCCTGCCCCCGCTGCGGGGGATGATGAAACTCTCCAGTGTGGTCGGGCATCCCACCCATGGAGACAGCGGTGCCCCGATCCTGGCCACGGACTCCACCGGCCGCCTGGTGCAGTTCGGCATCTTCGAAGGTGCGACCAGGGCGGGCGGCTTCTACGCGAATCGCATTTGGCCTCAACAGAGGCTGGTCGACTATGTGAACGCACATCAGAGCGGCGCCTCCACGGGGACGTAGCAGCGTCGGCACCACCGGCGGGCCCTGCCAAGTGCCCGCATCCCGCCTGTCAGACACACACGAAGAGACCCCGCACCTGGCGAGCACCAGTGGCGGGGTCTTTGGACACCTCATACAAGGTGCCCCCGGGCGGGATTCGAACCTGCGCACGACTCCGGGAGCCCTTTGCTGCTCAGGCAATACAGGAGGTCACGGATCTGCACGGGACTGATTTCGATCTCTGAGTTGTGTGCCAGTAGATGCGGCGGCCTGGGCCAGTTCTGCCGCGAGTAGGCGTGCGAGGTTGTTCCGCGCGCTGTCGAGCGCGGCGAGCATCTGCACACAGGTCTGCTCGAAGTGAGGGTCGACCTCGACGCCGAGGTCGTGTCGCAGCGTGACCCGCAACAGGTACACGCCGTCGGACAGCGGGCCGCTGAACCATATCTTCGCCCGTTGGTACGCCTCGCCGAGGACGGGACTGCTGGGCAGCTGTTTGACGACTAGGTACCCAATTCCGAGCGACCGGTTGAGCGTCGAGGCTATTTGCAGGACATCCTTCGTCAGTGCCATCTGCGCTTGGGAGTACTGGTCGGCCCAAGATTCCTTTGCGGCGTCGAGGAGCGCTGGGTCGGCACCTTCACCGCGCTCGGCCGCTTCGACGGCATCCCGGGCGGCGACCCGGTAAGCACGAGCTGCGGTGTTCAGACGGGCATAGAGATCGCGCTTGGCTTGTAGCGCTTGCTCATCGCGCTCTTGCTCTCGCTCACGTTCGGCGCGCTGGTTCTGTTCCGCCGCCTCGGCCCGGCTGGCGCGCTGGCTGAGCACTGCCCCTCCCAGCGTTCCGCCCAGCGTTCCTCCGACGCTGATGAGCGCGACGGCAAGCGTGGTCACATCCACGAGATCCCCCAACTCGTCTATTCGCCTGCCGGCAGGTGGCGAACCGAAGACAGCAAGACAGGCTCCTCAGCCAGGCTCATGCTCCCCGTTCGCGGCATGGCCCAAGGCTGGGACGGCGATAAGTAGCAGGTCTGCTCACGGCAGCTTCGGGCGGCACACGCCTGCACATACGTTAGGACCCCGTCCTCAGTGAAAGCGTTGATGGCGGGGTCTTTGGGCGCCTCATGCAAGATGGCGCCGGCAGGAATCGAACCCGCGTGCCCGGCTGCGGGGAGCATACGTCAGGGGTCTCTCAGCGGAGGGCTGCTCACACGCTGCGTTGAGAAGATCTCAGCTCTGGGGTGGAAAGATACAACCCTCCGTGATCTCTTAGGTCTGCACGAGCCACTCGCTCGTAGGCGCTGAGGGCTGTAGACGCTGCCACACGGGCTTGCTCAACTTCTGTGATCTGCTCCTGCGTGGCAGTGGCGTCCGGCCTCAGGTGCTTGGCCATGGACTCTATATAGAGGCTGATCATTTGCTGAAGGGTAGTAGCTCTATTTGTGACGTCTCCGGCAGAGTCTTCTAGTCGGACCATTCCGAGGGTGACCACCATCGCGTTGTAAGAGTCGCGCGCCGTTGTGCGTCGACTGTCCAATTCTTGCTTGGTTCTGGGCGCCTTGAGTGCCCCTTTCACCATGGCGCAGTCTCGGAGGGTGGTAAGGGCCGCAGTGCTGTAAGCCGCGTAGGCTTCGCGCTTCGTGATGCGGTACTGCTCAGCAGCCTTCGCCTCGCGGTCCGCAGCCGCCATATCGGCTGCATGAGTCAAATTCCGTTTCGCGATCAGATAGGCAATGAGCGCGGTGATGCCGGCTGCTATAAGTGATGAGGCTGCTGTGATTACGGAGACAGTGATAAGTGTGGCTGACGATACGCCGGAATTCATGCTCTCCCCAGCTGGTTCTGGCGTTGCACTGATGAGCTAGATTTTGTCGGGGGATCAGGGAGCAGTCCTCTGATTTGAGCAACATTTGAGGCTTTTCTCGAATGTGGTCTTTTTCTTCCGGGAGTGGCTTGGTTTCCGCGTTGGCTGTCGGAGTTCGACAGCAGACGGTTCCTTTGGGTGGCTGTAACACCCGCCGGGGTGCAGCCACCGGCAGGTCGGACATGTGAGACACCCTGAGATTCTGTTGTCCCACCTGTCTGTGCAGGTCAGGGCCCTAATCGAGAGGTCGGACAGGGCAAGTGGGTGCCGCAGGCGAGCCCGCGGAGCCTTCCAAGTGATCGCGGATGCGCTGAGGGCGCAGATCGGGCTGCGTTCTTCGGCTGCATCCTGTACGCGGTGATGCAACCAGCTGAAGTGGTGGGACTCCGGTTGTCTGACTGCCATCTCCCTGAAAAGGGGTGAGGGACGCTCACGCTATCGGAGACCCGTTCGATCTCCGGCAAGAAGTGGACCGATTCGGGTGAGCGGCATGCCAGGCGGGGACTGAAATCACGGGAACCGGGCATGGATCGGCCCGTGCCCGGTTCCGCCTGTTCTGGTGGTGATGCTACGAACGCGCGTGAAGGAGTTCGGCACCGCCAAGGACGGGCGGCTCTTCCTCAACGAGCGGGGCGATCTTCTCGGCATCACCAGCTACTGGCTGGTGATGCAGGAAGCCGGACCGCTGGCGCTCCCGCCAGACAAGGTGTCCTCGCCGTTGGTTCGGAAGCCGTACCATCTGCGGGCCACATGCATCACGAACTGGTTCCGTGCAAGCTTTCCCCAGCGGAAGTGGCTCGACGCGCTGGCAACTCGTCAGAAGTCATCCGTCGCCGCTACACGGGCGTCATCGACGATTGCGAGGAGCAGAAAAACCAGAAGATCAAAGTGCGAGAGAATGGATACCTCGTTCTTGCCCATCACCGTTCCGGTTGCGCCGGTTGGTGTTCTGTTGGTCGTCGGGCAATCTCGCATTCAATTCATGTTGTCAAGCGATGCTCGCGCTTTTGTTTGGAAGTCGGCAATGGATCTATTGATGTCTATTTCCATGCCTTCTAAAGTGTGGTGATCACCCTCTGGCGTTGCTAGCCATTCCGCCATGGCAGACTCATGGCTGCGTAGATGCTGAAATATTCTGTTGGCAGAGCGTACGACCGCCTCTGGACCCTCGATGGCGATCAGGCTTATCGCGTGATCGATCTCGCGCATGGTTGCGTGAAGGGTCTCTTTCAGCGCTTCGGGGTCAGTAGGCACCGTATCTAGCGTGGTCGCCATATATTCATGAACGCGGCGAAGGAAGTCGGCGTACACGTGGCGGCGGGACTCGCGCTGTGCCTGAGTCCGTTGATTCTTGGCTTGGTGGCGTCCCGTAACGGCTGCCGCTCCAACGGCGCCACCCGCTCCCACGGCAGCCCCGAGCACGCCAATGGCGGCCCCGAGCAGCGCAACGATCCCAGCGTCCATGTGGTTGATTTTGTAGGGGTGTTGGGCCTCTGCGGGCGTCTTTCGAGACTTTACTGTCGCCCGGGTCCCGATCTCTCTGGTTCCACGAGCAAGATCGGCCGGGAGTCGTGTGAGGCCCACACGTCCTTCACGCGCGAGCCCTGAGCAGACAATGAGAAAGAGCGGGACCCCGTGAGACGGGGTCCCGCTCTCTCATGTCGGCATTCGCCAGCTCAGCGCGTTCTTGCTGAGTATGTGGCGAGTGCCCCCGGCAGGATTCGAACCTGCGCACACGGCTCCGGAGGCCGTTGCTCTATCCCCTGAGCTACGGGGGCGTGTCGGTCGGAGTTGGTGGCTCGCGGCGACGGGTAGAACACTACCAGCTTCGTCGGGGTGATCAGGAACGGGTTTCCCGGCGGACGTCAGCCCCTCGGCGGACGTCACCCCGTGTCCCCCGGCGGACCTCACCCCGTGTCCGTCCCCCGCACGGGGTGGAAGTGGGGAAAACCCGGACGCGGTGGCCGGTCCGCACCTACTCTCGAGTTGTGCCAGGCGCGTCGGGTCGGGTGCTTGTTGTGGACGACAACAAGGTCATCCGGCAGTTGATCAGGGTCAATCTCGAGCTGGAGGGTCTCGAGGTCGTGACCGCGGCCGATGGTGTCGAGTGTCTGGATGTCGTTCATCAGGTGCGTCCCGATGTCGTGACCCTCGATGTGGTCATGCCCCGCCTGGACGGGCTGCGGACCGCCGCACAGCTGCGTTCCGACCCCCGGACCGCTCACCTTCCCCTCGCCATCGTCAGTGCCTGCACTCAGCACGAGGTCGACAGCGGTCTCGACGCCGGCGTCGACGCGTTCCTCGCCAAGCCCTTCGAACCCGCCGAACTCGTGCGGCTCGTACGGCAGTTGATGGAGCAGAGCCGGGAGCGACGGCGGGCGGGCGAGGAGGACAGCCGTCTCGTCGGGGGTGTACTCGGTGGTGGAGAGGCCGAGCGGGCCGGTCGCGCCGGCGGCTGAGCCCCATCGACGCTGCCTCGCAGTCACATCGGTGTGCCAGCCCCCGGGGAGATCCGGGGTCGCGTCCCGCATGCTGCAGCCCAGCCCAGCCCAGCCCAGCCCAGCCCAGCCCAGCCCCGCTCAGCCCATTCCCACGCCGGCCCGGTTCCGCCACCACTATCCATCCGACCTGTCCATCCGACCTGTCCATCCGACCTGTCCATCCCCCGTCCCACATCCCGGAACCCCGCCAAACCCGCTCGCCCTCCCACCCCCCTCCTCCCATACGCTTGTCCCGTGACCCCCGTCGAGCTCTCCCGTACCGTGCTGCGCGCGGTGCGTCGTGCTGTCGATGACGGGGTGCTGGACGTGGTCGTGCCGGGGCGGACGGACGTCATGCCCCCGGGGCCCGGTGGGTGTGGTGACTACGCCACCAACGTCGCCCTCCAGCTGGCCCGGCCCGCCGGGCAGCCCCCGCTGCGGGTCGCCGAGATTCTCCGGCAGCGTCTCGCGCAGAGCGACGGCATCGGTGACGTCGTCGTCACCGGGCCCGGGTTCCTCAACATCAGCCTGCGGGGGAGCGGTGACGACCTCGTGCGGGAGATCCTGCGGCTCGGGCGGCGGTACGGCCATGCCGACCGGCCCACCGGGCAGCTCGTGCAGCTGCACGCGCCCCACGAGGTCCGCGCCGTCGTCGTGATGGACGCCGTCGCCCGCATCCTCCGTTCCCAGGGCGCCCTCGTCCGCACCAGCTGCGTCGCTCGCCCGGAGCCGGCCTGGACGGACGTCCTCGGCGTCGAGGTCGACGCGTACGGCACCTCCGAGGCCCCCGCCCCGCTCGACGTCAACGTACGGCCCGTACCGGTCGGCCCCGCCGGCCTCACCCGACTGGGCGGGGACGCCGCCCGCTGGGCACTACTGCATCCCGCTCCTCACGACCGGCCCCGCATCAGCGACGACCACCTGGTCCAGCGGGAGAGCAACCCTCTCTTCCGGGTCCGTTACGCCCACGCCCGCACCCGGGCTCTTACCCGCAACGCCGCCGACCTGGGCTTCCACGCCGAGCCCGGGGACGTGCACCCACGGGGCGACACCGACATCGACATCGGCAGCGACACCGACATCGGCAGCGACACCGACATCGAAACGGCAGCGCGGGAGACCTCCGTACCGGAAACCGTCGTACCCGACGTGACCCTCCTGCGGAACGTCCTCGCCGATCACCCCCGTGTTCTCCGGGCCGCCGCCGCGCACCACGCCCCCGATCGTCTGGCCCGTCATCTCGTCATCGTCGCCGATGCCGTTCTCCCCTTTCTCGCCGTCGTCCTTCCGCGTGGTGCGGAGAAACCCTCGGCCGCCCACCGTGCCCGGCTCGCGCTCGCCGAAGCCGCCGGGGCGGTGCTGGCCGGTGGCCTGTCCCTGCTCGGCATCGACGCACCCGAACACCTCTAGAGAGCCAGTCAAGAAGATGAGCCGTTCCGCACATCCCGCCGGGCCCCGGCACGCCGACGTCCTTCCCGAGGGCCACTACTCCGCCCCGCCCGCCGACCTCAACACCCTCGACCCCAAGGTCTGGGCCCAGACGGTCACCCGCGACGAGGACGGCGTCCTCACCGTGGGCGGTATCACCGCGACGCAACTCGCCGAGCAGCACGGCACCCCCGCCTATGTCGTCGACGAGGCCGACTTCCGGGCGCGGGCGCGGGCGTGGCGCAGTGCGTTCGGGACCGACGCCGACGTCTTCTACGCCGGCAAGGCGTTCCTGTCGCGAGCCGTCGTGCGTTGGCTGCACGAGGAAGGGCTCAACCTGGACGTCTGCTCCGGGGGTGAACTCGCCACCGCCCTGTCCGCCGGCATGCCCGCCGACCGCATCGCCTTCCACGGCAACAACAAGTCGACGGAAGAGATCACCAGGGCCATCGAGAGCGGGGTGGGGCGGATCGTCCTCGACTCGTTCCAGGAGATCGTCCGGGTCGCGCACATCGCGCAGAGCCTGGGGAAGCGGCAACGGGTCCAGATCCGTATCACCGTCGGCGTCGAGGCGCACACCCACGAGTTCATCGCCACCGCCCACGAGGACCAGAAGTTCGGCATCCCGCTGGCCGGCGGACAGGCCGCCGAGGCCGTGCGGCGGGCGCTGAAGCTCGACGGGATCGAGCTCATCGGCATCCACTCGCACATCGGCTCGCAGATCTTCGACATGTCGGGCTTCGAGGTCGCTGCGCACCGCGTGGTCGGGCTGCTCAAGGACGTCCGAGACGAGCACGGTGTCGAGCTTCCCGAGATCGACCTCGGGGGTGGCCTCGGGATCGCGTACACCAGCGACGACGATCCCCGCGAGCCGCACGAGATCGCCAAGGCGCTCACCGAGATCGTCACCCGTGAGTGCGAGGCCGCCAAGCTGCGCACGCCCCGTATCTCCGTCGAGCCCGGGCGCGCCATCGTGGGCCCCACCGCCTTCACGCTCTACGAGGTCGGCACCATCAAGCCCCTCGACGGGCTGCGCACCTACGTCTCCGTCGACGGCGGGATGTCGGACAACATCCGCACCGCGCTCTACGACGCCGAGTACACCGTCGCCCTCGTGTCCAGGACCAGTGACGCCGCGCCCATGCTCGCCCGGGTCGTCGGCAAGCACTGCGAGAGCGGGGACATCGTGGTCAAGGACGCGTTCCTGCCGGCCGACCTGGCACCGGGTGACCTCATCGCCGTACCGGCGACGGGCGCCTACTGCCGTTCCATGGCGAGCAACTACAACCACGTGCTGCGCCCGCCGGTCGTCGCCGTCCATGACGGTGAGTCCCGCGTCATCGTCCGCCGGGAGACCGAGGAGGACCTTCTGCGGCTCGACGTCGGATAAACCTCCGCGGACAAACCTCCGCGGACGAACCCGCCGCGGGCCAGGAACGGAAGATCTACCAGGAACGGAAGATCTACGGTCTTCCGCCCCCGGACAAATGAAATAGATGTCTCATAATCCGGACGAGAGGCAGAAACTCCCGTCCGGTGAGTGAGACTGGTTCCACCGTAGACGGTATGAGGAAACGAGGTCGGATGATGCGTACGCGTCCGCTGAAGGTGGCGCTGCTGGGCTGTGGAGTGGTCGGCTCAGAGGTGGCGCGCATCATGACGACGCACGCCGACGACCTCGCCGCCCGTATCGGGGCCCCCGTGGAGCTCGCGGGGGTCGCGGTTCGGCGTCCCTCCAAGGCCCGTGAGGGCATCCCGCAGGAACTCGTCACCACCGACGCCACCGCCCTCGTCAAACGCGGGGACATCGACGTCGTGGTGGAGGTCATCGGGGGCATCGAGCCCGCTCGTTCCCTCATCACCACCGCCTTCGAGCACGGCGCCTCCGTCGTCTCCGCCAACAAGGCGCTCCTCGCCCAGGACGGCGCCGCCCTGCACGCGGTGGCCGGGCAGCACGGCAAGGACCTCTACTACGAGGCCGCCGTCGCCGGTGCCATCCCGCTGATCCGTCCGCTGCGCGAGTCCCTCGCCGGCGACAAGGTCAACCGGGTGCTCGGGATCGTCAACGGCACCACCAACTTCATCCTCGACAAGATGGACTCCACGGGGGCCGGTTACCAGGAGGCCCTCGACGAGGCCACCGCCCTCGGATACGCGGAGGCCGACCCGACCGCCGACGTCGAGGGCTTCGACGCCGCCGCCAAGGCCGCCATCCTCGCCGGGATCGCCTTCCACACGCGCGTGCGGCTCGACGACGTCTACCGCGAGGGCATGACCGAAGTCACCGCCGCCGACTTCGCCTCCGCGAAGGAGATGGGCTGCACCATCAAGCTGCTCGCCATCTGCGAGCGCGCCGAGGACGGCCGGTCCGTCACCGCGCGCGTGCACCCCGCGATGATCCCGCTGAGCCATCCGCTGGCCTCCGTCCGCGGTGCCTACAACGCCGTGTTCGTCGAGTCCGACGCCTCCGGCCAGCTGATGTTCTACGGCCCGGGCGCGGGCGGCGCCCCGACCGCCTCCGCCGTACTCGGCGACCTGGTCGCCGTCTGCCGCAACCGGCTCAGCGGCACGACCGGGCCCGGTGAGTCCGCGTACGCCGCCCTGACCGTCTCGGGCATGGGCGAGGTCGTCACGCGCTACCACATCAGCCTGGACGTGGCCGACAAACCGGGTGTTCTCGCCCAGGTCGCCACCGTGTTCGCCGAGCACGGGGTGTCCATCGATACCGTTCGGCAGCAGGGGAAGGACGGCGAGGCGTCCCTCGTCGTCGTCACGCACCGCGCGTCCGACGCCGCCCTGGGCGGGACCGTCGAGGCGTTGCGCAAGCTCGACACCGTGCGGGGTGTCGCCAGCATCATGCGGGTTGAAGGAGAGTAACCAGCAATGACCCACCAGTGGCGCGGAATCATCGAGGAGTACCGGGACCGGCTGCCCGTCTCCGACACCACGCCGGTCGTGACGCTCCGTGAGGGCGGCACGCCCCTCGTGCCCGCGCAGGTGCTCTCCGAGCGCACCGGGTGCGAGGTCCACCTCAAGGTGGAGGGCGCCAACCCCACCGGGTCCTTCAAGGACCGCGGTATGACCATGGCCATCACGCGGGCCAAGGAGGAGGGCGCGAAGGCGGTCATCTGCGCCTCCACCGGCAACACCTCGGCCAGCGCCGCCGCCTACGCCGTACGCGCGGGCATGGTCTGTGCCGTGCTGGTGCCGCGGGGCAAGATCGCGCTCGGCAAGATGGGCCAGGCCCTCGTGCACGGCGCGAAGATCCTCCAGGTCGACGGAAACTTCGACGACTGCCTCACCCTGGCCCGCTCGCTGAGCGACAACTACCCGGTGGCGCTGGTCAATTCGGTCAACCCGGTGCGCATCGAGGGCCAGAAGACCGGTGCCTTCGAGATCGTCGACATGCTCGGCGACGCGCCCGACATCCACGTCCTGCCGGTCGGCAACGCCGGCAACATCACGGCGTACTGGAAGGGCTACAAGGAGTACGCCGCCGACGGCATCGCCGCGAAGACGCCCCGGATGTGGGGCTTCCAGGCCTCCGGCAGCGCCCCGATCGTGCGCGGCGAGATCGTCAAGGACCCGTCGACCATCGCCACCGCCATCCGCATCGGCAACCCCGCCTCCTGGCAGTACGCCCTCGCGGCGAAGGAGGAGTCCGGCGGGTTCATCGACGAGGTGACGGACCGTGAGATCCTGCGCGCCTACCGGCTGTTGGCCGCTCAGGAGGGTGTCTTCGTGGAGCCCGCCTCCGCCGCCTCCGTGGCCGGTCTGCTGAAGGCCGCCGAGCAGGGCAAGGTCGACCCGGGCCAGAAGATCGTGTGCACGGTCACCGGCAACGGCCTCAAGGACCCCGACTGGGCCGTCGCGGGCGCCCCGCAGCCCGTCACCGTCCCGGTCGACGCGGCGACGGCGGCCGAGCGACTCGGACTCGCGTAACAGCGCGCGGCACCCCTGACCGGCGTACGGCGGGGCCTTCCCTACCGGGGGTGCACAGGGGGCTTACGACACGCATCGTGCGCCTCCTGTGCGCCCTATGTCGCCACAGAACCTTCCTTCGATAGGCTGTACCGAACCCGCCCGCTGCATATGCCCTCGCGTACAGCGGGGCGCCACGTCGTCTCCGCGGCCAGCAGGGTCTTCGTACGTCATCGAATGTCATTCGACAATCACGCAGCTCAAGGAGAGTCATCGAGAGATGGCCGGTCCCGCCTTCCGTGCCGCCGCCGTCCGGGTGCGCGTCCCCGCCACCAGCGCCAACCTCGGCCCGGGCTTCGACGCCCTGGGCCTCTCGCTGGGGCTCTACGACGACGTCGTGGTCCGGGTGGCCGACTCAGGGCTGCACATCGACATCGCGGGAGAGGGCAGCGAGACGCTCCCGCGGGACGAGAGCCACCTGCTCGTCCGCTCCCTGCGCACCGCCTTCGACCTGCTGGGCGGCCAGCCGCGCGGCCTGGAGATCGTCTGCGCCAACCGCATCCCGCACGGTCGGGGCCTCGGCTCCTCCTCGGCCGCCATCTGCGCCGGAATCGTCGCCGCGCGCGCCGTGACCATAGGCGGCGAGGCCCGGCTCGACGACACCGCGCTCCTGGAGCTCGCCACCGAGATCGAGGGCCACCCCGACAACGTGGCCCCGTGCCTGCTCGGCGGCTTCACCGTCGCCTGGATGGAGGCCGGTGCCGCCCGGGCGATCAGGCTGGAGCCCGACCGTTCCATCGTTCCGGTGGTTTTCGTGCCCGGGAAGCCCGTCCTGACCGAGACCGCGCGCGGACTGCTCCCGCGCACCGTGCCGCACGTCGACGCCGCCGCCAACGCCGGCCGTGCCGCGCTGCTCGTCGAGGCCCTCACCAGGCGCCCCGAGCTGCTGCTGCCGGCCACCGAGGACCGTCTCCACCAGGAGTACCGCGCTCCCGCCATGCCGGAGAGCGCCGCACTGGTGGAGCGGCTGCGGGCCGACGGAGTCCCGGCAGTCATCTCAGGGGCGGGGCCCACCGTGCTCGCGCTGGTCGACGCGGACAGCGCCGACAAGGTGGCCCATCTGGCGGGCGAGGGCTGGGCCGCCAACCGGCTGGACCTCGACGCCCAGGGGGCCTGTGTGCTCCCGCTCGCGGCCGCCAGTGACATGTGAGATCCGGCGTGTGCCGGATTTCGAGAGGGGGAATGTTTGTTGGATCCGGTAGTGTTAATCTCAAGTCTGCACCCGACCCCACCATGGCGAGGTGCTTCACGTCCCCGTCCGGGACAGACATTCTTCCGGGAGCCTCCCAAGCCGCACTGCGTTCCGTACGACGTACATGGGCAGTACCTCGTACGCGGGCACTGAGCGACTTGCCGGGCACGCTCCGGAACCGGTGCGACCAAGCCAAAGTGACACGGACACTCAGTGCCACGGCTCTCGGAAGCGCCGTCACCACATTCCTCCGCCGCTTAGGCGGACCACCGCCCCGGCACGGTCCACAAGGATGGGACCGCCGTCGGACAGCACAAACGGTCGCCGAGCCAGACAGGCCGACGTCCGCTCCAGGGAAGGACCCTTCGTGAGCGACACCACCGATCTGATGGGCGCACGTGTCGAGGAGACCGCTGCCGCGCCCTCCACGGACGCCTCCGCGCCTGCCACCGGTGCCGGCTCCCGGCGGCGCCGCGGTACCGGCCTCGACGGCATGGTGCTGGCCGAGCTGCAGCAGGTCGCATCCGGCCTCGGTATCAAGGGCACCGCGCGTATGCGCAAGAGCCAGCTGATCGAGGTCATCAAGGAGGCGCAGGCCGGCGGAGGTGCCGCGGCTCCCAAGGCCGCGACTGCCGCGGGCGACGCCGAGACCAAGCCGAAGCGCCGCGCCACCTCCAAGGCCCGCACCGGCGAGGCCGCCGAGAAGAAGGCGGAGGCGAAGGCCGAGGCCCCCGCCGAGAAGGCCGTGGCCCAGCAGCAGATCGAGATTCCCGGCCAGCCGGCCGCCGAGCGCGCGGGGGACGACGCTCCCGCCGAGCGCCGTCGCCGCCGTGCCACCGCCGAGGCGGGCGCCCCCGCGGGCAGCCCCGAGACCGTCGTGGCCGAGGCGAGGAACGAGGCCAAGGCCGAGACCCCGGCGCAGCAGCCGCAGGGCGACGCCGGTGACGGCGAGGGCCGTGGCCGGCGCGACCGCCGCGAGCGTGACCGCGGCCGTGACCGCGGAGAGCGTGGCGACCGCGGGGACCGCGGTGAGCGTCGCAAGAGCGACGACCAGCAGGGCCAGGGCGGTCAGCGCCAGCAGCAGAACCAGCAGCAGGGCGGCGGCCGCCAGGACCGCCAGGACCGTCAGCAGCGCGACAACGGCCCCCAGGACGACGACGACTTCGAGGGCGGCCGCCGCGGCCGGCGCGGTCGTTACCGGGACCGCCGTGGGCGTCGTGGCCGTGACGAGATGGGCGGCCCCGAGCCGCAGATCAACGAGGACGACGTCCTGATCCCGGTCGCGGGCATCCTGGACATCCTCGACAACTACGCCTTCATCCGGACGTCGGGCTACCTGCCGGGCCCCAACGACGTGTACGTCTCCCTGGCCCAGGTCCGCAAGAACGGCCTGCGCAAGGGCGACCACATCACCGGTGCGGTCCGTCAGCCCAAGGAAGGCGAGCGGCGCGAGAAGTTCAACGCGCTGGTCCGGCTGGACTCCGTCAACGGCATGGCGCCCGAACACGGCCGTGGCCGCCCGGAGTTCAACAAGCTGACGCCGCTGTACCCGCAGGACCGCCTCCGTCTGGAGACCGACCCCGGCGTCCTGACCACCCGCATCATCGACCTCGTCGCGCCGATCGGCAAGGGCCAGCGCGGTCTGATCGTGGCCCCGCCGAAGACCGGCAAGACCATGATCATGCAGGCGATCGCCAACGCGATCACGCACAACAACCCCGAGTGCCACCTGATGGTCGTCCTGGTCGACGAGCGTCCGGAAGAGGTCACCGACATGCAGCGGTCGGTGAAGGGCGAGGTCATCTCCTCGACCTTCGACCGCCCGGCCGAGGACCACACCACGGTCGCCGAGCTCGCCATCGAGCGTGCCAAGCGGCTGGTGGAGCTGGGTCACGACGTGGTCGTGCTGCTCGACTCGATCACGCGTCTGGGCCGTGCGTACAACCTCGCCGCGCCCGCCTCCGGCCGCATCCTGTCCGGTGGTGTCGACTCGACCGCCCTGTACCCGCCGAAGCGCTTCTTCGGTGCGGCCCGCAACATCGAGGACGGCGGCTCGCTGACCATCCTCGCCACCGCCCTGGTGGACACCGGGTCCCGCATGGACGAGGTCATCTTCGAGGAGTTCAAGGGCACCGGCAACGCCGAGCTCAAGCTCGACCGCAAGCTCGCCGACAAGCGGATCTTCCCGGCGGTGGACGTGGACGCGTCCGGTACCCGTAAGGAAGAGATCCTGCTCGCCCCCGACGAGCTCGGGATCGTCTGGAAGCTGCGCCGGGTGCTGCACGCCCTCGACCAGCAGCAGGCGGTCGAGCTGCTTCTCGACAAGATGAAGCAGACGAAGTCGAACGCCGAGTTCCTGATGCAGATCCAGAAGACGACGCCGACGCCGGGCAACGGCGACTGACGTCAAACGTTCGGAAAGAGGGCCGCCCCCGTTCTCGGGGGGCGGCCCTCTTTGGTTTAGGATCACGCTCTTCGGTCGAATTTTCGATCTCTGAACTTCTGATCCCTTGGGGGGACTTGCATGGGTATACCCATGTCCGGAGACGCCGGCCGGCACAGACGGCGTGCGTGGATCGCTCTGCCCGTCGCCGTGGCCGCCGCACTGCTGGCCACGTCGGCGAACGCCGCCACCGCCGCGCCCGAGCCGCAGGCGCCGGTCCCGGCCGCCGCCACCGTGTCCACGCCGTCGCAGGCCGAACTGGAGCAGCGGATCGCCGGTGCCATCGCGGCGGAGGACACCTCCGGGACGATGACCCGGTCGCCGATGAGCGGTGGCAAGGTCGACTCCACCGTCTCGCCGATGATCATCGGTGGCACGACGACCACCATCACCTCGGCCCCGTGGATGGCCCAGCTCTGGTACACCGACGACCAGGGGACCACGGACACCAGCGACGACACCGGGTTCTTCTGCGGCGGCGCGGTCGTCGCGCCGACGAAGATCCTCACCGCCGCGCACTGCGTCAAGGGCGCCGACTGGGCCAAGGGCGGTGCCGTGGTGACGGGGGCCACGCAGCTGCCCTCCGAGGACGGCGACCTGCACGGCGGAACCGCCACGGCCATCCTGCGGCAGTGGTACCACCCGTCGTACAACGCGGACACCATCGACAACGACATCGCGGTCCTGACCCTGGCGGCTCCCGTCAAGGCCACCCCGATCCGCATGACGACGGCCACCGACACCGCCTCGTACGACCCCGCCACGACCGGTGCCAAGACCGCCAAGGTCTACGGCTGGGGCCGCACCAGCTCCACCAGCGACGACATCTCCCCGACGCTGAAGACGGCCACGCTGCCCATCAAGTCGGACACGACCTGTGCCGCGGCCTACGGCTCCTGGTTCATCAAGGGGCACATGACCTGCGCGGGCCCGGCCGCCAGCGGCAGCGACGCCGGTACGACCGCCATCTGCAGCGGTGACTCCGGCGGCCCCCTCGTGGTGAACGGGCGGATCGTCGGCGTCGTCTCCTGGAACGTGACGGACTGCGTCGCCAAGGGCGCCTACAGCGTCTTCACCAAGGTCAGCAAGTACGTCGGCGCCGCCTACCCGCGCGTCGACGACACCAACCTGAGCTTCGACCACAAGGCCGACCTGTGGATGCGCAAGTCCTCCACCAAGGTCGGCTACGAGCAGGACTCCAAGGGCACGACCTTCGCCGCCCGGCAGTCCTGGGGCGACTGGAACGGTGTGAACCTCGTCCGGCAGACCGACCTGAACCGGGACGGCTTCCAGGACCTGCTCTACCGCGTCTCCGCCACCGGTGACGTGTACTGGCTGCGGTTCGTCCCGTCGTCCACCGGCGGTGCCTGGGCCGCCCCGAAGAAGGTCTTCACCGACTGGCGGACCCGCACCCGGATCGTCACCCCCGGCGACGTGACCGGCGACTACAAGCCCGACCTGCTCTCCGTGGACTCCGCGGGCGTCCTGTGGATCTACCCGGGCAAGGGCGACGGCAGCTTCTCGGCCCGGGTCAGGGTCGGTGGCGGCTGGAGCCAGTACAACCAGCTGCTCGGCCACGGCGACTTCACCGGCGACGGCAAGGCGGACGTGCTGGCCCGCAACAAGAGCACCGGCGACCTCTACCTGTACAAGGGCACCGGCACGTCCGGCACGGGCGTCTTCGCGGCCCGCGTCAAGGTGCGCACGAACTGGAGCGGCTACAACGCCTTCGACGCCGTCGGTGACATCACCGGCGACGGCAGGGCCGACCTGCTGGCCCGCACCCCGGGCGGCACGCTCTACCTGTACAAGGGCACCGGCAAGGCGACCAGCGAGATCTTTGCCACAAGGACCAGCGTGGGGACCGGGTTCCAGCAGTACGACATCTTTGGCTGAAACTGCTGGTGAGCAGGGGCACGCCCGGCTTCTCCTGTCACGTGCTGTGACCACTGCTACACGTGGTGGTCACAGCACGTTGTGCAACCCTTTCTCGAGTTTCGCCATCTGACCAGGCGGAGCGACGATGGTGCGGTACGGGTCTTCCACGACCACGTCTGACCCTGAAAGCAGGGGGTAACCGACCGGACGAGATTCGAGGAGCACATGTCAGCCGAGAGCACGCCGACCCCTGGCATACCGAGGGGCAAGGGACGCCGCCGCAAACCCCGCAGCAAGGGCCGCAAGGGCCTGCTGGTCGCGGCGTGGGTCGCCGCGGGGATCGTCGTGGTGGGCGGCACCGGGGCCGGTTACGTGTACTTCAAGCTCAACGGCAACCTCAAGAGCGTCGACATCGACCAGGCCCTCGGCAGCGCCCGGCCCACGAAGGTCGACAACGGCTCCGAGAACATCCTCGTCCTGGGTTCGGACACCCGCTCCGGCTCCAACAAGAAGCTCGGCGGCGGCACCGACGACGGCAGCGCCCGCTCCGACACCGCGATGATCATCCACGTGTACGAGGGCCACAAGAAGGCCACCGTGGTCTCCATCCCCCGCGACACCCTGATCGACCGCCCGGAGTGCACCGACACCGACGGCAAGGAGCACGACGCCGCCTCGGACGTCATGTTCAACTCCGCGTACACCACCGGCGGGGCGGCCTGCGCGGTGAAGACGGTCGAGTCCATGACCGACATCCGCATGGACCACTACCTGGAGGTCGACTTCAGCGGCTTCGAGAAGCTGGTCGACGAGCTCGGCGGGGTCACGGTCACCACGACCAAGGCCATCAAGGACCCCGACAGCCACCTCGACCTCAAGGCCGGCACGCACGAGCTCACCGGCGCCCAGGCCCTCGGTCTCGTCCGCACCCGGCACGGCGTCGGCGACGGCTCCGACCTCGGCCGTATCCAGCTCCAGCAGGCCTTCATCAAGGCGCTGGTCAAGCAGGTCAAGAGCGTCGGCGTGCTGACCAGCCCCAAGAAGCTGTACGACCTCGCCGACACCGCCACCAAGGCCGTCACCACCGACTCCCACCTCGGCTCGGTCAACTCCCTGGTCTCCTTCGCGGGCGGCCTCAAGGGCATCAGCCCCTCGGACATGACCATGGTCACCATGCCGGTCCGCTACGACCCGGCGAACCCCAACCGTGTGATCGTGCAGGAGACCAAGGCCAAGCAGATCTGGACGGCCCTGGAGAATGACCGGGCGATCCCGAAGTCGGCCACCGAAGGCACCGCGACGGGCCAGGCCAAGGGCGTCGTCACCTCCTAGCGGGCCGCCCGCCGGGGGCTGGGAATAGATCGCGGCGTCCCCTCGTTTTGGGGGATGCGGCCAGTGCTGGCAGACTGGTACGTCGGCCCCGGTTCACGCCCCCGCAGCCCGCGATGGCGACCCGGTGCCCTCCCGAAACTAGGAGACACCTTGAAGCGCGACATCCACCCCGAGTACGTCGAGACGCAGGTCAGCTGCACCTGTGGCGCGTCGTTCACCACCCGCAGCACGATCTCCAGCGGCACCGTCCGTGCCGAGGTCTGCTCCGAGTGCCACCCGTTCTACACGGGCAAGCAGAAGATCCTCGACACCGGTGGCCGTGTGGCCCGCTTCGAGGCCCGCTTCGGCAAGGCTGCTGCCAAGAAGTAGCGAGCCACCAGCGCCGGTCCACGCCGCACTCCTCGGAGTGCGCCGGGACCGGCGTTTTTGGTCGCCCGCCCGCCCTCTTTCTTACGCAGTTCAGGAGCCCAAGATGTTCGAGGCCGTCGAGGAACTCGTCGGTGAGCACGCCGACCTGGAGACGAAGCTCGCCGACCCGTCGGTCCACTCCGACCAGGCCAACGCGCGCAAGCTGAACAAGCGCTACGCCGAGCTCACCCCGATCGTCGCCACGTACCGCTCCTGGAAGCAGACCGGCGACGACATCGAGACCGCGCGCGAACTCGGTGCCGACGACCCGGAGTTCGCCGCCGAGGTCAAGGAGCTGGAGAAGGCCCGCGACGAGCTCACGGAGAAGCTGCGGCTGCTCCTGGTCCCGCGTGACCCCAGCGACGACAAGGACGTCATCTTGGAGATCAAGGCCGGTGCCGGCGGTGACGAGTCGGCGCTGTTCGCGGGTGACCTGCTGCGCATGTATCTGCGGTACGCCGAGCGCGTCGGCTGGAAGACCGAGATCATCGACGCCACCGAGTCCGAACTGGGTGGCTACAAGGACGTCCAGGTCGCCGTGAAGACCAAGGGCGGCAACGGTGCCACCGAGCCCGGGCAGGGCGTCTGGGCGCGGATGAAGTACGAGGGCGGGGTGCACCGGGTGCAGCGCGTCCCGGCCACCGAGTCCCAGGGCCGTATCCACACCTCCGCGGCCGGTGTGCTGGTCACGCCCGAGGCCGAGGAGGTCGACGTCGAGATCAACCCCAACGACCTCCGCATCGACGTCTACCGCTCCTCCGGGCCCGGCGGGCAGTCCGTCAACACGACCGACTCCGCCGTGCGCATCACGCACATTCCCACCGGAGTCGTCGCCTCCTGCCAGAACGAGAAGAGCCAGCTGCAGAACAAGGAGCAGGCCTTGCGTATCCTGCGCTCCAGGCTGCTCGCGGCGGCGCAGGAGGAGGCGGAGCGCAATGCCGCCGACGCCCGGCGCAGCCAGGTCCGCACCGTCGACCGCTCCGAGAAGATCCGCACGTACAACTTCCCGGAGAACCGCATCTCGGACCACCGCGTCGGCTTCAAGTCGTACAACCTGGACCAGGTCCTGGACGGCGACCTCGACGCGGTGATCCAGGCCTGCGTCGACGCGGACTCGGCAGCCAAGCTGGCGGCCGCGTAAGACACGTACGACCGAGTACGACACGGAGGACTTGCGTGAACCTGCTGCTCGCAGAGGTGGCCCAGGCCACCCAGCGGCTGGCCGACGCCGGCGTGCCCTCGCCGCGCAACGACGCGGAGGAGCTCGCCGCGTTCGTGCACGGCGTGAAGCGGGGCGAGCTGCACTCCGTGAAGGACGCGGACTTCGACGCCCGCTACTGGGAGACCATCGCGCGCCGTGAGCAGCGCGAGCCACTCCAGCACATCACCGGCCTCGCCTACTTCCGCTACCTCGAACTCCAGGTGGGCCCCGGCGTGTTCGTGCCGCGCCCCGAGACCGAGTCGGTGGTCGGGTGGGCCATAGACGCCGTCCGCGCGATGGATGTCGTCGAGCCGTGCATCGTCGACCTGTGCACCGGCTCCGGCGCCATCGCGCTCGCGCTCGCCCAGGAGGTGCCGCGCTCCCGCGTGCACGCCGTGGAGCTGTCCGAGGAAGCCCTGCGCTGGACCCGCAAGAACGTCGAGGGGTCCCGGGTCGACCTGCGCCAGGGCAACGCCCTGGACGCCTTCCCCGACCTCGACGGCCATGTCGACCTGGTCATCTCCAACCCGCCCTACATCCCGCTCACCGAATGGGAGTACGTCGCCCCCGAGGCGCGGGACTACGACCCCGAACTCGCCCTGTTCTCCGGCGAGGACGGCCTCGACCTCATCCGCGGTCTGGAACGGACCGCACACCGGCTCCTGCGCCCGGGCGGTGTCGTCGTCATCGAGCACGCCGACACCCAGGGCGGCCAGGTGCCGTGGATCTTCACCGAGGAGCGGGGCTGGGCCGACGCGGCCGACCACCCCGACCTGAACAACCGCCCCCGGTTCGCTACGGCCCGCAGGGCGATGCCGTGAGCCACCCGCCCCAGACTTCAGAGCAGTACGTGTACGAGGAGGCCCGCTAGATATGGCACGGCGATACGACACCAACGACGCGACCGACCGCACGACCGGTCTGCGCGAAGCCGCGTCCGCCGTCCGCCGTGGCGAGCTCGTGGTCCTCCCGACCGACACGGTGTACGGCATCGGCGCCGACGCGTTCTCCTCGGAGGCCGTCCACGACCTGCTGGAGGCCAAGGGCCGGGGCCGCAACATGCCCACCCCCGTGCTGATCGGCTCCCCGAACACCCTCCACGGTCTCGTCACCGACTTCTCCGAGCTGGCCTGGGAGCTCGTCGACGCCTTCTGGCCGGGCGCGCTCACGCTCGTCGCCAAGCACCAGCCGTCCCTCCAGTGGGACCTGGGCGACACCCGGGGCACGGTGGCCGTCCGGATGCCGCTGCACCCCGTCGCCATCGAGCTGCTGACCGAGGTCGGCCCCATGGCGGTCTCCTCGGCCAACCTGACCGGTCACCCCTCGCCGGAGACCTGCGACGCCGCGCAGGAGATGCTCGGCGACTCCGTCTCCGTCTACCTCGACGGCGGCCCGACCCCCGGCAACGTCCCCTCCTCGATCGTCGACGTCACCCGCGAGGTGCCCCTGCTGCTGCGCGCGGGCGCGATCTCCGCGGAAGAGCTCAGGAAGGTCGTACCCGACCTCGAGGTGGCGAATTGACGGCCCCTGACGCGGGGCGTGGCATATGGGACGGGGAAGAGACGCGGACCTTCACAGGGCTCCCGCGTGACAGCTTCCGCATCCTCCACGTCAGCACCGGCAACGTGTGCCGCTCGCCGATCACCGAGCGGCTGACCCGGCATGCCCTGGCGGACCGGCTCGGCGACCCGCTGTGGGGCGGGCTCGTCGTGGAGAGCGCGGGGACCTGGGGCCACGAGGGCGCGCCCATGGAGGCCAACGCGGAGACCGTCCTTGCCGAGTTCGGCGCGGACCCCTCCGGCTTCACGGGGCGCGAGCTGCTGGACGAACACGTGATCATGGCGGACCTGGTCCTGACCGCCACCCGAGACCACCGCCAGCAGGTGATCTCGATGGGGCACTCGGCGGGCCTGCGCACCTTCACCCTGAAGGAGTTCACCCGTCTGGTGAAGGCGATAGACCCGGCGACCCTGCCGCCCCTGGAGGACGGCCTGGTGAGCCGCGCACGCGCCCTGGTCCGCGCCGCGGCCGCTCTACGCGGGTGGCTCCTGGCCCCCACCGCCGAGGCCGACGAGGTCTTCGACCCGTACGGAGCGCCGCTGCCCTTCTTCCGCTCGATCGGGGACGAGATAAACGAGGCGCTGGACCCGGTGGTGACGGCGCTGACGGGGGTGCCGGCGAGGGCTTGAGCGCCCACGACCTGCCACGATCTGCTGTCGTGCGGCTGCGGGCGCGTCGTGGCTGGTCGCGCAGTTCCCCGCGCCCCTCAAGGGCGTTGTGCGCACCCGGGAGTACCAACGACCGAGCGTCTCACCTGCCCCCGGCCTACATTGGGTGTACGTCACCGTCGACGCCCCGGAGTCCACCATGTCGGTCACCCATGCGCCCCAGACCGCCGACGTCCTCGCGCGGCAGGACCCCGAGCTGGCCGAGATCCTGCTCGGGGAGCTCGACCGGCAGTCGTCGACGCTCCAGCTCGTCGCCGCCGAGAACTTCTGCTCGCCGGCCGTACTGGCCGCCCTCGGCTCGGCGCTGGCCAACAAGTACGCCGAGGGCTATCCGGGCGCCCGTCACCACGGCGGCTGCGAGATCGTGGACGTCGCCGAGCGGCTGGCGGTGGAGCGGGCGAAGTCCCTGTTCGGCGCCGAGCACGCCAACGTGCAGTCCCACTCCGGCTCTTCGGCGGTCCTGGCCGCCTACGCCGCGCTGCTGCGCCCCGGCGACACCGTCCTCGCCCTCGGCCTGCCCTACGGCGGCCACCTCACCCACGGCTCACCCGCCAACTTCTCCGGCCGCTGGTTCGACTTCGTCCCCTACGGCGTCGACGCCGAGACCGGGATCATCGACCACGAGCAGGTGCGCACCCTCGCCCGCACCCATCGGCCCAAGGCGATCGTGTGCGGTTCCATCGCCTACCCCCGGCACATCGACTACGCCTACTTCCGCGAGGTCGCCGACGAGGTGGGCGCGTATCTCATCGCCGACGCCGCCCACCCCATCGGGCTCGTCGCCGGGGGAGCGGCGCCCAGTCCGGTGCCGTACGCCGACGTCGTCTGCGCCACCACGCACAAGGTGCTGCGCGGTCCCCGCGGCGGCATGCTCCTGTGCGGGAGCGAACTGGCCGAGCGGGTCGACCGGGCGGTCTTCCCGTTCACCCAGGGCGGCGCCCAGATGCACACCATCGCCGCGAAGGCGGTCGCGTTCGGCGAGGCGGCGACACCGGCGTTCTCCGCGTACGCCCATCAGGTGGTCGCCAACGCGAGGGTGCTGGCGGCCGCGCTGGCCGACGAGGGGCTCGTGGTCACCACCGGCGGCACCGACACCCATCTCGTGACGGCCGATCCGGCGCCGCTCGGTGTCGACGGGCGCACGGCGCGGGGACGGCTCGCGGCCGCGGGCATGGTGCTCGACTGCTGTGTGCTGCCTCACGCGGATCTGCGCGGACTGCGCCTGGGCACCGCCGCCGTGACCACCCAGGGCATGGCCGAGAAGGAGATGGCGCGGATCGCCGCCCTGCTCGCAGGGGTGGTGCGCGGCTGGGTCGAGAGCGCCCGGGCACGTGAAGAAGTACGGGATCTCGTCGGCGGATTTCCGCCGTATCCGGCCTGAGCGGGGGTATCCGCACCTGCGGGCACAGCCGCACGTGCAACCATCGGCTCTACCCGGAAGTCCACAACCATATGCGTCCGTCGCTAGGGTGTGGGGCTGAGATGGCCAGCGAGACCTGTGGGGAAGCCTGTGCGTGAATACCTGCTGACGCTCTGCATCACGGCCGCGGTGACGTATCTGCTGACAGGGCCGGTACGGAAGTTCGCGATCGTGGCCGGAGCGATGCCGGAGATCAGGGCCCGTGACGTGCACCGGGAACCGACTCCGCGGCTCGGCGGTATCGCCATGTTCTTCGGACTGTGCGCGGGCCTGCTGGTCGCCGACCACCTGACCAACCTCAGCGAGGTCTTCGAGAAGTCGAACGAACCGCGCGCGCTGCTCTCCGGGGCGGCCCTGATCTGGCTGATCGGCGTCCTGGACGACAAGTTCGAGATCGACGCCCTGATCAAGCTGGGCGGCCAGATGATCGCCGCCGGCGTGATGGTGATGCAGGGTCTGACGATCCTGTGGCTCCCCATCCCCAGCGTCGGCTCGGTCGCGCTGACCCAGTGGCAGGGCACCCTGCTGACGGTCGCGCTCGTCGTCATCACCATCAACGCGGTGAACTTCGTCGACGGCCTCGACGGTCTCGCGGCCGGCATGGTCTGCATCGCCGCGGCCGCGTTCTTCCTGTACGCCTACCGGATCTGGTACTCGTACGGCATCGAGGCGGCCGCCCCGGCGACACTCTTCTCGGCGATCCTGATGGGCATGTGCCTGGGCTTCCTGCCGCACAACATGCACCCCGCGCGGATCTTCATGGGCGACTCCGGCTCGATGCTCATCGGCCTGGTGCTGGCGGCGGGCGCGATCTCCATCACCGGACAGATCGACCCGGACGCGCTGAAGCTGTTCGCCGGGTCCGAGAAGGCGGCCGTGCACCAGACGGTCCCCGTCTACATCCCGCTGCTGCTGCCGCTGACCATCATCGCGGTGCCGGCCGCCGACCTGATCTCGGCCATCGTGCGCCGCACCTGGCGGGGCCAGTCGCCGTTCGCCGCCGACCGCGGGCATCTGCACCACCGGCTCCTGGAGATCGGGCACTCGCACAGCCGCGCGGTGTGGATCATGTACTTCTGGTCGGCGCTGATCGCCTTCGGCTCGCTGGCCTACTCGGTGAACTCCGCGTCCATGTGGATCGTGCTCGGTGTGGTGTTCCTCAGCGCGATCGGTCTCGTGCTGCTCCTGCTGCCGCGCTTCACCCCGCGCGCACCTCTGTGGGCCCAGCACATCGTGCCGCCGCGGTACCGCCGCCGCCGGCGGGCCGTGGTCGCGGATGCCCTGGAGGTGGACGTGGAACAGCGCACCCCGGTCGCGGTGGGGGTGGCGGGTGTCAACGGGGCGACCGCGCTGAGCGCTCGTTCGCATGTGCCGGAGCGGCGCAGGGCCGAGACCTCGCGCTGAAGCCCAAGGTAAGAATCTGACTAAAGCATTGCCAACGCGTGGGAGTTCGGCGGGGCGACAAATCGCCCTTATACCAGACAACTCACCCGTGTTTCCGCACAGACGCGCAGCTTCACTCTCATGTGTGACAGTGGGCACACCATCTAGGTAAAGACCGCATCAAATAGTTTGTGATACGGTTCACGAGAACCCAGGGCAGAGCCGAAGGACCGTGGTGCGACGGTCCCTTGGCGTGAGGGTCACCCTCAGCCCGGGACTACGCTCGTCCATGACGACACACCCCCCCTTTGAAAGCGGAGTTGCCGCCATGCCGTCCAACGACGTCCGGATCCTGGCTCAGGCCGCCGTGCCCACGGCTGCCGTCGGCGCTGTTGCCGCCGTCGTCAGTGGTGTGGTCGCCGGTGGCAAGGGTGCGATCGGGGCAGGGGTGGCGACGCTGATCGTGATCCTCTTCATGGGGATCGGCCTCTACGTCCTGCAGCGCACTGCCAAATCGCTTCCGCACCTGTTCCAGGCGATGGGCCTGATGCTCTACACGGCTCAGATCCTGCTGCTGTTCGTCTTCGTCGCGGTGTTCAAGAACACCACGCTGTTCCACCCCAAGGCTTTCGCTCTCACGCTCGTCGTCGGCACCCTCACCTGGATCGCCGCACAGACACGCGCCCACATGAAGTCCAAGATCCTCTACGTCGAACCCGATTCGGGCACCAAGCCCGAAAAATCAGGGCACTCGTCGTGAGAGGTAGGGCCGGGATAAATGCGACTGAGAGACCCTGCTATCGTCCGGTGCCAACTGCGGCATCGCGGGCGCGGGCATCCGAGCTGACGCCTGCTCGAACGCGAGGCTCGATGCCCCCCGGCCGCCCCCACATCCGTTACACCAGTCCCGTGCCGAACTGCGGCCTACCGCCGCGCCGACACAACGAGGTTGCCGTACCTATGCGCCACGACGAAGGAGCCCGCGGTGAGTGCTGACCCGACGCAGACGCTCGCTTTCGACACGAGCTGTCACCTGTTCGACGGGTGTGGCTTCCCGGCTCCCGGCCTGCACTCGTTCATGTTCGAGCCCCTCTGGGGCGACGCGGACGGCAACGGCCTCTACTTCAACAAGCCGATGCTGCTCGCCCTGCTCGGCTCCGTCATCATCGTGGGCTTCTTCTGGGCCGCCTTCGCCCGGCCGAAGGTCGTCCCCGGCAAGCTCCAGATGATCGCCGAGGCCGGCTACGACTTCGTCCGCCGCGGCATCGTCTACGAGACGATCGGCAAGAAGGAGGGCGAGAAGTACGTTCCGCTCGCCGTCTCGCTGTTCTTCTTCATCTGGATGCTCAACCTGTGGTCGATCGTTCCCGTCGCCTCCTTCCCGGTGACGTCGATCATCGCCTACCCGGCCATCCTGGCCGCGCTCGTCTACGTCACCTGGGTCTCGCTGACCTTCAAGCGGCACGGTTTCGTCGGCGCCTTCAAGAACTTCACCGGCTACGACAAGTCGCTGGGCGCCGTGCTCCCGCTGTCGATGACGATCGAGCTCGCCTCGAACCTGCTGGTGCGACCCTTCACGCACGCGGTGCGACTCTTCGCGAACATGTTCGCCGGTCACACCCTGCTGCTGCTCTTCACGATCGCCAGCTGGTACATGCTGAACGGCATCGGCATCGCCTACTCCGCCGTCTCGTTCGTGATGGTCATCGTGATGACGGCCTTCGAGCTCTTCATCCAGGCGGTCCAGGCGTACGTCTTCGTCCTCCTGACCTGCACCTTCATCCAGGGCGCGCTCGCCGAGCACCACTGAGCACCGCCCCCGCCACACCCCCAGAGACATCCGGTGGCCAACCCCCACCGGTCACTGAAAGAGAAGGAAGAACCGGCATGTCCGCTCTCCAGACCCTCGCTGCGGTCGAAGGCAACCTCGGCTCCATCGGTTACGGCCTCGCCGCGATCGGCCCGGGCGTCGGCGTCGGCATCATCTTCGGCAACGGCACCCAGGCTCTTGCCCGCCAGCCCGAGGCGGCCGGCCTCATCCGCGGTAACCAGATCCTCGGCTTCGCGTTCTGTGAGGCGCTGGCCCTCATCGGCCTCGTCATGCCGTTCGTCTACTAAGACGAACCACGACGACAGCCCCATTCGACGAAAGGCACTGATGTGAACCACGCACTGGTTCAGCTGGCGGCCGAGGCGGAGAAGGAGAATCCCCTCATTCCGCCGTGGCCGGAGCTCGTCATCGGCCTGATCGCCTTCGTCATCGTCTTCGGCTTCCTCGCCAAGAAGCTCCTCCCGACCATCAACAAGGTTCTGGAAGAGCGTCGCGAGGCCATCGAGGGCGGTATCGAGAAGGCCGAGGCCGCGCAGACCGAGGCCCAGAGCGTCCTTGAGCAGTACAAGGCACAGCTCGCCGAGGCCCGCCACGAGGCCGCGCGCCTGCGCCAGGAGGCTCAGGAGCAGGGCGCCACGCTCATCGCCGAGATGCGCGCGGAAGGCCAGCGGCAGCGCGAGGAGATCGTCGCCGCCGGTCACGCGCAGATCGAGGCGGACCGCAAGGCCGCGTCCTCCGCGCTGCGCCAGGACGTCGGCAAGCTCGCCACCGACCTGGCCGGCAAGCTCGTCGGCGAGTCCCTCGAGGACCACGCCCGGCAGAGCCGCGTGATCGACCGCTTCCTCGACGACCTCGAGGAGAAGGCCGAGGCCGCGCGATGAACGGAGCGAGCCGCGAGGCCCTGGCAGCCGCACGCGAGCGTCTCGACGCGCTGACGGACAACACGTCCGTGGACGCCGGCTCGCTCGCCGACGAGCTGGCCGCCGTCACCGCGCTGCTCGACCGCGAGGTGTCGCTGCGTCGGGTCCTGACCGACCCGGCGCAGCCCGGCGAGGCCAAGGCCGAACTGGCCCAGCGCCTGATCGGCACGCAGGTCGGCGGCCCCGCCACGGACCTGGTGTCCGGCATGGTGCGCTCCCGCTGGTCGCGTTCGCGCGACCTGGTGGACGCGCTGGAGGAGCTGGCCGACGACGCCGACCTCACCGCCGCGCAGCGGCGGGGCAAGCTCGACAACGTCGAGGACGAGCTGTTCCGGTTCGGCCGGATCGTCGCCTCGAACACCGAGCTGCGCGCCGCGCTGACCGACCGCGCCGCCACGGCCCCGGCCAAGCGTGAGCTGCTCGCCAGCCTGCTCGGCGGCCGCGCCGATGCGACGACCGAGCGATTGGTGACGCGCCTTGTGGCCGCGCCCCGGGGACGTAGCCTGGAGGCGGGACTGGAGTCCCTGTCCAAGCTCGCCGCCGAGCGCCGGGACCGCATGGTGGCCGTCGTCACCTCGGCGGTTCCGCTGAGCGACCAGCAGAAGCAGCGCCTGGGCGGTGCCCTGGCGAAGCTCTACGGCCGCCCGATGCACCTCAACCTCGACGTGGACCCCGAGGTCCTCGGCGGGATCCGGGTGCAGGTCGGCGACGAGGTCATCAACGGCTCCATCGCGGACCGCATCGAGGACGCCGGCCGCCGCCTGGCGGGCTAGCAGCAACTCCATAGCAGTACGTACTTACGACGGCCCTGGTTGGGCCGTACATGAAGAATCCTGGGGGTCGCCCCCAGACCCCCAAAGTGAAACTTCGGGCCCAACAAGGAGAGCAGGGAACCCAGATGGCGGAGCTCACGATCCGGCCGGAGGAGATCCGGGACGCGCTGGAGAACTTCGTCCAGTCGTACAAGCCGGACGCGGCCTCGCGCGAGGAGGTCGGTACGGTCACCCTTGCCGGCGACGGCATCGCGAAGGTCGAGGGTCTGCCCTCGGCCATGGCCAACGAACTGCTGAAGTTCGAGGACGGCACCCTCGGCCTCGCGCTCAACCTGGAAGAGCGCGAGATCGGTTGCGTCATCCTCGGTGAGTTCAGCGGCATCGAGGAGGGTCAGCCGGTCACCCGTACCGGCGAGGTCCTCTCCGTGGCTGTCGGCGAGGGCTACCTCGGCCGCGTCGTCGACCCGCTCGGTGCCCCGATCGACGGCCTCGGCGAGATCGAGACCAGCGGTCGTCGTGCCCTTGAGCTGCAGGCTCCGGGCGTCATGGCCCGTAAGTCGGTGCACGAGCCGATGGAGACCGGCTACAAGGCCGTCGACGCGATGACCCCGATCGGCCGTGGCCAGCGTCAGCTGATCATCGGTGACCGTCAGACCGGCAAGACCGCCCTGGCCGTCGACACGATCATCAACCAGCGCGACAACTGGCGCTCCGGCGACCCGAAGAAGCAGGTCCGCTGCGTCTACGTCGCCATCGGCCAGAAGGGCTCGACCATCGCCTCCGTGCGTGGCGCCCTCGAAGAGGCCGGCGCGCTGGAGTACACGACCATCGTCGCCGCCCCGGCGTCCGACCCGGCCGGCTTCAAGTACCTGGCGCCGTACACCGGTTCGGCCATCGGCCAGCAGTGGATGTACGAGGGCAAGCACGTCCTCATCATCTTCGACGACCTCTCGAAGCAGGCCGACGCCTACCGCGCCGTGTCCCTGCTGCTGCGTCGCCCGCCGGGGCGCGAGGCCTACCCGGGTGACGTCTTCTACCTGCACTCCCGCCTGCTGGAGCGCTGCGCCAAGCTCTCCGACGAGATGGGCGCCGGTTCGATGACCGGTCTGCCGATCGTCGAGACCAAGGCCAACGACGTCTCGGCGTTCATCCCGACCAACGTCATCTCCATCACCGACGGCCAGTGCTTCCTGGAGTCGGACCTGTTCAACGCCGGTCAGCGCCCCGCGCTGAACGTCGGTATCTCCGTCTCCCGAGTCGGTGGTTCCGCGCAGCACAAGGCGATGAAGCAGGTCTCGGGTCGTCTGCGCGTGGACCTCGCCCAGTTCCGTGAGCTGGAGGCGTTCGCCGCCTTCGGTTCCGACCTGGACGCCGCGTCGAAGGCGCAGCTTGAGCGCGGCCAGCGCATGGTCGAGCTGCTGAAGCAGGCCCAGTACCAGCCGATGGCGACCGAGGACCAGGTCGTCTCCGTCTGGGCCGGCACCACCGGCAAGATGGACGACGTCCCGGTCAACGACATCCGCCGCTTCGAGAAGGAGCTGCTCGAGTACCTGCACCGCAAGGAGCAGGGCCTCATGACCTCCATCAAGGAGGGCGGCAAGATGTCGGACGACACCCTCACCGCTGTTGCCGACGCGATCGCCGACTTCAAGAAGCAGTTCGAGACCTCGGACGGCAAGCTTCTCGGCGAGGACGCCCCGGCCGCGGCCAAGTGACGTAAGGAAGGGACCTGACTCATGGGAGCCCAGCTCCGGGTCTACAAGCGTCGCATCCGATCCGTCACCGCGACCAAGAAGATCACCAAGGCGATGGAGATGATCGCCGCCTCGCGCGTCATCAAGGCGCAGCGCAAGGTGGCGGCCTCCGCGCCCTACGCGACCGAGCTCACCCGCGCGGTCACGGCGGTCGGTACCGGCTCGAACACCAGGCACCCGCTGACCACGAAGGCCGAGACGGTCACGCGGTCCGCGGTGCTGCTCCTGACGAGCGACCGCGGTCTCGCGGGCGCCTTCAACTCCAACGCCATCAAGCAGGCGGAGCGGCTCACCGAGCGGCTGGAGCGCGAGGGCCAGGAGGTCGAGATCTACATCGTCGGCCGCCGCGGTGTCGCGCACTTCAACTTCCGTGAGCGCAAGATCGCGGAGTCGTGGAGCGGCTTCACCGACGAGCCCACGTACGCGGACGCCAAGAAGGTCGCGGCTCCGCTGATCGAGGCCATCGAGAAGGACACGGCCGAGGGCGGCGTGGACGAACTCCACATCGTCTTCACCGAGTTCGTCTCGATGATGACGCAGACGGCGCTCGACGACCGTCTGCTGCCGCTCAGCCTCGAAGAGGTGGCCAAGGAGGCGAAGCCGCAGGGCGAGATCCTCCCGCTCTACGACTTCGAGCCCTCGGCGGAGGACGTCCTCGACGCCCTGCTGCCGCGCTATGTGGAGAGCCGTATCTACAACGCGCTGCTCCAGTCGGCCGCCTCCAAGCACGCCGCCACGCGGCGCGCGATGAAGTCGGCCACCGACAACGCGGGAGAGCTCATCACCACGCTCTCCCGACTTGCCAACGCGGCCCGCCAGGCCGAAATCACCCAGGAAATCAGCGAGATCGTCGGTGGCTCCGCAGCCCTCGCCGACGCGTCCGCGGGGAGTGACAGGTAATGACGACGACAGTTGAGACGGCCGCTGCCACGGGCCGCGTCGCCCGGGTCATCGGCCCGGTCGTCGACGTGGAGTTCCCCGTCGACGCGATGCCGGAGATCTACAACGCTCTGCACGTCGAGGTGGCCGACCCGGCCCAGGACGGCGCGAAGAAGACGCTGACCCTGGAGGTCGCCCAGCACCTGGGTGACGGCCTGGTCCGCACCATCTCGATGCAGCCCACCGACGGTCTGGTCCGCCAGGCCACCGTCACCGACACCGGCACGGGCATCACCGTCCCGGTCGGCGACTTCACCAAGGGCAAGGTGTTCAACACCCTCGGTGAGGTGCTGAACGTCGACGAGACCTACGACGGCGAGCGCTGGTCCATCCACCGCAAGGCCCCGCGCTTCGACGAGCTCGAGTCGAAGACCGAGATGTTCGAGACCGGCGTCAAGGTCATCGACCTTCTCACCCCGTACGTCAAGGGTGGAAAGATCGGTCTGTTCGGCGGCGCCGGCGTCGGCAAGACGGTGCTCATCCAGGAGATGATCTACCGCGTCGCCAACAACCACGACGGTGTCTCCGTGTTCGCCGGTGTCGGTGAGCGCACCCGTGAGGGCAACGACCTCATCGAGGAGATGTCCGACTCGGGCGTCATCGACAAGACCGCGCTGGTCTTCGGCCAGATGGACGAGCCCCCGGGCACCCGTCTGCGCGTGGCCCTCGCCGGTCTGACCATGGCGGAGTACTTCCGCGATGTGCAGAAGCAGGACGTGCTGTTCTTCATCGACAACATCTTCCGCTTCACGCAGGCCGGTTCCGAGGTCTCGACCCTGCTCGGCCGTATGCCCTCCGCGGTGGGCTACCAGCCGAACCTGGCCGACGAGATGGGTCTCCTCCAGGAGCGCATCACCTCGACCCGTGGTCACTCGATCACCTCGATGCAGGCGATCTACGTCCCCGCGGACGACCTGACCGACCCGGCCCCGGCCACCACCTTCGCCCACCTCGACGCGACGACGGTTCTGTCCCGTCCGATCTCCGAGAAGGGCATCTACCCGGCCGTGGACCCGCTGGACTCCACGTCCCGGATCCTGGACCCGCGCTACATCGCGCAGGACCACTACGAGACCGCGATGCGCGTCAAGGGGATCCTCCAGAAGTACAAGGACCTCCAGGACATCATCGCGATCCTCGGTATCGACGAGCTCAGCGAGGAGGACAAGCTGGTCGTCCAGCGTGCCCGCCGCGTCGAGCGCTTCCTGTCCCAGAACACCCACGTCGCCAAGCAGTTCACCGGCGTGGACGGCTCGGACGTGCCGCTGGACGAGTCGATCACCGCGTTCAACGCGATCTGCGACGGCGAGTTCGACCACTTCCCGGAGCAGGCGTTCTTCATGTGCGGTGGCCTGGAGGACCTCAAGGCCAACGCCAAGGAGCTCGGCGTCTCCTGAACTCCCTGAGTTCGCAGTGAACCCTGTGGTTCACACCTGAGGGGGCGGGGCACGTCCCGCCCCCTCTTCCACGCCTACTAGACTTGTAACCAACACCCGGCCGAACCGCCGGGTGGTGACCCGAGGAGCCACCTTGGCTGCTGAGCTGCACGTCGCGCTGGTCGCGGCCGACCGAGAGGTCTGGTCCGGCGAGGCCACCCTGGTCGTCGCGCGCACCACGTCCGGCGACATCGGCGTCATGCCCGGTCACCAGCCGCTGCTCGGTGTGCTGGAGTCGGGCCCGGTGACCATCCGTACGAGCGATGGCGGGACGGTCGTCGCCGCCGTGCACGGCGGTTTCATCTCGTTCGCCGACAACAAGCTGTCGCTGCTGGCCGAGATCGCCGAGCTGTCGGACGAGATCGACGTCCAGCGCGCGGAGCGGGAGCTGGAGCGCGCGAAGGCGGAGGGCGACGCCGCCGCCGAGCGTCGCGCGGACGTACGACTGCGCGCGGCGACTGCGCGCTGAACCAGCGCGGAGCCGTATGACGTCACTCAGCCGCGGCCGGCACCGGAGCGATCCGGAGCCGGTCGCGGCTGAGGCAGATCTGGATGTTTTTTCCGTTCCGTTACCTATTGAAGGTACCTAGGAGACGAGGAGGTCGGTGTCGATGGTCCTCGCTCTGACTGTGTGCGGAATCGTCGTGGCCCTGGTGGTGCTGGGGCTGTTCGTCTTCGGCCTGCGCCGCAGGCTCATCCAGCGCTCCGGCGGTACCTTCGACTGTTCCCTGCGCTGGGACGTCCCGGAGAAGACCGACCCCGGCGGCAAGGGCTGGAGCTACGGCGTGGCCCGCTACAACGGCGACCGCGTCGAGTGGTACCGCGTCTTCTCCTACGCCTATCGCCCGCGCCGCGTCCTGGAGCGGGCCGCGATCGAGGTCGCCGGCCGTCGTCTCCCCGACGGGGAGGAGGAGATGGCCCTGCTCTCCGACGCCGTGATCCTGACCTGTCTGCACCGGGGCACGCGTCTCGAACTCGCGATGAGTGAGGACGCGCTGACCGGCTTCCTGGCGTGGCTGGAGGCAGCTCCCCCCGGTCAGCGTGTCAACGTGGCCTGAGTCGAGGGTCACGGTGACCCCGACGGGCAGGACGGTCAGGAGTGCCGCGACCGTCGTCCCGGTGAACATCCCCAGGTAGGTCGTCCTGGGCCTGGCCGACGGGCTGTCGGAGTTTCGCCTGTTCTTGGACCTGCGCTGCATTCGTCCCCCCGAACGAGTCATTCCGCTTGTGGTCGAGATACCGATTGTTCCCGGTCGGCAGCCGTCCTTCGGCCGCTGATGGTCCCTCGGTGCGGGCCGAACGGCCCTGGGGGGAGTACGCCGAAGGCGCGCGGCACAGGCCGCGCGCCCTCAGTGGATCCTGGTTCAGCTCAGTCCGCTGTTGATGGCGCTCACCAGCTCACCGCCCGCGGTGTCGCCGCTGAACTCCCAGAAGAACGCGCCGCCCAGGCCCTGGTTCTTGGCCCAGGTCATCTTCCCGGCGATCGTCGCGGGGGTGTCGTAGGACCACCAGTTGTTGCCGCAGTAGGCGTACGCCGTGCCCGCGACGGTGCCGGTGGCCGGGCAGGACGTCTTGAGGATCTTGTAGTCCTCGATGCCCGCCTCGTAGGTGCCCGGTGCCGCTCCGGTGGCCGAGCCGCCGGGGGCGGCCTGGGTGACGCCGGTCCAGCCGCGGCCGTAGAAGCCGATGCCGAGCAGCAGCTTCTTCGAGGCGACGCCCTTCGACTTCAGCTTGGCGATCGCGTCGGCGGAGTTGAAGCCCGCCTGCGGGATGCCCGCGTACGACGTCAGCGGCGAGTGCGGGGCGGTCGGGCCCTGCGCGTTGAAGGCGCCGAAGTAGTCGTACGTCATCACGTTGTACCAGTCGACGTACTGCGAGGCGCCGCCGTAGTCGGCCGCGTCGATCTTGCCGCCGGAGGAGCCGTCGGCCGTGATGGCCGCGGTGACCAGGTAGTTGGGGCCGAAGGTCGAACGCAGTGCCCCCATCAGGTTCTTGAAGGCGGCGGCCCCGCTGGTGTCGCAGGTCAGACCGCAGGCGTTCGGGTACTCCCAGTCGATGTCGATGCCGTCGAAGACATCCGCCCAGCGCGGGTCCTCGATGACCGACTTGCAGGAGGCGGCGAACGCGGCCGGGTTGGCCGCGGCCTGGGCGAAGCCGCCGGAGTAGGTCCAGCCGCCGAAGGAGTACAGCACCTTGATGTTCGGGTACTTGGCCTTGAGCTCACGCAGCTGGTTGAAGTTGCCGCGCAGCGGCTGGTCCCAGGTGTCGGCGACCCCGCTGACGGACTGGTCGGCCGTGTACGCCTTGTCGTAGGCGGCATAGGTGTCGTCGACGGTGCACTGACCGTTCTTGACGTTGCCGAACGCGTAGTTGATGTGAGTGATCTTCGAGGCGGAGCCCGAGGTCACCAGGTTCTTGACGTGATAGTTGCGGCCGTAGACGCCCCACTCGGTGAAGTAGCCGAGCTTGACCTTGTCCCCCGTGGGGGGTTCCGTGGTGCCGCCGGTGGTGTGCACGGCGACCGCGCCGCTGGCCGGTCCGGTCTGGTCCGCGGTGTCGCGGGCCTGCACGGTGTACGAGTAGTCGGTGCCGGCGGTCAGACCGGTGTCCGTGTACGACGTCGTCGTCACGGTCGCCACCTTGGCGCCGTCGCGCAGCACGTCGTAGTTCTTGACGCCCTTGTCGTCGGTGGCGGCGCTCCAGGCCAGCTTCACCGAGGTGTCGGTGATGCCGGAGGCGGTGGGGGTGCCGGGGGCGGACGGCGCCGCGTCGCCCGGGGTGGATCCGCCGTCACAGCTGCCGCCGTTGAGCTTGCAGTTGGCGGGGGAGCCGCTGCCGGCGCCGTTGAAGCCGAAGGAGACGGAGGCGCCGGGGGCGAGCGTGCCGTTCCAGGACTTGTTCTTGGCGGTCCAGTGGGTGCCGGAGGACGTGACGTCGGCGTCCCAGGCGGAGGTGACGGAGGTGCCGGAGGGGAAGTCCCACTCGACGGTCCAGGAGCTGAGGCTGGTGGTGCCGGTGTTCTTCACCGTCCACTTGCCCTCGAAGCCGGTGCCCCAGTCCTGGGTCTTGGCATAGGTGGCGGTGGCGGTGGTCGCGGCCTGGGCGGGGCTCGCGAGGCCGACCAGGCCGGCGAAGGGGAGCAACAGTGTCGCGAACCCTGCCGCGGCTCTGTGTCTGAAGCGCATCGTGCGCCTCCTAGGGGAGTTGGGGGCGTGACTGAGCCTTCACACCCACGGTCCCGCGAGAATAGAAAGGTCTGGACCACGGGTCAATAGGTCTGGACCACTCTGGTTCATGAGACAACTAGACCCTCAACTCCTGTGCCAGTACCGCCGCTTGCACTCGGCTGCGCAGCTCCAGCTTCCCCAGCAGACGGCTGACGTGCGTCTTCGCCGTGGCCTCGGCCATGTCGAGGCGCTCGGCGATGTCCGCGTTGGACAGGCCCTCCCCGAGACAGGAGAGCACCTCGCGTTCCCGCCGGGTGAGGGTGTCGAGGACGGCCGGATCGACGCCCGTCCCGCGCACCGGCCTGGCGGCGAACTCGGCGATCAGACGCCGGGTGACGGCCGGGGCGACGATTCCCTCGCCCCGCGCCACCGTGCGCACGGCCGTGATGAGGTCCTTCGCCTCCGTGTTCTTCAGCAGGAAACCGGCGGCACCGGCCCGCAGGGCCCCGAACACGTACTCGTCGAGGTCGAAGGTGGTCAGCACGAGGACGTCCGCGAGCCCTTCCCCCACGACCTGCCGCGTCGCCGACACCCCGTCAAGCCGCGGCATCTGGACGTCCATCAGCACCAGGTCCGGCCGCAGCTCGCGGGCCAGCTCCACCGCCTGCTCACCGTCCGCGGCCTCGCCCACCACCTCGATACCGGGAGCGCTGCGCAGGATGAGGACGAGTCCGGCGCGGACGGCCGACTGGTCCTCGGCGACCAGGACGCGGATCATTCGGATTCTCCTTCCGGTACGGGAAGCGTGGCGTGGACGGTCCACAGCGCGCCCAGCGGTCCGGCCCGGAAGGTGCCTCCCAGCAGGGCTGCCCGCTCCCGCATCCCGACCAGCCCCGCACCCGAGCCGGGGGCGCGCGGCCCGTCCCGGTCGCCGTACGGACTGCTCACCTCGACCGTGAGCGCGCCGTCCCGCTCGGCGAGGGACACCGAGACCGGGCCCGGACAGGCGTGCTTGAGGGCGTTGGTCAGGGACTCCTGGACGATGCGGTAGGCCGCGAGTTCGACGGGAGCGGGCACGGCGGCGTGGTGGCAGGCGTCCAGGGTGACGTCCAGACCGTTGGCGCGGGCGCCGTCGACGAGGGCGCCGAGGCCGTCGAGGGTGGGGACGGGGGAGGGCTCGTGGTCGCCGTCGCGCAGGATGCCGATCAGCCGGCGCATCTCGGCGAGCCCGTCGACGCTGTTCTCCCGGATCACCGCGAGGGCCTCGCGGGAGGTCGCGGGCTCGTCGATGGACAGGGCGGCCGTGGAGTGGATGGCGATCGCCGACAGGTGGTTGGCCACCATGTCGTGCAACTCCCGTGCCATCCGGGCGCGTTCGGCGGTGACGGCCTGGGTGCGGTCCATCTCGGCGAGCAGCGCGGTCTGTTCGGCGCGCAGCCGGGCGGCCTCGGCGGCGTCACGGTGGTTGCGCACGATCCACCCGGTGGCGGCGGGCCCGTACGCCACGACCCCCACGACCACGCCGATCAGCAGCGCCTCCGGCACCCGCCACACCGCGAACGGCACCAGCGTGCCGGCCACGGTCAGCAGCCCGGTGATCCACTGGATGCGGCGGGCCGAGGCGAGCGGGCCGTACAGCACGGCCGCGTAGACGACGTCGGTGAACATCAGGATCGTGGCGAGGTTGCCCTGGGTCACGAGGTCGGCGCAGATCGCGGCGGTGCCGGTGAGCAGCGCCGCGCGCGGGGCCGTGCGGCGCAGCAGTTCGCAGCCGGCCAGCACGGTGAGGGGCAGCAGGACCGGCCAGGGGCCGTCGAAGAGGGTGATCGGGTCGCTGGACGGCCGGGTGCCCAGTCCGATGCCCACCAGCAGCAGTCCGCCGAGCAGGCCGCCGGCCGCGATGCAGATGTCGAAGCGGTGCGGGCGGGGGAGGGCCATGACCCCATCCAACACGGTGTCCGCGGGCGGCGCGTGATGCCCGGGAATGGTCCTGGACTGCATCTTTCGATGTAGGGCGGTTTCCTCACCGGCGACGACGCGAGGGGCCGCGCGCGTCGGCAGCCTGGACGGGAGACGAAGGGAGCGGTCGTGATCGTCGGACTGATCGTCGCGTGTGAGGTGGCCTTCTGGGTGCTGCTGGCAGCCGGGCTGGCCTTCCGATACGGGCTGCGCATGCCGCGTGTCGGACTGGCCCTGCTGCTGTGCGAGCCGCTGCTGGAACTCGTGCTGTTCACGGTCACCGCGATCGACCTCAGGAACGGTGCCGAGCCCGACTGGAAGCACGGACTGGCCGCCGTCTACATCGGTTTCACCGTGGGTCTCGGGCACTCGACGATCAAGTGGGCGGACGCCTGGGTCGCCCACCGGTTCGCGGGCGGCCCGCCGCCGGTGAAGCCGCCGAGGTACGGCACGGCCCGCGCCGTCCACGAGTGGAAGGTCGCGGGCCGCTGGATCCTCGCCGCGGTGGTCGCCGTGGTCCTGCTGCAGGCCGCGGTCTGGTACGTCGGCGACGGGCAGGCCGACTCCCTGCGTGCCTGGCAGCAGCGGATGCTGTGGCTGGTCGGCATCAACGTGGTGATCGCCGGCAGCTACACCCTGTTCCCCAAGCAGCGGCGCTAGCGCTCCCCGCCCGGCACCCAGAGCACGTCCCCGACGTCCTTGTTGGCGGTACGGGCCAGGATGAACAGCAGGTCCGACAGCCGGTTCAGGTAGGTCGCCGTGAGCGGGTTCATGTGGTCGCCGTGCACCTCCAGCGCCGCCCACGTCGAGCGCTCGGCACGCCGTACGACCGTGCAGGCCTGGTGGAGCAGGGCCGCGCCGGGGGTGCCGCCCGGGAGGATGAAGGAGCGGAGCTTGTCCAGCCGCTCGTTGAAGCGGTCGCAGTCCGCCTCCAGCTTGTCGACGTAGAACTGCTCGACGCGCAGGGGCGGGAACTCCGGGTTCTCGACCACGGGCGTGGACAGGTCGGCTCCGACGTCGAACAGGTCGTTCTGCACCCGGGTGAGAACCGTGACGACCTCCTCCTCCAGACCCCCCAGCGCGATCGCCGTGCCGATCACCGCGTTCGCCTCGTTGGCGTCCGCGTACGCGGAGATCCGCAGATCGGTCTTGGCGACCCGGCTCATGTCGCCGAGGGCGGTGCTGCCCTGGTCGCCGGTCCTGGTGTAGATGCGCGTCAGATTGACCATGAGGCCAGGGTAATTACGCTCCGGCCGTGCGGAACACGCGTGTGCCGACCGTCACGGCCAGGACCGCGAAGCCGACGGCGACCAGGACGCCGTACAGCATGTGATCCGTCGTGTACGCGCCGACGTAGGCGTCGCGCATCGCGTCCACCAGATAGCGGAACGGCATGAAGTGCGACAGGACGTCCAGCCACCTGGGCCCCAGCGTCATCGGGAGCATCAGGCCCGACAGCAGCATGGACGGCATGCTGACCGCGTTGACCAGCGGCCCGAACTCCTGCGGGGTGCGCACCTTCATCGCCAGCGCGTACGACAGCGAGGCCAGCGAGACGGTGAGCAGGGCGACGAAGGCGAAGCCGATCACGATGCCGATCAGCGGGGCCCGCAGCCCCATCGCCAGCGCGGCCAGCACCAGCAGCACCGCCTGGAGCACGAAGACGGTGGCCTCGCGCAGCACCCTGCCCAGCAGCAGGGCGAGCCGGCTGACCGGGGTGACCCGCATCCGCTCCACCACGCCCTGGCCGTTCTCCAGGATGATCATGAAGCCCGCGAACAGCGCCCCGAACAGGCCCAGTTGGAGCAGCAGCCCCGGCACCAGGACCTGCCAGGAACTGCCCCTGCCGCCGAGCGGGAGACCGGTGAGCAGCGGACCGAAGAAGACCAGGTACAGCAAGGGCATCAGGACCCCGAACAGCAGCGCGAAGCGGGAGCGCAGGGACTGGCGCAGGTAGCGGCCGTAGATGATCGCGGTGTCGTGCAGAAGCATGGCTGTCCTATACGGCTACGGGGGCGGCGTCGGCCGGGACGGGACCCCGGCCGGTGATCGCGAGGAAGGTGTCCTGGAGCGAGGCGCCGATCGAGCCGCCGTACTCCAGCTTCAGGGCGCTCGGCGTGCCCTCGGCCACGACCACGCCCCGGTCGACGATCACGAGGCGGTCGGCGAGGGCGTCGGCCTCGTCGAGGTAGTGGGTGGTCAGGAAGACGGTCGTGCCGTGCGCGTCGCGCAGCCGGCGGACCAGGTCCCACAGGTCGGCGCGGCTCGCGGGGTCCAGGCCGGTCGTCGGCTCGTCGAGGAACAGCACCTTCGGGCGGTGCGTGAGCGCCATCGCGATGTCGAGGCGGCGGCGCTGACCACCGGAGAGCGTGCCGCACCTGCGGTCGAGCAGGTCGGTGAGATCCAGGTCGCGGGCCAACTCGGCCGCGCGTGCCGCTGCTTGCGTTTTCGACAGGCGGTACAGGCGGCCCTGGGTGACCAGCTCCTCCCGTACGGAGATCTGCGGATCCACCCCGCCCGACTGGGCCACGTACCCGCACGCCCGGCGCACCCCGGCGGCGTCGGTCGCGAGGTCGTGGCCGGCCACGGTGGCCGCGCCGCCGGTCGGTTCGAGCAGGGTCGTGAGCATCCGGAGCGTGGTCGTCTTCCCGGCGCCGTTAGGGCCGAGGAAGCCGAGGATCTCGCCCTCGCGGACGGTCAGATCGATACCGCGCACGGCTTCCACGGGACCACGCCGGGTCTGGAAGGTACGAGCGAGCGAGGCCGTACTGATGATGGGCATGGGCCAAGAAAAACAGAGTCTCTTAAAGTTTGCAATGGCTCCAAAATTTCAGACGGCCCACGAAGCTAGCATTTGAGCCATGGCAGAGGGGCTCAGGGAGCGGAAGAAGCGCGAGACCAGGCAGCGGATCTCGGACATCGCCACAGGCATGTTCCTGGAGCACGGCTTCGTCACGGTGACGATCGCCGAGGTGGCGGATGCCGCCGACGTGTCCGTGAACACCGTCTACAACTACTTCCCGACCAAGGAAGACCTCTTCCTCGACCGCAGCAAGGGCGTCGTCGACCGCCTCTCGCGCTGGGTGCGCGGGCGGGACGTGGGCGAGTCCGCGGCGGCGGCCGTGCTGAGGGAGCTGCGCGACGAGGTCGAGGCGGTGTCGCCCCGGGTCGGCCTGATGCCGGGCTACGACCGTTTCATGCGGGTCATCCATGACGCGCCCCCGCTCCGCTCCCGGCTGTGGAGCATCCAGCAGGAGGTCCAGGAGAACCTGGAGACGACCCTCCGGGAGGAGACGGGCGCCGCTCCCGGCGATCCGCTGCCCGCCCTGATCGCAGGTCAGATCAACTGGATCCATCAGACGGTCATGGGCAGCATCGGGCGCGAGATGGTCGCGGGGCGCGAACCGGACGAAGTATCACGAGAGACACTCGCGCTTCTCGACGACATGGAGGAGTTGTTGAGCGATAAGGTGCTCAACTACGCCGTACGAGACCAGTCGTGACAGCTACCGGTGTGATGTCCGTCAGATGAGACGTGACGCGCATTACTAACCGGTCACACAGCCCTTCACGAGCGCTAGGGTCCGCCGAAGAGGCAACGTAAACAGGGCGTAAGGCGTTTCAAAGGGGAGTCGCAACAGTGGCACGGAAGCTTGCCGTCATCGGCGCCGGCTTGATGGGTTCCGGCATCGCTCAGGTCTCCGCCCAGGCGGGCTGGGACGTGGTGCTGAGGGACGTCACCGACGAAGCGCTGAAGCGCGGCACCGACGGCATCAAGGCTTCGTACGACAAGTTCGTGAGCAAGGGGAAGCTGGAGGCGCACGACGCCGACGCGGCCCTCGCCCGGATCACCGCGACCACCGACCTGGACGCGGCCGCCGACGCCGACATCGTCGTCGAGGCCGTCTTCGAGAAGCTGGAAGTCAAGCACGAGATCTTCCGTGCGCTCGACAAGATCGTGCGCCCGGACACCGTGCTCGCGTCCAACACCTCCGCGATCCCGATCACCAAGATCGCGGCGGCCACCGAGCGCCCGGAACGGGTCGTCGGCGTGCACTTCTTCTCGCCGGTGCCGATGATGCAGCTCGTCGAGCTGGTCCGCGGCTACAAGACGAGCGACGAAACCCTCGCGACCGCGCGGGAGTTCGCCGAGTCTGTCGGCAAGACCTGCATCGTCGTGAACCGGGACGTGGCGGGGTTCGTGACCACCCGTCTCATCTCCGCCCTCGTCGTCGAGGCGACCAAGCTCTACGAGTCGGGCGTCGCGACCGCCGAGGACATCGACCTCGCCTGCAAGCTGGGCTTCGGCCACGCCATGGGCCCGCTCGCCACGGCGGACCTGACCGGCGTCGACATCCTGCTGCACGCCACCAGCAACATCTACACCGAGTCCCAGGACGAGAAGTTCGCCCCGCCGGAGCTGATGCGCCGGATGGTGGACGCCGGTGACATCGGACGCAAGAGCGGGCAGGGCTTCTACAAGCACTGACGGCTTTTTCCGTCCCCGTAACCGCACAAACCCCTCGGGTTTCACACCCAGGGGTGAATTCGGTATCGGTTCGCTTACAGACGGCAACCTCTGACCGCTCAGCGCAGTCAGAGGTGTCATCACTGGACATCAGATCGTGGAGTACTACACGCACTCACGGGGAGCGCATATGTACATCAGGGGCGACCACGCCGAGCTGGTCGTCGGGGGCCGCCTCGACGTCCGCAGCGCGGCGGACGCCCGTACGGTCCTGCACTCGGCCGTCGACGACGGAGTCGGCGATCTGGTGCTCGACCTGTCCGAGCTGGATTCCTGGGACGCCACCGGTCTCGGGGTGATCATGGGGGCCCACCGCAGGGCCGGCCGCTGCGGCCGCCGGCTGGTGCTGCGCGATGTACCGCCGCAGATGCAACGCCTCCTGGTCGCCACCCGGCTGCACCGGATCCTGGCGATCGAGGGCGGCATCGGCGTGGAGTCACTGCCCCGCGTCTGACCGGCCTGACGTGGCGAAACGCGGGTCCCGCGCAATCCTCACGAGACTGTGACGTCTCGGACGGCGCGGTACCCCGGGCTGTCGTAGATACTGTGCGAAGGTTTAGGGTTCGGTCGCCCGCTGTCTGCATCCCTTCCAGCGGGCCCGGACCAGAAGCGACAGCGCGGTGTGCTGCAGGCCGGGAGGGGCCACTGACGGCACACGAGACGCTTTTGGGGGGCTTGAACCTATGGACCCGAACAACCGGGGACCCGAGGAGTACGGCCATGACGACGACGGCGGCTCGCCGCGTCAGCGGCCTCCCAGGGACTCCCTGACATCCGACTTCGGCCAGCACACACCCGCGCTAGCCCGCACCGTGCAGCTCGTCGTGGGTGACTTCCTGCTCACCGTCAACCCCGTCGACGGCAGCGAGATAGAGGCCTGCCCGCCCGGCGAGCGGCCCGGCCGCCCCGAGAAGTTCGGTGCCGCCGCACGCGCCGAGGTGGACCGCGCGGCCCGCCCGCCCGTCCCGCCGGGACCGACCCGCACCGCGCTGCCGCTCCTGGCCCGCCAGGACGAACGCGAGCGACTGGTGCGCCTGCTCGCCCGCGGCCGCTCGGTACGCCTGACCGGCCCCGCCGGCTCCGGCCGCACCAGCCTCCTCGACGTCGTCGCCGAGGACTGCTCGGACCTCGCCCCCGACGGCGTGGTCCGTCTCACCGGCTTCCACCGCACGGCGAGCGAGCTGCTGTACGACCTCTTCTACGCCGTCTTCGACGCGCCCCTGCACCGCCCCGACCGGGACGAGCTGCTCTCCTGCGTCCGGGACATCGGCGCGGTCGTCGTCCTCGACGACATCGAGTTCGGCGGCGCGGCCCTCGACGAACTGCTCGACGCCACCCCCGAGTGCGCCTTCGTGATCGGCGCGACGCCCGACGTGCCCGCGCCCTCGGCCGACTCCGCCGTCGAGGACGTCTTCCTCAGCGGCCTGGAGCGCGCCGACGGTGTGGAACTCCTGGAGCGCTCCGTCGGCCGCGTGCTGACGGAGGAGGAGTCGAACTGGGCGGGCGACCTCTGGTTCGAGTCCGAGGGCCTGCCCCTGCGCTTCGTCCAGGCCGGCGCCCTGCTCAGGCAGCGCGACCGGCTGCGGGCCGGGACCAGTGCCGTCGACGAGTTCGGCGTGTTCACGGACGCGACCCCGGTCGACGCGCTCTTCGCCTCCGACGAGGGCGAGGAGATACCCCTGCCCGCACTCGGCGAGGCCGCCGCCCCCGCCCCGCTGCTCGCCTCCCGGCTGAGCGAGTCCGCGCGTGCCACCCTGCGGTTCGCCGTCGCGCTCGGCGGCGAGGTGCCCCACCAGGCGCACCTGCCCGCGCTGATCGGCGACACCCACGCGGACGCCGCCCTCGGTGAGCTCGCGAACTGCGGCCTGGTCTCCCCGGTCGGCTCCCGCTACCGGCTCGCCGCCGGTGTCCTCACCCAGCTGGAGGCCGCCGGATACGGCGACGACACCGAGAGCAGCGCCCGCACCGCCGCCCAGCACTACGGCTGGTGGGCCGGACACCCCTCGGTCACCCCCGAGCGGGTGTGCGCGGAGGCCGACGCCCTGCTGGCCGCCCTCGCCGTCCTGGTCCCCGTCACCACCGCGCCCGACGAGGGCGAGGAGGCCGCGACCGTGCAGCTGGCCCGTACGGCGGCGCCCGCGTTCGCGGCCGGCGGTCACTGGGGCGCCTGGGAGCGCTGCCTGCGGGCCGGTGCCGAGGCCTCCCGGCTGGCCGGTGAGGTGTCCGAACAGGCCTACTTCCACCACGAGCTCGGCATCCTCGCGCTCTGCGGCGGACAGCTCGACCGGGCCCGCGCCGAACTGGAGGCCTCCGTCGGCCTGCGCGGCGCCCTCGCCGACAAGCGCGGCACGGTCGCGGGCCGCCGCGCCCTCGCCCTGGTCTCCGACCGGGACGGGACCACGCCCGCGCCCGGCCTGGCCGGACTCGGCGCGACGGCGGGCGAGGAACTTCCCGACGCCCGGTACGACGAGTCCGCCTCACCGCCCGGGGGAGTCCCCGCGGCCTTCCCGCCGCTCCAGCCGCCGGCCGACTCGCAGACGATCGTCGTCCACCGCTCGCCCGGCACGCCCGCGCCCTCGCGCAAGGCCCGGGGCGGACTCAAGGGCCTCGCCAAGCGCAACCTCGTCGCCGCCGGCGCGGGCGCGCTGCTGGTCGCGGTGCTCGGCACGGTCGTGACCCTGGGCGCCACCTCCGACAACGACCCGAACGCCCCGTCCGACCAGGTCGGCGTCAACCCGTCGGCCAGCGTCGGCATCGACGACGGCAACCTCGGCGCGGACGTCCCGAAGAACGACGACGGCAAGGGCGACACGGGCACGGCCACGTCCCGTCCGACCGACCCGGGGCCCGACGGTACGTACGGGACGTCGGACGATCCGACACCCACGGGTGCGGCGGAGCCTTCGGACGATCCGAGCGGGACGAAGGGGCCGGGGAGCACGCCGAGTTCCCCTAAGCCGACGTCCCCGAAGCCCTCGACGTCGAAGCCGTCGACACCGTCCACGCCGACGGGTTCCGGTACCCCGTCCTCGACGCCGTCCGGGTCGGGCTCCCCGTCGGGCAGCGCCTCGCCCACCCCGACCGACACCACCCCGAGCAACTCCACCTCGGCCAGCGGCCCCGCCTCCACCACCCCGGTGGAGACCAGCAGTTCGGCCGCCGCCCCGCAGAGCAGCACCGTGAGCTCACCGAGCGGGCCGGTCATCTAGGGGCAGCACGCGACACAGGAGGGCCGGGTCCGTCACACGGACCCGGCCCTCGTCGTCGTAGCGGAAACCGCGCTGTCAGAACAGCCGCAGCTTGTCGTCCTCGATGCCCCGCAGCGCGTCGTAGTCCATGACGTGGCAGCCGATGCCGCGGTCGGTGGCGAGGACGCGGGCCTGGGGCTTGATCTCCTGGGCGGCGAAGATGCCGCGGACCGGGGCGAGATGCGGGTCGCGGTTCAACAGGTCGAGGTAGCGGGTGAGTTGCTCGACGCCGTCGATCTCACCGCGCCGCTTGATCTCCACCGCGACGGTCTGTCCTTCGGCGTCCCGGCACAGGATGTCGACCGGGCCGATGGCCGTCATGTACTCGCGGCGGATCAGGGTGTAGCCGTCCCCGAGCGTTTCGATGCGGTCGGCGAGCAGTTCCTGAAGGTGTGCTTCCACGCCGTCCTTGATCAGGCCGGGGTCGACGCCCAGTTCGTGCGAGGAGTCGTGGAGAACCTCCTCCATCGTGATGATGAGCTTCTCGCCCGCCTTGTTGATGACGGTCCAGACGCCTTCCTCGTCGCCGGTCCCCTCCTTCAACGTGCAGGGCGGCGACATCCAGTTCAGGGGCTTGTAGGCCCGGTCGTCGGCGTGGATGGAGACGCTGCCGTCGGCCTTCACCAGGATCAGACGGGGGGCCGAGGGCAGGTGGGCGGTGAGCCGGCCCGCGTAGTCGACGGAACACCGGGCAATGACGAGACGCATGGTCGGCAACGCTACTCGACGGGCGCATGTCCACGCGATTCGGCCCGTAAGGCTGTGGAGAAACCCTGTTCACTTGTGGCCGATTGTGGGTCTGTTGGGAGCGCCCTTTGTTCGCATTCTCCTGGTGCCGTCACCGTCCGTTGCCTACCGTAGTAAACGGGAGGTCGCGAGGCGTGCACTGAGCGTGTCCGGCAGCGCGGACTCCCTCATCTGTCCGGCAACCCCTGAGAAATCAGGGGTGCGAGAGGAGAACCCATGTCGCTCGACGTCTCACCGGCCCTACTCGAGAAGGCCGAGCGAGGCGAGGTCGACGAAGCCGAATTCGTCGACTGCGTCCGGACCTCCCTGCCCTACGCATGGGAGATGATCAGCTCCCTGGTGGCCCAGCTGAAGGTCGACGGCGGCAACTTCGCCGACAACCAGACGCCCCCGCCGGACGAGCAGGCACGCGGTCAGCTGCTGCGTGCGCTTGCGAGTGACGCGATACGCGGCGCGCTTCAGCGGCACTTCGGTGTGCGGCTGGCCTTCCAGAACTGCCACCGGGTGGCGGTGTTCCCGTTGGACTCCTCCGTCGACGAGACGCTCGTCCGCTTCACCTCGGTGCGCAGTCAGCTGCTGAACCAGTCTCCGGAGTTCCGGGACTGCTGACGCGGCGCCGCTCGCTTGCCGCTCCGTACGCGGGAGGTGCATCAGTACCGGGGCGGCAAGCTCCCGCCGGACAGGGTTGTTCCGTTTCAGGTCAGATGCGGCAGTACTTCCGCACCCAGCCGCCGTACGTTCTCCTCGGTGGCCGCCAGATCTCCCGAGCCCTCGACGAGCAGGGCGAACCGGGACACACCCGTCCGTTCGCTGGTCGCCGCGAGGCGGTCGGCGGCGAGCCGCGGGGTGCCCACCGGGTGCAGTCCGCAGAGCAGTTCGGTGTAGGCCACCGGATCGCGCATCTGCCGGGCGCGGCCGTCGACCGTGACATGGGCGCCCAGGCCCTGCCTGAGCCAGCCGGGCATCGCCTTCACCAGGGCCTCCACCGCGTCCGTGCGCCGGTCCGCGAGCTGGCAGACACCGGCCGAGACATGAGGCGCGCCCAGGACCTTCTCCGGCGTGTGTCCGGCGGCGCGCGCCTGCCTGCGCCACAGGGCGACCATCTCCGCCTTCTCCTCGTCCCCGACATGCATCCCGAGCAGCATCGGCAGCCCGCGCTCGGCGGCCAGCCGGACGCTCGCCGGGGAGGTGCAGGCGACGACGACCTCGGGGCCGTCCGCTTCCGTGAGCGACTCCGAGGGCCGCGGGACGACCGGCACCTCGCGGAAGCGGAAGCGCTCGCCGTCCGCCCCGACGGACGGCTCGCGCAGCCAGCGCACCAGCAGATCGAGTGATTCCGGGAAGCCCTTCTCGTACGCCTGAAGACCCGACCCGAACACCTCCAGGTCGACCCACGGACCGCCGCGCCCCACGCCCAGCGAGAAGCGCCCGCCGCTCGTCATGTGCAGCAGCGCGGCCTGCTCCCCGAGGGCCACCGGGTGCACCGTGGGCAGCACGCTCACGGCGGTGCCGACGCGGATACGGCGGGTCCGGCCCAGCAGCAGGGCCGCCAGGGTGATCGCCGACGGACAGGTGCCGTACGGCACGAAGTGGTGTTCTGCCAGCCAGACCGCGTCGAGTCCGGCCTCCTCCGCGACCTCGGCCGAGCGGACCGCGCGGTGCAGCGCCTCCCCCTGGCCCTGCCCCGGGAACTGGGCCGCCAACACGAAAGTTCCAACGTGCATGTGCTTTTCCTGCTTCCTTGGCTCCGACACGGAGCTCCCCCACACGGCATAACCGCCTGACACGTGCCGAGGACACGGCCTGGTGGAGAGATTTGCCGATTGTCTGCAGAATGGGTCGCCCCGGAGGGGGACTTGTGGGGTTTGGTGCCCTACGCGTACCCCGCCGCGTCCCGCGTAGGCTGGACACGGTCCCTGCTTCCTGTATAGCCCCGTGAGGTGTCCTGTGTCCCCGCGTCGCAACCGACCCAAGGGTTCCGGTTCGTCGGACCCGTCCGGCCGGAGTGCCGAGGACGACCGGTCCGGCCGCTACGGCGGCTTCCAGGCGTCGACGCACTGGCAGGGCGAGGACTGGAACGTCCGGCATGTGGCGGGGGCGAGCGCGCAGGGCAAGACCTACCGCTGCCCGGGCTGCGACCAGATGATCCCGGACGGCGTCCCGCACGTGGTGGCCTGGCCGGACCACTCGGGCGTCGACGAGCGCAGACACTGGCACAAGGCCTGCTGGAACGCGCGGGACCGCCGCACCACGCGGGTGCAGCGGTCCCGTAACGCGCCGAGGTTCTAGAGGATCTACACGTCCCGCTTCTCCAGCAGCGCGTAGGCGCCGGCGAACGCGACGGCCGTCACACCCAGGATGATCCACAGCGGGTCCCAGCCCGAAGGGCCGGTCTCGGTGAGGGAGTTGGAGTAGAAGACGCTGAGCTGGTTCGGGATGGAGTACTCGAACAGCGCCTGGCGCAGGTCCTCCAGGGACTGCGAGAACATGAACAGCGCGATGACCAGCGGGGCCAGCACGACACCGATCATGATGGTGATCGCGCCCGCCGAGTGCCGGATGATCGAGCCGACGATCAGCGAGAGCAGGCCGAGCAGCGCGATGTAGAGCGAGACGCCGACGGTGCCCTTCAGCCACTCCTGACCGGTCGGGGTGCGGGCGCCGTCCAGCAGGGCCACGTCCGCGAGGGCGACGACGAGGACCGAGGCGAGCGTGGTCACGAAGGCGACGGTGAAGAACACCAGCGCCTTCGCCGCGAGGACCCGGCCGCGGGAGGGGCAGGCGACCATCGTCGTCCGGATCATTCCGGTGCCGTACTCCGAGGCCGTGGTCAGCACGCCGAGCGTGATGACGCACATGCTGCCGAGCAGCAGGCCGAAGAAGCCGAACGACAGCGGGTTCTCGTTGTTCAGGCTCTCCTGCGAGGCGTTGGCCGCGACCAGCGCGGCGGCCCCCAGCCCGATGCCGATCATGAGCAGCACGAACACGCCCAGCGTCCAGATCGTCGAGCGCACCGACCGGATCTTCGTCCACTCCGACGCGACGGCGTGCCCCAGATGCGTGCGCACGACGGGGATCGGCGAGGTGTAGCCGGCGTACGACGGCCCACCCCCCGTCTGCCAGTTCGGCACGGCGGCCTGGGCCTGCGGCATCGAAGGCTGCGGGGTGCTCATCGGGCGTCCTCGGGCTCGGTCGGGGTGGATGCCTGCGGGGCGGGGGCGGCGGTCGGTGCGGGGGCGGCCACGGGCGGCGCCTGCAGCGGCGCGGGCGCGGGAGCCTGCGCCAGGGGCTGGGGGGCGCCCTGGGGGGCCGCGGGGCTCGCCTGGGCGTACGGATTGGGCGCGGCCGCGCCGGGGCCGCCGTACGGGGACGGCTGCGCGCCCGCGAAGGGCTGCCCGCCCGGCTGGGGCGGCGGCGGGGCGTACCAGCCCGGCTGGCCCTGGCCCGGGACCGGCATGGGGGGCTGCGCGCCCGGCGGGAGGGGCTGCATCAGCCCCGCCTTCTGGTCGGTGGTCGAGCGGTAGTCCACCGCGCCCTGCGTCATCCGCATGTAGGCCTCCTCCAGCGAGGCCTGGTGCGGCGACAGCTCCCACAGGCGTACGTCCGTGTCGTGCGCGATGTCGCTGATGCGGGGGAGGGGCAGCCCGGTCACCCGCAGCGCGCCGTCCTGCTCCGGCAGGACGTGCCCGCCCGCCTCGGTGATCGCGGCCGACAGCTTCTCGCGCAGCTGGGGCTCGGTGTCGGGCGTGCGCACGCGCGCGAAGCCCGCGGAGTTCGCGGCGATGAAGTCCTGGATGCTCATGTCGGCGAGCAGCTGCCCGCGCCCGATGACGATGAGATGGTCCGCGGTCAGCGCCATCTCGCTCATCAGGTGGGAGGAGACGAAGACCGTACGGCCCTCCGCCGCCAGCGCCTTCATCAGGTTGCGCACCCACAGGATGCCCTCGGGGTCGAGCCCGTTGACCGGCTCGTCGAAGAGCAGCACCTGCGGATCGCCGAGCAGCGCGGCCGCGATCCCGAGCCGCTGGCCCATGCCGAGCGAGAACCCCTTGGAACGCTTCCTGGCCACGTCCTGGAGACCGACCACGCCCAGCACCTCGTCCACCCGGCGGGCCGGGATCCCGGACAGCTGGGCCAGGCACAGCAGGTGGTTACGGGCCGCCCGCCCGCCGTGCACGGCCTTGGCGTCGATCAGCGCACCGACCTGCCGGGCCGCGTTGGGCAGCCTGCGATACGGGTAGCCGCCGATCGTCACCTGCCCCGACGTGGGGTTGTCCAGCCCGAGGATCATCCGCATGGTCGTCGACTTGCCCGAGCCGTTGGGGCCCAGGAAGCCGGTGACGGTACCGGGACGCACCTGGAAGGAAAGGTTGTACACAGCGGTCTTGTCGCCGTAGCGCTTGGTCAGGCCGACTGCCTCGATCATGCTCCGCACCCATCGCAAGGTTCAGGACAGCGGGGCGCACGCCCCCCGTAAGGGTTAGGAGCTTATCCGGGCGCTGACGGTTCCGCTCAAATGAAAGCAAAGGCTTCCCACGTCACGCGTCCCGCTTCTTCAACAGGACATAGCCGCCGATCAGCGCCGCCGCCACCCACAGCGCCATGATCCCGAGCCCGCCCCAGGGGCCGTAGGGAGTGTCGTCGTCGATCGGGGTGACCACCTGCATGATCCTGCTGCCGGCCTGGTCGGGCAGGAACCGGCCGATCTTCTTCGTCGCCGAGACATTGCCCAGGATGTTGGAGATCAGGAAGAAGAACGGCATCAGGATGCCCAGCGACAGCATCGGTGAGCGCAGCATCGCGGCGACGCCCATCGAGAACATCGCGATGAGGGTCATGTAGAGGCCGCCGCCGATGACCGCGCGCAGCACCCCCGTGTCACCGATCTCCGCCCCGTGCGAGCCGAGCATCGCCTGCCCGAGGAAGAAGGTGACGAAGCTGGTGACGAGACCCACGGCCAGCGAGAGCCCGGTGGCGACCGCGATCTTGCTGACCAGGAAGGTGGCGCGCTGCGGCACCGCGGCCAGCGAGGTGCGGATCATGCCGGTGCTGTACTCGTTCGAGACGACGAGCACCCCGAACACGATCATCGCGAGCTGCCCGAGGCTCATCCCGGCGAAGCTGATGAAGGTCGGGTCGAAGGAGAGCTTGTCCTCGCGGCTCATGTTGTCGAACTCGTTCTTCGACAGGGCCGAGATCAGGATGCCGAGCCCGATGGTGACGACCACGGCGAGGGAGAGCGTCCACACCGTGGAGGCCACCGACCGGATCTTGGTCCACTCGGAGCGGATGACCTGGGTCGCCGCCATGGTCAGTTCCCCTTCCAGTCGGCGCCCCACTGCTGCTGGGGCGGCAGCGGTGCGTCGACGGGTGTGTCGCTGTGGGCGTGGTACTCGACCGACTCCGCGGTCAGCTGCATGAACGCCTCCTCCAGGGAGGCCTGTTGGGGGCTCAGCTCGTGCAGCACGATCTGGTGCTGGGCGGCCAGCTCACCGATGTACTCGGACTTGCTGCCGTCGACCTCCAGCGTGCCGTTGCCGGTCTCCACGACGGTGACCCCGGCCGTGTGCAGCACATCGAGCAGCCGCTCGCGCTGCGGGGTGCGGATACGGACGTAGGACCGCGAGTTCTGCGCGATGAAGTCGGCCATGGAGGTGTCGGCGAGCAGCCGGCCCTGGCCGATGACGACGAGGTGGTCGGCGGTCAGCGCCATCTCGCTCATGAGATGGGAGGAGACGAAGACCGTACGGCCCTGCGCGGCAAGGGACTTCATCAGGTTGCGGATCCAGTGGATGCCCTCGGGGTCGAGCCCGTTGACCGGCTCGTCGAACATCAGGATCCGCGGATCGCCGAGCAACGCGCCCGCGATGCCGAGCCGCTGGCCCATCCCGAGCGAGAAGCCCTTGGCCTTCTTCCTCGCGACCGCCGTCAGGCCGACCGTGTCGAGGACCTCGTCCACCCGCTTGCGCGGGATGCCGTTGCTCTGCGCGAGGCACAGCAGGTGGTTGAAGGCGCTGCGCCCGCCGTGCATGGCCTTGGCGTCCAGCAGGGCGCCGATGTACGTGAGCGGGTCCTTGAGCTGGTCGTAGTGCTTGCCGTCGATGCGGACGTCCCCGGCGGTGGGCCGGTCCAGGCCCAGCATCATGCGCATGGTGGTCGACTTGCCGGCGCCGTTGGGACCGAGGAAGCCCGTGACGATGCCCGGTCTGACGGTGAAGGTCAGGTTGTTGACCGCCACCTTCTCGCCGTACCGCTTCGTCAGCCCCGCTAGCTCGATCATGCGGACCACGCTAGGGGTGGGGTCCGGCAGATGCCAATCGTGCGGGCAAACGGATACCGACGAGAAAGGCAAAAATGTGCAAGCCGCCCAGCGCGGGAAGGCACAGCCCCGTCCCCGGACCCCGCCGGCCCCGGACACGCCGAAGGCCCGCACCTGTCGGGGGAGAAGGTGCGGGCCCTTGGTGCCGTCAGGCGGTGTTACCGGGACTGCTGGGCCGGAACCCCACGGGAGATCGGCTCGTCGTCGGCCGGGGAGCCGGCGGCGGCCACCGCGGCGCCCGTGAGCGTGGCGAGCATCTCGCGGACGTTCGTCAGCTGGGCGTTGATCGAGTCGCGACGGTTCGTCAGGGCCGCGAGCTCGCGCTCGGATTCCGAACGGATGCGGTCGGCCTTGGCGTTGGCGTCGGCCACGATGTCCTCGGCCTGGCGCTGCGCGGTCTCCACCGTCTGGCGGGCGCGGCGCTCGGCGTCGGTGCGCAGCTTCTCGGCCTCCAGGCGCAGCTGCTCCGCGCGGTGCTCGATCTCCGCGAGACGCTTCTCGGCCTTCTGCTGACGCGAGGCCAGGTCGCGCTCGGACTGCTCCCGGCGCTTGGCGAGGTTCGTCTCGAAGTCGGCGGCGGCCTGCGCGGCCTTGGCGCGGGTCTCCTCGAAGAGGGCGTCCGCCTCCTCACGCTTCTGCTGCGCGTCCTTCTGCGCCTCCTGCCGGAGCTGAGAGGAGTCGCTCTTGGCCTTCTCGACGATCCGGACGCCCTCGTCCTCGGCCTTGGACTTGCGCTCCGCAGCGAACGATTCTGCGTCGTTGCGGACCTGCTGGGCCGCCGACTCGGCGAGTTCGCGGTGCTGCTCGGCCGCGCGACGGGCCTCCTCGCGCAGGTCCTTGGCCTCCTCCTCGGCGAGGCGGAGGATCTTCTCGACACGCGCGCCGAGGCCGGCGTACGACGGCTCGGCGTCGCTTACCTGAGCCTGGGCGTTCTGCGTCTCGAGGTGGAGCTCCTCGATGCGCTTTTCCAGGGCGGTGATGCGGGAGAGAGCGCTGTCACGGTCGGAGACGAGCTTGGAGATCCGTTCGTCCACCTGAGCGCGGTCGTACCCACGCCGCACAAGCTCGAAGCCGTAGGGGGAAGTGTCGCTCATGGGGTTCCTGTCAAATGAGACCGGTGAGGTGATAGGGGGAATCCTAGGGGCCGAAGCGGTGTGTCATCGAGCGGATACGTGTTTGATCTGGAGAATGACACCCCTTTTGAGTGGCTAACCCTCGGACGGCTTGCCAAAAACTTGGTCAAAGGCCCCAGACGGCACCGGATTCCGACCAGTCGGTCAGCTGTCCGACGGCTTACCCGAACGAGGGGCGCCGACCGTGGCGCCCGCCTTGACGCCGCCGTCCTTGGCCCCCGAGGGGGCCTCGAAGGATTCCAACGCCTCCAGGACGTCCTGGACACGGGAGATCTCGGTGTTGATGTCCTCGCGGCGGCGGACGAGGACCTCCAGCTCGCGCTTGCCCTCCTCGACCGTGCGCTTCGCCTCGCGGATCGCCTCGGCCTTGAGCTCCTCGGCCTCCCGGACCAGGGTGGCCTTCTTCTGCTCGGCCTCCTTGAGGAGCCCCTCGGCCTTCTTGACCGCGGCGATACGCACCTTGCCGGCCTCCGAATTGGCCTCCGAGACCAGCTCCTTGGCCTTCGCCTGCGCCTTGGCGAGCTGCTCCTCCGAGGCCTTGATGAGCGCGTCGCAGCGGTCGCCGGTCGACTTCATGGTCTCCGCGGCCTCACGGCGGGCCCGCTCGTGCAGCGCCTCGATCTCGCCCGTGATCCGGTCGCGCAGCTCCTCCGCGCGCTCCCTTATGGCGGTGGCGTCCCGGCGGGCACCGACGAGCAGCTCGTCCGCGTCCGTACGGGCCTTCTCCACACGGGCGTTGCCCTCGACCGTGGCCTCGGACACCAGCCGGTCGGCCTCCTTGCGGGCCGCGCCCACCATGGTGTCGGCCTGCGCCTCCGCGTCCGCGGTCGTCTTGAGCGCCTGCTGCTGCGCCTCGGTGAGCAGCTTGTCCGCCTCCGCGGCGGTCTCCGTGATGAGCGTGTCGACCTGCTCGGCCGCCTCGGAACGCCGCTTGTTGGCTTCCTTGCGGGCCTCGTCGAGGGTGCGGTCGGCCTCCGAGCGCGCGGAGTTGACCAGTTCCTCGGCCGCGGCCGCCGCGTCCGCCCTGACCCGCTCGGCCTCGCTGCGGATCCGCTCCGCGTGCCGCTGCGCCTGCCCGACGGTGTCGGCGGCCTCGGCCCGCAGCCGCTCCGCGTCGCCGCTGGCCTCGCCGATCAACTGCTCGGCCTGGGCGACCGATTCGGCCCGTACGCGCTCCGCCTCGGCGACCGTCTCCGTGCGCAGCCGGTCGGTGTCGGTGATGGTCTCCTCGGTGAGCCGCTCGGCCTCGCTGCGCGCCTCGGTGATGAGGGTGTCGGCCTGCCGCGCCGCGTCCGAGCGGATGCGGTTGGCGTCCTCGCGGGCCTCCGCCCGGGTGCGGGAGGCGTCCTGGTCGGCCTGGGCGATGGCGTCCGAGGCCTCGGTACGGGCCCGCTGGGCGTGCTCGGACGCCTCCGAACGCAGCCGCTCCGCCTCCGCGATCGCCTCCGAGACGGTGCGCTCGGCGAGGGACTTGGCGGCGTCCGTCTCCTCGGCGGCCTCGCGCCGGATACGGGCCGCGTCCTCGCTGGCCCGCTCCCGCTCGGAGTAGGCGTCCGAGCGGACCCGGTCGGCCTCCTCCTGGGCCTCGCGCCGGGTGCGCTCCGCCACGTGCTCGGCGGCGCTGCGCAGCCCGGTGATCTCCTCCTGCGCCTGCTCGTGCAGCCCGGCGACCGAGTCCCGCACCTGCTGGGCGTGCTGCTCGGCGGCCGACACCATCTCGCCGGCGCGCCGGTCGGCCTCCTCGACCAGCCGTACGGCCTCGGCCTGCGCCTCCTCGACCCGGTTACGGGCCGAGGCCAGCAGTTCCTCGCTCTGCTCGCGGGCCCGCTCACGCTCCTGGTCGGCCTCCTGGCGGGCCGAGCCGAGGTACTCCTCGGCCTCGCGGCGGCGCCGGTTGGCCTCCTCCTGGGCGGCGGCCAGCGTCTCGGACGCCTCGGTGGCGATCCGCTCGGCGGCGGTCTGCGCCTCCGCCCGGACCCGGTCCGCGGTGTCCTGGGCCTCGGTCTTCAGTCGCTCCGCCTCGGCGGCGGCCTCGGAACGCAGCCGTACGGCGACGGCCTCGCCCTCGGCGCGGGAGGCGGACGCGTCGGACGCGGCCTCGGAGCGCAGCCGGTCGGCCTCCGCCTCGGCCTGCTGCTGGAGGGTGCGGATCCGCTCGGCGGCCTCGGAGCGCAGCCGCTCGGTCTCCTCGCCGGCCTCGCGGCGGATCCGCGCGGCCTCCTCACGGGCCTCGGTCAGGGCCTGCTCGGCGGTGGCCAGACGCTCCTCGGCCTCGGTGTGCAGCCGGGTCAGTTCCTCGGCGGCCTCGGCACGGCGTGCCTCTATGGCCCGCTCGGTCTCCTCGCGCAGTTCACCGGCGGCACGCTCGGCGGCGGCCGTGATCTCCTCGGACAGTTCGACGGCCTCGGCGCGCTGCCGCTCGGCCTCGTTGCGGGTGCGCTCCAGGGTTTCCTCGGCCTGCCGGCGCAGCGTCGTGGCGCGCTCGATGGCCTCGGTGCGGACCTTCTCGCTGTCCGTGGTCGCGCTCTGGCGCAGCTCGTCGGCGTCCGCCTTGGCCTTGGAGAGCAGCTCCTCGGCGGTCTTGGCCGCCTCCTCGATCTGCTGGACGGCCTCCTTGCGGGCCTCCGCACGGATCTTCTCGCCCTCGGCGACCGCGTCTGCGCGCAGCTGCTCGGCCTCGCCGCGCAGCCGGCGGGCCTCCTCCTGGAGCTCGACCGTCTTGGCCCGGTACTCCTTGGTGTCGTCCTTCGCGGAGCCCTTGAGCTGCTCGGCGATGTCGTGCGCCTCGGCGCGCAGCCGGTCCGCCTCGGTCTCCGCCTCACGACGGATCCGCTCGGCCTCCTCCGCGGCGGCCTTGGTGGTCCGCTGCGCATCCTCCTGCGCCTTGTTGAGGACGTCCTCGGCGGTCTTGGCCGCCTTGGACAGCTGGGTCGCGCTCTCCTCGGCGGTGAGCGTGCGGGCCTTCTCGGCGGCCTCGGTGACGATCTTCTCGGCCTCGGCGCGGGCGTCGGCGACGATCTGCTCCGCGCTGGCCTTGGTGGCCTCGGCCTCCTCGCTGGCCTCGGTGACCAGCCGGGCGACCTGCTCCTTGGCCGTACGGGTGCGCTGTTCGTTGGCCGACTCCGCGCTCGCGAGCGTCTTCTCGGCGGCGGACTTGGCCTCGGTGAGCACCTTCTCGGCCTCGGCCTGCGCCTTGCGCAGCGCCTCCTCGGCCTCCGCCATCCGCTGCTCGGCGGCCCGGCTCAGCTCGGTGGCCTGGCGGCGGGCGCTGTCCGACTCGGTCGCGGTGGAGGTGCGCAGCTGCTCGGCGTGGTCGGTGGCCTCCTGCGCCTGGGTGGAGGCGCTCTCCAGAAGCCGCTCGGCGTCCGCGCGGGCGCGGCGCAGCAGCTGCTCGGCCTCCGCGCGGGCCGCCTCGGCGTCGGCGGTGAGCCGCTGCCGGGCCTCGGTGGTGACCCGCTCGGCCTCGGCACGCGCGGCCGCCATGGCCTGCTCGGCCTCGGCGCGGGACTCCTCCAGGAGCCGTCGGGCCTGCGACTCGCTGCGGGCACGCAGCTGCTCGGCCCACGCCACGTTCTCGTTGACGTGCGACTCGACGGTCTGCCGGCGCTCCGCCAGCTCCTGGTCGAGCTGCTGGCGGCGGGTGACGGCCTCCTGGTGCAGCTCCGCCTGCAGACGCGCGGCCTGCTCGGCGTGCTCCTGGAGGATGCGCTGGGTCTGGGCGCGGACCTGGCTCAGTTCGCGCTCGGCGTCCTGACGCAACTGGTCGGCCTGGATCTGCGCGTTCCGCAGCAACTGCTCGGCCTGGTAGCCGATGTCACCGCCGCCGAATTCGGGCCGGGACATGAGGGTGCGCCGCGCCTCGTGCAACTTGGCGCGCAGCACCTCGACCTGGTAGCCGAGGTCCTCGGCGTGCTGGATCGCCTTTTCCCGCTCGGTCTTCAGCCGATCCATCTCGGCCTCGAACCGAGAGAGGTGGTCGACGTCAGCCGCCGGCTCTCGCTCCTGGCGTTCGTAGCCCCGCACTGCGCGGTCCCATCCGTCCCCTGGTCGCAAGTCTCTCCGAACGAGCCCCGTCCATCCGCCGAACGGGGCCCCCGGGGAATGGTGTCAGATCAACGACGGAGCATGGGCTGCTGCCCGTCGCTCGTCCCCCGAAACCCGGACCCCGGTGGTCCTGGCGCAGAGGTGGCGTCGTCCGCCCGAAGGGCGGGCCGTGCGGCGTACGGTGCGTGCGATCGCAAGGCGCCGGAAGGTCCTCGCAGCGGAGCTACTAGGGCCTTTCGGCAACGCGGCGAGCGTGCGTGCCAGACGTTGCACGGCAGGCGCCACCTCTGACGCCAGGACCGGGCCACCACCCTTCCGGGGGCGACCGCCCCCAACCCTACCGGCCCATATGTACGAGGGTCAGTGCTCAGGTGACTCAACAGGCGCCGAAGTGACCAGTTCTGTCAGTACGCCATGACAATCCTTCGGGTGCAGGAAGGTGATCCGTGACCCCATGGAGCCGCGTCGCGGCTCCTCGTACAGGACGCGTACGCCCCTGTCCTTGATGTCCGCGGCGTCCTGGTCGACATCCGCCGTACCGAAAGCGATGTGGTGGACACCCTCGCCGTTTTTGTCCAGCCACTTGGCGACGGTCGAGTCGGGGCGGGTCGGCTCCAGAAGCTGCAGGTAGGAGGCGCCGCCGTCGGAGGTCTCGTTGATCTTGAGCATGGCCTCGCGCACGCCCTGCTCCTCGTTGACCTCGGAGTGGAACACCTCGAAGCCGTACGTGGCCCGGTAGAACTCGACGGTCTTGTCGAGGTCGAAACAGGCGATCCCGATGTGGTCGATTCGCGTCAGCATGTAATCAGTGCAGCGCTCGCGAAACGGTTACGCAACGTGCGCGCGATCACACCGGCGGGGCGATGACGGCACGGAGTGCCACTCAGTACATTCGAAGTAAACCCTCGTTCACTCCTCGGCAGTGCAGCCGGTAAGGGGATCGCAGCTCATGTCTGGATCGAACAGCACGACCTCGGTGATCGTCGCGGGCGCCCGTACGCCCATGGGACGGTTGCTGGGCTCGCTGAAGTCCTTCTCCGGAGCCGACCTCGGTGGCTTCGCGATCAAGGCCGCCCTCGACCGTGCGGGGATCGGCGGCGACCAGGTGCAGTACGTCATCATGGGCCAGGTGCTCCAGGCCGGCGCGGGCCAGATCCCGGCCCGCCAGGCCGCCGTCAAGGCCGGCATCCCGATGAACGTCCCGGCGCTGACCATCAACAAGGTGTGTCTGTCGGGCCTCGACGCGATCGCGCTGGCCGACCAGCTGATCCGCGCCGGAGAGTTCGACGTGATCGTCGCGGGCGGCCAGGAGTCCATGACCAACGCCCCCCACCTGCTCCCGAAGTCCCGCGAGGGCTTCAAGTACGGCGCGATCGAGATGCTCGACGCCATGGCGTACGACGGCCTGACCGACGCCTTCGAGAACATCGCCATGGGCGAGTCCACGGAGAAGCACAACACCCGCCTCGGCATCCGGCGCCCCGAGCAGGACGAGTTCTCCGCCCTGTCCCACCAGCGGGCCGCCGCCGCGCAGAAGAACGGCGTCTTCGAGGCCGAGATCACCCCCGTGGAGATCCCGCAGCGCAAGGGCGAGCCGGTCGTCTTCAGCAAGGACGAGGGCATCCGCGGTGACACCACCGCCGAGTCCCTGGGCAAGCTGCGCCCCGCGTTCACCAGGGACGGCACCATCACCGCCGGCTCCGCCTCGCAGATCTCGGACGGTGCGGCGGCCGTGGTCGTGATGAGCAAGACCAAGGCGCAGGAGCTCGGCCTGGAGTGGATCGCCGAGATCGGCGCCCACGGCAATGTGGCGGGCCCGGACAACTCCCTGCAGTCCCAGCCGTCCAACGCGATCCTGCACGCCCTCAAGAAGGAGGGCCTGGAGGTCTCCGACCTCGACCTGATCGAGATCAACGAGGCCTTCGCCGCGGTCGCCGTCCAGTCGATGAAGGACCTCGGCGTGTCCACCGAAAAGGTGAATGTGAACGGCGGCGCCATCGCCCTCGGCCACCCCATCGGCATGTCCGGCGCCCGGCTCGTCCTGCACCTCGCCCTGGAGCTCAAGCGACGCGGCGGCGGTGTCGGCGCGGCGGCCCTGTGCGGCGGCGGCGGTCAGGGTGACGCGCTCGTCGTGCGGGTACCCAAGGCCTGAGTTCTCCCGTGCAGGACCTCGCTGTGAACGGAGCTGTGATGCAGGACGTCTCCACCCTGGTGGCCCAGGCCAGGGAGGGCCGGCCGCGGGCCGTGGCCCGGCTGATCTCCCTGGTGGAGGGGGCGTCCCCGCAGCTCAGGGAGGTCATGGCGGCGCTCGCCCCGCTCACGGGCAACGCGTACGTGGTGGGCCTGACGGGCTCGCCCGGGGTGGGCAAGTCGACGTCCACCTCGGCGCTCGTGACCGCCTACCGCAAGCAGGGCCGCCGGGTCGGCGTCCTGGCCGTCGACCCGTCCTCGCCGTTCTCCGGCGGCGCCCTGCTCGGCGACCGGGTCCGGATGTCGGATCACGCCTCCGACCCCGGCGTCTACATCCGCTCCATGGCGACCCGCGGCCACCTCGGCGGTCTCGCCTGGGCCGCCCCGCAGGCCATCCGGGTCCTCGACGCGGCCGGCTGCGACGTGGTCCTGGTCGAGACGGTCGGCGTCGGCCAGTCCGAGGTGGAGATCGCCTCCCAGGCCGACACCAGCGTCGTCCTGCTGGCGCCCGGCATGGGCGACGGCATCCAGGCCGCCAAGGCCGGAATCCTGGAGATCGGCGACGTGTACGTCGTCAACAAGGCCGACCGCGACGGCGCCGACGCGACCGCCCGCGAGCTCAACCACATGCTGGGCCTGGGCGAGTCCCGGGGACCCGGCGACTGGCGCCCGCCGATCGTCAAGACGGTCGCCGCGCGCGCCGAGGGCATCGACGAGGTCGTGGAGGCCCTGGAGAAGCATCGCGCCTGGATGGAGGAGCGCGGCGCCCTCGCCGAGCGCCGTCGCGCCCGCGCCGCCCACGAGGTCGAGACGATCGCCGTCACCGCCCTGCGCGAACGCATCGACGACCTGCGCGGCGACCGGCGCCTGGACGCCCTCGCGGAGAGGATCGTCGCCGGCGAACTGGACCCCTACCGGGCGGCGGACGAACTGGTGGAGGGCCTGACCCGGGGCTGAGCCCTTGATACGTTGACCGCCATGTTCCTCTCCTTGGCGTAGGGCCGCACCGGGCCACGGTTCGAGCACACCGCTCCCGTGGCACCTCGGTGTCCCCTTCCACGCCTCCTTCGAGGAACTCACCCATGTCTGCCTCCTATGCGCGGGTGCTGCGCATTCCGCATGCCCGCCGTACCTTCGCCACCGCCCTGCTCGGCAGGCTGTCGTACGGCGTCGTCCCGCTGTCCGTGATGCTCGCCGTGACCCGCGCCTCGGGCTCGTACGCGGTGGCCGGTGCCGTGATGGCGCTCTTCGGTGCCACCGTCGTCTTCCTCGCGCCCGCGCGGGCCGCCCTGATCGACCGCTTCGGGCCGCCGCGGGCGCTCGTCCCCCTGCTCTCGGCCTACGTCCTGCTGCTCGCCCTGCTCACCGCGGCCGTCTGGCGCCCCGGCGCACCTCCCGTCCTTCTCGGCACCCTCACCGCCCTCGCCGGAGCCTGCGTCCCGCCGCTCGGACCGACCATGCGGGCCGTGTGGGCACGGCTCGCCCAGGACGACAGGGCGCTGCTCCAGCGGGCGTACAGCCTCGACGGAGTGGCCGAGGAACTGCTCTTCGTCTCGGGCCCGCTGCTGGTGGGCGTCCTCGGCGGGGCCGCCGCGCCGGCCGTGGGGATCGTCGTCGGCGCCGCCCTGATGGTGGCGGGGACGGCCGGCTTCGTACGGTCGCCGGCGGTACGGGCCGTGCGGCCCGCGGGTGCTTCTGGACGACGGGACAGCGGCGGCCGGTGCGTACTGCGCCGGGTCGGCCGTCCCGTCGTGGCCGCCGCGGCCGTGGGCCTCGCGCTCGGTGTGCTCGACCTGCTCGTCGTCGTGTTCGCCGAGCGGCATCATCACGGCGGCGCGAGCGTGGCCTGGGTGCTCGCCGCGCTGTCGGCCGGAAGCGCGGTCGGCGGGATGCTCAACGGCGCGGTGAACTGGCGAAGGCCCGCCCGGACCCGGCTGGCGCTGCTGACGGCCTGCCTGGGCCTCGCGCTCGTCGGCGCCGCGCTCGCACCGGGCCTCGGCACCCTCGCCCTGGTCATGGCGGGCGCCGGGTTCTTCGTGTCGCCGGCGCTGACCACCGCGTATCTCATCGCCGACGCGGCGGTCGCCCCCGAGTCCCGCACACAGGCCGGAGCATGGGTCAACACGGCCGTCAACGCCGGGAGTACGGGCGGAACAGCCGTGGCGGGAGCCCTGGCGGGGCAGCTGCCGGTGGCCGTGTGTTTCGCGCTGACGGGCGGGACGGTCGCCGTGTCGGCGGTGCTGGTCATGACGAAGGGCGCCCGGGGGAGGGGCGCCCTTCGCGGCGGTACGGGTCGGGAGGCCACGCCTGTCGCGTGACGGCTGGGTCAGGCGTCGCCGTCGTCGTCGCGGTCCTGGGTGACCTTGCCCGTGTCGAGGGCGATGTTCCACTCGCCGTGGCCGGTGCCCTTCACGGTCTCCGCCGACCAGGCCACGGTGCCGTGGTCGTCGTCGATACCGACCTCGGTCACCGTGCCCTTGTGCGCGGCGGCCAGCGCGGCCTCACGGGCGTCCGTCTTCGCGCCCTGCACCGCGGCGAGCTCGGCACGGTCGTCGCCGTCGTGGTCGTCGTCGGTGTCACGCTGGGCGCCGAGGACCTTGCCGGAGTCGGGGGCGATCCGTACGTCGTACTCGGTGCCGTCGCCCTTGACGACGCTCACCTTCCACGCGTCGGCGTCGGCGCCGTCGTCGTCCAGGTCGGCCGAGACGGCGGTGCCCGGTGTGTGCTTCAGGGCGGCCGCGATCGCCTCGGCGGCGGTGACGTCTGCGCCCGGGACCGCCGTACGGTCCTCGGTGGCGTTGTCGTCCCGGTCGTCAGCGGCGTCGTCCGCGTCGTCACGGTCCGCGGCCGCCTGGGCGCTCGTGTTGGTCTGGCGCTGCGTCGCCGTCGCCTCGTCGTCGCCCGCGGCGAAGGCCGCGACGGTGCCGCCGGTGGCCAGCGCGGCGGCGGTGAGGGTGGCGATGACGATGTTGCGCTTCATGAGGATTCCTCCAGAGCCGTTCTGCTTCGTTCGCTTTGGACGACAACCACGCTGCCGGAGGGGAGCTGAACGTGACCTGAAGCCCCCTGAAGGCGTCTTCAGGTTCGCTTTGCCAGGCTGTACGCATGCGCCTGCTGATCGTCGAGGACGAGAAACGACTAGCCCTGTCCCTCGCCAAGGGCCTCACCGCCGAGGGCTACGCCGTCGACGTCGTCCACGACGGGCGGGAGGGCCTGCACCGGGCCACCGAGGGGTCGTACGACCTGGTGATCCTCGACATCATGCTGCCCGGCCTCAACGGCTACCGCGTCTGCGCCGCCCTGCGCGCCGCCGGCCACGAGGTGCCGATCCTCATGCTCACCGCCAAGGACGGCGAGTACGACGAGGCCGAGGGCCTGGACACCGGCGCGGACGACTACCTGACCAAGCCCTTCTCCTACGTCGTCCTCGTGGCCCGCATCAAGGCCCTGCTGCGGCGGCGCGGGAACGGCGCCGGGGCCTCGCCGGTGCTCGAACTCGGGGAGCTGCGAATCGACACCGCCGCCCGCCGGGTCTTCCTCGACGGCACCGAAGTCACCCTCACCACCAAGGAGTTCTCGGTCCTCGAACAGCTCGCGCTGCGGGCCGGCGAGGTGGTGTCCAAGGCGCAGATCCTGGAGCACGTCTGGGACTTCGCGTACGACGGCGATCCCAACATCGTCGAGGTGTACGTCAGTACCCTGCGCCGGAAGCTGGACGCGGGGCTCATCCACACGGTCCGCGGTGCCGGGTACCGGCTGGAGGCCGGGAGATGAGGCGGCTGTTCGGCTCGGTGCGGGCCCGCGCCACGCTGGCCGCGACCGCGGTGGTGGCCGTGGCCCTCGTCGCCGCGGGCGCCGTCGTCCTGCTGTCGCTGCGCAGCAACCTCGCGGGCCAGGCGGACACGGCCGCCGACAGCGCCGCTCGCAACGTGGCGACGCAGATCGCGCAGGGCGTGCCGTACCGGGAGCTCGACCTGGACGGGGACCATCCGGTCCAGGTGGTCGACCGGGACGGGCGGGTGCTCGCGGCGAGCGAGGACCTGGAGGCGATCAGCGGCACCGGCGCCGCCGAGGTGACCCCCGTTTCGAGCCCCGACGCGGGGCGGGACGACGACGAGGACGCCCCCGAGGTCGGTGAGGTCGGTGAGATCACCTGGCACGGGCAGGGCCGGGCCACCGTGGACGGCGAGAGCGTCGCGTACCGGTTCGCCCAGGTCGAGGTCACGGACCGGAGCGACCGCACGGTCCGGGTGTACGCCGGTGCCTCGCTCCAGGCCCAGCAGGACGCGGTGCACACCGCCGCCACGGTCATGCTCATCGGCCTGCCCGTGCTCCTCGCGGTGGTCGCCTGGGTGACCTGGGCGGTGACTCGTCGCGCCCTTCGTCCGGTCGAGGCGATCCGCCAGGAAATGGCCGCGATCACCGCCTCCGAGGACCTCGCCCGTCGCGTCCCGGTGCCGGACACCCACGACGAGGTGGCCCGTCTCGCCCGCACCACCAACGAGACCCTGGCCGCGCTGGAGACCTCCGTCGAACGCCAGCGCCGGTTCGTCGCCGACGCCTCGCACGAGTTGCGCAGTCCGATCGCCTCACTGCGCACCCAGCTCGAAGTGGCCGCCGCCCACCCCGCGTTGCTGGACCTGGACGGGGCGGTCGAGGACACCGTACGGCTCCAGCACCTCGCCGCGGATCTGCTGTTGCTGGCCCGCCTGGACGCGGGGGAGCGGGTCGCCGACGCGCGGGTCGAGCTGGCGGCGCTGGTACGGGAGCGGGCCGCCGGACGGCCCGGGGTGACGGTGCGGGCACAGGCCGCGGAAGTGACCGGGTCCCGGGGGCAGTTGGAGCGGGTGCTCGACAACCTGCTGGACAACGCGCGCCGGCACGCGAGGTCGGCGGTCGCGGTGACGGTACGCCGGGACGGGGACCACCACGCGGTGGTCGAGGTCGCCGACGACGGGGACGGGGTGCCCGCCGGGGACCGGGAGCGGATCTTCGAGCGGTTCGTACGGCTGGACGAGGCGCGGGCCCGGGACGACGGGGGCGCCGGACTCGGTCTCGCCATCGCCCGGGACGTCGCCACCCGGCACGGCGGCACGCTCACGGTCCTGGACGCGCCGGCAGGCGGAGCCGTGTTCGCACTCCGCCTGCCGCTCGCCCAGCCGTGTCCCGGTGTCAGGGACGGCCCCGGTGCCCCCGCAGGTGCTCCGCGATGGGCTTGAGGGCCTTGTCCAGCTCCGTCAGGGACTCGGGCGGCACGAGGTCGATGAAGTGCCTCCGCACAGACGCCACGTGATGCGGCGCGACCTTCATCATCGTCTCCATGCCGTGCTCGGTCAGCACCGCGTACAGGCCGCGGCGGTCGGACTCGCAGTTCTCGCGCCGGACCAGGTCCGCGTTCTCCATGCGGGTGATCTGGTGCGAGAGCCGGCTCTTGGACTGGAGGGTGGCGGACGCGAGGTCGCTCATCCGCATCCGTACGCCCTCCGACTCGGAGAGATTGACCAGGATCTCGTAGTCGTTCATCGTCAGGCCGAACGGCTGAAGGTCCCTTTCGAGCTGATACGTCAACAGCCTGTTGACCTCCAGGTGGGTGCGCCAGGCGCACTGCTCCGCATCGGTCAGCCAGCGCGTGGCCGTCTCGGTCTCCATGAATGAAGTCTACCTAAAAGGTTGAAAGGCGAACTAACGAGGGTGGTGTGACTGTGCGCACGCGTTCGATGTCACACTCCGCAGACTACCGCTCACAGCCCGAAGCGACGCTGGAGGTCCCCCAGCTGTCCGGGAAGGCGCGGTACGCCCGGCTGCTGCGGCTGGCCTGCGGGAGCCCCGTAACCGCCGGGTACCCCGGGCTCGGACGGGACCACCCCTGTGGCCTGCTCGGCCATCAGGACCTCCGTCGACTGGAGCAGTACGGTGCCGGCCCCCACGAACTCGAACTGGTGCTCTTCCCCGGAGGCCCCGCCGAGGCCCGTCATCGCACGTAGACCGCCCATCAGACCCGCCATGTACCCGTGGTCGTAGTGGTGGCACGGCGAGGGGCAGTCCGCCCAGCCCACAAGCGCTTGCGGGTCCACCCGGATCGGGGGCTCCATGAACACCACCGGACCGTTGGAGGCGGCCACGAACTTTCCGGTTCCGATGAGGGTCAGGAAGCCCGGCACGATCGACTGCTTCAGCGCGAGACTTGGCTGAAAAGCGAGCAGGTTGCCGGAGCGAATGGTCAGGTTGCCCTCTTCGAGGTCGTACGAATTGACGTCGAAGGCCCGGTCGGCGAGGAGCATCTTGCCCGAGCCCTGGGCCACGACCCAGTCGCTCGCGTGCAGAGGCGAATGGAACGACGTGCGGACGAGACCGTCGAGACGGCCGTGTCCGATGCCGTTGAAGTCCATCTGCCCGTAGTAGGCGATCATCTTCCCCTTCTGCAGGAACCACTGGCTCCCCTTGAGCTCCACGCAGAAGGTGTAGTTGTTGACGTTGTCGTCCGACGGCAGCGTCATCGGGTCGTACACGGTCGGGCCCGCGCCCGGGTAGTGGCTCACAGCTTCTCCTCGGACGCCTGCACGAACACCACGCCGTTCCCGCTGAGCTCCAGCTGGAAGGCCTCTCCGGAGCCGCGGCCCACCATGTCGCGCCAGCCGAGCGCCGTCGACAGCTTGTTGCGTACGTCGCCGTAGTGGGCGACGTAGGCCTGCGGGTCGACGTGGACCGGGCGCTGCGGGGTGATCGGGACCTCGAAGACCCCGCCGTGGGCCATCACGGCCACCGAGCCGTGGCCCTTCAGCGTGGTCGTGAACAGGCCCTGGCCGCTGATCTGGCCGCGCACCATGCCCATCACGCCGCCCTGCGAGCCCATGAACATGGTGCCCTGCTGGAGGGTGCCCTCGAAGGCGAGCAGACGGTCCGCCTCGACGAACAGGGTGTCGCCGGTGAGGTTGACGACCGTGACGTGGTGGCCGCCGTGCCCGAAGAGCACGGACCCGCTGCCCTCGACGGTCATCAGCGGCGTGTCCTCGTTGGCCACCCGGCGGCCGATCATCGACATGACGCCGCCCTGGCCGCCCTGGATGTTGGGCGTGAAGGACACCTCGCCCTTGTAGGCCAGCATCGCGCCGCGCTGGCTGAACAGGCGCTGGCCGGGCATCACCGTGGCCTCGACCATCTTGGAGTTGATCTCGCGGAAGGGCATGTCACACATCCCCCGCGATCGTGTTGCGCTCGCTGGGCTGGACGTACACCAGGCCGTCCCCTTCGAAGCGGATCTGGAAGGCCTCGCCGCCGCCCTCGCCCATGAACGTGCGGAACGTCACACCGGACTGGAAGGACTGGCTGAGGTTGCCCTGGTGGGCGATGTAGGCGCCGGGGTCGACGGTCAGCGGGTACTGGCGGCTGACCCGCAGGACGACCGCGGGGCCGTCCGACATGATGGCCGCCTGGCCGTGTCCCTCGACGGTGGTCGTGAACAGCCCGTTGCCCTGCGAGGCGCCGCGCAGGCCGGTGAAACTGGTGCCGGTCCTGAGTCCGGCGTCGGTCGCGAGCAGGTTGCTCGACTCCACGTACAGCTTGTCCCCCTGGAGACTGACGAGATTGATCTCCGAGGCCCGGTCCGCGAACCAGCACGTCCCGTGCCCCGACACCTCCATCACGGTCATCTGCTCGCCGGTGATGCGTCGGGTGACCATGCCCCGGATCCCCTCACCACCGCCGCTCATCTTCTTGAACGCCATCTGCCCGTCGTACGCGACCATCGAGCCGTTCTTCGCCTTGACGGCGTCCCCGGTCATGTCGACGGCGAGCACCTTGCTGCCTTGGAGTCGAAACATCGCCACGGAGTGAAGGTAGCTGGCCGAAGGCCCTTGCCGACAGAGTCTTGGGAAGGTGCGGGTTCGGTGGGGGCGGGCGTTTTGCGCAGTTCCCCGCGCCCCTGGGTGCCTGCGGCGGCCTGTTGCGGCTTCGGTGGGGGTGCGCGCAGCGCGTGCGGGTGGGTGGTGGGGTCGGGGTCGGGGTGGGGGGTATCCGTCCTCGGTCCGGCGGCTCGGTCCCTTGAGCAGTGCTCTGTAACGGACGCCGGCCGCTGCGGGCGGACACCCCCCGCCCCGTCCCCTTCTCGCCGTACGCGGCTGCACGAGCGTCCACGTGACCCACTCAGGGGCGCGGGGAACTGCGCGACCGGCCACGACGGGCCCGCACTCGCCCGACCACCTGTCCCGGCACGCCGTGCGCGGCTGCACGAGCGTCCACATGGCCCACCCAAGGGGCGCGGGGAACTGCGCGACCGGCCACGACGGGCCCGCACCCGCCCGACCACCTGCCCCGGCACGCCGTGCGTGGCTGCAGGAGCGTCCACATGGCCCACCCAAGGGGCGCGGGGAACTGCGCGACCAGCCCCCACCGGCCCGCACCCGCCCGGCGACCCCCCGCACACCGCCCCCGGAACCATTTGTCACAATGGGCGAACGCTTGTGCGTGCGTTCACAAACCGTCGACGTACCTCCCACCGAAGGTGACCCGTGGACCTCAAGACAGCCTCCGCCCTCCGACGCCTCCGCCTGGTCTCCGCGCCCGAGGCGATCTCGTTCCTGCTCCTGCTGGTCTGCTCGGTGCTGAAGCGGACCACGGACTTCAACGCCGTGCCGGTGATGGGCATGGTCCACGGTGTCCTGTTCATCCTGTACCTGATCTTCTGGCTGGACGCCTGGATGCGCGCCAAGTGGTCCGCCGGGACGGGGATCTGGTTCCTCGTCCTCTCCGTGCTGCCCACCGGCGGCTTCTTCGCCGAGCGCAGGCTCAAGCGCGAGGCCGAGGACGCCGTCATCGCCTCCCGTGCTCGCCAGGAAGGGGTCGTGAACGCATGATCGTCGCCTTCTCCGTGACCCCGCTCGGGGTCGGCGAGGACGTCGGGGAGTACGTCGCCGACGCGGTCCGGATCGTCCGTGAGTCGGGGCTCCCGAACCGCACCGACGCGATGTTCACCTCGATCGAGGGGGACTGGGACGAGGTCATGGACGTCGTGAAGCGTGCCGTGGCCGCCGTGGAGGCGCGGGCGCCGCGGGTGTCACTGGTGCTCAAGGCGGACATCCGGCCCGGCGTCACGGACGGACTGACCTCCAAGGTGGAGACGGTGGAGCGGCACCTCGCCGACTGAGCGGGTCGCACCGCGCCAGACGAACCCCGGCCCGCGCGGGCCGGGGTTTTCTCGTGCCGCATGTTTGAGCGATCGCTCAAAACCGTGTACCTTCCTGCCCAGTGAGTTTGAGCAGTCGCTCAAACAGTGAACTCACCTGGGGGAATCAATGGGGCTCTACATCGAGGCCCGCATCCGTGCCGATCTCGACGACCTCTGGACCCGGACACAGGAACCGTCCCAGCACCAGCGCTGGGACCTCCGCTTCACCCGGATCACCTACCTCCCGCGCGCGGAGGGCGAGCCACAGCGCTTCCGCTACGCCACGCGCGTGCTGCCCGGTCTCACCGTCGCCGGCACCGGTGTCTCCGCCGGGGAACGCGAACGCCCCGACGGCACCCGCACCTCCGCCCTGCGCTTCTCCTCCCCGCACCCGCTCTCGCTCCTGGCGGAGGGCAGCGGTTACTGGCGCTACCTCCCCGACGGCGACGGCGTCACCTTCCTCACCGGCTACGACTACCGCCCGCGCTGGGGCCGCGCCGGCGCCGTGACCGACCGCCTCCTCTTCCGCCCCCTCATCGGCTGGGCCACGGCCTGGTCCTTCGACCGGCTGCGCCTGTGGCTGGAGCGCGGGATCACCCCGGAGCGCGCGCTGCGGAACTGGCTCGCCGAGATCCTCGTCCGCGCCCTCGTCGTGACCGTCGGCGCCACCGGACTCGGTCTGGAGCGCTTCCTGCACCTCTTCGGCCCGCTGGCGGCGTCGATGGCCTACGTCTCGCCACTCCTCCTCGCCGTCACCATCTCGCTGGCCCTGTTCACCTCACCCCTGCCCGGCACCCCCGCCGCCCGCCGCTGTCTGCGCCGGCCCGCCACACGCGTGCGTGCGCCGCGTGTCCTTCGCACCCTGGAGACCCCGCGATGACCTCGATGTTCCGCACGGTGATGGGCGCCGACTTCGACCGCCTGCACCCGCAGCTGCAGCGCCGCTTCTCGGTCGGCCTGACGACCGGCGAGGCCTGCACCGGCCGGGGTGTGATGGACCGCATCTGGCACGGCGGGACCTTCGTGAAGCCCTTCCTGGCCCTCGGCACGACCCGCAACATCCTGGTGCCGAGACCGGGGCGGAACGTGCCGTTCGTGATCGAGAACGTCCCCTACGCGGACACCTACGGCCGTGAGACGGTGAGCTTCGTGCGCACTTTCCGCCTCCCCGGCCGCCCCCGCCGCTTCGACGCCCAGATGGTGCTGAGCCCCAAGGGCGACCGCATCCTCGACTACCTCGGCACCCACCAGCACCTGGCCAGCGAGCTGTACTTCCGCGCCGAGCCGGACGGCTCCCTCGTGATCCGTTCCGGGGAGCACCGGTTCCGGGAGGGCGCGGTGGACGTCCGGGTGCCGGAGCTGATCGGCGCGACGGCGGAGGTGCGGGAGTCGTACGACGACCGGTCGGGCCGCTTCCGCATCAGGGTCCGCGTCGTCAACCGGTACTTCGGCCCGCTCTTCGGCTACGAGGGTTCCTTCGAGGCGACCTACAGCGACATCACGTCCTGCGGAGTGCGCCCAGGCCTGCGCCCCGTGCGGGAGGAGGCGCGCGCGTGAGCCCCGAGTCCCCCAAGTCCCTGGAGACCAAGGCCAAACTCCTCGACGGCGCCCTGCGGATCCTCACCGAACAGGGCATCGCCAAGACCTCCGCCCGCACGGTGGCGGCGGCCGCGGGCGTCAACCAGGCCCTGGTCTTCTACCACTTCGGCACGGTCGACGAACTCCTCGCCGCGGCCTGCCGCTACGGGGCGGAGCGCGCGGTGGCCCGCTACCGGGAACGGCTGGCCGCCGTGACCTCGCTCTCCGAACTCCTCGCGGTGGGGCGGAAGGTCCACGAGGAGGAGCGGGCCGGAGGACATGTGGCCCTGCTCGGCCAGTTGCTGGCCGGCGCCCAGACCCACGCCACCCTCGGCCCCGCCACGGCCGCCGGCCTGGAGCTGTGGATCGCCGAGATCGAGCAGGTTCTCACCAGAGTCCTCGCGGCCACGCCCTTCGGCGAGTTCGCCGACCCCGCGGGCCTGGCCCGGGCGGTGGCCGCGTCCTTCGTGGGCATCGAGCTGTACGAAGGAGTCGACGCGGCCGGGGCCACGTCGGCCCTGGACGCCCTGGAGCAGCTCGGCGTGCTCGTCGCCGCGCTGGAGGACCTGGGTCCCGTCGCCCAGCGCGCGGTGCGCCACCATCTCCGCAGGACCGGCCGCCGCTGACCCCGAACCGAGAGGACCCCCCATGCCCGACAGCCTCTACGAGATCCTGGACGACCGTTTCCGGCCCTGCACCAACGGCGACAGCAGACTGGAGACCCTCTACGACGGCTGCCGCTGGGCCGAGGGGCCGGTGTACCTGCCCGCGTGGCGCCAGCTGATCTGGAGCGACATCCCGAACGACCGCCTCCTGCGCTGGGACGAGGCCACCGGCGCGGTCGGCGTCTTCCGCACCCCGGCCGGCAACACCAACGGCAACACCGTCGACTCCCGGGGCCGCCTCGTCAGCTGCGAGCAGGGCAACCGCCGTGTCACCCGCACCGAGCCCGACGGCACGGTGACCGTGCTGGCCGAGCGCTATCAGGGCAAGCGCCTGAACAGCCCGAACGACTCCGTCGTACGCTCCGACGGCACGATCTGGTTCTCCGACCCGGACTTCGGCATCCTCAGCGACTACGAGGGGCACCGGGCCGAGTCGGAGATCGGCGCGTGCCATGTGTACCGGATCGATCCGGCCACGGGTGAGGTGTCTCTCGCCGCGGACGGGCTGGACGGGCCCAACGGGGTGATCCTCTCCTCCGACGAGCAGCGTCTGTACGTCTCCGACTCACGGGCGGCCCGTATCCACCGGTACGACGTCCACGCCGACGGCACGCTCTCCGGCGGCGAGGTCTTCGCCGAGGCCCGCGAGGGCGTCCACTTCGACAACATCCGCTTCGACGACGAGGGCCGGCTGTGGGCTGCCGCCCTGGCCGACGGCATCCACTGCTACGACCCCGACGGCACGCTGATCGGCCGTGTGCGGGTGCCGGAGCCGGTGGCCAACGTGACCTTCGGCGGACCGAAGGGGAACCGGCTGTTCATCGCGGCCACGAGTTCTTTGTACTCGCTGGTGATGTCCGTGACGGGCGCGCCGAGGGTGTAGTGGGAGGTGCGGGGTTCGGCCGTGGGGCGGCTGCGGGCCGGCGGGGGCTGGTCGCGCAGTTCCCCGCGCCCCTGGGTGGGCCATGTGGACGCTCGTGCAGTCGCGTACGGCGTGCGGTCGTCGGGCGGCTGCGGGCCGGTGGGGGCTGGTCGCGCAGTTCCCCGCGCCCCTAGGGGGGTGCAGTCAGGCGCGCTACGACGAACCGTTGGCCGGGTGCGGCGGTAAGGGGACGGGGTGGGGGGTGTCCGCCCGCAGCGGCCGGCGTCCGTTACAGGGCCCTTTTGGATGGACCGAGCCGCCGGACCGAGGACGGATACCCCCCACCCCGGCCCCGACCCACAACCCACCCATCCCCCCAGGGGCGCGGGGAACTGCGCAAAACGCCCGCCCCCACCGAACCCGCAGGCGCCCACCCCCGTCTGAAGGGCGAGACAGTGCTGACCACGATGTGACCGGCCGGTAAGGTCGGTGCCGTGCCGAAGCCGCTCAGTCTTCCCTTCGACCCCATCGCCCGCGCCGACGAACTCTGGAAGCAGCGCTGGGGAAACGTGCCGTCCATGGCGGCGATCACCTCGATCATGCGTGCGCACCAGATCCTGCTCGCCGAGGTCGACGCGGTGGTCAAGCCGTACGGGCTGACGTTCGCGCGGTACGAGGCGCTGGTGCTGCTCAACTTCTCCAAAGCGGGCGAGCTGCCGATGTCGAAGATCGGTGAGCGGCTCATGGTGCACCCCACCTCGGTCACCAACACCGTGGACCGCCTGGTCAGGTCCGGCCTGGTCGACAAGCGCCCCAACCCCAACGACGGTCGCGGCACCCTCGCCTCCATCACCGACAAGGGCCGCGAGGTCGTCGAGGCCGCCACCCGTGACCTCATGGCGATGGACTTCGGGCTCGGTGTGTACGACGCCGAGGAGTGCGCGGAGATCTTCGCGATGCTGCGGCCGCTGAGGGTCGCCGCTCACGACTTCGACGAGGACTGACCCGGGGCAAGATCTCCCGGAACGCGTGGTTACGCTCATAGGCATGAAAAAGAGCGTGCTGACCCGCTACCGCGTCCTGGCCTACGTCACCGGTGTGCTGCTGGTTCTGCTGTGCCTGAGCATGATCGCCAAGTACGGCCTCGACGTCGACGGCGCCGCGGACTTCACCCGCGTCGTCGCGATCGCGCACGGCTGGCTGTACGTCGTCTACCTGGTCTTCGCCTTCGACCTGGGCTCCAAGGCGAAGTGGCCGGTCGCCAAGCAGCTGTGGGTCCTGCTCGCCGGCACGATCCCCACCGCCGCCTTCTTCGTCGAGCGGAAGATCACCCACGAGCTCGAGGGCAAGATCGTCGACGCGTCACCGGCGCCCGTCAAGGCGTAACGCACCACCACCCCCACCGCCGTACGGCACGCGTACGGCGGTTGCCCTTCGCGTTTACTTGGACGTCCTAGTAACTTCGATGGTATGGACGCTGACGCCATCGAAGAGGGCCGCCGACGCTGGCAGGCCCGGTACGACGCCTCGCGCAGGCGTACGGCCGACTTCACCACGCTCTCGGGTGATCCCGTCGAGCCGGTGTACGGGCCACGCCCGGGGGACGCGTACGAGGGTTTCGAGCGGATCGGGTGGCCGGGGGAGTACCCCTTCACGCGCGGGCTGTACCCGACCGGCTACCGGGGACGGACCTGGACCATCCGGCAGTTCGCCGGGTTCGGGAACGCCGAGCAGACCAACGAGCGGTACCGGAAGATCCTCGCCAACGGCGGCGGCGGGCTGTCGGTCGCCTTCGACATGCCGACGCTGATGGGACGGGACTCCGACGACCCCCGCTCGCTCGGCGAGGTCGGGCACTGCGGGGTCGCCGTCGACTCGGCGGCGGACATGGAGGTCCTGTTCCGGGACATCCCGCTGGGCGACGTGACGACGTCCATGACGATCAGCGGACCCGCCGTCCCCGTCTTCTGCATGTACCTGGTCGCGGCCGAGCGGCAGGGCGTGGACCCGTCCGTCCTCAACGGCACGCTCCAGACGGACATCTTCAAGGAGTACATCGCGCAGAAGGAGTGGCTCTTCCCGCCCGAGCCGCACCTGCGCCTGATCGGCGACCTGATGGAGTACTGCGCGGCCGGCATCCCCGCCTACAAGCCGCTGTCCGTCTCCGGGTACCACATCCGCGAGGCCGGTTCGACGGCCGCCCAGGAGCTGGCGTACACCCTCGCGGACGGGTTCGGGTACGTCGAGCTGGGGCTCTCGCGTGGACTGGACGTCGACGTGTTCGCACCCGGGCTCTCCTTCTTCTTCGACGCGCACCTCGACTTCTTCGAGGAGATCGCCAAGTTCCGTGCGGCGCGGCGCATCTGGGCCCGCTGGATGCGGGACGTGTACGGGGCGCGGTCCGAGAAGGCGCAGTGGCTGCGGTTCCACACCCAGACCGCGGGGGTCTCGCTGACCGCGCAGCAGCCGTACAACAACGTCGTCCGTACGGCCGTCGAGGCGCTCGCGGCGGTGCTGGGCGGGACCAACTCGCTGCACACCAACGCCCTGGACGAAACCCTCGCGCTGCCCTCCGAGCAGGCCGCGGAGATCGCGCTGCGCACCCAGCAGGTGCTGATGGAGGAGACCGGGGTCGCCAACGTGGCCGATCCGCTGGGGGGTTCGTGGTTCGTGGAGCAGCTGACGGACCGGATCGAGGCGGACGCCGAGGAGATCTTCGAGCAGATCAGGGAGCGGGGGCTCAGGGCCCGTCCGGACGGGCGGCACCCGATCGGCCCGATGACGTCCGGGATTCTGCGGGGGATCGAGGACGGCTGGTTCACCGGGGAGATCGCGGAGGCGGCCTTCCGCTACCAACAGGCCCTGGAGAAGGGCGAGAAGAGGGTCGTGGGGGTCAACGTCCACCACGGGTCGGTCACCGGGGACCTGGAGATCCTGCGGGTGAGCCACGAGGTGGAGCGGGAGCAGGTGCGGGCTCTCGCGGGACGCAAGGCGGAGCGGGACGGGAACACCGTACGAACCGCCCTGCAGGCCATGCTCGTTGCGGCCCGGGACGGGGCCAACATGATCGGGCCGATGCTGGACGCGGTGCGGGCGGAGGCGACGCTCGGGGAGATCTGCGGGGTGCTGCGGGACGAGTGGGGCGTGTACACGGAGCCGGCGGGATTCTGAGGGCGTCGGCGGCCGGCCCTATTCCGCGGCCGGTCCCGTCAGGCCCGTCAGCAGGATCCGGGTGAAGTCGTGCACCCACTGCGCGTCCGCCGGTTCCGCGCTGACCAGTGTGCGGTGGACCACCGCCCCGGCCACCATGTCGAAGATCAGGTCGACGGTGCGGGCCGCCTCGGCGGGGTCCACCTCCGGGGGGAGCTCGCCGCGGGCCTGGGCGCGTTCCCGGCCCTGGAGGACCAGCCGTTTCTGGCGGTCGACGATCGACGCGCGGATGCGCTCGCGCAGCGCGTCGTCGCGGCAGGACTCCGCCACCACCGCCATCAGCCCGTTCTGGGCCTCCGGACGGGCCAGGATCGCGGCGAACTGGAGGACCACGCCCTCGATGTCCGCGGCGAGCGTCCCGCAGTCGGGGAGTTCCAGTTCGTCGAAGAGTTCGGCCACCGCGTCCACGACGAGTTCGTTCTTGCCGGCCCAGCGGCGGTACAGGGTGGTTTTCGCGACCCCCGCACGGGTAGCCACATCTCCCAGCGTGAGCTTCGACCAGCCCAGCTCCACCAGCGCCGCCCTCGTCGCCGCGAGGATCGCGGTGTCCGCGGCGGCGCTGCGCGGGCGTCCTGTGGCGCGGGGGGCGGGGCTGCGGCTCTGCATCCTCCGACCATAACCGGCCGTTCTCGGGTGGCAGTGAGGGAGATCACCGGGGTGGGGTACCGGGTAGGCACTCGGTGCCATTACGCTACGACTCGTAGCGAAAGCTCGCGGGGGACGTACGCGGGCGACGGTGCGCACGGCGTGGGGTGGGGACCCGGCGTCAGGACCGCGCTGCACGACCGGCTTTCACATCGCTTTTCACACAGGCGCGCCCACGGGGGAGGATAGACGCATGCAGCCACGGAACATGTCCATGAGCGGAGTCGTCGACCTCGCCGCGGTGAAAGCGGCCCAGGAGGCCAAGGTGAAGGCGGAGCAGGCGCGCGCCGAAGCGGCCAGGCAGGGCGGCGGCCCGGGTGCCGTCTCCCCGTCCGATCTCGTCATCGACGTAGACGAGGCGGGTTTTGAGCGCGACGTCCTGCAGCGGTCCACCGAGGTCCCGGTCGTCATCGACTTCTGGGCCGAGTGGTGCGAGCCCTGCAAGCAGCTGAGTCCGGTGCTGGAGCAGCTCGTCGTCGAGTACAACGGACGCCTGCTCCTCGCCAAGATCGACGTCGACGCCAACCAGATGCTGATGCAGCAGTTCGGGGTGCAGGGCATCCCGGCCGTGTTCGCCGTCGTCGCCGGCCAGGCCCTGCCGCTCTTCCAGGGCGCGGCCGGCAAGGAGCAGATCCAGCAGACCCTGGACCAGCTGGTGCAGGTCGCCGAGCAGCGCTTCGGGCTGACCGGCCTCACGGTCGACCCGGACGCCCGGCCTGGCGTCGCCCCTGAGCCCGCGGCCGTACCGGCGGGGCCGTACGACGCACTCCTCGAAGCCGCCGTACACGCCCTGGACGCGGGGGACTTCGGCGGTGCCGTCCAGGCGTACAAGAACGTACTGAGTGACGACCCCGGCAACAGCGAGGCGAAACTGGGGCTCGCCCAGGCCGAGTTGCTGCAGCGGGTGCAGAACCTCGACCCGCAGCGCACGCGCAAGGAGGCGGCCGAGAAGCCGGGGGACGCGCAGGCGCAGATCGCCGCCGCCGACCTGGATCTGGTGGGCGGTCATGTCGAGGACGCCTTCGGACGGCTCATCGACACCGTGCGCCGCACGGCGGGCGACGAGCGGGACGCCGTACGGCTGCGGCTGCTTGAGCTCTTCGAGGTGGTCGGCGCCGACGATCCGCGGGTGTCGGCGGCCCGACGGGCGCTGTCCCGCGCCCTGTTCTGACCGGGCGGCCGGAGCGGGGCGCGAGTCCGGTTCTGACCAGTTGCTAAACGCCTCGGCATGTGTTGCCGGAGTGAAAGATTGGCCGTCGGGGGGTCACTGCGGCCGCGCTTTGCCAAAACTTGGTAAACGCGGCCGCTGTTACTTCCAGTAAGACACCGGCGTTGATCTGTCGGATTCTGTCCATTGATCAACTGCTTTGTCTCCCCCCTGGTTGCCACCCAGCGTCGCCGACCGAGACCAGCGGGTCGTTGTTCGGTTATCCGCCCGTTACTACCGAGTAACGAAGCCCCTTGTGCGGGCGGCAAGAATGCACCACGATCGGCGACGCTCGGTCCTTTCCCGTACCCCGACAGCCGGTCGGGCCGCGGGATTCCGTGGGTCCCCACCGAGCAGAGTCGGCGGCAGGTGCGCCGGTTCTTGGACAGGGGGGTCTTCGCCCATCCGGCGAAGCCTGTCCAGCAAGGTTGTGCGTGATGCGTGTCAGGCGCGACCAGTGGTTGTCGCTCGGGGGTGATCGCCGGTGATCGGTGCGCGGTTCGCGCCTCCGAAGGCAGGCGCTCTCCTTCCCGAGGACGTAGCACTTCTCCCATCCCTGCCCGGCTGAGCCGTCCTTTCGAGAGGGCAGTCAGGGTCAGGAGATGTACGTCCGAGAAGGAGGAAATATGGAGTCCCAGGTGCGTGGCGGGACAAGATGGAAGCGGTTCGCTGTGGTCATGGTGCCCAGCGTCGCCGCGGCCGCCGCGGTGGGCGTCGGGCTTGCGCAGGGTGCGCTCGCCGCGTCGTTCAGCGTGTCCGGCCAGCAGTTCAAGGTGTCTGCGGACGAACTGCACGGCACGGGCTTCGCTCAGTACGGCGGTATAGACACCGTCTACAAGCAGGTCGACGGCAAGGAAAAGACCCAGGTACCGGTGGCGATCTCGTCGTTCGACGACGCGACCATCACCAAGATGTGCCAGTCGGTCAAGACCACCATCCCCATCATCAACAAGACGTTCTACCTGCGTCTTGACGCGGGTGGTGGCAAGACGCCGGTCTCGGCCCACAACCTCTACATCGATGTCGCTGACCTCCAGGCCAACGCGGAGTTCACGAACATCGACATCGGCGTCGCGGTCAAGGACAAGACCCGCGGTCCCGACGTGAAGGCCGGCGAGAACGTGCTGCCGGGCGGCTTCGCCCAGCAGGCGGAGAAGGCCGACCTCTACGACGTCAAGCAGACGGCCTGGGCCACCACGGCCGGCACGTTCAAGCTGAGTGGTCTGTCGATGAAGCTCGGCGCGGACGCCAACATGGAGTGCTACTGACGGCTCCGGAGCCGGGATGTCCTGAGAGCGGCTGAGCCGCCCTCAGGGGGGCGGTGGAGCGTTCGCTTCTCCGCCCCACCCGGCCGACCGTGCCCAGGGCACCCCCCCTACAGACTCAGACTTTCCGGCTTCTCCACGCCCACGGCCGAGCCGGTACGAACTTCCACCGGACCCAGGGAGCTTTTTCCATGAGTGCCGAGACTCCGGTCCAGACTGCCGGGACCTTCACCCGGCTGCGTCTGCGATTCCGCGCCTGGCGGGGCAACCGGCCGTTCTGGGCGGGCCTGTTCACCCTGCTCGGTGGGGTGCCGATCGCCTACTTCCCGTACGCCACGTTCAAGCTGGGCACCATGTCGATCGCCATGGCGACGACCGCGGGGGCCGGCTCCCTCATCATCGGCGTACTGCTGGTCACTCTGGGCCTCACGATGTGGTTCCAGCAGGCCACCCGCGTCTTCGCCGGTGTCGCCGCGATCGTCCTGTCCCTGGTGTCCCTGGTGGTCTCCAACATCGGCGGCTTCATCCTGGGCTTCGTGTTCGCGCTGATCGGCGGAGCGCTCGCGGTCTCCTGGGCACCTGGAGCGCCGCCCCGGCCGCAGCCGCTGGACGAGGGCGGGACGCAGGGCAGTGCGCCCCAGGGCGCCGACCCCGACACCGCGATCCTCAGGCCCGTGGTGGACGAGCCCGGAGCGGCGTACCCGGCGTCGGAGCCCGGTCGTGACGGATCGTCGGACCGGACGCCCGAGAGCGCCTGGGCCGGGGGCGACGACGCGAACGGGGGGTACCGTGTCGGCTGAGAACCTTCATGGCGAGGGCTCCGCGGTCGCGGCGGAGGTCAGAACGGGCCCCCGGCACGCGGCGCCGAAGAAACCGCTGTTCAACAGGTTCCACATGCCGGCCGGCAAAGCGATAGCCATGGCGGCTATGCCGACGGCCGTCCTCATGGGCATCGGGTTCACCCCGACGCTGGCCCTCGCCGACGACGCGCCGACCGCGAAGAGCCTGACGGCGGACGAGTACAAGGACTGCATCGCGGCACTGGACGGCAGCGCCTCCCCGTCCGCCTCGGCGAGTTCCTCGCCCGACTCCGACGACGCCACGGCGACACCGTCCCCGTCCGCCACCTCCGGCTCGGGCTCCGACTCCGGCTCGGGCTCCGGCGATTCCTCTTCGTCGGATTCAGGTTCCGACGACAAGGCCACGCCCACCCCCACGCCCTCGGCGTCCGCCTCCGGGAGCAAGGCGGAGAGCAACTCCTCCTCGGACTCCTCCGGCTCCGACACCGCCACGGCGTCCCCCTCGCCCTCCGCGAGCGACGACGGCAACCTCCTGACGGACATCGGCGACGCGCTCACCGGGATCTTCACGGGCGGCTCCGGCTCCAGCGGTTCGTCCAGCGCCACGCCGACGCCGACCCCCTCGGCCTCGGCGTCCAAGAGCGCGGACGACAGCGCGGGTGACACCGCCGGGAAGACCACCGAGAAGGTCACCGACACGGTGAAGGACACCGTGAAGGACACGACCGACAAGGCCTCCAAGGCGACCGAGGACACCACCAAGGCCGTCCAGGACGCCACCAAGGCGGCGCAGGAGGCGGCGGCCGACGCCACGGCCTCCCCGAGCCCCTCGGCGAGCTCCAGCACGGACCCCGAGGACTGCCCGGCGGCCACGGACGAGGTGGGCGACACCGAGCCCGGTATCACGGTGGCGGACAAGGCCTGGACTCTGAAGGCCAGTTCGCTGTTCCTCAAGGGCGCCGACTACCAGGGGGTCGTCAAGGTCAAGACCGCGAGCGGTCAGACCAAGAAGGTGCTGAAGTACGTCATATCCGACGGCACCGACATCGGAGACCTCCACCAGATCGTCACCGAGCACGGCAAGACGTACCACGTGCAGGCGGCCAAGGGCTCGACGTCCAAGATCACCGGCGGCAAGACGACGATGTACACCGAGAGCATCTCCGGCAACCTGCTGGGGCTGATCCCGATCACGTTCAGCCCGGACAGCCCCCCGCCGCTGAACATCCCGCTGATCTACTTCACCAACGTGACGGTCCAGCAGGCGGCCCAGTACGGGGGGACGCTGAACGTGCCCGGGATGCACCAGTACAGCGAGGGCTGACCCACGCCCCTCACGAACCCATCCGGGAGCCGCAGAAAGACTGTGCCCCGCCGGCCCGTTCCGGCGGGGCACAGTCGCGCCCACGACATCCTGCCGAGCGCACCCCGAGAGCGCAGTACCTCGGGCAGCATCGGCTGACCCTCCGACCCCGAGGACGCCGGAGGGCGCCCCCTGGGGCAGGGGGCGCCCTCCGCGCCGTACGAGGAACTACGAGGAACTTCTACTGCGCGGTGCCTCCGATGTGGTGCACGCGGAGCATGTTCGTGGTGCCGGCCACGCCGGGGGGCGAGCCGGCGGTGATGATGACGATCTCGCCCGGGTTGAAGCGGTTGATCTTGGCGATCTCCTGGTCGACCATGTCGACCATCTCGTCCGTGGTGTTCACGAACGGCACCACGTGCGACTCCACGCCCCAGCTGAGGGTGAGCTGGTTGCGGGTGTTCTCGTCGGTGGTGAAGGCGATGATCGGCTGCTGCGCGCGGTAGCGCGACAGACGGCGGGCGGTGTCGCCGGACTGGGTGAAGGCCACCAGGCCGCGGCCGCCGAGGAAGTCGGCGATCTCGCAGGCCGCGCGGGCGACCGAACCGCCCTGCGTGCGCGGCTTCTTGCCCGGGACGAGCGGCTGCAGGCCCTTGGAGAGCAGCTCCTGCTCGGCCGCGGTGACGATCTTCGACATCGTCTTCACGGTCTCGATCGGGTACGCGCCGACGGAGGACTCCGCCGACAGCATGACCGCGTCCGCGCCGTCCAGGATCGCGTTGGCCACGTCGGAGGCCTCGGCGCGGGTCGGGCGGGAGTTGGTGATCATCGACTCCATCATCTGGGTCGCCACGATCACCGGCTTGGCGTTGCGGCGGCACAGCTCGATGAGGCGCTTCTGCACCATGGGGACCTTCTCGAGCGGGTACTCGACGGCCAGGTCACCGCGGGCCACCATGACGGCGTCGAACGCCATCACGACGTCCTCCATGTTGTCCACCGCCTGCGGCTTCTCCACCTTGGCGATGACGGGGACCCGGCGGCCCTCCTCGTCCATCACGCGGTGGACGTCGTCCACGTCCTTGGCGTCCCGCACGAAGGACAGCGCGACCATGTCGCAGCCCATGCGCAGCGCGAAGCGGAGGTCCTCGACGTCCTTCTCGGACAGCGCGGGCACGTTGACCGCAGCGCCGGGCAGGTTGATGCCCTTGTGGTCGGAGACGACACCGCCCTCGATGACGATCGTCTTGACCCGCGGGCCGTCGACGTCCAGGACCTTCAGCTCGACGTTGCCGTCGTTGATGAGGATCTGGTCGCCGCGGGAGACGTCACCGGGCAGGCCCTTGTAGGTGGTCCCGCAGATGGTCCTGTCACCCGGGACGTCCTCGGCGGTGATGACGAACTCGTCACCGCGCTCCAGCTCGACCGGACCCTCGGCGAAGGTCTCCAGGCGGATCTTGGGGCCCTGCAGGTCGGCGAGGACACCGATGGCCCGGCCGGTCTCCTTGGACGCGGCACGGACGCGGTCGTACCGCCCCTGGTGCTCGGCGTGCGAGCCGTGGCTGAAGTTGAAACGGGCCACGTTCATGCCGGCTTCGATCAGCGAGACCAGCATCTCGTGGGAGTCGACCGCGGGGCCGAGAGTACAGACGATTTTCGAACGGCGCATGGGGCGATCCTATCGGTTTGTTTCGCTGCGGAATATTCCGTCTGGCGGAAGATACAAATGGGCGGGGACGCGCTCAGTTGCGGTTACTGCTCAGTTGCTTTCTTCGACCAGTGCGTAGGTCTGTGTCGCGATTTCCAATTCCTCGTCCGTCGGCACCACGGCCACCGCCACCCGGGCGTCCGCCGGCGAGATCAGTCGCGGCTCGTCGCTCCGTACGGCGTTCAGCGCGTCGTCCACCGCCAGGCCCAGGGACTGCAGGCCCGCCACGGCGGCCTCGCGCACCGATGCCGCGTTCTCCCCGACGCCGGCCGTGAACGCGATCGCGTCCACCCGGCCGAGCACCGCGTAATAGGCGCCGATGTACTTCTTCAACCGGTGAATGTAGATGTCGAATGCGAGCTTCGCCTGTTCGTCACCCTCGTCGACCCGGCGGCGGATCTCCCGCATGTCGTTGTCCCCGCACAACCCGATCAACCCGCTCTTCTTGTTGAGAAGAGTGTCGATCTCGTCCGTGGACATTTTGCCAACTCGCATCAAATGGAAGATGACGGCGGGATCCATGTCCCCCGAGCGCGTACCCATCACGAGTCCCTCCAAAGGCGTCAGCCCCATGGAGGTGTCCACGCACCTGCCGCCCCGCACGGCGGACGCGGACGCGCCGTTGCCGAGATGCAGCACGATCACGTTCACCTCTTCCGGCGACTTCCCCAGCAGCTCGGCCGTCGCCCGGGACACGTACGCGTGCGAGGTGCCGTGGAAGCCGTAGCGCCTGATGCGGTGCGCGTCGGCGGTCTCCACGTCGATCGCGTAGCGCGCCGCCGACTCCGGCATCGTGGTGTGGAACGCGGTGTCGAAGACGGCTACCTGGGGCAGGTCCGGGCGCAGCGCCCGCGCGGTGCGGATACCGGTGAGGTTGGCCGGGTTGTGCAGCGGGGCGACCGGGATCAGCCGCTCGATCTCGGCGAGCACGGCCTCGTCGATGACCGTCGGCTCGGTGAAGGTCTTGCCGCCGTGCACCACGCGGTGGCCGATCGCGGCCAGCTCCGGGGAGTCCAGGCCGAGCCCGTCCTTCGACAGTTCCTCCGCCACGGCCTTCAGCGCCGCGTCGTGGTCCGCGATCGGGCCGGTCCACTCGCGGGGTCCGCCCCCCTGGGGCGTGTGCCGCAGCCGGGAGCCCTCCTCGCCGATGCGCTCGACGAGCCCCACCGCCAGCCGGCTGCTGTCCCGCATGTCGAGCAACTGGTACTTCACCGACGAGGAGCCGGAGTTGAGGACGAGGACGCGGGTGGCACTCACAGCTGGGCAGCCTTCTCGGTAGGGATCTGAGCCTGGATCGCGGTGATGGCGACGGTGTTGACGATGTCCGAGACGAGGGCGCCCCGGGACAGGTCGTTGACGGGCTTGCGCAGGCCCTGGAGCACCGGGCCGACCGCGATCGCGCCGGCCGAACGCTGCACGGCCTTGTAGGTGTTGTTGCCCGTGTTGAGGTCCGGGAAGATCAGAACCGTTGCCTGCCCGGCCACGTCCGACTCCGGCAGCTTGGTCTCCGCCACGGTCGGCTCGACCGCCGCGTCGTACTGGATCGGCCCCTCGATCTTGAGGTCGGGCCGCCGCTGCCGTACCAGCTCGGTGGCCTCGCGCACCTTGTCGACGTCGGCGCCCGAGCCGGACGTACCGGTGGAGTACGACAGCATCGCGATCCGCGGCTCCACCCCGAACTGCTCGGCCGTGGCCGCCGACTGGATGGCGATGTCGGCGAGCTGCTCGGCGTCGGGGTCGGGGTTCACGGCACAGTCGCCGTACACCAGCACCTTGTCGGCGAGGCACATGAAGAAGACCGACGAGACGATGTCGGCGTCCGGCTTCGTCTTGATGATCTCGAAGGCCGGACGGATCGTCGCCGCCGTGGAGTGCACCGACCCGGACACCATGCCGTCGGCGAGCCCCTCCTGGACCATCAGCGTGCCGAAGTAGTTCACGTCGGAGACGACGTCGTAGGCCAGCTCGACCGTGACGCCCCGGTGCGCCCGCAGGGCCGCGTACTTCTCGGCGAAGGCGTCGCGCAGTTCGGAGGTCGCCGGATCGATCAGCCGGCAGTCGCCGAGGTCGATGCCGAGGTCGGCGGCCTTCTTGCGGATCTGGTCGACCGGGCCGAGCAGCGTCAGGTCGCAGACCCCCCGGCGCAGCAGGACCTCGGCCGCGTGCAGCACGCGCGGCTCGGTGCCCTCGGGGAGCACGACCCTGCGCTTGTCGGAGCGGGCCGTCTCCAGGAGCTTGTGCTCGAACATCATCGGCGTGAGGCGGTCGCTGCTCGGCGCGGAGACCCGGCCGGCGAGCTCGGCGGTGTCGGCGTACCGCTCGAAGAGACCGAGCGCGGTCTCCGCCTTGCGCGGGGTGGCCGCGTTCAGCTTGCCCTCCAGCGCGAAGAGTTCGGCGGCGGTGGGGAAGCTGTTGCCCGCCACCGACAGCACCGGGGTGCCCGGGGCGAGGCGGGCGGCGAGGGTGAGGACCTCGTCGCTCGGCACCTCGTTCAGGGTGAGCAGCACACCGGCTATCGGCGGGGTCCCGGCGCTGTGCGCGGCGAGCGAGCCGACGACCAGGTCCGCGCGGTCGCCCGGGGTGACCACCAGGCAGCCCGGGGTCAGGGCGTTCAGGAAGTTCGGCAGCATCGCGCCGCCGAACACGAAGTCCAGCGCGTCCCGGGCCAGCCCGGAGTCGTCACCGAGGATCACCCTGGCCCCCAGGGCCTGCCCGATCTGGGCGACGGTGGGCGCGGCCAGGGCGGGCTCGTCCGGCACGACGTAACAGGGCACCGGCATCCGGCCCCGCAGCCGCTCGGCGATCTCGTCGCGGTCCTCACGGCCCACCCGGTTGGTGACCATGGCGAGCACGTCGCAGCCCAGGCTGTCGTAGGCCCGGTAGGCGTTGCGGGTCTCGGCGAACACCGACTCGGCGGGCTGTGTGCGGCCGCCCACGACCGGGATCACGGAGGCGCCGAACTCGTTGGCGAGGCGGGCGTTCAGCGCGAGCTCGTCCGGGAGCTGGGTGTCGGCGAAGTCGGTGCCGAGGACCAGGACGACGTCGAAGTCGCGGGCCACCAGGTGGAAGCGGTCTACGAGGGTGGAGACCAGCTCGTCGGTGCCGCGCTCGGCCTGCAGGGCGGAGGCCTCGTGGTAGTCGAGACCGTAGACGGTGGCGGGGTCCTGGGAGAGCCGGTAGCGGGCACGCAGCAGTTCGAAGAGCCGGTCGGGGCTGTGGTGCACCAGCGGTCGGAACACCCCCACCCGGTCGACCTGGCGGGTCAGCAGCTCCATGACCCCCAGCTCGACGACCTGGCGGCCGTCGCCGCGGTCGATCCCGGTCACGTACACGCTGCGGGTCACGCGTGATCTCCCTCTCTCGCACGGGCAGGAAAACAGGACATGAAAATTGCCCACCGAGGTGAGCGGAAACCCTCTTGACAGTACCCCGGTCGGTCTATAAGGCGCCCGTCAGCACGGGATGCGACGGTGCTCTGCGGGACGTGAAAGAATCGGGACAGGCTCACCGGTATCAACAGCGAGCAGGAGACACAGCACGATGCGCATCGGAGTTCTCACCGCAGGCGGCGACTGCCCCGGCCTGAACGCCGTGATCCGGTCGGTCGTGCACCGCGCGGTCGACAACTACGGCGACGAGGTCATCGGCTTCGAGGACGGCTACTCCGGCCTCCTGGACGGCCGCTACCGCGCCCTCGACCTGGACAGCGTCAGCGGAATCCTGGCCCGCGGCGGCACCATCCTCGGCTCCTCCCGCCTGGAGCGGGACCGGCTGCGCGAGGCGTGCGAGAGCGCCTCCGACATGATCCACGAGTTCGGCATCGACGCGCTGATCCCGATCGGCGGCGAGGGCACCCTCACGGCCGCGCGCATGCTGTACGACGCCGGTCTCCCGGTCGTCGGCGTCCCCAAGACGATCGACAACGACATCTCCTCCACCGACCGCACCTTCGGCTTCGACACCGCGGTCGGTGTCGCCACCGAGGCCATGGACCGCCTCAAGACCACCGCCGAGTCCCACCAGCGCGTGATGGTCGTCGAGGTCATGGGCCGGCACGCGGGCTGGATCGCCCTGGAGTCCGGCATGGCCGCCGGCGCCCACGGCATCTGCCTGCCCGAGCGCCCCTTCGACCCGGCCGACCTGGTCAAGATGGTCGAGGAGCGCTTCGCCCGCGGCAAGAAGTTCGCGGTGGTCTGCGTCGCCGAGGGCGCCCACCCGGCCGAGGGCAGCATGGACTACGGCACGGGCGAGATCGACAAGTTCGGCCACGAGCGCTTCCAGGGCATCGGCACCGCCCTGGCGTACGAGCTGGAGCGCCGGCTCGGCAAGGAGGCCAAGCCGGTCATCCTCGGTCACGTCCAGCGCGGTGGTGTCCCCACCGCCTACGACCGGGTCCTCGCCACCCGCTTCGGCTGGCACGCGGTGGAGGCCGCGCACCGGGGCGAGTTCGGCAGGATGACCGCGCTCAAGGGCACCGACATCGTGATGGTGCCGCTCGCGGAGGCGGTCACCGAGCTCAAGACGGTCCCGAAGGACCGGATGGACGAGGCGGAGTCGGTCTTCTAGACCCGGAGGGCGGTCCTACGGCCGTCCCTCCACCGCGTCCCAGAACCGCGCCACGATCTCGTCCAGGAACTCCTGGCCGGCCTCGCCGGAGCGTTCGCCGCCCCCGCCCCAGCTCAGGGTGGACACCATCTGCCCCTGGTACTGCCGGTGCAGATCCATCAGGGTCTCCTCCACCAGGCGCCGGTCCAGGGGCACGATCTTCGCCACCTGGCGGACGTAGGCCTGCCAGCGGGTGCTGACCGCGCCGCGCAGGCATTCGGCGAGCCGTCTCTCGCGTCCGGTGACGGCGACGAAGTCCGGCAGGTCCAGCTCCAGCAGCTCGGCCAGGGCGGCGGACTGGCGGTCGGTGCCGCGCCACTCGTCCTGCTCCTCCATGCCGAGGTAGGCGAGCAGTTCCAGCCCCACGGCACGGGCCACGTCCTCGGGGGCGATGCCCCGCGCGACCCGGTGTTCGCGCAGGGTGCGGGGGCGGCCGATGAGTTCACCGGGGGAGCACCACAACACGCCCGAGAGAGCGGTGAGTTCCGGACTGGTGGGGCAGACGATCCCGCGCTCCCAGGCGAGCACGAGATCCGGGGTGACGTAGGGGAGCCCGTACGAGACGCGCAGCCCGTAGGCCACGTGCTCGGGACCCATGCCGAGAGCGACACGGAGTCTGCGGGCGGTGAGGTTGTCGAAGGGCGGTCCGGGCTGGTTCGGCAGGGCGGGGGGTCGGCGCACGGCCCACAAGCTAGGGGCGCCGGAGTGCGGTGACTACGGTCTGTTCGGCCAGGATCACGGATTGTAGGAAGCTACGGTTTCGCTCGTGGGTTCGGGCTGTCCGAAGATCGTCTGTCGGTGGCGCGGACACGGTGGCGAGGATGGCGCCGGGTGCCCGGACGGGTGGCCGGAAAGAGGTGCGATCTTCGTGTACGAAGTGAATGGCAAGGTAGAGGGGCATATTCGCGAGCGCCTGCTGGCGCCGAACTTCTGGCACCTCGCGACGGTCGGTCCGGACGGCGCGCCGCAGGTCTCGCCCATGTGGGCGGACCTCGAAGGTGAGTACGTGATGGTCAACACCGCGATCGGACGTGTGAAGGAGGAAAACCTGCGGCGCAATCCGAACGTTTCCCTCTCCCACCACGACCCCGAGAACCCCTACGACCGGGTCGAGATCCGGGGCCGGGTGGTGCGGTTCGTGGAGGGCGAGGAGGCGGAGCGCTCCATGGACCGGCTCACCCGGAAGTACATCGGCGAGGACCGGTACCCGTGGCTGCTCGCGGGGGAGCGGCGGGTGATGCTTCTGATCGAGCCGGTACGGGTGCGCAGGGTGGTGGGGGTGGAACCGTTCCGTCCCGGGGTGCTGCCCGAGGAGTGACGGCGCACTGTGTCCGGGGCCCTGGCTTTGACCTTGACCTGCCGGTTGGGCGGCTCGGCGACGGGGCCGCACCCCGGAGAACCCGGCCGACACCGACACCGACACCGACAGCCGGCCCGCGCCGCGGAACGCGCCCATGGCCAGGGCGGAGCGGGGCTGCGGGGGGTGTTGGGGGCTGACGTGTGGGCGTGCGCCCGTGCTCGGGACCGGTCGGGGGTCGGGCTGTGCGGGGTCGTGGGCTGCGCCGGGGCTGGTGGTTGGGCGTGTGGGGGAACTTGGGCGCGGTGTGCCCGGGGCGGGCTGTGTCGAGGCTGGTGTGTGGGCGTGCGCCCGTACTCAGGGTCGGCCCGGGGTGGGCTGTGCCGGGGCTGGTGTGTAGGGGTGTGCCGGACTCGGGCGCGGTGGGCGCGAAGCGGGGCTGTGTGAGGCCGTGGGCTGTGTCGAGGCTGGTGTGTGGGGGTGTGCCGGGACACGGGCGGCGGTGTGGCTGAGGTGGTGGGCTCGGCTGGTGTCTGGTCCAGCTGACCCTGAACGCGGCCTTCGCGGCGGTCGCGGCGGCCGTGCCGGGCCGGGTGCCACGGCTTCAGCGGGGCGCGGTTGGCGGCTGGATCGGGGCGGCGCAGATCCTCGGCGCGGTCGTCGGCACCGGGCCGGCGACCGCGGCGGGCGGGATCACGGCGGGCTGTGCGGGGTGGGATTGGTGATCAGGCCTTGGCCGTCACGGGCACGTCATCCCTTGACCGCCCCGCCCAGTGCGAAGCCTCCCCGCAACCGCCGTGCCACCAGCACGTACAGCAGGATCACCGGGGTCGAGTAGACGATCGAGAACGCGGCGAGCTGGCCGTAGGCCACCATTCCGCGGTTGCCGAAGAACTCGTTGATGCTGACGGACGCCGGCATCTGGTCCGGGGTGAGCAGGAGCATGAACGGGACGAAGAAGTTGCCCCACATCATGACGAAGGAGAAGACGGTCACGACCGCGACTCCGGGGCCCATGAGGGGCAGCACGATCCGGACGAGAGACTGGAGGGAACCCGCGCCGTCCGTCCAGGCCGCCTCCTCCAGTTCCTTCGGTACTCCGTCCATGAAGTTCTTCATCAGCCAGATGGAGAAGGGGAGTTGGGAGGCGGCGAAGAACAGGATCGTGCCCTGGAGGGTGTCGATCAGGTCGACCTGCACGAAGAGGGCGTAGACCGGAACCATGATCGCCGTGATGGGCAGACTCGTCGCGAAGAGGATCGACAGCAGGAACGGCCGGTTGAGGCGCGAGCGGAAGCGGGACAGCGGATAGGCCGCGAGGGCCGCGCAGACCACCGTCAGCAGGGTCGCCCCGCCGCACAGGATCAGGCTGTTGAGCAGCGGGGTGAAGGTGATCTCGTCGGTCAGGATCGCGTCGAAGTTGTGCAGGGTGATCCCGTCGGGGACCTTCACCCTGAGGTCGGCGTGCGGGTCCAGCGCGGACAGGACCACCCAGGCGAGCGGCAGCAGGAAGGCGGCGGCGAGCACCGACAGGCCCGCGTCGGCGGCCAGTCGGCGGTTGCGGCGGCGGTCGGACACGGCCTCAGACCTCCGTCCGCAGCAGGCGCATGTAGACCACCGAGAACAGCGAGCCGACCAGGAGCAGCAGCAGGGCCACCGCCGTGCCGTAGCCGATCATGCTGTTCTGGAAGGCCTGTTCGTACATGAACAGGGGCAGCGTCTGGCTCCTGTCGCCCGGACCGCCCCTGGTCATCACCCAGATCAGCCCGAACACCGACAGCGTCTGCAGGGTGTTGAGCATCAGGTTGGTACCGATGGACCGCCGGAGCATCGGCAGGGTGATGTGCCACATCCGGCGCCAGCCGCCCGCTCCGTCGACCTCGGCGGCCTCCGTGATCTCCTTCGGGATCTCGTTCAGCGCCGCCGTGTAGACCAGCATCGAGAAGGCCGTGCCCCGCCACACGTTCGCGAAGGACACCGCCAGGATCGGCAGCGTGAACAGCCAGTTCTGGGAGGGGAGATGGAGCAGGTCGAGCAGGGCGTTCAGGGTGCCCTCCTTGCGGAAGAAGGCGTAGAGCAGAAAGCCCGCGACGACCTCGGGGAGCACCCACGCCGTGATGACGATGCCGCCCGTGAGTGTGCGCACGGGTTTCGAGGCGCGCTGCATCAGCGAGGCGAGGGCCAGGCCCAGCGTGTTCTGCCCGAGCAGCGAGGACACGACCGTGAACACCAGCGTCAGCCATACCGCGTTGAGGAACTCCTCGTCCCGGAAGGCCGTACGGAAGTTCTCGAAGCCGACGAAGGACGACTGTGCCTGGCCGGTCAACTGCAGGTCGGTGAAGGCGATCCAGGCGCAGTAGGCGATGGGGCCGGCGAGGAACAGGAGCAGCAGGACCAGCGCGGGAGTGACGGGGAGGGCGCGGGCGAGGGAGCGCGGGTTCACTTCTCGATCACTTGGTCGTCCGTGGCCTCCTTGAGTGATGCGTCGTACCCCTTGACCGCCTCCTCGACGGACATGTCACCCGTGGTCACGCCCTCCATCGCCTCCTGGATCGCGGTGGAGACCCTCGGATACGCCGGGTACGCGGGCCGGTAGTGGGTGCTCGCGACCAGGTCGGTGAAGAACTTGATGCCGGGCTGGGCCTTGGCGTACGCCGGGTCCTCGGCCACGTCCTCGCGTACGGCGATACCCGAGTTGGCGACGTACCACTTCTGCGCGTTGGTCTTGGTCTGCATGGTCTTCACGAACTCGAAGGCGAGGTCGGGGTTGCCCGCCTTGGCCGGGACCGCCCAGGTCCAGCCGCCGGACATGCTCACCTTGCCGGGGGCCTGACCGTGCTGGGTCGGCATGTACGCGAGCCCCAACTCGCTGGACCACTCGGGCCATTCGTGGCCGCTGCCGGGCAGCCAGTCCTGCGGGAGCCAGGAGCCGTCCAGGTCGATGCCGAGCTTGCCCTTGGGCAGCAGGTCGCCGCGGACGATGGTCTGGATGTTGGGGTCGAGGGCGGTGGAGACGTCCGGGCCGAGCTTCTCCCGGTAGACCGTCTCGACGAAGGAGAGGGCGTCCTCGAAGCCCTGGCTGCCGGCGATCCACTTTTTGGCGGAGTCGTCGTAGAGCCGGTCCTCGGTCCCGTAGAGCAGCATCTCGAAGCCCTGCATGGTGGCGGCCTCGCCCGCGGGTTTGCCGGTGTAGACGTTGAGGGGCGTGACGTCCGGGACCCTGCGCTTGATGGTGCGGGCGGCGTCGAGGACCTCGTCCCAGGTCTTCGGCTGCCAGTCGGCGGGCAGGCCGGCCTTGGCGAAGATGCCCTTGTCGAACCAGAGCCCGCGGGTGTCCGTGCCGTCCGGGACGCCGTACGTCTTCCCGTCCTCGGCCTTCGCCGCGGCCTTCGCGGTGTCGATGAACCGGTTCCAGTCCGGCCACTTGGCGAGATAGGCGTCGAGCGGCTTCAAGTACCCGCTGGTGATGTCGGAGTTGATGAGGAAGGTGTCCTCGTAGACCAGGTCGGGCGCCGTCTTCGCGGAGCGGAGCATCTGCTGGAGCTTGGTGTAGTACTCCGAGTCCGGGGCCTTGATCGGGACGAGCTCGACCTTCTTGCCCGGGTTCGCCTTCTCGAACTGCTTCTTGATGTCCGCGAGATAGTCGTCCATCACATGGATCGAGTTGTCCGTGGACTGCTTGAACGAGATCCTCACGGTGTCCGGGTCACTGCCGGAACCGCCGCCGCATGCGGTGAGGGCGGATGCGGTGAGGGCGAGGGCGGTGGCGAGTAAGGCGGTCCTTGCGGCGGTGGGGCGCACGGGCATGACCTCCTGCGGGCTCACGTCGTTGTGGCGCGGGGTGGTTGCCCGGTGACCGTAGGAGGAGTGGTCTAGTCAGGTCAATGAGCGTGCACGGCTTGGCCGTTGCGGGCCCGGGCCTACTGCTGCCCCTTGACCCACCGGTACTGCAGCTCCGGTCGGCCCACCGTCCCGTACTGCGGACTGCGTGCCGCCCGGCCGGCGTCGACCAGGTGCTCCAGGTAGCGGCGGGCGGTGATCCGCGAGATGCCGACCACCTCGGCCAGGCCGGTCGCCGTGAGCCCCTCCGCGCAGTCCCGCAGGGCCACCGTGACCCGCTCCAGGGTCGGCGAGCTGAGCCCCTTGGGCAGGGCGGCCGGGCCGGGCGCCCGGAGCGTGGCCAGCGCGCGGTCCACCTCGTCCTGACCGCTCGCCTCACCGGCCGACGCGTGGAACTCCGCGTACCGGATCAGCCGGTCGCGCAGGGTGGCGAAGGTGAACGGCTTCAGCACGTACTGCACGACCCCCAGCGAGACGCCCTCGCGGACGACCGTCAGATCCCGGGCCGACGTCACCGCAATCACGTCCGCCTGATGCCCGGCGGCACGCAGGGAACGGGCCAGCTGGAGGCCGTGCCCGTCCGGCAGGTGCAGATCCAGCAGGAGCAGGTCGACGGCGGTGCGGTCCAGCAGACGCCGTGCCTCGGCACCGGTGTGGGCCTTGCCGACGGCAGTGAAGCCGGGGACCCGGTTGACGTACAGGACATGCGCGTCGGCGGCGACCGGATCGTCCTCGACGACCAGGACACGTATGGGCTGCTGCGTGGTCATACATCGCCTCCGGGGACCGTGGCACCGTCGGGGACCGGGGGGCCGAGGGGGGTCGGGGGGCCATCCGGGGGCGTGGCGTTTCGGACGGCCGGGGAGCCGTTCCGGTTCTTGGCGGGTTTCGGGACGGTGGTGCTGTCGGTGGTCGTGGACCCTGCTCGGTTCGAGGGGGCTCCCGGGACCGTGGCGTCGGGGACGGTCGCAGAGTATGCCGGGCTCGTGGAGCTTTCCGGGGCCGTGGTGCCGGCGGTGCCGGCGGTGCCCGCGGGAGCTGCGGTGCCTGCGGGGGCTGCCGGGTCTGCGGGGTCTGCCGGGCTCGTCGGGCCCTCCGGGACCGTGGTGGGTCCGGTGGTCGTGGTGTCTCCCGCTTCCCCGGGACCCGTGGTGACTTCGGTGGTCGTGGGGTCTCCCGCGCTCTCGGCACCCGCGGAGCTTTCGCTGGTCGTGGGGCCTCCCGCGCCCTCCGGGACCGTGGCGCTTTCGCTGGTCGTGGAGTCTTCCGCCGCTTCCGGGACCGCGGTGCTTCCGGTGGGCGTGAACTCTTTAGCGCCCTCGGGGTCAGCGGTGCTTCCGGTGGTCGTCGAGGCCCCCGCTTCTCCGGGGCCTGTGGTGCTTCCGGTGGTCGTGGGGTCTTCCGCTTCTCCGCGAACCGTGGTGCTTCCGGTAGTCGTGGAGTCCCCCACTTCCTCGGGGCCCGTGGTGCTTCCGGTGGTCGTGGACTCTTCCGCGCCCTCGGGGTCAGCGGAGCTTCCGGTGGTCGTCGAGGCCCCCGCTTCTCCGGGGCCTGTGGTGCTTCCGGTGGTCGTGGGGTCTTCCGCTTCCCCGGCGCCCGTGGCACTTCCGGGGCTGTCGGTCCGGTTTCCGGCGGGGAGGCGTAGCTCCTGGCTTCCGAGGGGCAGTCGTACCTCGAACTCGGCGCCGCCCCCCTCCGCCTCCGTCACGGTCAGTGTTCCCTTGCAGCGGTTGACCGTCTGGCGCACGAGTGCGAGGCCCAGTCCGCGCCCGCCGGGCCCCGCAGGCTTGGTCGAGAAGCCGCGCTGGAAGACCGCCTCGGCGTGCGCCGGGTCGACGCCCGCGCCGGTGTCCGAGACCCGCAGGACCAGCCCGCGGCCCGCCGAGTCCGCCGTGCCGGCTGCCGCGTACGCCGTCACGGTCACCCGCGCCCGCACGCTGCCCTGCGCCGCGTCCACCGCGTTGTCGATGAGGTTGCCGAGGATCGTGACCAGGTCCCGGGCGGGCAGGGTCTCCGGAAGCAGCCCGTCGTCCAGGCGGCTGTCCTCCGAGACGACCAGCTCCACGCCCCGCTCGTTCGCCTGCGCGGTCTTGCCCAGCAGCAGGGCGGCCAGCACGGGCTCGCCGACCGCCGCCACGACCTGGTCGGTCAGCGCCTGCGCCAGCTCCAGTTCGGCGGTCGCGAAGTCCACCGCCTGTTCCGCACGGCCCAGTTCGATCAGGGAGACGACCGTGTGCAGTCGGTTCGCCGCCTCGTGGGCCTGGGAGCGCAGAGCCTGGGTGAAGCCGCGCTCGGAGTCCAACTCGCCCATCAGGGACTGGAGTTCGGTCACATCGCGGAGGGTGACCACGGTCCCGCGCTGCTCACCGCCGGAGACCGGGGAGGTGTTGACGACCAGGACCCGCGTGGACGTCAGATGGACCTCGTCGACCCGCGGCTCCGAGGAGAGCAGCGCTCCCGTCAGCGGCGCCGGCAGCCCGAGGTCCGCCACCGACCGCCCGATCACCTCGTCCTGCGAGGACACACCCAGCAACTCCCGCCCACCGTCGTTGATCAGCGCGACACGGTACTGCCCGTCCAGCATCAGCAGCCCCTCGCGCACCGCGTGCAGGGCGGCCTGGTGGTAGTCGTGCATCCGGCTGAGCTCGGCCGCGTTCATGCCGTGGGTGTGGCGGCGCAGGCGGGCGTTGACGACGTACGTGCCGACGGCGCCGAGCGCGAGAGCGCCGCCCGCGACCGCGAGCAGGGCGGTGAGCTGGCCCTGCACCCGTTCACTGATCTTCTCGACCTGTATACCGGCGCTGACCAGGCCGATGACCTTGCCGTCGTCGTCCTTGACCGGGGTGACCGCCCGGACCGAGGCGCCGAGGGTGCCGGTGTAGGTCTCGGTGAAGGTATATCCCTTGAGCGCGCGCTCGGTGTTGCCGAGGAAGTGCTTGCCGATCTGGTCCTTGTCGGGGTGGGTCCAGCGGATGCCCTGCGGGCTCATGATCGTGACGAAGTCGACCTCGGTGTCGGCCATGACCCGGAGCGCGTACGGCTGGAGTTCGACCGTCGGCTTCGGCGTGCCGATCGCCTCCCGCACGGACGGCGAGTCCGCGACCGCCCGCGCCACCGCCCTGGCCTGAACGCGCGCCGCTTCCTCGGCCTGGCCCCGGTCACTGACGTAGGTGAACAGCGCGTACCCCGCCACGACCACCGCGATCAGCACGGCCTGCATGGCGAAGAGCTGGGCCGCGAGGCTCCGGGGTCTCGGTACGGGGATGCGCATGATGTCAGTCTGCCTCCATGGCTGATTGTGAACTAAATGAACGGAAGGGTGACCGCCCTCACAGGGCGGGAGATAGTCACGGCATTCCTTCAAAAGCCCGGACGTGAGCCGCACGCCGGTCATGCCGACGACGACGTCAAAGGAGGGCAGCCGTGGCCGCCAGCACCCCCGATACGGCACCCCAGGTCAAAAAGGACCGTACGCACTACCTCTACATCGCGGTGATCGTCGCGGTCGCCCTCGGTATCACGGTCGGCCTGGTCGCCCCCGACTTCGCCGTGGAGCTCAAGCCCATCGGCACCGGGTTCGTGAACCTGATCAAGATGATGATCTCGCCGATCATCTTCTGCACGATCGTTCTCGGTATCGGATCCGTACGGAAGGCCGCCAAGGTCGGCGCCGTCGGCGGTATCGCGCTCCTCTACTTCACGATCATGTCGCTGGTCGCGCTGGGCATCGGCCTGGTCGTCGGCAACATCCTGGACCCGGGCACGGGCCTCGCCGTGACCGACGCGGTCAAGGACGTCGGCCACGCGCAGGTGGACGCGGAGGCCAAGGACACCACCGAGTTCCTGCTCGGCATCATCCCGACCACGTTCGTCTCCGCCTTCACCGAGGGCGAGGTGCTGCAGACCCTGCTGATCGCCCTGCTCGCCGGCTTCGCGCTGCAGGCCATGGGTCCGGCCGGAGCCCCCGTCCTGCGCGGTGTCGAGCACATCCAGCGGCTCGTCTTCCGCATCCTCGCCATGGTGATGTGGGCCGCCCCGATCGGTGCCTTCGGCGCCATGGCCGCCGTGGTCGGTTCCGCGGGTGTGGACGCGCTCAAGGACCTCGCGCTCCTGATGGTCGGGTTCTACATCACCTGCTTCCTGTTCGTCATCATCGTGCTCGGCACCCTGCTGAGGATCATCGCGGGCCTGAACATCCTCACGCTCTTCAGGTACCTGGGCCGTGAGTTCCTGCTGATCCTGTCGACGTCGTCCTCCGAGTCGGCGCTGCCGAGGCTCATCGCGAAGATGGAGCACCTGGGCATCAGCAAGCCGGTCGTCGGCATCACGGTCCCGACCGGCTACTCCTTCAACCTCGACGGCACCATGATCTACATGACCATGGCCTCGCTGTTCATCGCCGACGCGATGGGTACGCCGATGTCGATCGGTGAGCAGATCCCGCTGCTGCTCTTCCTGTTCGTCGCCTCGAAGGGTGCCGCCGGTGTCACCGGCGCCGGTCTCGCGACCCTGGCCGGTGGTCTCCAGTCGCACAAGCCCGCCCTGGTGGACGGCATCGGCCTGATCGTCGGCATCGACCGCTTCATGAGCGAGGCGCGCGCCCTCACCAACTTCGCGGGCAACGCCGTCGCCACCGTCCTGATCGGCACCTGGACCAAGGAGATCGACCGCGAGCGCGTCGACCAGGTGCTCGCCGGTCACCTGCCCTTCGACGAGAAGACGCTCCTCGACCACGACGAGGAAGCTACGGCGGAGATCCCCGAGCAGGGCGGCGAGAAGGAGCTGGCCAAGGCCTGAGCGGCCGGACGCCGGTGGCCTCAGGGCCCCGCAGAGCCGAGCCGGGCCCGACCTGAACCCGGGCCCGGCTCCCGCCCCGGGCGGCCGAGTACTCCCCCGTAGCTCGGCCGCCCGGGCCCCTTTCCCCTCAAGGTTCAGTCGCTCAGTTTCGCCACCAGTGCGGTGGCCAGGGAGGCGGGTACGCCCGCCGCGGTCAGAACGGTGACCGCGGTGGAGCGGCCCGCCTCCTCCGCGTCCAGCAGTCCGTCGTTCACCGCCTCCATCACCGCGAACATCATCTGCTCGTGGACGTACGCCAGGGCGGGCGCGGGCAGCGGGGAGACGAAGACGCCCTCGTCCAGACCGCGCTGCAGCAGCTCGGTGCAGGCCGCGCGCACCGGGGCGAGCCGCTCGCGGATGCCCTGCACGGTGACGCTGCGCTGGGCGAGCGCGACCAGGACGCGATAGCGGTCGGCGACCTTCCAGACCGCGAGCACGGAGCCCGCGACGGCCTGCGCCAGGTCCTCGCTCCCCGCGCGTCCCGCCGCGTGCGCGGCCGCGACCGCCGCCACGGCCCCGTCGACGAGCGTGCCGATCAGCGCCTCACGGCTCGGGAAGTGGCCGTACACGGTCCGTCGTACGACACCTGCGGCGCGCGCGATCTGCTCCATGGACGCGTCGGGGTCGCGCAGCAGTTCGGCGAGTGCGACGTCGAGGATGCGGCGGCGGTTGGCGTCTGCGCGACTGGAGTGGCCCGTGGTCATGGGCGCCATTGTGCCCCTCCCGGGCAGATTTGCACGGTGCTGTGCAACATGTGCCATTGCACGGCGCTGAGCAACCGCACACCGGTCGCGCCCCCGCCCGCACCGAGGACCTCGGGCTGTCCGGCCCGCCCCCTGCCGGCGGCCCACCCGACCGGCACCCCGGGCGCCTTCGGCGCGTCACTGGTTGAAGTGGTCGTGCATGGTGTGGCGTGGTCCCGGCCGCGGTGCTGTTGCCGGGCTGCACCTTCGGGGAGTGCGGTTCCGAGGCCTGGCAGGTCGCCGGTCGGGTGGGGAAGGCCGTCGGCGCCCGGCGGGCGGTCCGGCTGGAGGCGCAGGCCGGGCGGCTCGCCTTGGAGTGGTCGTGTCGGGCCTGGCGGGGTCCTGGTCGGTGGCGTCGTATCGTCGGCCGGGGACTCACCGAACTCTTACCCGGCCCCACTAGCGTGCCGTTCCCGGACGGCACGCTTTCATCGGAGGCACACGGGGGATGAAGATCGACTGGGACCGGCGGACCTGTGCGCGCCGCGGCCATGTGACGTACGCGCCGGACGAGCCCCGCCTCAGGGACCGGCTGTACGCCGAGACCGCCCTGGGCGGCGCCTGGCGCTGCCTGCGCTGCGGCGACTTCGCCCTCGGTGAGCCGCACGGTTCGGGGCCCGCGGACCACGCGCCCCTCGTGCCGCGCGGCAAGGTGCTCAGAGACCTGTTCGTGCTGCGCTTCCTCGCGATCGAGCGGGCGGTGCGCGGGGTGTTCATCGTGCTGGCCGCCGTGGCGGTGTGGAAGTTCAGCAACAGCCAGGACGCGGTGCGCCGGCTCTTCGACGAGTACCTGGACGTCCTGCGGCCGGTGTTCAGGCACTTCCACTACGACCTCGACCACTCACCGGTCGTCGACAGCCTCCAGAAGACCTTCGGGTACAAGCACAGCACCCTCGTCCTGGTGGCCGTGCTGCTGCTGGCGTACGCCCTCATCGAGCTCGTCGAGGCTGTCGGCCTCTGGTGCGCCAAGCGCTGGGCGGAGTACCTGACGGTGGTCGCGACCGCCGCCTTCCTCCCGCTGGAGATCTACGAACTCACCGAGCACATCAGCTGGTTGAAGATCGCCACACTGCTCCTCAACATCCTCGCCGTCCTCTACATCCTCCTGGCCAAGCGCCTGTTCGGCCTGCGCGGCGGCCACCGCGCCTTCGAGGAGGAACGGCAGAGCGCGTCGCTGCTGGAGGTCGAGGAGGCCGGCGAACTGCGTGAGCTCAACGCATCCAGTCAGGGCTCCCGACACCCGTGAAGCCGTTCCAGGAACGGCAGTAGGCGCGGGAGGCCGGGCCGAGGGCCTGCCAGACCGGGCGGAGGTCGAAGCCCCTGTCCCAGGCGCTGAGGAGGGCTTCGAAGAAGCCGGTGGCCACGGCGTTCCTGTCCTCGTCGCGGCCGTTCGCCAGGACGTCCTCCAGGAGCCGGAAGAGCTGCCGGGTCTGCACCTCACTGAATCCGGGCTCCGCCAAGGGCTCCGACAAGGGCCCCGCCCCGGCCTCGGCGTAGACGCGTCCGAGCGTGCCGAGCCGTACCGTCAGGGGCGGAAGCTCGTCCGAGGCGTCCTGCGCGTCGGGGCCGCGCCAGCTCTCGATCTCCGCGCGGTCGGCGTCCGCCAGGACCTCGCTGACGCCCACGAGCTCTTCCCACCACGGCGGGGTCGCCATGAATGCCCTCCCGGTGTCCGATGCGATGCGGAGAGACACCCTAGGCCCACGGATCCGTGATCTCCCGCAGCAGGGCCAGTGCCTCCCGCAGCTGCTTCATGCGCCGCCTGCCGAGATGGTCCTCCCACTCCCGCTCCACCTCGGCGACCACTCCGTCGGCGACCTCCTTCGCCGCCCACGCCTTCGCGGCGCCCCGCACCAGCCGGGCCCGCTTGTCGGTCGGGTCCGGGACACGGGTGACATAGCCCGACTTCTCCAGCTGGTCGACCAGGAAGCCCGCGGTCTGTTTGGTGATCTGGGCCTGCTCGGCCAGTTCCGTCAGCCGCGTGCCGTCGGGGCCGATCCGTTGCATGACCCGGGCCTGGGCGGGCGTGAAGTCGTCGAAGCCGGCGTCCGCGAGCGCGGCGAAGATTCGATTCTCCAGGGCCCGGTACGGCAGGAACAGGAGCAGCCCCGTGTTGAGCTCGCTCTCCGCCACCATCGTCGACGCTCCTCGTACTGCTTGACATTGGTCAGATTCTCTGACTACTTTGGTCAGTGAAGCTTACCACTTGAGTGGGTGATTCCCGTGAGCGCAGTGCTGGACACCGACGAGCTCTGGCGGTTCGTCGACCAGGAGCGGGCGAGCCTGGCCGACCTGCTGGAGGGCCTGAGCCCGCAGGAGTGGGAGACGCGTACGCGATGCGGGGACTGGCGGGTCAGGGACGTCGCCGCGCATCTGACGGTCGCGGCGCGCTTCTCCCGCGGTCGGGTCGTACGGGAGATGGTCCGTGCCCGGGGGAACTGGAACCGGATGATCCACGACTCGGCGGTCCGCGAGGCCGATGTTCCGGTCACCGAGATCGTCGCCGGCCTGCGCTCGATCATCGGCTCCCGCCGCCTCGCGCCGACCACCTCGCCCCATGAACCCCTCCTCGACCTCCTCGTCCACGGTCAGGACATCGCGCTCGCCCTCGGCCGTGCGCGCCCGGTGCCACCGGTGGCCGCCCGGGACGCCGCCGACCGGGTGTGGACCATGCGGTTCCCGCCCCGCCCCTGGCCCCTGCCGAAGGCGCGGCTCGTCGCCACCGACATCGCATGGACGCGCGGGGCCGGGGAGGAGATCCGCGGTCCCGTCACCTCGCTGCTCCTGCTGCTCACCGGACGTCCGGAAGCGGCCCGGGAGTGGGCCGAGCGCACCGGGGAGCCGTGGACGGGGGTCGCGGCTTCCCGGTGACGGGGGAGGGGGAGCGTTTCCGGGCGCGACCGAGTCGTCAAGGGAAAGGCGGCGGGTGGCCGCGAAACGGATGCGGTCCGGTGTTTTCCCTCGCCGTCATGGGATCGAGGAATACGGGGGCGTGGACCGTGACGGCTGGACCCTGGACCCTGAAGCCGGTGTGGCCCGAAGCCGGTGGAGCCCCCCGAAGCGCCGAGGCCACCACATGCTCGGTGGCGCTCTTGCCTTGACGTCGGCGTCAAGGATTACGTTCGTAGGCATGCGAATCGGCGAGCTGGCCGCACGGGCCGGGACCACGACGCGGACGCTGCGCTACTACGAGGCGCGGGGGCTGCTGCCCGCGCGGCGCGGGGGCAACGGATACCGGACCTACGACGAGGACGACCTGAAGCTGCTCCGGCAGATCCGGACGCTCCAGGACTTCGGGTTCGACCTGGAGGAGACGCGGCCGTTCGTGGAGTGTCTGCGGGCCGGCCATCCCGAGGGCGACTCGTGTCCCGCCTCGCTCGCGGTGTACCGGCGCAAGCTCGGTGAACTGGACGCGCTGATCGGTGAGTTGCAGACCGTGCGCGCCCAGGTCGGGCAGCAGCTGGAGCGGGCCGAGCGGGCGCGCGCCGTGCTGGCCGCCGACGCGGAGGTTCCGGGCGGTCCGGAGCCGGTGTGCGAACTGGGAGGGGACCACAGGTGATCAGAGCAGCGGGTGTGGCCGAGGTGACGGACGCGGACTTCGGGACGGAGGTGCTCGGTTCGGAGCTGCCGGTGCTGGTGGAGTTCACCGCCGACTGGTGTCCGCCGTGCCGGCAGATGGGCCCGGTGCTCACGGCTCTCGCCGCGGAGGAGGGCGAGCGGCTCAAGGTCGTCCAGCTGGACGTCGACACCAATCCGCTGACCACGAACGCCTACCGGGTGCTGTCGATGCCGACCTTCATGGTGTTCCGGGACGGGGAGCCCGTGCGGTCGATGGTGGGGGCGCGGGCCAAGCGGCGGCTGCTGGAGGAGCTGACCGACGTCCTGTGAGCCCGCGCAATACAAGAAATCCCCCGAGCGATTGCGCTCGGGGGATTTCTTTGCGTATATTCAATGGTTCGCGACTTCAGAATTACACGTCGCAAAGAAGCTCAGTGAGCACAGTATATCCGGGCGGGAGTGGAATTGTCAAACACCGGTTTTCCGGACGATGAATTGCGGCAGGAACAGGAATTCATCGACGGGCTGTACGCACATGTGGACGCCCTGCGCGGCGACACCGAGGCCTCCGTGACGGACGCGCTCGGCCAGGGCAACACCCCGATGCAGGCCCGGCTGGAGCGGGACATCCTGGTCGCCGAGCGCTCGGGGCTGCTGGCCGCGCTGAACGCGGTCGACGGTTCCCTCTGTTTCGGCCGGATCGACCTGACCTCGGGCACCACTCATCACATCGGCCGGATCGGACTGCGCACCGACGACGCCGACCGCACCCCGATCCTCGTCGACTGGCGGGCCGACGTCGCCCGCCCCTTCTACCTGGCCACCGGCCACACCCCGATGGGCCTGCGCCGCCGTCGGCACATCGGCACCGAGGGCCGCCGGGTGACCGACCTGCACGACGAGATCCTCGACCTGGGCGACCAGGAACGCACCGGCCACGAGGACCCGACCGGCGACGCCGTCCTGCTCGCCGCGCTCGACTCCGCGCGCACCGGTCGTATGAGCGACATCGTGCAGACCATCCAGGCAGAGCAGGACGAGATCATCCGCGCCCCGCACCGCGGAGTACTGGTGGTCGAGGGCGGCCCGGGCACCGGCAAGACGGCCGTCGCCCTGCACCGGGCCGCGTACCTCCTGTACGAGCACCGGGAGCTGCTGGCCAAGCGGGCCGTGCTGATCGTCGGCCCCAACCCCGCGTTCCTCGGTTACATCGGAGAGGTGCTGCCCGCACTGGGCGAGACCGGCGTGCTCCTCGCGACCGTCGGGGAGCTCTTCCCCGGGGTGCGGGCGACGGCGACCGACAGCCGCGCCGCTGCCGCGGTGAAGGGACGCGCCGCCATGGCGGACGTGCTGGCCGACGTCGTACGCGACTGGCAGGCGCTGCCCGACCCGGTGATCGCGATCGAGCACGACCGCGAGGTCCTCATGCTCGACGACGGGCTGGTCAAGGTCGCCCGCGAGAAGACGCGTGCCGCCCGGCTGCCGCACAACGTGGCCCGTGAGCACTTCGAGGGCCACATCCTCAACACGCTCACCGACATGGTCGCCGAACGCATCGGCACGGACCCCTTCGACGGGACGAACCTGCTGGACCCGAGCGACATCACGCAGATCCGCGACGAACTCGCCGAGAACCCCGAGGTCTGGGCCGCCATCGACCAGTTGTGGCCGCGCCTGACCCCGCAGCGGCTGGTCGCCGACTTCCTCGCCGACCCCGTCGGCTACCTCCCCGACGAGGACGCGGCCGCCGTCCGCCGCCCGGTGACCCGGGGCTGGACGGTGGCGGACGTGCCGCTGCTCGACGAGGCGGCCGAACTCCTCGGTGTGGACGAGCGGGTGGCGCGGGCCCGGGCCGAGCGGGAGCGGGAGACCCAGGTCGCGTACGCACAGGGTGTGCTGGACGTGTCGTACGCCTCGCGCACCTACGAGTTCGACGACAAGGACGAGGAGGACTCCGAGGTCCTGTCCGCGCACGACATCATCGACGCCGAGCGGTTCGCCGAACGCCAGGTGGAGGACGACCACCGCAGCGCCGCCGAGCGCGCGGCGGCCGACCGCACCTGGGCCTTCGGCCACATCATCGTCGACGAGGCGCAGGAACTGTCGCCCATGGCCTGGCGGTTGCTCATGCGGCGCAGCCCGACCCGCTCGATGACCCTGGTCGGCGACCCGGCGCAGACCGCGGAGGCGGCGGGCGTGGGTTCGTGGCAGCAGATCCTGGAGCCGTACGTCCAGGACCGCTGGGAGCACGCGCGGCTGGGCGTCAACTACCGCACCCCGGCCGAGATCATGGAGCTCGCGGCGGCCGTGGTGCGCGCCGAGGACCCCGGCTTCGAACCGCCGAGCTCGGTGCGGTCGACCGGGGTACGGCCCTGGGTGCGGGCCACCGACGACCTGCCCGGCGCGGTCGCGGAGGCGGTGAAGGAGCTCACCCCCGCCGAGGGCCGGCTCGCGGTCATCGCCCCCCGCCATCTGCACCGCCGGCTCGCCGCCCGCCTCGACGGGGTGACGGCGGGCGCGGAACCGGACCTGACGCACACCGTCGTGCTCCTCGACCCCCGGCAGTCCAAGGGGCTCGAATTCGACTCCGTGCTCGTGGTCGAGCCGGCCCTCTACGGCACGAGCGACCTGTACGTGGCGCTGACCCGGGCGACCCAGCGGCTGGGCGTGCTGCACACGGGCCGGCTGCCGAAGGCCCTGGCCGACACAGCGGACCCGGGGAGCGTCAAGTCGTGACTGTCATGGGCACATGGCGGAGGGCCGGCAGGTCACGTGGTCCGTACCCTGGGCGGACAAGGACCCGGGACCGGCGCACCTCATCGACCGGCAGCCGAGGTCAGGAGCTCTAGGACATGCTCGGGAAGGCGAGGGGACGTTGATCCGGCACGACATTTTTGCGGACAAGGTGAAGACCACGCTGGCCCGAGCGGGCCTGCCTGTCGCCTCGACCTTCGACGCCGCCCTCTCCTGGGGTGTCTACGTGGAGATCGCCGACGACGAGCAGTTGCCTCCCCGGGCCTTCCTCCGGTGGCGGGTCCATCCGGTCCTGCAGGAACACCTCAGGACCGTGTCCCGGGACGCCCTCCTGAGCGACCCTCAGGTGCGCGAGTTCCGGGTCGCGCGGGACGCGATGAACACCGCGGTCATCGCTGTCCTGGAGAACGCCGGGTTCTCCGCCCGCCCGGCGCGGGGCGAGCGGGCGGGAGAGGTCCTCGTCGGAGAGTCGGCCGACTGAGACCGCGGCTCAGGCCGGGCGCAGCCACACCGTGGCCAGGGGCGGCAGCGTCACCTGGAGGCTGGCCGGGCGGCCGTGCCAGCTCTGCGGGTCCGGTTTCACGATCTCCGGGTTGGTCACGTCGCCGCCGCCGTACCGGGCGGCGTCCGTGTTCAGGGACTCCAGCCAGGCCGGGACGTCGTCCGGGGCGCCCAGACGGTAGCCGGGGCGCACCACCGGGGCGAGGTTGGAGACCGACAGCAGGGGGATGCCCTCCGCGTCGTACCTCAGGAAGGCGAAGACGTTGTCCTCCGAGGCGTCGCCCACGATCCACTGGAAGCCCGAGGGGTCCGTGTCGCGCTGCCACAGGGCCGGGGTGTGGCCGTACACGACGTTCAGGTCGCGGACCAGGTCACGCACGCCCCGGTGGTCGGCCTCCGCGCCGTACGCCGGGTCGAGCAGCCACCAGTCGGGGCCGTGGGCCTCGGACCACTCGGCGCCCTGCGCGAACTCCTGTCCCATGAAGAGGAGTTGCTTGCCGGGGTGGGCCCACATGAAGGCCAGGTAGGCGCGGAGATTGGCGCGCTGCTGCCACCAGTCGCCCGGCATCTTCGAGACCAGTGAGCGTTTGCCGTGGACGACCTCGTCGTGGGAGATCGGCAGGACGTAGTTCTCGCTGTACGCGTAGACCATCGAGAACGTCATCTCGTGGTGGTGGTACTTGCGGTGCACCGGCTCGTGGGCCATGTAGTCCAGCGAGTCGTGCATCCAGCCCATGTTCCACTTCAGGCCGAAGCCGAGACCGCCGAAGCCGCCCGGGCCCATGTGATGCGTCGCGCGCGTCACGCCGTCCCAGGCCGTGGACTCCTCCGCGATCGTCACCACACCCGGCACCCGCCGGTAGACCGTCGCGTTCATCTCCTGGAGGAAGTCCACCGCGTCCAGGTTCTCCCGGCCGCCGTGCACATTGGGGATCCACTGGCCCGGCTCGCGCGAGTAGTCGAGGTAGAGCATCGAGGCGACCGCGTCGACCCGCAGGCCGTCGATGTGGAACTCCTCGCACCAGTACACGGCGTTGGCGACCAGGAAGTTGCGCACCTCCCGGCGTCCGTAGTCGAACTCCAGCGTGCCCCAGTCGGGGTGGGCCGCGCGCAGCGGGTCCTCGTGTTCGTACAGGGTGCGGCCGTCGAACTCGGCGAGCGCCCAGTCGTCGCGCGGGAAGTGGGCCGGCACCCAGTCCATGAGTACGCCGATCCCGGCCTGGTGGAGCGCGTCGACGAGGTACTTGAAGTCGTCCGGGGTGCCCAGGCGGGCCGTGGGCGCGTAGAAGCCGGTGACCTGGTAGCCCCAGGAGCCGCCGAAGGGGTGCTCGGCGACCGGCATCAGCTCGACGTGGGTGAAGCCCAGGTCCTTGACGTAGGCCGGCAGTTGCTCGGCCAGTTGACGGTACGTCAGGCCGGGCCGCCAGGACGGGAGATGGATCTCGTAGACCGAGAACGGTGCCTCGTGGGCCGGCGCTCCGGCCGCCCGGTTCGCCAGCCACTCCCCGTCCTGCCACTCGTGGTGCGAGGCGTGGATGATCGAGGAGGTGGCGGGCGGGACCTCCGTGCGGCGGGCCAGCGGGTCGGCGCGCAGGGTCTTGGAACCGTCCGGGCGGGTGATCTCGAACTTGTACAGCTCGCCCTCGCCGACACCGGGCACGAACAGCTCCCAGACGCCGGTGGAGCCGAGCGAGCGCATCGCGAACGCCGAGGGATCCCAGAAGTTGAAGGTGCCGGCCACCCGCACCCCGCGCGCGTTCGGCGCCCACACCGTGAAGCGTGTCCCCGCCGACCCCTGGTGGGTCATGGGCTGCGCGCCCAGCGCCGTCCACAGCTGCTCGTGCCGGCCCTCGCCGATCAGATGCAGGTCGAGGTCGCCGAGCGCGGGCAGGAAGGCGTACGCGTCCTCGGTGTCCTGGACCGACTCCTCGTACGTGACGAGCAGCCGGTAGGCGGGGATCTCCCGCAGCGGCAGCAGGCCGGAGAAGAAGCCGTCGCCGTCGTCCTGCAGCTCGGCCCGCACGTCCCCGGCCACGACGGTGACGCCCAGGGCGTAGGGACGGAACACCCGGAAGGCCACCCCGCCCGGGACCGGGTGCGCGCCCAGCACCCCGTGCGGATCGTGGTGGGTGCCGGAGAGCAGCCGGTCCCGGTCGCCGGCGTCCATGGCGGGGGAGACCGGTGTCTCCGGCGGCGGAACGGGGGCGGGGGCCACCGGCTCCACCGCCGCGTGCTCGCCGGCCGCCTTCGTCGCGGCGGTCCTCCTGGCGGTCACCTTCTTCGCCGGGGCCTTCTCGGCAGGGGCTTTCTTCACGGCGGCTTTCTTCACAGCGGCCTTCTTCGCGGCGGCCTTCTTCACGACAGGCTTGTCGACGGCCGCCTCCTTGACCAGTGCCTTCTTGGCCACGGCCTTCCCGGCACCGGTCTTCTTCGCCACGGGCTTCTTCGTGACAGCCTTCTCGCCGCCGCCCCCCTTGGCGACGGCCTTGACGGCGTCGGCCGCTTCGGCGCCGGCCTTCTCGGCGACGGCCTTGACGGCACGGGCCGTGTCCGCCGCCGCGCCGACAGCCGTCTTCCCGGCGCCGGCCTTCTTCGCGGGCGCCTTCCTGGCCGCCGGCTCCGCCTTCTTCGCCGAGGCCTTCTTGGTCACTGCCTTCTCCGCGACCTTCTTCTTCGCAGTCTTCTTCGGGTCCGAACCGCTGGGGGTGGGCGGAGTCACAGGTGGAGCCTCCTCGGCGGGAGTCGGGTCGGTCAGATCGGGTCGGTTGTCGCGTACCGCGCGACCGCGGCCATCGGCACCTGCAGCCAGTCCGGGCGGTGCCGGGCCTCGTAGACGACTTCGTAGATCGCCTTGTCGGTCTCGTACGCGCGCAGCAGCACCGGATCGGTCCGCGGGTCCACGCCACTGACCTCGGCGTAGCCGGAACAGTACGCCGCCCGGCACGCCTCGGCCCAGCCCGGCACGGGCAGGTCGGTCGAGTGCGCCGCGTAGTCGAAGGAGCGCAGCATCCCGGCGACGTCCCGGGCGGTGGGCTGCGGCAGCCGGCGTTCGGAGAGCGGCTTGGACGGCTCGCCCTCGAAGTCGATCAGCGACCAGTGCCCGGCGGCCGAGCGCAGACACTGGCCGAGGTGGAGATCGCCGTGGATGCGCTGCGCGGTCCAGGTGCGGCCCTCGGAGGCGAGATCACCCAGCGCGGTGAACGCGGAGCGCAGACCCGGCGCGTACGGCCGTAGCGCGGGGACCGCCTGGACGGCCGCCTCCAGCCGCTCGATCATGCCGTCGACCAGCAGTTGCAGCTGCTGGTGGCCCAGCGTCACGGTCGGCAGCGCTCGGGCGAGCGCGGTGTGCACCTCGGCGGTGGCCCGCCCGAGCGCGTGCGCCTCGGCGCTGAAGTCCTCGCCCTTGGCGAGTTCCCGCAGGGCCAGCTCCCAGCCGTCCGAAGCACCCTGCACGAAGGGCTGGAGCACTCCGAGGGTGTACGGCTCTCCCTCCAGCTCCGCCCGCAGCCACCCCGTGGGCGCGGGCACCCGGGGGCAGCCCTCGCGGGCCAGCGCCAGCGGCAGCTCCAGGTCGGGGTTGACGCCGGGCAGCACCCGGCGCAGGAGTTTCAGGATGAACGTATCTCCGTAGACGATCGACGAGTTCGACTGCTCGGCGGTCATCACCCGGGCCACCAGGCCCTCCCGGATCTCCTGGTGCGGGTCCCGCTCGAAACGCAGCCCGCCGATCCGGCTCCCGGAGCGGATCGCCTCCAGGAGCAGTTCGGCGGGCAGCGGGTCGTGGAGGGCGTCGTACGCGGTACGCCCGGTGAGCGGGCCCTCCTCGACATGGCCGATCAGCGCGGGCGCCAGCCGGGGCGGCAGCGCCTCGCGCACGCCTATCAGGAGCTGGTAGCAGTCCCCGGGGTGCGGCGGGGCCCCCACGGTGAGGGGCTGGTGGGCGCGCACCAGCAGGTGGTACAGGCCGAGCTTGGCGGTGGGCGGCAGCAGCTCGGTGGCCTCCACCAGCGAGAACCCGCTGACCGGGCGCCCCTTGCCCGCGAACCAGCGCTGCCGCGGCAGCCACTCGCGCAGGAGGGGATCCAGTGAGGCGAGGAGGCCTGGACTTGTCGTGGCGGTGCTGGTGACGGCTTCCGACATGGCGTGGCGTCCTTTCCCCGGGCTGGCTGGTCGGGGTGTTACTGATGCGTGCCCCGGGTGGGGCGGTGGAAACCGCCCCACCCGGGTCCTCGTCGGTTACGCGGCGTCCTTGCGGAGCCGGAACCAGTAGAACCCGTGCCCGCCGAGGGTCAGCAAGTACGGCAGATCACCGATGGCCGGGAACCGCACCCCGCCGAACAGCTCGACCGGATGCCGTCCGTTGAAGGTGCTCAGATCCAGTTCCGTCGGCTGCGCGAACCGGGAGAAGTTGTGCACGCACAGGACCAGGTCGTCCTCGTACTCCCTCAGGAACGCGATCACCGCCGGGTTCGACGACGGCAGCTCGGTGTAGGAGCCGAGGCCGAAGGCGGCGTTCTGCTTGCGGATCTCGATCATCCGGCGGGTCCAGTGCAGCAACGAGGAGGGCGACGCCATGGACGCCTCGACGTTGGTGACCTGGTAGCCGTAGACCGGGTCCATGATGGTCGGCAGATAGAGCCGCCCGGGGTCACTGGAGGAAAAGCCTGCGTTACGGTCCGGTGTCCACTGCATGGGGGTGCGGACCGCGTCCCGGTCGCCGAGCCAGATGTTGTCGCCCATGCCGATCTCGTCGCCGTAGTAGAGGATCGGCGAGCCGGGCAGGGACAGCAGGAGAGCGGTGAAGAGCTCGATCTGGTTGCGGTCGTTGTCGAGGAGCGGGGCGAGCCGGCGCCGGATGCCGATGTTGGCGCGCATCCGCGGGTCCTTGGCGTACTCGGCCCACATGTAGTCGCGTTCCTCGTCGGTGACCATTTCGAGGGTGAGCTCGTCGTGGTTGCGCAGGAAGATGCCCCACTGGCAGTTCTGCGGGATCGCCGGCGTCTTGGCGAGGATCTCCGAGACCGGGTAGCGGGACTCGCGGCGCACCGCCATGAAGATGCGGGGCATGACCGGGAAGTGGAAGGCCATGTGGCACTCGTCGCCGCCGGACTCGTAGTCGCCGAAGTAGTCGACGACGTCCTCCGGCCACTGGTTGGCCTCGGCCAGAATCACCGTGTCCGGGTAGGACGCGTCGATCTCCTTGCGGACCCGCTTGAGGAACTCATGGGTTGCCGGAAGGTTTTCGCAGTTGGTGCCTTCCTGCTGGTACAGGTACGGCACGGCGTCGAGGCGGAAGCCGTCGATGCCCAGGTCCAGCCAGAACCGCAGCGCGGAGATCATCTCCTCCTGGACCGCCGGGTTCTCGTAGTTGAGGTCCGGCTGGTGGGAGAAGAAGCGGTGCCAGTAGTACTGCTTGCGCACCGGGTCGAAGGTCCAGTTGGAGGCCTCGGTGTCGACGAAGATGATCCGCGCGTCCTGGAACTGCTTGTCGTCGTCGGCCCACACGTAGTAGTCGCCGTAGGGGCCGTCGGGGTCCTTGCGGGACTCCTGGAACCACGGGTGCTGGTCGCTGGTGTGGTTCATGACGAAGTCGATGATCACGCGCATGCCGCGGTGGTGGGCGGCGTCGACGAACTCCACGAAGTCGGCGAGGTCACCGAACTCCGGCAGCACGGCGGTGTAGTCCGAGACGTCGTAGCCGCCGTCCCTGAGCGGCGATTTGAAGAAGGGCGGCAGCCACAGGCAGTCCACGCCCAGCCACTGCAGGTAGTCGAGTTTGGCGGTCAGGCCCTTCAGGTCGCCGACGCCGTCGCCGTTGCTGTCCTGGAAGGAGCGGACGAGGACCTCGTAGAACACCGCCCGCTTGAACCAGTCCGGGTCACGGTCCTTGGCCGGGGTGTCCTCGAAGGTGTCGTGGACGGGCTCGTTGACGATCATGTTGTGGGTGACCCTCCGATCTGCGGGGTGGACGGTCGCAGGACGGTGAGGATGTGCGCGGGGCGCGTGCCCGGTTCGAGACGCACGTAGTTCGTCCTGCCCCAGTGGTAGGTCTCGCCGGTGAGCTCGTCGCGCACCGGCACCGACTCGTGCCAGTCCAGGCCGAGTTGCGGCATGTCCAACGAGACCGTGGCCTCCTGGGTGTGGTGCGGATCGAGGTTCACGACCACCAGAACCGTGTTCGAGCCGCTCCGCTTCGAGTACGCGATCACTTCGTCCTTGTCCGCGTGGTGGAAGTGGAGGTCGCGCAGCTGCCGGAGGGCCGGATTCTCCCGCCGGAC
>NZ_KQ948144.1:1423219-1652297 GCF_001513955.1 Streptomyces pseudovenezuelae | reverse complement strand
TCCTTTCGGGCCTGATTCCCTGTCGGCGGGGCCTTTCGACATTCACTACGTTAGCCGATTCCCTCGGCAACTCATAATCGAGTTCCGCGAGTTCGAATTCGGGCGTGCGGGCACGCCGAAATCGCCCCCGCTGAGGGGATGTCGTAGGTAGTGGTTTGGCCGCTCTCGGCTGCTGGCGATCGCCGTAACCGGGTCAAGCGGCTGGGGCCACGTTACGCACCTTCCAAGAGCGAGTCAACTTGAGCGCCGCCTCGGGACATGAGCGCGGTAGGGGCTCACTGTCGGGTCGTCGGCGACCCAGAACCGCCAGGGGTGCACGCCCCCTTCGCCGGCCACTCCTGTCCGCGGACCGCTGCCTACCTGGTCGGAGGCGACGGGGGTGCCGGTCAACACCCGCAGCGGTGTCTCTCCCGCGTCGCACGCGTCCGTGCCGTCCAGGGCCCGGTCCACGCCCAGGGCCGTGGCCAGGCGGGCAGGCCCTTTGGCCAGTTCTTTGTCATTTCGGGCCGAGAGTCGACGTTTGCGCGCCAGTTCGGCGCCCTCGGTGACCTCGCCGGCCCGAAGCAGGACGGCGCTCGCCCAGCCCTCCGGTCCGCACACCAGGTTCATGCAGAACCACATGCCGTAGGTGAAGTAGACGTACACATGCCCGGGCGGACCGAACATCACGCCGTTGCGGGCCGTGCGGCCGCGATAGGCGTGGGAGCCGGGGTCGTTCTGGCCGTCGTAGGCCTCGACCTCCGTGATGCGGAGCACGATCGGACCGTCGGGGGTCGTACGGACGAGGAGACGGCCGAGGAGGTCGGGGGCGACCTCCAGTACGGGGCGGTCGAAGAACTCTCGTGGCAGTGGCGTACGGTCCGGGGGCGTGATCATGGCGTACGAGCGTAGTCCAGACGGGTGCGTGCCAAGGGGTGGTCAAGGGTTCGTCCGCTTGCCAGGGTGAGGGCGCGGAACCGACCACGGCCGGATCGCGTTTGTAGGGATCAGGAATCCGCGCGTTCTAAGAGGAGAGACATGGCGTTCAAGAAGCTGCTCGCGAGCCTGGGTGCCGGTGGGGCTTCGGTGGAGACGGTGCTGACCGAGGTCAACGTCGTTCCCGGTGGTGTCGTCCAGGGCGAGGTGCGGATCCAGGGCGGGTCCGTCGACCAGGAGATCGAGGGGCTGTCGGTCGGCCTCCAGGCCAGGGTCGAGGTCGAGAGTGGCGACCAGGAGTACAAGCAGGACATCGAGTTCACCAAGGTCTCGCTCGGCGGTGCCTTCACGCTGCAGGCGAACGCGGTGCACACGGTGCCGTTCGGGCTGGAGATCCCCTGGGAGACGCCGGTCACGATGATCGACGGTCAGGCGCTGCGCGGGATGAACGTCGGTGTGACGACCGAGCTGGCGATCGCGCGTGCCGTGGACTCCGGTGACCTGGACCCGGTCAACGTGCACCCGCTGCCGGCGCAGAAGGCGATCCTGGACGCCTTCATGCAGCTGGGCTTCCGCTTCAAGAACGCGGACCTGGAGCGCGGTCACATCCGGGGGACGCGGCAGCAGCTGCCGTTCTACCAGGAGATCGAGTTCTTCCCGCCGCAGCAGTACCGCGGGCTCAACCAGGTCGAGCTGAGCTTCGTCGCGGACGGCAACGCGATGGACGTCGTGCTGGAGATGGACAAGAAGCCGGGACTGTTCAGCGAGGGCAGTGACACCTTCCGGTCCTTCCAGGTGGGGCTGCACGACTACCAGAACACCGACTGGGCCGGCTACCTCAACCAGTGGCTGTCCGAGGTCGGCAGCAAGCGCAACTGGTTCTAGGCTCGGGAACTGCTGATTCCGGTAATCGATCAGGAGGTACCGAGGTGACCGAGCTCAAGCGGCGGCCGCTCCCCCACGACTTCCATCCGCCCGTCCCGTCGTTCACGGTGACGAGCGAGGACGTGCAGGAGGGCGGCACGCTCAAGGACGCTCAGGTCTACGCGGCCGGCAACACCTCTCCGCAGCTGCGCTGGGAGGGGTTCCCGCCGGAGACCAAGAGTTTCGCCGTGACCTGCTACGACCCCGACGCGCCCACGGGCAGCGGGTTCTGGCACTGGGTCGTGTTCGACATCCCGGTCTCGGTGACCGAGCTGCCGGTCGGTGCGGGCAGCGGCAAGTTCGAGGGGCTGCCGGAGGGTGCCGTACAGGCGCGGAACGACTACGGGTCGAAGGACTTCGGTGGGGCCGCTCCGCCGGCCGGGGACGGACCGCACCGGTACGTCTTCACCGTGTACGCGGTGGACCAGGAGAAGCTCGGGCCGGATGCGGATGCGTCTCCCGCCGTTGTGGGCTTCAACCTGCGTTTTCACGCGATCGCGCGGGCCCATTTGATCGGTGAGTACGAGGTGCCCGCCGAAGACTGACGTTCATCGGGCGTTTGCCCGCCTCTGGTCTTGGAATTGATCAGAGGCGGGCACTTTTTTATTGCGTTGTCCATCTCGGCGTGCCCGGCCAGAGTTGATCCAAGCCCAAGCCCGCCAGGGGGTGGGACGGTGCACATGGGAGGTGGGCTGACATGCGGGACACGCTGGTACTGAACGCGAGCTTCGAGCCGCTGTCGACGGTGACGTTGAACCGAGCCGTCGTTCTGGTGCTTCAGGACAAGGCCGTCGTCGAGCAGTCCCACCCCGAACTGCGCATGCGCGGAGCCGCGGTCGACATACCGGCGCCCCGGGTGATCAGGCTGTGCAGGTATGTGCGGGTGCCCTTCCGAAGACAAGCCCCCTGGTCCCGGCGGGGTGTTCTGGTGCGTGACCGGCACAGGTGCGCGTACTGCGGGCGGCGGGCGACGACCGTGGACCACGTGGTGCCGCGGTCGCAGGGTGGTCAGGACACCTGGCTGAACACGGTGGCCTCCTGTGCGGAGGACAACCACCGCAAGGCGAACCGGACTCCGGCGGAGGCGGGGATGCCGTTGCTGCGGGAGCCGTTCGAGCCGACTCCGGCGGACGCGATGCTGCTGTCCCTGGGGCACGAGGACTTCTCGGCGCTGCCGGATTGGCTGGCGCGGGAGGCCGCCTGAGCCTTTGCCGAGATCGGTTCGTCGGCGGCCTGCGGGTTCGTCGTGGCTGGTCGCGCAGTTCCCCGCGCCCCTGGGTGGGTGCGGGGAACTTTGTGTTCACGGCTCTGTCAGTCGATCTTCGGGGTTTCCCGGCGTTCCGAGCCGCCGTTGCCTCCGCCTGAACCGCCGCCGAAGTTGCCGAAGTTGCCCATGGCTCCGGAGAGGCCCTTGAGGGCGTCGCCGATTTCGCTGGGGACGATCCAGAGCTTGTTGGCGTCGCCCTCGGCGATCTTCGGGAGCATCTGGAGGTACTGGTAGGAGAGGAGCTTCTGGTCCGGGTCTCCGGCGTGGATCGCCTCGAAGACCGTGCGGACGGCCTGGGCTTCACCTTCCGCGCGCAGGGCGGCCGCCTTGGCCTCACCCTCGGCGCGCAGGATCTGGGACTGCTTCTCACCCTCGGCCGTGAGGATCGCGGCCTGGCGCGTGCCCTCGGCGGTGAGGATCGCGGCGCGCTTGTCGCGGTCGGCGCGCATCTGCTTCTCCATCGAGTCCTGGATGGAGGTGGGCGGCTCAATTGCCTTGAGTTCGACGCGGTTTACCCGGATGCCCCACTTGCCGGTGGCCTCGTCGAGGACGCCGCGCAGGGCCGCGTTGATCTCCTCGCGGGAGGTCAGGGTGCGCTCCAGGTCCATGCCGCCGATGATGTTGCGGAGGGTGGTGACGGTGAGCTGCTCGATGGCCTGGATGTAGCTGGCGACCTCGTAGGTCGCGGCCCGGGCGTCGGTGACCTGGTAATAGATGACCGTGTCGATGTTGACGACCAGGTTGTCCTGGGTGATCACGGGCTGCGGCGGGAAGGGCACGACCTGTTCGCGCAGGTCGATGCGGTTGCGGATGGTGTCTATGAACGGGACGACGATGTTGAGGCCCGCGTTGAGCGTGCGCGTGTAGCGGCCGAAGCGCTCCACGATGGCGGCGCTCGCCTGCGGGATGACCTGGATCGTCTTGATGAGGGCGATGAAGACCAACACCACCAGGATGATCAAGACGATGATGACCGGTTCCATCGTGCTCCCCGTGCCCTTCTCTGCCTCGGCGTTCTCGGAAGATCTTATGGTTGTTGAAGATCTTGCTGGTCGAGTCTGACAGACCGTCGCCCAACTCGTGGTGCGTTCCGTTCAGTTACATCCTGCGAGGTCACATGATGATCGCCGTGGCTCCCTCGATGTCGACGACATCCACTTCCTGGCCTACTTCGTAGGCACGCCCGGTGTCGAGAGAGCGGGCGGACCAGACTTCTCCGGCGAGCTTGATCCGGCCACCGCCGCTGTCGACGCGCTCCAGGACGACGGCCTGTCTGCCCTTCAACGCGTCGATGCCCGTGACGAGTTGGGGGCGCTGGGAGCGGTGCCGGGTCGCGATGGGCCGTACGACGGCGATGAGGGCCACCGAGACGACGGTGAAGGCGAGTACCTGGACGACGACGTCACCGCCGAGTCCGGCCGCGACGGCGGCGGCGACGGCGCCCACCGCGAGCATCCCGAATTCCGGCATCGCGGTCACCACGAGCGGGATTCCGAGCGCTGCCGCGCCGACGAGCCACCACACCCATGCGTCGATGTCGTTCACGTGGTCATGGTAGGTCCGGGAGTACCGCCTCCGACAGGGCGCGATGAGGCCGGGAGGCGCTTCTTACCCGTGTTTTTGCGGGGACTTCACGTGATCACGACAGCGGAAGGCCCTGGGCGGTCCAGCGGTCGCCGACCTGCTCGACGACGAGGGGCAGGCCGAAGCACATGGAGAGGTTGCGGGAGGTGAGTTCGAGCTCCAGGGGACCCGCGGCGAGCACCCGGCCCTGACGGATCATGAGGACGTGGGTGAAGCCGGGGGCGATCTCCTCGACGTGGTGGGTGACCATCAGCATCGAGGGGGCGATCGGGTCGCGGGCGAGCCGGCCGAGGCGGCGGACCAGGTCCTCGCGGCCGCCGAGGTCGAGGCCGGCGGCGGGCTCGTCGAGGAGGAGGAGCTCGGGGTCGGTCATCAGGGCGCGGGCGATGAGGGTGCGCTTGCGCTCACCCTCGGAGAGGGTGCCGAACCTGCGCTCCAGGTAGTCGCTCATGCCGAGGCGGTCGAGGAAGGCGCGGGCGCGCTGCTCGTCGATCTCCTCGTACTCCTCCTGCCAGCCGGCGGTCATGCCGTACGCCGCCGTCAGCACGGTCTCCAGGACGGTCTGGCGCTTGGGGAGCTTGTCGGCCATGGCGATGCCGGCCATGCCGATGCGCGGGCGCAGTTCGAAGACGTCGGTGCCGGGCTTGCCGAGGGTTTCGCCGAGGATGGTGGCGGTGCCCTTGCTGGGGTAGAGGTAGCTGGACGCGAGGTTCAGGAGCGTGGTCTTGCCGGCGCCGTTGGGGCCGAGAATGACCCAGCGCTCGCCCTCCTTGACCGACCAGGAGACCTGGTCCACCAGAGCCCGGTCCTCGCGGACCACGGATACGTCCTGAAGCTCCAGAACATCGCTCATGAGCGCGTTGTCTCCCCTTGCAGTGTGACCGGTGTCGGCGTCTCGGCTGGCGCGTGCGCGCGTTTGGGCGCAGCCCTCGATGAAATCTACGCCACCGGTCGGCCGCTCCCGTCCAGTGGTCCGGTCCTTAGGCTGGGGGGCATGTTCTCGGAACCGCGCTCTGGACGCCTTGCCGCTTGGGGAAACGGTCTTTTGGCCGGACTTGTCTCGCCGGACGACGCCGTGTCGGCGATCGTCGGTGACGATGCCGTGCACCGGGTCGAGGGGCTGCCGGGTGAGACGGCGGCCGTCGGTCTGACGCTGGCGCTGGGGCGGCTGCGGTCGCTCGGCGTGACGGGACTGCGGGTGGCGCTGCCCGCTCCCGGGCATCCGCTGGGGCTGAGTGGGCCGCCGGAGTTCAACGCGCGGGCGTTGGAGGCGGAGGAGGCGGTGGTCTGTCACGGCGCCGCGCTGGGCCTGGTGCCGGAGGTGTACGAGGCCGGGCCCGCGGGTGATGTGCATGTCGAGGTGGTGTGGCATGTGCTGCCGGTGCGGGAGGCGCCGCCCGCGGACGTCCCGTCGCTGGGCGAGGCCGAGCGGGAGCTCGCGGAGGCCTTGCGGGAGGCGACGGAGGTGCTGTCACGGCTGGACGTGGCCGCGTCGGGGCCGGTGGCGGAGGCGGCGATCGGGGCGTACCGGGCTCGGGCCGAGCGGGGGCGGGAGTTGCTGGCGCCGGGGTACCCGCCTCGGGCGGTCCGGGTGTTGGAGCTCGCTCAGCGGGTGGGCCTGCTGGTGGCGCTGGCCCAGGAGAACGGTCACGGGGGTGCGGTGAGCTCCGCCGAGATGAGGGCCCGAGGGGAGGCGCTGCGGCCGGTGGAGCGGACGGGGCGGCGGGCGCAGGTGGCTGCCTACAACGCGTACGTGGAGGAGCTGGAGCGAGGGGTGCGGTGACCGGCGCGGGTCCGGCCGGCCGAAGCCCGGCGGTTTCACGGTGCGGATCGCGTGCGGGGCGGACGGACCGGCCTCCCGGGTGCGTGACGCACCCGGGAGGCCGAAGTCACTGCCCGCTCGGCGGGGGACGTCAGTGGTTGAGACCGAGGTTGCCGAAGGCGGGGTTCAGCACGCCGATGACGTTCACGCTGTTGCCGACCGCGTTCACCGGGATGTGCACCGGGGCCTGGACGAGGTTGCCCGAGACGACGCCGGGCGAGCCCACGGCCTTGCCGTCGGCGTGCGAGCCGTCGGTGGCGGAGGCCATACCGGCACCGGCGGCGATCAGCCCGCCGGCCACCATCGTCACGGCCGCTGCCTTCTTCAGGTTCTTCACTTCTAAGCCCTCCTAGCGATGGCCGCGGCAGTCGCCGCAGCACGCACTGGAGAACGGCGGACCGTCAGGAAGGATGCGCCATTCGGGGGACATTCCCACGACGGTATGAATCTCACTCCGGAGCGGAACCCTCCGTATTGCCGTGCACCTCGTGGATCAACCGGCCACTCCGTGACGAACCGCCCACAGTGCCGCCTGGGTCCGGTCCGCCAGGTCGAGTTTCATCAGGATGTTCGAGACATGTGTCTTGACGGTCTTCTCGGAGAGGACCAGCGCGCGGGCGATCTCCCGGTTGGAGCGGCCGTCCGCGATCAGCCCGAGCACCTCGCGCTCGCGCTCGGTGAGCGAACCGCCTCTGCCCTGCCCTGAGTTGTTCTCCTCCTGGGACAACAGGGCGTCCGCGACCTCGGGCTGGAGCAGGATGTGCCCGGCGTGCACGGAGCGGATGGCGCCGGCGAGGGCGTCGGGGTCGACGTCCTTGTAGACGTAACCGGCGGCGCCCGCGCGCAGGGCCGGGACCACCGTGCGCTGTTCGGTGAAGCTGGTGACGATCAGCACGCGCGCGGGGTTGTTCAGTTCGCGCAGTTTGCGCAGGGCGTCGATGCCGTCCATGCCCGGCATCTTGACGTCCATGAGGACGATGTCGGGCTTCAGCTCCTCCGCGCGCGCGACGCCCTCGGCGCCGTCGGCGGCCTCGCCCACGACCTCTATGTCGTCCTGCACTTCGAGGAAGGTGCGCAGTCCCCGGCGGACGACCTGGTGGTCGTCGACGAGCAGGACCTTGATCGCGTCAGCCACCGGGGACCTCCATCTCGATGGTGGTGCCCTTGCCGGGCGCCGATTCCACGGTCAGCGTGCCGCCGACCCCGCTGGTGCGGTCCCGCATGGAGACCAGGCCGAGGTGGCGCCCCGCGCGGCGGACCGTCGTCGGTTCGAAGCCGCTGCCGTCGTCCGTGACGCGCAGGACGGCTCCGCCGCCGCGCCGGTCCACGCTCACGTCGACATGCTCGGCTCCCGAGTGCCGCAGCGCGTTGTGCAGGGCTTCCTGGGCGACGCGGAGCATGGCCTCCTCCTGGGCGGCCGGCAGCGCGCGGAAGCTGTGGGCCGCGAAGGTCACGCGCGCGGTGTGGGCGCGGTCCAGGACCTGGATGTGCGTGCGGAGGGTGGCGGTCAGGCCGTCCTCGTCCAGGGCGGCGGGGCGCAGTTCGACGACGGCGGCGCGCAGTTCGTCGGCGGCTTCGGCGGCGAGGGTGGCCACGTGGTGCAGTTCGCCCTTGGCGCGGGACGGGTCGCGGTCGACGAGGGCGGCGGCGGCCTGGGCGGTCAGCCGCAGGGAGAAGAGCTTCTGGCTGACCGCGTCGTGCAGTTCGTGGGCGAGGCGGGAGCGCTCCTCGGCGATCGTGAGCTCGCGGCTGCGTTCGTAGAGGCGTGCGTTGGTCAGGGCGATCGCGGCGTGCTGGGCGAGGATCGACAGGAGTTCCTCGTCCTCCTCGGTGAAGCCGCAACCGCCTTGCGGCTTCGGGCAGTTCTTGTTGGCCAGGAAGAGCGCGCCGATCACCTCGTCGCCGTCTCTGATGGGCAGGCCCAGGAAGTCGGACATGTCGGGGTGGGCGGACGGCCAGCCCTCGAAGCGGGGGTCCTTGCGGACGTCGGCCAGGCGCTCGGGGGTGGCCTCGTGCAGCATCGCGGCGAGGATGCCGTGCTGGCGCGGGAGCGGGCCGATGGCCTTCCACTGCTCGTCGCTGACGCCGTCGACCACGAACTGGGCGAAGCCGCCGTGGTCGTCCGGGACGCCGAGGGCGGCGTACTGCGCGTCGAGCAGCTCGCGGGCCGAGGCGACGATCGTCTTGAGGACGTCGCGCACCTCGAGGTGCCTGCTCATGGCCAGCAGCGCGGAGCTCACCGCGGCGAGGCCGGACCGGGGGCCTTGACTCATGACCTCAGCGTACGGGCGGGGTGTGACACCGCGGATCGGACCTGTGACGGCCTTCGGCTAGGGCGAGCGACCTAGGGCAAAGGGCCTCGCCGCATTGCGGCCCGCGTCCGAGGCGACCGGGGCGGTCCCGTTCCTACGTTGGGAGCACGCCGATCAGGAGGCGTGGAGGACGAGGGGACGTGTGTCATGCCGGTAGCGATCATCACGGGGGCCTCGAAGGGGCTGGGGCGGGCGCTCGCCGAGGCGCTGGCCGCGCGGAACTGGGACCTGGTGCTCGACGCGAGAGGCGCCGAGGTCCTCCTGGACACGGCGGCGTGGCTGGAGACCCACGGAACGCGGGTGACCGCGCTGCCGGGAGACGTCACGGATCCGGCGCACCGCTCGGAGCTGGTGGCCGCGGCCTCGAAGCTCGGTGGCGTCGACCTGCTGGTGAACAACGCGAGCGCGCTGGGCGCCGAGCCGCTGGCGCGCCTTGAGGGGCTGCCCCTGGACGGGCTGCGCCGCGCGCTGGAGGTGAACGTGGTGGCCGCGCTGGGCCTGGTCCAGGAGGCGCTGCCGCTGTTGCGGGCCTCGGAGTCCGGCTCGGTGATCGCGGTCAGTTCGGACGCCGCCGCCGAGGCCTACGAGACGTGGGGCGGCTACGGGGCGTCGAAGGCGGCCCTTGACCACCTCGCGGCGGTGCTGGGCGAGGAGGAGCCACGACTGCGGGTGTGGGCCGTGGATCCCGGGGACATGGCGACGGACCTGTACGCGGCGGCCGTACCGGACGACCGGGATCCGCGGCCGGAGCCGGCGCGTGTGGTGCCGGCGTTTCTGCGGCTGCTGGACGAGCGGCCGGTGAGCGGGCGGTACGGGGCCCCGTCGCTGCTGGAGGGGCGATGAGGCTCGCGACGGGGGTCCCCCCGCTTGAGCCCGTTCGAAAGCGGGCGAGCGTACCGGAGGAACTGTCGGCACGGGTGCCGGCCGAGCAGCGTGGGGCCGGGCTCGACCGGGACGCCGTCCGGCTGCTGGTGTCGCGGGGCACCGAGGTGTCGCACCACTGCTTCGGGGAGCTTCCCCGGCTGCTGCGGTCCGGTGACCTGCTCGTGGTGAACACCTCCCCCACGCTGGCCGCGGCCGTCGACGGCCGGATCGGGCACGCGCGTGTGGTGGTGCACTTCTCCACGCGCGGGGACGACGGCCGGTGGGCGGTGGAGCTGCGGGATCCCGACGGGCGGGGCACCACGCGTGCGCGTGCGGGCGGGCCCGCGGGGACAGAGGTGCGGTTGCCCGGGGGCGGGCGGCTGGTCCTGGAGGAGGCGGTGAGCGGGCGACTGTGGTGGGCCCGGGTCTGCGAGGCGGACGTCGTAGGGCTGCTGCGGGAGCACGGGCGGCCCATTCGGTACTCCTACACGGAACGGGACCAGCCGCTGTCCGTCTACCAGACGGTGTTCGCCCTGCCCTCGCCCGACGGGGCGGGCAGCGCGGAGATGCCCAGTGCGGCGCGGCCCTTCACCGCGCGGCTGGTGGCGGAGCTGGTGAGCCGGGGTGTGCAGTTCGCGCCGGTCACGCTGCACACCGGGGTGGCCTCGGCGGAGGCGCACGAGCCGCCGTATCCGGAGCGCTTCTCGGTGCCGGAGGCCTCCGCGCGGCTGATCAACGCGGTGAGGGCCGGGGACGGCAGGGTCATCGCCGTCGGGACGACGGCCGTGCGGGCCGTGGAGTCGGCGGCCGGGGCCGACGGGGCCGTACGCGCGTGTGCGGGGTGGACGGATCTCGTCGTGACCCCGGAGCGCGGGGTGCGGGTGGTGGACGGGCTGCTGACCGGGCTGCACGAGCCGGAGGCCTCGCATCTGCTGATGCTGGAGGCGGTCGCGGGGCGGGCGGCGGTCGACCGCGGGTACGAGGAGGCGCTGCGCCGGAACTACCTGTGGCACGAGTTCGGGGACGTGCACCTCCTCCTGCCTCGGGAGGATCCTCACACAGAGCATTGCGTCCGCAACTGCTGGTGAGGCCGCTGTGCGCCCGATGTGAGCCCGCACATAGGGCGCAGATCACGTACTAAGAGAAATAGGAGACAAGACCCTCCTGTATGAGCGGGAAAGACGTTCCGGTCTGTCCTATTTTGCCCTCCCCCGGTCCACTACCCGGGGTCGTACGTCACACCTTTGCCGGGTGGTTTTGCGCCAGCTAAGAATGGCCAACGTCGCTCAGCGCCGTGGGTTCTCCCCGCGGCGTTTGTGCAGGAAGCACCCGTGTCCGCCCCCGGACAGCGAGCGACCTCCGCGCTATTCGAAGAGGTCCATCCCGCATGCCCAAGAACCCTTTCACCCGTGGTCATAGTCGCGCGCTGACCAAGCGCCACAAGATCGCCGTCGCCGGAGTCGCCACGCTCGGTGCAGCCGCCGTCGCCTTCAGCGCGGTTCCGGGCAACGCGGAGACCACGACGTCCGAGGCGGCCACCTACTCGGCCCCCGTGAAGTACTCCTCCGAGCAGCTCAAGGGCCTCCAGGCCGACGTCAAGGAGCAGCTCGCGGCCAAGGCCCTGCAGAGCAAGGCCGCCGAGGCGAAGGCGAAGGCAGAGGCTGCGGCCAAGGCGAAGGCCAAGGCCGCGACCGCCGCGAAGAAGAAGGCCGCCGCTGCCGCCGCCGCCAAGAAGGCCGCGCAGGCGCGCAAGGCCAAGGAGGCCGCGAGCCGGGCCGCGCACCGCGCCAAGCTCAAGGCCGCCGCGCCCAAGAAGAGCTACGCGAACAACCTGGACGGGTGGATCAAGGAGTCCCTGTCCATCATGCGGGCCAAGGGCATCCCGGGCAGCTACAACGGTCTGTACCGCAACATCATCCGGGAGTCCTCGGGCAACCCGAACGCGATCAACAACTGGGACATCAACGCCATCAACGGCATTCCGTCGAAGGGGCTGCTCCAGGTCATCCCGCCGACGTTCAAGGCGTACCACGTCGCCGGCACGTCCTGGAACATCTACGACCCGGTCGCCAACATCACCGCCGCCGCCAACTACGCGGCCGACCGGTACGGCTCGATGGACAACGTGAACAGCGCTTACTGAGGTCGCGCGGACCTCTCGTACGCACAAGGGCGGCACCCGGTCGGGGTGCCGCCCTTCACTGTCGTACGACGGTGGTCACTTGCGCATGACCTCGGGCTCGTGGCGGCGCAGGAAGCGGGAGACGAGGAAGCCGCAGACGACACCGATGGCGATGAGGGCGATCATGTTCAGGCCCCAGGTGCCGAGCGTGTGGTTCCACAGCGGGTCGGTTGTGTCGCCCGGTTTCACGGGTGGGTTGACCTGGTTGAAGTCCAGCGTGGCGCCGGCAGCGGCGACCGCCCAGCGTGACGGCATCAGGTACGAGAGCTCGTTGACGCCGATGGTGCCGTGCAGGGTGAACAGACAGCCGGTGAAGACGACCTGGACGATCGCGAACATGACCAGCAGCGGCATGGTCTTCTCGGAGGTCTTCACGAGCGCGGAGATGATCAGCCCGAACATCATCGAGGTGAACCCGAGCCCCATGATCGGCAGACAGAGCTCGGCGAGGGTGGCGTTGCCGAGGACCAGTCCCTCCTTGGGCAGTCCGCGGGTGGCGAAGCCGATGACGCCGACCATCAGCCCCTGCAGGATGGTGATCACGCCCAGCACGACCACCTTGGACATCAGGTACGCCGAGCGGGACAGGCCGGTGGCGCGCTCCCGCTCGTAGATCACCCGTTCCTTGATCAGTTCACGGACGGAGTTGGCCGCGCCGGCGAAGCAGGCGCCGACCGCGAGGATCAGCAGGACGGTGGTGGCCGTGCTGTTGGGCTCGGGAAGCTTGGTCCTGGGGTCGACCGGCTTGGGCAGGAGGTTGTCACCGAAGTCGATGAGCAGGCTCACCGAACCGAGGACGAGGGGCAGGATCACCGTCAGGGCCAGGAAGCCCTTGTCGGACGCGATGACCGACACATAGCGGCGCACGAGGGTCCCGAACTGACCCGTCCAGCGCTGTGGCTTCGGCGGCTTCATGCCGTGCATCGGAGGCGTCTGTACGGACTGCGGCGCAACGGCGTCTATGTCCGCGGCGTACATCTGGTAGTGCTGCGAGCCCTTCCAGCGGCCGGCCCAGTCGTAGTCGCGGTAGTTCTCGAAGGCGGAGAACACGTCGGCCCAGGTGTCGTAGCCGAAGAAGTTCAGTGCCTCCTCGGGCGGCCCGAAGTAGGCGACCGCGCCGCCCGGGGCCATCACGAGCAGCTTGTCGCACAGGGCCAGCTCGGCCACGGAGTGGGTCACGACGAGGACGGTGCGGCCGTCGTCGGCCAGGCCGCGCAGCAGCTGCATGACATCGCGGTCCATGCCCGGGTCGAGGCCGGAGGTCGGCTCGTCGAGGAAGATCAGGGACGGCTTGGTGAGCAGCTCCAGGGCCACCGAGACGCGCTTGCGCTGGCCGCCGGAGAGGGAGGTGACCTTCTTCTCCTTGTGGATGTCGAGCTTCAGCTCGCGCAGCACCTCGTCTATGCGGTGTTCGCGCTCCTGCGCCGTGGTGTCGGCGGGGAAGCGGAGCTTGGCCGCGTACTTGAGGGCCTTCTTGACGGTCAGCTCCTTGTGCAGGATGTCGTCCTGCGGGACCAGACCGATGCGCTGGCGCAGCTCGGCGAACTGCTTGTAGAGGTTGCGGTTGTCGTAGAGGACGTCGCCCTGGTTGGCGGGCCGGTAGCCGGTGAGCGCCTTGAGCAGGGTCGACTTGCCGGAACCGGACGGTCCGATGACCGCGATCAGGGACTTCTCCGGGACCCCGAAGGACACGTCCTTGAGGATCTGCTTGCCGCCGTCGACCGTGACGGTGAGGTGGCGGGCGGAGAAGGAGACCTCGCCGGTGTCGACGAACTCCTCCAGCCGGTCGCCGACGATCCGGAACGTGGAGTGGCCGACGCCGACGATGTCGCTCGGGCCGAGCAGCGTGGAGCCGCCCTTGGGGATCGGCTGGCCGTTGACGTACGTGCCGTTGTGTGAGCCCAGGTCGCGGATCTCCATACGGCCGTCGGGCATCGAGTGGAACTCGGCGTGGTTGCGGGAGACCTGGAGGTCGGAGACGACCAGGTCGTTCTCCAGGGCACGGCCGATGCGCATGATGCGGCCGATGGTGAACTGGTGGAACGTGGTCGGGCTGCGGTCGCCGTAGACCGGCGGCGCGCCCTCGCCCGCGCCTGCGCCTGCGCCTCCGCCGGGACCCTGCTGCTGCGGGATCTTCTGCGGTGGCTGGTGCGAGTACGGATGCGGCTGCGGCTGTTGCCGGGGCTGCGGCTGCGGCCAGCCGGACTGCGCGGCCTGCGGCGGGGGTTGGTGCGCGGCCGCCTGCTGCGGGGCCTGCTGTGGTGTCTGCTGGGCCCAGGCCGGGTTCGCGCTCTGTGCGGCGTACGGCTGCTGCCTGGACTGCGGTTGTCCGTCCGGGGCAGCGGCGCCGGACAGGCTCAGCAGCGGGCCGTCGCTCGCGTTGCCGAGGTGGACGGCCGCGCCGGGGCCGATCTCCGTCTGGTGGATCCGCTGGCCCCGCACGAACGTGCCGTTGGTACTGCCGTGGTCCTCGATGACCCAACCGCGCCCGCTCCAGCTGATCGTGGCGTGACGCCAGGACACCCTGGCGTCGTCGAACACGATGTCCCCCTGCGGATCGCGTCCAAGGCTGTACGACCTGGACGGATCGAGCGTCCAGGTACGTCCATTCGCTTCCAGTACGAGTTCCGGCACTCCAAGCCCCACTGAGTAGTCCCCCGCATTGCCCCCGTCACAGGGAGTGTAGGGATGTCGAACATCGTCGGGAACTATTTCAGGATCCCCCTCCTGACCGAAAGTCGAGCCCCGAGAACACCACGTTCGCACGCTTCGGCCGGTTCCGTTGACGGGGTTGAAACCGACCCGGAGAGTGGGTAATCCACGCGAGGGGGACAAGCGCGGTCTCGGCCGCGCCGCGGATCGGGGGGTCTGCCATGAGTGCGTCCACGGACGTCGAGACCACGAAGCACGCTGTGCGGCTGCCGTGGGGGGACATCCTGCTGTCCGCGACAGCCGCCGTGAGCTGGGCCTTGATCGGGATGGCGGGTGCCGCCGCGCTCGGTCTGCATCTGCTGGAGGCCGATTCCGCGGCCTCGCTGGGCCCGATGACCGCGGCTGTTGTGGCCCTTGCGGCGGGTGGTTCGGTGACGCCCTCCGGCGACGTGTCCGCGTTCGGGTTGACGGGGGCTCAGGCGGCCACCGCCATCGAGATCACGCCACTGGGCGTCAGCCTGGTCGGTGCGGTGCTTTTGTCATGGTTCTTCCTACGGTCCCTGCGGGGGGCCGGGGCGGTGATCGCCCCGTCCGAACTCCTCGCGCGCGCGGGCTCGGTGGTCGTCCTGTTCACGGCGATGATGGGCGGCCTGGCCTGGGCGGGGCACGACGTCATCACGATCGACGGGGGTGCGCTGGGGCTCGACAAGCTGCCCGGCGCGGGCGGGGGCGGCGGTCTCGACATCCCCGGGCTGGGGGACGTCGGGGACATCGGCGGCCTGCTGCCCGACCGGATCGGCGACCTCGTCGACGCGAAGGCCGCGGTCGGCTTCACGGTGGACACCGCACCGACGCTGCTCGGCGGGCTCGGCTGGTCGGTGGGGATCCTGCTGGTCGCACTGCTGGCGTCCCGCCGTACGCCGCTGCCCCGCGGCTGGGAGGCGGTGCACCGAGTCGTACGGCCGGCCGTGTCCGCCCTCGTGACGGTGCTGCTGGTCGCGGTGGCCGCGGGCCTCTCCGCGGCGGCGTACGCGGCGATCGGCGACGACCACCCCAAGCGGATCGCGGGAGCGGCGCTGCTCGGGGCGCCGAACGGGGTGTGGCTGGGCATCCCCGTCGGCCTGTTCGTCCCCTTCGACGGCCGGGCGACGGGCGTCCTCACGAACTTCCTCCCGGCCCCCCTGGACCGGCTGCTCGACTCCGACTCCGACCAGTCGATGACGCTGGGGCGCCTGGCGGAGCTGGACGGGCGGGTGTGGCTGCTGGGGGTGGGGGCGGCGTTGATGATGCTGCTGGCGGGGGTGCTGACCGCGGTGCGGACGCCGGTGGGAGGCCGGAGGGACGGCACGGGTGCGGTGGGGTTCGCGGGGCGGTGTGCGGTGCGGCTGGGTGTCGCGACCGCGTTGGCGCTGCCGCTGCTCGCCTGGCTGACGGAGGTGTCGGTGGACGCCTCGCTGTCGGTGCTGGGGTTCGACGCGTTCGGCGCGGGGGTCCGGATTCAGGGTCAGCTCGGCATGGCGGTGCTGCTCGGAGCGCTCTGGGGGGCGGGGGCGGGCGCAGCGGGCGCCCTGCTGGCACGGGCGACGGGGGCGGCGGGGTCCCGGGCGTCGGGGTTGGCACTGGGTGACTCGGTGGGGGGTCTCGGGGCGGGGTCCGTGGTCGGGTCGGGATCGGGGTCGGTGGGGGCGTGGGGGGCAGGTGCGGGGGCTCCTTACGCGGGAGGGGCTGGTGCGGGCTGGGGCGGTGCCGGGCCACGTTCCGGGGAGGCGAGGGGCTACGAGGGCGGGGGCGGGGCTTCGGGGGGCGTGCCAGGGAGGTACGAGGCTGGCGCCGACTCAGGGAGGTACGAGGGTGAGGCCGGGGCTGCTGGAGGCGCCCCAGGGAGGTACGACGGGACGGGTGGCTCGTACGACGACGTGTCGAGGTCCTACGAAGGCGGGGCACGCTCCTTTGACGAGGGCGCGGCCGGACCGTACGGCGGCGGTGAGGCGGGCACGTATCGCGGGGGCGAGGGCGCCTACCCGGGGGGAGCGGGAGGGCAAGGTGGGGCCGCGCCGCGCGGTGGTGACGCGGGGCCGGATCGCAGCGGCGAGGGCGCCTACCCAGGCGGCGCGGGAGGGCACGGTGGGGCCGCGCCGCGCGGTGGTGACGCGGGGCCGCAGAGCCCCGGCGCCGGTACCTCTCGCGGTGGGACCGGGCCGTACGTGCCCGGTACGCCGTACCGGGCGCCCAATCCGGCCACCAACCCGTACCTGCGGGTCCCGGACGAGCTGCGGAGCCCCGAGGACGCGCGGCCCGGTGACGACGGTGGGCGGGCGCCGGGGCGGGGCGGGGGCCGCGGTGAGGATCACCGGGGGGCGCGGGGACCGGAGGGTTCGGGAGAGGGCAGCGGTTCGGCGCAGGATGCCGTGCGGCCTCCTGAGGGGAGCGCTCGGCCTTCGGCGGGGCCACGCCGGCCTGAGGCTCCGCCACCGCCCGGCGACGACACCGTCTACGGCGCCCCGACGGTGGCCCGACCGATGGACCGGCCCCCACGTGCACCACGCCGACGCCCCGGGGACGAGGGTCCGCAGTCGCCACCACCGCCTCCTCCCCCACCCCCACCGCCACCACCCCCCGGAAAGCCGAAGGGGCGGCGCTGACCGGCACGGGCGTCGTGCGCTCGTGGCCCGCCGGCAATGACCTCGCCACCGGCTCGACACCGAGTGTTCCGTGTCCGTCAGACGGACCGCGGGAGCGGAAGGCACTGGGTGCCGGATACGGTGGAGGCACCATGAGCGCTTCGCAGACCTCGTCCTCCGACGTCCCCACGCTTCTCGTCAAGATCTTCGGGAAGGACAGGCCGGGCATCACGGCCGGCCTCTTCGACACCCTCGCCGCCTACTCCGTCGACGTGGTCGACATCGAGCAGGTCGTCACGCGTGGCCGCATGGTGCTGTGCGCCCTCGTGACCGCGCCGCCCCGGGCACTGGAGGGCGATCTGCGGGCGACCGTCCACAGCTGGGCCGAGTCGATCAAGATGCAGGCGGAGATCATCTCCGGTCTCGGCGACAACCGTCCGCGAGGGCTGGGGCGTTCCCTGGTCACCGTGCTCGGGCACCCGCTCACCGCGGAGGCCACCGCCGCCATCGCCGCCAAGATCGCCAAGGCGGGCGGCAACATCGACCGTATCTTCCGGCTGGCCAAGTACCCCGTCACGGCCGTCGAGTTCGCGGTGTCCGGTGTGGAGACCGAGCCGCTGCGCACCGCTCTGGTGACGGAGGCCGGCAGGCTCGGCGTGGACGTGGCCGTCGTGGCCGCCGGTCTGCACCGCAGGGCTCAGCGGCTCGTGGTCATGGACGTGGACTCCACGCTCATCCAGGACGAGGTGATCGAGCTCTTCGCCGCGCACGCCGGCTGCGAGGACGAGGTCGCCGGGGTGACCGCGGCCGCGATGCGCGGCGAGCTGGACTTCGAGCAGTCGCTGCACGCGCGTGTGGCGCTGCTGGAGGGGCTGGACGCCTCGGTCGTCGACAAGGTGCGTTCCGAAGTGCGGCTGACGCCGGGCGCGCGCACCCTGATCCGTACGCTGAAGCGGCTCGGCTTCCAAGTGGGTGTCGTCTCGGGTGGGTTCACCCAGGTGACCGATGACCTGAAGGAACGACTGGGGCTGGACTTCGCCCAGGCGAACACGCTGGAGATCGTCGACGGGAAGCTGACGGGCCGGGTCACCGGGGAGATCGTGGACCGCGCGGGCAAGGCGCGGCTGCTGCGCCGGTTCGCCGCCGAGGCGGGGGTGCCGCTGTCCCAGACGGTGGCGATCGGTGACGGCGCCAATGACCTGGACATGCTCAACGCGGCCGGGCTCGGGGTCGCCTTCAACGCCAAGCCGGTGGTGCGGGAGGCCGCGCACACCGCGGTGAACGTGCCCTTCCTCGACACCGTGCTGTATCTGCTCGGCGTCACCCGCGAAGAGGTCGAGGCGGCGGACGCGCACGAGGAGGACTGACCTCCGGCGACGGATCGGCAGGGGCCCGGCACCGTGACGGTGCCGGGCCCCTGGCGTGTCTCGTGAGAGTGGGGTTCGGGCGTCGTCAGTCGGACGGGGCCCAGTAGTCGACAAGGGTGGCCGCACCGGGCTCCAGGGCCTTCCAGGGGCCGCTGAACGACAGGACGGCGAAGGCGGCGGCCGGGAAGCCGCGGCCGCTCATCCGCTGGCGGGCGTCCCCCTCGGCGGCGCCCGCGAGGACGTCGGCGAGGCCCTGCACCCCTGGGTTGTGGCCGATCAGGACGGCGTTGTGCACGTCGTCCGGCGTCTCGTTCAGTACGGCGATCAGCTCACCCGGAGAGGCCTCGTAGATCCGCTCCTCGTAGACCGTTTTCGGCCGGTGCGGGAACTCCTGCACGGCGAGCTTCCAGGTCTCACGGGTACGGGTCGCGGTGGAGCAGAGGGCCAGGTCGAGGGGGATGCCGGAGTCGACCAGCCGTAGTCCGGCTTCGGCTGCATCTGTTCGGCCCCGGTCGGCGAGCGGCCGCTCGTGGTCGGTCACCTGCGGCCAGTCGGCTTTCGCATGCCGGAAAAGGACAATCCTGCGGGGATCTGCGACGCTCATGCAATCCAGCTTCGCATGAAACAGGCCATGGGGCGCAGGGAGTTGACGGGCGGCTTTGCGGGTGCTCAGCGGGCTATGAGCTGCTGTACGCGCTCCAGGAACCGGGTGACGAGGGGGTCGCCGGAGGCCGCGTGCGCGTCGGAGGGATTGAGGATGAGGGCCAGGAGCACCACGAAGGCGATCGTCGGCAGTACGAGGGCCCACCAGGGCAGCCGGATGTCGACGCCGCCCCGGGACGCCGGGTGGGGCGGGGTGTGCGTAGGGGCCGACATGAGTGCCTCCGCGGGTCTTCGAGTCCGGCGTGATCCGCTTCTCGCGGCCACTCCTCGAAGGTACGGAACCGGCGGGCCTCAACCCATCCGGTGATCCACCCAGTTGACCCTGACACTCGCCCCCTAGGGGATGTGGGGTTAACCCCACCATCGGGCCGGGAGCGGGTGCGCGGGATCAGGGCGAGGCGATCGTCGCGATGATCGCGATGATGACGAAGATGGCGAAGAACGAACCGAAGACCAGCAGCATCTTCTTCTGGCCGTTCTGAGGATTCGGGTCGAGCACTGGCATGCGCCCAGTCTCGCACCCCGGTCTCCCGTCGCGGCCGCCAGGGTGGCCTCAGCGGGCCGCCTCCTCCTCCACCGTGCGGTCGCGGCCCGCGAGCACCCCGACCGCCATCTGCGGGATCATCAGGCCGATCATGAGCGCGATCGGCAGGCCCCAGCCGCCGCTGTGCTGGTAGAGCACGCCCACCAGGAGCGGTCCCGGGATGGAGATCAGGTAGCCGGTGCTCTGCGCGAACGCGGACAGCTGGGCGACGCCCGCGCCGGTCCTGGCACGCATCCCGACCATGGTGAGGGCCAGCGGGAAGGCGCAGTTGGAGACGCCGAGCAGGACGGCCCAGGCCCAGGCTCCGGCGGCGGGGGCGAGGTAGAGGCCCGCGTACCCGGCGAGGCCGCAGACGCCGAGCGCGATCACGATGGGGCCCTGGTGCGGCAGCCTCGTGGCCACGCGCGGGATGACGAAGGCCAGCGGGACGCCCATCACCATCGTGACGGCCAGCAGCAGCCCGGCGGTGCCGGCGGGCACGCCCGCGTCCCGGAAGATCTGCGCCATCCAGCCCATGGTGATGTAGGCGGCGGTGGCCTGGAGCCCGAAGAAGACGGCGAGCGCCCAGGCGGTCCGGCTCCGGGTGATCCGCAGCACGGGCGGTTCCCCGCGCGCGGGCACCTGCCGGACGGGTCCGGCGCCCTCCACACGCGTGTGCACGCTCGGGGCCGCCTGCGGCTGCGTCGACCGCGGCCCCCGGTCCCGTACGAGCGGAATCCACGGCAGTACGGCCGCCGCGGCCAGGGCCGCCCACACCGCGAGCCCGGACTGCCAGTTGCCGCCCAGCGCCTCGGTCACCGGCACGGTCACGGCGGCCGCAGCCGAGGTGCCGAGGGCGAGGGCCATCGAGTACAGGCCGGTCATGGAGCCGACCCGGTCCGGGAACCAGCGCTTGACGATGACCGGCATCAGGACGTTGCTGACGGCGATGCCCATGAGGGCGAGGGCGCTGCCGGCCAGGAAGCCCGCCGTGGAGCCCGTGTACGGCCGTATGAGCAGGCCCGTCGTGATGGCGACCATGCCGGCGCACACCACCGCGCCCGCGCCGAAGCGGCGGGCCAGACGGGGGGCCATGACACCGAAGACGGCGAAGCACAGCGGGGGCACCGAGGTGAGCAGTCCGGCCAGGCTGCCGCTCATGCCGAGGCCGTCGCGCACCTCTTCGAGGAGGGCGCCGAGGCTGGTGATGGCGGGGCGGAGGTTGAGCGCGGACAGCACGATGCCGACGACGACCAGGCGCACCGCCCACGTGCGCGGGGCGGGCACCGCGGCTCCCCGCTCCGGGCCGGACGCCGAGTCGTGCGCGCTCGCGGAAAGGTGGGGGTTCGTCGACTTCACTGTCCGGGTTTCCTCGCTCGCCATGACAGTCATCATAGAATCATAGGATGATTGGTTGTCCATCCCCGGGGCGTCCGACGCCGTCCCGCCCGTGCGAAGGTGTGCCATGCCCCTGAGCCATCCCCGCCGCTCGGCGCTCTCCGAGCAGGTCATCGCGGCGCTGCGCAACCAGATCACCTCGGGCGAGTGGCCGGTCGGCTCGCGGATCCCGACCGAGCCGGAGCTGGTCGAGCAGCTCGGGGTGGCCCGCAACACCGTCCGTGAGGCCGTCCGCGCGCTCGCGCACAACGGCCTGCTGGACATCCGTCAGGGCTCGGGGACGTACGTCGTGGCGACCAGTGAGCTGGCGGGCGTGATGCACCGCAGGTTCGCCGACGCGGACCCGCGGCACATCGCCGAGCTGCGCTCCACCCTGGAGTCGTCCGCGGCGCGGCTGGCCGCCGAGCGGCGCACCGAGAAGGACCTCAAGCAGCTCGACGCGCTCCTGGTGCGGCGCGAGGAGGCCTGGGAGTCGGGGGACGCGGAGGCCTTCGTGACGGCGGACACCACCTTCCACCTGGCCGTGGTGGCCGCCTCGCACAACGACGTGATGACCGAGATGTACGCGGACCTCGGCGAGGTGCTGCGGGACTGGCTGCGCGAGGACGTCGGCGAGGAGCTGACGCCGGAGACGTACATGGACCACACCCGGCTCGTCGACGCGATCCGCGCGGGCGACGCGGCGACGGCCGCCGAGGAGGCGGCCGGCTACCCCTTCCTGTGCCGTCCGGGACGGTTCAGCGCGCCAGCTTCCGGTGGCTGACCCACACCGAGCGGACCTCTTTCCAGCACCGGCCGGTCAGCCGCACGGTCTGCGCGGGTCCTGCCTGGACCTCGGGGCCGTCGGTGTCGAGGTCCCACCAGCGGTCGCACTCGATGTGCAGGCGGACGCCGTCGGTGCGCGGATACGGGTTGTGGCAGTAGGTGGTCACCTCGGAGCCGGTGACCTTGCTGCGGCAGGAGGCGCCGAACAGCTCCGAAGGCGCGGCTCCGGGCTCCCGCACGCGTGCGTGCGACATCGCTTCGTACGGCAGGGACATCACGAGACAGACGGCTGCGGTCACTGAGGCCAGACTGCGGGACAGGCGCACAAGGGGACCTCCTCGGCCGTACTGGGGAGGGAATCACGGGTGAACGCGTAATCCAGAGTGCCCAGTTGCCGGCCGTGCGCGCCCGGCCTGGTAGGCCGAACGGGGGACGCCCCGCTCCCTGGGGGAACGGGGCGTCGAGGACGTACGGGAGATCAGGCGCCGATGGCGTGCAGGCCGCCGTCCACGTGGATGATCTCGCCCGTGGTCTTCGGGAACCAGTCGCTCAGCAGGGCGACGATGCCCTTGCCGGCCGGCTCCGGGTCCTTGAGGTCCCACTCCAGCGGGGAGCGGTCGTCCCACACGGCGGCCAGGTCGCTGAAGCCCGGGATGGACTTGGCGGCCATGGAGGCGAGCGGGCCCGCCGAGATGAGGTTGCAGCGGATGTTCTGCTTGCCCAGGTCGCGGGCGACGTAGCGGCTGGTGGCCTCCAGGGCGGCCTTCGCCGGGCCCATCCAGTCGTACTGCGGCCAGGCGTACTGGGCGTCGAAGGTGAGGCCGACGACCGAGCCGCCGTTCTGCATCAGCGGCAGACAGGCCATGGTGAGCGACTTCAGGGAGTACGCCGAGACGTGCATGGCGGTGGCCACGGACTCGAACGGGGTGTTCAGGAAGTTGCCGCCGAGCGCGTCCTGCGGCGCGAAGCCGATGGAGTGCACGACGCCGTCCAGGCCGCCGAGCTCCTCGCCGACGACGTCGGCCAGGCGGCCCATGTGCTCGTCGTTGGTGACGTCGAGCTCGATGACCTTGGTGGGCTTGGGGAGCTTCTTGGCGATGCGCTCGGTCAGCGTGGGCCGCGGGAACGCGGTCAGGATGATCTCCGCGCCCTGCTCCTGGGCCAGCTTCGCGGCGTGGAACGCGATGGAGGACTCCATCAGCACACCGGTGATCAGGACGCGCTTGCCCTCGAGAATTCCGCTCATGGTGTTCAGTGACCCATTCCCAGTCCGCCGTCAACGGGGATGACGGCTCCAGTGATGTACGAGGCGTCGTCCGAGGCGAGGAACCGCACCGTCGCGGCGACCTCCTCGGGCTGCGCGTAACGACCGAGCGGCACCTGCTTCACGATGCCCGCACGCTGCTCGTCGGTGAGCACCTTGGTCATGTCGGTGTCGACGAAGCCGGGCGCGACGACGTTGAAGGTGATGTTGCGCGAGCCCAGCTCACGGGCGAGCGAGCGCGCGAAGCCGACCAGGGCGGCCTTGGAGGCGGCGTAGTTGGACTGGCCGGGGCCGCCGTAGAGGCCGACGACCGAGGAGATCAGGACGACACGGCCCTTCTTGGCGCGCAGCATGCCGCGGTTGGCGCGCTTGACCACGCGGAAGGTGCCGGTGAGGTTGGTGTCGACGACCGAGGTGAAGTCCTCCTCGGACATCCGCATCAGGAGCTGGTCCTTGGTGATGCCGGCGTTGGCGATCAGGACCTCGACCGGGCCGTGCTCGGCCTCGATCTCCTTGTAGGCCTGCTCCACCTGCTCGGTGTCGGTGATGTCGCACTTGACGGCCAGGAAGCCGGCCGGCGGCTCACCCGAGCGGTACGTGATGGCGACCTTGTCGCCGGCATCGGCGAACGCGTGGGCGATGGCGAGGCCGATGCCCCGGTTGCCTCCGGTGACGAGAACCGAGCGGCTCAACGGATCACCCTTTCCCTTGGGGTCTGACACACCCGCCCGAACACCCTGGATGGCAGGCGGCTTCTCCGAAAACCTATCGGGCCGGTCCCGCCGGAGGACATTCGGGCACCGACAGTGGCTTCCGGGACTCGCTGTCGGGTCCCTACAGAAAGTTGCCGGCGGCGGTCACAAACGTGTGGTCCGCGCACCGGTCGCCGCGACATGATCGGAGCAGCCGTCGCCCACCCTCATGCCGACAGGAAGAGACCCAGGTGCCTCATACGATCGACGAAGCCTTCACTGCGCTTCCCCTACGTGCCCTCGCCGACGCCGCGCTGGCACGCGCGCGTGCGCTCGGCGCCGAGCACGCGGACTTCCGGTTCGAGCGGGTGCGCAGCGCGTCCTGGCGGGTCAGGGACGCCAAGCCGTCCGGGTCCTCGGACACCACCGACCTCGGGTACGCGGTGCGGGTGGTGCACGGCGGGACCTGGGGCTTCGCGTCGGGTGTGGATCTGACCATGGACGCCGCCGCCAAGGTCGCCTCGCAGGCCGTGGCCATGGCGAAGCTCTCCGCGCAGGTGATCCGGGCGGCCGGCTCCGACGAGCGGGTCGAGCTCGCCGACGAGCCCGTGCACGACGACCGTACGTGGATCTCCTCGTACGAGATCGATCCGTTCTCCGTGCCCGACGAGGAGAAGGCGGCGCTGCTCGCGGACTGGAGCGCGCGGCTGCTGGCGGCGAACGGCGTCAACCACGTCGACGCCTCGCTGCTCACCGTGCACGAGAACAAGTTCTACGCCGACACCGCGGGCACGGTCACCACACAGCAGCGGGTCCGGCTGCACCCGCAGCTGACGGCGGTCTCGGTCGACGAGTCCAGCGGCGAGTTCGACTCCATGCGGACCGTCGCGCCGCCGGTCGGACGCGGCTGGGAGTACCTGACCGGCACCGGCTGGGACTGGGAGAGCGAGCTGGAGCAGATCCCGGAGCTGCTCGCCGAGAAGATGCGGGCGCCCAGTGTCGAGGCGGGTCTGTACGACCTCGTCGTCGACCCGTCCAACCTGTGGCTGACCATCCACGAGTCCATCGGCCACGCCACCGAGCTGGACCGCGCCCTCGGCTACGAGGCCGCCTACGCCGGCACCTCCTTCGCCACCTTCGACCAGCTCGGCAAGCTGCGCTACGGCTCCGAGCTGATGAACGTCACCGGTGACCGCACCGCCGAGCACGGCCTCGCGACCATCGGCTACGACGACGAGGGCGTCGCGGGCCAGTCCTGGGACCTGGTGAAGGACGGCACCCTCGTCGGCTACCAGCTGGACCGGCGGATCGCGAGGCTGACCGGCTTCGAGCGGTCCAACGGGTGCGCCTACGCCGACTCCCCCGGGCATGTCCCGGTGCAGCGCATGGCCAACGTGTCGCTCCAGCCGGACCCGGCGGGTCTGTCCACGGAGGATCTCATCGGCAGCGTGGACCGCGGGATCTACGTCGTCGGGGACCGGTCCTGGTCGATCGACATGCAGCGCTACAACTTCCAGTTCACCGGCCAGCGGTTCTTCAGGATCGAGAACGGGCGGATCGCCGGGCAGCTGCGGGACGTCGCCTACCAGGCCACCACCACCGACTTCTGGGGCTCGATGGCCGCGGTGGGCGGCCCGCAGACCTATGTCCTCGGCGGCGCCTTCAACTGCGGCAAGGCCCAGCCGGGCCAGGTCGCGGCCGTGTCGCACGGCTGCCCCTCGGCCCTCTTCAAGGGCGTCAACATCCTCAACACCACGCAGGAGGCCGGTCGATGAGCGCCCGCACCAACAAGCCGCACGAGATCGTCGAGCGGGCCCTCGCACTGTCGCGGGCGGACGGCTGTGTCGTCATCGCCGACGAGCAGTCGACCGCCAACCTGCGCTGGGCCGGCAACGCGCTCACCACGAACGGCGTCACGCGCGGGCGCACGCTCACGGTCGTCGCGACCGTCGACGGCAAGGAGGGCACCGCCTCCGGGGTGGTCTCCCGGTCCGCGGTGACCGCGGACGAGCTGGAGCCGCTGGTGCGGGCCGCCGAGGCCGCCGCCCGCGGTGCCGGGCCCGCCGAGGACGCCCAGCCGCTGGTCACGGGCGTACCGGAGTCCCCGGACTTCACGGACGCACCCGTGGAGACCTCCTCGGCGGTCTTCGCCGACTTCGCGCCGGCGCTCGGCGAGTCCTTCGCACGCGCGCGTGCGGGCGGCCGTGAGCTGTACGGCTTCGCCAACCACGAGTTGGTGTCGACGTACCTGGGCACGTCCACGGGGCTTCGGCTGCGCCACGACCAGCCCAACGGCACGCTGGAGCTCAACGCCAAGTCGCCGGACCGTACCCGCTCGGCCTGGGCCGGACGCTCCACGCGGGACTTCAAGGACGTCGACCCGGCGGCGCTGGACGCCGAGCTCGCCGTACGCCTCGGATGGGCCGAGCGGCGCGTCCCGCTGCCCGCGGGGCGGTACGAGACGCTGCTGCCGCCGACCGCGGTCGCGGACCTGCTGATCTACCAGCTGTGGTCGGCCTCGGGCCGGGACGCGGTCGAGGGGCGGACGGTGTTCTCCAAGCCCGGCGGCGGCACCCGGGTCGGCGAGTCGCTCACCGATCTCCCGCTGACCCTGCGCAGCGACCCGAACGAGCCGGGTCTGGAGACCGCGCCGTTCGTGGTCGCGCACTCCTCCGGGGGCGACCAGTCGGTGTTCGACAACGGCCTTCCGGTCGGGGCGACCGAGTGGGTACGGCAGGGCACGCTGGCGCATCTGACCACCACCCGGCACAGCGCGGGCCTGACCGGGCTCGCCGTCGCCCCGGCGATCGGCAACCTGATTTTGGACGGCGGCCAGGACCTCTCCCTGGAGGAGATGGTCGCCAACACCACGCGCGGGCTGCTGCTGACCTGCCTCTGGTACATCCGCGAGGTCGACCCGGCCACACTGCTGCTGACCGGGCTGACCCGCGACGGTGTGTACCTCGTCGAGAACGGCGAGGTGACGGGCGAGGTCAACAACTTCCGGTTCAACGAGTCGCCGGTCGGTCTGCTCGGGCGGGCGACGGAGGCGGGGCGGACGGAGAAGACGCTGCCGCGGGAGTGGAGCGACTGGTTCACCAGGGCCGCGATGCCCGCGCTGCGGGTGCCCGACTTCAATATGAGCTCTGTCAGCCAGGGCGTATAACCTCGTAGCCGGTAGCCGTTCGGCTGCCCGAGGATTTTCCGAGGAGATGCGAGAACCGTGACGGACATCGTCGACGAGCTGAAGTGGCGTGGGCTGTGGGCCCTGTCCACTGACGAGGACGCTTTGCGCAAGGCGCTCGCGGACGGTCCCGTCACCTTCTATTGCGGTTTCGACCCGACCGCGGCCAGTCTGCACGTCGGTCACCTGGTGCAGGTCCTCACCATGCGCCGGCTCCAGCAGGCGGGCCTGCGCCCGCTGGCGCTGGTGGGCGGGGCGACCGGCCAGATCGGCGACCCGCGCCCCACGGCCGAGCGCACGCTGAACGACCCGGAGACGGTCGCGAACTGGGTGACCCGGCTGCGCGGGCAGATCGAGCCGTTCCTGTCCTTCGAGGGCGAGAACGCCGCGGTCATGGTGAACAACCTGGACTGGACGGCCGGCATGTCGGCCATCGAGTTCCTGCGGGACATCGGCAAGCACTTCCGCGTCAACAAGATGCTCACCAAGGACTCGGTCGCGCGCCGGCTGGAGTCCCAGGAGGGCATCAGCTACACGGAGTTCAGCTACCAGCTGCTCCAGGGCATGGACTTCCTGGAGCTGTACCGGCGGCACGGCTGCACGCTCCAGCAGGGCGGCAGCGACCAGTGGGGCAACCTGACGGCGGGCCTCGACCTGATCCACCGCCTGGAGCCCGACGCGTCGGTGCACTGTCTGGCGACGCCGCTGATGGTCAAGGCGGACGGCACCAAGTTCGGCAAGACCGAGGGCGGCGCCGTCTGGCTCGACCCGGAGATGACGACGCCGTACGCGTTCTACCAGTTCTGGCTGAACGTGGACGACCGGGACATCTCGACGTACATGCGCATCCTGTCCTTCAGGTCCCGCGAGGAGCTGGAGGAGCTGGAGAAGCAGACCGAGGAGCGGCCGCAGGCCCGGGCCGCCCAGCGGGCGCTGGCGGAGGAGCTGACGACGCTGGTGCACGGCGCGGACCAGACGGCCGCGGTGATCGCGGCTTCGAAGGCTCTCTTCGGGCAGGGCGAGCTGGCGGAGCTGGACGAGCGGACGCTGACCGCGGCGCTCTCCGAGGTGCCGCACGTCCGGGTCGCCGAGCTCGGTGCCGTGGTGGACCTGTTCGCCGAGGTCGGACTGGTGGCCAGCAAGTCGGCCGCGCGGCGGACGGTGAAGGAGGGCGGGGCCTACGTGAACAACGTCAAGGTCGCGGCCGAGGACGCCGTCCCCGCCAAGGAGGACCTGCTGCACGGTCGCTGGCTGGTGCTGCGCCGGGGCAAGAAGAACCTGGCCGCGGTCGAGGTCACGTCCGCCTAGGTCCGGACACGGCGGAAGGGGGCGCCTCCTCGGGGGGCGCCCCCTTCGTCGTACGGGCTGTCAGGTCCGGTGTTTGCGCTTGCCCAGCGTCGCCATGTAGAGCATGTCGCCGACGGCGACGATGATGATCGCGGCGATGAGCTGGAAGACGTGGCGGCTCCAGTCGATGCCGGGGGTCTCCTCCACGCCGAACCCGCGCGCCATGGCGTTGCCGGCGATGGCGCCGAGCATGCCGAAGATGGTCGTCAGCCAGAGGGGACTGTGCTGCTTGCCGGGGATGATCGCCTTCGCGATCAGGCCCAGCACGAATCCCACGATGATCGCCCACAACCAGCCCATGGCTGCCTCCTCGTACGGCTCTACGTGAGCATTACGGCCAGTGTCGGTCCGTTCGCACTACGCCGCATGTCGGGTGCGGCCGTACGTGCCCTGGGCGAGCCCGTTGGTCCGGGCGGGAGGTGACCCGGTCTCGTAGGCGGCGCAGGCGCGGCGTACCGTGGAAGCTGTCCGGGTCCGATACCTCCACCGGGTACGGAGCGGACGCGGAGCCGGGAGCAGTCCGAAGCGGGCGGATGGTGGAATGTGATGCGGAAGCAACATGGTGGCGGCGGCGCCCAGGTGTTCCGGATCACCGGAGCCCGCACGAGCCTTCAGGAGGACGTGCGCGGGCGTCAGCGCCGGTACGTCATCTCGATGACGGTCCGTACGATTTCCGTGGTGCTCGCGGCCACCCTCTGGAACGTCGAACGGCACGTCGCGATCGTCGCGCTGGTGCTGGGGGCGGTTCTGCCGTATATCGCCGTCGTCATCGCCAACGCGGGGCGGGAGAACGCGCCCTCGCTGCCGTCGACCTTCGTGACGGCTCCGGCCCGGCCGATGATCATGCCGCCGGGGGCCGACGAGGACTTCGCGGAACCCGTGCCGGAAGACGGGGCGGGCGGAGCGGCGTCGGGCGCCCGGGGCGAACCGCGCGAGCGGACGTGACAGGTCCTCCGGTCACCAAGCTCAAGAAAAGCTCAGATCAATCATGTTGTTCCAGTGCCGGGCCAAGGGTTACCCGTGACATACTTCGTACGCGCTCCGCATCCCCCGTCGGAGCGACAGACCGACGCCGGGCAGCTCCCCCCGTGGCTGCTCGGCGTCGCCTTTTCCCCCTGCTGGTGAGACGAAATCCGTGAGTGACGAGACCCCGATCTGCTCCGCGAAGGGCTGCCGTGCCGACGCCGTGTGGGTGCTCGCGTGGAACAACCCGAAGCTGCACACGCCGGAGCGGCGGAAGACCTGGCTGGCCTGTGAGGAGCACCGGGAGCATCTGTCGCAGTTCCTCGGAGTGCGGGGCTTCCTCAAGGACGTCGTGAAGTTCGAGGACTGGCAGGCGCCCGAAGGGGCCTAGGGCCTGTCGTTTGGATCAGGCCGGCCGTGAGGTGCGGTGCTTTTCTGCCGACGCGAGCGACGCCGGGCTGATCCGAACGACAGGGCCTAGCCTCCGATCGCGGACATCGGGCGGTCCGGCTGGACGAATGTCGGGTCGTCCAGGCCCGCGCCGGCCTTCTTGCCCCACATCGCCTCGCGCCAGATACGGGCGATCTCCTCGTCGCCGGCGTCGGAGCGCAGGGCCGCTCGCAGGTCCGTCTCCTCGCGGGCGAACAGGCAGGTGCGTATCTGGCCGTCGGCCGTGAGGCGGGTGCGGTCGCAGGCCGCGCAGAACGGGCGGGTGACCGAGGCGATGACGCCGACCACATGCGGGCCGCCGTCGACGATCCAGCGCTCCGCGGGAGCCGATCCGCGCTTGTCCGCCCCCTCCTCGGTGAGCTCGAAGCGGGTGCGCAGGGAGGCCAGGATGTCCCCGGCGGTGATCATGCCGTCGCGCTTCCAGCCGTGCTGGGCGTCCAGGGGCATCTGCTCGATGAAGCGCAGTTCGTAGTCGTGCTCGACCGCCCAGGCGAGGAGGTCGGGGGCCTCGTCGTCGTTGAGTCCCGGCATCAGGACGGAGTTCACCTTGACCGGGGTCAGGCCCGCCTCGCGGGCGGCGTCCAGACCCTCCAGGACATCCTTGTGACGGTCGCGGCGGGTCAGGGTCTTGAAGACGTCCGGGCGCAGGGTGTCCAGCGAGACGTTGACCCGGTCGAGGCCCGCCGCCTTCAGGGCCTGCGCGGTGCGCTTGAGGCCGATGCCGTTGGTGGTGAGGGACATCTGGGGGCGCGGGTCCAGGGCGGCGACGCGCTCGACGATCCCGACCAGGCCGGGACGCAGCAGGGGCTCGCCGCCGGTGAAGCGGACCTCCTCGATCCCCAGGGAGGTGACGGCGATGTCGATCAGGCGGACGATCTCGTCGTCGGTGAGCAGGTCCGGCTTGGCCAGCCACTGCAGGCCTTCTTCCGGCATGCAGTACGTGCAGCGCAGGTTGCAGCGGTCGGTCAGCGAGACTCGCAGGTCGGTGGCCACCCGGCCATAGGTGTCGATGAGCACGTGGGCCCCCTCCCTCGTCGCGGATCAGTGCCGAATCCATCGGTTTCCGTCACTTGCGAGCCTACGTGACGTCACTGACAACGACAGTGCCCGATCCCACGACGTACGAAGCGGCCGCGTCGTAGAGATCTACGAGGCGGCCGCTTCAGGGCGCGGGTCAGTGGGCGCCGGTGCCGGTCAGCGACCGGACCTCCAGCTCCGCGTACTTCGCCTTGTCCGGCTCCTCCTTGGAGAGGTAGGTGCCGATGATGCCGAGCAGGAAGCCGACCGGGATCGAGATGATGCCCGGGTTCTCCAGCGGGAACCAGTGGAAGTCGACGTCCGGGAACATCGAGCTGGGCTTGCCGGAGACGACCGGCGAGAACAGCACCAGGCCGACCGCCGTGACGAGGCCGCCGTAGATCGACCACAGGGCGCCGGAGGTGGTGAACCGCTTCCAGAAGAGGCTGTAGATGATCGTCGGCAGGTTTGCCGAGGCGGCGACCGCGAAGGCGAGGGCGACGAGGCCGGCGACGTTGAGGTCGCGGGCGAGGGCGCCCAGCAGGATGGAGACGGCGCCGATGCCGACGGTCGCCCAGCGGGCAGCGCTCATCTCCTGCTTCTCGGTGGCCTGACCACGCTTGATGACGTTCGCGTAGATGTCGTGCGCGAAGGACGAGGACGAGGCCAGGGTGAGGCCGGCGACGACCGCGAGGATGGTGGCGAAGGCGACGGCCGAGATGGTGGCCAGCAGGATCGCGCCCCAGTTGGAGTCGACGCCGCCCAGATGCAGGGCCAGCAGGGGCGCCGCGGTGTTGCCCGCCTTGTTGGAGGCGATGATCTCGTCCGGCTTGATGAGGGCCGCGGCTCCGAAGCCGAGGGCGAGGGTCATCAGGTAGAAGGCGCCGATGAGGCCGATGGCCCAGATGACCGACTTACGGGCGGCCTTGGCGGTGGGCACTGTGTAGAAGCGGATCAGGATGTGCGGCAGTCCGGCGGTGCCGAGGACCAGGGCGATGCCGAGCGAGATGAAGTCCAGCTTGGTGGTGCCGGTGGCGCCGTACTTCAGGCCCGGCTCCAGGAAGGCCGCGCCCTTGCCGCTGTTGTCGGCGGCCGAGCCGAGCAGGTCGGAGAGGTTGAAGTTGAACTTCAGCAGCACCAGGAAGGTCAGCAGCAGCGCGCCGGCGATCAGCAGCACGGCCTTGACCATCTGGACCCAGGTGGTGCCCTTCATGCCGCCGATGGTGACGTACACGATCATCAGGACGCCGACCAGGGCGACGACGCCGATCTTGCCGGCGTCGCTGGTGATGCCGAGCAGCAGCGAGACCAGGACGCCCGCGCCCGCCATCTGGGCCAGCAGGTAGAAGATCGAGACGACGATGGTGGAGGTGCCGGCCGCGGTGCGGACCGGGCGCTGGCGCATCCGGTACGCGAGGACGTCACCCATCGTGTAGCGGCCGGAGTTGCGCAGCGGTTCGGCGACCAGGAGCAGGGCGACGAGCCAGGCGACCAGGAAGCCCACGGAGTAGAGGAAGCCGTCGTAGCCGAAGAGGGCGATGGCGCCCGCGATGCCGAGGAAGGACGCGGCGGACATGTAGTCGCCGGAGACGGCGAGGCCGTTCTGGAAGCCGGTGAACTGGCGGCCGCCCGCGTAGAAGTCGGAGGCGTCCTTGGTCTGGCGTCCGGCCCAGACCGTGATGACCAGGGTCGCGACGACGAAGACCGCGAACAGGCTGATGATCAGCGGCCGGTGCTCGCTGGCCTCGCCGGCCGCCAGGGTGATCGCGGGGCTCATGCGCCGCCCTCCATCCGGGACTTGATCGCCTCGGCCTTGGGGTCGAACTTGGCGGCGGCCACGCGCGAGTACCACCAGGCGATGAGGAACGTGGTCAGGAACTGCGCGAGGCCCAGGACCAGGGCCACGTTGATGTTGCCGAAGAGCTTGGTGCCCATGAAGTCGCCCGCGTAGTTCGACAGCAGGACGTACAGCAGGTACCAGGCGATGAAGCCGACGGTCAGCGGAAAGGCGAAGGAGCGGTAGGAGTGGCGCAGTTCACCGAACTCCGCGCTCTCCTGCACCTCGGTGAACTCCTCGGTGGTGGGGAGTTTGTGCGTCTCTTTCGAGGGTGGCGGTGCGTCGGTGGCCACGGAGTCTCCTCGCGTTGCGGGTGCGGTTGTGACGGGGATCGGGGGCGAGTGTCCTCGCGTTCCCTGTTCAAGGTCACGGCGCCGCGCTGGCCCCGGTTCAACTCGCTTTGCTTCTTTCCGAACTCACCTTGGGGAAGTCATTGCTGGCCAGCGACTTCGGGAGATAGCTTCGGCCTGCACCACCCGTCATGTACCTGCCCGAGCGACACCTGTGTCTCGGGCCGGTTTCGTTTCCGGATGATGTGGAGACCCCATGTCCCAGCCGCGTTCCAGACGCAGCCTGGCGCTCGCCGTGCCCGTCGTACTGTCCCTGACGGCCTCGCTCGGCTTCCTGCCGTCGGCTGCCTCGGCCGCGCCCTCCGCGCCGGCCACGGCTCAGACCGAGGACGCGACGCACCTGTCGTACGTCGTCAACACCAAGCTGGACCACCGCACGATCGCGTCGGTGAAGAAGGCGATACCGTCGGCCGGCGGCACCATCGTGATCGCGTACGAGAAGATCGGCGTGATCGTCGTCCGCTCCTCCGCCCCGGACTTCGCCCAGAAGATCCGCACAGTGCGCGGGGTGCAGTCGGCCGGCGCCACCCGCACCGCGCCGCTGGCCCCGGCGGGCACGACGGACGAGGGCGCGGTCCAGGTCCTCTCGGCCGCGCAGGCCGCGAAGGTCGCCGGGGCCTCCGCCGCGGCGCCGGACAGCGAGCCCCTTGAGGCCGACCAGTGGGACCTGCGCGCGATAGGCGCCGACAAGGCCGCCAAGATCAACCCGGGCAGCCGCAAGGTGACCGTCGCCGTGATCGACACCGGCGTCGACGACACCCACCCGGACATCGCGCCGAACTTCTCCGCCGCCCAGTCGGCCAACTGCGACGGCGGTGTCCCCGACACCAGCGCGGGCGCCTGGCGGCCGTACACCGCGGACGACTACCACGGCACGCACGTGGCCGGTGAGATCGCCGCGGCCCGCAACGGCATCGGCGTGGCCGGGGTCGCGCCCGGCGTGAAGGTGGCGGCCATCAATGTGACCGACCGGAGCAACGGCCTCTTCTATCCCGAGAGCGTCGTGTGCGCCTTCGTGTTCGCGGCCGACCACGGCGTCGAGATCACGAACAACAGCTACTACGTTGATCCATGGCTGTACAACTGCATGGACGATCCGGATCAGCGGGCCATTGTTGATTCGGTCAACAGGGCACAGCAGTACGCGCAGAAGAAGGGCACGCTCAGCCTGGCGTCGGCGGGCAACTCCAACGACGACCTGGACTCCGACGCGATCGTCGACGCGTCGAGCCCCGACGACTCGACACCCGTGGAGCGGACCATCGATCCGCACGAGTGCTTCGACGTGCCGACGCAGCTGCCCGGTGTCGTCACGGTCAGCGCGACGGGCGTCAAGAACCTCAAGTCGTACTACTCCTCGTACGGCAAGGGCGTCATCGACGTCGCGGCCCCCGGTGGTGACCGGCTCTACCAGATCCCGGACACGCCGTCGCAGAACGGCCGCATCCTGTCGACCCTGCCGAACGGCCAGTACGGCTTCCTCCAGGGCACCTCGATGGCCTCGCCGCACGCCGCGGGTGTCGCCGCGCTGCTGAAGTCGACGCATCCCAAGGCGAGTCCGGCCCAGCTCCAGGCGCTGCTCAAGGCGCAGGCGAACGCCACGAGCTGCCCCGCGTCCTACGACCAGGACGGCGACGGCACGCAGGACGCGGTGTGCGAGGGCGGCGCCCGGGTCAACGGGTTCTACGGCTTCGGCATCGTCAACGCGCTGCGCGCGGTCAAGTGACCCGCTGCTCCCGCGACTTCGCCCGACCCGCACCCTCCGCACGGACCGCTCGTACCGAGAACGAACTGGAGAGATTCGCATCATGACTGGGCCTCATCCGCGCTGTCGGCGCACGCTCGCGATCCCGCTCGGTATGGCCGTCGCGACGGCCATGGCGTTCCTGCCGGGCGCCACGGCGTCCGCGACCGGCCTGTCCGGCACCGCCGCCGTCAGCCCCGGCGCCGTCGGCGACGCCCTCGCCTCCGCCGCCGCGGACGGGACGCCGCTCAGCTACGTCGTCAACGTCCGTGCCGGGCACGGCCCTTCCGCCCAGGTGAAGAAGGCCATCGGCAAGGCCGGCGGCACGATCGTGACGTCGTACGACCAGATCGGCGTGATCGTCGTCCACTCGTCGAACCCCGACTTCGCCAGGACGATCCGCAAGGTCCGCGGGGTCGAGTCGGCGGGCAACACGCGCAACGCGCCGCTGCCCGCGCAGTCGACGACCGACGAGGGTACGCCGAAGGCGCTCAGTTCGGCGCAGATGGCCGCCGCGCGGACCGCCGCGGCAGCCGGCCAGGACCCGCTGGAGTCGTTGCAGTGGGACCTGCCCGCCATCAAGGCGGACAAGGCGCACGAGAAGTCGCTCGGCAGCAGCAAGGTCACCGTCGCCGTGATCGACACCGGCGTCGACGACACCCACCCGGACCTCGCGCCGAACTTCGACCGGGCCGCCTCGGTCAACTGCGTGACGGGCAAGCCGGACACCGCCGACGGGGCATGGCGGCCGAGCGCCGAGGAGAGCCCGCACGGCACCCACGTGGCCGGTGAGATCGCGGCCGCCAAGAACGGCGTCGGCATGACGGGTGTGGCACCCGGCGTGAAGGTGGCGGGCATCAAGGTGGCGACCACCGCCGGTTACTTCTACACGGAGGCCGTGGTCTGCGGCTTCATGTGGGCGGCCACGCACGGCGTCGACGTCACCAACAACAGCTATTACACCGACCCGTGGTACTTCAACTGCACCGACGACCCGGACCAGAAGGCCCTCGTGGACGCGGTCACCCGGGCCTCTCGGTACGCGGAGAAGCGCGGCGTGGTCAATGTCGCCGCGGCTGGCAACGAGAACTACGACCTCGCGGCGGACGAGATCACCGACCCGGTCTCGCCGAACGACGGCACGCCCTCGGACCGGGTCGTCGACCCGTCGGAGTGCTTCGACATACCGACCCAGCTGCCGGGTGTGGTGACGGTCGCGGCGACCGGCGCCAAGGGCATCAAGTCGTCCTTCTCCAACCACGGCCTGGGTGTCATCGACGTCGCCGCGCCCGGCGGTGACTCGACGGCGTACCAGACACCCGCGCCGCCCGCGACCAGCGGGCTGATCCTGGGCACGCTGCCCGGCGGCAAGTGGGGCTACATGGCGGGTACGTCGATGGCCTCGCCGCACGTCGCGGCCGTGGCCGCCCTGATCAAGTCGACGCACCCGTACGCCCCGCCCGCCCTGGTGAAGGCGCTGCTGTACGCCGAGGCCGACGCCACGCCGTGCACCGACCCGTACGACATCAACGGCGACGGCAAGGTCGACGCGGTGTGCGAGGGGTCCAAGAACCGCAACGGCTTCTACGGCTGGGGAACGGTGGACGCGCTGGACGCCGTGACGAAGTAGCGGTACAGGGCGATCAAGAATCGTCCATATGTTGATTCAGTCAATACTGCATAGTGCAGTCATGACTGGAATCAAGTTCGTGGTGCGGGAGGGCGCTCTTCAGGGGCGCCTTCCCGTGCAGAAGCTGGCACGGACCTGTGTCGCCGAGTGCGCGCTGGCCGCCGCCGGACTCGCGGCACGGCGGGCCGGGCTCGCCGAGGTGCCGGCGGCGCGCGTGGACGACGGGGCGGTCGCCACCGCTTTCCTGAGCGAGCGTCATCTGTTGATCAATGGTCGCGCGCCGGTCAACTTCGCACCGCTGTCCCGGTTCTGGCGGACGGCGGACGGCTGGGTCCGCACCCACGCGAACTACCCGCACCACCGGGCGCGGCTGCTCGCCGCACTGGGGGTGGGCGAGGACGCGGCGGCCGTCGAAGCGGCGCTCGCCGAGCGGTCCGCCCTGGACGTCGAGGAAGCCGTGCACGCGGCCGGGGGTCTCGCCGTGGCCCTGCGCTCCCCCGAGGAGTGGGCCGCGCACCCGCAGGCCGCCGAGGTGGCGAAACGGCCACTGGTCGAACAGGGGCGACTGGACACGGCACGCGCGCGTGCCCTCGCACCGCTGGACACCTCTCCCCTGCTGCCGGCGGCCGGTCTGCGCGTCCTGGACCTGACACGGGTGCTCGCCGGCCCGGTCGCCACCCGCACGCTCGCCCTGCTCGGCGCGGACGTCCTGCGCCTGGACGCGCCCCGGCTGCCCGAACTGCCGGACCAGCACGCCGACACCGGCCTCGGGAAGCGGTCGGCGACGCTCGACCTGGCCGCCGACCGGCAGACCTTCGAGGAACTGCTCGCGGCGGCGGACGTGGTCGTCACCGGGTACCGGCCCGGCGCCCTGGACCGGTTCGGGCTGTCCGCCGAGGCACTGGCGGAGCGGCGGCCCGGGGTGGTCGTGGCGCAGTTGTCGGCATGGGGCGCGTACGGGCCCTGGCGTGAACGGCGGGGCTTCGACAGTCTCGTCCAGGCGGCCACCGGGATCGCGGCGCTGGAGGGTTCGGCGGAACGGCCGGGCGCGCTGCCCGCGCAGGCCCTCGACCACGGGACGGGCTATCTGCTGGCGGCGGCCGTGTTGCGGGCGCTGACCGAGCAGTCGGACGAGGGCGGCAGCCGGTTCGTGCGGCTGGCGCTCGCGCGCACGGCCCGATGGCTGACGGACGGTGTGGACGGCACGGACGCCCTGGCCGCGGCGACCGCCGAGAGCGACTCCTACGACGGCCCGGAACCTTGGTTGACGCAGACGGACAGCGCGCTGGGACGGCTGCGGTACGCGCTGTCGCCGGTCTGTTTCGAGGACGGTCCGGCGGACTGGAGCCGGCCTCCGGTGCCGTGGGGGACGGACGCCGCGCGCTGGCTCTGAGCGGGCCTGAACCAGGAGCGGCAGCGGAGACGTCCTTATGGGTGGAATGCCGTACCACCACTTGTTTCCCTGCAGTTGCCCGGTTCTGTCCGTCGTGGTGAAGATCGTGGGGTGACCTTGACCGGACGCACCTCCGAGGTGACCGACGCGCACGACCCCTCGCGGCGTCCCGGCACCGGCCGGGCGGTCGCCGTCCTCGGCCTGGCTGTCCTGGCCGTGGCGATTCCGTCGTTCGGGCCGTCCGCCGCGCTGCACGGCACCGGGGAGGCCGCCGCGCCCGGCACCGGTGGGGTGGCCCTGCTGCGGACGGTGCTGTTCGCGGCGTTGTGTGTGCCGCTGGGCGAGCTGTTCGCGGGCCGGCGGGCCCGCTCGGTGCCCGGCGCTCCGCCGTCCGCTCCGCGCTCCTGGGCTCCCTGCGCGGCCGCCGCCGGGTTCCTCGCCGCGCTGGGCCTGGCGTCGGTCGTGGCGACCGGCAACCTGGTGCCCCACAGCCTCTCCGAGATCGATGTCGGCGGCCTGTACGCGACGCGGGACGGCCAGGTGGCCCTGCTGGAGGTCAACGCGTTCCTGATCGCCGGTCTGTGTGCCCGCTCAGGCCGTCCGGCCCTCCAACTGTGGCCGCTGTCCGCCGTGGTGGTGGCGGAGGCCCTGCGCGCGCATCCCGCGACGGAGCACGGTCCGCTGGTCGGCGCCGGGCTGACGGTGGTCCACCTGACGTGCGCGGCGCTGTGGGCGGGCGGACTGCTGCACGTGCTGCGGACACTGCGACGTTGGGGCCCCGGGGAGCCGGGCGCGGCACTGCTCGGACTCTACGCGCGGGTGGCCGCCTGGCTGCTCGCCGCCGTCTCCGCGACCGGTGTGTGGAGTTCGCTGCGCCGGATGCCGCCCGGCACGGTCATGGACCAGCTGACGGACACGGCCTACGGGCGCACTCTGCTCGCCAAGGTGCTCCTCGTGGTGGTCGTCGCCGCGCTCGCCCTGTGGGCGCGGACCCGGCTGCGGCGCGCCTCCGACCCCCTGACCGCCTGCGCGCCCGCGCGCGTGGAGGTCGTCGCCCTGGGGCTGGTGGTCGTGGTGTCGGGGCTGCTGACGGCGCTGCCGCTGCCGATCCGCTGGTGACCGCTAGTCGGTGACGAGGACCTTGAGCGCGGTGCGTTCGTCCATCGCCTTGTAGCCGGCGGGGACGCCCTCCAGGTCGACGGTCATGTCGAAGACGGGTGAGGCGTCGACGGTGCCGTCCAGGACGTCGGGGAGCAGGTCGGGAATGTAGGCGCGGACCGGGGCGACGCCGCCGCGCAGGGCGATGTTCCGGTCGAACATGACACTGAGGTCGAGGCCGGTGCCGCTGCCGTGCGGCACGCCGACGAAGCCGATGGCGCCGCCGTCGCGGGTGATGCCGACCGCCGTGCGCATGGACTGTTCGGTGCCGACCGCCTCGACGACGGCGTGCGCGCCCTGGCCTCGGGTGAGTTCACGGACGGCCTCGACGGCCGCGTCCCCGCGCTCGGCGACCACGTCGGTGGCGCCGAACCGGCGCGCGATGTCGGTGCGGACCTGGTGGCGCCCCAGGGCGATGACGCGTTCGGCGCCGAGCCGCTTGGCGGCGAGCACCGCACACAGGCCGACGGCTCCGTCGCCGACGACGGCGACCGTGGCGCCCGGGCGGGCTCCGGCGCCGAGGGCCGCGTGGTGCCCGGTGCCCAGGACGTCGGAGAGGGTCAGCAGGGAGGACAGCAGGCGGTCGTCGGAGGCCGCCTCCTTGGGCAGGCGTACGAGGGTCCCGTCGGCGAAGGGGACGCGGACGGCCTCGCCCTGGCCGCCGTCGTAGCCGACGGAACCCCAGAATCCGCCGTGCTCGCAGGAGGTGGTCAGGCCCTCGCGGCAGTAGTCGCACACGCCGTCCGACCACATGAAGGGCGCGACGACGAGGTCGCCCCGCTTGAGGGTGGCGACCTCGGAGCCGGTCTCCTCGACGACGCCGAGGAACTCGTGGCCGATCCGCTGCCCCGGCCGCCGCGCCGCCTCGCCTCGGTAGGCCCACAGGTCGCTGCCGCAGATGCAGGCGCGCAGCACCCGGAGCACGGCGTCGGTGGGCAGTTGCACCACGGGCTCGGGCACGTCCTCCACGCGCATGTCGTAGGGGGCGTGGATGGTGGTGGCGCGCATGGCGGGGGTCCTTCTCGTGCGGGGTCTGGCAGCGCTCAGGGGGTGGTCGAGCGCGGGGTCGGACGCTTGGTCGCGCGCTCGGTCGAGCGCACCTCACCGTACGTCGCCATCGGTCCCGGGCGCGCTTCGAGGGCTCGGGTTGTGCCACTGGCCAGCAGGAACTGCGCGGCGACATACGTGAGCATGATCCAGAATTCGGGCCGTGGGAGCTGGGGCCAGTCGGCGACGCCGGTCGCGATGAGGGTGTCCGACAGGAGGAAGAGGGCCCCGCCGAGTCCGGTGAGCGCCCCGAACCGCACGGCCGAGGCGCACGCCATCGTCGTGAGCAGCACGCTGTAGCCGGCCACGGGCACGCGCAGTCCGGCGGGCAGGTCCGGCCACAGGGCTACGACGGTGCCGACGAGGGCGGTGGCGTAGGCGGGCGCGAGGAGGCCGGCCCGCGCGCGGGGGCTGCCGTACGCCTGGAAGAGCGCGAGGTAGCAAACATGGCCGGCCGCGAAGGAGGCCATGCCGGCGAGGAAGGCGGGGTCGGCGTCGGAGAGCAGGAGCACGTCGCCGCCCCAGCCGCACAGGAGGGCGCCGACCAGGAGCCGGGGCGCCCCGGACGTGACGCAGTACGCGGCCAGGAGGGGCATCAGGAGCGGCTTGGCGACGGTGTGGCCGGGGGTGAAGCCGACGGCCAGGGAGGTGAGGTCCACGACCACGGTGAGGGCGAAGACCGTGAGGAGTGCGTGACGGGTTCCGTGGGTGCTCGGCATTCTCACGCGGGCACGGATTCCTCGGCCGGCTCCGGCAGCGGCGCCGGTGCCCAGCCCGGGCCCCTGAAGACGCGTCCCGCACGCTCACGCCAACTCCGTGCCCTCTTGACGTCCTTGATGATCGCTACGTACTCGTGGGTGGCCACCTTGATCGGGTTGAACGTGTTGATGTTCTTGGTCAACCCGTAGACGGGCCGTTCGGTCTCGGCGACGAACGAGCCGAAGAGCCGGTCCCAGACGATGAGGATGCCGCCGAAGTTGCGGTCCAGGTAGCCGCCCTGGGACGCGTGGTGGACGCGGTGGTGGGACGGGGTGTTGAAGACGAACTCGAACCACCGGGGCATCTTGTCGATGCGTTCGGTGTGGATCCAGAACTGGTAGACGAGGTTCGCGGAGGAGCAGAAGGCGAGCGCGGCCGGGTGGACGCCGGCGGCGACGAGGGGGACGTAGAACGGCCAGACGGTCAGGGTCGTCCAGGGCTGGCGCAGCGCCGTGGTGAGGTTGAACTTCTCGCTGGAGTGGTGGACGACGTGGCAGGCCCACAGGACGCGGATGACGTGGTGGCCGCGGTGGGACCAGTAGTAGAAGAAGTCCTGCCCGAGCAGCATCAGCGGGACCGTCCACCACAGGACGGGGACGCGGAGCGGGGTGAACTCGTACAGAGCGGTGTAGATCGCGACGATCGGGATCTTCCAGAAGAAGTCGAAGAAGAGGCTGCCGAGACCCATGCCGATGCTGGTGGCGGCGTCCTTCGTCTCGTAGCCGGCCGCGTCCTCGTCCGGATGGATGCGGACGCTGATGATCTCGATGACGGTGAGCAGCACGAAGGCGGGTATGGACCAGACCACGACGTCGGGGAGGTTCGGCATGCGTGCACCGTAGAACCGCCGGTCGGGCGCGGCTAGACGTTGTTACCCACAAGTATTTCCAGTGGTACGCGCTTGCTTCTTGGCGATCTCCGCCAAGGGACGCCAACGGGTGGTCCGCCCTCGCCGATCAACTGCGCGGGCTGGTCGACGACTTGGCCGCCAGGAGCGGCACCGGGAGCTCGCGGGCCGCCCTGCGCTAAATCCCCGCCGCCCCCAACAGCAGCCCGACCCCGTAAGTGACCCCCATCGCCAACAGCCCGCCCCCGACATTCCGCGCCACCGCCCGCCCGGGCGCCGCCGCCCCCAAGCGCGCACTGCTCCACCCCGTCAGCACCAACGCCGCCACCACCGACACCACGGTCACCGGCACCCGCCAGCCCGACGGGGGCAGCACGATGGCGAGCAGGGGCAGCAACGCCCCGGCCGTGAACGCCAGGAAGCTCGCCCAGGCCGCGTGCCACGGGTTCGTGAGTTCGTCCGGGTCGATGCCGAGTTCCACGCGCGCGTGCGCCCGGAGCGCGTCACGTTCCGTCAGCTGCTCCGCCGCCTCACGGGCCACGTCCCGGGACAGGCCGCGTTCCTCCAGAAGCTGCGTCAACTCCTCCAGCTCCGCCTCGGGCTGTTCGCGGAGTTCTCGTTTCTCCATGGCCAGCGCGGCCATCTCGGAGTCGCGCTGGGTCGACACGGACACGTACTCCCCGGCCGCCATGGACATCGAGCCGGCCAGCAGGCCCGCCAGACCCGCGGTCAGCAACGCCGCGCGGTCGCTCGTCGCGCCGGCCACACCGACGACGAGGCCCGCCGTGGAGACGATGCCGTCGTTCGCGCCGAGGACGGCGGCGCGCAGCCAGTTGAGGCGGGCGCCGAGCCCACCGCCGTGCGCCTCGCCGTGCGCCGGTCCACTCACACCCTCTTCGGTCATCCCCGGAGGATCGCACCCCGGTCGCCGCGAGCCGCGTACCGACGCCGCCGTGAGGGACTGTCAGTCGCGGCCCGTATCCTCGTGAACCATGCTCGATGACCAGACGACCGCAGCGTCCTCCCCCACAGCGTGGCCGACCGCGTATCCGCAGGGATACGCGGTCGTCGACGTGGAGACCACCGGCCTGGCCCGCGACGACCGGATAATCTCCGCGGCCGTCTACCGACTTGACGCCCGCGGAGAGGTCGAGGACCACTGGTACACGCTGGTCAATCCGGAGCGCGACCCGGGCCCCGTGTGGATCCACGGGCTGACGAGCGACGCACTCGACGGCGCCCCTCTCTTCCAGGACATCGCCGACGAGTTCTCGGCCCGCCTCGACGGCCGGGTGCTCGTGGCGCACAACGCCGTCTTCGACTGGCAGATGATCGCCCGCGAGTACGCGCGCGCGGGCCGGGTGGCGCCGGTGAGTCAGCGGCTGTGCACCATCGTCCTGTCGAAGGAGCTCGACCTGCCGCTGCCCAACCACAAGCTGGAGTCGCTGGCGGCCCACTTCGGCGTCGTACAGCAGCGCGCGCACCATGCCCTCGACGACGCGCGCGTGCTCGCGGAGGCCTTCCGGCCGAGCCTGCGGGCCGCCGCCGCGCGCAGTGTGCGGCTGCCGCTGCACGAGTGCCGGCCGCTGACCGAGTGGACGGACCGGGCGGTGCCCCGGCAGTCGGCGGGCGGCTACGGCGGTTACCGGGCCACCAGTTGGCGGCCCACCCGCAAGCGGCCCGCGTGCCCCTACCCCAACCCGGGGCGGTACGAGGACGGCAAACCCCTCAAACAGGGCATGCGGATCGCCTTCTCCGGAGACACCTCGATCGAGCGCGACCTGCTGGAGGACCGTGCGATCGAGGCCGGGCTGCATGTCGCGACCAGCATCTCCCGGCTGACCAGCCTGCTCGTCACCAACGACCCGGACTCGGGCACGTCCAAGGTGGTCAAGGCCCGGCAGTTCGGCACACCGGTCGTCGACGAGGCGGCCTTCGGGCAGCTTCTGCGGGATGTGGAACCCGCGTCGCGGGGATGACCGAGGCCCTCACCGCCCTGTCCGCACAGGTCGGCCCGGCGTCGGTCACACCGCCGAGCCGACCTTGTCCACGATGCCGGCCTTGCCCTCCGCGCGGGCGCAGTGCGCGCCGCAGAACCAGTGGCCGTCCACCTCGACGCCCTGGCCGATGATCTGCACCCGGCAGTGCTCGCAGATGGGTGCCATGCGGTGGATCGCGCAGGCGAACGAGTCGAAGACGTGGCGTGCCCCGTCCCGGGTCTCGACGGTGAACGCCAGCTCGTAGTCGTTCCCACACACTTCGCAACGTGTCATAAGCCGAATCGTCAGGGGCGGTGGCGGCCCCCGCAAGCCGACAGGGTCCCCCCGGGTGGGCGTCGGCGACGGAGGTGAGCGCACCCCTGTGGGAAGGCTCCGCGGTCCGAGTTGTACGGTCGTGGGGTGTACCGCTTCCTGTTGTCCCGGCAGTGGGTGATCCTCACGCTGGTCGCCCTCCTCCTCATCCCCACGATGATCAGGCTGGGCATCTGGCAGATGCACCGCTACGAGACGCGCACCGCCCGCAACCAACTGGTCGCCGACGCGCTGTCCGCGACACCGGTGCCCGTGGAGCGGATGACCTCGCCCGGACACGCGGTCACCACCCACGACCGGTACCGCAGGGTGACCGCGAACGGGCACTTCGACCCCGACGACGAGGTCGTCGTCCGGCGCCGCACCAACTCCGACGACGAGGTCGGCTACCACGTCCTGACCCCCTTCGTCCTCGACGACGGCAAGGTGCTGCTGGTCAACCGGGGCTGGATCCCGGCGAACGGTCCGAGCCAGACCGCGTTCCCCGAGGTCCCCGCTCCCCCGAAGGGCGAGATCACCGTCACCGGGCGGCTGATGCCCGACGAGACGACCGCGGCGAGCGGCATCAAGAACCTCAAGGGGCTGCCGGACCGGCAGGTCATGCTGATCAACAGCGAGCAGGAGGCCGAGCGGCTCGGGGCCACCGTGCTCGGCGGGTACATCGCCCAGACGGCGCCCGAGCCGAAGGGGGACAGCCCGGAACTGATCGGCGGCAACCCGGGCAAGGAGGACGCCGCGCTGAACTACGCCTACGCCATCCAGTGGTGGCTGTTCTCGGTCGGCGTTCCGATCGGGTGGGTCGTCCTCGTGCGGCGCGAGCTCCGCGACCGCCGGGAGAAGGCGGAGCAGGAGGACGCCGCGGAGGCGGAGCCGGCCGCGGTGTGACCCACCGGCCCGCCCCCGGTCCGCCCCGGCGACGTCAGCGCAGCGCCATCAACAGCACCGCCCCTGCGGATGGGCCTCCCGATGCCGTGCGCGCAGCACCTCGTACTCCCGCCGGGTCGGTACGGGTGCGAGCGGGTGCCGGTGCAGCTGCCGTTCGCGGTAGCGGTCGTACTCCGCCTCCCCGGTCAGCTCCCGCAGGTACCAGCGGACGCCTCGCGCCCACCGCCGTACGGCAGCGCCCAAGGCCCTGGTCACGGGCGCACTCCCACGAGACCCTCCCCGGCCCGCTCGGGCACGTCGAGCCGTGACTCGACGTACGGCGCCTCGGTGGTCGGCAGCCTTCCCGGCGCCCGTACGGCCCGTACGCACACGATCCCCGCGTTGACGATCACGACCGCGACCAGCAGCAGGAACAGGGCGATCAGCACCCCGTCGACCGTGGAGTTGGTGACCACCGTGTGCATGTCGGCCGGCGTCCTGGCGGGCGCGAGCACCCGGCCCGCGTCGATGCCGTCCGCGTACCTGAACCGCTGGGCGAAGAACCCGACCCGCGGATCTGCGGAGAAGATCTTCTGCCAGCCCGCGGTGAAGGTGATCGCGACCACCCAGGCCAGCGGCACCCCCGTGACCCACGCCCACCGCAGCTTCCCCGACTTGACGAGGACCGTCGTGCACACGGTCAGCGCGATCGCGGCCAGCAGCTGGTTCGCGATGCCGAAGAGCGGGAAGAGCTGGTTGATCCCGCCCAGGGGATCGGTCGCGCCGGAGTGGAGGAAGTAGCCCCAGGCCGCCACGACCAGCCCGCTGCACAGCCAGATGCCGGGCTTCCAGTTGACCCGGCCGACCGGCTTCCACACGTTGCCGAGCATGTCCTGGAGCATGAAGCGCCCGACCCGGGTGCCGGCGTCCACCGTCGTCAGGATGAACAGCGCCTCGAACATGATCGCGAAGTGGTACCAGAAGGCCTTCATCGCGGTCCCGCCGAACACCCCGGAGAAGATCTCCGACATGCCGACCGCGAGGGTCGGGGCGCCACCGGAGCGGGCGATCAGCGACTGTTCCTCGACCGCTTTTGCGGCCTGCGTCAGCTGGTCGGGCGTGATGGTGAAGCCGAGGCCCGCCACCGCGTGCGAGGCCGACTCGACCGTCGTGCCCAGGAGTCCGGCCGGGGCGTTCATCGCGTAGTAGAGGCCGGGCTCCAGCGTCGCCGCCGCGATCAGCGCCATGATCGCGACGAACGACTCCATCAGCATGGCGCCGTAGCCGATGAGCCGGACCTGCGACTCCTTCCGGATCAGCTTCGGTGTGGTGCCCGAGGACACCAGTGCGTGGAAGCCGGACAGCGCGCCGCACGCGATGGTGATGAACAGGAAGGGGAACAGGGAGCCCGCGAAGACCGGCCCGGCGCCCGAGGTCGCGAAGTCGCTGACCGCGTCCGCGCGCAGCACCGGGGCGGCGACCACGACCCCCACCGCGAGCAGCGCGATGGTGCCGATCTTCATGAAGGTGGAGAGGTAGTCGCGGGGCGCCAGGAGCATCCAGACCGGGAGGACGGACGCCACGAAGCCGTAGCCGACCAGGCAGAAGACCAGGGTCGTCGGGCTGAGGGTGAAGGCGGAGGCCAGCGAGGAGTTCTGGACCCAGCTGCCGCCGACGATCGCCATCAGGAGCAGCGCGACGCCGATGAAGCTGGTCTCCACGACCCGGCCGGGGCGGATGCGGTGCAGCCAGAAACCCATGAACAGGGCGATCGGGATCGTCATCGCCACCGAGAAGGTGCCCCAGGGGGAATGCGCGAGGGCGTTGACCACGACCAGGGCCAGCACGCCCAGCAGGATGATCATGATGGCGAAGACCGCGACCAGCGCGGCCGCCCCGCCCGCCCGGCCGATCTCGTCCCGGGCCATCTGCCCGAGCGACGTGCCGTCCCGGCGCATGGACAGGAAGAGGACCACCATGTCCTGCACCGCGCCCGCGAAGATCACTCCGGCGACGATCCACAGCGTGCCCGGCAGGTAGCCCATCTGGGCCGCCAGGACCGGGCCCACCAGCGGTCCGGCGCCCGCGATGGCCGCGAAGTGGTGGCCGAGGAGCACCCGCTTGTCGGTGGGGTGGAAGTCGACGCCGTCCTCCAGGCGTTCGGCCGGGGTGGCGCGGCGGTCGTCCGGTTCCAGGACGCGGCGGGCGAGGAAGCGGGAGTAGAAGCGGTAGGCGATCGCGTACGAGCCGAGCGCGGCGACCACCAGCCAGACCGCGGAGATCCGCTCGCCCCGGGCCAGCGCCAGCACACCCCAGGCGACCGCGCCGAGCAGCGCGACGACGGCCCACAGAAGCATCGATCGAGGTGACATTCGTGATTTTTCAGGCACCTCAAGGGCAGGCTGAAGGACGGTTTCGGGCATGGCGGCTCCTCACCAGGAAACGGCGGGTACGGAAGAGTTCAGCGACGATCCCGGTCGGTCAGCGCATACGCCGCGAGCAGGCACAGACCGCACCCCGGCACCCAGGCGAGCTGGTACCAGTAGAAGAACGGCGTGCCCGCGATCCGCGGCTCCGCACCGGCGTACACCGGGACCCACAGCAGTCCGGCGGCGGGGGCGAGGAGCAGTACGGCGATCGCGACGCGCCGTAGCCGGTGATGACCGGTCCGTGCCATGACCTGCGCTCCTCTCCCCATCGCTGTGGGTCTGTGCAAGAGTTGCGCACCTCCCGCGGACGGTTGACAGCGAATTCCGGGGAGATTTCCCGCCGATGTCCGTCCTCCGAACCGGCGGCCCGCGCAACTAATGCGCGAGGGCACGAACACACCAAGGACGGTGACCATGGCCGGCACAGCCATGACCGCGACGTTCCTCGCCGTGATCGGCGGGGCGTCGCTGCTCGCCGTGACCGCGCGCCGGCTGCGCCCCAGCGACCGGCTGCCGTCCCTGGAGGGCTGGGCGCTCGCCGACCGCAGCCTCGGCCCGGTGTGGACCTGGCTGCTGCTCGGCGGGACGATCTTCACGGCGTACACCTTCACCGCGGTCCCGGGACTGGCGTACGGCAACGGCGGGGCCGCCTTCTTCGCGGTGCCGTACACGGTGATCGTCTGCCCGATCGCGTTCGTGCTGCTCAGCCGCCTGGGCGAGGTGGCCCGCCGGCACGGCTACATCACCGCCGCCGACTTCGTGCGCGGCCGCTACGGTTCGCCGCCGCTGGCCCTGGTGGTCGCACTGACCGGGATCCTGGCGACGATGCCGTATCTGGCGCTGCAACTGCTCGGGATACGGGCCGTGCTGACCGCCGGGGGCGTGTATCCGCGGGGCGCGACCGGCGACCTGGTGATGGTGGCGCTGTTCGCTGGGCTCGCGGTGGCCACCTACCGGCACGGGCTGCGGGCGCCCACCGTGATCTCGGCGCTCAAGGCGGTCGCCGTGTTCGTCTCGCTCACCGCCGTGACCTGGCTGGTCCTCGAACGGCTCGGCGGCCCGGGCCCGGTGTTCGACGGGGCCGCCGAGCGGCTGGGCGCCCCGGCACTGCTGCTCACTCCAGGGCAGCAGCCCGCCTACGCCACCCTCGCCCTCGGTTCCGCGCTCGCCCTGCTGATGTACCCGCACGTCCTGACCGCGGGTTTCGCCGCCGACGGCCCGCGCACCCTGCGCAAGGTCGCCGTGGCCCTGCCGGCCTGGACGGGGCTGCTCGCGCTCTTCGGGTTCCTCGGCATCGCGGCGCTCGCGGCCGGGGTACGGGCACCGGAGGGCGGCGCCGAGACGGCCGTACCGATGCTGGTGGACCGGCTGATGCCGGGGCCGCTGGCCGGGCTGGTGTTCGGCGCGATCACCGTGGGGGCGCTGGTGCCGGCCGCGGTGATGTCGATCGCGGCGGCCACCTCCTTCGTGCGCAACGTGTACGTCGAGTACGTGCACCCGACGGCCACGCCCAAGCGGCAGGTACGGGTCGCCAAGGCGGTGTCGCTGACGGCGAAGGTGGGCGCGGTGGCGTTCGTGTTCGGGCTGCGCGACCAGGACGCCGTCAACCTCCAGCTCCTCGGCGGGGTCTGGATCCTGCAGATCTTCCCGGCCGTCGCCGTGGGCCTGTTCACCGGTCGGCTGCATCCGAGGGCACTGCTCGCCGGATGGGGCGCAGGCATGCTGGCCGGCACCTTCCTCGTCGTCCGCGAGGGGTTCTCGACGATCGGGGCCGGCCCCTTCCGGATCTACGCCGGTCTCGTCGCCCTCCTGCTCAATCTGACCGTCGCCCTGGCCGGAACCGCGGTCCTCGAACGGCTCGGCGTCCCGCGCGGCACCGACCTGACCGACCTGCCGTCGCGCCTGACCCTCCGGCGGCGCCCCGAGACGGGAGCGAACACCCCGTGAGACAGCACCTGAGACACGGCACGCCCGTGCCCGTCCCGCTCACCCCGGCGGCGGCCGATCCGGCCGAACGGGAACGCGAGGCGGGTGTGGCCCGTCTGTTCGAGCTGCACTACGCCTCGATGCTCCGCCTCGCCGTGCTGCTCGGCGCCGACGACCCGGAGAACGTGGTCGCCGAGGCCTACTACCAGATCTACCGTAAGTGGCGGCGGCTCAGGGACGCCGAGGCCGCGGAGGCCTATCTGCGCTCCACGGTCTGCAATCTGACCCGGATGCGGATACGGCACCTGCAGGTCGCCCGCCGACACGTCGAGGCCCCGTCCACCGAACTCGTCGCCTCCGCCGAGAGCACCGCGCTGCTCCACGACGACCAGCGTGTCCTCATCGACGCGCTCCAGCGGCTGCCCGCCCGGCAGCGCGAGGCGCTGGTGCTCAGGCACTGGCTCGGACTGAAGGAGAGCGAGATCGCCTCGGCGATGGGGATCTCCTGCGGCTCCGTCAAGACCCACACGGCACGCGGCCTGGCCGCCCTGACCCAGGCGATGGAGGCCCGGCGATGACGCACCGAGACGCGACTCCCTCGCCCGACACGAGTCCGCACCGCACCGAGCGGGAGCTGCAGCAGGCCCTCGCCGCGCTGGCGGGCGAGGTGCACGCGGCGCCCGACGCCTATCGCACGGCGCGCGGCGCGTGGCTGCGCCGGGAACGCCGGCGCCGGCTGGTCCTCGCCGTCCTCATCGCGGTGGTGTTCGCGCTGGCGACCCTGATCGGCCTGTGGGTGCTCAACCAGACGCCGGCGCACCCGGGGGTGATCTTCTCCGGCACGGCGGCGTCACTCCCCCGGCCCCACCCCTGATTGCCCGCACGACCAGCAGGGAAACCGCACATCGTGCACCCCCGTATCGAGGACTACGCCCTCATCGGCGACGAACAGACCGCCGGCCTGGTCGGCATGGACGGTTCCCTGGACTGGCTGTGCCTGCCCCGCTTCGACTCGGCGGCCTGCTTCGCCAGGCTGCTGGGGGACGAGGAGAACGGCCACTGGCGGATCGCTCCGCTGAACGCCGACCGGTGCACGAGGCGCGCCTACCGCCCCGGCACCCTCGTCCTGGACACCGAGTGGGAGACCGACGAGGGCGCGGTGCGCGTCACCGACCTGATGCCGCAGCGCGACGTCGCGCCCGACGTCGTACGCGTCGTGGAAGGGCTCCGCGGCCGGGTCACCGTGCGCAGCACGCTCCGGCTGCGCTTCGAGTACGGCTCGGTCGTGCCGTGGATGCGCAGGGCGGACGGGCACCGGGTGGCCGTCGCGGGACCCGACGCGACCTGGCTGCGCAGCGAGCCCCCGGTGCGCACCTGGGGCGAGCACTTCGGGACGTACTCGGAGTTCACCGTCGAGGCGGGCGAGAAGGTCGCGTTCGTCCTCACCTGGCACCCCTCGCACGAGCCGCGTCCCCCGCTGACCGACCCCTTCGAGACGCTGGAGAGCAGCGTGGCCGACTGGCAGGCGTGGTCGGCGCGCTGCCGCTACGTCGGTCCGCACCGGGACGCCGTGATCCGTTCCCTGATCACTCTGAAGGCGCTCACCTACCGGCCGACCGGCGGCATCGTGGCCGCCGCCACCACTTCGCTGCCGGAGGAGATGGGCGGGGTCCGCAACTGGGACTACCGCTACTGCTGGCTGCGCGACTCCACCCTCACCCTGTCCGTCCTGGTGCAGTGCGGCTATCTGGAGGAGGCCGAGGCCTGGCGCGACTGGCTGCTGCGCGCGGTCGCCGGCGACCCGGCGGACCTCCAGATCATGTACGGCGTGGCGGGTGAGCGGCGGCTGCCCGAGTTCGAGCTGCCGTGGCTGTCCGGCTTCGGCGGCTCCCGGCCGGTGCGCATCGGCAACGAGGCCGTGAAGCAGCTTCAACTGGACGTGTACGGCGAGGTCATGGACTCGCTGTCGCTGGCCCGGCGGGCGGGCCTGCCCGCCAAGCCGCACATGTGGTCCCTGCAGAGAGTGCTGCTGGACTTCCTGCGGTCCTCCTGGCGGCAGCCGGACGAGGGGATCTGGGAGGTGCGCGGCGACCGCCGCGACTTCGTCCACTCGAAGGTCATGGTGTGGGTGGCCGCCGACCGCGCGGTGCGCACCCTGGAGGTCCTCCCGGACCTGATCGGCGACCTGGAGGGCTGGCGCGCGCTGCGCGACGAGGTGCACCGCGAGGTCTGTGAGAAGGGCTACGACCCCGAACGCAACACCTTCACCCAGTACTACGGCTCGCGCGAACTCGACGCGTCCCTGCTGCTGATCCCGCGCACCGGCTTCCTGCCGCCCGACGATCCCCGTGTCGTCGGCACCGTCGACGCGATCCGCGCGGACCTGGAGCACGACGGACTGGTACGGCGGTACAGCGCCGAGGAGACCCCCGTCGACGGGCTGCCCGGCGGCGAGGGGGCCTTCCTGGTCTGCTCGTTCTGGCTCGCCGACGCGCTCCACATGACCGGCCGTACGCAGGAGGCGCGGGACCTCTTCGAGCGGCTGCTGGGACTGGCCAACGACGTGGGGCTGTTGTCCGAGGAGTACGACCCGGGGGCCGGCGCCCAGCGCGGCAACTTCCCGCAGGCGTTCAGCCACATCGGTCTGGTGACCACCGCCCTCACCCTGTACGGGGGCGAGGGGGCAGGATAGGAACCATGGATCTTGGACTGAGGGACCGTGTGTACGTCGTCACCGGAGCGACCCGGGGGCTCGGCAACGCGGCCGCGCGTTCGCTGGTCGCGGACGGGGCGAAGGTCGTGGTGACCGGGCGCGAGGAGGAGCGGGCGCTCGCCGCGGCCGCGGAGCTGGGGCCGAACGCCGTGGGCGTGGCCGTCGACAACGCCGATCCGTCGGCGCCCGAGCGGCTGATCGCCACCGCGCGGGAGCACTTCGGCGGCTTCGACGGAGTGCTCATCAGTGTCGGCGGGCCCCCGCCCGGTTTCGTCGCCGACAACACGGACGAGCAGTGGCAGTCCGCGTTCGAGTCGGTCTTCCTCGGGGCGGTCCGGCTGGCTCGGGCGGCCGCGGCGGAGCTGGAGGACGGGGGCGTCATCGGGTTCGTGCTGTCGGCGTCCGTGCACGAGCCGCTTCCCGGGCTGACCATTTCGAACGGGCTGCGTCCCGGTCTTGCCGGGTTCGCGAAGTCGCTCGCGGACGAACTCGGACCGCGGGGCATCCGGGTCGTCGGGTTGCTGCCCTCGCGCATCGACACGGACCGGGTGCGCGAGCTGGACGGGTTGTCGGCCGATCCCGAAGCCACGCGGACCGCCAACGAGTCCCGCATTCCGTTGCGGCGGTACGGGACGCCGGAGGAATTCGGGCGGGTCTCGGCGTTCCTGCTGTCGCCGGCCGCCTCTTACCTGACCGGGGTCATGCTGCCCGTCGACGGCGGCATGAGGCACGGGTTCTGAGGCGCGGGCCGGTGGGCGTCGGTCGCTCGGTTCCCCGCGCCTCGGACAACGTCAACTGACCCTTTCCGCCTTGTGCTTGGCCCCCGTCATGCGGACCTCGGACGGCAGTGAGTCGAGCCCCGCCGAGTTGCGGGCGTGGGCCAGGGCCTGTGTCGTCAGGTGGTTCAGGGTCGTTCCCGGGTCCGCGTGCGGCTCCAGCAGGAGTCGTACGCGGGTTCCCGGAGTGTCCGGGCGGCCGGTCAGACGGGCGTGGGCCCGGTGGACGCCGTCCAACTCCGCTGCCTCGCCTTCGAGTACACCCTCCAGGGCCCGGCCCCTCAGGAGCGCGCCCTCCCCGTCGCCGGTGTTGACGCGCACCTCCGTGAGCCGGCGCCTGCGCAGCACCGCCGTCAGCCACCACAGGGTCAGGAGCACCACGAGCGCCAGTGCGGCGATGACCGTCGGCCACCACCAGCCCTCGCCGTCCCAGCGGGTGCGCTCGGCGTCGCTCAGCAGGACGTCCTTCTTGCCGTCGTGGATCCACCAGGAGGGCGGGTCGACACCGAGGCCCACGGCGAGCACCGAGCCGCCGACGGCGAGCAGCACCAGGCCCACCAGGCCGATCAGTACACGATTGACGGTCCTGGACATCGGCCTCAGCCCTTCTTCCTGGTCGTGCGCGCCACGTGCACCGACAGGGCGGGGGGCCGGGCCAGGCCCAGTCCCCCGATCGCCTCGGTGAGGGTGGCGTCCAGGTCGGCGCGTACGTCGTCCAGTTCACGGAAGTGGGAGACCGTGCGGACGTCGGCCTTCTTCCGCCTCATCCGTACGCGGGCGGACTGGACGCCGGACACCTCCATGGCCCGGTCGCGCAGCACCATGGCGGCGGCGTCCCGGTGCAGGCCGGCGCGGACGTCGGGGTGGGTGCGGCTCATCGGGAGGAGGCCGCGCAGACCCGGTGTGAGGGCCAGGACGATCAGCCACAGGCCCAGGGCGGCGGCGACACCGGCGCCGATCAGCACCCAGATGTCGTCCAGCGGCCGCTCGGCGAGCTGTTCGGACAGTGCGCGGCGCCAGTGCATGGCGGGCCGGTCGGCCCGGACGGCCGCGATGTCGTAGAGGAAGATCCCCGCGAGGAGCAGGAGCAGCAGGGCGACGATCCCGGCCGGAACCCTGCGCGCCGACCAGAACCGGCGCGCGCCGCCGCCCGCCTGGGCCTCCAGGACGGGTGGTGGTCCGTACGCGGACTGGTCGCTTCGGTCCGGTTCCGCCTCCCGTTCGATGACCGGCAGCCGTTGTGTGGTGCCTTCGGAGCCCTGGGGCTCGCTCATCGCGTCCTCCCCTGTCCCGCGCCGTACGCCTGTGCCGGATACAGCCGCTCCACCTGGACGGCGACCTCCGACACCTCCATGCCCACCAACGCGACTACCCGCTCGACCACATGCTGACGCACCCCTCGGCAACGCGCGCCGATGTCGCAGGGGTAGCCGAGTTCGAGGTGCAGGCGGATGCGGGCCACTTCGTGGTGGACGACGACGGTGGCGTGCGGGGGCCCGGCCTCGGCGGGGAGTTCTCCGAGCGCCTCGCGGGCCGCCTGTCCCGCGACCTTGGCGACCACCCGGTCGGCGATCCGCGTCGCGCCTCGGTCACCGGGCGGAACGGCGGTCGCGGTCAGGGGCCCGCGCAGCCCGTCCACCGTGCCGTTCGCACCGCTCACGGACGTCATGGCCGCCGGTCGCGTCGGTCGTCACGGGTACGGAAGAAGTCGCCGATCTCCAGGTCCCCCTCCAGGAACCGGCCGACGACGAAGCCGATGGCGCCCAGCGCCGCCACCAGCAGGAAGGCGCCGAACCCGCCGAAATACCCTGCGAAGCCCAGCGCCATGCCGGCGATCATGCCGACCACGGCCATGCTCATCGTGCGCTCCCTAAAGGTCCTTCAAGGTGTGGTGCGGCGACTACTGAAGCCGGGACTCCGGCTCCTCGTCCTCCTCGTCGGGCAGCTTCACGTCGCTCACCGCGACGTTGACCTCGACGACCTCCAGTCCGGTCATCCGCTCCACCGCGGCGATGACGTTCTCCCGCACGGCCTTGGCCACGTCGGAGATGGAGACGCCGTAGTCGACGACGATCTCCAGGTCGAGCGCGGTCTGCACCTCGCCGACCTCGACCTTGACCCCGCGGGTGGCGGACTTCGAACCGCCGGGCACCCGGTCCCGCACGGCCCCGAAGGTACGGCTCAGACCGCTGCCCATGGCGTGGACGCCGAGGACGTCCCGTGCCGCGAGTCCGGCGATCTTCTCCACGACACCGTCGGCGATGGTGGTCCGCCCACGGGTCGCCGGGTCGCCGCCGCCGCGCTTGGTGGTCTTCCGCAGTTGCCCCTGCGGGTCCGCCTCGGTGCTCTGCGTCATGTCGGTCATCGCGTCACCCCTTTCGCTCGTCCTCCTTCGACCACCGTAAGCGCGGTTGCGCGATCGCGCGCCGGAGATGCGGCAGGCTGGAGGAATGACGGCGGAGCAGTGGGCACGGACGGTGCGGCATCAGCTGGGGCTGGGCAGACTGCTGCCCCTGGGCGGGCCGCGCGACGGCGCGTGGATCTCCGAGGAGGCTGTCCGGGCGGTGCTGCGGACCGCCGCCGAGGACCTGCGGGGGGTGCGGCTGGGCGCGGTGCGGATCGGGCTCGCCCGTCCTGAGGAGGCGCACGAGTCCGCCGTACCGCCGCCTCCGAGCGCGCTGCCGCCCGGTCCGCTGCGGCTCGCGGCGGAGTTCGAGGCGACGCCCGCGGAGCCGCTGCCGGTGACGGCGGAGCGGCTGCGCGCGGCGCTCGCCGGGGCGGCGGCCGGGGTGCTGGGGCTGGAGCTCGACGAGGTGGATCTGAAGGTGACGGCCCTGCTGGAGGAGGACGCCGAGCGTTCCCCCGTACGGGTGCCCGAGCCGCCGCGTCCCGCGGAGGCGGGGTCCGGTGACGAGACCCTCGTGGCCGTGGCCGCGCTGGCGGTGCCCGGGGTCGACCGGCTGACCGGGGTGCTGGGGCGGCCGGTGCACATCGAGGACCGGGAGACCGGGGACGGCTCGCTTCCGCGCCGCCATGTCCGCGTCGAACTGGCGGTGGGCGCGGACCGCCGGGCCCTGGACGTGGCCCGGGAGGTCCGCGCCGCCGTGGGAGAGGTGCTGGCGGACCGGCCGACGGTGGCCGTGCTGGTGACGGCGGTGACGGCCTAGGGCCTGTCGTTTGGATCAGCCCGGCGTCGCGTCGGCAGAAAAGCACCGCACCTCACGGCCGGCCTGATCCAAACGACAGGCCCTAGTCGCCGACTCCGGCGAGGTCCCGCAGCCGCCGGGTCTGGGCCGCGCGCTCGGCGCCGCGCTGCTCGTCGTAGGTACGGTCCTGGGCGCCGCGCAGCAGCGCCTTGGTCTCGATGACGGCGTCGCGGGGTGCGGACAGAAGTGCGGCCGCCAGGTCGTGGACGGCCGCGTCGAGCTGGTCCAGGGGGACGGCGACGTTGGCGAGGCCGGTGCTCACGGCCTCCTCGGCCGTCACGAAGCGCCCGGTGGCGCAGATCTCCAGCGCCCGGGCGTAGCCGACGAGGCCCACCAGGGGGTGGGTGCCGGTGAGGTCGGGAACCAGGCCCAGGCTGGTCTCGCGCATGGCGAACTGCACGTCGTCGGCGACTACGCGCAGATCACAGGCGAGGGCCAGCTGGAAGCCCGCCCCGATGGCATGCCCCTGGACGGCGGCGATGGACACGACGTCACTGCGCCGCCACCAGGTGAAGCCCTCCTGGAACTGGGCGATGGCGGCGTCGAGTTCGGCGTCACCACTGCGGGCGAGATCGATGAACGACGGCTCGCCCTCGATCCCCTCCGGCGTGAACATCTGCCGGTCGAGGCCGGCGGAGAAGGACTTGCCTTCGCCACGCAGCACCACGACCCGGACGGAGCCCGGCACCAGCCGGCCGGCCTCGGCGAGCGCGCGCCACAGAGCGGGGCTCTGGGCGTTGCGCTTGGCGGGGTTGGTCAGCGTCACCGTGGCGAGGGTGTCCTCGACGGTGAGCCGTACGCCGTCCTTGTCGAGCAGGGGAACGAGTTCCTGGCCATCCTGGCCGGACGTCGCCATGGGGCGCCTCCGATGAGTGCGGTCATCCGCCGTGCCGCGGAACGGCACAGCTAAGTGACTGCACAGTAACCACCCGGTCGGTCGTCCGACCGACCGGGTGGCCACCGTCGAAGCCGATGGCCCGCCCGGATCAGGACGATGCGGCCTTCTTGCCCCGCGTCGCTCCGCCACGCCCACGAAGCGTGACGCCCGATTCGCTGAGCATCCGGTGGACGAAGCCATACGAGCGGCCGGTTTCCTCGGCCAGTGCCCGAATGCTCGCACCGGAGTCGTACTTCTTCTTCAGGTCTGCCGCGAGCTTGTCGCGCGCGGCGCCGGTTACCCGGCTGCCCTTCTTCAGAGTCTCGGCCACCCGTGCCTCCTCATGGGAAGTGCGCTCTGGTTCTCTCATGATCACCCCTCCGGGCGTTCATGGCCACCCATTCGGCAAGGTCCGTAAGACCTGGTTTTGACGACAGGAGCGGGTCCCCACATGCGGAATCCGGGATTCCACCCGGGCGCGTTCGTACCGCCGAACGGGTTCCTTTGTGAAAGGCCAGGTCAGAGACGCACGACGGCCGAGCCCTTGTCGATAAAGGACTCGGCCGTGAAATCGATGTAGGACACACCTCGGTACGAGGAGATCTCACACAGATGGTGGATCACCGGTGGGCCGAATGATCCATACGCCGTTGATCACGCATTCGATCACGCGGCACCGACGGTCAGGCGAGGGCGACGAGATCCGCGTAGTCCGCGCCCCACAGGTCCTCGACGCCGTCCGGCAGCAGGATGATCCGCTCCGGCTGGAGCGCCTCGACGGCGCCCTCGTCGTGGGTGACCAGCACGACCGCGCCCTTGTAGGTGCGCAGGGCGCCGAGGATCTCCTCGCGGCTGGCCGGGTCGAGGTTGTTGGTGGGCTCGTCGAGGAGCAGGACGTTCGCCGAGGAGACGACCAGGGTGGCGAGCGCGAGACGGGTCTTCTCACCGCCGGAGAGGACTCCGGCCGGCTTGTCGACGTCGTCGCCGGAGAACAGGAACGAGCCGAGCGTCTTGCGCACCTCGACGAGGTCGAGGTCGGGGGCCGCCGAGCGCATGTTCTCCAGGACCGTGCGCTCCGGGTCGAGCGTCTCGTGCTCCTGGGCGTAGTAGCCGAGCTTGAGGCCGTGGCCGGGCACGACCGCGCCGGTGTCCGGCTGCTCGGTGCCGGCGAGCAGCCGCAGCAGGGTGGTCTTGCCCGCGCCGTTGAGGCCCAGGATGACCACCCGGGAACCCTTGTCGATGGCCAGGTCGACGTCGGTGAAGATCTCCAGCGAGCCGTACGACTTCGACAGGCCCTCCGCCATCAGCGGGGTCTTGCCGCAGGGCGCGGGCTCGGGGAAGCGCAGCTTGGCGACCTTGTCCTGCTGGCGCACCGCGTCGAGGCCGGCGAGCAGCCGGTCGGCACGCTTGGCCATGTTCTGCGCGGCGACCGTCTTGGTGGCCTTGGCGCGCATCTTGTCGGCCTGCGAGTGCAGGGCGGCGGCCTTCTTCTCGGCGTTCTGCCGCTCGCGCTTCCTGCGCTTCTCGTCGGCCTCGCGCTGCTGCTGGTAGAGCTTCCAGCCCATGTTGTAGACGTCGATCTGCGCCCGGTTGGCGTCCAGGTAGAACACCTTGTTGACGACCGTCTCGACCAGGTCTACGTCGTGGGAGATCACGATGAAGCCGCCGCGGTAGGTCTTGAGGTAGTCGCGCAGCCAGATGATCGAGTCGGCGTCGAGGTGGTTGGTCGGCTCGTCGAGGAGCAGGGTGTCGGCGTCGGAGAAGAGGATCCGGGCCAGTTCGATACGGCGGCGCTGACCACCGGAGAGGGTGTGCAGGGGCTGGCCCAGCACCCGGTCGGGGAGGTTCAGCGCGGCGGCGATGGTGGCGGCCTCGGCCTCGGCGGCGTACCCGCCCTTGGTGAGGAACTCCGTCTCCTGGCGCTCGTACTGGCGCAGGGCCTTGTCCCGGGTGGCACCGCTGCCGTTGGCGATGCGCTGCTCGTTGTCGCGCATCTTCTTCAGCAGGATGTCGAGGCCGCGCGCGGAGAGGATGCGGTCGCGGGCGAGGACGTCGAGGTCGCCGGTGCGGGGGTCCTGGGGGAGGTAGCCGACCTCGCCGGAGCGGGTGATCTGGCCCGCGGCGGGGATGCCCTCGCCGGCCAGGCACTTGGTGAGGGTGGTCTTCCCCGCGCCGTTGCGGCCGACCAGGCCGATGCGGTCGCCCTTGGCGACTCGGAAGGTGGCGGACTCGATGAGGACTCGGGCGCCGGCGCGCAGCTCGATACCGGAGGCGGAGATCACGGACAGACTCCAGGGCGGATTCGGGATTGACGGGTGGGCGGCTGAGGACGTTCCCGCCGTCTAATGCGCGAGGAGAATGGCCATGGGCCAAGTCTAACGGGGGCGTGCAAGCACTTTTTCTGCGTTCGGGTGTTCGCTTGGTCTCGCTCCGGGTATCCGGTCGATCCCCCGCGGTCCCTCGTTCGGATGCGTGTCCGAGGCCGGAGAGGGGCCGCCGGGCGAGGATGCCCAGCGGGGGCCGGTGCACGCGGAGGGCGGTCTCCATGCAGTTCGACGACGACGCCAGGCTGGACACCTCCGAGGTGCAGGACGTGCGCGGCAGCCGCATCCCGGGCGGGAAGGCGACCGTCGGCGGTGGCATCGGTGGACTGATCGTCCTGCTCCTCGGTCTCTTCCTCGGCGTCGGTCCCGACCAGCTCGGCCTCACCGACGGCGGCGGCCCGCCCGCGGCCACGGCCTCCGGTCTCGCCGAGGTCGAACGGAGCTGCCGGACCGGGCAGGACGCGAACACGCGCGACGACTGCCGGACGGTGGCGGTGGTCAACAGCGTGCAGGACTACTGGGACCAGGAGTTCGAGCGGCGCAGCGGCACGTACACCCCCTCCCCCACGGTCCTCTTCGGTGAGCGGGTCGGCACGGCGTGCGGCTCGGCGACCTCGGCGGTCGGGCCGTTCTACTGCCCGGGCGACCGGAAGGTCTATCTCGACCTCGGGTTCTTCGACGAGCTGCGGTCGAAGTTCGGGGCGAGCGGCGGGCCGTTCGCGCAGGCCTACGTGGTGGCGCACGAGTACGGGCATCACGTGCAGGACCTGACGGGCACGCTGAGCCGGTCGCAGGACGGGCGGACCGGCGCCGGCAGCAACGCGGTGCGGGTGGAGCTCCAGGCGGACTGCTACGCCGGGGTGTGGGCGCGTCACGCGACCACGACGAAGGACGAGTCGACGGGTCGGCCGCTCATCACCAGCCTCACGGACGCGGACATCGCCGACGGCCTGGACGCGGCGGCTGCCGTGGGCGACGACCGGATCCAGGAGCGGTTCCAGGGGCGGGTGACACCGGAGTCGTGGACGCACGGGTCGGCGCAGCAGCGGCAGAGCTGGTTCCGGCAGGGTTACGAGTCCGGCGACATGACGCGGTGCGACACGTTCCGGTGAGGGTCGCGCCGGTGCGGAGGCCGTTGTCGGTGGTCGCTGCGAGACTGGACGACAGAGGGGATGGGTGACTTCTGGTCGCGAGGGAGTGATCGGCATGGCAGGCACGAGCGGTGGGCGTCCGAGCATCTACCCGGCACTGCTGTACACGGACGCGAAGGCGGCGATCAGACAGCTGACGGAGGCCTTCGGCTTCACCGAACTCGCGGTGTACGAGGGCGAGGACGGCCTGGTGAGCCACGCCGAGCTGGTCCAGGGCAACGGCGCGGTGATGCTCGGTTCCAAGGGCACCGGCAGCGCCTACGACAAGCTGATGAAGGACGCGGGCCCTTCCGGGGTGTACGTCGTGGTGGACGACGTGGACGCGCACCACCGCCGCGCCGTGGAGCACGGCGCGGAGATCCTGATGCCCCCGACGGACCAGGACTACGGCTCCCGGGACTACATGGCCCGGGACGCCGAGGGCAATGTGTGGAGCTTCGGGACGTACGCCCCCGACACGGCGGGCTGAGCGTCCTTCAGCTGCCGCCGGTGTGCACCTGGAAGGCGGCCCGGCGGACGGCCTTGGCGAGGGCCGGGTCGGGGTGGGCGGCGGCGAGGGCGACCAGCACCTGCACGGTGCGCGGATGACCGACGGCCCGTACCTCGTCGAGCAGTCGGGGGACGGTCGGCTGGAGGGCCGACTCCAGGTGCCGCACCAGCATGGGGGCCTCGCCATGGTCCGCGACGGCGGCAGCCGTGTCGACCCACAGCCAGGTGGCCTCCTCCCGGGTGAGCACCTCGTGGGCGTCCTCCGGGTCGATCCCGTCGTGCTCGGCCAGCCACAGCAGCGCGTACGGCCGCAGGGTGGGCTCGTCGGCCACGGAGCGGACGTCGGGCTCGGCCGGGGCGCCGACGACGCGCAGGGCCTCGAAGGCGAGGCCGCGCAGCAGGGCGTCGTCGCCGCGGGCGGCGCCGAGCAGCTCGGTGACCGCGCTGCCGACGGGGCGGGCGGCGAGCCAGGCGCGGTACTCGGCGCGGGCCGCGTTGGGACGCAGCTGGGCGCAGCCGCGCAGCATCTCCTCGGCGGCCACCTCGATGTTGCCGGCCGGGCTCTGGGCGGCGACGCAGATCTGCTCCAGCTTGACCCACACCGCCCAGCTGCCGAGCGGGGTCAGGGTGGCCTGGCCGTCGCCGTAGGTCAGGGCGCCGACGGAGGCCAGGGCGCGCAGGGCCCAGTCGAGGAGCGGGGCGAGGGGGGCGTCGGCCGCCTCGGGCTCCTCCACGGGCTCCGGCTGCGGGCCGTAGGGGATCTCGCAGCGCTCGGTGCGCAGTTCGGTGACGCGCTGCTCCAGGAGGTCCAGGAGCTGCTCGACGGGGACCGGGCCGGCCGACAGCTGGAGGAAGGAGAGCACCTGGGGCATGGCCGAGACGACTTCGGCGACGGCGGCGGGCTCGCGGTCGGCGGGTTCCGGGACGGCCAGCGACCAGGCGTCGAAGAGGGCGACCCAGCCGCGCAGTACGGCGCTGTCGTCGCGGTCCCAGGCGCGCAGCCGCCAGCCCGGGCGGGCGTCGTCGCCGTGCACCTCGACGAGACCGGCGAGGCGGGCGGTGTCCCAGTCCGCGCGGACCTGAGCCGCGGTCAGGCCGAGATCCCCGGCCGCGCGGGCGGCTGTCTCGTCGGAGAGGGTGCCGTTGCCATCGCCGGTGCCGTCCCTGCCGGGGCCCAGGGCACCGTCGGCCCAGTGCGCGACGCGGGCCGCGTCGGCAAGACCTCTGCGCGCCATTCTGGCCAGTTCCGCGGGGGCCGGTGTGCCCTCCGGGGGGCGGGGCGCGGGGCGGCGCGGGCGCCGTTGGTTCACAGCTGAGGGGGCGGCGGCCAGGGGTCGCGGGCGGACGAGTCGGAGCCTGGAGTCGCGCGGGATACGGGACGTCACGGGTGCAGTCTTCCGGTTGACGGTCCGAAAACCCAAACGGAATGCCCGCGCGGGCCCCGGGGAGGTCCGGCACCGGGGCCGCCCGGAGGGGCATACGCCGAGATCAGGCCAGTAGTACGGGCTTAAACGGAACCTGTGGGACCGGGGCGCCCCGCGGTCACATCAGGGGGGTGAGGAAACGGCGCAGTGCCTCTTCGTAGCCGCTCGGGTCGGCGTTCCACATGGCCGCGTGGGGGGCCTGGCGGACGGTGTGGAGAGCGATCCGCTCGGGGTGGGCGGCGGTGAGGCGGCGGGAGAGGTCCCAGGGGGCGATCGTGTCGTCCGGGCCGTGGAGGATCAGGGTCGGCGGCGGGGGCCGGTCGGGGCCCATGTCGTCGGCCCGGTCCTCGTGGTCGTCGTAGGGGACGGTCCGGTCGGCGTACAGGCCGTAGTGGTCGCTGGGCAGGCCGGTGCGGCCCTGTGCCGCGCGCACCGCCAGCGGGAGGAGGACGCCGGGGGTGTGGCGGGCCGCGGCGAGGGCGCGCAGGGTCCGCTCCCAGCTGAGGACCGGGGAGTCCAGGACGAGGCCTGCGACCCGGTCGCGCAGACCCGAATGGGCGGCGGCGCGCAGGGCCATGGTGGCGCCGGTGGACCAGCCGAGCAGTACAAGTCGGCGGGCGCCGTTGCCGACGGCGTGGCGCATGGCCGCGTCCAGGTCGCGCCACTCGGTCTCGCCGAAGTGGTTCAGGCCGTCCGGCGGGCGGGGGGCGCCGACGTCGCCGCGGAGGGCGGGGGCGAGGACCGGGAAGCGGTGGCGGTGCAGGAACTCCATGACGTTCAGGGCGTGTTCGCGGGTCGTGCCGAGGCCGTGGACCGCGATGACCCAGGTGTCCCTTTGACCGGGGACGAACCATGCGGGCAGGACGCCGAGTTCGCCCGGGATACCGACGTCGGTGTGGTCGAGGCCGAGGGTCGACGCGGGGTCGCCGACGTAGGCGTTGGGGGTGAGCCAGACCTTGTCGCCGGGGGCCAGGGTGCCGTGGGTGACGCGTTCCAGACGGCGGACGACGGTGTCGGCGCTGTGCGGTTCCGCGTCGAGGACGGGGCCCACGACGGCGTGGGAGCCGTCTCCGGCGAGGCCGTAGATCCCGGGGCGGAGGGCGGCGAGGTCACGGGTGAGGGCGATGCGGCCGGCCGCGGTGGAGTGCACGGTGAGCCGGGGTTCGCCGGGCAGCGGACGGCCCGGGGGCGCCTTCAGTCCGGCGTCGCTGGCGATCCGCCCGGCGACGATTCCGGCCGCGCCGGCGGCGAGGGCAGCGGTGACGGCAGCGGCCGTCGCTTTGACAGTGCGCACGTCTTTCAGTGTCGCGGGGGAAGTCGGTGACGGCCAGTGGGGGCGGGCGTCCTGCGCAGTTCCCCGCGCCCCTGATGCCTGCGGCGGCCTGCGCGGGCCCGGTGGGAGCTTGTGTAGCGCGTTCCGTTCGGTGGGTGGGTCGGGGCCGGGGTGGGGGGTATCCGTCCTCGGTCCGGCGGCTCGGCTGTTTCAACAGGGCCCTGTAACGGACGCCGGCCGCTGCGGGCGGACACCCCCCACCCCGTCCCCTTCTCGCCGTACGCGGCTGCACGAGCGTCCACATGGCCCACCCAGGGGCGCGGGGAACTGCGCGACCGGCCACAACGAACCCGCACCCGCCGAACAACCCGACCCGGAACCCTCAGGCGCGCTGCCCGTACCCCCGCAACCGCTCCCCCACCTCCGCCAGCTGTTCCTCCGTCAGGAGATGGGGGGTCAGGCCCGGTACCGCTCGGGCCGTGAGCCACAGGTGGCACATCCATTCCAGTTGGGCCGTGCGGTCGAAGGCCTGGGACAGACTCGCCCCGTAGGCGATCGTGCCGTGGTTCTGGAGGAGGCAGGCGGAGCGGTCCGCGAGGGCGTGGAGCATGTTCTCGGCCAGCTCGTCGGTGCCGTAGGTGGCGTAGGGGGCGACCCGGACGGGGCCGCCGAGCGCGCTGGTCATGTAGTGGATCGTGGGGAGTTCGGGCACGAGCGTGGAGACGGCCGTGGCGTGCACCGCGTGGGTGTGGACGACCGCACGGGCGTCGGTGCTGCGGTAGACCGCCAGATGCATCGGGAGCTCGCTCGTCGGCACCAGCGTGCCCAGGACCTGACGGCCCTCCAGGTCGACACCCGTCACGTCGCCGGGTGCGAGGCGGTCGTAGGGGACGCCCGACGGGGTGACCAGGACCGTGTCCCCGACGCGCACGGAGACGTTGCCGGAGGTGCCGACGACCAGTCCGTCGGTGACCGTCCGGCGGGCCGTGTCGACCAACTCGCCCCAGGCGTCCACCTCCTCGGCCCGCACGCCCCTCGTGCCGCCCCCGGCACCCCGTACCTCTCGCGGATCCCGCTGTTCCTCAGCCATGCCGCGATCCTGCCAGCCGTGGCACCGGACGTCGCGGGGCCGGGCGATGCGGGGCGCGAGGGGGAGTTTCAAAGGAGCGCATTTTTCGCATGCACGCCCCCCTTGTACCCCTTGACCGGAGATCGACCGTAATCCGGCGATCTTCCAGTACCGTCTGGGCTTTGCCGTGCACGACGCCATTCCGGGGGGACACATGGCCCGTGATCGCAGGACCGCCCGTAACCGAACCCGCGCCCTGGCCCTGTCGGCGGCCGCGCTCGCCCTGGGAGGCCCGGCGTTCGCCGGGACGCCCGCCTCCTCAGCGAGCCTGCCCAGGGGGCACGACGTGTCCTCGCACCAGAAGGACGTCGACTGGCGCAGGGCCAGGGCCGCGGGCGCCAGCTTCGTCTACGTCAAGGCGACCGAGTCGACGGCCTACCGCAACCCGCACTTCGACCGCCAGTACGACGGGGCGCGCGACGCCGGCATCCTCCGCGGGGCGTACCACTTCGCGCTGCCGGACAAGTCGTCGGGCAGGACGCAGGCCGCGTATTTCGTACGCAACGGCGGCGCCTGGTCCGCGGACGGCCGGACGCTGCCGCCCGCACTCGACGTCGAGTACAACCCGTACGACAAGAAGCGCCAGTGCTACGGCATGAGCAGGGCGAGGCTGGTCGACTGGATCAGGTCGTTCAGCGACGAGGTCAAGCGGCTCACCGGGCGCCGGCCCGTCATCTACACGACCGCCCACTGGTGGAACACGTGCACGGGCGGCAGCGGCGCCTTCGCCTCGGACCACGCGCTGTGGGTGGCCCGTTACCGCTCGGCGGACGCGGGAGCGCTGCCCGGCGGATGGTCGTACTGGACGATCTGGCAGTACGACAACAGCGGCAGCCTGCCGGGTGACCAGAATCTCTTCAACGGGTCGGCGCGGCAGCTGAAGAGGTTCGCCGCCGGGTCGTAGCCGTGGGGCATATGGGGCGTACGGGGGTCGCGGGGTTCGGCGAAGCCAAGGGCGAAGATTCCGGTCACCGTGCGGCCCGCCCCAGTTCACCTTCCGTTCATCCAGGTTACTTACGTTCAACATGCCAATGACCTCGAACGATTGCCTGGGTAAATGGAAAACTTCTCGCTGATCCTCGCGATTGTGGTCGTAACCGCACTCGCGTTCGATTTCACGAACGGTTTTCACGACACCGCCAACGCGATGGCCACCACCATCTCGACCGGTGCACTCAAGCCCAAGGTCGCGGTGGCCATGTCCGCCGTGCTCAACCTTGTGGGCGCCTTTCTCTCGGTGGAGGTCGCCAACACGATCTCCAAGGGTCTCGTCGACGAGACCGGCATCCGTCCCGAGGTCATCTTCGCCGCCCTGGTCGGCGCGATCCTCTGGAACCTGCTGACCTGGCTGGTGGGTCTGCCCTCCAGTTCCTCGCACGCCCTCATGGGCGGTCTGATCGGCGCCACCATCGCCTCGGCCGGCATGGGCGCGGTCCATGGCGACGCGCTCGTCACCAAGGTCCTGATCCCGGCGATCGCCGCGCCGATCGTCGCGGGCGTCGCCGCCATGCTGGCCACCCGGCTCTCCTACTCGCTGGGGAAGAAGGCCGACGGCAAGGCCGCCGCGAAGGGCTACCGCACCGGCCAGATCGCCTCGGCCGGTCTGGTCTCGCTGGCCCACGGCACCAACGACGCGCAGAAGACGATGGGCATCATCACCCTCGCCCTGGTCGCCGGCGGCGCCGTCGCCCCCGACTCCGACCCGCCCACCTGGGTCATCCTCTCCGCGGGTCTCGCCATCGCGCTCGGCACCTACCTCGGCGGCTGGCGCATCATCCGCACGATGGGCAAGGGCCTGACCGAACTCCAGCCGCAGCAGGGCTTCGCCGCCCAGACCAGCGCGGCCACCGTCATCCTGGCCTCCTCCCACCTCGGCTTCTCCCTCTCCACCACGCACTCCGTCTCCGGTTCGGTGATGGGCGCGGGCCTCGGCCGCAAGGGCGGCGTCGTCCGCTGGTCGACGGCCACCCGCATGTTCGTCGCCTGGGGCCTGACGCTCCCGGCGGCGGCCCTGGTGGGCGCCCTGGCCGAGTCGGTCACCAACCTCGGCGACTGGGGTACGGCGGTCGTGGCGGTCTTCCTCGTCGCCTCCAGCGCGGCGATCTGGAAGCTGTCGCGGCGCGAGGTCGTGGACGCGTCGAACGTCAACGAGACCGACGAGCCGGCCGGCGTGGTGACCACGGCGATCGCCGCCGTGACCCCGCCGCCCACGGGCACGGTGACCGAGGACCTCACCGCCACGATCCCGGCCCCGCCCGTCACGACGGAACCGGCCGCCCCGCCGGCCGCCGTCTGAACCCGCAGCACTAAGGAAGCAGCCTCTCCATGAAGATCGACTGGGAAGCACTCGGCTCCGTCTTCGGCGTCAGCCTCGTCGTCACCGTGGGCCTCGTGGCCCTGTTCACCCTCGGCATCATGGGCCTGTCCCGCCAGGAACGGGCCACGGCCCAGGGCGACTCGGCCGCTCTCGCGGTCACCGGCGCCTACGCCTGCTTCGCGGCGTGCGCGGCGGCGGTGGCGTACGGGATCTATCTGATCGTGGCCTGACGGCACTCCCGTCACTCGACGGCCGGGCGGGCACGGAACCTCGGTTTCCGTGCCCGCCCGGCCGTCTTCCATGACCGGTGGTGTGGGGTTCTGCACACTCCCCCGCCGCAGGTCAACAGCAAGTTGACGGGTCTCGAAGGCCCGTGGTGGACTGCCGGAGCCATTTACGGCAGCAGGAGAGGAAGCCGGTGCGAATCCGGCGCGGTCCCGCCACTGTCACCGGGGTAGGTAGCCCCGGGAGCCAGGAACTCTCGCCGCCGGACTCGTCGAACCAGGGCGTGGACACCCTGAGTGAGGACATGACGCGATGCTCGCCTGCCGATCGACCAGCAGTACCAGGCACTTGAACGACCCCGCGATCGGCTGACCCGATGCGTGCCGATCGCGTTTTCGCGTACGGCGCCGCCGCCGGTCTGATCGGTGACCTCCTGCTCGGTGACCCACGTCGTGGGCACCCGGTCGCCGCGTTCGGGCGGGCCGCCGGTGCCGTGGAGCGGGTGCTGTGGCGGGACCACCGGGGGTGGGGCGCGCTGCACACCGCCGTGTGCGTGGGTGGTGCGGTGGGGCTCGGGGCCGTCGCGCAGTACGTCGTACGTCCGTCCCGTACCGCTTCCGTCGCGCTCACCGGCGCCGCCACCTGGGCCGTCGTGGGCGGGACGTCACTGGCGCGGGAGGCCCGGGTCATCGGGCGGGCGCTGGAGGCCGGGGACGTCGAGGCGGCACGGGAGCGGCTGCCGCATCTGTGCGGGCGCGACCCTCAGGCTCTCGACGCCGACGGGATCGCCCGGGCCGTCGTGGAGTCCGTCGCCGAGAACACCTCGGACGCCGTCGTGGGGGCGCTCGTGTGGGGAGCGGCCGGCGGGGTCCCGGGGCTGCTCGGGTTCCGCGCCGTGAACACGCTCGACGCCATGGTGGGGCACAAGTCGCCCCGGTACCGGCGGTTCGGGTGGGCCTCGGCCCGGCTCGACGACCTCGCCGGGTGGCCCGGGGCGCGGCTGACCGCCGTACTCGCCGCCCTGGCCGGGGACAGTCCGCGGGGCGCGGTGCGGGCCTGGCGGGAGGACGCGGACAGGCACCCCAGTCCCAACGCGGGGCCCGTGGAAGCCTCGTTCGCGGGGGCGCTGGGTGTCCGGCTCGGGGGGACCCTCTCGTACGCGGGGCGGGTCGAGCACCGGCCGGTGCTGCACCAGGAGGGGCGCGCCGTCGCCCTCCACGACATCGAGCGCGCGGTACGGCTGTCGCGGCGCGTCTGCCTGCTCGCGCTCGGCGCCGGTGTCGCCGCGCGGGCCTTCGTGAAGGGGCGTACGGCATGAGCGGCGGGGGTCTTCTCGTCGCCGGCACCACCTCGGACGCCGGCAAGAGTGTCGTCACCGCCGGGATCTGCCGGTGGCTGGTGCGGCAGGGGGTGAAGGTCGCTCCGTTCAAGGCGCAGAACATGTCCCTCAACTCGTTCGTGACGAGGGAGGGCGCCGAGATCGGGCGGGCTCAGGCCATGCAGGCGCAGGCCTGCCGGGTCGAGCCGACCGCGCTGATGAATCCCGTGCTGCTCAAGCCCGGTGGCGAACAGAGCAGTCAGGTCGTACTGCTCGGGAAGCCGGTGGGAGAGATGAGTGCCCGCGGGTATCACGGGGGGCGCCAGCAGCAGTTGCTCGGGACCGTGCTCGACTGTCTCGCCGAGTTGCGGGGCACGTATGACGCGGTGATCTGTGAGGGGGCCGGGAGCCCGGCCGAGATCAACCTCCGGCGGACCGACATCGTCAACATGGGAATCGCCCGCAACGCCGGGCTGCCCGTGCTGGTCGTGGGCGACATCGACCGCGGGGGCGTCTTCGCGTCCTTCTTCGGGACCGTCGCGCTGCTCTCGCGGGAGGACCAGGCGTTCGTCGCCGGGTTCCTCGTCAACAAGTTCCGGGGTGACGTCTCGCTGCTCGACCCCGGGCTCGACATGCTCCACGGGCTCACGGGCCGGCACACGTACGGCGTGCTGCCCTTCCGGCACGGGCTCGGGATCGACGAGGAGGACGGGATGGGGGTCCGCGACTCCCGGGCCTCCGCCCCGGTGGGCGAGGACGTGCTGCGGGTGGCCGTGTGCGCGATTCCGCTCATGTCGAACTTCACCGATGTCGACGCGCTCGCCGCCGAACCCGGTGTCGTGGTGCGGTTCGTGGACCGGCCGGAGGAACTGGCCGACGCCGACCTCGTCATCGTTCCGGGGACCCGCGGGACCGTGCGCGCGCTGGACTGGTTGCACGAGCGTGGGCTCGCCCACGCCCTCGTCCGAAGGGCCGCGGAAGGGCGTCCGGTGCTCGGCATCTGCGGCGGCTTCCAGATCCTCGGCGAGCACATCGAGGACGAGATCGAGAGTCGGCAGGGACACGTCGACGGCCTCGGCATCCTTCCCGTCCGCGTGCGGTTCGCGCGGGAGAAGACCCTCACCCGGCCGGTGGGTGAAGCCCTCGGCGAACATGTCGAGGGGTACGAGATCCATCACGGGGTCGCCTCGGTGACCTCAGGAGAACCCTTCCTCGACGGCTGTCGCGTCGGCCAGACCTGGGGCACGCACTGGCACGGCTCGCTGGAGTCGGACGGCTTCCGGCGGGCCTTCCTGCGGGAGGTGGCGGCCGCCGCGGGCCGCCGGTTCGTACCGGCCCCCGACACCTCGTTCGCCGGGCTGCGCGAGGAGCAGCTCGACCGGCTCGGCGACCTGATCGAACAGCACGCGGACACGGACGCGCTGTGGCGGCTCATCGAGTCCGGCGCGCCGCAAGGACTGCCTTTCATTCCACCGGGAGCGCCCGCATGAGCACAGTGTTGTTGTTGTCCACCGCCGACACGGACCTGTTGGCGGCCCGGGCCGCTTCGGGTGCCTCGTACCGGATCGGGAACCCGACCCGGGTCGATGTCGCGCAGGAGCTGCCGGCGCTGGTCGAGGGCGCGGACATCGCCGTCGTACGGCTGCTCGGCGGCAAGCGGGCCTGGGAGGACGGGCTCGCCGCGCTGAAGGCCTCCGGCATCCCGACCGTGCTGCTGGGCGGGGAGTCCGTACCCGACGCGGAGTTGATGGCCGAGTCGTCCGTGCCCGCGGGTGTGGTCGCGGAGGCGCTGAAGTACCTCGTCGAGGGTGGTCCCGCGAACCTGGAGGAACTCGCCCGGTTCCTCTCCGACACCGTGCTGCTGACCGGTGAGGGGTTCGTCGAGCCGCACAGGATGCCGGAGTACGGCGTCCACGGCTCGTACGCGCGCGAGAACGGCCGCCCGACCGTCGGCGTGCTCTTCTACCGGGCCCACGAACTGAGCGGCAACACCGGCTTCGTGGACACCCTGTGCGAGGCGATCGAGGCGAAGGGCGCCAACGCCCTTCCCGTGTACTGCGGTTCACTGCGCGGAGCCGACGCCGGGCTCTACGAGCTGCTCGCGGGGGCCGACGCCCTCGTCGCCACCGTCCTCGCCGCCGGTGGCACGCATGCCTCGGAGGCCTCGGCCGGCGGGGACGAGGAGGCCTGGGACATCGGGGCGCTGGCCGACCTCGACGTACCGGTGCTGCAAGGGCTCTGCCTGACGACGTCCAGGGCGGTCTGGGACGAGTCCGACGCGGCCCTGTCCCCCATGGACGCGGCCATGCAGGTCGCGATCCCGGAGTTCGACGGGCGGCTCATCACCGTGCCGTTCTCCTTCAAGGAGCAGGGCCCCGACGACGTCCCGGTGTACGTGGCCGACCCGGAGCGGGCCGCGCGGGTGGCCGGGATCGCCGTACGGCACGCGAAGCTGCGGCACAAGCCGAACGCCGAGAAGAAGCTCGCGCTGGTCTTCACCGCGTACCCGACCAAGCACTCGCGGGTCGGCAACGCGGTGGGCCTGGACACGCCCGCCTCGGCGGTGCGGGTGCTGGACGCGCTCAGGGACGCCGGGTACGCGCTCACGGAATACCCCTCCGGCGGCGACGAGTTGATCCACCGGCTCATCGAGGCGGGCGGGCACGACGTCGAGTGGCTCACCGAGGACCAGCTGGCCTCCGCCCCCGCGCGGGTGCCGCTCGCCGACTACCAGGCGTGGTTCGACCGGCTGGACCCGGAGTTGCGGCAGGCCATGCTGGACGCGTGGGGTGAGCCGCCGGGCTCGCTGTACGTCGACGGGGACGACATCGTGCTGGCCTCCCTCCAGTTCGGGAACGTCGTCGTGATGATCCAGCCGCCGCGCGGCTTCGGGGAGAACCCGATCGCGATCTACCACGACCCGGACATGCCGCCGTCGCACCACTACATGGCCGCCTACCGGTGGCTGGACCACTCGTTCGGCGCGGACGCGGTCGTCCACATGGGCAAGCACGGCACGATGGAGTGGCTGCCGGGCAAGGGACTTGGGCTCAGCGGTGGGTGCGCGCCGGACGCCGTCCTGGGCGAACTGCCGCTGATCTACCCGTTCATCGTCAACGACCCCGGCGAGGGCACCCAGGCCAAGCGGCGCGGACACGCCACCGTGGTCGACCACCTGGTGCCGCCGATGGCCCGCGCCGACACCTACGGCGACCTCGCCAAGCTGGAGCAGCTGCTCGACGAGTACGCGCTGGTCTCCGACCTGGACCCGACCAAGGCCCCGGCCGTGCGCGCCCAGATCTGGACGCTGGTCAAGGCGGCCGAGCTGCACCACGACCTGCATGTCGACGAGCAGCCGGACGACGAGACGTTCGACGAGTTCGTCATGCACATCGACGGCTATCTGTGCGAGATCAAGGACGTGCAGATCCGCGACGGGCTGCACATCCTCGGCGGCGGTCCGGTCGACGAGGCCCGGGTCAACCTGGTGCTGGCCGTGCTGCGCGCCTCGCAGGTGTGGGGCGGGCAGGCCAACGCCCTGCCGGGACTGCGGGCCGCCTTCGCCGCCCATTTCGGGCTGGTGGAGAAGGAGTTGCTCGCCGAGCCGGGGGCGCCGGTGAAGGTGCCGGTGGAGCTGTCGGACCTCGTGGAGGGACCGTCCCGTACGGCCGCCGACGCGATCGACCTGCTGGAGCAGCTGTGCCGGCGGGTCGCGGAGGGCATGGAGGCCGTGTCCTGGGACACGGCGGCCGTCCCCGGTCTCGTCCGTGACGTGCTCGGCACCGAACTCGCCGACGCCGTCGCCGTGCTGGAGTTCGCCTGCGACGAGGTCGTGCCGAGGCTGGCCCGCACGACCGACGAGATCGGGCACATCCTCAAGGCCCTGGACGGCGGGTACGTCCCGGCCGGGCCCTCCGGCTCCCCGACCCGTGGCCTGGTCAACGTCCTGCCGACCGGCCGGAACTTCTACTCCGTCGACCCCAAGGCCATTCCGTCCAGGCTGAGTTGGGAGGTCGGGCAGGCGCTCGCCGACTCGCTGGTGCAGCGCTATCTCCAGGACACGGGCGAGTACCCGAAGTCCGTGGGGCTGACGGTCTGGGGCACGTCGGCGATGCGCACCCAGGGCGACGACATCGCCGAGATCCTGGCGCTGCTGGGCTGCCGTCCGGTGTGGGACGAGGCCTCGCGGCGGGTCACCGGCTTCGAGGTGATCGGCCTGGAGGAGCTGGGACGGCCCCGCATCGACGTGACCGTCCGCATCTCCGGGTTCTTCCGGGACGCGTTCCCGCACGTGGTCGGGCTGATCGACGACGCCGTGCGCAAGGTGGCCGAGCTGGACGAGCCGGCCGACCGCAACTTCGTGAAGGCGCACGCCGACGAGGACACCGTCGAGCACGGTGACCGGCGACGCGCCACCGCCCGGATCTTCGGGTCCAAGCCGGGGGCGTACGGCGCCGGGCTGCTGCCCCTGATCGACGCCCGCAACTGGCGCTCGGACGCCGACCTCGCCGAGGTGTACGCGGTGTGGGGCGGCTACGCCTACGGGCGCGGGCTCGACGGGCGGGCGGCGCGCGGGGACATGGAGACCGCGTTCAAGCGGATCAACGTCGCCGCGAAGAACGTCGACACCCGCGAGCACGACCTGGTCGACGCCGACGACTACTTCCAGTACCACGGCGGCATGGTCGCCATGGTGCGCCACCTCACGGGCACCAACCCCGAGGCGTACGTGGGCGATTCGGCCACGCCCGACCAGGTGAGGACGCGCACGCTCGGCGAGGAGACCCACCGGGTCTTCCGGGCCCGGGTGGTCAACCCGCGCTGGATGGCGGCCATGCGGCGGCACGGCTACAAGGGCGCCTTCGAGATGGCGGCGACCGTCGACTACCTCTTCGGCTACGACGCCACGGCAGGCGTGGTCGACGACTGGATGTACGAGAAGCTCAGCGCGGAGTACGTCTTCGACGCGGAGAACCGGGACTTCATGAAGAAGTCCAACCCCTGGGCGCTGCGGGGCATCACGGAACGGCTCCTGGAGGCCGCCGACCGTGGGCTGTGGGCCGAGCCGGACGCGGAGACGCTGGAGCGGCTGCGGGCCACGTACCTGGAGCTGGAGGGCGACTTGGAGGGTGACGAGAAGTGAGTACCCCGTTTCCGTTCACGGCCGTCGTCGGCCAGGACGACCTGCGGCTCGCGCTGCTGCTGAACGCCGTGTCACCGGCGGTCGGCGGAGTGCTGGTGCGCGGCGAGAAGGGCACCGCCAAGTCGACGGCGGTACGCGCCCTCTCGGCGCTGCTGCCCGAGGTCGCGGTGGTCCCCGGCTGCCGTTTCTCCTGTGACCCGGCCGCACCGGACCCGTCCTGCCCGGACGGCCCGCACGAGGTGGGCCCCGGCACCACCCGCCCCTCCCGCATGGTCGAGCTCCCCGTCGGCGCCTCCGAGGACCGGCTGGTCGGCGCCCTCGACATCGAGCGGGCGCTCGCGGAGGGTGTGAAGGCCTTCGAGCCGGGGCTGCTGGCCGACGCCCACCGGGGCATCCTCTACGTCGACGAGGTCAACCTCCTCCACGACCACCTCGTCGACCTGCTCCTCGACGCGGCCGCGATGGGGGCGTCGTACGTCGAGCGCGAGGGCGTCTCGGTACGGCATGCCTCGAAGTTCCTGCTGGTCGGCACCATGAACCCCGAAGAGGGCGAGCTGCGGCCCCAGTTGCTCGACCGGTTCGGGCTGACCGTCGAGGTCGCGGCCTCGCGGGAGCCGGACCAGCGGGTGGAGGTCGTGCGGCGCAGGCTCGCGTACGACGACGATCCGGCGGGTTTCTCGGCGCGTTGGGCGGACGAGGAGTCGGCCGTACGGCAACGGGTCGTCGCCGCACGGGAGTTGCTGCCGTCGGTGCGGCTGGGCGACGGGGCGCTCCGGCAGATCGCGGCGACCTGTGCCGCGTTCGAGGTGGACGGCATGCGGGCCGACATCGTGATGGCGCGTACGGCGACCGCGCTGGCCGCGTGGGCCGGGCGGACCGACGTGCTCGCGGAGGACGTCCGGCAGGCCGCGCTGCTCGCGCTGCCGCACCGCAGGCGCCGTAACCCCTTCGACGCGCCGGGACTCGACGAGGACAAGCTCGACGAGACGCTGGAGGAGTTCAGCGGCTCCGGGGACTCCGGGGGTTCCGAGGACTCCGGGAACGACGACGAGCCGGACCCGGACGGGCCCGGCGGGGGTGGCGGACAGCCGCCCTCCTCCGACGGGCCGCAGGCCGACGGGGGTTCCGGCGCGCAGCCGGAGGCCGGCGACGGTGGTGAGCCGCAGCCGTCCGGGGCCGGTGCCGGGGAACAGGCCGCCGCACGGGCCTCCGAGCCGTTCCGCACCAAGGTGCTCAGCGTCCCCGGCCTCGGAGAGGGCGCTGCCGGGCGGCGCTCCCGGGCGCGGACCGAGCACGGGCGGACGACGGGGGCCCGGCGCCCCCAAGGAGCCCTGACGAAGCTGCACCTGGCGGCCACCGTGCAGGCGGCCGCACCCCATCAGCGGGCGCGGGGACGGTCGGGGCGCGGTCTCGTGGTCCGGCGTGACGATCTGCGGCAGGCGACCCGTGAGGGGCGCGAGGGCAATCTCGTGCTGTTCGTCGTCGACGCCTCGGGGTCGATGGCGGCGCGGCAGCGGATGAGCGCGGTGAAGGGGGCCGTGCTGTCGCTGCTCCTCGACGCGTACCAGCGGCGGGACAAGGTGGGGCTGGTGACGTTCCGGGGCTCGGCCGCGGAGGTCGCGCTGCCGCCCACCTCGTCGGTGGACGCGGCGGCAGCTCGGCTGGAGACGCTGCCGACCGGGGGGCGTACCCCGCTCGCGGCCGGACTGCTGCGGGCGCACGAGGTGCTGCGGGTGGAGCGGCTGCGGGATCCCGCGCGGCGGGCGCTGGTCGTGGTCGTGACGGACGGGCGGGCCACCGGCGGACCCGAGCCGGTCGCCCTCGCGGGACGCGCGGCCCGGCTGTTCGCCGCGGAGGGGCTCGCCTCCGTCGTCGTGGACTGCGAGTCGGGGCCCGTGCGGCTGGGGCTGGCCGGACAGCTCGCCGGTGAACTGGGCGGTACCGCGGTGACGCTGGACGAGTTGCGGGCCGACTCGATCGCCGGACTGGTGAAGGACGTACAGAGGAGGGCCGCGTAATGCCGCAGGGACAGCCGAGTGTGGTGCCGGAGGACGGACTGACGACTCGTCAGCGTCGTAATCGGCCGTTGGTCGTGGTGCACACGGGCATCGGCAAGGGGAAGTCGACCGCCGCTTTCGGGCTTGCCCTGCGGGCCTGGAACCAGGGGTGGCCCATCGGGGTGTTCCAGTTCGTCAAGTCGGCGAAGTGGAAGGTCGGCGAGGAGAACGCGCTGCGGGTGCTCGGGGCGTCCGGCGAGGGCGGGTCCGTCGACTGGCACAAGATGGGCGAGGGCTGGTCCTGGGTGCAGCGGGACGCCCAGATGGACAACGAGGAGAAGGCCCGGGAGGGCTGGGAGCAGGTCAAGCGGGATCTCGCCGCCGAGACATACAAGCTGTACGTGCTCGACGAGTTCGCCTACCCGATGCACTGGGGGTGGGTGGACACGGACGAGGTGCTCGATGTGCTGCGGGAGCGGCCCGGGACCCAGCATGTCGTGATCACCGGCCGTAACGCGCCCGAGAAGCTGGTCGACTTCGCCGATCTCGTGACCGACATGTCCAAGGTGAAGCACCCCATGGACGCCGGGCAGAAGGGGCAGCGGGGTATCGAGTGGTGATGTCCTCCTCCGTCTCCGTCCCCCGGCTGGTCATCGCCGCGCCGTGCTCCGGCAGCGGCAAGACCACCGTCGCCACGGGGTTGATGGCCGCGTTCGCCGCGCGGGGGCTCGCCGTGTCTCCGCACAAGGTGGGCCCCGACTACATCGATCCCGGCTATCACGCGCTCGCGAGCGGGCGGGTGGGGCGGAACCTCGACCCGTACCTGTGCGGGTCCGAACTGGTGGCTCCGCTGTTCCTGCACGGGGCGCGCGGGTGTGACCTCGCCGTCGTCGAGGGTGTGATGGGGATGTTCGACGGGGCCGCCGGGGAGGGTGAACTGGCGTCCACCGCTCATGTCGCCAAGCTGCTGCGGGCGCCGGTGGTGCTGGTCGTCGACGCCTCGTCGCAGTCCCGGTCGGTCGCGGCGCTGGTGCACGGGTTCGCTTCGTGGGATCCCGAGGTGCGGGTGGCGGGCGTGATCCTCAACAAGGTCGCGTCCGATCGGCATGAGGAGCTTCTGCGGGAGGCGCTGGAGTCGGCCGGGGTGCCGGTGTTCGGGGTGCTGCGGCGGGTGGCGCAGGTGGACACCCCGTCCCGGCATCTGGGGCTGGTGCCGGTCGCTGAGCGGCGCGGGGATGCGGTGGCTTCCATTGCCGCGATGGCTGCGCAGGTGGAGCGGGGGTGTGATCTGGAGGGGCTGGTCTCGCTCGCACGAAGCGCCGGCGCGTTGCCGTGTGCGGCTTGGGACGCGGCGGAGGTCCTGGGGGCGGAGGTCCTGTGGGCTGCGCCCCCAGCCCCCCATCGGCCCGAAGGGCCTCATCCTCAAACGCCGGACGGGCTGGAAGACACGACCAGGTGGGCAAGTCAGGGGCGCGGGGAACTGCGCGACCAGCCCCCACCGGACCCGCGGCCGAGCTCTCCCCTGGTTGCCGTGGCCGGTGGACCCGCCTTCACCTTCTCCTACGCCGAGCACGCCGAGCTGCTCGCCGCCGCCGGTGCCGAGGTCGTGACGTTCGATCCGCTGCGGGACGAGCAACTGCCCGAGGGGACGGCCGGGTTGGTCATCGGGGGCGGGTTCCCCGAGGTCTACGCCGCCGAGCTGTCCGCCAACGAGCCGCTGCGCAAGGCCGTCTCCGCCCTCGCAGAGACCGGCGCTCCCGTCGCCGCCGAGTGTGCCGGGCTGCTCTATCTGTGCCGGGAGCTCGACGGGCAGCCGATGTGCGGGGTGCTCGACGCCTCGGCGCGGATGGAGGAGAAGCTCACCCTCGGGTACCGCGACGCCGTCGCCGTCAGCGACAGTTCGCTCGCCGTCGCCGGGACGCGGATGCGGGGGCACGAGTTCCACCGGACCGTGGTGGAGCCGGGGGCGGGGGACGCCGCGGCCTGGGGTGTGCGGGTGCCCCGACGGCGGCTCGAAGGATTTGTACAGCGTGGTGTGCACGCGAGTTATCTGCACACGCACTGGGCCGCGGAGCCCGGTGTCGCCCGTCGGTTCGTGGAGAGGTGCCGGACGTCATGAGCAGCAGCAGGTTGATCGGGGTCGGGGTCGGGCCCGGGGATCCGGAGCTGGTGACCGTCAAGGGTGTCAACGCCCTGCGCGCCGCCGACGTGGTCGTCGTACCCGTGATGGACACCGGAGAGCGCGGGCGGGCCGAGGCGACCGTGCTGCACTACGTGCCGCAGGAGAAGATCGTCCGGGTGGTCTTCGCCCTCAACGAGCGGAGCGATCACGGCCGCCGTGAGGCCGCCTGGGACGCCGCCGGGGAGCGGGTCGCCCGGTTGCTCGCCGCGCACCCGTCGGTCGCCTTCGCCACCATCGGCGACCCGAACGTCTATTCCACCTTCACCTATCTCGCCCACACCATCGGCGCGCTCGTGCCCGGTGTCGTCGTCGAGACCGTGCCCGGCATCACCGCCATGCAGGATCTCGCCGCACGCTCCGGGGCCGTGCTGACCGAGGGCACCGAGCCGCTCACGCTGGTGCCCGTCACCGCCGGTTCCGCCGTGCTCAAGGACGCGCTCAGCGGGCCCGGGACCGTCGTGGCGTACAAGTTCGGGCGGCAGGCCGCGGAGGTGGCCGAGGCGCTGCGGGAGACCGGGCGGCTCGACGACGCCGTATGGGGATCGGCGCTCGGTCTTGAGGCCGAGTCCATCCGGTCCGCCGCCGAGCTCGACGGGGCTCCCCTGCCGTATCTCTCCACCCTGATCGCGCCCGCGCGGCGGGACGGCAGCCGGGGCGGCAAGTTGTGAGGCCCGTCAGAGAGGCGGCCGGATCAGCCGGCCAGTCCCACCACCAGCCAGATGAAGCCCACGCCCGCGACCGTGCACAGCAAGGTCGAGCGGGCGGGGTGCTCGTGGTGGGCCTCGGGGAGGATCTCGGCCGCCGCGAGATAGAGGAGCGCGCCGCCGAAGAGGCCGAGATAGCCACCGAGCAGGCCCTCCGGGATGGTCACGAACGACGTCGAGGCGGCGCCCACCACCGGGGCCGCCGCGTCCGCGAACAGCATCGTCAGCGCTTTGCGGCGGTCGTTCCCGTACAGGCTCGTGATCGTGTAGGTGTTGAAGCCGTCCGCGAAGTCGTGGGCCACGACGGCGAGTGCGACCGCCGTGCCCATGCCGCCGCCCACCTGGAAGGCCGCGCCGATCGCCACGCCGTCCATGGCACTGTGGCCGACCATCGCGGCCGCCGCCGTGAGGCCGACCTCGGGGACCCGGCCGTCGTGCTCCTCGCCGCCGTGCGCGGCCTGGCGGGCGGCCAGCAGGCGTTCCACCAGATGGGCCAGCAGGAAACCGGCCACGAACAGCAGCAGGGCCGCGGGCACGCCGAAGACCTCGTCGCCGGCCGCGCGCAGCGCCTCCGGCAGCAGGTCCAGGCCGACCACGCCGAGCATCAGTCCGCCGGCCAGGCCGAGGACCAGATGACGGCGGTCGGTCACCCGCTGTGCCGTCCAGCCGCCGGCCAGCGTCATCAGGAACGCGCCGAGCGCGACGAAGACCGCCATAGGGCCTTGGTATCCGATCAACCCCCGTTCGCGCACATCCGGCCACCTCGCCGACCGCAGCCGTAAGACCTTTTCCCGACTTTTGTGATGAGAGGACCGATTTCCATGGCCGTTGCCCCCACCGGCAAGGTGACCTTCGTCGGTGCCGGCCCCGGCGCCGCCGATCTGCTGACGTTCCGGGCCGCGCGCGCCATCGCCGAGGCGGACGTCGTGATCTGGGCCGCGAGCCTGGTGCAGGCGGAGGTCCTCGACCACGCGCGGAAGGACGCGGAGATCCTCGACTCGGCGACCATGTCGCTGGAGGACGTGGTCGCCGTGTACGAGCGGGCCCGCGAGGAGGGTCTCCAGGTCGCACGGATCCACTCCGGCGACCCCGCCCTGTGGGGCGGTACGCAGGAGCAGCTCGACCGGTGCGCGCGGATCGGCATCGCCACCGAGGTCGTGCCCGGGGTCTCCGCCTTCTCGGCGGTGGCCGCCCTCGCCCAGCGCGAGCTGACCATCCCCGAGGTCGCGCAGTCCGTGGTGCTCACCCGGCTCGGCGGCGGCAAGACGCCGATGCCGCCCGGTGAGGAGGTGCGGGAGTTCGCCAAGCACGGCACCACCATGGCGATCTTCCTGTCCGCCGCGCGCAGTGGCCAGTTGGTGCGCGAGCTGCTGGAGGGCGGCTATCCGACGTCCACGCCGGTCGTGGTCGCCTACCAGGCGACCTGGCCCGAGGAGCTGGTGGTGCGGTGCACGATCGAGACGCTGGAGGAGACCGTCAAGGAGCACAAGCTGTGGAAGCACACGCTGTTCCTGGTCGGTCCGGCGCTGGACGCCGAGGGCACGCGGTCGCACCTGTACCACCCCGGCCACTTCCACGGGTACCGCAAGGCCGACCCGGAGGCCCGGCGGGCGCTGCGGGCGGCGAAGGGCGCCGGAACGTGATCACGGTCGTGGGTACGGGGACGGCGGCGGCGCCCGCGGAGTCCCTGGCCGGGGCCGAGCTGGTCGTGGGCGGGCGGCGGCACCTGGAGGCGGCGGCGGTCCCGGCGGACGCCGAGCGGGTCGTCCTCGGACCGCTGGCTCCGGCGCTGGACATCATCGAACGCCATCACGACAAGGGCAGCCGGGTCGTCGTGCTGGCCTCCGGCGACCCCGGGTTCTTCGGGATCGTGCGGGTGCTGGCGGAGCGGTTCGGGGCGGCGGCGCTGGACGTCCGTCCCGGTGTGTCCTCCGTGGCCGCCGCGTTCGCCCGGGTGGGGTTGCCGTGGGACGACGCGGTGGTGGTCAGCGCGCATGGGCGGGATCTGCGGACGGCGGTGAACGTGTGCCGGGCACATCCGAAGGTGGCGGTGCTGACCGGGCCCGGGGCGGGTCCTGCGGAGCTTGGTGCCGCGTTGGGCAGGGGGGCGGGTGCGGCGCCGTCGGGGCTGGTCGCGCAGTTCCCCGCGCCCCTGGAACGCGTACTCCTCGTTGCCTCTGCCCTCGGCACCGAGGACGAGTGCGTCGAACGCGTCACCCCCGCCGAGGCCGCGGGACGCGACTGGGGTACGGCCGTCAGTGTCGTCCTCTGTCTCGACGAGCGGCGGGCTCTCGGTGCCGTGCGCACCGTCGCCGGGCCTCCCCCACCCCCCTCTCAATGGGCCCTGGAAGAAGGCGAGTTCGCACACCGCGACTCCATGATCACCAAGTTCGAGGTGCGGGCGCTCGCGCTCGCACGGCTCGGGCCCCGGCTCGGGGAGCTGGTCTGGGACGTCGGTGCCGGGTCCGGGTCCGTGGCCGTGGAGTGTGCGCGGCTCGGTGCCGCCGTCGTCGCGGTCGAGAAGGCCGCCGACGGAGTCGAGCGGATCCGCGCCAACGCGGCCGCGCACGGGGCCGACGTCCAGGTCGTCCACGGGTCGGCACCGGACGCGCTCGCCGAACTGGACGATCCCGACGCCGTGTTCGTCGGTGGCGGCGGACGCGAGCTGCCCGGGATCGTCGCCGCCTGTGCCCGCCGGGCCCGGCGGAGTGTCGTCGTGGCGATGGCCGCGCTCGACCGGGTGCCGGCCGTCCGCGCGGCCCTCACCGACGCCGGGCTGGACTGCGACGGCGTACTGCTGCAGTCGTCCCGGCTCGCGCCGCTGCCCGGGGACGTGACCCGGCTCGCGGCGACCAATCCGGTTTTCCTGCTGTGGGGCGTCAGAAACCCCGTGTATCGAGAGGGAGTTGCTCAGTGATCGGCCTTATTTCCGCCACCGCGGCGGGAGCGGCGGCACGCGACCGGCTGGCCGCGGCCTGGCCGGACCGCACGCGCGTGTACGACGGCCCCGTGGGGGACGCCGTACGGCGGGCGTTCGCGGAGTGCGAGCAGCTCGTGTGCTTCCTGGCCACGGGGGCGGTCGTCCGCCTGATCGCGCCGCTGCTCGGCGACAAGGCGTCCGACCCGGGTGTGGTGTGCGTCGACGAGGGCGGGCGGTTCGCCGTCTCCCTGGTCGGCGGCCACGGCGGCGGCGCCAACGAACTCGCCCGGGAGGCCGGGGAGTTGCTCGGCGCCGAGCCCGTGGTGACGACGGCGACCGACGCGGTGGGGGTGCCGGGGCTCGACACCCTGGGGCTGCCGGTGGAGGGAGCGGTGGCGGCCGTGTCGCGGGCCCTCCTGGACGGGGAACCCGTCGCCCTGCACAACGAGTCGGACTGGCCGCTGCCGCCGCTGCCGGTCGCCGGGGAGGGGGCGTACGGCATCCGTGTCACGGACCGGCTCGTCGAGCTCTCCGAGCGGGAGGTCGTGCTGCGGCCGCCCACGCTCGTGGTCGGCGTCGGCGCCTCCAAGGACGCGCCCGCCGAAGAGGTACTGGAGTTGATCGAGGGCTCGTTGCGCGAGGCGGGGCTGTCGACGAGGTCGATCGCCGAACTCGCCACCGTGGACGCCAAGGCCGAGGAGCCGGGGATCGTCGCGGCGGCCGGGCGGCTCGGTGTGCCCCTGGTGACCCACTCCGCCGAGGAGCTGGCCGCCGTCGAGGTGCCCAACCCCTCGGACGCGCCCCTGGCGGCCGTCGGCACACCGTCGGTCGCGGAGGCCGCCGCGCTGATCGGTGGCGGTGAACTCCTCGTCCCCAAGCGGAAATCGGCCGCCACGCCCGCCATGGCGACCTGCGCGGTCGTACGGCGTCCCGCGCGCGGCCGGCTCGCGGTCGTGGGACTCGGACCGGGCGCCCGGGACCTGCTCACGCCCCGCGCGCGGGCGGAGCTCCAGCGGGCTTCCGTGCTGGTCGGGCTCGATCAGTACGTCGACCAGATCCGCGATCTGCTGCGGCCCGGCACCCGGGTCCTGGAGTCGGGCCTGGGGGCCGAGGAGGAGCGGGCGCGCACGGCCGTCGAGGAGGCCCGCAAGGGCCAGGCGGTCGCGCTCATCGGCAGCGGGGACGCCGGGGTGTACGCCATGGCCTCCCCCGCGCTCGCCGAGGCCTCCGACGACATCGACGTGATCGGCGTTCCGGGGGTGACCGCGGCACTCGCGGCGGCCGCGATCCTGGGGGCCCCGCTGGGCCACGACCACGTGTCCATCAGCCTGTCCGACCTGCACACCCCGTGGGAGGTCATCGAGCGGCGGGTGCGCGCGGCGGCCGAGGCGGACATCGTGGTCACGTTCTACAACCCCCGTTCCCGGGGCCGGGACTGGCAGCTGCCCAAGGCGCTCGCGATCCTCGCCGAGCACCGGGAGCCCACCACGCCGGTCGGCGTCGTACGCAACGCCTCCCGGCCCGACGAGTCCGGCCGCCTGACGACACTGGCCGCTCTCGACCCGGCGACGGTCGACATGATGACGGTCGTGACCGTGGGCAACACGGCGACCCGTGACATCGCGGGGCGCATGGTGACGCCGCGCGGCTACCGCTGGCAGACGTCGGAGGAGGGCTCGAAGTGAACCGTGTCGTCCACCCGATCGAGGTGGAGTCCTACCGGCGGCTGCGTGCCCGCCTGGACACCTCGCACTTCCCGCCGCTGACCCGGGCGGTGGTGGAGCGGGTCATCCACTCCGCCGCCGATCTGGAGTACGCCACCGATCTCGTCATGGACGAGGCCGAGTTGGAGAAGGCGCACGCCGCGCTGCACTCCGGGGCGCCGGTCGTCACCGACGTGGAGATGGTCGCGGCGGGCATCACCCGGCGGGAGACCGTCTGCCGGCTGCGGGACGCCGAGTCCGGCCCCGGGCTGACCCGTTCGGCCCATGCGATCCGTCTCGCCCACGAGCAGGTCGGCCCGGGGGCGATCTGGGTGATCGGCAACGCCCCCACCGCGCTGGAGGAGCTGCTGACCCTGGACGCGGCCCCGGCGCTGGTCATCGGGCTGCCCGTCGGTTTCGTCGGCGCGGTCGAGTCCAAGGCCGCGCTGCGCGAGAGCGGCCTGCCCGCTGTGAGCAACGTGTCCGAGAAGGGCGGGTCCGCCGTGGCCTCCGCCGCGCTCAACGCCCTGCTGTACCACCCCACCCACCCCGCTGAGGAGACATCGTGACCACCCCGCCGCCCGCCCTGCTCATCGCCGGTCATGGCACCCGGGACGAGGCCGGAGCCGAGGCGTTCCGCGACTTCGTCCGGGAGCTGGGGGCCCGCCATCCCGAACTGCCCGTCGCGGGCGGCTTCATCGAGCTGTCCCCGCCACCGCTGGGCGACGCGGTGACCGAGCTGGTCGAGCGCGGTGTCCGCCGGTTCGCCGCCGTGCCGCTGATGCTGGTGTCCGCCGGGCACGCCAAGGGCGACATCCCGGCCGCGCTGTCCCGCGAGAAGGAACGCCACCCGGGGATCTCCTACACCTACGGCCGTCCGCTGGGCCCGCACCCGGCGCTGCTGAACGTGCTGGAGCGGCGCCTCGACGAGGCGCTCGGCGCCACCGGGAGCCGTACTCCGATGGACCGGGCGGACGTCACCGTGCTGCTCGTGGGCCGCGGCTCCACGGACCCCGACGCCAACGCGGAGGTGTACAAGGCGGCCCGGCTGCTGTGGGAGGGGCGCGGCTACGCGGGCGTGGAGACGGCCTTCGTGTCGCTGGCCGCGCCGGACGTGCCGAGCGGACTCGACCGGTGCGTGGCCCTGGGCGCGCGCAGGATCGTCGTCCTGCCCTACTTCCTGTTCACCGGGATCCTGCCGGACCGGGTGCGGCAGCAGACCGAGGGCTGGGCGGCCGCGCATCCGGAGGTCGAGGTGCGTTCCGCCGACGTCATCGGCCCGGAGCCGGAGCTGCTGGACCTGGTGATGGAGCGCTACCAGGAGGCCGTCAAGGGCGATCTGCGGATGAACTGCGACTCGTGCGTGTACCGCATCGCGCTGCCCGGGTTCGAGGACAAGGTGGGCCTGCCGCAGCAGCCGCACTTCCACCCGGACGACGACGACCACCACCACGGCCACGGCCACCACCACGGAAGCCACACCCATGCGCACTGACCGGGCCGGGGGCCACGATCTGCGGCACCACGGCGACGCCGAGGTGCGGGACGACGGGGCGCGGCTCACCGACCTCGCCGTCAACGTCCGCGCGGACACTCCCCCGGCCTGGCTGCGGGAGCGGATCGCCGGGTCGCTGGCCGGGCTCGCCGCCTATCCCGACGGCCGGCAGGCGCGGGCGGCGGTGGCCGTCCGGCACGGGGTGCCGGTGGAGCGGGTGCTGCTGACGGCGGGGGCCGCCGAGGCGTTCGTGCTGCTCGCCCGCGCTCTGACGGTTCGTCATGCCGTGGTGGTGCACCCGCAGTTCACCGAGCCGGAGGCGGCGCTGCGGGATGCCGGGCACGAGGTCCACCGGGTGCTGCTGCGGGAGGAGGACGGTTTCCGGTTCGACCCGGCGGCGGTCCCCGAGGAGGCCGACCTGGTGGTCGTGGGAAACCCGACCAACCCCACCTCGGTCCTGCACCCGGCCGACACGATCGCCGGACTGGCCCGTCCCGGGCGCACGCTGGTGGTGGACGAGGCGTTCCTGGACGCGGTGCCGGGCGAGCGCGAGGCCCTGGCCGGGCGCACGGACGTGCCCGGACTCGTCGTCCTGCGCAGCCTGACCAAGACCTGGGGCCTGGCCGGGCTCCGCATCGGTTACGTCCTCGCCGCCCCGGAGACGATCGCCGGCCTGGAGCGGGCCCAGCCCCTGTGGCCGGTCTCCACTCCCGCTCTCGCGGCGGCCGTGGCGTGCACGGAGCCCCGGGCCCTGGCGGAGGCCGCCCACGCGGCCCACCGCGTGGCCACCGACCGGGCCCATCTCGTCGCCGGGCTGCGGGAGTTCGCCCCGGACGGCCTGCGGGTGGTCGAACCGGCGCAGGGCCCCTTCGTCCTGGTCCGCCTGCCGAGGGCAACGGACGTCCGGCGGCATCTGCGCGACCTGGGGTTCGCGGTGCGGCGCGGGGACACCTTCCCGGGGCTCGGTGAGGAGTGGCTGCGGCTCGCGGTGCGGGACCGGGCGACGGTCAACTCCTTTCTCCAGGCGCTGGATCAGGCCGTGACGCTGGCCCAGCACTGAGGCGGGTGCCGTCGGGGAAGCGGATCTCGACGGCGCCCGCTGCGGTGAGGGTGGCGCCCGCGCCCGTGACCCGCACATCGGTGCCGAGGGCCACGAGGGTGACCAGGAGGGGGCCGGTGCCTTCGAGGACGGGGGTCGCCGAGTGGCGCCCGCAGGCGTTGGTGTCCTCGGCCGCCACGACCCTGCCCATGCCCTCGCCCCAGCCGTACAGGCCGACGACGGTGCTCGTCAGTCCGTCCGCGGCCCGGCGGACCCGCGCCCAGCCCGGCCCGGACTCGGCGACCGGCGGCTCGGCGTCGTCAGCGATGGCCCAGCCCCCTTCCCGCGCGCGGACGTTGCTCCCCGGGACATGGTGCACGCGCGCCTCCCACGGCCCGTGGACCACGCTCACCGTCTCGACGCGGTGCCCGTGTGCGCGGTGCCAGGAGGCGGCCGTACGGCCTTCGCAGCCCAGCGGATGGATACGGCCGCGCGGTGACGGGGTGCCGTCGGGGGCGAGCAGGGCGAGGTGGTTGTCGGGGCCGAGGGGGGTCTCGGGGGCGGTGGCGGTGGAGTAGGCGAGCTTGGCGTAGTGCGGGCTGTCGGCGTCGGTGGCGGGTGGGGGCGGGAGGCGGTCGGTGCCGTGGTTGACGAGGCGGACGATCCCGTCGGAAGCGGTCGAGTGGAGCAGCCAGCCGGGGGCGGGCAGGGCGAGGACGGTGTCGGCGGTGTCGACGGGGCCGGGTTCCTCGGGGGCCGTCCACACGGGGTGGTCGGCCGGCAGCAGCAGACCGAGGAACGCCTTGCTCGCCCAGTACGGGGAGGCGGGACCCGAGTAGCGCTGGAGCACTCCCTCGAACGGCCGGTACCAGCCGAGGGTGAGCAGGCCGCGCTCGTCGGGGACGCCCCGCTCGGTGAAGTGCTTCAGGGTGCCCGAGGCCAGGCGCCGGGTGCGGCCGGGCGGCAGCGGGGTGGCGTCGGAGAGGGCGCCCGCCCAGAGCGGGGCGGCGGCGGCGAACCGGTAGGTGAGCGAGCGGCCCTGGTGGACGGGGGCGCCGTCGGAGCCGAAGAAGTACTGGTGGACGCCGAGGAACTCGCGCAGCCGGTCGCGGTGGCGGGCCACGGTCGCCGGGTCGGCGCGCGGTCCGGCGATCCGGGCCCACAGCACCGGGTACAGGTGCAGCGCCCAGGCGTTGTAGTAGTCGAACTTCTTCCCGTCGCCGTCGGTGTACCAGCCGCCGCCCCGGTACCAGTCGTCCAGCCGGGCGAGGCCCGCCTCGATCTCCGCCCGGCTGTGCGGGGCGCCGACGGAGGCCAGGAACTCCTCCGTGATCACCTGGAAAAGCCGCCAGTTGGAGTCGTTGGCGGTGGCCCCGACGAACCCGCCCAGCCACTCGACCACCCGGCCCCGCACTCCGTCGTCGAGCCGGTCCCACAGCCAGGGCCGGGTCTCGTGCAGCGCGAGGGCGACCGAGGCGGCCTCCACCATCGGCTGGGCGCGGTCGGTGATCGGCGGCCAGTGCTCGGGGTGGTGCGGATCGGTACCGGCGGCGAGCCCGGCGGCGTACCGCTCGACGAGCGCGGGAGCGACCCGCCCCGCCGACCCGGCGATGCGGAAGGCGGCGAGCAGGAAGGACCGCGCGAACCCTTCGAGCCCGTCGGACCAGGCGCCGGAGTGGCTGGGCGGCCCGGGCAGCCGGTACTGGGCGAAGCCGGGGGTGGCGTAGGGCAGCAGCCCGTCGAGGAGGCGGTCGGCGACGGCTTCCCAGTGGGCGCGGGTCCAGCCGGTGAGGGGTGAGCGGAGCGGGTCGGTGGGCGGCAGGTCGAGGTGGTGCGTCGGGTCGTCGGGGGGCGACACATGCGGCGCGGTCATACGGGGGTGAGTCCTCCGTCGGTCGGTGGTGGGGCGACGCTTCGGCGTACGACGATGTGCGTGCCCAGCAGGTGGTGGCTTCCGGCGGCGTGTTCGGGGTCGCGCAGGGCGATGCGTACGGCGGCCCGGCCGAGCTCCTCGGCGGGCGTGCGGACCGTCGTCAGCGGGGGGTTGAAGTCCTCGGCGAGCGGGATGTCGTTGTAGCCGACGACGGAGAGGTCCGCCGGCACGGCGAGCCCCGCGTCGGCGATGGCACGCAAGGCCCCCGCGGCGACCATGTCGTCCCCGGCGACCACCGCCGTGAACTCCCTGGTCTCCTTGAGGAGTTCACCCATGGCCCGCAGTCCGGCCGCCCGGCCCAGCCCGCAGTCGACGACCCGCGCGGCCTCGGGAGGCAGCCCGTGCTCGGCGAGCGCGGCCCGGTACCCGGCGACGCGTGCGTCCAGGGCCGTGTTCCCGGGCAGGCCGCCGAGGAAGACGATCCGCCGGTGCCCCGCGGACAGCAGGTGCCCGGTGATCGCCCGGGCCCCGGCCTCGTTGTCGAACTCGACGACCAGCGCCGGGATCTCGGGATCCGGGGCGGGACGGCCGCACAGCACGAGCCGGGCCCCGGTGGAGTCGAGCGCCTGGGCGTAGTGGGCCACCCGCTCGCGGTACGCCTCGTCCTCGACGACCCCGCCGACGAGGATCACCAGCCGGGCCCCCTCCTCCCGCATCAGCTGCACGAACTCCATCTCCCGCTGCGGGTCCCCGCCGGTCGCCCCGACCACGCACAGCCAGCCGCGGTCGGCGGCCTCGGCCTCCACTCCCTCGGCGACCTGGGCGTAGAAGGGGCTGGTCACCTGCCGGACGACGACGGCGGCCATCTTGCGGCCGCCGCCGACCAGGGCCCGGGCGTGCGCGTTGGCGACGTAGTCGAGATCGCGGGCGGCGCGCAGGACCCGGGCCCGGGTCGCGGCCGGTACCGGGTGGTTGCCGCTGAGCGCGCGGGAGGCCGTCGCCATCGACACCCCCGCTCTTTCGGCGACCTCACGGATCGTGACCCGTCGCCTGGACCCCGGCTCCGTCATGTCGTTCTCCATCCCCCGCGTCTCCTGTTCCACCGGCGGCGCCTCATGTGTTGGCCGCGTAGTCCTTCGCGAACTCACCGGCCATTCTGTCGCCGCCCCGGTCCCGCCACTTCTTGACCACCGCGTCCCACTCGGACAGCGGCAGCCGCCCGGCGACGATCCCGGTGACGGCGTCGTCGAGCATCGCCTTGAGCGTGGTGCCCTGGGCGTTCCTGGTGCGGGACTGCAGGCCGTTGGAGGCGTTGCGGATGGCGTGCGGCACGACCTTCCGCTGCCAGGAGTGCAGGGCCCGTACTGCGTCCGGCATGCCCGGCACGAACAGCACCTGCGGGCCCTCGGCGAGGTACTTCAGCGGCAGGTTGGTGTTGTTCTCGACCTCGCCGAGCTCGGTGGGCTCGGGCGAGCCGTCCTTGCCGCGGGTGAAGTGGGTGCCCTCGACGCCGTAGTGGACGAGCTCCCACTCCCTGCTGCCGAAGGGGGCGGCGAGGTAGTCGAGGATGCGCAGGAGGAGTTCGACGCGCTCCTTCCCGGCCTTCTTCAGGACGGTGTAGCCGAAGGAGCGGCGGGCGGCGACGATCCCGCCGCTCTCGCCGTCCACGCTGTAGGGGAGCGCTGCGGCCGGGGTCAACTTGCCCTGTGACTCACGGTACTTGGACAGGTAGGCGCCGAAGCCGTCCTGCATGGAGCCGACGGTGCCGTTGTAGTAGAGGGTGGTCAGGTCGATCTGGGACACGGACGTCGAGTCGGGGTAGTAGGAGCCGTTCTTGCGGAGTCCGGCCTGGAAGGCGATGGCCGCCTTGTAGCGTTCGTCGGTGGCGCAGTGGTGGAAGGTGCCGTCCTTGGTGACGGCCCACTCGTTGGGCGCGTTGTGGGCGGCGGCGTGCACGGCGTTGCCGAACAGGGAGCCGTTGGCGGCCCCGAGCGCGTAGGTGCGGCCGCTGGTGGCCCGCTGGGCGACGGCGGCGAAGTCCTCCGAGGTCCAGCCCTCCTTCATTCCCGAGTCGGTGAACAGGCCCTGGTTGAGCCAGAGGGTGGAGCCGGGCAGCGGGCGTTCCAGCGGGATGCCGTAGATGCGGCCGGCGATGCGGCCCATGTCCTGCCAGGCGTGGGTGGGGATGCCGGCCAGGTTCGGGTAGTCGGCGATCGCCTCGCCGGACAGGTACGGGGTGAGGTCCTCGGCCCGGCGTTGCACGAACTCCGCCTCGCGGGGCAGGACGAAGCCGGAGAACAGGTTGATGATGTCGGGCAGGGTGTCGGCGTCGCCCGCCATGACCGTGGCCATCTTCTTCTGGTAGTCGGCCTGGGAGACGATCGTGTACTCGATCCTCACGCCCAGCGCCTTCTCGACGGCGGCCCAGAACCGGTTCGCCGAGGCCGGTTTGGGCGGGGTGCCGAAGGACACCGACATGACCTTGACGGTCGAGCCGTCGCCGGGGGTGCGGGAGACGGACCTGACCAGGTCGGCGGGGTAGGCCGTGTATCCGGCCTGGACGCCCGCCCGGGTGGGCGCGAGGTCCGGCTTGGGCCCGCTCGCCGCCTTGTACGCGGGCCAGGGGGCCAGCTTCTTGCCCGCGTTGGAGACGTCGCTGTCGCCGGAACCGGTGGAGCAGGCGGTCAGCGCACCGGGGACGGACAGGGCCGCCGCGGACAGCAGCAGGGTGCGTCGGGACAGGCTGGGCATGGGTGAATCACCTCGTGTCGGCTTGTGTCAGCTCGGGTCAGCTCTTGATGGCGCCGGTGAGCACGCCCTTGGTGAAGTACTTCTGGAGGAAGGGGTAGATCAGCAGGATCGGCACGGTGGCGATCACGAGGACCGCCATCTGCACGGTCTGCGGGGCGGTGACGGTGCCCTCGCCGGTGGTGGCGTCGGTGAGCCCGGAACCGGCCACCACGTAGGTGCGCAGCACCTGTTGGAGGGGCCAGTGGTCGCTCTCCAGGTAGAGCGAGGCGTAGAACCAGGAGTTCCAGTAGGCCACCGCGTAGAAGAGCCCCACGACGGCCAACGCGGCTTTGGACAGCGGCAGTACGACGGAGACGAGCACCCTCCAGTCCCCCGCCCCGTCGAGGCGCGCGGCCTCGTACAGCTCGTCGGGGATGCCCTGGAAGAAGCCGCGCAGGACGACCAGGTTGAAGACGTTCACCAGGACGGGCAGCACCAGTGAGGCGTAACTGTCCAGCAGGCCCAGCTCCTTGACCAGCAGGAAGCTCGGGATCATGCCGGGCGGGAAGAGGAAGGTGAACAGGACCAGGAGGAGGACCGGCCGGCCGCCGAGGACGCCGGGTCGGGCGAGGGCGTAGGCGAGGGTGACCGTGCACAGGAGGCTGAGCGCGGTTCCCACGACCGTGACGCCGACGCTGACGCCGAGGGCGTGGGTGACGATCCCGCCGTCGAGGATGTCCCGGTAGGCCTGCAACGAGGGACGGGTCGGCCACAGCACCCAGCCCCCGTTGTCGACGACCTCCTCGGTGGAGGCGAGCGAGGTCGACACGATGACGAGGAACGGCACGCAGACCAGCAGGACGACGACGGCGAGCGCCATCGCCTTCGCGGCCTGGGTCACCGGCTTCGGTTTCTCCAGCCATCCCGGACGGGTCTGGGCACTCACTTGTAGACCCCCTGTTCGCCGAGGCGGTGGGCGACCTTGTTGGCCGCGTAGACGAGGAGGGCGCCGACGACGCCCTTGAACAGGCCCGCTGCGGCGGCGAATCCGTAGTCGCCGCCGACGATGCCCTGGTAGTAGACGAAGGTGTCGATGATCTCGGAGGCCTCGGGGCCGACGGCGTCGCGCTGGAGCAGCATCTGCTCGAAGCCGACGGAGAGGATGTCGCCGAGCCGCATGATCAGCAGCAGCACGATCACCGGGCGGACGGCGGGCAGGGTGACGTGCCAGAAGCGCCGCCAGGGGCCCGCCCCGTCGATCGCGGCGGCCTCGTACTGCTGCTCGTCGACCTGGGCGAGGGCGGCGAGGAAGATGATCGTGCCCCAGCCCGCGTCCTTCCAGACGACCTGGGCGACGACGAGCGGCTTGAAGGCGTCGGGGTTGCCGATGATGTCGACGGTGTGCAACCCCATGCCGTCCAGGCCCGAGTTGAGCAGTCCGGTGTCGCCGAGCAGCTGCTGGAAGAGGGCGACGACGATCACCCACGAGATGAAGTGCGGGAGATAGGCGACCGACTGGACGAACCGGCGGACGCTGCTCCAGGTGAGGCTGTGCAGCAGCAGGGCGAGGCCGAGCGGGACCGGGAAGTAGAACACGAGCTGGAGAACGGCGATCCAGACGGTGTTGAGCACCGCGTCCCAGAACGCGGTGTCCTCGAACATCCGCCGGAAGTTGCCGAGTCCGGTCCAGGGGCTGCCCCATATGCCGTCGAACGGGACGTACTCCTTGAACGCGATGACGTTGCCGACCAGCGCGCCGTAGTGGAAGAGCAGGAAGTAGGCGAGGCCGGGCAGCATCAGCAGGAGAAGGGTCCTGCTCTGGAAGCGTTTTCGTCGGGCGACTGCCAAGACTCTCCCTCTTCCTGGTGGGTCAGATCGAAGAGGAAGTTAAAGCGCTTTCATTCAGGGGTCAACAGTTCTGACAAATCTGGGGAGTTGAGGCAGGTCGGAGCGATGAGGTGAAGGATCAACGTGAGTGAAAACGCTCTCAGAGACTAGGCCCGTGCGCGGCGCCCCAGAAGGACGCTCGCGATGATCACCCATACGCCCGCGAGTGCGAAGGCGAAGAAGCCGACCCAGGGGACGAAGACCAGGACCCCGAGGACGAGCGCGGCCCAGCTCAGCCAGCGGGGCAGCGGCGAGTCGCCGGAGCGGACCGTGGCCAGGCCGGCGGCCAGGAGCATCAGGCCCATGCCGGCGACGAACGGGATGAAGAAGTCCTCGTTGACCGCGTTGAGCGTCTGGAGCGCCGCAGGGGTCGCGGAGGACTTGTCCGAGAGGTCCAGCAGGGCCAGGGTGAGGGCCGCGCCCACCAGGAAGCCCGCGGCGATCAGGACGCCGCCGGCGAGGACCACGCGGTGCAGCCACTCGCCGCCGGGCGGGAGGTCCCGGACCGCGCGGGCCAGGTACGCGGCGAAGAGGACGAACAGCACCGCGGCGATGACCAGGAGATACAGGCTCACTCCGGTCTGCGCGCGATGGTCGTCGTAGAACGACCTCACCTCGCGCCCGGAGGCGCCGACGCCCGGAGTGTCGCCGAGCAGAAGGAATGCGGCAACCGTGAGCGCCACGGCCACGACACCGGTGAGCGGTGCTACGCGCATGGGGACCTCCTCACCCCCCGGGCACAGCCGCCCCCTCGTTTTCCACGGTGGCAGAGATGCGGCCGCTGCGCCATCCGGGTGAGTGCCGGGCCCCGGTGCGGGCGAGGTGGGCGGTCAGCCCCGGCGTCGGGCCACCACCACGGCTCCCGCACCGGCCACGAGCAGCGCGAGCGCCCCGCCGAGGAGGTACGGCGTGACGGAGCTGCCGCCGGTCTCGGCCAGGCCCGCCTCCTCGACGGGGCCGCCCTGGGGTTCGACCTCGTCCGCGGGCGACTGCGAGGCGGCGGGGGCGGCCGGTGCCTCGCAGGTCGCCTTCGCGAGGGTCAGGGTGCCCTCGACGTCGGCGACGCCCAGCTTCAACGGGTTGACGGAGACGGTGAGTTCGAGCGCGGTGGCGGCGGCCGTGCGCGAGCTGGTCGCGTTCCTCGACAGGTCGAGGCGGACCTCGCCGACACCGGGCACCTTGACGTCGGTCGGGCCGCCGGCGGTCACCGTGACCTTCTTGCCGAGCACCGTGACCGCGCCCAGGAGGTTCGAGGAGGCGGTCGGGGTCCGGCCGGCCTCGCAGACCGCCTCGGAGGTGACGCCCTCGATCTCGATCAGGGACAGCAACGGAAGACCGGGGACATGGACCTTGGCGTGGGTGAGACGGGTGGACGCCTCGGCCTTCCCGTCGGTGACCGTCGCCGTGGCGTCGGCCGCCTCGGCGGCGAGCACACTGAACGGCCGTCCCCCGTCCACACCGTCCAACGTCGCCGTCAGCGCGGTCTGCCGGGCGCTCCGGGGTGCCTCGACCTCGTTGAGGGCGACCGCGAGGGGGACGTGCACGGTCTTGTCGAGCAGGTTGACGTCCAGCCCCGTGCGCAGGACGACGGCGCTCGCGTGCCCCTGGTCGCCGGTCGCGTGCGCGGCGCCCGCACCGGCCAGCGCCGCGGGACCGGCGGCCAGGACGGTGGCCGTCGCCACGGTGGCGAGACGGCGTGCGGGCATGCGGAAGTGGGTGCTGTTCACGGTGGTGGGACCCCCAGGAAGGACTGGCTCGGGACCTCGAAAGGATGTCGCACCACCGGTCGTTCGACAGCGATCCGCCGGGAGTTCACACGATCGTGGCGCATCCGCGCACGCTTTCGAGCCCGCACGTCCCCGGCGCCTACTCCACCACCCGGCCGTTCAGCACGACCTGGAGCGGAGCCGCCAGAACCCGTACGTCCGCACGCGGATCCTGCTCGTACACCACCAGGTCCGCGGGTGCCCCCTCCTCCAGACCCGGGCGTCCCAGCCACGCGCGGGCGCCCCATGCCGTCGCCGACAGGGCCTCGACCGGGGGGATTCCGGCCGTCACCAGTTCCGCGACCTCCGCCGCCACCAGCCCGTGCGGGAGGGTGCCGCCCGCGTCCGTGCCGACGTACACCGGGATGCCGGCGTCGTAGGCGCCGCGGACGGTGTCGTAGCGGCGCTCGTGGAGCCGCCGCATATGGGCGGACCAGCGGGGGAACCGGGACTCGCCGCCGTCCGCCAGCTTGGGGAAGGTCGCGATGTTGACCAGGGTCGGGACGATCGCGACGCCCCGCTCGGCGAAGAGGGGGATCAGGTCGTCCGTGAGGCCCGTCGCGTGTTCGACGCAGTCGATGCCCGCCTCGACCAGGTCCTTCAGGGAGTTCTCGGCGAAGCAGTGCGCGGTGACGCGGGCGCCGAGGCGGTGGGCCTCCGCGATGGCCGCCTCGGCCGCCTCCCGCGGCCAGCTGGGTGCCAGGTCGCCCACCTCGCGGTCGATCCAGTCGCCGACCAGCTTCACCCAGCCGTCACCCCGGCGGGCCTCCTGCGCGACGTACGCGACGAGGTCCTCGGGCTCGATCTCCCAGGCGTAGTTCCTGAGGTAGCGGCGGGTGCGGGCGATGTGCCGGCCGGCCCTGATGATCTTCGGCAGGTCCTCGCGGTCGTCCACCCAGCGGGTGTCGGAGGGCGATCCGGCGTCGCGGATCAGCAGGGTGCCGGCCTCGCGGTCGGCCAGCGCCTGCTTCTCGGCCACGCCCTGGTCGACCGGGCCGTGCGCGCCCAGGCCCACATGACAGTGCGCGTCCACCAGACCGGGCAGCGCCCAGCCCGACACCGTGCGGACGTCACGGGCGGCGACGGGACGGTCGTAGGAGATCCGTCCGTCGACCACCCACAGCTCGTCCCGGACGTCCTCGGGGCCGGCCAGGATCCGGCCCTTCACGTGCAGCACCGCGTGATCGTTCATGGATCGCACCCTAGTCAGCCGGGCGTCACTGTTCCCAGGGCGGTGGCCCCTCGAAGGCGAGCTGGTGGACGTCGAAGAGGACCGCCGCCTCGACGCCGAGGGCGGGACCGCCCTGTCGGGCCGCCCAGGTCAGGAAGGGGCGCGGCTCGAAGGCCCCGGCGCCGAGGCCCTTGGTGTACTCGGCGTGCGCGGCCAGGGAGGCGATGCCCCGCTCCAGGGGTTCGCCGGTGACGTCCACGCCGTGGGTGGGGCGGTCCGTCCCGGCGACGGCCACGAAGCGGACTCCGCCCCAGGGTTCGAGACCCTCGTCGGCGAGTTCGGGAAAGATCCAGCGGTTGCCGGCGTCGCGTGCCGCGTCGAGCGCGGCGAGGCCCACCACGCGGTGGTCGGCCTGGTTGACCACCCCGGCGACCATCCGCACGGTGTACGCCCCCGTCACCACGACCTCGGGACGGTGCCGCCGGATCGCCCGCACGATGTCCCGGCGCAGGGCCGGGCCCTCCTCGATCATCCCGTCGCGGTGGTCGAGGAACTCCACCGTGTCCACGCCGACTTCCCGCGCGCCCGCCCGCTCCTCGGCCTCGCGCAGCGGGGCCGCCTGATCCGGGTGCAGCCCGTCGATGCCCGCCTCGCCACGGGTGACCAGCAGATACGTGATCCGCTTGCCCTGGGTGGTCCAGCGGGAGACCGCGGACGCCGTCCCGTACTCGATGTCGTCCGGGTGCGCGGCCACGGCCAGGCAGCGCTCCCAGTCCTCCGGCAGCGGGGGCAGTGTGCCGCCCGCTCCGAAGCCGCCCGTGTCTCCGAGAGTCGTCATGCCCGAATGATGGCGCTTGTCAGGCTCTGTGCGACAGGGGAACGTACGTCCCCTGTCGGGGATCCTGTCGGGGATCCTGGCGGGGAACCTGTCGAGGGATCCTTTCAGCTGTCCTTTCCGATGCCCTCTCCCCCGCCGTCCTCCTGCACGTCGGCCATCGCCGGGTCGAGGAGCCGGGAGAGGAAGTGCCGGGTGCGCTCATGGCTGGGGTCACCGATGACCTGGGCCGGGGTGCCGTCCTCGACGATCACTCCGGCGTCCATGAAGACGACCCGGTCGGCGACCTCGCGGGCGAAGGTCATCTCGTGGGTGACGACCATCATCGTCATGCCCTCCTGGGCCAGCATCCGCATGACCGCGAGCACGTCGCCCACCAGCTCCGGGTCGAGGGCCGAGGTCGGCTCGTCGAAGAGCATCACCTCCGGGCCCATGGACAGGGACCGGGCGATCGCGACCCGCTGCTGCTGTCCGCCGGACAGGGAGGCGGGGTAGGCGTCCGCCTTCTCCGCGAGGCCCACCCGCTCCAGGTTCTCGGCGGCCACCTTCGCGGCCTCCGCCTTGCCCCGCCTGAGGACCCTGCGCTGCGGCAGTGTGAGGTTCTCGGTCACCGTGAGGTGCGGGAAGAGGTTGAACTGCTGGAAGACCATGCCGATACGGCGGCGTACGGCGTCGATGTCGACGTCGGGGTCGGTGAGTTCGGTGCCGCCGACGAAGACCTGGCCCTTCGTCGGCTCCTCCAGGAGGTTCACGCACCGCAGCAGCGTGGACTTGCCCGACCCCGAGGGGCCGATCACACAGACGACCTCGCCCTGGCCGATCTCCAGGTCGATCCCCTTGAGGACCTCGTTGGTGCCGAACGACTTGTGCAGACCGCGTACTTCGATCTCCGGCCGGCTCGCCTCAACGGTCATTTCACGGCCTCCTGGGCCTTGGCCTCCATACGGCGGACCACGAACCCGAGCGGGATCGTCACCAGCAGGTAGCACAGGCCGGCGACGAGGATCGGTGTGGAGTTGGCGGTCGTACTGGCCAGGTCCCGGCCGTACTTGGACAGTTCGCGCTCCTCCAGGGTGACACCGAGGAACAGCACCAGGGAGGAGTCCTTGAAGAGCAGGACGAGTTCGTTGGTCAGCGGCGGGAGGATGATCCGGAACGCCTGCGGGATGACGATCGAGACCATCGCCCGGGCCGGGGAGAAGCCCAGTGAACGGGCCGCCTCCATCTGCCCCTTGGGCACCGCCTGGATGCCCGCGCGGATCGTCTCCGCCATGTAGGCCGCCGCCACCAGACCGAGAGCGAGGGCGACCTTGCCGTACGTGCCGCCGATGATCTCCGTGCCGGGGAACGCGAGCGGTACGGCCACGCCGATGAAGATGAAGATCAGCAGGGCGGGCAGGCCGCGGAAGATCTCGATGTAGACACCGGCGAACCAGCGGTACGGGCCCACCGACGACAGCCGCATCAGCGCGATGACCATGCCGAGGACGAGCCCGACGACGAAGCCGGACAGCGTGTAGAGCACGGTGTTCTTCAACGCCAGCGTGATGACGTCGGGGAACATCTGGTCGGCGATGTCGGCCTGCGCGAACTGGTTCTTCAGCCGTCCCCAGTCCGCCGAGAGCGCGAAGGCGACCACGACGGCGACGAAGACGACGTACTGGACGCCGCGGGACAGGCTGCGCTTCTGACGCCGGGTCAGGCCCTTTTTGCGAGGCTGGAGTTGCGTGTCCGTCGCGGTCATGAGGCGGAGGGCGACGCGGCCGACGCGTCGTAGGGGCCGATCCACTTCTCGTAGAGCTTCTTGTAGGTGCCGTCGGCCTTGGCGTCCGAGAGCGCCTTGTTGATGGCGGCCCGCAGCTTGGTGTTGCCCTTCTTCACCGTGAAGCCGTACTGCTCACCGGTGTTGATGTTGTCGGCGACCTGGAAGGCGTCGGCGTTGGCCTTGTTCTTCAGCCAGCCCTGGACGACCGGGTAGTCGATGACGACGGCCTTGACCTGGCCGGAGCGCAGGCCGTTGAGGACGGCGTCGGAGGACTCGAAGGAGACCGGGTCGAAGCCCTGCGCCTTGACGTAGTCCTCGCCGGTGGTCTGCGCCTGGGCGCCGAGCTTCACCTTCTTCGCCTTGGCGTCGGCGAGCGAGGAGATCCCGCTGCCCTTGGCGACCAGGAGGGCCTGGGTGGCGTCGAAGTAGGGGTCGGAGAAGTCGACGTTCTTCTTGCGCTCGTCGGTGATGGTCATGCCGGCCGCGGCCAGGTCGCACTCGCCGGAGTTGAGGAAGGCGCCGGTCTTGAAGTTCTCGAAGGGGGTGTCGAGGATCTCCTGCTTCACGCCCAAATCCTTGGCGACCAGGTCGATCAGCGAGACGTCGAAGCCCTGGACCTTGCCGTCGATCTCCGACTGGAAGGGCGGGTACGGCAGGTGGGTGCAGGTGGTGAGCTGTCCGCCCTTGACCAGTTCGACCCCGCCCGCGGCGGTCTTCGAACCGCTGCCGCCGTCGTCGCTGGAGGTGCAGGCAGCGACGAGCAGGAGCCCGGCCGTCGCGGTGGTGGCGGCCAGGACGCGGGTCCGGCGCCCGGAGAGGGTGTTCACGGGAGGCCTCCTGTGGGGGAACTGTGGGTTCCGATTATAAGGAAAGGTTTGAGTCTCTCAAACCAAACCGATGGTTGCGAGGCCGTTCAGCCTAAGAAGTCGCCGGTCGTCGGGGGTCGATGGGGAACGGTTACGCTCGTCACGTCTACCCCAGTGAACGAAGAGAGCACCGTCGTGACGCACCCCTTCCTGGACCTGGCCCCGCTCGGCGCGGCACAGTTCGCCTCGATCGAGGACCGTGTGGCGCGGCTGCTGCGCACCGAGCAGGACGTCGTGATCATGCAGGGTGAGGCGCTGCTGCCGCTGGAGGGGGCGATCCGCTCCACGGCCGGTCCGGGTACGACCGCGCTGAACGTCATCACCGGTCCGTACGGGCAGACCTTCGGGGACTGGCTGCGGGACTGCGGCGCGACGGTGATCGACCTCGCGGTGCCCTTCCGCACGGCGGTGACGGCCGCGCAGATCTCCGCGGCGTTCGAGGAGCACCCGGCGATCGACTTCGTGTCGCTGGTGCACGCGGAGGCGGCCACGGGGAACACCAACCCGGTCGCGGAGATCGGGGACGTCGTACGGCGGCAGGGCGCCCTCTTCTACCTGGACGCGGTGGCCTCCGTCGGCGCCGAGCCCGTGCTGCCGGACGCGTGGGGTGTGGACCTGTGCGTGATCGGGGCACAGAAGGCGATGGGCGGGCCCGCGGGCGTGTCGGCGGTGTCGGTGAGCGAGCGGGCGTGGGCCCGCATGGCGGCGAACCCACAGGCCCCGCGCCGGTCGTACCTCTCCCTCCTGGACTGGAAGGAGCGCTGGATCGACGGCGGCCGCAAGGCGCTGCTGCACGCTCCGGCGCAGCTGGAGATGCTGGCGCTGGAGGCGTGCGTCGAGCGGATCGAGGCGGACGGACCGGAGGCGGTGATGGGCCGGCACCGGGCCGCCGCGGCGGCGACCCGGGCGGGGGCGCGGGCGCTGGGCGGGGGCCTGGAGCCGTATGTGCACGAGGACCGCGAGGCGGCTCCTGTCGCCACGACGCTTCGGGCACCGGCGGGAGTGGTCGCGTCGGAACTGGTGTCCCGGGCCCTGTCCTCCGATCCCGCACTGCCGCTGGCCGCGGGTGGGGGTGCGCTGGCCAAGGAGATGATCCGGGTCAACCACTACGGGGTGGACGCGACACGGGGGGCCGTGCGGGCCTGTCTTGCGGCGCTGGGGGCGGCACTGGGCGAGCGGGGCCTGCCGGTGGACGTGGAGGGCGCGCTGCGTTCCGCGGAAGAGGCGTGGCGCTGAGCGCCCCTTGTCGGAGAGCCGGCCCGAGTTCCACCGGGACATAATTCGTGAGGTAATTCCAGAGTTTATAAGAGCTTAGCTTCCCGTATTCTTCTGCCCGCTTTCCCTCGACCTAAACGCAAAGATTCTGCGAACGCTGGGCGGTCGAATTCGAGGAGATCTCGTGGGGGTTACACGCCTGTGACGCGTTACACACCTTGATCAATTTGCCCCTTATTTGTGGGTCATAACCACCCATACCCGTCACTTCTTGCGCGCTGGTGCGCGCCCGCGTGATAACACATGGAACGCCCGCGCGTAACCCCGTCCGACGATGCAATTTTGAATTTCCCTCGGTAAATTCAATTCGCATGACTGCAGCACAAGCAGACCTGCAAATCGACCGACCGACGGTCGCGGACGGAGCCGCACTGTGGCGGATCGCCCGCGACTCCGAGGTCCTCGACCTGAACTCGTCGTACAGCTATCTGCTGTGGTGTCGCGACTTCGCCGCCACATCGGCGGTGGCACGGAACGAGAGCGGGGAGCCGATCGGCTTCGTCACCGGGTACGTCCGCCCGGACCGACCCGGCACCCTCCTCGTCTGGCAGGTGGCCGTGGACTCGGCGTACCGCGGCCGCGGGCTCGCCGCCGCCCTGCTCGACGGACTGACCGCGCGGCTCGCCGCCGAGCGCGGACTGACCACCGTCGAGACCACCATCACGCCGGGCAACACCGCCTCCGAGCGGCTGTTCACCGCGTTCGCCGAACGCCGTGGCGCCCGCCTGGAGCGCGAGGTGCTGTTCGACACGAGCCTGTTTCCCGACGGGCCGCACGACCCCGAAGTGCTCTACCGGATCGGACCCCTCTCCCCCGGTTCCGCCACTCCCTCCGCCTGACCCCCCACGCACCCGAGGAGCGATTCGTCGTGACCATCACCCAGCCCGACCTCAGCGTCTTCGAGACCGTCGAGTCCGAGGTACGCAGCTACTGCCGCGGCTGGCCCACCATCTTCGACCGCGCGCAGGGCAGCCGCATGTACGACGAGGACGGCCACGCCTACCTGGACTTCTTCGCCGGCGCCGGTTCGCTGAACTACGGCCACAACAACCCCGTGCTGAAACGGGCGTTGATCGACTACCTGGAGCGTGACGGCGTCACGCACGGGCTCGACATGTCGACCACCGCCAAGCGCGCCTTCCTGCAGACCTTCCAGGACCTGGTGCTGCGCCCGCGCGACCTGCCGTACAAGGTCATGTTCCCGGGCCCGACGGGCACCAACGCCGTGGAGTCGGCGCTCAAGCTGGCCCGGAAGGTCAAGGGCCGCGAGGCCATCGTGTCCTTCACCAACGCCTTCCACGGGATGTCGCTGGGCTCCCTCGCCGTGACCGGCAACGCCTTCAAGCGGGCCGGCGCCGGTGTCCCTCTGGTGCACGGCACGCCGATGCCGTTCGACAACTACTTCGACGGCACCGTCGAGGACTTCCTGTGGTTCGAGCGGCTCCTTGAGGACCAGGGCTCCGGCCTCAACAAGCCGGCCGCCGTGATCGTGGAGACCGTGCAGGGCGAGGGCGGCATCAACGTCGCCCGCCGGGAGTGGCTGCAGGCGCTCGCCGCGCTGTGCGAGCGCCAGGACATGCTGCTCATCGTCGACGACATCCAGATGGGCTGCGGCCGGACGGGGGCCTTCTTCTCGTTCGAGGAGGCGGGCATCACGCCCGACATCGTCACCGTCTCCAAGTCCATCAGCGGCTACGGCCTTCCCATGTCCCTGTGCCTGTTCAAGCCGGAGCTGGACATCTGGGAGCCGGGCGAGCACAACGGCACCTTCCGCGGCAACAACCCGGCCTTCGTCACGGCCACCGCCACCCTGGAGCAGTACTGGGCGGACGGTTCCGCGATGGAGAAGCAGACCCGGCAGCGCGGCGAGCAGGTCGAGCAGGGGCTCATCTCCATCACCGAGGAGAACCTGGCCGACGTGAAGGAGTACCGCGGGCGCGGGCTGGTGTGGGGCCTGGAGTTCCACGACAAGGAGCGCGCGGGCCGGGTGGCGCACCGGGCCTTCGAACTCGGGCTGCTCATCGAGACGTCGGGCCCCGAGAGCGAGGTCGTGAAGCTGCTTCCGGCGCTCACCATCACCCCCGAGGAACTGGACGAGGGGCTGAGCATCCTCGCCCGTGCCGTCCGCGAAACCGCCTGAACCACAGCCTGAACCACCGACTGAACTGTCTACATAGGAGGCATCGCAGCACCGTGATCGTCCGCTCGTTCAAGGACATCGAAGGCACCGACCGTCATGTGAAGGCCGCGTCCGGCACCTGGGAGAGCAAACGCATCGTGCTCGCCAAGGAGCGGGTCGGCTTCTCGCTGCACGAGACGATCCTGTACGCGGGTACGGAGACGTCGATGTGGTACGCGAACCACATCGAGGCCGTCGTCTGCGTCGAGGGCGAGGCCGAGCTGACCGACCACGAGAGCGGGCAGACGCACTCCATCACGCCGGGGACCATGTACCTCCTGGACGGTCACGAGCGGCACACTCTGCGGGTCAAGGAGGACTTCCGCTGCATCTGTGTGTTCAACCCGCCCGTGACCGGCCGGGAGGACCACGACGAGAACGGCGTCTACCCGCTGCTCACCGAACCCGAGGAGGTGTGACCGCACCATGACCACCACCACCGTCACCGATCTCTACCCCAGCCGCGGCGCCACCGAGGTGTCGATCCCCCGCAAGGACCCGGTCGTCTGGTCGGCGCCCGGCGCGCCGGGGCCGATCGCCACGGGCGAGCTGGAGGCGTTCGAGCGCGACGGCTTCCTCGCCGTCGACCAGATCATCCGGCCCGACGAAGTCCCCGTGTACCAGCGTGAGCTGGAGCGGCTCGTCAACGACCCGGACATCCGCGCGGACGAGCGCTCGATCATCGAGCCGAAGTCCAAGGAGATCCGTTCGGTCTTCGAGGTGCACAAGATCAGCGAGGTGTTCGCGACTCTGGTGCGCGACGAGCGGGTCGTCGGCCGGGCCCGGCAGATCCTCGGCTCGGACGTCTACGTCCACCAGTCGCGGATCAACGTCAAGCCCGGTTTCGGTGCCAGTGGCTTCTACTGGCACTCCGACTTCGAGACCTGGCACGCCGAGGACGGCCTGCCCAACATGCGCACGGTGTCCGTCTCGATCGCGCTGACCGAGAACTACGACACCAACGGCGGGCTCATGATCATGCCGGGCTCGCACCGCACCTTCCTCGGGTGCGCGGGAGCCACCCCGAAGGACAACTACAAGCAGTCGCTGCAGATGCAGGACGCGGGCACGCCGTCGGACGAGGCGCTGACGGCGATGGCCTCGGAGTACGGCATCAAGCTGTTCACCGGCAAGGCCGGTTCGGCGACCTGGTTCGACTGCAACTGCATGCACGGCTCCGGCGACAACATCACGCCGTTCCCGCGCAGCAACGTGTTCATCGTGTTCAACAGCGTGGAGAACCAGGCCGTGGAGCCGTTCGCGGCGCCCATCCGGCGGCCGGAGTTCATCGGCGCGAGGGACTTCACGCCGGTGAAGTGACCCGCCAGGGTGACCCCTCCGGGTGACCCTCACAGCCACGACAGCGACGCGGCCCGCTCCAGTACGTTCCGTACGGCGGCCGCGTCGCCCGTCGTGTCCCGGGGCACGGCGTCCGGCGCGTACCGGCCGCCGACCAGCAGACAGAAGTCCACCGGGTCCAGGGTGAGTTCGGCGGCCACGGGGTCGCTCCGCGAACCCAGGACCCACTCCTCGCCGCCCCTGACCGCGAACAGCACCGGCGGCGTCTCCGTCCCGAGGACGGTGTCGAGCACACGGACGGCCAGCCCGATCAGCTGCCCCAGGTGCTCCTCGGGCGGTGGCGGCACGGTCAGGCCCAGGGCGCGACCGATGTCGTCGGTGTGGATCCACGCCTCGAAGGCCCGCGCCAGGAAGTGCTCGGCGACCGGCAGCCGGAGACCCATCAACAGCGTGGTCCCGGCGGCGAGTTCGGGGTCGCGGGCGTGCGGGGTGCCGAGCAGCTCGGCCGCCTGAGCGGACCAGTCGGCGACGGTCTCCTCGGGCCTGCGGCCGTACTCGTGGGCGATCACCTCAGCGCTGCGCCGCTCCCAGGTGTCCGTCCAGTCCGCGTCCTCGTCGATCCGCGCGCCCGGCACCCGGGCTTCGATCCCGAGCCGCAGCGCCAGGTGTTCGTCGGCGGCGAGCAGATGGGCGACGGTGGCGTGCACGTCCCAGTCGTGGACGACCGGGGTGGACCAGCGCCCCGGCAGCTCGGGCAGCAGCGCCCTGAGCCCCGCGACCGCGGCCGCGTAGGGGGCGGCGTGCCGGGCCACGCGGGGCGGCGCTGGACGGGCCCGGAGGGCGCCGGCGAACGGGGTGTCGAAGGGGGACGGCGGCTCGTCGAGCGGCGGCCCTTCCAGCATCCGTACCGTCTCGCGCAGCTGTTCCGCCTCGGCGGCGCAGTCCTGGCACCGGGCCAGGTGGAGCGGGACCGCGCGCTCCTCGGCCGGTTCCAGGGCGCCGAAGGCCCAGGCGGCCAGCAGGTCGCGTACGTCGTCGTGCTCGGTCACCGCTCGCCCCCTTCCCCGTGTTCCCCTGCCGCCATCATGCGCCCCCTTCCCACGCCCGGTCGGGTGGGTCGGCCAAAGTCTCCGCGAGGGTGCGCAGCGCGGTGCGCAGCCGGGTCTTCGCGGTGCCCTCGGGGATGCCGAGCTCGACGGCGGCCTGCCGGTAGGTGCGGCCCGCGAAGTAGGCGAGGTGCACCACCTCCCGTTGCGGCTGCGGGAGTTCGGCGAGGGCGGTGTGCAGCTGGAGGGAGCGCTCCCGGTCGACGACCGCCTCGGCGGGGCCGGGAGAGGCGTCCGGGATGCCGTGCAGGGCCAGGTCGTCGGCGCGGACGTCCTTGCGGTGCCGGGCCTCACCGCGCACCCAGTCCACGGCTCGCCGGTGCGCCAGTACCGACAGCCAGGTGCGCAGGCTGCCCCGGCGCGGCTCGAAGGCGTACGGCCTGCTCCACAGCTGCGCGAAGACCTCCTGCGCCACGTCCTCGGCGGCGGCCCGGCTGCGGGTCACCCGCATCGCGACCGCCCGCACCAGCCCGCCGTACGCCCCGTACGCCTCGGCCAGCGCGGACTCGTCGCCGTACACCAGCCGCCGGTGCAGCTCCGCGTCTGCGGGTTGCTGCACGGACGTCGTCCCGTCCGTGGACTCCACGGCACCACCACCCCTTGGTGCCCTTCCTAGCGTCCCGGGCGGCGCGGCGCCAGCGGTTCAGTGAGACAGGGCGTCCAGAATCCGGTCGACATCCGCGGCCGTGTTGTAGAGGTGGAAGGAGGCACGCAGGTTGCCGGCGCGGTTGGACACCTCGATGCCCGCGGCGCTCAACTCGGGCTGCCGTCCGCCGAGTCCGGGCACGGACACGATCGGCGAGCCGGGGGCGGGCAGGGGTGCGTGGCCGAGCGCGGCGAGTCCGGTGCGGAAGCGGTCGGCGAGGGCGAGGTCGTGGGCACGCACGGCGTCCACGCCGAGCTCCTCCAGGAGTTCGAGGGAGTGGCGGGTGCCCGTGTAGGTGAACAGGGCCGGGCTGACGTCGAACCGTCGGGCGGAGTGGGCCAGTTCGGCGACGGGTCCGTAGCAGCTGTCCCAGGGGATCTCGCCCGCGACCCAGCCGGCGAGCACCGGCCTGAGGTCGCCGAAGTCCTCCGGCACGGCGAGGAAGGCCGCGCCGTGCGGGCCGAGCAGCCACTTGAAGGTGGTGGAGACCGTGTAGTCGTAGGACCGCGCGTCCACCGGGAGCCAGCCCGCGGCCTGCGAGAAGTCGACGTAGATGCGGGCCCCGTGCGCCCTGGCCGCGTCCCGCAGGGCGGGCAGGTCGGCGATCCGGCCGTCGGCGGACTGGGCGGCGCTGACGGCGACGAGGGCGGTGCCGGGGCGGACGGAGTCGGCGAGCCGCTCCAGCGGCACGATGCGCACCTTGAGGTCGCCGCGAGTGTGGAAGGGGTTCACGACGGAGGTGAAGTCGTCCTCGGCGGTGAGGACTTCGGCGCCCGGCGGCAGCGAGGCGGCGACCAGACCCGAGAAGGTGGACACGGACGGTCCCGCCGCGATCCGGGTCACCGGGACACCGGCGAGCCTGGCGAACGCGGCGCGGGAGGCCTCCACGTCCTGGAACAGCGGGTCCAGCGGCCTGCCCTCGGCGCGGATCAGCGCGGCCTGCTGGAGGGCGGTCACGGTGCGGGCGGGGAGCAGGCCGCTGCTCGCGGTGTTGAGGAAGGTGTTCTTCGGGGCGAACTCGGCGCGGACGAGGCTCTCGAAGGTCTCCATGACTCCACTGTGGGGCCGGAAGACCTCTCGGTCCATTGCGATTTTCTACGTGGTTTCGCCAAGGAACGCTTATACGTCCGCGCCGACCTGCGTGTTCTGTCAGCCCTGCTGCGGTACGGCGCACCCGTCGGGACCGCAGGCCTCGGCGGAGGCGTCGCCCTGGTCGATCAGCTGCAGCGGGGAGCGGTTGCCCCAGGCCTGGGTGAGGGCCTGGGCGAAGACCTCGGCGGGCTGGGCGCCGGAGACGCCGTACTTGCGGTCGAGGACGAAGAAGGGGACGCCGTTGGCGCCGAGCTCGGCGGCCTCGCGCTCGTCGGCGCGGACCTCGTCGGCGTAGGCGGTGGGGTCGGCGAGGACCTTGCGGACCTCACCGGCGTCCAGGCCGGCCTCCACGGCGAGCTCGACGAGGCGCTCGTCGCCCTCGGAGAACAGGGACCGCTCCTCGGCGAAGTTGGCCCGGTAGAAGATCTGGACGAGCTCGTCCTGCCTGCCGTGCTCCTTGGCGAGGTGGAGGAGGCGGTGCAGATCGAAGGTGTTGCCGTGGTCGCGGTCACGGGTCCGGTAGTCGAGGCCCTCGGCGGCGGCCTGGGCCCCGAGGTTCTCCTCGCCGGCCTGGGCCTGGGCCTGGCTCATGCCGTACTTCTTGCTGAGCATGGCGAGAACGGGCTGGACGTCGCTCTTGTCCCGCCCGGGGTCCAGCTCGAACGACCGGTGGACGACCTCGACGCCGTCGCGGTGCGGGAAGGCCTCCAGCGCCTTCTCGAAGCGGGCCTTGCCCACGTAGCACCAGGGGCAGGCGATGTCGCTCCAGATCTCGACGCGCATGTCTACGGCTCTCTCCAGCTCGAACGGGTGCGGAGACTCCCTCCGCCTCGTTTGCTGAACATTCAAACAGCGCGGGCCATTCCCGGGGCGCGCAGCGTCCTCAGGGGCGCGGGGAACTGCGCGACCGGCCACGACGGGCCCGCACCCGCCGCACCACCGGCCCGGCACCCCCATGTGCTTCTGCCCCCGCCGCCGGAGGCCTCAGCTGCCGTCCCGCAGGTCCGCCGGCCACTCGGGCCGGTACTCGATGTGGTCGTACGTGACCACGCAGCCCTCCCCCATCGGCGACTGCGACATGAAGCCGACCAGGGCCGCGCCGGTCTCCTTCTCGTCGCCCAGGGTGAACAGGCGGACGAAGGTCCAGCGCTTGCCGTCGCGGGAGGCGTGGAAGGCGAAGGCCCGGCCGGTGCGGCTGACCCGCAGCCACACCGAGGTGCCGTCCACAGTGAAGGAGTTGCAGTCGTCGGAGTGCCCCCGGGTGACGACCGTGCAGACGGTGGGCACGGCCGGGGAGTTCTCCAGGCAGAGCTTGGCCCACGCCCGCTCGCCGACGTGGACGTAGAGGACGCCCGCGTCGAACGATCCGTTGAAGCCCACGGTGACGCGGGCTATCAGCTGGAAGTCGCCCTCGGGGGCACCGAGCAGACGCGGCGCGTCGGCGGCGGGGTCCAGGGACTCCCCGGTGGGCGGCACGAACCGGTCCTGCCGGGGGCCGGCCCAGCCGGAGAGAATGCCGTCCTCGTACGCCCAGTGCCCGTCAGGGCCGTAGGTGCGGAGAGAGAAAGGGAGTTGGGGAAGTTCGACGTCCATCCTCAGAGTTTTCCAGTTCCCTCTCCGCGGGTGACCCCCGGGTGCCTAGCGTTCGAGAACGTTGTTGAAGCGGCGCGGCAGACCCAGCGGGTTGTCGTCCCGCAGCTCCGGCGGCAGCAGGGCCTCCGGCGCGTTCTGGTAGGCCACCGGGCGCAGCCAGCGCTCGATCGCCGTGCCGCCCACCGACGTCGACGTGGACGTCGTCGCCGGGTACGGGCCGCCGTGGTGCTGGGCGGGGGCCACCGCGACCCCGGTCGGCCAGCCGTTGACCAGGACACGGCCGGCGAGCGGCGTCAGCTCCGCGAGGATCTCCGCGCCGCGCCCCTGGCCGGCCGCCTCCCCCTCGGACAGGTGGACCGTCGCCGTGAGGTTGCCGGGCAGCCGGGACAGCACCGTGCGCGCCTGCGCGTCGTCGTCGTAGCGGACCACCACGGTCACCGGACCGAAGCACTCCTCAAGGAGCAGGTCGTACGCCCCCTCGGTGGCCAGCTTCTGCGCCGACACCGTGAGGAAGCCCGCGCTGACCGTGTGCTCGCCGCCCGCGCCGGGCGTCACCGGCGACTCGACCTCGGGGAGCTCCGCGCGCTCGGCGACACCGGCGACGAAGTTGTCCCGCATGCGGTGGTCCAGGAGGACGCCGGCGTCGGTGTCGCTGACGGCGTCGGTCAGGGACTTCACCAGGCCGTCACCGGCCGCGCCGGACGGCACGAGGACCAGGCCCGGCTTCACGCAGAACTGGCCGACGCCGAGGGTCATGGAGCCCGCGAGCCCGGCGCCGATGGCCTCCGCGCGCTCGGCCGCGGCCTCCTCCGTGATCACGACGGGGTTCAGGGAGCCCAGCTCACCGTGGAAGGGGATCGGCACCGGGCGCGCGGCCGCCGCGTCGAACAGGGCGCGGCCGCCCTTCACGGAACCGGTGAAGCCCGCGGCGGCGACCAGCGGGTGCTTGATCAGCTCGATGCCGGCCTCGAAGCCGTGCACGAGACCGAGCACGCCCGCGGGGATGCCGTGCTCGTCGGCGGCCCGGCGCAGCACCGACGCGACCAGCTCGGACAGGCCCGGGTGGTCCGGGTGGGCCTTGACCACGACCGGGTTGCCGGCCGCGAGCGCGCTCGCGGTGTCGCCGCCGGCTACCGAGAAGGCGAAGGGGAAGTTGGAGGCCGAGTAGACGGCGACGACACCCAGCGGCACCTTGTAGCGGCGCAGGTCCGGGATCGGCGGGGTCGCGGTGTCGTCGGGGTGGTTGATCACCACGCCGAGGAACTCGCCCTCGTCGACGATGTCCGCGAAGGCCCGCAGCTGGTAGCAGGTGCGGGCGAGCTCGCCGGTGAGCCGGACCGGGCCGAGCGCGGTCTCGGCGTCCGCGGCCTCGACGAGGTGGTCCTTGGACTCTTCGAGCTTGGTGGCCGCGGAGCGCAGGAAGGCCGCGCGGACCGTGCGGTCGGCGAGGGACGCGCGCGCGTCGTACGCGGCACGGACGGCGGCGTCCACCTCCTGGGCTGTGGCCTCCACCGCAACCTGTTCGCGCTGCTTCCCGGTTCGGGGGTCGACACTCCAGACTGGTGCTGCTGCCACCGCGGGTCCCTCCACGTGTATCTGGGTCATCCACCAGGAACGTTCGATATGCTGAACGCTGTCTCTGATGGTGAATATGCTGTTGGAGACTATAACTCTGGTTCTCGTCCAACAAAGGGGTCAAGGGCGATGTCGGCAGGCGAGACGGGCGGCGGGTCACAGGTCAAGTCCGCGGTACGGACGGTTGAACTGCTCGAATACTTCGCCGGGCGCCCCGGCATGCATTCCCTGGCAGCGGTGCAGGAGGCCGTGGGCTATCCCAAGTCAAGCCTCTACATGCTGCTGCGCACGCTCGTCGAGCTGGGCTGGGTGGAGACCGACGCGACGGGCACGCGGTACGGCATCGGGGTGCGGGCGCTGCTCGTCGGCACCTCGTACATCGACGGCGACGAGGTGGTCGCGGCGGCCCGGCCGACCCTGGACCGGCTCTCCGACGACACCACCGAGACCATCCACCTCGCGCGCCTCGACGGCACCAACGTCGTCTACCTGGCCACCCGGCAGTCCCAGCACTACCTGCGGCCCTTCACCCGGGTCGGCCGCCGCCTCCCGGCGCACTCCACCTCCCTCGGCAAGGCGCTGCTGAGCACCTACTCCGACGAACAGGTCCGCAAGATGCTGCCGGAGACCCTGCCGGCGCTCACCGAGCACACCATCACCGACCGCGAGAAGCTCATCGAGGAACTGCACCAGATCCGCGAGCAGGGCTTCTCCGTGGACCGCGAGGAGAACACGCTGGGGCTGCGCTGCTTCGGCGTCGCGATCCCGTACCGCACACCCGCCCGGGACGCGATCAGCTGCTCGGTGCCGGTGGCGCGGCTGACCCCGGCCCACGAACAGCTGGTCAAGGACGCGCTGTTCGACGCACGGGACCGGCTGACACTGGCCACCCGCAGGCTCTGAGCGCGGCCCCCGCGCCCTTCGGACCGCTCCGACGCACCCTGTCGAGGCCGCACACGGCTTCTCAGGGGCGCGGGGAACTGCGCAGAACGCCCGCCCCCACCAAGCCGAGGACAGACAACCGCCCCACCGCCGGCAAGCCCTACGCTCTGAGGTATGCAGATCGTTCTCCGCGAAGTCCATGACAGCGATCTGCCGGTCTTCTTCCGGCAGATGAACGACCCCGAGGCCGTGCACATGGCGGCCTTCACCCCGAAGGACCCGGCCGACCGGGACGCCTTCGACGCCCACTGGGAACGGATCCGCGCCTCCGACGCCGTGCACCGCACGGTCCTGCTGGACGGGGACGTGGTGGGCAGTGCGTCGGTGTACGGCGAGCCGGGTGAGCGCGAGGTGACCTACTGGATCGACCGCGCCTACTGGGGGCGCGGCGTGGCCACCGCGGCCCTGCGCGAGCTGGTCGCCCAGGTGCCCGAGCGTCCCCTGTACGCCCGCGCGGCCGCCGACAACACCGGCTCCCTGCGCGTCCTGGAGAAGTGCGGTTTCCGGGTGAGCGCCCAGGCGTCCGGGTACGCCAACGCGCGCGGGGCGGAGATCGACGAGCTGGTGCTGACGCTGGACGCGTGAGGCCTCCGTGGCGGAAGCCGTGCGAGCGGCCGTGGATGAACGTCCGATGAGAAATGCGGGCGGACGGGAACGACCCGGTCCCGCCTGATCGTCCTGCTAGTGGGATGAACAAGACGATCAGGCGGGCATCGGTCTTCGCGCTGCTCCTGGTGTTCGCTCTGCTGATCCGAGCGACCTGGGTGCAGTTCTACGAGGGCCAGGCACTCGCGGACGACAACGACAACCGGCGGAACGCGATCGAGACGTACTCCTCGCCGCTCGGGAACATCATCGTGGCCGGAAAGGCCGTGACGGGTTCCGCGAGGACGACGGACAGCGACCTCGCGTACAAGCGGACCTACACGAACGGCAAGCTGTACGCGGCGGTGACGGGCTACGCCTCGCAGGCCTACGCCCCGACCCAGCTGGAGGGCATCTACGCCGACCTCCTCAACGGCACGGACAGCCGGCTGAAGACCGTCATGGACACGGTCACCGATCAACGGGCCGAGCCCGGTGATGTGATCACGACGATCGACCCGGCCGTGCAGAAGGCCGCGTACGACGCGCTCGGCGACAAGAAGGGCGCGGCCGTCGCGATCGACCCGGCGACCGGCAAGATCCTTGCGGTCGTGTCGACGCCCTCCTACGACCCGTCCTCGCTGACGGACGCCAACACCGCGGGCACGGCCTGGAAGCAGCTCACCGCGGACTCCGACAAGCCGCTCACCAACCGTGCGCTGCGCCAGCCGCTGCCGCCCGGCTCGACGTTCAAGCTGGTGGTGGCCGCGGCCGCGCTGGAGGACGGCCTGTACTCCTCGGTGGACGAGAAGACCGTCAGCCCGGACCCGTACACCCTGCCGGGCACGGTGACCCCGCTGGGGAACGAAAGCGCCTCGGCACCCTGCGAGAACGCCTCGATCCGGGTCGCGCTCGAGTACTCCTGCAACACCGTCTTCGCGAAGATGGCCGTCGACCTCGGCCAGGACAAGGTCCGGGCGATGGCCGAGAAGTTCGGCTTCAACGACGACCAGCAGGACGTGCCGGTGCGGGCGTACACCAGCGTCTACCCCTCCGACATGGACAAGTCCTCGACGGCCCTGACCGGTATCGGCCAGTACGACGTCACGGCCACCCCGCTCCAGATGGCCATGGTCTCCGCGGCCATAGCCAACGGCGGCAAGCTGGTCTCGCCGCACATGGTGTCGACGGTCACCGACCACGGCGGCGACGTCCTGAAGAACTACGACGACGAGGCGAGCACGAAGCAGATCGTCAGCTCTCGCACGGCGGAGCAACTCCAGTCGGCGATGCAGTCGGTGATCACGGACGGCACCGGCACCAACGCCAGGATCGACGGCGTGACGGTCGGCGGCAAGACGGGCACCGCCCAGCACGGCGAGAACAACAGCAAGACGCCGTACGCCTGGTTCACGTCCTACGGCAAGGCCGACGGCAAGGAGGTCGCCGTGGCGGTGGTCGTGGAGCAGTCCAACGCGGCCCGCTCGGAGGTGAGCGGCAACGGACTGGCCGCCCCCGTGGCCAAGGCCATGATGGAGGCGGCCCTGAAGAACTGAGTCCTTCGGTGGTTACTTGGCGCCGAGCACCTGCTCGATCGGGTCGATGGCGAAGTACACGAGGAACAGCGCCGAGGCGGCCCACAGCAGCCAGTGGATCTCCTTGGCCTTCCCCAGCACCACCTTGATCACGACGTAGGCCAGGAAGCCCGCGCCGATTCCGTTGGTGATCGAGTAGGTGAACGGCATCACGGCGATGGTCAGGAACGCCGGGATCGCGATGTCGTAGCGGTCCCAGTCGATGTGCTTGACCTGCGTCATCATCAGGAAGCCCACGGCGACCAGGGCGGGCGCGGCGGCCTGGAGCGGGACGATGGTCAGCAGCGGGGTCAGGAACAGCGCCAGCGCGAACAGCCCGCCCGTGATCAGGTTCGAGAACCCGGTGCGCGACCCTTCACCGACGCCGGCGGCCGACTCGATGTACGAGGTGGCGGAGGACGCCGACGCCGCGCCGCCGGCCACCGCCGCGGCCCCGTCGATCAGCAGGACCCGGCCGAGGTTGGGCACCTTGCCCTCCTCGTCCAGCAGCCCGGCCTCCGCGCTGATGCCGACGACCGTGCCCATCGTGTCGAAGAAGTCGGACAGGATCAGCGTGAAGATCAGCAGGACGACCGTCACGATCCCGACGCCGGGCGCGCTGAAGGAGCCGAACAGGCTGAAGTGGCCGATCAGGCCGAAGTCGGGGGTGTCGACGATCTTGTCGGGCCACTGCGGTGTCGTCAGGCCCCAGGACTTGATGTCGGCGATCGAGTTGATGACCATCGCGAGGACCGTCATGGTCACGATGCTGATCAGGATCGCGCCCTTGACCTTGCGCGCGAGCAGCCCGATCGTCAGCAGCACCCCGAGACAGAAGACGAGGATCGGCCAGCCGGTGAGTGCGCCGGTGCCGCCGAGCTGAACCGGCACGGTGGTGTTCGCGGCGTCGGGGATACGGCTCACGAACCCGGCGTCCACGAAGCCGATGAACGCGATGAACAGCCCGATGCCGACACTGATCGCCTGCTTGAGCGGTTGCGGGATGGCGTGCATGACGGCCTCCCGCAGACCGGTCACCACCAGCACGCAGATGAGCAGCCCCTCCAGGACGACCAGTCCCATCGCGTCGTCCCAGCTCATCAGCGGGGCGATCTGGAAGGCGACGACCGCGTTCAGCCCGAGCCCGGCGGCGAGCGCGAGCGGCAGGTTCCCGCCCACACCCATGATGATCGTCATCACCGCGGCCACCAGGGCCGTCGCCGTGGTGAGCTGGACGGCATCCAGCTGGTGCCCGAACTTGTCCTTCGCGCTGCCGAGGATGATGGGATTCAGGACCAGGATGTAGGCCATCGTGAAGAACGTGGCGAAGCCGCCGCGTATCTCACGCGCGAAGGTGGATCCCCTCTCGGAGATCCTGAAGTACCGGTCGACGGACATGCTCACTGCTCCTTGGTGCCTGAATGATCGGTGTGCGGATGCTGGCTGGATTGTTCCTGTGGTGAACGCGCCTCAGGTTTTCTCCGTGTTACGGATTCGGGGTCCGACCCGTCATCCTCAGTTCGAAGACCCGTACGAGAGCGCTTACTCGATCGCTGCTAGGCTGCCGGATCTCCGCCCGGCCACCCCCGGACGATCACATGTCATTCACATGACACACAAGGGAGAGGGAGCCCGTGGGCACAGTCGTCGACGACGCCGCCTCCGTGGAGTTCCACGCCTTCTTCGAACGCCACTATGCCGAACTGTCCCGTCTCGCCCACCTGCTGACCGGTGAGCCGGACGCCGCCGACGACCTGGCGGCGGACGCGCTGCTGGCGCTGTGGCACCGCTGGGACCGGGTGCGCGCGGCCGATCACCCGGCGGCGTACGCGCGCGGAGTGGTCGCCAACCTGGCCCGCACCCGTATCCGCAGCGCGGTCCGTGAGCGCCGGCGCATCGCCCTGTTCTGGTCCCAGCGCGAGGAGAAGGTCGAGAACCCCGACGTGGCGGGCACGGTCGACGTCCAGGAGGCGCTGCGCAGGCTGCCGTTCCGCAAGCGGGCGTGTGTGGTGCTGCGGCACGCGTTCGACCTGTCCGAGAAGGACACCGCGCTGGCCCTGGGTGTGTCGGTCGGTACGGTTAAGAGCCAGACCTCCAAGGGGATGGCCGAGTTGCAGCGGCTGCTCGGCCCCCGGAACGCTCCGCTGAGGGTGCACGCCGCGATGGCGCGCACCAGTGACACCGGAGGAAGGGACCGATGACCATGCAGCGGGACGTGCACGGCGAACTGCGCGCCCGGCTGCAGGACGCGGCCGAGGCGCACACACCGAACCGCGAGCAGATCCTCGCCCGGGTCGAGCGTGGCATGTCGGAGAAGACCCGCCCCGACCACCGGGCGACGCGGCCGCCGCTGTACGGCTGGGTGCGGGTGGTGAGCGCCACGGCCGCGGTCGCCTGTGTGCTGGGCCTCGGCGGGTACGCGGTGGCGTCCGCGGTGAAGGACGAGCCGGCCGCGCAGACGTCGGTCGCCGCCACGGGCACGCCCACCCCCTCCCCCGACGCGACGAGCCGTCCGCCCTTCCGGTCGGCGGTTCCGGCGCCGAGCAGCGCCCCCACGCACCGGTCCGGCACGCCGAGCGCCACGCCCTCGGGGGCACCGAGCGCCTCCGCCGAGGGGCCGGCCCCGGGTGTCCAGGACGGTCCGCTGTGGTCGGACGGCTCACTGGACACGCACAGCAACGAGTTCTGGGCGCAGAGCAATCTGACCCTCAAGACCTCCGCGGAACTGACCGCCCTCACGGTCGAGGTGCGGATCGCGCAGACCGGTGGCGTCACCAGTTCCGGCGCCTGGCGCTCCCTGCCCGAGGACGACTTCACGCTGACGGTCGCCGAGAAGGACGGTTTCCTCGTCTACACGTGGGTGCTCAAGGACGGCCGTAAGGTCCCGAAGGGCGAGTGGGTGTTCGCGGGACAGTACAACCACGAGCGCGGCGGCCGGAACGCGAAGGACGACACCTACACGGCGACGGCGACCGCGCGGTCCGGGGACCTCGCCGTCAAGGGCGGCTTCGCGGCCCAGGACGACGGGTCGGCGGACGGGGGGTAGCCCTCGGTGCGGAGTCCCGCCGAAAAACCTCCGCCGGGGCGGCAACCCTTTGCCCTTCGGCGACCACACAGGTGGTGCGTGGAGTCCGCCGGGCCGTTCCCACGGCCTCCACGCGGCACGCGACGCACTTCCTCACCACGAGTTCGAGGTGGGGGAACAACCATTCGGTCGCCTTCGTCGTCCTTGGTAGTGCCTGGATGACGGAGTACGACCGCAGAGACCTGCCGGCCTGAGCCCCCCTCAGCCGGCAGCTGCCGGCTGGAGCCCCCCTCGGGCCGGCACGAGGAACGCCCCGCCTGTGACGACAGGCGGGGCGTTTCCCCGTTCGGCCGCTCAGTTCATCGTGGTGCCCACCGTGGTGGAGCCGGTGGTCAGGAAGGGCGTGGCGGGCAACGACCCGTCCGTACCGCGGGCGCCGTACGCCGTGCCGGCGTCCGTCGACCGGAACACCGGAGTCGGCACGCCCGCGTCCCAGTTGTTCGCCGCGGACACCGTGGCCGGACCCAGTTCCGACAGGCCGCCCCGGTTGCCCGCCGCGAGGTTGCGCGCCAGCCGGGCCCGGCCGCCGGCAAAGTGGAACCCGGCCTCGCCGTTGGAGTACGCCGTGTTGCGGCTGAGCACGATCGCCCCGGTGTTGGAGGTCGCGTTGAACCCGTTCAGGGCGTTGCCCCAGGCCGCGTCGTCATGGACGAGGTGCGCCACCGTCACGCCGCCGCCCAGCTCGAACCCGTTGCCGTCGCCCTCGAAGGCGCGGTCCCGCCACCGGTTCCTGCCGTTCCCGAAGGCCCAGCTGTGCTCGACGGTGACCGGCGAGGAGAACTGCCACAGGTCGATGCCGTCGTCGGAGTTGCCGTACAGGCGCGCCCCGGTGATCCGGTTGCCGGTCCCGGAGCCGAACTTCACGGCGATCCCGTCGGCGTTGCGACCGTGCCCGGCGGGGTCGTAGTTGCCGTGACTGTCCAGGTTCCGCACGAGGTTGTCCCTGGTCCCGTCGCCTCGGAGGAGGTGACGACGAGGCCCTGGGCCGGCGAGTTCTTGAAGGTGAGGTTCCGGACGGTCCAGTGGTCGCCGTCGATCCCGGCCAGCCAGGACCCGGGAGCCGGCCCGGACCCGTCGATCCGCACCTTCTCGCCGCCGTACGCCCGCAGGGTGATCGGTGCCGAGCGCGTGCCGTTCGCCGTGCCCCTGAGGGTGGCCGACGGGGTGTACGTCCCGGCGCGGACCTGGATGACCGTGCCCGCGGTCGCGTTCCGCACCGCCGCCTCCAGCCGGGCCGTGGTGGAGACCGTGACCGTCCTCGACGCGGCCTCGGCCCCGCCGTCCGACAGGCCCAGACACACACCGCCCGCGCCCGCGGCGACGGCGACCGCCGCGGCGAGGGAGAGCGTGCGGGCCCTGCGGTGGCGTCCGTTGCTGTGCCGCACGGGGCGTTCCTTTCCTCGGCGAAGGGGGCGCCCCGAAGTCGCCGCCACGGCCGGCGAGGTTGCCGTGGCACGACGAAAGCAACCGAAACTTTCGCTGCCGCTGATCGCGCACTCACCGATTGACGTGCTGTGTCTCGCTCGTAACACTCCGAAGGCGCGCACAGCCCTCAACAGAAACCCCCACACCCCCACATCTCCAGGAGCGACATGCGCCCACGCATCCTCCTCGTCGCCTGTCTCTCGCTACTGCTGTCCCTTCTGACCGCACCGCCCGGTTCCGCCCTCTCAGGAGCACCGCCCGTGAGCCACCCCAAGTACGCCGGCTATCTCTTCGCCTACTTCACCGGCGAGGGCACGGCCGACGGCGAGCAGATCCGCTACGCGCTCAGCCGCGGCAACGACCCCCTGCACTGGCGCGAGCTGAACCAGGGCAAGCCGGTGCTGACCTCGACGACCGGGGAGAAGGGCCTGCGCGATCCCTTCGTGATCCGCTCGCCGAAGGGCGACAGGTTCTACCTGATCGCCACCGACCTGCGCATGTACCGGAACAGCAGCGGCAGTTGGGACGACGTCCAGCGGCACGGCAGCAAGTCCGTCATGATCTGGGAGTCCACCGACCTGGTGCACTGGACGGACCAGCGGCTGGTGAAGGTGGCCCCCGACAACGCGGGCAACACCTGGGCGCCGGAGGCCTACTGGGACGACAGCCTCGGTGCGTACGTCGTCTTCTGGGCGTCGAAGCTGTACGCCGACGACGACCCCGGGCACACGGGATCGACGTACAACAAGATGCTGTACGCGACCACCAAGGACTTCCGCACCTTCAGCGCGCCCAAGGTCTGGGACGACCCCGGCTACTCGGTCATCGACTCGACGGTCGTGAAGTACAAGGACACCTATTACCGCTACACCAAGGACGAGCGGGACCCCACCTCCAGCTCGCCCTGCGCCAAGTTCATCACCGGCGAGAAGTCGACGAGTCTGACCTCGACCAAGTACGACCTGGTCGCGGACTGCATCGGCAGCGGTGCGATGGACCGCGGTGAGGGTCCGACGGTGTTCAGGTCGAACACCGAGAAGAAGTGGTACCTGTTCATCGACGAGTACGGCGGTCGCGGGTACGTCCCCTTCGAGACCACCGACCTCGACTCGGGCACGTGGACCCCGTCCACGAACTACCAGCTGCCCGCGAGTCCCCGGCACGGGACGGTTCTTCCGGTGACGCAGGCCGAGTACGACCGTCTGCTCGGCGCGTATCCGGCGACCGGGGCCTCGGTCGTGGACGCGACGGCTTCCGGCCAGAAGGGGTACGCGATCGTCACGGAGGCGGCCTCGAAGGTCGTGCTGCCGATGCGGCCGGGCACCGATCTCACCCGTCTCGCACCGCAGTTGGCGGTCGGCGCGGGCGCCACGGTCACCCCTGGGTCCGGCACCCGGCGGGACTTCCGCAAGCCGCAGAAGTACACCGTGACGGCGGCCGACGGGACGACCCGCGGATGGACCGTCGAGGCCGTGCCGACCGGCAGTCCGGTCCTGCCCGGCCTCAACGCCGACCCGGACGTGCACTATCTCGACGGCGAGTACTGGATCTACCCGACGACCGACGGCTTCAACGGCTGGAGCGGGACGCGGTTCAAGGCGTACTCGTCGAAGGACCTGGTCCACTGGAAGGACCACGGGGTCGTCCTCGACCTCGGCGCGGACGTGTCGTGGGCCGACAAGTACGCGTGGGCTCCGGCGATCGCCGAGCGGGACGGGAAGTACTGGTTCTACTTCTGCGCCGAGCAGCAGATCGGTGTGGCGGTGGCGGACTCCCCCGCAGGCCCGTTCAAGGACGCGCTCGGCAAGCCCCTGGTGGCGAAGGGCGGTTCGCTGCAGGGCCAGATGATCGACCCGGCCGTCTTCACGGACGACGACGGGACGTCGTACCTGTACTGGGGCAACGGGCACGGCTATGTCGTCCCGCTGAACGACGACATGACCTCCTACGACGCCGCCGCGGTCAAGGACATCACCCCGGACAACTTCCGCGAGGGCTCCTTCGTGATCAAGCGGAACGGCACGTACTACTTCATGTGGTCCGAGGACGACACCCGCAGCGAGAACTACCACGTCGCCTATGCGACGGGACCGTCCCCGCTCGGCCCGTGGACCAAGAAGGGGACGATCCTGTCCAAGCGTCCCGAGTACGGCGTCCTCGCCACCGGTCACCACTCCGTGGTGAACGTCCCCGGCACCGACGACTGGTACATCGTCTACCACCGGTTCGCCCTGAACGGGCCGGGGAGGCCCGGCGGGGACGGGATGCACCGCGAAACCACCGTCGACCGCATGGAGTTCGCGGTGGACGGCACGATCAAGCCCGTGGTGCCGACCCTGGAGGGGATCCGGCCGGTGCGGGACTAGCTCACGAAGTACGTCGGGTTCGGGAGCTTGTACGTCCGGTCGGCGTAACCGCCGTCGAGGTCGGAGTACTGGTCGCCGAAGTTGGCGATGATCTCGTACCCGAGGTCCTTCTCGATGTGCGCCCGGGTGCCGGACTTGTACTGCACGGTGGTGCAGGTCCAGGTGCCCGGCGTGGCGCAGGCGCTCAGGTAGGCCGGCGGGTTCGCCTTGTCCTTGAGGAACACGTGGTCGGCGTCGAGGTTCACGTCGGCGCCGATCTTCTTCAGGTTCTCGACCGCGGCGGAGCGCTGGGCCTCGCTGAGGCCCGAGTTGTAGAAGACCTCGACGCCCTTCTTCTCGGCGTACTGCACGAGCTCGGGGCTGCCGAAGACGGCCGGGCGGTCGGCCCGGTTCACGTAGTCGGCCCAGGTGGTCGCGTTGTAGGTGTAGTTGTAGCGCTTCTCGTAGTCGAGGCTGAGCAGCAGCGTGTCGTCGATGTCGAAGACGACGGCGGGCTTCTCACCCCTGTGGTGCGCCTTGCGGGCGGCCTGGTCGATGTACTTGCGCGCCGCCTTGTCGATGCTCGCCAGGTCCTTGGCGTAGGGGCTGGTGGGCGACGCCTGGTAGACACCGTTGGCGTCGGCCGTGGTGCCGTAGTAGGTGTCGATGTCCTTGACCAGGAGCCCGATGTTGTAGGGCTCGTGCGTGGAGTTCGCCGTGGACTGGTGGGCCGTGGCCGCACCGGCGCCGTACACGGCGACGCCGACGACCGCGCAGGCGGTGGCGACGGCTGCGATACGCAGTGACTTATGCATGACAGAGGTTCTACGCGCGTCACCCCGGTGGGCGCGAGACCCGCCCGGTAAAAAACGGGTCAAGCGCCCCGAGCCGGGGTTTTCGGAGGCCGCGTCAGTTCATGGCGGCGTCAGTTCATGGTCGCGCCGATCGTGGTGCTGCCCGTCGTCAGGAACGTGGTGGCGGGCAGGGTGCCGCTGGAGCTGCGGGCGTTGTACGTCGTCGACGCGTCCGTCGACCTGAAGGCGGGGGTGCTGATCCCGCTGTCCCAGTTGTTGCCGGACGAGGTCACCTTGGAGCCCTTGCTGACCGAGCCCCCGCCGTTGCTCACCGCGAGGTTCTTGCCGAGCTTCGCGGAGCTGGTGGCGAAGTAGTAGCCCCACTTGCTGTTGGCGTAGGCGGTGGTGCGGTTGATGACGATGGCGCCGGTGTTGGAGTTCTCGGTGAATCCGTTGCCCGCGTTGCCCCAGGCGGCGGAGTTGTTGATGGCGTGCGCGACGACCTCGCCGTCGCCGCCCAGCTTGTAGCCGTTGCCGTCGCCCGCGAAGGCGGAGTCGGACCAGCGGTTGACGCCGTTGCCCATGGACCAGGTGTGCTCGACGGTGACGGGCGAGGAGAAGGACCAGAAGTCGATCCCGTCGTCCGAGTTGTTGTAGAGGCGGGCCCCGGTGATGAGGTTGCCGGTGCCGGAGCCGAACTTCACGGCGATGCCGTCGGCGTTCTCCCCGTGGTTCGCGGCGTCGTAGTTGCCGTAACTGTCGATGTTCTTGACGGTGTTGTTGACCGTCCCGTCGCCGGTGAGCGTGAAGCCGGAGTCGCCGCCGTTGACGGTCTTGATGTTGTTCCAGACCGTCCCGGTGCAGGACTGGCAGACCACCGCGCTGTCCGGGGAGTTCTGGAAGGTGATGTTGGAGACGTTCCAGTAGTCGGCGGTCAGCTTGAAGATCCAGTCGCCGTCGGGCAGCGACGAGCCGTCGATCTTCACGGTCTCCGAGCCGTACGCGGTGAGCGTGATCGGCGCGGAGGAGCTGCCGTTGGCCGTGGACTGGAGGGTGGCCGTCGGGTAGTAGGTGCCGCCCCGGACCTGGATCACCGTGCCGGCGGTGGCGTTCTTGATGGCGTTGGACAGGTCGGTCGAATTGCTGACGACGACCGTCGCGGCCTGGGCCTGGGTGGGGAGGACGGCGAGGCCCGAGCCGAGGGCGAGGGCTGCCGTGGCGATGAGAGCGGTACGACGAGACATGGAGTGCGGGTCCTTTCGTCGTGCTTTTCGGGGAGGGGGTGGTCACAGGACGGCGTCGAGCCAGCCGAAGACCTCGTCCTGCATGCGGTCGACGAAGACATGGCCCAGGTCGGGCCAGGTCTTCAGGTGCAACCGCTCCTCGGCGTGGCGGGAGTGCCAGACGGCGCGCAGCTTGTCGTGGGCGACCTGTACGCCGTCGGCGGGGAACAGCGGGTCGAGCCCGCCGTCGAAGAAGAGCATCGGCCTGGGGGCGGCGATGCTCGCCACGTCGGGGAAGTCGAGGAACCGGGGCAGCCCCGGGTGGATCATGTAGTAACTGGACTGTCCGCGCAGGGTGTTGTTGCCGGGCACCATCATTTCCTTGAGGCCGGTCATCCAGCAGACCGCGGCCGTGGCCCGGACGGCGTCGGTCAGCGCGGCGGTCTGCCAGGCGCGGTAGGCACCCATGGAGAAGCCGACGGCCGCGACCCGGCGGGCGTCCACCCGGTCCAGGCCGGCGAGGAACTCGGCGGCACGGGCGTCCTCACGGGCCATGAGCCCGGCCAGCGAGGAGCCGAGGTGGTAGAAGTTGGAGGCCAGGGCCTGCTGTTGGTCGTAGGCGATCGGGCCGCGGTCGCCCCAGCCGAGGGCGTCCGCGCACAGGACGACATAGCCGCGCCGGGCCAGTTCGTCGCCGACGAACCGGCCGCTGAAGTACCTGTCGGCCCAGGACCGCGCGGAGGCGAGCCGGGTGTCGTCGTACCAGGGCCGGACGAGCTTCTCCTTGCCGATGTCGAACCTCGCCCCGTGGTCGTGGAGCAGCAGCACCGCGGGGAACGGCCCGGGACCGTGCGGGGTGAGCAGCGCGGCGCGGACGCGTTCGTGGTGGGTGAGGGAGAGGGTGACCAGCTCCCGCGTGTAACCGTCGCCCTGGGCGGCCTGTCCGTGCTCGGGGGCGTACGGCGTCCGGTCCTCGCGGTCGACGAGAAGGTGCTCCTCGACCTTGGCGCGAGCCTGCCGACGCCATCCGCGGAAGTCGCGGACCGGTGAAGTCCCCCAGGCCAGCGGGAAGTTCAGCTCGGACTTGAGGGCCGGGTGGAAGTCGGGCAGCGGGCCGTCCACCACCCCGGCATCGGCGGGGCTCACCGCTCCCCCGGCCAGCACGGCCGCACCGGCGCCCACCACGAAAGCCCGTCGTCCCAGCGGGTCACCGGCACTCATAGGGCCTCCAGTCCCCGAGATAGGTACGCGGGGTGTGCGCGGCGGCCTCGGCGGTGGTCAGCTGGGGCCGGTTGTCGGGGACGGAGATCACCGCGCCGGGGCCGGAGTTGGCGTACTCGCGAAAACGCATGGTCTGCCAGGGGTAGGCGTCGCGCATGTTGGTGTAGGGCGCGACCGGATCGACGCCGGGGCCGATCCAGGAGTTCCGCACCACGAGCGACGGCCAGGCGGTCGTCTCGTACGACGGCACCCAGGGGCGCGCCAGCTTGTACGCCCCGTTCTCTGCGCCGGAGGTGATGCGGGAGCGGACGGCGAGGATGCCGTGCGGGTTGGCGCGGGCCGTGGACGGGGCGAAGACCATGCCCTTGGGGGTGAAGCCGACGTCCCGCTGGAGGGTGTGGAAGTGGCACTCCTCGAAGACGGCGGTGGCCCGGCCGAAGACGAAGTCCACGTCGCCCTCGATGTAGCAGCGCCGGAAGTACTGCCGGTCGAAGGCGGTGAGCGCGGTCGTCTCGACGAAGAGGGTGTCCTGGTGGGCGAGGAGGCGGACGTTCTCGAAGCGGGTGCGGTCGCCGAATGTGCAGGCGGCGACCGCCTGGGTGCCGGTGATGTCGGGGTGGTCGGCGCGCAGCCAGTCGTTGGCGAGGGTGAGGTCGCGGACGGTGAGGCCGGGGGCCGCGGAGGTGAAGGTGGCGGAGCCGGCGGTGCCGTAGGTGCCTGAACCGTCGGACTTCTGGGTGCCGTTGGCGTTGTCGTACACGATGACGGCCGCGCGGGCGTCGCGGACGGCACCACGCACGGTCAGCTCGGCTGCGGCAGCGGGGATGCTGACGACCTCGCGATAGGTGCCCGGGTGCACGACGATCGTCCAGCCGGGGCCGGTGACCGCGTCCACGGCGGCCTGGACGGACTCGCCGGGGCGGACGTGGAGGACACGGCGGCCGCCGGTGGCGAAGGCGGGGGTCGCTCCCGCCACGGCGAGTCCGAAGCCGGCCGCGAGAAGGGTGCGCCTGCGCATCAGCACGACACCTTCCAGGGTCGCCAGTCGCCGAGATAGGCCTCTCGCGTCGCCGACTCGGCCTGCTCGGAGGTGAGTTGGGGCCGGTTCTCGGGAACCGTGATCCGGGCGCCGGGCCCGGTGTCGCGGTACTCGGCGAAGCGCTGGTTCTGCCAGGGGAAGGCGTCCGACATGTTGGTGTAGGGCGCGACGGCGTCGATCCCGGGGCCCAGCCAGGTGTCCCGCACCACGAGCGAGGGCCGGGCGGTGGTGTCGGAGCTGGGCACCCATGGGCGGGCCAGCTTGTAGAAGCCGTCGGGGGCTTCGCTGCTGACGCGGCTCCTGGTGACGAGGTAGCCGCGCGGGTTGGCCCCCGCCGTGGAGGGCGCGAAGACGAAGCCGTACGGCGCCCCCGCCAGGTCGGTCCGGTTCAGGGTGCGGAAGTGGCAGTGCTCGTGGACGGCCGTGGCCCGCCCGAAGACGAAGTCGACGTCGCCCTCGGCGTAGCAGTGCGAGAAGTACTGGCGGGCGAAGGAGGTGAGGGCGATCGAGTCGGCGTAGAGGGTGTCCTGGTGGCCCAGGAAGCGGCAGTGGTGGAAGGCGGAGCGGTCGCCCTGGACCTTGAGGGCGACGGCCTGGGTGCCGGTGATGTCGGGGTGGTCGGCGCGCAGCCAGTCGTTGGCGAAGGTGATCCAGCGGGCGGTGAAGCCGTCGGCCTGGACCGTGGTGGTGGCGGAGCCGGTGGTGCCGTAGGTGCCGCCGCCGGGCTTGGGGGTGCCGGCCGCGTTGTCGTAGACGATCACGACGTCCCGGGGGTCCTCGGAGGCGCCGATCCAGGTCGCCTCGGTGCGGGTGACGTCGACGGCGACGGTCTCCCGGTAGGTGCCGGGGGCGAGGACCAGGGTCCAGCCGCTGCCGGTGGCCGCGGTGACCGCGTCCTTCACGGTGGTGTGGTCGCCCCGGCCCCGCGCGTCGACGTAGAGGGTCTGCGGGGTGAGCCGGGCGGCCGGTGATCCGAAGCGGCCGAAGGGGTGCCGGGCGCCGGCGTGCGCGGGGGCGGGTGCGAGGGCGAGCGCGGCCGCCGCTCCGGTGCTCGCGAGCAGGAATCCCCTTCTGGACAGGGAGAGTCGGGTGTCGTGCGAGGACATGCGGGTGCTCCTTGGACATGCGGCTCAGGGGTGGGGTGCCTCGCGTGGGGGGTGAGGTGGGTGGCCGGGGCGGCCGCTGGATTCCGCCCCGGCCGGTCAGGGGGCGGGGTCAGCAGATGCGGCCCGCGCCCGCACCGCGGTCGACGATCCCCGGCACCTTCTTGGCCGGGTCGACCTTCGTGCGCAGGGTCGGCGTCCAGCCCGCGCCGGACTCCAGGGTCTCGGCGGGGATCTCGGCGTTGTGGACGGCGATCAGGTCGGTGGGCTTGCCGTTGACGTAGTTGTCGTCGGCGGTGAGCGGGGAGACGTTCCACCGCTTGAGCACCTTGGCCGCGCTGATCCCCTCCGGCAGCGTGAACGCGTTGTGCTCGGCGACGAGCTGGGACTCCTTGCCGATGCCGAAGCTGTAGGAGTAGTCGGCGTTCGCCACGAAGTGGTTGTTGTAGGAGTCGACCTGTCCGAAGCGCACGCGGGGCGCGCGCTCGACGAGGTTCGAGAACAGGTTGTGGTGGAAGGTGACCTTGAGCTTGCCCCGGTCCCCCGCCGCCGTGGACTCGCTGTCGCTGTTGCCGATCAGGATCGTCTTGTCGTGCTCGGTGAAGACGTTCCAGGAGGCGGTGACGTGGTTCGCGCCCTTGACGATGTCCAGCTCGCCGTCGTGCTGCTGGTAGAGCATGCCGAAGTAGGTGGGCGCCGCGCTGTCGGGGTGGCTGCCGTCGGTGAAGGTGTTGTGGTCCAGCCAGACATGGGTGGAGCCGTAGACGACGGCGGTGTCGTACTCGGAGTTCCAGTTGCCCTTGTCGCCGTCGGTGGGGTCCCACTGCGGGAAGCAGTCGATGGGGCTCTCGAAGGTGAGGTTGCGGACGATGACGTTGTCGACGGCCTTGATCTGGAGGCTCGCGCCCTTGAACCCGGCGTTCTTGCCGACACCGATGATCGTGGTGTTGGCCGGGACGTTCGCCTTGATGGTCTGGTCCTGGTGGGCGGCGGAGGCGCGGCGCAGGCCCTCGGGGCTGTCGTCGGGCTCGGCGCTCAGGTCGGTGTCCAGGCCCCAGGCCTCGGGCGAGTACTTCGCCAGATAGGCGTCGAAGTCGTAGCCGGGCGCGGCGAGGGAGTCACAGCCCTCGGAGACCGCGTCGATGGTCCCCTTCACCTTGATGATCTTCGGGGCGCTGCCACCGGCGGCGAGGGCCGCCTTGAAGCCGGCCCAGTCGGTGACGGTGTACACGTGGGCGGCGTCGGCGGCGGCGCCTCCGGTGGTGCCGGTGCCCTCGGAGGCCCAGCCGTCCCCGGCGGCGAGGGTCTCGCGGGCCGTGTCGTGTCCCTTGGCCTGGGCGGTGGTGCCGGTGACCGCGAGGACCAGGGCGGCGCAGCCCGCCACCGCCATCACCTTTGTTATGACATGCCCATGACATAGCTGTGCGTTCATTGTGCGGCTCTCTTTCGACTGCGAGGAAGGGATGGTCAGACGGCGGCCGGCGACGGCCAGGTGATCCAGGACTCCGGGATCTCGGCGTCGAGCCGGCGCACGTCCCGGGGCGCCAGCACGCGGTGCTTCAGCAGCTCACCGGCGACCAGACGCGCCACCGCGATGGCACCGGGCGGGTTGAAGTGCGTGTTGTCCTGCTCGGTGTCGGTCCAGTTGAAGTACTTCTTGGTCTCCTCGACGCCCAGCCGCTGCCACAGCGCCAGGGACAGCGCCTGGATGTCGAGCAGCGCCACGCCCTCCTCCCCGGCGAGCGCCCGCATCGCGGCCGGGTACTCCCCGTGGGTCGGCACGGCGTTGCCGTTCGCGTCGAACTTCCGCCGCTCGACGGGGGTGGCGAGGACCGGCCGGGCACCCTTCGCGCGGGCGCCGTCGAGGTACCGGCGCAGATAGTCCTGGTACGTCGTCCAGGGCTCGGTGTAGCGGGTCGGATCGGCGCTCTTCTCGTCGTTGTGCGCGAACTGGACGAGCAGGAGGTCACCGGGCCTGATCAGCCCGAGAATCGCGTCGAGCCGCCCTTCGTCGACGAAGGACTTCGAACTCCGCCCGTTGACCGCGTGGTTGGCGACAGCCAGGTCCTTGCACAGGAAGAAGGGGAGCGCCATGCCCCACCCCGTCTCGGGCGCGGCGTCGGAGTATTTCTGGGCGGCGGTGGAATCACCGGCGATGTAGAGGGTGCGAGCCCTCCGGGGAGAGGCTTGAGCGGTGCCGGCCGCGCCGAGAGCGAGCGGCACGGTGGCAAGCGCCGCGACGGTGACTTGTCTGCGCGTGAGTGTCATATCAGGTGCACCTTTCTGACCTGTGAGGGGCGCGGGGAACTGCGCGACCAGCCACGACGAACCCGCAGCTCCCCACGACCGCATTCACCCGGGCTCTTAGCCGTTCTGTTCCTTCCACTCGGCCTGAGCCTTGTTCAGCTGCTCGGCCATGGTGTCCAGGAAGTCCTTGGCGCTCATGTCGCCCAGCAGCACCTTCTGGAAGTTGGGCTCGTTGTCCGCCTTGGAGATGGTGTTCCAGTCGGGCAGGTAGTACGGCAGCTGGACGATGGTGGTGGAACCGTCGGTCAGCGCGGCGGCGGCCAGCTTCGTGGGCTCGGCCTGCGAGATCCAGGCGTCCTTGGCGGCGTCGTTGTTCGACGGCACCTGCCCGGCGGACTTGTTGAACTTCGAGTTCTCCGCCGCGGAGGTCGCGAACTCGATGAACTTCCAGGCCGCGTCCTTGTTCTTCGAGCTCTTGAACACCCCGAGCCCGTCGACGGGGTTGGACACCTGCACCCGCTTGCCGGTGGCGCCGATCGGCTGCGGAATGCCCCGGAACTTGTCGGCTCCGAGCGCCTTCAGGTGGTCCTGGTACGACCCCAGGTTGTGGTTCAGCATCCCGATGGTGCCGGAGTCCCACTGGGCGACCATCTTGGTGAAGTCGTTGTTGAGGTCGGCCGCCGGGGTGTCCTTCTTGTACAGCGCCACGTACTTCTCCAGCGCCGCCACGTTCTTCGGGTCGTTGAGGGTGGTCTTGTCGCCGTTCCAGAAGGAGGTGATCCCGCTCTGCCCGTACGCCGCGTCCAGGGCCTGGGCGATGGACCCGGCACCGCCGCGGATGGTGTAACCGAACTCGTTCTTCTTGGCGTCGGTGAGCTTGTCCGCGGCCGCGTAGAACTTGTCCCAGGTCGTCGGCTCGTCGAGGCCGGCCTTCTTGAACAGGTCGGTCCGGTAGTAGAGCACTCCGTTGTTGGCGGAGGTCGGGATCGAGTACAGGGTTCCGTCCCCGCCCCCGGCCGCCTTCAGCGACTCGACCATGTTCTCGTTGAGCTTGCCGCTCAGGGAGGACTTGGCGAGCCGGTCGTCCAGCGGCTCCAGCGCGTTCTGGGCGGAGAACCCGGCGAGCATGGCCGCCCCGACACCGCCGACGTCCGGCAGGCCGCCGCCCTGGATGGCGGTGTCGACCTTGGACTGGTACTCGGTGGACGCGATGCCGACGTACTCGACCTTGATGTCCGGGTTCGCCTTCTGGAAGTCGGCGATGACCTCCTTCCAGATGTCGGTGCGCACACCGCCGTTGTTGTCCCAGAAGACGATCTTGCCCTTGCCGCTGCCCGCGTCGCCCTTGTCGCCGCCGGCTCCGCTGCCGTCGTCACCGCAGGCGGTGGCGGTCAGCGCCAGGACGGACCCGAGGGCGACTGCTATGGCAGCGCGCCTGCTTCTGCGGATACTGATCTTCATTGATCGGCTCTCTTCTTCTTCTGATTCCAGCGGAGAAATGAAGTCGTGGGGGGAAGTCAGTGGCGGCTGTGGGGTGCCCAGCCGTCGGTGCCCTTGAGGTAGTTCGCGACGGTGTACGTCTTCGCGGCGGCGGCGTCGAGCTGCGGCCGGTCGGCGCTCGGGGCGGCTCCCGGCCCGGAGTTGCGGAACTCGGTGAACCGCGCGTCCTTCCAGGAGAAGCCGCTCATGTCGGTCCACGGCGAGCTCTTCACGGCGGCCGGCAGTACGGTGTCGCGGATCAGCACCTGCGCCACGGCGGCGGGTTCACCGCCCGGGTGCCACGGCCGCCCCAGGTGGAACGTCTGGTCCGGGGCGTCGCTCACGACCTTCGACCGGGTGATCAGGAACCCGTACGGGTTGCCCGTCCAGGTCGAGGCGGCCGTGATGTAGCCGTTGTTGGAGTCCGAGCCGCGGCTCAGCGCCCGGATCACGGACCGGTCGATCACCGTGGTCGCCCGGCCGTAGATGAAGTCGACATCGCCCTCGATGTACGCGTCGCGGAGGTAGACCCGGCTGATCACGTCCAGCTTGGGGCTGTCCGTCATCAGGGTGTCCTGGTTGCCCAGGAAGGCGGTGTCCTCGAAGACGATCCGGTCACCGGTCGTCTTCATCGCGAGGGCCTGTTCGCCCTTCAGCTCGACCGCGGCCTCGTCGAAGTCGTTGCTGAAGGTGAGGTGGCGGGCGGTGACGTCGTTCGCGGCGATCCGGACCGTCGCGCTGCCCGTCGAACCGCCGTACTCGGCGGGGGTGTCGTAGACGATGACGGTGTCGGACCGGCGCTGTCCAGTCCCCTGGAGCACGATGTTCGGCTTGGTCGCCGGGATGTACACCTTGGCCCGGTAGGTACCCGGCGCGACGGCGATCGTCACCGGCACGGCGTTCTGGTCGGGTACGGCGTCCACGGCGGCCTGCACGCTCGGGTAGTCGCCGGGGACGTGCAGGGTCACCCCGATGCGCTGCTGCGGTCCGGAGAACCTCGGCACCAGTGAGGGCACGGCGGCGGCCGGGTCCAGCCGGTAGGCGTAGAAGGAGCGCGGGTCGAATGCCGTGCCCCACGCGTCCGTTCGTCCGGTGGTGTTCTTCAGGATCGACCCGCGCTGCACCAACTCGGCGGTGGCGTCGGCCTGGTAGGGGTGCTGGACCCCGTCGTAGTAGCTGTTCTCGATGACCATCTTCGTCCGGCCGCGCGACCAGTTCCCGTACGTCCACACCGGGTCCCCGTCGGCGACCTGTGCCGAGAGGTAGTTGTTGTAGAGGTGGGCGTAGGCGCAGTTGTCGGCGGACGGGTTGCGCTGCTTGGTCCCGGTGAACCAGTTGTGGTCGATGGTGATCTGGGTCAGCACGTTGGTCGTCCAGCCGATCCCGAACGCCTTGTTGTGGCTGCGGAACTGGTTGTACGAGACGGTGACGTACTGGCTGTCCTTGCGGATGTCGAGCAGCCCGTCGCCCATGTGCTCGAAGCGGTTGTGGTCGATCCAGACGTGGTCGGCGGTGTCCATCTGGATCGCGTCGAAGTCGGTCGTCTTGCCGTCCCAGTCGCCCTCGACGTACGAGTCCCGGATGGTCAGGTTGCGGATGATCACGTTGTGCGTGCCGGGGTTGAGATGCAGCTCGCCGTGGACGATCTCGCCGGTGTCGCCGACGCCGATGATCGTCTTGTTCGAGGCCACCACGATGTCCGAGCCGAAGGGCTCGACGGCTATCGCGCCCGAGATCCGGATGACGTACGGCTCCTCGGCCGCCGCGTAGGCGGCCAGGGCGGCCTGGTCGGTGACGGTGACGACCTTGCCGCCGGCCCCGCCGGTGGTGCCGCCGGCGAGGGAGGCGAAGCCGTGGGCCCGGTCGCTCCAGCGGTCGGCCGGGGCGCTCCGGGAGTCGGCCGGGGCCTTCTCGACGGCCCTGGCCTGCCCGATCGCCCCGAGGCTCAGCGCGGCCAGCAGGCCGAGCACAGCGGCCAGGACCATGCCGTGCCCCGGTCTCTGCAAGCGCTTGCTACGAAGGTGCTGCGTCATTGCGGCTCCCAACTGGCGTACGGGTCAGGTGCGTTACAGGTGGTCGATCCTGAAGTGCGAGAAGGTTGCCGCGCCGGCGTGTCCTCCTCCGAGGGGCGCGAGGGCGAACAGTCCGAGCAGGGCTCCGACCCAGCGCCAGGGGGTGGCGGCGAAGACGGGTCCGGAGGGCTGCGGGCCGTCGCCGAGGTCGTGGAAGAACCGGCAGCGCGCGCCCGCGCCGATCTCGATCCGCAGCCGGACCCGCCCTTCGGGGGCGAGCCGCGGATGCTCGGCGTCCCGCTCCTGCTCGGCGACCCCCTCGGCGAACCGGTGCACGAGATGAACGCTTCCGTCGGCGCCCCGCTGGAGCCCGATCCAGCTGAACGCGTCCCCGAGGACGGCGAGTCCGGCCCGCGCTCCCGGTTCCTCGCTGTGCAGTCGCAGGTCCACCTCGACCGCCGAGGGCGTGCCGGGCAGCCGCTGAGTGAGGACGTTCGGCAGTCTGCGCAGGTCGTGCGCGTCGGCCGAGCGGACACAGGTGAGCCGCAGTCCGTCCCCGGAATGGTGGGTGGCCCAGCCGGGCTGGGGGTTCGCGGTCCACTGCCACTGGCGGCCGAAGCGTCCGCCGGGGAAGTCGTCGTCGGTGGCGGGCGCGGCCTCCGACTGCGGTGGCAGATCGGGCCTGTCGTGTACGGCGACGGGGGCGCCCTCGTCGCCGAGCACCGGCCAGCCGTCCTCTCCCCAGCGCATCGGCTGGAGGTGGACGACCCTGCCGTAGGGGCCCTTCTGCTGGAAGTGCAGGAACCAGTCCTGGCCGGACGAGGTGCGCACCCAGCCGCCCTGGTGCGGGCCGTTGACGTCGGTGTCCTTCTGCTCCAGGACGACCTTCTCCTCGTACGGGCCGAAGAACCCGCGCGAGCGGAAGGCGCCCTGCCAGCCGGTCTCGACTCCCCCGGCGGGGGCGAGGATCCAGAACCAGCCGTCGTGCTTGTACAGCTTGGGGCCTTCGAGGGTGAACCAGCCGGGGATCCGGTCGCCGTCGACGATCACCTTGCCCTCGTCAAGGAGTTCGCGCCCGTCCAGGTCCATCCGGTGGCCGGTGAGGCGGTTCTTGACGCCGGAGCGGGACCTGGCCCAGGCGTGCACCAGGTAGGCCTCGCCGCTGTCCTCGTCCCACAGGGGGCACGGGTCGATCAGGCCCTTGCCGGACTTCAGGAGGTGCGGGCGGCTCCAAGGGCCCCTGATCTCGGGGGCGTTGATCTGGAAGATGCCCTGGTCGGGGTCGCCCCAGAAGATCCAGAACCGTTCGTCGTGGTACCGGAGAGAGGGTGCCCAGACCCCGCAGTCGTGCCGGGGCCTGGTGAACTCCCCCGCCGGTTCCAGGCGTTCGAGGGCGTGCCCGATCAGGGTCCAGTTGACGAGGTCGCGGGAGTGCAGCAGCGGCAGGCCGGGGACCCGGCCGAAGCTGGAGGCGGTGAGGTAGAAGTCGTCGCCGACACGGACGACATCGGGGTCGGACCAGTCGGCGTTCAGGACGGGGTTCGTGTACCTCACTGGCTGACCGCCTTCCGTACCAGGGCCGCCACGTCGAGCCGGGGCAGGCGTCCGTCGGCGACGACGGTGACGATCCGCCGTACGACGGTCTCGCCGGGCGGGATCGGCAGCCTGGTGTCGAGGGCGAGCGAGGAGCCCACTCCCGGGTACTCGTCGGCGCGCACGAACCACGGATCACGGCGGGTGCGTTCGGTGGCACCGGCGAAGACGAGGGTCCAGGTGGTGCCGGAGAGGGCGACCCAGTCGGCGCGGGTGCCGTGGACCGCGGCCTCGCCCTCGTGGTCGGCGGTGAAGACGTCCGGCGCCTGCTGTTCCTTGCGGGCCCGCCAGAAGAAGCCGCCGTAGGCCGCGCCCGGGCGGCCGTTGGTGGCCGGGCTGCCGATCGACAGGGGGTCCCGGGTGACGTTGGTGAGGGAGAAGGTGAAGTCCAACGCCCAGGCGGAGGCGGTCAGTTCGGTGGCCGCGACGGTACGGCGCTCGCGCAGCAGCTCGGCTCCCGAGGCGACCCAGCGCAGCTCCTCCACGAAGCCGTCCGGGTCGCGGAGCTGGAAGGAGTGGTGGCGTTGGGCGCCGTGGTTGTCGAGCTCGGTCGGGCCCTGGTCGCGGACGTAGGTGCGCCCGCCCCAGAAGTTGTGCCCCTCCACGTCGGGAACGGCGACACCGACGCCGAGGTGGTGGATGTGGTCGGCGGGGCCGAGTTCGGTGACCGCCGTTCCGGCCAGGGTGGTGACGGGGTGCAGATAGGGGCGCGGGGAGAGCCGGGCGGGCAGCTCGGGCCGGGTGACGTAGCGGCCGACCGGGCGGCCCGCGACACGCAGGACGGGGGAATCGGGGGTCGTCATGTACTCACCTCGTTCGCGACGTGTGGCCGGGCCCAGTCGGCGCCCAGCTCGGAGTAGAGGGCGAGGTTGTCGGCGGCGGCCGCGACGAGTCCGTCGATGCCGGGGACGACCCGTCGCTCCTCGTCGGGCAGCAGGTGCCAGGCCGTGGCCGGGAGCGGGGTCGGGTCAGGGGCCAGCCGGATCGCCTCGACGACCTTCATGAAGGCGCCCGTCACCTCGGGGACGACCAGGAGGCCGTCGCCGTCGGTGACGTGGTCCACCAGGTTCTCCAACAGGTCGGTGCGGCCGTACTCGTACTCCTCGGGGCCGTGGCCGGCCCGCTGGAGCAGCACGCGGTCCTGCTTGTACCAGTAGGTGATACGGCCGTGGCTGCCGTGCACGACGACGTACGGCTCGTCGGGGTCCTCGGCGCACAGCGTCGCGGCGACGACGACCGGGATGCCGTTCGCGGTGGTGAGGCGGACGCAGGAGGTGTCGTCGGACTCGATGTCGTTGGCGCGCAGCAGCTCGGTCTCGATCCGGGTGACGTCCTCGGCGCGGGTGCTGCCGTTCAGGGCGAGCGCGGTGGCGACGGCGTGCGCGAGAGGGTTGGTCAGCACGCCGTCGATCACGTCGACGCCGTTCATCCGCCGCTTGCCCGCCCAGGGCGCACGCCGGTAGTACGCCTCGGCACGCGCCCAGGCACCGGCCCCGCCGATCCCGGTCACCGCGCCGACCGCCCCCTCCTCGACCAGCTCACGGATCGCGGGCACGGCGTGCGAGCCCAGCGACTGGAAGCCGATCTGGCAGGCGACCTGGGCCGCGGCGACCCCGTCGGCCATCCGGCGGAACTCGGCGTACGACGGCGCCGGGGGCTTCTCCAGCAGGATGTGCACACCTCGGCGAGCGGCTTCGAGCGCCAGGTCCGTGTGGGTCGGGATCGGGGTGCAGATCACCGCGATCCGGGCGCCCGTGGAGTCGAGGAGCGTGCCGAAGTCGGCGGACTGCTCGGGCGTGCCCAGGCCTTCGGGGATCTCGTCGCCGGTCAGCGGGGTCAGCTCGCAGATCCCCGCCAGTCGTACGATCCCCTTGTCCTGCAGCCGACGGATGTTCTCCAGGTGCCAGCGGCCGTGGCCGCGCGCGCCCGCCAGGACGATGTCTACGGTGCCCGTGGTGTCTTCGGTGTTCATGGCATCCTCCCTGCGCCCGCGCCGCGCGCCACCTGTCGGTCGGCCGCCTCGGCGCTGTCGATCTTTGTGTGCAGGGTAGGCGTCCAGCCGACGTCCGCCGTGAGGTCACGCTCGCTGCCGGAGTTGTAGGCGTTGTGGATGGCCAGCAGGTCCACCGGATAGCCGTTGAAGAGGGTGCCGCTCTGGTGCAGCGCGCTGCCGTTCCAGCTCTTGACCAGGTCGGCGACCTCGACCTGGCCGGGGGTGTGGAAGGCGTTGTTCTCGGCGAAGATCGCGGACTCGGAGGAGACGCCGAGGGAGTAGCGGTAGTCGTCGCCGCCCGGTACGACGTACCGGTTGTTGTAGACGTGCACCTGTCCGAACCGGACCCTCGGCGCCCGCTGGACGACGGACTCGAACTCGTTGTGGTGCAGGGTGACCCGGAGCCTGCCGCGGTCGCCGGTGGCCGAGTCGCTGTTGCCGATGAGCATCGCCTTGTCGTGATCGGCGAACCGGCTCCACGAGACGGTGACCAGGTCGGAGCCGTTGGTGATGTCCAGCAGGCCGTCGTGGCGCAGGTAGTTGCGGGCGAACCAGGTGGGCTCCTGCGCGTCCGGGTGGCCCTTGTCGCTGAGGGTCACGTGGTCGACCCACACGTGGGTGGCGCCGGTCAGCCAGATGGTGTCGTAGGCCGTCTTCCAGTCGCCGAGGCCGCCGGTGTTGGGCTGCCAGACGGGGAAGCAGTCGTAGGCGTCCCGGATGTCGAGGTTGCGGATGATGACGTTGCCGGCGTTCCTGACCTGGAGGCTGCCGCCCTTGAGGACCGCCTTGCCGAGCCCGACGATGGTGGTGTTGGACCCGACGAGCAGCTCGACCCGCTCGGCCTGCTTCCTCGCGGACGCCTGCCGGGCCTCTTCCTGCGGGCCGCTGGGCTTGGCGGAGCCCCAGGTGCGGGGGTCGTAGGCGGCGAGGTACTTCGTCAACCGGTAGCCGTCGGTGGCGTAGTCGGCGCAGTCCAGGTGGTCACCGTCGTCGTCGGTGTTGGCGTCGACGGCCCCGGCGATCCTGATGATCTTCGGCGTGTCGCTGCCGCCGTCGAGGGCCCGGACCAGTCCGGCCCGGTCGGTGACGGTGTACACGTGGTCCGCGTCGGCGGCGGAGCCTCCGGTGGTGCCCTCACCCTCGGCGGCCCAGCCGTCGTTCACGGGCAGGGTGTCCCGGCCGATGTCCCGCGCCCCGGCGTGGGCGGGGAGACAGAAGAGCCCCACCATGCCTGCGGCCAGCACGATATGACGGAGTCTCATAGCGCCACCTCCGCAACGGAGTTGGCGGCCGCCGCCCGCTTCCGAGCACCCGCGTCCCGGGCGTGGCGCGGAGTCGCCCCCGTCGCCCCGGACACCCGGGCGTCGCCCAACCCCAGCAGGACACGGCCGACGGCACGCCCCTCAGCCCTGACGACGACCCCCACGAGGCCCACGACCACACCGCCCATGGCGATCCGACGGAGTCTCACCTCACCCTCACCTCCTGAACGGCCACGGCGGCCGGGACTCGCCCAGGGCGGCTCGGGCCCCAGCCGAGGTCTGCTGCCGAGGCCCACGGACCTACGACCGAACCCACCGGGACCTCGACCGCACGGTGGCCGACCGCACGGACACAACCGTCCGCCGGGACGTCCGTCCCCAGGTGGCCGACCGCGTGGTCACCACCGGAGGCCGCCCACAGGCCGTCGGACGCAGTCCGCCCAGCGAGAACCGGGCCCCGGCCAGCCGGCACGGCACTCCGGCCCCGGCCGCCCGGCGCCACATCCCGGCCGGAGCCGGCTGCCGACACCCACGGACCTGCGACCCCATGGCAGCCGACCCCACGGACACCACCCGAGGCCAACAGACCGCCGGACGCAGCCCGCCCAGGCAGAACCGGGCCCCGACCAGCCGGCACGGCACTCCAGCCCCGGCCGGCCGGCGCCACATCCCGGCCGGAGCCGGCTGCCGACACCCACGGACCTGCGACCCCACGGCAGCCGACCCCACGGACACCACCCGAGGCCACACACAGGCCATCAGACGCAGCCCGCCCAGGCAGAACCCGGCCCCGACCAGCCGGCACGACACTCCACCCCCGGCCGGCCGACGCCACACCCCGGCCGGAGCCGGCTGCCGACACCCACGAACCTGCGACCCCACGGGTACCACCGGAGGTCACCCGAAGGGCGTCGGCCGGTGCCGTTTCCCGGGGTTCCTGTCTGCTCCATGTGCCCCGCGGGCCGGGTGCCCCGGCGAGGGGCCGGACGGTGCTGGTCCACCCGGGCGCGGCACTCGCCGACGCCGGCTCGGAGGAGGCCCCGGCCTTCCGGTGGGCCGTGTGGTCATGGCCGTCAGCGGCCGGTCTCGGGGAGTCCGGCGCGTTCGTGCGGCTGATCCGACGGAGTCTCATCCCTTCACCGCCCCCGCGCTGAAGCCCGTGATCAGCCACTTCTGGATGAAGGCGAACACGATCACCACGGGTACCGCCGCGATGATGCCGCCGGCGGCCAGTGCGCCGAGGTCGACGCTGTCGGCGCTCATCAGGGTGTTGAGACCGACCGGGATCGTCTGCTTGTCCTGGTTGTTGAGGAACATCAGGGCGAACAGGAAGTGGTTCCAGGAGTGCACGAAGGCGAAGGAGCCGACGGCGATCAAGCCGGGGCGGAGAAGGGGCAGGACGACGATCCTGAAGGCCGTCATCCGGTTGCAGCCGTCGACCCAGGCCGCCTCCTCCAGGGAGTACGGCACGTTCTTGATGAAGTTACTGATCAGGATCATCGACAGCGGCAGCTGGAAGACCGTCTCGGCGATGATGACGCTGCCCAGCGAGTTGATCATGTTCAGCTCGGCGAAGATCTCGAACAGCGGGACCAGCAGCAGCGCGCCCGGTACGAACTGGGAGCAGAGCAGGGCCAGCATGAACGCGTTCTTGACCTTGAAGTCGAAGCGCGCCAGGGCGTAGCCGCCGGCCAGGGCGACCAGCGTCGTCATCACCAGGGTGGCGAGGCCGACGTAGACGCTGTTCTCGAAGTAGGTGCCGAAGGCCCGCTGCGTCCACACCTTCTCGAAGTGGTCGAAGGTGATCGGCCAGGGCACGAGCGAGGTCGAGCCGGCCGGGCGCAGCGCGAAGAGGAGGATCCAGTAGAAGGGGATGAGGGTGAAGACGAGGTAGATCGACAGCGGCAGGTATATGTGCCAGCGCGGGACCTCGTCCCAGGCACGGCGGCGCTTCACCGACCGGGGCGGTTCGGGGGTCTCGTGCACGGGCGCGGGCGCGAGCTCCGTGGCCTCCTTGGTGATCACTTGGAACCGCCTCCGAACTTGCTCAGCCGCAGATAGACCATCGAGCAGAAGAGCAGGATCACGAACGCGACCGTGGTCAGGGCGGACGCGTAGCCGAAGTTGTGGGCGTCGACGCTGGTGTTGGCGATGTAGAGCGGGAGGGTGGTCGTCTCCCCCGCGGGTCCGCCGCCGGTCAGGGTGTACAGCAGGTCGACGTTGTTGAACTCCCACACCGCGCGCAGCAGCGTGGACAGGATGATCGCGTCCTTGAGGTGGGGCAGCGTGATGTGCCAGAACTGCTTGATCGTGCTGGCCCCGTCGACCTCGGCGGCCTCGTACAGGTCCTTCGAGACGGACTGGAGGTCGGCGAGGATGAGGATCGCGAAGAAGGGGACACCGCGCCACAGGTCCGCCACGACCGCCGCCGAGAAGACGGTGGAGGTGTCCGACAGCCAGCTGGTGCCGTAGGAGCCGATGCCCATGTCGGCGAGGTAACGGGTCACGCCCGTCTGGGAGTTGTAGAGCAGCACCCAGATCGCGGAGGTCAGCACGCCGGAGACCGCCCACGGGGAGAAGACGAGCGCGCGGCCCACCGCCCGGCCCACGAAGGTCTGGTTGACGATCAGCGCGAGCGCCAGGCCGAACAGCAGCTGGAGCCCGACCTCGACGAAGACCCACTTGGCGCTGAAGGTCAGCGTGTCCCAGAACTGCGGGTCCTCGGTGAAGATATGGACGAAGTTGTCGAAGCCCGCGTAGCCGTTCCGCCACGGCTTGGTGGGGTTGTAGTTCTGGAGGCTGTAATAGAAGACGCTGATCACCGGGTAGGCGATGAAGCCCAGCATCAGCAGGGCCGCCGGCGCGATCAGCAGGTACGGCAGCCTGCGCGGGGTGGCGGAGGCACGGCGCCGCCGGGGTGGCGCGGGCGGTTTCGCCACGGCTGCGGCTTGGGCCATGACAGGGGCTCCGTTCTCGGTACGGCTTGCGTTCGTGGTGCAGTAAGCGCTTTCTCGCTGTGCATGGGTGCCACTTGCTGTTGCTTGGGGGTGCGGCGTGCGTGGTGGCTGGGCGCGCGGTTGCCCGCGCCCCTGGGGAAGACTCGTCAACCGGCGTAGGGGTCTGGGACCTTGCCTTGCCTGGCCAGGAACTCGAAGTCGCAGCCGGTGTCCGCCTGCGTGATCTGGTCGTTGTAGAGGGCGCCGTAGCCCCGCTCGTAACGGGCGGGCGAGGGCGTCCAGTCCTTGCGGCGGGACTCCAACTCCTCTTCGTCCACGTTGAGTTGCAGGAGGCGTGCCTCGACGTCGAGGGTGATGCTGTCCCCCGTGCGCACGAGGGCGAGCGGGCCGCCGACATACGACTCGGGCGCCACGTGCAGCGCGCACGCGCCGTAACTCGTCCCGCTCATGCGGGCGTCGGAGATCCGGACCATGTCCCGCACGCCCTGCTTGAGCAGGTGGTCCGGGATCGGCAGCATCCCGTACTCGGGCATGCCCGGGCCGCCCTTGGGCCCGGCGTTGCGCAGCACCAGCACACTGTCGGCGGTGATCTCCAGGGCGGGGTCGTTGATGGTGCGTTGCATGGTCCGGTAGTCGTCGAAGACGACCGCGGGCCCGGTGTGCTTGAGCAGGTGCGGCTCGGCGGAGATGTGCTTGATGACGGCGCCGTCCGGACAGAGGTTGCCGCGCAGGACGGCGACCCCGCCCTCGCTCGCGACCGGGTTGTCCCGGGTGCGGATGACGTCGTCGTCGTGCACGACGGCCCCCTCGATCTGCTCGCCCAGGGTGCCGTTGACGGTCGGCCGGTCCAGGTGGAGCAGATCGGTGATCCGGGAGAGGAAGGCGGGCAGGCCGCCGGCGAAGTGGAAGTCCTCCATGAGGTACGTCTGTCCGCCGGGCCGTACGTTCGCCAGCACCGGAACCGTGCGGGCGATGCGGTCGAAGTCGTCCAGGGTGAGCTTCACGCCCGCCCGGCCGGCCATCGCGATCAGGTGGATGACCGCGTTGGTGGAGCCGCCGAGTCCGAGCACCGTGGTGACGGCGTCCTCGAAGGCCTCGCGGGTGAGGATTGCGGACGGCCTGAGGCCGGTCCAGGCGAGCTCCACCGCACGGCGCCCGGAGGCCGCGGCCATCCGCTCGTGCGCGGAGTCGACGGCCGGGATCGAGGAGGCACCCGGCAGGGTCATGCCAAGGGTTTCCGCGGCCGCGGTCATGGTCGACGCGGTCCCCATGGTCATGCAGTGACCGGGGGAGCGCGCCAGCCCGCCCTGCAGTTCCCGCAGTTCACAGTCCGTCAGGTTGCCGGCGCGGTGCTCGTCCCAGTACTTCCACATATCGGTGCCGGACCCGAGGGTCTCGCCCCGCCAGTGCCCCGGCAGCATCGGACCCGCGGGCACGAAGATCGAGGCGACGTCCGCCGAGGTCGCGCCCATGAGCAGCGCCGGCGTCGACTTGTCGCAGCCGCCGAGCAGCACCGCCGCGTCGATGGGATACGACCGCAGCAGCTCCTCCGTCTCCATCGCGAGCAGGTTGCGGTAGAGCATGGGGGTGGGCTTCTGGTAGGTCTCCGAGAGCGTGGCGACCGGGAACTCCAGCGGGAAGCCGCCGGCCTGCCACACCCCGCGCTTGACCGCCTCGGCGCGCTCGCGCAGATGGACGTGACAGGGGTTGATGTCGGACCAGGTGTTGAGGACGGCGATGACCGGGCGGCCCTGGTACTCCTCGGCCTCGTAACCGAGCTGGCGCATCCGGGCGTTGTGCGACCAGGTGCGCAACTGGCCCTCGCTGCCGTACCACTGGTGGCTTCTGAGCTCTTCGGGGCGCTTCCGGTCGGTCATATGGACCACCCCGCGGCTATCGCGGCGACCTCGGCGCGCCCGGCCTCGGGCAGCTCGCGGCTGGGCGGGCGCACCGCGCGGCGGCACAGGCCGAGGGAGGCGAGGGCCTCCTTGACGACGGTGACGTTGTCCGCTGAGCCGTTGGCCGCGCGGAGTTCCTCGAAGCGGCGGATCTGCTCCCAGACCTTCATGGCGGCCGGGTAGTCACCGGATCGCAGCGCTTCGATCATGTTCAGCGAGACGGCGGGGGCGACGTTCACGAGCCCGGAGGTGAAGCCGGTGGCGCCCGCCGAGAAGTAGGAGGGCGCGTAGGGCTCGGCGAGCCCGGCGACCCACACGAAGCGTTCCAGTCCCGCGTCCCGGGCGAAGGCGGCGAACCTGGCCGCGTCCGGGACGGCGTACTTCACGCCGATCACGTTCGGGCAGGCGTCGGCGAGTTCGGCCAGGCGGTCGCCGGTGAGCTGGGCGTTGCGGATGTACGGGACGACGCCGAGTTCCGGGACCGCCGAGGCGATCGCGCGGTGGTAGTCGATCCAGCCGCCCTGCGAGACGTAGGGGTGGACGGGCTGGTGGACCATGACCATCCCCGCACCGAGCTCCCGGGCGTGCCGGGCGGAGGCGACGGCGGTGGGGACGTCGTGGCCGACGCCGACGAGGACGTCGGCCCGGTCCCCGGCCTCCTCGACGGTCAACTCCGTGACCAGGCGGCGCTCTTCGGGGCTGAGGGCGTAGAACTCGCCGGTGTTCCCGTTGGGGGTGAGGGTGGTGATTCCTCCGTCGAGCAGCCGGCGCAGCAGGGCCCGGTGGGTGTCCCGGTCGACGGTGCCGTCCTCGGCGAACGGCGTCACCGGGATCGCCACCACGTCGGCCAGGGCCGCCCGCTGGGGCTCGAAGGTCTCGCTGCTCATTCCTGGCCCTCCTGGTCCAGCACTCCGGGGAACGCTCGTTCCACGAAGGACGCGATGTGGGCGTGCAGGGCGCGGGCCGCGCCGTCCGCGTCGCCGTCCAGGGCGAGGCGCAGGATCTCCCGGTGCTCGCCGGCCTCCCGGTCCCAGGAGGGCGAGGCCGCCCAGGCGACCGCGGAGACCAGGGCGGCCTGGTCGCGGACCTCGTCGAGCATCCGGCCGAGCAGCGGATTGCCGCAGGGCAGGTAGAGGGCGCGGTGGAACTCCCGGTTGGCGAGGGAGCGTTCGGCGGTGTCGGTGGCGTCGTCGGCCTTGGTCAGGGCGTCGCGCGCGGCGTCGAGGGAGGCTCCCCGCCGTACGGCCCGCTTGAGTGCCTCGGGTTCGAGGAGCAGCCGGACGTCGTAGACCTCGCGCGCCATGTCCGCGTCCACCATGCGCACCGTGACGCCCTTGTACTGGCTCATCACGACGAGCCCGGTCCCGGCCAGGGTCTTGAGCGCCTCGCGCACCGGGGTCTTGGACACCCCGAACTGTGCGGCGAGTTCGGTCTCGACCAGGGCCTGACCAGGCGTCAGGCGCCCGGTGAGGATGCGGCGTTTGATCTCCTCCAGCACGTACTGCGTGCGGGAGGGGATCGGCGTGGGCACAGAGGTCATGCGCGCCTCTCGGATCTCGCGTATCGGATCTTGTGTATCTGATCTCGCGTATCGCGTCTCATATATGACGTACGAAGTACGACGCGTTGAAGGTAAGAGGACGGTGTTGTTTCGTCAATGCTTCCGGCAGACGAAGCCGAAGTTTCTCTGCGGGCGCGTCACACGAGCCGGGTGGCTCCCTCGAAGGCCGTGCTCGTGCGCCCGGCGAAGGCCACGGCCGCACGCGCGGTGGCCGCCTCCCTGGTGAGCGAGGGTCCGACATGCGTGACGACCAGTTCCCGCGCCCCGGCCTTGCGAGCGATGTCACCGGCGTCCTCGGGGGTCAGGTGGACCTGTTCGCCTTCGTGATGCCGATCGATGCCGAAGCCGAAGATTCTGCGCAGGCGCGTCACACGAGCCGGGTGGCTCCCTCGAAGGCCGTGCTCGTGCGCCCGGCGAAGGCCACGGCCGCGCGCGTGGTGGCCGCCTCCCTGGTGAGCGAGGGTCCGACATGCGTGACGACCAGTTCCCGCGCCCCGGCCTTGCGAGCGATGTCACCGGCGTCCTCGGGCGTCAGATGGACCTGTTCGCCTTCGTGATGCCGGTCGATGTCCGCCTCGCAGAGGAACACATCGGATTCCGCGGCGAGTTCGACGAGGGCGGCGCAGGGTCCGCTGTCCCCGGAGTACGCGAGGACGCGTCCGGCGCACTCGGCGCGCAGGCCGTACGCCTCGGTGCCGTGCGCGACGGCCCGGGCGGCGAGCCGCAGGTTCCAGTGCCGGACGGCATGGCCTTCGTACAGGGGATGGAAGGCGAGGATGCCGTCGAGGAAGCGCGGGTCGGACTGACCGAAGAACCCGGCGAGCCGGTGCGCGCAGCCGGGTGGCGCGTACACCGGGATCGGGGCGGGCGGGGTGAGTCCCCCGTAGGCGAAGGCATAGACGGCGGAGAGGAGATCGGCAGTGTGGTCGGCGTGCAGGTGGGAGATCCAGATCGCCGTCAGCCGGGAGGGGTCCGTGTGCCGCTGCAACTCCGCGAAGGTGCCGGGCCCGGCGTCCACCCACACCTCGGCGCCCCCGCCGCGCAGCAGATAGCCGGAGCAGGGGCGGCCCGGCGCCGGGTGCGGGGAGGCGGTACCGAGGACGGTGAGGCTGAGGGGCGGCATGGTCGGGAGCGTACGGTCCGGGCCCGCCGCCCGCCGCCCGTTTCCGTGCCTCTACGGCACGCGCGTACCGGTGTCTACGGCGTCCAGCCCGGGTCGCGCCCACTGAGGCCCACGGCCCGGTCCAGCAGCGACGCGTCCTGCGGCACCGGGATGATCGGGCCGAAGATCGCGTCCCGGCTCGGGTCCTCGGCGGAGGCCCGGAGGAAGTCGTACGACGCCTGGAGCGCGGCGGGGTCCGGGTCGTACGGCCGGCCGACGGCGCGGGCCAGGTCCCAGCCGTGGATGACCAGTTCGTCGATGGCGACGGCCGCGGCGATCTCCGCGGGCAGGTCCACGCCGCCCGCGCGGGTCATGCCGGTCCAGGCGGCCGGGTCGCGCCAGGCCTCGGCGAGTTCGTCGAGGGTCTTCGGGAGCTCCTCGCGCCAGCCGGGGCCGATGTCCGGGACGGAGTCGGTCGGCGGGGTGTCGGTCGTGGGGCCGAGGTCCTTGCGGGCGGCGTCACGGAAGGCCACGGAGAGGCCCAGCAGGTGGCCGAGCATGTTGCGCACCGTGTGCTCCGGACACGGGGTGGCGTTCCCCAGCCGGTCATCGGTGACGGCTTCGGCCAGCCGGGCGATGACGAGGGTCTGCGGTCCGAAGTCCAGGGGCGGGACGGTCATGCGGTGCTCCTCGGGGTTCGCGATGTCGTGAAGGGTGGACCGTCGCCGCCCCGAGAACTCATCGCTCGAATCCGGGGAACCTGCCCCATCCCACCGTGGGGGCCTTAGATCCACGATGTCCAGGCATGAAGAGGACATGGGCGGTGCTCCACGACCGCAACGCGAGGCTGTATCTCACCGGAGTTCTGGTCTCCGGCTTCGGCACTTCGGCCCTGTGGCTGGTGTCCGGCGTCTGGGTCAAGGACCTCACCGGCTCGGACGGCCTGGCGGCGCTGTGCATGCTCGCGCTGTGGGTGCCGACCCTGGCGGGCCCGCTGCTGGGCCCGATCGCCGACCGGGTGCGCCGCAAACCGCTGCTGATCGGCACCGACCTGCTGCTCGCGGCCCTGCTGCCGGTCCTCCTCACCGAGCGGGTGCCGGTCGTCCTGGCGGTCCTTCTCGTCTACGGCGCCGTGGGCGTGGTCCATGACGCGGCGGAGTCGGCCCTGGTCGCCGGCGCCGTCGCCCCGGCCCTGCTCGGGGACTTCAACGGGCTGCGGATGGCGATCACCGAGGGCATGAAGCTGGTGGCCCCCCTGGCGGGAGCGGGGCTGTACACCCTCTGCGGCGGCCCCGCCGTGGCGCTCCTGGACGCGACCACGTTCGCGCTCGCCGCGCTCCTCCACCGCGGTCTGCGGGTCCGGGAGGACGGACCCGAGCCGTCCCGCCGCACCCCGTTCGTCGAAGGCGCCCGCCACATAGGGGCCCACCCCGCGCTCCGCCCCCTGATCCTGGCGGGCGGCACCACCATGCTGTGCGCCGGGTTCAACGGCGCGCTCCTGTACGCGGTGATCGACGGTCTCGGGCACTCCCCCGCGTACGCCGGTGCGCTGTACGCCGTCCAGGGCGCCGGTTCCGTGGCGGTGGGGCTGGTCTCCGGGCCCGCCCTGCGCCGGCTGGGCGGGCGCCGGTTCGCCGCGTACGGCATCGCCCTGACGGCCGTGGCCGCCGGGCTGCGGGCGATCCCCTCCGACCCGCTGGCCCTGGCCTGCAGCGCGGCCGTCGGCGCGGGGCTGCCCTGTGTGCTGATCGCCGCGTTCACCGCCGTGCAGCGCGAGACCCCGGACGCACTGCTGGGCCGCACGGTCGCCACCGCCAACACCCTGGTGTACGCCCCGAACGTGCTGGGTCTCGCGGCGGGCGCGGCGCTGGTCGAACCGGTCGGCCAGCGACCGCTGTCGGCCGTTCTCGGCGTGCTCTGGCTCCTCGCGGCGGTCCCGCTGCTTCAGCGCCCGGACAGCGCCGAGCGGACCGCCTCCAGGTCGCCGTCCGACGCCAACCCGGCGTGATACAGCCGGACTTCGCTCGCCCCGGACTCCTTCGCGCGGGCCATGTCCGCGGTGAGGGTGCCAGGGCTGCCGCCCATCGCCGAGACGACGGGGAAGTTGGCCGCGACGACCGCGTCCGCACGGACCCGGGCGAAGGGGGTGAGCAGCTCCGGTCCGCCGGCGCAGGGCACGACGACACCGTCCGCGACGGACAGGATGTGCTCGGGGTCGACGCCGGGGTTGGCCCCGACGTGGTACGTCACCGGGTCGGCGTGCAGCAGGATCCGGAAGCCTTCGGGAGCGGCCGCGCGGACCGCCCGCACCGCCGTCTCCTGGAGCGTACGGGCGATCTCGTCGCGCCATGCGCGCGTGGCCGCCGCCGTCCCGGCACCGAGCAGCTTCTCGACCCCGGCCCAGCCCCCGTCGTCCGGCGCGCCCTGCCACAGCGGCTCCAGCGCGGCCCGTACCGCGGCGGCGAGCGCGTCGGCGTCCAGCCCCTGGTCGCCGTACCCCGCGCGGCACGTCCCGCAGAAGCAGAGCGCCATGAGGTACATCCCGGCGTCGCCGAGGGGCACCCCGCCGGTCTTGTCGTGGGCGTGCAGGTGCTGGAGGCCGTACCAGCCGAGGGACTCCAGTTCGGTGCCGGCGGCTCCCGGGCGCAGCGCCGCCTCGACGGCGAGGTCGACGAGGTACGCGCGCGTGGCGGGCTGTGCGATGCAGGGGGCCCACGGGTAGCGGTCGCCGTAGGCGTTGACGACGGAGGTGTCGGGGTACTCGGCGCCCAGGCGGGAGTTGTGCGCGAGGACGACCCAGGTGTGCACGTCGAGGCCCGCTGCCGCCAGTGCCTCGGCCGCCTCGCCGAAGGCGTCGCCGGGAGCCCAGTCGCCGGCCGCGTACGGCCGCAGGGCACGCCCGTCCCAGCGGGAGTCCGTCGGGTACAGCACGGCCGCGTGCTCGGCGGTGACGATGCGGTGGCGCGGGTGGCGGGGGGTCAGCGCGCGCGTGGAGTGGTAGGCGGAGGCGAGGGTCGCCTGCTGCACGCCGAGCCCGGCGATACGGGCCGCGGCCTCCGGGTCCCCGTTGACGTCCCAGGGGTAGACGAACGTCGACGCCTTCACTGTGCCTCCTCCAGGAGCGCGTATCCGCGCTCGATGATCTCCGCGAGCTGCTTCACATGATCCTCGCCCGGCTCGTGCAGCGGCGGCCGGACCTCCCCCACGTCGAGGCCGCGCATCCGGACGCCGGCCTTGACGAGGGAAACCGCGTACCCGCGGCCACACGCGCGCAGTTCGACGAAGGGACGGTAGAAGCCGTCGAGCAGACGGTCGGCCGTCGTCCGGTCCCCGTCGAGGAGCGCGCGGTGGAAGGCGAGGGCGATCTCGGGGGCGAAGCAGAAGACGGCGGACGAGTACAAGGGGACGCCGATGGCCTGGTAGGCGAGCTGGGTCTGCTCGGCGGTCGGCAGTCCGTTGAAGTAGAGGAAGTCGCCGGGCACCTCGGTGCGCACCGCGCTGACGATCCGCTGCATGAGGTCGAGGTCGCCGAGGCCGTCCTTGAGGCCGATGATCCCCTCGCTGCGGGCGAGTTCGACGGCGGTCTCGGGGGTGAAGACGGCGTTGTCGCGCTGGTAGACGATCACCGGGAGCGCGGTCGCGGCGGCCACCTCGCGGTAGTGCCGCAGCAGCCCCTCCTGCCCGGCGACGACGAGGTAGGGCGGCATGGCGAGCAGTCCGTCGGCGCCGGCCGCCTCGGCGAGCCGCGCGTACCGTACGGCGAGCGCGGTGCCGTATCCGGCGCCCGCGACCACCGGTACGCGCCCCGCCGTCTCCTCGACGGCCGCCCGGACGCAACGCTCGAACTCCTCGGGCGTGAGCGCGTGGAACTCCCCGGTGCCGCAGCACGCGAACACGGCCGCGGCCCCCGCGTCCACGCCCGCGCGGATGTGCGCGCGGTACACGGCGAGGTCGACGGATCCGTCCGGACCGTAGGCGGTGACGGGGAAGAACAGCGGCCCGCTGGGGATGCCGAGTCGATGGGCGAGGTCGGCAGACGTCACAGGCGCTCCCTAGAACGAGTGGACGAGAAGAAACGGGCGTGCGGGATTCTGATCGGAGTTTACATTTATGAACATAGCTCGCGCCACCCTTGACGGAGCAGGGCAATGATCCTTAGCTTGTCCACGAATGTGAATACCGTGCACTCATACGGCCGTCGCCCCAAGGAGACCCGAGAATGCCCGCTCCCCGTACCGTTCTGCTCACCGGTGCCGCCGGCGGGCTCGGCACCCTGATGCGGGATCTGCTCCCGGCCTACGGCTACGACCTGCGCCTGCTCGATCTGCGCCCCGTCGAGGGCGCGCCGGACGCGATCGTCGCCGACCTCGCCGACAAGGACGCCGTACGCGAGGCCGTACGAGGTGTCGACGCGATCATCCACCTCGCGGGCATCTCCCTGGAAGCCCCCTTCGAGAAGATCCTCAAGGCGAACATCGAGGGCACCTACCACCTGTACGAGGCCGCGCACGCGGAGGGCGTCGGACGGATCGTCTTCGCCTCCTCCAACCACGCCGTCGGCTACACCCCGCGCCCCCAGGGTGCCGACCCGCTGATCCCGATCGACACCCCGCGCCGCCCGGACACCTTCTACGGCCTGTCCAAGTCCTTCGGCGAGGACCTGGCGCAGTTCTACTGGGACAAGCACGGCCTGGAGACCGTCTCCGTGCGCATCGGCTCCTGCTTCCCCGAGCCGACCAGCGTGCGCATGCTCTCGCTGTGGATGAGCCCGGCCGACGGCGCCCGCCTCCTGCACGCGGCCTTGACCGCCGAGCAGGTCGGCCACACCGTGGTCTACGGCTCCTCCGCCAACACCCGCCTGTGGTGGGACCTCACCTCCGCGCGGGCGCTCGGCTACGACCCGCAGGACGACTCCGAGCCGTACGCGGAGAAGCTGATCGCCGAACAGGGCGAACTCCAGGAGGGCAACGAGGGACACGCCTACCTGGGCGGCCAGTTCGTCACGGACCCGCCGATCTGGCCGTACTGACACCGTTGACAACGGCGGGCGGGCACCGAACGGGCCCGCCCGCAGACGTATCCGGGCAAGGACGGCCTCCTGAGGGCAGGCGCGACAGCGCCACGCCCAGGGGCGCGGGGAACTGCGCGACCAGCCAAGACGAACCCGCAGCCGCTCCCCGACCGCACACCCCACCCACGTGGGCCCGTCCCGCCCGAACGGGCACACGCGGTCACTATCACCCCCGCAACAGACCTGGTCACCACCTCGCACCCGCTGTACAACTTCCTGCATACGGCCCGAACGGGCAGACGGCACAGGAAAGCGGGTGACACCATGACCGGAACCGCGGAAGAACGCCAGCGGCACATCGTGCGCGCCGCCCGCACCACCGGCTCCGTCGACGTCAACACCCTCGCCACCCAGCTCGGCGTGGCCAAGGAAACCGTGCGCCGGGACCTGCGCGCCCTGGAGGACCACGGCCTGGTCCGCCGTACGCACGGCGGCGCCTACCCCGTGGAGAGCGCCGGATTCGAGACGACCCTAGCCTTCCGCGCCACCAGCCACGTGCCCGAGAAACGCAGGGTCGCGGCCGCCGCGGCCGAGCTGCTCGGGGACGCCGAGACGGTCTTCGTCGACGAGGGCTTCACCCCGCAGCTCATCGCCGAGGCCCTGCCCCGGGACCGGCCGCTGACCGTGGTCACCGCGTCCCTTCCGGTCGCCGGCGCCCTCGCCGAGGCCGAGCACACCTCCGTCCTGCTGCTCGGCGGCCGGGTCCGCCCCGGCACCCTGGCGACCGTCGACCACTGGACGACGAAGATGCTGGCCGGTTTCGTCCTCGACCTGGCCTTCATCGGCGCCAACGGCATCTCCCGCGAGCACGGTCTCACCACCCCCGACCCCGCGGTCAGCGAGGTCAAGGCGCAGGCGATCCGGGCCGCGCGCCGCACGGTCTTCGCCGGCGTGCACACCAAGTTCGGCGCGGTCAGCTTCTGCCGGTTCGCGGAGATCGGCGCGCTGGAGGCGATCGTGACGAGCACACTGCTGCCCGCTTCCGAGGCCCACCGGTACTCACTGCTGGGGCCACAGGTCATCCGCGTCTGACATCCGCGTCCGACTCTCCGACTGACGTGACCCGTAGTGCTTTTGCGCTGTAGAGCGCCCGTTATATCCCTCTATGTCCAGGAGCGATCCATGCGAACCCAGAGCCGACGACGGCCACCGCGAGCCACGCTCGCCATGGCCGCCGCAGGGACGCTGCTCGCCCCGCTGCTGTCCGGCTGCTGGGTCGGGGCGGGCGGGGCGGGGTCGGGCGGTGACGCCATCAACGTTCTGATGGTCAACAACCCCCAGATGACCGAGCTGCAGAAGCTGACCCGGGCCCACTTCACCAAGGAGACCGGGATCAAGGTCAACTTCACCGTCCTGCCCGAGAACGACGTCCGCGACAAGATCAGCCAGGACTTCGCCAACCAGGCAGGCCAGTACGACGTGGCGACCCTGTCCAACTACGAGATCCCGATCTACGCCCGCAACGGCTGGCTGCACGAGATGAACTCGTACGTGGCCAAGGACCCTTCGTACGACGAGAAGGACGTCCTGGCGCCGATGCGCCAGTCACTGACCGGCGACGACGGCAAGCTCTACGGCCAGCCTTTCTACGGCGAGTCGTCCTTCCTGATGTACCGCAAGGACGTCTTCGAGCAGAAGGGCCTGACGATGCCGGCCCGGCCCACCTGGCAGCAGGTGGCGGACCTCGCCGCGAAGGCCGACGGGGCGCAGCCCGGCATGAAGGGCATCTGTCTGCGCGGCCTGCCGGGCTGGGGCGAGGTCATGGCCCCGCTCACCACGGTCGTGAACACCTTCGGCGGCACCTGGTTCGACAAGAGCTGGAAGGCCCGGCTCGACTCCCCCGCCTTCGAGAAGGCCACGAAGTTCTACGTCGACCTCGTCCGCGAGCACGGCGAGTCCGGCGCCGCCCAGTCCGGGTTCGCCGAGTGCCTCAACAACATGACCCAGGGCAAGGTCGCCATGTGGTACGACGCCACCTCCGCGGCCGGTTCCCTGGAGGCGAAGGGCTCCCCGGTCAAGGGCAAGGTGGGCTACGCCCCCGCCCCCGTCGAGGAGACGAAGTCCTCCGGCTGGCTCTACACCTGGGCCTGGGGCATCCAGGACGCCTCCCGCAACCCCGACAAGGCCTGGAAGTTCGTCTCCTGGGCCTCCAGCAAGCAGTACGAGCAGCTGGTCGGCGACCAGATCGGCTGGTCCAACGTGCCGGCCGGCAAACGCGCGTCGACGTACACCAACCCTGCCTACGTCAAAGAGGCCGCTGCCTTCCAGGAGATGACCAAGCAGGCCATCGAGCAGGCCCGGCCCAACGACCCGGGCGTGCAGCCGCGCCCCGCGCCCGGCATCCAGTTCGTCGGCATCCCCGAGTTCACCGATCTCGGCACCAGGGTCTCCCAGGAGATCAGCGCGGCCATCGCCGGACGCCAGTCCGTCGAGTCGGCCCTGAAGAAGTCCCAGCAGATCGCCGAGAAGATCTCCGAGGAGTACGAGGGACGATGACCGCGACGACCACGGCCCAGGTGGCCACCACTCCCGTCCGTACCGTGCGGCAGCCCTCGGGCCGACTGCGCGCCTGGGCCACCCGCGCCCCGCTGCTCCCCGCCCTGATCTTCATGATCGTGGTCACCCAGCTGCCGTTCGTGGCCACGGTGGTGATCTCGTTCTTCGACTGGAACTCCCTCTATCCCAAGGCCCGTCACTTCACCGGCGTCGACAACTACCAGGACGTCCTCACCGACGCCGACCTGCGCCACTCGGTGTGGACGACCATCCTCCTGACGGTGACCGTGGTCCTGGTCAGCCTGGTCCTCGGACTCCTGCTGGCCCTGCTCCTCGACCGCCGCTTCAAAGGCCGGGGCGTGGTCCGCACCCTGCTGATCGCCCCCTTCCTGGTGGTCCCGGTGGCGGCCGCCCTGCTCTGGAAGCACGTGCTCTACAACCCTGAATACGGCCTGCTCAATGGGTTGTTGCACTATGTGGGCGGCCCACAGCCCGACTGGATCTCGAACACCCCGCTGCTCGCGGTCGAGGCCTCCCTGGTCTGGCAGTGGACCCCGTTCATGATGCTCATCCTGCTGGCCGGCCTCCAGAGCCGCGACCAGCAGCAGATGGAGGCCGCGCGGGTGGACGGCGCGAGCGACTGGCAGATCTTCCGCTATCTGACGCTCCCGCATCTGCGCCGCTATCTCGAACTCGGCGCGCTCCTGGGCTCGATCTACATCGTCCAGAACTTCGACGCCGTCTTCACCATCACGTCCGGCGGCCTCGGCACCGCCAACCTTCCCTACACCGTCTACCAGAGCTTCTACCAGGCCCACGAGAACGGCCTCGCCTCGGCGGCCGGAGTCCTGGTCGTCATCGGCTCGATCATCATCGCGACCTTCGCCCTGCGCGTGGTGTCGTCCCTGTTCCGTGAGGAGGCGGGTCGGGCATGAGCAGCAGCATCGCCGTGAAGCACAAGGGACAACGCAAGGGACTCGGCCTGGGCCTGGTGGCCTGGCTGCTGGGCATCGTCTTCTTCCTGCCGATCGCGTGGATGGCCCTGACGTCCTTCCACTCGGAGACGGACGCGGCCACCAACCCGCCCTCCTTCGGCGCCGCCCTCACCCTGGACGGCTACCGCGAGTTCTTCGGCACGGGCGGCGGCGCGAGCCCCTGGCCCGCGCTGATCAACTCCACGGTCGCCTCGCTGGCCTCGACCCTCTTCGTCCTGCTCCTGGCCCTCCCGGCGGCGTACGCGCTGTCCATCCGGCCGGTCAAGAAGTGGACGGACGTCCTGTTCTTCTTCCTGTCGACGAAGATGCTGCCGGTGGTGGCGGGCCTGCTGCCCATCTACCTGTTCGCGAAGAACACCGACATGCTCGACAACATCTGGCTGCTGGTCATCCTCTACACGTCGATGAACCTGCCGATCGCGGTCTGGATGATGCAGTCCTTCCTCGCCGAGGTCCCGGTCGCGGTGATCGAGGCCGCGCGCGTGGACGGCGCCCGGCTGCCGACGATCCTCGCGCGCGTGGTGGCCCCCATCGCCCTGCCCGGCATCGCGGCCACGGCCCTGATCTGCTTCATCTTCAGCTGGAACGAACTGCTCTTCGCGAGGGTGCTCACCGGCGTGGTCGCCGAGACCGCCCCCGTCTTCCTGACCGGCTTCATCACCAGCCAGGGCCTGTTCCTGGCGAAGGTGTGCGCCGCGTCGCTCGTCATCTCCCTGCCGGTGCTCGCCGCGGGGTTCGCCGCCCAGGACAAACTGGTCCAGGGCCTGTCGCTGGGAGCCGTGAAATGAAGGCCGCCGTCATCGAGTCCGTGGGCCGTGCCGTCGTCGCCGAGGTCCCCGACCCGACACCCGGCCCGCGCGAGGTCGTCGTCGAGGTCGCCGCGTGCGGTCTGTGCGGCACCGACCTGCACATCCTCCAGGGCGAGTTCGCCCCCGAGCTGCCGATCGTGCCGGGCCACGAGTTCGCGGGCGAGGTGGTCGGGGTCGGCACCCGGGTCACCGAGCTGGCGGTCGGCGACCGCGTGGCCGTGGACCCCTCGCTCTACTGCCATGAGTGCCGGTACTGCCGTACGGGCCACAACAACCTCTGCGAACGCTGGGCGGCGATCGGCGTGACGACGGCGGGCGGCGCGGCGCAGTTCGCCGTCGCGCCGGTGGCCAACTGCGTACGGCTGCCCGAACACGTCCGTACCCAGGACGCGGCGCTGGTGGAGCCGCTGTCCTGCGCGGTCCGGGGCTACGACGTCCTCCAGTCCCGCCTGGGCGCCCATGTGCTGATCTACGGCTCGGGGACGATGGGCCTGATGATGCTGGAGCTGGCCAAGCGGACCGGCGCGGCGAGCGTGGACATGGTCGACGTGAACCCGGCCCGCCTGGAGACGGCCCGCAAGCTCGGTGTCTCGGCGTCCGCCGCGAACCCGGACGAGCTGGACCGCCCGCAGGGCTGGGACCTGGTCATCGACGCGACGGGCAACGCGGCCGCGATCCAGGACGGCCTGGACCGGGTGGCCAAGGCGGGCACCTTCCTGCAGTTCGGCGTGGCCGACTACGCGACACGGGTGACGATCGACCCGTACCGCATCTACAACCAGGAGATCACCATCACCGGGTCCATGGCGGTCCTGCACAGCTTCGAGCGGGCGGCCGAACTGTTCGCGACGGGGGTACTGGACCCCGACGTCTTCATCAGCGACCGCCTGCCGCTGGACCGGTATCCGCAGGCGCTGGAGCAGTTCGCGGCGGGGGTGGGACGCAAGATCGTGGTGGTGCCGTAGCCCCGCGGGGCCGGAGCGAAGTCGGTCCGGCCCCCCATTTGGCCCTCGGGTAAGGGAACGGCAAAGTGGGCCCGATCGTTCACGGGGCATGACAGCTATGACCCCCGGCTCGAACATCCCCCTGTCCGCCGCCCGCGTGACGGTGGACGTCGCCGCGCCCGTGCGCCTCGACGTATCGGGCCTGCTGCTCACCGCCGACGGCAAGGTGCGCTCCGACGACGACTTCATCTTCTACAACCAGCCCTCCGGCCCGGGGGTGACGTACCGCTCGGGCGGCGGTGCGGCCCCCGACGCGATCACCGTCGACACCTCGGCCGTACCGCCCGGCATCGAGAAGATCGTCGTCACCGCGAGCCCGGACGCCGCGGGCCAGACCTTCCAGGGCATCGAGCCGACCGCCACCATCCGCAACGCGGACGACAACAGCGTGCTGGCCACCTTCACCCCGCCGCAGCTCGGCACCGAGACGGCCCTGGTGATCGTGGAGGTCTATCTGCGCAACGGCGCCTGGAAGGCCCGCGCGGTGGGACAGGGGTACGCCAACGGGCTGGCGGGCATCGCGACGGACTTCGGCGTGACGGTGGAGGAACCGGCGGCCGCGCCCGCCCCGGCGCCCGTGGCCGCGCCGGCCCCGCCCACCGTGCAGACTCCGGTGGCCCCGCCCGCCCCGGCCGTGGACCCGCGGATCGCCGCGCCGCCGGCGCCCGCCGCTCCTCCGGCCGCTCCCCCGGCCCCGCCCGCTCCCGGTGCCGGCAAGATCAACCTCGACAAGGGCCGCGTCAGCCTCCAGAAGAACCAGACCGTGTCCCTGGTCAAGGGCGGGCGCCCGCTGCTCTCCCAGGTCAAGATGGGGCTCGGCTGGGAGCCGGCGTACCGCGGCAAGGACATCGACCTCGACGCGTCGGTCATCGCCTACGGCCCGCAGCGCAACCACATCGACAGCTGCTACTTCGGCAAGCTGTCCATCGTCGGCGGCGCGATCAAGCACTCCGGCGACAACCTCACCGGTGAGGGCGGCGGTGACGACGAGGTGATCGTCGTCGACCTCGGCCGGCTCCCCCAGGAGGTCACCGGCCTCGTCTTCACGGTCAACTCCTTCTCCGGGCAGAAGTTCACGGAGGTCGCCAAGGCGTACTGCCGCCTCATCGACGCCGCGAGCGGAGAGGAACTGGTGCGCTTCGACCTCACCAACGCGGAGGCGCAGACGGGCGTGATGATGGCCAAGCTGATCAAGCAGTTCTCCGGCGAGTGGGAGATGACGGCGATCGGCGACTTCGTGAAGTCCCGCACGGTGAGGGGCATGGTGAAGCCGGCGGCCCAGGCGCTCTAGGCAGTTGTTCGGCTGCGGGCCGGTGGGTGCGGTCGACGCCTGCCTGGCTGTACCCACCCAGGGGCGCGGGGAACTGCGCGACCAGCCCCCACTCACCCGCAGCCGCAGGACGACACAGCGAGGCACATCCGTAGGCGGCGCCCCTACCCCCGCAGCCCCTCCGTCAGCAGCGTCAGATACCGCCGGATCGACTCCCCGCCCCCGCCGTCCAACTCCGCGGCCCCCGCCACCCCGTGCGCCAGCCGAAGCAGCTCCACCGGCTCCACGTCCCCGCGCAGCGAGCCTTCCTCCCGTGCCGCCGACACCAACCGCTCCGCCGCGCCCCGCACCTGCGTCCCGCAGGCCGTGAGCAGGGTGCTGTCACCGTCCGTGACGGCGCATCCCAGCAGCGTCCTCATGCCCCGCACCTGGATCGTCCCGACGCACAGCTCGTACAGCCACTCCGTCAGCGCCTGCCCCGGCGGCAGCTCCCGCGCGAGTTCGTCGGCCCGCCGCGCGAAACCCTCCAGGCGGTCCACGTACGCCGCCTCCAGCAGGGCCCGCCGCGTCGGGAAATGCCGGTAGAGGGTCCCGGATCCGACACCCGCCCGCTTGGCGATGTCGTCGAGGGACGCACCCTCCCCGTGCTCGGCGAACGCCTCCGCGGCCACCGTCAGCAGCCGCTCGTAGTTGCGCCGAGCGTCCGCGCGCATGGGCCTGACCTGCGTCATCCAGATACTCCTAGCGGACCGGAGACTCTCTCCGCATGGTAGCGAACACCAGACGGAGGCAGCCCCTGACCGCTGCGGAAGCAGTCGTCGCGGCTCGGTCGCGACGGCAGGCCCGGGGCGGGTCAGAACAACGCGCTGTACCCGTTGAGCGCCGGCTGCCCGCCGAGGTGGGCGTAGAGCACGGTGGAGTCCGCGCCGATCTCCCCGCGCCGGACGAGATCGATCATCCCGGCCATGGACTTGCCCTCGTACACGGGGTCGGTGACCATGCCCTCGGTGCGGGCCGCGAGACGCATCGCCTCCAGGGTGGTCTCGTCGGGGATGCCGTAGATCCCGGCGTGGTACCGCTCGTCCAGCTCCACGTCCTCCTCGGTCAACTCCTTCTGCACGCCGATGAGCTGACCGGTGCGGTGGGCGATCCGCGCGATCTGTTCCCGAGTGGTGACGGGCTTGGCGGAGGCGTCGATGCCGAGGACGCGCCGGGGCCGCCCTCCCGCCTCCTCAAGGGCCCGGAACCCGGCGACCATGCCGGCCTGGGTGGACCCGGTCACCGAGCACACCACGACCGTGTCGAAGAAGACGCCCAGCTCACGCTCCTGGTCGGCCACTTCGTACGCCCACGCGGCGAACCCCAGCCCGCCGAGCGGGTGGTCGGAGGCGCCGGCGGGGATGGCGTACGGCTTTCCCCCGGACTCCTCGACATCCCTGAGCGCCTGCTCCCAGCTCTCCTTGAACCCGATCCCGAACCCGGCCTTCACCAGCCGTACGTCGGCCCCGGCGAGCCGGCTGATCAGGATGTTGCCGACCTTGTCGTACACGGCGTCCGGCCAGTCCACCCAACTCTCCTGGACCAGCACGCACTTGAGCCCGGCCCGGGCGGCGCAGGCGGCGACCTGACGGGTGTGGTTGGACTGGACGCCACCGATGGAGACCAGCGTGTCGCAGCCCTTCGCGAGGGCGTCGGCGACCAGGTACTCCAGCTTGCGGGTCTTGTTGCCGCCGTACGCGATCCCGGAGTTGCAGTCCTCGCGCTTGGCCCACAGCGCGGCGCCGCCGAGGTGCGCGGTCAGGCGCTCCAGACGGTGGACGGGGGACGGTCCGAAGAGGAGGGGATAGCGGTCGTAGGACGCGAGGGGCATGGGGACCTCCGGGGTGGGGCGCAGTGGGTTCAGTCGCTGTCGGCGAGTTCGGCCAGGCCCCGCCAGATCTCCGCCGTGACCCGGACCGCCCCGTCCACGTCACCGGCCGCGCAGGCCTCGATCAGCCGGTCGTGCAGGCCCGCGGAGCGGCAGTTGCCGCCCTCGGCGAAGCGCCGGCGCTCCAGGCGGCGGATGAGCGGGGTGTAGCGGGCGGTGGTGGCCGCGGCCGCGCCGTTGCCGCTGACCCGGACGAGGACGTCGTGGAGCTGGTCGTCGGCGCGCAGGGCCTCGTCCACGTCACCGGCGGCGACGGCGGCCGCGAAGCGTTCGTTGGCCGCGCGCATGGTCTCGATGTCGGCGGCGAACAGCCGGGGCACGGCGACCCGCGTGACCAGTTCGTGCATGGCCCCGACCACGGCGGCCGCGTCCCGCACGTCGGCGGCGACGACCTGGGTCACCCGGGTGTAGCTCTGCGGCTTGCTCTCCAGCAGCCCCTCGTCGACGAGGCGCGCGAAGGCCTCCCGCACCGGCGCCCGCGACAGCCCGAGCCGCTCGGCGAGCTCGGCGTCCCGCACCACCGCCCCGGGTTCGATCTCCCCGGCCACGATGGCGTCCCGGATCGATGCGTAGGCGCGGTCCCGGAGCAGGGTGCGGGTGAGCGGCCGGATGGCTTCCATAAACTGAAATGTTAGATATTAGTTGGCGGGCGGACAAGTAGGGCTTGCATGCAAGGCAGGACGGAGTGCCGGTCGACACCGAGAGACTGAGCAAAAAACCAGACAGAAGGCGAAGAACGCAAGGATGGCAATCAAGGTTTCGGACACACTGAACCGCTCTTCTCGGTGTCACCGGTCTTGAGATCACCTGATCCGCACCAGGCTGGCGACAGGAGGAAGCTACTCACCCCCGCTGCGCCGGTGTCGAGCCAGACCTCCTGATACCTGCGGCTCTGCTTCTGGCGCACTGGTTGAACACGTGGATTGTTCAGGTGTTGGTAATTGGGAGTCAACGCATGGCAGTTCGGGCACAACAGGCGCACGTCCTCCGGACGGTTCTTCGTACGGTCGCCGCCGATGTGGTCCACATGCAGTGGCACTCGTCCCGAGACCGGGTTGACTTCGGCCCATCCGCATTTCTCGCAGCGCTGCCCTCTGAGTAGGACAAGCCCCTGACGCACTCTCCAATCCGGTCTGCCGTCTTCTCTGGTGCCGCTGACCTCACCTGCTTGCCACGCCGCCAGCCAACGCGCGAAGGTGCCCGTGCGCTCGTAGCGGTCGTTGTTGAAACACTCCCAGGAGCAATACGGCCCGGCGGAGCGGGGCCGCCGTTTTGTAGTTCCACAACGGAGGCACGGGGTGGGCTTTCCACGACGTGCCTCCGCCTCTTGTCTGCGTGTCACGTTGGCGCAGGTGCGGCCGCAATGGACCGCTCCACGCGTCAGGACGGGCTTTCCACACTGAGGGCACTGCGGCTTGGGCTTCCTGTGTGATTCAGCGCGCCTTCGTGCTGTCCCCTGAAGACTGCAACGGTTACTGCAGTAGCGCCTACGCGCATTCCTCACCAGCCCGCCGCACTGCTCACACAACTTGGACATGCCGGAAAGCTATGTCCAACACGCTCAGCCTTCAGCCGATTCGCACGGGCCCACCCGGACGAGTGACCCTTTGTTCTAGCGACGCTGACGCTTCCAGGGGCCGGTGATCGCGAGCATGATTCCGGGGGTCTGGATGTTGGCGTAGAGCGTCCTGCCGTCGGGCGAGAACGTCACGCCGGTGAACTCGCTGTACTCCGGCTCCTCTTCGGTGCCGATGTTGAGTTCGTTGCGGGCGATCGGGTAGGTGCGGCCGCTCTCGGTGGCGCCGAACAGGTGCTGGACGCCCTCGCCGTCCTCCGCGATGACGAGGCCGCCGTACGGGGAGACGGTGATGTTGTCGGGGCCGTCGAACGCGCCGTCCTTGGACGGGTCCGGGTTCACGCCGAGGAGGACCTTGAGCGTGAGGGTGCGGCGCTTGGGGTCGTAGAACCAGACCTGGCCGTCGTGCTGGACGGGGCTCTCCTCACGGGCGTACGAGGAGACGACGTACGCGCCGCCGTCGCCCCACCACATGCCCTCGAGCTTGCGGGCGCGGGTGACCTGGCCGTCGGTGAACTGCTTGCGGACGGAGACCGTCCTGGCGTCGCGGTCGGGCACGTCGACCCAGTCGACGCCGTACACCGTGCCGATCTTCGTGGCGCGGGAGAGGTCGTCGACGAACTTGCCGCCGGAGTCGAAGCACTTGAAGGCCTGCAGGGCCCCCGCGTTGTCGGCGAGGGTGCGCAGCTTGCCGGGGCCGTGGTGGAAGCCCGTCGGCGGGGTCCAGCGGAAGAGCAGGCCGTTGGGGCCGGAAGCGTCCTCGGTCAGGTAGGCGTGGCCCCGCTTGGGGTCGATGACGACCGCCTCATGGGCGTACCGGCCGAACGCCTTGACGGGCTTGGGGTCGCGGTTGGCGCGGCGGTCCTCGGGGTCGACCTCGAAGATGTAGCCGTGGTCCTTGGTCATGCCGTTCTGGCCGGCCTTGTCCTCGGTCTCCTCGCCGGTGAGCCAGGTGCCCCAAGGAGTGGTGCCGCCCGCGCAGTTGGTGGACGTGCCGGCGACGCCGACCCACTCGGCGACATGCCCATGGCGGATCTCGACGACCGTGCAGCCACCGGAGGCGGCGGGGTCGTAGACGAGGCCCTCGGTGAGCGGCACGGGGTGCGGCCAGTTGGCACGCGGGCCCTTGAGCTCGTGGTTGTTGACCAGGAGGGTCGCGCCGCGCGGGCCGCAGAAGGTGGCCGTGCCGTCGTGGTTGGAGGGGGTGAACTCGCCCGACTCCAGCTTGGTCCTGCCGCTGTAGGTGATGACCTTGTACGTGAACCCGGCGGGCAGCGCGAGCAGGCCCTCGGGGTCGGCGATCAGCGGGCCGTAGCCGACGCCGTGGTGGGCGCCCGCGGACTCGGCGCCCTCGCTCTCGACGTCGGTGGCGGCGAGCGCGTTCGGTGCGGTGGCGAGAGCGCCGACGGTGCCGGCCAGCGCGATCCCGGCGCCGGTGAGCGCGGTTCTGCCGGCGAAGTCCCTGCGGGTGAGCGACATGGTGTCTCCTGAGACGGTGGGTAAACGCCGTGGAGGGTGGCGGACCTCGGTTCGGCGCAACCGTCCCGCCCATGTCTGAACAGGAGTTGAACAGCGAGCGGATTCGGTGGAGCAGCTTTAATGAATCAACACAGGGTGATGGGATTTCCTTTAGGGGCGCGGGGCACGCTCAGCCCCCTTGCTGCGACCGCGCCTTGAACGCGGCCTTCCGCGCCTCCTTGGCCACCTTCTTGTCGGGATGCAGCCGCCCCATCGCCTCCAGCACGTCCGCCGTGGCCGGGTGGTCCACCCGCCAAGCCGCCGCGAAGAACCCGCTGTGCTGCTGGGCCAGTCCCTCGACCAGCCCCTGGAGCTCCTCGGAGTTCCCCTCCGCGGCCAGCTGTGCGGCCACCGTGTCCACCGTGAGCCAGAAGACCATGTCCTCGGAAGGCGCGGGCACGTCCTCGAACCCCCGCTCGACCAGCCAGACCCGGGCGAGCCCACCCAGTTCCGGGTCGTCCAGAACCTCCCGCAGCGCGGGCTCGGCGACCACACCGACCAGCGACAGGGCCTGCTGGCAGCGCAGTCGGCGCAGGGGTGCCCCCGGGTCGCTCCCCCGCGCCGCCGCCAGCAACTCCCGTGCCGCCGCGAGAGGTTCATGCCGGTCCAGCCACTGCTCGGTCTCGGCCTGGGCGGCAGCGGGCGGGAACGCCGAGGTCCCGTCGAGCAGCGCGTCCGCCCCCTTGTCGGCGAGGTCGCCGACGGCAGGCGCCGCGATTCCGGCCTCCAGCAGCCGCGACCGCAGTCCGTACAGGCCGAGCGGGGTCAGCCGCACCATGCCGTACCGGGAGACGTCGGTGTCGTCGACGACCGCGGCGGGCTCCTCGTCGGCGTCGGCCATCAGCGCCTCGTCGACGGGCTGGTACTCGACGATCCCCGCCGGCTCCAGGATCCGGAACTGGTCGTCCAGCCGCATCATCGCGTCGGACACCTGCTCCAGGACGTCGTTGGTCGGTTCGCCCATGTCGCTCGGCACGATCATCGACGCGGCGAGGGCGGGGAGCGGCACGGGCCCGTCACCGGGGCCGTCCTCACTGACCGTGAGCAGGTAGAGGTTGCCGAGCACCCCGTCGAGGAACTCCTGCTCGGCCTCCGGGTCCCAGTCCAGGGAGGCGAAGTCGATCTGACCGCCGTCGTCCATGGCGTCGACCAGGTCGTCCAGATCCGGCACGCTCGCGTCGGCCAGCGCGGTCTCCAGGGCCGTCAGCCACACGCCGAGCACGTCCTGCGGGGATCCGGACAGCAGGGCCAGGTCCTCGCCCGTGGCGACGGTGCCCTCCTCCTCGTCGACGATCTCGACGAGTCCGGTGTCGACGGCGACCCGCCAGGCCTCGCTCGCGTGGGCCGCGGCCTCGTCCCCGGTCAGTCCGAGGTGGGCGGCCGCCGCGGGCAGCTGCTCTTCGACGAGTCCGCCCCCGGCGTCGACCCGCGTGTCCTCGCCGGCCCAGCGGGCGAGCCGGGCGGCCCGGGCGAGCAACGGCGTGGACAGGGCGTCCCGCGCCAGCTCCGCTTCGGGGTGCAGCCGCACCGGCGGCAGGGAGGACTTGTCTGACATCGGCTGGTTCTCCTAGGGCGCCTCTGAAGGCCGTACCACCGAGTACGGCCGAAGAACGACGGCGGGCCGTACGGCCATCCGGACGCCGTACGACTCAGTCGCTCAGCCTAGACGGATATCCACCCATGCCGCCCGGTTCATCTCCCCGACCGCTCCCGTCCATGGCTGAAACCTTGACAACTGGACTGACCAGGCAGGAGATTGACGCGCGTAGAAATCCGGCGGACATCTGTTCACTGTATTTTCTACGCGCGTCGCCACCGCCCCACAGGTCGCGGCTCCCACCGTTCCACGTTCACCCTCGTCCCGGCGCCTACGTTCGTCCCCGGAGGGATCCCGTTGCCGAGCAAGAAGTCCGCGCGTCTCGCCGCGCTCACCGTCGCCGCCCTGTCGGCGGCCTCCACCGTCGCCCTCGTCTCGCCCGCGCACGCGGCCGGCGTGAGCATCCACGACATCCAGGGCGCGACCCGGATATCCCCGTACGCCGGCCAGAAGGTCACCGATGTGGCCGGAATCGTCACCGGCGTGCGCACCTACGGCTCCTCCAAGGGATTCTGGATCCAGGATCCGAACCCCGACGCCGACCCGGCCACCAGTGAGGGCGTCTTCGTCTTCACCAGCTCCGCCCCGAAGGTCGCCGTCGGTGACGCCGTCACCGTCACCGGCACGGTCTCGGAGTACGTCCCGGGCGGCACGTCCAGCGGCAACCAGTCGGTGACCGAGATCACCAAGCCGACGGTCACCGTCGTCTCCAGCGGCAACGCGGTCCCGGCGGCCACGGTGGTCGACGCGAAGTCGGTGCCTGCCGCGTACGTCCCGGCGGGCGACTCGGCCGCGGCCGGTTCGATCAACGGCCTGACGCTGGAGCCGAAGAAGTACGCCCTGGACTTCTACGAGTCCCTGGAGGGCATGAACGTCCAGGTCAAGGACACTCGCGTGGTCGGCGCGACCGACCCGTACACCGAGCTGTGGGTGACGGTGAAGCCGCGCGAGAACGCCACCCGGCGGGGCGGCACGCTCTACGGTTCCTACGACTCGCAGAACACCGGCCGGCTGCAGATCCAGTCGCTCGGCGCGACCGCCGCCTTCCCTGTCGCGAACGTCGGCGACGTGCTCACCGGTTCCACCGCGGGCCCGCTGGACTACAACCAGTTCGGCGGCTACACCCTGGTGGCGAACGAGATCGGCACGCTGAAGAGCGCCGGTCTCGCGCGGGAGACCACGCAGAAGCAGAAGAACGGCGAGCTCGCGGTCGCGACGTACAACGTCGAGAACCTCGACCCGTCCGACGCCACCTTCGAGGAGCACGCCTCCGCGATCGTGAACAACCTGAAGTCGCCCGACATCGTGTCCCTGGAGGAGATCCAGGACAACACCGGCGCGAAGGACGACGGCACGACCGCCGCGGACGTCACGGTGACCAAGCTGATCGACGCGATCGCCGCGGCGGGCGGCCCGAGGTACGACTGGCGCTCGATCGACCCGGCCAACGACACCGACGGCGGCGAGCCGGGCGGCAACATCCGCCAGGTGTTCCTCTTCAACCCGGAGCGGGTCTCCTTCACCGACCGCGCGGGCGGCGACGCCACCACCGCGGTGGGCGTCACCAAAGTCCACGGCAAGGCGCAGCTGACGGCCTCCCCGGGCCGCATCGCCCCCACGGACGACGCCTGGAAGTCCAGCCGCAAGCCGCTGGCCGGCGAGTTCGTCTTCCGTGGCCGCACGGTCTTCGTGATCGCCAACCACTTCAACTCCAAGGGCGGCGACTACGGGCTGAGCTCGGCCACCCAGCCGGTGCCGCGCAGCTCGGAGATCCAGCGCCACCAGCAGGCGACGCTGGTGAACGGCTTCGTCAAGGACATCCTCGACACCCAGAAGAACGCGGACGTCATCGCCCTCGGTGACATCAACGACTTCGAGTTCTCCGACACCGCGAAGATCCTGGAGGGTGACGGCGAGCTCTGGTCGGCGATCAAGTCGCTGCCGAAGAGCGAGCGGTACACCTACGACTACCAGGGCAACCAGCAGGTCCTGGACCAGATCCTGGTCAGCCCGTCGATCCGGCGCGGCTGCGACTTCGAATACGACAGTGTGCACATCAACTCGGAGTTCAACGACCAGATCAGCGACCACGACCCGCAGGTGCTGCGCTTCAAGCCGTAACCCGCCCGCGGTCAGGCCTGGTGGAACACCCCGTTCAGCCAGGCCTGCCACTCGCCCTCGCACTCCTTGATGTCGGAGTCGGGGGCGAAGTCGTGCAGGGAGATGCCGACCGGGTGGCCCCAGTGGTTGCGCCCGAAGATCCGGGTCAGGCCCCGGTCGGTGCGCAGCCCGATGAAGTAGGGGTTGCGGAAGTCGACCACGGCCTCGAAGGTGTCCGGGCCCTGGACCGTGACGCGCGTGCCCGCGGCCACGTCCTCGCCGACACCGAGGGCCCGTCCCACGACGGCGAGCGCGTCGGGGGCCTTGGACGCCTCGGGGCCGTCGAAGGTCGCGAAGGCGGCCGGGCGGGGCGCGAAGTGGGTCAGGTACTCGCGCAGGGTGTGCAGATAGAAGTCGGTGTGCTTGGCGGCACCGTCGTACTGGTTGTCCCAGTCGTCGACGAAGATCCCGCTGTGGACGTACCGCACCCAGGCCCGGCGGCCCTCGTCACGGGGTTCGACGGTGTAGTCGAGCTGGTTTAGGGTCTGCTCGGAGATGCCGTCGACGTTCTCGACGCGGTTGGTGTAGCGGTGCGGCGGGTCCCAGGCGATGACCTTGGACCCGAAGGGGCCGGTGCCGCCGACGCGGGGCTCCGGCGGCTCCATCGGCCACAGGTAGCCGCCGGTACCGGTGGTGATCGCCTCCCACACCTGCTCGGGGCTCGCGTCGACCTCGAACTCGCGGGCGATCTCGAATTCCTTGGACATGATCTACTCCAACTCGGTCTGTTCGGTCTGCTCGGTCAGCTTGGTCTGCTCGGTGGGCTCGTTCTGCTTGAGCGTCGGATGGACCGCCACGACGATCCGGTGATCCCGTCCGCCCTCGGCGTCCGGGGCGTCGTACTTGCGGATCAGGGCGGTGACTCCGGCCGTCAACTCCTGGATGAACGCGGCCCGTTCGGCGGCGGAGGCGAAGCGCACCTCGCCGTCCAGCGCATAGGTGGCCAGCCGCTTGCGGGCCTTCGCCGCGCCGGTGATCAACTGACCGACGTCCCGCACGAGCCGGGCCCCCAGCGCCAGCAGCCAGCGCGCGGAGAGCTGGTCGCGGAAGCGGTCGGGGTCGGGCTGCACGGCGGCGAGCGCGAGCGGCGAGATCACGTACGAGGCCGCGGTCGCCCGCATCAGCCGCTCGGTGACATTGCCCTTGCGGCGCTCCCCCGCGAGCTCGACCAGGCCGTGCCGCTCCAGCGTCTTGAGGTGGTAGTTCACCTTCTGCCGGGGCAGCCCGACCTGACCGGCCAGCATGGCGGCCGACGCGGGGCCGGCCGCCAGCTCGGCCAGCAGCCTCGCCCTTATGGGGTCCAGCGAGACGGCTGCGGCCTCGGGGTCCTCGATCACGGTGACGTCCAGCATGGGTCCACCGTCTCACCGAACACTTTTTTTGTCCAGACGGTTCGAGTTTTCGGAGCGGTCGGGGAACAGGTGGCCGGCCTTCAGTCCGGGACGAGGCCCAGGGCGTGGTCGTACCGGCTGACCACACTGCTCTTCAGCCCCGGCCAGGTCTGCACACGCTCCCAGCGGTCCGAGGCCGAGCCGATCCCGTCCCCCGGGGCGGCGAGCGCGTCGAGGTGGGCCTGGGCGCTCTCCCACTCGGCGTAGTTGAGGACGCGGGTGCCGTCGGCGCTGAGGTGGAAGTGGCCGCTGATGCCGCCCGGGTGCGGGGCGGGCTCGCTCTCCAGGGCTTCGAGAACGGCGTCCACCCAGGCCCGCTGCCGCCCGGGGTCGGGACCGTCGAACTCGATGTCGACGATCACGATGCAGCCCGGAGCGCGCCGGTCGCCGTCCCGGACCGCGCTGCGGTAGTGCCGGTAGCGGCCGAGCCCCGTCCGCTCGATGTGGGGGACGGCGGTGTCGATCTCGTCGACGCGCTCCAGCCGCTGTGTCCGTGCGAAGGCGTGGTACGCCTGCTCGTCGGTCCACTGCGAGTAGTGCAGGAGGGTGGCGGTGTCGTGTCCGGTGTAGACGTGGTAGCCGAGCAGTCCGTCGGCGGGCCACGGCCGGCGTTGCCAGGCGCCGGCGACGGCGTCGACGGTCAGCCGCTGCCGCAGCGGATTGCCCACCCGCCAGGTGCTGAAGAGGGACGCGCCCACCTCGGGCCGGGTGAGGTCGGGATGGATGTCGGTACGGCGGGTCATGCGCGCGGCCTCCTCGGATCGCTGATCGATGCGTTCTTCGGCCACCCTCCGACCTCAACCACGATTCAGGTCAAGTCGGCGGTTCGGGAGGGGGTTTCGGGAGACCCGCCAGGACATGGACAAGCAGGCCGACGCCAGCCCAGCAGCCCCCTGAAGTTACCCGCGCGTTCCTGGCGCGCGGTGCTGCGGCGCACCGCGAAGGAGCTGTTGGACGACGAACTCGTCGACCGGGCGGCGGCGTTGACGTACTACGGCGTCCTCTCGCCGTTTCCCGCCCTGCTGGTGATGGTCTCGCTGCTGGGTGTGGTGGGGCAGCGCGCCACGGACAAGATCCTGGACAACATCGGGCACCTGGCGCCGGGTCCGGCCCGGGACGTCCTGCGGGAGGCCGTGGTCCAGCTCGGCGACAGCGGCGGCACGGGCAGCGTCCTGGCGGTCGTCGGCCTGCTGGCCGCGCTGTGGTCCGCCTCCGGTCCAACGCGGTGTACGACCTTCCCGAGGGGCGTCCGGTGTGGAAGCTGACGCCGCTGCGGCCGGCGCTGACCGTGACCCTGATGCTGATGCCGGCGGTGAGCGCGCTGATCGTGGTGTTCACCGGCCCGCTGGCCATGGGGGTCCCCCCGGTCGAACGAAGTTGAGACTGGGGGAGGGCGGGCCGGGCGGTGGGGTTCGGTGACGCGGCGATCGCGATCTGGGGCATCGCCAAGTGCCGGTGCTGCTGCTCCTGGTCATCGTGATGATCGGGCTGCTGTACTGGGCCGCCCCAACGTCCGTGGCCGCGGCTTCCGTTGGACCTCCCCGGGCAGTGTCGTCGCCACCCTGGTCTGGCTCGCCGCCTCCGCGGGTTTCGCCCTCTTCGCCGCCAACTTCGGTTCGCACAACAAGACGTACGGAACTCTCGCCGGTGCCGTCGTCTTCCTGGTGTGGCTCTGGCTGACGAACCTGGCGATCCTGCTGGGCCTGGAGTTCGACGCGGAGCTGGCCCGCGAGCGGGCGATCGTCTCCGGGACGGCCGAGCCGGCGGAGGAGCCGTACGTGGAACCCCGGGACACCCGGAAGTGGCCGGCGAGGCTGCGGGCATCCCGCGGAAAGTGACCACGGCCGAACAGCACCGGACCATACGCACGGACGTCATCCCCGCATCCCTGGATGCCGCACCACACCACCGGCGCGGGCGCCGCTGCTCACCTCCAGCCGCCGCACCGCACTCACGGACGTGGACGGCACCCCGCGTCCCCGGATCCCGCCCCCACACGCACCCACGTCGGCCCCACCCCACGCGCGCCCCAGGCGCCGCACCGCACGCGCGGACGGCTATGCCCCTCGCCCGCCCCTCCAGATGCCGCAACGCACGCGCGGACGTGGGCGCCGCCTTCGCCTCCAGCCGCCACACCACAGGCACCGACATCGGCCCACCCCCGCGCCCCAGGCGCCGCTCCTCACCTCCAGACCTCCCGCCGCCGCACCGCACGCACGCACGGACGTGGGCGGCACCCCGTGTCTCCGGGTGCCGCCCACGTCCGGTGTTCCGCCGGTCGCGGCCTACTTCTTCGGGTACCGCCACGACACGACGACGACCGTGGCCAGGGCCGCGCCGACGATCAGCGTCGGCCGGGGGTGCCGTATCGCCGCCATGACCAGGGGCCGGACCAGCCGGGGCACGCCGTGCTGGGCCCTGCGCTCCAGCTCGGCACTCGTCCGGGAGGCCTTGCTCTGGGTGATCTCGCCCGCCCGCTGCGTCCGGTCCTGGACCCGGTGACCGGTCTTCGCCGCCCGGTCCTGGACCTTGTGGCCGGCCTGGGTGATCTCGCCCGCCCGCTGCGTCCGGTCCTGGACCCGGTGACCGGTCTTCGCCGCCCGGTCCTGGACCTTGTGGCCGGCCTGGGTGGCCTTGTCCTGCACGGTGTGACCGGCCTGGGTGGCCTTGTCGTGCACCGTGTGGCCGGCCTGCGCCGCGCTGCTGCGCAGCTGCACGGTCATCGCGCCCGCCTTGTCCCTGAGATCTGCCGCACGGGCCCTCGCTCGGCCCTTGACGTCCATCTTTCCTGCCAACTCCTCTACTGTGTCGCCGAGTTCGCTGCGGGTGCGCTCGATCTGCCGCCGCAGTTCATCGGGGCCCTTGGCCCCCGTCACGGGGGGCTCGCCGCCCGTCCTGTCCGTCATCGGTGCGCCCTCTCCCTGATCTCCTCGACGTCCGCCTTGACGCTGCCGAGGGCCTCCTCGGGCGTCGGGGGTGTGGCACGGCGCAGGTGGGCGCGGCCGACGGCGGCCAGTACCGCCGCGATCACGAACAGCACAGCCGTCACGATCAGCGCCGAGGCCCACACCGACAGCACCAGGGCGAGCGCGGCGGTGGCCGTTCCGGCCAGGGCGAGCAGTCCCGCGTAGGCGAAGGCGCCGGCGGCACCGAGCAGCCCGCCACCCTTCCCGGCCCGCCGGCCCTTCTCGGCCAGCTCCTCCTTCGCGAGCGCGACTTCCTGCCGCACCAGCCGGGAGACCTGTTCGGTGGCCTGTCCGACGAGTTCGCCCACCGAGTGATGTTCGTCGTGCACCGGCCTGGGGGTCGTGGTTCCGGTCACGGTGTTCCGCCTCCTCTCGGGTCGGAACACCCGGGTACCCGGCCCGGCCCACGGCTACCCCCCTTGCGGACCGCCGTCCGGGCCGCCCTGTCCGAGCCGGGCCAGCTGGCTCTGGAACCAGTCGAGCCGGGCCTGCAACAGGGCTGCCTCAGCGGCGAGTTCGGGCACCCCGAGCTCCTCGGGCAGGCCCGGCACACCGTGCACGGGCACGGCGGCCGGCCGTGCCACCACCCGCAGTCCCTCACCGGCCAGCCGGGCGAACCCGGCGAGCGAGACGGCCGTACGTCCGCGCAGGCAGCCCGCGCAGGAGGGGGCCAGGGCCCGCCAGCCGGGTCTGCCCCAGCCGGCGTCGGCGAGCGCCGCCGCGACCGCGCCGCAGGCGCAGGCACCGACGGTGGCGGTCCGCACCCGTTGACGGGCGTAGCGGAAGCCGAGCTCGAAGCGGAGGTAGCGGCCAAGGACCAGGACGTCGAGGAGGACGGCCGTGCGGTGCTCGGCCGTGCACAGCAGCGCCTCGGCCGCCGCGCGGTCGTGCACGCAGTGGAAGCCGCAGTCGCAGCGGCGGTTCGGTGCCCGGTGCCGCAGGCCGTACACGCAGGACGCGTCGGCCAGGACGCCGTACGGCAGCGCGCCGCCGAGCGACACACCGGTGAACCCGGCCCGGGTGCCGTCCTGGGACAGCACCGGGTGGGCGATCTTGTATCCGGTCGGCGGCTCCGTCGGGCGTTCCTCCGGAAGCCGCAGCCTCATCGCGCTGCCGGAACCTCTTCGGGAGCCTTCAGTTCCTTGATCTCCTCGGGGAGTTCGAGCTCCTCCTCGTGGATCTCCGGCCGCTCTTCCGCGACTCCGGTGGCGAGTGCCTTGCCGAGCTTCATGACGCCTCCAGGACCAGTGGTCGTGCACCGTCCTGACCATGGTGACTCATCCGGGCCCGATTTGGACATAGGACCTCTTCGCAGCATCCCTTACCGATACACCGTAGAAGAATTAAGTGGAGCTTCACGGTCGGTCTGCCGAGACTACGCGTATGACGACCACCGCCCCGCCCTTCGGCCGCGCCCTCTGCGCCATGATCACGCCCTTCGACGAGGCCGGCGCCCTCGATCTCGACGGCGCGCAGACGCTCGCCGACCACCTGGTGACGCAGGGCTGCGACGGGCTCGTCCTGTCCGGCACGACGGGTGAGTCGCCGACCACGACGGACGCGGAGAAGGCGGCACTGGTGGCGGCCGTGCGTGAGGCGGTGGGCGAGCGGGCCTCGGTGGTGGCGGGGGTGGGCACCTTCGACACCCGGCACACCGTGGAACTGGCCCTCGGCGCCGAGAAGGCGGGCGCGGACGGGGTGCTGGTGGTCAGCCCGTACTACAGCAGGCCGCCGCAGGACGCGCTGGAGGCCCACTTCCGCGAGATCGCCGACGCCTCCGGACTGCCCGTCATGCTCTACGACATCCCGGGCCGCACCGGCACCCGCATCGAACCGGAGACGATGATCCGGCTCGCCGAGCACCCCCGGATCGTCGCGGTCAAGGACTGCTCCTACGACCTCCTCGGCGCCCAGAAGGTCCTCAACCGCACGGAGTTGGCGTATTACGCGGGCTGCGACGAGCACATCCTCGCCCTGTACGCGGTCGGTGGAGCGGGATACGTCAGCACGGTGGCCAACGTGGTCCCGGCCCGGCTCCGGGCGATCCTGGACATGTTCGAGGCGGGCGACACCCCCGTGTCCGCCCGCCTCCAACAGCGGGCCACGCCGCTGATCGAGGCGATGATGTCGGCGGGCCTGCCCGGCACGGTCACCGCCAAGGCCCTCCTGCACGCGCTCGGTCTGCCGGCGGGCCCGGTCCGCGCCCCGCTGCGTCCCGCCGGCCGGGAGGCGGCCGACGGGCTGCTTGCGGAGTACGAACGCCTCGTGGCCGCCTGATCAGGGCTGGGCGAACAGCGGCTCCCAGCGCCCGGCGTCCCCGTCGTGGCCCTCCCGGAAGCCGCTGAGCGGGACCTCCTTGTCACTGCCGAGGGTGACCAGGACGAGCCGCTGATGGAACTCGTTCCTGTCGTTCTCGGCGATGTCCCAGGCGACGAGCTGCGTGTTGCCCACCCAGGCGAGCAGTTGCTGTCCGCGCACCTCGGTCTTCGCACCGGTCATGGCGTCGAGGACCCAGGAGGAGGTCTTCCACTTCTTGCCCGCGAAGTCACCGGCGACGAGCCTGCCGTCCGGCGACCTGCCCGCGTCGACGAACCAGGCCAGGTACTTCTCGCCCGCCGGCGCCGGGACGTTCTTGCCCGAGAGGTCGTGGAACACGTAACCGGGCTCCATGGGACTGCCCTCCCAGACGTACCGGCCGTCGGCGGTGAGGGCGAAGTCCTGGCGGCTGTTCATCATGGTGCCGCCCATGGGGTCGTCCGCCCCGCCCCCGAGCCTGACCTCGGTCCAGTCGCCGCTCCCGGAGGCCACGTCGAGAAGGAAGAAGCCGGTGCGGCTGGACGTCCACGGCTGGCTCCACTCGCCGTCGCCCTCCGTCCTGACCAGCCGGTCGGGGTTCTCGCTGTACGTCGTCGCGACCAGCTTGCGGCCGTCGCGGGAGAAGGCGAGTCCGCCGACTCCGTGGTCGACCGGGATCCACCGCCGGACCTTGCCCGTGATCAGATCGAGCAGGCCGATCCGGGAGGCGGGCAGGTCCCGTTCGAGGACGGCGGCGGTCCTGCCCCCCGGGGCGACGGCGACCCAGGACCAGTCGGCGGCCTCGGTGTACGTGCCGGTCCCCGGGTTCAGCAGGTGGTAGGTGCGCTCGAGGACTGCGCTGTCCGCGCTCTTCACGACCCGCTCCGGGACGGAGTACCCGACCAGGGTCGTGCCCCCGACGGAGATCCTGTCCCGCGGCGGCGACTGGTCGGGGCGGGACTCGACCTTCTTCGGGGTCACGATGCCGCCCGAGGGCCGTACGTCCTCCTTGCCGGAGTCCAGCAGCGGCACCGCCACCCCGACGGCGACCACGGCGACCGCGACCACGGCGGCGACCGTGATCCTGCGGGTACGGCGGCGGCGCCGGACGGCGAGCACCCGGTCGGCGAACCCCGCTGCCGCCGGGGGCTGTTCGGCGGCCTGTTCGCGCAGGGCGTCGCGCACGATGTCGTCGACGTTCACGGACGCACCTCCACGGGCGAGTAGTCACGGGCGTCGAACCGCTCCGCCTCCGCGGGCCCGAGGGCGGCGAGTTCCGGAGCGAGCTGACGCAGCCGGGCCAGCGAGCGGTGAGTGGTGGACCGCACGGTGCCGACCGAACAGCCCAGCAGCCGGGCCACGTCGGCCTCGGGCAGGTCCTCGAAGTAGCGCAGCACCAGCACGGTGCGCTGGCGTGCGGTGAGCCGGGCCAGGGCCTGGCGTATCACCAGGCGCAGTTCGGCCGCGGCGGCGGTGTCGAGGCCGGGTTCGCCGGCGTTCGACGGTTCGGGCGGCTCGGCGACAGTGACCTCCCGCCGCGGCCACTTGAGCCGCCAGCGGCTGACCTGCTGGCGGTAGAGGACCTGCCGTACGTAGGCCTCGGGCTCGTCGATCTTCTGCCACCGCCCGGCCGTCCTGACCAGAGCGTTCTGCAGCAGGTCCTCACCGGCGTGCTGGTCTCCCCCGCACAGCAGCACAGCGGTCTTCAGCAGAGCGGACGACCTGCTGTCCACGAAGTCCCGGAAACTCTCCAGCCCTTCGGCATTCATCGTCACCTTCTCTTCCCCGGCGACGCCTGTGCGCCGCCCCTCCGCTCCTTGTGACGCGTACGGGTGGCCGCCGCTATGCCGTGGCCACGAAAAAAAGTCGCCGCGAAGGACAATGCGTCCTCCGCGGCGACCTTCGCCTGTGCCAGGTCAGTTGTGGCTGTGCAGGACGTCGTTGAGGCCGCCCCAGACCGCGTTGTTCGGGCGGGCCTCGACGGTGCCGGTGACCGAGTTGCGGCGGAAGAGGATGTTCGAGGCGCCGCTGAGCTCACGGGCCTTGACGATCTGCCCGTCGGGCATGGTGACCCGGGTGCCCGCGGTGACGTAGAGACCGGCCTCGACCACGCACTCGTCGCCGAGCGCGATGCCGACGCCCGCCTCGGCGCCGATCAGGCAGCGCTCGCCGATGGTGATCCGGACATTGCCGCCGCCGGAGAGGGTGCCCATGGTGGAGGCGCCGCCGCCGATGTCCGAGCCGTCGCCGACCACGACACCGGCGGAGATGCGGCCCTCGACCATCGAGGTGCCGAGCGTGCCCGCGTTGAAGTTGACGAAGCCCTCGTGCATCACGGTGGTGCCCGCGGCGAGGTGCGCGCCGAGGCGGACCCGGTCGGCGTCGGCGATGCGGACGCCCTTGGGGGCCACGTAGTCCGTCATGCGCGGGAACTTGTCGACGCTCGTCACGGCGAGGTGCAGGCCCTCGGCGCGGGCGTTGAGGCGCACCTTCTCGATGTCGTCGACGGCGACCGGGCCGAGCGAGGTCCAGGCGACGTTGGGCAGGAAGCCGAAGATGCCGTCCAGGCTCTGGCCGTGCGGCTGGACCAGCCGGTGCGAGAGCAGGTGCAGCCGTAGGTAGGTGTCATGCGTGTCGAGCGGCTTGTCGTCGAGGGAGGCGATGACCGTGCGGACCGCGATCACCTCGACGCCACGGCGGGCGTCCGGGCCGATCGCCTTGGCGGCGCCTTCGCCGAGCAGTGCCACGGCCCGCTCGGCGGAGAGCCGCTCGGTGCCGGCCGGACCGGGTTCGGCGGAGAGCTCGGGAGCGGGGAACCAGGTGTCGAGAACGGTGCCGTCGGCAGCGACGGTGGCGAGGCCTGCGGCGATGGCGCCGGTGGTGCGCGGAGCAGTCGTGTCGGTCATGAGGGAAACCTAACCGGCGCGGGGCGCGGGACGCGAACCCGTGCGCGGGGCGTCTCGGGTGCTGGGCGGCCCCCCTGCGCTGCGGGCCGCCTGTCCGTGTCCTCGACCCAGGACTCGCTCCAGGACGCGGCGACCGGATCCTGACGAGGTGCGGGCAAGGGCCCTCAGTGCCCGCACCTCGGAGCGGCGCTGCCTGCCGATGAGGTTGCCCGCGATGCCGTACAGCCAGGAGCGGGCAAGGTCGTATCGGGGGCGGATGCGGAACGCGATGAGGAAGGTGCCCGCGTGGCGGTCGTAGAGCCGCGCGAACAGCTCGGTGTGTGCGTGACACCCCCTGTTGCCCGCTGGACGGCAAAGAGTTCACGGACGGCGCGAGGACCTCAGCACCTCACCTGCTCCCCGGCGGGATCACCCGCGCCAGCACCTCCCGCGCATACCCCTCGTCGTAGGGCGCCCCCGTCAGCAGCACCTGGAGGCAGATCCCGTCCATCAGCGCGACCAGTGCCCGTGCAGTGACCGGGTCCGTGCGGCGGGCGAGGCGTTCGGCGAGGTCGTCGGCCCATTCGGCGGCGACGGGGCGCAGGGCGGGGCGGCGCAGCGCGGCGAGGTAGAGCTCGTACTCCAGCTCGACGCCGGTGCGGTCGCCGCCGAGCCAGTCGCCGAGGACGCGGGCGAGGCCGGCGGCCAGGTCGCCGCCGGCCTCGTCCAGGGCGCCGTGCGCGGCGACCGCCTTGGCGAAGCCCTCGCTGGCCTGGCGCAGCGCGGCGACCATCAGCTCGTCGAGGCTCTTGAAGTGGTACGTCGTCGATCCGAGCGGTACGTCGGCCTCGGCGGCGGCGCTGCGGTGGCTGAGTCCCGCGAGCCCCTTGCGCCCCACCACCCGGATGGCCGCGTCGATGATCCGCTGCCGGCGTTCGGGGTCGTGGCGCCGGGGCATCAGTGCGTCCCGCCCAGGTTCAGGACCACGACGCCCACGATGATCAGCGCGATCCCGGCGGCCTTGGTGACCGTCATCCCCTCTCCGAGGAAGACCATCCCGATGGTGGCGATGGCCGCGGTGCCCGCGCCGGCCCAGATCGCGTAGGCGGTGCCGACCGACACCGTCTTCAGCGTCTGGGCGAGCAGCACGAAGGAGAGGACGTAGCCGAGCACGGTCAGCGACGAGGGCCCCAACCGGCTGAAGCCCTCGGTGTACTTCATGGCCGTGGTCGCTCCGACCTCGGCGGCGATGGCTGCGGCGAGCAGCAGGTATCCCATGTGTACGAGCGTACATAACGATGGGCCCCGACAGCCGCCACCGGCGCCGGATCCCGTAGCCGCGTCAGGCGGTCGAGGGCGCGCCGCTCGGCGTCGGCGGCGACCTTGCGGATAGCGAGTTCGGCGGGATCGGGCCGCACGGCGCCGCTGAGTTCGTAGCCGTGGCCCAGCAGCCGTTCTCCCAGCACGGCCTCGCACAGCCGTATCCGGTGTCGGTGGTCAGCCAACGCTGCCGGCTGCCCGCGCGGGTGGCGTCCAGGGCGCCGCGGGTCCGCAGGTGCCGGCTCTTGCGGGCGGGGACGGCCCGCCCGGCCTCACGGCGGGGCTCGGTCATCGCGGGCGCGTACTCCTCCCCCAAGCAGGCGCAGAGTTCCCGGGGTCGGGGTTCGGGGCGACGGCCTCGTGGAAGCCGCGGTGCCACCAGGGCATCTCCAGCAGCGAGGCCTACGCCGGCCGCTTGTCGCCCCAGCGGACCTTGCCGTGCCGTTCGGCGTACGCCCCGAGCGAGATCCCGAGGGCCGAGCCGAGCGTGGGCGGACCGCCCTCGACGCGCTCGGCGACCAGGCCCGCGTCCGGGCCGAGTTCATGGAACCGGGTCTCCGGCGGCAGGGCGATTCCCGGGGGCGCGTGCGGCGTCAACTGGAGCAGCGTGGTGCCCGAGCGGGGGCAGCCGAGGACGAAGACGGGCCGTACGGGACAAGGGGGTGCAGAGGTGACCACGCCGCCACGCCGCCGTCCCCCGCTGAGGCGCGGCTGGGAGCCCGCTGAGCGGGGAATGTGGAAACCGGCCGGTTCAAAGGGCTGCTCGGGACCGCCGGTAACCACTAGTGTTCCCCCGGAACCACTTGTGTTTCACCATTCACATACCGCGCCACCACAGCAGCGGCACGTCGCCTCGCGCCGCGCCGGAGGAACAGCGCATGCCCGTAGACAAGTCCCGGCCGCCCCAGGACCGCCCCTGGGAGAACGGCTGGACGTTGGACACCTCCCGCACGCCCGGCACCCGACGGCTCTATCTCGCCGGGGCGTTGGCGGTGGCCACGATCATCGCCTGTGTGGCGGCGATAGCCGCCACGGACAACAAAGCTGACGATCCGTCAAAGACCGCTCGGGACGAGGGGGGCCTGATCTCCTTCTCCTCCCAGCCCGCGACGACCGAGGCCCCTCCGGGCGACAGCGGCCTCTCGTCGGTGTCCCCCACTCCCCGGGGCCCCCGGCAGCAGGGCATCGAGCCCACCGTCACGGTCACGGAGACCCCGAAGCCGCCCAAGCCCACGGCTTCCAAGGGCAGTTCGCCCAAGCCGAAGCCCTCCGTGACCTACCGTTCGGTGCGTTCGGTCAACTTCCCCGACCGCTTCTGGCACGTGGACGACGGCTATGTGGGCGTGGACCCGGTCAGCGGTGCGCAGTCCCGCGAGGACGCCACCTTCAAGCAGGTCAAGGGCCTGGCGAATGCCTCCTGTTACTCCTTCGCCACCCAGGACGGAAAGTACCTGCGGCACCGCTCCTTCGTCCTGCGCGCCGACCGCGACGACGGCTCGTCCCTGTTCGAGCAGGACGCCACGTTCTGTCCCCGGGAAGCCGCCTACACCAGCGCGACGATGCTGGAGTCGGTGAACTACCCCGGCTACTTCCTCCGCCACAAGAACTTCGTGGTCCGTCTGGAACGCTTCGAGTACAGCTCGCAGTATCTGTCGGACTCGTCGTTCCAGCTGGTGGGCGGCCTGGCCTGACCCGCACCCTGGCACACGGAAGCGGCGGCACCTTGAAGGTGCCGCCGCTTTCCGATGGACGCGTCCGTCAGACGTTGAATCAGACGTTGAACCCGAGCGCCCGGAGCTGCTCGCGTCCGTCGTCCGTGATCTTGTCCGGCCCCCACGGCGGCATCCACACCCAGTTGATGCGGAGTTCGCTCACGAGGCCGTCCGTGGCGGACTTGGCCTGGTCCTCGATGACGTCCGTCAGCGGACAGGCCGCCGAGGTCAGGGTCATGTCGAGGGTCGCGATGTTCGCGTCGTCGATGTGGATGCCGTAGATCAGGCCGAGGTTGACGACGTCGATGCCCAGCTCGGGGTCGACGACGTCGTACAGCGCCTCGCGGACCTCTTCCTCCGAGGCCGGCTTCATTTCAACGGTCTCGCTCATGCCGTCTTCCTTTCGGCGTCGGCTCCGGCGTCCAGCGCCTGGGCCGTCGCGTCCTTCCACGCCATCCAGCTGAGGAGGGCGCACTTGACCCGGGCCGGGTACTTGGAGACACCGGCGAACGCGACCGCGTCCTCCAGCACCTCCTCCATCGCGTCGTCGGGCTCGATCCTGCCCTTCGACTGCATCAGCTCCAGGAAGGTCTCCTGGATCCGCTGCGCGTCCGCCAGGTCCTTGCCCACCAGCAGATCGTTCAGCACGGACGCGCTGGCCTGGCTGATCGAGCAGCCCTGGCCCTCGTAGGAGACGTCCTCGATCCTCGTGCCGTCGTACTTCACGCGGAGGGTGATCTCGTCCCCGCACGTCGGGTTCACGTGGTGCACCTCGGCGTCGCCATCCCTGAGACCACGCCCGTGCGGGTGCTTGTAGTGGTCCAGGATGACTTCCTGGTACATCGAGTCCAGCTTCATGCGATAGCCCGTTCCCGTCAGCCGAAGAAGTTCCGTACGTGCTCCAGGCCCTCGACCAGTGCGTCGATCTCGGCCGGAGTGGAGTACAGATAGAACGACGCTCGCGTGGTCGCGGGAATTCCGTACCGCAGGCAGACCGGCCGCGCGCAGTGGTGGCCGACCCGGACCGCGATGCCCTGCTCGTCGAGGACCTGGCCCACGTCGTGCGGGTGGATGTCACCGAGCGTGAAGGAGATGGCCGCGCCCCGGTCCTCGGCCGTGGTCGGGCCGATGATCCTCAGGTCCGGTACCTCCGCCAGGCGCTGGACCGCGTACTCGGTCAGCGCGTGCTCGTGGGCGAGGATCTTGTCCATGCCGATCGACTGCAGATAGTCGATGGCCGCGCCCAGACCGACCGCCTGCGCGATCGGGGGGGTGCCCGCCTCGAACTTGTGCGGCGCCGGGGCGTACGTCGACGAGTGCATCGACACGGTCTCGATCATCTCGCCGCCGCCGAGGAACGGGGGCAGGTCCTCCAGGAGCTCCTGGCGGCCCCACAGCACGCCGATACCGGTCGGACCGCACATCTTGTGGCCGGTGAAGGCCACGAAGTCGGCCTGGAGCGCCTGCACGTCCACCGGCATGTGCGGGGCGGCCTGGGAGGCGTCGATGCAGACCAGCGCGCCGACCTCCTGCGCGCGGCGGACGATCGCCTCGACCGGGTTGACCGTGCCCAGGATGTTGGAGACCAGCACGAAGGAGACGATCTTCGTCTTCTCGGTGATGACCTCGTCGATGTTGGACAGGTCGAGACGGCCGTCGTCGGTCAGCCCGAACCACTTCAGCTTCGCGCCGGTGCGCTGCGCGAGCAGCTGCCACGGCACGATGTTGGAGTGGTGCTCCATCTCCGTGATGACGATCTCGGTCTCGGAGTCCACGCGGTAGGGCTCGTCGGCCCAGCCCAGCATGTTCGCCACGAGGTTGAGCGACTCGGAGGCGTTCTTGGTGAAGATCACCTCGTTGCGCGAGGGGGCGTTGATGAACTCGGCGACCTTGTCGCGCGCGCCCTCGTACAGCGCCGTGGCCTCCTCCGCGAGCACATGCACACCGCGGTGGACGTTGGCGTTGTAGCGCTCGTAGTACTCGCTCAGGGCGTCCAGTACCTGGCGCGGCTTCTGCGAGGTCGCCGCGTTGTCCAGGTAGACGAGCTTCCGGTCGTCGTGGACCAGGCGGTCCAGGATCGGGAAGTCCTTGCGGATCGCCTCGCCAAGAAGATTGGACTCAGTGAGGAGGCCCGGCAGCTGTGTCACGCGGATACGCCACCCTTCGTGTATGCCTCGTAGCCCTCGTTCTCCAGCTTGTCGGCGAGCTCGGCGCCGCCGGACTCGACGATCCGGCCGCCGGAGAAGACGTGGACGAAGTCGGGCTTGATGTAGCGCAGGATGCGCGTGTAGTGCGTGATCAGCAGGGTGCCGACCTCGCCGGTCTCGCGGACACGGTTGACGCCCTCGGAGACGATGCGAAGGGCGTCGACGTCGAGACCGGAGTCGGTCTCGTCGAGGATCGCGACCTTCGGCTTCAGCAGTTCGAGCTGGAGGATCTCGTGGCGCTTCTTCTCACCGCCGGAGAAGCCCTCGTTGACGTTGCGCTCGGCGAAGGAGGAGTCCATGTTGAGGCGCTCCATGGCCTCCTTGACCTCCTTGACCCAGGTGCGCAGCTTGGGGGCCTCGCCGCGGATGGCGGTGGCGGAGGTGCGGAGGAAGTTCGACACGGAGACACCGGGGACCTCGACCGGGTACTGCATCGCGAGGAACAGGCCGGCGCGGGCGCGCTCGTCGACCGCCATATCCAGGACGTCCTCGCCGTCGAGGGTGACGGTGCCGCCGGTGATCGTGTACTTCGGGTGACCCGCGAGGGAGTAGGCGAGCGTCGACTTGCCGGAGCCGTTGGGGCCCATGATGGCGTGCGTCTCGCCCTGCTTCACGGTCAGGTCGACACCCTTGAGGATCTCCTTCGTGGCGTTGTCGGCCTCGACGGTGACGTGCAGGTCTCGGATTTCAAGCGTTGCCATGGGTGCCTCAGGACTCCTGGGTGAGGGAGACGAGCACGTCGTCCCCTTCGATCTTTACGGGGTATACGGGGACGGGGCGCGTCGCGGGAAGGCCGGACGGTTTACCGGTGCGCAGGTCGAAGCTGGAGCCGTGCAGCCAGCACTCGATCTGGCAGTCCTCCACCTCGCCCTCGGAGAGCGAGACGTTGGCGTGGGAGCAGATGTCGTGGATGGCGAACACCTCTCCCTCGGTCTGCACGACCGAGACCGGCGTGCCGTCGAGTTCCACCCGCTTCGGGGTGTCCTCCTCCAGCTCGCTCAGCCCGCAGGCGCGTACGAAAGCCATCAGACGGTGGCCTCCAGCTCCTCGTCGATCTTCGCGAGCAGGCGCTCCTCGATGTCGTCGACACCGATCTGCTGGACCAGCTCGGCGAAGAAGCCGCGGACGACCAGGCGCCGGGCCTCGTCGGCCGGGATGCCTCGGGCCATCAGGTAGAAGAGCTGCTCGTCGTCGAAGCGGCCGGTGGCCGAGGCGTGACCGGCTCCGACGATCTCGCCGGTCTCGATCTCCAGGTTCGGCACCGAGTCGACCCGCGCGCCGTCGGTGAGGACGAGGTTGCGGTTCATCTCGTAGGTGTCGGTGCCCTCGGCCTTGGCCTCGATGAGCACGTCACCGATCCACACCGCGTGGGCGCCCTCGCCCTGGAGCGCGCCCTTGTAGGCGACGTTCGACTTGCAGTGCGGGGTGTTGTGGTCGACGAGGAGGCGGTGCTCCTGGTGCTGGCCGGCGTCGGTGAAGTACAGACCGAACAGCTCGGCCTCGCCGCCGGGACCGGCGTAGGCGACGCGCGGGTGCAGCCGGACGAGGTCGCCGCCGAAGGTGACCACGAACGACTTGAAGGTGGCGTCCCGGCCGATCAGCGCGTTGTGCTGGGCCACGTGCACGGCCTTGTCGTCCCAGTCCTGGACGGAGACGACGGTCAGCTTGGCGCCGTCGCCCAGGACGTAGTCGACGTTGGAGGCGAGCACGGCGTCACCGGTGTGGTCGATGACGACGACGGCCTCGGCGAAGGCGCCCAGCTCGATCACCTGGTGGCCGAAGCGGGTGCCGCCCTCGCCGTGCACGGCGATCCGGATCGGCTCGGTGAGGACCGTCTCCTTGGGGACGGTGATCACGCCGGCCTTCTCGAACGCGGAGTACGCCTGGGCGGCGATGCGGTCCACCGGGGTGCCGGCCCTGCCGATCCGGGCGTCGTCGCGGCCGACGGTCTCGACGGAGACGCCCTCGGGGGCCTGCACGTCGACCTTCACGCCGGCGCCGGTGGCGACCGCGGTGCCGTCGTGCAGCCCGCGCAGGCGCTCCAGCGGGGTGAACCGCCACTCCTCCTCGCGGCCGTGCGGGACCGGGAAGTCCGCGACGTCGAAGGACGGGGGCGCGCTCATGCGCGTGGCGACGGTCGACTCGGCGGCCACCGCGATCTGGCCGGCGGTGGTGGATCCCACCGGAATGTTCTGAGCCTCAGCCATGGCTGTCGGTCTGCTCTCTTCCTACGTCAGGTTCGCTAGCTGCTTCTCGGGAGGCGGTCTTAACCGACCGCGCCTTCCATCTGCAGCTCGATCAGCCGGTTGAGCTCAAGGGCGTACTCCATGGGCAGCTCCTTCGCGATCGGCTCGACGAAGCCGCGCACGATCATCGCCATCGCCTCGAACTCGGAGAGGCCACGGCTCATCAGGTAGAAGAGCTGGTCCTCGGAGACCTTGGAGACGGTCGCCTCGTGGCCCATGGACACGTCGTCCTCGCGGACGTCCACGTACGGGTACGTGTCGGAGCGGGAGATGGTGTCGACGAGCAGCGCGTCGCACAGCACGTTGGACTTGGAGCCGTGGGCGCCCTCGCCGATCTCGACGAGACCGCGGTAGGACGTACGACCGCCACCGCGCGCCACCGACTTGGAGACGATGTTGGAGGAGGTGTTCGGCGCCATGTGGACCATCTTGGAGCCGGCGTCCTGGTGCTGGCCCTCGCCCGCGAAGGCGATGGACAGGGTCTCGCCCTTGGCGTGCTCGCCCATCAGGTAGACGGCCGGGTACTTCATCGTCACCTTGGAACCGATGTTGCCGTCGATCCACTCCATGGTCGCGCCCTCGTACGCCACGGCGCGCTTGGTGACCAGGTTGTAGACGTTGTTCGACCAGTTCTGGATGGTCGTGTAACGGCAGCGGGCGTTCTTCTTGACGATGATCTCGACGACCGCGGAGTGCAGCGAGTCGCTCTTGTAGATCGGGGCCGTACAACCCTCGACGTAGTGCACGTAGGCACCCTCGTCGACGATGATCAGGGTCCGCTCGAACTGGCCCATGTTCTCCGTGTTGATACGGAAGTAGGCCTGGAGCGGGATCTCCACGTGCACGCCCTTCGGCACGTAGATGAAGGAACCGCCGGACCACACCGCGGTGTTCAGCGACGCGAACTTGTTGTCGCCGACCGGGATGACGGTGCCGAAGTACTCCTTGAAGAGCTCCGGGTGCTCCTTCAGCGCGGTGTCGGTGTCCAGGAAGATGACGCCCTGCTCCTCCAGGTCCTCACGGATCTGGTGGTAGACGACCTCGGACTCGTACTGCGCCGCGACACCGGCGACGAGGCGCTGCTTCTCCGCCTCGGGGATGCCGAGCTTGTCGTACGTGTTCTTGATGTCCTCGGGCAGGTCCTCCCAGGACTCCGCCTGCTTCTCCGTGGAGCGCACGAAGTACTTGATGTTGTCGAAGTCGATGCCGGAGAGGTCCGAGCCCCAGTTCGGCATGGGCTTCTTGTCGAAGAGGCGCAACCCCTTGAGGCGGAGCTTGGTCATCCACTCCGGCTCGCTCTTCTTCGCGGAGATGTCGCGGACGACGTCCTCGTTGATGCCGCGCTTCGCAGAGGCGCCGGCCGTGTCGGAGTCGGCCCAGCCGTATTCGTACTTACCCAGGCCCTCGAGTTCGGGGTGGGCAGTCTCCGTGGGGAGAGTCATGCGGGGTTCCTCCCGGCCGTGCTTGCAGATGCGATATCGGTGGTGTGGGAAATCTTGGGGATGAACGTCGTGCAGACGCCGTCGCCGTGCGCGATGGTCGCCAGTCGCTGGACATGGGTTCCCAGCAGCTGGGAGAAGATCTCGGTCTCCGCCTCACAGAGCTGGGGGAACTTCTCCGCGACATGGGCCACCGGGCAGTGGTGCTGGCAGAGCTGCTCGCCGACCGGTGCGCTGCGCGCCGTAGCAGCGTACCCGTCCGCGCTCAGGGCCTTGGCCAGGGCTTCGGTGCGCTCCTCGGGGGCGGCGGCCTCGACGACCTTGCGGTATTCCTCGGCCTGCGCGGCGATCCTCGCGCGTGCGAAGGCGACGACCGCCTCGTCCCCGCCGAACCGCTCCTGGATCCAGCGCAGGGCGTCCGCGGCGAGCTTGTCGTACGACTGGTCGAAGGCGTCCCGGCCGCAGTCGGTGAGCGCGAAGACCTTGGCGGGACGGCCACGCGTCCGCGCGCCGTACACCCGCTGCTCCCGCGCCTCCACGACGTCGTCGGCCACCAGCGCGTCCAGATGACGCCGTACGGCCGCGGGGGTGAGCCCCAGTCGTCCGGCCAGCTCGGTGACGGTCGACGGGCCGTGGTCCAGGATGGATCGCGCGACGCGGTTGCGGGTGGACCGCTCACCGGTCGCGAGCTCCTCCTGAGGGGCCCCCGTGGGGGTCTCCCGAACCTCGCCGACGTTTTTCACAACGCCATTGTTGCGTAATTCCTCAGGACCGGGCAAGCCGCGTCCGCTCCACGGACGGTGCCCTGCATCACTTAGGCATCCCTAACCTGACCTGGGGAAACGATCACTGATCGATCAAACCGGTGGCGTCCGGCGGCCCCGTCGGGGAAACTCCCGAACCATGCCGATACCACCTCCCACCGGCCCACTTGTCACTCGCGACACCCTCGCGGGACAGCTGCGCGAGCTCGGTGTCAGAAGCGGCGAGATCCTGCTCGTGCACTCCTCGCTCAGCTCCCTCGGCTGGGTCTGCGGAGGCCCGGTCGCGGTGGTACAGGGACTTCTGGACGCCCTCGGCCCGGGCGGCACCCTGGTGGTCCCCACCCAGACCGGCGACCTCTCGGACCCGGCGGTGTGGAGCAACCCCCCGGTGCCCGAGGAGTGGTGGGACACGATCCGGGCGACCATGCCCGCCTACGACCCCGTCGTGACGCCCTCGCGCGGGGTCGGCGTGATCCCGGAGACCGTGCGCACCTGGCCCGGCGCCCTGCGCAGCGCCCACCCGCAGACCTCCTTCGCGGCGATCGGCCCCCGCGCGCGGGACGTCCTGGACGGCCACGCCCCCGACTGCCGCCTGGGCGAGCGCAGCCCGCTGGCGCGCCTGGAGGACCTCCACGCGCGCGTGCTGCTCCTCGGCGCGGGCTACGACACCTGCACGAGCTTCCACCTCGCCGAGTACCGCGTCCCGACCCCGCTGGTGAAGGTCGGCCGCCCGGGACCGGACGGGTGGGAGGTGGTCACAGAGGTCTCGATCACCTCGGACCGCTTCGACGAACTGGGCCACGACTTCGAGCGGGACACCGGCGTCGTCGTCCGGGGAAGGACGGGCGCGGCCGACACCCGGCTGTTCCCCGTCGCGGCCGCGGTGGCGTACGCCGAACGCTGGCTCCCCCTGCACCGCTCACGCGAGGAGGAAGTACCACTCACGGCGCGCGAGACACCCGGGCACCCCCGGACCGACCTCGGCACCCACCGATCCGCACTCGACGCCCCCGGCCCGGTTCGAAAGACCCCAGAGCCGATCCCGAAGACCCCCGGGGCGGTTCGGAGGCCCCCCGGAACCGGTCTGGAAGAGTCCTGAGCCGGGCACGAATCCCGGCCCGGTTCGGAGGACCCCCGGGCCGATCCCGAAAACCCCCGAGCTGTCACGAAGCCCCCTCCCCCAGGCCAGTCCTGAAGCCCCCCGAGCCGGTTCGAAAGACCCCCCGGGCCGACCCGAAGACGCCTGGCCCGGCTCGGAGGGCCCTCGGAACCGATCCAGAAGACTCCTGAGCCGGCACGAAAGACCTCCCAGGCCGACCCCGAAAATCCCCGGCCCGGCTCGGAGGACCCCCGGGAGCGATCCCGAAAACTCCCCAGCCGGCACGAAGACCCCCGGCCCAGTCCCGAAGCCCCAGGCCCGACCCCGAAAACCCCGGCCCGGCCCGGAGGGCACCCAGGCCGACCCCGAGAACTCCCCAGCCGGCACGAAGACCCCCGGGCCGGTCCCGAAGCCCCAGGCCGACCCCGAAAACCCCGGCCCGGCTCGGAGGGCACCCAGGCCGACCCCGAGAACTCCCCAGCCGGCACGAAGACCCCCGGGCCGGTCCCGAAGCCCCGGCCCGACTCGAAAGACCCCCGGGCCGACCCCGAAAACCCCCGGCCCGGCTCGGAGGACCCCCAGGCCAGTCCCTTAAGACCCGCGAGCCGGTTCGAAAGATCCCCGGGCCAGCGTCCAGCCCCCCGACCCAGCCGCTGAAACCCCCTGACGACCCCGCTGAAATCCCACGGCGGCACGGGAAATCCTCCCGGCGGTGGAGATCTCGTACCCGAGCGACCGCGGTGCGGGCCGCGAACCTAGACTCGGGCCCATGCGAAGTGAGCCCGTGGTCCAGGTCCACGCCCTGGTGAAGCGGTACGGCACGAAGACCGCCGTGGACGGCCTCGACCTGGTGACCCGGGCGGGCGTGACCGCCGTACTCGGGCCCAACGGCGCGGGCAAGACGACGACGGTGGAGACCTGCGAGGGCTACCGGAAGCCGGACTCCGGCACGGTACGGGTCCTGGGCCTCGACCCGGTGCGGCAGGCCCGTGAGCTGCACCCGAGGATCGGCGTGATGCTCCAGTCCGGCGGCGTGTACTCGGGCGCCCGGGCCGACGAGATGCTGCGGCACATGGCGAGACTGCACGCGCACCCGCTCGACGTGGACGCGCTGATCGAGCGGCTGGGCCTGGAGAGCTGCGGCAGGACGACGTACCGCAGGCTGTCGGGCGGCCAGCAGCAGCGCCTGGCGCTCGCCATGGCGGTCGTGGGCCGTCCGGAACTGGTGTTCCTGGACGAGCCGACCGCCGGACTCGACCCGCAGGCCCGCCGCGCGACCTGGGACCTGGTCCGCGACCTGCGCGCGGACGGCGTGTCGGTCGTCCTCACCACGCACTACATGGACGAGGCCGAGCAGCTCGCCGACGACGTGGCGATCATCGACGGCGGCAAGGTCATCGCCCAGGGCACCCCGGAGGAGCTGTGCCGGGGCGGCGCCGAGAACACCCTGCGCTTCACCGGCCGCCCCGGGCTCGACGTGGGGTCCCTCCTGAAGGCCCTGCCCGCCGACTGCTCGGCGGCGGAGCTGACCCCGGGCTCCTACCGGGTGATCGGCAAGGTCAACCCCCAGCTGCTGGCGACGGTGACGTCCTGGTGCGCCCAGCACGGCGTGATGCCGGAGAAGATCTCGGTGGAACGGCACACTCTGGAAGACGTCTTCCTGGAACTGACGGGCAAGGAGCTCCGCGCGTGACGGCCACCGGCATGTACACCCCGAAGCCGGGTGCGGCACCCCTGGGACGCATGATCGCGACCCAGGCGGTCCTGGAGACGAAGATGCTCCTGCGCAACGGCGAGCAGCTCCTGCTGACGGTGGTGATCCCGACCCTCGTGCTGGTCCTGTTCAGCTCGGTGGACATCATCGACACCGGCGAGGGCAAGGCGGTGGACTTCCTCGCCCCCGGCGTCCTGGCCCTCGCGGTCATGTCGACGGCCTTCACCGGCCAGGCGATCGCGACCGGCTTCGAGCGCCGCTACGGCGTCCTGAAGCGCCTGGCCTCCTCCCCGCTCCCCCGCTGGGGCCTGATGACGGCGAAGACGGCGTCGGTCCTGGTGACGGAGATCCTCCAGGTGATCCTTCTGACGGTGATCGCCTTCGCCCTGGGCTGGTCCCCGCACGGCAACCCCTTCGCCGTGCTCCTGCTCCTGCTCCTCGGCACGGCGGCCTTCTCGGGGCTGGGCCTCCTCATGGCCGGCACTCTCAAGGCGGAAGCCACCCTGGCCGCGGCCAACCTGGTCTTCCTGCTCCTCCTGGTCGGCGGCGGAGTCATCGTCCCCCTGGACCGGTTCTCCCAGAGCACTCAGGACGTCCTGAGCCTGCTCCCGATCACGGCCCTGTCGGACGGGCTGCGGGACGTACTGCAGCACGGGGCCGCGATGCCCTGGGGCGACCTGGGCGTCCTGGCGGTGTGGGCCGTCGCGGGCCTGGCCCTGGCGGGGCGCTTCTTCCGCTGGGAGTAGGGGCCCTCGTGAACGCGTGCACAAGCGGCCCCCTACGATGGAACGCGTGCCGAACCTGACCCGCGCCGACGCCGTAGAGGCCGTCCGCAACCCGCTCGCCTTCATCGCCGCACGCTGGACCCCGACCCCCCGGACGGTTCAGCGGGCGGCTCTGTCCGCTCTCGTCATGGCGGTGGTCATCGTGGTCACCGGCGGGGCGGTGCGGCTGACCGGGTCGGGACTCGGGTGCCCGACCTGGCCCAAGTGCACGGACGACTCGCTGACGGCGACCAGCGCGATGGGCTTCCACGGTGCCATCGAGTTCGGCAACCGGATGCTCACCTACGTGCTGTGCGCCGCCGTCGGCTGGGCCATCATCGCCGCGCGCTCCGAGAAGCCGTACCGGCGCAGCCTGACCCGGCTGGGCTGGGCGCAGTTCTGGATCGTGATGAGCAACGCGATCCTCGGCGGCATCGTCGTCCTCGTGGGGCTGAACCCGTACACCGTCGCGGCCCACTTCGTGGCGACGACGGCCCTGATCACGGTCGCCGCGGTGATGTGGCAGCGCACCCGCGAGGGGGACACGGCACCCCGCCCGCTGGTCGGCAAGCCGGTGCAGCAGCTGGTGTGGTTCATGGTCGCGGCCGCCGCCCTGCTGATCCTCGTCGGCACGGTGGTGACCGGGGCCGGACCGCACGCCGGTGACTCCAGCGAGGTCGAGCGGATGCCGCTGGACTGGGAGACCGTGAGCAAGGTGCACGCGGTCCTGGCCTGGATCGTGGTGTCGCTGACCTTCGCCCTGTGGTTCATCCTCAAGGCGGTCGACGCCCCCGCGGGCCCCCTGCACCGCACCCGCGACCTCTTCCTGGTCCTCCTGTCCCAGGGCGTCATCGGCTACGTCCAGTACTTCACCGACCTGCCCGAGTTCCTGGTCGGCCTGCACATGCTCGGCTCGGCCCTGGTGTGGATCGGGGTCCTGCGCGTCCTGCTGGCCCTGCGGGAGCGGTCCGAGGGCGAGTCGCCCGGGGTGCCCGCCCAGTCGTACGCCGCCACCGGCTCGTCGGTCACCGGGCCCAGCTAGCCGCGGGTCGGCGCCGCCCCGCTCCCGACGGCGCGTCCCCCGAAGAGTCGGCCTCGCGCAGGCTCACTCCAGCCCGTACACCCGGCGCGCGTTCCCCGACGCGATCAGCCCCGCCACCCGCTGTGCGTCCGCCAGCGACCACGCCCCCTCGGTGACCCAGCCGCCCAGCACCCGGGTCAGCGCCTCGCGGAACAGACGGGCGCCCACCACATGCAGTTCGGGCAGGCTGTGGGCCCCGCTGGAGAAGACGATCTTGCCGAAGGGGGCCAGTTCGAGGATCTCCGCGAGGACGGTCGCCGCGCGGGCCCCGGTGCGGACGAGGGCGGCGCCGGAGTCGGCGTAGACGTGCGGGAAGACACCGGCCAGATGGGCGGCGTGCCGGTGGTAGGGGTAGCTGTGCAGCAGGACGAGGTCGGTGCCCAGGCCCGCGGTGGCCCGGACGAAGTCGGTGAGCAGGACGGGGTCCGTGCGGTCGATGCGCAGGCCCGGCTCGCCGAGCCCGGCGTGCAGTTGGAGCGGCAGGCCGGAGGCGGCCGCGATCCACAGCAGGTGCCGCAGGAGCACCGGATCGGACAGTTCGCCGCCCACCCGGCGGCCCGCCAGCCAGCGGCCGGCCGCGCCCCGCACCTCTCCGGGCCCGGGTGGCTCGGGCGCGAGCGCGAGTCCGTGCCGTACGCCCGCCACCGAGGTGAAGGCGACCGCGGTCGCGGCGGCGCCGTGCACCGACTCGGCGAGGTTGGCGAGGAAGGACTCCACGGTGCCCGAGGTGTCGGCGACCTGTTCGGCGAGGAGTTCCAGGCGCACGATCTCGCGGGCCTCGGCGGCCGCGGCGGAGGCCAGCTCGGGGGGCCCGGTCAGGTCGCCGGGCAGCCCGGTGTCGACCAGATAGGTCGTGATCCCGCTGCCCCGCAGCAGCCTGCGGCCCGCTTCCAGTACGCCCAGTTCACGGCGCCTGGCCAGATAGCGGGCGGGCGGACAGTGCGCTTCCAGGCCGAGCAGGGGCGGGCACCATCGCCGTACGGCGAAACCCGTCTGGGTGTCGAACAGCGTCGTCCCGGGGGCGGGCGGGCCCTCGGTGCGGGCCAGCTGGGCCTCGAAGGTGCCGAGGCCCAGCTCCGTTCTCAGTACGCCGTGGCAGTACTGGTCCACGAGGGACGGCGTTTCGATCATCCGGGCTCCCCGTGCTTGGACCGTGTCGCTGCTCACAGGTCCTAACGGGTGAACCGGGCATCAGGTGTTGGTGTCGCACACCCCATGTGAATGGGCCGCGGATCTCAGCCGTTCGAGGGACCGCCGACCTGGATGCCCGCCATCCGGCTCCACTCGTACGGCCCCGTCCGCACCTTCGCGGCGAACTCGCCGTCGAACTCCTCGTGCACGGTGATGCCGGACTTCTCGACGGCCTTGCGGGCCGTCTCGTGCGAGGGGGCCACCAGGTCGCCCCAACCGCCGTCCTCGCCGACGAGGACGATCCGGGTGCCGCGCTCGCCGATGTTGGCCAGCTGGCCCTCGGCGCCGCCGTGCTTGCTGGAGAAGGCGCTGATCTGCTTGGCGAGCCGGGCGACCGTGCGCTCGGCCTTCGCGTCAACCTGCTGCGTGTCTGCCATGACCAGGATGCTACCGACGAGTAGAGGGGGCGGCGACGTGACCCTTGCCTCAGGCCCTACCTCAGGAAGGGGTCCACCGCCACCGCGAGGAAGAGGATCGACACATAGGTGATCGACCAGTGGAACAGCCGCATCTCCTTGAGCTTCGCGCCCGTCACCTCGGCCTTGGCGCGGTTCTGCAGGCCGTGCGCCTCCCAGAGCCAGAAGCCGCCCGCGAGCAGCGCGACCGCCGTGTAGAACCAGCCGGTGTAGCCGAGCGGGGTGAGCAGCAGCGAGACGCCGACCATCACCCAGCTGTAGATGACGATCTGCTTGGCGACCACCTTGTTGGAGGCGACCACGGGCAGCATCGGGACGCCCACGCGCGCGTAGTCCTCGCGCACCTTCATGGACAGCGGCCAGTAGTGCGGCGGCGTCCAGAAGAACATGACGAGGAAGAGGACGACCGGCGCCCACGACATGGAGTTCGTGACCGCCGACCAGCCGATCAGGACCGGCAGGCAGCCCGCGATGCCGCCCCACACGATGTTCTGCGAGGTACGGCGCTTGAGGATCATCGTGTAGACGACGACGTAGAAGAGGAGCGCGCCGAGGGAGAGCCAGGCGCTCAGCCAGTTGACGGTGAGGCCGAACAGCAGCGTCGAGACGACCGCCAGCGTGATGCCGAAGGCCAGGCACTCGCGCGGCGACACCATGCCGGTGACCAGGGGCCGCTGCGAGGTGCGGTCCATGAGCGCGTCGATGTCGCGGTCGATGTACATGTTGAGCGCGTTGGCCCCGCCCGCGGACAGGTATCCGCCGAGGCAGGTGAGCAGCACCAGCTTCAGGTCGGGCACGCCCTGCTGCGCCAGGAACATCACCGGAACGGTGGTGATGAGCAGCAGCTCGATGATCCGGGGCTTGGTCAGCGCCACGAATGCCTTGACACGGGCCCCGAACGGCCGGTGACTCGAGCTCTTGCTCTCCCCCAGCACTCCGGCTGGACGGGATTCGACGGCCGTCACGCACACCCCTACAGAGACATCCCAGCAAGCCCAGCCGTGTGAAGTCCCGGTAAAGGCTCGCGCGTACCACGCCACTGTAGACGTTGCCCATACCCCGACATTCGCGGGGGTCGGGTCGTGTCCGGGGACGCCCCCGCAAGAGCTCGGTCCCACTCGGTTGAGCACTCGGACGAGCGGCTGCGTATTCAGTTGCCAAGTGCGGTCCGGGCCAGTCGGGAGGCGGATCCCCGCGTGGCCCGGCAGTCTGGAATGACTCGAAAAAACGCACGTACTTGCGGGGGTAGGCTCGACAACGGCCGGGCGTCCCGTGCACCGGCATTTCGACATGCGTGACATGTGGAGAGGAGCCCTGACCCAGGGTGAGCACCAAGCCGACCACCACAGACCTCGAGTGGACCGAGTTGGACCAGCGGGCCGTCGACACCGCCCGCGTCCTGGCCGCCGACGCCGTACAGAAGGTCGGCAACGGCCATCCCGGTACGGCGATGAGCCTGGCTCCCGCCGCCTACACCCTCTTCCAGAAGGTGATGCGGCACGACCCGGCCGACCCCGACTGGGTCGGGCGCGACCGCTTCGTGCTGTCCGCCGGCCACTCGTCCCTGACCCTCTACACCCAGCTGTACCTGGCCGGTTTCGGCCTGGAGCTGGACGACCTCAAGTCGTTCCGCACCTGGGGCTCCAAGACCCCGGGTCACCCGGAGTACGGCCACACCAAGGGCGTGGAGACCACCACCGGCCCGCTCGGCCAGGGTGTCGCCAACGCGGTCGGCATGGCGATGGCCGCCCGCTACGAGCGCGGTCTGTTCGACCCGGAGGCCCCCGAGGGCACCTCCCCCTTCGACCACTTCGTCTTCGCCATCGCCGGTGACGGCTGCCTCCAGGAGGGCATCTCCGCCGAGGCGTCCTCGATGGCCGGCCACCAGCAGCTCGGCAACCTGATCCTGCTGTGGGACGACAACCACATCTCGATCGAGGGCGACACCGAGACGGCCGTGTCCGAGGACACCGTCAAGCGGTACGAGGCGTACGGCTGGCACGTCCAGCGGGTCGAGCCGCAGGCCAACGGCGACCTCGACCCGGTCGCGATCTTCGAGGCGATCCAGAAGGCCAAGGCGGTCACCGACAAGCCGTCCTTCATCGCGATGCGCTCGATCATCGCCTGGCCCGCCCCGAACGCCCAGAACACCGAGGCCGCGCACGGCTCGGCGCTCGGCGACGACGAGGTCGCGGCCACCAAGCGGGTGCTGGGCTTCGACCCGGAGCAGTCCTTCGAGGTCTCCGACGAGGTCATCGGCCACACCCGCGGCGCGCTGGAGCGCGGCCGGCAGGCCCGCGCCGAGTGGGAGAAGTCCTTCCAGGAGTGGCGCAACAACAACCCCGAGCGCGCGGCCGAGTTCGAGCGGATCGCCGCGGGTGAGCTGCCCAAGGACTGGGAGTCGGCGATCCCGGTCTTCGAGCCCGGCAAGGGCGTCGCCACGCGTGCCGCGTCCGGCAAGGTCCTCCAGGCTCTCGGCGCCGTGATCCCCGAGCTGTGGGGCGGCTCCGCCGACCTCGCGGGCTCGAACAACACGACGATCGACAAGAACAGCTCCTTCCTCCCGGCGGACAACCCGCTCCCGGAGGCGGACCCGTACGGCCGCACGATCCACTTCGGTATCCGCGAGCACTCCATGGCCGCGGAGATGAACGGCATCGCGCTGCACGGAAACACGCGTATCTACGGCGGTACGTTCCTCGTCTTCTCCGACTACATGCGCAACGCCGTCCGGCTCTCGGCGTTGATGCACCTGCCGGTGACGTACGTGTGGACGCACGACTCCATCGGTCTGGGCGAGGACGGCCCGACGCACCAGCCGGTCGAGCACATCGCCTCGCTGCGCGCGATCCCCGGTCTGAACGTGGTCCGCCCGGCGGACGCCAACGAGACCGCGATCGCCTGGCGCGAGATCCTGGGTCGCTGGACCAAGGAGTTCGGCAAGGGTGCCCCGCACGGTCTGGCGCTGACCCGTCAGGGCGTGCCGACGTACGAGGGCAACGAGGACGCGGTCAAGGGCGGTTACGTCCTGTTCGAGGCCGAAGGGCCCGAAGGGCAGAGCGCCGCGCCGCAGGTCATCCTGATCGCCACCGGTTCCGAGGTGCACGTGGCCGTCGAGGCGCGTGAGCAGCTCCAGGCCGACGGGGTGCCGACCCGCGTCGTCTCCATGCCGTGCGTGGAGTGGTTCGAGGAGCAGGACCAGGGGTACCGGGACAGCGTCCTGCCCCCGTCCGTGAGGGCCCGGGTCGCGGTCGAGGCGGGTATCGGTCTCACCTGGCACAAGTACGTGGGGGACGCCGGTCGCATCGTTTCCCTGGAGCACTTCGGTGCTTCCGCGGACGGCAAGGTCCTCTTCCAGGAGTTCGGCTTCACTGGCGAGAACGTGGCCGCCAAGGCACGGGAATCTCTCGCCGCCGCCCAGCGCTGACGCTCACATACGACACGTAGGAGATGTAATTCCATGACAGACGCACTCAAGCGCCTCTCCGAGGAAGGCGTGGCGATCTGGCTGGACGACCTGTCGCGCAAGCGGATCACGTCCGGCAACCTCGCCGAGCTGATCGACCAGCAGCACGTCGTGGGCGTCACCACCAACCCCTCGATCTTCCAGAAGGCGATCTCCGAGGGCGACGGCTACGACCAGCAGCTGTCCGACCTCGCCGCCCGCAAGGTCACGGTCGAAGAGGCCATCCGCATGATCACCACGGCGGACGTCCGCGACGCCGCCGACATCCTGCGCCCGGTCTTCGACGCCACCGGCGGTCAGGACGGCCGCGTGTCGATCGAGGTCGACCCGCGCCTGGCGCACAACGAGAAGGCGACCGTCGCCGAGGCCAAGCAGCTCGCCTGGCTCGTCGACCGTCCCAACACCCTCATCAAGATCCCGGCCACCCGCGCGGGCATCCCGGCGATCACCGACGTCATCGGCCTCGGGATCAGCGTCAACGTCACGCTGATCTTCTCGCTGGAGCGCTACCGCGAGGTCATGGACGCCTACCTGGCCGGCCTGGAGAAGGCCAAGGAGCGGGGTCTGGACCTGTCGAAGATCCACTCCGTGGCGTCCTTCTTCGTGTCCCGCGTGGACACCGAGATCGACAAGCGCATCGACGCGCTCGGCACCGACGAGGCCAAGGCCGCCCGCGGCAAGGCCGGCGTCGCCAACGCCCGCCTCGCCTACCAGGCGTACGAGGAGGTCTTCTCGGGCGAGCGCTGGTCGAAGCTGGAGAACGCCGGCGCGAACAAGCAGCGTCCGCTGTGGGCCTCGACCGGCGTCAAGGACAAGGCCTACAAGGCGACCCTGTACGTCGACGAACTGGTGGCGCCCAACACGGTGAACACCATGCCGGAGGCCACGCTCCAGGCGACCGAGGAGAGCGGCCAGATCCGCGGTAACGCGATCGCCGGCACGTACGAGCAGGCCCGCGCGGAACTCGACGCCGTCGAGAAGCTCGGGATCTCCTACGACGAGGTCGTGCAGCTCCTTGAGGACGAGGGCGTCGAGAAGTTCGAGGCCTCCTGGAACGACCTGCTCAAGTCGACCGAGGCGGAGCTCCAGCGCCTCGCCCCCTCGGAGGGCTGAAATCTTGTCGAGCAGCAATCCGCTGCGTGACCCTGCCGACCGACGGCTCCCGCGTATCGCGGGGCCGTCGGGCCTGGTCATCTTCGGCGTCACGGGCGATTTGTCACGAAAGAAGCTCATGCCCGCCGTGTACGACCTCGCGAACCGGGGTCTGTTGCCGCCGGGCTTCTCGCTGGTCGGCTTCGCACGGCGGGACTGGGAGAACGAGGACTTCGCGGAGGTCGTCCACGACGCCGTCAAGGAGCACGCCAGGACACCGTTCCGCGAGGAGGTCTGGCAGCAGCTCATCCAGGGGATGCGCTTCGTCCAGGGCACCTTCGACGACGACGACTCGTTCGAGCGGCTGCGCGACACCATCGACGAACTCGACAAGGCACAGGGCACCGGCGGCAACTTCGCCTTCTACCTGTCCGTGCCGCCGTCCGCCTTCCCCGTGGTCATCCAGCAGCTGAAGAAGCACCGGCTGGCCGACCAGTCGAGCGGCTCCTGGCGCCGCGCGGTCATCGAGAAGCCCTTCGGCCACAACCTCAAGTCGGCCGAGGAGCTCAACGCGACCGTCGAGGAGGTCTTCGCCCCGGACCAGGTCTTCCGCATCGACCACTACCTGGGCAAGGAGACCGTCCAGAACATCCTGGCGCTGCGCTTCGCCAACACGATGTTCGAACCGATCTGGAACCGGTCCTTCGTGGACCACGTGCAGATCACCATGGCCGAGGACATCGGCATCGGCGGCCGGGCCGGCTACTACGACGGCATCGGCGCCGCCCGTGACGTCATCCAGAACCACCTGCTCCAGCTCATGGCCCTCACCGCCATGGAGGAGCCGGCCTCCTTCGACGCGGACGCGCTGGCCGCGGAGAAGACCAAGGTGCTCGGCGCGGTGAAGCTGCCGAAGGACCTGGGCCGGAACACCGTGCGCGGACAGTACGCGGCGGGCTGGCAGGGCGGCGAGAAGGCGGTCGGCTACCTCCAGGAAGACGGCATCGACCCGCAGTCCAAGACCGACACCTACGCGGCCATCAAGGTGGAGATCGACAACCGCCGCTGGGCCGGGGTGCCGTTCTATCTGCGCACCGGCAAACGCCTCGGCCGCCGGGTCACCGAGATCGCGGTGGTCTTCCAGCGGGCGCCGCACTCCCCCTTCGACACGACGGCCACCGAGGAGCTCGGCTCCAACGCGATCGTCATCCGCGTCCAGCCCGACGAGGGCGTCACCGTCCGCTTCGGCTCCAAGGTGCCGGGCACCTCGATGGAGATCCGGGACGTGTCCATGGACTTCGCCTACGGCGAGTCGTTCACGGAGTCCTCGCCCGAGGCGTACGAGCGCCTGATCCTCGACGTGCTGCTCGGCGACTCCAACCTCTTCCCCCGCACGGAGGAGGTCGAGCTGTCCTGGAAGATCCTCGACCCGATCGAGGAGTACTGGGACACGCACGGCAAGCCCGCCCAGTACCCCTCCGGTACCTGGGGCCCGGTCGAGGCCGACGAAATGCTCGCACGAGAGGGACGGAGCTGGCGCCGGCCATGAAGACAGACCTCACCGACACCACCGCCAGCAAGATCAACAAGGCGCTGGTCAAGGCGCGCCGGGCCATCGGCACACCGGCCGTCGGCATGGTGCTCACGCTGGTCATCGTCACGGACGAGGAGAACGCCTACGACGCCCTCAAGGCCGCCAACGACGCGTCCCGCGAGCACCCCTCGCGCACGCTGGTGGTCATCAAGCGGGTGTCGCGCAGTGCCCGTGACCGCACCCAGTCCCGCCTCGACGCCGAGGTGCGGGTGGGCGCGGAGGCGGGCACCGGTGAGACGGTGGTGCTGCGGCTGTACGGCGAGATCGTGGACCACGCCCAGTCGGTGGTCCTTCCGCTGCTGCTGCCGGACGCGCCCGTCGTCGTCTGGTGGCCGGTGGACGCGCCGCTCGACCCGGCCGGGGACCCGCTCGGGGCGCTCGCCCAGCGTCGGGTCACCGACACGTACTCCTCCGAGCAGCCGGTGCGCGAGCTGACGGCGCGCGCGGACACCTACACGCCGGGCGACACCGACCTGTCCTGGACCCGCATCACGCCCTGGCGCTCGATGCTGGCCGCCGCGCTCGACCAGGTCACCTGCGAGGTGGCGGCCGTCGAGGTGGAGGGCGAGGAGTTCAACCCGAGCTGTGAGCTGCTGGCGATGTGGCTGGCGGACCGGCTGGACGTGCCGGTGAAGCGGTCGCTGTCGAGCGGTCCCGGCCTCACGGCGGTGCGGATGCACACGGACAGCGGTCCGATCGTGCTGGACCGTGCGGACGGCTCGCTCGCCACGCTCTCCATCCAGGGGCAGCCGGACCGTGCGGTGGCGCTCAAGCGCCGGGACACGGCCGAGCTGATCGCGGAGGAGCTGCGCAGGCTGGACCCCGACGACACGTACGCCTCAGCGCTGCGGTTCGGGGTGCACCGGCTGAACGTGTCGAACGGGCCCGCGGAGGCTGCGGAGAAGCAGGAGCAGCCGGTCGCGCCTCCCGTGGAAGCTGCCCCGGAGGGACCGGCGGCCAAAGGAGAACCGGCCGTCGGCGAGGCTCCTGCGAAAGCTTCCGCACCGGAGGCGGCGAAGCCGCCGGCACTGAAGCCGGTCCCCTCCGGCCTGTCCGGTGGCGGGAAGGCGGCGAAGTGAGCACCCCGCAACTGGTCGTGCACCACGACAAGGAACTGATGGCCCAGGCCGCCGCGGCCCGTCTGATCACCAAGATCGTGGACGCCCAGGCCTCCCGGGGCTCGGCGTCGGTGGTCCTCACGGGCGGCCGCAACGGCAACGGCCTGCTGGCCGCCCTGGCCGCGGCGCCCGCCCGGGACGCCGTCGACTGGGGCCGCCTGGAGCTGTGGTGGGGCGACGAGCGCTACCTGCCCGAGGGCGACCCGGAACGCAATGACACACAGGCCCGCGAGGCCCTGCTCGACGCCGTCCCCCTGGACCCGAAGCGCGTGCACACCATGCCCGTGTCGGACGGCCCCCACGGGGACGACGTCGAGGCCGCGGCGGCGGCCTACGCCGAGGAGCTGGCCCGTGCGGCCGCTCCCGAGAACCACGGCGCGGTCCCGACCTTCGACGTCCTGATGCTGGGCGTCGGCCCGGACACCCACGTGGCGTCCCTGTTCCCGGAACACCCCGCGGTACGGGAGACCGAGCGCACGGTCGTCGGTGTGCACGGGGCCCCGAAGCCCCCGCCCACCCGGGTGTCGTTGACCCTGCCCGCGATCCGCGCGGCTCGCGAGGTCTGGCTCCTCGCGGCCGGTGAGGACAAGGCGGAGGCCGCGGCGATCGCCCTGTCCGGGGCGGGCGAGATCCAGGCCCCGGCGGCGGGGGCCCGTGGCCGGGCCCGCACCCTGTGGCTGCTGGACTCGGCGGCGGCCTCCCAGCTGCCACGCTCGCTGTACCCGCCGGCCTCGTCGTAACGCCGGTCCCCTGCACCGCAGTCGATGCCGGGTCTCTCTCAGGAGAGGCCCGGCATCCCTGTGACGTCTGGGAAGACGTACGCTCCCCACTCCCCCGGCGCCTCGCGGATCTGCCGGAGCAGGTTCGCGAACACCGGAGCGTCGAAGAGCACCCCGTTGTAGTCGGCCGGGATCCGCACGGTGTTGATCACCACGGTCGGAGTACCCGGACCCCCCGGTGCCGCACTGCCGCCGGCCTCCTCATAGGCCTTCTCGGACGCCTGCACGAAGACCCTGTACTTCATGTCCTTCACCGCCGAGTCGAAGGCCGGCCCCCGCAACCCATCGACCTGCTCGGCCAGTTCGAGCAGGCGCTCGTCGGTGAAGCCGTCCTCTGACTCCTCGGGCTGGTGGCGGTAGAGCACCTGGTGGTACTCCGCGAACCGGCCCTCAGCCAGCGCCGCCCGCAGGGCGTTGACCGCCTTCTTCGAGCCGCTGCCGCCGAGCCTGTCGTCCAGGAAGGACGCCAGGGTGTACTCGGTCTTCGCCTCGCCCCGCACGGTCGCGTCCTTCAGCTCCGGGCCGCCGCCGGTGGACTCGAACTCCTCGCACACCGGGCACCTCGGATCCTCGTAGAGGTGCACCGTCACCGTGGCGTGCGGGTTCCCGACGGTGATCGTCGTGCCGTCGGGGTCGAGCTTCTCCGGAACGCTCCCCAGAGCGCTGTACGCGCCCTCGGGAGGCGCGCCCCGCTGCCCGCATCCCGCGAGCACCGCCCCCACCAGGGCCGCCGTGAGTGCCACGGCGACCCGTCCCCCCTGCTTCATCCGTACCTCGCGTCTCCCCAGGTTCAGCGTGACCCTAGGGCATGGGCACAGAAAACGCACAGGAGTTCCCGCCGGGGGTGTTCTACTGCCTGCCGCGCAGCTCCCGGTACGTCGCCACCAGCGCCTTCGTGGACGCGTCCAGGCCCGGTACCTCGGCGCCCTCGGTGAGCGCCGGTTCGACGCGCCGGGCGAGGACCTTGCCGAGTTCGACGCCCCACTGGTCGAAGGAGTCGATGTTCCAGACGGCGCCCTGGACGAACACCTTGTGCTCGTAGAGGGCGATGAGCTGGCCGAGGACGGACGGGGTGAGTTCCTTCGCGAGGATCGTCGTCGTCGGGTGGTTGCCCCGGAACGTCTTGTGCGGGACCAGCTCCTCGGCCACCCCCTCCGCACGCACCTCGTCCGGGGTCTTGCCGAAGGCCAGCGCCTGGGTCTGGGCGAAGAAGTTCGCCATGAGCAGGTCGTGCTGGGCCTTGAGCCCGTCGGAGAGCTCGGCGACCGGCTCGGCGAAGCCGATGAAGTCCGCCGGGATCAGCTTGGTGCCCTGGTGGATCAACTGGTAGTAGGCGTGCTGCCCGTTGGTGCCGGGGGTTCCCCACACCACCGGGCCGGTCTGCCACTCCACCGGGTTGCCGTCCCGGTCCACCGACTTGCCGTTGGACTCCATGTCCAGCTGCTGCAGGTAGGCGGCGAACCTGGACAGGTAGTGGCTGTACGGCAGCACGGCGTGGGACTGGGCGTCGTGGAAGTTGCCGTACCAGACGCCCAACAGGCCCAGCAGCAAAGGCACGTTGGAATCGGCCGGGGCGGTGCGGAAGTGCTCGTCGACGAGGTGGAAGCCGTCGAGCATCTCCCGGAAGCGGTCGGGGCCGATGGCGATCATCAGGGAGAGGCCGATTGCCGAGTCGTAGGAGTAGCGGCCGCCGACCCAGTCCCAGAACTCGAACATGTTGTCCGGGTCGATACCGAAGTCCGACACCTTCCCGGCGTTGGTCGACAGGGCCACGAAGTGCCGGGCGACGGCTTCCTGGCCGGCCTTCAGCTCGCTGAGCAGCCACGCGCGGGCCGAGGTGGCGTTGGTGATCGTCTCGATGGTGGTGAAGGTCTTGGAGGCGATGACGAACAGCGTCTCGGCGGCGTCCAGGTCGCGGACGGCCTCGTGCAGGTCGGCGCCGTCGACGTTGGACACGAAGCGGACGGTGAGGTCGCGGTCGGTGAAGCCGCGCAGCACCTCGTACGCCATCGCGGGGCCCAGGTCGGAGCCGCCGATGCCGATGTTGACGACGTTCTTGATCCGCCTGCCGGTGTGGCCGGTCCGCTCGCCGGAGCGGACCCGGTTCGCGAAGTCGCTCATCTTGTCGAGGACGGCGTGCACGCCCGGGACGACGTTCTCCCCGTCCACCTCGATCACGGCGTCGCGCGGGGCGCGCAGCGCGGTGTGCAGCACCGCCCGGTCCTCGGTCGTGTTGATTCTCTCGCCGCGGAACATGGCGTCCCGCAGCCCGAAGACGTCGGTCGCGGCGGCGAGTTCACGCAGGAGTCGCAGTGTCTCGTCGGTGACCAGGTGCTTGGAGTAGTCGACGTACAGGTCGCCGACCCGCAGGGTGTATCCGGTACCGCGCCCGGGATCGGCGGCGAACAGCTCCCTGAGCCGCACCTCGCCGAGCTCCTCGCGGTGCTCGGCCAGCGCGGTCCACTCGGGCGTCCGGTTGAGCCTGGTACGGCCGTCTGCGTTCATGTCCGACTTCAGCCTTCTCTCGTGCCTGTCCCAGCTGTGCCCATCCAGTTGATCATCGCGGGACGTCCGCCGCGGTGGCGTGGGCGTCCGGCGCAACCACAGGTACGTGCGCGTGGGGCACGGGTATCAGCGAAACGACGGGCAGCACGAAGAAGGCGGCCGCGAACCCGGCCGGGGTATGGAGGTCCGGGCGCTCGGGACTGGTTGCCGGCGCACACCCGCCCGCGGTCTCGACCGACGTCACGGCTCCCCCTCCCGGTCCTCGCATCACTCACCGATGCGTCAACCGTAGAGGCCGCCACTGACAATCGGCCGGGTACCGAGGGGGTACCTGGCCGGCGGTCGGAACTAGATCTCGCCCCGCAGTTTGGCGAGCGCCTCGGCGAGGATCGCCTCGCCGTCCGCGTCGCTGCGCCGCTCCCGTACGTACGCGAGGTGCGTCTTGTACGGCTCGGTGCGCGGCGGGTCCGGCGGGTTGTCCCGGTCCTGTCCGGCGGGGAAGCCGCAGCGCGGACAGTCCCAGGTGTCGGGGACCTGCGCGTCGCTGGCGAAGCTGGGCTGCGTCTCATGCCCGTTGGAGCACCAGAAGGAGATGCGCAGCCGGGGCGCGGACTCGCCCCGCTCGGCCTCGCCCATCGGCCCCGCCCCGACCCGGCTACCACGGATCGCGTTGCCACTTGCCACGGTCGTAACTCCCTGCGTGATGGTGCCGCGAAGCGAGTCGGCGTTGTCGCTTCGTTGCGAGCGCCTCAGTCTACGTAAGGCCCAACGCGCGTCCAGTGATGGGAGTTACAGCCCCCACATCCAGACGCAAGCCCCATGATAGGCCGCGCTCAGGTGCGCGTACCGAACATGGGGCCTTACGTGCGGAATGTAGTGCTGTGCGGGGCGTGGCCGGTCAGCTGTTCGTCTTCATGAGGAGACCGAGCACGATGATGCACGCGAACCACAGCAGACCGACCACGATGGTGATCCGGTCGAGGTTGCGCTCGGCGACCGAAGAGCCGCCGACGGAGGACTGCATACCGCCACCGAACATGTCGGAGAGGCCGCCGCCCTTGCCCTTGTGCATGAGCACCAGCAGCATCATCAGGCCGCTGAAGATGATCAGGGCGATCGAGAACCCCATAACCACGGCTGGACCAACTCTCTCGGATTCGGATGAACGACGGGGGCACGGCCTTCAGGGCCATGCCCCCGCAAGGGTACGACGGATCGCCGCCAGGGCCTACTTACTGGTCCCGGAAGCGCACGATCTTGACGAACTCGTCGGCGTCCAGCGAGGCACCGCCGACCAGGGCGCCGTCGATGTCGGCCTGCGCCATGATCTCGGCGACATTGCCGGCCTTGACGGAGCCGCCGTACTGGATGCGGACCTGGTCGGCCAGCTCCTGCGAGTACAGCTCGGCGATCTTGCCGCGGATGGCGGCGCAGACCTCCTGGGCGTCCTCGGCGCCGCAGACCTTGCCGGTGCCGATGGCCCACACGGGCTCGTAGGCGATGACGACGGACTCGGCCTGCTCGGCCGGGAGGTCCTTGAGGCCGCCCTCGACCTGGGTGAGGGTGTGGGTGACGTGGTTGCCCGCCTCGCGGACGTCCAGCTCCTCGCCGACGCACAGGATCGGGGTCAGGCCGTGCTTGTAGGCGGCCTTGACCTTGGCGTTGACGATCTCGTCGGTCTCCGCGTGGTACTGGCGGCGCTCGGAGTGGCCGATGGCCACGTACGTGCACTTCAGCTTGGCCAGCATGGCGCCGGAGATCTCGCCGGTGTAGGCGCCGGAGTCGTGCGCCGAGAGGTCCTGGGCGCCGTACTTGATCTTGAGCTTGTCGCCGTCGACCAGGGTCTGCACGGAGCGCAGGTCGGTGAAGGGCGGCAGGACGGCGACCTCGACGGCCTCGTAGTCCTTGTCGGCGAGGGCGAAGGCGAGCTTCTGGACGTGCGCGATGGCCTCAAGGTGGTTGAGGTTCATCTTCCAGTTGCCCGCCATGATCGGCGTGCGAGTGGTCATGCGGGGTCAGTCCTCCAGTGCGGCGAGGCCGGGGAGCGTCTTGCCCTCAAGGTATTCGAGGGAGGCGCCGCCACCGGTCGAGATGTGTCCGAACGCGTTCTCGTCGAAGCCCAGGATGCGGACGGCCGCGGCGGAGTCGCCACCGCCGACCACGGTGAAGGCCTGGGAGTCGAGGAGAGACTGGGCGACCGCCTTGGTGCCCTCGGCGAACTCGGGGTGCTCGAAGACGCCCATCGGGCCGTTCCAGAAGACGGTGGCGGCGTCGGTGATCTTCGAGGCGTACAGCTTGCCGGACGCCGGGCCGATGTCCAGGCCCATCCGGTCGGCCGGGATGGCGTCGGCGGCGACGGTGGTGGCGTCGGCCGGGGCCTTGGTCTTCAGGTCCGGGAACGCGGGGGCGACCACCGCGTCGACCGGCAGGACCAGCTCGACGCCGGTCTTCTCGGCGCGCTCGATGTACTCCAGGACCGCCGGGATCTGGTCCTCCTGGAGGAGGGAGGCGCCGACCTCGTGGCCCTTGGCCTTGAGGAAGGTGAAGGCCATGCCGCCGCCGATGAGGATGCGGTCGGCCTTGCCGAGCAGCTCGTCGATGACGGCGAGCTTGTCGGAGACCTTGGCGCCGCCGAGCACGACCACGTAGGGGCGCTTGACGTCGTCGGTGAGCTTCTTCAGGACGCCGACCTCGGTGGCGATGAGGTAGCCGGCGTAGTGCGGCAGCCGGGCCGGCAGGTCGAAGACCGAGGCGTGCTTGCGGTGCACCGCGCCGAAGCCGTCACCGACGTAGACGTCGGCGAGGGCGGCCAGCTGGTCCGCGAACTCGCCGCGCTCGGTGTCGTCCTTGGAGGTCTCGCCGGCGTTGAAGCGCAGGTTCTCGATGACCGCGACCTGGCCGGGCTGCAGGCCGTTCACCGCGTCGTGCGCGGCGGGGCCGACCGTGTCCTGGGCGAAGGCCACGGAGCCACCCAGGAGTTCGCCGAGCCGCTCGGCGGCCGGAAGCAGGGAGAAGGCAGGGTCCGGGGCGCCCTTGGGGCGGCCCAGGTGCGAGGCCACGACCACCTTGGCGCCCGCGTCCGCGAGGGCCTTGACGGTGGGCAGCACGGCGCGGATGCGGCCGTCGTCGGTGATGCGGCCGTCGGCGAGCGGCACGTTGAGGTCGGCGCGGACGAAGACCCGCTTGCCGTCCACGCCTTCGGCGAGAAGTTCGTCGATCGTCTTCATGAAAGAACTCCTGGTGAGGGTGCTCTGATCGTACGAGAGCTGATCTGCACGTGAGTCAGGGCCCGGACGGCGCGTCCCTGCGCCGCCCGGGCCCTGCTCTCATGACAAGGTGCCTGCTCTGTGGATCAGAGCTGGTTGCCGACGAAGACCGTGAGGTCGACGAGGCGGTTGGAGTAGCCCCACTCGTTGTCGTACCAGCCGAGGATCTTCACCGACTTGCCCTCCTGGACCATGGTCAGGGAGGAGTCGAAGGTGCAGGACGACGGGTCGCCGACGATGTCGGAGGACACGATCGGGTCCTCCGTGTAGGACAGGTAGCCCTGGAGCTCGCCCTCGGAGGCCTTCTTGAACGCGGCGTTGACCTCGTCCTTGGTGACCTCGCGCTCCAGCTCCACGACCAGGTCGGTGGCGGAACCGGTGGGGACCGGGACGCGCATCGCGATGCCGTCGAGCTTGCCCTTGAGCTTCGGGAGGACCAGCGCGGTGGCCTTGGCGGCACCCGTGGTGGTCGGGATGATGTTCTCCGCGGCGGCGCGGGCGCGGCGCAGGTCGGAGTGCGGGAAGTCCAGGATGCGCTGGTCGTTGGTGTAGGCGTGGACCGTGGTCATCAGGCCCTTGACGATGCCGAAGTTCTCGTCGAGAACCTTCGCCATCGGCGCCACACAGTTGGTGGTGCAGGAGGCGTTCGAGATGACGTGGTGGTTGGCCGCGTCGTACTTGTTCTCGTTGACGCCCATCACGATGGTGATGTCCTCGTCCTTGGCCGGAGCCGAGATGAGGACCTTCTTGGCACCGCCGGCGATGTGCTTCTCGGCGTCGGCCTTCTTCGTGAAGATGCCGGTCGACTCGATGACGATGTCGACGCCCAGCTCACCCCACGGGATGTCGGCCGGGTTGCGCTCGGACAGCACCTTGATGGTGTGACCGTCGACGGTGATCGTGTCGGCGGTGTGCGACACCTCGGCCTTGAGGCGGCCCAGGATGGTGTCGTACTTCAGCAGGTGCGCGGTGGTCGCGGTGTCACCCAGGTCGTTGACAGCCACGATCTCGATGTCAGCACCCTGCTCCAGCAGCGCGCGGAAGTAGTTACGACCGATGCGGCCAAAGCCGTTGATGCCTACGCGGATCGTCACGAACCGATCTCCTCGTTGGTACGCCGGTTGTGAGACCGGCGAGCTGTATGGGATGTCCCCGACCACCCCCGACCCTACCTCCCTGAGGCACCCGGAGTGACATCGAGATGCCGCATACACGGGCAGGCGGTCCGTACCCGCCAGTAGGGGTACGGACCGCCCCGGATCGAAAGCTCCGGTCACCCGGAATGACTACACCGGGTCACGCCGGGTTCACCCGCCGATGGCGGCGAGCGCCTTCTTCAGGAGGGCCGTGCGGTCGGCCGCCGCGGTGACGTGCTCCAGGCCGAAGCCCAGCAGCACGGTGTCGTCCGTGGTGACCGCGCCGTACGTCTTGAACAGCTCTCCGGTACGCGCCCAGTCCGTCACGACCGCGGGGCTGCCCGCGGGCGGCCCGGGTACGGTCCACGCGCCGAGCGAGCTCTCGAAGCCCTCGGTCTCCACGGCCTGGCCGCCGACGACGACGGAGGTGTTGTCGAGCAGCACACCGCGACCGCCGGACCCGGGGTCGGTGATGTAGCTGAAGGACACCTCGACCTTCTTGCCGGCGTACGCGGAGAGGTCGAAGGAGACCTCCTGCCAGCCGGCCGACGCACCGGTGAGGCTGTTCCACTGGCCGCTGGTGCCGGAGGCCGTGCAGCCGGCGGCGCCCTGGGTCAGATACCGCTTGAGCGCGGGATGGGCCGCGATGAAGAACCCGGCCTCGCACTCGGCGGGCACGGCGTTGCTGGTGGCGCCGTTCTTGTCGGGGAGCGTGGTCCAGTCGTCGGCCCCGGCGGTGTGCGCCTCCAGGACGGCGTGGTCGTAGCCCTCCTCGGTGTCCCACAGCATCCGCGTGCGCAGGGTGGGTGCCTGCGCGGCGGTGACCTGGGTGAGGTCGATGGTGCGGGCCAGGCGGTTCCAGGCGTAGTCGCTGTGCGTGACGGCAGCCATGGAGGCGCCCTCGTACGGTCCGTACGGGTTGGGCGTCCCGGGGTAGGTGCCGGCTCCCGCGCTCGCGAACTGCGGGAAGGTCGCCGCGGGCAGGTTGTCCGAGGTGACGCTGAAGGACCCGGCGGCGTCCAGCGGGTTGCCGGGGGCGGCACCGAGGGCTCCGGAGGCCCCGGACAGCTTGCCGGTGCCCTGGAAGGCCGTGGCGCCCGGCAGGGTCGTACGGGTGTAGGCGCCCAGGTAGTACTGGCTGAAGTCGTTCGACAGGGTGCCGCCGCCCAGGTCGACGCTGCCGCCGGCCCGCTCGCCCGCCTCGATCAGCTTGCCGCCCTCGTTGAGGAAGGCGCGCAGCTGGAGCTGGGTGGCATTGCCCGGGACGGTCGCGCCCGTGTAGTGGACGACCGACCTGAAGTGGTCCAGCACCCCGAGCGCGTCGGGCGCGCCCTGTGCGGCGACGTTCCAGACGATCGCCTTGCGGCCGGCCGCCTTGAGCGCGTCGACGTAGGTCTGGGCCTGTGTGGCGGTCGCGCCCTCCTCGGCGACCACGAGCACGTCCGCGCGCGGCCGCTCGGCCACGGTGTACGTGAAGTGGGTGCTGGACGTGGGCTTTCCGCTCTTCGCCCGGCCGGTGAACCAGACCTCGACCTTGTCGCCCGGGTCGGCGTCCTCGACCTTGGCCCGGTACTCGTCGAAGTAGAGGTTGTCCTCACCGCCGTAGGTCTCGCCGCCCTTCCAGGCCCTGAGGTCCCGGTCGTGGGTACGGCCGCCGTTGACGCGGTACTTGAGCTCCTTGTCGCGCACCGCCCTGCGTGCGACGACGGAGACCTCCTGGTCGGCGCCGCGCGCGTAGGAGGTGGTGAACGGCTTCGGGGTGAAGTCGGCGGCCTTCAGGCCGAGCGAGGACTTCGGCTGGTCGGGCTGGGCCGCGGACTCGGCGACGGAGAGCGCGAACGGGATGTTCTTCTCGAACTCCTGCTGGATCAGCTTCTCGTCGTCCGGGAAGTTGAAGACCGACTGGCAGTCGGCCGCGTTCCACTGGTCATTGGGGTCGATGCCCGAGGCGGTCTGGCAGGTCGACATCTCGGGGGTGAACATCGCCAGGCCGTTGACGTTCGACGCGTGGCCGTCCGCCTCGCCGTTGGTGGTGTACAGCTCCGAGGAGACCTGCGGCCGGTAGCCGGGGATCGCCGAGTTGTCCGGGGTGCCGGCGAGCGTCTTGTACATGACGTCGTCGGGCGTGTCGGTGGCCACCTGCCAGCCGACCCCGTAGAGGAGGAGTTCGGCGGCGGAGTGGTAGTTGATGCCGTACGTGAAGCCGATGCGCTTCTCGAAGGCGTCCAGGGCCTTGGTCTCGGGCTCGGAGGACGGGGCCGGGCCGCGGTAGGTCTCACTGGTGGGGGTGGGGGACGAACCCTCGTTGTCGTAGCCCCACTTGTAGGAGAAGTTGCGGTTCAGGTCGACGCCGTCGCCGACACCGATGGTGCCGTCGCCGTTGTTGTCGCGCAGGTTCTTGCGCCACAGGCGGTTGTCGGCGTTCTGGAAGGTGTAGTCGTAGCCGTCGGGGTTGGCCGACAGGACGAACCACAGCTCGGTGGTGTCGACGATCTTCTTGATGCGCTTGTCGCTCTTGTAGTGGTCGACGTAGTGGTGGAGCAGCCGGCGGGTCATCTCCGGCGTGATCCACTCGCGCGCGTGCTGGTTGGACATGTAGAGGACGGAGGGCTTGGCGCCGTCCTTGGACTTCTTCGCGTCCTTGGTCAGCTTGAGCGCGAGGATGTCCTTGCCGTTCACGGTCTTGCCGATGGAGACGACCTTGGTGAGGCCGGGGTTGGCCCGGGCCGTCGCGAGGATCTCCTCCTGGAGGCCGCCGCTTCCGCTGTACGGCCGGAACACCCCCTCGGCCGCCTTGTCCACGCGTGCCTCGGCCTTGGCGGTCAGAGTGTGCTCGGTGAGTTCGACACCTTGTTTCTCGAGCTTCTGAGCCTCCTGGTCGGTCAGGTAGACCTCGACGGTCGCGGTGCCCTTTGCGGGCACCTGCTCGCTCAGTTCGTGGCCGTCCTGCCCGGCCGCCAGCAGCAGGGGTACCTGCCCGCTGGTGACCTCGGCGCGGAAGACCTTGACTTCGTTCGGATCAGGAGAACCTGCGCTCTGCGCGGCATGGGCCACGGGTGCGATACCCGCGCCGCCGAGCAGGAGTGCGCCAACAGCGAGGATCGGTCTCGCTCTTCGTCTCATGAGCCCCCCTTGCGGTGGTCCGCCACAGCAGCGAACAGATGCCAGGCTCATGACAGTTCATGATCCAGTCAAGGGTGCCTCACGGATCTGCAAACGCCGGTGCCGACTGCCCAAGTGGGCGTCGGCACCGGCGTGGTGAGGGACGGTCAGCCGACCAGGTTGTCGGCCATCTCCTCCGTGATGCTGGATTCCGTGCCCGGGATGCCGAGGTCGGAGGCGCGCTTGTCGGCCATGGCGAGCAGTCGGCGGATACGGCCGGCGACGGCGTCCTTGGTCAGCGGCGGGTCGGCGAGCGCGCCCAGTTCCTCCAGGGAGGCCTGCTTGTGCTCCATGCGCAGCCGCCCGGCGGCGGCGAGATGCTCGGGCACGTCGTCGGCGAGGATCTCCAGGGCCCGCTGGACCCGCGCTCCGGCGGCGACGGCCGCGCGCGCGGAGCGGCGCAGGTTGGCGTCGTCGAAGTTGGCGAGACGGTTCGCCGTGGCCCGCACCTCGCGGCGCATCCGGCGCTCCTCCCAGGCGAGCACCGACTCGTGGGCACCCAGACGGGTGAGCAGGGCACCGATCGCGTCACCGTCCCGGACGACCACGCGGTCCACGCCGCGGACCTCGCGCGCCTTGGCGGCGATCGACAGGCGTCGGGCCGCGCCGACCAGCGCGAGCGCGGCCTCCGGGCCCGGGCAGGTCACCTCCAGGGAGGAGGAGCGGCCGGGCTCGGTGAGCGAGCCGTGCGCCAGGAACGCCCCGCGCCAGGCGGCCTCGGCATCGCAGGTGGCACCGGAGACGACCTGCGGGGGCAGACCCCGGATCGGCCGGCCCCGGCCGTCGACCAGGCCGGTCTGCCGGGCCAGCTGGTCACCACCCGCGACGACCCGGACGACGTAACGCGAACCGCGGCGCAGTCCGCCCGGTGCCATCACGATCAGTTCGGAACTGTGGCCGAAGATCTCCAAGATGTCCCGCTTGAGTCTGCGGGCCGCCATCGCGGTGTCCAGCTCCGCCTCGATCACAATGCGCCCGCTCACCAGGTGGAGGCCGCCGGCGAACCGCAGAATGGCGGAGACCTCCGCCTTTCTGCAGCAGGTACGGGTGACGGGGAGCCGGGAGATCTCGTCCTTCACCGCTGCCGTCATCGCCATGGGCCGATCCTTCCATGCATCCGAAAAATACGGTCGTACGCGGCGGCCAACAGCTCCGGGTCGTGCCTCGGGGTTCCGTCGGGCCGGGCCACCGGCGCCAGCTCGACCGCGGCGCCGAACCGCTTGGCGGCATCGGTCAGCGAATCGCGGTCGGGCACGGCGGCCTGGTCGGCCAGCACCACGTCCAGGGCGAGTTTAGGGGCGTGTCGTCCCAAAACCTCCAAATGACGCTGCGGGGAGAAGCCATCGGTTTCTCCCGGCTGCGGTGCGAGGTTCAGGGAGAGTACCCGGCGCGCCTTCGTCTGGATGAGCGCGTCCAGCAGTTCGGGCACCAGCAGGTGCGGGATGACCGAGGAGAACCAGGAGCCGGGGCCGAGGACGACCCAGTCCGCGTCCCGGACGGCCTCGACCGCCTCGGGGACCGCGGGCGGGTCGTGCGGCACCACGTGCACCGACTGCACCTCGCCCGGGGTCAGGGCCACGGTCGCCTGGCCCCGCACGGTGTCCACGTCCTCGGGCCGCTCCGGGTCGTGCCCCTTGACCAGGGCCTGGAGCTCCAGGGGTACGGCGGACATGGGCAGCACGCGTCCGTGCGCGCCGAGGAGTCTGCCGACCAGGTCGAGGGCCTGGACATGGTCGCCGAGCTGCTCCCACAGGGCGACGATCAGCAGATTGCCGACCGCGTGTTCGTGCAGGTCGCCCTTGGACTGGAAGCGGTGCTGGATGACGCGGGCCCAGGTCTGGCCCCAGTCGTCGTCGCCGCACAGCGCGGCCAGCGCCTTGCGCAGGTCACCGGGCGGCAGCACACCCAGTTCGTCGCGCAGGCGCCCGCTGGAGCCGCCGTCGTCGGCCACGGTGACGACGGCGGTGAGGTCACCGGTGATCCGGCGCAGGGCGGCGAGCGAGGCGGACAGGCCCATGCCGCCGCCGAGCGCGACCACCTTGGGCTGGGCGCCGCGTCGGCGGGGTCGTGCCCCGCGGGCCTCGACGGGCCGGGCCGCCCGCTCTTCGGGGACGACCCTGCGCAGCCTGCTCAGCCGCGGACTACGTGCGGTCATTCCCGTCCCATGTCCCGGTGTACGACCACCGTCTCCACACCCTCGGCCGCGAGGCGCGCGGCGAGCTTCTCCGACGTGGCGACCGAGCGGTGCTTGCCGCCGGTGCAGCCGATGGCGATGGTCACGTACCGCTTGCCCTCGCGGCGGTAACCGGCCGCGATGAGACGCAGCAGCTCGGCGTAGCGGTCGAGGAACTCCTTGGCGCCGGGCTGGTTGAAGACGTACGCCGACACCTCCTCGTTGAGGCCGGTGAAGGGGCGCAGCTCCGGGACCCAGTGCGGGTTGGGCAGGAACCGCATGTCCGCGACCAGGTCGGCGTCGACCGGGAGGCCGTACTTGAAGCCGAAGGACATGACGGTGGCCCTGAGCTCGGGCTCCTCCTCGCCGGCGAACTGGGCGTCCATCTTTGCGCGCAGTTCGTGGACGTTGAGGCTGGAGGTGTCGATGACCAGGTCGGCGTCGCCGCGCAGCTCGCGCAGGAGCTCGCGCTCGGCGTCGATGCCGTCGACGATCCGGCCGTCGCCCTGCAGGGGGTGCGGGCGGCGCACGGACTCGAAGCGGCGCACCAGGGCGTCGTCGGAGGACTCCAGGAAGACGATCCGCCGGGTGACGTGCTTGGACTCCAGGTCGGCGAGGGACTCGCGGAGGTTGTCGAAGAAGCGCCGGCCGCGGACGTCGACGACCACCGCGATCCGGGCCACATTGCCCTGGGAGCGGGCGCCGAGCTCCACCATGGTGGGGATCAGCGCGGGCGGGAGGTTGTCGACGACGAACCAGCCGAGGTCCTCCAGACACTTCGCGGCGGTCGAGCGGCCGGCGCCGGACATGCCGGAGATGATCACCAGTTCGGGGATGGCCGCTTCCGGGACTCCGCCCGCGTCGAGGGTCGCGCCCGGGCTCGCCTGCGCGTCGTCTCCGCCCTGGTCCTGTCGTTCTTCGTGCTCGTTCACATTCATGTCTCCTGCCCCCGTCGTTCGTCCGGGGCACCCGCCGTCACGGGGTCCCCACCGGAACCCGTGGTGCCGGGTTCCTCCTCATCCATGATCTCTCCAGTCGCCGTGTTGACGGCGGGCGCGGCCGGGGCCGCCTGGGCGAGGGCCACGGCGATCGTCTCGGCCGTCTTGCGGCCTATACCGGGGACCTCGCAGATCTGGTCGATGGTGGCGGATCGTAGTTTCTTCAAGGACCCGAAATGTTTCAGCAGGGCTTGCTTGCGCGTGTCCCCGAGGCCGGGGACGTCGTCGAGGGGGCTCGACCGGAAGCGCTGGCTCCGCTTGGTGCGCTGGTAGGTGATCGCGAAGCGGTGGGCCTCGTCACGGACCCGCTGGAGAAGGTACAGGCCTTCGCTGGTGCGGGGCAGCACGACCGGGTCCTCGTCGTCGGGCAGCCAGACCTCCTCCAGGCGCTTGGCGAGGCCGCAGACGGCGATGTCGTCGATGCCGAGCTCGTCCAGTGCCCTCTTGGCGGCGGCGACCTGGGGCTGTCCGCCGTCGACGACGACGAGCTGGGGCGGGTAGGCGAACTTCTTGGGGCGGCCGTCGTCGTTCTTGAGGCCGTTGTCACCGCTGCCCTGCGGGTCGGCCCCGGAGACGGCCGGGATGTCGTTGCCGGAGGCGTCCTTGAGGTCGGTCTGGGAGGCGTCGTCCACCCACTCGCCCGTCTTCTCCTTCTCGGCCAGGTACCGCTTGAACCGGCGGGAGATCACCTCGTGCATGGACCGGACGTCGTCCTGGCCGGCGAAGCCCTTGATCTGGAAGCGGCGGTACTCGCTCTTGCGCTGGAGCCCGTCCTCGAAGACGACCATGGAGGCGACCACGTCATCGCCCTGGAGGTGGGAGATGTCGTAGCACTCGATCCGGAGCGGGGCGCTGTCCAGGTCGAGGGCCTCGGCGATCTCCTCCAGGGCACGCGAGCGCGTGGTCAGGTCGGAGGCACGCTTGGTCTTGTGCAGGGCGAGCGCCTGGAGGGCGTTGCGCTGCACGGTCTCCATGAGGGCCTTCTTGTCGCCGCGCTGCGGGATGCGCAGGGAGACACCCGACCCGCGGCGCTCGGCGAGCCACTCCTGGACCGGCTCGACCGGCTCGGGCAGGGCGGGGACGAGGACCTCCTTGGGCACCGAGTCGCCCTTCTCCTCGCCGTAGAGCTGCTGGAGGGCGTGTTCGACGAGGGCGCCGGTGGTGATCTCCTCGACCTTGTCGGTGACCCAGCCGCGCTGGCCGCGCACGCGCCCGCCGCGCACGTGGAAGATCTGGACGGCGGCCTCCAGCTCGTCCTCGGCGACCGCGATCAGGTCGGCGTCGGTCGCGTCGGCGAGCACGACGGCGCTCTTCTCCATGGCCTTCTTCAGGGCCCCTATGTCGTCGCGCAGTCGGGCCGCCCGCTCGTACTCCATCTCCTCGGCCGCGTCCGTCATCTGCTTCTCCAGACGGCGGATGTAGGTGCCGGTGCGGCCGGCCATGAAGTCGCAGAACTCCTCGGCCAGATCGCGGTGTTCGTCGGCCGAGACGCGGTCGACGCAGGGTGCCGAGCACTTGCCGATGTAGCCGAGGAGGCAGGGGCGGCCGGTGCGGGTGGCGTTCTTGAAGACGCCGGCGGAGCAGGTGCGGACGGGGAAGACGCGCAGCAGGAGGTCGACGGTGTCGCGGATCGCCCACGCGTGCCCGTACGGCCCGAAGTACCGTACGCCCTTGCGTTTGTGGCCGCGCATCACCTGCACGCGCGGGAACTCCTCGTTCATCGTCACCGCGAGGTAGGGGTAGCTCTTGTCGTCGCGGTACTTGACGTTGAACCGGGGGTCGTACTCCTTGATCCAGGAGTACTCCAGTTGCAGGGCCTCGACCTCCGTGGACACCACCGTCCACTCCACGGACGCGGCCGTGGTCACCATGGTGCGGGTGCGGGGGTGCAGGCTCGCCAGGTCCTGGAAGTAGTTCGCCAGGCGCTGACGCAGGCTTTTCGCCTTTCCGACGTAGATCACCCGGCGGTGGTCGTCGCGGAACCTGTACACCCCGGGTGTGTCCGGGATCTCCCCTGGTTTGGGGCGGTAGCTGGAGGGGTCGGCCATGTCTCACACCCTACTGGCGTGGGCTGACAGTCCGGTGAGCCTGTGGACAACGGCCGGGGGCGGTCCGGCGGATCGGGGGCGGGGAGCGACGGTCGGACACAACCTGCCCACGATCTCACCGGCGGGGCGGGCGCCGGCCTCTCGGTCGACTCCGCCGCGATCCTGGCGAGCACCTTCCGCCGTCTGCGCCGCGCGGCTTCCTTCATCGCCGCGGGCCGTCGGGCGGCAACCGCCGACACTGCCCTGAACTCCTCGCTCCGCTCGGCCGCGGCGACCCGGCGGATCGTCCCGCGGTCCAGCCGCGCGCCCGCAGCCCGGCAGCGGACGGATGGGCGCGGGGTGCTCGCTGTCACCGCGCCGACGTGTTTCGCCGGTGCCGGTCGAACGGTCCGGCCCGAGCGGTTTTGGCCCGAGCGAGGCTCAGCGTCGCGGCCCGGCTCCCCGCTCGTCTCTGCCCGCCCCGTCCCCGTCCGCCTCGTCCCTGCCCGCGGAGACCACCGACGCACTCACCGGCTGTCCCACCCGCATCACCGGCACCGTCACGGTCTCCCGCCGGTGCCGCGCACCCCCGCCCGCCGGGAACAAGCCACCGGCCCTACCGGGACTCCAAGAACGTCAGCACCGCCAGCACCCGCCGGTGGTCCTCGGTGTCCTCGGTGAGGCCGAGTTTGCCGAGGATGCTGCGGACGTGTTTCTCGACGGTGCCCTCGGTGACCCACAGGCGGCGGCCGATGCCGGCGTTGGAGCGGCCCTCGGCCATCAGGGCCAGGACCTCACGCTCGCGGGCGCTCAGGTGGGCGAGGGGGTCGTCGCGGCGCTGGGCGGAGAACAGCTCCTGCACCAGTGAGGGGTCGACCACCGAGCCGCCCCGGTGGATGCGTTCCAGGGCCTCGATGAACTCGTCGACGACCGTGACCCGGCTCTTGAGCAGATAACCCACCTTGCGACCGCTCGCCAGCAGTTCCAGGGCGTCCTCGACCTCGACGAACGCCGACAGGACGAGGATGCCGGTGTCGGGGTGGCGCTCACGGATCGTGCGGGCCGCCTTGAGGCCCTCGGTCGAGTGGTCCGGGGGCATCCTGATGTCGACGATCGCCAGTTCGGGGCGTTCCTCGTCGACCAGTTCCAGGAGCCGGGACGCGTCACCGGCCTGGCCCGCGACCTGGTATCCGACGCGCTCGCACAGACTGGCCAGGCCCTCCCTGAGCAGGATGTCGTCGTCGGCGAGGACGACCCGTCCCCGCGCCGGCTGCTGTGCTGCGTCTGTCATGACCCCGGCCCCCTCGCCCGGCCCGCGCAGGTACGTCGTCCACGGCAGGAACTCCCGCGGACCCGCCTTCTGCCTGCGTCCCAACAGCCTGCCCCACCCATGGGGTTACGGCTAGCCGGAAGCGGGATTGGGGGCTTGCCGTGACGACTCGCGGACGGGTCCCGGCGATGCTCGAAGCAGTGCAGATGCGGTCCGACCGGCCGTCCCGGCGAGGGACGGACCCTCGCACGGCCGAAGGGTGCGGGACATGCGACGGACACGGATCGAGAAGCAGCGACGGCCGGCGCGTGCCCGCCGGTACCCGCAGGAGACGTACGGCCCGGTCGACGGCCTGGACCCCAGGGACCCGGAGATCGTGCGGGCCAAGCGTCTGCAGACCGCACAGCACGGCGGAACCCACCGCCCCTAGAGCCGGACGGATGCCTCTCCGTCCGACAGGACCGCCCGGAGCGTACGCGACGTCACCGAGTTCAGGCTCCCCCACCTGGACGACTCCCCGGCGTACGCCCCGGGCGGTCACCCGTCCGGCGAGGGCCGGCCAGCGGCAGCCGCACGTCCACGGTCGTGCCCTCGCCGGGCGGACTGCCCACGGCCAGCTTTCCGCCGGTCGCCTCGACCCGGTCGATGAGTCCGATCAGGCCCGAGCCGCGTCCCGGGTCGGCGCCTCCGACGCCGTCGTCGCGGACGGTCAGCTCCAGGACGTCGTCGCGGACCTGTGCCGTCACCTCCACCACGCGCGCGTGCGCGTGCTTCGCCGCGTTGGTGAGGCACTCGGAGGTCACGTAGTAGGCGGCCACCTCCAGTTGCTCCGGCAGCCGTGCCGCGGGCAGCCTCAGGTCGAGTGCGACGGGGACGGCGGAGCGGCGGGCCAGCGAGCGCAGGGCGGGGCCCAGACCGCCCTTGGACAGGATGGCCGGGTGGATGCCCCGGGCCACCTGGAGCAGGTCCTGGAAGGCGTCGTCGAGGCCCTTGCCGACGTGTGCCATCTGCTCGGCGAGTTCCGAGGAGGGATCGGTCACCAGCGTCTCGGCGAGCCGCAGGTCCAGTTGGAGGGCGACGAGCCGCTGCTGCACCCCGTCGTGCAGATCCCGCTCGATGCGCCGCCGGGAGGCGTCCCCGGCGGCCACCACGCGCGCGCGTGAGGCGGCCAGCTGGGCGCGGCTGTCGGCGTTGGCGATGGCGGTGGCGACGAGTTCGGTGAAGTCGGCAAGTCGCGACTCGGTGCCGGCGGGCAGCACGTCCAGCGGTGAGGCCGCGAGGACAAAGCCCCACAGCCGGTCGTCGACGACGATGGGCGCGCCCACGGCATGGCCGACGTGGGCGGCGCGACCGGTCCGGGTGACCTCTTCGATCGCCCGATGCCCCGCCTGCCTGCGCTCCTCGCGCGTGGTCTGTGCGAGTTCCTCCGGGACTCCGAGCACGGTCCCGAGGACCGTCCGGCTGCCGTCGGGCTCCTGCCGCAGCACCGCCGCGGTGGTGTCCAGCAGGTTCCCCACCTCCTCGGCCACCCGTGCGAACACCTCGGCGGGCGGGGCGCCGCGGGCCACCAGGGTGGCGACCCGGCGCAGCGCGGCCTGTTCCCGCGCGGTGCGGCGGCTCTCGGTGACGTCGCGGGCGGTGGCGTAGACGAGGCCCTGTTCCAGAACCGGCCGGGCGCTCCACTGCAGCCAGCACTCGGTGCCGTCCGCGCGCAGGTAGCGGTTCTCGAACTCGGCCACCTCGACGCCGCTCGCCAGCCGTGCGAGGGCCGCCCGGGTGGTGTCCCGGTCGTCCTCGTGCACGAACTCGATGAACGGCGTGGCCAGGATCGTCTCGCGCGGGTGGCCCAGGGTGCGCTCGAAGGCCGGGTTGACCCGCCTGAAGTAGCCGTCGACCCCGCTGACGCAGATCAGGTCCAGGGAGAGGTTGAAGATGCCCGCCAGTTCCTGCTCGGCCGTCTCGCGCCGCCCCTGGGCCGCGGCGAAGGAGGCCATGGTGTCGTTCATGCCGCCGAGCAACTGGCGCCAGGTGCCCTCGAAAGAGGCCTCGTCGGCGCGGTGTTCGAGATGGTTGTGGTCGATCGCGGCGTTCATGGCGCGGATCTCGGCGGCCAGCCGCTCGGTGGTCACCCGCAGTTCGCGGAAGGTGTCGGCGACCTCGCCCAGTTCGTCGCGGCCCGCGTAGCGGATGTCGTAGGAGAGATCGCCGTACGACAGCGCGCGGGCGCCCGCGGAGACCTGGCCGAGGGGGCGGGTGATCGACCGGCTGAGCGCGAGGGCGAGGAAGGTGACGAGGGCGAGCACGGCGAGGGAGGCGGTGAGGTCGCGTACCGTGCGGGCCTGCGCCTCGCGGCGGTCGTGGCCGGCCGTGGTGTCGAGTGCGCGGGCGGCCCGGTCCTGGATGCCGCGCAGGGCGTCGAGTCGGGCGCCGGAGTCGGCGAGCCAGCGCCCGTACGAGGGCCACCGGTCGCTCTCCGGACGGGCGGTGGCCAGCAGGTCGCGGACCCTGCGGACGGCCCGGCCGGGGTCCTGGAACTGGATGACGTAGAGCGCGGTCCGCAGGTCGGCCGAGGTGTTCTCGCGGAAGGCGTCGAGCTGGGCCGTCTCCAGGGCGGGCCAGCGTCCGGCGCCGGTGGGGCGGCCGGCGGGCCCGGCGAGCAGGGCGGCGACCTCGGCCTGTTCGCGTTCGGCCGCCTCGATGGCCCGCAGGAGCGCGAGGTGGGCGTCGGCGGCGCGGCCCGAGGCCCGGGTGGGGCGGCCGGACTCGAGCGCGGTCACGTGGTCGAGCAGGGCGTCCTCGACGTTGCCGTACTGCTCGGCGATGTCGGGGGCGGTGAGCGAGCCGGTGCCCGTCTGGGCGCGCAGGGAGTGCAGTTGACGGCCGAGGGCGTCGAGGTCGCCGGCGATGTCGGAGCCGGACCAGGAGGCGGCGCGGGCCACGGCGCGCTCCAGTGCCCGGTCGGTGGTCCTTTCGGCCGCCGTCCGTTCCGCCGGCGCTCCGGGCGCGGGGCGCAGCCGGGCCTTGACGGCGGCGAGCCGCTCGCGTGCGACGGCGTCGGTGACCTCGGTCGCCGCGAACGACACTCCGGCGCCGGTGTGGAAGTCGCGCAGGGTCCGCGCCTCCCGCCACTGGGCCACGGAGCTGAACGCGGTGAAGACCAGCATTCCGGTGACCGGCAGCAGGACCAGCAGCAGCAGCTTCCGGCCGACGCGCAGCCTGGCGAGCGGCGGGACGCCGTGCGGGGCCCGGGCCTGTCGTCCGAGTGGTGAGCGGCGCATGACAGGGCCTCAGGCGCTGCCGCTTCCGTATGTGGTGCCGTCGGGTTCCGTCATACGAATCACCCCTCTGTGGAGGGCACTTTCACGCGTCCGTGCGAAGAACGGTCGGTCGTGATCCGGCCCCTTCAGCATGCCCGTGAACGCCGCCGCCGTCCATGTCTCTTGAGGACCACGCGCCGTCGGGCGGCGGCGGCTCACGATCCCTTCTCCGGGTAACCGTCGTGGGCGGCCAGGTCCTTGTCGACGGCCTCGACCGCCTCGTCGAGCGTGGCCTTCACCGGAGCCCTGTCGATCATGATCTTCGGGAAGGCCCGGGAGAACGCCTCGGTGATCGCCGGATACGCGGGCGTCCGCGGCCTCGGCCGGGCCACGCCGTCCGTCAACTGCTCGATGAACAGGCGCTCGGCGCCGCCCTCGGCGTACCGCGGCGAGAGCTTCACCGCGCTGTGCGTGGCCGGGATCGCGCCGTTGGCCTCGCTCATCCGGTGGACCTGGTCCGGCTGCAGCAGATAGGCGAGGAAGCGCCACACGGCGTCCCCGTCGGCCCCGCCCGAGGTCAGGCCCCACTGCCAGGAACCCATCCCGGTCACGGTGCCCTCGCCGAAGTCGGGCAGCGGCACGATCGCCACGTCGCCGGGGAAGCGCCTGCTGTAGTCCGGGTACCACCAGTGGCCGCTCCAGGAGATGACACTGCGCCCCTGGCCGAACGCCTCCTCGGTCCTGCCGGGCTCCACGAGCCCCTCCTCGACCCAGTTCTGCAGGGTCGTGAGCGCCTCGACCGACTCGGGTCCGTTGAGAAAGCCGTCCGCGGTCCGGAAGGTCTCGGGGTCGATGGGGTCCCCGCCCGCCGACCACAGCGCGGGCGCGAAGCCGTACGTGTTCCACTCCTCGCCGGGCTTCGCGTAGGCCAGGCCCATGTCGAGCGGGTGCTCGTAGCCCGCCGTGCGCAGCGTCCGGAGGATCCGCGTGAACTCCCCGGCGGTCCAGGCGTCCTCGGCGCCCCGGGGGACGCGGATGCCGGCCTTCTTCAGGACCGACGGCCGCACATAGAGCCCGAGCCCCGAGTCGAAGGTGCCGATCCCGTACAGGCGCCCGGCATAGGTGCCCTGTTGGCGGATCGAGGGCAGCAGGTCCTCGCGCAGGCTCTCGGACAGACAGGAGTCGATGGGCTTGACCGTGCCGGACCAGGCGTAGCTGTAGAGCCGGGGTCCGTCGAAGTCGAGGAGGTCCGGCAGGTCGCCGCTGGCCGCGGCGGAGAGCACCAGTTCGTTGTACGGCCGCTGTTCGGGCAGGGTGACGGCCTCGACCCGCACCTGCCGCTGCGCCCTGTTGAAGTCCTGTACCTGGCGGCGCAGCGTGTTGTACTCGGCGCTCGGCCCCGCGTGGAACCACACCGTGACCTGGGCGGTGCCGTCGATCCTGCCGTCGCAGGTGGTGTCGGTGCGGGCCCGCTCGCTCCGGTCGCCGTCGCCTCCCCCGCCGCACGCGGCGAGCAGCAGCGCGGCTGCCAGCAGTCCCGGGGCCAGGGCGCGACGGCCCCGTGCGGTGTCTTTGAGCGGTGTCCTCATCACGCACCCCCACTCGACCGGACCTGCGCGGCCTCCCCAGGGCAGCCCACATGCTACCCCCCGTGACCTCTCGCTGCGCTGGGTGAGCGGCAACCGGCGGATTCGGCACAGGACTTGAGCACATACCAGGTGCCGGGAAGCAATCCGGCCCGAGTCTTTCCCGGTAGCCGGAAAGCGCGGTCACCGGCTGGTTGGGACCCTGTCCGCATGTCCATGCGCTGTCTTCTCGTCGATGACAGCATCCGGTTCCTGGAGGCCGCGCGCAGTCTGCTGGAACGCGACGGGATACCGGTCGTCGGCGTCGCACTGTCGGGTACCGAGGCTCTCGCACGGGCCGCGGCGCTGACCCCCGACATCGTCCTGGTCGATCTCGACCTCGACGGCGAGAGCGGCTTCGACGTGGCGGTGGAACTGGCCCGCAGTGTGTCCTGCGTCATCATCCTGATCTCCACGCACTCGCGGGAGGACCTGGAGGAACTGATCGCCGGCAGCCCGGCGCGGGGGTTCCTGCCCAAGTCGGCGCTGTCGGCGCGCGCGATCAGGGAGCTGCTGGACTGCGACGGACAGGCCTCCGCGACCTGAGCGGACAGGGGTGCCCACCGGCCGGGAGTGCACCGCGGTTCGGCGACAGGTGTTGTCGGGACTAGGTCAACACGCTTCAATGCGGGGGAACTCGGGGCCGGGAACGACGGCGTACGGATGTGAAGCCTCCCCCGGCACTGCCACGGACGGCCCCGACACCCTCACGAACGGCCTGACCAGCCGCCCGGACCTGTACAGAAAGGCCCCTGCATGCCGCACGCCACACAGCACGCGGACGTCGTGAGCGTCGCCGACGCGGAACTGGACTCGGCCCTGCGAGGCGGCCCCTTCCATGTCGCGCTGCGCGCGGCGATCGCCGCACGGGGGCTGCCGCTTCAGCGCGTCCAGCACCATCTGTCGCGCTACGGGGTCAAGGTCGGTGTCACCAGCCTGAGTTACTGGCAGCAGGGAGCCCGGCGCCCGCAGCGCCCCGAGTCCCTGCGGGCCGTACGGGCACTGGAGGAGATCCTTCAGCTGCCGGAGGAGTCACTGATCCGGCTGCTCGCCGAGGACGGCGACCGGTCGGCCGCCGAGCGGCCCGCGGCCCGCTCCTACCGCTCCCTGCTCGCCGCCTCGGACGTCCTCGGGCAGCTGCTGGGCGAGCTGGACGCGCCGCCCGACGGCGGGCTGCACACCCTCGGCCATCATGAGCGGATAGGCATCGGGGCGCGTCGCGAGCTGCGCAGCCGCGAGTCGCACCACATCGTGCGTGCCCAGCGCGAGGGCGTCGACCGCTTCATCGCCGTTCACCACGGCGACCCGGGGTGCGTGCCGGAGCTCATGACCGTGCACGCCCTGGAGAACTGCCGTACCGGACGCGTCCGTTCCCACCACGACACCGGGGTGCTCGTGGCCGAGCTGCTCCTCGACGCCCGGCTGCGCGCCGGGGACACCTTCCTGTTCCGGTACTGCGTCGAGGACGGTACGGGCGGGGTGTCCCGCGAGTACGTCCGCGGCTTCGGCTCTCCCGGCGGGCAGTACGCGCTCCAGGTCCGGTTCGACGAGAACGCCCTGCCGCTGCGCTGCCACCGCTTCGCCCAGCACTCCCCCGCCGCACCCCGCAGCGGCCGCCGGGAACTCGCCCTCACCGGCCACCACCACTCGGTGCACCTGGTCGAGCCGCGGGTGCGGTCGGGGGTGGTGGGGATCGGGTGGGACTGGGAGTGAGCGGTGCGACGGCACGGGGGTGATGTCACGGGGTGGCCGCACGGCGGTGGCCGGGCGACGGTGCCTGCACGGCGGTGACTGCACGTAAACGCTTGCGCAAGCGTTTACGTGGGCTGCTGAATGGGATACCTTCCGGCCGTGGGGCTGCCGTTCCGGTGGCCTGTGGGCGCCGTTCCGGGAGGGGAACCCGATGCCGACCATGGCCGACGTGGCACGCAGCGCGGGAGTGTCCGTGGCGACCGTCTCGCATGTCCTCAACGGCACCCGGCCGGTCCTGCCCCACACCCGCCAGGCCGTCCTGGACGCCGTCGACGAGCTCGGCTACACCCCCAACACCCTGGCCCGTTCCCTGGTGACCTCCCGCACCCGCTCCATCGGGCTCGCGGTGTCGGCGATCAGCAACCCGTATTTCACGGAGATCCTCCAGGGCGTCGAGGCGAGTGCGCTGGAACACGGCTACAGCCTGCTCATCGCCGATCCGCACGACGATCCCGAGCACGAGCGCAAGGTCGTCCAGCTGCTGCACGAGCGACGCGTGGACGGCATGATCGTCGCGCCCTCGGCGGACCCGCGCGAACTCGTCTCCTACCTCGGGCGCCACCAGGTCCCGACGGTGTTCCTCGACCGGGTGATCGACGGTGTGGGCGGGAGTCCGGCCGGTGCCCACGTGGACGGCCCTCAGCCCTTCGACCAGGTCTGCGCCGAGAACACCGAGCCGATGGCCGGGCTGGTCACCCATCTCGCCGGGCTCGGCCACCGGCGCATCGGATTGGTGGCCGGCCTGCCCGGACTGAGCACCACCGCCGAACGGATCACCGGATACCGGCAGGGCCTCACCTCCGCCCGCCTCCCCTACGACGATCACCTGGTCGTCCACGGCGACTCCGAGTCGGCCGGAGCCGAACGGGCCACCGCCGCCCTGCTCGCCCTCGCCGCGCCGCCCACCGCCCTCGTGACCGCCAACAACGCGATGACCATCGGCACCCTGCGCGCCCTGCGCCGGCACGGTCTCTCGGTACCGGACGACCTCGCCCTGTGCTGCTTCGACGACTTCGCCTGGGCCGACCTGTTCTCGCCCCGGCTCACCGCGATCGCCCAGCCCAGCAGGGAGATCGGCGCCCGGGCGGTACGAGTGCTCCTGGAACGTCTCGACAGCCCGGACCGGCCCGCCCGGACCGTACGCCTCGACTGCACGTTCATGCACCGCACCTCGTGCGGCTGCCCGGACCCCGGTTAGCGGGCGCTGTCCTCCGAGTCCTCCCCGCCCTCCGCTTCCTCCCAGCCCGCTCAGTCCCCGCAGTTCGAGAAAGGACCTGTTTCGTGATCGTCGTCGCCGGTGAGGCCCTGATCGATCTGGTGCCGCAGGGCAGGGGTGCCCTCGCGGGTCTCAAGCCCGCGCTCGGCGGCGGCCCCTACAACACCGCGGTCGCCCTCGGCCGGCTCGGCTCCCCCACCGCCTTCTGCTCCCGCACCTCGCGCGACGCCTTCGGCGAGGCGCTGCTCGACGGGCTCCGGGAGGCGGGGGTGGACGTGTCCGCCGTGCAGCGCGGTGCGGAACCCACCACGCTCGCCGTCGCCACGATCGACATCGACGGCTCGGCCGCCTACTCCTTCTACGTCGACGGCACCGCCGACCGCCTGTTCGCCGCCCCCGCCGAACTCCCGGCCGGCACGCGCGCGGTGTCCTTCGGCACCTGCTCGCTCGTCCTGGAACCAGGGGCGACCGCCTATGAGGAACTGCTGCGGGCCGCGGCCGCGCAGGGTGTGTTCACCGCGCTCGACCCGAACATCCGGGCCGGGCTGATCCCGGACGCGGACGCCTACCGGGCCCGGTTCAAGAGCTGGCTGCCGTCGGTGTCGCTGCTCAAACTCTCCGAGGAGGACGCGCTGTGGCTGGGCGGCACTCCGAGCGAGTGGCTGGCCGCGGGGCCCTCGGCCGTGGTGGTCACCCATGGCGGTGACGGGCTGACCGTGTTCACCCGGGGCGGGGCGGTGCTGCCGGTCCCGGGCGAGCAGGTCGACGTCGTGGACACGATCGGCGCGGGCGACACGGTGAACGCTGCCCTGCTGCACGGCCTCGCCCGCCTCGACGCACTGTCCCCTCAGGCACTCGACGCCCTGGGCACCGAGGACTGGACCCGGCTGCTGCGGTTCGCGGCACGCGCGGCGGCGATCACCTGCTCACGAGCCGGGGCGCAGCCGCCGTACGCGTCCGAGCTGGGCGAGCTGTAGGGGCGGGCCGGGAGAGGCCGGCGGCGAAGCGAGCGGTGCCCCGCGGGAGGTCCCGCGGGGCACCGCTCGCTCAAGTCGTTCCGGCTCAGGCCTTGCGAGCCCGGGTCGTCTTCTTGGCGGGCGTGGCCTTCTTGGTGGCTTCGGCGGCCTTCTTCGCCGCCGTGCCGGTGGTGGCCTTCTTGGCGGCCGTCGTCCTGGCCGTCGCCGTCTTCTTCGCCGGGGACTTGGCGGCGACCGTCTTCTTCGCCGCGGCCGTCTTCCGGGCCGGTGCCTTGCGCGGGGCCTTCACCGAGGTCCCGTCGCTGATCCGGTCGGCGCCGAGGATCTCCCTGAGGAACTTGCCGGTGTGGCTGGCCGGGACTCCGGCGACCTCCTCCGGGGTGCCCTCGGCGACGACGAGTCCGCCGCCCGCGCCGCCCTCGGGGCCCATGTCGACGATCCAGTCGGCCGTCTTGATCACATCGAGGTTGTGCTCGATGACGATCACGGTGTTGCCCTTGTCGACCAGACCCGACAGGACCTTCAGCAGCTTGCTGATGTCCTCGAAGTGCAGACCGGTGGTCGGCTCGTCCAGGACGTAGACCGTACGGCCGGTGGAGCGCTTCTGGAGCTCGCTGGCGAGCTTCACGCGCTGGGCCTCGCCGCCGGACAGGGTCGTCGCGGCCTGGCCGAGCCGGACGTAGCCGAGGCCCACGTCCTTGAGGGTGTTGAGGTGGCGGGCGATCGCGGGGACGGCGTCGAAGAACTCCGTCGCCTCCTCGATCGGCATGTTCAGGACGTCGGCGATGGACTTGCCCTTGTAGTGGACCTCCAGGGTCTCCCGGTTGTAGCGGGCACCGTGGCAGACCTCGCACGGGACGTAGACGTCCGGGAGGAAGTTCATCTCGATCTTGATGGTGCCGTCGCCCGCGCAGTTCTCGCAACGGCCGCCCTTGACGTTGAAGGAGAAGCGGCCGGGCATGTAGCCGCGGACCTTCGCCTCGGTGGTCTCGGCGAACAGCTTGCGGACGTGGTCGAAGACGCCGGTGTAGGTCGCCGGGTTCGATCGCGGCGTGCGGCCGATGGGCGACTGGTCGACGTGCACGACCTTGTCGACGAGGTCGTCGCCGTCCACGCGCGTGTGCCGGCCCGGGACACTCCTCGCGCCGTTGAGTTCGCGCGCCAGGTGGGTGTACAGGATGTCGTTGACCAGGGTCGACTTGCCGGAGCCCGAGACACCGGTGACCGCGGTGAACACGCCCAGCGGGAAGGACACGTCGATGTCCTGGAGGTTGTTCTCGCGGGCCCCGTGCACCGTGAGCTGCCGGGACGGGTCGAGGGGGCGGCGGATGTGGGGCAGCGGGATGGCCTTCTTGCCCGACAGGTACTGGCCCGTCTCCGACTCCGCGTTGACGAGCAGCTCCTTCAGGGAGCCGCTGTGCACGACCTTGCCACCGTGCTCGCCCGCGCCGGGACCGATGTCGACGATCCAGTCGGCGACCTTGATGGTGTCCTCGTCGTGCTCGACGACGATGAGCGTGTTGCCCATGTCGCGCAGCCGGACCAGGGTCTCGATCAGCCGGTGGTTGTCGCGCTGGTGCAGACCGATGGACGGCTCGTCGAGGACGTACAGGACGCCGACGAGTCCGGAGCCGATCTGGGTGGCCAGGCGGATGCGCTGGGCCTCGCCGCCGGAGAGGGTGCCGGCCGCGCGGTTCAGCGAGAGGTAGTCCAGGCCGACGTCGACCAGGAACTTCAGCCGCTCGTTGACCTCCTTGAGGACCCGCTCGGCGATCTTCTTGTCACGGGCGCTGAGCTTCAGCTCGCCCAGGAAGTCCGCGCAGTCGCTGATGGACATGCCGGAGACCTCGGCGATCGACCTGCCCATGACGGTGACCGCGAGCACGAGCGGCTTGAGGCGGGTGCCCTCACAGGTGGGGCAGGGCACCTCGCGCATGTAGCCCTCGAAGCGCTCGCGGCTGGCGTCGCTCTCGGACTCGCTGTGCCGGCGCTTGACGAAGGGGACGGCCCCCTCGAAGGGGGTCGTGTAGACCCGCTCGCGGCCGTACCGGTTGCGGTAGCGGACCTCGATCTGCGTCTTGTGGCCGTGGAGCAGGGCCTTCTTGGCGCGCTGCGGCAGGCCCGCGAAGGGGATGTCGGTCCGGAATCCGAGGGCGTCCGCGAGGGCGCCGATCAGACGGCCGAAGTAGTCCTTGGTGTGTCCGTGCGACCAGGGGTGGATGGCGCCCTCGTCGAGGGACTTGTCCTCGTCCGGGACGATCAGCTCCGGGTCGACCTCCATGCGCGTGCCGATGCCGGTGCACTCGGGGCAGGCGCCGAAGGGCGAGTTGAAGGAGAAGGAGCGGGGCTCCAGCTCCTCGAAGGACAGGTCGTCGTACGGGCAGTACAGGTGCTCCGAGAACATGCGCTCGCGCTCGGGGTCGTCCTCGGGGAGGTCGACGAAGTCGAGCACGACCATGCCGCCGGACAGGCCGAGGGCGGTCTCCACGGAGTCGGTGAGACGGCGCTTGGCGGAGTCCTTCACCGTGAGGCGGTCGATGACCACCTCGATGGTGTGCTTCTCCTGCTTCTTGAGCGTGGGCGGGTTGGAGAGCTGGACGGTCTCGCCGTCCACCCGCGCTCGGCTGTACCCCTTGGTCTGGAGGTCCGCGAAGAGGTCGACGAACTCTCCCTTGCGCTCGCGCACCAGCGGCGAGAGCACCTGGAAGCGGCTCCCCTCCGGCAGCTCCAGGACCCGGTCGACGATGGCCTGCGGCGACTGGCGCGAGATCGGGCGGCCGCACTCGGGGCAGTGCGGCTTGCCGATGCGCGCGAAGAGCAGACGCAGGTAGTCGTAGACCTCGGTGATGGTGCCGACCGTCGAGCGCGGGTTGCGCGAGGTCGACTTCTGGTCGATGGAGACCGCGGGCGAGAGGCCCTCGATGAAGTCGACGTCGGGCTTGTCCATCTGGCCGAGGAACTGGCGGGCGTACGAGGAGAGCGACTCCACGTAGCGCCGCTGGCCCTCGGCGAAGATGGTGTCGAAGGCCAGGGAGGACTTGCCCGACCCGGACAGGCCCGTGAAGACGATGAGCGAGTCGCGAGGCAGGTCGAGCGAGACGTTCTTCAGGTTGTGCTCGCGCGCGCCACGGACGATGAGACGGTCGGCCACGCCGGTCCGCACCTTTCTTGGCTTGAGAGGAGTGACAGGGGCGGGGCCCCCGTGCTTTCTCAGACTAGGGGGAGCCACTGACAACGCCGGTCGGATTCCCCGGAGGCATAACAATCCCGGACCATCCAGCATGCCCGACGCCGCACCCGACCATATAGCACGTGCTTTCGATTAACGGCACAGCTTCACCACCTTCACCCAAAGGTGTGGCGGAGCTAGGGTCAGCACCATGATTGATCACGCTCATGACCTGGAGTCTGTACGTGGTGCTACGGAGCGGCTGCTGACCGCAGCCGCCGAGATGGACAACGCGGCCGTGACCAAGTCGTCACGGCTGCCGGGCTGGAGTCGCGGTCATGTCCTCGCGCACCTCTCCCGCAACGCCGACGCCCTGGTGAACGTGTTGCGGGGCCGGCCCATGTATCCGTCCGGGGACGCGCGCGACGCCGACATCGAGCGCGACGCCCCGCGCCCCCTCGACGTCCAGCTCGCCGACCTCCGCGACAGTGCCGCCCGCTTCCAGGAGGAGGCGGCCGTACCGGCGGACTGGTCCCGCACCGTCGAGCTCCGCAACGGGGTCACCGACTCGGCGTCCCGGGTGCCGTTCCGGCGATGGGTCGAGGTGGAGCTGCACCATGTGGACCTCGGGATCGGGTACGAGCTGGAGGACCTCCCGGAGGATTTCACGCAGCGCGAGATCAACTTCCTGACGGCGCGGTTCCGGGGCCGTCCCGACGTACCCGCGCTCGTCGTCGAGCAGGAGGACGGCCGCCGGATCCCCACGGGAGGCGCCGGGGACCCCGCACTCGTCGTCACCGGCCGCCAGAGCGACCTGCTGGGCTGGCTCGCCGGCCGCCGCGACGGCTCGGCACTGACGGTCCACGGCGGCACTCTTCCCTCGCTGCCCCCGCTATAGGCTGCCGCCATGACGTACAGCGGAGAGGTGACGGTCGGCGGGTCCGCCGACGTGCACGAGCTCAAGGACCTGATGATCACCAAGATCGCGGTCGGCCCGATGAACAACAACGCCTATCTGCTGCGCTGCCGGGCCACCGACGAGCAACTGCTGATCGACGCCGCCAACGAGGCGGACACCCTGCTCGGCATGATCGGTGACGACGGCATCGCGTCCGTCGTCACCACGCATCAGCACGGCGACCACTGGCAGGCGCTCGCGGCGGTCGTCGCGGCCACGCGCGCGCGTACGTACGCCGGCCGGGACGACGCCGACGGCATCCCGGTCCCCACCGACGTGCCGGTCGACGACGGCGACGTCATCCGCGTGGGCCACGTCGAGTTGACCGCGCGCCACCTGGTCGGCCACACCCCCGGCTCGATCGCCCTCGTCTACGACGACCCGCACGGGCATCCCCATGTGTTCACCGGGGACTGCCTGTTCCCGGGGGGCCCTGGCCGGACGACACAGGCCTCGGAGTTCAACTCCCTGATGAACGGCCTGGAGACCAAGCTGTTCGACGTCCTTCCGGACGAGACCTGGATCTATCCCGGCCACGGCAACGACACCACCATCGGCACGGAGCGGCCCCACCTCGCGGAGTGGCGCGCACGAGGCTGGTGACCGTCCAACGCCGGCAGCGGTGACCGCCATGGTCAAGGACCGCTGTCACCAGAGGATCCGCGTGGCCGTGGACCACACCCGCGCCCGGCGGCGATCTAGCGAGTGGACCCGGTGTGCTCCCGCACCGTCGCCGCCTCGCTGTTCGCCGCCGTCCCGGCCCCCGGCTCGGCGTCCTTCTTCGCGAACCCGCGCCGGCCCGGCAGGACCGCGAGGACGATCAGTGTTCCGGCGGCCATGACGATCCCGCCGATGAGGCTGGTCTGGGCGACTCCGTGGGCGAAGGCCTGGTGGACGGCGTCCACGGCGGCCTGGGCCTGCTGGGGCCCGGCGGAGGGATCCTGCGCGACCCTCTGCGCGACGGCCAGGCCGGCGCCGACCGAGTCCTTTGCGGTCTCCATCGCCTCCACCGGGAGCCGGTTGCCCACCAGGTCGGTCAGCTCGTCCCGGTAGGCCGTGCCCAGCAGCGAGCCCAGTACCGCGATGCCCAGCGCCCCGCCCAGCTCCAGCGCGGTGTCGTTGACCCCGCCGCCGACGCCCAGCTCGGACTCGGGGAAGGAGCCCATGATCGTGTCGGTCGCCGGGGAGATGCTCAGTCCGAGCGCGAGGCCCAGCATCATCAGCGGCGCCAGGAAGTCCCCGTACGTCGACCCCTTGTCGATCTGGGTGAGCAGGAACATGCCCGCCGTGCCGACGGTCATCCCGGTCACGACCATCACCCTCACCCCCAGCTTCGGGGTGAGCATCCCGGTCAGCGCGGACCCGAGGAACACCGCGCCGCCCAGCGGCAACAGCCGTACACCCGTGTCCAGGGCGCCGTAGCCGAGGACGAACTGCAGGAACTGCGTCGCGTAGTAGATCACCGCGAACATACCGAAGAAGAAGAACATCACCGCGAGCATCGAGCCGGTGAAGGGCCGCAGCCCGAACTTCCGGACGTCCAGCATCGGGTGCGGGTGCCGCAGCTCCCAGGCGACGAAGGCGACCAGACCGGCACCGGCGACCACGGCGGCGGTGACGGGGCCGGCGCCCCAGCCGGCGTGCGGGCCCTCGATGGCGGCGTAGATCAGGGAGCCGACGGAGACGATCGACAGCAGACCACCGACGTAGTCGATCCGGCCCATGCCCTCAGCCTTGGACGGCGGTACCAGGGCGAGCGCGCCGAACACGGCGACGAGGGCGATCGGCACGTTGATCAGGAAGGTCGAGCCCCAGGCGTGGTCCTCCAGCAGCCAGCCGGAGACCAGCGGGCCGACGGCTACCGCCACCCCGGAGGTCGCGGCCCAGGCGGTGATGGCCTTGGCCCGCTCGCTGCGGGGGAAGGTCGCGACCACCAGGGACAGCGTGGCCGGCATCACGACCGCGGCACCGACACCCATGATCGCGCGGGCCACGATGACCAGCGGGGTCTCGTCGACCATGCTCCCCATCACCGAACCGCCGGCGAAGACCAGCAGGCCCAGCACCAGCGCGCCGCGCCGGCTGTACTTGTCGCCGATCGCGCCCAGCACCAGCATCAGCGCCGCGTACGGAACGGTGTAGCTGTCGACGACCCACTGCAGATCACTGCTGCTCAGGCCCAGGTCGGTGGTCATGTCGGGGGCGGCGACGATCAGCGACGTGTTCGCCATCACCGTGATCAGCAGGCTCAGGCACAGCACGAGCAGCGCCCACCAGCGCCGCGCGTAAGGGCCGGTCATTTTCTCCACGGGGGTATGTGCAAGGAAGGGCATCAGTAGCTCCTGAGAGGGCGGGGCGGACGAGCGGAATCACTTGCTCGCCCGTGAGGCGAGCGGGCGGCAGGCCGAGATCTCAGGGCTTCGAGATCATCGCGGCCGCTTCGGGGCTTGCCTCCGCGACGGCGCGGAGGGCCGCGTCGGTGTCCGCGATGGCCAGCGTGGTGTTGATGTCGGCGCCGGCCAGTGCGCCGGCCGCTGCGGAGGCTCCGACCTGGGCGACCAGATCGGTGACGTTGCCGGCCACCCACACACCCGGCACGTCGGTGGCGCCGGCCGTGCCGGAGGCGAATCCGCGGCCCTTCGGCAGGTCCTGCACCGGCAGGCCCAGACCTTCCAGACCCTGAGTGCGGGCCTGCATCGGCGCGGCGACCGCGACGACGCGGCGGGCCACGACCTGGCCGTCCGCCAGGCGCACCCCGGCGAGGGCACCGCCGGTGTCGTTGACGACCTCGGTGACCGGGGTGTCGATGACGCGGATGCCGCGGGCGGCGAAGCGGGCGCGGCTGTCCTGGTCCAGGTCGGTGCCGTGGGTGAAGTAGGTCAGGTCCTCGGTCAGCTGACGGAACAGATACGCGTGGCCGATGGAGGCCGGGCCGGTGGCGAGGACGCCGATGGGCTCGTCGCGCACCTCCCAGCCGTGGCAGTACGGGCAGTGCACCACACCGTGCCCCCAGTGCTCGGCGAGCCCGGGCACCTCAGGCAGCACATCGG
>NZ_KQ948144.1:1343040-1423194 GCF_001513955.1 Streptomyces pseudovenezuelae | reverse complement strand
TGCACCGTTCAGCCCCGCGGCGCCCCCGCCGATCACCACCGCGTCGACGGTCCCCTCGGGCAGTGCGTCGCTCGCGTACGGAGGAGTCGCCACAGCCATGGCCTCCTGCCTTTCCTTGTCAGTCATGGTTCGGTCAGCCCTTCGAGATCTGGGTGGTTGCAGGGGGTCAGCTGTTCAGAAAGCCGAGGATGTGGTCGGCGACCGGCTTGGGCTGTTGTGGAGAGTCCGGCCCCGGTTCGGTCGGGACGTTCGCGATGTACGGATCCGCGGTCTCCGCCTTGCAGACCGGTGAGCCCAGGACCGTTGTGTACTGAACAGTCGGAAACCTAGGCGGTTCTGTACCGGGTTGTCAAATACGACGGGTCGGCTTTACCTTCGATGCATGGCCAGACCACGAAGCTTCGACCCCGACCACGTCCTCCACGCCGCCGAGCGGCAGTTCCGCACCTCCGGCTACAACGGCACGAGCGTCGACGACATCAGTGCCGCCACCGGCCTGGGCCGCGGCAGCCTCTACGCCGCGTTCGACGGCAAGCACGGCGTGCTGCTGCAGGCGATGGCCGGGTACTTCGCCCGGCTGGCGCAGGGCCCGCGGACGATGCTCGACGGACCGGACGAGGGCGCCCTGGATCGGCTGCACGCGTACCTGCTCCGCGCCGTCCACGGGGTGCCACTCGCCGCCGACGTACCCCCCGCCCCCGACCGGACGGCCGCAGCCTGCTTCGCCGCCAAGATGGCCCTGGAGATCGGCGCCTCCGACCCCGAGGTGCAACGCCTGGCCAACGACTGCTTCTCCGTGGTCCGCACGGCGGTGGCCGAGTGTGTGCGAGCGGCCCAGCGCAACGGCGACATCGACCCCGACGCGGATCCCGACGACCTCGCGTACCTCCTGCTGACCGTCATCCGCGGGACCGATGTCGTAGGCGCGTACGGCCACGGCCCCGACCGCCTGACCTCGATCGCGGAGAGCGCATTCGCCTTGCTGCCTCGCCCGCGCCACCCCTGAGCAGGGGCACGACGCTCGGCGCGGAGCGCCCGCAACTGCCGGAGTGGCGCGCACGGGTGGTGAGTTCAGGGACGCTCCGAGCTCCAGGACGCGCGCCCCGCGCACACTCTTTCGCACGCACCCCGTGTGAACTCTTCGCACACGCCGGTGTCACGCACGCGCTCCCCGCGCACATGGTTGCGCAGTCAACTGGGAGCAGCCCCGCACAGGATGACGGCTCCTGCGCGGTACGGGCCGCCGGTCTTTCATCCCCGCCCTCGACCGGCGGCCCCGGCCCGCTGTCCGGAAACTGTTCACAGAAATGCAACACCCGTTCCCAATATGCGGACGATTGCCGTCGTGACCTCGACAAACGGGACAGTGGACTGTCACTCTCCCGCCATGCACCCTGCCCCTCGCGCCCTGCGCCGCGCCGCCGCCGCGGCATCCATAGCCCTGCTCGCCACCGCCGTCGGCTGTGCTCCGCAGCCGGAGGACGACGCGAACGCCAAGGCCTCGGGGTCGACCGGAACCACCTGCGCCAAGGGCCAGTTGGCCACCAAGACCTCCGGCAAGCTGACCGTCGCGACCGACGAGCCCGCGTACGAGCCGTGGTTCAAGGACGACAAGCCCGCGAACGGCAAGGGCTTCGAGTCGGCCGTCGCCTACGCCGTGGCGAAGCAGCTCGGCTACGACAAGAGCGCCGTCGTCTGGCAGAGCGTCCCCTTCAACAAGGCCTTCGCGCCCGGGGAGAAGACCTTCGACTTCGACATCAACCAGGTGTCGATCAGCGCCGAGCGCAAGAAGGCCGTGGACTTCTCGTCCGGCTACTACGACGTGCGCCAGGCCGTCGTCGCGCTCAAGGGCAGCAAGGCCGCCAAGGCGAAGAGCATCGCGGACCTCAAGGGCCTCAAGCTGGGCGCCCAGGTCGGCACCACGAGCCTGAACTACATCGAGGACGTGGTGAAGCCGACCGAGGAGGCCGCCGCCTACGCCAAGAACGACCAGGCGAAGTCCGCGCTCCAGAACGGTCAGGTGGACGCCATCGTCGTCGACCTGCCGACCGCCTTCTACATCACCGCGGCCGAGGTGACGGACGGCACGATCGTCGGGCAGTTCGAGAACAAGGGCGGTACGCCGGAGCAGTTCGGGCTCGTGCTCGACAAGGGCAGCGCCCTCACCTCCTGCGTGACCGGCGCCGTGGACGCCCTGCGCAAGGACGGCACGCTCGCCGAGCTGGAGCAGGAGTGGCTGTCGGACGCCGTCGACGCACCGGTGCTCAAGTGACGCTCACGAAGGACGAGGCGGGCCAGGAGGACACGGGCGACTCCTACACGCCCTCGCAGCGCCGGATCGAGCGGGAGCGCCTCAAGCGCACCCGCGCCCGCCGCGCGACGGCGATCGCCGCGGTCTCGACCCTGGTCACCGCCGTCGTCCTCTACCTGGTCGTCGTCAGCGCGCCCGGCTGGCCGCGCACCAAGGAGACGTTCTTCAGCGGGCAGTACGCGCGCGAGGCGTTCCCGAAGGTCCTCGAAGGGCTGTGGCTGAACGTCCGGCTGCTGCTGGTCTGCGGAGTCGCCGTGCTGGTGCTCGGCATGCTGATCGCCATCGCCCGCACGCTGCGCGGCCCGGTGTTCTTCCCGCTGCGTTTCCTGGCCGCCGCCTACACGGACTTCTTCCGCGGCCTTCCGCTCATCATCAACCTCATGATCGTCGTCCTGGGCGTCCCGGCCCTGCGCCTCCAGGGCGTGACGGTCGACCCGGTGCTGCTGGGCGGCACGGCCCTCACGCTGACGTACTCGGCGTACGTGGCCGAGGTGTTCCGCGCCGGCATCGAGTCCGTGCACCCCTCGCAGCGCGCCGCGGCCCGTTCGCTCGGGCTGTCCAACCGGCAGGCGCTGCGGTACGTGGTGCTGCCGCAGGCGGTGCGCCGCCAGGTGCCGCCCCTGCTGAACGACCTGGTATCCCTCCAGAAGGACACCGGTCTGGTGTCGATCGGGGGCGCGATCGACGCGGTGCGGGCCGCCGACATCATCGTCGGCCGGAGCCTCAACTACACGCCGTATATCGTCGCGGGCCTGGTGTTCGTGGCGCTGACCATCCCGATGACCCGCTTCACGGACTGGGTGACGGCGCGGATGGACCGTCAGCGGGCCCAGGGAGGAATCGCATGAGCGACGCAGACGGACCGGTGCTGCGGATGGAGTCGGTCCGCAAGACCTTCGGGGACTCGGTCGTGCTGCGGGACGTCGACCTGGAGGTCGCCCCGCACACGGTGACCGCGCTGATCGGGGCCTCAGGCTCCGGCAAGTCGACCCTGTTGCGCTGCGCCAACCTCCTGGAGGAGATCGACGACGGCGCCATCTGGCTGGACGGCGAGGAGATCACCGATCCGCGTGCCGACCAGGACGCGATACGGCGCCGTATCGGCGTGGTCTTCCAGGCGTACAACCTCTTCCCGCACATGACGGTGCTGGAGAACATCACGCTGGCCCCGCGCCGGGTGCACGGAGTGGCCCATGCGGAGGCCGAGGAGCACGCCCGCGAGCTCCTGGAGCGGCTCGGGCTGGACGGGAAGGCCGGCGAGTACCCCGACCGGCTCAGCGGCGGTCAGCAGCAGCGGGTGGCCATCGTCCGGGCCCTGGCCGTGCGTCCCCGCCTGCTGCTGCTCGACGAGATCACCGCGGCCCTCGACCCCGAGCTTGTGGGCGAGGTCCTGAACGTCGTGCGCGACCTGAAGGCCGACGGGATGACCATGATGCTGGCCACGCACGAGATGGGCTTCGCGCGCGAGGTCGCCGACCAGGTCTGTTTCCTGGACGCGGGTGTGGTCCTGGAGCGCGGAACCGCCGAACAGATCTTCGGCGACCCGCAGCAGGAGCGCACGCAGCGCTTCCTGAAGCGGATCGTGGAGGCGGGACGGCTGTAAGGACCGCCCACTATGGCGAGCGGTCCTTACTCGCCTACGCCTGCGCCTGGGCCGGCCCCGCCAGCGCCGCGACCCGCTCCACGCCGAACACGTATCCCTGCACACCGCAGCCCGCGATGACCCCGTCCGCGCGCAACGAGACGTAGGAGTGGTGCCGGAAGGACTCGCGCCGGTGGATGTTGGAGATGTGCACCTCCAGCACAGGCAGCCCGTCACAGGTGTTGAGCGCGTCCAGGATCGCGACCGAGGTGTGCGAGTAGGCACCGGGGTTGATGACGATCCCGCAGTGGTTCAGCCGCGCCTCGTGGATCCAGTCGACCAGCTCGCCCTCGTGGTTGGACTGCCGGAAGTCCACCGTCCCGCCGTGCGCGGCCGCCGCCTCGGCGCACAGGGCCTCGACATCGGCGAGGGTGTCCTTGCCGTAGATCTCCGGCTGCCGCTGACCCAGCAGGTTCAGGTTGGGACCGTTGAGGATCATGATCGGGGCGTTGGCGAGGGTGCGGGGCACGGTTCCTCCGGTCGGTGAAGACGGGCTGCTCGGACCCGGTCTATCACGGTGCACCGGGCGCGGTGCGGGCCCCTGCCCTCCGGACCTGACGACGATCCCGTACCCGCCCGAGCCCGTGCCCGTGTCCGTGTCCGTGCCCGTGGCGGCGGTGACGGCGGAGCCCGCCACGGATTCGCTACGGGTTGATCGCCAGCTCCAGGTAGGCCGCGAACACCACCAGGTGGACGCCGCCCTGAAGCGGTGTGGCCCGGCCGGGCACCACCGTCAGGGAGCTCACCACCACCGTCAGGGCCAGCAGCACCATGTGGGTGGAGCCGAGGCCGAGGACGAGCGGGCCGGAGAGCCAGAGGGATGCCAGGGCGACCGCGGGGATGGTCAGGCCGATACTGGCCATGGCCGAGCCGAGAGCCAGGTTGAGGCTGGTCTGCACACGGTCGCGGCGCGCGGAGCGCAGGGCGGCGATGGTCTCGGGGAGCAGCACCAGCAGGGCGATGATCACACCGACGACGGCTTGCGGAAGACCGGCCTTGGCCACCCCGGACTCGATGGTCGGCGAGACCCCCTTGGCCAGGCCGACCACCCCGATGAGTGCCAGGCCCAGCAGGCCCAGGCTGATCAGCGCGGCGCGGGCGCTGGGGGCGTGCGCGTGGTCGTCGACGGTGATGACCTCGCCCTGGCGGGTGATCGGGAGGAAGTAGTCGCGGTGCCGGACGGTCTGGGTCGCCACGAACAGGCCGTACAGGATCAGCGAGGACACCGCGGCGAAGGTCAGCTGGGTGGTGGAGAACTCCGGACCCGGCTTGCTCGTGGTGAACGTCGGCAGCACCAGACTCAGCGTGGCCAGGGTGGCGACCGTGGCGAGGGCGGCGCCGGTGCCCTCGGGATTGAAGACCGCGGTGCCGTGGCGCAGTGAGGCCACGAGGAGGCTGATGCCGACGATGCCGTTGCAGGTGATCATCACGGCCGCGAAGACCGTGTCCCTGGCCAGGGTCGAGCTCTTGTCGCCGCCGTCCGCCATCAGGGTGACGATCAGGGCCACCTCGATGATGGTGACGGCGACGGCGAGGACGAGCGAGCCGAACGGTTCGCCGACCCGGTGGGCGACCACCTCGGCGTGGTGCACGGCGGCCAGCACGGCCCCGGCGAGCACCAGGGTCACGAGCACGACGACCGCCGCGGGCAGATCGCGGCCCCAGGTGAACACCAGCAGGACGACCGCGAGCACCGGCACGACGGACGTCCAGCCCGTGGCGAGCGACCTGAGCCGAGCGATCATGCAGCGATCGTCGCAGAGGCGCGCGTACTCCGCCAGGGCTACTTGAGCTCGCGCGACTCCAGAACGTCGCAGTTGGTGTAGACGTGCTCGCCGAGGCTCAAGGCGCCCAGCTGCTCAGCGAGTTTGCTCGTCTCCGGGTCGTCGCTGTTGCGCATCGCCTCGTCGCACGACTCGAACTCGACCAACGCCAGATAGTGGTTCGGCTTGTCCCGGTCCTTGAGAAGCGTGCTGTGGGTCGGGCCGCCCGTCCGGCCCTCGTTACGCCGGCCCGCCTCTTCCAGCAGCTGCCGCATCTCTTCCAGGCGCTCGGTCTCGAAGCCGATGATCTGCACGAACTTCATGGGGTCTCCAGCCGGCCTGCGGCGCCCCCGGGGCGGGGAACGCGCTCTGGAACAAAACAAGCACCGGGAGCGGTACCCGGCAATTCGCCGCGCACCGCTCCCGGTGGTGGTTCTTCCTACGTCGGCCGTGGTCAGGCCTCGATGCTGTCCTTCGGAGCGCCTTCGCTCTCCGCCTGCGCCGCCTCGGCCGCCGCCTGCTTTTTGGAGGCCATGAGGCTGGTGACGGTGGTGACGATGAGGACCGAGCAGATCACGCCGAGCGAGACCGGAATGCTGATCTCGGGGACGTGGACCCCGGACTCGTGCAGGGCGTGCAGGACCAGCTTGACGCCGATGAAGCCCAGGATGATCGACAGGCCGTAGCTGAGGTGGACCAGCTTCTTCAGCAGGCCGCCGATGAGGAAGTACAGCTGCCTCAGCCCCATCAGGGCGAACGCGTTGGCCGTGAAGACGATGTACGGGTCCTGGGTCAGACCGAAGATCGCGGGGATCGAGTCGAGCGCGAAGAGCACGTCGGTGGAGCCGATGGCGAGCATCACGACGAGCATCGGGGTCATGACCCGCTTGCCGTTCTCCACGATCCACAGCTTGGTGCCGTGGTAGCGGTCGGCCACGCCGAACCTGCGCTCGGCGGCCTTGAGCAGCTTGTTCTCCTCGAACTCCTCGTCCTCCTCGTCGGCCCGGGCCTCCTGGATCAGCTTCCAGGCGGTCCAGATGAGGAAGGCGCCGAAGATGTAGAACACCCAGGCGAAGCTGGCGATGATCGCGGCACCGGCGGCGATGAAGATCGCGCGCAGCACCAGGGCGATGAGGACACCCACGAGTAGCACCCGCTGCTGGTACTGCGAGGGCACCGCGAACTTCGCCATGATCAGGACGAAGACGAAGAGGTTGTCGACGCTCAGGGACTTCTCGGTGATGAAGCCCGCGAAGAACTCTCCGGAGGGCTCACCACCGGCGAAGACCATCAGGCCGAGGCCGAAGAGGCCGGCCAGGACGATCCAGACGACCGTCCAGATGCCCGCTTCCTTGATGGACACGTCGTGCGGCTTGCGGCCGATGAAGAAGTCGACCGCGATGAGGGCGGCGAGGCCCACGATCGTCAGGACCCACAGGGTCACGGAAACATCCACAGTTCCTCCGGCAATACGTAACGGCAAGTAACCAGCGTCGTCGCGCTGCCGGAGGTCTCTTCCACCCACGGTGGGCCGACGCCCCGGGATCAGGCCTGATCCGTATTGACGGGTACGCCGCGGTCGACAGGGAGTACTCCCCTCCGTGCAACCAACCGTACCCCAATCACCAAGGAAAGGTAAAGCGATTGGCAAAAGAAGGGTCAAAATCCCTGGTGGTAGAGCCTTTACGTGTACTTGGTGCGAGCCTCCGCGACCTGGTTCAGGACCTGCGGCAGCACCTCGCTGCCGGGCGGCACGAGTGCCGGCTCGTAGGTCCAGGCGTGCCCGACCCAGGGGTCGGCCAGGTGGTCGTCGGGCACCGGTGTCAGCCGCATGAGCGAGCGCCACAGGGGGTCCAGGAGGGGGCCGTAGCCCGAGGCGTCCTCACGGTCCGCGACCATCATCAGATGGACGCCGACGGACGGCCCCTCGTCCGCCAGGTAGCGCAGCTGGGTCACGGCCCGGTCGTCGAAGCCGTGCGGGAAGTCGTTGACGATCAGGAGCTGTTCGGAGGTGTCGAGGCCGGGCGGGAGGGAGTCGGCCGCGCCGCCGCGCACCGCCATCTGCACGAGGTCGACGCGCTGGGTGAGGCGGGCCAGGACGTCCGCCACACCGGCGGCGCCGACGGCGGGCGGGGCAGCGAGCACACCGCTCCACACGAGCGGGGCCAGTGACTGCGCCCCCGAGCCGGCCGGGTCGATGACATGCAGGGTGTAGTCACCGGCCGGGTGGACGGCGACGAGGCGGGCCGCCAGTGCCACGGCCGTTTCCATGGCGAGGCGGTGCAGTTCGTGGGAGTCGAGGAACGACCCGTCGAGCGATCCGGCGGCCCCGCTGTCGATCCACAGGCCGCGCTCCAGCGGGAGCCGGATCAGCATCGGGATGCGCAACTCGGGGCACTCGGGCAGATGCAGGTCCCCCAGGCGCACGGCCATCGGCACCTCGAACGGCACCCGGTAGCCGTGCCAGACGGGGTTGTCCCAGCGGGCGTACGCCGCCGGCAGGGCGGGTTCGACCACCTCGGACTCGGCCCTGAGCTGGTCGAGATCACGGTCGTAGGCCGCGCGGGCCTGTTCGACGAGCTGGTCGTGCTTGGCGCGGGCCGCCTCCCGAGCGGCGTCGCCCTGCCCACCGATCCGATGGCGCGGGTCCGCTAGAGCCGCGTCCAGCTCCTTCTCCATGCGGGAGTCGGCGAAGTCGACGGCACTGCGGTAGGCGGCCGTGGACCGGGCCAGGTCCTCGAACATGCCCCACACCTGGTTGTAGAGCCGCTCCTCCATGGACCAGCCGGTGGCGTCCCCGGCGACGGGCCGCGCGGGCTGACCCGGCGGGGCGGGAGGCGCGGCGGGCGGGGGCGGCGGCGGGGCGGTGTTCTGCCGCCGGGGGTGGCTGTAGTCGATCGGGCCGCCGGTGGTGGGCGGCTGGGCGGCGCTGTCCGCGGGACCCGAGCCGTGTCCGGGCTGCGGCATGCCCGCGGCCGGCGTGCTCTGCGTGCCGTAGGGAGAGGCGGGCTGCGGCGGTACGGCACCGGGGGCGCCCTGGGTCGCGGACGATCCCTGGTCCGCGCCCGGCGCCGGTGTGGTCGTCTGCCGGGGACGGTCGCCGTCCGCCGTGAGCGGCGGTGGCATCGGCACCGCGCGGGCCATGCCCCGGGCCACCGCCTCGTGGATGTCGTGGGCGAGCTGCTGGGCCTGGGGAAGGCCCTGGTCGGTGAGGAGTTCGGCGAGGCCGCCCGCGTAGCCCTGCCCCACGGCGCGTACCTTCCAGGCGCCCTGGCGGCGGTAGAGCTCCAGGGCGACGACCGCCGTCTCGGCGTCCAGTCCGGTGATCGTGTAGCCGGCGAGCTCGGTGCCGTCGAGGCCGGTGACCGCGACGAACGGGGCGGCGACGGCGCCGAAGCGCACGGGGCCGCCCGACGCGGGCAGCGCGAGCAGCACATGGACCCGGTGGACGGCCTCGGGCACCGCGCCCAGATCGACGGCGAGGCGGTGGTCGGCGGCCGCCTGCCGGGAGACCTCCAGACCCGGCAGGGTGGGCGCGCCCGGGTGGACGACCCACTCGACGCCGTGCACCTGGCCGTGCTCGTCGCCGAGCGTGGCTGCGGCCACGATCGGCGTGCCGGCCGCGATCCGGATCTCGAGTCGGGCCTGGGAGAGCGGGTGGTTCTGCCCCCGCACCAGCTCGGCCGTCATCGCCTTCTCCCCCCGTGTGGTGGTGTCGGTCGGTGCCGCTCGGCGGGCCGGTTACAGATGCGGCAGGATCGCCGGCATCAGGTCCTGGAAAGTACGGCCGTTGGCCGGGGTGCCGAGGGCCGTCATCGTCCAGCCCGCACCCGTGCGGTGCACCTTCGCCATGATCTGGGCGGTGTAGGCGCCGCCGCCGGCGAGCGTGTAGCGGGCGAGCTCGTCGCCGTTGGTCTCGTCGACCAGGCGGCAGAAGGCGTTCTGCACTTCCTGGAAGGTCTGGCCCGTGAAGGAGTTCACGGTGAAGACGATCTGGTCGATGTGGACGGGGACACGGGAGAGGTCGACGAGGATCGACTCGTCGTCCCCGCCCTGGCCGACGCCGCCGACGAGGTTGTCACCGGTGTGCTTGACCGAACCGTCGTCGCTCACCAGGTGGCGGAAGAAGACGACGTCGACGGGCTGCTTGTCCGCGAACAGGACGGCGGAGGCGTCGAGGTCGACCTCCCGCGTGCGCGAGCCGAACAGGCCGCGCCGCGGAGCGGCCTGCCAGCCGAGGCCCATGCGCACCGCGGTCAGGCTGCCTCCGTCGTTCTTCTGCAGACTGATGGCCTGACCCTTGGTCATGTTGACGGTCACGCGCCGAACCCCTCTCGCTGCTGTCCCCTGTTGCCGCGGTCCCCGCGGTTGTCAGAACCCTACGCAGGGCCACTGACGGTGACGCACCCCGCAGCGCACTTTGTGTCGGTCTTGCAACACAGCGCGATGCGGGTCAGGCCAGGCCCGCCTCCTTCATCTGCCGGAGTTCCTTCTTCATCTCGGAGACCTCGTCGCGCAGCCGGGCCGCGATCTCGAACTGGAGGTCGGCCGCGGCGGCACGCATGCGTGCCGTCATCTCCTCGATCTGCTCGGCGAGATCGGCCGCCGGGCGGTCGGTCGGGACGGTCTCCTTGGTCTTGCCCCTGGCCGCCTTGGTGCCCGCCGCCTTGCCGCCGAGGGCGGGCACGGGAGCCTTGGCCGCCTTGCCGTCCTTGCCCTTGCGGTAACCGGAGCCGAGCAACTGCTCGGTGTCCACGTCCTCGCGGGCGATCTGCGCGACGATGTCGTTGATCTTCTTGCGCAGCGGCTGGGGGTCGATGCCCCGCTCCTTGTTGTACGCGACCTGCTTCTCCCGGCGGCGGTTCGTCTCCTCGATGGCCTTCTCCATCGCCGGGGTCATCTTGTCGGCGTACATGTGGACCTGGCCGGAGACATTGCGCGCGGCGCGGCCGATGGTCTGGATCAGGGAAGTGCCGGAGCGCAGGAAGCCCTCCTTGTCGGCGTCGAGGATGGCCACCAGGGACACCTCGGGCAGGTCGAGGCCCTCCCGCAGCAGGTTGATGCCGACGAGGACGTCGTACTCGCCGGCGCGCAGCTCGCGCAGCAGCTCCACGCGGCGCAGGGTGTCGACGTCGCTGTGCAGATAGCGGACCTGGATGCCGAGCTCCAGGAAGTAGTCGGTGAGGTCCTCGGCCATCTTCTTGGTGAGCGTGGTGACCAGGACACGCTCGTCCTTCTCGGTGCGGGTGCGGATCTCGTGCACCAGGTCGTCGATCTGGCCCTCGGTGGGCTTGACCACGACCTCGGGGTCGACCAGGCCGGTGGGGCGGATGATCTGCTCGACGACGCCGTCCCCGCGCGAGAGCTCGTACTTGCCGGGGGTCGCCGACAGGTAGACGGTCTGGCCGATGCGCTCCGTGAACTCCTCCCACTTCAGGGGGCGGTTGTCCAGGGCCGACGGGAGGCGGAAGCCGTGGTCGACGAGGGTGCGCTTGCGGGAGGCGTCGCCCTCGTACATCGCGCCGATCTGGGGGACGGTCACGTGCGACTCGTCGATGACGAGCAGGAAGTCGTCCGGGAAGTAGTCCAGCAGGGTGTTCGGCGGGGAGCCGGGCAGGCGGCCGTCGAAGTGCATCGAGTAGTTCTCCACGCCGGAGCAGGAGCCGATCTGACGGAGCATCTCCAGGTCGTAGGTGGTGCGCATCCTCAGGCGCTGGGCCTCCAGGAGCTTGCCCTGCTTCTCCAGTTCGGCCAGGCGCTCCCCGAGCTCCTTCTCGATGTCGTTGACGGCCCGCTCCATGCGCTCGGGCCCTGCGACGTAGTGGGAGGCCGGGAAGACGTACAGGTGCTCGTCATCGCTGATGATCTCGCCGGTCAGCGGGTGGAGCGTCGAAAGGGCCTCGATCTCGTCGCCGAACATCTCGATGCGGACGGCGAGCTCCTCGTAGACCGGGAAGATCTCGATGGTGTCGCCGCGGACCCGGAAGGTGCCCCGGCTGAAGGCCAGGTCGTTGCGGGTGTACTGGATGTCCACGAAGCGGCGCAGGAGCTGGTCGCGGTCGATCTCGTCACCGACCCTGAGCGGGACCATGCGGTCCACGTACTCCTGGGGCGTACCGAGGCCGTAGATGCAGGAGACGGAGGCGACCACGACGACGTCGCGGCGGGTGAGCAGCGAGTTGGTCGCGGAGTGGCGCAGGCGCTCGACCTCCTCGTTGATCGAGGAGTCCTTCTCGATGTAGGTGTCCGACTGGGGGACGTAGGCCTCGGGCTGGTAGTAGTCGTAGTACGAGACGAAGTACTCGACGGCGTTGTTCGGCAGCAGCTCGCGGAACTCGTTCGCCAGCTGGGCGGCCAGCGTCTTGTTCGGGGCCATCACCAGGGTGGGGCGCTGGAGCTTCTCGATCATCCACGCGGTGGTGGCGGACTTTCCGGTGCCGGTCGCGCCGAGCAGGACGACGTCCTTCTCACCTGCCTCGATGCGCTTGGCCAGCTCGGCGATCGCCGCCGGCTGGTCGCCGCTGGGCTGGTAGGAGCTGACGACCTCGAAAGGCGCCACCGTACGTTCGATGTGGGAAACGGGCCGCATGGAGTCCACCGTACGACCCCCCACTGACAACGCGGTCCGATCAGGGGTTCCGGGAGGCCCGGGGGCCCGGTGGGTCAGCGGTTCTGGGGGGTGCGGGACTCGCGGTGGGTCACGTTCCGGTGGGTGCGGAGCGAAGGCCGGCGGTCGGCCGGGTGGTGGACGAGCTCGCGGGCGGGGATGCCGGGCTTGTTCTCGGCGGGCGACCAGACGGGCTTGCCCATGACCATCAGCGGATCGAACATCACGACGACGCCCGCGAGCAGCAGGAACGCCAGCGGGCCGATCATCATCGGCGCGAGCAGGGAGGCGGGCGAGTCACCGGCGACGGGGGCGGACGAGCCGTGCAGATGGACGCTGAGGGCCGCCATCCCGGTGTAGTGCATGCCCGTGACGGCGAGGCCCATGATCAGGCTCGCGCCCACGCTCCACAGGAATCCCCTGACCTGCCCGGCGGCCCACAGCGCGGCGGTGGCGGCGACGACGGCTATGACCACGGAGATGGTGACGGTGACGGTGTTGTACTCCAGCTGACCGTTCAGGCGCATGCCGGCCATGCCCAGGTAGTGCATCGAGGCGATGCCCAGGCCGGTGACGGCACCTCCGGTCATCAGGGCCGTCCCGGTCGCACCCCGGTAGCCGACGATGAAGACCCCGATGCCCACCATGACGATGGCGACGCCCAGGCTCGCGAAGGTCATGGACCTGTCGTAGTGGATCGGTGTCTGCGCGACCTTGAACCCCATCATCGCGACGAAGTGCATGGTCCAGATGCCGGAGCCGATCGCCGCCGAGCCGAGCGCCAGCCAACCCGGTCGCCAGGACCGGCTGACGAGCATGGATCTGGTGGTGCACCGCAGGCCGAGGGCACCGCCGAGGCAGGCCATGAGGTAGGCCACCAGCGGTGTGACGAGTCCGTAGCTGAATCCGTCGACCGTGCCTTGCATGCGCGGCTGCCCTTCCGCCCTCTTACGTCCTGGAATTCCCTGAAATGCGCCCCTTCCCAGCACCGCCGGAGCGGTCAGGGTCGAGGCAGAGAGTATGACTGCCACCGGAATGGTCGAACGATTTTCCGGCAAAGAAACACGCCCTTGCCCCAGTTGTGCGGCACCGGTGAGCGGACTTGGGACACGCTCGTTCAGGTTGTGTCCATTGTGTACCCCGGTGCCGTTGACCCGGTGCTGTCACAGTTGTGCTGTACGTGATCGCTCGACGCGAGGAGTACGTGTGCACGCGCGTGCCGTGACCGCCCTGACCACCGGGCTCCTGGGAACCGCCGCCCTCCTGCTTCCCGCGACCGACGTCCGGGCCGTCGACGGCACGCCGCCCACGGTCATCGCCCACCGGGGCGGCTCCGCCTACGCGCCCGAGAACACCCTGGCCGCCGTCGACAAGGCCGCCCGGCTCGGTGCCGTCTGGGTCGAGAACGACGTCCAGCGCACCAGGGACGGCGAACTCGTCGTCCTCCACGACGACAGCCTCCGGCGCACGACGGACGTGGAGCGGGTCTTCCCCGGCCGGGCGCCCTGGAAGGTGAAGGACTTCACCGCCGCCGACATCGCGGGTCTGGACGCGGGCAGCTGGTTCGGTGCCGCCTACGCGGGCGCGCGCGTGCCGACGCTGAAGCAGTATGTGCGCCGCGTCGATCTTCACCGTCAGAAGCTGCTCCTCGAACTCAAGAACCCGGAGCTGTACCCGGGCATCGAGCGGGACGCCCTCAAGCTCCTCGGCAACGAGAGGTGGCTCGACGCGAGGCACCGGAACCGGCTGATCGTGCAGAGCTTCAGCGCGGCCAGTCTGCGGACCGTCCACGAGCTCAGACCCGGGGTGAAGACCGGCTTCCTCGGCACGCCGTCCGTCGCGGAGCTGCACGCGTACGCGGTCTTCGCCGATCAGATCAACCCGTCGTACACCTCCGTCTCCCGGGCCTACGTCTCGGCGGTCCATGCCTTCACCGGCCCGCACGACAAGCCGCTGGAGGTCTCCACCTGGACCGTCGACACCGCGGACACCGCGCGGAGGGTCGCCGGGTACGGCGTCGACGGCATCATCACGGACAAGCCGGACGTGGTGCGGGACGCGCTGCGCGAGTAGCGGGCCGTTCGCGCAGGTCACGGGGTGTTGTCAGTGGCGGCTCGTACGGTGGTCGCATGAACAGCCATGGGCAGGACGAGCAGCGGATCGTGTGGACCGTCGTCGGCACGGACATCGGCCCGCTGCTGCTGGCCGCGACCGACGAGGGTCTGGTCAACGTGGTCTTCCACGCCACCGACGCGGTCCGTGACAAGGCGTTGGAGCGGCTCGCGTCCCGCCTGGGCGCCGAGCCCGTCGAGGCGCCCGGTTCACCGCTTCTGGCCGAGGCGATACGCCAGGTCGAGGCCTACTTCGCGGGCGAGCGGCACGACTTCGAGCTGCCCCTGGACTGGTCGCTGATCTCCGGCTTCAACCGGCAGGTGCTGCGCGAGCTCGCGTCCGGCGTGCGGTTCGGACAGGTCGTCGGGTACGGCGATCTGGCCGGGCGGGTGGGCCAGCCGGGTGCCGCGCAGGCGGTGGGCACGGCCATGGGCTCCAATCCCCTGCCGGTCGTCGTGCCCTGCCACCGGGTCGTCGAGAGCGACGGCGGCATCGGCGGGTTCGGCGGCGGTCTGGAGACCAAGCGGAAGCTGCTCGCGCTGGAGGGCGTACTGCCCGAGCCGCTGTTCTGAGCCCGTCCCGTCCGACGCCCCGAGCGAATGTGTTCCGGGTCCGCGCGACGGCTGGCCGGAAGGCCGACGCGGTAGCAGACTCCGCCGTGCGCACATCCACTGGCATCCGAGGGCTCGGAGCCGAAGGGACGGCGATCGGACATGAGCGGAAACAGGGCAGTCGCGTATCTCAAGCCAGGCGCGGTGGAGGTCAGGACCGTCGACCACCCGACGCTTGAGCTCCAGGACGGACCGGGGGTGTCTCCCGAGGCGGTCGGCAGGAAGTGCCGGCACGGGGTCATCCTGAAGGTCCTCGCCACCAACATCTGCGGCAGCGACCAGCACATGGTGCGCGGACGGACGACCGCGCCCGAGGGACTGGTCCTCGGACACGAGATCACCGGCGAAGTCGTCGAACGCGGCCCGGACGTCGAGTTCGTGGACGTCGGCGACATCGTCTCCGTACCGTTCAACATCGCCTGCGGGCGGTGTCGCAACTGCAAGGAGGGCAAGACCGGTATCTGCCTGAACGTCAACGCGTCCCGCCCGGGGGCGGCCTACGGCTACGTCGACATGGGCGGCTGGGTCGGCGGCCAGGCCGAGTACGCCATGGTGCCCTACGCGGACTTCAATCTGCTGAGGTTCCCCGACCGGGACGAGGCCCGCGAGAAGCTGCTCGACCTGACCATGCTGTCGGACATCTTCCCGACCGGCTTCCACGGCGTGGTGAGTGCGGGCGCGGGCGTCGGTTCGACCGTGTACGTCGCCGGGGCGGGCCCGGTCGGCCTGGCGGCGGCCGCGTCTGCGCAGCTCCTCGGGGCAGCCGTGGTCATCGTCGGCGACCTCAACGCCGAGCGTCTCGCCCAGGCGCGGAGCTTCGGCTGCGAGACCGTCGACGTCTCGCAGGGCGGCGTGGAGGACCAGATCGCGCAGATCCTCGGGGAGCCCGAGGTGGACGCCGCCGTCGACGCGGTCGGCTTCGAGGCCCGCGCCCACGGCAGGGACGCCCCGGAGGCACCGGCGACGGTCCTCAACTCGCTGATGGGCCTCACCCGCGCGGGCGGCGCGCTGGGAATCCCCGGCCTGTACGTCACCGACGACCCCGGCGGGGTCGACGAGGACGCGAGGAGCGGAACGCTGAAGGTGCGGCTCGGACTCGGCTGGGCCAAGAGCCACCGCTTCATCACCGGACAGTGCCCGGTGATGAAGTACCACCGGAGCCTGATGATGGCCATCCTGCACGGCCGTGTGCACATCGCCAAGGCGGTCAACGCGACGGTCATCGGGCTGGAGGACGCACCGCGCGGCTACGCCGAGTTCGACCAGGGCGCCAGCCGCAAGTACGTGCTCGACCCGCACGGGGCGCTCAACGGCGTACGGCCGGTCTGACGTCACCCGCGAGCGGGCCCCACGCCACGCGTGCGTGTGGCGTGGGGCCCCGCGGCGTCAGTCGTAGTGGCGCGCCTCGAACACGTTCCCGTCCGGGTCGCGGAAGTAGAAACTGCGCCGGGCCATGCCGCGGGCGCCGAAGGAGTCGTGGGAGAAGTCCGAGACGGGCACGGACCGTTCCTCCAGACGGGCCCGCAGTGTCTCGAAATCGTCGGCGGGCAGGGCCAGGCAGACATGATTGACGGGGTGTCCCGCGCTCTCGGCAGCGCCGGGCACCATTTTCATGCCGTCCGCCAGGGTGAGCGGCATGAGGTCGAGGATGGTCTCGTCGTTGAGCCGTACGGAGGGGAAGGACACCGCCCCCGCGGCGAAGTCGGTGAGCCTCACGGGTTCCATGCCCAGGGTCTTCTCGTAGAAGTCGGCCGATGCCACCGGGTCGCGCACCCAGAGGACGACATGGTCGAGACGCATCGAGTTGTCCGTCATGCACCCCAGGCTGGTGTCGTCCTCCACAGCTCGCAAGGGTTTGACCGGACGCGCCGCCCGCCAGAGATGAGGGAAGAACGAACGACAGGAGGCAGGCCCGTGGTGCTGGTGGTGTCCGAAGAGGTGCGCGAGGCGATCGACGCGCGTCGACCCGTGGTGGCCCTGGAGTCCACGATCATCGCGCACGGGCTGCCGCGTCCGCGCAATCTGCAGGTGGCGCTGGAACTGGAGGACGTCCTGCGGCAGGAGGGGGCGGTACCGGCGACGATCGCCGTACTCGACGGGCGCCCCCATGTCGGCCTGGACAAGCAGCAGGTGGAACGCGTCGCGAACGAGGACGGGATCCGCAAGCTGGGTCACCGGGATCTGCCCCTCGCGATGGCCGCGGGGGTGAGCGGGGCGACCACCGTGTCGGCGACGGCCCAGCTGGCGGCCCTGGCCGGGGTGGAGGTGTTCGCGACGGGCGGGCTCGGCGGGGTGCACCGGGAGTGGACCACGACCCAGGACGAGTCGGCCGACCTCGGCCTGCTGGCACGTACCGCGATCACCGTGGTGTGCGCGGGCGTGAAGTCCATCCTGGACGTGCCCGCGACACTTCAGCGCCTGGAGACGCTGGGGGTCGCGGTCGCCGGGTTCGGCACGGACCGCTTCCCCGGCTTCTATCTGTCCGACTCCGGCTTTCCGGTGGAGTGGCGGCTGGACTCCCCCGAGCAGGTGGCGGAGGTCATGCGCGCGCGTGCGGCGCTCGACGCGCCCGGCTCGGCGCTGATCGTCGCCAACCCCGTGCCCGAGGAGGAGCAGCTCGACCCCGCGTTGCACGCGCGTGTGCTCGCGGAAGCGCTCCAGGCCTGCGAGGAGGCGGGGGTCTCCGGCCAGGGGGTCACGCCGTTCCTGCTGGACTACCTGGTGCGGCACACCGACGGCGCCTCGCTGAGCGCCAACCTGGCGGCGGTGCGGGGCAACGTCCGGCTGGCGGGCCGGATCGCGGCCGCCCGGGCCGGGGCGTGACGACGGACGGGCTCGGTACCGTCTCGGCCGTCGGGGGCGGCGCCCTCCTGGTCGTCGGGGACGTCATCACGGATGTCGTCGCCCGGCATCGGGGGCCGCTCGCCGCCGGCACGGACACCGCCGCCGCGATCCGTACGGTGCCGGGCGGGGCGGGCGCCAACGTGGCGTGCTGGGCCGCCCGCGGGGGCGGTGCGGAGGTACGGCTGCTGGGGCGGGTGGGCGCGGACGCGGACGCGTGGCACGAGCGGGAACTGGCCGCGTGCGGTGTACGGCCACAGCTGGTCGTCGACCCGGAGGCACCGACCGGGACGGTGATCTGCCTCGTGGACACGGGTCAGGCCGCCGAGCGCACCTTCCTCACGGACAGCGGCGCGGCACTACGGCTCGGGCCTGACGACTGGTCGGACGCCTTGCTCGACGGCGTGGCGCGCCTGCATCTGTCGGGCTATCTCCTGTTCTCGGAGCCCAGCCGCGCACTGGTGGCGGTGGCTCTGGAGTCGGCACGCGCGCGGGGTGTGCGGGTGAGTCTCGACCCGGCGTCGGCGGGCTTCCTCCGGGAGATGGGGGTGGACCGCTTTCTCTCGCTGGTCGAGGGAGTGGACGTCCTGCTGCCGAGCCGGGACGAGGCCTGTCTGCTCACCGGCTTGCCCGATGTGGCGGACGCGGCGGCCAAGTTGAGCCGCCAGGTCCCGCTGGTGGTGGCCAAGCAGGGCGCGCGCGGGGCGCTGATCGCCCGGTCGGGGACCGTGTGCGCGCACGTGCCCGCCGTGGCGGCGACGCCCCGGGACACCACGGGGGCGGGTGACGCCTTCACGGGCGCGTTCCTCGCGGCCCTGCTGGCCTGCGCCACTCCCGAGGACGCGGCGGCGGAAGGCTGCCGGGCGGGTGCGCTGGCGGTGGAGCGGGTGGGCGGGAGGCCGCCGCTGCCGGAGTGACGGCGATTGCCGGTGGGAGACGCCGGTGCCGGACCGACAACCTGTCGGCGGGCCGGCGGGTGGGCCCGCGGTTGTGGACGACACTGCTCCGGGCTCCCGCTCTGCCACCGGCCCCCTCCGGCTCCCGGTCGCTCCCCTTCAATGCCTCGCACCCCGCACTGCTACGCCTTGCGCCCCCAAGCCGAGATCAGCGGAGCCGTGGCCAGGTCCATCGTGCCGGTGGCGACGTTGGCGAGGTGGCGGTCGATGTCCTCGTCCGTGGCGAGACCCGCCGTGACCAACTGGGCGCGGACCTGCCGGATCGTGGCGGACTCCAGCGCGGCGCAGGCCGTGGAGGCGAGCGGGAAGTACGCGTCGGCGGCCACCTGACGCAGACCCGCCTCGCGGAGCAGACGCGGGAGGGTGCGGCCGTAGGAGAGGTCGGCACCGCGGTCGGCGAGCAGCCGGCGAAAGCCCTGGCGCAGCCGGTTCGCCAGCTGCTGCTCGGGGCCGTACTCGTCGGGGCAGGTCAGGGGTTGCAGGGCGGGGTCGGCGTCCTCCAGCAGGAGGCGTCCGCCGGGGCGCAGGGATTTGATCATCGACCGCAGGGCCCGTTCCCGGTCCGGCACATGGACCAGGACCAGCCGGGCGTGCACCAGGTCGAAGCCCTCGCCGGGGGGTTCCTCGGCGCCCACGTCGTGGACACGTACGTCCACGGGCGGTCGGGCCGCCGCGGTCAGACGGGTCGTGTCGATGTCCGTCGCGACGACCTTTCCGGTCGGGCCGACCTTCTTCGCCAGCCAGGACACCACGGAGGTGCCGCCCGCACCGACTTCCCAGCAGCGCCAGCCGGATCCGATGCCGAATCCCTCGATGTGCCGGAAGGTCGTGGGGTCGAAGAGGGTGGCGAAGGCGTCGAAGCGCTCTGCCGCCTCCGCCTGCTGGTTGTCGAGGAGGTACCCGTCGGTTCGTGTCATGTCGCGATGATCCCAGTCGCCGGGCTTGTCCGAAACGGACGACGCGGCTCCTTCCACGACGAGATGATCCGTGTCGGTCCGGCGGGACGACCAGCACCGAGGCCGGGGGCGGGCCGGTTTTCCACAGGCGGGAACCAAGTGGAACCTCCCCTGTCCACAGGCTCACCCAACGCTTGCTCTGACCTGGCAAACTGGCGCGCCAGGACGCAGAAACGCGTCGCACGGGAGATCCACGCGAGGAGATCCAGATGTCCATGGCAGGGAATCTGCGAAAGGTCACGAGCCTTGGCAGGGTCGGCGGCCTGCGCAAGGTGGCCCGGCTGGCCCGGCGGCGCCCGCGCGTCGACCTGAGCCACCACGCCCGTTCCCCGCTGGGTACATCGGTGGTCAACTGCGTGACGTACAAGGAGGGCGCCCGCGTCCCGGTCGACGGTGACCTGGTCGACACCGTGGAGCGGGTGCGCAAGAGCCGTGACGGTTTCGTCTGGCTCGGCCTGCACGAACCCTCGGACCACGAGTTCGAGGGCATCGCGGACCTCTTCGACCTGCACCCGCTGGCCGTCGAGGACGCGGTCGAGGCCCATCAGCGCCCGAAGGTGGAGCGGTACGGCGAGACGCTGTTCGCGGTGTTCAAGACGGTCTGCTACGTCGAGCACGAAGAGCTCACGGCGACGAGCGAGGTGGTCAACACCGGCGAGATCATGGTGTTCGTCGGCGAGGACTTCGTGATCACGGTGCGGCACGGCAGCCACGGATCGCTGGGCCCGCTGCGCGAGGAGCTGGAGTCCGACCCCGGGCAGCTCGCCAAGGGACCGGCCGCGGTGCTGCACGCGATCGCGGACCATGTGGTCGACGACTATCTGGACGTCGCCGACTCCCTCCAGTCGGACATCGACCTGGTCGAGACCGCGGTGTTCGCGGACAACGGCGCGCGGGTCGACGCGGGCCGCATCTACCAGCTCAAGCGTGAACTGCTGGAGCTGAAGCGGGCGGTGGCCCCGCTCAGTCGCCCGCTGGAGGAGCTGTCCACCCGGCCGATCCAGGTCATCGCCCCGGAGATACAGGCGTACTTCCGTGACGTCTCCGACCATCTGCTGCGCGCCAAGGAGCAGATCGCCGCGTTCGACGAACTGCTCAACTCGATCCTTCAGGCCCACCTCGCGCAGGTGACGGTCGCTCAGAACGAGGACATGCGGAAGATCACGGCCTGGGCCGCGGTGATCGCCGTCCCGACGATGGTCTGCGGGGTGTACGGCATGAACTTCGATCACATGCCGGAGCTGCACTGGACGTTCGGATACCCGTTGGTCATGGGTGTGATAGCCGTCGCCTGCGCCGTGCTGTACCGGGGGTTCCGGCGCAACGGCTGGCTGTGACCGGGGTCGCCCGCGGGGCGGGTCAGTGGGTGGTGGCGGAGCGCGCGTAGACGTTCTCGGCCCAGCCTGCGATCTGCTCGTCCGTCAGGTGCCGGGCCAGGTCGGATTCGCTGATCATGCCCACCAGGCGCTTGTTCTCGATGACGGGGAGCCTGCGGATCCGGTGCTCCTGCATCTCGTGCAGGACGTCGGCCACGTCTGCGCTCGCGTCGATCCAGCGGGGGGTGCCCTGGGCCATCTCACCGGCGGTGACCCTGGCCGGGTCGTGGCCCACGGCCACACAGCCGATGACGATGTCGCGGTCGGTGAGGATGCCGCACAGCCGTTCGTTCTCGTCACTGATGGGCAGGGCTCCGACGCCGAGTTCGCGCATCAGCTGGGCGGCGCGGTCGAGGGTCTCGTGGGCGGGGATCCACTGGGCACCCCGGTGCATGATGTCTCCGGCGGTGGTCATGGAGTACCTCCCGATGCCGGACGGCCGGCGCGACGCGGGCGGCACCGCAAGTCCCGGCGCCCTACATTCTCGCCGCGTCACCGGGGGGCCGCACCCGGAACCACGCGCTGACGGCGGCCCGGTCCGGGCATCGACGCCACAGCCCCCGTACCGGTCCGGTCCGTCAGCCGTTCCGCGCCGGTCAGCCGTTCCACGCCGGGTGGCGGGGGTCGTCGGCGCGGACCAGGACGTCGGCCGTGCCGGCCGGGTCGGTCTCGTCGGCGTAGCGCTCGTAGGCGGGGAGGGTCCAGTGGTCGGGCTCAGGGGTACGGCGGCGGAGGGCGCCCTCGGAGAGGAGGACGTGGACGGTCAGGTCGAAGGGGAACCAGTGGCGCAACAGGAGGGGACCGTGGAGCAACAGGACGCCGCCGGGCGGGAGATGGACGTAGGGACTGCGGGTGGCGCGGTCGGAGACGGGGTCCCACAGGTCGGGCAGGACCCGGCCGTCGCCGCCGGGTTCGAGGGGGTCGAAGACCTCGCGCCACAGGGCGCCGGTGTCGAACCAGCCGTCGTAGTAGGCCTCCAGGTCGTGGTGGCCGTGTTCCAGACGGAGCGAGGCGGGGCGCAGGAAGCCCTCGGTGCCGACGACGAGCGACGGCCGGCCGCGTATCCGCAGGGCCTCCCCCACCCGTTCGGCGAGTTCATCCGGGCGGGCCGCCGGAGCTCCGTCGAGGGCGACGCGGGGCCAGGGGCTGCCGTCGGCGGGCTTCAGATCGAGGAGGCGGTCGGCCAGCCGCTCGCCGAGCCGGTCCCAGGTGATCGCTTCGAGTCGCACACGGCCATGATGCGTCAGGGGACGCGGGGAGTGACGAGACCGGGTGGCCGACCGACATGGCATCGGACGCGGAGATCGGTGGTCCGAGGCCGTGTCCGTGACGGCGTCCGCGTCCGTGTCTGCGTCTGTGCCCATGTCCGCGTCCGTATCCGTCACGGTGTCCGTGTCCGGGGTGGGTGCGGCCGGGGAATGAACCCCTCATGACCGGCCTCGCGACTCCCCCGGCCCGTGGTGGACCACTCGTCGTCCAGCCGTTGCGGAGACGGCACTGCGCGGAGTGCCGGGGTGGGCCGTTGCCGTTGCTCGTCGTCGAGGACGGGGCACCGCGGTGTCTCGACTGCGCCGACCTCGGACATCTGGTCTTCCTGCCGCGCGGGGACACGGCACTCACGCGCCGGTCGCGGGAGGAGAGCGCGCTGTCGGCGGTCGTCGTGCGGTTCAACCGGCGCAAGGGGCGCTACGAGCGGCAGGGCGTCCTCGTCGAGGAGGCGGGGCTGGCGCGGGCCGAGCAGCGGTGTCTGGCCGACGCGGAGGCACGACGGCGGCGTCGGATGCGGGACGCCCGGCGGCGGGCGGTGGAGGACGTGCGGTTCGCGGAGGCGTTCGCCGCGGAGATACGGCGGCTGTTTCCGGGGTGCCCCGACGAGCGGGCCCGGACCATCGCCTCGCACGCGTCCGTGCGGGGCAGTGGGCGGGTGGGGCGGAGTGCGGCGGGGCGGGCCCTGTCGGAGGGGGCGGTGGTGTCGGCGGTGGTGGCCTCCGTACGGCATGTGGACACGCCGTACGACACGTTGCTGATGAGCGGGGTGGCGCGGCACGAGGCGCGGCGGCGGATCTCGGGGCGGGTGGAGGCGGTACTGCGGGGGTGGCGGGAGCGGGGCGCGGTGCTGCGGGAGGAGGCGGGCTGACCGCCCCGGCAGCGCACCGCCCGACGGCACCGGGACAAGCCCTCGGCACCGCCGCGGCCCATCCGCGACACCGCACCCCTTCACCGCAACCCGGCACCGCATCCCGGCACCGAGCCGCGGCCGTCGGTGTGGAGGAGTTCTGGGCAGCCGGTGGGGATGGACGACCGCTTATGGGGGTGCGCGGGATGGCCATGGTGAGGAGGGTGAGGGCGGGATTCACTGGGGGTGACGGGTGGTTCCGGGTCGGAGGCGGGAGCTGGTGTGGGGATGATCGACGGGCCTTATTTCATGCTGGTCGTGCTGGGGGTGCTCGGGACCGGACTGGTGGCAGGGGTGTTCTGCGCGTTCTCGGCGTTCGTGATGAGAGGGCTCGCCGCGTTGCCGCCCGCGCAGGGCGTCGCCGCGATGAACGCGATCAATGTGAGCGCCGTGCGGCCGCCGTTCATGGCCGTGTTCGCGGGCTCCGCGGTGCTGTGCGCGGTGATCGCGGTGGTGACGTTCGTGCTGTGGCCGGACGAGGGGACCGTGGAACTGCTGGTGGGCAGCGCGCTGTATCTGTTCGGCGCCTTCGGGCTGACGACGGTGGCGCACGTGCCCCGCAACGACGCCCTGCTCAGGCTGGATCCGGGCACCCCGGAGGCGACGGCGTACTGGCCGACGTACGTGCGCGAGTGGACGATGTGGAACCACGTGCGCGCGATCGCCTCGGGCGCGGCGGCGCTGGCGTACATACTGGCCCTCACCTGAGCGCACGCACCGCTTCGCCGGCTCGGAGAAGACGCCGTCCCCGGTTGCTCACCGGCGCTCCCCGGCACTCCCCGGCACTCTGCGCGAGTGGCCGAGGAGTCGTATCGTGGCCGGAAGATGTTCCGCAGGAGTGCCGCTCGATGACGCACGGCCACGTCGGACGCGTCAGCGTCACCAGCGTGAGCGAGGAAGACGGCCATGGCCGATCCCAAGGGATTCATGACCACCCCGCGTCAGGACTGGCCCCGCCGGCCGGTCGAGGAGCGGGTCCGGGACTGGGACGAGGTGTACGTCCCCGGGGCGCTGCTGCCCATCATCACCGAACAGGCGGATCGCTGCATGGACTGCGGCATCCCGTTCTGCCACGAGGCCTGTCCGCTGGGGAATCTCATCCCGGAGTGGAACGACCTGGTCTCGCGGGAGGACTGGCGGCAGGCCGCCGACCGGCTGCACGCGACGAACAACTTCCCCGAGTTCACAGGGCGGTTGTGTCCGGCGCCGTGCGAGGCGGGGTGCGTGCTCGCCATCAACCAGCCGGCGGTCACCATCAAGAACGTCGAGGTGGCCGTCGCGGAGCAGGCCTGGGAGCTCGGGTTCACGCCGCCCCGGCCGCCGGACCGGCTGTCGGGGCGGACCGTCGCGGTGATCGGGTCGGGGCCGACCGGGCTCGCCGCGGCCCAGCAGTTGACGCGGGCGGGACACACGGTGGCCGTCTACGAGAAGGACGACCGGCTCGGCGGGCTGATGCGGTACGGCATCCCCGAGTTCAAGATGGAGAAGCACCATCTGGAGCGGCGGATCGAGCAGATGCGGGCCGAGGGGACGAAGTTCCGCACGTCCACGGCGGTCGGGCGGGATGTCGGAGCGGCGGAGCTGCGCACGCGGTACGACGCGGTCGTGATCGCCACCGGGGCCACGGCGTGGCGTGAACTGGACGTGCCGGGTCGGGAGTTGGCCGGGGTGCAGCAGGCCATGGAGTATCTGCCGCTGGCCAACCGGGTACGCGAGGGGGATCTGGCGGTGTCCCCGATGTCGGCCGCCGGGAAGCATGTGGTGATCGTGGGCGGGGGTGACACGGGGGCGGACTGTCTGGGGACCGCGGTGCGCGAAGGCGCCGCTTCCGTGACCCAGTTGGACATCTACGCCCAGCCGGGGGGCGAGCGGGACGAGGATGCCGAGCCATGGCCCACGTATCCGAAGATCTACCGGTTGTCGGCGGCGCACGAGGAGGCCGGTGAGCTGCGGACGGCGCCCGCGGCCGACGCGGACGCCCGGTTGTTCGCGGCGTCCACGCTGCGCTTCACCGGGGACGCGGACGGGCGTGTGCGGTCGCTGCACCTCGTCGAGGTGGACGCGGCGCGGCGGCCGGTGGAGGGCACGCAGCGGACCCTCCCCGCCGAGCTCGTGCTGCTGGCGCTCGGTTTCTCCGGGCCGGACCGGGGGGACGGCCTGGTGGAGCAGTTGGGGCTGGAGATGGAGCCGCGGGGGACGGTGGCGCGGGATGCGGGGTTCGCCACGAACGTGCCGGGGGTGTTCGCCGCGGGGGACGCCGCTCGGGGGCAGTCGTTGATCGTGTGGGCGATCGCGGAGGGACGGGCGGTCGCGGCGGCGGTCGACCGCCATCTGACGGGCAGCTCGCAACTGCCGGCGCCGATCGGGCCGTACGACCGTCCGATGACGGTGTAGGGCGGGCGCGGCGCGGCCGCCCGGCCGCTCACCGCCGCTCGTCCGTCCCCGCCACCTTCGCCGTCGCCAGGGCCACCCTGTTCCAGGTGTTGATCGTGAGGATCAGGGACAGTACGTGGGCCAGTTCCTGCTCGTCGAAGCTGGCCGCGGCCTGGGCGTAGACCGTGTCGGGGACTCCGCCGTCGGCCACCAGCGTGACCGCCTCGGTGAGGGCCAGGGCCGCCTGCTCCTTCTCCGTGAAGAAATGTCGGGCCTCGCGCCAGACCGGGACCATGTGGAGGCGGTCCTCCGTCTCGCCGGCCTTGCGGGCGTCGTTGGTGTGCATGTGGAGGCAGTACGCGCAGTGGTTGAGGTGGGAGGCGCGGATCTGGATCAGCTCGACGAGCGCGGGGTCGAGGCCCTCGCGGGCCGCCGTGTCGAAGCCGATCAGGGCCCGGAACACCTTCGGGGCGGCCTTCGCGAGGTTCAGTCGAGCCGTGCCGGTCAGCTGCGGGTTCGTCGTCGTCATGTGACCAATCTACGGCCCGGAAAGACCTGCTGTAGGGTGCATTTCCATGGCAGAATCGTGGGTCAATTATGCGGAGCGGATCGGCTCCGACCTGCACCTGGAGCTCTCCGGTCCGGGGAGCAGGCGGGCCGCGCTCATCAGGGCTCTGCGGGACGCGGTACGCGGCGGGCGGCTCGCCCCGGGCACCCGGCTGCCGCCGTACCGCTCGCTCGCCGCCGACCTCGGCGTCGCCCGCAACACCGTGGCCGACGCCTACGCCGAACTGGTCGCCGAGGGCTGGCTCACCGCCCGGCAGGGCTCCGGCACCCGCGTCGCCGAACGGGCCCGGCCGCCGCACTCCGCCGTACCCCCGAAAGCACCCGCAGCACCCGCACCCTCCGCACGCACCGATGCCCCGCACCGCGGCCGGCCCGCCCGGCACGACCTCCGCCAGGGCACCCCGGACGCCTCCTCCTTCCCCCGGTCCGCCTGGCTCGCTTCCTACCGCCGGGCCCTCCAGCAGGCCCCCAACGAGGTCTTCGGCCCCGGCGACCCCGCCGGGCGGCCGGAGCTGCGAGCGGCCCTGGCGGCATACCTCGCCCGCGCGCGCGGCGTGCGGACGGAACCGGACCGGATCGTCGTCTGCTCCGGATTCGCGCACGCCCTGCGTCTGCTCTTCGGGGGTCGGAGCGGGCAGATCCTGCGCGGTCCGCTCGCCGTCGAGGCGTACGGACTGCCCTTCCACCGGCAGCTGCTCGCGGCCGAGGGCGTACGGACCGTGCCGCTCCCCCTCGACGAACACGGGGCGCGCGTCGACCGGTTGACGCGCGAGCGGGCCGTGCTACTCACGCCCGCACACCAGTTCCCCACCGGCGGTCCGCTGCACGCCGAGCGCCGGGCCGCGGTGGTCGACCGGGCACGCGCGCGTGGCGTGGTGGTGCTGGAGGACGACTACGACGGGGAGTTCCGCTACGACCGCAAGCCCGTCGGCGCCCTGCAGAGCCTCGATCCCGAGCAGGTGGTCCTGATCGGCTCGGTCAGCAAGAGCCTGTCGCCCGCGGTGCGGCTGGGGTGGATGGTGCTGCCCGAGCGGTACGTCGGCGACGTGCTCGCGGCCAAGGGCGAGCGGGAGGCCTGGGCGAGCGTGCTCGACCAGCTGGCCCTCGCCGACCTGATCGTCTCCGGGTCCTACGACCGTCATGTACGGCGGATGCGGCAGAGGTACCGCGATCGCCGGGACCGGCTCGTCGCCGCGCTGGCCGAGCGGGCGCCGCACGTGCAGGTCAGCGGGCTGGCGGCGGGCCTGCACGCGGTGCTGCGACTGCCGCCGGGCACCGAGCGGTCCGCCCTCGGGGCCGCGGCCCTGCACGGAGTGGCGCTCGACGGGCTCGCGGATTTCCGCCACCCGGACACGGACATGCCGGCCGACGACGGTCTGGTCGTGGGGTACGCGACGCCTCCCGAGCATGCGTACGGGGCGGCGCTGGAGGCGCTGTGCGGGGCGTTGGCGTCGAGTGGGACGCGGGGGTCGTGAACCGTGGATGGGGGGTGGGGCGAGCAGCTGCCGCCCCTCCCCCCACCCGTCAGTGCTTGCTCATCAGTGATTACCAGCAGTGATTACCCAGCAAGGGAGCAACGAGGTCAGGAGAGCAGGAAGTCGGCCACCCCCGCCTTCGCGCCCTCGATGAACGCGGTCATCTCGTCGGTGGTGTAGATCAGCGCCGGTCCGTCCGGGTCGGTGGACTGGCGCACGGCGATCCGGCCGTCGGCGAGCTTCATCGCCTCCAGGCAGTTGCCGCCGTTGCCGCCGCTCCACGGCTTGTGCCAGCCTTCGCTCCCCAGCTCCCGGGCGGGCATGCCGTTGTAGACGCGGAGGCGGGGCTTGATGCGATTCATTCACAGCTCCTTGCGGAGATCCCGGAGGATCTCCTTCGTGCGATGTGCCGTAGCGGCCTGCGCCGCCATGCGGTCCATGACCTCGAGGTGGGTCGCCACCTCTACGCGCGCGTCCAGATAGATCGCGCCGGTCAGGTACTCGCTGTAGACCATGTCCGGAAGTTCGGGCACGGCGAATCGGAAGAGCACGAAGGGCCCGTACGTGCCGGGGTGCGGCCCGCTCGCGAACGGGGCGACCTGGAGCGTCACGTTGGGCAGCTTCGTCGCCTCGAGCAGTTTGTCGATCTGCGCACGCATCACCTCCGGGCCGCCCACCGGGCGGCGCAGCACGGTCTCGTCCATGACCACCCACAGCCGGGGCGCGCCCTGACGGGTGAGCAGTCCCTGCCGTTCCATGCGCAGGGCCACATGGCGCTCGATGTCCTCGGGGCTGGTCTGGCCGATGGCGCCCGAGCGCAGGACGCCACGCGCGTAGTCCTCGGTCTGGAGCAGACCGGGCACGAAGTGCGGTTCGTACTCGCGGATGAGCGCGGCCGCGCCCTCCAGGCTGACGTGCATCGAGAACCAGCCGGGCAGCACGTCGTGGAAGCGCTGCCACCAGCCGGGACGGTTGGCGTCCTCGGCGAGCTGGACGAAGTCCTCGGCCTCCTGGTCGGAGACGCCGTAGGCCTTCAGCAGCAGCTGGAGGTAGGGGATCTTGAGCCCGACCTCGGCCATCTCCATACGGCGGACGGTGGCGGGGGCGACCCGGAGGATGCGGGCGGCCTCCTCACGCTTGAGCCCGGCGCGTTCCCGCAGGTCCAGCAGGCGCCGACCGAGGACGACCTGGCCGACCGTCGGCGCGGACCGCGGTTCGCTCACGCTCCACCTCCACGAAGTCATGTACGGGCGTCACAGCCACCAGCATGCTGACAGGCCAGCGGCGCCATTCGAAGACCTAATTCGAAGATCTGTACGGATACGAATACCGCTGCGTACGGATCTCCGGTGATCCCAACTGGCGCCGCTCGACATGCTGTTGCGAGCAGTGTGCCACGGCCTCTTACCGCGTCACACAGCACTCTGCATTTTTCAGAGTGACACTTGCCAAGTGTTCACGACGGGGCGATAGTGGCAAGCGTGATTCCGTCCCCGCCCTTAGGAACAGACGCTGCCGAAGACCGCCCCCAGGGTCTCGGTGCCGCCGCGGGAGCAGGCCTCTCCAGGGCCGCTGCCCGGCGCCGGTTCCGTTTCGAGCTGGCCGCGCACCCGGGGTCTCCCGCGCAGGCCAGACGCCTGACGAGGGCGCGACTGACCCATTGGTCGGTCTGCGAGGACACCTGTGACTCAGCTGCCCTGGTGGTCTCCGAGCTGGTGACCAACGCCATCGTGCACACCGCGAGCAGCCGTGTGGTCTGCGAGCTGCACGACAACGACGACCTGGTGCGCATAGCCGTACGTGACGAGGGCTGCGCGCCGGGTGAACCGCATCCGTCCCCGCAGCGCGGCGAAGAGGAGCACGGGAGGGGACTGCTCCTCGTCGACTCCCTCTGCCACGCGTGGGGCGCCCACGAGCACGGTCCCGGTCTGCTGGTCTGGGCGGAGCTGCCGCGCAAGGCGGACGAGCCCCGCGCGGACACCGGCCCGCGCAACGACCTGGGCTGGGGGGCCCGCCCCAAGCCGGTTCCCTCGGGGGAGCCGGGTCAGGGCGACGAGGCCGAGGAGCACCACAGAGCGACGCCCGAGGGGGATGCTCGCGAGCACGGAGCGGGGGGCGCGGGCGCATGGGCGTGAGCAGCGGGTCCGGCGGCCAGGTGCTGACCCTGGACACGCTGGTCCGCCTCGGACGTGGGCTGCGGACGCCGGGGACGCCGTACAAGCTGGCCGTGCCCGAGGGGATGACGGTGCCGCTGGGCTGCGACGCGGTGGGGGTGCCGGCGCCGCTGGGCCGGGAACTGGTGTCCCGGCTGCCACGGGTCGGGTGCGTGTACGCCGATGCCACGCACTGGTGGTGGCTCGTTCCCGCCGACTCCGACTACGCGCTCGAGTGGCCCAGGCCTGCCCAGTACGCCACCGGGGCGGTTGTTCCGGACGCCCCGGTGGTGCCCTCTCTTGTGCGTCGGGGCACGGGGACCCTGCCGTACACGCCGCCGATACCGCTGTACCTGGCGTTGTGCCGGCTGACGGGGACGACGCCCAACTGGTCCCGGCCGGTCAGCTCAGCCGGTTAGCCGCGGGGGCGGGCCCGCGAGGGCTGGTCGCGCCCACGCGGCGGAGCCGCACATCGGCACAGCCCCGAAGGTGTGCGCCCGCGCGCTGCCCGTAATTCCCTCTGCGCCCTGCCCCCGACCAGTCCGCCCCGCCATAGTTGCCCCCGTCCAGCGATCGGGGGAGGTCCACGGTGGGGAAACAGCCGAACGCCGAGCAACCCGGGGTCTCCGAGTCGGAGCGGCTGCTCTTCGGGGGACCGCTGCGCTACGACACGGGGTGGAACTCGCACTCCGACGCGTTCCTGGAGCTGGGGTTCCGGGCCATGGTGGGGCGGTTGCCGGCGCTGCTGTCGGGCAGCCTGCGGCTGGCCTGGCAGGCCGACCGGCAGGCCGCGCGGATCGTGCTGGTCGCCGAGGTCTGCCGGGGTCTGACGCAGGCCGTGAGCCTGCTCGCGGTCAACAGTGTGCTGGGGCGGCTGATCAGCGGGGGCGCGCTGGAGGACCGGCTGCGGGGTGCCGTGCCCGCGCTGGTGACGATGGCCGCCGTCATGCTCGTGGGAGCGGTGTTGCGGGCGGCGTCCACGTACGCCACCGGACGCCTGGAGCCCAAGGTCGAGCGGGTGGCGACCGAGCGGTACCTGGAGCGGGCGGCCACCGTGGAGCTGGCCGCGATCGAGGACCACGCCTTCCACAAGCTGCTGGACACCGCGCAGTACGGCGCCACCTCGGCCCGCCGCATGATCTCGTTCGCGACCCGAGTGGTGAACGCGATGATCTCGCTGATCGCGGCGGCGGGCGTGCTGACCGTGCTGCACCCCGCGCTGCTGCCGCTGCTGGTCACGATGACGATCCCGAGCGGCTGGGGCGCGCTGACGATCGCGCGCCGCCAGTACGAGTCCTTCCACACCTGGGTGCAGCACGTGCGGGCGGGCCGGCTGCTCGGCGCCCTTTTGATCGAGCCGGAGTCGGCGCCGGAGATCCGGGTCCACGGGGTGGGCCCGTTCCTGCTCAGGCACTATCGCGCGATGGCCGAGACGGCGGAGGCGGAGCAGGCCCGGCTGGCCCGGCTCGCGGCCCGCACCGGGCTGATCGCGGCGGCCTGGACGGGCCTGGCGACGGTGGCGACGTACGCGACTCTCGGCGGGCTGCTGCTGGGGGGCGCGATGGCCCTGTCGGTGGCCGGAACAGCCGTGATCGCCGTCCGCACCGGCTCACAGAGCCTGAACACCCTGGTCGTCGAGATGAACGCGCTGCACGAGGAGGCCCTGTTCGTCGGCGACCTCCAGCGGCTCTACGAGGAGGCGTCCAAGTGGGCGATCCCGGTGGGCGGGACCGCGCTCCCGGACGATCCGCGCGAGATCCGCTTCGAGAACGTCACCTTCGGCTACCCGGGTGACACCGCCCGCCCCGCGCTCGACGACGTGACGCTCACCCTGCCGCTCGGCAAGATCGTCGCGCTGGTCGGCGAGAACGGCTCGGGCAAGACCACCCTGGTGAAGCTGCTCGCGGGACTGTACGCCCCCGACCGGGGCCGGATCCTGTGGGACGACGTCGACGCGGCGCACGCGGACCGGCGGCTGCTCGCCGAGCGGGTCGCGATGGTCGCCCAGGACTTCAAGCGGTGGCCGTTCACCGCCCGCGTCAATGTGGCGGTGGGCCGTTCGTCGGCGCCGCTGACCGACGAGCGGGTGTCCGGCGCGGTCGCGGAGGCCGGGGCCGGGGAGGTGCTGGCCGATCTGCCTCGCGGCCTGGACACGCTGCTGGCCCGCAACTTCAGCGGCGGGCACGAGCTGTCGGGCGGGCAGTGGCAACGGCTCGGGATCGCCCGGGCCGCCTACCGGCGGGGCCACATCCTGATCGTGGACGAGCCGACGGCCGCCCTGGACGCCCGGGCCGAGCTGGAGGTCTTCGAGAAGATCCGCGCGCTGGCCGGCACCGGCCAGACGGTCATCCTGATCACTCACCGGCTGGCGTCCGTACGCCACGCCGATCTGGTGCACGTCCTGGAACAGGGCCGGCTCGTGGAGTCGGGCACGCCCGACGAGCTCCTGGCCTCCGGTGGCGTGTACGCGGAGCTCTACTCGCTCCAGGCTGAGCAGTTCACGGCAAAGGTGCCCGCCAAGGAGGCGGGCTGACCTCATGCGAGGGCGTCGGCCGCTGCCTCGCCACTGCGGACGATCACCAGGAACGTGTCGGTCGCCAGGTCCATGACGACCTCCGCCGGCAGCCCCTCAAGACGCCTCGCCTGCGCGAACTCCTCCGCCGGCCACGATCCACGCGGCCCGCCAGCGGGAAAGCGTTCGAGCACTGTTCGCCCGTTCACCACCCTGCACCTCCAGAAAGCGTGTACTCACCCGTAGGAGCACTTGTAGGAGTTAACGCCTTCCGGAGCCCGAAAGCCTCGGTGAGTTGCCGTACTGAGACGTAGTTGACACGGGTTCAGCGCGAAGCGTGAGAGTTCGATTACTCAACGGTCACATCTGTCGCTCTTTGTGTCAGTCCTCGTACTCATCGTGATACCTGATGCGTACGCTGCCTGCGGGCGCGCCGAGAGCGGACGCGCGCCCCTTGGGTTCCTCCCACTCCTCCTGCCGGCCCAGCGCCGTGAGGTCGAGGAAGCTGGTGGTCGAGCCGAGTCCGTCGAGGCCGCGCTCATAGGTCGAGTAGGTGTGAAAGACCCGGTCGCGGTCGCGCAGGAAGCAGCTCACGCCGGGCCGCTCGGCCAGCTCCCCGTCGATCTCCAGGGTGGCCTCGAAGTCGTGGTTGAAGTCACCGCCGTAGGACGAGTACCAGGGCAGGGTCCATCCCATCCGCGCCTTGAACGGCAGGATTTTCGTGTACGGCGCTCTCGACACGGCCGCGAACGTCGTCCCGCGTGCCTTCAGATGGGCGAGATGCCCGATCTGGTCCAGGAACGCGGAGCAGCTGCGGCAGCCCGCGTCCCACTCCGGCGCGAACATGAAGTGGTAGACGACGAGCTGGCCGCGCCCCTCGAAGAGGTCGAGCAGGGTGGCCTTGCCGTCGCCGCCCTCGAAGACGTACTCCTGCTCCACCTCGACCATGGGCAGTCCGCGCCGCTCGGCGTTGAGGGCGTCCCGCGCACGCGTGGCCGCCTTCTCCCTGACCAGCAACTCCGCGCGCGCCGCGCGCCATTCGTCCCGCGTGACGATCTCCGGAAGCGCCATGGGGTCCCTCCTGTACGACGGTCCGTTCGGGGTGGTGACCGCGGGGAGGAGCGGAACTCATCGGTGACGCGGGAGATTCCTTCCGGACGACACCCGCGGCGCGAGCAGCCGGCGGGTCGCCAGGGCGATCTCGGTCTAGGCGCGGGCCGGCGGGACGCCCGGGCAGCAGTGGATGCACTGGCCGAGGGCGAGGAGCCCGGAGGCGTCCCGGGGCAGGTCGAGGCGGTCGGGGCCGGGGAAGCGGGCGGGGTCGTGGTCGGCGGCGGACGGGGAGACCCGGACCGTCTCGCGTGCGGGGCGAGGGCGGTGGTGATGCGGCCACCGGCGGCGCCGCGCTGCCGTAGCGCGAACTCCAGGGAATCCTCCCGCCCTTGGGGCCCCTGCGAGGAGAAGTGGGCCTGTCCGAGGTGCGCGCGGATGCCGCACTCCTCGACGACCGCGGCGACGGCGTCCATCGAGAAGTAGTGGTCGGCGAAGCAGGTGACCCCGCCCCGGATCATCTAGGCGCAGGCGAGCCGGGCCCCCAACTCCACGTCCTTCTCGGTGAGGTTGGACTCGATCGGCCAGACGACGTCGTTGAACCACTCCTCGGTCGGCAGGTCCTCGGCGATCCCGCGCAGGGCGACCATGGGCGCGTGGGTGTGGCAGTTGACGAGCCCGGGAAGGGCGATCTGCCCCCGCGCGTCGATGCGTTCCACGGCGGGCAGTTCCGCGGCCCGCGCGCTGCTGGTCACCGACGCGACGACACCGTCCCGTACGACGATCGCCGCGTCCTGCGTGAACCCGACCCGCTCTTGATCGTCGTGCGTGAGCACCGTGCACGGGGAGATGATGAGACCTGCGGGAGAAGGCGTCATACAGGCACCGTACGACGCGGTCGTGTCCTCGCAGTGGGTGGACCGCGCATTCCGTCGCCGCTCTGTCGCGGCGGCGCGGGCGCGGGCACCCTGGCCTCACCACCGCCCGTCGTACGCCTTCCGGAAGGGGTCCGGCATGCTCGTCGGCACCTGGAACCTAGAGAATCTGATGCTGCCGCACAGCGGCGACGGCGCTCCGGCGACCGAGGCCGCGTACGAGGCGAAGGTGGCGGCCCTCGCCTCCGTGATCACCGCGCTAGACCCGGATCTGCTGGGAGTGCAGGAGGTCAGGCAGGAGGAGACGCTCGCCGACCTGGCCAAGGCGGCCGGCGGACAGTGGCACATCGCGCTCTCCCGGCACGCGGACCGCAGGGGCATCCGGGTGGGCTTCCTGAGCCGTACCCCGATGCGGACACGGCGGGACACCCATGTGTTCGCGGAGAAGCTGCGCCCCGTGCAGGGTGACGACGGCACCGAACCCGACGCGCACGACGGCGAGACCAGCCGCGGCTTCCTCGCGGTGGAGACCGACACCGGGGACGGGGTGCTCCATGTGGCGGTCGCCCATCTCAAGTCGAAGCTGCTGTCGTATCCGGGAGCCGGGGGCAAGAGCCGCTTCCAGCCGCACGACGAGGCAGAACGGGCCCGCTTCGGCGCCTACGCCCTCTACCGGCGGGCGGCCGAGGCGGCGACCCTGCGCGCCGTCGCGGACTTCCTCCTGGAAGGCGCCGGGACCGAACGGGACGTGATCGTCCTCGGTGACATGAACGACGTGGTGAACGCGGCCACCACCCAGATCCTGCTCGGCCCGCCCGGCTCCGAGCTCGACAAGCCGCGCGCGTTCGCCAAGTCCGACCTGGGCGACCCGTTCCGGCTGTGGGACATCGCCCCGCGCATACCGGAGGAGCGCCGCTTCTCCCGCGTCAGCTTCGGACGCGCCGAACTGATCGACCACGTCCTGCTGAGCCATCGTCTGGCCAGGCGTATCGAGGAGGCGGGGACCGGTCTGCCCGAGCACCGGGACGACGCCCTCGTCCTGCCGTCGGTGGACGAGGATCCGCGCAAGCGCGTGGGCACACCCGGTTCGGACCACGCCCCGGTGTGGGTACGGGTGTGACTCCTAGCCGGCGAGGGGCACTTCGGGCAGCCGGACCTCCACGCGCCCCCGGCCCTCGTCGAGCCGGCCGAGTTCGTCGAGCAGTTCGGTGAGCCGGTGGACCTGCTCGGGGGTGAGCCGCCCGGAGTCGTCGAGGTGGACCGCGCACGCGGTGGTCGTGTCGACGATCCGCTCCAGCACGGCGACGATCTCGCCGGTGCCCTCCGAGTGCCGGGCGAGCGCGGGGAGTTCGGCGGCGGCCAGGGCGATGGCGGTGCGCGCCTCGGCGAGGGCGCGATAGGCCTCCCGGCGCAGGGTCCAGCGCCGGGCGCGGGTGTCCTCGGTGGGTGTGTCCTCGGTGGGTGTGTCCTCGGTGCGGGTGCCCTCAATGCGGGTGTCCTCGGCGCGGGCGTCTCGTACGGCTGGTTCGGCGCCTCGCGGGACAGGCCGCCCGGCCTCCCGTAGCACGGGCCGCTCGGTCTCCCGCAGGACATGCGCGAGGTACGCCTCCGCCGCTCTGCCCGCCGCGGCCAGCCGGGACCGCACTCCCCCGCCCCGCTGTCCCGGCATCGGCAGATGCCCGACGAGCAGCACGATGGCGCAGGCGAGCAGGGTCTCGGTGATGCGGCTGGCGGAGGCCTGGGGCTCGCCGCCGACCATCACGAGCGCCAGCACGAGGACGGTGACGACGGCGGTCTGCGCGGCGAAGTGCCGGGTGGCCACGGGAATCAGGGCCCCGCTGACGGCGACGAGCGCGATGAGCCCTTCGGGCCGCGGCAGCACGAGCGCGAATCCGGCGAAGACCAGCGCACCCAGGACGGTCCCGGCGGCCCGGCACAGCACCCGGGAGGCGAGCGGGCCGAGGTCGGGCTTGACGAGGAAGACGGCGGTGGCGGGCAGCCAGTACCAGTGCGCGTGCTCCCCGTACCAATGGGAGTGGTGCAGAGCCTGCGCCACGGCGGCGCTGGCCCCGAAGCAGAGGGCGACCCGCAGCCCGTACTCCCGGCCGCCGGCCCCGAAGACGGACCGCAGCAGGTCCCGGCCGGTGAGCCGGCGCGTGTGCAGATCCTCGCCCCGCCCGCGGTCGAACGCCTCGGCGGCCCGCAGCAGGGCGTCGTCGAGCGCCCGCAGCGCGGGCCCGGACCGGTTGGGCGCGGGCAACGGCCCGGTGTGCGTGTTCTCCCGTACGGCGGCGGCGAGCCGCCGGGGCCCCGCGGAGGCGCGCCCGGGCACCGCTTCCTCCGCCCAGGCGAGTGCGGTGGCCGCCTCGGCGAGCGGCAGCGCGGCCGCGTACTGCGCGTGCAGCCGCCGCTCGGCGGCCGAGCTGGCGTACCGCCGCAGCCGGGGCCCGGTGAGCGCGTCCTGTGCGTGGTCGAGCGCGGCGGTGAGCGCGACGCGGCGGTCGGTGGCGTGCTCGGTGCCCACGGCGTCGAGCAGGCCGGCGACGGCCTCGTACACCGCGGCGACCGCCTCCCGCTCGCCGTCGAACCGGAAGTCCCCGGCGAGGGATCCGGGCGTGGGCAGCGCGAGCCGCAGCGCGAGCAGCCAGCAGCCCCCACCGAGATAGGCGACGGCCCGCAGCCATCCCTCCTCCGGCAGCGGCATGCCCGCCCCGATCGCCGACGCGACGAGCACCTGCGTACCGGCTCCGGAGGCGACGGGCCCGACGGCGCTGACACCGCCGGCGACCAGCCCGACGAGGGTGAGCAGAACGGTGAGGGTCACGGCCCCCGTGTACTCCCCCGCGTACGTCCCGACGATCATCCCGACCGCGCCGGCGAGCGCGGGCACCCCGATCCTCTTCACGGAGACCCGCCGGCTGCCGGGCCGGTCGTTGATCCCGGCCAGCATGGCGGCGATGGCGGCGACGACACCGAGGGAGGTGCGGTCGGCGAGCACTCCGGCCAGCAGCAGCGGCCCGGCGGACAGGGCCCCGCGCACCACGGCACTCCAGGGAATCGGCCCGCGCTGGGCACGAAGGGCGTGGGCGAGCCAGGGCGGTAGGTGCATCCGTACGGCGGGGCGGGACACGGGGCTCCTGTCGTCGGGGGAGGCGGGGGTGCGCCTTCGGGCGACGGTGGCCGGGCGGTGAGCGGTGACCTCCACGGTAGATCCCGTTCCTGGAGGCTCCGGGACTGTTGTGTTACCCGCGTGTGACGATGCATGCAAAAGCCACGTTCTTTATGAACGCAACCCGGAGACCGACAAGGGGACGGACGTGCAGCCGCCGCTCAGTCCACGCGCTCGAACAGGTCCCGCATCTCCTTGACCGCGCGGACGGCCGCCTCGGGCGATGCCGTCAGGGACGCGACGACCCGGTCGGCATCCCGCAGCCCGGCCCGTTCCAGCAGCCGCTTCTCGTTGGTCACCCACTCCCCTCGCGCCGCCAGCACCGAGTGCCCCATCTGTACGGCGGCCGTGGCGAGGGCGCCGGCCGTCTCGGTGAGGCGGCCGGCCGGGGCGTGGTTGGCCTCGGTGTAGGCGAGGGTGAGGCGGGCGGTGTCCCGCCACCGGGCGGCGGCGGAGCTGCGGAGCTTGGCCGGGTAGGCCGCCGGGCGGGGCAGGTCGCCCCTGAGGACCTGGTTGACGGCGAGTTCGGCCACGATCAGGTAGGTGGGGATCCCGGCCAGGTGGAAGAGCAGGGGCTCCACCCGGAAGCGTCCTTGCTCCGCCTCGGCCGACTCCCGTTCCACCACGTCGAGATCCCGGTAGTGGACGTCGACCCGCCGCCCGTCGATCGTCAGCCACGCGCCCCCGTTGAAGACGCCTCCGCCCCAGCCGCCGACCTCGGAGACCTCACCTTCCCAGCCGATCGCGCGAAGGCCGGCGGGGTCGAAGTCGCCGCGGTAGTAGATCGCCAGGTCCCAGTCGCTGTCCGGCCGTTCGGTGCCCTGGGCGCGGGAGCCGCCGAGCGCCACGGCCCGGACGGTGGGCAGTGCGGCGAGACGGTCCGCGGTGGCGTCCAGGAAGGCGGCGTCGGGGAGGGCGGGGGGCATGGGCGCAGCGTACGGAGAAGGCCGGCGTCCGCTCCACGCAATTACGCGATCGGCGACGGCCCGGGGCACAGCCGGGGGCCGTTGTCAGTGGCGCGCGTTATCAATGAAGTCGTCACTGAGTGTCACGACGAGGGGGGATCGACGATGACGGCGTACGAGAAGGACCCGGGTCCGCGAACGCCCCGCACCCATCTGTCCACTGCCGGACTGCGGGCGCGCGGCTGGAGCGCCGGGATGATCCGCCGGCTGCTCGGCGAGCCCGATCTGCGGCGACCCAACCCGTTCTTGCGTACGGCCCCGCCGACCCGCCTCTACAGCGTCGAGCGGGTCGCCGCGGCCGAGCGGAGCGAGGAGTTCAGGGCGGTGTCGGCGGTTGCCGCCCGACGGCCCGCGGCGATGCAGGAGGCCGCGCGGCGCAGACGACGGAAGGTGCTCGCCAGGATCGCGGCGGAGTCGACCGAGACGCCGGCGCTCGCCCCGGCGGCGATCTCCCCGGGGCACCCGGATCGTGCACAGGAGTGTGAACACCGGCGGGGCCCGGAAGTTCGGGGCCCGGAAATTCAGGTGCGCTCCCGTCCCCCGGCCCCCGATGATCGAAAGGTTGTCCGTCGTCCGCCACAGGAGTCCACGTGATCGAGCGCGTCACCGCCCCGGCCCTCTTCCCGCCGCCGACCTACTCCCACGCCTCCGTCGTCGAGGCCGGCACCAAGCTGGCGTTTCTCGCCGGGTCCGTTCCGCTGGACGCCAAGGGGAACCTCGTGGGGGAAGGGGACCCCGCGCGCCAGGCCGAGCAGGTGATCGCGAACCTGCGGGAGCAACTGCACGCGGTCGGCAGCGACTTGGAGCATGTCCTGGCGACCGATGTTCATGTCGTGAGCAGCGAGCCCGCGGTGCTGTCCACCGTGTGGGAGGTGGTCGAGGCGTCCGGGCTGAGCGCCGGCCCGCACGCGTCGACGCTGATCGGGGTCGCCTGCCTCGGATACACGGGCCAGTTGGTGGAGATCACGGCCACGGCCGTGGTGCCGGAGAAGGCCTCGCGGTGAGCTCGGTCGTCATCCGCAGGGCCACCGCCTCCGACGCCGCCGCCTCGGCCGACGTCTATCTGCGTTCCTTCGCCGCCGCGTTGCCGACGGTCGTACGGCCCCGGTCCGACGACGAGGTGCACGCCTACATCCGGGACGTCGTCGTGCCATCGCACGAGACATGGGTGGCCGTGGCGGAGGAGCAGGTGGTGGGTCTCATGGTCCTCGACGGTGACCTGCTGTCCCAGCTGTATCTCGACCCGGGCTGGCGAGGCCGGGGCATCGGCGACCGTTTCGTCACGCTCGCCAAGGAGCGCGGCCCGCAGGGGCTGAGCCTGTGGACCTTCCAGGTCAACAAGCCGGCCCACCGCTTCTACGAGCGGCACGGCTTCGTCGAGGCCGAACGCACCGACGGCAGCGGCAACGAGGAGCGGGAGCCGGACGTGCGGTATGTGTGGCGGCCCTGAGCCCCCGGTCAGTCCGACTGCGCTCCCCACACCCGCCTCTTCGGCACCGGCCTCGCATACCCGCCCGCCCGGCTGGTGCTGAGCCCCAACCCCACCAGCGACTCCGCCAGCTTCACCGCCGCGCCCACCCCGTCGACCACCGGAAGCCCCAGCTTCTCCCCCACGGTCCGCTGAAGTCCGGTCATCCCGGCGCACCCCAGCACCAGCACCTCGGCGCCGGCCTCCCGTACCCGCTCGGCGGCCGTCAGGAAGGCGGCCTCCGTACGGTCGGCGTCCCCCAGGTCGAGCACGCCCAGTCCGGTCCCGACGACGGCGGCACAGTTGCGCCCCACCCCCGCCAGTTCCAGGCTGTCCTCGATCTGCCCGCAGGAGCGTTCCAGCGTGGTCACCACGCCGTACCGGCGGCCGAGCAGACAGGCCAGATGGGCGGCGGCCTCGGTGATGTCGACGACCGGTACGTCCACCAACTCCCGGACCCCCTCGCGGCCGTGCTCGCCGAAGCCGGCCATGACGACCGCGTCGTAGGAAGGGCCCTCGTACGTGCGCAGCAGGTCGATGACCGCCGCCGCGGAGAGGTAGCTGTCGAGCCAGCCCTCGGCGGACTCGGGGCCCCAGGCGGGGGTGAGTCCGAGCACGGTGGTGCCCGGGCCTGCGGCGGCCCGGGCACCTCGTACGATCTCCTCGGTCATCTCCTGCGTGGTGTTGCAGTTGGTGACGACGATCCGCACGCTTATCAGACCTCCACGGCCTCGGGGACCGCACGAGCCGCTCGCTCGCTGCGGCACAGCAGTGCGTACAGGCCGGCCGCGAGGGCCGTACCGATGAACCAGGAGTACGGGGCCACGTCGCTGAACGTCTTCACCAGGGCGAGGACGCCGGCGACGGCCGCCGCGGGCAGGAACGCCCACAGGGCCTTGGGGTTGACGCCCTTGCGGTAGTAGTAGCGGGAGCCGGGCTCGGCCTTGAACAGTTCGTCGACGTCGACGCGGCCCTTCTTGACCCAGTAGTAGTCGAGCATGATCACGCCGAACAGCGGGCCGAGGAAGGCGCCGAGGCCGCCGAGGAAGTAGTTGACGACCGTGGGGTTGGAGAAGAGGTTCCACGGGGTCACGACCAGGGCCGCGACCGTGCTGATCATGCCGCCGACCTTGAAGGTGATCTTCTGCGGCCAGACGTTGGCGAGGTCGTACGCCGGTGAGACGAAGTTGGCGACGATGTTGACGCCCATGGTGGCGACGGCGAAGGTGAGCGCGCCGAGGACCATCACCCAGGTGTTGCCGACCTTGGCGACCAGTTCGGCCGGGTCGGTGATGGCCTCGCCCCAGACCTCCAGCGAGCCCGCGGTGACGATCACGGAGACGACCACGAAGGCCGTGGAGTTGATCGGCAGGCCCCAGAAGTTGCCGCGGCGGACGGTCTTGTAGTCCGGCGCGAAGCGGGAGAAGTCGCAGAAGTTGAGCATCAGTGTGCCGTAGGTGGCGAGGATCAGTCCGATCGCGCCGAACCACTGCCGCCACTGCTCGCCGACCGAGACCGGGTGCGGGGTGCTGGTGAGCGAGATGCTCCAGCCGGCCTTGGCCAGCACCCACACGGCGAGGGCGATCATGACCAGCCAGATCGCCGGGCCGCAGAAGTCCTGGAACTTCCTGACCGACTCCATGCCCTGGCTGATGATCAGCGCCTGGACGAGCCAGAGGGAGAGGAAGGAGACCCAGCCGAGCGCGTCGAGTCCGAGAAAGGAGCTGTGGGTCCAGGACTCCAGGCCGGGCCAGGCGGCCAGCAGCATCACGTTGACCGCGACGGAGGCCAGGTAGGTCTGGATGCCGTACCACATGATGGCGATCACGGCCCTGATCAGGGCCGGGATGTTGGCGCCCCACACGCCGAAGCTGATGCGGCTGACCACGGGGAACGGCACGCCGTGGCGCTGGCCGATCTTCCCCATCCAGTTCATGCCGACGTAGATGAGCACGAAGCCGACGAGCAGGGAGGTGAAGACCTGCCAGACGTTCATGCCGAGGACCAGCAGTCCGGCCGCGAAGGTGTAGTTGCCCAGGTTGTGGACGTCGGACATCCACATGGCGAAGAGGTCGAAGACCTTCCAGTTGCGCTTGCCCGCGGGGGCGAGGTCTTCGTTGGTGAGCCGGGGATCGGGGACGAACGCTGGTGTGCCGGTGGCTTCGGCACGGTCGGCGAGGGACACAGGGCCTCCAAGGACGGGGGACAGGAGGGTGGCGGCCGCCTGGCATCCGGTTTTGGTATACCAAACTGCCGACATGGTCCCGCCGTCAAGAGTCCCGGCCGATGTCGCGTCTGTTAAGGCTCCGTAAAACAGCTCCGGCGTCAACGCCGGCTCCCGCGTCGGAGAAGATGGCTCCATGAGCTCCACGACGAACACCGAGCCCCTCGGCGCCGTCCGCGAACGCGTCCTGACCACCCTGCGGCAGGAGATCATCGCGGGCGCACTGCGCCCGGGCGACCGGCTGGTCGAGCGGGAGCTCGCCGACCGCTTCGGGGTCTCCCGGGTGCCGGTCCGCGAGGCGATCCGCGCACTGGTCGCCGAGGGCTTCGTGCACTTCGAGACCCCGCGCCGGACGGTCGTACGACGGCTGACCCCGAACGACGTCAAGGAACTCTTCGAGCTGCGCGAGGCGTTGGAGGTGTACGCCGCGGGGCTCGCCGCGGCCCGGGCGACCCCGGAGGATCTCGCCGAGGTGGAGCGGCTGCTCGATCTCGCGGCGACCGCGACCGAGGCGGGCGACGCGGAGACCATCACGGACGTCAACAGCCGTCTGCACGACAGCATCGTGGCGATGGCCCGCAACAGCCTGCTGGTCGAGGCCCTGGAACCGGTTGCGGGACGGCTGCGCTGGATGACCCGGCGCAACGAGGAGTGGCCCCAACTCCTCGTCGAACACCGCGACCTGTACGAGGCGATCGCCTCGGGCGATCCGGACCGGGCCCGCGCGCACGCCCTCGCGCACGTGCGCACCAACTACGAGTCGACGGTACGGCAGTTGTTCGGGGACGCGGGCGCGACGGTCTAGCGGTTCCAGCCGCGCGCGTAGGTGTCCGTCGCCCGCACCAGCGCCTCAACGGCTCCGGGGGCCCCGGGGCTGTGCCCCGCCTCGTCGATCACCGTCAACTCGCTGCCCGGCCAGGCGTGATGAAGCCGCCAGACGGTGCCGAGGAGGTTGCCGAAGTCGAGACTGCCCTGGACGAGGGTGCCGGGAATGTCCTTCAACAGGGGCGCGTCACGCAGGACTACGCCGTCCTCGTCGAGGAAGTGACCGTTGCCCCAGTAGTGGGTGACGGTACGGGCGAAGCCCGCGCGGAACACCGGATCCTCGAAACGCTCGACCGACCCGGGCGGGGCGGGAATGGTCGCCGTCTCCCAGTCCGTCCAGGCTCGTGCCGCCCGCTCGCGGACCTCCGCGTCGGGCGACTCCAGCAACCGGTTGTAGGCGGCGGCGAGGTTCCCGTCCCGTTCGGCAACGGGCAACTCGCCGACGAACCGTTCGAACGCCTCGGGGAAGATCTTCCCCATTCCCCTGGTGAGCAGGGCGACTTCGGCGTCGGACCCGGTGGCGATCCCCGTCAGCACGATCTCCGTCACGGCCTCCGGGTGCGTCTGGGCGTACCGCAGCCCCAGCACCGAACCGAACGACAGCCCCCACACCAGCCACCGCTCGATCCCCAGATGCCGCCGCAGCAGCTCCAGGTCCGCGATGAGATGCGGGGTGGTGTTGACGCTCATGTCGGTGTCGTACGCGCTCGCGGGCGGCGTCGACCGCCCGGCGCCCCGCTGGTCGAGGAGCACGATCCGGTACGCGGCGGGGTCGAACAGCCGCCGCGCCCAAGGCGTGCAACCGGACCCCGGCCCGCCGTGCAGCACCACCGCCGGCTTGCCGTCCGGATTCCCGCAGGTCTCCCAGTACACGTGGTTGCCGTCGCCGACGTCGAGCATGCCGTGGTCGTACGGTTCGATCTCCGGGTAGAGAGGCATCCGGCGACCCTAACCGTCGTGAGGCGGCCGCGTCGTCCCGATTTCGCCGGTGAGGCCGTGCAGACCCGCCGCCTCGGCCGCCCTGCGCAGTACGTCCCGCAGCATCTCGGGCGTGAGCTTGCCGGTGAAGGTGTTGCGCTGGCTGACGTGGAAGCAGCCGAAGAGTTCGAGGCCGTCGAGCGGGACGCGCGTCCCGTGCCCGAAGGCGGGCCGCGGCCGGGGCACGGTCCAGCCGGCCGCCGTGAACGCGGGCAGCGCCGCCTGCCAGCCGAAGGCGCCGAGCACGACCACGGAACGGAGTGTGGGCCGCAGCAGGTTCAGCTCCTGGACCAGCCAGGGCCGGCAGGTGTCGCGCTCGCCGGGGGTGGGTTTGTTGGCGGGCGGGGCGCAGCGCACGGGCGAGGTGATCCGCACGCCCCGCAGCTCCAGTCCGTCGTCCGCGGTCACGGCGGTCGGCTGCGAGGCGAGCCCGATGTCGTACAGCGCCCGGTACAGCACGTCTCCGGAACGGTCGCCGGTGAACATCCGCCCGGTACGGTTCCCGCCGTGCGCGGCCGGAGCGAGTCCGACGATCAGCATGCGCGCGTCCGCCGGCCCGAAGCCGGGCACCGGCCGCCCCCAGTACGTCCAGTCGGCGAACGCGGCCCGCTTGGTCCGGGCGACCTCCTCCCGCCAGTCGACCAGACGGGGGCAGGCACGACAGCCCGAGATCCGGCGGTCGAGATCGGCGAGGGCGTCCACGCGTCCACGGTACGGGCAGGTCGCCGGGGCGGCGGCCGGGCGGCGGTGGCGGGCCGTCCTGACGGGGACCGCCCGGAAAACCCACCCGGGGTGCGCGGTCCCGCGTACTAAGGTCGGAGCCATGGCTGTGGAACGTACCGACGACAACGAGACCGGCGCGACGGCCGACGGTCCCGGCGCGCGGGTCGCCGACCGGGACCCCGCGGCTCCCGGTGCCGTGGCCGCCGAATCGCCGGACCCGAAGATCGCCGCCGCCGTCGCCGCCGCGGAGGCCGCCGGGCCGCAGAACGGCGAGAGCGTGCGGATCGACAGCTGGATCTGGTCCGTACGCCTGGCCAAGACCCGTTCCGCCGGAGCCACCGCCTGCCGGGGCGGGCATGTGCGGGTGAACGGCGAGCGTGTGAAGCCCGCCCACTCCCTGCGCGTCGGCGACGAGGTGCGCGTCCGCCAGGAGGGCTGGGAGCGGGTCGTCGTGGTCAAGAGGCTGATCCGCAAGCGGGTCGGCGCCCCCGTGGCCGTCCAGTGCTACGTCGACAACTCTCCCCCGCCCCCGCCCCGCACGCCCGTCGCCCCCGCCGGCATCCGCGACCGCGGCGCCGGCCGCCCGACCAAGCGCGACCGCCGCGAGCTGGAACGCCTGCGCGGCCTCACGGAGGGCAACCGCCGGGGCCGTTTCGCCGGACCGAGCGGACCGGGCGGACCAGGCGGACCGGGCGGATCCGACGGCCCGGAGGGATCCGGCAGCCCGGAGGCCGCGGGCGGCTCGGACGAGGCGGGCAATGCGGGCGCCGCGGCCCGCCGTTCGGACCGGAGCCGGCGCGCGGGCCGGGGCGGGAACGCGGACAGGAGCGGGCGCTCGCGCTGAGCGGCCCCTCGGGCTCTCGGCTCCTCGGAACCCGGCACCGAACCCCACCCGTCGGTCACCACACCCCTCGGTCACCACACCGAGGCCGGGTCCCCCGCGCTTCCGGCAGGGGACCCGGCCTCGGCGCGCCGGCCGTGGGCCGCTCTCCTCATGCCCGTCGTCGCACCAGCCGCAGCAGGTCGGCATTGTGCCGCCGCCGGGCCCAGGCGATCAGGGCGAGCGGGACGATCAGGATGAGCGGAGTCGCCGCGTTCTCCCCGTCGAAGTAGGTGAGCTGCACGACGAACGCGCCGACCATCAGCCCGCTCAGCGCCACGGCCGCCACCGACTGCAGCACCGGGATCAACAGGGCGATCCCACCGGCCAGTTCGAGCACCCCGATGGTGTACATCCCGGCGCTGCCCCAGCCCATCCGGTCGAAGCCCTCGGCGGCCGAGGGGTGCGCGATCAGCTTGGGGAGCGCGCTGGCGACGACGTAGAAGAGGGCGAGCACGACCTGCAGGGTGCGCAGCGCGATCCGGGCCCGGCGGCCTCGCGGGGTCGGGGACTCGGCGATGACGGGGGCGGTGGAGGCGGCGGTGCGGGTGACGGGGACGGTGGTCTCGGACATCGGGGTCTCCTGGGGGAAGCGGTCCGTGGTGCTGTCGCAGGGGTAGACCCCGGCCCCGGCCCGAACTCATCGCCGGGCTAGAGGGGAAACCAGCCGTGCCCGATGTACCAGTGCCCGCCGGCCCTCAGATGGTCGCCCACGGCCCGCTCAAGCGCCGTCCTCCGTGGCAGGCTCTCCACCGACAACTCCGGGTCCCCGAACACGAACTGCACCGGCTCGGTGTCCTCCGGCTTGTCCTCGGGGGCCGTCCGGAAGCGCTCCTGGAACCGGACGATGTTGGAGTCCGCGGGCAGGTACTCCTTCAACTGCGGGTCGAGCAGCCAGGAATGACACAGCGCGGCGCGATACGGCTCCTCCGGGAAGTGCCGGGCGAAGAACTCGGCGGCCAGGGCCAGCGAGCGATCGCAGGCCTCCGGTGACAGCGGGCCGAGGAAGTCGGGGATGTGCAGGCTCAGACAGGGCGTACCGGGAGCGAGGTCCAGTCCGGCCGCCGCGAGCGTGCGGCTGTTCCACGGCCCGTACCGCGTGCGCTCGAACTGGAGTCGCCCCAGCTGGTACAGCTCGCCCCGCGAGTGGCGGGTCAGCCAGCGCGGTGACTGCACGCCGGCCCTGTCGTACCGTCTGCGGTGCACGGCCATGTTCCGGCCGAGGTCGGCGAGGGTGCGCCGGGACACCTCGGCCGGGATGCCGCGCTCGCGGTGGTACGCGCGCGTGTGGGGCAGCGCCGCCACGAACACGTAGACGGGGAAGCAGCGCTGGAGGGCTCCGGCGGGCCAGTCGAGCTCGGGCAGGACGACCGGATCGTCGGCCCTGCCCATGTCCCGGACGAGTTCGTCGACGGAGTGTTCCAGGAACCGCCGCAGCTCCGGGTCGTCCATGACCCGTCGGCCCATCCGCACGAGTTCGTTGACGTCCTCGTGCGGTACGGCCAGTTCCACCAGCACCTCGGCCAGTTCGTCGGCATCCGGAAGCACGCGGTGACCCCCTCATCGGCCCTTTGGTCAGCATCCGTTCCGAAGAGTACGTTGCAGAGGAGGGGTGGTGATCCCGATGCGTACAGGCAGTGAGCCCACGACAGCGCGCAGTGCGCTGCGGGCACGGTTCTGGCTGAGCGTGTGGGGGCTGGTCTGGGCGGTCTTCGGCACGGCCGCGTTCGCGCTGGCGGGCCGCCCCGGGTGGGCGATCGCCTGCGGGGTGCTCTGGCTGGTGATCACCGTCGACACGACGGTGATCCTCCGGCACATCCGGCAGGGACCGCACTACCAGCCGGGCCCCGACATCCCGCCGTACCGGCCACCGGAGAGCCGGCCCCGGTAGCGGGCCGGCCCGCTCAGGAGTCGAAGCGCGCGGCCTTCAGGAACTCCGGATTGGGATCCAGCGCTGCCGCCAGCCGGAAGTGCCGCCTGGCCTGGTCGGGCCGTCCCTGGCGCTCGTAGGTGCGGGCGAGCGCGAAGTGGGCGAAGGCGTTGTCCGGCTCACGCTCCAGGACGATGGTGAACTCCAGCTCGGCGGGCCGCAGTTGCGCGGCGGCGAAGAACGCCCGCGCGCGCAGCAGCCGGGCCGCGGTGTTCTCCGGGTGGGCGGCGATGACGGAGTCGAGCAGCTTCACCGCGCCCCGCGGGTCCCGCGCGGAGAGCAACTGCTCGGCTGCGCGGTAGTCGATGACATGCGTCTCCGGAGTACGTCCGGTCGATCCGCTGATCTCGGGCACGGCTCAGTCCTTCCCTCACTGGAAGGGTTCAACGCCCGGACCGGGGGGCGCTATTCCTGGGACGCCCGGGACGCGCGGGCCCGCCGCAGGAGATCGCCCCATACGTCCCGCACGCGTCGGCGCAGCTCATCCAGGGGTACGTCGTTGTCGATCACGATGTCCGCGATCTCCAGGCGCTTCTCGCGCGTCGCCTGGGCGGCCATGCGTGCGCGTGCGTCCTGCTCGGTCATGCCGCGCAGCCCGACGAGCCGGTCGAGCTGGGTCTGGGGGCCGACGTCGACGACGATCACGAGGTCGTAGAGCGGGGCGAGGCCGTTCTCCGTGAGGAGCGGGACGTCGTGGACGACGACGGCGTCCTCGGCGGCGGCTGATTCGAGTTCCTGGGAGCGGGCGCCCACCAGGGGATGCACGATCGAGTTCAGTACGGCGAGCCGCTCCGGGTCGGCGAAGACGACGGAGCCCAGCCTGGGGCGGTCGAGGCTGCCGTCCTCGGCGAGTACGTCCTCACCGAAGGCATCCACGACCGCGGCGAGTCCGGGCGTGCCCGGCGCGACGACCTCGCGTGCGATGCGGTCCGCGTCGATCAGGACGGCACCGTGCTCCACGAGGAGCTTCGACACCTCACTCTTGCCGGCGCCGATACCGCCGGTCAGGCCCACCTTCAGCATGACCGGAAGCCTAGACGCTCGGCACGCGTCAGTTGTCGCCTTCCCTCTCGGCCAGGAAGCGCTCGAACTCCATCCCGATCTCGTCGGCCGACGGAATGTCCACGGGCTCGGCGAGCATGTTGCCCCTGGTCTCCGCGCCGGCCGCCGCGTCGTACTGGTGCTCAAGACCCTGGACCAGGGCCACGAGGTCCTCGTCGCCCTCCTGGATCTGGCGGTCGATCTCGGTCTGGGTGCGGTGGGCGTCGGTGCGCAGGGCGTGGGCGATGCCGGGCAGGACCATGCCGGTGGCGGCCGTGATGGCCTCCAGGGCGGTCAGGGCGGCGTCCGGGTAGGGCGAGCGCGCGATGTAGTGCGGGACGTGTGCGGCGACGCCCAGGACGTCGTGGCCGGCCTCCATGAGCCGGTACTCGACCAGGGCCTCGGCGCTGCCCGGCACCTGGGCCTCCTCGAAGGGGCTGCGGTGGCCGGGGACGAGGTCGTGACGGTTGCCGTGCGGGGTGAGGCCCACGGGACGGGTGTGCGGAACCCCCATGGGGATGCCGTGGAAGTTCACGGACAGCCGGACGCCGAGCCGCTCCACGATCTGCTGGACGGCCGCGGCGAAGCGCTCCCACTCCACGTCCGGCTCCGGGCCGGACAGCAGCAGGAAGGGCGCTCCGGTGGCGTCCTGGACGAGCCGCACGTCGATCGTGGGCTCCTCGTACTCCGTCCAGCGGTCGCGCTTGAAGGTGAGCAGCGGACGGCGGGCGCGGTAGTCCACCAGCCGGTCGTGGTCGAAACGGGCCACGACCTGGTGGGGCAGCGTGTCGAGCAGTCGCTCGACGATCTGGTCGCCGGTCTCGCCCGCGTCGATGTATCCGTCGAAGTGGTAGAGCATGACCAGGCCGGCCGACTCCTGCGCGAGCGCCATGTCGACGACGGCGAGGCCCTTGGGCTCCCATGCGTACAAACCCTGCGGATCAAGCACAGTGACCGCTCCTCCTCGTGTTCATACTGCACAACACGCCCTGGAACAGCGGCATTCCCACCCGAGCGCTTGATCAGGCCATCTGTTGCGGCCTTTTCATGACAGGGGGTGAGCGCAACGCGCCCCGTAAGGGGCGCGGGGAACTGCGCGGGAAGCCCCACCGGGCCCACAGCCGAAAACCGACCCGGACAACACTGAGGGGCCGCACCTCGAAAGGTACGGCCCCACAGTTACCGGCTAAACCTCAGCGGCAAGCGTTCAGCTCTGGCCACCGGCCAGCTTCTCGCGCAGCGCGGCGAGCGCCTCGTCCGAAGCCAGCGCGCCGGAGGTGTCCGCACCCTCGGAGGAGTACGAACCGCCACCGCCGCCGCCACCCGCGGCCGGAGCGGCGCCCGCAGCGTCCCCGCCCTCGGCGGCGGCAGCCGCGTCGGCCTCACGGGACTTGATGACCTGCTGCTGGTGCTGCTCGAAGCGGGTCTGCGCCTCGGCGTACTGGTTCTCCCACACCTCACGCTGGGATTCGAAGCCCTCGAGCCAGTCGTTGGTCTCGGGGTCGAAGCCCTCGGGGTAGATGTAGTTGCCCTGGTCGTCGTACGACGCGGCCATGCCGTACAGGGTCGGGTCGAACTCGACCGAGGCCGGGTCCGAACCGAAGGCCTCGTTGGCCTGCTTCAGCGAGAGGCTGATGCGACGGCGCTCGAGGTCGATGTCGATGACCTTGACGAAGATCTCGTCGTTGACCTGGACGACCTGCTCCGGGATCTCCACGTGGCGCTCGGCCAGCTCGGAGATGTGGACCAGACCCTCGATGCCCTCGTCCACGCGGACGAACGCACCGAACGGAACCAGCTTCGTGACCTTGCCGGGCACGACCTGGCCGATCTGGTGGGTGCGGGCGAACTGCTGCCACGGGTCTTCCTGGGTCGCCTTCAGCGACAGGGAGACACGCTCGCGGTCCATGTCGACGTCGAGGACCTCGACGGTGACTTCCTGGCCGACCTCGACAACCTCGGAGGGGTGGTCGATGTGCTTCCAGGAGAGCTCGGAGACGTGGACCAGACCGTCGACGCCACCCAGGTCCACGAAGGCACCGAAGTTGACGATCGAGGAGACCACACCGGAGCGGACCTGACCCTTCTGGAGGGTCGTGAGGAACGTCTGGCGAACCTCGGACTGGGTCTGCTCGAGCCAGGCACGGCGGGACAGGACCACGTTGTTGCGGTTCTTGTCCAGCTCGATGATCTTGGCCTCGAGCTCCTTGCCCACGTAAGGCTGGAGGTCGCGAACGCGGCGCATCTCGACGAGGGAGGCCGGCAGGAAGCCACGGAGGCCGATGTCGAGGATGAGACCACCCTTGACGACCTCGATGACGGTACCGGTGACGATGCCGTCTTCTTCCTTGATCTTCTCGATGGTGCCCCAGGCACGCTCGTACTGGGCGCGCTTCTTCGAGAGGATCAGGCGGCCTTCCTTGTCCTCCTTCTGGAGAACAAGGGCCTCGATCTCATCGCCCACGGCGACGACCTCGTTGGGGTCGACGTCGTGCTTGATGGAGAGCTCGCGGCTCGGGATAACGCCTTCGGTCTTGTAACCGATGTCGAGCAGGACCTCGTCCCGGTCGACCTTCACGATGACGCCGTCGACGATGTCGCCGTCGTTGAAGTACTTGATCGTCTCGTCGATCGCGGCGAGGAAGGCTTCCTCGTTACCGATGTCGTTGACCGCTACCTGCGGAGTGGTAGAGGTGGTCTCGGTGCTGCTCGTCATGTGGGAAAGGGCTCCGGTACGGACAGTGAGTCGTAGGTACTGCTTACGCCGGGAGCCTGTTTCGCTCTGAAGAAGCCGGACAGCCAAGGAAGCGCCACACAAAACCACTGGTGGCGCCTCGACAACCGAGGGGACATACAACAGATGCGAGCGCAGCCTGCTACGTCTGAGGAGCGCAGGCCCGCAGCGCAACTTGTAGCATACGGGGGCAGCCGGACAGGGTCAATGCGCGAAGGCGCACACCCGGGGCGGATCGCCGCATACCCGGCACAAAACCTGTCTCACGAGGCCACGCGGGCCCGGCGGAGCCCCATTCGTGACGTCCGTCGCGACGGGTCGGACGGAAGAGCCCGCAGACTAATACGAGGGAGCCGATCATCCAAGAGTCCGCATCACACCCGCAGGATTCCGGCCCTGACGCCGAGTCGCAGGCCACCCGCCGTGACGCGGACGTCACGGAGAGCGCCCGCGCCAACCGCGGCTGGTGGGACCGCAACGCGGACGAGTACCAGATCGAGCACGGCACGTTCCTCGGCGACGACCGCTTCGTGTGGGGCCCCGAGGGCCTCGACGAGGTGGAGGCCGAGCTGCTGGGCCCGCCCGAGGACCTCAAGGGCAAGGACGTCCTGGAGATCGGCGCCGGCGCCGCCCAGTGCGCGCGCTGGCTGGCCGAGCAGGGCGCCCGCCCGGTCGCCCTCGACATCTCGCACCGCCAGCTCCAGCACGCCCTGCGCATCGGTTCGTCCTTCCCCCTGGTGTGCGCCGACGCGGGCGCGCTGCCCTTCGCGGACGGCTCCTTCGACCTGGCCTGCTCGGCGTACGGCGCGCTGCCGTTCGTCGCCGAGCCGGTACTGGTCCTGAAGGAGGTGCGCCGCGTCCTGCGCCCGGGCGGCCGCTTCGTCTTCTCCGTCACCCACCCCATTCGCTGGGCCTTCCCGGACGAGCCCGGCCCCGAGGGCCTGTCCGTCTCCGCCTCCTACTTCGACCGCACGCCCTACGTCGAACAGGACGAGGAGGGCCGCGCGGTCTACGTCGAGCACCACCGCACGATCGGCGACCGGGTCCGTGACGTGGTCGCGGGCGGCTTCCGCCTGGTCGACCTGGTGGAGCCGGAGTGGCCGGTCTGGAACACCTCGGAGTGGGGCGGCTGGTCCCCGCTGCGCGGCAACCTGATCCCGGGCAGCGCGATCTTCGTGTGTGAACGGGACTGACGCGCCAGGGGTTCGGGCGTCCGTACGACACTAGGGGCGTGATCCGTTACGACGCCCTGGACGCCCTTCCCGTACGCAGCGCCCTGCCCGCGCTGGGCGACGCCCTGGAGGGGCACGGCACTGCGGTCCTCGTGGCACCGCCGGGCACCGGCAAGACGACCCTCGTCCCGCTGGTGCTCGCGGGTCTGCTGGACTCCGGCGCACCCGCGCGGAAGGTCGTCGTCGCCGAGCCCCGCCGTATCGCCGCCCGCGCGGCGGCCCGGCGGATGGCGTGGCTGCTGGGCGAGCAGGTCGGCGCGAGCGTCGGCTACACCGTGCGCGGCGAGCGGGTGGTGGGACGCCACACGCGCGTGGAGGTCGTCACCACGGGCGTGCTGCTCCAGCGGCTTCAGCGCGACCAGGAACTGACGGGCGTGGACGCGGTGGTGCTCGACGAGTGCCACGAACGGCATCTGGACGCGGACACGACGGCCGCCTTCCTGTGGGACGTACGGCAGACCCTGCGGCCGGAGCTGCGCCTGGTGGCCGCGTCCGCGACGACCGACGCCCAGGGCTGGGCGCAGCTGCTGGGCGACGCCCCCGTGGTGGAGGCGCAGGGCGTCTCGCATCCGGTGGAGGTCGTGTGGGCGCCGCCGCCGCGTCCCGTGCGCCCGCCGCACGGCATGCGGGTCGATCCCGCGCAGCTCACGCACGTCGCGTCGGTCGTACGGCGGGCGCTGTCCGAGCGGGCGGGGGACGTGCTGTGCTTCCTGCCGGGCGTGGGCGAGATCGCGCGCGTGGCCGGTCAGTTGGGCGATCTCGGGGACGTCGAGGTGCTGCAGGTGCACGGGCGGGCGCCGGCGGCCGTGCAGGACGCGGTGCTGGCGGGCGGTGAACGGCGTCGGGTGGTGCTCGCGACCTCCGTGGCCGAGTCATCCCTGACCGTGCCGGGCGTGCGGGTGGTCGTCGACTCGGGGCTCGCGCGGGAGCCGCGCGTCGACCACGCGCGCGGGCTGAGCGCGCTCGCGACCGTGCGGGCCTCGCAGGCCGCCGGACGGCAGCGGGCGGGCCGGGCCGGGCGGGAGGCGCCGGGTGCGGTGTACCGGTGCTGGGCGGAGGCCGAGGATGCCCGCCTGGCGCGTTTCCCGTCGCCGGAGATCAAGGTGGCCGACCTGACGGCGTTCGCGTTGCAGGTGGCCTGCTGGGGCGATCCGGACGCGTCCGGCCTCGCCCTGCTGGATCCGCCGCCGGGCGGGGCGATGGCCGCCGCGCGGGAGGTGCTGACGGCTGTCGGAGCGGTGGACGCGGCCGGCCGGGCGACCGCCCGGGGTACGCGGCTGGCCCGCCTGGGCCTGCATCCCCGGCTGGGACGGGCGCTGCTGGACACCTCCGGGGCGGGCGCCGAGGCGGTCGCGCTGCTGTCGGAGGAGCCGCCGCGGGAGTACGGCGACGACCTGGCGGCCGCCGTACGGACCGCTCGGCGCGGTGGTGACGCCTATGCGGGACGGTGGCGGTCGGAGGTACGGCGGCTGCGCTCCGCCGCGGCGGAGTTCGCCGGGCCGGGCGCGGGCAACGACGGTCTCGTCGCCGCGCTCGCCTTCCCCGAGCGGGTCGCCAGGGCCGACTCGGGCTCCTATCTCATGGCCTCCGGCACCCGCGCCGAACTCTCCGACGGTTCCCCGCTGCGGGGCTCGCCCTGGATCGCCGTGGCCGTGGCGGACCGGCCCGTCGGAAAGGGGCACGCGCGGGTGCAGCTCGCCGCCGTGATCGACGAGGACACCGCCCGGTCGGCGGCCGCGTCCCTGTACTCCGAGCGCCAGGAGGTGCACTGGGCCGACGGGGACGTCGTGGCACGCCGGGTGGAGCGGCTCGGGGCGATCGAGCTCGCGGTACGGCCCCTGCGGGACGCCGACCCCGTCCTCGTACGCGAGGCCCTCCTCGAAGGGCTCCGCCAGGATGGGCTGCGGCTGCTGCGGTGGACGCCCGACGCGGACGTCCTGCGGCAGCGGCTGGCGTTCCTGCGCCACCACCTGGGCGACCCGTGGCCCGACGTCGGCGAGGACGCGCTGCACGCGCGCGTGGACGAATGGCTGGAGCCCGAGCTGAGCCGTGCCCGGCGCCGGGCCGACCTGGCGCGCATCGACGCCGGACAGGCCCTGCGCAGGCTCCTGCCCTGGGTCTGCGGCGAGGCGACACGGCTGGACGAGCTGGCGCCGGAGCGGATCGCCGTACCGAGCGGGTCCAGGGTCCGGATCGACTACGGCACCCCCGAACAGCCGGTGCTCGCGGTGAAGTTGCAGGAGATGTTCGGGCTGCAGGAGTCGCCCCGGATCGCCGGCGTGCCCCTCCTGGTCCATCTCCTCTCCCCCGCCGGGCGCCCCGCCGCGGTCACCGCCGACCTCGCCTCCTTCTGGAAGGACGGCTACCAGGGTGTGCGGGCGGAGCTGCGCGGCCGGTACCCGAAGCATCCGTGGCCCGAGGACCCGGCGGGCGCCGAGCCGACGCGGTACACCAACGCGCGGCTCAGGCGGTGACCGGTTCGGGCTCGTCGACCCTGGTGGGGGCGGGGCGGCGGTCGCGGGCCTCCAGCCACAGCGACAGCGCCAGCAGCAGGACGCCCAGGACCAAAAAGCCCCACGGCAGGTAGGAGGTCATGAGGAGGACGAGGGTGCGGTTCGACTCGACCAGGTCGACGGTGTGCCGGATGTAGTCCTCGCGCATCTTCACGTCGCCGGCGAAGACCGTCACCTTGTCGCGTCCGCCGAGCAGGGTGCCGCCGCGCAGTTCCTCCTTGTGGAGTTCCTCGCCGTAGACGGGCGCACCGGTGACGGGTTCGACCCAGAACCTGCGGACCGTGGTGTACCACCGGGTGGTGCCCGTCTTGGCGAGGGACGCGGGGGTGATGCCCTGGACCGGCATGGTCTTCGGGAAGGGCACCTTGGTCCAGGGGATGGTCTGCTCGAAGTAGTAGACGTCCAGGCCGCGGAAGTTCCGGGTGCCCATGTAGTGGATGGGGGCCGAGGTGCGGGCCTGGGCGTCGAAGTACACGTAGTCCCGTTTCTCGGTGAGGAAGGGCCACTTGAACTCGATGCCCGCGCGCTTGACGGGGTCGCCGTCGACCATCTCGCCGGTGGCGTGGACGGGGTCCTGGGTGTGGGCGTCGAAGATGTAGCGCTCGGGGATCTTGGAGACCATCTTGCCGTCGGGTCCGACGACATAGGACAGCCCGTCCCAGACGACGACATCCTTCCCGGCGGTCTTCTCGATCTTCTCCGAGGCCTCCACGTTGCCCTTGAGCGTCTGCACGATGGTGATCTTGGAGACCTTCTTCGCGGTCATCGAGCCGTAGTCGAGGAGGGTCGCGTCCTTGGCCTCCAGGACCATGTCCTGGTACTGGTTCGCCGGGATCTTGGCGAGGCGCGGGAAGGCGTACCAGCGCAGCAGCGGGGACAGCGCCGCGAAGAACACGGCGAGGGCGAGCAGGACCAGGCTGGTCTTGCGGCGCATCTCGGCCTCCCGGGCGGACGGTTACGGGTGTGCGGGGACGGTCGTCAGCAGGGGTTTCGGAGAGGTCCCGCCCGTCTGCCGGCCCATCGCGGTGATCGTGAGGACCAGGGCGAGCGCGAGGGCGAGACCGGTGGCGGCGGCGATCAGGGCGCGCATGTCTGCCTCCCTGCGGGCGGGAACTGATACATCGTCAGGTCCGGCACCGTAGCAACGCCCGGGCGAGATGAGAACAGGTCGCACACGCACGGAGGGCGCCCGGTCCGCCGTAGCGGAAAGGACGCCCTCCGGAGTGGTCCGCGTACTACGAACTCGCGCTGGGGCTCGGCGAGGGGCTCGCGGAGGTGTCCGCGGCCGCCGCCACGGTCAGCGTCACGTCGAGCGTCGCACCGCCCGCGGTGGTGATGCGGAGCACGAAGGTGCCGGTGGTGTCGTCGGAGTAGAGCTGCGGCAGCTTCAGCAGTCCGTCCGCGTCCGTCGTGAGGCCCGTCAGGGTGCGGACGGTCTTGCCGTCGGCGTCCTTGAAGTACGGCCCCTTGTCGTTCTCGGTCGCGTCGTCGGCCGACTTGATCAGGGTGGCGGTGACGGCGACCTTGTCGGCGACGGCCTTCTTGTAGGTGGCCTTCACCTGGACCGCGTCGGCGAACTGGCCGCCGGGGGTGCAGGTCAGCGCGGTGTCGGTGGTGCGGACGAGGACGTCGGCGACGCGCTGGGTGACGGTGGCCGAGTAGATCGGCCCGGTGACCGTACGCCCGATGAGGGTCGCCCTGACCGCGAAACTGCCGGTGGTCTCGCCCGCCTGGAGCGCGGGCGCGGTGGCCACGCCGGAGCTGTCGGTCAGCGCGGTGGCGACCTTCTCGCCGCCGGTGAAGGTGGCGTCGGTGTCGCCGACGATCGTGTAGCGGATCCGGACCTTGGCGACGCCCTTGCCGGCGGCGTTCTCCGCCTTGGTGCTGATCTTCTCGGTGAACGCGTCGCCGGCCATGGCGGCGAGCTTCGCGGTGCCCGAGTCCGCCAGGTGGTCCACGGACTGGGTGGGGGTGGCGGGAGTCGTCGGGGGCGGCGTGGTGGGGGTCCCCGGCGAGGGCGGGGTGGTCGACGGCGGGGTCGGGCTCGGCGAGCCGGGCCTGCTCGGCTTCGAGGTGTGCGGCGTCGAGGGCGACGCCGGCGTGGAGGGCGAACCGCTGCTGCCGTCGCTGCGGCTGTCCGGGACGGTGCCGGTGCCGTCGGGGATCTCGTGGGTGCCCTTGCGGAAGTACTCAAGCCAGGACCGGACCGTGTTGAGGTAGGCCCGCGACGGGTTGTAGCTGAGGACCGCCCTGTCCAGGTCACCGTCGGTCGACAGGTCCCAGCCGTTGCGGCACAGGTAGTGGCCGGCGGCGAGGGAGGCGTCGTAGACGTTGTTCGGGTCCTTCACCCCGTCGCCGTTGCCGTCACGCCCGGCCCACGCCCAGGTGGACGGGATGAACTGCATGGGCCCGACGGCCGAGTCGTAGGCGCTGTTGCCGTCGTAGGCGCCGTTGTCGGTGTCCTTGATGAGCGCGAAGCCGTTGCCGTCGAGCTGCGGGCCGAGAATCCTGGAGGTCGTGGTGCCGTCGGCGTCGACGCGGCCGCCGCGGGCCTGGCCCGACTCCACCTGACCGATGGCGGCGAGGAGTTGCCAGGGCAGGTTGCAGCCGGGCTTGGACTCCTGGAGTTCGGCCGCGGCCTTCTTGTAGGCGTCGAGGACGGTCGCGGGTATGCCCGCCTCGGACTCGACCGGAGCGGAGGTGGAGGTGCCGTCGGTCGGCGCGGGGCTCGGGGTGTTCAGCGGCGGCAGGTCCGTGTAGTACGGCGACTTGCCGGTCGCGCCGTTCCCGGCGGACGGGTCGGGAGAGGCTTCGGCACCGGCGGCGGTCGATCTGCCGTTGTCGTCGGCCGTGACTCCCGGGGCCTGGGAGGCGGACAGTGCCGCGACCGCGAGTGCCGCCACGGCGGTGGTCGTCGCCCCTTTGGCCAGCCTCCTGCCGAATTGCGCCGCCATAAAGTGAACCCCTCCTGTGGACGCCCGAGCGTCCGTCTCCGTCAGTCGCTCTCGTCCAGTTGTGACAGTCGAACCGTCCTGGAGGTTGCCCCTGTGACGCGTGACAATTCCTGATTCGCTCGTTCGACCGAGCTCCCCAGCGCGGTGACCCGTGTGACCCTACGACAACTTCCTTTTCACGGACACCGGTTCGTGCCCGATATTCACCGGTTGGCCATGTTCGATCGGTGCGGGCCCGCGTCACCCATACTGGACGGAGCCGATCACCCGGGCCGCCGCCCGGCCAACACCCGCCGCGAGGAGCCCCGTTGCCGTTCACCTTGAGCCATGCGGCGGCGGTACTGCCCGCGGTGCGCACCGACGGAACGGGGCGGGGCCGACTGGTTCCGGCCGTGCTCGTGGCCGGATCCTTCTCGCCGGACATGACCTATTACGCGGCAAGTGTCGTGCCCGGGGCGATGGAGTTCGGCACCGTCACGCACTCCTTCCCGGGCGTCTTCACGATCGACGTGCTCGTCGCCTGGGCGCTGGTGGGCCTGTGGCTGCTGCTGCGGGAGCCACTGGTGGCCCTGCTGCCCCGCGGGCGGCAGGGCAGACCGGCGGCGCTGCTGCGCTGCGGCACGCCCCGCGCACGCGTGCATACGGCTCTGACCGCGCGCTGGTACGCCTCCGCCACCGTCGGAGCGCTGACGCATGTCGTGTGGGACGCGTTCACGCACCACGACCGGTGGGGGATGCGGCTGTTCCCCGTCCTGGGCCGGGAGGTGGCCGGCTCCCCTCTGTACTGGTATCTCCAGTACGGCGGTTCGGCACTGGCCGCAGTGGTGATCACCGTGTTCTGCGTGCGCGCACTGCGCCGGGCACCCGTGGCGACCCCGCCGCGGGGCGTCCCCGTGCTGTCGGTGCCGGACCGGTGGTGGGCCGTGACCGTCATCGGAGGCTGCATGACCGTCGGCGCGCTGCGGCGGGCCTCGCGGTGGTGGGCGGAGTGGGGCGCCACCGCCAAGCCCTGGGAACTGATCCCGGCCCTCTGCTTCGGCGCGGGCGCCGGCCTGGTGCTCGGGGTACTGCTGTACGCCGCGGGCGTCAGGCTGTGGCGCCCGGCCCCGGCGTCCGACGCCCGGGAAGAAACCCCTCTCCCGCTCGCTCGCTGACGACGTCCGCGGCCGCGGTGAACACCGTCATGGTGGGCAGCGGACGGGACCGGGGCAGCAAGGTGAGCGCGAGAGCGAGATAACCCAGCACCAGCTCGGCCCACAGCCGGGGTCCGGACGCCTCCTCCTGTCCCCCCGCGCCGCGGCGCCGGCCTCTCCCGAGACGAACCGGGATACGGGGGCCTGCCGCCCTGGCTCGCGCCGTACGCAGGAGCGCCGCCAGATCGAACGGAACACGAGCGGTACTCGCGGCGACCGCATGAACCGGAACGGACCGCTGCGCGGGGGCCGGCCGGCGGTGGAGCATGCGTATACCCATGACGGCATCCTGGCCGGGGGGCGAGGTGAGGGGGTTGTTGTGGGGTCCACGCGAGTGACGGTCGCCGGGCAGCTGCGCTGGGCTTGGGCGGGGCGCCTATGGGGGTGCGGGGTTCGGTCGTGGTGCGGGTGCGCGTCCGTCGTGGCTGGTCGCGCAGTTCCCCGCGCCCCTAGGGGGGTGCAGTGACGCGTGCCACGACGAAGCGTTGGCCGGGTGCGGCGAGAAGGGGACGGGGTGGGGGGTGTCCGCCCGCAGCGGCCGGCGTCCGTTACAGGGAACAGCCAAAGCAGCAGAACCGCCGGACCGAGGACGGATACCCCCCACCCCGTCCCCGACCCACAACCCACCCACCCCCCAGGGGCGCGGGGAACTGCGCAAAAACGCCCGCCCCCACACACCCGCACCCAACCGCCGGAGGCTAGTGCGCTGCGGACTCCCAGTCCGCCCCATCTCCCACCGAAACCCCCAACGGCACCCGCAGACGCACAGCGTCGGACATCTCCCGTCGGACGATCTCCTCCGCGACCCCCCGCTCCCCCGGCGCGACCTCCAGCACGATTTCGTCGTGGACCTGCAGCAGCATGCGCGAGGCGAGCCCGGCCTCCCGCAGCGCCCCGTCCACCTTGAGCATCGCGATCTTGACGATGTCCGCCGCCGTGCCCTGGATCGGCGCGTTGAGTGCCATCCGCTCGGCCGCCTCACGCCGCTGCCGGTTGTCGCTGTTGAGGTCGGGCAGATACCGCCGGCGCCCGAAGAGCGTCGCCGTGTACCCGGTCGCCCGCGCCTCGTCGACGGCCCGCCGCAGATAGTCCCGCACCCCGCCGAACCGCTCGAAGTACGCGTCCATCAACGCCCGCGCCTCTCCCGCGTCGATGTTCAGCTGCTGCGAGAGCCCGAACGCGGACAGCCCGTACGCCAGCCCGTACGACATGGCCTTGATCTTCCGCCGCATCTCCGCGTCGACCCCACCGGGCTCCACGGCGAACACCTGCGAGGCGGCGGTCGTGTGCAGGTCCTCCCCCGAGGTGAACGCCTCGATGAGTCCCTCGTCCTCGGACAGGTGGGCCATCACCCGCAGCTCGATCTGGCTGTAGTCCGCGGTCATGAGGGACTCGAAGCCGTCCCCCACCACGAACCCGCGCCGGATCGCCCGCCCCTCGTCCGTACGGACCGGGATGTTCTGGAGGTTCGGATCGGTCGACGACAGACGCCCTGTCGCCGCGACCGTCTGGTTGAACGTCGTATGGATACGGCCGTCCGCGGCGATCGTCTTGATCAGGCCCTCGACGGTCACCCGCAGCTTGGCCTGCTCACGGTGCCGGAGCATGATCACCGGCAGTTCGTTGTCCGTCTGGGTCGCCAGCCACGCGAGCGCGTCGGCGTCCGTGGTGTACCCGGTCTTCGTCTTCTTCGTCTTCGGCAGGCCGAGCTCACCGAAGAGAACCTCCTGGAGCTGCTTGGGCGAGCCGAGGTTGAACTCGTGACCGGCCGCCGCGTGCGCCTCCTTCACGGCCTGCTGCACCGCCCCGGCGAACATCTGCTCCATGGCTTCCAGGTGAGCCCGGTCGGCGGCGATGCCGTGCCGCTCCATGCGGGCCAGCAGGGCGGAGGTGGGCAGCTCCATGTCCCGCAGCAGATCCGCCGCCCCGACCTCCTCCAGGCGGCCCTCGAAGGCCGTACCCAGATCGAGGACGGCCCGCGCCTGGATCATCAGCGCCTCGGCCTCGGCGCCGTCGTCCGCACCGAAGGCGAGCTGCCCGTCGGCCGCGGCGGCGGGCGCCAGCTCACGGCCCAGGTACTCCAGCGACAGTGCGTCCAGGTCGAAGGACCGGCGCCCCGGCTTGACGAGGTACGCGGCCAGCGCGGTGTCCATGCCGACTCCGGCGACGCTCCAACCGTGCTCGGCGAAGACCCGCATGGCGCCCTTGGCGTTGTGCAGCACCTTGGGCCGCCCGGCGTCGGCGAGCCAGGCCGCCCACGCCCGCTCGTCGGCCTCGTCCAGCTCGGACGGGTCGAACCAGGCGGCGGCCCCGCCGGACGCGGCGAGCGCGACCTCGGCGACCGATCCGGTGCCCAGCGCCCAGGTGTCGACCGTGGCGAGACCGAGCGGCTGCCCCGCGCCGTGCTCGGCGAGCCAGGCAGCCAGCTCACCGGTGCCGAGCACCGTGCCGTCCACCGCCACGCCGGGCGCGGCGACCGGGGCACCCTCGGCCTCCTCCGCGCCGGGGTCCACGGCCAGCAGCCGCTCCCGCAGCGAGGGGTTCCTGATCTCCAGGGTGTCCAGGATCATCGCGAGCGACTTGCGGTCGTACGGGGCGCGCTCCAGGTCGGTGACCGTCTTCGGCAGCTCCACCGTGCGCACCATCTCGGTGAGGCGGCGGTTGAGCTTGACGGCCTCCAGGTGGTCGCGGAGGTTCTGCCCGGCCTTGCCCTTGACCTCCTCGACGCGCTCGACCAGCTCCACGAACGAACCGAACTGGTTGATCCACTTCGCGGCGGTCTTCTCGCCGACGCCGGGGATGCCGGGGAGGTTGTCGGACGGGTCGCCGCGCAAGGCGGCGAAGTCGGGGTACTGGGCGGGCGTCAGACCGTACTTCTCGAACACCTTCTCCGGGGTGAACCGGGTCAGCTCCGAGACGCCCTTGGTCGGGTACAGCACGGTGGTGTGCTCGGAGACCAGCTGGAAGGAGTCGCGGTCGCCGGTGACGATCAGCACGTCGAAGCCCTCGGCCTCGGCCTGGGTGGCGAGCGTGGCGATGACGTCGTCGGCCTCGAAGCCGTCGACCGCGAAGCGCGAGACGTGCATCGCGTCGAGGAGCTCACCGATCAGCTCGACCTGGCCCTTGAACTCGTCCGGGGTCTTGGAGCGGTTGGCCTTGTACTCCGTGAACTCCTCGGAACGCCAGGTCTTGCGGGACACGTCGAAGGCCACCGCGAAGTGCGTGGGCTCCTCGTCGCGCAGGGTGTTGGCCAGCATCGAGGCGAAGCCGTAGATCGCGTTCGTCGGCTGGCCGGTCGCGGTGGTGAAGTTCTCCGCGGGCAGCGCGAAGAACGCGCGATAGGCCAGCGAGTGCCCGTCCATGAGCATCAGGCGCGGGCGGCTGCCGCCGGGGCTGTTGTCGGTCTTCTTCGCTGCTGTCTCTGCCACGCCCCCGATCCTGCCACGCCCCACTGACAGTCGGACCCGCCCGCCGCCGACGCCACGCGAGGCCGGACGCCGTCACCGCTCACCGTGGGCCCGGCAAACGCCGTTGTCACCGGCGCGTGCGAGGATCGGAGACGTACCTCACAGGTGTGTGCGAAGGAGAGAGCCCGATGGCCACGAAGCCGCCCAAAGGTGATCCGGTTCAGGACGCTCCGCAGGTCACCGACCCCAAGCACGCGGCGGCGGGACTGCCCGCCATCGGGCACACGCTGCGGATGGCGCAGCAGCAGATGGGCGTGAAGCGCACCGCGCTGACACTGCTGCGGGTCAACCAGAAGGACGGCTTCGACTGCCCCGGCTGCGCCTGGCCGGAGCCCGAGCACCGGCACGCGGCCGAGTTCTGCGAGAACGGCGCGAAGGCGGTCGCCGAGGAAGCCACCCTGCGCCGGATCACCCCCGAGTTCTTCGCCGCGCACCCCGTCGCCGACCTCGCGACCAGAAGCGGCTACTGGCTCGGGCAGCAGGGGCGGCTCACCCACCCCATGTACGTCCCCGAGGGCGGCACCCACTACGAACCGGTGACCTGGGAGCGCGCCTTCGACATCATCGCCGAGGAGATCGCCGCCCTCGGCTCTCCCGACGAGGCCGTCTTCTACACCTCGGGCCGCACCAGCAACGAGGCAGCGTTCCTGTACCAGCTCTTCGCCCGCGAGCTCGGCACGAACAACCTGCCGGACTGCTCCAACATGTGCCACGAGTCGTCCGGTTCGGCACTCAGCGAGACCATCGGCATCGGCAAGGGCAGCGTCCTGCTCGACGACCTCTACCAGGCCGACCTGATCATCGTCGCCGGGCAGAACCCCGGGACCAACCACCCCCGCATGCTCTCCGCGCTGGAGAAGGCCAAGGCGAACGGCGCGAAGATCATCAGCGTCAATCCGCTGCCCGAGGCCGGCCTGGAGCGCTTCAAGAACCCGCAGACCCCGCAGGGCATGGTCAGGGGCGCCGCCCTCACCGACCTGTTCCTGCAGATCCGCATCGGTGGCGACCAGGCCCTCTTCCGCCTCCTCAACAAGCTGATCCTGCAGACGCAGGGAGCCGTCGACGAGTCCTTCGTCCGCGAACACACCCACGGCTACGAGGAGTTCGCCGAGGCCGCCCGCGCCGCCGACTGGGACGAGACACTCACCGCGACCGGTCTCACGCGCGCGGAGATCGAGAAGGCCCTCGCCATGGTCCTCGCCTCCGAGCGGACCATCGTCTGCTGGGCCATGGGCCTCACCCAGCACAAGCACTCCGTGCCGACCATCCGCGAGGTCGTCAACTTCCTCCTCCTGCGCGGCAACATCGGCCGTCCCGGCGCCGGCGTCTGCCCGGTCCGCGGCCACTCCAACGTCCAGGGCGACCGCACCATGGGCATCTTCGAGCGCCCCGCGCCCGCCTTCCTGGACGCCCTGGAGAAGGAGTTCGGCTTCGCCCCGCCCCGCGAGCACGGCTTCGACGTGGTGCGCGCCATCCGCGCCCTGCGCGACGGCGAGGCCAAGGTCTTCTTCGCCATGGGCGGCAACTTCGTCTCCGCCTCGCCCGACACCGACGTCACCGAGGCGGCCATGCGGCGGGCCCGGCTGACCGTGCACGTGTCGACCAAGCTCAACCGCTCGCACGCGGTCACGGGCGCGCGTGCCCTGATCCTGCCCACCCTCGGCCGCACCGAGCGCGATCTCCAGGGCAGCGGCGAGCAGTTCGTGACCGTCGAGGACTCCATGGGCATGGTGCACGCCTCCCGCGGCCGCCTGGAGCCCGCGAGCGGACAGCTGCTGTCCGAGCCCGCCATCGTCGCCCGCCTGGCCCGCCGGGTCCTCGGGGAGAGCAGCAGGACCCCCTGGGAGGAGTTCGAGAAGGACTACGCCACCATCCGCGACCGCATCGCCCGCGTGATCCCCGGCTTCGAGGACTTCAACGCGCGCGTGGCCCGCCCCGGCGGCTTCACCCTGCCGCACGCCCCGCGCGACGAGCGCCGCTTCCCCACCGCCACCGGCAAGGCCAACTTCACCGCCGCGCCCGTCGAGCACCCCGAGCTGCCCGAGGGCCGGCTGCTGCTGCAGACACTGCGCTCGCACGACCAGTACAACACCACGATCTACGGCCTCGACGACCGTTACCGGGGCATCAAGAACGGCCGCCGGGTGGTCCTGGTCAACCCCGAGGACGCCGACCGGCTCGGGCTCGCCGACGGGTCGTACGTCGACCTCGTCAGCGAGTGGAAGGACGGCGTGGAGCGGCGGGCTCCCGGGTTCCGGGTCGTGCACTACCCGACCGCCCGGGGATGCGCGGCCGCGTACTACCCCGAGACCAACGTCCTGGTTCCGCTGGACGCGACCGCCGACACCAGCAACACCCCGGCCAGCAAGTCCGTCGTGGTGCGTCTGGAACAATCGGCGACCGACTGAGCGTTTGCTCAGCGCAGACAGTCGTAGCTACCAGGACGAACGGAGCCCGCCCATGGGTGAGCAGCAGCACGCCACGTTCCCGCAGGAGGTCATCGACGAGTACGCGGCGCTCGGCGTCGACCTCGTCGCCATGTTCTCCGCCGGGCACCTGGGCACCCGCATGGGCGTGCAGATCGTCGAGGCCTCGGCGGACCGGGTCGTCGGCACCATGCCCGTCGAGGGCAACACCCAGCCGTACGGCCTGCTGCACGGAGGCGCCTCGGCCGTGCTCGCCGAGACCCTCGGGTCCGTCGGCTCCATGCTGCACGCCGGAAGCTCCAAGATCGCCGTCGGCGTCGACCTGAACTGCACCCACCACCGCGGGGTGCGCTCGGGGCTGGTGACCGGGGTGGCCACACCGGTGCACCGCGGACGGTCCACCGCGACCTACGAGATCGTGATCAGCGACGAGGAGCAGCGCCGCGTCTGCACCGCCCGCCTCACCTGCCTCCTGCGGGACGCCCCCACCCGCTGAGAACCGTCCGGCGCACCACGTCGGCGTCGCGCGAACCGGCCCACCCCCCTGCGACGCCGACGTCACCTGCCGGCCCACACTCCCGCACAACCCCGGGGCCCCGGGACCGCAAGAGAATCCGGCCGCCCGACCAGCCCGACATCACGCGTGCCGCCCCACCCCTAGAAGCCCCCCGCCAGCGACTCCCCATGCCGGAGCACCCCCGGCCGCCAGTACCGGCCACGCGACCAAGCCGGCAGCGCGCCCGCCTCTCCGCCCCCGGCACCCTCCCCTGCCTCGCGCCGCCCCCACGCCCTCCCGCACAACCCGGGCCGCCCCGCCCCTCGAAGCCCCCGACAGCGACTCCCCACGCCGGGGCAACTCCGCACGGACACCCCCCGCCGCCCGTACCGGCCACGCGACCAAGCCGGCATCGCGCCCGCAGAACCGCACAGGACGCGATCCGTCCCGGCCTCACGCCGCCCCCACGCACCACCCCCACTCACCCCCGCCCAAAACCAAGATCTCCCGCCCCGCAGATCCGGCCCGACAGACAGGCGCCGGGGCGTGCTCCGGCTGGGCACGGGCCCCCGGCTCGCCTACCGTTCTCCCATGACCGGTATCGGCCCCGTCGAGCCCGTCGACTCCTCCGATCGCGAGGAGAGTTACGACGTCATCGGCACCGACGGGCCCCGGCTGACGGACCGTTGGAGCGCGCGGTGGCGCGGCCTGCCGCCGCGCACCCGCAGGGCCACCCTGACCGCCACGACAATCGCCCTGCTCGCGGCCGGAGTTCTCCTCCCCCGCACCCTCTCCGGGGACCAGCGCCCCGAACCCGAAGACACCCCCGTCCCCTGGCCCGCCAACGTCACCGCCTGGCGGTACCTGGGACCCGCCGGACTGCCCGAACCCCCCGGCACCCGCCCCACCAGCGGCCGCTTCCGCTTCGCCGTCGACGTCCGCGGCGGGCCCCCCGTCACCCTCCAGGTCACCGGCGCCGCATTCACCGGCCTCACCGCCCACGCCCTGCCCGACGCCTTCACCGTGCACCCCGGCACGACACGCCGGGTCACCGTGGAGATATCGGTTTCGGACTGTTCGGTGCTGCCCCAGAATGCCGACCTACCATTTCTTGACGTAACGCTCCGTAACGCGCGCGCAATACAGCATCACAGCTTCATCTTCGGCCAGGCGTACTCCCGCGACCTTTTCCGGCTCCTCCGGGGCGCCTGCGCCGCGACACCGGCGCCACAGCCCGGACGGCCAACCGGAAGTGCAGGTTCTCAAAATGCGGACTGAGGGAGTAACCCACCAAACCGGCTGAGAGCCCCCTCCACGGAAGCCCGTCATCCATCACGTCATAACAAGAAAGTCACAAGCCAGTCCACAGCCATGCCGCTGCCCGCAAACCGGGCTTAGAGTCACGGCCAGTCACCGCTCCATCGGGAGTTCGGTAAAGCGCGGGCACCAGCCGCACCCACGAGGGCGCGCCTGCCTGCGGAAAGGAATGATTGTGCGACGTTCCATGGTGATCCTGACCTCCGTCATGGCGACGGGGGCTCTCACACTCACCGCCTGCGGCTCCCGAGACGACAAGGGCGGCGACAGCGACAACGGGGGTGGCACCACCCTCACCATCGGCGTGGACGCCCCGCTGTCCGGCGAGAACTCCACCACCGGTCTCGGTATCCAGTACGGCGCCCAGATCGCCGTCGACGACGCCAACAAGAACAAGCTCGTCCCCGGCGTCACCTTCAAACTGAAGGCCTTCGACGACAAGGCGCAGCCGGCCACCGGCCAGTCCAACGCCACCGCCATCACCGGCGACAAGACCGCCGTCGGCGCCGTCGGCCCGCTGAACTCCGGCGTCGCCCAGTCGATGCAGCAGGTGTTCGCCTCGGCCAACATGGTCGAGATCTCCCCCTCGAACACCAACCCCGCCCTGACCCAGGGCAAGGACTGGCAGACGGCCAAGAAGCGTCCCTACAAGACGTACTTCCGCACCGCCACCACCGACGAGCTCCAGGGCAGCTTCGCCGCCGACTACGCGTACAACGGCCTCAAGAAGAAGAAGGTCTTCGTCGTCGACGACAAGCAGACCTACGGCGCCGGCCTCGCCAAGATCTTCAACGAGCAGTTCAAGAAGCTCGGCGGCAGCGTGGTCGGCACCGACCACGTCAACACCGGCGACAAGGACTTCGGCTCCCTCGTCACCAAGATCAAGACCTCCAAGGCCGACCTGGTCTACTACGGCGGCCAGTACGACGAGTCCTCGCTGATCACCAAGCAGATGAAGGACGGCGGAGTCAAGATCCCGCTCTTCGGCGGCGACGGCATGTTCGCCTCCACCTACATCGAGACCGCGGGCGCCGCCTCCGAGGGCGACCTCGCCACCGCCGTCGGCGTCCCCGCCGACACCCTGCCCGCCGCCAAGACGTTCATCGAGACGTACAAGTCCAAGGGCTACAAGGGTGACTACGGCGCCTACGGCGCGTACTCCTACGACGCCGCCACCGCCATCATCAAGGCCGTGAAGGCCGCCGTCGACGCCAACGGCGGTAAGGTCCCCAGCGACATCAACGCCCTGCGCTCCTCCGTCGTCGACGGTGTCCAGAAGTCCGACTTCGAGGGCATCTCCGGCAAGGTCTCCTTCGACGAGTACGGCGACACCACCAACAAGCAGCTGACCGTCTACCAGGTCACCAAGGGTGCGTGGAAGGCCGTGAAGACCGGCACCGCCAGCTAGTCCCGGCCTCGACGGCAACAGCACCACCTCACCACGGGCCGCGCGGAAGGGGACCCCGACCGCGCGGCCCTTGCCACACCCCACCCCAGCACGCCACACGTGCACACGACCACCAGCGACAATGGAGGCCACGCGGTGAACACCCTGCCGCAGCAGCTGGCCAACGGGCTGCTTCTAGGCTCGATGTACGGGCTGATCGCCATCGGCTACACGATGGTGTACGGCATCGTCCAGCTCATCAACTTCGCGCACGGCGAGATCTTCATGACCGGCGCCTTCGGCGCCTTCACGGTCTACTTCTACATCCTTCCCGACGGCGTCTCGATGGCCGTCGCCGTCCCCCTGATGCTGGTCGGCGGCGGCATCGTCGCGATCCTCATCGCGGTCGGAGCGGAACGGTTCGCCTACCGGCCCCTGCGCGGAGCACCACGGCTCGCACCGCTCATCACCGCGATCGGCCTCTCCCTGGCCCTCCAGGAAGTCGTCCGCAACTTCTACCCCGGCGCCGACCGCGCGGTCGCCTTCCCCGGCCTCGACGCCACCCACGAGATCGGCTCCGTCACCATCAAGGACGCCGACATCTTCCTCATCGTGGCCGCCATCATCTGCATGTCCGCCCTCGCCTTCTTCGTCCGCAAGTCCCGCACCGGCCGCGCCATGCAGGCCACCGCCCAGGACCCGGACACCGCACAGCTCATGGGCATCGACACCAACCGCATCATCGTCATCGCCTTCGCCATCGGCGGCTTCTTCGCCGCGGTCGCAGCCGTCGCCTACGGCCTCAAGTACGGCAACATCGACTACCGCATGGGCTTCCTGATGGGCCTCAAGGCCTTCACCGCCGCCGTCCTCGGCGGCATCGGCAACATCTACGGCGCCATGCTCGGCGGCCTCGTCCTCGGCGTCGCCGAGACCCTCGCCTCCGCCTACATCGACGGCATCCCCGGCATGGACAAGCTCGGCGGCCAGAGCTGGGCCAACGTCTGGGCCTTCGCCCTCCTCATCATCGTCCTCCTCGTCAGGCCACAAGGCCTGCTCGGCGAACGCGTAGCGGACAGGGCGTGATCACGATGACCGACACCACCACCCGCGGCCTGATCCCCCTGCCGCTCGCAGCGGCCCGCGCACTCCTCCTCGCCGGAGGCATCGCCACCGCCGCCTCCGCCTTCCTCGCCTGGACCTGGACCAGCGAGTTCCCCGGCGACCTCACCTACACCGGCTACCCCGGCGGCCTCCAGTGGCTGACCTTCATCGCCGGCCTCCTCACCACGGTGTTCGCCCTCGCCGCCTACGACGTCCCCGGCCTGCGCGGACTCATCCCCGCCCGCAACAACGCCCCCCTGGTGCTCACCGCCCTCGGCGGCTTCGGCGTCACCTGGTACACGGTCGTCTCGATCGCCGCCGAACTCGGCGGACTCGCCAACCTCGAACCGGGCGGCTGGATCGCGGCCATCGCCTCCCTCCTCCCCGTCATCGGCGCCTTCGCCCTCCCCGAGCCCCGCACCTCGAACACCGACGCGCTGCTCAAGGCCTACATCGCCAAGCCCGACAACATCCCCGCACCCGCACCCATCAGCCCCTGGGTCGAGCGCGCCATCATCACCCTCGCCACCATCGTCGGCCTCGCCGTCTTCACCTACGGCATCGACACCGAATACGGCGAACTCTTCGTCGGCTTCCTCATCGTCGTCGTCTTCGCCGTCTGGGCCCTGCACACCGCAGGCCTCATGGACCGCTTCTCCCGGATCGTCGCCCACAACCGCAGCTTCACGCTCGCCATGGGCTTCGCCGCCGCGATCGCGTTCCCCTTCACCCAGACCGACGACCACTACGCCAACATCGGCGTCAACATCCTGATCTTCGGCACCGTCGCCCTCGGCCTCAACATCGTCGTCGGCCTCGCCGGACTCCTCGACCTCGGATACGTCGCCTTCCTCGGCGTCGGCGCCTACACCGCCGCCCTCGTCTCCGGCTCCGAGTTCTCCCGCTTCTCCGGCGTCCACTTCCCCTTCTGGGCCGCCGCACTCGCCGGCGCCGCCGCATCGCTCATCTTCGGCGTCCTCATCGGCGCCCCCACCCTGCGCCTGCGCGGCGACTACCTCGCCATCGTCACCCTCGGCTTCGGAGAGATCTTCCGCATCGCCGTGAACAACATGGACGGCGAATCCGGCCCCGACATCACCAACGGCCCCAACGGCATCCCGTCGATCCCGGACCTCAACTTCTTCGGGTTCAACCTCGGCCAGGCCCACGACATCGCCGGCTTCACCATCGGCCGCTTCGCCAACTACTACCTGCTCATGGTGCTGATCATGGCCATCGTGGTCCTGGTCTACACCCGCGCCGCCGACTCCCGAATCGGCCGCTCCTGGATCGCCATCCGCGAGGACGAGACCGCCGCCACCGCCATGGGCATCAACGGCTTCCGCGTCAAGCTCATCGCCTTCGCCCTCGGCGCCGCCCTCGCCGGCCTCGCCGGCACCGTCAGCGCCCACGTCACCTACAGCGTCGTCCCGACGCCGTACCAGTTCGCGGGCTCGACACCCCCCAACTCGGCGTTCCTCCTCGCCGCCGTCGTCCTCGGCGGCATGGGCACCGTCGCAGGCCCCATCCTCGGCGCGGCACTCCTGTACCTGCTCCCGGAGAAACTCGTCTTCCTCCAGGACAAGTCACTGCTCGCCTTCGGCATCGCCCTCATCCTGCTGATGCGCTTCCGCCCCGAAGGCATCATCGCCAACCGCCGCCGCCAACTCGAATTCCACGAGACCGGCCAACTCGACGTACCAGAAACAACAACACTGACCGGCGAACCGGCCGCCGTCACCAAGGCGGGGGCGTGAGCACCGTGACGACACCAGTACTCGAAGCCCGCAACGTCACCATGCGCTTCGGCGGCCTCACCGCCGTCCGCTCGGTCGACTTCACCGTCAACGCAGGCGAAATCGTCGGCCTCATCGGCCCCAACGGCGCCGGCAAGACCACCTTCTTCAACTGCCTGACAGGCCTGTACGTCCCCACGGAAGGCACGGTCTCCTACAAGGGCACCGTCCTCCCGCCCAAGCCCCACCTCGTGACCCAGGCCGGCATCGCCCGCACCTTCCAGAACATCCGCCTCTTCGCCAACATGACGGTCCTCGAAAACGTCCTCGTAGGCCGCCACACCCGCACCAAGGAAGGCCTCTGGTCCGCCCTCCTGCGCGGCCCCGGCTTCAAGAAGGCGGAAAAGGCCAGCGAAGAACGCGCCATGGAACTCCTGGAGTTCATCGGCCTGGAGGCCAAGCGCGACCACCTCGCCCGCAACCTCCCCTACGGCGAACAGCGCAAGCTCGAAATCGCCCGCGCCCTCGCCTCCGAGCCCGGCCTGCTCCTCCTCGACGAACCCACCGCCGGCATGAACCCCCAGGAGACGCGAGCCACCGAAGAGTTGGTCTTCGCCATCCGCGACAAGGGCATCGCCGTCCTCCTCATCGAGCACGACATGCGCTTCGTCTTCAACCTCTCCGACCGCGTCGCCGTCCTCGTCCAGGGCGAAAAACTCGTCGAAGGCACCTCCGACGTCGTCCAGGCCGACGAACGCGTCATCGCCGCCTACCTCGGCGAACCCTTCGAAGGCGACCCCGGCGCGAGCGAAACCGCCGAAGTCGACGCGGCGGAAGCGCAAAGCACCACCAGCACCAAGGGAGAAGGCCAGTGACCGCACTCCTCGAAGTCGAGGACCTCCGGGTCTCCTACGGCAAGATCGAAGCCGTCAAAGGCATCTCCTTCAGCGTCGAAGCCGGCCAGGTCGTCACCCTCATCGGCACCAACGGCGCCGGCAAGACGACAACGCTGCGGACACTCTCGGGCCTGCTGAAGCCGACCTCCGGCAAGATCCTCTTCGACGGAAAGCCCCTCAGCGGCGTACCCGCCCACAAGATCGTCTCCTTCGGACTCGCCCACTCCCCCGAAGGCCGGCACATCTTCCCCCGCCTGACCATCTTCGAGAACCTCCAACTCGGAGCGTTCCTCAGGAAGGACAAGGAAGGGATCGAAAAGGACATACAGCGCGCCTACGAGCTCTTCCCGATCCTCGGCGAACGCCGCAACCAGGCAGCGGGCACCCTCTCCGGCGGCGAACAGCAGATGCTCGCCATGGGCCGCGCACTCATGTCCCAGCCGAAGCTCCTGATGCTGGACGAGCCCTCCATGGGCCTCTCCCCCATCATGATGCAGAAGATCATGGCGACCATCGTCGAACTCAAGTCCCAGGGCACGACGATCCTCCTCGTCGAACAGAACGCCCAGGCCGCCCTGTCCCTGGCCGACCAGGGACACGTCATGGAGGTCGGCAACATCGTGTTGTCCGGCACCGGCCAGGACCTGCTGCACGACGAGTCGGTCCGCAAGGCGTACCTCGGCGAAGACTGATTTTCGGCCGTACGACCGAGGCCCGCGCCCCCTGCTGGGGACGCGGGCCTCCGTCTTTGTCGCGTTCGGCTCAGCCCTTGTTCGCCTTCTTCTCATCGGCGTCCTGAATGACCGCCTCCGCGACCTGCTGCATCGACATGCGCCGGTCCATCGACGTCTTCTGGATCCACCGGAACGCGGCGGGCTCCGTCAGACCGTACGACGTCTGAAGAATCGACTTCGCCCGGTCCACCAGCTTGCGCGTCTCCAGACGCAGCGTCAGGTCGGCGACCTCGTTCTCCAGCTCCCGCAGCTCCGTGAACCGCGACACCGCCATCTCGATAGCCGGCACCACATCGCTCTTGCTGAACGGCTTCACGAGATACGCCATCGCACCGGCGTCCCGAGCCCGCTCCACCAGGTCGCGCTGCGAGAAAGCGGTGAGCATCAGCACGGGGGCGATGCGCTCCTCGGCGATCTTCTCAGCGGCGGAGATACCGTCCAGCTTGGGCATCTTCACGTCGAGGATCACGAGGTCCGGCTTGTGCTCACGGGCGAGCTCGACGGCCTGCTCGCCGTCACCTGCCTCGCCTACGACGCTGTAGCCCTCTTCCTCCAGCATCTCTTTGAGGTCGAGCCGGATCAGGGCCTCGTCCTCGGCAATGACGACACGGGTCGTCAGCGGAGGCACGTGCGACTTGTCGTCGTCGGGCGCGTCTACGGGCTGGGGCGACTCGGGGGCGGTCACGGGGGCTCCTCGTTCAGGGGCGGGGTACTGCTGACAAGAGACTACCTAGCTGCGGTAAGGTGGGGGCAAGGCGGGTGACCGCCGACCTTCGTATCGAAGGGGCCCCGGTAGCCCAGCGGTAGAGGCCATGGATTCAAAACCCATACAGCGTCGGTTCGAATCCGACTCGGGGCACTTTTCCTTGGATTCCAAGGTCGCCACTTGGAAGCGGATGTCCACGTTCTCGTGAACATCCGCTTTTTGCTGCGTGTCGCCGCAATGAACCTCGCAGAGTTGCGGGCATGGGACAACAGCACAGCCCTTCGATTCGCGCTCAAGCTGTCGCGCTGATGCGTCAGGGCATCCCCAACCGAACAGTCGCGGAGCGTCTGAACCTCCCACGCGGAACCGTCGGCTGGTGGCGCAGCGAAGACCGCAAGGCGCGCCGCGAGACATACCAGCAGTCCACCGACTGCCCTCGATGCACAGGGCGCCTGTTCGACGAACGGGCGTACGCCTACCTGCTGGGCCTCTACCTCGGGGATGGCCACATCATCTCGAAGCCCAAGCAACACCACCTGTCCGTCTTCTGCAACGCAACGCAGCCTGGCCTGATCGCTGCCGCTGAAGACGCAATACGCAAAGTGATGCCAATGCCCAGGGTCAATCAGCGCCACAAGGGCGGATGCGTCGAGGTCAAGTCGTACACCAAGCACGGGACATGCATGTTCCCCCAGCACGGCCCCGGCAAGAAGCACGAGCGCTCCATCGCCCTCGCCCCCTGGCAGCGGGTCATCGTCGACGCGCACCCCTGGGAGTTCATCCGGGGCCTCATCCACTCCGACGGATGCCGTATCACCAACTGGACGACCCGTCTCGTAGCCGGTGAGCGGAAGCGCTACGAATACCCCCGGTACTTCTTCACCAACCTGTCGGGCGACATCATCAGGCTCTTCACCGACACCCTTGACCAGGTGGGCGTCGACTGGAAGCGGGCGAACAGCCACAACATTTCGATCGCCCGCAAAGCCTCCGTAGCCCTGATGGACACCCACGTAGGCCCCAAGTACTGACCCCTATTTAGGACTGTCGTCCTCCCCGATGTGGTGCACGCGGACCAGGTTCGTCGAGCCCGACACCCCGGGCGGGGAGCCGGCCGTGATCACGACCACGTCGCCCTTCTCGCAGCGGCCGTACTGCAGGAGCAGCTCGTCCACCTGGTCCACCATCGCGTCCGTGGTGTCGACCTGCGGGCCGAGGAAGGTTTCCACGCCCCAGGTCAGGCTGAGCTGGGAGCGGGTCGCCGGTTCCGGGGTGAAGGCCAGGAGCGGGATCGGGGACCGGTACCGGGAGAGGCGGCGGACCGTGTCGCCCGACTGGGTGAAGGCGACCAGGAACTTCGCGCCGAGGAAGTCGCCCATCTCCGCGGCCGCCCGGGCGACGGCCCCGCCCTGGGTGCGGGGCTTGTTGCGTTCGGTCAGCGGGGGCAGGCCCTTCGCGAGGATGTCCTCTTCCGCGGCCTCGACGATCTTCGCCATCGTCCGGACCGTCTCGACCGCGTACTTGCCGACGCTCGTCTCGCCGGACAGCATCACCGCGTCCGTGCCGTCGATGACCGCGTTCGCGACATCGGACGCCTCCGCGCGCGTGGGGCGGGAGTTCTCGATCATGGAGTCGAGCATCTGGGTGGCGACGATCACCGGCTTGGCGTTCCGCTTCGCCAGCTTGATCGCGCGTTTCTGGACGAGCGGTACCTGTTCCAGCGGCATCTCGACGCCCAGGTCGCCGCGCGCGACCATGATGCCGTCGAAGGCGGCGACGATGTCGTCGATGGCCTCGACGGCCTGTGGTTTCTCCACCTTGGCGATGACAGGGAGCCGGCGTCCCGCGGAGTCCATGATGCGGTGGACGTCCTCGATGTCGCGGCCGCTGCGGACGAAGGACAGGGCGATCACGTCGAAGCCCATGCGCAGGGCCCAGCGGAGGTCTTCCTCGTCCTTCTCCGAGAGTGCCGGGACCGAGACGGCCACGCCGGGGAGGTTGAGGCCCTTGTGGTCCGAGACCATGCCGCCCTCGATCACTCTGGTGTGGACGCGGGGTCCGTCCACGGAGGTGACTTCCAGGCAGACTTTGCCGTCGTCGACGAGGATGCGTTCGCCCACGGAGACATCGGTGGCGAGGCCGCCGTAGGTCGTCCCGCAGGATCGCTGGTCGCCCTCCGCGCCCTCCTCCGCGGTGATGGTGAAGGTGTCGCCGCGTTCAAGGAGTACGGGTCCTTCGGTGAAGTGGCCGAGGCGGATCTTCGGGCCCTGAAGGTCGGCGAGGAGGCCGACGCTGCGGCCGGTCTCGTCGGAGGCCTTGCGGACGCGGTGGTACCGCTCCTCGTGCTCGGCGTAGCTGCCGTGGCTGAGGTTGAAGCGGGCTACGTCCATTCCGGCGTCGACCAGGGCTTTGATCTGGTCGTATGTGTCGACGGCGGGGCCCAGGGTGCTGACGATCTTTGCTCGGCGCATGTTTCGAGCCTAGACCTTACCGACGGGTAGGGAATTGGGTGGGCATGACTACTCAACAACCTTTGGGTGAAGGGTTGTTGACAAGGGTTGAAGTGTGCGCTGCTGCGCTCCGATGAGCATTCCGAATGCAAATTCGAGTGGTTCTCACAGTTGGGGTGGTGCCATGGTGAAGCGTGCGTTGACCTGGGCGTGGACGTGTTGGCGTTGGGGTTCGAGGTCGAGGGGGGCGGCTCCCGCGTCCGCGTGGGCTTCGTAGGCCATGGAGCGGGCGCGGCTGGCTTTGCCGACGAAGCGGGGTTCGGGGTCCTCGGCGCCGATGTCGGCGAGTTCCACCAGGGAGGCGAGGGAGGTGCCCAGAGCTTCGGCGTACTCCTTGGCCCGCTGGACGGCTTCCCGTACGGCCTGTTGGCGGGCTTCCCGGTAGGCGGGTGAGTCGCGGCGCAGGGCCCACCACGGTCCGTCGACCGTGGTCAACTCCTGGTCGGCCAGTCGGGTCGTCAGTTCTCCCAGTGCGGTGAAGTCGGTCAGTTCGGCTGTGATGTGGACGCGGCCGTGGTGGGCGTGGACGCGTTCGCCGCGGCCGTGTTCCTTGAGTTCGGGGGTGACGGAGAAGGAGCCGGTTTCGAGGTGTTCGACGGTGTCGCCGTAGGACTTGAGCAGGTCGAGGGCGGTGGCGTTGCGGCGGGTGAGGTCGTCGAGGGCGGTGCGGCGGTCCTTGCCGCGGGAGGTGACGGTGATGCTGATGCGGGCGATCTCGGGGTCGACTTCGAGGTGGGCTTCGCCGCGGACGGCGATGCGGGGGGCGTCGGGGGTGCCGTAGGGAACGGAGTCGGTGGCCATAACGACCCACTGTGTCAGTTGTTGGCCGGTTACGGACCTGGTCGGTCGCTGGTTGGGTCATCAGATCGAAACCTGCGGGGACTGTTGCCGTTCGCCATGTGCGGGTCAGAATCTACGCGCGTTGTTGACCGTTCCCCGAGGAGATCAAGACATGGCCTTGAACCGCAGGAAGTTCCTGGAGAAGTCCGCCGTGACCGGTGCCGGTGTGGCGCTGGCCGGTGCCGTGGGTGCCCCGGCGGCCCAGGCCGCGGAGGTCGGCAAGGGGCGCGAGAAGCGGTACTCGCTGACCGTGATGGGCACCACCGACCTGCACGGTCATGTCTTCAACTGGGACTACTTCAAGGACGCGGAGTACAAGGACACCGCGGGCAACGCGCAGGGTCTGTCGCGGATCTCGACGCTGGTGAACCAGGTCCGTGCGGAGAAGGGCCGCTGCAACACTCTGCTGCTCGACGCGGGCGACACGATCCAGGGCACGCCGCTGACGTACTACTACGCGAAGGTCGACCCGATCACCGCGAAGGGTGGTCCCGTCCACCCGATGGCCGCCGCGATGAACGCGATCGGGTACGACGCGGTGGCGCTCGGGAACCACGAGTTCAACTACGGCATCGAGACGCTGCGGAAGTTCGAGGAGCAGTGCGACTTCCCGCTGCTCGGGGCGAACGCGCTGGACGCGAAGACGCTGAAGCCCGCTTTCCCGCCGTACTTCATCAAGACCTTCCGTGTGAAGGGCGCGCCGCCGGTGAAGGTCGCGGTGCTGGGTCTCACCAATCCGGGGATCGCGATCTGGGACAAGGCGTACGTGCAGGGAAAGCTGACGTTCCCGGGGCTCGAGGAGCAGGCGGCGAAGTGGGTGCCGAAGCTGCGGTCGATGGGTGCGGACGTCGTGGTGGTGTCGGCGCACTCGGGTTCGTCGGGGACGTCGTCGTACGGTGACCAGCTGCCGTACGTCGAGAACTCCGCGGCGCTGGTGGCGCAGCAGGTGCCGGGGATCGACGCGATCCTGGTGGGGCACGCGCATGTGGAGATCCCGGAGCTCAAGGTCACCAATGCCAGGACCGGGAAGACGGTCGTGCTGTCGGAGCCGCTGGCGTACGCGGAGCGGCTGTCGCTGTTCGACATCGAGCTGGTCTTCGCGAAGGGCCGCTGGAGCGTCGAGTCCGTCGCGTCCAAGGTGCTGAACTCGAACTCCGTCGCCGACGACCCGAAGATCACCAAGCTGCTGAAGGCCGACCATGACGTGGTCGTGAAGTACGTGAACCAGGTGGTCGGTACGGCGACCGAGACGCTGACGACGGTGGAGGCGCGCTACAAGGACGCGCCGATCATCGACCTGATCACGAAGGTCCAGGAGGACGTGGTCAGGGCGGCGCTGGCGGGCACGGAGTACGCCTCGCTGCCGGTCATCGCGCAGGCCTCGCCCTTCTCCCGTACCTCGGAGATCCCGGCCGGCGAGGTGACGATCCGGGATCTGTCGAGTCTGTACGTGTACGACAACACGCTGGTGGCGAAGCTGCTGACGGGTGCGCAGGTCAGGGCGTATCTGGAGTACTCGGCGGAGTACTTCGTGCGGACGGCGGCGGGTACGGCGGTCGACGTGGAGAAGCTGACGAACGCGAACAACCGTCCGGACTACAACTACGACTACGTGTCGGGGCTGTCGTACGACATCGACATCGCGCAGGCGGCCGGGTCGCGGATCAAGAACCTGACCTGGAACGGTGCGGCGTTGGACGACGCGCAGAAGTTCGTGTTCGCGGTGAACAACTACCGGGCGAACGGTGGCGGGGCGTTCCCGCACGTGGCCTCCGCCACCGAGCTGTGGTCGGAGTCGACGGAGATCCGGACGCGGATCGCGGAGTGGGTGACCGCGAAGGGTGTGCTGGACCCGAAGGACTTCGCGTCGGTGGACTGGAAGCTCACGCGGGACGGTACGCCGGTGTTCTAGAGGTCCAGGAGGGTGGTGTCCACGGCGTCGGCGATGGCTTTCGCGCCGGCGTCGTTGACGTGGAGGCCGTCGCCGGCGTTGTACTCGGCGCGGATCCGGTCGGGTTCGTCCGGGTCGGCGACGGCGGCGGCCACGTCCACGATCCCGTCGAAGGGGTGGTCGTCGCCGAGGAGCCAGGCGTTGACCTCGGCGCGCACGGCCTGGCCGCGCGGGGTGTCGTAGCCCTCGTGCACGGTGCCCCGGTAGGGGCCGATGGTGGCGCCGATGACGGTGAGTCCCGCGGTGTGGAGGCGGTCGGCGAGGGTGGTGAGGCCGGTCTTGAGCTCGGCAGCGGTGGGGCCTTCGGCGGGTTCGGGGTGGGCGAAGTGGCCGGGCAGGCCGAGGTCGTTGAGGCCGATGTGGACGATGACGTGGCTGACGCCGGGGACGGCGAGGACGTCGTGGTCGATGCGGGCGAGGAGGTGTTCGCCGACGGCGTCGGTGAGGAGCCGGTTGCCGGAGATGCCCGCGTTGACGATCCAGCCGTGGTCGAGGCGGCGGCTGAGCTGTCCGGGGAAGCTGTTGTCGGTGCCGGGGGTGGTGGCGGCGCCTTCGATCCAGGAGTCGCCGAAGGCCACGGCGATGCGGGTGCCGGCGGGGGCGAGGACGTCGACGCCGGCGAGGAGGTGGCCGGTGGCGAACTCCTCGGCGTCTTCGAGGAGTTGTGCGGAGAGCTGGTTGCCGGGGACGGCGTGTCCGGTGTCGTAGGGGATGGCGGTGAAGGTGGTGGGTCCGGTGTCGCCGGGCAGGTAGAGGCTCACCGAGAGTTCCTCGCCGGCGGTCACCGGTAGCTCTACGGGGTCGCTGACGATGTCCTCGCCTGCGGGGAGGGTGACGGTGGGTGCGCCGGAGAAGTGGAGCGGGGTGTCGCTGCCCGGGTCGATGCCGCTGCCTTTGGTGCGCAGGGCGAGGTGGGCGCCGCCGATCCGCAGGGGGGTGGCGCCGTAGCGGTTGGTCAGGCGGACGCGGACCGCCTCGCCGCCGCCTGCCAGACGCAGGGACTGGCGGACGGTCTGGTCGGTGAAGCCGCGGGACTCGAAGAGGGCGAGGCTCTCGTGGGGGCTGATGGCGGCGGCGCGGTGGGCGGCGGTCCAGGTGGTCGTCATGTGGGAGCCAACCGGAGCGGTGCCCGGGTTCTTCCGCCGCCGCCGGTTTTCCTACCGTCCTTCGACGAGGGGTGTGAGGACGGGGGCCTTGCGGGCGGGTGGGACGCGGGGCAGCCGGTCTTCGAGGCCGAAGGTGGTGAAGGCGGTGCGGGTGGGCAGGGGGTAGGCGTCCTTGCCGGTGAGGGTGTTGAGGATGGTGGCGCTGCGCCAGGCGGCGAGGCCGAGGTCGGGGGCGCCGACGCCGTGGGTGTGGCGTTCGGCGTTCTGGACGTAGACGTGGCAGTCGGCGCCGG
>NZ_KQ948144.1:1071075-1343015 GCF_001513955.1 Streptomyces pseudovenezuelae | reverse complement strand
TGACGGAGGGGTCGAGGACGAGGCGGAAGTGTTCGTCGACGCGGGGGCGTTCGCGGCTGTCGCGGCGCATGTAGGGGTCGAGTCCGGCGAGGATGCGGTCGAGGGGGCGTTCGCGGTGGCCGGTGGCGAGGACTACGGCGTCGGTGGTGAGGCGGGAGCGGCTGCCCTGCTGGATGTGTTCGAGGTGGAGCTCGATCTTCGTGGTGGCGATTCTGCCGGCGGTGCGGACGCGGACGCCGGGGGTGAGGACGGTGTCGGGCCAGCCGCCGTGCAGGGTGCGGCGGTAGAGCTCGTCGTGGATGGCGGCGATGGTGTCGGTGTCGATGCCGCGGTGGAGCTGCCACTGGGTGGTGCCGAGGCGGTCGCGGACGCTTTCGGACAGGGCGTGGAAGTAGCGGGTGTAGTCGGGGGTGAAGTGTTCGAGGCCGAGCTTGGAGTACTCCATGGGTGCGAAGGCCTCGGTGCGGCCGAGCCAGTGGAGTTGTTCGCGGCCGGTGGGGCGGTGGCGCAGGAGGTCGAGGAAGATCTCGGCGCCGGACTGTCCTGAGCCGACGACGGTGACGTGGCCGGCGGCGAGGAGGCTCTCGCGGTGGGCGAGGTAGTCGGTGGCGTGGACGACGGGCACGCCGGGGGCCTCGACGAGGGGCTTCAACGGTTCCGGCACGTAGGGCTCGGTGCCGATGCCGAGGACGATGTTCCTGGTGTAGGTGCGGCCCAGTGCTTCGGCTTCGCCGTCGGTGTCGAGCTGGGTGAAGTCGACCTCGAAGACGTCGCGTTCGGGGTTGAAGCGGACGGCGTCGACCTGGTGGCTGAAGTGGAGTCCGGGGAGGTTCTCGGCGACCCAGCGGCAGTAGGCGTCGTATTCGGCGCGCTGGATGTGGAAGCGCTCGGCGAAGTAGAAGGGGAAGAGCCGCTCGCGGGTCTTGAGGTAGTTGAGGAAGGTCCACTGGCTGGCGGGGTCGGCGAGGGTCACCAGGTCGGCGAGGAAGGGGACTTGGACGGTGGCGCCGTCGATGAGGAGTCCGGTGTGCCAGCCGAACGCGGGGCGCTGTTCGTAGAAGACGGTGTCGAGGGCGGGGAGGGGCTGGGCGAGGGCGGCGAGGGAGAGGTTGAAGGGGCCGATGCCGATGCCGACGAGGTCGCGGGGTGCGTCGGGCTCGTGGTGTGGGGGGTGGGGGTTCATCGGGGGGTGGTTCCTTCCACGAGGTGCAGGAGTCCGGCGAGGTCGGCCGGCCGGGTGGTGGGGTTGAGGAGGGTGGCCTTGAGCCAGAGCCGGTGCGCCGCGCGGGCTCGGCCGAGGACGGCGCGGCCGTCTTGGAGAAGTTGTCGGCGTACGGCGGCGACGGCGTCGTCGGTGGCGCCCGCGGGGCGGAACAGGACCGTGCTGATGGTGGGGGGTGCGTGGAGTTCGAAGCCGGGGTGGTCGTGGACGAGATGCGCGAACTCCCGTGCTTGCTCGCAGACTTGGTCGACCAGGGCGCCGAGTCCTGTGCGTCCCAGGGTTTTCAGGGTGACGGCGATCTTGAGGATGTCGGGGCGGCGGGTGGTGCGCAGGGAGCGGCCGAGGAGGTCGGGGAGGCCGGCTTCGGTGTCGTCGTCGGCGTTGAGGTAGTCGGCGCGATGGGTCAGGGCGGCGAGGTCTTGGGCGTCTCGGACGGCGAGAAGGCCTGCGGCGACCGGCTGCCAGCCGAGTTTGTGGAGGTCGAGGGTGACGGTGTCGGCGGCGGTGAGTCCGTCGAGCTTTCCGCGGTGGCGGGTGCTGAAGAGGAGGCCTCCGCCGTAGGCCGCGTCGATGTGCAGCCGGGCGCCGTGCTGCGCGCACAGGGCGGCGATCTCGGGCAGGGGGTCGATGAGGCCGGCGTCGGTGGTGCCCGCGGTGGCTGCGATGAGCAGCGGTCCTGGTGGGAGTGTTTCGAGGGCTGCGGGGTCGAGGGTGCCGTGCGGAGTGGGGACGATCACCGGCTCGGGCAGGCCCAGGAGCCAGGCGGCCCTTGGGAGGGAGTGGTGGGCGTTCTCGCCGCGGACGAGGCGGACGCCGGGGCCCAGGGCTTCTCTGGCGAGGAGGAGGGCGAGTTGGTTGGATTCCGTGCCACCGGTCGTGAGCAAGGCGTCGGGTCGGTGGGGGCTGGTCGCGCAGTTCCCCGCGCCCCTGGGTGTCTCGGCGTAGACCTCGTCTGCCAGTGCACGTGTCACCAGTGCCTCGAGTTCCGAGGCTGCCGGGGCCTGGTCCCACGAGTCCATCGAGGGGTTCAGAACGCTCACAGCCAGGTCTGCCGCTGCCGCCACCGCCAGCGGGGGGCAGTGGAGGTGGGCTGCGCAGAAGGGGTCCGCCGGGTCCGCGGAGCCTTCCGCCAAGGCGCGCACCAGGCGCCGTAGGGCCTGCGGGTCGCCCTCGTGCGGGAGTACGTCCCCCACCGCGGCCCGCATCCGCTCGGCGACCTCGGGCGGGCCCCCGGCCGGCAGCGGGCCGTTCCTCAGACGTGCCCCCTCCCCCAGCGCGTCGAGAACCGTGTCGAGCAGCGGGCGCAGCTCATCGGGGCCTTCGGGGCCCGAAGCCAGGGGCGGCGTGTTCATCGTCGACCTCCGGGGGCGCTGGGGGCTTCCAGCCTGGACGCGGTTGCCTGGGCGCGCCCGGAGAGTTCAACGATCCTGACCCGAAAGGGGGTACTCCCGTACGGGGAAAATCCGCGCTACGGCTGCCTCACCCGCAACGCCCGTCCCAGGTCGTCGAGTTGGTCGACCAGTTTGCGGCGCAGGGCGGGGATGGGGTCGGCGTCGCGCAGGCAGGCCTGGCCGAGAGCCTGGTTGTCCTCGTCGATGGCGTGGTCGGGGAAGGCCCAGCGGCCGGCGGCGTCGGCGATCGCGGGGCCCCGGCGGGCTGCGAGGGCGACGGCGTCCTCGTAGTAGCGGGGCACGTACGGGCGGACGAGGTCGGTCTGTTCGGGTTGCCAGAAGCCCTGGGCGGTGGCGGTGAACAGGTAGTTGGAGAGGTCGTCGCGGGTGAACATCGCTTCCCAGGCCTGTGCCTTGGCCTCTTCGGTGGGCAGGGCGGCGCGGCAGCGGGCGGCGCCTTCCTGGCCGGTGGCGGAGGGGTCGCGGGCGAGTTCGGCGGCGATCGCGGTCTCGTCGGTGGCGCCGAGGACGGCGAGGCGGGCGAGGACGCGCCAGCGCAGTTCGGGGTCGAGTTCGGGGCCGCCGGGGACGGTGCCGTCGGCGAGCCAGGCGGCGATGGTGTCGGGGTGGGCGGCGACGTTGATGCAGTGGCGCACGGCGATGAGGCGCAGGCCGGGGTTGTCGCCGTCCTCGGTGCGGCGGATGAGGTCGCGGCACAGGGAGGAGAGGGTGGCGAGGGCGGCGGGGCGCTGTTCGGGGGTGACGTAGCGGTCGGCGACGTAGGTGGAGGCGAAGGCGAGGACGCCCTGGACGAGGGCGAGGTCGGTCTCGTGCGGGAGGTGGGTGCGGGCCGCGTCCAGGTAGGCGGTGGGCGGGAGTTCGCCGTCGCGGACCGCGTCCCTGAGGGCGTTCCAGACGACGGCGCGGGTCAGGGGCGAGGGCAGGCCGGACAGGCTCGCGGTGACGGCTTTGAAGGACTCGGGGTCGAAGCGGACCTTGGTGTAGGTGAGGTCGCCGTCGTTGAGCAGGAGGAGGGTGGGGCGCTTGCCGATGGGCTGCGGGGTGCTCTGCGGGACGTCGAGGTCGAGGCGGTCGCGCAGGGCCAGGTGGCGGCCCTCGTCGGAGACGTCCTGGTCGTAGAGGCCGACGGCGATGCGGTGCGGGCGGCTGCCCTTGTGCTCGACCTGGAGGGTGTACGTGCCTTCCTCGCCGCGGGTGACCACGGGCCGCAGGGTGTCGACGCCGGTGGTGCGCAGCCAGGCGTCGGCCCAGGCGTGGACGTCGCGTTCGGTGGCGGAGGCGAGCGAGTCGATGAAGTCGGCGAGGGTGGCGTTGGCGAACTTGTGGCGGGCGAAGTGGGTGTTGATGCCGGCGAGGAAGTCCTTCTCGCCGAGCCAGGTCACCAGCTGGCGCAGAGCGGAGGCGCCCTTGGCGTAGGAGATGCCGTCGAAGTTCAGCAGGGCCGATGCCGTGTCGTCGACGGCTTCGGGGGCGACGGGGTGAGTGGAGGGGCGCTGGTCGGCGTCGTAGCCCCAGCCCTTGCGCATGACACCGAAGTCGACCCAGGTGTCGGTGAAGCGGGTGGCTTCGGTGAGGGTCTGGTAGCCCATGTACTCGGCGAAGGACTCGTTCAGCCAGATGTCGTCCCACCAGCGCAGGGTGACGAGGTCGCCGAACCACATGTGGGCCATCTCGTGGGCGATGACCATGGCGCGGGTCTGGCGTTCGGTGTCGGTGACGGCGGAGCGGTAGACGAACTCGTCGCGGAAGGTGACGAGGCCGGGGTTCTCCATGGCGCCGGCGTTGAACTCGGGGACGAAGGCCTGGTCGTAGGAGTCGAAGGGGTAGGGCTCCTCGAACTTCTCGTGGTAGCGGTCGAAGCACTGCCTGGTGATCTCGAAGATCTCGTCGGCGTCCGGGTCCAGGTAGGGCGCGAGTGAGCGGCGGCAGTGGATGCCGAAGGGCAGGCCGCGGTGCTCGGTGTGCACCGAGTGCCAGGGGCCGGCGGCGACGGCGACGAGGTAGGTGGAGATCAGGGGGGTGGTGGCGGCCTGCCAGTGGCCGTCGCCGAGGTCGGTGGTGATGCCGTTGGCGAGGACGGTCCAGTCCTCGGGGGCCTTCACGGTCAGGTCGAAGGCGGCCTTGAGGTCGGGTTGGTCGAAGGCGGCGAAGACGCGCTGGACGTCGTCCATGAACAGCTGGGTGTAGACGTAGGTCTCGCCGTCGGTGGGGTCGGTGAAGCGGTGCATGCCCTCGCCGGTGCGGGAGTACCGCATGACGGCGTCGATGCGCAGTTCGTGCTCGCCGGCGGTCAGGCCAAGGAGGGGCAGCCGGTTGTCCTGGAGGGTCTCCGGGTCGAGGGGGTGGCCGTCGAGGGTGGCCTGACGCAGTTCGGCCGGCTTGAGCTCGACAAAGGTGTCCGCTGCGGCGCGCGCCGTGAACCGGACGACGGTCCGGGACTCGAAGGTCTCGTCACCGGTGGTGAGGTCGAGCGCGATGGCGTAGTGGTGAACGTCGAGGAGCTTGGCACGGGTCTGCGCTTCGTCGCGCGTCAGTACGGACATGCAGGACATGCTGCCTGATGGCACGGGCAACTCACAGAGGCGGATCGGTACACGCCTTATGTCCGGTCCTGTTCGAGCTCCCCGGTGTGCGCCCCTTCGCCGCGCTGCAGCGGAACCCGGGCGTCCGGGTGGGGCAGGGCGCGGCGGGCGGCGGGCTCGCCGTCCTCGCCGTGGCCCTTGACGAGGGCGCGTAACTCCCGCACCTCGTGTTCGAGGGCGAGGTGGCGGCGGTGGGTGTCGAAGAGGTAGCGGACCTTGGTGCGCAGGGCCCAGGGGTCGATGGGCTTCATCACCAGGTCGGCGACGCCGAGGCCGAAGGCGGCGGAGGTGAGTTCGTTGTCGGGGCCGAAGCCGGTGAGCAGGACGACGGGGATGTGCTGGGTCTGCTCCACGCGCCGCATGTAGCGGACCACGTCGAGGCCGCTGACGCCGGGCATCCGTACGTCGAGGAGCAGGAGGCCGACCTGGCCCCGGAGCACCTGCTTGAGGGCCTCGTCACCGCTGGTGGCGCGGCCCAGCCGGTAGCCCAGCGGGGCCAGGGCGCTCTCCAGGGCGTAGAGCGTGTCCTCGTGGTCGTCGACGATGAGGATCTTGGCATCCGAAGGCATGGCCCGACGTCCCTCCCCTCGCGGACAGTCAGCCTACTCCCGCGTGTTGACGCGGTGTGCTCGTGGACTGACAAGGAGTGCTCAGCGCAGCATGCCGTGTGCCGGCCGCCGTGTCACCTCCCCGGGGCGTCGGCCGAGGTCAATCGGCCAGCGGGGCCGAGCCGTTCACGGTGTCCTCGGCGATGCGCTCGTGGTGTCTGATCACCTCGGCGATGATGAAGTTCAGGAACTTCTCAGCGAAGGCCGGGTCGAGTTTGGCGTTCCCGGCGAGGGTGCGCAGCCGCTCGATCTGGCGGGCCTCGCGGGCCGGGTCGGCGGGCGGCAGCTGGTGGCGGGCCTTGAGGTGGCCGACCTGCTGGGTTGCCTTGAAGCGCTCGGCGAGCATGTGGACGACGGCCGCGTCGATGTTGTCGATGCTGTCGCGCAGCCGGGCGAGCTCTTCGCGGACGGCGGGGTCGACGTCACCGGATCCGGTGTTGCTGGTGGTCATGGGCAACAACCCTACGGGGACACGGCGACCGCCTCACCGGCGGATCATCCGAGCGGACGACCACCCGCGGGGTGCCGACGGAACGGGCGGGGTCGGATCGGGGGGCCAGGGGTGGGCTGCCGCCTGAGCGGCCGCATCTGGCGGACCAGAGCCCCGACTACCCACGGAACGGCCGGCGCCGGATCAGAGGGCCAGAGGTGGGCGGCCGCCTGAGCGACCACATCTGGCGGACCAGAGCCCCGACCGCCGACGGAACGGCCGGCGCCGGATCGGAGGGCCTGAGCCTCGACTGCCGACAGAACGACGGCATCGGGTGGCCCTGAGCGTGGGCTGCCGACGGAACGGCCCGGACCCGGAGGGCCTGAGCCTCGGCTGCCGAGGGAATGGCCCGGGCCCGGAGGGCCTGAGCCTCGACTGCCGAGGGAATGGCCCGGGCCCGGAGGGCCTGAGCCTCGACTGCCGAGGGAATGGCCCGGGCCCGGAGGGCCTGAGCCTCGACTGCCCGGCGGATCGACCGGACCGGGGGTGGGCTGCCTCCGGATCCTCGGCAGACCGGCCGGCCCCGGCCCCGTGCACCCACCTCCCCCACCCCCACCCCTCAAACCCTCGGCGGATCATCCGGATCAGGGACCCGGTTGCTCCAGCCGCCCGGTACTGTCCGGCTCTCCTGGGCGCGGAAGCGGATCGGGGCCATGCCGACGCGGCGGGTGAAGAGGCGGGAGAAGTAGGCGGGGTCGTCGTAGCCGACGCGGCGGGCGACGGCGGCGACGGGGAGTTCCGTGGCGGCGAGGAGTTCCTTGGCGCGGCCGAGGCGGATGCCGAGGAGGTAGTCCTTGGGGCTGCACCCGGCGCCGCGGCGGACGGCGGTGCGCAGCTCGGCGAGGGTCATGCCGTGCCGGGTGGCGTGGTCGGCGACGGACATCGGTTTGAAGGCGTCGCGGGCGAGGGCCTTGAGGACGGGGTCGCCGTCGGGGGCGAGGTCGGCGCGGGCGCGGCGCAGGGCGACCAGGAGTTCGTGGACGGCGGCGCCGGTCTCGACCTCCAGGAGCGGGTTGTCGCGGCGGGCGGCCCGCGCGATGCGGGCGATGACCGCGCGCGGGCCGGTCGCGTCGGACAGGGGCACGACGGGACGGTCGGGTTCGATGTAGCCGAGTTCGGTGTAGGTGGCGGTCGCGGGGCCGGTGAAGCCGACGAAGCCCTCGTCCCAGCCGGTCTCCGGGTCGGGTCCGTAGTGGTGGGGAATGCCGGGGGTGAGCCACAGCAGCGAGGGCGCGGTGACCGTCGTACGGCGGCCGTCGGGGGTCTCGTACCACCCGGTGCCGGTGCTGATGACGACGGCGACGTGGCTGTCGAGGGTGCGGGGGCCGACGGTGGGCAGCGCGCCGTACTGGAGTCCGACTCCCAGACAGACCACGCCCAGGCGGTGGTGGACGGGGCTGGGACTGAGGAATCGCATCCAGGTGTGGTACATCGCGCTCCTTGCCTGCGCTTCGGTCCAAGCAGCGCCGATCTTTGTCCATGGACCTGATCGCCGCCAGTGGCGAAGGTGGAGCCTATGAGCGAGTTCACGGTGGGTGAAACCGATTTCCTGCTGGACGGCCGGCCGGTGCGGCTGCTGTCCGGAGCGCTGCACTATTTCCGGGTGCACGAGGCCCAGTGGGGGCACCGGCTGGCGATGCTGCGGGCGATGGGCCTCAACTGCGTGGAGACGTACGTGCCGTGGAACCTGCACGAGCCGCACCGGGGTGACTTCCGGGACGTGGAGGCGCTGGGCCGGTTCCTGGACGCGGCCCGGGAGGCGGGGCTGTGGGCGATCGTCCGTCCCGGTCCCTACATCTGCGCGGAGTGGGAGAACGGCGGGCTGCCGCACTGGCTGCGGGGTCACGCGCGTACGAGCGACGAGCGGTACCTCACCGAGGTCGAGCGCTGGTTCGGGCGGCTGCTGCCGCAGGTCGTGGAGCGGCAGATCGACCGCGGCGGCCCGGTGATCATGGTGCAGGCGGAGAACGAGTACGGCAGCTACGGGTCGGACGCCCGGTATCTGCTGCGGCTGACCGAGGTGCTGCGCGCCGAGGGGGTCACGGTCCCGCTGTTCACCTCGGACGGTCCCGAGGACCACATGCTCACCGGCGGCTCGGTCCCGGGTGTCCTCGCCACGGTGAACTTCGGCTCCGACGCCCGCACGGCCTTCGAGGTGCTGCGCCGGTACCGGCCGGACGGCCCGCTGATGTGCATGGAGTTCTGGTGCGGCTGGTTCGAGCACTGGGGCGGTGAGCCCGTCGTACGGGACGCGGAGGACGCGGCAGCGGCGCTGCGGGAGATCCTGGAGTGCGGGGCCTCGGTGAACCTGTACATGGCGCACGGGGGCACGAACTTCGCGGGCTGGGCGGGCGCCAACCGGGGCGGGGGCGCGCTGCACGACGGTCCGCTGGAGCCGGACGTGACGTCGTACGACTACGACGCGCCGATCGACGAGTACGGCGGGCCGACGGAGAAGTTCTGGCGCTTCCGTGAGGTGCTGGCTGCGTACGGCCCGGTGGCGGACCTGCCGCCCGCGCCGGAGGTCGTGGATGCCGACGCTGACGTGGACCTGACCGCGTGGGCCCCGCTGTCCGCCGTACTGGAGGAGCATGGCGGACCGCCCCACGAGGGGCCCGTGCCGCCGACCTTCGAGGAGCTGGACGTCGACCGGGGGCTGGTGCGGTACGAGGTGACCGTGCCGGGGCCGCGGCAGCCGTACCCGCTGATCGCGCGAGGGCTGCGGGATCTCGCGGTGGTGTACGTGGACGGGGAGCGGGCCGGGGTGCTCACCGAGGACGACCCGCAGCTCAAGGAGCCGGTCGCGGGGTACGCGCGCGTGGAGCTGTGGGTGGAGTCGCTGGGGCGGGTCAACTACGGGCCCAGGAGCGGGGAGGCCAAGGGGATCACCGGGGGCCTGCTGCACGAGCGCCAGTTCCTGCACGGGGTGCGGGCGCGCGGGCTGCGGCTGGACGCGCTGGACTCGGTGACCGGGATCGGCTTCGGGGCGGTTCCGGGGGACGGCTCCCCGGGGCTGTACCGGGGTGAGGTGAGTGTGCGGGGCGCCGGGGACGCGGTCCTTGAGCTGCCGGGGTGGACCCGGGGGTTCGTGTGGGTGAACGGTTTCAGCCTCGGCCGGTACTGGTCCGCGGGCCCGCAGCGGTCGCTGTACGTGCCCGGGCCGGTGCTGCGGGAGGGCGGCAACGACGTGTGGGTGCTGGAGCTGGAGGAGGCACCGGCGCACGGGCCCGCGCTCCGGCTCCGTGCGCCGGATCCGGCCCACGGGAATCCGCACGGGACCTCGTAGACACGCGACCTCGTAGAGTGGAACCGGGTTCAGGGCGTCTTGGGGGTACGGGCGTGACGAACGACGGACCGGTCCAGCACGGCTACCCGCACCTGGAGACGGTGCGGGCCTCGATCAACGCGCTCTACAAGCGGCTCTCCTACGACACCGTGCACACGTTCGAGACGAGCGTGGCGCCGGTGGACGTGGCGTTCTGCGACACCGACGATCTGTATCTCGGAGCGCAGCGGGTGGCCCGCGAGCTGGTGCGGCACTACCGGCTGCCGGACGCCCGGTTCGTGGTCAGCTTCCGGGAGATGACCCATGCGGCGAACGTCGAACTCACCGCGGGCCCCGAGTACTTCGTCGAGCTCAACGACCGCTTCCGCACCCATCGGCGGGACATCGGCGCTGCGCTGGCCCATGAGGTCATGCACGTGTACCTGCACCGGCTGGACCTGTCCTTCCCGGGGGTGCGCGAGAACGAGATCCTCACGGACACGGCGACGACGTACCTGGGCGCGGGGTGGCTGCTGCTGGACGCCTACCGGGAGGACGCGGCGTCCTCGCAGAAGCTGGGATATCTCACGCCGGAGGAGTTCGGGTACGTGCTGGCGAAGCGGTCGCTGGTGTTCGGGGAGGACCCCTCGGTGTGGTTCACGAGTGCGCAGGCGTACACGGCGTACGTGAAGGGGATGGCGCGGGCCCGGCAGGACGAGCAGCAGCCGCCGCTCACCGCCGCGGGGTGGGCGGGCAGGCGCCGGTACGCCCACGACCGGCGGCACGCGGGGCCGGGGCCGGGGCCGGGGCCGCAGCCCGGGGTGCCCTATACGTTCACCCCCGACGGGGGCGGGCGGCTGCGGGTGTCCTTCCCCTGCCCCACGTGTCACCAGCGGATCCGGGTGCCTGTGCGCGGGCGGGTGCGGGCACGATGTGCTGTGTGCCGGACGGTTCTGGAGTGCGACACCTAGGGTCTGCGCCCGTCTGCGCGTGTCCTGTGGCTGGGCGTCCGGGGCTTTGCGCCCGTCTGCGCGTGTCCTGTGACTGGTCGCGCAGTTCCCCGCGCCCCTGGGCAGGTTCCGTCACGCGCCATACACCGGGGCCGGTGTCTCCGCCTCGCCCAGCAGCTTCCGTGCCGTCTCTCCTGCCTCGGCCGGCGTCCACCTCGCGCTTCGGTCGGCGGTAGGGCCCGGTCGCCAGCCCTCCATCACCGTGATCCGGCCGCCCTCGGCCTCGAAGACCCGGCCCGTCACCCCCGCGCTCGCCTCCGAGCCCAGCCACACGACCAGCGGGGACACGTTCTCCGGGGCCATCGCGTCGAAGCCGTCGGAGGGAGCGGCCATGGTGTCTGCGAAGGCGCGCTCGGTCATCCTCGTCCGTGCCGCGGGGGCGATCGCGTTGACCTGGACGCCGTAGCGGGCGAGTTCGGCCGCGGCGACCAGGGTGAGGCCGACGATGCCGGCTTTCGCCGCGCTGTAGTTGCCCTGTCCCACCGAGCCCAACAGGCCTGCTCCGCTGGAGGTGTTGACGATCCTGGCCTGCGGGGTGCGGCCCGCCTTCGTCTCCGTCCGCCAGTGCGCGGCCGCGTGTTGCAGGGGGAGGAAGTGCCCCTTCAGATGGACTCGCATGACCGCGTCCCAGTCGTCCTCCGCCAGGTTCACCAGCATCCGGTCGCGCAGGAATCCGGCGTTGTTGACGAGGGTGTCGAGGCGGCCGTAGGTCTCCAGGGCTGCCCGGACCAGGGAGGCGGCACCGTCGGAGGTCGCGATGTCACCGCCGTGGGCGAGCGCCTCACCGCCCGCCGCGCGGATCTCCTCGGCGACGAGGCGGGCGGGGCTGTCGGGGTCCGGTGTGCCGTCGAGGCCGACGCCGAGGTCGTTGACGACGACCCGGGCGCCCTCGGCGGCGAAGGCGAGCGCGTGGGCGCGGCCGAGACCGCGGCCCGCGCCGGTGACGACGACGACCCGGCCGTCGCAGATTCCGGTCATCTCACGTCTCCTTGTTGACGGATGCGGCGTCCAGGAACGCCGGCCGCTCCCCGCCGCCGTGCACCAGCAGCGAGGCCCCGCTGATGTACGCGGCGGCGTCCGAGGCGAGGAACACGGCTGCCGCGCCCACGTCGGAGGGCTCGGCCAGGCGGCCGAGCGGGACCGAGCGGGAGACCGCCGCGATGCCCTCCTCGTCGCCGTAGTGCAGATGAGACTGCTCGGTGCGGACCATGCCGACGACCAGGGTGTTCACGCGGACGTCCGGCGCCCACTCCACGGCCATCGAGCGGGCGAGGTTCTCCAGGCCCGCCTTGGCCGCCCCGTACGCGGCGGTGCCGGGCGAGGGGCGGCCGCCGCTGACACTGCCGATCATGACAATCGAGCCGCGGGTCCGTCTCAGGTGCTCGTGCGCGGCGAGGGAGACCGTGAGAGGGGCGAGGAGGTTCAACTCCAGGACGCGGAGGTGCCGTTCGGGTCCGGCGTCGGCGAGCAGCCGGTAGGGGGCGCCGCCCGCGTTGTTGACCAGGACGTCCAGGCGCGGCAGTGCGGCGAAGAAGTGCCGTACGGCGTCGGTGTCCCGGACGTCCAGGGGTGCGAACCGCGCCTTCGGCAGGGGGACTTCGGGTGGTCTGCGGGCGCAGACGACGACTTCCGCCCCCGCCTCGGCGAAGGACCGGGCGATCCCGGCGCCGACTCCGCGCGTCCCGCCGGTGACGACCACGACCCTCCCGCTCAGCTCCATTCACCGCTACCCTTCACCTAACAAACGTTTGGTGGAAAGGTAGCTGATGCGGCCATGGGTGTCTCCACCTCGTCCCCGGAAAAGGGGATCGTCCTGGTCCGGGTCGACTTCCCGCCGGTGAACGCCCTGCCGGCGGACGGCTGGTTCGCCCTGGCCGACGCCGTGCGCGCGGCGGGCCGTGATCCGGAGGTCCGGTGTGTGGTCCTGGCGGCCGAAGGGCGTGGTTTCAACGCGGGCGTGGACATCAAGGAGATCCAGAGGCGCGGCGCGGCCGCCCTCGTCGGCGCCAACCGCGGCTGCTTCGAGGCCTTTTCGGCGGTGTACGACTGCGAGGTGCCCGTGGTGGCGGCCGTGCGGGGATTCTGCCTGGGCGGAGGCATCGGCCTGGTGGGCAACGCGGACGTGATCGTGGCGAGCGAGGACGCCACCTTCGGCCTGCCCGAACTGGACCGCGGGGCCCTCGGCGCGGCCACCCACCTGGCCCGCCTGGTCCCCCAGCACCTCATGCGCGCCCTGTACTTCACCTCGCGCACGGTCACCGCCGCCGAGCTGCACCGGCACGGTGCGGTGTGGAAGGTCGTCCCGGGCGAGGAACTCGCCGCCGCCGCCCTGGAGTCGGCCCGCGAGATCGCCGCCAAGGACGGCGAGCTGCTGCGCCTGGCCAAGGCGGCCATCAACGGCATCGACCCGGTCGACGTCCGCCGCAGCTACCGCTACGAACAGGGCTTCACCTACGAGGCGAGCGTCAGCGGGGTCGCCGACCGGGTCCGTGACAGGTTCGGCGGGGAGGCCGAGTGAGCGACAAGACCATGACGGCCGACGAGGTCGTCTCCCGGCTGCGCAGCGGCATGACCCTCGGCATCGGCGGCTGGGGTTCGCGCCGCAAGCCGATGGCGCTGGTGCGCGCACTGCTGCGCTCGGACGTCACCGACCTGACGATCGTCTCGTACGGCGGCCCGGACGTCGGGATGCTCGCCGCCGCCGGGCGTATCCGCAAGCTCGTCGCCCCTTTCGTCACCCTCGACTCGATCCCGCTCGAACCGCACTACCGGGCGGCCCGCGAGGCCGGTGCCTTCGCGCTCATGGAGATCGACGAGGCGATGTTCATGTGGGGCCTGCGGGCGGCGGCGCACCGGCTGCCGTTCCTGCCGGTGCGGGCCGGGATCGGTTCGGACGTCATGCGGGTCAACCCGGGCCTGCGGACGGTGACTTCGCCGTACGACGACCGGGAGACGTTCGTGGCCATGCCCGCGCTCGCCCTGGATGCCGCCCTGGTGCACCTGAACCGCGCCGACCGGCTGGGCAACGGCCAGTACCTCGGCCCCGACCCGTACTTCGACGACCTGTTCTGCGAGGCGGCCGACGCCGCGTACGTCTCCTGCGAACGGATCGTGGACACCGCGGAGCTGACCAAGGAGGCACCGCCGCAGTCGCTGCTGGTCCAGCGGCACACGGTGACCGGCGTGGTCGAGGCTCCCGGCGGCGCGCACTTCACCTCCTGCGCCCCCGACTACGGCCGGGACGAGGCCGGGCAGCGGGAGTACGCGAGCACACCCTGGCCGGAGTTCGCCGCACGGTATCTCGGGGGAGGACTGCATGACCGCGACCCGGAGTGAGTACTGCGTGATCGCCTGCGCCGAGGCCTGGCGCGACGCGGGCGAGATCCTGGCGAGCCCGATGGGCCTGATCCCCTCGATCGGCGCCCGCCTCGCCCGCCTCACCTTCTCCCCCGACCTGCTGCTGACCGACGGCGAGGCCCTCCTGGTCCGCCCGGACGGCACGCCCGAGGGCTGGCTGCCCTACCGCCGCCATCTCGCCCTGGTCACCGGCGGCCGGCGGCACGTGATGATGGGCGCGAGCCAGATCGACCGGTACGGCAACCAGAACATCTCCTGCATCGGCGACTGGGCGCGGCCGAAGCGGCAGCTGCTCGGGGTGCGGGGCGCGCCGGTCAACACCCTCAACAACCCGACGAGTTACTGGGTGCCGAGACACTCCCGGCGGGTGTTCGTCGAGAAGGTCGACCTGGTGTGCGGGGTCGGGTACGACCATGCCGCCGGGGCACGGTTCCACCGCATCCCGCGGGTCGTCTCCGACCTGGCCGTGTTCGACTTCGACACCCCGGACCGCTCGATGCGGCTGGCCTCGCTGCATCCCGGGGTGACCGTGGAGCAGGTGCGGGAGGCCACCGGTTTCGAACCGGCCGTCCCGGACGAGGTGCCGTTCACCCGCGAACCGACCGCCCGCGAGCTGGAGTTGATCCGTGAGGTGCTCGACCCGGCCGGTGCGCGCGCACGGGAGGTCGCTTCCTGATGGACACCGCGCTCACCCGGCTCGTGGGGGTCCGCCATCCGATCGTGCAGACCGGGATGGGCTGGGTGGCGGGACCCCGCCTGGTCTCCGCGACGGCGAACGCGGGCGCGCTGGGCATCCTGGCGTCCGCGACGATGACCCTCGACCAGCTCCGGGACGCCGTGCGGGAGGTGAGGTCCCGTACCGACGCGCCGTTCGGGGTCAATCTGCGGGCCGACTCGGCGGACGCCGGGGACCGGGTACGGGTGATCATCGACGAGGGTGTGCGGGTAGCGTCCTTCGCCCTGGCGCCCTCGGCCGAGCTGATCGGCGTGCTCAAGGAGTCGGGGGTGGTCGTCATCCCCTCCGTCGGCGCCCGGCGCCACGCGGAGAAGGTCGCGGCCTGGGGCGCGGACGCGGTGATCGTGCAGGGCGGCGAGGGCGGCGGACACACCGGGGAGGTGGCCACGACCGTCCTGCTGCCGCAGGTGGTGGACGCGGTGGACATCCCCGTCGTGGCGGCGGGCGGCTTCTTCGACGGACGGGGCCTGGTCGCGGCGCTGGCGTACGGGGCGGCGGGCGTCGCCCTGGGCACCCGCTTCCTGCTCACCTCGGACTCGACGGTGCCGGACGCGGTGAAGGCCCGCTATCTGGCGGCGACGGTCAAGGACGTGACGGTGACGCGGGCGGTGGACGGTCTTCCGCACCGCATGCTGCGGACCGACCTGGTGAGCGCGCTGGAGGACTCCGGGCGCGTGAGGTCCCTGTCGCGGGCCGTCCGCCGGGCGGCCGGATTCCGGCGGCTGTCCGGGCTCACCTGGCGGCAGCTGGTGCGCGACGGACTCGCCATGAAACACGGCAAGGACCTCACCTGGAGCCAGGTCCTCCTCGCCGCCAACACCCCCATGCTGCTCAGGTCCGCGATGGTGGACGGCCGTACGGATCTCGGGGTGATGGCCTCCGGGCAGGTCGCCGGGGTGATCGACGACCTGCCGTCGTGCGCGGAGCTGGTGGAGCGGATCATGAAGGAGGCCGAGGGCGTCCTTCAGGGCCTCACAGCCTCTCGATGACCGTCACGTTCGCCTGCCCACCGCCCTCGCACATGGTCTGGAGCCCGAACCGGCCGCCCCTGCGCTCCAGTTCGTGCAGCAGGGTCGTCATCAGCTTCACGCCCGTCGCCCCCAGCGGGTGCCCGAGGGCGATCGCGCCGCCGTTGACGTTGACCTTCTCCGGGTCGGCTCCCGTTTCCTTCAGCCAGGCCAGCACGACCGGCGCGAAGGCCTCGTTGATCTCGACGAGGTCGATGTCGTCGATGGTGAGGCCGGTCTTCTTCAGGGCGTGCGCGGTGGCCGGGATGGGGGCGGTGAGCATACGGATGGGGTCCTCGCCGCGCACCGAGAGGTGGTGCACGCGTGCGCGGGGGGTGAGGCCGTGTTCGCGCACCGCCCGCTCCGAGGCCAGCAGCATGGCCGCCGCGCCGTCGGAGACCTGCGAGGAGCAGGCCGCGGTGATGGTGCCGCCCTCGATCACCGGCTTCAGGCCGGCCATCTTCTCCAGGGAGGTGTCCCGGCGCGGGCCCTCGTCGACCGCGACCGGGCCGTAGGCCACGGTCTCGCGCTCGAAGCGGCCCTCGTCGATGGCCCGCAGGGCCCGCCGGTGGGACCGGAGCGCGAACTCCTCCTGGTCCTCGCGGCTGATCCCCCACTTCCCGGCGATCGTCTCGGCGCCGACGAACTGGTTCACCGCCCGGTCCCCGTACCGCGCCCGCCACCCCTCACTCCCCGCGAAGGGCCCCTGGGTCAGCCCGAGCGGCTCGGCGGCCTGCCGGGTCGCGAAGGCGATGGGGATCATCGACATGTTCTGCACCCCGCCGGCGACCACCAGGTCCTGCGTCCCGGACAGCACGCCCTGCGCGGCGAAGTGCACGGCCTGCTGCGAGGACCCGCACTGCCGGTCCACGGTCACCCCGGGCACCTCCTCGGGCAGCCCGGCCGCCAGCCACGCGGTCCGCGCGATGTCCCCGGCCTGCGGCCCGACCGCGTCCAGACACCCGAACACGACGTCCTCGACGGCACCGGGATCGACCCCTGCCCGCTCGACCAGCGCGCGCAGCACATGCGCGCCCAGATCGGCCGGGTGGACCGCGCTCAGTCCTCCCCCGCGCCGCCCGACGGGCGTACGGACCGCTTCGACGATGTAGGCCTCGGCCATGGCAACTCCCCAGTGAGTTACGTACGTACGGCGATCCCGTCCAGCACCATCGACAGGTACTGCCGGGCGATCTCCTCCGGGCTGTGCTGTCCGCCGGGCCGGTACCAGGACGCGGCCACCCACACGGTGTCGCGCACGAACCGGTACGTCAGCCGTACGTCGAGGTCGGCCCGGAACACCTCGGCCGCGACCCCGCGCTCCAGCGTGGACAGCCAGGCCTTCTCGAACCTGCGCTGCGACTCGGCGAGGAACGCGAACCGCTCCTGCGCCACCAGCTGCCTGCTCTCCTTCTGGTAGATCGCGACGGCGGCGCGGTGCCGGTCGATCTCCCGGAACGACTCGGTGACCAGGGCCTCCAAGGTCTCGCGCGGGCCCAGCTCGGCGCCCAGGACGGCGTCGTAGCCGCCCCAGAGCTCGTCGAGGAAGGTCCGCAGGATCTCCTCCAGCATCGATTCCTTGGAGTCGAAGTGGTAGTAGAGGCTGCCCGCGAGCATGCCCGCGTGGTCCGCGATCTTGCGTACGGTCGTGGCGTTGTAGCCCTGTTCGGCGAAGACCTCGGCGGCGGTGTCGAGGAGTTCACGGCGGCGCGCGGGCGCGGCGGCGCTCACCTGGGGCTTCTTCTTGGTCGGCACGGAGTCATTGTCGTCCTATGCGTGCTGGCTGCTGACGGCGACGACCTCGCCGGTCATGTACGAGGAGTAGCCGGACGCCAGGAACACGATCACGTTGGCCACCTCCCAGGGCTCGGCGTACCGCCCGAAGGCCTCCCGCGCGGTCAGTTCCTCCAGCAGCTCCGCCGACGTCACCTTCACCAGGTGCGGGTGCATGGCGAGGCTCGGTGACACGGCGTTGACGCGGACGCCGTACTCGGCGGCCTCCAGGGCCGCGCACCGGGTCAGCGCCATCACCGCGGCCTTCGCGGCGGCGTAGTGCGCCTGGCCGGCCTGGGCGCGCCAGCCGACGACGGAGGCGTTGTTGACGATCACGCCGCCGCCGGAGTCCCGCAGGTGCCGCAGGGCCGCCCGGGTGCAGCGGAAGGTGCCGTTGAGAGTGACGTCCAGGACGCGGGTCCACTGGTCGTCGGTCATGTCGACGAGCGCCGAAGTGCCGCCCAGGCCCGCGTTGTTGACGACTATGTCCAGCCGTCCGTGCTCCCGTACGGCCGCGTCGAAAAGTGCCCGCACCTGCGCCTCGTCGGTGACGTCGCACGGCATGAAGGTCACCGCGCCCTGGAACTCCCCTGCCAGCTCGGCGCCGTACTCCTTCAGCCGCCGCGCGTGCGCGTCGCTGATCAGGACGCGCGCGCCCTCCTCCAGGAAGCGGCGCGCGGTCGCCCCGCCGATGCCCGCGCCCGCGGCGGCGGTGATGACGGCGGTGCGTCCTTTCAGCAGCCCGTGCCCCGGTTCGTACACCGGACTCTCGACGCCTGTCATGGCGCCACGCTAACCTACCAAACACTTGTTAGGGAAGGACGGGTGTCCATGGATCTGGCGTTCACGCAGGAGGAAGAGGCCTTCCGTGCCGAGGCCCGCGCGTGGCTGCGCGCGCATGTGCCCGCCTCCCCGCTGCCCTCCCTGGAGACCGAGGAGGGCTTCGCGGCCCACCGCGGCTGGGAGGCCGAACTCGCCGCGGACCGCTGGTCGGTGGTCGACTGGCCCGCCCAGTACGGCGGCCGGGACTCCGGGCTGGTCCGCTGGCTGGTCTTCGAGGAGGAGTACTACGCCGCCGGGGCGCCCGGACGGGTCGGCCAGAACGGCGTCAGCCTCCTCGCCCCGACCCTCTTCGACCACGGCACACCGGAGCAACGCGCCCGCGTGCTGCCGTCGATGGCCACCGGCGAGGTGGTCTGGGCGCAGGCCTGGTCGGAGCCGGAGGCGGGCTCGGACCTGGCCTCCCTGAGGTCCAGGGGGGTGCGTACGGAAGGCGGCTGGCTGCTCAGCGGGCAGAAGACCTGGTCCTCCCGGGCCGCCTTCGCGGACCGCGCGTTCGGGCTCTTCCGCACCGACCCGGACACCCCGAGGCCCCACCAGGGCCTGACCTACCTGATGTTCGACCTGCGCGCCCCCGGAGTCACCGTCCGCCCGATCCGCCGCCTGGACGGGAAGCCGGCCTTCGCCGAGATCTTCCTGGACGAGGTGTTCGTGCCGGACGAGGACGTCATCGGCGGGCCCGGCCGGGGCTGGCGGATCGCGATGTCGACGGCGGGCAACGAACGGGGGCTGATGCTGCGCTCACCGGGCCGTTTCCTGGCGGCCGCCGACCGGTTGGCCGCGCTGTGGGAGTCGCGCGGCGAGCCGGGGAGCGCGCGGACCCGGGTCGCGGACGCCCTGATCGGCGCCCGCGCCTACCAGCTCTTCACCTACGCGGCAGCCGCCCGCTTCCTGGACGGCGAGACGCTCGGCCCCGAGTCCAGCCTCAACAAGGTCTTCTGGTCCGAGTACGACCTCGCGCTCACCGAGACGGCGCTGGACCTCCTCGGTGCGCAGGAGGACCCCGACTGGTCCGAGCGCTATGTCTTCGCCCTCGCCGGCCCGATCTACGCCGGCACGAACGAGATCCAGCGCGACATCATCGCCGAACGCCTGCTGGGCCTGCCGAAGGGACGCCGCTGATGCGCTTCCGCCTCGACCCCGAGCAGCGGCAGTTCGCCGACTCCCTGGACGCGATGCTGACGGCCGCGGACACCCCGTCGGTCGTACGGGACTGGAGCCGCGGCGACCACGGCAACGGCCGTGCGCTGTGGCGCCGGGTCGCCGGGGCGGGGGTCTTCGCACTGGCGGTGCCCGAGGCCTACGAGGGGCTGGGCCTGCGTCCTGTGGACCTCGCGGTCGCCTTCGTGGAGCTGGGACGGCACGCGGTACCGGGCCCCCTGGTGGAGACGGTGACGGCGGCGGCGCTGCTCACCGAACCCGGGGTGGCGAAGCGCCTGCTCCCGGCGCTGGCCTCGGGAGAGACCATGGCCACCGTCGCCCGCGACGGCGGGTACGCCCTGGACGGCCACATAGCGGACCTCCGCCTCGCCCTGACCGCCGAGGGCCTGAGTCTCGCCCCCGGCCACGGCCCGGGGCACCCCACCCTCGACCCCGCCCGCCTGCTCACCCCACTGGCCCCGGGCGGCGAACTGCTCGCCGGAGACCCGCCCGTCGCCGCCGCCCTCCTCCTCGCCCGCCTCACCACCGCCGCCCAGGCCCTCGGCGTCGGCCTCGCCCTCCTCGACAGGACCGTCTCCTACGTCGGGCAGCGCACCCAGTTCGGCGCCCCCGTCGGTTCCTTCCAGGCGGTCAAGCACCGGCTGGCCGACGCGAAGATCGCGCTGGAGTTCGCGCGCCCCCTGCTCTTCGGCGCCGCCCTGACGATGACCGCGGAGGACGTCGCCGCCGCCAAGGTCACGGCGTGCGAGGCGGCGTACCTGACCGCGCGGACCGCGCTCCAGCTGCACGGCGCCATCGGGTACACGGCCGAGTACGACCTGTCCCTGTGGCTCACCAAGGCCCGCGCCCTGCGCACCGCCTGGGGCAGCCCCGACGAGTGCCGCGACACGGTCCTCGGTGCCGGTGGCCGCCGCTGGTGAGCGGCCGAAGATCACGACCATGGCCCCGCCGCACTCCTCCCGTATCGGCGTTCGCTATTTTGTTCGCCGCCGACCCCACCGGCTCGATCATCGTCCCCGTCACTTCGAGGAGCCGGCCGTGGAACCCGAATCCACCGTCACCACCTGTTATCGCCATCCCACGGTGGAGTCCCATGTCCGCTGCACCCGCTGTGAGCGGTACATCTGCCCGCACTGCATGCGGGAGGCGGCCGTCGGCCACCAGTGCCCCGACTGCGTGCGGGAGGGCGCGCGGTCGGTGCGGCAGGCCCGGACCGCGTTCGGCGGGCGGATCACGGCCGTCCCGCTGGTGACGTACGTCCTCATCGGCCTCAATGTGCTCGCCTACGTCGGCGAGCTGGTGCGCCCGGCGATCGTGGACCGGTTCGAGATGCTGGGGGTCGGCCTGGTGGGCCCGGACGGCGGCCACTACGTGTGGCAGGCCGCCTATCCCGCCGCCTTCCACGCCGAGGGTGTCGCCGAAGGCGAGTGGTACCGGCTGCTGACCGGGGCGTTCCTCCATCTGCCGCCCACCGAGGGCACGTTCGGGATCCTGCACATCGTGATGAACATGGTGTCGCTGTGGAACATCGGCCGGGTCGTCGAGCTCCAGCTCGGCCGGCTCCGGTACCTCGCCCTCTATCTGCTCTCGGCGCTCGGCGGCTCGGTCCTGGTCCTGCTGATCGCGCCCACCGAGGCCACGCTCGGCGCGTCCGGCGCGATCTTCGGGCTCGGGGCCGCCTACTACGTGATGGCCCGCCGGCTCGGCGCCGACATGGCCCAGGTCAACCGCTTCATGGCGGGCCTGCTGCTGTGGCTGGTGATCTCCGCCTTGCAGACGTCCTGGCAGGGCCACCTCGGCGGCCTGCTCGCCGGTGCCGTCGTCGCCCTCGCCTACGCATACGCACCCCGGGACGGCCGTCGTGCCCTGGTGCAGGCGGGGACGTGCGCCGTCCTGCTCGTGATATTGCTGGTGTCCACCTGGGCCAAGGTCACCGAACTGACGGGAACTCAGTGAAACGCGCCCGCCTGCTGCTCCTCGCGGCCGTCCCCGTGCTCGTCACGGCGTCGGTCTATGTCCTCGCGCCCGAGGACCCCGGCGCGGGAGGGGCGGGCCCGGACCTCTCCTCCGCCTACCGGTCGCAGGCGGCCCAGGACACCAAGGGGGCCCAGGGCGCCAAGACCTGGGCCGAGGGGACCGCCGGCGCGGCGAGCGGCGACGTGCTCGCCGACGCGCCGGCCGGCCTGGCCGCCCCCGCCAGGAAGGACCTCGCGCAGCAGCTGGTGGCGAGCGCCGAGAACTCCACCCTCGACTGGCGCAGCGCCTACGCCTACATCGAGGACATCGGCGACGGCCAGGGCTACACGGCCGGCATCATCGGCTTCTGCACCGGCACCAACGACCTGCTGACCCTCGTCGAGGGCTACACGAAGGCCCACCCGGACAACGGCCTCGCCACGTACCTCCCCGCCCTGCGCGCGGTCGACGGCACGGACTCCCACGAGGGCCTGGACCCGGGTTTCACGGACGCCTGGAAGGCGGAGGCAGCGGTCCCGGCCTTCCGGAGGGCCCAGGACACAGCCCGCGACCGGGTCTACTTCGACCCCGCGGTCCGCCTCGCCAAACTCGACGGACTCGGCCCGCTCGGCCAGTTCGTCTACTACGACGCCATGGTCTTCCACGGCCCCGGCACCGACGCCACCGGCTTCTACGGCATGCGCGAGCGCGCCCTCGGGAAGTCCGACAGCCCGACCGAGGGCGGCTCGGAGAAGGCGTACCTGGACACCTTCCTCGACATCCGCCGCGCGGCCATGAAGAGCCGCGATCCGGACATCGACACCACCCGCGTCGACACCGCGCAGCGGCGCTTCCTGGACGAGGGGAACCTCCAGCTGCGGACGCCACTGGAGTGGCAGGTGTACGGGGAGACCTACCGGGTGCCCTGAGCGGGGCCCCACCTCTCCCGCAGCACCGCCTCCGCGGGCTTTCCGTGCGGGGTGTAGGCGAGCCGGGCCGGTGTCTCGCCGCTGTCCGGCCAGTCGTCCCACATCCACCAGCACACGCCCGCCCACCAGTCCCGGCCCGTGAAGGAGTCCAGCAACGCCCGGTAGGCGGCGGCCTGTTCGTCGGGAGCGGCCCGGTCGCTGACGGTCCAGGAGTACGGGGCGGTCGTGGCCCCGCGCTGACTGACGTAGCCGGCCTCGGTGAACAGGACGCGGCGGCCCTGTTCGCGGGCGAACGCGGCGAGTTCGGCACGGATCGGCCGCCAGGCGCGGCGCAGCCGGGCGGGGTCCGTCGTGGGTGTCCCGGACAGCGGCCAATAGGCGTCGATGCCGATGACGTCGAGGTCCTTCCAGAAGCGGACCCTGCGGTACTCGTCGTAGTTGGCGGCGTAGGTGAGAGGCCCGTCGTAGTGCTCGCGGACTTCCGCGACGACCTCCTTCCAGGCGGCCGTGTCGCCGGACACCCCGGCGAGTTCGGTGCCCACGGCGAGCTGCTCGGTGCCGGTGTCGGCGGCGAGGTCGGCGTAGTGGGTGAGGAAGCGGCGGTACGCGGTGAACCACGCGTGGCGGTCGCGCGGCGCGATCTCGGCGCGGTCCTGGTCGCCGGGCAGGTCGACGTGCGGCTTGATCATCACCTTGAGGCCGAGGGCGTGGGCGCGGCGCACGATCCGGCGCACGCTCGCGTCGCTCGCCGTCTCCTCGGTGGTGTGCATCCCGGAGTCGCTGACGCGGTTCTGGTACCAGGTCGGGGTGAGGGTGATCCAGCGGGCGCCGGTGGCGCGGATGCCCCGCAGATAGCGGTCGGCGGCCGGGCTGTCGTAGTCGGTGCGGTACCAGGAGGGCAGGGTGATGCCCCGCAGGGTCGCCCGGCCGTCCTTGCCGGTGTCCGGGGCCCCGCCCCCGGCGGTCGTGCAGCCGGAGACGACGGCGAGGAGGACCGCCACCACTGCGGCGACGGCCCTCCCCCTCGGATGCGGTGGCCTCACAGGCTCGTGGGGCTGACGAAGGTGTAGCCGAGGGCCTTGATGCCGTCGACGGTGTCCTTGAGCGGCTGGGTCGGGTAGTAGGGGTGGTAGAAGAAGCTGGCGAACCCGTCCCGGACGGCCAGGTTGGCCTTCGCCGAGGCGACGAGGTCGGCGGGCAGCCGGGCCGGGTGGTTGTTGAAGGCCTCGGGCTCGTAGTTGCCGATGTTCTCGGGCAGCACCTTGGTGCCGTACACGTCCTTCACCACGTACGGGAAGAACTGTCCGATGAAGGCATTGGGTCCCGCGGAGTTCCCGCCGAGCGTGCCGGAGAAGTACAGCGAACGCTCCAGGCGGGCCGAGAAGTTGGAGCTGAACACCTTGTAGTCGGCGGCGGAGGCGGCGTAGTGCGGGGTGGTCCACAGGGCCGGCTTCGGCAGCCCGGCGAGGGTGAACTGGGTCAGCGCGGCGGCCACCCGGCCCTGCGCCCACAGCGCGGAGTCCTCGGCGACCGGGCCGTCGTAGACCACGTTGTCCGCGGAGTCGACGTGGGCCCGGTAGAACTCGAAGTCGTCGCCGGTGACGCCGTTGTAGGGGTTGGCGACATTGCCGTACTGGTGCGTGTAGCCGTGGTCCATGAGGACCGCGCCGCGGGCCAGCATGTACTTGAGGGCGCTGACGACCTGCGGGCGCTGCACCAGCGTGATCGTCTGGGCGGTGCCGTTGTTGTAGGTGCCCTTGGGGTCCTTGTAGACCGGGATCACGTTGACGCCGTACGGGATCTTCTGCGCGTAGAGGTAGTCCGCCATGGTCCGCAGTTCGGCCGGGTCCGAGGCGGGGCTGATGTCCTCCAGGCGCAGCATCGCGCGGTGGCGTTCGGCGGTGGCCGGGGCGAGGGCGTCGAAGAGGAGGTCCTCGGCGGCGATGACGCGGTCGCTCTCGGAGACGTAGGCGAAGGGGATCTCGCCGACGTAGGTGAGGTTGGCGGAGCGGACCGCCCAGCCGAAGGTGTGCCCGTTGGAGCTGTCCAGTCCCTCGGCGAGCCGGGTGACCTCGGGATATCCGGGGCCGGTGAGGATGTTGGGGCGCAGCACTCCGCCGTCCTGGCCGGCCGGGATCTTCCGGGTGAGGGTCTGGTTCCGGTACGTCACCTGCGTGACGGTGCCGACGGAGCCGCCGTCCTCGTAGTACGAGCTGGTCGGGTCCCAGCCGTAGCGCTGCGTGAACTGGGCGGTGCCCACCGAGTTGGCCATGTTCCAGATGTTGGCACCCATCCAGATGACCGGCTTGGTGCTGGTGGAGACGTCCTGGTAGAAGGCGGCCGGGATGGCGTCCGGGACGTCACAGCAGTAGTAGGTCGAGCCGATGTAGATCACGGCGGTGTACGAGCCGATCATCCCAGCGGTGTACTGCTGGACCGGCTTCGCGGTCACCGTGCCGAAGTGGCCCGCGAGGTTGGCCGCGGCCATGGCGTACAGCTCGCCGAGCCGGCCGTAGGGGCCCGCGGTGTCGTAGAGCACGAGCGTGGTGGGGTCGGCCGCGGCGGCCGCCCGGACGAAGCCCGCCTGGCGGACCGCGGTGACGGCGCCGGACCTGGCGGCCGTGGGTGAGACCGCCGTCTTCGGCCGCGGCTGTGCGCGCCGTTCCTTGTCCGAGGCGATCTGCTCCTTCGCCCACCCCTTGAGGTCGACGCTGCCGAGTCCGGACCGCTCGCCGACGGCCTCGTGCCCGTGCCGGTGACCGGGTGGCGGCACGCTGCCCGCCTGTGCGCTCCAGGCGAGGAAAGTACCCCCGAGCACGGCCGCGACCAGCAACAGGATCACGGGGAACTTCGCTGTTCCCCGTCTCCTGTGTGAAATCAGTGGTCCCACATTCATCCCCCCGCCTTGCCGGTATTGGCAAGGTCTTTACCGATACGAAGTCACTGATTTTCATGACGACCATGAAGCGTGTCAAATGCAGGATCGAGGGGACCGGAAACCTGCTACGTTCCATTTCGCGCGTTGGGGACGCGCATCAGAACGTGGGGGGAAAATGTACGGACGACCTGCCCTGGGCTCTTTGCTGCCTCTGGCCGGGGCAATGACCGCCCCGGAGGCAATACCGGGGCTACCTCTGGCCAGAGCATTGCAGGAAACCGCGGGAGTCGGATTTCTGTTCTATTGCCTGACGGCTTGCGTCATATTGCTGGCCCGGGCACGGCTGCGGAGCCAGGCGCAAAGGATGCGCGCCGATACCGGGGGCGGCAATGATCACTGAACTGTTCCTGTGGTCGAGCATCTCGCTGATCGTGCTGGCCGCCTGCTACAACACGACACTTTTCGTGCTCTCCAGGCGAAGAATCAGACGCTCCCGGATCGAGAAGAGAGAGCGCTTCTACATATTCCTGCTCGCCTGTCTCAACGAGGAGAAAGTGCTCGCCGAAAGCCTGGCGCGCATCACCTCGCTCCCGACCGCCAACTACATGGCGCTGGTCATCGACGACGGCTCGGACGACCGCACCTCCGACATCGCCCTGGCCGCCGACCCGGCCGTCGTCCAGCTGCTCCGGCGCGACCCGCCGAACGCACGCAAGGGAAAGGGCGCCGCCCTCAACGACGGGGTGCGCCACCTCAGGGAGTCCGGTCTGCTCCTCGGCCGGGACCCCGCGGACGTGGTCGTGTGCGTGCTCGACGCGGACGGCCGGCTCGACCCGCACGTCCTCCAGTCGGTCGACCCGTTCTTCGACGATCCGGGCACCGGCGCGGTCCAGGTCTGCGTGCGGATGTACAACCGGGGCCTCGGGCTGCTCGCCCGCATGCAGGACATGGAGTTCGTCGTCTACGGCGACGTCTTCCAGAGCGCACGCCGCTTCATCGGCAGCGTCGGCATGGGCGGCAACGGACAGTTCATGCGGCTCGCCGCCCTCAACACCCTTGACGGGGACGGCCCGTGGAGCGACAGCCTCACCGAGGACCTCGACCTCGGGGTCCGGCTGATCGCCAAGGGCTGGACCAACATGCACTGCACCACCGCCGCGGTCTCCCAGCAGGCCGTGCTCAGCCTCAGGCGTCTGATCCGCCAGCGCTCGCGCTGGTTCCAGGGCCATCTCCAGTCGGCCGGACTGGTCCCGCTGATCCTGCGGGACGTACCGACCAGGCCCGCGCTCGACCTGCTGTACCACCTCTCCAGCCCGGTGCTCATCCTGCTCACCTCGCTGCTGCCGCTGTCCTTCCTCGTCGCCCTGTGCGCCACCACCGTGGCCTCGGTACAGGTCGGACACCCGCTCGTGTCGCCCATGTGGCTGCTCGGCCCGTATCTGCTCTCGTTCACCACCGCCTACGCGTACGGCTTCGTGTACGCCAGGCGGGAGCGCGAGCTAGGGCTGGTGCGCTCGGTGCTGCTCGCCCATGTCTTCGTCTTCTACGGCTACATCTGGTTCGCGGCCGGCTGGTGGGGGTTCTGGCGGATGCTCACCGGTCAGCGGACCTGGCTGAAGACCGCGCGCACCTGAAGTCCGCGCGCATCTGAGGACGTTCAGGCCGCGCCCCCACCCGGGCCGCGGGTCCTCGCTTCCTTTCTCTCATCACTTCACGCGGTCGCCGTGCCGACCGCGCACGCCCAAGGGGGGCTCATGTCCACACCCACGTCCGTCGTGCCCGTACGCGCCATGCTGGTGCTCGGCACGAGACCGGAAGCGATCAAACTGGCGCCCGTGGCACGGGCGATGGCCGCCGGTTCGCAGTTCGAGCCGATCGTCGTCACCACCGGCCAGCACCGCGAGATGCTCCACCAGATGCTCGGCCTGCTGTACGTCGACGTCCGGATCGCACTCGACGTGATGCGCCGACGGCAGCAACTGTCCGACCTCACCGCCCGGTTGGTGCGCGACCTCGGCGTCGTCATGCGGGAGCAGCGCCCCGACCTGGTCCTGGTGCAGGGGGACACCACGACCGCGCTGGCCGGCGCGCTGGCCGCCTTCTACGAGAAGATCCCGGTCGCCCACGTCGAGGCCGGACTGCGCACCGGAGTCATCGACAACCCGTTCCCGGAGGAGCTCAACCGGAGCCTGATCGGACGCATCGCCCGCTGGCACTTCGCGCCGACCCCGGCGGCCGCCCGGCATCTGACCGGCGAGGGCATCCCCGAGGAGCAGGTCTTCGTCACCGGCAACACGGTCATCGACAACCTGATGTGGGTGCTGGCCGAGGGCACCGGCACCTCCGCGTTCGGGGGCGCGGCGAAGCGGATCCTGGTCACCCTGCACCGTCGCGAGAACCAGGGCGAGCGGATGCGCGGCATGGGCCGGGCGCTGACCCGGCTCGCGGCGCGCGGGGACGTGGAGATCGTGCTGCCGTTGCACAAGAGCCCGGCCGTACGGGAGGTGCTGCTGCCCGAACTCGAAGGACAGCGGGGCATCTCGCTCGTCGAGCCGCTCGGCTACCTGGACTTCGCCGCCACGCTCGCCGAGTGCGACCTGGTCCTCACCGACTCCGGCGGGATCCAGGAGGAGGCCCCGAGCCTGAGCAAGCCCGCCCTGGTGCTGCGGACCACCACCGAGCGGCCCGAGGCGGTGGAGGCGGGCGCGGCCCGGCTGATCGGCACGGACCCGGAGGCCATCGTGTCCTGGGCGAACAGGCTCCTCGACGATCCGGCGGAGTACCGCAGGATGGCGACCGCGGGCAACCCGTTCGGCGACGGCACGGCCAGTGCCCGCATTCTGTCCCAGCTGGCCGAGGACTTCGCCGCCGACGTCCCGGTCGGGCTCACGGCGTCCGGACCGTACTCGACGGCATGACACACCGGGGTCGTACCGCCACGCGGCTGGCGCTGGCACTCACGCTGGCCGCGCTCCTCGCGCTCGCCCTGAGCCGGTGCCAGGGCGACGGCCCGCCACCGCCGAAGCCGTGGATCGACGGTACGACCCACGGCCGCTGGCTGTCGGTGTTCAACGGCATGGGCACCAACCACGGCGACGACACCTCGCTCTCGCTCTCCCCCCTGGCCGCCGAGGACCCCGGCACCACCCACGCGGGCCTGGTGGTGAGCACCGCCTCCTACACCGACGTGCGGTACGAGGCACGGATGCGGACCCTGAAGCAGCTGCGCTCCCCGAAGCCGAACCCGTGGGAGGTGCCGTGGCTGGTCTGGGCGTACACCGACCCGGAGCACTTCTACTACGTCACCCTCAAGCCGAACGGCTGGGAACTGGGCAAACGCGATCCCGCCTATCCGGGGGGCCAGCGCTTCCTGGCGACGGGCCGGACGCCGTACCCCGTCGGGGACTGGTACGACGTGACGGTCGTCCAGCGGGGCGCGGTGCTGTCCGTCGCGGTGGGCGGGAAGCCGCTGGTGACGTTCACCGACGCCGAACTGCCGTACCTGCGGGGCCGGGTGGGTGCGTACAGCGAGGACGCGACGGTGGAGTTCGAGGGCCTGGAGGCCGCTTCGGGGTGAGCTCTCCGCCGCAAAGGCGACGGTGCCCGCTCCCAGTCCGGTCGGGGACTTCGGGGGCGGACACCGTCGGCGTTCCGTACGGCTTTGTACGGGACGTTCTTGAGGGACCGTCAGACCATCAGGGAACGGTCCGTCGGGCGGATCGGCGCGGGCAGTTCGCTCGCGCCGGTCAGGAAGCGGTCGCAGCCGCGGGCGGCCGAGCGGCCCTCCGCGATCGCCCACACGATGAGCGACTGGCCGCGGCCGGCGTCACCGGCGACGAAGACACCCGGCACGTTGGTCTGGAAGTCGGCGTCGCGGGCGATGTTGCCGCGCTCGTCGAGCTCCAGGCCGAACTGCTCGACCAGGCCGTTCTCACGGTCGGTGCCGGTGAAGCCCATGGCCAGCGTCACCAGCTGGGCGGGGATCTTGCGCTCCGTGCCCGGCTTCGAGGTCAGCTTGCCGTCGATGAACTCGACCTCGCTCAGGTGCAGCCACTGGACGTTGCCGTCCTCGTCGCCCTCGAAGTGGGTCGTCGAGACGGAGTAGACCCGCTCGCCGCCCTCCTCGTGCGCGGAGGTGACCTTGTAGAGCATCGGGAAGGTCGGCCACGGCTGGTGCGGGGCACGGTCCTCGCCCGGACGCGGCATGATCTCCAGCTGCGTCACCGAGGCCGCGCCCTGGCGGTGGGCGGTGCCCACGCAGTCGGCGCCGGTGTCGCCGCCGCCGATGACCACGACGTGCTTGCCCTCGGCCGAGATCGGGGGCGTGACGTAGTCGCCCTCCTGGACCTTGTTGGCCAGCGGCAGGTACTCCATGGCCTGGTGGATGCCGTTGAGCTCGCGGCCGGGGACCGGGAGGTCACGCGCGGTGGTCGCGCCGGCGGCGATGACGACGGCGTCGTACCGCTTCTTCAGGTCGGTCGCCTTGAGGTCGCGGCCGATCTCGATGCCGGTGCGGAAGCGGGTACCCTCCGCGCGCATCTGCTCGATGCGCCGGTTGATGTGCCGCTTCTCCATCTTGAACTCGGGGATGCCGTACCGCAGGAGGCCTCCGACGCGGTCCGCGCGCTCGTAGACGGCGACGGTGTGACCGGCCCGCGTGAGCTGCTGCGCGGCGGCGAGACCGGCGGGTCCTGACCCGATCACCGCGACGGTCTTGCCGGACAGACGCTCCGGGGCCTGCGGCTCGACGTCACCGCTGTCCCACGCCTTGTCGATGATCGAGACCTCGACGTTCTTGATGGTGACGGCCGGCTGGTTGATGGCGAGCACACACGCCGACTCGCAGGGAGCCGGGCACAGCCTGCCGGTGAACTCCGGGAAGTTGTTGGTCGCGTGCAGACGCTCGGAGGCGGCGGACCAGTCCTCGCGGTAGGCGAAGTCGTTCCACTCGGGGATGAGGTTCCCGAGCGGACAGCCGTTGTGACAGAACGGGATGCCGCAGTCCATGCAGCGGCTGGCCTGCTTGCTGATGATCGGCAGCAGGGAGCCGGGGACGTAGACCTCGTTCCAGTCCTTCAGACGTACGTCGACCGGGCGGGACTTGGCGACCTCACGGCCGTGGTTCAGGAAGCCCTTCGGGTCAGCCATTGATCGCCGCCTCCATCATCTTCTCGGTGATCTCGGACTCGGAGAGTCCCGCCTGCTCGGCGGCGTCCTTGGCGGCGAGCACTGCCTTGTACGTGCTGGGGATGATCTTGCTGAAGCGCTCGACCGCGGTGTCCCACTCGGCCAGGAGCTTCTCGGCGACCGTGGATCCGGTCTCCTCCTGGTGGCGGCGCACCACGTCGTGCAGCCACTGCTTGTCGGCGTCGTCCAGGGCCTCGACCGCGTCCACGTTGCCCACGTTGACGTTGTCGCTGTCCAGGTCGATGACGTACGCGACGCCGCCGGACATGCCGGCCGCGAAGTTGCGGCCCGTCTCGCCGAGGACGACCGCGTGACCGCCGGTCATGTACTCGCAGCCGTGGTCGCCCACGCCCTCGGAGACGACCGTGGCACCGGAGTTGCGGACACAGAACCGCTCACCGGTACGGCCGCGCAGGAACAGCTCGCCGCCGGTCGCGCCGTAGGCGATGGTGTTGCCCGCGATCGTGGAGAACTCGGCGAGGTGGTCGGCGCCCCGGTCGGGACGGACGATCACCCGGCCGCCGGAGAGGCCCTTGCCGACGTAGTCGTTGGCGTCGCCCTCCAGGCGCAGCGTGACACCGCGCGGCAGGAAGGCGCCGAAGGACTGGCCGGCCGAGCCGGTGAAGGTGATGTCGATGGTGTCGTCGGGCAGGCCCGCGCCACCGAACTTCTTCGTCACCTCGTGGCCGAGCATGGTGCCGACCGTGCGGTTGATGTTGCGGATCGCGACCTGGGCGCGCACCGGCTGGGCGTCGGTGGCCGAGTCGGCGGCGAGCGCGTCGGCGGCGAGCTTGATCAGCTCGTTGTCGAGCGCCTTCTCCAGGCCGTGGTCCTGCTCGATGACCTGGTGCAGCGCGGCACCCTCGGGCAGTTCGGGCACGTAGAAGAGCGGGGCCAGGTCCAGGCCCTGCGCCTTCCAGTGGTTGACGGCCCGCTCGACGTCGAGCGTCTCGGCGTGGCCGACGGCCTCCTCGATGGAGCGGAAGCCCAGCTCGGCGAGGATCTCGCGGACCTCTTCGGCGATGAACTTGAAGAAGTTCACGACGTACTCGGCCTTGCCGGTGAACCGGTCGCGCAGCACCGGGTTCTGGGTGGCGATGCCGACCGGGCAGGTGTCCAGGTGGCAGACGCGCATCATGACGCAGCCGGAGACGACGAGCGGCGCGGTCGCGAAACCGAACTCCTCGGCGCCGAGCAGCGCGGCGATGACGACGTCACGGCCGGTCTTGAGCTGGCCGTCGGTCTGGACGACGATCCGGTCCCGCAGGCCGTTGAGCAGCAGGGTCTGCTGGGTCTCGGCGAGACCGAGCTCCCAGGGACCGCCCGCGTGCTTCAGCGAGGTCAGCGGGGAGGCACCCGTACCACCGTCGTGACCGGAGATCAGGACGACGTCCGCGTGGGCCTTGGAGACACCCGCGGCGACCGTGCCGACGCCGACCTCGGAGACCAGCTTCACGTGAATCCGCGCCTGCGGGTTCGCGTTCTTCAGGTCGTGGATCAGCTGGGCCAGGTCCTCGATCGAGTAGATGTCGTGGTGCGGCGGCGGGGAGATCAGACCGACGCCCGGGGTCGAGTGCCGGGTCTTGGCGACCCACGGGTAGACCTTGTGGCCGGGCAGCTGGCCGCCCTCGCCGGGCTTGGCGCCCTGGGCCATCTTGATCTGGATGTCGTCCGCGTTGACCAGGTACTCGGAGGTCACGCCGAAGCGGCCGGAGGCGACCTGCTTGATCGACGAACGCCGCGCCGGGTCGTACAGCCGGTCCGCGTCCTCGCCGCCCTCACCGGTGTTGGACTTGCCGCCCAGCTGGTTCATGGCGATGGCGAGGGTCTCGTGCGCCTCCTTGGAGATGGAGCCGTACGACATGGCGCCGGTGGAGAAGCGCTTGACGATCTCGGAGACCGGCTCGACCTCGTCGACGGAGATCGGCTGACGGTCCGACTTGAAGCCGAACAGGCCGCGCAGCGTCATCAGGCGCTCGGACTGCTCGTTCACGCGGTCCGTGTACTTCTTGAAGATGTCGTAGCGGTTCGCGCGCGTGGAGTGCTGGAGGCGGAAGACCGTCTCCGGGTCGAACAGGTGCGGCTCGCCCTCGCGGCGCCACTGGTACTCGCCGCCTATCTCCAGGGCGCGGTGGGCCGGCGCGATGCCGCTCGCCGGGTACGCCTTGGCGTGCCGGGCGGCGACTTCCTTGGCGATGACGTCGATGCCGACGCCGCCGATCTTGGAGGCGGTACCGCTGAAGTACTTCTGCACGAAGCCCTCTTCGAGACCGACGGCCTCGAAGACCTGGGCGCCGCGGTAGGAGGCGACGGTCGAGATGCCCATCTTCGACATGACCTTGAGGACACCCTTGCCGAGGGCGTAGATCAGGTTGCGGATGGCCTGCTCGGCCTCGATGTCGGAGAGGAAGGTGCCCGCGCGGACCAGGTCCTCGACGGACTCCATGGCGAGGTACGGGTTCACGGCCGCGGCGCCGAAGCCGATCAGCAGGGCGACGTGGTGGACCTCGCGGACGTCACCGGCCTCGACCAGCAGGCCCACCTGGGTGCGCTGCTTGGTGCGGATGAGGTGGTGGTGGACGGCCGCGGTGAGCAGCAGCGACGGGATCGGCGCGTGCTCGGCGTCCGAGTGGCGGTCGGAGAGCACGATCAGCCGGGCGCCGTTGGCGATGGCGGCGTCGGCCTCGGAGCAGATCTCCTCGATGCGCGCGGCGAGGGAGTCGCCGCCGCCGGAGACCCGGTACAGCCCGGACAGGGTCGCGGCCTTGAAGCCGGGCATGTCGCCGTCGGCGTTGATGTGGATGAGCTTGGCCAGCTCGTCGTTGTCGATCACCGGGAAGGGCAGCACGACGGAACGGCAGGAGGCGGCGCTCGGGTCGAGCAGGTTGCCCTGCGGGCCGAGGGCCGAGCGCAGCGAGGTGACGAGCTCCTCGCGGATCGCGTCCAGCGGCGGGTTGGTGACCTGCGCGAACAGCTGGGTGAAGTAGTCGAAGAGCAGTCGCGGACGCTCGCTCAGCGCGGCGATCGGCGAGTCGGTGCCCATCGAACCGATGGGCTCGGCACCGGCCTTGGCCATCGGCGCGAGGAGAACACGGAGCTCTTCCTCGGTGTAGCCGAAGGTCTGCTGGCGGCGGGTGACCGAGGCGTGGGTGTGCACGATGTGCTCGCGCTCGGGCAGGTCGCCGAGCTCGATCTCGCCGGCCTCCACCCACTCCGCGTAGGGCTGCTCGGCGGCGAGGCCGGCCTTGATCTCGTCGTCCTCGATGATGCGGTGCTCGACGGTGTCGACGAGGAACATCCGGCCCGGCTGGAGCCGGCCCTTGCGGACGACCTTGGCGGGGTCGATGTCGAGGACGCCGACCTCGGAGCCAAGGACGACGAGGCCGTCGTCGGTGACCCAGTAGCGGCCGGGGCGAAGGCCGTTGCGGTCGAGGACCGCGCCGACCTGCTTGCCGTCGGTGAAGGTGACACAGGCCGGACCGTCCCAGGGCTCCATCAGGTTGGAGTGGAACTGGTAGAAGGCGCGGCGGGCGGGCTCCATGGAGTCGTGGTTCTCCCACGCCTCCGGGATCATCATCAGCACGGAGTGCGGCAGCGAACGGCCGCCCAGGTGCAGGAGTTCGAGCACCTCGTCGAAGGACGCCGAGTCGGAGGCTTCCGGCGTACAGATCGGGAAGACCCGCTCGATGGCCTTGTCGTCGTTGCCGAACAGGTCGGAGACCAGCTGCGATTCGCGGGCCGCCATCCAGTTGCGGTTGCCCTTGACGGTGTTGATCTCACCGTTGTGCGCGACGAAGCGGTACGGGTGCGCGAGCGGCCACGACGGGAAGGTGTTCGTGGAGAACCGGGAGTGCACGAGCGCGATCGCGGAGGCGAAGCGGCGGTCGGACAGGTCCGGGAAGAACGGCTCCAGCTGACCGGTGGTCAGCATGCCCTTGTAGACGATGGTGCGCGCGGACAGCGAGGGGAAGTAGACGTCGACCTCGCGCTCGGCGCGCTTGCGCAGCACGAACGCCTTGCGGTCGAGGGCGATGCCCTCCGACGAACCGTCGGTCACGAAGACCTGGCGGAAGGCCGGCATCGTCGAGCGGGCGGTGGCGCCGAGCAGCTCGGGGGCGACCGGGACCTCGCGCCAGCCGAGGACGGTGAGGCCCTCCTCGGCGGCGATCGTCTCGATCTTCGAGACGGCGTCCTCGATCCGGTCCTCCGGAAGGAAGGCGATGCCTACCGCGTATCCACCGGCCGCGGGCAGTTCGAAGCCGGCGACCTCACGGAAGAACGCGTCCGGAACCTGGGACAGGATGCCCGCTCCGTCACCCGAGTCGGGCTCGGATCCGGTGGCACCGCGATGCTCCAGGTTGCGCAGAACCGTGAGCGCCTGCTCGACCAGCGCATGGCTCGCCTCGCCGGTGAGGGTGGCCACGAAGCCGACGCCACAGGCGTCGCGCTCGTTGCGGGGGTCGTACATACCCTGCGCAGCAGGGCGAGCATCCATGAACGACCACTTCTGGCCACTCGTGGAGTGCTGGGACGGCTGGCGCGGCGTACGCATCGGCTCTCCCGTCGTCGTCAATTGGCATATTCAGCTTGCCGAGGGACGACGTTGGCCCTCTGCGTAAGTGCAAAATTTCGTGCAGGTTACATGATGGGGCGGATCTCGGGAACCGGATACTCCGTTCCAGCATGCGGACGCCACGCGGTGCGAGGGGGGTGTCGCACACGTGGCTTGAAGTATGTGGGGACCGAGCCGGACTGATCGGTCAGATCGTCGCCCATCGGTCCCGGGGGCGGCGAAGGCGTCGTCGCCGACCCCGCGAGCGCGCCGCAAGCGTCATTGCCCGCAGCGCTTACGGCTCATGCCCAGCGGTTAAGCATTCGAAACCAGCGAGTAACGGCTACTTATGCGGCCCAACGCATAAGTAGCAGCCGACCTATCCTACGGCCGTTCCGAAGAAACTGCCCAGGGCGTACGTCACACCGGCCGCCGCGCCTCCCAGCACGAGCTGCCGCAGTCCGCTGTACCACCAGGTCCGCGCGGTCACCCTGGCCACGACGGCCCCGCACGCGAAGAGCCCGAGGAGGGCGAGCAGCAGGGCGGGCCACAGCACGGTCGCGCCGAGCAGATACGGCAGGACGGGGAGCAGGGCGCCCAGGGCGAAGGACCCGAAGCTGGACACGGCGGCGACCAGCGGCGAGGGCAGATCGCCCGGGTCGATCCCCAGCTCCTCGCGCGCATGGATCTCAAGGGCCTGCTCGGGGTCCTTCGACAGCTGCCGCGCTACCTCCCTGGCCAGCTCGGGCTCGACCCCGCGCCCCTCGTACAGGGCGGCGAGCTCGGCCTCCTCGTCCTGGGGGTGCTTGCGCAGTTCCCGGCGCTCCACGTCCAGCTCGGCCTCGACGAGCTCGCGCTGGGAGGCGACGGAGGTGTACTCACCGGCGGCCATGGAGAAGGCGCCGGCGGCGAGCCCCGCGAGTCCGGTCAGCACGATGGTGTTCTGGCCGACGGCCCCACCGGCGACACCGGTCATCAGCGCGAGGTTGGACACCAGTCCGTCCATGGCACCGAAGACGGCGGGCCTGAGCCAGCCGCCGTTCACATCGCGGTGCGTGTGGTTGTCCCGGTGCGCCTCGTGCAGTGGCGCCTCGATGTCGATGATGGCCATTCCGGTCCCCCAGGGAAGCTAAGCCAAAGCTAACTTTGGACACGTTCTAATTCTTAACAACGCTCACGGTACGACGGCCCATTCCTCTTCCGCCAGCAAGGAAAGGCTCGGCTAACCTGCGGATTTGCCTTCGCGCGCGCGGACGATCACGACGCTCCGCCCGGATGTCGACCGGGTGACGTTGAGGCGAGGGAGGCTGAGGTCAACCGCCGATGGTGGGACATATGCGGCAAAAGGTTCCGCTCCCTGCGCGAACCCCCTCTGCTCCCTGTCGTGGAGAGGCCGCGTATGACATCGATCGCCCGCGTTTCCTCGGTCCCGGCCCCCCAGGACGCCACCGAACTCCGCGAGCGGGCCCGCGGCGCCCTGCTGGGCCTGGCGGTCGGGGACGCCCTGGGAGCCCCCGCCGAGAACATGAAGCCGTCGCAGATCCGCGCCCGCTGGGGCCGTATCGAGGGCTATGTGGAGGACGAGCCGGCCGGCACGGACGACACGGAGTACGCGATCTTCTCCGGTCTGCTCCTCGCCCGCCACGGCTCCGCCCTCACCTCCTGTCATGTGGGAGCGGCCTGGCACGAGTGGATCGCGGACCGCGACGAGGGCCCGTTCCGGGGCGCCGGCTTCAGCGAGCGCGGCACGCTGGAGAACCTCCGCCGCGGTCTGGCCGCCCCCATCTCGGCCCAGCACCGCCACGCCTGGAGCGACGGCCTCGCCATGCGGGCGGCCCCCTTCGGTGTCTTCGCGGCGGGCCGCCCCGCGGAGGCGGCCCGCCTGGTGGCCGTCGACGGCTCGGTGAGCCACGACGGCGAGGGCATCTACGGCGGCCAGGCGGTCGCGGCGGGAGTGGCCGCGGCGATGGCGGGCGCCCCGACGATCGCCGTCGTCGCCTCCGCGCTGGCGGTGATCCCGGACGACAGCTGGACGGCCCGCTCCCTGCGCCGCGCCGTGGCGGTGGCCCACCGGGGCGAGCGCTCGATCCGGTCCTCCGTCGTGATCGGCGGCTATCCGTGGACCGACCTGGCCCCGGAGGCGGTGGCCCTGGCCTTCGGCGCGTACGCGGCGGCGGACGGCGACTTCCGCGAGGCGGTCCTCACGGCGGTGAACATGGGGAGGGACGCGGACACGACGGCGGCGGTGGCGGGAGCCCTGGCGGGCGCGACGCGGGGCGCGTCGGCGATCCCGGCGGAGTGGGCCGCGGCGATCGGCCCGGCGAAAGGCAGTTGTCTGCCCTCCATGGCGGGCCATCACGTGCTGGACGTCGCCGAGTTGCTGGTGGCGGGCGAGGACGGGAAGTGGGCCACGACCGGCCTCGCCCAGGAGTGGCCGCCACCCGACCCGGACGCCTTCACCCTGGCGGCGGGCACCGAGCCGGGGACGGACCGGTGAGGCCGCCGGGGCCGTGGGGCGAAGCCTCGACACAGGCACCGGCACCCGTAGCCGCAGTCGCCGACGGCGAGAACACCCCACAGGGGCCACCCGCACCCGACCACGAATCCCGCACGGCTGGTGCGGGTGGGAACACCCATGCCGAAGGCGAAGCCGAGGCCACCGACACAACAACCCTGCCGCCGGCAACACCCCGCCAAAGAGTCCAAGGCCTCCTGCTCGGCCTGGCCGCAGGCGACGCCGCCGGCTGGCCCGCCGCCCGTCACAGAGCCGCCCGCATGCCCGACTGGACCCGCCGCCTCACCCGCGAACTGGACACCTTCGCCGAACAGAACGCCACCACCACCCTCCCCGTCCCCATCGCCCTGAACCAACCCCCCGAACCCCTCCGCCTCGGCCCCTCCGACGACGCCGAATGGGCGGCCTTCACCGCGGAGGCCCTCCTGAGAGCGGGCGACGACACCGCCCTGGGCGACCTGACCAGACAACGCCGTACGAGAGCCGCCATCGACCTCGCCTGGAACGCCCTCGCCGCCGAAGTGGCCGCCGCCGCGGACCGCGCCCCCGAGATCGAGTCCGCCGTCCTGCCCCTCCGCGCGCGCATCTCCGTGCGAGCGGGACTGGGCAACCTCGCCACCGGACTGCGCCCACCCGCCACCGGCCACGACAACCCCCACTACTTCGACGACGCGGCCTGCGTCAGGGCCTGTGTCCTCGCCGTCGCCCACCCCGGCGACCCCCGACTCGCCGCGGACCTCGCCGAGTTCGACGCCCGCTACACCCAGGACGGAGACGGGGTGCACGGAGCGAGGGCGATGGCCGCGGCCGTCTCCCTCGCCCTGACCGGCGCCCCCGTCGAAGCCTGCGTGACCGCCGCCCTCGGCGAGCTCCCCGAGCGGACGGAGATCGGCCGCAACACCCGCCACGCCCTGCGCCTGGCCCGGACCGCCGGCCACGCCTTCGCCCTGATCCCGGCCCTGGAACACGAGATCGTCGACCACGTCTACAGCTACGGCATCGCGGCCGCCGAGACCGTCCCCGTGGCCCTCGCCCTGGCCACCGCCGCGCAGGGCCGCATCGCCGAGGCGATCCCCGCGGCCGCCTGTCTCTCCCGGGTCGCCGACTCGGCCCCGGCCCTGGCGGGCGCCCTGACCGGCGCACTCGGCGGGGCCGGCGCGATCCCCGCCTCGTGGCGGGACGCGTGCCGCACCCTCTCCGGCTGCGCACTCCCCCGTCTCACCGGTACGGACCTCGTGGAACTCGCCGGGCTCCTGGAAGCCGCACAACCGCCCCTCCCAGGAGGATGATTCCGGGCATGACGCCCAAAAACACAGAATGCAGCCTTGAGGACCGGATCACCGGAGCCCTCGTCGGCGCGGCGGTGGGCGACGCCCTCGGCGGTCCCGTCGAGGGCTACTCCCCCGACCAGATCCTCGAACGCCACGCCGGCCGCGTCCACGGCGTCGTCGGCCCCTGGAACGGCGACGCCTGGCGCACCGCCCGCCCCATCGCCCCGTACCACAAGGGCGACGGCCACGTCACCGACGACACCTTGATGACCCACGCGCTGATCCGCGTCTACGACCGCGTCGAAGACCACCTCGACGCGTACGCAATCGCCGACCACCTGGTCCCCGACCTGATGACGAACCCGCACTGGATCCCGGAACTGGAGTCGGAGGCCCTCCTGCTGCACCGCGTCTTCCTCGCGGAGAAGTGGCTGGTCACCCGCCTCCACTACGGCCACATCGACCCCCGCGAAGCAGGTGTGGGCAACATCGTCAACTGCGGCGCGGCGATGTACATGGCCCCGGTCGGCCTGGTCAACGCGGCCGACCCACGGGCCGCCTACGCCGAGGCCCTGGACATCGCGGGCGCCCACCAGTCGTCGTACGGCCGGGAGGCGGCGGGAGTCCTCGCGGCGGCCGTAGCGGCGGCGGCCGCACCGGGAGCGACGCCGGACTCCGTGGTGACGGCCTGCCTCTCGCTGGCCAAGGACGGCACCCGTACGGCGATCGAGCAGGTCTGCGAAGCGGCCGCCCGCCACACGGACTTCGAGTCGGCCCTACGACCGCTGCGGGACGCCGTGGCTCCCTACGACACGGTCGGCCCCGACTACCGCGCCCCCTCCCTCGGCGCCCGCCGCCCCTCCCGCCTCCACTCGATCGAGGAACTCCCCGTCGCGCTCGGGATGTTGGTGGTGGCCGGGGGCGACTACCGGCAGGCCGTGCTCGGCGCGGTGAACTACGGCCGGGACTGCGACTCGATCGCCACGATGGCCGGCGCCCTGTCGGGCGCCCTGGGCTCCCCGGTCCCGGACGACTGGTCGAAGACGGTCTCCGAGGCCAGCCGTCTGGACCTGTGGGAACCGGCGGCGACGCTGACCGCCGTGGCCCGGCGGATCTTCGAGAAGGACGTGGCCCGGCGCAGGACCCACGAGGCGGCCTTCGCGGAACTCGGAGGCCCGAGATGCTCCGACTGACCTGGGTGCAGCCGGAGGACCTCATCGGTCACGAACTGCGCCAGGCGGCCCAGGACGGCCGGGAGCCGTCGGCGATCGCGGCGAGGTGGCGGGCGGCGGGAGGCCGGCAGGCACCGGCCCGGGCGGGCGCCTCGGCGGAGCCCGCGTCCCGATACCTGCGCCAGCTCGCGGAGGACCTGCTGGACGAACTGGCGGACCTGCCGAGCGCGTTGGCGGACGACGAGCCCACCGACCTCGCGCGGATCAGGGCCCGCTGCCGGACCTGGCCGGCGCCCGCCTGCGCGGCTCCCCTCTCCGAGGCCCGCCTGGAGGCGGCCTGGCTGGGCCGGGCCGTGGGCTGCCTGCTGGGCAAACCCGTGGAGAAGCTCCCCCTCGAAGCCATCCGCGCACTCGCCCGCTCCACCGGCAACTGGCCCCTGAGCGGCTACTTCACGGCGAAGGGCGTCCCCGCCGACCTCCTCGCCGCGCACCCCTGGAACCGCCGCTCCGCCGCGACCTCCCTCGCCGAGAACATCGACGGCATGCCCGAGGACGACGACCTCAACTACCCCTTGCTGAACCTGCTGTTGCTCCAACGCCACGGCAGGCGCTTCACCACCGCGGACGTGGCGCGGCTCTGGCTCGACGAACTGCCCGCCGGCCGTACCTTCACCGCCGAACGCGTCGCCTACCGCAACCTCCTGCAGGGCCTGGAACCCCCCAGAACGGCCCGCCACCGCAACCCCTTCCGCGAATGGATCGGCGCCCTGATCCGCGCGGACGTCCACGGCTGGACCAATCCCGGCGATCCGGCGGCCGCCGCCGAGCAGGCCCACCGGGACGCCACCCTCACCCACACCGCGAACGGCGTCTACGCGGCGATGTTCACGGCCGCCGTGATCGCCCAGGCGGCGGCGACCCCCGACATCCACACCTGCCTGCGCACCGGCCTCACCGTGATCCCCCCGAAGTCCCGCCTCGCCAGGGCCGTCACCCACAGCGTCCAACTAGCTCTGGAGAACGCCGACTTCGACAAGGTCGTGGACGAGCTCCACGCCACCCACGGCGCGGCCCACCACTGGGTCCACGCGATCCCCAACACCGCGCTGATCGCCGCCGCCCTCACCCACGCCGACGGCGACTTCACCGACTCCGTCTGCAAGGCGGTCAGCGGCGGCTGGGACACCGACTCCAACGGCGCGACAGCGGGAAGCATCGCCGGTCTCCTCTCCGGCGCCCCGGAAAGCCTCCCCGACCGCTGGACCACCCCCCTGAAGAACCGCCTGGCCACCTCCGTCGCCGACTTCAACGGCACCGGCTTCGACACCCTGGCCCACCTCACCCACCGGGAGGCTGCTCGCCCATGACCCACATCGCCGTGCTCGGCAGCACCAACATGGACCTGGTCGTCTACGTCGAAAAGCCACCCCGGCGCGGAGAGACCGTCACCGGCAGGGAGTTCCGTACGATCCCCGGCGGCAAGGGCGCCAACCAGGCGGTCGCCGCGGCCCGCGCCGGAGCCACCGTCTCGATGATCGGCGCGGTCGGCCACGACACCTTCGGCACCCGCCTGCGCTCCACCCTCGAACACTCCGGTGTCACCACCGACCATCTGCGCACCGTCGAGGGCCCCTCCGGCACCGCGCACATCGTCGTGGACGACGAGGGCGGCAACGCGATCGTCGTCATCCCCGGCGCGAACGGCACCGTCGACCACCTCGTCCCCGGCGACGAGGGCCTGATCGCCTCCGCCGACGCCCTGCTCCTCCAGCTGGAGATCCCCCTGGCCGCGGTCCTCGCGGGCGCGCAGACGGCACGCGCCCACGGTGTCCGGACGATCCTCACCCCCGCCCCGGTCCAGCCCCTGCCGCCCGAACTCCTCGCCGCGACCGACCTGTTGGTCCCCAACGAGCACGAGGCGGCCACCCTCACCGGCCTCGCCGACCCGTTCGCCGCGGGCGCCGCCCTGCTCGACCGGGTCCCGCGTGTGGTGATCACCCTGGGCGCGGCGGGCAGCGTGTATCTGACCCGGGACGCCGAACCCCTCGCCGTTCCCGCACCGCGGGTCACCGCGGTGGACTCCACGGGTGCGGGCGACACCTACGTGGGCGCTCTCGCCGTCGCCCTCGGCGAGGAACGGCCCATCCGGGAGGCGATGACCTGGGCCGCCGCGGCGGCCGCGCTGTCCGTCCAGCGGGAGGGCGCCTCGGCGTCCATGCCCTACCGCTCCGAGATCGAGGCCCGGTACCCGTCATGACCGAGACCCCCCTCCACGGCCTGCGCGTGCTCGACACGGCCACCCTCTTCGCCGGCCCCCTGGCCGCCACCCTGCTCGGCGACTTCGGCGCGGAGGTCGTCAAGATCGAGCACCCCACGAAACCGGACCCCTCCCGCGGCCACGGCCCCTCGAAGGACGGCATCGGCCTGTGGTGGAAGGTCCTGGGCCGCAACAAGCGCACGATCACCCTGGACCTGTCCAAGCCGGGCGGCCGGACCACCTTCCTCAGGCTGGCCGCCTCCGCGGACGTGGTCGTCGAGAACTTCCGCCCCGGCACCCTGGAGAAGTGGGACCTCGGCTGGCCCGAGCTGTCCGCCGTCAACCCCCGCCTGGTCCTCACCCGCGTCACCGGCTTCGGCCAGTTCGGCCCCTACGCCCACCGCCCCGGCTTCGGCACCCTCGCCGAGGCGATGAGCGGCTTCGCGGCGATCACCGGCGAACCGGACGCGCCCCCGGTCCTGCCGCCCTTCGGCCTGGCCGACTCCATCGCGGGCCTGGCCACGGCGTACGCGGTGATGACGGCCCTCGCGGCCCGGGAGCGCACGGGCGAGGGCCAGGTCGTCGACATGGCACTCATCGAGCCGATCCTGACGGTCCTCGGCCCCCAGCCGACCTGGTACGACCAGCTCGGTCACGTCCAGGAGCGCACCGGCAACCGCTCCGCCAACAACGCCCCGCGCAACACCTACCGGACGGCCGACGGCACCTGGGTCGCCGTCTCCACCTCGGCCCAGTCGATCGCGGAACGCGTGATGCACCTGGTGGGGCGCCCGGAGCTGATCGACGAGCCGTGGTTCGCGACGGGCGCCGAGCGGGCCGCCCACGCCGACGTCCTCGACGCGGCGGTCGGCTCCTGGATCGCCCGCCGCAGCCGCGCCGACGTCCTCGCGGCGTTCGAGAAGGCGGAGGCCGCGATCGCCCCGATCCAGGACGTCCGGGACGTGCTGGCCGACCCGCAGTACCAGGCACTCGACACCGTCACCACCGTCGACGACCCGGATCTCGGTCCCCTGCGCATGCAGAACGTCCTCTTCCGGCTCTCCTCGACCCCGGGCGCGATCCGCTGGGCGGGCCGCCCGCACGGCGCGGACACGGACGAGATCCTGCGGGAACTGGGGCTGACCGAGGCCGAGTTGACGGCCCTGCGCACGGAGGGCGCCCTGTGAGGCCGTACCCTCTGACCTGGCTCTACGTCCCCGGTGACCGCCCCGCGACCGTCACCAAGGCACTCGCGGCCGGCGCCGACGTCGTGGTCGTCGACCTGGAGGACGCGGTCGCCCCCGACCGCAAGCGGTACGCCCGCGAGGCGACGGCCGAACGTCTCGGCGACCCTCAGCCGGTCCCGGTCCACGTCCGGGTGAACGCCCTCGACGGCCCCCTGGCGGCAGCGGACCTCGCAGCGCTCGCCCCGCTCCCTGGCGTCTGCGGTCTCCGCCTGCCCAAGGTCACCTCCCCCGCCCAGATCACCCGCGTCGCGCGGAGGACGGCCCGGGCCGAAGGAGGCGTCGCCCCACCCCTGTACGCCCTCCTGGAATCGGCCCTGGGCATCGAGCGCGCCTACGCCATCGCCACCGCCCACCCGAACCTGCGAGGCCTCTCCCTCGGCGAGGCGGACCTGCGAGCCGACCTGGGCGTACGCCACGACAGGGGCCTGGACTGGTCCCGCTCCCGCGTGGTGGTGGCGGCGAGAGCGGCGGCCCTTCCTCCCCCGCCGCAGTCCGTCCACCCCGACATCCGGGATCTGGAGGGCCTGCGGACCTCCTGCGCCCATGGCCGGGCCCTGGGCTTCCTGGGCCGGGCAGCCGTCCATCCCCGCCAACTCCCGGTGATCGAGCGCGCGTTCCTGCCCACCGAGGAGGAGATCGAGCAGGCGGAGACGATCCTCAAGGCGGCGGAGGCCCACCAGGGGGCCCAGGCCCTCGCGGACGGCACGTTCATCGACGCGGCGGTGGTGACCCAGGCCCACCGCACCCTCTCCCTCGCCCACCGCGCCTGACATACGACGAGGGCGCCCCGATCGCTCGGGGCGCCCTCGTCGACGTACGACGGACCGTCAGGTCTTCTTCGCGGACTCGGCCTCGTCGGACACCTCTGCGGTGTCGGCCTCGGCAGCGGGCTCGGTCTTCTCCTCGCCCTCGGCAGCGTCGCCGGTCTCGGTCTCACGGCCGGACTCGGTCTCGTCGTCGGTGGCGCCCGGCTCGACGGTTTCCTCGCGGCCGGGCCTCTTCTTCGCCGACAGCACGAAGTACGTCACCGCGAGCAGGAACACGATGATCGCGGTCCAGACGTTGAGCCGGACCCCCAGGATGTGGTGGGCGTCGTCGATGCGCATGTACTCGATCCAGCCGCGCCCCGTGCAGTACGCGGCGACGTACAGCGCGAACGCCCGTCCGTGTCCGAGCGTGAAGCGGCGGTCGGCCCAGATGACGAGAAGCGCGACACCGATGCACCACAGCGACTCGTAGAGGAAGGTCGGGTGGTAGTAGCCCGGTACCCGGCCGTCCGTGGAGGACGTGATGTGCAGGGCCCACGGCAGGTCGGTCGGCTTGCCGTACAGCTCCTGGTTGAACCAGTTGCCCCAGCGGCCGATGGCCTGCGCGAGGGCGATACCGGGGGCGAGGGCGTCGGCCCAGGCGGGCAGCGGGATGCCCCGGCGCCGGCAGCCGATCCACGCGCCCACCGCACCGAGCGCGATCGCGCCCCAGATGCCGAGGCCGCCCTCCCAGACCTTGAAGGCGTCCACCCAGTCACGGCCCTCGCTGAAGTACAGCTCGTAGTCCGTGATCACGTGGTAGAGGCGGCCGCCGAGCAGTCCGAACGGCACGGCCCAGACCGCGATGTCGGCCACCGTGCCGGCCCGCCCGCCCCGGGCGATCCAGCGCTTGTTGCCGAGCCAGACGGCAACGAAGACGCCGATGATGATGCAGAACGCGTAGCCACGCAGCGGGATGGGACCGAGGTGGTACACCCCGTGCGACGGGCTGGGAATGTAGGCAAGTTCCATGGCAGGGTCGACGCTACCCTGCCGGGCCGGGCCAACGGCAGGCGGCCCGGCAACGGGTCCATAACAGGCGGGTGAGAGAAGGCGGCCGCCGCCTTACCTCCCGTCACCCCTTGTTGGCGGCCTCCACCTGCTGCTTCAGCTTCGCCGGGGTCATCGTCCGGTCCTGGTAGATGTTCTTGCCGTCGAGCAGCACGGTCGGGGTGCCGGAGAAGCCGCCGTTGCGGAAAGCGGCCGCGGACTTCTCCACCCAGCTGTTGTGGGTGCCCTTCTCGACACAGGTGCGGAACGCGGGCGTGTCGAGGCCGTCGACCTTCTTGGCCAGGTCGAGCAGCTTCGCGTTGTCGGCGTAGTCGTCGCTGGTTTCGTCGGGCTGGTTCTCGTACAGCACGTCGTGGTAGCCCGGGAACTTCCCGGCGTCCTGGGCGCAGGCCGCGGCATTGGCCGCGTTGCGGGAGCCGGTGCCGCCCATGTTGCCGTCGATGATCGTCGCCAGGTGGTACTCGACCTTGAGCTTCCCCGATCCGGTGAGCTCGTGGACGGTCGGGCGGTACGCCGTCTCGAAGGCCTTGCAGGCCGGGCAGCGGAAGTCCTCCCAGACGACGAGCGTCGACCCGGCGCCCTCCTTGCCGACCGGGATGGCGAGACTGTCCTGGCCCTGGGCCCCCGAGGGCGCCACCACCGGTCCCGAGGATTTGTCCTTGTCCTTGCCGGTGTTGGCCGCGACCACGCCGACCACCGCCGCGAGACCGAGGACGCACACGACACTCGCGCCCACGATCAGCACCCGGCGCCGCTTCTCCGCGGTCTTCTGCTTCGCGCGCTCCTCCGCCAGCCGCTCCCGGGCGGTGCGCTTTCCCTCACGGTTCTTCTCGCTCACACCCGCAGAACGAACCGGGGAGGCGCACCGCGCCTCCCCGGCCCCAGGTCCACCCGTTCGAGTGACCGGCTGTCCCGTCGCACCATGACGGGCGTACGGCCTGTCTACGCCTGTCGGCGCACGCCCTTCGCCAGCTCGCCCGCGAGAGCGCGGACGCCCTCGATGCCCGCCTTGTCGTCGGGCGCGTCCAGCATCCGCTTCACGAAGGCCGAACCGACGATCACGCCGTCGGCGAAGCCGGCCACCTCGGCGGCCTGTGCGGCGTTGGAGACACCGAGCCCGACGCAGACGGGCAGACCGGCACCGGCGGCTCGGGTGCGCTCGACGAGGTCCTGGGCCTGCGCCCCGACCGACTCACGCGTGCCCGTGACGCCCATCAGCGAGGCGGCGTACACGAACCCGCTGCCCGCCGCGGTGATGTCGGCGAGCCGCGCGTCCTTGCTGCTGGGCGCGACCACGAAGACCGTGGCGAGCCCGTGCTTCTCGGCGTGCTCGCGCCACAGCGCCGACTCCTGCACGGGCAGGTCGGGCAGGATGCAGCCGGCGCCGCCCGCCTCGGCGAGCTCGGCGGTGAAGCGCTCGACGCCGTAGCGGTCGATGGGGTTCCAGTACGTCATCACGAGCACCGGCTTCCCGGTGGCCTCGTAGGTCTCCTTGACCGTGCGCATGACGTCCGCGATCTTGACGCCGCCGCGCAGGGCGATGTCGTCGGCGGTCTGGATGACGGGGCCGTCGAGGACGGGGTCGCTGTGCGGCAGACCGACCTCGACGATGTCCGCGCCGCCGTCGAAGGCGGCCTTGATCGCCTCGATGCCGCCGTCCACGGTCGGGAACCCGGCCGGGAGGTAGGCGATGAGCGCGGACCGGTCCTCGGCCTTGGCGGCGGCGAGGGTGTCCGACAGCAGTTGGATGTTCCCGCTCACTTGGCGTCCCCCTCGATCTCCGCGCCGGTGCCGGCCTCGTCCGCCGCGACCGCGGCGTCGGTGTCGTACAGGCCGAAGTAGCGTGCGGCCGTGTCCATGTCCTTGTCGCCGCGACCGGAGAGGTTGACGACGATCAGCCCGTCCTTGCCGAGCTCCCTGCCGACCTCCAGGGCGCCGGCCAGCGCGTGGGCGCTCTCGATGGCCGGGATGATGCCCTCGGTGCGCGACAGCAGGCGCAGGGCCTGCATGGCCGCGTCGTCGGTGACCGCGCGGTACTCGCCGCGGCCGGAGTCCTTGAGGTAGGAGTGCTCGGGGCCGATGCCCGGGTAGTCCAGACCGGCCGAGATGGAGTACGGCTCGGTGATCTGGCCCTCCTCGTCCTGGAGGACGTAGGAGCGGGAGCCGTGCAGGATGCCGGGCTCGCCCGCGGTGAGGGTGGCCGCGTGCTCGCCGGTCTCCACGCCGTGCCCGGCGGGCTCGCAGCCGATGAGGCGCACGCCGGCGTCCGGGATGAAGGCATGGAACAGGCCGATGGCGTTCGAGCCGCCGCCGACGCAGGCGATGGCCGCGTCGGGCAGCCGGCCGACCCGCTCCAGGAGCTGTCGGCGGGCTTCGACGCCGATGACCCGGTGGAAGTCGCGGACCATGGCCGGGAAGGGGTGCGGTCCCGCGACCGTGCCGAACAGGTAGTGGGTGCGGTCGACGTTGGCGACCCAGTCGCGGAAGGCCTCGTTGATGGCGTCCTTCAGCGTGCGGCTGCCGGACTTCACGGCGATGACCTCGGCGCCCAGCATGCGCATCCGGGCCACGTTGAGGGCCTGGCGCTGGGTGTCGATCTCGCCCATGTAGATGGTGCATTCGAGGCCGAAGAGCGCGCAGGCGGTGGCGGTTGCGACGCCGTGCTGGCCGGCGCCGGTCTCCGCGATCACCCGGGTCTTGCCCATGCGCTTGGTGAGCAGGGCCTGACCGAGCACGTTGTTGATCTTGTGGGACCCGGTGTGGTTGAGGTCCTCCCGCTTCAGGAAGACCGTGGCGCCGCCGGCGTGCTCGGCGAACCTCGGCACCTCGGTCAGCGCGGAGGGGCGGCCGGTGTAGTGCACGAGCAGGTCGTCGAGCTCACGAGCGAACTCGGGATCGTGCTTGGCCTTGTCGTACTCGACGGCGACCTCGTCCACGGCGGCGACGAGGGCCTCCGGGATGAACTTGCCGCCGAACGCGCCGAAGTAGCCCTCGGCACTGGGGACCTGACCCTCGGGGTCGGGAATGAAGAACTCGCTGGGCATGACGGAACCTCACGGTGAGTGTGTATCGAGCACTGATCGCCGTGGGGGCACAGGGGATCGGACGGCCTCAGACCGTCAGTGGCTGGTCGCGCAGTTCCCCGCGCCCCTGGAAGGTCGCCATCGGCGCCCGTTGACCTGCCCGGGTTCGTCTCCGATGACGTATCTGACCCTGCGGCCGTGCACCCGGCGGGCCGGGGCACGGCAGCCTCGCGGCCGGCAACCGCGCGCGAGGCGGGCGTGCCGGTCCACGGTGGTCAGGGTCAGAGTCATCGGCGCCAAGCCTATCGAAAGATCATCCGCGCCCGTGCCGCAGCGCGGGATGCTCGCCCGCCGCCACCAGGTCCGACACCGCCGTCTTCGGGTCCTTGCCCGTCACCAGGGACTCGCCCACCAGGACCGCGTCGGCGCCGGCGTTGGCGTAGGCGATCAGGTCGTGCGGGCCGCGGACGCCGGACTCGGCGACCTTGACCAGATGGGCGGGGATCTCGGGGGCGATGCGCTCGAACGTGCCGCGGTCGACCTCAAGGGTCTTGAGATTGCGCGCGTTGACGCCGATGATCTTCGCTCCGGCGTCCACCGCGCGCTCGACCTCGTCCTCGTCGTGCACCTCGACGAGCGGGGTGAGCCCGATGGACTCGGCGCGCTCGATCAGGGACTCCAGGGCGGGCTGCTCCAGGGCCGCCACGATGAGCAGCGCGAGGTCGGCTCCGTAGGCCCGGGCCTCCCAGAGCTGGTACGACGTGACGATGAAGTCCTTGCGCAGGACCGGGATGTCCACGCGCGCGCGGACGGCCTCCAGGTCGGCCAGCGAGCCGCCGAAGCGGCGCTGTTCGGTGAGGACGGAGATGACGGCCGCGCCGCCCGCCTCGTAGTCGGCGGCGAGGCCCGCCGGGTCGGCGATCGCGGCCAGCGCGCCCTTGGACGGGCTGGAGCGCTTGACCTCGCAGATGACCTTGACGCCGTCGCCGCGCAGTGCGGCCACGCCGTCCTTGGCCGCGGGAGCCTTCGCCGCGCGCTCCTTGAGCTCGTCGAGGCTGACGCGCGCCTGCCGTTCCGCGAGGTCGGCACGGACTCCGTCGATGATCTCGTCGAGCACACTCACGCGAGCGGCCCCCTTCCAGACGGTTGACAGTTCCAGCGACCGATGAAAACAGGTGGTCACTGCGATGGTATCCGCAGGAGGGCGTAGCCCTCGCATCCGGTTGACGCCGGTCCCACTACCTGGACGTTCGCCAGTTGATCAAGGATGTAGCCAGCCACCGAACGGCAGGTTCCGGACAACCGTGAAGACCAGCAGCAATGTCCCCGCCGTCCACAGGTGCACCGGCCCGAGTCCGAGCCTCAGCGGCCGGCCGCGGGCCGCGCGGACCACCCAGACGGTCCACAGCACGGCGAAGCCCAGATAGCCCAGCACGGCCGGCGCGTTGTCCTGGAGCGCGGCCAGGAAGTCGCCGTGGACGAAGGCGTGCGCGCTGCGCAGTCCGCCGCAGCCGGGGCAGTAGAGGCCGGTGATCCGGTAGAGCGGGCAGACGGGGTAGTGGCCGGGCTGGTTGGGGTCCACGGCCCCCACGTACGCGAAGGCCCCGGCGACGGCGGCCAGGATCCCGCCCGGGACGGCGAGGCGTCCCGGCAGGCCGGTCCGGGGCAGCGCCCGCTGCGTTTCGGCGTTCACGTCCGCCATTGTCCCCCGCCCTCCCGTCGAACGCGTGAGGGGCGGCCCCGGCACTTTCGCGGGCCGCCCCTTCACGAGGTGCGTGTGTCAGCTCTTGGCGTCCGCCGACTCGGGGCGCGAGGTCGCGAGCGGCTTGTGGGCGTCCTTGGGCATGCCCATCCCCATCGCGCTCATGATCCAGCCGACGACACCGCCGATGACCACGATCGCCATACCGGCCCAGAAGCCCGCCGGCTGGGCCATCACCATGAAGGCGCCCGCGACACAGAAACCGATGAAGGCGATAGTGACACCGGTCCAGGCGGCCGGGGTGTGACCGTGGCTGCTGCCCGCCATTGCTTGCTCCTAGGTGCTGAGGTACGAGTCCGAGCCGGAAGCTCGGGGCCCATTGTTCCGCACGCACGGCCGCGATGTGTCCGGGGGTCACCTAGACGCGTCCCGGCGGGCGCGCGGGGAGCCGCGCGCCCGGTCGCACCGCCTGAGCTCCGAGGACGACCGTCACGCGCCTGTCGGGTCCTCGCCCCGGTCGAGCGCCTTCCAGATGTCCTCGGGCCGGTCGGGATCCACGACAGCGGCCTTGCGGCGTGGCCGGGGTGCCCCGTCCCGCTCGTAGCGCCCGGACATCGCGGGCCACAGGCGTCCGTACCGCAGCGCGAGCAGCCCGGCGAGCAGAATCAGCGCACCGCCCACCACGGCGACGTACGGCCAGGCGGTGTGCGAGAGCGAGGCGACCGTCGCCGAGGTGTCGCCGGAGGCCTTCGCCGCCTGCTCGTCCAGTGCGGACGAGTCGCCGGCCCCGACCAGCGCGGCGGCGACGATGCCGGCGCCGGAGAGCGCGAGCACCCCGGCGACCAGGAGACGGCCGGCCTTGCGGACGGCGAAGACGGCGACGAGCGCGGCGAGACCCACTATGGCCAGGGCCGCGGGAACGCCCGTGACGTCACTGCCCTTGGCGGTCAGGGGGAAGGCGCCGCCCGCCACGGTCGCGGTGCCCTCCGCCCACTGCTGACGGGTGGCCAGCAGCGCCACGGCGGCGCCGAGCGCGCCGCCCAGCAGGGCTACGGCGAGACTCAGACGTCCGGCCCTTGCGGGTCCGGCGGCTTCGGAACGGGGGTGCGGTACAGCAGTCACGTACCCCACTATCACCCGAACCCCGGGCGAACGGGCACCCGGGGTTCCGTGAGAAGCGCCCCATTCGGCGCCGAAGCCCCCTACTTGCCGAGCCGGTTCGCCGTGTGCACCGCCCGCAGGACCGCCGCGGCCTTGTTGCGGCACTCCGTGTCCTCGGCGACCGGGTCGGAGTCGGCGACGATGCCGGCGCCGGCCTGGACGTAGGCCGTGCCGTCGCGCAGGAGGGCCGTGCGGATGGCGATCGCGGTGTCGGAGTCGCCCGCGAAGTCGAGGTAGCCGACGCAGCCGCCGTACAACCCGCGCCGGGACGGCTCCAGTTCGTCGATGATCTGCATCGCGCGGGGCTTGGGGGCGCCGGAGAGGGTGCCCGCCGGGAAGCAGGCGGTCAGGACGTCGAAGGCGGTGCGGCCCGGGGCGACCTTGCCGGTGACCGTGGAGACGATGTGCATCACGTGGGAGTACCGCTCGACGGACATGAAGTCGACGACCTCCACCGAGCCGGGCTCGCAGACCCGCCCCAGGTCGTTGCGGCCGAGGTCCACCAGCATCAGGTGCTCGGCGCGCTCCTTGGGGTCGGCGAGCAGCTCGTCGGCGAGGGCCTGGTCCTCCTGCGGGGTCGCCCCGCGCCAGCGGGTGCCGGCGATGGGGTGCACCATGGCGTGCCCGTCCTCGACCTTGACCAGGGCCTCGGGGGACGAGCCCACGACGTCGAAGCCGTCGAAGCGGAACAGGTACATGTACGGGGAGGGGTTGGTGGCCCTGAGGACCCGGTAGACGTCCAGCGCGCTCGCCGTGCAGGGCGTCTCGAAGCGCTGGGAGGGCACGACCTGGAAGGCCTCGCCGGCCCGGATGCGCTCCTTGATGTCCTCGACGGCCTCCTGGAAGTCGGGGCCGCCCCAGAGCGCGGTGTACTCGGGCAGCTCGGAGGGGGGCAGGACCGCCGGGGGCTGGGCCACCGCGCGGGACAGGTCCGCCTCCATGGCGTCCAGGCGGGCCACCGCGTCCGCGTGGGCCTCGTCGACACCGGTGTCGAGGTCGTTGTGGTTGATCGCGTTGGCGATCAGCAGGACCGAGCCCTCCCAGTGGTCCATGACGGCGAGGTCGCTGGTGAGCAGCATGGTCAGCTCGGGCAGCTTGAGGTCGTCGCGCTCCCCCGGGCCGATCTTCTCCAGACGGCGGACGATGTCGTAGCCGAGGTAGCCGACCATGCCGCCGGTGAAGGGCGGCAGGCCTTCCTGGTGCGGGGTGTGCAGGGCCTCGATGGTGGCGCGCAGGGCGGCCAGCGGGTCGCCGTCGACGGGGACGCCGACCGGTGGGGTGCCGAGCCAGTGCGCCTGTCCGTCACGCGCGGTCAGGGTCGCGGCCGAGCGGACGCCCACGAAGGAGTAGCGGGACCACGAGCGGCCGTTCTCCGCGGACTCCAGCAGGAAGGTGCCGGGGCGCTCGGCGGCGAGCTTGCGGTAGAGGGCGACCGGGGTGTCGCCGTCGGCCAGGAGCTTGCGCGTGACGGGGATGACACGGCGGTCGGTGGCCAGCTTGCGGAAGGTCTCGAGGTCCATGGCGGCTGACCTTACTGATCCGAGGCGGCGGGACCGGAATCAGCGCCGTCCTTGAGGAGCACGTCCTCGTCGAAGCAGGTCCGCGCGCCGGTGTGGCAGGCAGCGCCCACCTGGTCCACCTTGACCAGCAGGGTGTCGGCGTCGCAGTCCAGGGCGACGGACCTGACCCACTGGAAGTGGCCGGAGGTGTCGCCCTTGACCCAGTACTCCCGGCGGCTGCGCGACCAGTAGGTGCAGCGGCCGGTGGTCAGCGTGCGGTGCAGCGCCTCGTCGTCCATCCAGCCGAGCATGAGCACCTCACCGGTGTCGTACTGCTGGGCGATGGCGGGGACGAGCCCGTCGGCGCTGCGCTTGAGGCGCGCGGCGATCTCGGGGTCGAGGCTGCTGCTGGGCGGGGGCGTGCTGGTCATGGGTGCCATTGTGCCGCGCGCAACTGACAGCCCCGGGGCCGTGTCCACTGTGCGGACCCGCGAGGGGGTCGTAGGCTGACTGCATGTCGACTTTCGCCAAGCGTGAACGACTTCTCCTCGCCGACCTGTTGGAGGCCGAGGGCCCCGACGCCCCCACCCTCTGCGAGGGCTGGCTCACCCGCGACCTCGCGGCGCACGTGGTGGTGCGCGAGCGCCGTCCCGACGCCGCCGGCGGTCTGCTGATCAAGCAGCTCGCGTCCCGCCTGGACCGGGTGATGACCGAGTTCTCCGAGAAGCCCTACGAAGAGCTGATCCAGCTGATCCGCACCGGCCCGCCGCGGTTCTCGCCGTTCCAGCTCAAGCAGGTCGAGGAGCTCTCGAACACGGTGGAGTTCTACGTCCACACCGAGGACGTCCGCCGGGCCCGCCCCGACTGGACGCCCCGCGAGCTGGACCCGGTCTTCCAGGACACCCTGTGGTCCCGCCTGGAGCGCACCGCCCGGCTGATGGGCCGCGGTGTCCCCACCGGTCTGGTGCTGCGCCGCCCGGACGGCCAGACGGCGGTCGCGCACCGCGGCACTCCGGTCGTGACGGCGACCGGTGAGCCCTCGGAACTGCTGCTGTTCCTCTACGGCCGTCAGAGCGCGGCCAAGGTGGAGCTGGACGGCGACAAGGAGGCCATCGCCAAGCTGCACGAGGCGAAGGAACTCGGGATCTGAGGGGGCCGTCTCGGGAGTTCGGCCGCGCCGCCCCGGAGCCCGGCCCCGCCTCGGGAGTTCAGCCACGTCTCGGAGCTCGGCCCCGCCTCGGGCGATCAGCCACGCCCCGCGGCTCGGCACCCGCCTCGGGAGTTCGGCCGCGCCCCGGACCTCGGTCCCGCCTCAGGAGTTCGGACCTGCCTCGGGCGATCAGCCACGCCCCGCGGCTCGGCACCCGCCTCAGGCGATCCGCCACACCCCGCAGCACGGCCCCCGTCAGGCGATCAGCCGCGCCCCGCACCTCGGCACCCGCCTCGGGAGTTCGGCCCCGCCTCGGGCGATCAGCCACGCCCCGGAATTCGGCCCCGTCTCGGGAGTTCGGCCGCGCCCCGGACCTCGGTCCCGCCTCAGGAGGTCGGACCTGCCTCGGGCGATCAGCCACGCCCCGCGGCTCGGCACCCGCCTCAGGCGATCCGCCACGTCTCGGAGCTCGGCCCCGCCTCGGGAGGTCAGCCTCGTCTCGGAGCTCGGCCCCGCGTCAGGTGATCCGCCATGCCCCGCACCTCGGCACCCGCCTCGGGAGGTCGGCCTCGTCTCTGAGTTCGGCGCCCGCCTCGGGCGACCAGCCGCGCCCCGCAACTCGGCACCCGCCTCAGGCGATCCGCCACACCCCGCACCTCGCCACCCGCCTCGGGAGGTCAGCCTCGTCTCGGAGCTCGGCCCCGCCTCAGGCGACCAGCCACGCCCCGCAGCACGGCGCTCCCTCAGGCGATCCGCCACGTCTCGGAGCTCGGCCCCGCCTCCGGCGATCAGCCGCGCCCGGCCGCACGGCACCCGCCCCGGGAGTTCCGCCGTGCTTCCGGAATGCGGACGGTCAGGTCGGGAGTTCGGCGCGGCGCAGGTTCGGTGCGCAGAGTGCGACGGCCCCGCCGAGTCCGCACACCAGCGCGCTGGTGACGAAGACCGGCCCGGTGCCCCAGGCGCCGATCGCGGCGGCCGACAGCGGCATGCTGAGCGGGGCGAAGCCGAGGCTGACCAGTGAGGACACGGCGGTCACCCGGCCCAGGCAGGCCGGGTCCGACTGCGTCTGGAGCAGCGCCCCGCACAGGGCGCCGCTGAGCCCGGCGAGCAGTCCGATCAGCAGGGCGACCCCGGCGGCCGCGACGACGCCCGGGACGAAGGCCAGGGCGCCGATGGCGACCGCCCCGCTCAGACAGGCGTACGCCATGACGTGGCCGGCGTGCGGCACGCGCCCGCGTACGGCGAGCAGCAGCGAGGCGACACCGGCCCCGGTCCCGAACCCGCCGAGCACCCAGCCCATCCCGGCGGCGCCCCAGCCGCGCTCGTCGGCCAGCAGGGTCAGCCCGACATTGAGCGGCCCGACGAAGCCGAGGTCGCCGAGCGCGATGGCCAGCATCAGCGGGGCGAGGACGCGGTGGCGGCGGATGTACCGCAGTCCGGCGCGCAGGTCGTGCCACGCGGTGCCGGCGGCCTTCGTGTCGTCGGCGGGCAGTTCCCGGATCCGCACGGCGACCAGCAGCGGCACTGATATCGCGATCAGCACGCCCGCGAGGGCGAACGCGGCCGTCGCTCCCCCGGCCGCCACGGCGAGTCCGCCGAGCGGTCCGCCGACGACGCTCGCGAAGCGGATGCCGAGCCCGCGCATGCCCTGCACACGCGTGAGCTGTCCACGACTCGTCACGCGCGCGGGGAGGGCTCCCAAAGCCGGCATGAACACGGCGTCGACGGTCCCGAAGACAAGGCCCAGCACGGCCAGCGGCCACAGCCCAGGGCTGGTGAGGAACAGCAGCGCCGCCACCGCGAGTACGGCCGCGCAGCGCACCGCGTCACTGCCGATGACGACCCTGCGCGGCCCGAGCCGGTCGGCGATCACTCCGCCGCCGAGCATCAGCAGCGCCCGCGGCAGGGCGCTGACCGACATCACGATGCCGGCCTGCGCGGGCGTGCCGTTCTGGACGGCCGCCCAGGACAACGCGATGTAGTACACGCTGTCGCCGGTCATCGAGGCGGTGTAGGCGGCGAGCCAGCGCAGGACGTTGCCGTCGCGGTGGGCGGGGACCTCGACGGCCTCGGCCGGGGCGGTGGGCGTGGCGGTGGTGGCGGTCACGGGTGGGACCCTCTCGGACGCGGAGCAGGAGTTAGACGCGGAACGGGAGTCGGACGCGGAGCGCGGATCAGACCCGGAACGGGAAGCCGTACAGGTGCAGCGCGACGTTCTCGCGCCCCTCGGTGTCGCCCGCGGCCTCGGCGGCCCGGCCCTTGTCGTCGTACTTCCTGGCGAGGGCGAGCAACTCCTCGCGCAGTTCGTCCAGTTCGCCGGCCGTCAGGCGCAGCAGGGACTCGCTGTCCGGGGCGGCCGCGTTCCACTCGGCGCTCCAGGTGGGCCGTTCGTCGAGGTAGCGGCGGTACATGTCGGCGCGCTGCTCGTGGAAGAGCCGGGTGGCCGCCAGGTGGGCGGCGGCCCGCTCCGGCGCGTCCCGGAAGTCCCGGTCGCGGATGCTCACGCCCTCCGAGGAGGGCTGCCACCAGCGCTCCCGCCCGTCCCCGCTCCGCGCCTCGGCCTCCTCGATCAGCCCGTGCTCGGCCAGCTTGCGCAGGTGGTAGCTGACCAGGGACACGGCCTCGTCGACCTGGTCGGCGAGGTGCGAGGCGGTGGCCGTGCGGGACACGCACAGCAGGCGGTACAGCCGCATGCGCAGCGGGTGGGCCAGCGCCTTGAGCGTGCCGAGGTCGGTGATCGGGCGATTCTGCTCGCGTGACATGACCTCACCGTAGATACGAAAGAAAAGTTGCACAATATTTTTTGCGCAACTTCTCTTTCGCATCTGGTGGGTTCAGCGGACGGGGTGCCCCGCCCCCCGCAGCGTCTCCTTCACCTCGCCGATCCGCAGATCGCCGAAGTGGAACACCGAGGCCGCCAGCACCGCGTCCGCGCCCGCCCCGATGGCCGGCGGGAAGTGGTCCAGCCGCCCCGCACCGCCGGAGGCGATCAGCGGCACCGTCACGTGCTTGCGGACGGCCTCGATCATCTCCAGGTCGTAGCCGTCCTTGGTGCCGTCCGCGTCCATCGAGTTGAGCAGGATCTCACCGGCGCCCAGCTCGGCGGCCCGGTGCGCCCACTCGACGGCGTCGATGCCGGTGCCCTTGCGGCCGCCGTGCGTGGTCACCTCGAAGGAGCCCGACTCGGTGCGCCGCGCGTCCACCGACAGCACCAGCACCTGCCGGCCGAACCGCTCGGCGATCTCGCGGATCAGGTCGGGGCGGGCGATGGCCGCGGTGTTCACGCCCACCTTGTCCGCCCCGGCCCGCAGCAGCTTGTCGACGTCGTCGGCCGCACGGACACCGCCGCCGACCGTGAGCGGGATGAACACCTGCTCGGCGGTGCGGCGCACCACGTCGTACGTCGTCTCGCGGTTGCCCGACGAGGCGGTGATGTCCAGGAAGGTCAGCTCGTCGGCGCCCTCGGCGTCGTACACCTTGGCCATCTCGACGGGGTCGCCCGCGTCGCGCAGGTTCTGGAAGTTGACACCCTTGACGACCCGGCCGTTGTCCACGTCCAGGCAGGGGATGACTCGTACGGCGAGGGTCATGCTGCGGTGTCTCCTCGGAACGCCTCCACCTCGACCTCGACGACCAGGCTGGGGTCCACGAAGCCGGAGACGATGATCATGGATGCGGCGGGCCGGACGGCGTCGAACAGCTCCTTGTGCGCGCGGCCGACCTCCTCCACGTCCCGGGCGTGGGTGATGTACAGGCGCGTGCGCACCACGTCGTCCCGGCCGAGCCCCAGCTCCTTCAGTGCCGCGAACGCGACGTTGAAGGAGTTGACCGTCTGCTCGTACGGATCGCCCGCGACGATCTCGCCGTCCACCACCGAGGTGCAGCCGGAGACCAGCACCAGGCCGTTGGGGAGTTCCACCGCGCGGGAGTACCCGAAGGTGTCCTCCCAGGGCGCACCGGTCGTGACGCGTCGCAGATCGCTCACTGAGCCACCGCCTCCAGAGCCTCTTCCAGGGTGAACGCCTTCGCGTACAGCGCCTTCCCGACGATGGAGCCCTCGACACCGAGGGGGACCAGCTCGGCGATGGCCCGCAGGTCGTCCAGCGAGGACACCCCGCCGGAGGCCACCACCGGGCGGTCGGTCGCGGCGCACACGTTGCGCAGCAGCTCCAGGTTGGGGCCCTGGAGCGTGCCGTCCTTGGCGATGTCGGTGACGACGTACCGGGCGCAGCCCTCCTTGTCGAGCCGCTCCAGCGCCTCGTAGAGGTCGCCGCCCTCGCTGGTCCAGCCGCGGCCCTTGAGGGTCGTACCGCGGACGTCGAGACCGACCGCGATCTTGTCGCCGTGCTCGGCGATGACCTTGGCGACCCACTCCGGGCTCTCCAGGGCGGCCGTGCCGAGGTTCACCCGGGTGCAGCCGGTGGCGAGGGCGGCGGCCAGCGAGGCGTCGTCGCGGATGCCGCCGGACAGCTCCACCTTGATGTCCATGGCCTCGGTGACCTGCCGGACCAGCTCCCGGTTGTCGCCGGTGCCGAACGCCGCGTCCAGGTCGACCAGGTGCAGCCACTCGGCACCCGACCGCTGCCAGGACAGGGCGGCCTCCAGGGGGGAGCCGTACGAGGTCTCGGTCCCGGACTCGCCGTGCACGAGGCGGACGGCCTGGCCGTCGCGGACGTCGACGGCGGGCAGGAGTTCGAGCCGTGAGGGCTTCGAGGACATCACAGGGTTCCGATCCAGTTCTTCAGCAGCTGCGCACCGGCGTCGCCGGACTTCTCGGGGTGGAACTGCGTGGCCCACAGGGCGCCGTTCTCCACGGCGGCCACGAAGGGCCTGCCGTGGGTCGCCCAGGTGACCTTGGGCGCGGTCATCGCCGTGTTGTGCGTCTCCAGCGACCAGTCGTGGACGGCGTAGGAGTGCACGAAGTAGAAGCGGGCGTCGGCGTCCAGCCCGGCGAACAGCTGGGAGCCGTCCGGCGCGTCGACGGTGTTCCAGCCCATGTGGGGCACGATGTCGGCCTTCAGCGGCTCGACCGAGCCGGGCCACTCGTCCAGGCCCTCGGTCTGCACGCCGTGCTCGATGCCGCGCGCGAAGAGGATCTGCATGCCTACGCAGATGCCCATGACCGGGCGCCCGCCGGACAGCCGGCGGTCGATGATCCAGTCACCGCGCGCCTCGTGCAGCCCCTTCATGCAGGCGGCGAAGGCGCCGACGCCGGGCACCAGCAGGCCGTCGGCGTTCATGGCCCGGTCGTAGTCGCGCGTTATCTCGACCTCGGCTCCCGCGCGCGCGAGGGCGCGCTCGGCGGACCTCACGTTGCCGAAGCCGTAGTCGAAGACGACGACCTTCTTCGAAGTCGGAGCGCTCAATTCCACACCTCCAGCCTCATGACGCCGGCGACGAGACACATCCCGGCGGCGATGGAGAGCAGCACGATGAGGCCCTTGGGCATCTGCTGCTTGACGAAGGAGTAGATGCCGCCGGCGAGGAAGAGGCCGACGACGATCAGGAGGGTCGACAGGCCGGTCACAGCGCGCCCTTCGTGGAGGGGAGGATGCCGGCCGCGCGCGGGTCGCGCTCGGAGGCGTAGCGCAGGGCCCGGGCCAGCGCCTTGAACTGGCACTCCACGATGTGGTGGGCGTTGCGCCCGTACGGCACGTGCACGTGCAGGGCGATCTGCGCCTGGGCCACGAAGGACTCCAGGATGTGCCGGGTCATCGTGGTGTCGTACTCGCCGATCATCGGCGCCATGTGCTCGGGCTCGGTGTGCACGAGGTAGGGGCGGCCGGACAGGTCCACGGTCACCTGGGCGAGCGACTCGTCCAGGGGGACCGTGCAGTTGCCGAAGCGGTAGATGCCCACCTTGTCGCCGAGCGCCTGCTTGAAGGCGGCGCCGAGGGCGAGGGCGGTGTCCTCGATGGTGTGGTGCGAGTCGATGTGCAGGTCGCCCTCGGTCTTCACGGTCAGGTCGAACAGACCGTGCCGGCCGAGCTGGTCGAGCATGTGGTCGTAGAAACCGACGCCCGTCGCCACCTCGACCTTGCCGCTGCCGTCGAGATCGATCTCGACGAGCACCGAGGTCTCCTTGGTCACTCGCTCCACGCGTCCCACGCGGCTCATGTGCTCTGCTCCTTCTTCAGTTCGCGTACCGCGTCGAGGAACGCGTCGTTCTCCCGCGGGGTTCCGGCGCTGACCCGCAGCCACCCCGGGATGCCGTTGTCCCGGACCAGGACGCCCTGGTCGAGGATCTTCTGCCAGGCCGTGTGGGAGTCCTCGAAGACGCCGAACTGCACGAAGTTCGCGTCCGACTCCACGACCTCGAAGCCGATCGCGCGCAGCTCGCTCACCAGCCGGTCCCGCTCGGCCTTCAGCTGCTCGACGTACTTGAGCAGCGTGTCGGTGTGCTCCAGGGCGGCCAGCGCGGTCGCCTGGGTGACGGCCGACAGGTGGTAGGGCAGCCGTACCAGCTGGACGGCGTCCACGACCGCGGGGTGCGCGGCCAGGTAGCCGAGGCGCAGTCCGGCCGCTCCGAACGCCTTCGACATCGTCCTGGAGATGACGAGATTCGGCCGTCCTTCGAGCAGCGGCAGCAGCGAGTCGCCGTGGCTGAACTCGATGTACGCCTCGTCGACCACGACCATGGAGGGCTTCGCGGCCTGCGCGGCCTCGTACAGCGCGAGGACCGTCCCGGGCGGGACCGCGTTGCCGGTCGGGTTGTTGGGGGTCGTGATGAACACGACGTCCGGCCTGTGCCAGGCGATCGCTTGGGCGGCCGTCCCGACGTCGATGGAGAAGTCCGCGTTGCGCGGGCCCGAGATCCAGCCGGTTCCGGTGCCGCGCGCGATGAGGGCGTGCATCGAGTACGACGGCTCGAAGCCGATCGCCGTACGGCCGGGGCCGCCGAAGGTCTGCAGCAGCTGCTGGATGACCTCGTTGGAGCCGTTGGCGGCCCAGACGTTGGCGAGGCCCACCTCGTGGCCCGAGGTGTCCGTCAGGTACTTCGCGAGCTGGGTGCGCAGCTCCACGGCGTCCCGGTCCGGGTAGCGGTTGAGGTCGCGGGCGGCCTCACGGACGCGCTCGGTGATGCGCTCGACCAGCGGCTCGGGCAGCGGGTAGGGGTTCTCGTTGGTGTTCAGCCGTACGGGGACGTCCAACTGGGGCGCGCCGTAGGGGGACTTGCCGCGCAGCTCGTCCCGTACGGGGAGGTCGTCGATTCCGAATGTCACTTGCCGGGCACCTTCCAACCGAACCGAGCCTTGATCGCCGCCCCGTGGGCCGGCAGGTCCTCCGCCTCCGCCAGCGTCACCACGTGGTGCGCCACGTCCGCGAGCGCGTCCTTCGTGTAGTCGACGATGTGGATGCCGCGCAGGAAGGACTGGACGGACAGGCCCGAGGAGTGGCAGGCGCAGCCGCCGGTGGGCAGGACGTGGTTGGAGCCCGCGGCGTAGTCGCCGAGGGACACGGGGGCCCAGGGGCCGACGAAGACCGCGCCCGCGTTGCGGACCCGGTCGGCGACCGCGGCGGCGTCGGCCGTCTGGATCTCCAGGTGCTCGGCGCCGTACGCGTCGACGACCCTGAGGCCCTCCTCGATGCCGTCGACGAGGACGATCGCGGACTGCCGGCCCTTCAGGGCGGGCACGATCCGGTCCTCGATGTGCCGGGTGGCCGCGACCTGCGGTTCCAGCTCCTTCTCGACGGCGTCCGCGAGTTCGACGGAGTCGGTGACCAGGACGGCCGCGGCCAGCGGGTCGTGCTCGGCCTGGCTGATCAGGTCCGCGGCCACGTGCACCGGATCGGCGGAGGAGTCCGCCAGGACCGCGATCTCGGTCGGGCCGGCCTCGGCGTCGATGCCGATCCTGCCGGTGAAGTAGCGCTTGGCGGCGGCGACCCAGATGTTGCCGGGGCCGGTGACCATGTTGGCGGGCGGGCAGGACTCGGTGCCGTACGCGAACATCGCGACGGCGGTCGCGCCACCGGCGGCGTAGACCTCGTCGACGCCGAGCAGCGCGCACGCGGCGAGGATCGTCGGGTGCGGAAGGCCCCCGAACTCGGCCTGGGCCGGGGAGGCGAGGGCGATCGACTCGACCCCCGCCTCCTGCGCGGGCACCACGTTCATGATCACGGAGGACGGGTAGACGGACCGGCCGCCGGGCGCGTACAGCCCGACCCGGTCGACCGGCACCCACTTCTCGGTCACGCTGCCGCCGGGCACGACCTGAGTCGTGTGGGTGCCGCGGCGCTGTTCGCGGTGGACGAGGCGGGCGCGGCGGATGGACTCCTCCAGGGCCGCCCGCACCGCCGGGTCGAGCTCCTCCAGCGCGCGCGTGAGGGCCTCGGCGGGCACCCGCACCCGCTCCAGCCGCACACCGTCGAACTTCTCGGCGAAGTCGATCAGCGCCGCGTCACCCCGATGATGCACGGCCTCGCAGATCGGACGCACCTTCTCCAGGGCGGCCGAGACGTCGAAGTCGGCTCGGGGCAGCAGGTCGCGCAGGGCCGGGCCCTCGGGGAGGGCGTCGCCGCGCAGATCGATTCGGGAGATCACTCGTCAATTCTCTCAGACCCGCCTCAGGGCCCGTTCGCGCATTCCAATGGCTGATACGCAACCCGGAAGATCCCCTTCACGTCTAGCGTTCGGGGGGTTACTCAGCGGGCATGAACGGTTGTACGAATCCCACGAGCCGCAAGGAGCTGGAAGAACCGTGACCGAGGGGGCCGGCATCCGGGACGGAGACCTGCCGGACGATCTGACCGCCGCCGAGGCCGGCATGTGGCAGGCCTTCCGCAACGGCACCGTGTACGACCTCAGCAGCGGCGACACCGTCGTCGACGATCCGCACGGCGGGCACCCCTGGGGCCCCGAGCGGACGGTCCGCGCACGGATCGTGTGCTGGCTGCTCCTGGACGGTCCGCCCGCGCTCGCGGGCCGGGTGTCCTCCCTGAAGCTCGCCGGCGTGCAGATCAGCGGCACCCTGGACCTCGCGGGCGGCACGGTGGTGCCGTACATGGAGATGAAGGGCTGCCGCTTCGAGCGGGAGATCCTGCTGCCGGAGGCCCGCTTCACCACCGCGCGGTTCGTCAACTGCTCGGTGCCGCGCCTGGAGGCCGCCCGGGTGCACACGGAGGGCGATCTGCACCTGCCGCGCTGCCGCTTCCACAACGGCGTCCGGCTGACCGACGCGCACATCGGCACCGACCTGCTGATGAACCAGGCGATCGTCTACCGCGACCGCAGCGGCCGCTCCATCGCCGCCGACGGCATGACCGTGGGCCAGGACCTCCAAGCCGAGCTCCTGGAGTCGCACGGCGAGCTGAGCCTGCGCAGCGCGACGATCGGCGTCTCCCTGAGCCTGCGCGGCGCCCGGCTGACCAACCCGTACACCCGGCTCGCGCTGAACGCCCCCCAGCTGACCGTCGAGCGCACGCTGTACCTGACCCCGGCGGGCGTCGGCGCCGCCATGCTGAGCGGGGCGACTCCCGCGCGCGGGACGCGGATCCAGCGCTTCGAGTGCCAGGGCGGGGTGCGGCTGGACGACGGCCGGTTCGGGGACGCCGTGGACCTGGAGCGGGCCCGCTTCACCTTCACCGACGAGCAGGAGCTGTCACTGCGCCGCATCCAGGCGCCCGAGCTGCGCTTCCTCGGCGAGAAGCCGCAGCGCGGCAAGGTGGTGCTGTCGGGCGCGCGGGTGGGCAACCTCGTGGACCGGGCGAGCGCCTGGCCGGGGCCCGGCAATCTGCACATGGGCGGCTTCGCCTACGAGAACCTCGTGCCGCACGGCCCCTTCCCGCTGGCCGAGCGGCTGGAGTGGGTGGCCGCCGCGACCGCCGAGTACAACCCGGAGCCGTACGAGAGGCTCGCCGCGGTGCTGCGGGCCGGCGGCGAGGACGAGGACGCGCGCGAGGTGCTGCTCGCCAAGCAGCGCCGGCGCCGCGAGAGCCTGCCGCCGGCCGCCAAGCTGTGGGGGTACGTGCAGGACTGGACGGTCGCCTACGGGTACCGGCCGGGGCGGGCCGCCGTGTGGATGGCGGTGCTCTGGGCGGCGAGCTCCGTGGCGTTCGCACACGCGAGCCATCCGCCGCTCAAGGGCGGCGACCATCCCGTCTGGAATCCCGCCCTCTTCGCGCTCGACCTGCTGCTCCCGGTGATCGACCTGGGGCAGGTCGGTTTCTGGCAGTTGCGCGGCGGCTGGCAGTGGCTGGCGGCGGCGATGGTCCTCCTCGGCTGGATCCTGGCGACCACGGTGGCGGCGGGGGCCACAAGGCTGCTCCGGCGGAACTGACGGCCTTGTGAAGAATTCGGCAGGACACCGGTCGGGACCGGTGAGACCGCTGGTCAGAGAGTTGTTCAACGGTCACCTTTTTAATCTCCCTTGACCCCGCGGCGTACAACTTTCCACGAATTGCACGTTCGCACTGGCGCAGCCTTCTCCGTCGGACTTTCAATGGTCGACACCATGGCCCTGCTGCCCCCTTTCATCCGCGCGGCGCGGATGCCCCCGTACCTCACCGGCGGACTGTCCGCCGACGACGAGGTGCTGCTCGACGCGCCCGACGACCGGCTCGGACCCGCGCTGGTCGCCGCCGGCCAGGGTGGGTACGGGCGCGCGGCCCAGCTGCTCCGCGCGACCCGCGAGGACTGCGCCTGGGAGCTGCGCGACCGGTACGTCCGACGCCTCTCCGCCTTCGCCCGCTCCCGCCCCGAGTGGTACGACGCCTGGCGCGCCGAAGCCCCGTACGACCCGGACCGGCTGCTGCTCGGCGCCCAGCTCGCGGTGGACCGGGTGTGGGACTCACCGGCCCGGGCGGAGCTGCTGCGCGAGGTGAGCCCGCTGATCACGGCCGCGGCCCGCGGTGAGGACCGGGACCCGGTGCCGTGGCGGATCGCGCTGGACCACGCGCGCGGCTCGCAGGCCGGGCCCACCTACTTCGGGGAGCTGTGGGAGGCGGCCCTCAGGCGCGCCCCGCTGCACTACGGCTGCCATGTCGCCGCCCTGCGCTATCTGGCGACGTCCTGGCGCGGCTCGTACCGCGAGTGCTTCGACTTCGCCGACCGGGCCGCTCAGGACGCCCCGCCCGGCTCTCTCGTCCAGGCGCTGCCCGCCCGGGCGGCCCTCGCGTGTCTGACCGAGGCCGGCTCCGCCGCGGTACCGCGCGAGCGGCTGGACGCGGCCGCCGACCGGGCGATCGAGCTGTCCGCCACGTTCGCGCCGGCCGACCCCTGGCCGGCCGAGATCCGCAACAAGCTGGTGTACGTCCTGGTGCGGCTGGGCCGCTGGCCGGACGCCCTGGAACAGCTGCGGATGCTGGGCCCGTACGCCACCTCGTTCCCCTGGGGCCGGGATGCCGAGGACCCGCTGGGCCGCTTCCTGGAGGTCCGGGAGGAGGTCCGGCGGCACGCCCTGATCCATCCACGAAGTGGGCTCGGGGGACGTGTCCGCTCCGCGGGCCATTAGGCTTTGGCGCCGTGACCACCGTGCGGCTCCCGCTCTTCCCCCTGAACTCTGTGCTGTTCCCGGGGCTCGTGCTTCCTCTCAACGTCTTCGAGGAGCGCTATCGCGCCATGATGCGCGAACTGCTGAAGACGCCCGAGGAGGAACCGCGCCGGTTCGCCGTCGTGGCGATCCGTGACGGCCACGAGGTGGCGCCCAGCGCCCCCGGCCTGCCGGACCGGGCGGCCGTGCCCGACAGCGGCCCCGCGGCCGGCTTCGGTGACGACCCCGTCAAGGCGTTCCACGCGGTCGGCTGCGTCGCGGACGCGGCGACGGTCCGGGAACGGGCCGACGGCACCTTCGAGGTCCTGGCGACGGGCACGACCCGGGTCAGGCTGCTGTCCGTCGACGCCTCGGGCCCCTATCTGACGGCCGAACTGGAGGAGCTGCCGGAGGAGGCGGGCGACGAGTCCGGGCCGCTGGCAGAGGGCGTCCTGCGGGCCTTCCGCCAGTACCAGAAGCGCTTGGCGGGAGCCAGGGAGCGCTCCCTGTCGTCGGGTGCGGACCTCCCGGACGAACCGTCGGTGCTCTCGTACCTGGTGGCGGCCGCGGTGATGCTGGACATCCCGACCAAGCAGCGCCTGCTCCAGGCCCCCGACACCGCGTCCCGGCTGCGCGACGAACTGAAAATCCTGCGCGCGGAGACGGCGATCATCCGTAATCTGCCGTCGTTGCCGGCGTCGGAACTGACGCGCGGCCCGACGAGCCTGAACTGAGGGCCGGAACCCGTCAGATGGCGAAGAAGTCGAAGAAGCAGCAGCAGCCGGGGGGCACCCCCGCGACCGTGGCCCTGACCACGGCGGGCGTTTCCTTCACCGTGCACGCCTACGACCACGACCCCGCCCACCCCTCCTACGGCGAGGAGGCGGCCGAGGCGATGGGCGTCGCGCCGGACCGCGTCTTCAAGACGCTGGTGGCGGACGTGGACGGCACGCTGACGGTCGCGGTGGTCCCGGTGGCGGGCTCCCTGGACCTGAAGGCCCTGGCGACGGCCGTGGGCGGCAAGCGGGCGGCCATGGCCGACCCGACCCTCGCCGAACGCACCACGGGCTATGTCCGGGGCGGCATCTCCCCGCTGGGCCAGCGCAAGAAGCTCCGCACGGTCCTGGACGCCTCGGCCTCCGACCACGACACGATCTGCGTCTCCGCCGGCCGCCGGGGCCTGGAGGTGGAGGTCGCGCCGAAGGACCTGGCCGATCTCACGAACGCGGTCCTGGCGCCCATCGCCCGCGCGTGACCCCTCGACGAGGGCCCCTTCCTGGACTAAGCAGAAGGGGTATGTCGAAGAGGACGCGCAAGCGCAGATGGCGTACGAAGAAGGGCCGCTCGAACCACGGCAGGCGCCCGGCATAGCGGGGGCCGACTCCGGCCCGGCTGACTCCACGCCTTCCGGTGTACGCCTTTCGGAGCCCCTACCGCACAGGTGCCCCGTACCCGTCCCCCGGAACCACCGCCCCGTACGGCTCAGAATCCCGGCGCCCGAACAGCACCGTGAGCCACGCCCGGCACACCGGGGGGGCCGACTCCGGCCCAGGCAACCGCACCCGTCCCGAGTGCGAGGACAAGGCGCGCCTTTCGGAGCCCCTACCGCACAGGGGTCCCGTACCCGTCCCCCGGAACCACCGCCCCGTACGGCTCAGAATCCCGGCGCCCGAACAGCACCGTGAGCCCCGCCCGGCACACCGGAGGGCCGACTCCGGCCCAGGTAACCGCACCCGTCCCGAGTGCGAGGACAAGGCGCGCCTTTCGGAGCCCCTACCGCACAGGGGTCCCGTACCCGTCCCCCGGAACCGCCGCCCCGTACGGCTCAGGGTCCCGGGGCCCGAACAGGGCCGTGAGACCGAGATGCACGACAAGGCCGGCGAAGGACCAGGCGAGCAGCGCGCCCTTCGCTCCCAGCTTCAGCGGCGCGGAGAACGTGACTCCCTTGCCCACGGCCTTCGCGTGGGCGAGCACGTCGGACGAGGGCCCGAGCCACGTCCCCACCCGCCACGCGAGCAGGGAGCCGAGCACTCCCCCGACGGCCAGCCCCACCACCAGCGGCACCCCGCCCCTGCGCCGCCACAGGAAGACGGCCAGCGCGCTCACGAAGCCGAAGGCCAGGGCCAGCAGAGTGAGCGTCCCGTCCGCCCCCACGGCCTGCTCCCCCTCGGTGTCCTTGAGATAGACGGCCCAGTTCCCCTGCGCGTCCACGTCCCCGACCAGCGGCACATGCGGCGCCAGCCACCACCACAGGACCCCGAGCAGCGCCCCGGCGAGCGCCACGGCGACCATGATCACCGCGCCTTCCAGCAGCTCGGTCTTCATCCCGGGCCCGCCCTGCCCGTACCGGGGTTCGGCGGGAGCCGCGTAGCCGGCATCGGGAGCCTGCCAGGCATCGTGCGAGGACGGTTCGTGCGGCGGCGGAGGAGGCGTCAACGGAGCGGTCACCCTGACATCGTGCCAGGCCCGCCTGAGCGGCGCGTCACCGGACGGCCGCCCGGCGATAGGCCCAGGTGGCGACGGCCAGCGAGATCACTCCCACGCACGCGCACACGGCGAGGTCACCGAGCACGAAGGCCCAGTCGGGATGCGGCCCGAAGGTCCGGGCGAAGGCCTCGACACCGTAGGTCGACGGCAGCAGGTCCCGGGCGAACCGCACCACCTCGGGCATCCGGTCGGCGGGCAGCACCCCGAGCAGCAGCGCGGCCGACATCCCGAGCTGTCCCAGCAAGGTGGCCAGCTCCGGCCGGGGCGCGAGCAGTCCGAGAGCCGCACCGAGTCCCGCCAGAGCGGCTCCCGCCAGCGGAATCACCGCCACCAGCACCCACAGGTGCGCCAGCGGCAGCCCGAACAGCACGCACCCGAAGACGGCGGTCACCACGGTCCCGGGCACGGTGAAGGAGGCGTACGCGCCCGCGGCGCCGAGCACCACGGCGGCGGGCGGCACCGGCAGGGTGGCGTAGTGGTCTAGCCCGCCGCTCGCCCGCAGCTGCCCGAAGTACTGCGCGAGCAGATTGAGCGCGACGAAGGCCACGACCAGCACGGACGCCCCGGCGACCACGGACCGCGCCTCGCCCCCGCCGTCCACGACCCCCCGCATCAGGATCATGATCCCGATCGACTGGAAGGTCGCCACGAACAGCAGCGGGATGCGGGCGACCCGCGCGCGGGACAGCTGCGCCCGGTACACGGCCACCAGCGAGGGCCACAGCCGCGCGCGCGGCCCGAGCTCGGCCGCCGCGTCCCGGCCCGTCTCCTCGACGGCCGCCGCGCCGCCCTGCAGAACCTCGGCGGGTACGACACTCACGTGGCTCTGCTCCTCTTCGCTCCGGCACTCGCCCTGTGACGTACGGACAGGGCCGTCCACGTACTCAAAGTGCTCAAGCCTTCACCAGCCCCTGCTGCGCGGCCCCGCCCAGCGCGAGGTACACGTCCTCCAGGCTGGGCGTGGCGAGGGTGAAGTCGTCCAGCGCGGCGAACGCGGCCCCGCCGGTGACGGTGGCGACGACCGCGCGGGCCTCCTCGGGGGCGAGCCGCAGCGTCCAGCGGCGCCCGGCGGCCACGGCCCGCTCCTGGAGCGCGGCCACCTCGGGCACGTGCAGCGGGGCCGCCTCGCGCCACACGAGGTCGACGCGGACCTCGCCCGCGACCTGTTCCTTGAGGCCGGTCGGCGTGTCGCAGGCGATCACCCGGCCCTGGTCGAGGACGGCGACCCGGTCCAGGACCGTCTCCGCCTCGATGACGTTGTGGGTGACGAGCAGCACGGTCGTCCCGCGCTCTGCCCGCCGCCGGTCCACGGCGGACCACACCGCGCGCCGCGCCACGGGGTCCATCGCGGTGGTCGGCTCGTCGAGCACCAGCAGCGGCCGCTCCCCCACGAGCGCCGACGCGAAGCACGCGAGCCGCCGCTGCCCGCCGGACAGCTTCTTCAGCGGCCGCCCGGCGATGGGCGTGAGCCCCAGCTCCTCGAGTACGGCGTCCCGCTCGGCCCGCGCCTTCCTGGCCTCCAGGCCGCGCAGCCGGCCGGTGGTCTCGGCGGCCAGGGAGACGGTGAGTTCGTCGAGGGCGGTGGACTCCTGGCCGAGGTAGGCGAGGATCCGCGAGGCCCGGTCCGGGTGGCGCACGATGTCGTGGCCGAGGATCTCGACGCTGCCGCTGTCGGGCCGCATCAGGCCGGTGAGCTGCCGTACGAGTGTGGTCTTCCCGGCGCCGTTCGGCCCGAGCAGCCCGAAGATCTCACCGCGGCGGATGTCCAGCCGTACGTCGTCGGTGGCCCGCACCTCGGGCGTCGCCGGCGTCCCGCGCCGCCCGCGCACCGCGGGGTAGGTCTTGGTCAGTCCGCGCACCGCACACACGACATCACCACGGTGTCGAAGTGCCGGTGCAGCGCGCGTACTCACAAGGAACGAGACTACGGGGTCGGGGAGCCCCGCTCGCCCCTGGGGCGGCGTATGTGCCGTTTCACTCCCCGGCGGGGGCGTGCTCCGCGGCCGTGCGCACATCGATCTCCCGCCAGAAGCCGGCGCGGATCGCGTAACGGTCGTGCTCGTCGATCTGGTCGTCCTTGTGCGCGAGCAGCCCGAACCGGGCCGCGTACCGCAGCAGCTCCCCGTCGATCCGGTGCGGCACCCGCGGATACATCCCGGACAGCCGCTGCAGATGCGCCTGGTCGCCGAGCCGCTCCATCCACCGCCGAGCGAAGACCTGGCCCACCTCGAACGGATCGCCGCCGACCGTGGTGATGTCCTCCTCCCGGTCGGCCCACCGCTGCTCCGCCGTGGTCAGCTGCGCGAGCGTCGGCATGGAGGCCACCTCGGGCGGCTCGGCGGCACCGCCGGGCCGGTCGACCCAGCCTTTGTCCGAGGACCAGCGCAGGGTCGCGCTCGCGGGGTGCTGGGCGGGCTGGGCGCCGGGGGCCCGCAGGGCGGCGAGGTCCTTGGGCGTGGGCACCCCCTTCGGGGCCGGCACCCGCTCCTGCGTGCCGTTCTCCGAGGCGGCCGCCGGGGCGTGCTCGGTCTCCTCCGCGGTCCGCTCGGGCGCCTGCGAGAGCGAGGACTCGGGCAGCGGCGCGGACAGGATCGCGGCGATCTCGGGCCGCGGCACGGGCGGCGGCGCGCAGATCCCGCCGAGCTCCTTCGCGCGTACGGCCTTCGTGATCCACGCGCGGTCCAGCACCCGCCGCTCGTCCGCCTCGGCGACCAGGTCCTCCGACTGGTTGTAGTCCCCGTCGGCGGCCTGCACGGCCCACAGGTGTACGGCGACCCCGTGCTCCTTGGCGGCCATCATGCCCGGCAGCAGGTCGCCGTCGCCGGTGACGAGCACGACGTCGGAACAGGCGCGGTTGCGGGCCAGCTCGGTGAGCTCGGCGTGCATGGCGGCGTCCACGCCCTTCTGGGCCCAGCGGCCGTCGCTGCGGGTCAGGGCGCCGAGCCGGACGGTGACCCGGGGCATCACCCGCAGTCTGCGGTGCTCGGGCTGTGGGACGCGGTCGGGGGCGCCGTCGAACCAGTAGATGCGCAGCAGGGGCCGTTCGGTGTCGGACTCGGCCCGGTCGCGCAGCCCCTGCACGAGGGCGGCGTGGTCGACGGTGATACGGGAGCGGGAGGGCTCCCCGGCAAGGAGACTGGCGGCGGCCCCCAGCAGATACCCGGCGTCCACCAGGACGATGCAGCGGTCCACGCGATCCACCCTCTTTCCGGGAGGTTTGCTTCGGGCTTCCTTCGAGTCTGCCCGACCACGCGAGGGTTAACGGCCGGAACTCGATCTTCGGCGTGGCGTTTCCGGGCATTGCCTCGCGACATTCCCTGTCACACACGGTAATTATCCGAAATGCGCCTGTTGTCAGCCTATGTGAATCTGGTCCAGGCCCTGGCCCCTAGATCCCCACAGGAGGCACCACCATGGCCAAGAACAAGAAGCAGAACCGAAAGCCGTCCCAGACCGAGCGTGCCGGGCAGGAGCCCCAGCACTCCTCGATGGAGACGCCGACCGAGCAGCATGCCCCGCAGGTGACCCCCGGCGACGTGGCCCGCAAGGGGCGGCAGAAAAGCTTCGGCCACAACTGACATCTGCATAAAGGGTTGTTGAGACCCAGACTCGCAGAAGGGCGCACCCCGTCAGGAGTGCGCCCCTCTGCATGACCGGTGCCGCCCGGGTCGCTCAGCCCGCCAGGCAGGACGGTCCGAGCAGCACCTTCAGATCACCGAAGAGCGCCGGGTCCGGCTTCACCCGGTGCCGGTCCAGCCGCAGGACCGTGGTCTTGCTGGGCCCCTGGAGCCTGATCCGGACCTCGCTCTCCCCCTTGTGGTGGCTGAGGATCTCCCCGAGCCTGCTGACCATCGGCGGGGTGACCTTCAGCGCCGGGATGGTGAGGATCACGGGCGCGTTGGTGCCGGCGTTGGACAGGTCGGGGACCTGGAGCTCCATCGCGACCAGCCGCGGCACGTCCTCGCGCTTGTCGAGGCGGCCCTTGACGAACACCACGGCGTCCTCGACGAGTTGGGTCGACACCAGCTGATAGGTCGCCGGGAAGAACATGCACTCGATGGAACCGGCGAGGTCCTCGACGGTGGCGATCGCCCAGGCGTTGCCCTGCTTGGTCATCTTGCGCTGGAGGCCCGAGATGATGCCGCCGATGGTGACGACCGCGCCGTCGGCGTGTTCGCCGCCGGTGAGCTGGGCGATGCCCGCGTCGGCCTTGTCGGACAGCACGTGCTCCAGGCCGAAGAGCGGGTGGTCGGAGACGTACAGGCCGAGCATCTCCCGCTCCTGGGCGAGCAGATAGGTCTTGTCCCACTCGTCGGTGGTGAACTCCACGTCGAGTCCGAAGCCGGGCTCGCTGCTGTCCGCCTCGCCCATCCCGCCGAAGAGGTCGAACTGTCCCTCGGCCTCCTTGCGCTTGACCGCGACCACGTTGTCGATCATCGAGTCGAAGTGCGCGGTGAGGCCCTTGCGGGTGTGCCCCATGGTGTCGAACGCGCCCGCCTTGATCAGCGACTCCGTGGTGCGCTTGTTGCAGGCGACCGCCTCGACCTTGTCGAGGTAGTCGGGGAAGGAGGCGTACTTCCCCTTGGCCTTGCGGCTGCGGATGATCGACTCGACCACGTTGGTACCGACGTTGCGCACCGCTTCGAGCCCGAAGAGGATCACGTCGTCGCCCTGGGCCGCGAAGTTGTGCTCCGACTCGTTGACGTTCGGCGGGAGCACCTTGATCTTCATGCGCCGGCACTCGTTGAGGTAGACGGCCGACTTGTCCTTGTCGTCCTTGACCGAGGTGAGCAGCGCGGCCATGTACTCGGCCGGGTAGTTGGCCTTGAGGTACGCGGTCCAGTAGGAGACCAGGCCGTACGCGGCGGAGTGGGCCTTGTTGAAGGCGTAGCCGGCGAAGGGGACCAGGACGTCCCACAGGGCCTGGATGGCCTCGTCGCTGTAGCCGTTCTTCTGGGCGCCGGCCTGGAAGATGGTGAAGTTCTTCGCCAGCTCGTCGGGCTTCTTCTTGCCCATCACGCGGCGCAGGATGTCGGCCTCGCCGAGCGAGTACCCGGCGATGATCTGGGCGGCCTTCTGCACCTGCTCCTGGTAGACGATCAGGCCGTAGGTGACCGCGAGGACCTCCTGGAGCGGCTCCTCCAGCTCCTTGTGGATCGGCGTGATCTCCTGGCGGCCGTTCTTGCGCTCCGCGTAGTTGATGTGCGAGTTCATGCCCATCGGGCCGGGCCGGTAGAGGGCCGAGACGGCGGAGATGTCCTCGAAGTTGTCGGGCTGCATCTGGCGGAGCAGCGAGCGCATCGGGCCGCCGTCGAACTGGAAGACACCGAGGGTGTCACCGCGGCAGAGCAGTTCGAAGGTCTTGGGGTCGTCCAGCGGCAGGGCGAGCATCTCCAGATCGATGCCCTTGTTGGCCTTCACCATCTTGATGGCGTCGTCCATGATCGTGAGGTTGCGCAGGCCCAGGAAGTCCATCTTCAGCAGGCCGAGCGACTCGCACTGCGGGTAGTCCCACTGCGTGATCGTCACGCCGTCGGTGTGCCGCACCCAGATCGGGGCGTGGTCGACGATGGGCTCGCTGGACATGATCACGCCGGCCGCGTGCACACCCATCTGCCGGACCAGGCCCTCGACGCCCTTGGCGGTGTCGATGACCTTCTTCACGTCCGGTTCGTTCTCGTACATCCCGCGGATCTCGCCGGCCTCGCTGTAGCGCGGGTGCGAGGGGTTGGTGATGCCGTCGAGGTCGATGCCCTTGCCCAGGACGTCGGCGGGCATGGCCTTGGTGAGGCGGTCGCCCATCGCGTACGGGTAGCCCAGCACACGCGCGGAGTCCTTGATCGCGTTCTTGGCCTTGATCTTGCCGTAGGTGCCGATCATGGCGACCTTGTCGGCGCCGTACTTCTCCGTCACGTACCGGATCACCTCGACGCGCCGACGCTCGTCGAAGTCGATGTCGACATCGGGCATGGAGACGCGCTCGGGGTTGAGGAACCGCTCGAAGATCAGACCGTGCGGGATCGGGTCGAGGTCGGTGATGCCCATGGCGTAGGCGACGATCGAACCGGCCGCGGAGCCTCGGCCGGGGCCCACCGCGATGCCGTTGTTCTTGGCCCACATGATGAAGTCGGCGACCACGAGGAAGTAGCCGGGGAACCCCATCTGGATGATGACGTCCATCTCGTAGTCGGCCTGCTTCTGGCGGTCCTCGGGGACGCCGCCGGGGAAGCGGCGCTCCATGCCGCGCCGGACCTCCTCCTTGAACCAGGTGACCTCGGTGTAGCCCTCGGGGATGTCGAACTTCGGCATGAGGTTCTTCGCCTCGAACATGCCGGTGGTGTCGACCATCTCGGCGACCAGGAGGGTGTTGGCGCAGCCCTCCTGCCAGGCGTCCGAGGAGTCGACGGCGTACATCTCGTCCGTGGACTTCAGGTAGTAGCCGGTGCCGTCGAACCTGAAGCGGTCGGGGTCGGAGAGGTTCTTGCCGGTCTGGATGCACAGCAGGGCGTCATGGGCGGTCGCCTCGTGCGCGTACGTGTAGTGCGAGTCGTTGGTGACCAGCGGGGGGATGCCGAGCTTCTTGCCGATCTCCAGGAGGCCGTCGCGGACCCGGTGCTCGATCTCGATGCCGTGGTCCATCAGCTCCAGGAAGTAGCGGTCCTTGCCGAAGATGTCCTGGTACTCGGCGGCCGCCTTCAGTGCCTCGTCGTACTGGCCGAGGCGCAGCCGGGTCTGGAGCTCACCCGAGGGGCAACCGGTGGAGGCGACGATCCCCTCGGACCACTGGGAGATCGTCTCCTTGTCCATGCGGGGCCACTTCTGCAGCCAGCCCTCGGCGTAGGCGTCCGAGGAGAGCTTGAAGAGGTTGTGCAGGCCGGTCGAGTTCACCGCCCACATCGTCTTGTGGGTGTAACCACCGGAACCGGAGACGTCGTCCCGCTTCTGGTGCGGCTGGCCCCACTGGATCTTGCGCTTGTTGCGCCGGGACTCGGGCGCCACGTACGCCTCGATCCCGATGATCGGGGTGACCCCGGCCTTCTTCGCGGTGTGGAAGAAGTCGTACGCCCCGTGCAGGTTGCCGTGGTCGGACATGGCGATATGGGTCATGCCCATCTCGTTGCACGCGTTGAACATGTCCTTGAGCCGCGCGGCACCGTCCAGCAGGGAGTACTGGGTGTGGACGTGCAGGTGCGTGAACGGCGGCTTTGACACGGCGTGGCCTCCATGGAAAACGCTCGACGACAGGCGGGCGGACAGTTCGGGGGACAGCGTCGAAGTCTATGCCTCGGCACTGACACTCAGAGGGCCGCCCCGCGTACCTTCACAACGAGGGTCGCGGGCACTTTCGCCGGGACCCGCCCGTTGGAGAGACGACAGAAACGCTGTCGTACACATGCACCAGGAGGCACCCCGCGATGTCGGTACCGCAGCTCAACGACGAGCACCGCGGCGAGGAGATTCTCGCTGTCTTCGACACCGCCTTCGGCGAGCTCCTGGCCGCCGATCCGGCCGCGTTCCGCGTGAAGTTCCGGAAGATGGCGGCCTCGGCGTTCGCGTTCTACCGGGGTACGGCGTGCCTCTTCTACCACGACCTGGACGCGGAGAAGCGGGGCGGCCCGTACCTGGACGAGCGCACCTCGCGCGTGTGGATCCACGGCGACCTGCACGCGGAGAACTTCGGCACCTACCTGGACGCCAACGGCCGGCTGATCTTCAACGTCAACGACTTCGACGAGGCCTACGTCGGCCCCTTCACCTGGGACCTGAAGCGCTTCGCCGCCTCGGTCGCGCTGATCGGGTACGCCAAGGCGCTCGGCGACGAGCAGATCACCGAGCTGGTGGAGGTGTACGCGGGCGCGTACCGCGAGCGGATCCACGCCCTGGCCACCGGCGCCAAGAGCGACGAGGTACCGCCCTTCACCCTGGACACCGCCCAGGGCCCCCTCCTGGACGCGCTGCGTGACGCCCGCTCCCTGACCCGCTTCGGCCTCCTGGAGTCGATGACGGAGATCCGCGACTTCGAGCGCCGCTTCGCGCCGGGCGGCGGCTCCATCGAGCTGGACGCCGCCACCCGCTACAAGGTGCTCGCGGCCTTCGACGGCTATCTGGAGACCCTCCCGGAGGCGTCCCTGGCCCGCCCGGACTCCTACCGCGTCAAGGACGTCGTCGGCCGCCGCGGCATCGGCATCGGCTCGGCCGGGCTGCCCTCGTACAACATCCTTCTCGAAGGGCACACCGACGCCCTGGAGAACGACGTGGTGATCTACATCAAGCAGGCCCAGACCCCGGCCGTCTCCCGCCACATCACCGACCCGGCGATCCGCGACTACTTCCAGCACGAGGGTCACCGCACGGTGATCTCCCAGCGCGCCCTCCAGCAGCACGCCGACCCCTGGCTCGGCTGGACCGAACTGGGCGGCGCGGGCCAGCTGGTCGCCGAGATCTCGCCGTACGCGGTGGACCTGGACTGGGGTGACATCGACGACCCGGAGGAGATCGCGGCGGTCGTCGCCGACCTCGGCCGGGCCACGGCCACGATGCACGCGGCGGCGGACGACACCTCCGGCGAGTCCCTGGTGCCCTTCTCCACCGAGCGGGCCATCGACGCGGCCATCGCGGCCGACGAGGACGGCTTCGCGGGCCTTCTCGTCGACTTCGCGCACAGCTACGGCGCCCGCGCGCGTGCCGACCACCAGACCTTCGTCGACCTCTTCCGCAACGGCCGCATCCCCGGCCTGTGACAGGCCCCCTACCGCCGTCGATAACGATAGGGCCGCTCACAGGGACCCTTTAGGGGTCCCTTACAGGCCCGCGTGACACACTCTCCACGCTATGGACATATCCGGGACCCACCTACGAGCGCTCCGCGCGGCGCTGTTCACGGCACTCGTCGTGACGCTCAGCACCGCGTCGCACGTGCTGCTGTCCCGGGCTCCCCTGCCGCTCAACACGGTGGCGGCGGTCGCCGTCGCCGTGTTCGCGCTCACCTACGCGCTGGCCGGCCGGGAGCGCGGCTTCGGGCGGATCGCCGTCGTGCTGATCCCGCTGGAGCTCGCCGCCGACACCGTCTTCACCACCGGCCAGCACGTCTGCTACGGCGCCGCGGGCGGCCCGGTGGCGGGCCCGCTGCGCTCGGTCGGCTGGGACGTGTTCTGCGGCGACGGCACCAGCGTCGGCTCGCCGCTGGCCCGGGTGACCGGTACCGACCCCGGCCGGCTCGGCGGCCTGCTGGCCCACGCCGATGCGCAGACCGCCTGGCTGCTGCTGGGCGCCCACCTCTGCGTCGGCCTCCTGGCGGCCGCCTGGCTGCGCCGCGGCGAGCGGGCCCTGGCCCAGCTGCTGCGGGCCGTGGCCGCCACCACCTTCCGGCCGCTCCTCCTCGCGGCCGCCGCGCTGACCGTGCGGTCGGCGCCGGAACCGGCCCGTCCGGTGCGCCCCGGCCGCCGTACGGCCGTCGTGCTCGACGAGATCCTCGTGCACTCCCTGGGACGGCGTGGACCGCCGTGCTCACCCGCTGTCGCCTGAGCCTCACCCGCTCGTGCAGCACCTGAGCACCACCAGTCCCGACCTACGTATCCCCGCACACGTCGTGTGCGCGTCCCCGTGATGGAGAACACCACCATGAGCAAGCGGAACAGCCAGGCCGCGAAGACCGCCGCCCGCGAGCGGCTGCGGCAGGAGCGCGAGCGCCAGGCCAAGCGCGACAAGATCAAGCGGCAGGTCATCGTCGCCTGCTCCATCGTCGGCGTCCTGGCGATAGCCGGCGGCATCAGCTACGCGGTCGTCCAGAGCAACAAGCCCGGCTACTGGGAGGCGGCCAAGGACGACAAGCTCGTCAAGCCGGCCAACAGCACGGGCGCCAACGGCACGACGGTCGTCATCGGCAAGAGCACCGCCAAGAAGACCCTGGTCATGTACGAGGACCCGCGCTGCCCCGTGTGCGCGCAGTTCGAGCAGACCGTGGGCTCGACCGTCGACAAGGACGTCGAGGACGGCAAGTTCAAGCTCCAGTTCGTCGGCGCCACCTTCCTCGACGGCAACCTCGGCGGCGAGGGTTCCAAGAACGGCCTCAGCGCCCTCGGCGCGGCGCTGAACGTGAGCACCGACGCGTTCCTGAAGTACAAGACCGCGATGTACTCCACGAAGTGGCACCCCGAGGAAAGCGGCCCCGACAAGTTCAAGGACGACGCCTACCTCATCAAGATCGCGCAGACCGTCCCGGAGCTGAAGGACAACAAGACCTTCCAGAACGCCGTGAAGAACGGCACCTACGACAAGTGGGCCCTGGAGATGTCCGACAAGTTCAACAAGGACGGCATCAGCGGCACCCCGACCCTGAAGATGGACGGCAAGACGCTGACCGGTTCCGACGGCAAGAGCGCGCCGATGACGGTCGCCGACTTCAACACGGCGCTCCAGGCGGCGCTGAAGGGCTGATCCCGAACTCTTCGGGCAAAGAGCGGGCGAACTTTCACGGGTTCGCCCGCTCTCGTTCATACCGATCAGTAACCTGATCGGCCGTGACTAGTAGACAGAGCACAGCCGGGAGCAACTCCCCGTCCCCACGCCGCCGTACGGTCGTCAAGGCCGCGGCGGCCACTGCTGTCCTGGCCGCCCCGCTCGCCGCCGCCTGGCCGGCCGGCGCGGTCGAGGCCCCCGCCTTCCTGCACGGTGTGGCCTCCGGCGACCCGCTCCCGGACGGCATCCTGCTGTGGACCCGGGTGACCCCGACCGCAGAGGCCGTACCGGGTTCCGGGCTCGGCCCGGACATCGAGGTCGGCTGGGTCGTCGCCAGGGACAAGGCCTTCACGACCGTCGTCGCCAAGGGTTCCGTCACCGCGACCGCCGCCTCCGACCACACGGTCAAGGCGGACGTGCGGGGCCTGGCCCCCGCGACCGACTACTGGTTCCGCTTCTCCGCGGGCGGCACCGACTCCCCGGCGGCGCGCACCCGCACCGCGCCGGCGGCGGACGCGGCCGTCGCGAACCTCCGCTTCGGCGTGGTCTCCTGCGCCAACTGGGAGGCCGGCTACTTCTCCGCCTACCGCCACCTCGCGGCCCGCGGCGACCTGGACGCCTGGCTGCACCTGGGCGACTACGTCTACGAGTACGGCACCGGCGAGTACGGCACCCGCGACACCGTCGTACGGCAGCACGCGCCGACCCACGAGATCCTCACCCTCGCCGACTACCGGACCCGGCACGGCAGGTACAAGACCGACCCGGACCTGCAGGCCCTGCACACGGTCGCCCCGGTCGTGGCGATCTGGGACGACCACGAGTTCGCCAACGACGCCTGGTCGGGCGGCGCCGAGAACCACACCGAGGGCACGGAGGGCGCCTGGACGGCCCGTCAGGCCGCGGCCAAGCAGGCCTACTTCGAGTGGATGCCGGTCCGTACGGCGATCGCCGGCACCACCTACCGGCGGCTGCGCTTCGGCAAGCTCGTCGACCTCTCGCTGCTCGACCTGCGGTCCTTCCGCTCGCAGCAGGTGGCCGTGGGCAACGGCTCGGTGGACGACCCGGACCGCACGATCACCGGCCGCGCCCAGCTGGACTGGCTCAAGGCGGGACTGAAGTCCTCCGACGCCACCTGGCGGCTGGTCGGCAACTCCGTGATGATCTCGCCGTTCGCGATCGGCTCGCTCTCCGCCGACCTGCTCAGGCCGCTCGCCGAGCTGCTGGGCCTGCCGAAGGAGGGCCTCGCCCTCAACCCCGACCAGTGGGACGGCTACACCGACGACCGCCGCGAACTCCTGGCCCACCTGCGCTCCAACGCCATCCGCAACACCGTCTTCCTGACCGGTGACATCCACATGGCGTGGGCCAACGACGTGCCGGTGGACGCCGGTACCTACCCGCTGTCGGCCTCGGCCGCCACGGAGTTCGTCGTCACCTCGGTGACCTCCGACAACCTCGACGACCTCCTGAAGGTTCCCGAGGGCACGGTCACCGCGCTCGCGGCGCCGGTCATCCAGCTCGCCAACCGGCACGTCCACTGGGTCGACACCGACCGGCACGGCTACGGCGTCCTGGACATCACCGCCGACCGGGCGCAGATGGACTACTACGTGCTGTCCGACAAGACCAAGGCGAACGCGACCTCGTCCTGGGCGCGTTCGTACCGCACGCGCAGCGGCACGCAGAAGGTCGAGCGGACGTACCAGCCGGTCTAGGGCCGCCCTAGAGGCTGTCGAGGAAGCCGAGGGCCACTCTCCAGGTGGCCTCGGCGGCCTCCTCGTCGTAGTCCGGCAGACCGGGGTCGGTGTAGAGGTGACCGGCCCCGGCGTACCGGTAGATCTCCACGTCGGCGCCGGTGCGGCCGATCTGGAGGTACCAGGCGCTCAGCCAGTCGTCGGTCTCGAAGGGGTCGGGCTCGGCCACGTGCAGCTGGACCGGCAGCTCGTCCGCGGTCGCGTTCGGCGCGATGTCGGAGGTGCCGTGCAGGAGCAGCAGCCCGCGGGCCTTCTCGTCGCCGAGGGCGAGGGTCTGCGCGATCGAGGCGCCGAGCGAGAACCCGGCGTAGACGAGGCCGCGCTTGGAGTAGGGCGCGGCGGCCAGGACGGCCCGCTTGAGCAGTTCGTCCTTGCCGATCTCCTCGTTGAAGGCCATGCCCTCCTCGACCGTCTCGAACGTGCGCCCCTCGAAGAGGTCCGGCGTCCACACCTCGTGCCCGGCCTCCCGCAGCCGGTCGGCGGCCTGACGGACGGCGGGCCTGAGGCCGTAGGTCGAGTGAAAGAGCATGATGTTCATGAGGCCATGGTGCCAGCCTGCACCGACAGTGCCGTTCCACGGGCACGGCGGCGCCCGTACCCACTTCGCGGCGGAAGTCACATGTTCATGCCTCCCCCGGGCCGGTTAGGTTCGGGGTCATGGAGAACGTACTCCGCCCACTGATCGTGGTCGGCGGCTCGGTGCTGCTCACTCTGGTGATCGGCTGGGCCACCGACCTTCTGCTGCGCAAGGCCGACGCACGCCACAGCGAGACCCCGATGTGGGGTCTGCTGCGCCGGGGCCGCATCCCCTACATGCTCGTGCTGTGCGCCGCGATGTTGAGAGGGGCGTACGACGAGGCAAGGGTGCTGGAGCGGCACAGCGCCGGCATCGGGCAGACGCTGACACTGGTGCTGATCGGGGCCACCGCCTGGCTGGTGATCCGGATCGCGGCGGCCGTGGTGGAGACGACGTACACCCGTTACGCGCGTGCCCACCACGACGCCGCCCGGGTCCGCCGGGTGCGCACCCAGGTCACGCTGATCATGCGGGTGGTCGCGGCGACCGTCGGCGTGGTGGCGGTGGCCGCGATGCTGCTGACCTTCCCGGCGATGCGCGCGGCCGGTGCCTCACTGCTGGCCTCGGCCGGAATCCTCGGCATCGTCGCCGGTGTGGCCGCCCAGTCGACGCTCAGCAACATGTTCGCGGGGCTGCAGATCGCCTTCGGCGACATGGTGCGCATCGGCGACACCGTGGTGGTGGACGGCGAGTGGGGCACCGTCGAGGAGATCACCCTGACCTTCCTGACGGTCCGGACCTGGGACGAGCGCCGGATCACCATGCCGGTGTCGTACTTCACCTCGAAGCCGTTCGAGAACTGGTCGCGCGGCACCCCGCAGATGACCGGCATCGTCTACTGGCACGTCGATCACACGGCCCCGGTGGAGCTGATGCGCGAGCGCCTGCGGGACATCCTGCGCGAGTGCCCCGCCTGGGACGGCCGCGACTACGGCCTCGCCGTCACCGACACCACCCCGAACACCATGCAGGTGCGTGCCCTGGTGACCGCCAAGGACGCCGACGACATCTGGACGGTACGGGTCACGGTCCGCGAGCAGATGGTCCGCTGGCTCACCGACAACCACCCGTACGCCCTGCCGCGGGTCAACACGGCGGACGCGACGCTGGCACCGGGGTTCCGGCGGCTCAACGGCCACGAGAGGGACGGCGAGACACCCCGCCGCGCCCACGAGTCCCCGCGAACGGGACGCGGCTAGACGGTCCGTCGTGGCGCCGGTGCCTGCACTGACCCAGGGGCGCGGGGAACTGCGCGACCGGCCACGACGGACCCGCACCCGCCAACGGCCGCGCAGCCCCCGTCACCTCCCGCGCTCAGCACCACCATTGACCTGCACGATCTGAGACGTCACATGCCCCGCCCCCGCCGACGCCAGCCAGTGCAGCGTGGCGGCGACATCCCCCGGCGTCCCCGCCCGCCCGTTCAACGTGTCACCGACAAGCCGCTCCCGCCGAGCGGGATCAATGGCCGCCCCGAAGAACTCCGTGTCCTCGACATACCCCGGCGCCACCACGTTCGCCGTGATCCCCCGCGGCCCCAGCTCCCGCGCCAGATCGTGCGCGTACGGATGCAGCCCCGCCTTCGCCGCCCCGTACGCCCCGCTCCCGGACCCCCGGTAGGCGGCGATGGAGCTGACGAACAGCACCCGCCCGCCGGGGGAGGCGAGCCGGTTCTTCAGTCCCTCGGTGAGCAGCGCCGCGGTCAGCACATTGAGCCGGAAGTTCACGGTCCAGTTGTGGGCGACGGCGTCGAGCGGATCGGAGACGTCGGCGGGCGGTTCGAGCTGCCCGGTGCCCCCGGCACTGTGGATCAGCACGTCCACGGCCCCGAACTCCCGCTCCACGAAGCCGACGACGCCGCGCACCTGGCCGACGTCGGCCAGATCGGCGGCGTACGTCAGCGCCCCGGGCACCCCGGCCTTCTCCAGCACCTCGGGGCGCCGCCCGAGCAGCAGCACCCGGTCCCCTTCCGCGGCGAACACCTGCGCCGCCGCGAGCCCGATTCCCGTACCACCACCGCTGATCACCACGTTGCGAGCCATGACCGCACCCTACAAAACGGGCCCTTGGGGAGTGCATCCCCGTGTCCGCGGACTCACCGCAGACTGCGGACGTCCAGGTGCCGCAGCACCCGGTCCACGACCTCGGGGTCGGCCCCCGGTTCGCTGCGCGCCGCCAGCACCTCGTGCCGCGCCGCGCTCAGCAGCTCGCCCTGGATCCGTCGCATCCGCTTGAGCCGCCTCCTGGCCTCGCGCCGCTCCTCGCCCCCCGTCTCCGGATGGATCCGCACGGCGATCTCGAACGCCCGCCGCTGCATCTGCTCGGCCAGTTCCTCCGGCAGCTCCTCCACGGCCTCGATCTCGCGCAGCCGCCGCTTGGCCGCCTTCGCCGCCCGGACCGCGAGGGCCTTCTCGAACTCCATCTCCCGCTCGCTGTCGGCCTGCACCCCCAGCCGCTTCACCAGCCACGGCAGGGTCAGCCCCTGGAGCACCAGCGTGGCCATGATCACCCCGAACGCGATGAAGACGATCTCGTCCCGGTCGGGAAAGCCCGCCCCCGTGTCGGTCTCCAGCGGAATGGCCAGGGCCAGCGCCACCGACGCCACGCCCCGCATTCCGGACCACCACATGATGACGGTCTCCCGCCAACTGGTCGGGATCTCCTCGCTGTAGTCCCGTTTGGCGTGCATCCGTTTGGTGAGCCAGGTGGCCGGCATCAGCCAGGCGAGCCGCACGAGCACGACCACGGCCACGATCGCCGCGGCCCAGCCGAGCATCTCGCCCCAGCGGCCGGACGCGGTCCGGATCGCGTTGTGCAGTTCGAGCCCGATCAGCCCGAACGCCACCCCGGTGACGAGCGTGTCGACGATGTCCCAGAAGGTGTGCCCGGCCAGCCGGGTCATCACGTCGTCGGCGTCCGTGCCGTACTCGGCGAGGAACAGGGCGGTGGTCAGCACGGCGAGCACCCCGGAGCCGTGCAGCTCCTCGGCGAGCACGTAGGAGGCGTACGGCACGAGCACCGTCAGCCCGATCTGGAGGGTGGCGTCGCCCAGCAGGTCCATCAGCTTGTTGGCGCCCCAGCCGAGCGCGAGCCCCACGGCGACGGCGACCACCGCGGAGAGCACGAGCTCCAGGCCGGCCTCCCCGGCCGTGAACGAGCCGCTGACGGCCGCGGCGACCGCCACGTGATAGAGCACGATCGCCGTGACGTCGTTGAAGAGCCCCTCGCCCTCCAGGATGGACACCAGCCGGCGGGGCAGCCCCAGTTGGCCCGCCACGGCGGTCGCGGCGACCGGGTCGGGCGGCGCGACCAGCGCGCCCAGCGCGAGGGCGGCGGCGACCGGCAGCCCCGGCACGATCGCATGGGCGACGGCGGCGACACACAGGGTCGTCACGAACACGAGCGCGACGGCGAGCAGGAAGATCGGCCGTTTGTTGGCCGTGAACTGGCGCCAGGAAGTGCGCCGCACCGCCGCGTAGAGCAGGGGCGGCAACAGGATGGGCAGGATCAGCTCGGGCGGGATGTCGACATTCGGTACGAAGTCCAGGACCGCGAGCACTATGCCGAGCAGCGTCATCAGCACCGGCGCGGGCAACCCGAAACGGTCCCCCACCGGGACACTGATCAGAGCCCCAAGCAACAACACGAACAACAGGGCCAACTGATCCACGGTCAAAGCTCCGGGCAGATCGACAGAACATCGGTCACTTCAGTCTGCCCGCAAAACGCCCGAACCCTCCCGACCGCCGCTCCCGCCGACCGTCAGAGAACGCGCCGCATGGCCCGGTGCGGCATCCCCGCGTCCAGGAACCCGGGCCCGTACGCCACGTACCCCAGCCGCTCGTAGAACCCCAGCGCGTGCGTCTGGGCGTGCAGGTCCACAGCCGCCAGCCCCCGCGCGCGTGCCGCCTCCTCGACGGCCCGCACAAGGGCGGCCCCGACCCCGAGCCCGCGCGCGTCCTGGGTCACGGCGAGCCGCCCCAGCGAACCCACCGACTGGTCACCGCCGGTCTTCCCGGCCGCCGCGTCGCCGAACAGCAGCCGCCCGGTCCCGAGCGGCACCCCGTCCTCCCGCACGGCCAGCACATGGACCGCCACGGCGTCGTAGGCGTCGTACTCGATGTCCTCGGGCACGCCCTGCTCGCCGACGAAGACCTCCTTGCGCACCGTGAAGCAGGCCTCACGGTCGGCGGGGTCCTCGGCGACCCGCACCTCGTACGCGGGCGTGCTCACCCGTAGGTCTCCTCACGCACCAGGTCCAGGGCCTGCTGGAGGTCGTCCGGATACTCGCTCGCGAACTCCGCCCACTCCCCGTCCCCGGGGTGCTCGAAGCCGAGCCGCACGGCGTGCAGCCACTGCCGGGTCAGCCGCAGCCGCTTGGCGAGCGTCGGGTCGGCGCCGTACGTCAGGTCGCCGACGCACGGGTGGCGGTGGGCCGCCATGTGGACGCGGATCTGGTGGGTGCGCCCGGTCTCCAGCTTCACGTCGAGCAGGGAGGCCGCGCGGAACGCCTCGATGAGGTCGTAGTGCGTCACGGACGGCTTGCCCTCGGCGGTGACGGCCCACTTGTAGTCGTGCTGGGGGTGCCGGCCGATGGGGGCGTCGATGGTGCCGCTGGTCGGGTCCGGGTGGCCCTGGACGAGCGTGTGGTACCGCTTGTCGACCGTGCGCTCCTTGAACTGCCGCTTGAGCGAGGTGTACGCCCGCTCCGACTTGGCCACGACCATCAGCCCCGAGGTGCCCACGTCCAGCCGGTGCACGATGCCCTGGCGCTCGGCGGCACCGGAGGTGGAGATGCGGTACCCGGCGGCGGCGAGCCCACCGATCACGGTCGTCCCGGTCCAGCCCGGCGACGGGTGCGCGGCCACGCCGACCGGCTTGACGATCACGACCACGTCGTCGTCGTCATGGACGATCTCCATGCCCTCGACCGGCTCGGCGACGATCTGCACCGGCGCGGGCGCCTGGGGCATCTCGACCTCCAGCCAGGCCCCGCCGTGCACCCGCTCGGACTTCCCGACCACCGACCCGTCGACCATGACCTTCCCCGAGGCGGCGAGCTCGGCCGCCTTGGTGCGGGAGAAGCCGAACATGCGGGAGATGGCGGCGTCGACGCGCTCGCCCTCCAGGCCGTCGGGCACGGGCAGGGTACGGACCTCGGGAATGGTGCTCACCCGTCGAGTATGCCGGACGGGTGAGACAGCCCCGACCGAGCCTGTGGAAAACCCGGGCTCAGTCCTTGTGGATCAGTCCTTGTGGACGGTCCCGTCCGGGTCGAGGCCCTTGAAGGACAGCAGCACGATCAGGATGCCGCCGCACACGATCGCCGAGTCGGCGAGGTTGAAGACCGCGAAGTGCTTGGGCGCGATGAAGTCCACGACCGCGCCCTCGAAGACGCCGGGCGAGCGGAAGAGCCGGTCGGTGAGGTTGCCGAGCGCGCCGCCGAGCAGCAGCCCGAGCGCGATCGCCCAGGGCAGGCTGTAGAGCTTGCGGGCGAGCCGCGCGATGACCACGATCACGGCCGCCGCGATCACCGTGAAGATCACGGTGAAGGCCTCACCGAAGCCGAAGGCCGCGCCCGCGTTGCGGATCGCCTCCAGCTTCAGCCAGTCCCCGATGATCTCGATCGGCTCGTGGTGCTCCAGCCTGGCGACCACGATCATCTTGCTGACCAGGTCGAGGGCGTACGCGAAGGCGGCCACCGTGAACAGCACGGCGATCCTGCGCTTGCCCCTGGACCGCGCCGTCCGGTCCTGCTCCGGCTCGGCCCCCGCCGCCTCTGGGGTATCCGGCGTACCGATGATGCGCTCCGCCTCTGCCACGTGAGTCCCTCGACCTAGGTACCTGACTGAGGACGAGGGTACGACACGCCTGCAAGCACCCTCAGTACCGGCGTTCCTGCTTCTGCTTGCACTCCACGCACAGGGTCGCGCGCGGGAAGGCCTGCATCCGCGCCTTGCCGATGGGGTTGCCGCAGTTCTCGCACAGGCCGTAGGTGCCGGCGTCGAGCCGTCCCAGGGCCCGTTCGGTCTGGATCAGCATCTCGCGCGCGTTGGCCGCGAGGGCCATCTCGCTCTCGCGCGTGATGTTCTTGGTCCCGGTGTCGGCCTGATCGTCGCCGGCGCCGTCCCCGGAGTCCCGCATGAGCCCCACCAGGGACTCCTCGGACGTGGCGATCTCGGTGCGCAGCCGCAGGGCCTCGGCCGTCAGCTCGGCGCGCGCCTCCGCGACCTCGTCGGGCGTCCACGGATCCTCACCTGGGCGCACCGCGAGTTCGCCGGGCTCCACCGCGGCGACACGCGCGTTGGGTAGGGCGGTCTTCGCCGCTGTGGCCGTGCCAGGGGTCTTCTTCGCAACCACGGTCGTGGCTCCCGTCTGCTTCGCGGCCTCGGCCGCGCCCGCCTTCTTGGCCGTGCTCTTCCTGGCCGCCCTCCTGCTGAGGGTGTTCTTCCCGGAGGTGCCCTGCCCGGCGTCCCCCTGCGGGACCCCGGCCTCCGTGGCGGCCGTCTCCTCGACCGCGGTGTCCTTCACGGCCGTCTTCTTCCCCGCGGCCTTCGTCGCGGCTGTTTTCCTGACCGCGCTCTTCGGCGCGGCTGTCTTCCCGGCCGCGCTCTTCGGCGCCGCCGTGCTCTTCGCCGCGCTTCCGGTCGCGGCCGTGCTTTTCGCGGCGGTCTTCTTCGTGACCGCCTTCTTCTTCGGCGCCGACGCCGCTTTCCCGGCAACCGGGCTCTTCTCGGCGACCGCCTTCCCTGCGGCCGCCTTCTTGGTGACAGCGGACTTCTCCGTCACCGCTTTCTCGGTCACCGCTTTCTTCCTGACCGCCTTCTTCGCGCCCGCTTTCTTCGTGACGGCCTTCTTCGCGCCCGCGGTCTCTTCGGTGCTCCCGGCCTTCTTCGTCGCCGAGGCCTTGGCCGTCGCCGTCTTCTTCTTCGTGACCGAGGCCTTGCCGACGCCCTTGGTGGCCTCCGTCGTCCCACCGACCGGAGCCTCCTCCGCCCCGGCCAGGGAACCCGTGGCCTTCTTCGCGACGCTCTTCGCCGCCGCCCCGACCGCCTTCACGGCTTTGGCCGCCACGTCCTTGCCGGAGGACGCGGCCCCGGACGCCACCCCGCGCGCGTGCTTCTTCCCGCCCGCGTCCTTGGCCTCGCCGCCAGAGGCACGGGCATGGGTGGACCGGCCCGACGCCGACTGCTGTACGGCGGTCTTTTTCGCCACCATGCCGCGGCCCCTTCACATATTGTGATCTTGCTCGCGAATCGTGCTGGGACGATAAATCGACTTGAGTCCCGCGGCAACGGGGCACGCCGCCCGATTCGCCCTCCCCGCGCGTGCGGGGCGGGAAGCATGCATGCGTTGTGCCCAGCTCCCCGCCGGGTAATCCGCCCGGCTGTCCGTCCCGGAATCCGAACAGCCGTGCCGCTCCATTCGGGTCACGCGACGCCCCCGGTCGGCCTCCGCGCCCGGCCCCGGAAATCCGGTCGGCCACTGTCCCCGGGGCGCCGTACACTGGGCGGAGCGAAAAGCGTGGATGGGGACGAGTAGCGGCGTACGCAGCCCAGAGCGACCCGGGGACGGTGGAAGCCCGGGGGCGAGCGCGACGCGAAGATCACCCCGGAGCCGCCGGAAGAACCTCCAGCAGGGGGCGTAGACCCGGCATCGCGACCCCAATGAGGGGGCTCACCGGCACACACCCCGTGTCGGCGGGCCAAGGAGGGTGGTACCGCGGGAGCGCGCCGAGACCGGCGTAGAGAAGAAGGCTCTCGTCCCTCCGGACGGAAGGCAGCACATCCGCCGGAGGAAGACTGATGACGCAGTACCGCCAGGTGCCCGCCCAGGTCGACCTGCCCGCCCTCGAGCACGCGGTGCTCGACTTCTGGCGTGAGCAGAAGATCTTCGCCAAGACCCTGGAGCAGTCCGAGGGCCGCCCCGAGTGGGTGTTCTACGAGGGCCCGCCCACCGCCAACGGCATGCCGGGCGCCCACCACATCGAGGCCCGCGTCTTCAAGGACGTCTTCCCCCGCTTCCGCACCATGCGCGGCTACCACGTGGCCCGCAAGGCCGGCTGGGACTGCCACGGCCTCCCGGTGGAGCTGGCGGTCGAGAAGGAGCTCGGCTTCAGCGGCAAGAAGGACATCGAGGCGTACGGCATCGCCGAGTTCAACGCCAAGTGCCGCGAGTCCGTGACCCGCCACACCGACGCCTTCGAGGCGCTCACGACCCGCATGGGCTACTGGACCGACCTCCAGGACCCGTACCGCACGATGGACCCGGAGTACATCGAGTCCGTCTGGTGGTCGCTGAAGACGATCTTCGACAAGGGCCTGCTGGTCCAGGACCACCGCGTCGCCCCCTGGTGCCCCCGCTGCGGCACCGGCCTGTCCGACCACGAGCTGGCGCAGGGCTACGAGACGGTCGTGGACCCGTCCGTGTACGTCCGTTTCCCGCTCACCTCCGGTCCGCTCGCCGGCGAGGCAGCGCTCCTGGTGTGGACGACGACCCCCTGGACCCTGGTGTCCAACACGGCGGTCGCCGCGCACCCGGAGGTCACCTACGTCGTCGCGACCGACGGCGAGGAGAAGCTCGTCGTCGCCGAGCCGCTGCTCGCCAAGGCGCTCGGCGAGGGCTGGGAGCCCACCGGCCAGTCCTTCACCGGCGCCGAGATGGAGCGCTGGACCTATCAACGTCCGTTCGAGCTGGTCGAGTTCCCGGCACCGGCGCATTACGTCGTGAACGCGGAATACGTCACGACCGAGGACGGTACCGGCCTGGTCCACCAGTCCCCCGCCTTCGGTGAGGACGACCTCAAGGTCTGCCGCGCCTACGGCCTGCCCGTGGTGAACCCGGTCCGCCCCGACGGCACCTTCGAGGAGGACGTCCCCCTCGTCGGCGGCGTCTTCTTCAAGAAGGCGGACGAAAAGCTCACCGAGGACCTCCAGCAGCGCGGCCTCCTCTTCCGGCACATCCCGTACGAGCACAGCTACCCGCACTGCTGGCGCTGCCACACCGCGCTCCTCTACTACGCGCAGCCTTCCTGGTACATCCGCACCACCGCCGTCAAGGACCGCCTCCTCCAGGAGAACGAGAACACCAACTGGTTCCCGGAGACGGTCAAGCACGGCCGCTTCGGCGACTGGCTGCAGAACAACATCGACTGGGCGCTGTCCCGCAACCGCTACTGGGGCACCCCGCTGCCGATCTGGCGCTGCGAGGACGACCACCTCACCGTCGTCGGCTCCCGCGCGGAGCTCACCGAGCTGACCGGCACGGACCACTCCGAGCTGGACCCGCACCGCCCGTACATCGACGACGTCACCTTCGCGTGCCCCCAGTGCCAGAAGGCGGCCACGCGCGTGCCGGAGGTCATCGACGCCTGGTACGACTCGGGTTCGATGCCGTTCGCGCAGTGGGGCTACCCGTACAAGAACAAGGAACTGTTCGAGTCCCGCTACCCGGCCCAGTTCATCTCCGAGGCCATCGACCAGACGCGCGGCTGGTTCTACACGCTGATGGCCGTCGGCACCCTGGTCTTCGACAAGTCGTCGTACGAGAACGTGGTCTGCCTCGGCCACATCCTCGCCGAGGACGGCCGCAAGATGTCCAAGCATCTGGGCAACACCCTGGAGCCGATCCCGCTGATGGACCGGCACGGCGCCGACGCGGTGCGCTGGTTCATGGCGGCCGGCGGTTCCCCGTGGGCGGCCCGCCGGGTGGGCCACGGCACCATCCAGGAGGTCGTCCGCAAGACGCTCCTGACGTACTGGAACACGGTCGCCTTCCAGGCCCTGTACGCCCGTACGTCGAACTGGGCGCCCAGCGCGGCGGACCCGGCCCCGGCCGACCGCCCGGTCCTGGACCGCTGGCTGCTGTCCGAACTGCACGCGCTGACCGACCAGGTCACCCAGTCCCTGGAGGCGTACGACACCCAGCGCGCCGGCAAGCTCCTGTCGGCGTTCGTCGACGACCTGTCCAACTGGTACGTACGCCGGTCCCGGCGCCGCTTCTGGCAGGGCGACAAGGCCGCGCTGCGCACGCTGCACGAGGTCGTCGAGACGGTCACCCAGCTGATGGCCCCGCTGACGCCGTTCATCACCGAGCGGGTCTGGCAGGACCTGGTCGTGCCGGTCACCCCGGGCGCCCCGGAGTCGGTGCACCTGGCCTCCTGGCCGGAAGCGGACCTCTCCGCGATCGACCCGGAACTGTCGAAGCAGATGGTCCTGGTGCGTCGGCTCGTCGAGCTGGGCCGCGCCACGCGCGCGGAGTCGGGTGTGAAGACCCGTCAGCCGCTGTCCCGGGCGCTCATCGCCGCGACCGGGTTCGACGCCCTCGACCGCGAACTGCACGCGCAGATCACGGAGGAGCTGAACGTGACCGCGCTCGCCTCCCTCAGCGAGGTCGGCGGCAGCCTGGTCGACACCACGGCGAAGGCCAACTTCCGCGCGCTCGGCAAGCGGTTCGGCAAGCGCGTCCAGGACGTGGCCAAGGCCGTCGCGAACGCCGACGCGGCCGCGCTCTCCCTCGCCCTGCGCGAGGGCACGGCGTCGGTGGAGGTCGACGGCGAGACGATCACGCTCGCCCCCGACGAGGTGATCATCACGGAAACGCCGCGCGAGGGCTGGTCGGTGGCGTCCGACTCGGGTGCGACGGTGGCCCTGGACCTGGAGATCACCGAGGAGCTGCGTCAGGCCGGCCTCGCCCGTGACGCGATCCGCCTGATCCAGGAGGCCCGCAAGAACAGCGGCCTCGACGTGGCCGACCGCATCGCGCTGCGCTGGACCTCCGCGGACCCGGCCGTGATCGCGGCCCTGTCCGAGCACAGCGCCCTGATCGCCGACGAGGTCCTGGCGACGGACTTCGCCCAGGGCGAGGCGGACGACACCTACGGCGAGCCCTTCACCGAAGAGGGCCTGTCCCTGACCTTCCGTCTGCGCAAGGCATAAGGCAGAGCGAGAAGGCCCGGTCCTCTCGGGGACCGGGCCTTCCTCATGCCTACGACACTGTGATCAACACGCGTAAAAGGGAGGGGCCCCGGATGAAAATCCGGGGCCCCTCCCTGAACGCTGCCGACGCCTAAGGCGTACTAGAGGCCGTCAGTTGTCGTCCTCGTCGATGAGGAAGCCACGCATGGGCGAGGGAGCCTGCCCCATCGGGCCGGGACCCTGCGGCCGCACCGGCGCCATCGGCTGGGTCATCGCGGGCGACATCTGCTGCTGGCCGCCGTAGGACGGACCGGCCGGCGAAGGACCGCCGCCCATGCCCTGGTTGCCACCGTACGCCGGGGCGCTCGCACCGGCCGGAGCCATGGAAGGCGCCGGGGACGGCGGCAGCGACGCGGTCGCCGGGGTACGCGGCGGAGCCAGCGAGTCGTCGGCCTGGGTCTCCAGCTGACGCAGCTGGGACTCGAGGTACGACTTCAGACGCGTGCGGTACTCGCGCTCGAAGCCGCGCAGGTCCTCGACCTTGCGCTCCAGCGTGGCGCGGGCGGACTCCAGGGAGCCCATCGCGACGCGGTGCTTCTCCTGCGCGTCCCGCTCCAGGGCGTCGGCCTTGGCACGGGCGTCACGCTCAAGACCCTCGGCACGCGAACGCGCCTCGCCGACGATCTTGTTGGCCTCGGAACGGGCCTCCGCGATCGCCTGGTCGGCGGTCTGCTGGGCCAGCGAGAGGACTCGGGCGGCGCTGTCGCCACCGGGGCCCTGACCGGGGCCGCCCATCGGACCACCCATGGGGCCGCCCATCGGGCCACCCATCTGCTGCTGCATGGGCGGCTGACCGCCCATGGTGCCCTGACCCATCGGACCCTGACCCATGGGCCCCTGGCCCATCGGACCGGGACCCTGCGGGCCTCCCTGGCCGCCACTGGGACCGGCAGGCAGCTGCGGCGCACCGCTCGGCAGCTGGGGCGGGCCACCCATGGGGCCACCCATCTGCTGCTGCGGCGGACCGGATATGCCGGCCGGCACGGGGCCGCCGGGACCGGGCCCACGCATGCCCTGCTGCGGCATCCCCTGGCCGGGCATGCCACCCTGCTGCTGGTCCTGCTGCTCCGGGGGCTTGCGCATGTTCTGCTGGTTCTGGGCAGCAGCACGCGTCGCCGCGGCCAGCTTGGCGCGCAGGTCCTCGTTCTCGCGCAACAGGCGGGTCAGTTCGGCTTCGACCTCGTCGAGGAAGGCATCGACCTCGTCCTCGTCATAGCCTTCTCGGAGGCGGACGGTCGTGAACTGCTTGTTCCGCACGTCCTCGGGGGTCAACGGCATCTCTTCACCTCAACGTAGTCATCGGCAGTCGGCAAGACCGTATCGTCCACAGTCACCTCGCCAGGTTTCCCATGACGGTGATGAGGATGTAGACGATGATCATCAGCACGAAGAAGGACAGGTCGAGCGCCACGCCCCCGAGACGCAGCGGCGGGATGAACCGCCGCAGAAGCTTCAACGGTGGATCGGTGACAGTGTAGGTGGCCTCCAGAACGACCACCATCGCCTTGCCGGGTTGCCACGAGCGGGCGAACTGGAAGACGTAGTCCATGACCAACCGGAAGATGAGCACGATGAGGAACACCATCAGCGCGATGTAGATCACCTGCGCGAACACGCTCATGGTCTTTCTTTCCCTCTCCCCTGTTCGTACTTCGTTCCGGTTGTTGCTTCTCAGCTCTGGTTGAAGAACCCGCCCTCTGCGATGCGGGCCTTGTCCTCCGCCGTGACATCGACGTTAGCAGGCGACAACAGGAACACCTTCTGCGTCACCCGCTCGATGCTGCCGTGAAGACCAAACACCAAACCGGCCGCAAAGTCGACAAGTCGCTTGGCGTCTGTGTCATCCATCTCAGTCAGATTCATGATCACCGGGGTGCCCTCACGGAAGTGTTCCCCGATGGTACGGGCCTCGTTGTAGGTCCGGGGGTGAAGTGTGGTGATCCGGTAAGGCTCTCGTTCCGACACGACCTTGGGCATGATCACCGGTGCGTTCTTCTCCAGGCTTGCGCGCTCTTGTGTGATGGATGCCACGGGCGCGATGCGCGCCGGACGCACCGATTCCGCGGCGAGCGAAGAGGATCGGGGCACCGGGTCGCGCGGCACCGAGGACTGCACAACTCTGACCGATTCGTCCCTTTCAGGCTGAAGTGCCTGATGTGACTGATGAGACGGCTCATGCCGTCGACGGTCCCGCTCGGGCTCCGGATCGAGTTCCGGTTCGAAGTCGTCGTCGGGGTCGAAACCGCGGCCGTCGTACCCATCGTCCTCCACGAGGCCGAGGTAGACCGCCATCTTGCGCATCGCGCCGGCCATTCTCTGAGTCCTCCGCTCTGTGGTGGATCGGCTGACGACTGCCAAGTGCCCGCGATCCACGAGGTCGTTATGACCGCCTTTCGGCGGTAATGACCATATTTTCTGCTGTGGTCCGACTTCCTGGCGACGTTACCCGAGCCTGGGGCGGACTCCGAGTACCGCGGTGCCGACGCGCACATGTGTCGCCCCTGCCGCCACGGCCTGTTCGAGGTCCGCGCTCATCCCTGCCGAGACCATGTTCGCAGCCGGATGGTCCCGGCGCAGGTCGGTCGACAAATCCATCAACCGCTCGAACGCCGCCTGTTCGCGTCCCGCGTACTCCCCGGTGAGCGGAGCGACGGTCATCAGTCCGTCGAGCCGCAGCCCCGGAGCCCGGGCCACGAGACCGGCCAACTCCCCGATTCCGCCCGGTGCCACACCACCCCGCTCCCCTCGCTCGCTCGCACCGGCGTCGAGGGCCACCTGGATCAGGCAGCCCACCTCGCGCTCGGCCTTCACGGCCTCCTTGGAGAGGGCCGTCACCAACTTCGAACGATCGACGGACTGCACGAGATCCGCGTAACCCACCACGGATCGCACCTTGTTGGTCTGCAATTGACCAACAAAGTGCCAAGTCAGTGGCAGATCCGAGCATTCGGCGGCCTTGGGGGCCGCGTCCTGGTCCTTGTTCTCGGCGACGTGGCGCACCCCGAGCTCGGCGAGGATCCGCACATCGCTCGCGGGGTAGGTCTTGGTGACCACGATGAGGGTCACCTCGTCCCGCGCCCGCCCGGCGGCCGCACACGCGGCAGCGATCCGCTGCTCCACCTTCGCCAGGTTTGCGGCGAGTTCGTCCTTACGGTCCGTCATGCCCCATCAGTCCAGCCAGACATATCCCGCGAGTCGCCCCGTGGTGCGATCGCGGCGATACGAGAAGTGGTCGTCCGACTCCAGCGTGCACACCGGCGACTGCCACCGGTCGCGCACCCCGAGCCGGTCGAGCTGCGCGTGCACCGCGGCGGTCACGTCGACCGCGGGCGTGCCCCAACTCGTTTCGGCGTGCGCCGCGGGCTCGACCGCGGCGACGTCGGCGCGCATCTCCTCGGGCACTTCGTAGCACCGGCCGCAGACGGCGGGGCCGGTGCGGACGACGATCCGGGCGGGATCGGCGCCGAGTTCGGTCATCGCGCGTAGCGCGGCCGGGACGACTCCGGCCACCATGCCGGGGCGGCCCGCGTGGGCCGCCGCGGCGATCCCGGCGACCGGGTCGGCGAGCAGCACCGGGGTGCAGTCGGCGGTGAGGACGGCGAGGGCGAGACCGCGTTCGGCGGTGACGACCGCGTCGACCCGGGGCACCGGCTTGTCACCCCAGGGCTCGGAGACCACCACGACGTCCGCCCCGTGCACCTGGTTCATCCAGACCACCCGGGCGGGATCGAGTCCGAGCGACTTGGCGGCCAGTTCGCGATTGGTCCGTACGGCGTCGGGGTCGTCGCCGACCGCCCCGCCGAGGTTGAGCTCCTCATACGGAGCGGCGCTCACCCCGCCCCACCGGTCGGTGAAGGCGAAGTGCGCGCCGCTCACGCTGTCGCGCTGTCCTATCACTTCAGGAAGTCCGGCACGTCCAGCTCCTCGGCCGCACTGTCCGAGTAGCTCCGGGACGGCGGGACGGGCGGGGCCACCGGGAGGTCGGCGGCCGGCTCGGGCGCGGGCTCCGGGTCCTCCTTCGGCGTGACGCTGCCGAGCGAGCCGAAGGACGGACGGCTCTCGGTCTGCCGTACCGGAGTGGGCTCCTCGCGGCGGGCCGAGGTGGAGGACGAACCCATGACCGTCTCGCGGCGGGTCGGGGGCTGGCCCCCGTCGAAGCCGGCGGCGATCACGGTGACGCGGACCTCGTCGCCGAGGGCGTCGTCGATGACCGCACCGAAGATGATGTTGGCCTCGGGGTGGGCGGCCTCGCTCACCAGCTGGGCCGCTTCGTTGATCTCGAACAGACCGAGGTCGCTGCCGCCGGAGATGGAGAGCAGCACGCCCCGGGCGCCGTCGATGGACGCCTCCAGGAGCGGCGAGGAGATCGCCATCTCGGCCGCGGCCACCGCGCGGTCGTCGCCGCGGGCCGAGCCGATGCCCATGAGTGCCGAACCGGCCTCGGACATGACCGACTTGACGTCGGCGAAGTCGAGGTTGATCAGGCCGGGTGTGGTGATGAGGTCGGTGATGCCCTGGACACCGGAGAGCAGGACCTGGTCGGCCGACTTGAAGGCGTCGAGCACCGAGACCTGGCGGTCCGAGATGGACAGCAGCCGGTCGTTGGGGATGACGATGAGGGTGTCGACCTCTTCGCGGAGTTCCGCGATGCCGTCCTCGGCCTGGTTGGCGCGGCGCCGGCCCTCGAAGGTGAACGGCCGGGTGACCACGCCGATGGTGAGGGCGCCCAGCGAGCGGGCGATGTTGGCCACGACGGGCGCGCCGCCGGTGCCGGTGCCGCCGCCTTCACCGGCCGTCACGAAGACCATGTCGGCCCCCTTGAGGACCTCCTCGATCTCCTCGCGATGGTCCTCGGCGGCCTTGCGGCCGACGGCCGGGTTGGCGCCGGCGCCGAGTCCGCGGGTGAGTTCGCGGCCGACGTCGAGCTTGACGTCGGCGTCGCTCATCAACAGCGCCTGCGCGTCGGTGTTGATGGCGATGAACTCGACGCCCTTGAGACCGACCTCGATCATCCGGTTGATGGCATTGACACCACCGCCGCCGACACCGATGACTTTGATGACTGCGAGGTAGTTCTGCGGTGCTGCCACGTCGAAGGCCTCTCGCCTCGAGTTACGTGTCGCCGAACCGGCGAAGCACTGCTGCCTCGCGATCCGTCGACTGATGCCGAATGGGACGGTCCGTAGCGCCGACCCGAACCCTAACGCTGAAGTTTAGGGTTACCAGTGTGTCTGTTCCCTGGAGTCTTCTGAACAGGACACTAAGTCGACAAGTGGCGCACGTTCAACGAACACGCCGAACCTCCCGTTTTTCTTTTCACCCTATGTGATCAGCCGTAGCAGTGCCCAACCAGGGTGCTGGCCTGCGCTGATGTGCGTCAACTCCCCGATGACGCAGGGGCCGTGGGAACGCTGACGTCGAAGTGCCGCGCATCGGGGGCGGCTTTCATGAGAGCGGTGAGCGTACGGGCCTTGGCGGCGCCGCTCTCGCCGCTCCCCCAGGCGACGGTACGGCCGCCCCTCAACTCCAGTGAGATGTCGTCGTACGAACGCACCTTGACGGAACGGGTCGCGCGCGCGACGTCGACCGGAATGTCACCTGCCACGCGCACCGCTTCGCGCACGAGGCGCACCTCGCCGAAGCGGCGCAGGCTCGCGGCGCGGGTGTCCGGTCGGCCGAGCGTCAATTCCAGTGCGGGGACGCCTTTCGGGGCTACGGGAACCGTGGCGAACCGGACACCTTCATCGTCCACTTCGACAAAGTTTCCGCCCTTTTGGACAAGCAGAACCGGAGTACGCTCAGTCACTTTCAGCCCGATTCCATGGGGCCAGGATCGAGCGACATCAACCGAGTCAATTCGGGGCAATTTCCGGCGCAGTCGTGCCTCGATCGCATCGGTGTCGACGGAAATCAGCGGTGCGCCGACCGGAACGTCCGCGGCTTCGCGGACCTGTTCCGGAGTCAGCACCAGGGTTCCCGAGACCGACACGCGCTCGACACGGAGCCACTGGGAGCCGTACAACAGCCAGACGGCGCCCGCGGAGAGCAGCGCGAGCGCCACGGCGAGGATGATGATCGTACGAAGTCGACGCACCCTCAACCGCCGGGCGGGAGGCGGGCCGGACGACTCCTGCTGGCGTTCACCGCGCTCGGCGGTCGTCGATCCGGCCACGCCCACTCCCTCTTCCTGGCTACTGGCGTCGGTGCGAGGCGATCGCCTCGTACACCATGCCGACGAGCAGGTCGTCGGCGTCCCGGCGGCCGAACTCGGCGGCGGCGCGGGACATCTCGTACAGCCGGTGCGGGTCGGCGAGCACGGGCAGGACGTGACCCCGTACCCACTCGGGCGTCAGTTCCGCGTCGTCGACCAGCAGTCCGCCGCCGGCCTTGACCACCGGCTGGGCGTTCAGCCGCTGTTCGCCGTTGCCGATGGGCAGCGGGACGTAGGCGGCCGGAAGCCCGACGGCGGAGAGTTCGGCGACGGTCATCGCGCCCGCGCGGCAGAGCATCATGTCGGCCGCGGCGTACGCGAGGTCCATCCGGTCCAGGTAACTTACCGGGATGTACGGGGGCATTCCCGGCATCTGCTGCACATGCGGCAGTTCGTTCTTGGGACCGACCGCGTGCAGGATCTGGATCCCGGCCTGCTGGAGCAGGGGCGCGACCTGCTGGACGACCTCGTTGAGGCGCCGGGCGCCCTGCGAGCCGCCGGAGACCAGCAGCGTCGGCAGGTTCGGGTCGAGGCCGAACATGTGCCGGGCCTCGGGGCGGACGGCGGCCCGGTCCAGGGTGGCGATGGTGTGGCGCAGCGGGATGCCGATGTAGCGGGAGTTGCGGAGCTTGCTGTCCGGCGTGGCGACGGCGACCTGGGCCGCGTACCGGGAGCCGATCTTGTTGGCGAGGCCGGGACGGGCGTTGGCCTCGTGGATCACGATCGGCACGCCGAGCCGCTTGGCGGCGAGGTAGCCGGGCAGCGCCACATAGCCGCCGAAGCCCACGACGGCGTCGGCCTTGGTGCGCTCCAGGATCTGCTCCGTGGCCTTGATCGTGCCGCGCAGCCGGCCCGGGACGGTGATCAGCTCCGGGGTCGGCTTACGGGGCAGCGGGACGGCCGGGATGAGCGCGAGCTCGTAGCCGCGCTGCGGGACGAGCTTGGTCTCCAGGCCCCGTTCCGTGCCCAGGGCCGTGATCCCCACGGTCGGGTCCTGCCTGCGCAGGGCGTCCGCGAGGGCGAGCGCGGGCTCGATGTGGCCGGCGGTCCCCCCACCGGCGAGTACGACATGCACCGAAATTCACCGCTCTCCGGACGAGCGCGCCGGTGAGGCGCGCCGTCGCATCGTGTTCCATCTCCGAGGCCCCCGTGCCGGCACGGCGCCTCCCGCCCGCTTTCTACCAAAGCGGGGTTGCCGCATCGAAAGCGCCACCCGCGCAGCGGGATCGTCACGCGCGAACGCGATCAGCAGCCCGATGGCGAACATGGTCGGCAGCAGGGCGGACCCTCCGTAGGAGAACAGCGGGAGCGGGACACCGGCGATCGGCAGCAGACCGAGCACCGCACCGATGTTGATCACTGCCTGAGCGGTGATCCAGGTGGTCACGCCTCCCGCGGCATACCTCACGAAGGGGTCCTCCGTGCGTCCGGCCACGCGGATACCCGCATAGCCTAGAGCCGCGAAGAGAGCGAGTACCGACAGCGTCCCCGCGAGGCCCAGTTCCTCACCGGTGACGGCGAAGATGAAGTCGGTGTGGGCTTCGGGTAGTTGGCCCCATTTTTCCACACTGGCGCCGAGCCCGGAGCCGAAGATTCCGCCGGAGGCCAGGGCATAGATGCCGTGCACGGCCTGCCAGCAGTCGGCGCCCCCCGACCTGGGCTCGGTGGCGCCGATGCAGGCGAGCCGGGCCATGCGGTTGGGGCTGGTCTTGATGAGGATCACCCCGATCAGCCCGGCGATCGACAGCACCCCGACGAACAGCCGGGTCGGGGCCCCCGCGAGCCACAGCAGGCCGAACAGGATCGCCGTCAGGATGATCGCCGTGCCCATGTCGCCGCCGAGCATGATCAGTCCGAGCAGCAGGAAGGCGACCGGGACGAGCGGCACCAGCATGTGCTTCCACTGGGTCAGCAGCTTCTTGTCCTGCTTGCGGGCGAGCAGGTCGGCCGCCCACAGTACGAGGGCGAGCTTCCCGAACTCACTGGGCTGGATCTGGAAGGAGCCGCCGAGCGAGATCCAGTTCTGGTTGCCGTTGACCGACATCCCTATCCCCGGCACCTGCACGAGGGCCATCAGGAAGACCGCGCCCGCCAGGATCGGGTAGGCGAGTGCCCGGTGCAGCTTGACCGGCATCCGGGAGGCGATCAGCAGCAGCACGGCACCGATGGCGGCGGCCAGGAACTGCTTGCGGAAGAAGAAGGATCCCGGCAACGACATCTGCAGGGCCGTGATCTGGGAGGCCGAGTACACCATCACCAGACCGAGCACGGTGATCAGCAGGCTGCCGCCGAGGATCAGGTAGTAGGCGGTCAGCGGCCGGTCCCAGGCCTTTCGCGCACGCGTGTAGAGCCGCAGGACGGGGTTCTCGCGTGCGGGCCCGGGAGCGGCGGGACGCCTGGGGGCCCGCTGGACGGGCGGCCGTCCGGTCCGGCTAGTCGGCATGCCTCACCGCCAGCCCCCTGGGGGCGCGGAACTGCGTCGAATCCGCGGCTACCGCCGCGTGGGCGCGAGCGGCCCCCACGACCCGCAGCCGACAACGAACCGCCCACATCCGAGTCACCCGTCCCTCCAAGGGTCCCGTGGCGCCCGACCCGGCCGAGACCCGCCGTCAGGCGCCCGCGCCGGCGAGTCCGCGAACCGCCTCCGCGAACGCTTCCCCGCGCTTGTTGTAGTTGGCGAACATGTCCATCGACGCACAGGCCGGCGCCAACAACACGGTGTCGCCTGCGACGGCGAGACGCGAAGCCTCCTGGACAGCCGCCGGCATCGCCCCAGTGTCGGTCCGGTCGAGGTCCACCACGGGTACCTCCGGGGCGTGTCGCGCGAGGGCTTCACGGATCAGGGCGCGGTCCTGGCCGATGAGCACGACCCCGCGAAGTCGCTTTGCCGACTTGGCGACGAGCTCGTCGAAGGTCGCGCCCTTGGCGAGCCCGCCCGCGATCCACACGATCGACTCGTAGGCCGCCAACGAGGCTTGTGCCGCGTGGGTGTTGGTGGCCTTGGAGTCGTCCACGTAGGCGACCGAGTCCACGTCGGCCACGTGGGAGATGCGGTGGGCGTCCGGGGCGAAGTCCCGCAGCCCGTCCCGTACGGCCCTCGCGGGCACCCCGTATGCGCGTGCGAGGGCCGCCGCGGCAAGGGCGTTGGCGATGTTGTGCGGGGCCGGCGGGTTCACGTCGGAGACCTCGGCGAGCTCCTGGGCGTTCTTGTGCCGGTCCTCGACGAAGGCCCGGTCGACCAGGATGCCCTCGACGACACCGAGTTGGGACGGCCCGGGGGTGCCGAGGGTGAAGCCGATCGCCCGGCACCCCTCCTCGACGTCCGCCTCTCGCACCAGGTCCTCGGTGGCCTTGTCGGCGACGTTGTAGACGCAGGCGACCCGATTGCCCTCGTAGATCCGGCCCTTGTCGGCGGCGTACGCCTCCATGGAACCGTGCCAGTCGAGATGGTCGGGCGCGAGATTGAGCACGGCGGCGGAGTGGGCGCGCAAGGAGGGCGCCCAGTGGAGCTGATAGCTCGACAACTCCACGGCCAGGACGTCGTACTGCTCGTCGCCGAGCACCGCGTCCAGGAGGGAGACACCGATGTTGCCGACGGCGGCGGTGCGCAGGCCCGCGGCCTTCAGGATCGACGCCAGCATCTGGGTGGTGGTCGTCTTGCCGTTGGTGCCGGTGATCGCCAGCCAGGGGGCCGCGTCGGGGCCCCTGAGACGCCAGGCGAGTTCGACGTCGCCCCAGATCTCCAGGCCGGCCTCACGGGCCGCCGTGAACAGCGGCTTGTCCGGCTTCCAGCCCGGTGCGGTGACGACGAGTTCGGTGCCCTCGGGCAGGGTCGCGCCGTCACCGAGGCGCACGGTGATGCCCAGCGCCTCCAACTCGGCGGCCTGCTCACGCGCGCGTGCGTCGTCGCCGTCGTTGACGACCGTGACGTGCGCCCCGCGCGCGTGCAGCGCCTTGGCCGCCGGGATGCCGGAGACACCGAGTCCGGCGACGGTGACGTGCCTGCCCTGCCAGTCGAGGTGCTCCGACGAGGTCACTTTTCCGCTGCCCATCCCGCGTAGAAGAGGCCCAGGCCGACGATCACACAGATGCCCTGGATGATCCAGAAACGGACCACGATGAGGACTTCGGACCAGCCCTTGAGTTCGAAGTGGTGCTGGAGCGGCGCCATCCGGAAGACGCGCTTGCCGGTCAGCCGGAACGAACCGACCTGGATGACCACCGACATGGTGATGAGGACGAACAGACCGCCCATGATGGCGACCAGGAGCTCCGTGCGGGAGAGGATCGCGAGGCCGGTCAGGACACCGCCGAGCGCGAGCGAGCCGGTGTCGCCCATGAAGACCTTGGCCGGTGAGGTGTTCCACCACAGGAAGCCGAGACAGGCGCCCATCAGCGCGGAGGCGATGACCGCCAGGTCGAGTGGATCTCGCACCTCGTAGCAGGCACCCGGGTTGGTCAGGGTCTGCGCGTTGGCGCAGGACTCCTGGAACTGCCAGACGCCGATGAACGTGTAGGCGCCGAAGACCAGCACCGAGGCACCCGTGGCCAGGCCGTCCAGACCGTCCGTGAGGTTCACGCCGTTCGACATCGCGAGGATCATGAACAGCGCCCAGACCACGAACAGGATCGGGCCGATCTTCCAGCCGAAGTCGGTGATGAACGACAGCTTCGTGGAGGCCGGGGTGTTGCCGCGGGCATCCGGGAACATCAGCGCGAGCACCGCGAAGCTGATGCCGACGATCAGCTGACCGGCCATCTTCGCCTTGGCGCGCAGGCCCAGCGAACGCCGCTTGACGATCTTGATGTAGTCGTCGAGGAAGCCGACCAGGCCCATGCCGCACATCAGGCCGAGCACCAGCAGACCCGAGAAGGTGGGCGGGTAACCGGTGATGACCTTGGACAGGAAGTAGGCGACGACCGTCGCCAGGATGAAGGCGATACCGCCCATCGTCGGCGTACCGCGCTTGCTGGCGTGCTCACGCGGGCCGTCGTCCCGGATGTACTGGCCGTAACCCTTGCGCGCGAGCAGCTTGATCAGCAGCGGGGTGCCGACCAGGGTCAGAAAGAGGCCGATGACTCCTGAGAACAGGATCTGCTTCATCATCGGGCGGCAACCTCACCCTCGGCGTCGAGCAGCGCCTGGGCGACGCTCTCCAGACCGACCGAACGGGACGCCTTCACGAGGACGACGTCTCCCGGGCGCAATTCACTGCGCAGCAGGTCGACCGCCGCCTGTGCGTCGGACACGTGCACCGACTCCTCACCCCACGAACCCTCGTTATATGCGCCCAGTTGCAGCCAGGACGCTTCCCTGCCCCCGACCGCGACGAGCTTGCCGACATTGAGCCGGACGGCGAGCCGTCCGACCGCGTCGTGCTCGGCGAGTGCCTCGTCCCCGAGCTCGGCCATCTTGCCGAGCACCGCCCAGGTCCGCCGCCCCTTGCCCATCGCCGCGAGCGCGCGCAAGGCCGCTCGCATGGACTCGGGGTTCGCGTTGTAGGCGTCGTTGACGATGGTCACGCCGTCCGGGCGCTCGGTGACCTCCATACGCCAGCGGGAGAGGGAGCCCGCCTCGGAGAGCGCGGTGGCGATCTCGGTTGCGGACATGCCCAGCTCATGGGCGACGGCGGCCGCGGCGAGCGCGTTCGACACGTGGTGCTCACCGTACAGGCGCATGGTCACTTCGCTTGCACCGGAGGGTGTGTGAAGCAGGAAGGCGGGCTGTCCGCTGTCCGTGAGTCGTACGTTCTCGGCGCGAACGTCCGCTTCGCCGGACTCTCCGAAAAGGATCACCTTCGCCTTCGTTCGGGACGCCATGGCCCGTACGAGAGGATCGTCGGCGTTGAGGATCGCCGCACCCTCCTCGGGGAGCGCCTCCACCAACTCGCCCTTGGCCTGCGCGATCTGCTCACGGCCGCCGAACTCGCCGATGTGGGCGGAGCCGACGTTGAGGACCAGGCCGATCTTCGGGGGCGTCAGATCCGTGAGGTAGCTGATGTGGCCGATCCCGCGGGCACCCATCTCCAGGACGAGGAACTTCGTCTCCTCGGTGGCGGTGAGCGCGGTGAGCGGCAGCCCGATCTCGTTGTTGAGCGAGCCCGGCGTGAACACCGTCGGCGCCTTGCGCCGGAGCACCTGCGCGATCAGGTCCTTGGTGCTGGTCTTGCCGGCCGAGCCGGTCAGGGCGACGAGGGTCGCGCCGAGCCGTCGTACGACATGACGTGCGAGGGCGCCGAGGGCCGTCTGGACGTCGTCGACGACGATCGAGGGCACCCCGACCGGACGCTGCGCCAGCACGGCCACCGCGCCCGCCCGGACGGCCTGGTCGGCGTAGTCGTGGCCGTCGACGCGCTCCCCCACGAAGGCGGCGAACAGGCTGCCGTCCTTCACCTGCCGGGAGTCGATGACGACGGGCCCGTGCACCTGCGCCGACGGATCCGGTATGTCGTGCGTCTGCCCGCCGACGACTGAGGCGATCTCGGCGAGAGAGAGGGCGATCACAAGTTCATCCCTGGGTCTTCTGGATGGCTTCTCGAAGCACCTGGCGGTCGTCGAAGGGACGGACCACCCCGGCGATGTCCTGGCCCTGCTCGTGGCCCTTGCCGGCGACCAGTACGGTGTCGCCCGGCCGCGCGCGGGCGACTGCTGCGGCGATCGCGGCGGCCCGGTCCTCGAAGACCTGGACCTCGCCACGCTCGTGTGCCGGTACGGACGCCGCCCCCTGGAGCATGGTTGCGAGAATCGCGAGGGGATCCTCGGAGCGGGGGTTGTCGGAGGTCAGTACGGCGGTGTCGGCGAGGCGGGCCGCGGCCGCGCCCATGGGCCCCCGCTTGGTCGTGTCACGGTCGCCTCCGCAGCCGAGCACGATGTGCACCCTGCCCTCGGTGACCTTGCGGAGCGCCTTGAGCACCGACTCGACGGCGTCGGTCTTGTGGGCGTAGTCCACGACCGCGAGGTAGGGCTGCCCGGCGTCCACGCGCTCCAGACGGCCCGGTACGCCCGGTACCGCGGCGACGCCGTCGGCGGCGGTCTGCGGGTCGAGGCCGGCCGCGGCCAGGGCGACGATCGCGGCGAGGGTGTTCGCCACGTTGAAGGGGCCCGCGAGCGGAGACCTGGCGCTGATCCGCTCGTTCTTGGGGCCGATCACGGTGAACGTCGAGTCCATGGGGCCGACTTCGACGTCCTCGGCACGCCAGTCGGCGTCCGGGTGGCCCTCCGCGGAGAAGGTGACGACCGGGACCGTGGCCTCCTTGACGAGCCTGCGGCCGTACTCGTCGTCGAGGTTGACGACGCCGAGACGGCTGCGTTTCGGCGTGAAGAGCTGCGCCTTCGCCTGGAAGTAGTCCTCCATGTCGGAGTGGAACTCCATGTGCTCCGGACTGAGGTTGGTGAAGACCCCGATGTCGAAGACACAGCCGTCGACCCGGCCGAGGACCAGGGCGTGGCTGGAGACCTCCATGGCGACCGCCTCGACCCCGCGCTCGCGCATGACCGCGAACAGGGCCTGGAGGTCGGTGGCCTCGGGCGTGGTGCGCTCGGACTTGATGCGTTCGTCGCCGATGCGCATCTCGACGGTGCCGATCAGACCGGTGGACCTGACCCCCTTGAGACCGCCCTCGACGAGATAGGCCGTGGTGGTCTTGCCGGAGGTGCCGGTGATCCCGATCTGGAGCAGGTCCTGGCCGGGGTGGCCGTAGATCGTGGTGGCCAGTTCGCCCATGCGTGCGCGGGGGTCCTCGACGACCAGCACCGGAAGCCCGGTCGCGGCGGCGCGCTCGGCGCCCGTCGGGTCGGTCAGCACCGCGACCGCGCCGAGGCCGACGGCCTGGGTGACGAAGTCGGCGCCGTGCAGACGGGCGCCGGGGAGGGCGGCGTACAGGTCGCCGGGGCGGACGGCGCGCGAGTCATGGGTGATCCCCGTGACCTGCGCGGCGTGCTGCGGCGGCTCGGCACCCAGCTGATCGGCGAGTTCCGCGAGGGGTGTGGCGGAGACCCGGACCGGCCGGGGCGGTCCCGGATAGGTCACGGGTGCGCCCTTCTGGGTGGTTTGGGACTGATCAGCGTGTGGCACGGCGGTGAGCGTACCGGGCGCACCCGCCTCTGGGCGAAGTGAGGGGCGGGGGACGCCCTGGTTCCCGGGATCGGAGGTGATCGTCGTCACGAGGTGGTTCCTGGTGGCCTTTCCGAGGTGCTGATGAGGTGCTGATGAGGCGTTGGCGAGGTGGTGCGGGCGAGGTGCCCGCCGGTGCCGACGCCGTGCCGATCAGGGCGTGTAGGTCACTGGCAGCTTCGCGGCCTTCGCCCCCGTGGGCGGGACCTGGAGGGTCTTCAGGGCGAACTCCATGACCTGCTTGTAGACGGGTCCGCAGATCTGGCCGCCGAAGTAGCTGCCGCTGGTGGCGTTCTGGATGGCGCAGTAGACGGTGATCCGGGGCTTGTCGGCGGGCGCGAAGCCGGCGAACGACGAGGTGTAGCCCTTGTACTTGCCGGTGGCCGGATCCACACGGTTGGCCGTGCCCGTCTTGCCCGCGACCCGGTAGCCGGGGATGCGCGCCTTGGTGCCGGTGCCCTCCTCGTCGTCCACGACCGACTCCAGCATCTGGGCCAGCGTCCTGGCCGTCTTCGCGCTGACGACCCTTGTCTCCTTGGGCTTGGCGGCGGGTGTGAAGCGTCCGTCGGGCCCCTTCGTGCCGCGCACGAGCGTGGGTTCGACGCGGACACCGCCGTTGGCGATCGTCGAGTAGACGGACGCGGCCTGCATGGCGTTGAGGGACACGCCCTGGCCGAAAGGAATCGTGAACTGCTGCGAGGTCGACCAGTCCGCGGGCTTGGCCAGGATGCCCGGCGTCTCGCCGGGGAAGTCGAGCCCGGAGTAGCGGCCGAGGCCGAACTTGCGCAGGTAGGAGTAGAGGACCTGGTTGGCCTGCGCCTGGGTCTTGCCGAGCTGGCCGGTGGCCAGGATGGTGCCGATGTTGCTGGACTTGGCGAGCACGCCGTTGAGCGTGAGGTACCAGGTCTCGTGGTCGATGTCGTCCTTGAAGAGCCGGTCGCCGCGGTGCAGCCGGTTGGGCACGATCACGTGCGTGAGCGGAATGGCGACGCCCTGTTCCAGTACGGCGGCCATGGACATGACCTTGGCGGTGGAGCCGGGCTCGTAGGCGTCCTGGAGGGCCGCGTTGCCCATGTTCACCGAACTCGCCTTGGACAGGTCGTTCGGGTCGAAGCCGGGCGAGTTGGCCATGGCGAGGACCTGGCCGGTCCGCGTGTCCTGCACTATCACGTACCCGCGGTCCGCCTTGGACTCCTTCACCTGGTCGGTGATGGCCTGCTGGGCGGCCCACTGGATGTCGCGGTCGATGGTGAGCTCGACGTCGCTGCCGGGTACCGCGGGGGTCTCGGTGGAACCCACGGTGGGCACCTGGCGGCCGCCGGACTGGGCGTAGCGGATCTTGCCGTCCTTGCCGGCCAGCAGGGAGTTCAGCTGCTGCTCGACACCGCCGCCGCCCTTGCCGTCGGCGTTGACCCAGCCCAGTATCCCGGCGGCGAGATCGCCGTTCGGGTACACGCGCTTGGTCGTCGGCACGGACAGGACGCCCCCGAGGACGTTGGCCGTGCCCGGGTCGGTCTCGCTCTTGGTGGCGAGCGCGGACCTGAGGTCCTTGATCTGCTTCCACACCTGCGGGGTCTGCCGGTTGGCGAGCAGGACGTAGCGGAGCTTCTTGTCCTTGGGCCGCAGCTTCCTGACGATCGTCTCCTGCTCCTGCCCCAGGATCGGGGCGAGCAGGGCGGCGGCCTGCTCGGGGCCGTCGTCGATCTTCAGCTGCTTGCGGGTGAACAGCGTGGGGTCGGCCGTGATGTCGTACGCGTCCTCGCTGGCCGCGAGGGCCACTCCGTCGCGGTCGGTGATCCCGCCCCGCTCGGCGGCGAGCGTGTAGCCGACGTACCGGTTCTGCTCGGCCTTGGCGGCGTACGTGCTCGCGTCGACGGCCTGCACCTGGAGCAGGCGTACGACGAAGGCGGCCAGCACCAGCGTCAGCGCGAGGCCGACCAGGCGCAGCCGGGGGCGGGGGCTGCCCAGGCGGATGGTCTTGGGGGCCGCGGGGCGGGGCGCCGACGGGCGGCGGGCCGGGCGGGCGCCGGGGCCCGGGCGCGGCCGGCCGACGGGGCGGGCGGAGCGCTCGGGGCGCGCGGGTCCCGGCACGCGGCGGCGCGGCGGCTGCCTGCCGAAGTCGTCGGACACTTCCGTCACCTGCCGGGGGTCGGGGTCGAGGGGAGCGGGACGTCCGAGGGAACGGCCTCGGGGGCTTGCACGACGGTCTCGGGGGCCCGTCCGGCCTCGGGTGCCTGGCCGACCGTCTCCGTCGGGGTGGGGCCGGCCGCCGGTGTCGCGGCGGCCGCGCCGTCGATCACCTCGGGCGCGAGGACGAGCGGCATCCGGTAGGAGAGCGGTTCGGCGTCGGAGGCGGGGGACGGGACGCCCTCGACGGTGCCGTCGGGGTCCAGGAAGGCCGGGTCACCGCCGGGCACCATGCCGAGTTCCCTGGCGCGGCGCAGCAGCGCGTCGGGCGCGGAGTAGGCGTCGATGTCCCGCTGCAGGGCCTGCTGCTCGTCGGTGAGGCTCTTCGTGTCCTTCTGCAGGTCGGTGAGCTCGAACGACCCTTCGCTCAGCGCGGAGTTCAGCACCAGCAGCCCGATGAGGCCGCCGCCGAGCAGCAGGACCACCAGGAGCACGAAGGGGGTGCGGGCCGCCTGTCCGGGGCTCGCCGTGCCGGGGAGGAGACGCGCGAGACGAGCCGCCCTCCCCCTCAGTTCGGGTTTCCTACGCACACACCCTCCAGTGAGTCCGGTTTCCCAACCCACTGACGCGCCTCACGCGTTTCACTCGATGTCCTCCCTGATGCGCTCGGCGCCTCTGCAACGCGCCGGTGCGGCCCGCCGGTTCTCGGCGATCTCTTCCTCGGTGGGAAGTTCGGCACCGCGCGTGAGCAGCTTGAGCCGGGGCTGGTAGCGCTCGGGGACGACGGGCAGCCCGGGCGGGGCGGTGGTGGCGGCGCCGGCCGCGAAGACCTGCTTGACCAGCCGGTCCTCCAGCGAGTGGTACGACAGCACGGCGATCCGGCCGCCCACGGCGAGTGACTTCACCGCGGCCGGGATCGCCCGTTCCAGGACGGAGAGTTCGCCGTTGACCTCGATGCGCAGGGCCTGGAAGGTCCGCTTGGCCGGGTTGCCGCCGGTGCGCTTGGCGGCCTGCGGCAGGGAGTCCCGGATCAGCTCGACGAGCCGCGCGCTGTTGGTGAACGGCTCCTTGTCGCGCTCGCGCACGACGGCGGACACGATCCGCTTGGCCTGCTTCTCCTCGCCGTACGCCCTGAGGATCCGGACGAGTTCGCCCGGCGGGTAGGTGTTGAGGACCTCGGCCGCGCTCATGCCGGTCGTCTGGTCCATGCGCATGTCGAGCGGGGCGTCCTGGGCGTAGGCGAAGCCGCGGTCGGCCTCGTCGAGCTGCATGGAGGAGACCCCGAGGTCGAAGAGGACGCCCTGCACGCGCGCGATGCCGAGCCGGTCGAGGACGTCCGGGAGTTCGTCGTAGACCGCATGGACGAGGGTGGCGCGCTCACCGAAGGGTGCGAGCCGCTCGCCGGACAGGCGCAGGGCCTCCTTGTCGCGGTCGAGGGCGACGAGCCGGGCCTCGGGGAACCGCTGGAGCAGGGCCTCGCTGTGGCCGCCCAGGCCGAGCGTGCAGTCCACGACCACCGACCCGGGCCGCTCGAGTGCGGGGGCCAACAGGTCCAGGCACCGCTGGAGCATCACCGGGACGTGTCGACTCTGGCTCAAGGGGCCCTCTCAGGTCCGGCACGGGCCGTACGCACCGCCGGGTCCCCGCCCGCTCGTCGAAGGGGAGGCCTGCCGGCGCCGGAAGCGTCAGTCGACCGGGAGCGGGAGGAGGCCGAGCCGTACGTACGCGCCGCGCACGTGGGGAGACCGTCCGCGCGCGGGCCGGGGTCTCCGGGGAAAGTCAGCAAGGAGGCCTCGCCTCCCGCTTCGCGTCACTTTAGTCCACGGTGTCTCGCGGTCAATCAACCGGCCTGCGCGTCGCGCACCGGCGCGGATCCGACGCCTCGAAAGCGCGGAAAACACCCGTTCGGGTGCATCCGATCCCCTTGTGGGGTACCTCACACACGCGGCGTGATGACGCTCTTTTTCCCTTCTCACGGCAGGACCGCGACGGCGGTGACCAGTACCGTCATGGTTATGACGACTTCCGCATCCGTACCCACCGAAGGCGCCATATCCCGCGACGGCGGCGTGACCGACCGGCTGGTCGACGCCAACGAGCGGTACGCCGCCGCGTTCACCGATCCCGGGATGGACGCCCGCCCGGTCCTGCACGTCGCCGTCGTGGCGTGCATGGACGCCCGCCTCGACCTGCACGCCGCGCTCGGCCTGGAGCTCGGCGACTGCCACACCATCCGCAACGCGGGCGGTGTGGTCACCGACGACGTGATCCGCTCGCTCACCATCAGCCAGCGCAAGCTCGGCACCCGCAGCGTCGTGCTCATCCACCACACCGGGTGCGGGCTGGAGGCGATCACCGAGGACTTCCGCACCGATCTGGAGATGGAGGTCGGCCAGCGTCCCGCGTGGGCCGTGGAGGCCTTCCGCGACGTCGACCAGGACGTACGGCAGTCCATGCAGCGGGTGCGCACCTCGCCGTTCCTGCTGCACACCGACGACGTGCGCGGGTTCGTGTTCGACGTGAAGACGGGCCTGCTGCGCGAGATCGACCCCGCCTGACGGCCACCGCCACGGCCCGCCGTAGCTGTCGTTTCGCTGTTGATTTCTCCCCTCGGGGTGCCCAAAACACCGCAAGACCCGACATAGTGCAGCCAGTTGTCCACAGTCGAGTGACACGAATCGGTAACGGCAGCAAGAATGCGGGTGTGGCGTCACGCGGAACTTTTCACGCGTGGTGTCCGTGATTCGGGGTGGGCCGGTTGCGCATCACAGCGTCGGCCCGGAAAGTACGGGCCGAGGAGGGCCGGGTGACCACCTATGACGATCGATCGAGCCTCACTGATCTGACCGCCGTCGTCGAGCGGGTTCGCAGTTCGGTGGAGGGCGTGATCGAGGGGAAGCCCGAGGTCGTACGGCTTTCACTGACCGTGCTGCTCGCCGAGGGACATCTTCTGATCGAGGATGTCCCCGGCGTCGGCAAGACCATGCTGGCCAAGGCGCTGGCGCGGTCCATCGACTGCTCCGTGCGCCGCATCCAGTTCACGCCGGACCTGCTGCCCTCGGACATCACGGGCGTGTCCATCTGGGACCAGCAGCGCCGGGACTTCGAGTTCAAACCGGGCGCGATCTTCGCCCAGATCGTGATCGGCGACGAGATCAACCGCGCCTCGCCGAAGACCCAGTCCGCGCTCCTGGAGTCGATGGAGGAGCGCCAGGTCACCATCGACGGACAGACCTATGAGCTGCCCAGCCCCTTCATGGTGGTCGCCACGCAGAACCCGGTCGAGATGGAGGGCACCTACCCGCTCCCGGAGGCCCAGCGCGACCGCTTCATGGCCCGGGTCTCGGTCGGCTACCCCAGCGCCGAGGCCGAGCTGCAGATGCTCGACATCCACGGCGGGGCGAGCCCTCTGGAGGACCTCCAGCCGGTGGCGCACGCGCACGACATCGTGAAGCTCATCGAGGCGGTGCGCGGCGTCCACGTCGCCGAACCGGTCCGGCGCTACGCCGTCGACCTGGTCGCCGCCACGCGCACCCACCCCGACCTCAGACTCGGCGCCTCCCCGCGCGCGACGCTGCACCTGCTGCGCGCCGCCAAGGCCTCCGCCGCCCTCAGCGGCCGCGAGTTCGCGCTGCCGGACGACATCCAGGCGCTCGCCGTGGCCGTCCTCGCCCACCGTCTGCTGCCCACCGCCCAGGCCCAGCTGAACCGGCGCAGCGCCGAACAGGTCGTGCAGGAGATCCTCCAGCGCACCCCTGTCCCCGCGGCTCCCCAGCAGGGCGGACTCGGGATCGGCCGCCCCACGCCCACATACCCGCAGCAGCCGCCGCGGGGCCTGTGATGTCCACCGGGGTGCCCTCGGCCGGCGGCCCCGAGGCCGACCGGGGCGACAAGGGCGGGGTACGCACCGCACTGGCCGGGCTGACCACCCGGGGCCGCTCCTTCTTCGCCGCCGGCATCGCCGCGGCGATCTGCGCCTACGTCCTCGGTCAGTCCGACCTGCTGCGGGTCGGACTCCTGCTGGCCGTGCTGCCCCTGGTCTGCGCCGCCGTGCTCTACCGCACCCGCTACCGGGTCGCGGGCAGCCGCAGGCTCTCCCCCGCGCGCGTGCCCGCCGGCAGCGAGGCCCGTGTCCATCTCCGGATGGACAACGTCTCCCGCCTGCCCACCGGCCTGCTGATGCTCCAGGACCGGGTCCCCTACGTCCTCGGCCCGCGCCCCCGGTTCGTGCTCGACCGCGTCGAGCCGGGCGGCCGCCGCGAGGTCTCCTACCGGGTCCGCTCCGACCTGCGCGGCCGCTATCCGCTGGGCCCGCTCCAGCTGCGCCTGACCGACCCGTTCGGCATGTGCGAGCTCACCCGCTCCTTCTCGACGTACGACACCCTGACCGTGATCCCGCGCGTGGAGGCGCTGCCGCCGGTGCGGCTGAACGGCGAGGCCAAGGGGTACGGCGAGGGACGGCAGCGCTCCCTCGCCCTGGCCGGCGAGGACGACGTGATCCCGCGCGGGTACCGCTACGGCGACGACCTGCGCCGGGTCCACTGGCGCTCCACCGCCCGCTACGGCGAGCTGATGGTCCGCCGTGAGGAGCAGCCCCAGCGCGCCCGCTGCACGGTGCTCCTGGACACCCGGGGCCTCGCCTTCGCGGGCGCGGGCCCGGACTCGGCCTTCGAGTGGGCCGTCTCGGGCGCCGCCTCCGTCCTGGTCCACATGCTCGAACGAGGCTTCTCCGTAAGGCTGTTGACGGACACCGGCAACTCCGTGCCCGGCGAGGGCGCCGACGGCTTCGCGGGCGCGAGCCAGGGCACGGCGGACGCGGCCGGGCTGATGATGGACACCCTCGCGGTGATCGACCACTCCGACGGCGTCGGCCTGTCGCGCGCGTACGACGTGCTGCGCCGGGGGAACGAAGGACTGCTGGTGGCCTTCTTCGGCGACCTCGACGAGGAGCAGGCCGCCGTGGTCGCCAAGATGCGGCAGCGCAGCGGGGGCGCGCTGGCGTTCGTGCTCGACAGCGAGAGCTGGGTGCGGGAACCCTCCGATGTGCCCGGCCCGTCGGGCGGGCGCGAGGAGCGGCTGCGGATGCTGCGCGAGGCGGGCTGGACGGCACTGGGCGTGCCGCGGGGCGCCTCCCTGGAGGAGCTGTGGCGTCTCGCGGACCGCGAGCGCACGGGCGTCGGTACGGCCGGCGCCGGGGAGGCGTCGTGATGAGCGGGCGGGGACGACTGGCGCTGTGCGCGTGGGCGGCCACGCTGATGGCCGCGTGCGCCCTGCTCCCGCTGGTCGAGCCGGTCACCTGGATCGTGCAGGCCGCCTTCCTGCTCGGCGTGCAGACGGCCGTGGGCGCGGCGACCAGGCGGATCCCGCTGGCCCGTCCGCTGACGGTCGCCGCCCAGGCGCTGGTCACACTGGTCATGCTGACCCTGGTCTTCGCCCGTGACCACGCCTTCCTGGGGCTGATCCCCGGCCCGGGCGCCATCCTGCACTTCGGGGACCTGCTCCAGCAGGGCGGCGACGACATCGCGCGGTACGCGATCCCGGCGCCGCTGGCGTCCGACGGCATCAAGCTGATGGTCCTCGGCGGTGTCCTGATCGTCGGACTCATGGTGGACACCCTCGCCGTGACGTTCCGCAGCGCGGCCCCGGCGGGTCTGCCGCTGCTCGCGCTGTACTCCGTCGCCGCGGGACTGTCCGAAGGCCACGCCGACTGGTTCTGGTTCCTGGTCGCGGCGATCGGCTACCTGCTGCTGCTCCTGGCCGAGGGGCGCGACCGGCTCTCCCAGTGGGGCCGCGTCTTCGGCGGGGCCGCACGCTCCTCCGCCATCGACTCCGGCCCGGTGGCGCCGGTGCGCACCGGCCGGCGGATCGGCGTCGCGAGCCTCGGCATCGCCCTCGTGGTGTCGGCCGTCCTGCCCTCGATGAACGGCGGCCTCCTGGGCCCCGCCGGGGCGGGCGTGGGCGCCGGGAACGGCAGCGGCGGCACGATCTCCGCGGTGAACCCGCTGCTCTCGCTGCGCGACAGCCTGAACGTGGACGAGGACCGCCAGGTCCTGTCCGTGCGGACCAAGAGCAACGACACCTCCGACCTGTATCTGCGGATCGTCTCCCTGGACGACTTCGACGGCCGGACCTGGAAACCGTCCAAGCGGTCCATCGGCGCCGTGCCGAGGGACTTCCCGACCCCGATCGGCCTCGGAGCCGACGTCAATCGCACGGAGGTCGAGACGACCATCTCGGCGGCGAACTGGTACGAGCAGAGCTATCTGCCCATGCCGTACCCGCCCAGTGGCGTCAAGGTCGACGGCAACTGGCGCTACGAGCCCGAGGGCATGGCGCTCGTCGGCGACCACGGGCAGAACACACGCGGGCTGACGTACGAGGTGAAGAGCCTGGACGTGGAGCCGACGGCCGAGCAGCTCGCCGCCGCACCGGCCGCGCCCTCGGCCATCGAGCGCGAGTACACCGACCTGCCGGACTCGCTGCCGGGGGTGGTGGCCAGGACCGCCCGCGAGGTCACCGCGGGCGCGAAGAACGCCTACGAGCAGGCGGTCGCGCTCCAGGACTACTTCGCGGTGACCGGGGGCTTCGAGTACGACACCCAGGTGCAGGTCGGCGACGGGCCCAACGCGATCGCCAACTTCCTGCGGGACAAGCAGGGCTTCTGTGTCCACTTCTCCTTCGCCATGGCGGCGATGGCCCGCTCGCTGGGCATTCCAGCCCGGGTCGCGGTGGGCTTCGCGCCCGGTACCCCGCAGGCGGACGGCTCGGTGTCGGTGGGTCTCAAGGACGCCCACGCCTGGCCCGAGCTGTACTTCGAGGGGGTGGGCTGGACCCGCTTCGAGCCCACCCCGACCCGGGGCACGGTGCCCTCGTACACCGTCCCGGACGCCGGCGGCAGCGTGGACCCCGGCGTGACACAACCCTCCGCGGGGTCGTCCACGGCGCCGTCCGCCTCGGCCTCGGCGAGCGAGAGCTGCACGGCCCAGCTGCGGAAGCTGGAGGGGTGCGACAGCGCGTCCCCGGCGGCCGCGGCCGCCCAGGGCGGTGACGGCCCCTGGTGGGCCGTACAGGGCCCGTGGTGGTATCTGAAGCTGCTGTTCTGGCTGTTCGTCGGGCTGCTCGTGCTGGCGGTCCCCTCGGCGCCGATGCTGTGGCGGCTGCGCACCCGTTCGGTACGTCTGGGCGGGCACGGCCGCAGTGCCGAGGGAGCCGCCGCGCACACCCTGGCTGCCTGGCAGGAGCTGACCGACACGGCCTGGGACTTCGGGATCCTGCCGGACGACTCGCAGACGCCACGCAGGGCGGCCGCGCGGATCGTCCGGCTCGGGCACCTCGACCCGACGGCCGCGGCCTCGGTGCACCGGGTGGCGGACGCCGTGGAGCAGGTGCTCTACGCGCCGCGGCCCCGGCCCCCGGCCGGACTCGCGCAGGACGTGCACCAGGTGATCGGCGGACTGCGCGACTCGGTCAGCCGGCGCACCAGGGCGCGTGCCCTGGTCGCCCCGCGTTCCACCGCGCGGGTGGCGTGGACCGTCTCGGAGTGGTGGGCCGGGGTCAGGGCCCGCCTGGCAGCGGCCCGGCCGACCCTGCGCAGGCCGTCCCGGCAGAGCGGCTGAAAAGCGCCGCCCCGCAGGCGGCGGTACGGCGGTGGCCCGAGCCTCTCGAAGGCTCGGGCCACTGTGCTGCGAAGGGTGGGCGCGCGCCCGCGGAAGCGGTGGGCGCTTGAGGACATACGTGAGGGGGTGAGCGCCCGGCCGGGCGCTCACCCCCTCAGAACGTCTGTGAGAGCTTGCTCGTGGCGACCGCGATGCGGGGGCCGGGTTACTGGCCGCCCTGCTCGTCGCGGCGGCGCTGCCAGCGCTGCTCGATCCGGTCCATCACCGAGCGCTTCTGGCGTCCCTGGCGACGGGCGTGCGGAGCGCCCGCTGCGGGTTGCTCACCTGGCTTGGGGGCCTTGCGCCAGCCGGTCACGGCGAGCACCGCGCACCCCAGCATGACGAGGAAGCCCACCACGCTGAGCCACACCTGCTTGGCGACCATTCCGGCCATGAGGAGCGCGATACCCACGAGGAAGCCGGCAACTGCCTGGTAGACCCGCCGCCGGGTGTACGTACGCAGCCCGCTTCCCTCGAGCGCCGACGCGAACTTGGGATCTTCGGCGTACAGCGCTCGCTCCATCTGCTCGAGCATGCGCTGCTCGTGCTCCGAGAGCGGCACGGAGTCCTCCTCATCGTGCAGTCGCCGGGGCGACTCGGGGGGTCCCTTCAGGATAGGCAGGGAATCGCCCCCGTGAAACCCGCCCCTCTGCGCCAATTGGCCAACCGGATTCCGCCATGAACGCTCCGGCTGCTGAATCTTGTCATTCCCCAGCGGCCGTCCCGTCATGCCGGGCGGTCTCCCTCGATCATACGGCGCTGAGCGCGCGATCGGGGGGCCTGTGGCGTACTCCATGCGCCGGCAAGTACCTGATCAGCACTCCGGCACAGGGGCGGCTCAGGCCTCGGTGGCCTCTCTCGTCTCACCGAGCACATGGAGCTGCGTGGCCACGGAGTGGAAGGCGGCCAGCTCGGCCGCCGCCTCCTCCAGCTTCAGCAGGGCTTCCAGGGCTCCGGGCTCGGTGTCCACGAGCACCCCGGGGACGAGGTCGGCGAAGACCCGTACGCCGTGCACAGCGCCCACGGTCAGGCCCGCGCCCTCGACGAGCGCGGTGAGCTGGTCGGCGGTGAAGCGGCGCGGCACGGGGTCGCCGTCGCCCCAGCGGCCGTCCGGGTCACCGAGGGCCTGCCGGGCCTCCTTGAAGTGGCCTGCCAGGGCCCGCGCGAGCACGGCGCCGCCGAGACCGGCGGCGAGCAGGCTGAGGACGCCCTCGGGGCGCAGGGCGGCCACCACGTTGCGCACGCCCTCGGCCGGGTCGTCCACGTACTCCAGGACGCCGTGGCACAGCACCACGTCGTAGCCGCCGCGCTCGGCCACGTCGAAGAGGCCGTGGGCGTCTCCCTGGACCCCGCGCACCCGGTCGGCGACACCGGCCTCGGCGGCACGGCGCTCCAGGGCGAACAGCGCGTTGGGGCTCGGGTCGACGACGGTGACCTGGTGGCCGAGCCGGGCCACGGGCACCGCGAAGTTGCCGCTGCCGCCACCGGTGTCGAGAACGTCCAGCGCCTGGCGTCCCGTGGCCTTGACCCGGCGGTCGAGGGCGTCCTGGAGGACCTCCCAGACCACGGCGGTACGGAGGGAGGCGCGGGGTCGCAGCGGGTCCGACACGACAGTTGACTCCTCGGCGCGGAAGGGAAGGCTTCAGGCGCCCTCCACCCTATTGCCTCCGGTACCCCACCTGGTCACTCCGGTGCCGCGCCCGGCCGCTCGTCTCGTACGGCGGACCCTGGCGGACCTCGGTGGCCCGTGGCGCGGCGCGCCGGTCACCCGGCGTCCGGGAAGTCGCGGTCGGTGCCGTGACCGCCGTCCTGCGGCCCCTCCGCGTCCTGGCGCGGCTGCGGCAGGACCGGCTGGAGCACCAGCATCCGCTCGACGAGACGCAGGAACATCGCCACGTCACGTATGAGGTCGTCCGCGTCCCGGCGGCTGGCCGCGCCCTGGATGCCGGCCTCGGCACGGGCGCGGCGCCGGGCCCCGGAGGCGAAGAGCGCGCTCCACTCGGCGAGCTCGGGCGCTATCTCGGGGAGCACTTCCCAGGCGCTCCGGATCTTGGCGCGGCGCCGGGGCGTGGGCTCCGGGCGGCCTCGGGCGGCCAGCACGGCGGCCGCGGTGCGCAGGGCCGCGAGATGGGCCGTCGCATAGCGCTCGTTCGGCGTCTCCAGTGCCGAGGCCTCGTCGAGGCCGGCGCGGGCCTGGGCGAGCAGGTCGAGGGCGGCGGGCGGGGCCGTCGCCCGGCGCAGCACAGGGTGCACGTCGCTCGCCGGGCCGGTCAGTGAGGGGGCAGGGCCGGTGGCGCGGCGCCGACGGGCGGCGGCTGCGTGGTAGCTGGCCATGACGAACCTCCTGTCGTCTGGTTGACGGCAGCTCGCGCTACGGAGTGCCGTATGTGCCCATCGTGAGGTATGCCACTGACAATCCGTTCTGACCTGCGCTTTTGCTTCGATCGAAGGTTCGGGTTAGTTTTTGCACTGACCAGTCAGTTCAAAAAGTTCGCGATTCAAGAAGATCAGGGGGTGGCCGTGGACGGAGTCGCTGTCACGGCCGAGGGATTCGGCCTGAAGGGGCCCCGCGGCTGGGCGTTCCGCGGAATCGACCTCGCCGCGGAGCCCGGCGCGTTGATCGCCGTGGAAGGACCCTCGGGGTCCGGCCGTACGAGCCTGCTGCTCGCGCTCACCGGACGGATGAGGGCCACCGAGGGGACGGCGGCCGTGGGCGGGGCCCGGCTGCCGAAGCAGCTCGCGATGGTGCGCCGGTTCAGCGCGCCGGCCAACGTCGCCGGGGTCACCGACCTCGACCCGGCACTGACCGTCGGGGAGCATCTGCGCGAACGGGCGCTGCTGCAGAGCCGGTTCGGCGACTCGGTGCGCGCCCTGCTGCGGCCGCGCGAGGAGCGCAGGGCCGAGGCGAGGCTGCGGATCGACACCGCGCTGTCGGCCGCCGGGCTCGACCGGGAGGCGCTGCCCAAGGGCGCGCGGACCACCGTACGGGACCTGGAACGCCTGGAAGCCCTGCGGCTGTCGATCGCCCTGGCGCTGATCGGCCGGCCGCGGCTGCTCGGCGTCGACGATCTGGACCTGAAGCTGTCCGACGCCGAACGCACCGAGGCCTGGGCGCTGCTCAGGTCCCTCGCCGCGGCCGGGACCACGGTCGTGGCGGTGTGCAGCGAGGCCCCGGAGGACGCCGTGAGGGTGTCCACGCGACCGGCGGCCGACAAGGACGAGACCCGTGAGGAGACCACCGATGCGTTCGCCGGGACTGGCCGCGCTTGAACTGCGCCGCTTCGGCAGGGGGAAACTGCCGCGCGCCGCCCTGGTGGCCCTGTTGGTGCTGCCGCTGCTGTACGGCGCCCTGTACCTGTGGTCCTTCTGGGACCCGTACGGCCGCCTGGACCGCATCCCCGTCGCCCTCGTGAACGACGACAAGGGGGCCACCGCCGACGGGAAGAAGCTGACCGCGGGCGACGACCTGACCAAGGGGCTGCGCGAGAGCGACACCTTCGACTGGCACGAGGTCGGCGCCGCCGAGGCGCGCGAGGGCGTCGAGGACGGCACCTACTACCTGTCGCTCACCATGCCGGACGACTTCAGCCGGCGGATCGCCTCCAGCGCGGGCGACTCCCCCGAGACCGGCGCCCTGCAGGTCCGTACGAACGACTCCAACAACTACATCGTCGGGCAGATCTCCCGGACGGTCTTCGCCGAGGTGCGGCAGGCCGCGTCCACCAAGGCGTCGCGGTCCTTCCTGGACCGGATCTTCATCTCCTTCTCCGACATCCACGGCGCCACCGTGAAGGCCGCGAACGGGGCCGACGACCTCGAGGGCGGCATCGGCAAGGCGGAGAAGGGGTCCCAGGACCTCGCCACGGGCCTTCAGCAGGCCGAGGCCGGAAGCGGCAGGCTCTCCGACGGGCTGACGAAGCTCGACACCGGCTCGGGTGAGCTCGCGGACGGCGCACGGCAGGTCGCCGACGGCACCCAGCGCCTCGCCGCCAGGGTCAACGGGATCGCGGACAAGGCGGGTCCCTTCCTCGACGACAACGCGAAGACCATCGGCGACACCGCCCGGCTCGTTGCCGACTCGGCCGGGGCCGTCCGCCACAACCTCGGCACCCTGGTCAGGACCGCCCCGGCGGCCGCCCAGGGCGCGCACAGGGCCGCCACCGCCCTGAACTCCGTCTACAAGGCGCGCTGCACGGACCCGGTGCTGCCGGACCCGGCCTGCGCCGACCTGAAGAAGGCCCAGCAGGCCGCCGCCGACGTGGCGAGGGTCGCCGACGACGTCAACGCGCTGGTCGCCGACCAGAACGGCGACCTGAAGAAGCTCGACGGCCGGCTCGCCACCCTCCAGCAGCAGGCCCGGACCCTGGCCGCCCGGTCGCCCCACCTCTCCGAGGACCTCGACGACGCCGTGGCGAAGATCAACAAGCTGAACCAGGGCGCCGCCCAGGTCGCCGCCGGCGCCGGGAAGCTCCACTCCGGCCTCGGCACCGCGAGGACCGGCGCCCAGGACCTGGACGAGGGGGTCGGCAGGCTCAAGACCGGGGCCGACACCCTGAGCGGCGGCATGTACAAGCTCGCGGACGGCTCAGGCAAGCTCTCCGACGGGCTGCACGACGGTGCCTCACAGATCCCCGACTACGACAAGAAGGACCGCGACCGGCGCACCGACGTGATGGCCGACCCGGTCAAGCTGGTCTCCAAGGACCTGCACAAGGCGCCGAACTACGGCACCGGATTCGCCCCGTACTTCATCCCGCTGTCCCTGTGGGTCGGCGCGATGGTGGCGTACATGCTCATCGCGCCGATGAACCGGCGTGCCCTGGCCGCCGGTGCCGCGGCCTGGCGGGTCGCGCTGGCGGGATGGCTGCCCGTGGTGGCGATCGGGGTGCTCCAGGTCGTGGCGCTGATGTCGGTGCTGCACTGGGCGATCGGCCTCCAGATGGTGCGGGCGGCCGGGACCGTGGGCTTCCTGTTCCTGGTGACGGCCTGCTTCGCGGCGATCGTCCAGTGGCTGAACGCACGCTTCGGAGCGGCGGGCCGGATCCTCGTCCTGGCCCTCCTGATGCTCCAGCTCACGTCCGCGGGCGGCACGTACCCCGTGCAGACCAGCCCGGGATTCTTCAACGCGCTCCACCCCTTCCTGCCGATGAGCTACGTCGTCGAGGCCCTCCGCAGGCTCATCACGGGCGGCGGCCTCACTCCGGTGTGGCACGCGTGCGTGGTGCTCCTCGCCTTCACCGCCGGCGCCCTCGCGCTGACCGCCCTCTCGGCCCGCCGCCGGCAGGTGTGGACACTGGACCGGCTGCACCCGGAGCTGACCCTGTGAGTCCTTCCGCGACCTCAGGGGCGCCCTCACCTGTGAGAATCAGGACCATGGAAAGCAGCAGCGCCACGGCGGGCGTCAGTACGCGCCGCGAGGCCACCCGGCAGAAGCTCTACGAGGCGGCCGTCACGCTCATCGCCGAGCAGGGCTTCTCCGCCACCACGGTCGACGAGATCGCCGAGCGTGCCGGAGTCGCGAAGGGCACGGTCTACTACAACTTCGCGAGCAAGTCCGTCCTCTTCGAGGAACTGCTGCGGCACGGCGTGGGCCTGCTCACCGCCTCTTTGAGGGAGGCGGCGGAGGCGACGGCACGCGCGGGCGGCGGCAAGGTGGACGCCCTGGACGCGATGATCCGCGCGGGCCTCGTCTTCATCGACCGCTACCCGGCCTTCACCCAGCTGTACGTGGCCGAGCTGTGGCGCACCAACAGGGCCTGGCAGTCCACGCTCATGGTGGTCCGTCAGCAGGCGGTGGCGGTCGTGGAGGGCGTGCTGCGCGAGGGCGTGGAGAACGGCGAGTTCAGCGACGAGATCGACGTACCGCTGACCGCCTCCGCCCTGGTCGGCATGGTCCTGGTGGCCGCCCTGGACTGGCAGTCCTTCCAGCCCGAGCGCTCTCTGGACGACGTGCACGCGGCGCTGTCGCGGCTGTTGCAGGGCCGGGTGAGCGGGCGCAACGGATGACACCGGGCTGACAGGCGAAAGCGCCGGTCCGATGTGGCCGCGTCCCCCGCGGGCCACCTCGAACCGGCGCCTCCCCTGCTCCCCCGACCCCCCGTTTCCCCGTCCCCCCGTTGGGCCCCCGTTCGGTCGTTCCCCCGCTTTCCGGGTTCCCCCGTGCCTCGCTCCCGCCGACCTCGGCCGGCGGAAGGAGCGGATCCGGGGCGGCTCCGTTCCGGCGCCCCGTGTCGCCGGTGCCGGAGCCGTTCCCCTTCGCCGTGCCTCCACTCTCCCGTCCACGCAGGTCGAGGCCCATCCGCGCGCGTACTCAACTCACCCACTAGGTACGCGTACTCAGACGTCCGTACTCACCCCCACGACGAGCCGTGGCCGACTGGTTACCATCGCGTCCGTGTCCGTACTCCCCTTGGTGTTCACCAGCGGCTGGGCCAGCGGTGTCAACGCGTACGCGGTGGTGCTGCTGCTCGGCGTGTTCGGCGCGACAGGGCTGAGCGACGACGTCCCCGAGACCCTGCAGCGCCCCGAGGTCCTCGTGGTGGCGGGCGTGCTGTTCCTGTGCGAGGCGGTGGCCGACAAGATCCCGTACGTCGACTCGGCGTGGGACTCCGTGCACACCGTGGTCCGGCCGGTCGCCGGCGCCTGGGTCGGGGCGCTGCTCGCCGGTCAGAGCGGTTCGCTCAACGACGTGGTCGCGGGCCTGGTCGGCGGTTCGACGGCGCTGGCGAGCCACACCGTCAAGGCGGGCACCCGCATGGCGGTGAACGCCTCCCCCGAACCCTTCAGCAACATCGCCCTGAGCCTGGCGGAGGATCTCGGCGTCGGCGGCATCGTCGCCTTCGCGATGTTCCACCCGGAGGCGGCGGCGATCATCGCGGGCCTGCTGCTGACGGCCGGGCTGGTGGTGCTGTTCTTCCTGATCTCCCGGATCCGCAGATTCCGGCGCCGCCGGGCCCAGCGCCGGGAGGAGAAACAGCTGGCGGCACGCATGGAGCGACCACCGGGCTGACGGCCCGCGGCCGGAGTGTCAGTGGCGGCCGATAAAGTCGCAGGCATGGCACGGATTGCGGTGATCGGCGCCGGGATGGGCGCGATGGCGACCGCTGCCCGGCTGGCCGTCGCGGGCCACCGGGTGGCGGTGTACGAGCGTACGGAGACGTACGGCGGGGCGGTGCGCCGCCTGGAGCGGGACGGGTTCGCCTTCGACACCGGGCCGGGGCTGCTCACGCTCCCCGCGGTCTACCGCGACCTGTTCATCAAGACCGGCAAGGAGCCGCTGGAGTCCCTGGTCGAACTGGTCCAGGTCGACCCGTCGTCGCGGCACGTGTTCACGGACGGCACCGAGGTCTCCCTGCCGAACGCCTCACGCGCGGGCGTGGTCGCCGCACTGGACGAGGCGCTCGGCGCGGGTGCGGGGGCACGCTGGGGCGACTTCCTCATCCGGGCCCGCGAAGCCTGGGACAGGACCCGCAGGCCGCTCCTGGAGGAGCCCCTGTGGCCCAACTGGCAGGTGCTGGGGCGCGAGCCCTACCCCGCCGTGCCGCACAAGCGGCTGCTGCGCACCCGCCGCGCCTGCACCCTGGCCGAGATCGGCGCCTGGGAGCTGCGGGACCCCCGGCTCGCGGCCCTGCTGTACGGCCACGCGCTCGCGTACGGCGTCGACCCCGGCTCGGCACCGGCGAGCGCGTCCGTCCTGCCGTACATGGAGCACGCCTTCGGTACCTGGTATGTCCGCGGCGGCATGAGGGAGTTGGCGCGGGCGGTGTACGAGCGGTGCGTCCGGCGCAAGGTCGAGTTCCACTTCGGCGCGGAGGTGACGGGCGTCCTGGAGAAGGACGGCCGCGCGGCGGGCCTGGAGCTGTCCGACGGGACGCTCGTGGAGGTGGACACCGTCGTCGGCACCGGACCCTGGCGGCTGCGCCATCTCGTGCCGGGCCGTGAGCTCCACGGGCCGAAGGACGTCCCTGCCGACGCCGAGGACCTGCAGCCGGGCCGGGTCGTGGTCTGCCTCGCACTGCGTGGCGCGCGGGAGCCGGGCGCCGCGCACCGCACGGTGGTGTACGGCCCCGATCCGGAGGGCGAGCTGGACCTGTTCGTGCACGGGGAGACGCCGGAGCCCACGGTCCGGATCGACCGGCCGGACGACCCTGCCCTGCGCCCCGACGCGGACCACGAGTCCGTGGTGCTGACGGCGACCGTGCCCTGCGGACTCGGGCACGACTGGGCCACGCCTGCCGTGGTCGAGACCTTCGCCGACCGGATGGTCGCCGCCGCCGAGCGGGCGGTCCCGGGCCTGCGCGAGCGGATCCTGTGGCGTGAGGTGCGGACGCCGGTGCACACCGAGCGGGAGACGGGGGCCACGGGCGGGGCCGTCCCCCCGCCCTCGCTGGCCGGTGGCGAAGGCACCCTGCACCCGTCCAACAGCACGGCGGTACCCGGCCTGTTCACGGCCGGTGGCTGGTCGCACCCCGGCGGCGGCCTCGCCCACGCGGGCATGTCGGGCGCGCTGGTGGCCGGACTGATCGTGGAGGGACCGGAGTTCCGCGGCTCTCAGTGAGGGAGCGGTGAGGGCAGCCGCCCGGCCTCAGAAGCGGTACTGCTCGTCGTAGCCCTGGCCCTGGTTCTGCTGCCCCTGGCCGTTGTCGGGGTAGTAGCCCTGCTCGGGCGGGAGTTCGCCGCCGTAGGACTCGTCGGTGCGCTGCTGCGGCACCCACACCCCGCCGGCCGGGGTCTCCCCGCCGTACGTCCCGCCGTACTGGTCGTAGCCCTGCTGGGCGAACTGCTGCTGGCCGCCGTAGGAGGTGTCGTACGACCCCGTGCCGTAGGTCTGGGTGCCGATGTAAGGGTCGGAGTAGGCGGCGTACTGCTGCTGTCCGGCCTGGTCGTAGCCGTACTGCTGCTGGTCGTAGCCGGTGTAGCCGTCGTAGCCGTAGGTCTGGTCGGCGGCGGCCGTCGCGTACTGGTCCTGGGTCTGGTCCGCGGCGGCGTAGGACTGGTCACCGGCGTAGGCGGAGTCGTTGTACACGCCGTAGGAGCCGGTGTCGTCGGGCAGGGGCTGCGGCTCGTAGACCGCGGTGGTCTCGGCGGCCGTGGCGGCGGAGCGCGCGGGCGTGAAGACGTCGTCGCGGTCGTACTCGTCGTCGTGGCCGTAACCGGCGGTGGCCGGGCGGCCCTGGTCGTATCCGAGCTCGTCGCCGTAGGCCGCCTCACCCTGCTCCGGGTCGGAGACCGCCAGAGCGGGATCCTCGCTGCCGCGCTCCCGGCGGCTCTTCTTGCCGCCGGTCAGACCGCCCAGCGCGGCCGGCGGGTTGACCGCCCAGCCCTGTTCGAAGCCGCGGCGGAAGGAGAGGGTGACGTAGGTCTGACCGACCGCGAAGGCGATCGCGCCCAGCCCGATGACGATCACCTGCGACATCAGCACGCCGAGGACCACGCCGAGGAAGCCGACAAAGGCGAGCAGCCGCCAGCGCAGTCGCGCCTTGTACTGCAGCAGCACCTCGCCGAGCAGCCACAGCGCGACGAATCCGAACGCGATGTAGAGGACCGTCCAGCCCATGTACGCCCCTCTCCCAGTGACCGCTACGCAGTGTGTCGTATATCCGTGCGGCCGGTCTAGGCCTGCGGTCGATGGTGCAGACCCAGGTTTTCGTAGATTTCCAGCGTCGCCGTGGAGTTGTTGAGCGTGATGAAGTGCAGTCCGGGCACTCCCTCGGACAGCAGCCGTGCGCAGAACTCCGTGGCGAACTCGATTCCGATCGAGCGTACAGCGGCCGGATCGTCCTTGGCTGTGAGGATCCGCTCTTCCAGGGCGGAAGGGATGCTCGCGTTGCTGAGCTGCGGGAGCCGCTCCAGCATCCGCACGCTGGTCACGGGCATGACCTCGGGAATCACGGGGGTCTCGCAGTCGGCCGCGTGGACTCGGTCACGCAGCCGCAGATAGGACTCCGGCTGGAAGAACATCTGGGTGATGGCGTAGTCGGCGCCGGCGCGGCACTTGTCGACGAAGCGCGCCACGTCGGTGTCCCAGTCGGCCGAGCGCGGGTGCATCTCCGGGAAGGCGGCGACACCGACACAGAAGTCGCCCGACTCCTTGATGAGCTGGACGAGTTCGGCGGCGTAGGTCAGACCCTGCGGGTGGGCGAGCCAGTCGCCCATGGGGTCGCCGGGCGGGTCGCCGCGCACGGCCAGGATGTTGCGGATCCCGGCGTCGGCGTACTGGCCGATGATGTTGCGCAGCTCCGCGATGGAGTGGTTGACCGCGGTGAGGTGGGCGACCGGGGTCAGGGTGGTGTCCGCGACGATCTGCTGGGTCTCCTTGACGGTGCCCGCGCGGGTGGAGCCGCCGGCGCCGTAGGTGACGGAGACGAAGTCCGGGGCGACCGCCTCCACTCTCCTGAGGGCGCTCCACAGGTTCCGCTCACCCTTGGGGGTCTTCGGCGCCGAGAACTCGAAGGAGTGCGTCGTCTTGCCCGCGGCGAGCATGTCACGCACGGTGCGTGCGCGGTCAGTCCTGGTGGATGCGGTTCCTAGGGCCATACCGGCAGGTTAGCCAGGGGGCAGCGGTCACCCAACCAGATCACGGAAATTTGCCCGTTTTGTCGACTTGTTGTCCACCCCTCGGACACCGGGCCGATCATGCGACCGGCCGGCACCGGTTCGTCACCGCGTGTCACGCAGGCGCTTCGCGAACTCCGCGGCGGCCGCGCCCGGGTCGTCCGCCTCGGTGATCGCCCGGACGACCACCACCCGGCGGGCCCCGGCCTCCAGGACCTCGTCGAGGTTGCCGAGGTCGATACCGCCGATGGCGAACCACGGGCGGTCGGTGCCGAGGGCGGCGGTGTACCGGACCAGGTCGAGGCCGGGAGCGTGGCGGCCGGGCTTGGTGGGGGTGGGCCAGCAGGGACCGGTGCAGAAGTAGTCCACGCCGTCCTGCACGGCGGCCGCGGCGGCCTCGGACTCGGCGTGCGTGGAGCGGCCGACGAGGACGTCGTCGCCGAGGATCGCGCGGGCGGCGGGCACGGGCAGGTCGCCCTGGCCCAGGTGCAGTACGTCGGCGCCGGCCGCATGGGCGACGTCGGCCCGGTCGTTGACCGCGAGCAGCTTGCCGTGCCGCGCGCAGGCGTCGGCGAGGATCTGGAGGTGCTCCAGCTCCTCGGCCGCCTCCATGCCCTTGTCCCGAAGCTGCACGATGTCGACGCCGCCGGCCAGGACCGCGTCCAGGAACTCGGCGAGGTCGCCTTGGCGTCCGCGGGCGTCCGTGCACAGATAGACGCGGGCGTCGGCGAGCTGGGTGCGGGCGCTGTCGGGCATGCGTGTGTCTCCCCCGGGTTCGGTGGCGTACGGGCCGTGCCGGACCGGGGCCGTGGCCCCGGCGGTCACGGCCCGTACACCGGTGTGGTTCGGATCAGACGGCGAGCGCCTGGGCCCGGCGCTTCACCTCCGTGCCGCGATTCTCGCTCAGGGCCTGCGCGGGGGTGCCGGGCAGGCTCTCGTCGGGCGTGAAGAGCCACTCCAGCATCTCTTCGTCGGTGAAGCCGTCGTCCCTCAGGAGCGTCAGGGTCCCGGCCAGGCCCTTGACGACCTTCTGCTCGGCCCCGTCGATGAAGGCGGCGGGGACGTGCAGCGCGCGGTTCTCACCACGGCGTACGGCGATGAGCTGGCCGTCCTTGACCAGCTGCCGCACACGCGTCACCTCGACATCGAGGATCTCCGCGATGTCGGGGAGGGTGAGCCAGGCGGGGACGAGAGCATCGATCTTTGCGTCAATCTCGGTCACGGGATCAAGCGTGCCATCTCGCACTGACAGTCGGAAGCCGGGGCACCTCCGGCGGGGGAACCGGGACACCTCCGCGGGAGCGCGCGACGGCCCGGGGAACGGCTCCGGCGGAACCACGCGGCCGGTCGCCGACTACGCCGTGGCCGCCTTCAGGGGGCGCGCCGGGTCCACCAGCAGCTCCGGGTCCATCTCCGCGCCGGCCTCGATCAGGCGGCGGCCCTGGGCCAGGTCGCGGGGCCTGCCCACGGCGAGGAGCGCCACCAGGCGGTTCTCCCGCAGCCAGCACACCGACCAGGCGGGGCCCGAGGGCTCGCCGCGCCACAGGGTCGTGTCGGCGGACGCGTGGTGGCCGGCGTACTGGACGAAGCGGCCGAACTGCTCGGACCAGAAGTACGGGACCGGGTCGTAGACCGTGGGGGTCTCGCCCAGGATGTCGGCGGCCACCGTGCGGGGCCCCTGGAGGGCGTTGTCCCAGTGGTGGACCAGCAGGCGCTCGCCGTACCGGCCCGAGGGGAAGGAGGCGCAGTCCCCGACCGCGTGGACGTCCGGCACCGAGGTCCGCAGCCGGTCGTCGGCGACGACCTCGCGGTGGGCGCCGAGCTCGATCCCCGAACCGGCGAGCCAGGCCGTGGCGGGCCGGGCACCGATGCCGACCACGACCGCGCCCGCGGCCACCCGGGACCCGTCGTCCAGGACGACCGCGCCGGGCTCGACGCGCTCCACGCGCGCGCGGGTACGCAGTTCGACGCCCGCGTCGGCGTACCAGGAGGTCATCGGCGCGGCCACCTCGGCGGGCAGCGCGCCGGCGAGGGGCCGGTCGGCGGCCTCCACGACCGTCACCGCGCAGCCCGCCTCGCGCGCGGCGGTGGCGAACTCGGCGCCGATCCAGCCCGCGCCGACGACCACGACGTCGTGCTGCCGGGCGAGCACGGGGCGCAGCCGCTCGGCGTCGTCCAGGGTGCGCAGCAGATGCACCCCGGGCACGCCCTCCGTGCCCGGCAGCCGGATCGGCTCGGCGCCGGTGGCGAGGACCAGGACGTCGTACGGGAAGGGGCCGTCCTCGGTGTCCAGCTCGTGCGCCTCGGGGCGCACGCCGAGCACCTCACGGCCCAGCAGCAGTTCGATGCCGAGAGCCTCGAAGTCCACGTCGAAGGCGGAGCCCTCGGCCTTGCCCAGCAGTACGGCCTTGGAGAGCGGCGGACGGTCGTACGGCTGATGGGGCTCCGCGCCGATCAGCGTGACGGTTCCTCCGAAGCCCTGTTCGCGCAGGGCGACCGCGGTCTGCACCCCCGCCATGCCCGCGCCAACCACGACCACCCGCCGCTGCGCCTGCGTCTGCTCGCTCATTTGATCACCCTAGCCACCTGACAATCAGTCAGTCAGGAGTCGTGCGCAGTGACCTGCTCCACAACGCTCGTCCCGCTGCCCGCCTGCGACTCCCACTCCCAGGTCTCCTCCAGCCGCACCCGCCCGTCGGGGAGTTCCACGACGGTCGAGACGCAGTGCCCGGAGGAGGTCGTCCCGTCGTGCTTGAGCTGTACGTAACGGAAGTCGAGCCGGTCCCCCGCGCGCGTGCCGACCAGATGCCCGCGTACGACGTCACCGCCCGCGTACTCGGCCCAGATCGCCCCGTCCTGCTCGTGGTAGGTGAAGCGGGTGCGCGTACCCACCTGGCCTGGGGCCTGATCGGCCACCGGGGCGAGGACGAGGCCGTCGAGCGAGCGGGGCATGGTGGAAGGCTCCCTTACAGAGGCACACGGGCACGGGCTAGGGTGGCCAACGTAGAGCACTCGCGGGAGCCCGGACGCACCGGGCTGAGAGGGAGGCTGGGCGGCCTCCGACCGTACGAACCTGATCCGGGTCATGCCGGCGAAGGGAGGGGCTGGACGCCCATGTCCTCACGTACGTCAGACGTCCTCGTCGTCGGGGGCGGCATCATCGGCCTGGTCACGGCCTGGCGGGCCGCGCAGCGCGGTCTCACCGCGGCCGTCGTGGACCCCGAACCGGGCGGCGGGGCCGCCCAGGTGGCCGCCGGGATGCTGGCCGCGGTCACCGAACTGCACTACGGCGAGCAGACCCTGCTGGGCCTGAACCTCGCCTCCGCGCACCGCTATCCCGCCTTCGCGGCCGAGCTCACCGAGCTGACCGGGCACGACCTCGGCTACCGCAGGTGCGGCACGCTCGCCGTGGCCCTGGACGCCGACGACCGCGCCCATCTGCGCGAACTGCACGCGCTCCAGCGGCAGTCGGGGCTGGAGTCGGAGTGGCTGTCAGGCCGGGAGTGCCGGCGCCTTGAGCCGATGCTCGCGCCGGGGGTGCGGGGCGGGCTGCGGGTGGACGGCGACCACCAGATCGATCCGCGCCGCCTCACGCGCGCGTTGCTGGTCGCGTGCGAGCGGGCGGGTGTGCTGTTCCACCGCACGTGGGCGCGGCGTCTGCGGGTCGTACGGGACCGGGCCGCCGGGGTCACCACCACGGACGGCGCGGAACTGGCGGCGGACCAGGTGGTGCTCGCCGCCGGCAGCCTCAGCGGCCGCCTGGAAGGGGTCCCGGAGGCCCTCCTGCCTCCCGTACGGCCCGTCAAGGGGCAGGTGCTGCGACTGACCGTGCCGCAGCGCCACGCGCCCTTCCTGAGCCGTACCGTGCGGGCCGTCGTGCGCGGCAGCCACGTCTACCTGGTGCCGCGCGAGAGCGGCGAGCTGGTGATCGGCGCGACCAGCGAGGAGCTGGGCTGGGACACCACGGTGACCGCGGGCGGCGTGTACGAACTGCTGCGGGACGCGCACGAACTGGTCCCCGGCATCACCGAGCTGCCGCTGACGGAGACCCGCGCGGGTCTGCGCCCGGGCTCCCCGGACAACGCCCCGCTGCTCGGCCCGACGGACCTGCCCGGCCTGCTGCTGGCCACCGGGCACTACCGCAACGGCGTGCTGCTGACGCCGGTCACCGGGGACGCGCTGGCACACGCCCTGACGACCGGTGAACTGCCGGAGGCGGCCCGCCCGTTCACCCCGGGGCGTTTCCTCAAGTCCGTGGAGCAGCCGGCATGAACATCTCCGTCAACGGCGAGCCGCGCCGGTTCGCTCCCGGCACGGCTCTCGACACCGTCGTGCGGGCGCTGACGCCGGCGCCCTCCGGGGTGGCCGCCGCCCTCAACGAGACCGTGGTCCCGCGCGCGCAGTGGCCCTCGACGCCCCTCGCCGAGGGAGACCGCGTGGAAGTCCTCACCGCCGTCCAAGGAGGCTGACCCATGGCCGACGATCCCTTCGTCCTCGGCGGTGCGCCCTTCTCGTCCCGGCTGATCATGGGCACCGGCGGGGCGCCCAGCCCGGACGTGCTGGAGCGGGCGCTCATCGCCTCCGGCACCGAGCTGACGACGGTCGCGATGCGCCGCGTGGACCCCTCGGTGCACGGCTCGGTGCTGTCCGTGCTGGACAGGCTCGGCATCCGGGTGCTCCCGAACACGGCGGGCTGTTTCACCGCGGGGGAGGCCGTCCTGACGGCCCGCCTCGCGCGCGAGGCTCTCGGCACCGACCTGGTCAAGCTGGAGGTCATCGCCGACGAGCGCACCCTTCTGCCGGACCCCATAGAGCTGCTGGACGCGGCGGAGACCCTGGTGGACGACGGCTTCACGGTGCTGCCGTACACGAACGACGACCCGGTGCTCGCCCGGAAGCTGGAGGACGCGGGCTGCGCGGCGATCATGCCGCTGGGCTCACCGATCGGCTCGGGCCTCGGCATCCGCAACCCGCACAACTTCCAGCTGATCGTCGAGCGCGCGCGCGTGCCGGTGATCCTGGACGCGGGGGCGGGCACGGCGTCGGACGCGGCCCTGGCGATGGAACTGGGATGTGCCGGTGTGATGCTCGCCTCGGCGGTGACGCGGGCGCAGGAGCCGGAACTGATGGCGCACGCGATGCGGCACGCGGTGGAGGCGGGCCGGCTGGCGTACCGGGCGGGGCGCATCCCCCGGCGGCATTTCGCCGAGGCCTCGTCGCCGGCGGAGGGCAGGGCCGTACTGGATCCGGAACGCCCGGCGTTCTGAACACGCGTTCGATCCTGGATACGGCCAGGTGCGAGCTCCGTCACAGGTCAGCTGCAGTACGGCCGCCAAATCCGCCGAACCGGATGGACTGTCGGCGGCGGCTCGTAGACTCGCCTGCGTGGATACGACCCTTCAGGACCCGCTGGTCGGGCAGGTGCTCGACGGCCGCTATCGCGTGGACGCGCGGATCGCGGTCGGCGGGATGGCCACGGTCTACCGGGCCCTGGACACCCGTCTGGACCGCGTGCTCGCGCTCAAGGTGATGCACCCCGCGCTCGCGGCCGACGGGACCTTCGTCGAGCGGTTCATCCGGGAGGCCAAGTCCGTCGCCCGGCTCTCCCACCCGAACGTCGTGCAGGTCTTCGACCAGGGCACCGACGGGTCGTACGTCTACCTCGCCATGGAGTACGTCGCCGGCTGCACCCTGCGTGACGTGCTGCGCGAGCGCGGGGCCCTGCAGCCGCGTGCCGCCCTGGACATCCTGGAGCCGGTCCTCGCCGCGCTCGGCGCCGCGCACCGCGCCGGTTTCGTGCACCGGGACATGAAGCCGGAGAACGTCCTGATAGGGGACGACGGCCGGGTCAAGGTCGCCGACTTCGGTCTGGTGCGGTCCGTGAACACCGTGACCAGCACCACCGGAGCCGTCCTCGGCACCGTGTCCTATCTCTCACCCGAGCAGATCGACCAGCCCGGCACGGCGGACGCCCGCGTCGACGTGTACGCGTGCGGTGTCGTCCTGTACGAGATGCTGACCGGCAGCCAGCCGCACGAAGGCGACTCCCCCGCGATAGTCCTCTACAAGCACCTCCACGAGGACGTCCCGCCCCCCTCGGCCAGGGTCCCGGGGCTGCCGTACGAACTGGACGAGCTGGTCGCGTCGGCGACCGCCCGCACCCCGGACCTGCGTCCGTACGACGCCGTGGCCCTGCTCGCGCAGACCCGCGAGGCCCGCGGCAGGCTGAGCCCCGACCAGCTGGACGCGGAGCCCCCGCAGGCCCTCACCACGCAGTACGGAGGCGCGGAGAACCGTACGAGCGTGATCCCGCGCTCGCTGACCTCTCCCCTGCCCGGCGCCGCTCACGCGGGGGGATCCCCGGCACGCCTGCTGCCGGTCGACGGGGACGAGCCCGAGCAGGGGTACCACCGCACCAGCGTCCTGCAGAGCCCCCCGCTGCCGCCGTCCCGGCGTGAGCGCTCCTCCGGCCGCCCCCGGCGTGGCCCGCTCCTGATCGTCGCCGCGGTCCTGCTGGCCCTCGGGCTCGGCGCAGGTGTCTGGTACATCAACTCCGGGCAGTTCACCCACGTCCCGGCCCTCCTGGCGAAGACCGAGGCACAGGCCCGGGACCGGCTGGACCAGGCCGGTCTGGAGACCGGCAAGGTCACCTACGACTACAGCGACACCGTCAAGCGCGGCACCGTGATCAGCACGGACCCGGGGGTCGGCAGCCGGATCCGGAACCACGACTCCGTGTCGATCACCGTCTCCAGGGGCCCGCAGACGGTGAAGGTGCCCGACGTGGAGGGGTGGTCGCTGGGCAAGGCGAGAGCCCGGCTGAAGTCGGAGGATCTGGAACCGGGCATGGTCACCCGGGAGTTCAGCGACGACGTCCCGAAGGGGTTCGTGATCAGCACCGACCCCGGGAGCGGCACCACGCTGCGCGCCGGCGCGGCCATCGCGCTCACCGTCAGCAAGGGCGCCCCGGTCGACGTCCCGGACGTCAGCGGCGAGGACCTGGCCGACGCCAAGGCCGATCTGGCGGAGGCCGGCCTGAAGGTCGAGGTCGCCACCACCCGGGTCAACTCCGAGTTCGACGCGGGCCAGGTCGCCAAGCAGACCCCGGCCGCCGACAGCCAGGCGGCCGAGGGCGACACCGTCACGCTGACGGTGTCCAAGGGCCCGGTCATGGTCGAGGTCCCGGACGTCACGGGCGACAGCGTGGACGACGCCAAGTCCGAGCTGGAGGACGCGGGCTTCCAGGTCGACGAGGACCGTGGCCTGCTGGGCCTGTTCGGCGACACGGTGAAGAAGCAGTCGGTGGAGGGCGGGGACACGGCCCCCAAGGGCTCGACCATCACGATCACCATCCGCTGACGGACGCCCCCTGCGTTTGGGGGCGCGGGGAACTGCGCAAAACGCCCGCCCCCACCGAACCCGCACCCGCACCTGAACCCGCACCGCCCCAGCGCCGCAGGCAATGGCACCCTTGACCGGTGACAACTCAGCGCAACCCCGTCGGCGGTCACGTCCCCGTGGCCGGCGGCCTGCACTCGGTGGGCCTGTCGTACGCCCAGGACCTCGACGCCGAGACCGTGCAGGTCTTCGTCGCCAACCCGCGCGGCTGGGCCACCCCCGTCGGAAACCCCCGCCAGGACGAGGCGTTCCGCGAGACCTGCGCGGAACGCGCGATCCCGGCGTACGTGCACGCCCCGTACCTGATCAACTTCGGCTCGCACACCGAGGCGACGGTGGAGAAGTCGGTCGACTCGCTCCGGCACTCGCTGCGGCGCGGGCGCGAGATCGGGGCGCTCGGTGTCGTCGTGCACACCGGCAGCGCGACCGGCGGCCGGGACCGTTCCGTGGCCCTGAAGCAGGTCCGCGAGCATCTGCTGCCGCTCCTCGACGAACTCACCCACGACGACGACCCGTACCTGCTCCTGGAGTCGACCGCCGGCCAGGGTGCCTCGCTCTGTTCCCGCACCTGGGACTTCGGCCCGTACTTCGATGCCCTGGACGCCCACCCGAAGCTGGGCGTCTGCCTGGACACCTGCCACATCTTCGCCGCCGGCCACGACCTCACCGGCCCCTGCGGCATGCACCAGACGCTCGACCTGCTGGTGGACACGGTCGGCGAGGGCCGCCTGAAGCTGATCCACGCCAACGACTCCAAGGACGTCGTCGGCGCCCGCAAGGACCGCCACGAGAACATCGGCTCCGGCCACATCGGCGAGGACCCGTTCCGCGCCCTGATGACCCACCCCGCCACCGAGGGCGTCCCCCTGATCATCGAGACACCCGGCGGCAAGGAGGGGCACGCGGCCGACGTGGAGCGGTTGAAGAAGCTCCGGGACGGCTGAGGACGCCCCAGGCCGGCGGAGGAAGCCGGGGACGGCCCGGTCAGCTCACGAGGGCTGACAGGAACGCCAGCAGCAGCCCCGCCCCGAGCAGCACCATCGACCGACGCAGCCAGCGGTACTTGGCCGAGAGGATGACGCTGACGTCCTGGAACTGGGTCAGCAACCAGCTCACCCGGTCCGCGCCGGCCTCGGCGGTGGCACGGCGCAACGCCTCCAGGTCCGTGTCACGAAGGACGTCCGCGTAGTACGTCGGACCCGGGACCGAGCGGACCGTGCCGGTGCGGGGCAGGATCACCGCCAGGAGCAGCAGCGTGCCGACCGCCCAGAGCGCCGCACCCGCCGCGAGGAGCGCCGTGGCGGCCCCCGAGGCCTCGCTCGGTACTCCTCGGCCGAGCGCCAGCGCCGGCACCGCCACGGCACCCGAGAGCAGGATCGACGCCTTGACGTCCGCTCTGCCCAGATCCTCACGGACGGTCAGCAGCAGCCGCTCGGCGACGTAGTGCGCGGCCTCCGGTGCGTCCGGGGTCACTCGCGGGCCCCGGAACCCGATTCGTACTCCATCCCCGTGCCCTGGCCGGGAACCGAGTCGGTCGGCGACGCGGGAGGAGCCGGCGGTGCGTCGGCCGGAGGCAGCGGCGGTGCGGGCGGCATCGGGGGTATCGGCAGCGAGGTCGGGGCCGACGGGAGCCCGTGGGGAAAGACCCCGCCGGCGACCGTGCGGCTGTAGTCGATGAGGGCCTGGACCTGGTCGTCGATCTGGTGCCGCTGGACCACGCCCTGGTTGATCAGGTTGGTCAGGTAGTCCAGGGCGCCCTGGCGCTGCTCGCGGGCCTGCTGCTGGAGCACGCCGAGGATCTCGTGCGCCCGGCTCGGGTCCTGGGCCAGCATCGTGGCGTACTGGACGGTCTCGCCGGCGCTGATCAGCTTCTGCGCGTCGGCGAGGTTGGCGGCGATCCGCGCCTTGTGCGCGATGTCCATGGCCTCCTGGACCTTGCTGCCCGTCTCCACCGCGACCATCTGGGCCTGGTGGTCGGCGGCCGCCTGGCCGAGGTCGATGCGGATGAAGACCTGGGTGACCAGACCGAGGTCGGCGCCGAAGTCGTCCCACCGCCCGCTGGCCAGCTCGTCCTGGATCGCCTCGTCGACCTGCTGCGCCGAGTCCAGGCTGTGGCGTCGGCTGATCCCTCGCAGCCGGGCCTCCAGCGGCGGCCGGAGCATGCGTTCCACGTCGACCACCCGCTTCTCCGCGGCCAGGTAGAAGTCGCGCACCTCCCAGTTGACGTCGGCGCCCGCCTTGAACCGCGACCGGTCGCCGAGGGTGGGCAGTTCGAGCTGGAAGGAGACCTGGTGCTGACCGCGGGCGATCCAGCAGACCGAGGTGGGCTTGGCCATCAGCGGCTTGTTGAAGTGCTCCGCGCCGCGCACGGTGAGGATGCTGTAGCCGCCGTTCTTGTAGTAGAGCACCGAGGCCACCTGGCTGTTGCGGTGCCGGTAGGCGGCCTGTGGGGCGAACTCGCGTACGAAGGGGCCTCTGAGGTCGTGCGGGAGGACGAACTCCTCGTCCTGGCGCGGCCACTGCTGCCCCCACTGGTTGTGCGTCATGGTGTACTCGCTCCCTGGACCGCCCCCCACAGGCGGCGGACCTGCTGTTCGTTCAGTGGTTGGTCGGGGTCTTCGGTCAGTTCCGTGATCAGGGACAGCAGCCGGTCCCGGTCGTCCTGGCTGTGCACGAGCATCGGCAGGAACCGCTCCAGCGCCTCGGCCCAGGGCTGGTCGGCGGAGTCGCGCAGCCAGCCGGACAGGGTGTCGACGGCGGCCTCGTAGGAGCGTGGGGTCCGCAGGGCCGTCCACAGGAGCCCGGCGAGTTCCGCGGCCTGCGCGGGCCGTACGGCGGCGAGGGCCAGCATCAGCGGCCAGTCCCCGTGGCCCTCCAGATCGTCGTGCTGGTTCCAGAGATCGACCACGGTGACGGACGCCAGGAAGATCGTGCTCTGCAGACCGAGGTCCTGCTGGGGCCGGCGTTCGTCGGAGAGCCAGGCCCGGATCCGGCTCGGGGTACGGCCGTCGGGGTGGGCGCCCGCGAAGTGGGCGACCTGGACGGCCGCGTCGGCCCGGAGCCGGCCCTCGTCCCAGACGCCGATGCCGCCGAGCAGGTCCAGCGTCTCGCGCAGGGTGGCCGTGGCGCGCCCCCTGCCGAGCACGGCGCCCGCCGTCCAGCGCAGCTGCTGGTCGCCGTGCCGGGCCCAGGAGCCGACCAGGGCGCGGATCGCGCTGCCGACGTCCGGGGAGCGCAGGGCCACGTCGAGCACGGTCGCGGCGAACAGCCGGCGCCGGGCCTGCTTGGCCTGGGCCATGGGCTGGACCAGTTCGTGCACGGTGTGCGACAGGTCGAGGCGGCACAGCTGTCCGGCCGCGACGGCGGCCCGCACCCAGACCTGGGGCCGGTCGTCCTCGCACAGTCCGGACAGCCACCGCAGCACGGGCCCGCGTGCGTTGTGCCGGTGCTGCCAGAGGTGGCCGAGGACGGCCGGGGCGAGGGCTTCACCGGCGAAGCGCACCGTGCGGACCGGGACCTCCTCGGTGCCGACCTCCTCCGTGCCGAGTTCGGCGACCGCGCGGGCGGAGACCAGCCGGGCGTCGACGCCGTCGCTGAACAGCGGGCGGCCGGGGGTCGCCTCCGGGTCGACGGTGACGGCCAGTTCCCAGGCGAGCACCTCGGCGGCCTCGGCGACGGCGCTGAGCGAAGCCCCGTCCAGGACGGCGACGGCGATCCGGTAGGCCGCGTCCCGTAACCGCTCGGGGGTCTCGGAGCGGACGCCTCCGGCGAACCACTCGGCGGCCTGGTTCTCGGCGAACTTCCGGCATGCGGCGAGCAGTTCGTCGTGCGTGAGCTCGCCCCGGGTGTTGCGGGCCAGCAGGGTCGCGAAGTGGGCGGCCTCCGCCGGCCGCAGGTCGTCGAGGCCCCGCGCCTCCTCCACCTCGGGATCGAGGGCCATGGCCCGGGCGCGCTCGTACGACTCGGGCCCCGCCTCGTCGAGTTCGTCGGCGAGGTGCCCTTCGAGTACGGCGGTGTGGGCGACCGGGGTGTGCACGCGGTAGTAGCGGCCGCCGCGGGAGAGCACGTCCCCGGGTTCGGGGGTGGCCAGCAGGACGGCGTACGCCTGCTTCTTGCGCAGCAGTTCGCACAGCCGGTCCAGGCCGGTCTCGTCGGGCAGTCCGACCGCGCTGGGTTCCAGCACATAGCCGTGGCCCTCGTCGACCTGGCCGTCGTCCAGGTGGTCCAGGTCGGTCCGTGGGTCGAGCCGCGAGACCTGGCCGCGGGTCAGGTCGTCGAGCAGGGACAGGGCGGTGTACGAACGGCCGGTGCCGGGTCGGCCGAGCAGGACCAGAAGCCGTCCGTCGCGCAGTTGCTCGCGGTACTCGTCGTAGTCCTCCGGTTCCTGGAAGACCCGGCGCAGCCTGCGCAGTTCGTCCTCGGGGAGGGGGCCGGCCAGCAGCCGCTCGGCCGGCTGTCCGCCGTAGAAGTTCATGGTGTGGACGGATCCGGAGCTGATGAGCGTGCCGGAGCCGTGCGAGGACACGGTCGAGCGGTAGATCCGGGAGGCGGCGGCCGCGGCCCCGGGCAGCGCCTCCTCGCCGAGCGGGTCGGCCGCGGTGCCGCCGATGACGTCGGACTGAGGCTGCTCCGGGCCGCTGCCCGCCTCGGGGCCGGCGGCCTTGTCCGGCTCGGCCTTCTGCTGCGGCTGTTGCTGCTGGGGCTTCGGGGCGCCCTGAGGGGGCTGGGGGCTCTGGGCGTTCACCGGTCACCGCCGTACTGGTCGATGTGCAACGTGTCGACCTTGCCGTTGGCGATGAACTGGCCGCTGCCGTGGTGGTGGTTGTTCTGGACGAAGCTGTCCCCGGTCCCCTGGGGCTGCGGCGGCTCGGGCCGGGGTGCCGTCGCCGTGGTCGCCGGGTCGGGAGGCCGAGGCAGCCCGGGCACGGTGAACCAGGCGGCCTTGCGGCCCTCCTTGAGCTCGACCTCGTGGCGGCGGTAGCGGTCCGGCTCCACCCAGCGTCCGCCGGCGAGGACGACGTCCTCGTACAGCCGGTCGGAGGCGACCGCCACCAGGGGTGACCCTTCCGCGGCCTTGAGGATCGCCTTCGCGGTGTCGCAGTCCCCCAGCCGGCAGGCCAGGTCGACCGCGCGCCCGGAGCGGCCGTGCTCGTCGGCCGTGACGGGACCGATGTGCAGGCCCACGCGCAGCCGCAGCGGTGTCCTGAGGCCGCGGTTGAGCTGGCGGAGGTCCTGGTGGAGGTACTCCAGCCACTCCCCCACCACCCGCCTGGGCGGTACGTCGGCCGCCAGGACGCTGAGGATGCCGTCGCCGCGGTCCTCCTGGTACAGCCGGGGAGCACGGATACGGGCCTGCTCGAAGGCGGCGTTCGTGACCTCGTAGAGTCTGCGCCGCATCTCGGGTTTCTCGGTGTCGGTCAGCAGGCCCGAGCCCTGCGCGTCCACGTTGACGATGAAGCCGTACGCGGCTTCCCCCTCCATCGTTCTCTCCTCCCTGCCGTCCCGTCGAACCACCGGCTCCTCGGATGGTCGCGGAGTCGGCCGAGCACCGCTGTAGCCGTTTACACAGCGCGGCACCCGGTGCTGCTAGGTGTGTGTGCCATGAGGCTGTCCGGCGGCGAGCAGGCGGAGCGGATCCAGGTCGGCGACGGCGAGGGTGCCGGGGCCGGTGCGGACCAGGCCCTGTTCGCGTAACAGGCGCAGGGCCTTGGCGACGGCCTCGCGGGTGGAGCCCACCGATGCGGCCAGTTCGTGCTGCGCGAGGGGGAGCCGTATGGTCACCGCCTCGTTCTCCAGGCGGCCGGTACGGTCGGCGAGTTCGACCAGGCGTTCCGCCAGCCTCTGCAGCACGGTCATGGAGGCGAGGGCCCGGCGCTCGTGGTCCGCGCTGCGCAGCCGCTCGGTGAGCTGGATCGTCATCAGCGCGTTGGCGTGCGGCCGCGAGGCGAGGAAGTGCCGGAAACGCTCGCCGGACACGACCAGGCCGGTCAGCGGGCCGAGGGCGCTCACCGAGGCGCTGCGGGGACGGCCGTCGAGTGCCGCCATGTCGCCCACGAGTTCACCGGCCCGCCGCAGGGCCAGGATCAGACGGCCGCCGCGCTCGGTCGGCGTCCACACCGTGCACCAGCCGCTGAGCAGGACGACCACGAAGGTGGTGCGGTCCCCCTCCGCGAGGAGCGTGTCGTGCGGCGGGTACTCGTGCCGGGTGCCGAGACTCGACAACGCCTCCCGGTCCGCCGGGCCGAGACCCCCGAAAAAGGTATGCCGCTCACCGAACAGCCCCACCGTCGTCCCCCGAACCGCTCTCCCCCGAACCGGATCGCAAGCGGAACCCCGCGGGCCCCTCGAATCCGTCTCCACCCGGCCTTCCCCGCCAGGCAAGGATCACAGCGTAGCGCTCTGGGCACGGAATGTTCCGTCCGTTCCCTGAACGACGCCCGAACCTTCACAGGAATACCCCCAGGGGGTATACAGTTGACTTCAGTCGAAGCATCCGCCAACCGACACCGGGGGTCAGCCGTGGACCACGAGCACACCGCACACACTCACACCCACACCGCGCACACCGACGCCGCACAGGCGAGCGGCGCCACCTGGTCCACCGCCGCCCAGGCCACCCTGCACTGCCTCACCGGCTGCGCCATCGGCGAGGTGCTCGGCATGGTCATCGGTACCGCGCTGGGCTGGGGCAACCTGCCGACCACCGTGCTGGCGATCGTCCTGGCCTTCTTCTTCGGCTACTCCCTCACCCTGCGCGGGGTCCTGAAGGCCGGCATGGGCTTCCGGGCCGCGCTCCGGGTGGCACTGGCCGCCGACACGCTGTCCATCGCCGTGATGGAGCTGATCGACAACGGCGTGATCGTCCTGTGGCCGGACGCCATGGACGCGGAACTCGCCGATCTGCTGTTCTGGGTGTCACTGGCGATCTCGCTGGCCATCGCGTTCGTCGTGACCGTGCCGGTCAACAAGTGGATGATCGGCCGCGGCAAGGGGCACGCCGTGGTCCACCAGCACCACGCGCACTGACCGTCACAGCTCGGGGCCGTCCCCCGGCTCCTCCTGGTACGAGTACCGCTGTTCCTTCCAGGGGTCGCCGACGTTGTGGTAGCCGCGCTCCTCCCAGAACCCGCGCCGGTCGGCGGTCATGTACTCCACGCCGCGGACCCATTTGGGCCCCTTCCAGGCGTACAGATGGGGGACGACCAGCCGGAGCGGGAACCCGTGCTCCGCGGTCAGCAGCTCGCCGTCCTTGTGGGTGGCGAAGATCGTGCGCTCGGACGCGAAGTCCGCGAGGCGGAGGTTGGAACTGAAGCCGTACTCGGCCCAGACCATCACATGGGTGACCGCCGGCGCGGGCGGGGCGATGTCCAGGATGGCGCGGGCCGGGATGCCGCCCCACTCGGCGCCCAGCATGCTGAACTTCGTCACACAGTGCAGGTCACCCACGACGGTGGTGTACGGCAGGGCCGTGAACTCCTCGTGGTTCCAGCAGTGTTTCTCGTCGTCCTCGGTGGCGCCGAAGATCCGGAACTCCCAGCGCTCGGGCCGGAACCTGGGGACCGGCCCGTAGTGCGTGACGGGCCAGCCTCGCTGCAGTCGCTGCCCCGGCGGAAGCTCGGAGTACGCCGCTTCTCCACTCTCCCGCTCCACCGGCTGACCCATGCCTTCCATCCTGACAGACCCGAGGCGATGCACCGGACCAGCCCCAGCCCAACACGCCTCAAATCGGACTAAGCATGCCCTTACTTACTAAGTGAAGACTTACTGGACGATCTTCTTCCCCGGTGCAAGGATGCGGCGCAGCCTGCCAGTTCCCCACGGTTGGAAGGAGCCTCTGCGATGCAGGGCGACCCCGAGGTCATCGAATTCCTCAACGAGCAGCTCACGGGCGAGCTCACCGCGATCAACCAGTACTTCCTGCACGCGAAGATGCAGGAGAACTTCGGCTGGACGAAGCTCGCGAAGTACACCCGGCACGAGTCGTTCGACGAGATGAAGCACGCCGAGGTCCTCACCGACCGGATTCTCTTCCTGGAGGGGCTGCCGAACTACCAGCGGCTGTTCCACGTGCGCGTGGGCCAGACCGTCAAGGAGATGTTCGAGGCCGACCGGCAGGTCGAGGTCGAGGCCATCGACCGCCTCAAGCGCGGTATCGAGGTGATGCGCGCCAAGGGGGACATCACCTCGGCGAACATCTTCGAGTCGATCCTCGCGGACGAGGAGCACCACATCGACTATCTCGACACCCAGCTGGAGCTTGTGGAGAAGCTCGGTGAGGCGCTCTACATCGCGCAGCTGATCGAGCAGCCGGAGAGCTAGGCGGCCTCGTCCAGTTCGACGCGCTCGGGACGCTCGACGAGTTCGGGACGCGGGTACGCGCCCCGGCCGAGGATCGCCTGGATGCGCCGCACGCAGGAACCGCAGTCGGTGCCCGCCTTGCAGGCGGAGGCAATCTGGCGCGGCGTGCAGGCGCCGTTCTCCGCGTGATGCTTGACCTGCGTCTCGGTCACACCGAAGCAGCTGCAGACGTACACGCGGATTCACCTCCTGCCGGGATCGTTAAGGCTAACCTAACCTTACCCGGCGCCGGGTGACCACAAAAGTGGTGTGGGGCGCGGATCGTATGTGATCCGCGCCCCACAGCCGTCTCAGGGACTCACTGGTCCCGGTACATCTCCGCGACGAGGAACGCCAGGTCGAGCGACTGGCTGCGGTTGAGCCGCGGGTCGCAGGCGGTCTCGTAGCGCTGGTGCAGATCGTCGACGAAGATCTCGTCGCCACCGCCCACGCACTCGGTGACGTCGTCACCGGTGAGCTCGACGTGGATGCCGCCCGGGTGGGTGCCGAGGCCCTTGTGGACCTCGAAGAAGCCCTTGACCTCGTCGAGCACGTCGTCGAAGCGGCGGGTCTTGTGACCGGAGGCCGCCTCGTAGGTGTTGCCGTGCATCGGGTCGGTGATCCAGGCGACGGTCGCGCCGGAGGCGGTGACCTTCTCGACCAGCTCGGGCAGCTTGTCGCGGACCTTGTCGGCGCCCATGCGGACGATGAAGGTCAGCCGGCCGGGCTCACGGTCGGGGTCCAGGCGCTCGATGTACTGGAGCGCCTCCTCGGCCGTGGTGGTCGGGCCGAGCTTGATGCCGATCGGGTTGCGGATCTGCGAGGCGAACTCGATGTGCGCGTGGTCCAGCTGCCGGGTGCGCTCACCGATCCACACCATGTGCGCCGAGACGTCGTACAGCCGCCCGGTGCGCGAGTCGACGCGGGTGAGCGCCGACTCGTAGTCGAGCAGCAGCGCCTCGTGCGAGGAGTAGAACTCGACGGTCTTGAACTCCTCCGGGTCGGTCCCGCAGGCCCGCATGAAGTTCAGCGCCTGGTCGATCTCGCGGGCCAGCTGCTCGTAGCGCTGGCCGGAGGGGGACGACTTCACGAAGTCCTGGTTCCAGGCGTGCACCTGGCGCAGGTCGGCGTAGCCGCCGGTGGTGAAGGCGCGCACCAGGTTGAGCGTGGACGCGGAGGCGTTGTACATCCGCTTCAGGCGCTCGGGGTCCGGGATCCGGGCCTTCTCGTTGAACTCGAAGCCGTTGACGGAGTCGCCGCGGTAGGTCGGCAGGGTCACGCCGTCGCGGGTCTCGGTGCCCTTGGAGCGCGGCTTGGAGTACTGGCCGGCGATGCGGCCGACCTTCACGACCGGCACCGAGGCGGCGTACGTCAGCACGGCGCCCATCTGGAGCAGGGTCTTGAGCTTGTTGCGGATGTGGTCCGCGGACACGGCGTCGAAGGCCTCGGCGCAGTCGCCGCCCTGGAGGAGGAACGCCTCTCCCTTGGCGACGGCCGCCAACCGGGCGCGCAGCTGGTCGCACTCGCCCGCGAAGACGAGCGGCGGATACGACTCGAGGTCCGCGATCACTGCGCGCAGAGCCTCGGTGTCGGGGTACTCGGGCTGCTGCGCCGCGGGCAGGTCTCGCCAGGTGTTGCCAGCGCTCGCGCTGGTCTTAGCGTTCACGGTCACGGCATCAACATTACGGGGTCGTGTCGGGGCTCCCGGGCCATGCCCAGCAAATGAGACACGGGGTACAAGGGTCGGACATGGGATAAGGTGCGTCGCATGTTCGCGCACTCGACCCAGAACTGGTGGTGGACCGCTCATCCGGCGGCCCACTGACTGCGCGTACGCAAGACTTCGCGAAGGCCGCCCGAGGGGCGGCCTTCGGCGTTTCCGGGGCCGTTCCTCTCCGACATCGAGTCATTGACTCATCGAGAGCTGAGGAACCATGGACCTGACACGTCTGCCGGCCGACGACCGTCCGTTCGCCCTGGTCCGGCGCCGCACCCCGGGCCACGACGAGAACTCCGTCGAACTGCTCGTCGGCCCGGTCGCCACCTACGACCGCCTCGCGGACCTCCCCGACCAAGGGCTCGCGCTCATCCCGTTCCGGCAGATCCGCGAGCGCGGCTTCGACGTCCGGGACGACGGCACACCCCTGACGGTGCTGACCCCCGAGGAGACGTACGACCTCCCTCTCGCCACGGTGCTGGAACAGCTCCCCACCCATGACGTCCGGGTCGAGGACGGCGGCTTCGACGTCGCCGACGAGGAGTACGCCGAGATCGTCGTACGGGTCCTGCACGAGGAGATCGGGCGCGGCGAGGGCGCCAACTTCGTGATCCGGCGGACGTACGGGGGCGAGATCCCGGGCTTCTCCCGCGCGGACGCCCTCGCGCTGTTCCGGCGGCTCCTGGTGGGCGAGCGGGGCGCCTACTGGACCTTCGTCGTCCACACCGGTGACCGCACGCTGGTCGGTGCCAGCCCCGAGGTGCACGTGCGGATGTCCGGCGGGACCGTCGTCATGAACCCGATCAGCGGCACGTACCGCTATTCCGCCGAGGGCCCGACCCCCGAGCACCTGCTCGACTTCCTGGCCGACGGCAAGGAGATCGAGGAGCTGTCGATGGTCGTCGACGAGGAACTCAAGATGATGTGCACCGTCGGTGACATGGGCGGGGTCGTCGTCGGGCCCCGGCTCAAGGAGATGGCCCACCTCGCGCACACCGAGTACGAACTGCGCGGCAAGTCCTCGCTGGACGTGCGGGAGGTCCTGAAGGAGACCATGTTCGCGGCCACCGTCACCGGCTCTCCGGTGCAGAACGCCTGCCGGGTCATCGAGCGGCACGAGGTCGGCGGGCGCGGCTACTACGCGGGCGCGCTGGCGTTGCTCGGCCGGGACTCCGGCGGGGCGCAGACCCTGGACTCCCCCATCCTCATCCGCACGGCGGACATCTCCGCCGGGGGACGGCTGAGGGTCCCGGTCGGCGCGACCCTCGTGCGCGGCTCGGACCCGGCGAGCGAGGTCGCGGAGACCCACGCGAAGGCGGCGGGGGTGCTGGCGGCTCTCGGCGTACGGCCGTCCCGGCCCCGTGCGGACCACGCGCGCGTGAGCCTCGCCGACGATCCACGCGTGCGTGCCGCACTCGACGGGCGGCGCACGAACCTCGCCCCCTTCTGGCTGCGGATGCAGGAGCGGTCGGACGACCTCGCGGGACACGCCCTCGTCGTCGACGGCGAGGACACCTTCACGTCGATGCTCGCCCATGTGCTGCGCTCGGGCGGGCTGGAGGTGACCGTGCGGCGCTACGACGAACCCGGCCTCACGGACGCCGTGCTCGCGCACGAGGGGCCTCTCGTGCTCGGCCCGGGCCCGGGCGACCCCTCCGATCTCGACGATCCCAAGATGCGGTTCCTGCGCGCCCTGACCGCCGACGTCCTCCGCGGCCACCGGCACGGCGTGCTCGGCGTCTGCCTCGGCCATGAGCTGATCGCGGCCGAGCTGGGCCTAGGGATCGTACGCAAGGAAGTGCCGTACCAGGGGGCGCAGACGACCGTCGACCTGTTCGGGCGGCCGGAGACCGTCGGCTTCTACAACAGCTTCGTGGCGCGCTGCGACGACGAGGAGGCCCGGGAGCTGGCCGCGCACGGCATCGAGGTGAGCCGGAGCGACACGCACGAGGTCCATGCCCTGCGCGGGCCGGGCTTCGCCGGGGTGCAGTTCCACCCCGAGTCGGTCCTGACGCTGAACGGTGCCGCCGTCGTACGGGAGCTGCTGGCTCAGCTGCGCGGCACCAGCACGTTCTCGGAGCGGCGGCCCGCCTTGTAGTCGAGGACGTTCCTGACCGTGGCGTCGATGATCTGCCCGACGGCGTCCTCGGTGTAGTAGGCCTGGTGGGAGGTGACCAGGACGTTCGGGAAGGTGACCAGGCGGGCCAGGGTGTCGTCCTCGATGGCCTCCAGGGACCGGTCGACGTAGAACAGGCCCGCCTCCGCCTCGTAGACGTCGAGGCCGACGCCCGCGAAGCGGCCGGCGCGCAGTTCGCCGACCAGGGCCGCGGTGTCGATGAGGCCGCCGCGACTGGAGTTGACCAGGATCGCGTCGTCCTTCATCGCCTTCAGGGCCTCGGCGTCGAGGAGGTGGGTGGTCTCCGGCATCAGCGGGACGTGCAGGCTGATCAGATCGGACTCGGCGAGCAGTTGTTCCTTGGGGACGTACGTCATGCCGAGTTCCAGGCAGCCGGGGTTCTCGGTGACGTCCCAGCCGAGCAGCCGCATGCCGAAGCCGTGGGCGATCCGGGTGAAGGCCTCGCCGATCTTGCCGGTGCCGAGGACGCCGACGGTACGGCCGTGCAGGTCGCGGCCCATCAGGCCGTCGAGCCGGAAGTCGAAGTCACGCGTGCGCGTGGAGGCGCGCACGACCCGGCGGTTGACCGCCATGGCGAGGGTCCAGGCGAACTCGGCGACCGAGTACGGCGAGTAGTACGAGACCCGGGCGACCGTCAGGCCGAGGCGCTCGGCGGCCTTGAGGTCGATGTTGTTGAAGCCGGTGGAGCGCTGGGCGACCATCCGTGTGCCGCCCGCCGCGAGGACCTCCAGGACACGGGCGCCGAGTTCGGCGTTGACGCTGGTGGAGACGGTCTCGTAGCCGACGGCGATGGGGGCGGTGTCCTCGTTGAGGAAGACGTCCAGGCAGCGGACCTCGTGGTGCCCGGCGAACGCGCGCTCGATCAGGGGCCGCTCGTCGGCCTGCACGCCGAATGCCAGGATCTCCACGGAGACGGCTCCCCTTCTGGTGTGATTGTGGGCCGAATATACGGCCCACAACCACACCGTGCCGGGCTCAGCCGAAGAAGACCCCCACCTCCTCGTAGAGCTTCGGGTCGACGGTCTTCAGCCGCGCCGTCGCCTCGCCGATCGGCACGCGCACGATGTCCGTCCCGCGCAGCGCGACCATCTTGCCGAAGTCGCCGTCGCGGACGGCCTCGATGGCGTGCAGGCCGAAGCGGGTGGCGAGCCAGCGGTCGAAGGCGCTGGGGGTGCCGCCCCGCTGGATGTGCCCGAGGACCGTGGTGCGGGCCTCCTTGCCGGTGCGCTTCTCGATCTGCTTGGCCAGCCATTCGCCGACGCCGGACAGCCGCACATGCCCGAAGGAGTCGAGCGACTGGTCCTTGAGGACCATGTCCCCGTCCTTCGGCATGGCGCCCTCGGCGACGACCACGATCGGGGCGTACGACGCCTTGAAGCGGGAGGTGATCCAGGCGCACACCTGGTCGACGTCGAAGCGCTGCTCGGGGATGAGGATGACGTTGGCGCCGCCCGCGAGACCGGAGTGCAGGGCGATCCAGCCGGCGTGACGGCCCATCACCTCGCAGACCAGGACCCGCATATGGGACTCGGCGGTGGTGTGCAGCCGGTCGATGGCCTCCGTGGCGATGCCGACCGCGGTGTCGAAGCCGAAGGTGTAGTCGGTGGCGGAGAGGTCGTTGTCGATGGTCTTCGGTACGCCGACACAGGGCACTCCGTGCTCGTCGGACAGTGCCGCGGCGACGCCGAGGGTGTCCTCGCCGCCGATCACGATGAGCGCGTCGACCTCCCGTTCGGCCAGGTTCTCCTGGATCCGGCGGATGCCGCCCTCCTGCTTCAGCGGATTGGTGCGCGAGGAACCGAGGATCGTGCCGCCGCGGGGCAGGATGCCGCGGACGGCCGGGATGTCGAGACGCACTGCGGCGTCCTCCAGTGGACCTCGCCAGCCGTCCCGGAAGCCGGTGAAGTCATAGCCGTACTCCTGAACGCCCTTGCGGACGATGGCCCGGATGACGGCGTTGAGGCCGGGGCAGTCGCCGCCTCCGGTCAGTACTCCGACGCGCATGGACAGTTCCCTTCGCCGCAGGTGCCTGACGAAGGGTCAGTGTGACGCCCGTCTCACTCGTCGTCGAGGCCTCGTTCGATGGCGTAGCGGACGAGCTCGACCCTGTTGTGGAGTTGCAGCTTGCCGAGGGTGTTCTGGACGTGGTTCTGGACCGTGCGGTGGGAGATCACCAGGCGCTCGGCGATCTGCTTGTAGCTCAGTCCCTTGGCGACCAGCCGCAGCACCTCGGTCTCGCGCTCGGTGAGCTGCGGGGCCTTGGGCTGGTCGGGGTCGGAGGCGGGCGTGGGGTCGGAGGCGAGGCGGCGGTACTCACCGAGGACCAGGCCGGCGAGTCCGGGCGTGAACACCGGGTCGCCGACGGCCGTGCGGCGGACCGCGTCCAGGAGTTCCTCGGTCGAGGCCGACTTGAGCAGATAGCCGGTGGCGCCGGACTTCACGGCCTCCAGGACGTCGGCGTGCTCACCGCTCGCCGACAGGACGAGGACCCGCAGGGCCGGGTTGTGGCCGACGAGTTCCTTGCAGACCTGGACGCCCGGCTTCACCGGCAGGTTCAGGTCGAGGACCAGGACGTGCGGGTCCGCCGCCTTGGCCCGGCGTACCGCCTGGTCGCCGTCGCCCGCGGTGGCGACCACGTCGAAGCCGGACTCGGCCAGGTCCCGGGCGACAGCGTCTCGCCACATGGGGTGGTCGTCGACCACCATCACCTTGATCGGGTCCTTGTCGCTCATCGCTGTCCTGCCTTCCCCCGTGAGATCTTCGGTACCTTCAGCTCGACCTCCGTGCCCTGCCCCGGAGGCGAGATCAGCTCGGCGCTGCCGCCGAGGTCACGCAGCCGGCCCCGGATCGACTGGGCCACCCCGAGCCGCCCCTCCCCCTCGGCCTGGGCGAGTCGCCCCTCGGCGATGCCGGGTCCGTCGTCCCGTACGGTCACGATCACCTCGTCGGGCTCGTCCTCGACGAGGATCCACGCGCGCGCGTGCTCACCGGCGTGCCGGTGCACGTTGTCCAGGGCGGCTCCGACGGCCGCGGCCAGCTCGCGCGCGGCGGGCGGGGGCAGCGGGACGGGGGCGCCGGGCTCGACGAGGGAGACCTTCGCCGAGGCGTAGGGGGCGAGCAGCGCGCGCAGGTCGAGCGGTCCGTCGGCCGACCCGCCGTCCGGCTCGTCGTCGACGACATGGACGACCGCCCCCTGGGCCGCGTCCCGGGACACCCGGGAGACGGACGTCAGACCGCCGGAGACCAGGGTGCGCAGCGCCACCTCCTGCTCACCTGCCATCCGGCCCAGCTCGGCCGCCTCGCCGCCCAGGACCGCGCCCCGGCGCTGCACCATGGCGAGCACCTGGAGGACGCTGTCGTGGATGTCCCGGGCCAGCCGCTCGCGCTCCCGGGTGGCCGCCTCGATCTCCAGGGCGCGGGCGAGGGTGCGCTCGGAGGCGCGGGCGACCTCGACGACGTAGCCGATGGCGATGGAGGCGACCCAGACGAGGATCACGTTGTGGACGGTGTCGCGGGCCGGCTGGCCGCGCTCGAGCAGGTTGGCGGCGGCGACCGGTGTGGAGGCGAGCGCGGCCCAGCGCCAGCCGCCCTTGATGGCGAACGCGAGCACGGAACCGGCGGTCCATATCGACGGCAGGGTGGGGCCGCCGCTGTCGATGTGGTACTGGTCGACGACCAGCGGGGTCAGCACGATGCCGGTGAGCGCGATCGCGAGGTCGACGGCGAGGAAGCGCTTGGTGCACGCGGCCGCGTTCTGGACGCGGGGCAGCGTGGCGAGCGTCCAGACGCACAGGACGACGTAGTAGGCGATGGCGATGCCGGGCCGGTCGAACTGGTCGTACTCGGTGGCGAAGAGCCCGACCGCGTACAGCATGGTGAGCACGCGGTACCCGGTCAGGGCACGCCACAGCGGCTGCTCGACCGACATGCGCATGACGCGTACTTGTTTGGCCATCTCCCCCACCCCCGGGCCCGGACCGCCGTGTCCCAGGATCCTAGGACGCGGAGCTCTCGGGCTTGTCCTTCTCGGCCTGCACGACGGCCGCCTCGGCTTTCGCGGCAGCCGCCTTGGCGGCCTTCTCGGCCTTGGCCGCTTCCGAGATCCGCCGCTTGGCGGCGGTCGCGTAGATGTCGACGTACTCCTGGCCGGAGAGCTTCATGATCTCGTACATGACCTCGTCGGTCACCGCGCGCAGTACGAAGCGGTCGTGCTCCATGCCCTGGTAGCGGCTGAAGTCCAGCGGCTCGCCGATGCGGATCCCCGGCCGCATCAGCTTGGGCATGACCTTGCCGGGCGGCTGGATCTTCTCGGTGTCGATCATGGCGACCGGGATGACCGGGGCGCCGCTGGCGAGCGCCACGCGCGCGAGGCCGCCGGGCTTGCCGCGGTACAGACGCCCGTCGGGCGAGCGCGTGCCCTCGGGGTAGATGCCGAACAGCTCACCGCGCTCCAGGACGTCGAGGCCGCTCCTGATGGCCGCCTCGCCCGCGCCGCGCGCGCCGGAGCGGTCCACCGGGAGCTGGCCGACCCCCTTGAAGAAGGCGGCCGTGAGCCGGCCCTTCACCCCGGGCGTGGTGAAGTACTCGGCCTTCGCGATGAAGGTGACCTTGCGGTCGAGGACCGCGGGCAGGAAGAAGGAGTCGGAGAACGACAGGTGGTTGCTCGCCAGGATGGCCGCTCCCTCGGCGGGAATGTTCTCAAGGCCTTCCACCCAGGGCCTGAAGGCGACCTTCAGCGGCCCCCCGATGGCGACCTTCATCGTGCCGTACAACAACCGAGTGCCTCCTGTGTTCGTCGAACAGACCTTAACCCGGAGCCCCGTCAAACAGACCGACGGCCCTGGTCGGTGTCAGTGCCGTCGCGTACGGTGAACCACACCTGGACTTGCTCACGCTTCTTTCATGAACAGGAGACCTAGGTGCCGGTCCTCCCCGGAGCCGAGCCGTTCCGCCATGAGGGCGGGGAGGCCGGTGTCCTTCTCTGCCACGGCTTCACCGGTTCCCCCCAGTCGCTGCGTCCCTGGGCCCAGCACCTCGCCGAGCACGGCCTGACGGTCTCGCTGCCGCTGCTGCCCGGGCACGGCACCCGCTGGCAGGACATGGCCCTCACCGGCTGGCAGGACTGGTACGCCGAGGTGGACCGCGAGCTGCGCGCCCTGACCGAGCGCTGCACCTCCGTGTTCGTGGCCGGTCTGTCCATGGGCGGGACCCTGGCCCTCAGGCTGGCCGCCAAGCACGGGGACGCGGTGCGCGGTGTCGTCGTCGTCAACCCGGCGAACCGCATGCACGGCCTCGCGCCGTACGCCCTTCCGGTGGCCCGCCACTTCGTCCGTACGGCGCCCGGGATCGCCAGTGACATCAAGAAGGAGGGCAGCGTCGAGCTGGGGTACGACAAGGTGCCGCTGCACGCGGCGCACTCCCTGCGGACCTTCTTCCGCCAGGTCGACGGCGAGCTGCCGCAGGTCACGCAGCCGCTGCTGGTGCTGCGCAGCACGCAGGACCATGTGGTGCCGGCGGCCGACTCCGCGCGCGTGCTGAGCCGGGTGTCGTCGACGGACGTGACCGAGATCGTGCTGGAACAGAGCTACCACGTGGCGACGTTGGACCATGACGCGGAGCGGATTTTCGACGAGAGCCTCGCGTTCATCGGCCGGCACACCACCGGCATCGGCAGTGAAGGGACGGCCGCCCGTGGCTGAGCACGACTCCGAACGCGAAGACCGCGAGGGCCACGAGCCGGAGGAGCAGGGCGTCCCGTTCGACGAGGAGGCCGCGTGGGCGGCCATCGTCGCCGGGTACGGCGAGGAGCCGAAGGACCCGCCGGGCACGAAGCCGTTCAAGTCGGTCGAGGATCTCGCGCTCCTGGAGCCCGAGACGAACGACGAGCCGACGGTGACGGCTCTGGACAAGCCGGAGCCCGGGCCGAAGAGGGACGAGAAGCCGGCGAAGCCGCTGGGCGGTTCCGTCTCCTTCGCGCCCGGTGTCGGGCCCCGCGACTACAGCGCCCCGGAGGCCTCCGAGGACGACTTCGAGGAGGACGACGAGGGGCACTTCGTGCCGCCGGAGCCGCCCGCGCTGCCGGCCGCCGACACCACCTCGAAGTTCGCCTGGCTGGGCGTGCTGGGCGGACCGGTCCTGCTGCTGGTCGCGGTGCTGCTCGGCTGGGAGATGACGTGGTGGCTGGCCACGGTCGGGATCGGCGGGTTCCTGGGCGGTTTCGTCACGCTGGTGACGCGGATGCGGACGGACGACGAGGACGACGAGGATCCCGGACGGGGAGCCGTCGTCTAGGGCCTGTCGTTTGGATCAGGCCGGCCGTGAGGTGCGGTGCTTTTCTGCCGACGCGAGCGGGGTCTGGTGCGTGCAGCCGCAAGGCGGAGGAGGGAGTCGACGCGGAGCGTCGGCGACCGACGACAACGCCGCAGATGTGCGTGCCAGACCCCGCGACGCCGGGCTGATCCAAACGACAGGGCCTAGTCCGGCTCAGGGCACGGGAATGCCGAGGGTGGCCAGGACCGGAAGGTGGTCGGTGGCCGCCCTCAGGTCTGTCTCCGTGATGCCGGGGAGGTCCACCGGGACCCCGCAGCCGAGCACCTCGATGCCCTTCGTGGCGAAGATCGCGTCGATGCGCCGGTGGGGTTCGGTGCGGGTCCAGGTGTGTTCGCCACCCTGAGGGCCGGCCGCCCAGCAGTCCTGGAGGTTGGCGGCGACGCGGGTGAAGGCGGGGCCGGTGGGACCTTCGTTGAGGTCGCCCCCGGCCACGGCGTGGTCCACGCCCATGCCGGCGAGGCGGTCGAGGAGGGCGCTCGCCTGGTCGTGGCGTTCGTCCTTCTGCAGGGACAGGTGACAGCTCAGTACGCCGAGGCGGGCCCCCGCGATGTCGACGACGGCTGTGGCGAAGCCTCGCCTGTGCTGGCCCGGGGTGAGCGGGAGGAGCACGTCCTCCGTGCGCTCGACCGTGGCCCGCAGGTTGCAGAGGATGGCCGGTCCCGCGGCTGTACCGCCGCCGGTGAGGACGACCAGATCCGAGGCCGAGGCCAGCCGTGCGAGTTTCTTGCGCCAGCGGAAGAACCGGGGGGCTTCCTGGATCAGGACGAGATCCGGTGCGCAGGCCCTGATGACTCGGGCCAGCGCGTCGGTGTCGTCCCGCATGGAGCGGATGTTGTAGCTCAGGACCTTGACCGGAACCATGTGGATCAATTTACGCCCAAGAGGGAGGGGCGGGGGGATCGTGCGCGACTGCCGGTTCGTCGTGGCTGGTCGCGCCCGCGCGGCGGAGCCGCACATTTGTACAGCCCCGCGCCCCTCCGTGGACAAAGCCACCCCTACATGATCGGGTCGGGCTCTCTCGCCAGGTCCGCCGCGCCCACCAGGCCCGCCTTGTTGCCCAGTTGGGCGGCGATGACGTCCGCCACCGGGCGCCAGTTGCCGCCCACCAGCCAGCGCTTGTAGGACTTGCGGATCGGGTCCAGGACCAGTTCGCCCTCGTCGGACAGGCCGCCGCCGACGATGAAGGCGGAGGGGTCGAAGAGGGAGGCCAGGTCGGCGAGGCCCGCGCCGGCCCAGCGGGCGAGCTCGCGGTAGGAGTCGACGGCGACCGGGTCGCCCTGCCGGGCGGCCATGGAGATGTGCTTGCCCTCGATGCCGTCGGGGCTGCCGTCGCCGAGTCCGAGGAGGATCTCGGCGTTCTCCGGGGTGGCGTTGGCGCGCTGCTTGGCGTACCTCACCAGGGCGCGGCCGGAGGCGTACTGCTCCCAGCAGCCCTGCGAGCCGCAGCCGCACAGGAGTCCGTCCGGGACCATCCGGATGTGGCCGAACTCGGCCGCGACACCGAAGTGGCCGCGGCGCAGCTTGTTGCCGATGATGATGCCGCCGCCGAGGCCGGTGCCGAGCGTGATGCAGATGACGTTGCGGTGGCCCTTGCCCGCGCCGAACTTGTACTCGCCCCACGCGGCCGCGTTGGCGTCGTTCTCCACGACGACCGGAAGGCCGACACGGGTCTCGACCTTCTCCTTCAGCGGCTCGTTGCGCCAGTGGATGTTGGGGGCGAAGTAGACCTCCGAGCGCTGGCGGTTGACGTATCCGGCCGCACCGATGCCCACGCCCACGATCGCGTGCCCGGCGCGCGCGCCCTCCACCGCCGAGGCGATCGCGTCCACGATGCCTTCGGCCGTGCCCGGGGTCGGCACCTTGTGGGTCGAGAGGATGTTGCCTTCCTCATCGACCACGCCGGCCGCGATCTTCGTGCCGCCGATGTCGACGCCGATGGTGAGTCCCATGAATCCCTCAGTTTCGGTCGAGCCCCGCTACGGCCAACCGTACCCGAGGCCCTGCCGTCAGGGGGTTTCAGTCCAAGTCGATGCGCTCGGGGCCGGGGTCCTCGCCCCTGTCCCGCAGGGTCTCGTCACGTCGGCTCCAGCGCTGTTCCTGCGCCTGGACCGCGGAGCGGTACGCGGCGAGGAGTTCGCCACCGGCGGCGGCGAGGTGGTCGAAGACATCGGGGTTGCGCTCGATGACCGGCTCGACAGCGGCCTTGGCCTGCTGGACGACCTGCTTGACCACCTGCTGGGCGGCGGGTCCGGCGATGCCCCCGAGGAGCGGGGACTGGAGACCGGACAACTTCTCGGCGACGTTGTCGACCAGCTTGCGCAGTTCCTCGGCGGCCGAGCCCGGGGGCGGGCCGTACTGGGTGCGGCGGCGGGCCTTCTCCGCCGCGAGATCCTCGGCGGCCGCCGTCGCCCACGCGTCGGCGTCGGTCGCCCGTACCTCGTCGACGGCGTCCGCGGGCTCACGGTCAGCGGCGTCGGACGGGGGGAGCTCTTCGCTCATGACGGACTCCTGACTACGGTTCGTCCCTACGACGTTACCCGAATGGGCGTACGCGGTTCACGGGGTGCGGGGCCACAGATCCGGGTCCGGCGCGAACCGGATCCGCAGCTCGCCCTCGCGCAGGGCGGCGCCGGCGACGGTGCAGCGGCGCAGGGCCGAGGGCAGCGGGACGATCCGGCGGAACTGCCCCGCGCTGACGAGGAGTTCGTCGCCGCGCCGGATCAGGTCCAGCTCGTCGCGGTGGGCGCCGGGCAGCGGGATGTGCCACACCAGCACGCCGTCCTCGGCGAGGTGATCGACGACGGGCCACTCGACGGTGGAGGTCGTGTCGTTGACCTCGGGGACGGCGAGCGCGCCGAGATCGTCGTCGCCGCGCGGGTCGTGGCCGAGATGCGGGAGGGCCCGGACGTCGTAGGACTCCTGCCATTCCTCCAGCGCCTTGCGCTGCTGGGCGACGAGCCCCGCGGGCCAGTCCTGCGGTACCACCCGGTTGGCGATCAGGAGGTCGGGGCGCAGGCCGCGCAGGGCGAGGGCGAGGCCGGCGGCGCGTACCGCGTCGGTGCCGGCGGGGCCGGGTTCGGCGACGAGCCGCACCACGGCCTGCCGGTCGGCGAGGACGGCCTGGACCGCGCCGAGTTCGGTGTCCCAGCGGGCGGCCGTCTCGTACAGCCACTCCGAGGGCATGGGAACGCCGGCGAGCCGTCCGAGGACGGGGCGCAGGCCGGCGGCCGCCTGCCGCTCGGCGGGCAGGAGCCGGCGCAGGTAGCGGCGCAGTTCCTCGGGGAGGGAGAGGAGGGCTAGGGCCTGCGCGGTGGGCGGCAGATCCACGACCAGCAGCTCATGCCGCTCGGAGAGGGCCGCGTCGCGCAGGGCGCGCAGGAGGGTGAGTTCCTCCGCGCCGGGGAGGGGGGTGACCTCCTCGGGGTCGAGCCGGGAGGCGCCGAGCAGGTCGAGCACCCGGGAGGCACGGTCCTGGAAGGCGGCGAGGTCGTCCCGGAAACCGGCGGTGGCGTCGGGACGCCAGGCGGTGAGGGTGGGGGTGACCTGGGTGGGGGTGGGGCCGGTTCTCGCACCGAGGACCGTGCCCAGGGTGTCCGTCCGGTCGGCGCTCAGCACAAGGGTGCGGATTCCGTCGCGGGCGGCGGCGAGCGCGGTGGCGGCGGCGGTGGTCGTACGGCCACTGCCGCCGGGGCCCGTGATCAGGATGGTGCGCATAGGGGTGAACCGTAACGGACGCGGCGGTTCAGTCTGGCTGGAGGCCGGTGGGGGCTGGTCGCGCAGTTCCCCGCGCCCCTGAGTGGGTGCAGTCAGGGCCTGCCTGGCTGTACCCACCGCTTTTAGGGGCGCGGGGAACTGCGCGACCAGCCACGACGGACCCGCACCCGAAAACGCGACCTCTACTGCCCGGACTCGACCCGCTTCTTCAACCCCGCCAGCGCGCGGTCGATGATGACCTTCTCCGCCTTGCGCTTGATCATGCCGAGCATCGGGATCTTGACGTCGACGGTCAGCAGGTAGGTGACCTCCGTCGCCCCCGCTCCCGCCGGCTTCAGCACGTACGAGCCGTCCAGCTGCCGCAGCATCTGGGACTTGACCAGCGTCCAGGAGACCTCGTTGGCGCCGGTCCAGGTGTAGCCGAGGACCTGGTCGTCCTTGATGGCGCCCGCGTCCATGACCAGCCGGACCTGCTCGGCACGGCCGGACGCGTCCGTGGAGAGCACCTCCGCCTGCTTCACCTCGCCCGTCCAGTCCGGGTAGCGGGCGAAGTCGGCGATCACGGCCATGACGTCGGCCGGCTCAGCTTCGATCGTGATGCTCGAACTGGTGTGTTCCGCCATCGCCGTGGCTCCTCCAGATAAGGTCCGGTGAGGAAGGGTGGTACGCACGTCTGTGCAGCGTGAAGGCTACCGCGCGGACGGAGTCACCATTCCAGCGCCCACGGCTTGCCGCTCCCGGCGAAGTGCCCCACGTTCACGCACTCGGTCGCCCCGATCCGCATCCGCCGGACCAGGGGCTGGTGGACATGACCGAACAGCGAGTAGCGGGGCCGGGTGCGGCGGATCGCGGCCAGCAGCGCCCGGCTCCCCCGCTCGAACCGCCGCGCCACCGTGTCGTAGACCAGCTCCGGCACCTCCGGCGGGATGTGGGTGCACAGCACGTCCACCTCGCCGACGGCCTCGATCTTGGCCGCGTACTCCTCGTCGCTGATCTCGTACGGCGTCCGCATCGGGGTCCGCAGACCGCCGCCGACGAAGCCGAACGTCCAGCCGCCGATCTCCACCCGCTCGCCGTCGAGCACGGTCGTGCCGGGTCCGGCGTACTCCGGCCACAGCGGCGGCATGTCGACATTGCCGTAGGTCGCGTACGTCGGTGTCGGGAAGGCGGCGAACATCTCGGCGTACTGCTTGCGCACCGCCGTCTCGATCACCGAGCCCCGGTCGGCGCCGATCCCGCCCCACAGCCGGGCGCCGAGCTCGCGCGCCTCCTCGAAACGGCGGGCGGTGCGCAGCTCCACGATGCGGTCCGCGTTCTCCACCCCGAACAGGTCGGGGAAGATGCCGCGCGAGTGGTCGGCGTAGTCCAGGAACAGCACCAGATCGCCCAGGCAGATCAGGGCATCGGCACCCTCGCCGGCTCTGGCCAGGTCACGGGCGTTGCCGTGCACGTCGCTGACCACATGTACGCGTGTCTTCCGGTTTCCGGCCGGTGTGGGTGCCATGACGATCAAGGGTAGGCCTGTGGGGCATACGTGAACAGTGCCGACCGGGCCTGCGGTTACTGGCCAGTCGGCAAGCAGGTGGACTACTGTGCCGGGGAACCCCAATCCGTGTGACGCAGCGAACATCTCGCCGGGACCCCCTGTCGAAGAAGCCATACCGGCGGGTAACGTCCGGGCAGTCCAGTCGTGCTCAGCATTCAATTACTGAATCCCTGAGCACCTGCCCGAGCCTTGGACCGACCGTCGCATCACACAACGTCGTGGCGCCGGCGCCCTATGAGGAGCAGCAGTCTTGCGCGAGTTCAGCCTTCCGGCTTTGTACGAGGTCCCTGCGGACGGCAATCTCACCGACATCGTCCGTAGAAACGCCGCGCAGCATCCCGACGTCGCCGTCATCGCCCGCAAGGTGGGCGGACAGTGGCAGGACGTGACGGCCACGGCGTTCCTCGCCGAGGTGCACGCCGCCGCCAAGGGGCTCATCGCCTCCGGCGTCCAGCCGGGCGACCGGGTCGGTCTGATGTCGCGTACCCGCTACGAGTGGACACTGCTCGACTTCGCGATCTGGAGCGCGGGCGCGGTCACCGTGCCGGTGTACGAGACCAGCTCGGCGGAGCAGATCCAGTGGATTCTCAGCGACTCGGGCGCCACCGCCTGCGTCGTGGAGCTGGACGGTCACAGCGCGGCCGTGGAGTCGGTGCGCGAGCAGCTGCCCGCGCTCAAGCACGTGTGGCAGATCGAGGGCGGTGGGATCGAGGAGCTGGGCCGCGCCGGCAAGGACATCAGCGACGCGGCCGTCGAGGAGCGCAGCTCGCTGGCGAAGGCCGACGACCCGGCGACCATCGTCTACACCTCCGGCACCACCGGCCGCCCCAAGGGCTGTGTGCTGACCCACCGCAGCTTCTTCGCGGAGTGCGGCAACATCGTGGAGCGGCTGCGCCCGCTGTTCCGCACCGGCGAGTGCTCGGTCCTGCTCTTCCTGCCGCTCGCGCACGTCTTCGGCCGGCTGGTGCAGATCGCGCCGATGATGGCGCCGATCAAGCTGGGCATGGTCCCGGACATCAAGCAGCTCACCGACGAACTGGCGTCCTTCCGGCCGACGCTGATCCTCGGCGTCCCGCGCGTCTTCGAGAAGGTCTACAACTCGGCGCGCGCCAAGGCGCAGGCCGACGGCAAGGGCAAGATCTTCGACAAGGCCGCCGACACGGCGATCGCCTACAGCAAGGCCCTGGACACCCCGTCGGGCCCGTCGCTCGGTCTGAAGATCAAGTACAAGACCTTCGACAAGCTCGTCTACAGCAAGCTGCGGGCCGTGCTGGGCGGCCGCGGCGAGTACGCCATCTCGGGCGGTGCCCCGCTCGGCGAGCGCCTGGGCCACTTCTTCCGCGGTATCGGCTTCACGGTCCTGGAGGGCTACGGCCTGACCGAGTCGTGCGCGGCGACCGCCTTCAACCCCTGGGACCGCACGAAGATCGGCACGGTCGGGCAGCCGCTGCCGGGCTCGGTGATCCGGATCGCGGACGACGGCGAGGTGCTGCTGCACGGCGAGCACCTGTTCAAGGGCTACTGGAACAACGAGGCCGCGACCGCCGAGGCGCTCACCGACGGCTGGTTCCACACCGGTGACATCGGCACCCTCGACGAGGACGGCTACCTCAGGATCACCGGCCGCAAGAAGGAGATCATCGTCACCGCGGGCGGCAAGAACGTCGCCCCGGCCGTGATCGAGGACCGCATCCGGGCGCACGCGCTGGTCGCGGAGTGCATGGTGGTGGGCGACGGGCGGCCCTTCGTGGGCGCGCTGATCACCGTCGACGAGGAGTTCCTGGGCCGCTGGGCCGAGGAGCACGGCAAGCCGGCGGGTTCCACCGCGGCGTCGCTGGCCGGGGACGCGGACCTGAACGCGGCGATCCAGGCCGCGATCGACGACGGCAACGCCGCGGTGTCGAAGGCGGAATCGGTGCGGAAGTTCCGCATTCTGTCCTCCCAGTTCACGGAGGAGACGGGCCACCTCACGCCGTCCCTGAAGCTCAAGCGGAACGTGGTGGCGAAGGACTACGCGGACGAGATCGAGGCGATCTACGCGAAGTAGTCACCCGTACGAGACCTATGGCGCGGTGTCCTCCACGAGGACCCGCGCCATCGTGCGTTCGGCGAGCGCGGTGATGGTGACGAACGGGTTGACCCCGATGTTGCCCGGGACCAGCGAGCCGTCGGTGACGTACAGCCTCGAATAGCCCTTCACCCGGCCGTAGTTGTCGGTGGCCTTGCCCAGTACGCAGCCGCCGAGCGGGTGGTAGGTGAAGTCGTCGGCGAAGACCCGGCTCGGGGTGCCGAAGAGGTCGTACCGGTAGATGGTCGAGTTGGCGGAGTTGATCCGGTCGAAGAGCTTCTTGGCCATGCCGGAGGAGACCGCGCTCTGGGCGGCGCTCCAGTCGAGGCTCAGTCCCCCGCTGCCGTACGAGAACCTGGCGCGCTGCGGGTTCTTGGTGATGGCCAGGTACAGGCTCACCCAGTGTTCGAGTCCGGTGGGCAGGGGCGCGATCTCGGCGAAGACCGGGTTGTCGGCGTTGGCCCAGTCGTCGATGCCCATGACCGGCATGGTCGACTGGTTGGCGCCGACGGTGTCCCACAGGTGGTTGGCCCGGCCGAGCATCGTGTTGCCGTTGGGCCCCCAGCCCGCCCCGACGCTCGCGTCCAGCGCCGGGAGCGTGCCCGACTGCCGTGACCGCAGCAGGAGTTCACTCGTGCCGAGGCTGCCGCCGCCGAGGAACAGATAGGTGCAGCCGTACTGCTTGGTCTCGACGACCGCTCCGCTGTAGTCGATGCGCTCGGCGCTCAGCACCCAGGTGCCGTCGCTCGCCCGGCTGATCCCGGTGACCTTCTCCAGGGTGTGGATGGTGACGTTGCCGGTGCCGAGCGCGGACGCCAGATACGTCTTGTCGAGGCTCTTCTTGCCGAAGTTGTTGCCGTAGATGACCTCCTGGCCGAGGGCTGACTTGGTGGCGGTGCCCGCGGCCTCGCGCTGCATGTAGCCGAAGTCGTAGACGCTGGGCACGAAGGTGGTCTTCAGGCCGGTGTTCTGGGCGTGCTTGCGGGAGACGCGGCTGAACCGGTACCACTCGGTCGACTCGAACCAGGCCGGGTCGATCGTGCTGACGCCGAGCATGGCGCGGGCGCGGGGGAAGTACGTGCCGTACATCTCCGCGGTGTCGACGGTCGGGAACTGCTCGGCGAAGTAGGACTGGAGCGGGGTGACCGCCATCGAGCCGTTGACGAGGGAGCCGCCGCCGACCCCGCGGCCCACGAAGACGGACATGTCGGAGAAGCGGACCCGGTCCAGGACGCCCGGGTAGAGGCTGATGTCCTTGTTGACGACGTCCAGCCACAGGAAGGTGGCCAGCGGGGCCTCGGTGCGGGTGCGGAACCACATGGAGCGCTGGTCGGGGTTGGCGGTGTTGCAGAAGACCTTTCCGTCGGAACCGGCGGTGTTCCAGAGCCGGCCCATCTCGAGGACGAGGGTGCGGATGCCGGCCTGGCCGAGGCGGAGGGCGGCGACGGAGGCGCCGTAGCCGGAGCCGACGACGATGGCGGGCGCGGACTCGACCGCGGCGGGCTCGTCCGCGCGGGCCGACTGGAGCCCGACACGCGTGAAGCCGAGAGTGGCCGCCGTCTGGAGGGCGGCCATACCAAGGATCTGACGTCTAGTCAGCTGACGCTGTATCAGTTTTGCTGTCATGCGCGCAGCATCGGCGGATTATCCGCCTCCGGCTAGAGCAGCGTCTTCAACTTCTCCGCCAACAAATCCCAGCGCCACTTCTCCTCGACCCACTCACGTCCCCGCTCCCCCATGCGCCTCCGCAGTTCCGCGTCGGCGAGCAGGACGGTGATCCGCTCGGCGGCCTCCTCGGGGGAACCGCCCCGCACCACCCAGCCGGTCTCGCCGTCGAGCACGGCGTCGGGGGCCCCGCCCGAGTCCCCGGCGACGACGGGCAGTCCGGTGGCCGAGGCCTCCAGGTAGACGATCCCCAGCCCCTCCACGTCGAGCCCGCCCCGGCGGGTGCGGCACGGCATCGCGAAGACGTCCCCGGCGCCGTAGTGCGCGGGCAGCTCCGCCCACGGCACCGCCCCGGTGAAGCGGACCGAGCCGGCGACCCCGGTCTCGTGGGCGAGCCTGCGCAGCTCCTTCTCGTAGGGCCCGCCGCCGACGATCAGCAGTACCGCCTCGGGCTCCTCGGCGAGAATCCGCGGCATGGCGAGGATCAGCGTGTCCTGCCCCTTGCGCGGCACGAGCCGGGACACGCACACGACCACCGGCCGGTCCGTCAGCCCCAGCCGCGCCCGCACGGCGTCGCCGCCCGACCCGGGATGGAAGGTCTTCTCGTCGACCCCCGGCGGCAGCTGCACCATCCGGGCGGCCGCCTGCGGGCTCAGCGCATCGGCGATCCGCGACCGCGTGTACTCGCCGAGGTAGGTGATCGTGTCCGTCGATTCCCCGATCCGCCCCAACAGCTGCCGCGCGGCGGGAAGTTGGGCCCACCCCGCCTCATGTCCGTGGGTCGTGGCCACCAGCCGCCGGGCCCCGGCCCTCCTGAGCGCGGGCGCCATCAGCCCGAGCGGCGCGGCCGCCCCGAACCACACCGACGTACAGCCGTGCTCCCGCAGCAGCCCGACGGCCCTCCGGGTCGCCGCGGGCGTCGGCAGCAGCATGGTCGTGGAGTCCCGTACGACGGTGAAGGGCTGCTCGGCGTCGAAGGCGGCGGTCGCCTCGACGCCCTCCCGGCTCCGCTTCCAGGTGGAGGCGTAGACGACCAGGCGCTCGGGGTCGAGCCGCAGGGCCATGTTGTGCAGGAACGCCTGGATACCACCGGGGCGGGGCGGGAAGTCGTTCGTCACGATCAGGGTCTTGTGCATCGCCGCAGACCCTACCGAACCGGCTGCTCACAGCCGGGCGCGGCCACGTTTATGGCACCCTCACAGGAGAGCGGGACATCATGTTCTCCTCAAGGACGCACGAGGACGGCAGGGGATCACGTGGAGACGAAGGCCGTGCGGTGGTCCCTGACGGGACTGCTGCTGACCTGGGGCGTGACCAGGCTGCTGCTCCTGCTGTGGGTCTTCGGGGTGTACGTCTTCCCGGGCCCGGACGTCACGAGCGACGTGTCGGTCATCTACCAGGGCTGGTACGACGTCCTGCGCACCGGAACGTTCCCGCAGCAGGACGTGACCTGGCAGTATCCGCCGGCCGCGGCCCTCGCGATCCTCTCGCCCGCCCTGCTGCCCTTCCTGGAGTACACCCAGGCCTTCTTCGTCCTGGCCTTCGCCGCCGACCTGGTCGTCCTCCTCCTGCTGCTGTACGTGGGCCTGCGGGACGGGCGGCGGCTGCGGGGGGCCTGGGTGTGGGTGGTGGGCGTACCGCTGCTCGGCCCGACCGTCTACTCCCGCTACGACGTGATGGTGACCGCCGTGGCGGTGGCGGCGGTGCTCGCGGCCGCCCGGCATCCGAAGGCGGCGGGGGCACTGGTGGGCTTCGGCGCGCTGCTGAAGGTGTGGCCGGCGCTGATCCTGGTCGGGATCCGCAGGCGGAGCGTCTGGGCCTCGGCGGTGGCGACGGTCGTCGCGGTGGCCGGGCTGTTCGCCGTGGCGATGCCCGGCGCCTTCGCGTTTCTGACCTTCCAGCGGGAGCGGGGCACCGAGGTGGAGTCGCTGGGCTCCCTGGTCTTCCACATCGCCCGCCACCACGGCTGGGACGGCTCGGTCCTGCTCAACTACGGCTCGGTCGAGTTCCTGGGCCCCTGGGTGACCGCCGTCAGCACGGCCGCGCTCGTGCTGACCGGCATGGCCTTCGGACTGCTGCTGCTGTGGCGGCTGACGGCGACCCGGTTCGAGGCGCACACGGCGGCGGACGCGGCGCTCGTGGCGGTGCTGATGTTCACCACCACCAGCCGGGTGATCAGCCCGCAGTACATGGTGTGGCTCGTCGGTCTCGCGGCGGCCTGTCTGTGCTTCCGCGCCAGCCGCATGGGCGTCACGGCCGTCCTGGTGCTGGTGGCGTGCTTCGTGACGGTCCTGGAGTTCCCGATCTGGTTCGCCGACGTGGTGGGCAGCACCCCGCTCGGCATCACCCTCCTGCTGGTGCGCAACGGCCTGCTGGTCCTGGCCACGGTCGTCGGCATGCGCGAACTGTGGCGGGCGACGGTCCCGGAGCGGACCCCACCGCCCCCGGCCCCGGATCAGACCACCACCCCGGCCCGCGAGACCTCGCCCTCTCCCTGACCCCGGGCACCCGCCCGTCGCAACAGGAGCACGGCGATCCCGCACTGCAGGGCCATGGCCAGCGCGAGGGCCAGGCACACGCCGGGCAGGCCCAGGCCGGTGCAGGCGTACGCCAGGGCCAGCTGGACCGCCGTGCCGAGCAGCGTCACCTTGAGCAGTGCCGGCGCTCCCCCACTGCCCTCGAAGACCCCGCCGAGCGCGATGAAGCAGGCCATCAGCAGCAGGTAGGGCCCAACACAGCGCAGGAACAGCACGCCGTCGTGGGCGACTTCGGGCCCCGCGCCGAAGGCGGCCATGATCCAGGGGGCGGTCACGAGAAGCAGCACCGCCGCCGCGAGCCCGACCGCCCCGGAGACCAGCACCGCCTCCCGTCCGACCGCCCGTCGCGCGTCCCGCCCGGCGCCCCGCAGCTGCGCGGTGTGGATCGAGGCGGCCTGCCGCACCGCGTAGAAGGCCATCGTCGCCACGTACATGACCTTGTAGGCGATGGCGTACGCGGCCACCGCCGTCACCCCGAGCCGCGCCACGATCGCGACGAGGACGAGCGCACCGCCCTGCCGCACGGTGAAGTCGGCGGCCATGGGCAGCCCGGTGCGCAGGGTGCCGCGCGGGGAGACACCGGCCGGAGCCCCCGCGCAGGACCGCAGCAGCGCGTTCCGGCGCAGGACGACCAGCCCCGTCCCGAGGGCCACCGCCCGGCACAGCACGGTCGAGGCGGCGGCGCCCCGGACGCCGTACGCCTGGGTCAGGAAGGGGTCGCAGACGAGGATCAGGCCGTTCGCGAGGAGGGCGAGCCGCATGGGCGTCCGGGTGTCTCCCGCGCCCTTGAGGATGCCGTCGACGAGCTGCTGGGCGAAGAAGACGGTGATGCCGGGCAGGGAGACCGCGAAGTAGGCGGTGGCCAGGGACACGGCCGGGCCGCCGTCGAGCACCAGCCGGGCCAGCGGCTCGCGGAGCAGGAAGCCGCCCACCGCGGCCACCGGCGTGACCAGCGCCCACAGTGCCACGCCGCCGCGCACGGCCGCCCGCACCCCGCCGGGGTCCCGCGCGCCCCGGGCGTGCGCCACCAGCACGGTCGTACCGGAGCCGAAGACGAGCGCGACACCGAGCAGCACGTTCTCGCTGTTGGTCGCCACGGCCACGGCGGCCACGGCGGAGCCGCCGAGCCGGGAGACCCACACGGTGTTGATGATCCCCGCGGCGACGGAGGCCAGCAGGCCGAGGTAGACGGGGTGGGCGAGTGCGACGAGCTGCTTGCGATGGCTGTTCACCGATCGGATCCCCCTCGATACGAGCTACCTCGATAAGATCTACCTCTAATCGAGGTAGCTCGATAAGAGGTAGCATGGCGCCACGACCCCCGCAAGGAGGAATGCAGTGCTGGAGCTGTCGATCCTCGGCTTCCTCGCCGAGGAGCCGCTGCACGGCTACGAGCTCAAGGAGCGCATCAAGGCGCTGACCGGCCATGTCCGCCCGGTCAGCGACGGGGCGCTCTACCCGGCGATCACCCGGCTCGTCGCGGCGGGCCTGCTCGACGAGCGGGCGGAGCCGGGGACGAGCGCAGCGCCGCGCCGGACGCTGTCCCTCACCGAGAAGGGCCGCGAGGACCTCCTGGAGCGGCTACGGCATCCCAAGCAGGGCGAGATCAGCGACCAGGTCCGCTTCAACACCGTCCTCGCGTTCCTCCGGCACCTGCCGGACCGGCGCGAGCAGGCGGCCGTGCTGCGGCGGCGGCTGGAGTTCCTGGAGACACCGACGAGCTTCTTCTACGACGGCGGCGAACCCGTGGGCGCGGAGGACACGGACGACCTGTTCCGGCAGGGCATGCTGCGGGTGGCGCGGGCCACGGGCCGGGCCGAGCGGGCGTGGCTGGCGGAGGCCGTCGGGCTGCTGGATCAGCCGAGCTGAGCGCGCAGGTACTCCTGCCACTCGGCGGTGAAGGCCTTCAGGTCGGTGCCGAGCACCTTCGCCATGGCCTCCTCCACCGCCCCCGGCCGCTTGGTGTGCGTGCCCACGGACCGGTAGAACGCGCCGAGCTTCGCCTCGCCCCACCGGTCCGCGATCATCCGGCAGGCCATCCAGCCGCTCTCGTAGGACACCGCGAGCCCGGACGCGCTGCCGTCGAAGCCGAAGTCCGCGTCGGTCGGCAGGGCCGTCGGCACCCGGCCCGCGGCGACCGCCTCCCCCAGCTCCGGCGCGACCTCGGCCGGAGCGCGCCCGGTGCGCCGGTACCCGACCCAGTCGGCATACCCCTCCGACAGCCACAGCGGTGTCGCGGCGGTGGTGTCGGCGCGGGTGGCGACATGGGTGGTCTCGTGGGTGAGCACGACCTGCCTGCCGAGGGTGCCGAGCAGACCGTACGCGTCCGGGTTGACGATGATCCGGTCCGCGGGCGCCTGCGCCGGGGCACCCGTCTCACCGGTGGTGACCGCCGCGATCCCGCGGTACGAGGAGGCCGGCGAGCCGAGCAGTCCCGCCATCCCCTCCAGGGACCTGGGTACGAGGACGACGACGTGCCGGGACCACGCGGTGCCCCAGGCGTCCGACACGGTGGGCACCGCGCGGTCGGCCAGGTCCGCGAAGACATGCAGCCGCTCACCGGACTGGCCGACGCCGAGGACGATGCTGTGCCGTCCGCGGACGACGGTCACCTCGCCCTGGTCCCACAACTGCTGCGAGGCCTTCTCGGCGGGCTGCTCCCTGACGACGTACCACCGGCCGGACGCGTCCAGGGACAGGTCCAGGACGCGGGCGACGGTGACGGGGGCCTGGTCGTATCCCTGGACCTGGTAGCGGAGTTCGGCGTCCGCGGTGACCGTGGAGCCGGCGCGGCGGACGCCGGTGACCTTGTAGGCCCAGGAGGCGAGCGGCACCGCGCTCACGTCCTCGTACCAGCCCGCGGCGCCCGTCCTGGCCACCGCCGCCCTGTCGCGGTCGAGGACGGCCGCGGCCCGCCGGTCGAGCACGTGCTGCACGTCGGCCGTGACGGTGTCGGTGGCCGTCGGCCGCCCGCCGCAGGCCACCAGCGAGACGAGCAGCAGGCACAGCACCACGACACCGTGTTTCGGCACCCGCCTACGACCAGCCATGTTTCCCGATCGTACGGGTATCGCGGCCGTCGGTCAGGGGCGCGTGACCGTCGCCCCCGGCATCATGCCCACCGGGTCGTAGCGCACCGGGGCCCCCGGGTAGGGGGCGTGCACGACCTGGCCGTTGCCCACGTACATGCCGACGTGGCTGGCATCGCCCCGGTAGGTGACCAGGTCGCCGGGCCGCGCCTGGGAGAGGGGCACCTGGCGGCCGGCGTAGCGCTGGGCCTGCGAGGTGCGCGGGAGGGAGACGCCGGCCTGGGCGTAGGACCACTGCATCAGGCCCGAACAGTCGAAGCCGTTGGGCCCGTTGGCGCCCCACACGTACGGCTTGCCGATCGCGGACTGTGCGGCGGCCACGGCGGCGGCGGCCCGGCCCGAGGGCGCCGCGGCCCCCGAGAGGTCGGGCAGGTCGGAGCGCCCGGAGCGGGAGACCCGGTCGTAGGCGGCCCGCTCGTCGGACGGCAGGGAGTTGAGCAGCTCGCGCGCTCGGGCGAGCTTCCTCTCGACGGTCCGCTTGTGGGAGGCGACGGCCTTGCGGCTCTTCTCCAGTTCACCGAGTTTGCGGGCCGCCTCGCTGCGCTCCTGGGCGAGTTCGCGCATGGCCTCCTGGAGGTCCTTGAGCTCGCCCGCCTGACGGGCGTTGACGCGGTCCAGGACGGTGGCCTTGTCGAGGTAGTCGTCCGGGTCGTCGGAGAACAGCAGCGCGAGGGAGGGGTCGAGGCCGCCGGAGCGGTACTGCGCCCCGGCCAGGGAACCGAGCGCCTCCCGCATGGAGTTGATGCGCTCCTGCTGCCGGGCGATCGCGTCCTGAGCGGTGCTGACGTCCTCACGCAGCGAGTCGGCGCGCTCGTCGGCCTTGTTGTAGGCCTCGGTGGCCTGCTCGGCCTGCTCGTAGAGGCGGTCCACCTCGGCCCTGGTGTCGTCGGTCGGAGCGGCGGCGGCCGGTACGGCGCCGAGCGCGGCGGCCGCCGCGGACAGCACGCACAGGGCGGTACCGGCGCCCCGGTTGAACCCGGACGTCTGGACAAGGCGGCGATGGGACCCCACGGAGGCCGCGCTCCTTCCCTTGGCGGACGAGAACGCGGCAGACAGTAGCCCCGGGAACGGGACCCGGCCAAAGACCTCAGCGGGTACACAAAGTGACGCCCCGCCTCAGACGCAGGTCATGGGCGGGGCGTGGGGTCAGATGAAGTTGTCGCGATTCGCCCGAACGGGGGGTGAGTCGTCGCGATCTTGAACGGCCGCGGGTCTCAGATCCGCACGCCGAACTGGAACGGCATGTTGTTGATCGACTCGTAGCGCACGACCGTGCCGGTGCGCGGGGCGTGGATGACCTGGCCGTTGCCCGCGTACAGGGCGACATGGTGCAGGTCGCCGTAGAAGATGACCAGATCGCCGACCTTGAGGTCGCTCATGCTGTAGATGCGGGTGCCGGCGTTGGCCTGGGCCTGCGAGGTGCGCGGGATGGTGATGCCGGCCTGCGCGTAGGCCCAGGAGGTCAGGCCCGAGCAGTCGTAGGAGGCGGTGCCGGTGGCGCCGTAGACGTACGGCTTGCCGAGCTGGGTCTGGGCGGCGCTGAAGGCCGCCTGGGCCCGGGCGGAGGACGCGGGGGCGTCACCGAGGTCCACGCGCTCGCTGGCGGAGCGGCTGGCGCGGGCGTCGGCGGCGGCGAGGGCGGCCTTCTCGGCGGCGGTCAGCGAGTTGAGGAGCTTCTGCGCCTCGGCGAGCTTGCCCTGAACGGACTTCTTCTGCTTGGCCAGTTCGGTGCGGGTGCTCGCGAGGTCCTTGAGCTTCTCGGAGGCCTCGGCCCGGTCCTGGGCCAGCTCGCGCTGCTTCTCCTGGATCTTCTTCAGCGCCTCGACCTGCTGGGAGCTGAGCTGGTCGGCGGTGGACGCCTTGTCCAGGTAGTCGTCCGGGTTCGACGACAGGAAGAGCTGGAGCGAGGAGTCGATGGAGCCGGTGCGGTACTGCGCGGCGGCCGCCATGCCCATGGAGTCACGGAGTTCGTTCAGGTCGTCCTGGCCGCGGGCCACGTTGTCCTGGATGGTGGAGATCTCCTTCTGGAGCTTCTCCTGCTTCTCCTTGGCCCCGTTGAGCTTCTCGGTGGCCTGCTCGGCCTGCTCGTACAGGGCGTCGACCTTCGCCTTGACCTCGTCCTTGCTCGGCTTCTCGCTCGGCGCGGCATTGGCGGCATTGGCACTGAGGGCCACGGCGGCAGCCGCTGCGGTCGTGAGCACGGTCACGCGCGTACGGCTCGGCTGCTTGGGTCGACGGTGGGACGCCACGGAGGTGAACTCCTTCTTTTGAGTGATCACCCGCTCGGAGGTTCGAGCCCAGACCCTAGTGACCTTCCCGTGATCAGTTCAAATCCTCAGGAGCAAAATCTCGTCACAGCGTGCATTCTTTGCACATAACTCACATGCAGTGAGGCGGGCTTGACGCTACGTTGCGTGATGATACGGCCAATTCGGGCATTAAACCTGGACTTTGATGTTTAGGACAGGCGCTTGAGAAGCACCGCAGATGCGACCGGCCGCGCGCCCGCCTTGGCGATGCCGTCGGCGACCTCGCGATCCGTCGAGGCGACGATCACCGGCCGCCCGGGCGGCTCGGCGCGCACCAGCTGGCGGATCAGCTCGTCGGCGGTGACACCCGCCTTGGAGAACAGCACCCGCACCCCGCGCGGCGGCGCGAGCAGCACCGGCGCGGCGAGTTCGGCCCCGTCGAAGACGCAGGTCACCTCTGCCCCGGTCTGCGCGGCGAGCTGGGAGAGCTGCCCCAGCAGTCTGAGGCGCTGCTTCTCCAGCGGCATCTGGGGATAGCCGGTCTTGGTGACGTTGTAGCCGTCGACCACCAAGTGCGCCTGGGGCAGGGCGAGAAGCTGGTCCAGGATGGCGGGGTCGTTCTCGGACAGGGCCCGCGCGGCGATGTCCTTCGGGGTCATGCGGCCCGGTTCGACCGCGTCCACCGTCTCGGCGGGCCGGACGGAGACCGGCGGCAGGGCCAGTTCCCGGCGCAGCCCCTGGGCCGCGTCCAGGACGGTGTCCAGAAGCAGACGCACGCGCATGTCCTCGACACTGCGCCCCTCCCGTGCCGCTCTGCGCGTGGCCTCCAGAGCGGCCTCAGCCTCCCCCAGGCGTGCCTTCAGGCGCCGGGACTCGCTCTCGGCGGCGGACACCTGGGCGTGACCCTCCGCGCGTACGGTCTCCGTCTCGGCCCGCAGCTTGCGCAGGGCCGCCTCACCGCGCTTGACGTCACTGAGTGCCGCGCGCAGCTTCCGGTGAAGCGATTCGGCTTCCTTCTTGGCGGACTCCAGCTCGGTGCGCAGCCGCTCGGTCTCGGCGCGCGTCTGGCCACGGGCGGCCGCGAGTTCCTCGCGCAGCCGCTCCAGCTCGGCGCGGCTCTCCTCGTCGGCCCGCTCGGCGTCGGCGCGCTGGGCCTCCTCGCCGGCCGCGGTGACCAGCTTGACCCAGCCGGTGGGACGCAGAACATAGGCCGCGGCCGCCACATCGAGCGGATCCGCGGCCGGGGGCGGGGAACCGGAGTCGAGGGCGCCGGCCAGCTCCGGCTGGGCCTCTCTGAACTTCTCCCCGATGCGCTGACGGAACAGCGGATCGGTCTCCAGCGCGGCCGCCATCGCGTTGCCCGCGAACTTGGCCCGCCGGTTCGGCGCGAAGCGCGCGTACTGCCTCAGCTGCGCGGGCAGTTCGCCGACGGTCAGCCCGCCGAACCCCTCGGAGACGATGTGCACGACCCTGCGCCGCACACCGTCGGGCAGCGGACGGTCGAGCACCTCGGCGGCGCCGTCGCCCGGCTCCCCGCCTTGTGTCTCCACCATCCCTCACACCCCATCACTGTGCGGGGCCGGCCCGGTCAGGAACCGGCGCCCGGCCTGTCCACGAGTTCCACCTGGTCCACGGCGTTGCACCAGCGGCAGCGCACCGACTCGATGGTCTCACTGACCACCTCGCGCTCCTCGACCTTCGGGTCTCCCGCCAGGTCGAGATGGACGTACTCGACGACCTTCGACGAGCGGGTCACGTCGAAGCGCGTGAGGTTGCCGCAGAGGGTGCAGCGCCACCGCGTCGAGGCGGTCGGGAGGGGAACCGTCATCGTGCCTGTGCTCTTTCCTACTAGCCATTGTCGGTGACGCACCGGCGTCCCGGTGCATGTGGCTCGTAACCCTACGGCCTGGCGAGTACTCGCCGCTCGGACGTCCACAGGACCTCTCCGGCGGCGAGGCGCTCTGTTCGCTTGCGTCCCGTTACGTCATGCTCTGTGTTCATGATCCGCAACTGGAGGGTGACACTCGGTGGAGCAGGCAGGACGCTGTGGGGGCCGGCTCCGGTCACCTACGGCCTCATCGCCGTGTGCACGCTGGTCTTCGTGATCGGCCCCGCCTCGGGTCTCGACCCGGCCTACGGCTCCGGGGACGCGGCCCTGGCCGCCCAGCGCGCCTGGTTCCACCGCTGGGGCGTGGTCCCCGCCGAGCTCTTCGAGGGCTCCCCGGGCGCCGCCCTCACCCCGGCCACCGCACTGTTCGTGCACGGCAGCTGGGTGCACCTGCTGGGCAACATGCTCTTCCTCTACGTGTTCGGGGTGATGACCGAGGAACGGATGGGCCGGGTGCAGTTCCTCCTGTTCTACGTCGGCTGCGGCTACCTCGCCCTGCTGGGCTACGCGGCCGCGAACGCCGACTCCGGGCAGTCCCTGGTCGGTGCCTCCGGGGCGATCTCGGCAGTCCTCGGCGCGCTTCTCTTCCTGTTCCCCGGGGCCCGGGTGACCAGTCTGCTGCCGTTCCTGTTCTTCCTGCCGCTGCGCTTTCCCGCCTGGGTCGTCCTGCCCTTCTGGGCGGCGCTGCAATGGCTCGCCGCGGGCCGGGCCTCCGACGGCCCCGGGGTGGCCTATCTGGCCCACCTGGTGGGCTTCGGCCTGGGCCTGGTCTTCGCCTGGGTGCGTTTCGGCCGTACGACTAGAGTGAGGGCCGCCCCAGCCCCGGCACCCGAGGGAGAGAACCAGCCGTGATCACCGCGATCGTCCTCATCAAGACCAGCGTGGACCGGATCCCCGAGATCGCGGAGCGGATCGCCGCGCTGGAGTCCGTGAGCGAGGTCTTCTCCGTGACGGGCACGTACGACCTGATCGCCATGGTCCGGGTCAAGCAGCACGAGGACCTCGCCGAGGTCATCCCCGGCAGCATCAGCAAGATCCCGGGCGTCGAGGGGACCGACACCCACGTGGCCTTCCGCACGTACTCCCAGCACGACCTGGAAGCCGCGTTCGCGATCGGCCTCGACAGCTAGGAATCCAGCGCGAGCACGGTGAGGCCGTCGGCGGTCGCCACGTAGACCCGGCCGCCCCGGACCACCGGGGACTGGGTGCCGACGGACGCCCCGCCCTCGACGCGCTTGTGCCAGGTCTGCCTGCCCGCGCGGTTGACGCCGTAGAGGGTCGAACCGCGGCGCACGTAGACGGTGTCGCCGGAGACCACCGGGTCGCTGTACTGGCTCCCCTCGTCGGTGAACCGGAAGGACCACGCCGTCGATCCGTCGGCCGGGTCCAGGGCGACCAGTTCGTAGTCGGACGCGGTGACGCCCAGGCCGCCGAACGGCACGCAGGTGAAGTAGCGGCTGCCGTACGCCTTGTCGTTGGTCGAGTCCCACAGGGGCGTGCCCGTGCGGCCGATGCCGTGCAGCGTCTGCTCGCCGCCCGACCCGACGATCAGCGTGTCGCCGACCGGGGTGGGCCGCCCGGTGTCGAGGCCGGCCTTCGTCGCCCAGAGCCGCTTTCCGTTCTGCGCGTCCAGGGCCTGGACCTGGTCCCCGAAGGTACCGACGTAGACGACCCCGTCCGCCACGGTGGGCTCGCTGGTGGGCGCGGCGCCGGTCGACGTGGACCAGCGCACGCTGCCGTCGGGGGCGTAGGCCCGCACCCCGCCCGCGTCCGAGCCGTGGCCGTAGGACACCAGGACCAGTCGGCCCGCGGCGACCGGGAACTGACTGTTCGCGGCGAACGACCTGGTCCAGCGGATCCTGCCGCCCCGGCCGAGCGCGCACAGCTTGGAGGCGCCCTCCTGGCCGTCCTCCAGCAGGCAGTACACGCCGTCGGCGGTGGCGAGCGGGGACATGGCCTCGGCGCCGAGCCTGGTCCGCCACACGGTCCGCCCGTCCAGGTCCAGCCCGTGCAGCGCGCCGTCCGCGCCGCCCACGTACACCCGGGCGCCGTCGGGCGAGACGGCCGCGCAGGGGCCGCGCCGCCCGCCGAGCCCCTGGACCTCGTACTGCCAGCCCGTCGCGGGCGTGCCCGTCGGGCCCCCCGCCCCCGTCTTGGCTGATCGGTCCGGCGTCTCCCGCAGCCACAGCCACCCGCCCAGCCCTCCGGCCGCGACCACGCCGACGCCGCCCGCCACGGCCCGCAGCAGCCCGCGCCGGGACGGCGGGGCGGTGGCCGGCGTCACCGGGGTGACCGCGGGGACGTCCATGAGGGTCACCGGCGCCATGTACTCGACCCGGCTCCCCCGCTCCCCGGAGTCGTGCGCGGGAACCCAGTGAGCACCGCTGTGGACGGTCTCGGGCTCCTTCTCGGCACCGGGGGCGTACCACCCCGGCCGCAGGCCGGCACGCAACGACCCCGCGCTGTGCCCCGCGGCCACGACCAGCTCAGCGGGGGCCGGCCGCGCGGCGGGGTCGTCCCGCAGACAGGCCTCGACCAGCGGCAGCTGCTCCGCCGGTACGGCGGACAGGTCGACGTCCCCGGTCAGGATCCGCAGCAGGACGACCGAGTCCTGGCCCTCGCCGAAGGGTTCCTTGCCGCCTGAGGCGTAGGCGAGCACCGCGCCCAGGGAGAAGACGTCACTGGCCGGCACGACCTGGGCGCCGTTGCGGATCTGCTCGGGCGAGAGATAGCCGACCGACCCGACGACCACGCCGGTCCGGGTCAGGGCGGTGCCCTCCAGGGCCCGGACGATCCCGAAGTCGATGACCCGGGGGCCGTCCGGCGCGAGCAGGATGTTCGAGGGCTTGAGGTCCCGGTGCACCAGCCCCTTGGCGTGGATCGCGGCGAGCGCCTCGGCGAGCGCGGCCGCCAGCAGCCGTACCGCGTCCGCGGGCAGCGGTCCCCGGTCGAGCACCGCGTCCCGCAGGTTCGGGCCCTGCACGAACTCGGTCGCCATCCAGGGCCGGGCGGCCTCGGTGTCCGCGTCCACGACCCGTGCGGTGTAGGTGCCCGCCCCGCCGACGGTCTGCGCGGCCCGCACCTCGTGCCGGAACCGGGCGCGGAAGGTGCGGTCCTCGGCGTGCTCGGCCCGTACGACCTTCACCGCCAGCCGCAGCCCGCCCCGCGCCTCGGCGAGATACACCTCGCCCATGCCGCCGGACCCGAGTCGGCCCAGGACCTCGTAGGGCCCGATGGTCCGCGGGTCCGTCTCGCGCAGCTCCTGCACCCCGTGCTCCCCCTGCATTCCGTACGGCTGCTGAGGGGGAGCGTATACGCGTGCCGGACGTCAGTACGTCAGACGGCCGGGACGCAGCGGCCGTCCTCGGTGCGGTACGTCCACTTCGCACCGTCCGCGACCAGTTCCTTCACGGCCTTCACGAACCGCTCCACGTGCTCGTCCGGCGTGCCCGCGCCGAAGCTCACCCGGATCGCGTTGAGGGACTTCTCGCCGGGCGCGGCCTCGGGGGCACCGCACTCGCCCTGTGACTGCGGGTCGCTGCCGAGGAGGGTGCGGACCAGGGGGTGGGCGCAGAAGAGTCCGTCGCGGACGCCGATGCCGTACTCGGCGGAGAGGGCGGCGGCGAAGTGGGAGCTGTTCCAGCCCTCGACGACGAAGGAGAGCACTCCGACGCGGGGGGCGTCGTCGCCGAACAGGGACAGGACGCGCACCTCGGGGACCCCGGCCAGCCCTTCGCGGACCTTCTCGATCAGGTGCTGCTCGCGCGCGACCAGGCTGTCGAAGCCGGCCTCGGTCAGCGCCTTGCAGGCCGACGCGATGGAGTACGCGCCGATGACGTTCGGGGAGCCGGCCTCGTGGCGGGCGGCGCTGTCGTGCCACTCCACGTCCACTCCCCCGTCCTCGCGCCGGGTGACCTTGCGGCTGGCGCCGCCGCCCGCGAGGTAGGGGTCGGCGGCGCGGAGCCAGTCGGCGCGGCCGGCCAGGACGCCGGAGCCGAAGGGGGCGTAGAGCTTGTGGCCGGAGAAGGCGACCCAGTCGACGTCGAGCTCGCGGACGCTCACCGGGTGGTGCGGGGCGAGCTGGGCCGCGTCCAGCACGATACGGGCACCGTAGGAGTGAGCGGCCGCCGCGAGCTCTCGTACGGGCCACAGCTCACCGGTGACGTTGGAGGCGCCGGTGACGCACACCAGGGCCGGACCGTGGGAGTCCCGGCCGGCGAGGGCCTTCTCCAGGGTCTCGACGGCCTGCCCCGGGGTGCGGGGGGCGTCGAGGTAGCTGACCTGGGCGTCCTGCCAGGGCAGCAGGCTCGCGTGGTGCTCGGTCTCGAAGACGAAGACCTGGCAGTCGGCGGGGAGCGCGGCGGCGAGGAGGTTGAGCGAGTCGGTGGTGGAGCGGGTGAAGATCAGCTGGTCGTCGTCGCGGCAGTCGAGGAACTCGGTGACGGTCCTGCGGGCGTTCTCGAACAGGTCGGTCGACAGCTGGGAGAGGTAGCCGGCCCCGCGGTGCACGCTGCCGTAGTAGGGCGCGTACGCCGCCACGTCGTCCCAGACCCGCTGGAGGGCCGGTGCGCTGGCCGCGTAGTCGAGCGCCGCGTAGGTCACCTCGCCGCCGGTGACGAGCGGGACGGTGACATCTCGCCCGAGCACGGCCAGAGGGGCACAAACGGTCTGGACGGAGGCAACGGTGGACACGGACATGGGGGTCTCCCGTGAAAAGTGAAGGGTGAGATGGGTGTGCGGAGGCGGGGCTCGGCGCCCTATCGCATTCGCTTGCTCACGGAAGACTCCTCGAACGACCAGGATCCCTGGTTCGTGAGGGATCCGCGCTTGCCGCAGACCTCGCTGCCTACGGCCTGGTCTTCACCCGGGGCACCCCGCCACGGACGGAGGGTTGCCGGACAGTCGGCCGGGGCCTCATGACTGTCACTCATGACCTGGTACAGGAACGTACGTGAGGTGATCGCGGTCCCGCAACTCGTGTCCGAACTGCGGGACCGCGACCGTCCGCTAGGCGTTGCTCGCGGCCACCCAGCGGGCCAGGGCGCGCTTCGCCGCCCCCGAGTCGATCGACTCCGCCGCCTTGTCCATCCGGTCTCGCAGCTGTTCGGCCAGCGTCCCGGTGCCGGGATTCAGGGCGACCAGGGCGGCCGCCGAGTTCAGGAGCACGGCGTCTCGCACCGGGCCCGTCTCGCCGTCCAGCAGCCGGCGCGCGACCTCGGCGTTGTACGACGGGTCGCCACCGCGCAGGGCCTCCACCGGGACGCGCTCGATGCCGACGTCCCGGGGGTCGAAGCTCTCCTCGGTCACCTTGCCGTCGCGGACCACCCAGACGCGGGAGGTCGACGTGGTCGTGAGCTCATCGAGTCCGTCGTCGCCCCGGAAGACCAGCGAGGAGTTGCCGCGCTCGGCGAAGACGCCCGCGACGATCGGCGCCATGCGGGGATCGGCCACGCCGACCGCCTGGGCGCGCACCCGGGCCGGGTTGGTCAGCGGACCGAGGACGTTGAACACCGTGCGGATGCCCAACTGGCCTCGGGCGGCGCCCACATGGCGCAGCGCCGGGTGGAACTTGATGGCGAAGCAGAAGGTGATCCCGGCTTCCTCGGCGACCTCGGCCACCCGCCGCGGGGTCAACTCCAGGTTGACGCCGAGCTTCTCCAGGACGTCGGAGGCGCCGGAGGCCGAGGAGGCGGCCCGGTTGCCGTGCTTGACGACCTTGGCGCCGGTGCCGGCGATGACGATCGAGGACATCGTGGAGATGTTCACGGTCTTCGCGCCGTCGCCGCCGGTGCCGACGATGTCGACGGTCGGGCCGGACACCTCGATCACGTTCGCGTGCTCGTACATCGCCCGCACCAGACCGGTGATCTCCTCGACGGTCTCGCCCTTGGCCCGCAGCGCCACCACGAACCCGGCGATCTGGGCGTCGGTCGCCTCACCACGCATGATCCGGTCCAGCGCCCAGAACGTGGCGTCGGCCTCCTGGTCCCGCCCGGACAGCAGACCGTTCAACACCTCGGGCCAGGAACGGCCCGCCGCGGTGTCGCCTCCAGCGGGGGTCACAGCGCTCATGGGGCCGCTCCAGATGTCGTAGAAAACCGTCCCCACACCCTATCCAGCCCACAGCACGACACAGGCTCCCGTCCGGTGTTCGGACGGGGCCCTTGTTCAGGGGCGCGGGGAACTGCGCGAAGGCGCCCGCCCCCACCCAGCCGCACCCATGGCACGGCAAAGGGCCCGTCCGGTGTACCGGACGGGCCCTTCGACCGCGCGTGGCGAGCGCAGCGACAAGCAGTGATCAGTGGTGGCCGTGGCCGCTCGTGATCTCCTTGTACTCCTCGACGGTCGGCTTGGGGATCTGGGACTCCTCGCCGTAGTACGCCTCGCTCAGCTTGGCGCGCAGCTTCTCGGCGCCCTTCACCTTGCGCTCGACGCCGTTCTCGTCGACCGTGGCGCCGATCGCGGCCGGCGCGTACTGCTCGTGCGCCGTGAGCGTGTGCAGCTGCTCCTGGCTGAGCGGCTCGTGCACCTCGATGAACTCACCGTGCGGCAGGCGCTTGATGATGCCGGACTCGCGGCCGTGCAGCACCTTGTCCTTGTCGCGGCGCTGGAGGCCGAGGCAGATCCGCTTGGTGGCGACGAACGCCAGGACCGGGGCGACGAAGAACGCGACCCGGACGAACCAGGTGATGGCGTTGATCGACAGGTGGAAGTGGGTGGCCCAGAGGTCGTTTCCACCACCGATCAGCAGCACCATGTACCAGGTGATCCACGCGACACCGAAGGCCGTACGCGTCGGCGCGTTGCGCGGGCGGTCCAGGATGTGGTGCTCGCGCTTGTCGCCGGTGACCCAGGACTCGATGAACGGGTAGACCGCGATCGCGACCAGGACCAGCGGGAAGATCACCAGCGGGATGAACACACCCAGGACGAGCGTGTGACCCCAGAAGTTGATCTCCCAGCCCGGCATGACACGGATCAGGCCCTCGGAGAAGCCCATGTACCAGTCCGGCTGGGCGCCCGTGGACACCTGGTCGGGACGGTAGGGGCCCATCGACCAGATCGGGTTGATCGAGGCGATCGCCGCGATGGCCGCGATGACACCGAAGACCAGGAAGAAGAAGCCTCCGGCCTTGGCCATGTAGACCGGCAGCAGCGGCATGCCGACCACGTTGTTGTTGGTCTTGCCGGGACCCGCGAACTGCGTGTGCTTGTGGTAGAAGACCAGGATCAGGTGCGCCACCAGCAGGCCGAGCATGATGCCCGGCAGCAGCAGGACGTGGATCGAGTAGAAGCGGGCCACGAAGTCGCCGCCCGGGAACTCTCCGCCGAACAGGAAGAACGACAGGTACGTGCCGACGACCGGCACGGACAGGATCGCGCCCTCCATGAAGCGGACACCGGTGCCGGAGAGCAGGTCGTCCGGCAGCGAGTAACCGGTGAAGCCGGTGAACATGCCGAGGACGAACAGCAGGAAGCCGAACAGCCAGTTGACCTCACGCGGCTTGCGGAACGCGCCCGTGAAGAACACCCGCATCATGTGCACGAACATGCCGGCGAGGAAGATCAGCGCCGCCCAGTGGTGGATCTGCCGGATCAGCAGACCACCGCGCACATCGAAGGAGATGTGCATGGTCGAGTTGAACGCCTCGGACATCAGCTGTCCCTGCAGCGGGACGTAGCTGCCGTGGTACTCCACCTCGTTCATCGACGGGTGGAAGAACAGCGTCAGGTACACACCCGTGAGGATGATGATGATGAAGCTGTAGAGGCAGACCTCACCCAGCATGAACGACCAGTGGTCGGGGAAGATCTTGCGCATGTTGGACTTGGCCAGGGAGTAGATCCCCAGCCGTCCGTCGGCCCAGTCGGCGACGCGCTCGCCGGCCGGCGCCTTCCCGCGTGCGCGGGACTCGGAGGACTCGTTAGTGCTCATCCGCGCTCCCAGAATGCAGGACCGACAGGCTCGTCGAAGTCGCCGAGCGCTTCGAGGTAGCCCTGGTCGTTCACGCCGATGCGCAGCTGCGGCAGGGCGTGACCGGCGGGGCCGAAGATCACCCGGGCACCGTCGGAGAGGTCGAAGGTGGACTGGTGGCAGGGGCAGAGCACGTGGTGTGTCTGCTGCTCGTACAGGGAGATCGGGCAGCCCACGTGGGTGCAGATCTTCGAGTACGCGACGATTCCCTCGTACGACCACTCGAGCTCGCGCTTGTCCTTGATGTTGTCCGGCTGGATGCGGACGATCATCAGGGCGGCCTTGGCGATCTCGGTCTGGAACTCCTCGTCGTGCTCCTCCAGGCCCTCGGGCTTGGCGAAGGTCAGCGAGCCGACCGCGACGTCGGAGGGACGCAGCGGCTCGTTGGTGTTCATGTTGACGAGCTGCAGGCCCTTGCGCCACATGGTGTGGCGGAGCTTCGTGCCGGGCAGCGGACCGAGGTCGCGCAGCAGCATGACGCCGGAGAGCGGGAACAGGGCCAGCGCGCCGAACATCGTGTTGCGGATCAGCTTGCGCCGGCCGAGCGCCGACTCCTTGGCACCCTGCTTGAAGTCCGCGTGGACCTTCGCGCGGACCTCGGGCGGCGCCTCGATCGGGTGACGCTCGTCGGCGACCTCCTCGTCGGACATCAGGGTGCGGGCCCAGTGGACCGCGCCCGCGCCGATCGCGAAGAGGGCGAGACCGAGGGTCAGACCCAGCGCGAAGTTGAGCGCGTTGATGTGCCCGATCGGGAAGACGAAGATCGACTTGTCGTGGGGGATGCCCACGTACGAGGCGATGAACCCGACGGTGGCCAGCATCGACACCGTGAACAGCATGGCCACCGTGCGCTCGGACCGCCTGGCGGCCCGCTCGTCGATGTCCTGCACCCGGTGCTCGTGGGGCGGGAGACCGGGGTCCGCGAACGGGTTCTTGTCGTCCGCGACGCCTACCGCGCCGTGCGCGTCCTGCTCTGCGGGCAGGTTCTCTTCTGGAATGTCTTGGCTACTCATGACTTCTTGGCCTTTGCGGTCCGAGCGGCGACCCAGACGGCGACCGCGATCAGCGCGCCGAGGCCGAAGATCCAGGCGAACAGGCCTTCGGAGACCGGGCCGAGACCGCCCAGCTCAAGGCCGCCGGGGCTCACGGTGTCGTCGCCGTTGACCGCGTTCAGGTACGCGATGATGTCCTTCTTGTTCTGCTCCGACAGCGTGGTGTCGGGGAACGACGGCATGTTCTGCGGGCCGGTCTGCATGGCCTCGTAGATGTGCTTCGGAGAGACACCTTCGAGGCTCGGCGCGAACTTGCCGTGCGTCAGCGCGCCACCCTTGCCGGTGAAGTTGTGGCACTGCGTGCAGTTGTCACGGAACAGCTCGCCGCCCTTGGCGATGTCGGCGCCGTCGGGGCCGTACTGCGCCTCGGTCGGGACGGACGGACCGGCACCCAGCGAGGAGATGTACGCGGCCAGCTGGTCGATCTCGGCCTGCGTGTAGATGACCTTCTTGCGCGGAATCTGCGCGCCCGGCTGCTGGGCCGGCATGCGTCCGGTGCCGACCTGGAAGTCGACGGCCGCGGCGCCCACGCCGACGAGGCTCGGGCCGTCGGAGGATCCCTGACCGCCGGTGCCGTGGCAGCTGGCACAGCCTACGGCGTAGAGCTTCTTGCCCTCGTCGATGGCCAGGGACTGGGCGGTTTCATCTGCCTTCGCCTTGTCCGCGGGGGCGAACACGGCGTACAGCCCCCCGGTGCATGCCAGCGCGAGGAGTAGGACGACGAGCGCCGCCAGCGGGTGGCGTCGTCGTGCGGAGAGCTTTTTCACGGATTACCCCGGTGTCAGGATCTTCTGCGTCGATGCTTGCGATGTCGGGAGCGGGCCCGGCTACTTGATCATGTAGATCGTGGCGAAGAGGCCGATCCAGACGACGTCGACGAAGTGCCAGTAGTAGGACACGACGATGGCCGCGGTCGCCTGCTCGTGGGTGAACCTCTTGGCCGCGTAGGTACGCCCGAGAACGAACAGGAACGCGATGAGGCCGCCCGTCACGTGCATGCCGTGGAAGCCGGTGGTCAGGTAGAACACCGAGCCGTACGGATCGGAGGAGAGCGAGAGCCCGTCCTTCTTCACCAGCTCGGTGTACTCGTAGATCTGACCGCCGATGAAGATCGCGCCCATGATGAAGGTGATGATGAACCAGCCCCGGAGCTTCTTCACGTCACCGCGCTCGGCGGCGAAGACGCCGAGCTGGCAGGTGAGAGAGGAAAGCACCAGGATCGTGGTGTTCGTCGCCGAGAACGGGAAGTTCAGGCTGGACGCCATTTCCTTCCAGTGATCAGGACCCGTCACCGATCGCAGGGTGAAGTACATCGCGAAGAGGGCCGCGAAGAACATCAGCTCGGAACTCAGCCAGATGATGGTTCCGACGCTGGTGAGGTTCGGCCGGTTGACCGATGGGTGCGCGTGCCCGGTTGTGTCTGTCGTTGCTGTCGCCACGACCGACATTATGTCGGTCGCTTATCCCGCCCTCACCCCGGGGGGTGCCGTTCGGAGTGTCTCCCTGCTCCATACCGGTGTTGACGTGGTGTTCAAGGGAGTAGCATCCGGCCCAACGGGCCTGTCCTTACGACGCTGACGTCACGGAGGAACAATGCAGCCGACCGCCACGGTGCTGGTCTACAGCGACGATTCCAACACCCGCGAGCAGGTGCGGCTGGCCGCCGGCCGGCGACCGGCCCCGGACGTCCCGTTGGTCGAGTTCCTGGAGTGCGCCACGCCCGCCGCGGTGCTGAAGGAGCTGGACAAGGGCGGGATCGACGTCTGTGTGCTGGACGGGGAGGCCGTGCCGATGGGCGGCATGGGCCTGTGCCGGCAGATCAAGGACGAGGTGTTCGACTGCCCGCCGGTGCTGCTGCTGATCGGGCGGCCGCAGGACGCGTGGCTGGCCACGTGGAGCCGGGCGGAGGGGGCGGTGACCCATCCGGTGGATCCGGTGGAGTTCGCCTCGGCCCTGGCCTCTTTGCTGCGGGACCGGAAGGCCTTGAGCGCCTAGGAACTCGGAGGCTTCTGCGGTTCGGGCGACTGCGGGCCGTCCATGGCCGGTCGCGCAGTTCCCCGCACCCCTGAGCGGGCGCTGCCCCCGAGCCCCGCTCTAGACGCTCTCCGGCCTCAGTCTGGCCTGCTGTGCCGCGCTCGGGGCGTCCGGGGTGCCGGCCACCAGGGCGCTGCCCTCGCGCCACTTCTTCCAGTCCAGGTTCCAGTCCCCGAAGCCGTTGCCGAAGGTCTCCATGGTGTGGCCCTCCGAGTTGACGACCTGGACCACGTCGCCCTCGTGGACGGTGTCGAAGAACCACTCGGCATTGGACGTGCTCATGCCGGTGCAGCCGTGGCTGACGTTGGCGTAGCCCTGGGAGCCGACCGACCAGGGGGCGGCGTGGACGTACTCGCCGCTCCAGGTGACGCGGGTGGCGTAGTACACCGGGAGGTCGTACGACTCCGAGGAGCCCTCGGCGATGCCGATGCTGGTTCCGCGCATACGTACGAAGTACTCCTTGCCCAGCACGACCTTGACGCCGTTGCGGGTGTCGAAGCCGGGCTTGCCGGTGGTGACCGGGAGCTCCTTGATGACCTCGTTGTTCCGGTACACCGTCATCGAGTGCGAGGCGGCGTCCGTCACGGCGATGATGCGGTCCCCGGTGGTCAGCTTCAGGGACTTGCCCTTGCCGCCCCAGAGCCGGTCGCCGATCTTGATGCCCTCCAGGTCGCTGCGGACCTGGACGGTGGCGTGGGCGGGCCAGTACTCCTTGGGGCGGTAGTGGAGTTCCTTGTCGTCCACCCAGTGCCAGGCGCCCGGCACGGCGGGCGTGGAGTCCACCCTGAGGGCACGCTCGACGACGGCCCGCTGGGCCTTGTCCTTGACGGGCCTGTCCAGCTTGGCGGTGATGGGCTGGCCGACGCCGTACGTGCCCGCCTTGGGGCCGAAGGTGACGTTCAGGCGCGTCTTGCCCAGGGGTTTGCTGGTGTCGAAGTCGAGGACCTTGCGGCCGGGTGCCCCGTCCTCGTCCTCGGTGCTCACCCGGACGGTGTAGTGGGCGTTTGCGGCCAGCGGGGAGGTGCTGTGCCAGCGGGTGCCGTCGTCGGAGAGTTCGCCCGCCACATAGCGGCCTGTGGCGTCCGTGGCGGTGACGTCGGTGATGCGGCCGTCGTCGTCCTCGGCGGTCACCTCCAGCGGCTTGTCCGGGTCGGCCTTCTTGTCGTCGCCCGTGGGCGCGTTGAAGGCGATCTGGTCCGCCGCGTCGTACGGCGTGGCCGCCAGCGGGTTCCCGTCGGACCCGCAGGCGGTGGCGCTCGCGCCGAGGGCGATCACCAGCAGCGTGCAGCTGACGACGGTGCGGGTACGCGGTGCGTGGTTCATGACTTCACGCTAGGAAGCCCCGTCAAGAACGGCACGCCGAGTGACTCGAACGAGGGACACCGATTGCTGCAAAGGCAGGGGCCCGGACGCTCCTGACGGAGTGTCCGGGCCCCTGATGGGCTCAGCTCGTGCTACTGGGTGCGGTTCTCACCGCGGTAGTACTCGAAGACCCAGCCGTACAGGCCGACCAGGATCACCGGCAGCGAGAAGTACAGCAGCCACCAGCCGATCGCGACCGACAGGAAGGCGAGGGCGCCACCGAAGCCGAGGGCGAGCGGCTGCCAGCTGTGCGGGCTGAAGAACCCGACCTCACCGGCGTCGTCCGCGACGTCGGCCTCCTTGTTGTCCTGCGCGCCGGCGTCCACCCGCTTGGCCGTGAAGCCCAGGTAGAAGCCGATCATGATGGACAGGCCGAAGGCCAGGAAGAGCGCGGTGGTACCGGCCGGCTCCTTCGACCACACGCCATAGACGATCGCCATGGCGAGGATGAAGATGCTCAGCCAGAAGAACATCCGTCCCTGGATCTTCACTTCCCGGCCTCCTTGCCGCCGTTGCCGGCCAGAGCCTTCTCACCGTGACCGGCGTTCTCGAGCTGGTCGAGAGCGGCGATCTCCGGGTGGTGCAGGTCGAACGCCGGGGATTCGGAGCGGATCCGCGGCAGGGTGAGGAAGTTGTGGCGCGGCGGCGGGCAGGAGGTCGCCCACTCCAGGGAGCGGCCGTAGCCCCACGGGTCGTCGACGCCGACCGGCTTGCCGTACTTGGCCGTCTTCCACACGTTGTAGAGGAACGGCAGGATCGACAGGCCGAGCACGAACGAGCTGATCGTCGAGATCGTGTTCAGGGCGGTGAACCCGTCGGCCGCCAGGTAGTCGGCGTAACGACGCGGCATGCCCTCGGCGCCCAGCCAGTGCTGGACCAGGAAGGTGCCGTGGAAGCCGATGAACAGCGTCCAGAACGTGATCTTGCCGAGGCGCTCGTCGAGCATCTTGCCGGTGAACTTCGGCCACCAGAAGTGGAAGCCGGAGAACATCGCGAACACCACGGTGCCGAAGACGACGTAGTGGAAGTGCGCCACCACGAAGTACGAGTCCGAGACGTGGAAGTCCATCGGCGGCGAGGCCAGGATGACACCGGTCAGACCACCGAAGGTGAAGGTGATCAGGAAGCCGGTCGCCCACAGCATCGGCGTCTCGAAGGACAAGGAGCCCTTCCACATCGTGCCGATCCAGTTGAAGAACTTCACGCCCGTCGGCACGGCGATCAGGAACGTCATGAAGGAGAAGAACGGCAGGAGCACACCGCCGGTGACGTACATGTGGTGCGCCCACACCGTCACGGACAGACCCGCGATCGCGATGGTCGCCGCGATCAGACCCATGTAGCCGAACATCGGCTTGCGGGAGAAGACCGGGATGACCTCGGAGATGATGCCGAAGAACGGCAGCGCGATGATGTACACCTCTGGATGGCCGAAGAACCAGAAGAGGTGTTGCCACAGCAATGCCCCGCCGTTCGCGGCATCGAAGACATGTGCCCCGAATTTCCGATCCGCCTCCAGCGCGAACAGCGCGGCGGCGAGGACGGGGAAGGCGAGCAGGACCAGCACCGCGGTCAGCAGCACGTTCCACACGAAGATCGGCATGCGGAACATCGTCATGCCGGGCGCGCGCATGCAGATGATGGTGGTGATGAAGTTGACCGCACCGAGGATCGTGCCGAAGCCGGAGAAGGCCAGACCCATGATCCACAGGTCGGCGCCGATGCCCGGGGAGCGGACCGCGTCCGACAGCGGGGAGTAGGCGAACCAGCCGAAGTCGGCCGCGCCCTGCGGGGTCAGGAAGCCGCCCACGGCGATCGTCGAGCCGAACAGGTAGAGCCAGTAGGCGAACATGTTCAGCCGCGGGAACGCCACATCGGGCGCGCCGATCTGCAGCGGCATGATCCAGTTGGTGAAGCCGGCGAACAGCGGCGTCGCGAACATCAGCAGCATGATCGTGCCGTGCATCGTGAACGCCTGGTTGAACTGCTCGTTCGACATGATCTGCAGACCCGGACGGGCCAGCTCGGCGCGCATGAAGAGCGCCATCACGCCGCCGATCAGGAAGAACGCGAACGACGTGACCAGGTACATCGTCCCGATCGTCTTGTGGTCAGTGGTGGTGAGCCACTTGATGACCACGCTGCCGCGGTTCTGGCGCCGGACCGGCAGCTCGTCCGTGTAGTGGGACCCTGCCGCCGCGGCACCCTGGGGTTCGTTGAGGATGCTCACAGGTTCGTCGTCTCCCGGTCCTTCTCGTGGGCGGTCTGCTCGATGCCCGCGGGAACGTAACCGGTCTGCCCCTTCTTCGCGAGGTCCTTGAGGTGCTGCTCGTAGCGCTCGGGGGAGACGACCTTCACGTTGAACAGCATCCGGGAGTGGTCGACGCCGCAGAGCTCGGCGCACTTGCCCATGAAGGTGCCCTCCTTGTTCGGAGTCACCTCGAAGGCGTTGGTGTGACCCGGGATGACGTCCTGCTTCATCAGGAACGGCACCACCCAGAAGGAGTGGATGACGTCACGCGAGGTGAGGACGAAGCGGACCGTCTTGCCCTTGGGGAGCCAGAGGGTCGGGCCGGGGTTGCCGGTCTGCGGGTTCTTCGTGGCCGGCGTCCCGAAGTCGTAGACACCGCCGGCGTTCGCCGGGAAGTCGTTCTTGAACCGGGTCGGAATCGCGTCCAGGTTCTTGTCCGTCTTCGCGTCGCCCGTCGAACCCGCGACGGGCTCGACGTAGTTGAAGGCCCAGCTCCACTGGTAGCCGACGACGTTGATGGTGACGTCGGGCTGCTTCTTGAGGCTGAGGAGCTTCGATTCGTCGCGGGCCGTGAAGTAGAAGAGGACCGAGACGATGACGAGCGGAACCACGGTGTACAGCGCCTCGATGGGCATGTTGTACCGGGTCTGCGGAGGTACCTCGACCTTGGTGCGGCTGCGCCGGTGGAAGATCGCGCTCCAGATGATCAGACCCCACACCAGCACGCCGACAGCGAGCGCGGCGGCCCAGGAGCCCTGCCACAGGGAGAGGATCCTCGGAGCCTCTTCCGTGGTCGGGGTGGGCATACCAAGGCGGGGGAAGTCTTCCCAGTTGTACGAGCAACCGGTGGCTGTCGCCAGGACCAGGCCCGCAGTCATTGCCTGCAGCAGCTTCCGCCGCATCGGGCGCCGCGGCGAGCGGTCGGAGCCGTTGGGACTCACGTAGCGCCTTCCCGAGAGTCTCGCCCGCGCGTATCGGCTGCGGCCTGGCCCTACTCGGTGGTCGGTCGCCGCCCTGCGTCGGGCAGGGGTTTGGATGTTTATGCGGACCAAACCCTAGCCGACGCCCTCCGGGGGTTCAGCGGGAGGGGGGCCTAGTCACTCCGTGGCTTCGCTTGATTGGCGGCTGCGGGTGCTTTGTGGCTGATCGCGCAGTTCCCCGCGCCCCCAAGGAGGTTAGCGTTTCCGTGTGTCCTACTTCGACGCTGCTTCCGCTGCTCCCCTTCACCCCGTTGCCCGTCAGGCGCTGTTGGCCTCTCTGGATGAAGGGTGGGCTGATCCCTCTCGGTTGTACCGGGAAGGGCGGCGGGCCCGGATGCTGCTGGATGCCGCTCGTGAGGCCGCTGCCGAAGCCGTGGGGTGTCGTCCCGATGAGCTGACCTTCACCTCTTCCGGGACGCGGGCCGTGCACAGCGGGATCGCTGGGGCGATGGGTGGACGCAGGCGGGTCGGACGTCACCTGATCGTGTCAGCGGTCGAACACTCCTCGGTACTCCATTCGGCGGAGCTGTTCGAGGTGACCGAGGTGCCGGTGGACCGAACGGGGGCCGTGAGTGCGCGGTCGTACGCCGATGCTCTGCGCCCCGACACCGCGCTGGCGTGCCTCCAGTCGGCCAACCACGAGGTGGGGACCGTTCAGCCGGTGGCCGAGGTGGCCGCCGGGTGCCGGGAGGCCGGGGTGCCGCTGCTCGTGGACGCGGCGCAGTCGCTGGGGTGGGGGCCGGTCGAGGGCGAGTGGTCCCTGCTGACCGCCAGTGCGCACAAGTGGGGCGGCCCGTCGGGGGTCGGTCTGCTCGCCGTACGCAAAGGTGTCCGGTTCGCACCCCAGGGACCGGCCGACGAGCGGGAGTCGGGGCGGGCGCCCGGCTTCGAGAACCTGCCGGCGATCGTCGCGGCGGCGGCCTCGCTGCGGGCGGTGCGGGCCGAGGCGGCGCAGGAGGCCGCACGGCTGCGGGAACTGACGGCGCGGATCCGTTCGCGCGTGCCGCGGCTGGTGCCGGACGTGGACGTGGTGGGCGATCCCGAGCGGCGGCTGCCGGGGATCGTCACCTTCTCCTGTCTCTATGTCGACGGGGAGACACTGCTGCACGAACTGGACCGGGCGGGTTTCTCCGTTTCCTCCGGATCGTCCTGCACGAGCAGCACCCTGACGCCGAGCCATGTGCTGAAGGCGATGGGGGTGCTGAGTGAGGGGAATGTGCGGGTGTCGTTGCCGTTCGGGGCGGTCTCCGAGGAGGTCGACCGGTTCCTGGGGGTGCTGCCGGCGGCGGTGGCGGCGGTACGGGACAAGCTGGGCGCGCCGACGCCTTCGGCCGTCGCCCACGAGGACTCGCTGGTCGTCGACGCCCTGGGCAAGCGGTGCCCGATCCCGGTCATCGAGCTGGCCAAGGTGATCGGGGACGTGCCGGTGGGCGGGACCGTCCGGGTCCTGTCGGACGACGAGGCGGCCCGCCTGGACATCCCCGCGTGGTGCGAGATGCGGGAGCAGGAGTACGTGGGAGAGGAGCCGGCGGACCGGGGTTGCGCCTACGTGGTCCGCCGGATCTCCTAGCCGGTCACTTGAGGTGGGTGCGGACCTCGTCGGCGGCCTCGTCCCCGTAGGCCTTGGTGAAACGCTCCATGAAGTGGCCGCGCCGCAGCCGGTACTCCTGCGTGCCCACGGTCTCGATGACGAGCGTGGCCAGCATGCAGCCCACCTGGGCCGCCCGCTCCAGGGAGACACCCCAGGCGAGCCCCGACAGGAAGCCGGCGCGGAACGCGTCGCCGACGCCCGTGGGGTCGGCCTTGCGCTCCTCCTCCGCGCAGCCGACGACGATCGGCTCCTGGCCGACCCGGTCGATCCGCACGCCCTGCGCGCCGAGCGTGGTGACCCGGTGGCCCACCTTCGCGAGGATCTCCTCGTCGGACCAGCCCGTCTTGGACTCGATGAGCCCCTTCTCGTACTCGTTGGAGAAGAGGTACGTGGCGCCGTCCAGCAGGATCCGGATCTCGTCGCCGTTCATCCGGGCGATCTGCTGGGAGAAGTCGGCGGCGAACGGGATGCCGCGGGACCGGCACTCCTCGGTGTGGCGGAGCATCGCCTCGGGGTCGTCGGCGCCGATGAGGACGAGGTCGAGGCCGTCCACGCGGTCGGCGACCGTCTTGAGCTCGATCTGGCGGGCCTCGCTCATCGCGCCCGTGTAGAAGGAGCCGATCTGGTTGTGGTCGGCGTCGGTGGTGCACACGAAGCGGGCGGTGTGCAGCGTCTCGGAGATCCGGACGGACGCGGTGTCCACGCCGTGCCGGTCCAGCCAGGCGCGGTACTCGTCGAAGTCGAAGCCCGCGGCGCCGACGAGGATCGGGTTCGTGCCGAGCTGGCCCATGCCGAAGGCGATGTTCGCGCCGACGCCTCCCCTGCGGACATCGAGGTTGTCGACCAGGAAGGAGAGCGAGACCGTGTGCAGTTGGTCCGCGACGAACTGGTCGGCGAAGCGGCCGGGGAAGGTCATGAGGTGGTCGGTGGCGATGGAGCCGGTGACTGCGATGCGCACGGCGAGGCTCTCCAGAGGAAGGGTGTGTTGACGGTTAACGCTATCCGGTCCGTATGGAGTACTGCGAGGCGACGGACGGCGCGGTGAAGCAGGAAAAACTACCCGATAGTAGATCTTTCTTCGCGGGCTCCGGCGTGCTTACGGTTCCAGCATGACGAACCTTGAGCTGTACGCCTCCGCCCCGGCCGACCTGGACGGAGACCTCGCCTCGCTGCGCGGTGACTGTGCCCGGATGGCTCCGCACTGGACGGTTCCCGACCGGATCGTCGCCCTTCCGGTCTCTCCCTCGCTGATCCACGGTGTGACGGTTCCCGAGGGGTCCGCCCGGCTGCTGGAGGCCATGTCGGAGTACGGCGACTGAGTCACCGCGGCCGGCTCACGGCCTCACGGCGCGTGCGTCGGCGCGTATGTCGGCGCGTTGGAGGGAACCGCGCGCTCCCCCGCTGCGTCCCATCGCCGTCCCCCGGAAAGGGGATGCGGGATACGACCCGTGCACCGACCTTTTTGACAGGGTCGGGTCAGGGTCGAGGGACAGTTGCGCAGCAGAAGGAGCGATGCGGTGAACACCGAGCGACCCGACGACCACGACCCCGGCGAGGCCTCCGGCGGCGAGAGCGGGAGTGCCGCGGAAGCGCACGGTGCCGGTGGAGCGAGTGCCGCGGAGCAGCGGGGCCTCAAGGCCTCGGGCGACGAGAAGACGAACGGCGTGGGGACTTCCCGCACGGAGGACACGGACGCCGGGGCCGGTCCGGACCGTGGCGCCGAGGAGGCTTCCGGTGCCGCCGAGGGCTCGGCGGGAGAGGCCGCACGAGTCACCGACGCCGACATGGACGACCGCCCGGCCCACGACAGCGGTATCGCCGCCGAGCCGGACGGAGCCGCCGAGGGCGCTCCGGCCTCTGATGCCGTCGCGGCCGCGGCCCTGGAGGGCCGGTCGGACCGTGACGAGCCCCGGGCTTCCGGCGGTGCCGGATTCACCGGACCCGAGGCCGCCGCTCCTGATGAGCCCGTGCACCCCGGCCGGCCCCGGCCCGCTGACGGCACCGACGCCTCCGGCACCCGTGACGAGCCCCCGGCTCCCGACGGTGCCGATGCCGAGCCTGGCGTGTCCGCGGGCCAGGGCGCCGCTACCGATGCCGCGCCCGGTCCGGCGCACTCCCCTCACGCTCTCCCCGACTCCGAGATCCCCCGGCACGAGGATGCCGACGCCCCGCGCCCGGCCAGGCACCGCTCCCCCGTCGCCATCGCCGCCGTGGCCGCCGCCGTGCTCCTGGTCGGAGGGGGTGGGGCGTACCTCGCCGCCAGCGCCTCCGGAGGGTCCGGTGACGAAACGACCTCCGGCGCGTCCGGGGACGGCACTCCGCCGCCGCTCGCGCTCGACGGTTACCGAGCGGCCGGTGGGGAGGGGAACGGCATCGCGCCCGGGGAGCCGAATCCGTACGGCGTGACCTATCGCGTGGACGGCAGCCTGCCGGACGGCCCCGGCTCGGCGCCTGTCTACCGGGTCCAGGGGCAGGTCACCGAGGACGACGTGACGCGGCTCGCCGAGGCGCTCGGGGTGGACGGGACGCCGGTCGCGCAGGGGCAGGTCTGGCGGGTCGGGGTCAAGGACGGTTCGGGGCCGAGTCTCCAGGTGAACCGGCAGGCGCCGGGCGCATGGACCTTCCAGCGCTACTCCCCCGTCGTCGACGACTGCACCGGTGCCACCGTGTGCGGGAAGGAGCAGACCCCCACCGGCCGTCCGGTGAGCGAGGCGGTCGCGGAGAAGGCCGCCGCGCCGGTGCTCAAGGCGGTCGGCCAGGGTGCCGCGAAGCTGGACGCGAGCCAGGTCATGGGCGCCCAGCGGGTCGTGAACGCCGATCCGGTCGTGGGCGGGCTGCCCACGTACGGCTGGGCGACCGGCGTCACGGTGAACGGCCAGGGTGAAGTGGTCGGCGGCACCGGCCAGTTGAAGGCGCCGGTCAAGAGCGACGCGTATCCCGTGCTGAGCGCCGAGAAGACGCTGGGCCTGCTGAACAAGGTGCCCGCGTCCGACCACCGCATGGGCATCGGCGGCTGCGCCAGTCCCGTACCGCTGAAGGACCGGCTCGAGGCGCCCTGCGGGGAGTCGACGGCGAGTCCGGCGAAGAGCACGCTCACCGTCGAGAAGGCGGTGTTCGGGCTGGCGTCGCATTTCGTGGGCGGCCGGCAGGCGCTCGTGCCGTCCTGGCTGTTCGAGGTGCGGGCGACGGGCGCGAAGGACCCCTTCACGGTGACGTATCCGGCGGTCGACCCGAAGTACATCGCCTCTCCGGCGACCGCGACGCCGACCAAACCCGCCTCCCCCACCGCGCCCTCCGCCGCGCCGAAGACACGGGACGTCGAGGTGGACGGCTACACCGCCGAGGGCGACGAGCTGACCGTGAGCTTCACGGGCGGGGTGTGCGGGGACTACACGGCGACGGCGAGCGAGAGCGCGGACGAGGTGCGGGCCACCGTCACCTACACGCCCTGGCCGGACAAGGTCTGCATCATGATCGCCAAGGAGATGCAGAAGACCGTGCCGCTGGACGCGCCGCTCGGTGACCGCAAGGTCGTGGGCTCGGACGGCAAGGACATCCCGCTGAAGAAGGCGGGGGCACGACTGCCGGAGACCTCCGGGGCCCGCTGACCCCGCGGACGCGCGAAGGCGGCGGCCCCGTCGGAGGGGGCCGCCGCCTTCTGCCGTTCCGAGCCTGTCGAACTCCGGGCTCAGCTGAAGGAGTCGCCGCAGGCGCAGGAGCCGGTCGCGTTCGGGTTGTCGATCGTGAAGCCCTGCTTCTCGATGGTGTCCACGAAGTCGATGGACGCGCCGCCCAGGTACGGGGCGCTCATGCGGTCGGTGACGACCTTGACGCCACCGAAGTCCTTGACGACGTCGCCGTCGAGCGAACGCTCGTCGAAGAAGAGCTGGTAACGCAGGCCGGAGCAGCCGCCGGGCTGAACGGCGACGCGCAGGGCCAGGTCGTCACGGCCTTCCTGGTCGAGCAGGGCCTTGACCTTCGCCGCGGCGGCGTCGGACAGGATGATGCCGTCGGTGACGGTGCCGGTCTCGTCCGATACGGACATCTACATCTCTCCCGGGTTGTACGGAGACTGCTTGCCGACTGGTTCAACCGGCAAGGCCGCGGATTCATTCCGGGCCGGACGCCGGTTTTCCGGCGCCTTCTTCATGCTCGCACACGCGGCGGGGAGCGGAAAACGGCTCATCCGCCGTTCTTCGGGATTCACGTCACATCGACGCAATGACCATCGTCAAAGTGACGTGAACCGGGTTATGATAGATAACGTCAGTTCGACGAAAAGTAGAAAGGGTGCGTGTCGTGACCACCGCCCAGACCACGGAGCTCGACGTACAGCCGACTCCGCTCGCCCTGTTGCTGCTCGGCCGCGAGGCCGACCCGAGGAGTGAGCGGGGCGTCGAGTGTCCCGGCGATCTGCCCTCGCCGTCCGACCCCGACCTGGTCGAGCGCGCCCGCGCGGCCAAGGAGAAGCTCGGCGACAAGGTGTTCGTCCTCGGCCACCACTACCAGCGTGACGAGGTCATCCAGTTCGCCGACGTCACGGGCGACTCCTTCAAGCTGGCCCGGGACGCGGCCGCGCGCCCGGAGGCCGAGTACATCGTGTTCTGCGGTGTGCACTTCATGGCCGAGTCGGCGGACATCCTCACCTCCGACAACCAGAAGGTCGTCCTGCCCGACCTCGCCGCCGGCTGCTCGATGGCCGACATGGCGACGGCCGAGCAGGTCGCCGAGTGCTGGGACGCGCTCACCGACGCCGGCATCGCCGAGCAGGTCGTGCCGGTGTCGTACATGAACTCCTCGGCGGACATCAAGGCGTTCACGGGCAGGCACGGCGGCCTGATCTGCACGTCGTCGAACGCCGAGCGGGCCCTGAACTGGGCCTTCGAGCACGGCGAGAAGGTCCTCTTCCTCCCCGACCAGCACCTCGGCCGCAACACCGCGGTCCGCGACCTGGGCATGTCTTTGGAGGACTGTGTCGTCTACAACCCGCACAAGCCGAACGGCGGTCTGACCGCCGAGCAGCTGCGGGACGCGAAGATGATCCTGTGGCGCGGGCACTGCTCGGTGCACGGCCGCTTCTCGCTGGAGTCCGTGGAGGACGTGCGCGCCCGCATCCCCGGGGTGAACGTCCTGGTGCACCCCGAGTGCAAGCACGAGGTCGTGGCCGCGGCGGACTACGTCGGCTCGACCGAGTACATCATCAAGGCGCTGGAGGCGGCCCCGGCCGGCTCGAAGTGGGCGATCGGCACGGAGCTCAATCTCGTACGCCGCCTGGCGAACCGTTTCGCCCCCGAGGGCAAGGAGATCGTCTTCCTCGACAAGACGGTCTGCTTCTGCTCGACCATGAACCGCATCGACCTGCCCCACCTGGTCTGGACCCTGGAGTCCCTGGCCGAGGGCAAGCTGGTCAACCGGATCGAGGTCGACAAGGAGACGGAGGCGTTCGCGAAGCTGGCGCTGGAGCGGATGCTGGCGCTGCCGTAGCACCGTCGTCAGGCGCGCTCACCCCGACGCGGAGGTCCGCTCGGGGTGGGCGGGGTCGAGGGTGAAGACGTCGCCGGCCAGGGTGGGGACGACCAGGGCGCCCTTGTTGAGCAGCACCTGGGGCAGCACCTCGCTCTGCGAGTTCACCCACTTGGCGCGCGGCGGGGTCTCCCACAGCGGTGTGCCCTTGTCGGCGTCCAGGGCCGCGACCCGGCCGCTCGCACCGGTCAGAAAGACCACGCGGCTGGCCGGGGCGGGGGTGACACCGCCGGGCTGCTCCAGGCTCGTCGTGGTCTGCCACAGCTGCCTTCCGGTGTGGACCGACACGGCGGTCACCCGGCCGGAGGCGCCGGTGAACCACAGGGTGCCGTCCGCCGTCGTCGCGGTACCCTCGACCTCCTTCGCGAGCTCCTTCGTCGTGACGGCGCCGGTGTCCGGGTCGACCAGCCGGATCCTGGAGAAGGGTCCCTTCTCGCCGGAGCTCGGGTGCCCCGGCCCGTCCTCGACAGCCTCCAGGTAGAGCAGGCGGCCCTCGTACGTGCCGACGAGGGTCGGGTGACCGGGCACCTTCAGGCGCCGCACCGAGCCGTCGGAACGGTCGAAGCCCAGGAGCAGGATCTCCTGGGCGGACGTCTCGCCGGAGGTGCACTCCAGGTAGAGGCCCACGTTCGTCCGCGCGGGGTCGCACTGCATCCCCGACGGAAGCGGCGCCGTCCAGCGCTGGGCGCCGGTGCGCACCGAACGGGCGGTCAGCGTTCCGCGCCCGATGTCCGGGACGAGCACCAGGTCACCGGAGACGGACACGTGGGTCGCCTGCTCGTCCACCGTGCGGTGCCACAGCCGCTTTCCCGTGCGGGTGTCGAGGGCGCTGACGGAGATCACGAGGTCGCCACCCTCGGGCTGGTACTGCTGCTTGACCAGCATGACGTCGTCCGCGACCCCGAGCAGCCAGAAGAAGTACGACCTCTTCTTCGGGAGCGACGGCACCCCGTCGGCACGCCAGTCGACCCGTCCGGTGACGGCGTCCAGGCGCACGGGCAGCACCGCGTCACCCGCGCAGTAGAGGGCGCCCTCGTACATCTGGCACTCCGGGCCGCTGTCCATCCCTCCGTCCAGGAGGGTGATCCCCTTCTTCAGGCCGTGCTCGGCGGTGGCGTACACCGTCGTCTGCCAGGGCTGCCATCCGTTGGGCAGCTGCGTCCAGCGCGAGGCGGCGGTCTTCGCCCGGGCCGCACCGCCCTCGCCGTCGCCGCCGTCCGTGCGTCCCGGGCCGCCCAGCAGGTACGAGGTCAGCCCGAGAGCCAGTACGCCGATGGCTGCGGTCGCCGCCCACAGCGGGCGCAGCCGGCGCCGACGGCCCGAGGACGTGGCCGACCTCGGGTCCGGGACGCCGGTGTCGGACGGGTCCGGCAGGTCCTCGCGCAGCGTCACCGTCGCGGGGCCCTCCGCCGCCTCCTCGGGCAGCACCCGCGCGAGCTCCCGGGCCACGTCGTCCAGTCCGGGCCGGTCCGCGGCCTTCTTGGCCAGACAGCGCTGCAGGACCGTCCGCAGTTCCTCCCGTACGCCGTCCAGGACGGGTTCGTCGTGCACCACCTGGTACGCCGTGAGGTAGGGGCTGTCCGCGTCGAACGGCCCCCGGCCCGTGACGGTGTACACCAGCAGCGCACCGAGCGCGAAGACGTCGGAGGGCGGCCCGACCGTGCGGGCGTCGGTGAGCTGTTCCGGGGACATGAAGGGCGGGGTGCCGATCATCTGGCCGGTCTCGGTGAGGGGGTTGTTCTCCGCCGCCCGGGAGATGCCGAAGTCGATGACACGGGGGCCGTCACCGGCCATCAGGACGTTGGCGGGCTTGAGGTCGCGGTGCACGACACCGGCCCGGTGGATGTCCCGCAGGGCCTCCACCAACCCCAGCGCCAGGCCCCGCAGTTCGGCCTCCGGCAGCGGGCCGAGCTCCGACATCCGGTCGGCGAGCGAGCGGCCGGGCACGTACTGGGTGGCCATCCACGGCCGGGCCGCCTCGGGGTCGGCGTCCACGACGGGTGCGGTGAAGGCACCGCTCACCTTGCGGACGGCCTCGATCTCCTGGCGGAAGCGGGTGCGGAAGACGGGGTCCCCGGCGTACTGGGCGTGCACGACCTTCACCGCGACCTCGCGTCCGGAACGCGATCTGCCCCGGTAGACGGTGCCCATTCCCCCGGCCCCGAGACGGTCGACCAGCTTGTACCCGCCGACCGATTTCGGGTCGTCCTTGTGCAGCGGCATGCCCGCATCCCCTTCCCCCGTGCGGCAGTCCGAGCGCCCAGCATATGTAACGGGGTGGCCCGAGCCGCCCGGGGAAGGTGCCGGTCGGCCCGTCAGTGCCGCCCGCGGGAGTTGAGCCGGGCCGCCTGGCGGGTCAGGTAGTCGCGTTCGGCGAGGTTGGGGGCCTTGTGGGCGGCTTCGGCGTACAGGCGGGCCGCGGTCGTCAGGTCGCCGGCGCGCTCGTGGAGATAGGCCACTGCCGCGGTGTGGCGGGGCAGGGAGTCGTCGATGGCCGCCAGGGCGGCCAGGCCCGCGCGGGGGCCGTCCGCCTCGCCCACGGCGACCGCGCGGTTGAGGCGGACGACGGGACTGTCGGTGAGACGGGCGAGTTCGTCGTACCACTCGACGATCTGCACCCAGTCGGTCTCCTCGGCGGTGGGGGCGTCGGCGTGCAGGGCGGCGATGGCGGCCTGGGCCTGGAACTCGCCCAGCCGGTCGCGGGCGAGGGCGGCCTGGAGGATCTGCACGCCCTCGGCGATCGCCGCGGTGTCCCAGCGGGTGCGGTCCTGCTCGGCGAGCGGCACCAGACCCCCGTCCGGGGCGGTGCGGGAGGCGCGGCGGGCGTGGTGGAGCAGCATGAGGGCGAGCAGCCCCGCGACCTCGGGATGGTCGATGGCGGCGGCGAGCTGCCGGGTGAGCCGGACGGCCTCGGCGGCGAGGTCGACATCGCCGGAGTAGCCCTCGTTGAAGACGAGGTAGAGCACGCGCAGCACGGTGGCGACATCGCCGGGCCGGTCGAAGCGGACGCCGGAGACGGTGCGCTTGGCCCGGCTGATGCGCTGCGCCATGGTCGCCTCGGGCACGAGGTAGGCCTGGGCGATCTGGCGGGTGGTGAGTCCCCCGACGGCCCGCAGGGTGAGGGCGACCGCGGCGGACGGGGTGAGCGAGGGGTGGGCGCACAGGAAGTACAGCTGGAGCGTGTCGTCCACGGCGGGCGCGGGGCCGGGCACCGGTTCCTCGTCGATACGGCCCTCTCGCCGGCGGCGGGCGGTCTCCGAGCGGGTGGCGTCGAGGAACTTGCGCCAGGCCACGGTGACGAGCCAGCCCTTGGCGTCCCGGGGCGGGTCGGCCGGCCAGACCCGCACCGCCTCGACGAGCGCGTCCTGGACGGCGTCCTCGGCCGCGGCGAAGTCGGCTCCACGGCGGACGAGGACGGCGAGCACGCTCGGCGTGAGGCTTCTGAGCAGCGTTTCATCCACCGGCGTGGCACTCCGGGGCGGTGGGCGAGGCCGGGTAGAGGGGGCGCAGCTCCAGCCACTCGTGGATCGGCCTCCCGCCGGCGCCGGGGGCGGCCGACAGCTCTCCGGCCAGCTCCAGGGCCCGCTCGTGGCTGTCGACGTCGATCATCGTCCAGCCCGCGATGAGGTCCTTGGTCTCGGCGAACGGCCCGTCGGTGACGGGCGGGCGCCCCTCGCCGTCGTAGCGCACCCATGTCCCCTCGGGAGCGAGCGCCTGCCCGTCGACGTACTCCCCGGTCTTCACCAGCCGGTCCGCGAAGTCCCGCATGTACTGCACATGCGCGGAGATCTCCTCCGGCGTCCACTGCTCCATGGGTACGTCGTTGGCCGGAGCGGGGGCGCCGCGGTAGTGCTTGAGCAGCAGGTACTTGGCCATGTCGTCTCTCCTGGGTCCCGGTGCGACCCTCATTCTGGCCGCTCTCGACAAGGGGACGGAGCGGGGCACGGGTTCTCGACACCGCCGCGCGGTTTTCTTTCCGCCCCTCGGCCGGCCCCTGCTCACTCCACCCGTGGACGTACCAGCCCCGACTCGTACGCGATCACCACGAGCTGGGCCCGGTCCCGGGCGCCCAGCTTGGCCATGGCCCGGTTGACGTGGGTCTTGACGGTGAGCGGGCTGACCTCCAGGCGCTCGGCGATCTCGTCGTTGGAATGACCGCCGGCGACCTGGACGAGGACCTCGCGCTCGCGGACGGTGAGGGCGGCGAGGCGTTCGGAGCTCACCGGGTCCTTGTCGTCCGCGTCGCCCTGCGCGAGGAAGCGGGCGATCAGGCCCTTGGTGGCGGCCGGGGACAGCAGGGCCTCGCCGCCGGCCGCGATCCGGATGGCGCTGAGGAGTTCCTCGGGTTCGCTGCCCTTGCCGAGGAAGCCGGAGGCGCCGGCGCGCAGGGACTGCACGACGTAGTCGTCGACCTCGAAGGTGGTCAGGATGACCACGCGGACGTGGGCGAGGGAGGGGTCCTCGCTGATCGAGCGGGTGGCCGCGAGACCGTCGGTGCCGGGCATCCGGATGTCCATGAGGACGACGTCGGCGCGCTCCTGCCGGGCCAGCCGGACGGCCTCGGCGCCGTCGGACGCCTCGCCGACCACCTCCATGTCCGGCTCGGAGTCGACGAGCACCCGGAAGGCGCTGCGCAGCAGTGCCTGGTCGTCGGCGAGCAGGACACGGATCGTCATACGGGCTCCCCCGGTCGGTCCCTTGCTGCGGTGCGGGTCTTGACCGGAAGGATCGCATGGACGCGGAAACCGCCCCCGTAGCGGGGACCGGTGGTGAGGGTGCCGCGCAGGGCGGTGACCCGCTCACGCATGCCGAGCAGGCCGTGGCCGCCGCCGTTGTCCGGGTCGTCGTCGTCGCCCGCGCCGTCGTCGAGGACCGTGATCTCCACGTGGGGGCCGACGCGTACGACGCTGACCTCGGCCTTCGCCTGGGCTCCGGCGTGTTTGCGGACGTTCGTGAGGGCTTCCTGGATGACCCGGTAGGCGGCCAGGTCCACGGCGGCCGGCAGGGTGGTGCCGTGGTCGGCGCGGGCGACCTCGACGGGGAGGCCCGCGCTGCGGAAGGTGCCGACGAGTTCGTCGAGGCGGGCCAGGCCGGGGGCGGGTTCGGTGGGGGCCTCGGGGTCGCCGGACTGCCGCAGCAGGCCGACGGTGGCGCGGAGTTCGTTGAGGGCGGAGCGGCTGGCCTCGCGGACGTGGGCGAGGGCCTCCTTGGCCTGGTCGGGGCGCTTGTCCATGACGTGCGCGGCGACTCCGGCCTGGACGTTGACCAGGGCGATGTGGTGGGCGACGACGTCGTGCAGGTCGCGGGCGATGCGCAGACGCTCCTCGGCGACCCTTCGCCGGGCCTCCTCCTCGCGGGTGCGCTCGGCCTTCTCGGCGCGCTCCCTGATGGCCTGGACGAAGGCGCGGCGGCTGCGGACGGCGTCGCCGGCGGTGGCGCCGATGCCGGTCCAGGCGAAGATGCCGAGGTTCTCCTGGTCGTACCAGGGCAGCGGGCCGGCGAGCATCGCGGCGCCGGTGAGCAGGGTCATGGTGAGCAGGCCGACGCGCCAGGTGGTGGGGCGGTCGGTGGTGGAGGCGACCGTGTACAGGGCGATCACGGCGGCCATGGCGACGGGGGCGCGGGGGTCGCCGGTGACGCACTCGATGATGGAGGCCGTGCCGGTGAGGGCGAGGACGGTGAGGGGGGCGCGGCGGCGGAAGACCAGGGCCGCGGCGGCGAACGTGATGAGGACGAGACTGAGGGGGGCCGGGGTGCGGATGCTCCAGCTCACGTCCTGCTCGCCGTGGGGGTCCACGAAGGAGCCGGCCACCATGCAGACGAGGACGCCTGCGGCGAGGACGGCGTCCGCGGCCACGGGGTGGGCCTTGAGGTGGCGGAGCACTCGGTCTCGGAGGGTCACGTCTGCCAACGGTACGGGGTCCTGCGTCGCTGGGACCGGGGGCTACCTGTACGTTTCCGGCCTCGGGTGGGTGGGGGTTGCGCGTCCCTGGGGGCTGCGCCCCCAGACCCCCATCGGCCCGAAGGGCCTCGTCCTCAAACGCCGGACGGGCTGGATTGCCTCGACCGGCATCGACAGACGCAGGTCTCAGCCCGGGATCAGGCCGTCGTCGCTGAGCAGTTCCCGGACCTCCTCCAGCGTGGCGTCCGGGGAGGGAAGGATCAGCTCCGAGGGCTCCAGGGAGTCGTCCGGGAGCGGGGTGCCCAGTTCCCGGACGCGGGTGAGGAGGGCTTGGAGGGTGCGGCGGAAGCCCGGTCCGTCGCCCTTCTCCATCTCGGCCAACAGTTCGTCGTCGAGCTTGTTCAGGTCGGCGAGGTGGCTCTCGGCCAGCCTCACCTGCCCCTCCCCCATGATCCGTACGATCATGTCGCCCTCCTCGGCGTGGGACCTACTGCTTGTCGAAGCGCGGAGTGTCCTGCGGCTGCTGGGACTGCGACTGGCCGGTACCGCCCTCGATGGCCTGCTGCGACGAGGAGCCTCCCGCCAGCTCCGCCTTCATGCGCTGCAGCTCCAGCTCTACATCCGTACCACCGGAGAGCCGGTCCAGCTCGGCCTGGATGTCGTCCTTGTGCATGCCGGACTGGTCGTCCAGGACACCCGAGGCGAGGAGCTCGTCGATGGCGCCGGCCCGGGCCTGGAGCTGGGCGGTCTTGTCCTCGGCCCGCTGAATGGCCAGGCCCACGTCGCCCATCTCCTCGGAGATGCCGGAGAAGGCCTCGCCGATCCGGGTCTGCGCCTGGGCCGCGGTGTAGGTCGCCTTGATGGTCTCCTTCTTGGTGCGGAAGGCGTCCACCTTGGCCTGGAGGCGCTGGGCCGCAAGGGTGAGCTTCTCCTCCTCGCCCTGCAGCGTCGAGTGCTGGGTCTCCAGGTCGGTCACCTGCTGCTGGAGCGCGGCACGGCGGGACAGCGCCTCCCGGGCGAGGTCCTCACGTCCGAGCGCGAGCGCCTTGCGGCCCTGGTCCTCCAGCTTCGAGGACTGCGACTGCAGCTGGTTCAGCTGGAGTTCCAGGCGCTTGCGGGAGGTGGCCACGTCGGCCACGCCCCGGCGCACCTTCTGGAGCAGCTCCAGCTGTTTCTGGTACGAGTAATCGAGGGTTTCGCGCGGGTCCTCGGCCCGGTCAAGGGCCTTGTTCGCCTTCGCGCGGAAGATCATCCCCATACGCTTCATGACACCGCTCATGGGCTTCGCGCGCCCCCTTCTGACGGACTTCCAGCTCCAGCTCTGCGACAGAACCCACAGTACGGGCCCTGCATCCATTGACGCACTGTTCCGGGGCGGATGCGCTCATCCCCAAGGACGACTGACCAGCCCCTTGCTCCGGCGTAAGGAGTAGGTGACCTTCAGGGTGAGCAACCGACACCGGACGTCCCCTCTGTCCCCCTGCATGACGACTGGTGTTGCCGGATCGTTCCCCACCGGGCTGGGGTCCAACCCCGGACACCCCTTACCCTTGGGTTTTGTGTTCCGTAGCCGTGCCACCAAGGAAGAGAAGGCCGCCGTCGCCGACAAGGCGCAGCTGACCGACTCCAAGCAGCCCCGCGACCCGCAGGCCCCCAAGGGCCGGCCCACGCCCAAGCGCAGTGAGGCCCAGTCCCAGCGCCGCAGCGTCGCCAACACGTCGCTCACCCGCAAGGACGCCGCCAAGCGTCAGCGCGAGGAGCGCCGCTCGGCGCTGGAGAGGCAGCGCCAGGCGCTGGCCGGCGGTGACGAGCGGTACCTGCCCGCGCGGGACAAGGGCCCGGTGCGCAAGTTCGCCCGCGACTCCATCGACGCGCGATTCAACGTGGCGGAGTTCTTCCTGCCGATGGCCGTGGTCATCCTCGTGCTGAGCCTGGTGCAAGTGGGCGCGCTCCAGAGCATCGCGCTGCTGCTGTGGCTCGTCGTGATCGTGCTCATCGTGCTCGACTCGATCGTCACCGGTTTCCGTCTGAAGAAGCGGCTCGCCGAGCGCTTCCCGGACCAGAACCGCAAGGGCGCGGTCGCCTACGCCCTGATGCGCTCCCTCCAGATGCGTCGCCTCCGGTTGCCGAAGCCGCAGGTCAAGCGCGGAGAGCGGCCCTGAGTACGACGTCTTTCTCCGGGGGTGCGGCCGATGCCTGGCTGGACAAGCTGGGCGGGCTGCGAAATGTCGTACGACAGGAGCTGGTGGCCCGGCAGCTCGACGAGCAGATAGTGGGGCGGTACCCGGTCGGACAGCGGCTGCGGGTGCTCGACGTGGGGATGGGGCAGGGCACGCAGGCGCTGCGGCTGGCCCGGGCCGGGCATCAGGTGACCGGGCTCGAACGGGACGCCACCATGGTCGCGGCGGCCCGGGAGTCCCTGTCCGCCGAGCCCGAGGGCATCCGGGAGCGGATGCGGATCATCGAGGGGGACGGCCGGGACACCGGGGTGCACTTCCTGCCGGGCAGCTTCGACGTGGTGCTGTGCCACGGCGTGCTCATGTACGTGGAGGAGCCGGATCCGCTGCTGGCCGGGCTGGCGCGGATGCTGGCACCGGGCGGGCTGCTGTCGCTGCTGGTGCGCAACGGTGACGCGCTGGCGATGCGGGCGGGGCTGGCCGGGGACTGGGCCGGCGCGCTGGGGGCCTTCGACACCACCGCGTACCGCAACCGGCTGGGGCTCGATGTGCGGGCGGACCGGCTGAGCACGCTGACCGCGACGCTCGCCGGTATCGGGGCGCCGCTCCAGGCCTGGTACGGCGTGCGGGTGTTCACGGACACTGCGGCGGACGACGCCGAGACGCCGGCCGATGTGGAGGCGCTGCTGGCCTGCGAGGAGCGGGCCGGGCGGACGGATCCCTACCGTGGGGTGGCCGCTCTGCTGCACCTGTGCGGCGTGCGGGGCTGAGCCCGTTCGGGCGAACAGCGCAGGCCCGGGTGTCGGCGCCGACGTGAGACTCGGGGCATGAACGCTTCGCGTACCCGTGCTCTGCGGCTGCCGTTGGCGGCGCTGGTGTGTTCCGTCGTGCTTGTGTCCGGGTGCTCCGACTCCGGTTCCTCCGGGCGGAAGAAGACGTCGACCACACAGGCCGCGCAGGCCGTCGCGCCCGCCGCCGACGGCGATCTGCAGAGCAGCTACCAGAAGGTGATCAGGGGCGTTCTGCCGTCGGTCGTGCAGATCCAGGCCAGCAATGATCTGGGCTCCGGGGTGGTGTACGACGACAAGGGACACATCGTCACCAACGCGCATGTGGTCGGGAACGAGAAGACCTTCAAGGTGACCACGGCGAACAGCGAGAACGAGCTGACCGCGACGCTCGTGTACTCCTACCCCGAGCAGGATCTCGCCGTCATCAAGCTGGACAAGGTGCCGGACGGGCTGCGGGCGGCGAGCTTCGGGGACACCGCCAAGGTGCAGGTCGGGCAGATCGTGCTCGCCATGGGATCACCGCTCGGGCTGTCGTCCAGCGTGACGCAGGGCATCGTCTCGGCGACCGGACGGACCGTCAGCGAGGGGGGCGGCGACGGCGAGGCCGGAGCGACCATCGCCAACATGGTGCAGACCTCCGCGGCCATCAACCCGGGCAACAGCGGTGGCGCGCTCGTCAACCTGGACAGCCAGGTCATCGGCATCCCGACGCTCGCCGCGATCGACCCCAACATGGGGAACAGCGCGGCGCCCGGGATCGGGTTCGCCATCCCCGCGTCGATGGTGAGGACGGTCGCCGACCAGATCATCAAGGACGGCAAGGTCACCGACTCGGGCCGGGCCGCGCTCGGCATCACCGGCCGGACGGTCGTCGACGACAGCTTCCGGCCCGCCGGGGTCGCGGTCGTCGAGGTCAAGAGCGGCGGGGCCGCGGACAAGGCCGGCATCGAGCCCGGGGACGTCATCACGAAGCTGGGCGACACCGGGGTCACGACCATCACCACGCTGTCCGAGGCACTCGCGGCGGACAAGCCGGGTCAGAAGACCTCCGTCACCTTCACCCGGAACGGCAGCACGAAGACGGTGGACGTGACGCTGGGCGAGCAGTAGCGGTGGTGGGCGAGGGGTCCGCTGTGGCCCTCGCCCACCCCGGTCACGCTTCCTCCGCCGCCTTCAGGCTCATCGGGCCGTAGATCTCGGTGGCGTCCTCGAACAGCCGCACCTGTTCCGCGCCGCCGGCGAGCAGGGGCTTCCAGTACTCGCCGAGCCAGGACTCGGCGTCGCCCTGGGTGGTGAACTCCTCCGGCTCCACGGCGGGTTGGGTCTCCGCGCCGTCGGCCTTCTCGAATCGCCAGGTCCATGTCGCCATGTGAGCCTCCCGTGTTTGATCCGTTACGAAGAGCACCCTAAGCGGTAGTTCGCGGACTGCGGGCCGGTGGGGGCCGCGCGCGCCTCCGCCGCGGAGCCGCAGATCGGCGCCGCCCCGCGCCCTGAAAGCGGCTCCGCGCGCGCTGGATCACCGGGGACCGGCGAGAATCGGTTGCGTGGAACTGACTCTGCTCGGCACCGGCGCCCCCGCCGGTCTCCCCCGGCCCTTCTGTCCCTGTGCCGCGTGCGCCACCGCGGTCGGTGAGAACGCGCGGGCGGCCACCGCCGTGCTCGTCGACGAGATCCTGCTGCTCGATCTCACTCCCGGTGCCGCCTTCGCCGCCGCCCGGGCCGGGCACTCGCTCGCCGACGTGCGCCAGGTCCTGCTCTCGCACCCCCATGACGGACCCCCCGTCGAGGTGCCCGCCGGGCTTCCGCAGCCGGGGCGGGTGCCGGACGGACGGGAGTTGACGTTGCTGACGGGGCATCGGGTGCGGGCCGTGCCGATGGACGCGCCGGGGACCGGGTACGCCGTCACCGGGCCCGACGGGCAGCGGGTGCTGTACCTGCCGCCCGGGGGTGCGCCCGCGGGGCTGGAGAAGGGGGCCGTGGAGTCGTACGACATGGTGCTCGCCGATGTCGTGCGGCGGCCCGACGCTCTCGCCCGGCTGCGGGCCGTCGGGGCCGTGGGGCCCACGACCGACGTCGTCGCCGTGCATGTCGACCACGATGTGCCGCCCGGCCCCGAACTGCGGCGGAGGCTGGCCGCGGCCGGGGCGCGGGCCGTGCCCGACGGGGCGACGCTGGCCGTCGGCGCCTACGAGGACGTACCCGATGTGCCGCGGCGGACGCTGGTGCTGGGCGGGGCGCGGTCCGGGAAGTCGGTGGAGGCCGAGCGGCGGCTGGAGGCGTTCCCCGACGTGCTGTACGTGGCGACCGGCGGGTCGCGGAACGGGGACACCGAGTGGGCCTCCCGGGTCGCCGCCCACCGTGAGCGGCGGCCCGGATCGTGGCGTACGACGGAGACCTGCGACCTGGTGCCGCTGCTGAAGGACGACGGGGCGCCGCTGCTGGTCGACTGTCTGTCGCTGTGGCTGACGGACGCGATGGACGCCGTGGGGGCGTGGGACGACGCGGAGTGGGCCGGCGGCGGGGAGCGGGAACTGCGGTCGCGGGTGCGGGAGTTGACGGAGGCGGTGCGGGAGACCCGGCGGACCGTGGTGGCCGTGTCGAACGAGGTGGGGTCGGGAATCGTGCCGGCCACCGCGTCCGGTCGCCGGTACCGGGACGAACTGGGGCGGCTGAACGCGGCGTTCGCGGGCGAGTGCGAGCAGGTGGTGCTGGTGGTGGCGGGGCAGGCGACGGTCCTACGGGGCTGACGGGCCCTTGCGGGCGATCACCCGGTAGGCCCTCGCGAAGCGGGTGCCGGCGAGGAGGAGGGCCAGGGTGTGGTCCAGCGCTCGCGCGATGGCGGCCGGCAGTCCGGGGGCGCCGGGCAGACGGGCCGTCAGCCGGGCCGGGACATGCGCGGATCGGCGGGCCGTCGCGATGACGGTGCAGCCCCGGGACACCAGTTCGGGGCGGGGGTCGTCCCGGGACTCCACCAGGAGGTGGCCGCCGGGGCGCAGGACGGCGAGGGCCGCCTGGAGTTCCGCGGGGTCCGAGCGGTGGTTCAGCAGGCTGACCACGTCGTAGCGAGCCCGCAGGCGGGCGGTGATCCGCGGGTCCGACAGACGGCCCTGGTAGCCCTCCTCCAGGCGCTCGACCGCCTGGGCGCGCAGGACGCGGGGGGTGGGGTCCAGGCCGTCGAAGGCCGTGTAGGGGAAGAACGCTCTCGCCGCCTCCGGGAAGTCCGCGTCCCCGGTGTCCACGTCCAGCCAGCTCTCGGGCTCGGGGAACGGCAGTATGGCGCGGGCGGTGGAGCGAAGGCGCCGTACGGAGGGGGCGGTTGGTGCGGGCATGGGGTCTCCCGGGGACGCACGGCAATTCGCTACAAAACGGAACGTATGGGATCCCGATCCCGGGTGCAATGACGTCCTGGCCATGTGGCACCCCCGTGTTCGATCAGGGCCGGTACTGTTCGGCGAATGAGCTCGCTTAATCTCGACGACTTCACCGATCTGATCGAACGCCCCGACGGCGGGGTGCGTCGCGACGCCGAGGCGCGCCGGGAGCGTCAGATCGTGCCTCCCGGGGCGCTGGGCCGCCTCGACGAACTGGGTGAGTGGCTGGCGGCGGCACAGTCGGCGGTACCGGTCCGGCCGGTCGAACGGCCGCGGGTGGTGCTGTTCGCCGGTGACCACGGGATCGCCGAGCTGGGTGTCTCGGGGCGGGCCGCGGGCAGCGCCTCGGAGTTGGTGCGGGAGGTCCTGGAGGGCGCCCGTCCGGTGTCGGTCCTCGCCCGGCGCCTCGGTGTGCCGGTGCGGGTCGTGGACATGGCGCTGGACTGCGACCCGGACGAGCTGCCCGAGGACGTCGTACGGCATCGGGTGCGGCGCGGGAGCGGCCGTATCGACGTCGAGGACGCGTTGACCCCCGAGGAGGCGGAGGCCGCCTTCCGGGCCGGGATCGCGGTGGCCGACGAGGAGGCCGACTCCGGTACGGACCTCGTGGTGCTCGGCGATGTGAACGTGGGCGGGACCACGGCGGCCGGGGTGCTGGTCGCCGCGCTGTGCGGGACCGACGCGTCCGTCGTGACCGGGCGCGGCGGGACCGGGATCGACGACCTGGCGTGGATGCGCAAGTGCGCCGCGATCCGGGACGCGCTGCGACGGGCGCGGCCGGTGCTCGGGGACCAGCTGCAGTTGCTGGCGGCGGTAGGCGGGGCCGACCTCGCGGCGATCACCGGGTTCCTGCTGCAGAGCGCGGTGCGCAAGCTGCCCGTCGTGCTGGACGGGGTGGTCGTGGCCGCCTGTGCGCTGGTGGGACAGCGGATCGCGTTCCGGGCGCCGGACTGGTGGCTGGCCGGGCAGAGCAGCGGTGAGCCGGGGCAGGCGAAGGCACTGGACCGGATGGCCCTCGAACCGCTGCTCGACCACGGTGTGACGGTCGGGGAGGGCGCGGGCGGACTGCTCGCACTGCCGCTGGTGCAGGCCGCGGCGGCGCTGGCCGCCGAGCTGCCCGAGAAGCCCGCGGTCCCCGAGGAGCCGCGCGAGGAGGAACCGGAGAAGGCCTCCGCCGAGGAGTAGTCGAGGACGGACGAGTGCCCTTGCGACCAAATCGCCGGCGCAACGGGCATGATCGCCCTTCATGGGAGATGTCCGAGTCGCACCTGTTCGGGATGTACGGTCCACCGCCGCCTCACGACGGGCCGCCGGGTTCGCCGTCTGGTATCTGCGGGTCGTCGCGTTCGTCAACTTCCTCAGCGCGGTGTGGGTGTCGCTGGGGCAGGACGTAAGGCGCCACAACCAGCAGGACCTCTTCACGCCGTATCTGCTGACGGCGGGCTTCGCCTCCGGGGTGTTCACGGTCTTCCTCGCGATCACCATGCGGCGGCGCAAGCGCGCGGCGTGGATCCTGAACCTGGTGCTGTCGGGGGCGTTCCTCGCGCTGTTCGTCTTCGCGATGGCGTTCCCTGAGATCAGGCGGTACGCGCAGAACTGGATCTCCCTGTTCCTCACCGCCGCCTTCGTGGTGGCCCTGCTCGTCGGGCGGCGGGAGTTCTACGCCAAGGGCGACCGGTCCAACCCGCGGCTCGCCGCCGCCGTGGCCGTGGGCGGACTGCTGGTGTGCTCGCTGCTGGCCGCGCTGCTGGTGACCGTCACCAACCAGGCGTCACGCTCGTCGGCCTTCGTGGAGCGGTGGTGGTACGGCACGCTGCGGCTGGTCTCGGTCGCCGCCGACGACTCCCGCTTCGACGGGATCCTCACGCCGAACTGGGTCAACGTCGTCATCAACGTGCTCAGCACGGTCCTCGTCCTCGCCGTCCTCTACGCCGCCTTCCGCTCCCGGCGTGCCCTCGACCCGCTCACCGAGGACGACGAGCGGCGCCTGCGGGAGCTGCTGGAGCGGCACGGGGAGCGGGACTCGCTCGGGTACTTCGCGCTGCGCAGGGAGAAGAGCGTCGTCTGGTCGCCGACCGGGAAGGCGGCCGTGACCTACCGCGTGGTCAGCGGGGTCTCCCTGGCGTCCGGGGACCCGATCGGCGACCCCGAGGCCTGGCCGGGGGCGATCGAGCCGTGGCTCGCCGAGGCCCGGGCGCACGGGTGGCTGCCGGCCGTGATGGGCGCGGGCGAGGACGCGGGGACGGTGTACGCGCGGCACGGCCTGGACGCGCTGGAGCTGGGCGACGAGGCGATCGTGGAGGTCTCCGAGTTCACGCTGGAGGGGCGGGCGATGCGGACCGTCCGGCAGGCCTACAACCGGGTCAAGCGGGCCGGGTACACCGTGCGCATCCGCCGCCACGAGGACATCCCGGCCGAGGAGATGGAGGCACTCGTACGGCGGGCCGACGACTGGCGGGACGGGGCGACCGAGCGCGGGTTCAGCATGGCGCTGGGCCGGCTCGGGGACCCGGAGGACGGGCGGTGCGTGGCACTGGAGTGCAGCGACGCCGACGGGGAGCTGAAGGCGGTGCTCTCCTTCGTGCCGTGGGGGCCGCACGGGCTGTCCCTCGACCTCATGCGCCGGGACCGCGACGCGGACAACGGCCTCATGGAGTTCATGGTCATCGAGCTGCTGAACCGGGCCCGGGAGATCCAGATCACCCAGGTCTCGCTCAACTTCGCGATGTTCCGTTCGGTCTTCGAACGTGGGGCGCGTCTTGGCGCCGGACCGGTGCTGCGGCTGTGGCGGTCGCTGCTCAGCTTCTTCTCCCGCTGGTGGCAGATCGAGTCCCTGTACCGGGCCAACGCCAAGTACCGGCCCATCTGGGAGCCGCGGTTCCTGCTCTTCGAGAAGAGCGCGGACCTGCCGCGCATCGGCATCGCCTCCGCCCGCGCGGAGGGGTTCCTGGAGGTGCCGGGGCTGCCGAGGTGGCTGCGGCGCCGGGAGCACTTGAGCACGCACAGATGAGGACCGCCGGATGAGGACCGTGGGATGAGGACCGTGGGATGAGAACGCTCGCCCGCTGGGCCCGCGCGGAGTGGGGCGAGCTGTACGCCACCGTGCGCGGGCCGCTGCTGCGGCGGCGTTGGCGGGCGGTCCCCCTGGCCCTGGCGGCCGTGTGCCTGACCGCGGCCCTGCACTTCGTGCACAACCGGTCGTGGGGTTACGACTTCGTCCAGGACGTCGGTGCCGTGCGCGCCGCGGACCCCCTCTGGCTCGCTCTGCTCCGCACCCCGCTCTCCCTGTTCGTGCCGGCCCTGGACCTGCCGGTGTGGGGTGCGCTGGCGCAGATCCTGTTCGTGTTCGGGATCGCCGAGATCTGCCTGGGCCGGTGGCGGACGCTCACGCTGGCGTACGCGGCCACGCTCGCCGGCACGCTGTACGCCCGCGTGGGCATCTGGCTCGGCCCCGACAGCCCGCTGGGCCTGCCCGCCTCGGACGCCCACGTCGTCGACACCGGCCCGTCGGCGGCGGTGGTGGGCCTCGCCGTCTTCCTCGGCTGGCGCTACGGCGCCCGGGTCACCGCGGGTGCCGTGATCGCGGCGATGGTGGTCGAGGTGCTGGCGAAGGAGAACCTCGCCGGCCGGGAACACCTGGCGGCCATCGCGGCGATGCTGGCCGTGTGCAGCCTCTCGGCGGCCCGCCGCCGGCACGCCCGCAACCGTGAGCACACCGACTCCGGCCTCCCACCCCTCGGCCCCTGAACCGGCCGACGCCTCCACCCCGCACCACCACCGCCGCACCCCGGCTGCCTGCGCACCCGGCTGGCCACGCCGCACCCCGGCTGCTTCCGCCCGCCCAGGAACCGGCAAGCTCCCGAAGCCGACCAGGACCTGCGCGACCCCTGGCACCGCCCATCGACCACACCGAGACCGCCGGCGACCCCGCGACCCCGCGACCCCGCGACCAGTCAGGATTCCCCACACCCCACCCAAAGCCCCGATCAAGCACCCGCGGCGGGACCGAAGCGTCACTGCCCGACCGGCGGTGCCGGGTCCGGTTTGCCGCCGATCAGGTCCTGGAATCTGCGGCGGGGGCCCGACCAGCGTTTGTCGCGGTGGTAGGCGCGCAGTACGGCTCGGGCGCGGGCGCGCGGGCGGCGGGCGTAGAAGCGGCGGGCCCAGGGGGAGCCGGGGCGGGCCAGCCGGATCAGGCCGATGAGTCCGACGAGGGGGACGATCACGCTGAAGATCGCCATGCGGGTCTTGCCCTTGAGCAGGACGAGCATCGCGAAGAGGAAGTTGACCACCACGCTGCTGATGACCCCGCCGCGGTCCTGCGCCTCGCCCTGGGTCACGTCGTTGACGCCGAACGGCGAGAACCCGGCGAGCACCAGCCCCACCAGCGCCACGGTGAGGACGACGACCTCGACACTCTTGCGGCCCTCCTCGCTCCAGTACACGTCGTCGAGATGCAGGATCAGCGCGAACTCGTCCAGGACCAGCCCCGCGCCCATCCCGAAGACCACCGCGCACAACCCCGCTCCGAAACCGTGCCGCCCGCTGGCCACCGCGCCGAAGCCGCCGACGACGGTGAGGACGACTCCCGGCACCACGTGGTGGATGTGCACGCCGCCGGAACTGACGTTGCCGAAGGGGCCCTTGCCCGCCCTGATCATCCGGGTGACGACCCGCGTGATCAGGAAGGTCAGCACGAACGCGCTCAGGGCGAGGAGCAGCGGCAGCTTGCCGGGCTCGACGATGTTGCGGTGCAGCCAGTGGCCCATGGCCCCAGTGTCCGGTCGCGAGGGGCGGGCCGCCCGGCGGCTACGGCGTCCGGGCTACCCTGCCGACGTGTCCATGACCCCGCCCCCGCTCGACGGCCTCCGCTTCGCCTTCGGCACGCTCAGCGTGCTCCCCGTGAAGGTGACCCGCTGGGACCGGGAGGCGGCGCGCGGCGGCATGCTCTGCGCCCCGCTGGTCGGGGTGGTGCTGGGCGTGCTGTCGGCCGCGCTGGGCCTTCTGCTGCTGGCCCTGGGCTCCTCCGGACCGCTCGCCGCGGTGGCCACGGTGGCCGTGCCCGCGGTCCTCACGCGGGGTCTGCACCTCGACGGTCTCGCGGACACCGCGGACGGCCTGGGCAGCGGCAAGCCCGCCGAGGACGCCCTGCGGATCATGAAGCAGTCGGACATCGGCCCGTTCGGGGTGATCGCCCTCGTCCTCGTGCTCCTCGCCCAGGTGGCCGCGCTGTCGCAGATGTACGGCGACTCGTGGGCGCGGGGCGCGACCGCCGCGGTGGTCGCGGCGACGGCCGCGCGCCTGGCCCTGACCCTCGCCGCCCGCACCGGGGTCCCGCCGGCCCGGCCGGAGGGGCTCGGGGCCGCGGTGGCAGGGGTCGTACCGGTCCGGGGCGCGGTACTGACGGCGGCCGCCGTGACGCTGGGGGCGGCCGGGGCGGGAGCGCTCCTCGGGTCGTACGACATCGTCCGCGCGGTCCTCGCGGTCGCCGCCGCCGTGGGAGTGGCCGAAGTTCTCCTGCGGCACTGCACGCGCCGCTTCGGCGGGGTGACCGGGGACGTGTTCGGGGGTCTGGCGGAGACGGCGGCGACGACCGCGCTGGTGGTCCTGTCGCTGAACTTCTAGCAGGGAACTTCTAACAGGCCTCGCGCCACACCCCGAGCTCGTACTTCTTCCGCATCGAACTCAGCTTCAGCCGCCGGGACTCGGCGCAGAAGCGGCTGACGGGGAGTTCGTACTCGACGTGGAAGACCGCCTTGCCGGCCTTGACGAACGGTTCCATGTCCCCGCACTCGTCGTACTGGGCGCACTGCTCGTTGACCGCGAAGTCGAAGTCGCCCACCAGCTGCGGTATCTGGTCGAGGTCGTTCTTCAGGCCGACCGACAGGCCGCGTTCGTGGGCCAGTCGCGCGATCAGGCGGTTGTAGCGGAGCTGGTCGGCCGCCGTCAGTGCGAAGCCCGTGCGGTTCCTGTAGCCGTCCATGTTGTCCGGCTCCACCGCGTCGAAGCCCTTCTCACGGCACATGTCGAGGCGGTCCGCCATCAGCGGTTCCAGGACGTCCGTGGCGCGGATGTCGAGCCAGCGCTCCCCCTCCCAGCCGTTGCCCCGCCCGATCACCGACCTGGGGAACCGGTCGGCGTCGGGACGCCAGTCCTCCCACGCGCCCGTGGAGAGGTAGCAGATGACCTTGCGGCCCTTGCCGTGCAGGGCGGACACCACCGGCCTCGACTGGTCGAAGCCGTCGATGTCGTACACCGGCACGTCCACGGAGGTGTCGACCCGGCCGGTCAGCTGCCACTGCCAGGCGATGCCGGGGCGGGGCCGCCAACGAGAGTCGCCGGACGGGGAGTCGGGGGTGGCCGAGCAGGCCGTGACCAGGAGGAGCAGGCCGGCGAGGAGGACCAGGGGGCGTTTCAACGGAGGGACTCCAGACAGTGCGGCGGGGTACCCCGGGAATGATCTCTCGTGCGGCGGCCGGAGGTACGCTCGGCCGACCCGAGCGTAGGCTCGTCCCGGGTGGTCGCCGACAGGGGTGAAGGCCCCGATCGGGATCCGGATCCGGACAAGAAATAGGGTCGGCCGTCGGGCCCGGTCGAGCCCACCCCCTCGACCCAAGCAACTTCACATCGGAAGCGAGAATTCACCACCGTGACTGCTCTCACTCTCAGCACCTCCGCGGCGCCCGGCCTGCGGGCCGACGCGATCGTGATCGGTGTCGCCAAGGGCGCGAAGGGCCCGGTCGTCGCACCGGGCGCCGAGGCCGTGGACAAGGCCTACGACGGCAAGCTCGCCGGTGTCCTGGAGACCCTCGGTGCCTCCGGGGCCGAGGGCGAGGTGACGAAGCTGCCCTCGCCCGCCGGCCTCAAGGCCCCGCTCGTGGTGGCGGTCGGCCTGGGCGCCGAGCCCGAGAAGGACTCCGCCTTCGACCCTGAGGCGCTGCGCAAGGCCGCCGGTGTCGCCGCCCGCGCGCTGGCCGGCGTGAAGAAGGCCGCGTTCGTGCTGCCGCTGGGCGACGCCGCCGACCTCGGCGCGGTCGCCGAGGGCCTGCTGCTCGGGGCGTACTCCTTCACGGCCTACAAGGAGAGCGCGTCGAAGAACGACGCCAAGGCCAAGAACGGCAAGGCTCCGCTGGCCGAGGCCGCGCTGCTGGGCGGAAAGCCGCGGGACGCCGCCCACAAGGCCGCGCTCGCCCGGGCCACCGCGGTCGCCGAGGAGCTCAACCGCGCCCGCGACCTCGTCAACATGCCGCCCAACGACCTGAACCCCGAGGCCTTCGCCTCGATCGTGCAGGCCGCGGGCAAGGAGCACGGCCTCAAGGTGCAGGTGCTCGACGTGAAGGCCCTGGAGAAGGGCGGCTACGGCGGCATCCTCGGCGTCGGCGCGGGGTCGACGTCGGGGCCGCGGCTGGTGAAGCTGTCGTACACCTCGTCCAAGGCGAAGAAGCACCTCGCGCTGGTCGGCAAGGGCATCACCTACGACTCGGGCGGCATCTCGCTGAAGCCGGCGGGCCACAACGAGACGATGAAGTGCGACATGAGCGGGGCGGCGGCGGTGTTCGCCGCCGTGGTCTCGGCCGCGCGTCTCGGCCTTGAGGTCAACGTGACCGGATGGCTGGCGCTGGCCGAGAACATGCCGTCGGGGTCCGCCACGCGTCCCGGTGACGTGCTGCGCATGTACAGCGGCAAGACGGTGGAGGTGCTCAACACCGACGCCGAGGGCCGGCTGGTGCTCGCGGACGCGCTGTGGGCGGCGTCGGCGGAGAAGCCGGACGCGATCGTGGACGTGGCGACGCTGACCGGGGCGATGATGCTCGCGCTGGGCAGCCGGACCTTCGGGATCATGGCCAACGACGACGCGTTCCGTACGGCGGTGCACGAGGCCGCGGAGGAGGTCGGGGAGCCGGCGTGGCCGATGCCGCTGCCGGAGCACCTGCGCAAGGGGATGGACTCGCCCACCGCCGACATCGCGAACATGGGTGAGCGGATGGGCGGCGGACTGGTCGCGGGTCTGTTCCTGCGGGAGTTCGTGGGCGAGGGGATCACCTGGGCGCACCTCGACATCGCGGGACCCGCGTTCAACGACGGGGGGCCGTTCGGCTACACGCCGAAGGGCGGCACGGGGTCCGCGGTGCGGACGCTGGTGCGGCTCGCCGAGTTGACTGCGTCGGGTGACCTGGGCTGATGTCCGCCTAGGAACCCGGCTCCCGAGGGGCGTGGGCGGCTGCGGGCCGGTTGTGGCTTTTTGCGCAGTTCCCCGCGCCCCTGGGTGGGTTACGGCGCCCCTTGTCCGCCCGTGGACGTGGAGGATGGTCGCGCCCACGCGGCGGAGCCGCAGATCGATCCAGCCCCGCGCCCCTGGGTGGGGCACGGCGCCCCTTGTCCGCCTGTGGACGTGGAGATGGCCGCGCCCGCGCGGCGGAGGTGCGGATCGGTACGGCCCCGCGACTCCGGTCGGCGTCTCACCGGAGCTTGTCCTCTCATGTGAGCGTGTGGTGTCTCACACCCCGGCCCGGCGTCTCGTTCAGGGCCGACAAGTGCGAAGATGGGGCTCGGCAGGACAGGGCCCCCACCACAGGGCCGAAGAAAGAGCGGCCGGACACCAGCCGCCGCCCGGTCACTGCAGACCGGCGTACGGCGCACATGCATGGAGGACGTGACGTGGCGAACGACGCCAGCACCGTTTTCGACCTAGTGATCCTCGGCGGTGGTAGTGGCGGTTACGCCGCGGCCCTGCGCGGGGCGCAGCTGGGGCTTGACGTCGCCCTGATCGAGAAGGACAAGGTCGGCGGTACCTGCCTGCACCGGGGATGCATCCCCACCAAGGCCCTGCTGCACGCGGGCGAGATCGCCGACCAGGCCCGCGAGAGCGAGCAGTTCGGTGTGAAGACCACCTTCGAGGGCATCGACATCGCCGGGGTGCACAAGTACAAGGACGGCGTGATCGCCGGTCTGTACAAGGGCCTCCAGGGGCTCGTCGCCTCCCGGAAGGTGCACTACATCGAGGGCGAGGGCCGGCTGTCGTCGCCGAGCTCCGTCGATGTCAACGGCCAGCGCATCCAGGGCCGTCACGTGCTCCTCGCGACCGGCTCCGTGCCGAAGTCGCTGCCGGGCCTGGAGATCGACGGCAACCGGATCATCTCCTCGGACCACGCCCTCGTCCTGGACCGGGTGCCGAAGTCGGCGATCGTCCTCGGCGGCGGTGTCATCGGCGTCGAGTTCGCCTCCGCCTGGAAGTCCTTCGGGACCGACATCACCATCATCGAGGGCCTCAAGCACCTCGCCCCCCTCGAGGACGAGAACTCCTCCAAGCTTCTTGAGCGCGCGTTCCGCAAGCGCGGCATCAAGTTCAACCTGGGCACCTTCTTCCAGAAGGCCGAGTACACCCAGGACGGAGTCAAGGTCACCCTCGCCGACGGCAAGGAGTTCGAGGCCGAGCTGCTGCTGGTGGCCGTCGGCCGCGGGCCCGTCTCCGCCGGTCTCGGCTACGAGGAGCAGGGCGTCGCGATGGACCGCGGCTACGTCCTGGTCGACGAGTACATGCGCACCAACGTCCCGACCATCTCCGCTGTCGGAGACCTGGTCCCCACGCTCCAGCTCGCGCACGTCGGCTTCGCCGAGGGCATCCTGGTGGCGGAGCGTCTGGCCGGTCTGAAGACCGTTCCGATCGACTACGACGGTGTCCCGCGGGTGACGTACTGCCACCCCGAGGTCGCCTCCGTGGGCATCACCGAGGCCAAGGCCAAGGAGATCTACGGCGCGGACAAGGTCGTCGCTCTGAAGTACAACCTGGCGGGCAACGGCAAGAGCAAGATCCTGAACACCTCGGGCGAGATCAAGCTCGTCCAGGTCAAGGACGGTGCCGTGGTCGGCGTCCACATGGTCGGCGACCGCATGGGCGAGCAGGTCGGCGAGGCCCAGCTGATCTACAACTGGGAAGCGCTGCCGGCCGAGGTCGCCCAGCTCATCCACGCTCACCCGACGCAGAGCGAGGCGCTCGGCGAGGCCCACCTGGCCCTGGCGGGCAAGCCGCTGCACTCGCACGACTGACCCTCGGTCACAGCACGTCGTAGCGACGACTCAGACTTCCGCAATTCGTAAGGAGCAACCGAAACCATGGCGGTTTCCGTAACCCTTCCGGCGCTCGGCGAGAGCGTCACCGAGGGCACCGTCACCCGCTGGCTGAAGGCCGAGGGTGAGCGTGTAGAGGCCGACGAGCCGCTGCTCGAGGTCTCGACCGACAAGGTCGACACCGAGATCCCCTCCCCCGCCGCCGGCGTCCTGGCCTCCATCAAGGTCGCCGAGGACGAGACGGTCGAGGTCGGCGCCGAGCTGGCCGTGATCGACGACGGCACCGGCGCCCCCGCGGCCGCTCCGGCCCCGGCCGCCGAGCCGGTCGCCGAGCCCGCCCCCGAGCCGGCCGCTGCCGCGCCGTCCACCGAGCAGGCCGCCCCGGCGCCCGCTCCCACCGCCGAGGCCGCTTCCGGCGGCGGCTCCGCCGAGGGCACGGACGTCGTCCTGCCCGCGCTCGGCGAGTCCGTCACCGAGGGCACCGTCACCCGGTGGCTGAAGGAGGTCGGCGAGGAGGTCGCGGAGGACGAGCCCCTGCTCGAGGTCTCCACCGACAAGGTCGACACCGAGATCCCGGCGCCGGTCGCCGGAGTCCTGCTGGAGATCGTGGTCGGCGAGGACGAGACCGCCGAGGTCGGCGCCAAGCTCGCCGTCATCGGTGCCCCGGGTGCGGCTCCGGCCGCTGCCCCGGCCCCCGCCGCTCCGGCCCCGGCCGCCGAGGCCCCCGCCCCGGCTCCCGCCCCCGCGGCTCCGGCACCCGCTCCGGCCCCGGCCCCGGCCCCGCAGGCGCCCTCGGCTCCGGCTCCGCAGCAGCAGACGGCTCCGGCTCCCGACCCGGCGCCCGCCGCTCCGGCCCCGGCGCCCGCCCCGGTCACCCCGGCTCCGGCTCCCGCCGCGACCTCCGGTGACGACGGCGCCTACGTCACCCCGCTGGTGCGCAAGCTCGCCGCGGAGCACGGTGTCGAGCTCGGCTCCGTGAAGGGCACCGGCGTCGGTGGCCGGATCCGCAAGCAGGACGTGATCGCCGCCGCCGAGGCCGCGAAGGCCGCCGCTCCGGCTCCGGCCGCTGCCGCCGCACCGGCCGCCGCCAAGAAGGCGCCGTCCCTGGAGGCCTCCCCCCTCCGTGGCCAGACCGTCAAGATGCCGCGCATCCGCAAGGTCATCGGCGACAACATGGTCAAGGCGCTGCACGAGCAGGCGCAGCTGTCCTCGGTCGTCGAGGTCGACGTCACCCGCCTGATGAAGCTGCGCGCCCGTGCCAAGGACGCGTTCGCGGCTCGTGAGGGCGTCAAGCTCTCCCCGATGCCGTTCTTCGTCAAGGCCGCGGCCCAGGCGCTGAAGGCGCACGCGCCGATCAACGCCAAGATCAACGAGGGCGAAGGCACGATCACCTACTTCGACACCGAGAACATCGGTATCGCGGTGGACTCCGAGAAGGGCCTGATGACCCCGGTCATCAAGCACGCGGGCGACCTCAACATCGCCGGCATCGCCAAGGCCACGGCGGAGCTCGCGGGCAAGGTCCGCGCGAACAAGATCACGCCCGACGAGCTGTCCGGCGCGACCTTCACCATCTCCAACACCGGTTCGCGCGGTGCGCTCTTCGACACGATCATCGTGCCGCCGGGCCAGGTCGCGATCCTCGGCATCGGTGCCACGGTCAAGCGTCCGGCGGTCATCGAGACCGAGGAGGGCACGGTCATCGGCATCCGCGACATGACCTACCTGACCCTCTCCTACGACCACCGTCTGGTGGACGGCGCCGACGCGGCCCGTTACCTGACCGCGGTCAAGGCGATCCTGGAGGCGGGCGAGTTCGAGGTCGAGCTCGGCCTGTAAGCCTCAGAAGTGCCTGTACGGTGCCCCGTCCGGACCTCTCGGACGGGGCACCGTCGTCTCACCGGGGCGTCAGCGTCCGGTCCGACCAGCCCCACAGCTCCTCCACCCACACGTTGGGGACGGACAGCTTGGGCGCGGGCGTGAGGTGCTCGGTCCGGTACGCCTTCAGGACGTCGTAGGTGGCGTCCAGGCAGTCCCGGGAGGTGAGCTTGCCGGTCCTCGGATCGACCCCGACGAGGAAGCCGCGGGCCGCGACCGCGCGGATCACGGCCCGGGCGCGCCGCACGTCGTGCGTCGCCGACTTCGTGCAGCGGTAACGGCTGTACGGGTGCTCGGCGGTGCCGGGGTAATCGGCGTCCGTGGACATGTCGCTGAGCATGCGGTCGTACGACCCCTCCGCGTGCCAGGCTCCGATGTCGCCGCCCGGCGGGGTGTACAACGCGGCGCCGGGGTTCTCCACGGCGCCGTAGACCCAGCGGCCGGTGCCCGGGACCTTGAAGCCCCAGCCGACGTGGCCGAACTTCTGTGCCCCGTCGGGTTTGACGAACACACAGGCGGCCCCCCTGCCCGGCGCCGCACCCGCCATCCCGGTGATCGCTTCCGCGCTGCTCGGTGCCGTCGTCGCCGCCGCCCGCACGGCTGGCTGTGCGCAGCCCGCCACGCCGACGAGCGCGCCGATCACGGCCACGACCGCCAGTTGCCGCCGTCCCCCGATGTGCATGCCGTCCCCCTGTGGTGCGAAGGGGCGCCCCGTGCGGGTACCCCTGACGAACGCGACACTTCTCAGGGCCGTGGGGTTCCGTGTCTTGACAGAAGTCGTACGGCTGGGAGCGTGTAAGCCTCGTCTCACCTGCATGAAAGCGCCCCCGTGCGCCCCACCCGGACGGGCCCTCGGCCTTATTGTCTAAACGTCAAACGCCCTTAAGGAGCTCTCATGACCGCGCCCGTCGTCCACTCGCTGCGCGAACAGATCCGCGAGCACATCGTGGAGGGGATCGTCAGCGGGCGCTGGCAGCCGGGTGAGCGGATCGTGGAGCGCCGGATCGCGACCGAGCTGGAGGTCAGCCAGACGCCGGTGCGGGAGGCGCTGCGCGAGCTGGAGTCGCTGCGGCTGATCGAGTCCGCGCCGAACAAGGGCGTACGGGTGCGGAACCTGACGGCGGCGGACCTGGAGGAGAGCTATCCGGTCCGGGCCGGTCTTGAGGCGATCGCGGCGGAGCTGGCGGCGGAGCGGCTGGCGCAGGACTGCTCGGCGCTGGAGCCGCATGTGGCCGCGCTGTACGAGGCGGACCGGGACTCCGACGGCACCGGCCAGGTGCGGCACACGGTGGGTTTCCACCGCGAGCTGGTGCGGGCGGCCGGCAACTCGGTGCTGCTGCACACCTGGGAGGGCCTGGGCATCGAGGTCTTCACCGCGCTGTCGATCCGGTGGCTGGGGACGGTCCAGCAGTCGTACGCGGAGGAGCACGAGGAGCTGGTGGCGGCGTTCAAGCGCCGGGACCCGCGGATCCCGGAGATCGTGAAGGCCCATGTCCTGGGCTGCGCGCCGCGGGCTTGACGCAGCCGAGCGCACCTACGCTCACCTGCGAAAACCCTGCGAGAGCCCTTCGAAAACAAGGCACCCGGTGTCTCCCGTGGAGACACCCCGTGCCTACTTTCTCGTAATCAAGAAGTTTTGCCCCTCAACCCTTTGATCGATCATCGATCAGCGAGTTAGAGTCGCCGACGGGCCCTTACCGGGGCCCTCCGCCCTGTCCTGCCAAAGACAAAGGGCACCCCCGACACCCTGCCTGATTGAGGGAACCCCCTTCGACTGAGGAAGGCGGCGACATGACCGACCCCAACGCCATCCAGCCGAGCGAGCTCGACCAGCTCCCCGACCGGGACCCCGAGGAGACCGCCGAATGGCAGGCCTCCCTGGACGCGGTCGCCAAGGCGGCCGGCCCGCACCGTGCCGCGTACCTGATGCGCCGCACGCTGGAGAGGGCGGAGGGCAACGGCATCGCGCTACCGAAGCTCCTCGAGACGGACTACGTCAACACCATCCCCACCGCCGCCGAGCCGTCCGCGCCCGGTGACGAGGAGATGGAGCGCAAGATCACCGCGTGGAACCGCTGGAACGCGGCCGCGATGGTCACCCGCGGCTCCAAATACGGCGTCGGCGGCCACATCGCCACCTTCGCCTCCGCGGCCTGGCTCTACGAGACCGGCTTCAACCACTTCTTCAAGGGCAAGGAGGCCGACGGGTCCGGCGACCAGCTCTACATCCAGGGCCACGCCTCCCCCGGCATCTACGCCCGCGCCTTCCTCGACGGCAGGCTGGACGAGTCCCAGCTGGACAACTTCCGCCGCGAGTCGGGCGGCAACGGCCTCCCGTCGTACCCGCACCCCCGCCGCCTGCCCTGGCTGTGGGAGTTCCCGACGGTCTCCATGGGCCTCGGCCCGCTCTCCGCGATCTACCAGGCGCGCTTCAACCGCTACCTGACGGCCCGCGGCATCAAGGACGTCTCCGAGTCCCACGTCTGGGCCTTCCTCGGCGACGGCGAGATGGACGAGCCGGAGTCCACGGCGGCACTCGCGCTCGCGAGCCGCGAGGGCCTCGACAACCTCACCTTCGTCATCAACTGCAACCTGCAGCGCCTCGACGGCCCGGTCCGCGCGAACTTCAAGATCGTGCAGGAGCTGGAGGCGCAGTTCCGCGGCGCCGGCTGGAATGTCGTCAAGTCGCTGTGGGGCAACGCCTGGGACGAGCTCTTCCAGCTCGACACCACGGGCGCGCTGGTCCGACGCCTCCGCGAGGTGCCGGACGCGCAGGTGCAGACGTACCAGACGCGCGACGCCGCCTACATCCGCCAGGACTTCTTCGGCAAGGACCCGGCGCTCGCCGAGATGGCGAAGCTGCTGTCCGACGACAAGATCCTGGAGTGCTTCCACCTCTCCCGCGGTGGCCACGAGGCCCGCAAGGTGTACGCCGCCTACAAGGCCGCCGTCGAGTTCAAGGGCGCGCCGACGGTCATCCTGGCCCAGACGGTCAAGGGCCACACCCTCGGCGAGGGCTTCGCGTCGAAGAACGCCAACCACCAGATGAAGAAGCTGTCGGTGGACGAGTTCAAGACCATGCGCGACCTCCTTGAGCTGCCCATCAAGGACAGCGACTTCGTCGACGGCGTGGTGCCCTACGGCCACCCGGGCGCCGACTCCCCCGAGGTCCGCTACCTCCAGGAGCGCCGCGCGGCCCTCGGCGGCCCGGCCCCGGCCCGCCGGGTGCACCCGGTGGCCCCGCTGCCGGCCCCGGCGGAGAAGGCCTTCGCCTCCTTCGACAAGGGCTCGGGCACGCAGAACGTCGCGACCACGATGGCCTTCGTCCGCCTGATCAAGGACCTGGTCCGCGACAAGGAGACGGGTAAGCGCTGGGTGCCGATCGTCCCCGACGAGGCGCGCACCTTCGGTATGGAGTCGCTGTTCCCGTCGCTCGGGATCTACTCCCCCAAGGGCCAGACGTACGAGCCGGTCGACCGCGACCAGCTGATGTACTACAAGGAGGCCCAGAACGGCCAGATCCTCAACGAGGGGATCACCGAGGCCGGTTCGATGGCCGACTTCATCGCCGCGTCCACCGCGTACGCGACGCACGGCGAGGCGATGATCCCGTTCTACATCTTCTACTCGATGTTCGGCTGGCAGCGCACGGCCGACCAGATGTGGCAGCTCGGCGACCAGCTCGGCCGCGGCTTCCTCGTCGGCGCCACGGCGGGCCGTACCACGCTGACGGGCGAGGGCCTGCAGCACGCGGACGGGCACTCGCCGGTGATCGCGGCGACGAACCCGGCGGCGCTGACGTACGACCCGGCGTTCGCCTACGAGGTCGCCACGATCGTGCGCGACGGCATCCGCCGCATGTACGGCGAGGCGGCGCCCGGCGAGGACCAGAACGTCTTCTACTACCTGACGGTCTACAACGAGCCGCTTCCGCAGCCCGCCAAGCCGTCCGGCCTCGGCATCGACGAGGGCATCGTCAAGGGCCTGTACCGCTTCAACACGGCGGAGTCCGCGGGCCTGTCCCCGGTCGCGAACGCCCCCCGCATCCAGCTCCTCGGCTCCGGCACCGCGATCCACTGGGTGCTGAAGGCACAGCGGATGCTGGCCGAGGAGTGGGGCGTGGCCTCCGACGTCTGGTCGGCGACGTCCTGGACGGAACTGCGCCGCGACGCGCTGGAGGCCGACGCCGGTCTGCTGCGCGGCGAGGAGCGGGTCCCGTACGTCCGCCAGGCGCTGCACGGCGCCGAGGGCCCGGTGCTCGCGGTCTCCGACTACATGCGCCAGGTCCCCGACCAGATCGCGCAGTGGGTCGAGCAGGACTGGTCCTCGCTCGGTGCGGACGGCTTCGGCCTCTCCGACACCCGTGAGGGCGCCCGCCGCCACTTCGGCGTCGACGCCGAGTCGGTCGTGGTCGCGGCCCTGGCCCAGCTGGCCCGCCGCGGCGAGGTCAAGGCGACGGCGGTGAAGGAAGCACGGGAGAAGTACGGGCTGTGAGGGCCTGAGCTTCGACGCTTTCGGTGAAGGGGTACGGCGGCCGCCGTACCCCTTCGCTGTCAGTGGGCCCCGGCATCATGGCGGTATGCGTGCTGCCCGACTCATCAAGATGGTGCTGTTGCTCCAGTCCCGGCCCTCCATGACCGCCGCCGAGCTGGCGCGCGAGCTGGAGGTGTCGGAGCGGACGGTGACCCGGGACGCGCAGGCGCTGTCGGAGGCGGGCGTCCCGGTGTACGCCGACCGGGGGCGGGCCGGCGGGTACCGGCTGATCGGCGGGTACCGGACCCGGCTGACCGGGCTGGCGCGGAGCGAGGCCGAGGCCCTGTTCCTGTCCGGTGTACCGGGGGCGTTGCGCGAGATGGGGCTGGAGGACGCGGCCTCCGCGGCCCGGTTGAAGGTCTCGGCGGCCCTAGTGCCGCCCCTGCGGGACGCTTCCCGTACGGCGGCCCAGCGCTTCCACCTGGACGCGCCGGGCTGGTTCACCGAGCCGAAGTCCCCCGAGCTGCTGCCCGCCGTCGCCGACGCGGTGTGGGACGACCGAGGGGTCACGGCGCGCTACCGCGGCCGGGAGGGCGAGGTGGAGCGGGAACTGGAGCCGTACGGGCTCGTGCTCAAGGCGGGCGTCTGGTACCTGTGCGCACGGGTCCCGGAGGGTGGTTCCTTCCGGGTGTACCGGATCGACCGCTTCACGGCGGTGACGGCCGGCGAGGCCCGCTTCGAGCGCGACGAGGAGTTCGACCTGCCCGGCTTCTGGGCGGAGCGCGCCGAACAGTTCGCGCGCTCGATCCTGCGGGCCGAGGTCGTCGTACGGCTGTCCGGGGACGGCGTGCGCCGGCTTCCGCACGTCGTCGATCCGGCGTCCGCGCGGGAGGCGCTGGCGGCCGCGGAACCGGCTCCCGAGGACGGGTGGCGGACCGTGACGCTCCCCGTGGAGTCCGAACAGGTCGCCCACACCCAGCTGGCGGGGCTCGGACCCGAGGTGGAAGTGCTGGCTCCGGAGAGTCTGCGGGCTCGCTTCGCCGACGACGCGAGACGACTGGGCCGCCTGTACGGGACATAACAATCCGCCGCACTCCACGTGCGCCCCACCCTTCCAGGCCCGATGCTGGACCCGTGATGGACGAGACGGAGTTCTGGGAGCTGGTGGACGCCACCCGCGAGGCCGCCGACGGCGACCCCGAGGAGCAGGCCGACCTGCTGGTGGACCGGCTGCTCGCGCTGGACCCGGAGATGGTCCTCGACTTCGCCCGTCACTTCGAGGCGCGCTTCAACCGCGCGTACACATGGGACCTGTGGGGCGCCGCCTGGATCCTGCTGGACGGGGCGAGCGACGACGCCTTCGACTTCTTCCGCTGCTGGCTGATCGGCCAGGGCCGCGAGGTGTACGAGGGCGGGGTGCACGATCCCGACTCGCTCGCCGACCTGCTGCTCGACTTCGACGAGGAGATCGACGGCGACGGCGAGGAACTGGGCTTCGCCGCGGACGAGGCCTACGAGCAACTCACCGGTACGGTCGCGCCCGACCTGGGCATCCGGCCCGCGGCCTCCGAGCCGCTGGGCACGCCGATCGACCTGGAGAGCGACGGGGTGCTGGCGGAGCGGTACCCCAAGTTGTGGGACCGCTTCCGGGGCTGAGCCCCCATCAGGACCCCTTTCAGGACCTCTTCGGACCCCTTTCGGCCCCTTCGGGCCGCTCCTCGTCAGGCCGCCGCGTTCCGGCGGCGGGTCGTGTCCGCCGGGATGTACGCCTGCGTCTCGTCGGCCTTCACCGCGTGGTGCATCGGGGCCGCGTTGGCCTGGTCGAGCGCGGACGCGGTGACGGCGGCCGGACCGAGGACCACGGCCGCGACGGCGCAGACGACCGCCCAGGGGCCGCGGGCGGTCCAGAGCCGGCCACCGGTCCGCTCCGTGGCGTTCGTGGTGTCCATGTGACTGCTGTTCATTTCTTCCCCACCTCCAGTCAGTGCGTGTGCATGACGATAGGGCGGCTGTTTCGGCGTGGACCTTGAGCCGCCTACGAGCAACCTGTGAGGGCTCGGGCTCTTGACCCCCGCCGTGACTCCCGGCGTACCGTGGCCGCCCCGAACAGGAGCACCCCGCCCATGACCAGCCCGTATGTGCGCGAGATCACGCGCGAGGAACATCTCGCCCACCTGCGGCTGCATCCCGACGCGAGCCATCTCCAGATCCCCGAGTGGGCCGACGTGAAGCCCGACTGGCTGGCGGAGAGCGTCGGCTGGTTCGAGGACGGGACCAGGATCGCGACGGCCCTCGTCCTGTACCGGCCGCTGCCCGGCACCCGGCGCTGTCTCGCCTACCTCCCCGACGGACCGACGATCGACTGGCTTGGCCCGCGCCCGGAACGCCTGCTGGATCCCCTGGTCGCCCATCTGGAGAAACGCGGGGCGTTCTCGGTACGGATCGGGCCGCCCGTCGTCGTCCGGCACTGGGACGCCGGCACGGTGACGGCGGGCCTCGCCGACCCCGACGTCCACCATGTGCGCGAGCTGCCCGCGGCCGGGGTCGACGGGTTCGCGCTGGACGCCGGGGAACGGCTGCGCGGACTCGGGTGGCGCCGGTGCGCGCAGGACGAGGACAGCGGCTTCGGCCTCGGACAGCCGCGGTACGGCTGTCAGATCCCGCTGGCGGGCCGCTCGGTGGACGAGCTGCGCGAGGCCCTAGCGCCGCACTTCGAGCAGTCCCTGCGCACGGCCGAGTCGGCGGGCGTCCGGGTCTCCTGGGGTACGGCCGCCGATCTGCCCGACTTCTACCGCCTCTACGCGGCCACCGCCGCCCGCGACGGCTTCCGGGCCCGGCCCCCGGCCTACTTCCGGCGCATGTGGGAGGCCCTGAACGCCGAGGACTCCGACCGGCTGCGGCTCTATCTCGCCGAGTACGACGGCGAGGTGCTCTCCGCCGCGCTGATGATCAACGTCGGCTCCCAGGTCTGGCACTCCTACGCCGGGTCCGGCCGCCGGGGTCGGGAACTTCGGCCCAGCAGCGCGCTGTTGTGGCGGATGCTGTGCGACGCGCGGGCCGCCGGTGCCGCGACCTACGACCTGCGTTCCGTCACCCCCTCCCTCACCGAGGACCGGCTGCTGGGCCGGCTCCACTTCAAGACGGGGGCGGGGGGCCGGGTCGTGGAGTACCTCGGCGAGTGGGAACGACCCGTGGGACTCCAGGGGCGAGTGTTGCAGCGGGCCCTGGGGGTGTACCTCGGCCGCAGGTGACGCGACCGGGCGCGGGCCGGGTCACGTTCTGCCCTGGAGGCGGGCCGCCTTCTGTCTGATCTCCGGCAGCAGGGCCTTGAGCGCGGCGCCGGGGCAGGTCGTCATGTAGGCGTCGCCGTGGGCCGCGAGGGCGGGCAGCGCCACGGTGGTGCCTTCGGCGTAACGGCTGAGGCTGTTGCTGGAGGTGAGACGGACGGTGGAGCGCGGGTCTACGCCGGCGAGGCCCAGCTTCCAGGCGACCAGGGAGGCGATCGCGTCGGCCATGGCCCGCGGGACGGTGACGCCCGCGGTGAAGGTGCCCAGGGCGGCGATGCCCGCGGTGCGGTGGTTGAAGCCCAGGGTGTGGGCGCCGGTGACCGGGCGGTCCACGCCGCCCGCACGGCCCTCGTAGATGGTGCCGCAGCGGTCGACGAGGAAGTTGTAGCCGATGTCGTCCCAGTTCCGGGCGCCGGTCTGACCGGCGGCGAGGTAGCGGATGATGCGGGGCGCGTCGGCGCAGTCGTAGTCGTTGGGCGAGTCGGTGTGGTGCACGAAGACCGCGATCACCTTGTCGTCGTAGCTCGGGGGCGGTGGGGTGCGGGCGGTGGAGTTCGCCTCACCGCCGACGGCCCACACCGACCTCGGCACGATGTGCGGCCTGGCGGCGGCCCGCACGACGCCCGGCCTTACGACCGCGGCCCCCCGGGCGGCCCCGTCCTCCACCGCCCGCTCGACCCCACTGACACACAGCACAAGCCCGAGAACGACAGCGAGCCCGGGAACACAGGCCAGCAGACAGGTAACGGCCCGGGGGGCACGCCGTCGCCTTCCGGCGGGGGGTGGGGGCTCGGTGGGGGCGGGGGTCGCTGGGGCCACGGGGGTCGCCGGGGTCGCCGGGGTCGCCGGGGTCGCCGGGGTCGCCGGGGTCGCCGGGGTCGCCGGTTGCGAGGGTGCCAGAGGCTCGGAGGAGGCCCCAGACCCGGCGAGTGCGGCGGAGGCGGCAGCTCCAGCGGGGGCTGCCGGCCCCGTAGACGTGTCGGTCTCGGTGGGGCGGGCGGGAGTCCCGGGCCCAGTCGACGCCTCAGCCCCGGATGGACGAGAGCGAGTCCCCGGCCCGGCAGACGCCTCAGCCCCGGATGGATGCGCGGGAGTCCCCGGCCCAGCAGGCGCCTCAGCCCCAGCAGAAGCCGCGCCCCGGGCAGAAGCCTGATCCCCGGCGGACGCCGTCAGGCCGGCAGGAGCAGCCGGCCCGGTGGGCGTGGCAGATCCGCCAGAAGCGTCCGCTCCAGCCGGGACCGCAGATCCCGCGCCGGCCTCCTCCCCGGCCGACACCTCAGCCCCGGATGGACGAGAGCGAGCCCCGGGACGGACCGGAGTCCCCGGCCCAGCAGGCGCCTCAGCCCCAGCAGAAGCCGCGCCCCGGGCGGACGCCTGATCCCCGGCGGACACCGTCGAGCCGGCAGGAGCGGTGCGTCCTGCGCCAGCGGCAGGCCCCCCGGAAGCCCCCGCCTCGGAAGACGCCGTCAGGCCGGCAGGAGCAGCCGGCCCGGTGGGCGTGGCAGATCCGCCAGAAGCGTCCGCTCCAGCCGGGACCGCAGATCCCGCGCCGGCCTCCTCCCCGGCCGACACCTCAGCCCCGGATGGACGAGAGCGCGCTCCAGGCCTGGCAGAGGCCTCAGCCCCGGCAGGACGGGCAGGAGTCCCAGGCCCGGCCGACACCTCAGCCCCGGTGAGACGGGAGCGAGCCCCAGGACGGGCGGGAGTCCCCGGCCCAGCAGAAGCCGCGCCCCGGGCGGAAGCCAGATCCCCGGCGGACACCGCCGGGCCGGCAGGAGCGGTGCGTCCGGCGGCAGCGGCAGGCCCACCGGGAGCCCGAGGAGCGGCTGGCCCGGTGGGCGTGGCAGATCCGCCAGAAGCGTCCGCTCCAGCAGGGACCGCAGGCGCGGCAGGGGGTGGCGGCCGGTCGCGGTGTCGTTGGGGGAGCCGGTTTTGCAGCGCGAGCCGTATACGGCTCGCGCCGGGTATTCGGGCCGACCGCCGCCTTCGCATCCCCCGAGCTCTTCGGACGCGCATGGTCCCACTGTCGGACGGATCCGCTCCGTCCGCGATGTGTGCTGTGCCACCCGGTGGAACCATCGTCCTGGTCCGCGACGTTTTTCCAGGTGCACGCACGCGTGGCCGGTTCCCGGTGCACGCGTGCGCGTAGCTGATCACTGGACGCCTCGCCTGCGTACTGAAGGTTCCGAGAGAGAAGGGCGGCTCCGTGGACGTGCTCGACATCCTGCTGTTGCTGGTGATCGCCGCCTATGCGGCCTCCGGCTACCGGCGCGGCCTGGTGGCCGGCTGCGTCTCGCTGGCCGGTTTCGTCGGCGGCGCGGTCGTGGGCGTGTGGGTGCTGCCGTGGATCATGGACCTGGTGACACCGGGGAGCACGGCCGCGACGGTGACCGCGGTGCTGACCGTGCTGGTCCCGGCCGCCGTGGGGCACGAACTGGCGGGACGGCTGGCTCTCAGGCTGCGCAGGGAGCTGGACCAGGGGCCGCTGCGCGTCGCGGACGGCGTCGGCGGGGCCGCCGCCAACTCCGTGGCCGTGCTCATCGTGGCCTGGGTCGCCGCCAGTGTGCTCGGCGCGTCCTCGTCGCCGCTGGTCACCACCGCCATCCGGGACTCCGCCCTGCTCGGCACGGTCCAGGACGCCATGCCGGACACCACGCCCTCCTGGTTCTCCCGGGCCACCTCCGCGCTCACCGAGGCGGGCTTCCCGCAGGTCTTCAACCCGTTCGAGAACGAGTCGACGGCCGAGGTCGCGAGGCCCACCGGCGACAGCGTCACGGCCGCCGCCACCGACGCCGCCAAGCTCAGCACCGTCAAGATCGAGGGCGCCTCCGGCACCCAGGGCCGTGAGGGCAGCGGCTTCGTGTACGCGCCGCAGCACGTGATGACCAACGCGCACGTGGTGGCCGGCATCGACGAGCCCAGCGTCCGGATCGGCGGGGTCGGGCAGGTGTACGAGGCGCGGGTGGTGCTGTTCGATCCGGACCGGGATGTGGCCGTGCTGTACGTCCCGGAGCTCCGCGCGCCGGTGCTGCGCTTCGACGACGGCGCCTCGCGGGGCGACTCCGCGGTGGTCGCGGGCTATCCGCAGGACGGCGACCTGAACCTCCAGGCGGCGACCGTGGCCAACCGGGTGAAGGCGACCGGCCAGAACATCTACAGCGACGCCACCGTCACCCGGGAGATCTACTCCATCCGCTCGACCGTCCGCCCCGGCAACTCCGGCGGCCCCCTGCTGACCACCTCCGGCAAGGTCTACGGCGTGGTCTTCGCCCGTTCCACCTCCGACGACGAGACGGGCTACGTCCTGACCGCCGACGAGGTCGCGAAGGACGCCGAGAAGGCCGCGGACGCCACGTCACCGGTGGACACGGGCGAGCTGGTCACGTCCTGACGCGGCGTCCTCCCGGATGATGGGACCACGGTCCCGCTCGGCTTCCCGGAGGCTCCTGTGCCCGTGTTCTTCCTGATCTCCCTGCTGGTGGCGGGGATCGCGCTCCACCTGGTGGTGCGCAGACGCCGTACGACCGCCGCGGCCGACCAGGTCCTCAGAGACGGCGCCCCATGAGCACGTCGTCGACGTACTCCCCCGCCAGCAGGAACTCCTCGGGCAGCACGCCCTCGACCGCGAAGCCCTCGGACTCGTAGAGCCTGCGGGCCGGGGTGTTGTGGCCGAGGACGCGCAGGGTGAGGCGGCGAGCGCCCCGGCGACGGGCCTCCTCGGTGATCGCGCGGACCAGGGCCCGGCCGACGCCGCGGCCGCGTGCCGTGGCGCTGACGACGAAGCCCTGGATCTGGCGCACATGGGCGTTCGCGTCGAGCCCGGTCGGGAAACCGAGACGGACGTACCCGAGGATCCGGCGGTCGGCCTCGGCGACCAGGCAGTCCTCGGGGAGGTGACGCTCGTCGAAGAACGGCCGGTAGGGCGGCCGCTGTTCGGGCAGGACCTCGTGCAGGGGCGACCATTCGGCGCGGTCGAGGCGGGCCAGCTCCTCTTCGTCGTCGGGGAGGGCGAGGCGTATGGACAGTTGGGACATGTCCGCCAGCCTAAAGCGGGGGTACCGGAACCAGACATCGCTTTTACCCACCCACCAGGCAGGATGAGGTCATGCAACTTTCAAGAATCGCGGTGGCCGGGGCGTCCGGACTGATCGGCTCGGCCCTGGTGCGCTCCCTCACCGCGGACGGGTACGAGGTGGTGCGCCTGGTGCGCCGGGAGCCCCGGGACGACACCGAGGTCCGATGGGACCCCGAGGCCGGGCGGGTCGACACGGCCGGGCTCGCCGGGTGCGACGCCGTGGTCAACCTCGCCGGGGCGGGCGTCGGTTCGCGCCGCTGGACGGAGACGTACAAGAAGCGCATCCACGACAGCCGGGTCAACGGCACGACCGCCCTCGCCAAGGCCGTCGCCTCCCTGGACGAGCCGCCGCGGGTCTTCGTGAACGGCAGCGCGATGGGCTACTACGGCGAGACCGGCGACCGGGTCGTCGACGAGAACTCCCCCGCCGGGCAGGGGTTCCTGCCCGAACTGTGCGTGGAGTGGGAGGCAGCTGCCGCGCCCGCGCACCAGGCGGGCGTGCGGACCGCGTTCACCCGCACCGGTCTGGTGGTGGGCCGCGGGGGCGGGGCCTGGGGCAAGCTGTTCCCGCTGTTCCAGGCGGGGCTCGGCGGGCGGATGGGCGACGGGCGGCAGTACTGGTCGTTCATCGCGCTGCACGACGAGGTCGCCGCGATCCGTCATCTGCTGGAGACGGACGGGCTGTCGGGACCGTTCAACCTCACCGCTCCGGAGCCCCTGACGAACAGCGAGATCACCGAGGCCATGGGCCGCGTGCTGCACCGGCCGACGCTCTTCACCGTGCCCGCGCCCGTGCTGCGGACCGTGCTCGGCGAGATGGCCGGGGACGTGCTCGGCAGTGCCCGGGTGCGGCCGACGCGGTTGCTGGAGTCGGGGTTCACCTTCGCGTTCCCGGACATCGACGGGGCGATCCGGGCGGCGTGAGGGTTTCCCCGACCGGCCACGGCCGGCCACGGACGTCCGCGGTGGTGCGGGGCCGGTCATGGTGGCGCATAACCGGCCATGCTTGCGCAGAGCCGTCCGTGGCCGACTGTGACGACATGCGACCGGTGTGCGACCGTGCCCTGCCGATGCGCGACTGTTCCTGACCGAACGCAGCCCTACCCTCGACCCGAACTCGGGTATCCCCGGAGCCTGTTGGGGGCATGACGTCCCCATCGGCCGCGCAACCTCGAGGAGGGGCACGTGCTTGAGCCCGCGTACCAGGCGGACGTCGTGATCGTGGGAGCCGGGGTCGCCGGCCTCTCCGCGGCGCATCGACTGACCAGCCAAGGAGTGACCGTCGCGGTGTTGGAGGCCGCCCCCTGCGTGGGCGGCCGCATGTCGACCGAGAAGATCGACGGCTTCCGGCTCGACCGGATCGGACAGCTGCTGTCCACGGCGTATCCCGAACTACGGCTGACACCGGGGCTCGACGGGCTCGTCCTGCGCCCGTTCGCGCCGGGGATCCTGCTGCACGGCGACGGGCGCCACCACCGGGTGGACGCTCCGGCGGGCGCCCGGAGCGCGAGGGGCGCACTGCGAGCGGTGCGCGCCCTGGCGAGCGCCCCTCGGGGGATGCCGGGGCCGGGGCTGGTGGCGGCGTCCCGGAGGGCCGCGTTCCGGGTGCTGCCCGGTGCCGGTCAGGCAACCGTGGCCCGGGCCGCCCGCGGGGCCGCGCCGCTCGGCGGTGCCGTCGATCAGGCCCGGCTCGGGGCCGCGCTCACCCGGCTCGCCCACCTGCCCGTCGAACGCCTCCTCACTCGTCCCGAACTGCCCGCCGGGCAGGCACTCGCGGCCCGGGGGCTGCCCGCGCGCACGATCGACGGGTTCCTGCGCCCACTGCTCGCCGCGCTGCTGTGCGACCCCGCGCTGACGACGTCCAGCCGGTGCGCCGACCTCGCGCTGCGGGCGTTCGCGGGCGGGCGGCTGTGTGTCCCGGAGGGGGGCGCGGAGGCGCTTCCGGAGCTGCTCGCGCAGACGTTGCCGGCGGGGAGCGTGCACACGGGGGTGCGGGTCACGTCCGTCGCGACCACGTCCGTGGCCACCGCCGAGCACGGCGAGATCCGCTGCCGGGCCGTGCTGCTGGCGACGGACGCGCGGGCCGCGGCCCAGCTGCTGCCGGGGCTGCGGGTACCGGACTTCCACCCGGTGACGGTCGTCCACCACACGACGGACGACCCGCCCCGCACGGGTTCCGCGCTGCTGCTCGACGCCGACCGGGGCGGCCCGGTGGCCCACACGGCGGTGATCAGCGAGGTCGACCCGAGCCGGGCCCCGTCGGGCCGGGCCCTGATCTCCTCGACGGTCCTGGGCACCCCTCCCCCGGACCTGGAAACGGCCGTGCGCACCCACCTGGCCCGCCTCTACGGCACGCCGACCCGTCGCTGGGAGACCCTCGCGGTCCACCACACCCGGGAGGCGGTCCCGGCCATGCCCGCCCCCCACGACCTGCGCCGCCCGGTACGCCTCCTGGCCGGCCTGTACGTCTGCGGGGACCACCGGGACACCAGCACGGTCCAGGGCGCCCTGCACTCGGCCCACCGGGCGACGGCGGCCATCCTGAAGGATCTGGGCGCAGCGGGCTCGATGCACCGAGCGAACCCCGTCCCAGCAGCACAAGCAGCCTGACACCGGCGGTCACCCGCGCCCTTCAGGGGCGCGGGGAACTGCGCGACCAGCCACGACGAGGCCGCACCCGCCACCGGACCGTGGAGCTGCGGCGAGACGGCGCTACCCCAGCGCGGCCACCTTGTCCCGATAACTCCGCACCGGCGCCGCGTCCTTGTACGGCTCCAACCGCCGCTCGAAGTCCCGCACGTACTCCACCGCCCGCACCGACCGCATCTCCGCGGCCTGCCCGGCGGCCTCCGCGGCCAGGGAGCAGGCCTGGTCCAGCTCCCCCAGACCCAGCCGCGCGGAGGCCAGCACCACCCGGCAGAACAGCCGGCTGCGCGCGTACGAGGGCGCCCGCAGCTGAAGCGAGCGCTCGGCGTGCTGCGCCGCCGCCCGGAACTGCTGCAGATCCCGGTGACAGTGCCCGAACTCGTCCGCCAGCTGCGCCTCGTCGAAGAACCGCGCCCAGTGCGGGACCTCGTCACCGGGACGCGCCGCCTCCAGGGCCCGCTCCGCGCGGACCAGGGACGCCGTGCACGCCCGCACCTCCCCGAGCACGCCGTGCGCGCGCGCCTCGGCCGAGTGCAGCAGCGCCTGGACGACCGGCGGCGCGGTCGTGCCGACGCCCTGCTGGGCCACCCTCGCCAGCTGGATCGCCTCCCGGCCGTGCCCCAGGTACACGGCCTGCCGGCTCATCGTGACCAGTACGTACGCCCCGTACGCCCGGTCCCCCGCTGCCTGTGCGAGCCGCAGCGCCTGGACGAAGTACCGCTGCGCGAGTCCGTGCGCCGCGATGTCGTACGACGTCCAACCCGCGAGCCGGGTCAGGTCCGCCGCCGCGGCGAACAGCCTGCGTCCGGTCGTCTCCCCGTACGTGCCGCGCAGCATCGGCTCGCACTCGTGCTCCAGGTAACGGACCAGGGCCTGCCGGGCATGTCCGCCGCCGTACTGGTCGTCGAGGGTGCGGAAGAGGTCGCCGACCGAGCCGAGGGCGGCGATGTCGCCGCCGGTGACCTTCTGGCCGGGCCCGCGCTCGGCCTGGCCGCGCTGCCGGGGCACCACCGGGCGCCCCTGGGCCGGGACCCGCAGCGGAGGCTCGCCGCGGGCCACCCTGTCGTCGGGGCGGCCGATCAGCCAGTCCCGGCTCGGCACGACCAGTCCGGCGGGCGTGAAGGCGATCTTGCGCAGTTCGGCGTGGCTGCCGGAGTCCTTGCGCCACAGCCCGCTGACGATGTCGACGGCTTCCTCGGGTCCGGCGGCGAACTCCAGCCCGGCGTAGACGGGAGCGCAGGCGTCGAGGCCGAGGTCCTGCGCGGAGAGCCGGCGTCCGAGCCGTCGGGTGAAGACCTCGGCGATGAGGGCGGGCGTGGTGCCGCGGGGCTGCTGCCCGCGCAGCCACCGGGTCACGGAGGTCTTGTCGTATCTGAGATCCAGCCCGTGTTCGAGACCGAGCTGGTCCACACGTCGGGCGAGACCCGCGTTGGAGAACCCCGCTTCTGCGATGAGCGCGGCGAGCTGTCGGTTGGGAGTGCGCTGCGCGGGTCGTTCCGTCATCTGCGGTGCGGTCTCCTGCCTTTCGGGCCGTCACGTGGTCACGTGGTGCCCGGATTGCCTGTGAGCTGCCCTTATGGCCTCTGCGAACGGCGCGAATGTAGCGGAGAGTGAGCAGACGATCGCACACTTCGACGCTCGTTCATCCGATCGTGTGAGGATTGCCCCCAGGGCTGACGCCCGCGAGGCGGACGTACAGTGGCGTAGGCACCTTTCGTGCCTTACGACCTTCTAGGGAGGCGCTTGCCGTGAGTGGGTTGCGGTTCGTCCGCATGGGGTTCGGTGCGGACGCGGTCGAGTACCGGGAAGCCTGGGACGAGCAGCGCCGGGTGCACGCGGCGCGGTTCGAGGACGAGATCCCCGACACGGTCCTGCTGCTCGAACACCCCCCTGTCTATACGGCGGGCCGGCGCACCGCGGACAACGAGCGCCCCCTGGACGGCACCCCGGTCGTCGACGTCGACCGCGGCGGCAAGATCACCTGGCACGGACCGGGCCAGCTGGTGGGCTACCCGATCCAGAAGCTCCCGCGCCCGGTGGACGTGGTGGCGCACGTGCGGCGCCTGGAGGACGCCCTGATCCGCACCTGCGCCGAGTTCGGCCTGGAGACCACCCGGGTCGAGGGCCGGAGCGGCGTGTGGGTGCTCGGCGACCCGGTCGAGCAGCGTCCGTCCCTGGGCGGGCTCTCCCTGGACTTCGACCCCCGGCTCACGGACGAGGAGTTCGACCCGCGCCTGAACGGCCCGGAGTACGCCCCCTCCAACGCCGGTCAGCGCCGCGAGGACCGCAAGATCGCGGCGATCGGCATCCGCGTCGCCAAGGGCGTCACCATGCACGGCTTCGCACTGAACGTGAACCCGGACAACAAGTGGTTCGACCGGATCATCCCCTGCGGCATCCGGGACGCGGGCGTCGCCTCGCTCGCGGGCGAGCTCGGCCGGGACGTGACCATCGACGAGGTGCTGCCGGTCGTCGAGCGGCACCTGAGGGACGTACTGGAGAACGCGGACCTCAAGCCGAGGGTGATCGAGACGACACCTGCGGCCTGAGACAGGCAGTGGGCTTTCAAATCCACGGGCGTACCCTTGAGCACGCCGAAGAATCAATCGCTAGGGAGCCGGTCGTGTCCGCAGTCGCACCCGACGGACGCAAGATGCTGCGCCTGGAGGTCCGCAACGCTCAGACCCCCATCGAGCGCAAGCCCGAGTGGATCAAGACCCGGGCGAAAATGGGCCCCGAGTACACCGCCATGCAGAAGCTCGTGAAGAGCGAGGGCCTGCACACGGTCTGCCAGGAAGCCGGCTGTCCCAACATCTACGAGTGCTGGGAGGACCGCGAGGCGACCTTCCTCATCGGCGGCGACCAGTGCACCCGGCGCTGCGACTTCTGCCAGATCGACACCGGCAAGCCCGAGGCCCTCGACCGTGACGAGCCGCGCCGCGTGGGCGAGTCCGTGGTCACCATGGACCTGAACTACGCCACCATCACCGGCGTCGCCCGCGACGACCTGGAGGACGGCGGCGCCTGGCTGTACGCGGAGACGGTCCGCCAGATCCACGAGCAGACCGCGGGCCGCGAGGCCGGCCGCACCAAGGTCGAACTGCTCGCCCCCGACTTCAACGCCGTGCCGGAGCTGCTCCAGCAGGTCTTCGAGTCCCGCCCCGAGGTCTTCGCGCACAACGTCGAGACGGTGCCCCGGATCTTCAAGCGGATCCGCCCCGGCTTCCGCTACGAGCGCTCGCTGAAGGTCATCACCGAGGCCCGCGACTTCGGCCTGGTGACCAAGTCCAACCTGATCCTCGGCATGGGCGAGACCCGCGAGGAGGTCAGCGAGGCGCTCCGGCAGCTGCACGACGCGGGCTGCGAGCTGATCACCATCACGCAGTACCTGCGGCCGTCGGTGCGCCACCACCCCGTGGAGCGCTGGGTCAAGCCGCACGAGTTCGTGGAGCTGAAGGACGAGGCCGAGCAGATCGGCTTCTCCGGTGTGATGTCCGGGCCCCTCGTCCGGTCCTCCTACCGGGCGGGCCGGCTCTACCAGATGGCGGTCGAGAAGCGTGGTTCCTACGTCGCCTCGCAGGCGGTCTGAGCCCGTTCGGATGGCACGGAGTGCCACTCCAAACGTGTGAATCCGAGCACAAGCAACTACCCCTCGGTAGTGGCCGATTGGCGCGGTCCCGGACATCCCCGCAGATAGGGGGGTCATCGGGGCCGCGTCTGCGTTTTCGGGCGGAGCATCAAGGCTTCATGGGCGTTTGACCGGTCGGTCACGCACTGGTAACACCAATCAGTGACGCTGGTTGTACACCCCGTGCACCACTCACCTGAGCCGCCATCCCGAGGGGGGACCTCCATCATGCAGGCCGCGCCGGTTCGCGCCACCGCCATCCCGTCGTTCTCCACTGCACTGCGTGCCGTCGAGTCGCTGCTCATGAGCAGCGGTCAGCGCACCGCCCGCCGCAACGCCTGGACCTCCGTCCTGGAGGACCGCCGCCGCGCCAAGGACCGGGTCGAGGTGCAGCGCGTGCTGGACCAGACCTTCACCGTCAGCTCCTGAATCCCTCCCCTTCCGAGGGGCGGACACTGCCGTCGTCGGCGTCTGCGGGGCCACGTAGACTTCGGGGCATGGCGAGAAGTGACAGTGCGGCGGATGCCGCGAACAGCGGGCGACTGAAGCAGATCGCCCTGACGTACAAGATGACCCGCAAGGCCGACAAGAAGATCGGCCTGGTACTCGCGGGTGTCTTCCTCCTCATCCTCGGCGTCTTTCTCGCCATCGGTTTCCTGATCGGCCACCCGGTCTACCTCGGCATCCTGGGCTTCCTGCTCGCCTTCCTCGGGACGGCGATCATCTTCGGGCGCCGGGCCGAGCGGGCCGCGTTCGGGCAGATGGAGGGCCAGCCGGGTGCCGCCGCGGCCGTACTGGACAACATCGGCCGGGGCTGGACGACCACCCCCGCGGTGGCGATGAACCGCAGCCAGGACGTGGTGCACCGGGCCGTCGGCAAGGCCGGCATCGTCCTGGTCGCCGAGGGCAACCCGAACCGGGTCAAGGGTCTGCTGGCCGCCGAGAAGCGGAAGATGAACCGCATCGTCGCGGACGTACCGGTGCACGACATCCTCGTCGGCACGGGCGAGGGCCAGGTCCCGCTCAAGAAGGTGCGGACCACGATGCTCAAGCTGCCGCGCGTGCTGACCGGCCCCCAGGTTACCGCCACCAACGACCGGCTGCGCGCGATGGGCGACCTGATGAGCAACATGCCGCTGCCCAAGGGCCCCATGCCGAAGGGCATGAAGCTGCCGAAGGGCGGCGGCAAGGCCCGCTGAGTCTTCTCCTACGACGAGGGGGCGCCCGGTGTGACACCGGGCGCCCCCTCGTCGTAGACGCTTCGCAGCGGATCAGCAGTCGCTTCGGGCCGGCCGGCCCGCGAACCGGTCGCCGAGCCAGGAGACGACGTCGCCGACGGCCTGGTTGTCGGTGAGCAGATGGTCGCCGGCGTAGATCTTCCAGCCGGTGCGCACGCCCGCCGCGCAGTAGGCGGAGCGGACGGCGTCCTCGGTGGCGGTGGGGATGACCTCGTCGAGGGCGCCGCGGTACTGGAGGACGGGGAAGGCGATCCGGTAGGTCCCGAGGTTCACGCCGAGTTTCTGGGCGTCCAGGACCTGGCCCCAGGTGCGGCCGTCGCTGCCGCTCTGCCGGTAGAGCTGGTCGAGGGTGAGCCCGGCCGTGGTGAAGTCCTTGATGCTCTTGCCCGCGAGGGCGGTGACGGTCCCGGCCAGGCACACGGACTTGGCGGTCCGCACGCTGTCCCGGCCCTGGTCGTTGAGGAGCGAGTCGAGGGGAAGGGCGGGGTAGGCGGCCTGGATGCCGACGGCCGCGTCGGCGAGGAACCCGGCGAAGGCGCTGCCGTCGAGCCCGGCCGCCACCTCCTTCAGATCACCGGGGACGCCCCCGGACGCGTCCCCGACCACGTTCAGACCGGGTGCGTAGGAGGCCGCCAGCTGGGCCGCCCACAGGCTGGCCGCGCCGCCCTCGGAGTAGCCCCACAGACCGACGCGGGCCTGCCGGGACAGACCGCTGCCCGGTACGGCGGGGGCGGCGCGGGCGATGTCGAGCAGGGCGTGGCCGGAGTCGGTGCCGGCGACATAGCGGTGCGTCTGGCCGTCGAGGTACCCGGGGCCGTCGGTGGCGGCGACGGCGTACCCGGCTCTGAGCAGGGCCGCGATGTTGTCGCCCTCGTACTCGTCCTGGTAGGCCCCGGCGAGCTGTTTGGAGAAGGCGCACTGCGGGCCGAGGCCGAGGGTGCCGGGGTGGAAGGCGACCACGGGGCGGGGGCCTGGGCCGGTCCAGGGCGCCGCGGGGACGGCGAGGGTGCCGGAGACGGCGACGGGCCGGCCCTGGTTGTCGGTGGAGCTGTAGCGGACCTTCCACGCGGACATGGCGAGGTCGCCCGGCACCTGGCTCAGCGTCACGGAACGGCAGGCCAGCACGGTGCCCGGGGTGGCGGGGGCGGGGGCGGGGGCGGGGGGTGCGTAGATGTCCGCGTCGGCGGCGGTGCAGGCGGAGACCTGGGGGGCAGCGGCCTCCGCGGTGGGGGCCCGCGAGACGAGAGCGCCACCCAGCAGGGCGGCGGTGGTGACGGCGGTGAGGGCGGTGACCAGGGCGGATCGGCTCATCGGTCGGGCGTGTCCCTTCGCAACGGGGGGAGGTTGCTTGGGTGCTCGACGCTAGGAGCCGGGCCCGTCGCCCCATAGTCAGCCGCCGCGCGTGTTCGGCGCGACGGCTGTCAGGACGCGACAAAGGCGGGGCGGGCGGGGGGCCTCGTCAGATGCGGACTTCCACGGTCTTCGCGAGCCGGTCGTGCAGGCCCCTGCCGTCGCGGTCCCAGATCAGGGCCGGGACGGCGAGGCAGAGCAGCACCGTGCGCAGCAGGGCGCGGGCCGGGTGCACGCGGCCGGTGTCGAGGGCGACCACGCGCAGGCCGAACAGGCGCTTGCCCGGGGTGAAGCCGATGGTGCCGACGGTGAGGACGCCCATCACGAAGAAGACCAGCAGCGACCAGTTCGAGGTCGAGGGGTCGCCATAGCTCTGGGTGATCAACCGGGATGCAATCAGGACGCTCATGGCCCAGTCCACGGCGAGGGCGCCCAGCCGTCGCCCGGGGCGGGCGATCGACCCCGGCCCCTCCTCCGGCAGGCCGAGCTGCTGTCCGCGGTATCCGAAGTCGATACCGGCATCCTCGGCGGCCGCGCGGGGGCCGGAGAGCCACGATCCGATTGCTTCCCTCTTGTCCACGCGTCCACGGTACCGCCGGCGTTTCGGGATACGGACAGCTGGGGCCGTACCGACGATGTCCGGTTAACTTGTGCGAAACAAATGGGTCACGCCCGAGAAACCACCCGTCCCTAGGGTCGTGGACAGCGTGTGCCACCGCACTGGCCGCACGAACGAACTACCACCCCGGTCCAGGAACGGTCGGGAGTAGGAGGAGCTGGATGTTCCAGAACGCCGACGAGGCCAAGAAGTTCATCGCGGACGAGGACGTCAAGTTCGTCGACGTCCGTTTCTGCGACCTGCCGGGCGTCATGCAGCACTTCACGCTGCCCGTCGAGGCGTTCGACCCGGACGAGGAGCTCGCGTTCGACGGCTCGTCGATCCGTGGCTTCCAGGCCATCCACGAGTCCGACATGGCGCTGCGCGCGGACCTGTCGACCGCCCGGGTGGACTCCTTCCGCCGCGACAAGACGCTGAACATCAACTTCTTCATCCACGACCCGATCACCGGCGAGCAGTACAGCCGTGACCCGCGGAACGTGGCGAAGAAGGCCGAGGCCTACCTCGCCTCCACCGGGATCGCCGACACCGCGTACTTCGGCCCCGAGGCCGAGTTCTACGTGTTCGACAGCGTGCGCTTCGCCACCTCGTCGAACGAGTCCTTCTACCACATCGACTCCGAGGCGGGCGCCTGGAACACCGGTGCGCTGGAGGACAACCGCGGTTACAAGGTCCGCTACAAGGGCGGCTACTTCCCGGTCCCGCCGGTCGACCACTTCGCCGACCTGCGTGCCGAGATCTCCCTGGAGCTGGCCAAGTCCGGCCTCCAGGTCGAGCGCCAGCACCACGAGGTGGGCACCGCCGGCCAGGCCGAGATCAACTACAAGTTCAACACGCTGCTCGCCGCGGCCGACGACCTCCAGCTCTTCAAGTACATCGTGAAGAACGTGGCCTGGCGCAACGGCAAGACCGCGACCTTCATGCCGAAGCCGATCTTCGGTGACAACGGCTCGGGCATGCACGTCCACCAGTCGCTCTGGGCCGGCGGCTCCCCGCTCTTCTACGACGAGGCCGGTTACGCGGGCCTGTCGGACACCGCCCGCTACTACATCGGCGGCATCCTCAAGCACGCCCCGTCGCTGCTGGCCTTCACCAACCCGACGGTGAACTCCTACCACCGCCTGGTCCCGGGCTTCGAGGCCCCGATCAACCTGGTGTACTCGCAGCGCAACCGCTCCGCGGCCATGCGTATCCCGATCACGGGCTCCAACCCGAAGGCCAAGCGCGTCGAGTTCCGCGCGCCCGACTCCTCCGGCAACCCGTACCTCGCCTTCTCCGCCCTGCTGCTCGCGGGTCTGGACGGCATCAAGAACAAGATCGAGCCGGCCGAGCCGATCGACAAGGACCTCTACGAGCTCGCTCCCGAGGAGCACGCGGGCGTCGCGCAGGTCCCGACCTCCCTCCCGGCCGTCCTCGACCGCCTTGAGGCCGACCACGAGTTCCTCCTCCAGGGCGACGTCTTCACGCCGGACCTGATCGAGACGTGGATCGACTTCAAGCGCACGAACGAGATCGCCCCGCTCCAGCTGCGTCCGCACCCGCACGAGTTCGAGCTGTACTTCGACGTGTGATCGACCCGTAGGCCGTCCCACGGCGGTCTCACGGTGGTTCTACGGCGCCCCCGTCCCGGTTTCCCGGGACGGGGGCGCCGTCGTATGGTTTGTGGCACGACTGTTCGAGAAGGCTGACGGGGGTTGGGCGATGCCCGAACAGGGCGACGGGGAGCGGGAGTTCGACCTCAGGTGGGCCGACGGGGCCGAGTTCAAGGAGCCCTCGGCACGGGCGCGGATGCTCGCCGCCCGCTGGAAGGAGAACCCGCCGCGGCCCCAGCCGTTCCGCGCCGATCCTGGGCCGAGGACGCCTCGGCGTTCGTCCTGGCGGTCGACGGCGATCGTGCTCGGGAGTGTGGCCGCGGTCATCCTGCTGCTGGGGTACGTGAACTTCCGGGCGTCCTACTAGCGCCGCGTCACGGGGCCGAGCCGGTAAATCGCGGGGCCTTTCGCGCCGGTCCCGCCTACGATCTCCGGACGGATCGAGGCCGGGAGCGGGCATGGGCGGGGACGGCGGGACCAGCGGGAACGGGGCAGCGGCGGCGGTGCGCCTCGCCGAGGGGGCAGCACTGCGGGAGGCGGTCGACACGGCCGACCCGGCCGCCTGGACCGCGCTGGACGCCGGGGTACGGGAGATCGCCTGGCGTTCGGACGAGCCCCGGTGGCTGCCGGCCTGGGAGCGGACCGAGGCCGGACGGGCGCTGCCGGAAGCACTCGCCGACGGCTCCGGCGCCCGGCCGCTCACTGCGGAATGGCTCGCGCTCGGTCTCTGCCACCGGCAGGGCCGGATCCGGGCAGCCGCTCTGGAGCGGGCCGCCAGGCGTCCCGAGCTGCTCCCGCTGCTGGTCGTGCGGTGCTCCGACTGGGCACCGCCGGTGCGTGCGGAGGCCCGACGGCTGCTGGCAGAGGTACTCGACGCCGAGTCCGCGGTACGGCTGCTGCCACTGATCCTGCGCGTCGGGCGCCGGGACCGGGGCGACGTCGTCATCGGCCTGGCCACCCGGCTGCTGCGCGCCGCGCCCCGGGGGACGCTCACGCCGCTGTACACCGATCCCGACCGGACCGCACGGCGGTACGCGTACCGCCTGGCCGTCGAGGAGGGGTGCCTCTCCCCCGCCGAGCTCGCCCGCGCCGCCGCCCGGGACACCGACACGGTCATCCAGTCCCTGTGCGCGGACGCGGCCCTGGCGGGGCTCGCGCAGCCGGGTGCGAGCGGGCAGGCCGCCGCCGCCTTCGACGACGTACTCGCACCGCTGCTCGGTGCCCGTGGGGCGCAGCCCCGGGCTGCCGGGGTCACCGCGTTGCGGCGGGCCGGGCGCAGTGCGGAGGCGGAGGGTTTTCTCGGGGACCGGGCCGGGGTGGTGCGGGCCTGCGCCCGGTATGTCCTGCGGCAGGGGGGAGGCGATCCGCACGCCTGGTACCGGGAGCGGTGCGCGGCGGCTGGTCCCGCGCTGCCGGCCGGGGCCGTGAGCGGGCTCGCGGAGTGCGGGGACCGGACCGATGCCGAGCTGTTGTGGGCGCTCACCTCGCACGCGGTGGCTGCGGTGCGGGCCCGGGCCGTGGGCGGGCTGCGGGCGCTGGACGTGACGGACGTGGCGCGCATGCGGTCGCTGCTCGACGACCCCGCGCCCGGTGTGGTGCGGGAGGCGACCCTGGCGCTGGTGCCGTCCGCGCGGATGCTGGACGAGCGGTGGCTGATGGAGCGGCTGGCGGCCGAGCGGCCCCGGCAGGTGCGCCTCTCCGCGTTCCGGCTGCTCGACGCGCACGAGGGGCTCGTACCGCTGCGGGCGGCCGTCGCGCTGCTCGACGACCCGGACGACAGGCTGCGGTACCGGGCCCGGCAGTCCGTGGGGCGTTGATCTCCCACGGCGGATGTGCCGCGCGGGTCCGCGGAGCTGGGCGAGCTACTGAGGCCGGGATCAGGGCCTGAGCCTTTGCTGGTCCTAGGGCTGATCGGGACCGCTTCATGGGCGGGGCCGGGTGCACACTGAAAGGTGGGGCGAGTGCCTGACTGCGGGGTGGTGGAGATGCGGAGTCGTTTCCGGAGCGACCGGCGTTTGACCGTGCGGATGACGGTCACGATGTTCCTGCTCGGGCTGCTGTACGTGGCGTTCGTCGTCGCCTTGATCGTGGTGCTGAAGTCCTGGCTGCTGGTCGTCGGGCTGCTCGCCATGATGTTCGTGGCGCAGTTCTGGTTCTCCGACAAGATCGCGATGTTCGCGATGCGCGGGCGGGTCGTGGGCCCCGTGGAGTATCCCGAACTGCATGCCGTGGTGGACCGGTTGTGCGCCCTCGCGGACATGCCCAAGCCCGTGGTGGCGGTGTCCACGATGGGCATGCCGAACGCGTTCGCCACCGGCCGCAACCCGGAGAACGCCGTGGTGTGCGTGACGACCGGGCTGCTCGACCGGCTGGAGCCCGCCGAGCTGGAGGGTGTGCTCGCGCACGAGTTGTCGCACGTGGCGCACAAGGACGTCGCCGTGATCACCATCGCGTCCTTCCTCGGGGTGATCGCCGGGCTGATCGTGCGGTTCGCGTTCTACAGCCAGCTGTTCGGCGGGCGGAAGGACCAGAACACCGCCGTGATCTTCGCCGCCGTGATGGGTGTCTCGGCGGCCGTGTACGCGCTCAGCTTCCTGCTGATCAGGGCGCTGTCCCGGTACCGGGAGCTGGCGGCGGACCGGGCTGCGGCCCTCCTCACCGGCCGGCCCTCGGCCCTCGCCTCCGCGCTCACCAAGGTCACCGGAGACCTCGCCCGCATCCCCACCAAGGACCTGCGCACCGCCCAGGCCTTCAACGCCTTCTACTTCACCCCGGCCACCGGCAAGGAGCCCGGCATCGAGCGGATCTTCTCCACCCACCCGTCGCTGGAACAGCGGCTGGAGCAACTGGGGCGGATCTCCACGGAGCTGGGTGAGCCCGTGGAGCCCGGGAAGGCGGGCTGAGGATGGGGCTGCTGGACATCCTGCTCGGGCGTACGAAGCCCGTCGCGCCCGATCTCGACCGGCTCTTCGCGCTGCCGTCGGCGGCCGTCACCCTGGAGGCGGCCGCCTCCTTCACGCCGACCGGGCGCGGGGCGGTGTGCTTCGCCACGGTCGAGGGCGCGGCCTTCGAGCAGTCGCACCGGGAGGTCCAGGCCCTGCTGGACGCGGACGCCGACCGGGACGGTCCGCCCGTGCGGCTCGCCAGGGACGAGTTCGGCTACTCCTGGCTGGTCTCCGAGCGCACCCCGGACCAGCTGCCGCAACTGGTCAACGACCTGCACGCGGTGAACAGTTCGATGGAGGTCAACGGCTTCGGGCCGCAACTGCTGTGCTCGCTCGCCGGGTTCCAGAACACCGAGGGCCAATCCCTCGCGCTGGTCTACCTCTACAAGCGCGGCACCTTCTACCCCTTCGCGCCGCTGCCCGGTGCCGGACAGCGGCGCGACAACTCCCTGGAGCTGCGGGTGAAGGCCGCGCTCACGAACGATCTGCGGGTCGAACAGGACCTGAACCGGTGGTTCCCCCTGTGGGGCGCTCCCGGTCTCTGAGCCCTAGCCGTTTCTCTCGCGCGCCTGCCGGCGGGACTCCAGGGGACGCTCGCGGCGGTACCGGCGGTCCCATCTGGCCTGCTTGTCCCGGCGGGCGCGGTAGGCCCGGTAGCTGCCGGGCGCGGCCCCCGAACCACCGCCGGACGACGCGCCGGACGAACCGCCCCCTGAGCCGCCTGACGAGGACGCCGAGGCACCGCCCCGGCCGTACTGCATGTACACGAAGAGCAGGGCGACGGCGACGAGCCACCAGGTGTGGTTCCCGAAGCCCAGGATGACCAGGACGACGGTCCCGGAAAGGACAATGGTGCCCATGACGGGCCTCCGTGTGCGTGGGTGTGGTGTAGAAGACTAGCCCCGGACAGGCGTGCTGATGCCTGCCCTGCGCGCAGCTTTTCGCCGTACCCGGAGTTGAAAGATGCACGAGCACGTGACACAGGAATACGCCGGTGAGCGCCTCGCCGGCGTGTATGGCGGCGGCTCTTTCGTGGCCGGGAATCCGACCGCCGTGCTGCTGCACGGAGCGGGCCGCGGGAGCAAGCAGCGACTGCTGCCGCTGCTCGACGAGTTCGTGGCGCACGGCTGCCGTGCGCTCGCCTTCGACTTCTCCGGGCACGGCCAAAGCTCGGGCGTACTCGCCGAGTTGAGTCTGCGGCGACGGTTCGAGCAGGCGGTCGCCGTGATCGACGCGCACACCCCGGCGGACGGGCCGCTGGTGCTGGTGGGGTTCAGCATGAGCGGGCAGACGGTGGCGGACCTCGCCCGGCACTACGGCGAGCGGGTGGTGGCTCTGGGGCTGTGCGCGCCGGCCGTGTACGCCGGTGAGGCCTGGGACGTGCCGTTCGGGCACGGCGACGGGGAGTTCAGCGAGATCATCCGCCGGCCGGACAGCTGGCGGCGGGCCCCCGCGCTCGATGCGCTGCGGGCCCACGAGGGGCGGGCGGTGCTCGCGGTACCGGGCACGGACGCGGTGATCCCGCCGGAGGTGACGGAGGCCGTGCAGGAGGCGCTGGCCTTCCGGTCCCAGTTCACGCGCCTCGAACTGCCGGATGCCGACCATCAGTTGGGGCGGTGGCTGGGTGATCACGCGGACGCGCGGCGGGCGTTGGTGTCCGAGTTGCTGACGGGGCTCGGCGACGGGGGATGGACGGCGACGCGGGGCTGGGTGGCCAAGCAGCTCCCCGAGGGCCGTTCGGTCGTCGACTCGGGGTGCTTGTCAGGAGGCTGGAGCTCCCAGATGCGCCGGCTCGAACTCGACGACGGCACCGAGCTGGTCCTGCGGTCGTTCGTGAAGCCCTTCTTCCGCCGGCACGCCCCCGGACTGCTGGGCCGCGAGGCCTCGGTCCTGGCGCTGCTCGCCGACGTCGAGGGCGTTCCGGCCCCCGCGCCCGTCGCCGTCGACGCCTCAGGCGAACACTGCGACCATCCCTCGCTGTTGATGTCCCGGCTGCCGGGAGGTGTGCGGGTCGACGAGGAGGATCTCGACCGGCGGCTGGACCTGCTGGCGGCCCAACTCGTGCGGATCCATCAGGTCGTCCCCGAGGAGCGGCCGCGTACCTACCAGGCGTGGGCCTGGCCGGAGAAGGTGCGGGGCGTGCGGGGCCCGCTGTGGGAGCGGGCCGTGGACGTGATCCGCCAGGACCCGCCGCCGTACGAAGGGTGCTTCCTGCACCGGGACTTCCATCCCGGGAACGTGCTGTTCACCGGGGTGGGCGCCGAGCTGCGGATCAGCGGGGTGGTCGACTGGGTGGAGACCTCCTGGGGCCCCGCCGATCTGGACGTGGCCCACTGCTCGACCGCCCTCGCCCTGCTGCACGGCCCCGCACACGGTCTCGCGTTCCGGCAGCGGTACGAGGCGCACGGCGGGCGCCGGCTCGCGGACGGACCGGACCACTTGTACTGGCGGCTCCTCGACGCGCTCGCCTACTGCCCCGACGCGGCGAAGCTCGCCGGGCCGTGGCGCGAACTCGGGCGGACCGAGCTGACGTCCGAGGTGTTGAGCGGGCGACTGGAGTTGTATGTGCGGGAGTTGATGGAGCAGTACGGGTGAGCATGGAGCAGTACGGGTGAAGGGGGAGGCCGGGGCTCACTCGCCCGGGGCGGCCCTGACGACGCCTGCCGCGATGGCGGCGCACAGGGTCGCGTGGTCGGACGTGGTCCGGGCGGCGTAGGCGAGCGCGAAGTCGGCGACCGCCCGGTCGAAGGTGTCGGCGCCCCCCAGGTACGCGGCGATGGCGATGCGGTCGCCGGAGCGTGCGTGGGCGTGGGCCAGCGTGCCGCCGCACAGGCGGGCATAGGCCCTGAGGTCCGCCGGGGACATGCCGGCGACCTCCGCGGCCCCCTTCATGTCACGCAGCCGGCGCCAGTAGAAGGCCCGCCCCTGTGGTCCGCTCATCCAGCCCAGGAAGATGTCGTTCGTCGCCTGGAGCAGACGCTGGCCCACGACGACACGGCGGCCGGGATGGACGTAGGGGCCGTGCGGCAGATGTTCCTCCAGGACGGACGTCCGCGCCTCCTTGATCTGCAGGAACAGCGGGTCGTCGAGGTCCCGTCCGGCCAGCAGCACGATGAAGCAGCGCAGGCCGACGCTGCCGACGCCGACGACCTTGCGGGCCGCGTCGACGAAGCGGTACCGGTCCAGGAGCAGCCGGCGTTCCTCGGAGAGCGTGGAGCGGTAGTCGCAGAAGATCTTGCGCAGGCCGGCCATGTCGGGAACGCCGGCCGGTTCGAGGAGCGGCGGGTCGTGGATGATGCGGCGGCGGCCGTCGACGACCTCCGTGAGCTTGCCGAGGGCCTGGAGGCTGGTGCGGCGGCGGGCGCGGGTGAGGCTGGACTCCACGCGCCGGCGGCCGGAGCGGACGAGGGGCAGCAGGCTGTCGGCGTCGACGCTCGCGTGCCAGACCTCCAGCTCGCCCATGCGGGCCAGCCGGTGCATGGCCGCGCGGTACGCGGTGACCGCCTCCCCCGCCGCCCGGTGGGCCTTGTCCTCGCTGTGCCCGTTCTCGCGGGCGGCCACGGCGACGCTCGCGGCGAGCCGTTTGACGTCCCACTCGAAGGGGCCGGGGAAGGTCTCGTCGAAGTCGTTGACGTCGAACAGGAGGGAGCGTTCCGGGGAGGCGTACAGACCGAAGTTGAGCAGATGGGCGTCGCCGCAGAGCTGCACGGTGAGGCCGGTGTGGGGCTGGGCGGCGAGGTCGGCGGCCATCACGGCGGTCGCGCCGCGCAGGAAGGCGAGGGGGGAGGACGACATCCTGCCGTACCGGATCGGCAGCAGTTCCGGGAGGCGGTCGCGGCCCTGGCGTTCCAGTACGGCGACGGGGTCGTGGCGGTCGGCGGAGGGGATCCAGCCGGCGTGGGCGGAGCGGGGGACGCGTCTGCGGGCGGCCCGGCCGTGCTCCGCTCGGCCGGCGGGGGTGCCGGGGGTGTTCATGCGCCCTGCCTGTGCGTCATGGCCGCCTCCTGGTCCCCGGTGTCCTCCACCTCCTCCTCGCAGTGAAGGGCCGGAGGGGCACGGTGCGCATGCCGGGTACGGCGATCGGGTGACCTGCCCGGCCCCGCGCCCTCCGGGGCGCGTTGTCAGTGCCTTGGGCCAGGATGGGCCGTATGGGCCTGGACGACGAAGTGCGATACATCGGGGTGGGCGAGCGGCGGGCTCGGCTCGGGCTGCGGCAGCAGCTGGCCGGGGCGGCCCGCGTGGGAAGTCCCGAGGAGGTGGCCGACGCGCTGGTGGCACTGCACGGCTCCGACCCCGCGACCGTGTATCTGGCGGTCGGCGCGCGGCTCACGGAGCCCTCCCGGACCGTCGCCGAGACCGAGCGGGCGTTGTACGAGGACCGGTCCCTGGTGCGGATGCACGGGATGCGGCACACCGTGTTCGCGTTCCCGACCGAGCTCACCGCGGTCGTGCACGCCTCGACCGGCCTCACGGTCGCGGCACGGGAACGGGCCGCGCTCATCAAGGACATGGCGAAGGCCGGTGCCCCGGACGCGACCTGGCTGAAGGAGGTCGAGGAGTCGGCGCTGGCCGCGCTCGCCCGGCGCGGGCAGGCCACGGCGACGGAGCTCGCCGAGGACGAGCCGCGGCTGCGGGAGCAGTTCGCGTACGCGGCCGGGAAGAGCTACGAGGGCGTCCACACCGTCGCGAGCCGCCTGCTGCGGGTGCTCGGCGTGGAGGGCAAGGTGGTCCGCGGGCGGCCGCTCGGCACCTGGATGTCCTCGCAGTTCCGCTGGGCGGTGGCGCCGCCGCACCCCGAGCTCGATGTGGCCGAGGCCCAGGCGGAGTTGCTGCGCCGCTGGCTCGCCGTGTGCGGGCCGGCCACGGAGGCGGACCTGAAGTGGTGGACGGGCTGGAAGGTGACCGACGTGCGCCGCGCCCTTACGGCGGTCCGCGCGGTCGCGGTTTCCGTCGACGAGGGCCGGGCCTACGTCGTCGAGGGCGACGACGGTCCGGTCGCGGAACCCGGGGAGCCCTGGGCGGCGTTGCTTCCCGGACTCGATCCGACGGCGATGGGCTGGCAGCAGCGGGACTGGTATCTGGCCCCGGCGCTGCGGCCCCCGCTCTTCGACCGCAGCGGCAACGTGGGGCCGACGGTGTGGTGGAACGGACGGGTGGTGGGTGGTTGGGCTCAGCGGCCCGACGGGGAGATCGTCTGGCGGTTGCTGGACACCGAGGGCGTGGGGCGCGACGCGGAGGCGGCCATCGCGGTGGAGGCCGCCCGGCTGCGGGAGTGGGTCGGGGCGACCCGGGTGCGGCCGCGGTTCCGGACACCGCTGGAGAAGGAACTGGCCGAACCCGCGGGCTGACCGCGGCGCCGGGCGCCCCCTCACGGGGGAGGGCGCCCGGCGCCGAGGCTCACCGCGCGTATCGCATCAGCGCCCGCACCATGTGGCACGTGGTGTCCGACGGCGGGTGGACACCGATCGTCTCCGCCGTGTCCCGGATCGTCTCGTTGCGGGCCTGGTTCGGCACGTAGACGCCGGAGTCGAGCAGGGCGATCGCGAGCCGCATCGCCTTGAGGCGGCGGTTGTGGGTGACGTACCACTCGCGGGGGCGGCCCGGCGGCAACGGGCGCTTCTCCACGGGGGTGTACGGCAGGTCGAGCAGCACGGGGTGCTTCGCGGTGGACTGGGTCGGGAACGGCTTCGGCTTCAGTGCGGCAGCGGGCACAGGCATCCTCCTGTCGCGGTAAGGACGACCGCCGGGGACTCCGGCGACGCCCTCGAACACTGGTTTTATTCTACCGCCCGCCACTGACAAAAGCCCCTGGCCACAAGGGCTTTCGGGGGTGCTGTGACGCAGGTGGAAGACGGGTTTTCGCGTACCGTGAGAGGCATGGAGATCTGGATCAATCCGGCCTGTTCGAAGTGCCGCAGCGCGATCAGCCTGCTCGACGCGGAGGGTGCCGAGTACACCGTCCGCCGCTACCTGGAGGACGTCCCGAGCGAGGACGAGATCCGTGGGGTGCTCGACCGGCTCGGCCTCGAACCCTGGGACATCACCCGCACCCAGGAGGCCGCCGCGAAGGAGCTCGGCCTCAAGGAGTGGGCCCGGGACGACAGTTCACGCGATCGCTGGATCGCCGCGCTCGCCGCGCACCCGAAGCTGATCCAGCGGCCCATCATCACGGCGGACGACGGCTCCGCGGTGGTCGGGCGCAGCGAGGACGCCGTACGGGATGCCCTGGCCAGGAAATAGCGGGGTGTGACGCAGGTTACGTCTGATGACTCCTGTCATCGCTGAGCAACCTCGTTCGGTATCTCGTACATAGCGGCGTACGCTCCCCTACCTCTCAGGAGGCGCGGATGTCGCGCAGGAGAACACTCGGTACGAAGAAGAAGGTCGCGCTGCTGGTGAGCGCGGCGGCGGTGGCGGGTGGTGGGGCCTTCGTGCTGGCCGGCACCTCGAACGCCGCGCAGAGTCCGCAGACGGCGGCGGAATCCACGGTCTGCCAGGGGCTCGCCACCGCGCTCGGCAACAACCAGCGGTTCATCGAGGGGCAACGCGCCACCCCCGACGCCCAGTCGGCGGCCCGGATCGCCAACCGGGAAGCGGTGATCGCGCAGATCAAGGTGCAGCAGAAGGCGTCCGGTTGTGCGGTCGGGGAGTCGGCTCAGGGCTCCCAGACCGCCGCGGGCCAGCCCTCACAGGCCGCCACCGCGTCCGCGCCCGCCGCCCAGGCTCCCCCCGCGGGGAACGCCGCGTCCGGGCAGCAGGTGTGCAACGGCTCGACCGTGACGCTGTCCGGCGAGGCCGGGGCGCCCGCCGCGTCCAGCAACCAGTTCCCGATCGGCACGAAGCTGAAGGTCACCAACCTGGACAACAACAAGTCCACGACGGTGAAGGTCACTTCGCCCTCGGGTAGCTGCGCCCTGCTCAACAACGCGGCCTTCGAACAGGTACGGGAGCCGGGCAAGTTCCTCATCCGCCGGGCTCTGATCGAGAAGGTGGGGTGAGGTCATTCGGAGCGACCACCTAGGAACTCGCTGAGGCGGCGGGCCAGTTCGGGAGGTGCGGACTGCGGCAGCGCGTGGTGGGAGACGCCGGGGACGACGTCGATCTCCGCCCGCGGCAGCAGTTCGCCGGCCTGGGCCGCCACCTCGTACGACGCATGGGTCCTGCTGTTCGCGGCCACGAGCAGCAGGACCGGCGCGTTCAGGACGCGCAGTGCGTCCGGGGCGGGGCGTGGACCGGTGACCGGTCCGGCGGCGGGGAACCCGGCGGCGGCCTCCTGGAGGCGGAGCCAGTCGGGGTCCAGGGCGGCCGCTCCCCCGGTCTCCCAGTCCAGGAAGGCCCGCACCCGGGCGGGCGTGGGGCGCAGCAGCATCGGCAGGGCGTGCAGCAGATACGCCGCCTTGAACCCGGCGAAGCACTGGGTCGGGTCCAGGAGGAACAGGCGGCGCATCCGTTCGGGGGCGCGCAGGGCGTAATGCAGGGCGATCCAGGCGCCGTAGGAGTGCCCGCCGAAGTCGGCCCGCGTGACGCCGAGTCCGTCGAGGAGGGCGTCGAGCCAGGCGGCCAGGTCGGCGACCGTACGGGGGTGACGGTCGGTGGCCGGCGCGCTGTGGCCCGGGGCGCCGACCAGGTCGACGGCGAGGACGCGGCGGGTGCGGGCGAGGGGGGCGGCCTGGGCGTACCAGGACGCGGAGGTCGCTCCCCCGCCGCCCGGCAGCAGGACGAGCGGGGGCGCGTCCGCCGGGCCGCACGCGTTGACGCGGGTCGTGCCGAACGGGGTGCGCACGCGCAGCGCCTCCCGGTCGGCGGGCCACCTGGTCAGCACCTGGTCGTAGGCGGCCTCGAACGCGCCGCCGTCGTATCCGGCCATCGGACCCTCCCGTATCATCTCGTTCAGCGAGATACTCGATGAGCGAGATGATAACCGGAGGGTGCACATGCCGTCCCAGGGACCCGAGGTGGAGATCGTCCATCTCCTGCGCGCGGTGACCGTCGAACTCGGCCTGCACAGCGCCCGGTTCGCGCAGCGCAACGCCATGCATCCGACCGACGTACGCGCTCTCATCGCCCTCATGGACGCCTCCCGCGCGGGCGAGGAGATGACGGCGGGCCGGCTCGGAGCGGAGCTCGGGCTCAACTCGGCCGGGACGACCTCGCTGATCGACCGGCTGGAGCGGGCCGGTCTGGTGCGGCGGGTGCGGGGGCGTCAGGACCGGCGCAAGGTGGTCGTCGAGGTGGACGAACGCGCGGTGGAACTGGGCCAGGCCTTCTTCGGACCGCTGATCGGGCGGGCGGTGGAACTGCTCCGGGGATACGACGAGCGGGAACGGGCGGCGATCCGGGGGTTCTTGGCGGGAGTGCGGGAGGCGGCGGCCGAGGGGGCCTGACCTCCGCCGCCCCGGGCCCCGCGCGCACCGGCTCCTGCTTCTCAGCCGTGCGCTCCGGCGGCCAGTGCCTTCGCCTCGGTGTCCGGATCGATGCCCACCGCCGGCCGGTCCGGGCGCTGCGGTGCCACCCCGCCGATCTTCAGAAGCCACTGCCAGGTGTCGGCCACCGTCTCGGTGACCGGACGGCAGCGCAGGCCCGCGGCGGCGGCCCGGGAGGTGTCCGCGCCGTGCAGGGTGGTGTGCAGGTCGGTGTCCGGTGGGACCCACACCGGCAGGCCGGTCCAGGGGGCGATGCCGGCGGCGAGAACGGTGTCCGGGTCGGTCCAGCACAGCTCGGCCGTCGAAGCGGTCACGGTCACGCAGGCGTCGAGGAGTTCACCCATCGTGGTGTGGCCCCGCGGACCGACCAGGGTGTACGGACCGCTGCGTCCCGCCGCGGAAGCCTCAAGGACCCACTGCGCCAGGTCGCGGACGTCGACGTACTGGAGGGGAAGGTCCCGTGGGCCGGGCGCCAGGACCCGGCCGCCGCGGGCGACGCGGCCCAGCCACCACGGCAGGCGGCCGATGTTCTCGTACGGGCCGAGGATCAGCCCGGCCCGTACCAGGAGGGAGCGGTCCGGGCCGAAGGCGTCCAGGACGGCCAGTTCACCGCCGCGTTTGTCCCGGGCGTAGTCCGTCGCGTCCGCGTCGGCCGAGGCGCCCTCGACGACAGGCGCGTCCTCGGTGTGTCCGGCCGGCTGCGGCCAGGTGTACACCGAGCAGCTCGACACGTACGCGTACCGGTCGGCTCGGTCCCGCAGCAGCCGTGCCGTGTCCCGGACCGCGCGGGGCGCCGCCGACCAGGTGTCCACGACCAGGTCCCAGGGACCCCCGTCGGCCAGGGCGGTGAGGCCGTCGGGCGCGGTGCGGTCGCCGTGCAGCGACCGCACGCCGGGCACGGGCGCGTGCCGTCCCCGGTGGAAGGCGGTCACGTCCCAGCCGTGGGCCAGGGCCGCCTCGGCGACAGCCCGGCCGACGAACTCCGTGCCACCCAGCAGAAGAAGTCTCATGCCGGTGACTGTGCCCGCCCGAGCGCCGTGGGGGAACCCGGATCTGCCGTGGGCAGAGGGTCAGTCGCCGGTCGGCGGCGTGTACTTGTAGCCGACCCGCCGCACGGTCTGGATCGCGCCCCGGAAGTCCGCGCCCAGCTTGCGGCGCAGCCGGGCGATGTGGACGTCGACGGTACGGCCGTCGCCCACGTGACCGTAGCCCCAGACGGTGGTGACCAGTTGGTCGCGGGTGTGCACCCGGTGGGGATGCTGGACGAGGTGGGCGAGGAGCTCGAACTCCAGGTAGGTGAGGTCGAGTTCGCGTCCGTTCACCTCGGCGGTGCGCTGCACGGTGTCGATCCGCACGAGGCCGGCTTCGGCGTCCGCGGTCTTCGGCTCCTGCGGGAAGGGCGGGTGCTGGTCGGCCGGGACGAGCACCAGGTAGCCGATCATCGGGGGCTGGCCCGGCAGGGTGGGCAGGGTGTGCTGGGGCGCGGGCAGCCAGGTGGCGCCCGGCGGGAGGAACTCCGCCACGGACGGGACCTCGTCCGGGCCGACGGCTCGGAGTCGGTGCCGTGCGCCGTTCTCGGCCGGGGCGGGGAGGGTGGCGGTGGAGAGGGAACGAGTGGTCGCCATGAGGTCAGCTCTTTCGCGCGAGAGGGTCGTCGGAGGACGTACGTCTGCGCGCTGGCCGAAGGCCGGGGTGTACGGCTTTAGAGGGCCGGCGCGTTCGTCGCGCGGCAACACACCCGGTCGAAGTCGTGGTGCTGACGGGAGGGCCAGAAGGGCTCGAGGTCATGGCGACCCGTCGCGGTGATCTTCTGGAAGCTGGCCATGAACCCATTGAAGCAGACACCGGCCCGCGACAGGAGCCTCCTCTCACTGGTCGGACGCTTCCCTGGCGTGAAATGTGCGTGACCCGTCCCAACCGACCAGGCGTCTGCGCCAGGTCAGGGGCCTGACCTCGATCACCCTGCCCGGATCGCCGTCCATGCCCCCACCATGCCGGGCACCACTGACAACGCGCCGAGGGGCGCCCACCGTGGCCGGTGGGCGCCCCTCGGGAGCAGTGGCGGGGATCAGACCTGTCCGGCCTTCTCCAGCGCGGAGCAGCAGGTGTCGACGATCAGACGGGTCACCAGGTACGGGTCCACGTTGGCGTTGGGACGGCGGTCCTCGATGTAGCCCTTGCCGTCCTTCTCGACCTGCCACGGGATACGGACCGAGGCGCCGCGGTTGGAGACGCCGTAGGAGTACTCGTTCCACGGGGCGGTCTCGTGCAGGCCGGTCAGGCGGTCGTCGATGCCGGCGCCGTAGTTCTTGACGTGGTCGAGGGGCTTGGAGCCCTCGCCGAGGGACTCGCACGCGGTGATGATCGCGTCGTAGCCCTCGCGCATCGCCTTGGTGGAGAAGTTGGTGTGCGCGCCCGCGCCGTTCCAGTCGCCCTTGACCGGCTTGGGGTCGAGGGTCGCGGAGACGCCGAAGTCCTCGGCGGTGCGGTAGAGCAGCCAGCGGGCCACCCACAGGTGGTCGGAGACCTCCAGCGGGGAGACCGGGCCGACCTGGAACTCCCACTGGCCGGGCATGACCTCGGCGTTGATGCCGGAGATCGCGAGGCCCGCCTTGAGGCAGTTCTCCAGGTGCGCCTCGACGACGTCACGGCCGAAGATCTCGTCCGCGCCGACACCGCAGTAGTAGCCGCCCTGCGGGGCCGGGAAGCCGCCCTTGGGGAAGCCGAGGGGGTAGCCGTCCTTGAAGAACGTGTACTCCTGCTCGATGCCGAAGATCGGCTCCTGGGCGGCGAACTTCTCGGCGACCTCGGTGAGCGCGGCACGGGTGTTGGACTCGTGCGGCGTCATGTCGATGTTGAGGACCTCGCACAGGACGAGGATGTCGTCGCCGCCGCGGATCGGGTCGGGACAGGAGAAGACCGGCTTGAGGACACGGTCCGAGGAGTGCCCCTCGGCCTGGTTCGTGGAGGACCCGTCGAAGCCCCAGATCGCAAGCTCCGCGCCCTTGGCGTCGTCCGCCAGGATCTTCGTCTTGGAACGGAGCTTGGCCGTCGGCTGGGTGCCGTCGATCCAGATGTACTCAGCCTTGAAGGTCACGGGCCACTTCCTTCGGGGATGTGTCTACGCACTGCGGGTGCTGCGGCGCTGCGGCACTGAAACGCCGCCTCCTGGTGCCCGCGAGCCTGTCAACAGGCGATTTCCCGGTCATTGCTCGAATGTGAACCCCGTGTTACCTGGTGGTGCTGTGGCGCGATTCACGGTGTGAGTGCGACGAGCGGCGCGAAAGTCGACAGGGCGACACGGCGTCCGCGGAGCGGGTGCCTCGTATGCAAAGGGTGTACCTGGCACCACCCCTGGTCCGGGCGGTCAGGCCCCGTGACCCCGGTCGCCCCCTCGACCAGACTGGCGGCATGAGCATGCAGACGCGGAGCGGCGGTATCGGTACGAGGGCGCGGGCCATCGGGCTCGCGGCCGTACGGGGGTTCGGGCTGGCGCTGGTGACGCTGCCGGGGGCGCTGCTCGGCTTCGTGCTCACGGTGGTGTCCCTGGCGCTCGTACCGATCGGGATCGGGCTGGTCACCACCCCGTGGGTACTGACGGGGGTGCGGGCGTTCGCGGACTGGCGGCGGGTGCTGGCGGCCGAGTGGGGCGGGGTGCGGATCCCGTCGGCGTACCGTCCGGTTCCGCGGGACGCCAATCCCTGGACGCGCACCTTCGGTCTGCTGCGCGACCCGGCGACCTGGCGGGATCTGCGGTGGCTGCCGGTGGACATGACGGCGGGGTTCGTGACGGCCCTGCTGCCGGCGGTGTTCGTCCTCTACCCGCTGGAGGGGCTCGCGGTCGCGGCGGGCCTGTGGCGGCCGCTCGCCGCGTCGGGCGGCTACTGGTACGGCTTCGTGCGCGTCGCCGACCAGAGCTCCGCGCTCGCCGCCGGCGCCCTGGGCATCGCCCTGCTGGCCCTGGCCCCGCTCGCGCCGCGGCTGCTGACCGTCCACTTCCGGCTCACCCGGACCGTACTCGGCGCCGGGCAGGGCGAGTTGGCCGAACGTGTCCGCGTCCTCACCGAGACCCGACGGGACGCCGTGGACACCTCCGCGGCCGAACTGCGGCGCATCGAGCGGGACCTGCACGACGGGGCACAGGCCCGTCTGGTCGCCATGGGCATGGACCTCGGCACCATCGAGGTGCTCCTCGACAAGGACCCCGCGCAGGCCAAGCGGCTCCTCGCGCAGGCCCGTCAGTCCTCCGTGGACGCGCTCGCCGAACTGCGCGACCTGGTGCGCGGTATCCATCCGCCGGTGCTGGCCGAGCGTGGCCTGGGCGACGCGGTAAGGGCGTTGGCGCTCAGGATGCCGGTCCCGACTGAGGTGATCGTGGACCTGCCGGGCCGGGCGGACGCTCCTGTGGAGTCCGCCGCCTACTTCGCCGTCAGCGAGGCGCTCACCAACGCGGTCAAGCACTCGGGCGCCGACCGGATCTGGATCGACCTTCACCACAGCGAGGGAATGCTGCGGATCACCGTCACCGACAACGGCCGGGGCGGCGCGGTCGTCGCGGCCGGTTCGGGGCTGGCCGGGGTGGAGCGGCGGCTGGGTACATTCGACGGCGTCCTGGCCGTCAGCTCACCCGCGGGCGGCCCCACCATGGTCACCATGGAGATCCCTTGCGTGTAGTCCTGGCCGAAGACCTCTTCCTGCTGCGCGACGGTCTCGTACGACTCCTCGAGGCGCACGGCTTCGAGATCGCCGCGGCCGTCGAGAGCGGGCCCGAGCTGACCCGCGCGCTGGCCGAGCTGGAACCGGACGTAGCGGTGGTCGACGTACGGCTGCCGCCGACGCACACCGACGAGGGGCTCCAGTGCGCGCTGAACGCCCGGCGGGACAGACCCGGGCTGCCGGTGCTGGTGCTCTCGCAGCACGTGGAGCAGCTGTACGCGCGCGAGCTGCTGGCCGACGGCAGCGGCGGGGTCGGGTATCTGCTCAAGGACCGGGTGTTCGACGCCGAGCAGTTCGTGGACGCCGTACGGCGGGTCGCGGCGGGCGGTACGGCGATGGACCCGCAGGTGATCCAGCAGCTGCTGGCCCGGCGGGCGGCCGACGACCAGCCGCTCGCCCGGATCACGCCCCGTGAGCGGGAGGTCCTCGAACTGATGGCGCAGGGGCGGTCGAACGCGGCGATCGCCGGCAAGCTCGTCGTCACGGAACGGGCCATCGCCAAGCACACCGCCAACATCTTCGCCAAACTGGGCCTTGAGGTGTCGGACGATGACAATCGCCGCGTGCTGGCGGTGCTCGCGTTTTTGGACCGGGGCCGGTGAGCAGATCCTCATTCTCTGTAACTCCTGCTGTTCAGGCGGCTGTTGTCGTCCCGGTTCCCGGCAAACCTCTGATTTGTTTGTGGGACGGCTGAACACCCTTGGGACGCCATGCGTATGGGATGGCGCCGCTTCACTCCTGTCGGGCGCCTCGATGGCCCGGAAAAGGAAGTCAGAGGAGTTCCATGGGACGCAATACACGTAAACGCCGCTCGTCGATGGCCACGAAGGCCATAGCCGCGTCGGCGGCCCTAGCGCTCGGTGGGGGCGGGCTGATCTGGGCGAACTTCTACGCTTCGGCGCACGAGTCCAACAACAACGGCTGGTCCCAGAACCAGACCAAGGCCGCCGCCGCGCAGGTGGCGACCATCTCGTGCCCCGACGTCGGTCAGAAGCTGACGAACGTGCCTCAGAACGCGCGTCAGGGGGTGGCCACGGAGCTGGCCAACCTGGACAAGCAGATCACCGAGGCCTACGCCAGGCTCGCCTCGACGCGGCAGGCCCAGGCGGGTGACTCGGGCTTCGTCCAGAACGCCATCGTCGGTCCCCTGAAGGAGAAGCGGGCGGCCACGATCGACCGGATCCGCATCGACATCCAGCGGGTCGGGGGTCAGTTCAACACCTCGCTCAGCCAGTTGGCGGCCTGCACCACGCAGAACGCGCAGACGAACGCCGGCCAGAACAACGGCGGTCAGCAGCAGAACGGCGGCCAACAGCAGAACGGCGGCCAGCAGCAGAACGGTGGTCAGCAGAACAACGGCGGCCAGCAGAACGGCGGTCAGCAGAACGGTGGCCAGCAGAACGGTGGCCAGCAGCAGGGCAACGGCGGACAGGGCGGCAACGGCCCGGTCGCGGCCGACTTCGTGGACATCACCAAGGTCCAGGGCAACGCCCAGCTCGGTGTGGGCCAGAACGGTCTGCCGGCCAACGGCAACTCGGGCTCGCGTGGCACCTTCACCACCAAGTGCGGCACCAACGCGAACAAGAACCACAACACGGACAACGTGATCGTGGCTCCCGGTGTCGCCAACGGTGCCCACCACCTGCACGACTACGTCGGCAACCAGAACAACGACGCTTTCGCGAGCGACCAGGAGCTGGCGGGGGCCTCGACCACCTGCCAGAACCAGGGCGACAAGTCCTCGTACTTCTGGCCGGTGCTGCGTCTGCAGAACGGCACGCAGGACTTCGACCAGAACAACGACGGCGGTGGCAAGGAAGGCAACGTCGGCAAGATCCTGCAGGCCTCCCAGGCGCAGATCAAGTTCGTCGGCAACAAGAAGGGCAACGTCGTCGCGATGCCGACCGCCCTGCGCATCATCACCGGTGATGCCAAGGCCTTCGTCAACGGCAACGCCAACGCCAACGTGAACTGGTCCTGCACCGGCTTCGAGAACAAGGTGCAGCTGCACGACAAGTACCCGATCTGCCCGCAGGGCAGCCAGGTGGTGCGCACGACCGACTTCCAGAGCTGCTGGGACGGTCAGAACATCGACAGCGCCAACCACCGCACCCACGTGTCCTTCGTCCAGGCCGACGGCACCTGCGCCAACGGCTTCAAGGCGATCCCGCAGCTCCAGGTCCGGCTCGTCTACAACGTCCCGGCCCCGAAGCTGCAGAACGGCACGGTCGTCAACCCCTACGCGGTGGACACCTTCCCGGAGAACCTGCACAAGCCGATCACCGACCACAACGACTTCATCAACTTCTTCTCGCAGAACACGATGAACAAGATGGTCAACTGCATCAACACCGGCAAGAACTGCCAGTGACGCACTGAGAAAGCCGGCGGTGAGAATCTCTCACCGCCGGCTTTCGCGTGTCCGCGTCCTCAGTGGGACGAATGCGTGGCACCCATCTTCGAGTGGTCCGTGCCCTCCTCGATGTCCCCGCCGAGCGTCTTGCGCAGCACCGTCACGGTCCGGGTGGTGTCACCGACGGCGACCCACTTGCGGCCGACCAGGAAGTGGCCGCCGTAGTCCTTGGCCCCGTTGATCCACTCGCGCTGGCCGCGGTCGGTGGCGAAGGTGGCGAGGATGAACTTGCCGTCGGCGTCCTTGGCCTTCTTGCACACGGCCTGGCGCAGTTCGTCGGCGTCGATCTGGATGTCGGGCGTGCACTTCACCTCGGCGGCCAGGTGCTCCAGGCTGCCGGTGGCCGCCTGCGGCACCGCGGCGGCCTTCGCGTCACCGCCGGATCCGCAGCCCGCCAGCGCCAGCACCGCGGCCGCGCCGGTCAGCGCGAGCATCGGTCGGGTCAACCTCATCTGTTCCTCCGGTCACGGGGTCACGTCGGACGGGCCCCGGCGGGGGTCCGTCTCCCCCCATACGGCTGCGGGGCGCGGGACGCTCAAATCCTGGTGTCACCACGGGTACGGCTGTGCGAAAGTGTGCCGGTGAACGAGGACTGGGAAAAGCGCGTGGTCTCCGCCTGGGCGACTTTGGACGACTATCCGCAGGAACGGGCGGCCGAGTTCCGGGCCGTGATCGACGCGCTCGTGGCCGAACTGCCGGACGGCAGTCCGCTCGGCCCCTTCGAGCAGGCCTGCGCCTGGGACTCGACGGGGCACTCGGACAAAGCGGTCCCGCTGTACCGGGAGGCGCTCGCCAGGGGGCTCAGCGAGGAGAGCGGCTACAAGGGGCGACGGGCCAAGATCCAGCTGTCCAGTTCGCTCCGGAACACCGGGCGGGCGGAGGAGGGCGTCAAGCTGCTCACCCCCGAACTGGACGCCCCGTCCGACGAGTTGGACGACGCGGTACGCGCCACGCTCGCGCTGTGCCTGTCCGGCCTCGGCCGCGACCGCGAGGGCCTCTCGCTGGTCCTGGGCGCACTCGCCCCCCATCTGCCGCGCTACCAGCGGTCGATGGCCAACTACGCGCGCGCCCTGGTCGATCCGGAGGGCTGATTCGTCCGGGCGGCGGTGACCAACCACCGATTCGCTCGTTCTGCTGAACGTGCAGTCACAGGATGTCGCCCCGCGCCCCGCACCCGCCGCCGGCTCCGCCGCGGACCCCGTAGTCGATGTCGAGCAGGCCGAGGCCGCGCTCGTCGAGCACTACCCCCGGCTGGTCAGGATCGCCTATCTGGTGCTGCCGCCGGGTCTCGGCCGGGGCCGGCGGGTCCTGACCGCGCACGCCCTCACCCAGCGTGCCCTGCCGCGGGGCCGGACGGCGACGCCCGTGATCCCGGCCCAGTCGGCGGGCCGCGAGGGCGACCCCGGCTACGCCTTCGTCCGCCTCCAGGTGGTGCGTACGGCACTGGAGGCCGGCCTGCCGCTCAGGCGCCGGGCGCGGCCCCGGCGTTCCCAGCTCCCGCCGCTGCTCCCCCAGGTGTGGGGCCTCAGGCTCTTCCCGCGCTCCGGCGGCGCCGACGAACTCGCCCTGGACCAGCGGCTGTCGGCGCTGTCCGGCCCGGCCCGCGCCGCCTGTGTCCTGCGCGGCCTGGAGAAGCTCCCCGACGGTGACGTACGGGAGCTGCTGGCGGCGGCGGGCGTGACCGACGTGGACGCGGCGCTCGACGAGGCCGCCGGTACCGAGGACGGGTACGCCCTCCTCGGCTCCGCCGAGTTCGACCCCTGTTCGCTCCAGGCCCGCCCGACCGACCTGATGCGGCGCAGGCAGCACATGAAGGCCGCGCTCGCCGCCGCGGCGGCAGTCGCCGTGTGCGGGGCGCTGCTCGGTCTGCCCGGCGACGGCTGGGGTCCCGACGGCGCCGCCGCGCCGCCCTACGCGCAGAACCCCGCGGCCCAGGCCGCCCTGAACCCGGCCCTGCTGCTCAAGGTCCCGGCCGCCGCGTGGGAGTCCTCGGCGCGCACCGACTTCTCCGTGTGGCCCGCGCGCGGCGACCTCACCGGCGACACCGCCCTGCTGCGCCGCGCGCTCGCCGTCTGGGCTCGCCCCGGCGAGCGCGTCCAGGTCTCCGCGACCCCCGGCACCCCGTCGGGCGGCCCCTCCGGCCCGCCGCAGCTCCTGTACGCCGGGACCGTCGACAACGCGCGCGTGGTGCTCCTCTACGACGGTCTGCGCGTCGTCCGCTACGCCGAGCCGCGGGACGGCACCGAGGGCGCCGCCCTCGACTTCGCCCGGGTCGACGGCGCGGACCGGGCCGGGGCGGGCGCGGTCGTGCTGGGCCGCTCCGACGGCAACATCCGCTATCTGACGGCCCCTTGGGTGACGAAGGCCGCCGAGCGGGACCTGCTGAAGCCGGGCGCCGGCGCCATGGATCTCACGCTGACGGACGGCACCACCGCGCCGATGGCCGGCCCGGCCCAGACCGGCGCCTGCACCTCCTGGAACGTGCTCCAGCTGACGGACGCCGCCGGCACCCGGCTGCTGACCGACCTCGGCGAGCTGGTGCCGGCCCGGCTCACCACCGGCCGCCCCGGGTCGGCGAAGGACGCGTCCGGGCCGGGGGCATTGCGCGCCTGGGCGCCGTACGCCTGCTCGCTCGGGACGATGCGCTCCTCGGGCGTGCGCAGTGTGAACACCTGGGTGTACGCCTCGCAGCCGCTGCCCGACACGAGCGGCACGGCCGACTGGGTGTGCACCCGTGCCGAGACCTGGCAGGGCGGCGGCGAGCGGGTGCTGGCCCAGTTCCACACGCCCGGCTCGGCGTACGGGGCGGTCGCGGCGAAGGCCGAGAACGTGCCGGCCTGCGGGGCGAAGGATCCGCAGGTGCTGGCCGGGGTGCTGTGGAAGTCCGGGACCGGTTCCTGGTACCTGCTGGCGGCGGGGAGCCGCGGGACCTCGTCGATCAGCGCGACCGGCGGGGTGACGGGTTCCGCGCAGGGCGATCTGCTGGCCGTGAAGACGCGGCAGGGAGCCCAGGCCGAACTGAAGGGGACCCTGGAGGACGGGCGGGCGGTCAGCGGGCTCCGGTAGCGGGCCGGTGCCCGACCGAGGAACACCGCCGTCCGGACCGGACCGTTCCGGGCCGGATTCGATCGGTAAGGTGTTCGTATGACAACCGGGGTCCGTCGAAGAATGGGAGTCGAGGAACGGCGTCAGCAGTTGATCGGCGTCGCCCTCGAACTGTTCGCCCGCCGCTCGCCCGACGAGGTCTCCATCGACGAGATAGCCGCGGCGGCCGGTATCTCACGACCGCTCGTCTACCACTACTTCCCCGGCAAACTCAGCCTGTACGAGGCCGCGTTGAAGCGGGCGGCGGAGGATCTCGCGAGCCGCTTCGAGGAGCCGCAGCAGGGTTCGCTGGGCGGCCGGCTGCTGCGGGTGATGCGCCGGTTCTTCGACTTCGTGGACGAACACGGGCCGGGCTTCTCGGCGTTGATGCGCGGCGGGCCCGCCGTAGGCTCCTCGGCGACGAACGCGCTCATCGACTCCGTACGACAGGTCGCCTACGAGCAGATCCTGTCGCATCTGCGGGTGACGGACCCGCCCGCACGACTGGAACTGCTCATCCGCTCCTGGATCTCGCTCGTCGAGTCGACGGCCCTGATCTGGCTGGACGGCCGCCGTGTCCCGCGTGCCGAGCTGGAGATCCAGCTCGTGCACGACTTCGCCGCACTGGCCGCGGTGAGCGCGGCCTACGACGAGGAGATGACCGCGCTGCTGCGGCACATGCTGAAGGACGAGCCGCACGACGGCCCGTTCACCGACCTCGCCACCCGGCTGATCGCACTGGCGTCCTAGAGCACGGCCTTTGTGTAGGAGGCGTCCAGGTCGCGTACCTCGGCGGAGAGGTGCACGGTGAGGCCGTCCTCGGGTCCGACGTGCTTGCGCAGGAGTTCCACGACGGCCTCGGTGAGCTTCGCCTTGGTCTCCTCGGACCGTCCGGCGAGCAGGGCGAGCGTGACGTGCACGATCGCGTGGTTCCTGGTCTCACCGCCGACCGCCTCGTCCTCAGTGCGCAGGACCCGGGTCTTGCACGCCTCGAGCTTGGCGGCCGCCGTCTCGACGACGACCGGGTGGAGCGCCAGGGCGAACTCCTCCCAGTGGACATGGTCGAGATGCGGGGAGTGTTCGACGGTGATCTGCGGCATGGGCACTCCTGTTCTAGGGCGACACACGTCACCCTAGCCTCAGCGCCAGCATGGCGATGTCGTCCTCCCGGTCGTGGCCGAAGGTGTCCAGGAGGGTGTCGCACAGCGCGTCCAGTCCGGGCAGGGCGCCCGAGGAGGCCGCGCGCAGGTGTTCCAGGGAGGCCGTGAGGTCGGTGCCCCGGGTCTCGATGAGGCCGTCGGTGACCATGAGGAGCCGGTCGGTGGGCTGGAGGAACAGCTCGGTGGCCGGCGGATGGGGCAGGCCGATCCCGAGCAGCGGGCCGGACGCCTCGGCGTAGTCGGCGGTGCCGGTGTCACGGACGATCAGCGGCGGGATGTGACCGGCGTTGGCGATCCGGGTGCGCCCGGTCTCCGGGTCGATCAGGGCCAGGCAGACGGTGGCCGTGGTGTCGGGGTGGTAGCGCCGCAGGGTCCGGTCCAGGCGCTCGGCGAGCACGGCCGGATCGCTCTCGTCGACCGCGTAGGCGCGCAGCGCGTGCCGGAGTTCGACCATGACGGTGGCCGCGTCCAGCGAGTGCCCGACGACATCGCCGACCGCGGTCAGCACCCCCTCGTCCACGCGCAGCGCGGCGTAGAAGTCGCCGCCGATCTCGGTCTGCCGGGAGGCGGGGACGTAGCGGACCACGACGTCGATGCCCGGCAGGTCGGGCAGCCGGTGCGGCTGGGGCAGGAAGCTGTGCTGGAGGGTGAGGGCGACATGCCGCTCGACCTTGTACATGAGCAGCGGCTCGGCGGCCAGCGCGGTGGCCTGGGCCAGCTGGGCCAGCAGGGCCTCGCCCTCCAGGCCCACCCTGCGCATCCCGCGCGCGGGCGCGGCCAGGCACACCGGGGCCCGGCCCTCCTGGCTGACGACGAGCGCGAGGCGGGCGTCGTGCTGGACACCGGGCCGGAAGAACCCGGCGGGCCACAGCGGCGCCGGCACGGTGGTGAGCTGCACTCCGGCCTGCCCCTGGGTCAGCCGGCGCAGCAGCCGGCTGACGGCCCGGTCGGCGCCCTCGTCGGGCAGCGCGACCGGGATGCGGTCGCGGGACAGCCCGCGGTAGAGCTGGTCGTCCTGGTCGAGGACGAAGACCGCGGCCGGGGTTCCGGTGAGCCGCGAGACCCCCTCGGCGGCCGCGTCGGACAGTTCCTGGAGGGTGCGTGCGGACTGGATGGTGACGATCGTCTCGGACAGCAGGGTGAGCCGCCGTACGAGTGCCCGGTCACCGGCCCGCAGTTGCGCGTTGCGTACCGCGGCCCGGACCACCGCCTCGATCTCCAGGGGCTCGGCGGGCACCTGCAGATAGGCCTCGACGCCCGCGTCCAGCCCCTGGCAGAAGGCGGCCGGGGGCGCGGCCGCGGCGGAGAAGTGCACGACGGGCATCGCGGCCGTGTGCGGGCGTTCCTTGAAGAGCCGGCACAGGTCGAAGCCGCTCATGTCGGGCAGCCCCACGTCGACCAGCGCCACGTCCGGCAGGGTGCCCTTGAGCAGCCGGGTGTCGAGTTCGGCGAGGGCCTCGCCGCCGGTGGCGACCGGGACGACCCGGTGCCCCGCGCGGCTCAGCACGGTGCCCACGGCGTACCGGCTGGCCTCCATGTCGTCCACGACCATCACGGTCGTGCCGGTCAGCTTGCGTTGTGCGTCCATCTGTCACCCCTCGGGCAACACCGGTGGAGCAGACCGGGGTTCGGGGTCTGCTCCACCAAGGTAATGCGTTCGGCTACGGATGGCGGAGGAAAACAGCCACGGTCCGGGCCGGAACGGCGAACGTACCGGATTCCTTCTCGTACGTCGCCGCCTTGACGGTAGAGTCCGCCCCTGCCTGCTGCACGGGGTGCAGACGGTAGTCGCTGCCGGCGAGGGCGTCGACCCGCTGGCTCTGCGCCTTCGGCGTCGCGTTGAAGACGACGACGAGGTCACCGAGCTCCATCGTGATCACACCGGGCGTCTCGTCCTTGCCGGAGAGCGGGAAGGACAGCCGCGACTGCACCTGGTCCGCCGTGCCGAGCGAGAACGCCTTCTCCGTCGTACGGATCCTCAGCAGGTCGCGGTACGCGGCCGACGCCCCCTCGATCTGCGCGCAGCCGACCTTCACGGAGCTCAGCAGCGGCTTGGCGTACGGCCACTTGGAGGCGTTGTCGGCCGCCATGGGCAGTCCGCGGCCGAAGCCGTTGCCGTCCTGGCAGTTCCAGTGGATCGCGTTGAACCAGTCGCCGCTGTCGAAGGAGTTGCGGTCCAGGGACTTGGAGCGCAGCAGGTCGGTGCCCGCCTGGGAGAGCGCCGGGCCCTGCGAGAGGGCGGCGGTGGCCAGGGCGAGGACCTGCATCCGGGCCCGGTCGGAGGCGCTGGTGCCGGCGGGCAGCTTGTACGTCAGCGCGTCGAACAGTGACTCGTTGTCGTGCGCGTCGGCGTAGGCGAGGGCGTCGCCGGGCGCGTCCGCGTATCCGGCGGGCTGCCCGTTGTAGTCGACCTGGTCGCCGGTGACCTCCTTGCCGTCGCTGTCGGTGAAACGGTACTTCGCGAGGTTGCCGGAGAGACCCACCTTGATGAGGTCCTGGTAGTGGAGCAGGCGGGTCTTCTGTTCCGCCTCGGTTCCGTTCGAGGCGGACCCGTTGGGATCGGTGTACAGCCCGGACGCGAAGCCCTGGACCCCGGGGTCCTCGTCGAAGGGGCCGCCGCCGCGTACGGCGTCACGGGCGCGGTCGGAGAAGGTCGCGATCCCGGTCCCGGCCATGTTCTTCTGCGTGGCCTGCACGAAGCGGGCGTCGTCGGCGACCTCGCCGAAGTTCCAGCCCTCGCCGTAGAGGATGATCTTCTTGCCGTCGACGCCGTCCTTCGTGAGGGTCAGCGCGTCGAGGGCCTTGCGCACGGCCAGGATGTTGGCCTTGGGGTGGTGGCCCATGAGGTCGAAGCGGAAGCCGTCGACCTTGTACTCCCTGGCCCAGGTGACGATCGAGTCGACGACCAGCTTGCCCATCATCGCGTTCTCGGTCGCGGTGTTGGCACAGCAGGTGCTGTTGGCGACCGAGCCGTCGGCGAGAAGCCGCTGGTAGTAGCCGGGCACGATCCGGTCGAGCACGCTCGTGGCCGCCTGCCCGCTCGCCGCGGTGTGGTTGTAGACGACGTCCATGACGACCCTGAGGCCGTCGTCGTTGAGGGACCTGACCATCTTCCGGAACTCGACCGTACGGCCGGTGCCGTCCGGGTCGCTCGCGTACGAGCCCTCCGGGACGGTGTAGTGGTACGGGTCGTAGCCCCAGTTGTAGGCGTCCTTCGCGGCGGTCTTCGCGACGCACTCCTGCTGCTGGTCGGAGTCGGCCGGGTAGGAGGCGAGGTCGCAGGCGGGGGTCGCCTGGTCCTGGCGGCGTTCGGGGACGGTGGCGAGGTCGAAGGCGGGCAGCAGGTGGACGTAGCTCGTCCCCGCCTCGGCGAGCTCCTTCAGGTGCTTCGAGCCGTCGCTGTTCTTGTCGGTGAAGGCGAGATAGGTGCCCTGGTCCTTCGCGGGCACGGTCTTGTCCGCCACCGAGAAGTCCCGGATGTGGAGTTCCTGGATCTCGGCGTCCTTGAGCGGAACGGCCTTGGGCTTGGTGTACGTGGTCCAGCCGCGCGGGGCGAGGGACCGGTCGTCCAGGTCGACGACGAGGCTGCGCTCGGAGTCGGTGGTCAGGGCGACCGCGTAGGGGTCGGTGACCTTGTTGGTGACGACCTTCCCGACGCTGGGTGCCCAGACCTTGACCACGTACCGGTAGGGCTTGCCCTTCCAGGACCCCGGACCGGTGACGGACCAGACGCCGGTGCCGGCGTCGCGCTTCATGGCGACCGTGGAGCCGCCGAGTTCGAGCTTCACCGACTGCGCGGTCGGCGCCCAGACCGAGAGCGTGGGGCGTCCCTTGCTGAACGTCGGCCCGAGGTCGGCCTTCGTCGCCTTCGGGTACAGGTCGTCGAGGACGCCCGCGATCTGCACGCCGGTGGCCGCCAGCACGGCTCCGTTCGCGGCCCGTTGGGAGGCGACGAGCTGGCCCCCGAGGGCCTGGCGTACGCGGTCGCGGTCACGCGGGTCCACGGACCAGGCCGTGTAGTCCTTCAGATGCGGGAACCTGGCCTTCTGGGTGTCGGTGAGGGCGGTCTTGGTGAGCCGCAGCCACCGCTCGTCGTCGCTGGTCAGCGCACCGCCCTGGACGGCGATCGAACCGTCGTGGGAGTACAGCAGCTGGGTGGAGGCGGCAGCCTCGGAGCCGTTCCAGGCGACGGTGTCCCGGTCGATCCAGACCGCCTTGGAGGTGGTCAGGTCGAGCGCGGCCGCGGACCCGGCGGGCTGCGGGAGGAGGTACTTCTCCTGGCCGTTCAGCAGCCACACCTCGTGGCCGTTGGCCGTGAGGTCCAGGGACTGATCGGTGGGCAGGTCCTTCTGGTCGCCCTTGTGGATGATGTAACTGAGGCTTGTGGCACCGTCGTTGAGAGGTACCTCGTAGACCGCGCCGTAGGCGTCCGTCCGCACCGGCGTCAGCGGCTTCGACCAGTCGGTGGGGTTCGCGGCGCCCGTCCAGACGTGCAGACCCCAGCCGTCGTAGTCGCCGTCGGCGCGGTGGTAGTGGACGACCGCCTTGGTCCTGTCCTGCGCCGGGTAGTCGGGCCGCTCCGTCCGTACGGTGTCCTTGCCCTGCTCGATCCAGATCTCACCGGTCTTGGTGACGTCGATCGTGCGGTCGGTGGAGACGTCCTTGGTGCCGTCCTTGTCGATGACGAGGAAGCCGACGTTCGAGGCACCGGGCTTCAGCTTGACGTAGGCGAAGGCGCCGTACGCGTCCCGGCCGACGAAGGGATGGCTGTCCGGCCAGGTGGTGGACTCGCCGTCGGCGAGGTCGCCCCAGGCGTACAGGCCCCAGTCGGCGTAGTCGCCGTCGGTGCGCTGGTAGTGGACGACCGCGTAGTCGCGGGAGGAGACGGTGGGGATCTCCTCGGCGGGCGGGGTGCCGGTGACGGACTCCGCCGTCGCCGAAGCGGTGCGTCCCGTCGAGTCGATGACAACCGCCTTGTAGCGCAGGGCTGTTCCGGCCGGCACGGCCTTGCCCACGGTCTGTGTGACCTTGTACGGGGCGTGGTCGGCGGAGCCGAGCGTCCGCCATGTGCCGCCGCCGACCTGAGCGGCGAAGACGACCCGGTCGAGCTGTCCGCCGTCCACGTCGGCGGTGAGCTCGACGGTGCCGGTGGCACCGGCGGCCGGGGCCTTGAGGGTGAGCGTCGGCTTGGCGGCGGGCTTGGCGGGCTTGCCGGCCGCCTTGAGGACGATCGCCGAGCCGGCGGGGACGGTGACGGTGATCTTCTTGTCGGCGTCGGTCTTCGTCGTGACGTCGGTGCCGTGGATCCCCTTGAACGCCATGTTCGCCGCACCGGTCGCGAACGTCGCCGACTTGGCCTCGCCCGCGTTGTTGAAGGCGATCACGTACTCCTGGCCGGTCTTCGCGTCGGTGCGGGAGAAGGCGTAGACCCCGGCCCCGTCGGCCGCGTACCGCTCCTCCTGGACGCCGTCCGTCAACGCCGGGTTCGCCTTGCGGAGCTTGGCGAGTGCGGCGATCTGGCGGTACAGCGGGGCGCTCGTGTCGTACGCGTCGCTCGCGTGGGTGCGATCGGTGCCGATCTCGTCGTCGTCGAGGTAGTCCGCGGTCCTGGACGCGAACATCGTCTGGCGGGCGTCCTTGTCGCCGCCCGCGCCGGTGAAGCCCTGTTCGTCGCCGTAGTAGACGACGGGGTTGCCGCGGCTGAGGAACATCAGCTCGTTGGCGAGCCTGTCCTTGGCGAGCAGTTCGGCGTCGGTGGCCTTCGGGTTGTCCTGGTTCAGGAAGTACCCGACGCGGCCCATGTCGTGGTTGCCGAGGAAGGTGACCTGCTCGTAGGCGTTGGCCTTGTCGGTCGTGTACTTGTAGTCGTCCCCGAAGACGGCGCCGAGCTTCTGTGCGCTTCCGCCCTGGGAGGCGTACTGCCGTGCGGCCTCCTGGAAGGGGAAGTCCAGCGTGGCGTCGAGGCGGCCCTGGGTGACGTACGGCGAGGTGACCGCCGTGTCGGCGGAGTAGACCTCGCCGAACATGAAGAAGTCCTTGCGGCCCTGCTTGGCCGCGTAGGCGTCGAGGGCCGTGGCCCACTGGGTCCAGAACTCCATGTTCACGTGCTTCACGGTGTCGATCCGGAAGCCGTCGATGTCGAAGTCCCTGACCCAGCGCTGGTAGATCTTCTCCATCCCGGAGACGACCTCGGGGCGCTCGGTCCACAGGTCGTCGAGGCCGGAGAAGTCGCCGTAGGTCGTGGACTCGCCGGCGTAGGTCGAGTCGCCGCGGTTGTGGTACATCGTCGGGTCGTTGAGCCAGGAGGGGACCTTGGCGTTCGCGCCGGTGACCGTCGGTGTGCGCGGGAAGGAGTCGGCGTCGACCGCCGGGAACCTCCGGTCGCCGGCCGCGTGGTCCGCGTCGTCGAAGGGCTCGCCGTCCTTCGTCAGATACGGGAAGGCGCCCTTGGAGAGGTACTCGTAGGACTTCTCCTCGTAGTCGACGACGTCGGCGGTGTGGTTGGTGATGACGTCGAAGAAGACCTTCATGCCCTTGGCGTGGGCCTTGGAGATCAACGTCTCCAGGTCCTTGTTGGTGCCGAAGTGCGGGTCGACCTGGGTGAAGTCGGTGATCCAGTAACCGTGGTAGCCGGCGGAGGCGTTGGACCCCGTCCCCTGCACGGGCCGGTTCTTGAAGATCGGGGCCATCCAGATGGAGGTGGTGCCGAGGCCCTTGATGTAGTCGAGCTTCTTCGTGAGGCCCTTGAGGTCGCCGCCCTGGTAGAAGCCCTTGTCGGTGGGGTCGTAGCCGGTGCTCAGCCGTGAACCGGTGAGCCCGCCGCGGTCGTTGGAGGTGTCGCCGTTGGCGAAACGGTCCGGCAGGACGAAGTAGAACTGCTCACGGGTGGCGTCGTGCCGGGCCGGTTCCGCGGCGAGCTTCGCGTCGGAGGGCGGTGGCGGCGGGGTGTCCGCGCGGGCGGACAGCGGCTGGACGAGCGCTGCGGCCAGCGCGGTCACGGTGACCGCGGCGACCCGTCCGGCATGCGTGGTGCGGCGCTTGGCCGGCACCGGCCATCTCGGTATCACAGACGTGGACTCCTTGCGATGTACGGCTCTGCGGGTCCGACCCCGCGTGACCGTATCGCCGCCGTAAGGATTACAGCAAGAGTCCTGAAACGACCGGAAAGAACTTTCAGCGCCGGACGGTGCAGGTGACGAGCGCATGAGGCACGACATGGACGTCCGGCCGGTCGGCCGAGATACTCGGACGACCGCCCCCGCGCCGGCACGGACAGCCGGAACAGGGGCGGTAGCCGGGGGGCGGGAGCGGCTCAGCAGCTCGACTTGCCCGCGTAGATCGCGAGCGCCGTGTTGGCGCCCAGGGTGGCGGTGAACTGGCCGCTGGAGTTCACGGTCACCGTCGTGTTGTTCTGCACGTTGCAGTACGTCCCGGCGGGCAGCGAGGTCTGGTACGTGCGACTCAGGCTGCTCGACTCGTGGTTGATGGCGACGTACCCCTTGGCGCCGCGCCCGAAGGCGATCGCGTCGCCGCCGTTGTCCCACCAGTTGGAGAGGGACTCCCCGCGGGTGGCGTTGCGGAAGGCGACCATGCGCAGGATCTCCGGCCAGGCGTGCTGGCACTTCCAGCCGTCCTGCCAACAGGCGCTCACGGAACCGCTGTTGGGTGGCCCGGCGTCCGTGTCGGACCACTCGTAGCCGGAGTTGATGTCCGGGGAGCCGTACGGATGGGCGAGCATGAAGACGTTGGCGAGGGTGTAGTCCGCCCCGTCCTTGTAGTTGAGCGTGGACCCGTTGCGCTCGGTGTCGTGGTTGTCGACGAAGACGCCCGCGACCGAGCTGCTCAGGTAGCCCCAGCCCTCGCCGTAGTTCTTCAGATAGGCGAGGTTCTCGTTGTTGAAGACGCGCTTGAGGTCGTAGGCGTAGCGGAACTCCTGCACATCGCCGTTGCCCGTGTACTCGGTGGGCTGGACGGCCTCTCCGCTGCCGTAGATGACCTCCTGCTTCCAGTAGACGGAGCTGTTGCTCAGGCGCGACTTGATGTTGGCGAGGTCGCCGGCCGGGATGTGCTTGGCCGCGTCGATGCGGAAGCCGTCGACGCCGTAGCCGAGCAGGGAGTTCATGTACTTGGCGATGGTGGCGCGGACGTACTCCTCGCCGGTGTCCAGGTCGGCGAGGCCGACGAGTTCGCAGTTCTGGACGTTGGCCCGGTTGGTGTAGTCGGAGATCGTGGCGGTGCAGTCGTCCATGTCGGCCGAGGAGTACAGGCCGGGGTAGGTGTACTTCGTGTACGACGAGCCGCCGGTACCGGTGCCGCTGCCCGCGGACATGTGGTTGACGACGGTGTCGACGACGACCTTCACACCGGCCGCGTGGCAGGTGTTGACCATGTTCTGGAAGGCGGTGGCGTCACCGAGCCGTCCCGCGATCTTGTAGCTGACCGGCTGGTACGACGTCCACCACTGCGAGCCCTGGATGTGCTCGGCGGGCGGGGAGACCT
>NZ_KQ948144.1:985202-1070636 GCF_001513955.1 Streptomyces pseudovenezuelae | reverse complement strand
GGACATAGCCGTATCCGGCGGGGCCGAGGGTGGTGGTGCACTCCTTGGCGACGGAGGCGAAGTTCCACTCGAAGAGGACTGCGGTGACGTCCTTGGTTCCGGGCGGGGAGGCCTGGGCGGGGGTGGGGGTGAGGACGGCGACCGAGGCGGCGAGGGCGACGGCGGTCGCGGCGATGGACCTTCTCGATATCACGTGGGGGTTCTCCTTGCGTGACGGCCGGGCGTCTTTGCCCGGCGCCGGCGAGAACGTACCGCTAACGAAATGTTTACAGCAAGAGCCTTGAAACTCACAGCAAGAACTTTCACCCACTCCCTTGACGTGCCCTTCTCAACTGCCGCACGCTCACGAGTTGTCGAATCCCTGACCTCTGATCGACTTCAGCCCCCGGAGCCGCTCATGACTGTCCGACACCGCATCGCGAGAGCCCTGGCCGTCGGAAGTAGCTCACCGCTGACTCGCAGGCTTGCCCGGAAGGTCACCCCGGCTGCCCTCGCAGGAGTAGACGATCTCCACCGCCCCTCCGGGCAGAGCCCGTTGGCTCAGGAAGTTCAGTCCGGCCTCCGCGCTGAGCGCGGGGGTCAACTGCATGCCGCCGCCGAACAGCATGGGCAGGACGACCAGTTCCAGGCGGTCCAGGGCGCCGAGGGCGTGGAAGGTGCCGATCGTGCGGGGGCCGCCGATGAGGTGGACGTCGCCGCCCCGGTTGGCGGCGCGGATCTTCTCCAGCAGCCGGACCGGGTCGCTGTCGGTGGTGACGTGGTCGGGCGTGCCCTCCGGGCGGTGCGAGCCGAGGACGAACACGTCCAGGTCCGGCCACGGCCAGCGGCTGTTGGTCAGCGCGGGCTCGAAGGTCGTACGGCCCATGAGGGCCGCCTCGCAGTCGGCCAGGAACTCCCGGATGCCGTGGCTCTGGCCGGAGACGAACGCGGGGTCGGCGGTGAGCGCGGGCCAGCCGCTCGGGGTGGTCACATAGCCGTCGGCGCTCATGCTCAGGCGGGCGCGGATCTTCATGGTCTCTCCTCGGGTCGCGGGGGCTGTCTCGCCCTTCCACCCAAGCGTCGAACGCGGCCTGCGCCGATCGACACGCCGGAGAAAAAAATCACCGGGCCCCCTCAGGGCCCGGTGATTCCTCCTCGGTCGGTCAGGCCGTCGTCCACCACACGGTCGTGTCGGCCGGCACCTTGGCGTCCCCGTCGACCTCGGCGACCTCCCCGCTGGCGAGCAGCAGACGGCCGTACGCCGGAGTCGTCACCGACTCACCGCCGGTGTTGGCGACACAGACGAAGTCGCCACGGCGGAAGGCGAGGACGCCCTCGGGTGCGCGCAGCCACTCCACCGCGTCACCGGCACCCAGGTCGGGCCGGGCGCGGCGGACGGCCAGGGCCTCGCGGTACAGCTCCAGGGTGGAGGCGGGGTCGCCGGTCTGCGCCTCCACGCTCAGCTCGGCCCACTGCGACGGCTGGGGCAGCCAGCTGCCGCCGGCGCCGAAGCCGTACGACGATCCCTCGCGCGTCCACGGGATCGGCACCCGGCAGCCGTCGCGGAAGCCGTCCTGGCCCGCGCCGCGGAAGTACGCCGGGTCCTGGCGGTCCTCGTCGGCGAGGTCGACGACGTCCGGCAGGCCGAGCTCCTCGCCCTGGTAGATGTACGCCGATCCGGGCAGCGCCAGCATGAGCAGCGTGGCGGCGCGGGCGCGGCGCAACCCCAGTTCCCGGTCCCCCGCCGTGCGGATCTGGGTGCCGAGGCCGGGCGGGTTGGCGAAGCGGGTGGCGTGCCGGGTGACGTCGTGGTTGGAGAGCACCCAGGTGGCCGGGGCGCCGACCGGGCGCATCGCCTCCAGCGTGCGGTCGATGACCCCGCGCAGTTCCTCGGCGTCCCAGGCGGTGCTCAAGTACTGGAAGTTGAAGGCCTGGTGGAGTTCGTCGGGCCGGACGTAGTTCGCGGTGCGCTCGACGGTCGGGGTCCAGGCCTCGGCGACGAAGATGCGCTCGCCGGAGTACTCGTCGAGGATCAGCCGCCACTGGCGGTAGATCTCGTGGACACCGTCCTGGTCGAAGAACGGCATGACATCGTTGCCCAGCAGCTTCACCTGGTCGTGGGATCCCAGGTCGGGCAGCCCCTCCGCCTTCACCAGGCCGTGTGCCACGTCGATGCGGAAGCCGTCCACGCCCATGTCCAGCCAGAAGCGCAGGATCGAGCGGAACTCGTCGCCGACGGCCGGGTGGTCCCAGTTGAAGTCGGGCTGCTCGGGGGCGAAGAGGTGCAGGTACCACTCCCCGTCCTCGACGCGGGTCCAGGCGGGGCCGCCGAAGATGGACTCCCAGTCGTTGGGCGGGAGTTCGCCGTTCTCGCCCTTGCCGGGGCGGAAGTGGTAGCGGTCCCGCAGGGGCGATCCCGGGCCCTCGGCGACCGCCCGCTTGAACCACTCGTGCTGGTCGGAGGAGTGGTTGGGCACCAGGTCGACGATGATCCTGAGCCCCAGTCCGCGGGCGTCCCGGATCAGCGCGTCGGCGTCCAGGAGGTTGCCGAACATGGGGTCCACGGCCCGGTAGTCGGCCACGTCGTAGCCGGCGTCGGCCTGCGGGGAGGCGTAGAAGGGGCTGAGCCACACGGCGTCGACGCCGAGGTCTCGGAGGTAGGGCAGGCGGGTGCGGATGCCTTCCAGGTCGCCCATGCCGTCGCCGTTGCTGTCGGCGAAGCTGCGCGGATAGACCTGGTAGATCACCGCGTCCCGCCACCAGTCGCTGCGCTTGGCTTCGGCGGAGTGGGGGGCCGGGGCGAGGGCGGAGTGCTGCTGGCTCATGGCGTCCTTGATACGTAACGGGTTCATCAGGTCAAAGGCAGGAGGATGGCGAGGCGGCCGTGGTCACAGCGGGGTCGGATGGAGACCACGGCCGCCTCGGGTCTTTGGGGGCGCGGAAGACGACCGGCCTTACCCCTTGGTGCCGCCGGCGGTGAGACCGGTGACGAGGTTCTTCTGCACCAGGTAGAAGAACACCGACACGGGTATCGCGATCAGCACCGCCGTCGCGGCCATCAGGTTCCGCTGGGCGTCGTGCTCGCTCACGAAGCTCTGGAGCCCGACCGCGAACGTGTACTTCGTGTCGGACAGCATGAACGTCGAGGCGAACGCGACCTCGCCGAAGGCGGTGAGGAAGCTGTAGAACGCGGCGACCGCGAGCCCCGGCTTGGCGAGCGGCAGGATCAGCCGTGCGAACGTGCCGAAGGGGGTCAGCCCGTCGACGCGTCCGGCCTCGTCGATCTCGAACGGGATGGTGTCGAAGTATCCCTTGAGCAGCCAGGCGCAGTACGGCACCGCCGTCGTGCAGTAGACGAGGACGAGCCCAAGATAGCTGTCGATGAGCTGGAGGTCCGAGAGCATCTGGTACATCGGCACCATGAGTACGGCTACCGGGAACATCTGGGTGACCAGGAGCACCCACATGAACTTCCGGTAGCCCGGAAAGCGCATCCGGGACACGGCGTACCCGGTGGTCGCGGCGATCGTCACACCGATCACCGTGGTGCCGAGCGAGACGATCAGCGAGCTCTTGAGCCAGCTGAAGAACTCGGTGTGCTGGAGGACGAACGAGTAGTTGTCGAACGTCATCTTCTTCCAGATGCCGCCCGGGTGGAGGTAGTCGTCCTTGTCCGGGCCGAGGGACAGGAAGATCAGCCAGACGATCGGGAAGAGCGCGATGAGGCTCGCGACGATCAGGATGCCGTGCGACACGAGGGAGCCGGCGAGGCTCTGCTCACCGCGGCGGCGGATCCGGCGGGATGCGGGTGCGGGGGCAGCCTCGGACACCGTGGCGGAGGTCTCGACAGTGGACGTGCTCATGGGAACTCCTGCCTCAGATCGCGAGCTGCTGGTCATTGCGGTTCAGCCAGCGGCGGTAGAAGGAGGTGAAGACGATCAGGATGGCCAGCAGCAGGATGCCGTACGCCGCCGACTGCGCGAAGTCACGCGGCTGCTGTCCGAAGCCCAGGTAGTAGGCCCAGGTCACGAGGATCTGCGCGTCCGGCGCGGTGTTGCCGAACAGTAGGAAGATCACGGCGAACTGGTTGAACGTCCAGATGATGCCGAGCAGGACGACGGTGGAGCTGACGCTTCTGAGTCCCGGCAGGGTGACGTAGCGGAACCGCTGCCAGGCGCTCGCGCCGTCCATCTCGGCGGCCTCGTACAGCGAGGCGTCGATGGACTGGAGGCCGCCGAGCAGCGAGACCATCATGAACGGCACACCGCACCAGGTGTTGACCATGATCGCGGCGAACCGCTGCCAGAAGGTGTCCTCCAGCCAGGACGGGCTGGGCAGATGCAGCGCGTCCAGTGCGGTGTTGATGATGCCGCCGTCGGCGAGCATGAAGCGCCAGCCGAAGACGGTGACGAAGGTCGGTACGGCCCAGGGCAGGACCAGGATCAGCCGGTACAGCGTGCGGCCGCGCAGCTTCTGGTTGAGCAGCAGTGCGAGGCCGAGCCCGATGCAGTAGTGCAGGGCGACGCACAGGGCCGTCCAGACGATCGTCCAGATGAAGTGCGACCAGAAGCGGTCGTAGGCCGTGTCGCCCCACAGGATGTCGGCGTAGTTGTCCAGGCCGATGAACTTGTAGGTGGCGTCGATGTGGTTGACGCCGATCGTGCGGGCCGTGTTGAGGCTGTTGGCGTCGGTGAGCGTGAGGTAGATGCCGTAGACCAGGGGGTAGAGCACGAGGACACCGAGGACGACCGCCACCGGGGCGATCATCGCGTAGGCGTACCAGTGCTTCTGGTAGCTCTGCCTCAGGCGTTGGCCCAGCCCGGGCCGTGGCGCGCGGTCACCGCGGCGCTGGCCGGTGGCGCGGTCGATGGCGACTGTCATGTTCGACACCTTCTGGAAGTTCTGCGGCTCTGAGAAGTGGCTGGGCGACGCGGCCCCGCGGGCGTGGCCGGCACAGGCCGGTGGCCGCCGGATCCCTCCCCCCATGTCAGGGAGATCCGGCGGCCACTCGGGCTCACTTGCTGAAGTCCGGCACCAGCTTGGCGATGGCGGTCTCCGCGTTGCTCAGCCCCTTGTCCAGGGACTCCTTGCCACCGGCGACCTTGGGCAGCTCGATGTCCAGCGGGCCCCACAGGGAGCTGTACTCGGGCAGCGCCGGGCGCGGCTGGGCGGCGGCGAGGACGGTCTGGTAGCCGGCGATGCCCGGGTCGGCCTTGACCTCGGTGGTGTAGGCGTCGTCGCGGGTGGGCAGCGTGGAGTTCTTCAGCGCGATGGTCGACTGGGACTTCGCGGAGGTCATGAAGTTGACGAACTTCAGCGCGGCCTTCTGGTGGGCGGCGTCCGAGCCGGCGTAGACCGAGAGGTTGTGGCCGCCGGTCGGGGCGCCCGCCTTGCCGGTGGAGCCGGCCGGGACGGTGGCGATGCCGAGGTTGGACTTGTCCGTGAACGCGGAGCCCTTGTAGAAGTTGGTGATCTCCCAGGGGCCCTGCACGATCGCGGCGACCTTGCCGTTGACGAACGCGTCCTGGATGTGGGCGTAGGCGTCGGCGGTGGTGTCGGCCTTGTGCAGGCCCTTGCCGGAGAAGAGGCTCAGCCAGGTGCCGTAGCCCTTCTGGGCGGCGGCCGAGTTCACGGTGATCTTCTTGGCCGAGGCGTCGACGGTGTCGGTGCCCTCGCCGTAGAGGAAGGACTGGGCGTAGTAGGCCTGGGTGGAGCCCCAGTAGCCGTCGACGCCGGTCTTCGCCTTGATCGTGGCGGCGGCGGTCTTCAGGTCGTCCCAGGTCTTGGGGGCCTCGACGCCGGCCTTCGCGAAGAGCTGCTTGTTGTAGACCAGGGCGAGGGTGTCGGTGACCAGCGGCACGCCGTACGTCTTGCCGTCGTACTTGGCCTGCTCGATCAGGTTCGACTTGAACTTGGCCTGGTCGGCGAGGGCCTCGGTGCCGTCGAGCGGCAGGAAGTAGCCCTTCTTCGCGAAGGCGGGGGTCCAGCCGACCTCGGAGCGCAGCACGTCGGGGGCGCCGCTCGCGCCGGCGGCGGTGTCGAACTTGTTCTGCGCCTGGTCGAACTGAACGTTGACGTACTTGACCTTGATGTTCTTGTTGGCGGCCTCGAAGTCCTTGATCAGGGCCTTGTACGTCGGCGCCTCATTGGTGGCGTTGGAGGTGTCCCACCAGGTGATGGTGACCGGACCGTCGGCCTTGTCGCCGCTGTCGCTTCCGCCGCAGGCCGTCGCCGCGAGGGCGAAAGACGCCACCAGCGCGGTGGCTGCTATGCCACGCCGCATGAGTTCTCCTTGAGGGTGAAAGCCCGTGTGGTGCAGGTATCGGCCCCGTCTGCCGTCCCTGCCTGCCGACTGCGCCTTTGCGGCCGCCGGGCGAGTGGGAACGTAACAGCGATGCAAGACTTGCGAAAGACCTTGCAGAAAAAAAGTGCAAGAGGCTGCGGAAGTTACCCCGCCGTGACCCCTTGTCGACCGTCGCGAGACCCTTGTTTTACGGGGCTGAGCGGGATGACTACGGGTTGTGCAAGACTCTGCAAGCTCTTGCCATCCTCCTCCCGGACGGGAATCATCCCTTTGCGGGACAAGGGGCACCGACCAGAACTGAGGGACCGCGATGACGATACGGCCGGTACAGTCCGGTGCCGTGACCACACGGCTAGCCGACATCGCTGCTCAGGCGGGGGTGAGCGAAGCGACCGTCAGCCGCGTCCTCAACGGGAAGCCGGGTGTCGCCGCCACCACCCGCCAGTCCGTGCTGGCCGCACTCGACGTGCTGGGCTACGAACGCCCGGTGCGCCTGCGCCAGCGCAGCGAGGGCCTGGTGGGCCTGATCACCCCGGAGCTGGAGAACCCGATATTCCCGGCCCTGGCCCAGGTGATCGGCCAGGCACTGACCCGGCAGGGCTACACCCCGGTCCTCGCCACCCAGACACCGGGCGGCTCCACCGAGGACGAGCTCACCGAGATGCTCGTCGACCGGGGCGTGGCGGGCATCATCTTCGTCTCCGGGCTGCACGCGGACACCTCGGCGGACATGCAGCGCTACGAGCAGCTGCGGGCGCAGGGCGTGCCGTTCGTGCTCGTGGACGGTTTCTCGCCGAAGGTGCAGGCACCCTTCATCTCCCCCGACGACCGCGCGGCGATGGCGCTGGCGGTGACCCATCTGGTGTCGCTGGGGCACACGCGGATCGGCCTGGCCCTCGGCCCGAAGCGCTTCGTGCCGGTCCAGCGCAAGATCGAGGGCTTCGTGCGCACCATGCAGGACCTGCTCGGTCTGGCGGCGGCGACCGTCGAGGCGGACCTCGTCCAGCACTCGCTCTACACCCTGGAGGGTGGCCAGGCGGCCGCGACCGCCCTCATCGACCGGGACTGCACCGCGGTCGTGTGCGCGAGCGACATGATGGCGCTGGGTGCGATACGAGCGGCCCGGCAGCGGGGCCTGGAGGTGCCGCGGGACGTGTCGGTCGTGGGCTTCGACGACTCCCCGCTGATCGCCTTCACCGATCCGCCGCTGACGACGGTCCGCAAGCCGGTGCCCGCCATGGGACAGGCGGCGGTTCGGACCCTGCTGGAGGAGATCGGCGGAACGCCCGCGCCGCACAGCGAGTTCGTGTTCATGCCGGAGCTGGTCGTACGGGGTTCGACGGCTTCGGCCCCTGGGGAACGCGGTCGTCCTCAGGGCGGAGAAAACGGTCTTTCCGCCGTACGCCGGTAGGAGAACGGGACACTCTTCCCGTCGTAGGACATGCAACCCGAACCCGACCGGGGGATGATCGGTGGGGTAAGGCGTTTCTGGCAGACTTTGTGTCTATGGGTGACTCGACCGTGACCAGTCTGGAAGACCGCGGGAATGCGGCCGCTCCGGACTCCCTCACGGCCTCGGACCGGCCGGGTCTCCTGCGCCGGCTGCGGACTCCGCGCCGGCCGCGCCTGTGGTTCGAGATCCTGCTGATCGCGGTGAGTTACTGGACGTACTCGCTGATCCGCAACGCGGTGCCGGAGCAGAAGGCGGAGGCGCTGCGCAACGCCGACTGGATCTGGCGGATGGAGCACCACCTCGGCATCGCGGTCGAGGAGTCCGTCAACCACGCGGTCAACTCGGTGACTTGGCTCGTCGTCGGGATGAACTACTACTACGCGACGCTGCACTTCGTCGTGACACTGGGTGTCCTGGTCTGGCTCTACCGCAGCCACCCCGGCCGCTACGCGGCGACCCGTCTGGTGCTCTTCGCGACCACCGGCGTGGCCCTGGTCGGTTACTACCTGTATCCGCTCGCTCCCCCGCGGCTGATGACCGGCGGCGACTTCGTCGACACCGTCATGGTCCACCAGACCTGGGGCTCGATGGCCTCCGGCGACCTGAAGCACATGTCCAACCAGTACGCAGCGATGCCGTCCATGCACATCGGCTGGTCCCTGTGGTGCGGACTGACGATCTTCGCGCTGGCGTCGGTGCCGTGGGTGCGCGTCCTGGGCCTCGTCTACCCGGCGGCGACGCTCCTGGTCATCGTGGCCACCGCCAACCACTTCTGGCTCGACGCGGTCGGCGGCATCCTGTGCCTGCTGTTCGGCTACACGGTGGCGTGGCTCTGGTACGGGGCCCTGCCGTACGCGTTGCCGAAGGTGCCGTACGAGGAGCAGAAGGCCGGGCCGGGCGAGCGCGCACCGCTGCGCGCCGGACGCTGACCGGTCACCGGCCCGGGAAAGCCTGCCTACCCCCCGTAGAACAACTCCTCCACCACGCCCCGGGCCCGCCGGGCCGTCCGCCGGTAGTCGTCCAGCATGTCCCCCGCGTGCCCCGGCCCGTATCCCAGGTAACGGCCCACGGCGGCGAGCTCGCGCGCCTCGGTCGGAAAGGTGTCCCCGGCCCGCCCCCGCACCAGCATCACCGCGTTGCGCACCCGGGTCGCCAGCACCCAGGCCTCGTCGAGGACCTGGGCGTCGTCCGCGGACAGGAACCCGGCCTCCCGTGCGGCGACGAGGGCCGCGCGGGTACGGGTGGTGCGCAGCCCCGGCACCTGGGCCCCGTGCCGCATCTGGAGCAGCTGGACGGTCCACTCGACGTCCGACAGGCCCCCGGGCCCGAGCTTGGTGTGCAGTTTCGGGTCGGCGCCGCGGGGCATCCGCTCGGACTCCATGCGCGCCTTCAGCCGCCGGATCTCGCGTACGGCGTCGTCGCCGAGACCGGCCGCCGGATAGCGCAGGGGGGCGATGAGCTCGACGAAACGGTGGCCCAGCTCCTCGTCCCCGGCGACCGGTTCGGCGCGCAGCAGGGCCTGTGCCTCCCAGACGAGCGACCAGCGTCGGTAGTAGGCCGCGTACGAGGTCAGGGTGCGCACCAGCGGCCCGGACTTGCCCTCCGGGCGCAGGTCGGCGTCGATGAGCAGCGGTGGGTCGGCGCTCGGGATCTGCAGGAGGCGGCGCATCTCGGAGACGACCTTGTTGGCGGCCTGGGAGGCCTCCCGCTCGTCGACGCCCTCGCGCGGCTCGTGGACGAACAGGACGTCCGCGTCGGAGCCGTAGCCGAGTTCGTGACCCCCGAAGCGGCCCATGCCGATGACGGCGAACCGGGTGGGCAGGGTGTCGCCCCAGCCCTCCCGCACCACCGCGCGCAGCGTGCCGGCGAGGGTCGCGGCGGTCAGGTCGGACACGGCGGCGCCGACCCGCTCCACGAGGGCGCCCTGGTCCGGTTCGGCGGGCTGGGTCTCGGTGCCGTAGGAGCCGACGATGTCCGCGGCGGCCGTACGGAACAGTTCGCGGCGCCGGACTCCGCGGGCCGCCGTGACGCCCTGGACGGCGCCCTCGGCGCGGCCGACCGCGGCGAGTATCTCCTGTTCGAGTCCGGCGCGCCCGCGCGGAGCGAGTCCGCCGCCGTCGCCGTCCCCGAGCAGCGCCACGGCCTCGGGGGCGCGCATCAGCAGGTCCGGGGCCAGGCGCCCGGCGGACAGGACGCGCGCGAGGTTCTCGGCGGCGGCACCCTCGTCCCGCAGCAGCCGTAGATACCAGGGGGTCTTGCCCAACGCGTCGGACACCTTGCGGAAGTTGAGCAGTCCGGCGTCCGGGTCGGCGGACTCGGCGAACCAACCCAGCAGGACCGGAAGGAGAGTTCGCTGGATGGCGGCCTTGCGGGTGATGCCGGAGGCGAGGGCCTCCAGGTGGCGCAGGGCGGAGGCGGGGTCGGCGTACCCGAGCGCGACCAGCCGCTCCCGAGCCGCCCCGGCGCTCAACCTGATGTCGCCGGGCCCGAGTTGGGCCACCGCGTCCAGCAGCGGCCGGTAGAACAGCTTCTCGTGCAGCCGGCGTACGACGGAGGCGTGCCGCTTCCACTCGCGGTTCAGCTCGGCCACCGGGTCGGCGCGCAGACCGAGGGAGCGGCCGAGGCGCCGCAGGTCGGTGTCGTCCTCGGGGACGAGGTGGGTGCGGCGCAGCCGGTAGAGCTGGATGCGGTGCTCCATGGAGCGCAGGAAGCGGTAGGCGTCGTCGAGCTGGGCGGCGTCGGCCCGGCCGACGTAGCCGCCGGCGGCGAGGGCGTGCAGGGCGTTGAGGGTGGTGCCGCTGCGCAGGGAGCCGTCCTCGCGGCCGTGCACCAACTGGAGGAGCTGCACGGCGAATTCGACGTCCCGCAGGCCGCCGGGCCCGAGCTTGAGCTGCCGGTCGAGCTCGGCGACGGGAATGTTCTCGACGACCCTCCGCCGCATCTTCTGCACGTCGGCGACGAAGTTCTCGCGCTCGGCGGCCTTCCAGACGAGGGGTTCGAGGGCCGCGACGTACTCCTCGCCCAGCTCCAGGTCGCCGGCGACCGGGCGGGCCTTGAGAAGGGCCTGGAACTCCCAGGTCTTGGCCCAGCGCTGGTAGTAGGCGAGGTGGCTGGAGAGGGTGCGCACGAGCGGCCCGTTGCGTCCCTCGGGGCGCAGATTGGCGTCGACGGGCCAGATGGACCCCTCGACGGTCGTCTCCGAGCACACCCGCATCATGTGCGAGGCCAGCTTGGTGGCGGCGCGCAGGGCCTTGCCCTCGTCGGCCCCGTCCACCGCCTCCCCCACGAAGATCACATCGACGTCGGAGACGTAATTCAGCTCGTGGCCGCCGCACTTGCCCATCGCGATCACCGCGAGCCGGCACAGCGCCGCGTCCTCGGGGGCGGCCGTCCGCGCTATGGCGAGCGCGGCGCGCAGGGTCGCGGTGGCGAGATCGGCGAGCTCGGCGGCGGTCTCGGCGAGGTCGATGGTGCCGCACACGTCACGGGCGGCGATCGACAGCAGACCGCGCCGGTAGGCGACGCGCAGGGCGACGGGGTCGGTGGCCTCGGCGAGCCCGCGCTCGAACTCCTCGACGCCGGGGTGCAGGTCACGGGGTTCGTAGGTGACCAGGGCCTGCCAGTCGGCGGGGTGCCGGGCGAGGTGCTCGGCGAGTGCGGCGGAGGCGCCGAGCACCCCGAGCAGCCGGTCGCGGAAGGGCTTCGCCGCTATCACCGTGTCGAGCAGTTCCCGGTCGGGCTGCTCCTCCAGGAGCCGTACCAGACCGAGCAGCGCGAGATCGGGGTCGGCGGTCGCACCGAGCGCCTCCAGCAGCACCGGGTCGTCGCGTACGGCGCTCAGCTCCGCGCTCTCCAGGAGCCGCTCGGCGGCCGACGGATCGGTGAAACCGTGCCGCAGCAGCCGCGTGAAGGTACTGCTCCTGCGCCCCGGCGCCGACGTCATCCCGGCCTCCCGTCCGATCAAGGTCGTATCGATTGAGCGTAACCGGAGAGCCGGGGAGAAGCGCCGGGGTGCGGGCGGGGGGATTCGGGGGGGCGGGCCGGAGCGGACTCAGCCCTGGACGCGGCGCCGCCCCGGTCGCAGCCGCCGTCGCTTTCGCTGTCGCCGTCGCTGTCACTTTCGCTGTCGTGGAACGGATCGTCGCCTCGTCCCGCATTCGGAGAACGCCTTGGGCAGACTGGGAGGGTCGAACCGGACCGCCGCGGTGGCCCGGGTGTTCCCGAGCCGAAGGCGCTGTGATGACCGAGAAGGAACCCGAGACCCACCTCGACGCGCGCTACAGCGACCCGGACGCCACGGCGCACGCCTGGGCCGACGCGGAGTCGCTGCTGGCCGCCGCCGAGCTGTTCTGGATCTCGACGGTACGGCCGGACGGGCGGCCGCACGTCACGCCGCTGCCTGCCGTGTGGGCCCACGGGGCGCTGCACTTCTGCACCGGCCCCGAGGAGCGCAAGGCGAAGAACCTCGCGCACAACGCGCACGTGACGCTGACGACCGGCACCAACATCTGGGACAAGGGCTACGACCTGGTGGTGGAGGGCGAGGCGGTGCGGGTCTCCGACGACACACGGCTGCGCGAGCTGGCCGCCGCGTGGGAGGCCAAGTACGGCGACTTCTGGCGCTTCGAGGTGCGGGACGGCTACTTCCACCACGGACCGGGACACGCGGTCGTCTATGCGGTGGCGCCGCGCACGGTTTTCGGCTTCGGTAAGGGACAGCCGTTCAGCCAGACGCGGTGGCGCTTCTGAGAACGGCCCTCTGTACTGACGTCGACAAGGGAGTCACGCCATGGACATGAGCCTCGAAGTCATCCTGCTGCCGGTCACGGACGTGGACCGCGCCAAGGAGTTCTACCGCGACAAGGTCGGCTTCCACGTGGATCTGGACGGCGAGGTGATGGAGGGCGTCCGCATCTGCCAGCTGACCCCGCCCGGCTCCGGCTGTTCCATCGCCCTGGTGGACGGCCTCCAGGTCCCGACCGGAGCCCCGCAGCCCGGGACGTACCACGGCATGCAACTGTGCGTGACGGACGCGAAGGCGGCCTACGAGGAACTCACCTCCCGCGGCCTGGACGTCAGCGAACCGGTGCAGTTCGCCCCGCAGGACGGCGCCACCTTCATGTACTTCAAGGACCCGGACGGCAACGGCTGGGCTGTCCAGGAGTACAAGCGCAGGGAGACGGAGCCGCTGCACCAGGTACTGGCCCAGCAGGCCGCCCAGTAGCCACCCTCAGGGGCGCGGGGAACCACGCGACAGTCCCCCGCGCCCCTGAGACGCAGCCTTACAGCACCGGCAGGTTCTTCCGCAGCTCGAACGCGGTGACCTCGCTGCGGTACTCCTCCCACTCGCTCTTCTTGTTGCGCAGGAAGAAGTCGAAGACGTGTTCGCCAAGGGTCTCCGCGACCAGGTCGCTGCGTTCCATCAGGGTGAGGGCCTCGCCCAGGTTCTGGGGGAGCGGCTCGATGCCCATGGCGCGGCGCTCGGAGTTGGACAGGGCCCAGACGTCGTCCTCGGCGCCCGGCGGGAGCTCGTAGCCCTCCTCGATGCCCTTGAGGCCGGCGGCCAGCAGGAGGGCGTAGGCGAGGTAGGGGTTGGCGCCGGAGTCGAGGGAGCGGACCTCGATGCGGGCCGAGCCGGTCTTGCCGGGCTTGTACATCGGGACGCGGACCAGGGCGGAGCGGTTGTTGTGGCCCCAGCAGATGTAGGAGGGGGCCTCGCCGCCGGCGCCGGCGGTGCGCTCGGTGCCGCCCCAGATGCGCTTGTAGGAGTTGACCCACTGGTTGGTGACCGCGGAGATCTCCGCCGCGTGCTTCAGCAGGCCCGCGATGAAGGAGCGGCCGACCTTGGAGAGCTGGTACTCCGAGCCGGACTCGTAGAACGCGTTCCGGTCGCCCTCGAAGAGGGACAGGTGGGTGTGCATGCCCGAGCCGGGGTGCTCCGAGAACGGCTTGGGCATGAACGTCGCCTGGACGCCCTGCTCCAGCGCCACCTGCTTCATGACCAGGCGGAACGTCATGATGTTGTCGGCTGTGGAGAGCGCGTCGGCGTAGCGGAGGTCGATCTCCTGCTGGCCGGGGGCGCCCTCGTGGTGGGAGAACTCGACCGAGATGCCCATCGACTCCAGCATGGTGATCGCCTGGCGGCGGAAGTCCATGCCGATGTTCTGCGGGGTGTGGTCGAAGTAGCCGGAGTTGTCGGCCGGGGTCGGGCGTGAGCCGTCCAGCGGGCGGTCCTTCAGCAGGAAGAACTCGATCTCCGGGTGGGTGTAGAAGGTGAAGCCCAGGTCGGAGGTGCGGGCCAGGGCGCGCTTGAGGACGTACCTGGGGTCCGCGAAGGACGGGCTGCCGTCCGGCATGAGGATGTCGCAGAACATCCGGGCCGTGCCGGGGGCCTCGGCGCGCCAGGGCAGGACCTGGAAGGTGGAGGGGTCCGGCTTGGCGATCATGTCGGATTCGTATACGCGGGCGAATCCCTCGATCGCCGAGCCGTCGAAGCCGATGCCCTCGTCGAAGGCCTGTTCGAGCTCCGCCGGGGCCACCGCTACGGACTTGAGGAAGCCCAGTACGTCCGTGAACCACAGGCGTACGAACCGGATGTCGCGCTCCTCCAAGGTCCGGAGCACGAACTCCTGCTGCTTGTCCATCTTCCGCTTCCCCATCCTTGCTGGTCAGGCCGCCTGTCTCCGTGTCCCGCAGGAGGCGGTCGGGCACCTGAGCATCACACCACAACAGCATTTCGTGCGCGTTGCCGACCTTGATCGTCCCGGCGACCCGGGAGTGAACGCCTCACGTCCGGCGGATGTACTGCTCTGCCGCCCATCTTGCCTGCTCGGACTGACATACGTAATGCCCGGCCCGCCCCGTCTCACCCCGCGTCCCCGGTTTCCTGTGGGCGCCCTACGAGAAGCCACCCCCGCCCCACTACGATCAGCGGACCGATCGTCACCATCCGTCCCGCCCCTTTCCCCCAGAAGGACACACCTCATGGGTTCCGCCAAGAAGAGCACCGCCGCGGCACGCAAGGCGCGCATAGAGGAGATGCGGCGCGCCGAGCAGTCCAGAGAGCGCCGCAACCGGATCCTCACCGTCGCCGCCAGCGCGGTCGTCGTCGCCGGCCTGGTCGCCGGCGCCATCGTGCTGGTGCAGTCGCAGTCCGACGACAGCACGGCGGCCGACGGCAAGGGGAAGGGGCACTTCGTCACGGGCTCGGACGGCGTGAGGACCTGGAAGGGCACGCTGGGCCGCAACCACGTCGTCAAGACCGTGAGCTACCCGATGGAGCCCCCGGTCGGCGGCGACCACAACCAGGTCTGGATGAACTGCAACGGTGACGTATACACCAAGGCGCTCAACAACATGAACGCCGTCCACTCGCTGGAGCACGGTGCGGTCTGGGTGACGTACACCAGCAAGGCCACGAAGGCGGACGTGGACGCGCTCGCGGCCAAGGTGAAGAAGACGCCGTACACGCTGATGAGCCCGGACGACAAGCAGAAGGACCCGATCATGCTGTCGGCCTGGGGCCACCAGCGGACCGTCACGGGGGCGAAGGACCCGAACGTCGACAAGTTCTTCGCGAAGTTCGTGCAGGGCTCGCAGACGCCCGAGCCCGGCGCGGCGTGCACGAACGGTCTGCCGCAGTGAGGTTCGCGGGGGTGGCCGTGGCCGTGGCGGGCGTGCTCGTCGCGGCCGGCGCGATCACCTACGCCGTGGCCGAGGACGGCGGCTCGGGCGACACCCCCTCGGCGGAGTCCGCGGACGCGGGGTTCGCGCGCGACATGGCCGTGCACCACCAGCAGGCCGTGGAGATGTCGTACATCGTGCGCGACCGCACCAAGGACGTCGAGGTGCGGCGGCTCGCCTACGACATCGCGCAGACGCAGGCCAACCAGCGCGGCATGCTGCTGGGTTGGCTGGATCTGTGGGACCTGCCGAAGGTGTCGGCCGATCCGCCGATGACGTGGATGGACATGGGTGACATGCCGTCGGCCGGTGAGGGCTCGCTGATGCCGGGCATGGCGACCGACAGCGAGATGAAGAAGCTGGGCACGCTGAACGGCAAGCAGGCCGAGATCTTCTACCTCCAGTTGATGACGGACCATCACCAGGGCGGTATCCACATGGCGAAGGGCTGTGTGGACAAGTGCGAGGTCGGCGTGGAGAAGCGGCTGGCGCAGGGGATGGTCGACGCGCAGCAGTCGGAGATCGACCTGATGGCGTCGATGCTGAAGGAGCGGGGCGCAAAGCCGCGATGATAGAGGGTTAACCCTCTGATTAGCCTTTTTCATTAGGTTAATTGGGCTCTTCTTGGCATGCCCATTCCCCTCGCATGAACGGTTCGTCGCAAGAGTGGCCACACCGTCGAGTGATCACTCGCGACGAACCGCATCCAGGGGGTTCCATGAGATCCAACCGCGCCAAACTTCGCGCCGGAGTGAGCATGGCGGCGACACTGCCGATGCTCGCGGGCGCGCTGGCGCTCGGTATACCCGCGGCCCACGCCGCGGACAGCCCGAACCGTGACACGCTGGCGGGGACCAAGCCCGCGTGGGCCACGGCCAAGGCCGACAAGGGTGCCACCGCGGACAGTTCCCAGGTCTCCGCCCGGGTATACCTCGCCGGCAAGGACGCCGCCGGCCTCGCCGCCTACGCGAAGTCGGTGTCCGACCCGTCCTCGGCCTCGTACGGCAGGTACCTGAGCGCGAAGCAGGCACAGGCCCGCTTCGGCGCCACCAAGGCGCAGGTCGCCGCGGTGAAGTCCTGGCTGGAGTCGGCGGGCCTGAAGGTCACCGGGACCACCCAGCACTACGTCTCCGTCACCGGTGACGTGGCCGCCGCCGAGAAGGCCTTCGGTACCCAGCTGCACAACTACACCAAGGGTTCGAAGACCTACCGCGCCCCCGCCAGGACCGCCTCCGCGCCGGCCGCTCTGGACGGTGCCGTCCTGACCGTCACCGGCCTGGACAACGCGCCGCACAAGGCGAGCAGCAAGGAACAACTGCCGCCGCCGGACGCCGTGTTCAAGAACTCCGGACCGTTCTCCTCGTACTACGGCTCGAAGATCGCGAGCACGCTGCCCGAGGCCTACGGCTCGAAGATCCCGTACGCGATCAAGGGCTACACCGGCAAGCAGCTGCGCGCCGCCTACGGCGCGGGCACGTACACGGGCAAGGGGGTGCGTGTCGCCATCACCGACGCCTACGCCTCCCCGACCATCGCCTTCGACGCGGCCACCTACGCGAAGAAGAACGGCGACGCGGCCTACAACACCAGCCAGCTCAAGCAGGTCCTGCCGAAGAACTACACGAAGACCGAGGAGTGCGGGGCGGCCGGCTGGTACGGCGAGGAGACCCTCGACGTCGAGGCCGTGCACGCGGTGGCGCCGGACGCGAACATCACGTACGTGGGTGCCGCGTCCTGCTACGACGACGATCTGCTCGACTCGCTCAGCAAGGTCGTCGACAACCACCTGGCCGACATCGTCTCCAACTCGTGGGGCGACATCGAGGCCAACCAGACGCCGGACCTCGCGGCCGCCTACGACCAGGTCTTCCAGTTCGGCGCGGTCGAGGGCATCGGCTTCTACTTCTCCTCCGGCGACAACGGCGACGAGGTCGCCAACACCGGTACGAAGCAGGTCGACACCCCGGCCAACTCGGCATGGGTGACGGCGGTCGGCGGTACCTCCCTCGCCGTCGGCAAGGGCGACAAGTACCTGTGGGAGACCGGCTGGGGCACCGAGAAGGCCGCACTGTCCGCGGACGGCAAGAGCTGGACCGGTTTCCCCGGCGCGTTCACCTCGGGCGCGGGCGGCGGCACCAGCAAGACGGTCCCCGAGCCCTCGTACCAGAAGGGTGTCGTCCCGAACGCGCTCGCCACGGCCAACAACGCCGCCGGCAACCGCGTGGTCCCGGACATCTCCGCGATCGCCGACCCGAACACCGGTTTCCTGGTGGGTCAGACGCAGACGTTCCCCGACGGCTCGCAGCAGTACAGCGAGTACCGCATCGGCGGCACGTCGCTGGCCTCGCCGGTGATCGCGGCCGTGCAGGCGCTGGCGCAGCAGGCGGCAGGCGGCAAGGCGCTCGGCTTCGCCAACCCGTCGATCTACTCCAAGTTCGGCTCCCGCGTGTACCACGACGTCACGGACAACCCCACCGGCTCCGGACTCGCGGTGGCGCGTATCGACTTCATCAACGGCTCTGACGCCAGCGGTGGGTTGAGCACCTCGGTCCGCAGCCTCGGCAAGGACAGCTCGCTGTCCGCGGTCAAGGGATACGACGACGTCACCGGCGTGGGTACGCCCGCCAACGGTTACGTGCAGTCGTTCGGCCGGCACTGACCGGACGTACGTCCACAAGGGGCCCGGTCCCGAAGGTGAGAACCTTCGGGGCCGGGCCCCCGTGCGTCCCGGCTACGTCCGCGGTACGGGGCCCGTGCGCGCGCGGCGGCCGGTCCTCACATGGATCACGAGCCCGGCGGCCAGCAGGAGCGCCCCGGCGAGGAGGAACGGGACCGGCGTGTACTCCTCGGTGCAGGTCTGCCCGCCGGCCACCGCGCGGCACACCTCTCCCGGACCGCCCCGGTTCAGGTAGGCGAGGTAGAACAGCGGCAGAGCCAGGCCCGAGACGGCGCCCACCGCGGCGCGTCGAGGCCCCCTGCGGAGCAGCAACACCGCGGCCACCGCGGCGAGTACGAGGAAGGCCGCGCCGACCGTCAGCAGCGCGGCGAGGCCGATGCCGCCGCACGCTCCCACCAGGAGCCAGGCCAGGAACCAGCCCCAGCCCGCCGTACGGACCGGGCGGTCACCGCGTATGTCGTCCATGCCTGTCATTCTGCGGCAGGGACTGGGCCCGGCACCCTCCCCGCCCCTTATAACGTCGCTCTGACGATTACACTGATCCCGTGACTGCCTCGAACTTCTGGTCCATCTATCAGCACGGGTTCGCACGCGTCGCGGCATGCACGGGTCACACCGTCATCGCGGACCCGCCCGCCAACGCCGAAGCGGTGCTGCGCCACGCGCGCCGGTGCGCCGAGGAGGGGGTCGCGGTCGCCGTCTTCCCCGAGCTGGGGCTGTGCGGCTACTCCATCGAGGACCTCCTCCTCCAGGACGCGCTGCTCGACGAGGTCGACACGGCGCTCGGCGAGGTGGTCGCCGGGTCGGCCGACCTGCTCCCGGTGCTGGTCGTCGGCGCCCCGCTGCGCCACCGCAACCGGGTCTACAACTGCGCGGTGATCGTCCACCGCGGCCGGGTCCTCGGTGTCGTGCCGAAGTCGTACCCGCCCAACTACCGCGAGTTCTACGAGCGTCGGCAGATCGGCGACGGCGCCGACGAGCGCGGCGGGTCGATCCGGGTCGGCGGTGCGAGCGTGCCGTTCGGCGTGGATCTGCTCTTCGAGGCCGCCGACGTCCCGGGGCTCGTGCTGCACGCGGAGATCTGCGAGGACATGTGGGTGCCGGTGCCGCCCAGCGCGGAGGCCGCTCTCGCCGGCGCGACCGTCCTGGTCAACCTCTCCGGCAGCCCGATCACGGTCGGCCGGGCCGAGGACCGCAAGCTGTTGTGCCGCTCGGCGTCCTCGCGCTGCCTCGCCGCGTACGTCTACGCGGCGGCCGGACTCGGCGAGTCGACCACCGACCTGTCCTGGGACGGCCAGGCCATGGTCTACGAGAACGGCGTGCTGCTGGCCGAGACCGAGCGGTTCCCGCTGGGCGACGAGTACGCGGTGGCCGACGTGGACCTGGACCTGCTGCGGCAGGAGCGGATGCGGATGGGCACGTTCGACGAGAACCGGCGGACCCATCGCACGCGGACCGGTGACTTCCGGACGGTGTCGTTCGCACTCGACGCGCCCGCGGGCGACCTGGGTCTCAAGCGGCGTCTGGAGCGCTTCCCGTTCGTGCCGGCCGACGCCGAGCGGCTCGCCCAGGACTGCTACGAGGCCTACAACATCCAGGTCGCCGGGCTCCAGCAGCGGCTCACGGCGATCGGTGGCCCGAAGGTGGTCATCGGCGTCTCCGGCGGTCTGGACTCCACCCACGCGCTGATCGTCGCCGCCCGCGCGATGGACCGGGCGGGGCGGCCGCGCAGCGACATCCTGGCCTGGACCCTGCCCGGCTTCGCCACCAGCGACCACACCAAGGACAACGCCCACAAGCTGATGCGGGCCCTCGGCGTCACGGCGGCCGAGCTGGACATCACGCCGACCGCGCGGCTGATGCTGAAGGAGATGGACCACCCCTTCGCCTCCGGCGAGCCGGTGTACGACGTCACCTTCGAGAACGTCCAGGCCGGGCTGCGCACCGACTACCTGTTCCGGCTGGCCAACCAGCGCGGTGGCATCGTGCTCGGCACCGGTGACCTCTCCGAGCTGGCGCTCGGCTGGTCCACGTACGGCGTGGGCGACCAGATGAGCCACTACAACGTCAACTCGGGCGTGCCGAAGACGCTGATGCAGCATCTGATCCGCTGGGTCATCAGCAGCGAGCAGTTCGACGAGGAGACCGGTGACATCCTCGCCGCGATCCTCGACACCGAGATCAGCCCGGAGCTCGTGCCGGGCGAGGAGATGCAGTCCACCGAGTCCAAGATCGGTCCGTACGCGCTGCACGACTTCACGCTCTTCCACGTCCTGCGGTACGGCTTCCGGCCGTCGAAGATCGCCTTCCTGGCGTGGCACGCCTGGCACGACGAGAAGTCCGGTGACTGGCCGCCGAACTTCCCCGAGGCCAAGCGCGTGACGTACGACCTGCCGGAGATCCGGCGGTGGCTGGAGGTGTTCTGCAAGCGGTTCTTCGCGTTCGCGCAGTTCAAGCGCTCGGCGATGCCGAACGGGCCGAAGGTGTCGGCAGGCGGTTCGCTGTCGCCGCGCGGTGACTGGCGGGCGCCGTCGGACAGCTCGGCGAGGGCCTGGCTGCGGGATCTGGAGCGGTTCGACTAGTCGGGCGGGACGGGCGCGGGGGCTCAGCGCCGGGAGGCACCGGCCTGCTGCTGCGCCCGCTCCCCCGCCCGGTCATCTCCACGTCGTACGTCTCCTGCGCCACCCGCATCGCCTCCGCGCACCCGGGACCCCGGAGCTGCCTCCGCATCTCCTCCCCGGGGATGCCCGGCCCCGCGCTGACCGAAGGCGCTGCCCGCCAGGGAGATGACGACCGTCGCGCCGGCCTTGAGAGCCCGGGCGCACGTGTCGTCCACGTCCACGACGAACACCCGCACCAGGCTCGGCATGAAGGGCCGTCGCCGATCCGGGGTCAGCGCGCTGCCCGCCGTCGTCCGTATCGCCACCCAGGGCCTGCGCCAGCTGGACCCGGCGGCGATGGATCCCTCGCGCTCGCTCGGCGCGACCGGAATCTCGCCGTGCCCGATCGCACCGGACTCGGTGGCCGCCCTCGCGAGCTCCTCGCCCCCGGGCACCTCGGTGACGAAGTCGAGGAAGGCTCCCGTGTCGTCGTTGACGGCCCAGGGTGCGACGGAGGTGCAGCCCGCCGGCGGGGCGCTGGTCTGCTCGGCGGCCGTGCCCCGGTCTGCTCGGACATGCCGGCCCCGCCCGCACACGGAGAGCGCCCCGCCGACGGGGGAAGATCGGCGGGGCGCTGTGGTGCCGCTGTGGCTCTGACGGGCCGTCGGGCCCTAGTGGACGGAGTGCTCGTCCAGCGGGAACGTGCCGCCGACGACGTCCTCCGCGAAGGCCTTGACCGCGCCGGACATCACTTCGCGCAGGTTGGCGTACTGCTTGACGAACTTCGGGACGCGCCCGCCGGTGAGGCCGAGCATGTCGGTCCAGACGAGGACCTGCGCGTCGGTCTCGGGGCCGGCTCCGATGCCGACCGTCGGGATGTGCAGGACCCGGGTGACCTCGGCCGCCAGCTCCGCCGGGACCAGTTCCAGCACGACCGCGAACGCGCCCGCGTCCTGGACGGCCTTCGCGTCGCGCAGCAGCTGCTGGGCCGCCTCCTCGCCGCGGCCCTGGACGCGGTAGCCCATGGCGTTGACGGACTGGGGGGTCAGTCCGATGTGGGCCATGACCGGGATGCCGGACTCGACGAGCAGGCGGATCTGCTCGTGGGAGCGCTCGCCGCCCTCCAGCTTCACGGCGCCGACGCCGGCCTCCTTGACCAGCCGGGTCGCCGAGCGCAGCGCCTGCACCGGGCCCTCCTGGTACGAACCGAAGGGCAGGTCTCCGACGATCAGGGCGCGCGAGGTGCCCCGTACGACGGCGGCCGACAGCATGGTTATCTCGTCCATGGTGACGGGCACGGTGGTCTCGTACCCGAGATGGCAGTTGCCCGCCGAGTCGCCGACGAGCATCACGGGGATGCCGGCCTCGTCGAAGACGGAGGCGGTCGTCGCGTCGTAGGCGGTGAGCATGGGCCACTTCTCGCCGCGTTCCTTGGCGAGGGCGATGTCCCGGACGGTGATGCGGCGCGTGCCCTTGCCCCCGTACAGCGCCTTGCTGCCGTCGGAGGGCTTGGTGTGGGCAGCCGAAAGCTGCGTCATTGCAACGGCTCCTTACGTCATCTCGAGGCGCCCTCACGGCGTCCCCGGACCACCTCCATGGTGGCACCTCGTGCCAGTCAGGGCCAGGGGTGGTCGGTGTGACCGTTCAGGCACGGCCCGGGTGAGTCCCGGCGAGTAAGAGCTGGGTAAATAATTAACGATACGAGACGGTGCCGTATCGTAATGGGGTTACTCTCGGACGCATGACTACCGCAGTCCCTGACTCCCGGGTACCGGAGGCGGTGCACCGGCGCCGCTGGGCGATCCTCGGCGTACTGATGCTGAGCCTGCTGATCGTGGTGCTCGACAACTCGATCCTGAACGTCGCGATCAAGACGATCTCGACCCCCGCGCCGACCGGCCTGGGCGCCACCCAGAGTGAGCTGGAGTGGGCGATCAACGCCTACACCCTGGTCTTCGCCGGGCTCCTGTTCACCGCGGGGCTGCTCGGCGACCGGCTCGGCCGCAAGAAGGTGCTGCTGGGCGGCCTGGTGGTGTTCGGCGCCGGTTCCGCGCTCGCCGCGTTCTCCGGCTCCCCGGACCAGCTGATCGCCTTCCGCGCGCTGATGGGCCTCGGCGCGGCGTTCGTCATGCCGGCCACGCTCGCCGTCCTGATGAACGTCTTCGAGCGCGAGGAGCAGCCCAAGGCCATCGGCATCTGGGCGGGCGGCGTCGGACTCGCCATCGCCATCGGGCCGATCACCGGCGGTGTGCTCCTCGACCACTTCTGGTGGGGCTCGGTCTTCCTCATCAACGTGCCCATCGTGGTGCTCGCCCTCGCGCTGATGCTGTGGCTGGTGCCCGACTCCCGCGACCCGAACCCGGGCCGGATCGACCCCGTCGGCGTCGTGCTGTCGGTCATCGGACTGGTCCTGCTCGTCTACGGCATCATCAAGGGCGGCCAGCTCGCCGACTTCACGGACGCGACCGTCCTGGCCACCATCGGTGCCGGTCTCGCCGTGCTCGTCGCGTTCGTGGTGTTCGAGAAGCGCAGCGACCACCCGTCGATCGATGTCACCTACTTCAAGAACAAGGTGTTCTCGGCCGCGATCGGCGCCATAGGGCTGGTGTTCTTCGCGCTGATGGGCGTGACCTTCTTCTCGGTCTTCTACACCCAGAGCGTGCGGGGCTACTCACCGCTGCAGACCGGTCTGCTGATGCTGCCGCTGGCCGCCGCGCAGCTGATCTTCGCGCCGCGCGCCCGGCTGGTCGTCGACCGCTTCGGCAACCGGGCGACGACCACGGGCGGCATGCTGCTGATCGCCGCGATGCTGGTCGCGTTCGCCACCCTGGAGGCTGACACGCCCATCTGGCTCCTTGAGGTGATCTTCTTCCTCATGGGTACGGGCATGGCGCACATCATGACGCCGACCAGCGTCGTCATCATGCAGGCCCTGCCGCGCGAGAAGGCCGGCTCCGCCTCCGCGCTCAGCAACACCTTCCGGCAGGTCGGCGGCGCGCTCGGGATCGCCGTCCTCGGCTCGGTCCTCTCCACGGCCTACCGCAGCGGCATCGAGTCCCACCTCGGGTCGGTCCCGCCGGGCGTACGGCACACCGCGGGCGAGTCCATCGAGGCCACCCTCGGCGTCGCCGCGAAGCTCGGCCCCCGGGGTGACGCCCTGGTCGGTCCGGCCAACGACGCCTTCCTGCACGCGATGCACGTCACCGCGCTGTGGGGAGCGGGCGTGGCCCTGGTCGGCGCCCTGGTGGTGGCCCTGTACCTGCCGGGCCGCCCGAAGGAACGTCAGCCGGGCCAGGAGGAGCAGGAGTTGGTGCCCGCGGGCGAGTGAGCCGGCGGGCGGTGTCCGGCCGGCGAGGCCGGACACCGCCTTCCCGCACCGCCGCGGAGTCAGGGATGATGATCAGCCCGTCACACAGAGAGGACCCAGCGACGTGAGCGGCCTCGCCGAAAGTCAGTCCAGGCAGCCGGGGGCCGTACGGGGCCGGCCCCGGAGCGAGGCTGTGGAGCGGTCCATCGTCGAGGCCGTCATCAAGCTGCTGGAGGACGGCGTGCCGCTCGCCGAGCTGTCCATCGAGCGCATCGCCCGGACCGCGGGTGTCGGCAAGGCCACCATCTACCGCCGCTGGAACGGCAAGGAGGAGCTCTTCGTCGACGTCGTGCGCACCGCCGAGCCCCCGGACGCCGAACTGCCCGGCACCTCGATGCGTGACGATCTCGTGTCGCTGCTGGAGCAGTTGCGCCAGCGCGGGCTGATGACCCGGTCCTCGGCGCTGCTGCACAGTGTCTTCGCCCAGATGAAGAGCAGCCCGAAGGTCTGGGACGCGTACCACGCGATCGTCATCGCCCCCCGACGCAGCAAGCAGGTCGCCATCCTGCGCCGGGGACAGGCCAACGGCGAACTCCGCACGGACATCGACGTCGAGCTGGTCAACGACCTGTTCATCGGACCCATGCTGTTCCGCACCATCATGCAGCCCAACGCCGCCCTGCCCCAGGGCCTGTCCGAACAGATCGTCGACACCGTCCTCGAAGGCCTACGCCCCGTCAGTTCCTAGTGTGCGCGTTTCGTCACAGAGGGCGCTTTCCCCACCTCGACGGGGAACTCGGGAAGCCGACTTGTACGTCATCGCCCCCGTACGGTCGTCATGGGACGACGAGGTGGAAGCCGATCATCCCCTAGGGTCGTACGGGGTTCTGACGCCCCGCGGCAACGGGGCGAACGGTGTGCACGGCAGGTAGTGAGGCGACGGTATGGCGCAGCAGGCATACGTGACGGAGACGGCGGACGGCGGTTCGGGACCCGAGCGCCGCAGAGACCGGCTCCGGCGTCTGCTCGGCCGCCCGCTCTCCGGCTGGCGCGGCGACCGCCGCATCTGGCGCCGCGGTGCCGTGCTCGCCGCCCTCTCGGTGATCGTCGCCCTGGTGATGCTGCTGCACGCGCAGATCCCGAACGCGGTGGGCAACCTCGGCAGCCTCACGGAGACCTTCCTGCCCTGGCTCGGCCTGTTCGTGCCGGTGCTGCTCCTGCTCGGCTTCCTGCGCCGGTCCGCGACCGCGCTGATCGCGGCGCTGCTCCCGGCGGTCGTGTGGCTGAACCTCTTCGGTGGGCTGCTCTCCGACAAGTCCGCCGCCACCGGCGGCGACCTCACGGTGGCCACCCACAACGTCAACGCCGACAACGCCGACCCTTCCGGCACCGCCCGGGACGTGGCCGCCTCCGGCGCGGACGTGGTGGCCCTGGAGGAGCTGACCGTCTCGGCGGTGCCGGTGTACGAGAAGGCGCTGGCGTCGACGTACAGGTACCACGCGGTCGAGGGCACCGTCGGGCTGTGGAGCAAGTACCCGCTGACCGGTGTGCGGGCCGTCGACATCAAGCTGGGCTGGACCCGGGCCATGCGGGCCACGGTGGCCGCCCCGGACGCCCCGGTCGCCGTCTACGTGGCCCATCTGCCGTCCGTCCGGGTGAAGATGGAGGCGGGTTTCACCGCCCGGCAGCGCGACAAGAGCGCCGACGCGCTGGGTGAGGCCATCGCCGACGAGAAGCTCCCCCGCAAGGTTCTGCTCGGCGACCTCAACGGCACGATGAACGACCGCGCGCTCAACGCCGTCACCTCCCAGATGCGCTCCACGCAGGGCGCGGCGGGCAGTGGGTTCGGGTTCAGCTGGCCGGCGTCGTTCCCGATGGCCCGGATCGACCAGATCATGGTGCAGGGCGTGGAGCCGGTGAGTTCGTGGACGCTGCCCGAGACCGGCAGCGACCATCTGCCGGTGGCGGCCCGAGTGAGCCTCACCACCTCCTCGTAGCCCAGGGCAGCCCTTGGAATACCGGGCCCTGGCGGGTTTGTTCCGTACTTGAACATAAACTCGTACGGAACTCCGCTCTCCCCTGAAAGGCTCGGCTCTTCATGCCCTTGGCCCTGCTCGCACTGGCCGTCGGCGCTTTTGGTCTCGGCACCACCGAATTCGTGATGATGGGCCTGCTGCCCGATGTCGCGGACGACCTGGGCATCTCGATCCCGACCGCCGGCCACCTGGTCTCCGCGTACGCGCTGGGCGTGGTGATCGGCGCCCCGCTGCTCGCCGCGGTCACCGCCCGGATGTCCCGTCGCAAGGTCCTCATCGGCCTGATGGGACTGTTCGTGGCCGGCAACGCGCTCTCCGCCCTCGCTCCCGACGAGCACTGGCTGCTCGCGGCCCGCTTCCTGAGCGGGCTGCCGCACGGTGCCTTCTTCGGGGTGGGCGCGGTCGTCGCCACCGGCATGGTGGCGCCGGAGCGCAAGGCCCGCTCGGTGTCCCTGATGTTCCTCGGTCTGACCCTCGCCAACATCGCGGGCGTGCCCGTCGCCACCCTCATGGGCCAGCACCTGGGCTGGCGGGCGACCTTCCTCGGTGTCAGCGCGATCGGCCTGGCGGCGATAGCCTCCCTGGCCCTGCTCATCCCGCACGACCACGCGCACGCCCCGGCGGTGGGCCTGCGCCGCGAACTGGTCGCGCTCAAGTCCGTGCCCGTCTGGCTCGCCCTCGGCACCACGGTCGCCGGCTTCGGCGCGCTGTTCTCCGCGTACAGCTACATCACGCCGATGCTCACGGACTCGGCCGGCTACGCCGACTCCAGCGTGACCCTGCTGCTCGCCCTGTTCGGCGTGGGCGCCACGGCCGGCAACCTGCTCGGCGGACGCCTCGCCGACCACTCGCTGCGCGGCACCCTGTTCGGCGGCCTGACCTCGCTGGTCGTGGTCCTGGCGCTGTTCCCGGTGCTGATGTCCGCGCAGTGGAGCGCGGCGGTCGCGGTGGTCCTGCTGGGCACGGCGGCCTTCGTCACCGGCTCCCCGCTCCAGCTGATGGTCATGGAGAAGGCGCAGGCCGCCCCCTCCCTGGCCTCCTCCGCCAACCAGGCCGCCTTCAACCTGGCCAACGCCGGCGGCGCCTGGATCGGCGGCCTCGCCCTGGCCGCGGGCCTCGGCGCGACCTCCCCGGCCCTCACAGGCGCCGCCCTGGCCGTCCTCGGCCTCGGCGTCGCCGCGGTGGCCACGGTCGTGGACCGGCGGCGCGCGGCGGTGTCGCCCGGGCGGGAGCGTGTGGTCGCGGCCCATGTTCCGGAACACGCCGAGGCCGTGCGGTACTGAGCGGTCGTACGACGAGAAGGGGCGCCCGGTGCATGCCGGGCGCCCCTTTTCCGGGTCTGTCGGCGGCCCGCGGTCCCCTGTAGGCGACCTGTCGGTGGTTTGTCGGTGGGGGCTGGCACTGTCCTCGGTATGACGCGAATCGACAAGAACCCCCAGAGCGGGGACTCCGCCGTTTCCGTGCGGGGGCTGGTCAAGCACTACGGCGAGACCAAGGCGCTGGACGGCGTCGACCTGGATGTGCGCGAGGGCACCGTGATGGGTGTGCTCGGGCCGAACGGCGCCGGCAAGACCACCCTCGTACGCATTCTCTCCACCCTCCTGTCCCCGGACGCCGGGCAGGCCACCGTCGCCGGTTACGACGCGGTGCGCCAGCCCCGGCAGCTGCGACGGGTGATCGGGCTCACCGGGCAGTACGCCTCGGTGGACGAGAAGCTGCCGGGCTGGGAGAACCTGTACATGATCGGGCGGCTGCTCGACCTGCCCCGCAAGGAGGCCCGCACCCGGGCCGACGAGCTGCTGGAGCGGTTCTCTCTGACGGATGCCGCCAAGCGGCCCGCGAGCACCTACTCAGGTGGTATGCGGCGCCGGCTCGACCTCGCCGCCTCGATGATCGGACGGCCCCAGGTGCTCTTCCTGGACGAGCCCACCACCGGTCTCGACCCCCGCACCCGCAACGAGGTGTGGGACGAGGTCAAGCGGATGGTCGGGGGGGGCGTCACCGTCCTGCTGACCACCCAGTACATGGAGGAGGCCGAGCAGCTCGCCTCCGAGCTGACCGTCGTGGACCACGGCAAGGTCATCGCCGACGGCGCCATCGAGGAGCTCAAGGCGAAGGTCGGCGGACGCTCGCTGCGGGTACGGCCCGTGGATCCGCTGCAGCTGCAGCCGCTCGCCGGGTGGATCGACGAGCTCGGCATCACCGGGCTCGCCACCTCCACCGTGGACACCGAGAGCGGCACCGTCATCGTCCCGATCCTCAGCGACGAGCAGCTGACCGCCGTGGTCGGCGCAGTCACCGCGCGCGGCATCACGCTCTCCTCCATCACCACCGAACTGCCCAGCCTGGACGAGGTCTTCCTGTCCCTCACCGGCCACCGCGCCAGTGCCCCGCAGGACGCCGTCCCCACCGACACCCGCGAGGAGGTCGCCGTATGAGCGCCGCAACCGCAACCGCCACCGCCACCACCGTCGACGCAGACGCCCGGATCCCGCTGCGCGGGCACCTCCGGCACACCGGCGCCCTCGTCCGCCGCAACCTGCTGTGGATCCGGCAGGACCCGGAGTCGATGTTCGACGCCATCCTGATGCCGGTCGTCTTCACCCTGCTGTTCGTCTACGTCTTCGGCGGCTCGATCGGGCAGGCCCTGGGCGGCGGGCAGGACGGATACGTCCAGTACGTCATCCCGGGCATGATCGCGATGATGAGCATGACCCTGTCCCAGGGCGTCGGCACCGGCTTCAGCCAGGACTTCAACTCCGGTGTCATGGACCGCTTCCGCTCCCTGCCGATCGGGCGCGGCTCGGTGCTGTTCGCGAAGATCTCGGTGGAACTGCTGCGGATGCTGTTCGCGACCACCGTGCTGATGATCGTCGCCGTCCTGGTCGGCTTCGACATCAACCACTGGGCCGGGCTGTTCGCGGCGGTGGGCCTGTCCGCCGTGTTCGCCTCGTCGATCATGTGGGTGTTCCTCACCCTCGGCGTGATCCTGAAGAACGCGCAGTCCGTGCAGGCAATGGGCTTCCTGGTGCTGTTCCCGCTCCAGTTCGGCTCGTCGATCTTCGCGCCGACGAACTCGATGCCGGGCTGGCTCCAGCACTTCACCGACTACAACCCGCTGTCCACGCTCGCCGACGCGGCCCGCGGACTGATGGTGGGCGGCCCGGTCGCGCACGACCTGTGGGTCACGCTCGGCTGGTCGGCGGCGATCACGGCGGTGGCGGCGCCGTACGCCATCCACAAGTTCCGCACGAAGAACTGACCGGCCCGGTCCCCCAGGCGTCGGTGCGCGTCACACCAGGGCGGCGGCCTCCTCCGGGGAGAGGCCGCCGCCCTCCGCGTACGCCGACGCGTAGGCCGCGTCACCGAGCACCGCGCGCAGCGCCCGCTCGGCACTGGCCCGCACCTCGCGCTCGACACTGGTCGGGGCATGGCCGGCGGGCAGCAGCGCGTCCCCGGCGGCGAGACAGCGGACGCCGTCCCGGGCCCGGGCCCCGCCGTCGAACCCGGCGAGGGCGAGCGCCGCGGTGCGCAGGTACATGGTGCGCATATGGGGGGCGATGGTCAGGGCCAGCGGGTCCTCGGACTTCTCCAGCGCCCTGCGGGTCAGCCTCAGGCACTCCTCGTAGCAGCCGTCCATCGCCTCCAGCCAGGCTTCCGAGCCGAGGATGAAGGCGTCGAAGATGACGAAGTGGGCGATGCCGAACTGCTGGCGCAGCAGCCGCAGTTGCTCACGCGCCTCGGGGATGCGGCCGGTCATGCCGAGTCGGCCGGCGAGGAACATCCGGGAGGCGGGCATCGCCTCGTTGCGGGCGCCGTCCTGGTCGGCGATCACCGAGCGCAGCAGGAGTTCGCCGCGCTCGGCCTCCCCGGTCTCCAGCAGCACGCTGCCGAGACGGGCGTGCAGCACGGACTTCTGGGCGCGGGCACCGAGCTGTTCGGCCCGCGCGATCGCCTGCTCGTAGTCGTCGGCGGCCGCCCGCCACTCGCCCTTGCGCTCATGGGCCTCGGCGCGCGCGGAGAGCGCCTCGGCGGTGCCCCACACATCACCGAGCCGCTCGTAGATCGCCAGCGACTCCTCGGCGTCCTGGATGGCGTCGCCGGCCCAGTCGGAGCGGTTGGCGAGCAGGTTGGCGCGCCACTGGAGGGCGGCGGCCAGCTCCCAGTCGTAGCCGGGGGTCGTCCGGCAGGTGTCGACGGTGGCCTGGATCACCTTGCGCAGCCGGTCCATGTCCCCGGTGAGCATGATGGCGAAGAACCACAGCGAGCCGGGCATCCGGCAGGTCTGCGCCATGCCGGGCTCGTAGGTGGCGGCGATGGACCGCAGCTTGGCCTGCGCGTGCTGGTTCTGCCAGGCGTCCAACTCGGTGTCCATGCAGGCGAGATGGACGAGGTGAGCACCACGCCGGGCCTCCGCCAGCACCTCCCCGGCCCACGGCGGCGGGGTGTCCGTGCACCGCTCCCACACCGGCGCGGCCGGGCGCACCGGCTCGGTGAAGGGGTCGGGGCCGAGGGCCTGCACCTCGCGGGACCAGTTGCGGGCCTCGATGCGCAGGTCGCGCATCTGCCAGTACCAGGCCAGCGACAGCACCAGGCACAGCCCTTCCTGCTCGTCCCGGTCGGCCACGGCCCGGCGCAGCGCGGTGCGCAGGTTCTCGTACTCACGCTCCAGACGCTCGATGGCGGCGAGTTGGCCGGAGCCGCGCAGCAAGGGGTCGGTGACGCGGGCGAGTTCGCGGTAGTACGTCAGATGCGCGCGCTCGGCGTCGGCGCGGGCGCCGTCGCTCTCGTCGAGGCGCTCACCGGCGTATTCGGCGACGGTCTCCAGGAGCCGGTAGCGCATCTCGCCGTCCCCCGAAGGAGCCGCCACGACCAGGGACTTGTCGACGAGCGAACCGAGCGCGTCCAGCGCGGCGGGGCCGCACACCGCCTCGGCGGCGGCCAGGTCGCAGCCGCCGGCGAACACCGACAGCCGCCGCAGGACGTCCCGCTCCTCCGCGTCGAGCAGGTCCCAGGACCAGTCGACGACGGCCCGGAGGGTCTGCTGGCGGGGCAGGACGGTACGGCTGCCCGAGGTGAGCAGCCGGAACCGGTCGTCGAGCCGGTCGGCGATCTGACGAGGGGTCAGCATCCTTAGCCGGGCGGCGGCCAGCTCGATTCCCAGGGGCAGCCCGTCGAGGCGCCGGCAGATCTCGGCGCAGGCCGCCGCGGTCTCCTCGTCGGCGTCGACCCGGAAACCGGGCCGGGCGGCGGCCCCCCGGTCGGCGAGCAGCCGCAGCGCGACCGGCTCGGGCAGGGGCTCCACGGGCCGCAGCAACTCGCCCGGTACGCCGAGGGGTTCACGACTGGTGGCCAGGACGGTCAGCCCCGGGCAGCGCTCCAGGAGCCGCTGCGCCAGCCGGGCGGCCGCGTCGACCACGTGCTCGCAGTTGTCGAGGATCAGCAGCATGCTGCGCCGGCCGCAGTGCTCGGCGAGCCGCTCGACCGGGTCGTCGAGCCGCTCGCTGCCCGCGGCGCGCATCGCCTCGGCACCGGCGCCGTACAGCACGGTCTCGCGGGCGCCGACGGCGGTGAGCACGGCCTCGGGCACGGCGTCCGGATCGTCGACCGGCGCGAGCTCCGCCAGCCACACCCCGTCCCGCACCACGTCCCCCACCGCCTCGGCGGCCTCCTGCGAGAGCCGCGTCTTGCCGGCCCCGCCCGGCCCGAGCAGCGTGACCAGCCGCGCGGTCGCGAGGTCGCCCCGGATGGCATCGATGTCGGCCTCCCGGCCGACGAAGGAGGTGAGCCGGGCACGGAGGTTGCCGACGGGCGAGGGCGCGGTCGCCACGGCCCCCTCCGCCGAGGAAACCTGCTCGGCCGGGGCCTGCTCGCGGGGACCACCGGTCCCCCTCCCCCGGCGGGACGGCTCCGGTCTCAGCAACTCCCCGTGCAGCGCCCGCAGTTCGACACCCGGGTCGGCTCCCAGCCGGTCCGCGAGCAGCTGCCGCACGGACTCGTAGGCAGCCAGTGCCTCCGCCGTGCGGCCCGTGTCGCGCAGGGCGCGCAGACGGAGGCACTGGAGGGGTTCGTCGAGGGGGTGGGTGTCGCACAGGGCGGTCAGTTCGGGGAGAGCCTGGTCGGCCTGGCCGAGGGCGAGGGCGGCGGTGTGCCGGGCGCGCAGGGCGTCCAGTCGGCGGGCCTCGGCGCGGGCCGACTCGGCCGTGCGGTCGGGCAGATCAGCCAGCGCCGGACCCCGCCACAGGGCGAGGGCGTCGTCCAGGACCACGGCCGCCTTCGCGGGGTCGCCGTCGGCCAGCGCCCGCATGCCGTCACCGGCGAGCCGCTCGAAACGGTGCAGGTCGATGTCGTCCGGCGCGGCCGCCAGCCGGTAACCGCCGTCCACGGACGCCACCGAGTCCGCGCCGATCGCCCGCCGCAGCCGCCCCACCAGCGCCTGCACCGCGCCCGTCGCGTCGGCCGGCGGGTCGCCGTCCCACACCTCGTCCACCAGGAGGCTCACCGGGACGGTCCGGCCGGGCCGCAGAGCGAGCACGGTCAGCAACGCACGCAGGCGCGTCCCGCCGACCGGGACGGTCGTACCGTCGGAGCGGAGTGCTTGCGTGGTGCCGAGGATGCGATAGCGCACGGGGTCCATTGTCTCTGGTGATGTCGGGACGGGTCACGGGGTTCGGGGAGCGGGGTGTCGGTGGCCGGGCGCCTGGTGGGGTGCCGGGTCCGATGGTCGGGCGGGTGCGGGTCCGTTGTGGCCGGTCGCGCAGTTCCCCGCGCCCCTAGGGGGTTGCAGTGGCCCTGCGCCGCAACAGGCAGGTGGCCGCGTACGGCGCGCAGGGGCCGGGGTGCGGGGTGTCCGCCCGCAGCGGCCGGCGTCCGTTGCCGAGCACATCCCAAGGCACAGCCACCGCCGGACCGAGGACGGACACCCCCCACCCCGGCCCCGACCCACAACACCCCCGCACGCGCTGCACCCGCCCCCACCGAAGCCGAAGCGGGCCGCCGCAGGCACATACAGGGGCGCGGGGAACTGCGCAAACGCCCACCCCCACCGAACCCGCACCCAACCACAACGCCCCCGGTCTACACGGAACCCCCGCCCCACCCCAAGACGTTTTCCCTGTGCCCGGTACCGTCGGGCCGTCCCACCGCGCGCGTGTCCAGTCCAGGGAGCCCCATGACCACCGCCACCACCCGCCACAGCGACCGACGGATCAGCCCGGTCTTCCTCGGGATCTGCGCCGTGACGGCGGTGACGGGCTGGGCCACCTGGACCGGCTTCGCCGAGAAGCCCGGCATCGCGGTGTTCCTGTTCGTGACCGGCGCCTGGATCGTCTCCCTGTGCCTGCACGAGTACGCGCACGCCCGCACCGCCCTGCACAGCGGCGACATCACCATCGGCGCCAAGGGCTACCTCACGCTGAACCCGCTCAAGTACACCCACGCCCTGCTCAGCATCGTGCTCCCCGTCATCTTCGTGATCATGGGCGGCATCGGCCTCCCCGGCGGCGCGGTCTTCATCGAGCGCGACCGGATCCGCGGCCGCTGGCGGCACAGCCTGATCTCCGCGGCGGGCCCCCTCACGAACGTCCTGTTCGCGATCGCCTGCACGGCCCCGTTCTGGCTGGACGCCCTCGCCGGGGTCCCGCTGGAGTTCCGCTTCGCGCTGGCCTTCCTCGCCCTGCTCCAGGTCTCCGCCGCGATCCTGAACTTCCTGCCGGTCCCCGGCCTGGACGGCTACGGCGTGATCGAGCCCTGGCTCTCCCACGGCGTCAAGCGCCAGATCGAGCCGTTCGCGCCCTTCGGCCTGCTGTTCGTGTTCGCGCTGCTGTGGGTGCCGCAGGTCAACAGCGTGTTCTTCGACCTGGTCGACGCGGTCCTGCGCGGCCTCCAGGTCGACCCCGGGGAGGCCTCCTTCGGCTGGAGCCTCTACCGCTTCTGGACCTGAGCGGCCCTGCCCCGCTTGAGGTAGTACCAGCACATGTTGGACGACAGCCCCGCCAGCAGCACCCACACGATTCCGAGCCAGCTGCCCTGCGCGAAGGAGACGACCGCCGCGGCCACGGCGAGGAGGCAGACGGCGAGGGCGTAGAGGGCGAGGCGGGGCATTTCCACAGGCTCCTGTTTCGGGGGACACTGCTGCGCTACGGCGTCCAGTGTCCCCCATCGCCTCACACGTCCGTGACCCGCAGCCCCGCGTGCGCCTTGTACCGCCGGTTCACCGAGATCAGGTTGGCCACCAGCGACTCGACCTGGTGGGCGTTGCGCAGCCGCCCCGCGAACACCCCCCGCATCCCGGCGATGCGCCCGGCGAGCGCCTGGACGATCTCGACGTCGGCACGCTCCTCCCCGAGCACCATCACATCGGTGTCGATCTCCTCGATCTCCGGGTCCTGCAGCAGCACGGCCGACAGATGGTGGAAGGCGGCGGTGACCCGCGAGTCCGGCAGCAGGGAAGCGGCCTGCTCGGCGGCGCTGCCCTCCTCCGGCTTCAGCGCGTAGGCGCCCTTCTTGTCGAAACCGAGCGGGTTCACGCAGTCGACGACGAGCTTGCCGACGAGTTCCTCGCGCAGCGACTCCAGGGTCTTGCCGTGGCCCTCCCACGGCACGGCGACGATCACGATGTCGCTGCGGCGCGCGGTCTCGGCGTTGTCGGCACCCTCGACCCCGTGCCCGAGTTCTTCGGCGGCGGCCTGCGCGCGGTCGGCGGCGCGTGAGCCGATGATCACCTTCTGCCCGGCGCGGGCGAGCCGGTAGGCGAGGCCCTTGCCCTGCGGCCCGGTCCCGCCGAGCACGCCGACGACGAGCCCGGAGACGTCGGGAAGGTCCCAGGGGTCCTTGGCGGGAGCCTTCTGTGCAGCACTGTCGGTAGAGGTCATGGCGCCGACTTTACGTGCGCCCCGCCCTCTTCGGCCGGTCGGGTGAGCCGGTTCACGGACAGGCCTGGCCCCCGGCGGCGGACGCCGGTGGCCGGCACGGGTCCTGCCCGGTTCGGGCGAATCCGAGTTGAACCTCGGGTCTCGCCCGCCCGCGTGCGGCAGGATGCGGCCCCATGGACGCCGTACGGGTCGCGCTGCTGCGTGAAGTGCTCGCCGGGACCGAGTGGTTGGGAGCCACGCGACGTTTCGCGGGTGTGCTGCGCGGGTCGGTGGTCTCGCACGGCGGAGGGCTGCTCCTGGTCGGCACGCCGGAGTACGAACCGTGGCATCTGGCGGCCCACCTGGTCGACGAGGCCGCCTGGTCGGGCACACCGGAGCTGGCCCCCACCCTCGTACGCCACGACGCGCGCCCCTCCGACCCCGCGCATCTGTCGGTCGGTCCGGGCCGGCTCGCGGCGGCCCGGCGCGGCGAGACCCTGCTGGTGGTGTCCCCGGACCGGCCGGACGCCCCGCTTCTGGAGCAGGCCCACGACGCCCGGCGGGCCGGCGCGACGGTCCTCTCCCTCGGCCCGGGTGAGGGAGAACTCGCCGCGATGGCCCACGAGTCACTGGCCGTACCCGAGGGCACGGACCTCGATCTGGACACCGTCCAGCACCTGGTGAGCGCGGCGGCCGGGGAGAACGCGGTCCCGGCACCCCGGGGGCGGCGGCGGTTCCGGGACCGGCTGTCGAGACTGGCCGACCAGCTGACGGCACCGCCGCCGGCCCGCTGGTAGCCGCGAAAAGCAGTTGCCGGACCGGAAGGCCTCCCCCGACCATGACCGGTCGTGACCGACGACGCCCCCGAACCCCCCTCCGGCCTTCGCGCGCTGCTCCCCGACCTCGCTCCCTGGCGGGCCTCCCGGGACTTCCGGCGGCTGTGGTACGCGGGGCTGATCTCGAACTTCGGCAGCTTTCTGACCTTCGTGGCACTGCCGGTCCAGTTGAAGGACCTGACGGGCTCGGCGGCGGCGGTCGGCGCGATCGGGGCCGTGGAGCTGCTCCCCCTTCTCGTCTTCGGCCTGTACGGCGGCGCGCTCGCGGACGCCTGGGACAAACGGAAGCTGATCGTGTGGACCGAGGTGGGACAGGGGGTGCTGAGCGCGGCCCTGCTGCTCAACGCGCTGCTCCCGCACCCCGCCGTCTGGCCGCTGTACGTCGTCGCCGCCCTGTCCTCCGCCCTGGTCTCGGTGCAGCGTCCGGCGCTCGACTCCCTCTGGCCCCGGATCGTGGCCCACGACCACCTCCCGGCGGCGGCCTCGCTGAACTCCTTCCGCTGGACGGTGGGCGGGGTCGCGGGCCCGGCGCTGGCGGGCGTGGTGGTGGCCTACGCGGGCCTGGGCTGGGCGTACGGCGCGGACCTGCTGACCTTCGCGGTCTCCGTGGTCTTGGTCGCGCGGATCGCGGCCTCGCCCGCCTCCCACGAGGCGGCCGGACCGTCGCTGAAGGCCATCGCGGAGGGCGCGCGGTACGCCTGGAGCCGCAAGGAACTGCTCGGCACCTACGCCGTCGACCTCGCCGCGATGTTCCTGGCGATGCCGCTGGCGCTGCTGCCGTTCCTCGCGGACGAGCTGGACGCGCGGTGGTCGCTGGGCCTGATGTACGCGAGCGTCCCGCTCGGCGCCCTGCTGGTGAGCCTCATGAGCGGCTGGACGTCCCGGGTGCACCGCCACGGCCGGATGGTGGTGCTGTCGGCGGCTCTGTGGGGCGTGGCGATCGCGGCCGCCGGGGTCATGGACGACGTATGGCTGGTGCTGCTGTTCCTGACCGTGGCCGGGGGCTGTGACATGGTCAGCGGGATCTTCCGCGGGGCCATGTGGAACCAGACGATCCCGGACGAGCTGCGCGGGCGGCTCGCCGGGATCGAGCTGCTGTCGTACTCGGTCGGGCCGACCGTGGGCCAGGTCAGGGCCGGTGGTTTCGCCGCGTGGTGGGGCGTGCGGACCTCGGTCTGGTCCGGCGGTCTGCTGTGCGCGGGCGCCGTGGGCCTGCTGGCCCTGTGCCTGCCGCAGCTGATGGCGTACGACGTGCGCACCGACGAGCACGCGGCGCGGCTGCGTGAGCGACGCACGGCAGCCGCGCCGACCCCCATGGAGGCGTGATCAGCTGTCTTCGCTGCTCGCGGGGGCGTCGTGCCACTTGGGGTCGTTCTCCCACTCGAGGTTGCGCTCGCGGGCCGTCTCCATCGCGTGCTCGGCCTCCTTGCGGCTCGCGTAGGGCCCGAAGCGGTCCTTGGCCGGGCACTCGGGCCCTTCCTCGACCTTCTTGTGCTCCAGGCAGTAGTACCACTCGCCCGCCTTACCAGCGGCACGCTTCTTGAACAGGGCCATGACCAGCTCCTCTCGCCACCGACATGTTCCCCCATCGCCGCTGGATAGACTCGTCCGCATGTCTGGCCAGTCGCTGCTCGTGCCCGGGGAGCTGTCCCCCACCCGTTCCGTGCCCGGAAACATCCGGCGCCCCGAGTATGTCGGCAAGCCCGCGCCGACTCCGTACACGGGTCCGGAGGTGCAGACCCCGGAGACGATCGAGGCGATGCGCATCGCCGGTCGGGTCGCGGCCCGGGCGATGGCGGAGGCCGCGAAGCTGATCGCGCCCGGGGTGACCACCGACGAACTGGACAAGGTGGCGCACGAGTACATGTGCGACCACGGCGCCTACCCGTCGACGCTCGGTTACCGGGGTTTCCCGAAGTCGCTGTGCACGAGCCTCAACGAGGTGATCTGCCACGGGATTCCGGACTCCACCGTGCTCCGGGACGGCGACATCATCAACCTCGACGTGACGGCGTACATCGGCGGCGTGCACGGCGACAACAACGCGACGTACCTGGTGGGCGACGTCGACGAGGAGAGCCGTCTGCTGGTCGAGCGGACCCGGGAGTCCCTGACCCGGGCGATCAAGGCCGTCAAGCCGGGGCGCCAGATCAACATCATCGGCCGGGTGATCGAGTCGTACGCCAAGCGCTTCGGCTACGGAGTCGTCCGCGACTTCACGGGCCACGGCATCAACTCCTCCTTCCACAGCGGCCTGATCATCCCGCACTACGACAGCCCGCACGCGACGACTGCCATCCAGCCCGGCATGACGTTCACCATCGAGCCGATGCTGACGCTCGGGACGCACGAGTACGACATGTGGGACGACGGCTGGACGGTCGTCACGAAGGACCGCAGGCGCACGGCACAGTTCGAGCACACGCTGGTGGTGACGGACACGGGGGCGGAGATCCTGACGCTGCCGTAGTACGTCCGTGGCCCCACCGCGCGACCTGCTCGGCGTCGTGCCCGGTGGCGGGGGGCCTTCATCCACCCCGAGTTGCTCCGCCTGCGGGCGCTGAAACGGGGCCCGGTGCATCCGAGGGTCCCGGAGCGGCGGTCGAACCTGTCCGCGCTTCCCGCCACACGGGCGTTCGCGGACCGGGTGCACCCCTGTGCGCAGTCCTGGCCGGACGGCTACATCGCACTTCACTGCGGGTGCCGTCCGGGGGGGCCTCTCCGGCGGCCAGAGCATCCGGGGCCGGCCGGAGAAGACCTGGGGCTTCGCGAAGCGGGGCGCCGGCGTGCGCTTCCACGTCTTCGAGGCGATCCCCGACCCGGCCGTCTTCAAGCGGGGTCACCGGGAGCTGCCGGCGGGGTGCGCGCGGACGAGCTGGAGCGGCGGAGAGTCGTGGCGGAGTGCAGGAGGGCGTTCGCGCTGAGCACCGGGGCGTTCCGGGCCCCCGGGCGAGGGGTTCCCGTTGTCCGCGTGTGGCTCAGCGCTCCAGGAAGACCCGGCCTCCCACCTCGACCCATCCTCCGGGCTGCGGGGCGGTGAGGATCTGGGAGCCGGCGCCCTGGACGATGTTCAGGGCCCGCCCCAGTGCGGCGGTGAGCTGGAGAGCCGCGGCACCGGTGGCCTCGTCCTCCTCGACCCCGTCACCCCGGCCGGGAAAGCCACGGGCCCGGACCCGCCCGGCGGCCTCGTCCTCCCAGGCCCAGGCGTAGATCCACTCCCCCGCCGCCGGCACGGCCAGATCGTCCACCTCGGCGGCGGTGCCGTACTGCCTGAAGGTCCGGGGCGCCGCCCACTCGGCCCGCGCCTCGATCCAGCTGAACTCCCCGTCGAGCCGGGTTCCGACGACCCCGGCGGGCGTGACGAGCTCGGGCACGTCGAGCAGCCAGGCGGCCCCGACACACGGGTATCCGGCGAACGCCAGCCGTACGGAGGGCGTGTAGATGTCGATGACGCCCCGCTCGGGATCGTCGACGAACACGGTCTCGCTGAAGCCGAGTTTGGCGGCGAAGGCCTGTCGCTCGTCGCGGTCCGGCAGCACGGACCCCTCGCGGACGACTCCCAGCTCATTGCCGTAGCCGCCGTTCGGCGCGCAGAAGACGCGCAGCACGTCGTAGTCAGTCACGGGGGAATTCAAGCATCCTGACTGTCGGGGAAAGAGCGCACGCCGGTGACGCGGTCTCGTGGTGGGGCACGGTCCCGGGCCCGCCGCCACCCTCGCGCGCCGGTTCGCGATCCTGTGCGCCGCCTGTGCCGGCGCCGGCGGCCCTATCGGGCGGGACCGTCGTCGACGACGGCTCCCGCGGGTCCGTGGCCAGCGGAGCGAGGCGCTTCCGCACCCCCGCACGCGTGCCTCGCGCATGACCTCCGGGCAGAAGCTTTGAACTTCCCTTGACCTTCCCTTGGTGTCTGTTTTGAGCCATCACGCGGTATCACTCAGGTAAGCCTCAGATAAGTTAGGCCAGCCTCACCAAATATGTGACACCCGTCACGTGATGTTCACGTCAGCACCAGGAGCCCGCATGCGAGCCGCCAGACTGTCCGTCGTCACCGCCACCGCCGTGGCGGCTCTGACCGCCGTCACGGGGTGCACGGAGAAGGGAAGCTCCGGCGACAGCGACCGCGTCATCGACGTGACCGCCACGGACAGCAAGTGCGAGGTCTCCAAGAAGGAGTTCCCGGCCGGCCACGTGGAACTCGCGATCGAGAACAAGGGCTCCAAGGTCACCGAGGTCTACGTGCTGTTCCCGGACGACCGGATCGTCACCGAGCGCGAGAACATCGGCCCGGGCACCAAGCAGAAGGTCACCGCCGAGGTGAAGGCCGGCGCCTACACGATCGCCTGCAAGCCCGGCATGAAGGGCGACGGCATCCGCCAGGAGGTCAAGGCCACCGGCGGGACCGCGGCCAAGCGCGACCCGCGCCTCGACGCCGCCGTGGCCGCGTACCGCAAGTACGCGCAGGAGCAGGCCGACGCGACCCTGCCGCTGGCGAAGACCTTCGCCGCCGCGGTCAAGGCCGGGGACCTCGCGGCCGCCAAGAAGGCCTACGCCCCCTCCCGCATCGGCTGGGAGCGCACCGAGCCGGTCGCGGAGTCCTTCGGGGACATCGACCCGCAGGTCGACGTACGCGAGGACGGCCTGGAGGACGGCCAGAAGTGGACCGGCTGGCACCGCCTGGAGAAGTCCCTCTGGCAGGACAAGAAGATCACCGCCGAGGACAAGACCCTCGCCGACAAGCTGATCAGCGACCTCACCGACTGGCAGAGCCGGGTCGGCAAGGCGGCCATCACGCCGACCTCCATGGCCAACGGCGCCAAGGAACTCCTCGACGAGGTCGCCACCGGCAAGGTCACCGGCGAGGAGGAGCGCTACTCGCACACCGACCTCGTCGACTTCAAGGCCAACGTGGAGGGCGCCGAGAAGTCGTACGAACTGCTGAAGCCGGTCGCCAAGGAGAACAACGCGGCCCTGGTCACCGAGCTCGACAAGCAGTTCGCCGCGATCGACACGCTGCTGGACAAGTACCGGACCGACAAGTCGTCGTACGACTTCACCTCGTACGACAAGGTCGGCGACGCTGATCGCAAGCAGCTGTCGGACGCGGTGAACGCGCTCGCGGAGCCGCTGTCCAAGCTCGCCGCCGCCGTCGTCACCAAGTCCGCCTGAGGCCGGGGCGATGACGGACACGACCCAGGAGTCGACGCCCTCGCGCCGCGCGCTCATCGGCTGGGGCGGGGCCGGGCTCGCGCTCGGTGCCGCCGCGGCCGGTGGCGCGGTCGCGGTGACCCGTACCGGGGACGACATCACCCCGACCGCCGCCGAGGCCGGTGTCGCCGTGGAGTTCCACGGCACCCACCAGGCCGGCATCGCCACGCCCGTGCAGGACCGGCTGCACTTCGCCGCGTTCGACGTGACGACGGAGGACCGCGCCGAGTTCGTGCAGATGCTCAAGGACTGGACGGCCGCGGCCCGCCGGATGACCGCGGGCAAGGCCGTCGGGGAAGGCGCGTACGGCGGTCTCGCCGAGGCGCCGCCGGACGACACCGGGGAGGCGCTCGGGCTCAAGCCGTCGCGGCTGACGCTGACGATCGGCTTCGGTCCCTCCCTCTTCGAGAAGTTCGACCTGGCCGACCGGCGGCCCGAGGCGCTCGTCGACCTCCCCCAGTTCGCCGGGGACAACCTCGACAAGAACCGCAGCGGCGGCGACCTGTGCGTCCAGGCCTGCGCGGACGACCCGCAGGTCGCCGTGCACGCGATCCGCAACCTCGCCCGGATCGGCTTCGGCAAGGTCGTCATCAGGTGGTCGCAGCTCGGCTTCGGCAAGACGTCCTCGACCACGCCCGACGCGCAGACCCCGCGCAATCTGATGGGCTTCAAGGACGGCACCCGCAACATCGCGGGCACGGAGACCGACCGGCTGAAGAAGTTCGTGTGGGCGGACTCCGCCCAGGACGCCAAGGACGCCCCGTGGATGCACGGCGGCTCCTACCTCGTCGCCCGCCGCATCCGCATGCACATCGAGACCTGGGACCGCACCTCGCTGCAGGAGCAGGAGGACGTCTTCGGCCGCGACAAGGGCGAGGGCGCCCCGGTCGGCAAGGCCAAGGAGCGCGACAAGCCGTTCCTGCCGGCGATGAAGCCCGACGCGCACGTCCGGCTCGCGCACCCCGACTCCAACGGCGGGGCGACGATCCTGCGCCGCGGCTACTCCTTCACCGACGGCACCGACGGTCTGGGCCGGCTGGACGCGGGACTGTTCTTCCTGGCGTACATGAAGGACGTCCGGGAGGGCTTCATCCGCATCCAGCGCCATCTGGCCACCGACGCGCTCAACGAGTACATCCAGCACGTGGGTTCAGCGGTCTTCGCCGTCCCGCCCGGCGTCCGTGACAAGGACGACTGGTGGGGCAGCACGCTGTTCTCCGAGGAGGCCTGACCCGTGTTCTCCAACTACCTGATCGGTCTGCGCGAGGGGCTGGAAGCCAGCCTGGTCGTCTGCATCCTCATCGCCTACCTGGTCAAGACGGGCCGCCGGGACGCCCTGCGGCCCATCTGGATCGGCATCGGCGTCGCGGTCGCGCTCGCCCTCGGCTTCGGGTGCGCGCTCGAATTCGGCTCGCAGGAGCTGACGTTCGAGGCCCAGGAGGCGCTCGGCGGCTCCCTGTCGGTCATCGCGGTCGGCCTGGTGACGTGGATGGTCTTCTGGATGCGGCGCACCGCCCGGCACCTGAAGTCCGAACTGCACGGCAAGCTGGACGCCGCCCTGCAGATGGGCACCGCCGCCCTGGTCGCCACCGCGTTCCTCGCGGTGGGCCGGGAGGGCCTCGAGACCGCCCTGTTCGTCTGGGCGTCGGTGCACGCGGCCGGTGACGGCACCCCGCGCCCGCTGGTCGGCGCGGCTCTCGGTATCGCCACGGCGGTCTTCCTGGGCTGGCTGTTCTACCGCGGCGCCCTGCGCATCAACCTGGCCAAGTTCTTCACCTGGACCGGCGGCATGCTGGTCGTCGTGGCCGCGGGCGTGCTGGCGTACGGCTTCCACGACCTCCAGGAGGCGAACTGGCTGCCCGGCCTGCGCGACAGGGCCTTCGACATCAGCGACACCATCCCTCCGGACAGCTGGTACGGCACGCTCCTGAAGGGCGTGTTCAACTTCCAGCCGGACCCGACCGTCCTTCAGGTCACGGTGTGGCTGCTGTACTTGATCCCGACGCTCGCGCTGTTCCTCGCCCCGGTAGGGTTCGCCTCCGGGAAGGGGAAGGTGAAGGCACCTGATGAGCAGGGATCGCGGCCCTCGAAGGCTCCGCAGGCTTGACCGGAGCGCACTGATAGCAGCCTCTGTGACCGCTTTGTCGATGACGGCGAGCGGATGCGTGGTGGTGCACGGCGAGCGGGAGGTGCTTCCCGCGACCACCAAGGCGGAGGCCGCCAAGGCGCTCCAGCAGTTCACGAACGCGTACAACGCGGCGGACAAGGCGTACGACAGCTCCCTGGACGCGTCGCATGTCACCGGTGCGCTCGGGGCCATCGACGCGGCGCGGCTGAAGGCGGGCAAGGCCAACAGCCCGAGCGGCAACGCCTCGCACACCCCGCTGAAGCTGTCGGACGTGACGTACACCATCCCGAAGAAGGCGGGCTGGCCGCGCTGGTTCGTCGCCGACGCGGCCGGCAACAAGGGCGGCAGCGCACGCTGGCTGTTCGTGTTCACCCGCGACGGCATGAACGAGCCGTTCCAGGTGGCGTATCTGACGCTGGTGGCCGAGGGCAAGGTGCCGCAGTTCAAGACGGACGCGGACGGCTGGGCCGAGGCGGTCCCGGCGAACTCGACCGATCTGGCCACCGCGCCCGGGGACCTGAGCAAGGACTACACGGACTACCTGAAGAGCGGCGGGGACGTCTTCGCGGACGGCTCGCACACCAGTGTGTGGCGGGCGGACCGGGCGAAGGGCGCCATCCGGCCGGGCCTTGCCACCCAGTACATCGACGAGCCGCTGGCGAACGACGCCTACGCGCCGCTGGCGCTGCGCACGCAGGACGGCGGGGCGCTGGTGTTCTTCGCCACGCACCACTACGTGAAGGAGACGGCCCACTCCGGTACGTCGGTGCCCAACCCCGGTGACGCCGTGCTCGCGCTGACGACCGGCGAGATCAAGCAGTCCCTGATGATGGAGTTCGTCTCCAACGAGGTGGCGCTCGACCCGCCGAAGGGCGCGGGCGACCGGCAGGTCGACGTGCTCGGGCGGATCCAGGGACTGACGTCCGCGAAGGGCTCGTAAGAATCAGTGGCTTCCGGCTGCTACCGGCTGCTACCGGCGCAGGGGCCAGGCCGCGTTCGTGTGGTCCGGCTCGGCGCCGACATGGCGGGAGCAGACGTCGGTGAGGACTTCCAGGAGACTGAGCGGGTCGGGCAGCGGGTGTTCGAGGCCGCGGACCCAGTGCACGGTCTGGTCGCCGGGCAGCCGGGCGGGCGGTACGAGGACGTAGGACCCGCGGCAGTGCCAGCGCAGGCCGGGGTGTTCGTCCGCCGTCTCGGGGTGGCAGTCCAGCTCGCACGGCCACCACTCGTCCTCGTCCTCGGGGGTGCCGCGGGTGAGGGTGAAGAAGAGGAGCCGCCCGTCGTCGCTCTCGGCGACCGGGCCGACCTCGATCCCGGAGTCCAGGAGCCGCTCCAGGGCCTCCAGGCCGGCCTCCAGGGGGACGTCGAGGACGTCGTGGACCATGCCGGTCGCGGTGATGAAGTTGGCCTGCGGCTGGTGCCGGGCCCAGCGCTCGATCTGGGTACGGTCGGTGGTCGACTGGGTCTGCCAGGCGAAGGACACGGGATGACGGGCCGGTGTGGGACAGCCGACGCGGTCGCAGGAGCAGCGGTATCCGGGGGCGGGATGCGCGGCGGGCGCGAGCGGGAGTCCCGCTGAGGCGGCGGCCAGCAGCAGGGCCTCACGACCGCCGTCACCCTCGGCGGCGGTCTCCTTCGGCCGGCGTCCGCGCAGCCACTGGGAGAGTTTGCCCTGCAGGCCGGTCCGGCCTCCCGACTCCGCGCTCATCTACCACCCTCGCCTCGCTGTCGTGCCAAACAGCATGCCTCATGGTCCCACCTTCCTCTGCTCCGGGGGGCCCTGAGCGGATATGAGGGGTTCGGAACCAATGCCCGTTGGCCGGGTACGGGTCAGCGGGGAGCGATGCCGTGCAGGGCGTAGTCGACGAGGGTGTCGGTGTAGTCGTAGCTGATCGGGCCGGTGTACTGGAGCCAGCGCTGGGCGAGGGGGGAGACCCAGAGTTCGAGGGCGATGCGCGGGTCGATCTCGGGGCGCACCTGGCCGGCCTCCTGGGCGGCGCGCACCCGGTCGACGTACAGCTGGAGCGAGGGTTCGAGGAGCTTGGCCACGAAGGCCCGGCCGACCTTCTCGTCGACGACGCCCTCCGCCGCCAGGGCCCGGGACGGGGCTTCGAAGCGGGGGTCCTTGAGCTGGTCCACGGTGAGCCGCAGTACGGCCTTGAGGTCGGCGGCGAGGTCGCCGGTGTCCGGGATGACGTACACCTTCTCGGGGCCGGCCTCCCGTGCCGCCTGCTCGCTCAGGTCGAGGAAGGCCTCCATCAGCACCTCCGCCTTCGACGACCACCAGCGGTAGATCGTCTGCTTGCCGACTCCCGCGCGGGCGGCGATGCCCTCGATCGTGGTCTTCGGGTAGCCGGCCTCCACGACGAGGTCGAGGGCGGCTTCGTAGATGGCGCGGCGGGACCTCTCACTGCGCCGGGCGGTGTCGGGTGCGGTCTGCTTGGGGTTCTGGGTGGCCATGGGGCGAACCTACCAGGCTGACAAGACGGTGCGTCTCGCCGGAAGCGAGGGGGGCGGACACGCTCGGAGCCGGCGGGACTCGCGGCACCATCGGCCGCGAGGCGCTGCGCGGCGGGGACGCCTCGACGTGACCGCGGCCCCGGTGGAGCGGGGCTAGGGCCTGTCGTTTGGATCAGGCCGGCCGTGAGGTGCGGTGCTTTTCTGCCGACGCCGGGCTGATCCGAACGACAGGCCCTAGTGGTCCGCCGGGGGCCAGGCGTCGCCCCAGGCCGCGTCCCTCGCCGCCTTGTACAGGTCGCCGTGACGCTTGGTGACCGTGCGCCGGGCCACCTGCTCGTCGGGCTCGCAGAGGTCGAGGAGGACCTGGCCCTTGCGGATCTGGGGGCGGCGGATCACCCGGGCGGGCGCCGGGGTGACGGGGAGCCGGGTGGCCGCCACATAGCTGAACTTCTCGTCCTCGTACGGCAGCGAGCCGCCCTTGACCTGCCGGTGGAGGGAGGAGCGGCTGACCCGCGCCGAGAAGTGGCACCAGTCCTCGCCGGGGACGATCGGGCAGGCGGCACTGTGCGGGCAGGGCGCGGCGACGCCGAAACCGGCGGCGATCAGGCGGTCGCGGGCCTCGATGACACGGGCGTACCCGGCGGGGGTCCCGGCCTCGACGATCACGACCGTCCGCGCCGACGCCGCCGCGGTGTCCACGAGGGCGGTGCGGTCGGCCGGGGTGAGTTCGTTGAGGACGTACGAGACGGTGACCAGGTCGGTCGCCGGCAGGGCGAGGTCCTTGCCGATCCTGGCGCGCTTCCAGTGGGCGTCCTTCAGGGCCGGGTTCGCGCCGGCGATCTCGCGGCCGAGGGCGAGCGCGGGGTCGGACCAGTCGAGCACGGTGACCGCCCGGTCGCCCGGCCAGACGGCGGTGACCGCCCAGGTCGCGGCGCCGGTGCCGCCGCCGATGTCGATGTGGTCGGCCGGTGTCCAGCCGGGGACGGCCTCGGCGAGCGCCTCCAGGGCCGCGTGGACCGCCTCGAAGGTGGCGGGCATGCGGTAGGCGGCGTAGGCGGCCACGTCCGCGCGGTCGCGGAGGATGGGGGCGTCCGTGGGGGTGGTCCCGCGGTAGCTGGCCATCAGGCGATCCACCGCCTGGGCGGCCTGCTTCGGGGGGAGGCCGTCGAGAAGAGCGGCAAGGGCGGCACGGAGGGTCTCGGCCGAGGGCGCGGGGGCGGTCACCCGGTGATTCTAGGGGCGGGGGTGGGGGGCGGGTGTCGCGGTGGGGGGCGGGCGCCGCAGTGCGGGGCGGGCATCGCAGTGCGGGGCGGGCGCCGCAGCGCGAGCCGGGCATCGCAGCGCGAGCCGGGCATCGCAGCCCGAGGCGGGCATCGCAGCCCGAGGGCGGGCGCCGCAGCCCGAGAGCGGGCATCGCAGCCCGAGGGCGGGCATCGCAGCCCGAGGGCGGGCATCGCAGCACGAGGGCGGACATCGCAGCACGAGGGCGGACATCGCAGCACGAGGGCGGACATCGCAGCACGAGGGCGGGCGCCGCAGCACGAGGGCGGGCGCCGCAGTGCGAGGGCGGGCGCCGCAGTGCGAGGGCGGGCGCCGCAGTGCGAGGGCGGGCGCCGCAGTGCGAGGGCGGGCGCCGCAGTGCGAGGGCGGGCGCCGCAGTGCGAGTCGCGGCGCGGGCGGAACTTGCTGTGCGGGGAGGGGCCTCGGTGTGCGGGGACGGGCTTCCGTGTGCGGAGACGGACCCCACCACCCGCAGACGGACCTCCCCGTGCGAAGACGGGCCCCGCCGCTCGGAGACGGACCTCAGTGCGCGGAGACAGCCGCCACCCGGAGACAGGCCTCCGCGTGCGAAGGCGGACCCAACCACCCGCAGACGGACCCCCGTGTCCGGAGACGGACCCCACCCACCCGCAGACAGGCCCCCGCGCGCGAAGACGGACCCCACCCACCCGGAAACGGACCCCCGCGCGCGGAGACACACCCCACCACCCGGAAACGGACCTCTCGGGTTCTCGGCCCGGTCGCCCCCACCCGCGTCCCGTCCTCGCCTCCCGCCCCCAGGGGGCGCCGCCCCCTCGCTCGCCCAGGGGCCGCGCCCCAGCCAACAGCCCCCATCCCCCCCCTCAGCCCCAAGCGGCCCCAAGCGGCTCGCCCAGCGCCGGGCAGGACGGGAGCGTCCGGGCCTGCGTGGAGGGCGAAGCCGGCTACGCCCCCCGTACCGCCCGTGCCACCCGTGTCGCCGCCTCCGCCCGTGGCCGGTTGTCCGGGGGGCGCCTTCTCGGGTGCACGGTGTTGGCCAGGAGCACCACGAACGTGTCGGTCGCCGGGTCCAGGACCAGCGAGGTGCCCGTGAAGCCCGTGTGGCCCGCCGCTCCCCGCCCCGCCAGTTCTCCCATGAACCACTTCTGGTCGAGGGCGAAGCCCAGCCCCGGTGGGGTCAGCAGGAGCTCCACGAAGTCCGGGCCGAGGATGCGGGCGGGGCCGTACGCGCCGCCCGCCAGCAGGGCCCGGCAGAAGATCGCGAGGTCGCGGGCGGTCGAGAAGAGGCCCGCGTGACCGGCCACCCCGCCCAGCGCCCACGCGTTCTCGTCGTGCACCACACCCCGCAGCATCCCCCGCTCCGCCTTGGCCCAGGGCCGGCGCTGGTCCTCGGTGGCCGCCGCCCCCGGACAGGGGCCGAAGCGCGTGGACGTCATCCCGAGGGGGCGGGTGATGCCCTCGTGGACGAGGACGTCGAGGGGACGGCCGGTGAGGCGTTCGAGGACGTGCTGGAGGAGAAGCGGGTTGAGGTCGGAGTAGGTGTAGGTGCCGGGGACGCCGATGGGCGGCTCGGCGCGCAGGAGGGCGAGGCGCTCCTCGTCGCTGTCGCAGTCGTGAAGGGGGAGTTCGGGGCGCAGTCCCGAGGTGTGGGTGAGCAGCTCGCGGACGGTGATCCCGTGGGTCGCGGCCGCCGTGAAGTCGGGCAGGTAGGCGCCCACCCGGGCGTCGATGCCCAGCGTGCCGCGCTCGATCTGCTGCACCGCCGCCACGGCCGTGAACAGTTTGGTCAGCGACGCCAGGTCGAAGGGGGTGTCCACCCGGACGGGGACGCGCGCCTCGGGGGGCAGTTCCACGCCCGCGTCGGCCTCGGGGTCGTAGGAGGCGTAGCGGACGGCCCAGCCCGACGCCTCCTCCACGGCGATCACCGGGCCGCGCCCCGCGACCAGGACGGCGCCGGGGGCCCAGGGGCGTGCACCGGTGGTGAGGGTGCGGAACTCCTTGACGAGATGCCGGAGTTCCCCGGGGTCGAGCCCGGCCCGTTCCGGTGTGTCGGTGCGCAGTCTCGGTGCGCTCAGCTCTCCGCCCCTTCCGTGGTCGCACGCCTGTTCCAAGGACGGCACATTGCCATGAAACACAGCAGCGCGACCAGTGCTGCCGCCAACTGGACGACCGCCATCGGGACCGCGGTGTCCTCCCCCGCCATCCCCACCAGCGGGGAGGCCACCGCGCCGATCAGGAAGGAGGAGGTGCCAAGCAGGGCGGACGCCGAACCGGCGGAGTGCCTGGTGCGCAGCAGGGCCAGGGACTGGGCGTTGGGCAGGGTGACACCCATCGCGGACATCAGGACGAAGAGGCCGGCGGCGACGGGGAACAGGCCCACCTCACCGAAGACCCCGGTCGTCATCAGCAGCAGGGCCGCGGCCGCCGCCGTCACGGCCAGCAGGCCCACGCCGAGCACCCGGTCCAGGCCGACCCTGCCCACCAGCACCTTGCCGTTGATCTGGCCGACCACGACGAGGCCGACCGAGTTCACGCCGAACAGCAGGCTGAAGGTCTGCGGGGAGGCGCCGTAGATCTCCTGGACCACGAACGGGGAGGCCGAGATGTAGGCGAACAGCGCGGCGAAGGCGAAGCCACCGGTGAGCATGTAGCCGGTGAAGGGCAGGTCGGCGAGGAGGCGGCGCATGGAGTGCAGGGCGTCGACGACGCCGCCGGTGTGCCGCTCGGCCGTCGGGAGGGTCTCGGGCAGCCTCGCCCACACCAGGGCGGCGAGCAGCGCCCCGATGACGGTGAGGACCACGAACACGCCCCGCCAGTCCGTCACCCGCAGGATCTGCCCGCCGATCAGCGGTGCCACGATCGGCGCGACCCCGCCGATCAGCATCAGAGTGGAGAAGAACCGGGCCATCGCCACCCCGTCGTACAGGTCCCGGACCACCGCCCGGGCGATCACTATGCCCGCGGCGCCCGCGAGACCCTGCACCAGCCGGAAGCCGACCAGGAACTCCACGGTCGGCGCGACGGCACACAGCGCGGTGGCGACGACGTACACGAGGAGGCCGGCGAGCAGCGGGCGCCTGCGGCCCCAGCGGTCGCTCATCGGGCCGACCACGAGCTGACCGAGCGCCATGCCGAGCAGACAGGCGGTGAGGGTGAGCTGGACGGTGGCGGCGGGCGCGCGCAGGGAGTCGGTGACCTCCGGCAGCGACGGCAGGTACATGTCCATCGCCAGCGGGGGCGTGGCGGTGAGGCCACCCAGGAGCAGGGTGACGAGCAGGCCGGTGCGGCGCACGGCGGCCGCGGGCGGTTCCGTGCCGGCCGCGGCCGTCTGCTGTTCCAGGTGCGGTGTCGGTGCCCCCTGCTCGGGCATGTGCCCCTCCCTCTCCATGTGATCCGCCACCTATGCTCTCAGCTCGTACAAGGTGGCGACGGTCAGGTGAGCGAGGGTGGAGCCGGGAATGACGGAGCAGAGGGTGCGCTGGGGGATTCTGGCGACGGGCGGGATCGCCGCGGCGTTCACCGCGGACCTGGTGGATCTTCCGGACGCCGACGTGGTCGCGGTGGCCTCCCGGTCCGAGGCCTCGGCCAAGGCGTTCGCGGAACGGTTCGGGATCGAGCGGGCGTACGGCGACTGGGGCGCCCTCGCCGAGGACGCGGACATCGATGTCGTGTACGTCGCCACCCCGCACGCGGCGCACCGCGCGGCCGCCGGGCTGTGCCTGAGCGCCGGACGCCATGTGCTGTGCGAGAAGGCGTTCACGCTGAACGCGCGCGAGGCCGAGGAACTGGTCGGGCTCGCGAAGGAGCACGGGCGCTTCCTCATGGAGGCCATGTGGATGTACTGCAACCCGCTGGTGCGGCGGCTCAAGGCCCTCGTCGACGACGGCGCGATCGGCGAGGTCCGTACCGTGCAGGCCGACTTCGGGCTCGCCGGGCCCTTCCCGCCCTCGCACCGGCTGCGGGACCCGGCCCAGGGCGGGGGCGCGCTGCTCGACCTCGGCGTGTACCCGGTGTCGTTCGCGCATCTGCTGCTCGGGGAGCCCTCGGACGTCACGGCGAAGGCGGTGCTCTCGGAGGAGGGCGTCGACCTCCAGACGGGCGCGCTGCTCTCCTGGGACAGCGGGGCGCTCGCCTCCCTGCACTGCTCGCTGACCGGCGGCACCGCCACGATCGCCTCGGTCACCGGCTCGCTGGGCCGGATCGACATCCCGAACGGCTTCTTCCACCCGGACCGTTTCGTCCTGCACCGTGACGGGCGCGACCCCGAGGAGTTCGTCGCCGACCCGGCCGACGGGCCCCGCAACAGCCTCAAGCACGAGGCCCGCGAGGTGATGCGCGCGCTGCGGGCCGGTGAGACCCAGTCCCCGCTGGTGCCGCTGGAGGGCACCCTCGCGGTGATGCGGACCCTGGACGCGGTACGGGACCGGATCGGCGTGCGCTACCCGGGAGAGCTCCGCACGCCGGCGTGATCCCCCGCCTCACCTACGCTGCGGGTTCATGGACACCAAGAACGTGAAGAGTGCCGTGGTGACCGGCGCGGGCTCCGGGATCGGCCGCGCGGTCGCCGTGGAACTGCTGCGGACGGGCTGGTCGGTGACGCTGGCCGGGCGGCGGATCGAGACCCTGGAGGAGACGGCGGCCCTCGTGCCGGAGGGCGCCGCTCTCGCCGTACGGACCGATGTCTCGCGCCCCGACGACGTGGCCGCGCTGTTCGCCGCCGGCGTGGAGCGCTTCGGGCGGGTGGATCTGCTGTTCAACAACGCGGGGACCTTCGGGCCCGGCGGGGTGCCGGTGGAGGAGCTGCCGTACGACGCGTGGCGGCACGTGGTGGACACCAACCTCAACGGGGCGTTCCTGTGCGCGCAGGCGGCGTACCGGCAGATGAAGGAGCAGGAGCCGCGGGGCGGGCGGATCATCAACAACGGCTCGATCTCGGCGCACACTCCCCGGCCGCACTCCGTCGCCTACACCGCGACCAAGCACGCCCTCACCGGCCTCACCAAGTCGCTGTCGCTGGACGGGCGGCCGTACGACATCGCGGTCGGGCAGATCGACATCGGGAACGCGGCGACCGACATGACCGCGCGCATGGGGGCCGGGGCCCTGCAGGCCAACGGGGACGTCGTGCCGGAACCGGTGATGGACGTGGCCGACGTGGCGCGCACGGTGCGGCACATGGCGGAGCTGCCGCTGGGGGCGAATGTGCAGTTCGCGACCGTCCTGGCGACGGCGATGCCGTACGTGGGGCGTGGCTGAGCAGTCGATCTCTACAAACGGAATTCGTCATTCCACCCTCTTCGCGGCCGGTCGGCGGCTTATGCTCATCACGAGCCCTCCACAAGAGCTTCACACTTGGAGGGCAGGCGTTCCGTAGACCTCATCCGAGGGGGGAGCGCGGCGGCCGTCCATGGGCCGGGTGGGGGTGGATCTCGCGTGGGACCGCGAGGTACGCACCGGCCCTTGGACGGCCGCCGCGCACATTCTCAGCTCGCGCACATCCCTTCTCAGCCTGCACATATCCCTTACTCACGGCCCCGCAATGCGGGGTCCCTACCTTGAGGGCGCGCCCACAGCGGGCGCCAAGAACCTTCGAGGAACGGGATGTTTGGCATCTATCTCAAGCGCGAGCTGGGCCGGCGCAAGAAGGCGGCCCTGGTCATCGCTCTGGGTCTGGCGCTCGGTATCGCGCTGGTCATCACCGTCAACTCGGTGTCGGCCGGCATGACTCAGGCTCAGGACAAGGTCCTGAAGTCGCTGTACGGCCTCGGCACCGACATGACCGTCACCAAGGCCAGATCGGCTCCGACATCCGGCAGTTCGGGCAGACCGAACTTCCAGTTCGACGCCGGCTCCAACGACAGCGACGCCACGCAGAGCTCCGACCGTGTGATGACCCAGGGCGGTCAGGCCCTGGCGGCAGGCGTGGTCACCAAGGTCGCCGCGCAGAAGGGCGTCTCCGGCGCGGTCGGCGCGCTGACCCTGAACGTCACCAAGGTCGACGGCTCCTTCACCCAGGGCAAGGCCCAGTCGCAGAGCGGCGGTTCCTCCTCCCAGGGCCAGGGCGGACCCGGCGGCCAGAGCGGTGGCTCCACCGCCGCTCCCCAGGTCCAGGGCGGCGGCGCCGACTTCGACGTGAACTCCTACTCGGTCGCCGGCGTGGACGTCACCGACCAGACGCTCGGCCCGCTGGCCGGCTCGAAGATCACCACCGGCAAGACCTTCACCGCCACGCAGACCGACGCGAAGGTCGCGGTCGTCAGCAAGGCGTACGCCAAGGAGAACTCCCTCAAGGTCGGCAAGACCCTGAAGATCTCCGGCACCAAGTACACGATCATCGGCATCGCGACGCCCGACAGCAGCGAGTCCACCACCGACGTCTACCTGCCGCTGAAGCAGGCCCAGACACTGGCCGACGCCAAGAACCAGGTCACCACGATCTACGTCAAGGCGACCGACTCGCAGCAGATCGACTCCGTCAAGACGGCGATCCAGAAGAACATCGCCGGTACGACCGTCACGACCTCCGCCGACCTCGCGGAGACCGTCTCCGGCTCGCTGTCCACCGCCTCCGACCTCGCGACCAGCGTCGGCAAGTGGCTCTCCGTCGCCGTCCTCGTCGCCGCCTTCCTGGTGGCCGCGCTGCTGACCTCCTCGGCGGTCTCGCGCCGGGTACGGGAGTTCGGCACCCTCAAGGCACTCGGCTGGCCGAGCCGCCGGGTCACCCGGCAGGTCGTCGGCGAGTCGATCGTGAACGGCCTGCTCGGCGGCGCCCTCGGCATCGGACTCGGCCTCGCGGCCGCGTACACGGTGACCGCGATCAGCCCCAAGCTGACCGCGCAGCTCGGCAGCACCGGTGGCGGCGGCATGGGCGGCGGCCCCGGCGGCGGCGGTCCCGGTCAGCAGTCCGCCCAGAACACCATGGAGATCGCGCTGTCCGCGCCGGTCTCGATGACCACCATCGCGCTCGCCGTGGGCCTCGCGGTGACCGGCGGCCTGATCGCCGGGGCGATGGGCGGCTGGCGGGCGTCCCGGATGCGGCCGGCGGACGCGCTGCGCAGCGTGTCGTAACGCCCCCTCGCTTCACCGCCCGACTTAACGGCCACGGAATTCTCAACGGAGCTCTCATGTACAGACTCACCGGCGTCACCAAGCGCTACACGCGCGGCAAGGAGACCGTCGAAGCCCTGCGCGGGGTCGACCTCACCATCGAGGACGGCGACCAACTGGTCATCCAGGGCCCCACCGGCGGCGGCAAGTCCACGCTGCTCCAGATGATCGGCGGACTGGACCGCCCCACCGAGGGCAGCGTCGAGCTGGACGGCGTCGACCTCGCGAAGATCAGCGAGGCCAAACTGACCCGGCTGCGGGCGGAGAAGATCGGCATCATCTTCCAGTCGTTCAACCTCATCCCGACGCTGACCGCGCAGGAGAACGTGGAGACGGCGCTGGTCCCGCTCGGCGTCAAGCCCGCCGAACGCCGCGAGCGGGCGGCGGAGGCGCTGCGCTCGGTCGGCCTCGGCGAACGGCTCACCCACGCACCGGCCGAGCTGTCCGGTGGCCAGCAGCAGCGGGTGGCCATCGCGCGGGCGCTGGTCAAGAAGCCGAAGGTGCTGCTCGCCGACGAACCGACCGGCAACCTCGACGAGTCGATGCGGGACGAGATCATGGCCCTGCTGGAAGGGCTGTGGCACGAGTACGGGTTGACGTTCGTCATGGTCACCCACGACTCGTCGATCGCCCGGCGGGCACCCCGCCTCGCGACCATCAGGGCGGGGCAGATCACGTTGACCGAACAGCAGCCCCAGCAGGAGCCGTTGGCGCAGTACTGAGGCTGCCGGGTCGGGGCGCGCTCACCGTCCGAGGACGCGGTCGACCTCGGACACCTGCTCGGCGGTGAGCGGCCCCTTCTCCAGCGCGCTCGCGTTCTGCTCCGCCTGGCCCACGGAACGGAACCCCGGGATCGGGACCGTTCGCGGACTGCGGGCCCAGATCCAGGCGAGCGCGCCCTGGGCCAGGGTGCGGCCCTCGCTGGTGAGGATCTCCTTGAGCGCGTCGATGCGCGCCAGCCACTGCGGATCGGCCGACGCCCCGTCACCGAACCCCTGCAGCCAGGCCGGGGGCTTGCTGCGGATGTCCCCGGCGTCCTGCGGACGTTGCCGCTTGCCCGCGAGCAACCCCATGGCCAGCGGACTGCGGTTGACGCTCGCGAGCCCCGACTCCGCGCACAGGGCCAGCATGTCGGGCGCGTCCTGCATCACGTTGAGCGCGTGCTGTACGGCCGCGCAGTGCTCCCCCTCGGCGAACACCGCGGCACGGGCCGGGTCGTCGGTGCTCCAGGCGTAGGCGCGGATGAGCCCCTCACGCACGAACTCCTCGCACAGGTCCCGGAGTTCGGCCGCGTGCCCGGGTTCGAGGTCGGACAGGTGGAGCTGGTACAGGTCGATGTGATCGGTGCCCAGGCGTTCCAGGGACGCGGTGAGAGCGCGGCGGGCGTACCCCGGGGTGTGGTCGGAGCCGGTGAGGGTGCGGGTGTCCTCGTCGAAGACGTTGCCCCACTTCGTGGCGAGGACGACGTCGTCGCGTCGCTTGCCCAGTGCCCGGCCCAGCACCCGCTCGCTGTGTCCGGCGCCGTAGGTGTCCGCGGTGTCGAAGAAGGTGATGCCCAGGTCGAGGGCGCGCCGGACCGCCCGTACGGACTCCTCGTCGTCGACCTTGCCCCAGCCGAGCGGCTGCCCGTCGGCGCCCTGCCATTCGCCGCCGATCGCCCAGCAGCCGAAGCCGAGCGCGCTGACCTCGATGCCGGAGCGTCCGAGAGTGCGTGTGATCTCCATGCTCCGGAACGTTAGGAGTTGGAGTGCGCTCCAGCGCAAGGGCTTTCCGCGGCGGGTTCTCCGCTTCTCAGGCCTGGCCGGTCTCGAAGCGGGAGATCCTGCCGTCCGCGTCGACCGTGAAGTCCCAGCGGGTGCGCATCTCGCCCCAGGCGTCGTTGCGGTAGTGGGCGAGGAGGGAACGGCCGCCGTTGGACTCGTTGTCGACGTCGAGGTGACCGTGGGAGGTGAAGATCTCCCGGTCGACCCACTCCTCCAGGTCACGGTCGCTGCCGTCGTCCGCCATGGTCGCGCCGGGCGCGAGCAGGGCCAGGAAGGCGTCGCGGTCATGAGCGTTGACGGCGGAGACGAAGGCACGGACGGCCGGGTCGCTCAGTCGGGCGGTCTGAATCGTCATGCCGGCCAGCCTCACACCGCGGGTGCGAGCCCGCCACCCGAACGGCCCCGCGGGGTTCCGGGCAGGTGTGAGCGATGCGACGGTGGAAACGCGAGGGGGGTCCCGTTCCGCTTCTTGTACTGGGAGTCATCGTGACCGCTTACGACCGACGCGATCTGGGCCTGCTGCTGCTCCGGCTGGGAACCGGGGGTGTACTGGCCGCCCACGGCGCGCAGAAACTGCTCGGCTGGTTCGGCGGCGGCGGGCTGGAGGGCACCGGCCAGTTCATGGAGTCCGTCGGCTACGCGCCGGGCAAGGCGAGCGCCACCGCGGCGGGCCTGGCCGAGGCGGGCGGCGGAACCCTGCTGGCGCTGGGTCTGGCTACCCCGGCGGCGGGTGCGGCGGCGGCCGGCGCGATGGCCGGCGCCTCCGCGGTGCACACGCCCAACGGCTTCTTCAACGCGGGCGGCGGCTACGAGTACGCGGCCACGCTCGGCCTCACCGCGGCCGGCCTCGCGGTGACGGGCCCCGGCCGCCTCTCCCTGGACCACGCCCTCGGGCACACGGTGAACCGGGGGTGGATGGTGCCGGTGGCACTCGGCGCGACGGCACTGGTGACGACGCTGGTCGTGGGGGCGCGGAATCGGCGGCTGAAGGAGAAGGAGGGCGGGGGCGATGACGGGCAGGTGTCGTTGTTCGAGGAGGAGGAGGCGTTGTTCGGGGAGTAGGGGGTGGGCTTACCGGGGGGATCCGGGGGGCGGCCGTGATCGCGCCGGTGCGAGACGCGGCTGGCCGGTGGGACGGGGTCGTGCCTGCGCTTGACGTGCGGTCGGCGTAGGGGTGGGGCGGAGACGGGAGCCGTGTCCGGGCGGAGCCGTGCGTGGTCCGGTCTGGCTTGACGCAGGGTCTTTGCGGGGCCGTGGCGGAGACGGGAGCCACGTCTGGGCGGGCCGGGGTGGAAACGGTCCGGTCCGGCTTGACGCAGGGCCTGGGTAGGGCACGCGGCGGACGGGAGCCGCGTCTGGGCAGGCGTGCGGAGCTGACAGCCGGCGTCTGGGCGGGCCGGGACGGAGACGGTCCGGTCCGGCTTGACGCAGGGCCTGTGCAGGGCCGCGGCAGACCGGAGCCGCGTCAGGGCAGGCGGGGCGGAGCCGACAGCCGCGTCTGGGCGGGCCGGGACGGAGACGGTCCGGTCCGGCTTGACGCAGGGCCTGTGCAGGGCCGCGGCAGACCGGAGCCGCGTCAGGGCAGGCGGGGCGGAGCCGACAGCCGCGTCTGGGCGGGCCGGGACGGAGCCAGGGGCCTGGTCCGAGCAGAGCCGGTAGTCGTGCCAGGGCGGGCAAACCCAGCCGGTAGCCCTGTCCGGGCGAGACTGACCAGGGCTACCGGGACGCGGACGAAGGCCGAGCCCGTGCGGGCCGGGGCTCAGTGGGAGGAGCCGAGCCCCGTACCGAACCCACGCCGGACCAGGCGCCCTTGGTCCCGCCGCCGGGCGCCGTGAAAAGCTGCCCCGCATGAGTGATCACGCCCCGACCCCCGCCTCCACTCCCGACCTCTGGAAGTCCGTCGACGCCCTGTGGACCTGGCTGGAGACGGATCAGCCGGTGAGCGGCCGCGAGGGCCTCCTCCTGCGCATGCTGAAACTCTCCGAGGAGGTCGGCGAGGTCTCCGAGGCGGTCATCGGGGCGATCGGCCAGAACCCCCGCAAGGGCGTCAGCCACACCTGGGAGGACGTACAGGGCGAGCTGTGCGACGTGGTGATCACGGCACTGGTGGCGCTGCGCACGCTGACGCCGGACACGCGGGAGGTCTTCCACCGCCATCTGAGGCGGGTGACGGAGCGTTCGCTGGACCCCGGGGCCCGGTGACCTACCCACCATGGCCGGCGCGACAACCCGTCACCCGGCCGGTCTAAGCCCCCGAGCCCCCACACCCCACTCCTCCGACGATGAACCAGACGACGACAGCGGTCGGAGAGGCCCCGTGGAGGACACCCCGTCCCCTCCTGCTCATCCCCCGGCCCCGACCTGGCCCATCTGTGCGGACACCACCCGACCGCGACGACAGAACGCCCCACCCCCTCGTCTTCCCGCCCGGCACGGACGCCGTCCGCATCTCCGACTGACGCGACGGCCAGGACCCGTACGCGGCAGCCACCGACCTCCTCCGCCCCAACGGCCGCTACGCCGTCTCCGACACCACCTGGGCCGTACACCTCCTCGGCCTCCAGGAGTCCCTGCCGCTCACCATCTACCGCCCCCTCACCGCACACGAGCCGCCGTACCGCACCGAGACCGATACGACGTACCTCATCCCCGGCAGGTGCTTCTCAATCGGGTCGGGCGTGTACTTGCCCGGCCCATTCGGTGGACGGATCACGGACGTGGTGACGTGTACGGAGGACGGCGCCGGCGCATCAACGCGACGGATCTGGCACCGGCAGGCGTGGAGTGATCGTCTGCCACGGGCGACGAGCAACCGCTGCAACACTCAGGGGGTTTCGCTGCCAGAGCAAGGTGTCCCGATCCCGGTGCGCCATAAACGTTTCCGCAGGTCAGCGGAGCTACGCATGATCACTCAATCGCGGTGAACCGGGCGGAATCACACAACCACCAGCCGCAGAACCCTGTTGTCCGAGGTGCCTCGTCAGGAGATCACCAGAAGGGACCACCTTGGTCATGCCCCACGTCACGCGGCTCACCACAGCTCTGGCCACCGCAGCGGTTCTCGCCCTCACCCCTGCGACAGCAGCACACGCCACCGCGATCGGGTCCACTCCTGTACGCACCTTCGAGTACAGCGTGGGCGGTGTGACGATGAAGGTTCCCACGGGATGCATGTTCACCCATGCCATCCGTGGCAGCGGCAGGAAGATCACCTATCAGAACGCCGGCGTCGACTGCGCCTTCGTCGCCGCGATCAGCCCCGGCTTCTGCAACTGGCGCATCGACTTCACCTACGCCGACACCGACAACCGCACGTATCGCACATCACGCGGCAGGACACACAATGAGTGCAAGATCGACCCGATGCGGAACAACTCTCCCCGGACACTCCCTCGTTATGGCAAGGCGTGCGCGCATCTCTACGTCAACGGGGTGCGCCGAGTAAGCCAGTGCCACCACATCACCAAGTGAGTCCTACATGGTCGAGCAGCAGCAGAGGAAAACCGTGGGCCGGGAATGGGAAGTGAAGCGACGGCGCGCCGGAATCGTCTCGTTCGTCGCAGGTCTCGTCGCCACGCTCGCGTTCTTCGCCTTCTGCCCCGGACTGCCGCACGTCATCGACTGGGGCGCCATCCTCGTGGCCCTCGCCGTGGGCGGGCTCGCTCGGTGGGCTTGCCAGTCCTGGCTGGCCAAAGCGGCCAAGGAGAGTCCGGAAGAGCCGTAGGCCCACCTCGGATGAGTCGCGCGGCGCCCACCTCCCGGGTCGGAGGTGGGGGCGTCACGCGGTTGGGACCTGGTGGGACATACGGCGGGGTTCACCCCTCCTGGACGTCAGTGATCTCCACGGAGGGCTCTGTGCTCGCCGAAGCAGTGCTGATCAGGGACGGTCTGTAGCTGAGGCTGGTCTGGTTCGTCAGCTCGGCGGTCTGGATGACCGGCCCGGACTCGTCGCCGTGAATCTCGTAGGTGATCTCGTAGACCGCGTCCGGATCCAAGTCTCCGCTGCTGCCCAGGTAAGTGAGCTCCGGTTCCACGGTCACATTGCAGCCCGCCGAGCCGAAGCACTGCCGCGCGGTGACGCGCAGGTCGATCGAGAAGCTGTCGGCGTCGGCCTCGACGTACGTCGGTTCCGAGACAGAGGTGGCGACATCTTCGTCCGGGATGCTCGACGCGACGGCGGTGGCCGGCTTGTCGTCGTCGTGGGCGGACCCCTTTGTGACCCCCACGACGACGATGCCCGTGGTGACGATCGCGGCGATCACGGCGGCAGCCGAGCCGATGATGATCGCGTGGGTGCGGTGCTTCTTCGGCGGGACCGGCGGGACCGGTACCTCGGCCAACGGGGACGGCGGCAACGGCGCGAGCGGCGGGAGAGGGTGCTGCGGAGGTGTGGCGGGAGGTCGCGGAGTGCTCTCGGTCATCGTCAGCCCCACCCTCCCAGCAAGCCCGCACTGAGCTGGGCACTGCAGATGTTGTAGTCGCCGGCCGCATGAGCTTTCTTGGTCTTCCCGCCGACCGTGACGGAGCAGTGGATGTCCCCGGACCCCTGGAGTTGTGCGGTGACGTTGAAGTACAGGGCGTCGTCATCGAGAGGCAAGGTGGCCTTGAACTCGCCGTCCTTGAAGTCGCCGTCGCGATTGTCGGAGTCGGACCCGTAGGTGATGTTGAGCGGCCCCAGGGCGCCGGCGGGCGCGGTGCCCCACACCTTGAATACGACGACCTTCTTGCCGGGCTTCCGCTCGCTGCCGAGCTTCTTGTCGCCCTCTGACGCGGAGCCGCCAGTCTTGGTGTCGCCCACGCTCTTGGTGCCGTCAGTGCTTTTGGCGTCGTCGGTGTTCTTGTTGTTGTTCGAGCCAGAGCCGCCGCTCGCCACCGCGCCGATGAGGGCGATCAGAACGAAGAGACCGACGAGACCGAGACAGCCCAACCCGATGACCTTCCCCGCACCCGCCTTCTTCGGTGGCGGAGGCATGAACGGCGTCTGGCCAAAGGGCTGTTGAGGGCTGCCGCCCCAACCGGGCTGCTGTGGCGGGTGCTGCTGATTCATGGTCCCCCCTGGGGCAGAGGTCGTGCGATGCGAGGTGTGTGACTCGCTCAGATCTCGCACGGTTTCCTCAAACCGGAGGATTCACCTGTTCGTGGTGCACTCAGGACACCGAGCTTGAACCGGAGCAACGGGGTCGGCACACCATCAACTTCCTTCGGGACCATGCAGGACATCGCCCCCGAGGGACCACTGCACCCTCCCGGGGCAAACCTGGAGGCGGCCGGGATACCGATTGCGTCGGGGCGAGCTACGACTTCGGCGGCACCGCCGCCCTCGACTCCACGCGCGGCTCGCAGTCACCGCGGCCGCCGGAGCCCGGCCGATCGTTGAGACGGACAGCGGCCACGTCCTCAACGGCACGCGCCTCACGGTCACGCAGGGTCGAGTGAAGGCCACCGATCTGGTCGCCGGTGAGAACGGCCCGACCTGCCAGAGGCACTCTCGACGGCCCACTGATCCTTATTTACCGTGAGTAGTCCGAGGTTTCCGGAGAGCAAGCCTACGGGGGGGCGGCGCCGATGGCGGCCAATGGCTGGATCGATCAGATCGTCGCGGAGTTCGGGGCGGAGTGCAGGCAGATCCTCGGGCATGTATCGGAGGATGAGGCGGCGATCCGACGGCCGGTGGAGAACCTTCTCATGGCCGCAGCGGCCCAATTGGGCCTCGAATTGCACCTCCACCCCGAGGCGAGGCGCCCTGACCTGGGGATCCGCCCAGATCTCGCGGCCCGCATCGGGCAGGATCGACAGCGGATCATGGGGTACGTCGAGCTCAAGAGCCCGGGCAAGGCCGATATCAGCCCAGGAGCACTGCGCGGGAACGACCGTAAGCAGTGGGACGGCATGTCCAAGTTACCCAACTTGATCTACACGAACGGGCAGAGCTGGATGTTGTACCGGCTGGGGCAGCAGCACGGGGAGACCGTACATCTGACGGGTGATCTGTATCGTGCCGGGACACGTCTCCAGGCCGCTGGTCCATCTGCTGCAGCATTCGAGCGGCTCCTACGAGAGTTTCTTAGCTGGCAGCCCGAGCCGCTCCGCACGATAAGGCAGTTGGTGGCATCCGTAGCTCCGCTCTGCGGATTGCTGAGGGTCGAGGTCGTACATCGGCTGGAGGATGAGGCACGGGGCCCTGCGGGCAGGCGCGAGCGACCGTTCACCGAATTGGCCAAGACCTGGGAGAACGTCCTGTTCCCGCGGACCGACGAACGGGACCCTCATGTCGCTTTCGCCGACCGCTACGCGCAAACGGTCACCTTCGCCCTGCTGCTGGCCAAGGCCGAGCGCATCCCGCTTACCGAGCAGAGCCTGCATGACGTAGGGCGGCAGCTCGGATCCGACCACACCGTGATGGGAAGGGCGCTGCAGATCCTCACGGATCACGTGGAAGGGCAGTTCAGGAACAGTCTCGACATGCTGGTCCGTGTCATTGACGCAGTCGACTGGCCGGCGATCCTCGAACGCGAACCCGACGTCCACATTCACCTCTACGAGCACTTCTTACAGGAGTACGACCCCAACCTCCGCAAGGCGTCGGGTACTTACTACACGCCGGCACCCCTCGTCGACGAAATGGTCCGCCTCGTCGACGAAATCCTGCGCCTGAAACTCAACTGCCACGAGGGATTCGCCGACGAGCGCGTCTCCATCATCGATCCCGCCATGGGCACCGGTACGTTCCTCAGCTCCATCATCGGCCTCGTGGCCGAACGGCGGTCCGCGGGCGGTAACGAGGGCTTCCGTGCCGAAGCTGTGGAAGAACTCTCCCGCAGACTCATCGGCTTCGAGAAGCAGATGGCCGCCTATGCCGTGGCCCAGATGCGCATCGCGCAGACCCTGCGGGCCCAGGACGCGGACATCCGGTTGCGGGACCTTCGGCTCCACCTCACCGACACACTGGCCGATCCCTGGCGGCCATCAGATCTCTTCGACATGGGTGGAGCCGCGATGGCGCCGCTGAGGACGGACGCCGAGAAGGCGAACCTGATCAAGCGCGAGGAACGCCTGACGGTCGTGATCGGCAATCCTCCTGATCGTGAGCGTGCTCAGGGCGAGGGCGGCTGGATCGAATCAGGCTCGGAAGGACATGGTCCACCGCTCCTCGACCGCTTCCGACTTGGCGGCAAGAACGGCCGACACGAGAACAAACTCAAGAACCTCTACGTCTATTTCTGGCGTTGGGCGACTCACAAGGTCTTCGAGCAGCATCGCCCAGACCACCATCAGGGGATCGTGTGCTTTGTATCAACCGCGGGATTCCTGCGCGGGCCCGCTTTCCAGCGAATGCGCGAATACCTACGCAGTACCTGTTCAGAAGGGTGGATCATCGACCTGACACCGGAAGGGAAGCAACCTCCGATCTCCACCCGCTTCTTCCCCGGCGTGCAGCGCGAACTCGCCGTCGCCATCTTCGTGCGACGCCGTGACACGAAGCCGAAGGACATCACGCCGGTGCACTACACCGCCCTCCACGGCAGTCGTGCCGAGAAGACCGCGCAGCTGCGTGCGTTGGCCATTGATGGCCCCGGCTGGCAGGCAGTCCGGCCCGATGGGTACGCCCCCTTCACACCGGCCTCCGAGTGCGACTGGGACACATTCCCCGAGATCGGGTCATTGCTGCCCTGGCACAAACCTGGTTTCAATCCGAACCGTACGTGGGTCGTCGGACCAGATCCCGATGTCCTGCGGCAGCGTTGGGACAGGCTTGTGCACGAATCCGATGCCGCAGTCCAACAGACACTCATGAAGGAGACCCGCGACCGGCAGATGCACAGCCGACCGCGGCCGTTTCCGGGGCGCCACGTTCCCGGCAAGGCCCTCAGCTCAGAGCGATCCGCTTGCCCAGATCCTGTGCCCATCGCGCGCCGGAGCTTCGACCGCCAGTGGCTGATCCCGGACGGCCGAGTCATCGACTATCCCCGGCCAGAACTCTGGCAGTGCCAACGCGCCGACCAGCTGTTCATCGTCGAGCAGCACAGACAGCCCATTTCCAAGGGCCCGGCGCTGGTGTTCACGGCGTTGGTGCCTGACGTGCACTACTTCAACAACAACGGAGGTCGGGTTCTACCGCTGAAGCACGCGGATGGCTCACCGAACACCGCGCCCGGTCTCCTGGAGCACCTGGCCAATTCCTTCGGCGTACGGGCGGTACCCGTCGAGGATCTCGCCGCCTACATAGCCGGGATCACTGCCCACACGACCTTCACCGAGACCTTTGCGAACGACCTGAACTCCCTCGGCGTGCGGCTCCCCCTCACGGCAGACCGCGGTCTCTGGCACGAAGGCGTCCGGCTGGGCCGGCGCGTCCTATGGGCATCCACCTTCGGCGAGCGATACGCCGATGCCAGCGAAGGGCGCTTACCGGGCCGGGCCGGTGTACGGAATGGGGCCCAGCCCGGGATCACCTACGCGACACGCATCGCACCGAAGCCGCTGCCGGACTCACTCCAGTACGACGAACAGCGGCAAGCAATCGTCATCGGTACCGGCGTTTTCACCGGTGTCAGTCTCCGGATGAGGAACTACGAAGTCGGGCACCGCAAAGTCCTCGACCAATGGTTCGCGGCACGCAGCAGCCGCCCGACAGGTCGCATCGGCAGCCCTCTGGACCGGATGCGCAGCGAACGCTGGCGCTCTGAGTGGAGCACCGAACTGGTCGACGTACTGAGCGCGTTATGTCATTTGACAAGCCTCGAAGCCGAACAGGCGACCCTGCTGGACCAGGTACTCGCCGCCCCACTCATCAACGTGGCGGAGCTGACTCGCCGGGGAGTCCTGGAGCCCCCCGCCCACACTGCCTCCCCGCGTCCCGCCGCATCCACCGACGAGATGCTGCCCGGGATGGCTGACGTGGACGGCCGGGAAACCCCGCCGGTGCGTCCTCTTCGCCCAACCTCGGAACAGGCGGCAGATCCCGTCGCTCCCTCCCGGGTGCGCGGCGGCCCACGCCGAGGTTCCATTCGCCGGGAACCCAAATGAATGGCATGAACACTCCAGACTAGGCTGCGGCCGTGTCAGAGATCCTGAGGCGGAAGAAGAGCCATCGAGACGCCGCAGAGGCAGGACACCTGCTTCGAAGGATGGGTTCCTCCTCGACGCCGGCGACGTCCACCACCCCCTCGCGTAGAGCGCAGGCTAGAGCCCCAACGGGTATCCGCGGCTCGCCGCGTGCAGCCGGTCGGTGTTTTCCGTCACTTCCCTGAGGCGGGCAGCGATTGCGCTCCGGCGCACCAACCCAAGGACTGAACTCCAGGGGCGAGAGCGGACGAACTCCCGGTTGAGCGGCAGACGAGCCGAGCTATACGCCGGGTTCTGTCACCCACCCGCCTCGCGGCGGCCGGGGAGACGGCCATCCATCTAGGGCCGATGTTGCCATCGGCCTCGTGCGGTCTACCCGGGGACTCGGGCGGGCAGCCCTCGAACGTCCCCGCAGGGTCACCATGACAGTGGCCCCTTTTGACCTTGCTCCGGGTGGGGTTTACCTAGCTGCTCAGGTCGCCCTGGGCACTGGTGGTCTCTTACACCGCCGTTTCACCCTTACCCGGTGCCGAAGCGCCGGGCGGTTTGTTTTCTGTGGCACTTTCCCGCGGGTCACCCCGGGTGGCCGTTAGCCATCACCCTGCCCTGTGGAGCCCGGACGTTCCTCGGGGAGCCCTCCAAGAGGGGACTCCACGCGGCCGTCCGCCCGGCTCGTCTGCCGTGGGGACCATGTTACCGGGACCTCGGGGCAGGATGGTTCCGCGGTCACGCGAACCGGGCCCGCCGTGGCCAGGACCGAGCCCGCCAGAATCAGAAGAAAGGCGGCCCCCACCCCCACCGTCAGCGGCTCCGACAGGAACAGCACCCCCGCCACCACCGCCACCGCCGGGTTGACGTACGTGATCACCGTCGCCCTCGTCGGGCCGATCTCCTTGATCAGTTCCAGGAAGGCCACGAACGCCACCGCCGTGCAGATCACTCCCAGGCCTGCCAGAGCCATCAGCACCGAGGACGAGGGCATCGCGGAGGGCCGGGTCAGCGCCGCTCCCGGGGCGTACACCAGGGCCGCCAGCGCCAGGCACGGTGCCGTGAGCTGGAGGGACGGGACGTCCTTCAGCCAGCGTGCGGCTATCAGCGGGGCCGTCGCGTAACCCACCACCGTCACCAGGACCTCCGCCATCGACTTCGCGTCCCCGCCGGTGAGGTGCGGGACCGTCAGCACCCCCACGCCGGCCAACCCCAGCCCCAGGCCCGTCACCCGCCGCGCGCCGAGGCTCTCCGTGTCGCCGAAGAAGCGGGCCAGGAGGACGCCGACTATCGGTACGCCCGCTATCAGCAGGCCCGCCGTGGAGCTGGAGAGGTGGCGTTCCGCGTCCGTGAGCGTGTACCAGGGGCCCATGATCTCTATGACCGCGAAGGCAAGCATGGGCAGCCAGTGCGCCCGTACCGTCCGGGTCAGACCTCCCTGCCGCATCGCGAACGGCAGCAGGAGCAGCGCGCCCAGGGCACACCGTACGAACACCACGAACGGAGCCGACAGCGGGGCGTCCACCGCCACTTTGATCATCAGGTAGGGGATGCCCCAGACCACTCCCATCAGGGAGAACAGGAACCAGCCGCGTGCAGTCATGCGGTCATCCTCGGCGGATCAACGACCCCCGTCTTGAACGCTGTTGCGGTACGCCCCCGGGGTCACGCCGAGCACTCTGCGGAACCAGCGGCTCAGGTGTGCCTGGTCCGCGAAGCCCACCAGGGCGGCCACCTCCGAGGGGCGGAGTCCCGATTCCAGCAGGGCACGCGCCCTGCCGACCCGGTACTGGGCCAGCCATGCGTACGGCGGCACCCCCATGGTCGTACGGAAGGCCCTGAGGAGTTGGTAGCGGGACAGGCCCAGGTCCGAGGCCAGGTCGGCGAGGGACGGGGGTGACAGCAGCTCGTCGGCCAGGCGGTCGCGGACCGTTCTCGCGACCGCTTCCGCGCCGGGGATCACGCAGGTCTCCACGTGGGCCGTGGAGTGCCGGCAGGCCAGGGCCGTCAGGAGCCAGGGGAGACGGGACTCGGTCTCCAACGGGTCCGGGCAGGCGCTGAGTTCGGTGTGGGCGCGGAGCAGGGCCGCGGCCAGTTCCGGGTCGTCCAGGAGGGGTTCGCGGAAGTACGGGAGGCCGCCCCCCTCGGTCAGGAGAGCGGGCGCCGCGTACAGGGCGCGGTACGCGTAGCCGTCGGTCGTGGTGCCAGGGCCGCCGGTGTGCATCTCGCCCGGCGCCAGGACGACGATCGAGCCGGGGCCGGTGCGGATGTGGCCGCCCCGGTAGTCGATGACCTCGGAGCCGCCCACGCAGACGCCGATCGTGTACTCGTCGTGGGCGTGCGGGGCGTAGATGTGCTTGTCGAAGCGGGCGGTCAGGAGGTCGAGCGGGGGGCCGCAGCGGCCCAGCCGTGCCCTTGTCCACAGTGCTTGTTCCATGCGGCGCCGTCCCCCTGTCCCACGCTTACAGGGTGCAACGCCGCCGTGCTCGGAGAAAGTCCGCGGTGCCCGGGGCGAGGGCGAAGGGCCCGGGGACCTCAGGCAGGCGCGAACCGTACCTTCGGGGAACCCGGGTCCGCCTCGGTGAGCCGCACCCGTAGCCGCTCCCCCAGCTCCAGCCCCGCTCCCTCCACCCGCCCGATCACCGCCGGTGTCTCCAACTGCACGGTCCCGACCGTGGGGCGGTGTTCGTCCACGTCCACCACGCACCCGTCGAACACCTCCCCCACCCGGTCCATCAGCAGCGCCGCCTCGACGAGGTCGACGCAGGCCCGTTCGACCGTGCCCGCGCGCCGGCCGCCGTCGGACATCTCCCCCGGCAAGGCGTCCAGCGCGGCCCGCACCCATTCCGGCACCGGCTGGCCCGCCACCGCCGCCAGGCAGATCTCCGAGGCGTAGCGGTCGGCGAGGCGGCGCAGGGGGGCCGTGCAGTGGGCGTAGGGGGCGGCGACCGCCGCGTGGGTGGTGAGGGAGGGCACGACGCCGTCGCGGAAGACCGTGTAGCCGGCGCCCCGCAGCAGCGTCGTGCACTCCTGGAGGAAGGCCGCGTGGGACGGGATCCCCGGGTCCAGGGAACGGATCAGCGCCGCGTACGACACATGGTGCGGCCAGTCGATGCGCAGGGCGTGCGCGGTGCGGCGGAGGCGGCCCACCGCGCCGTCGGGGGCGGCGGGGAGCGTGCGGAGCACACCCGTGCCGTGCGCGAGCATCAGGTCGGCCGCCGCCATGCCCGTGAGCAGGGAGATCTGGGCGTTCCAGCCGTCGGCGGGCACCCCGGCGCGGTACATGAGCTCGTAGCCGCCGTCCCGTTCGACGATCTCCTGTTCGGGGACCCGCAAGGAGATGCCGCCGCGCTCGACCTCCAGCCGTTCCCGCAGCTCGCCGACGACGCGAAGCAGCTCCAGCGGCTCCTCCGCCGTCCCCGAGTCGATCTCCCGCTGCACGCCCTCGTAGTCGAGCTTGGCCCGGCTGCGGACGAGGGCCCGGTGGACCTCGGCGGCGGTCGTACGGCCGTCCGCGTCGAGGTCGATCGTCCACAGGGCGGCCGGGCGGACCTGGTCCGGGAGGAGGCTCGCGGCGCCCTCGCTGAGCCGCGGCGGGTGCAGGGGGACCCTGGTGTCCGGGAAGTACAGGGTCAGCACGCGCCGGTGGGTCTCCGCGTCCAGGGCCGAGCCGGGTACGACGAAGGCGGCGACGTCGGCGATGGCGTAGCGGACGCGGTAGCCGGTGCCGCGGCGCGAGAGGTGCATCGCCTGGTCGAGGTCGAGGGAGCCGGGTGGGTCGATGGTGAAGAGGGGGATGTCCGTGGCGTCCTCATAGGTCTCCAGCGGAGGCACCCGATCTGCCTCCGCCGTCACTTCGGGCGGGAAGTCCGAGGGCACGCCGAGTTCGGTGCGCAGGGTGGTGAAGGCGGCCCGTAGCGGGTCGTCGGTCACACGTATGCGGCGGCGGGGCATACAGCGAGGGTAAGCAGATCGGGCCCCGTACGCTGTCCGGAGCTCAACAGAAGGAGATGTTCCGTGCTGGTCCTGCTGCCTCCCTCCGAAGGCAAGGCGTCCTCCGGTCGTGGCGCCCCGCTCAAGCTGGAGTCGCTGTCGCTGCCGGGGCTCAACGAGAGCCGGGAGGCCGTCCTCGACGCGCTCGTCGAGCTGTGCGCGGCGGACGAGGAGAAGGCCCGCGAGGTGCTGGGGCTGAGCGAGGGACTGCGGGGCGAGGTCGCGAAGAACGTCGAGCTCAGGACCGCGGGGGCGCGGCCCGCCGGGGAGATCTACACCGGTGTGCTCTACGACGCCCTCGACCTGGCCTCCCTCGACGCGGCCGCGAAGAGGCGTGCGGGGCGTTCGCTGCTCGTGTTCTCGGGGCTGTGGGGTGCGGTCCGACCGACCGACCGGATTCCGTCGTACCGCTGCTCGATGGGGGTGCGGCTGCCGGGGCTCGGGGCGCTGGGTACGCACTGGCGTACGCCGATGGCGTCCGTCCTCGGTGAGGCCGCCGGGAACGGGCTCGTGCTCGATCTGCGGTCCTCCGCCTACGCCGCCGCGTGGAAGCCGAAGGGTGAGGTCGCGGGGCGGACGGCGACCGTACGGGTGCTGCACGCGCCGACGCGGAAGGTCGTCAGCCACTTCAACAAGGCGACGAAGGGGCGGATGGTCCGCGGGCTGCTGTCGGCGGGGTTCTCCCCGAAGAGTCCTGCGGAGCTGGTGGAGGCACTGCGGGAGCTCGGGTACGTGGTGGAGGCCGAGGCTCCCGCCAAGGCCGGGCAGTCGTGGGCGCTGGACGTGCTGGTGGACGAGATCCACTGAGCTGCCGTTGCATGTAATGCAACGGCCTTTGCGCACAGCGCACCGGCTCGGCAGGATGACGCCATGGCCTCCCCCTCGCAAGCCTCGCGTGCCTCGCTGCTCGACATCGCGCCCGTCGTCCCCGTCGTCGTCATCGCGGACGCCTCCGACGCCGTACCGCTCGCGCGCGCCCTGGTCGCCGGGGGGCTGTCCGCCATCGAGGTGACGCTGCGGACGCCCGTCGCGCTCGACGCGATCCGGGCGATCGCCGAGGAGGTGCCGGACGCGGTGGTCGGGGCCGGGACCGTCATCACGCCCGAGCAGGTGCGGCAGTCGGTGGCGGCCGGCGCGCGCTTTCTCGTCAGCCCGGGCTGGACGGACAGGCTCCTGGAGGCGATGCGGGGGTCCGGGGTGCCGTTCCTGCCGGGGGTGTCGACGACCTCGGAGGTCGTGGCGCTGCTGGAGCGGGGCGTGACGGAGATGAAGTTCTTCCCCGCGGAGGCGGCCGGGGGTACGGCCTATCTGAAGTCACTGTCCGGGCCGTTGCCGCAGGCGCGGTTCTGCCCGACGGGCGGGATCGGTCCCGGCAACGCGCCCGAATATCTGTCCCTCCCCAACGTCGGCTGTGTGGGCGGGACTTGGATGCTGCCCACCGACGCGATCGCCGCGCGGGACTGGGAGCGGGTCGAGAGGCTGGCCCGGGAGGCGTCGGCGCTACGGGCGCAGGTGTGACGTGTCGTTGAGGAGCCGCACACTCGCGTTGCCGTCGGCGTAGTACGCGACCACCGACATGGACGCCGCCGAGAGCTCCATGCGGAACAGCGACTCGGGCGGGGCGCCGAGGGCCAGACGGACGAAGGTCTTGATCGGGGTGACGTGGGTGACGAGCAGGACCGTGCGGCCCGCGTACGCCGCGACGAGCTTGTCCCTGGTGGCCGCGATCCGGGTCGCCGTGGCCGCGAAGCTCTCGCCGCCGCCGGTGGGTTCGGCCTCGGGGTCGGACAGCCAGGTGGTCAGGTCCTCCGGGTAGCGCTCGCGCACCTCGCCGAAGGTGAGGCCCTCCCAGGCGCCGAAGTCGGTCTCGATCAGGCCGTCCTCGACGGTGACCTCGATACCGAGCCGGTCGGCCACGGCGGCGGCGGTCTGCCGGGTCCGGGCCAGGGGCGAGGCGAGGATGTGCTGGATCGTGCCGCGCCCGGCCAGGGCCGCGGCGGCCCGCTCGGCCTGTTCCCTTCCGACCTCGGACAGGGAGGGATCCGTGCCGCCGCTGCCCGAGAACCGCTTCTGGGGAGTCAGCGGGGTCTCACCGTGCCGCAGGAGCACGAAGGTGGCCGGTGCGCCCATGTCGGCCGGGGCCCAGCCCGGACTCGCCACGGCCTTGGCGGCCCGCACGTCGGCCTCGGCGTCGGCGGCGGACAGCTTCCCCGCGGCAGCGGACGGCTTCCCGGCGGCAGCCGACAGCTTCCGTACCGAGCTCGCCGAACTCTCGGTGTCCATCGCCTCGTTCGCCAGCCGGTCCGCGTGCTTGTTCCGCTCACGCGGGATCCACTCGTACGTCACGCGTCCTGGCGGGAACACCCGCCCCGCCTCCAGGGCGAGAGGCTTCATGTCGGGGTGCTTGATCTTCCAACGCCCCGACATCTGCTCCACGACGAGCTTGGAGTCCATCCGGACGTGGACACGGGCCGAGGGGTCCAGGTCGTGCGCGGCGCGCAGGCCCGCCAGCAGTCCCCGGTACTCGGCGACGTTGTTGGTGACGACGCCGAGGTACTCGTACGTCTCGACCAGCGTCTGTCCCGTCGCCGCGTCCAGCACCACGCAGCCGTAGCCGGCCGGCCCGGGGTTGCCCCGCGAGCCGCCGTCGGCCTCGACGATGAACTCCCGCACGCCGACGCCCCTTACAGGCCGGAGTCGGACGTGCGCACCAGGATGCGGCGGCAGTTCTCGCAGCGGACCACGGTGTCGGGCGCGGCCGCGCGGACCTCGTTGAAGTCCGTGATGGACAGCTCCTGGCGGCAGCCCTGGCAGGTGCGCTGGTACAGCTTGGCCGCGCCGACGCCGCCCTGCTGCTCGCGAAGCTTCTCGTAGAGCTTGAGGAGGTCGGCGGGGACGGAGGCGGCGATGACCTCGCGCTCCTTGGTCACGGAGGCGATCTCGCCGTCGAGGGTCTCGAAGGCCGCGTCCCGGCGGGCGGTCGCGTCCTCGATCTTCGACTGGACGGAGGAGACGCGTCCGGTCAGCTCGGCGACCCGCTCCTGTGCGGACTCCAGGCGCTCCATGACCTCGAGGACGACGTCCTCCAGGTCGCCCTGGCGCTTGGCGAGCGAGGTGATCTCGCGCTGGAGGTTCTCCAGGTCCTTGGGCGAGGTCACGGCACCGGAGTCCAGGCGCTGCTGGTCGCGGGCGGCGCGCTGACGCACCTGGTCCACGTCCTGCTCGGCCTTGGTCTGCTCGCGGGCGGTGTCGCTCTCCTCGGTCTGGGCGGCCACCAGCAGGTCGCGCAGCTGGGTGGCGTCCTTGGTGAGCGACTCGATCTCGGCGTGCTCGGGCAGCGACCTGCGCTTGTGGGTGAGCTGCTGGAGGCGGACGTCGAGGTCCTGGACGTCGAGGAGTCGGATCTGGTCGGCGGGCGCGGCGTTCAGTTGGGGGCTCCAGGTGAAGGGGAGTGGCTGGTCCAGGGGTCGGTGACCGTCTTGGAGACGTGCACGCGCAGGTTCCAGCCGTGGCGGTCGGAGATCTCGTCGAGCTGGGCGGCGGCCAGCTCGCACCAGGGCCACTCGGTGGCCCAGTGCGCCGCGTCGAGCAGCGCGAGGGGACTGTGGGCGCGGGCCTCCGACACGGGGTGGTGGCGCAGGTCCGCGGTGAGGAAGGCGTCGACACCGGCCGCGCGGACCTGGTCGAAGAGGCTGTCGCCGGAGCCGCCGCTGACGGCGACCGTGCGGACGGTGGCCTCGGGGTCGCCGGCGACGCGGATGCCCTGGGCGGTGGCCGGCAGGCGTGCGGCGGCGCGCGCGGCGAGCTCGCGGACGGTCGTCGGCGGGTCGAGCTCGCACACCCGCCCGAGCCCGCGGCGCCCTTCCGGGTCCGTCGGGTCCGGCACCAGCGGCCGTACGACCCGGAGGTCGAGCGCGCCCGCGAGCGCGTCCGAGACGCCCGGGTCGGCGGTGTCGGCGTTGGTGTGGGCCACGTGCAGCGCGATGTCGTTCTTGATGAGGGTGTGGACGACCCGGCCCTTGAAGTGCGAGGCCGCCACGGTCGTCGTACCGCGCAGATAGAGGGGGTGGTGGGTGACCAGCAGGTCCGCGCCCAGCTTCACCGCCTCGTCGACGATCTCCTGGACCGGGTCGACGGCGAAGAGGACCCGCGTGACCTCCTGGTCGGGTTCGCCCACGACGGTGCCGACCGCGTCCCAGGACTCGGCCCGCTCGGCGGGCCACAGGTTCTCCAGCGCGGCGATGACTTCAGACAGACGGGGCACGGGGAAAGGCTACCTGCCTGGTCTGTCCCGCTGAACCTGTGCCGCCGGTCGGCGGGAACCTGCGCCCCGTCGAGCACAGTCGCCCCGGATTCCTCAGGCGAATCGTTCCTGGGCCACCCCTTTGTGTGAAGCGGAAGCCCGGCCGTCCCACGTCCGTGCGTGCGAAAACTACCTTCGTGACCGGAGGTGACCGGACGATGACGGCCTGTGCCATCGAACCCGCGGCGGCGAACGAGGAGAACGGGGACGGGGAGGACGGGGACGGGGAGATCGGGAACGGGGACGGGGAGACCTCGCGGACGGAGCGCGCGCTCACCGAGGACGGGGAGACCCCGCGGACCGGGTACGTGGTCACCGAGGACGGCAGCGTCCCGCGGACCGCCTGCGTGATCACCGTCGACGGCTCGTACGCGGCCCGCCTCGCCCGGGGCGGCGACTCCTGGTTCCCGGAGCGCTGGACCCTGGACGGCCCCGAGCCCTACGCGGTGCCGCTGCCCGGCAACCAGCCCGAGGAGCCCAACACCGAGGTGCAGCCCATGGGCGACGGGCGGGTGCTGATCAGGCGGTTCGCGGACGGACGGCACACCTTCTCGCTGCTCTACCCGACCGGGCCCCGGACGGGTGAGCTGCCGCTGGGCGCCGTCGAGTGTCCGGAGGAGGGGACGGTCCTGCGGCTGCTGCCGCCGGCGCCGGGCGGCGAGAAGGCGTACGCCCTGGCCGTGGGGCCGCTCTCCAGTGCCGTGTGGCTGGTGGCGGGCGGTGCCTTCGGGCCGGAGCATCTCGCGCAGGTCCCGGGCCGCTGCTCGGGCGGGGTGTGGCTGGACCGGGCCGGGCGGATGCTGGCCCTGGACCGGGAGACGGGCGGGCGGACCAAGGCGGTCGTGGTCGATCTGGAGCGGGGCGGGGAGGTGTCGCCGCTGCTGCAGATCGCCGACGGCAGCGACGACCGCTTGCTGCTGGCCGACCCGGACAGCGGGCTGCTGCTGATCTCCTCGGACGCGCCGTCGCCGGGGCGCCCGCGGCTGGGCTGGGGGGTGCTGGGCAGCACGCTGCCGGTGCGCTTCCCGGAGTGCCTGCGGGTGGCGGACTGCACGCTGACGCCGTTCGCGATCCAGCCGGGGCAGGTGCTGGTGCCGGAGAGCTGCGGGGTGGCCCTGCGCGTGGACGGCCCGACGGGCAGCTGGGTGGGCGTGTGGCGGCCCGCCGCCCGGCGTGTCCAGCATCTGGCGGCGCCCGAGGGGTGGCTGGCGGGGGCCGGGCTGTGGACCGAGGACGGGGAGCTGCTTCTGCCGTACGCCACCGCACAGGCGCCGTGCGGGGTGGCGCGGTGGACGGCGGCCCCGGGAGACGGGGCCCTCGCAGGGGAAGCGGAGGGCCCGGGGGGAACGGGGGCGGGGGACGCGGGCCCGGAGGGTTCGGAGGGTGGCGGCGGGGCGGCCGCGCGGTCGCCCGAACCGGACCCTCCGGAGCCTGCCGTGGCACGCCCTGTGCCCTTGCAGCAAGCGCCGTTGGGCAATCTTGTAACGAAGTAGTGCCGGTTGGTCCGGCCGCCTGGATTCGCCCTGTGGTGGGCCGGTTAAACTCCCCCCGCTGTAAGAAAGATCATGTTGACGGGGTGAATTACTTCCATGAGCGACGCCAGCACGAACCAGTCGACTGCCGACGTCCAGGAGTCCACGGGCCACGGTAAGCACCGCGGCCCGGTCTCGGTCCAGGACAGCGACACGGCCCCGCGTGGCCGTCACCGCAAGTCGGTCGAGCAGACCGAGGCCGCGGCCTGAGGTCGGACGGCGACACACGGCCCGCTCCTCGTCCGGGGAGCGGGCCGACGCGCGTCCACCGCCGGGCGAACCGTGGCACGCCTACTCCCGTTTGAGGCCCAGGACTTCGGCCGCCGCGAAGGTCTCCCCGGCCGGCCGCCGGGCGTAGTGCGGGGTGAGCAGCGCGTCCAGTTCGTCGTAGGTGAAGGTGTCCTGCTTGCTGTCGAACTTGGCCTGCACGCGCGGCCGTTCGACGACCACGACCATGCCTCCGTGTACGACCATCAGCTGGCCGTTGACGCGTTCGGCCGCCGGCGAGGCCAAGTAGCCGACGAGCGGGGCGACATGCTCGGGGGCGAGCGGGTCGAGTCCGGACTCGGGCTGCTCCAGGCCGGCGAAGACGTCCTCCGTCATCCGGGTGCGGGCGCGCGGGCAGATGGCGTTGGCGGTGACGCCGTACTTGGCGAGCGCGAGGGCCGTCGAGGTGGTGAGACCGACGATTCCGCCCTTGGCCGCCGCGTAGTTGGGCTGTCCGGCGGACCCGGCGAGGAACGCCTCCGAGGAGGTGTTCACGATACGGCCGTACACGGGCCCGCCCGCCGCCTTGGACCGCTCCCGCCAGTGCGCGGCCGCGAACCGGGTCGTGTTGAAGTGGCCCTTGAGGTGGACCCGGATCACCGCGTCCCACTCACCCTCGGTCATGGAGAAGACCATGCGGTCGCGCAGGATGCCCGCGTTGTTGACGAGGATGTCGAGCCTGCCGAACTCGGCGATCACCAACTCCATGAGCTCACGGGCCTGTTGGTGGTCGGCCACGTCCCCGTTGTGGGCGACGGCCTGGCCGCCGGCGGCCCGGATCTCGGCGGCGACCCGCTCGGCGGGGTCCGCGGAGGCCTCGCCGGAACCGTCGCGGCCCGGTTGTCCGTAGTCGTTGACGACGACGGCCGCGCCGAGCCGGGCCAGCTCCAGCGCCTCCGCCCTGCCCAGACCCCGGCCGGCACCGGTGACGATCGCCGCGAGCCCTTCGAGGGGCCGTGCCCCTGGCTGTGTCATACGGGCCTCAGATCTCGATGCAGGTACGGAGGGAGGCCCCCGTGCGCATCTGGTCGAGCGCCTCGTTGATCTCGCTCAGCGGCACCCGGTGGGTGATCAGACGGTCCAGGTCGATGCGGCCGGCCCGCCACAGGGCGATGGTCCGCTCGTAGGAGCGCAGCACGTCCCCGCCGCCGTACATGGACGGCAGGATGCGCTTCTCGTCGAAGAACAGCTCGAACATGTTGAGCTGGAGGAAGTCGTCCATGGCGCCCGCGCCGACGACCACGAGGGTGCCGCCGCGCCGGGTGGTCTCGTACGCCGTCCTGGCGGTCGCCGACTTGCCGACGACCTCGAAGACGTAGTCGAAGCCCTCGCCCGCGGTCACCTGCTGCTTGGCGTCGGCCAGTTCGTCCGGGGAGACGGCGCGGGTGGCACCGAACTCCAGGGCGGCCTCGCGGCGCGAGGCGACCGGGTCGACGGCGACGATCTCGGCGGCGCCCCTGAGGCGGGCGCCCTGGATGGCGGAGATGCCGACGCCGCCGCAGCCGATGACGGCGACCGACGAACCGGCCTCCAGGTCCGCGGTGTTGAGCGCGGCCCCGAGCCCGGTGGTGACCCCGCAGCCGATGAGTGCCGCGATGTCGAAGGGCACGTCGTCGGGTATCGGCACCGCGCAGCCCGCGTCGACGACGACCTCCTCGGCGAAGGTGCCGGTGCCCGCGAAGCCGAACACGTCCCCGCCGGGGCGCCGGAAGTTGGGGGTGCCGGCGTTCATGAACCCGGCCAGGCACAGTTCGGTCTGCCCGCGCCTGCAGGCGGGGCAGGCACCGCAGGCGGGCAGCCAGCAGACGACGACCCGGTCGCCCGCCTTCAAGTGGCCGACGCCCTCCCCGACTTCGACGATCTCGCCCGCGCCCTCGTGTCCGGGCACGAAGGGCGCCGGCTGCGGAAGGACCCCGGACATCGCGGACAGGTCCGAATGGCACAGCCCGGTGGCCCGTATCCGGATCCGCACCCTGCCGGGTCCGAAGCCCACCGCCTCGACGTCATCGAGGACTTCGAGCTTTTCCTGGCCGGTCTCGTGCAGTACGGCTGCGCGCATGGTGCGGCTCCCCTCGTACGGCGTGGTGGGTTTTCAGGAGTGTTCGACGACGGTGTCGGCGAGGACGGGCGCGTCGTCGCGCTCCACGGCGCTGACGGCGACCCTGGTGGACTGCGGTGTGTGCCACATACGGATCCGCAGGGTCTCCCCCGGGTACACGACCCCGGCGAACCGGGTGACGTAGGACCGCACCCGGGTCACGTCCCCGCCGAGCAGCGTGTCGACGACCGCCTTGAGCGTCATGCCGTAGGTGCACAGCCCGTGCAGGATGGGCCGTTCGAACCCGGCGACCTTGGCGAACTCCGGGTCGGCGTGCAGCGGGTTCCAGTCGCCGGAGAGACGGTAGAGCAGGGCCTGGTCCTCGCGGATGGGGCGCTCCACCGTCCGGTCGGGCTCGCCCGTGGGGGGTTCCAGTCGGGCGGAGGGACCCCGGTCGCCGCCCCAGCCGCCCTCTCCGCGGACGAAGATCTGGGCGTCGTTCGTCCACAACGGGCCCTCGGTGTCCGCGACTTCGGTCCGCATGACCAGGACGGCCGCCTTGCCCTTGTCGTACACGGCGGCGATGCGGTGGGTAGCGGTCGCGGTGCCCCGGGCGGGCAGGGGGCGGTGGAGGGTGAGTGACTGGCCGCCGTGCAGGACCTTGGCGAGATCGACCTCGATGCCGGGCAGGGACAGACCGCTGATCACTCCCGGCGATCCCGAGCCCGCGACCGTGGCGAAGCTCGGCAGGACGTGCAGCCGGGATTCGAGGGTGTAGCGCAGTTCGTCGGGGTCGGTGGCGGGAACGCCCGCTCCGATGCCGAGGTGGTACAGCTGGACGTCCTTGGAGTTCCAGGAGATCTCGCCGGTCCGGGGTTCGGCGGCGAGGGCCTTGGCTGCGTCGATGGGCATACGGCTCCTGACAGGGGCTCGGTCAAGACCTCGGTACGGCCGTCCGCACCGTCGGCCGCACCGAGGTCGTCGCGGGCCGATCTAGAACGCGTTCCAGTCCGGCGCCCTCTGTATAGCCGAGCCCACCGCACTTGTGAAGGCTCCTGACGGTGTGTCAGGTCGGCTGGCGCCGAGGTTCCGGCACCCGTGACATTTGTCCCACCGAATTCCGTACAAGCGCATCTGCCGGGCGGTCGGGGCGGGTTCGTAACGTGGTCGGCATGAGACAGGGGACACGGGCGGCTGTGGGGTGCTGGGGCGCGTGGCGCTGGGGCGGGGGCACGGGACTCCGAGGCTCGGGCCGCTGGGGCGGGGGCACGGGACTCGCCACCGGGTGCGCCGCCAGCTGGATCGCCCAAGCGCTCGGGCCCGGCGGGAGCGTGGCGCTGCGTGGCGGCGGCGGCAGCGGCAGCGGCAGCGGCAGCGGCAGCGTGGCACTGCGCGGCCCGGACGAGTCGCACGCGGGCCCGGTACAGCTCTTCGGCACGGCCCGCAGGGACGTGGCGCGGGCCGGCCGGGTGGGCGCGCTGCGGCGGGCGGTGCGGGTGAGTGCACTGCGACGGGCAGCACGGGCGGTCCCGCCGCGGCGGGCAGTGGGGGTGGGCGGACTGCGGCAGGCGGTGCGGGTGGGCGCGCTGCGACGGGCAGCACGGGCGGTCCCGCTGCGGCGGGCAGTGCGGGTGGGCGCGCCGCGCCGGGCGGTCGCGCGGGGCGCTGCCTGCGGGCCAGCCGCCTTCGCGGGCGGCCACGGTCCGTCGGCGCTGCCCGGAGGCTGGGCCATGGCCGGGGGGCTGGAGCCGGCCGGGGCCGGGGCCAGGGAGCCGTCCATGGCTGAGGACCCGGAGCCGGGCGCGGCCGGGGTCCTGGAACCGGGCGAGACCGAAGCCGTCGAACCGTCCAAGGCCGGAGTCCCGGAACCCGGCGCGACCGAAGCCGCGGAACCACTCGCCTCCGACGCCATCGAGCCGTCCACGGCCGAGGACCCGGAGCCGGGCGCGGCCGGGGTCCTGGAACCGGGCGAGACCGAAGCCGTCGAACCGTCCAAGGCCGGAGTCCTGGAACCCGGCGCGACCGGAGCCGTGGAACCGCTCGCCTCCGAAGCCCTGGAACCGGGCGAGCCCAGAGACCTGCAACCACTCGCCTCCGACGCCGTCGAGCCATCCAAGGCCGGGGACCCGGAGCCGCTCGTGGCCAGGGTCCTGGAGCCGCCCGGGGCCAGGGTCCCGGAGTCAGCCGGGGGCACCGGGCCAGGCTGGCGGCGCGCGGAGGCGCGCTTCAGTGGGCGCAACCGGCCGGTGCCGTGTGCTGTGGCCGCCGGAGGCCCCCGGCTGTCGGTCCCGGGTGGGTCCGCGCCCGAGGCGGGCCTCGTGCGGGGAGTGTGTCCGCGGGAGTTCGGTTCGTACGCTGTCCTGTCGTGCCGGCGGCACGCCGGGCACCTCTGAGCGGAGGAACGGTCATGTTCTGGTCGCACAAGCTCTCGTGCCGCGTGGACGAGATCCGCGAGGAGGTCCACGAGGCGCGCAGGCACCAGCAGTACTACAAGGCGAACAAGCAGCGCCTCAACGCCGAGTACAAGGCCGCGCAGCGGGCCGGGGAGGTCCACACGAACGCCGGCCTGGGCAGCGGGTTCGGTCTGCTGCCGTGGCTGCTGATGGGGATGGGCGCCTTCTCCAACCTCTTCCAGGGCGAGACCTCGAACCCCTGGGTCGGCGGTCTCGGACTGCTCACGTTCAACTCGCTCTACATCTACGTCGCCTTCCGCGCCTTCCGCAAGGAGACCCGGGAGGCGGTCTCCACGCGGGTGGCGCTGGGGCTGTTGGGGTTGGTCACCTGCGGTCTGGCGCTGGGGTACGGCGGCAACTGGCTGCTGTTCTTCCCTCTGTTCGGGCTCGCGACGGGCGCGGTCGTGCGGCCGCCGCACCTGCGGTGGGTGGGTGCGCTCGTGACCGTGGTGGCCGGCGCGGCCGCCGTCTTCCGTGACGGCTGGGGCGGACTCGACACCGCGTACGCCACCTGGATCTCCACGATGGTGACGGCCGCGATCATGTCCCTCTCCGAAGCGGTACGGCAGTTGCGGGAGGCACGCGAGGAACTGGCCCGGCGCGCGGTCGAGGAGGAGCGGCTGCGCTTCTCCCGTGATCTGCACGACCTGCTCGGACACACGCTGTCGGTGATCGTGGTGAAGTCGGAGGCGGCCCGGCGCCTCGCCCCGCGCGACCTGGACGCGGCGCTCGTGCAGGTCTGCGACATCGAGTCGGTCGGCCGCCAGGCGCTCACCGAGATCCGTGAGGCGGTGACCGGTTACCGCGAGGGCAGCCTCAGCACGGACCTCGACCGGGCCGCCTCGGCTCTGCGCGCCGCGGGCATCGAGCCCGTGGTCCACCGCTCCGGGCACCCGCTCTCCGCCCGGAGCGAGGCCCTGCTGGGCTGGGTGGTCCGGGAGGCGGTGACCAACGCGGTACGGCACAGCGGGGCGGAACGCTGCGAGATCTCCGTACGGGGCTCGGCGGAACGGGTGCGGCTGCGTGTCTGGGACGACGGCCGGGGGACGGGTGACGAGACGTGCCTCCCGGAGATCGACGGCACGGAACGCACGGCACCGGTGCCGATGGTGGAGTCGGTGGTGGCGGCGACGCCGGGCATCGGTGGCACCGGGCTCAAGGGCCTCGCGGAGCGGCTGGCCGCGGCCGGCGGGTGGCTGGAGGCCGGGCCGGGGCCGCGGGGCGGATTCGTGGTGCGGGCCGAGCTCCGGGCCGACTCGATGGAAGCGGCGCGGCCCGAGGAGCCGACGACCACCGTGGGCGGATCCCGGATCGGCGAAACGTCCCGGTGACACCACACGGGTCCGCCCGCTCCACAGCCGCTCCGCTCCCGCCCCCGCGCCCTACCCTTGGGCCGTGAACGAGATGCCCCGGGACCACCGGCCCGCAAGGTCCATCCGCGTGTTGCTCGCCGAGGACCAGCAGATGATGCGCGGGGCGCTCGCGCTGCTGCTCGGGATGGAACCGGACATCCTGGTCGTGGCCCAGGTCGCGGCCGGGGACGCGATCGTGGACGCGGCCCTCACGCACCGCCCCGACGTGGCGCTGCTCGACATCGAGCTGCCGGGGATCAGCGGTCTGGACGCCGCCGCCGAACTGCGCGACCAGGCGCCGGACTGCCGGGTGCTGATCCTGACCACCTTCGGAAGACCCGGTTACCTGCGCCGGGCCATGGAGGCGGGTGCCGCGGGTTTCCTCGTCAAGGACGGTCCCGTCGAGGAGCTGGCCGCCGCGATCCGCCGGGTGCTGACCGGCGAGACCGTGATCGACCCCGCCCTCGCCGCGGCCGCGCTCAGTGCCGGACCCAGCCCGCTCACCGCCCGTGAGTGCGACGTCCTCAGGGCCTCCACGGACGGCGCGACGGTGGCCGACATCGCGGACAGGCTGCACCTCTCCGAGTCCACCGTGCGCAACTACCTCTCCGCCGCCATCGGCAAGACCGGCACCCGCAACCGGATGGAGGCGGTACGGGCGGCCCGGCAACAGGGATGGCTGTGAGGCCGGCCCCGGAACAGCCGTAGGAGGAGCCCGCGGAGTTCTCCGACGGAGTCCGTGAGCGGCCCGGGCCGTTGCCTCACGTCGCGGAGATCCTCCGGGGCAGCCACACCAGCACGAGCACCAGCCCGGCCAGCAGCACCCCCGTGGGACCCGGAACGCCAGCGCGTACCCCTCCGTCAGCGCCTCCGGCGAGCCCGCGCCTCCCGTCCGGGCCGCCGCCAGCATCGACAGGACCGCGAGCCCGAGCGAGCCGCCCATCGTGCGCGAGGTGTTGACCAGCCCCGACACCAGCCCGGCCTCCCCCGGCGCGGCCCCGGACGTGGCCAGCGAGGCGAGCGGGGTGGTGGCGAGACCGGCGCCCAGCATCATGAGGATCCCGGGGCACATGATCGCGGTCACGAAGCGGCCGTCCGCGGTCATCGTCGACTGCCAGGCGAACCCGGTGACCGCGACCGTCGCGCCGAGCACGGCCACCCACCGGGCTCCGAGCGGGCGCATGAGGCGCGGGGCGAGTTTCGAGCCGACCACGATCGCCAGCGAGCTCGGCATCAGGGATGCTCCGGCGGCGAGAGGCGAGTAGCCGAGGACGTTCTGGGCGTAGAGCGTCATGAAGAACCACATGGAGAACATGGCGAAGCCGCTCAGGAACATCGCCGCGTTCGCCGAGGCCACCGCGCGCACCCTGAGCAGTCCGAGCGGCATCAGCGGGGCCGTCGTACGCGACTCGACGACGAGGAAGCCCGCGACCAGCGCGAGCCCGACGGCCAGCGGGAGCAGGGTGGCGGCCGCCGTCCACCCCTCGGCCTCGGTCTGCGAGATGCCGTACGCCAGCACCGCCAGTCCGCCGGTGACCAGCAGTGCTCCCGGCAGGTCGAGGCGGCGGCCGGCCCCGTTGCGGCTCTCCGTCAGCCACAGCAGCGAGCCCAGCAGGACCAGCGCGCCGACCGGCACGTTGATCAGCAGGACCCAGCGCCAGGAGAGGGTGTCGACGAGGAGCCCTCCGAAGAAGCCGCCGGCCGCGCGGGCCCCTCCGGGACGGCCGACGTCACGATCGTCAGGGTCGCCGGGGCGAGCACCGCGGCGCCGAGGCCCTGCACGGCCCGGGCGAGCAGCAGTTCGCCGCCCTGCTGGGCCAGGCCGCCGGCCAGCGAGTCGACCGTGAACAGCCCGAGGCCGACGAGGAACATCCGCTTGCGGCCGTAGAGGTCACCGGCGCGGCGGCCCAGGAGCATGAACCCGGCGAAGGCGATGGAGTAGGCGTTCACCCCCCTCCCCCAGAGGGGGCACCCCCAGCAGCCCTGACTCGCCCATGCCCAGGTCGGCACGTATCGACGGCAAGGCCACGTTGACGACGGACACGTCGAGGACGACCAGGAACTGGCCGGCGCACGCCAGCGCCACCACCAGCCAGGCGGGCGGCTCGGAGCGGACACGCGAGGGTCTGCGGGTGGCGTCAGCGGCTTCGAGCATGACGGTCATGGTCTCAACCCGTTGCGACTTCCCCAAGAGAATATAAAGAAATCGTTAGTACGCCGAAGCATCGGAATAGTTGCCCATGCATACGTAGTTCAAGCCACACGTAAGCCGATCTTCCAGGCCCGGAGGCCTCCCTCACATGACGCACACGCCGACCGACCAGCCCACCCGGAGAGCGTCCGGCGCTGTCGTCCCGGTGCTCGCCTTCGCGGGCATCGTGGTCGCGGTGATGCAGACCCTGCTCGTCCCGGTCATCAAGGACCTGCCGCAACTGCTGGACACCGCGCCCAGCAACGCCACCTGGGTCCTGACGTCCACCCTGCTCTCGGGCGCCGTCGCCACGCCGATCATGGGCCGCCTCGGCGACCTGTACGGCAAGCGCCGCATGCTCATCCTCAGCCTCGCCGTGATGGTCGTGGGCGCCCTGGTCAGCGCGCTCACCAGCGACCTGCTCACGATGATCGCCGGCCGCACTCTCCAGGGCTTCGCCATGGGCGCGATCCCGCTCGGCATCGGCCTGATGCGCGACATGCTGCCCCGCGAGAAGCTCGGCTCGGCCATGGCCCTGATGAGCTCCTCGATCGGCGTGGGCGGCGGACTCGCCCTCCCCCTCGCCGCACTGATCGCCCAGCACGCCGACTGGCACGCCCTCTTCTACGGCGCCGCGGGCCTCGGCGCCCTCTCGATCGCCCTCACCCTCCTCGTCGTACCGGAGTCCCCGGCGCGCGCCGAAGGCACCTTCGACGTGCTGGGCGCGCTCGGCCTCTCCACCGGTCTCGTCCTCTTCCTCCTGCCCATCACCAAGGGCAGCGACTGGGGCTGGACCTCGGGCACCACGCTCGGCCTCTTCGGTGCCGCCGCGGTCGTCCTCGTCCTGTGGGGCGTCATGGAGCTGCGGGTCAAGGCCCCCCTGGTCGACCTGCGTACCACGGCCCGCCCGGCGGTCCTCTTCACCAACCTGGCGTCGATCATGGTGGGTGTCTCCTTCTACGTCGTCTCGCTCGTCCTTCCCCAGCTGCTCCAGCTCCCGAAGGCGACCGGCTACGGCCTCGGCCAGTCGATGGTCGTCGCGGGTCTCCTGGTCGCTCCGCTGGGCCTGACGATGATGTTCACGGCGCCGGTGTACGCCCGCCTCTCCGCGAAGTACGGCCCCAAGTTCACCCTCATCCTCGGCATGCTGATCATCGCGATCGGCTACGGCGCGGGCCTGGGCCTGATGAGCGCGGCCTGGCAGAGCCTGGTCATCGCCGTGGTGCTGGGCGCGGGCATCGGTCTCGCGTACTCCTCCCTTCCCGCGCTGATCGTCGGCGCGGTGCCCGCGTCGGAGACGGGCGCGGCGAACGGCCTCAACACGCTGATGCGCTCCATCGGTACGTCCGTGTCGAGCGCCGTGATCGGGATGGTGCTGGCGAACACGGCGAACAACGTCGGGGGCGTCGCGGTACCGACCATGCACGGGTTCCGGGTGTCCTTCCTCATCGCGACCGGCGCCGTGGCCGTCGGCCTGCTGATGGCGCTGTTCCTGCCGAAGCCGAACCGTGCGCCGCAGCTTCGGGCGAGCAGTGAGGAGGAGGCGAACCTGGCACGGGCCGAAGAGGTCCTGCGGGGGTTCCGGGGCCGTGTCCTCGACGCGGCCGGCGCTCCGGTCGCCCGGGCCAAGGTGACGCTGATCGACCGGCGGGGACGGCAGGCGGGCGCCACGCTCTCCGCCGACGACGGCTCCTACGTCCTCACCGTCCCGGCCCAGGGCGCCTACGTCCTCGCCGCCCGCGCCACCGGGCACGGCCCGCTGGCCTCCTCGGCGACCCACGCGGGCGACGACCGCGCGGTCGACCTGGACCTGTCCCTGCCGGGCGGGACGGTCACGGCCTGACCGTCCCCCCGCCGGCGCGCACCGCACCCCCGTCCCTGATCCGAGGGCGGGGGTGCGGTGCGTCTGGGACGAAGGGAAAGGGGACAGAGGCACTGGCAGCGGCCCACCGCCCGCCGGGCCACCCTCGCCCCGGACAACCGACAGCACCTCCGCGACCGAGCCCCGATCACCCCGGACAGCCGACAGCACCGGTCGGCCATCACCCACGGCCGCTCCCCCTCAGCAACCAGCCCCCATCAGCCGAACCCGCCCAGGGCGCAGGGCCCAGGCGACCACACCCCTCAGCCGATTTCCCCCGGGAACTGCGTCGGTGTGTGGGGTCAGCCGGTGTGGACGCGGGGGCGGCGGGTGCGGTCCGGTTCCGCCTCGCGGAGGACCCCTCGGGTGACCGGGGCGACTTCGCCCTTCCCTCCGGCCGCTCACCCCCGCAACCGACCACCACCAGCCCGCGCCCGTACCCTCTGCTTCGACGCCTCCGACGTGATGCCGCCCGAACTCCGGGACGCCTTCCACCGAGCCGTCCTGGCAGCCCCACCACGGACCCACCCCCATCCGCACACCCCCGTCCAGAACACAGACCACCACCAGCCCGCGCCCACCCAACCAGCCAGCCCGCCCCCACAGCCGCTCGCCCGACCCCAATCGACCCAGCGCCATCCGTCCACCCCCGCCCAGGACACAAGCGACCGCACCCCTCAGCTCAGCCATCCCCCCCCCGGCCGCTCACCCCCGCGACCAACCCCCACCAACCCACGCTC
>NZ_KQ948144.1:68852-985177 GCF_001513955.1 Streptomyces pseudovenezuelae | reverse complement strand
TCCGCACACCCCCGCCCAGAACACAGACGACCGCCACCCCCTCAGCCATCCCCCCACCAGCCCACGCCCGCCCGCCCCGCAGCCCCACCACGGACCCGCCCACCCCGCACCCCCTCCCCCGCCCCGATTCGAGCCGCCCCGCAGACCGCCCACCCGTCGTCACGGCCGCTCCCGCCCTCCTGTGACCGAGCCGCCCGTCAGTGCGAGGCGTCGCCCCCTTAGGCTGCCCGTACCGGACGACTGGAAGGAACGCCCATGGCCGTGGCGCCCAAGCCCGAGATCCTCGCCGCCTTCGAGGCCGCGAAGGGGTTCATGCCCCTGGGCGAGGGGCTGGCCCTCTACGAGGCCGCCCTGGACGCCGGGCGGCTCGGGCTGCCGCTGCTGGAGGTCGGTACGTACTGCGGCCGGTCCGCGATTCTGCTCGGGGCCGCGGCTCGTGAGGCCGGTGTCGTCGCGCTGACCCTCGATCACCACCGCGGCAGCGAGGAGCAGCAGCCGGGGTGGGAGTACCACGATCCGGAGACCGTGGACCCCGAGCTCGGGGTGATGGACACGCTGCCGACCTTCCGCAGGACCCTGTACCGGGCCGGGCTGGAGGAGCACGTGGTCGCGCTCGTCGGACGGTCGCCGCAGATCGCGAAGGTCTGGGGGACTCCGCTCGGGCTCGTCTTCGTCGACGGCGGCCACACCGACGAGCACGCGAACGCCGACTACGAGGGCTGGGCCCCGCACGTGGCCGAGGGCGGGCTGCTCGTCATCCATGACGTGTTCCCGGAACCGGAGGACGAGTTCACCGGTCAGGCGCCCTACCGGATCTACCTCCGGGCCCTCGGCTCCGGCGCCTTCACGGAGGTCTCCGCGACCGACTCGCTGCGGGTACTGCGGCGGACGCGGGCGGGGATCCGGGAGCAGGGTTAGAGTCGGGATCGTGTCGTACGCAGGCCCTGAATTCGGTTCCCCCCAGCCCCGCCGTCCCCGGCGCCGCCCGCTGGCCGTCGCCCTCGCCGTGCTCGTGCCGGGCGCGCTGCTCGGGTGGCTGCTGTACGAGGGAGTGGGCGGGGCGGCCGACGGCAACGGAACGGCGGCCGGGGCGAGTCCGCGGGTGAGCGCTCCGCCGACCGTCTCCTCCACCACCGCCGAGGACAAGAAGCCGCTCGGCTCGCTCCGGGGCAAGGTCGTCGTCATCGACCCCGGGCACAACCTGACCAACTTCCGGCACCCGGCCGAGATCAACCGCAAGGTGGACATCGGCACGGGCCGCAAGGAGTGCGACACCACCGGGACGTCCACCAACTCCGGTTACGCGGAGGCCAAGTTCACCCTCGACGTCGCCCACCGGCTGCGCACCCTGCTGCAGCGGCAGGGCGCGACGGTGAAACTGACGCAGGACGGCGACCGGCCCTACGGCCCCTGTGTGGACGAGCGGGCCAGGATCGGCAACCGGGCGAAGGCCGACGCGGTGGTGTCGATCCACGCGGACGGCGCCGGCGCCGGGCAGCGCGGCTACCACGTGATCCTCCCGGGCCGTGTCCACCGGGGCATCGCGGACACCCGGCGGATCGTCGCCCCCTCCGCCGTGCTCGGCAAGAGCATCGCGCACGACTTCCGACGCGCGACGGGCACCGCCCCCTCCAACTACGTCGGTGACGGCACCGGCCTCGACACCCGCACGGACCTGGGCGGCCTCAACCTGTCGACGGTCCCCAAGGTGTTCATCGAATGCGCCAACATGCGCGACAGCAAGGACGCGGCGCTGCTCACCAGCGGGGCCTGGCGGCAGAGAGCCGCGCAAGGAATCTCTGAGGGAATCGTGAGTTTCCTGCGCGGGTGACGATCAGCGCGTGGATCCCGACGTACGCTCCGCCCGGCCGGACGATAGGGTCTACCGACGACGAGACGACCTACGAAGGACTTGAAGTGAATATCCGCTCCCTCACTCGAGGCGACGGCGTGGTGATCGGTGCAGCGGTGTTGCTGTTCATCGCGTCGTTCCTTGATCTGTACTCGGTCGACGGAGTCTCCGACGACGCCGATCTCCCCAGCGCCTGGGCAAGCGGTCCGGTCGTGATGGGCGTTGTTCTCGCGGGCATCATCGGCGCCGCCCTCGTCGTCCTGTCGCGCCTGTCCCAACTGCCCAAGGTGGCGGGCCTCGACCTCGGCCAGGTCGGCGCCGCGTTCACGGTCTTCGCCGCCTGGAGCGCGCTCGGCAACGTCTTCGACCCGCTGAGCGCCGCGGACTACGGCTCCAGTTCGAACACCGTCAGCGCCGGCGTCGGCCTGATCCTCGCTCTCGTCGCCACCCTGGTCATGGCCGCGGCCGCCATCGCCACCCCCCTGGTCCCCGCCCTCCAGGTCGGTCTCGTCCCGGCCCCCAAGCCGTCCCAGCCGCAGCCCTACGGCGCCCAGCCGCCCGGTGGTTACGGCTACCCGGGCGCCCAGCAGCCCGGACAGCAGGGGCAGCAGGGGCAGCAGCCGTACGGCGGGCAGCCGCAGCCGGGGCAGCCCTTCGGCGGGCAGCCGCAGCCGCAGCCGCAGGCCCCGCAGCCGCCGGCCGCGGAGTTCTCGCCGTTCTGGTTCGCCGTGCCGGTGCCGCGTCCGCTGTTCGCGGAGGACGGTTCGCCGACGCCGATCGCCGAACTCGCGCCCGGTACCTGGTACCTGGCGGTCGAGCAGCGCGGTCCGAGTCTGGTCGCCCAGACGCAGGACGGCCGCCGTGGCGTGCTCCAGGACACCAGCGGTATCCAGCGCGGCTGAGTCCTTCCAGGTCGCAGGACGGCCCCTCGCCCTTCCGGGCGGGGGGCCGTTGCCGTACATTCGCGAGCGGTCCCGAAGAACTGACAGACCGTCAGGAGGCGTCGTGCGACTCGGCCTTGCGCTCGGTTACTGGGGCCGTGGCCCCTCCCCCGACCATGTGCCGCTGGCCCAGGAGGCGGAGCGGCTCGGCTACCACTCGGTGTGGACGGCCGAGTCGTGGGGCTCGGACGCGTTCACCCCGCTCACCTGGATCGCGGCACACACGTCGACGATCAGGCTGGGTACGGCGGTTGCGCAGATGGCCGCCCGGTCACCGACCACCACCGCCATGCACGCCCTCACCCTGGACCATCTCTCCGGCGGGCGGGTCATGCTCGGGCTCGGACTGTCCGGGCCCCAGGTCGTCGAGGGCTGGTACGGCCGTCCGTTCCCCAAGTCGCCGCTGACCGCGACCCGGGAGTACGTCGACGTCGTACGGCAGGTGCTGAGGCGCGAGGCACCGGTCGAGGTGCACGGCCGCTTCCACTCGCACCCCTACCGAGGCCCCGACGGCACCGGGCTCGGCAAGGCGCTCAAGCCGATCACCCATCCCCTGCGCGCCGATCTGCCGATCCTCCTGGGTGCCGAGGGGCCGAAGAACGTCGCCCAGACCACCCGGATCGCCGACGGCTGGCTGCCGCTGTACTGGTCGCCCAACCGGCCCGAGGTCTACGGCGACTCGCTCGCCGGGGCCCCGGAGGGTTTCCTCGTCGCCCCCATGGCCCAGGTGCGGGTCTGCGACGACGTGGCCGAGGGGCTGCTGCCCGTCAAGACGATGCTCGGCTTCTACATCGGCGGAATGGGCCACGCGGCCCGCAACTTCCACGCGGACCTGATGGCCCGTATGGGATACGAGGGCGAAGCCCGCCGGATCCAGCGGCTGTTCCTCGAAGGCCGGCGCGAGGAGGCCGTGCTCGCCGTGCCGGACGCGTTCGCCGACGAGATCTCCCTGGTCGGACCGCGCGAACGCATCGCGGAGCGGCTGGAGTCGTGGCGCAAGGGACCGGTGACAGACCTGCTGGCGCTGGCCCCGGACCGGCAGTCGCTGCGGGTGCTGGCGGAGCTCACCGCATGACGCCAGGTTTCGGCCGAGAATTCCCGGCCATTCGAACACCATGTCCACTCATACGCGCCGTGGTGCCAACTCAGCCGGGACGGTCATAGCGGTCGTCGCCGACATCATGGCCCTCATCCTGGGCCTGTGGATCCTGATGTACCTGCTGGACGCCAACCGTGCGAACGACTTCGTGCAGTTCATCCACGACGCCGCTCGCTGGCTCGCCGGCTGGTCCTACGACCTCTTCACCTTCGACGAAGCCTGGGCCCGAGTGGTCGCGGGCTACGGACTGGCAGCGGTGGTCTACCTGTTCGTGGGCCACGCGATCGCCAACCGGGCCCACCGCCACTGAGCGCTCCGCTGCGGGGGTGCCGTCATCGTCTACGGCGCCCTCGTGGCTGGTCGCGCAGTTCCCCGCGCCCCTTGAGGGCGCTACCGAACCCCGCGATCTCAGGCGCAGCAGTCCGGGTCCAGTCCCAGGGGCAGGCGCTCCCCGCCGAACACCGCGCAGGTGGCCTCGTGGCCGCCCAGCGCGGCGACGGCGAGCAGCAGCGACCCCGCCGTCCAGGTGGTCAGCTCCTGCGGCCACACCGCCCCGTCCTCGAACACGAACCCCGTCCAGTACAACCCGCTGTCCGCGTCCCGCAGATGCTGGATCGACTGGAGGATCTCCAGGGCCCGGTCGGACTCGCCCGTGATCCACAGGGCCAGGGCGAGTTCGGCGGACTCCCCGCCCGTCACCCACGGGTTGGGGACGACACAGCGCACCCCGAGACCGGGTACGACGAACCGCTCCCAGCCGTCCTCGATACGGGACTTGGCCTCCGCACCGGTCAACGCCCCGCCCAGGACCGGGTAGTACCAGTCCATGGAGTAGCGGTTCTTGTCGAGGAAGCGTTCGGGGTGCCGGCGGATCGCGTGCCGCAGCCCGCCGACCGCCAACTCCCAGTCGGGCTGCGGCTCCTCACGCTGTTCGGCGATCGCGAGCGCGCACCGCAGCGCGTGATGGATCGAGGAGGACCCGGTGAGCAGCCCGTCGGCGACGGGCGTGCCGTCGTCCTCCCGCTTCCACCCGATCTGCCCGCCCGGCTGCTGGAGCCCCAGGACGAACTCCGTCGCCGCGTACACCGTCGGCCACATCCGGTCGAGGAACGTGTCGTCGCCGGTGGACAGGTAGTGGTGCCACACGCCTACGGCTATGTAGGCGACGAAGTTGGTCTCGCGCCCGCGGTCGGTGACCTCCGCGAAGTGCCCGTCCTGGTACGCGGCGTACCAGGAACCGTCCTCGTTCTGGTGCCGCGCGAGCCACTCGTAGGCCCGCTCGGCCGCCTCGTGCTCGCCCGCCGCGTCCAATGCCATCGCGGCCTCGGTGTGGTCCCACGGGTCGAGGTGGTGGCCGCGGAACCACGGGATCGCCCCGTCCGCCCGCTGCACGGCCAGGATCCCGGCGACGGTCGCGGCGGCCTGCCCGGCGGTGAGGACCCCGGGCAGGACGAGGTGTTCTGTCCGGGAAGTGGTCACGAGCCGGCCACCCGCGGCAGGTGCGGCTTGGTCGCGTAGGCCACGAAGCTCTTGCCGATCAGCGGGTTGAGCGCCTGTTCGGCGACCCGGGTGGCCAGCGGTTTCTTCATGATGTCCCAGACCAGCAGCTTGTGGTACGCCTGCACCGGCAGCGCCTTGTCGTTGTCGACGCCGAACGCGCACTTCAGCCACCAGTACGGGGAGTGCAGGGCGTGCGCGTGATGGGTGCCGTAGGGCTTCAGGCCGGCTTCGCGGATCTTCGCGAGCAGTTCGTCCGCCTTGTAGATGCGGATGTGGCCGCCCTCGACCTCGTGGTAGGCGTCGGACAGGGCCCAGCAGACCTTCTCGGGGCCGTAGCGCGGGACGGTGACGGCGATCCGGCCGCCGGGCCTCAGCACCCGGACCATCTCGGCGAGTACGCCCTTGTCGTCCGGGATGTGCTCCATGACCTCGGAGATGATCACGACGTCGAAGGACTCGTCGGGGAAGGGCAGGGCCAGCGCGTCGCCCTCCATGGCCGTCGCGGTGGCGCCCTCGGGGGCCTCCCCGGCCTCCTTCATCGCCGCGAACCACTTGGCGACCTCGCGGATTTCGTCGGCGTTCTGGTCCAGGGCCACGACCTGCGCACCGCGCCGGTAGCACTCGAAGGCGTGCCGGCCGGCCCCGCACCCGAGGTCCAGGACGCGGTCGCCCGGCGCGAGCGGGAACCTGGAGAAGTCGACGGTCAGCACGTGGCCCTGCTTTCGGGATAGACACCGGTGTCTGTGGTGGGGAGTGCGGGGGCGCCGCCCTGGGCGGCCGCGGAGCGGTCGGGAAGCGGGGCGGCGGAGCCGGTGATCGCCTCGCGGTACCTGGACACCGTGCCCTCGGCGGCCTTCGCCCAGGTGAACCTCGTCAGTACGCGCTCACGGCCGGCCCGACCCAGGCGGACCCGGAGTTCGGGGTCGCCGAGCAGTCGGCTCAGGCCCGTCGCCAGCGCGCCGGAGTCGCCCGGCGGCACCGCGAGGCAGGTCTCGCCGTCGCGGCCGGCGACCTCGGGGATCGCGCCGCCCGTGGTGGCCACCAGCGGGGTGCCGGTCGCCATGGCCTCGGCGGCCGGCAGGGAGAAGCCCTCGTAGAGCGACGGTACGCAGGCGACCTCCGCCGAGCGGACCAGGTCGACCAGTTCGGCGTCCGAGATGCCCTTGACGAAGTCGACGGCGCCTTCGAGGCCGTAGCGCTCGATGGCGACGGCGACCGGGCCCTCGGCCGGACGCTTGCCCACGACGACCACGTGCGCGCCGGGGTGTTCCGTGCGCACCTTCGCCAGTGCCTCGATCAGGAAGACCAGGCCCTTGAGGGGGACGTCCGCGCTGGAGGTCGTGACGATCCTGCCCGGCACCACCGGCACCGAGGGATCCGGCTTGAACAGGTCCGTGTCGGCGCCGACATGGACGACGTGGATACGGTCCTCGCGGACGCCCAGGTGGTCGACGATCTCCTGGCGGGAGGTGCCGGAGACGGTGAGGACCGAGGGGAGGCGGCGGGCCACCCGCTTCTGCATCCGGGTGAAGGCGTACCAGCGGCGCTTGGACAGCCGCTGCTGCCAGCCCTCGGCCGCGTCCAGCTCCAACTGCCGGTCCACGGTGATGGGGTGGTGGATGGTGGTCACCAGCGGCGCGCCCACGTCGCCCAGCAGGCCGTAGCCGAGGGTCTGGTTGTCGTGGATCACGTCGAACTCACCGCTGCGGGCCCGGAGATGGCGTCGGGCCCGCAGGGAGAAGGTGAGCGGTTCGGGGAAGCCGCCGGTCCACATCGTGGCGACTTCCACCGCGTCGATCCAGTCCCGGTACTCGTCGCGGTGGGGGGTGCGGAAGGGGTCCGGGGAGCGGTACAGGTCGAGGCTGGGCAACTCCGTGAGCGGCACGCCCTCGTCGAGGACGGGGTACGGCTGGGAGCCGATGACCTCGACGCGGTGGCCGAGGCGGGCCAGTTCGCGGGAGAGGTGCCGGGTGTAGACCCCCTGGCCCCCGCAGAACGGGTTCCCCTTATAGGTGAGGAGCGCGATACGGAGCGGTCGCTCGCCGTCGGCGGCCAGGTCCTCGGAAGACCCCGCCTGACTGGCCTCAGCGGTCACTCTGGGCCCCCTTCTGCCTGCACTGTCCCGCGAGATTACGACGAGACGGTAATCTAGAACAAGTTTCAGACTTGATCGTTCAGGAGGCTCTGAATCTACCGGCAGGTAGGGGCCCTGTGAGCGGTGGATCGGGTGATTCACGCCACGGCCGGCGCCCTGTCATGCTGAGTGATCACACCCCCTCACTGACTGTCACGGAACCCAAGGTGGACAAGGTGGCCAAGCCGCCCAGAGTGGAAGCCGGTCCCGCGCGACACGACGCGCCGCCGCTGACGGAGCGGCAGGAGGCGCGGCGCCGCCGCATCCTGCACGCGAGCGCGCAGCTGGCGAGCCGGGGCGGGTTCGACGCGGTGCAGATGCGGGAGGTCGCGGAGTCCTCTCAGGTGGCGCTCGGCACCCTCTACCGCTACTTCCCGTCCAAGATCCATCTGCTGGTCGCCACCATGCAGGACCAGCTGGAACACATGCACGGCACGCTCCGCAAGAAGCCGCCGCAGGGCGAGACGGCGGCCGAGCGGGTCGCGGAGACCCTGATGCGGGCCTTCCGCGCCCTGCAGCGCGAACCGCATCTCGCGGACGCGATGGTCAGGGCGCTGACCTTCGCGGACCGCAGCGTGAGCCCGGAGGTCGACCAGGTCTCCCACCAGACGACACTGATCGTCCTCGACGCCATGGGCCTCCAGGACCCGTCCCCCGAGCAGCTCTCCGCGGTCCGCGTCATCGAGCACACCTGGCACTCGGCCCTGATCACCTGGCTCTCGGGCCGCGCCTCCATCGCCCAGGTGAAGATCGACATCGAGACGGTGTGCCGCCTGATCGACCTGACGGAACCCCGGCCCTGACCGACGGCCACGAGACGGGCCCTTCTCGCCGGACATGGTCCGGATCAGGTCCCGGGGGCCACCGCCGGGCCGGCCCACCGGGGTTCGGTCACCGGGCCTTCCCACCAGGCTTCGGTCGCCGGGCCGACCCACCGGGCTTCGGTCACCGAGCCGACCCGGCGCGTCACGCTCGTGGAGAGCGATGAACAGGTCACCGTCCTCGACGCGTCGGTGCACCATCTGCCGGCCCGCCGGGACTGGGAGATCGACCGCGTCTTCGTCCGCAAGGGCGGCAAGGGCGGGGCGTTCCGGCGCAAGGGCGAGGCCCTGACCGTCGAGTGGTCCGCCGTCACCGGCTTCACGCTGGAGGAGCACGGACAGGGCGCGGAGAGCAACTTGTTCCGGGGAGTGATCCCCAGAGACAGCCCCGAAAGCCCCCGCTGCCGTCCTCCCAGCTTCCCCGCGATCCCCCGCAGCGCGGCCCCCGCCGGGGAGTCCGGGTCGCTCAGGACGACCGGCTTGCCCTCGTCGCCGCCTTCGCGCAGACGTACGTCGATCGGGATGGAGCCGAGGACCGGGACCGTCGCACCCGTCGTGCGGGTGAGGCCGTCCGCGACCGTCTGGCCGCCGCCCGTGCCGAAGACGTCACCATCTCGCCGCAGCGCGGGCAGGGCAGCACCGGGCTTCGATCACCGCGCCGACCCACCGGGCTTCGGTCACCGCACCGACCCACCGGGCTTCGGCCACCGCACCTCCCCACCCAGCTTCGATCGCCGCGCCTCCCCTCCGGGCTTCGGTCACCGCGCCGACCCACCGGGCTTCGATCGCCGCACCGGCCCACCGGACTTCGACCACCGCACCTCCCCACCCGGCCTCGGCCTCGCAGCCCCGCCGTCGGCGTCGACCCCCGTGGATCGCGGGCCCGGGGTCCTACTCCTCCGGCGGGAACACCGGTTCCTCGCTCCCCAGGAGCGTGATCATGATGGCTTCCACCGGGCAGTTCTCGGCCGCGGCCAGGACCTTCTCGCTGGCGTCGGTCTCCGGGTCTGCGGGGTGGGACTGGCGGGCGGCGTCCAGCCGGAAACCGTCGGGGGCGGTGTGGACGCACTGGGCGGAGCCGATGCACAGGGAGCGGTCGACCTCGACGTGCCAGCGGTCCCCCGCTCCCACGCCCGACTCGGCTCGCACGGGATGTACCTCCATCCGCTCACGCCTCCCAGCCGGCCGGAAGGTGGATCATCTTGTGCTCCAGGTACTCGCCGTATCCTTCCGGGCCGAACTCCCGCCCCACACCGGAGTTCTTGTAGCCGCCGAAGGGGCCGAGCATGTCGAGGCTGAAGGTGTTGACGTTGTACGTGCCGGTGCGGACCTGCTTCGCGACCTCGATGCCGCGCTCGACGTCGGCCGTCCACACGCTGCCGGAGAGGCCGTAGTCCGAGTCGTTGGCGATCTTGACCGCCTCGGACTCGTCGCCGTAGGGCAGCAGGCAGATCACCGGGCCGAAGATCTCCTCACGCGCGATCCGCATCGAGTTGTCGACGTCACCGAAGAGCGTCGGCTCCACGTACCAGCCCCGGTCCAGGCCGGCCGGACGGCCGCCGCCGGTGAGGATCTTGGCGCCCTCCTCCTGACCGATCCTGATGTAGTCGAGGTTGCGGCGCTGCTGGCGCTCGGCGACCAGCGGGCCGACCTGGGTGGCGGGGTCGAGCGGATCGCCGACGACCAGTGCGCTCGCCGCCGCGGCAAGGGCCTCGGCGAACTCGTCGTAGCGGGAGCGGGGCAGCAGGATGCGGGTCTGGGCCACGCAGGCCTGTCCGTTGTTCATCCAGGCGGACGGGACGATCCCGGCGACGGCCGCCTCGACGTCCGCGTCCGGGAGGACCACGGCCGCCGACTTGCCGCCCAACTCCAGTGTCACGCGCGTGAGGTTGCGGGCGGCGACCTCCATCACCCGCTTGCCCGCGCCCACCGAGCCGGTGAAGGAGACTTTGTCGATCCCCGGGTGCCCGACCAGGTACTCGCTGACCTCGCGGTCGGCCGGGAGGATGGACAGGACGCCCTCCGGCAGCCCGGCCTCCTTGGTGATCTCGGCCAGGATGTAGGCGTCCAGCGGTGACTCGGGCGACGGCTTGAGCACCACCGTGCAGCCGGTGAGCAGCGCGGGCGCGAGCTTGGCGGCGGCGACGAACTGCGGGACGTTCCAAGGGACTACGGCCGCCACGACCCCGACCGGTTCACGGCGCACGAGGATGCGGCCGAGGACTCCGTCGCGCGTCTCCTCGTAGGTGAAGTTCCGGGCGACCGTGATCGCCGAGTCCCAGACCATCATCGCGCCGAGGGCCTGCGCGAGGACGCTCCAGGAGTACGGGGAGCCGTTCTCGGAGGAGATCACGCGGGCGATCTCCTCGTGCCGTACCGCGATCGCGTCCTTGATCCTTGTGACGACCTCGATGCGCTCGTCGAGCGACATCCGGGGCCAGGGCCCCTCGTCGAAGGCGGTGCGTGCGGCGGCGACCGCCGCGTCGACGTCCGCGCGCGAGGCGTGCGGCACCCGTCCGATGACCTCCTGGGTGTGCGGGGAGATCACCTCGATGACGTCCTCGCCCAGGGGGTCGGTCAACTCCCCGCCGATGAACAGCTGTCCGTGTTCCACGAGCTCGGCCATGGCGAACGCCTCCCAGGGCGGCTTGCTGACGAACCATCAGATATGGAACTGATACCAGTTCCCCCCGGAGGAGTCCACGGGCCGTGCGCCACGGCTCTTGGTCACCTCGGGCTACCGTCGAAACGCGTTCTAGTTATAGTGACGTGGACGCGGTGATTGGGGAACTCATGGCGCAGGTGCACGACCACGGCGGCGGTGTCCGGTCCGTCCGGGTACCGATCCCCGACAACCCTCTCGGCCACACGCTCGTGTACGTCGTCGAGACCGACCGCGGCCCGGTGCTGGTCGACACCGGGTGGGACGACCCGGCCTCCTGGGACACCCTCGCCGAGGGACTGACGGCGTGCGGGACCGACGCCGGCGAAATCCACGGGGTCGTCATCACCCACCACCACCCCGATCACCACGGCCTCTCCGGGCAGGTGCGCGAGGCCTCCGGCGCCTGGATCGCGATGCACGCGGCGGACTCCGCGATCGTGCGGCGCACCCGGGAGACCCGGGCCGAGCGCTGGTTCACCTACATGGCCGCCAAGTTGGCGGCCGCGGGCGCCCCCGAGGAGCACACCGCTCCCCTACGCACCGCCCGCCGCCGTGAACTCCCGGGCTTCTCCCCCGCGTTGCCGGACCGCGAGATCGTCCCCGGCGAACTCCTCGACCTCCCCGGCCGCAGACTCCGCGCGATCTGGACCCCCGGACACACCCCCGGCCATGTCTGCCTGCACCTGGAGGAGGAGCATCCCTCCCGGCTCCCGGGGCACGGGCGGCTGTTCTCCGGCGACCATCTGCTGCCCGAGATCACGCCGCACATCGGCCTGTACGAGGACCCCGACGACGCCACCGTGACCGATCCCCTCGGCGACTACCTCGACTCCCTGGAACGCGTCGGGCGGCTCGCCCCCGCCGAGGTCCTCCCCGCCCACCAGCACGTCTTCACCGACGCGAGTGCCCGGGTGCGGGAGTTGCTCGCCCACCACGAGGACCGCCTCACCGGCCTGCGCTCCCTCCTCGCCCGGCCCCTCACCCCCTGGCAGCTCGCCGAGCGCATGGAGTGGAACCGGCCCTGGGACCAGATCCCCTACGGATCACGGAACATCGCGGTCTCGGAGGCGGAGGCGCACCTGCGGCGGCTGGTGAAGCTGGGGCGGGCGGAGGCGGTGACGGGCAGCGATCCGGTGACGTACGTGGCTGTCTGACCTGGTCGGGGGGCGTCGCCGTTGCTCCACAGGCGGCCACGGCCGCTTTCCTACGGGCGAGTACAGTAGCCAGGTCGTCATCACACCCGTACAGGGGAAAGCCGGTGCAATTCCGGCGCTGACCCGCAACCGTGATCCGCTCCCGGCAGAGCGGTGAGCCGGACTGCCCCGTACGGTTCGTGACCGGCTCACGCGCATCGGCAACCGGCCGGTGTGCGGCACCGTCGAGGTATACGGAGCCGAGCCGCCCGGGGTCCTCCCGTGCTGCCCGGCTCTCCGCAGCGAGAAGGGCACCCGCCGATCATGAACGTCCGCCGCAGCGCCGCGGTCCTGGCCGCCACCGCCGTGATCGGCGCGGCCGCACCCGCCGTCGCCGCCTCGCCGTCCCCGTCGCCGTCCCTGCCCTCGGGGCTGTACGGCAGCGGCGACCCCACCTACGACGGGGTCTGGCGGCAGTCGTTCGCGCTCATCGCCCTGCACCGGGTGCACGCGGAGCCCGCGGCCTCGGCCGTCGACTGGCTGGCCGGGCAGCAGTGCGCGAACGGGGCGTTCCCGGCGTACCGCGCGCAGCCGGCCAAGGCCTGCGACGCCAAGCTGATGGTCGACACCAACAGCACGGCCGCGGCCACCCAGGCCCTGTCCGCGGTCGGCGGGCACGGCGGCGCGGTCACGAAGGCGGTGAACTGGCTGAAATCCGTCCAGAACAAGGACGGCGGCTGGGGCTACACCCCCGGTGGGGCCAGCGACGCCAACTCGACGTCCGTGGTCATCGGCGCGCTCGCCACCCAGGACGTCCCCGTCCCGCAGGTCCGCACCGGCGGGAAGTCGCCCTACGACGCCCTGTTGAAGCTGTCCCTGCCGTGTGCCGACGGGGGCGCCTTCGCCTACCAGCCGGACAAGAAGGGCAAGCTCAGGGCCAACGCGGACGCGACGGCGGCGGCTGTCGTCGCCGCGCGCGGAACGGGCCCGCTGACGGCGAGGGCCGGCACCCCGAGCGAGAGCACCTGCGCCGACGCCCCGGACCTCACCCCTGCGAAGGCCGCGGCCAACGGCGCCTCCTTCCTCGCCGCGGCGGTCGCGAAGGACGGCTACCTGAAGTCCGCCCTCCCCGGTGCCGAGAATCAGCCCGACTACGGCAACACGGCGGACGCGGTCGTCGCGCTCGCCGTACAGGGCGGTCCCGAGGCCGCGCGGGGGCCCCTGACGTGGCTGGAGCGGAACTCCGCGAAGTGGGCCCGGCAGAACGGCCCGGCGGCCTACGCCCAGCTGATCCTCGCCGCCGAGGCGGCCGGCACCGATCCGGGCGACTTCGGCGGCACGGACCTGGTGAAGCAGCTGACCGCGACGGGACCGGCGCCGGTCACCGCCTCCCACGACGACGACTCCGGCAGCTCCGTGTGGTGGGTGGTCGGCGCGGGTCTCGCCGCCGGGGCGGGCATCGGTTTCCTCCTGAGCGGCCGCAACAAGAGGAAGCGGCCGTGACCCGCCGGGCGGTCGTCCTCTCCCTCCTGACGGGCCTGTTCCTCACCGCCATGAGCCCGGCCCACGCCACCGGCTACCGCTACTGGTCGTTCTGGGACCGCACCGCGGGGACCTGGACCTACGCCACCCAGGGCCCCTCCACCACGGTCCCCTCCGACGGCGACGTCCAGGGCTTCCGCTTCGCCGTGAGCGAGGACTCGGCGGACGCGGTCAAGCCCCGCGGGACGGCGTCGTTCACGGCGATCTGCGCGCACACCCCGGCCCGGGACGGCCACAAGCGCGTGGCACTGGTCATCGACTTCGGTACGGCCGCGGACGCCCCGTCCGGCGAGAAGCCCCCGGCGAGCCGCACCGAGTGCGCGGTGACACCCCGCGAGGCGACCACGGCGGACGTCCTGGCGGCCGTGGCCGGACCCCTGCGCTACGACTCCAACGCGCTGTTGTGCGCGATCGCGGCGTACCCGGAGACGGGCTGCGGGGAGCAGACGTCAGGGAAGGCGAAGGGGGCGGAGAAGGCAAAGGAGCCGGAGGAGAAGGACAAGGGCCCGTCCGTGGGCCTGCTCGCGGGCCTGGCGGCGGTCGCCGTCCTGGGAGCGGCGGCGGTGTGGCAGACGAGGCGGCGCAGGAATGCCCCGTAGCTCGCCCCCCGGCTCGTCTGCCCGGCCCGCGCCGCTGCACCCCGGGGCCTGGTGGCTCTGGTCCCTCTCCCTCGGGATCGCGGCCACCCGCACCACCAACCCCCTCCTTCTCGCCCTGCTCGTCGTCGTCTCCGCCTACGTGGTGGCGACCTGCCGCCGCCCGACCCCCTGGTCCCACTCCTACTCGGCGTTCCTCAGACTCGCCCTCGCCGTGCTCCTGGTCCGTCTCCTGTTCACGGTCGTCCTCGGCTCCCCCATCCCGGGCACCCATGTGCTGGTCACCCTCCCCGAACTCCCCCTGCCCGACTGGTCGCAGGGCATCCGCCTGGGGGGCAGGCTCACCGCGGAGGCCCTCGTCTTCGCCCTCTACGACGGTCTGAAGCTGGCCACCCTGCTGATCTGCGTCGGCGCGGCGAACGCCCTCGCCAATCCCCACCGGCTCCTCAAGTCCCTCCCCGGCGCCCTCTACGAACTCGGTGTGGCCGTGGTGGTGGCCCTGACCTTCGCCCCCCATCTCATCGCCGACGTGCAACGCCTGCGCGCCGCCCGCCGCCTCCGGGGCCGCCCGGACACCGGCGTCCGCGGTCTCCTCCAGGTCGGACTCCCGGTCCTGGAGGGCGCGCTGGAACGCTCGGTCGCCCTGGCCGCGGCGATGGACGCCCGCGGCTACGGCCGTACGGCCGAGGTCCCGCCCGGGGTCCGCCGTACCACCACCGCGCTCACCCTCGGCGGTCTGCTCGGCGTCTGCGCGGGAACGTACGGACTCCTCACCGCCGAGGGCGGCACCTACGGCGTCCCCGTGCTCCTCGCCGGTCTCGCCGCCGCCCTCGCGGGTCTGCGGCTGGGCGGCCGCCGCACCCCGCGCACCCGCTACCGCCCGGACCGCTGGAACGCCCGGTCCCTGCTGGTCGCCGGTTCGGGCGCGGCCGTGGCGGCGGCGATGTTCCTCGCGAGCGTCACCGACCCGGTCGCCCTGCACCCCGGCGTGGTGCCGCTCGTCGCCCCCGTCCTCCCCCTCCGGCCGGCCGCGGCGGTCCTCGTGGGCCTGCTGCCGGCCTTCCTCGCCCCCGCCCCCAAGGAGCCGTCGTGATCCGCTTCGAGGATGTCTCCGTCACGTACGACGGGGCGTGCGAACCCACCGTCCAGGGCGTCGACTTCGAGGTGCCCGAGGGTGAACTCGTACTGCTCGTGGGCCCCTCGGGGGTCGGCAAGTCCACGGTGCTCGGCGCGGTCGGCGGGCTCGTCCCGCACTTCACCGGCGGCACCCTGCGCGGCCGGGTCACGGTGGCCGGCCGCGACACCCGCACCCACAAGCCGCGTGAACTGGCCGACGTGGTCGGCACGGTGGGCCAGGACCCGCTGTCGCACTTCGTGACGGACACCGTGGAGGACGAACTCGCCTACGGCATGGAGTCGTTGGGTCTGCCGCCGGCGGTGATGCGCCGCCGGGTGGAGGAGACCCTGGACCTGCTCGGCCTGGCTTCCCTGCGCGACCGCCCCCTGGCCACGCTCTCCGGGGGCCAGCAGCAGCGCGTGGCGATCGGCTCGGTCCTCACCCCGCATCCCGACGTCCTGGTCCTGGACGAACCGACCTCGGCCCTGGACCCAGCGGCGGCGGAGGAGGTCCTGGCGGTCCTCCAGCGACTGGTCCACGACCTGGGCACCACGATCCTCATGGCCGAACACCGCCTGGAACGTGTCGTCCAGTACGCCGACCAGGTGGCCCTCCTGCCCGCCCGCGGGCACGCGCCGCTCCTCGGCACCCCGGCCGAGATGATGGCCGTGTCGCCGGTGTGCCCGCCGGTGGTGGACCTGGGGCGCCTGGCGGGCTGGTCCCCTCTGCCGCTGACGGTGCGGGACGCGCGCCGCAGGGCGGGGGAACTGAGGGAGCGGCTGGCCGGGCGAGCGCCCACGGACATCGCACCCGCGGCCGCCGACGGCGGGACCGCTCCCCGGGAGAACCGGGCCGAAGGCCGGACGGCCGGACGGCTCCGCCGCCGCACACCGGCCGCCCCCGTCCCCGCGCACCCCGCCGAAGTCCGCTCCCTCTCCGTCCGCCGAGCCCATGTCCAGGCCCTGCGCGACATCGACCTCACCGTCCGCCCGGGCGAGACCGTCGCCCTCATGGGCCGCAACGGCGCCGGCAAGTCCACGCTCCTCAACGCCCTGGTCGGCCTCCTCGAACCCTCCGCCGGAACCGTCCACGTCGGCGGCGCCCAGCCCCATCGGACGACCCCGCGGGACCTCGTCCGCCGGGCCGGTCTCGTCCCGCAGGAACCCCGGGACCTCCTGTACGCCGACACGGTCGCCGCCGAGTGCCGGGCCGCCGACCATGACGCCGGCGCCGCGGCAGGCACCTGCCGCGCACTGGTCGACGACCTCCTTCCCGGCGTGAGCGACGACACCCACCCCCGCGATCTCTCCGAAGGCCAGCGGCTCGCCCTCGCGCTCGCCGTGGTGCTGACCGCCCGGCCGCCCCTGCTGCTCCTCGACGAGCCGACCCGCGGCCTGGACTACGCGGCGAAGGCCCGCCTCGTCGGCCTGCTCAGGGAGCTCGCCGCCGCCGGTCACGCGATCATGCTGGCCACCCACGACGTGGAACTCGCCGCCGAGCTCGCCCACCGGGTGATCCTGCTGGCCGAGGGCGAGGTGATCGCCGACGGCCCGGCGGCGGACGTCATCACGTCCTCCCCCTCTTTCGCCCCGCAGGTCAGCAAGATCCTCGCCCCCCAGCGGTGGCTCACCGTCGCCGAGGTGCGGAAGGCCCTGTCATGACCCGTGACCCCCTCATGACCCGGACGCCCGTCCCGACCCGGACTCCCCTCACGACCCGGGCCGTCCGCCTCGGCCCCCGCTCCCTGCTCACCCTCGCCCTGGTCAGTGCCGTGGGTGTCGCCGCCTTCGGCTGGCCCTTCCTCGCCCCGCCCACCTCCCAGGTCGGCATCCACACCCAGGACGCCCCCTGGCTCTTCGCCGGACTGCTCGTCCTCCTCGTCGCCGTCGTCGCGGCGGCGATCGCGGAGTCGGGCCTGGGCCCCAAGGCCGTGGCGATGCTCGGCGTCCTGGCCGCGACCGGCGCCGCCCTCAGGCCGATCGGCGCGGGCACCGCCGGCATCGAGCCGATGTTCTTCCTCATGGTGCTCAGCGGCCGCGTGCTCGGCCCGGGGTTCGGCTTCGTGCTCGGCAACGTCACGATGTTCGCGTCCGCCCTGCTCACGGGCGGGGTGGGGCCGTGGATGCCGTTCCAGATGCTGGCGATGGGCTGGTTCACGATGGGCGCGGGCCTGCTGCCGGTGCCCGCCCGCGCGCGGGGACGTACCGAAGTCCGGCTTCTGGCCGCCTACGGCTTCTTCGCCGCCTTCGCCTACGGCACGGTCATGAACATGGCCGACTGGCCCTTTCTGGGCGCCCTCGCCTCGGACATCGCCTTCGACCCGCACGCCGGGGTCCCCGCCAACCTGGCCCGGTTCCTCGCGTACTGCGTGGCCACGTCCCTCGGCTGGGACCTCGGGCGGGCCGTGGTCACCGTGGTCCTGACGCTCACCCTCGGCCCGGCCCTCCTCAGGGCGCTGCGCCGGGCCACCCGCCGCGCGGCCTTCGAGGCCCAGGTCACATTCGAGGCGCCCGGGCGGTGAAGCGCCCCACATGACCCAGCTCACCTACTAAGCGGAACAGTAGGAACATTTCCGACATAACACCCATCGCGCACCCCCTCCGACCTGCGCTTTGAGAGCCGGATCACAGAGTCGCCCTTTCACGGCGATTCGACCACAACTAGTAAAAGGGGTCATTGCGGACGCCTTCCGGGCCTGTTTCTCTGGACGACGTCGCACGGCGCCGACAAGCCCACGGGCCTCGGCGCCTACGCATGTCCCCCGGGACAGCGAGCGACACCACCGTCCCCGAAGAAAAGGTTCCTCGTGTCCGTCTCCCGCTTCGCCCGCCGCATCGCTTCCCCGAAGAAGGCCATCACCACCGTCGCGATGGCCGCCGCCACCGCCGGCCTGGTCCTGACCGCGGCGCCGGCCCAGGCGGCCACGACCAACTCCTCCGCCCAGGCCAAGGCCATCGCGCACAAGATGATCCCGAACGCCGCGCAGTACAACGCGTTCAGCAAGATCGTCGAGCACGAGAGCGGCTGGGACGTCGACGCCACCAACTCCTCCTCCGGCGCCTACGGCCTGGTCCAGGCCCTGCCCGGCTCCAAGATGGCCTCCGCCGGCTCCGACTGGAAGACCAACGCCAAGACCCAGATCAAGTGGGGCCTGGACTACATGAACTCCCGCTACGGCAGCCCGACCGCCGCCTGGTCCTTCTGGCAGGCCAACGGCTGGTACTGAGCCGCCGCGCGGATCACCGCCGTACGCCGTCGAAGAACCGCACCACCTGGGGGGCCGACACCAGGACCGACCCGAAGTGGTCCACGGCCCCCTGATCGACCACCCGCACCCTCGCTCCCTGACCTGCGAGGGTGCGGGCGCATGCCCGGGTGTTGCCGAGCGGCACGTCGGTGTCGCCGGCGGCGGCGTACAGCCGCACCGGCACGTCCGGCTTCCAGTCACAGGTGTGGTCCGCGGTGCGCATCGCGTCCAGCACGGCACCGGACGGGTGCCGCAGACGCTCCAGGAAGGCGGGCGTGAGCAGCTGTGCCACCGAGGGCGCGAGTCCCCTGACCACCTCCTCCTGCTCGTGGCTCCCGTCGAGCAGGCTCTCCACCCGGCTCGCGTACGGGGCGCGGAAGGCCTCGGACGGGTCCTTGTAGAGGGGGTGCAGACGGTTCTGCGCCACCAGCCAGTACGCGATGTAGAGGACCCCGCTGGTGTCGTTGACCCGGCCGTCGAACAGCGCGGGCATCTCCTGGCCCTCCAGGTCGTACGGGCCGCTGACCGGCGCGAGGGCCGCCAGCCGGAAGTGCCGGTCGGCGCCCCTGTCCAGAGCCCTCCCGAGCGCCATCGCGACCTGGCCGCCCTGCGAGAAGCCCGTCGCGTACACCTCACCGGTCAGCGGGCGGCCGAGCCGCTCCGCGGCCGTCCGGGCGGCGCGCAGCATGTCGACGGAGGCGGTCACGGACGAGGCGGTGTCCAGGTACGGATGCGGGCCCGGTCCCTTGCCGAGACCGAGGTAGTCGGGGGCGGCGACCGCGCGGCCCGCGGCGGCGTTGACGTACGACGGCACCCGCCCGAAGTCCTCGCTCACCGAGGGAGCGTAGTCACGGTCGACCATCGTGCCGTGGGTGTCGGAGACCAGGTCGAGGCGGTGACGGCCGCCCGTGGGCAGGGTCAGCAGCCCGGTCGCGGTGGTGGGCCCGCCGTACGGGTCGACGGTCCGGTACGTCAGCCGGTACGCCCGTAAGCCGTACCGCACCCCGTCGGCGTCGACGTCCCACCCGGCCAGGAACGACCTGACCTGCCCGGCGTCCCGGTCGGCGACCGGCGTGACCGCGACCAGGTCACCGCGTCGAGTCTGCGGGGTCCGCTCGTCGGCGGCCGCCGTCACCGGGGCCACGGCGAGCCCGGCGAGCAGCAGGGCCGCCGCCGCGGCGAGCCCCTTCCGCGTGCGCCGGCCCGCCCGTTCTCCTTGGGATGTGCGCGTGTCGTCAGTCATGGCCCCGACGCTACGGACGCGCAGGTCACCCCGACATCCGAGAGTCCCCCGCATCCGTGGTGGACTTGGGTGCACCCCGACCGTCAGGCCGTCCGGAGACCCGATGAGCGAACACAGCGGCACCGACACGAGGGCGGCCGGCGATCCCGAGGCGCGCGGGCTGCGCCTGGTGGCCGTGCTGCTGGGGCTGACGGTGGTCAGCGGACTGATCGACGCCGTCAGCTATCTCGGCCTCGAACACGTCTTCACCGCGAACATGACCGGCAACGTGGTCGTGCTCGGGTTCGCCGCGGCCGGGGCGCCCGGCTTCTCGGTGGCGCACACCCTGACCTCGCTGGTGTCGTTCGTGGTGGGCGCGATCGCGGGCGGCCGGGTGGCCGTACGGCTCGGCTCCGGCTCGCGCCGCACCTGGGCCCGTCTCACCCTGGCCGCCGAGGCGGTGTTCCTGGGGGTCTCGGCCGTGGTCGCCTTCGCCGCGCCCGGTGCCACGGCCACCGCCTACACGCTCATCGCCGTCACGGCCTTCGCCATGGGCCTGCGCAACGCCACGGTCCGCAAGCTCGGCATCCCTGACCTGACGACGACCGTGCTGACCATGACGCTGACCGGACTAGCCGCCGACTCCCGGGCCGGCGGCGGACCGGGCACCCACTCCCCCCGCCGGACGGCGTCCGTGGTCGCGATGGTCGCCGGGGCCGCGCTGGGGGCGTGGCTGGTGCTCCACCACGGCCTCGCCGTTCCCCTGACGGTCGCGGCGGGGCTGGTGGCCGTGCTGGCGGTGGTCGCCTCCGGGCGGGAGTGAGCCGCCTACTTCGCGAGGAAGGCCAGCAGCGCGGAGGTGACCTCCTCCGCGTGCGTCCACAGCAGGCCGTGCGGCGCGCCCTCGATCTCGACGTACTCGGCGGACGGCAGCAGCGCGTGGAAGGGCCGGCCGGTCGCGTCGATCGGGAGGATGCGGTCGCCGGTGCCGTGCAGGATCAGCGCCGGTACGTCGATCTTCGCCACGTCCGCGCGGAAGTCGGTGATCCAGGTCGGCACGCAGGCCACCGACGCGTGCGCCGAGGCACCGGCCGCCACGTTCCAGCTGCCCCGGACGGCCGCTTCGCTGATCCGGCTGCCGAGCGTCTCGTCCAGGTTGTAGAAGTCCTGGTAGAAGGCGTCGAAGTAGGCGTACCGGTCCTTGGTGACGGCCTCCAGGATGCCGTCGAACACCGACTGGTCCACGCCCGTCGGGTTGTCGTCGGTCTTCAGCAGGAAGGGCTCAAGGGAGGCCAGGAAGGCCGCCTTCGCGACCCGGCCCGAGCCGTACGTGCCCAGGTAGCGGCCCACTTCGCCGGTGCCCATCGAGAAGCCGACGAGCACCGCGTCCGTCAGGTCGAGCGTGGTGAGCACCTTGTCGAGGTCGGCGGCGAAGGTGTCGTAGTCGTAGCCGGTGGTGGGCTGCGAGGAACGGCCGAAGCCGCGGCGGTCGTAGGTGATGACCCGGTGACCGGCCTCCAGCAGCGCGGGGAGCTGCTTCTCCCAAGAGTGGCCGTCGAGCGGGTAGCCGTGGATCAGCACGACGGGCTGTCCGGTGCCGTGGTCCTCGTAGTAGAGCTCGATCGGCGCGCTGTTCTCTTCGCCAACGGTGATGTACGGCATGTCGGTTCTTCCTCCTTGGACGGGACCCCAGCACATCAGTCGCAGCCCATGGTCACCAGGCAGAAGTGCAGGCGGAAATAGAGAGCGCTTGTTCTAATTGTCGTGATGACCAGTCATGTTCCCGAAGTTCCGCAGTCCGATGTCCCCCATGGCGGCACCGCCTTCGGTGTGATGCTGCGCTCCCTGCGCCGGGCCGCCCGGCTGACCCTGGAGGAGTTGTCCGAGGCGTCCGGGGTGAGCGTGCGCGCGCTCGGCGACCTGGAGCGCGGCCGCAGCCGGGGGCCGCAGCGCCGTACCGTCGACGCGCTCGCCGCGGCCCTGCGGCTCGACGCCGAGCAGGGCGAGCGCCTGCGGCGGCTGGCCGACGCCGGCCGGGACCGCGGGGGCCCGCCGGCCTCGCCGTACCTCCTGCGGACCGTCCCGGACTTCACCGGCCGCAAGCAGGAACTGGCGGACCTGGAGGCGCTGGCCACCGGCACGCGCACACGGGCGGCGGTGCTGTTCGGGCCGGGCGGGCAGGGCAAGACGACCCTGGCGGCGGAAGCGGTACGGCGGCTCGCCGGGGCCTTCCCGGACGGCAGCGTCTGCGTCCCGTTGCACGGCATGAGCGACTCCCCGCTGCCGGCCGCCGAGGCACTGGTCCTCCTGCTGACGGCACTGGGGCACCCGGCGGACCGGATCCCGGTCGATCCTGTCGCCCGCGAGGCGGCCTACCGGGCGGCGCTCGCCGGCCGGCGGACGCTGGTCGTCCTCGACGACGCCGCCGACGAGACCCGGACCAGGCCGCTGCTGCCGGACGCCGAGGGCAGTTTCGTGCTGATCACCAGCAGGCGTCCGCTGGCCGGCCTCGAAGGAGTGCGGCGGATCAGGCTGGGCGGGCTCAGCGGCGGGGAGTCGACGAGGCTGCTGGAGCGGATCCTCGGCACCCCGCGCACCGACGGCCAGTCCGAGGCGATCACCCGGCTGAGCGAGCTGTGCGGCCACCTCCCGCTGGCCCTGCGCATCGTCGGCAACCGCCTCTCCAGCCGCCCGAGCTGGACCCCGGCCCGGCTGGTGGGCCAACTCGCCGACGAGGAACGCAGGTTGAGCGGGCTGGTCGCGGGCGACCTCGCCGTACGCAGTGCTCTTGCCCTCTCCTACGGCCAGCTCACGCCGCCGCACCGGCGGTTGCTGCGCCGCCTGTCCCTCGTGCCCGGCCACGACACCGGCCCCGACCTCGCCGCCGTACTGACCGGCGAGGACCCGCTCACCACCGAGGACTCCCTCGATCTGCTGGTCGACCGCGGCCTGCTGGAGGAGACCGCGCCCGGCCGGTACGCCCTGCACGATCTCGTACGGCTCTTCGCGCGCGAGCAACTGGGCGCGGAGGAGCCCGAGTCGGTGACCGAGAGCGTGCGGCAGCGGATGGCGGACTGGCTCCTGCGGTCGGCCTCCGCGGCGGGCCGCCGGTTCGAGGCACCCGGTGCGCCGGAACCCTGGGCGGGCGAACCCGGCGCCTTCGTCCCGGGATCCGACGCGGAGGCCGAGCAGTGGCTCACCGCGGAGCGCTCCAACTGGGCGGGCGCCCTGGCCGTGATGTTCGCGGCGGGCCGGCACACGGAGATCCTGCACGCCTCGCGCACCCTGTACTGGTTCTCCGACCGCTGGAGCCAGTGGCCCGAGTGGCGGACCCTCTTCTCGCACGGCGTCCGGTCCGCGGCCGCCCTCGGGGACCGCGCGGCCGAGGCCCATCAGCTCAACTGCCTGGCCTGGGCCCACTCGGTCGGCGCCTACCAGTACGCCCAGGCCGAGCAACTCGCCCGCCAGGCCCTCCAGCCGGCGTCGGAGACGGGTGATCTCGACCAGCAGGCGTGGGCATGGGCGTACATCAGCGGGGCCTGCATGGGGCTGGACCGGCCCGCGGAGGCGGCGGAGGCGGCCGCGCGGGCCACCCGGCTCTTCGAGACCACGGGGGACTCCACCGGCAAGGCGGTCTCCCAGCGGGTCCTCGGCACCGCGCTGCGGGCGTCCGGGCGCGGCGAGGAGGCGCTGGCCCTGCACCGGGCCCTGCTCGGGACCAGGACCGGGGACGTTCCCGGCCTGAACGAGTTCGCGGCGGCCCTGCTGCGCTGCGAGACGGCCCGGGACCTGCTGGCCCTGGAACGCTGGTCCGAGGCGGCGGACACCTTCCGGACCGTCGGCACCCCCTCCGACCACGCCGGCATCGACCGCCTCCGCGCCCACACCTCCCTCGGCCTCGCCACGGCCCTGGAACACTGCGGCGACCCCGCCGAGGCCCGCGAGCACTACACCCGGGCCCGCGCACTGTTCACCCAGTTCGGCGACACGGCGTCCGCCGCGGAGGCGGCAGCCGGCCTCGAACGCCTCGGGTCCGTCACCTGAACCTGCGGACACCGGCCACCGCGGGACGGCCCCCGGCACCTCGGTGTCCCGGGGCCGGCTCAGGCTCGCGGTGCCGTCCGGGCCGGGGCGCGGCGCGTCGTCCCCGCCGCCCCCTTGCGGCGGGCCGCGACCAGTCCGCCCGCCGCGCCCAGCGACACCGCGCCCATCGCGGAGGCGGCGATGACGCCGTCCGTCCCACCGAGGACGAAGTACAGGGTCACCGCCATGCCGCCGTTGAACAGGAAGAGGAACCACAGCGTGCCCGGGAGCGACAGGAACGCCTTGATCCCCGGCTTCCTGGCGATCCGCGAACCCGCGATCAGCGCGACGACACCACCGGCACAGGTCGCCACGTCCTGGCGCGTGCCGTCGAGGACGGATCCGGCACCACCGCTCGCCGCGAGACCGGCGACGAAGAGGGTCCAGAGCAGCAGATCGGCGAAGAGGGACTTCACGGCGGCGGGCGAAGAGGACACGGGAGCTTCCTTACGTGGGTGGTGACCTGGGCCGACGGACCGATGCGATCCGTGATCCACGATCCCGGTCCGCGCCCGCCACCACGAGGGACCGCACTCCCGGACCCTGGGTGCAGCCCGCTACACCCTCAGCGCAGCTCCACCGCCACCCGGTGATCCGGCCGCCCGTCCTTCGCCAGCATCGAGTGCGCCCCGGCCACCGCCCGGTACAACCGCATCCCCGAGTCGCCCCGCACGTCGTCGACGGTCCAGACCCGCCCCCCGTGCCCCAACGACCGCCGGGAGAAGACCTCCAGGGCCCGCTCGGCCCCGTCCACCAGCTCGGCGGCGAGGGCGGACACGTACACCCCCTGCCCGGTACCGATCTCCACCGAGGAGTCGAAGACCGCGATGCCCACCTCGGGCCGTACGGCGATGTTCCGCGAATGGAGGGCCTCCGGCGAGGACACCCAGAAGAACTCCCGGCACCCCACATGCGCGAAGTACACCGGCGTGCTCCAGGGCCGCCCCTCCGCGTCCGCCGTGGCCAGCACCAGGTACCGGCTCGCCTCGACGATCCCGCGCGCGTTCTCCTCGCTCGGCCGCATCTCAGCGGGTCCTTCGATAGGTCAGCCCGAAGTCCGTCTCCCACTCGGCCGACCCGTCCTTCGACCGCTCCCAGACCCCGTGGACGCTGTCGCCGTCCGCGCTCAGCCGCCCGGTGAAGCGCTGCCTGAAGGGCAGCGGGGAGAAGTCCGCCTCCTCACGCAGCAGCCGCCACACCTCGCCGTCGAAGGTCATGGCGTACAGCCGCACGACACCCCGCGCGTCGAAGTAGTGCTGGGTGTACGCCCCCGTCTCCGGCTCGACCGACACGATCGCCGTGCTGTCCGGCGCGGGGTTCGGGGCCTCGGTCCGCTGCACCAGGAACTGCCCGTCCAGCGTCCACTCGAACACACTCCGCCCGGCCATCGCGTCCTGCCCGGGGAACTCCGCCTCCACGACCCACTCCCCGGCCAGAACATCCAGCCGCTCCAGAGCTTCCTGCCGTGCCGTCGCGTCCATCGCGAACACCTCCTCGGAGTGATGACCGCACCGGCGGGCCGAAGTCATCGGTGGGTCGACAGGGGCGCCGCCGGAAGCCGCCACTCCTCGGAGCCCTTCGGCACCCAAAGCCCGAACCGGCTCTCCAGGTACTCCAGAACCCGCGGCGGGCTCATGCTCCCGCCGTCCGCCGGTCAGGCGAGGGCCGACGGGTCCGCGCCGTCGTCGTACCCGGGAGTCCCGGGGTCGAAGGAGGACAACACGTGCCCGTCGACCGCGTACTCCACCCGCTGCGTGGCGTTGACGTCACAGCCGGCGGCGAGCACGCGGCTGCCCGAGGAAAGCGCGGGGAGGTAGTGGTGGGCGGAGACGTACGACGTGGAGGCCTGGACGGCGAAGGTCCAGCCCTCGATCGCCCCGGCCCGCACCACCGCGTCCACCGAGCGCCGCAGGAAGCCGAGTTCCTCCACGGCCTCTACGTCCAGATCCTCAAGGTGGTCCAGACCGAACGGCTCGTCCATCGAGTTGTGGACCTCGATCTCCTGCGCCTCGCGCCTGGTCAGCGGAAAGACGGACTCGCGCCGGGCACCGAGCCGCCGGAGCACCTCCTCCGGTGTGAGGCCCTCGCAGAAGAGGAGGCTCTAGCCGAAGGGATACGCCTCGGGCACCCATCCAAGTCCCTCTCCCATCTCGCCATCATGAGGGCCCGCACTCTGCTCCGCACTCGAACCAGACAACCTTCCCGCCCCCCGATCTCGGCCCCACACCCCACTTGTCCACGACGGCGTCCAGCAGCACGAGTCCGCGACCGTGTTCCGCCTCCGCGTCCGACTCGGCCGCCGGGCACCGAAGTTGGGGCGCCCCGTCCGCCACCTCCACCCGGACACCGCCCTCCAGCCGCAACACAAGCACCACACACCGGCGGTCCGGAACATGCCGTACGACATTGGCGACCAGCTCCGTCACACCGAGCTCGGCGGCGTCGCACAGCGCGGACAGCCCCCACTCGGCCAGCAGCGAGCGGACGATCCGGCGGATGTGACGGGCGGAGTGCTCGCCCGCGGTGAGCGACAGGCGCCACTGGGGAATGTAGGAGTTCACGGTACGAGCGTGATCTCGCACGACTACGCTGGGCTATCGAACGGACACAACTGGTAGAGCCGTGGACCCAGTTACCCGAGAGGGGACCCCGCGTGACCGGCATCCACTCCCTCGACCCCGGCGCCTCGCCCGGCGACTACTACGGTTTCGAGCTGCGCCGACTCCGAGAAGCGGCCCACCTGACCCAGCGCCAACTGGGCGACATCCTCAGCTACACCGGCTCACTGGTCGGGCAGATCGAGACCGCGAGGAAGGTACCGACACCGGAGTTCAGCGAGCGGGCGGACGCGGCGCTGGGGTCGGACGGGTTGCTGACCCGACTGGTCGATCTGGTGCTGCGCAGTCAACTGCCCTCATGGTTTCAGCAAGTTGCCGAGCTGGAGGCACGGGCGACCGAGATCTGCACCTTCCAGGCCACCATGATCCACGGACTGCTGCAGACCCCGGCCTACGCCCGCGCCACCCTCAGCGCACTCCGGCGCAACGACCTCGACGACCGCACCGCGGTACGACTCGCGCGACAGCGCATCTTCGAGAAGGACGAGCCGCCGGTCTTCTGGATGGTCATCAGCGAGGCCGCGCTCTACCAGGAGATCGGCGACAAGGAAACAATGCGCGGCCAACTGACCCGTCTGTTGTCCTTCGAGAATGATCCCCAGATCAACATCCAGGTACTGCCGTTCTCCGCAGGGGCGCACGCCGGACTGACTGGCTCGTTCAACCTCTACCGGTTCGTCAGCGACCCGACCATCGTCTACACCGAGGGATACGGCAGCGGACATCCGACCGCGAATCCGGACACCGTCAAGGACTGCTCGCTCCGTTACGATCATCTTCGAGCCGCCGCTCTGTCCCTCAAGGACTCGGCGGAGTTGATCCGGCGCGCGAGGGAGGACCGCTATGGAGAGCAACTGGCGTAAGTCCAGCTACAGCAGCGACCAGGGCGGTGATTGTGTGGAGATCGCCGAGACGGTCATGGCGGTCGCCGTCCGCGACTCCAAGACCCCCGCGGGACCGATCCTCACGATCGACCCCGCCGTCTTCACCGCCTTCGTGGACTGGACGTCTACAACCGCTGAATGATCGTGCCGGTGGCCAGCGCCCCACCCGCACACATCGTGATCAGCGCGAACTCCTTGTCCGCGCGCTCCAGTTCATGCAGGGCCGTGGTGATGAGCCGGGCCCCGGTGGCCCCCACCGGGTGTCCGAGTGCGATCGCGCCGCCGTTGACGTTGACCTTCTCCAGGTCCTGCTCGAAGACCTGGGCCCAGCTCAACACCACGGAGGCGAAGGCCTCGTTGATCTCGACGAGGTCGATGTCCTTCAGGGACATGCCCGCCTTGCCGAGGACCGCGCGGGTCGCGTCGACGGGACCGTCCAGGTGGAAGTGCGGGTCGGCCCCGACCAGCGCCTGCGCCACGATCCGCGCCCGCGGCCTCAGTTTCAGCGCCCGGGCCATCCGCTTCGACGCCCACATGATCGCCGCGGCGCCGTCGCTGATCTGGGACGAGTTGCCCGCCGTGTGGATCGCCGTCGGCATGACCGGCTTCAGGCCCGCCAGCGCCTCCATGGACGTGTCGCGCAGCCCCTCGTCCCGGTCGACCAGCCGCCACATGCCCTGCCCGGCCCGCTGTTCGTCCTCGGTGGTCGGCACCTGGACGGCGAACGTCTCCCGCTTGAAGCGCTCCTCGGACCAGGCGACGGCCGCCCGCTCCTGGGAGAGCAGGCCGAGCGAGTCGACGTTCTCCCGGGTCAGCCCCCGCCGCCGCGCGATCCGTTCGGCCGCCTCGAACTGGTTGGGCAGGTCGACGTTCCACTCGTCCGGGAAGGGCTTGCCGGGCCCGTGCTTCGATCCCGAGCCCAGCGGCACCCGGGACATCGCCTCGACACCGCAGCTGATGCCGACGTCGATGACCCCGGCCGCGACCATGTTGGCGACCATGTGGGAGGCCTGCTGCGAGGAGCCGCACTGGCAGTCGACCGTGCTCGCCGCGGTCTCGTACGGCAGCCCGACGGTCAGCCAGGCGGTGCGCGCGGGGTTCATGGACTGCTCGCCGGCGTGGGTGACCGTGCCGCCGACGATCTGTTCCACCGCGTCGGCGGGGATGCCGGCACGGCCGAGGAGCTCTCGGTAGGTCTCGCCCAGCAGATAGGCGGGATGCAGATTGGCGAGCGCGCCGCCGCGCCTGCCGATGGGGGTACGGACGGCTTCGACGATCACGGGTTCGGCGGCCATGGGTGCGGGTCCTCTCCTCCGAACGGATCCATGGAACTAGTACGTGTTCTAGTTGGCGCGGTGCTTGCAGTCTGCGGACGGTCCGGCCACCACCGCAAGGGTCTTGCAGGCAATTGAGGCGTCTGCACCCCTTGCCTCTTGTAGAACCCGTTACTACCTTCACGGCAGCTCTGTTCCTGATGGATCGTCAGATGTGTTGCCAGACAGCTGGAGTGAGTTGCCGATGACGTGTCCAGCACTCCCCGACGGGTTCGACTTCACCGACCCCGACCTGCTGCAAAGCCGCGTACCGCTGCCCGAGTTCGCCGAGCTGCGCCGGGCCGAACCGGTGCGCTGGATCCCCCAGCCGGGCAATGTCGCCGGCTTCCAGGACGAGGGGTACTGGGCGGTCACCCGGCACGCGGACGTCAAGTACGTCTCCACCCACCCGGAGATCTTCTCGTCGTACCTCAACACGGCGATCATCCGCTTCAACGAACGCATCCAGCGGGACGCGATCGACGCGCAGCGGCTGATCCTGCTCAACATGGACCCGCCGGAGCACACCAGGGTCCGCGGAATCGTGCAGCGGGTGTTCACGCCCCGGGCCATCCGCGCCCTGGAGGAGCGGCTGCGCAACCGCGCCCACGCGATCGTCGAGAGCGCCTCCGCCCTGCCCGGCGGCTCCTTCGATTTCGTCACCCAGGTCGCCTGCGAACTGCCCCTGCAGGCCATCGCCGAGCTGATCGGCATCCCGCAGGACGACCGGGCGAAGATCTTCGACTGGTCCAACAAGATGATCTCGTACGACGATCCGGAGTACGCGATCAGCGAGCAGGTCGGCCAGGAGTCGGCCATGGAGGTCATCGCCTACGCGATGAACATGGCGGCCGACCGCAAGCAGTGCCCGGCCAAGGACATCGTCACGACCCTGGTGGCCGCGGAGGACGAAGGCAACCTGAACTCCGACGAGTTCGGCTTCTTCGTGCTGATGCTGGCGGTGGCGGGCAACGAGACCACCCGCAACGCCATCACCCACGGCATGCACGCCTTCCTCACCCACCCCGACCAGTGGGAGCTGTACAAGGCCGAGCGCCCCTCCACGGCGGCGGAGGAGATCGTCCGCTGGGCCGCCCCGGTCAACGCTTTCCAGCGCACGGCCACCCAGGACACGGAACTCGGCGGCAAGCAGATCAGGAAGGGCGACCGGGTGGGCATCTTCTACGCCGCCGCCAACCACGACCCCGAGGTGTTCGAGAACCCGGACGTCTTCGACATCACCCGCGATCCCAACCCCCACCTCGGCTTCGGCGGCGGCGGCCCGCACTACTGCCTCGGCAAGTCCCTCGCGGTGCTGGAGATCGACCTGATCTTCAACGCCATCGCCGACGCCATGCCGAACCTGCGCGCGACCGGCGACCCGCGCCGCCTGCGCTCGGCGTGGATCAACGGCGTCAAGGAGCTTCAGGTGACACTCGGTTGAGGGCAGTCAGGGGCGCGGGGCCGTATCTCGTCTCGCCGGCGCCCGCTCCTGATCCGCCGCCTCCGCCTCCGCCACCACTGCGGCCGTCCGGCCCCGCGGCCCCTGGAACAGGTACGACAACCCGAACCCGCCCGCGACGACCACCGCGCCCCCCACCGCGTCCAGCACCCAGTGGTTGCCGGTGGCCACGATCGCCGACACGGTGAACAGCGGGTGCAGCAGCCCGAGTCCCTTCATCCACCACCGGGGCGCGATGACCGCGATCACGACCCCGCACCACAACGACCACCCGAAGTGCAGCGAGGGCATCGCCGCGTACTGGTTGGTCAGCGCGGTCAGGGTCCCGTAGTCCGGCTTGGAGAAGTCCTGCACGCCGTGCACGGTGTCGATGACCCCGAGCGCCGGCATCAGCCGTGGCGGGGCGAGCGGATAGAGCCAGAACCCGACGAGGGCCAGCAGGGTCGCGAACCCGAGCGAGGCCCGCGCCCAGCGGTAGTCCACCGGACGCCGCCAGTACAGAACGGCGAGCACGCTCAGCGGGACCACGAAGTGGAAGGACTCGTAGTAGAAGTCGAAGAAGTTCCGCAGCCAGTCGACCTTCACGACCGCGTGGTTGGCCCAGTGCTCGATGTCGATGTGCAGCAGCCGCTCCAGATCGAGGACCTGCTGCCCGTGCTTCTCGGCGGTGGCCCGCCCCGCGGAGTTGCTGCCGCCGGTCGCCGCGAGTCTGACCTGCTGGTAGGCGGCGTAGGTGACCCGGAGCAGCAGGAGTTCGAGGAGCAGGTTCGGCCGCGTCAGCACCCGCCGCAGGAACGGCAGCAGCGGGACGCGCCGGAACCGGGCGGGCGCCGCGGGGGCGAACTGCGCGGGGATCGGTGTGCGGCAGTACGGCGAGGTGCGCGACAGGAAGGGGATCACCGTGGCGGCGGCGAGCGCGGCGAGCAGCACCAGGTTGTTCCGCAGGGGGTACAGCGCCGAGATGTGCGGCAGCAGCATCGTCGTGGGCAGGGTCATCACCACGACGACGGCGACCGGCCACACATACCGGTCGGAGGCCCGCTTGCCGACCCGCCCGACGACCGCGAGCAGCACCCACAGCAGCTGGTGCTGCCAGGTGGTGGGCGAAACCGCGATCGCCGCGCAGCCGGTGATCGCGACCGCGAGCAGCAGCTGGCCGTCGCGGGCGTAGCGCACGGCCCGGCGCACACCCAGCGCCCCGACGGCCGCGCCGAGGGCCAGGAAGAGGGAGATCTCCAGCGGTCCGGACACGCCCAGGCGCAGCAGCAGGCCGTGCAGGGACTGGTTGGCGAGGTCGTCGGCGGGCCCCCCGAGGCCGGTGCCCGCGATGTGGTGCACCCAGTAGGTGTACGAGTCGTGCGGCAGCGCGGCCCAGGCGAGCGCGGTGCCGGCGGCGAAGGCCGCGACCGTGGTCAGGGCGCCACGGCGGCGGCCGGTGAACCAGAGCAGGGCCGCGAAGAGCAGGACCGTGGGCTGGAGGGCGGCGGCGAGCCCGATGAGCAGTCCGCTGACCCGCTCACCGCGGACGGCGAAGCAGGCGACGAGGACCAGCAGGACCGGGATGATGCTGGTCTGCCCGAGGTAGAGCGTGTTGCGCACGGGCAGCGACAGCATCAGGAGGCTGATCGCGACCGGCGCGGCGAGCAGGGAGGTGCGGCGGCCGACCGGCTGGGGCAGGGCACGGGCGGCGACGAGACCGAGGGCGACGACCAGGAGCAGGGTGCCGAAGGTCCAGCCCCAGCCGAGCGCCTGTTCGGCGGCGCGGGTGAGCGGCTTCAGGACGAGTCCCCCGAACGGGGTACCGGTGAACCGCGTCGAGTCGTACAGCGACCCCTTCACATGCAGGACGCCGTCCGGGCCGACCCAGGTCTCCAGGTCCGTCAGCCGCTCGCCTCTGGGGGTGCTGAGGACGACGGCCACCTCTCGCAGGGCGAGGACGGCCGCCACCAGCCACAGGGCGAGTCTGGCTACGCGCAGCCGCGCCTGGATCTCGGTGGCCCCACTGTGCTCCGCATTCGCCACGCCGCGTCGGCCTCTCGTCCCGTTCGTGCCATGCGTCCGTGAAGAGGGACGCAGGCCACCCCGGCTTCACCTGACGTCCGTCTCCTTTTGTCCGAATGACACTAGTCCGCCGGGAGGGGCGTCGCGCAGCCGGGCGCGAGATGGATCACACGTGTGCCGCGAAGACGCGTTCCCGGCCGGGCGCAGGGTACCTGCATACAGCACGTTTATTCACGGTCCGCGACCGGACTTGAGCAGGACGTAAGCCCGGCAAGTCCGCCTATGGTCGCTTTTTGCCCTTGTCCCCGTCGAAAGGCAGGCGAGCGACGTTTTGCCGAGTGCCCCCGCCCTCCCCCACCCCGTCCACCCCTCTCACGACCCCGGCACCCCCGAGGCCGTAGCCGTCGACCCGGCCCTCGTGAAGCGTGCCGTGAAGGCAGCCGCCCTGGGCAACGCCATGGAGTGGTTCGACTTCGGCGTCTACAGCTACATCGCCGTCACCCTGGGCAAGGTCTTCTTCCCCTCCGGCAATCCGACCGCCCAGCTCCTGTCGACGTTCGGCGCCTTCGCCGCGGCCTTCCTCGTCCGCCCGCTCGGCGGCCTGGTCTTCGGCCCGCTGGGCGACCGCGTGGGCCGCCAGAAGGTCCTCGCCGTGACCATGATCATGATGGCGGCCGGCACCTTCGCCATCGGCCTGATCCCGTCGTACGCCACGATCGGCGTCGGCGCCCCCCTGCTGCTCCTGGCCGCCCGGCTGGTCCAGGGCTTCTCGACCGGCGGCGAGTACGCGGGCGCGTCCACCTTCATCGCCGAGTACGCGCCCGACAAGAAGCGCGGCTTCCTCGGCAGCTGGCTGGAGTTCGGCACGCTGGCCGGATACATCGCCGGCGCGGGCCTGGTCACCCTGATGACGGCCCTGCTGTCCACCGACGACCTGGTCTCCTGGGGCTGGCGGATCCCGTTCCTGATCGCGGGCCCGATGGGCGCCATCGGCCTCTATCTGCGGCTGCGCCTGGAGGAGACCCCGGCGTTCGCGGCCGAGACCGAGAAGGCCGAGTCGAGCCGCCGGAAGGTCCCGCTGCGCGAGATGATCACCGGCCAGTGGCGGGCCCTGCTGCTGTGCGTGGGTCTGGTCCTGGTCTTCAACGTCACCGACTACATGCTGCTGTCGTACATGCCCAGCTATCTGACCAGCGAGCTCAAGTACGACGAGACGCACGGCCTGCTGGTCGTCCTCGCCGTGATGGCGCTGATGATGGTCGTCCAGCCCTTCGCGGGCGCCCTGAGCGACCGCGTCGGCCGCCGCCCGGTGATCGCCGCGGGCTGCGCGGGCTTCCTGCTCCTGTCGGTTCCGGCCCTGCTGCTGATCCGCCAGGGCAGCCTGTTCGCGATCGCGCTCGGCATGGGCGCGCTGGGCCTGCTCCTGGTCTGCTTCACCGCGGCGATGCCGTCGGCCCTCCCGGCCCTCTTCCCGACCCGGGTGCGCTACGGCTCCCTGTCGGTGGGCTTCAACGCCTCGGTGTCCCTGTTCGGCGGCACGACCCCGCTGGTGGTGACCGCGCTGATCGGCGCGACCGGGAACATGATGATGCCCGCCTACTACATGATGGCCGCGGCCGTCGTCGGCGGCGTCGCGGTGTGGTTCATGACGGAGTCCGCGGGCCGGCCGCTGCCCGGCTCACCGCCCCAGCGGTAATTCCCTGACAGCGGCCGGGAGCACGCCTATATTCATTCGCGCAACTAGTTAGCTGACCTAACTAGGCAGATGAAAGGCACAGGCGTATGAGCGAGTCGCAGTTCTGGGACGACGTCGACGACTACTTCACCGCCCACCTCGCCCCGGAGGACGAAGCACTCCGGGCGGCCTTGCGCGACAGCGAGGCCGCCGGTCTCCCGTCCATCGCCATCACGGCACCACAGGGCAAGCTCCTGCAGCTCCTGGCCCAGATCCAGGGCGCCCGCAGCATCCTGGAACTCGGCACGCTCGGCGGCTACAGCACGATCTGGCTGGCCCGCGCGCTGCCCGCCGACGGCCGCCTGGTCTCCCTGGAGTACAGCCCGCGGAACGCCGAGGTCGCGAACCGCAACATCGCCCGCGCGGGCCTCGACAAGGTCGTCGAGGTACGCGTCGGCGCCGCCCTGGAGTCCCTCCCCCGGCTGGCCGACGAGCACCCGCCCCCCTTCGACCTGGTCTTCATCGACGCCGACAAGGCCAACAACCCGTCCTACGTGGAGTGGGCGGTCAAGCTCACCGGCCCGGGCAGCCTGATCGTGGTGGACAACGTCGTGCGGGGCGGCCGGGTGGCCGACCCCGACAACCCCGCCCCCGACGTCGTGGGCACCCGCACCGCGCTCGAACTGATCGGACGGCACCCGCGGTTGAGCGCCACGGCGATCCAGACGGTGGGCACCAAGGGCTACGACGGCTTCGCGCTGGCCCGCGTGCTGCCGTGACCCGGCAGGCTCACACCTCGTGGTAGAAGCCGACGTTGACGCTGCGCGGGGCGGTGCGGTCGCGGATGACGATCTCGCCGTTGCCGCCCCGGGGCAGCGTCACGGAGCCGCCGTAGACCAGCGGCTGCGCGTAGGCCCCGGCCACCAGTTGCACCTCGGACGAGGGATCGGGCTGCGAGCCCTGGAGCCAGGTCACCTGCCAGACACCCTCGGGTCCGCACAGGAACTCCAGGTGCACCCGGGAGACGAACAGCCAGTCGTCGGGGGTCGCGAGCCGGCACACGGACTTGTCCCGGCCCACGCGCAGCACGGTGCCCGGGTCACTGGGCGCGTCGGCCATCTGCATACCGGCCGTGGCACCCTCCTCCGCCGCGGTGACGACGGCCATGGTGAGTTCGAGCACGTGCGCTCCTCCTGGAAGGTCCTTGCGCGGCAACCACGTCGGCTCGCCGCCGCCGCATGATAAATCGCCCGGCACGGCGCTGTCCGGCGCAAGGCACGCAAGACCGGCCTGCCGCCCGACTTCGGGCGGCAGGCCGGTCGTACGCATGGACGACGCGTCAGCTGTGCAGCAGCCGCTCCGTCAGCTCGCGGTAGTCCCGCAGCGCCAGCCGGAGTTGCTCGGTGTCGCCGGCGCTCGCGGCCTTGTTCTGACCGGTGTCGCCGGGCTGCCAGGAGTTGCGCAGGGTGCGCCGACGCTGCTTCACGGCATCGGCGAACCGGGTGGCGACCTCCTCCAGCACGTGGTCGGCCTCCTCGACGGCGGACCGGGGTTCGTCCACGAACCCGGCGACGGCGTGCTGGAGCCGCGTGCTGAGCTTGTCGCACTCGTCGTGCGGCAGCAGCCGGGCTTCGTGACCGGCGTGGCCGTCATGGCCGTCGTGACCGTCATGACCGCTGTGGACCTTGCGGCCGTCGCGGCCTTCGAGACCCGAGAGCCCGCCCGCACCGGTCCCGGTACCGGTCCCGACACCGCCGACGGCGTCGGCGGAACCGGTGTCCCGCCCCCGCTCGGTCTCGCGGCCGAAACCGGACGTCTTGTCACGGCCGGCGGTGGACTCACCGCCGAAGCCGCCCTCGTCACCGACGCCCGGCCCACGCCGCTCGGTGCCGGTCGTGCCCGCCGGACGGCTCTCCTGGTCCAGATCCGGCGCCTCGGTCCCGGTGGGCGTCACCAGGGGGCTGCGCGTACCCGCGGGGTCGTTGCCCGTGCCCCTGCCGGTCCGGCCCTCACCCCGGGCGCCCTCGGCCCCCGGCCTGCTGGTGGCATCCGTCATGTCGCTCAACTCCCCTTCGCGTGACGCCTGTTGAATGCCCACGGCAGATGTCCCCGGCTGTCTTCGCGACCGTCGCGGGGCTGACCGGCGCGCACGTGGGACTCGCCGGTGGGTGTACGGGACTCCTCACGGCTCCGCGACGGGCCGACGAGGTCCTCGAAGAGGGCCCGTGCCTCGACCATGGCGGAGCGCAAGTCCTCCGTGTCCGTCCGGCCGTCGCCGTCCTGCCGGGCGTTCGTGCGGGCACCGGCCACCGCGTGCACCCGCCGGTAGCCGTGCACGTGGTCCGCGTGGTGCACGGACAGCGCGTTGAACTGCTCCTCGTACTGCCCGCCGTCCGGGAAGCCCCGGGCCTTGGCGAGCTCGGCGAGCAGCCGGTCCGCCTCGACGACGGCCTCCCGGGGGGAGTCGACGAAGCGTTCCTGGGCGGCCGTCCAGCGGTCCTCGTACCGCTGACGCTCCGCCGGTTCGAGTGGCTGCTGGCGCAGCGATCCATGCCGCTCCACGCGTTCGGCGAGTTCGCGCTCGGCGGCCTTCTCGTCCCCGTCGTGCCGGGCCACGGCCCGGTCGTATTCGGGCCCGAAGCGTCGCTTCAGGCCCCGGCCGTGCTGCGAGCCCCGGCCACGCAGGGTCAGGACGGCCGCCACGACGAGGACGGCCGCCACGATCACGATCAGAGCGATGATCAGGCCTGTTGACATGTCTGCCGGGTTGCCCTGAACGTTTTGTTCAAACCGTCTCCGTATATGTGTACGCGACAATCAGGCCATGACCTGGACCATCACTCCGGAACATCCCGGCACCCCGACGGCCGCGGCCCTCTGGCGCGCCTATTACACCGAGGTCAGCGACCGCTACTACCTCCTCCACGAGAACCGCAGGACGGACCCGGCGGAGCTGGAGCGGGAGGTGGCGAGGCACACGGGCGGCGAACTGACGCCTCCGACAGGCCTGTTGCTCGTGGCCAGATATGAGGGGCAGCCGGCCGGTACCGCGGGCCTACGGCTGCGTCCCGACGGGAGCGCCGAGCTCACCAGGGTCTATCTGCACCGGGACATGCGCGGCAAGGGCGGCGCGGCTCGCCTGGTCGAGGCGGCGGAGTCCGCGGCCAGGACCCTGGGTGCCACCCGCGTGATCCTGGAGACCCGCAAGGACCTGACCGAGGCCCTGACCCTGTACGCGAGGCTCGGCTACGAGGAGATCGAGCCGTACAGCGACGACATCTACGCGGACCACACCCTGGGCAAGACGCTGTAGCGAACCCGCCCGGCAACCACACCGGCACCCCCGGACGCACCCGTCACAGCCGTGCCGCGGGCGGTCCCTCATGCGGCTGTTCCCGGTCCGAGCCGCACAGTTCCTCGTTCAGGTCCTTCACCAACTGGGCGAGGTCGGTGGGGCGGTCGGGGCCCCACCAGTCGCCCAGGAGCTCGCCCAGGGACTCCTCACGGGCCGACGCGAGGCGCGTGGCGACCTGTCGGCCCGGCTCGGTGAGCGTGAGGTCGAGGCCCTGCCGGGAGCCCAGGCCGCGTTCCTCCACCTGCCGGGCCGCCTCGACGATCACGCCCAGCGGGACGGACGTGCGCTCGGCGAGCAGCGCCGGCTCCACCCACCCGTACCTCCGCATCCGCAGCACCAGCCAGCTCGCCGCGGGCAGCAGGTCGTACCCGGCCCGCGCGGTGATCTCCCGGTAGACCTCCCGCCGCCCCTCGCGGGTCCCGAGCACCGACAGTGCCCGGCACACCTCGTCGTACGAGGACCGCTCCACCGGGTTGCTGGCCAGTGTCTCCGTGACGTCGGGTGCCGTGACCGACCCCCGCAGCCGGTCCTCCTTGAGGAACCACGCGAGCACGAATCCGACGAACGCCACGGGCGCCGCGTAGAGGAACACATCGGTGATCGAGGAGGCGTACGCGTGCAGCGCCTCGGGCCGCAGGGAGCCCGGCAGGTCGGCGAGCCCCCGGGAGTCGGCCTCGATCCCCGACACCGAGACCCCGGGCGGCAGTCGGGACCCCTGCAGGGCCGCGGCGAGCTTGTCCCCGAGCCGGTTCGCGAAGACCGTACCGAAGATGGCGACGCCGAAGGACGCCCCGATGGACCGGAAGAAGGTCGCGCCGGACGTGGCGACGCCGAGATCCTCGTACGAGACGGCGTTCTGCACGATCAGCACCAGCACCTGCATGACCAGCCCGAGCCCCAGCCCGAACACACAGAAGTAGACGCTCATCACCCAGGTGGAACTGCTCTCGTCGAGCCGGTGCAGAAGCAGCAGCCCCAGTGTGGTGACCGCGGTCCCGGCCACCGGGAACACCTTCCAGCGCCCGGTACGGCTGACGATCTGCCCGGACAGGGTCGAGGAGAACAGCAGCCCGAACACCATGGGCAGCATGTGCACACCGGACATGGTCGGCGAGACGCCCTGCACCACCTGCAGGAAGGTGGGCAGATAGGTCATGGCCCCGAACATCGCGAACCCGACGATGAAGCTGATGACGGCGGACAGCGCGAAGGTCCGCACCCGGAACAGCTTCAGCGGCAGCACGGGCTCGGCGGCCCGCCGTTCGACCGCCACGAAGGCGACGGCCAGCAGCGCCCCCAGCACCGCGAGCCCGACGATCTGGGGCGAGCCCCATCCCCAGGTGTTGCCGCCCAGCGAGGCGACCAGGACCAGGCAGGTGGCGACGGCGGCGATCAGGAAGGTCCCCAGGTAGTCGATGACGTGCTTCGTCGACTTGCGGGGAATCCGCAGCACCACGGCGATCACGGCCAGCGCGACCACGCCCACCGGAAGGTTGACGTAGAACACCCACCGCCAGCTCAGATGCTCGGTGAACAGCCCGCCCAGCAAGGGTCCGAGCACACTCGTCGCCCCGAACACCGCTCCGAACAGCCCCTGGTAGCGCCCCCGCTCGCGCGGCGGGACGAGGTCGCCGACGATCGCCATCGACAGCACCATCAGCCCGCCGCCGCCGAGCCCCTGCAGGGCCCGGAAGGCGATCAGCTGGGTCATGTCCTGGGACATGCCGCACAGGGCGGAGCCGATCAGGAAGATCACGATCGCGGTCTGGAACAGCCGCTTGCGCCCGTACTGGTCGCCGAGCTTGCCCCACAGCGGTGTCGCCGCCGTGGAGGCCAGCAGATACGCGGTCACCACCCAGGACAGGTGCTCCATGCCGCCGAGGTCGCTGACGATGGTGGGCAGCGCGGTGGACACGATCGTCTGGTCCAGCGCGGCGAGCAGCATGCCGAGCAGCAGGGCCCCGATCGAGACGAGGACGTTGCCGGACACGTGATGATCCCGCGCGTCTCGCACATCCTCCGTCATACCGTCCGCGTCCGCGGCCATGAAGACCTCCCGAGGCTCTCGTTACCCCTACATCGTGGTCGGTCTGTCCGCTTACGGCCTGTCGAGTCCCATTGGAAGCCGATATTCCGGGGGCTTCCGAAAGTCGGCTGTGGAGGGGTTCTGCATAATCTCTGGAGTTTGTGAGGGGAGGGACGAACACATGGCGGAGCCGAACGGTCATCTGTGCCCGGAGTGCGGGGCGCCGAGGGGGGCGGACAACACCCCGTCCTGCGGGTGCACCCGGCGCGCGTCGGACGCGCTGCGGGACGCGCGCACGGCGGAGGCGGCCGCGGCGGAGGATTTCGATCCGCTGCGCATACGGCCGTACGTGGAGCTGGACGACGAGACGGCACCGGTGCCGAGGGTGCCCGCGCCGGACGCCACGATGCCGCTGCGCGTACCGGCACCGCCGCCGGCCACCCCGAGCCCCACCGATCTGAGCCTGTTCGAGGCGGAGCGGGACTCCCCCGCACACGGCTCGACCGCGGACGGGCACCCGCGCCGCACCCGGCGCCGTACCGTGCTGCTCGCCTCCGCCGGGGCGGTGGTGGCCGTGGTCGCCGCGGCCGGCCTCGCCAGTGGGCTGTTCGCGTACGAGCCGCCGTCGCGGGACGAGGCGGCACCGCAGGACGTACGGCCGGCGGTACCGGACGCGACGACGACCGCCGCGTCGGCACCCCCGTCCACGGCCACGGCGTCCTTACGGCCGTCCTCCGCGCCGCCGTCCGCCTCGGCGAGCGCGAGCCCGTCGCTCTCCCCGTCCCCGTCGGCGTCCAGCGCCTCCCCCAGCCCGTCCCGGTCGGCCGAGCCCTCGGTGACCCCGACGGCGTCCGCCGCGACGAATCCGGCGGCCGGGTCCGACGCGGCGCGTGAGGGGACCCCGCCGGTGCTGCGCCGGGGGTCCGAGGGGGCGGAGGTGGTCGAGCTCGAACTGCGGCTCACCCAGGTCGGGCTGTACACGCGCAAGGCGGCCGGCCACTACAACGAGGGCGTCGAGGACGCCGTCGCCACGTATCAGTGGCAGCGGGGGATCCAGGTGGCGGAGCACGGGGTGTACGACCTGGTCACCCGCGAGCGGCTGGAGTCGGAGACCAGGCAGCCGTAAGACGAGCGGGCGAGCGCGGACGCGCCCGCCCCTGAAGGCTCTCAGCCCACGTGGAGCCGGAGCGTGCCGTCGGTCCGTGCTTCCACCCGCACCCGCGTCAGGTCCGGCACCACCACGTCCGGGCCGTGCAGACCGGCCCTCGGGCCGACCCCCACCACACGCATCCCCGCCGCCTTCCCGGCCGCGATCCCCGCCCCGGAATCCTCGAAGACCACACACTCCACCGGCGCCACTCCTCCGCGGTGACGCAACGCCCGCCCTGAAGGCTCTCAGCCCACGTGGAGCCGGAGCGTGCCGTCGGTCCGTGCTTCCACCCGCACCCGCGTCAGGTCCGGCACCACCACGTCCGGGCCGTGCAGACCGGCCCTCGGGCCGACCCCCACCACACGCATCCCCGCCGCCTTCCCGGCCGCGATCCCCGCCCCGGAATCCTCGAAGACCACGCACTCCACCGGCGCCACTCCCAGTTCCGCCGCCCCCTTGAGGAACCCCTCGGGGTCCGGCTTGCTGGCGCCGACCGACTCCGCGGTGACGCGGACGTCGGGCAGTTCCAGCCCCGCGGCCGCCATCCGGGCCGTGGACAGCGGCACGTCGGCCGAGGTCACCAGTGCGTGCGGCAGGCCCCGCAGGGAGGCCAGGAACTCCTGGGCCCCCGGTATCGCCACCACCCCGTCCATGTCCGCGGTCTCCTCCGCGAGCATGCGCGCGTTGTCCGCGAGGTTCTGTTCCATGGGTCGGCCGGGCAGCAGGACCGCCATCGACGCGTGCCCCTGGCGGCCGTGGACGACCTTCATGACCTCGTCGCCGTCCAGCCCGTGGTGTTCGGCCCAGCGGCGCCAGATGCGCTCCACGACGGCGTCGGAGTTGACGAGGGTGCCGTCCATGTCGAGCAGGAGGGCACGGGCGGTGAGCACGGTGGGGGCGGCGGTGGCCGGCATCGGCAGCTCCAGGACGTGGGACGCGGGGCTGCGGAGGTGTCTCCCCCGCACCCCCCGGAGGGACAAGGCGGCCCCGCCCGCCGGTCAGGGAAAACGAGCGGAGGCCACTTTGTTTCTCCACGGTACAAAATCGGGCCGGTTCCCGCCACCACCCCCAGGAGACCGCCCGGAACAGTTCACCCGCCGTTCAGCTCAGCCGGCCACGGCCTCCCACAGGCTCCACAGCCCGAGTCCGAGCATCAGCAGCGCCGCGATCTTGGTGATGAGCTTCAGCGGGACCCGCTTCATCAGGGCCTTTCCGCCGACGATGCCGAGACCGGCCACCGCCCACAGCGCGAGCACCGCGCCGAGACCGACGGACAGCGGGTCGTCGTACCGGGCCGCCAGGTTCGCCGTCATGATCTGGGTCAGGTCCCCGAACTCGGCGACCAGGATGAGCATGAACCCGGCCCCGGCGACTTTCCAGAAGGACTGGTCCTGCGGGTTGCGGATCTCCTCGTCGCCGTCGTCCTTCTTCAGCAGCAGCACGGCCGCGCCGCCGAGGAAGAGCACGCCCGTCACCGCCTGCACGATCTGCTGCGGCAGCAGGGTCAGCACACTGCCGGCCGCGACGGCGAGCGCGACATGCAGCGCGAACGCGGCGGCGACGCCGGCGAACACATAGGAGGCGCGGTAGCGGGTGCCGAGGACGAGGCCGGCGAGCGCGGTCTTGTCGGGGAGTTCGGCGAGGAAGACGACGCCGAAGACGACGGCCGTCACGGTGAAGCTGATCAAGGGTCCTCAATCGGTCGGGGCCGCCCCACCGAGAGTGTTCCTGCGAAACGACGCCTCGGCACGGCAGCACACAGTCAGTGCACTACTGGCCGAAGGTCTCGCTGGCCGATCCCTGAAGACCTGCCTCCGGGCGCCGGCTCAGACGAGCTGAGCAGTATGTCGACGGTCCGGCGAAGAGCTACTCCCCTTCAACACCGTCCATCGTACGTGATCGTTTCGCCGTAAACCTTGTCGTGTCATGTACACGTCACTAACTTCTCACCGTACGCACATCTCCCCGCAACACGGAGCCGCGAGCATTCGAACGCTCGCGCTCCAACGCCCCCGCCCCCCCAAGGGAGTTCGCATGCCGAAGTTCTACGCGCGTCGACGGCTCAGCATACTCGGCGCGCTCACCGCGCTCATAGCCTCCGTCGCGGTCCTCAACGGCCCGACCGCCTCCGCCGCCCTCCCCACCCCGGTCAGCGCGGCCACCGCCCGCACCTACCTCGCCTCGCTCACCGTGGCGACCGAGAACCGCACCGGCTACGACCGGGACCTGTTCCCGACGTGGATCACCATCAGCGGCACCTGCAACACCCGTGAGTACATCCTCAAGCGGGACGGCACGAACGTCGTCACCGACTCCGCCTGCGCCTCCACCAGCGGCAGCTGGTACTCCCCCTACGACGGCGCCACCTGGACCGCCGCCTCCGACCTGGACATCGACCACCTGGTCCCGCTCGCCGAGGCCTGGGACTCCGGCGCGAGCGCCTGGACCACGGCCCGGCGCCAGTCCTTCGCCAACGACGTCACCCGCCCGCAGCTCCTCGCGGTCACCGACAACGTGAACCAGTCCAAGGGCGACCAGGACCCGGCCACCTGGATGCCGTCGCTCACCTCGTACCGCTGCACCTACGTCCGCGCCTGGGTCCAGGTGAAGTACTACTACGGCCTCTCCGTCGACTCCGCGGAGAAGAGCGCGCTCACGGGCTACCTCGCCAACTGCTGACGATTCCGTAACGGAACCTCCCCGCGGACCTCCGTCGTTCCGTACCGTACGGGGCGACGGAGGAGGATCACGTGACGGATCTGCGGGTCGGACCACTGCTCAGGTACGTCGACGGCTCGTCCGCGACCGTGTGGGTCGAGACGAGCCGCCCGTGCACCGCCGAGGTGCGCTGCTCGGACGGCACCGGTGGTGAGAGCCCCACCTTCCAGATCGCGGGCCACTACTACGCCCTGGTCCCGGTCGACGGCCTCACCCCGGGCACGGAGCGGTCGTACGAGGTGCTCCTGGACGGCACACCCGTGTGGCCGCCGCCGGACTCGCCGTTCCCGCCCTCGGTGATCCACACGCCCACCGAGGAGGCGTCCGTCCGCGTCGCGTTCGGCTCCTGCCGCTGGGCCGCTCCCCCGGAGGGCGAGAAGGACCCCGTCGGCCCCGACGCGCTGGACACCCTCGCGTCCCGCATCGCCGCCGACCCGGAGGGCGAGCGGCCGGACGTCCTGGTCCTCCTGGGCGACCAGGTCTACGCCGACGAGACCTCCCCGGCCACGCAGAGCTGGCTGGCCGCCCGCCGCGACCTGAGCGACCCGCCGGGCGACCAGGTGGCGGACTACGAGGAGTACACCCACCTCTACTACGAGTCCTGGCTCGACCCCGAGGTGCGCTGGCTGCTGTCCACCGTGCCCAGTTGCATGATCTTCGACGACCACGACGTCATCGACGACTGGAACACCTCCGCCGCCTGGGTCGAGGACATGCGCGCCCTCGCCTGGTGGCGGGAGCGGCTGCTGAGCGGGCTGATGTCGTACTGGGTCTACCAGCACCTCGGCAACCTCGCCCCGGCCGAGCTCGCCGCCGACCCGCTCTACGCCGCCGTACGGCGGTCCCCCGACGGCACCGACGAGTTGCGCGCCTTCGCCTGCCGGGCCGAGGCCGACGCGGCCTCGGTGCGCTGGAGTTACCGGCGCGACTTCGGCCGGGTGCGGCTGCTCATGGTGGACTCCCGCGCGGCCCGCGTCCTGGACGAGCAGAACCGCTCGATGCTGGACCGCGGCGAGGCGGAGTGGCTGCGCGAACAGGCCCTCGCGGACCGCTCCTCCTACGACCACCTCCTGATCGGCACCTCGCTGCCCTGGCTGCTGCCGCATCTGGTGCACGACGCCGAGGCGTGGGACGCCGCGCTGTGCAGGGGGGAGCGCGGGGCGCGCTGGGCCCGGTTCGGGGAGAACCTGCGGCGCAAGGCGGATCTGGAGCACTGGGCGGCGTTCCCCGACTCCTTCACGGAACTGGCGGATCTGATCGCCGAGGTGGGCTCGGGTCCCGAGGCGCCGGCAACGGTGCTGGTGCTGTCCGGGGACGTGCACCACGCGTACGTGGCCGAGCCGAAGTGGCGCACCGGCGGACCGGACGCCCGCGTCCTCCAGCTCACCTGCTCCCCCGTCCACAACTCCGTTCCCGGCTACATGCGGTTCGGCTTCCGCTTCGGCTGGAGCGCGACGGCGCGGGCGCTCGGGCGGGGTCTCTCCCGGCACGGACGCTGTGCGCGGCCGCCGGTCTCCTGGCGGCACACCGGCGGCCCCTGGTTCGGCAACCAGCTCATGACCCTGACGCTGAGCGGGCGTTCGGCGCGGCTGCGGCTGGACCACGCCCGGGAGTCGGGCGAGGGCGGGGCCAAACTGGTGACGATCTCGGAGTCCGAACTCACCGGCGGAAGCGGACGCGAGGCGTCCCGGCTGGCCAGGCACGACACCTGATACACCGTCAACCCCGCTGGATTCGGACACACTTTCGGTCGCCGATGAGAAGCGTGGGAGCGGTTCCACGTGCGACTGCGGGTGCAACGGAAGGGGTAGGAGGGGCGTACCGATGGCCAAATGTTGAACTAGCAAGCATAAAAGAGGGGCCCCTAACGTGGAGGGCCGACTCGGTCCCATCCCCCTGGGGCGACCCCCTGTGGGACCGACCCGACCGAAGGAGTCCCCCACATGACCGGACGCCTGAACAGCGCCCAGCCATACGCCCTCGGCCTGTACCGCATCGTCGTCGGCCTGCTCTTCCTCTGTCACGGCGCCGCCTCGCTCTTCGGTGTCCTCGGCGGTGCCGCGGGCACCGGCGGCACCCTTGAGGCGGGCAGCTGGCCCGGCTGGTACGCGGCCGTGATCCAGCTCGTCTGCGGCAGCCTCGTGCTGCTGGGCCTCGGCACCCGCGGCGCCGCGTTCCTCGCCGCGGGATCCATGGCGTACGCGTACTTCAAGGTGCACCAGCCGACGGCCCTGTGGCCCATGGAGAACGGAGGCGAGGCCGCGGCGATGTTCAGCTGGGCCTTCCTGCTGCTGGTCTTCACCGGGTCCGGGGCGTTCGGCCTGGACCGGCTGTTCGCGAAGCGCTCGACGGAGGAACGGAAGCCGGCGGCCGAGCCGGTGGCCGTCTGAGGCGATCGCCTACGGTGCCCTCCCCCGCGTCCGTGGGGGAGGGCACCGGCGCGGCAGCCGGGTGAACATGCCGCGCGCATCTCATGAGCCCCCCGTGAATCTCCTGTCACGGCTCAGGCGTACGCTGTATGGCTGTCTACGGGGGAATCACGGGGAGTCGCGGTGTTGGAGAGTCTGGGGTCGGTGACCGGCAGTCCATGGATCTACGCCATGGTCGCGCTGTCGGTGCTCCTCGACGTGTTCGTGCCGTTGCTGCCCAGCGGGGTGCTGGTCATCACGGCCGCGACGGCCGCGGCGGCGGGCAGTGCGGCGACCGGACAGGTCCCGGACGTGATGGCCCTGATCCTCTGCGCGACGACCGCCTCCGTGCTGGGCGACCTGGCGGCCTACCGCCTCGCCTTCCGGGGCGGGGCACGCCTCGACCGCGCGATCGCCCGCTCGCGTCGCCTCACCACCGCGCAGGAACGTCTCGGCGAGGCGCTCTCCGCGGGCGGCGGGGCCCTGGTGGTCCTCGCCCGCTTCGCCCCCGCCGGCCGCTCGGTGGTCTCCCTCCTGGCCGGCACCGCCCACCGCCGAGCCCGTGACTTCCTCCCCTGGTCCGCCCTCGCGGGTCTCTCCTGGGCGGCCTACAGCGTGGCCCTCGGCTACTTCGGCGCGCACTGGCTGGGGGCGACCTGGCTGGCGACGGCGGTGTCCGTGGCGGCCCTGTTCGGCGCGGGCGCGGCAGCGGCCTACGTGATGCGCCCCCGCCCGTCCCCGGCAGAAGCGAGCTGACGACGTCTTGCCGGACCCGGCGGGGCCGCACCTCGACACGACCCCGTCGCAGCACGTAGGCCCACCCGAAGCGGAACCCGCCAGCCGACGGCAGAACGACCGCCGACCACAGACCGTGGCCCCGGGCAGCTCCCACTGCGGCGACACCCGCCCGGTGACAACCGCGTCGACGGCGACTCCCGCGCACCGCACACCGCACACCGCACACCGCACACCGGCCAAACGGGACCACGCCCCACCCGGCAACCACACGACCGGCCTCGACCGCGGGCCGGCGGCCCCCCGCGCACCAGCACGCCCGCCACCCCCGCAAACCCGAGCACGGCCCACCCGGCACCACACGACCCGCCTCGACCACAGACCGGCGGAACCTCGCAGCGACACAATCCCGCAGCCCCAGGCAGACCCCGCTACGGCGACACCCGCCCGGTGACGACACGGTCGGCCAGGGACCGGCGCCCGTCCGCCAAACCGAAACAGGGCCCACCCGGCAACCACACGACCGGCCTCGACCGCGGGCCGGCGGCCCCCCCGCGCACCAGCACGCCCGCCACCCCCGCAAACCCGAGCACGGCCCACCCAGCACCACACGACCCGCCTCGACCACAGACCGGCGGAACCTCGCAGCGACACAATCCCGCAGCCCCAGGCAGACCCCGCTACGGCGACACCCGCCCGGCAACGACACCGTCGGCCGCGGCCCCGCACAACGGCACGGCCCCGTGGCCCCGCGCACCCACAGCGGTGTCCGGTCGGTGGGCGAGGGTGGGCCTCGGTTGCGAGCGTGGCGGAGGCGCGCAGCTGACCTGCTCTTCGCAGTGGGCGCCGGTCTCGGGTCAGCTCGCCTCGCGGCGGGTCGCTCCTCTGACTTCCAGGCCCGCCAGCAGCTCCGCCGTCGCCTCCGCGATCACCTCCACCGCCCGTTCGAAGACCTCGCGGTTGTGGGCGGCGGGGGCCCGGAAGCCGGACACCTTGCGCACGTACTGGAGCGCGGCGGCCCTGATCTCGTCCTCCGTCGCCTCCTCGGGCAACACGGGCGGTCGAAGCGTCTTGATACTGCGGCACATACCGACAGTGTCCCTCCCCGGGCGGATCGGCGCTTCCGTCCGCCCGTAGCCAATGCCATGATCTCGCCGAGGCGGCCACCGACCCCGGGGCCGACCGACGAGAGGAACAACCCGACATGGCGCACGACTCCGCGCACCACAGACGCACCGTGGCCGTCCTGGGCCCGGGCGGCACCGGCGGCCTCCTCGCCGCCCTCCTGGCCCGCGCCGGACACCGGGTGATCTGCCTGGCCGGCGACGACACGGCGGACACCCTGCGCATGGCCGGCATCCGGGTCCGCAGCGGCACCTTCGGCGACTTCACGACTCCCGTCGAGGCCGACACCGAGCTGCGCGAACCGGTCGACGCCTGCGTGATCGCCGTCAAGCACACCTCCCTGCACTCGGCCCTCGACCGCGTCCCGCCCACCGCCCTCGGCGACGGCCTGGTCGTCCCCCTCCTGAACGGCGTCGAGCACCCGGCGACCCTGCGCACCCGCTACCGCCCGGACCGGGTCGCCCCCGCGGTGATCCGCGTCGAGTCGACGAGGGTCGCGCCGGGCGTCATCGAGCACGGCAGCCCCTTCGCCGAGCTCGACCTGACCGGCGACGACGTCCCCCGCGAGCGCCTGGACGCCCTGGCCTCGGTGCTGGCCGCGGCCGGCCCCATGACCCGCGTCCTGGACGACGAGACGGCCACCCTGTGGGCGAAGATGTCCTTCCTCGCCCCCTTCGCCCTCCTCACCACCCTGCACGCCCTCCCCCTCGGCGAGGTACGCACCCGTCACCGCGAGGAGCTGACCGCACTGGTCGAGGAGACCGCCGCGGTCAGCGCGGCCTGCGGCGGCCCCGCCGACCCCGCCCAGGCCCTCGCCCGCTACGACGCCTTCCCGCCCGCGACGAAGTCCTCGATGCAGCGCGACGCGGAAGCGGGCCGCCCGCTCGAACTGGACGCCATCGGCGGGGCGTTGCTGCGCGCGGCGGACCGGCACGGGGTGAAGGTCCCCGTCGCGACCCGGGTGGTACGGGAGGTGGCGGACGCCCGCCGCTGACGGCCCGCCCGACCCGTCACCACCCCTGGCGGCGCGCGCCCTCAGCCGTCGTCCCCGCCGGTCAGGTCGAACCGCCAGTCGTTCGACGTGATCCAGTGCCCCTTCGGATACTCGAACCCGGCCTGTCCGAGCAGCGTGAAACCCGCCCGGCGGCAGACGCCGTTCGACGCGGTGTGCTCCACGCTCGGGAACGCGTGCAGATACCGGTGTCCGCCGGCGGCCCGTGCCTCCACCACGACGGCGCGGGCCGCCGCCGCGGCCAGTCCCCGCCCCTGGAACTCCGGCAGGATCCCCCAACCGGTCTCCCATATCGGCGCGTCCCGCCACGACCGCTCCCAGAACCCCACCGAGCCGACGGTCTCCCCGCCGTCCGCGAGCGTGACGCGGTACATCCGCCCCGACGACAGACCGACGTACCGTCGGTGCCGGGCGGCGAGTTTCTCCCCGCTCTCCGGCCCGCCCAGGTGGGCGGTCATCTCGGGGCTGTTGGTCCGCTCCAGCAGCCAGAGGTCGCCCTCCGCCCAGGGCACCAGCCGCACCTGCTCCGTATCCATGCCGACCACCGTAGGCGCCGGGTCTGACAACGCCCCCGGCCTGCGGATTTGCCGAACCGGCAACAGCGCTCGCCCCACACCGTCGCCGCCCCGCATGATCGTCGTAACCCGCGATCCGTAACCGTACGGAGGACACATGCCGCAGCTCACCCACCGTCTGGTCCCCGGTCCCGCCGGCCGGATCCACCTCGTGGAACAGGGCACCGGACCCCTCGTCCTGCTGGTGCACGGCTTCCCGGAGTCCTGGTACTCGTGGCGCCACCAGCTGCCGCTGCTGGCCGCGGCCGGGTACCGCGCGGTCGCGGTGGACGTGCGCGGATACGGCCGTTCCTCGAAGCCGGAGGCGGTGGCGGCGTACCGGATGACCGAGCTGGTGGCGGACAACGCGGCCGTGGTGGAGGCGCTCGGCGAGCGTTCCGCGGTGGTCGTCGGGCACGACTGGGGCGCGACGATCGCCGCGCACTCGGCGCTGCTGAGGCCGGACGTCTTCCACGCGGTCGCCCTGCTGAGCGTGCCGTACACCCCGCCCGGCGGCCCCCGCCCCAGCGAGGTCTTCGCCGGGATCGGCGGGGAGGAGGAGTTCTACGTCTCCTACTTCCAGGAGCCCGGCCGGGCCGAGCGGGAGATCGAACCGGACGTACGCGGCTGGCTGGCCGGCTTCTACGCCGCGCTCTCGGCCGACACGATGCCCACGGCCGACGCCCGCCTCCCGGCCGCCGACCCGCACTTCGTCGCACCCGGGGGACAGCTGCGCGACCGCTTCCCCGTCGGCCGTCTCCCGGCCTGGCTCACCGAGGACGATCTCGACGTCTACGCCGGGGAGTTCGAACGCACCGGACTGACCGGTGCCCTGAACCGCTACCGCGCGATGGACCTGGACTGGAAGGACCTGGCCGCCCACGCGGGCGCGCCGATCGACCGGCCCTCGCTCTTCCTGGGCGGCACCCTGGACGCCTCCACCACCTGGCTGTCCGACGCGATCGACGCCTTTCCCACCACGCTGCCCGGTCTGCACGCCGCCCACCTGCTCGACGGCTGCGGCCACTGGATCCAGCAGGAACGCCCCGAGGCGGTCGGCCGTCACCTGACCGACTGGCTGGGAGCGGTCGTGAGCGGGCGGTAGCGCACGTTCACCGCGGCGGTGCGGTCGCCGTCGTCGAGGCGTTCGAGGTGGACGGGAGCGCCGCCGGGGTGGTCGAACAGCCGGATGCCGTCGCCGAGCAGGACGGGCACGATGTGCAGGTCGATCTCGTCGATCAGTCCGCGTTCGAGGAGCTGCCGGCCGATCGTGGGCGAGAAGACCTCCACGTTCTTGCCGCCGGCCGCCTCCACGGCGATCCGGACGGCCTCGGCGACGTCACAGCTCAGGAAGGTCACCCCGGCGGCGGGCGGCGCGTCCTCGGGATGGTGGGTGAGGACGAACAGCGGCCCCTGCCAGGCGCCGCCGTAGACGGCACCGGCGTCGGGGAAGGCGTCCCAGCCGTCACGGCCGCCCAGCACGGCCCCGGTCGTCGCGGCGTACTCCTCGACCAGGCCGGGCCGGAACGAGAACCCCGTCATCCAGTCCATCGTGTGCCCGGGACCGGCCACGAACCCGTCCAACGACATCGTGAAGTGCCAGAGCACCTTGCCCGCGGCGGTCTGCGGTGCCGTCTCCGCGCCGGAAGTCGCGTGCGTGCGCGTCGACACGGGGTGAGGTGTCTCCATGGCTGTTCCTCTCTCAAGGTGCTCCTCGCCCTCCTTGAGACCGGCCCCGCGCGCGAAAGTCATCGCAGAGCCGCCGACTCGCGGTCCTGGCGCTCTGCCGGCCGGTCGAGACGCGCGGCGACGGCCATGACGGCGACGGCGGTGAGCACCATGCCCGCGCCGACGTAGAGCGGTGCGGTGTAGCCGAGCCCCATCGTGAGGGCGAGGCCGCCGGCCCAGGCACCCAGGGCGTTGCCGACGTTGGACGCGGACACGTTGGCGCCGGCGGCCAGCGCGGCGCCGCGCGCGTGGTCGGTGACGCGGGTGATCATGCCGGGCACACCGGCGAACCCGAACACCCCCATCAGGAACACCAGCACCACCGACGCGGTGGCGCTCTCGGCGAGCAGCCCGAACACGGCCAGGGTGACGGTGAGACCGGACAGGGCGAGGAGCAGCGTACGGTCGCGGTCGTGGTCGGCGGCCCGTCCGCCGACCAGGTTCCCGACGACCAGGCCGACGCCGTACACCATGAGCAGCCAGGCGACGTCCGCCGCGGAGAAGCCGCCGACCTCGGTGAACGTGTAGGCGAGGTAGCTGAACGCGCCGAACATCCCGCCGTAGCCGAGCGCGGTGGCCACCAGGGTGAGCCAGACCTGCCCGGACCGGAACGCGCCGAGCTGGGCGCGCAGGCCCGCGGGGGGCGCCGGTCCTGTCGTCGGTGTCCTCCCGGCACGGCCCGGCACGCACGCGATGATGCCCGCGAGCGCGAGCAGGCCGACCGCGGTGACCGCCCAGAACGCGGCCCGCCAGCCCCAGCGCTCCCCCACCAGCGCGCCGAACGGCACGCCGAGCACGTTCGCGACCGTCAGCCCGGCGAACATCACGGCCACCGCGCGGGACTTGCGCTGCGGCGCGACCAGGCTGCGTGCGACCAGGGAGCCGATGCCGAAGAACGAGCCGTGGCACAGGGCCGCGACGATCCGCCCGAGCAGCATCACCGGGTAGTCCGGCGCGATCGCGGACAGCAGGTTGCCGAGGACGAACAGGACCACCAGGCCGACCAGAACCTGTTTGCGGGGCAGCCGCGCGGTCGCCGCGGTCAGGACGATCGCGCCGACGGCGACGCTCAACGCGTATCCGGAGATCAGCCGGCCGGCGGCCGCCTCGGACACCGCGAAACTCGACGCCACCTGCGGGAGCAGGCCCGCGATCAGGAACTCGGTCAGCCCGATGCCGAACCCCCCGACCGCCAGCGCGACGAGCCCGCTCGGCATCCGTCGCCTCTCAACCGCCGGGCTGTGCACGACAATCCTCAAGATCCGCGTCCATGAACCGACCCTCGCCTCCCGGCCACGGTCCGGTCCATGGACAAAGCACCGATGACGCTTGGACGAAAGCGGGGCCGATGTTCACGATCGAGGAACGGGACCGTCTGCGGGAGCGGTTGCTCGCCCGCGCCGAAGCCGACGACCACGTCGTGGGCGCCGCCTTCACCGGCTCGCTCGCCGCCGGTGAGGGCGACCGCTGGTCGGACACCGACCTGGTCCTGGCCGTGCGCGGCGATCTCCCGCAGACGCTGGAGCGGTGGACCGGCCGGCTCTACGACGATCTCGGCGCGCGGCACCACTGGGACCTGCGCGTCGGCGCGGCCGTCGTCCGCGTGTTCCTTCTGCCGGACTGGCTGGAGATCGACCTGACGTTCGCCCCGGAGGCCGAGTTCGGCCCGCGGGGCCCGCGATGGCGGACGGTCTTCGGCCGGCCGCGCCCCCTCGAACCCTTCCCCGCCCCGGACGGCGACACCCTGGTCGGCCTCCTGTGGCATCACGCCCTCCACGCACGCGTGTGCCTGGAGCGCGCCCGCTGGTGGCAGGCAGAGCACTGGATCAGCGCCCTGCGCGACCACGTGATCACCCTGGCCTGTCTGCGGCTCGGCCACCCGGCCGCGTACGCGAAGGGCGCCCATCTCCTGCCCGGCGACCTCTCGACGGCACTGGAGCCGACGCTCGTCCGCTCGCTCACCGCCACGGAACTCCGGCGCGCTCTGGACGCCACCATCGGCGTGGTCACCGCCGAGCTCCACCGCTCCCGCCCCGAACTGGCCCTCCGCCTCGCCCCGATGCTCGACGAGCTGGTGAACACGGCACCGGGCAAAAGTTGTTGAGACGGCGGCGTCGGTGGACAAGGCTCCGGGGCATGGAATTCTTCTGTTACCACCGTGACCGGCCCGGCTCCCTGCCGCTGCGTGAGGAGTTGACGGAGGCGCACTGGTCCTACATGGACGGGTTCGCGGACGAACTGATCGCCCGTGGGCCGACGTTCGCCGACGACGGGGAGACACCGACCGGCAGTGTGCACATCGTCGATCTGCCCGACCCCGCCGCGGCCCGCGCGTTCGCGTTCGACGAGCCCAACTACCAGGCCGGCGCGTACCGGGACGTGCTGCTGCGCCGCTGGCGCAACCTGCTGAGCCGCACCATGTGGGACTTCCCCGGCGGGCGGACCGGCGGCGACCGGTACCTGGTGCTCGGTCTCGGCACGGGGGAGGCCGTCGATCTGTCCGTACCGCCGGACAAGGACGACCTGATCGCGTACGGCCCCCTGCTCTCGGACGACGCCACCGCCTGGCTGGGGACGGCGGCCCTGGTGCGTGCCCCGGACCCGGACCGGGCCCGGGCCGTGCTGACCGCGGGGCGGTACGCGGACGTGGAGGTCCACGCGTGGGAGTTCGGCGGACGGCGCTGACAACCCGGTTCTCGGGGCAACCGCACAGGGACCAGCCGCCTGAGCAAGGAGCGTCCACGCCATGGGTACCGCCGTCAGCGTCCCGCAGACCCGGGACATGATCGGGGACGAGCTCTCCGGAGACGAGGCGTTCACCGCCCTGCGCCACTACGGCGGACTGCGGCTGCTCGCCGACTCCTTCGCGCGGTTCCGTTACGCCGACGGCTTCACCAACGCGCGGGCCCTCGCCTTCCAGGTGGTCCTCGGACTCGTGCCGTGCACCGTGGCGCTGGTGGGACTCGCGACCTCGGTGCACACCGAGGGCGTGGGCCGGATCATCGAGCTCACGCTCGGCCGGATCGTGCCGGGCGCGAGCGCCGACATCGTGAAGGACGCCTTCGACGGCACCCGGCGCACCGCGCACGGCAGCGTCTGGAGCACGCTCGCCCTGTGGCTCGGTCTGGGCTTCGCCCTGCTGAACCTCGCCTCGGCCATGGGGCAGATCGAACGCGGCGCGAACCGCATCTACGGCATCGAGCGCGACCGTCCCTTCCCGCGCAAGTACGCGCGCGGGATCGTGCTCGCGCTCGCCGCCGGTCTGCCCCTGGTGCTGGGGTTCGTCGTGCTGGTCGCCGGCGAGGCCGTGGGCGACGCGGTGGCCGAGTCCGCGGGCCGGGAGGGCGGGGGACCGCGCTGGTGGGGCGTGCTGGACCTGCCTGTGGGGCTCGCGCTGGCCTGGGTGGCCTCCGCCGTGATCTTCCGCTGGTCGCCGCGCCGTGTGCAGCCCGGTTACACCTGGCTGGCCTTCGGCTCGGCCGTGCATCTGCTGCTGTGGGTGTCGGCCACCTGGCTGCTCGCGCTGTACGTCGAGGAGAGCGGTGCCTTCGGCGCCGTGTACGGGCCGCTCACGGCCTTCATCGCCCTGCTGCTGTGGGCGAACCTCACCGCCGTGGCACTGTTCCTCGGCATCGCGTTCGCCGCCCAGCTGGAGGCGGCCCGCGCCGGCATCGAGTCGGCCGTGCACCCGGACCCCGGCCCGGGTGTGTGAGGCCGGGGCGCGCCGGCGGTCAGCCCTGTGCGGCGGCGGTGACCGTCGCGGGGTCCACGCCGGTCAGTTCGACGACGCGGTGCGGTGGCACGCCGGCGGCCAGGGCGCGTCCGATCAGGCCGTCCCGGCCGTCCGCGCAGTCACGGTAGGCGAGCAGCTCCTCCTCGACCCCGGCGAGGGACTCCGGTGCCAGGTGGTGGCGGACCCGGCTCAGCTCCTCGTCGCTCAGCGGCACGGGCAGCCGTTCGGCCCCCTCGGGCACGGCGGCGGTCTCCTCCGGCGGCAGCAGACGCAGGTGCGGGGAGGTCGCCGTGGTCCCCTGGGCACCCAGCCACGCGCGGACCGCCGGAGTCTCCATGCACGCGAGCTCGCCGACGGCAGCGGGGGGTACGCCGAGCCGCGCGGACGCGTCGTCGAGCAGGAACAGGTAGGCGTCGTCGGTCATCCTCGGCTCCTTCTCACCAGCTGCTGATCGACCTCCCCTTACCCCGCCTCGCCCGCCTGATGTTCGGCTCCGCGAAGTGACCCGGAACGGGTGAGAACACTGCCTCTGTCACCCCTCACCTTCTTCGGCCGTCCCCCCGTTCGCGTGAACCTCCTGAAGCCACTCGCCACCCAAAATCGAACAGGCGTAGCATTGTCGCGTGGCAAAGACCTATGACTTTCCGAGTGACCTCCTCGCCGGTCAGGAGGAGCTGCATCAGGTCCGGGCCGAGCTGTCGGCCCTGCTCAAGCGGCTTCCCTGGTCGGTCGCGCCGCTGGACGGCTTCAGCGACGACAACGGCTGGCGGAAGGTGGAGCGCCCCGCCTCCCCCGGCTGGACCCCCGACGAACAGGCCGAGGTGGAGAAGCTCCGGCAGCGCGAACACGAACTCGCGGTCTTCGTCACCACCCACCGCTTCTGGACGGACGTGGAGACCCCGGACCGCGTCGACGCCCGGTCCGGGCTGAAGCACGCGTCCCGCACACGGGAAGCGGGCTGAACGACGAAGGACCCCGGCCGAGTCGGCCGGGGTCCTTCGTGATGTGGGCGCGGACGGTTTCGAACCGCCGACATCCTGCTTGTAAGGCAGGCGCTCTACCCCTGAGCTACGCACCCGAGACGAGTCGACAGCCTACCTTGCCCGGAGCCCTGCCCTGCAAACCCTTGATCGAGGGCTCAGGGAAGTCAGGGTCGATACGGGGGAAAACCCCACCCCGGATCCGGGAGCGGCCCGGATCCCCCTCGAAAGCCCCGGTCCCTAGGGTCGAAGCAGGCTCGCGGACTGCCCGCGAACCGCCCGCCCAGGGCTAGATCAGGGGGAGATCGTCATGGTCCGTTCCGTTCCCGCACGTGCCGCCACCGCGGCCGGGGTCCTCGCGCTCGTCGTCGCGGGGGCCACCGCCTGCGGTGCCTCCGCCGGGGACGACAAGACCCCCGACCACAAGTCCTTCGCCCTCCAGGGCCGCACCCTGACCGTCGACTCCGACGACTCGGCGCTGGAGATCGTCGCCGCCGATTCGAACAAGTCGGGGACGGTCGAGGTCACCCGCTGGTTCCAGGGAACCGTCGCCGTCGGCAAGGACCCCGAGGTGACCTGGTCGATGAAGGGCGACCGGCTGGTGCTGCGGATGAAGTGCAGCGGCGTCGTGGCCGACTGCGCGGCCAAGCACCGCATCGAGGTACCCCGGGACATCAGCGTGAAGGTCGAGGACGGCGACGGCAGCGTGCGGGCCCGGGGCTTCACCCGGCCGCTGAGCATCAGCACCGGGGACGGGTCCGTGCGCGTCACCGACTCCAGCGGGCCGCTGGAGCTGCGCTCCGGCGACGGATCGCTGCGCGCCCAGGTCACCTCCCGCCGGGTCACCGCCCGCACCGGGGACGGCTCGCTCCACCTCGAACTGGGCGCCGTACCGGACCGGGTGGAGACCCGCAGCGGCGACGGCTCCGTGACCGTCGAACTGCCGAAGGGCACCTACCGCGTCGACACGAAGACCGGCGACGGAGGGGTCGACGTGTCCGTGCCCCGGTCCGAGTCCAGCGACCACGTGGTGTCCGCCCAGAGCGGAGACGGCAAAGTCACCGTGCGAACCACGAACTGACCGGCCCGTGTGTTCGTCCCTTACCGGTGGGAGAATGACACCGGGCCCCGCCAGGACGGACCACAGCACGGGAGAGGGATGTGACGGCGACACCACCGCAGTCGTACTCGTCGTCGTCGGTGCCGCGCGCACACCGCCAGGCGCTCAGGGACACCCTCACGCTCGTCGGGCTGCCCCTGCTCGCCGCCCTCGCGCTGCCGACCTCGTTCGCCGGCGGCGGCACCCGGCGCTGGTTCGGCGGGCGCGCGGAGAGCCAGCGGGCCGAGGCGCAGGCCGCGAAGGACGCCGCCGCGGCCGCCTTCTACGAACTGGACACCGCCCAGCGGGATCTGCGGATCTCGATAGAGACCATCACGGCCGTCGACGACTCCCCCGCCGCCCGGCGGGCGGTCGCCGACTTCCAGGCGATCAGCGGGCGCATCGACGAGGCCAGCAGCCACTACATCGAGGCCGTCGACGCCCATGACCTCGACCGCGACGACCTGGAGGCCTCGGTCGCCGCGCACGCGCGCACCGAGCTCACCCGGGCCAAGGACGACCTCGGCAACGTCAAGAAGGAGCTGGACCGCTTCGGCGACAGCCTCGGCCCGCTGCTCGGCAAGGCCGAGACCCAGCTGGCCCGGCTCGCCCCGGCGGTGGAGCGGGCCCGGCAGGGGCTGCTGGCCGCCTCCAACGCCCTGGACGCGGTACGGGAGTCGGGGCTGAAGGCGGACGCCCTCGCCGCCCGGCTCGCCGCCCTCGGACCCGAACTGACCAAGCTCAACCAGGGCGCCGGACAGCACGGCGTACCGCAGACCCTGAAGCGCGCCGAACGGGTCGCCCGGGAGGCCGAGTCGATCCGGGTCGAGGCCGAGCGGCTGCCCGAGCGGGCCGCCGAGATCGACCACCGGCTGGTCTCCCTGCGCACCCGCGCCGAGGCTCTCACCACCCGCACGGGCCAGGTCGAACCGGTCCTCAGCGAACTGCGCCGCCGCTTCACCGCAGCCTGCTGGCAGGACCTCCAGCACGTCCCCGACCAGGCCGCGGAGAACGTCCGGCAGGCCGAGCGAAAGCTCCGCGAGGCCCGCGTCGCGCGCGACGAACAGCGCTGGCCGGACGCGACCTCGCTGCTGTCCACGGTCCGCGCCCTGCTCAACACCACCGACGAGTCCGTGTCCGCCGCCGGGGACCGGCTGCACCGGCTGAACGCCGTGCAGAAGGACCCCCAGCAGGAGATCGACCGCACCCGTTTCGCCATCCGCGACGCGCAGCGCCTGGCCATGACCGGCCGCACCACCCCCGACCCCCGGCACGCGCGCCCCCTGGACGACTCGGTGGCCCGCCTTGACCGGGCGATCGCCGGCCTGGAGGGCCGCCACCCCGACTACTGGCACTTCCTCACCGAGACGGAAGCGGTACGGCAGACGGTGGCCCGGGTGGTCGCGCAGATCCGTGAGGAGCGCGGGGGCGCGCACTAGAACGGCTCGTCAACTACTCGCGGGCAGGCAGTTGAAGCTCGCACGAACTAGACAAATCGACCTTTTTTGCATAGATCGCCCCAATGCGGTGACATGGACTGAGACCTACATATCTCTCAAAAAGGAGATGCTGGTATGTCCTCCACCGAATTCCAGCTCGAGGACCTCACCGAGGTTCCCGGCACCGACGTCGAAGCGGCTCTCGACCCCGTCGAGGCCGACGGGTACTACCGCGACAGCCGCCAGTGCGCGGCGCTTGCTCTGACGTCCTCGACGAGCAACCTCCTGCTGTCGCCTCCGACGCCACGGCCGAAGAAGGGCTGACGGGAGAATCCGAATGGAGCAGTCAGGCACTTCGACCCGCCTCGCGGGCGCGGTGCAGGGCCTCACGTCGGAACTGGTCTCCGCTCTTCGGAGCGGAGACCGCTTCCGGCTCGCCGGCACGGTCGCCGAGGGGCACGGCCCCGAGACGGCCGCCGACCCGTCCCTCGCCGCCGTACGGGTGGTGGGAGCCGATGCCGTCCTGCCGAGCGTCCTGCTGCGCAGCCCGCCCCCCGACCCCGACGACCTCACCGTCCTCAGCAAGGCCGTGCACGCCTATCCGCCGCCCGCCGACGCGTCCCCCACCTCGATGTGGAGCCACTGGGCCATGAGGCGGGCACTCCTGCGGCTGGACGCCTCCCTCGACGGCGCGTCCGGCGCCGGCCCCGAACCCGGGGCGGCCTGGCTCGACGACGCGCCCTGGCAGCTGCTGACCCATCAACTCGCCGTGCTCGCCGCGCTCGCGCTGCCCGGCGAGGACTGCGCGGTGGCCCGGGCGGCGCGCCGCCGTCCGGTCGACGTCGCCCGGGGATTCGTCCGGGCGGTCCGCCGCCGCGACTGGCTCCAGGCGGCCGGAGCGGGACGCTGGCTGGTCCTCCTCGACGAGGTGCCGCGGACCCTGGGCCTGGACACCGGGCTGGAGTTCGTGGCGCAGATGGGCGGCGAGGACGCCCGGGTGGCGCTCCAGGTCGAGGCCGCTCAACTGCTGCGGACCGGAGTGCTGGTGTGACGGCGCACGAGATCCGGGACCTGGGCGAGGCCGCGCTGACCTGGGTGTGCGACCACCGCGACGGATTCGCGCTCGGGGACGACGCGCTCGCCGAGCACGGCAACGTGAACACCACCTGGAAGCCCCTCGGGGAGCTGGCCCAGGTGTGCGTCTGCGTACGCCGGCACACCGATCCGGCCACCCCGCTCCACGTGATGGCCTGCGACCTGCTGTCCTTCGCCTGGCACCAGACCGGGCGGGGCGCCCTGTTCCTGGAGTTGCAGCGCCTCGAACCCTTCGCGACGTATCCGCTGGAGGTGTACGCGGCCTTCGCCTCGGCGGGCCTGCGCCACGAGGGCTACGAGCGTGCCACCGCCACGATGGCCCGCACCCGCGGCTGGCAGATGACGGAGCAGGAGCCGAACCGGCGTATGAGCGTGCTCAACTCCGAGCGCCGCAGCGGCATCCCGGAACACGGGGACATGGCGCGGGCGCTGGACCGCACCTGGCTCGCCGGACTGCCGGAGCCCTGGACGTTCGAGCTGGCCGCCGGCTACACGCTGACCCATGTGATCTTCCATCTCACCGACTGGGGCCTGAACCCGCGGGCCGTGCCCCCGCCGGTCGCGGCCTACCTCCGGCACTGGCTGCCGCCCTGGCTCGACACCTGCCTGGAGGACGAGCAGTGGGACCTGAGCTGCGAACTGCTGGCTGTGGCGAGCAGCCTGCCCGGACCGCCGGAGCGCGCCCTGTTCCAGGAGGCGTGGGCGAGACTCGCGACGGCCCAGGACGACTCCGGCTTCGTCCCGGAGGTCGGCGGACGAGGCAGCCGTGCCACAGCGCCCGCCTTCGTCGACTGCTACCACTCGACGCTGATGACGGCCTTCGCCGCCGTGCTGACCGCCGACCGGCTGCGCGAGGCGGAACCGGTGAGCGACCGACAGGGAGTGCCGGGATGAACGACACGCGCCTCATCCACCAGGTCGGGGTCGGCGCCCTGGAGTGGCTGCACGCCCACCGCGACGGATTCCGGCTGGAGTTGGACGTCGACCCGGAGGTCGGCTTCCTCGAACGCTTCAAACCGGTCGGCGAACTGGCCCTCATCTGCAAGGTGTTGTTCCGCGAAGGCGTGGCCGGGTCCCGACAGTCCGCGCTGGCGCGGCAGTTGATCGACCATGCCTGGTGCCACACGCTGGACGGCGGCAGGATGCTGGTGCGCGGCCAGCGCACCGAGCCCCTCTCGCCCATCCCCTTCGAGGTGTACCTGCCGTTCCGGGAGCTGGGCTACAGCAGCCCCGAGGCCGAGCGGGCCTTCCGGCTCAACCAGCGGCTGGACAGCTTCGCGGCCCTGGAGATGTCGCCGGTCCGCCGCCTCGGTCTGTCCGCCTTCCAGCGCCGCTTCGGCCTGCCGCCCCGGCCGCCGGAAGCCGACCTCGTCGGCGCTACCTGGCTCGGCCGCGCACCCGAACCCTGGACGGTGGAGGGGCACATCGCCTACGACATCACGCACACCGTCTTCCATCTCACCGACTGGGGAGAGAACCCCGAAGGTCTGCCGGCCGGGGTGGCCGACTACCTCGCGACCTGGCTTCCGGTCTGGCTGGACGACTGGCTCGATCTGCAACGCTGGGACCTGCTCGGAGAGTTGCTCGTCGTCGACGCCTGTCTGCCGCACCCCACGTTCGACGAGCGGGCCTGGGAGGGTTTCGCCGCCGCCCAGCAGCCGGACGGCACGATGCCCGCCGTGCGCACGATGCCGCAGGGCGAACCCGACGAGGTCTTCGACATCGTCTACCACCCGACGCTGGTCGCCGCCTTCGCCTCCGTCCTGGCCACGTCCCGCGCCCTGACGCGGCTGGCGCACACCCCGTCATGACAGTCGGCGCGCACCCCTGGCCGGGCGGTCCGCCCGACCTCACCGACGTCCTCCCGCCCGACGTCCCGCAGCGGGGACCGGCCGCGGCCGACGAGGTCGTACGGCGACGACTCGACGCGGCCGTCGACGCCGTGGACGCGCCCGACGTCGTGTTCGCCCTCTCCCGGCACGGTCGCCGCACCGTGCGCACCGGAGGCACCGCACCGCCGCCGCCCGTGCCCCGCGAGCGGTTGCGCTACGAACTGGGCTCGGCCTCCAAGACGTTCACCGGGCTGCTGCTGGCCCAGCTCACCCACACGGGCCTGCTGTCCGGGGGCGAGCCCGCCGCCGCCCTGCTGGATCCCGCTCGGCGGCCGGACGAGCAGCCGGTCACCCTGGCCCACCTGATCACCCACACCTCCGGCCTGCCCGCCCTGCCCGCCGACTTCTTCGTCCGGGCGCTGCCGGCGTGGCGCACCAACCCCTACGCCCGCTATCCCGCCGAGCGCGTGGTCGACGCCTTCCTGCGCCACCGGCAGCACCGCCGGCCGGGCACCCGCTGGCACTACTCCAACTTCGGTGTCGCCGTCCTCGGTCACGCCCTGGCGGCGGCGACCGGCACGCCGTGGGAGGAGCTGCTGACCGGTCAGGTGCTGGGCCCGCTCGGGCTGAGCGAGGCCACCCTCGTCCCCGGCGGCCCGGACACCGACGCCACCGGGCACCGCAGGGACGGCACGACACCCCTACCCCCGCTGGCCGTCGGCGGCTTCCAGGCGGCCGGCGCCGTCCGGGCCGCCCCGCACGACCTGCTCACCTTCCTGGAGGCGCACCTGGATCCGTCGGACCGGCCCCTGACCGGCGCGCTGCGCGCGGTCCGCCGCCCGGTGCTCCGGCGCGGCCTAGGACACCGGCAGGTGCACACGGTGGCCTGGTTCCGGCACCCCGCGGAGGGCGGCCCGATGTACTTCCACGGCGGCGCGACCCTCGGCCAGCAGGCCTTCCTGGGTTTCCGGCCCGACACCGGCACGGCCCTGGCCGCCCTGTGCACCCGCCGCTTCCGGGTCGGCGACGCCTTCGTGCCGACCGCGTACGCCCTGCTGGCCGAGCTGTAGCGGGACGGCGCGGGGGCGGGATCCGCGGACCCCGCCCCCGTCACGTCGTCACGGTGTCCTCAGACGCGCTGCCACAGACCCGGAGCGAGGGCGGGCTGCCAACCGGCCTGCGCCTGATGGGGCTGCAGGCACTCGTAGGAGACTCCGTCGACGGTCACCCGTGCCCCGACCTCGTACACCCGGCCCGCGGCCCAGGCGCCCTCCTGGCCGTCCTCGGGGGTGGAGGTGCCGCTCTCGCTCGTGCTGGTCCGCAACGTGAGGCCGTAGGTGCTGAGCAGCGGGTTGATCGGCTGGTAGAAGGTCGTGCCGCCGCGCGTGCAGTCGCCTGAGCCCCCGGAGGTGACGCCCTGGGCCTGGACTCCCGAGATGTACGAACCGCCGGAGTCACCCGGCTCCGCGCACACCGTCGTACGGGTCACTCCGTCGACGGTGCCCTCGGCGTAGTTGACGCTGGTGTCATGCTGCTCGATCGTGCCGCAGTGCCAGCCGGTGGTGGAGCCTGACCGGCACACCGCGGCACCCGCCAGGGCCTGCACCGACCCGGCGGTCTGCACGTCCTGGCCGCCCTCGCCCTTGACGGCGGGCGTCGCGGTCCAGTCACTGTTGACGCCCACCCACGCCATGTCGTGCCCGGGGAAGACGGAGGCCTGGAAGGTGCCCTGGGCGACCTGGTTGTACCCGGCGGTCCTGGCCCCCGCCTTCCCGCAGTGGCCGGCCGTGGCGAAGCCCTGCTGGTCGCCCTTGGTGACGCCGAATCCCACGGAGCAGCGGGCCGTGTCGTCGATGTAGAAGGCGTCACCGCCCCGGATGTCGTAGAGGGCTCGCGGCTGGTCGGCCGACACCTTGACGTCCACGAGCGCGCTGTCGACGCCGGCGGCCTCGACGAGCGTGTCCGCGGCCGCGCGGCTCGTCGCCTGCAGCGTCACCCGGTTGGTCCGTACGTCGATGTACCGGACCGGCGTCTCCAGGCCCTTGCCCATGACGGCACGGTCCAGCTTGGTCTTGACGGCCTTCAGGTCCGCCAGCGGGGTGTCGACGACCACCGCCCGCGCGCCGCCGGCCTCGATGGCCGGGCTGTCCGCGACATCGGTGCTCGCGACCGTGAGGTCGGCGGAGGTGGCGCCGCTCACCCACGCTCCCGCGAAACGCTTGCCCAGCGCGTTCTGGAGCCGGCCGGCGCGCGTGCCCGCCTCGGCCTCGTTCACCAGGCGGGTCCTGGCCTGGGCCTCGGTCAGGCGCAGATCGCGCTCCATGGCCCGCAGGACCACGGGCGAGGGGCTGTTCGCGCCCAGCGTCTCGGCGGCGGACGGTGCCGGCGTCGGCGCGGGGGGCTCGACGGCCGCGGCCGCGGGCAGCCCCGTGAGCACGAGTGCGCCGAGTACCGTCAACGCGGCACAGCCGGCTGAAACGTGTCTGTGGGCCATCAGGCGTCTCCTCGGGTGGGGGTACGAAAGGTCTCGAATCCCTAGGTTTCGCCGAAAAAGGATCAGATGATGTCCGTTTCCCGCTCGTTCCGCGCAACGGACGACAAGAAGGGGCCGCCCGGCCGAGCACGGGATGCCGGGGAGCCTGACCGCCGGGTACCGGAGGGGTCCCCGGCGGCGACGCCGAGCGTGAACGGGTCACTGCCGATCCTGGCCGCGTCGAGTTCGCGGGAGCCGGCCGCACCCCGGGCCGGCAGGCTGGTCCCGAAGGCCAGAGCGGCGGCCGCCGCGGTGACCGTGAGGAACCGCCGTCGGCCCAAGTGCCGTGCGGCGGCGCGCAGTTCGGGGTGGTGTCGCGAAGCCGAGGGGGCTCCTCCCGCGGTTGATCGCCGGCAGAGAACCCCCGCATGCCAACCAGACAATGATCAGATTTCGGACATGCCTGTCGGAGCGCCGGTTAACCTGTGCTCATGCCTCGCTACGAATACCGCTGCCGGACCTGCGGCGACACCTTCGAACTCAGCCGCCCCATGGCCGAGTCCTCCGCCCCCGCCGACTGCCCGGCCGGCCACGACGACACGGTGAAGCTGCTGTCGACGGTGGCGGTGGGCGGTTCCGCGTCCGCCGCCGCCTCGGCCCCGGCACCCCGGGCGGGCGGCGGCGGAGGGTGCTGCGGCGGCGGTTGCTGCGGCTGACCGCCGTACCGAAGCGACTTCAGGCTGCCTTCAGGTCCGCTTCCCTAGCGTGGGCCCATGTCAGCCATCGACTGGGTCAACGGCCTCATGGACACCCTGGGCGCGCCCGGGGCCGGGGTCGCCATCGCCCTGGAGAACCTCTTCCCGCCCATCCCGAGCGAGGCGATCCTGCCGCTCGCGGGCTTCGCGGCGAGCACCGGCCGGATGAGCCTGGTCGCCGTGCTGCTGTGGACGACGGCGGGTTCGGTGATCGGCGCCCTCGCGCTCTACGGCGTCGGCGCGCTCCTCGGCCGGGACCGCACGGTGGCACTCGCGGCCCGGCTGCCCCTCGTCAAGGTGTCGGACATCGAGCGGACCGAGGCCTGGTTCCTGCGGCACGGCACGAAGGCGGTGTTCTTCGGCCGGATGATCCCGGTCTTCCGCAGCCTCGTCTCGGTCCCGGCCGGCGTCGAACGCATGCCGCTGCCCGTGTTCCTGGCCCTGACCACCCTCGGCAGCGCCCTGTGGAACACGGCGTTCGTCCTCGCGGGCCACGCCCTGGGCGCCAACTGGGCCCAGGTCACCGACGTCGTGTCCGCGTACTCGAAGGTGGTCCTCGGGGCCGCCGCGCTCGCGGTCGTGGCGTTCGTCGCCGTGCGACTGCTGCGGCGGCCCTCGTCTACTGAGGCGTCCGAGCCGTCCTGAGCAGCTCCCGCAGGATCCGCTCCCCCGCCAGCACTCCCCGCTCCGGCAGCGCGCTGATCGCCGGAGCGGTCCAGTTCTCGTCCGCCAGCTCTCCGTGCCCCGGCCGCCAGCCCCGGTCGGCCGCGAGCAGCAGGTCGGCGTCGAGCAGGGAGTCGCCCGCGGCCAGCGTCAGGGCGGCCCCGGTACGGCGGGCCACCTCGCGCACGGCCGCGCTCTTGGTGAGCGGCTTGGGGACGGCGTAGATCTTGCGGCCCTGGAGGGAGACCGTCCAGCCGCGGCTCTCGGCCCACACCGCGAGCTCCTTCACCCACTCCTCGGGCAGCAGTTCGCGCTCGACGACGAGGTAGGCGAAAAGGTCCTCGGCGACGCGGTGCTTGCGCACCCACAGCGGGTCGGCCGTCTCCTGGAGATGCGCGGTGATCTCGTCCAGCGGGGCGCACTCGTCGGCGAGGCGGGCCAGGACCCGCGCGTGCCAGTCGAGGTCGGTGACGCCGTCGACCAGCAGATGGCCGCCGTTCGCGCAGATCGCGTAACCGGGGGGCGGGCCGGGCAGGTTGATGCGCTGGTACTGCTTGCGGGTGCGGGTGGTCGTCGGCACGAAGACCGCCTCGTCCCCGAGTTCGCAGAGCAGTCCGGCCGCGGTCTCCGTCATGTACGACAGCGGCCTGCTCTCGTGCACCTCGACACAGAGCAGCCGGGGCGCCCGCGCGTCCGGCATGGTCAGCGCGAGGGCGGCGGCGGAGTAGATGAGCGTACGGTCGAGGTCGCTCGCGACCAGCACCGGAGCCTGGACCGGCATCAGACCGACACCGCCCGGCCGTCGGCGCCCGTCGCGCCCCGCGTGTACTTGGGGTGGATCAACCCCACGCAGGTGTACGGGAGTTCGGCGACCTCTTCGACCGGAACACCTCGCTGCCCGGCCAACAGGCGTACGTGGTCCAGGTCCGCGCCCGCGCCGGCCCTGGCGAGGATCTTCCAGGGCACCCGGCGCAGCAGCACCCGGGTGGTCTCACCGACGCCGGGCTTGACGAGGTTGACGTCGTGGATGCCGTACTCCTCACTGATGCGTTCGACGGCGGCCCAGCCCTCCCAGGTGGGCTCGCGGTCGCCGGCCAGCAGTTCCTTCACGGTGGCGTCGACGGCGTCGACGACCTCGGGGAAACGGGCGGCGACGGCGTCCAGGAAGTCCACCGACACGTCCGCGCCCGCGAGTTCGCGGTAGAACTTCGCGCCGTGGAAGTCGTCCGGGCCGACCAGGTCGGCGCGCAGAACCGTGCGCGAGATCAGGCCGGACACCGTGGAGTTGAGACAGGCGGAGGGGATGAGGAAGTCCTCACGGGTGCCGTACGTCCGCACGCACGAGCCCGGGTCGGCGAGCACGGCGATCTCCGGGTCGAAGCCGGCGGCGCCGCCCTCGGCCTCGAACGTCCTGACCGCTTCGGTCAGTTCGCGGGTGATCGCGCCCTTGCCGGTCCAGCCGTCGACGAAGACGACGTCGGCGGGGTCGTGGTGGTCGGCCAGCCAGCGCAGGGCGTTGGCGTCGATGCCGCGGCCGCGGACGATCGAGACGGCGTAGTGCGGCAGGTCTAGACCGTGGCGGAACCCGGCCCAGCGGCGCATCAGGACGCCCACAGGGGTACCGGCGCGGGCGAGCGAGACGAGGACGGGACGGGGCGAGCGCTCCTGGAGCACGATCTCCGTGACCGCGCCGACGGCCTGGGCGAGCCGCGCCGAGGACTCCTCAAGAGCGGTCCGGAACAGCTCCTGGTACTGGTCGCTCGGCTGGTACTCCATCGGCAGCGACTCCGCGTAGTGCGCGCCGCCGCTCTGGATGGCCTCCTCGCGCTCCTCGGTCGGCGCCTCCAGCGTGACGTCCGAGAGGTCCTGGAGCAGCCAGCCGACGTCCTCCGGTGCGTAGGAGGAGAAGGCGGGGCCGCGGAGGGGCTCTGGGAGCATGGAGGGCCTTTCGGGGGTGTAACTGGGGACGACGACGAGGACGACCTGCCGGGTGTGCGCGGCGAGCCGGGCCAGGAGGCCGTCGGGGGCGGTCAGTTCGGGGGTGTCGGCGGCGGAGTCGATCACGGCGACGACCGCGTCGAAACCGGCGCCGGCGACGTTGTACGCGTAGCGGTCGCCGGGCCCGTCCACCGGGTTGTCGTGGGCCGGGAAGCTCAGGCGGGTGCGGATCGCGTAGCCCGGGTCGTCCACGGCGAGCACCGGGGAGCGGGTCGTGGTGGAGAAGGTCACCTCGACGCCTTCGGCGACCTGCTCCAGCTCGCGGGCGAGACGCAGGGGGGCGTACATCAGCTCTTCGAACCCGAGGACGTGTACGCGGTGCGCGTCTGTCGGGAGGGCTTCCGCCAGGCGGGCGGCCATCGCGGGGAGCGCGGATTCGAGGCGTATTCGGTGTTGCGGAGTGAATCCGTGGCGGCCTCCGTCGGGGAGGTCCCGGGGCCACGAGAGGTCGACGCGGCTGGTTGCCGGGCGCGGGTCCGTGGGGGCCGGTCGCGCCCGCGCGGCGGTAGCCGCAGATTCAACACAGCCCCGCGCCCCTGACGGGGCTTCCTCGAACCTCGCCACAAGGTCCTGCCCCTTCTCCAACACCCCCTCGGGCAGTTTCACGGTGCCGGAGGCCGCCGCCACCAGGTCCACCCTCGCGCCGATCTCCGCGGCGAACCCGGACAGCCGCCCCGCGTCCTCCGGCGACCTCATGTCCACCAGCGCGACCACGACGTACCGGTCCCGTGGATACCGCTCGTGCAGGTCCCTGATCGTGTTCAGGACCGTGTTGCCCGTGGAGAACTCGTCGTCGACCAGGACGAGGGGGCCGTCGCCGGCCAGCAGCGCGGGGTCCTCCGGGAGGAGCAGATGGCTCGTGGCGTGGGAGTGGGACTCCTCGAAGCCGCCCGCGGGGGCCACGCCGGGGACCGGGCGGCGGGTGGAGTGGAGGTAGGGGGCGAGGGCGACGCCGTCGGCGACGGAGTGGCCCAGGCCCGTCGCCGTCTCCGCGTAGCCGAGGACGACCGCGCGGGCCGCCTCCTCGTCGCCCAGCAGCTCGCGCACCCGGCGGCCCAGGGCGAGGCCGTGGCCGTGGACGACCGAGGGCGACTGCGGGACGTGCTTGCCCAGCACGTTGGAGACCAGCAGATGGGCCCGCTTGGGGTTGCGGCGCAGCGCCAGTCCCAGCAGGTCGGTCAGCCGGTCGTCGCCGACGAGTTCGACGCCGAGCCGGTCGGCGACCCACGTCCCCGACCAGACCTCGCCCGGTGCCGGGTCGTTCACTGCCTTGTTCATGCGTCCCTTGGTGTTCACGGATGGTCAGCCGGAGATCCCGGCGGCGAGCAGCTCCACGAAGCCGATGTCCTCGTTGGCCACCCCGAAGACCTCGGCGCGCAGCATGGTCCGCTCGGCCCAGGCGCGATGCGGCTTCACTTCGTTCATCTTGTTCGTGTACTGCGACCTGAGCACCCCGCCGCCGCCGCGCTCGGGGCGCAGGATGTCCTGGGCGTCGCTGAACTCCTCGTGGCTGACCACGGACAGCGCGTGCACGGGCAGCACATGGGAGGGGTGGATGCAGGTCTTGCCGAGCAGGCCGTTGGCCTGGTCGAGGGTGATCTCGCGCAGCAGGCCGTCCATGGCGTGCTCGATGAGCGCCTCGCGTAGTTCCTCGGCCTGGCCCTCCAGGAAGGGGCTGCGGCGCAGCTGCGGCTTGAACATGCGCTCCTGGACCCGGAAGTACTCCCAGACCGGCCCGGTCACGGTGAACCCGGTGCCGTCGGCGCGGCCCAGCATGTTCACCACGTCGGCGATCACGGAGGCGACGATCTGGACGTCCCAGGCGGTCATGTCGGGGGCGCGGCGCAGGCCGTAGGAGGAGCAGAAGTCGGTGACGCCGAGGCGCAGCGCCAGGACCCGGTCGCGGTACTTGTCGACCGCGCGGGCGATGCCCTCCAGGGTCTCTACGCGCGTCTCCCGGTAGAGCAGCTCCGGCGACTCCAGCACCGGCATGGCGAACAGCCGGTGCCCGCCGGCGGCCTCGGCGGCGGAGAGGGCCTCCAGGAAGGGGATGCCGCGCTCCTCGGTGAACTTCGGGAGGACGAATCCGGACAGCAGCCGGACCGCGGGACCGAGCCGGCGCACGAGATCGGGGATCTGCTCGGGGGAACGGACCCGGATGAAGAGCAGCGGGAGATCCACCCCCCGCTGCGCCAGGTCCGTGAACTGCCGGACGAGGTTCTCCTCACCCTCGGCGACGTCCTCGTCACCGATCGAGTCTTCCAGGCACAGCACCATCGAGACCACGCCGCGTCCGGTCTGCTTGACGATGTCGTCGGCGAGCCGCGGCCGCGTGGCCGGACTGTAGAGCGTGGCGCCCAGGGCCGCGGAGAGCAGCCGGGCCGGGGAGTCCGCGGTGAACTCGCAGGGCTCCTGGTGGAAGAGGCGCTGACGCACCTCAGGGGCGATGTGCCCGAAATGACGCATATGACTCCCCCGTGGTAGCTGTGCCCTCTGTGAAGGGTTCACAGGTGGCCGGTAATAGTACGTAGGTACCCATGTCTGAGGTTCCCACCGGGCATGAATTTCAGGTAACGCGGACAAGCACGGCCGTCTCGGCACCGGTACGAATCGAATCGGTGTCGCGTACCCCCACGTTGTCGTGATCAGGACCGAGAGGGCAGGATGACCGCATGACGCACGCCATGCTGAAGGGGTCGAACGTCCCGCTGGAAGCCACCACGGTACGCGCCGTGCTGCGCTGGGCGCCCGGGCAGGGGGTCCCGGTCGTCGACGCCTCGGCGCTGCTCCTCGGCCCCGACGGTCGCGTGCGATCCGACGAGGACTTCGTCTTCTACAACCAGCCCCGGCATCCCTCCGGGAAGGTCTGGCTGCTCGGCAAGAAACGCGTCGCCGAGGGCCCCACCGACACGATCCAGACAGAGCTCTCCGGTGTCGAGCCCGACGTCAGCCAGATTCTCCTGGTCGCCTCCACGGACGACACCTCCGCGGAGGACGCCACCTTCGGCAGGGTCCGGGGCCTGTGCATCCTGCTGTACGACGCCTCGGTCCCCGACGGTGAGCCGCTGGTCTCCTTCGACATCAAGCCGGAGACGGGCCAGGAGACGGCCCTGATCTGCGGCGAGCTGTACCGCCGCGGCGAGGGCTGGAAGTTCCGCGCCCTGGGCGAGGGCTACGTGGAGGGTCTGCAGGGCCTGGCCACGGACTACGGCATCGTGGTGGACGAGACCGACTCCGCGGAGACCCCGTCCCAGCCCGAGCCCACGTCGTTCCCGCTCCCCCCGGAGCAGCCGGCCCAGTCGGCCGCCTCCGTCCCCACCCAGGCGGCCTACGGCTACCCCCAGTCACCGACCCCGGCCACGGCCCCCGTGGCGGCGTCCGGCTACGGCTACCCGCACCCGGTGCCCACGGTCCCGGCGGGCGCGGAGTTCCGGATGCCGCCCCAGGGGCCGCAGTTCATCGGACGGTAGCGGCGCTCACCGGTCGGCCTTCGACTTGTATCCCCGCCCCCACTGCAACCCCCACCCGTAGAGCCGGTCCAGCTCGCCCTGGAACCCGTACACGAACTGCACCTCGCGCCGCACGATGAGCTCGTCCTTGACGTTCTCGATCATCACGACCGCGCAGGATCGGGCCTGGGGGTGCCGCTCGTCGAGACCTATCTCGATCCGCGGCCCGTTGCTCGGGTACAGCGTCACGATCGCGTGCGTACGGTCGAACGCCGGCGTCTGGTCGTAGATGTACACGAAGACCAGCAGCCGCTTGATCTGGTCCCGGTGGTCGAGGTTGACGTACATCGTCTCGCCGGACGCCGACCCGAACCGGTCGTCCCCGCTGAGCTTCACGTACGGCGGCGCGTTGACGTCCCCCAGCAGGCCGCCGAGGGGCTGGACGACTCCCTTGGTGCCGTCGGCCAGCTCGTACAGACAGCCGAGGTCGAGGTCGACGTTGACCATGCTCTGGCTGTGCCCGAGGACCTCCGGCGGCTTGAGCGCCTTGAAGGGGTGCCTCAGCAGCGACTCCCGCTGGGAGCCCCCGATGTCGGAGGTCCGCATCCGCCAGGTCAGGTTGACGCGCAGGTTCCCGGTCGCCGCGCCCTGCTTGGTCAGCGAGACCCGGTTGTGCCGCTTGGTCAGTTCGATGGCGTTGCTGGCCGCGCTGCCCGAGTCGAAGTCGACCTCGCGGCCGCCTCGGAGTCCGTCCAAGAAGCCCATTCCCGCCCCCATGTTCACTTTGGAGAAGACCGGCGGGGCGGCCGGAGGCCGGCCGCCCCGCTCAGAGCGTTCCTCACCAGGGAGGGTGTCACACCCCGGACGAGACCTCAGTCTTCTCGTCCGAGCCCTGGGCTTTTCCCTCGGCCGCTGCCAGCGCCCTGTTGCGGCGCACCGAGGACAGGAAGGACCAGCCGATCAGGAGGACACCGACCAGGCCGGTGATGATCTCGTGGATCTCGTACTGGATGGTGACCATGAGGATCACCGCGAGGGCGCCGATCGCGTAGTGCGCGCCGTGCTCCAGGTAGACGTAGTCGTCCAGGGTGCCCTGGCGGACCAGGTACACGGTCAGGGACCGGACGTACATCGCGCCGATGCCCAGGCCCAGCGCCATCAGGACGATGTCGTTGGTGATGGCGAACGCGCCGATCACGCCGTCGAAGGAGAACGAGGCGTCCAGGACCTCCAGGTACAGGAACATGAAGAAGGCGGCCTTGCCGGCCATCGCCACGGCCGACTTGGGCTTGCCCTCGCGCTCGGCGCGCTCCTCCTCCTCGTGCTCGCGTTCCTCGTCCTCTTCGAGCTTGTCCTCGAAGTAGCCGGAGAGACCGCCGACCACCATGTAGGTGATCAGGCCCGCGATGCCGGAGATCAGGACGGTCTGCGCCTTGTCCACGTGCGCGCCGCCGTGCTGGTGGGCGTGGGTGGCGAAGGTGAACGCGGTGATCAGCAGGACGACCAGGGCGATGCAGACCGACAGCATGTCGACCTTGCCGAGCTTGGCCAGCGGCCGCTCGATCCAGCGCAGCCACTGGATGTCCCGGTCCTCGAAGATGAAGTCCAGGAAGATCATCAGCAGGAACATGCCACCGAACGCGGCGATCGCCGGGTGCGCGTCGGTGACCAGCTCCTGGTAGTGGTCCTTGTTGTTCAGGGCGAGGTCGACGGCCTCGATCGGCCCCATCTTGGCGCTGATCGCGACGATCACCACGGGGAAGACCAGCCGCATGCCGAACACGGCGATCAGGACGCCGATCGTGAGGAAGATCTTCTGCCAGAAGGCGTTCATCTTCTTCAGGATTCCGGCGTTGACCACCGCGTTGTCGAACGACAGGGAGATCTCGAGGATGGAGAGGATCGCCACCACCCCGAAGCCCTCCCACCCCCCGTAGAGGACCGCAGCGACCAAGCCGAGCGCGGTGACCGCGAACGACCAGCCGAAGGTTTTGAGAACCACTGGCTACCCAATCCGTACGTGTACGGGTTTCCCCCGTGCCGCACTCGGCTTTACGAAACTTTGAAGCGAAGTGTAGTCGGGCACCCTCGAAGCCCGACCCGGCCCCGGCTTTTGCTCATATCGCGTTATGAGACGTTGACCCCGAAGTCGAGGGCGATGCCCCTGAGGCCCGAGGCGTAGCCCTGGCCCACCGCCCTGAACTTCCACTCGCCCTGGTGGCGGTAGAGCTCGCCGAAGATCATCGCGGTCTCGGTGGAGGCGTCCTCGGAGAGGTCGTAGCGGGCCAGTTCCTGGCCGTCGGCCTGGTTGACCACGCGGATGAAGGCGTTGCTGACCTGGCCGAAGGTCTGCCCGCGGTTGTCGGCGTCGTGGATCGACACCGGGAAGACGATCTTGTCGCACCGGTCCGGCACCTGGGAGAGGTCGACCAGGATCGACTCGTCGTCGCCCTCGCCCTCACCGGTGAGGTTGTCGCCGGTGTGCTCGACCGAGCCCTCCGGGCTCTTGAGCTGGTTGTAGAAGACGAAGTACTCGTCACCCAGGACCCGCCCGCTGCTGCACATCAGGGCGCTGGCGTCGAGGTCGAAGTCGGCTCCGGTGGTGGAGCGCGCGTCCCAGCCGAGTCCGACCATCACCTGGGTGAGGTTGGGGGCGGCCTTGGACAGGGAGACGTTCCCTCCCTTGGCGAGCGTGACGCCCATGTGCTGTTCCCTCCCCGAGAGTGTGTTGCTGTGCTGTTCCTGCACGTCCGGCGCCGCACGCAAACCGTGCGGCGCCGGACGAAAAGAGCCGGGGCCGGCCCGGGGGCCTGCCCGGGGGCCAGGTCCTAGACGTTGACGCCGAAGTCCTGGGCGATGCCGCGCAGGCCCGAGGCGTAGCCCTGGCCGATGGCGCGGAACTTCCACTCGGCGCCGTTGCGGTAGAGCTCGCCGAAGACCATGGCGGTCTCGGTGGAGGCGTCCTCGGAGAGGTCGTAGCGGGCGATCTCCGCCTCGCCGGCCTGGTTCACGACGCGGATGAACGCGTTGCGCACCTGGCCGAAGGACTGCTGGCGGTTCTCGGCGTCGTAGATCGAGACCGGGAAGACGATCTTGTCGACGTCGGCCGGGACCGCGGCGAGGTTGACCTTGATCTGCTCGTCGTCGCCCTCGCCCTCACCGGTGATGTTGTCACCGGTGTGCTCGACGGAGCCGTCCGCGCTCTTGAGGTTGTTGAAGAAGACGAAGTTGGCGTCGCTGGCGACCTTGCCGGCCGCGTTCAGCAGCAGCGCGCTCGCGTCCAGGTCGAAGTCGGTGCCGGTTGTGGTGCGGACGTCCCACCCCAGACCGACGATGACCGCGGTCAGGCCCGGGGCCTCCTTGGTCAGCGATACGTTGCCGCCCTTGCTGAGGCTGACTCCCACGAGTCCTCCATAGGTTTGCTGGTTGAGATGCTGCCGGATCAACGATTCGATCCTAGTGACGGGTTCCCGGCACACGCAGTCCCTGGAGGCGAACAATCACAGGGTGTCGAGCGCCTTCACGTACTCGTTCAGGTCGCGGGCGTCCGGCAGGGCGTTGACGACGGTCCAGCGCACCACGCCCTCCTTGTCGATGACGAAGGTGCCGCGCACCGCGCAGCCCTTGTCCTCGGCGAAGACGCCGTAGGCCCGGGAGACCTCGCCGTGCGGCCAGAAGTCGCTGAGCAGCGGGTACTCCAGGCCCTCCTGCTCGGCGAAGACGCGCAGGGTGTGGATGGAGTCGTTGGAGACCGCGAGCAGCTGGGTGTCGCGGTCGGCGAACTGCGGCAGGTTGTCACGCAGCTCGCACAGCTCACCGGTGCAGACACCGGTGAAGGCGAAGGGGTAGAAGAGCAGCACGACGTTCTTGCCGCCGCGGAAGTCGGACAGCTTCACGGTCCGGCCGTGGTTGTCCTTGAGCTCGAAGTCGGGGGCCTTTTCGCCGACCTGGATCGCCATCGCGTGGATGTCCCTTCGGGAGGCTGTTCGAGTGACACGCCCACCCTACGCAGCGATCACCGCAGGAAAGCGGACGGGCCGGTCGCGCCGGCCCGTCCGGTCCTGCAGGGCTACTTCTTGGACTTGGCCGCCTTGGGTGTCACCAGCCGGCTGCCGCTCCAGTCCTTGCCCACACTGACGCTCTTGGAGGCGGAAAGGCCTGCCGTCGTCGCGGCTTCGGAGATGTCACTCGGCTCCACGTAGCCGTCCCGGCCGGTCTTCGGCGTCAGCAACAGGATCGAGCCGCCCTCCTCGATGTACGTGGTGGCGTCCACCAGCACATCGGTCAGGTCGCCGTCCTCGTCACGGAACCAGAGCACCACGGCATCGGCGACGTCGTCGTAATCCTCGTCCACAAGGTCGCTGCCGATGACTTGCTCGATGGCCTCGCGGAGTTCCTGGTCTACGTCGTCGTCGTAGCCGATCTCCTGGACCACCTGCTCGGGCTGGAACCCCAGCCTCACGGCAGGGCTCGTCTCCGCGTGGTCCGCGGTCGCGCTCACGGGTTGCCTCCTGGTCTTGTCTTTGATGGGGGGTCCCCCATGGGGGGAGTCTCAGCCACGCGCGTGCGCGAAGCATTGGCCGTAGTCCACACGGGCGGGGCGGATCGCGCAAGTACCCGGCGTTTCAGACCGCCGAAACGGTGACGTTCCGGAACGTGTCGCCCAACTCCTGGCACATCATCGCGGTCACGTCGTGACGCATGCCACACCTTTCTGCCCTCTTTGCGTGTTTGGGAACCATACCCGGGTACGGACCCCCGGGTTACCCCGGAGTAGAGATGACGTTTGGCCCCCCGAGGTACACGATGGGGAGCGGTGCAGACATACAGAAATACGGCCCTCTGACAGGTAAGGAACAGCGTGGCTTCCGGATCCGATCGCAACCCGATCATCATTGGCGGCCTTCCGAGTCAGGTTCCTGACTTCGATCCCGAGGAAACCCAGGAGTGGCTCGACTCCCTCGACGCCGCCGTGGACGAGCGCGGCCGGGAGCGGGCCCGCTATCTCATGCTGCGGCTCATCGAGCGGGCCCGCGAGAAGCGCGTGGCCGTGCCCGAGATGCGCAGCACGGACTACGTCAACACGATCCCCACCAGGGCGGAGCCGTTCTTCCCGGGCAACGAGGAGATCGAGCGGAAGATCCTGAACGCCACCCGGTGGAACGCGGCCGTGATGGTCTCGCGCGCCCAGCGTCCCGGGATCGGCGTCGGCGGCCACATCGCCACCTTCGCGTCCTCCGCGTCCCTGTACGACGTCGGCTTCAACCACTTCTTCCGCGGCAAGGACGAGGGCGACGGCGGAGACCAGGTCTTCTTCCAGGGCCACGCCTCCCCCGGCATCTACGCGCGCGCCTTCCTGCTCGACCGCCTCAGCGAGGACAACCTCGACGCGTTCCGCCAGGAGAAGTCGAAGGCCCCGCACGGACTGTCGTCCTACCCGCACCCGCGTCTGATGCCGGACTTCTGGGAGTTCCCGACCGTGTCGATGGGCCTCGGCCCGATCGGCGCGATCTACCAGGCCCGGATGAACCGCTACATGCACGCGCGCGGGATCGCCGACACCTCGAAGTCGCAGGTGTGGGCGTTCCTCGGCGACGGCGAGATGGACGAGCCCGAGTCGCTCGGCCAGCTGACCATCGCCGCCCGTGAGGGCCTGGACAACCTGACCTTCGTCGTCAACTGCAACCTCCAGCGCCTCGACGGCCCGGTGCGCGGCAACGGCAAGGTCATCCAGGAGCTGGAGTCGGTCTTCCGGGGCGCCGGCTGGAACGTGATCAAGCTGATCTGGGACCGCACCTGGGACCCGCTGCTGGCGCGGGACCGCGACGGCATCCTGGTCAACCGGATGAACACCACCCCGGACGGCCAGTTCCAGACGTACGCCACCGAGTCCGGCGCCTACATCCGCGACCACTTCTTCGGCGACGACCAGCGCCTGCGCGCGATGGTCGAGGGCATGACCGACGACCAGATCCTGCACCTGGGCCGCGGCGGTCACGACCACAAGAAGATCTACGCCGCGTTCAAGGCGGCCGTGGAGCACAAGGGCCAGCCGACGGTCATCCTCGCCAAGACCGTCAAGGGCTGGACGCTGGGCCCGAACTTCGAGGGCCGCAACGCCACGCACCAGATGAAGAAGCTGACGGTCGACGACCTCAAGGGCTTCCGCGACCGGCTGCACCTGCCGATCTCCGACAAGGAGCTGGAGTCGGGCGCGCCGCCCTACTACCACCCGGGCCGGGACTCGGAGGAGATCCAGTACATGCACGACCGCCGGCTGGGCCTCGGCGGTTACGTCCCCACGCGCGTGGTGCGCGCGAAGCCGCTCGCGCTGCCGGACGACAAGACGTACGCGACCGTGAAGAAGGGCTCCGGGCACCAGTCGATCGCCACGACGATGGCCTTCGTACGACTGCTCAAGGACCTGATGCGGGACAAGGAGCTCGGGCGCCGCTTCGTCCTGATCGCGCCGGACGAGTACCGCACCTTCGGTATGGACTCGTTCTTCCCGAGTGCGAAGATCTACAACCCGCTCGGCCAGCAGTACGAGTCCGTCGACCGGGAGCTGCTGCTCGCGTACAAGGAGTCGCCGACGGGCCAGATGCTGCACGACGGCATCTCGGAGGCGGGCTGCACGGCCTCGCTGATCGCCGCGGGTTCGGCGTACGCGACCCACGGCGAGCCGCTGATCCCGGTCTACGTCTTCTACTCGATGTTCGGTTTCCAGCGCACCGGCGACCAGTTCTGGCAGATGTCGGACCAGCTGGCGCGCGGCTTCGTGCTGGGTGCGACCGCGGGCCGTACGACGCTGACGGGTGAGGGTCTGCAGCACGCGGACGGCCACTCGCAGCTGCTCGCCTCGACCAACCCGGGCTGTGTGGCGTACGACCCGGCGTTCGGGTTCGAGATCGCGCACATCGTGCAGGACGGTCTGCGCCGGATGTACGGCCCGGACAGCGAGGACGTCTTCTACTACCTCACGGTCTACAACGAGCCGATCCAGCACCCGGCGGAGCCGGAGAACGTGGACGCCGAGGGCATCATCAAGGGCGTCTACCGCTACTCCGAGGGCACCTCGGGGTCGATCCCGGCGCAGATCATGGCGTCCGGTGTGGCCGTGCCGTGGGCGGTCGAGGCGCAGAAGATCCTCGCCGAGGAGTGGGACGTCAAGGCGGACGTGTGGTCGGCGACCTCCTGGAACGAACTGCGGCGCGAGGCGGTGGCCTGTGAGGAGTACAACCTGCTGCACCCGGAGGAGGAGCAGCGGGTGCCGTACGTGACGCGGAAGCTGACCGGGGCGCAGGGGCCGTTCGTGGCCGTCTCCGACTGGATGCGGGCGGTTCCGGACCAGATCGCGCGGTGGGTGCCGGGCACGTACCAGTCGCTGGGCGCGGACGGGTTCGGCTTCGCGGACACCCGGGGGGCCGCGCGGCGGTTCTTCCACATCGACGCGCAGTCGATCGTGGTGGGCGTGCTGACGGAGCTGGCCCGGGAGGGCAAGGTGGACCGTTCGGTGCTGAAGCAGGCGATCGACCGGTACCAGTTGCTGGACGTCTCGGCGGCCGACCCGGGTGCGGCGGGGGGCGACGCGTAGTTCCGCGCGTCCCTGGGAAGTCGGAGGGCGGTGCGCTCGAAGGCGCGCCGCCCTTTGCCGTTTCTCTACGATGCGGACATGAAGGAACACTCGGCGCAGGCCCGTTGGGAACAGCACACCCAGCGGCCCCTACTGGCGCTCGCGGTGCTGTTCGCCGTCGCCTATGCCGTGCCGATCGTGGACACCTCGGCGGGACGGTCGCTCACGGCGGTGTGCACGGTGGCCGAGTGGGTGGTGTGGGCGGTCTTCGCCGTCGACTACCTCATGCGGTTGTCGCTCTCCCGGGACCGCCGCGGATTCGTACGGCAGCACTGGATGGACCTGTGCGCCGTGGTGGTGCCGCTCATACAGCCGCTGCGGCTGCTGCGGCTCGTCTCCACGCTGCTGCTGGTGGGACGACGGGCGCGGATGGCCTCGCAGATCAGGGTGACGACGTATGTCGGCGGAGCGGTCGTCGGGCTGCTGATGTTCGGCTCGCTGGCCGTGCTCTCGGTCGAACGGGACTCCCCGAACGGGAACATCAGGACGCTGGGTGACGCGGTGTGGTGGTCCTTCACGACCATGACGACCGTGGGCTACGGCGACCACGCCCCGACGACCGGCCTGGGCCGCATGATCGCGGTCGGGCTCATGCTGTCCGGTATCGCCCTGCTGGGTGTGGTGACCGCGAACATCGCCGCGTGGTTCATCGAGCGCTTCGAGAAGGACGACGTGGAGGAACGCCAGCAGACGGAGGCGATCCGTGCCCTGACGGAGGAGGTACGCGCCCTCAGAGCCGAGGTCGCGGCCCTGCGCAACACATCCGTCGGGGGATGACCCGGGCGCCCGCCGGCGATGATTCCGGGCGCCGCGCGCTCCAGCCGGCTCCGGGACCGAGCCGCGCGAAGGCATGAGGCGGGCCCCCGGTCGTCCCACCGGGGGCCCTCCCTCACGCACCCCGGGTCAGAACATCCCGCTGCCCGGGGAGGCCGCTCCGACGAGCCAGATGATCGCCAGGAGCGTGTCGATGGCGCCCAGAACGAAGGCGACCAGAGCAGGCCAGGCACCGTTGGCACCCGACCAGGTGCGGCCCATGGCGAGCCAGCCGCAGACCAGCGCGACGGGGCCCAGAATGATGCCCAGCACGAAGAAGCCCGCGACCGCGCAGATGACTCCGATGATTCCGAGCGTCGCGCGGTCCGGCCCGGTCCGTGACCACGTCCGGCCACGTGATCGGGGGTACTTGCGCGTTCCCTGTCCGAAGCTCGTCATCATCAACTCCCTGACACCCTTGGTTGGTTGGGTTCGTCTCGGGTTCAACGATGCGAGTACCCCGGTTCCCGGGGTTAATCCTCCGGCCTTGCGGCGCGCCGCCCCCCTCCGGCAGCGCGCCGCAGCGCCGTCCGCCCTCCGCGTCGCACGAGCGTGCCGTGCGGAGGGCTTGACTTACTGTGACCTGCGGCGCGTACCGGAGGCGAGAAATCTTTAGCCTCTTCACCCTGATAGGGGAAGTGCGCTGACGTCTCGTCAGGCGTCAGATGTGACCGACCCCCGCACCCGCCTCCGCGTTCTCGCCGCGCTTGGTGAACAGGGCGACGAGGATCGCGAACGCGGCGACACCCGCGGCGACCAGGGACGCGAGGCTCATGCCGGAGATGAAGGTGTCGTGGGCGACATCAGTGATCTTCGCGACGATCTCCGGCGGGGTCCCCTTGGCGACCGGGGCCACACCCACCTGGACCGCCTCCGAGGCCTGGTCCAGCTGGGCCGGCGTCAGCGCCGGCAGTCCCGCGTCCGTCCAGTTGCCCGCGAGGTCGCCGTCCACCTTGGAGGCCATCACGGCGCCGAGCACGGCCGTACCGAGGCTGCCGCCGATCTGCATCGCGGCCTGCTGGAGACCGCCGGCCACACCGGAGAGCTCCATGGGCGCGTTGCCCACGATGACCTCGGTGGCGCCGACCATCACGGGCGCGAGGCCGAGGCCGAGCAGCGCGAACCAGAGGGACATCAGCGCGCTGCCGGTGTCCGTCTCCAGCGTCGACATGCCGTACATGGCGATCGCCGTGGCCGCCATGCCGCCCGCCAGCGGGATCCGCGGGCCGAGCTTGGTGATCATCGCGCCCGCGAGCGGGGAGCCGACGATCATCATCCCGGTGAGCGGGAGCAGGTGGAGACCGGCGTCGATCGGGCTCATCCCGTGCACGTTCTGGAGGTAGAAGGTCACGAAGAACAGGCCGCCCATGAACGCGATCGCCATGAGGACCATGAGCACCACACCCGCCGACAGCGCCACCGAACGGAACAGCCCGAGCGGGATCAGCGGTTCCTTGACCTTCGTCTCCCAGAGGGCGAACAGCCCGAAGCCCACGACGGAGGCGACGATGAAGGTCCAGGTCAGTCCGTCGCCCCAGCCCCAGGTCGGGGCCTTGATGAGCGCCCACACCAGGCAGAACATGGCGGCGGACAGCAGGGCTATGCCCAGGAGGTCGAAGGAGCGCGGGGCGTTCTCGGCACGGTGGTCGAGGAGGATCAGCACCCCGAGGACGAGGGCGAGGACACCCACCGGCACGTTGATGAAGAACACCGACTGCCAGTTGACGTGCTCGACGAGGACACCGCCGAGGATCGGACCGCCGGCGGTGGAGGCGCCGATGACCATGCCCCAGATACCGATGGCCATGTTGAGCTTCTCGGCCGGGAAGGTGGCCCGCAGCAGACCGAGCGCGGCCGGCATCAGCAGGGCGCCGAACAGGCCCTGCAGCACCCGGAAGGTGACGACCGCGGCGATGGAGCTGGACAGTCCGATCGCGCCCGAGGCGGCGGCGAAGCCGACGACGCCGATCAGGAAGGTCTGGCGGTGGCCGAAGCGGTCACCGAGCTTGCCCGCGGTGATCAGGGCGACCGCCAGCGCGAGGAAGTAGCCGTTGGTGATCCACTGGACGTCCGCGAAGCTCGCCTTGAGGTCGGCCTGGATGGCCGGGTTGGCGATGGCCACGATGGTGCCGTCCAGGGCCACCATCATGACGCCGACAGCCACGGTCAGGAGGGTGAGCCACGGGTGGCCGCGCAGCCCGGAGGCGGGCGCCTGATCCGACGGGGACGGTGACGCCCCGTCCCCCGGTCCCGTCTTGCCGAGGGTGGTCTGACTAGTCATGTGTTCGAGGCTAGTGACAGCCGCTGACAATTGACAAACCAATTCACAAGTCGGTAACTGACACCAATGGAAACACTGCGCGAACGCAAGAAACAACGCACCAGGGAGGCCCTGCTGCGGGTGGCGATCGAGCTCTTCACCACCCGCGGGTACGAGCGGACGACCGTCGACGACATCGCCGACGCCGTCGGGGTCTCGCAGCGCACCTTCTTCCGCTACTTCGCCGGCAAGGAGGACGCGGCGCTCGCCCTGGACGCGATGACGGTGAGCAACTTCGTCGACTCCGTACGCGCCCGCCCGCCGCACGAACCCCCGCTGGAGGCGCTGCGCCTGGCCGTGCTGGAGGGCTGGGACACGCTGCACGAGGTCGTGGAGTCGGTCGTACCGGTGGAGCGGTTCCTGGGCATGTACCGGGTGATCGAGTCGACGCCCGTGCTGCTCGCCGCGCATCTGCGGCGCTCGGCGGAGGCCGAGGAGGTGCTCACCCGGGTGCTGGCCGAACGCGAGGGCCTCGACCCGGCCACCGACCCGCGGCCCAGGCTGCTGGTGGCCGTCTTCAGCGGCGTGATGCGGGTGACGGAACGTCAGTGGTCGACCGACGGAGAGTTCAGTCTGGAGGCGATGCGCGCACTGACGGTCTCCCACCTCGAACTGCTGGGTCCCGCACTGACCGGCAAGTGGTCCCCCTACACCAAAACGTGATCCCCGTCACTGGATTAACCCGAGACCGTCCCGTTCTCCTAGTGTGTCCTTTCAGTGACTTCCTTCGACACCTCCCCGCAACTCAACGTCTGGCGCGCACTGCTCGCGCTGGCCGTGGTGTTCGTGATGCTGGCGACCACTGGCTGGACCGCCCTGCGCAACCAGCGGGAGGCCGGTCCGCTCCAGGCCTCGCTCGAATCCTGGACGCACGGCCGCCTCCACGGAGACCGGCTGCCCGACCCGGACACCGCCCCCGCCCGGCTCACGCACTTCTTCGCCTCGCTCACCTCCCAGGAGCGGGTCCGCCTCGCCCAGCGCTACCCGCTCGCGGTCGGCAACATGAACGGCGCCCCCGTCGCACTGCGCTACCAGGCCAACCGCCTCGCGCTGCTGCAGGCCCGCACCGTCGAGCGCGCCCGCATGCACGACGCCCGGCTCACGCCGGCCGGTCAGCAGGAGGCGGGCCGCCGTATGCACCGCTTCGAGGCGCTGACCGCCCCGGACCGCCACATCCTCGCCTTCGACCCCGAGGGCTCGGGCCGGGTCGCCGAGGTCTTCGGCGATCTCGCCGCGGCGGAGCGGGTCTCCGTGGTCGTGCCCGGCGTCGACACCGACGTGCTCACCTTCCAGCGCACGCATCGCAGTTACTCCGCGCCGGTCGGCATGGCCCAGGCCCTGTACCGGGCCGAGCGGGAGGCGAGCCCGTCCACGCGTACGGCGGTGATCGCGTGGGCGGACTACACGGCACCCGCCGGACTCGGCATCGACTCGGCCACCGCGATGCGCGCCGAGAACGGCGCCGTGCGGCTGAACGCGCTGGTGCGCGCACTGCCCGGCACCTCGCCCGTCTCCCTGTTCTGCCACAGCTACGGCTCGGTGGTGTGCGGGGTGGCCGCGCACCGGCTGCCCGGCCGGGTGGCCGACATCGCGGTGGCCGGCAGCCCCGGCATGCGGGCCTCCGACGCCTCCCACCTGCGCACCACCGCGCGCGTGTGGGCGATGCGGGACGCCGACGACTGGATCCAGGACGTGCCGTACCTGGAGGTGGGCGGGCTCGGCCACGGCGCCGACCCGGTGTCCTCCGCGTTCGGCGCACGCGTGCTGTCCGCGCGGGGTGCGGACGGTCACGCCGGTTACTTCGAGCCCGGAACGGAGAGCCTGCTCAACTTCGCCGAGATCGGCATTGGCGCGTACCGCTCGGTGCACTGCGCCCACGAGGACGAAGCCTGCCGCGCCGGTTTGTCCGGCACGGCCACGGCCGGACGCGCGTAGAGACCGCAGGAAGTGCGGTCTGCGCGAGGAGGGACGAAGGAGCTCGTGCCGAATACGATGACCCGCATGGGTGACGTACTGGCCGGATTTCATGCCGCCTGGGAGTTCGACTCCGACTCCGTGCTCATCCGCTACGAACGGGGGATTCGCACACCGAAGCTCTTCCAGGCGCTGGGGGAACGACGGATCCCGCTGGAGGCGATCTCCGGGGTGACGCTGACTCCCGGCAAGCGGGGCACGGTGGTGCTGCACGCCGAGCCGCGGCCCGGGGCGGATCCGCTCATGGAGGCGGCGGCGGGGCAGCTGAAGGAAGGGTGCGATCCGTACCGGCTGGTGCTGCCGGCCGACAAGGAGACGCTCGCCGAGTACTACACGGACGAGCTGCGCGCGCTGCTGAAGGAGGACGACGAGCCGGCGGACCGTTTCCTGGTGCCCGCGCCCGAGGTGCCGTTGCAGTTCAAGGCGTACGACGGCAAGGCGTCCTTCGACGGCCGTACCGTGCACTTCCGCTGGTTCTGGACGGGAGCGTCCTCGGCGAAGTGGAAGGCCGGCGACCAGAGTTTCCCGGTGTCCGAGCTGACGGGTGTCGAGTGGCGGTCGCCGGAGGTCTTCGAGGGGCACCTGCGGCTGCTCCGCGGGGAGCCGGGGCCGGTGCAGGCGGACCAGGACCCGGCAGCCGTGGTGTTCGGGCTCGGGTACGGGCCGGTCCACGAGTCGTTGCCGTTCGCGGCGGCGGTCCTGGCCGCCGTACGGCAACGGGGGCCCGCCGCCGCGGTCCCGGCCGTGACCGCGCCACGCCGGGACCCCGCCGACATCGCCGAGCGGATTCGCCATCTCGGGGAGCTGCACCAGGCCGGTCTGGTCACCGACGAGGAGTTCTCCGTGAAGAAGGCGGAGTTGCTGGCGGAGCTCTAGCTCACTCGCGTCCTGCGGACGAGAACCGCATGTCCGCGTACCGGTCTCCGGCCACCTGGCCCGCGATCGGCTCCAGCAGCTCCAGCTCCTCCTTCGTGAGCTCGATGCCCGTCGCCGCCGCGTTCTCCTCCACCCTGCCGGGCTTGCGTGTGCCCGGGATCGGGATCACCGGCAGGTCGTGGACCGTGGTCTGCTGCTGGACCCAGGCCAGCGCGATCTGGCCCAGGGAGACCCCGTGGGCCTCGGCGACCGTGCGGACCGGCTCCAGCAGGGCCGCGTTCGCGGCGGCGTTGTCGCCCGTGAAGCGGGGCTGCTGGCGGCGGAAGTCGTCGGCGGTGAGGTCCTTGTCGGCGTTGGTGAAGGAGCCGGTGAGGAAGCCGCGACCGAGCGGGGAGTACGGGACGAGGGCCACGCCCAGTTCGCGGGCGGCCGGGACCACCTGGGCCTCGATGTCCCGGCTGAACAGGGACCACTCCGACTGCACGGCGGCGATGGGGTGGATGTCCTGGGCCGCGCGCAGTTCCGTCGCGGTGACCTCGCTCAGGCCCAGGTGCTTGACCTTGCCCTCGCGCACCAGCTCGGCCATGGTGCCGACGGACTCCTCGATCGGCACGTTCACATCGCGCCGGTGCATGTAGTAGAGGTCGATCGCGTCGACGTCCAGGCGCTTCAGGCTCGCCTCGACCGCCTGGCGGATGTACGGCGGGTCGTTGCGGATGATCCGCCGGGTCGGGTCGTCCGGGGGTATCGCCAGGGCGAACTTCGTGGCGATCACGACCTCGTCGCGGTGGGCCTTGAAGAACGGGGACAGGAACTTCTCGTTCTCCCCCTGGCCGTAGGCGTCCGCCGTGTCGTAGAGCGTGATGCCGAGTTCCAGGGCCCGCTCCAGGGTGGCCCGGGACGCCTCCGCGTCCGTGGGGCCGTAGGCGAAGCTCATGCCCATGCACCCGAGTCCCTGGACGCCGACCGCGGGGCCGTGGGCGCCGAGCTGTGCGGTGGGGATCGTGCTGTCCGTCATCCGGCCTTCTCCGATTCGTAGGCGCGACCGGCTTCGGCGTAGAAGCTGATCTTCCGGTCGAGAACGGCGAGCGTGTCCTGGAGTTCCGCGATCCGGGACAGGACGTCCCGGCGGGTCGTCTCCAGGAGCTCGAACCGTTCGGTGAACGTGTGGTCGCCCTCCCGCACCAGTTCCGCGTACCGCACCATGTCGGCGACCGGCATGCCGGTGAGCCGGAGCTTGCCGACGAGGTCGAGCCAGTCGAGGTCACGGTTGCTGTAGCGGCGCTGGCCGGTGTGCGAGCGGTCGATGTGCGGCATCAGGCCGATGCGCTCGTACCAGCGCAGGGTGTGCGCGGTCAGGCCGGTGAAGGCGACGACCTCGCTGATCGTGTAGCTGTCCTGGCCGTTGGGGCGCCGGTGAGCGTTCGGCGGGGCGGCGCAGCTGTCGGTCCTGGTACTCGTGGTCTCCATCACCGTCATGACCACCACGCTATGGCCTTGGAGTGCACTCCAAGCAAGCAGAACCGGTAAGAAATCGGCAGGACGCGCCACAGGTGCGGTCGCTAGCGTGCGGGCCATGAGTCTCGTACGCCGTGCCACGACCGAGGACGCCGGGGAAGTGCTGCGTCTGCGCCAGGTGATGATCGACGCCCTGCCCGGCGGGGATGCCTCCACAGCGTGGCACACGGAGGCGCTGCCGTCGCTGCGCGGGAAGCTGGGCGAGGCGGACGGGGACTTCGCGGCCTTCGTCGTCGACCACCCGGACCGGCCGGGGGCGCTCGCCGCGCTGGTGGCCGGGACGGTCGACTACCGGATCGGCAAGGCGGGCAATCCGCACGGCCTGGCCGGATACGTCTTCAGCGTCGCCACCGATCCCGGGGCGCGTCGGCGCGGCTACGCGCGCGCGTGCATGGACGAGCTGCTGGCGTGGTTCCGCGAGCGGGGCGCCGGGCAGGTCATGCTGACCGCGTCCCCGGAGGCCGAACCGCTCTACGTCTCGCTCGGCTTCGTCCCCAAGCCGGACCCCACGATGATTCTGAGGCTGTGAGCGGCTTACGCTCGACGGCATGTCCTTGCAGAGCCTCGCGTTGATCGAAAACTGGCCGGTTCCCACCGCTGCGGCGGGGGTGGTGCGCGCCGACGGCACGGTCCTCGGCACCCACGGCCCCCTGGACCGGCGCTTCCCGCTGGCCTCGGTCACCAAGCCGCTCGCCGCGTACGCCGTCCTCGTCGCGTACGAGGAGGGGGCGATCGAGCTCGACGAGCCGGCCGGGCCGAGCGGATCGACGGTGCGGCACCTGCTCGCGCACACCTCGGGGCTGGCCTTCGACGAGCACCGGGTGACGGCCGCTCCCGGAGAGCGGCGGCTGTACTCGAACGCGGGCTTCGAGCAGCTCGGCGACCATGTCGCCAAGGCGACGGACATCCCCTTCGCGGAGTATCTGCGGCAGGCGGTCCTGGAGCCGCTGGGCATGACGTCGACGTCCCTGGAGGGCTCCCCCGCGAAGGACGGCGTGTCGACGGTCGAGGACCTGCTCCGGTTCGCGGCGGAGGCGCAGGCACCGAGGCTGCTGGATCCGCGCACGGTCGCGGAGGCGATGACGGTCCAGTACCCGGGCACGAAGGGCGTGCTGCCCGGCTACGGCCACCAGAACCCCAACGACTGGGGCCTCGGCTTCGAGATCCGCGACGGCAAGTCCCCGCACTGGACGGGGAGTTCCTCGTCCCCTCGCACGTTCGGGCACTTCGGCCAGTCCGGCACGTTCGTGTGGATCGACCCGGACGCGCGGGCGGCCTGCGTGGCGCTGACGGACCGCGCGTTCGGGCCCTGGGCGGTCGAGGCGTGGCCGGCGTTCACCGACGCCGTCCTGGCCGAGCTCTAGGACATCTCCCACACCAGCAGTTCGGCCGGCGTCACCGCCACCAGATCCAGCTCCTTGGCGTCGGTGACCCGGGCCGCGTCACCGGTGCCCAACTCCTCGCCGTCCAGCCGCACTTCACCGCGCACGACATGGACGTACAGGTGGCGCCCGTCCGGCACCGCCGTCCGCTCCCCCGCGCCGAGCCGGCGCACATGGAGCATCGCGGCCGCCTCCGGGACGGCGTACGGCGTCGAGTCGGCGATCCCGCGGACGATCTCGTACGACGGCTCGCCGCCGGGCTCCAGGGGCGCCAGCCAGGTCTGCACGAAGGTCAGCGGGGTCTCGGCGTCGTTGCGCTCGATGTGCCGGACGCCCGCGGCGGCGCTCAGCCGCTGCACGTCACCGGGCCGTACGACGGTCTCGTGCCCGGTGGAGTCCCGGTGCGTCAGCTCCCCCTCGACCACCCACGTCACGATCTCGGTGTGACTGTGCGGATGTTCGTCGAACCCGGCCCCGGGCAGGAGCCGCTCCTCGTTGCAGGCGATCAGCGCGCCGAACCGGAGGTTGTCGGGGTCGTAGTGCGGCCCGAAGGAGAAGGCGTGCCACGACTCGATCCCGGTCCCGGGGTCCCCGCCTGGGTAGCGCTCCGCGGCGCGCCGTACGTCCGTCACGGGACCACGGTAGTGCCGGGCGGGCCGCCGGTGGGGCCTCAGTCGGTACCCGGCGGCGCGCACTGACGTCCGGATAAGGCAGTCTTGTCCCCGTGCCCGAACCCGAACACAGCAAGTCCGACCCCGCCGCACGCGGCAGCCACGCTCATGCCGCGACCCTGAAGCGGCTGGAGAAGTCGTCCGGGTCCCTCGCCCAGCAGGCCATCGCGCGCATGGACGAGACGCTGCCGTGGTACCGGGCGATGCCCCCGGAGAACCGTTCCTGGATCGGGCTGGTCGCCCAGGCCGGTATCGCGGCCTTCACCGAGTGGTTCCGGCGTCCGGACGCCCCGCAGGCCATCTCCACCGACGTGTTCGGGACCGCTCCGCGTGAGCTGACCCGGGCCATCACGCTGCGGCAGACCGTGGAGATGGTGCGCACCACCATCGAGGTCATGGAGAGCGCGATCGACGAGGTCGCGGCCCCCGGTGACGAGTCCGTGCTGCGTGAGGCCCTGCTGGTGTACGCCCGTGAGATCGCCTTCGCCACCGCGCAGGTCTACGCCCAGGCCGCCGAGGCACGCGGTGCCTGGGACGCCCGGCTGGAGTCGCTCGTGGTGAACGCGGTGCTCAGCGGGGAGGCCGACGAGGGTGCCGTGAGCAGGGCCGCGGCGCTCGGGTGGAACGCCCCCGAGCATGTGTGCGTGGTCCTCGGCACCGCTCCCGACGGTGACTCGGAGTTGACGGTCGAGGCCATCCGGCGGGCCGCCCGACACGCCAAGCTCCAGGTGCTGACCGGGGTGCTCGGGGCCCGGCTCGTGGTGATCGCGGGCGGCAGCGACAACCCGCTCGCCGTGGCCAAGTCGCTGATCGGGCCCTATGCGGCCGGGCCGGTGGTCGCCGGGCCCGTGGTACCCGATCTGCTCGCCGCGACCCGGTCCGCGCAGGCGGCCGCCGCCGGGCTCAAGGCGTGTTCCGCCTGGCAGGACGCCCCGCGCCCGGTGCTGGCGGACGACCTGCTTCCGGAACGCGCGATGGCCGGTGATCCCCGTGCGCGTGAGCAGTTGGTGGAGGAGATCTACAGACCGCTGGAGGAGGCCGGTTCCGCTCTCCTGGAGACCCTCTCGGTCTACCTCGAACAGGCGTCCAGTCTGGAGGGCGCGGCCCGGATGCTGTTCGTGCATCCCAACACCGTGCGCTACCGGCTTCGACGTGTGACTGACGTCACCGGCTGGTCACCCTCCGATGTACGTTCGGCGTTCACCTTGCGGATCGCGCTCATCCTGGGGCGTCTGGCCGACGGAGATCTCCAGCCCTAGGCTTTTGTCGGGGGCCCACAAAACCCCCTCGTGTTCTTCGTCCCTGTCCCCACGGGCGGCTTGGGCCGCCCTCAAGAGAGAGTGTGAGAGTGCTCGTACTCGTCGCTCCCGGCCAGGGCGCCCAGACGCCCGGCTTCCTGACCCCCTGGCTCGAACTCCCCGGTGCCGCGGACCGCGTCGCCACGTGGTCCGACGCCATCGGACTGGACCTTGCCCACTACGGCACACAGGCCGACGCGGACGCCATCCGCGACACCTCCGTGGCGCAGCCGCTGCTGGTCGCGGCCGGGATCCTGTCCGCCTCGGCACTCGGTGACATGGCCGCCATCGCCCCGGGCGCCGTCGCCGGGCACAGCGTCGGTGAGATCACCGCCGCGGCCTTCGCGGGCGTGCTGGACGACTCCGCCGCCCTCACCCTCGTCCGCAAGCGGGGTCTGGCGATGGCCGACGCCGCCGCGATCACCGAGACCGGTATGTCGGCGCTGCTCGGCGGCGACCCCGAGATCTCCGTGGCGCACCTGGAGAAGCTGGGTCTGACCCCGGCGAACGTCAACGGCGCCGGGCAGATCGTCGCCGCGGGCACGCTGGAGCAGCTCGCCGTCCTGAACGAGGACAAGCCCGAGGGCGTCCGCAAGGTCGTCCCGCTGAAGGTCGCCGGCGCCTTCCACACGCACCACATGGCCCCCGCGGTCGACGCGCTGGCCAAGGCCGCCGCCGACCTGACGCCGGCCGATCCGACGCTCACGTACGTCTCGAACAAGGACGGACGGACCGTCGCCACCGGCGCCGAGGTGCTGGAGCGGCTGGTCGGCCAGGTCGCCAACCCGGTCCGCTGGGACCGGTGCATGGAGACCTTCAAGGAGCTCGGCGCCACCGCGTTCATCGAGGTCTCCCCCGGCGGCACACTGGTCGGCCTCGCCAAGCGCGCGCTGCCCGGTGTGAAGACGCTGGCGCTCAAGACCCCCGACGACCTCGACGCTGCTCGCGAGCTCATCGCCGAGCACAGTGCCTGAGAAGGAGCACGAGAGCATGTCGAAGATCAAGCCCAGCAAGGGCGCCCCGTACGCGCGCATCCTCGGGGTCGGCGGCTACCGCCCGACCCGGGTCGTGCCGAACGAGGTGATCCTCGAGACGATCGACTCGTCCGACGAGTGGATCCGCTCGCGCTCCGGCATCCAGACCCGGCACTGGGCCAACGCCGAGGAGACCGTCGCCGCGATGTCGATCGAGGCGTCCGGCAAGGCGATCGCCGACGCCGGGATCTCCGCCGAGCAGATCGGCGGCGTGATCGTCTCGACCGTCTCGCACTTCAAGCAGACCCCGGCCGTGGCGACGGAGATCGCGGACAAGCTGGGCACGAACAAGGCCGCCGCCTTCGACATCTCGGCGGGCTGCGCGGGCTTCGGCTACGGCCTCACCCTCGCCAAGGGCATGATCGTCGAGGGCTCGGCGGAGTACGTCCTCGTCATCGGCGTGGAGCGGCTGTCCGACCTCACCGACCTGGAGGACCGGGCCACGGCCTTCCTGTTCGGCGACGGTGCCGGCGCGGTCGTCGTCGGTCCGTCCGCGGAACCCGCGATCGGCCCCACCGTCTGGGGCTCCGAGGGTGACAAGTCCGAGACGATCAAGCAGACCGTGGCGTGGACCGAGTACGACTCCACGGGCAAGTTCCCCGCGATCACGCAGGAGGGCCAGGCGGTGTTCCGCTGGGCCGTGTTCGAGATGGCGAAGGTCGCCCAGCAGGCGCTGGACGCGGCCGGGATCAGCCCGAGCGACCTGGACGTCTTCATTCCCCACCAGGCCAACGAGCGGATCATCGACTCGATGGTGAAGACGCTGAAGCTGCCGGAGCACGTCACGGTCGCGCGTGACGTGCGCACCACCGGCAACACCTCGGCCGCCTCGATCCCGCTCGCTATGGAGCGGCTCCTGGCGACCGGTGAGGCGAAGAGCGGCGACACCGCGCTCGTCATCGGATTCGGGGCGGGTCTCGTCTACGCCGCCACTGTCGTTACCCTCCCCTAGGCACTCCGTGCCGGACCACCCGGTCCGGGACGGGAAGCACTGCCAACCCTCTGGATAAGAAAACGAAGGAGCGCCACCATGGCCGCCACTCAGGAAGAGATCGTCGCCGGTCTCGCCGACATCGTGAACGAGATCGCCGGCATCCCGGTTGAGGACGTCCAGCTGGACAAGTCCTTCACCGACGACCTGGACGTCGACTCGCTGTCCATGGTCGAGGTCGTCGTCGCCGCCGAAGAGCGCTTCGACGTCAAGATCCCGGACGACGACGTCAAGAACCTCAAGACGGTCGGCGACGCCACCGACTACATCCTCAAGCACCAGGCCTGAGTCACCCGGGCTCCTCACGGAGCCCTCCAGGCCGGACGTGCCGGCCCCGCCACCCGGCGGTGGCGCCGCTTAATCCTCGTACCGTTGGAGAAAGATTTCCCGTGAGCCCGACCAATCGCACCGTGGTCGTCACCGGTATCGGCGCAACCACACCGCTGGGTGGCGACGCAGCCTCTACCTGGGAGGGTCTGGTCGCCGGCAAGTCCGGCGTCAAGCCCCTGGAGCAGGAGTGGGCCGCCGAGCAGGCGGTCCGTATCGCCGCGCAGATCGCGGTGGAACCGACCGAGGTCATTCCCCGGCCGCAGGCCCGCCGTCTGGACCGCTCGGCGCAGTTCGCGCTGATCGCGGCCAAGGAAGCGTGGGCCGACGCCGGTTTCGAGGGCAAGGCCGGTGAGGACGGTTCGGTCGGCGAGGTCGACCCCGACCGTCTCGGCGCCGTCATCGCCTCCGGCATCGGCGGTGTCACGACCCTGCTCGACCAGTACGACGTGCTCAAGGAGAAGGGCGTCCGCCGCGTCTCCCCGCACACCGTGCCGATGCTGATGCCCAACAGCCCGTCCGCCAACGTGGGTCTGCTCGTCGGGGCCCGCGCGGGTGTGCACACCCCGGTCTCCGCCTGCGCGTCGGGCGCCGAGGCCATCGGCTACGCCATCGAGATGATCCGTACCGGCCGCGCCGACGTCGTCGTCGCCGGTGGCACGGAGGCGGCGATCCACCCGCTGCCCATCGCCGCGTTCGGCAACATGATGGCGATGTCCAAGAACAACGAGAACCCCGAGGGCGCCTCGCGTCCCTACGACGTCGCCCGGGACGGATTCGTCCTCGGCGAGGGTGCCGGTGTCGTCGTCCTGGAGTCCGCCGAGCACGCCGCCAAGCGCGGTGCGCGGGTGTACGCCGAGGCGGTCGGACAGGGCATCTCCGCCGACGCCCACGACATCGTGCAGCCGGAGCCCGAGGGCCGCGGCATCTCGCACGCGCTGCAGAACCTGCTGGACCGCACCGACCTGAACCCGGCGGAGATCGTGCACGTCAACGCGCACGCCACGTCGACCCCGGCCGGTGACATCGCCGAGCTCAAGGCGCTGCGCAAGGTGTTCGGCGACGACGCCGACCACATGGCCGTGTCCGCCACCAAGTCGATGACCGGTCACCTGCTCGGTGGCGCGGGCGGCGTGGAGACGGTCGCCACCGTCCTCGCCCTGTACCACCGGGTGGCTCCGCCGACCATCAACGTCGAGAACCTCGACCCGGAGGCGGAGGCCAACGCCGACGTCGTCCGCGGCGAGGCGCGCAAGCTGCCCGTGGAGGGCCGTATCGCCGCGCTGAACGACTCGTTCGGGTTCGGCGGGCACAACGTCGTCCTGGCGTTCCGTACCGTCTGAGAACGCGCGTGAAGGGCCCCCACCGAGCGGTGGGGGCCCTTCACGTGTACAGAAGACCTACACCACCTGGTGCAGCCAGCGGACCGGGGCGCCCTCGCCGGCGTACCGGAAGGGCTCCAACTCGTCGTCCCAGGGCTTGCCGAGGAGCTTGGCCAGCTCCGCTTCCAGGTCCGTCTCCCCGCGCTGGGAGCGGGTCAGGGCCGCGCGCAGGCGGTCCTCCGGGATCAGGATGTCGCCGTGGATGCCGGTGACGGCGTGGAAGATGCCGAGCTCCGGCGTGCAGCTGTAGCGCTCGCCCTCGGCGGTGGCGCAGGGCTCGGCCGTGACCTCGAAGCGCAGCAGGTGCCAGCCTCTGAGGGCGGAGGCGAGCTTGGACGCCGTGCCCACCTCGCCCTTCCAGGAGAACTCCGAGCGCCAGGTGCCCGGCGCGGCCGGCTGCCGGATCCAGTCGAGGTTGACGCGCGTGCCGAGCACCCCGGCGACGGCCCACTCGACGTGCGGGCACAGCGCGCGCGGCGCGGAGTGCACGTACAGAACTCCACGTGTCGTCACCGGGACCTCCGGGCAGAGCGGGACAAGTCTTGCTGGCTGGCATGGCGGCGATGGCGGGCAGCCACGTTGATGGCGAGGCTACCGTGCGGCGGCGCAAGGAGTGTGACGTACCGTCGGTCCCGGTGCCCCGAAACGCCCGCCATTCACCCGGCAGGACGCTAGTACGGGTGCCGATCGTTCCCTCGGGCGCACCGGGAACTCTCGTGCGTTGTTATGAGAGGACCACCATTTCACGAGGGGAACTCCACGGATGCGGAAGCAGGGCCACCGCTCGCGGGCCGTCGTCGCCGTCCTGGCGGCGGCTCTTGTGGGTGTCGCCGGCTGCGACGCCGTGGGCGGCGACTCGGCGGGACCGACGCAGAAGCCCAAGCCCTCGCCGAAGCCGAGTCCGGCGTGGGACGGCAGCCCGGCCTCGATCGCCGCCGTCGGCGACTCCATCACCCGTGGCTTCGACGCGTGCGGGGTGCTGAAGGACTGCCCCGACGTGTCCTGGGCCACCGGCGCCAGCACCCAGGTCGACTCTCTCGCCGTACGGCTGCTGGGGCGGGCGAAGGCCGCCGAGCGCAGCTGGAACTACGCGGTGTCCGGGTCGCGGATGGCCGATCTGCCCACCCAGATGGCACAGGCCGCCTCGCGCGCGCCGGCCCTGGTCACCGTGATGGTGGGCGCCAACGACGCCTGCCGGGACTCCACGGCGGCGATGACCTCGGTGTCCGACTTCCGCGCCGGCTTCGAGGACGCGCTCGGCGTGCTGCGCAAGCAGGCGCCCAAGGCGCAGGTGTACGTGGCGAGCGTGCCGAACCTCAAGCGGCTGTGGTCCCAGGGCCGTACCAATCCGCTGGGAAAGCAGGTGTGGAAGCTGGGCGTGTGCCCGTCGATGCTGGCCGACGCGGACGCGCTGGACGCGGCGGCGACCGAGCGGCGGGACACCGTGCAGGAGCGGGTGGAGGCCTACAACACCGTGCTGAGGCAGGTGTGCGCCGAGGACGAGCGGTGCCGGTACGACGGGGGCGCGGTGTACGACTACCGGTTCGGCACCGACCAGCTCAGCCACTGGGACTGGTTCCATCCGAGCGTGAACGGACAGGCGCGGCTGGCGGAGATCGCATACCGCAAGGTCAGGTCCGTGTCCTAAAGTTCCGCACATGAACGAACTCTTCGCCACACTTTCGGACGGCACACCGGTCCACCGCTGGACTCTGGAGCGTGCGGGCGTCCGGGTGCGGATTCTGTCGTACGGCGGGATCGTGCAGTCGGTCGAGGTCCCGGACCGGGGCGGCCGCACGACGGACGTGGTGCTGGGCTTCGCCGGTCTTGAGGGGTATCTGGAGCACTCCGGCCCGTATCTCGGCGCCTTCGTGGGGCGGTACGCGAACCGGATCGCGGGCGGCCGCTTCGATCTGGACGGGGTGACCTACGCGCTCGCGCCCAACAACGCGCCCAACTCCCTGCACGGCGGCGAGAACGGATTCGACAAGCGGGTGTGGGACATGGAGGCGGCCGGTGCGCACGGGGTGCGACTGAGCCGGGTCAGCCCGCACGGCGAGGAGGGCTTCCCGGGGCGCCTGGAGGTCTCGGGGACGTACAGCCTGGACGAGTCGGGGGCGCTGCGGATCTCCTACGAGGCGGTCACCGACGCCGCGACCGTCGTGAACCTGACCAACCACAGCTACTTCAACCTGGCCGGTTCCGGGAACGCGGGCGGGCACGAACTGCGGATCGACGCCTCGCGGTTCACCCCGGTCGACGCGGACCTGATCCCGACGGGCGTCGAGGAGGTCGCGGGCACCCGGTTCGACTTCCGGCAGACGCGCAAGATCGGCTCTGGCTACGACCACAACTTCGTGCTCGACAAGGGGGTCACCGAACAGGCCGTCGAGGTCGCCGAGTTGTACGACCCCGGGTCCGGACGGGTGCTGACGGTGGCGACCACCGAGCCGGGGCTCCAGCTGTACACCGCGGACCATCTGCCCGAGCCCTTCGCGCCCGGCGACGGCGTCGCGCTGGAGACCCAGCACTTCCCCGACTCCCCCAACCGCCCGGAGTTCCCGAGCACGGTGCTGCGGCCGGGCGAGGTGTACCGGTCGCAGACGGTGTACGGCTTCGGTACGCGCTGAGCACGAACGAGCCCCGGCCCAGGGGTCAGGTCCCGGGCCGGGGCTGCTTGTACGAGGGGTCTGCCCCCTGTGATCAGACGTTAATCGTCTCGGTGAGCCTGCGGTCCCCGATCGAGCGACCCACCTGGATTTCGTACGAACCCTTCACATACGCCCACGATGAGGTCTTCTCGTCCCAGATCTCGAAGGCCCGGCGCGGGATCTCCACGGTGACCTCGACGCTCTCGCCCGGGCCGGCCTCGGCCCCCGCGAATCCGGCGAGCCGACGGGCCGGGCGCTCGGCGTCCGGCTCGGCGGGCGCCAGGTAGACCTGGACGACCTCGCGGCCCGCCCGGGCCCCGGAGTTCCGCAGCCGGACCCGGACGGCGGTGCCGCGGACCTCGACGGACTCATAGGTCCAGTCGGTGTAGCCGAGGCCGTGGCCGAAAGGGTAGGCCGGGGTGCGGCCCTCCTTCTCCCAGGCCGCGTACCCGATGAACACGCCCTCCTCGTAAGGGAGTTCACCGCCCTGCGGAGTGACCCGGGTGACCGGGGCGTCGGCCAGGGTGCCCCAGGTGGTGGGGAGGCGGCCGCCGGGCTCGTGGTCTCCGGTCAGGACGTCGGCGAGGGCCGCCCCGCCTTCCTGGCCGGGGAACCAGCCGAGCAGGACGGCGGCGACGTCCTCGCGCCAGGGCAGCTCCACCGGGGAGCCGGAGTTGACGACCACGACGGTGTTCGGGTTGGCGGCGGCGACCGCGCGGACCAGTTCGTCCTGCCGGCCGGGCAGGGTCAGGTCCCGGCGGTCGTAGCCCTCGGACTCGACGCGCTCGGTGGTGGCGACCACGACGACGGCCGTGTCGGCCGTGCGCGCCGCCTCGACGGCCTCGGCGATCAGTTCGTCGGGGTCGCGCCGCGGGTCCTGGTGGGCGAGGGAGAACGCGACGATCTTCATCGGGGCGTCCTCGGGGAGGACGACGACGTACGTCAGGGAGACCTCGACCGGCTCGCCCGCGGTCAGTTCGACCCGGGCGCGGGGCTCGGGGGCGCCGAAGAAGGTGACGAAGGGGTCGTCCTCGTCGGTGCGCTGGACGTCGTCGAAGTACGTCGCGCCGTCGACGACCAGCCTGAAGGCGCCGAGTCCCTTGATGCCGAAGGTGTGTTCGCCGCTCTCGCGCGGGGTGAAGGTGCCGGTCAGCTCGACGGTGTGCAGCCGCTCGTGGGTGACGCCCTCGGGGAGGTCCGCGCCCATCCACTGGATCTGGCCGTTGGGGGCCACCGCGGTCCCGATGATGTCGCCCGCCGTGTCCCGGCAGACCGCCCTGAGGCGGAATCCCTTGTCGGCGACGGCGAGTTCGGTGTTCGGGTCGGCGCCGACGCAGTAGCTCAGCGAGCCCTCGGGGAGGGCGGCGGTGAGGCCGTCGAGCGGGGAGACGACATGGTCCGGGAAGACGGTGGCGGAGCCGCCGCCGAGGACCCGGGCGTCCCGGGCGGCGGCGCCGATGAGGGCGACCGTGCCCGGCTTCAGCGGCAACGCCCCCTGGTTGCGGACCAGTACGAAGGCGCGGCGGGCGATCTCACGGGCCAGCTCGATGCCGTCGACGGCGTCCGGGAGTTCGGTGACGACGGGTTCGGCGCCGTCCAGGATGCCGACGCGGGCGGCGAGCCGCAGCACATGGCGCACGGCCGTGTCGACCGCGCTCTCCTCGACCTCGCCGTCCCGCACCGCCCGGGCGAGGGCTTCGCCGAAGACGGTCGTCGGGCCGGGCATGGCGACGTCGAGGCCGCCCTCGATGGCGGCCTTGGTGGAGCGGGCGGCCATCCAGTCGGAGACGTTGTAGCCGTCGAAGCCCCATTCGCCGCGCAGGACCTCGTTGACCAGATGGTGGTGCTCGGTCATCGTCGTGCCGTTGACCGTGTTGTAGGCGGTCATGATGCCCCACGGGTGGGCGTTCTCGACGATGTGCTCGAAGGGCGCCAGGTACAGCTCGCGCAGGGCGCGTGCGGAGACCAGGTTGTTCACCGTGAAGCGGTCGGTCTCGGCGTCGTTGGCGACGAAGTGCTTGACGGTGGTGCCGACACCGCCCTCCTGTACGCCGGTGACGTACCCGGCGCCGATCCGCCCGGTCAGGTACGGGTCCTCGCTGTAGGCCTCGAAGTGCCGGCCGCCGAGCGGGGAGCGGTGGAGGTTGACGGTGGGGGCGAGCAGGACGTGGACGCCCTTGCGGCGGGCCTCCTGGGCGAGCAGCACTCCTGCCCTATGGGCGAGTTCGGGGTCCCAGGCGGCGGCGAGCGCGGTCGGGGAGGGCAGGGCGATCGACGGGTCGTCGGCGCTCCAGCGCACGCCCCGGACGCCGATCGGGCCGTCGGACATGACGAGGGAGGCCAGACCGATCTCGGGGAGCGCGGGCAGGGTCCACATGTCCTGGCCTGCCAGGAGCGCCGCCTTGGCGTCGAGACCGAGCGCGGCGAGCGCCCTCTCGACGGCCGCCTCACGGGCCTGGTCGGCGGGGGTGGTGCCCTCGGGTCCCTCGGGTGCCGCCATGGCGGTGCCTCCTCGTTGACGTCCGTGCGGTCCTCTCATCGTGCACCGATTACCTGGCGAGCGGTAGGTTTCGTGATCTTGCCGTTACATTCACGAGGGTGGCATGTCGTACGGTGACGCCATGAGCGCCAGGACCAGAAGCGGGGAACGCCGGGCCGAGATCGTCCGGGCGGCCCTGGAGGTCATCGCCGAGCGCGGCTACCGGGGCGCGAGCCTCGCCGCGGTGGCCGAGCGGGTCGGGCTGACCCAGCAGGGGCTGCTGCACCACTTCCCGACGAAGGACGCCCTGCTGGTCGCGGTGCTGGAGGAGCGGGACAAGTGGGACGCGGTGCCGAACGGCAGCTGGCGCGTCGACCTGCTCGCCTCGCTCGTCGAGTACAACGCGATGCGGCCCGCCATCATCCAGACCTTCTCGGCGCTGCTGGGCGAGAGCGTGACGGAGGGGCATCCGGCACGGGAGTACTTCACCGACCGCTACAGCCGGGTGCGCGCGTCGATGGCGACGGCCCTGCGCGCGGAGTACGGCGACCGCCTCCCGAACGGACTGAGCCCGGAACGCACCGCGCCGCTGCTGGTCGCGGTCATGGACGGCCTGCAGTACCAGTGGCTGCTGGATCCGGAGTCGGTCGACATGCCGGGCGCGTTCCGGGACTTCCTGCGGCTGCTGGGCGAGACGGTGGAGTGAGGGGCTGCCTCACCTGCCTGCCGGCACCGCCGCCACGACTTCGATCTCGATCCGCGCCTCGGGCCGGAAGAGCCGGGACACCTCGAAGGTCATGCTGGTGGGCGGGGTGCCGGTGAGGAACTCCCGCCGTACGGCGCCGTACTGCTCCAGTTCGGAGATGTCCGTGAGGCAGGTGCGGATGTTGATGACGTCGGCCAGGCTCGCGCCGTGCGCCGCCAGCAGCGCGGTGAGGGTCTCGAAGACGCCCCGGGACTGCTCGGCGAGCGTGGCACCCTCGGCGATCTGGCCGGAGACGAACAACAGGGCCCCGCCGTCGGCCTGTTCGACGCGGGCGACCTGGGAGTAGTAGGGGCTCAGGGGCTGCGGCGCGCCGGCGGGGTTGTCCAGGGTGATCTGCATGTCCTCGACGCTAGATCCGCCCTTGCGATGCGACCAGCGAATGTCCAGCATGGCTGCCATGCCGAGCCCGCATCGCACGGATCTGCCGCCCGATCTCGCCACCGTCTGGCTGCGGGTGTTCCTGGAGGTCGCCCGGCACGAGTCGTTCACCGTGGCCGCGCGCACCCTGGGCTGGACGCAGTCGGCCGTGTCCCGGCAGATCGCCTCGCTGGAGGGGGCGTTGGGCGGGTCGCAGCTGTTCGACCGGCTGCCGAGGGGGGTCCGGCTGACGGAGGCGGGGCGGGTGCTGGTGCCGTACGCGGAGACCGTGACCGGGGCACTGCACGGGGCTGTGCGCGAGCTGGCGGCGCTGCGTGAACCGGCGGGCGGGCGGCTGCGGTTCGGGGCGTTCCCCACGGCGGACGCGGCCCTGGTCCCGCACGCCCTCGGCGCCTTCCGTGCCCGCAGTCCGGGCGTGCGGGTCTCCCGCGAGGAGGGGCTCACGCCGTCGTTGCTGGACCGGCTCACCGGCGGGCGGCTGGATCTCGCGGTCGTCTCCACGACCGGCGGGGCGCCGCTGTCGGCGTACGAACTCAGCCATCTGCTCGACGAGTCGCTGTACGTCGCCGTCCCGGCCGGGCATCCGCTGGTCGGTGAGGGCGGCGGGCCGGTGCGGCTCGGGCGGCTCGCGGACGCCGACTGGATCGCCGGGAGCCCACGACCCGAGGGGACGCTTCTCGACGCGGCCCTGCGGCAGGGCTTCCGGCCGCGGATCGCGCATGTCGTCGGCGAGTGGACCGCCAAGCAGGGATACGTCGCCGCCGGGCTCGGGGTGACGCTGGTCCCGGCGCTCGCCGCGCAGTCCGTGCGGCCGGACGTCGTGCTGCTGCCGGTGCTCGACGAGGGGGCTCCGGCGCGGGCGGTGTACGCGGCGACGCCCCGGGGGCGGTCGGCCTCGCCGGCCGTGGCGGCGTTCGTGGGGGCGCTGCGGGAGGCGGCGGGACGGATTCCGCGCCCTTCGCCCCCCATGGCGTAGACCACTTCCCGCACGCGATACTGCCGTCGTCCGGCACCACTCGCGCCCCACAGCGACGGAAGGACCTGAACTCCCTTGACATCCCTACGTGTTCGGATCGGCATCCTCGGACTGGCCCTGCTGGCGGGGCCGGTGGCCCCCGCCGGCCCGGCGGCGGCCGCGACCGCGCCCTCGCCCACGGTGGAGGAGCGACGGCTCGACCATGCCGTGCCGCGGGAGATCCTCGAACGGTCCGGATTCGACACCGTGCCGCCGCGCCTGCACCGGGCGCTAGGGTCGGCGCGTTCCTACCCGCAGGCGCGCAAGGCCGTCGCACGGCAGGGGTCCGCGCTGTGGAAGCGGGCCGTGGACCGGGCGCAGGGGCGGGGGCCGGCCGGTGGGGATCTGAGCCGGGACGACGACCGGCCCCTGTACTGGGCGCGGTTGGCGTTGACGCGTGAAGTGCGGACCTGGGAGCCGTCGTTCGGGCTGTCGGACGGGCAACGCGCTGCCCTGCTGGACGAGTTGGAGCGGACCTCGCGGGGGCAGGCCGCGGTGCGGTATCCGGCCGGCGAGCGGCTGAAGCGGGTGCTCGTCACCGGGTTCGATCCGTTCACGCTGGACCGGGACATACGGATCTCGAATCCGTCCGGGGCGAGTGCGCTCGCGCTCGACGGGACGGTGATCGAGACGGCGGACGGGCCGGCGCGGGTGGAGACCGTCGTGTTCCCGGTCCGCTGGCAGGACTTCACGGACCGGACCGTGGAGCGGGCGCTGCGGCCGTATCTGAAGCGGGTGGATCTCTTCACCACCGTGAGCCAGGGACGGGTGGGGCGCTTCGACGTCGAGCGGACCAACGGCGCCTGGCGGGGCGGGTTCGCGGACAACGACAACATCGGGGTGACGGGCACGGTCCCGGTGACCGATCCGGGCTCGCAGCCGCAGTGGACGACCACGACGCTGCCGTACAAGGCGATCGTGGACGCGGACACCGGGCGCTTTCCCGTCTACGACCACACGAGCGTGACCGAGATCCCCGCGGGCGGGACGCAGCCCGTCGTCCGCCCGGACGGGCCGACCCCGGGGTCCACCGCGAGGGCGGGCGGCGGCGGGGACTACCTGTCCAACGAGATCGCGTACCGGGCCACGCTGCTGCGGGACCGGCTGGGGCTGCACGACGTACTGCCGGGCGGCCATGTGCACACACCTGTGCTGGAGTTCGGGGCGGGCAACACGGATCCGGCGACGGGGGCGGTGACCGATCCGGGGTTCGTGCGCAACCGGCTGGACATCATCGCGCAGGTGCGGGCGATCGTGGCGGTGGCGGCGGGGTCGTAGGGCATTCGGGGCGGGTGGGGGCCGACTCGGGTGTCCCGCCCCCGCCGTCCGTCGTCTCAGCCCCCGAGCCCACCGGACACGGTCCGCTCGTCGGCTTCGTCGGCGTCATCGGTGTCATCGGACTCGTCGTCCCCGTCCCATGTCTCCTCCCCGAGCAGTTCCCGGGCCATCAGCGTCGCCCCCGCCACCGCGCCCGGCATCAGGAACACCGCGACGAAGGGGACCAGGAAGGACAGGCCGAGCGGGGTGCCGAAGCCCCAGATGAGGGTTTTGCGGGCACGGAGGAGCCTCAGGCGGGTCCGGAGGTCGACGCCCCGCCGCTGGAGGGCCACCGCGGTGAGCTCCTCCGTGAGGAAGAAACCGGTCACGAAGAAGCCGATCACGGGGATCACGGTCTGGCCGACGAGGGGGACGAAGCCCAGGGCGAAGAGCAGGACCGCCCACAGGGCGGCCCGGATCACGATGCGCAGGCTGTCCCTCGCCGAGATCCACAGCTCGCGCCAGAGCGGCAGACCGGACTCGGGGGCCGTGCCGTCCGGGGAGACGTCCCGGTCGACCTTCTCGGAGAGGTTCTCGTAGAAGGGCTGGCCGATGAGGAGGGTGACCGCCGTGAAGGTCACCACCGCGAGGAGGAGCGCCAACGCGAACAGGACCACGGTGAGGAAGCCCCGGAACAGTCCCCGCCACGGGCTCGACCAGTCGTCGGAGAAGGGTGTCGCCCAGGACACCGCGTCTCCGCCCCAGTTCGCCAGGGCCGCCAGCGCCGCCCCGTACAGCACCAGGGTGATCAGGCCCGGGATCAGTCCGAAGCCGTACTGCTTGCCGTGCCGGGCCACCCACCGCTGGCCCTTCAGGAGATAGTGGAAGCCCGCCCCGAGATCACGCATGTCCCGCACCCTATCGGGTGCCCCTCGGGCCGCGGACAGGGCCGCGTCCCCGGTCCGGACACCCGAGTTGCGCCATCCGGGGCATCCGCGCCACGAACTCCCTCTTGTTGCGGTTGAGTCGAACAGGTACATCTCGCCGTACCGATCTCAGGAAGCCCGGAGGAGGTACGCGTGCCCACCACGAGAACCGTTCCTGCGCGACCCGTCCTGCTCATCGCCCTCACCAGCGCACTGCTGCTCGCCCCGAACAGCGCGACCGCGGACCCCGAGCCCCCCACCCGCGAGAGCGCCCGGGACCAGGGTCCGGCCCGGGCCCCGGAGAGCGCCGCCCGGCGGTCGCTCACCGCCCCGGCCACGAGCTTCACCGACACCACCCGCGGCTATCCCCGTGAGCAGGTCCTCACCCCCGACCCCGCGAACCCGGCCGACCGGTCCCTCAAGCTGGGGCTCGTCCCGTACCACGCGATCGCGACCAGGCTGAACGCCCTGCAGCGGCTGGGCGACCGGGTGAGCGTCGAGGTCGCCGGGCGTTCGGCGGGCGGGCACCGGCTCTATCTCGTCACCGTCACCGCCCCGGAGACCACCGCCCGGACCCGGGCCCAGGAGCGGATGCGCGAGCTCATCGAGAACGCGCCCGCGACCGCCGCCAAGTCCCGCGAGATCAAGACGGGTTACAAGACGCCGGTCTTCTTCAACAGCAACATCCACGGCAACGAGTGGGAGGGCACGGACGCCTCCCTGGAGATCATCGAGCGGCTGGCGACGGCTCAGGACGCGCGCACGAAGGACCTGCTCGCCCACTCCCGGCTGTATTTCAACGTCACCGCCAACCCCGACGGCCGGATCGCCGGAACCCGGGCGAACGCCAACGGCTTCGACCTGAACCGGGACTTCGTGACCGCCTCGCAGCCCGAGACGCGGGCGATGCGGCAGATCGAGATCGACAAGCAGCCGGCCGTCATGCTCGACCTGCACGGTTACGTCAACGGCACGCTCATCGAGCCCACCACTCCCCCGCACGGCGAGAACTACGAGTACGACCTCTTCCTCAAGAACACCTACGCCAACGCGCTCGGCATGGAGGCCGCCGTCGACGGCCTCGGCTACACGCCCGCGAAGGACGGTGTCGAGCCCGCGCAGATCCCCTTCCGGGACCAGGAGGAGGGCTGGGACGACTGGCCGCCGATCTTCACCCCGCAGTACGCGGCCTTCCACGGCGCGGTCGCCGCGCACACGGTCGAGATCCCGCTGGCCGTCAACAACTCCCTCTACGACAGCCTGCCCGTCGCGGAGCTGCGACGCCGGTCCACGGTCAACACGGCCGTCGCGGGGGCGGCCGTCACGGCGACGCTCGACTTCGTGCGGGAGAAGCGAACAGCGCTGATCGCCGACCAGATCGAGGTCTTCCGGCGCGGGGCCGCGGGGGCCGCTCAGGTGCCGGTGTCGGAGGAGACCGTCCCCGGGGTGCCGGGCATCGGTCCCGAGGACGTGTACACCACCGACTTCCCCCGCGCGTACGTGATGGCGCCGGGCTCGACGGCCACCGCCCGTCTCGTCGGCCATCTCCTCGCCAACGACGTGCGGGTCACGCGCGCGAGCCGTGACCTCCGGCTCGGCGGACGGACGTACCCGAAGGGCTCGTACGTCGTCGACATGCGCCAGCCGAAGCGGGGCCTGGCGAACGCGCTGCTCGCGGACGGCCGGGACATCAGCGACAAGGTCTCGGTGATGTACGACATCTCGGGCTGGAGCCTGGGACGGCTGTGGGGCGCCCGGGTCACACCCGTGACCTCCGGGAGCCTGGCCGGCGCGCCCCTGACGCCCGTCCGGGCCGCGGCGCGGGTCGGTCACGTCGCCCCGCGCGGCGACCTGCGGCTGCGGCTGACCGATCCGCAGGAGATCGCCGCTCTCAACTCACTGCTGCGGCAAGGGGTTTCGGTACGCCGGGCTCCTGACGGCAGTGCGATCGTGCCCGCCTCGGCACGGGCCCTGGCCACCGAGGCCGCTCGCACCCACGACGTGGTCCTCGAAGCGACGGGACTCAAAGGCACGGCCGCACTGCGCCGCACCCGCGTGGCCGCCGCCGTCACCCCCGGCGAGCTGTTCGCGCTGCGGGAGATGGGCTTCGAGGTCACCCCCGTCTCGACGGCCGTCCTGAACGCCGGCTTCGACTGGTCGTCGGTGGACGTGCTGTTCGTGTCGGCGGGGCTGGACCGCGACGCCCTCACCAGCAGGGCCCGTGCGGCCCTGGACTCCTTCCTGGCCGCCGGGCACGGACTCGTCGGGCGCGGGCTCACCGGGGCCCAACTGAGCGCGGACTCGGGGCTGCTGGCCGTGAAGCCGGTGGCGGGCAACGGGGACGCCAACGGCGTGGTGCGCGTGGTGAACTCGGGTCCGGTGACGGCCGGGGCCCCGGATCACGGGTTCGTCTACGCACCGGTGTGGTTCACCGACCTCGGGCCCGGGGTGCGGGTCGAGCAGTCGTACGCCGCTCGGAACCCGCTGGTCGCCGGGCACTGGCGGCCCCTGCCGGACGGTGCGGGCGGTCCCGCCGCCGCGGCCGGACAGGCCGCGGTCGTCAGTGGCCCGCGAGCCGTCCTGTTCGGCACCGAGCCGCTCTTCCGGGATCACCCGAAGGGGGAGTTCACCCAGGTCGGGCGGGCATTGTTCACCATGTCAGCGAGCAGCGGCTGAAGTTGAGGAGAGCGGATGACGCAGGAGATCCACGGCACCGTCGCGGACGGCTTCGAGGCGGTGCGCGAGGAGTTCGCCGCTTTCGTGGCGGGCGAACGGCCCGACTACGAGGGGCAGTTGAGTGCGTACGTGCACGGCAGACGGGTCGTCGACCTGTGGGCCGGCGAGGGTGGCGGACCGGACTCCCTCTACGGCGTGTTCTCGTCGACCAAGGGGGCCGCGCATCTGGTGGTGGCGCTCCTCGTCCAGGAGGGCACGCTGGAACTGGACCGCAAAGTGACCTACTACTGGCCGGAGTTCGCCGCCGAGGGCAAGGGGCAGCTGACCCTGCGGGACCTGCTGGCGCACCGGGCCGGAGTGGTCGGGCTGGATGCCGGGTTCACCGCACAGGAGCTGTCGGACGACCGGGCGGTGGCGGAACGGCTCGCGGACCAGAAGCCGTTCTGGCGCCCCGGCACGGCCTTCGGCTACCACGCGCTCGTGATCGGCGCGCTCACCGGCGAGATCGTACGGCGGGCGACGGGCCGGACGCTTCAGGAGGTGTACGAGGAGCGGATCCGGGCGCCGTACGGGCTGGACTTCTATCTGGGGCTCCCCGAGGCCCTGGAACCCCGTTACCGCTCGGTGCAGCCGATGATGCCGACGGCCACGCAGCAGGCCCTGCTGGACGCGACGCCGACGGGTCCGCACACGCTGGCCGCGATCGCCTTCAACCAGCAGGTGCCGGACCCGGGTGACCTGGTGGGTTACGCCAACTCCCGTGCCGTGCGCGCGAAAGGGCCGGCCTCCGCGGGTGGGGTGGCGGCCGCGCGGGGCCTGGCCGGGATGTACGCGGCGGCGATCAGTGAAGCGGCCGACCGGCCGCCCCTGCTGAAGCCGGACACGATCGCGGACGTGGGCCAGATCCAGTCGGTCGGCTACGACCTGGTGGCCCGCGCCCACAAGTCCTACGGTCTGGGCTTCCAGGCCACGGCCGACATGTGGCATCCGTTCCTGGGCGCCGGTTCCTTCGGCCACAGCGGCGCGGGCGGCTCCCAGGCCTTCGCCGACCCGCGCAGCGGCCTCGCCTACGGCTACACGCGCCGCCGGATGGCGTTCCCGGGAGGGGCGGCGCCGGAGAACGAGCGGTTCGTGAGGGCGGTGCACCGGGCGGCTCTGGCCGTGTGAGCCGTACGAACACAGGAGCGGAGGCGGCACCCCACGTCCAGGGATGCCGCCTCCGCCCGGTACGACCAACGAGCTCCGTCAGGCGAGCGTCACGGAGATGTTCCCGCGGGTCGCCTTCGAGTACGGGCAGACCTGGTGGGCCTTCTCAAGGAGGGCCCGGGCGGTCTGCGGGTCGGCGTTCGGGATCGTCGCCGAGATCTCGACGATCAGGCCGAAGCCGTCGGCGTTCTTTCCTATGCCCACCTTCGCGGTGACCGTCGAGCCGGAGATGTCGGCCTGCTCCTGGCGGGCGACGACACCGAGAGCGCCCTGGAAGCAGGCGCTGTACCCGGCGGCGAAGAGCTGTTCCGGGTTGGTGCCCTGACCGTTGCCGCCCATCTCCTTGGGCGGGTTGACGACCACGTCGAGCCTGCCGTCGTCGGTGGCGACCCGGCCGTCGCGACCGTTCTCGGCGGTGGCGACGGCGGTGTACAGGACGTCGGACTGCTGGATTTCCGGCATGCGGGTGTCTTCCTCCTCGGTCCACCGCGACTCGCGCCCACGATCGACGGCGGGATTCGGAAAGAAGTTACCGCATGACGGAAACCCCTTGGAAGACGTCAGAGCTTGACGATCATCTTTCCGGTGTTGTCGCCGCGCAGGACCCCGAGGAACGCCTCCAGGTTGTTCTCGATGCCCTCGACGACCGTCTCGCGGTACTTCAGCTGCCCGGACGCCACCCACGGGCCGACCTCGGCGACGAACTCCGGCTGGAGGTCGTAGTGGTCGCCGACCAGGAAGCCCTCGATCCGGCCGCGGGTCTGGATCAGACGGGCGAGGTTGCGCGGGCCGGGGGCGGCCTCGGTGTTGTTGTAGACCGAGATCATGCCGCAGACCGCGATCCGGCCGCCCTGGTTGAGGGAGCCGATGGCGGCCTCCAGGTGGTCACCGCCGACGTTGTCGAAGTAGACGTCGACACCGTCCGGGGCGGCCTCCCGCAGCTGGTCGCTGACCTTGCCGTTCTTGTAGTTGAAGGCCGCGTCGAAGCCGTACTCCTCGACGAGCAGCTTGACCTTCTCGTCGGAGCCGGCCGAGCCGATGACCCGGGAGGCGCCCTTGAGCTTGGCGATCTGGCCGACCTGGCTGCCGACGGCACCCGCGGCGCCGGAGACGAAGACCGAGTCGCCCTCCTTGAAGGAGGCGGTGCGCAGGAGGCCGGCGTAGGCGGTGAGTCCGGTCATGCCGAGGACGCCGAGGTATGTCGACAGCGGGGCCGCGTCGGCGTCCACCTTGACGGCGTGCTTCGCGTCCATCACCGCGTACTCGCGCCAGCCGAAGAAGTGCAGGACGTGGTCGCCGACGGAGATGCCCTCGGCCTCGGAGGCGATGACCTCGCCGACCGCGCCGCCCTGCATGACCTTGCCGAGCTCGAAGGGCGCGGCGTACGACTTCGCGGCGCTCATCCGGCCGCGCATGTACGGGTCGACGGAGACGTAGGTGTTGCGGACCAGTACCTGGCCCGCGGCGGGGGTCGGGACCTCGGCTTCGACCAGGGCGAAGTCCTCGGGCTTGGGCCAGCCGACCGGGCGGGAGACGAGGTGCCATTCGCGGTTGATCATGATGCCTGCGACCTTTCCATTTACTTCAGTGCCTTAAACAACCATGCTCCTGAATATTTCAGGTTGTCAAGTAAAGGGGTACCCTGGAGCGCATGCCCACTCCTCAGAAGACCCGGCCCGACGCGCTGACCATGGAAGTGGTGGAGCTCATCGGGGACGTGGTGGCGCGCTTCTACTCGGACTACGAGGACGCGGCCGCGGAGCACGCCCTCACCGGGGCGCAGGCACGGCTGTTGAGTCTGCTGTCCCTTGAGCCGCTGCCCATGCGCAAACTGGCCCAGAAACTGAAGTGCGAGCCGTCGAACGTCACCGGGATAGTGGACCGGCTGGAGGCCCGCGCGCTGGTGGAGCGGCGCCCCGACCCCGCGGACCGGCGGGTCAAGGTGGCGGCGGCGACGGAGGCGGGGCTGCAGGTGGCCCGGGAGCTGCGGGAGGGCCTGCGGTTCGCGCGAGAGCCGCTGGCGGGGCTGTCCCAGGGGGAGCGGGAGTCACTGCGGGACCTGCTGCGGCGGATGCGGGACGCGTAGCGCTCCGCCACGAGGGCCGCCCGCCTCACCGGAGCGAACGCCTCAGCTGCACCACCACAGGAACTGCGTGCAGGTTCTTGACGGAGAGGGCTCCGGGGTCGGGGATGCCGAGGTCGGTGCGGTCGTGGGGGTGCTCGCGCCGGTCGGGGTCGCCGGGGTCGGCGTCGTGGCCGACTGGGGAGTCCTGGTGACCTTGCCCTTGTCCGCGTCCTCGGTCTTCGACGCGGAAGGGGACGGGGACCTGGAGGGGTCGGCGGAGGTCGACGGAACGGTTCCGCTCGGGTCCGGCACCGGCTTCGCCGATGCGCTCGGTGTCGTTGCGGCGCCGTCCTCGGTCGCGTCGTCGCCGGCCGCGGCCGGCTTGGGGGAGCTGCCTGGCGCGTCCATGCCGAGTTCCGCGAGACTGAGGCCGCCCGCCGCGAGGACGAAGCCGGCGGCTATCAGGAGGGTTCTGCGACGGCGGCGACGGTGGGCCGCGGCCTTGCGGTCACGTCGGCTCGCGCCCGCCGTGGGGTCGTCGAAGTCGTCCGGATCGTCATCGTCGTGGTCGTCACGGCCGTCGCCGCCACCGCCCCGGCCGTCGTCGCCGTCTCCCCCGTCTCCGGAGCCCGCGGAGTCGCCGGAGCCCGCGGGGTCGTCGTAACCGTGGACGTCGTCCTGCCCCTGCACCGAGTCACCGCTCCCCGCGACCTCGGCCTCCGCCGCTCCGCGCTGTTCGGGTACGCCCGTGTACGGGACGACCTCGTGGCCGTCGTACGGGACACCCCCGCCGGAGTACATGGCATACGCCTCGGGAACGCCCCCGGCGTACCCGCCCGTGCCGACCGGCACCGGCGTCGGCGGCGCCTGCTGTGGCTGGTACTGAGCCTGCGCGGGGACGTACGACTGGGCCGCGTACGCGTCCAGTTGCTCGGCGAAGGTGCCGCACCCCGGGCATGCGAGGGCGCCGTTGAGGTGCCGTCGGCACGGGTGGCAGTAGTCCATGACGCGGGAAGAATAAGTTCCGCTCGGCGGGCGGACCTAGGGATTCTCGTGAAGGTTCGGTGCGGAACTGGCGATTCACGTCAGCGCAGTTGAGGTCAAGGTGCACCATTCCGCACCATCTCCCTCCCGACGCACCGGAGCGGTCGCTCCCGCGGGACACGTGGGAGCGACCGCTCCGGTGCGGGTCAGGTCTTCTTGCGGGTCGTCATGGCGCGCTGGATCAGGATGAACGCGCACAGCAGCACACCGGTGGCGATCTTCGTCCACCAGGAGCTCAGCGTGCCCTCGAACTGGATGATGCTCTTGATCAGGCCCAGGACGAGGACGCCGAAGAGGGTGCCCAGGACGTAGCCGGAGCCGCCCGTCAGCAGCGTGCCGCCGATCACGACCGCGGCGATCGCGTCGAGTTCCATGCCGGTGGCGTGCAGCGGGTCACCGGACTGGATGTACAGGGTGAAGAGCAGTCCGGCCAGCGCCGAGCAGAAGCCGCTCACCGTGTACACGGCGATCTTGGTGCCGCCCTGCGGCAGGCCCATCAGCAGGGCCGACTGCTCGTTGCCGCCGATGGCGTACACCCGCCGTCCGAAGCGCGTGTAGTGCAGGACGTAGAAGGCCACGGCGAGGACGACGAGCGAGACGATGGCGCCGACCGACAGGAAGCCCACCCCCAGGGACGCCTGCGCCTGCGCCATGCTGCTCACCGTGGAGTCGCCGATGGAGATCGACTCCTTGCTGATGACCAGGCACAGGCCCCGGAAGAGGAAGAGTCCCGCGAGGGTCACGATGAAGGGCTGGATCTCGAAGTTGTGGATCACATAGCCCATCAGGAAGCCGCCGAAGGCACCCACACCGAGCGCGATGGGGATGACGACCAGGACGGGCAGGCCCTGCTTCTCCACCAGCCACGCGGTGAGCATGGTCGTGAAGCCGATCACCGAGCCCACCGACAGGTCGATGCCGCCGGAGAGGATCACGAAGGTGGCGCCCACGGCGGCGACCAGCAGGTAGCCGTTGTCGATGAACAGGTTGAGGAAGACCTGCGGTTCACCGAAACCGTAGTTCGCGTAGCGGCTCAGGCCCGCCGCGTACATCACGAGGAACAGCGTGGCGGTCACCAGGACGGGCAGGCGCCGGTCGCCGAGCAGCCGCGTGGCCCTGGACGGCGTACGACCGCTGTCGGTGGCCGTGGGGGTCTGGGTGGCCGTGCTCATCACGACACCTCCATCTTGGGGGCCGTCGCGGTCGAAGGGGTGGTGTCCGTCGGGGTGGCGGACGGCTTGCCGCCGCCCTTCGCGCCGAACCTGGCGCCGAAGACCTTCGCGCGGAACTTCGGGGACTGCAGCAGGCAGACGACGATGACGACGGCGGCCTTGAAGACCAGGTTGGTCTGGGTCGGTACGCCGATGGTGTAGATCGTGGTGGTCAGGGTCTGGATGACCAGGGCGCCCACCACCGTGCCGCCGATCGAGAACCGGCCGCCGAGAAGCGACGTACCGCCGATGACGACGGCCAGGATCGCGTCCAGCTCGATCCACAGTCCCGCGTTGTTGCCGTCCGCCGCCGAGGTGTTGGAGCTGATCATCAGGCCCGCGATGCCGGCGCACAGCGCGCAGAACACGTACACCATGATCTTGATACGGCGGGAGCGGATGCCGACCAGACGGCTGGCCTCGGCGTTGCCGCCGACCGCCTCGACGAGGAGGCCGAGGGCGGTCCTGCGGGTGAGGGCGACCGTGACGGCGACGACCGCCGCGACCACGAAGATGGAGAAGGGCAGGGTCAGCCAGTAGCCGCCGCCGATCAGCTTGTACGGCTCGCTGTTGATGGTGATGATCTGGCCGTCGGTGATCAGCTGGGCCACACCGCGGCCCGCGACCATGATGATCAGCGTGGCGATGATGGGCTGGATGCCCATCCGGGCGACCAGGAAGCCGTTCCACAGGCCGCAGACCACCGCCGCCACCAGGCCGATGCCCATCGCCAGAAAGACTCCGGCGAGGGCGCCCTGGTCCGACTGGTCGCTGATGTACGAGCAGGTCAGGGCGCCGGTGATGGCGACGACCGCGCCGACGGAGAGGTCGATGCCGCCGGTCGCGATGACCAGGGTCATGCCGACCGCCACCAGGATCAGCGGCGAGCCGAACAGCACGATCGAGACGAGGCTGCCGTAGAGGTGGCCGTCCGTCATCTTGATCGCGAAGAAGTCGGGGGTGAAGGGAACGTTGATCAGCAGCAGGAGGACCAGCACGGCCACCGGCCAGAACAGGTGGTGCTGCGTCAGCGCTCGCCATCGGGGAGTGGTGGTCACTGGTGCTCTCCGCTCGCGATGGTCTCCAGGATCCGGGTGGGCGTGATCTCGGGCCCGTTGGCGATCCGGGCGACCAGCTTGCGGTCGCGCAGCACGCCGATGGTGTGGCTGAGCCGGAGCACCTCCTCCAACTCGGCCGCGATGTACAGCACGGACATGCCTTCCTCGGAGAGCGAGACGACGAGCTTCTGGATCTCCGCCTTCGCGCCGACGTCGATGCCGCGCGTCGGCTCGTCGAGGATCAGCAGCTTCGGCTGGGTGATCAACCAGCGGGCCAGGAGGACCTTCTGCTGGTTGCCGCCGCTCAACTGGCCCACCCGGGCCTCCGGGTTGGCGGGGCGGATGTCGAGGGCCTTGATGTACTTGGCGACGAGTTCGTCGCGCTGCGCGGCCGGGATGGGCCGGGTCCAGCCGCGGGCCGCCTGGAGGGCGAGGATGATGTTCTCCCGTACCGTGAGGTCGGGGACCAGGCCCTCGGTCTTGCGGTTCTCCGAGCAGAAGGCGACGCCCGCGCCGATGGCGTCGTTCGGGGCGCTCATCGAGACCTGTTTGCCGTCGATGGTGACCTTGCCGCTGTCGGGCTGGTCGGCGCCGAAGAGCAGCCGGGCGAGTTCGGTGCGGCCGGAGCCGAGGAGACCGGCGAGGCCGACGACCTCGCCCTTGTTGACCTCCAGGTCGAAGGGGTCGATGCCGCCCTTCCTGCCGAGACCGTCCGCCCGCACCAGCGGCTCGCCGACCTCGGCGTGCAACTGGTGCTCGTGGAGCCCCTCCAGCTGGTCCATGGCCTTGCCGATCATGAGCTGGATCAGGCCGACCTGGTCCAGGTCGCTGACCATGTGCTCGCCGACGAGGGCGCCGTTGCGCAGGACGGTCATGCGGTCGCAGATCTCGTAGATCTGGTCGAGGAAGTGCGAGACGAACAGGATCGCCACGCCCTCGTCCCTCAACTGCCGCATCAGACGGAACAGTTCGAGGACCTCGTCGCGGTCGAGGCTGGAGGTCGGCTCGTCGAGGACCAGCACCTTGGTGCCCGCTCCGGCGCCGTCGCTGTCGCCGGTGCCCACCGACCGTACGATCGCGACCAGTTGCTGCACGGCCAGCGGGTACGAGGACAGCGGCGCGGTGACGTCGATGTCGAGGCCGAGGCGGTCGACCAGCTCGGCGGCCTCCTTGCGCATCTGCTTCCACTGGATGCGGCCGAAGCGGGTCGGTTCACGGCCGATGAAGATGTTCTCCGCCACCGAGAGGTTGGGGCAGAGGTTCACCTCCTGGTAGACGGTGCTGATGCCGGCCTGCTGCGCCTGGAGCGGGCTGGCGATGCGCACGGACTTCCCGTCGAGGGTGACGGTTCCGCCGTCCAGCGAGTAGACGCCGGTCAGCACCTTGATCAGGGTGGACTTACCGGCGCCGTTCTCGCCCATCAGGGCGTGGATCTCACCGGGGAAGAGCCGGAAGTCGACACCCGACAGAGCCCGTACCCCCGGAAACTCCTTGACTATGCCCGTCATTTCCAGGACGGGCCGCGGCTCTGCCATGGCAGCGCTCCTCTTGGATCTCGGATCTGGTTCAGGCCCGCGGGGAGCCCCGTCTGAGGGAGCTCCCCGCTGATGAACGCGGTCGGTCAGTACTTGCGGGTGGGGAGGGCGGCGGCGGCCTGGTCCTGCATGAAGTCGCCCTCCTTGGTCTTGATCCAGCGCTCGACCGGCTTGCCGTCCTTGACCTTCTGGACGACCTCCATCAGCTGGGGGCCGAGCAGCGGGTTGCACTCGACGATGGCGTTGATCTTGCCCTCGGACATGGCCACGAAGCCGTCCTTCACGCCGTCGATCGAGACGATCAGGATGTCCTTGCCGGGCTTCTTGCCGGCCGCCTCGATGGACTGGATGGCGCCGATGGCCATGTCGTCGTTGTGCGCGAAGAGGACGTTGACGTCCGGGTTGGACTGGAGGAAGGCGGCCATGACCTGCTTGCCGCCGGCCCGGGTGAAGTCACCGGTCTGGCTGACGACGATCTTCCAGTCGTCCGCGTGGTCGGCGTCCATGACCTCCTTGAAGCCCTTGGCGCGCTCGATGGCGGGGGCGGCACCGGTGGTGCCCTCCAGCTGGGCGATCTTCACCTGGCCCTTGAGGCCGGCCTTCGCGATGACCTTTTCGAGGATCTTGCCGGCGCGGCGGCCCTCCTCAGTGAAGTCGGAGCCGACCAGGGTGACGTACAGGGACTCGTCGGAGGTCTCGACGGAGCGGTCGGTGAGGACCACCGGGATCTTCTTGGCCTTGGCCTCCTTGAGCACCGCGTCCCAGCCGGTGACGACCACCGGCGAGAAGGCGATGACGTCCACACCCTGGGTGATGTAGCTGCGGATCGCGGAGATCTGGTTCTCCTGCTTCTGCTGCGCGTCGGAGAACTTGAGCGTGTAGCCCGCCTCCTTGGCCGCGGCCTTCACGGAGTCGGTGTTGGCGCTGCGCCAGCCGCTCTCCGAGCCGACCTGGGAGAAGCCGAGGACGAGCGCCTTGCTGCCGCCGGAGCCGGAGCCGGAGGAGCCGTCGTCCTCCTTGGCGCAGGCCGCCAGGCCCGTCGCGGCCGCCACGCCGACCGCCGCGGTGAGGAAGTTCCTTCTGCTGAGCATGTTCTTCTCCTTTGAAGAGCCGGTCCGGGGCCGGACCACTGGTGCTCGATGGGACCGGCCGCACTGCGTCCAGCCTGTCGATCATCGTTCGAAATATCGGCCATGCAGGGATGAAAGTCGATCGGTCGGCGCCGTCGGCGCCGGGTCAGCCGGGAGCGGTGCCTGGTTGCGGGAGGTACGGGAAGGTGCTGGCGCGGACCACGAGTTGGGGCTCGACGGCGATCCGGGACGACTCGTCGGGGGTGCGGCCCTCGATGAGGTCGAGGAGGAGGCCGATGCTCCGCTTGCCCACCGTCGCGAAGTCCTGCCGGACGGTGGTGAGCGGCGGAGCGAAGAACTCCGACTCCGGGATGTCGTCGAAGCCGACCACCGCTACGTCCTCGGGGGTGCGCACCCCCGCCTCCCGCAGCGCCCGCAACACCCCCAGTGCCATCTGGTCGTTGGCGACGAAGACGGCGGTGAGACCGCGGCCCACCCAGCCGGCCAGTTCCTGGCCCGCACGGTAGCCCGACAGCGGGCTCCAGTCACCCCCCAGCGGCAACGGCGGTGCGACACCCGCCTCTTCGAGGGTCGCCCGCCAGCCGTCGGCCCGGTCCGCGGCCTCCTGCCAGTCCTCGGGTCCGGCGAGATGCCAGACCGTGCGGTGGCCGGAGGCCAGCAGATGGCCGGTGGCCAGCCGGGCGCCCGCGTGCTGGTCCACGTTGACGCTGGGGATCTCCACACCGGAGCCGGTCCCCACGGCCACCACCGGAAAGGGCCGGCGGAGTTCGGTGAGGGCCTCGACGGCGGAGCGCTGCGGGGCGAGGGCGATCACTCCCTCCACCCCGCCCTCACTGAGGTGGTCCAGCGCCTCGGCCACCGTCTCCACCGTCAGCCTGCGCAGACCGACCGTCGAGACCACGTACCCTTCGGCGCGCGCCGCCTCCTCCAGCGCGAACAGCGTGCTGGCGGGCCCGTAGAGCGTGGTGTCGGAGGCGACGACCCCGAGGGTGCGGGTTCGCCGGGTGACCAGGGCACGGGCGGAGGAGTTGCGGCGGTAGCCCATCTCCTCGATCGCGCGCTGCACCCGGATCCGGGTCTCGTCCCGCACGTTGGGGTGGTCCCCCAGCACCCGGGACACGGTCTGGTGGGACACCCCGGCCAGGCGGGCCACGTCGGCCATGGTGGGCGGCCGGTGTGTCGAGTTCGTCTGCAAGTGGCCCACGGCTGCACCTCCTTGGCGATCGTCTGCGGACACGTCCCTCGGTTTGGAGCGTTGTTGCTTCGCCATCGGCTTCACGACCGGCGTCGGGAGAGCCACAAGGCGCAAAACGGAAAGCCAAGTTGGGGCATTGCCGACAGGACGCTCACACCTCCTCAGGATGTCGCCTGGTGACGACCGGCGAATGCGGACGTCATTGTGAGCGCTAACAATCAACGGGGGTCAAGAGGGCTGCACAAAGGGGGCCGTCACGGTTGGATAACGCGACGGACAAAGGGTGACAGGGGTGTCGCCCGGCGATGTGGGAACGGATGATGGCCGTCCAAGACACCGTCAGGGTTCTTCGTCCGGACCATTGACACCCCGACCCGGTCATCCTTAATGTCGCGACAGCATTTCGAACACGTGACGAAATCTCGAACAATCCACAGAGGACCTAGGGAGCACCGTGCGCATCACGGGAATCAGCACGCACGTAGTCGGGACGCCGTGGCGGAACCTGACCTACGTCCAGGTGCACACCGACGAGGGGCTCACCGGCGTCGGCGAGACCCGCATGCTGGGCCACACCGACGCCCTGCTCGGCTATCTGCGGGAGGCCGAGACCAACCACATTCTCGGTTCCGACCCGTTCGCTGTCGAGGACCTCGTCAAGAGGATGAAGTACGGCGACTACGGCCGGGCCGGCGAGATCGTCATGTCCGGTATCGCCGTCATCGAGATGGCCTGCTGGGACATCAAGGGCAAGGCCCTCGGCGTCCCCGTCTGGCAGCTGCTCGGCGGCAAGGTCACCGACAAGGTCAAGGCGTACGCCAACGGCTGGTACACCACCGAGCGCACACCCGAGGCGTACCACAAGGCCGCTCAGGGGGTCATGGAGCGCGGGTACAAGGCGCTGAAGATCGACCCCTTCGGCACCGGCCACTTCGAGCTGGACCACGAGCAGAGCCTGTACGCCGTCTCGCTCATCGAGGCCGTCCGCGACGCCATCGGCCCGGACGCCGAGCTGATGCTGGAGATGCACGGCCGCTTCTCCCCCGCCACCGCCGTGCGGCTCGCGAAGGACCTCGCGCCCTTCAAGCCCGCGTGGCTGGAGGAGCCCTGCCCGCCGGAGAACCTGAAGGCGCTGGAGAAGGTCGCCGCCAAGGTCGACATCCCGGTCGCCACCGGTGAGCGCATCCACGACCGGATCGAGTTCCGCGAGCTCTTCGAGAGCCAGGCCGTGGACATCATCCAGCCCGACGTCGGCCACATCGGCGGCATCTGGGAGACCCGCAAGCTGGCCGCGACCGCCGAGACGCACTACGTGCTGGTGGCCCCGCACAACGTGGGCGGCCCGGTGCTGACCGCCGCCTCGCTGCAGGTCGGCTTCACGTCCCCGAACTTCAAGATCCTGGAGCACTTCAACGACTTCGCGGACGCGGAGATCAAGAAGGTCGTCAAGGGGGCGCCCGAGGTCGTGGACGGCTACTTCCACCTCTCCGACGCGCCGGGTCTCGGTGTCGAGCTGGACGTGGACGCGGCGGCCGAGTTCCCGCAGCAGCAGGCTCGTTTCGATCTGTGGGCCGAGGGCTGGGAGCAGCGCAAGCCCAAGGGCACCAAGTGAGCACGCAGGTCGTCATCGAGGGGCCCGGCGAGCACCGTCTCGACGCGCACGCCCCTCGTGAGCCCGCGGCCGGCGAGGCGCTGGTGCGCGTGCACGCCGTCGGCATCTGCGGCAGCGACCGCGAGGTGTACCAGGGCAACCGGCCCGAGGGGTACGTCCGTTACCCGCTCACGCCGGGCCACGAGTGGTCCGGGACGGTGGAGGCGGTCGGGGCCGGGGTGCCCACGACGCTCGTCGGCCGCAAGGTCGTCGGCGAGGGCTTCCGCAACTGCCAGGTCTGCGACCGCTGCCACGCGGGCGAGACGACGCTGTGCACCTCCGGGTACGAGGAGACGGGGTTCACCCAGCCGGGCGCGATGGCCGGCACGCTCACGCTGCCCGCGCGCCTTCTCCATGCCCTGCCGGACGACGCGGACCTGACCGCCGCGGCCCTGCTGGAGCCGGCCGCCTGCATCGCGGCCGCCGCGATCAAGGCGAACGCCCTGCCCGGCGAGCGGGTGGCCGTGGTGGGGACCGGGACGCTCGGGATGTTCGCCGTTCAGTTCCTGAAGGCGAACTCCCCCGCCGAGCTGCTCGTGGTGGGGACCCGCCCCGACCGGGCGGAGCTTTCGAAAGCTTTCGGTGCCACGGACTTCCGCACCAGGTCCCAGGAGCTCCCCGACGACTTCGACGTCGTCATCGAGACCGCCGGGTCCGCGTCCGCCGCGACCACCGCCGCCTCCCTGCTCCGGCGCGGCGGGCGACTGGTCCTGACGGGCATCCCGGCGCCGGGCGCCGAGGGCCTGGACCCGACGGACCTGGTCGTACGGCAGCTGGAGGTGCACACCGTGTTCGGGGCACCGCCGGACGCCTGGGCGCACACCGTGCGGGTCTTCGGGGCCGGGTTGCTCGACCCGCTGCCGCTGGTCACGCACGAGCTGCCGCTCGACCGGTTCCCGGAGGCGATCGAGCTGGTCGGGTCCGGTGATCCGAAGGTGGGCAAGGTACTGCTCCGCCCCTAGACGTACGCCGGTACGGGGGGACCTGACCACTCCGTACCGGCGTACCCCAAGCCCCGCACGACTTAGGCCGCGAACCTTGTCCGAAATACCGAACCCGAAGGACACCTTGTGACGACCGACGCTTCCGCCACGGCGGCCCGACGGCCCGGAGAGCAGGCGCTCAACGCGCTCGGCCTGGGTGCGCCCGCCCTCGACCCCTCCGACGCATCCCCGCACACCTTCCCCGGCGGCGGCAAGTGGCGCACCGAGATCCCCTCGTGCGAGGGCCCCGAAGCGCTGGCCGTCGTCCTGAAGGAAGCCTCACGGCTCGATGTGCCGATCCACCGGATCAGCCAGGGCAGCGGTGTGTGGATGCTGACCGACGCCGAGATCACCGAGATGGTCGACGCGACGAACGAACGCGACATCGAGCTCTGCCTGTTCACCGGCCCGCGCGGCACCTGGGACATCGGCGGCTCCGTCCGCAGCGACTCGCGCGGCGGGGGCCTGAGAGCCCGCGGCCACGACGCGGTCGCCGGTTGTGTCGAAGACGCCGTCCGGGCAACGGAGTTGGGTGTCCAGTGCCTGCTCGTCGCCGACGAGGGCGTGCTGTGGACGCTGCACCGGGCGCGCGCCGCGGGCATCATCCCGGCCGACACCACCCTGAAGCTGAGCGCGCTCGTGGGTCCGGTCAACCCGGCCGCGTTCGCGGTCTACGAGAACCTGGGCGCCGACTCCCTCAACGTGCCCAGCGATCTGACGCTCGATCACCTCACCGAGATCCGGCGGGTGTCGGCCGCTCCGATGGACATGTACATCGAGGCGCCCGACGATCTCGGCGGTTATGTGCGGATGTACGAGGTCGCCGAGCTGATCCGGCGCGGCGCACCGCTCTACCTGAAGTTCGGCCTCTCCAAGGCCCCGGGGATCTACCCGTACGGGCACCACCTGCGCGACCTCACCCTGAACACGGCCCGGGAACGGGTACGGCGGGGACGGCTCGCCCTGGACCTGCTCGCACGGCACGGAGCGGACGGCGACATGGCGCCGCTCGGTTCGCGACTGCCCGGGGCGCTGAAGCGTTTCGAAACACCCTCATAACGTTTCGGACCGAGTCCCTTCACAAAAGCAGACGCAGCCACACACAATCCCACACGCCCCTTCCTCGGTCAGAGCCCGCACCTCACTGCCAGAGCGTCCCGCACCGCCCGACCGAACCCGTCCCGACATCAAGGATGATGATCATGCGCACTCGCCGAGCCGCACTCACCGCCATAGCCGGCGCCGCCTCCCTCGCCCTGACCCTCTCGGCCTGCGGCCAGGACAGCAAGGGCGGCAGCGAGGAGTCCACCGGCAGCGCCAAGGGAGGCACCATCGGCATCGCGATGCCGACCAAGTCCTCCGAGCGCTGGATCGCCGACGGCAACAACGTCGTCAAGAACCTCAAGGCCAAGGGCTACAAGACCAAGCTGGTCTACGGTGAGGACGACCCCGACCAGCAGGTCTCGCAGATCGAGAACCTGATCACCCAGGGCGTCAAGGGCCTGATCGTCGCAGCCATCGACAACAAGTCGCTGAACAACGTGCTCCAGCAGGCCAAGGACGCCAAGATCCCGGTCATCGCCTACGACCGTCTGATCCTCGGCACGCCGAACGTCGACTACTACGCGTCGTTCGACAACACCAAGGTCGGTGAGCTGCAGGCCAGCTACATCGTCGACAAGCTGGGTCTGAAGAGCGGCAAGGGCCCCTTCAACATCGAGCTGTTCGCCGGCTCCAACGACGACAACAACACCAAGTACTTCTTCAACGGCGCGATGAGCGTGCTCCAGCCGTACATCGACAGCAAGAAGCTCGTCGTCAAGTCCAAGCAGACCAAGATCACCCAGGTCACCACGCTGCGCTGGGACGGTGCCACCGCGCAGAAGCGCATGGAGGACATCCTCACCTCGACGTACGGCAGCGGCAAGGTCGACGCGGTCCTGTCGCCGTACGACGGCATCTCCATCGGCATCCTCGCCGCGCTGAAGTCGGACGGCTACGGGTCCGCCAGCAAGCCGCTGCCGGTCATCACCGGCCAGGACGCCGAACTCGCCTCGGTGAAGTCGATCATCGCGGGCCAGCAGACGCAGACCGTCTACAAGGACACCCGCAAGCTCGCCGAGGTCGCCGCGAACATGGTGGACAGCGTCCTGAACGGCAAGAAGCCCGAGGTCAACGACACCAAGACGTACGACAACGGCTCCAAGGTCGTCCCCGCCTACCTGCTCCAGCCGGTGAGCGTCGACAAGAGCAACTACACCAAGGAACTGGTCGACACGGGCTACTACAAGGCGAGCGAGCTCAACTAGTCGAGCCACCTCCCTGTCGGCCCATCCCCCTGATTGAAAGGCACGACCATGGCGGGACCCGTCCTGGAAATGCGCTCGATCGTCAAGACCTTTCCCGGCGTCAAAGCGCTGTCGGACGTCACACTGACCGTCCGTCAGGGCGAGGTCCATGCCATCTGCGGTGAGAACGGCGCCGGGAAGTCCACCTTGATGAAGGTGCTCTCCGGCGTCCATCCGCACGGCACGTACGAGGGCGACATCCTCTTCGAGGGAGAGATCGTCTCCTTCAAGGACATCCGCGCGAGCGAGCAGCACGGCATCGTGATCATCCATCAGGAACTGGCCCTGGTGCCGTTCCTGTCGATCGCGGAGAACATCTTCCTCGGCAACGAACACGCCTCCGGCGGGTTCATCAACTGGAACGAGACGCTGAAGCACGCCACCGAGCTGCTGCGCCGGGTGGGCCTGAGCGACCACCCCGAGACCCGGATCACCGACATCGGTGTGGGCAAGCAGCAGCTGGTGGAGATCGCCAAGGCGCTCTCGAAGAAGGTGAAGCTGCTCATCCTCGACGAGCCGACCGCGGCTCTGAACGACGAGGACAGCGGCAAACTCCTGGATCTCATCCTGGAGTTGAAGAAGCAGGGCATCACCTCGATCATCATCTCCCACAAGCTCAACGAGATCCGCCGGGTCGCCGACTCGGTGACGATCCTCCGCGACGGGAAGTCGATCGAGACCCTGGACGTGAAGGCCCCGGAGACCACCGAGGACCGGATCATCTCGGGCATGGTCGGCCGCGACCTCGACCACCGTTTCCCCGACCGCACGCCGTACGAGGGCGAGACGGACGCGGCTCCGGCGCTGGAGATCCGCAACTGGACCGTGCACCACCCGATCGACCAGACGCGCAAGGTGGTCGACGACGTGTCGATCCATGTGCGGCGCGGGGAGATCGTCGGCATCGCGGGCCTGATGGGCGCGGGCCGCACCGAGCTCGCGATGAGCGTGTTCGGGCGCACCTACGGCCGGCACGCGGGCGGCCAGGTCTTCAAGGACGGCAAGGAGATCCGTACGAAGTCCGTCGCGGAGGCGGTCGAGCACGGCATCGCGTACGTCACCGAGGACCGCAAGCACTACGGCCTCAACCTCATCGACAACATCAACCGCAACATCTCGCTGACCGCCCTGAACAAGGTCGCCAAGCGCGGTGTGGTCGACGAGCACGAGGAGCGCAAGGTCGCCGAGCGCTTCCGCAAGTCGATGAACATCAAGGCGCCGACCGTCTTCGAGACGGTCGGCAGGCTGTCCGGCGGCAACCAGCAGAAGGTCGTCCTCAGCAAGTGGATCTTCGCGGGTCCCGAGGTGCTGATCCTGGACGAGCCCACGCGCGGCATCGACGTGGGCGCCAAGTACGAGATCTACACGGTCATCGACCAGCTGGCCGCCGAGGGCAAGGCGGTCGTCTTCATCTCCTCCGAGCTGCCGGAGCTGCTCGGTATGTGCGACCGCATCTACACCATGGCCGCCGGACGGCTCACGGGTGAGGTTCCGCGGGCCGAGGCCACGCAGGAAGTGCTGATGCGCCAGATGACGAAGGACAAAGAGGTAACGCGATGAGCACCGATGTGACGAAGGTTCCGGCCGCGGTGCCGCCCGGCAAGGGCGGGGGGTCGTCCTCCGACGAGGGCCTGCTCCAGCTGATGGTCGGCGGACTGCGCCGCAACATGCGGCAGTACGGCATGCTGATCGCGCTCGGCCTGATCGTCGCGCTGTTCGCGGTCTGGACCGACGGGGACCTGCTGCTGCCGCGCAACGTCTCCAACCTGGTGCTCCAGAACAGCTACATCCTGATCCTCGCGATCGGCATGATGCTGGTGATCATCGCGGGGCACATCGACCTGTCGGTGGGCTCGCTGACCGCGTTCGTGGGCGCCTTCGCGGCCGTGCTGACCGTGCAGCACGACGTGGCCTGGCCCGTCGCGCTGGTGCTGACCCTGGTGGTGGGCGCGGTCGCGGGCTCGGTCCAGGGCTATCTGATCGCGTATCTCGGCATACCGTCGTTCATCGTCACCCTGGCGGGCATGCTGCTCTTCCGCGGTCTGACGGAGATCCTCCTGGAGGGCCAGACCCTCGGCCCGTTCCCGGACGGTCTGCAGAAGCTCGGCAACGGCTTCCTGCCCGAGGTCGGCCCGGACACCAACTACCACAACCTCACCCTGCTGCTGGGCTTCGCGCTGCTGGCCTTCGTGGTCTACCAGGAGGTCCGCGACCGCAAGCGCCAGCAGGAGTTCGCGCTGGACGTGCTGCCCAGGAACGCCTTCCTGCTCAAGCTCGTCGCGATCGCCGCCGCGATCCTCGCGGTCACGATGCTGCTCGCCAGCTACCAGGGCGCGCCCATCATCCTGCTCGTCCTCGGTGTGCTGGTCGTCGGCTACGGCTACGTCATGCGCAACGCGGTCTTCGGCCGGCACATCTACGCGATCGGCGGCAACCTGCCGGCCGCGAAGCTGTCCGGCGTCAAGGACAAGAAGGTCACCTTCCTCGTCTTCCTGAACATGGGCGTGCTCGCGGCCCTGGCGGGTCTGGTGGTCGCGGCCCGTCTGAACGCGGCCTCCCCGAAGGCGGGCCTGAACTTCGAACTCGAGGCGATCGCCTCGTCGTTCATCGGTGGCGCGTCCATGAGCGGCGGCGTCGGAACCGTCCTCGGCGCGATCATCGGTGGTCTCGTCCTCGGTGTGCTGAACAACGGCATGAACCTCCTCAGCGTCGGCACCGACTGGCAACAGGTCATCAAGGGCCTCGCCCTGCTGGCCGCGGTCGGGTTCGACGTGTGGAACAAGCGCAAGTCCGGTTCGTAAGTCGTCTCGGGCCCCGCCGGTACCACCGGCGGGGCCCGTCTGCTGCACAGGAGCCGGGAAATGGAACAGAACACAGGCGAGGTCTTCGGCACCCTCGCCGACGGCACCGAGGTCCACATCTGGTCGCTGGCCAACGGCGGCACGAGGATGAAGGTCCTGTCCTGGGGCGGCGTCGTGCAGTCCCTGGAGATCCCGGACCGGCACGGCCACCACGCCAACGTCTCGGCGGGCTTCGACACCATCGAGGACTACGTCGCCAGGACCCCGTACTTCGGCGCGCTGATCGGGCGGTACGGCAACCGCATCGCCGAGGGCCGGTTCACCCTGGACGGCAAGAGCCACCAGCTCTCCGTCAACGACGGGGTCAACAGCCTGCACGGCGGCACCCAGGGCTTCGACAAGCGGGTGTGGGACGTCGAGCCGTTCACCGAGGGCCCGGACGTCGGCCTGCACCTGTACCGCACGTCCGTCGACGGCGAGATGGGCTACCCGGGCACCCTCAAGGTGAAGGTGACGTACACCCTCACCCGGGACGGCGACTGGCGGATCGACTACCAGGCCACCACCGACAAGGCCACCGTGGTCAACCTGACCAACCACGTGTACTGGAACCTCGGCGGCGAGGGCACCGGCACCATCGAGGACCACGAGCTGCGCATCGCCGCCTCCCGCTACACGCCCACCGACCCGGGTCTGATCCCCACCGGTGAGCTGGCGGAGGTCGCGGGCACCCCCTTCGACTTCCGCGAGGGCAAGCGGGTCGGCCGGGACATCCGGGCCGGCCACGAGCAGCAGGTCCACGCCAAGGGCTACGACCACAACTGGGTCCTCGACAAGGGCATCACCGCCGAGCCCGAGCACGTGGCGACCCTGCGCGACCCGTCCTCGGGCCGCACCCTGAAGATCTCCACCGTCGAGCCGGGTCTGCAGTTCTACTCGGGCAACTTCCTCGACGGCACCCTCACCGGCACCGGCGGCCACACCTACCGCCAGGGCGACGCCCTGTGCCTGGAGACACAGCACTTCCCGGACTCGCCGAACCACCCGTCGTTCCCCTCGACGGTGCTGCGTCCGGGCCAGACACACCGGTCGACGACGATCCACTCGTTCGGCGCCTGACCTGGTCAGATGCCGAATTCGGGGTCGGGGTTCCCGAACTCACACTTCTTTCACACCCGTTGAACAGCGCCACGCAGGCATCCGTATGTAAGGGCGGCCCGTGCTCCCCCGCGCGGGCCACCCAATGACGACGGACCCGGTCGTCCCCGCCGGGTCCGCCCCATACGGAGGTTCGATGGCCGACAACGTCACCTCGTTGTTCCGCAGCACGGCTGCGCACAGCCCGTCCATGGCGGCGCTGGCGCGCGAGGGCGGCGACGGGACGGGGCCGGTGGACTTCTGTATCCCCTGCAATCCCTACTTTCCCACTCCGGCGATGATGGACACCATGGCCGCGCGGCTGAAGGACATCATCACCTACTACCCCAGCAGCGCCGACACGATCACCGCCGAGCTGTGCAACCTGCTCCAACTGCCGCCGCAGGCCGTGGCGATGGGCAACGGCTCGACCGAGCTGATCACCTGGATCGACCACCTGCTGGTCCGCGAGTCCCTCGCCGTCCCCGTCCCCACCTTCGGCCGCTGGACCGACCAGCCGATGGAGACCGGCAAGCGGGTCGACATGTTCCCGCTCCAGGAGTCCAGCGGGTTCGCCCTGGACCTCGCGCAGTACGCCGAGTTCATACGCACCCGGGGCACGCGGGTCGCGGTCATCTGCAACCCGAACAACCCTGACGGCGGCTTCCTCCACAAGCACGCGCTCGTGCAGTTCATGGACGCCATGGCCGACCTGGACCTCATCGTCATCGACGAGTCGTTCCTGGAGTTCGCCGACGCCGAGCAGGAGCCCTCGGTGGTCCAGGAGGCGATGGTCCGGCCGAACGTCATCGTCCTGCGCAGCCTCGGCAAGAACTTCGGCCTGCACGGCATCCGCTTCGGCTACATGGTCGCCAACCCCTCCCTCGCGGGCCGGGTCCGCTCGATGCTGCCGAAGTGGAACCTCAACGCCTTCGCCGAGTACGTGGTGTTCATGCTCAAGGAGCACGGCGCCGAGTACGCGCAGAGCCTGCACCAGGTCCGCCGGGACCGCCTCGACATGGCGAGCCAGCTCGCCGCGCTGCCCGGCCTGACCGTCTACCCCTCGCAGGGGAACTTCCTCTTCGTGCGCCTGCCCGTCGGCGCCGAGGGCACCGTGGTCCGGGACCGGATGCTCACCGAGCACCGCATCCTCGTCCGCGAGTGCGGCAACAAGATCGGCTCGTCAAGCCGCTTCCTGCGGCTCGTGGTGCGCCCCCAGGTGGATGTGCGTCGCCTGGTGTCCGGCCTGGAACAGGTGCTCTACGGGACCAGGAGGGGAGCCGCCGTGCCCGAGCTCGCTCAAGGGACCAGCTACAGCTCGGGTACGGCGGCAGTGGACCGCCTCGTCGGCCAGACCAACGGGGCGGGCATGCAGGATCTCGCGGCGATGGCCGTCGGCGGTGGGGGGATGGGCCCGGGTGTCGGCATGCCGATGCCGGTCGCCCAGCCGGTGGCGGTGGCCGCGGCGGCGCCGATGGGCGCGGTCGGTTCGATGGGCGGCGTGGGCTCCATGGGCGGCGTCGGTTCCATGGCGGCGGCTGCCTCGATGGGGGCCGCTGCCTCGATGGAGGCAGCCGGTTCCATGGGAGCGGGGATGCCGATGCCGGCCCAGATGCCGGCTCCGGCCCCGATGCAGGCGCCCGCCCCGATGCCGGCCCCTGTGCCCGTGCCCGCCGCCCCGCCGGCTCCGGCACCCTTCGGGCCGACTCCGCCCGGAGTGCCGGCCCGTGGTGGCCTCACCGCGGCGCAGGTGCGCGGGATGACCGCACCGGCGCCGGGGGCCCCGCAGGAGCTGTCCCAGGCGCCCGCCACCGGCTGGCCCAACGCTCAGAGCTGGCCGAACGCGGCGGGGATGGGCCAGGCCGGCTGAGCGGCGTCGGCGGCGTCTAGTAGGCGACGGGCCACCCGCTGCTCCAGTTCAGCAGGTTGATGCCGAGCTTGGGTGTGCCGTTGTCGTTGCCGTCGTAGTAGTGGTAGACGATCAGGTCGCCGTCGGAGTCGTTCATGATCGACTGTCCGCCGGGGCCGATGTACCGGCCGTGCGACTCAAGGACCGGCGTGCCGCCGTTGTTCGTCATCGAGACGCCGTTCTTGTCGACGTACGGCCCGGTGATGCTGGTGGCGCGGCCCACCTTGACCTTGTAGGTCGAACTGGTGCCGGCGCAGCAGGTGTCGTAGGACGCGAAGAGGTAGTAGTAACCGTTCCGCTTCACGATGTACGGCGCCTCGACGGCCTTGGTCCCGGTGGGGCGGGAGGCGATCGAGTAGCGGGTGGTGTTGGTGGAGAGCTGCTTGCCGGTGGACGGGTTGAGCTGGATCATCTTCAGGCCGGTCCACCAACTGCCGAAGGACAGCCACCACTTGCCGTCGCCGTCGACGAACAGGTTCGGGTCGATGGCGTTGTAGTCGCTGGCGGTGGTGGAGGTGTACACGGTGCCCTGGTCGCTCCAGGAGCCGGGCAGCCCGGTGCCCGAAGTCGCCAGGCCTATCGCCGACTTGTTGGAGCCGAAGGTCGAGACGGCGTAGTACATCAGGTACTTGCCGCCCTGGTAGGAGATGTCGGGCGCCCAGGCCTCGGTGGCGTACGAGGACCACCAGCCCGGCTTGGCGGAGAAGGCGTCGCCGCCGGCCGTGAACGCGATCCGGTCGGTGGAGGTGCGGTAGCCGAGGCCGCCGCCGGTGCCGTACAGCAGGTAACGGCCCGCCGAGGTACGGATCATCGTCGGGTCGTGGATGGTGGTGGCCCCGGTGACGGTCCCGGGGTTGGGGTACGCGGAGGCCGTGCCCGGGATCAGGGCGAGCAGGAAGGCCACGGGGACGGCCAGAAGTGAGGTGCGGCGCACGGTGACGCTCCTTTGACGGATGCCAGTGGGGGGATGTTCGATATGCCGATCACCGATCAGAGCTTCGGACGGGACCGTAGAATCGAACCCCTTGCGCGTCAATGCTCCGCGCACGCCTCAGTGGTGGTCAGTGGCCTGACGATGCGGATGTTCCTGGGACGGGGTTCCGCCACCCATGCCCATGCCCATGCCGCCGTCCGGGGCGTCGACGCGTGCCCGGCTCAGCCGACCTGCTCGAAGACCATCGACCACCAGCTGTCCGGCTGGGCGAAGGCGTAGGGGTCGCGGGCCTTGAGGTACTCGACGAGCTTGTCGGTGTACGGGGCGCGGTCCTGGGGTGCGGCCTGCTCCAGGTGCCTGGCACGCAGGGCGAAGCGGTACAGGAACTCGACGAGGTCGGCGAGGGTGCGGTTGACGATCTCGGCGCGCGGCTCCGCGTCGAAGGACATGAGGATGACGTAGCCGCGGTCCATGTCCAGGCAGTACCGCATCACCGGGTCGTCGGTGGGGCCGCCCAGGACGAGGATGTGGGTCTCCTCCCCGCCGGCGGCCACCGGCACCACGGTGAAGGGGTCGGGTCCCTCCTCGGCGGTGTCGAGGATGAACAGCACGTCGACGAAGACGGGCACACCGACCTCGCACAGCACCTCGGCGTCGGCCTCGGACAGTCCGCGCTCCTCGGCGACGGCACGGTCCAGCGTGACCACGCGGTCCGCGCCGAACAGCTCCGTCATCTCGTCATGGGTGGCCATGCGTCCTCTGCTTCCCTTCGTCCTGCCTCAGCCGGTCAGACCGGCTCGGCGCAGCAGCTTCAGCCAATCGTCGTACTCCAGCAACTCGTCGTCGATCAGAGCGAGCCGGGCGTACTCGTCGGGAGCGACCAACCGCTCCAGGAAGAACGCCCCCAGCCCGGGCGCGAGCTGCTCGAAGCGCTCCGCGTCGGGCCAGTCCGGGCCTTCTTCAACGGCTCCGAGAAGGTCGCCGCTCGCGCGGTCGACGAAGACAGGGGCCTCCTGGATCATCCCGACACAGTAGAGCTTCTCGGGGGACAGCGGCAGCGGGGAGTCGACCACCGGCTCGCAGTAGAACTGGTGCTCCTCGGCTTCCGCCAGGCTGAAGAGCTGCACGGACGGCCCGCAGCCCACGCCGTTCAGCACCCGGCAGAAGTCCAGGAACGCCCGCGGCACCCCTTCGGCCTCCGCGGCGGCGGCCGTCTCCTCGTCGATCGTCCCACCGAGCGTGAACCCGAGCAGGTCCGGGCTCTCCAACAGTGCCAACCGCAGGGCGTCCACCGTCGCGATCAGACGGGACGGCGCATGGCTCGCGCTAGTCATCTGGCCACCATTTGATGTCGATGTTGATCGGATTGCCGTCCGGTAGATCCTTGATCTGCGGGCGTATCTGGTTCCACCCGATGTCCTGGTTCGTGACCCGGTCAAGCATCCGCAGGTTACGCCACGCGTCCGGACCACCGGTCTGCAGCTCGTGGACGTGGTCGGGCGACATGTTACGGGCGGCCTCCGCGGCCTCCCTGGCAAAGTCGGGGTCGTCCTTGTTGTTCCTGAGGATCAGGGCGGTCAGCGCGCCCTTGTAGTCAGCTGTGATCTTCGAGTCACGGTAGTCCTTGGTCCTGCCCTTGAACTTGAAGAGCTTTCCGTCCTCCCCCAACCGCTGAAGGGCCCGTGCCTTCCGCTCGAAGGCCTGCTTGGGCATGCCGGGCTTCCACTCCAGCGTGACGGTGTGCGGGTCCTTCGTCGTGTCCGGCCGGTCCTTGCCGATCCCGCCCCCGTCACGGACCGCGTCCTGGTCGCGGGAGCGCTTGACGATGCTCTGGAGCATCGTCTCGATGTTCTTGTCGTTGCGCGCGTGGTTGTCGCCCATGGCCCGCACGCCCTTGGACACGTCCTGGAGGTGCTTGTGGAGCTGGTCCTCGGCCTCCTCGATGGCTCTGAGGATCTTCTCGGCCCCGGTCTCGACGGCCGCCGCGAGGGCGCCCTTGCCCCGGGTCCGGTTCAGTCCCGCGCGGCTGCGGCGCAGATGGGGGCGGGCGCCGGACTCGTGCTCGTCGGCCTGGGAGGTGATCCGGTCGGCGAGCCGGTCGTGGAGGTCCTTGTCGCTGCGGACGGTGTCGCTCACGCGGCGCCTCCCTTGCCGGTGAGGGTCCCGGTGGTCCCCGTCGCGGCGTCCAGCCCCTCGGAGAAGCCCTCGCTGCCGGCGTGCAGGGTCTTGCCGGGGCTGTAACCGTCCTGCAGTCCCACGGCGTTGGCGCCGAGCTGGAGAACGAGGTCGGTGGCCATGTTGCCGAGCGCGGAGTAGACCGGGCCCATGGCCACGGACATGAGCTCCTCCATGAGGAGCTGCTCGGCCTCCTTCAGCAGCCGCCGCACGATGAGACGGGTGGCCTGGGTGGCACCGAGCGCGCCGACCTCGGAGAGCCCGAGCGTGAACGGCGCGGCGGCCTGGGCGGCGATGATCTCGGCGGCGAGGATGCCGAGTTGGACGATGGCGGCGACCTTGGCTCCGGCCACGGCGATCGCGGCACCGTCCAGGGCCGTCGCCCCGAGGTCGGCGGCCTGACCGAGCCGTTCCAGGTGTACGTCGCTGACCTTGCCCCAGTGCTGCTGGAAAGCCGCGGTCGCGATGCCCTCGTTGCCCTCCAGGAACTCCTGGACGACGCTCGTCGTGGCGTCCTTGCCCTCCCGCATCTGCGAGGCGAAGGAACGCAGGCCGTCGGCCATGTCCCGGTAGTCGTCCTCGTCGACGTTGGGCCACTCGACGCCGATGAGATCCAGCACCCAGGCCGCCTCGTCGGGCAGCACGACCCCCATGCTCGTTCCCCCTTTGTCTTGGCAGGACCATTTCAGGTCACGCGTACGACGGCCGAACTTTACTACGGGGGGCGGGAATTACTGGAGGGGCGGGAGAGGACGGGGTGCGGCGGGCTGGGGTTCGGCGGCTGAATTCAGTGGTGGGGGGGAGGAGTCGAGCCGTAGTACTCGGGGCCGGTTGTTCGGCTGGCGCTGAACTCGGAGGCCAGGTCGGGCATGGCCCGTTCCCCCGGCCATCGCTGAACCCAACTCACCGGTCCGGAACCGCCCTTCGCCGGGAGGAACCGAACGGCCCTGGGCGGAGCGGGTGTTCAGCCGCGGCCGAAGGGCCCTGCCGGGCGGGAGCCGCCCAGTCCGGGCGCGCCGGGGTTCCGCCAGGGCCCAGAGGGCTGCTGAGGAGCCTGACGGGGCGTCGCCTCGGGCTGTGCCGTGCCCTGTCCTTGGCCCTGGTCGCCGCTCTCGTCCCCGGCGCTCCGCGCCTCCTGCCATGCGCCGAAGCGCTCACCCGCCTCACGGGCCTCGGCGTCGGTACGCCGCTCCCCCGCCCGGCGGACGCTGTCGGCGCCGGAGAACAGGGCGGCGGTGTACTCCGGGTCGGTGAAGGCCTGTTCGGCGGTGAGGTCACCGCGCAGCACCCCGGTCGCCATCTCCCGCAGCTTCGGATCGGGCCCGGTGCTCAGGGTGCGCAGCGCGCGGAGCAGGCTGCGGGCGCGCTCCTCGTCCTTGGCTACGCCCAGCAACTCCGCCTGGTCCACTTCCCGTCCGTCCGGCACGCGAGCCTCCCCCTTCCGTATGCCTCGGCCCAGTATCCAACAGCCCCGTGGGGCACGGGAGTCGGGGAGCGCGAGGGATCCTCACGGCGTGAGCGTGTCCCGCATCGCCTTCGCGGTGACCGCGGGGTCGTAGCCCCGGGGAACGCCCTCGACCAGGATGATGTCGCCCTGGATGTGCCGCGAGCGCAGCGGCGCGATCTCCTGGTAGGCGGCGGAGTCCCACCAAGCCCGCGCCTCGGCGATCCCGGGAAACCCGATCACCACGACGTGCCCGGGCCAGCCGCCCTCCTTCACCTCGTGCTGCGCGCCGTGCACGAGGAAGCTCCCGCCGTACGGCTCGAAGGTGGCGGTGATGCGCTCGATGTACTCGGCGATCTCCGGATGCGGCGCGGCGTCCCGCAGGTGGGCGATGGCGTAGGCGGTCATGTCGTCCTCCCGGTCGGTAGGGCTCCGTACGCGGATGAGCCTCGCACGCACGCCGGACCGGGGTCGATTACCCGAGGGGTAAGCGGTCAGCGGCACCGAGCGGGGTCTTCGGGGGCCTCCGGGTCCGAACGCCCCAGCAGTTCGGCCAGAGGCGTCCCGCTGCGCGCCGCCGCGGCCCGGCGCGCCCGTAGCTGAGCGCGGGTACGAGGGCGGAACTTGGGCTCCCTGCCACAGCCGCAGGGCTCACGCCCCTCGTAGCGCAGACCTGCGGCGAGCACGGCCGCCACCACGCTCCATGCCTTCACGTCCCGCCGCCGGGGTGCCGCGAAGTCCCGCCCGGCGCAGCTCATCGGCGTGGCGCAGCGGGGGCACCGATGCCCGCCGGGGCCGGGATGCCGCTTGAACGCGACACGGCAGGGCACGCACGCGTAGTGCAGCTTGTATGCCTTGTCGGCGTAGTGGCACATGAGCCGAAGGTACCGGTCGGCACGACGGCCCCCGAACCGCTTTCCGCGAGACGCGGCCCCCGCCGCACGGCAAGCAGCGACACGGACTCCTCGCGCGAGGCCATCCAGACGTCACACCACCCCCCACATACAACCGACCCCGGACAGCACGCGGCCCGCAGCCCCGCCGCACCCGCAGGCTCGACGCCGACCACGAGGCCCGCACCACCACATCAGCCGGGGGCTACCGCCGAACCGGTTCCAGCGCCACGCCACCCTCCACGCAGCCGGTGCCCGGCCCCCGGACAGCGCATGGCCCCGCAGCCCCGCCGCACCCGCAGGCTCGACGCCGACCGCAGGGCCCGCACCACCGCGTCAGCGAGAGACGGCCGCCGAACCGCTTCCCGCGAGACGCGGCCCTCACCGCACGGCAAGCAGCAACGCGAACCCTTCGCGCGAGACCGTCCACACGTCACACAGCCGCCCCCGGACAGCACGCGACCCCGCAGCCCCGCCGCACCCGCAGGTTCGACGCCGACCGCAGGGCCCGCACCACCGCGTCAGCCGGAGGCGACCGCCGGGCCGAAGTCCGCCTCCAGCCGCTCTCTCCACCCCGCCTCCGCCAGCCCCGCCCCCACCAGCACGTCCCGCCAGTCCTCCTTGGCCAGCTGGACGGCGTCGAGGAGCCGGTCCACCCGGCCCTGTCCGCACAGCAGCGTCGCGGCGGCGATCCGTTCCTTGTCCTCCTGGTCGCCCCGGTCGGTCAGGTGGTTGACCAGCTCGGTGAGGAGATCGCCCACCACCTCGCCCTCCCGGCCGGGGAAGTCCTCCGCGATGCGCCGTTCGACCCGCACGGTAAGCCCCATTTACCCTCCTTGTCGGCATACGCCCCGATACCGTACCGCGCCCACCGCCGACGACACCGCAACCTGTCTCGCACGGAACTTGACGACCCCTCACTTTGCCGAACTGACAGCCCATCAACAGAAACTCCTTCTACGGTGTCGTGTTCATGACAGACACCCCCATGAACGACACCCCCATGACCGAGGCCCCCGCGAGAGACGCCCTCGCCCGCCGCACCGTCCTGGTCGCCACGGGCGCCACCGCCGCCACCCTCGCCGTGGGCGCGGCCGTGTCCGGCACCCCCGCCTCGCGGACGGCCGACACCGCCGACACCGTCCCCGTGGCCGCCGCGGCGGTCTGCACCCTCACCCGGGAGATGACCGAAGGCCCCTACTACCTCGACGGCCAGTACGTCCGCTCCGACATCACCGAGGGCAAGACCGGCTTCCCGCTCGAACTCGCCCTCACCGTCGTCGACGACGACACCTGCGCCACCATCAGCAACGCCCTCGTGGAGATCTGGCACTGCGACGCGCTCGGCGAGTACTCCGGCTACGTCGGCAACAACGGCCACAACGAGCCCGACAGCGGCACCTTCCTGCGCGGCGGCGTCCTCACCGGCACCGGCGGCGTCGCCCGCATCACCACGGTCTACCCGGGCTGGTACCGGGGCCGCTGCGTGCACATCCACGTGAAGGTGCACGTCGGCGTCACCCTCACCTCGGACGGCTCCTTCACCGGCGGCACCGAACTCCACACCGGCCAGCTCTTCTTCGACGAGACGATCACCGCCAAGGTCGGCGCGCGCTCGCCGTACTCGGCCAACACGGTCACCCGCACCACCCTCGCCCAGGACGGGATCTACGACGACGGCGGCGCCGCGTCCGGTCTGCTGACCCTGACCGCCCTCGGCAGCAGCCCCTCGGCCGGCTACTCCGGCACCCTGACCCTCGGCGTCGAGAGGAGCTGAACCCGGCACCCGAACCGCCCGCCGCCCTCAGGGCGGCGGGCGGGACCTGCCCGGAACCTCACTTGCCGGGGCACTCCTTCCACGCCATGTGGTAGACGGTGCTGATGTCGCCGTCGGTCGAGTCCATCGTCATGAAGCTGACCTTGGACGGCGAGGAGGTGCCCACGTTCACGCGGACCTCCGTGTTGATGTTGAAGTTGCGCTGGACCCCGCAGGGCGCCCAGACCAGCTGGGCCCAGTCGGTGGTGTCGGTCGCCTGCCAGTTGTCGTTGTAGGCGCCGGGGAAGGTGTGGGTCTTGGCGGCCGTCTGCGGGGAGCCCTGGAAGTAGTACGAGGCCCGCTGGACGCCGCTCGCGCCGGCCTGGAGCGAGGCGAAGCCCCGGTAGTCCGCGCTGGCGATGGCGTACGTGAAGCCCGACGGGACGTGGACGAGCAGGTTGAGCTGGCAGTTCTTGCGGAACGCCGTGGGGTCGGAGTTGCCGCCGACCTGGGCGAGGTAGTCGCTGTAGGTGACCGTGAACGCGGTGTTGTCCTCGGAGACCGCGACGGCCGCCGTGCCCGCGGGACAGCCCGAGCCGTTCACCGTGGCGACCTTGATGACGATCTTGTCCGGGGGCGGGTCCTCGAACCCGCCGGACGGGTTGTGCGCGGGCATCGCCGCGGCGACGAGGGCGGCGACGGCGCCGCCCAGGAACAGTCCACTTGCCATGGGGGGTCTCTCCTCTGCGCTGTTGTTGAAGCGTGGAGAACCTGTGTGGTTTCTGTGAAGCACCGCGGCGATCGAATCGTAGGGAGCACCCTGTGACCCCGCCAGAGCGAACTCCAGCCATTTCAGGGATGGCTGAACTCACGTGTGAACAAAGCCAGTTGGGCGGCTACCGCCTCGGGCCGGCGACGGTGTACGCGGTGAGGCCGACGATCGTGAGGACCAGGGCTGTCCAGGTGCCCGCTGCCGTGCCGGGAGGCAGCAGCATCCACATCACCACGTGCATCGGCACACTCGTCGGGGGCGGGGCGAAGAACACCAACGAGAGCCAGGCGAACGGCAGCGTCCATGCGTACTGGCCGCCCGAGAGCGCCGCGCCGAGAGCGACCAGGCCCATCAGGCCCGCGCTGTCCCGCACGACGAACGCGGTGGTGGCCATGGACACACCCATGGTCTGCACTGCCAGCAGCGCGGCGGCGACGACCGCGCCGGCGAGCAGCACGTGCGCCGCTCTGCGGGGCATCCAGCGGATCGCGGCCGTCCGGTCCAGCGCGAGGTCCTGCCCGCCGAGCCCGACCGAGACGGCCGTCGCCCCCGTGGCGAGGACGAGCACGGGCAGCCGCGGATCACCGGGCCCCGCGTCCTGGTCCCGGGCGAGCGCCCACACCGTCACCGCGCCGATCAGCACCGCGGCGAGCGCCGCGGGCACCTGACGCGAACGCGCGTACAACGTCAGCCATCTCACCGGGCCGCACCGCCGGACAGGGCGTCGAACGGGTCGCCCTCGCAGGAGAGCGCGGCGGCCCGCATCGCCCTGATCCGGGAGAGCTGCCCGGCCCGTGGCAGCGCCTTGAGTTCCCGCCACACCGGGCGGGTCTCGGCCTCGATCTCGCCGCGCATACGTCCCGACGCGGCGCCGAGCGGCTTGAGGTCCCCGAGGACCCAGCCCAGCGCGACGGTCTGCGCGTATTCGTCTCCCCCGAAGCCGCTCCAGCCGACGGGGGTGCACCCCGGCACCATGCCCTTGGCGATCAGGGCCCAGGTCAGCTCCTCGCCCTTGGCGGTGGCGATGATGTCGTCGTCGAAGTCGAAGAGCACGGTCCCGCGTGACCACCGCGGCGTGGAGCCCTCCGGCAGTACGGCGGTGTTCTCCCGGACCGAGTCCGGTGCCTGATCACCGAGGGCACCGCGCAGCCGGCGCAGCGCCTCCTTGCCGGGGCCCGCGAGGTCCGCGAGCCGGGCCTGCTGCGTCCTCGTCACGCACACCGGGCCGTCGCACACCAGCTCCGCGGCGGCCTTGTCGACGACGTACATCCGGCGCGCGTCGGCCGGCAGGACGAGCAGGGCGATCACCGCACCCGCCAGGACGGGCGTCAGGGCGATCAGCCGGGCGCGCGGGGTCGCGGCGACGAGCAGGGCGAGGCCGGTCGCGGCCATACCGAGCAGCCAGATCGTCTGCCCGACGTGCACGGGGGCGGACAGCGTGACGAACGCCTCGCGCACATCGTCCAGCGTCGGTGACAGCAGCGAGATCCGGTTCGGCTCGCTGCTCGTCAGCCCGTCCGCCGTGCTGGTGTCCGTCCGGCCCAGGGACATGTGCATCAGGGCGGTGAACACGAAGGCGGCCATGGCAAGCGCCGGCGGGGTGAGCGGCGACGGCAGGGCCCGCGCGGCTCCCATGCCCAGCACCGCCCCCGCCACCAGGAAGAGCACCCCCACCAGCGAGACGGGCAGCCACCCGAGGTGCGTGTACCCGGTGTGGGCGAGCACCTGGACCCCGCCCACGAGGACGAGCGACGCGAAGGCGCAGGCCAGCGTGATCGCCGTCGCGCCCGCGAGCGTGGCCGCGCGGTGCCGGGCGGGCCGGGGGGTGCTCGTCAGCAGCTCGGACATCGTCGAGCGGTGGTCGCGCAGTCCCTGCAGCGCCCCGAGCCCGATGACGAGCGGCCAGAGGTAGAAGAGCAGGGAGCGGGTCCTCATGGCCAGCGGCGTCCACTGGGCCGTCCACGCCGTGGTGCCGTTCCACCAGTCGCCGTGGAGCAGGTACAGGAACATCAGCGACGGCACCAGGACCACGACGCCGGCCCACCGGGCGACCGAACGCCTCAACTCGATGCGCAGTACGCGGCCGTTCACCAAGTCCCCCTCGTCTGCTCGGGGTTGAGCAGCAGGGCCGAGTAGCCGCGCTCCAGTGGGCTGTCACCCTCGTGTTCCGGACCGCCCACCGAGGCCAGCTCGTCCGGGGGCCCCTTGAAGACCAGCCGCCCCTCGGCGAAGAGCAGCACGTCGGCGCAGGCGGCGGCGACGTCCTCCACCAGGTGGGTCGAGACGAGCACGCAGGTGTCCGTGCCCAACTCCTGCAGCAGTTCACGGAAGCGCATCCGCTGCGCCGGGTCGAGGCCGACCGTGGGCTCGTCGAGGAGCAGGATCGTCGGGTCGTTGACGATGGCCTGGGCGATGCCGACCCGCCGCACCATGCCGCCCGACAGGGCCTTCATCCTCTCGTCGGCGCGGTCCGCCAGCCCCACCCGCTCCACGGCACGCTGCACCGCCGCGGGGATGCTCGCCTTGGGCACCTCCTTCAGCCACGCCATGTACTCGACGAACTCGCGCACCGTGAAGCGCTTGTAGTAGCCGAACTCCTGCGGCAGATAGCCGATCCGGCGGCGCACCGCCCGGTGCTCGCCCATGCCGCCCACGGACTCGCCGAACAGTTCCAGGCTGCCCTCGGTGGGGCGCAGCACGGTGGCCAGCGTCCTGATGAGGGTGGTCTTGCCCGCCCCGTTGGGGCCGAGGAGTCCATGGACGCCGATGCCCAGCGAGAGGTCGAGACCGTCGACGGCCATCCGTTTCCTGCCGACCCTGACCTTCAGCCCGGTGGCCCGGATCTCCCAGGCGTGGGCCGTCGGTGCGATGTCGGCCGTGCTCACGGCAGACGTCATGGAGTGTTCCTCTCCTGTGTTCTTCCCGTGGGTCATCGATGAGCTCCCAGCAGGGTGTACGCGCCTCTGCGGGCGGTCACGACAGCGAGACCGAGTGCGAGGATCAGCCCCCACGCGGGCAGCCCGTCCGTCTGCAGGGCGAAGGTCGTACGGCTGGTGACCACGGTGGGCGCCACGACCACAGCGGCCCACACGGCGGCCAGCACGAAGGCGGCGCGGGTCACACCGATCACGCCGCCGAGCGCCAGGGTCGTCGCGGTGAAGGCCAGACAGGGCAGCAGCCACTGCACCACCATCACTCCCGTCGCCCAGCCGCCCACCAGCAGCGCGGGGACCACCACACCGAGCACCGACGCGGTGCGCCGCAGCACCAGGTGGAGCCCGCTCCTGGGCACCGAGGCCGTCAGTTCGTAGGCCGGGTCCAGGCCGCGCGACCAGGACGCCGCGACGCCGAGCACCGGCAGGACCGGCGCGAGCAGCAGCACCAGCGACACCTCGCCGGAGCCGGCGTAGACGCGGTCGAGCAGCAGGGTCAGCAGCGTGACGCCCACGGCCATGGCCAGCCACGGCACCATCGTGGGGGTCATCCATCTCGACAGCCGCGCCGACCAGCGCCGCCGGCGCGGCATCGTGGCGGTGACCGCGAGGCGGGGTTCGAGCCCCGACCACACGGTGTCGACGAGCCGCGCCACCTCGGGCGCCCCGGCGTCGACCGCGGCGGACAGCCCGTCACGGCACACCCGGCACGTCTCCAGATGCGCCTCCACGGCCCACACCTCGTCGGCGGAGAGGTCCGCGCCACCGCGTACGTATCCCTCGATGATTCGCTTCGACGCGTGTTCGGCACTCATGCCAGCGACCTCCGCATCTCGATACGGGCCCGGCGGGCACGGGTCTTGACCGTGCCCTCGGGCAGCCCGAGCAGGACCGCGGTCTCCCGGACGGACAGCCCGTCGAGCACCATGGCCTGCAGTACCTGTCTCAGCTCCGGTGCGAGGCGCCGCAGCGCGTCCCCGACGTCACCGCCGACGGTCTCGGCGAGCGCCAACTCCTCGGCGGCGGGCGCCCGGTCGGGCGGGGCGGCGGCCGGCGGCGGCTCCGCGTGGTGAGCCCTGCGCCGGAACGCGTCGACCAGACGGCGTGCCGCGATCGTCCACAGCCACCCGGTGGCCGTCCCCCCGACAGCGGTCCCGGCGAACGCGCCCGCCGCTCGCCACACCGCCAGGTAGGTCTCCTGCATGACCTCCGCGACGATCTGCTCGTCCCCGCACCGGCGGCGCAGCCTCACCACCATCCACGGCGACGTACGCCGGTACAGCTCCTCGAACGCGGCACGGTCGCCTTTGGCCACCAGCCGGACGAGACGCTCCTCGTCCAGCTCGTGCAGCGCTGCTCTGACTGATCTCACACCTGCTAGACGCCCGGCCCCGGCGACAGGTTTTCCCCTCGCCGTGATCCACGTCACACCGACAGGCGGAGCCCCCGGAGGGTTCTCTACCTCAGGGGTTCTCCCACGCGGCCGGCTCGGCCGCGAGCCGCTGTACCGGTTCGGGGAGTGCGTCGCCCGCGATGTCGGCGATGGTGACGCCCTCCAGGATCTTGCGGACGTTGGCCCGCAGGGCGATCCACAGCGGCAGCAAGGGCTGTGCGGAACCCGTGTACTCCAGTCCGGTGGGCCGCTCGCCGCGCACCGACACGATCGGCCCGTCGACCGCGCGGATGACGTCCGCGACCGTGATGGCCGAGGCCTCCCGCGCGAGGCGGTAACCGCCGCCCCCGCCACGCCTGCTGTCGACGATCCCACCGCGCCGCAGATCGCCGAGAATCCCCTCCAGGAACTTGTGCGGAATGTCCTGGACCGCGGCGATGGCCTCGGCCTTCACCGGCTCCGTGTCCTGCCGCACGGCAAGCTCCAGCACCGCCCGTACCGCGTAGTCCGCCCGCGCAGAGATCCTCATACGACAATTGTGCGGCGTTCGGCCGGGGACAATGGCCACGCCACAATAGGCACACCACCCACACCCACGGACGGACTGGCGCTAGCGCGGCACGACCAGGAGGCGCTCCCTTGGAGCTGAGCAGACGTACATTCAGCGCCCTCGCCGGCACCACGGCGCTCGGCTTCGCGCTGAGCGGCAGTGGTGGGGAGACCACCCGGGCCTACGCCTCCCACAGCGTGCCCACCGGGCCGGCGCCCGGCGCCCCCGCCGCCGACCGGGCGCGCCACAAGGTCGGCTACGACAAGCACTCGCTGTTGGTCGACGGCCGGCGACTGGTGCTGTGGTCCGGCGAGATGCACCCGTTCCGGCTGCCCAGCCCGTCGCTGTGGCGGGACATCCTGCAGAAGATGCGCGCCCACGGCTTCAACGCGGTGAGCGTGTACGTGGCCTGGAACTACCACTCCCCCGGCCCCGGCCAGTACGACTTCACCGGCGTCCGCGACCTCGACCTGTTCCTGCGCACGGCCACCGAGACCGGCCTGTACGTGATCCTGCGCCCGGGCCCCTACATCAACGCCGAGGTCGACGGCGGCGGCTTCCCGGGCTGGCTGGCGGCGACCGCGGGCCGGGCCCGCACCTCCGACCCGGCCTATCTGTCGTACGTCGACGAGTGGCTGACCGAGGTGAACGCGATCGCCGGCCGGCACCTGTTCACCAAGGGGCGGGGCACGGTCCTGCTCTACCAGATCGAGAACGAGTACGACGCCTTCGTCGACGAGCCCCTGGGCCGCGACTACATGTCCCACCTGTACAAGAAGGTGCGCGCGGACGGGATCGACGTCCCGCTGTTCCACAACGACAAGGGCAGGAACGGCTACTGGACCCCGGGGTCCTTCAACACCGGCGGCGAGGAGCGCGGTTGGCTCTACGGCTTCGACGCGTACCCGCTGCCCTCCGAAGTGCCGCCCGACTGGGGGGACTTCGGGGAGGGCGGGCTGAAGGGCGGGGCCACGGCGAGTCCCGGCACACCCGGTTTCGTCCCGGAGTTCGGCGGGGGCTGGTTCGACTCCTGGGGCGGGGCCACCTTCGACGGCAAGGGGTACGCCGAGGCGCGGCGGACCCGGGACGCGGCCTACGAGCGGCGCTTCCAGCTCACCAACCTCGCCAACGGCATCACCGTGCACAACGTCTACATGACCTTCGGCGGCACCTCGTGGGGCTGGCTGCCCGCGCCGCAGGTCTACACGTCGTACGACTACGGGGCGGCGATCGACGAGGCGCGCAGGCAGACGCCGAAGCTCGCCCCGGCGCACCAGCTCGGCCATCTCCTCAGGACCGTCCCGGACTTCGCCAAGCTGGACCGGGCCGACGCGGTGCGGGCCGCGGACGAGCGGCTGAACGTGTACCACCTGACCAACCCGGACACCGGCTCCCATGTGTACGTCGTGCGCAACGACACCGACGCGCCGGTCACGACGTCGATCCCGGACGCCGGGATCGACGTGGCGTTCACCGTCGCCGCCCATGACGCCCGACTGCTCACCGCGGGCCTCCAGCTGGGCGGTCGCACGCTCAAGTACGCCACCGCGCAGCCCATGATGTGCCAGAAGGTCGGCCGGATGGACGTGGCCGTGTTCACGGCCCCGCACGGCGAGATGGCCCAGGTCCTCCTTGAGTGCCCGGAAGAGCCCCTGGTCACCCGGGGCGACGCGGAACCCGCGTGGAACTACGACCTCGGCGTCCTCAGGGTCACCGTGCCGATGGGCGTCGGCGGCCCGGCCCGGGTGCGGATCGAGGCCGGCGGCAGCGACACCCCGCTGCTGCTGATCTTCACCGACGACCCCGGCTCGCTGCGGCTGTTCCCGGTGGACACCCCGACCGGACCGGTCCTCGTGTACGGGCCCTCGCTGGTGCGTGAGGTCACCCTGGACGGCGCCACCGCCCATCTCACCGGCGACACCGTCGAGGGCACGGGCATGGAGGTGTGGGGGCCGCGCGGCATGGCCCGGATCACCTGGAACGGACGCCCATTGCGCACCTCGGTCACCCCCATGGGCAGCCTGCGCGCCGACATGCCGCCCACGCCCGGACAGCTCCCGATCCCCGCCGTGGCCGAGGTGCGACTGCCCGCGCTGAGCGGCTGGCGGCGCCGTACCGAGAACTTCGAGTCCCTCCCCGACTACGACGACTCCGGCTGGACCACCGCCGACCGCACGAGCTCGTACAGCGTCACCCCGGTCCCGAAGGGGCAGCCGGTCCTGTTCGCCGACGACTACGGCTTCCACTACGGCGACGTCTGGTACCGGGGTCGCCTGACGGACGCGGACGAGCTGGAGTCGGTGTCCCTGTCCTACAGCACGGGCACCCAGGGGCTGCTGATGGCGTGGCTGGACGGCGAGCCGCTGGGCACGCACCGGATGCCGGTGCCGGACAGGAGCACCGCGCGCAAGGGCAGTTGGACGGCGACGGCCGCCTTCGACGTGCCGCCGCCCGCCGGACAGGCACCGCGCGTCCTGTCCGTCCTGGTCCGGCGGATGGCGCACGACATGGACGGCCGCTCCAACGACTCCCACAAGACGGCCCGGGGGTTGACGGCGGCCACCTTCAAGGGCGGTTCCCCGAAGGCGAGTTGGCGCATCCAGGGCGAGACGGCGTCCGACCCGGTGCGCGGACCGCTCAACAACGGCGGACTGTACGGGGAGCGCAAGGGCTGGCATCTGCCGGGATTCACCGAAGAGCACTGGGAGGACACGGAGTTGCCGCGCGCCGACCGGCGCCAGGGGGTCACCTGGTACCGCACGACGTTCCGGCTCGCCGTGGACGCCGGCATCGACGCCTCCGTCGGCCTCGCCCTCGACGACGACCCGAAGCGCGCCTACCGCGTGCAGATCTTCCTCAACGGCTGGAACATGGGCCAGTACGTCAACGACGTGGGCCCGCAGCACCATTTCGTCCTCCCCAACGGCATCCTGCGCACCCGCGGCACCAACACCCTGGCGCTGGCGGTGCTGTCCGACGGGACGACGGAGTCCGGCCCCGGGGACGTACGGCTGAGACTGCTCGGGACATCGGCCGGAGGTCTGCCGGTCACGCCGGTGGACTCCCCCGGCCGCTAGCCTGATGTCCTTGAACTTTCGACCACCCGTACACGGAAAGGGTGACCCGCGATGCCGCTGAGCCCCGGCGATCCGGAGTCCATCGGCGGCTACACGCTGGTCGACCGGCTGGGCAGCGGCGGCATGGGGGTCGTCTACCTCGGCCGCTCGGACTCCGGGCGGCAGGTCGCGGTCAAGCTCGTGCACCCCGCGTACGCGCTGGACGAGGAGTTCCGCACCCGTTTCCGGCAGGAGGTCGCGGCGGCCCGCCGGGTCAGCGGGGCGTTCACGGCCCCGGTGGTGGACGCGGACCCGGACGCCCCGCAGCCGTGGATGGCGACCCTGTACGTCCCGGGCCGCACCCTCGCGGACGTCGTGGCCCGGGACGGCCCGCTGAGCGGAACCGCGCTGCGGGTGCTCGCACTGGGCCTCGTCGAGGCGCTGCGGGACATCCACCGGGTCGGCATGGTGCACCGGGACCTCAAGCCGAGCAACGTCCTGATGGCCGAGGACGGCCCCCGGGTCATCGACTTCGGCATCTCGTACGCCGTCGACAACGAGGCGCTCACCATGACGGGCCGGCTGATCGGCACGCCGCCCTTCATGTCCCCGGAGCAGTTCGCCGCGCCGCGCGAGGTCACCGGGGCCTCGGACGTCTTCTCGCTCGGGTCCCTGCTGGTCTACGCGGCCACCGGCAGCCGCCCGTTCGACGGCAGCAGCCCGTATTTGACGGGCTATCAGGTGATGTACGAGCCGCCGGCCCTGGACGGGGTCGCACCACCACTGCGAGGCATCGCCGAACGCTGCCTGGACAAGGACCCGGCGGCCCGGCCGGAACTGGGTGAACTGCGCGAGCTGCTGCGGGCGTTGCCGGAGTCCGACGCCCCGGCCGCGGCCCCGGCGGCCGTACCGGACCCGCCGGGCCCCGCCGGCTCCGCGGCGACCCACCACCAGGTAGCCCGAGCGGGCGGCGAGGGCGGGCGCGCGGGCCGCGCGTCCCGGCGGCGCGTCCTCGTGGCTCTCGGCGCGGCCCTGGCCGTCGCCGGGCTGGGCATCGCGGCGGTGCGGGCCGGGTCGGCCATGGAGAGCGCGTCACCGTCACCGGGCGAGCAGGCCTCCGCCTCGCCCGCGCCGGCCGCCCCCGCGTCCGTGACCCTTCCGCCCGAGCACGTGCCCTGGGACTACCAGATCGGCGGCGCCTACCCGCCCGCTGCCGGTGTCCGCGTGGTGAGCCGCAGCCACGAGGACGCGCCCGTGCCGGGGCTCTACAACATCTGCCACATCAACGCCTTCCAGGCGGAGTCGGACGAGGAGAGCGACTGGGACGCCGACCTGCTGCTGCGCGACACCGGCGGGAAGGTCGTCCACGACACGGACTGGGACGAGGCCGTCCTGGACATCCGTACGGCCGCCAGGCGCGAGCGCGTCGCCGCCCGGCTGGACACCTGGATCGACGGCTGCGCGGCCAAGGGCTACCAGGCCCTGGAGCCCGACAACTACGACTCCTTCACCCGCTTCCCGTCGTACCTCAAGGCCGCCCAGGCCGAGGCCTTGATGAAGCTGGTGGTGGCGCACGCCCACGCGAAGGGGCTGGCGGTCGCGCAGAAGAACACCGCGGAGCTCGTCCCCGACCGCGCCTCGATCGGCCTGGACTTCGCCATCGCCGAGGAGTGCGCGGAGTACGACGAGTGCGGCACCTTCGCCGACGCCTTCGACGACCACGTCCTGGTGGTCGAGTACACGAAGAGAGGTCTCGCCACCGCGTGCGCCGGCTGGAGCAGGACGCTCAGCGTGGTGCGCCGGGACGAGGAGGTCGTGCCCGAGGGCGCCGACGGGTTCGTGCGCGAAACCTGCTGACGCCCTCGGGGACCGGCCGGTTCAGCCCAGCCGGATCATGTTCCAGGACAGCGGCTCCAGTACGGCGGTGAGGGTGCCGTCCGTCAGCGCGGTGCCCTCGGCCGCGTGCGGGGCGACCCGCTCGGGGGCGTCCAGGGTGTTGCGGGCGTCCGGGTCGGCGTCGGCGAGGACGCTGTGCTCGACGACGCTCGTCAGGTCCAGCCCGCTCAGGGCGACTTCGAGCGGCAGGGACTCGGTCCGGCTGCGGTTGACGGCGAAGACGGTGACCGAGCCGTCCTCGGCGCGCACGGCGGTGGCGTGCAGGAGGTCCGTCTCGCCGAACTTCTTCGTGTCGTACGTCGGCGAGTCGACCCGTACGTCCAGGACCTCGCCGCGGCCGTACTTCGAGGCCTGGGCGAACGGGAAGAACGTCGTCTGGCGCCAGGCCGGGCCGCCCGGCTCGGTCATGATCGGGGCGATCACGTTGACCAGCTGGGCGAGACAGGCGACGGTGACGCGGTCGGCGTGCCGCAGCAGGGCGATGAGGAGGGAGCCGAAGACGACCGCGTCCAGGACGCTGTAGTTGTCCTCCAGGAGGCGGGGGGCCTCGGCCCAGTCCCGCGCGCCGGAGTTCTCGATCTCGTGCCACTCCGAGATGTACCAGACGTTCCACTCGTCGAAGGAGAGGTTGATCTTCTTCTTGGACTTGAGCCTGGCGCCGATGTGGTCGGCGGTGGCGACCACGTTCTCGATGAAGGACTCCATGTCGACGGCCGAGGCCAGGAAGGAGTCGATGTCGCCGTTCTCGGGCTGGTAGTAGGCGTGCAGGGAGATGTGGTCGACGAGGTCGTACGTCTCGGCGAGGACCGTTGCCTCCCACTCGGCGAACGTGGGCATGGCCTGGCTGGAGGAGCCGCAGGCGACGAGTTCGACGCCGGGGTCGATCTGGCGCATCGCGCGGGCCGTCTCGGCGGCGATCCGGCCGTACTCCGTCGCCGTCTTGTGGCCGGTCTGCCAGGGGCCGTCCATCTCGTTGCCGAGACACCAGAGCTTGATGCCGAAGGGGTCCTTGTCGCCGTGGGCGACGCGGAGGTCGGAGAGGGCGGTGCCGGCCGGGTGGTTGGCGTACTCCTGGAGTTCGAGGGCCTCGGCGACCCCGCGGGTGCCGAGGTTGAGGGCCATCATCGGCTCGGCCTGGGGGCCGACCTTCTTCAGGAAGGCGATGTACTCGGAGAGGCCGAAGCGGTTGGTCTCGGTGGAGCGCCAGGCGAGGTCGAGGCGGCGGGGGCGGTCCTCCACCGGGCCGACGCTGTCCTCCCACTTGTAGCCCGAGACGAAGTTGCCGCCGGGGTAGCGGAGGGCGGTGACGCCGAGTTCGCGGACGAGGTCCAGGACGTCGGTGCGGATTCCGTCCTCGTCCGCGGAGGGGTGACCGGGCTCGAAGATGCCGGTGTAGACGCAGCGGCCGAGGTGCTCGACGAAGGAGCCGAACAGGCGGGGGTTCACTTCGCCGATCTTGAAGGCGGGGTCGAGGGTGAAGCGGGCGGTGGTGCTCATGGGGACCTTTCAGGAACGGAGTTACTTGACAACGGGCCAGTCGTGCACCCACCCGAGCCTGTTCAGGCCCAGCTTCGGTGTGCCGTTGTCCTCTGCGTCGTAGTAGTGGTAGGCCAGCCAGTCCTGGCCGCGGGTCCGGAAGACCGACTCGCCTCCCGTGCCGAGGTACCTCCCGTGTCCTGCCAGCAACAGGTCGCCGCCGCCCTCCAGCAGCGAGGTGCCCTTGCTGTCGGTGTACGGGCCGGTGATCGCCGTTGATCTGCCCACCCTGATCTTGTACGTGGAGTTCACCCCCGCACAACAGGCGTCGTACGACGCGAAGAGGTAGTAGTAGCGGCCGTGCCGCACCACGGACGGGCCCTCGACCGCGTACGGGGCGTCGGGGCGGGTGGCCAGGTGGTGGACGCCGGCGCCGGGGAGGGCCTTCCCGGTGACCGGGCTGAGTTCGACCATGCGGATGCCGGTCCAGTACGAGCCGAACGACATCCACAGCCTGCCGTCCGCCCGGACGATCGCCGGGTCGATGGCGTTCCAGGAGTCGGTGGTCCCGGAGGTGAAGACCTTGCCCTGGTCGGTCCAGGTCCCGGGCAGGCCGGACGGGGAGGTGGCCACGCCGATCGCGGAGTGGTTGGTGCCCCAGGACGACACGGCGTAGTACAGCCAGTACCGGCCGGCCCGGTAGGAGATGTCCGGCGCCCAGGGATCACCGGTGTCGTTGTACTCGAACCACCACGCGGGCGGCTCGGCGAAGGCGTTGCCCGCGTCGGACCAGTGCCTCAGGTCCTTCGAGAGACGGGCACCGATCACACCGCCGGTCGAGTAGGCCGCGTATCCGCCGGACTTGAGGGCGATGACGGCCGGGTCATGGATGATCTGCTGGCCGCTGATCGCAAGCGGGTCGGGATACCCGGTGTCCGCCTGAGCCGTGACCGGCAGCAGGGCGATGAGGGCAGCGGCCGCAACGACGACCACTCTGAGGCGCTTCACGGACGACTCCCTACGTGCCGTCGGTCACCGGTGAGGTCTGTGCTGTGCCACGAGGCGGTCACTGCCCCGCCAGACCCGTGTGGGCCACCCCCGCCACGATCTGGCGTTGGAAGAAGACGAACACGATGATCAGGGGGAGGCCTGCCATGAGGCCGCCGGCCATGAGTTGGGCCCACTGGATGCCGTAGGAGTTCATGACGGTCGCGATGCCGTTCGGCATGGTCATCAGGTCGGGGTTGTTGGTCACCATGTAGGGCCACAGGAAGTTGTTCCAGGAGGCGATGAAGGTGAAGATGCCGACCGCCGCCAGGGAGGGCCGGGCCAGCGGGACCACGATCGTGAAGAAGACCCGCCAGCGGCCCGCGCCGTCGATGAACGCGGCCTCCTCCAACTCGCGCGGGACGCCCTGGAAGAACTTGTAGAGGATGTAGACCATCGCGGCCGGCGCGCACTGGGGCAGGATCATGCCCCAGTACGTGTCGACCATCCCCATCTGCTGGACCGTGGTGAAGAGCGGGACGCCGAGGACGGCCGGGGAGATCATCAGGCCCGACATCACGATGCCCATCAGGACGCCCTTGCCGCGGAACTCGGTGCGGGCGAAGCCGTATCCGGCGAGGGCGCTGACCGTCAGCACGACGGAGGTGACGCAGACCGACACCACCAGGGAGTTGATGAACCAGTTGGTGATGTTGCCGGTCTCCCAGAGCGCCTTCCACGCCTGGGCCGTCCAGACCTTGGGCAGCCAGTGCGGCGGGATCTCGGCCGCCTCCGCCTCGGACTTGAGGGAGGTGAACAGCGCGGCCGCGATCGGCGCCACGAAGACGGCGGAGACGGCGACGCCGAGGAGGGTGAGGATGATCTGGCTGGGTGTCCAGGGCTTGCGGGTGCTCTTGCGGACCTGCACGGCGGTGGTCATCGGCCGCTCTCCTCACGGTTGCGCAGCAGCCACATCCGCGCCAGGGCGACGACTGCGATGATCACGAAGAAGATGATGGACATCGCGGAGGCGTAGCCCACGCGGTAGCTGGTGAAGCCCTGTTCGAGCGTGTACTGCACGAAGGAGCGGGTGCTGACCTCCGGCCCCGGCCCGAAGTCCATCATCACGACGGCCTGGTCGAAGAGCTGGAGCGAGGCGAGGATCTGGAGCGCGATCACCAGACCGGTGATGTTGCGCAGCATCGGCAGCGTGATGTGGACCATGCGGTGCCAGGCGTTCGCCCCGTCCAGCTTCGCGGCCTCGTAGAGGTGGTCGGGGATGCCCTGGAGGGCGGCGAGGTAGAGCAGGAAGCTGAAGCCGACGGTCCACCACAGGGTCTCGATGACGATGGCGAGCATCGCGTACGACTTGTCGGTGAGCCAGGGCGTGTCGAGCCCGAAGGTCTCGTTGATGAGGCCGATGCCCTGGGTGAACAGCCACTGGAACATGTTGGCGGCGACCGTCGAGGGCAGCAGGAACGGCACGAAGAAGCACAGCCGCCACAGCCACTTCCCGCGCTCGATGTGGTGGGCGAGCATCGCGAGCAGGAAGGCGAGAACCGTGATGCAGGGGACGACCAGCAGCGTGAAGTACGCGCTGTGGCCGAGCGCGTCCCACATCGCCGAGTCGTGCAGGGCCTCGCGGTAGTTGTCGAGACCGACGAAGTTCGCGGCGTCGCCGGAGATGTTGGCGTCCGTGAAGCTGAGGTAGACCCCCCGCAGCAGCGGCCAGATCACGAACAGCACGAAGAGCGCCAGGAACGGGGCGACGAACCAGCCCCCGTGCTGGAAGCCCTGCTTGCGGCGCACGGTCGCGACGGCGGTCGCGGTCCTGGCGCGGGCCGGTGCGGCGACGGCTCCGGTCGTCATGTGAGCGCTGGTCGTCATGCGACCGCACCTCCCTGCGCGGCGGTCCTGCCGTCCATCGGGTTCTTGGAGGCGAGGAGTCTGGTGAGGTGTCTCTTCATCGTCTGCGCCACCGACGCGGGCTTCGCGGAGCCCATCGTCGAGGAGACGACGACCGGGCCGAGGTCCTGGGCGAGCACACCGGTGGAGCCCGCGAACCACACCTTCGGCTCGGTGGCCTGGTGGTCCATGGCGCTCACGTACTCGTTCTGCGGGGTGAGCTTCTTGTACGCGGCCGTGGAGAGCGTCGGTGTGTACGCGGGGATGTGACCGCCGGCCGCCCACTGCAGGGCGTGCGTGACGACGTACGCGGCGAGTTCGTGGGCGCCCTCGTTGGTGGCGCCCCCGCGGCCCGCCTGGTGGGGCAGGACGAAGGCGTGCGACTCGGCGTGGGTGGCCTGCTTGCCGAAGACGGGCGGCAGCGGGGTCGCGCCGTAGTCCAGCTTCGCGCCGGAGAAGACCGGCACGGACCAGTTGCCCTCCCAGGTGAAGGGTGCGCCGTTGATGAACTGCTCGCCGGTGGGGGCGCCGGGGATGACGTACCCGTCGGTGACGTGGCGGCGGAGGAACTCCAGGACCTGGGTGGCCTTGTCGGGGTCGAAGAGGACCTCGGTGTTGTCGTCGTTGAACCACCGGCCGCCGAGCTGGGTGTAGAAGGCGACGAAGAACCACCACTGGAAGTTCTGGTCGTTGGTCCACAGGCCGATCGTCTGCAGGCCCTTCTTCTGGACCGCCCTGGCCTTCTTCAGGACGTCGAACCACTCGTCGGTGGAGGTGACCGGGATCATCCGGCCGTCGTCGCCGAGCAGGCCCGCCTTCTTCAGCACGTCCTTGCGGTAGAAGCAGAGCTGGACGTGGATGTCGAGCGGGAGGGCGTAGAGCTTGCCGTCGATGACGCCGCGCTTCCACAGCGCGGGGTTGTAGTCCTGTTCGCGTACGCCGTACTTGGCGAGCAGGCCGACGTCCCACGGGTCGAGCAGGCGGCCCGGTGAGAAGCCGGTGACCCGGCCCATGTGCATGACGCCGAGGTCGGGGGCGCGGTTGCCCGCGGCCGCCATGGCGAGCTTGGTGTAGAAGGGGTTGCCCCACTGGAGGGTGGAGTCCTTCACGTCGATGCCCGGATGGGCCTTCCGGAAGGCGTCCAGCATCGCGATCATGTTGGCGCCGTCGCCGCCGCTGAAGAGGTTCCAGTAGCGCACCCGGGTGTCCGCGCCGGAGGCGAGCGCGTCGGCGCCGGTGCCGAGGGCCGCGAAGCCGAAGCCGGCGGCGACGGTCAGTCCGCCGGCAGCGGAGAGAAGGTGCCGGCGGCTCAGGTCAGGTCGTCCCATTCCCTGCCCCATCCGTTCGATATCTCGAATTGCGCTCGTAACTTCGAACGGGACCGTAAGCAGGAAGCGCTTTCTCGTCAATGGGTCGCGCAGCAAAAAAGGATCGCGTGACGGGACCGGACGGGGCGCGTACTCTCGAACAGCCCGTCCTGTGGCGGCGGGAGAGTTCAGGGGGTGGGATGGACATAGCGGGTGCGCGCAGAAGTGCGGCCCGGATCGCCTCGGCGCTACGGCGCCCCCGTGCGACCCCGGCCATGCGCGATCTGGTCTCCGACCTCACCGACGCGGTCCGGGCCCGACTCCGTCCCCCGGCCGACGTGCCCGAGCTGTGCCGGATCCTGTGCCAGGAGATGAGCGGCCGCCGCGGCGGGCGGCCCGTCGACCTGCGTTTCGAACGGTTCCCCGACGAGATCGCGGTGACCGGACTGTGGGTGGAGTTCGAGGACTTCGACCTCGTCATCGTCGAGGAGCGGGCCGAGGAGATGCAGCAACTGGTCATCCTCGGCCATGAGTTGTGGCACCTGCACGCGGGCCACGCCCACCATCACGCGGCCGCCGCGGACGCGCTCGCCAACCGGCCGGGCTGGGACTCCGTCGCCCTGACCGTGGCCGCCCGCAACGGCTCCCGGGAGGCCGACGAGGCCGAGGCCGACGACTTCGGGCACCGGCTGGCGGCCGCCTTCCGGCCCTACGCGACCGGCCGGGGCAGCACCCCTCCCGGCCCCGTCCAGCGGTCCCTCGGCTACCGCCGGTCCGGAGGCAGGACACTGTGACGCCTCTCCACCTGGCCGAAGGCGCCGGTGGGTTCCTCACCGGGCTGTACATCTCCTTCTGGCTGCCCGCCCTGGTCCTGACCGCGGCCCTGGTGATCAAACTGCCCAGCATCCTCAAGCTGTGGCGGGACCCGCTGCTGCGGGCCGTGGGCGGCCTGCTGCTGTTCGCCTGCGCGGTCTTCGTCTTCGCGGCCCCCGGCACCATCGCCTGGACCAACCGCGTCACCGGCGTGCCCAACATCGCGGCGCCCTGGGTGTACTCCCTGCTCACCGCGCTGTCCGCGTCCTGGCTGCTGCTGGTCGTGCACTGGCGCAACGGCCACACCGACCGCCGGGAGCAGACGCGGCGCGCGACCCGCTGGGTGGTCTCGGTCTACGCGGGCGTGGTCGTCGCGCTGTGGGTGCTGTTCGCGCTCGCCGACGTGCCCGTGGAGCAGATCCGGGACCTGGACACCTACTACGCGAGCACGCCGTTCATGCGCGAGGAGATCCTGCTCTACCTCCTCGCGCACGCCGTGGCCTGCTCGATCACGACCCGGCTGGTGTGGAACTGGATCCGGACCGACGGCCTCGACGGCTGGCTGCGCTGGGGCCTGCGCTTCCTGGGCATCGGCTACGCGACGAACCTGCTCTTCGGCGCGGCCAAGCTGACCGCCGTGGTGGCCCGCTGGACCGGCCACGACCTGGACTGGCTGAACACCAACATCGCGCCCTCGGCCGCCTGCATCGCCGCCACCTTCGTCGCGATCGGCTTCATCGTCCCGCACGCCGGGCAGTACCTGCAGGACCGCTGGCTGGTGCGCCGCCGCTACCGGAGCCTGAAGCCGCTCGCCCGGCTGCTGCGGACCGTCGCCGGCGGCCGCGAACCGCTCGCCCTGCGGGCCACCGCCGAGATGCGGCTGATCCGCCGCGAGACCTACATCCGCGACGCGCTGCTGTACCTGTCCCGCTTCCTCGACGAGGACCTGCGCCGCCGGGCCTACGACGCCGCCCTCGCCCTCGGCCACGAGCGGGGCCGGGCGCAGGAGCTGGCGGCCGCGGTGACGATCGTGGACGCGGTCGAGACCCGCGGGCGCGCTCCGGACGGCGACGACCGGAGCGAGGCCGACACCACGTACCTGCTCCAGGAGATCCAGGCCGTCTCCGAGGCCCTGGGCCGCCCCGACGAGATCTCGGCGGTCCGTGTCCGTGCGGCCGTCCCGGCAGAGAGCGTCTCCACGCATGACTGAACCTCCCTCCCCCGCCAGAGTCGCCGTCGTCCTCGGGGGATCCCACACCGGCATGCTCGCGGCGCGGGCCCTGGCCGGTCCCGCCGACCGGGTCGTCGTCGTGGAGCGCGACGAGCTGCCCACGGCGCCCGCGCCCCGCAGGGGGCTCCCGCAGGCCCGGCACGCCCACATGCTCTGGTCGGGCGGCGTCCTGGCGATGGAGCGGCTGCTGCCGGGCATCACCCGCGCGCTGCTGGACGCCGGGGCGCGCCGGGCCCCGGTCACCACGGACATGGTCGTCCTCTCGCCGCGCGGCTGGTTCCGCCGCTGGCCCGAGTCGCACCACGTGATCCTGGCGAGCCGCGACCTGCTGGACGCCACCGTCCGGGCCCGCGTCCTCGCCGACGACCGGATCGAGCTGCTCGCGGGCACGGAGGTCCTGGGGCTCACGGGTGACGCGCGGGCGGTCACCGGGGTCCGGGTGCGGGAACGGGACGGCCGGGAGCGGACCCTCGCGGCCGGCCTGGTCGTGGACGCCACCGGCCGCGGCTCGAAGGCGCCCCGCTGGCTCACCGGCCTCGGGCTGCCGGCGCCGGAGCGGCGCGAGATCGACTCCGGCCTCGCGTACGCCAGTCGGCTCTACCTCGCGCCCGAGCAGGCCCGCGAGGGCTTCCCGGTGATCAACGTGCAGTCCGACCCGCGGGACGGCGGCCCCGGCCGGGCGGGTTTCCTGCTGCCCATCGAGGACGGCCGCTGGATCGTCACCCTCAACGGCACCCGGGGCGGCGAACCGGGCTCCGCAGCGGACGCCTTCCTCCCGTTCGCCCGCGAGAAGCTGCGGCACCCGCTCATCGGCGACCTCATCGCCCGCGCCGAGCCGCTGTCCGACGTCGCGGTCACCCGTGCGACCGTCAACCGCCGTCACTTCTACGAGCGGATGCCGGCCTGGCCGGAGGGCTTCACGGTCCTCGGCGACGCGGTCGCGGCGTACAACCCGCTCTACGGGCACGGGCTGGCCGTGGGAGCGCAGAGTGCTGTGCTGCTACGGGAGTTGACTGAGCGTCACGGGTTCGGCTCGCCCGGTCTCGCGCGCCGTGTGCAGCGGGCGGTGGCGCGGCCCGTCGGGGCGGCCTGGGATCTGGCCGGCGGACAGGACGTCTTCTACCCGGGGGCGACGCGGGAGGGGCCGACCTCGCGGGACCGGCTCGTGGCCGCGTACGTGTCGCGGCTCATGCACACGGCCACCGGGAACGGACGCGTCGCCCGCCGGGTGACGGACGTGACCTCGCTGGAGCGGCGGGCGGAGGTGCTGCTGGGGCCGTCCGTCCTGCTGGCGGCGCTGGTCGGGCCGCTCAAGCCGCCGCTCACCGCGCCGCCGCTGACCGCCGAGGAGCTGAAGAGGGCGGGGCTCCAGTAGTCAGCCGGTGAACGCCGGCTGCCTCAGGCCCTTGCCCGCTCCGGGCACCACCAGCAGCGAACCCGCCACCGGATGCGGGGCCGTGAGCCCCACGCGGGCCGTGGTGATGTAGAGGTCGGTCAGGTCGGGGCCGCCGAACGCGCACGCGGTGACGCGCGGGGCCGGGAGGGTGATCACCCGGTCCAGCTCGCCGTCAGGGGTGTACCGGCGGACCGCTCCCCCGTCCCACAGCGCGACCCAGACGCATCCGTCGGCATCGACGGTGAGGCCGTCGGGGAAGCCGGCGCCGTCCTCGACGGCGACGAAGGTGCGGCGGCCGGAGAGCTCCCCGTCCTCGTGGTCGAAGACGTCGATCCGCCGGGTGGGCGAGTCGACGTAGTACATGAGCCGGCCGTCCGGGCTCCAGCCGGTGCCGTTGCTGACGGCCACGTCGTCGAGGACGGTGCGGTGGGTGCCGTCACCCGTGATCCGGGACAGGGTGCCGCCGCCCGGTGCCTCGTCGTAGCGCATGGTGCCGGCCCACAGCGAACCGTCGGGGGCGACGGCGGCGTCGTTGGCCCGGCGGCCCGGGACGGGCTCGTGGTGGAGCCAGCGCAAGGAGCCGTCGGGGTCGAGGAGGGCGACGCCGTCGCGCAGGTTGAGGACGAGTCCGCCGCCTACGCGCGGCTTGACGGCACCGATGTGCTGGTCGAGCACGCGGACCGTGCGCTGCCCCGAGGCGGGGTCGTAGCTGTGGAGCCGGGCACCCAGGATGTCGATCCACAGCAGCCGCTCGCCGTCCCAGGTGGGCCCCTCGCCGAGGGTGGCCTCGGCGCGTACGGCGACGTCGAAGGTCGAGTGGCGGGTCATCCCACGCTCCGGTGGCCCAGGCGCTCGGACAGTTCGGCGGCGCCCTTGGCGGCCAGCTGCTCCAGCTCGCCGCGGCGGTCGTCGCTCCAGCGGATCATCGGCACGGAGATGGAGAGCGCGGCGACGACCTGGCCGGTGCGGTCGCGGACCGGGGCGGCGACGCAGGAGACGTCCGGGTTGGACTCCCGGTTCTCGACCGCGACCCCGCGCTGCCGGATCTCGTCGAGGGCCTCGCGCAGGGCCGCGGGGTCGGTGATGCTGTTGGGCGTCATGCCGACGAGCGGAGTGTCCTGCGGGATGCGGGAGGCGAGCTGCGGCTCGGGGAGGGAGGCGAGGAGCATCTTGCCGACGGAGGTGCAGTGCGCGGGCAGCCGCCGGCCGGCGGCCGACACCATCCGCACCGCGTGCGTCGAGTCGACCTTGGCGATGTAGATGACGTCGGTGCCCTCCAGGATCGCCACGTGCACGGTCTCGTCACAGGTCTCGGCGACGGACCGGGCGACCTGCTGGCCCTCGGCGGCGAGGTCGAGCTGCTCGGCGTACCGGCTGCCGAGCTGGTAGGGCCGCACCCCGAGCCGGTAGCGTCCCGGCTGGCCGGGAACCTGGACGATGTACGACCGGGCGGCGAGAGTGGTCACCAGCTCGTGCACGGTGGTGCGCGGCAGCTGGAGCTTGCGCACGATGTCGGGGGCGGAGAGAGTCCCGTCTCCGTCGAGGAAGAGCTCGAGAATGTCGAGAGCCCGGGTCACGGCAGGTACAAGGCGTCCCACAACCGGCCCCCTCTCTTTGCGTCTAAGGCGTCTGCGTTCGAAATTTCAACAGACGATCGGCATGACGAACACAGGCTAGCGACATGCTCTTTCCTCGGGCAATGGGCAAGGGGTGCCCAGACCCACTCCGTGTGCGGCACGTCACACTGGGTCGCTCACGCCAACTCCCCCCGCAACCGCCGAGCCCGCAGCACCAGCTCCAGTTCGAAGCGGCGGTCCGGGTCGTCGATCTCGTCGCCCCACAGTTCGCGGATCTGGCGGAGGCGGTAGCGGACGGTCTGGGGGTGGACGCCGAGGCGGGCCGCGACCTCGGGGGCCCCGCCGCGGGTCTCCAGCCAGGCCAGGAGGGTCTCCGCGAGGCGGCGGCCGTGGGTGGGGCCGCAGTGGCGCAGGGGGGCGAGGCAGCGCAGGGCGAGGTCGTCGATCAGTTCCTCGGGCTGGAGCAGGACCAGGGCCTCGGTGTGTTCGGTGCAGTGCAGCACCTCCCCGGCGGGGAGCAGGTCGCGTTCCATGAGGCGTACGGCGGCCTCGGCCCAGCGGAGGGACTTGGCCGCGTCGGCGAGGGGGACCGGAGGGCCGATCGCGCCGGCCCAGCCGGTCAGGGCCCGGTGCAGGAGTTCGTGGCGGCCCGCCGCGTCCGGTTCGGGGACGACCATGCGGGGCTGTTCGTAGTCCATGTCGAGCAGGACTCCCTGGCCCACCGCCGGGGGCACCGCCTCGCGGGCCGGGCGGAGCAGGACGCCGACCGCCACCTTCTTCGGGAGGGGCCAGCCGATGCGGGCCGCGCGTTCCGTCAGCGCGTCCGCCGGATCGCCCCGGTGGCGTTCGGCCAGCAGTAACTCCATCAGGCGGCGCTGGAGGCGCAGCCGCTCACCGGCCTGGCGGGCCGCGGCCTCGGCGTATCCGCGGACCGACTGGTCGACCAGGCCGTCCAGGTACTCGTAGCCCGCGTCCACCAGCTCGTACATCGCGGGCGGCGGGATCTCGACGCGCTGGCCGATCTCGGCGAACCGGCGCCAGGCCAGGCGTACGCCCATGCGGTAGATCGCCTGGAGCGAGTCCAGGCTGCGGCCGTTGAGGCCCTCGCCGCGGCCGAACTCCTGGAAGACGCCCGGGGGTACCGTCGGGCGGCCCTCCGCCGTCTCCAGGTGCTGGACGAAGACCTCGATGGCACGGCGGATGCCGACCAGGGCCATCGGTTCACCGGAGTCGTCCAGGACGACCGGCAGATGGGGGTACTCGCGGCGGATCTCGCGCAGGATCTCCTCCGCGAGAGCCGGCGCCTCGGACATGGCGATGGCCGCGAAGCGGCGGACCTGGAGGCGGGGGACGTCATGCCAGGCCGAGCGGGCGTTCAGGGCTGCCGGTCGGGCGGACACGGGTCAACTCCCCTGGTCCGTCTGCTCGTAGGTGATCAGGGGTGTGTTGGGCTGCTCGGGTGTCGCCTCCAGCAGCGCGACGATGCCGAGCGCGGCACCGAGCGCGAGCAGGGCGGCGACCACGACGGTCAGTGCGGCGGCGAGCAGTCTGGACATCGCAGGGGCAGCCTCTCTTGAGCGGCTCGATCCGGCGTACGTCCCCACCCGGGACCCGGCCCGGTACCCACCCTGCCTGTCGACCCAGTGTCGACAGGACATTGACAATCCGTCAAGACATTGACACCCCGTGCCAAGACGCCTACGGTCTCCGGCCCATAGAGCGGCCCGAACTCCGTCAACAACTGCCCCAGGAGTGTCCGGATGCGCCGTACAGCCTCTCCAATCTCCCTGATTCTGCTGGGACTCGGCACGTTTTTGCTGGTACTGGCGCCGTTGCTCGCGTGGTACGTGGCCCCACGGGCGGCCGTGAATCCGATCAACATCGACCAGACCGCGGTCTACCGCGGGACGGGCAGCGTCTTCGACACCGAGGAGCTGGAGACGGTCCCCGGGCAGCGGATCACCGTCACCCAGCGGGTGCGCGGCGACGTCGAGGACAGTGAGCGCAGCGGCCGGGCGGCGGTGTGGGACGTGACCACCACCGTCGACACCGACAAGTCGCTGCCGGCCGCCGACCCGCACGACGCGCTGGAGTTCGTCCCGCACCGCTGGGTCATGGACCGCAGGACCACCAAGCCGGTGCACTGCTGCGGCGAGAAGCCGTACATCGAGGGCGAGGCCTATCTGAAGTTCCCCTTCGACGTGCAGCGACGCTCCTACCAGTGGTGGGACAACTCCCTTGGTTCGACGGTGACGTTGCGTTACCAGGGTACGAAGAAGGTTCAGGGGTACACGGGTTACCGGTTCACCGGCACGGTCGCCCCGGCGAAGGTCGGGACACGGCTCGTGCCGGGCACGATCGTGGACGAGCCCGGCCGGCCGCAGGTGCTGGCCGAGGAGTGGTACTCCAACCACGGCATCGAGCTGGTCGTCGACCAGCGCACCGGCCGGGTGGTCTACGCACAGGTGGGCCCGAAGCGCACCCTGCGGGCGCCGGGGGCGAAGAAGGACGCCGTCGTGCTGCTCGACAGCAGAAGGATCGCGTTCACCACCGCGACCCAGAAGGACGCGGTGCGGCTGGCGAAGCGGGACAGCGGCCAGTTGCGAGCGGTGGGCGAGACGCTGCCGATCGGGGCGGCTGTGGCTGGATTCGTGCTGGCTGCCGTGGGGGGCGTTTTGGTGGTACGGGGACGCAGGCGCCCCGAGTCCACCGATATGAGCGGTACGCCCCAGCCCGTCCTCACGATGTGACTGGACGTCAGCTCTAATAAGCCCGGAAATTGTCACGTACGTGAGTAGCCACGGCGTACGGGTGGGCGAAAACTGTGCCACCCCACCCGAGCACAGCCCGTCCACACCACCCGCCTGGGAAGCGCTCAGTCCCCCCACAACCAGCCCGAAAGACACCGCTGAGTTCCGCACCCTGAGACGAGTTGGAGCACCCATGCCCCAGCACGTGCCCCACCCGCTGCGCACGCCTCCCCAGGCGTCGCAGTGGCAACCCTCATCGCACGGCCCGCACCACTCTTCGGCGCTCCCCCCACCCCCGCGCCGAATCGTTTTTCTCGCCCATCGTGACCTCGACAATCCGGCCGCCGGCGGCTCCGAGCTCCTCGTCGACCGGCTCGCCGACGGACTGACCCGGCTCGGCCACCAGGTGACCCTGCTGTGCGGCGGCCCGGCCTCCTACCGGGACTACCGCGTCGTGTCGGCGGGCAGCGAGTTCGGCCACTACCTGCGTGCCCGTACGGCCTTCGCCCGCCAGGTCGGCGAGACCGACCTGCTGGTCGAGGTCTGCAACGGCATGCCGTACCTCGCGCCTCTGTGGCACCGGGGCCCCACCCTGTGCCTGGTCAACCATGTGCACACCGACCTGTGGAAGATGCGGTTCGGCGGCCCCCTGGCCCCGGCCGCCCGGATCGGCCGAAGACTCGAACACTGGGCGCTGGCCGGTGCGGCGGCCCGGCACCGGAGTCTGCTGGTCGCCGTGTCCCCGTCGACCGCCCACGCCCTGCGCGCGATCGGGGTCGAGCGGGACCGCATCCGGGTCGTGCACAACGGGGTCGAGGAACCGGAACCCCTGGTTCGCCGCTCGCCGGAACCCCTCTTCGTCGCCGTGGGCCGCCTGGTCGAGTACAAGCGGATCGATCTGCTGCTCAGACTCTGGGAGCGGGTGCGGCCGGTGACCGGTGGCCGGCTCGTGATCGTCGGGGACGGCCCCGAGCGCTCCCGACTGGAGCAACTCGCCGGTCCCGGCGTGGAGTTCACCGGCCATGTCTCCGAGGCCGAGAAGCACCGGCTGCTGTGCGAGGCATGGCTGCTGCTCCATCCCTCGGCCGTGGAGGGATGGGGTCTTGTGGTGACCGAGGCCGCGACCCGCAAGACGCCGACCATCGCCTTCGACGTACCCGGGCTGCGGGATTCCGTCGCGGACGGGGAGACGGGTGTCCTCGCGCGGGGCGAGTCCTCGTTCGCCGCCGCCTGGTGCACGCTCGCCCTGTCGGGACACCGCCGTGAGCTGATGGGCAAGGCGGCACAGGACCGGGCGGCCCGGTACCGCTGGCACCGGACGGTCAGACAGTTCCGGGCCGTGGCCGCCGAGGCGGTGAGGGGCTGGGGGCCGTGACGCGGCCCCGGGCGAAGGATCCCTCCCTTCGGCGTTCCCTCGCTCTCTTCCGGGCCTTCATGCGGGAGCAGGACGACCCCGAGTCCTGCTACGCGCTGCTCGCCCGCGACGCCGTCGACCAGGTCGAGGCCTACGACGGTCCGGTCGCCGGCCGTACGGTCGTTGACGTCGGCGGGGGCAGCGGGTACTTCACCGAGGAGTTCCGCAGACGCGGCGCCGACGCGTTCCTCTTCGAGCCCGATCCCACCGAACTGGGGGAGAAACCGCCCGACTCCACGGTGATCGCCGACGGCTACCTGCTCCCCCTGCGGGACGCCGCCGCCGACGTCACCTTCTCCTCCAACGTGCTGGAGCACGTGGCCGATCCGGAGATCTTCCTCAGCGAGCTCGTACGGGTCACCCGGCCCGGTGGGCTGATCTACGTCTCGTTCACCAACTGGCTGTCCCCGTGGGGCGGTCACGAGTGGGCGCCCTGGCACTACCTGGGTGCCGAGCGGGCCCGCGCCCGCTACCGGCGCCGTACCGGAAAGGCCGCCAAGCACACCCTCGGCGAGAACCTGTTCGCCGTGCACATCGGCCCGACCCTGCGGCAGGTGCGCGCCCGTGACGACGTCACGGTCGTCTCGGCGCGCTCCCGCTACTGGCCCTTCCTCGCGGAGACCGTCGTACGGGCTCCCGGCCTCCGCGAGATCGCCACCTGGAACCTCCTCCTCATCCTCCGGCGGTGTCCACCATGACGACGTCCACGGTCCAGGCCCCTCCTCCGGCAGCCGTGCCGAGCACCGCGATCATGTCGGGCCCCCCGGAGGGCCCGCGGTCACGGAGCTGGCTGCTGGGGTTCTGGGCCGTGGTCTTCGTGCTGTTCCTGGTGGTGCACCCGGGCCGGCAGACCTTCGACACCAAGCTGGGCGTCACCTCCGACCCCGGACGGTTCCTCGCCGACCTCGGGCAGCTGTGGCACGACCAGGGCTCCTTCGGCGGCATCCAAGACCAGTACGTCGGCTATCTGTGGCCCATGCTGCCGTTCTACTGGCTGGGCCACGCGCTCCAGTTGCCGGTGTGGCTGGTGGAGCGGCTGTGGCTGTCGCTGATCGTGTCGGTCGCCTTCTGGGGCGCGCTGCGGCTGGCGGAGCGGCTGCGCGTGGGCAACGGGGCGTCGCGGCTGCTCGCCGCCGTCGCGTACGCGCTGTGGCCGACCTTCACCATCGTGATCGGCTCGACCTCCGCCGCCGCGCTGCCCGGCGCCTTCCTGCCCTGGGTGCTGCTGCCGCTGACGAACGAGCGCCACAGCGCCCGGATCGCCGCCCTGCGCTCGGCGCTGGTCATCCCGTTCATGGGCGGGGTGAACGCGGCCTCCACCCTGGCCTGTCTGCTCCCCGTCGGGCTGTATCTGCTGTCCCGCCCGCCCGGACCACGGCAGCGCAGACTGATCGCCTGGTGGGTGCCCGGGGTGATCCTGGCGACGGCCTGGTGGGTGATCCCGCTGCTGCTGCTCGGCCTCTACGGCGAGAACTTCCTGCCGTACGTCGAGAGCGCCCACACCACGACCGAGACGATGTCGGCGACGGAGGCCCTGCGCGGGGCCGGGAACTGGGTCGCCTATCTGCACCTGGGGGAGGCGTGGCTGCCGGCCGGCTGGACCGTGGCCTCCTCGGTGATCGTGATCCTCTGCTCGGCGCTCGCGGCCGGGCTCGGTCTCGCGGGCCTCGCGCGGCGGGACATGCCGGAGCGGCGGTGGCTGGTGCTGACCGTGCTGACCGCCGTGCTGGTACTGCTCGCGGGGTACGGCGGCGCGTTCGGCGCCCCCTTCCACGGGCTGGTGCAGGACTGGCTGAACGGCGGTCTCGCCCCCTTCCGCAACATCTACAAGTTCCAGCCGGGCCTCGCGCTCGCCCTGGTCCTGGGCCTGGCCCACCTGGTGGGCGTGGCCTCCGAACCGCGCGGGGCGAGGGAGATCAGGGGCCGCCGGTACGCCCCGCTGGTCGCGGCCGTCCTGGTCCTGCCCGGACTGATGTGGCCGTACCTCAACGGCTCGATCCTGAACCCCGGTTCCTTCCAGGAGCTCCCCAGGTACTGGCACGCCACGGCCGACTGGCTGGAGAAGTACTCCCCCGACTCGCGCGCCCTGGTCGTCCCCGCGACCGCGCACGGCATCTACACCTGGGGTTCCCCCATCGACCAGCCCCTCGACGTCCTCGCCGAGTCCCGCTGGGCGCAGCGCGACTACGTCCCCTTCGGCACCCCCGGCAACCGGCGCGCGACCGACGCGGTCGAGCAGGCGCTGATGACCGGCGGGGAGATCCCGGGGCTGGCGGACTACCTGAGCCGGGCCGGGGTCTACTACGTCGTCGTCCGCAACGACCTGGACCCCGACCAGATCGGTGCCGTGTCGTCCTCGGTCGTCAAGCGGGCCCTCGAACAGTCCGGCTACGAGCGGGTCACGGGCCTCGGGCCGCTCATGACGGGCGGGACGATCGCGCACGACACCCCGCTCCAGGTCGAGGGGCTGTACCCGAGGCAGAAGGCGGTGGAGATCTACCGTCCGTCGAGCGAGGACGTGCCCCGGCCCGGACAGGCCGGCCTGCTGCCGGTCGCCGACACCGCCCAGGTGTCCGGCGGTCCCGAGTCGCTGCTGCCGCTCGCGAGCGAACTGCGGGGCAGAGCAACGGTGCTGACCGGGGACAACCACCCCGGGCTGGGCACCCCGCCGCTCCAGATCGTGGGCGACGGACTGCGGCGCGCGGACACCCGCTTCGGGCTCGTCAACGCCAACACCTCGTACACGTACACCGAGGACGAGCGCAACGCCTCCGGGGCCGCCCAGGACGCCGGGGAGAAACCGCACCAGATCCTGCCGACTAAGGGCCTCGACCACCAGACGGTCGCCGAACTGCGCGGCGCCCGCTCGGTGACGGCGTCCTCCTACGGCAACTGGCTGTTCCATCTCCCGCAGTTCGACCCGGTGGGTGCCTTCGACGGCAACCCGGACACCGCGTGGGCGGAGGGCGTGGCGGGCTCCCCCGACGGGCAGTGGCTGCGCATCGGCCTCTCCGATCCCGCGTACGACATGCCCTCGTCGTTCAAGGTCACGCCGTTGCCGCAGGAGAGCGTGCGCTCGGCGCCGACCAAGGTGCGGGTGGAGACGGAGCGGGGGTCGCGGACCAGCTTCCTGCGGGCCGACGGCTCGACCCAGAGCGTCAAGGCGCCGCCCGGGGCGACGGGTTGGATGAAGCTCACCATCGTCGACTCGGTCGCGCGGCGCACCGGTCTCGCCGGGGCCGGATTCTCCGAGATCGCCCTGCCGCACGTGCAGGTGACCCGACTGCTGCGGGTGCCGACCGACGCCGACGCCACGGACTCGGCGGCCGAGGTGATCTCCCTGCACCGGGTCCCCGACCCGGCCGGGATCTCCCCGACCGGCACCGAGGCCGGCCTGCACCGCCGCTTCACCACGGAGGCCGCGGGAACGTACTCGGTGAAGGCGAGCGCGGTGCCGGTGACCGGGGAGGAACTCGACAGGCTGCTGTACGAGGTCGCCCCCGACCAGCGCAACCGCATCACGGCGACCGCCGACTCCACGGCCGGCCTCGGCACGGGCCTGTCCGCCCGCAACCTCACCGACGGCGACCTCACGACGGCCTGGATCGCGGGCGACCGCCCCACGATCCACCTGAGCTGGAGCGGCAAGCAGCCCGTCTCGGAGCTGGTGCTGGCACCCGCGGGCGGCCTCTCCACCCGTCCCACCGAGGTGGACATCACCTCGCCCGACGGAGCGACGGTCGCCGGCGTCGACGAGAACGGCGCCGTGCGCTTCCCCGCGATCACCACCGACCGCCTCGACATCACGATCACCAAGACGGCCCCGCTGGTCCTGCACAACCCGGTCGCCGACGAGGACCTCCAGCTCCCGGTGGGCCTCACCGAGGCCTACCTCCCGGCCCTCGACCAGTACCGGACCCCGCAGCCGAAGGCCACCCGGACGTTCTCCCTGCCGTGCGGCAAGGGCCCGGTGCTGGCGATCGACGGAAAGCTGTACCGGACGGGCGTCTCGGGCCTGATCCGCGATCTGACCGACCGGCGGGAGCTGAAGGTGACGCTCTGTCAGTCGAACCGCTCCGAAGCAGAGGTGTCCCTGCCGTCCGGCGAGCACGTCGTCGAGGGCGGGGACGCCGGGCCGCTCGCCCTGACCGACCTCACCCTGACCCGCGGCACGGTCGCCGAACCGACCTCCCTCACCAGGGAGTTGCGGATACGGGACTGGCTCGGCGACAAGCGCGAGGTGACCGTCGGATCGGGTGCCGCCTCGTACCTCACCACGTACGAGAACTACAACGACGGCTGGAGGGCCACGCTGAACGGCAAGTCGCTCTCCCCGCTGCGGCTCGACGGCTGGCAGCAGGGCTGGCGCGTCCCCGCGGGGGCCGGCGGCACGGTGAAGCTGTCGTACCAGCCCGCGACGACGTACGACGGCGCGCTGATCGGCAGCGGGGTCGCGCTGGCGGCACTGGTGGGCCTGGTGCTGTGGCGCAGGCGCTCCCCGAACCCCGATGAACCGCAGCCGGTGCCTCCGGCGCCGGGCGTGTGGCTCGGGGTGGTGGCGCTCACGCTGGTGGGTGTGGTGATCGCCGGATGGTTCGCCCTGCTGGTCCCGGCGCTGGCGCTGCTGGCGTCCCGACGGCACGGTCTGCTGGTGCCGATCGCCTTCGTGGCCCTGGCGGGGGCGGGCATCGCCGCGGCGGTGGGGGCGGGTGAACCGGTGGGCGCCTCGCACGGGGCCTTCGGCCACGTGGCCCAACTCCTGGCGCTGATCGGCTTGTTCGCCGCGCTGGTGAGCGTGCGTGAGTCCGAGCCCGAGGTGAGCAAGGGGAGGACGGAACCGGAATGACCCCATCGACGCGCATCCCGTTCCCGGTGGTCGACGAGGTCTCCCGCCACTGCCTCCAGGAGGAGGAACCGGAGACGGTCCACATCGAGGTCCACCTGCCGGGGCGGCTGGACCGGGCCCGGCTCCGGAAGGCGTTCCTGGAGGCCCTGCACCGGCACCCGCGGATCCTGATGCGGGAGGCCCCGGGAGGCTGGCACCGCCGCCGCTACGAGTGGGAACTGACGGCGGAACCGGATGTGGAGGTGGTGGGCTTTCCGGCGCCGGGGAGGAACGCGCTGCGGGACGCGAGGACAAGGGCCCTGGTCGAGGCACCCCCGCTCTCATTGTCGCCACCGATCCGACTGGAGGTGGTCGAGGGCGCGGGGCCAGCAGAGGGCAGCGAGGCTACAGACATGGTCGGCGCACACCCACCTGCCTGGGGGCGCGGGGAACTGCGCGACCAGCCCCCACCGGCCCGCACCCAGAACACAACCGTCCTCTTCCTCACCATCAACCACACAGCCCTGGACGGCCCCGCCTGCCTCCGCATCCTGGCCACAGCCGCGGAAATCTACGGCGGCAAGGACAACTCCCCCACCGCACCTCCCACCCGCGCACCGGACCCCCCACAGACCCCTGAGACACCCTCCAACTGGACCCGCCCGGCCCGCGTAGCGCAAGGCACACCCGAGAACACCCCCGGCAACGGCCTCCTCGTCACCGAACTCCCCCTCCCCCACCGCCCCAAGGGCTCCCCCTACACCGTCAACGACCAGCTCATGGCCGCCACCGCCCTGACGATCGCCCACTGGAACCGGGAACACGGACAGACCCCCCGCCCCCTGCGCATCACCATGCCCGTGGACGACCGCCCCAGGGACGCGACCATGCCCATAGGCAACGGCACCCGACTGGTCGAAGTCCCCTTCTCACCCGAGGAGTTGCCGCACGACCCGACCGACATGCCCGAGTTCCTGCGCCGCACCGCGCAGCGGACCCGTGCGCTGAAATCCCTCCCTCGACCCCAACTCGGCCACGGCGCAAGCCTCCTCACGGCACCGGTGACCCCGGTCGCCTGGCGCGCCGCCCTCACCCGCGGCCTGCGCAGAGCGGCGGCCCCCTGGACCTCCACCACCCTCCTCAGCAACATCGGCCGCGTCCCGTACCCGCTGGACTTCGGCGAGGAGGCCGGCCGCGCGCACGCCGTGTGGTTCTCGGCGCCCGCGAGGATGCCCCGCGGTCTCACCGTCACGACCGCCTCGACCGCGGGCCGCCTGCACCTGGCCCTGCGTTGGTCGCGGTCCCTGCTCGGGCACGGCGACGGCGCCCATCTGCGGGACCTGTTCGAGCACTACCTGCACACCACGGAGGTGGCCCCGTGAACACCACCGCGCCCCCTCGCCGCGGCGGCCTCAGGGACTTCTACGAGGACCCGGCCGTCCCGGTGGCCTCCGGCACGCCCCGCTCCCTGCGCCAGGCCCGCATGCTGGCCGCGGCCCTCGGCGCGGCCGGAACGGTCCCGCGTACCGTCCTGGACATCGGCTGCGGCGACGGCACCGCGGCCGCCACCGCCGCCCCGCTCCTCACCGGTCACCGCGTCGTCGGCGTCGACTGGTCCCAGGACGCCCTCCAGCGCGCCCGCTCCCGGCTGCCGTACGCCGTACGCGGCGAACTGAGCGGCGAGGGGCTGCCGTTCAAGGACGCCTCCGTCGACGCCGTGCTGTTCAGCGAGGTCGTCGAGCATCTCGTCGACCCCGACGCCGCCCTGGACGAGATCCGGCGCATCCTGCGGCCGGGTGGCCATCTCATGCTGTCCACACCGAACCTGGCCGCCTGGTACAACCGCGGACTGCTGCTGGCCGGCGTCCAGCCGGTGTTCTCGGAGGTGAGCCTGCGGGCGATCCACGGACGGCCGGGGCGGGAGGTCGTGGGTCATCTGCGGCTGTACACGGCCCGCGCGCTGCGGGAGTTCGTCGCGGCGGCCGGCTTCGAGGTCGTACGGCTCGCGGGGGCGCCCTTCCACGGTGTGCCGCGTCCGCTGCGCGCCCTGGACCGGCTGGCGTGTGCCAGGCCCTCGCTCGCGTCCATCCTGCTGCTGCACGCGCGCAAGACCTAGGGGGTGACCATGTGGTGGGGAGTGGCGGCGGCCCTGTTGGCGAACACCCTGTACAGCGTCGGATTCGTCCTGGAGAAGCGGGCGCTGACCGCCCTGCCGGAGGTGTCGATCCGGCAACCGGCGCGGCTGCTCAAGCTGGTGCTCAGAAGTCCGCTGTGGATCGGCGGCTCGCTCTCGCTGGCGGCCGGGTTCGCGGCGCAGCTCGCGGTCTACCGGACGCTGCCGATCGCGGCCGCGCAGGGCATCTTCGTCTCCGGTCTGGTGCTGCTGGTGCTGCTGTCGGCGCGGCTGCTGGGCGAAGAGACGACCGGGCGGGAGCGGTACGCGCTGGGTGCCATCCTCGCCGCGCTCCTCATGGTCGTGCTGTCCCTGAAGGAGGGCTCGGACCGGGTCAGCCGGGACGCCCCGTACCAGCTGATCCTGCTGGTGTGCGTGCCCTCGCTGGCGGCGGGCGTGTGGCTGTACGCGTCCGCCGAGCGGCGCACCAGACACCGGCACCGCATGCCGACGACCGGCGTCGAGTACGGCGTGGCGGTGGGTCTGCTGTACGGGGTCAGCTCGCTCGCGATCAAGGGAGTGTCGAGCTGTCTGACGTCAAGTGGGCTCGGTGGCGCGGTGGTTGAGCTCTTGCGCTCCCCGTATCCGTATCTCCTGTTGTTCACCGGAGCGTTCGGCCTGGTGATGTCGCAGGCGGCACTGCAACGCTGCCGGGCCTCGCTGATCGTGCCGGTGTGCACCACGGTGACCTGCCTGTACACCGCGGTGCTCGGCACGCTCTCGTTCGGTGAGTCGCTGCCCCACGACCCGCTGCGCCTCGCGCTGCGCCTCGCGGGCACCGTGCTGGCCGTCGCCGTGCTGCTCAGCATGCCCAAGCACGATCCGGCGCCCCAACCCCCCATCGGTGCCAAGGAGTTGACGCCCCCATGAACCCCGACGACCCGCTGCTGCAGATCCTGGCCTGCCCGCTCGACAAGGGCCCGCTGCACCTCGTACCGCCGGACGAGGCCCTCTACAACCCCCGGCTGCACCGCCGTTACCCGATCGTCGACGGCATCCCGCAGCTGCTGCCGTCCTCCGGCGAGCAAGTGACCGACGACCAGCACGAGGACCTGCTGCGCCGCTGTACCGGGGGTTCCCCCCAGACCCCCGGGATGACCCCATGACCGGACCGGCGCGCACCTGGGCGGCGCGGGTGGCCCCCCATCTGCCCACCCGCCTCGTCGCGGCGGCCGCCCGGGCCGTGTACCCGCGCTTCGAACCGGAGCTGGCACGGCTGGCCGAGCTGTGCCCGGCGGACTGCCGCACGGCCGTGGACGTGGGCGGCTGGTACGGGCCGTGGACACGCCGGCTGGCCGGCCGCGCCCGGCAGGTGGTGACCGTCGAGCCGGTCCCCCACCTGGCCCGGCTGCTGACCTCGGCGGCCCCCGCGAACGTCCGGGTCGTCCAGGCCGCCGCCGCGGACCACCCGGGCACCGCCCGGCTGTGGCTGCCGCCCGGCGACGAGGGCGACCGCGGGGTGTCCTCCCTGGTCCGGCGCGACATCCACGGCCGCGCGCTGGACGTCCGCTGCGTCACACTGGACGAACTGGGCCTGAAGGACGTCGGGTTCATCAAGATCGACGTGGACGGGAGCGAGCTCGCGGTGCTGCGCGGGGCGACGGGAATCCTCGCGCGCGACCGGCCCGCCCTCTTCGTCGAACTGGAGTCCCGGATCCAGCCGATCGCCCCGGTGGTGACCTATCTCTCCCTCCTCGGCTACGACGGCTGGGTGCTGCCCCGCGCCACCTGGGTCCCGTTGTCCGGCTTCCCCCTGGAGGCCCACCAGGAGACGGCCTCGTACGTCGTCAGCCAGGGTCTGCTCCGCCGGGTCCTGCCCTTCCTGCGCCGTCCGCGGTACATCAACTCGGTGCTCTTCCTCCCCGACGGCCGCCGCCCCGGTGTCGCCCGTGCGGAGCCGGAGGGCGCGTCGGTGTCGAGGGGAAGAGCGCGCGGAGGCCCGAAGGGGTGAGCACGGTCTTCCCCTCGACACCGACTGAGGCGCCCGGAGGCGGAGCACCATGGAAAGCGACGGTGGGGGACGATGGGGACCATGCCCTCCGGAAAGCCCCCGGCTAGCCCCTTCACCGTCCACGACTTCCAGCTGGTCCTGCTGCGCCGCATGGCCGACCACAACCCCGACCTGGTGGAGGGCGCCCGACACACCCTGGGCGCCTCGATCGCGGACATGCGCGAGGCCAACAAACGCTGGCAGGCGATGGTCCGCTCCCCGCGGGCCCGCGCCGCCGCGTCCCGGTACCGCTCGGTCCTCGGCGCCCCCGGGACCGTGCTGACCCGCACGGTGGGCGACCTGGAGTGCGAGGCCTGGCTCTGGCCCGTCCCGCTCTGGCCCGACCTGCGCTTCGAGGTCCTCCTGGCCCCGACCGGCGCGGTCTGGAACGAGTGGCTGATCCGCGCCCCGGGCGCCAGTGGCCCCGGCCTGCGCACCCTCGCCGACCTCACCCCCTGGTCCTGCACGGTCGACGAGGCGGCCCGGGCCTTCCCCCCGGCCCGCCCCCTGGAGGGCACCGCCCCGACCCGCTGGGGCCTGGCCCTCACGGCCCCGGACGAGGCGGGCGTACGACGGGAGGTGGTGGCCGAGTTCACCTGGGGGCTGCTGCAGAGACTGACCGTGCGCTGACGACCCGGCGCCGCGTCGCGGACCACGGCTCTGACGGCCCCGCTCTGGACACCGTCGGACAGCTCAGGCCGCCCCCGCCCAGGTAAAGCGGTTGCCGCGGTTGCGTCCGCCGTGGTTAGCCTGCCGGTCGAGCCGTATGGGAAAGGAACCCGCCGTGCCCCGAATCGCCCTCGTCACCTACGACCCCCGGCCCGAGCCCAGCAAGGACGCCGACCTGCCCGTGCTGGCGGCGGCGCTGCGGGAGGCCGGGGCCGACGCGCAGACGGTGTTCTGGGACGACGGGGACGTCGACTGGGCCGGGTACGACCTGGTCCTCATCCGGTCCACCTGGGACTACAGCTGGCGGGCGGCCGAGTTCGTGGCCTGGGCGGAGCGGTGCGCCAAGGTGACGCGGCTGGCCAATCCGGCGGAGGTCGTGCGCTGGAACACCGACAAGCGCTACCTCGGGGAACTCGCGGAGGCGGGCGTCCCGGTGGTGCCGACCCGCTATCTCGCGCCCGGCGACCCGGCCGACCTGCCCGACGACCAGGAGTACGTCGTCAAACCCACGTCCGGGGCGGGCGCGCGCTACGCGGCGCGGTACACGCCGGGGCAGCACGAGAGCGCGGTACGGCAGCTGGAGCGCATGCACGCGGAGGGGCTGACCGCGATGGTGCAGCCGTACATGCGGGGCATCGACGCGGCCGGCGAGCGGGCGCTGCAGTTCTTCGGGGGCCGGCTGCTGCACGCCAGCCGCAAGCGGGCCGTCCTCGCTCCCGGTACGGCCTTCGACGCGGCGAAGGTCGCCCACCCCGGCCTGGAGCCCTGGACGCCGACCGAGGCCGAACACGCCGTCGCCGAGCGCGCCCTGGCCGCCGTACCGGACGCGCCGGAGCTGCTGTACGCGCGCGTGGACCTCGTCGACGGGGAGGACGGGCAGCCGCGGGTCATGGAACTGGAGCTGGTCGAGCCGAACCTCTTCCTGTTCCTGCACCCGGGCTCGCTGCGGCCGGTGGTGGAGGCGGTGCTGGCGGCCGCCGGGCGGTAGGTCGCCGGCTTCGGGGCCCGCGCGGGCCCGCTACACGTCGTCCTCCGGATCCCAGTCCAGCAGCCGCACCTTCGCCACGGTACGGACATGGCGGCGCATCGCCGTGGCCGCCTGGCCCGGGCGCTGGAGGGCGATCGCGTCGAGGATCGCCCGGTGCTGGGCGAGGGAGCGCTCGGGGCGGTGCGGCTGGCGCAGGGACTCGGTGCGGCTCTCGGCGATCTGGTCGGCGATGGAGCGCATGAACTCCGCGAGCAGGCCGCTGTGCGCGGCCGCGGTGACCGCCGCGTGGAACAGGCGGTCGCCCTCGACGCCATGGCCGCCGTCCTCGATCTCGCCGGCCATCCTGGCGAGGGCCGTGCGCATCGCGACCAGGTCCTCGTCGGTGCGGCGCTCGGCGGCCAGTTCGGCGAGCTTGGTCTCCAGGGCCTCGCGGGCGTCGAGGACGTCGGGCAGGCGCCGGCGCCGCTCGACCATCTTCTCGACGGGCTCGACGTCGAGGCTGTCGCGCACGAGATACGTCCCGCCGCCGTGCCGTGCCTCGACCAGGCCCTGGACCTCCAGCACGACGATGGCCTGCTTCACGGAGGCCCGGCTGACGCCGAGGCGGGTGGCCAGGTCACGTTCGGGCGGGATCCGGTCGCCGGCCCGGAGCCCGGCCTCGGCGACGTACTGGCGCAGCCGGTCCAGCACCTGCTCGTAGAGGCGTGGCTTGGTCATGGGGCGCAGGGCGTCGGTCACGGGTCCCCCTCTCGTTCGTCGGGAGAGTAACACCCCCATAGGCGGTCAATTGGCAAAGTGGCTGAGCCAATTCTGCGCGCACTCTTGACGTTCCGCACGCCCAGCACCACGCTAACCAGCCATCCCCCCCATTGGCTGAGTGGCTGAGCCAATCAGCCAGTAAGCCACTCATCCACCCAACCGCTCCGGGGCCCAACGACGGGAGCCCGTATGTCCCCCGAACTCATCTCGATCCTCGTCCTGGTCGTGGTGTTCGTCATCGCCACCACCCGTTCCGTCAACATGGGCGCCCTCGCCTTCGCCGCCGCCTTCGCTGTGGGCGAGCTGGTCGCCGACCTCGACGCGGACGGCATCTTCGCCGGCTTCCCCGGCGACCTGTTCGTCGTCCTGGTCGGCGTGACGTACCTGTTCGCCATCGCGCGGGCCAACGGCACCACGGACTGGCTGGTCCACGCGTCCATCCGGCTCGTGCGCGGCCGGGTGGCGCTGATCCCGTGGGTGATGTTCGCGCTCACCGGCGCGCTGACGGCGATCGGCGCGGTCAGCCCGGCCGCGGTCGCGATCGTCGCGCCGATCGCGCTGAGCTTCGCGGCGCGGTACGGGATCAGCCCGTTGCTGATGGGCGCGATGGTGGTGCACGGCGCCCAGGGCGGCGGCTTCTCGCCGATCAGCATCTACGGCACGATCGTCAACGGCATCGTCGAGCGCGAACACCTGCCGGGCAACGCCGTGTTCCTCTTCCTGGCCTCGCTCATCGTCAACCTCGTCATCGCGGGCGTGATGTTCGTGCTGTTCGGCGGGCTGAAGCTGTGGGCGCAGGGGGCGGTGCCGTTGGACGAGGCGCATGGCGCCACCGGCACCCCGGACCGGCATGACGCACCGGCCGACGGCACCGGCACCGGCACCGGCACGGCTCCCTCCTCCGGCACCGCCCGCTCCGGCACCGCGGTGGCCGCCCGTCCCGAGACCCCCGACACCACCCGCCTCACCCCCGCCCGGGTCGCGACGCTCACCGCCCTGGTCGCCCTGGTCGTCGCCGTCCTCGTCTTCGACCTCGACGCCGGGCTCACCTCGATCACCCTCGCGGTGATCCTGAGCGCCGCCTGGCCGCAGGACAGCCGAACGGCGGTCGGGCAGATCGCCTGGACCACGGTGCTGCTGATCTGCGGTGTCCTCACCTACGTCGGCGTGCTGGACCAGATGGGCACCATCAAGTGGGCCGGTGAGGGCGTCGGCGGCATCGGTGTCCCGCTGCTGGCCGCCGTACTGCTGTGCTATATCGGCGCGATCGTCTCCGCGTTCGCCTCCTCCGTGGGGATCATGGGCGCGCTGATCCCGCTCGCCGTGCCGTTCCTCGCGCAGGGCGAGATCGGCGCGGTCGGGATGGTGGCGGCGCTGGCGGTGTCGGCGACGGTGGTGGACGTGAGTCCGTTCTCCACGAACGGGGCGCTGGTGCTGGCCGCGGCGCCGGACGTGGACCGCGAGCGTTTCTTCCGGCAGTTGATGATCTACGGGGGCATCGTGGTCGCGGTGGTGCCCGCGGTGGTGTGGCTGGTGATGGTCGTGCCGGGGTTCGGGTAGGACCGACAGGCGACAACAGATTAGGAGTGGTGAAGCGTGACCTCTCTCTTCCCGGCCCTCAGGGGCGCCACGGCGGACCGTCCCGCCCTGCGGTTCGGTGACCGCTCACTCACCTACGCGCAACTCGCCGCCGCGACCGGCGCCCTGGCGGCCCGTCTCGCACGGTACGACCGCGTGGCCGTGTGGGCGACGCCGGAACTGGAGACCGCGGTGGCCGTGGTGGCGGCCCTGGAGGCCGGTGTCGCCGCGGTGCCGCTCAACCCGAAGTCCGGCGAGAAGGAGCTCGGGCACATCCTGCAGGACAGCGCGCCGGGCCTGCTGCTCACCGCGCCCGGTACCGAACTCCCCTCCGCGGTAGCCGCTTTGGAGCGTATCGACATCGACATCGATGTGCAGGGCACCGGCGGCCCCTCCCCTGCGAGCCCGGCGCGGGACGGCGACCCCGCTCTGGTCGTCTACACCTCCGGCACGACGGGCCCCCCGAAGGGCGCGGTGATCCCCCGCCGGGCGGTCGCCACCACCCTGGACGCCCTCGCGGACGCCTGGCAGTGGACGTCGGAGGACGTCCTCGTGCACGGCCTGCCCCTCTTCCATGTGCACGGCCTGGTGCTGGGCATCCTCGGCCCGCTCCGCCGTGGCGGCTCGGTCCGTCACCTGGGCCGTTTCAGCACGGACGGTGTGGCCCGGGAGCTGAACGACGGCGCGACCATGCTCTTCGGCGTCCCCACGATGTACCACCGCATCGCCGAAACCCTGTCCGGAGAACCGGAGTTGGTGAAGTCCCTGGCCGGGGCCCGGCTCCTCGTCTCCGGTTCGGCGGCACTGCCCGTGCACGACCACGAGCGCATCGCGGCCGCGACCGGCCGGCGGGTGGTGGAGCGCTACGGCATGACGGAGACCCTCATGAACACCAGTGTGCGCGCGGACGGCGAGCCGCGCGCCGGGACCGTGGGCGTACCGCTGCCGGGCGTGGAGCTGCGGCTGGTGGAGGAGGACGGGTCGCCGATCACGTCGTACGACGGCGAGACGGTGGGCGAGATCCAGGTGCGCGGCCCGAACCTGTTCACCGAGTACCTCAACCGGCCGGACGCGACGGCGGCCGCGTTCACGGCGGACGGCTGGTTCCGTACCGGGGACATGGCGGTGCGGGACGGGGACGGGTACGTCCGGATCGTCGGCCGGAAGGCGACCGACCTGATCAAGAGCGGCGGTTACAAGATCGGGGCTGGCGAGATCGAGAACGCGCTGCTGGAGCACCCGGGGGTGCGGGAGGCGGCGGTGACCGGGGAGCCGGACCCGGACCTGGGCGAGCGGATCGTGGCGTGGGTCGTCCCGGCGGACCCCCAGTCGCCCCCGTCGCTGGAGGATCTGGCGGACCACGTGGCGCGCCGCCTGGCCCCGCACAAGCGCCCCAGGGTCGTCCACCACCTCGCCGCCCTCCCCCGCAACGACATGGGGAAGATCATGAAGCGGGCACTGCATGACTGAGCGCCAATCCGCACGCGAGATGGTCGCGCTGCTCGCCGACGACTTCCGCGAAATCCCGTACCCCGAACGGCAGTCGAAGCCGGACGGACCGCTCGCCTGGCAGGGTTACGACGCCTCGTGCGCCCGCGCCGCCGAGCGCACCGGCGAGCGGGAGTCGGTCGTCTGCGGCACCGCGCGGGTCGAGGGCACCCGGGCCGTCCTGATCGCCTTCGAGTTCGGCTTTCTCGGCGGCTCGCTGGGCGAACGCACCGGGGACCGTCTGGAGGCGGCGTACACGTATGCCCGCGAACACCGGCTGCCGGTCGTCCCGTTGGTGGCCACCGGGGGCAGCCGTATGCAGGAGGGCATGCTCGCCCTGACCCAACTGCAGCGTGTGGCGCGTCAGTCGGCGCTCACCAGGGCGGCGGGCCTGCCCCAGATCGCCGTGCTGCGCGATCCCACCACGGGCGGCGGCTGGGCCACCCTGGGCGCGGGCGCCGACGTGGTCCTCGCCCTCGCGGGCGCCCAGGTCGGCTTCGCGGGCTCCCGGGTGCGGCCCGCGGACGCGGACCCGGCGGCCTACACGGCCGAGGCGCAGGTGGCGGCGGGTGCGGCGGACGCGGTCGTACGGCCGCGGGAGCTGCGGGAGACGCTGGGGAGGTGGCTGCGGTTGCTGGCGAGGCCGTCGGGCGGGTCCGGCGACCTGCCCACGGACGGCCGTACCCCCGACGCGGCGCCCGCCCCCGTCCCGGCCCCGCTCGGCGCGACCGACCTGCCCGCCACCGGGTGGGACGCGGTCCGCCGCGCCCGTTCGCCCGAGCGGCCGCGCGCACGGGCCTACCTGGACGCCTACTTCACCCACCGCGCGGCCGTCTCCGGCGACCGCTGCGGAGGCACCGACCCGGGCATGCTGTGCGGCTTCGGCGAGCACGGGGGCCGTACCGTCGCGTACGCCGCCCAGACCGGCACGGCGACCCGCCCCGCCGGCTATCGCACCGCCACCCGGCTGATCCGTCTCGCGGACCGCCTCGGCATCCCGGTGCTCACGCTGGTGGACACCCCGGGCGCGGCCAATGACGCGGAGGCCGAGCGCCAGGGCGTGGGCGCGGCGATCGCCGACCTGTTCACCGCGGTCGCCTCCGCGCGCACCCCGATCACCTCCCTCCTCATCGGCGAGGGCGGCTCCGGCGGGGCGTTGGCCCTGGCGGCGCCCGGGCGCACGTACGCCACACCGGACAGCTACTTCTCCGTGATCGCGCCGGAACTGGCGGCGGCGATCCTGAAGCGGGCGCCGCGGGAGGTCGAGCCGACGGCGGACCAGCTGCGGATCCGGCCGCAGGACCTGGTGGAGCTCGGGGTGATCACGCCCACCGGGGAATCGGGGTGATCACGCCTCCCGGGGAAGGGGACCGCCCACGGGACCCCCTGACCCTGACTCACCCGACCTTACGGGGAGCTTATTTAGGGCATAAGCCACAAAACCCCCATTCAGCGGCACCCCGCCCGGCCCCCTAAGAAAGGCGCGCCCTCCCCCACCCCCGCACGATGCCACTAAGCCCGCCACCCGGCGCGGCCCACGGTCTGTGCTCTCGGGAGGACCTCCATGACCGCCAGTCTGGAGCAGCTGCGCCGCTGCCACTTCGCCGTCGACCTGGGCGCGGCGAGGACGCGGGTGTACGTGAAGGGGGCCGGGCTCGTCGTCGACCAGCCGTCGGCCGCCGCCGTGAACACCCGTACCGGCGCGCTGATCGCGGTCGGCGAGTTCGCCGAGAAGATGACGGGGCGCACCCCCGACTACATCCGTGTCGTGCGGCCCGTCTCCGGCGGCACCGTCGTCGACATCGAGATGGCCCAGCGCATGCTGCGCCATCTGCTCGGCGACAAGATCCGTCGCAACCTGCGCCGCAAGCCCCGGCTGCGGGCCGCCGCCTGCACTCCGCACGACGCCGACCCACTGGCCCAGCGCGCGGCGATCGAGACCCTCGTGGGACTCGGGGCGCGGCGCGTGGAGCTCGTGGACACCCTCATCGCGGCCGCCGTCGGCTGCGGACTGCCCGTCGAGCGCGCCGAGGCCACCATGATCATGGTGTGCGGGGCCGCCGCCACCCAGGTCGCCGTGCTCTCCCTCGGGTCGATCGTGACCGCCGAGCGCATCCCGGTCGGCGGCGAGGCCGTCGATCACGCGATCGTCCAGCACCTGCGTCACGAGCACGAGCTGATGCTGCCCAGTCAGTCCGTACGGCCGCTCCAGCTCGCCCTCTCCGGCAACGGCCTCACCTCGCAGGGTCCCGCCTCCACCGAGATCCACGGACGGGACGTCGCCACCGGACTGGCCCGTTCCGTGCAGGTCGACACCGCCGCCGTACGGGACGCGATCGAGACCCCGCTGACCGCCGTGCTCGACGGCATCGGCCGGGTGCTGCGCAACTGCCCGCCCGACCTCGTGGCCGACCTCGCCGACCGCGGGATCATGATGGTCGGCGGTTCCGCGCTGCTCCCCGGGCTCGACCAGATGCTGCGGCACGCCACCGGGATGCCGGTGCACATCGCGGAACGGCCCGACGTCTGCGCCGTACAGGGACTGGGGTACATGCTGGAGGGCCGGATCGAGCCGCTGTCCCTGGACCCGCTGGCCACCTGAGGGGCGCCCCCGGGGCCCGCTCAGACCATCTCGGGCACCCGGGCCGTGCCCTCGGGGTGGAAGCGTTCCAGCCGGCGCGGCGGCACGATGCTCGGCAGCAGCATCTCCCACATGAGGGTGGTCTCCTCGGTCAGATCGGCCCGCCCGCTGAGGACCTGGGAGCTGAGCTGCAGTCCGGTCCAGGAGCCGACGACCAGCCGGGCCACCCGTTTGGGGTCAAGGTCCGCCTTGACGTCCCCGCGCCGCTGGGCCTGGACGAGGCACTCCCGGAAGAGCTCGATCCACCGGGTGTACGGCTCACTGACGATGCCCGACTTGGAGCTCTGGTCGATGACCAGGCGGATGCCGGCCCGCACCCGGACGTCCGCCACCAGCCGCCGGGCCATCGAGTGCACGATGTCGATGACGGTCTGCACCCCGGGTCTGCCCGTCTCCGTGACCGACTCCAGGGCGGAGAACTGCTCGTCGACGAGGGCCTGGGCGAGCTCCTCCTTCGAGCCGAAGTGGAAGTACAGCGCGCCCTTGGTCACCCCGGCCTCCTTGACGATGTCCCCGAGCGACGTCCCGTGGTAGCCCTCGGCGTCGAAGACGCGGGCCGCCCCGTCGAGGATGGCCGACCGGGTGACCTCCGCGTGTTCCTGCTGGACCATGCGACCCACCCCTGCCTGTGTCACGACGAGCTGTGTGGATCAGTGTGCCTTCCCGATCCACAAAGAAACCTACCGACTGGCACTTTCCCGACGGGCCGGGCAAACTCCGCGGCCATCGGGGTGAGTTCAGATGGCGGACAGGATCCGGGTGGGGGTCGTGGGCGCGCATGCCGAGCGGGGATGGGGTCGCAACATCCATCTCCCGGCACCGCGGGCGCTAAACGACTTTCAGGTCACGGCGGTCACCGGCACGACCTCCGCGTCGGCGCGGGCGGCGGCCGCGGCGTGGGGCGCGCAGAAGTCGTACACCGACGCCCGCACCCTGCCGCCGGCCCCGGACGTCCCACCGGTCCGTCCCGGGAGGGGAGGAGCTGGACCACGAGGGTGACCAGGTCAGTCGGCCACGCGGGCGGCGGTCGTACGGCACGCGGTGGGGCTGCAGAGCCGGCACCACCGCGAACGACGGCTGCTGCGGGAGGTGCCGGCGCAGGCACTGATCGATGTGCTGTCGGCGTCCCCGCTGTACTCGCTCGCCACGCCTCGCCACGCCCGAGGTGTGGTCGACGCGGCACGCGGCCCTGTTCGACACGGCCAAGGGCGTCAACCACCTCGCCGTGGTGGGCGGGCACTCGCTGGACATGTCCCAGTACGCCGTGGGGGACTTCACCGAGATCTCGGCGGCCCTGGCGACCCGGATCGACCGGGATCACCATGGAGGAGACCAGCGAGCCGACCGAGGTGACCTCGCCGGACCAGATCGCGCGGGGCGGCCTGTTGGAGTCGGGCGCCGCGGATCGAGGTGCACGGGCGGGCTGGCTGGTCCTGGTCTCGCCGGACGACTCCCTGGTGGCACCCGCCCGACCCTGACCCATGCGCCGGCCGACGGCTCCCCCGCCCGGCAGCTCACCGTCCCCGCCGCACACCGCCCACTGCTGGGCACCCCCTCCCCTGTCAGCCATGCCGCCCAGGTGTACACGGACCCGGCCCGCGCGATCCGCACGGGCGACGACTTCGGCCCGGACTTCACGACCGCCGTCCGGGTGCACCGGCTGCTGGACACGGCCAAGTCGTCTGCGCGGAGCGGCAGTCGAGTGCGGCTGGGCTGAGCGGACCTCGCCCGACGAGCGGGGCGTGAGCGGGTGCGCCCCTGTGTGCTCCCCGCCGACGGCGTTACGGTTGTAGTCACCGACGGCTGTGGGAGGCTCTCTCGTGACGAGCGGAACCGCGACGACCCGACAGGCCGGCACCTCTCCCACCGTGACCAGACCGGCTCTCACCACCGTCACCCGGATCGGGGTGACGGGGCACCGTTCCATCCCGGGCCAGGTGCTGCCGGTCGTGCGGGCCGGGATGCGCGGACACCTCGGCGGCGGCGCCCTGGAGGCCCTCACCTGTCTCGCGGCCGGTGCCGACCAGCTGTTCGCGGACATCGCCCTGAACAGCGGTGTCCCGGTGACGGCGGTGATCCCGGGCATGGACTACGAGGCCCACCTCGACGACGACGCGGCACGCGCGGGGTACCGCAGGATCCTGCGTGCCTGCGCGCACCGCGTCCAGCTGCCGCCCGAGCCGACGCACGAGGAGGCGTACTTCGCGGCGGGCCGCTGGATCGTCGACCACTGCGACCGCCTGATCGCGGTGTGGGACGGCCGCCCCGCGCGGGGCCTCGGGGGCACCGGCGACGTGGTGGCCTACGCGCGCAGGACCGGGGTTCCGGTGACCGTGCTGTGGGAGCCGGACGTACGCCGTCAGCCATGACCCGCGATCTCTGATGGACCGTCAATTGCCGAATCGTCCCAGCCAGTCCGAGTGCTGCGGCGACACCAGCCGTTCCGCCTCCGCCACCGCGAGGGCCCACCGGTCCTCGGTCACGGTCGTGCTCATCTCGACCCTCAGGGTCTCCAGATCCTGCTCGACCAGCGAGTGCGCGTAGGTCAGCGGCCGGTGCCTGCGCACCTCCTGCCAGGCCACGCCGGCCGCGGCGGCCGCGCTGAGCACGCCGGTCAGGTCCCAGCCGCCGAGCAGCCCGGCCGCCCTGAGCACGGCGGCGAGCAGGGCCAGCAGGGTCAGTACGGCGGTCACGGACGACCACTGCACGGAGGCGCGGTGGGCCTGCGCGGCACGCCGTCGGTACCAGGCGTGCTGCTCCAGTAATCGCTCCCGCAGGTAGACGTCCCGCCGCACCGAGAAGGCCTTCGCCCGCACCTGCCGCATCACCGGCGTGATCTGCCCCTCGCCGCGGGCGTGGGCGTCGTTCCTGGAGTCCTCCCAGCCCACCTTGCGCATCTCCCTGAGCCGTTCCTCGACCCGCTCCGCGAACAGCGCGTCCGCGTTGGCCACTTGGGAGTGAAAGACACCCCCGTGCACCATGTACTGCCACGCCAGGGACTTCAGCATCTCGGCGACGGCCCGATGGGCCTGCCAGCGCGCGCGGGCACGCCGGCGCGTGGTGTGCAGACCGATGGCGATGGTCAGGGCGTACAGCAGCGCGGCCAGGAGTGCCGGGACATGGCTGTCCAGGCGTTCCGCCAGCATGGCCGCGGTCGTGGCCGCCAGCAGGACGACCAACTGGGCGCGGACGGCACGGAACGATTCACTCTGATGGGCGATCGCGAGTTGATCGTTAACGCGGAAGAGTGGGGGGAGGTCGTCGTCCTTCCACGTGACCCCCGGCCCCGGAATACCGACCCTCATGGTCCACCCCCGACAGCAAGCTCCCCCGGACATTCGAGTATGGGCGCGCACGAGCCCCCCAGCCATGCTCAGGAACCCTTCGGCTGCGGTATCGTCCGCCTAAAACCGGGTTGTCTCTGTCTCATGGTTCGTTTTCCGACACCGGGCCTCTGGCCTCCTTGGGCCGGGGACACGCCGGTCCCCACGGAAGGAGACATCAGACAGATGAAGGCTCAGACGGTCACGGAACACACGACGGCCGCCGGCTCCGCCCCGCACGGACAGCACACCCCGCTCGGTGCGATCGGTTCCCCTGCCACGACCAAGGCCGCCGACCGGGTCACGGGAGACCAGGCAGGGTTCAACTCCTCTCTGTAGGGCGGACAGTCCGGCCGCGACCGCGCACACCGTCCACGATGGGGCGCGCGGTCGATCCGCTGGGCGTTCGATCTGATGCCACAACACACCTGTGCGGTAACCCAATTGGCCGATTCGGGGCGTGCGGTAGTGACGGCGCGCGCTAGCGTGTGCTAAGTGACCGTCTCTCTGGGGGAACACCCACTCCAGCAACTCGTCCTGAAGATTCACAGTCGATGTGATCTGGCGTGCGACCACTGCTATGTGTACGAGCACGCGGACAAGAGCTGGAAGACCCGCCCGGTCGTGATCGGGCAGGACACGGTCAGTCGGACCGCGGCGCGGTTCGCCACGTACGCACGCGAGCACGACCTGGCCGACGTCACCGTGATCCTGCACGGCGGTGAGCCCCTGCTGGCCGGCCCCGCCCGACTGCGCGCCATCTGCGACGAGTTCAGCCAGGCCTTCGCCGGCGTCAGCAGGCTCAAGCTCAAGATCCACACCAACGCTGTACAGCTGAGCCGCCGCCACCTGGACGTCTTCCGGGAGTACGACGTCGCCGTGAGCGTCTCACTGGACGGCGATCAAGCCGCAAATGACCGGCACCGGCTCGACCGCAGATACCGGAGCAGCTACCACCGGGTGCTGCGCGCGATCGACCTGCTGCGCACCGAGGAGTACCGCCACCTCTTCGGCGGGCTGCTCTGCACGGTGGACGTGGCGAACGACCCCATCGCCGTGCACGACGCGCTGACCGCGCTCTCGCCGCCCCGGATCGACTACCTGCTGCCCCACTCCACCTGGGACACCCCGCCGCCGCGAGGTTCCTCCGGTTCGGCGACCGCGTACGCCGAGTGGTTGCTGGCCGTGTTCGACCGCTGGACGGAGCAGGGCCGCACCGTGCGGGTGCGGACCTTCGACTCGGTGCTCAGCACCCTGCGGGGCGGACCCAGCCTGACCGAGGCCATGGGACTGGCGCCCTCCGACCTGGCCGTCGTGGAGACGGACGGTTCCTTCGAGCAGGTGGACTCGCTCAAGACGGCCTACGACGGGGCGCCCGCCACGGGCTACCACGTCGATGAACACACCTTCGAGCAAGTGGCCCGGCATCCCGGAGTGCAGGCCCGGCAACGGGGCCTGCTGGGGCTTTCCAGAACCTGCCAGGAATGCCCGGTCGTCCAGTCCTGCGGCGGCGGTCTCTACGCCCACCGGTACAGCAGCGAACGGGAGTTCGATAACCCCTCGGTGTTCTGCGAGGACCTGCGTGCCCTCGTCGACGGGATCGCCGAGCGGATCACCGACCGCTCCCTCTCGCCCGCCGTCCTCGACCCCGAGGCCCTGCGGTTCGCCCGGCAGGAGCTGGATCGGACCCTCCTCGCCTACGCCAACCAGCGGCTGGCCGGGCACCCCGACTGGGACGAGACCTGGCCCGCCCTCCTCCGGCTGGACGCGGACCGGAGCACCGCGGAGCATCTCAACCGGGTGCTGTCCCACCCCTACCTGCGCGCCGCTCTGCGGAGCGCCGAGGCTGCCCGCATCACCGCGGCCCGCTTCGCCCGCGTCGCCGTGGCGGCGGCCGTGCACGCGCATGCCCCGCTCCGGCTCGCCTGGGAGCAGTGGGACCGGGAGATGCACCTGCCGACCCTGGGCACCCTGACCCTGCCGGCGCCGGGACGGGTGGAGGCCGTCGTGAGCGCGCGGGGACTCGACGTGCACACCGCCGACGGGACCCGCCTTGCCGTCCGCGATCAACTCACCGATTTCTGGCGCCCGTTGTCGGTGCTGAAGGTGGCGGCCGCCGAGCCGCTGCTCATCGACGACGCGGATCCCCGCCGTGCCGTCTACCCCGCTCCCGTCACCGACCCGCTGACCCCGGACGAACTCGCCGCGTTCCGCGAGCGGCTGCGTGCCGCGTACGAGCTGCGGGCGGAGCGGGGGCCCGCGGCGGAGGACGACCGGAACGCCCTGCGGGTGGACGCCGTCACCCCGCTCGTCGCCGGGGCCGGAGTCCGGCTCGCCACCGACGGCCTGGGCGGACTCGGGGTGGCCGTCGACTTCGAACCGGACCTGTTCGTACGCGAGTTGCCCCGGCTGGGACGCCGGGCCCGGCTGGCCGCCCTGCGCGCGACAACCGATCTGCATGTGCTCGGCAACCAGGCCGGCCGGCTGCTCACCGAGGTCGTCGACGCGCTCGGCGACGTGGCGTACTGGGGCCGCGGGACCCCCGAGGGCGTGAGGGCGCTGGCCCGGGCCGGCCGCACCCTGGCCGCTCTGGCCGAACTGCCCGACCGCGACCTCACCGAGAGCGGCGAGGTGCTGGCGGCCGAACTGCGGGCGGAGTGGGATGCGATCGCGGGACGGCCGTGACGGGCACGGCCTTCGCGGCGGAAGCTCCGGGCGCCGCCCGGCGTGACACCCGCAGGGCCGCCGACCCAGGCGCACAGGAGCACCAACTGGTGGGCCTGCTGGCCGAGTTGCCCATCCGGTCGGAGCGCCCCCTCATGGTGCACGCCTCCCTGAGCGGCACCGGCCTATCCCCCACCCGGGTCCGTGACGCGCTGCTCGAAACGCTCGGCCCCCATGGCACGCTCGTCGTGCCCGCCTTCACCCCTGAGAACTCGGACAGCTCCCGCGCCCACCAGGCCCTGGTCGCGCACCTCAGCGCGCAGGAGGCCGAGCAGTTCCGCGCGTCGATGCCGCCCTTCGCACCGGACTCCACCCCCTGCCCGTCGATGGGGGCGCTGGCCGAGTGTGTGCGGACCACGCCGGGAGCCGTGCGCAGTGCCCACCCGCAGACCTCGCTGGCCGCGATCGGCCCGCGGGCGGGCGAACTGCTCGCCGGACACGACCCGCACTGTCACCTCGGCGAGCGCTCACCGCTCGCCCGGCTGTACGCCGCGGACGCCCAGGTCCTGCTGTTGCGCATGGGATTCGAGGTGTGCAGCGCCTTCCACCTCGCCGAGTACCGCATGACCCCGCCACCACCCCCGAGGCTGTACCGCTGCGTGGTGGGCCACCGGGGCAACTGGGTCACCTACGAGGATCTGACCCTGTACGACGGTGACTTCGCGGAGGCCGGCGCACGGCTTCCGGATGCACTCCTCCTGCGACGGGAGTGGGCCGGAAGACCCGTCACACTGTTCGGGATGCGGGCCGCCGTCGACGACGTACGCGATCAACTGTCCAGATCTCGTCTCCGGAATGACGTGAAATAAGCGATCCGTAAGGCCTCACGGTCGGGCACATTGTTCTTCCGGTTCCAGGTGGCTCCGGCTACGGGGTCACCGACGCGCAGGGGGGCGTGTTGGACACACCTGACGGGGAGTGGGGGCAGGCCTCGGCCGAGGGGCAGCCCTATTTCTTCCTCAGCTACGCCCACACCCCGCCGTGGGGATCGGGCGGCGGCGACCCCGACCACTGGGTGCACCAGCTCTACCGGGACCTGTGCAACCACATCATGGCGCTCACCGACCTGCCCGCCGGCTCCGAAGTCGGCTTCATAGACCGGGAGATGGGATCCGGGGTCGGCTGGCCGCGCAAGCTCAGCGAGAACCTGGCCCGCTGCCGGGTCTTCATACCGCTGCTGTCCCCGCGGTACTTCACCAGCGAGATGTGCGGCCGGGAACTGTTCGCGTTCAACGAGCGCATCCTGCACGCCAGGGCCGTCGGCGGACGCGAGGTGTCCGCCATTGTCCCGGCCCTGTGGACGCGCGTCGACTTCCACCAACTGCCGGACTCCATACGCCACATACACCTGGACCGCACGACCTTCGGCGACCGTTACGCGACCAACGGCTTCTACGGGCTCATCAAGCTCAGCAGACTGCGCGACGAGTACGAGGAGACCGTCCTCACCCTCGCCCAGCGCATCGTCCAGGTGGCCGAGGAGTCGCCGCTGCCCCCCGGCCGGCTGCGCGACTACGAGACCACCCCGAGCGCGTTCCGGCCGCGCGGCGAGGAACCGCGGCACATCCATCTGACGGTGGCCGCGCCCACCCTCGACAGTGTTCCCGAGGACCGGGACCGGCGCCCGTACGGCGAGGACCCGCTGGACTGGAACCCGTACCACTCCGAGTCGACCCGCCCGCTGCCCGCACTGGCGGAGGAGCTGATCCGCTCCCTGGACTACCGGCCGACGGTCTCCTCCTTCGACGACGAGGACACCGAAGGGCCCCTCACGGCCGACGCCGGCGAGGAGGGCGGCAAGACCGGCCGCCCGCGCATCCTGCTGGTGGACCGGTGGACGCTGACGGACGAGGAACAGCGGCGCCGGCTCAAGGCGTTCGACTCCCAGGCCGAGCCGTGGGTGAGCGTCGTCGTCCCCTGGAACCGGGCCGACCTGCAGTGCCACGGGGACGAGGGCCAGCGCCTGACCAAAGAGTTCGAGCGGACCCTGCCCCTGCTGCTGGAGCGCGGCCGACGCACCGACTGCCGTACCGCGGTCAACGGCGTCCCCACGCTCAAGGCGTTCACCGACGTGCTGCCCGCCGTCGTGGCGCACACCACCCGGCAGTACCTGAAACACGCGGAGGCCCATCCGCCGCCGGGTCCGCACGTGCCCAGGCCCCGTCTGCTGGGCCCCATCCAGCCGCCGTACCCCGAAGGCGGATCCGACCACGGAGGAGAAGCATGACGGGCCCGCGCGACGGACGTGTCATCACTTTCTATTCGTACAAAGGCGGCACGGGGCGCACCATGGCGCTGGCCAACACCGCCTGGATCCTGGCCGCCAACGGCAAGCGGGTCCTCGCCGTCGACTGGGACCTGGAGGCACCGGGCCTGCACCGCTTCTTCCACCCGTTCCTCGACCCCAAGGCGCTGTCCGCGACGCCGGGCGTCATCAACATCATCCAGGACTTCGCCTGGGCCGCGACCACCAACACCCAGCGCCCCGACGACTGGCACCTGTCCCACGCCCAGGTCGAGCAGCACGCGGTGTCCATCCGTCCCGAGCGCTTCGACCTGCACTTCCCCGAGGGCGGCTCCCTGGACTTCCTGTCCGCCGGCCGCCAGGACCGGGCCTACTCGACGGCTGTCACCTCCTTCGAGTGGGACAACTTCTACGAGCGTCTCGGCGGCGGCACCTTCCTCAGGGCACTGCGGGCCAGCATGAAGGCGACGTACGACTACGTCCTGATCGACAGCCGCACCGGTCTGTCGGACAGCGCCGACATCTGCACCATGGAGATGCCCGACGTCCTGGTGGACTGCTTCACCCTGAGCGACCAGGCGCTGGAGGGCGCGGCGGTGGTCGCCCGCAGTGTCGAGGAGGGGTACCGGCCGCGGCGGATACGGGTCCTGCCGGTGCCGATGCGCATCGACGAGGGCGAGAAGGAGAAGGTCGACGCCGGCCGCGCGCTGGCCCGGATGCGGTTCGAGGGACTGCCCAAGGGGGCGGACGGCCGGCCGCTGAGCCAGGAGGAGCTGAGCGCCTACTGGGGCAACGTCGAGATCCCCTACCGCCCCTACTACGCCTACGAGGAGACGCTCGCCACCGTCGGGGACGAGAGCGGCATCGCCAACTCGCTGCTGTCCGCCTTCGAGCGGCTCACCGCCGTGATCTCCGACCGCGAGGTCACCTCACTGCCGCAGATCCCCGAACCGGTCCGGCTGCGCTGCCGGGACGCCTACCTCAGGCGCCGGCCGCTGACCAGCGTGGCCGACGTCGTGGTGGCGTACGCGGCGGAGAAGCGGATGTGGGCCGACTGGGTGGAGTACCTCCTCAATCGGGCGGGCTGCGACGTCACCCTGCACGAGATATCCACCGGGCCGGTCGAGCCGGCGGAGACCACCGCCCACACCGTGGTGCTGCTGTCGAAGACCTTCCAGGAGTCCCGGTACGCCGACTCCGTGTGGCGCGCCCTCGGCGAGCGGACCCCGGACGCCGTACGCGGCTCGGTGGTGCCGCTGCGCGTCGAGGAGGTCCCGCTCCCGGAGCCGTGCGCCGACCTGCACCGGCTCGACGAGACGGAGTGCGTGGCCGCACTCCAGCGGGCACTGGAACTGCCGTTGCAGCAGGCGGAGAGCAGCCCCTCGGCGCCCCGCTTCCCCGGCATCACCCCCGGCATCTGGAACGCGCCCCAGCGCAACACCACCTTCACCGGCCGGACCTCGATCATGGACCGCATCCGCACCCAGCTCGGCGACCTGTCCGGGCCGCCGCAGCCCCAGGCGCTGTTCGGCCTGGGCGGCGTGGGCAAGACACAGCTCGCCATCGAGTACGTGCACCGGTTCATGGCCGACTACGACCTGGTCTGGTGGATATCCGCCGAGCACATCGACGACGTGGTCGCCTCGCTCGCCGAACTCGCGCCGCTGATAGGCGCGGTGGGCACCGAGGAGGACATGACGAAGGCCAGCCAGGAAGCCGTGCAGCGGCTGTCCCGGGGGCTGCCCACCAAGCGCTGGATCCTGGTCTTCGACAACGCCGGCAATCCCGCGGAGCTCACCCGCTACTTCCCCACCGGGGACGGCGGCCACATCCTCGTCACCTCCCGCAACCAGACCTGGTCCCAGCACGGGGCGTCCCAGCAGATCGACGTCTTCGAACGCCAGGAGAGCATCGAGCACCTGACCCGGCGTCGCGAGGGCGGGCTGTCGGCCGAGGACGCCGACCGGGTGGCGGAGGCCGTCGGCGACCTGCCGCTCGCGGTCGAACAGGCGGCGGCCTGGCTGGCCGAGACCGCCACCCCCATCGAGGACTACCTGCGGCAGCTGGCCCGTCAGACCACCGAGGTCCTGGACCTCAACCAGCCGCCCGACTATCCGCGCACGGTCGCGGCGACCTGGAACGTCTCCATCGAGCAGTTGGAGAAACGATCACCCGCGGCGGTACGGCTGCTGCAGCTGTGCGCCTTCCTCGCGCCCGAGCCGATCTCCCAGCAGCTGCTCTACAGCAAGGAGATGATCGCGGCCCTCAAGCCGTACGACCCCTCGCTGCAGGAGAGTCTGCTGCTCGGCCGGGTCATCCGGGAGATCGGCCGGTTCGCGCTCGCCAAGGTCGACCAGAAGACCAACAGCCTCCAGGTGCACCGGCTCGTGCAGGCGGTGATCCGCTCCCAGATGCCGGAGGACAGGCAGCGGGAGGCCCGGCATGTCGTGCACACCGTCCTGGCGGGCGCCCGGCCCGACGGCGACGAGCCCATAGACGACCCGACGACCTGGCCCCGGTTCGCCGTCATCTGGCCGCACCTGGCGGCCTCCGACGCCCGCAACTGCCGTGAGGCCGACACCCGTCGGCTGCTCATCGACCGGGTCCGCTACCAGTGGAAGCGCGGTGACTTCCTGGCCGCCCGGCGCCTGGCGGAGGACCTGCTCCAGCACTGGAAGCCGATGCTCGGCGAGGACGACGTCTACTACCTCTACCTGCGCTTCCACCTCGCCAACGTGCTGCGCTCACAAGGGCGTTACGTGGAGGCCCGGGAGATCGGCGAGGACCTGCTGGAACGCCAGCGCCGCGAACTGGGCGAGCAGCACCCGCACACATACGCCACCATGTCCGGACTCTCCAGCGACCTGGCCGCCCTCGGGGAGTACACCAAGGCCGTCGGGCTGGCCAAGGAGGCGCACACCGGCTTCAGCGAGATCTTCCACGAGTCGCACTCGCGCACCCTCAGCGCGGCCAACAACCTCGCCCTCGCCCTGCGGATGGTGGGCAACTACGGCGAGGCACGCGGCATCGACCAGGACACGCTCGACCGGCGCATGGCCATCCTCGGTCCCGACCACCCGTACACGCTGGCCTCGGCCGAGTGCCTCGGCCGTGACCTCAGGGAGGTAGGGCGGTACGCGGAGTCGGTGTCGATCCTGTCCCGGACGTACGCGGCCCACAAACGGATCCTCACCAGAGAGTTCCCCGGCACCCTGCGCTGCGCCAAGTCGCTTGCGGTGTCGCTGCGCCGCAACGGCCAGCTGGAGGACGCCCGCCGGCTCACCGAGGCGACCCGCAAGCAGTACAAGGACCAGTACACGGCCCCGACACCCGACTCGCTGGCCTGCGACCTGAACCTGGCGGCGGACCTGTTCGCGGCGGACGAACGGGACCGGGGGCGCGAGGTGGCCAGGGAGGTGCTCGCCGAGTACATGAAGGTGCCGGGCGAGGCCCACCCGTACACCCAGGCGGCCCTGAACAACCTGGGGATCTTCCACTGGGGCTGCGGGGACCTGGACGAGGCGGAGGCGGTGTTCCTGAAGGTGCTCCCCCGGATGGCGGAGGTGCTGGGAGCGCACCATCCGCACGCCGTGTTCTGCAGCGTGAACTACGCCAACGTCCTCTACGACCAGGGCCGTTACGAGGAGGCGCGGGAACGCGACGAGGCGGCGCTGCCGGTGCTGCGCGAGGCGCTCGGCGGCCACCACCCCGAGACGCTCGCGGTGGTCACCAACCTGGGGCTCACCCTGCGGGCCCTGGGCCGCGACGGCGAGGCCCGCGCCCTGCGGGACGAGGCGATGGCGGAGCTGCGCCTGCTGCTCGGGGAGGACAACGGCATCACCCTGCTGGCGAGCCGCGAACGACGGATCTACCGGGACCTGGAGCCGCTGTCGGTGTGACCCGGGAGGGTGCGGCACGCCCGCGTGGCACGGCCCCCGCGCGAGCGTGCCGCACCCAAACGCCTCACACGGCACCCTCACGTCCGCGGGCCCGCACAGCCAGACACCCGGCAGGCAATACACCCGCACGGCGATACACCCTCGCGTCCACGCACCCGCCCTGTCAGCACGGCCGCAGGCTCAGACACCCGGCAACGCGAATACACCCGCACATCCGCCCACCGAAGCCCCCGCCCGTCAGCACCCTCACACTGTCAGACGCTCCGCACGGCGATACACCCTCGCGTCCACGCAGCCGCCCTGTCAGCACGCCCGCGGGCCCAGAGAACCGGGCATCGCGCATACACCCGCACATCCGCCCACCCACCCGCCGACGCACCGTCACGAACAGACGCCCTGCGTCTCAACAAGCCGACGCGCCCCGCACGGGCAGACAACCGGCAAGGCACACCACCCGCACCCACCCCTCAGCGTCCCCGCACACCCAGACGCCCCACCCGGCCGCCCCCACCGTCAATGCGCCATCACGTCGGCAAGCAGCCAGTCCAGTACCGCCGGCAGCGCCCGCAGTGCGGCGAAATGGGCCGAGGTGGGTTCCAGGACGGCCGTGGCACGCGGGATGCGGTCGGCGAGCCAGGAGGCGTGCGAGGCCGGCGAGAAGGCGTCGTCCTTGCCGTGCCACAGCAGCACCGGCACCTTGATCCGCGCCGGGTCGAAGCCCCAGGACGCGGTGAGGGCGATGGCGTCGTCGATCCAGCCGTACGGTGAAGTCCGCAGCGCCTCACGGTAGTTGCGCAGCAGCATCGAGCGGATGGTGTTGTCCGAGACGATCAGCCGGTCGTCGGCGGTGAGGTCCTCGCGCAGTTCCTCCAGCAGACGCGCTGGATCGCTGCGGATGGCGGCGGAGCGCGGGATGATCCCGGCGGCGAACCGCTCGGGGTCGGTGGCGGCCGTGCTCAGGGCGGCGACGTTGGACGGCGCCATCCCGGCGTACCAGTCCAGGCCCTCGGCGTCGCGCGGGGCCCAACCGACCATCGCGGCCGCCCTGGTGACCCGGCCGGGCAGCAGCGCGGCGCAGGCGAGGGCGTGCGGGGCGCCCGCGGACCGGCCGGCCACCGCGAACCGGTCCAGTTCCAGGGCGTCGGCGACATCGGCGACGTCCTGGGCCACGTCGGCCACCCGGCGGCGCGGCATACGGTCCGAACCGCCGTACCCCGGACGGTCGTAGCTGATGAGACGCGCGCCGCGCTGGTGGAGGAACATCGAACGGGGTTTGGGCCCCACCCGGCTGCCCGGCATGCCGTGCAGGAGGAACACGGGACGTCCGTGCGGGTCCCCCGAGACCTCCACCCGTAATCGTCGTCCGTCCGCCGTGCGCACATGATCGGGCACCGCCGCGCTCCCCCCACCCGAGGCCTTGACCGGGCCAACGCTGCCCGAACCCTGCCCACACGGGCGTACGGCGAAACGAACACGCAGGTCAAGCGGGGGCCGGGGCCGCTGCGACCGGCGCAGTTCGGCCATCCCGCACAGGTCCCGCCGTGACCGGTGGCCGTGACATGCGGGCCTCGGTGGTCAGAGGGCGAACCAGCAGCGGACGGTCGTGCCGTCCGGCCCGGTGTGCACGCGCACGAGGTCGGCGACGAGGTTGACGACGAGCAGGCCGCGGCCGCCGAACTGGTCCCGCGAGGGTGGCCGGCGGCCGGCCAGCAGATCGGTGAGGTGTCCCTGGTCGCGGACCTCGCACACCACATGCCCGTCTTCGGCCCACACCCTGAGCAGGCCCGAACCGCCGCCGTGCACCACGCTGTTGGTGGTCAGCTCGGCGACGGCCAGCGCCAGGTCGTCGAGCCGGGGCCGCACGAGCCCGAACCGCTCGGCCGCGTCGGACGCGAAGTGCCGGATCTCGCCGAGCACATCGGCGACGAAGGCGTGGGCGGCCACGTCCGGGGCCGGGGGCAGCGGGGCGTTGTAGCGGGCGTGCACGGCCTCGAAGTCGTACCGTCCGCTCTCCTCCTCCCGCCCGGAGCCGGCGTCGACGACGACGGGGTGGGTGGCGTGGGCGTCGGCGACGACCTGCGGGTCGAGGCGGCGGGTGTCGTAGGGGCACAGGATGGTGACCTCGCGGCCCTGGAAGGCGGCGTTGATCAGCGCCTCGTGCTGGACGCACGCGGGGTACTCGACGGCCGAGCGGCCGGCCCAGATCGGTTCCCCGACGATCCGCACCCGGGTGCCGGGCGGCTGGGCGTCGGCGAAGGCGCGCAGCACCCCGGGGATGATCCGGCCGGGGTTGCGCCCGGCCTCCCGCATGTCGAGGAACCGTACGGCCTGCTCGGCGCCGATCTCCGCCTTCAGCAGCCGCAGGTTCTCGGTGGGCACGGCCACGGCGACCGGTTCCCCGGCGGCGAGCGCCTTGTGCACGAACGGCACCACTGCGGCCAGGTACTCGCGCTCGTCGCGGTAGAAGAGCGCGGGATGCGCGAACGGATCCGCCGCCTCGGTCGGCGCGTTCACCGCGGCGTCGCCACGTACCCGTACGCCGGAAAGCGGCGCCGTGGCGCCCGGTACCGGACCGTCATACCCACTCCCCACTGCCGACCCGCCTCTCTCCCCTCCACTGCTCCGATACGTCTCTCCGCCCGAAACGTCTCCTGTCAAGACCTGGATGAGACCGCTTTTACCCCCTGAGTACGCCCGTCACGCCCCGCCGGACCGGGTGTACTCCCCCGACGGGCCGGGCAGGCGATTCCCAGCGCCGCGGGTTCCCGCACGGCCACACCCCTGGGCAGAGCGGGAATCCGGCGGCGATCGGTGACTCAACGTCGTGACGACTGTGGGGAGCAGCGAGGCGGACATGAGGTCAGCGACACACACATCGCGCGCGGAGCGGCTGAAGACCTTGGCCATCGACAGCAGCGTGGCCGGGGGCAGGGCCGTGCTCGTCCCCCGCGGCGATCTGATGCACGGCTGTGCGGACACCCTGACCAGGGCCCTGGCCCGGCTGCCGGAGGACATCGACCGGGTCGAGCTGGACATGACCGGCGTCTGTTTCATGGACACGACGGGACTGCACTTCCTGGAAGTCCTCGACACCTACGGCCGCGGCCGTCGCGTACGGGTGACGGCGACCGGCTGGGCCGAACAGCCGCGCCAGGTCCTGGAGATGGCCGGTCTCGACCCCGACGATCCGCTGCACGGCCCCGGAACGCGCCGGGAGCCCGTGCCCACCACGGTGATTCTGGAGCGCACCCGGCAACTGGACCGGCTGCGCACGGAGGTCGAGCAGCTCCGGCAGGCGATCGCCACCCGCCCGGTCATCGACCAGGCGCGCGGGGTCCTGATGGCCACCCACGCCTGCTCGCCGGACCAGGCGTGGGACGTCCTGCGGGAGGCCTCCCAGCTCTCCAACACCAAGCTGCGCAAGGTCGCCGAGGTGGTCACGGCCGGTGCCGAGGGCGGTGGTCCGCATCCGTCGCCCGAACTCCGCCGGGCGCTGCGGACCGCGATCGACCGCTGTCTGAACTGAGCCGCGGCCGTGGGCCGTTGTGCCGTTGTCCCGTCAGTACGGCAGCAGTCGTCCCGACGGTGTCCTGCGGTCGATCTCGGGCTGCCGGGTGTCACGGGAGGACGAGGGCCGGCGGCTGACGCGAACACGGATCTGACGGTTCATGGCGCCCTCCCAGGGCCTGGATTCCTGTTCCCCGACACGAACCAGCCTCGCCCTTGAGACCCGCCCGCACATCGTGCCCACGGAGGCACCTGCCCTGCCTCCCCGGGACGACCGCACCGCCTCCCGCTACGCCCGGGGGAGGAGAACTACCCCCGAGAAGGCCCGATCAAGCCTTGTCGGACAGGACACGAAGGAACACACGCCCGCGCACGAGGCGCACACTGGAGAAACGCGGCGGCCGGACGCCGGTCCTCCGCACCCGCGAGGGCCTGCCCGGGGCCCGGTCGCCACGGACCCACGGACGCCAGGAGGGGCCATGCGCACAGGCACAGCTCCGGACGCGCCCGCGCCCCGAGCCGCCCGGTGGCTCGCGGCCCTACGGCCACTGCTGCGCTCCCTGGTACGCCGCCGCCCGGCCCCCGTCGGCCCGTCCCGGCCGGACCAGTTGAGGGCGCTCGTCGCCGTGCTGGACGAGGCGGTGGCCGCGCAGCGGCCGGCCGACGAGGCGGTCGCCGCGTGCGGCGAGCCCGGCCCGGTGTCCCGCGGGACGGCCCGGGACTGCGGGCAGCAGAGCATCGCCCTGCACCGGCTGCGCGCCCGGCTCCAGGACCTGGGCACCACCGACCCGGAACTGTTGGCGGCGCAGGCCCGCGCGGCCCGGCTGCTCGCCTACGACCTGTGGATGCTGCGCGCCTCGATGAACCTGGCCTTCACCGTCCGCCCCGGCGACCGCACCGAGGCGGCCCGGCTGCGCCTGAACGGCCTGGGCCGCCCCGCGGACGACCTGCGCCGGCTGCGCGACACCTTGCGCGCGGAGCTCCCCGAGACGTAGCTCGTCCCTTCGTCTCTGCCTCGGCGGCGGATCGAACGTCCCGCGGCCCTCGGACGGCAGCCGTGCCTCGGTCCGGTCACCTGCCGGGGTCCAGGCGGCGGGCGAGGTCGTGGGCGGTGGCGCTGGTGAGGTCCCCGACGTAGGAACCGACGATCTCGATACGGCCGCCGGTGATCGAGGAGGCCACGTAGGGGGTGCTCCACAGTTTGCCGTCGACGACGATGGCGAATTCGTTGCGCGGGGGCGGAGCCGACGCGAGGGAACCGGTGAGGGCGGCGAAACGGGCCCGGTCGGCGGAGTTGAAGGTCACCTCGACCTGCCAGGTGCCGTCGAGGGTGCTCCTGGCGGCCTTGGCGGAGGCGACCCGGACGTCGACCATGCCCCTGGTCCGGTCGGCCTGGACGCAGAACCCCGGGTGGGTCGCGCTCGCCCGCACGCTGTACCCGCTGCTGCCGGGGGCACAGGCGTGCTGCGTGGACGAGGTGACCGGCAGGAGGGACATCAGGGCCGCCTTCCCGGTGCTGTCCCCCGCCGCGGGCTGCACCACGTGCGCGCGCGGGCTGGTCCCGTCCGGGACGGCCACCCAGGCGGCGGCGACCGCGGCGGCGACGGCGATGCCGGCCCCGGCGCGGACGAGCCGCTGCCGCCGCCGGGCGATCCGCAACGCGCCGTCGGCGAGTCCGGCCAGCCGGACACCGGCGGCGTCGGCTCCGCTCCCCCGGACCTCGGCGTGCAGGGCCTCGCGCAGCGGGTGTTCGGTCGAGTCGTTCATGCGACGACGCCCCTTCCGGAGGCAGTGGACAGGGTGCTGCGCAACGAGGTGAGCGCCTTGTGGGTCTGGCTGCGGACGGTCCCCTGGGCGACGCCCAGAATCGCGGCGATCTCGGCGTCCGGCCGGTCCTCGAAGTAGCGCAGCACGATCACCGCACGCTGGCGCTTGGGCAGCCTCCGCAGCGCGGCCATGATGTCCTGCCGCTGCACCACGGTGTCGGCCCAGTCGGCGGCCTGCGCGGACGGCTGGTCCGGCAGGGTGTCGGTGACCGTCTCCCGTCCCCAGCTGAGCAGCCGGAAACGGTCCACCTGGGCGTGGTAGAGCGCCCGGCGCACATAGATCTCGGGCTGCTCCCGGTCCCGCAGCTTCGACCAGCGCCGGGCGGTGGCGGCCAGCGCGGTCTGGAGCAGGTCCCGGCCCTGCTCCCAGTCCCCGGTCAGCAGGTAGGCCGTATGCAGCAGCGATCTCGACCGCGCCGCCACGAACTCGCGGAACTGGCGTTCCTCGTCGGCGTTCAATGCGCCCTCCCTCGTTCCCCCGTATAGACGGGCGGGGAAGGGGGTTCGACTGCCCTGCCGGCCGGACTTTCTCGCGACCGGTGACGAGTGACTACGAGGCGGAGATGAGGCGGGGTCCGCTCGGGCTCGGTCAGTACTCCAGCTCGGGGCGCAGTCGCAGCGGGCCGCCGACCGCGTGGAGGTGCCGCAGCACCTGGGCGTAGGAGTCGAGGAGACCCGTCTCGTGGTACGCGATGGAGTGCCGGGCGCAGTAGGTGCGCACGAGTTCCTGGGCGTGGCGCAGGCTGGGCCGCGGCATGGAGGGGAACAGGTGGTGCTCGATCTGGTAGTTGAGGCCGCCGAGCGCGAGGTCGGTGAGCCGGTGACCACGGATGTTGCGTGACGTCAGTACCTGCCGACGCAGGAAGTCGACCTTGTCGTCCTTGCCGAACAGGGCCATGCCCTTGTGGTTCGGGGCGAACGAGCACCCCATGTACAGGCCGAACAGCCCTTGGTGCACGAGGAGGAAGACCACGGCCTGCACGGGGGTCAGGACCAGGAACAGTGCCGCGAGATAGCCGACGAGATGCGCTGTCAGCAGGCCGGCCTCGGCCACCTTGGTCGTCCGCGAGGTCGCCGTGCCGGTGCGGTCGAGCAGGGCCTGTACGCCGGCGACGTGCAGGGCGAGTCCTTCCAGCAGCAGCATCGGGAAGAACAGCCAGGCCTGGTGACGGCCCAGCCAGGCGTACGCCCCGCTGCGGACACGGGCCTGGTCCTCGGTGAAGGCGATCGCGCCGTCGGCGATGTCGGGGTCGCGGTCGACGTGGTTCGGGTGGGAGTGGTGGCGGTTGTGCTTGGTGATCCACCAGCCGTAGCTGAGGCCGATCAGCAGGTCGGCGTGGACGCGGCCGAGCAGGTTGTTGACGCGCTTGGAACCGGCGATCTGCTGGTGTCCCGCGTCGTGCCCGATGAAGCCCGTCTGGGTGAACATCACGGCGAGGAAGGCGGCTGTCAGCAGCTGCCACCAGGACGGGCCGATCAGGGCGAACGCGGTCCAGCCGGCGGCCAGCAGGAGGAGGTTCGCACCGACCTTGACGGAGTAGTAGCCGGGCCGGCGCTTCAGCAGCCCGCTCCGCTTCACCTCACGGCAGAGCGCCGCGTAGTCGCTGCCCCGGGTGTCCGGAGCCGGGGCGGTCGGCCCGGCGGACGGGGCGACCGGGTCGGGGCCCCGGTCGATGATGTCGGCGCTCAGGGCCATGGGACGTCTCCTTCGAGATGGCGAGTAGGTCGGGTGCGCGTGATCGCGCGGTCCCGGGCTGTTGGTCGCCAGCCGTCGAAGAAAACCCTGGAAACGACGGAACGCCCGCCGGCAGAACTCCGCGGGCGCTTCCACGTTCGCAAACTCCAACTACAACCACCCACTGGAACGACCGGCGCGCGAGGAACGTTCCCTCCGGGTCCTGCACGGGCTCGACGGCGCTCCCTGCGGCCGCTGGGAGTCCCGGTCCGGTCCCCGCGAGGTCGGGAGGGGAGTACGGTTGCGGCACCGAGCGCACCCCCTCCCGTATCCGGTCGCGCCCAGCGCAGCGGATCTCCCGGCCATCGGAGCGTCCTCCGGGCGTTCCGGCATCTGGCATACGCCCGAACCGACCAAAAGGATCCGGACGCATGTATTCACAGGACTCGATCTCCGGCCACCGCCGCGGCCGCCGCGAACCGACCCCGGAGGTGCTCGCGGGACTCGCCTGCCTCATCTGCGGCACCGACTACCGCAACGCGCCCGACGCGGAGGCGGTGGTGGTCACCCACCGCGACGACAAGCAGCTGCTCGCCTGCCGCGGCACGTGCGCGCGCATGGCCGGCGCGTCGGTCGACGGCCTGGACGAGACGCCCCTCCCCCTGGCCGAGCGCGTGCGCGCGCACGGGAGTTCCCCCACGCGGGACGCCTGACACGACGACACGAACGAGACGATGAGAGGGCGTCGGGGACGACACCGGCGTTGGCCATGTGCAGCAGCACCAGGTCCGAGGCAGCCGGCCCCCAGCGGGGTCGGTCGGTGGATCCGTCGCCGTGTCGGGCAGGTGCGGCTCAGCCGCGTGGTCCCGCGCCGTGCAGGAGTGTGTCGATGACGAGTGCGACCAGCGCGTCCGGGTCCTGCGCGGCTGGATCCTGGTCGGCGCCCGGCCTGTCGAGGGCTTCGCCGAGGAGGGCGTAATACACCTGCCGCGTCCAGTCCAGGTCCGCGTCCGGGGCGAGGAGTCTCTCCTTCTGCGCTCGCGCGAGGAGTTCGACGGTGTAGGTGTCGATCTCTTCCCAGATGGCGGCTGCGGCGCTGCTATGGGGCGTGGCGTGACTGAGGGTGAAGCGCCAGGTGTTCTTGACCCGCAGGACGTTCGCGGTCACCCGGTGGCCCTCGGCCCGTGGATGTGGGCCGCGTTCACCGGCTGGGCTCTGTGAGGCCTGGGCCTGTCCGGCCGCGTCCCGCAGCTGTTCAGCGCGGCCGGGCACGCCGACCCCTCCGCCGCCGGAGCCAATGTCTCCCGCGTCGCCGGACTCGGCTACATCGGCATGCCCGCCGGCCCCGCAGTGATCGGCCGGCTGTCCCACCTCGTCACGCTCAACCACGCCTTCGTCCTGCCGACCCTGCTGTGCGCGACCACCGCCGTGGGCGCCGACGTCCTGCGCACCGGCCCCGACCGCACACACCGGTCCGGTCCGGCGTCCGACCACACCCGCCGGACCGAGACCGCGACCTGCCGCCACTGACCGCTTGTGCGGCACGGTCCCTGACAACCGTGCCGCACAAGCTCTCCTCCCCCGGGTCACCGGGGCCGGGGTGGAAACCCCGCCTCGACGACCGCGAGGAGAACGTCCGCGCGGCGCAAGCGGTCGGCATGAACGGCCACGTCTTCGACAGCCGGGCCGAACTCGCGCCCGTCGTCGACGCGTGGGCCAAGTCAGACCACCCAGGGACGCCCGTCGATATACAATCGATCATGTATATTGATATATTCCGCAGTGTGCATGAGGAGGCCGTCTTGAGCCGCACCGTGATCGACCTCGACGACGAGGCACTGGAAGAAGCCGCCAAGGAACTCGGCACCACCACCAAGCGCGACACCATCAACACCGCCCTGCGAGAGGTCACCGCCCGCTACCGGCGCCTGCGCGCGCTCGAAGACGCCCGGCAACTGGTGACCGACGGAGCCCTGGACATCGACATTCTCCTGAACAAGAACCAGTACCGGCCGTGACCGTCGCCGACTACCTCATCGACACCTCCGCCCTCGCCCGCGTCCTGCTCCGTCAGACCACAACCGAGTGGGACGACAGGATCGGCGCCGGCCTCGTCGCGATCTGCGACATCACGGAACTCGAGGTCCTCCACTCCGCCCGCTCAACCGCGGACCGCGCGCGGCTGAAGGATGCACTCGACGCCCACTACGCGTGGTGCCCCATGCCTGACGGCATCTACCGCCGCTCCCGCATCGTCCAGGAACAACTGACCACCAAAGGGGAACACCGCGGTGCGGGCCCCGTCGATCTCCTGGTGGCCGCCGCCGCGGAAGAAGCAGGCCTCACCCTGCTCCACTTCGACCGCGACTTCGAAACCATTGCTCGCACGACGGGGCAGCCGGTCCGCATGATCGATCTCAGGCAGTAGAGTCCGCGCGGCTGCACGGACGGGCGTCAATTCCCCCACTGCCGAACGGCCCTCTTCCCGCGCCCTCGCACCCGCCCCGCGCACTGAGCCGCCTCGCCTGCACCCCGTCCGGGGCTTGCCGGTGGGTCGCGCCACCGAGCGCAACGCCGGGGTCGCACGTCTGGAGTACCGGCAGGCCACGGGTCCACCGCTGTTGGTCACTGGCAGGACCGGTCGCGCTCGCCGCCATCCGTTGTCGATCGAGCACCCCATACGTGCACCTGTCCCGGAGGGCGACGGCTTCGTCCACGATCGCGGGGTCGGTGGCGTCGGGCGGGACGAAGTCGGCCCGTACGAGTCGTTTCCCGGTTGCCCGGGTCTCAGTCGTCCAGGACGACGACGTGCTTGCCCGGCATGGTGCCGGACTCGACGTCGGCCTGGGCGTCACGGACCTGTTCCAGGCCGTGGTAGACCTTCGCGACCGGGACGCTGAGGCGTCCTGCGGCGATGGCCTGGAGCTGGTGGGCGAAGACGTCGGCCGGGAGGTCGGCCGCCTGACCGCCGTAGGACGTCAGCCGCACCCCGCCCGGGATCATGAACGGGCTGAAATCGGGGATCGTCCACTGACCCGCCAGGGCTCCGGTGAAGCAGACCGTGCCGTGCCGGCGAACGGTGCGGAGGGTGTCGGCGAGGACCGAGCAGCCCACCAGCTCCAGTACGGCGTCGACACCCTCCGGCATCAGCTCGCGCACCTGGTCGGCGATCGTGCCGCTGTCGACGAGGGGATGGTCTACGCCTGCGGCCCGCAATTCCCCGGCCCGACCGGGGCTGCGGGTGGTGGACAGCACGGTGGCTCCGAGGTCCTTCGCCAGCGTGGCCGCGCTCAGCCCGACCGTGGAGGTGCCGCCGCGGATCAGCAGCGTCTGCCCGGCCTTGAGGTCCAGGCCGGTGGTCAGCGATCCGTAGGCGGTCTGGAACATCTCCGGCAGCGCACCGACGACCTCCCACGGCAGACCGGACTCGAACGGGATGACCTGTCCGGCCGGGACGCTCACGTACTGGGCGTACGTGCCGTCGTAGGAGCGGCCCATGCCGCCCATCATCGTGGCCACCTGCTGTCCCGGCCGCAGCCCGCTGTCCTCGTCGGCCTCGTCGACCACGCCGACGCCCTCGATGCCGGGCACCCGCGGGTAGCCGACCTCCGCGTCCGACTCGCCCTTGCGGGTGGTGACCTCGGACTCGTTGACGCCGAACGCCTTCACCCTGATCCGCACCCAGCCGGGCTCGCGTGCGGGCACCGGCACATCCTGGATCTCCAGTGCGTCGAGGCCGCCGGGCCGGGTGACGACGACGGCCCGCATCGTCGCCTGTGCGGCGTCGTCGGCTGCTGTCGGTTGGCTCATGCCGGATTCCTCACTCTGTTCGCCCCGTGGTGCGCGGTGGGGTATCGCCCGATGCCCGTCAGGGGCGGTCGATGCCCTCCCACAGATCGAGGGCCTGCTGGTAGTGGGTGGTGGCCTCGAAGGGAGGGTTGCCGACGCTTTCCGAGGTGGGCCGGCTCGTGACGGCGGGCCACAGCCGGGGCTGCTCGCCGGCGGCGAAGTCGAGCACGATGTCGCGGATACGCTGGTCACGCTCGGCCTGTTCCGCGCTGCGGCCCGGCCGCTCCTGGCCGACCAGCGCGTACATCTCGGTGCCGTGCACGGCGGGCGCGCCCTCGGCGGGCCCGATCAGAAGGAGATGGGCGTTGCCGCCCGCCGCGGTGTGCGCCAGGGCGCCGCGGGCTGCGGGGAGCCCGAAGATGTAGTCCGACAGGAGTGCGGCGCGGACTTCGGCAGGGGTGCGGCCGCCCTGGTCGTAGGCGTCGACGATCTTCTTGGCGCGGGAGCGGGGAATGCGCCACCCGGCGACCTCGTCGACGATGCGGTCGACGGTGTGCGGGTCGAACCGGTCGAGGTCGTTCGCCACCCACCAGCCCATGTCGTCACTGGCCATGCTCAGCAGCACGTCGACATCACGGTGTGCGCCCGAGGCGAGTTCGTCCATGGGGTGGGCGTGCAGCACCGCGCCGGGCTGTCCGGTGTCCAGGACGACGCCGAGGCTCTTGCTGTCCATCCCGCCACGGACTCCGAGGTCCGTCGGGGTGACCTTGTGCAGGGCGGCCACCAGGGAGGCCGTATCAAGGTCGAGCAGCTTCTCCGGGTTGTCCGCGACGCCGAGCTCGGTGACGAACCGGTGGGCGAGTTCCTCGGCCCACCAGACCGGCTGGAGACGCGAGGGCCCGGCGGAGAAGCCGGCCAATCGCCGGTACAGGCCGCCTGCGGAGGCGGCGCCGAGCAGCCCGAAGGTGGCATAGGCGCCGCCGCTGTGGCCGTAGACGGTGACGTTCTCGGGGTCGCCACCGAAGTGGGCGATGTTCCGCTTGATCCAGGTCAGTGCGGCGATGACATCCTGTAGGCAGAGGTTACTGGCCTCGGCGAGCCGCCCGCCGTACTGCGACAGCGAGAGCGCGCCCAGCGCGCCGAGCCGGTAGTTGACCGACACACCCACCACGCGCCCCGAGGCGGCGAGGCCGGAGGTGTTCGAGGTGATCTGCGTGTTCGCGCCGTACTCGAATCCGCCGCCGTGGATGTACACGGCCACCGGAAGCGCCGTCCCGGCCGGCTGCTCGGGAGCCCACACGTTCAGGTTCAGACAGTCCTCGCCCATCCCGCTGTCCGCTTCCAGCCAGTCGCCGCTGTCGGGCTGGGGAGAGACGACGCCCTTGCGGTCAGAGGGACGGTACGGATCGAAATCCGCGACCACGGGGCGGCGGTACCGCTCGGCGGTGGCGTAAGGGATTCCCCACCAGGACCGCACCCGGGGTGCGGTCGGGGCCTTGGGAGCGGTGGCGGTCAAGGCAGGTCCTTCCGGCGCGATTCAGGTGTTCGCGCGGTGCTTCGGCGGCTGGTTGCTCGCGGTGACGCCTCCCATCGTTTCCCGGGATCCGACAAAACGCCCGGCGGATGGCGGTCACCCGGTGGTCACCAGACGACACTTCGGCAACAAGATCTCGGTGCAGGCCATGAGCTTCTCCTGCACGGCCGACAGCCGGATCGTCGGCCAACGGGCCCGGTCTGACCTCCCGCAAGAGGTCGGTGTCTTCTTCTTGATCCGACGTCAGCGCGCGAACAGCGCCCGCTGCGGTGAGAGCTGCACTCCCTGCCGCCGGACCCTCCAACCTGGCGGCCTGTGGGGTCGTCGCGCGAGGGACGCGGAGCTGGAGGCTGCCCGCGTGGCCCACCGCGAGCCGACCCGGACCCGAACCCGAAGGAAGCCGCCGATGCGACCGCGGCCGACCTTGCGCAGCCTGAGCGAAAGCAAATACTTGGCTAGCCACATGTTTGCTGCTATGTTCATTATGTGTCCAGCCACCTAAATGGGTGGGGCACGGAAGGAGTCGTCATGAGAGCCATCCTGTTCGACCGTTTCGGAGGCCCGGAAGTGCTGCACGAGGCGGACATCGAGGTCCCGCAGCCCGGCTCCGGGCAGATCCGTGTCCGCGTCGAGGCGGCCGGGCTGAACGCGCTGGACGGCAAGATCCGCTCCGGAGCGATGCAGGCCGCGTTCCCCACACCACTCCCCGCCGTCCCCGGTGCCGAGTTCGCCGGCGTGGTGGACGCCCTGGGTGAGGGCGTGCGGGACGTACAGGTCGGCGACGAGGTGCTGGGCTGGTCGGACACCGGCTCGTACGCCGAGTACGCGCTGGCCACCACCGTGGCCCCCAAGCCCGCCGGCCTCGACTGGCAGCACGCGGCCGCGCTGCCGGTGGCGGGCGAGACGGCCGAGCGGGTCCTGGACCTGCTCGGCGTCGCCGCCGGGGAGACCGTACTGATGCACGGCGCGGCCGGAGCGGTCGGCACCCTGGCGGTCCAGCTCGCCACGGCCCGCGGAGCGCGTGTCATCGCCACCGCAGGCCCCGCCAACCAGGACTACCTCGCCTCGCTCGGCGCCACCGCGACCCTCTACGGCGAGGGCCTGGTCGAGCGGGTCCGGGCGCTCGCCCCCGACGGCGTGGACGCGGTGTTCGACCTGGCCGGGAAGGGAGCCCTGGAGGACTCCATCGCCCTGCGCGGCGGCACCGAGCGCATCGTCACCATCGCCGACTTCCGCGCGCACCAGCTCGGCATCACCTTCTCCAGCGGTGGCCAGGAACGCTCGGCCGCCCGCCTGGCCGCGCTGGCGCAGGACGCCGCGACCGGCAAGGTCGTCACCACCGTCACCGCCTACCCCCTCGACCGGGCCGCCACGGCCCAGCAGGTCAGCGACGCCGGGCATGGCCGGGGCAAGCTCGTCCTCACCCTCGGCTGATCACGCCCGCCTTTCCCCTTGTTCTGCCTTGTTCTGCTCATCACCTGGCCGTCACCGCACCGGAGGACCCCTCATGCTGAACGCCCTGTGGACACCGACCACCGTCGGCGACATCTCCCTCCCGCACCGCCTGGTCATGGCCCCCATGACCCGTGACCGCTCCACCCCCGAAGGCGTACCGACCGAGCTGAACGCCGAGTACTACGCCCAGCGGGCCTCGCACGCGCTCATCATCACCGAGGGGACCCAGCCCAACGCCGACGGCCAGGGCTACCTCCTGACCCCCGGCATCCACAATGACGAGCAGATCGCCGGGTGGCGCAAGGTCACCGATGCCGTGCACGCGGCCGACGGCCGGATCGTCATTCAGCTGATGCACACCGGACGCATCTCCCACCCCGACAACACCCCTCACGGCCGTCAGCCGGTCGCCCCTTCGGCGGTCCAGCCGCAGGGCGCGATGTTCACCGCGTCCGGGCCCCAGGAGATGCCGACGCCCCGTGCGCTGTCGACGCAGGAGGTCGTGGCGACCGTCGACGACTTCCGCCGCGCCGCAGCGGCCGCCGTCGCGGCAGGCGCCGACGGCGTGGAGATCCACGGCGCCAACGGCTACCTCGTGCACCAGTTCCTGTCCGACAACACCAACCAGCGCACCGACCAGTACGGCGGCTCCGTCGACAACCGCATCCGCTTCGCCGTCGAGGTCGCCGCCGCCGTGGCCGACGAGATCGGCGCCGCCCGCACCGGCCTGCGCATCTCCCCCGGCAACCCCTACAACGACATCGCCGAGTCCGACACCGCCGAGCTGTATCCGGCGCTCCTGCGCGCCCTGAGCCCGCTCGGCCTCGCCTACCTCCACGTGCTGCACGCCGGCGACGAGGAGCTGCTGGGCACCCTGCGCGCGCTGTGGCCGAGCACGCTGATCCTCAACCGGGGCGGCACCGACCTGCCCACCCGCGCCAAGGACATCGAACACGGCACGGCCGACCTCGTCTCCGTCGGCGCCCTCGCGCTCGCCAACCCGGACCTGGTCGAGCGGCTACGCTCTGACGCGCCGCTGAACACCCCCGACCCGGCGACCTTCTACGGCGGCGGAGTGGCCGGCTACACCGACTACCCCACCCACACCGTCTGAGGAACCGCACCATGCCCGCCTCCACCCACCGCACCCCCTCTACGGCCGGCGAGGGTCCGATGAGCTACGCGATCTTCCAGCTCGCCCGCGCCCACCGCGCCCGCGCCGCCGCCATGCTCCGCGAGATGGACCTGCATCCCGGCCAGGAACTGCTGCTCATGCAACTCCTCGACCGGGACGGCCAGACCCAGTCCGAACTGCTCGAAAGCGTCGGCCTGGACCACTCCACCGTCTCCAAGTCCCTGCGCCGCATGCAGGACGCCGGACTGCTCGTGCGCGAGCCGGCCGCACACGACCGGCGCGTCATGGTCGTCCACCTCACCGACAAGGGCCGTGCCATGCGCGAGCCCCTGGCAGCCATGTGGCGGGCCCTGGAGGAGACCTCCGCGGTGAACTTGTCGGCGCAGCAGGCAGAGTCCTTCGTCGGCATCGCCTACGCCATCGCCGACGCGCTCAACTGCCGTGATGTCGCGGCGGGAGAGTCCGAGTAACCCCCCTCGGCCTGTGCCTGTACGTCGGTGAGAACCGGGGTGAACGGGTATCGGTGTGAGGGCCGCCAAGCGCGAGCTGTCCCGGTGGAGGCGGACCGGTGGAGGCGGACCGGAACTCATTCGGGGGCCGGGGCGACACACCACAGGCCGGCCCCCCGAGCGACCCGGCCAACAGCGCCAGCCTCCCCCGACCACGGCTACCCCACCCACCCAAGTCCCCCCATGACCACCGCCCTCCCCGTCCTCGTCGTCGGCGCGACCGGTTCCCTCGGGGGCAAGGTCGTCGACGAACTGCTGGGGCGCGGCAAGAACGTCCGCGCCCTGGTCCGGCCCACCACCGACGCGAGCAGGCTCGAAAGGCGAGGTGTCGAGATCGCCCGCGGCGACATGCTCGACCTCGACTCACTCGTCGCCGCCATGAACGGCGCCGACGCCGTCATCACCACCGCTGCCGGCTACACCCGCGGCGGCAGGAACGCGCACGACATCGACACCGTCGGCAACGCCAACCTCGCCGAGGCCGCCCACCGCACCGGCATCCGGCGATTCGTCCTGACCAGCATCCTCACCAGCGACCGGACGCCCCACGTCCCGCACTTCTGGCACAAGAAACTCGCCGAGGACAAGCTCGAACAGCTCGGCGTCCCGTTTCTCGCACTGCGCCCGGGAGCCTTCCGGCAAGACCACCGTCCCGCTGACCTTCGTCCACACCTGCGGGAGGTTCTCCGCAGTGAAGCGGGGATTGTCCGCCCGGAGGTCCAAGGCGTCGAAACACCCGGCCGAGCGGACGGTGCCGGTGAGGAAGCCGTGGCCGAGCGGCGAGTAGGCCACGAATCCGATGCCCAGTTCCCGCAGGACCGGCAGTACGGTCTCCTCCGGGTCGCGGGTCCACAGGGAATACTCGGACTGGACCGCGGTGATCGGGTGGACGGCGTGTGCGCGGCGGATCGTGGCGGGTCCCGCCTCGGAGAGACCGATGTGGCGAATCTTGCCCTCGGCGACCATGTCGGCAAGGGCGCCGACGGTGTCCTCGATAGGGGTATCGGGGTCGACGCGGTGCTGGTAGCAGAGGTCGATGTGGTCGGTCCCGAGCCGCCGCAGCGAACCCTCCACGGCGGTACGGACGTTCGCCGGGCTGCTGTCGAGCCGTCCCGTCCCGCCGCCCGCGTGGGAGACCAAGCCGAACTTCGTGGCGAGCACCACCTGGTTGCGACGGCCGCCGATCGCCCGGCCGACGAGCCGCTCGTTGGTGTAGGGCCCCGTAGATCTCGGCGGTGTCGAGGAAAGTCGCACCAAGGTCGAGGGCGCGGTGCAGGGCACGGACGGAGCCCACTTCGTCCGAGCCGGAGCCCGTGTAGCCGAAGGACATGCCCATGGCCCCCAGGCCGATCCGGGAGACCTCCAGGTCCCGCAATTTCGTGTGCCTCATCGGACCGCTTCCTTGGGACGCGAGGGTGGGTGTGGGTGCCGCCGGGGCACCGTCCCGTCCGCTCCGGTGGAAGAGGGCGGAGGCGGAGGGGACAGTGCTGCCCGGCGGCAGCGCGGTGGCGGTCAGACCTCGTACTCGACGCCGACGCCTCCGAAGTGGAGCCGGCCCTGGACGAGGACCTTGTGGCCCTGCTCGTCGTAGCCGGTGAGGAGTCCCGCCTCCATCAGCCGGAGGACGATCTGGGTGCTCAGCTCCTGCCTGCCGACAGCGCCGAGGCGCTTGACCAGCGTCTTGTAGCCGAACTCCTCCTCGGCGAGGTCCTGGAAGATCTGCCGGGTGTCGTCGTCCATCGGGTACTGGGCCATGTCGAGCCCGTCCTCGTTGGCCAGGATCTCCCGCTGCTCCAGCCGGAAGCCGATCGGCTCGACGCGGTAGTGCGGCTTGAGCACGGCCTTGCCGCCGGTCCACTGGAAGCGGCTGATGCTGTTGAGCCGCTTGGTGAGGTCGCTGATCCAGCGGATCCGCGCCGCGTTCAGCTCGGCCTCGCTGAATTCGTCGCTGAGCTCGGGACGCTGGTGGCGGCCGATGGAGATCATCGTGGACGCGCGGTCGCGGAAGGAGGCCACGGTCCCGCCGGAGTCCTCGGGGCCGTTGCCCACCAGGCTCTCGAACCATTTCTTCCGGTTCAGACGGTCGTCGTCGGACTCGGTGATACGGCGCTTGCGCCAGAACTCGGAGTCAGGCTCGGTGAACGAGGCAAAGGTGTAGAAGGAGGCGAGGAACTGGTGGTACTGCTCGTAGGCCTCGCGGTAGGTGCGGTTGTACCAGGCGTGCACCGCGTCCTTCTCGCCGCCGTGGCGGGTGATGCGGTCGATGGCTGCGGCGGCTGAGACGGCCGACTGCGAGGCCAGGTGCACGCCTTGCGAGAACAGTGGGTCAGTGAAGCAGGCGGCGTCGCCGCAGAGAAAGAAGCGGTCGGCGGAGAACAGTTCGGTGTCGTAGGACCAGTCCTGAACGATCCGCACCTCGTCGGCCTGTTCCGCGCCGTTGAGGATGTCCACGGCCTTGACGCATTTCGCGAGGGTGGTCGAGTAGAAGGCGTCGGCGCCCTGGTCGCGTACCTCGGCGGCCTTCGAGCGGTCGACGACCAGTCCGACGCTGTACAGGTCCTCCTTGACAGGGATCATCCAGACCCAGCCGTCCTCGAAGGTGATCGAGTACGTGGTGCCCTTCAGGTCCCCCTGGAAGGGGTCCTTCAGCCGGAAGTACGACCAGACCGCGAAGTTGCGGTAGAACTCGTCGTACTGGCGCACGCCGAGCTTGCGGGCGACGGGGCCGCCGGAGCCGCCCGCGTCGATGACGAAGTCGCTCGTGACGGTGATGCTTTCGCCTCCCTGGCGCACCGTCAGGGACACGCGCTCCGGATCGGACAGGTCCACGTCGGTGACGGGGGTTTCCTCGTGGACTGTTATCCCGCGGGTCCGGGCCTCGTCGAGGAGGAGCTGGTCGAATTCTTCGCGCTTCACCTGGACGGCGTGGTCGAAGACCCAGGGCGTGACCTTGGGAGCCGCGAAGGAGAAGGTCCAGGGGGCCTGGTCCTGGCCCCAGAGGAAGGTCGCTGACGGCTTCTTGACGTAGTTCTGCGCGTCGATCTTCTCCTGGAGACCGAGGCGGTTGAGGATCGACATCGTGCCGGGCAGGAGGGACTCACCGACGCGGTAGCGGGGGAAGGCGGACCGCTCGTAGATCGTGACGTCGTGGCCGAGCTTGTGCAGGGTGAGGCCCGCGACACTACCGGCCGGCCCTCCGCCGATGATCGCGACCTTCGCTTGTGCCATCACGTACTCCTTGGGACGAGGACGGGCTGATGTGACTGCGCGCCGGTGCGGCACGCGGAGAGCTGGGGGTGGGGCGCGGTCGTATGGGATCGGCGCACGGGTGCGGGCGCGAGGAGGACGTTCACTCCTCGTCCGCGCCCGGCCGGGACCGCAGCTTCTTCAGGCGGTCCGACATCGCGATCGTGTCGACCACGTTGATCTTCGAAGGGACCTTGAACGGTTCGACCCGGCCGGCGAGGAACTCCGTCACATGCTTTCGCAGGGCCGCGCGGGTGAGCTCGCCGCTGGGCTTGATGTCCACGCACACCGCCTGGCCGGTGATCGCGTTGGGCCTCCCGTACACGACGCAGTCCTCGACGAGGGGACTGCCCATGAGGACCGACTCGAGTTCCAGCGGGAGGAGTTTCTCGCCTCCGACGTTGATGACCTCCTTGGCCCGGCCCTTGATCCGGAGGTAGCCGTCGGCTGCCTCCTCGACCAGGTCGCCGGTCCTGAACCAGCGGTCCTCGGTCAGCGAGTCGTCGTCGTAGTTCAGATAGCCGAGGAACTGAGTCCGGCTTCTGAGCTGGAGTTCGCCGTCGACGATCCGGTACTCCACACCGGCGTCGGAGATCTTGAAGTACGTGCTGCTCGACGATTCGCTCGTGGTGGTGGCGATGCCGGTCTCGCTGGTGCCGAAGGTCTGGAGCAGCCGCACCCCCGGGAAGGTCCGGTGGACCCGGTCGAGCAGTTCGTCGGACATCGGCTCAGTGCCGTACGTGATCAGGCGCAGGCTGCTGAGGTCGTACGTGCGGTGGTAGCCGCCGACCATGATCAGGTTGAGGTAGGTCGGGCTCGTGGGGAGGACGAGGATCCGGTGGCGCTCGATCAGCGCGCAGATCTCGTCCGGGGTGCGGTGGCGGGGAAGGACCGCGGTGCCCCCGACGAGGAGGGTGCTGAGCAGGGAGTTGATGCCTCCGATGTGATCGAACATCAGCACCATGAGGATGTTGAGGGCGTTCGGCCGACGGCGCGGTCGCTTCTGGAGCTTCTCGCCGACGAGGACATCGAGACTGTGCAGGATGACCTTCGGTGCGCCGGTGCTGCCGCTGCTCAGCAGCACGAGTCCGGCAGCGCCCGGGTCGCCGAGCCTGGCGTGCACCGTGCCGGCGCCCTCAGCGGCGTCGGGGGCGGCGGCCTGGGCCGGACCGGCGCCGCCGGACTGGCCGGTGGAGGCGGCCGTCGGCTGCGCGAGGTCCCGGATCTCGACACCGGCCTCGGTCGTCCCGACCAGGTGACTCGGCCGGCAGTGCTCGGTGAGGGTGTCGAGCGTCGTGTCGGTGAGCGTGACCACCGGCACGACGACGTTCCTGTCCAGGAAGAGCGCGAACAGGGTGGCCACCGAGTCCGTCGAGTAGTCGCCATGGACGACCACGGTCTCCCGGGGCTTCACTCCGTGGAGTGCCAGCCGTTCCCGCGTGTCACGGATCCGCTTCAGGAGCTCCGCGTACGTGACGGCGGTCCCGCGGTCGAAGAGCGCCGTACGCGTACCGAAGTCCTCGAACCTCCGCACCAGTTCGTCGCGCATTCAGTGCACACCCCCAAGAAAGAGAGTCTCGCCCGTGATGAACTCTGATTGCCGACCGATCAGGAACTCCACCGGTCCGACGATGTCGGCCGTCGTGCACTGGCGGGATATCGCCTGGCGCGCGATCAGAGTGTCGATCTTGGGCCGGGGTACGGTCCTCGTCAGCATGGTGTGAACGGGCGGAAGCCCGATCCCGTTCACCCTGATTCCGAACGTGGACAACTCCTTGCTCATCACGCGGACGAGTTGTTCGACCGCGCTCTTGCTGGCCGAGTAAGCGAGTTGTCCTTCTATGGCCCAGGGCACCGCGACCGTCGAGACATTCAGGATCGCGGAGGTCTGTTCCGTCGACTTCCGCAGCAGTTTGACCGCTTCTCTACAACAGTTCAGCACGGCGAAGAAATTGATGTCGAATATCTTGCGGGAAACCTCGTCGGGGGTCGTCAAGAAGTGGTTCATCGACGAGGTTCCCGCATTGTTGACCAGTGCGTCCAGCTTTCCGTACTCCTGCCGGACACTCCGGAACATTCTTTTCGTCTGACCGAGGTCCGCGAGATCCGCCTCGTGGTGCCGGTAGCGGGGGTGATCGATGGTCGATGGCCTTCTGCTGCACCCGACGACGTCATGCCCGACCTCCAGGAAGTGCTCCGCCAGGGCCTTTCCGATGCCGGTCCGGGTGCCGGTGATCATGAGGATCATGAGAGCGACGGCCTGTGCTAACCACGCACGCCGACGAGTTCCAGTTCTTCCTCGATGAATCCGACCAGCCTGCGGACGCTGCTGAACGGACTCACCCGGCGGGACACGGCCTTCTCGGACGTGAGCGAGACCTCCGCGCCGAACTCGTCCTCGATGTTCTCCTCGACCAGCGAGAGAAAGGCCACCAGGTACATCGATTCGAAGACACCGGAATCGCCATACAGACACAAGTCGAGCACACGATCGGTGGGAATCTTCTCCTCGCGCGTCAGATTGATCTCGTCGAGCGCCGCCACAACGACGCTTTGGATTCGCTCCGTCACCTTCAGGCCTCCCGTCCAGCACAAAAGTCAAGAACAGCTGACATCGACGGCCCAGTGATGCTCCGGACGTGGCCGACGCCTGGATTTTTATGTCATACGTGCCCAGCTCACGCAAGGCGTTCAGGCTGTGCAACTGTCCCGTTCCTTCAGTTGCACAGGGTGGTTATCTGCACGCTCTTGCGAGCGGCGATCGATGTCCACAAAATTCGAGAACGCCGGACCCGGGAAAGGGCCGAGTTCGCAAAGCGGAGCGAAGGAAGGGGTGGGCCATGCGTGACCACACGGACAAGAAATCCGGCGCGGCCGGGCACGATGACAGGTACGTCCAGGTCGGCGGACTACCGGCATTCGACCCGGGCGACCCCGCCGAGAACGCGGTCATCAACCGGCTCGTCGGGAACTGGCACCGGCGGGCGGCCGTGAAGCGCGAGGAGCCTGACGTCTACGCCCTTTTCGATCCCGGTCGCCCGGACTTCCGCGAGGACATGGTCCCTTTCCGGTCGCACCCGATCTGGGATCGCCTCTCCGACGAGACCCACTCCCGTCTGCTGAGCTGGGGCTGGGTGGCGTACAACCGGAACACGGTCCTGGTCGAGCAGCGGATCGCCAACCCGGCCTTCGAACTGGTCATCGGCGGCGCGTACCCCGGTCTCGGCGGCCAGCAGCTGGAGCTCGCCGTCGCGCAGGCCATGGTGGACGAGCAGTACCACACGCTCATGCACATCAACGGCAGCGCGGTGACGCGGCGGATGCGTCGGAGCGACTTTTCCGACCGAGTGCTGCCGGACTCGCACATCACCACGATCCACCAGGCACATCTGGACCGGTGTGAGGAAGCGTGGCAGCGCAACCTCACCACGCTGGGTTTCGCGACGGTCGCCGAGATCTCCATCAACGCGTACCTCGACCTCCTCGCCGACGACCAGCAGATCCAGGTCGTCAACTCCACCACGGTGAAGCTGCACAACCGCGACGAGTACTGCCATGCCTCGATCTCCGGCGAGATGATGAAGCAGGTGTACGAGGCGCTCCCGGCCGATCGGCGCCGTTTTCTCCTGGAGAAGGTCGTGGCGGGTCTGGAGGCCTTCGTCGCCCCCGACTTCACGACCTGGGAGACGATCGTCGCGTTCGAAGGCGTACCGGACTGGGAGAAGGCCGCCGCCGAGGTACGCGAGGCGCAGGGCGGCACCCACCTCGTCCAGGACCATTCGGGGATCCACACCCTCCTGACGGAGATGGACGTGCTCGACCAGGTCGAGTTCGCCTGGGGCACGACGGTGGCCCGGTGACCGGCCCTCATGAGACTGCGGCGCGCACCGGCCTGCGCCCCGCCGCCATCGCAGTGCGCGACATCTACAGCTTCCTCGCCGATCTCGGTATGGACTGCGACGTCAACCCCTGCACGGCCTTCGTCGGCGCCGTCGAGCCCGGGCGGGTCGAGGACCGCGACGGGTGGCGGGAGTTCGTGGGCCGGCTCGGGCTGCCCCGGGCCCTGGCGCACCTGGTCGACGTGGCGGAGGAGGACGTGGTCGTCACCCTCGCCCCGCAGCCGGAACTGGTCGAGGGCGGCGCGGACACGCTGGCGGATCTGGTCACCGCCTACCACAACAGCCACCCGCTGCGGCTCGACGAGGCAGTGCACCTCGCGTGCTGGCCGCACACGAACGGCGAGTACGTCGTCCTCGTCAAGTTCAGTCATCTGATCGTCGATCTGACCGATGTGGTCAGCCTGCTCCGGCACATCAGGGCCTATCTGTGCGGCGAGACCCCGGCGGGCCGGATCGGCGCCCGTTACCGCCACCACGAGCGGGCCCTGGAGCAGTACGCCGCCCTGCCGGCCGCCGACCCCGCGGAGGTCACCCGGGCTCTCGGCGACCTGCCCGCACCGGGCCGCAAGGGGATCCCGACGATCTCCGCGTCGGCGGAGGACTGGCTCCCGCTCCGCGAGGGTGTCACCTTCGATGAACTGCTCAGCGCCGTCACCGCCGCCCTGCTCCCCGCCCTCGGCGGCGGCCTGGTCCTTCAGTACCCCTTCTCCCGCTGGGAGTTCGCGACGAAGGGCGGCTACTTCGTCGAGATCAAGCCGCTCGTCCTGCGGGCCGCGTCCGCCGCCGAGTACACCCCCGAGTACTTCGCGGACACCCGCCAGGCCCAGGAGTCGCTGGGCCGGTTCACGATGTCCGACCTCGATGCTTTCGCACGGGCGTTCACCAGCGGCCGGATGCCCCGCGTCGTCGTCTCCGACACCACGTTCATGCGTCCGGAACCGGACCGATGGCGCTGGGTCCCGGTACGCAGCGCGCGGGTCTTCGAGGATATCAAGTTCCTCGCCGACCGGTCGTGGCCGGGCCCGCCGCTGTTGCGGATGCAGTACAAGCGCGGCTTCCTCTCCCCCGGAACCGGGGCCGAAGTCCTCGACCGACTCAAGCAGCGAATTGGAGCAAGTGGTGGAACTCTCGGACCTGTTGACTGACCTCTTCCGGCGCCATCGCGGACGGACCGCGCTGCGGACCGCGGGGCGTACCTGGACGTACGAGGAGCTCGACCGGGTCACGCGCGCCCTCGCCGGCCGGATCGACCGCGAGTGCCCCGCGGGCCGCCGCGTCCTGGTCACCGGGGAGCACACGGCGGAAGCCGTGGTCTGGGCCCTCGCGGCGATGCGTAGCCACGCCGTTCACACCCCGATGAGCCCCGGCCTGCCTGCCGACCGGTTCGAGGAGTTCGCCGGTGTCGCGGACGCGGCACTCCTCCTCTGCTTCGACCGCCAGGCGCTGGAGCGAGCCGAGAAGGCCGGCGTCCGCGCCCTGTACGCCGGTGACGTGGGCCGCCCCAACGAGCCTGCGCCTGCGCCTGCGCCTGCGCCTGCGCCTGCGCCTGCGGGGAGCGTGCCTGAGGAGCCGGCCCGTTCCCGCATCGCCTACTCCATCTTCACCTCGGGTTCGACCGGCACCCCCAAGCTCGTCGACGTCGGGCACGGCGGTCTCCTCAACCTGTGCCGCTCCTTGCGGCGCCTGCTCGACATCACGCCGGACGACGAGGTCCTCCACTTCGCGTCGCTCTCGTTCGACGCCTCCACCAGTGAGATCCTCGGCACCCTGTACGCCGGGGCGACCCTCGTCGTCCCGGTCTGGGACCAGGCTTCGTGGCTGGGGTCCGTCTCACGGCACCTCGCCGCCCACGGCTGTGACCTGGCCATGCTTTCGCCGTCCGTCTACGCCCGGCTCGACGAGGCGGCGCGCCGCCGCATCCGCAAGGTGGAGTTCTGCGGCGAGGCCCTGAGCGAGAGCCAGTACCGCAAAGCGGCCCGGTACAGCCGCGTGTTCAACGCGTACGGCCCGACGGAGGCCACCGTCTGTTTCTCCCTCGCCGAGCTGACGGAGTTCACCCCGACCATCGGCACCCCTCTCGACGGCTTCCGCGCCTTCGTCCGCGACCCCGAGACCGGCGAGCACGCCACGACGGGCACCGGCGAACTGGTCATCGTGGGCGACGGCGTGGCACTCGGCTACGCCGGCGGGAGCCCGGCCGAGAGCAAGGCGTTCGCCACGGTCGACGGCTCCCCCGCCTACGCCACCGGGGACGTCGTGACCCTCTCCGACGACGGTCACCTCGCGTACGTCGGACGGACGGACGAGCAGATCAAACGCCTCGGCCACCGGGTGAACCTCGCCCACGTCGAGTCCACGCTCGCCCACCACCTGGACCGGGCCGTGGCGCTCGTACGGCAGGGCGACACGATCCTGCTGGTCACGACCGTCGACGGTGACACCACCGAGGAGTCGTTGATGGGCCGGATCAGGGACCTGGTGCCCGTCTGGGAGGCGCCCGACCGGGTGGTGCTGGTCGACGCGCTCCCCCTGACCTCCGCCGGGAAGGTGGACCGGAACGTCGTGCGGGAGCAGCTCACGCCCACGGTCGACACACTGGACGGGGACGCGGCGGAGCTGCGGCAGGTGCTCGACGTCGTGACCGCCGTCCTGGGGCAGGAGATCGGCCCGGACACGTCGATCTTCGACGCCGGCGGCAGTTCCCTCGCCATGATCCAGGTACAGGTCAAACTCTCCGAGACGTATGGCGAGGAGGCCGTCGAGGCCGCGTTCGCCGCGATGGAATACGACTTCGCTCCGTCCGCCTTTCTGCGCCACGTGCGCGGAGAGGCCGTCGCCCCGGCCGAGTCCGCGGTCGAGACACTGCTGCGCCGGGTGGAGTCCGAGCTGGACGCCCTGCGAGCCGAGCTTCCGGTACTACTCCACGACACCCAACACGAGCCGGTGCCGTGGGCCGAGGCCGGCGACCGGGTCGTGCTCCTCACCGGCGCGTCGGGTTTCATCGGAGGACACGTTCTGGACCGGCTGCTCCGCGCCGGTCGCCCCGTCCTGGTCGTCAGCACCGGCGATCCCGACCGGGTGCTGACCGAGCACCGCACCCGGTTCGGGCGGGAGGCCGCCGACTACGCCCAGGTGCAGGCGATCTCCTACGAAGAACTGGAACGGTGGGTCGAACGGCGGCGCGGACCCGTCCTCGACGCGGTGGTGCACTGCGGCTACCAGGTCAACCACCTCCTGCCGCTGGAAAGCCACATGAGCGGCAGCGTACGCAACACGGCGCTGGTCGTCCGCGGCGCGGCGGCTCTGGGAGCCCGCTCCTTCGTCTTCCTCTCGGCCGCCTCGGCCGGGGCGGACTTCCTCCCCCTGTCGGCCGAGACCCTCATGACCGTGGGTGACCCCTACTCGCGGTCGAAACTGATCAGCGAGGAGTACGTGAACACCCTCGCCGTCCTTGGATGTGCGGTCTCCCACTACCGGCCCGGTCTGGTCTACGGGCACCGGCCCGAGGACCACGGCTACCTCAAGGATGACTGGTTCACCGCTCTGATCGAGACCGCGCGCCGGGTGCACGCGATGCCCCGGCTCAGCGGCTACGTGCCGGTCTGCGACGTCGGCCCCCTGGCCGAGACCGTTCTCGGGGACCTGGCCGCGAGCCCGGGCCCGGCCCGCGGCCGATCCCGGGGTTCGGACTCCCGGTCGGCGGTCGTGGTCCACCGCACGTACGCGCTCGACGAGCTGCTGCACCACACCGGGCTCACGGAGTCGGACGTCCTGCCGCCCGCCGAATGGTTCGAACGAGTGCGGGACGGCGGAGACGTCCCCGCGCCGCTGCTGGCCGCCATGCAGGCCGCACTGAGCGGTCCGGGCTGGCCTTCCTCCTGCCGGGAGGTCGACCACGACATCCTCGGCCGGCTGCTCGGCACACCGCCGGACGCCCGGACCGGGGACGGGACGGGGACCGTCACGGAGGCCCAGAAGGGCGCCACCCACGTGTCGTCGTCGCGCTAACAGGAACGGAGCCGTTGCCCCCATGCGCTATTCGTTACGTCAGGACATCGCGGTCGAGCCGGTCATCGCCGGCTGGTACGGCTGGTCGTACCTGTTGCCGCCGCAGTGCCTTGCCCGCTTCGTCCGCAACCGGTTCACCCGCATCGTCGAGAGTTACCTCGACGACCCGCAGGTCCACGCGGCGGCCGTCCGGCAGCGTCGGATGCACGGCGGCCCCTGGATCCACGCCCACGAGCACCGCGACGCCATCGAGGCCTGGTACCGGGACACGGCTCCCCGACGGGCCCGGTTGGACGAACTCTTCGAGGCGATCCGGCGGTTGGAGGAGGACATCCTGCCGCGCCACCACGGCGGGTGCCTCGACCCCGTCTACCAGGAGCTGCCGCAAGCCCTGGCCGGACGGGTGGAGGTGTTCTACGGCAGGGACAACCGCACGGCCGACTACCGCTTCATCGAACCTCTGATGTACGCGTCGGAGTACTACGACGAGTCGTGGCAGCAGGTGCGTTTCCGTCCCGTCACGCAGGACGCGCGCGAGTTCGCCCTCACGACGCCGATGCTGGAGTACGGCCCGGAACAGCTGCTGGTCGACGTTCCCCTGAACTCCCCCCTGCTCGACATGGTCTTCCGCGGCGGCCTGAGCGGAGCCGAACTCGACGACCTGGCGGCGGAATTCGGGCTGCGAGGCGAGCGGGCTGCCCGGTTCGCCTCGTACTTCGAGCCCACCCCGCCGCCCGCCGCGGAATCCGCCGCTCCGCCGGCCGGCGACGACGTCCTCGAATACGTGGGCCATGCCTGCGTCTTCGCCCGCCACCGAGGCACGACCTTCCTGGTGGACCCGGTGCTGAGCTACGGCGGCTACCCCGGCGGGGCGGAGAACCGGTTCACCTTCGCCGATCTGCCGGAGCGCATCGACCACCTGCTCATCACGCACAACCACCAGGACCACATGCTGTTCGAGACCCTCCTGCGGATCCGGCACCGGGTCGGCAGGGTCCTGGTCCCCAAGTCCACCAACGCCAGTCTGGTGGACCCAGGACTCGGCGGCATCCTGCGCCGACTGGGCTTCACCGACGTCGTCGAGGTCGACGACCTGGAGACGCTGCACTGCGGCTCCGCCGAGGTCGTCGCCCTGCCCTTCCTGGGGGAACACGGCGATCTGCGGATCCGCAGCAAGACCGGCTGGCTGCTCCGGTTCGGGGAGCGTTCGATGCTGTTCGCCGCCGACTCCACCAACATCTCGCCGACGATGTACACGAAGGTGGCCGAGGTGATCGGGTCGGTCGACACCGTCTTCATCGGCATGGAGAGCATGGGCGCCGCCGCGAGCTGGATCTATGGTCCGCTCTACGGCGAGCCGTTGGACCGCAGGACCGACCAGAGCCGGCGGCTCAACGGCTCCAACTTCCCTCAGGCGAGGGAGATCGTCGACGCTCTGGAGCCCGAAGAGGTCTACGTGTACGCGATGGGCCTCGAACCCTGGATGGGCGTCGTGATGGCCATCGACTACGACGAGAGCCATCCGGCCATCGTCGACAGTGACCTGTTGGTGCGGCACGTCCGGGACAAGGGCGGCACCGCCGAACGGCTGCACCTCCGCCGGACGCTGCGCCTCTGAGCGACGCCCCCCACGGTCGCGGCGCCCGGGGCACCGCTTCCCGTCCTCCAGCCCTCCCACTTCGCGAGCCCTTCGAGACAAGGTGCCCCATCATGCGCACGCTGCTGATCGACAACTACGACTCCTTCTCCTACAACCTGTTCCAGTACATCGGTGAGGCAACCGGTCAGCCCCCCGTCGTCGTGCCCAACGACGCCGACTGGTCGCAGCTGCCCGTCGAGGACTTCGACGCGATCGTCGTGTCACCGGGGCCCGGCAGCCCGGACCGGGCGAGGGATTTCGGGATCAGTCGGCAGGCGATCACCGAGAGCGGTCTGCCCGTCCTCGGCGTCTGCCTCGGCCATCAGGGCATCGCCCAGCTCTTCGGCGGAACCGTCGGCCTCGCCCCGGAACCGATGCACGGCCGGGTCTCCGAGGTGCGGCACACCGGCGAGGACGTCTTCAGAGGTCTCCCCTCGCCGTTCACCGCCGTGCGCTACCACTCCCTCGCCGCCACCGATCTCCCCGACGAGCTGGAGTCCCTGGCCTGGAGCGACGACGGCGTCGTCATGGGGCTGCGACACCGCGAGAAGCCCCTGTGGGGGGTCCAGTTCCATCCGGAGTCGATCGGCAGCGACTTCGGCCGGGAGATCATGGCCAACTTCCGCGACCTCGCCCTCGCCCACCACCGGGCCCGGCGGCACGCCACGGCCTCCCCGTACGAGGTCCGCGTGCGCCGCGTCGACGTGCTGCCGGACCCCGAGGAGGTACGCCAGGCCTGCCTGTCTGTCGACGGCGCCACGTTCTGGCTGGACAGCAGCGCCGTCCTCGAAGGTGCCTCGCGCTTCTCCTTCCTCGGCGACGACCGCGGCCCCCTCGCCGAGTACGTCACCTATCGGGTCGCCGACGGTGTCGTCTCCGTCCGCGGATCCGACGGCAGGACGACGCAGACGCCGCAGCCCTTCTTCACGTACCTGGAGGAGCAGCTCGACCGCCGGCGCGTACCCGCCGTCCCCGACCTGCCCTTCGAGTTCAACCTCGGCTACGTCGGCTATCTCGGTTACGAGTTGAAGGCCGAGACGAGTGGCGAGCCCGCGCACCGGTCGCCGCACCCCGACGCCGCGTTTCTCTTCGCCGACCGCTTGATCGCGCTCGACCATCAGGACAGCTGCTGCTACTTGCTTGCTCTCGACCGCCGCGGTCAGGACGACGGGGCACGCGCCTGGCTGCGGGAGACGGCCGAGACCCTCACCGGTCTGGCCGTCCGCGCCCCGGCGGAGCAAACCCCGGGCATGGTCTTCGGCGCTCCCGAGGCGGCAGCCGGCTTCGGCCCCGTGGCCCGGGCACGCCACGACAAGGACGCGTACCTCAAACGCATCGACGAGTGCCTCAAGGAGATCCGCAACGGCGAGTCGTACGAGATCTGCCTGACGAACATGGTCACGGCGCCGACGGAGGCAACTGCCCTGCCGCTCTACTCCGCACTGCGCGCGATCAGCCCCGTCCCCTACGGCGCCCTGCTCGAGTTCCCTGAGCTGTCGGTGCTCAGCGCCTCGCCCGAGCGGTTCCTCACGATCGAAGCAGACGGCGGTGTCGAGTCCAAGCCCATCAAGGGGACCCGTCCTCGGGGAGGCACGGCGGAGGAGGACGAGCGGCTCCGGGCCGACCTGGCCAGTCGCGAGAAGGACCGGGCCGAGAACCTGATGATCGTCGACCTGGTCCGCAACGATCTCAACAGCGTCTGCGCGATCGGCTCCGTCCACGTGCCCCGGCTCTTCGAGGTGGAGACCTACGCGCCCGTGCACCAGCTGGTGTCGACGATCCGGGGGCGGCTGCGGCCCGGCACGAGCACCGCGGCCTGTGTGCGTGCGGCCTTCCCCGGCGGCTCCATGACCGGTGCGCCCAAGAAACGCACGATGGAGATCATCGACCGGCTGGAGGAAGGCCCCCGAGGCGTCTACTCCGGCGCGCTCGGCTGGTTCTCCCTCAGCGGTGCCGCCGACCTCAGCATCGTCATCCGCACCATCGTGCTGGCTGCCGGCCAGGCGGAGTTCGGCGTCGGCGGGGCGATCGTGTCCCTCTCCGACCAGGAGGAGGAGTTCACGGAGACCGTGGTGAAGGCACGTGCCATGGTCTCCGCCCTCGACGGCACCGCCGTGGCGGGCGCGCGATGAACGGCTTCGCCCGGAGCGTCGTCGTCGGCGGGAGCGGAGCGGTGGGAGGCATGTTCACCGGCCTGCTGCGGGAGGCGGGCAGCCGAACCCTTGTCGTCGACGTCGCACCGCCTCCGAAGGAGCGGGACGTCTGCCTGGTGGCCGACATCACAGCACCGGGGCCCGAGCTGGCGGCTGCCCTGGGCCGCGCGGATCTCGTCCTGCTCGCCGTCCATGAGGCGGTGGCCCTCAAGGCTGTGGCTCCCGTGACTCGGCTCATGCGACCGGGCGCGCTGCTCGCCGACACCCTCTCCGTCAGGACGGGCATGGCCGCGCAACTCGCGGCCCACGCCCCCGGTGTCGAGCACGTGGGTCTCAACCCGATGTTCGCCCCGGCCGCCGGCATGGCCGGTCGGCCCGTTGCCGCCGTGGTCACGAGGGACGGATGCGGCGTCGCCGCCCTGCTTCGGCTCATCGAACGTGCCGGTGGAAGACCCGTACGGCTCTCGGCGGAGGAACACGACCGCACGACCGCGGCCACCCAGGCCCTGACACACGCGGTGATCGTCTCCTTCGGGCTCGCCCTCGACCAACTGGGCGTGGACCTTCGCACGCTCACGGCGACGGCACCGCCACCCCATCAGGTTCTGCTCGCCCTACTGGCCCGCGTACTCGGCGGCCGCCCCGAGGTGTACGGCGAGATCCAGTGGTCCAATCCCCGGGCCGCGTCCGCGCGTCGGGCGCTCGCTGACGCGCTGCGCTCCTTTGCCTCACTCGTCGGCGACGACCACGACCTCGGCGACGAAGACGACGCCGGACACCAGGGAGCCACAGGCCTGGACGGCGTCTTCGAGGAGCTGAGTCGGCTCATGGGACCCGAGCTCGCGGCGCACCAGGACCACTGCCGGGAGCTGTTCCGCACCATCCACCGCACCGACGACGAAGGCGAGACGGACCGATGACCCAGCAGGACGAGCTGCACCGACTGCGTTCGGAACTGGACACTCTCGACGGGACGCTCCTGGACACACTGCGCCGCCGCATCGACTGCGGCGTCCGAATCGCACGGTACAAATCCCGGCACGGTGTCCCGATGATGCAGCCCGGACGGGTCAACCTGGTCAAGGAGAGGGCTGCCCGCTATGCGGCCACCCACGGCCTCGACGAGACGTTCCTGGTGAACCTCTACGACGCGATCATCACGGAGATGTGCCGCGTCGAGGACCTGGTGATGAGTCGGGCGAACCAGCCCTCCGGGGACCTGCGTTGAAACCCTCCCTCCGGACCACCCCGCACGACACCCACTACAGCCCTGCCGGCACGTTTCCGTGGAGGGCGGAGGAGACCACGATGCACGCGACCACGACGCTCGCGTCCCTGACCGGGCGGGCGGCGGCGCAACAGCCCTACTGGCCGGACCCGGAAGCCCTCGACGAAGTGGAACGGGAGCTGGCACGGCTCCCCGTGCTCACCACCGAGAACGAGGTCATCGACCTGATGAACGGGATGGACCTGGTCGCCCGCGGGTCGGCGCTCCTCATCCAGGGCGGTGACTGCGCCGAACGCTTCCACGAGGCCGTTCCCGACCTGGTCCGCCAGAAGGTGGACAACCTCCAGGGCATCGCCGCGATCATGCGTGCCGGCAGCGGGCTGCCCGCAGTGGCCGTCGGCCGTATCGCCGGCCAGTACGGAAAGCCACGCTCCTCGCCTTTCGAGACGGAGGACTCGGGCTCGCGACGGAATTTGCCCAGCTACTGCGGCGACGCCGTGAACAAGCCCGAGTTCGAACCGTCGGCCCGGAACCCGGACCCCCGCCGGCTGCTCACCGCGTACACGTGCTCGCGGTTCGTCCTCGACGAGATCCGGCACTCCTGGTCTGGGCGGCCTGTCCTGGAACGGGTCTACACCTCACACGAGTTGCTTCTCCTGCCCTACGAACGGCCGCTGGTACGAAGGGGTGTGCACGGTACGTACAGTGGTTCGGCCCACTTCGGATGGATCGGCGAGCGGACGCGCCGGGACGATGGCGCCCACGTCGCCCTCGCCCAGGCCGTGCACAACCCGATCGGCGTCAAGCTGGGGCCGTCGGTGTCGCCGGAGGATGCGGTCACCCTGAGCCGGTTGTTGAACCCGGAGGGCGTTGCGGGACGGCTGACGTTCATCGTGCGCTTCGGCGCGAAGGACGTGGACAGGCTCCTGCCGCCGGTGGTCGAAGCGGTCACCCGCCACGGCGCGCCGGTCGTCTGGCTCTGCGACCCCATGCACGGCAACGGGCTGAAGCTGTCCGGCCAGAAGACCCGGTTGATCGAGCCGATGCGTGCCGAGATTGCGGTCTTCACCCGAGCGTTGCGGGCGCACGGGCAGTGGCCGGCGGGCCTCCACCTGGAGCTGACCCCGGACCCGGTCACCGAGTGCGTGTCAGAGCGGGACGAGCCGCCGCGGTTCACGAACTACCGGTCCACGTGCGACCCGCGTCTGAACCCCGAGCAGTCGGCGGAGATGGTCTCCCATTTCCTCTCCCTGCTCTGATGCATCTCCCGTAGTCCCCCCACGGATACGGCCGGTGGCCCATCCTCACAAGGAGGACGGGCCACCGGAACACGGGGGGCGGCGGTCAGGAACGGGCCTCCAGAGGACGCTCGGCCGGACGGTTCTGGGCGCCGCCGGGGTCACCCTTGCCACCGGTGATGCCGATGGCCCGGGCAGCCCCCGCCAGGACCAAGGCGATGGCGACGAGCACGGCACTCACCACCAGTGGCGAGCGGTAACCGAAGTCGGCGCCCAGGGCGAGGCCGCCCAGGGCGGGTCCGGCAGCGGCGCCGACGTTCATCGCGGCGGTGGCGAAGCCGCCGGCCAGCGTGGGGGCGGCCGAGGCCGTGTAGAGGGCCTGCGCGATCAACGTGGAACCCACGCAGAACGACAATGTCCCCTGGACGAAGGCGAGGATCAGCGCCACGGCGGGGTTCGCGGCCGTGAGGGCGAAGAGCAGCCAGCCCACCAGAAGCGCCGCACCACCGACCGCCAGCACCTGGCCGGGACGGCTGTCCGCGAGTCGGCCGCCCACGTTGACCCCGACGAAGGCCCCGATTCCGAACAGCGCCAGAGTGGCAGGCACCCACCCGGAGCTCAGGTCCGTCACGTTGGTGATGACAGGTGTGAGGTACGTGAACGAGCAGAACGTCGCTCCGTTGACCAGCGCCCCAAGCACGAGTGTCATGATCACCCGGGGCGTCCGGAACGCCCGCAGCTCGTGGCGGACGCTGGGCGCCGCAGGGTCTACGGGCGTCGCCGGTACAGACCGGAGCACCGCGAAGACCGCCGGGGTGCAGACGATCGCGACACCCCAGAAGGTCGAGCGCCAGCCCCAGACCTCGCCCAGTACGGCGCCGAGGGGAACACCGGCGATCAGGGCGAGGGTGACACCGCTCAGGAGCACCGATGTCGCACGGCCCTTGGCCTGCGGTCCTGCCATGCTCGCCGCGGTCGCGAGGCCGACAGCGAGGAAGCCCGCGTTGGCCAGTGCGGCGATCACTCGCGTGACGAAGAGGACCTCGAAGCTGTGGGTGAGGGCGCCTACGACGTGGGCCAGGAGGAAGGTGATGAGGAAGGTGAGCAGGGCTCGGCGTCGCGGCCATCGCAGGCTCAGCATCGCGACCAGCGGTGCGCCGACGATCATGCCGACGGCGAAGGCCGAGGTGAGCGAACCGACGGCGGGGAGGGACACACCGAAGTCGGTGGCCATGTCCTCCACCAGCCCGGACAGCATGAACTCCGACGTTCCCTGGGCGAATACGGCCAGCCCGAGAACGTAGATGGCAAATGGCATGAAGATGCTCCAACTACATCGCAGAAAGAGGGGACGCGACGCATGGACGGGCGGTCATGCGGTCGCATGGGAGACGCCCCGGAGAGAGTTCCGGGCGTGATCCCGCGATGCGGTTGATCCGTGGCGGATGCACGACGTCCTGCTCGGCGACGGGGCCGGAGAAAGCAGGGTCGTCAGAGGTTTACGCGATCAGCCACCGGATCACCGGTGGCCCGCTTCTTTCCGCCTCAGGACTCGACATGCCTCTCAACATAGCAACGCCCAGATCACCGTGTCTAACGGATTCGACAGCTCCTGCCACCCGCCCCCTCCGCTGTCTCCGACCGGTACGGCGGATCGTCTCGCACCCATCGCCCTGTACGGAAAGAGTGTTCATGACGACCCATCAAACAGCCATGATCATGGTCGGTCTGGCGTTGATCCTCTTGCTCGCGCATGTGCTCGGGCGCCTCGCCCAGCGGTGCGGCCAGCCGGCCGTCCTCGGGGAGATCCTCGCCGGCATCCTGCTCGGCCCGACGCTGTTCCACGGCGCTCTTTCAGACGCCGTCCTCCCCTCGGACGTCCGGCCGATGCTCAGCACGCTTGGCAACCTGGGCGTCGCGCTGTTCATGTTCCTCGTCGGGCTCGAGCTCGACAGCCGGCTGCTGCGCGGGAACAAACGTGCTGCGCTGGGAGTGTCCGTGGGCTCGATCGTCTGCTCGTTCGGACTCGGCGTGGTGCTGGCGATGTGGCTGTGGAACGGTCACGCGGTCGGCGACCAACTCGGCTTCGTGCTGTTCATAGGCGCGGCCATGTCCATCACGGCCTTCCCGGTCCTGGCCCGCATCCTCACCGACCGCGGCATCCAGCACACGAGGGTCGGTGCGCTGGCCATGGCAAGCGCGGCCGTCGGGGACGTCGTCGCTTGGCTGTTGCTGGCGGCCGTCCTCACCTTCACGGGGAGCCAGAGTTCGTGGCAGGTGTTGCTGGTCCTGCCGTACGCGGTGGTCATGATCGCGGTGGTACGGCCGCTCCTCGGCAGGTTCCTGGCCACCCGCGAGCCGCACGGAGCGGATGACGGGGAGCCTGGGCCGGGTACCGCACCCCTATGTGTGCTGACGGTGGTGCTACTGGTTTCCGGCGCACTGAGCGAATGGTTCGGGCTGCACTTCATCTTCGGGGCATTCCTCGCCGGCGCGATCGTGCCGCGCGACGGCACGGAGCGGCTGCGCGCGGCGGTCGTCGACCGGTTCGAGACGATCACCTGGATGTTGCTACCCGCGTACTTCACGGTGGCCGGGCTGAAGGTCGACCTGAGCACGGTGGACGGGGACGGACTCGGCGAGCTGGGTCTGATCCTCCTCGTCGCGATCGGCGGCAAGTTCGGCGGCGGTTACCTCGGAGCGCGGGTCGCGGGCCGACCCGGGCGGTCGGCGACGACACTGGGCATCCTCATGAACACCCGCGGTCTCACCGAACTCATCATCCTCGGCGTGGGACTACGACTGGAGTTGCTCGACACGGATCTGTACTCACTCATGGTGGTCATGGCCCTCGTCACCACCGCCATGACCGCGCCCCTGCTGCGCTGGGCCTACCCACGTCAGATGGTCGACGCGGATCTGCGAGAACTGGCCGCGGAATGGCAGGCGGCGGCATGTCGCACCGAGCCCGCCCGGCCTGTGGACGGGAAGCCGACGGAGGCAAAGCGATGATGCCCACGCTCCTGACCGGGCTGGTACCGGAAGCGGCCCTGACCGCCGAGGAGTTCGGCGACGTACCGGACGCCTGGATCTTTCCGGAGGAGGAGGCCGTGCTGAGTCGAGCGGAGGACCGCCGACGCCGGGAGTTCGCCACCGTGCGGCACTGCGCGCGGGTCGCCCTGACCCGCCTCGGACGGCCGGCCGGACCGATGGTCCCGGGCGAGAGAGGTGCCCCGACCTGGCCGGAGGGCGTGGTGGGTTCGATGACGCACTGCGATGGCTATCGTGCTGCCGCGGTGTCCCGGAGGATCGACGTCGCCGCCCTGGGAATCGACGCCGAGCCCCACGCGCCACTGCCGCCGGGTCTTCTCCGTCGGATCGCGTCACCGGCCGAGCGCAGCCACCTGACGGCACTGCGCCACACTCGTCCCACGCTCCACTGGGACCGGCTGTTCTTCAGTGCGAAGGAGTCCGTGTACAAGGCATGGTTCCCCCTGACCGGGACCTGGCTGGACTTCCGCGAGGCGGAGCTGATCCTGGACCCGTATCGGCAGACCTTCCGCGCTCGTCTCCTGCGGACCGGACACGACGACGAAGGGCGACCGCTCCACATCCTTCACGGGCGGTGGCGGGTCGGCCGCCGGCTCGTCGTCACCGCCGTCGCCCACAGGGTCACGGCCTCCGACCAGGGAGGCATGACCTACGTCCAGCGGGAGGCTGGCTCCAACACCGCGTACGGGCGGCGCTAACCGGTCAGGGAGTCCTCGCAACGCAGTTCCTGAGCCATTCCCTTGAGGTCGTCGGCGCAGGCGGACAGGATGTCGGCCACCGCGCTCCGTCCGTGCAGGGGGATGGTGGGGGCGAGGCGCTTCCATTCCTCGGTCGTCCGGAGCTGTGTGTGCAGTCGGTGCAGGACAAGCCGTCCGCTCTCACTGAGCCGCAGCGAGGGGTCGTTGCGGAGACCGTCGAAGAGGGTGATGCGGCGAGCGAGATCGGGCGCGGCTCCACTACCCGGACGGTCTTCGTCCGGTGCGATCGCCATGGCGGCGGTGGGAGCGGCTGGGCCCGCTGGACCGTCGGACCCGCGACTGTCCGGAACCGCCGGCCGCCCCTGGGCCAGCCGGTAGCGCACGTCACGGACGGTCCCCACGGAGATCCCGGCCCGCTTGGCGATCTCCCGCAGCGAGGCTGCCGGGTTCTCTCTGATCACCTCGGCGGCTACCCGGCGTCCCTCCGCCGTGGTGGACGGACGGACCCGGCCGTCACGGCCGACACGCGCGTCCGGGCGCGCGCCCGGGTCAGCGATGTCCCTGCGCAGCGCACCCACGCCGGTGGCATTCCAGCCGGTCCTCTCGGCGATGCTGCGGTCGGACCAGTGGGGGTGCGTGCGTAGTATCCGTAACGCGGCCCGCTTCCGCTCGTCGCTCGAGAGCGGAAGGCCGTGCCGTGTGTTGGACTCCACGGCGAGCAGGAAGGCCGCGTGCTCGTCTCCCTCGAACCAGTGTGCGCGGATGGTGTGCCGGTTGCGCAGCTCCGTGGCCCTTACCCGGTGCATGCCGTCGACTACGCGCAGGGTCGCCCGGTGCACCAGGATCGGCGGAAACTCCACCTCGCTCTCCGCGAGTGCCCGTACGTGTGCCTGGTCGAGCGCGAAACGTGGCGAGTCAGCCGGCAGCAGGGTGCGTACGTCGATTTCGAAGGTCGACGCCTGTCGTTCATCCGATACTGCGGACATCAATGCCTCCAGGAATGCACGTCATCCATGACAGGAATGGTGGGTGGGTCCGCCGCCCCGAGCACGACGGAGCGGCGCGCCAACGCACAGCGGCGGCGCGGAGACAGGAATCACCGCACCGGGGCGCGCAGGGATCACAAGTGGGGGTCGGGGGCATGGAAGCAGGGCCGAGAAAGCGGCTGCGGGTCAGCGCGCGATGCAGGGATGCAGAGGTGTCAACTGCCGTGCCGACGAAGGCCGGTTCTCGTCATGGCCGTGGCGTCCGGAGGGGACGCCGGCCTCAGACGAGTGGCACTCGACTGGTTCACCCACTGGTCCTGCGTGTCACGCGGCTGCACCATGCGATCGCGATCCTTTCGAAGGATGAGCGACGCCCCGTCGGGCGCTGAACGTAGCCGGAATATGACGCTAGGTCAGCGTACGATGAATCGTCAACATGTCCGCTGACGCGGACACCCCTGTCCGCCTCCACACGTGTCCGAGATCAATCTTGTCCGCTCCAGCGAACAGGGATACACATGGCCTGTGTCTTCGGGAGGAAGAGGTCGCATGGGTGGGGAACCGGCACACCACGACGGGGTGCGTCCGCTACTGCGGAAGTTCGATCAACGGCTCAACGAACTGATCCACGCCCTCTACCCCGATGAACAACAGCGGCCGGGATACGCCCGCCTCGCCCGGGAGATCAGCGCCGCGACCGGTGGCTCCATCTCCGGGACGTACTTGTGGGAACTCGCCACGGGCAAGAAGCGGAACATTACCCTCGAACAACTCGACGTCCTTGCCCAGTTCTTCGGGGTACCTCCCGAGTACTTCCTCAACGAGGAGGTGTCGCAGCGAGTCAAGGCTCAGCTGGCGCTCGCCACCGCCCTGAGAGATGCCAAGGTACGCAGTCTGGCGATGCGGGCCTCGGGGCTCTCGCCCGCGAGTCTCGACTCCCTACTGACCATCGTGAACGAGACGAGGAAGGTTCAGAACCTCCCCGAGGGCGGCCACCAGGGATCGGGCACGGACGCCGGGGCCGACGGAGAAACGACGGCCACGTGACGCGGGCCACCTTCGAACCCGATACCAAGGAGCGGCAGTTGCTGCGCCCCCTCACCTTGCATCGGCGGTGTCGGAAGCTCGCCGAACAGATCCGGCTCCCCCAGCCGTTCTCGATCGCGAGCTTCCGCGACCACGTCGCGGCGCAGCGTGGAAGACCGCTGTACCTCCATGCGTTACCGCTCGAAGCCGCAACGGTCGGCGCCTGCGGCCTTTGGCTCGCCACGACCGCCGATGACCACATCTTCTACGAACAGCACACTTCCGCGCTCCATCAGGAACACATCGTGCTCCACGAGTTCGGTCACATGCTCTTCGACCACCATCCGGTGGCGGGGGAAGTGGGCGACGGTGACGCCCTGGGCGCGGTCCTGCCGGATCTCGATCCGCGCATGATAGGACGCATCCTCGGGCGCACCAACTACTCCACCCGCCAAGAGCGCGAAGCCGAGCTGCTCGCGAGTCTCCTGCGCACCGGGGCGGACCAGCCGCCGCGACAGGAACGACACGGCCCGCTCGCCAGTCTGAGTGCGGCCCTCGGGGTCGAGGAATCCGCGTGCTGACCTCGCACCTGACCGCGTTCGGCACGTGGCTCACGTACCCCAGCTGCGTCTGCCTCTGCCTCGCCGTGCTCCTTCGCGCGGCGCCGTCTCTACGCACCGCGGACCAGCGCGGGCTGTGGATGGCCGTGACCACCGCGGGCGTGGCGATGGCGCTGGACCTTCCCGACGTCACCAGGCTCGCCACGGATCTCGCTGGCACCAGCCACGCTGTCGACCTCGTGAAGAACCTGACCGGAGTGGTCTCGGCAGGCGCTGTCCTGTTCTTCGTCTCCGCCCCCATGGGGAGTCGCCGGCTCCACGCCAGCCTCTGCGGCGCCATCGGCACGATCCTGGTCGTCCTGACGATCCTCGACCTCTCTGCCCCGGCACATCCCTCCCACTCGGTGATCGTCGCCGGGGGCCCCTCGCCATCCTTCTTCTACTGGCTGACACTCATCTCCACCCACGTGGTGGCCAACTCCGTGTGCGTGCTCGTCTGCTGCTGGTACGGCCCGCGCACGGACGACCGCCCCCTCGCCACCGCTCTCTGGCTGTTCGCCTCAGGCACCGCGCTCGCCACGCTCTTCTGGATCGGTCGGTTGCTCCGCCTCGTGCTGGACGTGTCGTGGGCTCTGCCATACCTCCCGCTCCTGATCAACCTGCACGCCCTCTTGCGCGCGTCAGCCATCCTCGTACCCACCATCGTCACGCTCGCCCGCACCCTGGCAAACGCCCGCACCGTGTGGCGCCTCTGGCCCCTATGGCACGAACTGGTGGCCGCCGTCCCTCATGTCGTCCTGACCAGGCGCCGCACGAGACTCCTCGAACTCCTCTGGCCACCGGTACCACACAGACTGCTCGCCTACCGCAAGCTCATCGAGATCCGGGACGCCATGCTGGAACTCGATCATTACGTTCCACCCGAGCTCCCTCTACTCGCCCGCGACCATGTCGGAACCCTGGACCTCACACCCGTCCAGGCCGACGCGGTGGTCCTGGCGTGTGTGATGAAGGAGGCCCACCAGGCAAGGCTCGCGGGCAGCCCCCGGTGCGAATTCCCCGCAGAATCGTTTGACCATGAGAAGCCTCCGCTGCTCCCCACCCGCCAGGAGTACGCGTCAACCCTTTCGGCCGAGAAGACCCACCTGATCGGGCTGGCCCGGGCCTACACCTCGGCACCCGTCCGCTCGTTCGTCGCCTCTCCGCACAGCCACGCGCCGGGGCACCGGGAAGGCTGAGGCGTTCACCTGACGCGAAGCGCCCCGGAGAAGGACCTTCCTCTGGTCAGAACGATTCTGCTACGGCCGCCGCCCGAAGTTCGAGCAGCTCCGCCTCGCCCGCAGCCACGTACCCGCCCCGTGCACCCGCCCCGGACCCGGCGCCTCGCACGACGTCTTCCGCCAGGCCGACACCGGGTCACCTCGGAGCCGACAGCGGCACCGCAGGACGTGATCCTCTATACGGTCCTGGCTGCCGCCCAGGCTCTATCCGTCGAACGCACCGAGCTTGCCGAGGGGCAGTCGGCCCGCGGGCAGAGTCCCTCCTGGGCCGTTTCCAGTACGGGCAGTTTCCCGCGCCCCACGAGGGCGGCAATTCCACGCCGCGCTGCGGACGTCCCCGGCCGCATCGGCGCCATCCACCACCCACAGCAGCGCGCCCGCGGGCCACTTTCCTCATACCTTGGGCCTCAATGCGGCCTCAACCCCGCCCTCGACCTCTCGTGCAGGCCGCCGTTACAGCCCCCGCGCACCAAGGTCCGCCCCGTTCTCGCAGGTCAGGGCAGCATCAACCACAGTCGCCGCAGACACCGTTGAACTTGTGAGCAGCGGATTCAATCCGTTGAAGCAGAGTTGACGACCCGACAGGACAAAATGAACGTTTCCGCAGGTCAGAGGCCTACGCAAGTGGGGCGGGTGGGACTCGAACCCACGGCCGACGGATTATGAGTCCTTCGAGGATCTTGGCGGCCCTTGTCGATCCATGCCAATCTTGGAAGTTTTCCCAGGTCAGGCGCGGTTTGGTGCCTCAGCCTTTCTCGGCCCTTGTCAGCATTTTCCGATCCTTGTGTCCAACCTGCGTCCAGAACGCGTCCCAGATGGGCACGCGCACCCGGTTCACGGCCCCTCTCCCCCGCTGAGGAAAGGGTCTCGAAACTACGCGCAGCGGATTTCCTTTCCAACCCGCAGCAACTCAAGGGCGGGTGGATCGCGCCCCAAGTACGCGAGCTGTCCGCGCGTTCGCTCGCGTGACCGACGGCATGCGCAGCACTGGCCTACGCGCTGCATTCAGTGCCGGTGGGCAGGAGGACCATCGTCAGATTGACGGCTCCCCGTCAGATTGACGGGCTCCCCGCCGGGTCCTGTGAGTTTCCGTGAAGTCAGGCGCCGCGGTGCGCGATGTGCCCTCCGGTGATGGTGAGTTGGACCGGCGCGTGAGCCACTTCGTCGGCGGGGGCCGTGACGGGGTCGATGGCGAGTGCGGTGAGGTCGGCCCGGAAACCGACGGCGATCCGTCCGGCCACGTCGGCCTCCCCGGCGGCGAGGGCGGCATGGGTGGTGCAACCTTCCAGGGCCTGGAGACCGGTCAGCCCTGTGCGTGCGGCGGCCGCTCCCCGCGGGGACCGTGCGGTGGCCAGGACCGCACGGGCGTCGTGGTGGGCGATGGGCCAGTCTGAGCCCAGTGCGACGACCGCGCCCGCGTCCCGCAGGTCGCGCAGTCGCCAGGCCCGCGCGGCACGGGGCCCGCCCAGCCGCCGGGACCACTCGTCGCGATGGTCGGCCCGGGTGTAGTCGCTGTGCGGGGGCTGCATGGAGGCGATGACACCGAGCTGGGCGAACCGGGTGACCATCTCGGAGGGCACCGACTCGATGTGCTCCACACGGTGCGCGAGGCGCGCGTCCGGCCCGAGCGACTCGACGGTGTCAAGGACGTGCCGCACCGCCGCGTCCCCGATGGCGTGGGTCGCAGTACGCACACCTGCCCGGTGCAGAAACCGTACGGCCTCGCTGTACGCGCCCGGGTCGGGCCAGAACGCCTCGGTGCCCTGACCGTGACAGTCCGGATGTTCCAGCCAGGCGGTGCCGCCCTCGACGGTGCCGTCCATGAAGAACTTCACGCCGCCCACGCGCCAGTGCCGTCCGCCGCGGCCCTGGAGGGCGACGAGTGCCTCCAGCGCCTCCTCGTCCACACCCGGCATGCACCAGGGCGCGAACCTGAGCCGCAGCGGCAGCACGGTCTCCTCGGCCACCGCGCCGACGAGTTCGAGGTCACCGGCGTCCATGACGTGGGCCCCGGTGAGGCCGGTGGCGGCCATCTCGGAGAGCAACTCGACCAGCCGGGCCCGCCGTTGGGCGTACGACGGGCGCGGCAGAACGGCGTCGACCAGATCCATCGCCGCGTGTTCGACCAGATGTCCGGTGAGCCGACCGTCGGCGTCGGTCGCGAGGTAGGAACGCTGGGCGAAGGTGCGGGGCCCGGTGACGCCCGCCGCCTTCAGGACCGTACCGGTGACGAGGGCGGAGTGGCCGTCGTACAGGCGCAGGAAAGCCGGGGATCCCCCCAGGATGTCTTCGATCAGGGCACGGTCGACGGGCCGGCCCCCGAAGACGTTGTGGTCCAGGCCGTAGCCGACGACCCAGCCGTCGATCCGCTCGGCCGAGACGAGCGCCGCGCGCAGCCCGTCGAGGTCGCGGACCTGCGCCAGGTCGACTCCGGTGGTCAGGTGCAGGCCCCACACGGGGTGACTGTGGCTGTCCACCAGCCCCGGCACCAGACACGCCCCGGCCAGGTCCACGACCTCGGTTGCTGGACCGCGCCAGTCGCGTACGACGTCCTGCTCGCCGACCGCGACGATCGTTCCTTCGCGTACGGCGACCGCTGAGGCGTGCGGGCGCTCGGGGTCGAGGGTGCGTACAGAGCCGCCGGTGACGATGAGGTCGGCGGTGGGCATGCGGGCTCCTTCGGGTCGTACAGCAGCGGTGACGGACAGGGTTTGGTCCTGTCCGTCGTCCACGGAACTCATGAGGTCGATGCGAGGGCTGTCCGATCGGCGGGGAGTGCACGCCGGACCGGACAGGCCCTGGCGTATGGGTACGTCTCTTGCCCACTGCACGCGGTGACCACAACCTCTCGCCGGCTCCGGTCTCGGGGCCCGGCACATGGATTCGCCGAGTCCGACGCCAGCCCCTGGCGGCGACGTGAGCCTGAGGCCACGTCGCCGCTACCGGGTCCGATTCCGTCAGTCGACGTCTCCGATCGCGGGCACGGTGCTGGTCGGCAGGGGCGACGGGCCGGCCGGTGCCGGAGCGGGCTCGAACGGGGTGCTTCGCCGCCGCCAGGCCGCGGCCAGTCCGATCACCAGGACGGCGAACGGGGTGACGGAGGTGATGATGTTGACGCTGCCGTTGGAACCGGTCATCAGCGTGATGTTGTCGATGAGCAGATACAGGACGCCGGCGAGAAGTACGGCGGCCATGGCGCTGGAACCGATGATCACAGGTGAGGGCCGGCGTTCGGGGGTGCGCCCTCGTAGGAAGACGACGACGGCCACGGACGTCAGCACCATCAACAGGATCAGTCCGAGCACGGCCGGTGTGCTGAGCCACACCGCCATTTTCGTGTACGGGTCCAGACCGGCGACGGCGAAGAACGCGACGCCCACCAGAGCGATCAGCGCCTGGTAGTTCCCGGCGACGGGCGAGCGATGGACCGGGTGTACCAGCCCGAGACGAGCGGGAAGCAGTCCGTCATGCGCCATCGCGTGTCCGTAGCGGCTGATGGTGTTGAAGTAGGCGAGGGAGGCAGCGATGGAGCTGGTGACCATCAGGACCTGCGTCACGTCGCCTGCCCACGGGCCGACGAACTTGTCGGCGACGACGAACACCATGTCGGTCGGATGGGTGCCGGCCGCGGTGGCGAGGTCGGCGGTCCCGAACGCCTGGATGATCACCCAGGACACCAGACAGTAGAACAGGGCCAGGAACGACAGGGAGATCACGGCCGCCCGGGGCATCGTGCGTTCGGGGTCCCGGGTCTCGGAGCGGTAGACGGCCGTGTACTCGATACCGATGAACGCGCCGAACCACACAAGGGAGGAGGCGGCCATCCCGCCGGTGAACACGTTGTGGGGTGCGAAGGAGGCGCCGCTGAAGCCGTGGGCTCCGCCGTGGGCGAGGACGCCGATGGTGATGATGGTGAGGATGGCGACCTCGGCGAGCAGGAGCACGGCGAGGACCTTGGCGCCGACGTCGATTCCGCGGCGGCCGAGGTACCACACCAGCACGGTGAACACGATCGCGTAGACGGACCAGTGCAGGTGTATGTGGAAGAAGTGGTCGACGAGGGACTGGGTCACCGTGGCGAGGATGCCTGCGCCGCCGATATGGATGGCCAGGTAGGCGAAGAGCGCGACCGCGGCGGCGGCCCCGCCGATCCGGCGTCCCAGACCTGATTCGATGTACGCGTAGAACGTGCCCGGGCGGTCGACGTAGCGGGTCATCGCCATGAAGCCCAGGACGAACAGGGCGAGGACCAGCCCGGCGAGGAGGAACCCGGCTGGGGCGCCGACACCTCCGACGATGTACCCCAACGGCCCGTAGCCCGCGATGAGGTTGAGCGGTGCGGCCGCCGAGATCACCAGGAAGACGACCCCCCAGACGCCCATGGCTCCTGCTTTGAGCCCGTCCTGTGTCGCGGACCGGCCGTCTGCGCTGCTTCTTGCAACCCCTTGTTTCATCGTGTTCCTCTCGGGGACGAAAACCCCCATGACTCATTTATCAGGTATCAGCTGTAAATCGGTGTATGGGGGCTATTTGGCGGGATGGATCACACGGGGCGGGTGCCGTGGCCTAGAGGCGGCGAACCGTCTCAGGATTCGGGGATCAGGTGGCGGCGGTGGTCGGCCGTCCACCGGGCAGTCGGGACCTGAGTTCCTGGAAGGTTCGAGGACTGCCGACCGTGAGGACGCCGGTGAGTCTCCCGCCGGTGAGGTAGCGCGCGACCAGGCTGTCCAGCGATGTGGACGGCCCATCGACGATCACTTCGTCACCGTGGAAGGAACCGGCCCCTTGAAGCAGGGCGCCGTATTGGGACGACCAGAAGTACGGGACCGTGTCGAAGGCCGCGGTCTGCGCCGCATCCGCGGCCAGCAGTTGCTCCGCGACATGGCGGCCCTGCTCCCTGGCGCAGGTCCAGTGCTCGACGCGCAGACGGCGTTCTGCCGAGGCACTGGGCCAGGACACCGCGTCGCCGGCCGCCCACACATCGGGGGCCGTCGTCCTGAGACGCTCGTCGGCAAGAATCTCCCCCCTGCTGCCCAGCTCGACACCGCTGCCCACGAGCCACTGTGTGGCAGGGCGGACCCCGACGGCGCAGACCACGACGTCGCCGTCCACCCGGCGGCCGTCGTCGAGCGTGACCACGCCGGCGTGGGCGCTTCCGGAGACCGCCACGACCCGGCGCCCCAGTTCGAACTCCACGCCCTCTTTGCGATGGCGGCCCTCCATCCACGCGGCGACCTGGGGGCCGACAATGCGCTGAAGCGGACCCTCCCCGGCTTCGACCACCACGACACCGTGGCCGAGCCCGCGCAGGACCGCGGCTGCTTCGAGCCCGATCAGGCCGCCTCCGACGATGACGACCCTGCTGGGGAGGACAAGGTCGTCACGGAGCACGCGCACATCAGCGAGTGAGTGCAGCGTGCGGATCCACGGGGCACTCTCGTGCCAGGGAGTGACCGGTGTGCAGCCGGGTGCGAGTACCAGGTCGTCGTACGGGACCGGCTCGTCCTTCGTCACCACTGTCCGCGTCGTCGTGTCCACCTGCTCGACGGGTGTCCCCGCGCGCAGATCGATGCGCAGTTCGGCCAGTTGCTCATCGCTGCGCAAACGGGCTTCCGTGGCGCCGACGCGCCCGCTGAGGACGTCCTTCGACAGGGGTGGGCGGTTGTAGGGCTGATCGGCGTCGGCATCGACCACGGTGATCGACACGTCGGCGCTGAGCGCGCGAAGACGCTCGGCACAAGCCAGGCCGGCGGCGCCGGCGCCGATGACGCAGACACGCCGCGCTCTGGCTCCGGGGCTCACTCCCGCCACCCGATCGCCTGGGCCGGGCACACGGCGATGGCACTGTCGACGCTTTCCACCGCGTCGTCGGGGACATCACCCGAGGGGTCGTTCAGTACGACGAGCCCGTCCGCTCCGAGGTCGAAGACGGCCGGGGCGGCGGCGGTGCACATTCCCGCTCCGATGCAGACGGGAGAGTTCACGTCGATCTTCTTCATGGTCGCGCTCCGTTTAGTTCCAGGTGTGTCCGGGGTGGACTGTGCGATCAGGCAGGCGTGACACGGACGCGGAGCGGCCCCAACTCTGCGAAGAACTCGGGTTCGCGTACGGTCGGCAGCGGTACGCGCTCGATCCGGCGCCAGCGGGAGGACATCGCCCGGATCAGTTCCTCGCACTCCATGACGGCGGCCATCCGGCCCATGCAGAAGTGGCGGCCCACGCTCCAGTTCAGCGGAGGGCGTGGGGCCTTGCGTGTCACGTCGAAGGCATCGGCGGCGGCGAAGACCTTCGGGTCGCGGTTGGCCGCCATCACCACCGCGAAGGCGTGCGCGCCCTGCGGGATGCGGATCCCGTCGATGTCGACGTCCTCGAGCGCGACCCGGAACGTCGGAATCGACGCGGGATTCCATCGGGCGACCTCGATGACAGCACCGGGCACCAGCGACGGGTCCGCGCGCACGAGGTCCCACTGGTCGGGATGGTCCGCGAAGGCCGCGACGATGTGGACCATCAGCCCCTGAGTCGTCTCGGTGCTCGCGGCCAGCATGATGCTGATCGCGTTGCGGACCTCGTCCAGGGTCAGGGAACCCGCCTGCTGTTGCCTGAGGAGGTGGCCGATGAGGTTGTCCGCGTCCTCACGTCCGTCGGCGACGATCTTCTCGACCCAGTCGTCCGACTCCCGCTGCGCCGCCTCCACCTCGTCCCTGGTGTCCGGGTCCATGGAGAACACCTTCACGACCGAGTCGGAGACGTAGGTGATGAAGTCGCTGTCGCTCAGCGGGACGCCCAGCAGGAGGGCGAAGAACCGGGCCGGGATGTGGCGCAGCACGCTCTCCACGATGTCGAAGTCGCCCGCCGCGCCGGCCCGGTCAAGGAGGTCCTCGATCATCACGCGGACCTCCGACCGGAGCCCTTCGATCCGCGACGGGGTGAGGAAGGAGCCGATGGCGGCCCGCAGACGCATGTGGTCCGGCCCTTCGGCTCCGTTGACGCTGGTCTCGGCGTTGCGAATCATCACCTCGTCGGTCACGCCGACGGACTCGAAAAGTTCCCTGAGACCCGTTCCGAGACCGGTGTGCCGCAATAGGGCGACGCAACTGTCGTAGGTGACGAACTCGAAGCCGGCGGCCGTCCTCACGACGTCCGCGCCGGTGGGTATGGAGCGCCATGGATCTCGGCCTCGCAGGTGCTTCTCCTCCGCGGGTGCGACGGTCGCGAGAGTGAAGGCCATGGCATGTCCTTTCGACCTGGTGCCGACGAGCGACGCGTGGCGTCGTACGCAACGGCGTGGTGACTTTCGGCGGTCGCCGCAACGCCCTGCAGGAAGTCCACATGGAGACGGGATCGGCGATTCATAGAAGCTCTGCCTGCGGCTTTGTGGGTCCGCGTCGGCAGCGGGGCGGGGTGGACGCCCGTTTTTCTGACAGTGTCAGATATAAGGCAGGGGTCCTCGCGTTGTCCAGAGGCCCAGAGCTGCTGTGTACGACCGCCCGCCTGCCGGGCTCGTGAGTGACGCCGGCCCCGCGGGCCGGGTCACGGGGTTGCACCGTCGCCAAATCGCCTGCCGGTCAGGCGACTTGGATCCGTTCGACCGGCGGTCGACCGGCGGGGCGGGTTCCGGGACGGTGCGGTACGGTCGAGCCTGTTTTTACCTGTCCGTCACAGGCCCGCACCGACGTCGCCCGGACGGCGATCCGGTGAGGGGCGCCCGGTAGGCTGACCGCGCAAAGTGCCTTCCTGCTGGGCTGACGAAGATCCTTCCCGGGCGTCATCGTCCCAGCTCAGAGGGTGCTTTTCGTGTTGCGGATCACTATGCGGGCATGACTGGCCGGGAGGGGAACCGATGCCGAAGATCGTCGACCATGAAGCACGCCGAGCCGACCTGGCCCGAGCACTGTGGTCGGTGGTGCAACGCGACGGAGTGAACGCCGCATCGATCCGTGCGGTGGCCACCGAAGCGGGATGGACCTACGGCTCGGTCGCCCACTACTTCAAGACCCGGGACGAGATGCTCCTGTTCGCCTATCGGCTCGCCTTCAGCCGCGAGCGAGAGCACTTTCCCATCGGGAACGATCAGCTCAACGCGCTCGACCGGCTGGTGGGTCTGCTTCTCCGGGCTCTGCCGGTCGATGAGGCTTCGAGCATCGACTTCCAGATCTGGCTCGCCTTCATGGGACGCGTGGCAGATGATCCGTTGCTCGCGGAGTCGGTTCGTCAAGAACACGATCTCTTCCACGACGACGTGCGCGTACTCGTCGAAGAGGCGGTGGTGGCCGGTTTCCTGGGACCGGAGCACGGGGTCGCGGCATTGGTGGACATGGTGGTCACCTTCGTGAACGGACTGGGCGTCGTGGCCGCGCTGGATCCCAAGCACCACGGCCCCGAACAGCTGGAGCGGAAGCTCAGGGATTTCCTGTCGAAGTTCGCCCCGGCCGGCCGCGCTGTCACGAAAGCGCACCGCGAAGCCGGATGACAACCCTTCGCAGCGGTCGGCGTCGACGAGTCAGGACCTCGAACCGCCGTCGTAGGGCTCGGTCCTGAACGTCGGCCAGCCCGGTTTCACGGTCTAGTCGATCGCCTTCGCACGCCGGCCGGCCGGCATGCACGGCGGTGTCCCGGTCCACCGTGAGGCGTCCACATTCCTCAGCCCAAGGGATTCCGCAAGAACGTCCATCTGGCGGAGATCATCCGGCGTAGCCAGGCCGACGACACCTTCAAGGTGACCGGTCCGGCCGTCGGCGCGCCGCGCATCCTTGACGTCCGCCCTCTTGTCCGAAGTCAGTGGCCGGTGCACTCCCTCCGGCTGTGGAAGCGCACTGGCCCCCAGCGGTGCGTGGCGGCGGGTTCAGGGGAATCGCAGGTCGCCGAGCCTCGGCTCCGGCTCGATGCTGGCTCCGTCGGCGGTGCTGCCCTCGTCGACGGCGAGGCAGAGCCCGCTGCAGCGGTTGATGAGGAAGCAGCAGCCGCCACCGGTGGGCGTGAGGGCCCACTGCTACTGGGGGGAGGTGTCCCACCGTCGTCGAACTACCCGGCCGTGTCCCAACGCGACAGGAGCACGCACGCCGCGGCATGAGTCGAGGACACGCCGGGCCGTTCCCAGTACGGGCCGTTATCCCGGCACACTCCCCCGCGCTCGGCCACCGCGCCCTCGGACGGACCGCCACAGCGACGAGCCACCCCGGGCGGAAAGCCGACCCGAAGATCACCAGACGCCACTTGCGATTCCTCGCGTCCAGCCAGCGTCCAGAATCGGGTGTCCAATCCCTCGGAAACGTCGGCAACGGAAGCGTGCCCTGCACCCGGGCCACCACATCAGAGCAGGTCACAGCGATTCGAACTAACGCCTATGGCCCCAGAGTTGAAGTCACGAGCAGCGGATTCCGTCCGTTGACACAAACTCCTGAATCCGCACCCTGGATGAGACGTTTCCGCAGTTCAGGGACGTGCACAGTGGGGCGGGTGGGACTCGAACCCACGGCCGACGGATTATGAGTCCTTTGGGGATCTTGGCGGTCCTTGCCGATCAACGCTCATTCTTGACGTTTTCACAGCTCAGATGCGGTTATCCGTGTTTGGGCTAGTCAGCCCTTGTCAGTCTGTTCCTGTCCTTGCGGCCTCAACTCGGCCTCAATGAGGCCCGACAGGGTCGCGCCGAAGGCATAGAGGACGATCGCGCCAGCTCAAAAACGGGAATCGAACCCGCGCGCAGCGGATTCCGCTTCCAACGCGCAGAGGCTCCGCCCCGGGCGCCGGGGCGGAGCCTCTATGGCAGTGACCATAGGTCAAACGGCAACGCCGAGCCTAGCCGAGTTCCATTGCGGCCAACCGTTAGGCCGCCCGCTTCAGTCCTTGAAGGCCAGACAGAGGAAGGCGTGCGCCGATCACCTCAAGGCGTTGCTGAGTGCGCATGTGGCTGGCGATGACATCGGGACCTTCAGCAGGACTGCGGGGCGCGGATCACGGGCGGTACGCGCCCGAACGATGTCGACTGCGAACTGAAGCCTCGTGTGACCAGCACCGGGATGCCGAGGGCGGCGAGCCAGTCGGTGGCGCAGGGCGCCCCAAGGGCGTTCGAAGGGGAGGTACGGAGCTCTGCTGACGGGCCAGTGGCCCTAAAGCCCCGTGACCGGACGGGGGATGACATACAGGACCAGACGTCTCCACTTCCCCGCGTGTTGTCCTGGCACAGGAGGCCGGTTCTTTGCGCGGGCCAGGCAGATGTGCCGGCAGTTGTCCTGGCCAGTCACATGCCGAGCACACGTCGCGTCTCGGCGGCGATCTGCTGTGTCTCGCCGGTTGCGACCACGAGGACCGGGACACCGCTCCCCGCCTGATCGATGCGTCGGAGGCCTTCCCGCATCAAATCTTCCAGTTCGGGGACGAGTAGCCCGCCTCGTATACCGAGAACAGTCATGCCCGAGCAGATCTCTTCGCGTACCTCGGGTTGGTCTTCGCCGATCTCCCCGGTGAAGACCAGCGCGTCCAGCCGGTCCAGCGAAGCGGCCATCGAGGCGATGCCCCTGCGGCAGCTGAGTGTGAACGTCGCCAGCGCCAACGCGGCCGCGGCATCACCCTCCGCGCGGGCACGCACCAGGTCCCGGGTGTCTCCCGATGTACCGGAGAGGCCGAGCAGACCGGAATGCCGGTGGAGTGCGGCATCCAATTCGTCCGCGCTCAGACCGTGCCGCCGCTGCAGCCACAGCAGGGCGCCGGGGTCGAGGCTGCCGCTGCGCCGGCTCATCACCAGGCCTTCCAGCGGCGTAAGGCCCATGGTGGTGTCCACGCTGCGTCCGTTCCGGACGGCGCAGGCCGAGCAGCCGCCGCCCAGGTGCACCAGCACGACCTGCAAGTTGCCGACGGGTCGGTCCAGGGCCTGCGCCGTCCTCTGCAGTGCCCACGCGTAGGAAAGCCCGTGGAAGCCGTACCGGCGCAGCCCGTATTCGGCTCGCCATCTCTCCGGCACGGCGTACGTGCGCGCCTCTGCTGGCAGGTCCTTGTGAAAGACAGTGTCGAAGCAGGCGACATGAGGAACGTCAGGCAGGAGTTCTCGTGCGGCATCAACGACAGGCAGGGCAGGGGTCACGTGCAGCGGTGCGAGGTCGGCGACATCCGCCAGCAGAGCCCGTACGCGTGCGTCGATCAGCGTATGTCGGGGCAGGTGCGGGCCGCTGTGGACGATTCGGTGACCGACCGACGCAGGAGCGGGCGCTTCACTGAGGAAGTTCCGCAGTTCAACCACCGAAGCAGGCCCCGGGGACTCCGAGGCGTCTCGAGCCGCCACCATTTCACCGTCCGCCGCGAACAGAGCGATGTGCAGGCTCGAAGAGCCGGCTGCGAGGACCAGTACATGACCACCAGAGCTCTCGTGGGAGCGGTCGGCACTCATCGCACACCTCCAGTGCTCACGTCCTCCGGCCCGCTGCGCCCGCCACTCAGCAACGGGCCCGGCACGGGCCCCGCCATCCCTTCACGCCGCTGCGGCAAGGCCGCAGGTTCCTGCGGTTCGTATCGCGTCGGGCTGCCTCATAACGCCTGTCCTGCCGCCGGTAGGCCTCGGTGATGTCGCGCATCGCCGCTTCCTCAGGCTGCCACCCCGAAGAGGGGTCCGCTCGTCCACCCCGTTCGCCCGCACACGCCGCGCGACAGGCAGGGGCACCCCTGGCATGCCGACACACCAACCGGAGAGCAGCCCTGCCAGGCCCGAGCAGTTCGACGCCCCAGTGCAACCCATCTCACGGTACGTATGGCGGTGCTCGACGCCGTCGGGAGACCACTAGCCGCTCCAGGAGGTGCGGCGCTCCCCGTGGCCTGAACCGTCACCCACAGCGGTGCGCGGGTCCCGATCCGTCACCTTCAGCCACGGCCGCCCGCACCCGTTGCTCCTCGCGAGCGGAGCCGATGTCCCGTTCCAGGGGTGTGCGGCTCACGGCTGTCGTGAGGTCCTCCAGGGCCCGCTTCTGTAGTTCCGCCCCGCGCCGTAGCACCTGGTTCCGCTCCCCGGATGCGGCTCCGTCCCACGCATCGAGCGCTTCCTCCACTCGCCCCCAGTCCGGATTCCTGTGCTCCCGCACGTCGACTGCCGCCTGCGCTGTGTCCGCCTCCAAGGCCTCTGCGACCCGCTCCGCCTCGGGGGTGGAACGGCTGTCGGCCTGTGGGACATGGCTCTCCATGAGCATCGCCGCCCGGTCGAGTTCCTCGAGTGCGTCCTGCGCCTGCTCCGCCTCGCGCGATGTCAGACCTCTGGGGCGGACCGGTTCCTGCTTTGCCTGGTCGTACGCCTCCTGCCAGGCGGCACGTGCCTCCCTGCTGGCCAGCAGGGCCCTGCGCATGTCGGCGAGATGCTCCCGGGTCGGTTCGGCGTGGCTGCGGAGCACTGCGGCCGCGTAGCGGCCGTCGGCTGCGAGCCAGTCCGCGAGCCGGCCAGGCAGCCGGGGGGTCTCCCATGCGGGGAACACCACGTACGCCAGCATGGCCAAGGCCCCGCCGAGCAGGGTGAGCACCACCCGCTCCGGGACCGTCTGCTCCCATGCCTGGCCGCCCATGCCGAGCAGGAAGACGACGTACGCGGCAGTGAAGCACTGGGAGTAGGCGTAGCCGGTACGGTTCAGCGTGTACGACAGGCCTACCGAGACGACCGCCAGCGCGCCGAACACATGGGCGTCCGGGCCCAGGGCCCGCACCATCGCGGTGGCGAGCGCCACCCCCACCAGGGTCCCGGCGAAGCGGCCCACCGCGCGCGCATACGTCCGGTGGAAGTCGGGCCGCATCACCATCACCGAGGCGATGGGCGCCCAGTAGCCGTGGCCCACGGGCAGCCGGGAAGCGATGAGATAGCCGAGCGTGGCCACCGCCGCCAGGCGGACGGCGTGCCGGAACACGGGCGAGTCCCGGCGGAGCTCACGGCGGACGGCCCGGACGACGACCGGGAGCAACCGGAACATCGTCGGGCGCACCCGGAAGTGGGCGCTCGCGGTGCCGGACGGCGTAGGCGCCCTGTCGCGCGCGCCGCCGCTCCCGGCGATCTCCAACGCCTCGGCGAGCAGTTCCACGAGCCGTTCGGCGGCCTGCCGGGCGGGCCCCTCCAGCACTTCGTGCTCCTCGTCGACGCGCAGGACGTCCGCGCTCCCGGGCGGCACCTCGGCGGGAGTGCCGCGGCGGATCGAACGGGCTGCCGCGTCCAGTACGTCTGCGGCCGTGCCGAGCAGCTCTCGCGCGCGGTCCCGCTCGGGTCCCTCCGCCGGGGCGCCGACGTCCGGGTCGGCGAGCGCGGCGAGGACCGGCAGAATGCGCTCGGCGAGGCCCCGGGGGCCGTGGAGGACGGGGGGACGGGTGCGGGCCTGTGAAGGCGTCACGGCGGCCGCGTCCCGGGCCGTCATCAAGGGCACCGGGTCGAACGGGGCGGCCGGGTCCTGCCGCAGCCGGCGTGCGTAGTCCGCCACGGCGGCCAGGGCGTCGGCGAGCGCGTCACGATGCGCCCCCCAACGGCGGATCGGGAACAGCAGGATCAGCACGGCCTGCGTCACGCCTCCGAGCGCGATGACCCCGGCGTGTTCCAGGGCTCGTCCGACGCTCGTCGGCAGGGTGATGGTCACCAGCATGCTGCCGACCGTCGTCGCTGCGACGATGCCGGCGGTCGAGCCGAGGGCCCATGCCATCCCCGCGGCAAAGGCCCATACGGCCAGCAGCGGGAGGAACGTCACGAGGCGCCCCGCCGTCAGATAGCCCACGAAGGTGCTGAGTGCCAGACCCGCGCCCGCACCGAGCGCGATCACCTTGCGCGGACGCCAGGTCCGCTGGAAGGTGGCCCCACCCGCGGAGTAGGCACCGAGGGCGGCGGACGCGGCGTACGCAGGGGAAACCAGCCACAGCGCCAGCCCGATGACGATCGCCACCCCCGCAGCCGTGCGGAGCGCGAGCAGGGGCTCCAGCCGCGTCTCCTCGATCGTGAGCCCGGATCGCACGACCTCCCTGAAGGTCCGCAGCCACCTCACCCCTGTGAGCCTAGCCCGAACGCCCTGCCGGGGCCCGTCGGCCGCTCCGCCGCCTCCTGACGGCCCCGCGCTCCGACGCCTCGCTGCTCGTCGTGCCGGTAGTCGGTTCATTTCGAGGGCGGATCATCGTGATCTTGGAGCATGCGGCGACGTTCCTGTTCGCGCTTCGAGTAGGCGGCTGCCCGGATCGCGTCGTCGCTTTCCAAGCCTGATCCCAGCGCGCCGCCCACGGTGGCGACCGAAGCGACGAACCAGGACAGCGTCACGTACTCGTCGGCGTGCAGGGGGGTTCGTGTCACGGAAGCGAACAGTTGGTCGTTGAGGATGAACAGCGCCCACAGCCAGTTGATGACCATCAGACCCACGTAGCAGACGAGCACACCGATCCCCACGGTCACGACCGTCGAGGCGTTGTAGAGCCGCGCCCTCTGCCTCGCCTCCGGCGAGCTCTCCGGTGGGCGATGCCACAGCTCCGCGTCCACGATCAGCCAGCCGATCATGAGCGCGACAGATCCGACCGTGGCGATCACGAGGCGTGGCGTGCTGAGGGACGCGGCCAGGCTCCAGACGGTGGAGTTCACGGTGGCCACTGCTCCCGTGGCGAGTGCGGCCGCCAGGGCTTTCGACAAGCCCGGCACCAACCGCCACGGCCGGTTGGCGCGGACCATACCGACGAGCACCCGCAGGTAACCGCGCGGCCCGTTGACGACGTACCGAAGATCGTCGGTCTCCTTCTCACCGGGTGGGCCCGGATGAACAGGCGCGAGACGATGGACGAAGGGCCCCGGACGCGGCTGACTTCGCGGAGGTCCTTCCGCCCCGGTGGTCCGTGGAGCCGCCAAGCGGAGCACGGCTTCTTCGACGGCCCGACGGGCCCTCACCGGCAGCCGCAGGCCTCCCAGTGAAGGCAGAGAGAGCAACGCCAAGCCGTGTTCGTGATTCAGGTTCACAGCGAGCCTGCGCCCGTGCGCGTGCAGCGGAAGGTCGGTGAGGGCCACGACGATGTCCCAGTTCTCCGCACTCCCGCGGTCCATGATCCGGCGCATCAAGGTGGGCGGGTCCTCGGTCCCCGACGTGAAGGGCTCACTGACCACCTCGACGTCGAACCGTCGCCCCTGGCCCGACTTGTCGGCGAGCCGAGCCGGAAGGGTCCGGGCCATGCGCTGCGCGATCTCCGTCGGCGCGTCCGGATCCGCCAGGAGAGCCACGACCGTAACGTCCTGCGACGACTCCCGCATGGCTGGACCCTCCTCGTCGGCTGTCCCGCGATCCCAAGTGCCCACAGACGCCGCCCAGGTAACGTCGACGCCGCGTGACACACCGGGCCCCGCCGGCAGGTGCAGGCCGTACGGCCAGATCACAGGGCCTGTTCCCAGCGCCGGGCCACAATCGCGTCCCCCACCGCGAAGACCCGCTCGGGCAGCACCCCGGCACAGTGTCCGCCCGGGAGCCGGAGTCCGGCAAAGAGCCGCGACACCCATGGGTGGGATGGGCCGCGTCAACCAGCCCTGGCTGCCGTTCACCGGCCTCTCCCGAGCGCTCTCGGCCCCGCTGTCGGCCGCACGCCCGTCCGACCACCCGGACAGTCGAACGCATGGGCCTGGCAGGGCAATGCAGGGAGGCTAATTGGGCCCCACATGCGCATGCGTTCACGCGCCCCCGTCGGCCAGGCTGGCTGGGAAGCCCAGGGGCCGGGAGCCACCCGGCTCCCGCAGCCGGAGGTTGCCGTCATGACCGTGATGTCCATCGCCAGATTCGAGAAGTTCTTTCGCGCGGCCGCAGGTCTGAACGTCGACAAGAACGATCTCAAGCGCTACAGCGACTTCGTCGACGCCAAGCTCTACGATCTGCTGACCGTCGCCCAGGCCACCGCCAAGGCCAACGGGCGCGACATCATCCAGACCTGTGACCTGCCGATCACGAAAGGCCTGCAGGAAAGCATTCACCACTTCAGGAAGATCGACCAGGAAGTGGAACTCAAGCCGATCCTGGAACAGCTCGCCACCCATCCCGCTCTGGACCGCACGCCCGATGAGGAGACCGAGGCGGCCTATCCGGACATCATCGGCGGACTCAGCCTGGCCCTTGCCCAGAGCTTCAAGATCCTCCACCCCGACCTGAAGAACCCTCAGACCCAGCACTGGGACGAGGCTCGAGCCGTCTTCGACCTCCTGCTGTGAGGGGGCTGCCCCTGGCCGAAGGCCTTGGCAGGGGCTCAGTCCGCGAGGTCGGCCTTGCCGAACAGGGCCGCGTAACTGGAGGGGAGTTGGCTGATGACCTGGTTCAGCTCACCGCCGGTCACCGCGTCGGCAACGGTGGTCAGGACCGCGCTGGCGTCCCACTGCGCCGTGCGCGGCCGGGCAGGGGTGCGCTCGGCGACCCGGCGGTAGAACTCCTCGATCCCGAAGCTCTGCGCCTGCTGGGGCGTTGCCTGGTTCAGAACCTGTCCCAGCGGGCCGGGCAGCTGGGATGCGAGGTCCCTGACCTCTCCCGGGCTGATCCGTTGGGCCAGCACCTCCAGTACGGCGTTGGTGACGTTCGCGGCTTCGTCCTGGTCGTTGTATTCGCCTCGCTCGCGTACATGGGCGAGGAATCCGTCGTATTTCATCGCTGCCTCCTTCTGTGCCGGTCGCCGCTGTCATGGGGGTCACCCGGGACTACCGCTCGAACTCACTGAGCCCACGGCGGAAGCGGCCGGGGCAGCCGGAATCCCTCCCTACGGGATGACGTCGCGCCGCCGTACGGCGAGCCTCGCCGGCCCGGCCGCGGTGCCGGACGGGCGTCCGGAACCGCGGCGCTCGCCTCTCAGCCGCTGCTCCCGGTGCTTTCACCCGTCTCGCTGATCTCGATGTGCCGGGGCTTCGCGACCTCGGCCTTGGGGACGGTGACGGTGAGCACCCCGTCCGAGATCTGCGCATTGATCTTCTCGGTGTCGACCTCTCCGGGCAGCCGCAGCCGGAACTCGAACGCTCCGGTGCGGCGGGTGCTCCGGCGCAGGACGCCTTTGCGTTCCTTCTCCTTGATCTCTCCGGTGACCACCAGCTCCTGGCCGTTCGCTTCGACGTTGATGTCCTTGCTCTTGACGCCGGGCAGTTCGATCCCGACGTGGAAGGCGTCGTCCGTCTCCGTGACATCCGCCAGGGGTGTCCACACGACTGCGGGAGCGGCACCTCCCACCGTGGACTCGATCAGTCCGCTCATCTCGCTGAGCAGTTGGTCGAACTCTGTCAGCGGATTGCGTGCCCAGCCAAGGGGCCTGTCCTGCAAGGCGCCACCGCGGTGGCGTCGGACGGGTGTGGCCATTCCCCTGCCTCCTTCTCCTTCTCGTGATGTCGTCGCCCGCTGGGTGTCATGCGAGCCAAGCGGACTCCTTGGGACGGGTGTTCGGGGAGCTGTCGGTGCCGCCGGGTGCGGCCGTCTGGCCCAGGTAGCGGTGCACGAAGTGGATGCTCATCGCGCCTTCGCCGACCGCGGAGGCCACGCGCTTCACCGAGCCGCTGCGGACGTCGCCGGCCGCGAACACGCCGGGCAGGCTGGTCTCCAACGTCAGGCAGTCGCGGCCCTGGCTCTGCCACAGCTCGGGAACGGAGCAGGCCTGCGCCTCCGCGCCGGTGAGAACGTAGCCCCGCGCGTCGAGGGCGAGCGCGCCGGACAGCCAATCGGTGTGAGGGTCCGCGCCGGTGAAGACGAACAGGGCCCGCACTTCGAGGTGGCGGTGCTCGCCCGTACGGTGGTCGACCACGGTGACCGCCTCCAGCTCCTTGTCGCCGAGTGCCTCGGTCACCTCGGTGCGCAGCAGGACGCGCACCCGCGGGTGGCGCTCGATCTGATCGATCAGGTACCGGGACATGTGAGCCTCGAGGCTCGGCCCACGGACGAGCAGATACACCTGTGGTGTGTACCCGGCCAGGAACAACACGGCCTGGCCCGCGGAGTTGCCGCCGCCGACCACCGCCACCGGGTCGGTACGGCACTGCTGGGCCTCGTAGACGGTCGCCGAGTAGTGGACGCTCGCGCCCTCCAACGGCTCGATGCCGGGCACTTGGAGGCGGCGGTAGCGGGCGCCGGTGGCCAGGACGACGGTACGGGCGGTGATCTCGCTGCCGTCTGCGAACCCGACGGCGTAGTGGCCGTCCCGCCGTTCGAGCCGGGCCGCCTCCGCAGGGAGGCTGATCCGGGCGCCGAACTTGTCCGCCTGGAGCACGGCGCGTTCGGTGAGTTCGGCGCCGGAGATGCCGGAGGGGAAGCCGAGCAGATTCTCGATGCGGGACGACGTGCCGGCCTGGCCGCCGGTGGCCATCGCCTCGACCACGGTCGTGCCGAGGCCCTCCGAGGCGGCGTTCACCGCGGCGGCGAGACCGGCCGGACCGGAGCCGACGATCAGGACATCGCTGCGGCCGTTGCCCGATCCCAGGGACGGCAGGCCGATCAGCCGGGCCAGTTCGGCGTTGCTCGGATTGCGCAGCAGGGTGGTGTCCCGCCAGATCACCAGCGGCGTCTGATCCGGACCGACCCCGAAGCGGCGCAGCAGAGCCTCGGCCTCCTGGTCCGTCTCCAGATCGATCCAGCGGTGCGGCAGCCGGTTGCGGGCGGCGAACTCGCGCAGCCGACGGGTGTCGGGCGAATAGCGCGAACCGATGATGCGGAAACCGGCTCCCTGCCCGACGAGCAGAGCGCGGCGGCCCAGGCAGGCGCGCAGCACCACGTCACCGAGCGTGGAGTCCCGGGTCACCAGGTCACGCAGCTGATCCATGGACAGGGCGAGGATCTCGCCGGGGTCCCTGACCACGGCGGTGTAGAAGGCCATCTGGCCGTTCAGGAGGCCGAGTTCGCCGATGAAGCGGCCAGGACCGTGCACACGCAGCAGACGTTCGCCGGGTGTGCCGTAGCCCTCGACGATGGCGATCGAGCCACTGAGGACGACGTAGAACATCTCGCACCGTTCGCCCTCCCGGATCAGCACGTCACCTGCCTCGGCGGCGCGCCGCCGGCCGTGCTGCGCCAGGCGCGCCGTCTGGTCGTCCGACAGGCGGGGATAGGCGCCGTGGATGTCGGGAGTCTCGAAGGGGACGCTCTCCTCCGCCTCCTCCGGCACCGGCGCCGCGCCCGGCCGCGTCTCGTCGCCGGACATCACACGAACGCCTCGTGGACGAAGCACCACCGCCAGTCCTCGCCGGGCTCCAGCGACGCCGCGATCGGGTGGCCGTCGGCGGCGGCGTGGCGGCGGGCGTGCCGGTTCGGCGAGGAATCGCAGCAGCCGACGTGGCCGCAGGTCAGGCAGAGCCTGAGGTGGACCCACGGGGAGCCGAGCTGCAGACACTCCTGACACCCTTCGGGGGTCAGTGGTCGGACCGGCCGGACGAGCGCGAGGTGGGGGTCGGTTCGTAGGGTCATGGCTGATCACCCTTTCCCGGCCGGTTCGCGGCCCGCGATCGACTGCTCCACCCACTGCCGCAGGACAGGGGCGGGTGCGGCACCCGCCTGCCGGGCGATGGTCTGTCCTTTGTCGAGGACCAGCAGCGTCGGTACCGCCTGGACCTCGAAGCGCTGCGCCAGGCGCGGGTTCTTGTCGATGTCGACCTTGACGAGCTTGATCTTTCCCGCGAGGTCGGTGGCGACCTTCTCCAGTGCGGGGCTGACCATGCGGCAGGGGCCGCACCAGGTGGCCCACAGGTCGACGACGACGGGCACGGTGGCCTGCTCGACGACCTCGGTGAAGTCGTCGTCGCCCGCGTCGGCCATCCACGGCAGTGGCTGCTTGCAGTTGCCGCACGTGGGGCGGCCCTCGGCGGCCACGGGTACCCGGTTGGTGCGCCCGCAGTGCGGGCAGGTGACGTTGGTGGCTTGCACGGTACTCATGCCGCCCTCGCTCCCTTCACGTCCTCGGGCTGGTCGTAGGTGACCACCAGCTCTCCGTGCTGGGCGTCGACGCGTACCTTCGCGCCGTCCTGTACGTCGCCGCGCAGCAGGGCGCGCCCGACCAGCGTCTCGACCTCGTGGGAGATGTAACGCCGCAGCGGCCGGGCCCCGTAGACCGGGTCGTAGCCCTGGTGGGCGATCAACTCCCGTGCCGCATCGGTGAGTTCGACGGCGATGCGGCGTTCGGCGAGGCGGCGGCGCAGTTCGTCGAACTGCAGCTCCACGATCCGCTCGATCTGGCGCTCACCGAGCGGCTTGAACAGCACGATGTCGTCGACACGGTTGAGGAACTCCGGGCGGAAGTGCCCGCGCAGTTCGCCCATCACCAGGGCGCGGGCGTCCGGCTTGATCTCACCCTCGGCGGTGGCGCCGTCGAGAAGGTGCTCGGAGCCGATGTTGGACGTCATGATGATCACGGTGTTGCGGAAGTCGACCGTGCGGCCCTGAGCATCGGTGATGCGTCCGTCGTCGAGGACCTGCAGCAGGGTGTTGAAGACATCGGTGTGCGCCTTCTCGACCTCGTCGAACAGCACGACCGAGTACGGCTTGCGGCGTACCGCCTCGGTGAGCTGGCCGCCTTCCTCGTAGCCGACGTATCCGGGCGGTGCGCCCACGAGCCGGCTGACGGTGTGCCGCTCCTGGTACTCGCTCATGTCGAGGCGGACCATGTTCTCCTCGGAGTCGAACAGGGCCCGGGCGAGGGTCTTGGCCAGCTCTGTCTTCCCGACGCCGGTGGGGCCGAGGAAGATGAACGAGCCGATGGGGCGGCGGGGGTCGCGGATGCCGGAGCGGGCACGGATGATGGCGTCGGCGACGAGCTTGACGGCCTCGTCCTGGCCGATGACGCGCTCGCGCAGGATGTCGTCGAGGCGCAGCAGTTTCTCGCGTTCGCCCTCCTGGAGACGGGAGACGGGGATGCCGGTCCAGGCGGCGACGATCTCGGCGATCTCCTCCTCGGTGACGACCTCGCGCAGCAGCCGGTTCTGCCCTTGCTTGGAGGCCAGTTGTTCCTCCTCCGCGGCGAGCCGGCGCTCCAGCTCCTGGAGGCGGCCGTAGCGGAGTTCGGCGGCGCGGTTGAGGTCGTAGGTGCGTTCGGCCTCCTCCGCCTCGTGGCGGACCTGCTCCAGTTCCTGGCGCAGTTCCTGCACGCGGCGGATCGCCTGCCGTTCGGCCTCCCACTGGGCGTGTTTGGCGTCGGCCTCGCCGCGCAGGTCGGCCAGTTCCCTGCGCAGTTCCTCCAGGCGGGCTTTGCTCGCGGGGTCGGTCTCCTTGGAGAGGGCGGCGTCCTCGATCTCCAGGCGGGTCACCCGGCGGGTGATCTCGTCGAGTTCGGCGGGCATGGAGTCGATCTCGGTGCGCAGGCGGGCACATGCCTCGTCGACGAGGTCGATGGCCTTGTCGGGCAGGAAACGGTCGGTGATGTAGCGGTGGGAGAGCGTCGCCGCCGCGACCAGCGACGTGTCCTGGATCTTGACGCCGTGGAAGACCTCCAGGCGTTCGCGCAGGCCGCGCAGGATGGAGATGGTGTCCTCCACGCTGGGTTCTTCGACCAGGACCTGCTGGAAGCGGCGTTCGAGGGCGGCGTCCTTCTCGATGTGCTTGCGGTACTCGTCCAGGGTGGTCGCGCCGATCATGTGGAGTTCGCCGCGTGCCAGCATGGGCTTGAGCATGTTGCCCGCGTCCATGGCTCCTTCGGCGGCCCCCGCGCCGACGACCGTGTGCAACTCGTCGACGAAGAGCAGGATCCGCCCGGCGGCGGCCTTGACCTCGCTCAGCACGGCCTTGAGGCGCTCCTCGAACTCGCCGCGGTACTTGGCGCCCGCCACGAGCGAGCCCATGTCGAGGGCGAACACCGTCCTGTCGCGCAGTCCTTCGGGCACGTCACCGCGCACGATGCGCTGGGCCAGACCCTCCACGATGGCGGTCTTGCCGACGCCGGGATCGCCGATCAGGACGGGGTTGTTCTTGCTCTTGCGGCTGAGGATCTGGGTGACGCGGCGGATCTCGGCGTCCCGTCCGATGACGGGGTCGAGCCGCCCGGCCCTGGCCTCGGAGACCAGGTCACGGCCGTACTTCTCCAGGGCCTCGTAGGCCACCTCGGGGTTGGCGGAGGTCACGCGCTGGTTGCCGCGGATCTGGGTGAGCGCGCCGAGGAAGGAGTCCCGGGTCACGCCGTGCTCCTTCAGCAGGCGCCCGGCGGCGGTCGCCGAGCCCTCCTCGGTCAGCGCCAGCAGCAGGTGCTCCACGGACACGTACTCGTCCTTGAGGCGTTTGGCCTCCCGCTCCGCCTCGTCCAGCAGCCGGGCCAGGCGCTGGGTGACGAAGACCTGGCCCGGCGCCGCGCCCGGGCCGGTCACCTTGGGCCGGCGCGAGAGCTCCTCGCGTACGGCCGCGCGCAACCCCTCCGGATCGGTGCCCGACTGCTGCAGCAGCCGCGGGATCAGCCCCTCCTCCTGGTCCAGGAGGGCGAGCAGCAGGTGTTCGCCGTCGACCTCGGTGTGGCCCAGGCGGCCGGCGGCGCTCTGGGCCTCCTGCAGGGCTTCCTGTGACTTCTGGGTCAGTCGGTTCATGTCCATGGTGGTAGATCACTCCTCATGCCTGCTCGCCGCAGCGCGGCTTCGAGCAGGCTGATGCGGTCGAGCAGGTCGAGCACCAGACCGAGGGACGCGTAGTTCAGGCACAGCCCGGTACGCAGCCGCTGAACGCGGGCCAGGGCGGCCGGGGCCGTGGGGGCGAACATCAGCCGTCCGGAGGCGTCAGGACCGGCGTCCACCAGTCCGAGGGCGACGAACCGGCGGATCAGGTCGGGATGGAGGCCTGAGCGGCGGGCCACGGTCTCCAGGGAGAGCATGGGCACGGGCACGATCGCGTACTGCACGCCCGCCTCGGCCGTTCGTGCGTGGGGCGGGCGGGCCTTGGCCGGTCGGTCGGTCATCAGGTCCTCCTGGGGTCGAACGAGGAGACAGCGGCAAGTTCCTCCAGCAGCTCGCGCTCCCGGTCGCTCAGCCGGGGCGGCACCATGATCCGCAGCTCCGCGTACAGGTCTCCGTCAGCGCCGCGCGGGCTCGGCATGCCCTCGCCGCGCAGCCGCAGGCGCCGTCCGCTGGAGGACCCGGCGGGCACGGTCACCTTCGCCGTGGCACCGCCCGGCGTGCGCACCGGCACGGTCGCGCCCAGCGCGGCCTCCCACGGGGTGACCGGAAGCTTCACGTGGACGTCCCGGCCGTCGAGGCGGAACTCGGGGTGCGGCAGGATCCGCACCCTCAGGTACAGGTCCCCGGCGGGAGCGTCGTCGCCGCTCCCGCGCCCGCCCTCCCCGGCCAGCCGGATGCGCTGCCCGTCGGTGGTGCCGGGCGGTACGTCGACCTGGTAGCGCCGCTGCCCGGCCGGTCCGGCGAGGGTGACCGTACGGCGGCCGCCCCGGTAGGCCTCCTCGACGGTGAGCGGCAGTTCGGCCTCTTGGTCGGCGCCGGGCACGCGCATCCGTCCGGCACCGCCGAACAGCGAGCCGAACAGATCCTCGACGTCGACCCCCTCGCCCCCGAAGCCCGACGTGGAGTACCGCACCCGGGGACCGCCGCCGGTGCTCCACCGGGAACCACCGCCGGCGCCGGCGGCGACCTGCTCCTCCCAGTCCTCCGGGATCTTCCGGAAGTCCTCGCCGAAGCGGTCGTAGCGGGCTCGCTGCTCCGGATCGGACAGGACGCTGAAGGCCTCGTTGATCTCCTTGAACCGCTCCTCCGCCTGAGGGTCCTTGTTGACGTCGGGGTGGTACCTGCGGGCCAGGGTGCGGTAGGCCCGCTGGATCTCGTCCCGGTCGGCGGTGCGCGGAACGCCGAGCACCTCGTAGAAGTCGCGTGCCATGGACGGTCACTCCCGCTTGGCGACGGTCACGGCGGCAGGCCGCAGCTGCCGCTCGGCCTCCCCGTAACCGGGTCGCAGCACTTGGACCACGGTGTTCGGATCGGCGTCGGGATCCTGGACCACTCCGACCACCTCGTGCCGGGCCGGGTCGAACTGCACACCTTTCTCCGCGTGGCGCGGGTAGCCCAGCCGCTCCAGGACGTTCACGGCCTGGTCACGCACGGCCCGGACACCCTCGACGATCGCACCGGGGTCGGCGGCCCCCGCGTGGCTGAGGGCGAGTTCCAGGTTGTCGATGACGGGCAGGAAGGCCGCAGCCGTACGGGCACGTTCGGCCGCGGCCACCCGCTCCAGCTCCCTGGCATGGCGTTTGCGCAGGTTGTCGAGGTCGGCCAGGGCGCGCCGCCAGTTGTCCTCGGCCTCGCGCAACGCTGCCGCGTACTCGTCGTCGGGTGCGGCGGTGCCGGTTGCGGCGTCGGGCCCTGGCTCGGCCTCCTCGGTCCGCGGTCCAGGCTGCTGGAGGTCCCCGCGCGGCGGCTGTACGGCGCCTTCCGGCGGCGGGTCGGGCACTTGGCTCCGGGGTGGGATGGGCATGGCGGGCACCTCAGCCCTTGTCGAACTCGGCGTCGATCACATCGTCGTCGCCCCCGGCTCCGTCCGGTGTGGCCCCGCCGGGGCCGGCTCCGTCCGGCGAGCCGGTGCCCGCGGGACCGTCCGCGGCGGCTCCTGCCTGGTGGGCCGCGAGGCCCGCGAAGACCTGCTGGAGTTCGGAGGCCAACGGCCGGACCTTGTCCACCCCGGCCTCGTTCTTGACCGCGTCGCGGGCCTCGGCCACCAGCATCTCGGCTCGGGCCTTCTCGTGTGCGGGCGCGGCGTCGCCGAGCTCCCCGAGGCGCTTTTCGACCTGGTAGGCGATAGCGTCCAGTTCGTTGCGCGCGTCGACTGCCTCGCGCAGGGCCTGGTCCTGTCCGCGGTTGCGTTCGGCCTCCTGGATCATCCGCTCGACTTCGCTGCCGTCGAGGTTGGAGCTCTCGCTGATGGTGATGCTCTGTTCCTTTCCGGTGTCCTTGTCCCGCGCGGTGACGTTGAGGATGCCGTTGGCGTCGACGTCGAAGATGACCTCGATCTGCGGCTCGCCGCGCGGCGCGGGGCGGATGTCGGTGAGCTGGAAGCGGCCCAGGACCCGGTTGTCGGCAGCCAGCTCACGCTCGCCCTGCAGGACGACGACGTCGACGGCAGGCTGGTTGTCCTCGGCGGTGGAGAAGGTCTCGGTGCGGCGCACCGGGATGGTGGTGTTCCGCTCGATGATCTTCGTCATCACTCCGCCGCGTGTCTCGACGCCCAGCGACAGCGGGGTGACGTCGAGCAGCAGGACATCCTTGACCTCGCCCTTGAGGACCCCGGCCTGGATCGCGGCGCCCTTCGCCACGACCTCGTCGGGGTTGACGCTCATGTTGGGGTCCTTGCCGCCGGTCAGCCTGCGCACCAGGGTCTGGACGGCGGGGATGCGGGTCGAGCCGCCGACGAGGATGACCTCGTCGATGTCGTTGTCACTGACCTTGGCGTCGTCCATTGCCTGCCGCACCGGGCCGAGACAGCGCTCCACCAGGTCGCCGGTGATCTGTTCGAACGTGGATCGCATGATCGTCTCGGTCAGATGCTTGGGCCCGGAGGCGTCGGCCGTGATGAACGGCAGGCTGACCTGCGTCTGGGTCACCGAGCTGAGCTCGGTCTTGGCCTTCTCCGCGGCCTCGAACAGCCGTTGCAGCGCCTGCGGGTCCTTGCGCAGGTCGATGCCGTTCTCCTTCTGGAACCCGTCGGCGAGCTGGTCGACCAGCCGGCGGTCGAAGTCGTCGCCGCCCAGATGGCTGTCGCCCGCCGTGGACCGTACCTCCACCACGCCGTCGCCGACGTCGAGGATGCTGACGTCGAAGGTGCCGCCGCCCAGGTCGAAGACGAGCACCGTCTCGTGCTGCTTCTTGTCCATGCCGTAGGCGAGGGCGGCCGCGGTCGGCTCGTTGATGATCCGCAGTACTTCCAGGCCGGCGATCCGTCCGGCGTCCTTGGTGGCGGTGCGCTGGGCGTCGTTGAAGTAGGCGGGCACCGTGATGACCGCCTCGGTGACCTTCTCGCCCAGCTGTTTGGAGGCGTCGTCGGCGAGTTTGCGCAACACCTGTGCGCTGATCTCCTCGGGAGCGTAGAGCTTGTCGCGCACCTTGAAACGGGCGGCGCCGCCGTCTCCCTCGACCACGTCGTACGTGACGGCCTTGGCCTCTTCGGAGATCTCGTCGAAGTGCCGGCCGATGAACCGTTTGGCCGAATAGATGGTGCCCTTGGGGTTGAGGATCGCCTGGCGGCGGGCCAGCTGGCCCACCAGGCGCTCGCCGGTGTCGGTGAAGGCCACCACGGACGGTGTCGTGCGGTTGCCCTCGCTGTTGGGTACGACCGACGACTCGCCGCCCTCCCAGACGGCGATCACCGAGTTCGTGGTGCCCAGGTCGATGCCTACTGCCTTGGCCATGAGGAACTCCTTTCGCGACGGGCGGCCCGCTCGTCCTCGGAGACGCGCCCGGCTTTCCGCACTCGCTCAGGTGACGGCGGGGCCGCTCCGCGGGCGGCCGCTCTTCCAGGCCCCGCTGCCGGTGCTGGTGCCGGTCCCGGTGGGCAGTTCGGCCAGCAGCCGCACCGCCTCCTCGGCGACCGCTTCGTCGGCGACGACGTCGTACTGGCTGGGCTGCATGTAACTCACCGAGGCGAAGTCCCGGCGGCCACGCTGGGCCGCGTGCACCACCAGGCCGAGCAGAGCACCGACGAGGGCTCCGAAAACCAGCCCGTACAGGGCGAGCAGCAGTCCCGACACGACCGGGTCCAGCCAGTTCAGCAGCCCGAAGATCCACCCGATCAGTGCTCCGGCCAGGGCGCCGCTCGCCGCGCCGTGCAGCGCGGCCCCGCCAGGTCCCATGCGGCCCGTCACCTGCTCGACCAGGCGCACGTCCTGCCCGATGACGGCCACCCTCTCCACGGGAAAACCCCGATCGGAAAGGTGATCGACGGCGCGTTCCGCCTCCTGGTAGGTCGTGTACGAGGCGATGGTCCTGCGGGCCTGCTCGTTCATCAGCCAGTCCTCCCTGCCAGGCCACCGGTGCGCCCGGCGATCCCCGACAAGTCCAGAGTGGCAAGAGAGCAGCGCGCTCCGCCTGCACCCGACAGGTCAGAAATCGACGCAGTCGGTCGGTCCAGGAGAGCAAGGCCAAAATCCAGACAAGTCGGATGACGTTGCCTAGGCTGGGCGCGCAGGGCTCGCCCAGTCGTGGATCCCACGACTCCCTCGATCGCCTCCGATGACCGGAGGGGAACGGGAGTGATCTATGGCCTGCCATCCGTCACGGAGGCTGCCCCCTGACGTGTCCGACCAGCAAGGGAACCGCCAACCGAGCGACACCGCGGGCACCGGACGGCACGACCCGAGCCCGCTCGCGGCGCTGGACCCGCACGGGCTGCTGGTGCTGTCCCACACCCTGTTCGCCTGCGCCGAGCAGAGTGAGATCGTGCGGTTGGCCATGGGGCACGTCAGTGCCCTTGGTCCCTACCACGCCGAGGCCGGATATCTCGTGACGAGCGACGGTCTGGCCCGCGTCCCAGGCCACGACGCGGGAGCGCCGAAGGCCGACGACGCACGGATGACGGACCTGGGCGAGGCCGACGGCTCCGTATCCCTTCCGGAACGGTCCTGGACCTGGGCGTTCGGCCTGCGCGGGGCCGGCGGTCTGCTCGGCTACATCCTGGTCTCCTCCCGCTCCGGGCCCGACGAACAGGGGCGCTTCCTCCTCTCGACCCTCGTGGGGCTCGCATCGGCGGCCCTGTCACTGACGGTCACGCGTGCCGCGCAGCACGACAAGGCCGGTGAACTCAGCCAAGTCCGCACCGAACGGGACACCGCGCTCGTGCAGCTGGCTGCCATGCGCTCCGAACTGCACCTGCAGAAGACCGTGCACGAGACCCTCGCCCGTGTCGCTGCCCGGGGCGGCGGCGAGGACGCCATCACCCAGGCGCTGTACGAACTCACCGGGCTGTCGGCGCTCGTCGAGGACCGGTTCGGCAACCTGAGGTCCTGGGCGGGTCCCGACCGCCCCGATCCCTATCCGGTGCGCTCCTCGACCCACCAGGAAGGGATGCTGCGGCAGGTCGCGCGCGAGCCGGGCCCGGTCAGAGTCAAGGACCGGCTGATCGCCCTGGTCCGCCCGCGCGGCGACGTCCTCGGCGTACTCGCCCTCGAGGACCCCGAGGCGACGGCCGACGAGCACACCCGGTTCGCCCTGGATCACGCACAGCGGTCGCTCGCCCAGGAGCTCATGCACGCACGCGAACTCGCCGAGGTCGAACTGCGACTGCGCCGCCAGCTGATCGACGACCTGTTGGAGGGCACTGACGAGACGAGCGCCTACGCCCGGGCCGAAGCCGTCGGCCACGACCTGCAACGCACCCATTACGTGGTCGTGGTGCACTGGCCGGGCAACGCCCCTGACGACTCCTTCACCCGAGCAGTCGAGCAGGCGACAGCCATCTCGGCGACCCGTCCGCTGATCACCCGTCGCGGCGACCGGATGGTCCTGCTGACCGAAGCGAGGCCCGACGACGATGCCGTCTACACGGCGCTGGCCCATGAGCTGGGAACGCCCGGCGGAGCGATCGGGGTGAGCGCCCGCTGCGACTCCCTGGACGACATTCCCCGCTGTTACCAGGAGGCATCGCGGGCCCTGGATGTGCGGCAGAACTCCCGCCAGCGCAGTGGGACGACGTTCTTCGACGACCTCGGGCTGTACCGGATCCTGGGGCCCGGAAACGATCTCCGGGAGCTCGAAGACTTCGTGCGCGAGTGGCTCGGCGAGCTGATCGACTACGACGCGGAGCACGACACCGAGTTGGTGGAGACGCTCTCGCGCTACTTCGACTGCGGAGGCAACTACGACGATGCGGCCGCCGCGCTGACGGTCCACCGCAGCACCCTGCGCTACCGGCTGCAGCGTATCCGTGAGATCAGCGACCGCGACCTGGCGGACGTGGACACCCGGCTCAATCTGCAGGTGGCAACGCGTGTCTGGAAGATCATCCTGGGCGGACGACGCTGACCGCGGGCGCCTGGAGAGCCGGCGCTGCGGGTCAGCCCGGCACTCGAACAGGTCGCCGGTGAGGCAAAGTCGATGTTGCGACCTGATCGCCTGTGGCACAGCCCCTCCGAGCTGCGACAACTGCCAGCTCTTTCACGAGCGGGTAGATCTTTTTCCCGGGAGATTCGCCTGCGACAGGTAGGCGGCGGCCCGACGCAGGACCTCGTTCTCCTGCTCCAACAGCTTGATCTGCCGACGTGCTTCGCGTAGTTCCGCACTTTCCTGGCTGGACGTTCCGGGCTTGGTTCCGTCGTCGATGTCCGCCCGGCGCATCCACTTCCACAGCGTCATCGCGTGCACTCCGAAGTCGGCAGCCACCTGCTCGACCGTCACGCCCGGACCGCGGTTCCTCGCTACCCGTACAACATCCTCGCGGAACTCTTCCGGATAAGGCTTGGGTACAGCGACATCCTTCCCGCCCTCCCCACAGGGCAAGCCAGTTCAGTTGACCTGCCCCACCATTTGGGCTCCAGGATCGGTGGCCAACCGGCAGCTGGGATGGTGTCGTTCTCGGAGGCTCCCCGAACTGTACGACGGATGGTCTGGCTGGCCTGGCTCGACCTCGCCGCCTCGCGATCTCGAGCCATGAGTAGGTCCGATGACGTCCCAGACCAGCCTCACGGCGGTACACCGGAGGTCGAGTGCCCTTCAGGGGCCGTCTTCTGTTGGGGCCTTGGCTCCTTGAGGCCTCAGCCGGACGCACTCCTCGCAGAGCTAAGAACACCGGACGATCGCCACGTGAAACGCCCCGCGCAACACGCAGACGACTCGTCGAACAACGCCTCCGCGGCACTCCCCCGTACCTCCGGCCTCAGGATGGCCTCAATACATGACCCTGTCGCAACGGAGCCGAGCGGAACACGCCTCCGTGGCAACACATCGGTACGCGTCCATGCAGGTCAGAAGGCCATCATGCAAAGCAGCGCCCCTCAGGCGTCAAACTCACGAGCAGCGGATTCAGTCCGTTCAGGCAAAGTTGACGCCCCGACACCCGAAAACGAACGTTTCCGCAGGTCAGTGACCTGCACGGTGGGGCGGGTGGGACTCGAACCCACGGCCGACGGATTATGAGTCCGCTGCTCTAACCGGCTGAGCTACCGCCCCATAGCGGCGTGTCGCGTACATGTGTGCGCGCCGTCTGCCGCAGCATAGCCGCTCATACGATCTCCTGCTCCGCAGGGGCGACTTCGCCTGCCCTCGAAGACTCCCCTGTGACCTGCGCAGTTCCGCCGGACATGAAAAAGGACCCCATCGGGGCCCTCCTTCGTCCTGCTCTCCCGACTGGACTCGAACCAGTAACCTGCCGGTTAACAGCCGGCTGCTCTGCCAATTGAGCTACGGAAGATCGAAGCTCCCCCGACTGGACTCGAACCAGTAACCTGCCGGTTAACAGCCGGCTGCTCTGCCAATTGAGCTACGGAGGATTGCCTCGTTGCATCGAACGTGACTCCCTGGGTATTCGCCAGGGGGCGGGCGCTCGCTGCGACACATACATTAGCGCAAGCAGGGGGGTGCTCCGCCAATCGGTTCCCCCGACACCGACGTCGCACCGGATACCTACGGCAAGGAAGGGTGGCCGCCATGCGTTACAAGCTCACTTTCGTGGTCGGACTGACTCTGGGTTACGTGCTGGGCACCCGCGCCGGGCGCGAGCGCTACGAACAGTTGAAGAAATCCGCCCGTCAGGTCGCCCAGAACCCCGCCGTCCGCAACACCGCGGAGACGGCGGCACAGCAGGGCCGCCAGTTCGCCGGCAAGGCGTACCACGTGGTCAGTGACAAGGTGGGCGACCGGGTGCCGGAGTCCGTGACCCAGCGGGTGCGCTCGCTGAAGGACCGCAACACGAACGGCGCCGCAGAGGACGACTGGGGCACGGGCCCCACCTGATGCGGGGGTGACGCACTCCACACACACCCCACACGCAACCCACACGCGGGCGCGGGACCGGAGGCACCGGTCCCGCGCCCGCGGAACTGCGCGCACCGCTACGACGCTACGCCCATAGAATTTCCGCCATGGGGATAGTCGCCGGGTTGGACAGCTCGCCCGAATTCACTCGCATCGTCGTCTGCGACGCGGACACCGGTGCCGTGCTCAAACAGGGGTACGCGCCCCACCCGGTCGAGGGCCGTCCATCCGACGTCGACCCCCAGGCGTGGCTGCTCTCCCTCGGCGAAGCCGCAGGTGGTGGCCTCCTGGAGGGCGTCCAGGCCATCGGCGTGTCCTCGCAGCAGAACGCCGTCGTGCCCCTCGACGCCCAGGGCAACACCGTGCGCCCCGCCATGGTCGGCGGCGACAAGCGCGCCCAGGTCGCCGCGGCCGACCTCGTCGACGCCCTCGGCGGGCGCGAGGCGTGGGCGCAGGCGGTGGGGTGCGTGCCGCAGGCCCCGCAGCCCGTGACCAAGCTGCGCTGGCTGAACAAGACCGAACCCGACGCCGCCCTGCGCACCGCCGTCCTCCTCCAGGCGCACGACTGGCTGGTGTGGCAGTTGCTCGGCCGGCCGGTGAGACGGACCACCGACCGCGGTGGCGCCTCCGGGACCGGCTACTGGTCCGCCGCCACCGGCGCCTACCGCGCCGACCTCGTGGAACTGGCCCTCGGCCACCAGGCGATGCTGCCCGAGGTGATCGGCCCGGCGGACGCGGCCGGTACGACCCCGGAGGGGCTGCTGATCTCCGCGGGGACCGGGGAGACCATGGCCGCCGCCTTCGGGCTCGGGATCGGGCTCGGGGACGCCGTCGTGTCGCTGGGCGCGTCCGGGTCCGTGATGGCCGTGCACCACGAGGCACTGGTCGACAACACCGGGATGATCACCTCCCTGGCCGACGCGACCGGCATGCACCTGCCCGTCGTCACCACCCTGAACGCCGTACGGACCCTGCGCGGGGCCACCGAGATGCTCGGGCTCAGCGACCTGGAGAGCCTGTCGGACCTGGCGATGAAGTCGACGCCGGGCGCCCACGGCCTCGTACTGCTGCCCTATCTGGAAGGCGAGCGGACGCCGAACCTGCCGCACACGGCGGGGACGCTGACCGGGCTCAGGCGGGAGTCGATGAAGCCGGAGCACCTGGCGCGGGCCGCGTTCGAGGGGATGCTGTGCGGGCTCGCCGACGCGCTCGACGTGCTGCGCGGGCGGGGGGTCGAGGTCCGGCGGGTCTTCCTGCTGGGGGCCGCCGCCGAGCTGTCCGCCGTACAGGCCGCCGCTCCCGCGCTGTTCGGGGCGCAGGTCGTCGTGCCGCAGCCGGCCGACTACGCGGCGATCGGGGCCGCCCGGCAGGCGGCGTGGGCGCTCGGGGTCTCGCAGGGCACGCTCGACCCGCGCACCCCGCCGATGTGGCAGGGGCCGGCCGCGCAGGTCCTGGAGCCGGGAGAGGAGCTGGCGGTGGGGCAGGCGGTGCGGCAGCAGTACGTGTCGGTGCGCGAGCAGACGTATCCGGGGGCGTTCCGCTAGACCTCGGAACGTAAGAGTCCGGTAGGAGTCGGTGACCGCGAGGACCCGCCAGGCCGTACGGAGCACTGCTGTCGGCTTAATCGGTTGAGGTAACACGGGTGGAGTGTCCGACGATAGGGGCCAGGGGCAACCACTCGCCCCGTCGCCGACTCCGAGAGACGTAGCGTGCTCATACGACTTCTGCGGACCTATCTCAGGCCCTACAAGAAACCCATCGCCCTCCTGGTGCTGCTGCAGTTCCTCCAGACCTGCGCCACCCTCTACCTGCCCACGCTCAACGCGGACATCATCGACAACGGCGTCGTGAACGGCGACACCGGCTACATCCTGAGCTTCGGCGCTGTGATGATCGGGATCTCGCTGGCGCAGGTGGTGTGCAACATCGGGGCCGTGTACTACGGCGCCAGGACCGCCGCCGCGCTCGGCAGGGACCTGCGGGCGTCGGTCTTCGACCGGGTGCAGTCGTTCTCGGCGCGCGAGGTGGGCCAGTTCGGCGCGCCCACGCTGATCACCCGTACGACCAATGACGTGCAGCAGGTCCAGATGCTGGCCCTGATGACGTTCACCCTGCTGGTGTCGGCGCCCATCATGTGCGTCGGCGGCATCGTGCTGGCGCTCGGCCTGGACGTGCCGCTGTCCGCCGTCCTGGTGGCCGTGGTGCCGACGCTGGGCATCTGTGTGACGTTGATCGTACGGCGGCTGCGGCCGCTGTTCCGGTCCATGCAGGTGCGCCTCGACACCGTGAACCGAGTGCTGCGCGAGCAGATCACCGGCAACCGGGTCATCCGGGCGTTCGTGCGGGACGAGTACGAGGAGGACCGCTTCCGGAAGGCGAACACCGACCTGACGGAGATGTCCCTCAGGACCGGCAACCTGCTCGCGCTGATGTTCCCGGTCGTGATGACGACGGTGAACCTGTCGTCGATCGCCGTGGTGTGGTTCGGCGCCCACCGCATCGACAGCGGCGGGATGCAGATCGGCGATCTGACCGCGTTCCTCGCCTATCTGATGCAGATCGTCATGTCGGTGATGATGGCCACCTTCATGTTCATGATGGTGCCGCGCGCGGAGGTGTGCGCCGAGCGCATCCAGGAGGTCCTGGACACCTCCTCCAGCGTGGTGCCGCCCCTGGCCCCCGTCCATGAACTGCGCCGGCACGGGCATCTGGAGATCCGGGGGGCCGGCTTCCGCTATCCGGGCGCCGAGGAGCCGGTGCTCAGGGCGATCGACCTGGTGGCCCGGCCCGGCGAGGTGACCGCGGTGATCGGCTCCACCGGCAGCGGCAAGTCCACCCTGCTCGCGCTCGTCCCCCGGCTGTTCGACGCGACCGACGGCGAGGTGCTCGTCGACGGCACCGAGGTGTCGACCATCGACCCGAAGCTGCTGGCCAGGACCGTCGGACTGGTGCCGCAGAAGCCCTACCTCTTCGCGGGCACGGTCGCCACGAACCTTCGCTACGGCAATCCCGACGCCACGGACGAGGAGCTGTGGCACGCGCTGGAGGTGGCGCAGGCCAAGGGCTTCGTCGAGGGGCTGGAGAACGGCCTCGACTCCCCCATCGCCCAGGGCGGCACCAATGTCTCCGGTGGTCAGCGGCAGCGGCTCGCCATCGCGCGCACCCTCGTGCAGCGGCCGGAGATCTACCTCTTCGACGACTCCTTCTCCGCCCTCGACTACGCGACCGACGCGGCCCTGCGCGCGGCGCTCGCCGAGGAGACCTCGGAGGCCACCGTCGTGATCGTCGCCCAGCGGGTGGCCACCATCCGCGACGCCGACCGGATCGTCGTCCTGGACGAGGGCCGGGTCGTCGGCACCGGCACCCACCGCGAGCTGATGGCGGACAACGAGACCTACCGGGAGATCGTGCTCTCCCAGCTCACGGAAGCGGAGGCTGCCTGATGGCCGGGCCCATGGGGCGCATGATGGCAGGCGGCGGTCCCGAGACCCGCTCGCTGGACTTCAAGGTGTCCGGCAGGCGGCTGCTCGCACAGTTCAAGCCGGAGCGGCTCACCCTCTACGCGATGCTGTGCTGCGTGGTGCTGAGCGTCGGCCTCAACGTGGTCGGGCCGAAGATCCTCGGCCAGGCCACCGACCTGGTCTTCGCGGGCATCATCGGGCGGCAGATGCCCGCCGGCGCCAGCAAGGAGGAGGTCCTCGCGGGGATGCGGGAGCGCGGCGAGGGTCAGGTCGCCGACATGCTCCGCAGCACCGACTTCACCCCGGGCGAGGGCATCGACTTCACCGCCGTGGGGCACGTCCTGCTGTTCGCGGTCGGGGTGTTCCTCGTCGCGGGGCTGCTGATGGCGGTCGCGACCCGGCTGGTGAACCGGACCGTCAACCGCACGATGTTCCGGATGCGCGAGGACGTGCAGACGAAGATGTCGCGGCTGCCGCTGTCGTACTTCGACAAGCGCCAGCGCGGTGAGGTCCTGTCCCGGGCCACGAACGACATCGACAACATCGGCCAGACCCTCCAGCAGTCGATGGGCCAGCTGATCAACTCGCTGCTCACCATCATCGGGGTGCTCGCGATGATGTTCTGGGTGTCCTGGCTGCTGGCCCTGGTCGCGCTGGTCACCGTGCCGCTGTCGTTCGTCGTCGCCACCCGCGTCGGCAAGCGCTCGCAGCCGCACTTCGTGCAGCAGTGGCGCACCACCGGCAAGCTCAACGCCCACATCGAGGAGATGTACACCGGCCACACCCTGGTGAAGGTGTTCGGCCGCCAGGACGAGTCGGCCGCGCAGTTCGCCGAGCAGAACGAGGCGCTGTACGAGGCCGGGTTCAAGGCGCAGTTCAACAGCGGGGTCATGCAGCCGCTGATGATGTTCGTCTCGAACATCAACTACGTGCTGGTGGCGGTCGTCGGCGGCCTGCGGGTGGCGTCCGGCTCGCTGTCCATCGGTGATGTGCAGGCCTTCATCCAGTACTCCCGGCAGTTCTCGATGCCGCTCACCCAGGTCGCGTCGATGGCGAACCTCGTGCAGTCGGGTGTCGCCTCGGCCGAGCGGGTCTTCGAACTCCTGGACGCGGAGGAGCAGGAAGCCGACCCGGTCCCGAGCGCGAAGCCGGAGGAACTGCGCGGGCGGGTCGCCCTGGAGCACGTCTCCTTCCGCTACGACCCCGAGAAGCCGCTCATCGACGACCTCTCCCTGAAGGTCGAACCCGGGCACACGGTCGCGATCGTCGGCCCGACGGGAGCCGGAAAGACCACGCTGGTCAATCTGCTCATGCGGTTCTACGACGTCTCGGGCGGCCGGATCACCCTGGACGGCGTGGACATCTCGACGATGTCCCGGGACGACCTGCGCGCCGGGATCGGCATGGTCCTCCAGGACACCTGGCTGTTCGGCGGCACCATCGCGGAGAACATCGCGTACGGGGCGCCCGGGGACGTCACCCGGGGCGAGATCGAGGAGGCGGCCCGCGCCGCCCACGCGGACCGGTTCGTCCGGACGCTGCCCGAGGGCTACGACACCGTGATCGACGACGAGGGCAGCGGGGTGAGCGCGGGCGAGAAGCAGCTCATCACCATCGCCCGGGCGTTCCTGTCGGACCCGGTGATCCTGGTCCTCGACGAGGCGACGAGTTCGGTGGACACCCGTACCGAGGTGCTGATCCAGAAGGCGATGGCCAAACTGGCGCACGGCCGCACCTCGTTCGTCATCGCCCACCGGCTTTCGACGATCCGCGACGCCGACACCATCCTGGTGATGGAGAACGGCTCGATCGTCGAACAGGGCACGCACACCGACCTGTTGGGGGCGAACGGCGCGTACGCCCGCCTGTACAAGGCCCAGTTCGCGCAGGCGGTGGCGGAGGTCGACTAGCGGGTGGGGGCCGTCGAGGGACGGCCCCCGCCTTCAGTCCAGATAGCCGCGCAGCTGATCCGCGAACGCGTGGTCCCGCAGCTTGTTCAGCGTCTTGGACTCGATCTGCCGGATCCGCTCCCGGGTCACCCCGAAGATCCGCCCGATCTCCTCCAGCGTGCGGGGACGGCCGTCGGCCAGCCCGTACCGGAGTTGCACGACCTTCCTCTCCCGCTCCCCCAGGGTGGACAGCACCGCTTCCAGGTGCTCCCTGAGCAGCAGGAACGCCGCCGACTCGACCGGTGAGGCCGCGTCGCCGTCCTCGATGAGGTCACCGAGGGCGACGTCGTCCTCCTCGCCCACCGGGGCGTGCAGGGACACCGGTTCCTGGGCCAGGCGCAGGACCTCGCTGACGCGCTCCGGGGCGAGGTCGAGGTGGTCCGCGACCTCTTCCGGCGTCGGTTCGTAGCCGCGTTCCTGGAGCATGCGGCGCTGGACGCGGACGACCCGGTTGATCAGCTCGACGACGTGGACCGGGACCCGGATCGTGCGGGCCTGGTCGGCGAGGGCCCGGGACATGGCCTGGCGGATCCACCAGGTGGCGTAGGTGGAGAACTTGTAGCCGCGGGCGTAGTCGAACTTCTCGACCGCCCGGATCAGGCCCAGGTTGCCTTCCTGCACCAGGTCGAGCATGGTCAGGCCGCGGCCGACGTACCGTTTCGCGACGGACACCACGAGCCGCAGGTTCGCCTCGATGAGGCGGCGCTTGGCCATCCGGCCCAGTACCACCAGGCGGTCCAGGTCGAGCGCCAACTGGCTGTCCAGGTCGGGGGTGTTGCTCAGTTTCTCCTCGGCGAACAGGCCGGCCTCGACCCGGCGGGCGAGGTCGACCTCCTCGGCCGCGGTGAGCAGCGGGATGCGGCCGATCTCCCGCAGGTACTGGCGGAACAGGTCCGAGGACGGGCCGCCGGTGTCGACGCGGCCGCGGGGTGGCTCGGGTGGTTCGACCGGCTCGGTCTCCACCTGTTCGAGGGCTGCCGCGGGCGGGGCGTCCGGCTCCGTCTCGGGGTGGTGCGCGACACGGTTCTGCGGGGGCACCGCGACGAGGACGTCGGGCTCGGCGTCCTGCTCTGTCGTGTCGTCGGTACTGTTCTCGGTCTGTGCGAGGGTCTGGGTCTGCACGGGGGCGACCTCCAGGATGATCGCTGCCAAGGAGTGCGGCAGCGGTACTTCGGGGGCGGAGTCGGCGGCCTCGCCGCTGTCCGTCCCGTACGCGTTGAGCGGAACCGCGGGGGTCTGGGACCCGCTGGGGACGGATCGGCCGCGCTCCGAGGACTCAGGCACCGGAACCCAGTGTGGAGTACGACACACAGCCGCCACGAGGGGCGTGCGGTGACTTTTTGAGTCCGGTCCGTGACCGCGTGGTTACTTCACCTGACGAGTACGCGATCCGAGGGCCGTGAAACCACTTGAAAGGCGTACGGAACCGGACGCTCAGAGCGCGGCGGCGCCCTGCTCGCGCAGTGCCTGGCCGTACTGCTGGAGGACCCACAACTCGTTCTGCACGGCGGCCAGGTGGGCCGGGTCGCCGCCGGAGCCGAGGCGGATCAGGGTGCCCTGGACCTCCTGGATGCGGCGGTCGACGGCGCGGCGGCGGACCGTGACCAGCTGATCGCCCGCGTAGTTCTCGTCGACGGTCTTGCGCATGATCGCCTCGACGGCCAGCTCCGTGACCATCGCGCGGACCGCGTCGTCGGGGGCGGCCTCGCGGACCCGGACGAGGTAGTCCTGGGAGTCCTGGACGCCGTACTCGGCGCCGCCCGCGTCCATGATGGCCTGGCGTACGGCCGCGTAGGGCGGGGCGGTGAACTCGTCGATGCCGTACGCGTCGAAGGCCGGGGAGACCAGCTCGGGGCGCTGCAGGGCGAGCTTGAGCAGCTCGCGCTCGGTGGCGTAGACGGGGTTGCGCAGGGTGAGGGCGGGGCCGGAGACGGCGGGGCGGTGGGCTCCGTCGTACGACGGCTGCGGGGCGCGGCCGCTGGGTACTGGAGCTTTCCCCCCGGAACGCCGGTGGAGGTGGCCGACGCGATCCACCACGAACTCCGGGTCCAGGATCCCGACCAGACCGGCGAGTTCTACTGCCATCTCACGCCGTGCGGTGCGCTCCTTGATCCGAGCAGCTACTGGCGCTGCCTCGTCGAGTGCCGCCGCGCGGCCTCCGGGGGTCTCGAGGTCGTAGCGCCGGACGATCTGCTGGAGCGCGAACTTGAACAACGGGGTGTGTGGTTGGACCAGTTCCGTGACTGCATCGTCGCCCTTGGCCAGGCGCAGTTCGCAAGGGTCCATTCCGTCAGGGGCGATCGCGATGTAGGTTGACGCGGCGAACTTCTGGTCGTCCTCGAATGCGCGCAACGCGGCCTTCTGGCCCGCGGCATCCCCGTCGAACGTAAAAATGACACGTGCGGTGCCGTTGTCCATCAGCAGACGCCTGAGGATCTTGATGTGCTCGCCACCGAAAGCCGTACCGCAGGTCGCGATCGCCGTCGTCACGCCGGCGAGGTGGCAGGCCATGACATCGGTATAGCCCTCGACCACCACTGCACGGCTGGACTTCGCGATCTCCTTCTTGGCCAAGTCGATGCCGTACAGCACCTGGCTCTTCTTGTAGATCGCCGTGTCGGGCGTGTTGAGGTACTTGGGGCCGTTGTCCGCCTCGTAGAGCTTGCGCGCGCCGAAGCCGACGACGTCTCCGCCGATGTCGCGGATGGGCCACATCAGGCGGCCGCGGAAGCGGTCGATGGGACCGCGGCGGCCCTCCTGGGCGAGACCGGAGAGCAGGATCTCCTTGTCGCTGAAGCCCTTGCCGCGCAGGAAGCGGGTGAGGTGGTCCCAGCCCTGGGGGCTGTAGCCGACGGAGAAGTGCGCGGCGGCGGCCTGGTCGAAGCCGCGCTCGGCGAGGAACTGGCGGCCGGTGTCGGCCTCCGGGCTGGTGGCCAGCTGCTCCATGTACCAGTCGGCGGCGATCTTGTGGGCCTCGACCAGGCGGATGCGCTCGCCGCGCTGGTGGGAGGGGTTGTAGCCGCCCTCCTCGTACCGCAGGGTGATGCCGGCCTGGGCGGCGAGACGCTCGACCGACTCCGAGAAGGTGAGGTGGTCGACCTTCATCACGAACGTGATGGTGTCGCCGCCCTCCTGGCAGCCGAAGCAGTGGAAGAGCCCCTTGCTCGGACTGACCTGGAAGGACGGCGACTTCTCGTCGTGGAAGGGACACAGGCCCTTGAGGTTGCCACCGCCCGCGTTGCGCAGCTGGAGGTACTCGGACACCACGGCGTCGATCGGGACCGCGTCCCGTACCGCCTTCACGTCCTCGTCGTTGATCCGTCCTGCCACGCGTGAAGTCTACGGGGAGGTACTGACACCTACGGGACGAGGTTTGCGAGCGGAACGTGTGGGTCCGCCAGCGCCTCGGTGTCCACCTGAGCCTTGGACCGGATCAGTGCCTGGATCGGCTCCGTGACGTCCCACACGTTGACGTTCATCCCGGCCAGCACACGGCCCTGCTTCACCCAGAAGGCGATGAACTCCCGCTTCCCGGCGTCTCCCCGGATCACCACTTCGTCGTACGAGCCGGGGGGCGCCCAGCCGCTGTACTCCATCCCCAGGTCGTACTGGTCGGAGAAGAAGTAGGGCACCCGGTCGTACGTCACCTGGCGGCCCAGCATCGCGCGCGCCGCCGCCGGGCCGCCGTTGAGCGCGTTGGCCCAGTGCTCGACGCGCAGCTGGTTGCCGAACAGGGCGTGGTGGAAGGAGGCCACGTCGCCCGCCGCGTAGATGTCCGGGTCGGAGGTGCGCAGCTGTCCGTCCACGGCGACACCGCCGCCGTGCGCCCGGTCCGCCAGTGCGAGCCCGGCCGCCTCCGCGAGAGCCACGCGGGGGGCGGCGCCGACCGCGGCGAGGACGTCGTGCGCGGGGTGCTCCTCGCCGTCGTCGGTGCGGGCCGCGAGGACCATGCCGTCCTGCCCGACGATCTCCGTCAGTCTGGCCCCGAAGTGGAAGCGGACACCGCGCTCGCGGTGCAGCTCGGCGAAGAGGTTGCCGAGCTCGGGGCCGAGGACGGAGTGCAGCGGGGTCGACAAGGGCTCCACGACGGTGACCTCGGCGCCGTACTCCCGGGCCGCCGCCGCGACCTCCAGGCCGATCCAGCCGGCGCCGGCGATCACGAGGTGGCCGTTGTCCCTGCCCAGGGTGGCCAGGACGCCCTTGAGGCGCTCGGCGTGGGCGAGGCGGCGCAGGTGGTGGACGCCCGCGAGGTCGGTGCCCGGGATGTCCAGGCGGCGCGGCTCGGCGCCCGTCGCCAGCAGCAGCTTGTCGTAGCGCACGGCGGTGCCGTCCGCTCCGAAGCGGACCGTCTTCGCCGTGCGGTCGATGGCGTCCACGGTCTCGCCGAGGTGCAGCTCGATGTCGTTGCGCGCGTACCAGGCGGGTTCGTGCACGAAGACGCTGTCGCGCTCCTCCTTGCCGAGGAGGTAGCCCTTGGAGAGCGGCGGGCGCTCGTAGGGGTGGTCGCGTTCGTCGCAGATCAGTATCACGCGGCCGGTGAAGCCCTCCGTCCGGAGCGTCTCGGCGGCCTTCGCACCGGCGAGACCTCCTCCCACGATGACAAAAGTCTGATCCGCGTCGACCACTTGATGCCTCCTCGTAAAGGTGCCGCCACATGGGAGCGTCCCGCACGGTGCGTGAGGGGGGAAGAGGGAGTGGCCCGATCAGGCCACGGAGGGTCACATTCGGGCACCTTTCCCGTCACTCCTGCATAGGTGTTCTACACGTGCCCTGTAAGGCGCGCGTGAAGCGAGCGGGCGGACGCGTCGGTGAGGGACCCGATCTGGTCGACGATCACCCGCTTGCGCGCACGGTCGTCCGGCGCCCGGTCGAACAGCGCGCGAAACTGGGGGTCGAGGCCGTCCGGGGCGCGGACGGTGAGCGCCTCGGCCAGTTCCGCGACCACGATTCGCTGGTCGGCCCGCAGCCGCTCCTGCTCGGCGCGCTGCATGACGTACCGGTCGGCGACGGCCTTGAGGACCGCGCACTCCAGGCGGGTCTCATGCGGTACGACGAGTTCGGCCTCGTATCTCGTGAGTCTCCCGGTGCCGTACCTCCCGCGCGTGGCGGCCTCGGCGGACAGGCAGAAGCGGCCGATGAGCTGGCTGGTGGCGTCCTTGAGGCGGGCCTGGGCCACGGCCGAGCCGTCGTAGCCGTGCGGCCACCAGGGTTCCTCCTGGAGGCGGTCCAGCGCGGCGGCGAGTTCGGCGGGGTCGGTGTCCTCGGGGACGTATCTCCCCAGAGCGACCTCGAAGACCGCCCGGCGTTCGGGTTCGGCGTGCAGGCAGTTGGGGTCGATGTGGCCCGCGTGCAGGCCGTCCTCGACGTCGTGGACCGAGTAGGCCACGTCGTCGGACCAGTCCATGACCTGGGCCTCGAAGGTGGTGCGGGTGCCGGGGGCGTCCTTGCGGATCCAGTCGAAGACGGGGCGGTCGTCCTCGTAGACACCGAACTTCCGGGTCGGGTGCGCACCGCGCGGCCAGGGGTATTTGGTGGCCGCGTCGAGGGTGGCTCGGGTGAGGTTCAGTCCCACCGAGCCCTCCTCGGTGAAGCGCTTGGGTTCGAGGCGGGTCAGGAGCCTGAGGGACTGGGCGTTGCCCTCGAAGCCGCCGCAGTCGTCGGCGAACTCGTTCAGAGCCTGTTCGCCGTTGTGGCCGAACGGGGGGTGGCCGAGGTCGTGGGCCAGGCAGGCGGCCTCGACCAGGTCCGGATCGCAGCCGAGGGCCGCGCCCAGCTCACGGCCGACCTGGGCGCATTCCAGGGAGTGCGTGAGGCGGGTGCGGGGGCTGGCGTCCCAGGCCTGGCTGCGGGTGCCGGGCGTGACGACCTGGGTCTTGCCGGCGAGCCTTCTGAGCGCGGCCGAGTGGAGGATGCGGGCGCGGTCGCGCTGGAAGGCGGTCCGGCCGGGGCGCTTGTCGGGTTCTGGGGCCCAGCGTTCGGTTGACTGCGGGTCGTACAACATGTCTTGACAGTACGGGCAGGGACTGACAATTCGCCGGTGTGTCCGCGGGGATCCGCCGCACGGCGGGGGCGGCACCGCGGTGGCTTCGCGCGGCTGCCCGCGCCCCTGACTAGGCCGCCGTGGCCTGCGATGCCCAAGCCTGGTCGTAGCGGTGGACGATCAGGTCGGCCATGGCCGGGTGGGTGCCCAAGGGCGCTGACGCGATCCAGGGGGCCTTCTCCGCGCACTGCCTCGCGAACAGGCCCGGGGCGGTGAAGTACGACGCCACCGCGACCCTGTGGCGGCCCCTTGCCGTCAGGGCCCGGATCGCCGTGTCGACCGTGGGAGTCGCCGCCGAGGCGTAGGCGGGGACCACGGGGACCCCCAGACGGTCCGCCAGGAGCTGAGCCGTACGGCGGGTGTCCACCGCCGAGTCCGGGTCCCGGGAACCGGCCGCAGCCAGGACCACCGCGCTCTCGCGTCGGACCGTCTCGTCCGCCGCGGTGGGCCAGCCCGCTTCCACGAGGCGGGCGTGCAGGGTCTCCACCAGGAGGGGGTGCGGACCCAGCGGGACCGCCACGCGTGTGCGTGCCGGGGACGCCGCCGCCATCTCGGGGATGTCGCGCTTGACGTGGTAGCCACGGGAGAGCAGGAGCGGGACCAGGACCGCCTCCGCCGTGCCGAGGGAAGCCAGCGTGTCCGGCAGCAGGGGCTCGTTCAGCTCGATGTGGCCCAGGTGGACCGGCAGGTCGGGGCGCTGTTCGCGGACCCGGTCCAGGAGCTCGTGAACCGTGGCGAGGGTGCGCGGGTCGCGGCTGCCATGGGCCACCAGGACGAGCGCGGGCGGCTCGGGGCGGCGCCGGTCGTCGAGCGGTACGAGGCCGAGGTGGCTGCTGATCCGGTTCATACCACCGATGGTGACGGCCTGAGGTTGCCTCCCCGTTTCACGGCAATAACGCGTCCTTTCCAGTGGTTCACCGTGCGGGGTTCACCCCTGTGAGGACGCGTGACCTGCGCCTTCGTGGCCGTGAGTGAGCCTGGTCACGCGTCGGTGGGCGAACCGACCGGCCCGGGAGCACGTCTGTGTCTGTCGAGCGAGCGGGAAGGGACCGTCCGATGCGACTGCCGAGGGTACGCAGACCGCGCCTGCCACGCACGCGTGCCGGATGGCGCGGGCTCGTGCAGGCGGTGATGGCGCTGTGCGTGGTGGCGCTGCTGCCGTCGACCTGGATGTACGTGGTGACGGGCGACCGGCTGCGCACGACGGCCGACGTGCCGCGCACCGAGGTGGCCGTGGTCTTCGGGGCCGGGCTGTGGGACGGCGAGCCGTCGCCGTATCTCGCGCACCGGCTCGACGCGGCGGCGAAGCTGTACCGGGAGAACCGGATCGAGGTCGTCCTCGTCACCGGCGACAACAGCCGCGAGGACTACGACGAGCCCGACGCCATGCGCGCGTACCTGACCCGGCACGGCGTCCCGGACACCCGGATCGTCAGCGACTACGCCGGGTTCGACACCTGGGACTCCTGCGTCCGGGCCAGGAAGATCTTCGGCGTGGACAAGGCTGTGCTGATCAGCCAGGGGTTCCACATCCGGCGCGCGGTCGCCCTCTGTCAGGCGGCGGGGGTCACCTCGTACGGCATCGGCGTCGAGGCCAAGCACGACGTCACCTGGTACTACGGCGGCACCCGGGAGATCCTCGCGGCCGGCAAGGCGGCCCTGGACGCGGTGTTCCGGCCGGATCCGCGGTTCCTGGGGCCGAAGGAGCCCGGGGTGACGAACGCGCTGGCGTCGGCGCGCTGAGCCGGGCGCGGGCGGGCCCGGGCGCGGGGCACGACGGCCCCGCCCCCGGGCGCGCGGTCAGCGGCCGGTGAAGCGCGGGGCGCGTTTCTCCAGGAAAGCGGTCATGCCCTCCTTCTGGTCGGCCGTCGCGAACAGGGCGTGGAAGACGCGGCGTTCGAAGCGGATGCCGTCGCGCAGGCCGGTCTCCAGGGACTGCTGCACACACTCACGGGCCGCCCTGACGGCGGTACGCCCGTACGAGGCGATCCTCGCGGCCGCCTCCAGGGCCTCCGGCAGCACCCGGTCGTCCGGTACCACCCGGGAGACGAGACCGCAGCGCTCCGCCTCCCGTGCGTCCATCGTGCGTCCGGTGAGGACCAGGTCCATGGCCTTCGCCCGGCCGACCAGGCGGGTCAGGCGCTGGGTGCCGCCGATGCCCGGGATCACGCCGAGCTTGATCTCCGGCTGTCCGAAGACGGCCGACTCCCCCGCGACGACGAGGTCGCACATCATCGCCAGTTCACAACCGCCGCCCAGCGCGGGCCCGTTGACGGCGGCGATCTTCGGGGTGCGCAGATCGGCGAACTCCTCCCAGCCCGCGAAGTAGTCCTCGGCCGCCATGTCCACGGCCGACCTGCCGGCCATCTCCCTGATGTCGGCGCCGGCCGCGAAGACCCGCTCGGAACCGGTGACGACGAAGCAGCCGACGTCCTGGTCGTCGTCCAACGGGCGCAGGGCCTCCAGGAGTTCGGCCAGCAAGGCGGAGCTGAGCGCGTTCAGGACGTGCGGGCGGTGCAGACGGACGGTCACGACGCCGCCGTGCCGTTCCAACTTCAGATGGTTCATCGGCCTTCCTCTCTACGAGTCCCAGATCGCGCCGTAGGCGGGGATCCCCCGCCGCTCCAGACCGTGCACCACCTGCCAGGTCAGCTTTCTGTTGGAGATGCAGATGACGGCCTCGGCCCCGAAGTCCCGGTAGGCCTCGTAGGCGAGGCGCACCATGTCGGGCTTGCCGTGCCGGGAGGTGTCCCAGACCAGCGCGTGCGGCTGGACGGCGAGGATCTCGTCGACGAGGCCGTCGCCGTAGGTGGCACGGGGGTCGCGGGTCGCCCAGACCAGGCGGGAGGGCACCTCGGCGGCCAGGAGATGGGGCAGGCAGGGGCCGATGCCGCTGCCGGTCGCCACGTAGACCACCTTCTTGAACAGGACCTCGATGTTGGCGACTCCGGCGGTCGTGATGCCCTTGACCCAGACCTTCGCCGGCAGGTCGTCGATGAAGGCGCCCGTCCAGTCGCCGGCCCGGGAGATGGTGAGCCGGAAGCCGGGCTCGCCGGGTGCGGGGACGTTGGCGAAGGAGTGCCATTCCTTCAGCGGGCTGCGGCTGATCGCCGTGGAGGAGCCCGCGAAGGGGGTCTCGCCGTGGTCGAAGCGGGCCAGCACGACGTGCGAGGAGGGGCGTTCGAGGCGTACGGCCACCTTGCGCAGCCGTAGCCAGGGCAGGGCGACGCTGAAGGTGACGACCACGAGGAGGGTCACCTCGAAGGGGCCCGGACCGGCGAGGAGGGTGTGGGTCCAGAACAGGAGCAGGGCCGTCCAGCCGCCGAAGCGGTGGATCTTCTCGAAGTGGTCGTGGTGGCGCCTGCGGAAGGGTGGCAGGGCCGTGCCGACGACGAGTGCCAGGAGGGCCAGCAGGGTCCAGCCGACGACCAGGAGCGGGCCGTCGCGGGTCACGACCGTCAGGGCCAGGAACCAGGCCGTGCCCGCGAGGGCGCCGCCCACGTGCAGGCCGCCGAAGTGGTAGACCTTCCCGAGCGTCCAGCGCAGTTTCAGGGGCCAGCTCGTCGGCGCCGAGGTCGCCAGCCGGAACAGCAGGTTGATGACGTACTGCTGGCGGACGACGACGGCCAGGGCGAGGTTGACGAGGGCCGCGTGGCCCAGCGTGCGCGCCGACGGCACCCAATGGCCGTACAGGAAGAGGGCGTTGCCCAGCAGCACCAGTGCCGCGAGCCGGTTGTGGTGCATCAGGCGGGGGTGCTTGAGCAGTCGGCGGGGCCCCGGGACGAGCGGGGGCAGGTCGACGTCCTGCCGGTGGAGCGAGGTGGTCATCGGACCGCCCCCTGAAGGGTCGCCCGGTGCCCTTCCAGGGCCGTCCGCAGCAGTGCCGCCTTGTCGATCTTGCCTCGGTCCGTCTCGGGCAGGAATGGCATGGGCATGACAGTCTCGGGGACGCAGTAGTACGGCAGCGCGTCCGCGACCGCCCGCCGGGCCCGCTCGGGGTCGACGTCCGCCGGGCAGACGAAGGAGACCAGGGTGCGGTCGTCCCGCTTCAGGGTCACCGCGCGGGCGCAGCCCTCGACGGACTCCAGGACCGAGGAGACGGAGTCGAGCTCGACACGGAAACCGCGGACCTTGACCTGGTCGTCGGTGCGGCCGAGGTGTTCGAGCTCGCCGTCGGGGGTCCAGCGGCCGAGGTCGCGGGTGCGGAACATCCGGTGCTCGCCGCCGAGGAAGGGGTCGGGGGCGTAACGCTCGGCGTTCAGGGCGGGGTTGTCCAGATAGCCCGCCGAGACGCCGTCGCCGCCCGCCCACATCTCGCCGACCGCCCCGACGGGCAGCGGACGACGGTCGGCGTCGAGGACGTAGACCGTGTTGTTGGGGGTGGGACGGCCGATGGTCAGCAGCGGAGCCGATGGGTCGTGGCGGCTCATCGTGTTGACGATGGTCGTCTCGGTCGGGCCGCAGCAGTTGTAGAAGGCGGCCCGGCGCGCCCAGCGGTCGGCGAGGGGGCGCGGGCAGGGCTCGCCGGCGACGGCGACCGTCCGCACGCGCCGGCAGAGCGCCGGGTCGATGCCGGACAGGACGGTCGGGGTGGCGATCAGGACGTCGGCCGTGCGGGCCGTCGCCGTGAGGTCCCGGCCGCGGATGACGAGGGTGCCGCCGTGGGTGAGGCAGCCGAGGATCTCCCAGGCCGCCATGTCGAAGGCCACGTTGAGGAGGTGGGCCACCCGGTCGCCGGGCCGGATGCCGAGGCCGCCGGGTTCGGTGAGGAGGAGGCCCGCGACATTGCGGTGGGTGACCTTCACGCCGTTGGGGCGGCCGGTGGTGCCGGAGGTGAACAGGACGTAGCAGCCGTCGTCGGGGCGCACGGTCCGCGGGGGCGCGGCCGTCGGTTCGTACGGCAGCGGTTCATCGAGGGTGATCACCTGGGCGCCCCGGGGGACGCGGGACGCGTGCTCGGCGACGGTGAGGACGATCCGGGTGCGGGCCGTCCGCACCACGTGGGCGAGCTGGGCCGGGGGTGCGAGGCCGATGTCCTGGGGGACGTAGGCGGCGCCCGCCTTCAGGATGCCGAGCAGCCCGACGAGCATCGGGACGGAACGGCGGACGAAGAGTCCGACGTGGTCGCCGGGCCGGACGCCCTCCCGGACCAGCCGGGCGGCCACGGCGTCGGCGTACCGGTCGAGCTCGCCGTAGGTGATCGTGGCGCCGGCGTGTTCCGCCGCCACGGCACGAGGGGTCGCGGCCGCCCGGCGCTCGATCGCGCGGTGGACGAGCGGGTCGGGGACGGCAACGGTGGGTCCGTGGCCGTAGGCCCAGAAGAGATGCTGGTCGCGGGGGACCAAGTGGCGCAGAGACATGCTGGCGGAACCTCCTGGCTGGCTTCTCACATCACGGTGTGCCTGGCGCCAAGCTGGATCCGCTTTCGACTGTAGCCCCGGTTTTTCAACACTCAACGATGTGTGATCGGCCAAGCACGCGACGGAATGCGCCACATGTGGCGTCTTTCACATCGCAGGCAACTTCCGCGCCGCACGGCGGCGACTCTCAGGTGGGCGAGTGCGCGCCTCACCGGTTCCGGGCGCCGAGCGGGAGGTCGCCGTCTTGGGCGCGTAACACGGAGCCGTCCCCGGCGTAACACGGCCGACGCACGCTGAGGAGCATGCCGAACTCCGTGACGCCCACGCACTGCCCGTACTGCGCCCTGCAGTGCGGCATGAACCTGACCCCCGCCCCGGACGGGACCGTCGAGGTGAGCGAGCGCGCGGACTTCCCGGTGAACCGGGGGGCGCTGTGCGGCAAGGGCCGTACCGCGCCCGCGGTGCTCTCGTCCCGGGTGCGCCTGACCTCCCCGTTGGTGCGCTCCGGGGGCACGCTGGTGCCCGCGAGCTGGGACGAGGCACTGGACCGGATCGCCGAGGGGCTGTCCCGCACGCGCACGGAGCATGGCCCGGACGCGTGCGGGGTGTTCGGCGGGGGCGGCCTGACCAACGAGAAGGCGTACACGCTCGGCAAGTTCGCCCGGGTCGTCCTCGGCACCTCGCAGATCGACTACAACGGGCGCTTCTGCATGTCGTCCGCGGCGGCCGGCGGCATGAAGGCCTTCGGCCTCGACCGCGGGCTGCCCTTCCCGCTGGAGGACATCCCGAAGTCGGGCTGTGTGATCCTGGTCGGCTCGAACCTCGCCGAGACCATGCCGCCGTCCCTGCGCTTCTTCACCGAGCTCAAGGAGAACGGCGGCACGCTGATCGTCGTCGACCCGCGCCGCACCAAGACCGCCGAACAGGCCGACCTGCATCTGATGCCCCGGCCCGGCACGGACCTGGCCCTCGCGCTCGGGCTGCTGCACCTGGTGGTGGCGGAGGGCCGCACGGACGAGGCGTACATCGGCGAGCGCACGGTCGGCTGGGAGGACGCGCGGGCCGCCGCGATGGCCCACTGGCCGGAGTACGTGGAGCGGATCACCGGGGTCCCCGTGCCCCAACTCCGCGAGACGGTGCGGATGTTCTGCGAGCCCGAGTCCGCGATGGTGCTCACCGCACGCGGCCCCGAGCAGCAGTCCAAGGGCACCGACACCGTGAGCGCGTGGATCAACCTGTGCCTGGCGACCGGGCGGGCGGGACGGCCGTACAGCGGGTACGGCTGTCTGACCGGGCAGGGCAACGGACAGGGCGGGCGTGAACACGGCCAGAAGGCCGACCAGTTGCCCGGCTACCGCAAGCTCGACGACCCGGCGGCGCGGGCCCATGTCGCCGAGGTGTGGGGCGTGGACCCCGACTCGCTGCCCGGACCGGGGCGCAGCGCCTACGAGTTGCTGGACGCGCTCGGCTCGGACATCAAATCGCTGCTGCTGATGGGCTCCAACCCGGTGGTGTCGGCGCCCCGCGCGGCGCACATCGAGGAGCGCATCAAGTCCCTTGACTTCCTTGCCGTCTGTGACGTCGTCCTGTCGGAGACGGCGGCCCTCGCGGACGTGGTCCTGCCGGTCACGCAGTGGGCCGAGGAGACGGGCACGACGACCAACCTGGAGGGGCGGGTGCTGCTGCGCCGGCAGGCGATCACCCCGCCGGACGGCATCCGCAGCGACCTGGACGTCCTGCACGGACTCGCCGACCGCCTCGGGGTGGAGAAGGGGTTCCCGACCGACTCCGAGGAGGTCTTCGAGGAGCTGCGCCGGGCGAGCGCGGGCGGCCCCGCCGACTACTCCGGGATCACCTACCGGCGACTGGCGGAGGAGAACGGGGTGTTCTGGCCGTGTCCGACGCCCGGGAAGGACGTACCCGCCGGTGACCACGACGTGCACCCCGGCACCCCGCGTCTCTTCCTGGAGCGGTTCGCGCACCCGGACGGCCGGGCCCGCTTCGTGCCCGTCTCGCACCGGGCGATCGCGGAGGAGCCCGACGCGGAGTACCCGGTGCTGCTGACGACCGGACGGGTCGTGGCCCAGTACCAGTCCGGCGCGCAGACCCGGCGCGTGGACGAACTGAACGCCGCCGCGCCGGGCCCGTTCGTGGAGTTGCACCCGCGGCTCGCGGAGCGTCTCGGGGCGGCCGAGGGCGACCCGGTGGCCGTGGTCTCGCGGCGCGGGCGGGCCGTGGCCCCGGCCCGCATCACGCTGGGCATCCGCCCCGACACGGTCTTCATGCCCTTCCACTGGTACGGCGAGGGCCGTGCCAACACCCTCACCAACCCGGCGCTGGACCCGACGTCCCGGATGCCGGAGTTCAAGGCGTGCGCGGTGCGGCTGGAGACGGTGGAGCGCTAGCTCACCGCAGCAGCCAGTCGCCGCTCTCGATGAGCTTGCCGCGGGCGCGCAGACGGGCGGCGACGGGGGGTGCCGCCACGTAGACCCAGGCGCGCACGGGCGTGCCGTCGGCCGCGCGGATCACCTCGCGGGCGACCCGCTCGTACAGGTTGCGCGGGTCTCCCGGGGTGTACTCCTCCAACTCGTCGAGAGCGGCGAGCAGTTCGGCGTAGGCGTCGGCCCGCGGGGTGAGGAGTTCCCCCGCGACCGTCCCCCCGGCCTCCTCGACGGCGTACGGGTAGCCGGGGCCGTCGTACAGCAGCGCGCCGGCGAGTCGGCCCGGCTCCTCGGAGCGGAGGCGGCCGCGCAGGAAGAGGTCGTGGTTGACCTCGCCTGGGCGGAGGGTGCCGTAGACGAAGAACGGGAGGCTCGCGGGGGTCACAGAAACGATTCTCTCCCCTCACATACCTGCACGTGACGCGGTATGGACACGGCTTGTCATGGCCTCTTAAATCTTCGTCAACGTCCGCGCCACCCCCCACGCGCCCGTTGGCGCCTTTCAGAGGAGACCGATGAGTCGGATACGGCCGTACGTCCGAGGTGCCCGTTCCCGTCGGCTCGCCACCGCCGGAGTGGCCGCCACCGCCGCCACCCTGCTGGCCGCCGCCCTCTCCCCCGCCGCCGGTGCGGCGGACCGGCCGACCAGGGCCACCGCACTCGAGAACGCCGCCTCCGTGCTGTCCGACCGGGCCTCGGCCCTGGGGCTCACCTCCGCCCAGGACACCAAGGTCCGGGACGTGATCGTCGACCCCGACGGCACCCAGCACGTCCGCTACGACCGTACGTACCGCCAACTGCCCGTGCTGGGCGGTGACTTCGTGGTCCACCTGGCGCCCGACGGGGCGTACAAGGGCTCCTCGCGCGCCACCAGGAGCGCGATATCCCTCGCCGGGATCACCCCGGCCCTGTCCGCCCCGAAGGCGGCCGACCTCGCGGCGAACGCCCTGAAGGCGGCCAACCTCGGCGAGACGCTGAAGAAGCTGACGGCCAAGCCCCGGCTGGTCGTCGACGCGCTGCACGGGGCGCCGAAGCTGGCCTGGCAGACCGACGCCGTGGCGCAGGACGCCCTGGGCAACCCGGTCGCGCGCACGGTCCTCACGGACGCCCGCACGGGCGCGCAGATCGACGCGTGGGACAGCATCGAGCAGGCGGCCGGCGACGGCAAGTCGCTCTACAGCGGCACGGTGTCGCTGGAGACGACCCAGTCGGGATCGGCGTACCAGCTCAAGGACGCGACGCGCGGCAACACCTACACGGGCGACGCGGCCAACAAGACCGACCTGTGCTTCCTGACCATCTGCCTCAGCCGGGCGCCCGCGACCCTGTTCACCGACGCCGACAACCACTGGGGCACCGGAGCGAGTTCGGACCGGGCCACGGCGGCGGTGGACGCGCAGTACGGCACCGACGTCACCTGGGACTACTACAAGAAGGTCCACGGGCGCAACGGGATCGGCGGGGACGGCAAGGGCTCCTACAACCGCGTCCACTACGGCAACAACTACAACAACGCCTTCTGGGACGACAGTTGCTTCTGCATGACCTACGGCGACGGTGACGGGACGCAGCTCGGTCCGCTGGTGTCACTGGACGTGGCGGGCCACGAGATGTCGCACGGCGTGACGTCGAAGACGGCCGCGCTCACGTACTCGGGCGAGTCGGGCGGGCTCAACGAGGCGACCTCCGACATCTTCGGCACCCTGGTGGAGTTCTACGCGGGCAACTCCTCGGACGTCGGCGACTATCTGATCGGCGAGAAGATCGTCCGCTCCGGCTTCGGACGGGACGCCCTGCGCTACATGGACAAGCCGTCCAAGGACGGCAAGTCCGCCGACTCCTGGAGCAGTTCGGTCGGCAACCTCGACGTCCACTACTCCTCCGGTGTCGCGAACCACTTCGCGTACCTGCTGGCGGAGGGCAGCGGTGCCAAGACCGTCAACGGCGTCAGCTACAACTCCCCCACCTCCAACGGCTCCACGGTCACCGGCATCGGCCGGGACAAGCTGGGCGCCATCTGGTACCGGGCGCTGACGGTCTACATGACGTCCTCGACGAACTACGCGGGAGCGCGTACGGCCACCCTGAACGCGGCGAAGGACCTGTACGGCGCGGGCAGCACCGAGTACAACGCGGTGGGGGCGGCCTGGAGCGCGGTGAACGTGAACTGACGTCCACCGGACACCGGATGCGCGACGGCCGCCTCGGGGTTCCGGGGCGGCCGTACCCGTGGAAGGAGGCGGGCAGGTGGGCGAGGGCGACCCGCACATCCATGTCGAGGTGAAGGTGGTCCGCAGCCAGGCCGCCGTGCGCACCGTGCTCGCGGCCACCTTCGGCCTGGCGGGCGACCTGCCGAGCACCGTCGCCACCGGGTGCGGGCTGCGGGTGCCGTACGCCATGACCTCGCCGCGACCGGACCGGGTGACGTGTCTGGCCTGCCGGGAGCACGCCCGCGCCGAGCACCTGCGCCTGGCCGACGAGATCGAGCGCATCGGCGGCCTGCCCGGGTCTCCCGTCGCCGCCGCCGAGGCCCGGCAGGCCGCGGCACGCCATCGCGCACTCGCCGAGCGGTTCTCGTCCGGCGCCGGGGGCTGAGGGAAAAGCGCTGGCACCGTGCTCTCGGGCACGGATACGCTCCACCGCCGACACCCGCCGCTGCCCTGGAGCCCCATGCCGTCCACCACGAAGATGCACGCCGACGAACTCGACATCGACGCGGCTCTGGTCGGCGGGCTGATCGCGGACCAGTTCCCGCAGTGGGGTGAACTGCCGCTCACGCGGGTCGAGTCCGCCGGGACCGACAACGCGATGTACCGGCTCGGGGACGACCTGGTCGTACGGTTGCCGCGGTTGCCCGGTGGCGGGCACCAGGTGGACTTCGAGCACCGGTGGCTGCCCCGGCTGGCACCGCATCTCCCGCTGGCCGTGCCGGAGCCGTTGGCGAAGGGCGGACCCGGCCGGGGATACGCGCTGCCCTGGGGGGTGTACCGATGGCTGGAGGGGTCCAACGCCTACGACTCGCCGATCACCGAACTCACCGACGCGGCCGTGGAGTTGGGGCGGTTCGTCGCCGCGCTGCGCACGGTCGACGTGACCGGCGGACCGGCCTCCTACCGCCCCGGCCCCCTGCACGTCTGTGACGACGGCACCCGGTCGGCGATCCAGGACCTCGGCGCCGCCGGCCTCCTGGACGCGGCCCGTGCGACCGCCCTCGCCGACGAGGCGCTGCGGCTCCCCCGGTGGGACCGGGCGCCCGTCTGGCTGCACGCCGACCTCCTCCCCGGCAACCTGCTCGCCGTGGACGGCCGCCTCACCGCGGTCATCGACTTCGGCTGCCTCGGCATCGGGGAGCCCACGGCGGACACCCTGCCGGCCTGGACCGTGTTCAGCGGTGAGAGCCGCCGGCTGTTCCGGGAGGCGGCGGAGTTCGACGACGCCACCTGGGAGCGGGGGCGCGCGTGGGCCCTGTTCTGGGGAGTGGGCGCGGTGCACTACTACCGGGGCGGCAGGAACCCGGTCCTCACGGCGGTCGGGACGCGGGCGATCGAGGAGGCGCTCGCGGACTACTGACCGAAGTCCGGGAGGGTGAGCGTGCCGTCCTCCGCCAGGGGGAAGCCCGGGTTGTACGCCACCTCCCAGGCGTGGCCGTCCGGGTCCGTGAAGGCGCCGGACCGGAAGCCGAGCGCGTTCACCGCGGCCGGCTTGGTGACGGTGCCGCCCGCCGGCGCCACGGTCGCGAGGAGGGCGTCGACCTCCGCCTCCGAGCGGACGTTGTGCGCGAGGGCGACACCGCCGAAGCCGTGCGCCGGTCCCGGCTCCAGTCCGCAGTCCTGCGCGAGTTTCTCCCGGCTCCACAGGACCAGGCCCAGGCCGCCCGCCTGGAAGAAGACCGTCTCCGCGACCTCCTGGCCGCGCCAGCCCAGGGCCTCGTAGAAAGCCTTGGAGCGGGCGAGGTCCGAGACGCCCAGGGTGATCAGGGTGATGCGCTGTTCCATGCCCATCGCCTCACCGTAGCGCCGCCACGGGAGGCCGGCGCGACGCCCCGGCCCGCCGGCCTCACTCGCCCGTCCCCTTGACGGCGATCCGGCCGGCGGAGGTACGGCGGCGGCCCCTTCACCTGCCGTACGGATGGGCGTCCCTGCCCGCCCTCAGCACCCTCCCCCACCACACCAGCTGGTCCAGCATCGTCTTCGCGGCCGCGTCCGGGCCCGAGGGATCCTTCAAGCGGCCCTCGGCGAAGGAGCCTCCCGCGTTGTGGAAGCTCACGGTGTCCCGGACCGTCACGGCGTGGAGTTCGGCGAAGACCTGGCGCAGGTGCTCCACGGCTCGCAGGCCGCCCGAGATGCCGCCGTAGGAGACCAGGGCCACCGGCTTGGCCTGCCACTCCGTGAAGTGCCAGTCGACCAGGTTCTTCAGGCCGGCCGGGTAGGAGTGGTTGTACTCGGGGGTGAGGACGACGAAGGCGTCCGCCGAGGCGAGCCTGGGAGTCACCGAGGCGAGGGCGGCGGTCGCCTCGGGGGTCGGGGCCATGGACAGGGGCAGGTCGGTCTCGGCCACGTCCACGACGTCCGGGATCAGGTCGTCGCGGTCGCGGAGGCGGTCGAGGAGCCAGTCGGCCACCACGGGGCCGAAGCGGCCGTGGCGGTTGCTGCCGACGACCAGGGTGACGCGGAGAGGTGCGGTGTCTGTCTGCATGCGGGACAGCCTGGTACCTCGACCAAAGTTGAGGTCAAGCGACGATCGCGGCCGGCGGGTCACCCGTTCACACGCGCGCCCCGCACCCTTCGGGATCTCTTCGGCCGGCTGCCCGCCGTACGGCGATGACCTGCTGAAACTCCGGCCTACCCGGCCCGGGGCGCGGCGATCTGACACCCATTCACCGCAATTCTGACGCACTCTCAGGAAGCGGGCTCGGCCCACTGCCACTTACCTCGAAGGCACAGGGACACCCGAGAGCTCGAAGGAGCACCATGCGCCCCACCACCCGCCTGCTGACCGGCAGCGCGCTCGCCGTCGCCGCCGCGGGTCTCGTCTGTGCGCCCGCGTACGCCGGGGACACGGACGGGCTTGAGGTGTTCCCGTCCTCCGTGGTGCCGGGTGGGCAGGTCACCGTGAGCACAGCGGCGTGCGGGGCCGGCGGCACGGCTGCCGCCGGGGACGCCAGCGCGGTGGGCGCGGGCTCCTTCACCCTGGCGCCCGATGCGCGCGACGGCGACGCGACCGGACAGTTCCGGGTGCCGCCGAGCGCGCAGCCGGGGACGTACGAGATCGCCGCGACCTGTGCGGAGGGCGGTCGGCGGGTGACCGGTGACCTGGTGGTCACGCTGACGTCCCAACGTCAGCCGGTGCATCCGCGAGGAAGTGTGAAGACGGGGGTCGGTGGCGCTCTGGGCCCCGACCCCGTGCAGACCGCGGCCGGCGTGGCGGCTCTCGCCGTCGCCGCCGCGGGCGGTACCTGGCTCCTGCATCGCCGGGCGAGAGGCGACGGGATCTGACGGACACCCTCCGCTGTCCGTCCGCCGGTACCGCATGTCCCCTCCCCCTCCGGGTCCGACGCCCCTCGCGGCCCGGAGGGGGACGGGCAGTCCGGCCGTAGAGGAGGTATCCGTGCGCAACCGCAGCTTCGGCAACACAGCCATAGCGGGCGTCACCGTGGTGGCCCTGTGCTCCGGCGCGTGGCTGCTGCGCAGCGGCACCGAAACCCACGCCCCGCCGCAGCCGTCCGCCGCCCAGGCGCGCGCGGGAGGCGACAGCGGGCGGGCGGCCGCGCCCGCGCTGCCGCCGTCCCCGCCCGACCGCGTCCGCATCCCCGCGATCCGGGTGGACGCGCCGCTGATGGCCCTCGCCCTCACCGCGGGCGGCAGCCTCGATGTGCCGCCGGCCGCCAGGAAGAACCTCGCCGGCTGGTACGAGGCCGGCACCACCCCCGGCGAGACGGGCACCGCGATCGTCGCCGGGCACGTCGACAACGCCGAGGGCCCCGCCGTCTTCTACGACCTCGGTGCCCTCCGCAAGGGCAGTGCGATCGAGGTGGACCGGCGCGACGGAAGCGTCGCGGTGTTCTCGGTGGACGCGGTCGAGGTGTACGACGCCAAGAACTTCCCCGACGAGAAGGTGTACGGCGCCGCGAAGAGGCCCGAGCTGCGGGTGATCACCTGCGGCGGCGGCTACTCACGCTCCACCGGTTACCGCGGCAACGTGGTGGTGTTCGCCCACCTCACGGAAAGCCGCTGACGAGGAACTCGGAGGGCGTCGGTTTCGATGCCCTGGTGACGATCCCGCGACGACACCGGCCTCACGGCAGACGCCTGTCGGACAAGGCAGTGGTACTCGCTGTTCGCGGGACTCGGGGGACGTCGACTTCGATGCCCTGGTGACGATCCCGCGACGACACCGGCCCTCACGGCAGACGCCTGTCGGGCAAGCCACGGGTGCTCACTGTTCCGGCACTCACGGGGAGCCGCTGACGAGGGACTCGGGGGATGTCGGCTCCGACGCCCAGATGCCGATCCCGCGACCACACCGGCCCCACGCCAGACGGCCTACGCACAACGCACTGGTGCTCACTGTTCCCGCACCTCACAGGAAGCCGCAGACGAAGAACTCGGAAGACCCCGGCCCCGACGCCCAGATGCCCATCCCGCCACGACACCGGTCCCACTACAGACGGCCGTCGGACAAGCCACGGGTGCTCACTGTTCCCGCACCTCACTAGGAGCCGCTGACGACCGCCTCGGCGATGGTGTGCGCGCAGTCCAGGGACTCGGCGCGGGTGGTGTCGACCTCGATGTCGTAGACCACGCCCTGGTGGACGATCTCCGCCTGCTTCTCGGCCATCCCCCGGGCCCGGTCGCCCCGGACGATCTCGCGGCCCGCGGCGACGGCGGCCGCGCAGCGCACGCCGACCCACAGCACGTCCAGCCCGTCCAGCGACTCGCGCCACCGCTCCTGGGAGTGCGCGCCGCCCAGGAACACGTCGTCGACGATCACCCGGGCGCCCGCCCAGGCCGTCGCGGCGACCCCCGCCCGCCAGGCCGCCTCCAGGCGCGTGAACTCCTCCCCGACGCTCACGCCGCCGTCCGGCGCGAACGCGATGCCCGAGCCGGAGGACTGGAGCGAGGCGGGCAGCGCCTCGACGAACCCGTCGATCCCGAAGGCCAGCCACGGGTCGGGCAGGACCGCCTGCAGACAACGGACGATTCCGGACTTGCCGGAGCTGGAACCGCCGTTGAGCACGATCACCTGAGTCGTCACCGCGCCACCCTAGGTCAGGCGAGCCACTGTTCGTACGCGATATTCGCGACCAGCGCGAAGACCACGGTCAGCAGGACGACCCGCACGAAGGCGCCGCCCTTCTTCAGCGCGGTGTGCGCGCCCAGCATCCCGCCCACGAGGTTGAAGAGGGCCATCACCGCGGCGAGCTGCCACAGGACGGTGCCCTGCCAGGCGAACATCGCGAGTGCTCCCGCGTTGGTGCAGCAGTTGACGATCTTCGCGGTGGCGGAGGCGGTCACCAGGTCGAGGTGGAGGACCGCGGTGAGGACGAGGACGAGGAACGTACCGGTGCCGGGGCCGATCAGACCGTCGTAGAAGCCGATGCCGAGGCCCGCGAGACCGATCGCGGCGAGGATCTGACGGCGGGTGGCGGGACCGGTCGCGGGGGCGGTGCCGAAAGCCGGGCGCAGGATGACGAAGGCGGCGACACCCAGCAGTACGACCATGATCAGCGGCTTGAGCACCTCCGTGCTCATCCCGGCCGCGAGGAAGGCGCCGGCCGAGGACCCGGCGACGGCGGCGACACCGATCCGGACGGCCAGGCGTACGTCGACGGGGGCCTTGCGGGCGTACGTCACCGCGGCCCCCGAGGTGCCGACGATGGCGACCGCCTTGTTGGTGCCGAGCGCGTACGCGGCCGGGGTGCCGGCCGGCAGGCCGAGCAGCAGGACCGGCAGCAGAAGGAGCCCTCCGCCGCCGACCACGGCATCGATCCAGCCTGCGGCGAGGGCTGCCACGCACAGGACGACGATCATGGTCAGGGATATCTCGGGCATGATCGCGACCCTAAGGGACGGGGTCCGTGCAGGTGACACGCACCTGGGCGGGGTCCGGGACGCCCCCGGGCGAGCTCGCGGGACGGCGTCCTCACAGTGCGCCCCCGATGCCCCTCCCGAACCCTCACACCCGCCTCCCGCCCCTGCTGAGGGCAGCGTTCCTCGCGGGAAACAGAGGTGATGCGGTCGGGTAACACCCGCAACGCACGCTCCTTGGCATGACCTCGAATACGCGTGTGGTGGTGATCGGCGCCGGGCTCGCGGGCGTCCGGCTCGCCCGGCGGCTCGGAGAGCTCGGCACGTCCGTGACGCTGATCGGCGAGGAGGAGCACCGCCCGTACAACCGGGTGCTCCTCGCCGAGGTGCTGGCCGGGCGGTACACCCCCGAGGTGATCGCGCTCCCGGCACCGGCCGCGCTGACCCGTGCCCGGGTCACCGGCATCGACCGCGGGGCACGGACCGTCGAGTACGCGGACGGTTCGAAGATCGCATACGACACGCTGGTCCTGGCCACCGGCTCCAACCCCGTCCTGCCGCCGCTGCGCGGCCTGTTCACCCCCGACCACGAGCTGCCCGAGGGCGTGCACGCGTTCCGGACGATGGACGACTGCCTGGGGCTGTCCAAGGCGGTCCGGCCGGGAGTGAAGGCGGTCGTGATCGGCGGCGGGCTCCTCGGGGTCTCCGCGGCCCGCGCGCTCGCCCAGCGCGGCGCCCAGGTCATGCTGGCCCAGCAGTCCGAACGGCTGATGGAGCGCCAGCTCGACCCGAGCGCCTCCAAGCTCGTCCGGCGCCACCTCGGGGACCTCGGCGTCGAGGTCCACACCGACCTGCGCGTGCGGGACGTGCGCTGTGTCGGCGGGGCGGTCCGCTCGGTCGAGATGGCCGACGGATACGCCCTGGACGCCGAGATCGTGGTCCTGGCCTGCGGGGTCCACCCCCGGGTCGGCCTCGCGCAGACCGCGGGCCTCGAAGTGCGCAAGGGAATCGTCGTGGACGACGAACTGCGCACCTCCGACCCGCACATCCACGCCATCGGCGACTGCGCCCAGCACGACGGCACCGTCTACGGCCTCGCCACCCCGGCCCTCGAACAGGCCGATGTGCTCGCCGAGTTGCTGGCGGCCGGCGCCGGAAACCAGGGCGCCCGCTACACCGGCACCCGTTCGCTGACCCGGCTGACGCTCCCCGGACAGACCGCCTTCGACCTGGCCGCGTTCGGCGAGACCGAGGCACTTCCGGGCGACGACGTGGTCCAGCTCGCGGACGCCACCCGCGGCACCTACTGCAAGGTCGTCGTCCGCGACGACCGCCTGGTCGGCGGGGTCCTCGTCGGCGAACTCGGCACCGTCGGCGCGCTCGCCCGCGCCTGGGAGGGAGCAGAGCCGCTCCCCGACAACGGCCCGCTGCTCCACCTGCTCACCAACGATGGAGGCTCCTGATGACCGCCACCCCGGAGGCCACGGAGGCCACCCCCACGATCGTGCTCGTCGGCCACGGCATGGTCGGCCAGCGCTTCCTCGAAGCCCTCGCCGAGCGCGGCATGACCGCCACCCACCGCGTGGTCGTCCTGTGCGAGGAGCCGCGTCCCGCCTACGACCGCGTCGCGCTCACCTCGTACTTCTCGGGGAAGACGCCCGAGGAACTCTCCATGACGGACATGGAGTTCATCGAGACGCACGGCATCGAGCTGTACGTCGGCGACCCGGCCGTCTCCGTCGACCGCGAGGCGAAGAAGGTCACCGCGAGGTCCGGTCAGGTCTTCGCGTACGAGACCCTCGTCCTCGCCACCGGTTCGTACCCCTTCGTGCCGCCGGTCCCCAACAAGGACGCCCGGGGCTGTTTCGTCTACCGCACGATCGAGGACCTCCTCGCCATCGAGGAGTACGCGAGGACCCGCACCACCGGTGCCGTGGTCGGCGGCGGTCTGCTGGGACTTGAGGCGGCCGGAGCCCTGAAGGGCCTCGGGCTGACCTCCCACATCGTGGAGTTCGCGCCCCGGCTGATGCCGGTGCAGGTCGACGACGGCGGTGGCGCGGCGCTGCTGCGCACCATCGAGGAGATGGGGCTCTCCGTCCACACGGGCGTCGGCACGCAGGAGATCGTGGTCGACGAGGACGGTGCCGTCACCGGCATGAAGCTCTCCGACGGCTCCGAACTCGCCACCGACCTGGTGGTGTTCAGCGCCGGTGTCCGTCCCCGCGACCAGCTGGCCCGCGACTGCGGTCTGACGGTCGGCGAGCGCGGCGGCATCACCGTGGACGAGCAGTGCCGCACGGTCGCCGACCCGCACGTGTTCGCGATCGGCGAGTGCGCGCTGGCCGCCGACGGCCGGGTGTACGGCCTGGTGGCCCCCGGTTACGAGCAGGCCGAGACGGCGGCGGCGACCATCGCCTCCGACGAGGCCGCCTTCCTCGGGGCCGACCTCTCCACCAAGCTGAAGCTGCTCGGCGTGGACGTCGCCTCCTTCGGTGACGCGCACGGCGCGACCGCCGACTGCCTGGACGTCGTCTACTCCGACTCCCGCGCGGGCCTCTACAAGAAGCTGGTCATCGGCCGCGACGGCACGCTGCTCGGCGGCATCCTGGTCGGCGACGCGGAGGCGTACGGCACGCTGAAGGCGTTCACCGGTTCGGTCCCGCCGGTCAAGCCCGAGTCGCTGGTGCTGCCCGCCGGTGCCGGGGAGTCCGTCCAGCTCGGCCCCACCGCGCTGCCGGACGACGCGATCATCTGCTCCTGCAACAACGTCCGCAAGGGCACGATCCGCGGAGCGGTCACCGAGCACAACTGCACCACCGTGCCCGAGGTGAAGAAGTGCACCAAGGCCGGTACGACCTGCGGCAGTTGCGTCAAGGTGCTCGGCCAGCTGGTCACCGCCGAGCTGGAGGCGTCCGGCGTCGAGGTCGACAAGGGCCTGTGCGGCTGCTTCTCGCAGACCCGCGAGGAGCTGTACGAGATCGTCCTCGCCCTGCGCATCAACACCTACCAGGACCTGCTGGACCGCTACGGCCGCGACGGCGCCAAGGGCGGTGACGGCTGCGAGATCTGCAAGCCGGCGGTCGGCTCGATCATCGCCTCCCTCGCCCCGACGATCGGCGCGAGCGGCTATGTCCTGGACGGCGAGCAGGCCTCCCTGCAGGACTCCAACGACCACTTCCTCGCCAACATCCAGAAGAACGGCTCCTACTCGGTCGTCCCGCGCATCCCCGGCGGTGAGATCACCCCCGAGGGCCTCATCGTGATCGGCGAGATCGCCCGCGACTTCGGCCTCTACACGAAGATCACCGGCGGCCAGCGGATCGACATGTTCGGCGCCCGGGTGGAACAACTCCCGCTGATCTGGACGCGGTTGGTGGACGCCGGCTTCGAGTCGGGTCACGCGTACGGCAAGTCGCTGCGCACGGTTAAGTCCTGCGTCGGCCAGACCTGGTGCCGCTACGGCGTCCAGGACTCGGTCCGCATGGCGATCGACCTGGAGCTGCGCTACCGGGGCCTCAGGTCGCCCCACAAGCTCAAGTCGGCGGTCTCCGGCTGCGCCCGCGAGTGCGCCGAGGCCCAGTCGAAGGACTTCGGCGTGATCGCCACCTCCAGCGGCTGGAACCTCTACGTCGGCGGCAACGGCGGCGCGACCCCGCGCCACGCGGACCTGCTCGCCCAGGACCTCACCGACGCCGAACTGATCAAGCTGATCGACCGGTTCCTGATGTTCTACATCCGCACCGCCGACCGCCTGGAGCGCACCTCGACCTGGCTGGAGCGCATCCCCGGCGGCCTGGACCACGTCCGTGACGTGGTCGTGGAGGACTCCCTCGGCATCTGCGAGGAGCTGGAGTCCCTGATGACGGCCCACGTGGCGCACTACGTCGACGAGTGGGCGACCACCATCAACGACCCCGAGAAGCTCGCCCGGTTCGTGTCCTTCGTGAACGCCCCCGACACCCCCGACCCGGTCGTCGGCTTCGTCCCCGAGCGCGAGCAGATCAAGCCCGACCTGCCGCTGCTGACCATCGGCCACCGTCCCCTGGAAGGAAGCGCCCAGCGATGACCCTGGCACCCGAGACCACCGACCTGAAGGTCGAACTCCAGCTGAACGGCGACTGGTTCGCGGTCTGCGAGCTGGCCCGGCTGCTCCCCGGCCGGGGAGTGGCGGCGCTGCTGCCCGACGGCCGCCAGGCCGCCCTGTTCCGCGACCGCGCGGGCAACCTGTACGCCGTCGACAACCGCGACCCCTTCGGCGGGGCGGCCGTCCTCTCCCGCGGGCTGACCGGAAGCGTCCAGGGCCGCCCGTTCGTGGCCTCCCCCCTGCTCAAGCAGCGCTTCGACCTGGAGACCGGGCAGTGCCTGGACGACGAGTCGGTGCGGATCGCCACGTACGAGGTGCGGGCGGCGTAGCAAGCTTTCTTGACCGACCGTTCTCGACAGGCCTAGGCTGCGACGCGTGGCCAGGACCAAGGAGTTCGACCCCGACGCCGCGCTGCAGGCAGCTCTGGAGCTGTTCTGGCGGCGCGGCTACGAGGCCACGTCCCTGTCCGACCTGGTCGAGCACCTCGGCATCGGGCGGGCCAGCATCTACGCGACCTTCGGCAGCAAGCACGAGCTGTACCTGAGGGCGCTGGAGCGCTACGACCGGGCAGGGCTCCCGCCGATCGTGCGGGAGCTGTCCCAGCCGGGCCCCGCACTGCCTGCCGTGCGGGCGGTCGTACGGCGGTACGCGAGCGAGGCGGCCGACGACCAACTGCGCCGGAACGGCTGCATGGTGACCAACGCGGCCGCCGAACTGGCTCCGCACGACCCGGCGGCCGCACGGCACGTCGAGCGCAACTGGGACCAGCTGGAGACCGTGCTGCACTCGGCACTGGTCCGCGCGCAGGCACAGGGCGAACTGCCGGCGGACCGCGATCCGCTGACCCTCGCCAGGATGCTGCTGGTGGTGCTCCAGGGACTTCGGGTCGTCGGCAAGGCGTCCGCGGACCCGGCACGGGTGCGGGACGCGGCGGAACAGGCGTTGGCGCTGCTCGACTGAACCCCTCAGGGCGGCGGCGCCCTTTTCTTTTGCCGCCATATTGAACCGAACGGTCAAGAATCAGGGGAGATCATGACGCGTTTCATCGGCAGGACCGCTCTCGTCACCGGTGCGGGCTCGGGGATCGGCCGGGCCCTCGCCCTGGCGTTCGCGGCGGAGGGCGCGCAGGTGGTCGTGGCCGGACGCAGCCGGGAGCCGCTGACGGAGACCGTCCGGCTGATCGAGGAGGCGGGCGGCAAGGCGCTCGCGGTGACGGCCGACGTCTCGCGGGCCGCCGAGATCCAGGCCGTCGTGGACGCCGCCGTGGACCGCTTCGGCGCGCTCGACGTGGCCGTGAACAACGCGGGGGTGTTCCGGGGCGGGCAGCCCTTGGCCGACCTGTTGCCGGCCGACTGGCAGGAGCAGCTCGACATCAACCTCACGGGGGTGTTCCTGGCGCTGCGGGCCGAGATCCGCCAGATGCGCTCACAGCCCTCCGGCGGCGCGATCGTGAACATCGCCTCCACCTTCGGCGCCCACACCCGCGCCCCGGGCGCCGCCGGGTACGCCGCCACCAAGGCGGCCGTCTCCGCCCTCACCCGGGGCGCGGCCCTGGACCACATCCGCGACGGCGTCCGTATCAACGCGGTCAGCCCCGGCGCGGTGGACACCCCGATGTCCCTGCGCGCCGGCGAGACGGAGGCGGACCGCGCCGACCGCGCGCGGGCCACCCTCCCCCTGGGCCGGGTCTCGTCGCGGTCCGAGATCGCCGCCGCCGTGCTGTACCTGGCCTCGGACGACGCCTCCTCGGTGGTGGGCACCGATCTGGTGGTGGACAGCGGGGCGACGGCCTGAGGATCCACCGCTGGAAAACGGCTGGAGGGCGAAGGAGGGCCATGCTTGCATGGGGGCATGGTTCCCACCGACCGTCTCCTCGCCTTCGCGGCCATGTCGTTCCTGCTGATCGTGGTCCCCGGACCCAGCGTGCTGTTCGTGATCGGCCGGGCGCTCGCGCAGGGCCGGCGGGCCGCCCTGACCACGGTGGCCGGGAACACGGTCGGCGCCTACGTACTGGTCCTCGCCGTGGCGTTCGGGGTCGGCTCGGTCGTGGAGCGCTCGGTGCTGGTCTTCACCACGCTGAAGCTCGCCGGCGCCGCCTACCTCGTGTACCTGGGCGTCAAGGCGTGGCGCGGGCGCGGGTCGCTGCGCGCGGCGTTCGCCGAGGACGTGTCGGCCGGCGCGGCGGGGCACGGCGGTCTGCGCACGTTCTGGGAGGGGTTCGCGGTCGGAGTGACCAACCCCAAGACGATCGTGTTCTTCGCCGCGGTACTGCCACAGTTCGTGGACCGCGGCCAGGGCGGGGTGGCCGTGCAGATGCTGCTGCTCGGGCTGGTGTTCAACCTCATCGCACTGGTCTCCGACGCCGTGTGGGGGCTGGTCGCGGCGACCGCGCGGGGCTGGTTCGCCCGCTCACCGCGCCGCCTCTCCCTGGTGGGCGGGGTCGGCGGACTGACCATGATCGGCCTGGGCATGACGGTGGCGGTGACCGGGCGCAAGGACTGACGCTCAGGCCCCGAGGGCGTCGTACGTCACCCCCGTGAGCTCCTCCGAGGCGGCCCACAGGCGTTGCGCCGCCCGGTCGTCGCGGGTCCAGGGGGCCCGCCGGGAGGGGGCCGGGGAGCCGCGCCACCCGACCAGGGACGGTCCGGTGAAGGAGTCGGGCGGCACCTCGGGGGCGGTGGCCGCGTAGAGGGTGGGGAGGGCGCCCGCCTCGGCGGACTGGGCGAAGAAGCGGTTGCCGACCCGCATGAAGCGTTGCACCGCCCTGCGGCCGGCCATCTCCGGACCCGCCGTCTGGAGGTTGGTGGCCGCGTACCCGGGATGCGCCGCCGCGGCGATCACGTCCGCGCCGTGGGCCGCCAGCCTGCGGGCCAGCTCGTGGACGAAGAGCAGGTTGGCCGTCTTGGAACGGGCGTAGGCGACCCAACGCCGGTAGCGGCGCTCGCTGTTGAGGTCGTCGATGTCGATGTTGGCCAGTACGTGCGCCGTGCTGGAGACGGTCACCACGCGCGCGGCGGGTGCCGCGAGGAGCACCGGCAGCAGCAGGCCGGTGAGCGCGAAGTGGCCCAGGTGGTTCACCCCGAACTGGGTCTCGAAGCCGTCCGCGGTCGTGCCGTACGGCAGCGCCATCACGCCCGCGTTGTTGACCAGCAGGTCGAGACGGTCGTAGGGATACGTCCTCGCGAACTCCCGTACGGAGGCCAGGTCCCCGAGGTCCAGCCGGGCGAACTCCACGTCCGCGCCCGGCACTTCACCGCCCAGCCGGACCCGGGCCCCGACACCCCGCGCCTCGCTGCGGCAGGCGAGCAGCACACGGGCACCCCGGCGCGCCAGCTCCCGCGCGGTGACGTACCCGATTCCGCTGTTGGCCCCGGTGACCACGGCCACCCGCCCACCCTGACCGGGAACGTCCTCCACACTCCAGCCGGCCATGACGGGGCTCCTTCCGGAGACGGGGTGGGATCCAGCGTGACATCCCATGACATGCAATGGTCACAGATAGAACACTTCGCCTCCACAATTGCGACACCGGCAATACGGTCATCCCCTCACGCAACACCGCCAGGGGGACGACATGGCCAACCCGTACAACACCCAGCCCACGCCGCCGTCGTGGCAGCCGACGCCGCCGCCCGCGTCACGGCCCGCCCCCAAGTGGGCCCGGAAGCGGTTCGTGCTCCCCGCTCTCGCGCTCACGCTCTTCCTCGGCGTCGGCATAGGAGCCGGCGACCAGGACAGGACGACGAACGACGCGAAGCCGGCCGCGGCCAAGCCGCAGCCGACAGTGACCGTGACGGCGACGGCCACCGCTACGGCCACGGCGACCGCGGAGCCGGAACCCGCGGCCACCGTGACCGCCACGAAGACGGTCAAGGTCACGAGGACGGTCACGGCACAGGCCGAGGCGGACACCGACTCCGGGGCCGACCCGGGTTCCGACAGCGTCTATTACGCCAACTGCTCCGAGGCCCGCGCAGCCGGCGCCGCGCCGATCCACCGCGGTGAACCCGGGTACGCCTCGCACCTGGACCGGGACAACGACGGGGTGGCCTGCGACAGTTGAGCTTGCGGCGGCGGCCTTGCGGAGAGTTACCCTCCGGTCACGTCACGTTCGCATCACGGGTTTCTCATGTCGCCGACAGCGCACCCGCGTCTCACTAGGTTCGTCACCTCATATCCGGCTGATCGCCACTTCTTGATCATGCGCGCGGATATCACCATGAACCTGGAGGGACCTGCTGTGAACCTGCTCCGCAAGCCCGGCGCCATCGCCGTCGCCGCGCTGGCGCTGGCCGTGCTGCCGGGCGCCGCCTCGGCACACGACGGTGACCACCCGTTCGAGAACTGCGCCGAGGCGTACGCCGCCGGTTACGCGAACATCCCCGAGGGCGACGAGCACTACGGCAGCCACCTCGACCGGGACGGCGACGGCATCGGCTGCGACCGGCCGCCCGCGGACTTCAAGGCCCACGACGACCAGGCGGCGGCGGAGGCCGGGGACACCGGCAGGAAGGGCCCGGACCTCGCCGAGACCGGTGGCGGCGGTGGCGACACCACCGTGTACCTCGCCGCCGCGGGCTCGGCCGTCCTGCTCACCGGCGGTGCGCTGGTGGCGTCGGCACGCAGGCGCCGCGCCGAGCGCTGAGGCGCGCTCAGCCCAGCTGCTCGGCCAGTCCGACGATGACGCCCTCCGGGCCGCGGACGTAGCAGAGCAGATAGCTGTCCTCGAACCGGGCGATCCCGCCGAGGAGTTCGGCGCCGTGAGGACGCAGCCGGGCCACCGTGTCCTCGATGTCGTCGACGGCGAACATGACGCGATGCGTGCCCAGGATGTTGTGCGGCCGGTTCCGCGGCCCCGCGTCGATCGCCGCGGGGCTGCGGTACTTCGCCAGTTCGAGCCGGCTGTGGCCGTCCGGGGTCCGGACCATCGCGATCTCGCAGTGGACGCCGTCGAGTCCGGTGCACAGGTCGGCCACCGGACCCTCGACCTCCGCCCTGCCCTCCAGTTCCATACCGAGTTCCACGAAGAACGCGACGGCGGCGTCCAGGTCCTCGACGACGATGCCGACGTTGTCCATCCGCTGAATCGCCATGCTGGTCTCTCCCTCTTCCCGGTGCGGCCGGTGGTGGCCGCTGCTGCCCCTGGGACGGAGCAGGTCTCACGTTCTCGACATCCGCCGGGCGCACGAGAGGGCGGCATCCCCGCACAGGATGCCGCCCTCTCGTCGTGCTCCGGAACCGCCGCCCATCGGATGAGGGTCGGGGACGGGTGGCGGTTCCGGGGTTCCCGTGGCCGTCGCGGGCCTACCGGTGGTCGCTTCCGTTGGCCGTGATCGCCGCGCGCCCCGCCTCCAGGCGGGCCACCGGGATACGGAACGGGGAGCAGGAGACGTAGTCCAGACCCACCTCGTGGAAGAAGTGGACCGACTCCGGGTCACCGCCGTGTTCACCGCAGACGCCGAGCTTGAGGTCGGGGCGGGTCCTGCGGCCCGCCTCGGCAGCGAGCTTGACCAGCGAGCCGACACCGTCCTTGTCGATCGTCTCGAACGGGCTGACCCCGAAGATGCCCTTCTCCAGGTACGCCGTGAAGAAGCTCGCCTCCACGTCGTCGCGGCTGAAGCCCCACACCGTCTGGGTCAGGTCGTTCGTGCCGAAGGAGAAGAACTCCGCCGCCTCCGCGATCTGCCCGGCGGTCAGCGCGGCACGCGGGAGCTCGATCATCGTGCCGATCGACAGCTTCAGCTCCACACCGGTGGCCGCCTCGACCTCCGCGACGACCTGGTCGGCCTCCTCGCGGACGATCTCCAGCTCCTGGACGGTGCCGACGAGCGGGATCATGATCTCCGCGCGCGGGTCGCCCTTGGCGTTCTTGCGCTCGGCCGCGGCTTCCGCGATCGCGCGGACCTGCATGGTGAACAGGCCGGGGATGACCAGGCCGAGACGTACACCGCGCAGGCCCAGCATCGGGTTCTGCTCGTGCAGCCGGTGCACGGCCTGCAGGAGGCGCAGTTCGTTCTCGTGCGGCTCCTGGCGGGACTCCGCGAGGGCCACACGGACCGACAGCTCGGTGATGTCGGGGAGGAACTCGTGCAGCGGCGGGTCGAGCAGCCGGACCGTCACCGGCAGCCCGTCCATCGCCGAGAACAGCTCCACGAAGTCCTGCTTCTGCAGCGGGAGCAGCGCCTTCAGCGACTCCTCGCGCTCGTCCTCCGTGTCGGCCAGGATGAGGCGCTCGACCAGCTCACGGCGGTCGCCGAGGAACATGTGCTCGGTACGGCACAGGCCGATGCCCTGGGCGCCGAAGCGGCGGGCGCGCAGCGCGTCCTCGGCGTTGTCCGCGTTGGCCCGCACCCGCAGGCGCCGCTTGCGGTCGGCGAACGCCATGATCCGGTGCACGGCCTCGACGAGCTCGTCGGCGTCGTTGGCGCCCGCGTGCATCCGGCCCTCGAAGTACTCCACGACGGGCGACGGGACGACCGGGACCTCACCGAGGTACACCTTGCCGCTGGACCCGTCGATGGAGATGAGGTCGCCCTCCTCCACCACGTGCCCGCCCGGCACGGTCATCCGGCGCCGCTTGGTGTCGACCTCCAGCTCCTCGGCGCCGCAGACACAGGTCTTGCCCATGCCGCGCGCGACGACGGCCGCGTGGGAGGTCTTGCCGCCGCGGGAGGTCAGGATGCCCTCGGCCGCGATCATGCCGTCGAGGTCGTCGGGGTTGGTCTCCCGGCGGACCAGGATGACCTTCTCGCCCGAACGGGACCACTTGACGGCGGTGTACGAGTCGAAGACCGCCTTGCCGACGGCCGCGCCCGGCGAGGCCGCGATGCCCCGGCCGACCTGCGCGACCTTGGTGTTCTCGTCGAAGCGGGGGAACATCAGCTGGGCCAGCTGGGCGCCGGTGACCCGCTGGAGCGCCTCGGCCTCGTCGATCAGGCCCTGGTCGACGAGCTGGGTGGCGATCCGGAAGGCCGCGCCCGCCGTGCGCTTGCCGACCCGGGTCTGGAGCATCCACAGCTGACCGCGCTCGATGGTGAACTCGATGTCGCAGAGGTCCTTGTAGTGGTTCTCCAGCGTCTCCATGATCTGCATCAGCTGGTCGTACGACTTCTTGTCGATCTGCTCCAGCTCCGCGAGCGGGACGGTGTTGCGGATGCCCGCGACGACGTCCTCGCCCTGGGCGTTCTGGAGGTAGTCGCCGTAGACGCCCTGGTGGCCGGAGGCGGGGTCGCGGGTGAAGGCGACACCGGTGCCGGAGTCGGGGCCGAGGTTGCCGAAGACCATCGAGCAGACGTTGACCGCGGTGCCGAGGTCGCCGGGGATGCGCTCCTGGCGGCGGTAGAGCTTGGCGCGGTCGGTGTTCCAGGAGTCGAAGACCGCGTGGATCGCGAGGTCCATCTGCTCGCGCGGGTCCTGCGGGAAGTCCCGGCCCGCCTCCTTCTTGACGATCTTCTTGAAGGCGGTGACCAGCTTCTTGAGGTCGGCGGCCTCCAGGTCGGTGTCGACCGTGACCTTCTTGGCCTGCTTGGCCTTGTCGAGGGCCTCCTCGAAGAGGTCGCCCTCGACGCCGAGGACGGTCTTGCCGAACATCTGGATGAGGCGCCGGTAGGAGTCCCAGGCGAAGCGGTCGTCGCCGGCCTGCTGGGCGAGCCCCTGGACCGACTTGTCGGAGAGACCGATGTTCAGGACCGTGTCCATCATGCCGGGCATGGAGAACTTCGCGCCGGAGCGGACCGAGACGAGCAGCGGGTCGTCGGCCTGGCCGAGCTTCTTGCCCATGCGCTGCTCCAGCGCGTCGAGGTGCGCACTCACCTCGTCACGCAGTGCCGCCGGCTCCTCGCCGCTCTCCAGGTAGACCTTGCAGGCTTCGGTCGTGATGGTGAAGCCGGGAGGAACGGGGAGTCCCAGGTTGGTCATCTCGGCGAGGTTCGCGCCCTTGCCACCCAGGAGGTCCTTGAGGTCCTTGTTTCCCTCGGTGAAGTCGTAGACGAACTTCGCTACGTGGGGTTCTTTGTTTTCCGACACGGGTCTCGACTCCCTCGAGGACGCGGTGGCTGCCCTGACGTCGAGGAACATACCCAGATCGAAGGCGCCTGGGTACGTCTACTCGGGCGTCATACGCCCGTAACCAGCCGTCCGCCAACGGATCGAAAGTCAAAGCTTGGCAAGCGACACGGGCCCGATGTTTTCACTTCTTGAACGCAACAACCCTCACGGACCGCCAGAATCGCTCATCTGAGCGGCACTTGGCACGCCTGATTTCGATCGATGAACGATCAAGGGGTGGCACTCAGTGCCACCCCTTGGAGAAGTGCAGTCGGTCAAGATCCGCTCATTCGAGCGCGACCCCTATCAAGCGTGGCGAGAATCACGCTGCCACAGGGCGCCGGATTTCACCATGCGGACGCGTTTCGGGGCCGCAACACGGGCGTCATACGCCCATGGCCAGCAACCGCTCCTCGACCCGCTCGGGCGCGTACAGATGCTCCACGACCAGCGCACCCGCCCCGACCAGCCCGGCCCGCTCCCCCAGCCGTGAGGTCACGACCTCCAGGCGGGCGGTGGAGCGCGGCAGCGCCCGCTGGTACAGCAGCTCACGGACGCCGGTGAGGAAGGGAGTTCCGGACAGATCACCGGCGATCATCAGGACCCCGGGGTTCAGCAGGGTCACGACGGTCGCCAGAACGTCCCCGACATGCCGCCCCGCCTCGCGCGCGAGCGCCGCCGCCTCGGGATGCCCGGACGCCAGCAGATCCCGCACATCCGAGCCCGACGCCGCCGGCACCCCGGCCGCCGCCAGCCGACGGGCCACGGCACCACCGCTCGCCACGGCGGCGAGGCAGCCGTAGGACCCGCACCGGCACAGCGCCTCCGCGCCGGCCGGCACCCGGATGTGGCCGAGGTCGCCCGCGCCGCCGTCGATGCCCCGGTAGACCGAGCCGTCGACCACGACCCCGGCGCCGATCCCGGTCGAGACCTTGACCAGCACGAACGCGGTGCAGTCGGGATACGCGGTGCGCTGTTCGCCGTACGCCATGAGGTTGGCGTCGTTGTCGACGAGCACGGGGACCGGGCCCGCGCCGGTGTGCTCGGTGAAGGATCCGGCCAGGCGGTCTCGTATGTCGTAGCCGTCCCAGCCGGGCATGATCGGCGGCTGGACCACCCGGCCGCTCTCCAGGTCGACCGGCCCAGGCACGGCGAGGCCGATCCCGCAGACCTCCGCCGCCCGCTGCCCCGCCTTCTCCAGCAGCTCGGCGAACCAGCGGCCGAGCTCCCCCAGCACGACGTCCGGGCCGTCCTCGATCACCAGGGTCCCGCTGTGCTCGGCGAGGATCTCGCCGGTCAGGGAGAGCACGGCCGCGCGCGCGTGCCGGGTCTCGAGGTCGGCGGCGAGGACCACGGCGTGGGCGTCGTCGAACTCCAGGGTGATGGAGGGGCGGCCGCCCAGCGGGGAGTCCACGGGACCCCCGGCGCCCTCGCGGAGCCAGCCCGCACGGAAGAGACGGTCCAGGCGCTGGCCGACGGTCGCCCGGGACAGTCCGGTGGCCTGCTGGAGCGCGCCGCGCGTGACGGCTCGCCCGCTGCGGACCAGTTCGAGCAGATCTCCGGCGCCGGTCTGACTCCGCCCAGCCATGCGCACCCCCTTGTGTTTCTCAACTCTGCATTACATATTGGGTTTTGCGTGTTAAATAGACGTAACCCTACGGTAGCCCTGACCGAACCGGTCAGCCACACGTCTTTCGGGGAGCCCCGAGTGGAACGCACTGCCCAGCTCATCACCCCCTCCGCGGAGCGTTCGATCGCATACGATCCGCCGGGTTCACCGCCTCCGCTGCACGCGAGGGCGGCAAGGGTGCTGGAGGGCAACTGGACCGGCGCCTCCACGGTCCCGTCACGCGGTCTGTACCCGCACCAGTGGTCCTGGGACTCCGCGTTCATCGCGATCGGCCTGCGCCACCTCTCGCCGCTGCGCGCGCAGACGGAGCTGGAGACCCTGCTGGCGGCCCAGTGGGGCGACGGGCGCGTCCCGCACATCGTCTTCAACCCCTCCGTACCGCTCGACGCGTACTTCCCCAGCCCCGACTTCTGGCGCTCCTCCACCGCGGGGCGTCCGGCGGGCGCCCCGCGCACCGTACAGACGTCCGGCATCGTGCAGCCACCGGTGCACGCCCTGGCCGCCTGGCTGGTCCACCGCGCCGACCCCGGCCTGTCCCGGGCGCGCGGCTTCCTCGCCCGGGTGTACCCGCGCCTGGCCGCCTGGCACCGCTATCTCCTGCACCGCCGGGACCTGGGCGGCGGCGGCCTCGCGTCCGTCGTGCACCCCTGGGAACAGGGTATGGACAACAGCCCCGCCTGGGACCTCCCGCTCTCCCGGGTGACCCCGGCCCCGGCCCGCTCCTTCCGCCGCGCCGACCTCGACCACGGGGCGGCCGAGGACCGGCCGACGGACCTGGACTACGGACGGTACGTACGGCTGGCGACGGACTACCGGGACGGCGGGTACCGGGACGGGCCGGGCGGGAGTCGAGGTGTCGGCACCGGCGGGTTCGCCGTCGAGGACCCCTCCTTCAACGCCCTGCTCGTCGCCTCCGAGCACGCCCTCGCCCGGATCGCCGCCGAACTGGGCGCACCCGGCACGGCCCGGCACGCGCGCGCGGAGCGGCTGACGGCGGCGCTGGTGGAGCGGCTGTGGGACCCGAAGAGCGGAATGTTCCTGTGCCGGGACCTCAGGGCCCCCGCCCCGGACGGCCGCGGCACCCTGATCCCCGAACGCGGTGTCTCCGGACTGATCCCGCTGCTCCTGCCCGGCCTGCCGCGGGACATCGTCCGGACCCTCCTCGGTACCGTGTCCGGCCCTCACTTCGGGCTGGGCACCACCACCCGCCTGGTGCCCAGCCACGACCTCCTCGGCGAGGCCTTCGACCCGCACCGCTACTGGCGCGGACCGGCCTGGTTCAACACCGCGTGGCTCGTGGAGCGTGGGCTGCGCACGCACGCGGAGCACCGGCAGGCCGACGCGCTGCGGGAGTCGGTGCTGGACCTGGCGGAGGCCACCGACTTCGCGGAGTACGTCGACCCGTACACCGGCGAGGCCTGCGGGGCGACCGGCTTCAGCTGGACCGCCGCGCTCGCGCTCGACCTGCTGCACAGCGACACCACAGTCACGGCGGACATGGGATTCATGGGAGGGAACCGGCGATGACGGACCGGCATCATCTGCTCGTGCACGGCGGGACGTTCGCTGCCGTGGGTGACGGCGGGGACATCAGCGGCGTACGGGGCGGCGGCAGCTCCCCGGACGGCTTGTTCGTACGCGACGCCCGGCACCTGAGCCGCTGGCAGCTCACGGTCGACGGCGCGGTGCCGGAAGCCCTGTCGCCGGTGGCCGACGGCGACACCGCGCGCTGTGTCCTGGTCCCGCGAGGCGGCCGCCAGGAACCCCCCGCGCACACCCTCTTCCGCGAACAGGCGGTGGGGGACGGCTCGTTCGTCGAATCCCTGCGGATCACCAGCAACCGCCCGGTCGCGACGACGGTCCGGCTCGCGGTCACCGCGGACGCCGACTTCACCGACCAGTTCGAACTCCGCTCCGACCACCGCACCTACACGAAGACCGGCGCGACCCGCACCCGCGAAGTCCTCGACGACGGCGTGGAGTTCGGCTACCAGCGCCGCGAATGGCGTTCGTCCACGACGGTGACGGCCGAGCCCGCCCCGGACGGCGTCGAGGAGACGGGCACCGGAGCCAGGCGCCTGGTCTGGACGCTCGACCTGGAGCCGCACGGCACGGCCGAGCTGACCCTGCGCGTGATGGCCCGCCCGCACGGCGACCGGCGGACCCGCCGGGTGCCGAGCTCCCCCGCCGCCCTGAACCGTCAACTCCTGGCGATGGAGGGCGAGTTCGTGGAGGGTGTCGCCTTCCCGACCGGCTGGCCGGAGCTGGCCGCCGCCTGCGCCCGCGGGCTCGCCGACCTCGCCTCGCTGCAGGTCCCGGCGACCGGCCCGGACGGCGAGGACCTGCGCGTCCCGGCCGCCGGAGCGCCCTGGTTCCTCACCCTCCTGGGCCGCGACGCCCTCCTCACCGCGCTCTTCGCCCTCCCCTACCGCCCCCAGCTGGCCGCCGCGACCCTGCCCGCGCTCGCCGCGACCCAGGCCACCGAGATCGGCGCGGCCTCCGTGGCCCAGCCCGGCAAGATCGTGCACGAGGTGCGGCACGGCGAGCTCGCGCACTTCGAGCAGGTGCCGTACGGCCGCTACTACGGCTCGGTCGACGCGACCCCGCTGTTCCTCGTCCTGCTCGGCGCCTACGTGGAGCAGACCGGGGACGCCGCCCTCGCCCGGCGCCTGGAGTCCCACGCGCGCGCCGCGATCGGCTGGATGCTCGACCACGGCGGCCTCACCTCGCGCGGCTATCTCGTCTACCGCGCCGACCAGGGGGGCCTGGCCAACCAGAACTGGAAGGACTCCCCGGGATCGATCTGCGGCGCCGACGGGACCCGCCCGAACGGCCCGGTGATGGCCGCGGGCGCCCAGGGCTACGCGTACGACGCGCTGCGCCGGACCGCGTGGGTCGCCCGCACGGTGTGGGGGGACGAGACGTACGCGGCCCTCCTCGAACAGGCCGCGGCGGACCTGCGGGACCGGTTCCAGCGGGACTTCTGGATGCCGGACCGCTCGTTCCCGGCCCTCGCACTGGACGGAGAGGGCGGCCAGGTCGACGCGCTGGCCTCCGACGCCGGGCATCTGCTGTGGTCCGGGCTGCTCGACAAGGAGTACGGCGAGCTGGTGGGCCGGCGCCTGCTGGAGCCGGACTTCTTCTCCGGCTGGGGCGTACGCACCCTGGCCTCCGGCCAGTCGGCCTACCACCCGCTCTCCTACCACCGGGGATCGGTGTGGCCGCACGACAACGCGCTGATCACGCTGGGTCTGGCCCGGTACGGACTGCACGACGAGGCGCGGGCGGTGGCGCACGGCCTGGTGGACGCGGCGACGGCGACCGGACACCGCTTGCCGGAAGTGCTCGCGGGGTACGGGCGGGAGTCCCACGGCGAGCCGGTGCCGTATCCGCACGCGTGCGTGCGGGAGTCCAGGTCGGCGGCGGCACCCCTGGCGCTGCTGACCGCGGTCGGAGGCGCCTAGCCCCGCGGGTGGGAAAAGCCCTCACCTGACCGTTGACCACGCGTTTGCCCGGTGTTTGCCCGCGGCGGTGAACTGCCGCCGGAAGCCGGACGTACGGGAATGTGGCGGATCCGAGACCCCATATCGGGTCCGCCTCCTACCAGGACCCGTACGGAAGGACCCTCGGGTGTCCGAGACCCTTGCAGAGAGCACATCACCCGAGGCCGAATCGACGGGTGGGGACGGTACGCCGGCCGGGAAGCCCTCCTGGCGGGACACCCACCCCACCGCCGCACGCAACACGCGGTGGGCCCTGAACGTCCTAGCCGCCCTGCTCGTCCTCGGCGCCCTGCTCCTGCCGAACAAGGTCGTCTATCTGCACCCGCGGGCGTTCGTGCGGATCCCGGCCGAGGCGATCCTCGGGGCGGCCGTGATGCTCGCCCTGCCGCGCCGGCCGCGGCTGGTGGTGGCCGCGGTGTCCGGCGCGGGGCTCGGCGTGATGACGATCCTGAACCTGCTCGACATGGGGTTCAACGACTATCTCGGGCGGCCCTTCAATCCCGTCCTGGACTGGGAGCTGCTCGACGACGCGCAGTCGTACGTCGCGGACTCGATGGGCGGGGCCGTGGCGGTCGCAGCCGTGATCGGCGTGATCGTCCTCGTGCTCCTGCTGCTGGCCGTCATGACGCTGGCGATGGTCCGGCTGAGCGGCCTGCTGGTCCTGGACCGCCGGACCGCCACCCGGGGAACGCTCCTCGCCGCCACCGTCTGGGTCACCTGTGCCGCCCTCGGTCTCCAGGTCTTCGGCATTCCGCTGGCCTCCGAGCACACCGCCGCGCTCACCGCGCTCCAGGCCAAGCGGGTGCTGTACACCGTCCGGGACGAGGCGGAGTTCCAGAAGGTCGCCAAGGTCGACGCCTTCGGGAACACACCGGGCGCCCAGCTGGTGCCCGATCTGCGCGGCAAGGACATGATCTTCACCTTCATCGAGAGCTACGGCCGCAGCGCCGTCGAGGACCCGGGCATCGCGCCCGGCGTCGACAAGACCCTCGACGCGAGCACCGCGGCCCTCGCGAAGGCCGGCTTCCACGCGAAGAGCGGGTGGCTGACCTCGGCGACGTACGGCGGCAGCAGCTGGCTCGGCCACTCGACGACCCTCTCCGGCCTCTGGATCGACAACCAGCAGCGCTACCGCACGGTCATGGCCAGCGACCACCTCAGCCTCACCAAGGCCTTCAAGAAGACCGGCGCGTGGGACACGGTCGGCGTCATGCCAGGTGTCCAGAAGGGCTGGCCGGAACAGCAGTACTACGGCCTCGACAGGGTCTACAACGCCTTCCAACTCGGCTACCAGGGACCCAAGTTCAGCTGGTCGACGATGCCCGACCAGTACGCCCTGGAGGCCTACCAGCGCCAGGTCCACGGCAAGAAGCGCGACAAGCCCCTGATGTCCGAGATCATCCTGACCTCCAGCCACCAGCCCTGGGCGCCCATCCCGAAGATGGTCGACTGGGACGACCTCGGCGACGGCTCGATCTTCAAGCCCATCCAGAAGGCCGGCAACAAGGCCTCCGACATCATCGCCGACCCCACCCGCTCCAAGCAGGAGTACGGCAAGTCCATCTCCTACTCGGTGACGTCACTGACCCAGTGGCTGGAGCGCTACGGCAGCGACGACACTGTCCTCGTCTTCCTCGGCGACCACCAGCCGATCGCCCGGGTCAGCGGCGAGAACGCCAGCCGTGACGTGCCGATCTCCATCGTCGCGAAGGACCCCAAGGTCCTCGACAAGATCACGACCTGGAACTGGACGGACGGCCTGAAGCCGGCCCACAACGCCCCCGTCTGGAAAATGAGCTCCTTCCGAGACCGCTTCCTGAAGGCCTACGGCTCGACTCCACACCCGTCCAAGGGGTAACGCTCCGCGGTCCGGCGGGGGCTGGTCGCGCGTTTCCCCGCGGGCAGCTGCGCTGGGCTTGGGCGGGGCGCCTACGGGGGTGCGGGGTTCGGTCGTATTGCGGGTGCGAGCCGGTGGGGGCTGATCGCGCAGTTCCCCGCGCCCCTGAGGAGGTGCAGTCACCGGCGCCGCTACGGACCCCACGGTCCGGTCGTGTTGTGGGTGCGGGCCGGTGGGGGCTGATCGCGCAGTTCCCCGCGCCCCTAAGGAGGTGCAGTCACCGGCACCACGACGGAACCGTTGGCCGGGTACGGCGGCAAGGGGACGGGGTGGGGGGTGTCCGCCCGCAGCGGCCGGCGTCCGTTGCAGGGCACTGCTGAAGGGGCCGAGCCGCCGGACCGAGGACGGATACCCCCCACCCCGGCCCCGACCCGCAACCCACCCATCCAGGGGCGCGGGGAACTGCGCAAAAACGCCCGCCCCCACACACCCGCACCCGGGCATCCGCTCAACCCCCCGACGTCTCCAACTCCGCATCCTCCCCCACCCCCGCACAGTCGTACGGATCCTTCAGCCACCCGTCCGGCAGCACCACCCGGTTGTTGCCGGACGTACGCCCCCGCGGCCCATCCGCCCCCGTGGGCCACGGCTGGTCCAGATCCAACTCGTCCAGGCCCGACCGAAGCTCCGACAGCGACGACGTGATCGCGAGCCGCTTGCGCATCTCGCTGCCGACCGCGAACCCCTTCAGGTACCAGGCCACGTGCTTGCGGAAGTCGATCACCCCGCGCGACTCGTCCCCGATCCACTCCCCGAGCAGCGTGGCGTGCCGGACCATCACCTCGGCCACCTCCCGCAGCGAAGGCCGCGCGACGTCCTCCGTACGCCCCTCGAACGCGGCCACGAGGTCCGCGAACAGCCACGGCCGCCCCAGGCACCCTCGCCCCACGACCACCCCGTCGCACCCCGTCTCCCGCACCATCCGCAGCGCGTCGGACGCCGACCAGATGTCGCCGTTGCCGAGGACCGGGATCTCCGGGACGTGTTCCTTCAGGCGGGCGATCGCGTCCCAGTCCGCCGTGCCGCCGTAGTGCTGGGAGGCGGTCCGGCCGTGCAGGGCGATCGCCGTCACGCCCTCCTCGACCGCGATCCGTCCGGCGTCCAGGTAGGTGAGGTGATCGTCGTCGATGCCCTTGCGCATCTTCATCGTGACGGGCAGATCCCCCGCCCCGCTCACGGCCTCCCGCAGGATCGCCCGGAGCAGCGGTCGCTTGTACGGCAACGCGGACCCGCCCCCCTTGCGCGTGACCTTGGGCACCGGGCACCCGAAGTTCAGGTCGATGTGGTCGGCGAGGTCCTCCTCCGCGATCATGCGGACGGCCTTGCCGACGGTGGCCGGGTCCACGCCGTACAGCTGGATCGAGCGCGGCTTCTCGCTCTCGTCGAAGTGGATCAGCTGCATGGTCTTCTCGTTGCGTTCGACCAGCGCCCTGGTCGTGATCATCTCGCTGACGAACAGGCCCTTGCCACCGCTGAACTCCCTGCACAGCGTGCGAAAGGGCGCGTTGGTGATCCCTGCCATGGGGGCGAGGACGACGGGGGGCTGGACGGGGTGCGGGCCGATCTGCATTCCCCCATTGTCACGCATCCCCGCCGGCGGCCGGGCACGGATCATGCATTAACCATTAGTTAGACGCACTATCGAAATCGGCGTACGATGGAGCGCATGCCCGAGCTCAGCCATCGTCGCCGCATGCTGGTCCTCGCGATCTGCTGTATGAGCCTTCTGATCGTGAGCCTCGACACCACGGCCCTCAATGTCGCCCTGCCCGCCATGCAGCGGGGGCTGGACGCGAGCACGGCGGGCCTCCAGTGGACGATCGACGCGTACACCCTGGTGCTCGCCTCATTGCTGATGCTGGCCGGCTCCACGGCCGACCGGATCGGCCGCAAGCGCGTCTTCATGGCGGGCCTGGTCGTCTTCACGATCGGCTCCGCGCTGTGCTCCGCCGCGCCGAACCTGGAGGCGCTGATCGCCTTCCGCATGGTGCAGGCGGTCGGCGGCTCGATGCTCAACCCGGTCGCGATGTCGATCATCACCAACACCTTCACGGACCCCCGCGAGCGGGCGCGGGCGATCGGCGTGTGGGGCGCGGTCGTCGGCATCTCCATGGCCGCGGGGCCGCTGGTCGGCGGAGTGCTCGTGGACTCGGTCGGCTGGCGCTCGATCTTCTGGGTCAACCTGCCGGTGGGGCTCGCGGCCCTGCTGCTCACCCTGCGGTACGTGCCCGAGTCCCGGGCGCCCAAGGCCCGCCGCCCCGACCCGGTGGGACAGCTCCTGGTGATCGCGCTGTTCGGCTCGCTGACGTACGCGATCATCGAGGCGCCGGCCTCGGGGTTCTCGTACGTCCTGCCCTTCGCCGTGGTGGCCCTCGTCGCGCTGGCCGGGATTCTCTGGTACGAACCCCGTCGCGACGAACCCCTCATCGACCTGCGCTTCTTCCGGTCGGCGCCCTTCAGCGGGGCCACGGTGATCGCGATCAGCGCGTTCGCGGGTCTGGGCGGGTTCCTGTTCCTGTCGACGCTGTACCTCCAGAACGTCCGGGGGCTGGACGCGCTGCACGCGGGCCTGTGGATGCTCCCGATGGCCGTGCCGATGTTCCTGTGCGCGCCCCTGGCCGGGCGGCTGGTGGGGAGCCGGGGGCCGAGGCTGCCGCTGGTCGCCGCCGGAGTCATGATCACCGCCAGCGGGGTGCTGTTCGCCGCGTTCGACGCGGAGACCTGGGACGTGACCCTGTTCCTCGGCTACGTGCTGTTCGGGATCGGCTTCGGGCTGGTCAACGCGCCGATCACGAACACGGCGGTGTCGGGTATGCCGCGTGCCCAGGCCGGGGTCGCGGCGGCCGTCGCCTCCACGAGCCGTCAGCTCGGGCAGACGCTGGGGGTCGCGGTGATCGGGGCCGTTCTGGCCGCAGGGGTGGGTGCGTCGTCGTACCGGGAGACGTTCGTGTCCGCCGCCGTGCCGGGGTGGTGGATCCTGGCCGGGTGCGGGGTCGCGGTGCTGGTTCTCGGCGCCGTGACCAGCGGGGCCTGGGCTCGGCGGACCGCCGAACGGACGGCTGAGCGCCTGGAGTCGGTGGAGGTCCGCGAAGCGGCGGGAGTCAGCGCGTAATCCCGCCCTGCCGCACCGCCCGCTCCACGTCCCCCAACGCCCCGGCGTGCCGCCGCCCCGGGTCCAGGCGTACCGGCCGTACCGCATCCCGGCCGGTGAAGGTTCGCGAAGCGGCCGGAGTCAGCGTCTAATCCCGCTCTCCGACCCACCGGCACTCTGCAGCACCGCCCGCTCCACGTCCCGCAAGACCCCAGCACGCCACCGCCCCCTCCACATCCCCGCCGACGTACCGCAGGAAAGGGCCCGCAGAGATCGCGCTCACGCCGGAAGGCGTGAGGCCCGCTCCAGGGCGATCGCGTGCAGTTTCTCCAGCCGTCGCCGGGACTCCTCGTCCGCGGGGGCGTAGGTCACCATGCGCGGGCCCGCCTCGGGGCCGAGCCACAGGTCGGTGTGGTCGAGCGAGACACGGCCGACGTGACGGTTCATGAACTCCTTGCGGCGGCCCCGGTGTTCGACGACCTCGTGCCGGTCCCAGACCTCGCGGAACTCCGGGGACTCGGTGCGCAGCCGCTTCAGGAGCATCTTCCAGCCGGGCTCGGCGAGGTGTCCGGCCATGGTGGCGCGGAAACGGGCGGCCATCAGGCGCTGCGCCTCCGGCAGGTGGATGATCGAGGAGCGCCAGTCGTCGTTGGTGTAGGAGAGGATCATGCAGTTGCGGTCCTCGGGCGGCACCGCGTCCAGGTCGCAGAGCAGCAGGCCGTAGGTGCGGTTGTACGCGAGGATGTCGTAGCGGCTGTTCTGCACACAGGCCGGGACCGGCTCCAGCTGTTCGAGAACCTGCCGGATGGCGGGGGTGACCGACGGACAGGCGGTGGCCGGTGTCGGGTCGATCGCGCCGGCGAGCTGGAAGAGGTGCGAGCGCTCGCTCGGGTCCAGCTGGAGCGCGCGGGCGAGGGCGTCCAGGACCTGCACGGAGACCTGGATGTCCCGGGCCTGCTCCAGCCAGGTGTACCAGGTGACGCCGACCGCGGAGAGCTGGGCGACCTCCTCCCGGCGCAGGCCGGGGGTGCGGCGCCGGCGGCCGCGGGGCAGGCCGACCTGTTCGGGGGCGATGTGCTCGCGCCGGTGGCGCAGGAAGGCGGCGAGCTCATGGCGCCGGATCGCCGAGAGGGACGCGGTCGCCGGTACGGCATTCTCCTGGGCCATGGTGGTCATGCCTCCAGCCTGCCCGCACCGGGACCCTGTTGCCAGGTGGTTCTTCTACCAGGATAAGAAGACTCTGGTACCCCTCTGCGGCCAGGCGCAGGCTCTGAGGCGTGACGACCGAAACCACGACTACACGCCCCGTCCGATCCGCCGCGCCACCCGAGCTGGGCGGCCTCGGACTGTTCACGGTGCTGCTCGCCGCGGCACTACCCCTCATCGACTTCTTCATCGTCAACGTCGCCCTGCCCAGCATCGGCGCGGACCTCTCCGCGAGTGAGTCGGTCCTCGAACTCGTCGTGGCGGGTTACGGGTTGGCGTACGCCGTCCTCCTCGTCCTGGGCGGCCGGCTCGGCGACCTCTTCGGGCGGCGCCGGCTCTTCCTGGGCGGCATGCTGGCGTTCGGGCTGACCTCGCTGGCGTGCGGGCTCGCGCCCACCGCCTGGACGCTGGTCGCGGCACGGGTCGCACAGGGCGCCGCGTCGGCCGCGATGCTGCCGCAGGTCCTCGCCACCATCCAGTCGTCGACGACCGGTTCCCGCCGGGCGCGGGCCATGGGCCTGTACGGCGCCACGGCGGGCCTCGCCATGGTGGCGGGCCAGATCCTCGGCGGGGTCCTGGTGGCCGCCGACATCGCGGGCACGAGCTGGCGGGCGACGTTCCTGGTGAACGTCCCGGTCGTGCTGGTCGGTCTGGTCCTCGCGGCCCGTACGGTCCCCGAGACCCGCTCCCCCCGCCCCGAGCCGGTGGACGGTCCGGGCACGGTCCTGCTGGCCGCGACCCTGCTGGCGCTGCTCGCCCCGCTGACCGAGGGCAGGGCGGCGGGCTGGCCGCTGTGGACCTGGCTGTCGCTGGCGGCGTTCCCGTTCCTGGCGGGGGCGTTCTTCGCGGTGGAGCGCAGGGCGGACCGGGGCGGCCGTACGCCACTTGTCCCCCCGAGCCTGTTCGAGCTGGTGTCCCTGCGGCGCGGCCTGCTGCTGATCCTGCCCTTCTCGATGGGCTTCGCCGGGTTCATGTTCGTGATCGCGGTGGCCCTGCAGGAGGGGGCGAGCCGCAGTCCCGTCCAGGCGGGCCTGGCGCTGGTCCCGCTCGCGGTGACGTTCCTGTGCACGTCCATCGCCGGGCCGCGGCTGATCACCCGCTTCGGCACCCGGGTGGTCACCGCGGGCGCGCTGATCCAGGGGGTCGGCCTGGGCCTGATGATCCTGGCGGCCCGCTCCTCCTGGCCGGACCTCGGACTGCTGCCCCTTCTGCCCGGTGGCGCGATCGCCGGAGTGGGCCAGGCGCTCCAGCTGCCCGTGGTCTTCCGGATCGTGCTGTCCGAGGTGCCGCCCGCGCGGGCCGGTGTGGGCAGTGGCGTGATGGTCACCACCCAGCAGGCGTCCCTGGCGCTGGGCGTGGCCACGCTGGGCAGCCTCTTCCTCGCCCTGGTACCGGGCATGGGCATGCGGGACGCCCTGGTGACGACGCTCCTGGTGCAGCTGGCCGGGGTGGCCCTGACCGGCGTCCTGAGCCTGCGGCTGCCGCGGACCGTCGCCTGACGGGACGGCCGGCCGGCGAACGCCCCGTGAAGATACTGCTGTTGATGTTGTTCTTGCTGCACACTCCTAGCCGGAGGCGAGGCACATGGTGCAGATCGGCACGAGCAAGGTGAGCCGCTGGGACCGGCACGGTCGCGAACACGTCGTCCAGGTGGAGCGCAAGGGTGCGCAACGCACGATCAGATGCGACACCTGCGGCTGGCGCAAGGGGGCGCAGTTCCTGCCCTGGCTGAAGGCGGAGGAGCATCTGGCTCAGGCGCACCAGGCGACGGTGGACCCGTCGAAGACGTGACGGGTCCGCCGCGGTCAGGCCCTGAGGCCGCGGACCAGCAGGTCCACCAGTGCGGTGAACTCCTCTTCCGCGCCCGGCTGTTCCCACTCCTGGGCGTAGACGGGGTCGTGGTAGCGGCCGGTGGCCTGGAAGACGGCCAGGGCCGCGACGGCCGGGTCGGCGACGGTGAAGGCGCCGGCGTCGATGCCGTCCCGGACGACGCGGGTGAGCTGGTCGGTCAGTTCGGTGAGGTGCTCGATGACCGTCGTGACGCTCTCACCGGTGAGGACCGAGTAGGTGGCGAACAGCTCCGGATCGTCGCCCGCCTTGCGGCGCTTGGCCTCGAAGAGCGCGGCCAGCCAGTCCCGCAGGCGGGCCTCCGGGTCACGGTCCTGCGCGGCGATCTCGGCCAACATGCCCGTCGCCCGGTCCAGCCACCGCTTGGTCACCGCCTCCCGCAGCGCCGCCTTCGTGCGGAAGTGGCGGTAGACGCTGCCATGGCTGACGCCGAGCGCGCGGGCCACGTCGACCACGGTGGCCTTGGCCGGGCCGTGGCGGCGCAGCACATCCTCGGTGGCTTCGAGGATGCGCTCGGCGGTCAGGGTCTCGCTGGTCGGGGGCATGCCTAGAAGGTACCTGGCACGGTGTGCGCCGCCGGGTGGGTACCGCTCGACCAGCCCGCACCGCACTCACCGAGGGGCGCGGGGAACTGCGCGACCAGCCCCCGGCGGCCCGCGGCCGGCCTACGACAGCCGCCCTCGCGCCCTCTCCCCTGCCCGGCGTTCACCGCTCGCTGTCCAGCATGGCCATCTGCGGCGCCGCATACCGCTCCCCGGCCACCGCGTCCGCCGGCACGGCCTCCTCGATCGCGGCCAGTTCGTCCGCGTCCAGTACGACGTCCAGCGCCCCCAGCGACTCGGTGAGCCGCTCCCGGCTGCGGGCACCGATCAGCGGGACGATGTCCTCGCCCTGGGCCAGTGCCCAGGCGATCGCGATCTGCGCGACCGAGACGCCCTTCTGCTCGGCGAGCTTGCGCAGGGCCTCCACCAGATCCAGGTTGCGCCGGAGGTTGTCCCCCTGGAAGCGGGGCGAGTGGGCGCGGAAGTCGTTCGCCCCGAGCCGCCGGTCGGCGCTGAAGTGGCCGGAGATCAGCCCGCGGGCCAGGACTCCGTACGCGGTGATCGAGATGCCCAGCTCACGGGTGGTCGGCAGGATGGACCGCTCGATACCCCGGCTGATCAGCGAGTACTCGATCTGGAGGTCCGCGACGGGCGCGGTGGCCGCGGCCCGGCGGATGGTCTCGGCGCCGACCTCGCTGAGGCCCACGTGCCGGACGTACCCCTGCTCGATCAGCTCGGCGATCGCGCCCACGGTCTCCTCGATCGGGACGTCGGGGTCGAGCCGGGCGATCCGGTAGACGTCGATGTGGTCGGCGCCGAGGCGCTGGAGCGAGTACGCGGCGAAGTTCTTCACGGCGGCGGGGCGACCGTCGTAGCCGGCCCATTCGCCGCCGGGGCCGCGCAGCGCGCCGAACTTGACGCTCAGCAGGGCCTGTTCGCGCCGCGCGGCGGGCGCGGTGCGCAGCGCCTCGCCGATCAGCAACTCGTTGTGGCCCATGGCGTAGAAGTCGCCGGTGTCGAGGAGGGTCACGCCCGCCTCCAGGGCGGCGTGGATCGTCGCGATCGACTCCGTCCGGTCCGCCTCGCCGTACAGCGCGGACATGCCCATGCAGCCGAGGCCGAGGGCGGAGACCTGGGGGCCGTTGGTTCCGAGGGTTCGGGTTCGCATCGTCATGCGATCCACCCTGCCATGACAGCTGACAGATTTCAATATCTGTCAGCTGTCATCTGTCAGCCGCCATCTGTCAGTCGGTGGTCGCCAGCTTCACCCCGAGCAGCACGAAGGACCCCGCGAAACTCCGCCGCAGCCAGGCCATCACCCGGGGCCGCGAGATCACCTGGCTGCGGACCGAGGCGGCGAGCACCCCGTACCCGGCGAAGACCACGAAGGTCGCCAGCATGAAGACCCCGCTCAGGGCCAGCATGCGCGGCAGGGCGTGCGGTTCGGACGGACTCACGAACTGCGGCAGGAAGGCGAGGAAGAAGATCGTCAGCTTCGGGTTGAGGAGGTTGATCAGCACCCCTCGGACGATCACGCGGCCCGCGGACCGGGGCGCCGCGTCCTGGTCGACGTCGATGACCTCCTTGTCCCGCACGGTCGCCCAGGCCATGTACAGGAGGTAGGCGACCCCGGCGTACTTGACCGTCCGGAAGGCCACCGCACTGGCGTTCAGCAGCGCGGCGAGCCCGGTGACGGTGGCCAGGACGTGCGGCACGATCCCGAGGGTGCAGGCGAACGCGGCGACGACGCTCGCGCGAGGACCCCGGGAGAGCCCGGCGGCGAGGGTGTAGACGACCCCGGTGCCGGGAGTGGCGACCACGACGAGGGTGGTGAGGAGGAAGGCGAGGCTCATGAGGCCAGCCTGGACAGCGAACGGCCCCCGACACAGGGCCAGCGCCGGGCCTGTATCGGGGGCCAAAGACAGCCGGGGGACCTAGCAGCCGATCAGCCGGCCGGCCAGGTAGCCCTCGATCTGGTCGAGGGAGACGCGCTCCTGCTTCATGGAGTCGCGCTCGCGGACCGTCACCGCGTTGTCGTCCAGGGTGTCGAAGTCGACCGTCACGCAGTACGGCGTGCCGATCTCGTCCTGGCGCCGGTAGCGGCGGCCGATCGCGCCGGCGTCGTCGAACTCGATGTTCCAGTTCTGGCGCAGCGTCTGGGCGAGGCCCTTGGCCTTCGGGGACAGCTCGGGGTTGCGGGACAGCGGCAGGACCGCGACCTTCACCGGGGCGAGGCGGTGGTCGAGGCGCAGCACCGTGCGCTTCTCCAGCTTGCCCTTGGCGTTGGGCGCCTCGTCCTCGACGTAGGCGTCGAGCAGGAAGGCCAGCATCGCGCGGCCGACACCGGCCGCGGGCTCGATGACGTACGGCGTCCAGCGCTCGCCGGCCTCCTGGTCGTAGAAGAAGAGGTCCTGGCCGGAGGCCTTGGAGTGGGCGGTGAGGTCGTAGTCGGTGCGGTTGGCCACACCCTCCAGCTCACCCCACTCGTTGCCGCCGAACTGGAAGCGGTACTCGATGTCGGCGGTGCGCTTGGAGTAGTGGGAGAGCTTCTCCGCCGGGTGGTCGTACCAGCGCATGTTCTCCTCGCGGAGACCCAGGCCGGTGTACCAGTTCCAGCGCTGCTCCATCCAGTACTCCTGCCACTTCTCGTCCTCGCCCGGCTTGACGAAGAACTCCATCTCCATCTGCTCGAACTCGCGGGTGCGGAAGATGAAGTTGCCGGGCGTGATCTCGTTGCGGAAGGACTTGCCCATCTGCGCGATGCCGAACGGCGGCTTCTTACGCGAAGCGACCTGCACCTGGGCGAAGTTGGTGAAGATTCCCTGCGCGGTCTCCGGACGCAGGTAGGCCACGGAGCCGGAGTCCTGGGTCGGGCCGAGGTGGGTGGAGAGCAGACCCGAGAACTGCTTGGGCTCGGTGAACTGGCCCTTGTTGCCGCAGTTGGGGCAGTTCACGTCGGCGAGGCCGTTCTCCGGGGCGTGCCCCTTCTTGGCCTCGTACGCCTCCTCCAGGTGGTCCGCGCGGAACCGCTTGTGGCAGGAGGTGCACTCGGTCAGCGGGTCCGTGAAGGTGGCCACGTGACCGGAGGCGACCCAGACCTCGGGGGCCAGGATCACGGACGAGTCGAGACCGACCACGTCCTCGCGGGACGTCACCATGTAACGCCACCACTGACGCTTCAGGTTCTCCTTGAGCTCGACACCCAGCGGTCCGTAGTCCCAGGCGGCCTTCTGGCCTCCGTAGATCTCACTACACGGGAAAACGAAGCCCCGGCGCTTGCTCAGGCTGACGATGGTGTCGATCTTGTCGGCGGCCACGGTGCTCTCTTCATGACGAATGGACGGCAGCGAATGCCTCAGGTTACCGGCGCGGCCACCCCCGGTATCAAATCGGTTCGCGACCCGGACCTTGTTGACAACGGTTTCCATATTTGATGAAAATGACTGTCATGAACGTACGACGTCACCTCATACCCGCGGTCGCCGCGGCCGCGGCCCTCGCCGCCCTCTCCGCCTGCTCCACCGACAGCGCCGTCGCGGGCGGCACCGGCAAGTTCGACGTCGTCGCGTCCTTCTACCCGATGGCCTTCCTCGCCGAGCAGATAGGCGGGGACCACGTGCACGTCACGAGCCTGACCGAGCCCGGCCAGGAGCCGCACGACCTGGAGATCAGCGCCCGGCAGACCGCGCAGCTCCAGGAGTCCGACGCGGTGCTCTACCTCAAGAACCTCCAGCCCTCCGTCGACGACGCGGTGAACCAGTCCGAGATCAGGACGAAGATCGACGCCGCCTCCCTCACCTCGCTGGAGAAGCACGGCAACGAGGTCGGCGGCCACGCGGCCGAGCACGACGACCACCCCGACGACGAACTCGAAGGTCTCGACCCGCACGTCTGGCTCGACCCGGTGCGCTACGCGCAGATCGCCGAGGGAGTCGGCAAGGCCTTCGAGAAGGCCGACCCGGACCACGCGGCCGCCTACAAGGCCAACACGGCGGCCCTGGTGAAGAAGCTCGACGCGCTGAACACGCAGTTCGAGAGCGGGCTCAGGAACACCGGCACCAAGGTCTTCATCACCACCCACGCCGCCTTCGGCTACCTCGCCGAGCGCTACGGCCTCACCGAGGAGGCCATCAACGGCCTGGACCCGGAGTCGGAGCCGAGCGCCGCCCGCGTCAAGGACCTTGAGAAGATGGCGAAGGCCGACGGGGTGACGACCGTGTTCTACGAGACGCTCGTCAGCGACAAGACCGCCAAGACCATCGCCTCCGACGCCGGGCTGAAGACGGACGTCCTCGACCCGATCGAGGGCATCACCGCCAAGTCCCGCGGCAAGGACTACTTCGCGGTCCAGGAAGCCAACCTCAAGGCGCTGCAGGGCGCCCTGGGAGCGAAATGACATCGGAGGCCGGCATGAGCGAGTCCGTCATCGCGTTGCGCGCAGTCCGCGCCGACCTGGGCTCGCGGCCCGTGCTGCGCGGCATCGACCTCACCGTGCACCGCGGTGAGGTCGTCGCGCTGCTCGGTGCCAACGGCTCCGGCAAGTCCACCGCGATCCGCACGATCATCGGCCAAGTGCCCGCCTCCGCCGGGGAGATCGAGCTGTTCGGCACCCCGCGCGGACGCTTCCGGGACTGGGCGCGGGTCGGATACGTCCCGCAGCGCACCACCGCCGCGGGCGGCGTCCCCGCGACCGTCACCGAGATCGTCTCCTCGGGACGGCTGTCCCGCGCCCGCTTCGGCGTGCTCCGCAAGGCCGACAAGGCAGCCGTGCGCCGGGCCCTGGAGCTGGTCGGCATGGCGGACCGGGCCAGGGACTCCGTGAACGCCCTCTCCGGCGGCCAGCACCAGCGCGTGCTGATCGCCCGCGCGCTCGCCGCCGAACCCGAACTCCTGATCATGGACGAGCCGATGGCGGGCGTGGACCTGGCCAGCCAGGAGGTGCTGGCCCGCACCCTCGGCGAACAGGTCGCCCAGGGCACCACGGTCCTGCTCGTGCTGCACGAACTCGGCCCGCTGGAGCCCCTGATCGACCGGGCGGTGGTCCTGCGCGACGGCTGTGTGCAGCACGACGGACCGCCCCCGCGGGCGGTCGGCCAGCACGCCCTGCCGGGCCACGACCACGTCCACCCCCACGACCACGAGCCGATCCGTACGGGACTGCTGAGCTGATGGACTTCCTCGACTACGCCTTCATGCAGCGGGCCCTGCTCGCCGCCGTCCTGGTCGGCATCACCGCCCCCGCCGTCGGCATCTACCTCGTCCAGCGCCGCCAGGCCCTCATGGGCGACGGAATCGGCCATGTCGCGATGACCGGCGTCGGCCTCGGCTTCCTGCTCTCCTGGTCGCCGGTGTGGATGGCCACCCTGGTCTCGGTCCTCGGCGCGGTACTCATGGAGCTGATCCGCTGGTACGGCAGGACGCGCGGTGACATCGCCCTCGCGATGCTCTTCTACGGCGGTATGGCCGGCGGCGTGATGTTCATCAACCTCGCGCCCGGCGGCTCCAACGCCAACCTGACGTCGTACCTGTTCGGTTCGCTGTCCACGGTCTCCGAGTCGGACGTGACGGCGATCTGTGTGCTCGCCGCGTTCGTGGTGCTCGTCACCCTCGGTCTGCGCCGCCAGCTGTTCGCGGTCAGCCAGGACGAGGAGTTCGCGCGGGTCACCGGTCTGCCGGTGCGCGCGCTCAACCTGCTGACCGCGGTCACGGCCGCGGTGACGGTGACCGTCGCGATGCGCGTGGTCGGGCTGCTGCTGGTCAGCGCGCTGATGGTGGTGCCGGTGGCGGCGGCCCAGCAGCTCACCCGGAGCTTCGCGGCCACCTTCGCGATCGCGGTGGCGATCGGCGTGACGGTGACGATCAGCGGCACCGTGACCTCGTACTACCAGGACGTGCCGCCCGGTGCGACGATCGTGCTGCTGACCATCGGGGCGTTCATCGTGCTGACGGGTCTGGCCACCCCGCTGGCCAGGCGACGGGCCCGGGCGGCGGCGGCCGCGCAACCCGCCCCGGACCCCGCGGAGTGTGCGATTCCGGCCAGTCGGCAGGCGGACGGCACGGTCGGCGTCTGACCGGGCACAGGCCGGGCTGGCACAATGGCCCGGCAGGTGCCGAACGAAGGAGGAACCCGTGACGACCGCAGGACCGCCCGTGAAGGGCCGCGCCACCCGGCAGCGGGCCGCCGTGGCGGCGGCCCTCGACGAGGTCGACGAGTTCCGCAGCGCGCAGGAACTGCACGACATGCTCAAGCACAAGGGCGACGCCGTCGGTCTGACCACGGTCTACCGCACCCTCCAGAACCTCGCCGACGCGGGCGAGGTCGACGTCCTGCGCACCTCCGAAGGCGAGTCCGTCTACCGGCGCTGCTCCACCGGCGACCACCATCACCACCTGGTCTGCCGGGTCTGCGGCAAGGCCGTGGAGGTCGAGGGCCCGGCCGTCGAGAAGTGGGCCGACGCGATCGCCGCCGAGCACGGATACGTCAACGTGGCGCACACCGTGGAGATCTTCGGCACCTGCGCGGACTGCGCTGCCGCCCAGGCCTGATCCACAAGGAACACACAGGGGAGCCGAGGGATAACCCTCGTCTCCCCCTCCTCTGCATGACATGACCCGGACAACCGTGCGACTCTCCTGCCAGCTCTCACGCAGTTCCCGCACGGCACCTCCACCCCGTCGTCGCAGTAGGAGTACGAGTGAGACCCTCCCCACGAAGATCAGCCATCGCCGCGTCCCTGGTGGCCGCCGCGTCCCTCCTCGCCGTAGGCGTCCAGACGGTCCCCGCCGCCGCGGGGCCCGCCTCCCCCCACCCCAGCCCGCTGCGCACCGGAGGCCTGGAGGCCAAGCTCTCCCCGGCCCAGCGCACGGCACTGATCAAGAGCGCGTCCGGCAAGGCCGCCACGACCGCCGACTCCCTGGGCCTCGGCGCCAAGGAGAAGCTGGTCGTCAAGGACGTCGTCAAGGACAACGACGGCACCCTGCACACCCGCTACGAGCGCACCTACGACGGCCTGCCCGTCCTCGGCGGCGACCTGGTCGTGCACACACCCCCCGCCGCACAGGCGACGGGCACACTCGGCGCGACCTTCAACAACAACCGCCGTACCGTCTCGGTGAAGTCCACGACCGCCACCTTCGGCAAGGCGGCCGCCGAGACCAAGGCACTGAAGACGGCCAAGACGCTCAAGGCCGAGAAACCGGCAGCGCAGAGCGCCCGCAAGGTGATCTGGGCGGGCTCGGGCACACCCAAGCTGGCCTGGGAGACGGTGGTCTCCGGCTTCCAGGACGACGGCACGCCCAGCAAGCTGCACGTCGTCACCGACGCCACGACCGGCGCCGAGCTCTCCCGGTTCGAGGGCATCGAGACCGGCACCGGCAACAGCCAGTACAGCGGCACGGTCACCATGGGCACCGCGCTGTCCGGTTCGACGTACCAGCTGTACGACACCTCGCGCGGCGGCCACAAGACGTACAGCCTCAACAACGGCACCTCGGGCACCGGCACCCTGATGACCGACGCCGACGACGTCTGGGGCACCGGCTCCGGCTCCAACACCCAGACCGCCGGCGTGGACGCCCACTACGGCGCCCAGGAGACCTGGGACTTCTACAAGAACACCTTCGGGCGCAGCGGCATCAAGAACGACGGGGTCGCCGCCTACAGCCGGGTCCACTACAGCACGGCGTACGTCAACGCCTTCTGGGACGACGACTGCTTCTGCATGACCTACGGCGACGGCACCAGCAGCACACACGCGCTGACCTCGCTGGACGTGGCCGGGCACGAGATGAGCCACGGTGTGACGTCCAACACGGCCGGGCTCAACTACACCGGCGAGTCGGGCGGCCTCAATGAAGCCACCTCCGACATCTTCGGCACCGGCGTGGAGTTCTACGCCAACAACTCCTCCGACGTCGGTGACTACCTCATCGGCGAGAAGATCGACATCAACGGCGACGGCACGCCGCTGCGGTACATGGACAAGCCGAGCAAGGACGGCGGCTCGGCGGACAGCTGGTACTCGGGGGTCGGCAACCTCGACGTGCACTACTCGTCCGGGCCCGCGAACCACATGTTCTACCTGCTCTCCGAGGGCAGCGGCACCAAGACGATCAACGGCGTGACCTACACCAGCACGACCTCCGACGGGGTCGCCGTCGCCGGGATCGGCCGGGCCGCCGCCCTGCAGATCTGGTACAAGGCGCTGACGACGTACATGACGTCCAGCACCAACTACGCCGGGGCCCGCACCGCCGCCCTGAACGCGGCCGCCGCCCTGTACGGCACCAGCTCCGCGCAGTACGCCGGGGTCGGCAACGCCTTCGCGGGCATCAACGTCGGCAGCCACATCACCGTGCCGTCGACCGGCGTGACGGTGACCAACCCGGGCAGCCAGACCAGCACGGTCGGGACCGCCGTAAGCCTTCAGATCGCGGCGAGTTCCACCAACAGCGGCTCACTGACCTACGTGGCCACCGGACTGCCCGCCGGCCTGTCGATCAGCTCCTCCACCGGCGCGATCTCCGGTACGCCGACGACCGCGGGGTCGTACAGCACGACCGTCACGGTCACCGACAGCACCGGGGCGACCGGCACCGCGTCCTTCACCTGGACCGTGAACGCGGCCGGCGGCGGCAGCTGCACCTCGACGCAGCTGCTGGGCAACGCGGGCTTCGAGTCGGGCAGCACGACCTGGACCGCCTCCACCGGTGTCATCACCAACGACACCGACGAAGCCGCCCGCACCGGCTCCTACAAGGCCTGGCTGGACGGCTACGGCTCCACCCACACCGACACGCTGTCCCAGTCGGTGACGGTCCCGAGCGGCTGCACGGGGACGACGTTCACCTTCTACCTGCACGTCGACACGGCGGAGACCACCACCAGCACGCAGTACGACAAGCTGACGGTGGCCGCCGGTTCGACGACCCTGGCCACGTACTCGAACCTGAACGCGGCCTCCGGGTACGTCCAGAAGTCCTTCAGTCTGTCGGCCTTCGCCGGTCAGACGGTCACCCTGAAGTTCACCGGTGTCGAGGACTCCTCGCTCCAGACGAGCTTCGTGATCGACGACACGGCGGTGACGACCAGCTGATCCTGCGGGCCGGATGACGGGCGGGTCGGAGGCTCAGGCCTCCGGGTCGCCCTTCATCGCTTCCTCCATGGCGAGCAGCTCCTCGTTCGGGACGGCCCCGCCGAAGCGGCGGTCCCGGGAGGCGAACTCGACGCAGGCCCGCCACAGGTCACGGCGGTCGAAGTCGGGCCACAGGACGTCCTGGAAGACCATCTCCGCGTACGCGCTCTGCCAGAGCAGGTAGTTGGAGGTCCGCTGCTCGCCGCTGGGCCGCAGGAACAGGTCCACGTCGGGCATGTCCGGGTAGTACAGGTACTTCGCGAGGGTCTTCTCGTTGACCTTGGACGGGTCGAGACGGCCCGCCTTCACGTCCTCGGCGAGGGCCTGCGCGGCATCGGCGATCTCGGCCCGGCCGCCGTAGTTCATGCAGAAGTACAGGGTGAGCTTGTCATTCCCCTTGGTCTGCTCCTGCGCGACCTGGAGCTCCTTGGCGACGGACTTCCACAGCTTGGGCATCCGGCCCACCCAGCGCACCCGGATGCCGAGCTCGTCGAGCTGGTCGCGGGTCTTGCGGATGAAGTCGCGGTTGAAGTTCATGAGGAAGCGGACCTCGTCGGGCGAGCGCTTCCAGTTCTCGGTGGAGAAGGCGTAGAGCGAGATGTTCTTCACGCCGGCCTCGATCGCGCCCTGCAGCACGTCGAGGACCCGCTCGGCGCCGACCTTGTGCCCCTCGGTGCGGGGCAGGCCGCGCTCCTTGGCCCACCGGCCGTTCCCGTCCATGACGATCGCCACATGCTCGGGGATCAGCTCACCGGGGAGCTTGGGCGCGCGGGCCCCGGAGGGGTGCGGCTCCGGCGCCCGGCACTCGCGCCGCCGGCGCCCCAGGATCCCGTTTACGACCATGGTGCTTCTCGTCTCCTCAGTGCTGCTCTACGACTTTTCCACGTACCGGAGGGAGCGCAGCCCGCGCTCCATGTGCCAGTGCAGATAGGCGGACACCAGCCCGCTGCCCTCCCGGACGTGCCGCGGCTCGCACGCGTCCGCGGTCTCCCAGTCTCCCGTAAGCAGCGCTGCGAGGAGTTCCAGGGTCTGCGGCGACGGTACGACGCTGCCGGGCACCCGGCAGTCCACGCAGACCGAGCCTCCGGCGGCCACGGAGAAGAAGCGGTTCGGGCCGGTCATGCCGCAGCGCGCGCAGTCGCTGAAGCTGGGGGCGTAGCCGTTGACCGCGAGGGAGCGCAGCAGGAAGGCGTCGAGGACGAGGTGGGGGGCGTGCTCACCCCTGGCGAGGGTCCTGAGAGCCCCCACGAGCAGCAGGTACTGCTGCACGGCGGGCTCGCCCTCGTGGTCGGTGAACCGCTCGGCGGTCTCCAGCATGGCCGTCCCGGCGGTGTACCGGGCGTAGTCGGAGACGATCCCGCCACCGTACGGAGCGATGGTCTCGCTCTGTGTGCACAGCGGCAGCCCGCGCCCGACGAGCTCGCTCCCCCGCGCGAAGAACTGCACGTCGACATGGGAGAAGGGCTCCAGCCGCGCCCCGAACTTCGACTTGGTCCGCCGCACCCCCCGGGCCACGGCCCGCACCCGCCCGTGCCCGCGCGTGAGCAGCGTGATGATCCGGTCGGCCTCCCCCAGCTTCTGCGTCCGCAGCACGACCCCGTCGTCCCGGAAGAGACTCATCGCACACCCCCGATCGGGGTGCGCGGCACGGTGCCGTGGTCGCGGAACAGACTCATGAGCCCATTCTCGCCTACCCGGGAGCGTGCTCGTCGGTGACCGTGATTACGGTCTGCCTTCTTCCGCCGCCCGGAGCGCGGTGGTGATCCTCGGCCGCTCGGCCGGGGTGGCCTCCCGTACGGCCTCCGGCACCGCGTCCCACTCCCTGCCGCCGCCGTGCGGTCTGAGTTGGACGTACGGCCCCTCATGCCCCATCACGACGCCGGACCTCCCGGTACTGGTGTCCACGACGTACGAACCCACGGGCATTTCCGCCACCGATTCCCTCCTGACTCCGATTTCATCGAACTCCCCGCCTTTTTCGGGTTTCACTCTTCCCTTCTCCACGGTGGCCTTCTTTCCCTACACTCGGCAGGAGTCTGTGCACTACAAGTGCAAGGCTGAACAAGGGGGTTGGCCATGGCCAATGGTTCACGACAGGCGGCGTGGGAGTTCTTCGGAACGGAACTGCGCAGGCAGCGGGAGGAGGTGGGGATGACCCAGGCTGAGCTGGGGTCACGGGTCTTCGTCTCCGGCGCCTACATCGGGCAGTTCGAGCAGGCCTTTCGAAAACCTCAACTCGATATCTCGCAGCGGATCGATGAAGTTCTACAAACCGACGGTATTTTCGAGCGGTTGTGCAGGAAGCTCATCGACGACAAGCGGTACGCGGATTACTTCGCGCAGGCGGCGGAGTTGGAGGGGTTGGCGACGACTGTCTGGGACTTCGAGCCGACGGTCGTACCGGGACTTCTGCAAACACCGGCATACGCGAGAGCCCTCGTGCTGGCGACGCACCCGCTCGCGACGGACGAGCTCATCGCCGACAGGGTCGCTGCCCGGATGGAGCGATCCCAGCTCCTCAAGGACGCCACGAGGCCGATGTACTGCGTGATCGTGCACGAAACCGTGCTCCGCGTCCCCGTCGGCGGGCCCGAGATCGCGGCTCAGGCGCTGGAGCACATGCTCGTCATGGCCGAGGAACGCAAGGTGCTGCTGCAGGTGCTGCCGTTCTCAGCCGGAGCGTCCGCCTACAACGGCTCGCTCCGCCTCATGGAGTTCGACGACGCCCCACCGACCGCCTATACAGAGACGTCGTTTTCGGGAAGCCTCCTCGACGGCCCGGCAGTGGTGAAGCAGGCACGCCGAGCTTACGATCTGCTCAGGGGTGCCGCTCTGTCGCCGGCGGCGTCCCTCGCCCTGATCCGATCGGCGGCTGAGGACCTCAGACGATGCACCAGTTCGACCTGAGCAACGCACAGTGGCGCGCGAGCAGTTACAGCAACGGCGACGGCGGCAACTGCGTCGAGGTCACCGACACCGTCCCCGGTCTCGTCCCCGTCCGGGACTCCAAACTCGGCACGGACGGCCCGGTCCTCACCTTCCCCTCCCGCGCCTGGACCCACTTCCTCGGGCTCCTCAGGGGGTAAACCCCCCTGCCGATCGGGCAGTTGACCGGATGGGCCGACGGCAGTCGATCCGCGAGGCTCCTCGCATGAAGCAGATGACGCAGAGCCTCGCCCTGATCGCCGCCGCCTCCGGTGTCGTCTTCGGTGCCCTGACCCCGCTGTCCGCCTCCGCCGACTCCCGCACCCCGGCACTGAAGTGGACCAAGTGCGAGGGCAGCGGCCTCGATCCGCGCCAGCAGTGCGCGACCGTCTCCGTGCCCATGGACTACGCGGACCCGGACGGCCCGAAGATCGGGATCGCCGTCTCCCGTATCCGCAGTGAGAATCCGGACGCCCGGCGCGGCGCCCTGCTGCTGATCCCCGGCGGTCCCGGCGGCGACAGCATGAACGACCCCTCGGGGAAGGGGCAGAAGCTGCCGCGGAAGGTGCGGGACGCCTACGACCTGATCGGCTTCGCGCCGCGCGGGATGGCGCCCTCGACGGCCGTCGACTGCGGCCTCGAACACCGGGACCTGGCCCGTACGACCCTGCTGCCCTGGCCTTCCCCGGACGGTTCCGTCGACGCGACCATGACGGCGGGCAAGCGCATCTCCACCGCCTGCGCACGCAACGGCGGCGAGCTGATCCGGCACATCAGCACGCTCAACGAGGCCCGTGACCTCGACCGGGTGCGCGCCGCGCTCGGCGAGCGGAAGGTGTCCGCGTGGGGTGTGTCCTACGGCACCTATGTCGGCGCCGCCTACCTCCAGTTGTTCCCGCAGCGCACGGACCGGGTGGTCCTGGACAGCAACGACCGCCCGGACCCCGTCCTAGGGGAACGGCTCTGGCTCGCCGCGTTCGAGCGGGGCGCCGAGGACAACTTCCCGGAGTTCGCCGAGTGGGCCTCCGCGCCCGGCAACCCGGACCGCCTCGCCGACACGGCCGCCGAGGTGCGCCCGCTCTTCCTGCGCCTCGCCGCCCGCCTCGACCGCGAGCCGATCCCCTGGCCGGGCGCCAACCCGGCGGAACTCAACGGCAACGTCCTGCGCCAGTCGATGCTCGACTCCTTCTACGACCCCGACGACTACCCGGCCCTGGCCAGGCTGATCCTCGCCGCCCGGAAGGGCACGGTACCGCCCGCGCCGGCGGCACCGCCCGAGGCAGTCCTCCAGAACGTCACCGCGGTCGCCGCCGCCACCCTGTGCAACGACGTCGACTGGCCGGGCGACCCGGAGGTGTACCGCCGGGGCGTGACCGAGAGCCGCGCGAAGTACCCGCTGACCGGGGGCATGCCGAGGAACGCGATGCCGTGCGCCGCCTGGCCGTGGGAGCCGAGGGAAGCGCCGGTGCACGTCGGCGACCGCGGCCCGTCCAACGTCCTGATGGTGCAGAACGAACGGGACGTGGCCACCCCGCTCAGCGGTGCCCTCGGACTCCGCGAGGCACTCGGCCGGCGTGCCGTCATGGTCGTCAACGACTCCACCGGCCACGACGCCTACCTCGACAACGGCACCGCATGCGGCGACGCGACCGTCTCCCACTTCCTGGCCACCGGCAAGCGTCCCGCCAGGGATCTCTACTGCGAGTGAGCGCACCTTTCGTACCGTCGGGCCAGCGCGTGGAACGCCTCCTTCGGCTCCCAGTGCCAGTCCGAACGCGGGTCGTCGGGGCGGTCCTTGATCGCCTTGGTGATGCCGTAGCTCGCCATGTCGAGGTCGTGGCGGGGGTCGTCGGGGCGGTGGGGGGCGTCGGCGGTGAGGAACTCGAAGGCCATCGCCGCGTAGAGGCCCATCGACTCGAAGACGTCGAGGAGCCGGGTGAGGTAGGCGGCCTGGGTGCGCTCGCTGCGGACGACGTTCCCCTTGATCTCCGGCGGGTCCTTGTCGTAGTCGACGATGTCCCAGCCCATGCCGCCGGCCTCGGGGGCGCCGACGAAGGTGCAGGTGCCGAACTCGGTGATGGCGACCGGCTTGCCCCAGCGCCGGTACTGCCTCAACTCACGTACGTAGTCGTGCGGTTGCCGGTAGGACGAGTAGTAGTCGATGCCGACCACGTCGAACAGGTTCCAGTCGACCTCGTCGTCCTGGGCGGCGGCGTAGCTGAGGCGGCCGTCGAAGACCGAGCGGCCCACCTCGGCCGCCCGCGCGGTGAAGCGGTCCAGCTCGCGCTGCATCCGCACCGGGTCGTAGCTGCCCCTGATGCGGTTTCGGACCCGCTCCAGGACCGTGTCCCCCGGCAGGATCCCGGGCACGAACAGCCAGAACTCGCAGCCCACACTGAGTTCGACGCTCGCGCCCTGCCGGCGCAGCCGCTCCGCGAACCGGCCGCACTCCGCCAGGTGGTCGAGGATGTCCCGGCGCGGCACGTCCCCAAGGGTCGGCTGGAGCCAGACGTGCAGCCCGCGTTCGGCGGCCTCGGCGGCGGTGGCGGTGAGGCGTTCGACGCCGTCGCCGGTGACGTCGACGGTGTCGGCGTGCAGGTCGTCGCGGATGGCCCGGATGTCACCGCGCATCCGGGCGGCGCTCCAGGCGGTGCCCGGCGTCTCACCGGCGCCGACGGTGTAGACGACGCCGTGGCGTCGAAGTCCGCGCGGTCGTCCCCCGGCGTCGGCCCGCCCCGCGGGCAGGAGCGCGGCGGCCCCCACGGCGGCGGCCCCGGCCAGAAACCGTGCCCGGTCGATCCCTGTTGTCTTCTCCATGCCGCCACTGTGTCGGCGCCGCGCGGGCCTGTCCGTCCGCCGATGGTCCACCGCCGTGCAACCAAGGGATGAGACCCGACGTCGATCATGGGAGAGACCGGTAACCGTCACCGATCGAAGGAGAGCAAGATCTTAAACTCCGGAGAACTGTCCCGACGCACCCTCCTGGCCGCCGGCACGGCCACCTTCCTGACCGGCGCCACCGCCACGGCCGCACACGCCGCCGAGGACGACGTCACCGCCCGGTTGCGCGCGCTGGAGGAGCGCTACGACGCCCGGCTCGGCGTCTTCGCGCACCGCCTCAGCACCGGACGGTCCGTCCGGTACCGCGCCGACGAGCTCTTCCCGATGTGCTCGGTGTTCAAGGCGCTCGCGGCGGCGGCCGTCCTGCGCGACCTCGACCGGCACGGCGAGGTGCTGGCCCGCCGGATCCACTACACCGCGGACGACCTGGTGATGCCGGGCTCCGACCGGACGAAGGAGCATCTGGCGGAGGGCATGACCATCGCCGAGCTCGCCGACGTGGCCATCACCTACAGCGACAACACGGCCGGCAACCTTCTCCTGCGCGAACTCGGCGGCCCCACCGCGATCACGCGCTTCGCCCGCTCGCTCGGCGACCGGGTCACCCGCCTCGACCGCTGGGAGCCCGAGCTCAACACCGCCGAACCGTGGCGGCGCACGGACACGACGAGCCCGTACGCCGTCGGCCGCACCTACGGCCGGCTGGTCCTCGGCGACGCGCTGAACCGGCGGGACCGGGAGCTGCTCACGCACTGGCTGCTGAACAACACGACCAGCGTGAACCGCTTCCACGCGGGCCTGCCGAAGACATGGACGATCGCCGACAAGACGGGCAGCGGCTCCTACGGCACCGCCAACGACGTGGGCGTCGTCTGGACCGACGCCGGCGACCCGATCGTCCTGTCGGTGCTGTCGACCATGCCCGCGCAGGACGCCGTACGGGACGACGCGCTGGTCGCCGACGCGGCGCGGGCGGTGGCCGACACCCTCACCCGACCGGCCGGAAGCGCCTGACGTACCGCCGCTGCCACGGCGTCTCCACCGCCCGTCGGTCGTAGTGCCCCCGGACGTAGGCCACCGCCCTCTCCGGGGGCACCCCGTCCAGAACCGCCAGGCAGGCCAGGGCCGTTCCGGTGCGGCCCCGGCCGCCCCCGCAGGCGATCTCGACCCGTTCGGTGACCGACCGTTCCCAGGCGTCGACGAGGACCCCACGGGCCTGACCGCGGTCCGCCGGCAGGCGGAAGTCCGGCCAGCGGACCCAGCGGGAGGCCCAGGGGACCTCCGGCGGGGCGTCCCCGAGCAGATAGACGCCGTACGACGGCGTCGGCGCGGCCGGGTCCAGCGGGTAGCGCAGACCGCGGCCCCGCACCAGGCGCCCGGACGGCAGCCGCAGGACACCCGGATCGTGTGCGTCCCATCCCTCCATGACCTCATTCGAACTCGTCATCGACGACCGGGCAACCGAATCGGCCCGCCTCGTGGTCTGGTGGGCGAGGGAGGGTGCCAGATGCAGGCCGAACAAGAGGACCGGTTCCAGGAATTCGTCAGAGCCAGGTGGTCGCACCTCGTGCGGACCGCCTATCTGCTCACCGGCGACGCCCATCACGCCGAGGACCTGACGCAGACGGCGCTGGCGAAGGCGTACCGCTCCTGGCGGCGCGTCTCGGGCAGCGACAACCCGGAGGCGTACGTCCGGCGGATGCTGGTCACCTGCAACAGTGACCGCTTCCGCAAGCGGCGCGTGAAGGAGTCGCTGACCGACGCGCCACCGGAGCGGGCGGGCCGCGACGAGGCCGTGGCCCGGGTCGACGAACGCGGGGTGCTGATGGCCGCCCTGGCCCAACTGCCGCCCAGGCAGCGGGCCGTGGTCGTCATGCGCTACTGGGAGGACCTCTCGGAGGCGGAGGCCGCCGAGGTGCTCGGCTGCTCTCAGGGCACGGTCAAGAGCCAGGCGTCCAAGGGGCTGGCGAAGTTGCGTACGTATCCGGGGCTCGCGCAGGTCATGGACCGCGCCCCGCAGGGAGGCACGAGATGAGTGAGGAAGAGGAGCGGGGCTTCGAGGAGCAACTGCGGGAGCTGCTCGCCGAGGACGCGTACACGATCCGGCCCTCGCCGGTGCCGTATCCGAGCATCCGCCGCCAGGGCGTGGTCGAGCGGCGCCGGCGGGTGGCGGTGGCCGGGGCGGTCCTGGTGACGCTGGCCGCGGTGCCGGTGGGGGCGTTCGCGGTGGGCGGCGGGGGCACGGGGACGGCCGACACGGCGACGACGCCCACGGCCTCGGCGAGCGCCCCGCCGACGCCGACCCCCTCCCCCGCACCCGGCGGGCCCGCGGGGCCGGCCACGGCGGGACAGCTCCGGGACGGGATCACGCTGGAGCAGGCAGCGGTGGGGCTCGACAAGTGCCTCGCCTATGACCGGGACCGCGTGGGCCACGGCGGCATCGCCTCCACGGACCTGGGCAAGCCCGAGGAGTACCGGATCATCCTGGCGCTGAACAGCACCGGTGACTCCAACTCGCCCGGTGACGGCATGTTCGTGGTCGCCGTGAAGGAGAAGCCGCAGCAGACCCGGCTGATCTGCAACATCAAGGACGGCGAGGCCTCGGGGCTCAACACCAGCGTCGGCGGCGACCGGCAGCCGGACTCCCCGCCCGTGCTGGCCGACATCAACGGCGGAAAGCTCTACCAGCAGTCCTTCATGGACAAGGGCAACTGGAAGCTGCCGTTCGGCTGGGGCTTCATCGGCACGGTCGAACCGGGCGTGGCCGAGGTGACCGTCTCCTACGGCGGCGTCAGCAGCGAGGCGGTCCTCGACCACGGCTGGTTCGTCGCCTCCGGCACCCTGACCCAGCAGGTCACCAGGAACCCGCACATCAAGGGCTACGACAAGGGCGGCAAGCTGATCTACGACTCCGACGAGGACACGTCGTACCAGCAGGTGCAGTAGCAGGACAGTTCGGGACAGGGGGGCGCCGTACAGGGGTCGGCGCCCCCTCGCCCTGTGGGGGAGGATCATGGGACGGCCGATCCCGAGGAGCCCCGATGACCCTTCCCGCCCCGCTGACCGGAGTCGTCCCGCCCGTCTGCACGCCCCTGACACCGGACCGCGAGGTGGACGTCCCCTCGCTGCTCAGGCTCGTCGACCATCTCGTCGCGGGCGGGGTGCACGGCCTGTTCGTCCTCGGTACGACGTCCGAGGCGGCCTTCCTGACCGACGCCCAGCGCAGGCTGGTGGTGGAGACGGTCACCGGCCGTGTGGAGGGCCGGCTCCCGGTGCTGGCCGGGGTGATCGACATGACGACGGCCCGGGTCCTGGACCATGTGCGGGCCGTCACGGCGGCGGGCGCCGACGCGGTCGTCGTCACCGCGCCCTTCTACACGAGCACCCATCCGCGGGAGATCGCCCGCCACTACCGGCTGGTCTCGGCCGGCAGCCCGGTCCCGGTCATCGCGTACGACCTGCCCAGCGGTGTCCACACCAAGCTCCCCGCGGACGTGGTGCTGGACCTGGCCGCCGAGGGCGTGCTGGCCGGCCTCAAGGACTCCAGCGGCGACCTCGCCGGCTTCCGCACGGTCGTCTCCGGCGTCCGCGCCCACCCCGGCATCACCGGCTTCAGCGTGCTGACCGGCTCCGAACTCATCATCGACGCGGCCCTCGCGGTCGGCGCGGACGGGGCGGTGCCCGGTCTCGCCAACGTCGACCCCGAGGGATACGTCCGTCTCGACCGCCTGTGCCGCGCGGGCGACCTAGACGCGGCCCGGGCCGAACAGGAGCGGCTGTGCGCCCTGTTCGGCATGGTGAGCGTGGGCGACCCGGCCCGCATGGGCGCGTCCTCGTCGGCGCTGGGCGCCTTCAAGGCGGCGCTGCATCTGCGGGGAGTGATCGACTGCCCGGTGACGGCGGAGCCGCAGGTGCCGCTGTCGGCGGCGGAGGTGGAGCGGGTGGCCGCGTTCCTGGCCGCGGCCGGGCTGCTCTGAGCCCTACGGCGTCCCCGGCGTCACGGTCCCCGACTCGTAGGCCACGATGACCAGTTGGGCCCGGTCCCGGACCCCCAGCTTCCCCATGATCCGGCTGACGTGGGTCTTCGCGGTGAGCGGGCTCAGGCCCAGCGCCTCGGCGATCTCGGTGTTGTTCAGGCCCCGCGCGACCAGGGCCAGCACCTCGCGCTCGCGGTCGGAGAGGCATTCGGGCCCGCCGCCCGCCACCGGTACCGAGGGGCTGCGCAGGAACCGCTCGATCAGCCGGGCCGTCGGTCCCGGGGACAGCAGCGCCTCGCCGGCCGCCACCGTGCGGATGGCGTCGAGGAGTTCGGCCGGCCGGGTGTCCTTCACCAGGAAGCCGGAGGCCCCCGCGCGCAGCGCCTCGACGATGTTCTCGTCGGTGTCGTAGGTGGTCAGGACCAGCACCCGCACCCCGGCGAGTTCCTCGTCGGCCGCGATGAGCCGGGTCGCCTCGATGCCGTCGAGGTCGGGCATGCGGATGTCCATGACCACCAGGTCGGGCCGCACCTCACGGGCCGCCCCCACGGCCTCCCGCCCGCTGGCGGCCTCTCCCACGACCTCCATGTCCCGCGCCGACTCGACGAGCATGGCGAACGCGGCCCGCACCAGGGTCTGGTCGTCGGCAAGCAGTACGCGGATGGTCATGCGTTTCCCTCCCCCACGGTGAGCGGCAGCGCCGCCGTCACCTCGAAACCGCCGTCAGGGCGTGGTCCGGCGTCGAGTGTGCCACCCACGCTGCGGGCCCGCTCGCGCATGCCGACCAGCCCGAAGCCGGGGCTGCCGCCCGGGACGGGCCCGATGCCGTCGTCGGTCACCGCCACCCGCAGGGCGCCCGGTTCGTCGTACAGCCTGAGGCGTACGGCCGGTTCGGGTCCCGCGTGCCGGACCGCGTTGGTGAGCGCCTCCTGGACGATCCGGTAGGCGGCGGCGCCGACGGCGGGCGGCGGGTCGGTGCCGATGCGCAGGTCCTGTTCGACGCGGGCGCCCGCGAGCCGCGCCGCCGCGACCAGGTCGGGCAGGCCGTCGAGACCGGGCAGCGGGCCGCGGGTGTCCTGGGGGCCGTGTTCGCGCAGCACCTCCAGCGTCGTACGGAGTTCACCGCGTGCGGTGCGGCAGGTCCCGGCGATGTCGTCGAGGGCCTTGGCGACCGCCTCCCGGTCCAGCCGCTCGGGGTCGGCGGCCAGGACGTGCGCGGCGACGGAGGTCTGCACACCGATGAGGGTGATGCTGTGGGCGAGCAGGTCGTGCAGGTCGCGGGCGATCCGCAGGCGTTCCTCGGTGACCCGGCGGCGGGCCTCCTCCTCGCGGGTGCGTTCGGCGCGGACGGCGCGCTCGACGATGGAGGAGACGTACTGCCGGTAGTAGCGGACGTCGATGCCGAAGAAGAGGACCGCGATGATCCAGCCGGAGGTCTGCAGCAGTTCGAGGGCCCGGTGGGCGTTGACGGTGAGCATCACGGTCAGCGAGACACTCAGCACGACGGCGCCCGTCAGGACCGTCCGCAGGGGGCGGCCGGTGACGGCGACCGTGTAGAGGGCGACGTAGGCGACCGGGGTGGCGGCGGCGTGGTTGTTGTCGAGGGCGTGGTACGGCGCGATCAGCGCCACCACCGCGGCCAGCACGAGCACCGGACTGCGGCGGCGCCACACGAGCGGCACGTGGGTGGCGAGCAGCAGCGTCCAGCCGAGGGCGTCCGGGCGGCGGCCGTCGTCGATGCCCAGGCCGAGGCACACGGCGGCCACCGCCAGCGCGACGGCGAGCAGCGCGTCGTTGCGGGTGCCGTGCGGGGCGGTCCGCGGGTCGCGGTTGACCGCCGCCATGATCCGCTCGCCGAGCCTGGGTCTCCTGGTCTCCTGCACGGTGTCATCCTCGGGGACGAAGGCGCTCTTCGGGGAGGGAAGGGCGCCCGGGAACGGCCTCGTCACACGGGTTCCGGGCGGCGCTCGGCCCCCACCGGCGGCTCGGGCGCCCTGGACAGCGCCCGCACGAGGAAGGTGTCGAGCAGCACGCCGACCGCGGTCACGAAGCCCACGATCATCCGGTCGCGGCTGTCGGTGTCCGTCACGACGGTCCACAACCCCAGCACCAGCCAGGGCACGGCCCGTCGTCGCCGTGCGCTCGCCTTTGCGGCCCTCATCGAGTGACCTCCTTCCGGTCCGGCGTCCGGGTCGCTTCCAGACTCCCGGCGGGAGGGCCTTCGTTCGTCGGGCGGGAGGGCGAGTCGGGGGGTACTGCGTGGGGTGGCCCGGGGCGCGGACTACTCCCCGGGGAGTATCAGGACGGCGTCCGGGCCGCCGCGAGCAGCCTGGTCACGTCGTCCGCGCAGATCGTCAGGGCCGTGCCGACCGTCGTCAGGGCGTCCCGTTCGGCCGGGGTGTACGGGCCGTCCGCGAGGGCGATGCGGGCCGCCTGGAGGAGGATCGCCTCGCGGCCCGCCGGGGCGAGGTGGGGGGCGAGCGGGTCGAGCGCCTCGTGGAGCTCTATGGCGAGGCCGGCTCCGCAGGGGCGGTCGTAGACCCGGCCGGTGTCCTCGGCGAGGGCCTCGACCAGGGTTTCCAGCTGGTCCTCCGTGCAGTCGTCGAAGCCCGCCGCGCGGACCGTGGCGGCCGCGGTCTCCAGGGAGGTGCGCGAGCAGGTGCCGCCCGCCGCCAGGACCGCCAGCGCGACCGTGTGGACGGCGTCGCGGAGCATCGCGGAGAAGCGGGTCGTGGTGGGGTGGTCGAGGACGTCCGTGCCGAAGTGGCGCCGGCAGGCCGCGCATTCCACCACCGGGCCCGTGTCGCCCCGCGGCAGGACCGGGACGCCGAGCAGGGTGAAGCGGCGACGGCCGGTCAGCCGCTGGAAGTTGCGGTCGCCCCCGCATCCGGGGCAGAAGAACTCGCCGTCGCCGACGGTCGTCCACGCGGTACGGGTGCCCAGGAGGCGCGCAGGCCTGGCAGCACGGCCGTTTCGTCCCCGTCCTGGCAGCACGTCACACCTCCGCGTAACCCCGCGGCAACATCGCCGCGCTTGCGTGATGTTAGCCACATCAGCGAGGCGGAGTCAGCACCCCTGACGAGACCTGCTCGTGACCTCCACGCGCGGATGGCCGATAAACGACGGGGCCTTGATCGCCGTATACAGCGATCAAGGCCCCGAAACCGCCGGTCAGAGGGATTATCGAGCGGCCCGGTTGACGGCCGAGACGACCGCCTTCAGCGACGCACGCGTCGTGTTCGCGTCGATGCCGATTCCCCACAGAACCTTGCCGTCGATCGCGCATTCGATGTACGAGGCGGCCTGCGCGGAGGCGCCCTCGCTCATCGTGTGCTCCTGGTAGTCCAGCAGCCGGGCGTCGATGTCCACCTTCGCCAGCGCGTCGAAGAAGGCGGAGATCGGACCGTTGCCGGTACCGGTCAGGACCGTGTCGACCCCGTCGACCGTGGCCTCCACCTTCAGGGTGTCCACGCCGTCCGTGTCGGTCGTCGACTGGCCGTTCTTGACCTGGATGCGGCCCCACGGGTTCTCGGGGTTCGGCAGGTACTCGTCCTGGAAGGTCGCCCAGATGTCGGAGCCCTTGACCTCGCCGCCCTCGGCGTCCGTCTTGGCCTGGATGATCTTCGAGAACTCGATCTGCATCCGGCGCGGCAGGTCCAGCTTGTGGTCGTTCTTCAGGACGTACGCGATACCGCCCTTGCCGGACTGCGAGTTGACCCGGATCACGGCCTCGTAGGAGCGGCCGACGTCCTTGGGGTCGATCGGCAGGTACGGGACCGCCCACTCGATGTCGTCGACGGTGACGCCCTTGGCGGCCGCGTCGGCCTCCATCGCGTCGAAGCCCTTCTTGATGGCGTCCTGGTGGGAACCGGAGAAGGACGTGTAGACCAGGTCGCCCACGTACGGGTGGCGCGGGTGGACCTCCATCTGGTTGCAGTACTCCCACGTGCGACGGATCTCGTCGATGTCGGAGAAGTCGATCTGCGGGTCGACGCCCTGCGAGAACAGGTTCATGCCCAGGGTGACCAGGTCGACGTTGCCGGTGCGCTCGCCCTGGCCGAACAGACAGCCCTCGACGCGGTCGGCGCCGGCCATCAGCGCCAGCTCGGCGGCGGCGACGGCGGTGCCGCGGTCGTTGTGCGGGTGGATCGAGATGCACACGTACTCGCGGCGGGAGAGGTTGCGGTGCATCCACTCGAAGCGGTCCGCGTGCGTGGAGGGGGTCGAACGCTCCACCGTGGCGGGCAGGTTGAGGATGATCTCGCGGCCCGGACCGGGCTGGTAGACGTCCATCACCGCCTCGCAGACCTCCAGCGCGAAGTCCAGCTCGGTGTCGGTGAAGATCTCGGGGCTGTACTGGTAGCCGAACTCCGTCTCCGGGCCCAGCAGCTTCTCCGCGTACTCCATGACCAGGCGGGTGCCGTCGACGGCGATCTGCTTGATGTCGTCCTTCGAGCCGCGGAAGACCACGCGGCGGAAGACGGGAGCCGTGGCGTTGTACAGGTGGACGGTCGCGCGCTTGGCGCCCTTCAGCGACTCGACGGTCCGCTCGATCAGGTCCTCGCGGGCCTGGGTCAGTACGGAGATCGTGACGTCGTCGGGGATCGCGCCCGGCTCCTCGACGATCGACCGCACGAAGTCGAAGTCCGTCTGGCCCGACGCCGGGAAGCCGACCTCGATCTCCTTGTAGCCCATCTTGACCAGCTGGTCGAACATCCGGCGCTTGCGCTCGGGCGACATGGGGTCGATCAGGGCCTGGTTGCCGTCACGCAGGTCGGTGGAGAGCCAGCGGGGAGCGACGGTGATCCGGTTGTTCGGCCAGGTGCGGTCCGGGATGTCGACCTGCTCGTACTGGCCGTACTTGTGGATCGGCATGGTGCTGGGCTGCTGGCGGTTCGCCATGATTGCGGGGCTCCTCAGGATGTCCGGGAAGGACGGCCGACACGCAACGCGAAGCTCCGCGGGGAGGGAGTCGACCTGGACTACAGGCCCTCGCCGCGGCAGCTAAGAAGAAGCAGCCCGAAACGCATGATGCGCAGAATGCTAGCGGAGCCGCTCTCCGTGCGGGGCGCCGTATCAGTATGCGGGACCAGGGGAGCGAAGGGGACAAAAAGTGCGCCATACCACTTCGTCACGGAGCGTGCGCCTCCGTGTCCGCATATTTCACCAATCATGGTTGCGGCTAGTGACACGGTCATGACTCAGTGCAAGGGTGCCGGGCATGACGACTCACGGGGGCTTCGAGCCCGTCTTCTGCACCGTCGTTCCGCCACACGTCCTCGACAAGCTGGCCCGCAACGACGACCCCGCACTCTCCGGTCCCGCCCGGCGCACCCTGATGCGCGACAGCGAGCTGCGCGGCCGTCGCCGCGTGACGACCGAGTTCGGCCTGGCGGCCGCGCCGACGGCGAAGGCACCGTCGGACCAGCCGCTGCGCACGATCTACGACGCCGGGCACACCACCGCCCTGCCGGGCACCAAGGTCCGCGCCGAGGGCTCCGAGCCCGGCCAGGACGCCACCGTCAACCGCGCCTACGCCGGTCTCGGCGCCACCTTCGACCTCTACCTGAAGGCCTACGCCCGCCACTCGATCGACGGCGACGGCCTCCCGCTCGACGCGACCGTCCACTTCGACGAGGGCTACAACAACGCCTTCTGGAACGGCGAGCAGATGGTGTTCGGCGACGGCGACGGCGAGATCTTCCTCGACTTCACCATCCCGATCGACGTCATCGGCCACGAGCTCACCCACGGTGTCACCCAGTACACGGCGAACCTCACCTACTACGGGCAGCCCGGCGCCCTCAACGAGTCGATGTCCGACGTGTTCGGCTCGCTCATCAAGCAGTACACGCTCGGCCAGACCGCCGCCGAGGCCGACTGGCTGATCGGCGCGGGCCTGCTCGCCCCCGGCGTCACGGGCAAGGCGCTGCGCTCGATGAAGGAGCCGGGCAGCGCGTACGACGACGACGTGCTCGGCAAGGACCCGCAGCCGGGGACCATGGACGACTACGTCCGCACCGGCCGCGACAACGGCGGCGTGCACATCAACTCCGGCATCCCCAACCACGCGTTCTACCTGGTCGCGACCGCCCTCGGCGGCCACGCCTGGGAGAAGGCGGGGCAGATCTGGTTCGACGTCCTGACCGGCGGCGAGCTCTCGGACCGAGCCCTGTTCACCGACTTCGCGAAGCTCACGGTCGCGGCGGCGAAGGCCCGCTACCAGGAGGGCGACGAGCTCCAGGCCGTGTCGAAGGCCTGGGAGCAGGTCGGGGTGCGGATTCTGTGAGTCCGTACTAGACAGGGACCCATGCGTATTCAGGTGCGGCGCACGGGCGGGTTCGCGGGCATCGAGCGGCACAAGGAGGTCGACACCTCCGGGCGGCCCGATGCCCACGAATGGCAGGCCCTGGCCGAGAAGGCGGTCGCCGCCGGCCGGGTCACCCCGCCGATCGGGGTCCCGGACGGCTTCAACTACGAGATCACCGTGGACGGCAGGACGGTCTACGCGGCCGATCCCCGGCTCACGGAGGAGCAGCGGAGACTGATCTCGAAAGTACTCAAAGAGGGTGCGTAACTGGTTGTTCACGCCTGGCCGTTGACTTCCCTACCCGCCGGTACCCATGATCCGGCGCATGGCGACTGAAGAGCATGCGATCCCTCGTTTCCCGGCCGGCTTCCTGTGGGGCGTCTCCACCTCGGCCCACCAGATCGAGGGTGCGGCGGACGAGCGCGAGCGATCCGTGTGGGACACCTTCACGGCCGAACCGGGACGGGTGAAGGACGGCTCGACGGCGGCGGTGGCCTGCGACCACTACCACCGCTACCGCGAGGACGTGGCCCTGCTGGCGGGCCTGGGGGTGGACGCGTACCGCTTCTCGGTGTCCTGGCCGCGGGTGCGCTCCGAGGGCGGCCTCGACTTCTACGACCGTCTCGTGGACGAACTCGTCGCGGCGGGCGTCCGTCCGGTCCCGACGCTCTTCCACTGGGACCTGCCGGAATCGCTGGACTGGCTGGAGCGGGACACCGCCTCCCGGTTCGCCGAGTACGTGTCCCTGGTGGCCGACCGTCTCGGCGACCGCGTCGACAAGTGGATCACCCTCAACGAGCCCGCCGAGCACACCCTGTTCGGCCACGCGCTCGGCGCCCACGCGCCGGGCAAGCAGCTGATGTTCGACGCCCTGCCCGCCGCCCACCACCAGCTCCTGGGCCACGGCCTGGCCGTACAGGCACTGCGCGCGGCCGGGGCCACGGACATCGGCATCGCCAACTCGCACGGCCCGACCTGGCCGGCCTCCCGGGAGCAACCGGACCTGGAGGCAGCGGACTTCTACGACCTGCTGCTGAACCGGCTGTTCGCCGACCCGCTGCTGCTGGGCGAGTACCCGTCCGGACTCGGCGAGTTGATGCCGGGCGACGTCGCCGCGGACCTCAAGGTCATCAGCGAGCCGCTCGACTTCTACGGCGTCAACTACTACTCCCCGACCCGGGTCGGGGCGCCGCAGGGCGAGGACATCGAGTTCGGCGGGCTGACGATCCCGGCCGAACTCCCCTTCTCCGTGCAGGAGATCGAGGGCGTCCCGGTGACGGACTTCGGCTGGCCGGTGGTCCCCGAGGGGCTCACCGAACTCCTCACCGCCTTCCACGAGCGCTACGGCGACCGGCTCCCGCCCGTCGTCATCACCGAGAACGGCTGCTCCTACACGGGCGTCGACGACCAGGACCGGATCACCTACCTGGACGGCCACATCCGCGCCCTGCACAAGGCGGTCGAGGCGGGTGTGGACGTGCGCGGGTACTTCGTGTGGTCACTGATGGACAACTTCGAGTGGGCGGAGGGGTACGCGCGCAGGTTCGGGCTGGTGCACGTCGACTTCGAGACGCTGGCCAGGACCCCGAAGGCGTCGTACGCGTGGTACCGGGAGCTGCTGCGGGCGCAGAGGTGAGCACGGCTCTCTCGGAGCCGGTCGACCGGGTCGGCAAGGGCTGGACGGCCTCTTTGTCGCTGGCCAACGTGGCGATCTGGGTGGGCTGGTACGGCCCGTTGCAGATCCTGCTGGCTCGGCAGGCGGAGGACTTCGCGCCCGGCACCGGCATGTCCAAGGAGACGCTGCTGGCCTGGGTGACCGGGGTGGGCGCGGTGGTGTCGCTGGCGGCGAACCCGTTCTTCGGCGCGCTGTCGGACCGCACCACGGCCCGCTGGGGCCGCCGCAGCCCGTGGATCGTGGCCGGTGCGGCGGGCGGCGCGCTGTCGTTGCTGGTGCTCGCCGGGGCGGGCGGTCTGTGGCTCATGACGCTCGGCTGGTGTCTGGTCCAGCTGACCCTGAACGCGGCCTTCGCGGCGGTCACGGCGGCCGTGCCGGACCGGGTGCCACGGCTCCAGCGGGGCGCGGTCGGCGGCTGGATCGGGGCGGCGCAGATCCTCGGCGCGGTCGTCGGCACCGGGCTGGCCACCGCGGCGGGCGGGATCGCGGCGGGCTATGCGGCCTGCGCGGTGTTCACGCTGGCGGGGGTGCTGCCGTACGTGCTGCGCCACCAGGACCTCCGGCTGGCGTTCACGGACCGACCGGCTTGGTCCTGGCGGTCGTTCGCGCGCGGCTTCTGGCTGAGCCCGCGCCGCTACCCCGACTTCGCCTGGGCCTGGGTGACCCGTTTCCTGATCAACCTCAGCAACGCGCTGGTGCTCCTGTATCTGCTGTACTACCTGCGGGATGGCCTCCACCACGACGACCCCGAGCAGGGCGTCCTGATCCTCACGGCGGTCGACAGCGTGGCACTGCTGGCCACGGTGGTGGTGGGCGGGGTCTGGTCGGACCGGGTGGGCCGCCGCAAGCCGTTCGTCCGCTGGTCCGGCGTCCTCATGGCGGTGGCGACGGCCCTGCTCGCACTGTGGCAGACCTGGCCGAGCGCGATCATCGTGGCAGCGCTGCTCGGTGTGGGCCTCGGGGTGTTCATGTCGGTCGACTTCGCCCTGATGACGGACGTACTGCCGACGGCCCTGGACCGGGGAAAGGACCTGGGCGTCATCAACATCGCCAACTCGCTGCCCCAGGTGGCCGCCCCGGCGTTGGCGGCACCGATCGTGACGCACCTGGGGGGGTACCGAGTGCTGTACGGGGTGGCGGCGGTGGTGGGCTTGGCGGGAGCGGTCCTGGTCGGCCGTATAAGAAGCGTCGACTAGATGCTGTCAGGGGCGCGGGGAACTGCGCTACCGGCCACGACGGACCCCGCACCCGCCCACCGGCCTCAGAGTGCTCCCGCCTCCCGAGCCGCATAGACCGACGAATACACCGGCCGGTACCCCAGCTCTCGCCGGATCCGCTCCGTGGACATGAGCACCAGCCACGGGTCGGGATCGGTCCGCTCGTACAGCTCAGCCGGAATCTCCACCCCGTTGAGCTGATGCAGCTCCACCGCCGTCACGGGCGCGTCGTCGGCGATGTTGTACACCCGTCCCGGGATCCCCGGCGCGTGCAGGATCCGCAGCAGGCCCTGTGCGACATCCACGTGGTGCCCCATGTGCAGCCGCTGGCCCGACGCCCAGTTCTTCGCCCACATCAGGGACTGGGCGAGATGCGGATCCCCCTCGCCGTAGACGAAGGGAAGCCGCCCGACGCGCACATCGAGCCCCTCCATCGCCAGCAGCAGCCGCTCGGCCTCCGCCTTGGACGCGGGATAGGCGCCCCACATGGAACCGCCGGGCCGGCTCTCGTCCTCCTCGGTCACCAGGCGCCCCCGTCCCTGGCCGTACACGAGACCAGTGCTGACCTGTACGAACCTCCGCACACCGGCTGACTGTGCGGCAAGGCCCAGCTCCACCGCCGCGTCCCGGTTGACGGCCCACGCTTCCTCGTCCGGTACTCCCCGGAAGGATGCCGCGACGTTCACGACCGCGTCGACGCCCGCCACGGCCTTGCCGAGGACGTCGGTGTCGCGCAGGTCGCCCACGACGACCTCGGCGCCGAGTGCGGCGAAGGGCTCGCCCCGGGCCGTGTCCCGCACCAGCACCCGTACCCGCTCCCCCGGCCGGGACTGCGCCAGCAGCCTCGGCACGAAGCGCCGCCCGACCTGTCCCGTCGTACCTGTCACCAAAGTCAGCATGGTGTGCTCCTCTCGTCCGGACCAGCGTGGAACGGCCGCGCGAGCACCGGGAGAGACCTCTTGATCAGGGGATCGGCAGTCCCTGGATAAGCCGGGCGGGGTGCCGCACGCTGGAGGGGTGAACCGAGCCGAACTCGCCGACTTCCTGCGCCGTGGCCGCGCCCGGCTGAACCCGTCCGACGTGGGTCTGGCTCCGGGCGCCCGGCGCCGCACGCCCGGCCTGCGCCGCGAGGAGGTGGCCCAGCTGGCCGGGATGTCGGTGGACTACTACACCCGCCTGGAGCAGTCCCGCGGCCCCCGCCCGTCCCGTCAGATGCTGACGGCGCTGGCCCGGGCGCTGCGCCTGACCGACGTGGAGCAGGACCATCTGTTCCATCTGGTGGGCGAGGAGCCCCCGCGGCGCGAGACGGCGTCGGCGCATGTCCGCCCGGGGCTGCTGCTGATCCTTGACCGGCTGCACGACACCCCGGCGCAGGTGGTGAACGACTGCGGCGAGGTGCTGGCGCAGAACGCGATGGCCAGGGCCCTGGTGGGGGACGTGACGGCCCGCCCGCCCCGCGAGCGCAACCTGGTCCGCTGCTTCTTCCTGGACCCTGCCGCGCGCACGCTCTTTCCCGAGGAGGACCTCGCGGACCACGCGCGCACCCAGGTGGCCACCCTGCGCGCGGTGACCGCGGCCCGCCCCGACGACCCGGAGCCGGCCGCGCTGGTCGCCGAACTCCGTTCGGCCAGCGAGGAGTTCGCGCGCCTGTGGGACGAGCACGAGGTGTCCCAGCGCGACCGCGCGACGAAACGCTTCGTGCACCCCGTGGTGGGACTGCTGGAGCTCGACTGCGAGGTCATGGTCAGCCACGAACACCACCACCTGCTGGTCGTCCACACGGCCCGCCCGGGGACGGAGGCGTACGAACGACTGCAACTGCTGAGAGTGGTGGGCCTGCAGGACCTGACCCCGCAGCGGACGAACCCCTAGAACCCCTAGAACCCCTAGAACCCCTAGAACCCCAGCTTCCGCAACTGCCGAGGATCCCGCTGCCAGTCCTTGGCCACCTTCACATGCAGGTCCAGGAAGACCGGCGTGCCGAGGAGGGCCTCGATCTGCTTGCGGCTCTTGATGCCGACCTCCTTCAGGCGCTTGCCCTTGGGGCCGATGATGATGCCCTTCTGGCTGGGGCGCTCGATGTAGACGAAGGCGTGGATGTCGAGGAGGGGCTTGTCGGCGGGGCGGTCCTCGCGGGGGATCATCTCCTCGACGACCACCGCGATGGAGTGCGGGAGTTCGTCACGGACGCCCTCCAGCGCGGCCTCGCGGATCAGCTCGGCGATCATGACCTGCTCGGGCTCGTCCGTGAGGTCGCCCTCGGGATACAGCGGCGGGCCCTCGGGAAGCATCGGGATCAGCAGGTCCGCGAGCAGGTCGACCTGCTGGTTCGCGGTCGCCGACACCGGGACGATCTCCGCCCACTCGATGCCCAGCTCCTTGCCGAGCTGGTCGACGGCGATCAGCTGCTCGGCCAGCGTCTTGGAGTCGACGAGGTCCGTCTTCGTGATGATCGCGACCTTCGGGGACTTCTTGATCCCCGCGAGTTCCTTCACGATGAAACGGTCCCCGGGACCCAGCTTCTCGTTCGCGGGCAGACAGAACCCGATCACGTCGACCTCGGCCCACGTGGTGCGCACCACGTCGTTGAGGCGCTCCCCCAGCAGCGTGCGCGGTTTGTGCAGGCCGGGGGTGTCGACCAGGATCAGCTGGGCGTCCTCCCGGTGCACGATCCCGCGCACCGTGTGCCGGGTCGTCTGCGGCTGGTTGGCGGTGATCGCCACCTTCTGGCCGACCAGAGCGTTCGTAAGGGTGGACTTGCCCGCGTTGGGGCGGCCCACGAAGCAGGCGAAGCCGGCGCGGTGGGGGGCCTCCGACGATGCCGACGGCTCGGATGACTGACTGCGAACGCTCATGCGCCCCATTCTCCCTGATCCACGGAGCCCCGCCGCACAAGCGCCCGAGCACCGGCCGGACCGTGAGCTTGCGGAAACCCCACCGCAATGAAACACACCGGAAACACCCCTGTGCACAGCCGGAAACGCACGCCGGTGACCCTCTGACGAGCCCCCACATCGTTGGAGATCTCCATGTCCCTCGCCGCGCAAGGCATCGACACCGGTGACACCGCCTGGCTGCTCGCCGCGACCGCCCTCGTCCTGCTGATGACCCCGGGGCTCGCCCTCTTCTACGGCGGCATGGTCCGCACGAAGAGCGTCCTCAACATGCTGATGATGAGCTTCGTGTCGATCGCCCTGGTCACGGTGGTGTGGCTGGTCGCCGGCTACTCCCTCGCCTTCGGGGACGACTCGTTCGGCGGCCTGATCGGCAACCTGGAGCACGCCGGCATGAGCGGCCTCGGTCCCGGCAGCGTCCACGGCACCGTCCCCACCCTCCTCTTCGCCACCTTCCAGCTGACCTTCGCGATCATCACGGCGGCACTGATCAGCGGCGCGATCGCCGACCGGGCGAAGTTCGGGGCGTGGCTGGTGTTCGTCCCGGTCTGGGCACTGCTCGTATACGTTCCCGTCGCCCACTGGGTGTGGGGTCCCGGCGGCTGGGTCCTGGACCGGCTCGGCGCGCTCGACTTCGCCGGCGGTCTGCCGGTCGAGATCACCTCCGGCGCCTCCGGTCTCGCCCTCGCGCTGGTCCTCGGCCCGCGGCTGGGCTTCAAGAAGGACGCGATGCGCCCGCACAACCTCCCCATGGTCGTCCTGGGCGCGGGCCTGCTCTGGTTCGGCTGGTTCGGCTTCAACGCGGGTTCGGCCCTCGGCGCCAACGGTCTCGCCGCCGCCGCCTTCCTCAACACCCTCGCCGCCGGCTGCACCGGACTGCTCGGCTGGCTCTTCGTCGAGCAGAAGCGCGACGGCCACCCGACCACGCTCGGCGCCGCGTCCGGCGCGGTCGCGGGCCTGGTCGCGATCACCCCGTCCTGCGGCTCGGTCTCCCTCCTCGGCGCGCTCGTCGTCGGCCTCGCCGCGGGTGTCGTGTGCTCGTACGCGGTGGGCTGGAAGTTCCGGCTGAACTACGACGACTCGCTGGACGTCGTCGGTGTCCACCTGGTCGGCGGAGTCATCGGCACGCTGCTGATCGGCGTCTTCGCCGAGAAGGCGATGACCGGCGGCGCCGAGGGCCTGCTCTACGGCGGCGGCCTCGCCCAGCTCGGCAGGCAGCTGGTGGCCGTGGTCGCCGTCGGGGCGTACGCCTTCCTGATGACGTACGGCATCGGGAAGCTGATCGACAAGGTGATGGGCTTCCGGGCCGACGAGGAGCACGAGCACACCGGCCTGGACCTTACGGTGCACGCCGAGACCGCATACGATCACGGCGTCCTGGGCCACGGTGCCCCGGTCGGCGCGTCCCCCGTCCCCTCCGCCCAGAAGGTCAAGACCCAGGCATGAAGCTCATCACCGCGATCGTCAAGCCGTACCGCCTCGACGAGGTCAAGACCGCGCTCCAGGAGATCGGCGTCCAGGGTCTGACCGCGACCGAGGCCAGCGGTTACGGGCGTCAGCGCGGCCACACCGAGGTGTACCGCGGCGCCGAGTACCAGGTGGACCTGGTCCCCAAGGTCCGCATCGAGGTCGTCGTCGACGACGCCGACGCGGACGCGGTCATCGACACGATCGTCAAGGCCGCCCGGACGGGCAAGATCGGCGACGGCAAGGTGTGGGCGCTGCCGGTGGAGACGGTCGTACGGGTGCGGACGGGCGAACGGGGCCCCGACGCACTTTAATAGGGACGCACTTCAAAGGAACGGCACGAGGAGCGCCCCTTCAGGGGCGCGGGGAACTGCGCGACCAGCCCCCACCGGCCCGCAGCCGCAAACGAACCCACATCCCCCCTCCCACACCACTCGCCACGAACAACACCACCGCGGCCAACCACGGCAACGCAAAGAAACTCGCACTCGCCGACTCCCGCGTGTCCTTCGCGCTCGCCGTCAACTTCACGTCGCCCCAGTCGAGTTGCGGCGAGCCCCGCCACGGCTCACTCAGCCGCACCCGCTGCCCCGGCAGCAACTCCCCCGGAATCCGTGCGAGTTCGCGGGCGAGCAAGGTACGCCCGAACAACCCCGTCGCCCGCAGCTCGACCTTCGGGCTCAGAGTGACGTTGCCGGTGTTGCGCAGGGTGTACGAGATCGTGGCACCACTGTCCCCCAACCCCGGTACCAGCGGCTGATGGTGGCTGACGCGGACGTCCTCGACGGCGATGGCCGGCACGGTCGGTCCGCCCACCCGCAGATAGATCCTGGCGGCGACGGCCCGCTGCACCCCGAGCGCCACCGCCCCGTCGCCCCTGTCGATCCGTTCGTCCAGCGCCACCAACGCGCCGGGATGGTCGCCCGGTTCGGCGCCCTCGGGCACCGACAGCGTGAACGGCACGGTGATCCTTCCGTGCGCGGGGACGGTCACCCGGGACTTCGCGGGCCTCGCCCAGGCCCCCACCCCGCGCTGCTTCTCCGCGACCGTCCGCACGGCGAAACCGCCGTCGCGGGCGGTGTTGTAGGCGTCGGCGGCGTAGAGCCGGAAGGTCAGCGGCCGACCGGTCCGGTTGCTGACGACGACCTTGTCGTCGATGGTCTGTCCGGGGTCGGCGGAGAGGTAGAAGTAGGGGCGCGCGGCGATCTGGGAGGCGGCGGGGTACACGGACCAGCTGCCGTTGTCGGCGGCGTGCGCGGGCGCGGCGGCCGCGGCCAGGAACAGGCTCAGGCTAAGGCTCAGGAGAAGGACGTACAGCTTGCGCATGGGTGCGGACCCCCAAGGAGGCGGACGGGCGGGTGCGGGCGCCCGTACGGTCAGCTGAGCGTGAGGGTGAGAACGCCGGAGTACGTGCCCACGGGTGTGAACGCCGGCACGTTCAGGGAGAGCCCGGCGTCCACGGTGAACTCACCACCGGTGAGCGTGGAGTTGGGCGTGGACGCGAGAGTCGCCCCCGAGGATCCGACCGCGCCGGCGGAACCGGCCTGGCAGGTGCTCGGGCTGCCCGCCTTGGTGGCGCAGGTGGGACTCCAGCTCAGCGCGCCGGCGTCGATCTTGGCGCCGGCTCCGGTGAAGTCGGTGACCTTGCCGGTGAGGGACCAGCCGGCGGGTCCGCCGCGGAAGTCCTGGACGGTCACCTTGTTCAGGTTGCCGGTCGAGGCCCCGCCCTTGCCGTAGTCCACCGCCGAGAGGCTGACGGAGTCCCCGGCCTGGGACATGGACAGCGTGCCCGCCTTCACCGTGGTGGTGACCTTCTGGCTGCCGGCCGGGACGGGGGTGTCGTCGATGACGACGTACGCCTTCGGCCCGGCGCCCTTGGCGTCGCTCCACGCGGCGCCCTCGTACGCGACGACACCGGTCGTCGTCTTGTCGTTGACGACGAGCGCCCCGCTGAAGGCGCCCGAGGAGTTGACGGTGGCGGTGGCGGTGTCCGCGGTCTGGGCGGCGCCCGCCCGCCCGGCCAGGGTGACCGTCGCGCCCGGGGTGAACTTGCTGCCGGTGACGGTGACGCTCGCACCGGGCTTGCCGGAGGCCGAACCCAGCGCGATGTCCCGCTCGTTGACGGGGTTCGCGTCCGTCGCGGTGACCGTCTCGGAGACCGGGGCGGGCGGGGTGATCACCGTGCAGGGTGTGTCCAGTTCGAGGATGTAGCTGGTGTGGATGTTGTAGTCGCCGGGCGAGAGCGTGATCGCGCCGGGTGAGGTGACCTTGAAGGTGCCGGTCATCGAGAACGACGGGAAGGCGCCGTTGCCCGGCACCGGGTCGTTCTTCTTCGGTCCGGCGACCGTCACGGCGCCGGTCTGGGCCCCGCCGAGGGCGACCTTGCCGGTCGGCGTCATGATGTCGGCCGGCAGCGCGATGGCCGTGGGGTTGCTGGCGGCCGGTTTGACCACCGTGTAGGTCACCGTGACGGTGTCGCCCACCTTGGGGCTGGTGTTGTCCACGGCGATCCTGGCCGTCGTGGTGCCGTCGATCGGCGGGATGCCCGCGACCGCGGGCGGGATGCAGTGCGTGGCGAAGTCCACGTCGGTGGCGGCACCGGCCGGACAGGCCAGTGCGCCGCCCGCGGTGACCGCGAGCGCGGTCGCCCCGAGAAAGGACGCCAGACGGCGTCTTCGAGTCGTCGAACCCATGGATGTGCCCCCTCCGGAAGCTCCTGAAGTCCTGCGCCGACAGGGGGCATTGATGTGTGGATCGCGTGAGAAGTCAATGGAGTTGCCGCAGAAACCTGACGGCATGTCAGTTTCTGCGGCAACCGGGGGACTCGCTCCGGAGGTCTGGCGCCGGAGGTCAGTCGAAGACGAACGGGCCCGGGGCCTGCGGACCGGTCGCCGTGCAGGTCACGGTGATCCCGAAGACGACGATCTGGAGTGAACCGCCGTACGACTCCAGGCTGTCGCCGGACGCCACGGTTCCGTCGAGGGGTCCGACGGTGACGGGGTCACCGGCCGCGATGGCGGGGTTCTCCGTACCGGTGAAGGTGGTGGTGCCGCCGTTCGCGTTCACGAAGGTGAGGGTCGAGGTGATCGAGTCCTCGGAGAGCGCGAGCGGAGCGCTGATCGCCGAGGTGACGGTCACGGTGGCCGCGGTGCCGTCCTGCGTGGCGGTGAGGGTCGCCTCGCCGCTGCCGAACATGCCGCAGTCGGCGTTGATGGTCGCGGTGTCCGGGGTGACAGCGAGAGCGGCGGGTGCGAACGCGAGCCCGGTGGCCGCGAGCGCGCCGACCACCAGTGCCGCACCGGTACTGATGCGTGTGCCGTTCATGGAATCCGGTTCCCTTCCCGTGGTGGGGACTGCCATGTGGGGATGGACGGGGGGTGCGTCCCGACGGACGGCCGGGCTTCACGGGGCGTGGTGCGGGACGCCGCGCGAGCGGGAATCTGACGGTCCGTCGGAATCTCCGGTTCCATTGATGCGCGTGGGACGAGGGAGGGCAAGCCGGAATTCCGGCCAACTGTTACCGGGGGTATCAGCCGGCGGTCACGGTGGCGCGCACGGTGCCGTCGACCCCCGCCACCAGCACCGGAGTCTGCGGCCCGCCCAGATCCCGGACGGCGGCCCGGTCCTGGTCGGAGGCCGAATCCGCGTCCGTCACCACGGCCGCCGCCTCCAGGGACTTCGCCCCGGACGCCACGGCCATGGCCACCGCGGTCTGCAGCGCGCTCAGCTTCAGTGACGCCAGGTCGACGGTCCCGGCCACATACGTCCGCCCGGTCTCGTCCCGTACGGCCGCCCCCTCGGGCACCGCGTTACGGGCCCGCGCCGAACGGGCCAGGGTGACGATCTTGCGGTCCTCGGGGTCAAGCGCACTGTTGTCGGTCATGACAGGAGCATACGAACCGAACCCCGGGTCATCCCGCCACGGGGTACATCGCCCCGCGCCGCCCCTCCGGTGAGGCCAGCCACTCCAGCTTGGCCGCGGTGCCGGCCTCGTCCAGCGGGGTGTGCAGGACCACCGTCAGGTCGGGGCGGGCCGGTACCCGCATCGCCGTGGACTCCACGCACAGCAGTCCGACCAGCGGATGGTCGAGCTCCTTGCGGATCACACCGGCGTCCTCGATGTCCCGCCGCTCCCACAGCTCGGTGAACTCGGTGCTCGCCGACCGCACCCGGGCCAGCACGTCCTGGAACCCCTCGTCCTCGGGCCGCGCCGAGGCGGCCGCCCGGAACTGGGCGACGACGGTACGCGCGTTCTGTTCCCAGCTGTGCGATCGCGACCGGTACAGCGGGTCGGTGAAGAAGTCGACGAGGCAGTTCTGGGTGTTCTCCGGCCGCATGCCCAGCACCCAGCCGGCGGCGTCGTTGTACAGCACGCAGTTGTAGTACGCGTCCATGATGTGCGCCGGATACGGCATCCACGCCTCGATCAGCCGCCGCAGCCCCTCGCAGCCCTGGTCGGCCGCCGGTTCCGGCGCGGGCGGGTTCAGCCCGGCCAGGACGTACAGATGGCGCCGCTCGGCGTTGCTGAGCCGCAGCACCCGCCCGACGGAGTCGAGGACCTGCGGGGACACCGAGATGTCCCGCCCCTGCTCCAGCCACTGGTACCAGGAGGCCCCCACCCCGGCCAGCACCGCGACCTCCTCGCGCCGCAGCCCCGGCGTGCGCCGCCGCGCCCCGCCGTCCGGCAGCCCTGCCTCGGCGGGCGAGACCCTGGCCCGCCGGCTCATCAGGAACTCCCGCAGCTCACGATGCCGCTCACTCTTGGGTACGACCTCGGGCACGAACGCATCCCCCTCGTTGTTGCCTGGTGGTGCCACCACCAGCACAACTTGCGGCTCCCCACGGCTATTCCGGCGCCCGCAGGCTCTTGCCCATGGCGATCGACACCACACCCTCCGTTCCCGACGCACTCGACACCCCCCGGCTGTCGACGCGCGACAAGCTCGTCCTGTTCGTCCTGTGCGCCGCCCAGTTCATGGTCGCGCTGGACTTCTCCGTCCTGAACGTCGCCCTGCCCGTCCTCGGCGCCGACCTCGGCATGAGCCAGTCCGCCCTGCAGTGGGCGGTCACGGCGTTCGCGCTGCCGTCCGGCGGCTTCCTGCTCCTGTTCGGCCGCATGGGAGACCTGTACGGCCGCAGAAAGCTCTTCCTCGCGGGTCTCGTCCTGTTCGGCGCCGCCTCCCTGCTCGCGACCCTCGCCTGGGACCCGGCGTCCTTCCTCGCCGGACGCGCCCTGCAGGGCCTCGGCGCCGCGGCGATCGTGCCGACCGGCATGTCCCTGCTGACCACGACCTTCCCCGAGGGCCCCGCCCGCGACCGCGCCCTGGGCATCTCCGGCACCCTGCTCTCGCTCGGGTTCACCGTCGGCATGGTGGCCGGCGGCACCCTCACCGACACCCTCGGCTGGCGCTCCACGATGGGCCTGCTCACCCTGTTCGCCCTGATCGTGCTCCCGCTGGCCCCCGCCCTCCTGCCGGAGTCCCGCACCCCGGACCGCCCGCGCCTGGACGTACCCGGCGCGATCACGGTCACCGGCGGACTGCTCGCCCTCATCTACGCCCTGTCGACCGCCGCCGACCACGGTTTCGGCCGTGCCGACGTCGTCGTCGGCCTGGTCACGGGCCTGCTGCTGCTCGCCGCCTTCGTCACGGTCGAGTCCCGCAGTGCACAACCGCTGGTGTCCCTGCCCATGCTGCGCCGCCGCACGGTGGCGTGGGGCAACATCGGCGGTCTGGTGACCTTCTCGATGATGTCGACGGTCGTCTTCGTGCTGACCCTCTACCTCCAGGAGATCCTGCACCTGTCCGCCTTCGAGACCGGCCTGGTCTTCGGCGTCCAGGGCGTCCTCTCGGCGGTGGCCGGCACCTACGCCCCGAGGGTCATCGGCCGCTTCGGCCCGCGCCGCACACTGGTCGGCTCCCTCGTCGGCCAGGGCGCCCTGATCGCCGCTCTGCTGGGCCTGGACACCGGGAACTGGTCCGTCTGGCTCGCCACGGCCGCCGTCTCCCTGGCCAGCATGTGCCACCTCGGCGCGATCATCTCGTACGGCATCACGGTCACCTCCGGTGTCCCCGACGAGGAGCAGGGCCTGGCCACCGGCCTGGTCACCTCCACCCAGCAGGTCGGCATCACCGTGGGCATCCCGCTCCTTGGCGTCCTCGCCACCACCTCGGACGACCTGCTGTCCGGCGTCCACACGGTCCTCGCGCTGGACTCGGTCATCGTGCTGGCGGCGGCGGCAGTGGTCGCGGTGGGGCTGCGGGTGCGCTCAGGGGCGGTCGAGGCGGAGCCGCTCGGCGCGCGGTAGACCGGCCACCACCAGGTCGTACGAGTCCTCGACCAGCTCCCGGACCAGACGGTCCGGGAGCTCGCCGTCGACCGTGACGGTGTTCCAGTGGCGCTTGTTCATGTGGTAGCCGGGGACGATCAGCCCGGCATGGTCGGCGCGCAGCCGGATCGCGTCCTCGGGATCGCACTTGAGGTTGACCGTCAGGGGCCGCGCGTCCAGGTTCGTCAGGGCGAAGAGCTTGCCGAGCACCTTGAAGACCGAGGTCTCGGGGTTGAACGGGAAGTCCTCCACCACCGCGTTGAAGGACAGACAGAGGGCACGCAGCTCCTGCGGGGTCACTCGGACTCCTTCTCCTCCACGGCCGGTTCGAGGGCGCTCACCGGCTCCACCAGGACCGTCACGATCTTGTTCCGGCGCCCGGCGGCGGCCTCCGCGGTCAGCCGCAGGGCGCGCCCGTCCGGAAGGTCGACGACCGCGGACGCCCCGGCGATGGGGACCCGGCCCAGCGCCTTCGCCAGCAGCCCGCCGACGGTCTCCACGTCCTCGTCGTCGTACTCGTCGAGCCCGTACAGCTCGCCGAGGTCGGTGATGTCGAGGCGGGCGGTGACCCGGTGGCGGTCCTCGCCGAGGTCCTCCACCGGCGGCAGTTCACGGTCGTACTCGTCGGTGATCTCGCCGACGATCTCCTCAAGGATGTCCTCGATGGTGACGATGCCGGCCGTGCCGCCGTACTCGTCGATGACGACGGCGACGTGGTTGCGGTCCTGCTGCATCTCGCGCAGCAGGTCACCGGCGTTCTTCGTGTCGGGCACGAAGGCGGCGGGCCGCATGGCCGTGGACACCAGCTCGCTCTCCGCGTCCCGGCTGATGTGCGTCTTGCGGACCAGGTCCTTCAGGTACACGATCCCGACGATGTCGTCCTCGCTCTCCCCCGACACCGGGATGCGCGAGAAGCCCGACCGCAGCGCGAGGGTCAGCGCCTGACGGATCGTCTTGTAGCGCTCGATGACGACGAGGTCGGTCCGCGGGACCATGACCTCCCGCACCAGCGTGTCGCCGAGTTCGAAGACCGAGTGCACCATGCGGCGCTCCTCGTCCTCGATCAGGGACTCCTTCTCGGCGAGGTCGACCAGCGCCCGCAGCTCCGCCTCGGAGGCGAACGGCCCCCGGCGGAAACCCTTGCCGGGGGTCAGCGCGTTGCCGATGAGGATCAGCAACGACGGGATCGGGCCCATGATCCGGGCCAGCGGGAGCAGGATGTACGCGGCCGCGGTCGCCGTGTTGAGCGGGTGCTGACGCCCGATGGTGCGCGGGGACACCCCCACCGCCACGTACGACACGAGCACCATGACCCCGATCGCGACCAGCAGGGCGCGGGTGGTGCCCGGGAACTCCTGGAGGCAGGCGTAGGTGACCAGGGCGGCCGCCGCCATCTCGCAGGCGACGCGCACCAGCAGCGCCACATTGAGATAGCGGGTCGGGTCGGCGGCGATCTGCGCGAGCTTGGCGCTGCCCCGCCGGCCGTTGCGCACGGCTTCCTCGGCGCGGAAGCTGGAGACGCGGGCGAGACCCGCCTCCGCGCAGGCGGCGAGCCAGGCCACGACGACCAGCGCGATCGCGCCGGAGACGAGGGGCAGGCTCATGAGACGGTCGGCGCGGGGGACGGGCCGGTCAGGCCCTTCTCCTGCCGCCACCCGTCCACGATGGCCGCCTGCAGACCGAACATCTCGGCCTTCTCGTCCGGCTCCTCGTGGTCGTACCCGAGCAGGTGCAGCACGCCGTGGACGGTGAGGAGCTGGAGCTCCTCGTCCATGGAGTGCTGCGTCTCGGCCTCCTCGCCCTGCTTCTTGGCGACCTCGGGGCAGAGCACGATGTCGCCGAGGAGGCCCTGCGGGGGCTCGTCGTCGTCCTTGCTGGGCGGCCTGAGCTCGTCCATCGGGAACGACATGACGTCGGTGGGCCCCGGCAGGTCCATCCACTGGATGTGCAGCTGCTCCATGGCATCTTCGTCCACGACGATCACCGAGAGCTCGGAGAGCGGGTGGATGCGCATCCGCGCGAGCGCGTAGCGGGCGATGTCGAGGATCGCCTGCTCGTCGACCTCGGTTCCGGACTCGTTGTTGACGTCGATCGACATGGTGCTGGCTTGTCTACTTCCGCTTGTTCCGGCCGCCCTTGTGGGTGCCGTTCTCCGTACCGTTCTCGGTGTCGTACTTCTCGTACGCGTCGACGATACGGCCGACCAGCTTGTGCCGTACGACGTCCTGGGAGGACAGGCGGGAGAAGTGCACGTCCTCCACACCCTCCAGGATGTCCTGCACCTGCCGCAGCCCGGACTTGGTGCCGTTGGGCAGGTCGACCTGCGTCACGTCACCGGTGATGACGATCTTCGAGTCGAAGCCGAGCCGGGTGAGGAACATCTTCATCTGCTCGGGGCTCGTGTTCTGGGCCTCGTCCAGGATGATGAAGGCGTCGTTGAGCGTTCTGCCCCTCATGTACGCCAGCGGCGCCACCTCGATCGTCCCCGAGGCCATCAGCTTCGGGATCGAGTCGGGGTCCAGCATGTCGTGCAGGGCGTCGTACAGCGGGCGCAGGTAGGGGTCGATCTTCTCGTAGAGCGTGCCCGGCAGGAATCCGAGCCGCTCTCCCGCCTCCACCGCCGGGCGGGTCAGGATGATGCGGTTGACCTGCTTGGACTGCAGGGCCTGCACCGCCTTGGCCATGGCGAGGTAGGTCTTGCCGGTACCGGCGGGGCCGATGCCGAAGACGATCGTGTGCTTGTCGATCGCGTCGACGTACCGCTTCTGGTTGAGGGTCTTGGGGCGGATGGTGCGGCCGCGCGAGGACAGGATGTTCTGTGTGAGCACCTCGGCCGGGGTCTCCTGGCCGTCGCTCGTCCCGTTCTCGCTCGCTCGCAGCATGGCGATCGAGCGTTCCACTGCGTCCTCCGTCATCGGCTGTCCGGTGCGGAGCACCAGCATCATCTCGTCGAACAGGCGCTGGACGAGGGCGACGTCCGCCGCCGCGCCGGTCGCGCTGATCTCGTTTCCCCGGACATGGATGTCGGCCGCCGGGAAGGCCTTCTCGATCACGCGCAGGAGGGAGTCTCCGGACCCCAGGACCGAGACCATGGGGTGCTGGGCGGGGACGGTGAACTGTGCTCTCGCCTGCCCCTGCGCGGGGCTGTGACCTGTGGGTGTCTGAGTCATGGGCCGGCGCTGAAGGCCTGCGGTTCCTCCTCGTCACGGCCGCACCTGAGAAGGCGGCCTCGCGGTTTCAAGAGTACGACGGTGCACTGACAACGCCGTAGGGCTTTTCGACGACAAGGGCGCCCTCGATGCAGCGGTGAGCCCTGCATGCTCCCCCCGCACCCCGGGGCAGAATGCGCTCGCTACCACGTGTGTTCGAGGGCGGCGAGAGCCGCGGTGGTCCCGGAGTCCGTACGGAGAAAGCAGGAAGACCGTGCTGTTGCGTCTGCCCACCTCCCTGTCCGAGGCCCAGGAGTGCCTGACCGACGGGGCGGTGCCCGTCGGCGGCGCCACGCTCGTGTGGGCCGCCTGGCAACGCGACGGCTTCCCCGAACAGGCCGTGTCGCTGCGCGAGGTGCCGGAGGCGAACGTGCTGGGGGCCGGGGAGCTCGGGGCGGCGGTCCTGCTGCACCGGATCGACGAGCGGGTGCCGGAGGTGCTGCACCGGGCCGCGGCCGGCATCGGCACCGGGGCGGTGCGCCGGACCGCCACGGTCGGCGGGAACATCGTCGGCAGCACCCTGCGCTGTCTGCTGCCCGCGGCACTGGTCCTGGGCGCCCGGGCGCGGGTGCTGGCGGCAGAGGGGCCGTTCGAGGCCGACCTCGCCGAGCTGCTCGCCAAGAAGCCACTGCTGCTGAGCCTGCACTGGGATGAACCGCTGGTCAGCGGCTACCGCAAGGCGACCGAGGCCCCGGGCGGGCCGCCGCCCCTGGTCGTGGCGACCGCCGTGCACCCGGGCGAGCGCCCCGGACTGCGCGTCGCCGTCCGCGACGGCTACGACTTCCTGAGCGGGAGCGTGCCCTGCGACACACCCGCCGACACCGTGCTCGACGCCCTCGGCGGTACGGCGGTGGGGGCGCTGCCCGCCGAGGCCCGCGAGGTGGTCCGGGAGCAGGTGCTGTCCACGCTGGAGCGGGCCGCGAGCCTCTGAGGTCAGGTGGACCGGCCGAAGCCGATCGTCGGGACGGCTCGCCGAAGGGGCCAGCCCGGAGCGGTCTCCTCCGGGATCAGGCCCGCCAGGAAGGCGTACCGGCGCAGCGCGGCGGGGTCCTGGGAGGCGACCGACTGGACCTTGCGCCACCAGGCGCCGATCTCGGCCCAGCCCGGCGCGGACAGGGAGCCGCCGAACTCCTGGACGGAGAGGGCGGCGGTCAGGCCGGCGAAGGCCAGCCGGTCCGCCAGCGGCCAGCCCGCGAGGGTGCCGGTGACGAAGCCGGCCACGAAGACGTCCCCGGCGCCGGTCGGGTCGAGCGCCTCGACCTCGATCGCCGGGACCTCGGCGGCCTCCCCGGTACGCCGGTCCACCGCGTACGCGCCCTCCGCCCCGAGGGTGACCACGGCGAGCGGCACGTGCTCGGTGAGCGCGTGCGCGGCCTCGCGGGGGCAGCCGGCGCCGGTGTAGCGCATCGCCTCCTCCGCGTTCGGCAGGAAGGCCTCGCAGTGTGCGAGGTCGGTGAGGCCGGCCAGGTCCCAGGCACCGGTCTCGTCCCAGCCGACGTCGGCGAAGATGCGGGTGCCGTTGCTCGCCGCCTGGGCGATCCAGGGGGCGCGCCTGCCCGGCTCCAGCGAGGCCACGGCCGCACGCGCGCGTGGGGGGCAGTCCGGCGCGCCCTCTTGGACGAGCACGGCCTCGGGGGGCGGCTCGTGACCGTGGGAGACCATGGTGCGCTCGCCCTCGTACGCCATCGACACGGTGACCGGGGAGTGCCAGCCGGGCACCCTGCGGGAGGGGGAGAGGTCGATGCCCTCACCCTGCTCCAGGGCGTCCCAGCAGTACTCGCCGTAGTGGTCGTCGCCGAAGGCCGCGGCCAGCGAGGTGCGCAGCCCGAGCCGGGCCAGGGCCGTCGCCATGTTCGCCACGCCGCCGGGGCTCGACCCCATGCCGCGGGCCCAGGACTCGGTCCCGCGCACCGGGGCGGAGTCGAGCCCGGTGAAGACGATGTCGAGGAAGACGGTGCCGGTGAGATAGACGTCCCAGGGCGGATCGCCGGGTGTGCGCACGGCGTCCAGGGGGTCGACCTGGGCCTGGCACGGCCCGGCTTTCCCGTTGTCGTACGACGGTCCCTTCCCGTAGGACGCGATCACGGTGAGCTCCCTGCGCGTGGTGCCGATCAGGCCAGTCTGCACCACCCCACCGACAACGGGCCGCCGCTCACCCGCGACCCGCCCGGTGCGCCGGACCTCCGCAGTCCCTCGGATCCCCCGCCTACCAGCGAGGCACGGCCGGCGTGACCCACCCCGGCTCGGCCACCCGCATCGCCGCGCCGTCGTCCCGCTCCCGCAGCGAACCGTCGTCATCCAGCCAGCGCCGATGCAGGAGCGCCACCTTCTCCCGGTCGACTTCGACCCCGAGCCCGGGCGCGTCGGAGACCCGCACCGCCCCGCCCTCGAAGACCAGCCGCTCGGTCAGCACGTCCTCGGACTGCCACGGATAGTGCGAGTCGCAGGCGTGGTGGAGATTCGGCACCGTGGACGCCACATGCGTCATCGCGGCCAGCGAGATCCCCAGATGGGTGTTGGAGTGCATGGACACCCCCACTCCGAACGTCCGGCAGATCGCGGCGAGTTGCTGGGTGTTCCGCAGCCCGCCCCAGTAGTGGTGATCGGAGAGCACCACCTGCACGGCATCCCGGGCGAACGCCTCCTTGATCTCCGCGAAGGTCGTCACGCACATGTTGGTGGCCAGCGGCACATCCGTCCCGGCGGACACCTCGGCCATCGCCGCGGTCCCCAGCGCGGGATCCTCCAGGTACTCCAGGACGTCTCCCAGCTCCTCGGCGACCCGCAGCGAAGTCGCCACGCTCCAGGCCCCGTTGGGATCGAGCCGCAGGGGCTGCCCGGGGAACGCCTCGGCAAGAGCCCTGACCGCCGCGATCTCCTCGTCCGGCGGGAAGACCCCGCCCTTGAGCTTGAAGGACGTGAAGCCGTACCGCTCGGTGAACAGCCGGGCCTGCGCCACCACCCCCGCGGGGTCGACAGCCGCCCCCCAGTCGTCCTTCTCGCAGACGACGCCCTCCGGATGGGCGGCCCACTTGTAGAACAGATACGCGCTGTAGTCGACCGCGTCCCGCACCTTGCCCCCGAGCAGCGCGTGCACGGGCAGCCCGAGCGCTTTGCCCAGCGCGTCGAGGCAGGCCACCTCGAACCCGGAGACGACGGACAGCCGCAGCTTGTCGGCGGTCTGTACGCCCCGCAGCCCGCCGACGTCGACCTGGCCGGAGACCCGGGAGGAGTCCACCGCCACCTGGTCCGCGACCGTGAAGAGTCCGTTCAGATCGCCGACCTGACGTCCGATCAGCTCGGCGGCGAACGGCCGGGCCAAATCCAGGTACTTGGTGTCGCCGTACGTCTCCCCGACCCCCACGACCCCCTCGGCGGTCTCCACCTCGACGATCAGCCGGGGGGTGTACGGCTGATGCACGCCCTGGGTGTTCAGCAGCGGCGGATCGGCGACGAGGATCGGCGTCAGCCGGACATCGGTGATCGTGAGGTTCACAGCGAGGCTCCCACGAGGTCGAGGCCGGTGGCCAACAGCAGGCGAAGGTCCGCCAGGTCGGCGTCCGACGGGTCGGTGAGCGGCGCCCGCACGGGCCCCACCGGCCGCCCCCGCAGCCGCGCAGCCGCCTTCACCAGCGACACCGCGTACCCGGGCACCCGGTCCCGGAGCTCGACGAGCGGAACGTAGAAGTCGCGCAGCAGCCTCTCGACCGTGCCGTCGCCCTTGTCGCCGGCGCGCAGCGCGTCGAAGAAGGCGCCGGCGATCTCGGGGGCGAAGGCGTGGACGGCCGAGGAGTAGGCGGGGACGCCGACGGTGGCGTAGGCGCGGGCCTGGATCTCGGCGGTGGAGGCGCCGTTGAAGAACAGGAAGCCCTCGGGGGCGGCGAGGGTCAGGCGCTGGAGCCGGTCGAGGTCGCTGTGGCCGTCCTTGAGCCCGATGACCCCGTCGATCGCGGCGACCCGCCGGAACGCGTCCACGCCGAAGGTGACCTGACCGCGCTGGTAGGCGATGAGCGGCAGCCGCGTGCGGGCCGCGATCTGCTCCAGCTGGGCGACCAGCCCGTCCTGCGGGGCGGCGACCAGGTAGTGCGGGAGAACCAGCAGCGCGTCCGCCCCCGCCTCCTCGGCGATCCGGGCGAACCGGACGGCCTGCGCCCAGCCGTAGCCGATCCCGGCGACGACGGGCACGCGCCCGCCGGCCTCCGCGACGGCGATGGTGACGACCTGCCGGTACTCGTCCTCGTCCAGGGAGAAGAACTCGCCGGTGCCGCAGGCCGGGAAGACCGCGCCCGGCCCCCACTCCAGTTGCGTGGCCAGGTGCGTGCGGAAGCCGTCCGGGTCGAGGGTGCCGTCGTCGTGGAAGCTCGTGAGCGGGAAGGACAGCACACCGTGTGCCATGCCGTCCCGCAGTCGTCGGGCCGTGTCCGGGTCGGGGGTCACCCTCGGTCATCTCCCTATGTAGACGCTATCTACGTATGAAGATGGAGATTAGGTAGGCGAACCGCGCCCGTCAATGGGTCGGCGCCAGGTTTGAGGGGCCGATTACCATCGGCGCATGTCGGAGACAGGGGTCGAGCGCCCGGAGACCGGTGGTGTCCGCGAGGTGAAGTCGGCGGCCCGCACCGTCGAGCTCCTCGAACTGCTGGCCGCGCGCGGCGACCGCCCGGCGCGGCTCCAGGAGCTCGCGGACGAGCTGGGCGTGCCGCGCAGTTCGATGTACGCGCTGCTCCAGACCCTGATCTCGCGCGGCTGGGTCCGCACCGACGTCACCGGCTCGCTGTACGGCATCGGCATCCACGCCCTGCTCACCGGCACCAGCTACCTGGACTCCGACCCGCGCGTGCGGGTCGTGCGGCCGTATCTCGACGAGGCCTCCGAGGCTCTGGGCGAGACGATCCACCTGGGCCGGCTCGACGGCCGGGACGTGGCCTATCTCGCGACGCGCGAGTCGCACGAGTACCTGCGGACCATCAGCAGGGTCGGCCGCCGGCTGCCCGCGCACGTCGGCGCGCTGGGCAAGGCACTGCTGGCCGAACGGCCCGACGAGACGCTCCCCGAGGGGCCGTACGAGGCGCTCACCCCCCACTCCCACACCACCCGCGACTCCCTGCTGACCGATCTCGCCGAGGTCCGCGCCCGCGGCTACGCGATCGACCGCGAGGAGGGCGTCCCCGGCATCGTCGGCTTCGGCTTCGCCCTGCGCTACGACTCCCCGGCCCAGGACGCCGTCAGCTGCTCGGTACCGGTCGCCCGTCTGACGCCGGACCACGAGCAGCAGATCATCACGGTGATGCGCGAGATCAGGGGCAAGATCGAGGCGACGGCACCGGGCGCGGGGGGCGCCCCCAGCTGGCGTTAGAAGCGGCCGGAGAGCGCTCGCGTCTACCCGGCTTCCCGGACCCCAAACAGAACGTGATCCACATCACGCAACCCGCTCTTCTTCCGCAACCGCGTGCTTGATACAAATTCTTCGCGCGTTCCTGTCCGTCGACGGCCTGCGCCCCACCCCCTTTTGAGCCGCTTCTTTTCGCATGCCCTGGGAACGCCCGTGTTCGCCCGTCGCTCCACCCTGCCCTGGCCCCTCATTGCCCTTTTCACGGCCGGGTACCTCGCCCCCTACCTCCTCCCCACCACCGTCGGCAGACTCGACTCCGGGCTGCCGCTCACCGCCACCGAGGCGGGTGCCGTCGGCAGTGCGCTGCTGCTGAGTTCGGCGGCGGCCGGCTTCCTGCTCGCCTCCCGCGTCGACCGTGTCGGCCCCCGCACCCTCGCTCGCGCCGGTCTCGCCCTCGCCGCCCTCGGCTACGGCGGCGCCGCCCTCACCCACGCCGTCCCCGCGGTCGTCGTCGGGGCCCTGATCGGCGGCTTCGGATCCGGTACGTCGACGGCGGTGGCCGCCACCGGCATCGCCGCCCAGCCGGACCCGCACCGCGCCACCACGGTCGGCCTGCTCGGCGTCTCCGCACTCGCCGGCGCGGTCTACCTGACCGTCCCGCACCTGGGCCCCGGCCACGGCCAGCCCCTCGCCGCGATCGCCCTCACCGCCCTGGCGGTCTGGCCCCTGACGAGCCGTCTCCCGCTGCGCACGGCCCCCGCCAGGAGCCGGGAGATCCGCACCCCGCTCCCCCACCTCCGCGCCGGTCTCCTCCTCGCCGCGACCCTCCCGTGCTGGTCCCTCGCCCAGAACGCCCTCTGGGGCGTCAGCGGCCGCATCGGCCTCACCCAGGCCCACCTCTCCGAGGCGACGGTCGGCGCGGTCTTCGCGATCGCCCTGGGCGCGGGCCTGCTGGGCGTCGTCGGCGCGGGCGCGCTCGGTCCCCGCCTCGGCCGCGCGCTGCCCGTCGGCGGCGGCACGGTCCTCATCGCCGTCTGCATCACCCTCAGCGCCTCCGCGACCGACCTGAGGTCCTTCGCGACCGGCGAGATCGCGTGGAACACGCTCTACCCGATCGTCCTGTCGTACGTCATAGGCCTCGCCGCCTCCCTGGACCCCCGCGGCCGCTGGGCGGTCCTGGTCGGCTCGGCCTCCTCACTGGGCACGGCCGCGGGCCCCCTGACCGGCAGCCTGCTGGCCACCGAGACCGGCTTCCCGGTGATGGGCATGGTCCTGGCAGCGGGCCTGCTCCTGATCGCGGTCCCGATGACGGCGGTGGCGCTGGGCGCGGGCAGGCGCACGCTCCCGCTGGTGGAAATCCAGGTGCAGACCCAGGTGTACGACAAAGCGACGGCAGCGTAAGGCGTTCAGGGGCGCGGGGAACTGCGCGACCAGCCCCCACGCACCCGCACCCGACAACGCACCTCAGAACTCGTAAGCATCAACTTCCGCGAGATACCGAGCCCGCAGCCCTTCGTCGTGCTCCAGGAAGGACGCAAGGAAGGAGTTCCGAGCCAACTCCCGCAACTGTTCCTCGCCCAGGCCCAGCGCCACGCGCACCGCCTCGAAGTTGTCCCCCGCATACCCCCCGAAGTAAGCCGGATCGTCGGAGTTCACCGTGCACATCAACCCCGCGTCCAACATCGCCGGCAACGGATGATCGCCCAGCACATCAACCGTACGAAGCCGCACGTTGGACAAGGGACACAGAGTCAGCGGAACCCGGTCCCGGACAAGCCGCTCTACCAACGTCGGAGACTCCATGCACCGCAGCCCGTGGTCGATGCGCTCCACCCCGAGCACGTCGAGCGCCTCGACGATGTACTCCGGCGGCCCTTCCTCCCCGGCGTGCGCCACCCGCCGCAGCCCCATGGCGGCAGCGGCCTCGTACACCTCGCGGAACTTCGCCGGGGGATGCCCCACCTCGGCGGAGTCGAGCCCGACGCCGACTATCCGGTCGAGGTACGGCTTGGCCGCCTCAAGGGTCTCCAGGGCCGATTCGGCGGACTCGTCCCGCAGGAAGCACATGATCAGCTGCGTGGAGACACCGTGCACGGCCTGACTGTGCTCCAGTGCCCGCCCCAGCCCCTCGACGACCGTCCCCATCTCCACACCCCGAGCCAGGTGCGCCTGCGGGTCGAAGAAGATCTCCGCGTGCCGCACCCCCTGCGCGGCGGCCCGGGCGAGATAGGCGTTCGCCAGGTCCTCGAAGTCCCGCTCGGTGCGCAGGACGGCCATGAGCTCGTAGTACAGGTTCAGAAAGGACTGGAGATCCTCGAACCGGTACGCCTTGCGGAGCGTGTCCGTGTCGGCGTACGGCAGCTCGACGCCGTTGCGCGCGGCCAGCTCGAAAGCCAGCTCCGGCTCCAGGGTGCCTTCGATGTGCAGGTGCAGTTCAGCTTTGGGGAGGGACATCAAAGCATCGTACGGCCGCTTTATCGCCGTTTCGGAACCGGGACCCTCAGCAGGTCGTGGGCCACGGTCAGCTCGCCCTCGTACCCGGCGGCCCGCGCCTGCCGTTCGAACTCCTCGGGATCGGAGTAGCGCTGGCTGAAGTGGGTGAGCACGAGATGCCGTACGCCGGCGTCGCGGGCCACGGCGGCGGCCTGACCGGCGGTCAGGTGGCCGTGTTCCACGGCGAGTTGCTGGTCCTCGTCGAGGAAGGTCGACTCGATGACGAGCAGGTCGCAGCCGTCGGCGAGGGCGTGGACACCGTCGCAGAGGCGGGTGTCCATGACGAACGCGAACCGCTGGCCCCGGCGGACCTCGCTGACGTCGTCGAGGGAGACGCCGTTCAGCGAGCCCTCCCGCTGGATCCGTCCGACATCGGGCCCCTTGACGCCGTGCGCGGCGAGGCGGTCGGGGAGCATCCGGCGGCCGTCGGGTTCGGTGAGGCGGTAGCCGTAGGACTCGACGGGGTGCGACAGCCTGCGGGCCTCCAGCGTGCAGCCGCCGGCCTGCGCGAGCACCCCGTCGGCCGCGACCGGTGCCTCGGTGAGCCGGACCGTCTCCCGGTACGCCGTCGCGTACCGCAGGCGGTCGAAGAAGTGCTGCCCCGACTTCGGGTAGTGGGCCGTGACCTCGTGCGGGACCCGGTCGAGGTTGATGCGCTGGATCACGCCCGCGAGGCCGAGGGAGTGGTCGCCGTGGAAGTGGGTGACACAGATCCGGTTGAGGTCGTGGGCCGCGACCCCGGCCCGCAGCATCTGGCGCTGGGTGCCCTCACCGGGGTCGAAGAGGATGCCCTGGCCGTCCCAGCGCAGCAGGTAGCCGTTGTGGTTGCGGTGCCTGGTCGGGACCTGGCTGGCGGTGCCGAGGACGACCAACTCACGTACGGACACTACGAGTTACCCGGGGGGCCACTGGAGACCGCGGCCGCCGATCACATGGGCGTGGGCGTGCCAGACGGTCTGGCCGGCACCGCTGCCGGTGTTGAAGACGGTGCGGTAGCTCTCCAGCTTTTCCTGTTCGGCGACGGCCCGGGTCGCCTGGAGGACGTCCGCGGCGAGCTGCGGTTCCGCGGCGGCGAGGGCGGCGGCGTTCTCGTAGTGCGCCTTGGGGATCACCAGGACGTGGGTGGGGGCCTGGGGGTTGATGTCCCGGAAGGCGACGGTCGTCTCCGATTCGCGGACGATCGTCGCCGGGATCTGGCCCGCCACGATCTTGCAGAACAGGCAGTCGTCCTGGGGTTCCCCTGGCATGACGTTCCTTCCGTAGAGGTCCTGAGGCATCTTAACGAGGCAGGCTCGGCGGGATCTTCGCCGGAGCGCTCTCCAACGCCTCCAGCGCGATCCGCACCGCCTCGTCCAGCTGGGCGTCCCGGCCCGCCGCGTAGTCCTGCGGCCGCTGCAGGACCTCCACGTCCGGGTCGACGCCGTGGTTCTCGACGCCCCACTCGTACCCCTCCAGCCAGAAGGCGTACTTCGGCTGGGTGATCAGTGTGCCGTCGACCAGCCGGTAGCGGCTGTCGATCCCGATGACCCCGCCCCAGGTGCGGGTGCCGACGACCGGGCCGATGCCCAGTGCCTTGATCGCCGCGTTGACGATGTCGCCGTCCGAGCCGGAGAACTCGTTGGCCACGGCGACGACGGGTCCGCGAGGCGCGTCCCTCGGGTAGCTGTACGCGCGCATCCCCCGCGGCAGCGCCCAGCCGACGATCCTGCGGGCCAGCTTCTCGACGACCAGCTGGGAGGTGTGGCCGCCGCGGTTCTCGCGGACGTCGACCACCAGGCCCTCGCGGGCCACCTCGACGCGCAGGTCGCGGTGGATCTGCGCCCAGCCCGGTGCCTGCATGTCCGGGACGTGCAGATACCCCAGCCGGCCCCCGGACCTCTCGTGGACGTAGGCGCGGCGGTCGGCGACCCAGGCGTGGTAGCGCAGGGGCTCCTCGTCGGAGACGGGGACGACCACGGCGTGCCGGAGGTCGCCGCCGCCGGAGGGGGAGACGGTGAGCTCGACCGGTCTGCCCGCCGTGCCGACGAGGAGCGGACCGGGGCCGGTGACGGGATCGACCGGCCGGCCTCCCACCGCGACGATCGCGTCCCCGGCGCGGACCGCCACACCGGGTGCGGCGAGCGGGGAGCGCGCGGCGGGGTCGGAGGTCTCGGTCGGCAGGATGCGGTCGATGCGCCACTGCGCCGCCCCCTGGGGGCCGTCGTCGTGGCGGGAGATGTCGGCGCCGAGCAGGCCCTGGCGGGGGCCGTGACCGTGGCCGCCGCGCGGGGTGACGTAGGCGTGCGAGGTGCCGAGTTCGCCGTGCACCTCCCAGAGGAGGTCGACGAGGTCGTCATGGGTGGCGACCCGGTCCAGGACCGGACGGTAGCGGTCGAGGACGCCGTTCCAGTCGACACCGCTCATGTCAGGGCGCCAGAAGTGGTCCCGCATGATGCGGCCGGTCTCCTCGTACATCTGCCGCCACTCGGCCGAGGGGTCGACGGTCTGCCGGATGCGGCCGAGGTCGACCGAGATGTTCGTGTCGCTGTCGTCGTCGCCCGAGGCACGGCGGTCGCTCGGTACGACCTTCAGCCTGCCGTCGGTCCACAGCAGGACCCGCTTGCCGTCGCCGCTGACGGCGAAGTGGTCGGCGTCGGCCGCGAGGTGTTCGAGGCGCTGCTGGGCGAGGTCGTAGCGCTGGAGGTCGGTCTTGGGGTCGGGGTCGTCCGGGGTGGCCCGGGAGGAGCCGAGGACGCCCTGGACGGGGTGGCGCAGCCACAGCACGCCGTCCTTGGCCGCGCGCAGGTTGGAGTAGCGGCCGGCCTCCACCGGGAAGGGCACGATCCGGTCGGCGAGACCTTCCAGGTCGATCCGGGTGGTCGGGGTGCCCTCGCTGTCGGGGGTCTCGTCCTTGTCGGGGGCCTCGAAGGGCCGGCCGTGGCGCTGCGGGCCGAAGGGGGACGGGGTGGTCGCGGCCAGGGTGATCAGGTGCGGGCGGTCGCCGACCACGAACGCCAGGTCGAAGACGTGCTCGTCGTAGACCGGGTCGAAGGAGCGGTTGGACAGGAAGGCCAGGTGCTTGCCGTCGAGGGTGAAGGCCGGGGCGTAGTCCTGGAAGCGCAGCGGGGTCGCCTCGGTGACCGACAGGTCGGTGGTGTTGGCGAGGCGGAGCTGGCACAGCGGCTCGGGGCCGGGGTGCGACCAGGCGAGCCAGGCCGAGTCGGGCGAGAAGGTCAGTCCCCGTACGTCGCCGTCCTCGCTGCGGTCGACCTCGCGGACCTCGCCGGTCTCCCGCTCGACGAGCAGCACCCGGCCGTCGTGCGCGGCGACCGCGGCCCGGCTGCCGTCGGGGGCCATGGCGAGCCCGAGGACCCGGCCCAGGCGGCCCGCGGCGAGGCGGCGCGGGGTGGCGCCGGGGGCGAGTCCGGTGGCGGGCGCGAACTCCAGGGCGTCGTCGCCCTCCGCGTCCGTCACCCAGACGACCCACTCCTCGCCCTCGGCGCGGAAGGTGCGCGGCAGCCGCGCCCGGACGCCGGGTTCGTCGGCGAGCGCGCGGGCCGGGCCCGAGCGGTGGGTGACCCAGTGGACGGCGCCGCGCACCGCGACCGCGCTGCCGCGCGCGGTGTGGTCGGGGGCGGCCGAGCCGAACCAGCGGGAGGCGTCCACCGGGAACGGCTGCCGGTCGGCGCGCCGGCCGCCGAGCCGGACCTCCAGGCGGCGCGGTTCGGCGCCGTCGAGGTCGTCGAGGATCCAGAGCTCACCGGCGGAGGTGTAGACGACCCGGGTGCCGTCGCCCGCCGCGTGCCGGGCGTAGTAGCCGTCGAGGGGGGTGTGCCGGCGCAGGTCGGAGCCGTCGGCGAGGGAGGAGTAGACGGCCCCGGTGCCCTCGTGGTCGGAGAGGAAGGCGATCCGGTCGCCCGCCCACACGGGGTACTCCAGATTCCCGTCCAGCTCCTCGTGCAGCCGTACGAACTCGCCGTCGCCCTCGCGGTCGATCCACAGCTTGCCCGCCGTGCCGCCCCGGTACCGCTTCCACCAGGCGGCCTCCCGGCCCATGGGCGCGGAGAGGACCACGGTCGCGGGGCCGTGGGCGACATCGCCGACGGGGCCGTACGGCAGGGTGGTGCCGGGGCCGCCGTCGAGCGGGAGGGTGTGCGCCCAGCTGCGGCGCAGGCTCGCCTGGCCGTGGGTGGTGATCGCGAGGATCTTGCCGTCCGGGGTCCAGCCGCGCACCTGGGTGCGGGCGCTGCCCCAGTGGGTCAGCCTTCTGCCGGGGCCGCCGTCGACCGGGGCGATGTGCACCTCGGGGGCGCCGTCGCGGGCGGAGGTCCAGGCGACGGTGGTGCCGTCGGGCGAGATCCGGGGGTGGGTGACCGGCACGTTGTCCGCGCTGACCCGCCAGGCGCGCCCGCCGTCGAGCGGCGCGAGCCACACGTCGTCCTCGGCGGTGAAGGCCACCAACTCGCCCCGCAGGTGCGGAAACCGGAGATATGCAGACGTCGCAGGCTGTGTCACCCGATCACCCTATGCACGTGCGGTCCCCGTGCACAGAGGTTTCGATCACTTGCCGTCGGGCCAGCACTGCGGGTCGTTCTGGCACCAGATGGTCCTGGTGACGGTCACCGTGACGGTGGGGCCGGGCTGCCCGGGGTTGTTGACCCGCGGGGTGGGGGTGGCGGTGCAGTCGCCGAGTCCGTCGACGTGGAACCACTGCTTGCCGCCCACGGTGGCGGTGAGGTCCCCGCGCACACACGCGCCGCTGACGGTCCGGGTCACCTTGCCCTTGACGGTGATGTCCTTGCCGTCCCGCGTCTTGCCCTCGCAGTTCACGGTGGCGACGGTGTTCACGGTCGCGCTCGGCGTCCGGTCGCCGTTGTCGTACGAGGCCGTGCAGGTCAGCCAACTCACGTCGGCCTTCTGCCGGTTGAGCTCCTTGGTGACCAGCTGGTCGGTGGTGTACGAGACGGTCGCGGAGCTGACCGCCCCGGTCGGATCACACGCGGCGACCCCGCCCACGGCCAGCACGACACCCCCGACCACACCCGCCACTCGCACCCCGCGCGGCCGACGCCCGTTCCGTCTCAACGCCACCATGAAGGGCAGCCTGCCACCGCGTGCCGTCCGGCGGTAGGGCGCATACGGTCATTGAGCGCGCCGGTTGTGAGTGACCCGGCGTCGACGTGACCGCCGCAGGGGGCTGCCGCCCCCAGGCCCCCGCATCGGCCCGAAAGGCCTCGTCCTCAAACGCCGGACGGGCTGAATGATGCGAAACCGGCGTCGAGAAGTACCGTCAGCCGCGCAGCAGCAGCCACTCCTGCAACTCCACCAGGTTGCCCTCCGGGTCCTTGAGGTGGGCGACGCGCATGCGGTCCGTCATGAGGGACGGGCCGTGCAGCAGGGTGGCGCCGCGGGACGCGAGCTGCTCGCAGTAGGTGTCCAGGTCGTCGACGCGCAGCACCACCAGGGAGCGGTGCCCGGTGGCCGTACCGCCCAGTTCGCCGAGGACCTCCGCCATCATCGCCCGGTCCTGGAGCGCGATGCCCGCCGAGCCGGTCGCGGGGCTGAACTTCTCGTACGGCCCGTCCGCCGCCCCCGACTGGGGCTTCAGGCCGAGGACCTCGGCGTAGAAGCGGTAGCAGGCGGCGAAGTCGGTGACGAGCAGACGTACTTGGGCGAGTTCCACAGCCGTCCTTCCAGGGATCAGGACCAGCGGCCGGTGCGGCCGAGGAGCAGGGCGGTCGCCGCGGTCCCGGCGGTCGATGTACGCAGCACGGTAGGCCCGAGGACATAGGCGCGCGCACCCGCCTCCTCGAAGAGCGCCAACTCGTCCTTGGCGACGCCCCCTTCGGGACCGACGACCAGCACGATCTCGCCCTCGTCGGGGAGTTCGGCGGTGGCCAGCGGCGCGCTGCCGCGCTCGAAGTCGGAGTGGAGCACGGCGGCGAAGTCGGCTTTGGCGAGAAGTGCGGCAACCTGCTTGGTGGTTGCCGCGTCCGCGACCTCGGGGAAGCGGAGCCGGCGGGACTGCTTGCCGGCCTCGCGGGCGGTGGCCCGCCACTTGGCGAGTGCCTTCAGGCCCCGGTCGCCCCTCCACTGGGTGATGCAGCGGGCCGCCTGCCAGGGCACGACGGCGTCGACGCCGACCTCGGTCATGGTCTCGACGGCGAGTTCACCGCGGTCGCCCTTGGGGAGGGCCTGGACGACGGTGATGCGGGGCTGCGCCCGGGGTGCCTCGTGCACCGAGTCCAGCTGGACGATCAGCCGGTCCTTGCCCTCGGTGCCGAGCACCACGCAGTCGGCCCAGTGCCCGGCACCGTCGGTGAGGATGACGTCCTCGCCGGGCTGCAGGCGCTTCACGGAGACGGCGTGGCGGCCTTCGGGGCCGTCGAGGACGTAGCGTCCGCCGGTCCCCGGCTCGGTCTGCTGGACGAAGTGCTCGACGACGAACACCGGTGCGGTCATCGCAGGTCCCCCTTGCCTGACAACGCTGTCCTGGCGGCGTCGAGTTCGGCCGCGAGTATCTCCACGAGCTGCCCCGCGGGCAGTTCGCGTGCCAGCCGGTGGCCCTGTCCCGACCACAGCGCCATGCCCTGGGCGTCCCCGGCCTTGGCGGCGGCCTTGCGGAGCGGGGCGGTCAGGTGGTGGACCTCGGGGTAGGCGGCGGGGGCGTACGGCCCGTGCTCGCGCAGGAAGCGGTTGACCAGGCCCCGGGCGGGCCGCCCTGAGAAGGCGCGGGTCAACTCGGTGCGGACGTAGAGGGGGTTGGTCAGCGCCTGCTTGTGCACGTCATGGGCGCCGGACTCGTGCGCGGCGAGGAACGCCGTGCCGAGCTGGGCCGCGCTCGCGCCGGCGGCGAGGACGGCGGCGATCTGGCTGCCGCGCATGATGCCGCCGGCGGCGACGATCGGGAGGGTGACCGTCTCACGGATCTGGGCGACCAGGGAGAGGAGCCCGAGACCCGAGCCGTCCTGCTCCGGGAGGTCACGGTGGGTGCCCTGGTGCCCGCCGGCCTCGACGCCCTGCGCGATGACCGCGTCGGCGCCCGCGTACTGCACGGCCAGGGCCTCTTCGGGGGTGGTCGCGGTGACGAGGGTGAAGGTGCCGGCGCGCCGCAGCGACTCCAGGGCGTCGCTGCTCGGGACGCCGAAGTGGAAGGAGGCCACCGGCACGGGGTTGTCGAGGAGTACGGCGAGCTTGGCGTCGTACCCGTCGTCACGGCCGCTGTCGGGGTCGCCGAGCTCGGTCTCGTACCAGGTGGCCTCGCCGGCCAGCTGGTGGGCGTAGACCTCCACGGCGGCCGGGTCGGCGTACTCGGGCTGCGGCATGAAGAGGTTGACGCCGAAAGGGCGCCCGGTCAGCCCGCGCAGCTGCTTGATCTCCTGGTACATCCCGTCGGCCGTCTTGTACCCGGCGGCGAGGAACCCGAGCCCGCCCGCCTCGGACACGGCTGCGGCGAGCCGCGGCACGGAGACGCCGCCCGCCATGGGGGCCTGCACGATCGGATGAGGGAAGAGATCGGTCAGTGCGGAGGACATGACGGCATGTTGTCACGTCCTCCGGACAAGTCCGAATCCGACCTTCGCACCGCTCAGGTACGCCCGTTGAACGCGTCCTTCAGCCGCGAGAACAGCCCCTGCTGCCCCGGCTGGAACTGCCCCGTGGGCCGTTCCTCGCCGCGCAGCTTGGCCAGCTCGCGCAGCAGGCGCTCCTGCTCGGGGTCCAGCTTGGTGGGGGTCTGGACCTCGACGTGGACGATGAGGTCGCCGCGGCCGCCGCCCCGCAGGTGGGTGACGCCCCGGCTGTGCAGCGGGATCGACTGACCGGACTGGGTGCCCGGGCGGATGTCGACCTCCTCCATGCCGTCGAGGGTCTCCAGCGGGACCTTGGTGCCGAGGGAGGCCGCCGTCATCGGGAGCGTGACCGTGCAGTGCAGGTCGTCGCCCCGGCGCTGGAACTGCGAGTGCGGGAGTTCGTGGATCTCGACGTAGAGGTCACCGGCGGGACCGCCGCCGGGGCCGACCTCGCCCTCACCCGCGAGCTGGATCCGTGTGCCGTTGTCCACGCCGGCCGGGATCTTCACGGTGAGCGTGCGGCGCGAGCGGACGCGGCCGTCGCCGGCGCACTCCGGGCACGGGGTCGGGACCACGGTGCCGAAGCCCTGGCACTGCGGGCACGGGCGGGACGTCATGACCTGGCCCAGGAAGGACCGCGTCACCTGCGACACCTCGCCGCGGCCGCGGCACATGTCACACGTCTGGGCGGAGGTGCCGGGGGCGGCCCCCTCGCCGTTGCAGGTGGTGCAGACGATCGCCGTGTCGACCTGGATGTCCTTCGTGGTGCCGAAGGCCGCCTCGTCGAGCTCGATCTCCAGACGGATCATCGCGTCCTGGCCGCGCCGGGTGCGCGAGCGCGGCCCCCGCTGCGAGGCCGTACCGAAGAACGCGTCCATGATGTCCGAGAAGTTCCCGAACCCACCGGCCCCGAAGCCGCCCGCGCCACCGCCGCCGGCCTGCGAGAGCGGGTCGCCGCCGAGGTCGTAGACCTGCTTCTTCTGCGGGTCCGACAACACCTCGTAGGCGGCGTTGATCTCCTTGAACCGCTCCTGGGTCTTGGGATCCGGGTTGACGTCCGGGTGCAGCTCGCGTGCGAGCCGACGGAACGCCTTCTTGATCTCATCCTGCGACGCGTCGCGGCGCACGCCGAGAACGGCGTAGTAGTCCGTGGCCACTTACGACTCCGCCAGGATCTGTCCGACGTACCGTGCCACTGCGCGTACCGCTCCCATCGTTCCCGGGTAATCCATGCGGGTCGGTCCGACCACGCCGAGCTTGGCGACTGCCTCGCCGCCCGAACCGTAGCCGACCGACACCACCGAAGTGGAGTTGAGTCCCTCGTAGGCGTTCTCATGACCAATACGTACGGTCATGCCCGAATCCCCGGCCTCACCAAGGAGCTTGAGGAGGACGACCTGCTCCTCCAGGGCCTCCAGGACGGGCCGGATCGTGAGGGGAAAGTCATGTCCGAAGCGGGTGAGATTGGCGGTGCCGCCGATCATCAGCCGCTCCTCGTTCTCCTCGACGAGCGTCTCCAGGAGAGTGGAGAGCACTGTCGAGACCGTACCCCGGTCCTCGACGTCGAAGCCTTCGGGCAGGTCCTCGACCAACTGCGGCACATCGGCGAACCGTCGCCCGGCGACCCTGCTGTTGAGCCGCGCCCGCAGATCGGCGAGCGAGGCCTCCCCGAAGGGTGCCGGGCAGTCGACCATGCGCTGCTCGACCCGGCCGGTGTCCGTGATCAGCACGAGCATCACGCGCGCCGGGGCGAGCGAGAGCAGCTCCACGTGCCGCACGGTCGAGCGGGTCAGGGACGGGTACTGCACGACGGCGACCTGCCGGGTGAGCTGCGCGAGCAGCCGCACCGTCCGGGCCACGACGTCGTCGAGGTCCACGGCGCCGTCGAGGAAGTTCTGGATCGCGCGCCGCTCGGGCGCGGTCATCGGCTTGACGCCCGCCAGTTTGTCGACGAACAGCCGGTATCCCTTGTCGGTCGGGATCCGCCCGGCGCTGGTGTGCGGCTGGGCGATGAACCCCTCGTCCTCCAGGACCGCCATGTCGTTGCGCACGGTCGCCGGGGACACTCCGAGGTTGTGCCGCTCGGTCAGGGCCTTCGACCCGACCGGCTCCTCGGTGCCGACATAGTCCTGGACGATCGCGCGCAACACCTGGAGCCTGCGTTCACTCAGCATCGCGCACACCTCCAGAAGTCGTTCCCTCGGGCACCTTGCCTGGCACTCTGTTCGTCCGAGTGCCAGCACTCCCCGGCAAGTGTACGGCGGTGGGGTAGTCCCTGGGCAAGGCTGGTCCCGCCGGGACCGGTTGTACGGCTAGCGTCGCGGTATGACGGTGACTTGGGAAGAGCTCGGGTGGGAGCGGGTCGCGACCGGCGTGGGGCGCTGCCGGCTGCCCGGCTGGGACTGTACGGCGGGCCTGGTGATCGGCGAGGGCACGGCCCTGTCGGTCGACGCGGGCTCCTCTCTCGCGGAGGGTGCCCGCCTGCGCGCGCAGGCCGGGGAACTGGCCGGCCACCGTGTGACCCATCTCGCGCTCACCCACCCCCACTTCGACCATGTCTTCGGTGCGGCGGCGTTCGCGGGCACGGAGGTGTTCGGCGCGGTCGGCGTGGAGACGGTGCTGGCGGGGCGGGTCGGCCGTGCGGAACTGCGGGCGGACGCCGTGCGCAACGGACTGGACCCGGGGGCGGCCGACGAGGCGGTGGACGCCCTCGTCTCCCCCCGGCACCACGTCTCGGGCGAGTGGACGCTCGACCTCGGCGGCGGCCGCCAGGTCCTGCTGGCGAACGTCGGCCCCGGTCACACGGCCCACGACCTCGCCGTCCTGGTGCCCGGCACCCCGGAGGTCGTCTTCTGCGGCGACCTGGTCGAGGAGTCGGGCGAACCGCAGGCGGGCCCGGACGCCGTACCGCGGCACTGGCCGGCCGCGCTGGACCGGCTGCTGGAGCTGGGCGGCGAGGACGCGCTGTACGTGCCCGGTCACGGAGCGGTGGTGGACGCGGCGTTCGTGCGGGCGCAGCGGGACGCGCTGGCGGCCCGCTTCGGCGTGTCGTAGTGATCCCCGGACCGGTTCTCCTATCGTCATCCGAATGCGCCAGTACTCCGCCGACCTGACCCCTCCGTGGAAGAAGCCCCGGCCGGTGCCGGAGGTGCCCGCCGAGCCCGGCCTGGTGGTCGAGGAGCCGGGCACGGGCTTCTGCGGCGCGGTGATCGGCTGCGAGGCGGGCACGGTGACCCTGGAGGACCGCTTCGGCAAGCACCGGGTGTTCCCGCTGGAGCCCCGCGGTTTCCTCCTGGAGGGCCGGGTGGTGACCCTGGTGCGCCCCTCCTCACCGGCTCCCGTACGACCGTCCCGGACCGCTTCCGGCTCGGTGGCCGTCCCCGGCGCACGCGCGCGCGTGGCCCGCGCCGGCCGTATCTACGTCGAAGGCCGCCACGACGCGGAACTGGTGGAGAACGTCTGGGGCGACGACCTGCGCGTCGAGGGCGTGGTCGTGGAGTACCTGGAGGGCGTGGACGACCTGCCGGCGATCGTCGCCGAGTTCGCGCCGGGTCCGGACGCCCGCCTGGGCGTCCTGGTGGACCACCTGGTCCCCGGCAGCAAGGAGTCCCGTATCGCCGCGTCGGTGACCAGCGAGCACGCCCTGGTGGTCGGCCACCCGTACATCGACATCTGGGAGGCGGTGAAGCCGTCGTCCCTGGGCATCGAGGCGTGGCCCCGGGTGCCGCACGGCCAGGACTGGAAGACGGGCGTGTGCAAGGCGCTGGGCTGGCCGTCGGAGAACACGGGCGCGGTGTGGCAGGCGATCCTGAAGCGGGTGGGCTCCTACAAGGACCTGGAGCCGGAGCTTCTGGGCCGGGTGGAGGAACTGATCGATTTCGTCACGGGTAGCGGTGGGGCCTGACTCCGGGAAACGTTCCGAAATCGCTGGTGTCCATTTCGAGCCCCAGTTCCTCCAAGGGCAGAGGTGCCCCGAACTTCGTGACCTGCTGCCGCTCGTAGTCGGCGTTCTCTCCCTTCCCGGTGGGCCTCGTCAACAGGACGCACTGCGCCATGATCGGGTCGACGATGAGGTAGGCAGGCACCATTCCCGCGGCGTAGATCGAGCGTTTGATTTCATAGTCCCGCTGGACGCTGGTCTTGGATACGACCTCGACAACCATCGTGATCAGGCGACATGGCAGCAGCCGTCCCGAGGCAGGCATCGCCTCACGCTCGAGGACCACCAGGTCCGGCACTGGCTCACTGGCTTCGTCGAGAATGTCGACGTCCTGGGTCTGCAATCGCGACCATCGCTTACGCGGGATCTGGTCCAGCACGTCCTCGACGATCATGTTGTGCACAAGATCAGGGCTGGCCATCATCACGATTTCCCCCCGGAGAAGCTCGACCTTGACGCCCTCGGGAGGCTCAAGCTCCTCGAAGTACTTGGTCATCCCACGCTCGTCCACAGCGGTCATCTCCGTGGCCCTCCACATCCGCCGCGTACTTTTGACGGCAGCTAGGGACCAGGTTAGGGATCGAACCGGCATTCCGCACCGGTTCACTCCGCCGAGTGATCAGTCCACCAAGTCCCGGACCACCGCATCGGCCAGCAACCGCCCCCGCAGCGTCAGCACCGCCCGTCCCTCGTCGTACGGGCCCTCCTCAAGCAGCTTGTCCGCGAGCGCCCGGCTCGCGGCCTTCAGACCCTCCGGCCGCAGCAGGGACAGCGGCACCCCCTCCCGAAGCCGCAGCTCCAGCAGGATCCGCTCGACCCGCCGGTCCTCCTCCGACAGCAGCTCGCGCCCGGCGCCCGGAGACCTGCCGGAGGCCAGCGCGGCCGCATACGCCCCGGGATGCTTCACGTTCCACCACCGCACCCCGCCCACGTGCGAGTGCGCCCCGGGGCCGGCCCCCCACCAGTCCGCCCCGCGCCAGTACAGCTCGTTGTGCAGGCACCGGCCCGCCGGTGAGGTCGCCCAGTTCGACACCTCGTACCAGTCGAATCCGGCCGAGGACAGCGCCTCGTCCGCGATCAGGTACCGGTCCGCGTGCTCGTCGTCGTCGGTCATCGGCACCTCGCCCCGGCGGATACGACGAGCGAGCTGTGTGCCCTCCTCGACGATCAGCGCGTACGCCGACACGTGATCGGGGCCGGCCCCGATCGCCGCCTCCAGGGACGCCCGCCAGTCGTCGTCGGACTCGCCGGGTGTGCCGTAGATCAGGTCGAGGTTCACATGGTCGAAGCCCGCCGCCCGGGCCTCCGCGACACACGCCTCGGGCCGGCCCGGGGTGTGCGTGCGGTCCAGCACCTTCAGGACGTGCTGCCTCGCGCTCTGCATCCCGAAGGACACCCGGTTGAAGCCGCCCTCCCGCAGCGCGGCCAGATAGGCCGGGTCCACCGACTCCGGGTTCGCCTCGGTGGTCACCTCCGCGTCCGCGGCCAGCCCGAACTCGTCACGGATCGCCCCCAGCATCCGTACGAGGTCCCCCGCGGCCAGGAGGGTGGGCGTACCGCCGCCGACGAACACCGTGCGGACCGGGCGCGGGTCGTCGCCGAGGACCTTCCGCGCCAGGCGGATCTCGTCGATCAGCGTCTCGGCGTAGTTGTCGCGGGAGGCCAGCACCCCGCCGGAGCCGCGCAGCTCGGTCGCGGTGTAGGTGTTGAAGTCGCAGTAGCCGCAGCGGGTCGCGCAGTACGGGACGTGCAGGTAGAAGCCGAGCGGGCGGTCGGCGGACCCGGTGAGCGCGGACGCGGGGAGCGCGCCGTCGTCGGGGACGGGTTCGCCGTCGGGGAGTGCGGAAGGCATGTCCTCCATTGTCCAGCACCCCGCGGACACCTATTCCGCCTGCAGGACCAGCAGGGCCAGATCGTCCTCCGGCGGCCGGGCCCCGAAGTCGTGCACCAGCCGTCTGATCCGCTCCGCGATGAGTTCGGCGCCAAGGCCCGCGCAACCGGCGAAGGCCTCCGCGAGGCCGTCCTCGTCGTCGAACTGCCGGGGGCCGCTGCGCCGCTCGGTCACCCCGTCGGTGACGCACAGCAGGCTGTCGCCGGACCGCAGCTCGAAGGTCTCGCTGGTGTACGTCTCGTCCTCGACGACCCCGAGCAGGGTCTGCGGCCGCGCGGCCGTACGGACCTCACCGCCCGCCCCGAGCAGCAGCGGCAGCGGATGTCCGGCGGAGGCGAGGGTGCAGCGCACTCCGCCGTCGAAGGGCGCCAGCTCGCCGTACAGGAGGGACAGGAAGCGGGTCTGCGGGCCGTCGCCGGGGGTCGTGGGGCGTCCGCCCGCGGCCGCCAGGGCTCGTGCCGCCGCGTCCGCGGCCTCCGTCGCGTCGTCGAGGAGCAGCTGGTTGAGGCGGTCCAGGACGTCGGCGACGCGGTAGCCCTCGCGGGCCAGCAGCCGGAGCCAGGGCCGCGCCAGTCCGATCACCACGGCCGCCTCGGGGCCCTTGCCCTGGACGTCTCCGACGGCGAAGCACCAGCGGCCGTCGCCGGCCGGGAACAGGTCGTAGAAGTCGCCGCTGGGGCCGCCCTTGTCGCACGGCTCGTACACCAGGGCGCTGCGCACCCCGGGGATCTCGGCGACCGCGCCGGGCAGCAGCCCGCGCTGGAGCACCGCGCTGATGGTGGCCTGGCGGGCGTACTGGCGGGCCGCGCCGATGGCGAGCGCGACCCGGCGGCTGAGGTCCTCGACGAGCCCGGTGATCTCGTCGGGGAAGGAGATCAGCCCGGCCCGGCCGATGACCAGGGTGCCCAGCGGGCGGCCGCCGGCGGTGAGGCGGTAGGCGAGCGCGGAGCCGTGCGCGGCGTGCGGGCCGAGCGCCTCGTCGGGCCAGGGGAAGGGCACGGGCCCCTGCCGTTCCGGCACCGAGGAGACCGGCGGCTCCTTCTCCAGCGCCCGCCGCAGGTCCTCGATCCTGTTCTCGGAGCAGTGCCACACCCGGGCCAGCCGGGGGCCGGACAGACCGCTCTCGGCCCAGCCCGCCGCGCCGCTCGGGGCCTCACCCGGGCGAGGGGACCCCCAGCGTCCGGCGACCTCGTCCTCCAGCCACACCGCACACCAGTCGGCCAGCCGCGGCACGATCAGCTGGCCGGCGAGCGCGGCGACCAGGTTCTCGTCGAGCTGCCCGGCGAGCAGGTCGGAGGCCTCGGCGAGGAAGGACAGGGCGCCGCGGTTGAGCCAGTCCCGGTCGGGCTCCCCGGGAGGAACGGGTTCGGGCGCGGCCGGGGGCCGGGACGGGGGTGGTGCCGGGGCGAGTATCCCGGCGACCCGCAGCCCCCGCTCGTGCGCCTGCTCCCCGGCGTACGCCTGGATCCCGTCGACGGCGTCCTTGCCTCCGGCCGGCAGCTGCGCCCACACGGTCTTGGCGCCGGTGCGGTAGGTGATGCCCCAGGTCTCGGCGAGGGCGGCGACCAGGCGCAGTCCACGGCCGTACTCCGGTGTGCCGTGCCGGGGTTCGAGGTCGCCGTCCCGGGGGGCGCGCGAGGGGTGGTGGTCGAGGACCTCGACGACGAGCGCCCCGGTGGGGGCCTCCAGACGGCAGTCCACCTCGATGTCGGTGCCCGCGTGCACGACGGCGTTGGTGACCAGTTCACTGACCACGACCACGGCGTCGTCGGCCTGCCGGTCGCTGAGCAACTCGGTTCCGGGAAGCGCCAGTTCGGTCCATTCGGCGACCGCAGCGCGTATCAGGGCCCGGGCCGAGCCCGGGGCGAGCGGACCGCCGGGGAAGGTGGCGTGGGCGTGCGCCGGGGCCTGCGGGGGCGCGTCGCCACCGCGCGCGGGCGGATCGGACGCACGGGCAACGGACTCCCGTTGCGCAGGAATGGCCCCCATGCCCGTCTCCCGGAGCAGTTCGGACGAATACACCTCAGTCGATGCGGACAGAGTGACAGACTGGCCACGCCCATAAGCGCCGAGTTACCGAAGTGGGCCGCCATGAGTGAGAACAGTGGTACGCCTGTGCTCGAAGAAGGACACAATGCCGACCGGATTCGAGCATCGGACCTGCGTCCCCTGCTCGCCGCGATGACGGCTGCCCGGGACGGCGACTTCCGCCGGATGCCGGAGTCCGGGGACGGGATCGTGGCCGAACTGACGGCCGTCTTCAACCAGTTGGTGGACCGCAACGTCCACTTCACCGGCGAGGTCAACCGGGTCAAGCGGGAGCTGGTGCGGCACGGCCGCCTCGACGAACGGCTCTCCCCCAGCCCGGGGCAGGGGACGTGGGCCTCCCGGGTCGACGACGTGAACCAGCTGCTCGACGCCCTGGTGGCGCCGGCCGCCAACGCGACCCGGGTGCTGGACGCGGTGGCCGGCGGCGATCTGACCCAGCGGGTCGACCTGCACGACGGCAACCGGCAGCTGCGCGGTGATCTGCGGCGGCTGGGCCGGGCCGTGAACAAGATGGTCGACCAGCTCTCCCTGTTCACCGGCGAGGTGACCCGGGTGGCCCGTGAGGTCGGCACCGAGGGCCGGCTCGGCGGACGGGCCAAGGTGACCGGTCTCTCGGGCAGCTGGCGCGATGTGACGGAGGCGGTGAACACCATGGCCTCGCGGCTGACCGCCCAGGTCCGGGACATCGCCCTGGTGACGACCGCGGTGGCCCGCGGCGACCTGACCCGCACGGTCACGGTCGAGGCGACCGGCGAGCTGCTCGAACTGAAGCTGACCGTGAACACGATGGTCGACCAGCTCTCCGCCTTCGCCGACGAGGTCACCCGGGTCGCCCGCGAGGTCGGCACCGAGGGGCAGCTGGGCGGCCGGGCCCAGGTGCGCGGGGTGTCCGGGGTCTGGAAGGACCTCACGGACAACGTCAACTTCATGGCGTCGAACCTGACGTCCCAGGTGCGGAACATCGCCCAGGTGACGACGGCCGTGGCCAACGGCGACCTGAGTCAGAAGATCACCGTGGACGCCCAGGGCGAGATCCTGGAGCTGAAGTCGACCATCAACACCATGGTGGACCAGCTCTCCGCCTTCGCCGACGAGGTCACCCGCGTGGCCCGCGAGGTCGGCACCGAGGGCAACCTCGGCGGCCGGGCCCAGGTGCGGGGCGTCTCGGGCGTCTGGAAGGACCTCACCGACAACGTCAACTTCATGGCGGACAACCTCACTTCGCAGGTCCGCAACATCGCGCTGGTGTCGACGGCCGTGGCCCAGGGCGACCTCGGCAAGAAGATCACGGTCGAGGCGAAGGGCGAGATCCTGGAGCTGAAGTCCACCATCAACACCATGGTCGACCAGCTCTCCGCCTTCGCCGACGAGGTCACCCGCGTCGCCCGCGAGGTCGGCACCGAGGGCAACCTCGGCGGCCAGGCGCAGGTGCGGGGCGTCTCGGGCGTCTGGAAGGACCTCACCGACAACGTCAACTTCATGGCCCTGAACCTGACCTCACAGGTCCGCAACATCGCCCAGGTGACGACCGCCGTCGCCAACGGCGACCTGTCGAAGAAGATCACGGTCGACGCCCGTGGCGAGATCCTCGAACTGAAGGACACCGTCAACACGATGGTGGAGCAGCTGCGCGCCTTCGCCGACGAGGTCACCCGGGTGGCCCGCGAGGTCGGCACCGACGGCCGGCTCGGCGGACGAGCGCAGGTGCTGGGGGTCTCCGGGGTGTGGCGGGACCTGACCGACAACGTCAACTACATGGCGGACAACCTCACTTCGCAGGTCCGCAACATCGCCCAGGTGACCACGGCCGTCGCCAACGGCGACCTCTCCAAGAAGATCGACGTGGACGCGCGCGGCGAGATCCTGGAGCTGAAGACCGCCATCAACACCATGGTCGACACCCTCTCCTCCTTCTCCTCCGAGGTCACGCGGGTGGCCCGCGAGGTGGGCTCCGAGGGCCAGCTCGGCGGCCAGGCGCGGGTCGAGGGCGTGTACGGCACCTGGAAGCGCCTGACGACCAACGTGAACGAGCTGGCCTCCAACCTGACCACCCAGGTCCGCGCGATCGCGGAGGTGGCCTCCGCGGTGGCCCAGGGCGACATGTCCCGCTCGATCACCGTGGAGACGCAGGGCGAGGTCGCCGAGCTCAAGGACAACATCAACCTGATGGTGGCCAACCTCCGCGAGACGACCCGCGCGAAGGACTGGCTGGAGTCCAACCTCGCCCGCCTGGCCGCGCTGATGCAGGGCCACCGGGACCTGATGGAGGTCGCCGACCTGATCCTGCGGGAGCTGACCCCGCTGGTGAACGCGCAGTACGGGGCGTTCTTCCTGGCCGACCCGGACGAGGACGGTACCTCTCTCCGCACAACCGTTCCTGCAAAGGGACTGGCGTTCATCGCGGGCTACGGCTCGGCGCAGGGCGCGACCGTCGACACCGGCGGCATGCCGGTCCACGGTCTGGTGCGTCAGGCGGCCCGCGAGAAGAAGCGCATCCTGGTGGAGGAGGCCCCGCCGGACTACATCAAGATCAACAGCGGGCTGGGCGAGGCGGCCCCGGCGAGCGTCGTCATCATCCCGATCCTCTTCGAGGACAAGCTCCTCGGCGTCATCGAGCTCGCCTCCTTCTCCCGCTTCTCCGACGTCCACCTGGCGTTCTTCGACCAGTTCGTGAACACCATCGGCGTCGCCATCAACACCATCATCGCCAACTCCCGCACCGAGTCCCTGCTCGGCGAGTCCCAGCGCCTGGCGATGCAGCTCCAGGAGCGCTCGGACGAACTCCAGATGCAGCAGGCGGAGTTGCAGCGCTCCAACGCGGAACTGGAGGAGAAGGCAGCCCTGTTGGCCACCTCCTCGCAGTACAAGTCGGAGTTCCTGGCGAACATGTCCCACGAGCTGCGCACCCCGCTGAACTCCCTGCTCATCCTGGCCAGGCTGCTCTCCGACAACCCGGACGGCCATCTCTCCGACCAGGAGGTGCAGTTCGCGACGACGATCCACCGGTCGGGAAGCGATCTCCTGCAACTGATCAACGACATCCTGGACCTGTCGAAGATCGAGGCCGGCCGGATGGACGTACGCCCGAAGAAGCTGCCGCTGATCAAGCTCCTCGACTACGTCCACGCCACCTTCCGTCCGCTCACCCTGGACCGGGGGCTGGCCTTCGAGGTGGCGGTCGGCGAGGCCGTGCCGCGCGAGATGTACTCGGACGAACAGCGCCTCCAGCAGATCCTGCGCAACCTGCTCTCCAACGCGATCAAGTTCACCGCCTCGGGCCGGGTCGAGCTGCGCGTGAACCGCGTCAAGGACCCCGAGCACCGGTACGTCCGCGACAGCGACGACGTGGTCGCCTTCGCGGTCTCCGACACCGGCATCGGGATCGCCCGGGAGAAACTCCCGGTGATCTTCGAGGCGTTCCAGCAGGCCGACGGCACGACCAACCGCAAGTACGGCGGCACCGGGCTCGGTCTGTCCATCAGCCGGGAGATCGCGGGTCTGCTGGGCGGCCGTATCGTCGCGGAGAGCGAACCCGGCAAGGGCTCCACGTTCACGCTCTACGTCCCCGTCGTCAGCCCCGGCCACACGGCGACCGGCCCGACCGCCGAGGACCAACCCCTGCCGGCCCCGGAGGACCTGTCCACCGAGCCGTATCCGACCGCCCACGACGCCGAGGACTCGTGGCCGGCGCCCACCAAGCTGGAGGCGTGGACGTCGGGCCGGGCGGGTCAGGTGCTGTCCGGCCGACGGGTGCTGATCGTCGACGACGACATCCGCAACGTCTTCGCCCTCACCCATGTGCTGGGGCGCGTCGGCATGCCGGTCCTGTACGCGGAGAACGGCCGCGAGGGCATCGAGACCCTGGAGCGCAACCCGGACGTCGAACTGGTCCTGATGGACATCATGATGCCGGAGATGGACGGCTACGAGACCATCGCCGCCATCCGCCGCACCCCGCGCTGGACCGGGCTGCCCATCGTCGCGCTCACCGCGAAGGCCATGCCCGGAGACCGCGAGAAGTCGATCGCGCGCGGCGCCAACGACTACGTACCCAAGCCGGTGGACGTCGATCAGCTGCTGACCGTCGTCTGCGCGCTCCTGGACCCCGAGGGCGCACAGACGCAGGAGCGGACCGACGCGGAGGAGGCGGTGGTTCCGCCCACCGACAACTGAATGAGGCTGTCACATGAACGCTGAGGCAAGGACCGACGACAGTGCCGGCATCCTCCTGGTCGACGACATGGAGGACAACCTGATCGCGCTGGAGGCGGTTTTGGGGTCCCTCAACGAACCGCTGGTCCGCGCCCGTTCGGGCGAGGAGGCGATGAAGGCCCTGCTCCGCCGCCGGTTCGCGCTGGTCCTCCTGGACGTGCGCATGCCGGGCATGGACGGCTTCGAGACGGCGGCGAACATCAAACGTCTGGACCAGACGAAGGACGTCCCGATCATCTTCCTGACGGGCACGGACGACTCGGGCTACGCCTTTCGCGGCTACGCGACGGGAGCGGCGGACTATCTGACCAAGCCGTTCGACCCGTGGGTGCTGCGCGCCAAGGTGAGCGTGTTCCTGGAACTGCACCGCAAGAACCAGCAGCTGGAGCGGCTGCTGGTTCGACAGCGGACGGACTACGAGGAGGTCAGCAGACAACTGGCGGACCTGGAGCAGGACTTGACGGAGCCTCAGCAAATGAGGGTCAAGGAACTCCGGCGCCTTCTCGAGAAACGGTGAACTGTCCCACCCAGGGGCGCGGGGAACTGCGCGACAAACCACGACGCACCGCAAGCCGCCCAGCAGCCCCCGCCACCCCTCCGCGGACGCGCTACGCCTCGCGAGACCCCGCGTACATCTCATCGATCAGATGCTTGTACTCCCGCTCCACCACAGGCCGCTTCAGCTTCAGACTCGGCGTGATCTCACCGTGCTCCACATCGAGATCCCGCGGCAGCAACCGGAACTTCTTGATCGTCTGCCACCGCTGAAGCCCCTCGTTGAGCTGCTTCACATACCCCTCGACCATGGACACGGTGACGGGCGCCGCGACGACCTCCGCGTACGACTTGCCTTCGAGACCGTTCTCCTTGGCCCAGTCGAGGATCGAGGGCTCGTCCAGCGCGATGAGCGCCGTGCAGAAGTTCCGGTCCGCGCCGTGCACCAGGATGTTGGACACGTACGGGCACACCGCCTTGAACTGCCCCTCGACCTCGGCGGGCGCGATGTACTTGCCGCCGGACGTCTTGATGAGATCCTTCTTGCGGTCGGTGATCCGCAGATACCCGTCGGGCGACAGCTCGCCGATGTCCCCGGTGTGGAACCACCCGTCGGCCTCCAGCACCTCGGCCGTCTTCTCGGGCAGCCCGTGGTAGCCCTCCATGATCCCGGGGCCCCGCAGCAGGATCTCGCCGTCGTCGGCGATCCGGACCTCGGTGCCGGGCAGCGGCTTGCCGACCGTACCGGTGCGGTAGGCCTCCCCCGGGTTGACGAAGGAGGCCGCGGAGGACTCCGTGAGGCCGTAGCCCTCCAGGATGTGGATGCCGGCGCCCGCGAAGAAGTAGCCGATCTCGGGCGCCAGCGCGGCGGACCCGGAGACACACGCCCGCAGGTTCCCGCCGAAGGCCTCCCGGATCTTCGCGAAGACCAGCCCGTCGGCCACCTTGTGCTTGGCGCTCAGCCCGAAGGACGCGGAGGCGACCCCGGTGCGGCGGAAGTTGTCCTGGGTCTCCTTGGCGTAGGCGCGCCCCACCTCGGCGGCCCACTGGAAGATCTTGTACTTGGCGCCACCGCCCGCGCGGGCCTTCGCCGCGACCCCGTTGTAGACCTTCTCGAAGATGCGCGGGACGGCCGCCATGTACGTCGGCTGCACGATCGGCAGATTCTCGATGATCTTGTCGACGCGGCCGTCGACAGCCGTGACGTGACCGACCTCGATCTGCCCGGAGGTGAGCACCTTGCCGAAGACGTGGGCGAGCGGCAGCCACAGGTACTGCACGTCGTCGCCGCTGATCAGACCGGTCGCGGCGATCGCCTTCGCCATGTACGCCCAGTTGTCGTGCGGGAGCCGGACCCCCTTGGGGCGGCCGGTGGTGCCGGAGGTGTAGATCAGCGTCGCGAGCTGGTCCTTGGTGATCGCGCCGACGCGCTCCTGGATCAGCTCGGGGTCCTTCTCCAGGCGGGCGGCGCCACGGGCCTCCAGCTCGGTGAGCGTGAGCACGAAGTCGCTGGTCTCCACGCCCGCCGGGTCGATCACCACGACATGGGTGAGCGCGGGCAGCTCGCCGCGCTTCTCGATCGCCTTGGCGAGCTGGGCCGCGTCCTCCGCGATCAGCACCCGGCTCTCGGAGTCGGAGAGGATGAACGCCGACTCGTCGGCGTTGGTCTGCGGATAGACCGTGGTCGTGGCGGCACCGGCGCACATGATGCCGAGGTCCGCGAGGATCCAGTCGAGACGGGTCGAGGAGGCGAGGGCGACCCGCTGCTCGGGCTGCACCCCCAGCTCGATCAGCCCGGCCGCGATGGCGTGCACCCGCTCCGCGGCCTGCGCCCAGGTGAGCGACTTCCACTCGTCCGGGCCCTGGCCGGAGGCCGCCGGCACCGGGTAGCGGTACGCCTCGGCCTCGGGTGTGCTCGCAACGCGCTCCAGGAAGAGGGTCGCCACACTCGGCGGGCGGTTCTCGATCAGTGTCTGTGTGTCGCTCACGACATCCTCCGGGCCCGCGACAGTGCGGCTGGCTCTCAGGTTTGCGGCTGTTGTTTAACTCGCGAGTAACTATCGAGCAGAGATCAGAGTAAAGCGCGGCCGACCCGTTCGTAAGGGGCGGCGGCCTGTCACTTCCTACAGAGCGCGACGTTACGCACGCGTAGGGGCCCGTCGCACTTTCGCACGACGGACCCCTTTCCGTCCGATTCGACAGGCAACCGGCTGTAACCCGCGGTTACTTCTTGCCCTTGCCCGACCCCGCGCTGTCATCGCTGGAGAGCACCGCGATGAAGGCCTCCTGCGGAACCTCCACGGAACCCACCATCTTCATCCGCTTCTTGCCTTCCTTCTGCTTCTCGAGCAGCTTCCGCTTACGGGAGATGTCACCGCCGTAGCACTTGGCGAGGACGTCCTTGCGGATGGCGCGGATGGTTTCGCGGGCGATCACCCGGGAGCCGATGGCGGCCTGGATGGGCACCTCGAAGGCCTGCCGCGGGATGAGCTCGCGCAGCTTGGCGACGAGCCGCACACCGTAGGCGTACGCCGCGTCCTTGTGCGTGATCGCCGAGAAGGCGTCCACCTTGTCGCCGTGCAGCAGGATGTCGACCTTGACCAGGGACGACGTCTGCTCGCCGGTGGGCTCGTAGTCCAGCGAGGCGTATCCGCGCGTCTTCGACTTCAGCTGGTCGAAGAAGTCGAAGACGATCTCCGCGAGGGGGAGCGTGTAGCGGATCTCGACGCGGTCCTCGGAGAGGTAGTCCATGCCGAGCAGGGTGCCGCGCCGGGTCTGGCACAGCTCCATGATCGAGCCGATGAACTCGGTCGGGGCGAGGATCGTGGCGCGTACGACGGGCTCGTACACCTCGTTGATCTTGCCCTCGGGGAACTCGCTCGGGTTGGTGACGACGTGCTCGGTGCCGTCCTCCATCAGGACCCGGTAGACCACGTTGGGCGCGGTGGCGATCAGGTCGAGCCCGAACTCGCGCTCCAGGCGCTCACGGATCACGTCGAGGTGGAGCAGGCCCAGGAAGCCGACGCGGAAGCCGAAGCCGAGGGCCGCGGAGGTCTCCGGCTCGTAGACGAGGGCGGCGTCGTTGAGCTGGAGCTTGTCGAGGGCCTCGCGCAGCTCCGGGTAGTCGGAGCCGTCCAGCGGATACAGACCGGAGAAGACCATGGGCTTGGGGTCCTTGTACCCCCCGAGCGCCTCCGTGGCCCCCTTCTGCTGGCTGGTTACGGTGTCACCGACCTTGGACTGGCGGACGTCCTTCACACCGGTGATCAGATAGCCCACCTCGCCGACACCGAGGCCGTCGGCGGCCAGCATCTCCGGCGAGTTCGTCCCGATCTCCAGCAGCTCGTGCGTGGCGCCCGTCGACATCATCTTGATGCGCTCGCGCTTGTTGAGCTGGCCGTCGATGACACGGACGTACGTCACGACCCCGCGGTAGGAGTCGTAGACCGAGTCGAAGATCATCGCGCGGGCGGGGGCGTCCTTGACGCCGACCGGGGCCGGGACCTCCTTGACGACCCGGTCAAGCAGCGCGTCGACACCGAGCCCGGTCTTGGCGGAGACCTTGAGGACGTCGGACGGGTCGCAGCCGACGAGGTTCGCGAGCTCCTCGGCGAACTTCTCGGGCTGCGCGGCCGGCAGGTCGATCTTGTTGAGCACCGGGATGATCGTGAGGTCGTTCTCCATCGCCAGGTACAGGTTGGCGAGAGTCTGGGCCTCGATCCCCTGGGCGGCGTCCACGAGGAGGACGGTGCCCTCGCACGCGGCGAGCGACCGCGAGACCTCGTAGGTGAAGTCGACGTGCCCCGGGGTGTCGATCATGTTGAGGATGTGCGTGTTGCTCTTGTCGCCGGTGGGGGCCCACGGCAGACGCACCGCCTGCGACTTGATCGTGATTCCGCGCTCACGCTCGATGTCCATGCGGTCGAGGTACTGAGCACGCATCTGGCGCTGCTCGACCACACCGGTCAGCTGGAGCATCCGGTCGGCGAGGGTGGACTTGCCGTGGTCGATGTGCGCGATGATGCAGAAGTTGCGGATCAGAGCCGGGTCGGTACGGCTCGGCTCGGGCACGTGGCTGGGGATCGCGGGCACGCAGGGTCCTGATTCTTGAGGCGTCCGCAGTGTCTGCGGTCTCGGGTCGGATCGATACGTAGCCTCCATGGTCCCACGGGCGGGGACCGGCGACCGGTTTGGGCCACTCACCGGGCCGCTGGTACTCTGGGTGGCTGTGTCTCATGCCCTCTCAGCGCGAGGCACAACTCCAAGAAATCACCTGGTCCGGAACCAGGGTCTTCCTTGCTCTTCTGCTCGGAATCCTCCTGACTCCGTGCCTGAACCTGTAGAGGCTCATTCGTGGCGAACATCAAGTCCCAGATCAAGCGGATCAAGACCAACGAGAAGGCTCGGCTGCGCAACAAGGCCGTCAAGTCCTCCCTGAAGACCGCGATCCGCAAGGCCCGTGAGGCCGCTGCCGCGGGTGACACCGAGAAGGCCGCCGAGCTGAACCGCGCTGCTGCGCGCGCGCTCGACAAGGCCGTCTCCAAGGGTGTCATCCACAAGAACCAGGCCGCCAACAAGAAGTCGGCGCTTGCTTCGAAGGTCGCGGGCGTCTAAGCCTTACTTTCTCTGATCTGACCGGTCCCGTTCCACGGGGCCGAACCGCCGGAAGGACCCAGAGCGGGCCCTCTCATCCGCTCCCGACCGGCTCCCAGGAGTCACGCGCGGCCTGCGTTCGCCACGCGGGCGTGACTCCGACAGCTCGATCAGCTCGATACGAAGACCCCGGTGTGCTCGCCCTTCCCCAGGGCGGGGTGACCGGGGTCTTCGTCATGCGTCCCGGCGGGGTGTGTGCGGCTCGTGCCCTTGCGACTCGTGCGTTTGCGGCTCGTGCGTTTGCGGCTCGTGCGTTTGCGGCTCGTGCCCTTGCGGGTCACTCCGCCCAGAACTCATTGCTCTTGTCGATGTCCTCAAGGCACTCGTCGAGGTCGGTGACCTTGTCCCCGACGATGCGGAAGACGATGCATCCGGTGTCGTCCAGGTGCCTGCCCCGCCGCTCGGCCGTGACCCGGCACATCCCGACGGCGTGCCCACGCCCGTCGACGGCGATCCCGAGCATCTCCAGACGCATCGACCCACCCGTCTCCTGCCCGAGCTTCCGGTACATGTCGATGATCGCGTCCTGCCCCTTGAAGTCCCCCGAGAGCGGGTGGTTTCCGGGCACGTGATGCGTGGCATCCTTCGCGATCAGCTCCCGCAGGGTGTCCATGTCCCCACGGGCGAACGCCTCGAACCCCTGACGAACCAGCACTGCGTGCGGATGTTCAGCCATGACGACCGCCACCTCTCTGCTGTCCGGCGATGTTCGGCTGACAGGAACGATTGTCCTCCCCGGGGACAGGGGGAGCCAGCTTGAGAAGCGAGAAGGGAAGGGGCCGGGCGCCAGCGCGGACGCGCTACGGCGGCAGTACGGGGCACCCTCCAGGACACCGCGAGCCCTGCCGGCAACGGCAACAGCAACGGCGAAAACTCAGCTCCGCCACGCGCCGCTAGCCCCGCCCCCGTGAACGGGCCGCCCGAGCGATCGCCACCACTGCCTTCTCCAGGGCGTACTCGGGATCGTCCCCTCCGCCCTTCACCCCGGCGTCCGCCTCAGCCACGGCCCGCAGCGCGTCGGCGACACCGTCCGGCGTCCACCCCCGCATCTGCTGCCGCACCCGATCGATCTTCCACGGCGGCATCCCCAGCTCACGCGCGAGATCAGCGGGCCGCCCGCCCCGAGCCGACGACAGCTTCCCGATGGCCCGCACGCCCTGCGCCAGCGCGCTGGTGATCATGACCGGAGCGACTCCGGTCGCCAACGACCACCGCAACGCCTCCAGCGCCTCCGCGGCCCGCCCCTCCACCGCCCTGTCGGCGACAGTGAAGCTGGACGCCTCGGCCCGCCCGGTGTAGTACCGCCCCACGACGGCCTCGTCGATCGTCCCCTCGACATCGGCGACCAGCTGGGACACCGCGGCCGCCAGCTCTCGCAGATCGCTCCCGATCGCGTCGACCAGCGTCTGACACGCCTCGGGCGTGGCCGACCGCCCGGTCGCCCGGAACTCCTGTCGCACGAAGGCCAGCCGGTCCGCCGGCTTGGTCATCTTCGGGCAGGCGACCTCGCGCGCCCCCGCCTTGCGCGCGGCGTCGAGCAGCGCCTTGCCCTTCGCCGCCCCCGCGTGCAGCAGCACGAGGGTGATCTCCTCGGCGGGCGCCCCGAGATACGCCTTCACGTCCTTGACGGTGTCGGCGGACAGGTCCTGCGCGTTGCGCACGACCACGACCTTGCGCTCCGCGAACAACGACGGGCTGGTCAACTCGGCCAGCGTCCCCGGCTGCAGCTGGTCCGACGTCAGATCCCGCACATCCGTGTCCGCGTCAGCGGCCCGAGCAGCGGCGACCACCTCCTGCACAGCCCGGTCGAGCAGCAGTTCCTCCTGCCCCACAGCGAGGGTCACGGAGGCGAGGAGGTCGTCATGAGCAGTCTTCTTGGCCATCGCGTACAGCATGGCACGGGGCACTGACAGTGCCGCGGCCACGGGCACCGACGAGTGTGCGCCGGTGCGGCCGGTGAGGCCGGTCACGCGGTCCCCGCGCCACGGACGCCCGCGCCTCAGGGCCGGGCCGGCTGGCAACAGGCCGCCCGCGTTCCCGCAACGGCCCCGGCACCGAACGGGAGCGGCACCGAACCGGAATTGTCACCGGACCGGGAGTGGCACCGGACTGGAAGCTGCACCGACCCGACCAGACCGGCACCGGCACCGGCACCGGCACCGGAATCACGCCTCAGAGCCGGGCCGGCTGAAAACCGGCCGCCCACCTTCCCGCAACGGCCCCGACACCGGAGCCGGGAACGGCACCGAACCGGAAGCGGCACCGACCCGACCAGACCGGCACCGGCACCGGCACCGGCAGCGGCAGCGGCAGCGGCAGCGGCAGCGGCAGCGGCAGCGGCAGCGGCAGCCGATGGACCCACCGAGGGGGCCGCAGAGGAAGCCACAGAGGGCGGCCAGCCCCCTCACTCCCTCTCAGGCCCCCCGAGCCACGGCCCCGCGGCCCTCACGGCTCTTCCCGCCACCCGTCCCACTCCCCCACGAACTCCTCCAGCTCCCTGGCATCCAACCGCCCCGCCGCATCTCGCAGCACCACCAGCCACTGCGCGTCCTCGGCGTCGTCCTCCCCTGCCAACGCGTCCCGGACGACCTGCGGCTCCTCATCCACCCCGAACCGCTCCGAGAGCGCCTCGACGACCTCCTCCGCGGCATCCCGATCGGGCAGCACCAGCACATGTCTCACATCGCTCACGGCACCATTTTCCAGGCCCCGCGCCCAAGCCCGGAATCCTCACAGCCGCCCGCTCGGAAACGCCGGGCCGGATCAGTCCTGACGGCCGGCGTCCCGCACAGTCGGCACGCGGCCGAGTGCGATACCGAACGTCTCCCGGTACACCTCCAGCACCTCCTCGTCCGTCTCCAACTCCCGTTCCTCACGGGCCCCGTCGGCAGCCGTCGTCTTGAGAACCCGTCCGCTGAGCGTGATCCGCCCGCCATCCTCCGTCACCCTCGAACACACCAGGGACTGCGTGAAGTGCGAGGCCGGCGAGGTGCTGTGCCACCAGGCCCCGGCCACGAAGTCACCGAGCACCCGAGGCCGTACCTCCAGCCGGTACTGACTCCTGCCGCCCACGACCACATCCAGGTCCGCGGCGTCACTCCCTCCCTTCTTCACCGTCCCGTCCCCGCTGCGCACTCCCGCCGCGTCGGGCCCCGCCTCGACGATCCGGAAGGTGCCCCCGGGGTCCTCCTGCTCGCCCCGCACCCCGAACGCCAACGGGTAGTGACTGTGCGCCCCGAACCCGACGTCGGCCAGCCACTCACCCCCGTCCACCGTCCGCACCCGCAGCGCGAGATGGTCGTACGGGATCCCGAGCCGCCCCGCGTCCCCGTACACCCGGCCCGCGAGCAGCGTGACGTCGAAGCCGAGCCCGGCCAGCAACGCCCCGAACGCTCCGTTCAGTTCGTAGCAGAACCCTCCCCTACGGGCGCCCACCACCTTCTCCACCAGCCGCTCCTCCTCCAGCACGATCTCCTCTCCGAAGTGCACCGACAGGTTCTCGAAGGGCACGGTCTGCAGATGGCGCAGATGCAGTTCCCGCAGGACCTCCACCGTGGGCCACGCCGGGTGCTGGACTCCCAGACGGCGGAGATACGCGTCAACCTGTGTGGGATTCATGCGTCCAGTCTCGCGCCACCCACAGCTCCCCAGCGGCCGCGCCACCCGCACCGTCATAGCCGTCCGCCTCACCACCACGGTTTCCGCCGCCCCTCCCGGCGACCGCCAGCGCCCCGTCCCGGTCCGTCCGCAGCACCACCGCGCCCCCGGCCCGCAGCGCGGCGACCGTCCCGGGAGCGGGGTGGCCGTAGGTGTTGTCGGCACCGACGGAGATGAGCGCGAGCCGCGGGGCGACCCGGCGTATCAGCTCCGGGTCCTGGTAGGCCGAACCATGGTGAGCGACCTTGAGGACGTCCACCCCGGCCAGCCGCGCCCCCGCGGGTGATCGCAACAGCTCCTGCTGGGCGGGCGGTTCGAGGTCCCCGAGCAGGAGGAAGCGCAGCCCGGCCGACCGCACGAGCATCGTGACGCTGGCGTCGTTGGGCCCCTCCGACACCGGCACCGCCGGACCCGCCGGCGGCCACAGCACCTCCCAGGCCAGGGTCCCCGTGCGCCGTTCCTCCCCGGCCACGGCACGCGTCACCGGAATACGCCGGGCCGCCGCCTCCCGCCGTACGGACTCGGCCTGGTCCACCGGTTCCTCCAGTCCCGTCGTCTCGATCGCCCCCACCGAACGGCCCCGCAGCACCCCGGCCAGCCCCGCCACATGGTCGGCGTGGAAGTGGGTGAGCACCACGAGCGGCACCTTGGTGATGCCGAGTGTGCGCAGGCAGTCGTCGACGAGCGCCGGATCGGGGCCCGCGTCCACGACCACGCCCGTGGCCTCACCGGCCGCCAGCACCATCGCGTCGCCCTGGCCCACGTCGCACATCGCCAGCCGCCAGCCCGGCGGTGGCCACCCCGTGATCACCCGGGCCAGCGGGGGCGGCTGCACGACCGCCAGCACGAACACCAGCACGCAGCCGGCACACCACCAGGGATGTCCCAGCAACCGCCGCCCGGCGAGCAGCAGGAGCCCGGTGAGGAGAGCGAGCAGTCCCGCCCCCGTCCAGCTGCCCGGCCAGTCCACTCCCCCGCCGGGCAACGACGCCCCGGTCCGGGCGACGTCCGCGATCCACCCGGCGGGCCAACCCGCGCACCAGGCCAGCGCCTTGGCCACCGGCATCGCCACCGGTGCCGTCGCCAGCGCCGCGAAGCCCAGCACCGTGGCCGGGGCGACCGCGACCTCCACGAGCAGATTGCACGGCACCGCGACCAGGCTCACCCGCGCCGACAGCACCGCGACCACCGGCGCGCACAGGGCCTGCGCGGCGGCAGCGGCGGCCAACGCCTCCGACGTCCGGGGCGGCACCCCGCGTCGGCGCAACGTCAGGCTCCAGCGTGGCGCGAGCGTGAGCAGCGCCCCGGTGGCCAGCACGGACAGCAGAAAGCCGTAGCTGCGGGCCAGCCAAGGGTCGTACAGCACCAGCAGCAGTACGGCCGTCGCCAGCGCCGGGATCAGTGATCTGCGGCGCCCGGTCGCGAGGGCGAGCAGTGCGACGGCCCCGCAGGCCGCCGCCCTCAGCACGCTGGGGTCCGGCCTGCACACCACGACGAATCCCAGGGTGAGCCCGCCGCCGAGCAGCGCGGTCGCCCGCAGCGACACCCCGAGGCGGGGCGCCAGCCCCCGTCGCTCGACGAGTTGGGCGAGTCCGGGCGGTCCGATGAGCAGGGCGAGCAGGATCGTGAGGTTGCTGCCGGAGACGGCGAGGGTGTGCGCGAGGTCGGTCTCCTTGAAGGCCTCGTCCAACTCGGGTGTGATCCGCGCGGTGTCCCCGACGACCAGCCCCGGCAACAGGGCCCGGGCATCCGCCGGCAACCCGTCGGTGGCTTCCCGCAGCCCGGCCCGCAACCGCCCCGCGAACCGCTGTGTGCCCGATGCCTCCCCCACGACCTCGGGCCCTCCCCGGTCCCGCACCCGCAGTACGGCCGCGACCCGGTCGCCCCCGACCAGCGCCGGCGCGGTACGTGCGGTGACCCGCAGCCGCGTGGATGGCAACAACCCGAGCCATTGCGAACGAGCGGGGCCTTCCACGGCGGGCGTCGAGCCGGACGTCGGCCCGGATGTCGGGCCGGCCACCGCCCCAACGCTCCCGGGACGACCAACGGCCCCGGCCTGTGAACCCGAGCCGGCCCCCGAACGCGCGTCGACGATCAGCAGCACCGGCGTCCGTGTCGCCACCACCCGCCCGTCCGCCGTCTCCACCCGTCGGACCTCGGCGCCGATGACGACGGCGGTCGGGGCCGCGTGATCCCCCGTCACGCGGGGGCGGGTCAGCCGGGGGTCGGAGATCACCTGGACCTCAGCCGTCACGGTCGCGTACTGCCGGGCCAGTGCGGGCACCGGTCCCCGCCGCAGATCAGCCCCGTGCAGCCCGGCGGAGGCGGCGGCCGCGGAGACACAGAGCAGCACGGCGGCGACCGGCACCCGGCCGCCCCCGCCGAGGCCCCGCACCCCGCGCCACCGTGCCGCCAACAGCACGCAGGCGAGGACCAGACAACCCGCCACCACACCCGTGACCCACCCCGCGGACGCATCCAGGGTCACGGCGGCGGTGCCCCAGGCCGCGAGGGCCGCCGGTACCAACCGCAGATCCGTCGGCCCTTCCTGCCGCGGATGCGCGTCCCCGAGCCGCTTCCCTGACTCGGCGCGCGCAGTGGCCCGCCCCCGTGGCCACACCCCTGCCAACGCCTCATCCTCGTGCCGTCGCCGCGCCTGCGAGTCGTCCCTCATGGCTGTACGAGATTCCGCAGATCGGCGAAGCGGCGGTCGCCGATGCCATTCACCTCACGCAGCTCGTCCACCGAGCGGAAGCCGCCGTGCTGGGTGCGGTAGTCGACGATGTGCTGGGCCAGCACGGGGCCCACTCCGGGCAGCGTGTCGAGCTGGTCCACGGTGGCCGTGTTCAGGGAGACGGGAGCCGCCGCCCCAGCGGGACCACCGGTGACGGGACCACCCGTGCCCGGCCCGCCCGTCCCTGCCACGGGTGCGGGTGCGGGCGGGCCGCCGACGACCACCTGCTCGCCGTCCACAAGGAACCGCGCGCGGTTGAGCGTGTCGGTGTTCGTGCCCGGGCGCACGCCACCGGCCGCCTTCAGCGCGTCGGCGACCCTCGAACCGGCCGGCAACCGCTGGATCCCGGGCTCGCGGACCTTTCCACCGACGTCCACGACGATCTCGGCTCCGGGCGCGCCCGCCGTGTTCGAGCCCCCGCCCGAGACGGCAGGCTCGGCCGGACCTCGCCGTCCACCCGCGCCGGTCTGCCCACTCTCCGGGCCGCTCTCCCCGAACGGGGCCGCCGCGCGCACCACTTCGGGCGCCTGGACGGGCTGCGTCCGGCCCGTCCAGAAGTGCTGGAGGGCGAACACCGCGGCCACGACCAGCAGTACAGAGAGCGCGACCACGTTCCGCCGCTCCAGCCCGCACCGCGTCTGCAACCACACCGGCATCCGCTCTCGCAGAGCCAGCCCGGCCCGTTCCCGCCAGTCCCCGCTCCGGGGATCGGCGTCTCGCCAGGCGCCACCGCTACTGCGACTTCTACCGCTACTGCTGCTGTCGACGTCTGTCCGGTCCCCTTCCCGAGGGCCACCGTCCGACCGAGCGCTCTCAGCGGAACCGCGATCCCACCGGGCCCCCTCCGCAAACCCTTCGCCCCGCGGGCCGGACTCGGGAGCCCTTACCTCCCGAGGAGCCCTCCCCACGAACCCGACGACATCGGCGGACCCGACGACATCCACGGCCCGGACATCCCCCAGGCGCGCCGCACCGGCTTCCGCACCGACCTCCACCACCTCCTCGGCGACTCCCGGCCGACCACCCGACGGCGGCCCCTTCCCCGAGTCCCGCCGCTCCCCCGCCCGTTCGGCGAAGAGTGCCTCCGCCCGCCGCTGGAGTTCGTCCGCCGAGGCGGCATGCCGATGCCGGACCCGGCCCCGGGTGGTCGGCCGTCGGTGTCGGGAGCGTCCGTCGGAATGGGGGCCGCGGCCCGGCCCGCTGGTCGCCGTCGCTGTACGTGAGCGTGATCGAAGTGCCATGCGCCGAGGATCGGGCACTCCCGCACCCTCGCGATGATCTTGGTCAATTCCCGGGGATTACCCACCGGTTGTGGAAAAACCCGCCACCCGGACGAGTGACGGGAGTGACGAACCCACGAACCCAGCCCACCTCACCTCACCCCACCCCACCCCACCCCACCCCACCTACAACCTCGCGCCCCCGGTCACCGAGGCGAGACCACGACCCCCAGCAGGCCGGGCCCCGTGTGCGCCCCGATCACGGCCCCGACCTCGCTCACATGCAGGTCGGCAAGTCCGGTCACCCGCGCCCGCAGACGGTCCGCGAGGGCCGACGCCCGGTCGGGGGCGGAGAGATGGTGGACGGCGATGTCGACCGGCGCGCTGCCGGCCCGGTCCGCGGCGATCTCCTCCAGACGGGCGATGGCCTTGGACGCCGTCCGCACCTTCTCCAGGGGCTCGATCCGCCCACCGGCGAGCTTCAGCAGGGGTTTGACGGCGAGCGCGGAACCGAGGAGGGCCTGCGCTGCCCCGATCCGGCCTCCGCGGCGCAGATAGTCGAGGGTGTCGACGTAGAAATAGGCGGACGTGCCCGCGGCCCGCTTCTCCGCGGCCGTGACGGCCTCGTCCACAGTGCCGCCCGCCTCCGCGGTCTCGGCGGCGGCGAGCGCACAGAACCCGAGAGCCATGGCGATCATGCCGGTGTCGACGACGCGCACCGGCACCGGCGCCTCACGCGCCGCCAGGACCGCGGCGTCGTAGGTGCCGGAGAGCTCGGCCGACAGATGCAGCGAGACGATGCCGGTCGCGCCGGACTCGGCGACCTTGCGGTAGTGCTCCGCGAAGGCCTGCGGGCTGGGCCGCGAGGTGGTGACGGGGCGTCGCTTCTGGAGTGCCTGCGCCAGCGACCGGGCCGTGATCTCGGTGCCCTCCTCCAGCGCGCGGTCGCCGAGGACCACGGTCAGGGGTACCGCTGTGATGCCGTGCCGCTCCATCGTCCCCTGCGGCAGGTAGGCCGTTGAATCCGTGACGATCGCGACATGGCGGGACATGAGCTGGAGGTTACCTGCCGTAGCGTCCGGGTGGCAGCCCGGCCCCTGTCGCCCGGGGCCGCCGTGTGCGGATCAAGTCGTGCTCTCGGGACGGGGTTTCTTCTGCCAGGGATACGTGGGGCGAGGTCCCGGCGGGGTGATGGCGGGCCGTGTCGGTTCCTCGGCGGTGCGGGAGCGGGGCGTCTCGGGCCAGGTCTGCTGCCCGGGCCCGGCGTCGGCCGCGGGCGCCTCGGGCCACGGGGGCGGTGTCGCGGCGGGCTCGGTCTTCGTCCAGTGCCGCAGGGCGCCCGACTCGACGTCGATCTGCGCGCTCAGTGTGTCCAGGTCGTCGTCGGCGAAGCGGTGGGCGCGGTCGCGTGCCGCCCAGCGCAGTGCGTCGGCCGACTGTGTGATGCGCTCGGTGCGTTCCCGCAGGCCCGGCAGGCGCTCGGCGAGCTTGGCCCGGTCGGGCTCGGCCTCCAGGCGCTTGAGTTCGCCGTCCAGCTCGTGGCCGTGCGCGCTGAGCCGCCGGAAGAGGCCGACGGACTCCTTGAGGGATTCGTCCTCGGCCACGCTCGCCTGGAGGGCGTCCTGGGTCGCCCGCATCGAGGTGCGCAGCTTCAGCCGCAACTGGGCCAGCTCGCCCGCCGGGCCGACCTGGGCGAAGGACTTGGCGCGCAGGGTGTGGTCCTCGACCGTGCGCCGGGCCTGGGTGATGGTGCGGTCCACTCCGCGCTTGGCGGCGCCGACCACCTTCACCGTGGCGTAGGCGCCGAGGGCCACGAAGAGCACGAAAAGCAGGGCCACGATCGCGATCACTGCTTCCACAACGCTCCTCCTCCGACCGGCGCGGACGGCCCGCGCCGCTCTTCAACGGTAAACGCAACAGGCAGGCCCGGAGTTCCTGAGGAACCCCGAACCTGCCCGCACGCAACCCCTAGGGGCCCGAGCCGAAACCCGGCGCAACCGCACCGGACAGGCACTACGCCGGAACGATGTTCACCAGCTTCGGCGCCCGCACGATCACCTTGCGGATGTCCGCCCCGTCCAGCGCCGCCACGACCTTCTCGTCGGCCAGCGCGACCTTCTCCAGCTCGTCGTCGGAGATGGCCGGCGAGACCTCCAGGCGGGCCTTGACCTTGCCCTTGACCTGGACCACGCAGGTGACGGTCTCGTCCACGACGTACCGCGGGTCGGCGACCGGGAAGTCCTGGTGGACGACCGAGCCGGTGTGGCCCAGCTTGCGCCACAGCTCCTCGGCGATGTGCGGGGCCAGCGGCGTGATCAGCAGCACCAGCGCCTCGGCGACCGGGCGCGCGACCGCGCCGCCCGCCTTGGTCAGGTGGTTGTTCAGCTCCGTGACCTTGGCGATGGCCGTGTTGAAGCGCAGCCCCTCCAGGTCCTGGCGGACCCCGTCGATGGCCTTGTGCAGGGCGCGCAGCGTGGCCTCGTCGGGCTCGGTGTCGACGACGGTCACCTCGCCGGTGGCCTCGTCGACGATGTTGCGCCACAGCCGCTGCAGCAGCCGGTACTGGCCGACCACCGCGCGCGTGTCCCAGGGACGCGAGACGTCCAGCGGGCCCATCGCCATCTCGTACAGGCGCAGGGTGTCGGCGCCGTACTCCTCGCAGATCGCCTCGGGGGTGACGGCGTTCTTCAGGGACTTGCCCATCTTGCCCAGCTCGCGCTTGACCTGCTCGCCCGCGTGGAAGAACTGGCCGTCGCGCTCCTCGACCTCGGTGGCCGGCACCGGGAAGCCGCGGCTGTCGCGGTAGACGAAGGCCTGGATCATGCCCTGGTTGAACAGCTTGTGGAACGGCTCGGGCGACGAGATGTGCCCCAGGTCGAACAGGACCTTGGACCAGAAGCGCGCGTACAGCAGGTGCAGCACGGCGTGCTCGGCGCCGCCGACGTACAGGTCGACACCGCCGTGCGGCTGACCCGCGCGCGGGCCCATCCAGTACTGCTCGATCTCCGGGTCGACCAGGACGGAATCGTTGTGCGGGTCCAGGTAGCGCAGTTCGTACCAGCAGGAACCGGCCCAGTTGGGCATGGTGTTGGTCTCGCGGCGGTACGGGCGGGGGCCGCGGCCGTCGCCCAGGTCCAGGGTGACGTTGACCCAGTCCTCGTTGCGGGACAGCGGGGTCTCCGGGGAGGTGTCCGCGTCGTCCGGATCGAAGGTGCGCGGCGAGTAGTCCTCGACCTCGGGCAGCTCCAGCGGCAGCATCGACTCGGGCAGCGAGTGGGCGATGCCGTCCTCGTCGTAGACGATCGGGAAGGGCTCGCCCCAGTAGCGCTGGCGGCTGAACAGCCAGTCGCGCAGCCGGAAGTTGACGGTGCCCTCGCCGATGCCCTTCTGCTGCAGCCACTCGGTGATGCGTGCCTTGGCCTCGGTCACGCCCAGGCCGTCCAGGGAGATGTCCTGGCCGTGCGAGTTCACGATCTTGGCGTCGTACGAGGCAAAGGCGTCGTCCCACGTCGAGGCGTCCGTGCCCCGGTCGTCGCTCGGCTCGACCACGCAGCGGATCGGCAGCTCGAAGGCGCGCGCGAAGGCGAAGTCACGCGTGTCGTGCGCCGGTACGGCCATGATCGCGCCGGTGCCGTAGCCCATCAGGACGTAGTCGGCGATGAAGACGGGGATCTGCTCGCCGTTGACCGGGTTGGTCGCGAACGCGCCGGTGAAGACGCCGGTCTTGTCCTTGGCCTCGGCCTGGCGCTCTACGTCCGACTTGGAGGCGGCCTGCGCGCGGTAGGCGGCGACGGCCTCGGCCGGAGTGGCGTGACCGCCGGTCCACACGTCGTGCGTGCCCTCGGGCCAGGCGGCCGGGGTGAACTTCTCGACCAGCGGGTGTTCGGGGGCCAGCACCATGTAGGTCGCGCCGAACAGGGTGTCCTGGCGCGTGGTGAAGACGGTGATGGCCTCGCCGTCGATCGGGAAGTCGACGCGGGCGCCCTCGGAGCGGCCGATCCAGTTGCGCTGCTGCAGCTTGATGGCCTCGGGCCAGTCCAGCTCGTTCAGGTCGTCCAGCAGACGGTCGGCGTACGCCGTGATCCGCATGTTCCACTGGCGCAGCTTCGCCTTGAAGACGGGGAAGTTGCCGCGCTCGGAGCGGCCGTCGGCGGTGACCTCCTCGTTGGCCAGCACGGTGCCCAGGCCCGGGCACCAGTTGACCGGCGCCTCGGAGGCGTACGCCAGGCGGTACTCGCCCAGGACGTCGGCACGCTCGGCGGCGGACAGGGCGGTCCAGGAGCGGCCACCGGGGACCGTGCGCTCACCGGACTCGAACGCGGCGACCAGCTCGGAGATCGGGCGGGCCTTCTTCGCCTCGTCGTCGTACCAGGAGTTGAAGATCTGCAGGAAGATCCACTGGGTCCACTTGTAGTACTCCGGGTCGATCGTGGCGAACGACCGGCGCTTGTCGTGGCCCAGGCCCAGCCGGCGCAGCTGGGACTTCATGTTGTTGATCGCGGCCTCGGTGGTGATCCGCGGGTGCTCGCCGGTCTGCACGGCGTGCTGCTCGGCGGGCAGGCCGAAGGCGTCGAAGCCCAGGGTGTGCAGGACGTTGTGGCCGGTCATCCGCTGGAAGCGGGCGAAGACGTCGGTGGCGATGTAGCCCAGCGGGTGGCCGACGTGCAGGCCCGCACCGGAGGGATACGGGAACATGTCCATGATGAACTTCTTGGGCTTGGCGACCAGCTCCGGGTCGCCCGCCAGGTCACCCTTGGGGTTCGGCGCGGCATAGGTGCCCTCGGCGTCCCAGATGTCCTGCCAGCGTGCCTCGATCTCGGCCGCGACGGCGGCCGTGTAGCGGTGCGGCGCGGCCACCTCGGCGGGGGCAGCGGGGTTCGTCTCGCTCATGTCCTCAAAGCTCCATCGATCGTCTCTGCCAGCGGCTGTGTCGTCCGGAAACGAAAAATCCCCTCGCACAGGAGGGGACGCCGCGCCGATTCCGACCACGTCTTCACCGGTGGTCGGGACTGATCAGCGCGGCTCGCTAAGCAGAAGGCGTACGGCACGCATGGCGTCAGAGTACCGCAGGCGTTGAGCAAGCGGCGACGAGCTTACGTATGCCTCTTTGGCACCGGGTGCCGCACTCGCCGCCGCAGTCGAGAGCACCGTCCGATCCGACAGAACTGAACCAAGGTCAATGATTACTTCGCGTAACAGTTACTAAGGGGCATCACAACAGCCCCACGGCCGTTTGATAACAACGCAATAACTCAAACGCCGTACCCATCGGTATGGCGCCACTTAGAGTGCGGCAGCGGGACCGCCTTCCCGAACCGCTCGGAGTTGCCCCCATGAACCCTCGTAGTAGCAACAACACGCTCCCCAGGACGGGCCGGTCGGCCTACGGGGTGGCGACGGCCGTCTTCCTGCTGGCCATCCCTCTGGTCGTGGTGTACGGAGGTGTCTGGCTCCAGGACTTCCTCAACTTCGGGGCGGGCGTGGTGACGCTTGTCCTCCTGACCTGTTCCGTGATCTGGGGGCTGGTCGCGCAGGACCGGCTGATCCTCAACACCCGGCAGCGGATCGTCGCCCAGGGCGTGCACCGGATCACCGCGGTGGGCTCGATCTCGTTCCTTCTGCTGCACATCGGAATCAAACTGACCCTCGACCACACCACGTGGATCGCCGCGTTCATCCCGTTCGGGCTCGGTTTCAGCAGCAGCGGCGGCCTCATAGGCCTCGGCACCCTGGCCGGCCAGCTCATGATCTTCGTCGGCATCACCGGCGCCCTGCGCAACCGGTTCGCGTCCCCGGCGCCGGTCGCGGCCCGCTGGCGCGCGATGCACATGCTGGCCTACCCGGCCTGGTGCGCCGGGCTGGTCCACGGCCTGTACGCGGGCCGCGCGGTGAAGGCCCCGATCTTCACCTACATGTACGCGCTCTGCGTGCTCGGCGTCATCGTGGCCCTCGCCCTGCGCGCGGCACCGCGCCCGTTCAAGCGCAGGATCACCGACCGGGTCGCCATGCTCCTCGGTGCCGAGGAGCGGCCGGGCCGCGAGGAGCTCGAGGCCAGCCGGGCCAGGAGGGCCGCGGAGAGCGCCGCACCGGGCCGCGAGAGCCGCAGGGCACCCGAGTCCGCCGGCCGGCGCTCGGAGTCCGCCCTGCCCGGCTACGAGGGCCTGTCCCAGACCGGCTCGATACCCGCCTACCAGGCCCCTCCGGCCTCCGAACCCGCGGGCAGCGGGTTCGCCGCCGCCTATCGCGCCATGTCGCCGGGGACACAGCAGCCCTTCGACACCGGCCAGACCGCACGCATGGACATGCCGATGGACATGCAGGCGGCCACGGACCCCATCGCGCGCATGGACACCGGGGGCAGCACCTCCGGCAGCTGGCCGATCCCGTCCCCGCCACCGGTCGGCGAGGCGCCCGCGTCCGTCTACGACCCGCTCCAGGACACGGGATACAACATCCCCACCTATGGGGGCAATTCAGGCACGGCCAGCTATCTCACAGGTGATGTACGCGACACCGGTGAGTCGAACACCATGTATGGCACGTACAACTCGAATGACACGTACAACAGCGGTCCCGCCACTGATCCAACGCCCGGTCAGTCGTACGACTTCGACTCACCGGGTTCGGGCGAACCTTGGAACACGCCGTCCGGAGGCTATAGGTGAACGAGGCCCTGCCCGACGTACCAGAAGTCCGCGTGGTCGGTCTTCCCCAACTCACGTCGGGCTTCGACCTTGTCGAACGACTTGACCTGCCCATGCACCTGAAGGTGCATGGGCCGCTCGAACCCATGGGCGGCGAACAGCTCGCGAAGCTGTCCGAAGCCATCAACCTGAAGGGGCGCGGCGGCGCCGGCTTCCCCTTCCACAAGAAGCTGCGCTCGGTCGCCGAAGCGGCGATCAAGCGCGGTGTCCGGCCGGTCGTCGTCGTCAACGGCAGCGAGGACGAACCCGCCTGCCGCAAGGACACGGTGCTCATCAACCGTGCCCCGCACCTCATCCTGGACGGCGCCCTCCTGGCCGCCGAAGCCCTGGGTGCCCGCACGCTCGTGGTGGGGGTCACCCGGGAGTCCACACAGCGCTCCATGGAGGCCGCCCTCGCCGAGCGCGGCCTCAGCAACGGCCGCAGGTCGGCTCTCCGCGCACGCGTGCAGCGCAATCCCGTCCGCATGGTCACCGGAGCGGCGGCCTCGCTGATCCGTTCCATCGACGGCGGCCCGGCCATCCCGCCCGGCCGCAAGGTCAGCGCCTCGCAGAACGGCGTCGGCGGCGCGCCCACCCTCCTGTCCAACGCCGAGACCTTCGCGCAGCTGGCGATCGCCGCGCGCATCGGTCCGGAGCGCTACGGCAACACCGGGCTGTACGACGAGCCGGGCACCGTCCTGCTCACGGTCTCCGGCGCGGTCGCGCGCCCCATGGTGATCGAGGTGCCCACCGGCGTACCGCTGCGCTACGTCCTGCAGTTGGCCGGCGCCCCGCCGGTCCCGCAGGGCGTCCTGACCGGCGGCTACCACGGCAAGTGGATCGACGCGGCGACGGTCAACGAAGCGGTCGTCTCCCGCAACTCCCTGGACGCCGTGGGCGGGGCGCTCGGCGCCGGCGCGATCCTGCCGATCACTCAGGAGACCTGCCCGCTGGGCGAGTCGCTGCGGGTGGCGCAGTGGCTGGCCGAGGAGAGCGCGGGCCAGTGCGGCCCCTGCTACCTCGGACTGCCGGCCGCCGCGCGCGGCATGGAGGACATCCTCAACGGCGGCGGTCCGGCCGCCCTGGAGGCGCTCAAGCAGGTCGCCAAGAACGTGAAGCGGCGCGGCGCGTGCTCGCACCCGGACGGCTCCGCGATGTTCCTGGAGTCGACCATCAAGGCGTTCACGGACGACCTGGCCGCCCATGTCCTCGGCAATGGCTGCGGACGGCCCGTGGAGGGCGTTCTGCCGCTCTTCGAGGGCGGCAAGATGCCGACGGGCATCCCGGGCGGCGCCGAGGCCGAGGAGAACGGTCCCAGCCGCCAGAAGATCTACGTCGACTGGACGCTGTGCCGGGGCCACGGCCTGTGCGCCGACATCCTCCCCGAGGTCTTCGAACTCGGCGCCGACGGCTTCCCGACCGTCGCCCAGGCCCAGGTACCGCGCTACGCCGAGGCGAAGGCTCTACGCGCGGTGCGTCGCTGCCCGGCGCTCGCCCTGCGCCTGGAGGAGGAGAGCGCCCGCGACAAGGGGCCCACCCGCAACCTGCCGGTCCTGTCCCAGGGCCGCGGAAGGCGGGCGCTGGGCCGCTGAGCCGACGTCACGAAGGGGGCCGCCCGAGATCGGGCGGCCCCCTTCGCCGTATACGAGCAACTCCCCCTGGAAACGCAACAATCCCGCCGGATCGAATGATCTGGCGGGATCTCTGTGGAGCTAAGGAGATTTGAACTCCTGACCCCCTGCATGCCATGCAGGTGCTCTACCAACTGAGCTATAGCCCCGTGCTGCGCTCCGCCCGGTTTCCCTGGCGGCGACGCCAACATTACACGGTCCACCGGGTGGAACACCAAATCGTTTCCCTGCGGGCAGCGGGGACGACGTCAAGCGGTCACGAACGAGTAGAACCGCTTCAGCGTGCAGTGTTCTTCGAGGAGACGACCGTAGATCGGCTCACCCTCCAGTTCGCGGTACGTCTCGATGGGGTCGCCTTTTATGATCAGCGCCCGCGCGCACTCCTCGCACCAGTACTGGTAGTCGGGATTGACCGGCTCCATGTCCCGCACGATCGGCGTCCCGCTGCCGCACCAGTCGCATTTTCGCCTGTGTGCACCCATCGATCAGCTCCAGCTGTGGCCGCAGGCCGTGCACACGTAGGAGATCCCGCCGTTGTCGCCGAGTACTTGGGCCACGTGGACGGAACCGCAGGAAGGGCAGATGAGGCGCACCGTCGTGTCCCTTGTCGAAGCCGCTTCGCGGAGGTGGCCGACCTCCGCGAGGATGCTCGCAGGCATCACTACTCCCTCCCGTCGGGCCGCGCCCCCTTCCGGCCGTTTGATTCTGCCACGGCCGGACCAATACGGTCAGCGACGCCTGAGTACCAGTCCGGACACGGCGCCCACCGCGGCGGTCCCGGCCAGCGCGAACATGCACGCCCACAGCGCCTCCGCAGAGGTATACGCCTCAGAGGGGCCCAGTGACTCAAGTCGGTTCAAGAACAGTGTGCCGAAGCCCGCGACACCGATCAGCTGGCCGAGCTGAGTGACCGTGGCGAGCAGCCCACTGGCGTCCGCCGCGTGCCGTGGCGGCACCGTGGCCAGGGCCCCGGTGAGCGTCGGACTGAAGGCGAGGGCGAGCCCGACGCCCACGCCGGCGTAGGCGGCGTACAGCGCGATGCCGCCCTCGCCGCCGTCCTTCAGGACCAGCCCCACGCCCAGCGCCGCCAGCGCGGTGATCAGGAACCCGGCGGGCGTCAGCAGCCGCTGCCAGGACGCGGGCCACCGGCGCCAGGTGAGTCCGACGACGCCGAAGACCACCGCGGTCGGCGCGAAGGAGAGTCCGGCCCGCAGCGGGCTGTAGCCGAGGCCGCCCTGCACGTACAGGGTGAGCACGAACAGGAAGCCGCCGTTGACGGCCATGACCGCCATGATCCGGAAGGCGGCGAGCCCCGTGCCGGGATGGCGCAGCACCCTCGGTGTGATCAGCGGGGCGCCGCCGCGCCGGGCCAGCCGGGACTCGTAGCCGCAGAAGAGGGCGAACAGGATCGCGGCGGCGGCCATGGACAGCCAGGACCACAGCGGCCAGTCCTCCTCCTGCCCGAGCACCAGCGGAACCGTGCACAGCGACACGGCCGCGCCGAGCAGCACCAGGCCGGGCAGGTCGAGGCCGCGCGCCCGGTCCCGGGGCGTGGGACGGTCCCCGGGCAGCAGGACACGGGTGCCCAGGACCAGCAGGACGAGGCCCACGGGGACGTTCACGAGGAAGACCGGCCGCCAGCCCGTGCCGAACAGGTCGGCGCTGACCAGCACTCCCCCGACGACCTGCCCGGCGGCGGCGCCGACCGCGAGGACCGCCGAGTACACGCCGAGCGCCTTCATCCGGGCCTCGCCGGTGAAGTTGCGCTGGATCAGGCTGAGCACCTGCGGGATCATCACCGCCGAACCGGCGCCCTGCACCAGCCGGAAGGCGATCAGCCCGGTGGCGCTCTGGGCGAGACCGCAGGCGAGCGAGGCCCCCGTGAACAGGGCGAGCCCGGCGAGGTGGACCCGGCCGTGCCCGAACCGTTCGCCGAGCCGTGCTCCGGTGATCAGCAGCACCGAGTACGTGATGGCGTATCCGGCGACGACCAGCTGGAGTTGGGCGCCCGAGGCGTGCAGTTCCGTGCCCATCGTGGGGGCCGCGACATTCACGATGAACACGTCGAGCAGCGCCATGAACTGGGCGGCGAGCACGAGCGCGAGCAGCGGCCGGGGCCGGTTGTCAGTGGCGGGTGCTTCACTTCTGGCAGGTGGGGAACCGGACGCGGAATCCGGTCCCGTCCGGGGTGTTGTCGTCATGCCGTCGAGCATGAGGACACCCCGGTACGGGTGCCGAGAGCCCGCCGATGCTGGTACTGCCAGCACCTGGCAAGCGCCGGGCGCGGCACCGAGGATGGTCGTGACGAGGGGGACGTGACGATGAGGACGACACAGCGACGACGGCCCGAGCTGGCCACGTTCCTGCGCAGCAGGCGGGCCCGGGTGACCCCGGCCGACGTGGGCATGCCGCCGGGCCTCAGGCGCCGCACCCCGGGACTGCGCCGGGAGGAGGTGGCCCAGCTCTCCGGTGTCGGTGTGACCTGGTACACATGGCTGGAGCAGGGGCGGCCGATCAACGCGTCCGCACAGGTCCTGGATGCCGTGGCCCGCACCCTGCGGCTGGACGCGCCGGAGCGGGAGCATCTGTACCGCCTGGCGCAGGTGCCCTTCGCCCCGGCCCCGGAAGGTCTGACGCGCTCGACGGGCCCGGAGGTGCAGGGCATCCTCGACGCCCTCGCCCCTCTCCCGGCGGTCGTCTACAACTCCCGCTACGACATCCTCGCCACGAACACGGGCTACCGCGACCTGTTCCTGATACCGGAGATCCTCGGCATCGGGGTGGCGAACGCGCTGTGGACGCTGTTCACGGTGTCCGACGAGGCCTGCCCGTTGCTGCACCGGGAGCGCGAGCTGCCGGTGATGGTGGCGACACTGCGGTCCTCGTACGGCCGGCATGTGGGCGAGCCGGCCTGGGAGGAGTTCATCCGCGGTCTGTCGGCGGCCAGCCCGTACTTCGCCGAGCTCTGGGCGAGCGGGGAGGTGGTGCCGCCGGGGCCACGGGTGAAGACCTTCCGCCACCGGGCCGTGGGCGAACTGCGGATGACCTCCCAGTCGCTGTCGATCGACGGGATGCCCGAGTGCCGGATCGTGGTCTACACCCCGGAGGACGAGGAGACGCGGGAGAAGGCGGTGCGACTGCGCAAGCACACGGAGGTGGAACAGGCGGAGGGGAAACAGGTGGAGCGGGAGCACACAGAAAATCCCGCCTCCTGAAGGAGACGGGATCCTCATCAATCGATCTTTGACAACTCAACAGAGTGTCGATCCGTGGAGCTAAGGAGAATTGAACTCCTGACCTCCTGCATGCCATGCAGGCGCTCTACCAACTGAGCTATAGCCCCGGACGTTCCCCCCGCTCCGCGGGGCGAACAAGAAGAACTTTAGCCTGCGACCTGCCGGAAAGTGAAATCCGGTCCGGAGCCCTCAGTCGTCGTCGCCGAGCACCGGCTCGGGGAGGGTTCCGGCGTTGTGCTCCAGCAGGCGCCAGCCGCGGGCGCCCTGGCCGAGGACGGACCAGCAGCAGTTGGAGAGGCCGCCGAGGCTTTCCCAGTGATGGGCGTCCAGACCGAGCAGCCGGCCGATGGTGGTGCGGATCGTGCCGCCGTGGCTGACCACGACGAGCGTGCCGTCCTCGGGGAGCTTCTCGGCGTGCCGGAGCACGACGGGGGCGGCGCGGTCGGCGACCTCGCTCTCCAGCTCACCACCACCGCGGCGGACCGGCTCACCCCGCTTCCAGGCGGCGTACTCCTCGCCGTGCCGGGCGATGATCTCGTCGTGCGTCAGCCCCTGCCAGACGCCCGCGTAGGTCTCGCGCAGGCCCTCGTCGTGGGCCACCTCCAGGCCGGTGAGCGCGGCGAGCTCGGCGGCGGTGTTCGCAGCGCGCCGGAGGTCGGAGGCGACGATCGCGTCGGGCTGGAGGGAGGCCAGCAGCCGGGCGGCGCGGCGGGCTTGTCCGACGCCGGTCTCGGTGAGCTCGACGTCGGTGGTGCCCTGGAAGCGGCGCTCCACGTTCCACGAGGTCTGGCCGTGCCGCCACAGGATGACGCGGCGGCCCCGGCTCTTGCGGTCGGCAGGAGCGGTCACCGCGGCTCCCCGAACTCGGCGTCGTCCTCCTCGGCCCGGAGCTCGGCGTGCTCCTGCGCCTTGCCGCGGGTCGCCTTGGCGTCCGCCGGCAGCTCCAGCTCGGGGCAGTCCTTCCACAGCCGCTCCAGGGCGTAGAAGACGCGCTCCTCGCTGTGCTGGACGTGGACGACGATGTCCACGTAGTCGAGCAGGACCCAGCGGGCCTCGCGGTCGCCCTCGCGGCGCACCGGCTTGACACCGAGCTCCTTCGAGAGCCGCTCCTCGATCTCGTCGACGATGGACTTGACCTGGCGGTCGTTGGGTGCGGACGCCAGCAGGAAGGCGTCGGTGATCGAGAGGACGTCGCTGACGTCGTAGGCGATCACATCGTGGGCGAGCTTGTCGGCGGCCGCCTGCGCGGCGGTGTTGACGAGCTCGAGGGAACGGTCAGTGGCGGTCACTACAAGGCTTTCGGTCGGCGGTCGATTGACATCAAGGGTCTCACGGACCGCCGACGCCACCCCACGCGTCGCTGGAGATCACGTGGGGTGGCGCTCACGGCCCGGAGCGGGGCCTAGGACGAGGAGCCGGGCTTGTAGTCCTGGCCGAGGAGCACGGAGACGTTGGCGCTCGATGCGATCGTGCCCTTGCTGACGGCGCTGGTGGGCAGGCCGAGCGTCTTGGCGACCTCGGTGGCGTTCGCCTTGTCGGCAGCGTCGGCGTAGACGACCTTGGAGGTGGCCCGGGCCGAGGAGGGCGTGCCGCCGTCGACGAAGGTGAAGCCGCCGTTGAGGAGGACGACGCGGGCCTTCTCGGTGTTGTCCTTGGTGCCGGTGGCGTTCTGGACCGAGACGCTCACCGCCGCGTCCTTGTCGGGGCTCTTCGCCTTGCCGCCGAGGACGTCCTTGACGACGCCCGCGCCGGCTTCCGCGCTCAGGGTGCCGTCCTGCTGGACGGGCAGCAGGGCGGTCTTGTAGTCGCCGCTCTTGGCGAGGTCGGCGAGCTTGGCGAGGAAGGTGCCGAGGTCCTTGTCCGTCAGGGACGGGTCGAGGATCTGGGCCAGGGTCTGCACGGTGGTGGTCGCGGCCGCCGGGTCGGAGGACAGCTTGCGCAGTACGCCCTGGAGGACCTGGCCGAACCGCTCCAGCTGGGCGTTCTGGGCCTCGCCGGAGGCACGGTAGGTGGCGTAGGCGACGGCCATCTTGCCGCTGAGGGTCTGGTCCTTCCCCTTGCCCACCAGGGGCGCCTGGCCCTTCTTCTTCGCGCCCGGGTCGGGCACGGCGGCGTTGGTGTCGACGTCGATGTTGCCGACGAGGTCGACCAGGTTCTGCAGATAGGGGGTGTCCAGACGCCAGGTGCCCTCGATGTCGGTGCCGAGGGTGGTGTCGAGGGAGTCGACGGTCCCGGACGAGCCGTCGTCGTCGACCGACTTGGCGAGGGTCGTCGTGGAGCCGTCGTCGGACGACACGGCCAGGGAGTTGGGGATCAGGACGGTGGTGCCCTGCTTGGTGGTGGTGTTGTCGACGAGCAGCGCCGTGGAGGTGCCGCCCTTCGTGGTGTTGTGCAGATGGACGACGATCACGTCGCGGTTCTGGGCGCTCGCCGCGACCGGGGTGTCCTGCTTGCTCTCCGTGCCGGACAGACCGGGCAGCTTCCCGGCGTACCAGAGGTAGCCGACTCCGCCGACCGCGACCAGGGCGAGGACGACGACGAGGGCGACGAGCCGGCTGCGGGCGCGGCGCTTGGCCTCCTCGCGGCGCTCGGTGCGGTTCTCGGTGAAGTTGAGCCAGTCGATGACGTCCTCGGAGTCACCGTCGGGCTCCTCGACGAACGCGAACTGCGCGGTGTGGTACTGCCGTTCGTCCCCGTGGGCGGCCTCCGCACCGGCCTGGCCCGCACCGGGGCGGCCGGCGCCGGCAGGATCCTCGTGAACCGCGCCGCGGTAGCCCTGGCCGGTCCGGGAGCCCGCGGGCTGCCCCTGTCCGGCCTGCGTCGCTCCGGCCGGCCCGCCCTGTTGCGGGATGTAGGCGGTCTGCTCGGCGACGCGGGGCTGCTGGCCGCTCGCGGCGGCCCGGCCGTAGGGGTCGTACGCCGTTGCCGAACCGCCGCCCTGCGGACTCCCGGTGGCGTAGGGGTCGTAGGGCGGTACGGGCGCCTGCTGACCCGTGTCGCCGGTGCCGTAGGGGTCGTAGGGCGGGACGGGGTTCTGGGTGCCCGTGTCGTACGGCGGCGCGGGCTGCCCGCCCGTGGCGTACGGGTCGTAGCCGTAGCCCTGCTGGGCGTAGGGGTCGTACTGCTGCTGGGGGGCCTGTTGCGGCGGGACCTGCTGGTACACCGGTCGGCCGTACTCGTCGTAGCCGACGATCGTGTACTGGTTCTCCGGGTCGTCGCCGTAGCCCGCGTCGTATCGGTCGTTCACCGGTGCCCCTCTCGGCTCACTCGCCGCGGTACAGCTCGCGCTTGTCGATGTAGCGCACGACGCCGTCCGGCACCAGGTACCAGACGGGGTCGCCCTTGGCGACTCTCGCGCGGCAGTCGGTGGAGGAGATGGCCAGGGCGGGGACCTCGACGAGCGAGACGCCGCCCTCGGGGAGCCCGGGGTCGGCCAGGGTGTGGCCGGGCCGGGTGACTCCGATGAAGTGCGCGAGGGCGAACAGCTCTTCCGCGTCCCGCCAGGTGAGGATCTGGCCGAGGGCGTCGGCGCCCGTGATGAAGAAGAGGTCGGTGTCGGGGTTGAGGGCCTTGAGGTCGCGCAGGGTGTCCGTGGTGTAGGTCGCGCCACCGCGGTCGATGTCGATGCGGCTGACCGAGAACTGCGGGTTCTCGGCGGTCGCGATGACCGTCATCAGATAGCGGTCCTCGGCCGGGGAAACCTTGCGGTGGGTCTTCTGCCACGGCTGGCCCGTCGGCACGAACACGACCTCGTCCAGGTGGAACTGCGCGGCGACCTCGCTGGCCGCCACGAGGTGCCCGTGGTGGATCGGGTCGAACGTTCCGCCCATGACGCCCATGCGGCGCTTGCCGGGGTTCGACGGGCTGTTGCCCGGGCCGGTAGGCATGTCCTGCTCTCCCATGCGTGCAGACCCTACCGGCCCGGCCTGAGGACCTCGGCCGGCGCAGGCCCGGAGTGCCCCGCTTTGGGCACTCGGTGCCTCAGCGGTCGCGGTTGAAACGGGTGGTGATCCACAGCAGGAGCAGCAGGATGAGGAAGGCGGCGCCGCCGGTCACCAAGGGGTCGAGGCTCTCGTGGTTGCCGCCGTGCTCCTCGCCCTCAGCGGCGAGGGTGACCAACTGGGCAGCGGTGCTGTGGAAGCTCATCTTCGGCAGGACCTATCCGGTGGGCGGGATAAAGACGTCGGCCCATCGTAAGCGGGCGCGGTGAGGGCCATCACGCCGACTCCACCGTTGGGGGACGGCGGGGAACCTTCGCCCTTCGTCAGTCGTCCTTCCGCTTGTACCCCCGCAGCAGGAACCACGCGGTGAACGCACAGCCCAGGAACATCACGATCAGTACCACCCGGAGCAGATTTCCGGCCCCTTGCTGCTCGGCGGCGTTCGCTGCCCCGGTGAGCCAGGCGGCCCGGGTGTGCTCCATGTCGTGGACTCCTTCGCTGTACTGCCGGTCCACGCTATATCCGCCTAGGCTGGGCTCTGCTTCGGGGGCGCAAAGGGCCGCACAAGGGTCCGCAAAGGACCACAGCGGCCGAAGAGGCACAGCCAAAGACGCACATGGGGGAAGACATGTCCGACGACGGCCACCACGAGAACGGCCACGAGAACGTGCCGAGCAGGCAGCGCAGGCGTTTCCCGGGTATCTCCTCGCGTGCGTACGAGCACCCCGCCGACCGCTCCGCCCTGGTGGCGCTGCGCAAGCTGAGCGGATTCGACACGGTCTTCAAGGCGCTCAGCGGCCTGCTCCCCGAGCGGAGCCTGCGGCTGCTGTTCCTGTCCGACTCGGTGCGCGTCTCCGACCAGCAGTTCGCGTACCTCAACGACATGCTGCGGGACGCCTGTTACATCCTGGACCTGGAGAAGGTCCCGCCGATGTACGTCACCCAGGACCCGCAGCCCAACGCGATGTGCATCGGCCTGGACGAGCCGATCATCGTGGTCACCACGGGTCTGGTCGACCTGCTCGACGAGGAGGAGATGCGGGCGGTCGTCGGCCACGAGGTGGGCCACGCCCTCTCCGGCCACTCGGTCTACCGGACCATCCTGCTGTTCCTGACCAGCCTCGCCCTCAGGGTGGCGTGGATCCCGCTGGGCAACCTCGCGATCATGGCGATCGTGACCGCGCTGCGCGAGTGGTTCCGCAAGTCGGAGCTGTCGGCGGACCGGGCGGGCCTCCTGGTCGGCCAGGACCTGCGGGCCTCGATGCGCGGCCTGATGAAGCTGGCCGGCGGTCACCATCTGCACGAGATGAACGTGGACGCGTTCCTGAAGCAGGCCGAGGAGTACGAGGCCGGCGGTGACCTGCGCGACTCCGTGCTCAAGATCCTGAACGTCCTGCCGCGCTCCCACCCCTTCACCACCGTGCGGGCGGCCGAGCTGAAGAAGTGGGCCGAGTCCCGCGACTACCAGCGGATCATGGACGGCCACTACCCGCGCCGCACGGAGGACAAGGACACCTCGGTCACGGACTCCTTCCGCGAGTCGGCGGCGAGCTACGCGACCAACGTCAAGAGCTCCAAGGACCCCCTGATGAAGCTGGTCAGCGACATCGCGGGCGGGGCGGGCGACCTGGGCGGCAGGGTGCGCAGGGGCTTCGGCGGCTTCTCGAACCCGAGGGAGGACGAGCCCCCGACGGACGCGCCTCGGGACAACGAGGGGGGCTGAGACTCCCCGGGGTGCGGCGGGCCTTCACCGGACCGGCGGCCGACGACGCACCCCCGGCGCCGTCACACTCTCGGCTGCGCGCTGGTGGCCAGGGACCCGCACAGGGCCGTGGCACTGCCGGTGGCGTAGGGATCCGTGCCCGCCGGCCCGCCGGCCTTCGCGGTCCGCCCGGCCAGTAGGGGGTGCAGCCGGTTCGTGGAGTCCTCGGCGCAGGACAGCGGCCCGGCCTGGACGTACGACACCACCAGCTGGGCCGTGTGCATCCGCAGATCGTCCCGGTCGAACCGGAAGTGCAGCTCACGCCGGACGGTGAACAGCGACACCTCGGAGGCCGCCGCGCCGGCCGCTCGCAGCGCGTACACGAACGTGTGGTCCGCGGTGACCTCCAGCGTCGACGAGTCGGTCTCGGCGGCCTGGAGACTCCCCTGTACCCGGATCCTGCCGTCGGCCAGCCGCGCCTCGGCGGGGTCGAAGCGCACCAGCCACCCGGTCGGGGCGTGCCGACCGTCGGCGGCCGGGTGGGCGAAACTCTGGTCGAACTGGTCGAGTTGGTCCGTGTCCAGGAGCACCCGCACGGCGCGGACCTGGTCGCCGGCGAGGACGTCCGGGTCGAGGGAGGACCGCACGATGTAGTCCTTCGCGGTGGTCAGCGCGGACACGACCTGGCTGTCGGAGAAGTGCGCGGTGCGGCGGGAGGCCGGCAGCGGGATGCCCTCGGCGCCGACGCGGAACTGGGCGGCCGGGCTGTGCTCGTACAGGTACTCGGCGTCGGCGTGACCCGGGACCCGGCCCTCGGGGGCCAGCGGGATGACGGTCATCCGCAGGGGTTCGACGGGCTGCCGGATCGTGGCGTTCTGGTAGGGGTGCCGTACCCCCATGTAGATCGCGGTGCCGAAGGCGACGGCGATCAGCAGGACCAGGATCAGCGCCTGCCGGGACAGTCCCCGGCGCAGCGGCGGGCGGCGGCGGACGGCGGGCGCGTGGTCGGACATGCGCTCCTGCGCGGAGTACTCCTGAAGGCGGGCAGCGCGGACGAACGACTCGTCGAAGACGACGGATCGGTACTCGTCCTCACCACCCACGGGGCCGCCCTCGGGTGTCCCCTCAGGTGGGTCTCCTGGCCCTCCCATATCTTCAGGGTAGGTCTCGGGGAGCTCGCATAAACGCCCCGCTGTGCGACAAGTTCTGACAGGTTCTCACCAGGAGGGTCAGGGCGTGCGCGGGACCGCGGAGGCGGCTGGCTGGGAGTAGTCGGCGGACGCCGAGGGCGTCACCGTGCTCCCCTGCTCCAGGCCGGTCGAGGCGGGCGGCGGAACCCGGTCGCGGCTGCCGGAGGAGGAACCCCGGTAGACCGCGGTGAAGGCCAGCGCGACCATGCCGATGCCCATCACGAGGGCGAGCATCCAGGCGACGGGGCGGTGCCAGCGGACCTGTTTGCCGTAGGTCCCCGGGGCGCCGTAGCGGCCTTCGAGGATCTCGGTGTCGTCCAGGTCGTCGAGTTCGGGATCATGGCCGAAACCGCCGGGTCCGAAGCCGTCGTCGTAGCGCTCGGCTCTGGGGCGGGCGCGGCGGGCCTCGGCCTCCGAGGCCTCCGCTCTGGCCTGGGCCGCGGCCAGGAGGCGCTCGACGGCGGTCGGCTCGTGCACCACGGCCGCCCGTACGAAGGCCTCGTCGAAGACCACGGAGGCGAACTCTTCGTCCGACACCCCGCGGTCGTGGTCGTCGTCGGGCTCCCAGCCGTCAGGGAACGGCGTGCCCCCCACGTCCTCCGGCACGCTTCCAGAGTAGACCTGGGGGGTCAATTTGGGCAGACGGTATGGAAATTCATCCGCCGTATGAGACACCTCTCATGCGCCACGGAAGCGGGCCGGGGCGCCTGCCGGGTGCATATGCCCTGGCCGCGCGCCCCCTGGCGCCCCTTTTCAGCGGCGGATGTGACCGTCGCCGGTGACGATGTACTTGGTGCTGGTGAGCTCCGGCAGGCCCATCGGGCCCCGCGCGTGCAGCTTCTGCGTGGAGATGCCGATCTCCGCGCCGAAGCCGAACTGGCCGCCGTCGGTGAAGCGGGTGGAGGCGTTGACCGCGACGGTCGTGGAGTCGACCAGCTGGGTGAAGCGGCGGGCGGCCTGCTGGGAGGTGGTGACGATGGCCTCGGTGTGGCCGGAGGTCCACAGCCGGATGTGCTCGACGGCCTTGTCGAGGGAGTCGACGACGGCGGCGGCGATGTCGTAGGAGAGGTACTCGGTGTCCCAGTCCTCCAGGGTGGCCTCGACGACGGTCGCCTTGGTGTCCTTCGCGTACGCCAGCACGCGCGGGTCGGCGTGGACGGTCACCCCCGCCTCGGCGAGGGCGTCCAGGGCGCGCGGCAGGAACTCGGGGGCGATGTCCTGGTGGACCAGGAGGGTCTCGGCAGCATTGCAGACGCTGACCCGCGAGGCCTTGGAGTTGATCAGGATGTCGATCGCCATGTCGAGGTCGGCCTGGGCGTCGACGTAGACGTGGCAGTTGCCGGTGCCGGTCTCGATGACGGGGACGATCGACTCCGTCACCACGGTCTGGATCAGCGAGGCGCCGCCGCGCGGGATGAGCACGTCGACCAGGCCGCGGGCGCGCATCAGCTCCTGCACGCTCTCGCGGGACTGGCCGGGCACGAGCTGGATCGCGTCGGCGGGCAGCCCGGCGCCGCCCACGGCATCGCGCAGGACCCGTACGAGGGCGGTGTTCGACTCGTACGCGGAGGCCGAGCCGCGCAGCAGGACGGCGTTGCCGGACTTCAGGCACAGGGCGGCGGCGTCGACCGTGACGTTCGGGCGGGCCTCGTAGATGATGCCGACCACACCGAGCGGGACGCGGACCTGGCGCAGGTCGATGCCGTTGGGCAGGGTCGAGCCGCGCACGACCTCGCCGACCGGGTCGGGCAGGGCCACCACGTCCCGGACGTCGGAGGCGATGGCGCGCACCCGCTCCGGGGTGAGGGTCAGCCGGTCGATGATCGACTCGCTGGTGCCGGCCTCGCGGGCCTTGGCGATGTCCTTGGCGTTGGCCTCGACGATCTCGCTGGTACGGACCTCCAGGGCGTCCGCGATGGCGAGCAGCGCGTCGTCCTTCTCGGCCCTGGGCAGCGGGGCGAGGTCGGCGGCGGCGGCCTTGGCCCGGTAGGCGGCCTGGACGACCGGGGTCATGGAGTCGTACGGCGAGAGCGAGGTCATACCGGAAGGGTAGTGCGCCGACCGGGGGCGTCCACCGCTTGTTCCACAGCGCGAGACGGGATCAAAGGGACATCGTCACGGGCCGGGGGATCAGAACGGGTGGACCCCGACCGGTGAGGCGGGCGGCGGACCGTACCCCTCGGCGATGCGCTGGTGGTAGGTCTGGCGGTCGATGACCTCCAGGCCGACGATCTCCCAGGGCGGCAGTCCCGCGGTCTGCCGGTGCTCGCCCCACAGGCGCAGGGCGACGGCGGCCGCGTCGTGCAGGTCGCGGGCCTCCTCCCAGTAGCGGATCTCCGCGTGGTCGTTGGCGTAGCGGCTGGTCAGGAAGAAGGGGTGGTCGTGGGCGAGCTGTTCGAGGGCGCGCCGGACCTCTTTCAGCGGGGCCTCCTCGCCGGAGACGCTGAGGGTGACATGCCACAGGCGCGGCAGGTCCCGGGGCTCCTCGCCCTGGTACCGGTCGCCGGCCGCGACGCTCGTCAGGGCGCGCTCCTCACCGGCCGCCCGGGGGGCCGGGCCGCCGGCCTCGCCCGCGGCCGGGGCCGGTGAGCCGCCGGCCGCCCGGGCCACGGTCCCCGCGGGGGGACCGGATCCGCCGCGGGAAGCCGCCGCACCAGCGCGGGACGCGGTCGCCCCAGGGCGCACTCGTCTCACGACGGCCTCCTTCATGCACACGTCGACCCCACGGGTCGGGCGGAATGTGTCCCTGGGACAAAGTTGAGCAGGCCGCAAGGGCTCGTGGGGCGGTTTTGCGGAACGTCCACCTCAGGGCGACCGTCTTGGCAGGGCGTTCACCCCGTTTTCGGGCACACCGTGCCCCGCCGGGCGGTCCTCAGGGGTGCAGGAGCACCAGATCGTCCCGGTGGACGACCTCCCGCTCGTAGGCCGGCCCCAGCTCGCGCGCCAGCTCCCGGGTGGAGCGGCCGATGAGCCGCGGGATCTCCTTGGCGTCGAAGTTGACGAGCCCCCGGGCCACGGCGTGCCCGGTGCCGTCCCGCAGTTCGACCGGGTCGCCGGCGACGAACTCGCCCTCGACGGAGGCGATCCCGGCGGGCAGCAGCGAGGTGCGGCGGTCGACGACCGCCTTGACCGCGCCGTCGTCCAGGATCAGCGCGCCCTGCGGGGTGGAGGCGTGCTGGAGCCACAGCAGCCGGTCGGCGGAGCGCTTGCCGGCGGGGTGGAAGTAGGTGCCGGTGTCGCCGCCGGACAGCGCCTCGGCCGCGTGGACCGCGCTGGTCAGCACCACGGGGATGCCCGCGGCGGCCGCGATCCGGGCCGCCTCGACCTTGGTGACCATGCCGCCGGTGCCGACGCCCGCCTTGCCGGCGCTGCCGATCTCGACGCCCGCCAGGTCCCCGGGCCCGCGCACTTCGGCTATCCGCGAGGTCCCCGGCTTGCTCGGGTCGCCGTCGTAGACGCCGTCGATGTCGGAGAGCAGGACGAGCAGGTCGGCGTGGACCAGATGGGCCACCAGGGCGGCCAGCCGGTCGTTGTCGCCGAAGCGGATCTCGTCGGTGGCGACGGTGTCGTTCTCGTTGACGATCGGCAGGGCGCCCATCGCGAGGAGCTTGTCGAGGGTGCGGGAGGCGTTGCGGTGGTGGGCGCGGCGGCTCATGTCGTCGCTGGTCAGCAGGATCTGGCCGACGCGGACGCCGTAGCGGGCGAAGGAGGCGGTGTAGCGGGCGACGAGCAGGCCCTGGCCGACGCTGGCGGCCGCCTGCTGGCGGGCGAGGTCCCGGGGGCGGCGGCGCAGCCCCAGCGGGGCCAGTCCGGCGGCGATGGCACCGGAGGAGACGAGGACGATCTCCCTCTCTCCTCCGCTGCGGCTCTTGGCGAGGACGTCGACGAGCGCGTCGACCCGGTCGGCGTCGAGGCCGCCGGTGGCGGTGGTCAGCGACGAGGAACCGACCTTGACGACGATCCTGCGGGCCTCGCCCACGGCCTGCCTTGCCCCTGCCACCTTGTGTCCTGTCCCCTCGCGCCACTGTGGGTACCTCGTCCGCAATGTACGCGAAGGGGACGCGGCGACGCGCATCCGTCCAGCCCCCGGACCCGATACCGGACGCCCTCGGGGGCCGCTCCGGTTCCCGGTCCGAGGAAAACGGAATTACACCGTCCCATTAATCAGAAGTGAATTCTTTTCGACCACAGGGTGTACAACCATTCACCTCTTGCTCGTGTCGAACTGGCCGACATCAAGGTCATTGCCGTAGCTCGAGAAAGTCCTGCCCATGACGATCCGTCGGTTGTGCGCGGTCCTGCGCGTCAGCGGGAAAACCGAACTTCTCCTGGTGATCCTTTTCGCCGCCGGTTTCGCGGCGCTTCCCGTGCTGGCGCTGCTGCCGTCCCTGTGGGGCTTCACGGTGGCGTGGGCCGTGACGTATGTGGCGGACGAGGCCCTGCACAGCAGGGCCCCGGGATTCGTCCGCCGCCTGGCGACACTGCAGCTCAGCCGCACGATGCGGTTCGCCGTGCGGACGGTGATGCTGCTCGCCCTGGCCGACCGGACCGACGCTCCGGACGCGGTGCTGATCACCGGGCTCGCCGTTCTCAGCGCCCATTTCCTGCTGGTGATGTTGTATTCGGCGCTGCATCACGCGATCCGCAGGCGGCGCGTGCTGCCGGTGATCGTGCGCAATCTCGACATGAGCGGGATCGACATACCCGCACACCCGCCCGCCTGGCTCTACCGGCGTTTCCTGCGCAAGCTGCTCCACCTCGACCTGCCCGCCCACGCGGGGCTGATCGTCGCGCTGGCCACCGGCACCTGGTACGCGGCCTACGCCGGTTACGCGCTGACGATCGGCGCCGCCACGGTCGCCCTCGCAGCCCTGCTGGGACAGTTCCGCGCGGTGCGCCGGATGCCCCGCCGGGACGCGGTGATCGGCGAGGTCAACCGCCAACTGGCCGCGTACCGGCCCGAGGTGGCCCTGTACTTCAGCTTCGCCGCGGTGTCCCGGGACTTCATGTACCAGGTCAACATGTGGATCGAGACACTGGAGCAGCTCGACCGCCGCCCGGTGATCGTGCTGCGCGAGCGGGCCTCGTTCCGCTTCCTGGCCCGCACCCGCGTCCCCGTGGTCTGCGTGCCCAAGGCCGACGACCTGGCCGAGCTGGACCTGTCCGGCGTCCAGGTCGTGCTCTACCCCGGCAACGCCGGCAAGAACGTCCACATGCTGCGGGTCGCCGAGGCCAAGCACGTCTTCATCGGCCACGGCGACAGCGACAAGCTCGCCAGCAGCAACCGCGTCAGCAAGGTGTACGACGAGATCTGGGTGGCCGGAAAGGCGGGCCGGGACCGCTACCAGCGGGTGCGGCACGCCATCAGCGACGGGGCCATCGTCGAGGTGGGCCGCCCGCAGCTGGCCCCGGTCCGCTCGCACGCCGAGCACGTCCCCGGCCCGGTTCCCGTCGTCCTCTACGCGCCCACCTGGGAGGGCTGGAGCGACGACGACTGCCACACCTCCCTGATCCCGATGGGCGTACCGCTGATCGAGGGGCTCCTCGCGGAGAACGTGCGGATCATCTACAAGCCGCACCCCCTCACCGGCAAGCGCTCGCCGGAGGCGGCCGCCGCGGACCGGACCATCAGGGAGCTGCTGCGGGGCGACGAGGAGAAGGTCGCGGAGGCCGCGCGCACCCGGCTCCAGGAGATCCGGGCCCGGCTGGACGAGATGTCCGGCCGCCACGAGGGCGACGACGCCCAGCAGTTGCGGGACGCGCGGGTCCCGGACGGGGACGGCACGGCCGAGTGGCAGGAGCTGCGGGACGAGTGGCACCGGATCTTCTGGGCGAGCCGGAGCGGCGCCCGGCACCACGTGATCCTCGAACAGCTCCCCACCCTGTACGAGTGCTTCAACCAGGCGGACCTCCTCGTCAGCGACGTCTCCTCGGTGGTCGCCGACTTCGTGGCCAGCCTCAAGCCGTACGTCCTGACCAACGCGCAGGACCTGTCCGACGAGGAGTTCCGGGCCGCCTACACCACCGCGGGCGGCGCCTATCTGCTCGACCGCGCCTGCACCCGGCTGCCCGAGATCCTGCGCTCGGTCCGCGCCCCCCACCACGACCCGATGGCCGCCCAGCGCCGCACCCTCAAGGAGTACGTCCTCGGGCCGGACCACCCGACCTCCATGGAGCGGTTCAACGCGGCCGTCAACGATCTGGCCGACCGGTCGACGGCGGAACGCGCCGAGGACCTCCTGGCCCCGCTCGCGTGACGGCACCCCCGCGCCCGGCGTCTCCCCGCCGGGCCGGGCCGAGGACACCCGAGTGTCGTCCGGAGGCCGGCTCGCGTTGACCAGGGCGTCCGTCTCGCGACGACCCTGGAGTGTCCCCCGTGCGAAAACGCCTCCCCAGCCTCCGGTCCGCGCTGCGGCTGCCGGGCCGGCAGACCGCGACGAGAGCGCTCGTCGCCGCCGTCCTGGCAGCCGCCGTCGTCGCCCAGGCCGTCGCCGCCCTGCGTCCGCACGTCCCGCTGCTGCTCGCCGCGACGGCCGCCTCCCTGGCCGTCGAGGGCGTCCTGCACCGCTGGCAGCGCGGCATGGTGTCCCTGTTCGCCAAGGGGCAGCGGCGGGACGAGGAGACCGCGGGCGCCTCGGGGGCGCTCACACTGCCGGGGTGAGCACCCTGCGCGCCTTGCGGACCGCCCGCCGCAGCAACTGGTCGACGCCGACCTCCCGGTAGCCCGGCACCTCCCGGGCCTCGCGCGGCTCGGCCAGGTAGACGGAGTCGGACAGGCCCGTCGACCCGTCGCGGAAGAACGGGTAGGCGAGATACACCCGGCGCCCGCCCTTCTCCAGCACCGGCTGAGGGCTCTTCTTCGCCCTCATGAACTCCAGGACCTCCACCAGGAGGTCGGGGCGGTCCATCGCCACCAGCTGGAGCCGCAGACGCTCGTGGACGCGGAGGCGGTGGGCCACCTCGCCGGTCCAGTAGGCGTCCACCAGGGGCCTCGCGAGCTCCAGCTTCTCCTGACGGACCGCCTCGTCGTCCTTGAGGAACCTCGGGCCGAACTGCGGGAGCAGCGTGACGAGGAAGGGGCGCACCATCAGCGCGTCGCGGCGGGCGCCCGCCGGGACCATGTCGGCGATCAGGTTCATCAGGGCCCGCGCGGAGTCGAAGCGCAGGGTGTGGCTGCCGGTCTTGGTGACGTGCTTGCCGTCCTCACGGCCCACCAGGTAGTAGCAGGTGTGGTCGGCGATCACGGAGACGCCGTCGGCCCGCAGATAGGCCTCCATGGTGAAAAGGGCGTCCTCGCCCGTCCACAGGGACTCGTCGAAGCGCATGCTGTGCCGTTCGAGGAACTCCCGGCGGAACAGCTTCTGCGCGCTCAGCGTGAACTTGATGTTGGAGGAGAAGACGTCGGTGCGCTCCAGGGTCTGCCCCCACATCGACGTCGGCGGCTTGCGGTTGACGCCCTCGACCCGGCCGAGGACGACGTCCGTGCCGTTGCGGTCGGCCATCGCGACCATCCGGTCAAGGGCCTCGGGGCCGAGCCGGTCGTCGGCGTCGAGGAAGAAGACGTACCGCCCCCTCGCCTTGCCCAGGCCGACGTTGCGCGGGCCGCTGGGGCCGCCGGAGTTGTCCTGGCGGATCACCGTGACGTCGAGGGAGGTGCGCGCGGCGAACTCCTCCAGGTACTCCCCGGTGCCGTCCGCCGAGCCGTCGTCGACCGCGATGACCTCGATGCGCTCGATGCGCTCGTGACCGATCGTCTGCGCCTCGACGGAGGCCAGACAGTCGACCAGGTACGGCATCGCCTCGTAGGCCCCGATGACCACGGTCACATCAGGTTGCGCAACGGTCACTTCTCCCCCAGTAACGGTCTGTTTCCCCCAGATCCGCTCAGGGGCAATCCCCTAGACGGCCGGACGAGGGAGAAAGTTGCTTCCGGCACTGGGATATACGCGCGAAGGGCCCGGTTTTCGGGATCACCCCCGAAAACCGGGCCCTTTCTTTACGAAGGGGAGGTCAGGCCTTGGTCGTGGCCTCCGCCGCGGAGGTGGCCGCCCGTGACTCCTGGCCGACGTTGCGCGCCTCGGCCTTGATCGCGAGGTTGGCCACCGCGGTGTTGAACTGCTCGATGGACGTGGGCTCGTCCGGGCCGAGCAGGTACTGCTTGAGCTCCACCCGGTCCTCGGCCAGCAGGTCGGCCGCCGGGTCGCGGACCGCGCCCAGCAGCTCGCCCAGCTCGGCGGCCTTGTTGGACAGGATCGTGGCGGCCCGCACCGCGGTGTTCTGCCGCTTGAACTCCTCCACGCCCAGCTCCGCGGAGTCCGTGACCGCGTACGGCTTGCCGCTCGCGATGAAGTCGGAGACCACGCTGGAGATGTCGGAGACCATCGCGTCGGAGACGTTGAAGCAGTCGTACAGCCGCGGTTCGGCGCCCGTGACCACGCGGTGCTCCCACACCGGGAAGGAGCGCCAGTACGCGTCGTTCCACTCGCCGCGCAGCCGGGCGATCTCCTCGTACTTGGCCACGTCGACCACACCGTCACGGGTGGCCTCGGCCTCGTCGCCCTTCTCGCCGCCGCTGCCGACCAGGACGGCGAGCCGCGCCTCGATGCGGGCGAGCTCGGCCTTGGCGGCGGCCGCCGCGGTCGCGTCGGCCTGGAAGCGGGGGTCCGTGGCGCGCTCGGCGGTGGCCTTCTCGATCAGCGCGGTGACCTTCTGGTGCGCGGCGCCCGCCTTGGGCAGGACCGTGCCGGTGAAGGGGTGCGGCTTGTAGAGGACACGGACCGGCGGGTCGGCCGCCAGCAGCTTCTTCACGATGTTCTCGCCGGCCAGCATCAGCGAGGTGTTGCCCGGGTTGCCGTCCCAGCCCTCCCAGGTGGGGGCGTAGAGCACGGTCGGCATCCGGCTCTCGGGTACACCCTGCCCGTTCTGGATCGGGGCCAGCTGCGGGCGGCCCACCTCGACGATGTCCTCGTCGCGGACACCGACGTCGGCGATGGCGTAGCGGTCGCGACCGGCCCGGCCGGCCACCCACACCTCGTCGTACGCCTTGCTGAACGGGTTGACGCTCGCCAGCTTGTCGCTGTCGCCGTGGCCGATGAAGACGTGCTTCATGGTGGGCACGCGCAGCAGGTGGATGTTCTTGCCGACGTTCGCCGCGTACAGCGCGACCCGCACCGAGGACAGGTCCATGTTCATCAGGTGCACCCCTCCGGGCACGCAGATGACGGGGACCGTGGTGGGCGCGAGGTTCTGGAGGATGACGCGCTCACGCAGGATGATCAGCGGCCGGGAGTCCAGCTGCTCCATGGTCTCCAGCCACATGTTGACCTGGTAGACGGAGTCCTTGGAGCCGGAGAAGTAGAGGACCGTCTCCGGCTGGTAGTCGCGCAGCCACTCGTCGACCTTGGCGAGCACCTTGTCGGCGTTCGGCGGGACCTTCTTGCCCCGCACGTACGGCATCAGCGCGAGGACGTACAGGGAGCCGAGCACTATCGTCACGCCGATGCCGATGAAGCCCGGCAGCGCCGAGTCCATCGCGGCGGCGACGAGTATGCCGACCACGGCCGCGAGGTCGAGGTGGAGCATCTTCTCGGCCGACCGGTTCAGCAGTCCCATCGGCGGGGCGTCCGGGATGCGGATGCGGGAGGCCAGGTCGACGTTGCGGGTGGCGACCGGGAGCCGGCGGCGGTTGCGGATCAGGGTGACCAGCGCGCCGTGCGGGGCCTGGAGGCCGTAGAACGCGATGAAGCAGGCGGTGGCCCCGTAGAAGATCAGGTTGTTGGAGAGGTCGAGCCGGGCCAGCAGCAGGATCAGCAGGAGCTGTCTGATCAGGAAGCGGATCGACAGTCCGGCGCGCACCTTGCTGAGGCGGTTGATCAGATAACTGCCCTGGCGGTGCAGATAGTGGTCCGCAAGGTACGTGACGGCGGTCGCGGCCGCGAAGGCGGGGACGCTCGGGATGAGCGCGGCCACCATTATGGCGGGGAAGCCCGCCAGCATGAGGACCGCCGCGGCCAGCTCGGCCGCGCTGCCCACCCGGGCGACGCGAATAGCGGTGCTTATCACTGAAAACCTGCTCTGGGAGGGATGCCGGTTGTTTACGAATTAACGGTGCTTAAGGCTTCAGGCCCCTGTGAATGCACCAGGAACGGGCAGCCACAGAGGCCTGAATTTACCGAAAACTAATTGTCCCTGATTATGCCACGCCGTCCTGACGGTCCAGAACACTGGCCAGCGCGGCCTCGAAGCCGGAGGCCTGGCCCGCGGAGGCCGTCGGGTCCTGCTGGCGGACGTCGATGACATGCCCGGTCAGCTCGGAGAGCAGCACGTCGAGCGAGGTGCGGGCCACCGCCTCGGAGGACAGCAGGCTGCCCGCGGGCTCCTGGCCGAAGGCCTTGGTGCGCATGGGCGTGGCGGTGCGCTCGGGGTTGATGCAGTTCACCCGGACGCCTTCACCCGCCCATTCGTCGGACAGGGCCTGCGTGAGGTTGACCATCGCCGCCTTGGTCGAGGAGTACAGGCTGTACTCGGCGCGGCCGCGGGTGTAGCTGCTGGAGGTGTACAGCAGCAGCTGGCCCTTGGTCTCCGCCAGGTACTTGTACGAGGAGCGCGCGATCTGCACCGGGGCCAGGTAGTTGACCTTCAGCGCCTCCTCGATGGTGGCGTTGTCGGTCTCCGCCAGCTTGCCGATGCGCAGCACGCCCGCGGTGTTGACGACGTAGTCGATGCGCCCGGTCTCGGCGTACGCCTTGGACAGCGCGTCGTCGACCTCCTCCGGGTTCTCCACGTGGGTGCCGGTGGTGGAGCGGCCGAGCGCGTACACCTTGGCGCCGTAGGCCTCGGCGAGTTCGCCGATGTCCTTGCCGATGCCGTAGGAGCCGCCGAAGACGACGATGGTCTTGCCGGTGAGCAGCTCGCGGTACGCGTCGTCGCTGACCTGCTCGGGAGCGGCGGTCGAGGCGAGCTGGAAGAGCTTGTCGGCGATGAAGACGTCGACGGGCTGGGTGACCTTCATGTTGTACTCGTCACCCGCGACGACGTGGATCGGCACGTCCGGCAGGTACTTGAGCACGACCGAACAGTCGTCCGTGGCCTGGAAGTTGGGGTCACCGGCGGCGACCTCGTAGGCGCGCTTGATGGTGGACAGCTTGAAGGCCTGCGGGGTCTGGCCGCGGCGCAGCCGGGAGCGGTCCGGGATCTCGGTGATGAACTCGCCGTCGTCACCGTGCTTGCGCGTGACGATGATGGTGTCCGCGGACGGGATGGCGACGTCGACGGCCTGGTAGCGCTCCAGGGCGACCACGCAGTCGTCGATCACACGCCGCGAGAGCAGCGGGCGTACGGCGTCGTGGAACAGGACGTTGACGTCCTCACCCTCGGCCAGGCCCTCGCCGAGGGCCGCGATGGCGCGCTCGGTGGTCTCGTTCCGGGTGGTGCCACCCTCGATGATCTTCCTGACCTTCCGGAAACCGGCCTTGGCCACGATCTTCTCTATGTCCGGAACGTAGCCCGGCGCCATCAGGACGATGATGTCGTCGATGGAGTCGGCCTTCTCAAAGGTGGTCAGGGTGTGCTCGATGACTGCCTTGCCGGCGATCTTCAGCAGCTGCTTGGGGATCGAGAGACCCACGCGCTGACCGGTACCACCGGCCAGGATCACTGCGGTGGTACGGGGCTTGGCGATGTGCTGGGACACAGAAGACCTACCTCGGGGCGACAGGGAACGGGGAAATGGTCCCACTTGCGGTTACCGCTGTGCAAGGTGACCGCCGTTCGCTGCATATGTACGCGCTACCTGTCATTCATCTTGCACTGCCGGTAACGGTGACCGTCCGGGAGTTCAGCGTCGGCGCAGCTTCTTCAGACACCGGTGACCCAGTACCCGCATCAGTTCCTTCGACGACGTCTGGTGCACCGTACGCGCCCCGGCCGCCGAGGCGAGCGCCCCGTACAGCGCCTGGGCCGCCACCTCGGGGGAGATCCGCGGCGCGGGGATCCCGGCCGGCGCGGGCGCCTTCGGTACCGCGGACAGGAGACCTGGGTCACCGACGATCCGCACGCCGGTGCCCGCGATGTTCCGGGCCATGTCGGCGCCGATCCCGGCGGCGGCTTCCACGGCCCACTCCGGAGTGAGGATCTTCACGTCCTCGGGCGAGGGGCTGCACGTGTTCTTCATATGCATGACGGCGCCGTTGCGGACGAGCCTGGAATACAACTCGTCGGGCAGTCCATTGCCGCGGAATTCCTTGTTAAGATTCCGCAGCATTTCGGTCTCGGCGAGGGTAAGAGAACGATTCGCGGTGTCCGGGACGGGCTGGAGGAGATTCCCGGGAAGTCCGAGGAGCTGTTCGAAAGTGCGCAGCAGACCACCACGGTCGCGGTCGTCGACCACGACGACGGTGATCCGCTCCGGACCGACCGCCCGCACCCAGCGCTCGACGAGCCGGTCGTGCCGGTGGCGGCGCCAGAAGCTGGGGTTGGGCTGCTCGTACGGCGCCTTCCGCAGCATGTGGGTGAGCCAGTCCTCGTACCCCATGCGCAGCCCGTTCTGCACGTACTGCTGCCACTGCGAGGGCATGATCCGCACCAGCGGCCGCAGGGTGACCAGCACATGCGTGCGCTCCCCGCCGAGCTGCCCGACGATCCGCGCGATCGTGTCGTCGTCCTCGGCGTCGGCGAAGAACTCGCTGCTGATCACCGAGGTCTTCCCGCCGGTGGCCCCGACCTGCTCCAGCAGGCGCGTCCAGTGCTTCTCGGTCGGCGCGGTGTCGCCCATCATCGCGGGCCTGGCGCAGGCGGCCAGGGCGGCTTCCATGGGGTGTCTGGTGTGCGCGGGGAAGACGACGCCGTGCTCGGGCAGCAGGTCCTTCGCCGCGAACAGCGCGGCCTGGACGGCGGTGGTGCCGGTCTTGTGAGGACCGATGTGCAGCAGGCGCGTGCCGACGGGCAGCGCGGCGGTCACACCGTTCACCGGAAGGTCGTCTCTCGTACAGTCCGTCTCCATAGTCAGAGGACGGTAAGAGAAGTGCCTGAGTGTTACCTGAGAGGAGCGTGGGACTGTGCTGAGGAGCATGCCCCTCTCAGGCAACGCGCGCTCACGCGGGCCGTACCCCCGGTTTGCCCGCGTCCACCCGCAGCTGTGCCAGCGTGGTCGTCGTCGCCTCCGGCCTGACCACCGTGTCCACGGCCCTGACCTGCGCGTCGATGCCGTACCGGTCGATGTCGAAGAGGTGGTAGCCGCGGTGGGCGTCGATGTACTTCCAGTGCGGGTTGTCGGCCATCAGCGGGTCCCACTGGGCGTGGAAGGCCGCCTGGTCCTGGTCGCCGTTGCTGGAGATGGATGTCCCCACGAACTCGGCGCCGACGACCCGGGAGGACGGGTCGGCGTAGTCCTCCTTGAGGTCGCTGATCATCGTGAGGTGGCGGTCGCCGGAGAGCACGACCGGGTTGCGCACGCTCCGGAACTCCTCCAGGAAGGCATTGCGTTCGACCTGGTAGCCGTCCCAGGCGTCGTAGTACCAGAGCTTGCCCTCGCCGGGCAGGATGTCCGTCTCGGCCATCATGATCTGCGAGGCGATGAGGTTCCAGCGGGCCGGTGAGCCGTGCAGCCCGTCGAGCAGCCACTGCTTCTGCTCGGCGCCGAGCATGGTGAGCGAGGGGTCCTGCGCGGCCGCCTGGCTGGTGACCTGGTCGCTGCGGAACTGCCGGGTGTCGAGCACGTTCAGCCGGACCAGCCGGCCGAACTCCAGCCGCCGGTACATCTGGATGTGCGGGCCGTTCGGGACGGCGGTGGCACGCACCGGCATGTGCTCGTAGTACGCCTGGAAGGCGGCGGTGATCCGGGCCACGAAGGCGTCGTGCGGCTGCTTGTCGGGGTCCTGCGGGATCTCGCCGGCCCAGTCGTTGTCGACCTCGTGGTCGTCGAAGGTGACCACCCAGGGGGTGCTCGCGTGGATCTCGGCGAGGTCCGGGTCGGTGCGGTACTGGGCGTACCGGTTGCGGTACTGCAGGAGGGTGTACGGCTCCCCCGTGCCCTCGTGCCGGCGCGGACCGGACGAGGACGGCGCCGACTCGTAGATGTAGTCGCCGACGAACAGCACGAAGTCCGGGTCCTGTTCCAGCATGTCGGCGTACGGGGTGAAGTAGCCGTGCTGCCAGTTCTGGCAGGAGGCGAGCGCGACCCGGAGGCTGCCGCCGGAGCTGTGCCGGGCGGGGGCGGTACGGGTGCGGCCGGTGCGCGAGAGCTGGCCGTCGGCGCGGAAGCGGTACCAGTACGTACGGCCCGCGCGCAGGCCCCGTACGTCGACGTGGACGCTGTGTCCGTACGCGGGCAGGGCCTGGGCGGTGCCGCGGCGGACGACCTTGCCGAAGCGCTGGTCCTCGGCGAGCTCCCACTCGACCGGCACCACTCTGTCGGGCATGCCTCCGCCGTTCAGCGGATCCGGGGCGAGCCGGGTCCACAGCACGATGCCGTCCGGCAGCGGGTCGCCGGAGGCCACGCCGAGGCTGAACACTCCGTCGGGCAGCGGGGGCTCCGCCGCTCGTGCGGTGCCCGGCAGCCACAGCTGGGCGGAGGCGGCGGCGCCGAGCACGGCGGCGCCGGCGGTCAGAAAGCGGCGCCGGCCGGGTGATGCTGCTCCGTACATGGGCGAACTCCCTTACGTCGCTGACCTTTTGGGCACCCTGGAAGCTCACGCTTCGGGGTGATCCGTGCGTTGAACCAGAGTGTTCGCGTGCATGACAAATAGGTAGACAACAGAAGAGCCGTTGCGACTCGGGTATCACATGATGAACGTGATCCCGGCGCAACGGCCTTCAGGACACCGCCGACTGACGATCTTTTGGGTTCTAGTTGGCGAATTCCGAGCCCAGACGGGCCTTCGCCGCGGTGGTGCCGAGGAGCGTATGGCCGAAGGTGAACGTCCCGTTCGGCGCAACGACGGTGGCCGGAACCGGCACACCGCCGGGCGACACCACGTACTGCGCCCGGGAGCGGAAGGACCACACGGACCCGGCGCCCGCGTTCTCGCCGGGCGCGCCGACCGCGAGATCGGCCAGTCCGTCGCCGTTCGCGTCACCCGCATGGACGGCCCCGCCGAAGGCGTCACCCTTCTCGGCGGCTCCCGGCACGCCCGTGGTGTTCTGCGTGACCACCTGGTGGGAGCCGGCCCCGGTCAGCCCGTCGGCCCGGCCGCTGAGCACGACGACCGCGCCCGCGTCCTTGACGGAGTTCGGGGCGGTGGCGGGGCCCAGGTCCTCGCCGGGCACACCGGTGACCACGTCGAGGTAGCCGTCGCCGTCGACGTCCGCGAGCTGCACGTCGGTGCCGAAGCCGTCGCCCTTCTCGGCGGTGCCGGGCACCCCGGGGCTGTCCTGGTTGACGGCCTGCTCCGCCACTCCGTCAGGAGCGCCCGAGGTACCGGGGATCCAGTCGACACGGCCGCCCTTGGCGCGGTAGGCGTCATGGTCGCTCTCGTAGCCGTCGACGGCCCGGCCCACCACGATGTCGGCGTAGCCGTCCCGGTTCACGTCCCCGACCGCGAGGTTCTCGCCGCCCTGGAGCGCGGCACCGTCGATGTCCCAGACCAGGGTCCAGGGCGTGAGGCCGTCCTTGGTGCCCCACCAGTACGCGATCCGCCGGGAGTCGAAGGTGTCGGTTCCGGTCTGGGCGGCCACGACGTCGGTGATCCCGTCGCCGTTGAGGTCGCCGACGTCGAGGTCGAGGACGCGGCTGTCGTACCGGTCCTTGACCACCTGGCGTTCCCCGGTGGCCGCGCCGGAGCGGGTGAAGGGGCCGCCGGTCGCCACCAGGCCGTACCGGTCCACCGCGGTCAGCAGATCGGTCGCCCCGTCCCCGTCGACGTCCCCCACCGCGAGGTGTCCCTTGGTGCCGAGCCCGTCGCGGGCCGCGCCGGAGGCGAGGGAGGCGCCGCCGGACAGACCGCGGGCGCCGCCCCAGACGACCTGCACCAGACCGGCCCCGCCGTTCTCGCCACCGACTCCCACGACCAGGTCCGTGTACCCGTCCCGGTCCAGGTCGGCGGTGGTGAGCGCGCTGCCGAACCGGTCACCCGCCTCGGAACCGCCGGGGACACCCGCGCTGTTCTGGCTGAACACCTGCTTCGTGGCGGACCTCAGGCCGCTCGCCGAGCCGTACAGCACCCCGACGAACCCGGCCTTCGCCCTGCCGGCCACGGTTCCGTCGGGGGCGGCCACCGCGAGGTCGGCGTAACCGTCACCGTTGAAGTCGTCCCGCACCTCATGGGGCGAAGCTCCCGCGACGGCGGGCAGGGCGACGGCACCGCCGAGCGCCAGGGCTACGGCGAGCGCCGAGCGCCACCCTCTTCGTTGAACGCGCATACCGCATCCCCTCCTGTGACGGTCGTACAGATGTGCCCGTTACGACTCACAGGAAGGGCGGTTGGTTGTCTTGCGCCCGATTTCGCGTGTCGGCTCAGAACGGCTCGAAGTCGTCGAACTCCTGGGCGGCCTCGTCCCGTTCGGCCTGCTTGTCGCGGCGGCGCTGGGCGGCGGGCCGGGGCTCCTCGAAGCGGTGGTCCTCGCCACGACGGCCGAGCATCTCGGCGCCGGCCATGACGGTCGGCTCCCAGTCGAAGACGACCGCGTTGTCCTCGGGGCCGATGGCGACGCCGTCGCCCGAGCGGGCGCCCGCCTTCATCAGCGCCTCTTCCACACCGAGGCGGTTGAGACGGTCGGCGAGGTAGCCGACGGCCTCGTCGTTGCTGAAGTCGGTCTGCCGCACCCAGCGCTCCGGCTTCTCGCCGCGCACCCGGTACAGCCCGTCCTCCTCGCGGACCACGGTGAAGCCCGCGTCGTCCACGGCCTTGGGCCGGATGACGATCCGGGTCGCCTCCTCCTGGGGCCTGGCGGCCCGCGCCGTGCCGACCAGGTCGGCGAGCGCGAAGGACAGCTCCTTCAGCCCCATGTGGGCGACGGCGGACACCTCGAAGACGCGGTAACCGCGCGCCTCCAGATCGGGCCGCACCATCTCGGCGAGGTCCTTGCCGTCCGGTACGTCGATCTTGTTCAGGACGACGATGCGGGGACGGTTGCCGAGGCCGCCGTACTCCGTGAGCTCCGCCTCGATGATGTCGAGGTCGGAGACCGGGTCGCGGTCGGACTCCAGCGTGGCGGTGTCCAGGACGTGCACCAGGACACTGCAGCGCTCCACGTGCCGCAGGAACTCCAGGCCCAGGCCCTTGCCCTGGCTGGCGCCCGGGATCAGGCCCGGTACGTCGGCGATGGTGTAGACGGTGTCGCCGGCGGTGACCACGCCCAGGTTCGGGACCAGCGTGGTGAAGGGGTAGTCGGCGATCTTCGGCTTGGCTGCTGAGAGGACGGAGATCAGCGAGGACTTTCCGGCGCTCGGGTAGCCGACGAGGGCCACGTCGGCGACGGTCTTGAGCTCCAGCACGATGTCCTGGAGGTCGCCGGGCACGCCGAGCAGCGCGAACCCGGGGGCCTTGCGGCGGGCGGAGGCCAGCGCCGCGTTGCCGAGGCCGCCGCGACCGCCCTGGGCGGCGACGTAGGAGGTGCCGTGTCCGACGAGGTCGGCGAGGACGTTGCCCGCCTTGTCGAGGACCACGGTGCCGTCCGGCACCGGCAGGACCAGGTCCTGGCCGTCCTTGCCGGAGCGGTTGCCGCCCTCACCGGGCTTGCCGTTGGTGGCCTTGCGGTGCGGGGAGTGGTGGTAGTCGAGCAGCGTGGTGACGGACTGGTCGACGGTGAGGATCACGTCGCCGCCCCGGCCGCCGTTCCCGCCGTCGGGTCCACCGAGCGGCTTGAACTTTTCACGGTGGACGGAGGCACAGCCGTGACCTCCGTTACCCGCGGCGACATGCAGTTCGACGCGGTCCACGAAGGTGGTCATGGTCAGTGCCTCCAGAAGACGTACGGAATACCTATTGCTGTAACACGCGAAAGGCGGACCCGCCTTCCCACCAGGGAAGTGAGGTCCGCCTCGCGAAAAGTTCGGTCTAAGCCTGAGCTCAGGCGACCGGAACGATGTTCACGACCTTGCGGCCACGGTGGGTACCGAACTCCACCGCACCGGCGTTCAGCGCGAACAGCGTGTCGTCGCCGCCACGGCCGACGCCCGCACCCGGGTGGAAGTGGGTGCCGCGCTGGCGGACCAGGATCTCGCCCGCGTTCACGACCTGACCACCGAAACGCTTCACGCCGAGGCGCTGAGCGTTGGAGTCACGACCGTTACGGGTGGACGATGCGCCCTTCTTGTGTGCCATCTCTCCTCAGTCCCTTACTTCGCAGCCGCGGGGATCTCAGTGACCTTGATCGCCGTGTACTGCTGGCGGTGGCCCTGACGACGGCGGTAGCCGGTCTTGTTCTTGTAGCGAAGGATGTCGATCTTGACGCCCTTGTGGTGGTCCACGACCTCGGCCTGGACCTTGATGCCGGCCAGGACCCACGGGTCGCTGGTCACAGCGTCGCCGTCGACAACGAGCAGGGTCGAGAGCTCGACCGTGTCGCCAACCTTGGCAGTGGAAATCTTGTCAACCTCAACGATGTCGCCGACAGCAACCTTGTGCTGGCGACCACCGCTGCGCACGATGGCGTACACGCGGATCTCACTCTCTCGCTCGGGAACGGCACCCCCGCAGTCCAGCCGCCCGGCAGAACGAGCGGCCTCTCCCGGCCGGAACAGCGACCCGAGAGGAAGAGGTTTACGGGGATGTGGCGTGTCACCAGTGGACACGCCGACGGTCTAGGTTACGGGGCCGCGGCCGAACGGGTCAAACCGGGCCCCGTCACGTTCAAACCCACGCGTCAGGAACCGAGGCTCTCCCGGTACGCCACGCACTCCTCGTAGGAGGGCAGCAGCCCCTGCTCGCGGGCCTCGGCCAGGGTGGGCGCCTGCTCGTCCTTGGGAGAGAGCAGCGGGGCGACCCCTTCGGGCCACTCGATGCCGAGCTCCGGGTCGAGCGGGTGGATGCCGTGCTCACGCTCGGGCGCGTAGCCCTCCGAGCACAGGTAGACCACGGTGGCGTCGTCGGTGAGCGCCATGAACCCGTGGCCGAGCCCCTCGGAGAGGTAGACGGCGTGGTGGTCCTGGTCGTCGAGGCGGACGATCTCCCACTGGCCGAAGGTCGGCGAACCTACCCGGATGTCCACGATCACGTCGAGGACCGCGCCGCGCACGCACTTGACGTACTTGGCCTGCCCGGGCGGCACGTCGGCGAAGTGGATGCCGCGCAGGGTGCCCCGGCTGGAGACCGACATGTTGGCCTGGGCCAGCCCGAGCGAGTGGCCCGCGGCCTCCGCGAAGACGGGGGCCTTGAACCACTCGTGGAAGCTGCCCCGGCCGTCGGGGAAGACCTTCGGCTCGAACACCCAGGCACCGGAGATCGAAAGGGGTCGCATCGCGGGGCTCAGCCCTTCTTCTGGTTGGTCAGGGCGCGCTTGATACGCCCGGCCGCCCGGCGCCACAGCGGACGCGGCGCGGCGGCCTTCTTCTTCGGGACAGCGGCGGCGGCTTTCTTCGTGGCCGACGGGGTGTGCCGGTCGATCACCTTGGCGGCACCGGAGGCGTCCACCACGACATCGACCGGGAGCCGGGTCCACTTGCGCTCACCGCGGGCCGCGGAGGGCACCCCGACCCGGACCGCCCAGCGCATGCCGGTGAGCTTGTCCAGCGGCAGCGTGGCGGTGGCGATACGGCCGTCCAGCGTGGCGTCGGCCGGGTACTTGCCGACGTTCTTGCGCTCGAAGCGCAGCTGAACGGTGTCTCCGCCGGTCGCGGCGATGTGCAGCGGCAGGGGCAGCCGTACGTCCGAACCCTCGACGGTGCCCTCGGCGGGCGGCATGAACGCGACCGCCTCGCCCTCCAGCTTGTTGGTGTGCTGGTCAACGTCGAGCGAGAGGTTGCCGGGTCCGTCGGTCCAGTAGGGCAGGACGAGCCGCTGGGGCTCGCCGGTGAGGGCGGCCAGCCGGCCGGCCTCGACGTCCTCGCCGCGCACCGCGCCGAGCCGGGTCTCCTTGCTCCAGCCGCAGGACTTGATCCTGAGGTGCAGGTCCCAGATGCCCTTGTCGAGCGGGGCGCCGGAGGCCGCCGTCTCGGGGTCGAGCTCGGCGCGGGCGGAGATCCGCTGGCGGAGGACACCGTCCCCGGCCGCGACCTCGTGCAGCTCGCTCTTGACGGGGAGGTAGAACTGCCGGGCGTCCTCGCGGTGCCGGACCACCAGGTCCACATCGCTCTTGGCGAGCGGGGCGTCCAGCTTGATGCCCTGGTCGTCGAGGGCCCCCAGGGCCTCGTCGGACAGCGGCAGGCCGAGCAGCCGGCGCTCGCCCTCCTGACGGAAGGTCATCGGCTCGTCGCCGATGTGCAGTTCGGCGTCGAAGCCGACGCGCAGGGTGCCGTCCTGCCACTCCAGCGAGGTGAGCGCGCCGGTGGGCTTGATCCCGGCCTCCCACTCGGCGAGCGTGCGGATGTCCTGGTAGCGGTCGGCGAAGACCAGCCCCGCGACCACCTTCTGGGTGAGGCCGAGACGGGCGACGACACCGGGGCCGAAGCGCTCGGTGACCACCTTGTGGATCTCGGTGTACAGCTCCTCGGCGTAGTCCTCGGGGAGCTTGAGGAGGCGCTGGCCGCGCAGCCGCTCGACCATCTCGTTGCGCAGCCAGCGGCTGAACAGCTTGTCGCGCAGCGCGCCGGGCTCGGTCAGCGACTCGACGACGTCGAGGGCCTCGCGCAGGTTGCCGAAGTAGCCGACCGGGTCGAAGCGCTGGAAGCCGGCGTTGGAGCCGTCGTCACGGGTGATGTGGTAGTAGCACAGGTAGTCGCCCAGGACGGAGACGTTCTTCGCGCGCAGGTAGGTCTCCACGACGAAGACGTGGTCCTCCAGCCGGCGGCGACCCTCCTTGAAGCGGATCCCGTGCTCGTTCAGGAACTCCCGCCGGAACATCTTGTGCGGGGTGAGGCTGTCGATCAGCGGCGCGTTGGAGACGGTGGCGCGCGGCCGGTTGACCCGGAACAGCTCCTGCGGGACCGGGCGTCCGATGCCGGCCATCTTGCCCACGACGACGTCGGCCTCGTTGGCCTTGCCGTAGTCGTACATCCGCTCAAGGGCCTCGTCGCCGAGCCAGTCGTCGTGGTCGACGAACATGACGTACTCGCCCTGGGCGGCCTCGATGCCGGTGTTGCGGGGCCTGCCCGACCAGCCGGAGGACTCCTGGTGGATGACGTGGAAGTGCGGGTGCTCGGCGGCGAGCTGGTCCAGCCGGGCCGGGGTCTCGTCGGTGGAGCCGTCGTTGACGAAGTAGACCTCGAACTCGTCCGGGGTCAGGCTCTGCCGGAGCAGACCCGTGATGCAGTCCTCGACGTACTTGCCGGGGTTGTAGACCGCGATGACGACGCTGACCTTGACCGTCACGCCGTGTTCTCCTTCAGATGGACCCGGTGGATCTCCGGGAAGGCCTCGGTGAGAGCCGTGCGCCAGTCGCGCAGCGGCTCGATGCCGGCCTCGGCGAACCGGCCGTGACCGAGGACGCTGTAGGCGGGACGGGGGGCGGGGCGCACGAACGCGTCGCTCGTGGTGGGGCGGACCCGGTCCGGGTCGGCGCCGAGCAGACGGAAGATCTCCTGGGTGAAGCCGTGCCAGGTGGTCTCGCCGGAGCTGGTGCCGTGGTAGACGCCCGCCGGGGCGGTGCCGGCCAGGGCGCCGCGGCCCAGCTCGACCAGCAGGCCCGCGAGATCGGCGCTCCAGGTGGGCTGGCCGCGCTGGTCGTCGACGACGTCGAGGGTGTCCTTGACGCCCTCCAGCTTGATCATCGTCCTGACGAAGTTGGGGCCGCCGGCACCGTAGAGCCAGGCGGTGCGCACGACATAGCCGCGCTCGGTCGCGAGGACCGCCTTCTCCCCGGCCAGCTTGGTGCGGCCGTAGGCGCTGCGGGGCGCGGTGGGCGCGTCCTCGGCGTACGGCGTGGTGGCGTCCCCGGCGAAGACGTAGTCCGTGGAGACGTGCAGCAGGACGGCGCCGGTGCGGGCGCAGGCGGCGGCGAGATAGCGGGGCCCGTCGCCGTTGATGGCGAGCGCCTCGTCCTCACGGGTCTCGGCGTCGTCGACGGCCGTCCAGGCGGCGCAGTTGACGACCACTGCGGGCCGGTGCTCTTCGAGCGCCGCGCTCACGGCCTCGGCGTCGGTGAGGTCCAGCGCCTTGCGGTCGAGGGCGACGTACCGCTCCCCCGACTGGGACAGCCGGGCCAGGACGTCCTGGCCCAGCATGCCGCCCGCGCCCGTGACCAGCCAGGTGCGGTTGTCGGTCACAGCGCGGCCCGCTCCTTCAGCGGCTCCCACCAGGCACGGTTGTCGCGGTACCACTGCACGGTCTCGGCGAGGCCCTGCTCGAAGCTCTTGCGGGGCTCGTAGCCGAGCTCCTCGCGGATCTTCGTGCAGTCGACGGAGTAGCGGCGGTCGTGGCCCTTGCGGTCCTCGACGTACTCGACGCTGGTCTCCCAGTCGGCGCCGCAGGCCTTCAGCAGCAGGCCGGTGAGCTCCTTGTTGGAGAGCTCGGTGCCGCCGCCGATGTTGTAGACCTCGCCGGCGCGGCCCTTGGTGCGCACGAGCTCGATGCCCTGGACGTGGTCGTCGATGTGCAGCCAGTCGCGGACGTTGCCGCCGTCGCCGTACAGCGGGACCTTCTTGCCGTCGAGGAGGTTGGTCACGAAGAGCGGGATGACCTTCTCGGGGAAGTGGTGGTGCCCGTAGTTGTTGGAGCAGCGGGTCACGCGCACGTCCAGGCCGTGGGTGCGGTGGTACGACAGCGCGATCAGGTCGCTGGACGCCTTCGCCGAGGAGTACGGCGAGTTGGGCTCCAGCGGGTGCGTCTCGGGCCAGGAACCCTCGTCGATCGAGCCGTAGACCTCGTCCGTGGAGATGTGCACGAAGGTCTTGATGCCGGCGCGGTGGGCCGCGTCGATCAGGGTGTGCGTGCCGACCACGTTGGTGCGCACGAACTCGGCGCCGCCGTCGATGGAACGGTCGACGTGCGACTCGGCGGCGAAGTGCACCACCTGGTCGTGTTCGGCCATCAGCTTGGCGACCAGCTCGGGGTCGCAGATGTCGCCCTGCACGAAGGCGAATCCGGGGTGCTCGCGCACCTCGTCGAGGTTGGCCGGGTTGCCCGCGTAGGTCAGCTTGTCCAGGACGGTGACCGAGACGTCACCGGGGCCCTGGGGGCCGAGCACGGTACGGACGTAGTGCGAGCCGATGAAGCCGGCACCGCCGGTCACCAGAATCCGAGTGGTCATGAAGAGATCTGCACCTTGCTGTGATCACCGAGCACGAGCCGGTGTGCCTTGGGGTTGCGGGGCGCGGGCGTGACCTCGACGTCACGTCCGATGAGGGAGGCCTCCACGCGGCGCACGCCGGTCACGGACGAGCCGCGCAGCACGATGGAGTACTCGATTTCGCTGTCCTCGATCCGGCAGTCCTCGGAGACGGACGTGAACGGACCGATGTAGGCGTCGTTGACCACCGTGCCGGCACCGATGATGGCAGGACCGACGATCCGGCTGCCACTGACCCGGGCGCCCGCCTCGATGCGGACCCGGCCGATGATCTCGCTGGACTCGTCGACCGTGCCCTTGTTCACCGGATCGACGGTCTCCAGGACCGACCGGTTGACCTCCAGCATGTCGGTGACGTTGCCGGTGTCCTTCCAGTAGCCGGAGATGGTCGTGGAGCGCACGTCACGCTTCTGGTCGATCAGCCACTGGATCGCGTGGGTGATCTCCAGCTCGCCGCGCCAGGACGGCTCGATGGAGCGGACGGCCTCGTGGATGGCCGGGGTGAAGAGGTAGACGCCGACGAGTGCCAGGTCGCTCTTGGGCTGCTTCGGCTTCTCCTCCAGGCCCACCACCCGGCCGTCGGCGTCGAGCTCGGCGACACCGAAGGAGGTGGGGTTGGGGACGCGGGTCAGCAGGATCTGCGCTTCGGGCCGCTCGGCGCGGAACTCGTCCACCAGACCGGTGATGCCACCGACGATGAAGTTGTCGCCGAGGTACATGACGAAGTCCTCGTCACCGAGGAACTCCTGCGCGATGAGGACGGCGTGGGCGAGGCCCAGCGGCGCGTCCTGCGGAATGTAGGTGACCTTGATCCCGAACTGGGAACCGTCGCCCACCGCCTCGCGGATCTCGTCGGCGGTGTCGCCGACGACGATGCCGACCTCACTGATCCCGGCCTCGGCGATCGCCTCCAGGCCGTAGAACAGCACGGGCTTGTTGGCGACCGGCACCAACTGCTTGGCGGAGGTGTGGGTGATCGGGCGGAGGCGGGTGCCCGCTCCCCCGGAGAGCACGAGAGCCTTCACGAAAATCCCTATTTGTCTAAATTAAGCGTCAATCTCGGCTCACATCATAACCCTGGGGACAGGCCCGGGATTCACCAGCCATTCACATGATCGATCACCGGTTGACAACTTTCCGTCGGACGCAATACCCACAGAATCACGAAATCCGCCCCCGGCGAACCAGGAGCGGATTTCGATCATCAGACGGCTGAAAAGATGCGGTGACCGTGCGTCAGGACTCGTCGGCCTGGGTCGAGACGGACTGCGGCGACTGCTGCTCCGCCGCCACCGTCTTCTTCGCCGCGGCCTTCTTCGCGGTCGTCTTCTTGGCGACGGTCTTCTTCGCGGCCGTCTTCTTGGCGGTGGTGGCCTTCTTGGTCGCGGCCTTCTTCGCCGTCGCCTTCTTGGCTGTCTTGCGAGCCGTCTTCTTGGCCGGAGCCGCCTCCTCGACGGGCTCCGGCGCGTCGGCCGGCGCCTCGGCCGAGGGCACGACCACGACGGCCGCCTCCTCGGACGCGGTGGGCGCGGTGGCCTTGCGGACGGCACGGCGGCGCGGACGGGCCGGGGCGGCGCTCTCGGCGACGACCTCGGCCTCGGGCTCGGCCGGCGCGGCCACCGGGGCCTCCTCGGCCTGCGCCTCGACCACCGGCGCGGCCTCGGCGACCGTCACCACGGCCGCCTCGGCACCCGCCGGGGAACCGGCCGGAGCCGACGCCCTGCGAGTGGCCCTGCGACGCGTACGGCCCTTGGGAGCGGCCTCGTCGCCGGCGGTGGGCTCGCTCACGGACCCGGCCTCCACGACGGGGTCCTCCGCGGCAACCGGCTCGGCCTGCGCCTCGGCGGCCGTCTCCGGCTGCACCGGACGGGCGATCTCAGCCTCGGCCGGCACGGCCTGAGCGGTCGGGACCTCGGCCTCCTCGGAGACCAGGGTCTCCTCGTCGGCCGGCGCCTCGGCACCACCCGACCTCCGCGAACCGCCACCCCGCGGGGCACCGGCCGGAGCGGACGCCCGGCGGCCCGCCCTGCGACGGCCACGCCCGCGCGTGGCCGCGGCCTCCGCCTCGGCGACGCTGCTGTACAGCTCCTCGTCGGGCGCGAACTCGGTGGGCGTGAGGGCGATCGGCTCGGCCACCTCGGCGGCGACCTCCGCCTCGGTCTCGACCTCGATCTCCTCCGGCGCCTCCACGACGGCCGCGGCCTCGTGGGTGTGCTCGTGCCCGTCGCCGCCGCGCCCGCGCTTCTTGCGCTTGCCGCCGCCACCGGCGGAGGTCGGCTGCTCCATGTGCACGATGACACCGCGGCCGTTGCAGTGGACGCAGGTCTCCGAGAAGGACTCCAGCAGACCCTGGCCGACCCGCTTACGGGTCATCTGCACCAGGCCCAGCGAGGTGACCTCGGCGACCTGGTGCTTGGTCCGGTCCCGGCCCAGGCACTCCAGCAGACGCCGCAGCACCAGGTCCCGGTTCTGCTCCAGCACCATGTCGATGAAGTCGATGACGATGATGCCGCCGAGGTCGCGCAGCCTGAGCTGACGCACGATCTCTTCGGCCGCCTCCAGGTTGTTCCTGGTGACCGTCTCCTCCAGGTTGCCGCCCTGTCCGGTGAACTTGCCGGTGTTGACGTCGACGACGACCATCGCCTCGGTCCGGTCGATCACCAGCGAACCGCCGCTGGGCAGCCAGACCTTGCGGTCCAGCGCCTTGGCGAGCTGCTCGTCGATCCGGTACGTGGCGAAGACGTCGACCTCGGAGGTCCACTTCGAGAGCCGGTCGACCAGGTCGGGCGCGACGTGGGAGACGTAGCCGTGGATGGTCTCCCATCCCTCGTCACCGCTGACGACGACCTTGGTGAAGTCCTCGTTGAAGATGTCGCGGACGACCCGGACGGTCATGTCCGGCTCGCCGTAGAGCAGCGTCGGCGCGTTGCCGCTCTTGGCCTTCTTCTGGATGTCCTCCCACTGACCCTGCAGACGCTCGACGTCGCGGCGCAGCTCGTCCTCGCTCGCGCCCTCGGCGGCGGTGCGCACGATGACACCCGCGTCCTCGGGGACGATCTTCTTGAGGATGGTCTTCAGACGCGCGCGCTCGGTGTCGGGCAGCTTGCGGCTGATGCCGGTCATGGAGCCCTCGGGGACGTACACGAGGTAGCGGCCCGGCAGGGAGACCTGGCTGGTCAGACGCGCGCCCTTGTGCCCGATCGGGTCCTTCGTGACCTGGACCAGCACGGGCTGGCCGGACTTGAGCGCGGATTCGATGCGGCGCGGCCCGTTGGCCATGCCGAGCGCCTCGAAGTTGACCTCACCGGCGTACAGCACCGCGTTGCGGCCCTTGCCGATGTCGATGAAGGCGGCCTCCATCGACGGCAGCACGTTCTGGACCTTGCCCAGGTAGACGTTGCCGACGTACGAGGTGGCCTGCTCCTTGTTGACGTAGTGCTCGACGAGCACGCCGTCCTCGAGGACGCCGATCTGGGTACGCTCACCGCTCTGCCGGACGACCATCACACGCTCGACGGCCTCACGGCGGGCCAGGAACTCGGCCTCGGTGATGATCGGGACACGGCGACGGCCCTGCTCACGGCCCTCGCGGCGGCGCTGCTTCTTGGCCTCCAGACGGGTCGAGCCCTTGATGGACTGCACCTCGTCGGACGGCTCGCTGCCCCTTTCCCGCGCGGGACGGGGCTCGCGCACCTTGACGACGGTCCGCTCGGGGTCGCCGTCACCGGGCTCGGCGTCGGCGGAGGAGTCACCGGACCGGCGCCTGCGGCGACGGCGGCGACGGCTGCTGGAGCTGGAGCCGCCGGACTCGTCCGAACGGGCGTCCTCGTCGTCCTCGTCGTCGTGCTCGTCGTCCTCGTCCTGCGCGGACCGCCCGGTCTCCTCGGCGGGCTCGTCGGAGTCGTCCGACTCCTCGTCACCGGAGGCATCGGCGGACTCACCGCGGCGACGGCGACGGCCACCGCGCCGGCGGCGACGCCGCGACCCGGTCTCCTCGGCGTCGTCCCCGTCCGCGGAGTCCTCGGCGCCCTCGTCGGTGTCCTCTTCTTCCTCCACGACGGTCTCGGCGGCGGTCTCCCGCACCTCGGGCTCGTCAGCGGCACCCCGGCGCCGGCGGCGGCGCCGCGACCCGGTCTGCTCCTCGGTGATCTCCTCGACCGGCTCCACGACGGACTCGACGGGCTCGGCCGGCTCGCTCTGCCCGGCCTCCGCCTCCGCGGCGGCCTCGGCGGCCGCCCGCTGCGGGGTCTGGAACTGCGGCTCGGTGAAGACGGGCGCCTGGAACACGGCGACCGCGGGTCGCGCCGGGCGACGCGGCGATCCGTCCTCGTCATCGGCACCGGAGGCGGCGGCCGCACCACGCCGGGCGGGCTCGGAGAACCCGGTGGCGGCCTGGCGGACGGACCGACGACGGGCACGACGCGGGGCGGCCTCCTCGACGGGGGCCTCAGCGGCGGGGGTCTCAGCAACGGGTTCCTGCACGGCGGGGACCTCGGCAACCGGCTCGGACGGCGCGGCCTCGACGGCCTCGCCCTCGGGGGCACCGGCAGGCGCGGAAACGCGACGCGTGGCACGGCGGCGGGCACGACGCGGGCTCGCGTCCTCGGCATCGGCGGGCTCGGCGGGCGCTTCCGCGGCCACCGGCTCCACGGTCTCGGCGACCTCGGTGGCGGCAGGTGCCACGGACTCCGCGGCCTCCGGAGCACCGGCGGGCGCGGCGGCACGCCGCGAGGCCCGGCGACGCGTACGACCGGCGGGCGCGGGGGCCTCGGCAGCGGGCGCCTCGTCGGCGCTCTCGGTCACGGCAGGCGTCTCGGCGGTCACCGACGCCTCGGCCTCAGCGGCCGGCGTGGAGACCCGACGGGTCGCGCGGCGACGGGTACGCCCGGCGGGCGGAGCCGCGTCCTCGACGGCGGGCGCGCTGTCGGCGGCCGGGGTCTCGGCGGGCGTCTCGGCGGCGACCACCGGCACCACGGTCTCTGCGGCCTCGGCCGCCGCGGGTGCCCCGACAGGAGCGGAGGCCCGGCGGGTCGCACGCCGACGCGGACGCCCGGCGGGAGCGGCGGCCTCGGCGGGCTCCTCAGCCTCGGGGCTCTGGATGTTCTCGACGTTCTCGTCGAGCTTCTCCTCCTCGTCCGTGACGAGGACCTCGGCCTCCGCGGCCGGTATGGCCGGAGCAACGACCTCCTCGCCGCCCGGGGCGGCGGCGACCGGCGGTCCCGCCGGCCTGGACGCGGCACGGCGCCGCCGACGCGGCGGCAGGGTGTCGCTGGGGGTGTTCTGTTCGGAACCCTCGATGGGTTCGGTCGGTTCGAGCATGCGGGCTTGTCTCCCGTCAGGCTCCCGGGCGCCGCGCCTGGTCCGGCGAGGATGCCGGTGACGTCCGCGGCTCGCGCGATGCGCGGTGCCGCCGTCCGGGGCGCGGGCGCCGCACGGGAGCTCTCTGTGTCCTGTCTCGCCGGTTCCGTACGCCCTTGTTGGGTACGGCCTGGCGAAAGTCTTGTGGTCGGTGCGCCGCCCGACCCAGGTGGCTCCCGAGTACCAGGGCTGCGCTACGACGCCCGTCCTTCGCGGGACCTTCCTTACGCCGGCGCCTTCGCGGCGGCAGTCGGTTCGGCCGTTGAGTGGGCCTCGACTGCCTCGCGGTCGGGCGCGAGCGGGTCGGTCACCGTGCCGGTCTCTTCATCGAGCAGCCCCTGCGCCAGCCTGGTCACCGCTGCGGGGACCGGCGGCGCCAGGTCGGCCACGGCGCGGAGACCGGACAGGACGTCGTCGGGTCGAACGGCAGGCGTCACGTGCCGAACAACCAGCCGCAGTATCGCACAGGGCTGGTCGGTCGGCCTATCAGCGGGTTCACTGTGCGTTTCGAGTTGTACGACCGCGGGGCGGGCGTCGAAGGTCCTCAGGCCGTTCTTGGTGGTGCGCTGGACCTCGACCGCCTCGGCGGAGGTGAACGCGGCGACCGCGCTCTCGGCCTCGGCCTGGTGCACGCCGTCCAGCCTGAGCTCCCACACGGAAGCGGTCAGCCGGTCGGCGAGTCCCGAGGTGCGGGCCTCGACCGCGTCGACGACATCGAGCCCGGCGGGCAACGACTCGTCGAGGAGGAGCCGGAGCTTCTCCGGGTCGCGCGCCTGCGTGAGCGCGATCTCCAGGTACTCCGCCTCACTGCCCGTGCCGGTGGGTGCGGCATTGGCGTACGACACCTTCGGATGCGGCGTGAACCCCGCCGAGTACGCCATGGGCACCTCGGCACGGCGCAGCGCACGCTCGAAGGCGCGCTGGAAGTCACGGTGGCTGGTGAACCGGAGGCGGCCGCGCTTGGTGTAGCGCAGTCGGATGCGCTGCACCGCCGGTGCGGGCGGCGGGCCTTCGGGCTGTCGCTTGCCCAGTGTCGCTCAGTCCTTCGTGAGTGCGGTCGTACTGCTACCAAGAGTACGTGTGTCGGCGGCCTGCGGTTCCCGTCGGGCCACCGCCTCACGCTCACGAGTGCCGCCGGCGTCGCCGAAGAGCATCCGCCGGACGTCGGCGCGGGCCTGCCGTACGGACTCCCTGGCGGAGGCGAGCGCGGCCCGGGTGATCCGTCCCACACTGCGCGCGGCCTCGGCGACGGGACGCAGCACCGTGTCCCGGATCACGTGTCCGACGGGGGTCAGGATCTCGCGGTACACCCAGCGCACCGGCTCGACGAAGATCCACCGGAACAGGGTCGCGAGGAACCGGCCGACGACGAGGGAGATGCGCCCGGCGATCCGCCAGGCGTGCCCGAGCGCGTCCCACACCTCCCGCCCGACCACGGCGAGGGCTCTTCCCACGGGCGCGAGGATCCAGCGCCACAGGGCGACGACGGGCAGCACGAGCAGGATCCGGGCGATCCAGTACAGGCCGGCACCGATCCCGGTGACGACGGCACTCGCCAGCCACGCGAGCCCCCTGGCGCACCAGACGATCGCCCGCCCGACCGGCGTGAAGATCCAGGCGAGCACGGCTCCGACGCCCTTGAGGAGCCACACGATCCCGTGCCCGACCGGAGTGAACATGCGCGCGTACACCCACGTCAGCCCGGCCCCGATGCCCCGCAGGACCCACGCGATCCCCCGCACGACGGCAGCGAGGCCGTTCGCGATCAGTGTGAGGATCCATACGAGCCCGGCGCCAAGGCCCTTGAGGACCCACAGGACGCCGTGCCCGACCGGAGTGAGCACACGCGCGTACACCCACACCAGCCCGGCGCCCACCCCCCGCACGGTCCAGGCGATGCCGTGCCCGACCGGCGTCAGTACATACCGGTACAGCCACACCAGGGGGACGACGAGGAGCACCTTGCCGAGCCAGCCGACCGCCTTGGCGACCGGCACGACCAGGTAGCGCCACAGGGCCACGCAGGGCCAGACGACCAGCGCCCGCCACAGCGGCCGCACCAGGTAGTCCCGCAGGAAGCGCCCCACGACGACGAGCGCGTCCCACACGAGCCGCACGGGCACGACCAGCACGAGCACGACGATCCGTACGGGGATGCGAATCGCGACGGTCAGGCATCCTTCGGGTGGGGGCGCCTGCGGCGCGGGCTGCTTCTCCAGGTCCATAACGACGTAGACGCCTCAGTTCCCCGTCCGGATCCAGTACCGCAGCTTTCCGCCGCGCCGGTCCTCGAATTCTCCGCCATTGGCCTCGATCACCTTACGAGACGCGGTGTTGATGGCGTCACAGGTCACCAGGGCGCGGTCGACGCCGAGTTGACGGCAGACCGGCAGAGCGGCCGCGAGCATGGCGGTGGCGTGCCCCCGTCGCCGGGCCCCGGGACGGATCACGTATCCGATGTGGCCGCCGAGCTCCAGCAGATGCGGGGTGAGCCGGTGCCGTATCGAGAGCCTGCCGAGGAAGGTGTCGCCCTCGACGTACCAGAGGTTCGTCATCGGCACCCAGTCCGGTCGGCGCGGCCGTTGGGTCTCCGCGCGCAGCATGTCCACGAAGGCCGCGAACCCCGCGGGCTCCCGCAGCCCCTGCGCGTGCGGTCCGATCCATCCGCTCTCCAGCATGGCCGGGTCCTGGCCCTCTTCGGTGAACTCGCTCACGGCGTCGAGGTAGGAGGCGTGGAACCGGGCGTCGGGCGGGGTCAGCTGCGGCATCACCCCATGATGGCGAGGCCACCTCCCGCCCGGCCACGGGTTTGTGCGGGCCCGCGGTCCCGGCCGTCGTGCGAGCCCGTGCACTATGTCCCCATGATTACGCTTACGAAGGAAGACGGTCCCGCCGACCTGGACGGCGTGACCCATCTGTCCATAGGGGTCTCCTGGGACCCCACCGCGGGTGCCAGCGGTGGAGTGATCGGCAAGCTCCGCCGCAAGAGCGGCACGGACCTCGACCTGATCGCCATCGCCATGCACGACGGCGACCCGGTACGCCTCGCGGGCCTCGACTCGCTCGACCCGATCGGCAACGGCTCCCTGCTCCACAGCGGCGACAACCAGACCGGCCACGGGGACGGCGACGACGAGACGGTCACCGTCGAGTTCGCGAAGATCCCGCCGCACATCACCTCGATCGTGTTCGTCGCCGCCGCCTACAAGAAGGGCAGCTCCTTCCAGAAGGCCCGCAACATCAGCTTCAAGGTCTACGACGCCAGCGGCGGCAGCTCCCAGCAGGTCGCCGACATCTGGCCGAGCATGCTCACCACGGACAACGGCTGCGCGGTCGCCAAGGCGGTCCGGGTCGGCACCACCTGGAAGCTCGAAGTCATCAACACCACCGGCAAGATCAAGCAGGGCGACGAACTGGCCCTGATGCGTTTCGCCGCGAGCAAGTAGCGGAGCGGATGGGAGAGCAGGGAGGAGCCAGGGGGGGAAGTCCACGCCACCCCGGCCCTCCCCCCCTTCCCTCTCCCTTTTCCCCTCCCCCTACCGACCGATGAGTTCCGAAGCCCCATGGAGTCTGCCTCCGCACAAGAGAAACCCGCGTACGCACTCTGTGAGGGACCCATGACCGCACACGCACTGCCTCCCGTCGTCGACACCGCGACGTGGGAGCAAAGGCTCGCGGACCTACGAGCCCGGGAGAAGGCAGCGACCCGCGAGCTCGACGCCGTCGCGGCCGAACGCCGTCGCCTGCCGATGGTCCGGATGCCGGACTACACACTGGAGGGCGAGGACGGCCCGGTCCGGCTGGCGGACGTCTTCGAGGGCAAGAGCCAACTGATCGTCTACAACCACATGTGGTTCGCCGGCCAGGAATGGCAGTGCCCGGGCTGCACCGGCTTCACCTCGCAGTACACCCGTCTGGAGTTCCTGGACAACTACGACGCCAGGTTCGTCGTCGTCACCCAGGGCCCCATCGAGGAGGCCCTCGCCTACCGGGAGCGGGTGGGCAACAGGATGCCGTGGTACTCCACCGCGAACAGCCCCTTCGGGTCCGACGTCGGCGCCCCGCCCGACGGGGGATTCGCGGTCAACGTCTTCCTGCGCGACGGCGACACCGTCTACCGCACGTGGCACACCGACGGCCGCGGCACCGAGCAGCTCAGCCACACCTTCGCCCTGATCGACCTCCTCCCCTACGGCCGCCAGGAGGAATGGCAGGACTCCCCCGAGGGCTGGCCCCAGTCCCCGACCTACAGCCGCTGGGCCGCGTCCAAGGACATCGCGGCGCTCTACGGCCCGAACCCGGTCGACGGAGGCTGAGCCCTGGTCCCGGACGAGGGCGCCGCGGGCAGGGGGCGCCCTCGCGCACTCACGCCCTGCCCCTCTCGCCGGGGCGGTCCATACTGGTCGCAGGAGTGTCGCCGTCCTTCGTTCTAGGAAGGTGAGTGCGCACATGTGCCGCTGGATCGCCTACTCAGGTACGCCTGTCCTTCTCAGCCACGTCCTGTTCGAACCTCGCCACAATCTGATCGACCAGAGCCTGCACTCCCGCATGGGCGTGGAGACCACCAACGGCGACGGGTTCGGCATCGGCTGGTACGCACAGGAGCTCACCACACCGGCGGTGCTGCGGGACGTGGGGCCCGCCTGGAACAACCGGAACCTGCAGGAGGTCGCTCACCACGTCCGTTCGGGTCTGTTCTTCGCCCATATCAGGGCGACGACCGGAACAGCCGTCCAGCAGACCAACTGCCACCCCTTCCGGAGGGATCGCTGGCTGTGGATGCACAACGGCATGATCAACGAGTTCCACCGGCTCAGGCGTGACCTGGCGCTGGCGGTCGACCCGGCCCTCTACCCGGAGATGGAGGGCTCGACCGACTCCGAGCTGATGTTCTACCTGTCCCTGACCTTCGGACTCACCGAGGACCCGCCGGGCGCCGTGGCCCGCATGGCCGGCCTGGTCGAGGAGACGGGACGCAGACACGGCGTCCCCCATCCCCTCCAGATGACCGTCGCCCTCGCCGACGGTGACCGCCTATGGGCCTTCCGCTACTCCAGTGAGGGCTCGTCGCGGTCCCTGTTCTACAGCACCAGGGTGGACTCCCTGCGCGCGCTCCACCCGGACACCGCGTTCCTCCGCGAGGTCGGCGAGGAGACCCGCCTCGTCGTCTCCGAACCCCTGGGCGACCTGCCCGGCGCCTGGAACGAAGTACCCGAGAGCACCTACGGCATCGTCCAGCCGGGCCAGGACATGCTCCACCCCTTCAAGCCCCGCCTCCCCCAGCCGTAGCGCCGTCGGCCTGGTCGGTTCAGTAGCTGACACTCCGGTCAAAGCTGGTGACGTTGAGCTTGATGCCCTTCGCGCTCTTGAGCGTCGTGGGGTACTCGCCCCGAGCCGTCTGGCCGGGTTGCACGTTGGTCTCCAGCTGCGAACCGTCTTCCACGCGCGTGCCGCCGGCATCGACCGCTTCCCAGTCCCAGGCGTAGTTGGACTTCTCGCTGCTGCTGTTCTTGATCGTCCAGACGAGCCAGATGTCGGTGATACCGGCTTGCGAGCGGTCGTCGAGCCGGAAGCTGACGAGGTCAGCTCGTTCCCCGGCGGGTTCCCCTGTCTGCTTCTGGCGCGTCTTCGCCGTGGGCGTCGCGCTGGGCGCAGAAGTGGTGCTCTCGTCCTTGTCCCCCGACGCGATCACCAGCACGGCAATGACGATCACGACCACCGCGGCCAGGGCGCCGGCACACCCCTAGCCACGCTAGGAAGCCATCAGACCCGTCGCGAACCGAGAGCAGCCACTCAGGCGACAGGGAACGGCAGAGGCGTTCTCTGCGCCTCACTCGCGATCGCCCGCGGCCCACTCTCAGCCCCGAGCACCCTCAGGACAGCAGCCGTCTCCTCCTCGCTGCCGTCCCTGAGGGCATCCGCAATGCCTCGCGCACCTCAGTGCGAGTGACCACTCGCAGCCGGCGCCGGACCCGCGTTCTTGACCGTAAGAGGCAGCAGGTTCTTCCCGGTCAGGCTGATCTGGATCTGAGTGTCCACCTGGGGGCATATACCAACAGAGCCACAATCAGAACTGCTCCTTCCGGCGGTTGCTCCGACAGGCGCCCATGAACTGGCAGGGCTTCGGCGTAGTCGCATGACGTCCGGTTCGTGATCATCCGAGGCCGAGGAGCGCGAGGGGGCGGCGAGGGTCGCGCACGAGTTCGGCCAGCTGGGCCGCGGCCGCCTGATCGGCGGTCAGGCTGGTGATGGCGTAGACCGTCTTGACGGTGGTCTGGCCGGTCTTGCGGTCGGTGCGCCGGCGCTTGATCTGCACGGCCTGGCGGGCTCCGGGGAAGAGGAGGCTGTTCACGGTGGCGTCCTTGATCCGGCGGATCTCCGAGCGGCCGTGGCCGATGCCCGGGTGCGTCCCAGGCTGCTGGAACACGGCGCAGCCGAGGAATGGTGGCATTGGGAGGAAGGGTGCATCACCGCGGCCTGGCGGGCTACGGCCTCGGACTAGAGCCGGGACGGTCGTGGTCTGCTCAAGCTCTCGGTCGGCTCGCGGGGTGACCGGTCAGGAACGAGAACAGTGACGGGCACGTCTCTGGGTCTGTGGGTCGTCCTCCGAAGAAGCCATCCCGCGTCCGGTTCCCTTGGCCTCTCAAGGGTCGTTGCCTGGGGAACGGTCAGATCGGCGACAGATCACGGCCTCGTCGGGCGGGCACCAGGGGGCGTGGCCCTTCTCCGTGAACAGTTCGTCCCGCCGGGTCCCGCGCTCAGCTCGCCACCGTGGCTCCCGTGGTACCGGCCCGCGCCATCCGCACGGTCAGCGGCGGGCCCATCCGCCCCGGAGCCGGACCCGCAGCCACCACGCGCCCCTCCCGGCCGCTCCTTCCACACCGCGCCCCACCAGCGGACCACGGCCTTTCGCTCAACGGGGCGGAGATCAAAGGGACTTCACCAGGACGTATGAAGATCACCAGCGGTATCCGAGGGCCAGGGGCGCTTGCGCGCCCGCTCGCGCGTCACAGGACCGGCGGCCGGCCCGGGGTCTGCGCGGGGCGGTGCACGCTCACCACCACTTGGGGCCGCTCTCGCGGCACTCCGCCGTTCACCAAGGAAGACGAATCGCGCGCCTTGCGCCCATCGGTCGAGGAAATGCCTCCTTCGGCGTATTGAACAACCCGACCGCCAGGCACGTCACTTAGAACATGCACTACCGTCAACGCGTCGCGTGACAGGGAGCGACAAAGTACGGAGGTTTCGCCAGCAGGGTACGAAGTCCGAAACATACGTCGACGCGAGGTCACGCGGCACAGATGCTGGTCTCGGGTCCCGCTCCGGACATCGGCCTCTGGCAACGGGAGGTACCACGTGTTCAGGATGGTCGAGGCGGCTGGCTGCCCTGGCAGAAAGCTTGCCTGCGAGACTTGGGGGGATCCGAACGGGTACCCGGTCTTCTTGCTGCACGGAACGCCGGGCAGCCGACTCGGGCCGCGTCCTCTGCCCGCCTTCCTGCACCGGCTCGGCATCCATCTGATCGCCTATGACCGCCCGGGTTATGGCGACTCCGGGGGCTTTCCCGGACGCGTCGTCAAGGATGTGGTGGACGATGTCGAGGCCATCGCCACCGCGCTCGGTATCGAAGGCCGGTATTCCGTGGTGGGCCGTTCGGGAGGTGGCCCGCACGCCTTGGCCTGTGCCGCCCTCAATCCGGATCGGGTGGCCAGTGCGGCCTGTCTGGTGAGTCTGGCCCCACCCGACGCCGAGGGCCTGGACTGGTATGCGGGAATGGCCGAGTCGAATGTACTCGCCTATACCCGGGCAAGGCTGGCGATCACGAAAGACCCCAAGGGGCTCAAAGAACTCACGGACAGTCTCGCCAGAAGCGCCGACGCCGTGAGGCAGGAGCCGGGTTCCCTGCTGAGCAATCTCGATCCCGAACTGCCGGCGGCCGACAGGGAGGTCGTCGAGGACGCCGGGATGCGGGGCCTGCTGCTGGACAACTACCTGCAGGGTGTGGGCGAGTCCTGGGAGGGCTGGCTGGACGACGTCCTGGCCCTGTGCCACCCCTGGGGATTCGATCCGGCCACCATCAAGGACGTTCCGGTTCTGCTGTGGCACGGCGAGCACGACACTTTCTGCCCGGTGAGCCACTTCCGGTGGCTCGCCGATCGCATCCCCTCCGCAATCCCCGTACTGCAGCCCAGCGCCGCCCACTTCGCCGCCCTGTCCGCCCTGCCCGAGATCCTGGCCTGGGTCCGGGACCGGGGACACGGGCGGAACTGAGGGCGGTCGGCGTCCGCGAGACGTCTCTAGATGGGATGCGGGTCGAGTTCGAGCCCCGAGCGGTTCCACTCCCGCAGCGCCACGGTGTACGGGTGGTCCGCCCCCAGTCGGCGGGTCATGGCCCCCAGCGTCTCCTGTCGTTTGGCGTCGGCGACGGTCTCCTCGTGCAGTTCGTCCAGCAGGATCGCCATGTTCGCGCTGCACACCAGGGTGGCCGGGTGATCGGGCTTGAGACTCTCGCGCAGCCGGTCGTAGGCCTCCTCGTACAGGGTCCGGGCGGCTGCCCTGTTGCCCAGCGAAGCCTGGGCGTTGGCGACGTTGACTCGGCACATGACCCCAAAGAGGTGGTCCTCGCCGAAGATGCTCTCGAAGGCCGCGGCGGCCTGCTCCGCACAGGTCAGCGATACCGCCGCCTCACCGGCTGCGTAAAGATAGACCGCGTAGTTCGTCATGCAGGCGATGGTGTGGGGGTGCAGTTCTCCGAAGCCTTCGGGGCGCTGACAGCCCGCGAGCACCATTCGGGCCAGGTCGGCGGCCTCCTGTGCGCGTCCCTGAGCAGCAAGGTCTCCGGCGAGGCTGAGCTCCAGCAACAGCCTCTCCGGGGAGGCGCGTCCCTCCTCGTCGCCCATCGCCTCCAGGACTCTCCTGGTGAGTTCCTCCGCCTCCGCCGCCAACCCGGCCCGGCGGAGCGAGACCGTCAGCGCCTTCGCCGCGTTGTGGGTGATCGGTGAACTCTCCCCGTAACCAGGGTCCTCGAGGCAGAGCTTGTAGGTGCTGCGCAGTTGGCGCACCGCCTTGTCGTACTCCCCGCAGTCGCACAGGTCACGGCCGTGGTTGATGGCGGACTCGATGGTGTTGGTGTGATTCGTGCCGAAGATCGACTCCCGGGTCTCGAGGGTGCTCTGGTCCAGTTCGAGCGCCTCGTAGTACTGGCCCGACAACCTCAGCGACACCGCGAGGTTGCTGCTGGCCAGCAAGCTGCGCTGGTGGTCGTCGCCGTAGAGTTCGATGAACTTGCGACGGGTCTGCCGGTCATAGGCCAGGGCGTCCGTGAACCGGCCGAGGCCGCGCAGATCGGCGGCGTTGCTGCCCGCGGTCATCAGGATGTGCAGGTCGTCCTCGTCCTTCAGCGTCTCCCGTTGCCGGCGCAGTACGTCCTGATCGATAGCGAGGGACTCGGTATACCGCCCCTGGGCCCGCAGGATGTTCGCGATCTGGAACTCCATGTGCAGCGCCCACCGCTCGTCGCGGCCGCCGTTCTGCGGCTTGCTCCACTCCGTCAGGACTCGACGGCTGAGATCCAGGGCCTGTTTCAGCTCGCCCCTTCGGCGCAGCTGGCGTACCCGGTCGACGATGAGCTTGCGGATACCGCTGGTGCGGGTCGACAGCGCCCAGGGAGTGCCGAGGTGCGGCCAGATGATGCGGTAACGCTCCCAAGTGTGGTGATCCTCGGGGTCGTCCTTCTCGGGCCGTGCGGCGACCAGGGTGCGGTACACCGCCTCAGAGGTGGCGCGCTGGTCCTCCTCCGTCATCGAGGCGCGCACCGACATCTGCACCAGCCGGTGCACCTGCAGGCTCTGTGAGCGCCGGTCCACCTTGGCCAGCGAGTACCGGTTGAGTTCCTGGAAGCCCCTGGAGATCATCTGCGTGCTGTCCAGCACGGCGGATCCGCCCCGAAGAGCCCGGGAGATCTCGGTGCTCTGCAGTAGGTCGAAGGAGATCGGTTCCGGACTGAACCAGGAGGCGAGTCGCAACAACTGCACCGCGGGCGGGTAGTTCTTGCTGAGCTGCGCGATGGCCACCCGCCATGCCTGTGACACGTCCAGCAGCTGATCGTCCGGGCTGATGCCCTCGGTGTCCGCGGCCGGCTGGTTCTGCAGCTGCGACACGTACTCCTCGGTTCCGATGCCGGACTCCTTGAGCGCCGCGGCCGCCTGCTCCACGGCCAGCGGCAAGTCTCCGAGCGCCTCCGCCACCGCGTCGGCCTCTTCCACGGTGCACTCCGGAAGCCGGTTGCGCAGGTGGGTGATACTCTCGCCGCGATCGAACACGCCGACCTCGACGATCTCCGCGTGCCGGTCCCAGCCCTCGGAGCGCTGGCTGGTGACGATCACATGCCCGGATCCGCCGCTGACGAGCAGATCGGTCAGACTCTCGGGACCTTCGGCATTGTCCAGGATCAGCAGCCACCGGTGGTAGGGAAGCCCGCGCCTGAGGGCATCTCGCACCGCGGCCGCGGTGTCCGTGGGGTTCTTGCGCTCCTGTACACCAATCTTCGGGGCCAGCCAGGCGTACTGCTCCACCGCCAGGTTGCGCTGGTCGGCCTGGATGTGCCAGACGACGTCGTAGTCCCCGCGGAACCGGTGCGCGAACTCCTGTGCCAGGAGGGTCTTGCCCGCTCCTCCCATGCCCCGCAGCAGCACCGTGCCGCTGCCTCGCCGCAGTTGCTCGCGCAGGTCCTCCATCATGCCTGCGCGTCCGGTGAACGCCGTGGTGCGCAGCGGCACCAGCCACACCGGGGGTTCGGCCCCCGGATAGCGCGGTCCGTCGCCGTCCGTGGTCGCCGGATGTACCCCTGACGGTGTCGCCGCGTCCAGCGCGCGCAGCAACGCCTCCGCGGCCTGGGCCTCGTCGGCGCCGCAGGCGACGAGATCCGCGGCCTGCCGTTCCGAGTACGGAGCGCTCACCCGGACGTCATCGACCTTGACGGGGATGAGGCTGCGCCGGCTGCCCAGCGAGTCGATGGAGGCGATCTTCTCCCAGACCGTACGAGCCTGATCGGACCGCAGATAGGCGTTGGACAGCACCGCGACCGTCTGGAAGGCGGAATCCACCCCCTGTTCCGTCTCGTCCTTGACGAGACGCCCGGGGACGGTGCCGCTGGGTGCGAGGTGCACCCGGAATCCCGTGGTGCGCAGCACATGGGCGATCCAGTCCGCCCAGGTGCGGTCCTCCGGGACGAAACTGAGGTAGACGTCCGAGTTGCCGAGCGGCCGCTGCCGTTTGTAGAGCTCCAGTTGGTGCTGCCGGACGCCCTCGTCGATCCGGGTCAGCGAGGTCACCTCGCCGTCCGAGATGATCCCGGTCAGCCGCTCGCACGCGGCGAGCATCGACGAGTGGCTGCCGGGTGCGTCACGGAATGGCGCGAGCATCTCCTCGTAGGCGTAGCTGGGACGGTAGGGGATCTCGGCCTTGCCCCAGTAGTCCAGCGGGTCCCGGTCGCTGTGGTGGCGGCGCAGCGTCTCGGCGAATCTGGACCGCACCTGTTGCCGGGTGGCCTCCAGCCGGTCCGCCTCGCCGTTGGCGTCCTCGACTCGCGTCAGTACCGGGACAATGCGGATGTTGCGGTACCCATAAATGCCGTCGATCTTGCTCGCCACGGCGTGCGCGCCGTCGATGCCCTGGCTGCTGGGCGTGAAGCAGACCACCAGGACGTGCGGCAGCATCACCGTGCAGATGTCGGAGACGTCGTTGAGGCCCGTGCGGCTGTCGACCAGCACGTAGTCGTAGTGCTGGCACAGCTCCTCCCGTAAGGCCTGCAGAAGACGCGGGCCGTGCCAACCATCCCAAAACGGCATCCAGTTGAACTGCGAGAACGCCGCCAGATACTGGCTGTTCTGCGCCCCGGCGGAGATGAAGTCCAGTTGCCCCCGGCCCGGGAACTGCCAGTTCACCGGGATGACGCAGTGATTGAAGCGGGCCTGTTCGGCGACCCAGGCCGCTTCCTCCTCGCCGGGGTGTCCCTCGTCCACCGCGGCGGCCTGCTGCTTCTGCAGGTGCAGCCGTTCGGTCACCGCCTGGCTGAAGCTGCTGAAGAGGTTGAGGACACCGGCCTTGGTGCGCAGTTGTTCCTGGTCCAGGAAGGGGTGGAGGAACCTGTCCAGACCGGGAGCGTCCAGATCCCAGTCGACGGCCAGGACCCGCTGGCCTCCGGAGGCAAGGATCCAGGCGGCGTTGGCCAGCGCCATGGTCCGTCCGGTGCCGCCCTTGTAGGAGTAGAAGGTGACGATGCGTCCGTTGCCCTCGCCGCTCATTCGCCGGTCTCCGAATCGTCGTCCTTGGTCGGCCAGGAGCGTGGTGCCGGGGCGTGCTCCTGGATGCCACCCACATACCGCATATACGACCCCTGCGCCAACTCGGCGAAAATCAGACCGAATGCGTCCGCTGTCTCTATCCCCCGGGCGGCCGCGCGCTGGGCGTTGCGACCCGCGTCGATGTGTCTGGGGAGTGCAGCCCTGAGCAGTGCGCGCAGTCGTTTCTCGTGCTGCCGGGTCTGTTCCTCGTCCACGGCGAGCACCGCTAGCACGGCGACCCAGGGCCGGTCGGCCGCGTCGATGTCCCGGACGCGCTCGGCGAGCCGGGGATCGCTGAGCGTCCAGGCGTCGATCACCAGCACCCACGGGGCCGGTCCCGGGCCGGGGCTGAGGAACTCTGCGTAGGCCTTCTCGAAGGGCACGGACTCCGGGCTGAACCCCAAGTTCCGTGCGACTGCGGCCATTTGGACGGCTACGGGTGCCTCGCCTGCCGACCGGTAGGGCCGCCAGTCGGTCGGCAGCGGTCCGTAGGCATCCGCATCGCGGCCCGGGGGAAGCCGGTCGCCCTGCGGGGCCAGCACGGTCAAACGCAGCACCGGGCGCGGTGGCGGCACCGCGAAGGCGTCGGCGACCGCGACGACCTCACCGGCGTGCACGGGCGGCGCGGGAAAGGCGCGGGCTGCCACCGCCACCCGCCGGGCCAGCCGCTCCAGGATCCGCCGGTAGACCTGCCCGTCCTCGTCCACGTCCAGCAACCGGTAGAGTCCGCCGTCCTCGTACCGTTCCTTCTCGTACACCGCGGCGGACGATTCCTCGTGCGGCTCGGGAGGGCCGAGCTCGACCGGGACGTCCAGCACCGCAAGGGGCAGCGCCGCAGCGGCCCGGCGCGGCGTCCACAGGACAGGGACCACCGACCCGGGGAAGCTGGCGCCCGCACGTCGCCGGAACGCGGCCCACTGCCGGCCGCAGACGGGGTCGGTGAAGTACCGTGGCGAGTACAACGGTACGAACACCTGGCAGGTGGCCAGAGCTCGCTGCGACTCGGCGAGGGTGGCGCCCGCGCGCTCCACGAAGCCCGCCGTGACCTGCGGGACATCCAAGGCACGGGCCACAGAGCGCGACAGATCGTCGAAGAACTCGAAGACGGGCCGGTCCGGGTCGGGCCCGAACACCCGGCTGCCGGGCGTACGGGCATGGCTGAGGAAGAAAACCGGAGCCGTCACTGATCCTCCTGGAACACGTTCCTGAGGTCCTCGAACAGGGCGACGTCGCACGGATCGAGGCGCGCTGTCTCGGCAACCTCCACGATCGCCTGCGCGATGCCCCACACAGCCTGTCGATAGCGTGTCCTGCGCCCCTCCGCCATGAGGCCGAACAAACCCTTCTGCTGGTACTCGCCGCCCAGATCGACATGCGTGTGCTGAAGGCGCCGGGCCACCGCCGGCACCCGCACCCGATCGGGGGACAGCCACCACACGGGGACGATCGGCGTCACCGTATGGGGTCTGGATTTGCGGTGGTGCTGCTGACGGCGCTCGAAGGCGTCCCACTCCTTGCCGCACCACTCGCTCTCGAAGTAGCGCGGAGAATAGACCGGAACAAATACCTGGCAGGTTGCCAGGGCGTGCTTGAGGTGTTTCTCCCATTCCGCACCGAGCGGAATCCTGCGGTCCAGAAAAGCTTGAGTGCCGCCGGCGTCGACCGTGGTGAGCTGCATGATCAGATCGAACAACTGCTCGTAGAACTCCACCAGATGCCGGTCCGGGCCGCCCGGGTCGCCGCGCGCGATCGGCACATGGGCGTAGCTGAGAAAGAAGTACGGCGCTTGTCGGACCGAGTGCGATTCATACGGTCCGCTCACTGTGCCCCCTACAGCCGCCTGCAGTCTCCGAACCATTGGATCGCGAAATCGACGGTGGGGACCATAGGCAGGAAGCGGGCATTTGCCGAGCCGACCCGGCCGTGCCGCACCAAGAGCACGCCGGGCCCTTCGGCCTTGTCCAGATCCGCGCCGAGCGAGGCGAAATCGCGGTTGTCGAGCACGATGTCGATGCAGGACCGCCACACCGCTCCGTCTGCCGTGGAGACCACGCAGTCGTGCTGCTGGGTGGGTGTGCCGGGAATCGAGTACTCGGCGAGATGCAGGGCCGTGCACCGGTCGTAACCCACGCCGAGCAGGAGGATGCCCGCCAACGCCTCGTACAACCGGCCCAACGGTGAACTCCAACCGTGACGACAGTCCAGAGCATGACCTCGGGTGATCCACTCCGCCAGGGGGCCCAGGGCCGCGAACGAGGTCTGCGGATGCGTGCTGCGCCGTGCCCACGGTGCCCGTCTGAGCTACTCCGCGAGTGCTCCCAACCCGGTGCTCGGTGTCGTGCCGACGTCAAATCCCGGCATGTCGGCGCGGTGTTCCGCCTCCTGCGCGGGCGTGAGGCCGGCCACCCGTGCGCGGTACGCACGCGACGTCAGTGAATTGCCGGTGGTGTGCGTGGGCACGACCACGGTTCCCTGCGGGGTCACCGCCTCGCGCAGTGCCCGCAGCACGCCCGCAGGACCGTTCCGCGTCCGCCCCACGGCGCGGAGCGAGGCGTGCACGAGCAGGGTGTGTCCGGGCGTCACGCCCAGGCCGCGCAGATCCTCGGCCAGCGCCCGCACACGGCGCGCGGACTCGACACGGGTCATCCTCGTTCCAGCACCGGACCGGCGCCGGCGGAGGAGCGCATGGCGGTGGCGAACCGCAGGCCGAGCGGAGTGAGGCCGCCGCCCACCAGCACGGCGTCCAAGGCGGCCACGGAGGCTGACCACCAGTGCCGGGCCTGCTCCGCCGCCTTCCGCCCGGTGCGTCGTCGCCACACCTCCGCGACGGCGAGATGGGCGTAGACCCCTTGGAGCACGGCCTCCGCGGGCCGGGCATCGGGCCGCCAGGCGACTTCGTACAGCTCCTCGTGGGCCGGGTCGACAAGGCCGTACATGTCCAGCAGGGCGCCGAGCTTCGCGTGCTGGATCTCATGGATCAGCAGCAGTGCCAGGTCCTCGGCCGTCTCCGGAAGCGCGACGGCCACGGCTCCGAACGCGTGCCGGGAGGTGTCGCTGACGTTCCGTCCAGGCACGGGCAGCAGCGGTGTGATCGCACGCAGTCCGACGACCAGACTGTCCACATACCGCGGATGGTCACGGCGGACGATGTACCAGGCGGCGGCGAACAACTCCTGCCAACGGCCGAACTCCTCCTGCGACAACCGGGGTGCCGGCGGCCAGACATGACAGTTGCGGTACGGATCGGTGTCCTCCACGGCGACGCGGACACCCTCCGCGGTCAGATACCTCGTCGGCTCGAACGCGGCCTCGACGTCCCGTGCCCGCACCCGGCCGCCCTCGACGGACACCGTCACTTCGCCGCTCGCCGCAACCGCGCCGTCCAGGACCGTCAGACGCCCCAGCGAGGGCAAGTGGACGGCGCCCGACCGCAAGGGGACGGCGAGCTCCGCTCGGCGCCCGGACCGGACGGCTGCCGCCAACGCCATCTCTGTCACCCGCCCGGTGTCGAGGTCGCCCGCCCCCGTCGAGAGCGCCTCGCAGCACCGCACGGCCCAGGCCCGGACGTAAGGCTGGGCGAGAACGGCGTCCAGCGCGGACGCCTCCTCCCGCACGAGGCAGCGCCAGCCCTCGCCGGTCAGGGCGCCCGCGTTGTGGAGGTAGGCCAGCACCGAACGCCGCAGACTGATCTGTGCCTCGGCCAGCCGGCCCACCGCGGCGGCGTCGGAGCCACCCGACGCCAGAGCCTCGAAGTCCCCTTCCGGCAGGCGGTGACGGCTCGGGGGTCGATCCGCCGCGCGCACGTGCTTGATCAACCGCAGCAGGCCCGCACAGTAGACGGAAGGATTGTCGAACCCGCTGCCGCTGCGGTAGCGATGCCCGTACAGGCCGCCTCCGCAAACGGTCACCACCTCGCAGCGACGGCACGGCACCGGCAGCGCCCCTAGGCCCGGCGCCCGGGCCAGGAATCCGGGATGCGCCGCGGCCGTGTCGAAGCTGTCGGTGCGCACGTGGAACCCGGTCGCCGCGGCTCCCGAGCCCACCGTCTTCAACCAGTCGGCCTGCTCGATCGCCCCGTTCGTCTCCACCACCACCAAGTCGGGGCTGCCCAGTCCCAGGGCTTCCGTGAAACCCGTTCGCCCCGCCCCCGCCGCCTCGATGGAGTCGAACATTCTGACAGGGACCGGGCGGCCTTCGGCGTTCCAGATGTCGAAGACGGTCATCAACCAGTTCGCGTAGTCGACCGCACCGCCAGGACCGGGCGGAGGACGGTCCCAGGTCGCGTGCGGCAGGAGGAAGTCGATACGCGGCGGGCGCAGGTCCACCAGGGCGCGGTACACCGCCTCCGGGTCGTTGTTCACATCGACGGTGCACAGCAGGCCGGCGAAGGCCGCACGGTACTCGGGCCTGCTCAGCAGTCGCACCGCGCGGACCACGTCGTCGTAGCTTCCCGAACCGTCCGCCCGCACCCGGTGGCGGTCGTTCGAGACCCGGTCGCCGTCCAGTGAGACGCCGACGACGATGCGCTCGTCGAGCAGCAGGGCACACCATTCCTCGTCGAGGAGCAGCCCGTTGGTCTGCATACGGAGGTCGAGGCTCGCCACCTCGCCCAGCGCCGACCTCAGTTCGCGCGCGATCAGGCGCAGCCGGTCCCGTCCGACCAGGAGCGGCTCTCCCCCGTGCAACACGGCGCGCACCCCGTGCAGACGATGCGCTCGGGCATGCTCGGCGATGCGCAGAGCGGTGGCACGGACCGTCTGCGGGGCCATGACGCGCGGCTGGTGGCGCCAGCCCTGGTCCGCGTGGCGATACACGTAACAGTGGTCACAGGCGAGATCACAACGGCTGTGGATCTTGAGAACGAACTGCCGGAAGGGACGGACCCGGGCGGCCATCGGCACAGCCCGTCAGAGCGCAGAGCTGAACCCATAGGACGCTGGTCCGCCCGCCGGTACGAGACGCTGCACTGCCAGTTCGTCCTCGGCACTCATCCGATCAAGAGGAACCCCTCGACGATCCACGAGCAGACTGATCAGACCGTTGTCGGCGACGGCATCCTTCGATTCCTCAGGAGCTCCACGCATCGCGGGCCCGGCGGAGCGGTTCAGCTCATCGCTGTCCATGACAGTTCCCCTCGGGTCTGCGCCACTGGAGCACTGCGTCCGCGTCGCTTCGTACCACGTTCGACCATCCGGCGGCGGCTCGGGCATCTCGATGTCTTCATGCTGTATTCCCACTCAGAAGCGCGGCAAGACCGACACCAGCCAACCAAGGGGTGGCGTCGGCCAACCGCCGTCGCGGGGTGGGATGCAGACGTGGGCAAACGGAATGCCCGGGGCCGGTCCGGTGACACACGCCGCCGCGCAGACGCCGCGCCGCCGTAGGGCCTCACCGGACTCCACGTCACGGGCGAACCCGACCCCGTCGACGGGGTCATCAGTTGCTTGGGGTCTCCTGGGGACGGTCTACCACCAGGAGGTGCTGTGGGCGTCCGTGCGTTCCGACGAGCTGAACATCAGCACGCAGACCTGGAAGGACCGGCTCGCCGAGCTGCTGGTCGGGGAGGCCGGGGTCGTGATCCTGGTGCCGGCAGACGCCACCTCGAACGGACAGCACGTGATCGTTTGGTTGTCGTTGGTGACGTACATCCACACGATGGCATGGACGCCGTATCCCTAGTCGCTGAGTTGCGCGGTGGTCGGGACACCCCACCCCCTCTGCCTGCCGCCGACGTAGCCGTCCTGCATCCCGTACGAGGCGACAGCGTGCGGATTGCTCAGCGCCATCGCTCCCGCCACGGGCTGGCCGCTGAGGCTGTCGGGGATTCGGTGAAAGCGTTGGCGCCGCCCGTGCAGTCGGACGGCGCGGCCTGAGCCGTGCCGGCTGAACCGGCCAAGAGGCCTGCCCCGAGTACGAACGCGGCCATGCCCGCGCCGAGGATCCGGCAGATCTGGTGCATGCTTCTCCCTGGTCGAAGAGCTGACGGTCCCGCAGACCGGCCCCCCTGCCGTCCTGACCGCCCTGTCGAAACCTTCGTCACGCCCTCACGCCGGGGCCGACGCCTCCCTGTATGAGTCGAACGGCTCCCTGTGCGAGTACGAAGGCAGGAGCCGACCACACGACGTGCTGCGCGGAAGTCGCCGGAACGGCGCGGCGGATGGCGGCCCGACCCACACAGAGGCGGCGGCTCGACGACCGGGGCCGCCGACACGGTGCCCTTCGGCAGGGCTCCGTGGGCCTCCCACAGCCGTGCCGTGGGAATGTCCACCGGATAGTTGTCGATGAGCACCGCGGACTTGTTCGCCACCGCCCCGGCCGCCTCGGCGGCCCCGGTCATCCAGTTCAGGTCGGCGCCTCGAGCATCAGATACTCACGCCGTCCCATGGCCTGTCGTACCAGTCCGACTGAAGGTGCCCGGTCTGGACGATCATCTGGTCGGGGTCGGACAGCGCGTAGCGGCCCCGCATCGTCCGGCCGGAGCGGGCGACGAAGCGTGCCCTTGCGTCACTGACCGTCCGGACCGAGCAGGAAGTCCAGGAGCGATGGTTTCCCCGAGTTTCGCTGGGTCAGAAGTCGGGTGCGCATGTCGGCCATGAACGCCGACTTCGACCGGTAGGGCGGGAGGACGTTCGCCTTCAGCGTCACCTGCGGGGGCTTTCGTCGCTGTCTTTTCGGCAGCCCCGGTCTTCGCGCCACCGCCCTTGGGCCCACTGGCTTTGCTGCCAACGGCCTTGCGCCGCTGCCCTGGGAGCCACTGCCTTCGGGAGTCTCCGCCTTGGCGCCGCCCTTCTTGCCGCCGCTCTTCTTGACGGCGGTCATCGGGGCGGGGGTGTGCGCAAGGCTTTGGCGTCGTCGCGTGGAGCCCGGTTCGTGTTGGTCCGTCAGCTCAGTGGGGCCCCGGAACGTGGCAGGCACGGGCTTCCCAGTCCAGGAGAAATTGGACTTCTCGCTGCCGCTGCTCTTGATCCTCCAGACGAGCCAGATGTCGATGATGCCAGATTGCGAGCGGTCGTCGAGCTTGAAGGCTGACGAGGTCGGCCCGCTCCCCCGCAGGGTCCCGTGTCTGCCCCTGCTTCGTCTTCGCTGTGGGGGTCGTACTGGGCCCAAAGGTGGTGCTCTCGTCCTTGCCACCCGACGCGACCACCAGCACAACGATGCCGATCACGACCACAGCGGCCAGAGCTCCGGCGCACCCCCACAGACATCCGCGACCTCGCCGCTTCTTCTGCGGTGGCCCAGGGTGCGACGTCCATCCCCGGGAGGGGGCGAGGCGAGAAGGGACTCCCCCACCGAGGACTGCCTTCGGGCGGCTCGCTTGCTGCCATGGCGCCTCCTCGCTAGCGATATCGCCACGCTTGTAAGCCATGGGCGCCTCGCGAACCGAGAGCAGTCACTCAGGCGGCAGCCGCCGCTACGGGGCCGCCGCGGGGCTTGCAACCCCTTAGACCCACGCCACCTCGGAACCAGCCGTCGAGCCCTGAGGGGGCGGTAGCGGCGTTGTCGGCGCCTCCCGCACGAGCCCCTGCCGCCCACTCTCCACACCGAGCGCCGTCAGGGCAGCGACTACGTCGCCTTCGTTCACCCCCGCCAGCGCCTCAATCACCCGATCGAGTGCCTCACTCACCTCAGTGCGAGTGACCACTCGCAGCCGGCGTCGGACCCGCGTTCTTGACCGTAAGAGGCAGCAGCTTCTTCCCGGTCGGGCCGATCTGGATCTGGGTGTCCATCTGCGGGCAGGATCCGAACCGCAACCGCTCAAGCCAGTCGCTGAGAGAGCTCGGCGTCGTCCTCGGCCGACGTCCGTGACGACAACCCTCAACTGATCACCGACCCCTACGGCATCCTCCGGCACTGCCACCGAGTTCAGATCGGCCAGTTGCAGTGCGAGTGACCGCTCCCGAAGGATGCCCCCATCTGCGGCAATCGTTGCGGACGAAGGGGCATGCGGCGGTACGCGCTTCTTCATCCCCCGCCGCACCAGGACCTTCTGGTCCCACGAAATACAGGTTGTTTCAACGCCCCCCTGGGTGCTCCAGTTGGCACCGCATGAAAGGGAGGACCCACACGTATGACAACCCCACCGCCTGAAGGCACCCTGGCATACGCCGTCGATCTGACGCCCGAGAACGTCCGCGCCCTGGAGGCGTTCCTCAACGCGCAGCTAGGGCGAGTATCCGCGGAGGTGGGTGAGACCGGGGAGACGTCTTTCGCGATGCGGTCTCTGTTCATACTGGTCAGCGACTCAGCAGGCTTCCTGCACCAACTCCTCAAGGTGGAGCGGCCCGAGCCGTGGCAGCGGGCTGCGATCGTTCGTGAGTGGCAGCGGCTACGCAGCACAGCCGCCGACTTCAACCATTGCGACGGCTACGACCACGGCCGCTGGTGGAAGCAGATACGGCACTACGACGCCGCCGACGAAGCCGCCGGGCAGGAGAGAATCCGTCACTTTGCCACCTTGCACCCCTGGTCGGACGGTGACGCTGACCAAGGCAAGGAGGATTAGCGAGATACACCGTCACCTGCCAGCGGAGTCGCCTGGTCAGAGTGTCCCGAGGGGCACGGCAACCGTCCCATACAGGCCGGCATGCGGCTTCTCGAAAACCAAGGTTTGCGGGAAGAGGTACGCAACTTCAGTGCGGCACGCTGATGTCCTGGGCACGTCCGCATCTTCGAGAACAAGTCCATCGGAAAGAGCGTCGACCGGCCGCCGGAACTGATAGCCGTGCTGGACTACGCCCGACCAGGCAACGTCCTGTACGTGTGGACGCTTGCCGGTTCGCCCGGTCGCTCATCGGCCTGGTGTCCATCGTCGACGGCCGGTGCGAGCGCGGCATAGGGTTCCGAGTGCTCGACGGCGCGCTCTCCTCTGTCGACACCAGGTCGGCCGACAGACGCCTGTTCTCCAGAACGTCGTGGCCAAGGCGGAGTTCGAACGGTCGCTCATCAACGACCGCACTCAGGCCTGTTCGGAAGCGGCCAGGGCGCAGAACCTTACCGGCGGCCGGCGGCCTGTGGTGAACGAAGACCTACCACCCTGATCCGTGCGGGGCAGGGCAAGGCGCCATCGCCGAGGCGCTCGGCGTTTGACGCGCCACGCTGTACCGACGCCTGTTCATCAGCACCGCGACCATGCGCTTGCCGGCAGGAAGTGGGGAAGGTCGTCCATCGCTTCGGAAGGCACGAAGACCGGCCGGGTCAACAGGTGATCACCCGCCCGCTGCACATCAATCACGACGCCCAGAGATTCTGAGACAGGGACGCCAGCGGCCATATAACTGAGCCCCCTACCAGACTCACGGCCATCGGCTCGGTCGAGCACCCACTGCTCCAAAACCGAAGGCGCACGGCCGACCAGAGCCGTGCCGTCAGCGAAGACCTGAGGTCCACGCAGAGCATCCACCACGACACCGGCCAATCGTTGCTGCTGGTAGTAGAGCTTCAGACCGAACTCTTGGTAGGTGCCGACCTCAACTCTGTAAACGGTCTCCTGCGCAGACCGACTACGCGTGCACCTCTGCGATTCGGCCGTGACGTGGCTAAGAGCCTCTGAGACCTCGTCGGGGCTCATGCCGAAACTCAGCGGGCCTACACCTATCAACGGATCCAGGACCCACTGCTGCCGCCCGTCATCCGGCAGCACATCCCACCACTTGAACATGGCCACGAAGAGTAGGGCAGTTTGCTCGAACCTCTCTCCCCGCAGTCGAGGGACCACGGACGCCAGACGCGCCGGACGGGCCGTAGGTAGGCCTCAGACCCACTCCACCTCGGAATGGACAGCCGTCGAGCCCCTGGGAGGCGGCAGCGGCGTTCTCGGCCCCTCCCGCACGATCCCCCGCCGCCCACTCTCTACACCAAGTGCCCTCAGGACAGCAGCCGTCTCTTCCTCGCCGCTGTTCCCGAGGGCACCCAGAATGCGCCGCAACGCCTCGCTCACCTCAGTGCGTGTGACCGCTCGAAGCCGGCGAACCCGCGTTCTTGACCGTCAAAGGCAGCAACTTCTTGCCCGTCGGCCCGATTTGTATGGCCGTGTCCATCTGCGGGCACACCCCGCAGTCGAAGCAAGGTGTCCACCGGCAGTCCTCGACCTCTGTCTCGTCGAGGGCGTCCTGCCAGTCCTCCCAGAGCCAGTCCTTGTCGAGGCCGGAGTCGAGGTGGTCCCAGGGGAGGACTTCCTCGTAGGTCTTCTCGCGGGTCGTGTACCAGTCGACGTCCACCCCGAACGCGGGCAGCGTCTTGTCGGCGCAGGCCATCCAGCGGTCGTAGGAGAAGTGCTCGCGCCAGCCGTCGAAGCGGCCGCCGTCCTCGTAGACCGCGCGGATCACGGCGCCGATGCGGCGGTCGCCGCGGGACAGCAGGCCCTCCACGATGCCGGGCTTGCCGTCGTGGTAGCGGAAGCCGATCGAGCGGCCGTACTTCTTGTCGCCGCGGATCTTGTCGCGCAGCTTCTGCAGGCGGGCGTCGGTCTCCTCGGCGGAGAGCTGCGGGGCCCACTGGAAGGGGGTGTGGGGCTTGGGGACGAAGCCGCCGATCGAGACCGTGCAGCGGATGTCGTTCTGGCCGGAGACCTTGCGGCCCTCGGCGATCACCTTCGTGGCCATGTCGGCGATCTGGAGGACGTCCTCGTCCGTCTCCGTGGGCAGGCCGCACATGAAGTACAGCTTCACCTGGCGCCAGCCGTTGCCGTACGCGGTGGAGACGGTCCTGATCAGGTCCTCTTCCGAGACCATCTTGTTGATGACCTTGCGCATGCGCTCGGAGCCGCCCTCTGGGGCGAAGGTCAGGCCCGAGCGGCGGCCGTTGCGGGTCAGTTCGTTCGCCAGGTCGACGTTGAAGGCGTCCACGCGGGTGGACGGGAGGGACAGGCCGATCTTGTCCTCCTCGTACCGGTCCGCCAGGCCCTTCGCGATGTCGCCGATCTCCGAGTGGTCCGCCGAGGACAGGGAGAGGAGACCGACCTCCTCGAAGCCCGTCGCCTTCAGGCCCTTCTCCACCATGTCGCCGATGCCCGTGATGGAGCGCTCGCGGACCGGGCGGGTGATCATGCCGGCCTGGCAGAAGCGGCAGCCGCGGGTGCAGCCGCGGAAGATCTCCACGGACATGCGCTCGTGGACCGTCTCGGCGAGCGGCACCAGGGGCTGCTTGGGGTAAGGCCACTCGTCCAGGTCCATGACCGTGTGCTTGGACACGCGCCACGGGACGCCCGACTTGTTGGGGACCACGCGGGCGATACGGCCGTCGGGGAGGTACTCGACGTCGTAGAACGCCGGGATGTACACCGAACCGGTGCGAGCGAGGCGGAAGAGGACCTCCTCGCGGCCGCCCGGCCGGCCCTCCGCCTTCCACTCGCGGATGATCTTCGTCATGTCGAGGACGGCCTGCTCGCCGTCGCCGATGATCGCCGCGTCGATGAAGTCGGCGATCGGCTCGGGGTTGAAGGCCGCGTGGCCGCCGGCCAGGACGATCGGGTCGTCGAGGCCCCGGTCCTTCGACTCCAGCGGGATGCCCGCCAGGTCCAGGGCCGTGAGCATGTTGGTGTAGCCCAGCTCCGTGGAGAAGGACAGGCCGAACACGTCGAAGGCGCCGACCGGACGGTGGCTGTCCACCGTGAACTGCGGGACGGCGTGCTCCCGCATCAGCGCCTCCAGGTCCGGCCACACGCTGTACGTGCGCTCGGCGAGGACGCCCTCCTGCTCGTTCAGGACCTCGTAGAGGATCATGACGCCCTGGTTGGGCAGTCCCACCTCGTACGCGTCCGGGTACATCAGTGCCCAGCGGACGTCGCAGGACTCCCACGGTTTGACGGTGGAGTTGAGCTCACCGCCGACGTACTGGATCGGCTTCTGCACATGCGGGAGCAGAGCTTCGAGCTGCGGGAACACCGACGCGGCGGTTTCGGCTGACATCTCGCACTTCCATGGACGGACAGGGGTGACCATCTAGCCTAACGCGGCCGCGGCCACCCCCCGTACGCCCGGAAGATCACAGGGCGTCCGCGTCCCCCTTGATCCCGTCCCAGGCGCCGGGCAGCTCCGCCTCCACCGCCGCCGCCCGCTGCTCCTCGCGCCCGTACAGCAGCCCGTAGGTGAAGGCGCTCTCCCCCGCCGCGTGGGCGACCGCGGACAGCTCGCGCAGGGTCTGGCGGGCCATCACGCTGTCCTGGTGCTCCCCGAGCAGGTTCTGGAGCGCCTTCATGGACTTGACCATGGTCCTGGCCGGACTGCCGAGGGCCGGGCGGGCGGTCTCGGCCGCGTAGCGGGTGCGCTTGGTCTTCTTGCGGGCCTCGTGGATCGCGACGTCCCGGTCGGTGCCCGGCTCCAGTTCCAGTGCCCGCCCGACGAGCCCGGAGACCTTGCGGAAGTCCTTGCGGACGGCCTTGGCGATCACCTTGTGCGGTTTCTTCCCGGCCGCCTTGAGCAGGGGCGGGTCCGCGATCAGCGCGTCCAGGGCGTCGAGCAGGGCGAGATGGCGCCGGGAGTCCAGCACTCCGATCAGCCGCGCGCTCGCCCCGCCGGGCGAGTCTCCCGACCAGGTGCTCAGGCGGGCGGTCACGGGCCCCGAGACCAACGCCCCGGGCACCTCGTCGAGGGCGGCCGACAGCCGCTCGCTGAGCACCTCGCGGTCCCGGTCCACGCCCAGCTCGCCGGCCAGCCACTTCAGTTCGTCGCTGATCGGGTCGGTGACCGCGCGGTCGAGGACCTTGCCGTACGACTTGAAGGTGCTGCGCAGTCGGCGGGTGGCGACGCGCATGCTGTGCACGGAGTCCTCGGCGTCCTGGCGGACGGCCGGGTCGAGTGCGACGATCGCGTCCCGCTGGGCGCGGACGTACGCGAGGACGTGGTCGCCGGCGGTCACCGGGTCACCGGTGACGGGGCTCTTCTTCCTGGGCGCGGTCTCCGCGAGGGCCCGGGCCAGCTTCGAGGAGGATCCGGACGGCCGTACGCCGGCCTTGCGCAGTCGCTTGTCGACCTTGTCGAGGAGGGCGGGGTCGCCGCCGTCGGCGAGTTCCACCTCGATCTCGGTCCACTGGGCGTCGCCGACGCCGCCGCTGAGCCGCTCGGCGTGCACGGCGTCCACGCTGACCTCGGCGAGCAGCCGGCCGTCCGCGTCGAGGAGGTGGCGCACATCGCGGTCCGAGCGCAGCCGGACCACGGGCAGCAGCTCGACGCCTCTGACGCGGGAGCGGACGAGAGCGGCGAGTTCGTCCGGGAGGGTGTCGGACAGGGGTGCCTGGATCTCGTCGCGCACACCCTCGGAGACGGGGAACTTCAGGTGCCAGCCCGCGTCCGAGCCACCCGTGCGGCGGCGCAGGGTGACCGAGGACGCCATGAGGCGTTCGTCGGCCGTGTCGTAGTAGGTCGCGTCCAGGTGTGCGACACCTTTGTCGACGACGGTCTCGACCCCGGGGACTCCGGTCAGGTCGGGCAGGCCGCTGTCGTCGGACTCGTACTTGCGTTCGATCTCCCGCTTGGTGTCCGCCATGATTCGAATCTAATCGCCGGGCCCCCGTTCCGGCAGGGGGCCACGGCCACCCGGACCACCACCCCTACGCCGACATCGGCCGTTGCACCTTGATCGACTGCAACAGCCCCACCGCCACCCACACCGAGAACATCGAGGACCCGCCGTACGAGACGAACGGCAGCGGCAGACCGGTGACGGGCATGATCCCGAGGGTCATGCCGATGTTCTCGAAGGCCTGGAAGGCGAACCAGGCGACGATCCCGGCGGCCACGATCGTGCCGTACAGCTCGGTCGTCTCGCGGGCGATCCGGCAGGCCCGCCACAGCACGATCCCGAGCAGGACGATGATCAGGCCCGCGCCGACGAAGCCCAGCTCCTCACCGGCGACGGTGAAGACGAAGTCGGTCTGCTGCTCCGGCACGAACTGGCCGGTGGTCTGGGAGCCGTGGAAGAGTCCCGAGCCCGTCAGTCCGCCCGAACCGATGGCGATCCGGGCCTGGTTGGTGTTGTAGCCGACGCCCGCCGGGTCGAGGCTCGGGTTGGCGAAGGCGGCGAAGCGGGCGATCTGGTACTCGTCCAGCACCCCGAGCTGCCACACCGCGACCGCGCCGAGCGTCCCCGCGCCGAGCAGTCCGAAGACCCAGCGGTTGGAGGCACCGGAGGCGAGCAGCAGCCCGAGCACGATGATGACCATGACCATGACCGACCCGAGGTCGGGCATGAGCATCACGATCAGCATCGGTACGGCGGCCAGGCCCAGCGCCTGGAGCACCGTGCGGTGGTCCGGGTAGGGCTTGTCGCCGGCGTCGACCCGGGCCGCGAGCAGCATCGCCATGCCGAGGATGATCGTGATCTTCACGAACTCCGAGGGCTGGAGCGAGAAGCCGCCGCCGAGCACGATCCAGGAGTGGGCGCCGTTGACCGTGGAGCCCAGCGGGGTGAGGACCAGCAGGATCAGGAACACCGAGGCGCCGTACAGCAGGGGCACGGCGGTGCGCAGGGTGCGGTGGCCGACCCACACCACGCCGATCATGAGGGCGAACCCGATGCCGGTGTTCATGAGGTGCCGGATCAGGAAGTAGTACGGGTCGCCCTGGTTGATCTCGGTGCGGTTGCGGGTCGCCGAGAAGACCAGGACCGAGCCGATCATGGACAGGGCGAGGGCCGAGAACAGTATCGGCCAGTCCAGCCGGCGGGCGAGCGAGTCGCGGGCCAGCAGCCGGGTCCAGCCCGCGCGCGCGGGCCCGTACCCGGAGACCTGGAAGCTGTTCGCCCCGGTCATGTGAGCATCCTCCGGCTCCCCCTCTTGCGGCGCCGTCTGCGGGTGTCGCGGTTCCCGGCGGTCGGCGTGTTCACGGTCGCCGCCGGCTGTGTCTCGTTCGGCTCGGGCGCGCTCTGCTGGCTGGCCCGCTGGTCCTTGGCCGGGTCCTTGGCGATCTTCGGGGACTTGATGGTCCCGTCCGTCCGGATCTTCGGCAGGCTCTTCTCGGGGGTCGGCAGCAGGGCGTTCTTCTTGTTGATGGTGCCGTCGTCGGAGACGCCGTACAGCGCGTTGTAGATGCTGCGCACGGCCTCACCGGAGGCGCCGGAGCCCGTACCGGCCTGGGCGATCGTCATGATGACCGTGTAGTCCTTGGAGTACGTGGCCAGCCATGACGTGGTCTGCTTGCCGTAGACCTCGGCGGTACCGGTCTTGGCGTGCAGCGGGATCTTGTCCTGGGGCCAGCCGCCGAACTTCCAGGCGGCCGTACCACGGGTGACGACTCCTTCAAGGGCGGTGTCCATGCCCTTGAGCGAGGCCTGGTCGATCGGCAGCCTGCCGACGGCCTTGGGCTTGATCTCCTGAACGGTCCTGCCGTCGGCGCTCACGATCGCCTTGCCGATGGTCGGCTCGTACATGGTGCCGCCGTTGGCGAGCGCCCCGTAGATCTTGGCCTCCTGGATCGGGGTGACGAGGGTGTCACCCTGGCCGATGGAGTAGTTGATCGAGTCGCCCTCGCGCATCTTGTTGCCTTCGAGGCAGTTCTCGTACGCGATCTTCTCGACGTAGGTGCCGTCCTTCTTGCCGGTCTTGCACCAGGAGTCCTTGTTGGCCTTCCAGTAGTCCTGCTTCCACTGGCGGTCCGGGACCCGGCCGGTGACCTCGTTGGGCAGGTCGATGCCGGTGGGCTTGCCGAGGCCGAACTGGTGGGCGGTCTTGTAGAAGTAGTCCTTGGGCTCACCCTTCTTGGGGTTGATGCCGCCGTCCTTCTTCCACTCCCGGTCGGCGAGGCCGTAGAAGACGGTGTCGCAGGAGACCTCCAGGGCGCGGCCGAGGGAGATGGGGCCGAAGCTCTCCCCCTCGAAGTTCTTGAAGACCTGGCCGCCGACCGAATAGGAGCTGGTGCACGGGTAGCCACCGTCCCACTCGTAGCCGGCTTCGAGCGCGGCGGCCGTGGAGACGACCTTGAACGTCGAACCGGGCGCGGACTGACCCTGTATGGCCCTGTTGAGCAGCGGGTAGTCGGAGTTCTTGCCGGTGAGCTTCTTGTAGTCCTTGGCGGAGATGCCGCCGACCCAGACATTCGGGTCGTACGTCGGCGCGGACGCCATGGCGACGATCCGGCCGGTCTTGGCCTCCATCACGACGACGGCACCCGAGTCGGCCTTGTAGTTCTCACCGGTGATCTTGTCGAACTGGGTGCGGGCGATCTTCATCGCGTCGTTCAGTTCGTACTCCGCGACCCGCTGGACGCGGGCGTCGATGCTGGTGACGAGGTTGGCGCCGGGCTGGGCCTCGTCGGCCTCGGCCTGCCCGATGACGCGGCCGAGGTTGTCGACCTCGTAGCGGGTGACGCCGGCCTTGCCGCGCAGTGCCTTGTCGTACTGGCGCTCAAGCCCCGAGCGGCCGACCTGGTCGGAGCGCAGGTAGGGCGAGTCGGTGTCCTGGGCCTTGGTGATCTCCTCGTCGGTGACCGGGGAGAGGTAGCCGAGGACCTGGGCGGTGTTGGACTTGCCGGGGGCGGCGTAGCGGCGCACGGCCTCCGGCTCGGCGGTGATGCCGGGGAAGTCCTCGGCGCGCTCGCGGATCTGCAGGGCCTGCTTGGGGGTGGCCTCGTCGGTGATGGGGATGGGCTGGTAGGGCGAGCCGTTCCAGCAGGGCTGGGGGGTTTTCGCGTCGCAGAGCCGGACCTTGAGCAGGACGTCCTTGGCGGGCATGCCGAGGACCTTGGCAAGCTTGGCGAGGACGGCCTTGCCGTCGTCCTTCATCTTCAGCAGGTCGGTGCGGGAGGCGGAGACCACCAGCCGGGTCTCGTTGTCGGCCAGCGGCACTCCGCGGGCGTCCAGGATGGAGCCGCGCACCGCGGGCTCGACGACCTGCTGGACGTGGTTCCCGGAGGCCTCCTTGGCGTACGCGTCGCCCTCACGGATCTGGAGGTACCACAGGCGGCCGCCGAGGGTGCCGAGCAGGGACAGCACAAGGATCTGGATGACGACGAGTCGGATCTGGACCCGTGGGGTCCGTCCGGTCTCGGGGATGTTGGTCACTGCGGCTGCCGCCCCCTCTCAGTGTGTGTCTGTGTCATATACGGCGAACCTGTGAGCGGGGTCCGCCGGCTGCCGTGGGGTCACAGCCGCTTGACCCCCTTGATGCGGCCCACCCGCGCGGTACGGGTGCGCGCCTTGGTCTTCAGGCTGCCGAGGCCGCCCCGCTGGCCGCCGATCTTCAGGCCCGTGCCGGAGGAGAGCCAGCCCGAGGAGATGTCCGCCGACTTGGCCGCGGAACCGGCCTCGGCGAGCGGGTCGTTCTCGGCGCGGCGGGCGAGCGCCATGATGCCGGGGACGACGAAGGGGGCGAGCAGCAGGTCGTACAGGGCGGCGGTGAACAGCAGGCTGCCGAGACCCACATGACGGGCGGCGGTGTCGCCGACGAGGGCGCCGACACCGGCGTACAGCAGGGTCGTGCCGATGGCGGCGGCGACCACGACGACCATGGGGCCGGTGGCCGACTTGAGTCTGCCGTTCTCCGGTTTGGCGAGGCCCGCGAGGTAGCCGATGACGCACAGCACCAGGGCGTAGCGGCCGGCGGCGTGGTCGGCGGGCGGGGCGAGGTCGGCGAGGAGACCGGCGGCGAAGCCGACGAGGGCGCCGCCGACATGGCCGTAGACCAGGGCGAGGCCGAGGACGGTGAGGAGCAGCAGGTCGGGGACGGCGCCCGGGAGGTGGAGGCGGGCGAGGACGCTCACCTGGAGGACCAGGGCCACCACGATCAGGGCGGAGGACAGCAGGATCCGGTTGACGCGCATGACTGACAGCTCCTACTGCTCTTGCTGGATCTCGCCGTCGACCGGCGCATTGGCGGACGGGGTGACGGTGACCGTCACGGTCGGCGTGGGCGTCGGCTTCGGTTTGGCGGGCAGCACCGTGTCGCGCGGGTCCTTCTTCGGGGCCTGGACGACCACGCCGACGACGTCGAGCTTGCTGAAGCTGACGTACGGCGTGACGTAGAGGGTGCGGGTGAGGTCGCCGCCGGAGGGGTCGACGCGGGAGACCACGCCGACCGGGACGCCGGGCACGAACGGCTTGTCGGCCTGGGAGCCGAAGGTGACCAGGCGGTCGCCCTTCTTGATCTCTGCCTTGCCGTTGAGGAGTTCGACGCGCAGCGGGCGGTCGCCCTGGCCGGAGGCGAAGCCGAGCTCGTCGCTGGCCTCCATGCGGGTGCCGACCGTGAAGTCGGGGTCGTTGGCCAGGAGCACGGTGGCGGTGTTGGGGCCCACGGTGGTGACGCGGCCGACCAGTCCGTCGCCGTTGAGGACGGTCATGTCGCGCTGGATGCCGTCGTTGGCGCCGACGTCCACGGTGATGGTCCAGGAGAAGCCCTGGGCCGCTCCTATGGCGATGACCTGGGCGCCCTTGATGCCGTACTGCCCCTCGCCGGCGATCTTCAGCATCTTGTCGAGCTGCTTGAGGCGGCTGGAGTTGCGGTCGTCGCTGCCGAGTCTCGCCTTGAGGGCGGCGTTCTCCTTCTCCAGCTCGGCGAGCCGGTCGTGCCGCTCGCCGGAGTCGCGGACGGCGGAGACGGCGTTGCCGACCGGGTCGACCGCGGCGGACACGCCGTTCTCGATGGGGCCGAACACCGCGGCCGCGCCTTGGCGGGCACCGTCGACCGGCGAGTCCTCCCCGCCGCGGATGTCCACCGTGATCAGCGCGAACGCGACGGCGATCAGCAGCACCAGGAGCAGCCGGCTCTCTCGTGTGTCCCTCACGTGCGGCGGCCGTGCCCTTCTTATTGGAGTTGCGTTTATGGGAGCTTATGCCTCTATATCAACGATCCGCCGTACGAGAGGAGATCATCTCGTACGGCGGAATCGAAGAGTTACGTCATCTGCGCGGCTGGGCGTCCAGCACCTGCTGGAGCGCCTCGAATTCCTCGACGCACTTCCCTGAGCCGAGCGCCACGCTGTCCAGCGGGTCCTCGGCGATGTGGATCGGCATGCCGGTCTCCCGGCGCAGCCGCTCGTCGAGACCGCGCAGCAGGGCGCCGCCGCCGGTGAGGACGATGCCGCGGTCCATGATGTCGCCGGAGAGCTCCGGCGGGCACTTGTCGAGGGTCGTCTTGACCGCGTCGACGATGGCGTTGACGGGCTCCTCGATCGCCTTGCGGACTTCGGCGGCCGAGATGACGACGGTCTTGGGCAGCCCGGAGACGAGGTCCCGGCCGCGGATTTCGGTGTGTTCGTCAGCGTCGAGGTCGTACGCCGAACCGATCGTGATCTTGATCTGTTCGGCCGTCCGCTCACCCAGCAGGAGGGAGTACTCCTTCTTGATGTGCTGGATGATCGCGTTGTCCAGCTCGTCGCCCGCGACCCGGATGGACTGCGCGGTGACGATGCCGCCGAGGGAGATGACCGCGACCTCCGTGGTGCCGCCGCCGATGTCCACCACCATGTTGCCCGTGGCCTCGTGGACCGGCAGGCCGGAGCCGATGGCGGCCGCCATGGGCTCCTCGATGATGTGCACCTGGCGGGCGCCGGCCTGGGACGACGCCTCGATGACGGCGCGGCGCTCGACGCCGGTGATGCCCGAGGGGACACACACGACGACGCGCGGCCTCGCGAGATACCGCCGCTTGTGGATCTTCAGGATGAAGTAGCGCAGCATCCGCTCGGTGATCTCGAAGTCGGCGATCACGCCGTCCTTCAGCGGCCGCACGGCAACGATGTTGCCGGGGGTCCGCCCGATCATCTTCTTGGCCTCGGCACCGACTGCCAGAATTCCACCGGTGTTCGTGTTGATCGCGACGACGGACGGCTCGTTGAGTACGATCCCGCGACCCCTGACGTACACCAGCGTGTTGGCGGTCCCGAGGTCGACAGCCATGTCACGGCCGATGAACGACATTGAGTTCCCCATCAGGATTCGTCTGGCCTTCCCGGGAGCTTTTGAGGGCATTTCAGGTCGGCGAAGTGGGTGCTGTGACGTGAAGGCTTCCATCGTAGACGCGCCTGCACGAACACTGCGCGAGGGTCTTCGCCATTGTCAGCAGATCAAACGCCGCCTCGCTTGTGGAGACGGTCCATAAGGGCCACTCGTTCCCCCGATCGGCACGCATATGCCGGAGGACGGCCGAAAAAGTACGGCCGCCCCTGGTCAGACACGAGATCGAGCTGACGCCTCATCAGAAACGTCCACGAAAGCTCCCTGAGCGACGCGGGGAACCGCGCGACGAGCCACGACGGGCCGGCGCGGTCCGCAGCGGCGCCCGGGTGCTACGCGCGGTCCGGGAAGAACACCTTCACCTCACGCTCCGCCGACTCGACGGAGTCGCTGGCGTGGATGAGGTTCTCGCGGACGATGACACCGAAGTCCCCCCGGATGGAGCCGGGCGCCGCGGCGATCGGGTCGGTCGGACCCGCCAGTTGGCGTACGCCCTCGATGACCCGCTCGCCCTCGACGATGAGCGCCACGACCGGACCGGAGGCCATGAACTCCACCAGCGGCTCGTAGAAGGGCTTGCCCTTGTGCTCGCCGTAGTGCTGCTCCAGCGTGTCCAGGTCCAGGGTGCGCAGCTCCAGCGCGGTGATCTGCCAGCCGGCCTTGCGCTCGATACGGCTGATGATCTCGCCGGTCAGGCCACGACGGACGGCGTCGGGCTTGAGGAGGACGAGGGTGCGCTGGCTCACGAGGGGCTCCTTGCCTGCTGACATGTGCGGTGGGACGAGATTACAGGGCGTGTCGGTGCGCTCGTCACACTGCGTCAGGTGCAGGGGAGTCCGCCTGGGCGGACTGGGCGGACTGGGCGGCGAATCTCGCCTTGGCCTCGTCGATCTTCCGGCCGTAGTGCACGGAGGCCCACCACAGGGCCGCGAAGACCGCGCCCAGGAAGAACATCGTCGGCACCACGAAGCCGGAGGCGATCAGGGCGATCTGGAGCGCCCAGCCGAGGGCGATGCCGCCGGGCCGGGTCACCACCCCGCACAGCGCGAGACACAGGAACATGGCGATGCCGCTGACCGTCCACACCGTGGAGGCGGCGAGGTCGGGGTCCTTCATCGCGACCAGCGCGGCGAAGCCGACGACGAAGAACTCACCGATCAGGGTCGATGCACAGAGCGTACGCATGGCCGGGACTCAGCCCCTTCCCAGTAGCAGCCGGGCCTCGCCGACCGTGATGACCGACCCGGTGACCAGCACACCGCCGCCCGCGAACTCGCCGTCCTCCTCGGCCAGCGTGATCGCCTCCTCCAGGGCGTCCGGCAGCCGCGGCTCGACCTGGACGCGCTCCTCGCCGAACACCTCGACGGCGATCGCGGCGAGCTCGTCGGCGTCCATCGCGCGGTGACTGGAGTTCTGGGTGATCACGACCTCGGCGAAGATCGGCTCGAAGGCTTCGAGCAGCCCCCGCACGTTCTTGTCGCCGCTCGCGCCCACCACGCCGATCAGCCGGCTGAAGTCGAAGGCCTCGCCGACCGCCTCCGCGGTGGCGCGGGCGCCCGCCGGGTTGTGGGCGGCGTCCAGGACGACCGTCGGGGAACGCCGTACGACTTCGAGGCGGCCCGGGGCGGAGACGGCCGCGAAGGCCTTGCGGACGGTGTCGATGTCGAGGCGGTCCGGGCGCTGGGCGCCCACGCCGAAGAAGGCCTCCACGGCGGCGAGCGCCACAGCCGCGTTGTGCGCCTGGTACGGGCCGTGCAGCGGCAGGTACACCTCTTCGTACTCGCCGCCGAGGCCGCGCAGGGTCAGCAGCTGACCGCCGACGGCGACCTGCCGGGAGACGATCCCGAACTCAAGGCCCTCGCGCGCGACGGTCGCGTCCACCTCGACGGCCTTCTTCAGCAGGACCTGCGCCGCGTCGACCGGCTGCTGGGCCAGCACGACGACCGCGTCCTGCTTGATGATCCCGGCCTTCTCGACCGCGATCTCACCCGGTGTCCCACCGAGCCGGTCGGTGTGGTCCAGGTCGATGGGGGTGACCACGGCGACATCGCCGTCGATCACGTTGGTGGCGTCCCAGGAGCCGCCCATGCCGACCTCGACGACGGCCACGTCGACGGGCGCGTCCGCGAAGGCGGCGTACGCCATGCCGGTCAGCACCTCGAAGAAGGACAGCCGGTACTGCTGCTGCGCGTCGACCATCTCGACGTACGGCTTGATGTCCTCGTAGGTCTCGATGAACCGCTCGGCGGAGATCGGGGCGCCGTCCAGGCTGATGCGCTCGGTGACCGACTGGACGTGGGGGCTGGTGTAGCGGCCCGTGCGCAGTTCGAAGGCGCCGAGCAGGGCCTCGATCATGCGGGCCGTGGAGGTCTTGCCGTTCGTCCCCGTGATGTGGATCGAGGGGTACGACCGCTGCGGCTCGCCCAGCACGTCCATCAGCGCGGCGATCCGGCCGACCGAGGGCTCCAGCTTGCTCTCGCCCCAGCGGGTGGCGAGCTCCGCCTCGACCTCGCGCAGAGCCTTGTCGACCTCGGGGTCCTCTGGGCGTGCGGGCACGTCTGCCTCCGGCGGGCCGCCCTGGGTGCGCAGGGTGCGGCTGCCGGCCTCGATGACCGCGAGGTCGGGGTCTCGGTCGGTTTCGGCGGCGACGATCTCGTCGAAGGGGTCGGTCTCACTCACGGGCCCCAGTCTACGGACGCGGACTGACAGAGTGCCTTCGGAGTGGGGTGGCCGATGCCGCCTGGCGGGCGCGGGGAAGTTTGTGGCCGGTCGCGCAGTTCCCCGCGCCCCTAGGGGGTCAGGCTTGCGGAAGCCTGTCCAGTTGCTCCTGGATCCTCTGGATGTCCTCGTCCGCCTTGGCCAGGCGGCCGCGGATCTTGTCCACCACGTTGTCCGGGGCCTTCGCGAGGAACGCTTCGTTGCCGAGCTTGGCGTTGGCCTGGGCCTTCTCCTTCTCGGCCGCCGCCAGGTCCTTCGCGAGGCGCTTGCGCTCCGCCGCCACGTCGATCGTGCCGGAGAGGTCGAGCGCGACCGTGGCACCGGCGACCGGGAGGGTCGCCGTGGCCGTGAAGGTCTCGCCCTCCGGCTGGAGGCGCAGGAGCTGGCGGATGGCGGCCTCGTGGGCGGCGAGGGCGGTACCGGTGAGCTCCAGGCGGGCCGGGACCTTCTGGCCGTCCTTCAGGCCCTGGTCCTTGCGGAACCGGCGGACCTCGGTGACGACCCGCTGGACCAGCTCGATCTCCAGCTCGGCGTCCTTGTCGCGGAAGCCGCTGTCGGCCGGCCACTCGCCGATGACCAGGGACTCGCCGCCGGTGAGGGTGGTCCACAGGGCGTCCGTCACGAACGGGATGACCGGGTGGAGGAGGCGCAGCGTGACGTCGAGGACCTCGCCGAGGACCCGGCCGGAGACCTTGGCCTGCTCGCCGCCCGCGAAGAAGGTCGTCTTCGACAGCTCGACGTACCAGTCGAAGACCTCGTCCCACGCGAAGTGGTAGAGCGCGTCGGCGAGTTTGGCGAACTGGTAGTCGTCGTAGTACGCGTCGACCTGGGCGACCGTGGTGTTGAGCCGGGACAGGATCCAGCGGTCGGTCGCGGACATCTCGGAGGCTTCCGGCAGCGGCCCTTCGACCGTGGCGCCGTTCATCAGGGCGAAGCGGGTGGCGTTCCAGATCTTGTTGGTGAAGTTCCGGGAGGCCTTGACCCAGTCCTCGCCGATCGGCACGTCCGCGCCCGGGTTGGCGCCGTTGGCGAGGGTGAAGCGGACGGCGTCGGAGCCGTAGGCGTCCATCCAGACCAGCGGGTCGACCGCGTTGGGGTTCGACTTCGACATCTTCTTGCCGAACTCGTCGCGGACCAGGCCGGTCAGCGCGATGGTGTGGAAGGGGGCCTGGCCGTCCATGGCGTAGAGGCCGAACATCATCATCCGGGCGACCCAGAAGAAGATGATGTCGTGGCCGGTGAGCAGGACGTCGGTCGGATAGAACTTCCGCAGGTCCTCGGTCTGTTCGGGCCAGCCGAGCGTGGAGAACGGCCACAGGCCGGAGGAGAACCAGGTGTCCAGGACGTCGGAGTCCTGGGTCCAGCCCTCGCCGGTGGGCGGCTCCTCGCCGGGTCCGACGCAGACGACCTCGCCGTCGGGGCCGTACCAGATCGGGATGCGGTGGCCCCACCACAGCTGGCGCGAGATGCACCAGTCGTGCATGTTGTCGACCCAGTCGAAGTAGCGCTTCGACATGTCCTCGGGGTGGATCTTGACGCGGCCGTCGCGAACCGCGTCACCGGCGGCCTTGGCGAGCGGGCCGACCTTGACCCACCACTGCATCGACAGGCGCGGCTCGACCGTGGTCTTGCAGCGCGAGCAGTGGCCGACGGAGTGCATGTACGGGCGCTTCTCGGCGACGATCCGGCCCTGCTCCTTGAGGGCTCCGACGACGGTCGAGCGGGCCTCGAAGCGGTCCAGGCCGAGGAAGGGGCCGTGGACCGTGATGACACCGTGCTCATCCATGATCGTCAGGGACGGCAGGTCGTGGCGGCGGCCGATCTCGAAGTCGTTCGGGTCGTGCGCGGGGGTCACCTTGACCGCGCCCGTGCCGAACTCGGGGTCGACATGGGTGTCGGCGACGACCGGGATGGTGCGGTCGGTGAGCGGCAGCTTGATCTGCTTGCCGATGAGGTGCTGGTAGCGCTCGTCGTCGGGGTGGACGGCGACGGCCGTGTCACCGAGCATCGTCTCCGCGCGCGTGGTCGCGACGACGAGGCTGTCCTCGCCCTTGCCGTAGCGGATCGAGACCAACTCGCCCGCGTCCTCCTGGTATTCCACCTCGATGTCGGAGATGGCCGTCAGACAGCGCGGGCACCAGTTGATGATGCGCTCGGCGCGGTAGATCAGCTCGTCCTCGTAGAGCCGCTTGAAGATGGTGAGGACGGCCTCGGACAGACCCTCGTCCATCGTGAAGCGCTCACGGCTCCAGTCGACGCCGTCACCGAGGCGCCGCATCTGGCCGAGGATCCGGCCGCCGTACTCCTCCTTCCACTGCCAGACGCGCTCGACGAACTCCTCGCGGCCCAGGTCGTGGCGGGACTTGCCCTCCTCGGCGAGCTGCTGCTCGACCTTGTTCTGGGTCGCGATACCGGCGTGGTCCATGCCCGGCAGCCACAGCGCCTCATAGCCCTGCATGCGCTTGCGGCGGGTGAGGGCGTCCATCAGCGTGTGCTGGAAGGCGTGCCCGAGGTGCAGGCTGCCCGTGACGTTCGGCGGCGGGATGACGATGGTGTACGGCGGCTTGTCGCTCTTCGCGTCGGCGGTGAAGTACCCCTTGTCCACCCAGCGCTCGTACAGCGCCCCCTCTACCTCGGCCGGCGCGTACTGGGTCGGCAGTTCGGTGCTGGGCGCTGTGGGCTGCTGCTGAGCGTTCTCGGTCACGGGGTCAGTTTAGGGGTGTCCCGGGCGTGTCCCGAAACGCGTTTGTTCTGTAACGGTGGGCCCCCCGATGCCCTGTGCCGACTTGGCCTGGGCCAGGATGTCAGGAACACATAAGCATCTGGAGGGGAACCCAGAGATGAGTCACAACCAGCCGGGCCCGTACGGGCAGCCCCAGCAGCCCGGGCAGCCGCCGCAGCCCGGGCCGTACGGCCAGCCGGGCCCCTACGGCCAGCCGCCGCAGGCGCCCCAGCCCGGCTATGGCTACCCCCAGCAGGCACCGCCGCCCCAGCAGCCGGGACAGCCTCCTCAGCAGCCCGGCCAGCAGCCTCCGCAGCCGGGGTACGGCTACCCGCAGCAGGGCGGGGTGCCGCCGCAGGGCACGCCGGCGTACGGCCAGCCGCAGGCTCCCTACGGCCAGCAGGCCCCGTACGGCCAGCAGCCGCCGTACGGCCAGGCCCCCTACGGCGTCCCGCAGCCCCCTCCGCCGGGCGGCGGCAACGGGAAGAAGATCGGCATCGTCATCGGCGCGGTGGCGGTCGTGGCCGCGATCGCCGTCGGCGCGTACCTCGTGATCGGCGGCGGCGGGAACGGGGGCGGCGGCTCGGACATCGCGGACGACGGGGCGCACAAGCTGACCGCTCCGGCGACCGTCCTCGACGGTGAGTACAAGAAGGGCTCCGACACCGGGGTCGGCGGGATGACCGACGACGACATCAAGGACGCGGAGTCGTGGGGCGTGGACAACCCCAAGGACGTCAGCGCGAGTTACACCGCGGGCTCCGGTCTGACCTCGAAGAACCTGACGTTCGCCGGTGTGTACGGCACCATCGACGACCCGGAGAAGGTCATCGACGCGATGTTCGCCCAGACCAAGTCGGAGGCGTCGAAGAGCTCCAAGAGCGGTGAACTCGTCGGCAGCCCGACGGAGTTCACGCCCGCCGGTTTCGAGAACGGCGTCCTGAAGTGCCAGGAGATCAAGACCACCGAGTCCGGGCAGACCGTGACGATGCCGTTCTGCATCTGGGCCGATCACAGCACCGTCACCTATGTCCTGGCGTTCGACATCGCCGGGCTGGCGGAGGGCAAGAGCACCTCCATGGAGGACGCGGCCGCACTGACCGCGAAGCTCCGCAACGACGTACGCGTCAAGGCCTGACGCGGCACCCGTAACAGCGAAGGGGCCCCGGTCGGTTGACCGGGGCCCCTTCGCATGTCCTGGGCGGTTACGCCGTCTTCTGCTCGCCCGAACCCCGTCCGCGCGCGTCCCGCGGGATCAGCGTCGGGTTGACGTTGGAGTGGACGACGTCCGCCGTGATGACGACGCGGGCCACGTCCTTGCGGGACGGGATCTCGTACATGACGCCCTGGAGGACCTCTTCCATGATGGCGCGCAGGCCGCGCGCGCCGGTCTGGCGGAGGATGGCCTGGTCGGCGATGGCCTCCAGCGCCTCGCGCTCGAAGTCCAGCTCCACGCCGTCGAGTTCGAACAGACGCTGGTACTGCTTCACCAGTGCGTTGCGCGGCTCGACCAGGATCTGGAGGAGGGCCTCACGGTCCAGGTTGTGGACGGAGGTGATGACGGGGAGGCGGCCGATGAACTCGGGGATCATGCCGAACTTGACCAGGTCCTCGGGCATGACGTCCTCGAATTGGTCCTTGGCCTCCAGCTCGCGCTTGGAGCGGATCGTCGCCCCGAAGCCGATGCCCTTGGCGCCCGCCCGGGACTCGATGAGCTTCTCCAGGCCCGCGAAGGCACCGCCCACGATGAACAGGACGTTCGTCGTGTCGATCTGGATGAACTCCTGGTGCGGGTGCTTGCGTCCGCCCTGCGGCGGGACCGAGGCCGTGGTGCCCTCAAGGATCTTCAGGAGCGCCTGCTGCACGCCCTCGCCGCTCACGTCCCGCGTGATCGACGGGTTTTCACTCTTCCGCGCGACCTTGTCGATCTCGTCGATGTAGATGATCCCGGTCTCGGCCTTCTTGACGTCGTAGTCGGCCGCCTGGATCAGCTTGAGCAGGATGTTCTCGACGTCCTCGCCGACGTATCCCGCCTCGGTGAGCGCTGTCGCGTCCGCGATCGCGAACGGGACGTTCAGCATGCGGGCGAGGGTCTGGGCGAGGAGCGTCTTGCCGGAGCCCGTGGGGCCCAGCAGGAGGATGTTGGACTTCGCCAGCTCGATCGCGTCGTCACGGCTGCTGCCGCCGCCGTTCTCGCCGGCCTGGACGCGCTTGTAGTGGTTGTACACCGCCACGGAGAGGGCCTTCTTGGCCTGCTCCTGGCCCACCACGTAGCCCTCCAGGAACTCGTAGATCTCGCGGGGCTTGGGCAGTTCCTCCCAGCGCACCTCGCTCGTCTCCGCGAGTTCCTCCTCGATGATCTCGTTGCAGAGATCGATGCACTCGTCGCAGATGTACACACCAGGCCCTGCGATGAGCTTCTTGACCTGCTTCTGGCTCTTGCCGCAGAACGAGCACTTGAGCAGATCGCCGCCGTCACCGATGCGTGCCACGGTGTGCTTCCCCTTCGCCTGGGAGACGCCTAGGTCCAGCGGCTCCTGGTGCTGCCTTATGTCCGACGGTACCTTGCCGGGCCCCCCGTTCGGGCCCCCCTTGGCAGGGTTCACTTTGACGTGCACTGTGCCAAGGGGCGGCATATCCTACGGGGCCGCGTCAGCGGACGGCGGCGTTGTTCATCTTCCGGGTGGAGATGATCTGGTCGATCAGGCCGTACGCCAGGGCGTCGTCGGCCGTGAGGATCTTGTCGCGCTCGATGTCCTCGCGGATCTTCTCGATCGGCGTCGTGGAGTGCTTGGCCAGCAGGTCTTCCAGCTGGGCGCGCATCCGGAGGATCTCGTTGGCGGCGATCTCCAGGTCGGAGACCTGACCGCGGCCGGTCTCGCTGTACGGCTGGTGGATGAGCACCCGCGCGTTGGGCAGCGCCATGCGCTTGCCGGGCGTACCGGCGGCCAGCAGGATCGCCGCGGCGGAGGCCGCCTGACCCATGCAGACCGTCTGGACGTCCGGCTTCACGAACTGCATCGTGTCGTAGATGGCGGTCAGCGCGGTGAAGGAGCCACCGGGGCTGTTGATGTAGACGGAGATGTCCCGGTCGGGGTCCATCGACTCCAGGCACAGCAGCTGCGCCATGACGTCGTTGGCGGAGGCGTCGTCGATCTGCACGCCGAGGAAGATCACGCGCTCCTCGAAGAGCTTCGCGTACGGGTCGTACTCGCGGATGCCCTGCGAGGTGCGCTCGACGAAGCGGGGGATCACATAACGGGACTCGGCGCGCGGGCCGGTGTACTCGGCCTCGGTGCGGGCGTAGAGGCCGCTGCCGGGGAAGTCGTTCACTGTCTGTCTCCTAGGGGCTTAGGCGGTCGGCTGAGGGGCTGTACGGGGGTGTTGTGGCCCCGCATGGGGCTCAGGCCCCGGTGCCGCCGCCGCCCGGCATACCGGCGGCCGTGGCGATCACGTCGTCGATGAGGCCGTACTGCTTGGCCTCGAACGCGTCGAACCAGCGGTCGCGGTCCGAGTCGCGGGTGATCTGCTCGATCGTCTGGCCGGTGTGCTGCGAGGTGAGCTCGGCCATGCGCTTCTTGGTGTGCAGCAGCCGCTCGGCGTGGATCTTGATGTCCGAGGCCGAACCGGCGAGGCCGGCGGACGGCTGGTGGATCAGGATCTCGGCGTTCGGCAGGGCGAAGCGCTTGCCCGGCGTGCCCGCGCTGAGCAGGAACTGGCCCATGGAGGCCGCCAGGCCCATGGCGATGGTCACCACGTCGTTCTTGATGTACTGCATGGTGTCGTAGATCGCCATGCCGGCGGTGATCGATCCGCCGGGGCTGTTGATGTAGAGGTAGATGTCCTTTTCCGGGTCAGCGGCAAGGAGCAGCAGCTGCGCGGTGATCTTGTTCGCGATGTCGTCGTCGACCGGCTGGCCGAGGAAGATGATCCGCTCGTTGAGCAGCCGGTTGTAGACATGGTCGCCGAGGCCACCGCCGATGGAAGGCTCGCCGGCGGCGGAGGGCATCAGATTCGTCACGTATCCACCTGCTCGTCTTACGACGGCGCCGGGCCGTCTTACGTGTTCCCGTCCGGGGGCTGGGCAGTTTGCGGGACTTCCCTGCCCTGGTACTCATGGACCCTAACGCGCTGGTCCCCTTGGGGAATCCCGGTAAGGGGGGTGTTCGCCGGGGGCGTAGCGCCGTGGTATCGCCGCTCGGCCGCCGGGCGCGGACGATCCGCGGTCCGCCGCACTGTTCCCCGTGCCCGCGCCGGGTCCCGCGCACCGATGCCGGAAGGGCCCCGGAGACATGCGTCTCCGGGGCCCTTCCTACGACGTTCGCGAGGCCGTGGGCTCAGCCCTCGGTCTTCTCCTCGGCCTCGGCCGGGGTCTCCTCGGAGGCGGCCTCGACGGTCTCGGCCGTCTCGTCCTCGTCGTCGTCCAGGTCGATGACCTCGCCGTTGGTGTCCTTGACCGTGGCGGCCTCGACCACGACGGCCAGGGCCTTGCCGCGGGCGACCTCGCCGACGAGGAGCGGAACCTGACCGCCCTCGACGACCGCCTGGGCGAACTGGTCGGGGGACATGCCGGAGGAAGCCGCACGGCGCATGAGGTGCTCGGTGAGCTCCTCCTGGTTGACGTTCAGCTTCTCGCGCTTGACGAGTTCGTCGAGCACGAACTGGGTCTTGATGCCCTTGACCGCGGCGTCCTTGGTCTCGGTGTCGAACTCCTCGGCCGTCTTGCCCTGGATCTCGAGGTACTTCTCGAGGTCGAGGCCCATCTGGCCGAGCTGGTGGTGCTCCAGGTTGTGCTTGCGGGTGTTGACCTCGTCCTCGAGGAGCTTCTCGGGGACGGGCACCTCGACGAGCTCCAGGAGCTTCTCCAGGACGCGCTCCTGGGCCTGGGTGGCCTGGTCGTACTGCTTCATGTTCTCGAGGCGCTTGCGGCTGTCGGCCCGCAGCTCCTCAAGGGTGTCGAACTCGGAGGCGAGCTGCGCGAACTCGTCGTCCAGCTCGGGCAGTTCGCGGGCGGCGACCTGGGTGACCTTGACGGTGACCTCGGCCTCCTTGCCGGCCGCGGAGCCGCCCTTGAGCTCAGAGGTGAAGGTGGCCTCGCCACCGGCCTCCAGGCCCTTCACGGCGTCGTCGATGCCGTCCAGCAGCTCGCCGGAGCCGATGGTGTAGGAGACGCCGCTGGCGACGCCGTCCTCCAGCACCTCGCCGTCGACCTTGGCCTCCAGGTCGATGGTGATGACGTCGCCGTCCTCGGCGGCGCGCTCGACCGGGGAGGTCGAGGCGAAGCGCTCACGCAGCTCGGTCACGGCCTTGTCGACGTCCTCGTCGCTGACCTCGACCGCGTCGACCTCGACCTCGATGCCGGAGTAGTCCGGGATCTCGATGGAGGGGCGGACGTCGACCTCGGCGGTGAAGTTCAGCGTCTCGCCGTCCTTCAGCTCGGTGATGTCGACCTCGGGCTGGCCCAGGACGTCGATCTCGGCCTCGTTGACCGCTTCGGTGTAGAACTTGGGAAGCGCGTCGTTGACGGCCTCCTCCAGCACCGCACCGCGGCCGAACCGCTGGTCGATGACGCGGGCCGGGATCTTGCCCTTCCGGAAGCCCTTCACCGTGACCTGCTGGTTGATCTTCTTGTACGCCGCGTCGAGGCTGTCCTTGAGCTCCTCGAAGGGCACCTCGATGCTGAGCCGAACCCGAGTCGGGTTCAGGGTCTCCACGGCGCTCTTCACGGTTCGGTCTCCTTGTGGCTGACTTCTCGGATTCTGCCGGGGCCAGAACGGCTCCGGCGGATAGCCGCCCGGAGGACTTCTAGTAGGAGAGACACACGGGCGTGCAGCTTGCATAGTAACGGCAGCGGCGACACGCCCCAAAGGCGATCACGGACTCGGTCGCGCGAGCTGATCGCGCAGGTGGTCGGGGTGGCGGGATTTGAACCCACGGCCTTCCGCTCCCAAAGCGGACGCGCTACCAAGCTGCGCCACACCCCGTCTGGTGCGACACGTAGGCTACATGCCCGCAGGCAGCGGGGCTGCCGCATTTCCCGAGCCCCGGCCGCCGGTCCCCCTCACGGGCGCCTGCGACGCAGGCCCGGCCGGGTCACGGAGGCGGCCCGGACCCGATCCGGCGCGGTGCGCGTCGTGTGCCGGCTGCCCGGGCTTCGGCCGGAGGGAAGCGGGAGCGGCCCCGACAGGCGCGATGTCGCGGCGCACGCCCCCGGCGTGAATCCCTCGCGCGCGCTCAGGCAGATGGAAGGGGTGTGCGGCGAGGGCTGACGACCCGGTACGATGCTTTCGTGCCGTCGGTCACCTGACCGCGGCGCGTCCTGTGCGGGCGTAGCTCAATGGTAGAGCCCTAGTCTTCCAAACTAGCTACGCGGGTTCGATTCCCGTCGCCCGCTCCATACACATCAGGGCCAGGTCAGAGGATCAATCCTCCGCCTGGCCCTGATCGTTGTCCGGGTCCTGTTCAGCCCCTCGTGCGGTGCAGGCCCGCGAAGCAGGGCGTGCGCCTTGGCAACGAGGGTGGCCGCCTGCCACGATCAGGCCGTGGTCGACCTTGCAAAGATCGCGGGACGAATGAGCAGCCTCCTCAGAAAAGTCGCGGCGCGGCTGGAGATCCTGGACGTCCTCCTCCCGAAGATCGCGAGGCAGGCGAACCAGCTTCTCGACCTGGTGGGCGGCCCCGTGGTCGGCGCACTGATGCTGTCCGCCGGTATCAAGAGCTACCGCGACGGTGGATCCGTGGGGTGGCCCGTCGCTGGATCGGCCCTCCTCTTGATCAACCTCTGTGTGGCCTGGCGTCGGCTCGCCCGGCACCGGAAGCCCACTCCGACGCCGTAGCCGCCCTCCGACCCGGTCCTCCAGGGGATCGGGCGCCTTCCGGGGCTAGAACTGGATCGAGTTGATGGTCTCCGCTATCGAGTCCAGGAAGCGTTGGATGTCGTCGGCCATGCCGGTGGAGGCGAGGAAGAAGCCGAAGAGCACCGCGACTATGGCGGGGCCGGCCTTGATGGAGCCTCCCCGCATCAACACCACCAGGATGATCCCCAACAGCAGCACCACTGACAGCGAAATGGCCACAACTGATCACACCCTCGGTCGGTCCCGCTCTCCCGGCCCGGGGACGCGACCCCGCGACCCCCGCCAGAACCATCGTGCCACCAACGCGGCCCGCATATGCGGCCGCTGAGCCAACGTTTGGCCATGCCGATACACGCCCCGCACCCCCTGGCCGGTTCCTTTCGGTCTCCGGTCGCCGTGTCCGCACATTCCGTCCGCAGGGAATTCGAAGCATCGACACAGCTGTACGACAGCCATGGTTATGCGCGGCTTCAGGGGGATTAATCCTGACAACACGGGCCTGTTGAAGACGGCTCAGAAGGGAACAACCGGTAACGAGACGGCTGGTTTTACGGAAACACACAGCCGAGGCTAGGGTGCCTCAGATGTTTCCAGCCGCCGCCGACGCAGTCCCCCGTCCGCGCTCGCCGCAGGACCCACCGCCTCGCCAGCAGCGCGACGCCTTCTTCGACAACGCCAAGTACCTGGCGATCGTCCTGGTGGCCGTCGCGCACGCCTGGGAGCCGCTCAAGGGCGACAGCCGGATCCTGGAGGGCGTGTACACCGTCGTGTACTCGTTCCACATGCCGGCGTTCATCGTCATCTCCGGCTTCTTCTCGCGCAGTTTCGACATGCGCCCGGACCGGCTGAAGCGGCTCGTCACCGGCGTCGCGGTGCCGTACGTCGTCTTCGAGACGGGCTATTCGCTCTTCAAGCGGTTCGCCGACCACGACCCGGGCATGGAGATCAGCCTCCTGGACCCGTGGTTCCTCACCTGGTTCCTGGTGGCGCTGTTCATCTGGCGGCTGACCACACCGATCTGGAAGCTGGTGCGGTGGCCGCTGCCGCTCGCGCTCGGCATCGCGATGCTGGCCTCCGTGACCCCGGACATCGGCGACGACCTGGATCTCCAGCGGGTGTTGCAGTTCCTGCCGTACTTCGTGCTGGGCCTGGTCCTGAAGCCCGAGCACTTCCGGATGGTGCGCCGGCGCTCGGTGCGGATCGCCGCGGTCCCGGTGTTCGCGGCCGCCCTCGCGGTCGGCTGGTGGGCGGTGCCGCGCATGAACACCGAGTGGTTCTACCACCGCAACGCCGTCCAGGAGATGGGCGCGCCCTGGTGGACCGGCCCGGTCATGGTGCTGGCCATGTTCGGCAGTTCGCTGTTGCTGACGGCCTGTTTCTTCGCCTGGGTGCCCGGCCGGCACATGTGGTTCACCGCCCTCGGCGCGGGCACGCTGTACGGCTATCTGCTGCACGGCTTCCTGATCAAGGGCGCGGGTTTCGCGGGCTGGTTCGACCCGGCCTGGCTGCACCGGCCGGCCGGTGAGCTGTTCGTGAGCGCCCTGGCCGCGGTCGCCGTCACCGTGCTGTGCACCGCGCCGGTGCGCCGGGTCTTCCGGTGCGTGATGGAGCCCGACATGAACTGGGCGTTCAAGAAGGAAGCTCCCGACATGGCCGCCCGGGCGCGCGAGCAGAGGACGGCTCCGCGCGAGAAGGCCGGCGTCTAGACGGACCCGCGGCTCAGACCGAGAAGCGCACGCATTCCCGCGTACTTCTCGGTCAGTCGGGTGCGGGTCGCCTCGTCGAGGACGGCCAGGCGTACCGGGTCCGCGTTGTGCGCCAGGTCGGCTTCTTTCACCAGCAGTGCGCCCGGGGTCGCGAGGATGCGCCCGGCGTAAACCTCGGGCGGCTCCCCGGCCCGCTTGGTGACGGCACGCACGATGTCCTTCGTACGGCGGCTCAGCGCGGCCTCGTCGAGCCACCGTGCGGAGAGCGCGTCGTCCTCGACGGCGTCGTGCAGCCAGGCCGCCGCGATCTGCTCGTCGTCGCCGCCCCGCGCGCGTACGCCCTCGGCGACGGCCCGCAGGTGTTCGGCGTAGGGCCGGCCGGCCTTGTCCGTCTGGCCCTCGTGTGCGGCGCGGGCCAGGGCCTCGACCTCGGCCAGGGTCAACTCGTCGGTCATGGCTCCAGTGTGTCGCGCCGCGGCGCCGAGCGGACCGGGAGGCCGTGCCGAGGACGATTCCGGCGAGGGCGACCAGACCACCAGGCCACCAGAGGGCCTCCCCGCGGTCATGCGCGGCGCCTGGCAGCGAGTGGAGCCGATTGCGTCAGGCGAACGGCTGGTGCGGTATCGCCTGGGCCGTCGGACCCTCGCGGCAGATCAGCAGCAGCGCCCGGTCGTCGTTGACGTCCTTCGCCACCGCCTCGATCAGGTGCCAGGCGGCACCGTGGAAGCCGCCGGCCACGTACCGGTCGGCCTCCCCCGTCAGCCGGTCGATGCCCTCGACTATGTCGCGGTCGGACGTCTCGACCAGACCGTCGGTGAAGAGCATCAGGACGTCGCCGGGACGCAGTGATCCCTTGACCGGGTCGAACTGGGCGCCGTCGTAGACACCGAGGAGGGGGCCTTCCGCGGCCTTCTCCTCCCAGCGGCCGCTGCCCGCGCTGAGCTGCAGCCCCGGCGGATGGCCTGCCGAGTAGAGCTCGTAGTCGCCGGAGTCGAGGTCCAGGACCAGGTGGATCGAGGTCGCGAAGCCCTCGTCCCAGTCCTGGCGCAGCAGATAGCCGTTCGCGGCGGGCAGGAAGGCGTGCGGGGGCAGCGAACCCAGCAGGCCGCCGAACGCCCCCGACAACAGCAGCGCACGCGATCCGGCGTCCATGCCCTTGCCGGAGACGTCCGTGAGGACGACCTCCATGGTCCGGCCGCCGTTGGTACGGGCCGCGACAACGAAGTCACCGGAGAACGACTGGCCGCCCGCGGGCCGCAGAGCCATCTCCCGGTGCCAGCCCTGCGGCAGGTGCGGCAGCTTGCTCTGCACCCGGATGCGTTCACGCAGGTCGAACAGCATGGTGCCGCCGCGCCGCCAGGGCACCCCGACCCGGCTGCGGAACTGGGCGATCAGCAGGCCGAAGAAACCGCACGCGGCCACGACCAGGACCACGCCCGGGGTGACCCGGGAGGGGCCCTCGGTGTACGGCCCGAGCTGCACCGACTCCACGATCAGGGCGGTCGCGGCCGCCGCGTACAGGCCGAGCAGGCTCGCCGGGCGCAGCAGCAGACCGCCGGCGACGATGGGCAGGACCAGCGCGGCCGGTGAGCACCACACCGAGTTCATCAGGGTGACGGACGTGATCACCGGGACGGTCAGGAGCAGACCGGCGAGCGCGACCCAGTCCGAGCCGTCGCCGCGGAAGTAGTCCACGGCGCTTCTGCGCAGCCCGACGCGGACCCGGTGCCACTGCATCTTCAACCGGGCCGTGAACGTCTCGGCTTCCGCGCGCCGCTCTCGTCCTGCTGCCATTAGTTCGGGACCTTATCCGTCGAACCCCCTGCTTGGCACAGGAGGTACGACTTGTCCCCCGTGCGAGGTTCAACTTCACAGTGGTTCAAGGGCCGTACCCGCCCCGGCGCACGACGGGCCGCGGCGAAATTCCCTCGCTCCTCCCGCAATGCCCTGGTAGGCATGGTTCATGGGGACAGACTTGCGGGTGCTTCGGCAGGACGACTGGGACGAGTGGTACGACAGCCTGATCCGCGCCTTCGGCGGGGTTCCGGAGTCGGCCGAGGAGCGGGAGCTGTCGCGTGAGCTCACCGAGCACGAGCGTTCCATCGGCGTCTGGGACGGCGAGCGGTGCGTGGGGACGGCGGGGGCGTTCAGCTTCCGGCTGACCGTGCCCGGCGGGGCCTCCGTGCCCGCGGCCGGCGTCACCATGGTCGGCGTGGCCGGCACGCACCGGCGGCGCGGGCTGCTGACCTCGATGATGCGCCGCCAGCTGGACGACGTGCGCTCCTGGGGCGAGCCGCTGGCCGTGCTCACCGCCTCCGAGCCGGTGATCTACGGCCGGTTCGGGTACGGCGTGGGCACCTACAACGTGAACGCCGACATCGACACCACCCGGGTTCGGCTGTCCGTATCGCCCGGCACCGACGACGTACGGCTGCGGTACGCGGCGCCCGCCGACGTGCTCGACGCGTGCGAGGCGGTGTACGCCCGGCTGGTGTCCCGGCGGCCCGGGATGGTCGCCCGGATCCCGGGCTGGGAGCGGCTGTGGCTGCTCGACCCGGAGGGCGACCGGGGCGGCGCCTCGCCGCTGCAGTGCGTGGTCGCGGAGCGGGACGGGGAGGTCGTCGGGTTCGTGCGGTACCGGGTCAAGGCGGACTGGGAGGCGGCCGGCCCCAAGGGCACGGTGGTGGTCTCCGACCTGGAGGCGCTGGATCCGGCCACGCACGGCGCGCTGTGGCGGTTCCTGTTCGACCTGGACCTCACCTCGCGGATCGACATCCGGCGACGGCCCGTCGACGAGGCCTGGCAGTACCTGGTCTCCGACGTCCGCCGCTGCTCGCTGGTGGTGCGGGACTCGCTGCATGTGCGGCTGGTCGACGTGGGTGCCGCGCTGGAGGCGCGGACCTATCAGACTCCGGTGGACGTGGTGTTGGAGGTCGAGGACTCCTTCTGCCCCTGGAACAGCGGGCGTTGGCGGCTCAGCGGGGACGCGAAGGGTGCGTCGTGCGAGCGTACGACGGACGCGGCCGATCTCGCCCTGTCCGTAAGGGAGTTGGGAGCGGCCTATCTCGGGGGCGTGAGCCTCGCCTCGCTGGCGGGGGCCGGGCTGGTGCGCGAGGTACGGCAGGGGGCGCTGGCCGAGGCGGCGGTGGGGTTCGGGTCGGCGGTGGCGCCCTGGCTGCCGCACGGGTTCTAGGTTCTCAACGGCTCTGGCAGGCCGGACACCAGAAGAGGTTGCGGGCGGCGAGATCGGCGGTGCGGATCTCGCCGCCACAGATGTGACAGGGCAGAGCGGCCCTGCGGTACACGTAGACCTCGCCGCCGTGGTCGTCGACGCGGGGCGGGCGGCCCATCGCCTCCGGGGTGTGCTCGGGGCGGACGGTGTCGATGCGGTTGTTCCGCACGCCCTCGCGCATGAGCTCGACGAGGTCGGCCCAGAGCGCGTCCCACTCGGCGGGGGTGATGTCCTTGCCCGCGCGGTACGGGTCGACGCGGTGACGGAAGAGGACCTCCGCCCGGTAGACGTTGCCCACGCCCGCGATGACCTTCTGGTCCATCAGCAGGGCGGCGATCGTCGTACGGCTGCGGGAGATCCGCCGGTACGCGGCCTGCGGGTCGGCGTCCTCGCGGAGGGGGTCCGGGCCGAGGCGGTCGTGTATCGACTGCTTCTCGGCGGGGGTGATCAGGGCGCAGGTCGTGGGGCCGCGGAGGTCGACGTACGCCGTGCTGTTCGCGAGGCGGAGGCGGACCGTGTCGGTGGGCGGGGGCGCGGGGGCCGCGCCGAAGGTGACCTTGCCGAAGAGGCCGAGGTGGATGTGGACCCAGTCGGTGCCCCGGAAGCCGAGGAAGAGGTGTTTGCCGTGGGCCTCGGTGCGGGTGAGTCCGGAGCGGTCGAGGAGGGCGGCGGCGTCGGAGAACTTGCCCTGGGGGCTGGTGACGCGGGGTTTCGTCCCCCGGAACGCGGCACCGTAGTCCTGGGCCAGGCGGTGGATGGTGTGGCCCTCGGGCACGGTGGCTCCTTGTTCGTCTGCGGGTGGGGGTGCGGGCGGATTTCCTCGCCCCCGCCGCCCCTACCCGTCCCATCCCCAGGGGGCGCTGCCCCCTTCGACCCCCATCGGCCCGAAGGGCCTCGTCCTCAAACGCCGGACGGGCTGAGAGATGACGTCCAGGTCGGCTGCCCAGGGGCGCGGGGAACTGCGCGGCCGGCCCCCACGCACCCGCACCCGGCCGACAACCCCCGCCGCCCCACCGCCGGAGGCTACTGCTGCGGGTGATGCGCGGGAATCTCCGGCAGGTCGCCCGTGGTCTCGTAGCCGGAGAGCATGTCGATGCGGCGCTGGTGGCGCTCGTCCCCGGAGAACGGGGTGGCGAGGAAGGTCTCGACGAACTTCGTCGCCTCCTCCGTGGAGTGCATGCGGGCGCCTACCGCGACGACGTTGGCGTTGTTGTGCTGGCGGCCCAGCGACGCGGTCTCCTCGCTCCAGGCGAGGGACGCACGGACGCCCTTGACCTTGTTCGCCGCGATCTGCTCGCCGTTGCCGGAGCCGCCGATCACGATGCCGAGGGAGTCGGCGTCGGCGGCGGTGCGCTCGGCGGCGCGGAGGCAGAAGGGCGGGTAGTCGTCCTGGGCGTCGTAGATGTGGGGGCCGCAGTCCACCGGGTCGTGGCCGGCTGCCTTGAGCCAGTCGACGAGGTGGTTCTTGAGTTCGAAGCCCGCATGGTCGGAGCCGAGATACACGCGCATGGAACGAGTGTGACACGGCTGTTTCAGGGCAGCAGCCCCGGGTGTCAGCCAGGAAAACCGTGAACCCGACAATGGATCCTCAAGGAAACCTCAAGTAACGATCTGGATTCAAAGGTTCACGAATTTCTTTGCCTCCGATTCACTGGACCGACCCGTACACCGCTCGTACGGGAGCCCCACACCCGGCACGAAGGAATTCCCCGTATGACTGGTCTCCAGGCCGGACTCAAGAACCGTCACCTCTCGATGATCGCCATCGGCGGTGTCATCGGAGCGGGCCTCTTCGTGGGCTCCAGTTCCGGTATCGCCACCGCCGGACCCGGCATCCTGCTCTCGTACGCCCTCGTCGGCACGCTGGTCGTCCTCGTGATGCGGATGCTCGGTGAGATGTCCGCCGCGAACCCGAACTCCGGCTCCTTCTCGGCGCACGCCGACCGGGCCCTCGGGCGCTGGGCCGGTTTCTCCATCGGCTGGCTGTACTGGTTCTTCTGGGTCGTCGTGCTCGCCGTGGAGGCGACCGCCGGCGCCAAGATCCTCGAAGGGTGGATACCCGCCGTACCGCAGTGGGGCTGGGCGCTGATCGTCATGATCGTGCTCACCGCCACCAACCTGGTCTCGGTGGGGTCCTACGGCGAGTTCGAGTTCTGGTTCGCCGGGATCAAGGTCGTCGCCATCGGTGCGTTCATCGTCATCGGTCTGCTCGCGGTGTTCGGCGTCCTGCCGGGTGTCGACGCCGACCAGGCGGGGCTGTCCAACCTCACCGACCACGGCGGTTTCCTGCCCAACGGGCCCGGCGCCATCCTCACCGGTGTGCTGCTCGTCGTCTTCTCCTTCATGGGCAGCGAGATCGCCACGCTCGCGGCCGGTGAGTCGGAGGACCCGCAGCGGGCCGTGACCAAGTCGACCAACAGCATCATCTGGCGGATCGCGGTCTTCTACCTCGGCTCGATCTTCGTCGTGGTCGCCCTGCTGCCCTGGGACTCCAAGTCCATCCAGGACGACGGCTCCTACGTCGCCGCGCTCGACTCCCTCGGGATCGCGCACGCCGGTCAGATCATGAACTTCATCGTGCTGACCTCGGTGCTGTCCTGCCTCAACTCCGGCCTCTACACGGCCTCCCGTATGGCCTTCTCGCTCGGCGAGCGGGGAGACGCGCCGAAGGCGTTCGCGCGGGTCAACGGCCGGGGCGTGCCGATGGCCGCGATCCTCGCGTCGGTGGTGTTCGGCTTCGTCGCCGTGTTCTTCAACTACCTCTCCCCGGACAAGATCTTCCTCTTCCTCGTCAACTCCTCCGGTGCGGTGGCCCTGTTCGTCTGGCTGGTCATCTGCTTCTCGCAGCTGCGGATGCGGAAGATCATCCAGGCCGAGGCGCCGGAGAAGCTCGTCGTGAGGATGTGGCTGTACCCGTATCTGACCTGGGCGACGGCCGCGTTGATCGTGTTCGTCCTCGGCTACATGCTGACCGACACGGAGCACGACGGTCGGGAGACGGTGCTGCTGTCGCTGCTCGTCGCGGCGGTGGTGCTGGTCATCGCCGTGGTGAAGGAGAAGCTCGGCCGCGGGCGGGCGGGCGCCGCCCCGGCCGGCGAGGTGACGGACAAGGTCTCCGTCGGCTGAGCATTAGCAGTCGTGCGAGAGGGGCCCCGTGGCATGTGCCGCGGGGCCCCTCTCGTATGCGTCCTTTCGCGTGCGTTCACAGGACGGTGAAGCTGTCTTTCACCTCGTCGTACGTCCTGAGGGCCTGCGTCTCGATGTCCGGCTGGTACCAGGTGTTGATCTGGTACGACTTGTCGCCCACGTTGAAGCCGAGCAGCCGGGCGTGCCAGGGGACGCCGCCCAGGGTGAAGCTGTATTCCCAGACGACCGCGGGGTGATCGCGGAAGGTCGTCTCCTCCAGACGGATCTTGCGGTAGTCCTGGCCCTGGTGGGCGTTCTGCTCGGAGGTCCTCCAGGTCTCCATCAGGTCGCCCCGGGCGAGGGAGGACTTGGCCGCGAGCTCCTGCTCTCCGTCCGGCGAGGTGTAGTGGACCTCGGCTCCCGTCTTCACGTCCCGCCGCCAGCCGGTGGGGGTCGCCCACGCGAATCCGCCGGCCTCCTCGTGTGCGCCGGGCGGGAGCGAACGGGGGCGGGCGGTGCCCTCGACGGTGGAGGACGGGGTGCCGCCGGGGGTGGAGGCGCCGGGTGCCGAGGAGGAGACGGACGCGGAGGCGGACGGGGAGCCGCCCGCCTTGTCGTCGCCGGGTGAGCCGGACGTGGTGGCGAGGATGATCGCGACCACTACGGCACCCGCGGCGACCACGCTCCCGGCGGCGACCAGGGCGGTCCGGCGCCGGCCTCGGTGCGGGGTGGCGGGGCGGGCGGGGCCGGGGAGTTCGCCCGGGGGCATGCGGTGGGGGTGGGGGCCCAGGATCAGGGCGGGGTCGGGGTCCCGGCCGGGACGAGGTTCGGTACGGGGGTCCGCGGCGGGTTCGTCGGTGTCGATGCCGGGTCCGCCGTTGCCGGCCGAGCCTGACGTGGGGGCGGGACCGGCCGGATCGGGGTGGTGGGGGCTACGGCGGGTCGGCGGTGCCGGACCGACACGGGTGGGAGCGGAGGCCGCGCGCAGGGGGGTGTCGCGTGTCGGCGCGTCCGGCATCGGGAAGTGCTCCGTGGGGACGCCGGCCGCGAGGGAGTCCTGCGTGGGAGCGCTCGCGAGGGGCGTACTGGTCGTGGTGGCACCCGCCCGGAGCGCGGCTCCCGCCGAGGCTCCCGCCGAGTTCCCGGACGGCGCCTCCGACCGGACCTCCGAACGCTCCTCCGAGACGGCCTCGGTGGAGGCACTGGCACGGTGGTCGGCCGACGGCTCCCGGAGCCGGGACCGGGCGGTCACGAACGGCTCGACGGGGACGCCGAGTTCGGCCCGAGCGGCTACGACCTCGCCTGCCGGCCCGGCGTCGGCGTCCGGGGTCGCGTCTCCTGCTCCCGGCGTGTCCGGGGGCGAGCCCTCGGCGCCGGTCAGGTCCGGGAGCGAGCCTGCTGTCCCCGCCACGTCCGGAGCCGAGTCCCCTGCTGCTGCGGCGTCCGGGGGTGAGCCCGTCGTCCCCACCACGGCCGGAGCAGAATCCTCTGCCCCCGCCGCACCCGGCGGCCAGCCCGTCGTCCCCACCACGTCCCGGGCCGAGTCCCCTGCACCAGCCACGTCCGGCATCCCTGCAGCGGCCGAGGCCGAATCCACGCCTCCCGTCACGTCCGGGGGCGAACCCGTCGTACCCACGACGGCCCGGGCCGAGTCCCCCGCACCAGCCACGGCCGGGGCCGAGTCGCCCGCTCCGGCCACGTCCGATGCCGCGCCCCCGGGCGCCATGACATCCGAGGGCTCCGGAGTCCGGGCGGCAGATCGAGTTCCGTCGGGCGACGAGCCCGGTGCGTCGGAAGCGCCCGCCTCCGAGGGGCCGTGCCCGGGCGGTACGGCATCCATGGGCTGCACGCGCTCGGCCACTGACCGGGACTCCGCCGGCACCGAGTCCGAAGCCCCGGCACCCCCGGCCTCCGAAGGCAGATGACCGGGCGGCACGGCATCCGAGGGCTCCGCGCCCTCGGTCACAGACCAAGACCCTCCCGCCGCCGAGTCCGACCCACCGGCACCATCCGCCCCCGCAGACCCCCGCCCGGGCAGTACCGCGTCCAAGGACCCCGTCGGTTCCGAGAGGCCCGGCACCTCGGCCTCCGGCACCCGCGGGTCCCGTACCGCCCGTACGACCCGTGTGGGCGGCTCCTGGTTCGTCCACCTCACCGACGGGCTGGGCGGTTGCGCTGGGGTGTCCGGCCCCTCCGACGGGTGTCCGCGCGCATCGCTCGGGCCGCCCGGCGCACCGGAGTCTGCCGACACCCCTGAACCACCCGGCGTCCCTGCGGTCCCCGCGGTTCCGGACGTCTCCGGCCCGATCGGATCTCTGGGGTCCCTCAACTCCCCCCGGGCCCACGCCGGTGCGGACGTCCCCGCTCGCTCCGGTGCCGGTGCCGCCTCCGGCTGCTGGGCCTCATCAGCACGTACGGACTCCGACGCTCGCGCAGAGTCCTCCCGCCCCGGGTCGGTCCAAGTCGCGGCCCCGCCTTCCCCGGTCCCCCGCTGCTCACCGGCATCACCCGCACCGTCAGCGCCCGCGTCCTCCCCCGTCTCCATCCGCAGAGTCGGCGTGGGCGCCGGGAACGCCACCCTGTGCAGGGCCGCTTCCACCTCGTCCAGGCCCGGGCGTATCGAGGGGTCCTTCTCCAGCAGGGCGGTCAGGACGTCGGCCAGCGGGCCCGCCGCCGCGGGGAGTTCCGGCTCCTCGTAGAGGACGGCGTGCAGCGTGGCCAGGGTGGTGTCGCGGGAGAAGGGGGAGCGGCCGCCGAGGGCCGCGCAGAGGGTCGCGCCGAGGGACCAGATGTCCGACGGGGGTCCCTGGGGGCGGCCCGAGACCCGCTCGGGGGCCATGTAGTCGGGGGAGCCGACGAGCATGCCGACCATGGTGAGCGCCTTGGCGTCCTGCATCGCGGCGATGCCGAAGTCCGTCAGCACGATCCGGTGACCGGTGCGGTCGCCGGACTCCACCAGGACGTTGCCGGGTTTGATGTCGCGGTGCAGGACACCGCGTGCGTGCACCTGGCGGAGCGCCCGCACCAGCCCGAGTCCGAGCAGCGCCGTGTCGCGTGGTCCGAGCGGGCCGTCCTCCGCGATCATCCGTTCCAGGGAGCGGCCCTTGACCAACTCCATGACGATCCACAGGCGTTCGCCCTCGTCCACGACGTCGTAGACCCGTACGACGTTGGGGTGGTCGATCCGGGCCGTGGCCCTGGCCTCGCGCAGCGTCCGTTCACGGCGGGTGCGGGTGTCCTCCGCGTCGAGGCCGTCGATCCGCATCTCCTTGACCGCGACCTGCCGGTCGAGCATTTCGTCGGCGGCCCGCCACACCCGTCCCATTCCCCCCTGGCCGATACTTTCGACCAGGCGATAGCGTCCTGTCACCAGGAGCCCTGGAACTCCGCCGCGCCTCGCATTTCCCGTGTCTCCCGCATTCCCCGGCAATCCGCTGCACCCCCTCAACGATGTCCCGAGTGGAACACAATGGTCACACTTCGCGCCGTACCAGCATAGTGCGGAGAAATCTTGTGGTACCTCTTCAAGTACTGCGAATTCAGGCGCAGCCAAGGGGGGCGAACATGAGTTCTCGTCGTATGACGACCATTGCCGGATCGCTGGTCGCGGCATCTTTCTCGACGGTGATGATCTTCAGCTTCACCGCGAGCGCGGACGAGGGACCCGCCAGCAGCAAGGGGGGAAAGGCCGTTGACGCGGCACCGGCCGGTGTGAAGCTGACGACGACACTGCCGGAGAAGATCTCCGTCGACAACAGCTCGCAGAAAACCGACCTCACGGCCGGCGTGAAGAACGACGGGAGCAAGGACAGCGGAAAGATCAGGCTCTTGGTCGTCGGTTTCGACGGCCTTACGGTCAAAAACGTTCAAGGTTGCTCTCCGATGGAAGAAAAGGATCTGCCGGAGGGCTCGAACAGCGGATTCGTCTGCTCCATCGACAATCTCGCGGCCGGTAAGTCGAAGTCGTACGCCGTCGACGCGACATTCGATCTCAAGAAGACCGGAAAGATCTGCCTGCCGGTGCAGACCGGCGACGGGAAGAAGACGTTCTGGCAGCAGGGCCCGGTTCCGTTCGGTACGACGAACCCGTCACCGAACGCCCCGGCCACCCCGCTGCTGCTGGGCACCGACAACAAGCCGGTGTCCCCGGGCGGCGGCACGCCGAGCGAACTGCCGAAGACCGGCCCGGCACGTGACCTGTTGCCGCTCGGGGCCGCGGGCGCCTCGCTGATGGCGGCCGGCGTGGCCGGGATGTGGTGGTCGCAGCGACGGCCGCGGCGCACCGTCTGATCCGGAGCGGAAACCGGTGGAGGCGTGACCCGACGGAAACCGTCAGGTCACGCCTCCAGCATGTCCGGCATGAACAGCTCGTGTCGTACCGCTCAACCCGCTGGGCGGGCGTTTCCGTGTACGGCTGTTGACCGGTGGTGGGCGTCAGCAGGCGCGCGAGCTGCTGAACCCGGCCTTCGCGCCGCTGTACGACGCCGAAACACGCGAGATGCTCGCCGAGTTGGAGTCGCGGTACGACCCGGCGAGCCTCTTCCGCGGGGGTGTCAGCGCTTGACGAGCTTCCAGGCGGTGGGCAGCACGCCCATCGCGAGGGCCGCCTTGAGGGCGTCGCCGAGCAGGAAGGGGGTGAGGCCGGCCGCGACGGCGGCGGACAGCGACATGTCGGCGGCGTAGGCGAGGTACGGGACGCCGACGGCGTAGATGATCGCCTCGCCGACCAGCATGGCACCCGCCGTCCGCCACACGTTCCGGTCGGCGCCGCGGCGGGCCAGGGCGCCGACGGCGGCGGAGGCCAGGATCATGCCGAGGATGTAACCGAAGGAGACGGAGAACCCGGAGGTGCCCTGGGCGAACCACGGGAGCCCGGCGAGGCCGGCCAGCGCGTACAGCGCGAGGGAGGCGACACCGCGGCGGGCGCCGAGGGTCGTGCCGACGAGCAGGGCGGCGAAGGTCTGGCCGGTCACCGGCACCGGGGAGCCCGGCACGGGCACGGAGAGCTGTGCGGCGAGGCCGGTGAGCGCGGCGCCGCCCACCACGAGCGCGATGTCCCGGACGCGGGAGGCGGGGATCAGGTCGGCGAGGACCTGGCCGGTGCGGACGGGGGCGACGGCGGTGCTCATGGGGACTCCGCGAGAGTGTGAACGGCGAGGGACATCGTGACGCTATCCCAGCACGTTCGGGCCGATCACCGTCAGCGCCCGACAAAGGGGGGAGCGAGGGCTTGGTGGGCTCCGGACAAAGGATGCGGGTTACACCCGGTTCGGCGTGACGCCGGTCACTGAGGTGAGGTGGCCCCGGCTACAGGCGCGCGGGTTCACGCCACTGTGGGGAACCACCAAACGAATCCTAGTGGGCTGGTCGGATTCACCGTTGGTGACCTACCCTTCGGGACATGGTCGCCCAGTCCCGGTACTTCTCCTCGCGTCGCCACGTCGATCTGCGACGCGTGGGCACGGCCGTCTGTCGCCGTCCGGTGTGAGGCGGGCTCCGGCGCGCCTCGCTCTCCGAGACGTGTCGGCCCCCGTTCCCGAGGACGGTCCTCCATGCCCCCTTCCGTGGCACCCCCTGTCTCTTCCCCTTCCCCTTCCACGTCGCGGCGCCGGACCAGCGCCAGCGTCGTCCTGCGGTCCGTGCTGGAGCACGGGCCGGTGGCGCGCAGCACCATCGCCCGGCTGACGGGGTTGTCCCCGGCGTCCGTGACGGACTACTGCTCACGCTTCACCGAACTCGGCCTGATCCGGGAGTCGGAACTGCCCCGGCGCTCCCAGGGTGTGGGCCGCCCCCATGTGCCCGTGGACCTCGACGCAACACGGTTCGTCGTGGGCGGGGTCCATGTGGCCGTCCCCTATACGACCGTGGCGCTGCTCGATCTGCGCGGCCGGGTGGTGGCCGTGCGGGAGCTGCGGCACGGCAGGGACGGCAGGGGCGACAGGGACGGCAGGAACGAGAGGGCCGACGGGGCCGACGCCCACGCGGTCCTGGCGCGGGCCGCCGACGCGCTCGCCGCACTCCTCGCCCGGGCCCCGCGACTGCGCTGCCTGGGCGTCGGCTTCGCGGCCGGCGGCTGGGTGGACCGGGACTCCGGGACCGTCGTCGAGCACCCCCTGCTGGGCTGGCACGAGGTGCCGGTGCGGGACGTGCTCGGCGCCCGGACCGGTCTGCCCGTCCATGTGGACGGGCACGCACGGGCGTTGGTCAACGCGGAGCGGCTGTTCGGGCGGGCGCGCGGCAGCCGGAGCGTGCTGCAGCTCTTCGTCGGAAACGTGGTGGACGCGGCCTTCGCCACCAACGACGAGGTGCATCACGGACCGCGCTCCCAGGCGGGCGCGATCGCCCATCTCCCGGTACCGGGCGGCACCGAGCCCTGCGCCTGCGGGCGGACGGGATGCCTGCAGGCCGAGCTGAGCGAGCGGACCCTCTGCCGGCGGGCCCGGCGGGCGGGGATCGTCGAGGGCGTGAACCCGATGCATGTGGTCGCGGCGGCGGCCGCGGGCGACCCGGTGGCGGCCCGGCTGCTGGTGGAGCGGGCGGGCGCCGTGGGGCGGGCGGTGCGGCTGCTCCTCGACGTGCTGAACCCGGAGACGGTCGTGGTGACCGAGGTCGGCGTGCTGCACCGGGAGGACTGCCTCGCCGCCCTGCGCGAGGGCGTCGGCGACGACCGTGCGGCCTCGGTCCTGCCGTCGAGTTTCCCGGACTCCGTCCTTGCCGTGGCGGGCGGTTCGGTGGCGCTCGACGTGCTCTACCGGGATCCGCTGGCCGCTTCACCTGAGGCTATTTAATTCAGAAACTCCGAATGTTGACAGGGGTTCCCCATGACCGCGAACATCCTTTCATGAGCCCGCACCTGTACTGTCGCGCCCTTTGTTGCTGACACGTTGCCCCGCGTGACGCGCTCATTTCCTCTGCTTGAACGCATTTCTGCGTGACTTTCTCCTGCACTGATCCAGGGAGTCTTCCCATGCCCTATTCCCGCACGTCCGGCATCGACCGGCGGCTGTTCCTCTCCTCGGTCCTCGGCGCCGCGGCCGGTGTCGCCGGCCTCAGTGGCTGCGCAGGTGGCAGCGCCGCCGCGGCCGGCGAGGACGACCTGTCCGCCCCGCTCGCCAACAAGATCCCGGCCGGTACGAGCCTCAAGATCGCCTCATATTCCGGCACCCAACAACTACAGCTGAAACTCGGCAGACTGGGCGATCCTCCGTTCAAGGTGACGAGCTGGGCCAATATCAGCGCCGGCCCGGATGTCATCAACGCCTTCCGTTCCGGCTCCCTCGACGTCGCCAACAACGCGGGAATCCCGCCGATCCAGGCGCATTTCCAGGGATACGACGCGAAGATCGTCGCGATCAACATCACCCGTAAGCCGAACTACCTCTTCGCCACCAAGCCCGGCAGCGACATCCGCACGGTCGAGGACTTCAGGGGGAAGAAGCTCGCGTTCTCGCAGGGGCAGGCCCAAGGAGTGGTCCTGCTGCGGGCGTTGAAGAAGGCCGGGCTCGCCTACGACGAGGTGAAGCTGGTCCCGCTGACCAGCAACCAGTTCTTCACGGCCCTGCAGTCCGGCCAGGTGGACGTGGCCCCGCTCGCCAACAGCCAGGCGCCCGCCTACCTCCAGCAGTACGAGGCCAAGGGAGCCCGCGCCATCACCACCGACGTGGTCGACCTGCTCAACCTGCTGTGGGCGCCGACCTCCGTGCTGGGCGACCCCGCGAAGGCCGCAGCGGTGGCCGCGTACATCCCGTACTGGGCCAAGGGCCAGGTGTGGACGTACGAGAACCCCGACATCTGGAACGAGGAGTTCTACGTCAAGACGCAGAACCTGACCCCCGCCCAGGCGAAGGCCGTCACCGCGCTCGCCAACAAGCCGCTCTTCCCGCCGAGTTGGGACGAGGCGATCAAGTGGGAGCAGGAGACCGCGGATCTGCTGGCGGAGGGCGGCTTCGTGAAGAAGTTCGACGTGGGCGAGCTGTTCGACCACCGCTTCGAGGGCATCGCCGCGAGGGCCGTGAGCGCGGAGTACCGGAGGTGAGCGCAGTGACCACCACCGTGGCCGCCACCGCCGCGGTCGCCCGGGACACGTCTCAGGTCCGCAGGCGCCGCCGGCTCTCCCCCGGCCGTCGCCTGCCCGCGGCCCGGCTCGTCGGGCCGGTCCTCCTCCTCGCCCTGTGGGCCGCCGCCTCCGCCGCGGGACGCCTCGATCCCGCCGCGGTCCCGGCGCCTTGGACGGTGGTGCGCACCGGCGTCCATCTGTGGACCGCCGGGACGCTGCCCACCGACATCCTGACCTCGCTGCGACGGGCCGCGTCCGGATTCGCGATCGGTCTGGCCGCGGGGGTCCTGCTGGCCCTGGCCGCCGGGCTCAGCCGGGCCGGCGAGGCGCTGATCGACGGGACGGTGAACCTCAACCGGGCGATCCCCACCCTCGGTCTGATCCCGCTGTTCATCCTCTGGCTGGGCATCGGGGAGTCCTTCAAGGTCGCCATCATCGCGATCGTCGTCTACATCCCGATCTATCTGAACACCCATGCCGCACTGGCCGGCATCGACCACCGCTACGTCGAACTGGCCGAGGTGCAGGGGCTGTCGAGGTTCGCCTTCGTCCGGCAGATCGTCATCCCCGGCGCGCTGCCCGGATTCTTCGTGGGACTCCGGCTCGGCGTCACCGGCTCCTGGCTGGGCCTGGTCGTCCTGGAGCAGATCAACGCCACCAGCGGACTCGGCTACCTGATGTTCCAGGCCCAGAACTACGGCCAGAGCGATGTGATCCTCGTCGGTCTCGTCGTCTACGGCGTCTTCGGCCTGGTCTCCGACAGCGCGGTCCGACTCGTCGAACGGAGGGTGCTGTCATGGCGCCGCACACTGAGCAGCTGACCCGGCCGGCCGTACGACTGCGGGGGCTGACCCGGTCGTTCGGCGGGCGTACGGTCCTCGACGGCATCGACCTCGACATCCCGGCCGGACAGTTCGTCGCGCTGCTCGGGCACAGCGGCTCCGGCAAGAGCACGCTGCTGCGGGCGGTGGCGGGGCTGGACCACGAGGTGGTGGGCAGCGGGCAGCTCACGGCTCCGGACCGGGTGTCCGTGGTGTTCCAGGACGCGCGGCTGCTGCCGTGGCGGCGGGTGCTGGACAACGTCCTGCTGGGGACGGACGGCGAGGAGAAGGGGCGGGAGGCTCTTGAGGAGGTCGGTCTGAAGGGCCGTGAGCGGGCCTGGCCGAGCGAGCTGTCCGGCGGTGAGGCCCAGCGCGCGGCGCTGGCCCGGTCGTTGGTACGGGAGCCCGAACTGCTCCTGGCCGACGAGCCGTTCGGGGCACTGGACGCGTTGACGCGGATCAGGATGCACGCGCTGCTGAGGCAGTTGTGGAAGCGGCATCAGCCGTCGGTGCTGCTGGTGACGCATGACGTCGACGAGGCGGTGGTCCTCGCGGACCGGGTGCTGGTGCTGGAGCACGGGCGGATCGGGCTGGACCTGACGATCGAACGTGAGCGTTCGCGGGAGGAGTACCGGGTGCGGTTGCTGGCGGCGCTGGGGGTGACCGCGGAGGTCGGCTGACCGCGGAAGTCGGCTGACCGGCCCTGGGGGCTGCGCCCCCAGACCCCCATCGGCCCCAAGGGGCCTCGTCCTCAGACGCCGGACGGGCTGAAATACGCCACCCGGCACCCGCCCAGAACGGCCCACCGGACACATCACCAGGGCCCCGCACGGCAAAGGATCACCATGTCCCGTCATCTCCACCTCAACGCCTTTCTCATGAACACCGGTCATCACGAGGCGTCGTGGCGGCTGCCCGAGAGCGATCCCTTCGCTCATGTGTCGCTCGACCACTACCTCCACCTCGCCCGGATCGCCGAGCGCGGGACCTTCGACTCGCTCTTTCTCGCCGACGGGCCGCAGTTGTGGAGCAACCTCGCCCAGCGGCCCGCCGGGGCGCTGGAGCCGCTCACCCTGCTGACCGCGCTGGCGACGGCCACCGAGCACATCGGGCTGATCGCGACCGCCTCCACGTCCTACAACTCGCCCTACAACCTGGCCCGGAAGTTCGCCTCGCTGGACATCATCAGCGGCGGCCGGGCGGGCTGGAACATCGTCACCACGGCCGGCGCGGAGGCAGCCCGCAACTTCGGTCTGGACGCGGAGCCGGCGCACGCCGAGCGGTACGCGAGAGCCGCCGAGTTCCTCGACGTGGCCCTCAAGCTCTGGGACAGCTGGGAGGACGACGCGATCGTCGGCGACAAGGCGGCCGGCGTCTGGGGCGACGACACCAAGGTCCACCCGCCCCGCCACCGGGGCACGTACTTCAGCGTCGAGGGCGCCCTCAACGTGCCCCGCACGCCCCAGGGTTACCCGCTGCTCGTACAGGCGGGCTCCAGTGCGGACGGCAAGGAGTTCGCGTCCCGGTACGCCGAGGCCGTGTTCACCGCCCAGCAGACCATCGAGGACGCGCGGGCCTTCTACGCCGACCTCAAGTCCCGCACGGCGGCCGCCGGCCGGGACCCCGAGCACATCAAGGTGCTGCCCGGCATCGTCCCCGTCATCGGCGCCACCGAGGCCGAGGCGCGCGCGAAGGAACAGGAGCTGGAGGACCACATCGTGCACCGGCACGGGGTGGCCAACCTGGAGCGGTTGCTGCAACTGCCGGCAGACACACTGGAGTTGGACAGGCAGCTGCCCGCCGACCTGCCGCCCGAGTCGGCCGTCGAGGGTGCCAAGAGCCGGTACACGCTCGTCGTGGAGCTGGCCCGGCGTGACCGGCTCACCGTGCGGCAGCTGATCGGGCGCCTCGGCGGCGGCCGCGGCCATCTCACCTTCGCCGGCACACCCGAGCAGGTCGCCGACGCCATCGAGACGTGGTTCACGCAGGGCGCCGCCGACGGCTTCAACATCATGCCCGCGGTGCTCCCCTCGGGACTCGACGCCTTCGTCGACCACGTCGTCCCGATCCTGCGCACCCGCGGCCTGCTCCGCACCGAGTACGGCCCACGCCGGACCCTGCGGGAGCGCTACGGCCTCCCGCGCCCCGCCAACCAGCACGTCCAGCCCGCCTACGTCTAGGAAGGACCCCTCCCATGTCCGGTATCGAGATCCGCAAGATCACCGCGAACATCGGCGCCCAGGTCTTCGGCGTCGACCTCACCGAGCCGCTCGACGAGAAGACGGCCACGGCTCTGCGCGACGCCCTCAACGCCCACAAGGCGCTGGTCTTCAGCGACGTGAACCTCGACGACGAGGGCCAGCAGGCCTTCGCCCGGCACTTCGGTGAGCTCACCACCGCCCACCCGACCGTGCCCGCCGTGGACGGCGCCCCGAACGTCCTGCCCGTCGACAGCGAGGGAGGCCGCGCCGCCAACCACTGGCACACCGACGTCACCTTCGTCCTCAACCCGCCCCAGGCCAGCACCCTGCGCAGCCTGACGATTCCGCCGTACGGCGGCGAGACGCTGATCGCCGACTCGGCGGCCGCCTACCGGGATCTGCCGGAGCCCCTCAGGCGCCTCGCCGACGACCTGTGGGCCGAGCACACCAACGACTACGACTACGCCGTACCGGAGGAGACGCTGGACGAGGAACAGGCCGCCCGGCGCGCCCAGTTCACGTCGATCACGTACCGCACGGCCCACCCGGTGGTCCGGGTCCACCCGCTGACCGGCGAACGGGGTCTGTTCGTCGGCGGGTTCGCGCAGCGGATCGTGGGGCTGTCGACGGGTGAGTCCCGCAAGCTACTCGACCTGTTCCAGTCGTACGTGACCCGGCCGGAGAACGTGCTGCGCCACCGCTGGTCGGAGAACCAGCTGGTGCTGTTCGACAACCGGATCACCCAGCACTACGCCGTGGACAACTACGACGGTCTGCCGCGCCGGCTGCACCGGGTGACCGTCGCCGGGGACGTCCCGGTCGGCGTCGAGGGCAAGGAGAGCTGGTCGGTCGAGGGCGACGCCTCGCACTACACGGCCGTAGCCGCGTAGTCACAGCCGGTGCCTGACGGGTCCGCATGGTGGGCGGTCTCCTCTCTGACCAGGGGAGACCGCCCAGACTGTGGGCGTTTTTGCCCGTCTCACGCACTGGACGAACCCGCCCATGCCCAGCACCACCGTCAAGACACCGCCAGGGTCCGAGGCCTCCCTGACCCACGGCCTCAAGCAGCGCCATCTGTCGATGATCGCCCTCGGCGGGGTGATCGGCGCCGGACTGTTCGTCGGCTCCGGCGCGGGGATCGCCGCCGCCGGCCCCTCGATCGTCCTCGCCTACACGCTCTCCGGCCTCCTCGTGATGCTAGTGATGCGGATGCTCGGCGAGATGTCGGCCGCGCACCCCTCCTCCGGCTCCTTCTCGGCGCACGCCGAGCGGGCGTTCGGCCCCTGGGCGGGCTTCACGGTCGGCTGGTCCTTCTGGATCCTGCTGTGCACGGCCGTGGGACTGGAGGGCATCGGTGCCGCGAAGATCGTGACCGGCTGGCTCCCGGGGACCCCCGAGTGGGCCTGGGTGGCCCTGTTCATGCTGGTCTTCTGCGGCACGAACCTGGCCGCGGTGAAGAACTTCGGCGAGTTCGAGTTCTGGTTCGCGGCCCTCAAGGTGGGCGCGATCGGCCTGTTCCTGGTCCTCGGAGTGCTGGCGATCGCCGGCGTCCTGCCCGGCACGGACGCTCCGGGCACCGCGAACCTCACCGGCCGAGGGGGCTTCTTCCCGGGCGGCGGCGAGGGCCTGGTCGTCGGCCTGCTCGCCTCCGTCTTCGCGTACGGCGGCCTGGAGACGGTCACCATCGCGGCCGCCGAGTCCGAGGACCCGGTGCGCGGGGTGGCGAGCGCGGTCCGTACGGCGATGTGGCGGATCGCGCTGTTCTACGTCGGCTCGATGGCGGTCATCGTCACCCTGGTCCCCTGGGACGCGCGGGCGGTCGTGGCGAAGGGCCCGTACGTCGCCGCCCTCGACGAACTGGGCATCCCGGGAGCCGGACAGCTCATGAACGTGGTCGTCCTGGTCGCCCTCCTCTCCGCGATGAACGCCAATGTCTACGGCTCCTCCCGCATCGCCTACTCCCTGGTCGAGCGGGGTCTCGGACCCGGCATCCTGGGGCGCGTCTCCGGCGGGGTCCCGCGCCTGGCGGTGCTCGCCTCCAGCGTCTTCGGCTTCGTCTGCGTGGTCCTCAGCTATTGGCGCCCCGACGACGTCTTCTCCTGGCTCCTCAACATGATCGGCGCGGTCATCCTGGTCGTCTGGGCCTTCGTCGCCGTCTCCCAGCTGCGGCTGCGCCGCGCGCTGGAACGCGAGGGCGCCGAGCGGCTGACCGTGCGCATGTGGGCCTTCCCGTACCTGACCTGGGTCGCCCTGGCCGGCATGGCGGCGATCCTCGTCCTGATGGCCCGCGAGCCGGGCACCCGTGTGCAGCTGTACTGGACGGGCGGCCTGACGCTGCTCCTGGCGGGCGCGGGGTATGCCCGCCAGCGGACCCGCGCCAGGACCTGACCCCACCGCCCGCGAGCCGTCCGGCAGCGCACGAAAAGACCCCCCGGTCCACCCGCGGGGGTCTTTTTGTTGCTAGCGTGCAGTTGCAAGCTCTTTGCAATAAGAGGTTCGGAGGGGACCCCGCATGCCCGTCTACGCGCTGCCCGACCTGCCGTACGACTACTCCGCGCTCGCCCCCGTGATCAGTCCCGAGATCATCGAGCTGCACCACGACAAGCACCACGCGGCCTATGTGAAGGGCGCCAACGACACGCTGGAGCAGTTGGCACAGGCGCGGGACGAGGAGTCGTGGGGCGCGGTGAACGGGCTGGAGAAGAACCTGGCCTTCCACCTCTCCGGGCACATCCTGCACTCCATCTACTGGCAAAACATGACCGGCCCGAAGGGCGGCGGCGGTGAGCCGCTGGCCGCCGACGGGGTCGGGGAGCTCGCGGACGCCGTCGCCGAGTCCTTCGGGTCGTTCGCCGGGTTCAAGGCCCAGCTCACCAAGGCCGCCGCGACCACGCAGGGCTCAGGCTGGGGTGTCCTCGCGTACGAGCCCCTCAGCGGGCGGCTGATCGTGGAGCAGGTCTACGACCACCAGGGCAACGTCGGCCAGGGCTCGACGCCGCTCCTGGTCTTCGACGCCTGGGAGCACGCCTTCTATCTCCAGTACCGGAACCAGAAGGTCGACTTCATCGACGCGATGTGGGCCGTCGTCGACTGGCAGGACGTGGCCCGGCGCTACGAGGCCGCCAAGTCCCGTACGGACGTCCTGCTGTTGGCGCCCTGAGCCGCTCCCGCCGAAGCGTCCCGCCTCGTGATCGTCTTCTCAACCTTCATGCGGGCGGGCGGAATGACGGAAGCCCCCGCGAGGACGTGACTCGCGGGGGCTTCCCCGGTGGCCGAGCGCTCAAGGCTTGCGGCCCACGCCGCCGTGCTGGCCGATCGGGGCCGGGGCCGCGTCGCCCTCGGGGCGCCACAGCGGGACCGAGACCACGCCCGGGTCCACCAGCTCCAGGCCCTCGAAGAACGCCTCGATCTTGTCCACCGGGCGCAGGAAGTAGGGCACCGCGCCGGTCTCGTTGTAGGCGTCCTGGGCCTGCTCGTAGTCCGGGTCGGTGCCGCGCGAGCCGTCGTTGACGCACAGGTAGCTGCCGGAGGGCAGGCCCGCCAGCAGCCGGCCGACCAGCTCGCGGGCCAGGTCGTAGTCGGCGACATGGCCGAGGAGGCCGCTGAGGATCAGGGCCGTGGGGCGGGTCAGGTCGAGGGTCCGCGAGGCCGCCTCGATGATCTTCTCCGGCTCGTAGAGCGTCAGGTCCTCGTACGCCGTCTCGCCCTCCGGGGTGGAGGTGAGCAGGGCGCGGGCGTGGGCGAGGACCAGCGGGTCGTTGTCGACGTAGACGATCTTCGATTCGGGGGCGAAGCGCTGGGCGACCTCGTGGGTGTTGTCGACCGTGGGCAGCCCGGTGCCGACGTCCAGGAACTGGCGGACGCCCGCCTCCTCGACCAGGTACCTGATGCTGCGGCCGAGAAAGGCGCGGCTGCTGCGGGCGATCGTGACGATGCCCGGGAAGACGGCCGTGTAGGCGTCGCCGGCCGCTTCGTCGACGGGGTAGTTGTCCTTGCCGCCGAGCCAGTAGTTCCAGATCCGGGCCGAATGCGGCACCGAGGTGTCGATCTCCGTCATGGTCCTATCGTGCTACGACCGGTCCTGCTCGCACGGCACATTGAGAGAGAGAAGTGCGGCGGATCCGTGCTCGTCGAGGCGGAGTTCGGTGATCGCCGCGTTGCGCAACCGCGGGAACACTCTGCGGTACTCCCCCAGCGGGATCGACAGCAGGGCGCACAACGCCAGCCGCAGCAGGGTGTTGTGGGCGACGACGAGGACGCGCTCGCCGGGGTGGGCGGCGGCGACGCGGCGCAGGGCCGCCGTGCCCCGGGCGGCGGCCGCGGCCGGATCCTCCGCGCCGGGGAAGGGAAAGGCCACCGGGTCCGCCCGGAACGCCTCCGCCGCGTCGGGCACCTCCGCGGCGAACTCCGCGAGCGTACGTCCCTCCACCACCCCGAAGTCGCACTCCCTGAGCCCGGGTTCGCGGTGCGGGGTGACGCCGAGGGCACGGCAGGCCGGGTCGGCGGTGGCGATCGCCCGCGAGAGGGGGGACGTCCAGACCGCGTCGGGGCGGTGCACGGCGGCCCACCGCCCGAGCGCCTCCGCCTGGACCCGGCCCTCGTCGGTGAGCCCGATGTCGCTCACGCCCGCGTAACGGTTCTCGGCATGCCAGATGGTCTGCCCGTGCCGGGCCAGCAGCAGGGTCGTGCTCGTACTCATGAAACGGTCCGCTCGGTCGGGGTCGGGACGGGGTCGAGGGGCGGCCACGGGCCCGCCACCGGCACGGTGGCGGCTACCCGGGCCAGGCCGAACCACCCGCCGCCCGGGCGGCGAGACCGCCAACCGGCCAGGCGCGGCACAGCGCAAGCGCCGTCGACCGGGGCGCCCCTCACGGGGCCCGGGCCCTGCCCTGAAGCCGCCGCGCACCCAGCCAGGCCACCACGCCCGGCGACCACGACCGGTGCCGGGGGACAACCAGGGTGTCCCTCATGGGGCGTAGGGACGGTCATGAGGTTGCCGTGTCTTCGGCCAGGCGGGCGTGTGCGTGGGTCGCCACGTCGGGCGGGAGCCAGCCGCGGGCGGTGAGTTCGTCGACGAGGCGGGCGTACGGCTCGGCGAAGAGGGCCGTGCGGCCGCGGCGGGGTTCCACGACCGTGCGGATGCGGACCATGTGCTCGGCGGCCTCCGCCAGAGGGGTGCCGGTCGTGCCGTGCAGCGCCAACGCGGCCATTCCCAGGGCCGGTTCGGTCTGTTCGGGTACGCGGGCCGGGCGGCCGAGGATGTCGACGCGCAGCTGGTTCCAGTACGCGCTGCGGGCCGCGCCGCCGGTGAAGGTGAGGGGACCGTCCAGCGGGGCGCCCAGATGGTGCAGGTAGTCGAGGCAGAGGCGTTCCGCGAACCCGACGCCCTGGAGGAGCCCGGCCCAGCCGTCGGCGTCGTCGGCGGGATCACCGAGACGGAAGACGGTGGCGTCCGGGGCACGGAAGGGGAACCGCTCCCCCCGTGACACCAGCGGGTAGGCCACCGCGCCGGACGGCTCGTACGCGGCGGCCCGGGCGTCCATGGCCGCGGGGTCCACGTCGCCCGGAAGCGCGCCCGCACCCACACCGGACGCCCCGCCGGGCAGCCAGGTGCCGCCCGGCGCACGGTGGTTGTAGACCACGCCGCTCGGGTCCCGGACCGGCTCCGGGCCGGCCCCCTTCAGGACGAGGGTGGTGCCGAGCACCGAGTTCCAGGACCCGTGCCGCAGGGCGCCCGCGGCGATCTGGGCGGCGCAGCCGTCGGTCATCCCGGCGACGACGGGCGTGCCGGCGGGGATGCCGGTCGCCTCCGCCGCGGCCGGGCAGACCTCGCCGAGCCGGGTGCCGGGGAGGACGACCTCGGGAAGGTCCAGGGCGACATCCGGCCAGGCGCCGCGCTCGACGTCGTAGCCCGTCTTGAGGGCGTGACTGGAGTCGGTGGGCACCGGCCCGCCGACCAGGTGTGCGGTGACGACGTCCGGCTGGTGGGTGACCCGGCCCTTGCCGTGCGCCCCGGCGAGCCACAGCGCCTTCGGCAGCGCCCAGGTGTCCTGCACCGCGAGCCCCGCCGCGCGCAGCCGGGCCGCCTCGTCCGCCGCGCGTCCGTCGTCGTACATGAGCGCCGGGCTCGTCGGCCGGCCCTGCGGGTCCGTCAGCAGGACCGTCCCCGACGTCCCGCACACCGCGAGTCCGCCGACCCGTACACCCGTCAGGGTGAGCAGCGCGGAACGGGACGCCGTGCGCACCGCCTCCCACCACTCCCCCGGATCCTGCTCGTGCCGCCCGCCCTCGCGCCGTCCGCCGAGCGGGGCGGAACCCCGGCCCAGCACGGTTCCACCGGCCGTGACCGCCAGCGCGCGCACGCTCTGGGTGCCGAGGTCGATCCCCAGCCACACCGTCTCGTTCACGTCCGTCATCCCTGTCATCGGAGCCTCCCACCCGCACGGGGTCTATGCGTACCCGGGACTCGCGGCTCAACATCGTCTCAGTGAAGCGACGACTCGGAGGTCGACGATGACCCAGAGGACCGATCCCGTACGTGTCGTGGCGGCCGGCGACCACTTCGTACTGCCGGGGCTGATCGCCGGGGCCGTCGAGGCCGAGCTGGGCGGTATCGCCGCGGAGACGAAGGAGGTGACGCTCGGCTGGCCGCTGGAACCCTTCGGGCCCGTCTCGGAGGTGACGGAGGCGAGCGACGCCGAGGACGAGCTGATCGAGGCGCTGGACGGCGCGGAGGTCCTCGTCACCCAGATGGGCCCGGTCACCGAGCGGGTGCTGGACGCCGCCGACGGCCTGCGGCTGGTCGTGGTGTGCCGGGGCGGCCCGGTCAACGTGAACCTGGACGCGGCCAAGGCCCGTGACGTCCGGGTGTGCTTCGCGCCCGGCCGCAACGCCGCCGCCACCGCCGAGTTCACCGTCGGCATGCTGCTGGCCGCCGTGCGCCGCATCCCGCAGGCCCACGACCTCCTCGCCGGACAGGGCAGTTGGGAGGGCGGCGCGGCCTACTACACCTACGAGCACAGCGGTCTGGAGCTGGAGGACCTGCCCGTGGGACTCGTCGGTTACGGCGCCGTCGGCAGCCGGGTCGCCCGCGTGCTGTGCGCCTTCGGGGCGCAGGTGATGGTCTACGACCCCTATGTGCGCGGCGAGATCCACGGCCTGCGCGTGTCCTCACTGGACCAGCTCCTCACCCGCTCCCGGGTGATCACCCTGCATGCCCGCCTGACCGCCGAGACCCGTGGCCTGATCGGCGCCCGCGAGCTGGCCCTGCTGCCCGGGGGCGCGGTCGTGGTGAACGTGGCCCGCGGCCCGCTGATCGACGAGGGCGCCCTGTGCGACGCCCTCGAAGCCGGTCGGCTGTCGGCGGCGGCCCTCGACACCTACGAGCACGAGCCGCTGCCCGCGGACTCCCGGCTGCATGCCCTGGCCGACCGGGTCGTCCTGACCCCGCACCTCGGCGGGGCGAGCCGCGCGGTGGCCGAGAAGGCGGCGAGGATCGCCGCGGAGGAGGTGGGCCGCTGGGCGCGGGGGGAGCCGTTGGCGCACTGCTTGACGTGACGGTCGTAGGCGGTCGTAGGAGGGAATCCGTATGTACGTCGGTATCGATGTGGGCACATCCGTCGTCAAGGCCGCCGCCTTCGACAGCGGGGGCCGTCAACTGGCCGTCGAGTCGCGCCCGGTGGAGCTCTCCCTGCGCGACGGGTTCGTCGAGCAGGACATGGACGAGGTCTACGGCGGCGTCGTCGACGTCCTCGGCCGGCTGACCGGGCGGGTGCCGGAGCCGGTGGAGCTGGCCGGGCTGACCGGTCAGGGCGACGGGGTGTGGCTGGTCGACGGGGAAGGGCGGCCGGTGCGGTCGGCGCTGTCCTGGATGGACGGGCGGGCGCACGAACTGCTCGACCAGTGGCTCGCGGACGGCACGTTCGAGACGGTGTTCCGGCGGACCGGCGGCGCGATGTTCCCGGGCTCGCCGGGGCCGCTGCTGGCCTGGCTGGACCGGTACGACCCGAAGTCCCTGGACGCCGCCGCGGCCGCCGTGTACTGCAAGGACATGGTCTTCCAGCGGCTCACCGGGGCCGCGCGGGCGACCACGGACGTGTCGGACGCCTCCATGCCCTTCCTCGACCCGCGCACCCGGTCGTACGACAACCGGGTGGTGGAGCTGCTGGGGCTCACCCGTCGCCGGCGGCTGCTCCCGCCGATCGGGGATCCGATCGCCACGGGGGAGGCGCGGGGCGAGGGACTGCCGTCCGGTACCCGGCTCTCCAACGGGCCGTACGATCTGCCGGCCTGTGCGCTGGGCGCGGGGGTGACCTCGCCCGGGGACGGGCTGCTGATCGTGGGCACGTGTCTGGCGGCTCTGGTCGCCACGACCGAGCTCGACCTGGGCAGCGAGCCGGCCGGGCTGTACATCTCGACCGACCGGCCGGGGCACCGTCTGCGGGCGATGCCTGCGATGGTGGGGACGGCCGCGCTGGACTGGGTGCTGTCGACCACCGGCGTCACGCATGCGGAGGTGAACGACCTGCTGGCGTCGACTCCGCCGGGGGCGCACGGGGTGCGCGTGCTGCCGTACTTCGCCCCCTCCGGGGAGCGGGCGCCCTTCGTGGAGCCGCATCTGCGGGCCGAGCTGAGCGGGGTCTCGCTGGAGACGACCAGGGCCGACCTGGTCCGGGCGACCTGCGAGGGGATCGGGTACGCGGCTCGGCACTGTCTGGAGGCGGCCGGTCTGACGGGGTCGCTCGCGGTGTGCGGGGGCGGGACGCGGAGTCCGGCGTGGATGCAGTTGCTGGCCGATGTGCTCGGACGGCCGCTCAGGGTGGTCGAGGGGGAGGTGGGGGCCCGGGGGGCCGTGTTGGCGGCGGCCGAGCGGTACGGGGTTTCTCTTGATGCCCGGGTCTGGACCGAGCCGACGATGATCGTTGAACCGGATCCCGGGCGTTCCGCGTACTACGCGAAGGGGTTCCAGGAACATTTGGTGCGGTTGGACGTGGCTCGGGGGACGGCCGGTCGTCAGCTGCGGTTTCGTGGCGGCTGGTCGCGCAGTTCCCCGCGCCCCTGAGTGGGCTGGGGCACATGGTGTTCATGCGGTGCCGGAACTGCGGTGGGAGCCTTCAGGAGTTTCGGGCTCTCACCGACGAGGAGCAGAGGTTCGTCCGGGAGCACAAGCCCAGGCACACCCGCCTGGGCTCGTACTTCCGGTGTGCGCGTGAAGGGTGTCTGCGGTATCAGCGGCTCGGGGACCAGAACGACGGGGGGTCCTTCCCCGAGCCGGAGAAGTGACTACAGGTTGCTGAAGTCGGGGCCCTTGGTGCGGGTGCGCTTGATCTCGTAGAAGCCCGGGACCGAGGCGACCGCCACCGTGCCGTCCCACAGGCGGGCGGCCTCCTCGCCCTTGGGGGCCGGGGTGACGACCGGGCCGAAGAAGGCGATCTGCTCGCCGTCGGGGCCGGGCACGGCGATGACCGGGGTGCCGACGTCCTGGCCGACCTTGTCGATGCCCTCCTTGTGGGAGGCGCGCAGCTCGGCGTCGAACTCGAAGTCCTTCTGGTCGAAGTACTCGATCAGGTCGGCGGGCAGGCCGACGTCCGCCAGCGCGCCCTCGACGGCCTCGCGCGTCGGGCCCTGGCCCTCGTTGTGGATCCGGGTGCCGAGCGCGGTGTACAGCGGGCCGAGGATGTCGGAGCCGTGCTTCTGCCAGGCCGCGGTGACCACCCGGATCGGCTGCCAGGCCTTGGTCTCGAGGAGCTCGCGGTACTCCTCGGGCAGCTCGTCGATCTTCGGCTCGTTCAGCACCGCCAGGCTCATGATGTGCCAGCGCACCTCGATGTCCCGGACCTTCTCGACCTCCAGGACCCAGCGGGAGGTCATCCAGGCCCAGGGGCACAGCGGGTCGAACCAGAAGTCGACGGGGGTCTTGCCGGACGCGCTCGTGGTCTCGGACATGGGTCTCCTAGAGAAGTGTTCGTCTCACCCCGCAACACCGGTCGCCGCCCACCCCATTCCCGGCTGACCGATGTCAGGGGCACATGGCAGGATCGGGCCTGTCCGCATGCTGAACACCATCCGAGGGAGCATCGCCCGTGCCCGGTGAGAATCTGTCCCGTGACGAGGCCCGGGAGCGGGCCGCCCTGCTGTCCGTCGACGGGTACGAGGTGTCCCTCGACCTGCGCTCGGCGGTCGGGGACCAGGCCGGGGACGGTCCGCGCACCTTCCGGTCGGTCACCACGATCCGCTTCCGGTGCAACGAGCCGGGGGCCACGAGCTTCGCGGACCTGATCGCGCCGCGCGTCACGGCTCTCTCGCTGAACGGCCGGGACCTGGACCCGGGCGAGGTCTTCGACGGCTCCCGGATCGTCCTGGAGGACCTGGCCGCCGAGAACGAACTGATCGTGGACGCCGCGTGCGCCTACTCCCGCACCGGCGAGGGCATGCACCGCTTCGTCGACCCCGAGGACGGCGAGGTCTACCTCTACACGCAGTACGAGCCGGCCGACTCCCGCCGGGTCTTCGCGAACTTCGAGCAGCCGGACCTCAAGGCCCCCTTCCGCTTCGAGGTGCGGGCGCCGGAGGGCTGGACGGTGTGGAGCAACGGGGCCGGGACGGAGAGCGACGGGGTCTGGCGGTTCGCGGAGACCAAGCCGATCTCGACGTACATCACGTGTGTGGTGGCCGGTCCCTACCACTACGTGACGGACTCCTACGAGCGGGTCCTCGACGACGGCACGCGCCTGGAGATCCCCCTCGGCGCCCTGTGCCGCAAGGGGCTCGCCCCCCACTTCGACTCCGACGACGTCTTCCTCGTCACCAAGCAGGGCCTGGACTTCTTCCACGAGCACTTCGACTACCCGTACCCCTTCGGGAAGTACGACCAGGCGTTCGTGCCCGAGTACAACCTGGGCGCGATGGAGAACCCGGGCCTGGTGACCTTCCGCGAGGAGTACATCTTCCGCGGCAAGGTGACCCGTTCCTCCTACGAGGCCCGGGCCAACGTCATCCTCCACGAGATGGCCCACATGTGGTTCGGCGACCTGGTCACCATGGTGTGGTGGGACGACCTGTGGCTGAAGGAGTCCTTCGCGGACTTCATGGGCACCTTCGCCAACGTCGGCGCGACCCGCTTCACCGACGCCTGGATCACCTTCGCCAACCGCCGCAAGGCCTGGGCCTACCGCGCCGACCAGCTGCCCTCCACGCACCCGATCACCGCCGACATCCGCGACCTGCAGGACGCGAAGCTCAACTTCGACGGCATCACGTACGCCAAGGGCGCCTCGGTGCTCAAGCAGCTGGTCGCCTATGTCGGCCAGGACGCGTTCCTGGAGGGCGCCCGGCGCTACTTCAAGCGGCACGCGTACGGCAACACGCGGCTCGGCGACCTGCTGTCGGTGCTGGAGGAGACCAGCGGTCGGGACATGGGCGCGTGGGCGCGGTCCTGGCTGCAGACGGCCGGGGTCAACTCGCTGACCCCGCAGGTGCTGCTGAGCGCCGAGGGGCGGGTCGACGAGCTGGCGGTGGTGCAGGAGGCCGCCGAGTCGCACCCGGAGCTGCGGCCGCACCGGGTCGCAGTGGGGCTGTACCGCCGTACGCCCGAAGGGGCCCTGGAGCGGTACGCGCGCGCCGAGGCGGACGTCGACGGCCCGCGCACGGTGGTGGCGGAGTTGGCCGGTGCGGAGGCGCCGGAGCTCGTGCTGGTCAACGACGACGACCTGACGTACTGCAAGACCCGCTTCGACGCGGGCTCCCTGGAGACCCTGAAGGCGGGGCTCGGCGGCCTCACCGACCCGCTCGCCCGCGCCCTGTGCTGGTCGGCGCTGTGGAACATGACGCGGGACGCGCTGCTGCCGGCCCGGGAGTTCATCGACATCGTGCTGCGCTTCTCGGGCCGCGAGTCCGACATCGGCGTCCTGCAGATGCTGCACGCCTGGGCCGAGTCGGCCCTCGTGCACTACGTGGCGCCCGAGTGGCGGGAGACGGGCGCGGGGCTGCTCGCCGAGGGCGCCGAGCGGGAGCTGCTCGCCGCCGAGCCGGGCAGCGGGCAGCAGCTGGCGTGGGCGCGGTTCTTCGCCCGCACGGCCGTGGGCCGGCCCGCCTTCGACCTGCTGCAGGGCCTGCTGGACGGCACGTCGGCCATCGAGGGGCTGGACGTCGACCAGGAGCTGCGGTGGGCGTTCCTGCAGCCGCTGACCGTGTGGGGGGTCGCCGACGAGAAGGCGCTGGCCGCCGAGCTCGCCCGTGACGACACCGCGTCCGGCAAGCGCCATCAGGTGCGCTGCCTGGCCGCCCGGCCGTCCGAGGCGGTGAAGGCGCAGGCGTGGGCGCAGGTCGTGGAGTCCGACGCGCTCTCCAACGCCCTGGCCGAGGCGACGATCGCGGGCTTCGACCAGCCCTCCCAGCGCGCAATGCTGGAGCCGTACACGCAGAAGTACTTCGCGGTGATCGAGCGGGTCTGGCAGGACCGCTCGATCCAGATCGCGATGAACATCGTCTCGGGGCTGTTCCCCTCCCTCCAGGACTCACCGGCGACGCTGGACGCGGCCGACGCCTGGCTCGCGGCCCACGAGGACGCGGCGCCGGCGCTGCGCAGGCTGGTGCTGGAGGGGCGGGACGATCTGGCGCGGGCGCTGCGGGGTCAGGAGTGCGACGCGGGGGCCGTCAACGCCGTCAACACCGCGTGACCTTTGGCCTGAGCTTGGGCGTCCGGTAGTCGTTACCAAATCCGTTCCCCAGCAGCCGTAACCCCTGGTCCCACCCGAATGGACCAGGGGTTTTCGCTCCCTACTCGGCATCCGAACACCCGTCCTTTAGTACTGCCTTGTCCTCATTTGTCGACGAGCCTGTAACAGCGGTTAGCGGGCGGTCCGGAGGCGGGAATCTCCGCTGCATGAACCACAACGCCCCGGTCCCCCCGCTCTCCCCCCGCCCCCTGCGTCATCTGTCCGAGGTGCACCGCCGTGTCGTGACGGCCGGCCGGCTGCGTGCGACCGGCGTCTCGGTCGCCGAGGCCACCGAGCAGTGCCGGCCCGGCGGCCCCTGGCAGCAGATCCTCCCCGGCGTCTTCCTGCTCCACCCCGGACCGCCGACCAGCGAGGAGCGCCTGCACGCGGTGCTCATGTACGCGGCACGGGAGCAGAGCGCCGGGGTGCCGACGCAGCCGGGAGCGGAGGAGCCGCACCGGCCGGTGTACGCGGAGGCGATGATCACCGGCCTCGCGGCGCTGACCCTGCACGGCTTCAGCTCGACGCCGCCGCTGCTCTCCCTGGACCGGATCGACGTCCTGGTCCCGAGGATGCGCCGGCTGCGCTCGACGGGCGGCGCCCGGATCGTCCGCACCTCGGCGCTCCCGGCCGCCGAACAGGTCACCGGCCTCCCGGTCGCCCCGGTGCCGCGCGCCCTCGCCGACGCGGTCACCGAACTGACGGACGCGGGCGCGGTGCGCCGGCTGCTGACCGAGGCGGTGCGCGGCGGGCACTGCGAACCGGCCGCCGTCGTCCGGGAGTTGAACAACGCCAAGCTGCTGAGCCGCCCGCACGTGGTGGACGCGGTGGACTCCCTGCTCGCCGAGGGCCGCGCCATCGCGGAGGACCGCCTGTACCGCATGGTCGAGGAGTACGGCCTCCCCGACCCGGTGTGGAACGTCGATCTGAGGCTGCCGGGCGGCCCCCACCTGGGCGGCCTGGACGCGTACTGGCCGGAGCAGGCGGTCGCGGTGGAGCTGGACACCCGCGCCCCGCGGCAGGGCCACCGGCAGGACGAGGACGCGCTGTGGTCGGAGTACGCCCGCAAGCGCGAGCACCTGGAACGGCTCGGCATCACGGTCGTCCACATCACCCCGCGCAAGCTCCGGGACGCGATGGAGCAGCAGGCGACGGTGGTCCGTACGGCCCTGATGGCCTCCGGCGACCGGGACCCCGCCGCCTATGTCGTGGTGCTGCCCCGGTAGTGACGGACCGGGGCGGGACCAGGAGGGGAGAGGAGGGGCCACGGCACTGAGCCGGGGCCCCTCCTCGTCGTGTGCGGCCGCGGCGTGACTACGCGCCGCAGAACTCCGCCTCGACCACCGCGTCGCTGTTCCCCGACCAGTCGCCGTTGAAGTTGAAGGCGAGGGAGTGCCGGCCGTCGGCCGTGGTCACGGCCACGGAGGAGGAGCCGTGGATGCCTCCGTCGTGGCCCCACACATGCACTCCGCAGCTCAGCTCGCGGTCCATCAGGGCGAGGCCGTATCCGGCGTTCGGGAGGCCCTCGACGGCCACCGTCGTCTTCATCTCCTTGAGCTGCTTCGGCGGGAGCAGCCGGCCCTTCAGCAGGGCCGAGTAGAAGCGGTTCAGATCGGCCGAGTCGGAGATCATCTCGCCCGCCGAGGAGGCGAGGGAGGGGTTCAGCCGGGTGACGTCGTACGTCGGTCCCGTCGCCGTCTCCGCGAGCTTGGAGTAGGCCCGGCTGCTGGGCCGGGGCACGGTGACGCGGGTGCCCGGGACCGAGGTGGCGGTCAGTTTCAGCGGCTCGATGACACGGTGCCGGATCTCCTCGCCGTAGGTCCGGCCGGTGACCTTCTGGATCAGCATGCCGGCCACGACGTAGTTGGTGTTGGAGTAGTTCCAGGAGGTGCCGGGCGCGAAGTCCGGCTTGTGGGCCATGGCGGTGGCGACGAGCTGCTCGGGGCTCTGGGTGTCGTAGCGGTGCTCGAAGAAGCCGTCCTTGAGGAAGTAGGTGCGTGCGAAGGTCTCGTCGGCGGTGTAGTTGAAGATCCCGCTGGTGTGGTTGAGGAGCTGCCGGACGGTGATCCGGCTGCCGTCGTGGCCGTTGCCGTGCACCACGCCGGGCAGCCACTTGTCCACCGTGTCGTCGAGCGACAGCCGTCCCTCCGCCTCCAGTTGGAGCAGCACGGTGGCGACGAACGTCTTGGTGATGCTGCCGACGCGGTACCGGTCGTCTGCCGCGCGCGGCGCGTGCGTCCTCAGGTTGCCGACCCCGGCGGTGGTCGACCAGGTGCCGCGGCCGTCCCTCGCGGTGAGCGTCACCCCGGGCACACCGTCCTCCACCGCGGCGCGGACGGCCTGCCGGGTGGCCTCGTGACGGTCGGACCCGGCCGCCATCGCGGGGGCGGCGAGGCCGGTCGTGAGTGCCACGGCAGCCGCCCCGACCACCACCGTCGTACGTACGGTCATGTCTTCCCCCTGTTCCGGCACGCTCGGCGAGCGTGATCGGCGGGAGAGACTCACCCGGGGCGGCGAAGGTTGAGGTGGATCAAGGGGTTGGGCCGGTTTCAGCCTTTCTTCAGCACCAGCTCCGTGTTCCGGTCCCGCGAGGCGCCGCCGAGCTTGTCGCTCGCCCCGGGGGCGTTGTAGGCCAGTTCGCGGTAGAGGGCCGCGAGGCCGGTCTGGGAGAGGTCGGTGAAGTCGGTGCGGTGGGGGGCCGCGGACTCGATCAGGGTGGTGAAGATCGAGATCGTGCCGTCCTTGTTGTCGGCCAGCTCGATGACCCGGGCGAGGTGCGGGAAGTCGATGTGGGAGGCGGTGGAGATCTCCCAGAAGGAACGGCCGTCGGGCGCCGAGTGGGCGGTGATCACATTGCGGTGGACGTGACCGTTGACCCAGGCGAGGACGTTGCTGTGGCTCGCGAGGAGGGCGACGACCTCCTGGCCGTTGTGCCGCCGGTCGCCCGGGTGGGCCGGGTCGGGGCGGGTGTTGTCCATCGAGTCGCTGGTGTGGTGGCTGAAGACGACGGCGAAGGAGTCCTTGTTCTCCCGCAGCGTCCGGTCCAGCCAGCGCAGCTGCTGGGCGCCTATGGAGCCCTGGTAGTGGCCGCCCGGGTCCGTGGTGTCGAGGCTGATGCCGATGACGTCGTCGGCGATGCGGAAGCTGTAGTACTGGGTGCCCGCGTCCAGGTTGGCGGTGGAGTAGCCGTGCCCGACCGGGCCCACGCCCCGGTGCGCGGGGTCGAGGTGGGCCGTGAGGTAGTCGCGGGCGGTGTAGGGGGCGCGCCGCTCGTAGGGGGTGACCGAGCGCATGCTGCGGGCGTGTGCCTTGAGCAGGTCGCGGAAGGCGTGGCCCTGGGGGTCGGAGGCCTTGCGGATCATGTCCTGGAGCTTCTTCGACTCGGACGCGGGCAGCGACATCAGCTTCTTGCCGCCGACGGCGTACTCGGCGAGCCAGGAGTCGCCGTGGCCGTAGCAGCCGAGCGGCAGGCTGTCGTGGTTGCCGACCGTGGAGTACCAGGGGATGGTGAGGCCGGGGCTGTTCAACTGGCGTATGGCGGCGGCGAGATAGCCGTGCAGGTGCGGGAAGCCGAGCTGCTTGTCGGCGTCGCGGGTGGCGGAGTCGGGCTGCCAGTACTGCTTGAGGCCGCTGTTCTGGACGCCCTCGTAGTGGCGCGGGTCCCCGGAGTTGGGGGTGATCCGGCCGCCACTCATGACGGTCAGGAACCAGTCGAGCTCGGTGCGCGAGTTGTTGTCCGTGTTGTCGCCGGTCGTCATGGCGAACTGGAGCGGGGCACCGGTGGCGGGGGCGCCCCGCAGCGCGTTGATCCGCTCGACGAGCGAGATCGCGCCCGGCACGGTCAGTGCCTCCTGGGGCCGCCAGGCGTGCGCGTCGGTCGAGCGCAGGTACTCCAGGCGCAGCGGGTGCTGGCTGTCCATCAGGTGCAGGTCGGTGAGCTGCACGAACGCGGCGAGTGTCGTACGGCGGCCGGCCCGCCCGGTCTTCGGGGCGGCCAGCTCGGAGCGCACCTTGCGGCTCCAGCCGGCCCCGTCGCCGAGGCGCCGGTAGCCGGAGCTGGTGCGCGGGGCGGCGACGGAGGCGACGGTGGTGCCGCGGGTGTAGGGGGCGAGGGGGGCCTCGGCCGGGGCGGCGGCCTTGTGGACGGTCTGGGCCACGGGTGCCTCGGCGGCCCCGGTGGTCGTGGCGGCCTGGCTGTCGGTGGGCCGCAGGGCGTAGCCGACGCCCGCGGAGACGGCGGCCGCGCCGGCGGCGGCGAGGACGGTGCGGCGGTGGACCCCCAGCGTGGTGCTGGCGACAGAGCGTGTGCGCGACATGGCGCGATCTCCCCGAGTGCGAACTGCGTCGGCAGTGGTCGCGGGGTGATCGCGTTCGCGAACAACCCGCTCGCTCTGGATGCTTGGCACCGGGAATGACCTGCGCGTGAACGAGACGGCAACGCGCAACGCCGATCACCGTACGTGGATCTTGGCCCACCCTGCGCGTTCAGGAGCGCTCGTCGAACGGCCCGGGGGCGGTCACTCCGTGTTCATCTTCCGGGGTACGACACCTATTCCCCGGGCCGTCCGGCCGCCGGCCGCTCCCGCCACAGACTCAGGCCGAAGTCGACCATGGGGGTGCGTTTCAGCGCGGGTACCGCGTCCAGGTCGTGCCATGCGGCCATGTCCGTGGAGCCGCCTACCTCGAAGCGCAGTTCGCCTCCGGTGACGCGGGCCTCGTACATGAGTCCCACATGGTGCCGGTCGACCGGGCGCCCGAGGCGGTGCCGGGTGGTGAAGCGCACCGACCGCACCCCGAGCACGCCGGTGACCTCGACGCGGTACCCCGTCTCCTCCGTCACCTCCCGCAGGACGGTGTCGTGGGGGTCCTCGCCGTGCTCCATGCCGCCGCCCGGCAGCGTCCACTCCGGCCGGCCGTCGTTGATCCAGCGGGCCAGCAGGAGCTGTCCGTCGCGTACGCACACGGCGTAGGCCGCCACCCTCGACTTCTTGCGCATACGGGCAAGTTAGCCCGCCGGGTCCGGATTGGCCGGTGAGTATGCGGGCGCGGACCAGCGCAGCGGGAGCGCGGCGGGGGTCTCGATCACCTCGCGGACGGTCAGCCGGACCCTGCGCTCCGGGCCGAAGTCGGTGCTCGCCTCGCCGGTGAGCTGGAGCGCCGTGCCGGTCGTCCAGTCGAGGAACAGCAGGCCGGCCCGGGGATCGGCGGCGAGGTTGCCGAGGGTGAGGAACATCGAGTTGCCCGGGTAGTCGCGCCAGCTGAGCTCGCCAGGTGAATCGACGCGCACGAAACCGGGGTTGCCGCCCCGGTGGCTGACGTCGGCCCCGTCCTCGTGCACGGAGGCCAGGAAGAAGGTGTCGGCCCCGGTGACGAACTCGGCCTGCCGCGGGGTCAGTTCGGCGGTGCGCCGGGGCTCGCCCGGTCGGCGGTCCGTGACGATCTCGTACGACTCCCTGCGCTGCAGGTACTTCGGGCAGTTCGCGAAGACACGGTCGGCGTCGATCGCGAACCCCCGTGCCGTGGGCCCGAGTCGGCCGTTGAGGCGCATACGGCGGCGGGTGCGGGGGTCGAGGGCGATCGTGCCGACGGGGGTGCCGGGAGTCGTGAACGCCGTCGCCAGAGGGTCGGCCGGCAGCCATCCGCCCGCGACCGAGACGCGGTACGGGCCCGTCGCCCTCACGAAGCCCGGCGCCCCGGTGAGCGGGGACGCCCAGACCCGGCCGGTCGAGGGGTCCGCGGCGCCGGCCACCAGCAGCGGCTGGAGTTCGAGGAAGGCCGCGGCGACGTCCCGGATGCCCCGGCCGACCGAGCGGCCCACGTGATCGGCCTGCTCGCGCACCCCCACCCGGTCCTGCACGGCTCGCGAGCCCGCGTGATAGACCCCCATGGCTAGAAGAACCCGCAGGTCGGGGCCGTGCCGGAGGGGGCCGGCGCGCCCTGTGCGCCGCTCGGCACCGAGATCTCCAGACGGGTGCCGTCGGGGTCGTGGAAGAAGATGCCGCCCGACCCCGCGCCCTCGCGGTGGGCGACCACGCCCTCGTGGGCGAAGTCCGCGCCGTACGCCCGCAGCGCCTCCTCGTACTGCCTGACCCGGTCGATCGAGTCCGCCTCCAGGGCAAGGTGGTGCAGGCCCGCGCGGTCGGGTCCGTACGGCTGCTCCGCCTGCTGCCACAGGGTGAGCACGAGGGTCTCGCCGTCCCCCAGGAAGGCGTACCGGCGGCCTTCCTCCTTGCCCTCGGCGAGGGGCACGAAGCCGAGGACGTCCCGGTAGAAGGCGAGCGAACGGTCGAGGTCGGTGACGTTCAGGCCGATATGGCCGGTGCGCAAGGTCACGGCTGTCCCCTTCAGCTTGACTGGTTCACATGGGTAACCCTTGTCATCGACTTTAAGGGTTAGAAGCGAAGAGCGCAACCAGTCACGTACGCTTGACCGGTTAGCACGGAAGGGAGCCCCCATGCCCACCCCCCGCGACCCCCGCCCGCTCACCGGCGAGCCGCTCGCACTCGACCTGCTCAACACGCGATGGATGAGCGAGGGGACCCTCCAGGACCTTCTCGCCGACGTCGACGGGCTCGCGGTGTGGCTCGACTCGGCCGGCCTGAGCGGTGATCACGCGCCGGACGACACGATGCTGCGGCACGTCCGGCAGGCCAGGGAGGCCCTGCGCACGGCGGTGGACGGGTCACTGGAGGAGGGGGCCCCACAGGTCGACGCGGTACTGGAGCACGGGCGGGTCCGGGTCGCACTCACCCCCCAGGGCCCGGTCGAGCGACCCGAGTTGAGCAACCCCGACTGGGGCCCCGCCTGGCTCGCCGCCCGCAACTACCTGGAGTTGCTCAGCACCGCGCCGGACCGGATCCGGTCATGCGCCCACGAGTCGTGCGTGCTCCACTTCCTCGACACGTCGAGGAACGGCACCCGGCGCTGGTGCTCCATGGCGACCTGCGGCAACCGCGCGAAGGCGTCCCGGCATTACGCGCGCACCAAGGACGCCTGAAAAGGCCACCCCAAGGGGTCGTAGGCCGGATTGCCCGCTTTCGCACGCACCTTCACCAATGCCCCTAAAGGCCATCGCGGGTTTTCCCCATACACCCATATCGATTCGGTCAACTCTCCCTAAACATCCCTCCCATACGTAAAGCTGTGCGGTCATCCGGGGTCTTCTTCCGGATCACCGTGGCCAGGTCCGATCGGACCCGGTCACACACCCGCTCGTTCCTTTACCTACAAGGGATGCCGATGACCCTCACCCCCCAGCACGCTCCGATATCGGGCGCGAGACGTGTGGCCCGCATAGCGGCCGCCGCGGGACTGGTCGCCGCGCTCTCCGCGGCGGGGCCGATACCCATGGCCTTCTCCGCCGAGGCGGGCACCACCCCCGCGGCGTCGGACCCGGGCCTGAAGTCCGCCGACCAGAAGCTCGGTTCGGACGACGCCGACGCGCTCGCCGAGGCCAAGGCCGACGGCGCCAAGAACATCACGCTGATGGTCGCCACCGCCCCCGGGAAGACCGAGCAGGTCGCCGAGGAGCTGGACGCGGTCAAGGGCGGCCTGGTGGGCCTCACCTACGACAAGCTCGGTTACGTCCGGGCCACCGTCCCCACCGCGAAGGCGGACTCGGCCATCGCCGCCGCCGCGAAGCTCTCCTCCGTGCACGGCATCGACGTCAAGCAGGACATCCCGCTGGACGACCCGACGCCGAGCGCCGACACCGCCAAGGGCGCCGCGCACAAGGCCGCGAAGACCTACCCGGCCCCCAGCGCGAAGACCCCCGCCGAGAACCCGTACAACCCGTCCTTCGAGACGGGCGCCGTCGACTTCGTGCAGGAGCACCCGAAGGCGGACGGCCGCGGTGTCACCATCGGCATCCTGGACTCGGGTGTGGACCTGGGCCACCCGGCCCTGCAGAAGACCACCACCGGTGAGCGGAAGATCGTCGACTGGGTGACCTCGACCGACCCGGTCTCCGACGGCGACGCCACCTGGCGGCGGATGAACAACCCCGTCAGCGGCCCGACCTTCACCATCGCGGGCGCCACCTGGAAGGCCCCGGCGGGCTCCTACCAGTTCAACCTGTTCCGCGAGTCGGCCACGGCCGGCGGTGACGCCAAGGGCGACGCCAACCGCGACGGCGACACCACCGACGTCTGGGGCGTGCTGTACGACGCGGCCGCCGGGACCGTCCGGGTCGACCTGAACAACAACAACGACTTCTCCGACGACGCGCCGATGAAGCCGTACAAGGACGGCTACCAGGTCGGGTACTTCGGTACCGACGACCCGTCGACCGACGTCGCCGAGCGCCAGCCGTTCGTCGTCGAGATCCGCAAGGACGTCGTCTACGACGCCGCGGGCAGCAAGGCCGACTACGTCAACATCGGCGTCATCGAGTCCGAGCACGGCACCCACGTCGCCGGCATCACCGCCGCCAACGGCCTGTTCGGCGGCAAGATGAACGGCGCGGCCCCGGGCGCGAAGATCGTCTCCTCCCGTGCCTGCACCTGGACCGGCGGCTGCACCAACGTGGCGCTGACCGAGGGCATGATCGACCTCGTCGTCAACCGCGGGGTCGACATCGTCAACATGTCGATCGGCGGCCTGCCTGCGCTCAACGACGGCAACAACGCGCGCTCCGAGCTCTACACGCGCCTCATCGACACCTACGGCGTCCAGCTGGTGATCTCCGCGGGCAACTCCGGCCCCGGCGCGAACACCATCGGCGACCCCGGCCTGGCCGACAAGGTCATCTCGGTCGGCGCGGCCATCTCCAAGGAGACCTGGGCCGCCAACTACGGCTCGGCCGTGGAGAAGAAGTACGCGATGATGCCGTTCTCCTCGCGCGGTCCGCGTGAGGACGGCGGCTTCACGCCGACCCTGACCGCCCCGGGCGCGGCCATCAACACCACGCAGACCTGGCTGCCGGGCTCCCCGGTCGCCGAGTCGGGCTACACGCTGCCGGCCGGCTACTCGATGCTCCAGGGCACCTCGATGGCCTCCCCGCAGGCCGCGGGCGCCTCGGCGCTGCTCATCTCGGCCGCCAAGCAGAAGCACCTCGCGCTGACGCCGGCCACCCTGCGCACCGCCCTGACCTCCACCGCCGAGCACATCAAGGGTGTGCAGGCGTACGAGGAGGGCGCGGGCCTCATCGACATCGTGGACGCCTGGGACTCCATCAAGGACGGCGCCACCGCCCACGACTACACCGTCAAGGCCCCGGTCGACACCGCGATCGACCAGCTCCTGAAGACCCCGGGCTTCGGCACCGGTCTCTACGACCGCGAGGGCGGCCTGAAGGCCGGCCAGAAGAAGACGTACGACGTCACCATCACCCGTACGTCCGGCGCGGACAAGGCGCTCCGCCACGAGCTGTCCTTCGAGAACAACGCGGGGCACAGCTTCCGGATCCTCGGCAAGGACGACATCAGCCTCCCGCTGAACCAGCCGGTGACCGTCAAGGTCCAGGCCCAGCCGAAGTCCGCGGGCCTCAAGAGCGCGATCCTGGCCGTCGACGACCCGCGGACCGAGGGCGTCGACCAGCAGATCCTGACCACGGTCGTCGTCTCGGCGCCGGTGAAGTACACCTACACCGCCTCGAACACCGTGCAGCGCAACAGCACCCAGTCGTACTTCGTGACCGTGCCCGCGGGCGCCAAGTCGCTGGAGGTCGCGATCGGCGGGCTCAAGGACAAGAGCCAGACCCGCTTCATCGCCATCCACCCCTACGGCGTCCCGGTCGACAACACCGGCACCCCGTACTGCTACAACAACTACCTCGACGGCAACGGCTGCAAGCCCGACGCCCGTTCCTACGCCGACCCGCAGGCGGGTGTCTGGGAGATCGAGGTCGAGTCGCGCCGCACCTCGCCGCTGCTCGACAACCCGTACAAGCTGGACGTCGCCGTCTACGGCGCGGTCTTCGACCCGGAGACCGTGACCGTCCCCGAGGCCAAGGTCGGCACCCCGGCCACCGCCTCCTGGAAGGTGACCAACACCCTCGCCGCGATCGACGGCAAGCTGGCCGGCGGCCCGCTCGGCTCGTCCAAGACGGCCCGCCCGACCATCACCGAGGGCGCCACCCAGACCACCACGGTCGAGGTGCCCGCGGGCGCCAAGTCGCTGGACGTCGCGATCGGCAACGTCTCCGACCCCTCCGCGGACCTGGACCTCACGGTCTACAACGCGGCCGGCACCTCGGTCGGCTCGTCCGCCGACGGTGACTCGGAGGAGGCCGTGTCGGTCGCCTCGCCCGCCGCCGGCACGTACACCATCGAGGTCGTCGGCTACTCGGTCCCGACCGGTTCCACGGCGTACGACTACCAGGACGTGTTCTTCTCCAGCACCCTGGGCACCGTCACCGTCTCCGACGCGCCGGTGAAGCTCGTCACGGGCGCCTCGACGACCGTCTCCGGCAGCGTCACCGCCCTGGCGGCCGCCCCGGCGGGCCGTGAGTTCTTCGGCCAGGTCAGCCTCGTCAACGCGCGCGGCACGGTCGCGGGCGTCGGCAACGTGAAGATCGAGAAGGTCACGCCGTAACACTTCTCCGTACGGCGACGAGGGGCGGGCGTCCGATGGGCGCCCGCCCCTTCCCGTGCCCTAGCAGCCGATCCCGCGCGAGGCCGGCAGCGAGGCGGTGACCCAGGCCCGCTCCCGGGCGATGTCCTGCTCGCCGACCACCCAGTGGTCGGGGCTCGGCGCGCCGCCGGTCACGCCGAACAGGACACGGGCGCCCTTGGCCAGGGGTTCGGGCAGGTCGTACTCGCTCACCGTGTACGTGAGGAGACCGAGGTCCCGGGTCTGCTTGTAGTAGCGGCTCACGTGCACGGTGACCTGGAGTTCCCCGGTGGCGGGGAGCTCCTTGGCCACGGTGACCTCGCCCTCGGCGACCGTGGTGGCGCAGGCCAGGTAGGCCGGGCTGCCGAAGCGGGCGCCGGCTTCCGCCTTGGAGGCGCCGGAGTCGGCCGAGCTGAGGTTGTCCGCACCGCCGTGTCCCGCGAGCCAGCCGAGCCCCGTGACGACACCGGCGACGGCGGCCGCCACGAGGGTGCCGAAGGCCAGGGCGCGGGCGCGGCGGCGGGCCCGGACGGGCCTGAGGGCTACGGGTTTCCCGGTGGGCGGCGCCTCGGCGAGCGTCTCGCCCAGGATCCCGAGCTGCTCCCTGAGCAACCCGATGTCGGCCTCGGCCGCCCGGTACTCGGCCAGGAACGCGGTGTCCGCGCGGGCCTCGTCGCCGAGCGCCTCGCCGGTGATCGCGGCCATGAGCGCGTCGCCGTCGTACGTCTCGTTCTCGGCGCTCATGTCACACCACCTCGTCCTCGTGCAGGCGGGCGCGCAGGGCCCGCACCGCCGTGTGCAGGCGGCTTTTGACCGTGCCCTCCGGGACGCCCAGCTCCTGGGCGATGGAGCGCACCGGCAGATCGGCGAAGAACCGCAGCACGAGGACCTGGCGCTGCTGGTCGGGCAGCTCGTCCAGGCCCTGGGCGACGGCCAGGGAGAGCACGCTGGTGTCCTCCCCCGAGGTGTGCTCGTGCTGCCTGAGCGAGGCAAGGCGCTCCCCCAGCCGCTCCTGGCGCTTCTTGGCCCGGTGCCAGTCCATGGCGAGGTTGGAGGCGACGACGGCGGCCCACGCGGACACGTCCCGCGGCGCCTCGTACCCCTTGGCCGCCCGCTCCAGCAACCGCAGACGGACCTGCTGCACCCCGTCCGGCAGGTCCGCCTGCGGCACCCCGCCCAGCGCGAGCACGGCCCGCACCCGGCGTTCCTGCGCCGCGTCCAGGGGGTCACCGTGATGGTCCCGGTGCCCGTCCCCGTGGACGCGGCGGGCGATTCTGCGCAGCACAGACACCCCTCCCCTAGGGCCTGCCCGGCGGATCAGGCCGCGGTCGCGGGGTCTGACACGCACATCTGCGGCGTTGTCGTCGGTCGCCGACGCTCCGCGTCGACTCCCTCCTCCGCCTTGCAGCTGCACGCACCAGACCCCGCTCACCGGCGCTGATCAGTCACCGGAGTTTTCCGCGGCCTGATCCGCCGGGCAGGCCCTGCCGCGTTTCTCCTACGACGCCGGGGGCGGCGGAAACGTTCAGAGGCGTACGTCACACCCGGTGCGCGGCGCCGCACGGCTTACGGCAGGACGTGACCGTAGGGCTATTTTCTCCAGCTCAGAAGGGGTGCGGCCAAAGTTCCGCAACCGTTGATCACCGCGCGGCGTCCCAGCCCTCGGGCATGGAGCACAAAGAATTGGACAGGCTGACCCCGGTCGGCCGCATGATGGAAAAGCCGCAGAAAAGTACAGGACACGCAGAAGGAGTCACCGTGAGGGTCGGAATCGTCGGAGCCACCGGGCAGGTCGGCACGGTCATGCGCGGGATCCTCAAGGAGCGGAACTTCCCGGTCACGGAGCTGCGCCTGTTCGCCTCCGCGCGCTCGGCGGGCTCGGTCCTGGACGGCGTGACGGTGGAGGACGCGGCGACGGCCGACTACACCGGCCTGGACATCGTGCTGTTCTCGGCGGGCGGCTCGACCTCGAAGGCGCTGGCCGAGAAGGTCGCCTCGCAGGGCGCGGTCGTGATCGACAACTCCTCCGCCTGGCGCAAGGACCCCGAGGTCCCCCTGGTCGTCTCCGAGGTGAACCCGCACGCGATCGCGGACCGCCCCAAGGGGATCATCGCCAACCCGAACTGCACCACCATGGCCGCGATGCCGGTCCTGAAGGTGCTGGACACCGAGGCGGGCCTGCAGACGCTGATCGCCACCACCTACCAGGCGGTGTCCGGCTCGGGCCTCGCGGGCGTGGCGGAGCTGCACGGCCAGGTGCAGAAGGTCGCCGCCGACGCGGACAAGCTCACCCACGACGGCTCGGCGGTCGACTTCCCCGAGCCGCAGGTCTACAAGCGGCCCATCGCCTTCAACGTCCTGCCCTTCGCGGGCAACCTCGTCGAGGACGGCCTGAACGAGACCGACGAGGAGCAGAAGCTCCGCAACGAGTCCCGCAAGATCCTGGAGCTCCCCGAGCTGAAGGTCTCCGGCACCTGCGTGCGCGTCCCGGTCTTCTCCGGCCACTCCCTCCAGGTCAACGCCCGCTTCGCCCGCCCGATCTCCCCGGAGCGCGCGACGGAGCTCCTGGCGGGCGCCCCCGGCGTGACCCTCTCGGACATCCCGACCCCGCTGCAGGCCGCCGGCCAGGACGCCTCCTTCGTCGGCCGCATCCGCCGCGACGAGACGGTCGACAACGGCCTGGCCCTGTTCATCTCCAACGACAACCTCCGCAAGGGCGCCGCGCTGAACGCGGTCCAGATCGCGGAGCTGGTGGCGGCGGAGCTCAAGGACTGACCCCTGCCGGGGGGCGCCCCCGGCAGGGTCGTCGGTACGCCCCGGCCGGACGACATGGACCCAGCCGCCCGGCCCACGCGGGAGCCGTACGCCCCCGCACGCCAGGTTTTCCCGGGCGGGCCTGGAGGGGGTCGTCGCGCAAGGACCCGAAGCGCGACGCGGCGGAGCGTGGGCTCGGCGACCGGAAACGGCGTCTGCCCGACCGGACCACGCGGAAGCCGTGCGCCCCCGCACGCCAGGCGTTCGCGCGGGCCGGTGGGGCCGACGTGGCAGGACCGGCCCCGACAGGTGCCCTACGGCCTGCGGACCTCGTAGAGGAAACAGCCGTACTCGACGGCCCGGACGTGGACGAGCGCCACGGACGGGTCGTCGAATGCTGTGCGGAAGGCGTCGTCGTCGGGGGCCTCGACCAGCTCACCGCCGAGGATGTGTCCGTCGGCGGAGTAGCGGCGGACGGTCCGGTGATCGTTGGCGAAGGGATACCCCTCGCGCTCTTCCGGCCCCCCGCACTCGTCGGCGTGGATGAACACGGGTCCCTGTTCGTCGTACGCCCCGGGCTCGGCGCCGGTCCCGGCCGCCCAGCGGCGCAGGGGCGCGTAGGAGACGAGGGCGATCCGCTCGCCCGGGACGCTGCGGCGCAGACAGCAGCGCAGCGGAGCGCCGCCCTCCGCGTCGGTGAAGGGTGACAGGGGGCGGCCGGAGTCGTCGGCGGTGCGGAGTTCCTTCAGAGTGGCCGGAGTGACGGGGCGTGCGCGGTAGGTCGTCATGGGACCAGGCTGGCGCGGACGGGTACGGATGACCGGCGGAAATCGGACGGGGCACCCCCGAATCCGCAGGGTAATCCCCCGATCCGTCGGAGACAGTTCGTGGAAGGATGACCGAACCGCCGAACCCACACATAACGAGGAGATGACCGCGTGCCTGGCACAAACCTGACTCGCGACGAAGCTCAGCAGCGGGCGAAGCTGCTCAGCGTCGAGTCCTACGAGATCGATCTCGACCTCTCCGGCGCGCAGGAGGGCGGTACCTACCGGTCCGTGACCACGGTGCGCTTCGACGTGGCCGAGAACGGAGCGGAGTCCTTCATCGACCTCGTCGCTCCCACCGTTCACGAGGTCACGCTGAACGGGGACCCGCTCGACCCGGCGGAGGTCTTCCAGGACTCCCGGATCGCGCTGCCCGGCCTGCTGGAGGGCCGCAACATCCTGCGGGTCGTCGCCGACGCCGCGTACACCAACACCGGTGAGGGCCTGCACCGCTTCGTCGACCCGGTCGACGAGCAGGCGTACCTGTACACCCAGTTCGAGGTGCCGGACGCCCGCCGCGTCTTCGCCTCCTTCGAGCAGCCGGACCTGAAGGCCACCTTCCAGTTCACCGTGAAGGCGCCGACCGGCTGGACGGTCATCTCCAACTCCCCGACTCCGGAGCCGAAGGACGACGTCTGGGTCTTCGAGCCGACCCCGCGGATCTCGTCGTACATCACGGCCCTGATCGTCGGCCCGTACCACTCGGTGCACAGCGTGTACGAGAAGGACGGCCAGTCCGTGCCGCTGGGCATCTACTGCCGTCCCTCGCTGGCCGAGCACCTCGACTCGGACGCCATCTTCGAGGTCACCCGGCAGGGCTTCGACTGGTTCCAGGAGAAGTTCGACTACGCGTACCCGTTCAAGAAGTACGACCAGCTGTTCGTGCCGGAGTTCAACGCGGGCGCGATGGAGAACGCGGGTGCCGTCACCATCCGCGACCAGTACGTCTTCCGGTCCAAGGTGACCGACGCCGCGTACGAGATGCGCGCCGAGACCATCCTGCACGAGCTGGCCCACATGTGGTTCGGCGACCTCGTGACCATGGAGTGGTGGAACGACCTGTGGCTCAACGAGTCGTTCGCCACCTACACCTCCATCGCCTGCCAGGCGTACGCCCCGGACAGCCGGTGGCCGCACTCCTGGACCACCTTCGCCAACTCCATGAAGACGTGGGCGTACCGCCAGGACCAGCTGCCGTCCACGCACCCGATCATGGCCGAGATCGGCGACCTGGACGACGTGCTCGTCAACTTCGACGGCATCACGTACGCGAAGGGCGCCTCCGTCCTCAAGCAGCTCGTCGCCTACGTCGGCGTGGACGAGTTCTTCGGCGGTGTGCAGGCGTACTTCAAGCGCCACGCGTTCGGCAACACCCGGCTGTCCGACCTGCTGGGCGCGCTGGAGGAGACCTCCGGCCGCGACCTGGGCACGTGGTCGCAGAAGTGGCTGCAGACGGCCGGCATCAACATCCTGCGCCCGGAGATCGAGACGGACGGCAACGGTGTCATCACCGCGTTCGCGATCCGCCAGGAGGCCCCGGCGCTGCCCGCCGGCGCCAAGGGCGAGCCGACCCTGCGCCCGCACCGCATCGCGGTCGGCCTGTACGAACTCGACGAGGACAGCGGCAAGCTGGTGCGCGACGAGCGGGTCGAGCTGGACGTGGACGGCGAGCTGACGGCCGTACCGCAGCTGGTCGGCAAGCGCCGTCCGGCGGTCGTGCTCCTCAACGACGACGACCTCTCGTACGCCAAGGTCCGCCTCGACGAGCAGTCGCTGGCCTTCGTGACCGAGCACCTGGGCGACTTCGAGTCGTCCCTGCCCCGCGCGCTGTGCTGGGCGTCGGCGTGGGACATGACGAGGGACGCGGAACTCGCGACCCGCGACTACCTCTCGCTGGTCCTGTCCGGGATCGGCAAGGAGTCCGACATCGGTGTCGTACAGTCGCTGCACCGGCAGGTGAAGCTGGCGATCGAGCTGTACGCCGCCCCCACCGCCCGCGAGGCCCTGCTGACCCGCTGGACCGACGCCACCCTGGCCCACCTGCGGTCCGCGTCGGCCGGCAGCGACCACCAGCTGGCCTGGGCGCGGGCGTTCGCGGCGACCGCCCGTACGCCGGAGCAGCTGGACCTTCTGGAGGGGCTGCTCGACGGCTCCCAGGTCATCGAGGGCCTGGCCGTCGACACCGAGCTGCGCTGGGCGTTCGTGCAGCGGCTGGCGTCCGTGGGCCGCTTCGACGAGTCGGAGATCGCCGCCGAGTACGAGCGGGACAGGACCGCGGCGGGTGAGCGCCACGCGGCGACCGCCCGGGCCTCGCGGCCGACCGCGGAGGCGAAGACGGAGGCCTGGGCCCAGGTCGTCGAGTCCGACAAGCTGCCCAACGCGCTCCAGGAGGCGGTCATCGGCGGCTTCGTCCAGACCGACCAGCGCGAGCTGCTGGCGCCGTACACGGAGCGGTACTTCGAGGTGGTCAAGGACATCTGGGAGTCCCGCTCGCACGAGATCGCCCAGCAGATCGCGGTCGGCCTCTACCCCTCGCTCCAGGTCTCCCGCGAGACCCTGGACAGGACGGACGCCTGGCTGGCCGCGGCGGAGCCGAACGCGGCCCTGCGCCGGCTCGTCTCCGAGTCCCGCGCGGGCGTGGAGCGCGCGCTGAAGGCCCAGGCGGCGGACTCGCTGGCGGACCAGTAGGACCCGGCGGGAGGCGGACGGCTCCGGTCGTCCGCCTCCCGCCCCACGCCCCCACGCAGGCAGTGCCGGGGGGGGGCAGGCGTCCCGGCGCACCGCCCGGGCGGTGCTCAGCATCGTCCGCATGCGCAGGCGGACCGAGTCGAGCACGGGCCTAGTCCAGCGCGTGCCGAGTCGAGCGCGGGCCGAGTCCGGCGCGGGCCCGCTTCAACCACCCCCGCACACCAGCCGGGCCGTGCTCAGCATCGTCCGCACGTGCAGCCCGGTCTGCGCGGCCACCGGCACCCACCGCAGGTGGTACGTCTTCTCCAGCTCCTGGCTCCACTCGCGCACCAGGTCGTCGAGGATCTCCACGGCCCGGGGGTCGGTGCGGGCCAGGGCACGGCTCGCCATCGCCGCCACCCTGAGCGGGATACGGCGGGCGGAGATCCCCCGGGAGGCGAAGTGGCCGTGGAACCGCCCGGGTTCCTCGGCGGCCCAGCCCGCGACGATCGACGGCGCCACGTCGAGGAGTTCGCGCGCGGCGTCCCGCAGCGGCGCCAGATCCTCGGGTACGTCCGTGTCGAGGCGTGTCCCCAGAACGGCCGCGAGTTCCCGGGTACGGCCCAGCAGCACCTCCCCCAGCCGGGCGGCCTCGCGGGCCGGGTCGGTGACCGGCCGGGCGTCGCTCACCGAGGGCACGGCCCAGGCGGGGGTCTCGATCAGGGTGGTCAGGGTGCCGTGGCGGCGCGGATGGAACCAGGTGCTCTCGGCGACGTACCCGCTCGGGTCGCGTTCGCCCTCGCCGTGGCCGTCCGGGAGCACCAGGACGCCGGGCGGGTCGAGCCGCCAGTCGGGGCCGTCGACGGGGTCCCGGTCGACCGGGAGGCGCAGCCGCGCGGCCGTCGCCCGGAAGGCGTCCGCGACACCGGGCACCTCCCGCGTCATCATCACGAAGGCCCCGCCGAACTCGATGCCGTGCAGGGTGAACTGGGCGACGGGCCGCAGTTCGTCGAGGAGCCGGACGAGCGCGGCCGACTCGGGCAGCGGCCGGCCGGGAGGCACGGGCAGGGACTCCGGCTGGCGGGCGAACGCGGGCCGGTAGAAGTACCGGTGACACTCGGTCAGCGAGGGCTCCGGCTGCTCCGGCTGCCAGCCGTGCGCGAGGTGCGCCCCGTCGGGGTCGAGGCAGAGCAGGAAGTGCCAGGTGCAGCCGAGCGTGTCGAGCAGCTGGGGCCGGCCGGTGAACAGGGCGGCGAGCCGCAACGCCGAGGCCCCGCCCACGGGTTCGTTGGCGTGCGCGCCCGCGACGGCCAGGATGTGGCGGTCGCCGTGTCCGGCGGACAGCAGCCACAGCGGGCGCCCGGCCCGGCTCTGTCCGACGCTGCTCAGCCGCAGCAGGCCGGGCGCGGTGCGGACCAGCGTGCGGGCCCTTCGCTCCAGTTCGTCGACTGCCGGGTAGAGCGAAGTCCGCACGCCGGTCCTCCCACGCTGGTGATCCGATCAAGCACCCTGGGAATTACTGTCCCCAGTGGTCTCTTTCTTGTCCAGCGGGCGAATCACGATCTTGACCGGCATGTGAGCTCCTCTCAGCTGCCGCCGTTGCCGCCGCTGTCCCCCGTGGTCTCCTTCTTGTCCAAGGGGCGGATCACGATCTTGGTCGGCATCTCAACTCCTCGTCTTCGTACAGGATTTGACCTTTCCGAAGCGATCGCTGACCGCTCTTGTCAAGGCTGTGCCGACGGGGTCAGAGTGTCAAGAAGGTGTACGTGTAAAGGGGAGGGGTCCCTGGTGGCGGATACGGCGGCGGTGACGGTCGAGGCGTTCGGGCGGCCCCGGATCAAACCCGAGCACCGCGCCTACCGCACGGTCGACGGCAATGTCCGCGTCGGCAGCGTGATCCACGGCATCGGCGCGGAGATCGCGGACCCGCGGGGCTGGGTGTGGACGCTCGTCGAGGCGATGGACGGCAGCCGAGGGCCGTCGGAGGTGGTCGCGGAGGTCCTGCGCGGGCACCCTGAGCTGTCCGGCGCGGACGCCCGCCAGGCGATGGCGGATCTGCTGGCCGCCGGTTTCGTGGACGACGCGGACGCCTCGGCCTCGTTGCCGCCCCGCGAACAGGACCGCTACAGCCGGGGTGTGCCGCTCCTGCGCTGGATGGACCTCGCCCCCCGCACCAGCCCCTGGGACGCCCAACTCCGCCTGCGCGAGGCACGGGTCCTCCTGGTCGGGGTCGGCGGCACGGGCGGCCACGCGGCCCAGGCCCTGGTCGCGTCCGGTGTGGGCCACGTCCACTGCGTCGACCCGGACGTGGTCGAACTCTCCAACCTCAACCGCCAGCCCCTGTACCGCGAGTCCGACCTCGGCCGGCCGAAGGTGGAGGCGGCGCTGGCGACCCTGCGGGCGCTCAACTCGGACGTGACGGTGACCGGGGAGCGCAGGGAGGTGCGGGGGCCGGAGGATCTCACGGAGCTGGTGGCCGCGTCCGCCCTGGCCGGCTCCCCCCACGACCTCCTCGTCCTGGCCGCCGACCGCCCCGACGCGATCCGCCGGTGGACCAACCGGGCCTGTCTGGCGGCCGGGCTGCCGTGGGTCGACGCCGGATACCGGGGGCCTCTCGTGACCGCCGGTGTGTACGTGCCCGGTCAGGGCGCCTGCTGGGAGTGCCTGCGGGAGGGCGAGATCGCGCGGCGCGATCTGCGGCTCGGGCCGGGGCAGGACCCGGAGAGCGCCTCGCCGCGGATGCCGTGGAACCCGGCGAGCGCCGTCACCGCCGGGCTCTCGGGAGCCCTGCTCGCGCATGCCGCCCTGGCCCTGCTGACCGGGGTCCCCGCGATGGAGCCGGGCTTCCGCTTCGGTGTGAACCTCATGCTCCCCGGCGACCCCGTCCACCAGCGCACCCCCCGCCGGCTGGACTGCCCGGCGTGCGGGGAGCGGACGTGAACCGGGTACGGCTGCACGCGCTGGACTCCCGCCCCGACGGCGACGAGTGGATCGTGGGCCGCCGGGCGACCGGTCGTTTCGTCGCCCTGCCCGAGGTGGGCAAGCAGGCCCTGGATCTGCTCGACCAGGGCCTGACCCCGGCCGAGGTCGGCGCACGGCTCCGCACCCGGACCGGCGACGACATCGACGTACCGGACTTCGTGGAGGCCCTGCTGGGTCTGGGGTTCGTGGCGGAGGTCGACGGCCGGGCGATCGACCAGGAGCCGCCCCCGGCACCGACGTTGGCGTGGATACGGCCCCGTCATGTGCGCCGGCTGCTGAGTCCCGTCGTCCCCGTGGCGGTCGCCCTGCTGATCGCGGTCACCGTGCTCACCCGCCCGCCCGTGCCGCTCGACTACCGGACCCTGTTGTGGAGTTCGCACGGCAGCGCGGTCATCGCTCTCGGCGCCGGCGTCGGCTGGAGCCTGCTGCTGCTCCACGAGTGCGCCCACCTGCTGACCGCCCGCGCGACCGGTGTGGCGGGGCGGATACGGCTCGGCACCCGGCTGCAGTTCCTGGTGCTGCAGACGGACATCAGCGGCATCGAACTCGCCCCGCGCAGACACCGGTTGACCGCCTATCTCGCCGGCATCGCGACCAACCTGACGGCCGCGTCCCTGGCCGCCCTCGCCGCGGGCGCCACCACCGGCACCCCCCGCCGGGTCCTCGCCGCCGTGGCCCTGCTCGCCTTGCTCCCGCTCCCCTTCCAGCTCCTGGTCTTCATGCGCACCGACCTGTACTTCGTCCTCCAGGACCTCACCGGCTGCCGCGACCTGTTCGGGGACGGGGTGGTGTACACGAGGTACCGGGCCCGGCGTCTGCTGCCGCGCCGGGGCCGCCGTACCGACGAACCGGACCCCAGCCTCGGACTGCCCGCGCACGAACGGCGGGCCGTACGCGGGTACAGCGTGGTGCTGGTGGTCGGCACCGCGCTGTGTCTCGCGTTCTTCGCCGCCGTCACCCTGCCCGCGGACCTCACGCTGTTCGCCCGCGCCGTGGTCAAGTCGGGCGCGGGGCCCTCGGCCTGGGACCGGCTGGACGGGATCACCGTCGTCGTCACGCTCGGCGCGCTGCACGCCCTGTGGCTGCGCACCTGGTGGCGGGGGAGCGGGCTCAGACGGACACCATCCCGCCCGTCGCGTTGACGAAGGTGCCGGTGATGCCGCCCGCGTGGTCGGAGGCGAGGAACACCGCGGTGGCGGCGACCTCGGCGAGGGTGGGGTTGCGGCGGGTCATGCGCATCCCGGCGAGCTGGTCGACGATGCCCCGCACGGCCCCCTCGTCGATGGCCGGGTTGACCGCGGAGAGCTTCTCCACGGTGAACGTCTCCGGCACCCCGGCCACCCACAGCCCCACCGCCCGCACCCCGCGCGGCCCCAGCTCGATCGCCAGGTTGCGCACGAGCGTGTCGATCGCCCCGTCCGCCGGACCGGTGCCGCCCATCATCGGACTGCCGTGCGCGGAACCGCTGTTGAGGGCGAGGATCACACCCGAGCCCCGTGCGGCCATACGGCGTCCCGCGGCCCGGGCGGTCAGGAAGTTGGCGCGCAGACCACGGGTGACCGGCCGCAGGAAGTCCTCGACGGCCGTGTCGACCAGCGGCGCGCCCTGCACATCGCCGCGCGTGACCAGGTTGATGGAGATGTCGATGTCCCCGACCTGCTCGGCGTGCGCCTCCACGGCCGCCTCGTCCAGCGCGTCCACCACGGCGACCTCGGCGTCCTTGATGTCGGCGGCCACCGCCTCCAGGGTCGCGCGGGTGCGGCCGACGAGGTGGACCCTCGCGCCCTGCTCGGCGAAGGCCCGGGCGACGGCCCCGCCGATCGAACCGCCGGCGCCGTAGACGATCGCGGTCTTGTCGGTGAGCAGCATGGTGACTCCTTGGAAGTGGTTCGTGCGTGACGTCCATGCAGACGTACGACATCGCCGACGCTCATCGGCCGTCTCGCTGCTCGCCGGTCGGTCACAGCCGCAGGGGCAGTCCGAACGCGGGGAAGAGGTGCGGCTCGAAGGAGGTGATCTCCGCGATGCGGTCGCCTTGGCCCTGGCCGGCGAAGCGCAGCACGTCCAGGACCTGGGCGCGGTGGACGCCGGTGCCGGGCCGGCGGACGTAGTGCGCCGTCGCGAGCTGGCCGTTGGCCCGGGTGGGCAGGCTGCGCCAGTGCCCGAAGAACATCGGGGAGGCGGGATCGAGGCTGACCCGCACGAAGTCGATGACGGCGTCCCGGCCGACGAACCAGTACGGGTTCGGCGGCATGGTGAGGGTGACGTCCTCGGTGAGCAGCGCGGCCATCGCCTCGAAGTCGAGGCGTCCGACGGCGGCCATGTACCGGTCCAGTACGGCCTGTTGGTCCTCCGTGGGCACGGTGGTCCGCCAGTCCGAGCGGTCCGGGGGCAGGTGGGCGCGCAGGGCTGGCCTGGCCCGCTGGAGTGCGCTGTTCACGGAGGCCACGCTGGTCTCCAGGGCCTCGGCGGTCTCGGCGGCGGTCAGCCCGAGGGCGTCGCGCAGGACCAGTGCGGCCCGTTGCCGCGGGGGCAGATGCTGGATCGCGGCGAGGAGGACGAGCTCCAGGGTCTCGCGGGAGACCGCGGCGGACTCGGGCTGCTCGTGCTCCTCGGTCAGCGGCATCTCGTCGTCGGGGTAGGGCTGCAACCAGGTGATACGGGCGGGCGGCTCCCCCTCGCCGTGATGCATCCCCGGCACCGGTTCGTACCGTTGCGGGCGGCGCGCGGTCCGTCGCAGCAGGTCCAGACTGGTGTTGGTGGCGATCCGGTACAGCCAGGTCCGCGCGCTCGCCCGCCCCTGAAAGCCGTCCCGGGCCCGCCAGGCCCGCAGAAAGGTCTCCTGGACGAGGTCCTCGGCCTCGTCGTACGACCCCGTCATGCGGTAGCAGTGCACCTGGATCTCACGGCGGTACTGCTCGGTGAGGGCGCCGAACTCGGTCTCGGTGAGGTGGGTGCCGGGGGCGGCCTCGGTGCGTTGCGTCACGGGGTCCGCCGTTACGGAATCCCCGGCGTCCTGGGTGGTGTCGCGCACCGTACGGGCCACCCGCCGCAACCGGGCGACCGATTCGGACAGTTCGCCGACGGTCGCGTAGAGGGCGTCCGCGGGCTCGGGCGCCAGCTGTCCCGCCCGGCGCCCGATGTCGTCGATGAGGCCCTGCACGGTGAGGCCCCGGGGCTGCCGCCGTTCCCGGTAGGCCTTCTGCCGGCAGGCGGCCGAGCAGTAGACGGAGCCGCGTCCGGTCCGGCCGGCTCGCGCGGCGAGCGGCTTCCCGCACACCGCACAGACGTCTGTGGCCACGTGCGCCTCCGGGAGTTTCGTAACGCGCTGCCGGAGTGACGTTACAACGCCCCCGCGACACGTGGGCCCCCTACCGCCGCGCCCTCGCAGGCGTCAGGCCCGACGAGACCGACACCTGCCCAGCAGAACCGAACCACGGCCGCACGGACGGCCTACCCCCAGCCGCCCCGCCACCGTGGCAACGCCCCCGCGACGCGCGCCCGCTACCGCCGCGCCCTCGCAGGCGTCAGGTCCGACGGCACCGACACCTGCCCCGCAGAACCGAACGACGGCCGGACAGGCGGCCGTACCCCCAGCTGACCCGCCACCGTGGCGCCGAAGGCCAGCGCCATGCCCGTCAGCTGCACCGGCGTCAGCGTCTGCCCGAGCGCCGCCCAGCCGACGACCGCGGCGGTCAGCGGGGACAGCGGGCCGAGGAAGGTGACCTGGGTGGCGGTCAGGCGGCCGATGCCGCGGAACCAGAGCCAGTACGCCACCGCCGTGTTCGCCAGCGCGAGGTAGAGGTAGCCGCCGATCGCGCGCCCGTCGAGCGCGGGCGGGGCGCCCTCGACGATCAGGGCGAGCGGCGCGATGAGCAGGCCGCCGGCGGTGAGCTGCCAGGCGGTGAGCGCGAGCGGGCCCACGCCCTCGGGGCGGCCCCAGCGCTTGGTCAGCACGGTACCGACGGACATCGAGGCGGTGGCCGCGAGCGCCGCGAGCACACCGACGGCGTCGAGGGCCCCGGCCGCCTTGAGCACGACCAGGCTGACGCCGAACGCGGCGACGAGTCCGGTGAGCACACTGCGGGCGGTGGGCCGCTGCCCCAGCAGTACGGCCGACAGGCCGACGACGATCAGCGGCCCCACCGACCCGACCACCGCGGCCATCCCGCCCGGCAGCCGGTACGCCGACAGGAACAGCAGCGGGAAGAAGGCCCCGATGTTCAGCGCCCCGAGCACGGCGGCCTTCCCCCACCAGGCGCCGCGCGGCAGCACCCGGGCCAGGCCGAGCAGCACGAGCCCCGCGGGCAGCGCACGCATAAGGCCGGTGAACAGCGGCCGGTCGGCGGGGAGGAACTCGGTGGTGACGGCGTAGGTGGTGCCCCAGGAGACGGGGGCGAGGGCGGTGAGAAGGATGGTGGCGGGACGGTTCGCGGTCGGCTTCCTCATGACTCCCTCTCATCAGCGACTTACAGGAAAGTAGCTTACTCCTAAGCTACTTTCCCACAAGCCACTTTCTTGCGGCCGAGCCGACGGCCGCGGATACTCGGCACATGAGTGCACAGCGCAAGGACGCCGTCGACGCGATCATCGACCAGTGGGCGGCCGTGCGGCCCGACCTCGACACCAGGGCCATGGAGGTCTTCGGGCGCGTCTACCGCCTCTCCCGCGCCATGGGCGACCGCGTCGAGAAGGTCTACGCCCCCTACGGCATCTCCCGCGGCGAGTTCGACGTCCTCGCCACCCTGCGCCGCGCCGGCGAGCCGTACACCCTCTCCCCCCGCCTGCTCTCCTCGACGCTGATGCTCACCACGGGCGGCATGACGGGCCGCCTCGACAAGCTGGAACGCGCCGCCCTGCTGCGCCGCTCCCCCGACCCCCACGACCGCCGGGGCCTCCAGGTGACCCTGACGGAGAAGGGGCTGGCCGTCATCGACGAGGCGGTGGGAGCGGGCCTGGCCGCCCAGACGGCGGCCCTGTCCGCCCTGGACGACGAACAGGCCGGCCAACTGGCCGACCTGTTGCGGACCTTGCTCGCGGGCACCCAGGACTCAGCGCACTAGCGGCCCACCTGTGCGGCCAGCGCCGCCCCCACCGCCCTCGCGTCCGCCCCGTCCGCCGCCCACCCCACGTACCCGTCGGGCCGCACCAGGACGGTCGTACGGCGGGAGGTCGCCCAGCGTTCCACGGCGAGGCGGTCCTTGTGGGCGCCCCCGTCGCCGTAGGCCTCGGGCTCGGGGGTGATGAGGACGAACCTGCCGCCGCGCAGGGACTCGTAGAGGCGGCCGCCGCCCGCGAGGGAGACGTCGGGGGCGCGGGTGCCGGTGAGGGGATGGGAGCCGCGCGGGGCGGCGTACTTGTAGCCGATGCCGGTGAGTTGGCCGAGCATGCGGCGGCGGGCCGGGCCGACGTGGTCGAGGACGGTGGTGAGGGCGGTGCGCAGGGCCAGTTCCCAGGGGCGCTTGGCCATCGCGAGGCGGACGATGCCGCCGCTGCTGCGCAGGACCGCCCTGCCGACGGGGTGCCGCTCCGCCTGGTAGGTGTCCAGGAGCGCGGGGCCCGCGTGGCCGCCCGCCACCTGGGCCAGCTTCCAGCTCAGGTTCGCCGCGTCCTGGAGGCCGGTGTTCATGCCCTGGCCGCCGGCCGGGGTGTGGACGTGGGCGGCGTCGCCGGCCAGGAAGACCCGGCCCACCCGGTAGGCGGGGGCCTGGCGCTCGTCGCTGTGGAAGCGGGACATCCAGCGGGCGTCGTGCATCCCGAAGTCGCGGCCCAGGGCGAGACGGGTGACCTCCTTGATCTCGTCGAGGTCGAGGGGCTCGCTGTCGGCGACGTCATGGGCGCGGTTCCAGGCGATGACCCGGTGGTAGCCGTCGCCGAAGGGGGCGATGAAGGCGAAGGCGTCGCCCACGGCGTGGACGGTGAGCAGGGTCTCGGGCGGCTCGGCGAGGCGGACGTCCGCCAGGACCACCGAGCGGATCACCGAGCGGCCGGGGAACGGCAGCCCGATCGCGTCACGCACGGCGCTGCGCATGCCGTCGGCACCCACGAGGTACTCGGCACGCAGCGCCCCCGCGCCCCCTCCCGGCCCCTTGACCCGCACCGTCACGCCGTTCTCGTCCTGGGACAGACCCGTCACCTCGGTCTCGTACCGGAAGTCGACGCCCGCCGCCACGGCCCGTCGCTCCAGGGCCTGCTCGACCTCGTACTGCGGCAGGACCAGGAGGTGGCGGAAGCGGGAGGGGAGGGTGTCGAGGCCGATGGTCAGGTCGCCGAACAGGCGCAGCTTGTCCAGGCGCTGCCCTGCCGCCTCCAGGCCGTCGGCGAGACCGCGGGCGTCCAGCTGTTCGAGTGTGCGGGCGTGCAGGACGAAGGCGCGGGAGAGGTTGCTGATCCGGTGCGGGCGCCTCTCGACGAGGGTCACGGGGACGCCGGCGACGGCCAGGTCACCGGCCAGGAGCAGGCCGGTGGGGCCGGAACCGACGACGATCACGGTGGGCGTGCCGTGCCCGGGGGTGCCGTTCATGGTGGCCTCCTGTTGCCAACACTTGTTCGCCGACGCCTGATTGCCAACGGTTGTTGGCCAACGCCTGTTGACGAAGGTAGCGCTGCGGAGACCCGGCGTCAACGCTTGTTGGCCAACAAGCGTTGACCTACGATGGCCGTCATGAACGAATCCCCCCGTCGCCGCTCCGACGACACCCGCGACGCGATCCTCGCCGCGGCCCGCGAGCGCTTCGCCGCCGACGGCTACGAGCGGGCCACCATCCGGGCCATCGCCAAGGACGCGCGCATCGATCCCTCGATGGTGATGCGCTACTACGGCAACAAGGAGGGCCTGTTCGCGGCGGCCGTCTCCGTGGACCTGGGACTGCCGGAGCCCGCCTCGCTGCCCCGGCACGACATCGGCCGCGCACTCGTGTCGCGCTTCCTCGACCTGTGGGAGGAGAACGAGGTGCTCACCGCGCTGCTGCGGGTCGGGGCGACCAATCAGGCGGGGGCGGAGCGGATGCAGGGCATCTTCCGGGAGCAGGTGATGCCGGTGGCCCTGCGGGTGTGCCCGGACCCGGAGCAGGCCCCCGCGCGGGCCGCGCTGGCCGCCACGCAACTGCTGGGGCTCGCGCTGACCCGGTACGTACTGCGGTTCCCGCCGACCGTGGCGCTGACGCGCGAGGAGATCGTGGCGTGGCTGGCGCCCACGGTGCAGCGGTACCTCACCGCGCCGAGCCCCTGAGAACGCACCGGGGCGCCGGCCTCGCCCACGTACGGCTCGGGCGCGTACGTGCGGCGGGGCCGGCGCCCCGGGAAGGGCGCGGTCGGCGCCCCGGAAAGGGTGGGGTCAGGCCTTCGAGCCGGCCTTGGCCTCGGCCTCGGCGGGCTTGGTCCTGATGTTGCGGCTGGTCACCCGGTGCTCTTCCTTGGACTTGTCCAGGACCATCACCAGACCGGCGATGACCCCGAACAGCACGAGCGGGGCCACCACGAAGAGGCCCAGCGTCTCGATGACGCTCAGGCCCGTGCCGGGGTCGTCGCCGTCGTCGGGCGTCAGCGCGGAGGCGGGGGACGACATGAGCAGCATCATCAGCGTCGTACCGGCCACCAGGGCGCCGGCGCGCAGGGCGTTCTTCTTGTCCACGGAGCCAAAGTATCCAACGGCGGTCGGGGCCGCGCGTCCGGGGTGCCGTATGCGCCGCCCCGGACCTTGCCCCGCCCCTCGCCCGGCCCCGCGGGCGTCCGCCCCTACGGCGCCCGCAGCACCTCCACCAGGGCGTGCAGACGGGCCGAGCCCGCCAGGTCCTCCAGTGTCATCGCGCGCCCCTCCCCGTCCGCGATCGGCAACCGCCAGTTCGGGTACTGGTCCCACGTCCCCGGCAGGTTCTGCGGCCGGCGGTCCCCCACCGTGTCCGGCAGCCAGACGCCGACCATGCGGGCCGGGGTGTTCAGCAGGTACCGGTGGACGGCCTGGATCTGGGCCTCCTCGGAGGAGGGGTCGGCGCCGCCGCCGGTGCCGTGCAGCAGGCCGAGCCGGGCCAGCAGTTCCAGCCACTCCGCCGTGTCCGCGGCGGCCTCCGCGCGTTCCTCGTCCAGCGGCCGGGTCAGCAGGCCGAGGCCGTCCCGGAGTTCGACGTGTTCCCCGGTGAGCCGTGCGGCCGTGGGCGGCAGGTCGTGCGTGGTCGCCGTCGCCAGACAGTCGGCGCGCCACTTCTCCGGCGGCAGCGGACGCCCGTCGCCCTCCCAGTCCCGCTCGAACCACAGCACCGACGTCCCCAGCACCCCCCGCTCGCGCAGGGCCTCCCGCACGCCGGGTTCGACCGTGCCGAGGTCCTCGCCGATCACCACGGTCCCGGCCCGCGAGGCCTCCAGGACGAGCACGGCGAGCATCGCCTCCGCGTCGTAGCGGACGTAGGTGCCCTCCGTCGGCGGCCGCCCCTGCGGGACCCACCACAGCCGGAACAGACCCATGACGTGGTCGATGCGCAGCGCGCCGGCGTATTGGAAGAGGGCCCGCAGCAGCTGGCGGTACGGCGCGTAGCCGGACTCCGCCAGCCGGTCCGGGCGCCAGGGCGGCAGGCCCCAGTCCTGGCCGCGGGCGTTGAAGGCGTCCGGAGGCGCCCCCACGGACATCCCGGCCGCGAAGTACGCCTGCTGGGCCCACGCGTCCGCGCCCTCGGGATGCACGCCCACCGCGAGGTCGTGGACGACGCCCAACGGCATCCCCGCCTCCCGTGCGGTGCGCTGGGCGGCGCCGAGCTGGCTCTCGGTGAGCCAGGCGAGGCGGCACCAGAAGTCGACGCGGTCCATCAACTCGCCGCGCGCGCGGGCGGTTTCGGCGGATCGCGGGTCGCGGAGGCCGACGGGCCAGCCGCGCCAGTCCGAGCCGTGCACCTCGGCCAGCGCGCACCAGGTGGCGTGGTCCTCCAGCGCCTGGCCGCCCTCGGCGAGATAGTCGGCGTAGGCGGCGCGGCGGCCGGGTCCGAGGGGGACCTCGCGGACGAGTTCGAGCGCCTCCCGCTTCAGCTCCCACACCGCGTCGCGGTCGATCAGCGCGCCCTTCTCCAGCACGGTCTCCCGCAGCCGCCCGGCCCGCTCGCGCAGGGTCCGCAGCCGGTCGTGGTCCGCGACCTGGGCGTACTCGGGGATGTCCTCGATGCGCAGGTGCACCGGGTCGGGGAAGCGGCGCGAGGACGGCCGGTAGGGGGACGGGTCGGTGGGGGCGCCGGGCACGGCCGCGTGCAGCGGGTTGACCTGGACGAAGCCGGCGCCGAGCGCGCGTCCCGCCCAGGAGGTCAGTTCGGCGAGGTCGCCGAGGTCGCCCATGCCCCAGGAGCGGTGCGAGAGCAGGGAGTAGAGCTGGACGAGGAGGCCGTACGACCGCCCCGGCGGCGCCGGCAGTCGCGGCGGGGCCACGATCAGGTGGGCGTCGCCGGTGCGGCCGTCGGGCGCGGTGGCGGTCAGCCGGTGGACGCCGGGCGGGAGTTGGTCGGCGGCGGCGCGGGTCTCGCCCTGTTCGGTCGTGATGCGCAGCCGGGTGCCCGCGGGCAGGTCGGCGAGGAAGGCGGCCGGGCCGCCGCTCCAGCACACCACGGTCGGCGGCAGCAGGCGGGCGCGCAGTTCGCGCTCCCGGGCCGCGAGGGCGGCTGCGGGGTCGCCCGCGTCGACGCCGAGGGCGGCCAGGGCCAGGGTGACGGCGGTGGCGGAGGCGGCGACCGAACGGTCCGGGGAGGGCTGGTAGGAGGTGGCCACGCCGTAGGACTCGGCGAGCCGGGAGAGCTCCGGACCGGGGGGCGCCACCATCTACGGCTCCAGGTAAGCGTCGGACTCGCTGGTCAGGGGGGCGGCGTCGGCGAGCGGCGGCTCGCTGGTGAGGGGCTCGGCGTCGGGCAGGGGTGGTTCGCTGGTGAGCGGGGTCTCGGTGCAGGCGCCCTCGGCGCTGAAGACACAGAAGTGTTCAGCGGGCGCCTCGGGTTTGGACAGGGGCGGAAGCAGAAGGGGTGCCGATGCGGCCACGGGGGCCTCCTTGTCGAGTACGACGACGGGGGTTACCGCAGCCCTACCCACAGGACGCGACGACAGACGTACCGGAGGGGAGAACGTGCTTTTCGTCATGTTCCGTGGCTTCGCCGTTCCCGTCCACCGCTGATCACTATTCACTCAGTACATGTACGTGGTGCATACTGATCGCCATGAGCATCCGCCACATCCTGCTGGGGCTGCTCGCCGGAGGGCCGAGCCACGGCTACGACCTCAAGCGACGCCACGACGACCGTTTCCCCGAGGCCCGTCCGCTGGCCTACGGGCAGGTCTACACGACCCTCCAGCGCCTGGTCCGGGACGGTCTCGCCGAGGTCGAGGGCACGGACTCCGACGGCGGCCCGGAGCGCACCAGGTACCGCTCGACCGAGGCGGGCACGCGTGAACTGGCCGAGTGGGCCGGGCAGATCGCCCCGCCCGCACCCTTCGTGACCAACGAGATCTTCGCCAAGGTCGTCGTCTCGATCCTGTCCGGCGGCGACCCGGACGCCTATCTGCGGGCGCAGCGCGCCGCCCACATGACGCGGATGCGGGAGCTCACGGCGGTCAAGACCGCCAAGGGCGCCGACCTCGCGAGCGTGCTCTCGGCGGACTACGCCCTCAACCACCTCGACGCCGACCTCCGCTGGATGACCACCACGGCGGCCCGGCTCACCACTTTGACCGCGGAGGTCGACTCCGCATGACCATCAAGGGGGACCCCACGGTGCCACTTCTCGAAGGGCTCGGGCTCGTCAAGGCGTACGGCCCGACGAAGGCCCTGCGCGGCGCCTCGGTCCGGCTGGACGCGGGCGAGATCCTCGCCGTCACCGGGACCAGCGGCAGCGGGAAGTCGACGCTGCTGCACTGCCTGGCCGGGATCGTCGCTCCGGACGCGGGTTCGGTGTCCTACGGCGGTGAGCGCCTCGACCACCTGTCCGAGAAGCGGCTCAGCGAGCTGCGCCGTACGGAGTTCGGCGTGGTCTTCCAGTTCGGGCAGCTCATCCCCGAGCTGACGGCGATCGACAACGTGGCGCTGCCGCTGCTGCTCGCGGGCCTGCCCCGCACCGACGCCCACGCTCGGGCCGGTGAGTGGCTGGAGCGGTTCGGGGTGCGCGGCCAGGCCGGGCTGCGGCCCGGCGAGATGAGCGGCGGGCAGGCCCAGCGCACCGCGCTGGCCCGCGCCCTGGTCACCGGACCGAGGATCGTCTTCGCGGACGAGCCGACCGGCGCGCTGGACTCCCTGGCGAGCGAGCAGGTCATGACGGCCCTGGTCCGCACGGCCCGCGAGTCGGGCACGGCGGTCCTGCTGATCACCCATGACGCCCAGGTGGCCGCTTACGCGGACGGCGAGGCACGGATGGCCGACGGGGCCGTCGTGCCGGTGGGGGTGACGGCATGACCACCGGCACCGCAGCGCGTCCGGGGGCCGATCTCCGGATGGCCTGGCTGCTGACCCGCGGTTCCGACCGGCGGGAGTGGTGGCGGATCGGGCTCACCGCCTTCGGGGCGGCGCTCGCGACGGGGATCGGGCTGGCGATCGCCGTGCTGAACTCCCTGGACGGGTACCACTCCGTGTCCTTCGGGTCCGGACTGCTCGATTCCGCGAGCGACCGGCGGAACGTGAGTCTCGTCATGGGGCTGCTGCTCGTCCCGGTGCTCGGGTTCCTCGGGCAGTGCGCGCGCGTCGGCGCGGTGCACCGGGACCGACGGCTGGCCGCGCTGCGGCTGGCGGGGGCCGGCCCCTGGCAGGTGCGGCGGATCGCGGCACTGGAGTCGGGACCGGCCTGTCTGGCGGGTTCACTGACCGCCACGGCCCTGGGCGTACCGCTGCTGCTGCACCTGTGGGCCCGTCCCACCGTGCTCACCTGGACCGGGATCGCCCTGGTCGCCGTGGCCGTGCCGGTGCTGGGCGCGGCCGTGGGCGCGCTGTCGCTGCGGCGCGTGGTGGCCTCGCCGCTGGGCTGGGTCCGGCGGGTACGGCCCGTGTGGGGCCCGGGGCGGACCCTGCGGGCGGTGAGCGGGCTGCTCGGGGTCGCGGGGCTGCTCGCCGGCCTGTCGGCGTTCACCGGCGGTCCGGTCCGTCTTACCCTCGGCCCGCCCGCGCTGTTCGTCGTCGTCCTGCTCGTCGGGTTCGCGACGGTGTCACTGACCGGTACGGCGGCCCGGCGGCTGGGCGGGGCCCTGGCGTCCCGGGCCCAGAGTCCCGCGCTGCTGATCGCGGCGGAACGGCTGCGGGACGACCCGTGGGCGGCCGCTCGCACCCATGCCGCGGTGCTGCTGGTGACGGTCGTGGGAGCGGGCTTCGTGGGCGTGCGTCAGGTCCTGCTGGAGACCCTGCACACCATGCGCCGCGAGGGGACGCTGGGCACGGACATGGCGTACTACACGACCGGCATCGACCTGACGGCCGCCGCGATCCTGGTCGCCCTCGCGCTGACCGTGACGGGGCTGGCCGTGGGCACCGTCGAATCCCTCGCCACTCGGCGCCGGGGCCTGGCCGCCCAGGTCGCCGCCGGGGTGCCGCACCGGGTGCTGGCCCGGGCGCTGCTCCTGGAGACCGCGCTGCCGCTGGCTCCCGCGGTCGCGGTGGCGGGCCTGGGCGGTACGGCGATCGGGTTCTGGTACGCCTCGCTGGCCGCGCACGGGACGGGGACGGGACTGCCGTACGCCGCCCTGCTGGTCCCCGTCGCGGTGTACGCGGCCTGTCTGCTGGCCGCCGCGACCTCCCTGCCGCTGCTGCGCCGCTCGGTCCGCCCGGCGGAACTCAGGCACGCGTGACCCACTGATCGTCCGGTCCCGGAGGCACGGGGGACCTCCGGGACCGGACCCGGGCCGCCGGGTGCGGCAACACGAAGGCCCGGATCGTCGTCAGGCTGAGATGCCGTCGATCCGGGCCATGGCGTCCTCCGCGCCGTACGGTTGCAAGTACGGCAGCCAGCGCGGGTCCCTGTGCCCGGTGCCGATGATGCGCCAGGCCAGACCGGTGGGTGGGGCGGGTTTGTGGCGCAGCCGCCAGCCGATCTCGAACAGGTGCCGGTCGGCTTTGACGTGGTTGCACCGGCGACAGGACGCCACCACGTTGTCCCAGACGTGCTTGCCCCCGCGGCTGCGCGGGATGACGTGGTCGACGCTGGTTGCGACGCCACCGCAGTACATGCACCGGCCCCCGTCGCGGGCGAAGAGCGCCCTGCGGGTGAGAGGAACGGGCCCCCGATAGGGAACCCGGACGAATCGCTTGAGCCGGACCACGCTGGGTGCGGGGACTGTGACGGTCGCGCTGTGCATGAAGGCGCCGGATTCCTCCAGGGAGACCGCTTTGTTCTCCAGGACGAGGACGAGCGCGCGGCGGAGCGGTACGACGCCGAGGGGCTCGTACGACGCGTTGAGTACCAGGACATGCGGCACGGATGCCTCCTTGGGCGTCGGCGGCACGTGGCTCGTGCCGGGACGAACTGAGGTCAGTCTCCCCTCTCGGCCGGGAGAAACGCCACCATGTCCCGGTAACGGGCTGGGAGTGTTTTCGACCACACCTTTCTTCATCCCCAGGTGAGAGCCGTCTCTCCCCCGAACATTGCAACGATCCACACACGATGCACCGTTAGTGTGGTGAGCCTGCTTTACCGGTGACCTTTTCGTGACCTTGACCGCCGTACCGGAAGGCAGACGCAGCACCTGGAGGTACCTGCCGTGTCCTTGTCCGCCGTCCTACTGGCCGCGAGTCCGTCGCCGTCGCCGTCCCCCTCGGACACCCCGACGCCGGCCGTGCCGAGTCTCCAGGACGCCCAGGAGAGCGCGACGAACGCCGCGAGCTGGGTGGAGCAGAACTGGTCGACCTGGCTGGCGATCGGTCTGCGGGTCCTGCTGATCCTGGTGATCGCCGCCGTGCTGAGAATGGTCGTGCGGCGGGCCATCACCAAGCTGATCGACCGGATGAACCGCACCGCCCAGGCGGTCGACGGCACCTCGATCGGCGGTCTGCTCGTCAACAACGAGCGCCGTCACCAGCGCTCCCAGGCCATCGGCTCGGTGCTGCGTTCGGTGGCCAGCTTCGCCATCCTGGGCACCGCCGCCCTGATGGTGCTGGGCGCCTTCGAGATCAACCTGGCCCCGCTGCTCGCGTCGGCCGGTGTCGCGGGTGTGGCGATCGGTTTCGGCGCCCGCAACCTCGTCACGGACTTCCTCTCGGGCGTCTTCATGATCCTGGAGGACCAGTACGGCGTCGGCGACACCATCGACGCGGGTGTGGCCTCCGGCGAGGTCATCGAGGTCGGCCTCAGGGTGACCAAGCTGCGCGGCGACAGCGGCGAGATCTGGTACGTCCGCAACGGCGAGGTCAAGCGCATCGGCAACCTCTCCCAGGGCTGGGCGACGGCCGGCGTGGACGTGACCGTGAGGGCCTCCGAGGACCTCGACAAGGTCAAGCGGGTGCTGGGCGAGGTCGCCGAGAAGATGAGCAAGGAAGAGCCCTGGAACGAGCTCCTGTGGAGCCCGATCGAGGTCCTCGGCCTGGACAGCGTCCTGCTGGACTCCATGGTCGTGCGGGTCTCCGCCAAGACCATGCCCGGCAAGTCCCTCACGGTCGAGCGCGAGCTGCGCTGGCGCATCAAGCGCGCCTTCGACGCGGCCGACATCCGCATCGTCGGCGGCGCGACCGTCCCCGCCGACGAGGACCCCGCCGACCCGGCCGCCGCGGTCGCGGCCCCGTCGGTCTTCTCCAACTCCGAGTCCCCGCAGTCGGCGGCGGCCTCCCCGCTCGTGTCGGCCCCGGCCCAGCGCGGCCCGGCGCCGAAGTAGGACCCCCTCCCGCGAGACCGCCCCGGCAGGTAACGACTCCGTTTCCTGCCGGGGCGGTTTGGCGTTCCCCTCTTGACGGAAAGGTGGTCCAGACCTATGTTCCGTGCATCCGATAGGAAACCTTCCTAACAGTCACCGGACAGTACAGTCGTCCGGCAGTCACGGAGAGGGGCACCCATGGCAGGCACACCACGCACACTCCGCGCCATGAACGACCGTGCCGCGCTCGACCTCCTGCTGGAGCACGGCCCCCTCTCCCGTACGCGGATCGGCAAGCTCACCGGCCTGTCCAAGCCGACCGCGTCCCAGCTCCTGGCCCGCCTGGAGGCGTCGGGGCTCGTCCTCGCGACCGGCACCAGCGAGGGCAGGCCGGGCCCCAACGCCCAGCTGTACGAGGTCGACCCGAGTGCCGCGTACGCCGCCGGGCTCGACGTCACCCCCGAGCGCGTCCTCGCCGCGGTCGCCGACATCACCGGCCGCACGGTGGGCTCCTTCGAACTGCCGACCCCGGGCAGGCGACCCGCCCAGCCCGTCGTCCGGCAGGTCACCGACGCCCTCGACGGGGCGGTGAAGGCGGCCGGGCTCGCCCGCGCCGACGTCCACCGGCTCGTCATCGGCACCCCGGGCGCCTTCGACCCGGGCACGGGCCGGCTGCGCTACGCCTCCCACCTCCCCGGCTGGCACACCCCGACCCTCCTCGACGAGATCGCCGCCGCGCTGCCGATGCCGGTCGAGTACGAGAACGACGTCAACCTCGTCGCCGTGGCCGAACAGCGGCTCGGGGCGGCCCGCGGACACGAGGACTTCGTGCTGCTGTGGAACGAGGGCGGCCTCGGAGCCGCCCTGGTCCTCGGCGGCCGGCTGCACCGCGGCTGGACCGGCGGCGCGGGAGAGGTGGGTTTCCTGCCGGTTCCCGGAGCGCCCCTGGTGCGGCAGGTGACCAAAGCCAACAGTGGCGGCTATCAGGAGCTCGCGGGCTCCCAGGCGATCCCGGGCCTCGCCCGCGAGCTCGGCATGACGGACATCCCGTCGGGGCCGTACGCCGAGGTCGCCGCCGCCCTCGTCGAGCGGGCCGCCACCGAGGACACCGTCCTGCACCGGCTGCTCCTGGAGACCTACGCCACCCGTCTGGCCACCGGTCTCGCCTCCCTCGTCTCCGTCCTCGACCCCGAACTCGTCGTCCTCAGCGGTGCCTCGCTCACCGCCGGCGGCGACACCCTGCGCGCCCTCGTCCAGGCCGAACTGGAGGAACTGGCAGCCTCCCGGCCCCGCCTGGTCGTCGGCGCCGTCCACGAACACCCCGTGCTGCGCGGCGCGCTGGAGAGCGCGCTGGCGGCCACCCGCGACGAGGTCTTCGACACCTCGCGCTGACCCCCGTACTCCCCCACACCCTCATCTCACCGCCCGTCCCTGGGAGACCTCGTCATGCGCACAGCCATACCCTCAGCCGCCCGGAAAGCGGCATTTGCCCTGACCGTGTCCGCCGCGCTCCTCACCACCGCCTGTACCGGCCAGTCCTCCTCCGGCGCCGACGACGACGCGTCCAAGGAGACGACCATCAACTTCTGGCACGCCTGGAGCGCGGACTCCGAGGTGGCCGGGGTGAAGGCGCTGGTCGCCGGGTTCGAGAAGGCCCACCCCAACATCCACGTCAACGTCGTCGGCAACATGACCGACGACAAGATCAACCAGGCACTGCGCACGGGCGGCGCCAAGGCCCCGGACGTCATCTCGTCGTTCACCACGAACAACGTGGGCAAGTTCTGCTCCTCGGGCGCGCTGGTCGACCTCAACCCCTTCTTCAAGAAGTCGGGGATCGACCCGGACACCACCTTCCCGGCCGCGATGAACCAGTACACGCAGTTCGACGGCGACCGGTGCGCGGCGCCGCTCCTCGGTGACGCGTACGGGCTCTACTACAACAAGACGGCCTTCGAGAAGGCCGGCATCAGCGCGCCGCCCAAGACGTGGACCGAGTTCGAGGCCGACGCCAAGAAGCTGACGATCGCCCAGGGCGACTCGTACAAGCAGCTCGGTTTCATGCCGGACTACCACGGCTGGGAGACCACGACCGAGCACTACATGGGCCAGTTCTCGCCCACCTACTTCGACAAGGCGGGCAAGTCCACGGTCGCCACCGACCCTGCCGTCGCCGCCGCCTTCACCCTCCAGAAGAAGCTCGTCGACGAACTCGGCGGCTACCAGAAGCTGGAGAAGTACCGGGCGGGGCTCGGCGACGAGTGGGGTCCCAAGCACCCCTTCCAGACCGGCCAGGTCGCCATGCAGCTCGACGGCGAGTGGCGGCTCGGCATGGCCGTGGACGCCAAGCCCGGCTTCGACATCGGCGTCGCCCCGCTCCCCGTGCCCGACGACCAGGCCGACCAGTACGGCAAGGGCTACATCACCGGCACCATCGCCGGCATCGCCGCCAACAGCAGCAAGCAGAACGCGGCCTGGGAGTTCCTGAAGTACATCACCACGGACACCGACGCGGTGGTCGGCTTCTCCAACGCCATCCACAACGTGCCCTCGACGCTCGCGGCCCTGAAGTCCCCGAAGCTCAAGTACGACCCGCGCTTCAAGACCTTCCTGGACATCGCCGCGAACCCGAACTCGACGACCGCCCCGTCCTCGATCAACGGCGGCGTGTACCTCACCACCATTCAGGACCTCGGCTACGCCTACGAGAGCGGCAAGGTCACCGACCTGAAGAAGGGCCTCGCCGACGCGGCCAAGCAGATCGACACGGACATCGCGCAGGCGAAGTAATGGCAACCGTCACCCTGGCGTCGAAGCGCCGCCGGTCGGCGCTTCGCACGATCGCCTTCATGTCGCCCTGGCTGATCGGCTTCACGGTCTTCTTCGCCTACCCGCTGCTCTCCACGGTCTACTTCTCGTTCATGCACTACGACGGCTTCAAGCCGCCGACCTGGAGCGGGACGAAGAACTGGACCTACGTCTTCAAGGACTACCCCTTCTTCTGGCCCGCCCTGCGCAACACCCTGTGGCTGGTCGTGGTGATGGTGTCGTTGCGGGTCGTCTTCGGACTGGGCGTCGGCATGCTCATCACGAAGATCAAGACGGGCACGGGCGTCTTCCGGACGCTCTTCTACCTGCCCTACCTGGCCCCGCCGGTGGCCGCCACGATGGCCTTCGCCTTCCTGCTCAACCCCGGTACGGGCCCGGTCAACTCGATCCTGGAGAAGGTCGGCATCCCGGCCCCGGGCTGGTTCAACGACCCCACCTGGTCGAAGCCGGCCCTCACCCTGCTCGCCCTGTGGGGCATCGGCGACCTGATGGTCATCTTCATGGCCGCGCTGCTTGATGTGCCCCAGGAGCAGTACGAGGCCGCGGAGCTGGACGGGGCGTCGGCGTGGCAGCGGTTCCGGTTCGTCACCCTTCCCAACATCTCGCCGATCGTGATGTTCGCCGTGGTCACCGGTGTCATCCAGACGATGCAGTACTACACCCAGCCGCTCATCGCGGGGAAGGTCGCCTCGGGCGTGATCCAGGGCGCGGGCACGCAGTTCGAGCCCGGCTACCCGGACAAGTCCACGCTGACCCTCCCCCAGCTCGTCTACAACCTCGGCTTCCAGCGCTTCGACTACGGCTCCGCGTGTGTCGTCGCCCTCGTCCTCTTCGCCCTGTCGATGGTGTTCACCGCGTTCCTGATGCGGCGCCGGGGCGGTCTCATCCAGGCAGGTGACTGACCATGACCCAAGTACTGGACCGGCCGGTGGAGTTGAAGACCCCGGTCTCGCCCGCCGAGCGCACCGCCCGGCGCAGGGCACTCCTCGAATGGGTGGCGATCCACTCCCTCGGCATCGCCGCCGCCCTCTTCTTCACGCTGCCCTTCGTGTTCGTGTTCCTGACCTCGCTGATGAGCGACAGCCAGGCCCTCAGCCGCGACCTGATCCCGCACACCTGGGAGTGGGGCAACTACCGGCGGGTCTTCGACACCCCGGGTTTCCTGACCTGGTGGCGCAACACGCTGGTCTACGCGGGACTGGGAACAGTCCTTACGGTCGTGTCGTCGATCCCCGTGGCGTACGCGCTCGCCAAGTTCCGCTTCCGGGGCCGCAACCTCTCCCTGATGCTGGTCATCTCGATGATGATGCTGCCGCCCCAGGTGGTCATCATCCCGATGTACCTGTTCTGGGCGAAGCAGCTCGGCCTGTCCGGCACCCTGTGGCCGCTGATCATCCCGATGGCGTTCGGGGACGCGTTCTCGATCTTCCTGCTCAGGCAGTTCCTGATGACGATCCCCAACGAGTACGTGGACGCGGCCAAGGTCGACGGCTGCGGCGACTTCCGCACCCTCGTACGGGTCGTCATCCCCATGGCCAAGCCCGGGATCGCCGCGGTGGCCCTCTTCCAGTTCTTCTATGCCTGGAACGACTACTTCGGCCCGCAGATCTACGCCTCGGAGAACCAGAACGCCTGGACGCTCAGCTACGGCCTGGAGTCCTTCAAGGGCATGCACCACACCGACTGGAACCTCACCATGGCCGCGACCGTACTGGTCATGGCCCCCGTGATCCTCGTGTTCTTCTTCGCGCAGAAGGCATTCGTCGAGGGCGTCACGCTGACCGGAGTGAAGGGTTAACCACACATGAAACTCACCGTGGTCGGCGGCGGCTCGACCTACACCCCCGAACTCGTCGACGGCTTCGCCCGCCTGCGCGACACCCTGCCCGTCGAGGAACTCGTCCTCGTCGACCCGGCCGAGGACCGCCTGGAGCTGGTCGGCGGTCTCGCCCGGCGCATCTTCGCCAAGCAGGGCCACGACGGCCGTATCGTCACCACGACCGACCTGGACGCGGGCGTGGACGGCGCCGACGCCGTGCTGCTGCAACTGCGGGTCGGCGGCCAGGCGGCTCGTCAGCAGGACGAGACCTGGCCCCTGGAGTGCGGCTGCGTCGGCCAGGAGACGACCGGGGCCGGCGGCCTCGCCAAGGCGCTGCGCACGGTCCCGGTGGTCCTCGACATCGCCGAACGGGTCCGCCGCACCAACCCGGACGCCTGGATCATCGACTTCACCAACCCGGTCGGGATCGTCACCCGCGCCCTGCTGCAGGCCGGGCACAAGGCGGTCGGGCTGTGCAACGTGGCGATCGGCTTCCAGCGGAAGTTCGCCGCGCTGCTCGGCGTCACGCCCGCCGACGTCCACCTCGACCACGTGGGCCTCAACCACCTCACCTGGGAGACCGGGGTACGGCTCGGCGGTCCCGAGGGGGAGGACGTCCTGCCCAAGCTGCTCACCGGGCACGGCGACACCATCGCCGCCGACCTGCACCTGCCGCGCCCGCTCCTTGACCGGCTCGGCGTGGTCCCGTCGTACTACCTGCGCTACTTCTACGCGCACGACGAGGTCGTGCGCGAACTGGGCACCAAGCCGTCCCGGGCCGCCGAAGTGGCGGCCATGGAGCGGGAGTTGCTCCAGATGTACGGCGACCCGGCCCTGGACGAGAAGCCGGAGCTGCTCGCCAGGCGGGGCGGCGCCTACTACTCGGAGGCGGCCGTGGACCTCGCCGCCGCACTGCTCGGCGGGGGCGGCAGCCCCTACCAGGTGGTCAACACCCTCAACCGGGGCACGCTGCCCTTCCTGCCCGGCGACGCGGTGATCGAGGTGCAGGCGGCGGTGGGCCCGAACGGGCCGGCCCCGCTGGCGGTGCCGGCCGTGGACCCGCTGTTCGCGGGCCTTATGGCGCACGTGACGGCGTACGAGGACCTGGCGCTGGCGGCGGCCCTGCGGGGCGGCCGGGACCGGGTCTTCAAGGCGCTGCTCGCCCACCCCCTCGTCGGCCAGTACGCGTACGCCGAGGGCCTCACCGACCGACTGATCGCACACAACCGGGAGCATCTCGCGTGGGCCTGACCGCATGCGTCCTCGCCGTCGACGCGGGCAACAGCAAGACCGACGTCGCGGTCGTGGCGGCCGACGGAAACGTCCTCGCCACGGCTCGCGGCGGCGGGTTCCGGCCGCCGGTGGTGGGCGTCGAGACGGCGGTGGACACCGTCGCCGACGCGGTCGGACGGGCCTTCGCGGCGGCCGGGGTGACGTCGGTGCAGCACGTCTCGGCGTGCCTGGCCAACGCCGACTTCCCCGTGGAGGAGCGGCAGTTGGCCGCCGCGCTGCACACGCGCGGGTGGGGCCCGGACGTGGAGGTCCGCAACGACACCTTCGCGATCCTGCGGGCCGGGATCACCGAACCGCGCGGGGTCGCCGTGGTGTGCGGCGCGGGCATCAACTGCGTCGGCATGCGCCCCGACGGCCGCACCGCCCGCTTCCCCGCGCTCGGCCGGATCTCCGGCGACTGGGGCGGCGGCTGGGGGCTCGCCGAGGAGGCCCTGTGGCACGCCGCCCGCGCGGAGGACGGGCGGGGCGTCGACACCGACCTCGCGCGCGTGCTCCCGCGGCACTTCGGGCTGGCGTCCATGTACGCCCTCATCGAGGCCCTGCACCTGGAGGAGATCGCCCCGGCCCGCCGTCACGAACTGACCCCGGTGCTCTTCGCCGCGGCCGCCGCCGGTGACACCGTGGCCCGCTCGCTCGTCGACCGCCTGGCCGACGAGGTGGTGTCCATGGCGACGGTGGCCCTGACCCGCCTCGACCTCCTCGACGAGGAGACCCCGGTCCTGCTCGGCGGCAGCGTCCTGGCCGCCCGGCACCCCCAACTGGACGACGGGGTGCGGGAACTCCTGGCGGCCCGCGCCCCCAAGGCCGTACCCCAGGTGGTGACGGCGCGTCCGGTCCTGGGCGCGGCGCTCCTCGGCCTGGACCGCGCGGGGGCCTCACCGCGGGTGCAGGAGAGGGTGCGGGCGTTCTACGAGGCCTGAGCGAGCACCGCGTCGGCCACGTCGGAGACGGACCTGCCGTTTCCGACGTCGACGCGGGGCAGTCCCAGCCGGTCGACCGCCTCCACCATGAGCTCCTGATAGCGCACGCTCCGGGCCAGGAACTTGTCCATCAGCGCGCGCTCCCCCTCGGACGCCTCGTCATAGCGCCCGCCCGCACGGATCCGGGCGCGTACGACGTCCTCGCCGGCGGTGAGCCATACGGCGGCCGTGTGCGGGGCGTCCAGTGCGGCAACCCGCTCCGGCCACAGCGCGGAGCCCTCCAGGACCAGGCCCGGCCCGGTGGCGTGCGCCGCGACCAGCTCCTCGATGCGGGGCCAGAGCCGCTCGTAGTGGGCGAGGACCGAGTCGATCAACTCGTCGACGCCGAGCGTCGCGTAGTGCTCGGCCACATGCGGCGGCACCTCCCGCTCCGGCGTGCGCCAGGGCCGCCCCGGGTGTCTCGCCAGCAGGTCCGTCGAGCGATGCGTGAAGCCGAGGCGGTCCGCGACCGCCCCGGCGACCGTGGACTTACCGGTATTCGACGTTCCGCCGATCATCACCACTCGCACCCCGCGCACGACGGCGACCCTACGCGCTCCCCCGGGGGAACCGAACCGATTCCGGGGGCGTATTCATGGGCAAGGGGTGGTGCAGAACGCGGAGCCGCCGGGGGCGATCCGCTGCGATCCGATCAAGATCGAGTGAAGCCCGGTGCGGATGTCGGTCCCGGCAGCGATACTTGCGGCGAGGGATGACCATGGGGGAGGTCAAACAGTGACACACCCGCCGAAGAGCAGCGCGGCGGCACCGGGTTCCGGGGTGCCCACGATGCCGGCCGTGCCGCCGCAGCCGGGCCCTGTGGCCCCGGCCCCGCAGGCACCCCCGCCCGCCGTCGCGCCGGAGCGGGCACCCGCGCGCCGTACCGCCTTCGCGGAGGGTTTCGACCAGGTGCGCGCGGCCGCCACCACCGAGCCGGGCCGGCTGCGCATCATCGGTGCCGCGCTCGCCCTGCTCGTCGTCCTCTTCGGCGCGGTGACCGCCTGGCAGACCAACGACCGGGCCGCCGCCGCGGACGACGTGCTGCACAAGAGCCAGCCGCTCAGCAGCGCCGCCGCCGACATCTACCGCTATCTGGCCGACGCCAACACCGCCGCCTCCAGCGGCTTCCTCGCCGGCGGCCAGGAGACGGCCGCCTCCCGCGAGCTGTACGAGAAGGACATCGACCTGGCCGCGGCCGGCCTGGTCAGGGCCGCCTCGAACTCCGACCCGGACTCCCCGGCAGCGAGGACCGTGGCCGAGCTCAACACCCTGCTGCCGGAGTACAAGGGCCTGGTGGAGCGGGCCCGTACGTACAACCGCCAGGGCTTCCCGGTCGGCGGCGCCTATCTGCGCTACGCCAACGAGAAGATGCAGGAGGAGATGCTCCCGAAGGCGCAGAACCTCTACACGAGCGAGAACCAGCGGCTGCGCGCCGACTACGGCGACGCCACGCCCTACCCGTGGGCCGCGATCGGCCTCGGCGTGCTGGCGCTCGCCGGTCTCGCCTGGGCCCAGCACCGCAACTACCGGCGCACCAACCGGGTCCTCAACCACGGCCTGGTCGCGGCCACCGCGACGGCCACCGTGGTGCTGCTGTGGCTGGTCGTCGGCCACACCGTCGCGCGCGCGGGCCTCAACGACTCCTACGACCACGGTGTCCTCTCTCTCAACGTGCTGCACGACGCCCGGATCGCCTCCCTGAAGGCGCGCGGCAACGAGAACCTCACGCTGGTGGCGCGCGGCGCGGAGACGGTCGTCAAGAAGAACGCCCAGGGCGAGGACGTCACCTACGACGCCTACGACTACGACTTCGACAAGGACATGGACACCCTCGGCAAGGGGCTGGCCCAGGCGTCGAAGCTCGCCGACGACAGCAGCGGCAAGCAGCCGGTGACCGCGGCCGAGGGCAACATGGCGGTGTGGAAGCAGCGCCACACCGCGGCCCGGGAGCAGGACGACAACGGCAACTACGAAGAGGCGCTGAAGCGGGTCATAGGCCCCAAGGGCGCGACGGGCGAGTGCTTCGACAGCGTCGACGACAACCTCGCCAAGGCCCTGACCCACGAGGAGGCCGAGTTCAGGCGTTCGGCCGGTGACGGTCTGGGCGCGATGACCGGACTGCCGGTGGGCGCCGCCGTGCTGGCCGTCCTGGGCGCGGCCGGCGCGGTGCTGGGCATCGGGCGCAGGCTGTCGGAGTACCGGTGAGAGGGGGCGTGACGATGCGGATGCGCGGGCGGGTGCGGACCGGTCTCAGGGGCTGGGGCGGGGTCGGGGCGATGGCGGTCGTCTGCGCCCTGGCGCTCGCCTTCGTCCTGCTGCTGCCGCTGACCCAGTCGCACGGCGACGGCGGCACGGAGACCGGCGGGCCCGGCGTGGTGTACGCGCGGCAGGCGGCCGACGACGATCCCTGTCTGGACCCGGCGATCAAGTCGGCCCCGGAGAAGCAGACGCTGTCCCCGTCGAGCGCGGACGGCCCGACCATCGAGAAGATCAAGGCCCGCGAGGGCGAGAAGCGCAAGCTGATCGTCGGCGTCGACCAGAACAGCTACCGCTGGGGCTACCGCAACCCCAACGGCGGGCCGAAGGCCGACCTGGAGGGCTTCGACATCGACCTGGTGCACAGGATCGCCCAGGACATCCTCGGTGACCCGAACGCCGTCCAGTTCAAGGCGATCCCCACCAACCAGCGCATCCCGGCCATACAGAAGGGCCGGGTCGACATGGTCGTCCGCACGATGACGATCAACTGCACGCGCGTGGGCCAAGTGGCGTTCTCCGCGCCGTACTTCAAGACCGGCCAGCAGGTCCTCGCCCCCAAGTCCTCCGCTATCGAGGGCTACGGCGACACCCTGGCGCACAAGAAGATCTGCACGGCGGAGGGTTCGACCGCCTTCAGCAAGCTGGACGACGACAAGAAGGCGGGCAGGCTCGTCGCCTCCGCCGACATCACGACCACGGTTCCCAACCAACTCGACTGCCTGGTGAGGCTGCAGCTCGGCGAGGTCGACGCCGTGGTCACCGACGGCGCGCTCGCCGCCAGCCAGGCCGCGCAGGACCCCACGGTCGAACTGAAAGGGACCCCCTTCACCACCGAGTACTACGGCGTGGCGATGAAGAGCGACGCCGACGATCTGGTACGCCGGGTCAACCAGATCCTGGTGGACTACCGCAAGGACACCACCGACGGCTGGCAGGCGTCGTACGACAGGTGGCTGTCCGCCACACTGGCCAAGGACTCGGCGAAGTCGGAGCCGCCGCCACCGCAGTACCTGCGCACGAGCTGACGACCACCACGGACGACCGCAACGGACGACAACCACCCACAGCAACCCTTCAGCAGCGAGAGGTGATCGATGGGCGTCACGGGACCCCCCGGGCCGGTGATGGACCGGGACGAGGTGGACCGTGCGCTGGCGCGGCTCGGCGCGGAGCACGAGGCGATCGAGACCTCCCTCCTCGCCCTCCAGGACCACGCGGGCCGCAGGCTGCTGGAAGGCGCCGAGCTCACCGGGGTGACCAAGGAGCGCTGGGAGTCCGCCGACGCGTCGATCACCCTGCTGTGGGCGTACTTCGACGCGTACGCGGACGCGCTGCGCTCGGCCCGCGAGATCCGCTCCCGCCGCCGCTGGTCCAGCCGCGAGGACCTGGTGGAGCTGACCGAGCTGCTGCGCGGCGAGTCGGTCACGGTCGCGGGCTCGGCGACCGCCACGGCCAACGCGCCCACCCTGCACGGCAATGCGGGCAAACTCAGCGAGCGGTTCTCGCTGGTGACGCTCGTGGAGCGGATGAACGAGCTGTACGCGACGAGCCTGGACATGGTCGTCGCCGCCGACGCGGTGTGGTCGGCGCTGCCCGCCCGGATAGACCTGCTGTCCGCCGAACTCCAGCGCACCCGCCGGCTCGCGCACTCCGTCGGCGTACGCCCCGGGGAGCACCCGTCGGGCGACGACCTGGAGCGCATCACCCGCACCCTCACCTCGCTGCGCGAGCAGGTGATCTCCGACCCGCTCGCCTTCTGGCAGCCCACGCCGGGCAGTTCGGCCCCCGGCGGCGGACGGCCGGACACCACGGCGTACGACCGTGAGGCGCGCGCCCTGGAGGACGTGCGCCGGGAGATCGACGCGGTGCTCACCGTCCGCCAGGACGCCGAGGCCCGGCTGGTCAAGCTGCGGGACGTGCTCTCCCGCGCGGACCGCACGCTCGCCGAGGCCCGCATCGCGCGCGGCGAGGTCCTCGCGAAGATCGCGGCCACGGAGGTGCCGGTCGTCAGCGGACCGCCGACCGCTCTCCAGGAGCAGCTGGCGACCGCCGCCGAGTACCGCAGACACGCCCAGTGGCACCGCCTGTCCCCGCTCCTGGAGTCCCTGGAGCAGAAGGCGGAGGACGAACTGCTGCGCGCCCGCGAGTCGCTGACCGCGGTCACCGCGCCGCTCGCCGTCCGCGCGGAGCTGCGCGGCCGGCTCGACGCGTACAAGGCGAAGGTCGCCCGGCACGGTCTGGCCGAGGACCCGTTCCTGATCGAGCGGTACGACGCGGCCCGGCGGATGCTGTGGAGCGCGCCCTGCGACCTGCGGGTCGCCGACCAGGCCGTGTTGCGCTATCAGCACGCGGTCGCCGAACTGCTGACCGCCCCGCGGGTGCCGCAGAGCGGGCCCGAGGACCGTAGGGGGGAGTCGTCGTCATGAGTCAGGAACAGCAGCCCTGTCAGCGGCCCGGCTGCGAGGGCAGGTACGAGGACATGGGCGGCGGCGAGCTGTACTGCGACACCTGCGGCCTGGCGCCGGTCGTCGCGGGGACCGGCCGCTCGGGGTCGGTGCCCGCCGGCACCGACGGCGGCGGGGACTCGCAGGGCAGCGCGAGTGCGCGCGCCACCGGCCGCGGTTCCTCACGGACGTCCTCGCACTCGTCGAAGTCGCGGCGCTCGGTGTCGGGCCGGCTCTCGCGTTCGGTCTCGGGCAAGTCCACGGGCCGTTCGGTGTCGGTGCGCGGCTCCGGCTCCTCCGCCGGTTCGACCGGGCGCGGCCGGATCGGCGCGGGGCTCGTCGAGGTGCCCGGGGTGCCGCGGCCCGACCCGCGCGAGATGGTCCTGGAGAACCCCGAGGTGCCCGAGCGCAAGCGGTTCTGCTCGCGCTCCGACTGCGGTGCCCCGGTGGGGCGTTCGCGCGGGGAGAAGTCCGGGCGCACCGAGGGTTTCTGCACCAAGTGCGGCCACCCGTACTCGTTCGTGCCGAAGCTGAAGTCCGGCGACATCGTGCACGGCCAGTACGAGGTCGCGGGCTGCCTCGCGCACGGCGGTCTCGGCTGGGTCTATCTCGCCGTGGACCGCGCGGTGTCCGACCGCTGGGTGGTCCTCAAGGGTCTCCTGGACACCGGCGACCAGGACGCGATGGCCGCCGCGATCTCCGAGCGGCGCTTCCTCGCGGAGATCGAGCACGCCAACATCGTGCGGATCTACAACTTCGTGGAGCACCTGGACCAGCGCACCGGTTCGCTCGACGGCTACATCGTCATGGAGTACGTCGGCGGCAAGTCGCTCAAGGAGATCGCCAACGGCCGCCGTTCGGCCGACGGCAAGCGGGACCCACTGCCGGTGGAGCAGGCGTGCGCCTACGGCATCGAGGCCTTGGAGGCGCTCGGCCATCTGCACAGCCGCAACCTCCTGTACTGCGACTTCAAGGTCGACAACGCCATCCAGACCGAGGACCAGCTCAAGCTGATCGACATGGGCGCGGTGCGCAGGATGGACGACGAGGAGTCGGCCATCTACGGCACGGTGGGCTACCAGGCGCCGGAGGTCGCGGACGTGGGCCCCTCGGTCGCCTCCGACCTGTACACGGTCGGCCGCACCCTGGCCGTGCTGACCTTCGACTTCCAGGGCTACACCAACGTCTTCGTCGACTCGCTGCCCGACCCGGACAACATCGAGGTCTTCCGCCGGTACGAGTCCTTCTACCGGCTGCTGGTCCGCGCGACCGACCCCGACCCGGCCCGCCGTTTCGCCTCCGCGCAGGAGATGTCGGAACAGCTGACGGGCGTCCTGCGCGAGGTCGTCTCCCTGCAGACGGGCCGCGCCAGACCCGCCCTGTCGACCCTCTTCGGCCCCGAAGTGCGGGTCACGGACGCGGAGTTGTTCCCGAAGCTGGACGGGGAGGTGTCACGGCTGGGGGGACGGGCGCTGCCCGCCCGGAAGTCTGCCGGCCAGGCGGGCGCCCCGGGTGCCGCCGAGCGGCCGGGCGCCGGAGCCCTCGGCACCCCCCGGTCCCTCGTCAAGCCGGCGAACGCTCCCGTCGCCGCCCTCGCGCTCCCCGTCCCCCACGTGGACCCCTCCGACCCCAACGCCGGTTTCCTCGCCGGGCTCATGGCCACCGCGCCCGCCGAGCTGCTCGGCGCCCTCGCGGCCGCGCCGGCGCCGTCGGCGGAGTCCCGGCTCCGGCAGATCCGCGCCTGGCTGGAGAACGGCGACGCGCACACCGCGGACGAGGCGCTGCGGCGCCTTGAGGAGGAGCGGCCCGACGACTGGCGGGTGGTCTGGTACCGGGGCGTGGCCGCGCTGGTGACCGGCGACCACGAGGCCGCCGCGCTCGCCTTCGACGCGATCTACGACGCCTTCCCCGGCGAACCCGCCCCCAAGCTCGCCCTCGGCCTGTGCGCGGAGGTGCTGGGCCAGCTCGACAACGCCGCCGAGTACTACGGGCTGGTGTGGTCGACCGACCCGAGCTATGTGAGCTCCGCGTTCGGCCTCGCGCGCGTGCAGCTGGCGACCGGGGACCGCCGTAGCGCGGTGCGGACCCTGGAGTCGGTGCCGGAGTCCTCCATCCACTACACCGGCGCCCGGGTGGCGGCCGTCCGCGCGCGGCTGCGTGGACGCACCGCGACCGCGGGCGACGTACCCTTCCTGGACGACCTGACCGCCGCCGCCGGGCAGGTCGAGGCGCTGGACGCGTACGGACTGGATCCGGCGCGTCGCGAGCAGTTGTCGGCCGAGGTGCTGGGCGCGGCCCTGGACTGGATACTCTCCGGTGGCCAGGACTCCGTCGCCCCCGCCCCCGGGGGACGGGCACTGCTCGGCAGCGGACTGGACGAGCGCGGACTGCGCTTCGGCCTGGAGCGTTCGTACCGCGCGCTGGCCCGGCTCGCGCAGGGCGGCGAGGAGAGGATCGACCTGGTGGAACGAGCCAACCGTTACCGCCCCCGGACGTGGGTGTAGTTGATGTCGCAGATGCCCCAGCAGACCGCCCTTTCGAGGTGTCCGAGCTGCGAGGAACCCGTCGAGTCGGGCGACCGTTTCTGCGGTGCGTGCGGATACGACCTGTCCGCCGTCCCGGCCCGGCCGGACGACAGTCCGACCGTCGCCGTGAACGGCGCGCCCCCGGGCGGTCCCTGGCCGACGGCCCCGCACCCCCCGGCGGAGCTCCATCTGCCGACCGACCTGCGGGCCTCCGCGTCGGGCGAGCACGAACTGCCGCCGGTGCCGCCCCAGTCGGGGCCGGTGCTCGGGTCGCCGGTCTCCCCCGCCTCCGGCGTGCGCTTCGACCGGCCGCCGGAGCCCGACGAGTACGTCCTTCAGGCGCCCGACCCGCGCGTGGCCGCGGGACCGGCCACCCCTGCCGAAGGGACCAAGGTGTGCGTGGCCTGTCGTGCCGGCCGGGTCGACGACGACGGCTACTGCGAGAACTGCGGGCACGCCCAGCCGCGTGAGCGCGACCACATGGAGCAGGAGATCGGCCCGATCGCCGCCGTCAGCGACCGCGGCCTGCGCCACCACCGCAACGAGGACGCCTTCACGCTGGGCACCAGCGTGCTGCCCGACGGCTCACCGGCCACCTTCGCGGTCGTCTGCGACGGTGTGTCCTCCGCGACCCGCCCCGACGACGCCTCCCTGGCCGCCTCCCGGGCCGCGGCCGACGCGCTGCTGGCCACGCTGCCGCAGGGCACCCACCCCCAGCAGGCCCTGCACGAGGCGATCGTCGCCGCCTCCCGCGCGGTCAACTCGCTCGCCGGGGAGCCCGCCACGGCCCGCGAGCACCAGCCGCACCAGAACGCCCCCGCGTGCACGATCGTCGGATCGGTCGTCACCCCGAGCCTGCTGGTCGTCGGCTGGGTCGGCGACAGCCGCGTCTACTGGGTGCCCACGGACCGCGGCGCACCCCCGGCCCGGCTCACCGAGGACGACTCCTGGGCCGCGCAGATGGTCGCCGCGGGCCTGATGAACGAGGCCGAGGCGTACGCCGACGAGCGCGCCCACGCGATCACCGGCTGGCTCGGCGCGGACGCCTACGAACTCGACCCGCACACCGCTTCCTTCAAGCCGGACCGGCCTGGTGTGGTGGTGGTGTGCACCGACGGCCTGTGGAACTACGCGGAGGCGGCCGAGGAGATGGCTCAGGCCGTGCCGGCCGACGCCGCCGCGCGCCCGCTGCACACCGCCCGGGTGCTGGTCGGTCACGCCCTGGACGGCGGGGGCCACGACAACGTAACAGTGGCCGTCGTGCCGTTCCCGATCCCTGCGCAGGGGGCAGGATCGGCCTGAGGCCGTACACGGGGAGGCCCGGCGGACCGGAGGGGACCGGTCCGCGATCAGTCATCGCCCCATGAACGTGGGGTTCGCGAGGGGGATTTGAGTAGGCATGGCCAATTTCTCGAAGTCGAACGTGCCGCAGTTCGCGATGGACGTCTACCAGAACGAGTACCTGCCCGAGGGCGGCCGCGAGGTCAACGCGATCGTCACGGTGACCTCGACCGGCGGCGGCACGATCGGAAGCGCGGTCGCCGCCCCGCACCTGTGGTCGGCCGGGCAGGGCCCCTCGGCCGCGGTCGCGCTCATGGTCGACTGCTCGGGCTCCATGGACTACCCGCCGACCAAGATGCGCAACGCCCGCGACGCCACGGCCGCCGCGATCGACACCCTGCGCGACGGTGTGCACTTCGCGGTGATCGGCGGCACCCATGTGGCCAAGGAGGTGTATCCGGGCGGCGGCGGCCTCGCGGTCGCCGACGCCACCACCCGTGACCAGGCCAAACAGGCCCTGCGCAAGCTCAGCGCGGGCGGCGGTACGGCCATCGGGACCTGGCTGCGCCTGGCCGACCGCCTGCTGTCCTCGGCGGACGTCGCCATCCGCCACGGCATCCTGCTCACCGACGGCCGCAACGAACACGAGTCACCGGAGGACCTCAAGGCCGCCCTCGACTCCTGCGCGGGGCGTTTCACCTGCGACGCCCGGGGCGTGGGCACCGACTGGGAAGTGAAAGAAGTCACAGGGATCGCCTCCGCGCTGCTCGGCACGGCCGACATCGTCGCCGACCCGGCCGCCCTCGCCGCCGACTTCACGCAGATGATGGAGGCGGCCATGGGCAAGGAGGTCGCGGACGTCGCCCTCAGGGTGTGGACCCCGGTCGGCACCACGATCAAGTTCGTCAAACAGGTCGCGCCCACCGTCGAGGAGCTCACCGACCGACGCACCGAGGCCGGTCCGCGGGCCGGCGACTACCCCACCGGCTCCTGGGGAGACGAGTCCCGTGACTACCACGTCTGCGTCGAGGTCCCGGCCGCGAACATCGGCCAGGAGATGCTCGCCGCCCGGGTCTCCCTGGTCGTCCCGCAGCCCGACGGCACCCCGCAGAACCTGGGCGCCCAGGGTCTCGTCCGGGCCGTGTGGACCGACGACATGGTCGCCTCGACGTCGATCAACCCCCAAGTCGCCCACTACACCGGCCAGGCCGAACTGGCACAGGCCATCCAACAAGGGCTCGATCTTCGCAAAGCGGGCGATATCGATGGAGCAACGGCCAAACTGGGCCGGGCCGTTCAGCTCGCGAACAACTCGGGGAACGCCGATACTGCGAAACTGCTTTCGAAGGTGGTCGACGTGGTCGACGCCACGACAGGTACTGTGCGACTGAAGGCGAAGGTCGAGGAGGCCGACGAGATGACTCTCGAGACCCGGTCGACAAAGACTGTTCGTGTAAAGAAGTGACGTAGAAGTTCCCTGATCCGAGAGGGGGAAGCGCCGACATGCCGACCTGCCCGAACGGACACCAGTCGGGTTCCGACGACTGGTGCGAGGTCTGCGGTCACCGCATGGCCGGTGCCGTACCTCCGCCCCCTCCGCCGCCCGGTCCGGGTGGCGGCTACGGCTTCCCGCCGCCCGGTGGTCCCGGGGGCCAGCCCGGTGGACGTCCCCATCTGTCCTCCGTACCGGACCCCGAGCCGGAGCTCTGCCCGCAGTGCCGTACGCCCCGTGAGGGCGGTGCGCCCTTCTGCGAGGAGTGCCGGTGGAACTTCCTGACGAACACGGCGACCTCGTACACCCCGGCCGCCCCGCGCCCGCCGGCCGGCTCCGGCGGTCCGCCCTCGCACTTCCAGCAGCAGGCCGGGCCCGGTCCGTCCTTCGGCGGCGGCGGTGACTCGTACGAATACCAGGGCTCGCGCCCGTCACAGGTGAACCGCCCCGCGGAACCGATCCCCTTCGGCTCGGAGCCGTCGGGCCGCTCGGGTCCGGGTGGTCCCGGCGGTGGTCCGGGTGGGCAGGGTGGCCCCGGCGGTCCTGGCGGTCCCGGCGGTTCGCAGGGCTTCCCCGGTGACCCGTCCCGTCCCGGCGGCCCCGGTGGTCCCGGCGGTCCTGGTCCCTCCGGTTTCCCGGGCGGCCCCGGAGCACCTGGCGGCCCCGGCCCCTCCGGTTACCCCGGCGGTCCCGGTCCTTCCGGCCCGGGTGGTCCCGGTGGCCAGCAGGGCTTCCCGGGTGACCCCGGGCGTCCTGGCGCACCCAACCCCTCCGGTTATCCCGGCGGCCCCGGTGCACCCGGCGGCCCCGGCCCCTCCGGTTACCCCGGCCAGTCCGGCCCGGGTGGCCCCGGCGGCCCCGGCGGCCCCGGCGGTTACGGCTACCCCCAGCCGGGCTCGCCACAAGCCCCTTCCGGTCCCGGCGGCCCCGGTGGCCCCCAGGGCTTCGGCGGACCCCCCACCCAGCCCGGCCCCGGCGGCTCAGGGGGCCCGCAGGGCTTCCCCGGTGACCCGTCCCGCCCCGGCGGCCCCGGCGGCCCCGGTGCTCCCGGCGGTCCGCCGAACTTCGGTGCGGACCCCTCCCACCCGGTCCCGCCGCCCCCCGGCCCCGGAGCCACGAGCGGTGCCCCGCAGGGCTTCCAGGCGCAGGGCGCGTCGGCCCCGCCCGCCTTCCCGCAGGAGACCAACCGGCCCCAGCCGGGTGGCGGGCCCTTCGGCGGCGGTGGCGCCGACGACTGGGTCATCTCCCCGCCGTCCTCCACCGCCCCCGGTGGTCCCGGTGGTCCCGGGAACAACCCCGGCCCCGGCGGTTACGGCTACCCGCAGCCCGGCTCCACCCAGGCCCCGCCCGCGCCCCCCGGCCCGTCCTTCCCGCAGCAGCCGGCGACCTGGACGGCGACCATCGGCCCGGACCGCGACTATTTCATGGCGATGATGCAGCGCTCCGGCCCCGAGGCCGCGGGCCTGAACCTGCCCGCGTACTCCCCCGAGCAGCAGCGCGCGCTCACCGGCAACCAGGTCACCATCGGCCGCCGCCGGCACTCCACCGGCGACACCCCCGACGTCGACCTGTCGGTGCCGCCGGAGGACCCGGGCGTCTCGCACCAGCACGCGGTGCTGGTCCAGCAGCCGGACGGCTCCTGGGCGGTCGTCGACCAGAACTCGACGAACGGCACCACGGTCAACGGCGCCGAGGAGCCCATCACGCCGTTCGTGCCGGTGCCTCTCCAGGACGGCGACCGGGTGCACGTCGGCGCCTGGACGACGATCACGATCCGCCGCGGCTGACGAACGGCCACGTCACCGGAGGGGCCAGGCATACGGTCCCTCCGGGTCGTCCAGCCACGCCCACTCCCGGTCCGCGCCGACCGTGATGCCGTAGCGCTCCCGACTCGGCTGCCCCTCGCGCTCCCACAGCGCGTACGCCTCCTGCGGTTCGAGGCTGCCGCGGCTCAGGACCAGCAGGAACCGGAACAGCTCGCTCTCCCGGGCCCGGCGCGGGAGTCCCTCCAGGTCCGCGGACTCCTCGTCCGGCCGGCCGGCGCCGCGCAGCGGCACGAAGTAGGCGGGCGTGTGCAGGAACCGCCCCTCGGCGTGGCCGGCGTCCCGCACGGTCAGGACGATCAGGCCGGTGGCGAGCGGGCTCAGGATGCGCGCGCCGGGGCGGCACTGGGCGAGCCAGGCCGTCGGGACCGAGGCCAGCGTGCAGGTGGCGATGATCCGGTCGAAGGGGGCGCGTTCGGGCACCCCGCGCGCGCCGTCGCCGGTGACGACGACGGGGTGGTACCCGGCGGCGGCCAGATGCCTGCGCGCCGCCTCGGTGATCTCCGGCTCCAGATCGACCGTGGTGACTCGGTCGTCGCCGAGCCGGTGCGCGAGCAGGGCCGCGTTGTAGCCGGTGCCCGCCCCGATCTCCAGGACCCGGTCGCCGTCCCGTACCCGCAGCTCGGCCAGCATCATCGCCATCAGCGAGGGCTGGCTGCTGGAGGAGAGGAGTTCGCCGTCGCGCAGCCGGGTGGCCAGCGGGGCGTCGGCGTAGGCCCCGCGGACCCACTTCTCCCGGGTGCGCGGGTCCCGGCTCTCGCCCCAGCGCCGCTCGTAGGCCCCCATGACGCCGACGTAGTAGTAGGGCACGAACAGATGCCGGGGCACCGCCTCGAAGGCCGCCCGCCATCCCGGGTCGGCGGCCCACGCCCCGCTCGCGTCGATCTCCCGCACCAGCGCGGTCCGCGCGGCGGCGGCGAGTTCGGCGAGATCCCTGTGGAGAGCGTGCGCGCCCATACCTCCACTCTGCACCCTGCGTACGGGAGGTCCTAAGCCTTGAGTCCTCCTCCACCCCGTCTGAGACCATGGTTGACGTGAAAGAGATCCGGCGCGGCACGCTTCAGACGCAGACCTTCTACGAGCAGGTCGGCGGGGAGGAGACCTTCCGCCGCCTCGTCCACCGTTTCTACGAGGGGGTGGCGGAGGACCCGGTCCTGCGGCCCATGTATCCCGAGGAGGACCTCGGTCCGGCCGAGGAGCGCCTCACGCTGTTCCTGATGCAGTACTGGGGCGGCCCCACCACGTACAGCGACAACCGCGGCCACCCCCGGCTGCGCATGCGTCACGCCCCCTTCGTCGTCAACCGCGAGGCGCACGACGCGTGGCTGCGGCACATGCGCGACGCCGTCGACGAACTCGGTCTGTCCGAGGAGCACGAGACCCAGCTGTGGAACTACCTGACGTACGCGGCAGCTTCGATGGTGAACACCGCCGACTGATCACCACTCAGTGACCGTTGTTCACTGATTGCCGGATTCCGGTCACGCGGGACCGGATTGCGGTCACAATCCGGTCAAGCCCGGGCTACAAGCGCTTACTCGTGGCCGTGCCCTCTGACATCCTCGCCGGAGATCTGCCACGACACGGCGGGGGGCCGGGTGACGGGGTTCGGGGGAATCGCACGTCTCGGGTTCCTGCGTGCGCGGGCGCACCGGCTGCTGCTCGCCGCCGCGTTGCTCACGGTCCTGCTCACCACGGCGGTCCTCGCGACCCTCACCGCCTACTCCGGCGCGATCGGTGACGCGGCCCTGCGCCACTCCCTGGACGATCCGCACAACGCCGCCGACACCGCGCTGTTCGTCAAGGCCGACGTACCCGCGGACCGCCGTACGGCCGCCGACGCCACCGTACGCAAGGTGGCGCGGCAGACCTTCGACGGGCTGCCGGTGACCGTGCGGACCTTCCTGCGGTCGGGCCCGTACGCGCTGCCGCGGTCTCTGCAGCCCGAGTCGGCGCGGTCCGGGGATCCGGATCTGACCCACTTCGCGGCGCTGGACCGCAGCCGGCTGCGGCTGGTCGAGGGGCGGGCGCCCCGGCCGGCCGAGGGGCTGGTCGAGGTGGCGCTCCCGCAGGCCGCCGCCCGCGTCCTGCGTCTGGGCCCGGGGGCCCGTTTCACCCTCACCGACCGGCTGCGCGGCCCCGCCGTGCGCGTCACGGTGACCGGCCTGTACCGGCCCGTCCGCACGGACGACTCGTACTGGCTCCTCGACGACCTGCACGGGCGGGGCATCAACAAGCTCGACTTCACGACCTACGGCCCGCTGCTCGCCGATCCCGCGGTCCTGACCGACGGGACGGTGAGCGTGGGGACGTCGGGGTGGGTGGCGTCGGCCGACTTCGCGACGGTGACGACCGCGCGCTCGGACACGCTGCGCAAGTCGGCCGAGGCGGGGAACGCGGTGCTGCGCAAGGAGGCCGCTTTCGGCGGCGCCACGACCGCCTCGACCGCACTGCCCGAGGTCCTCGACCGCACCGACCGCTCCCTGCTCGTCTCCCGCTCGACCCTGCTGATCGTCGCCCTGCAACTGGTGCTCCTCGCGGGCTGCACCCTGTTGCTGGTGGCGGGGCTGCTGAGCAGTGAGCGCACGGGCGAGAGCCGGCTGCTGCTGGCGCGCGGCGCCTCCCGTGCCCGGATCGCGGGCCTCGCCGCGCTGGAGGGGACGCTGCTCGCGGTGCCCGCGCTGCTGTGCGCGCCGCTGCTGGCGGGCCCGCTGACCCGGCTGCTGGCCGGTCGGGGTCCCCTGGCCCGGATCGGGCTGCACCTTCAGGTGCCGTCGGCCGGGCGGCCCGAGGTGTGGCTGGTGGCGGGGTCGGTGGCGTTCGGGTGTGCGCTGGCGGTGACCCTGCCCGCGCTGACCTCCTCGTTCGCGCGCGGCCGGGCCCGGGCGCTGCCCGGTGCGGTGCGCTCGGGGGCGGATCTCGGGCTGCTGGCCGTGGCCGGGGTGGCGTACTTCCAGCTCAGCCGGCAGACCTCAGGGGCCGTGTCCGACGACGTCTCCGGCACGCTGGGCGTGGATCCGCTGCTGGTGGCGGCGCCCGCGCTCGCGCTGCTGGCCGGGACCGTCCTGACGCTGCGGCTGCTGCCCCCGCTGGCCCGGCTCGCCGAACGACGGGCGACCGGCGGGCGCGGGCTGACCGCGGCCCTGGCGGGCTGGCAGATCGCCCGTCGCCCGATGCGCGGGGCGGCCCCGGTGCTGCTGCTGGTCCTCGCGATGGCGCTGGGCATGCTGGCGATCGGGCAGGGCGCCTCCTGGAGCCGTTCGCAGTCCGACCAGGCGGACTTCCGGGCCGGGGCACCGGTGCGGGTGCTGACCCCCGGGGAGCCGGGTCCCGGCCGCACCGAGCAGTACGCGGCCGTCGCGGGCGTACGGCAGATCGCTCCCGCCACCCGGTCCGAACTGCCGCTGTCCGGCGGCCGGTCGGCGACGGTGCTGGCGCTGGACACCACACGCGCCTCCATGCTGATCCGCCCCGACCTGCACTCCGGACCGTTCCTCCAGGGCCTCGCCCCGGTGGGTGGGATCGCGGGGGTGAAGGTCCCCACCGGCACGGCCGGGCTGCGGCTGACGGCGACCCTGCGCAGTGGGAACCGGAGCACGACGGGCGTCGCCGTCACTGTGGTGGACGGCTACGGCACCCCCTTCCGGGTCCCGGCCGGTCAACTCCCCGGCGACGGCCGGGCCCACACCCTGGACGTCCACCTGTCCGGGGGCCCGCTGATCCTCACCGCCCTGGAACTGGCCGTCCCCGTCCCGGCCGACACGTCCGACCGACAGCGCTTCACGGTGAGCGAGCTGGCGGCCACGGGCACCGACGGGGCGGTACGACAGCTGCCGTTGCCGACCGACTGGACGGCCAAGTCGCTGAGCGACGGGGCGAGTTCGGCTTCGGATCCCGAGGCCGGGCCCAGCGCACCGCGTCTGAGTCCCGAACCCGGGCTGCTGCGCGTGGACTACCGCACCGGGACCGCCCGGTGGGACGACACCTCCGGCTCGGGGACGCTGACAGTCCGGTTGGAGGCCCCGCAGCCGGTGCCCGCCCGGATCACGGCTGTCGCCACCGAGCGCTTCCTCACCTCGGCGGGAGCGGCCGTCGGGGACAGTCTGGACGTGCCCCTGGACGGCGAGACGGTCTCGGTGCGGATCGTGCGCTCCATACGGGAGTTGCCCACCGCCTCGGACAGCGGAGGGGCCCTGCTGCTCGATCTGCGGACCGTGAACCGGAGGCTGCAGGCGCAGAGCGGCCGCGGTGTGGAGCCGACCGAATGGTGGCTGTCGACGGACCCGGGCGCGTCGGACAAGGTCGCGGCGGCGCTGCGGGCCCGGCCCGACATGGACCCCGCGCAGGTCGTGGTGCGGGACGAACTCGCCGGGCAGCTGCGCGACGATCCGTTCGGAGCGGGCCCCGAGGCCGCGTTCGCCGCGGCGGCCGGAGTGGCGGCGGCGCTGGCCGCGGTCGGCTTCGCGGTCAGTGCGGCGGGGTCGCTGCGGGAGCGCGGCGCGGAGTTCGCCGTACTGCGCGCCCTGGGGGCCCCGAGGCGGCGGCTGGCCCGCGCGGTCGCCGTGGAACAGGGCGTCCTGGTGGTGCTCGCGCTGCTGGTGGGCGCGCTGCTGGGCACGGCGTTGACCCGGGCGGTGGTCCCGCTGATCGTGCTGACCGGCGCGGCGGCCAGACCGGTCCCGTCGGTCCTGGTCCGGCTCCCGCTCCCCCAGGCGGCCGCGCTGCTGGCGGCGGTGGCCCTCGTCCCGCTCCTGGTCACCGCGGCGCTGGCGCTGCGGCGGGCGGATCCGGCGCGGGCGCTGCGTGAGGGAGGTGAGTGAGGTGAGGTTCTTCGGGACCGCCGAGCCGGGAGTCCCCGGCACGACCGCGCCCTGGGTGCGCACCCGGCTGCGCACCGCGCCCGGGACCGCGTTCTGGCTCGCGCTGCTGGTCGCGCTGACAGCCTGCCTCGCGGCCGCGTTCCCGCGGGCGGTCGACCGCTACGAGGACGCCGGACTGCGCCGCGCCGCCGAGCAGGCCCGTCCCGACCGGACCAGCGTCGAGGTGTTCGCCCCGCCGCCGTCCCCGATGCTGACACCGCACGAGCAGGAGGACGTCCTGCGCCCCGCCCTGCTGGCCGGGCAGTACGCCCAGGTCCGCGCCGAGGTCCCGCGCGCGCTCGTCCTCGACCCGGACCAGTCGACGTACGGCGTGCGCACCACCCTGGACCTCGCGGTACCCGACCCGTGGCTGCCCAGGCCGACCGGCAAGCCCACGGAGGTGACCCTGGTCGCCCAGGCGGGCCTCGGCGCCCATGCCACGGTCGCCCGGGGGCGCCTGCCGCGCGCGGCGCGGAACGTGACGGCCGCCGCACCGGAGCTGGAGGCCGCGGTCACCGCCGAGACCGCCAAGTCGCTCCACATCAAGGTCGGTTCGGTGCTCCACGTTCCCGCCAGGGCGGGCGCCCTCCCGGTCCGTGTCACGGGCATCGTGACCCCGCACGACCCCCACGGCGCCTACTGGTCCACCCGGTCCATCCTGCGCACCCCGGCCCTGATCCGCGAGCCCGCGCCGTCCGTGGACATGCACTGGCTCGGCGCCCTGCTCATCGCCCCCGAGGGGGCCCCGGCCCTGCTGGCCACCCCGGGACGCCCGGAACGCTACTGGCAGTTGGCGCCCGCCGAAGAGTCCCTCCGGGCCCGCGACACCCCCGCCCTGCAGTCCGCGCTCGCCTCCCTGGAGGCGGGTCCCGCCCTGCGGAAGGTGCGCCTGAGGATCGACGGTCCGGTGACCGAGCTGACGGAGATCACCGGCCAGACCGACATCCTCACCGACCTCGACGAGGTCCTCCTCACCTACCGCCGGGTCCGTGCGTCGGTCGCCCCGCTCGTCGCGGTCGGCGCGGTCGGCACCGGCGCGGTCGCCGCCGTCGTGCTCCTGATGGCGGGCGGCCTCACCGCCGACCGCCGCCGCGGCGAACTCGCCCTGCTGCGCGCCCGGGGCGCCTCCCTGCGCGGTCTGACGGGCCGCCTGTTCGCCGAGACGGCGGTCGTCGCCGTCCCGGCGGGCGCCCTGGGTCTGGCCGCCGCGCTGGTCGCGGTCCCCGAGGGCCGCTTCCGGTACGCGCTCGCGGCCGCCGCGGCGGTCACCGCCGTCACCTGCGCGGCCCTCCCCCTGCGCGCGGCGGCCGCCCACCGCGTGGTCCGCGTCCACACCGGCCGCGAGGACGTCTCGGCCGTACGACCGTCCCGGCGCCGCACGGTCGCCGAACTGACCCTGCTGGTCCTGGCGGCCGCGGCGGTGGAGTCGCTGCGGCGCCGCGGCACCTCGGGCGCCTCCGACGACCTCGTCTCCCTGGCACCCGTGCTGGTGGGCGTGATCGCCGCCCTGGTGCTGGTCCGCCTGTACCCGCTGCCGCTGCGGGGCCTGGCCCGCCCGGCCGCCCGCCTGCGCGGAGCCCTCGCCCATCTGTCCCTGGCCCGGGCGGGCCGCACCTCGGCCTCCGCCGTCCTGCCCCTGCTCGCCCTGCTGACCGCCCTGACCACCGCGGCCTTCGGCGGCTCGGTCCTCGCGGGCGTACGGGAGGCCCGCGACCACGCGTCCCTCCTCGCGGTCGGCGCCGACGCGCGCGTGGACACGGCGACACCGCTCCCGTCGGGGCTGCCGGACCGGCTGCGCCGGTCGCCCGGGGTGAGCGGCCTGTCCGCGGTGAGCGTCACCGACAACGCGATGCCGTTGAACGGAGCCGCGTCGCTGCCCCTGGTCGGCGTGCACCCCGCGGACTACGCGGCCCTGTCGTCCCGGACGGACATCGGCGCCTTCGCGGCGGCCAGGCTGCGGGCGGGGAGCAGCGCGGGCACGACCCCGGCCCTGGCCTCCACGGCCACCGCCCGGACCTACGGCACCCGCCCCTTCCGGGTCCTCCTGCCGGACGGCAGCTCGCTCACCGTCCGCATCACCACGGTGGTGGAGCGCACGCCGGCGGTGCTCGGCTCGGACTTCCTGGTCGTGGACCGCGAGGCGCTGAGCCCGGCGCAGGCGCGGCCGACGACCCTCCTGCTGACGGGGCAGGGCCTGGACGGGTCCGCTCTGCGGAAGGCGGCCCCCAAGGCGGCGTCCGTGCATCTGCGGTCCGAGGAACGGGCACGCTACGTCGGCTCCCCCCTGCAGACCGGCGCGGAAGGCGTCTACGCGACGGCGGTGGCGGCCGGCACCGGATACGCGGTTCTGGCTCTTCTGCTGTCCCTCCTGCGCGCGGCTCCCGAACGCGCGGCCCTGCTGGCGCGCCTGCGCACGATGGGCCTGACCCGGGCGGCGGGCCGCCGCCTGCTGATCCTGGAGTCCCTGCCGCAGGCGATCCTGGCCGCCCTGGGCGGCACCCTCACGGGCTGGGCCACCATCCGCCTGCTGTCCCCGGGCATCGACCTGACAGCCATCGCCGTCCCCACGGGCGAAACCGCCTCGGCCGGGGCGCAGTTGCGCACGGACGCCCTGTCGCTGGCGATACCGGCGGCGGCCGTGCTGCTGCTGGCGGTGGCGATGGGGATCGGGCAGGCGTGGTGGTCGGGCAGACGGGGCTCGGTGCGGGAGTTGAGAGCGGGGGACGCGAGATGAGCGGCTTCGTCGCCCCCGGCCGCGGTCGGTGGAACCCCGGCGGCGCCTCCCCGCCGGCGCGGAGCGGCACCCGACCCACGGCACAGCGAGGCACATCGACAGGCGCCCCCACAGGAGACGGCCAGTGACCACGAACCCCACCCTCACCGACCTCGCCCGCAAGGCGACCGCGGCCCGCTCCCACCCCGCCTACGGCCACGACGCCCTGATCACCTGCGACCGGCTCGTCCGTGTCTTCACCACGGACGGTGTGGAGGTGCAGGCCCTCCAGGGTCTCGACCTGCTCGTCCGGGAGGGCGAACTCCTCGCCCTCGTGGGCGCGTCCGGCAGCGGCAAGTCCACCCTCATGAACATCCTCGCCGGGCTGGACACCCCCACCGCCGGGGCCGCGAGGGTCGCGGGCCACGACCTCCTCACCATGACCGCGAAGGACCGCCTGGCCTACCGGCGCAGGACGGTCGGCTTCGTCTGGCAGCAGACCTCCCGCAACCTGCTGCCCTACCTCACCGCGGCCCAGAACATCACCCTCCCCATCCAGCTCTCCGGCTCCCGGACACCCCGTCGCGCCCACACCGAACGCGCCCTGGAACTCCTGGAGTTGCTGGAGGTGGCCGACTGCCGCAACCGCCGTCCGCATCAGATGTCGGGCGGCCAGCAGCAACGTGTGGCGATAGCGGTGGCGCTGGCCAACAACCCGGCGGTCCTGCTGGCCGACGAACCGACCGGCGAGCTCGACTCCCACACCGCGGAGCAGATCTTCGCCGCGTTCCGCACCGCCAACGAACGGCTCGGCACGACGATCGTCATCGTCACCCACGACCAGGCGGTGGCGGGAGAGGTCCGCCGTACGGTGGCCATCAGGGACGGCCGTACCTCCACGGAGGTCCTGCGCCGCAGCGAGGTGGACGCGACGACGGGCCACGAGACCCTGGTGGCGCGGGAGTACGCGATGCTCGACCGGGCCGGCCGGCTCCAGCTCCCGAAGGAGTACACCGAGGCGCTGGGCATGCGTGACAGGGTCGCGCTGGAACTGGAGCCCGACCACATCGGCGTCTGGCCGGACGACAGCGAGCAGGACTGACGGCCGCTCAGCGCACGCTGACGCCGAGCATCCCGAGTCCCCCTTGCCGTACGGCGATCGAGCCGTACGGGGTGCGCAGCCGCAGCCACGCCCCCGACGCGACGAGCGCCACCTCCCCGCCGGGCCGCAGGAACCCGAGCGACTGGGCGGCGTGCACGGCCCGCACGGGCAGCCGGGTGTCCCCCACGGTCCGGGACCAGATCTCCCGCCCGATCCGGTCGAGTTCGGCCCGCGTACGCGCCTCGGGCGCCAACTCCTCGGTACGGGACCGGAATTCGGTGACCCCTGAGTGGACGAGCGCCCGCAGCGCCTGAGGCTCCGGCAGCCCGGGCACCGCCTGCCATCCGCCGCGCGGCGGCAGCACTCCGGCCCACGGCGGACCGGTCACCGCCGTCGGCACGACGGCCGTGACCGCGCCCTCGTCGACGGACTCCAGGAGCTCACCCGCGGACACGGTCACGTCGAGCGTGACGTCGAGCCCGTTCTCGTACGGCTTGGCGAGGCGTACCGCGCGGATCGCCAGCACTTCGAAGGAGGGCGGGCGCCCGAAGACGGCGAGCGCGGTTCCGGTGCCCTGGAGGCGTACCGCGGCCGAGCGGTCGTAGCGGAGCAGCCGGGAGAGGAAGGCGGCGAGATCCGCGGCCTCCCCCTCGTCGGCCAGGTGGAGCACCGTCATGCGGCGACGGCCTCGTCCTCGTCGTCGCGGAACCCCTCCAGGAACTCCCGTTCCTCTTCGGTGATCCGGCGCGGCCGCTGTGCCTCGAAGTCGAACGGCACGACCACCGTCGAGGCCCTTACGTAGACCAGGTCGTCGTCCTTCACCTCGTAGCTGATGGTGAAGGACGCCGCTCTGATCTGCGAGACCCACAGCTCGATGTCGACCGGGTGGTGCCGGTGGACGAGCTGCCGCTTGTAGTCGATCTCATGGCGTGCCACCACGGACCCCTGCTTGAAGTCCTTCTCCGGCCGGAAGAGGAAGTCGATCCGGGCTTCCTCCAGATAGCGGATGAAGACGGCGTTGTTGACATGTCCGTAGGCGTCCATGTCGGACCAGCGCAGCGGGCAGCGGTAGAGGTGACGCAAGATCGATCAGCCCCGGGTCAGCTTCTTGTAGGTGGCGCGGTGCGGACGGGCCGCGTCCGGGCCGAGCCGCTCGATCTTGTTCTTCTCGTAGGACTCGAAGTTGCCCTCGAACCAGAACCACTTGGACTCGCCCTCGTAGGCGAGGATGTGGGTGGCGACCCGGTCCAGGAACCACCGGTCGTGGGAGACGACCACGGCCGCGCCCGGGAACTCCAGGAGCGCGTTCTCCAGCGAGCCGAGGGTCTCGACGTCGAGGTCGTTGGTCGGCTCGTCGAGGAGCAGGAGGTTGCCGCCCTGCTTGAGGGTGAGCGCGAGGTTCAGGCGGTTGCGCTCACCGCCGGAGAGCACACCGGCCGGCTTCTGCTGGTCCGGGCCCTTGAAGCCGAAGGCGGACACATACGCCCGGCTCGGCATCTCGACCTGACCGACGTTGATGTAGTCGAGCTCGTCGGAGACGACCGCCCACAGCGTCTTCTTCGGGTCGATGTTCGCGCGGCTCTGGTCGACGTACGAGATCTTGACGGTGTCGCCGACCTTGATGGTGCCGGAGTCCGGCTCCTCCAGGCCCTGGATCATCTTGAAGAGGGTGGTCTTGCCGGCGCCGTTCGGGCCGATGACACCGACGATGCCGTTGCGCGGCAGCGTGAAGCTCAGGTCGTCGATCAGGACCTTGTCGCCGAAGCCCTTGGTGAGGTTGTTGACCTCGACGACGATGCTGCCGAGCCGCGGGCCCGGCGGGATCTGGATCTCCTCGAAGTCCAGCTTCCGCATCTTGTCGGCCTCGGCCGCCATCTCCTCGTAGCGCGCGAGACGGGCCTTGGACTTGGCCTGACGCCCCTTGGCGTTGGACCGCACCCACTCCAGCTCTTCCTTGAGCCGCTTGGCGCGCTTGGCGTCCTTCGCGCCCTCGACCTTGAGACGGGTCTGCTTGGTCTCCAGGTACTTGGAGTAGTTGCCCTCGTAGCCGTGCAGCCGGCCGCGGTCGACCTCGCAGATCCAACCGGCCACGTTGTCCAGGAAGTACCGGTCGTGGGTCACGGCGACGATGGTGCCGTCGTACTTGGCGAGGTGCTGCTCCAGCCAGTTCACCGACTCGGCGTCGAGGTGGTTGGTGGGCTCGTCGAGGAGCAGCAGGTCAGGAGCTTCCAGCAGCAGCTTGCACAGGGCCACGCGGCGCCGCTCACCACCGGAGAGGGTGGTGACGGCCCAGTCGCCGGGCGGGCACCCGAGGGCGTCCATGGCCTGCTCCAGCTGAGCGTCGAGGTCCCACGCGTTGGCGTGGTCGAGCTCCTCCTGCAGCTTGCCCATCTCGTCGAGCAGCGCGTCGGAGTAGTCCGTGGCCATGAGCTCGGCGATCTCGTTGAACCGGTCGAGCTTGCCCTTGACCTCGGAGACGCCCTCCTGGACGTTCTCCAGGACGGTCTTCTCCTCGTTCAGCGGCGGCTCCTGCAGCAGGATCCCCACGGTGTAACCCGGCGACAGGAAGGCATCGCCGTTCGACGGCTGCTCCAGCCCCGCCATGATCTTCAGAATGGTCGACTTACCGGCACCGTTCGGGCCGACCACACCGATCTTCGCGCCAGGCAGGAAGTTCAGCGAGACGTCGTCAAGGATGACCTTGTCGCCGATTGCCTTGCGCGTCTTGCGCATGGTGTAGATGTACTCAGCCAAGAGAAACCGTCCGGCAGCTTGAAATCTGGCAGTGGGCAGATACACCCCATCTTGCCTGAGGTCCACCCTCGGGTGGTAACCCGTTTGGTCGGGGGGCTGTGACCTGGGGGTTCGCGGCCTTCGGCGCGGGCTCGGCGGCCACTGCCGATCACCACCGGCCACCCTCGCCCGCCCTGACCGCAACCTGGACCTTCACTGCCGCCGCTGGTGACGGCTCCCGCCCCTCCCCTCCCCCTCACACTCCTCCGACTTACCGAAGCCATGCCCGCCGAGCCGGAGGCCGCGCGCGGGATGGTGTGCACTGCGCAGCGTCTCCGGCACCGGACGGAGGTCGCGGTGCGGGAACCCCTGGTCACCGAGCGAGGGCGGTACGGCCGTGGGCCCGCCCGGGTGGGCCCATCGGATGCGCAGCGCTCTGCCGCCGCACCGGAGGACACTCGGGGCGGCAGCCGAGGCCGGCCCCCTGTACGCACGCTGCGCCTCGCCCGGCCGCAACCCGGTCACCTCAGCGCTGGACGCCGCCGGTCCTCGACGAGGCCCGCACCTCGCCGCATCCGCACAGCCCTGCCGATCGGCGCCGCGGCCCACCGGTGACGATCAACTCGCCTCTCCCCTCACGGCGGGCATACGGACCCCGAGCTCGCCACCCGGTCGTGCACGACGAGATCAGCGGTGTTCACGACCAGCTGGTCGACGCCGACCCCTTCCGGCCCGGGGAGCACCACCGCAACGCCTCCGCCCAGAGCCGCGACCACGCCGACCTCCCGGACCGGCACGTCGGCTCAGTCGGCCGCCCTGCGCACCGCCAGCAGCACGGCCGCGCCCACGGCCACCGCTCCCGCGGACCGCATCAGCCCCTGGGACGAGCGCCACGAGAGCACCGACCACTTCGACTGCGCCGACAGCAGGGACCCGGTGCTCAGCCATGAACCCGCCGAGATCAGGGACAGGGCCGAACCGATCGAGCCCACGGACAGGGCGCTGCCGATCGAGCCGACCGAGAGGGCCGAGCCCACGGAACCGATGGACAGCACCGAGCCCACCGAGCCGATCGACAGCACCGAGTCCTGGGACCACAGGGACAGCACCGAGTCGGATGAGCGGTGACGCGCCGGCGATGCGGATGACTTGGTCATGACGTCATTCTGCCGTCACCGACGCGCCCGGTCAGTCCTGTGCCCGGTTCTGCTTCCTGCCGGTGAGAACAAGGGCGGCGCCCCCGATCACGACCAGGGCGATGGCGGTACCGGTGATCAGCGGGGTGGTGGCGGAGCCGCCCGTCTCGGCGAGGTTGACGTCGGTGGTGGGGACGGCCACCGTGGCGGGGCTGGGCTCGCTCAGGGTCTGGGTCGTGGCGCCCGTCTCGCTGCTGCGGGTGCGGCAGTCGAGGACGCCGGTGAAGCGCTCGGCGAGTCCGTCGTTGCCGGTGATCGTGAAGTCGTACGCCTGGTCCTCCTGGAGCGGGACGGTCACCGTGCGGGACTCGCCCGCCGCGATGGCGTACTCCGTGCCCATCAGCTCGAACGCGAACTCCTCGTCGCCCTGGTTGACCGCCTTGATGTCCAGGCCGCCCTCGGCGCAGTTCCGCGCCGCGGAGAGGGCCGGTACGGCACCCTCCTTCGCCCAGGTCGCGCTCGCCGTGGCCGAGACCGTCGACTCGCTGGAGCCGGCGAGGATCTGGGTCTGGCTCCGGCTCTCGGAGGCGAACGCACGGCCGACCGGCACGGTGGTCGAGGCCTGCACGGTGAGGTCGGCCGAGCCCGCCGCCGCGTCCTCGGGGACCTCGAAGTAGAGCTCGCTGCCGTTGCTCGCGGAGGTCACCGGCCTGCCGTCCTTGCCGACGATCCGCACCCCGCTCGTGGCCGCGTCCGCCGGCGGGCTGACCGTGACGCCGCCCGCGTTGGTGTGGACCGTCACCGGGCCGAGCAGCTCACCGGGGTGGCCGGAGACCGCGGGCGGGTCGAGCGTCAGCGACGCCGCCGGCTCCGCGATGTCACGGGCGCTCTTCTCCAGGTAGTCCGCGAGCCTCTCGGCCTGCGGGTCGGCGGCGTCGACGTCGGCGGCGTCCGAGTAGCGCCAGATCGCCACCTGGGTGCCGGCCGCCGCGTCCTGCTCGGTCAGTCCGGCGGTGATACCGGCCTTGGCGGCCAGCGCCGCGAGATCGTTGACCTGGGGATAGGAGTTCTCCAGGATCCAACGGATCTTGCCGGCACCCTTGTTGGCGCCGAGCGAGGTGCCGCTCCAGTCGGTCTCGTGGTACTTGGCGTCCTTCTGCGTCGGGTTGTAGAGGTCGACGCAGTACGTCTGGAGCGTTCCGCCGCCCTCGACGGACATCTCGAACAGCCCCGCCGACACCTGGAGATCGCCGTCGGTCCCGTGTATGACCGCGTCACCGTAGGTCTTCAGGCCCCCTATGGTGGCGGTCGCCCCTCTCTGGTTCTGCGCCGCCTCGTCCGCCGACGCCGTGTCGGCGGCGGCCACCGTCGCACCGGCGGCGAGCAGGCCGGAGACGAACGTGACGGCCGCGAGGCGAGCCGCCCCCCGTCCGCGCACGGACAGCGCAGAGAACGCAGAAAACACGGAATTCCCCTTCGAGCAGGACCCGTTGTCGAGCGGGCTGGCGGTCCCACCAGCAGAATCAGTAGCCCCGGGAGCTGTGTTCGGCATCCTAGGGACGCGGCCGCCCCCCTCTTCCCGGGGATGCGGTCGGAAGATCGATCCGACTCGGAATCGTTATCGCCAGGGCCTTCCACCCGCATGGCTTATCGACAAATCGATCGCAGTCATCCGTAACGCATCAGCCGATAAGCCACACTTGGGGCAGGGAGGGAACCGGGTCGGATCCGCCGCGTCCTCGTCCGACGTCACGTCATGTCATGTCACCGCGACGGGCTCCTTCCGGTCCGCGGTCTCGTCCGACGGTGTCTCCCAGGCGGGCTCCGGCTGCGCGGACGGCCCCGCGGCGCCGCTCTCCAGTCGCTGGGTGCGCCGGAAGGCCGAGGTGCCGCGCGCGAGGTCATGGCCGATCGCCACCGCGTCGATGTCGGCCGAGGTCCAGGCCGGCTGCCCCTCGCGCATCTCCGAACGCACCTTCAACCGGCCCTGGACGACCACCGGATCACCCACGTTGATCGACCCCGCCACGTTCGTGGCGAGCTGGCGATTGGCCCACACCGTGAAGAAGTTGGTGTGCCCGTCCGTCCACTCGTTCTTCTCGCGGTCCAGATAGCGCGCCGTCGCCGCCAGCCGGAACCGCACCGACGCGCCCGTCGCCAACTCCCGGTACACCGGCTGTGTCGCCACGTTGCCCACCGCGCAGATCATGGTCTCGTTCATCGCCGGGATCCCCTTTCGGACATGCGTACGGGCCCGTCCCGTACGGCTGCTGCTGTCTGCGTGCCGACCGCGTCACCGCGATCGCCGCGAAGCCAGACTGCCTCCGCCGGGCCGAGCCCGCTGCGCCCTGTGGACCGTCCCCGGGTTGTGGAAAACTCCGCCACCCGAACGGGGCACCCGGCCCACAGGACCGCTCCGTCACACTCCGACGACCCTGCTGTACTGCTCCCGGACCTCCCGGTAGCGCAGCAGCTCCGCCGCCACCGGATCCAGCACCCGCGCCCGCCCGCACCCGGACGCCGCCTCCCGCAGCCGACGCTCCGCCTCCACGCCGTACCGTCGCGCGGGCCCGCGTGCCGCCATCCGGCAGCTCCACTCGACGAGCGGGCCGCCGATGATGCCGGCCACCATCAGCAGCACCGGAACCCCCAGGTTCGGTGCCATGACCCCCACGATCTGGCCCACCAGCCATAGCCCGCCGACGATTTGAAGGAGCGTCATGGACGCCTGTGCCAGCACGGCCGCCGGCCACCAGCCCGGGCGCGGCGGACGGCCCGGTGGCAGCCCGGCCCGGGCCGTCAGCTCGTCCAGCGCCTCCGGCAGCCCCTGGGAGCCCCGTACGGCCGCCTCGCGCACCGCCTGCGCCCACGGCGCGGGCAGTCCCGCCGAGGCCCGGTCGGCGAGCGTCCGTACGGCCTGCTCGACACGCTGCCGCGCGGTCGCCTCCTCTTCGGGGTGGGCACGCAACGGCAGCCGCCCGGTGGGAGGTTCGCGCCGGTCCTGGTACCAGCGCCACAGCCGCAGCCACGGCGTGCCGCAGGCGCGGTTGGCGTTGCGCAGCCAGGCGCGTTCGGCCGCCTCGCCCGCCGCGGTGGCGCCCACCGCGTCCGCGAGCCGGGCGGCGAAGTCGTCGCGCGCCTCCTCGCTCAGCCCGGTGCGCCGGCCCGTCGCGTAGACGGGCCGCAGCCGCCAGGCCGCCGCGTCCACGTCGGCCGCGATCCGCCGCGCCGGAGCCCCGCGCTCCGCCACGAACTGACCGAGCGCCTCCCGCAGTTCGCCGATGCCGTCCCCGGTGAGCGCCGACAGCGCGAGCACGGTCGCGCCCGGTTCGCCGTACTCGCCGAGGGCGATCCCGTCCTCGTCCAGCAGCCGCCGCAGATCGTCGAGGACCTGCTCGGCGGCCTCTCCGGGCAGCCGGTCGATCTGGTTGAGGACGACGAACATGACCTCCGCGTGGCCCGCCATGGGACGCAGATAGCGCTCGTGCAGCATCGCGTCGGCGTACTTCTCGGGGTCGACGACCCAGATGACGGCGTCGACGAGCGCCAGGATCCGGTCCACGTGCTCGCGGTGCTGGACGGCCGCAGAGTCGTGGTCCGGCAGGTCGACCAGAACGAGCCCGCGCAACTGGGCCTCCGACTCGGCACTCTGCAGCGGGCGCCGCCGCAACCGGGGCGGGATGCCGAGCCGTTCGATGAGACTCGCCGACCCGTCGCTCCAACTGCACGCGATCGGCGCGGCCGTGGTGGGCCGGCGCACCCCGGTCTCCGAGATCGCCACTCCGGCGAGCGCGTTGAACAGCTGCGACTTCCCGCTGCCCGTGGCCCCGGCGATGGCGACGACGGTGTGCTGCCCGGAGAGCCTGCGCCGGGCGGCCGCCTCGTCCAGGACCTGCCCGGCCTCGGCGAGCGTCCGGCTGTCGAGCCGGGCCCGCGAGAGCCCTACGAGTTCCCGCAGGGCGTCCAGACGGGAGTGCAGGGGGGCGTCGTAGGCGAGCGGGGCCGCGGGCGGGGCGTTGGGCCCGCGGACCTCCACGGCGGCGGCCTGCTCGGTCTCGGCGGTGACCCGGCGCGCGATGAGCCCGTCGTCCCAGCCGCCCGCGGAGTCGGCGTCGGCCGGCCCCTCGGCGGTCTCCACGGTCTCTCCGCGGGCGGGTCCGGCCTCCTCCCGCGCGCGCCCCGGCCCGGCCTCCGCCCGCGCGGGACCGCCCTTGGCGCTCTCCACACGCGTGTGCCCGTCCTTCCCGCCCCTGTCCGCGTCGCCCCCCACGGGTTCCTCGACCGGCCCCTCCCGGTTCTCCGATCCGGCGTCCCCCGCCTGGTCCGTGTGGTCCTGATCCGTGACGGCGGTCATCGGTCACCTCTCCTTCTGCAGTACGGACAGCGCGGCGATGAGTTCGGCCTGGGGTTCGGGGTGTACGTCGAGTGCGTCGAGCGGGGCGAGCCGGCGCTCGCGTTCGGTGTGCACGACCCGGTCGAGGTGCTCGGCGAGCAGCCGCCCGCCCCGGTCGCGCAGCCGCAGGGCACCGTGGGCGCCAATCCGCTCGGCGAGCCCCTCACCGGCGACCCGCGCCCGGCGTCCGCCCAGCAGCGCGGTGGCGACCAGGGCGGCGACCGTCTCCGGGTCGGGCGCGACCCCGCGGTCGAGGTCGCGGATCTCCTCCTCGGCGTACTCCTCCAGCTCCCGCCGCCAGCGCCGTACGGCCATCCCGATCCGGTGTTCGGCGCTCTCCGCGGTCGGATCGCGGTTCGTCAGTTCCGGTGCGGCCGCGGCCGGTTCGCGCCGCCAGGCCTCGTCGACGCGCTCGTCGGCCGCGGTGACCGCGCACAGCAGGAGGGCTGCCAGGCTCTCCACCAGGGCGTCCAGGAGCTCCGCGGCGGTGCAGTCGAGGGGGAAGGCCCGCCAGCGCTTGAGGGCGTCACCGGCGAGCACGGCGCCGGCCTGGAGCCGCCCCCGCACGCGCGCGTACTCGCTGTCGTACGCCCCTTCGACGGCGGTGGTGAGCCGCAGCGCGGCCGCGTACTGGGCGGCGGCCGCGCCGGCCAGTTCGGGCATCCGGGACTTGAGGGAGGCGAGGACGCCGTGGGCCGTACGGGCGACGGCGTGCTGCCGGGCCGCGGGGTCCTGCACCTGATGGACGAGCCAGGTCCGCAGCGACGCCACGGCGGTGGCCGGCAACAGCCCCCCGCCCCAGGCCGATTCGGGCAGCTCCGGCACCGTGAACCGGGGCACGTCGCCGAGGCCCGCCTTGGTGAGCAGGGCGCCGTACTGGCGCGAGACCTCGGAGACGACCTGGTGCGGCACCCGGTCGAGGACGGTCACGAGCGTGGCGTCGTACTCCTTGGCGGTGCGCAGGAGATGCCAGGGGACGGCGTCGGCGTAGCGGGCGGCCGTGGTCACCATGATCCAGACATCGGCGGCGCAGATCAGTTCGGCGGCGAGCGTGCGGTTGTCGGCGACCAGGGAGTCGACGTCGGGCGCGTCCAGGAGCGCGAGGCCCCGCGGGACGGTGTCGGCGGTCTCGACGCGCAGCACGCGCGCGGGGTTCTCGCCGGGGAGCAGGACGTCGTCGCCCGGATCGTGGTGGGGCACCCACACGCGCGTGAGGTCGGGCAGTACGCGCATTCCGCTGAACCAGTGATGGTCCTCCGGATGGCAGACCAGCACCGGCGTCCGGGTGGTCGGCCGCAGCACGCCCGCCTCGCTCACCCGCCGCCCCACAAGGGAGTTGACGAGGGTCGACTTGCCGGCCCCGGTGGAACCGCCCACCACGGCCAGCAGCGGCGCTTCGGGGTCCCTCAACCGGGGCACCAGATAGTCGTCGAGCTGGGCGAGCAGTTCGTCGCGGTTGGCACGCGCGCGTGGGGCCCCCGCCAGGGGCAGCGGGAAGCGTGCGGCGGCGACACGGTCGCGCAGGGCGGAAAGTGCGTCGAGCAGCTGAGGCCGTACGTCCAAGGTCACCACATGTGAAGAATGCCCAATTTTAGGGGAATTCTGAAGCATATGAGCATGTCTGCGCGCCGACAGGACGTAAGGGACGGAAGGGATGACTGGGACGGAGGCACAGTCCAGGCATAACGAGTGCACAACACCCGGTGCGCGAGGCGCCAAAAGCGATGCACGATTCGTACCTGCCTGCGATTATCAGGACCGCTTCACTGAACCTCCACATCGAGCCACGGAGGCGAAGCAACAGGGACAAGGTCGTGGGAGCCCTATCCTTGTCCCCGGCAACGTCACGGAACGGCCCACACCCGGGCACCCAAGACAGAGGCCACCACACCCGGCCCCCGTAGCTCAGTGGATAGAGCAGGCGCCTTCTAAGCGCTTGGCCGCAGGTTCGAGTCCTGCCGGGGGCGCTCTTTCCTCGCTCTCCTTCGGGAGAGCGTTTTTGCTGTTCAGAGCGGGTATCGCTCGGCACGACGAAGCCCCGGCCCCTCCCCCTGACGATCAAGGGAGAGCTCCGGGACTGTCCGGCTCTCACCGGGTTTTTGCGGGTGGCCGTGTCGAATGCGTGTCGAAGTTCTTTGGCCGAAGATCAACCAGGGCCGGGCGGCTCGGGGAGGCCTCCGGCGGCTTCAAGTCACTTCTTCAGGTCCGGCAGTTGCCCGTTGACGCACCGGGCGTAGGTGGCGAGCAGCACGGGGACGCTGTTGCCGGCGAGCATGTGGAAGCACCACCGTCGTGGCGGTGTCAGTCCTGCCGTACACAATGCCGTCCATGAGTGAGCGCTATGAGGTCGTCTTTTCCTGCTACTTGCGCGACGACACCCCCGAATGGGTCATGACCGCCTTGCGGTGGCACTTGGGCATGGTCGCCGAGTTCCCCGAAGGTCTCGACGACCAAGACGAGTATCTGTACCCCCTGCTCGTCCCCGACAACTACGCCAACCGCCGGGTGCCCGGGGGAGACGTCGTGTCCCTGCGTCGCGAGGTGCAGGAGTTCACGAGTTCCGGGGAGAGGTACGAGTGGGAACTTTTCGCACGCAACCACTGGGTCGACGACTCCATGCTTTACCTCCGGGGCCTGTTGGACCTACTCGCCCCGCACATCGCGCAGCCCGGCTATGGGGGCCACTTCCGCCACATATCCGACACCGAAGTGACTGTCTTCCACTTCCGCGATGGGGCGTATGAGCCCATCAAGATATGGGGTGTCGACCCGCGGTGACAGGGCGACAAAACGCTCGCGCCCCGCGTGCGCTCCCGGACGAAGAGCGGTCGCGCCAGATCCATGCCACAACGGGCGGAGAGTCACGGGGAATCGGGGTGCACCGAGACGCGTGCCACCGGACTGCACTCAAGGCGGTGAACCCGCAGGTCACGCTGCGAGTCACCCTGCCTCACCCCTAAAGCGATGGCGTCCTGGCGCCCAGCGGCAGCGGCCAGCTAGCGCAGGCCGCGAGCGCGCTGCCGTCCTCGGTGAGGAAGAGCAGGGTGAACCGTGTCCGACTATCGTGCGCGACCACTACTGACAGTGCGGCGGCGTAGAGTCGATCATCCTGAGCATCCTGGCCTGATCAAGCGGGGAAGGACCGACATGCGTCTGCGCTGTGCCGTGCTCGACGACTTCCAGCGGGCGGCGACCGAGCTCGCCGACTGGTCACCGCTCGCGGACCGGGTCGACGTCGTCTCCTACGCCGACCACTTCGCCGACGAGGACGCCCTGGCCGCCGCCCTCGCCGACGCCGACATCGTGGTCACCCTGCGCGAGCGGGTCCCCTTCCCGGCGTCCCTCATCGCCCGGCTGCCCCGGCTCAAGCTGCTCATCGCCTCCGGCATGCGCAACTCCGTCATCGACTACGCGGCCGCCGAGGCGCACGGCGTCACCGTCTGCGGTACGGCGAGTTCGTCGACCCCGCCCGTCGAGCTGACCTGGGCGCTGCTGCTGGGCCTGGCCCGCGGGATCGTCGAGGAGAGCAACGCCCTCCGCCAGAAGGGGCCCTGGCAGTCCACCGTCGGCGCCGACCTGCACGGCCGCCGGCTCGGGCTGCTCGGCCTCGGGAAGATCGGCGGCCGGGTGGCGCAGGTGGGGCTCGCCTTCGGGATGCACGTGAGCGCCTGGAGCCAGAACCTCACCCAGGAGCGCGCCGACGAGGTGGGCGTGCACCTGGCCGCGTCCAGGGAAGAGCTGCTGGCGGAAAGCGACTTCGTCTCCGTCCACCTCGCCCTCGGCGACCGCACCCGAGGCCTGCTCGGCCCCGCCGAATTCGCCCTCCTCAAGCCCACCGCCTATCTGGTCAACACCTCGCGCGCGGCGATCGTCGACCAGGACGCGCTCCTCGCCGCCCTGCACGAGGGCCGGATCGCCGGAGCGGGCGTCGACGTCTTCGACACCGAGCCCCTCCCCGCCGACCACCCCATGCGCACGGCACCGCGGCTGCTCGCCACCCCTCACCTCGGCTATGTCTCGCGGGCCAACTACGCGACCTACTACGGCCAGGCCGTCGAGAACATCCAGGCCTACCTGGCGGGCGCGCCCGTACGACGGCTTCCCTGAGACGTGCGGTATCCGACCCTCCGCTTCAACAAGGGTGATCCGCACATGAACGCCGTTACCAGGAGTGAACCTTCGCGTTGAAGGGTAAGTGCGACGGCTCGTCCTGCCGCCGCACTTACCGATCAGAAGGAGTACGTGATGTCTCGCATCGCGAAGGCAGCTGGTGTCGCCCTCGGCACCGGTGCCGTGGTCATCGGTGGCGCCGGCCTGGCCCTGGCGGACGCGGGTGCCGACGGCACCGCCGTCGGCTCGCCCGGCGTCCTGTCCGGCAACGTCGTCCAGGTCCCGATCCACATCCCGGTCAACGTGTGCGGGAACACCGTCAACGTGATCGGTCTGCTGAACCCGGCCTTCGGCAACAGCTGCGCCAACATCAGCGACGGCCACAAGGGCCACCCGGGCCCGGGTGGACACGGCGGCTACGGCGGCTGATCGTCCGTACGCACAAGAGCCCCGGCACCTCGAGCGCCGGGGCTCTTGCCTGTCCGGTCCGCCGTCCGCGAACCGCCCGCGGGTCTCAGGCGTACCGATAGATCCGGCTGACGTCCTCCAGCTGATCCGGCGTCACGTCCCAGGGCGGCAGCTTCTCGTGGCGGGCCACGACCCGCTCGTACTGGTCGCTGGCCGGACCGGGCGGCCTGGCGGGCTGGTAGCGGGCGCCGCCGTGCCGCCGCTGCCAGCGGTACCAGCACAGGTCGATGAAGGCGTGGTGCATCCAGAAGACGGGGTCGTTGACGGAGGCGCCGCCGACCATGGCACCGCCGACCCAGCGGTGCACCCGGTTGTGGTTGCGCCAGGCGGCACTGCCCCGGCCGCTCCCCCACCCCTCCAGCTTGTTGCGGAAGCCCTTGGTCACCGTCGAGTTCCAGGGCGAGACGTCGTAGACGGGGTCGGCGAGCGCCCCCTCCAGCTCGCTCCTGGTCGGCAGCGCGAGGGGAGCGGCGGCGCGCCCGAGATCCCGGGTGAGGAACTCCCCGTCGGTGACGCCCTCCGTGAGGGTCCAGTTGCCGCTCGCGTAGGCGAACGGCCCGGTCATCACCTGGCGGTCCGAGCGCCGGCCGTTGCCGCCGAGCAGGTCCTTCGTCCAGGGCGCGGACGTGGTCGTACGGTCCCGGGTCCAGTCCCAGTACGGCACCGTCACCGAGGAGTCCACCCGGCGCAGCGCCCGCTCCAGGTCCAGCAGGAAGCGGCGGTGCCAGGGCAGGAAGGAGGGGGCCATGTGGGCCGTCCGCAGCCCGTCCTCGCCGTCGGAGACGTAGTACTGGATGTGCGTGCGCACGAACTCGTCGTACTCGCCGCGCTGTTTGAGCTCCAGCATCGCCTTCACGAACCGCCGCTTCTCGGCGGCGGTCAGGGTGCTGACGTCCTTACGCGTGTACACCATGGTGTCCCCCCATGTGCGTCTGATCGGCCGTGGTGGTCTCGCGCAGCCGCTGTCCCGGCCCCAGTTCGTCGACGGCCGCGCGGGCCGCCGCCAGGGGGGTCGGGTACGAGCGGTAGTGGTCGACCATGCTCAGCCAGCCGCCGTCGGCGCGGCGCATGAGGTGCAGCGGTCGGCCGTCCACGGTGACGTGCCACGGGGCGGCGCCGGCGGAGTGCCCGGCGGCGATCATCCGCGAGCCGCGCAGACGCCGTCCGCGATAGGTCTCGTCGAACTCGAAGGCCGGGTCCGCCGGTCGCGCGGCCCGGTGCGCCGGCCGGGAGGCCGCGACGACGGGGGCCAGCGCCATGGCCACGGCCGCGACGAGCAGCCCGCGCAGCGCGTCCCGCCGCGCGGTGCGCACCGGCCCGGGTCTCACCGCCCCTGTTTCGGCGCTCGCCACTCCCCCACCGACGCTGACGACCATCGTGCACTCCTCGTCCGGTTGCGATGTACACAGCCGTAACCGCCCGAGGGCCCCCGTGGTCACTCCCGCGGTCCGGACGGTCCCACGGAGAGGCGGTGGCCCTCGTGCCGAGCTCGCCGCGTCGGCGCGGTCCCGCGGCGCGGGTCCTACAGGCCCGGCCCCATGCCCAGGTTCGCGCCGGGCACCGTCTGGAGGACCGGGGCGAGGATGCCCGCCTGCGGGAGCTTCGTGTCCGGCAGGCCGAGGTGGTCGGGGTTGGGCCGGGTCAGCGGGGCGTCCACGCTCAGGCCGGGCGACAGGGTGCGCAGGTCGGAGGCGGGCACGTCGGCACCGACGTGGTCGAAGTCCGTCCCGAGGACGTGGGGCACGGGCGCGCGCAGGCCCGCGCCGGGCAGGCCGCCGGTGACCGGCAGCTGGGGGACGGTCCGCGCCGGGAGGAGCCGGCCCGCGACGAACTGCGGTCCGTCCGGCTTTCCGGGCTTCGGCAGCGGGATCTCGCCGCTCAGGCTGGGCAGCTCCATGTTGAGGGCCTTCTCGGCGCCTTCCAGGGGCACCGGGACGGGGACCGTGCCGACCGCGGCGGCGGGCGCGGCGGCGGCACCCACGGCGGCCGCGACGCCCGTGACGACGGCGGCAAGGGTCCTTCGGGTGGTCGACTTCATGGCAGGTGCGGTCCCTTTCAGGGTTCGGGGGCTCAACGTCCTTACCGCGTAACGATCCTGGGGCCGTCACCAGCGCAAGAATCCCCCGGCTGCCGTAGTAGTACGACGAGCCGACAACGGCAGGTCAGCCGGTCCAGAAGTCCCACCAGCGGGTCAGGACCAGCATCCCGACGATCCCGGTGTGCAGCACCGGGGGCACCCAGGCGAACTCGCCGAGGAACGCCCTCACCGGGGCCGGCGCGGGCAGGAACCGGTGGCGTACGAGGTGCGAGAGGACGTACCAGAACAGCAGGATCGTGGCGACCCACGCCAGACAGCACCACAGGCACAGCGCGTTGATCCGGTACAGCGACTGGAACTGCAGCCACGACACGAACCCGACGCCGAACAGGCAGCCGGCACCGAAGAGCAGCCAGTACCAGCGGGGGAAGCGGGCGCCGGCGAGCAGGCTCATGCCGACGCAGATCACGATGCCGTAGGCGACCAGGCCCAGCATCGGGTTGGGGAATCCGAAGGCCGAGGCCTGGTCGCTCTTCATGACGCTGCCGCAGGACACCACCGGGTTGAGGCTGCAGCCGGGGGTGAAGTCCGGGTCCTTGAGCAGCTTGAACTTGTCGAGCGTGATCACCCAGGAGGCCAGCAGCCCGGCCGCCCCCGTGACCACCAGCAGGAGGGCGAGGGCGCGCCCCGCGCCCGCGGGTTCTCGCGGGTGCTGCCCCGGGGCGGCCACGGCGTCAGGCGCGCAGGCTGCGGGCCGGCAGCACGATGTGCGCGGCGGCGTCCAGGGTCTCGTCGGCGTTGACGAACTCGGCGAGCGCCTCCGGGTCGACGGTCGCGCCCGGTTCGGCCTCGGTCCAGGCGCGGGTGGTGAAGATCAGGTAGGCGAAGCCGCGGGCCTCGACGGCCGCCAGCCACTCCGGGGGCACGGTGCACTGGACGCTGAGCCGCGGCATGGTGAGGACGGCCTGGCCCGCGACGACGAGCAGCCCGACCGGGAGACTGGGCCGTGCGATGCCGTCGACCAGCTCCCTGCCGACCGGCAGGCCGTTGTCCGTCAGCAGCCGCTCGACCGCGGCGGACGCCGCCTGCGGACCGCCCTCGGCGTTCCCGAGGGAGCAGACCAGGAGGTGGGGGATGTCGACGCCGTCGGCGTTCTCCCCGCTCCAGGGCAGTACGACGACGGTGCCCAGGTCGGCGGAGCGCAAGGGCCGGGTTTCGCTTGAGGTTGAGGTCACCGGGCGACCATATCGACGCTCCGGACGGCCGCCTGACGCGTTCTCACCCGAGCGGGCGACGGGCCGCGGCGCGTCCACACGAACGAGGGACGGGCTCGAACAGCGAAGGGCCGATTCCATGGCCCTGGACGGCCACCACGGAATCGGCCCTTTTCCCGGATGTCTCCGGTTCGGGAAATGCGGATTCAGCCGCCCATGGGAAGAGCGCCGACAATTCCGCCGTCGCGGTTCAGGTCCCGGGTCGCGCCCTTCACGGTGTTGAGCACGGAGTCCTTGTTCTCGGTGTCGAGCGCGTCCGACTGGTGCTGCAGGGGCATCACGTCGATGGGACCCCTGGTGAGCGCGTTCACGGCGCCGTTCAGGCTGGTGGGCGTGAGGTCGGCGCTGTTGTAGGCGAACGCGGGCGCTGCGGCACCGGCGAGGACCAGGGAACCGGCAACGACAGCAGCGGCCTTCAGGGACTTCATCGTGTTCCTTTCTTCGGCAACTCATGTCGCCAGAGGAAATTCTGACGCCGTGTCCAACGAGTTGCGACCTGAGCGGAAACCCTTCCTGTGAGTCCTCATATGAAATCCCGCCGACTAGCTCGACAGGCCCGCTGTCGGCAGGCTCGGCGGGCCGGGCAGGCTCGGTGCGGGCAGCTTGCCGCCCAGCAGAGTCGCGGCCACGGTGTTGACGAGACTCGCCAACGAGTTGGTCACCGCCGTGGCCACCTGAGCGGGGTCACCCGAGGTCACCGCCTTGATCAGCTCGTCGATCGCCTTCTGCAGCGCGGCCAGCGCGTCGCCGATGACATCGGCGGGGGCCGCCTCGGTGGCGCCACCGCTTCTCGTGGGCGCGGGCAGCGTAGTGGCCGGCGCGGGGGCGGTCGGGAGGGCAGGGGTCGTCGGCGTCACGGGAGTCGTCGGCGTGACCGGGGTCGTCGGGGTTGCCGAGGTGGCCTTGGCGATGGCGTCCTTCACCGCGGTGCCCAGCTTGGTCGCCTCGTCGGCGGAGAGCCGGCCGTCGTCGGCCTTGAGGACGGCGTTGAGCAGATCGGTGACCGGGGTGAGTACGCCGCCGAGGTCACCCAGACTCTTGACCTGGGCGAGGAGCGTGTCCGCGTCGGGCAGGGGCGCACGGGACGCCGCGTGGGTGTGATCCCGGGCCGAGTCGGCGGCGACGGCGGACGGACCGGCCGCGCCGGCCAGGAGGGCGGCGCACAGTGCGGTGGACGCGATACGCCGTGCGGGCAGACCACGCATGGGTGTTCCTTTCGATGAGCATCGGATCTGTGCTCACCGTGAATTCACCCGCCGCACCTCGCAACCCGTCGCCCCCGTTCGGGGGCAGCGCAGACCGGCCGCTCTCCCGCGCAGGAACACGGGAGGGCGGCCGGCCGACGGAGTGGCGTGCGAACGTCAGTCGTTGCCGCACTGGTTGCCGAACGCCGGGTTCAGCAGGGCGATGACGTCGACGGTGTTGCCGCAGACGTTGACCGGAACGTGAACCGGAACCTGGACGACGTTGCCCGACAGCACACCCGGGGAGTGAGCGGCGGCGGCCTGCGCGCCACTGTCGGCAGCGGCGATGCCCGCACCACCGGCGACGGCCGCGGCGGCAACGGTGGTCAGGGCCAGGCCCTTCGCGATACGCGACATGGAGAGTTGCTCCTTGGGGGTTGACACAAAACACCCGGGCGGGATGCCCGGCGCTGTGTCAACGCGTGGCGCCCTCGCGGGTTGTGCGGCCAAAGGGGTGATCTACGAGGACCGCGGGTGTGCGACGCCGACACGGTTGACTGATTTGCCAGTAATAGTCCCGATCCTGGCTAGAGTTGCGGACCTCCCGAGGCCCCCACCGACAGCACGTCGCACGCACGGGGCCGCACTTTCCCGAAAGGGCAACGCCGGTCATGCGTAATTCCCCGGGCCCCCTGCTGCGCCGTGCGATGGCCGGTGCGCTCTCGCTCGCGGCCCTGTGCACGCCGGTCTGCGCCGAGGCGGCGGCGCCCGCCCCGCCTTCCGCGGAGGCGCAGCGGCTCCCCTTCGCCGAGCGGTACCGCGCGACCCAGCACGGCGGCATCGTCCGCGCGGCCAACACCTCCATCAGCTGCCGTGCCACCGGCCCCCGGGCCGCGTCCGCCTGCCCGGCCGTACGCGCGGGCGGGAAGGGCGCCAACGGCGACTTCGACATGTTCTACGTCGACGTCGACAGCGACCCCAACACCTACAACTCCTCCCGCGCCGAGGTCCGGCTGCCGGAGGGCTCCCGGGTGACGTACGCGCGGCTGTACTGGGGCGGCAACCTGCGGGTGGGTGAGCAGAAACCGCCGAAGGACGACGGGCGGGTGCTGATCGCCGAGCCCGGCGGCCAGTACAAGGCGCTCCTCGCGGACACCGTGGTGGGCCACCGTGTGGCGCAGGGCGCGGACGCCTTCCAGGCCTCGGCCGACGTCACGAAGCTGGTCCGGGACAGCGGTTCGGGCCTGTACACGGTGGCGCAGGTCGACGTGGCGATGGGCAGGTCGAAGGCCGGGGCGTGGGGCGGCTGGACGCTGGTGGTGGCGTACGAGAACCCGGACCAGCCGCTGCGGCACCTCTCCGTCCGGGACGGCTTCGACGCCCTGGGCTCCCGTACCGCCCAGGAGATCCGCCTGAGCGGGTTGCGCCTGGCGAGGAACGGCACCGGCCGGGCGGGGCTCGTCGCGTACAACGGCGACCGCGGCCGTACGGGTGATTCGTTCACCGTTTCGACCGGCCGCGGTTCGAACACCGTGCTCGCCGGTCCCGCCGACCCCCGGGACGACGTACTGAACTCGACGATCTCCGAGGCGGGGGCGCCCGCGCCGGAGCGTGTGCCCTCGTACGCGCACACCCTCGGTTACGACTCGGACGTGTTCGAACTCGGAAACGCTCTGCGGCACGGCGGTGACCACCTGGCCTTCCGGCTCGTTTCCCACCGGGACGCGGCGTGGGCCGGTGCGCTCTTCGTCGCAGTCGACGCCCGGCAGTAGGCGCGTTCCGGCCCGTCCCGAGCCCGTCCGTGAGCGAGGAAACCGCGCAATGCACCAGTCAGCAACCGACCCCAGGCCGCGGGTCCTGCACCTCACGCAACCCGTGGACGGCGGGGTCGCCCGGGTGGTGACGGACCTGGTGCGGGCCCAGGTCGCCGAAGGCCTGGACGTCACGGTCGCCTGCCCGGACGGTCCCCTCACCGCGAACCTGCGGACCCTGGGCGCCGACGTACGGCGGTGGGAGGCGACGCGCTCGCCGGGTCCCGCACTCGTCGGCGAGGTCCGGCGGCTCACCCGGGTGATCGAGCAGGTGCGGCCGGATCTGGTGCACGCGCACAGCGCGAAGGCCGGACTGGCCGGGCGGATCGCCGTACGGGGACGGATCCCGACCGTGTTCCAGCCGCACGCCTGGTCGTTCGAGGCGGTCGGCGGCGTCACCGCCGCCCTCGCGCTCGGCTGGGAGCGGCGTGGCGCGCGCTGGTCCGCGCGGACGGTGTGCGTCAGCGAGGCGGAGCGCCGGACCGGGCTGCGGGCCGGGATCGCGGGACGGTGGCGGGTGATCCCCAACGGGATCGACACCGGACGCTTTCGTCCCGCCGCGGCGGACACCGTACGGGCGAGGCTCGTGCCCGAGGCCGATCCGGCGGCCCCGCTCGTGGTGTGCGTGGGGCGGCTGTGCCGGCAGAAGGGGCAGGACGTCCTGCTGCGGGCGTGGGACGCGGTGCTGCGACGGGTGCCGGAGGCCCGGCTGGTGCTGGTCGGGGACGGGCCGGAGCGGGACGCGCTGCGCGAACGGGCCCCGCGGTCCGTGCTCTTCGCGGGGGCCGTCGCCGACGCGGTGCCCTGGTACCAGGCCGCCGATCTGGTCGTCCTGCCCTCGCGCTGGGAGGGCATGGCGCTCGCCCCGCTGGAGGCCATGGCCTGCGGGCGGCCGGTGGTGATGACGGACGTGGACGGCGCCCGGGAGAGCCTGCCGCCCGAGCTCGCGCCGCGCTGCCTGGCGCCCACGGAGAACCCGGCGGCACTGGCCGACGCCGTCGCCGCACTGCTGCTCGACCCGCCGCTGCGCGAGTCGCTCGGCCTCCAGGGGCGCCGTCACGTCCTGACCACGCATGACGTGCGGCGCACGTCCGAGGCGGTGGCGGGCCTGTACCGCGACCTGCTCGACGCCGAGCCCGCCGCGCGCGTCGCGCCCACCGAGTACAGGGAGCCCATCCACTCGTGACCGCGGAAAGCACCGTCCCCTCCCCCGGCGGACAGGCCCGGGACTTCGGATTCCCCTCCGTCTCGATCATGCCGCCGCGCGGCCCCGGAGCGGGCTTCAGGTTCCCCGCCCGCCGGCCCCCGGCCCGTCCCGCCTCCCCGGTCCCGCTGCTCACCGCGGACCTCGTCGCCGCTCTCGTGGGGGCGCTCGCCTTCAGCGGCGCCCAGTGGCGGCCGCTGCTCGCGGCGCTGCTGGTGGCCGCGTCGATGCTGCTGCGCCCGCACCCGCCGCGCCGGGTGGCCGGTGTCCTCGACGAACTGCCCGCCGTCTGCGGCAGGATCGCGGTCGCCTGGCTGCTCCTCGCCGCCGCGGTGGCCTCGTACGACGTGGACCGGGCGCTGCCCGCGACCACCCTGGCCGTCGGCTTCCTGCTCCAGTCGGTGACGGCGTGCGCGGGCCGCGGCACCGTGCGCCGCTGGCAGCGCGTGGCCCTGCTGGCCCGTCCGCGCGCCGCCCTCGTCATCGGCCCCGCGGCGACCGCGCAGCGCGTGGCCGCCGCCGTACTGCGCCATCCGGGCTGCGGGGTAAGGCCGGTGGGGGTCGTGACCGAGCAGCCCGACGGCGGCGAGGGGCTGCCCGTGCTGACGACCGGCGAGGAGGTCGAGCGGGCGCTCATCCAGAACGGCGTACGGGACGTCCTGACCGTGCATCCGTCCGTACGGTCCCGGCAGGGGCCGCTGCTGCGGGCGCTCGCGGAGTCGGGCTGCACGGTGTGGGAGATCGACGCGGACTCGCCGTCGTACGAGATGCGGGAGCAGCTGGCCGGGTTCTCCTGCCGGCGTCTGGTGATGGGGTCGCGGCGGCGGGGCAGCGCCGGGAAGCGGGCGCTGGACGTGGCCGTGTCCGGGGTGCTGCTGTTGCTGGTCAGCCCGCTGCTGCTGGTGTGCGCGGTGGCCCTGCGGCTGAGCGGCGGTCCGGGCGTGGTGTTCCGGCAGGAGCGGATCGGCAAGGACGGGAAGCCGTTCACGCTGCTGAAGTTCCGCACCCACCGGCCGGTCGACGCGCACGAGGCGGCGACGCGCTGGAGCGTGGCGAACGAGCACCGCATGCCGTGGCTGTGCCGCTTCATGCGACGCACCTCGATGGACGAGCTGCTCCAGCTGTGGAACGTCCTGCGGGGCGACATGAGCCTGGTCGGTCCGCGGCCCGAACGCCCCTACTTCGTCACGAAGTTCAGCCAGACCTACCCCGGTTACGCGGCCCGCCACCGGATGCGGACCGGCATCACCGGGCTCGCCCAGATCCACGGGCTGCGCGGTGACACCTCGATCGAGGACCGCTGCCGGTTCGACAACGCCTACATCGACAACTGGTCGCTGTGGCAGGACATCTGCATCCTGCTGCGCACCGCGGCCGCGCTCGTGCGTCCGACAGGGAGCTGAGCGCGCATGAGTCTCGCACTGAGCCTGCCGCGGGTACGGGAGTTGTCTCCCGTCCTGCCGGTGGTGGCCGTGGTCACCCTGCTGGCGCTGCCGGTGTCGCCGACCGCCGAGAGCGGTGCGGGACCGGCCGACGCGGTCTCCGCACTGGTGGTGCTGTACTGCGTGGTCCGGCTGCTGCGGGAGCGGCGGCGCCCCCTGTCGCGGACGGCGGCCGTCCTCCTCGGTCTGCCGGTGGCGGGGCTGGCGGTCGCCGCGGTGGGCGCGTCCTCGCCGGCCGCCGGGCTCACCGGCATGGGCCGCTACCTCCAGGTCTTCGTGCTCGTCCCGGCGGCCGTGCTGCTGCTGGTCCGCGACCGGCGCGACTTCCGGCTGCTGGCCTGGTCGCTGGTGGCCCTCGCCGGGTGGCAGGGCGCGCTCGGCGTGCACCAGTACACGACCGGGACCGGCGCCTCCTACCAGGGCGAGGACATCCGGGCCGTCGGCACCTTCGGGGCGTCGGACGTGATGGGGATGGCGACCGTGGTCTCCTTCGGGCTGGTGTGCGCGCTCGGGCTGGCGCTCGGCCGGGCGTCCGTACGGCAGCGCATGGTCGCCGCCGGGTGCGCGCTCGCGCTGCTCATGCCGCTCGCGCTGTCCTTCAGCCGGGGCGCGTGGATCGCCACGGCCGTGACCTGCTCGGTGCAGCTGGTGCTGGCCGGGCTGCGGCGGGCGCTGGTGGTGGGTGCCGTGGTGGCCGCCGTCGGCGTGGTCCTGGTGGGCGGGTTCGGGGTCGGTTCGGCGCAGCTGCAGGAGCGGATCAGCAGCATCACGCAGGTGACCGACGCCCCCGACCAGTCCGTGACCGACCGGTACACCATGTGGGCGGCGGCCGTCGGCATGTGGCGCGAACAGCCGCTGACCGGCGTGGGGTTGAAGGGCTTTCCCGAACAGCGGGACGGGCACGCCTCGCTGGCCCTGTCCGCCGGCAGTGACACGGAGGGCGCGGGAGCGGCCTTCCGCCGGCAGCCGCTGCTGTCCCCGCACAACATGTATCTCCTCGTGCTCGCCGAACAGGGCCTGATCGGCCTGCTCGCCCTCGCGGGCAGCTGGCTGGCGCTGCTGGTGTGCGGACTGCGCGGGCTGGTGCGGGCGCGCGGGTCCGGGCGGGGGCTCGACTGCGCGCTGGTCGGCTGCGGGCTGCTGGTGTGGCAGCTGACGGACTTCGCGTACGCGGACATCGGCGGCCCCTCGACGGTGCTGACGGCGGTGTGCTTCGGGGTGGTGGCGTGGTGGGCGCTGGTCGGCAGCGATGCCGTGCCGGAGCGGGGCGGAGCCGGTTCCACGACGGCACGGGCCGGGGCCGTCGGCGAGGCGGAGGAGGCCGAAACCCGATGACGGTGACACCTCCACACGCCTCGGGCTCGACCGGAGCGGGCTCCGCCCTCGGCCGAGCTTCAGGATCGGCTGCCTCGGGCTCCGCCGCCGGCCCGGCATCGGGGTCCCCCTCCAGCTCCGCCCCCGGCCCGGCTTCGGGATCCCCCGGCCTCCTCTCCGGGCCCACCGACTCCGGCTCCGGCTCCGCCCCCGGCCTCACCTCCGTGCCGGACTCCAGCTCCGCCCCCGGCCACCTCTCCGGGCCCACCGACTCCGGCTCCGCCCCCGGCCTCCTCTCCGGGCCCACCGACTCCGGCTCCGGCTTTACCCCCGGCCTCACCTCCGCGCCCGAATCCAGCTCCGCCCCCGGCCTCCTCTCCGGGCCCACCGACTCCGGCTCCGGCTCCGGTCTCCCCTCCTGGCCCACCGACTCCGACTCCGGCTCCGGTCTCCCCTCCGGGCCCACCGACTCCGGCTCCGGCTCTACCCCCGGCCTCACCTCCGCGCCCGAATCCAGCTCCGCCTCCGCGCCCCGCCGCGCCGGCGTTCCGATTCCCGTCCCCCCGGCCCGCGGCTCCGCCGACCAGCCCGGCGGCATTCCCGAACTCCCCGCCGTCTCCCGTCGTTTCCTCGCCAAGGCCACCGCCGTCACCGCCGCCCTGTCCGTCGCCGGGGCGCTGCTCGGGCTGGTGCGGGACCAGTCGCTGGCCCGGCTGTTCGGGGCCGGCAGCGGGACGGACGCCTTCCTGGTGGCGTGGACCGTGCCGGAGTTCGCGTCCACGCTGCTCATCGAGGACGGGCTGGCCTTCGTACTGATCCCGGCGTTCAGCCTGGCCCTGGCCCGGCGTGCCCAGGGCGCCCCCGGCGACCCGGTCCGTGCCCTCGTAGCCGCCACCCTGCCCCGCCTGACCCTGGTCTTCGTCGCCGTGTCCGCGCTGATCGTCGCCACCGCCCCCTACCTGGTCGAGGCGCTGGCGCCGGGCCTGCCCGACCCCGCCCTGGCCGTGGACTGCACCCGGCTCACCGCGACCTGTGTGCTGAGCTTCGGGCTCGCCGGGTACTGCAGCGCGGCGCTGCGGGCGCACCGGCGGTTCCTGATGCCGGGCGCGATCTACATGGCGTACAACGCCGGCATCATCACGGCGATGTTCGTCCTGGGCGGCGACTGGGGGGTGCGGTCGGCCGCCGTGGGGGTCGCGGCGGGCGGCGCCCTGATGGTGGCGGTCCAACTCCCCGCGGTGTGGCGCCAGTTGCGTCGCTCCCCGGTGCGCCGGGAGGAGCCCGCCGAGACACCGGACCGGGCGGTGGCCCTGACGCTCGTCGCCACCGTCCTGCTCTTCGCGCTGTGCCGGCAGTCCCAGGTCCTCGTCGAGCGCTTCCTCGCCTCCCCCCTCCCCGCCGGGGCCATCTCGCACCTGAACTACGCGCAGAAGGTGGCCCAGATCCCGATGACCCTGTCGCTGATGCTGTGCACGGTCACCTTCCCGGTGGTCGCGCGGGCACTGGCCGACGGCGACACCGAGCGGGCCCGTACCCGCGTCGAGCGGGATCTGGCGCTGGCCGCCTGCACGGTGCTGCTCGGGGCGGCCACGGTCATCGCGTGCGCCCCGCAGATCATCGAACTCCTCTTCCAGCGGGGTGCGTTCACCGCCTCCGACACGGCGGCCACGGCGGGCGTGATGCGCGTGTACGCCCTCGGGCTGCTCGGTCAGACCCTGGTCGGCGTGCTGATCCGCTCGTACTTCTCGGCGGGCCGCCCCACCTGGTACCCGGTCTGCGCGATGGCCGCGGGCATCCTCGTCACCTCGTGGTCAGGCGCCTGGGCGGTGGGCCCCTGGGGCGTGTCCGGGATCGCCGCCGCCAACGCCGCCGGGATCACCGTGACGGCGTCACTGCTGCTCGCCGGCATGGGGACGAGGCACCGGGGCGTCCCGCGCGGCGTCCCCGTGCGCACCCGGCAGGTGCTCGCGGAGCTGAGCCGGCCGGTGTGCGCGGCCGCGGTCGCGACGCCGGCGGGCTGGCTCGTCGCCGGCCGGACCGGTCAGCCGCTGCCGGGACTCCTGGCGGGGGCGGCGACCGTGGCCGCCGTGTTCGTCCTGCTCGGCCTGGCCCTGGGCGCCCAGGGTTTCGCACCCGCCCTCCGTTCCGTACGGGTCGCCGCCCGTACCTTCACCCGAAGGCTCACGCATGGCCGTTGACTCCGCAGGCGCCCGCACGGCGCCCCGCCCCGGCCCCGCTCCCTGGGTGGCGATGTACCACTCGGTGACGGACTGCCCGGACGACCCGTACCGGATCACCGTCACCCCCGACCGGCTGGAACGGCAGCTGAGATGGCTCGCCGTGCGGGGCGTGCGGGGCGTGTCCATGGCCGAACTGCTGGCCGCACGCGCGCGCGGCGAGGGCCGGCGGCTGGCGGGGCTCACCTTCGACGACGGCTACGCCGACTTCGTCGACCACGCCCTGCCCGTGCTGCGCCGGCTGGACTTCGGCGCCACCCTGTTCGTCCTGCCCGGCCGGCTCGGCGGCGACAACGCCTGGGACCCGCTGGGCCCGCGCAAGCCGCTCCTGTCGGCCGACGGCATCCGGCGGGCGGCACGGGCGGGGATCGAGATCGGCTCGCACGGGCTGACCCACGTCGACCTGACGACCGAGGACGACCTCCGGCTGAAGGCCGAGGTCGTCGAGAGCCGGGCCGCCCTGGAGGACCTGCTCGGCGCACCGGTGAACGGCTTCTGCTACCCCTACGGCACGCTCGACCGACGGACCGTCGAGGCCGTACGGAGCGCCGGGTACCGCTACGCCTGCGCCATCGACCCCGGTCCGCTCACCGGCCCGTTCGCCCTCCCCCGGCTGCACATCGGACAGAACGACGACGCCGTACGCCTGTTCCTCAAGTACCGGCTGCACCGGCTGCGGCGCCGGCCCGTGAAGGGGCTGTGACATGCGGGCCCTGCACATCATCACCGGCCTCGGCGTCGGCGGCGCCGAGCAGCAACTGCGGCTCCTGCTGCGCCACCTGCCGGTCGACTGCGAGGTCGTGACGCTCACCAACCCGGGCGCGGTCGCCGACGGGCTCGTCGCGGACGGGGTGCGGGTCACGCACCTCGGCATGGCCGGCAACCGTGACCTGGCCGCGCTGCCCCGGCTGGTCCGGCTCATCCGCCGGGGCCACTACGACCTCGTGCACACCCACCTCTACCGGGCCTGTGTCTACGGCCGGCTCGCCGCGCGCCTCGCGGGCGTCCGGGCGGTGGTGGCCACCGAACACTCCCTCGGTGACTCGCAGATGGAGGGGCGCAGGCTCACCCCGGGGGTACGGGCGCTGTACCTGGCCAGTGAACGGCTCGGCCGTGCCACCGTCGCCGTCTCCCCCACCGTCGCCGACCGGCTCAGGCGCTGGGGGGTGCCCGCCCCGCGGATCTCGGTCGTCCCGAACGGCATCGACCTGGCCCGCTTCCGCTTCGACCCGGCCCAGCGGCTGCGCACCCGCCAGCGCCTCGGACTGCCGGAGACCGCGTACGTCGTCGGCGGCATCGGCCGGCTGACGGCGGCCAAGCGGTTCGACGTGCTCATCCACGCCCTCGCCCAGCTCCCCGACCACTACTGGCTGTTGCTGGTCGGCGGCGGGCCCGAGGAGCACGTCCTGCGGCGCACCGCGCACGCGGCCGGGGTGGCGGACCGCGTGCTGTTCACCGGCGAACGCCCCTGCGTGCCCGACGGCTCCCCCGGCCCCGACCTGCCGTCGCTCACCGCCGCGATGGATCTGCTCGCCTCGCCGTGCCCCGAGGAGGCGTTCGGACTGGCCGTCGTGGAGGCCCTCGCCGCCGGGCTGCCGGTCCGCTACGCCGCCTGTCCGGCGGTCGAGGACCTGCCCCCGCACTCCGCGCCGGCCGCGCGCCGCGTCACCGGGGGCCCCGACGCGTTCGCCCGGGCACTGGTGGCGGCCCGCGCCGAGGGCCCCCTCGCGCGCACCGCGCCCGACGCCGCCCACCACTACAGCATCGCCCGCAGTGCCGCGCGGCTCATGGACGTCTACGCGGCCGCCCACTCCTCGCCCTCGTCACCTCACGGAGTCAGTTCCTCATGACCGAGAATCCCACCGGCCCGCACCGCTCCTCCCCCGCCCTCACCCGCGCCAGGTCGCTGCCTGCCTGGTCCCTGCTCGCGGCCGGCGTCCTCGCCGGCGGGCTGCTCGGCGGCACGTACGGGCTGGTCAGGACGCCGACGTACACGGCCACCAGCTATGTCGTCGCGGTACCGACAGACCGGTCCGACGCCGCGACCGCGCTGGGCTTCGCACAGGCCTACGGCAGGGTCGCCCCGCAGCTCGCGGTGCTCGGGGACGCGCAGGTGTGGGCGGGCGTGCCGGTGACGACGCTGGAGTCGAGCGTGCAGACGGCGACCTCGCCGGACGCGCCGATGGTCGCGATCACGGCGACCTCCTCGCGCCCGGACCTCGCCGCCGACATGGCCAACGCCGTCTCGCGCGCGCTGACCCGGCACGCGAACGACTCCCGGGCCGACACCCACGTCGAGCTGAGGCAGTTCGCCCGCGCCACCCGTCCGGCAGGACCGTCCTCGGCGTCCGCGGCGGTCACGGGTCTGGTGGGGGCGAGCGCGGGCGGTCTGCTCGGCGGGCTGGTGCTGCTGGTCCGGCCCCGGCGGGCCGCCGGGGAACAGCTGCGGCCACCGTCGGTGCCGAGCCCGGCCACCGCCGCCGATGTCCACGGGCAGCTGTGAAGTACACCGTAGAACTCGTCACCGACGACACCGCGTTCGCCGAACTCGCCCCGGACTGGGACCAGTTGTACGGCAGGTGCGCGGCGGCGACCCCCTTCCAGAGCCACGCCTGGCTGCACTCGTGGTGGCTGTCCTACGGCAGCCGCGGCCGGTTGCGGCTGCTGCTGGTCCGCGACGGCCGCGAACTCGTCGCCGCCGCGCCGCTGATGCGGGTACGCCGTCCGGTGCCGACGCTGGTGCCGCTCGGCGGTGCGATCTCCGACTACGGGGACGTGCTGCTGGACGACGAGCGCGGCGAGGAGGCGGTCACCGCGCTCACCGAGGGGCTCGCCTCGGTGGCCCGCACGGCACTGATCGACTTCCGCGAGGTACGGCCCGGGGGCGCGGCCGAGCGGATCTACGACCGCTGGCACGGCCCGCGCAGCCGGGTCAGCGACTCGCTGTGCCTGGAGCTGCCCGCCGTGCCGATGGACGAACTGGTCGCCCGGCTGCCCTCGGCGAAGGCGCAGCGGGTGCGGGCCAAGCTGCGCAAGCTGACCGCGCTCGGCGTCGAGCGCCAGGTGGTGCGGCCGGAGGAGGTCGACACCGCGCTCCGGCGGCTGCTGGAGCTGCACCGGCTCCAGTGGGCCGGGCGGAAGGTGACGTCGGAGCATCTGCGGCCGCGGTTCTGCGACCACCTGGTGCGGTCGGTCGGGCCGATGGTGCGCTCGGGGGACGCCGTGGTCACCGAGTTCCGCCTCGGCGAGGACGTGGTGGCGGTCGACCTGACGCTGCTGTCGCGACGACTGGCGGGCGGCTATCTGTACGGCGCCCACCCGCGGCTGCGGGAGTGCAAGGCGGACGTGGCGGTGATGCTGCTGGACGCGTGTGCCGAGCACACCCGTACCGGCGGACGCGGCACGCTGAGCCTGCTGCGCGGCAACGAGCCCTACAAGCATCACTGGCGTCCCGAACCGGTCGTCAACCAGCGGCTGTTGCTGGCCCGGCGGCGCACCGCCCCGCTGCTGTCGGCGACGCTGTGCGACGTGGCCGCCCGGCGGCGGGGCAAGGAACTGCTGCGACGGTGGAGGGAGCGCGGTGGCGACGGGCCGTGACCGACCCGCCGCCGCCTGGGGTTCACCGGCTGCGCGACCACCAGTCGAAGCGCAGGCACAGCTTCCCGCCGAGCCAGTACTCCACCCAGTCGCCCAGTTGCAGCGGCGAGCAGTTGGTCGGGGGCACGGGCGTGACCGGTGCGGTGGGAGTCGCCGGGACCGTCGGGGTGACCGGAGGCGTCGGTGTGGCCGGGGTCGTCGGTGGGGTGGTCCCGCCGGGCTTGGTCGGCTCCGGGGTCGGGCCCTCGGTGCGGCCGAAGAGCACGGACCGGTAGACCTGCGAGGACATGGGGTTGTCGGCGCACTGCCAGACACCGTGCGGACAGTAGTCCGTCAGCGTGTTGTACAGCGGCTTGTGCGCGTCCATCCACGCGAGCATGCCCCGCATGTACGCGGAATTGTCACCGTTGCGGAAGAGCCCCCATTCCGGATAGGAGATGGCCTTTCCGTGCGCCTTCGCGAAGTCCACCTGGGCCTGGAGGCCGTACGGCTCTTTCACCTGCTGCTCGAACGACAGTCCGCTGGGCTGGTCGTACGAGTCCATTCCGATGATGTCGACCGTGTCGTCCCCGGGGTAGCACTGCGTCCAGGGAACGGCGTCCCGGCCGCGGCTCGGGGCGAAGTCGAAGCGGAACTTCTGGCCCGGCACCGCGCGCATCGTGGTGACGATCCGCTTCCAGTACGTCTTCCACGCCTCGGGGTCGGGGCCGCAGCGGTGGGTGTACGTGGTGCCGTTCATCTCCCAGCCGAGGACGACGACGGTGTCCGGCACCTTCAGCTCGACCAGCCGCTCGGCGAGCGCGCGGAAGTGCCGGTCGAACTCGCCGGCGACGCCCCGGCGCAGCAGCTGCCGCACCTCGGCGTCGGAGACGTTCTCCTCGTTGCGCTCCATCATGGGCACGTTGAGGACCAGCATCCGGTCGGCCTGCCGGGTACGCCAGTCCGCCCACACGTCGAGGAAGCCGTGCCGGCCCTCGATGTTGGTCCAGCGGTCACCGGGCAGATAGGTGTGCCCGACGCGCAGCTCGGCACCGCCCAGCCAGTGACTGAGCTCGGCGATGCGGGCCACGCCGCGGGGACCGTAGTCGAGGTAGGCGCCGAAGGCGGACCCGGTCAACACCGGCGGGGTCGGCGGCTGCGGGACCGGCGGGATCGTCGGCATCGGCGGGGTGACCGCCGGCACCGGGACCGGCGGGGCGACCGTGGGTGTCGGAGCGGGAGGATCGGCGACCCGCGCCGTCCCCGCGGCGAAACCCGTTCCCGACGCCAGGACGACCGACGCGACGACCGACGCGGCGACCGCCGCCGTGGTGACGGCCAGTCGTCGGGAACGGGCCCCTCGCTGCTGTGAGGACATGCCTGCTCCTTTCTCTCCGATAACTGACACTCAGTCACATCAATATGACCAACGCCACCGTGGTTACGGCTTTCGAGTGCACCGATCGCCCGCCCGAGTGAAACCACCCGAAGGAAATGCCCGTGTCGCTGCTCGACACCCGAGTCCCCGCCGTCCTGCTGCGGATCGACCGCAATCCCTTTCACCACGGAACGCTGGGGGCCGTCCGCTCACTCGGCAGGGCGGGGGTCCAGGTCCATCTCGTCGCGGACTCCACCGGAAGTCCCGTACGGACCTCCCGCTTCGTGCGCCAGATCCATCCCCCGCCGCCGCCCGGCGCCTCCCTCGGTGACATCGCTGTCGCACTGCGCCGGATCGCGAACGGCGTCGCGCGTCCGGCCGTGCTGATCCCGATGGACGACGCGAGCGGCATCGCGGTGGGCCGGCTGCGCGAGGAACTGGCCCCCGCCTACCTGCTGCCCCAGCAGCCGGGCGCCCTGCCCGAACGCGTGGCCGACAAGGCGGAACTGGCCGAGGTGTGCGCGGCGGCGGGCGTTCCCCATCCCGAGACGGTCATCCCGGAGAGCGCGGAGCACGCCGCGAGCGCCGCCCGCGGGCTGGGGCTCCCGGTGATCGCCAAGTGGAGCAGGCCCTGGCTCCTGCCCCCGGGGACCGGGCTGCGCAGCACCACCGTGGTCCGCTCGGCGCAGGAGGCGCGGGACCTGTACCTGCGGACCGGGGAGGCGGGCAGTCGGCTGCTGCTCCAGGCCTTCCTGCCGCCGGGCCCGGACCGGGACTGGTTCTTCCACGGGTACGCCGACCGTTCCGGGGCCGTGTGCGGCGGCGGTCCCGGCGTCAAGACACGGGCCTGGCCGCGCGGCGCCGGACTGACGGCGGTGGGCCGCTGGGCCCCCAACCCGCAGGTGCAGCTGCTCGCCGAGCGGCTGGCGGGCGAGCTGGGCTACCGCGGCATCTTCGACCTCGACTTCCGCCGCTGCGGCGCGACGGGCCGCTATCACCTGCTCGACTTCAACCCGCGCCCCGGAGCGCAGTTCCGGCTCTTCACCGACTCCGCCGGGCTGGACGTCGTACGCGCCCTGCACCTCGACCTGACCCACCGGCCGCTGCCGGACGGGGTGCCGCTGCCGGGGCGGGAGTTCGTGGTGGAGAACTACGCGCCGCTGACCGCGCTGCGGCCCGTCCCTCCGGCCGGCCGCGAACTGGCCTGGAACGCGCGGGACGACCGCGGACCCGGGCGGGCGCTGTGGGGCCTGTGGGCGCGTCATGTGTCGGGCCGGCTCCTGGACCGCGTACGAGCGGCGGTACCGGCCGCCTCCCCCACCGAGTTGCCCCACGACCTGTCCGACGACGTCCGCGAGAACGTCTCCGAGGACGTCTCCGAGGACGTCTGCGACGAGAAGGCGAGCAGTTGCTGATGTACGACCTGCTGGTGGTGGGCGCCGGGCCCTACGGCCTGTCCATCGCGTCCCACGCCGCGGCCGCCGGGCTGAGACTGCGCGTCTTCGGCCGGCCCATGGCGTCCTGGCGCGACCACATGCCCCGCGGCATGTTCCTCAAGTCGGAGCCCTGGGCCTCCAACCTCTCCGACCCGCAGGGCCGTTGGCAGCTGGACAGGTACTGCGCGCAGCAGCGGCTGTCCGCCCGGCACGGGGAGCCGATCCCGGTGGAGACGTTCGCCGAGTACGGCCTGTGGTTCGCGCGCAACAGCGTGCCCGAGGTCGACGAGCGCACGGTGACCCGGGTGACCCCCTGCCCCGGCGGCTTCGAGGCGATCACGGAGGACGGGCAGTCCGTGCACGCCCGTACGGTCGCCCTGGCGGTCGGCGTGATCCCCTTCGTCGAGATCCCGTCCGCCCTGCGCGGCCTGCCCGCGTCCCTCGTCTCGCACAGCAGCCACCACAGTGACCTCTCCCGCTTCCGCGGCCGGGACGTGACCGTCGTCGGCGGCGGCCAGGCGGCCCTGGAGACCGCGGCACTGCTGGCCGAACAGGGCACGCGGGTAAGGGTGTTGGTGCGCGCCGGCCACCTGTCCTGGAACGACGTACCACCGCCGTGGGAACGCCCTTGGTGGCAGTCGGCCCGCGCCCCGCACAGCGGCCTGGGCTGCGGCTGGCGCAACTGGTTCTACGCCGAACGCCCCGGCCTCTTCCGTCGCCTGCCGGAGTCGGCCCGGACCCGCGTCGCCGCGACGGCACTCGGCCCGGCGGGCGCGTGGTGGGTGAGGGACCGGGTCGAGGAGGCGGTGGAGGTCCTGCCCGGTCACGAGGTCGCGGCGGCACGATCGGTGCGGGACGGGGCCGGGGTGCGGCTGGAGGTGGTGCACCGGACCGGTGCCGCCGGGCCTGGAGCTCTCGCGCCCCTGGAAACCGACCACGTCATCGCGGCCACGGGCTTCACGGCCACCGCTGACCGTCTGACGCTCCTCGCCCCCGAGCTGCGCACCGCCCTCACGAGCACCGCGGCCGGTTCACCCGGGGTGAGCTCCGCCTTCGAGTCCTCCCACCCCGGCCTCTTCCTGGCCGGTCTGATCACCGCCCCGGGCTTCGGCCCGGCGATGCGATTCGTGCACGGGGCGGCCTACACGGCGGAGACCTTGGTACGAGGGGTGCGGCGCCGGCTGCGGGTGGGGGACGTGGGAGCAGTGGTGCCGGCGCCGGGGAGGCGGGGGCGCAGCGGGGCACCGGCGAGCGCGCGCGGCTGACGCCGGGGGGTTCGTGCCGCGGGTGCCGGACGTTCACGGTCCGGCACCCGGCGCACTATCGACGGGAGGCCGCTCGGCCTCGGCGGTACAGGACGACCCCACCCACGATCATCGCGGCGCTGGCCCCCGATGCGGCCAGCATGGCCTGGGCACCGGTGTGGGGCAGCTGGGGCGGGGGCGTGTGGTGGCCACCGGGAGGCGGAGTGTGGTCCCCACCGGGAGGTGGCGTGTGGTCGCCGGGAGGCGGGGTGTGGTCCCCACCGGGAGGTGGCGTGTGATCACCCGGCGGCGGCGTGTGATCCCCACCCGGAGGTGGCGTGTGGTCGCCGGGGGGCGGGGTGTGGTCCCCACCCGGAGGCGGGGTGTGGTCGCCGGGAGGCGGGGTGTGGTCCCCACCCGGAGGTGGCGTGTGGTCGCCGGGAGGCGGCGTGTGATCCCCACCCGGAGGCGGAGTGTGATGCCCACCGGGAGGCGGCGTGTGATCCCCACCCGGAGGCGGCGTGTGATCCCCACCCGGAGGCGGAGTGTGATCCCCACCCGGAGGCGGAGTGTGATCCCCACCCGGAGGTGGCGTGTGATGCCCACCGGGAGGCGGCGTGTGGTGACCACCCGGAGGTGGCGTGTGATGCCCACCGGGAGGCGGAGTGTGGTGACCACCGGGTGGAGGCGTGTGGTGGTCGCCCGGCGGAGGCGTGTGGTCGCCGTAGCCGCCGCCCTCCTCGTGCCCGGGGCTGTCGCCGTACCCGCCGCCGCCCGACTCCTGCCCGGAGTCATCGCCGTAACCCGAATCGTCGTCGCCGTACGGCGCGCTGCGTGAGCCGTGTCTGCCCGCACTCGGTTTGACGGCACAGGAGTTGCCGAACGCCGGGTTGAGCGCGGCGGCCGCGTCGACGGAGTCGCCGCAGGCGTTGACGGGGACCTCGGCCGGCGCCGCCACACTGTCGCCGGACAGGACGCCGGCCGAATCCGTGGCGACCCCGCTCGTGTGCGTGTCGGCGAGGACAGGGCTGCTGCACAGGGACAGAATGCTTGTCGCGGCGGCGGCCGCGACCATTCCCCTACTCAGGGTCTGTCGCAATCTCGTTGTCTTCCTGCTTGTAGAAGTGGGAAAAGCCGGCCTCGGACGGAATCGAGCGGTCCAAGGCCGGCCAGTACAGCCGGTACGGCTGAGGCGTTACGTGGTCAGTCGTTCACGCACTGGTTGCCGAACGCCGGGTTCAGCGCACCGATGACGTTGACCGTGTTGCCACACACGTTGATCGGGACGTGGATCGGCACCTGGACCACGTTTCCGGACAGGACACCCGGGGAACCGATGGCGGCACCCTGGGCTCCGGCGTCAGCGAAGGCCGGGGCGGCCACGCCGAAGGCCATGATCACGCCCGCGGCGACAGCGGCGGTCTTCTTCATGAGATTTCCCTTCTCTGCGGTCATGCCCCTTTGTCGGCGTGTGACCGAGCGAGCACAGACGGAACGGCTCGCGCCATGACCTGCAGGCTGTAGAACGAGGGATAGCCGATGGAGAAACTACCGAACGCGTGGCGCGGGAGAATTCACTCGATTGCCCTGTGCCGTCACTCATTTCCCCCTCGACCGCACGGAAAAGGGCCCACGCAAAAAACCCGGACGGCCCGCAGACAATGCCGCGGGCCGCCCGGTCGATCGGATTCGTCTTAGCCCTCGGTGGCGGCCGACAGAACCGACAGGTCCTCGAGAACGTGCGACAGCGCGCCGTCCCGCTTGGACTGGGTGGAGTTGTCGCTGCACTGCTGGGTGAGCTTGTCCGACAGGACGGGGATGTCCTGGACGTTGACGACCTGCAGGACGCCGACGTTGGTGTCGCTGAGGCCGAGGCACGGCTTGTTGAGCGTGCCCTGGACGAGCGAGAGCTGGGGGCTCATGTCACCCTTGGTCGCCGAATTGCCGAACGACGACGTGGCGCCGTTACCGTTCTGCACGGCCGGCCCGTTGTCGTTGCCGATGGCAAGCGCCGTCGGAGCTGCCGCCACCGACATTCCGACGACAGATGCGGCGGCCGCCGCGGCGGCCATTGCCTTCTTAAGCACTTCGCGTTCCTTTCCTCGTAGCGACACAATGTCCTACGGCCACATCAACCCGGCAGGTGAGGAATGGTTGCGGGCGTTCACTCCATTGGCCCTATGGCCGACTCGGGCACCCCGTGGGCACCGGCTTCCGGCGGGGTGCCCGGCCGCTCGCCGCTATCGGCCGTCGGAGTGAACGGGAGAAACCTCGTCGCGGGCGCGCAGTTAGCCAGAACGCTCCGGTCCACGGGGCTTCCTCAGAAAGGACTGGCCAGTGATCAAGAAGATTGTTGCCACCGCGGCGATCGCCGCGTCCGCCGTGGGTGCCTCCGCCGCCGCGGCTCCGCAGGCACTGGCGATCGGCAACGACAACGGGCCGACCGCGGCGAACGGCAACGGCTCGTGGCAGAGCTTCGGCAACTCGAGCACCTACGGGAACATGAGCCCGCAGATGGCGCTGATCCAGGGTTCGTTCAACAAGCCCTGCATCGCCGTCAGCGACCTGCCCGTCGGCGTGCTTCAGGTCGTCAACGTCCAGGACGTTCCGATCCTGTCGGACCAGCAGACGCAGCAGTGCGCCGAGAACTCGACGCAGGCCAAGCGCGACGGTGCGCTGGCCCACCTGCTGGAGGACGTGTCGATCCTGTCCAGCAACCAGGAGTCCGACGGCAAGAAGTCCGGTCACTGATCCCGGCTTGCTGGTCGAAGCCGAAGGGGCCGCCGAGCATCTCGGCGGCCCCTTCGGCGTGTCAGCGCCGGTACAGCGCCTCGATCTCCTGCGCGTAGGCCGCCGTCACCACGTGCCGCTTGACTTTCAGGGACGGGGTGAGCATGCCGTTGTCCTCGGTGAACTCCCCCTCGACGAGCCGGAAGGCGCGGATCGACTCGGCGCGGGAGACGGCGAGGTTGGCGTGGTCGACGGCCTTCTGGAGGTCGGCGCGCAGCCGCTCGTCCTTGACGAGCTCGGCGTGCGGGGTGTCGGCGGGCAGTCCCCGCACCGACAGCCAGTGGGTCATCGCCTCGGGGTCGAGGGTGATCAGGGCGGCGACGAAGGGGCGGTTGTCGCCGACGACGAGGCACTGGCCGACGGGGGCCCGGCTGCGCAGCCGGTCCTCCAGGACCGCTGGGGAGACGTTCTTGCCGCCGGAGGTGACCAGGAGGTCCTTCTTACGGCCGGTGATGGTGAGATAGCCGTCCTCGTCGAGGGCGCCGAGGTCGCCGGTGGCGAACCAGCCGTCCCGCAGGACGGCGTCGGTGGCCTCGGGGTTGTTCCAGTAGGCGCCGAAGACGACCCCGCCCTTGACGAGGACCTCTCCGTCGTCGGCGATGCGGATCGCGGTGCCGGGAACCGGCTGTCCGACCGTGCCGGGGCGGGGGCCGAGCGGCGGGACGACGGTGGCGGCGGCGCTGGTCTCGGTGAGGCCGTAGCCCTCGTAGATGATGATCCCGGCCGCGGCGAAGAACAGGTTGAGCTCGCGGTCCAGGGGGGAGCCGCCGCTGATGGCGTAGCGCATGCGGCCGCCGAGCTCCTTGCGGATACGGCGGTAGACCAGCAGGTCGTACAGGCCCCAGGCGGCGTAGAGACCGGGGCCCGGCCCCTTGCCGCGGCCCAGGAACTTGTCCAGGTACGCCGCGCCGAAGCGGACGCCGGTGCGGTGGGCGCGGTCGAAGGAGGCGGCGCGGCCCAGTTTCTCGGCGGTGGCGCGGCCGGTGGCGTGGATCTTCTCGAAGAGGTACGGGACGCCGACGAGGAAGGTCGGGCGGAACTCCTTGAGCGCGGGCCTGAGTTCGTCGGGCTTGATGCTCGGGCAGTGGCCGATCTCGATCCGGGCCATCAGACAGGCGATCTGGAGGGTGCGGCCCATGATGTGGGCCAGCGGGAGGAACAGCAGGGTGGAGGCGGTCTGGTCGGTGACCTCCTTGAAGATGGGGTGGAGCAGTTCGACGGTGTTGGCGGCCTCGGCGTGCAGGTTCGCGTGGGTGAGGACGCAGCCCTTGGGGCGGCCGGTGGTGCCGGAGGTGTAGCAGACGGTGGCGATGGTGTCGGGGGTCAGGGCGGCGCGGCGCTTGGTGACCTCCTCGTCGGGGACGTCGAGCCCCTTGGTCCTGAGGGCGGCCAGGTCGTGGCTGTCGATCTGGAAGTAGCGCACGAAGTCGGGCGCGGGGTGGTCGGCGGCGGTCGCGGTGGCCAGGTTGTCGGCGGTCTCCACGAAGAAGTGGCGCACGCCGGAGTCCCGGACGATCCACTCCACCTGCTGGGCCGAGGAGGTGGCGTAGACGGGGACCGTCTGGCCGCCGGCCGCCCAGATCGCGAAGTCCAGGACCGTCCACTCGTAGCGGGTGCGGGACATCACCGCGACCCGGCCGCCCGGTTCGAGACCTTCGGCGATCAGCCCCTTGGCAACGGCGGTGACTTCGGCGGCGAACTCCCTGGCGGTGACCGGATGCCAGCCCGTCCCCTCCCGGCGGTGCAGCACCACCGCGTCGGGGGCCTCGGCCGCGTTGGTGAAGGGGAGGTCGGCGGTGCTGCCCGTGGTCGGGGGCGGGGCGAGGGGCGGTGTGCGGGCCTCCCGTACGACACCGCCCTCGTCCTTGACGATCTCGACCCGGGTCCGGCCCGCCAGGTGTTTCGCCCGCTTCAGGTCTTTGCGTACGCCCATGGTGGCTCCCCGGTCGGCTCCGACTCGGCCGCTAACTTACTCTCAAGTAAGAAAAGGTCAATGGGGCCCGTGTCAGTCCGCGAGGTGCCGGGCCCGGCGGATGGTGTCGGCGAGTTGGCGTACCGCGCTGTCCTCGGTGCGGTCCCCCAGACGGTCCGCCCAGTCGGCGAGTTCGCCCATCGAGGGGCGTCCCGGCAGCCGGTCGTTCCGGTCACCGTCCCGCAGGGCGTCGGCGAAGTAGGCGGCCACCGCGTCGACCTGGAAGCGGAGGTTCGCGTCGCGCAGCGAGCCGTCGAAGGTCTCCAGCGCGGCCGACTTCTCGTGCGGGGCCCGGGTCTTCGGGTCCTGCCAGCGGACGGTGGCCGTGGCGAGGTGGCCGTCGGCGCCGGGCCTGGTGCGGACTGCGTAGAGCGCGGTGACCGTGTGGCCGGGGCCGACCTCGCCGCCGTCCACGCGGTCGTCGCGGAAGTCGTCGTCGGCGACGCGGCGGTTGTCGTAGCCGATGAGGCGGAAGGAGGCGACGGTCTCGGGGTCGAAGGCGACCTGGGCCTTGGCGTCGCGGGCGGTCAGGTCGATGTTCTGCGGGAGCTGTTCGCAGAAGACCTTCTCGGCGTCGTCGCCGGAGACGTAGACGGTGTGGCCGTCGCCCTTGTCGGCGAGCCGTTCCATGAGGGCGTCGCCGTAGTCGCTGCCGACACCGACGCCGAAGAGGGTGATGCCGTGCTCGCGGCGGGCGGTGTCGATGCGGTCGAGGATGGCGTCGGGGTCGGTCTCGCCGTCGTTGGCGAGGGCGTCGGAGATGAGGACGACCCGGTTGGTGGCGCCCTCGCGCAGGCCGTCGACGGCCGTCTCGTAGCCGGTCTCGACGCCCGCGCCGAGGTTTGTGGAGTACGTCGGCTCCAGGCCGTCGATCGCCCGGTGGATCCGGTCGCGGTGGTCGCCGACGCGGGTCATCGGCAGGACCGTCTCGGCCTGGTCGCTGAAGGTGACGAGGGCGACCGAGTCGTCGTCGCGCAGCCGTTCCGTCATGGTGTCGAGGGACCGTTGGGCGAGGTCGAGGCGGCCGGGTTCGGACATGGAGCCGGAGATGTCGATGACAAAGGTGAGGGCGGCGGGCGGGCGGTCGTCCGCGTCGTGCTGTGCGCTCCTCGTGGCCAGGCCCACCCGGACCAGGGACCAGTCGTCGCGGGCGGTGCGGGCGCCGTCGACGGTCACTGTGAAGCCGTTGCCGTCGGGGCGGTCGTAGTCCTGGCGGAAGCTGTTGACGAACTCCTCGGGGCGGATCGTCGAGGGGTCGGGGCGGCGGCCCTCGGCGAGGGTGCGGCGGGCGTAGCCGTAGGAGGCGGTGTCGACGTCGAGGGCGAAGGTGGAGAGGTAGTCGGGGGACGGGGTGACGTAGTCGTCGCGGGACTCCTCGGAGTTCTGCTCGCCCTGCGGCTGGTCCGGGGCCGGGAACCCTGAGCCGTACGAGCCGCCCTTCGCTCCGTCCGCGCTGCTCCCGCCCCCGTCGTCGCCGCCCCCGCAGCCGGTGAGCAGCAGGCCGCCCGCCACTGTGAGGGCGAGCATCACCTGTCGTGTCCGCTGTCGCTCCATCGTCCGTACCCCCTGGGCCTGTTGACGTCGGCTTCTGCGACTGTGACGGGCCGGGGGGCCGGAACGTGCGCTACGGAGCGTTGCGGATGGGTATCGAAGGGGGCACGGAGACGGGCTGTTGAGACCAGTAGGTGATCCTCCGTTGACCTAGGAGACCACGTCCTTGCGGGCGAAACCCCGGAAGGCCAGGGCGAACAGCACCAGGGCGAGCGTTATCGACAGCGAGGTGCCCTGGATCATGTCGGACCACTGCACCTTCGGCTGCACGGCGTCCAGCCACGCGTACTGCCAGTGCGAGGGGAGGAAGTCGCGCCAGTCACCGAGGGCCGTGACCTGGTCCAGCACATTGCCGACGATGGTCAGGCCGACCGCGCCGCCGACCGCGCCGAGGGGGGCGTCGGTGCGGGTGGAGAGCCAGAACGCCAGGGCCGCGGTGACGAGTTGGGAGACGAAGATGTACGCCACCGTGATCAGCAGGCGCTGGGCCGCGGTGCCGGGTTCCAGTGCGCCCCCGGTGGGAAGCTGCAGCGGGCCCCAGCCGTAGGCGGCCGTGCCGACCGCGAGGGCTGTCAGCGGGAGCAGGAGCATCGCGGCCAGGCTGAGGGCGAGGCCGACGACGAGCTTCGACCACAGCAGGCGGGCCCTCGGCACGGGCGCCGCCAGCAGGTAGCGCAGGGAGGACCAGCCGGCCTCCGAGGCGACCGTGTCCCCGCAGAACAGCGCGACCGGGACGATCAGCAGGAAGCCCGCGGAGGCGAAGAGGTTCACCGCGGCGAAGTTGGCCCCGGACACCGTCGCCGTGTCCATCAGGTTGACGCGGGTGTTGCCCGAGCCCGGTCCGCCGCCCAGTTGGAAGGCGATCAGCAGGACGAAGGGCAGGGCGATCAGGATGCCGAACATGACGAGGGTGCGGCGGCGCTTCAGCTGCCGTACCAGCTCGACCCGGACCGGCAGCGTACGGGCGGCGCGGTAGCCGTCGGCGACCTCCGCGCGCCCGGTCAGCGTGCTGCTGCTCATGCGGAGTCTCCGATCAGGGTGAGGAAGGCGTCCTCCAGGCGGCGGTGGGGGCCCACCGCCGCCACGGGGACCTCCAGCCGGACGAGGTCGGCGACCAGCTGTGCCGCGCTGCCGTCCGCGTCGAGTCGTACGAGCAGTCCGCCGTCGGTGGTGACCGCCGACGCCACGCCCGGCAGGGCCGCGACCTTCTCGGCCACGGGCTGCTCGACCGGTACGGCCGTGCCGACCAGAAGGGTGTCGCCGGAACCGACGATCTCGGCGACCGGGCCCGCCTGGACCAGCTTGCCGTGGTCCATGACCACGAGGTGGGTGCAGGACTGCTCGACCTCCGAGAGGAGGTGGCTGGAGACGATGACCGTGCGTCCGGCGGCCGCGTAGCGGATCATCACCTCGCGCATCTCGCGGATCTGCGGCGGGTCGAGGCCGTTGGTCGGTTCGTCGAGGATGAGCAGGTCCGGCAGGCCCAGCATGGCCTGGGCGATGGCCAGGCGCTGGCGCATGCCCTGGGAGTAGGTGCGCACCGCGCGGGACAGCGCGTCGCCGAGGCCGGCGATCTCCAGCGCCTCCTCCAGGTGGGCGTCCTCGGGCGGGCGGCCGGTGGCCCGCCAGTACAGCTCCAGGTTCTCCCGGCCCGACAGGTGCGGGAGGAAGCCCGCGCCCTCGACGAAGGCGCCGACGCGGGAGAGCACGGGGGCGCCGGGCGCGATCGCGTGGCCGAAGACGCGGACCTCGCCGCCGTCCGGCTTGATGAGGCCCATCAGCATGCGCAGGGTGGTCGTCTTGCCCGCGCCGTTCGGGCCGAGCAGGCCGAGGACCTGGCCCTTGTCCACGCGGAACGAGAGGTCGCGGACCGCGTAACGGTCGGCGGACCTGGCGTACCGCTTGCTCAGATCCGTTATCTGCAGGGGTACTTCGGCCAGCTCCGGCTCGGGGGCGGCGGGGGCCGTCGTACGGCGGCGGCCGGTCGCCACGAGGATCAGCGCGAGCACCGCGCCGGCCAGGGGCAGCCACCACACCCAGGCGGGCAGGGGGGCCTGGGTGTTCTTCTCACTGAGGGCGGTGGGGACCTGCAGGTCGCTCTTCAGCGAGACGCTGTACGTCGCCGGGGCCGCCGGGGAGGCGTAGCCGAGGTCCGTGGAGGCGAGGACCAGGCGGAAGCGGTGGCCGTCCTCGATGTCGTGGTCGATCGCCGGGAGGGTGACCGTGACGTCCTTGCCGGCCTTCGCGCCCTCGACCCTGAGGGGCTCGACGAGTTGGGAGGGCAGCGTCTGCCCGCCGTTCGGGCCCACGTCGTACAGCTTGGCGAACAGGACGGCGTCGTCGGTCGTGGACTTCACGTGGACGGTGACGGTGGGCGAGCCGGTGATCCGGAGGTCGTCCCCGACCGGGGCCGACTCGAAGGCGGCGTACTGGCCCGGGAAGTCGAGGGAGACGCCGACGCCGAGGGAGGAGAGCTGGGAGAGGCCGCCCCCGCCCAGGCCGGGCAGGGCCGAGACGGCGGGCGGGCTGGCGCCGGCCGGGTTGCCGAAGTCCTGCTCGCGGCCGGTCAGGGCGATCCTGTGGTCGTCGCCCTCCAGGCCCGGGTAGGTGTCGGCGGTGACGCCGGTCAGGCGCGTCTCGCCGTCGCCGGTGTCGGTGCCGAGGGTGCGGGTGACGCGGAAGGCGGGGCCGGTGTCGGCGCTCTTGTCGTCCTTGAGATAGCGGTCGAACCAGCCGGCCACCCGGGACTGGACACGGCTCGTCTCCAGGTCGCCGCCGTCATGGCCGCCCGCGATCCAGTCGACGTCCACGGGGGCGCCGTTGGCGCGGATCGCCTTCGCGGCCTGGTCGGCCTGGTTCAGGGGGAAGAGGGAGTCCGTCTGGCCCTGGACGAGGAGGGTGGGGACCTTGATGTCCTGGGCGACGGCCGACGGCGAGCGCTCCTCCAGCATCCGCTCGGCCGGCGCGTCCGGGGTGCCGGACTGGGCCACGCGCTCGTACATCGCGCAGATCTGCGGCTCGAACTTGTCGCAGCCACCGGCCGAGTTGACGAAGATGCCGGCCCACAGCTTCTTGAAGACGCCGTTCGGGAAGAGGGCGTCCGAGAGGTTCCAGTACGTGATCGACGGGGCGATCGCGTCCACGCGGTCGTCGTGACCGGCGGCGAGCAGGGAGATCGCGCCGCCGTAGCTCGCGCCCGCCACGCCGACCCTGGGGTCGCCGGGCTTGTCGAGCCGGACCTGGGGTTGCCTGGCCAGCCAGTCGATCAGCTTGCTGACGTCCTTGACCTCGGCGTCGGGGTCGTTGAGGCCGACCTTGCCGGTCGACCTGCCGAAACCGCGGGCGGACCAGGTCAGGACCGCGTAGCCGTCTCTGGCGAGGTCTTCGGCCTGTTGGCGTACGTCGTTCTTGCTGCCGCCGAAGCCGTGGCCCAGGAGGACCGCGGGGCGCCTCTCGGTGCCGTTCGTCGTGAAGTACGAGGTGTCTATGCGGACGCCGTCGATCGACATGATCTGGTCCGCGCGGTGCACCGGGGGTGGGTCGTCAGAAGCGGCGGCCGTCCATGTCCCGGCAGCGGCGAGGACGACGACGGAGGCCGCGGCGGCGATCCGCCGCGGCCTCCGGAGGCGTCGAAGATCCATGATTCAACGGTACGGGGTGAAGCTGTCGGGGACGTGCCCTCCGGGGGCTGAACTGCGGGCCATCCTTGGGGTGGATGGGGGTGCGTGGTGTACAGCGGGTGCGGTACGGCTACGAGCTCGGTCTCGTCCGTTCGGCTGCCGGATGCCGGCTCGTTGTGGCTGGTCGCGCAGTTCCCCGCGCCCCTGGGTCAGTTCACGCATCCGGGATCGAGACCAACCACCTGGTGTCCCGGCGGGGGCGGAGGTAGAGGACCCAGTACAGGGTCGCCGCTGCTGTGATGCCGCCCGTCCACAGCAGGTACTCCGTCTCCTGCTGGGTCAGGATGTAGGCCAGGACCGCGATCAGGAGGACCGGCGTCGCGGGCCACAGGGGCATGCGCCAGGCCGGGGTGTGCCGGTGGTGGTTGCGGCGGGACAGCAGGGCGGCCACGGCGACCAGGAGGTACATGCCGGTCACCGAGACGCCCGTGACGCCGTACAGCGTGTCCAGGTTCACGAAGCACAGGGCCGCTCCCGGGACGCCCACCGCGAGGGTGGCGACCCAGGGGCTGCCGAAGCGGCCCAGTTTCGAGAAGACCGTGTTGACCGGCTCGGGCCAGGCCTTGTCCCTCGCCGAGGCGAACAGGACGCGGGAGTTCTGGATGACCATGACGATGCCGGCGTTGATGATCGCGAGGGCGACGCAGAGGCTGACGAAGGTGCCGACCGCGGAGTTGGACCAGGCGGTGACCATGGTGCTGATGTCGCCGCCGGTCAGTTCGGAGAGGTCGGAGGCGCCCATCGTGATGGCCACCACCGGGATCAGGATGACGAACGTGGAGATGGCGAGGGTGGCCAGGACCGTGCGGGCCACGGTGCGGCGGGGGTTCTCCAGTTCCTCGGAGAGGTAGACGGCGGTCGAGAAGCCCTGGGTGACGAAGAGGGCGATGGCCAGGCCGGAGACCACCAGCATGGCCGTGACCGTGTCCGTGCCGCCGTGCGCGCCCGCCACCTCCATGGACAGGAGGCTGCTCGGGCCGCGCTCGGCGTGGGTGAAGCCCAGCAGTGCCACGACGGCCGCCGCGATCACCTCCAGGACCAGGAAGACGCCGGTGATCCACGCGTTGGCGCGCAGGTCGAGGAGGCCGGCGAGGGTGGCCAGGAGCATGACTCCGGCGCCAGCGAGGGAGGGGTCGAGGTGGATGACCGGGGCCAGGTAGTCCGCCGTGCCCATCGCGATCACCGGCGGGACGATCATGACGACCAGGAGGGAGAGCACGAAGACGAGCCAGCCCGCGAGGCGTCCCGCCAGCGTCGAGACGATCGCGTACTCGCCACCCGCGCTGGGGATGAGGGTGCCCAGCTCCGAGTAGCAGAACGCCACGGCGATGCAGAGGAGGGAGCCGATGGCGATCGTCAGGGCGGTGGCGGTGCCGAGCGAGCCGAAGAGGTCGGGGACGACCACGAAGAGCGTGGAGGCCGGGGTCACGCAGGACAGCGTCAGGAGGGTGCCGCCGACCACGCCGATGGAGCGGTTGAGCTTGGCGTGGCCGTGCTCCAGCGCCTCTGGGACGGCGTTGTCGGCAGGGCGGAGGGTGTCGGTCATGGTGCTGCATGGAACCCCGACGAAAACCGGCCCGTCAATAGATGACTTGCTGCGAAATCCGTAGGCGAAAACCGGTTGGGGTGACGAGTTCGACAGTTCGAGGCAATGGTTTCCGCGTTTCCGGGAGTACGGGAACCGCAGCGCGCGGGCGCAAAAAAACGGGGCCGTCCGCATGGCGGACGGCCCCGTCGGGGGTGCTCAGTGGTTGCGCGGGAAGCCCAGGTCCACGCCGGTGGGGGCGTCGGCCGGGTCGGGCCAGCGGGTGGTGACGACCTTGCCGCGGGTGTAGAAGTGCGTGCCGTCGTTGCCGTAGATGTGGTGGTCGCCGAAGAGGCTGTCCTTCCAGCCGCCGAAGGAGTGGTAGCCCACGGGGACCGGGATCGGGACGTTCACGCCGACCATGCCGGCCTCGACCTCCAGCTGGAAGCGGCGGGCGGCGCCGCCGTCCCGGGTGAAGATCGCGGTGCCGTTGCCGAAGGGCGAGGCGTTGATCAGCGCCAGGCCCTCCTCGTAGGTGTCGACGCGCAGCACGGTCAGGACCGGGCCGAAGATCTCGTCCTGGTAGGCCTTGGCGGTGGTGGGGACCTTGTCGAGGAGCGAGATGCCGATCCAGTGGCCGTCCTCGAAGCCCTCCACGGTGTGGCCGGTGCCGTCCAGGACGACCTCGCAGCCCTCGGCGGCCGCCCCCTCGACGTAGGAGGCCACCTTGTCGCGGTGCACCTTCGTGATGAGCGGGCCCATCTCGGAGGCCGGGTCGTTGCCGGGGCCGATCTTGATCTTCTCGGCGCGCTCGCGGATCTTCTCCACCAGCGTGTCACCGACGGCGCCGACCGCGACGACCGCGGAGATCGCCATGCAGCGCTCGCCGGCCGAGCCGTAGGCGGCGGAGACGGCCGCGTCGGCGGCGGCGTCCAGGTCGGCGTCCGGCAGGACCAGCATGTGGTTCTTGGCGCCGCCCAGGGCCTGCACGCGCTTGCCGTTCGCGGAGGCGGTGGTGTGGATGTAGCGGGCGATCGGGGTCGAGCCGACGAAGGAGACCGCCTTGACGTCCGGGTGCTCCAGGAGGCGGTCGACGGCCACCTTGTCGCCGTGCACGACGTTGAAGACGCCGTCGGGCAGACCGGCCTCGGCGAGCAGCTCGGCGATCTTGATGGAGGCCGAGGGGTCCTTCTCGGACGGCTTGAGGACGAAGGTGTTGCCGGTCGCGATGGCGATCGGGAACATCCACATCGGCACCATGGCCGGGAAGTTGAACGGCGTGATGCCCGCGACCACACCGAGCGGCTGGCGGATCGAGGCGACGTCCACGCGGCTGGCGACCTCGGTCGACAGTTCGCCCTTGAGCTGCACGGTGATCCCGCACGCCAGGTCCACGATCTCCAGGCCGCGCGCGACCTCGCCGAGCGCGTCGGAGTGCACCTTGCCGTGCTCGGCGGTGATCAGCTCGGCGATCGCGTCGCGGTTCGCCTCCAGCAGCGCACGGAAGCGGAACAGGATCGTGGTCCGCTTGGCGAGCGAGGAGGTGCCCCAGGTCTGGAACGCGTCCTTCGCGGCGGCCACGGCGGCGTCGACCTCGTCGACCGACGCGAAGGCGACCTTCGTGGTGACCGCGCCGGTCGCCGGGTCGGTGACCGGCCCGTAGTTCCCCGACGCGCCTTCGACGGTCTTGCCGCCGATCCAGTGGTTGACGATCTTCGTCATGACCGAGTACTCCTTTTCACAGATGGCGGCGTCGGGTTGAGACGTGCCGTTCGTACAGCTCACGGGCCTTCACCGCGGACGCGCGCGTCGCGGTCTCGGCCACAGGTACATCCCACCAGGCCTGCGCCGGAGGCGGGCCCGACACTGTGTCGGCCGTTTCGGTCTCGACGTAGACACATGTGGGAGTGTCGGCGGCCCGCGCCGTTTCGAGCGCGGCACGCAGGTCTCGTACGGTCTTCGCACGCAGCACCCGCATGCCCAGGCTGGCCGCGTTGGCGGCGAGGTCCACGGGCAGCGGGGCGCCCGTGTAGGTGCCGTCGTCGGACTGGTAGCGGTAGGCCGTGCCGAAGCGCTCGCCGCCGACCGTCTCGGACAGGCCGCCGATGGAGGCGTAGCCGTGGTTCTGGATCAGGAGGAGCTTGATCGCGATGCCCTCCTGTACGGCCGTGACGATCTCCGTCGGCATCATCAGGTAGGTGCCGTCGCCGACCAGCGCCCAGACGTTGCGGTCGGGAGCGGCCATCTTCACACCGATCGCGGCCGGGATCTCGTAGCCCATGCAGGAGTAGCCGTACTCCAGGTGGTACTGGTCCCTCGACCGGGCGCGCCACAGCTTGTGCAGGTCGCCGGGGAGGGAGCCGGCCGCGTTGATGATCACGTCGGACTCGTCGACGAGCGCGTCCAGGGCGCCGAGGACCTGCGGCTGGGTCGGCCTGATGTCGGGCTCGTCGGCCTCGTAGCAGGCGTCGACGCGCTGCTCCCAGCGCTCCTTGTCGAGCGTGTACTCGTCGACGTAGACGTCCGGGACGCGGTGGGCGTGCAGTTGGAGCGCCTCGGTGAGTTCCGTCAGTCCGCTGCGGGCGTCCGCGACCAGCGGCATACCGGCGAGCTTGTGGCCGTCGTAGGGCGCGATGTTGAGGTTGAGGAAGCGGACGCCGTCGCCCGCGAAGAGGGTGCCGGAGGCCGTGGTGAAGTCGGTGTACCGGGTGCCGACGCCGATCACCAGGTCGGCCTGGCGGGCCAGTTCGTTGGCGGTCGCGGTGCCGGTGTGGCCGACGCCGCCGACGTCCTGGGGGTGGTCGTGGCGCAGGGAGCCCTTGCCGGCCTGGGTGGAGGCGACCGGGATGCCGGTGGCGGCCGCGAACTCGGCGAGGGCCTCCTCGGCGCGGCTGTGGTGCACCCCGCCGCCGGCGACCAGCAGGGGACGCCGGGCGCCGCGGATCGCGTGGACCGCCTCGGCGAGTTCGGTCGGGTCGGCGCCCGGCCGCCGTACGGTCCAGGTGCGCTCGGCGAAGAACTCCTCCGGCCAGTCGTACGCCTCGGCCTGCACGTCCTGGGGCAGCGCGAGGGTCACCGCGCCGGTCTCGACGGGGTCGGTGAGGACGCGCACGGCCTGCAGGGCGGCCGGTATCAGGGCCTCCGGCCGGGTGACACGGTCGAAGTACTTCGACACGGGCCGCAGACAGTCGTTGACGCTGATGTCGCCCGCGTACGGCACTTCGAGCTGCTGGAGGACCGGGTCGGCCACCCGGGTGGCGAAGGTGTCACCGGGGAGGAGCAGGACCGGGAGGTGGTTGATCGTGGCGAGGGCGGCGCCGGTGACCAGGTTGGTGGCGCCCGGGCCGATCGACGTCGTCACCGCGTGCGTGGACAGGCGGCCCGACTGACGCGCGTAGCCCACGGCCGCGTGCACCATGGACTGCTCGTTGCGGCCCTGGTGGAAGGGCATCTCGTCGCCGTACTCGACGAGCGCCTGGCCGAGGCCCGCGACATTGCCGTGGCCGAAGATGCCCCAGGTCGCGGAGATCAACCGCTGCCGTACACCGTCGCGTTCGGTGTACTGGGCGGCCAGGAAGCGGACCAGCGCTTGCGCGACGGTCAGGCGGGTGGTCATCGGTACCCCTCCGTGTGGTCCGGGTGGAAGCAGATCCGCCACTCCCGCGTCTCACCCGGTCCCGCCATGACGTTGAGGTAGTACATGTCGTGGCCGGGCTGGGCGATGGACGGGCCGTGCCATCCGTCGGGGACGAGGACGGCGTCGCCGGAGCGGACCTCGGCGAGGACGTCGGAACCGCCCTCACGGGAGGGAGATACGCGCTGATAGCCGAAACCGTTCGGGCCGTCGATCTCGAAGTAGTAGATCTCCTCCAACTCGGCTTCCACGCCGGGCCGGTGCTCGTCGTGCTTGTGCGGCGGGTACGAGGACCAGTTGCCGCCGGGGGTGACCACCTCGACGGCGATGAGCTTGTCGCAGTCGAAGGCGTCGGCGGAGGCGAAGTTGCGCACATGCCGCAACTGCGTGCCGCTGCCGCGTTCTTCGACGGGGACCTCCGGCGCGGGGCCGTAGCGGGCGGGGAGTCGTCGCTCGCACTTCGCTCCTGCCAGGGCGAAGCGGCCTCCCGCGCCGGAGGCGATCGATGCCTGGGCGTCCCGGGGCACGTACGCGAAGTCCGAGACTCCGGCGAACACGCTTTCCCGGCCCAGGAGTTGGAACTCTTCGTCTCCGACGTGGACGGTACAGCCGCCTTCCAGCGGGAGCACGATCCACTCGCTGTCACCGGAGGTGAAGGTGTGCGTGCCCCCCGGTGCCAGTTCGACGATCCGCAGACTGCTGTGGGTCCAGCCGGCCCGCTTGGGGTCGATGTCCACCGCGTACTGGGCGTTGGCGGAGCCGCCCTTGGGGACGTACAGCTCGGTCTGTGTCATGCGGCGGCCCTCACAGCAGTCCGACGGCGGTGTCCACGGCGGCGGCCACGTCGCCGTCCGCCGGGTACAGCAGCGAGCGGCCGACCACCAGGCCGCGCACGGTGGGCAGTTGGAGGGCGCCGCGCCACTTCTCGTACGCGCCGGCTTGTTCCTCCATGGAGCCGCCGACCTCGCCGCCCAGCAGTACGGCGGGCAGCGTGGAGGCGGCCATGACCTCGCTCATGTCGTCGGGGTTGTCGCAGACCGGGACCTTGAGCCAGGTGTAGGCCGAACTGCCGCCCAGGCCCGAGGCGATGGCGATCGACCTGGTGACGGCCTCGGCGGACAGGTCGTTCCTGACCTTGCCCTCGGTGGTGCGACCGCTGATGAACGGTTCGACGAAGACGGGGAGCCGGCGCGCCGCCATGTCGTCGATGGCGCGGGCCGTGGACTCCAGGGTGGTCAGGGAGCCCGGGTCGTCGTAGTCGATGCGCAGCAGCAGCTTGCCGGCGTCGAACCCGAACCGCTCGATGTCCTCGGGGCGGTGGCCGGTGAAGCGGTCGTCGAGCTCGAAGCTCGCGCCCTGGAGGCCGCCGCGGTTCATGGAGCCCATGACGACCTTGCCGTCGAGGGCGCCGAGCAGCAGCAGGTCGTCGAGTATGTCGGCGGTGGCGAGGACGCCGTCGACGCCGGGGCGGGACAGTGCCAGGCAGAGGCGTTCGAGCAGGTCGGCGCGGTTGGCCATGGCCATCCGGTTGCCGCCGACGCCGAGCGCGCCCCGGGCGGGGTGGTCGGCGGCGACGATCATCAGGCGGCCGCTGTCGTTCAGCAGCGGGCGCCGGGTGCGGCGGGCGGCGGCCTCGGCGATCGCCTCGGGGCGTTCGGCACGCAGCCGCACGAGTTCGGTGATGTCGACGCTCACTTGACCGCTCCCGCCGCGACCGCGTCCTCGATCTCGGTGACCGTCGGCATCGCCGAGCTGCATTCGAGGCGGGAGGCGACGATGGCGCCGGCCGCGTTGGCGTGCCGCATGATCTTCTCCAGGTCCCAGCCCGCGAGGAGGCCGTGGCAGAGCGAGCCGCCGAAGGCGTCACCGGCTCCGAGGCCGTTCAGGACGGTGACGGGCAGGGGCGGGACCTCCGCGGACTCCCCCCTGCTGTTGACGGCGAGGACACCCTTGGGGCCCTGCTTGACGACCGCCAGTTCGACACCGGCGTCCAGGAGGGCGCGGGCGGCGGCGTGCGGCTCGCGCACCCCGGTCGCGACCTCGACCTCGTCGAGGTTGCCGACGGCCACGGTGGTGTGGCGCAGCGCCTCTTCGTAGAAGGGGCGGGCCTGCGCCGGGTCCTTCCAGAACATCGGGCGCCAGTCCAGGTCGAAGACGGTGGTACCCGCCTTGTCGCGGTGGGCGAGGGCCGCCAGCGTCGCCGTACGGCTGGGCTCCTCGCTCAGGCCGGTGCCGGTGACCCAGAAGACGTTCGCCTCGCGGATCGCGTCGAGGTCCAGCTCGTGGGCGTCGATCTCCAGGTCGGGGGCCTTGGGCTGCCGGTAGAAGTACAGCGGGAAGTCGTCCGGCGGGAAGACCTCGCAGAAGGTGACGGGGGTCGGCAGGCCCGGGACCGGGGTGACCCAGCGGTCGTCCACGCCGAAGCCCTGGAGGGCTTCGTGCAGATAGGTGCCGAAGGGGTCGTCTCCGGTGCGGGTGATCACCGCGGTGCGCCGTCCCAGGCGGGCGGCGGCGACCGCGACGTTCGTCGCCGAGCCCCCGAGGAACTTGCCGAAGGACGTCACCTGCGGCAGCGGGACACCGGTCTGGAGTGGATACAGGTCCACACCGATCCGCCCCATGGTGATCAGGTCGTACGCCATCGGCTTCCCTTCGTACCTGCGTCGGCTCTCCCGGCGTTTGTAGCCCCGGACGCCGAGCCCTGTCAATGTTTTGTCCAGACATTCGGACGAGACCTTGACAGCGCTTGCTGTGCGAACCGAAGCTGACCGGCATGACAGCGCCCGCACCTCAGCCCTCACTGTCCCGCATCCGGATCGGCTCGGCTCCGGACTCCTGGGGCGTGTGGTTCCCCGACGACCCCCAGCAGGTCCCCTGGCAGCGCTTCCTCGACGAGGTCGCGGACTCCGGCTACGAGTGGATCGAGCTGGGGCCGTACGGGTACCTGCCGACCGACCCCGCAGTCCTCACCGAGGAGGTCTCCCGACGTGGCCTGAAGGTGTCCGCAGGCACCGTCTTCACCGGCCTGCACCACGGCGAGGCCGTGTGGGAGAAGACCTGGGCGCATGTCGCGGACAACGCGGTGCTCGCGCAGGCGATGGGTGCCCGGCATCTTGTCGTGATCCCTTCCTTCTGGCGGGACGACAAGACGGGTGAGGTGCTGGAGCCTTCGTCGCTGACGGCCGAGCAGTGGGGCAACCTGGGCTCGCTGACCGAGCGGCTGGGGCAGCGGGTGCGTGACGAGTACGGCCTGCAGATCGTCGTCCATCCGCACGCCGACACCCACATCGACAGCGAGGAGAACGTGGTCCGCTTCCTGGACGCCACGGACTCCGACCTGGTGTCGCTGTGCCTGGACACAGGGCACTACGCGTACTGCGGCGGGGACAGCGTCAAGCTGATCGAGACCTACGGCTCGCGGATCGGGTACCTGCACCTCAAGCAGGTGGACCCGGAGATCCTCGCGGACGTCCGGGCCAAGGGGACGCCGTTCGGTCCCGCGGTGGCGCAGGGCGTGATGTGCGAGCCGCCGTCGGGTGTGCCGGCGCTCGGTCCCGTGCTGGAGGCGGCGCAGAAGCTGGACGTGGATCTGTTCGCGATCGTCGAGCAGGACATGTACCCGTGCGAGCCGGACAAGCCGCTGCCGATCGCTCAGCGGACCCGGGCGTTCCTTCGGTCCTGCGGCGCGTAGCCGTACGCCCGCGGGGGCGGTCACGCGGCGCACGGGACGCCCCGGCGTCAATGCGCCGCGCCCGCACGCCCGCGCGCACCTTTGCGTCACCTCTGTCACAAAACCCCCTTCCGTGTCACACATGTCCCGGGTACGCGGGCTCCCCGTCACACCCGGCGCACAGCCCCTGACCGACGGTCACCGGAGGTCGTTCACGAGGCGCAGGCTTTGTGATCGCCAGCGCAGCGCCCGGTACCCCCGACGGCCGTTCCCGGCCGCCGCCGCGGTGCGCGCGAGGAGGTGCACCCACATGACCGACCGAAGGCTCTGGTCGTACAAGGAGATCGCGGCGCACATCCGTGTGCAGCCGGACACCGTGCGGTCGTACCGCAAGCACGGGCTGCTGCCGCCGCCCGACCATGTCGAGAGCGGCAAGCCCTTCTGGTACGCGGACACCGTGCGCGCCTGGGTCGCGTCCAGGCCGGGGAACCGGGGGCGCAGAGAGGACTGAGGCCGGCACGGGCATCCGGCGTCCTCGGCGCCCCCTGCCCCCTGCCCGCCGAGTCCTCCCGGCCCGCCGAAAATCACGGGCCGGGAGGACTCGGCGTCTGACACAGTCGGCCCATGAGCGACTTCTCCGTCAAGCCCGTGCTGACCGGCGACAAGGCCGTGCTACGGCCGTTCACGGAGGCGGACGCCGAGGTCATGGCGGAGATCATCACGGACCCCGAGGTCATCCGCTTCACCGGCCCGCCCGCCGCCGAACTCACCCCGGAGCGGCTGCGGTCCTGGTACGGCTCCCGGTCCGCGCAGCCCGACCGTCTCGACCTCGCCGTCACCGACCGCGCCACCGGCGAGCTGGTCGGCGAGGTCGTCCTCCACGAGTGGGACGCCCGGGCGCGCAGCTGCACGTTCCGCACGCTCATCGGCCCCCGGGGCCGTGACCGCGGGCTAGGCAGCGAAGCCACCCGTCTCGTCGTCGGCCACGGCTTCGAGCGACTCGGTCTGCACCGCATCGAGCTGAAGGTCTACGGCCACAACGCCCGCGCGCTGCGGGTCTACGAGAAGGCCGGGTTCAAGGTCGAGGGAGTGCGACGGGAGGCGGACCTGCGGGACGGCGCGTGGGTGGACTGGGTCCAGATGGGCCTCCTCGACCGCGAGTGGGCGGCCCTGACCCTCACGGCTCGATGACCGTCCCCTCCACGGCTCGTGACCGCCACCTCCACGGCTCGTGACCGCCACACCCGCGGCCGTACTCACGGGGCCGCGGGAGGCGCGATCAAGGGCGTGACCGGCACACCCGCCCGCGCCAACTCCGACCGGACTGGCGCCTGACAGGCCCCTTCGACCGCGAACAGGCCCCGCTCACCTCCACGACTCGATGACCGTCACGCCCGTCCGGGCGGCGTGCCCACGCCACGACGGCGGTCAGGGACGCGCCCGGGGCGATCGCGGACGTGACCAGCGCACCCGCCCCCACCAGCTCCGCCCGGACTGGGACCTGGACAAGCCCGTCGACCGCGAACGGGCCCCACTCACCCCACGGCCCGATCACCGTCCCCCCGACCCGGGCGCCGTAACCACGCCACGATGCGGTCAGGGACGCGCCCAGGGCGATCTCGGACGTGACCAGCGCACCCGACCCACCAGCACCGACCGGACTGAGACCTGGCAGGCCCCCTCGACGGCGAATGGGCCCCGCTCACCCCCACGGCCCGATCACCATCACCGCCCGCGAGGGCAGTCAGGGCCGCGTCCGGCGCGATCAAGGGCGTGACCGGCACACCCGCCCCGCCCCCACCAACTCCGCCCGGACGGGGGACCTGGACAAGCCCCTCGACCGCGAACGGGCCCCATTCACCCCCACGGCTCGATCACCGTCACGCCCGACCCGGGGGCCGTGCCCATCGCCGCGAGGGCGTCCGGGGCTGCGGCCAGGGTGATGGTGGAGGTGACCAGCAGGTCCGGTCGCAGGGTGCCCGCCTCGACCAGTTCGAGCATCGGCGGGTAGGTGTGGGCGGCCATGCCGTGGCTGCCGAGGAGTTCCAGCTCCAGGGCGATCGCGCGGGCCATGGGGACCGGGGTCGTCCCGTCCGGTGAGGGCAGCAGGCCGACCTGGACGTGCCGGCCGCGGCGGCGCAGGGAGCCGACCGAGGCCGCGCAGGTGGCCGGGGAACCCAGGGCGTCCAGGGAGACGTGGGCCCCGCCGCCGGTCAGGTCACGGATCGCCGCCGCGGTGTCGGGCGTACCGGTCGCGTCCACGCACTCCGCCGCGCCGAACTCCCGTGCCAGGGCCAGGGCCCGGGGAGACACGTCCACGGCCACCACGCGGGCCCCTGAGGCCGCCGCGATCATCACCGCGGACAGGCCCACGCCGCCGCACCCGTGCACCGCGACCCACTCCCCCGCGCCGGCCCGCCCCTGCTGTACGACCGCCCGAAACGCCGTGGCGAAACGGCAGCCCAGGGACGCGGCCGTGGCGAAGGACATGCCCTGCGGCACGGCCACGAGGTTCACGTCGGCGTGGTCCAGCGCCACGTACTGGGCGAACGAGCCCCAGTGCGTGAAGCCGGGCTGAGTCTGGCGCTCGCAGATCTGGTGGTCGCCCGCCGCGCAGGACGCGCAGGTGCCGCAGGCGCAGACGAAGGGGACGGTGACCCGGTCGCCGGGGCGCCAGTCGCGCACGCGGGGGCCGACCGACTCCACCACGCCCGCGAGCTCATGGCCGGGCACGTGCGGGAGGGTGATGTCCGGGTCGTGGCCCTGCCAGCCGTGCCAGTCGCTTCTGCACAGGCCCGTGGCCTCCACCCGGACGACCGCGCCGTGGTCCGCCGGGCGGGGGTCGGGCACATCACGTACCTGCGCGGGTTCGCCGTACCGTTCGAAGACAACCGCTCGCATCCAGTCTCCCTCGCCGTTTCCGTCTGCCGGTCCATCGTGACTGGTCACCGATCCGCCACGTCGACCCGGCCCACGACTCTTGGAGAAATACCCCCTAGGGGTATAGGCTGTGATGCAGTAACCCCACACGCTCCACGAGGAGAACGACATGACCGCCCAGACCGATACCCCGGGTTCCGTCACCGCCGTCTACAAGGTGAGCGGAATGAGCTGCGGGCACTGTGAGGGTTCCGTTTCCGGCGAGATCTCCGAGATCGCGGGGGTCAGCTCCGTGAAGGCGGTCGCCTCCACCGGCGAGGTGACGGTCGTGTCGGCGGAGCCGCTGGACGAGGAAGCCGTACGGGCCGCCGTGGACGAGGCCGGTTTCGAGCTCGTCGGCAAGGCCTGAGCGTCCCGAGAAGAGCGTCGGCGGGCCGTCGGGCGACCGACGGGCCCGCCGAAGCCGTTCGCACAGTGAAGTAGGGAACATGTCCACCACGGCCCCGATAGCCCCCGTGTCCGAGGTCGAGCTCGTCATCGGCGGGATGACCTGCGCCTCCTGCGCCGCCCGGGTCGAGAAGAAGCTCAACCGGATGGACGGCGTCACCGCCACGGTCAACTACGCGACCGAGAAGGCCAAGGTCGCCTACCCCGCGGAGGTCGACGTCGCCGACCTGATCGCGACCGTCGTGAAGACGGGCTACACGGCCGAGGAACCGGCGCCCGCGGCGGACCGGTCCGAGGCACCCGACGACACGGACCCCGAGCTCACCGCCCTGCGGCAGCGGCTCCTCGTCTCCGTCGCGCTGGCCGTCCCCGTCGTCGCGCTGTCGATGGTCCCCGCCCTCCAGTTCGACAACTGGCAGTGGCTCGCGCTGACCCTCGCCTCACCCGTCGTCGTCTGGGGCGCCTGGCCCTTCCACCGGGCCGCCTGGACGAACACCCGGCACGGCGCGGCCACCATGGACACCCTCGTCTCGGTCGGGACCCTGGCCGCGTTCGGCTGGTCGCTGTGGGCCCTGTTCTTCGGCGACGCGGGGATGCCGGGCATGCGGGAGCGCTTCGAGCTCACCATCGGCGGCATGGACGGTGCCTCGACGATCTACCTCGAAGTGGCCGCGGGGGTCACCGCCTTCATCCTGCTCGGCCGCTATCTGGAGGCCCGCGCCAAACGCCACGCGGGGGCCGCCCTCAGGGCGCTGATGGAGCTCGGGGCCAAGGACGTCAGCGTGCTGCGGGACGGGCGCGAGGTGCGGATCCCGGCGGAGCGGCTGGCCGTCGGGGACCGGTTCGTCGTACGGCCCGGCGAGAAGATCGCGACCGACGGCACCGTGGTCGAGGGCGCCTCGGCCGTGGACGCCTCGATGCTCACCGGCGAGTCGGTGCCGGTGGACGTCGGCGTCGGGGACGCCGTCACCGGTGCGACCGTCAACGCCGGCGGACGGATCGTCGTCGCGGCGACCCGGATCGGGGCCGACACGCGGCTCGCGCGGATGGCGAAGCTGGTGGAGGACGCGCAGAACGGCAAGGCGCAGGTGCAGCGGCTGGCCGACCGGGTCGCCGCGGTCTTCGTGCCGGTGGTGATCGGCATCGCCGTGGCCACCTTCGGGGGCTGGCTGGGTGCCACCGGGGACACCGCCGCCGCGTTCACCGCGGCCGTCGCCGTGCTGATCATCGCCTGTCCGTGCGCGCTGGGCCTGGCCACGCCGACCGCGCTCATGGTCGGCACCGGGCGCGGCGCCCAGCTCGGCATCCTCATCAAGGGTCCCGAGGTCCTGGAGTCCACGCGGCGCGTCGACACCGTCGTCCTGGACAAGACCGGCACGGTCACCACCGGCCGGATGACGCTCCAGGAGGTCCACGTCGTCCGGGACGCCGACGAGAAGCAGGTGCTGCGGCTCGCGGGCGCCCTGGAGCACGCCTCCGAGCATCCCGTGGCCCGGGCGGTCGCCGTGGGCGCCGAGGAGCGGGTCGGACCGCTGCCGGCCGCGGAGCGGTTCGAGAACGTGCCCGGCAGGGGCGTACGCGGTCGCGTGGAGGGCCGCGAGGTGGCCGTGGGGCGGCTGTTCGACGTGCTGCCCGCCGAACTGGCCCGGGCGAAGGAAGAGGCCGAGCGGGACCGCCGTACGGCTGTCGTCGTCGGGTGGGACGGTGTGGCACGCGGCGTGCTGGCCGTCGCCGACGCGGTGAAGGGGACCAGCGCCGAGGCGGTGCGGTCGCTGCGGGCGCTGGGGCTCACTCCGGTCCTGCTGACCGGGGACAACCGGACGGTGGCCGAGGCGGTGGCCCGGGCGGTCGGGATCGACGAGGTGATCGCCGAGGTGCTGCCCGAGGACAAGGTCGACGCCGTACGGCGGCTTCAGGGTCGGGGGCGAGTCGTCGCGATGGTCGGCGACGGCGTCAACGACGCCGCCGCGCTGGCCGCCGCCGACCTGGGGCTGGCCATGGGGACCGGGACCGACGCGGCGATCGAGGCGGGGGACCTGACGCTGGTGCGCGGGGACCTGCGGGTGGCCGCGGACGCGATCCGGCTCTCCCGGCGCACCCTGGCGACGATCAAGGGCAATCTCGTGTGGGCCTTCGGCTACAACGTGGCGGCGCTGCCGCTGGCCGCGGCCGGCCTGCTGAACCCGATGATCGCGGGGGCCGCGATGGCGTTCTCCTCGGTGTTCGTGGTGACCAACAGCCTGCGGCTGCGGACCTTCCGTTGAGGATCCTTTGACGGACCCCCTCTGGAGTCCGGAGCCACGCTCACATAAGCTCTTCACAAGACTCGCGCATCGTCCTTACGCTTGGTCCCGTTCGCTGCATCCGGGCTCTTGCGTATCTAACGGACATTTGCAAGAGACGCAGATCACAGTGATGTGAAGGTAACCATCGAAGGGGTTCGAAGGTCTAAGTTGGCGATGTCAGGCAGCGTCTTGGGGGGCGCCGACTGACGTCTGAGGATGTCTTGGGGGACTTCCTCGGAGCTGCGTTGCCGGGGCACGCACTTAGGGAAGCTTTGAGCGGCCCTCCCGACCGTGCGCTGTCCCGGCAGACCGCACACAGGAGTAGTACGAGCAGTTCTGCTCGTTCTGCTCAAACAGCAGTACCGGAAAGACAGCGATTCAGGCGCTGGTCTCTCAGACGCCCGGCCGGATCCCGTGGGGGGAATCCGCACCGGGACATGGGAAGGCGCCCTGGACGCCGGCCCGTGGGGGGACCGTCGCCAGGGCGCCTTCCGCTTTTCGCTTCGCGGATCGAGCCGGGGGGTTCGTGGAAGTTCCGGTCGTCTACCGGCTTCCCGCCGGTGGGGGCTGGTCGCGCAGTTGCCCGCGCCCCTAAAAAGCCAAAAGCAGGCCAGCCCCGGCACCGGCGTTCATCAGCGCTGCTCGACCGGCACGAAGTCGCGCTCCACCACGCCCGTGTAGATCTGGCGCGGGCGGCCGATGCGGGAGCCGGGCTCCTTGATCATCTCGTGCCACTGGGCGATCCAGCCCGGGAGGCGGCCGAGGGCGAACAGGACCGTGAACATCTCGGTCGGGAAGCCCATGGCGCGGTAGATCAGGCCCGTGTAGAAGTCGACGTTCGGGTAGAGGCTGCGCGAGACGAAGTAGTCGTCGGAGAGCGCGTGCTCCTCCAGCTTGAGCGCGATGTCCAGCAGCTCGTCGGACTTGCCGAGGGCCGACAGGACGTCGTGCGCGGCAGCCTTGATGATCTTCGCGCGCGGGTCGAAGTTCTTGTAGACCCGGTGGCCGAAGCCCATCAGCCGGACGCCGTCCTCCTTGTTCTTCACCTTGCGGATGAAGGAGTCGACGTCACCGCCGGAGGTCTGGATGCCCTCCAGCATCTCCAGCACCGACTGGTTGGCGCCGCCGTGCAGCGGGCCCCACAGCGCGTTGATGCCCGCGGAGATCGACGCGAACATGTTCGCCTGGGACGAGCCGACGAGGCGGACCGTCGAGGTCGAACAGTTCTGCTCGTGGTCGGCGTGCAGGATGAGCAGCTTGTCGAGGGCGGAGACCACGACCGGGTCGGGCTCGTACTCCTGCGCCGGGACCGAGAAGGTCATGCGGAGGAAGTTCTCGACGTAACCGAGGTCGTTGCGCGGGTAGACGAACGGGTGACCGATCGACTTCTTGTACGCGTACGCGGCGATCGTCGGAAGCTTGGCGAGCAGGCGGATCGTCGAGAGGTTGCGCTGCTTCTCGTCGAAGGGGTTGTGGCTGTCCTGGTAGAACGTGGACAGCGCGGAGACCACCGACGACAGCATGGCCATCGGGTGGGCGTCGCGCGGGAAGCCCCGGTAGAAGTTCTTGACGTCCTCGTGCAGCAGGGTGTGCTGCGTGATGTCGTTCTTGAACACCGAGAGCTCGTCGACGGTCGGAAGCTCACCGTTGATCAGGAGGTAGGCGACCTCCAGGAACGTGGAGCGCTCGGCCAGCTGCTCGATCGGGTAGCCGCGGTACCGGAGGATGCCGGCCTCACCGTCGAGATAGGTGATGGCGGATTTATAGGCGGCGGTGTTGCCGTAGCCGCTGTCCAGGGTGACCAGACCGGTCTGGGCGCGGAGCTTCCCGATGTCGAAGCCCTTGTCGCCGACGGTGCTGTCGATCACCGGGTAGGTGTACTCGCCATCGCCGTACCGCACTACTACAGAGTTGTCGCTCACGTCATCCCTCACCGACGTTGTGCCTCTTCTTCGAGGTTGCCCTGACTGTCTCTACCATCCCCCATTTGGCGCAGGAGAGTGCACTCGGGGTCGGCCGTTGGGCGTATCAGCGGCACTGAGTGCCGCCAACTTGCTCATCCTGCCCCTCTCCACCCGCTTCCGGAAGGGCTCTGTGATCCACGTGACTCATTTGATCGATCATTTTTTGTGTTGTCTCACGATTGACGCCCGTCACCGGCCCGCGAGCCGGAAGTCCAGCGCGGTGCAACGCCGTCCCGCCGAGACCGTGCGCACCGCCTGACCGATCGCCTTGCGCGAACCGACCAGGACGACCAGCTTCTTCGCCCGGGTGACCGCCGTGTACAGCAGGTTCCGCTGCAGCATCATCCAGGCGCTGGTGGTGACCGGGATCACCACGGCCGGATACTCGCTGCCCTGGGAACGGTGGATGGTCACCGCGTACGCGTGGGCCAGTTCGTCCAGCTCGTCGAACTCGTAGGGCACCTCCTCGTCCTCGTCGGTCAGCACGGTCAGGCGCTGGTCGACCGGGTCGAGCGAGGTGACCACGCCCACGGTGCCGTTGAAGACACCGTTGGCGCCCTTCTCGTAATTGTTGCGAATCTGGGTGACCTTGTCGCCGACCCGGAAGACCCGGCCGCCGAACCGCTTCTCGGCGAGGTCGGGTCGGCCCGGGGTGATGGCCTGCTGGAGCAGGCCGTTGAGCGTGCCGGCGCCCGCGGGGCCTCGGTGCATGGGGGCGAGCACCTGGACGTCCCGGCGCGGGTCGAGGCCGAATTTGGCCGGAATCCGACGGGCCGCCACGTCCACGGTGAGACGGCCGACCTCCTCGGTGTCGTCCTCGACGAAGAGGAAGAAGTCCTTCATGCCGTCGGTGACGGGGTGCTGCCCGGCGTTGATCCGGTGCGCGTTGGTGACCACGCCGGACTGCTGGGCCTGCCGGAACACGCGCGTGAGGCGCACCGCGGGGACCGGGCCGCCCTCGGCGAGCAGGTCCCTGAGGACCTCCCCCGCGCCGACGCTGGGCAGTTGGTCGACGTCCCCGACGAACAGGAGGTGCGCGCCCGGCGGCACCGCCTTCGCCAGCTTGTTGGCGAGCAGCAGGTCCAGCATGGAGGCCTCGTCGACCACCACGAGGTCGGCGTCGAGCGGGCGGTCCTTGTCGTAGGCCGCGTCGCCGCCGGGCTTCAGCTCCAGGAGCCGGTGGACGGTGGAGGCCTCGGCGCCGGTGAGCTCGGCGAGGCGCTTTGCGGCCCGTCCGGTCGGGGCGGCGAGGACGATCTTGGCCTTCTTGGCGCGGGCCAGCTCCACGATCGAGCGGACGGTGAAGGACTTGCCGCAGCCGGGACCGCCGGTGAGGACGGCGACCTTCTCGGTCAGCGCGAGCTTGACGGCGGCCTCCTGCTCGGGCGCGAGCTCGGTGCCCGTACGGGACCTCAGCCAGCCGAGCGCCTTGTCCCAGGCCACGTCCCGGAAGCCCGGCATCCGGTCCTGGTCGGTGCGCAGGAGCCGCAACAGCTGGGCGGAGAGGGAGAGTTCGGCGCGGTGGAAGGGGACCAGGTAGACGGCGGTGACCTCATGGCCGTCGGGGCCGGGCACCTTCTCGCGCACGACGCCGGGCTCTCCCGAGTCCTCGTCGGGCAGGGCGAGTTCGGCGAGGCACTCGATGACCAGGCCGGTGTCGACCTGGAGGAGCTTGACCGCGTCGGCGATCAGCTGTTCCTCGGGGAGGTAGCAGTGGCCCTGGTCGGTGGACTGCGAAAGGGCGTACTGGAGACCGGCTTTGACCCGCTCCGGGCTGTCGTGCGGGATGCCGACGGACTGGGCGATCTTGTCGGCGGTGAGGAAGCCGATGCCCCAGACGTCGGAGGCGAGGCGGTAGGGCTGGTTCTTCACGACGGAGATCGAGGCGTCGCCGTACTTCTTGTAGATGCGCACGGCGATGGAGGTGGACACCTCGACGGTCTGGAGGAAAAGCATGACCTCCTTGATCGCCTTCTGCTCCTCCCAGGCGTCGGCGATCTTCCTGGTCCGCTTGGGGCCGAGCCCGGGGACCTCGACGAGCCGCTTCGGCTCCTCCTCGATGATCTTCAGGGTGTCCATGCCGAAGTGCTGGGTGATGCGGTCGGCGAAGACCGGCCCGATGCCCTTGACGAGCCCGGAGCCGAGATAGCGGCGGATGCCCTGGACGGTGGCCGGCAGGACGGTCGTGTAGTTCTCGACGGTGAACTGCTTGCCGTACTGCGGGTGAGAGCCCCAGCGCCCCTCCATCCGCAGGGACTCCCCCACCTGGGCGCCGAGCAGCGCGCCGACGACGGTGAGGAGGTCACCGCCGCCTCTGCCGGTGTCGACGCGGGCGACCGTGTAGCCGTTGTCCTCGTTGGCGTAGGTGATGCGCTCGAGCACGCCTTCCAACGTCGCCAATCGGTGGTCCGCGCCTGCCTCTTGCCTGGACATGATCCGACGGTACCGGCCGGCTCTGACAGCGGGGACGGCTCCCGACCTCCAGCCCGATCACCGACTTGTCAAGACCAGGTGATCCGCTCCAGCACGCCTTCGAGCACGGCCGGCCGTCGTTCGCCCGTGGAGGCCCCCGCCTGATCGGTCATGATCCGTCCGTACCCCCGGGGTCCGACATCACGATCCGGTATCGAGGTCTTGCCTCTGGCCGTGTAATCGATTCCAATCCTCGGTACACGAAGTCGTGTAATCGATTCCACAAGGAGGTGGAGCGGCGATGGCGAGCATCAAGGACGTCGCTGCCGAGGCGGGGGTTTCCGTCGCCACGGTGTCGCGCGTCCTCAACGACCATCCGTCGGTCAGCGCGGACGCACGCACCCGCGTGCTGGCCGCCGTCGAGGCCCTGGGCTACCGCCCGAACGCCGTCGCCCGCTCCCTGCGCACCGACCAGACCCACACCCTCGGCCTGGTCATCAGCGACGTGCTGAACCCCTACTTCACCGAGCTGGCCCGCTCCGTCGAGGAGGAGGCCCGCGCGCTGGGCTACAGCGTGATCATCGGGAACGCCGACGAACGCCCCGACCTCCAGGACCACCACGTACGGAACCTGCTGGACCGCCGGATCGACGGGCTCCTGGTCTCCCCCACCGACGGCGGCTCCCCGCTGATGCTGGACGCCGTGCGCGCGGGCACGCCGATGGTGTTCGTGGACCGGTGGATCCCGGGCGTGGCCGTGCCGGTCGTCAGGGCCGACGGACAGGCCGCGGTGCGCGATCTCGTCGCGCATCTGCACGGCCTCGGACACCGCAGGCTCGCCATCATCGCCGGGCCCGCCGCCACCACGACCGGCCAGGAGCGCGTGGCGGCCTTCCGGGACGCCCTTGAGGCGTACGGACTGGAGCTGCCCGACGCCTACATAGGGCAGGGCGACTTCCAGGCCGAGAGCGGGCGGCGGGTCACCGAGGGCTTCCTCGACCTGCCCGAGCCGCCCGAGGTCGTCTTCGCGGCCGACAACCTGATGGCGCTCGGCGCCCTGGACGCCGTACGCGCGCGTGGGCTGCGGGTACCGGAGGACCTCGCCCTGGCCGCGTTCGACGACATCCCGTGGTTCGTGCACACCGATCCGCCGATCACCGCGATCGCCCAGCCCACGGGCGACCTGGGACGGGCCGCGGTGCGCGCGCTCGTCGACCGCATCGAGGGACGGCGGCCCGCGTCGGTCACCCTCCCCGCCCGTCTGGTCGTCCGCCGCTCGTGCGGCGAGAACCCCAACCCTGTGCAAAGGAGCACGTCGTGAGCAACGAGGACGAGTTGCTGCGCATCGAGGGCATACGGAAGTCCTTCCCCGGAGTGGTCGCGCTCGACGGCGTCGACTTCGACCTGCGCCGGGGCGAGGTGCACGTACTGCTCGGCGAGAACGGCGCCGGCAAGAGCACGCTGATCAAGATGCTGTCGGGCGCCTACCACCCCGACCAGGGCCGCGTCCTGGTGGACGGCGAGGAGGTGCACATCCGCGGGGCGCAGGACGCCGAGCGGCTGGGCATCGCCACCATCTACCAGGAGTTCAACCTGGTACCGGATCTGACGGTCGCCGAGAACATCTTCCTGGGCCGGCAGCCGCGCCGGCTCGGGATGATCGACCGCAAGCGGATGGAGGCCGACGCCGAGGTGCTGCTGCAGCGCGTCGGGGTCAGCGTCTCGCCCCGCGCGCGGGTGCGTGAACTCGGTATCGCCCGGCTCCAGATGGTCGAGATCGCCAAGGCGCTCAGCCTGGACGCGCGCGTGCTGATCATGGACGAGCCGACCGCCGTGCTCACCTCCGAGGAGGTCGACAAGCTCTTCGCGATCGTGCGCAGGCTGCGCGCGGACGGGGTCGGGATCGTCTTCATCACCCACCACCTGGAGGAGATCGCCGCCCTCGGTGACCGGGTCACGGTCATCCGGGACGGCAAGTCCGTCGGCCAGGTGCCCGCCTCCACGCCCGAGGACGAGCTCGTACGCCTCATGGTGGGGCGGTCGATCGAGCAGCAGTACCCGCGCGAGCGCGGCGACACCGGAGCGGCCCTGTTGAAGGTCGAGGGCCTGACCCGGGACGGCGTCTTCCACGACATCGGCTTCGAGGTGCACGCCGGCGAGGTGGTCGGCATCGCCGGGCTGGTCGGCGCGGGCCGTACCGAGGTGGTGCGGGCCGTGTTCGGCGCGGACCCGTACGACAAGGGGGCCGTGCACGTCGCCGGGGCGGCCCTGCGGGGCCATGACGTGGGCGCCGCGATGGCGGCCGGGATCGGGCTGATCCCCGAGGACCGCAAGGGCCAGGGGCTGGTGCTCGACCAGTCGGTCGAGGAGAACCTGGGGCTGGTGACCATGCGGGCCCGCGCGCGGGCGGGGCTCGTCGACCTCAAGGGCCAGCGGGAGGCCGCCGCGCGGATCGCCGAACAGCTCGGGGTCCGGATGGCGGGCCTGCACCAGCACGTGCGGACCCTGTCCGGCGGCAACCAGCAGAAGGTCGTCATCGGCAAGTGGCTGCTCGCCGACACCAAGGTGCTGATCCTCGACGAGCCCACGCGCGGGATCGACGTCGGCGCCAAGGTCGAGATCTACCAGCTCATCAACGAACTCACCGCGGCCGGTGCCGCCGTCCTCATGATCTCCAGCGATCTGCCCGAGGTGCTCGGCATGAGCGACCGGGTGCTGGTGATGGCCCAGGGCCGGATCGCCGGCGAACTGACCGCCGACGAGGCCACGCAGGACTCCGTGATGGCACTCGCCGTCAGCACGAACACCGTCAAGACCGACAAGGAGGCCCCTCGTGGCCACTGACACGCTCAAGGGCGGGGCGAGCGCGGGTGGCCTGCGCCGTCTCCTGCTCGACAACGGCGCGCTGACCGCGCTGATCGTCCTCGTCATCGCCATGTCGGCGCTGTCCGGCGACTTTTTGACCACCGACAACCTGCTCAACGTCGGCGTCCAGGCGGCCGTGACCGCCATCCTCGCCTTCGGTGTGACCTTCGTGATCGTCTCCGCGGGCATCGACCTGTCGGTGGGCTCGGTGGCGGCCCTGTCGGCCACCGTCCTGGCCTGGAGCGCGACCTCGCACGGGGTGCCGGTCTTCATAGCGGTCGTCCTCGCCGTCGCCACCGGCATCGCGGCCGGTCTCGTCAACGGCTTCCTGATCGCGTACGGCAAACTCCCGCCGTTCATCGCCACGCTGGCGATGCTCTCGGTGGCGCGCGGTCTGTCGCTGGTGATCTCCGAGGGCTCCCCGATCGCCTTCCCCGACTCCGTCTCGCACCTCGGTGACACGCTCGGCGGCTGGCTGCCGGTGCCCGTCCTCGTCATGGTCGTCATGGGGCTCCTCGCGGCGTTCGTGCTGGGACGGACCTACATCGGCCGCTCCATGTACGCGATCGGCGGCAACGAGGAGGCGGCCCGCCTCTCCGGGCTGCGGGTGAAGAAGCAGAAGCTCGCCATCTACGCCTTCTCCGGTGTGTTCGCGGCCGTCGCGGGTGTCGTGCTCGCCGCCCGGCTCTCCTCGGCGCAGCCGCAGGCCGCCGACGGCTACGAGCTGGACGCGATCGCCGCGGTCGTCATCGGCGGCGCCTCGCTCGCGGGCGGCACCGGCAAGGCGTCCGGGACGCTGATCGGCGCGCTGATCCTCGCGGTACTGCGCAACGGCCTCAACCTGCTGAACGTGTCCGCGTTCTGGCAGCAGGTCGTCATCGGTGTCGTCATCGCGCTGGCGGTCCTGCTGGACACCCTGCGCCGCAAGGCCGGGGCGACCCCGGTGGCCGGGGCCCCGCAGGGCGGCAAGCGGCGCCAGGCGGCGACGTACGGTCTCGCGGCCGTGGTCACCGTGGCGATCGTGGGCGCGACCTCCTTCCTGCACAACGACTCGTCCTCGTCGTCGAACCCGAAGGTGGGTCTGTCGCTGTCGACCCTCAACAACCCCTTCTTCGTGCAGATCCGGGCGGGTGCCCAGGCCGAGGCGAAGAAGCGGGGCGTGGACCTGACCGTCACGGACGCCCAGAACGACGCCTCCCAGCAGGCCAACCAGCTGCAGAACTTCACCAGTTCGAGCCTCGGCGCGATCATCGTCAACCCGGTGGACTCGGACGCGGCGAGCAACTCGGTCAAGGCCGCCGACAAGGCGAAGATCCCGGTCATCGCGGTGGACCGCGGTGTCAACAACGCGAAGACGGACGCCCTGGTGGCCTCCGACAACGTCGCCGGCGGTGAGCTGTCCGCCCGGACGATCGCCGAGAAGCTGGGCGGCAAGGGCAAGATCGTGATCCTGCAGGGGCAGGCGGGCACGTCGGCGGCGCGTGAGCGCGCGCAGGGTTTCGCGCAGGGTCTCAAGGCGTACCCGGGCATCCAGGTCGTCGCGCAGCAGCCCGCCGACTTCGACCGCACCAAGGGCCTCGACGTGATGTCGAACCTGCTCCAGGCCCACCCGGACGTCCAGGGCGTCATCGCCGCCAACGACGAGATGGCGCTCGGCGCGATCAAGGCGCTGGGTTCCAAGGCCGGAAAGTCGGTCTCGGTGGTCGGCTTCGACGGCACCCCGGACGGCCTGAACGCGGTGAAGAACGGCACGCTCTTCGCATCCGTGGCACAACAGCCCTCCCAACTCGGCAAAATCGCGGTGGACAACGCGCTCAAGGCCCTTCAGGGCAAGAAGGTCGAGGAGACCATCAAGGTGCCGGTGAAGGTGGTCACGAAGGAGAACGTGGCCGGTTTCACGGGCTGACGACGGCGTAAGGGCGGGCGGTCGCTTCGACCGCCCGCCCCGCGTCACCGACTAGGGGAGTCATTCATGTACGACTACGACCTTCTGGTCGTAGGGTCGGCCAACGCCGACCTGGTGATCGGCGTGGAGCGGCGGCCGGGGGCCGGCGAGACGGTGCTGGGCTCGGACCTGGCCGTGCACCCGGGGGGCAAGGGCGCCAACCAGGCCGTCGCGGCGGCCCGGCTGGGCGCCCGTACGGCGTTGCTGGCCCGCGTCGGCGACGACGGGCACGGCCGGCTGCTGCTCGACTCGCAGCGGGCGGCCGGGGTGGACACGGTGGGGGTGCTGGTGGGCGGGGCCCCGACGGGGGTCGCGCTGATCACCGTGGACCCCTCGGGGGACAACTCCATCGTGGTCTCGCCGGGTGCCAACGGGCGTCTGACACCTGGTGACGTACGCGCCGCGGTCAGTCTCTTCCACGCCTCCCGGGTGGTGTCGACCCAGCTGGAGATCCCGCTGGAGACGGTCGTGGAGGTCGTACGGAACCTGTCTCCGGACAGCCGGTTCGTGCTGAACCCGTCACCGCCGCGGCCGTTGCCCACCGAGGTCCTCGCGGCCTGCGATCCGCTGATCGTCAACGAGCACGAGGCGAAGGTGATCCTCGGGGACGCGTGCGTGAGCGACGCGCCGGAGGACTGGGCGCGGCTGCTGCTCGCGAAGGGCCCGCGGTCGGTGGTCGTGACGCTGGGCGCCGAGGGGTCGCTGGTGGCGTCCTCGGCGGGGGTGAGCCGGGTGGCGTCGGTGAAGGTGGACGCCGTGGACACCACGGGCGCGGGGGACGCCTTCACGGCGGCGCTGGCGTTCCGGCTGGGGGCCGGTGCCGGACTGGCGGAGGCGGCCGCGTACGCGTCCCGGGTCGGGGCGGTCGCGGTGACCCGGAAGGGCGCGCAGGACTCCTTTCCCACGTCGGAGGAGGTCGAGGCGCTGTGAAGAAGGCCGGGATACTCAACCGCCAGCTCTCCGGCGCGCTGGCCGAGCTGGGGCACGGGGACGGGGTGCTGGTGTGCGACGCCGGCATGCCGATCCCCGACGGGCCGCGCGTGGTCGACCTGGCCTTCCGGGCCGGGGTGCCGTCCTTCGCGGAGGTCCTGGACGGGCTGCTCGCCGAGCTGGTCGTGGAGGCGGGCACCGCGGCGGAGGAGGTGCGGGGCGCCAACCCGGCGGCCGCGCAGCTGCTGGACGCCCGCTTCCCCGCGCTGCGCCTGGTCTCCCACGAGGAGCTCAAGGTCCTGTCGGCGGGCGCGCGGCTGGTGGTGCGCACGGGCGAGGCACGGCCGTACGCGAACGTGCTGCTCAGATGCGGGGTGTTCTTCTGACGTCGGCCGGCTCAGGGCGTCGGGAAGGCGAGCCGTAGGCCGTACGTGCTCTCGGCGCGGCGCAACGCCGGTACCAGGGCGGTGCGCAGCTCGCGGATCTGCTCGGCGTGCTCCGCGAGGAACCGCTCACGCAGGTGGCGCCGGACCGGCTCCCGTGCGGCCTCGACCGGGCGCATGCAGAGGGCGTAGGCACTGCCGAGGGCGCTGTCCTCGCGCGCGTAGTCGGCCGCGGGGGCGTTCATCAGACGGGAGTCGACGAGCGCGAAGAAGGCGTTCTCGTCGCGGACCCGGTAGCCGCGGTCCGCGAGACAGCCCGGCAGGCCGCGCAGGGCCCGGGACGCGGCGGGATCGTTCCGCGAGGCCGTGAGTGCGCCGAACCACGCCCGCTGCACCGGCAGATAGACGTTGCGCACCGCGGACCCGGCGGCCTCCCCCTCGGCACGGCAGCGCCGGGTCTCGGCGGCACCCCCGGACCGCGCCGCGCCGGGGCTCGCGGCCGGGGTCGGTACGGGCACCTCCGTGCCGTGTCCGAACCCGTGGCGGCCGAGGAAGGCGAGGTCGGGCAGTTCGGCGTACGAGATGAAGGCCAGCGGGACCTCCTGACCGGGCGGCGCGATCCCCTCGTCGTGCGCGCAGTCGGCGGCGGCCGTGCGGGCCACCTGCTGCACGAAGACGTCCAGACCCTGCGTCCAGCGGCTCTCGGCGCCCGTCGCCGGGAGCACCATGAGCGCCGGGTCCCGGGGCAGCGTGTGGGTGACCCGCGCGGGGGCCGCGGCCGTCGTGGGCGCGGGCGGCGCGCTCGGCTCCTGCCCGGACGAGCCGGCCGCCGTGCCGCACGCGGCGGTGAGCAGAGCGGCGGCCGCTGCGACGAGGGTGCGCGCCAGGCTGGTCCGGTTCACGTCCGTCCTTCCGCCGGCCGGGGTGCCGCGCGCACGCGGCACCCCGGGACCGGGAGTCGAGGTCAGTGGGTGATGGTGACGTTGTCGCCGCCCTCGAGGAGGCTGGCCACGCTGAACGGGGTGTTGTCGTTGACGTCGGTGCACAGCCAGTACGTGGAGTCGTTGATGCTGTGGTTGCCGTCGTAGGCCTGGACGTAGCGCTTGGCGCAGGTGAACCAGGTGCCGTCGGAGCGGCGCAGCCGGCCCGCGTAGTAGTCGTAGGTGCGGGACGTGGTGTTGAACGAGTAGGTCAGGTTGAGGTCGCCGCAGGAGCTGGTGGCGGACTTGTTGCGGACGGTGCCCTGGCTCTCGTACTCGCCGGTGGTCAGTGGCGAGGGGGTGCAGGCCTGGGGGGCCGCGGAGGCGGCGGGGGCGAGCACCATGCCGGTCGCGGCGGAGACGAACACGAGTGCTCCTGCGACGACGGCCCGGCGGCTGCGGTCTCTGTTCGGCATGCTGGGATCTCCTCTTCCGGTGGGTGGTGGTGCCGCCGGATACGGTCGCAGCGCGGGCCCGTTCGAACCACGCCCTTCGAACAGCCTCGAAAGTCGCAGGCGGGGCAGCGGAGTTCGTCGCTCCGGTGCGGCGGGTGGGTCTGCCGGGGCCCATGAGCCGGACGGTGTCTGTGGTGCCGGGCGCCGTTGACTAAAAGTCGCTCGGCACCGCCGCCCCGGCGTGCTCGGCCGGTGAGGGGCGCCGCAGCATCGCCGCACCCAGCGGGGTGAGGGTGTGCAGGACGGTGTTCTGCAGGCGCCGGCTCGTGCTCAGGCCGGCGTCGCGCAGCACCGTGGTGTGGTGGGTGGCCGTGGCCGGGGAGACGCCCAGGAAGCGGGCCAGTTCCGAGGTGGTCATGCCGAGGGCCACGGCCCGCAGCGCGGCGGCTCTGGTGCGGCCCAGCAGCGCGGAGAGAGCGGCGTCGGGTGCGGCCGGGCCGGACGGCCGGACGTGCTGCACGGAGTACACCAGCACCGGTTTCAGCGAGCCGTCGGCCAGGGACACCGGTGCCTTCCAGCAGAAGTAGGACGGGACCAGGCGCAGGCCCCGCCCGTCGAGGTACAGGTCGCGGTCCTCGACGTAGTCGACGTGGAGCACGGGCGGGCACCAGCGCATGGCGGGCGAGAGGCCGTTGAGCAGGTCGCCGACGCCGCCGTTGAGCGTCGAACGGGCGAGCAGGCCACGCTCCCCGGCGAGGGACTCGCACATCCGGTCGAGGTGGGGTGCGACGACGGTGTCGTGGTAGGCGCGCAGGACCCGCACGAGTTCGTTCCGCAGGTCGGGCTCCGCCAGCGCGGGCGCCCAGTCGGGGGCGCCGCTGCACCGGGCCAGCAGCCTCATCTCGTGCACGACCCGCTCGGGTGGGGTGTCCCGGACCGCGGCCAGCCCCGCCTCCAGCCCGTCCGCGCCCTCGGCCGGGGTGAGGAAGTCGGGCCAGTAACGGGCCCTGGGCAGCACCGGGATGAGCAGTCCCCGCACGGCGGCGCCCAGCCTGGTGCCGGTGAGCGCGGCCAGGGTGCCGCGATGCCAGTCGGCGTAGGCCCAGCGGCCCTGGGTGGTCTGGAGGCGGTGCAGACTGAACGCGGTCTCCCAGAGCGGGTCCGGTGTACTCGCCACCCTGATGCGGGTCAGGTCATCGGGGGTGAAGTGGATGCGCAGCACGGAACGGTCCCCCAGGAGCGTCGGAAGTCGTGCTCGGCAGGCAGCAGCCTGGGGCCTCGGGCGTCACACGGGCAACGTATGGATTCGGCCGCTTCCCTCCGTCACCGCCGGTCACCGTCGGCTCCGCGAAGAGGGTGCGGAAAAAAGTCGGTGCGCCCGTACAACCCTCCCCCGACCTGGCGGGTCGTACTTGGCATCAGGACTCTTGGAGGGGGATCTGGGGGGATCGCGGGGGTTCTGATGGGGAGGGGAAACCCGAGGGGGCCCGGTCATCGGCCGGGCCCCTTCGAAATGCCCGGACCGCCTCACACGGTGTGTGCCACGAACCGTTCCGCCGTCTCCGCGAGGACCTCGCGGCCGTCGCGGGCCCACAGCGCGTCGTTGAACAGCTCGACCTCGATGGCACCCGTGTAGCCGGCCGCCTCGACGTACCGCTGCCACTCCCGCATGTCGATCGAGCCGTCGCCGATCTGCCCGCGGCCGTTCAGCACGCCCTCCGGCAGCGGGGTCGTCCAGTCCGCGAGCTGGAAGGTGTGGATACGGCCGCCGGCGCCCGCGCGGGCGATCTGCGCGGGCGCGTTGTCGTCCCACCAGATGTGGTACGTGTCCACCGTGACGCCGACCTGCCGGGCGGGGAAGCGCTCCGCCAGGTCGAGGGCCTGGGTGAGCGTGGAGACCACACAGCGGTCCGAGGCGTACATGGGGTGCAGCGGCTCGATGGCCAGCTTCACCCCGTGCTCCTCGGCGTACGGGCCGAGCACCGCCAGGGCGTCCGCGATGCGCTCACGGGCGCCGTGCAGGTCCTTGGAGCCGGCCGGCAGACCGCCCGAGACCAGGACCAGCGTGTCGGTGCCGAGGGTGGCCGCCTCGTCGACCGCGCGCCGGTTGTCGTCCAGGGCGGCGGCCCGCTCGTCGGGGTCGATGGCCGTGAAGAAGCCGCCGCGGCACAGCGTGGTGACGGTCAGACCCGCGTCGCGGACCAGCTTGGCCGTCTCCTCGACGCCGTACGACTGGACGGGCTCGCGCCACAGGCCGAGGTTGCCGATGCCCAGCTCCTGGCAGGCTTCGACCAGTTCGGGCAGGGACAGCTGCTTGACCGTCATCTGGTTGATGGAGAAGCGGGACAGGTCGGTCACTGGGTCACCCCGTACAGGGACAGCAGGTTCTTCATGCGCTCCTCGGCGAGCTTCGGGTCCGGGAACAGGCCCAGGCCGTCGGCGAGTTCGTAGGCGCGCGCGAAGTGCGGCAGGGAGCGGGCCGACTGGAGGCCGCCGACCATCGTGAAGTGCGCCTGGTGGCCGGCCAGCCAGGCGAGGAACACCACGCCCGTCTTGTAGAAGCGGGTGGGTGTCTGGAAGAGATGCCGGGACAACTCGACCGTGGGGTCGAGGAGTTCACGGAAGCCCTTGGCGTCCCCGGTGTCCAGCACCCGCACAGCCTCGGCCGCGAGCGGGCCCAGCGGGTCGAAGATGCCGAGCAGGGCGTGCGAGAAGCCCTGCTCGTCGCCCGCGATCAGCTCGGGGTAGTTGAAGTCGTCGCCGGTGTAGCAGCGGACGCCCTGCGGGAGCCGCCGGCGGATGTCGATCTCGCGCTGCGCCTCCAGGAGGGAGACCTTGATGCCGTCGACCTTGTCGGGGTGGGCGGCGATGACCTGGAGGAAGGTGTCGGTCGCCGCGTCGAGGTCGCTCGATCCCCAGTAGCCCTCCAGGGCCGGGTCGAACATCGGGCCCAGCCAGTGCAGGATCACCGGCTCGGCGGCCTGGCGCAGGAGGTGGCCGTAGACCTCCAGGTAGTCCTCGGGGCCCTTGGCCGCGGCCGCGAGGGCCCGGGAGGCCATCAGGATGGCCTGGGCGCCGGACTCCTCGACGAGGGCGAGCTGCTCCTCGTAGGCGGCCCGTACCTCGGCGAGGGTCGCCGGGCCTGTGAGCTGGTCGGTGCCCACACCGCAGGCGATGAGCCCGCCGACCGACTTCGCCTCGGCGGCGCTGCGGCGGATCAGCTCGGCCGCGCCCGCCCAGTCCAGGCCCATCCCGCGCTGGGCGGTGTCCATGGCTTCGGCGACCCCGAGTCCGTGCGACCACAGGTGGCGGCGGAAGGCGAGGGTGGCGTCCCAGTCGACGGCGGCCGGGGAGTCCGGCGTCGCGTCGGCGAACGGGTCGGCGACGACGTGCGCGGCCGAGAAGACCGTACGGGAGGTGAAGGGGGTGCCGGAGGCGGCGGCGAAGGGCTCCTCGCGGGGCGCGTAGGCCCTGAAGCCGCCCTGGAAGTCGGGGAGTCGGATCGTCACAGCGAGATCTCCGGGACGTCGAGACGGCGGCCCTCGGCCGAGGACTTCAGGCCCAGTTCGGCGAGCTGGACACCGCGGGCGCCGGCGAGGAGGTCCCACTGGTAGGGGGCGTCCGCGTAGACGTGCTTGAGGAAGAGCTCCCACTGGGCCTTGAAGCCGTTGTCGAACTCGGCGTTGTCCGGGACCTCCTGCCACTGGTCGCGGAAGACCTCGGTGGCGGGGATGTCCGGGTTCCAGACCGGCTTCGGGGTGGCGGAGCGGTGCTGGACGCGGCAGTTGCGCAGGCCCGCGACCGCCGAGCCCTCCGTGCCGTCGACCTGGAACTCGACGAGCTCGTCGCGGTTGACGCGGACGGCCCAGGAGGAGTTGATCTGGGCGATGGCGCCGCCGTCGAGCTCGAAGATGCCGTAGGCGGCGTCGTCGGCGGTGGCGTCGTAGGGCTTGTCGTCCTCGTCCCAGCGCTGGGGGATGTGGGTGGCGGTGAGGGCCTGCACGGACTTCACCCGGCCGAAGAGCTCGTGGAGCACGTACTCCCAGTGCGGGAACATGTCGACAACGATGCCACCGCCGTCCTCGGCGCGGTAGTTCCAGCTCGGGCGCTGGGCGGTCTGCCAGTCGCCCTCGAAGACCCAGTAGCCGAACTCGCCGCGGATCGAGAGGATGCGGCCGAAGAAGCCGCCGTCGATGAGGCGCTTGAGCTTGAGCAGGCCCGGCAGGAAGAGCTTGTCCTGGACGACGCCGTGCTTGATGCCCTTCGCCTCGGCGAGGCGGGCCAGCTCCAGGGCGCCGTCGAGGCCGGTGGCGGTGGGCTTCTCGGTGTAGATGTGCTTGCCGGCGGCGATCGCCTTCTTGATGGCCTCCTCGCGCGCGGAGGTCACCTGGGCGTCGAAGTAGATCTCGACGGTCGGGTCGGCGAGGACCGCGTCCACGTCGGTGGAGATGTTCGCCGGGTCCAGGCCGTGCTGCTCGGCGAGGGCCTTCAGCGCGTGCTCACGGCGGCCCACGAGGATCGGCTCGGGCCACAGCACGTTGCCGTCGCCGAGGTCGAGACCGCCCTGCTCGCGGATGGCGAGGATCGAGCGGACGAGGTGCTGGCGGTAGCCCATGCGCCCCGTCACACCGTTCATGGCGATACGCACCGTCTTGCGTGTCACGTCATTCCCTTCATAGGAGTCGTACGCGGTTGTGCGCGCCGCGCACGCCCTACTGATGAGCGTTACAGCAAGCGCTTTCTATCTAGGAAGAAGCTAGCCTCTGACCAGCGGTCTGGACAAGCCCGCGAACGGGGTGAGTTGTTCGAGGGGGCGAACGACTGGGGTCGGGGGGCTTAAGGTCGGCTCGGAACCGGGCCGTGGGGGCCCGCGTGTACGACGGAGTACGACTGAGATGCGCCAGGGCGGGGCCGCGGCACACCGCGGCACGCTGAGGCGCGCAACCGGAGGACGACGAGATGACGGTGACCCTGGCGGACGTGGCGGCCCGCGCCCAGGTCTCCCCCGCGACGGTGTCGCGCGTACTGAACGGGAACTACCCCGTGGCCGCGTCCACCCGTGAGCGGGTGCTGCGGGCCGTGGACGAGCTGGACTACGTGCTGAACGGGCCGGCCAGCTCGCTCGCCGCCGCCACCTCGGATCTCGTCGGGATCCTCGTGAACGACATCGCCGACCCCTTCTTCGGGATCATGGCCGGCGCGATCCAGTCGGAGATCGGCGGACCGGGCGGGCGCGCGGGCGGTGAGCGGCTCGGGGTCGTCTGCAACACCGGGGGTTCCCCGGAGCGGGAGTTGACGTATCTCACGCTGCTCCAGCGGCAGCGGGCGGCGGCGGTCGTCCTGACGGGCGGGGCGACGGAGGCCGCGCCGCACCAGGCCGCGATGTCCGCGAAGCTGCGGAAGCTGGCGGACGCGGGGACGCGGATCGTGCTGTGCGGGCGACCGCCGGCGCCGGAGACCGGGGCGTTCGCGCTCACCTTCGACAACCGGGGCGGCGGCCGCGAACTGACGGAACACCTCATCGGGCTCGGCCACCGCCGCCTCGGGTACATCGCGGGCCCGGAGGAGCGGACGACCACCCGGCACCGGCTGGAGGGCCACCGGGCGGCCCTGTCGGCGCACGGCATCGAGGAGGACCCTCGCTGGACCGTGCACGGCCGCTACGACCGGCGGTCCGGGTACGAGGCCACGCTGGAGCTGCTGCGGCGGGACCCGTCCCTCACGGCCGTGGTGGCCGCGAACGACTCCGTCGCGCTGGGAGCGTGCGCCGCGCTGCGGGATTCGGGGCTGCGGATTCCGGACGACGTGTCCGTCGCCGGGTTCGACGATCTGCCGTTCAGCATCGACGCGGTGCCCGCTCTGACGACGGTGCGGTTGCCGTTGGCGGAGGCGGGGGCGCGGGCGGGCCGGATCGCCATGGGGCGGGAGGAGCCGCCGCCCGGGGGGATCGCGACGGTGCGGGGGGAGTTGATGGTTCGGGGGTCTTCGGGGGTTCCTCGGGGTTGAGGGTGCGGGGGTCGTCGGGGGCGCCTCGGGTCAGGCGTCGGCGGCAGGGCCGGCTCATCCTCTTCTCCGACCAGTACAACTGCAGGCCGGCCGCGCCTGACCAGCCGCCCGTAGGCAACGGCACCGGCGCGGAGTCCGAGCGCTGTTACACGCTCACAGGTGAAGTTCGTGCAGCTGCTGGGGTGGCGTGTCCTGGCGGTCGCGGGGGACGGCCAGGACCCGCACGGGATCTCTCATGGCGGGGCGTCAATTTCGCACATACGCCGCATGAATGGACGTTACAAGCGACAGTCACAGCAATACGGATGAACAGTAACGGACCGCCCGTATCGCGTTCACCACCTGCACGAAACGGCCATGGTGTGGGTGTGCGGCCGACCGGCCGCCACCCGCACACTGCACCAACTCGTCCCACCCGCTGCGCTGTCAGGGCCCCGGGACGGGCGGGTGCCCGTACAGCCTGGGGGCTTTGTGTCTTCTTCCACGGTGACCGCCCGTCGGATGTCCGCCGCCGCTCTCGCGGCCGCCGCGATCGTCGGGGCGGTGGCGCTGCCGGCGTCGGCTGCCGACCACGGCCGGCCCGACCGCACGAAGGTGGAGATCAGCGCGGTCCAGTACGACTCACCCGGCTGGGACGACCGTTCGCGACGTTCGCTGAACAAGGAGTGGGTGGAGCTCACCAACACCTCCAGCCGCACGGTCAACCTCGACGGCTGGACTCTGACGAACGAGGACGGCGACACCTACACCTTCGACCACTACCGCCTTGAGGGGCGCGCCACGGTCCGTATCCACACCGGCTACGGCCACGACACCGACAGCGACCTCTACATGGACCGCCACAACGAGGTGTGGGACAACTACTCCGACACCGCCACCCTGCGCAACGACCACGACCGTTTCATCGACGACGCGTCCTGGGGCCACCACCGCCACGGTGGCCGCCACCACTGACCCTGCTTCCCACACCCGCGGCTCGAGGTGATGCCGCGGAGTGACGGAGGGCCGGCCGGCTCGCCCGGCGGGCCCTCCGTCACTCAGGCGCGCCAGTCGGGCCGACGCCAGCGGGATAACCCGTGTCCGGAATTCGGGGTCAAGGCCCGGCGCTACTTGAGCTCGTCGGCCGTGTAGTAACCGTCCCGGATCAGAACGTCATAGTTGGTCTCGTCGAGGCTCTGCGGCTGCAGCAAGTAGGCGGGCACGTTCTTGACGCCGTTGTTGTAGTCGCGTCTGTTGTTGATCCGCGGACGCCTGTCCTTGAGTATGTCGTCGACCATCTCTGCGGCGGCCCCGGCGAGTTCGCGGACGTCCTTGTAGACGGTCTCCGACTGCTGACCCGCGATGATCGACTTCACCGAGGCAGGCTCGGCGTCCTGCCCGGTGATGACTGGGAGCCCGCTGCCGGAGCCGTACCCGTCCGACTTCAGCGCGGACAGGACCCCCCGGGAGATGCCGTCATACGGCGACAGGACCGCGTCGACCTTCTTGCCGTGGTACCACGTGGCGAGGATTCCGCTCATGCGCTTTTCCGCGGTGGGCCCGTCCCAGCGCAAGGTGGTGATCCGGCTGAGCTTGGTCTGACCCGAAGGGACGACCAACTGCTTGCTGTCCAGGAACGGCTGCAAGCGCGCCATCGCACCGTCGAAAAAATATTTGGTGTTGTTGTCGTCGGGGGAGCCGGCAAACAGCTCGATGTTGAAGGGGCCCTTGCCGTCCTCCAGTCCGAGCTTCTTGATGATGTGGGAAGCCTGCATCCGGCCGACCATCTCGTTGTCGAAGGAGACGTAGTAGTCGACGTTCTTGGTGCCGAGGATGAGCCGGTCGTAGGAGATCACCGGAATGTGCGCAGCGGCGGCCTCTTGAAGCACGCCGTTCAGCGACTTGGCGTCGATGGCCGCGATGATCAGTGCGTCGACGCGCTGCTTGATCAGGTTCTCGACCTGGGAGACCTGGGCTTTCGGGTCGTCGTCGCCGTAGACCAGCTTGGCCTTGTACCCCTTGCCCTTCAGGTCCTTGACGATGCTCCTGCCGTCGGTGAGCCAGCGGTCGGAGGACCGGGTCGGCATGGCGACGCCGACGGTACCGCCCACGGACGTGCCCTCGGAGCTGCGCACGCTGCTCTGGCCGCAGGCGGACGCGGTAAGGGCGAGAGAGGCGGCTCCGGCGAGGGAAGCGAGGGCGGTTCTTCGGTTGAACATGGCGATCGTTCCTTGTCCTTCTCATCGTTGAGGAGTTGCGGCGGACCAGTCGTCGAGGGGGAAGTGGTGGAGCGAGCCGGGCGCTCGGCAGGCAGGTCGAGAGCGAGTCGGAACGCTGTTCGCGCGCTGTGGCACGGGCAGGCGTCGCAGACGAGTGCCGTACGGGCAGATCCCCGGGCGGACCGGACTTCGGACTGAGCGGTGCACCGGAACGGATCAGTTTGGGCGCCCTCCCCGATCCGCACGCAGCAGCCGAGGTCGTCGGGGTCTCGGCGCACGGGTTTCAAGGCGAGCGAGCAACCGGCGAACCTGGCTCGTACGGTTGCGATCAGGCCGGCCCGGCACGTTGCTCGAGTCGGTGCTCAGACGCCTCGGCATCTCGTACATCGCCGATCAGCGCGTTGCTACGGCCTGGCATCGCCGACTCTCGTGCTCCCTTTGCCGGCGTGCTCCTGTACCTACGTCGGGCTGCGCCACGGCGTTCCGGCCACGTGCGTGCTGATTCCGGGGGTGCACAGGGCAATCGCCTTTCGCATGTTCGAAATATCGCCAAGCGTTCGGAAGTTGGCGTGACAGTAAGGGGCCGGGTATGGGGTGTCAACGGTACGAACTGGAACGGTTACAGAGAGATGTTCAAAGCCGCTTTCGGCCTCCACGCGGAGCAGAGGGGGCGAGGCGATGCCGATCGTGGCGACCACGCTGGAGCCGTTGCGCGGGCACGGCCCGGCCGGGCCCGCGTTCTGGCGCTTCGGCCGCGATGGCCGACAGAACCTCTGGGACACGATCGGCAACCCCCGCCGGTACGAAGAGGCGCGGCGCCGTCCCGCGCAGGAAGCAGACGAACGCGCGACGCAGCGCCCGGTGTGCGCCAACTGGGGGCAGAAGTTCACCGACGACCGGTGGAGAGCCGGCATCGCGGTCGACTGGGGCCGCGGGGACAGCCACCCGCACCTGCGGCCGGGTGGCGGAGCCGTTTGCGTGGCGACCGTCACCCCCGACATATGCTCCCCTCCACCGATGAGTTCCGCGCCCCGCCTCGGTCTGCAAAGCCGTAACCGGCCGACCAGGAAATGGAGTGAGTCCCATGCGCATCGTGGTCAGTGAGTTCATCAGTCTGGACGGGGTCGTGCAGGCGCCGGGCGGGCCCGAGGAGGACACCGACGGCGGGTTCGCGCACGGGGGCTGGTCGCACCCGTACTTCGACGAGGAGGTGCTCGGCCCGGCGTTCACCGAGGGGATGGAGCGGGCCGAGGCGCTGCTGTACGGGCGGCGGACGTATCTGACGATGGCGGGGGCCTGGCCCGAGCGGGCCGGGGACCCGTTCGCCGACCGGCTGAACTCCCTGAAGAAGTACGTCGTGACGGACACCCTCGGCGACGACGAGCTGACCTGGAACAACACCGAGCGCATCCCCGGCTCCGAGGCCGTCGCGCGGATCCGTGAGCTGCGCGAGCGCGAAGGCGGCGAGCTGGCGATGATGGGCAGCCCCACCCTGGTCCGCACGCTGATCAGCGAAGGGCTCGTGGACGAGCTGCAGCTGATCGTGATGCCGGTGGTGCTCGGCGGTGGCAAGTCGATCTTCCCCGAGGACGGCGCGAAGCGGCCCTTCGAGCTGGTGTCCACAGTCGCCGGGAAGACCGGCGTGCAGGTGTGCGTCTACCGGCCCGCTGCCGAGGGGTAGCCGCGGCGGGCGCGGACGTCCTACGCTCGGTCCGTCGGTATCTCTGACTGAGTCAAGTATCCGGGGGTCGACCGATCATGACCGTCCAGGACGTCCGCGCCTTCAACCGCTTCTACACGAACGTCATCGGCGCCCTCGACTACAGCCGCCGGCTGTACGCGCCGTACACCCTGACCGAGTCCCGCGTGCTGTACGAACTGGCCCACTCGCCGCGCACCGACGCGGCCGATCTGCGCACCGAACTCTCCCTGGACGCGGGGTACTTGAGCCGGATCCTGAACAGGTTCGAGCAGGACGGGCTGATCGAGCGCACGGCCTCTGACCGTGATCCGCGCCGGCGCCGGGTCGCGCTGACCTCGCGCGGCCGGGAGACCGCCGCGCTGCTCGCCGAGCGCGCCGACGAATCCGTGGGCGCGCTCCTCGCGACCGTCCCCTCGGCCGACCGGCCCCGGCTCTCCGAGGCGATGCGGACCGTCCGCACACTCCTGTCCGACGGCCGCCCTCCCCGCCGCGAGGACGTCCTGCTGCGCGAGCCGGGTCCCGGTGACCTCGGCTGGATCGTGGCCAGGAACGCGGCTCTCTACGCCGCCGAGTACGGCTTCAACGCCGACTACGAAGCCCTGGTCGCGAGGATCGTCGCCGACTTCGCGGAGGACCACGACCCGCATCTGGAGCGGGTGTGGATCGCCGAGCTGGACGGGCGTCCGGTGGGGTGCGTGATGTGCGTACGGGACGACGCGCCCGCGACCGCCCGGCTCCGGCTGCTCCTCGTCGAGCCCGAGGCGCGCGGACTCGGCATCGGGGACCGGCTGGTGTCGGCCGTCGTCGACTTCGCGCGCGGTGTCGGCTACCGCGACCTGGTGCTGTGGACCAACGACGTGCTCACGGCCGCCCGCCGCGTCTACCAGCGGCACGGTTTCGTCCTGGCCGCCGAGAAACCCCACCGCTCCTTCGGCAAGGACCTGAACGGGCAGGACTGGCGACTGGATCTGACCGGGACGGGTGGGTGAGGTGGGAGCGGCCGGCGAATGGCCGAGCCGGCCGTCGGCTGCACCGCTCGCCGCGCGCCACTCCGCCCGGCTGGACCTCAGCGACTCCACCGGGCGAGAGTAGGGCGCATGAAACTGGCGTTCTCCACCCTCGGTGTCCCCGGCCTCCCCCTCACCGACGTGCTGCGGCTCGCGACCACGCACGGCTATCACGGAGTAGAACTGCGCGCGCATCCGGAGGAGCCCGTGCATCCCGGCATCGGGCTCGGCGAACGGGCCGACGCGGTCGCCGAGTTCAAGGCGGCGGGCGTGGAGGTCCTCGGTCTCGCCGGGTACGCGCGCGTGGCCGCCCCGGGCGACGACGAGCCCGTCGTGGAGGAGATCCACCGCCTCCTGGACCTCGCCCGCGACCTCGGCGCCGGCTTTGTGCGCGTCTTCCCCGGCGCCGCCTCCGACCAGTCCCGAGAGGAAGCCGACGCCACGGCCGCCCGGCGGCTCGGTACGGCCGCGGAGTACGCCGGTGACCTCGACGTACGCATCCTCCTCGAAACCCATGACTCGCACCGCACGGCCGCCGACGCGATCCGTGTCCTCGGTCCGGTCGGCCACCGTCAGGTCGGCTCGCTCTGGGACGTCATGCACACCTGGCTCGGCGGCGAACAGCCCTCCGAGACCTACGCGGCCCTCGCCCCGCACCTCGGATACGTCCAGGTCAAGGACATCGCCTCGGCCGAGGACACCACCCCGGTCGCCCTCGGCACCGGTGTCCTGCCGCTCGCGGAGTGCGTGGAGGTCCTCTCCCGGCACGGCTGGGACGGCTGGCTGTGCTGGGAGTACGAGAAGCGCTGGTACGAGAAGGCCGCGCCGCTGGAGGAGCTGCTGGGAGCGGGCCGCGAGCACCTGGCCAGGCTCCTGAACGACTCCGCCTGACATCGGATGACCGGGCGGCAGGGCGGCAGGGCGGCAGGGCGGCAGCGGCTCGGTACCGTCCCGGGCGCCTGAGCCCGCCCCTCGCCCGTCTTCCGCAGGCTGCTGCCAGATGTGGGACACGGCCCACAGCACGGTCCGGAGCGGCGCGGTTGACATCGCACCGGCCGTCTCGATGGTCGGGGGCGGTCAGGGCGCGGGCGCGGGTTCCTGGGCCGACCGGGCCGACCGGCGCCGGGTGTACCGACGGGCCCGGTCGGCTCGGCGGTCCGCTCCCTGCTGCCGACCGTGCAGGGCTTCGCCGGACTCGCGCCGGCGCTGATCGTCCTGCTGCCGGTGGCGGCGCAGACCTCCTTGGCCTCGCCCGGCGAGCAGGCTGCCGTAGCCGGCGTCCACGTCGGGGCGGCCGGAGGGCGGCGCCGGTCCCCCGTCCGCTCGGCGGACGCCCACCGCGACCTGGCCCTGGACCGACCACGGCTCTCAGGAACTGCAGGCCGGATCAGCAACCGTACCCACGGGCAGGGCGGCCGGACGCCGGCGAGACTGTTCCGCGGCCCTGATCCGGCAAGGGCGAGAGCAGCGCCGGGATCAGCGGGCGCCGGAGCCGCGTGACACGTATCCGGCCACCCGCTCCTCCAGCCGCTCGCGGCATTCCGGCCACTCCTGGACCGTGACGGAGAAGATCGCCGAGTCCCGCAACAGGCCGTCCTCGCCCGGTGCCCAGGAGCGGGACCAGTTGCGCAGGACGCCCTCGAAGCGGGCGCCGACACTCTGGATCGCGGCGCGCGAGCGGGCGTTGCGGGCGTCCGTCTTCAGGTCGACCCGGGAGACGCCCCACGTCTCGAAGGCGTGCCGGAAGAGCAGCAGCTTGGCCTCGGCGTTGATGCCCGTGCCCTGGGCCGAGGCCCCGAGCCAGGTGAACCCGACCTCGACGGCGTCGAGCCGCTCGTCCGAGCGCCAGCACCGCGGCTCCCAGAACGACGTGGTCCCCACCGCCCGCCCGGTCGCCACCGACACCTGCGCGTAGGGCGCCAGCCGTCCCGTCGCCGCCCGCGCGAGCTGCGCGTCGACGTAGTCACCGACCTCGTCGGCCCTGGGCACCCAGGTGTACGCGTACGTACCGCGGTTCTCCTCCGCCGCCACGGCCAGGTCCGCCGTGTGCCCGTGGTCCAGTGGTTCCAGGCGTACCAACGCGCCCGCCAGGACCGGCCCTTCCAGCTGGAAAGTCACCGTCCGTTCACCCCCCGATGCCCCTGCGCAGCTCCGCGAACGCCTCGTGGAAGCCGGGGAAAGTCTTCCGTACGCACCCGGGGTCGTCGAACGAGATTCCCGGGATCCGAAGCCCGGTGACCGCGAAGGACATCACGATGCGGTGGTCGCCGTACGTCTCGATGCGCGTCCGGTCCGAAGGCGCGGTCCCCGGGTGGATCTCGATCCAGTCCGGGCCCGTGGCCACCCGCACGCCCAGCCGCCGCAGGTTCTGCGCGCAGGCCTCCAGCCGGTCGCACTCCTTCACCCGCGTGTTGGCCACGTCCTCGATGCGGACCGGGCCGGAGGCGAAGGGGGCGATGGACGCGAGGGTCGGCATGGTGTCCGAGATGTCCCGCATGGCGACGGTCAGGCCGCGCAGTTCGCCGGTGCCCCTGACCGTGGTGGCGTCGGCACCGACGGACACCTCCGCGCCCATCTGCCGCAGGACGTCCACGAAGCCGAGGTCGCCCTGGAGCGCGCCCGTGCCGAGCCCGGGGACCGTCACCTCGGCGCCCGGCGTCAGCGCCGCGGCCGCGAAGAAGTAGCTCGCCGTGGACGCGTCCGGCTCGATCGCGTAGGTCGTGGCGCGGTAGCCGTCCGGCGGGACCACGAAGACGTCGTCCTCCCGCGTCACCTCCACCCCGAACGCCCGCATCATCGCGAGGGTGATCTCGACGTACGGCGCCGACACCAGGTCGGTGACGCGGATGCGCAGGCCACGGCGGGTGAGGGGGCCGAGGAGCAGGAGCGCGGTGAGGTACTGGGAGGACTGGCCCGCGTCCAGCACCACCTCTCCGCCGTCGACGCCCGCCGCCCGCACGGTCAGCGGATGGTGCCCCTCCGCCTCCTCGTGCCGCAGGTCCACCCCCAGGTCGCGCAGCGCCCGCGACAACGGCAGCAGCGGGCGCCGGCGCATCTGGGGCGAGGCGTCGAAGCGGTACGTGCCGTGGCCGGCCGCGGCCAGGGTGGGCAGGAAGCGGGCGGTGGTCGCGCCGTCACGGCAGTACACGTCGGCCTCGGCGGCCGCCGGTCCCTGCGGGCGGCCGTCCACCTGCCAGGCGTCCGGCGAGCGTCCCACCCGGTAGCCGAGCCGCACCAGCCCCTCGGCGAAGCCCTCCGTGTCGTCCGAGCGCAGGGGGCGTACGAGGGTGGTCACGCCGTCGGCCGCGGCGGCCAGGAACAGGGCGCGGGCGGTGATGGACTTGGAGCCGGGAAGGGAGAGGGACTGCGGGGCGGGCGTGTCGGCGGGCATGCCCCTCATGATCGCCCACGGCCGTCTCCGACGCCGGGACGTCCACGGGGTGGACCCCGTTCAGGCGCGACGCCCGGGGCGCGGCCCCCGCTTCCACCGGTCGTCCGGCAGCGGCGCTCTGCGGTCCGTCTGCACCTGGAGTTCGTGGTACGAGTCGGCCGCGGTGCCGTGGAAGGCCTCGTCGTGCGCGGCCAGCGCACCGCGCAGGCCGCCCCCGGCCGTGCCCCGCTTGCGGACATGTGCGGCCAGGGCCGTGAAGAGGCCGAGCACGACGACGAGAGCACCCATGACGGTCAGGAGCGGCATCAACGGACCCATGGGGCGACGATACGCCGGACAAGTCGCCGACTCATCCGCCCCGTTGACCCCGGCCGCACCAACTTGGGGAAATCCGGCCCCTGGCGGGAACCCCGCCCCGCCGCCGCTCGTCCAATGCGCAAGCTGCCGGAGAGTCACCGCGGTGCGGCGTCGGCCTCGCTGCTGGCTGCGAACGCTGACCAACCCTCTCCTCCGTACCGCGGCCGGCAGCACGCCGTCATCGGCGCGCCCCCCTCCAACTGCGCCGATGGCGGCCCCTCCCTGGTTACTGTGCACTCCCTTGACTGGCAGAAACTTCCCGGATATTGGTGACCCCACGGAAGTTTCCTTCAGCGGATCATCTCCGGAAGGAGCGCACGTGCCCTCCAGACGTACCGTCCTCGCCGCCACGGCAGGCGTCGCCGCCTCACTCGCCATCGGCGGGACCGCACACGCCGACGACCACAGGCTCCGCTCGCTCATCTCCCGTATGACGCTTGAGGAGAAGGTCGGCCAGCTCTTCGTGATGCGGGTCTACGGCCACTCCGCCACCGCTCCCGACCAGGCCGACATCGACGCCAACCTCAAGGAGATCGGCGTCCGTACCGCCGCCGAGATGATCGCCAGGTACCGGGTGGGCGGGATCATCTACTTCACCTGGGCGCACAACACCCGTGATCCGCACCAGATCGCCGACCTCTCCAACGGCATCCAGGAGGCGTCGCTGCGACAGCCGCGCGGGCTGCCGGTCCTCATCTCCACCGACCAGGAGCACGGGATCGTCTGCCGGGTCGGTGAGCCCGCCACCCTCTTCCCGGGTGCCATGGCGATCGGCGCCGACGGGTCGCGGAAGGACGCCCGCACGCTCGGCCGGATCGCCGGGCAGGAGCTCGCGGCGATCGGCGTCCGCCAGAACTACTCCCCCGTCGCCGATGTCAACGTCAATCCGGCCAACCCGGTCATCGGCGTCCGTTCCTTCGGGGCCGACCCCCAGGCCGTCGCGGGACTCGTGGCCGCCGAGGTCGCGGGGTACCAGGGGGCCGGGGTCGCCGCGACCGCCAAGCACTTCCCGGGACACGGGGACACCGCGGTCGACAGCCACTACGGCTTCCCGGTCATCACCCACAGCCGGGAGCTGTGGGAGAAGCTGGACGCCGTGCCCTTCCGGGCCGCGATCAGCGCCGGCATCGACTCGGTCATGACCGCGCACATCCAGTTCCCGGCGCTCGACGACTCGGGCGACCCGGCCACCCTCTCCCACCCCATCCTCACCGGCATCCTGCGCGGCGAACTCGGCTACGACGGGGTCGTGGTCACGGACTCCCTCGGCATGGAGGGCGTCCGCACCAAGTACGGCGACGACCGCGTCCCCGTCCTCGCCCTCAAGGCCGGTGTCGACCAGCTCCTCAACCCGCCCTCCCTGGACGTGGCGTGGAACGCCGTCCTGAAGGCCGTACAGGACGGGGAGCTCACCGAGGCGCGTCTCGACGAGTCGATCCTGCGGATCCTGCGGCTCAAGGCCCGGCTGCGGCTCTTCGAGCGGCCCTACGTCAGCCACGACGGAGTGACCCGGACCGTCGGCACCCCGGCCCACCTCGCCGCGGCCGACCGGATCGCCGAGCGCACCACGACCCTGCTGGTCAACGAGCGGCGACTGCTGCCCCTGAACCGCCGCACCCACCGCAAGCTGCTCGTCGTGGGCGCCGACCCCGCCTCCCCCTCCGGCACGACGGGTCCGCCCACCGGCGTCCTCGCCGCCGCCCTCACCGAACTGGGCTTCACGGCCACCGCGTTGTCGACCGGTACGGCCCCCTCGGCGGCCGTCGTCGCCCAGGCCGTCGCGGCCGCACAACAGGCGGACGCGGTGGTCGTGGGGACGTACAACATCACCGCGGCCCAGAAGACGCTCGTCGAGCAGCTGCTGGCGACCGGGCGGCCGGTGGTGGCGGTCGCGATCCGCAACCCCTACGACGTGGCCCAACTCCCCGCGGTACCGGCCTACTTGGCGACCTACTCCTGGACCGACGTCGAACTGCGCGCGGCGGCACGGGTGATCGCCGGGAAGGCGGCACCGCACGGGAGGCTGCCGGTGCCGGTACAGCGGGCGGATGATCCGGCGAAGGTGCTGTACCCGGTCGGGTACGGGCTGTCGTACGGCCGGTAGGGGGCGGGACGTAGTTCCCGTACGACGCACAACTCGCACATCACCCCCGAAAGGCGCAAAGGGCCCCACACGTCTGGCGTGGCCCCGCCGCGGCGGTCACGCTGGACGCGCGGGCGGCTCGGGGGGTTGGCGATGCGCGACAGGTTTTCCACGGGGGTGGTGTCCGTACTGGCGGCGCTGCTGGCCGCCCTGCTGACGGGGTGCGCCCCGTCGGCGGCGGGCACCGACGGCGGCGGGACGACCGGGCCGTCCGGCGGTACGGCCTCGGTCAGACCGTCCGCGGTCCGGACCTCCGGTTTCGGCGCGGTGTTCCTCGCGGTCGACGAGTGCAGTTCCTTCGGCAAGACCAGCTTCACCGAGGTGCCCTGCTCCGGCGAACGGGCGGCGGCCCGGGTCGTGGCCCGGCACGACGGCACCACGGCCGACGGACCACCCTGCCCGGCCACCACCGACTTCGTGCTGCACATCAGTGAGCAGAGCCGGCTCTCCGACGAGGACGGCGACGGGGCGGTCCCGCAGGGGTACGCCTGCATGCGCAACCTGGAGCCGCCGCACCCCGGTGATCCCGGCGGCGGGGGCGGACCCCGGACCATCGTCGGCGACTGCGTGTACGGCTCGGGCGACGGGCAGGTCCGGGAGACCGCGTGCGACGGCAAGGGCGCGAGGAAACCGCAGTACAAGGTGGTGAAGGCGGTCGCCACGCGCAGCCGGTGCCCGCTGTCGACCGCCCTGTACGTGCAGCTGGGCGGCCCTCAGCCGGTGGGCTGCGCCCGGCCGTTGTGACTCCCGGCCGGGCGCGGCGCGCGGACTACGGACGCAGGGTGGGCTCGCGCTCCACGTCCCGCACGTCCAGCTTCCTGTCGAACGTCGCGAGCGGCTTGGCCGCGGTCACGGCCGGGGCCGGGACACCCGCCCAGGCGAGGATCCTGGCCGTGGCGAACGCCTTCTGGTCGGCGACCAGACCGGCGACGTTCGCCCCGTGGTTCATGCCGGGCGCGGTGAACACGTACGCGTCCTTCGCCCCCTTGTCGACGCGGAATCGCTCCGCGCCCCACGGGTCGTTCTGGCCGTAGACCCACAGCATGTGGTGGGCGTTGTTCCGTACCCAGGTGTCCACGTCCCGCATCGCGTACGGCTGGAACTTCGTCGGGATGCTGCGCGGGACGAAGTTGCGCGGCGGCTGGTAGCCGTAGCGGATGTACTTCTTCTCGATGTGCGGGAACCTGATCGTCGGCGCGCCCAGCTGGGTGGCCGCCTGGTAGTAGTACGGCGTGTACGTCTCCAGACCCTGGTCGGCGTAGGCGGAGAAGCCGGAGATCGTGTCGACCGAGTTCCAGATCTGGTCGTCGGTCGCGGTCTTCGCGTTTGCCGGGATCAGCGCGTCGTCCCCGCAGTTGGCGAGCAGGTTGTACTGCCAGAAGCCCCAGACGTAGTCGAGTACGACGGCCTCGTACGCCTTGTCGAGGCTGCCGACGGTGGTGAAGGTGAGGCCCTCCGCCGCCGCGTAGTCGGCGTACTTCTTCTCCAGGGACTCGCGCCGGACCAGGGCCTCGCGCTGCACCGCGTTCAGCCGGTCGCGGCACTCCTCGGTGCCGACCTTCGCGAAGAAGCGGTCGTAGGCCGAGTCCTCGTTGTTCACCACGTCGTTGGGGGCGACGTAGGCGACGACTCCGTCCATGTCCCGCGGATAGAAGCGCTCGAAGTAGGTGGCGGTCATGCCGCCCTTGGAGCCGCCCGTGGAGAGCCAGTTCTTCGCGTAGATCTTCTTCAGCGCCTTGAAGATGCGGTGCTGGTCGCTGGCGGCCTGCCAGATGTCCAGCTTGCTCCAGTCCGCCGGGGCGGGCCGGGAGGGCGTGAAGAAGCGGTACTCCATGGAGACCTGGTTGCCGTCCACGATCTGGGTCGGCTCACTGCGGCGAGGCGTGGTGGAGACGTTGTAGCCGCCGGTGTAGAAGACCGTCGGCCGGCTCACGTCCTTGTGCAGCACGGTGATCCGCTGCTGGAACGTGCCCTTGGACGGGTGCCGGTGGTCGACCGGCTGGGTGTAGTTCAGGACGAAGAAGCGGTAACCGGTGTACGGCTTCTCCTCGATCAGGCTCATCCCCGGAACGGCGAGGAGCTGATCCTTGATGTCGGTGGTGGCACCGGTGCCTCTGGCCTCCGGCTCGGCGGCGGTGGCCACCCCTGCCGTGCCGACCGTGCCTATGAGCACGACCAGCGCGAGAAGCCATCTGAGCGCCTTGCGCATGCACCCTCCCCTGTGAGTACAGATGTGCGCCGGACGCTAGCGGCGCAAGTGCGCTCCGCACCAGGGGAGATGGCACCTCGATGGGGAAAACCCTGTGAGGAGTCTGTGGGTCAGAGCCGGATCCAGCCGTCCGAGTCGTACCTGCCCCGCCCCACCCCGCCCTTGATCCACACCTTGCGCTGGCCGGCGTGCACGGTGACAGGGCCGGCCCGGTACTTGTACCGGCCCGCGTCCTCGACCGGCCGCAGCCCGTACGCGCGCAGGCTCACCATCATGTACTGGCGGGCCCCCGCACGCCTGGGAAGCGTGATCGCGCACACGTAACCGTTCCGCTTGTAGACCTCCACCGTGCCGGTGGAGAACGGAAACGATCTGACCTTGCGCCCCTCGCACGACGTGGCCGCGGCGTGCGCCTGTCCCGGCACCGCGACCCCGAGCATCCCGGCCGCCGCCGCCACGGCAAGCCCCGTCGCGAGCCGCCGTATCGCTCCACTCTTCACTGCCGTCCCTCCCGCAGCTTTCTGGGCGTACAGGTGTACGGACGCAGAACCCATGTCGGACGGTTGCACGACCGTCAGGGAGACACCTCGACCGGCTCCCCTACGAACGTCCGCCACAGCTGCGCGTATCGGCCGTCCCGCGCGAGCAGTTCGTCGTGGGTGCCGTCCTCGACCACACGGCCGTGATCCATGACCACGACCCGGTCGGCACGGGCCGCCGTGGTCAGGCGGTGGGCCACGACGAGGGTCGTACGGCGGCCCGCGAGACGGTCGGTGGCCTGGTTCACCAGGGCCTCGGTGGCCAGGTCCAGGGCTGCCGTGGCCTCGTCGAGGAGCAGGATGTCCGGGTCGACCAGTTCGGCCCGGGCCAGCGCGATCAGCTGGCGCTGGCCGGCGGAGAGGTTGCGGCCGCGTTCGGCGACCTCGTGCAGGTAGCCGCCCTCCAGCGTGGCGATCATCTCGTGGGCGCCGACCGCGCGGGCCGCCGCCTCGACCTGGGCGTCGGTGGCGTCCGGGCGGCCGTAGGCGATGGCGTCGCGGACCGTGCCCTGGAAGAGGTACGCCTCCTGCGGGACCACTCCCAGGCGGTGGCGGTAGGAGGTCAGGTCCAGGGCGCGCAGATCGGTGCCGTCGACCGTGACCCGGCCGTCCGTCGGGTCGTAGAACCGGGCCACCAGCTTGACCAGGGTGGACTTGCCCGCGCCCGTCTCGCCGACGAAGGCGACGGTCTGGCCGGCGGGGATCTTCAGGTCGATCCCGCCGAGGGCCTCCTCGTCGTCCCCGTACGCGAAGCGCACGTCCTCGAAGGCGACTTCGCCGCGCAGCGAGAGGACTTCCAGCGGCTCCTCGGCCGCCTTCGTGGACGTCGGTTCCCGGAGCAGTTCCTGGATGCGGCCCAGGGAGACGGTCGCCTGCTGGTAGCCGTCGAAGACCTGGGACAGCTGCTGGACCGGGGCGAAGAACAGGTCGATGTAGAGGAGGTAGGCGACCAGGGCTCCGGTCGTCAGCGTCGCCGCGTCCACCCGCCCCGCGCCCGCGATCAGGACGGCCGCCGCGGCCACCGAGGACAGCAGCTGAACGAAGGGGAAGTAGATCGAGATCAGCCACTGGCCCCGGATACGGGCCTGGCGGTAGCTGTCGCTGCGCTCCGCGAACCGCGCCCCGCCGTCCCGCTCGCGGCGGAACGCCTGCACGATCCGCAGCCCCGACACCGACTCCTGGAGGTCGGCGTTGACCAACGAGACGCGCTCACGGGCGAGTTCGTACGCCTTCACGCTCGCCTTGCGGAAGAAGTACGTGGCGACGATCAGCGGCGGCAGGGTCGCGAAGACGACCAGCGCCAGCTGTACGTCGAGCACCAGCAGGGCGACCATGATGCCGAAGAAGGTGACGACCGAGACGAACGCGGTGACCAGGCCGGTCTGCAGGAAGGTCGACAGGGCGTCGACGTCCGTCGTCATCCTCGTCATGATCCGGCCGGTCAACTCCCGCTCGTAGTAGTCGAGTCCGAGCCGCTGGAGCTGGGCGAAGATCTTCAGACGCAGGGAGTACAGGACCCGTTCGCCGGTGCGTCCGGTCATCCGGGTCTCGCCGATCTGGGCGGTCCACTGGACGAGCACCGAGAGCAGGGCGAGCAGGGTCGCCGTCCAGACCGCCCCGACGGCCATCCGCGAGACGCCGTCGTCGATGCCGTGCCGGATCATCACCGGGAGCAGCAGGCCCATGCCGGCGTCCACGGCGACCAGGCCCAGGCTGATCAGCAGCGGGCGGCCGAAGCCCCGCAGCAGCCGGCGCAGGCCGTACGACTCCTCGGGTGTGACCGCGCGGGCCTCGTCGATGTCGGGGACGTCCGTCGCCGGGGGCAACGCGTCGACCTCGGCGAGGAGCTCGGGGGTGGCCGGGGTGCCGGCCAGGGCCAGGTCCTTGCGCTCGCGGTCGCCGGTCCACAGGCGGGGGGTGACCCCGCGCTCGGCGTCGAACTCGGCGTCCAGTTCGTCGCGTACGGAGGTGTCCTCCTGGACGGCGACCGGCTGGGCGTGGCCCGGGGAGACGCCCCCGAGGCCGTCGGGGTCGGTGAGCAGGCGGCGGTAGAGGGCCGAGCGCTGCTCCAGCTCCTCGTGGGTGCCGACGTCGGCGAGGCGGCCGTGCTCCAGGACGGCGATGCGGTCGGCGAGGTTCAGCGTGGAGCGGCGGTGGGCGATGAGGAGGGTGGTGCGGCCCTCCATGACGTGCTTGAGGGCCTCGTGGATCTCGTGCTCGACCTGGGCGTCCACGGCGGAGGTGGCGTCGTCGAGGACGAGCAGGCGGGGGTCGGTGAGGATCGCCCGGGCGAGCGCGACGCGCTGGCGCTGGCCGCCGGAGAGGGTGAGGCCGTGTTCACCGACCGTGGTGTCGTAGCCCTCGGGGAGCTCGGCGACGAAACGGTCCGCCTGGGCGGCGCGGGCGGCCTTCACGACCTCTTCCGGGGTCGCGTCGGGACGGCCGTAGGCGATGTTGTTGCGGATCGTGTCCGAGAACAGGAAGGAGTCCTCGGGGACCAGGCCGATCGCGGAGCGCAGGGAGTCCAGGGTGAGTTCGCGGACGTCGTGGCCGCCGATGAGGACGGCTCCGTGGGTGACGTCGTAGAAACGCGGCAGGAGCAGGGAGACCGTGGACTTGCCCGAGCCGGAGGAGCCGACGACCGCGAGGGTCTCGCCGGGGCGGATCTCGAAGCTGAGCCCGTCGAGAACCGGCCGCTCGTGGTCGTAGCCGAAGGACACGTCGTCGAACTCGACGGTGGCCGGGGCGTCGGCGGGGAGCTCCTTGGTGCCGTCCTGCAGATACGGCTCGGTGTCGATCAGCTCCAGGACGCGCTCGGTGCCGGCGCGGGCCTGCTGGCCGACCGTGAGGACCATCGCGAGCATGCGGACCGGGCCGACGAGCTGGGCGAGGTAGGTGGAGAAGGCGACGAAGGTGCCGAGGGTGATGTGACCGCCGACCGCGAGCCAGCCGCCGAGGGCGAGCATCGCGACCTGGCCGAGGGCGGGGACGGCCTGGAGCGCCGGGGTGTACTTCGAGTTGAAGCGGATCGTGCGCAGCCGGCCCGCGTACAGACGGCGGCCGACCTCGCGGAGCTTCCCGGTCTCCTGGTCCTCCTGCCCGAAGCCCTTGACCACGCGTACGCCGCTGACCGCGCCGTCGACCACGCCCGCGACGGCGGCGGCCTGGGCCTGGGCGTACCAGGTGGCGGGGTGCAGCCGGGAGCGGGAGCGCTTGGCGATCACCCACAGGGCCGGGGCGACCGCCAGGGCGACCAGGGTGAGCGGGATCGACAGCCAGGCCATCACGACCAGGGAGATCACGAAGAGCGCGAAGTTGCCGATCGTCATCGGCAGCATGAAGAGCAGGCCCTGGATCAGCTGGAGGTCGCTGGTGGCCCGTCCCACGACCTGGCCCGTGGACAGCTCGTCCTGGCGGCGGCCGTCGAGGCGGGTGATCGTGCCGAACATCTCCGTGCGCAGGTCGTGCTGCACGTCGAGGGCGAGGCGGCCGCCGTAGTAGCGGCGGATGTAGGTGAGGACGTAGACGAGGACCGCCGCGACGATCAGGGCGCCCGCCCAGGGAGCCATGTCCCGGGTGTGGTCGCCGATGACGTCGTCGATGATCACCTTGGTGATCAGGGGGACGACCGCCATGACGGCCATGCCGCCGAGGGAGGAGCCCAGGGCGAGGACGACGTCCTTGGGGTAGCGCCAGGCGTACCCGGCCAGTCGTCGTGCCCATCCCCGTTGCGGTGTCACGCGGGTGCCCTCCGGTTCGTTCGTCGTCCTGATCTACCGGAAGGCACCAACGCGGACGGAAGCGGATTTCATCCCTCCGCAACAAAGAGTGGTCAGACGCGGACCCGCAGGTAGTACAACCGGGTCGTCTGCACCGCGTTCTGGTTGTCGTCGCTGACCAGCAGAACCTTCAGGCGGCCCTTGTCCCGGCCCGTGACGACCATGCCCTCGATGTTGTCCAGAAGCGGGTTCGGCTGGGGCTGCTTGGCCGTGGCGCCCAGGGTGGGGCAGCTCGCGATGTCCGTGAGCAGGGTCTTCCTGATCAGGCGTACGCCCGACTGCCCCGTCAGGTTCTCGGTGCCGCTGGTGTCCGTCGCGTGGCGGGGGTCGGCCAGGTAGAGGCGGACCGTGTTGCCCACGCCGGAGGTGAAGCCGCGCTCCAGGACGAGGAGGCGGCCGTCGGGGAGGGCCTGGACCTCGGGGACGCCGAGGAAGGCGGCGTCGGTGCGGTAGGCGTACTGGGCGCCGGGCCGCCAGCTCTTCCCGTGCCGCTGCCAGGTCTGGAAGCGCACGATCCCTGCCGTGTCGCCGGAGAGCGCGTACTCCATGGCGGCGAGCAGGGTGCGGCCGCCGTTCATGAAGGTCAGGCCCTCGAAGGTCTGGTTGGAGGTGGCGCGGCCCGCCGGGGCGACCTGGAGGGCGGCCGGGACGGGGAGCCGGTCGAGGATCTTCCCGTCGGCGCTGTAGCGGCGGATCGACGGCCCGGTCTCCGAGGTGATCAGCCGGGTGCCGTCCCGGTCGATCGCCAGGCCCTCGGAGTCCAGCGCGGCGCCCTTCTCGTCGGCGAGCGGGACGACCGACGCCGGCGCGAGGGTCCTCGCGTCCAGGCCGAAGAGGGCGGAGCGGTCGGAGAGGGCGGCGAGGGAGCCGTCCCGGTCCACCGCGAGCGCGGAGAGGTTGCCCACGAAGGTGCCGTCGTACGTCGTCTTGTCGAGCGCGTCGGAGAAGCGGTCGAGGGAGACGGACGGGGAGCAGGCGTGGCTGACCGGAGCCGGGGCCGAGGCGACGGCGGGCCCTGCCGCTGTCAGGCAGGTCGCCGCCGCCAGGGCCGCGGTGGTGGTCGCGAGTACGGTTCTCAGCTGCATGGGCGTCACCGTAGGGCGGCCCGGTGACGTCCGGGAGTCCGCGTCATGAAGCGCCGGCGGGCGGTCGCTGTTCGCGTGCGGACCCGCACCGCGGTCGAGCGCGGACGACGGGCAAGGTGGCGAGGGGCCCGTCGTGGCGCAGGTGACCGCACCTCCCCAGGGGCGCGGGGAACTGCGCGAGCAGCCACAACGCACCCGCAGCCGCCCGACCACCCGCACCGGCATCCCTGTAGGCGCCCCGCCCGAGCCCAGCGCGGCAAACCGGTGACGTCCGGAGGCCGCGCCAGGCCGGTCGGTATCCGTGAGCCGGCACGGGCGGGCGGGAGTCCGCAGGCGTCGGTTCAGCTCGCCGCGAGGTCCTTGTGAATGACCTTCGCGACGCCCTGGATCGTCGTGATGCCGTAGTTCATCGTGCTGTTGCCGTGCGTGAGCACCGTGATCATGTAGTCGTGGCCGCCGCCCGTGAAGGTGCCGACGCTGTGCACCCGCCAGCCGTGCGTGGAGCGCTGGAGCCAGCCGTTCTTGACGTGCCAGGCGATACCCGAGCCGGCGCCGTACGGTGTGCCCCAGCGCTGCGAAGAGATGACCTGGCCCATCAACTTCAGGATGTAGGCACGCGCGTTGTCGCTCAGGACCGTGTTCTTCGCGGTGACCAGCTTGAGCAGCTTCTGCTCGTCGGTGACGGTGATCTGGGTCAGGCCCCAGTAGTTGTTCGCCCCGGGCTTGGTCTGGGTCATGCCGGCCGCGGCGAGGAAGCCCTTGATCTTGGTCAGGCCCAGCTGGCGCCACAGCTTGCTGGTGGCGTCGTTGTCCGACTTGGTGATCATGGCCTTGGCGAGGTTGCTCTCGGTGGTGGTCAGATACCTGTTGTGCTTCTTCGCGTCCCACAGCAGCGTGGCGAGGACGGTCACCTTGACCACGCTCGCGGAGTCGTACGCGGTGGAGGAACGAAGGGTGCAGGTGGTCTTGGTCGTACGGTCGTAGAGGCCCACGGCGATCGTGCCGGAGCGGCTGGAGACGGCGGACGTGATGTCCCGCTTGAGTTTGTCGGCGAGGCCCGCCCTGGCGGACGTGCAGCTGACGGTCGGTGTGGTCGCCGCGGCGGCCGGAGTGGCGGCGGCGACGCAGGCGGCCAGCGCACCGGCCGCGATCCATTTCGTGTGTCTGAATATCCCCCGTGTCATGCCCAGTTGACTCTCGGGTCCGGGGGAATGGTTGTACGCATGGGGAATGGTTGTACGAGTCGTTACCTGGCGCGTGGCAATTTCACAGGAAGACGCCAGGTACGTCACAGCCCCCGCCCAAGCCGCCTCTGCACGATGCCCGGGTGACATCTGCCACCGATCCCCACCCCCACACCGCGCCCGTGTCCGCCGACCGGCCGCCACCGGCCCCGCCCGCGGCACCTCCGGACAGGGCCCCGCGCTGGTCGCTGCCCGCCCTGCTCGCGATCCTGGTGCTGGCCGGCGTCCTGTACGGCTGGAACCTGAGCGGCAACAGCCTCAACAGCTTCTACAGCGCGGCGGTCTACAGCGGTACGCAGAGTTGGAAGGCCTGGTTCTTCGGCTCGCTGGACGCGGGGAACTTCCTCACCGTCGACAAGCCGCCGTTCGCGCTGATGATCATGGGGCTGTCGTGCCGGGTCCTCGGCTTCGGCACCTGGCAGATGATGCTGCCCGAGATCGCGGCCGCCCTCGGCACGATCTGGATCCTGCACACCTCCGTGAAGCGGGTGTTCGGGCACGTGGCGGCCGCGATCGCCGCGCTCGTCCTCGCGCTGACCCCGATCACCGTCGCGATCAACCGGGACAACAACCCCGACACGATCCTGGTGCTGCTCATGGTGGGCGGCGCCGCCCTGGCACTGCGCGCGGTGCGCACCGACCGGCTGCTGCCGCTGATCGGCTCCGCGGTCCTGTTCGGGCTCGCCTTCAACACCAAGATGCTCCAGGGCTACATCGCCCTGCCGGCCGTCTTCGCGGTGTACGTGTACGCGTCGAAGCTCGGCTGGAGGAGGAAGGCCGTCAACCTGGCCCTCGCGGCCGTGGCGTTGGCGGTCTCCAGCTTCTGGTGGGCGACGGCGGTCTCGCTCGTCCCGGCCGACGACCGGCCCTACATCGGCGGTTCGACGGACGGCTCCGCCTGGAACCTGATCATGGGCTACAACGGCCTGGGCCGGGTCCTCGGCGGCGAGGGCAACGGCGGAGGCGGCGGGGGCGGGGGCGGTACCTTCGCCGGCACCGCGGGCATCGGCCGGATGTTCAACGACATCCTCGGCGGCCAGATCTCCTGGCTGATCCCCTTCGCCTTCCTCGCGCTCGTCGCCGGCCTGCTGCTGTGCGGCCGCGCGCCGCGCACCGACCTGCCCCGGGCCGCGCTCGTCCTGTGGGGCGGCTGGCTGGTGCTGCACTACCTGACCTTCGCGATGGCCGAGGGCACCATGCACCCGTACTACACGACCGCGCTCGCCCCCGGTATCGCGGCCCTGACCGGCGCGGGCGCCGTCCTGCTGTGGCGGGCCTTCCGGAGCGGTGACGCCCGCTGGTCCTGGGTGCTGCCGGCCGGACTCGCGGTCACCGGCGTCTGGGCGATCGTGCTGCTGCGCCGGGCCACCGGCTGGAACACCTGGCTGTGGCCGGTCCTCGGCGTCCTCATGGTCCTGGCGATCGCGGGCCTGTTCGTCTTCCGTACGGCGGGCTCGGGGACGAGGCTCCGGCTGCTCGGGGTGTCGGTCGCCGCGGCGATCGTGGCGGCCCTCGCGGGTCCGACGGCGTACGCCGCCTCGCCGGCCTTCTCCGCCACCACCGGCGGCATGGGCGGCACCAACCCGACGGCGGGTCCGTCGACCGGGGGCGGCATGGGAGGTCCGGGCGGCGGGGGCGGCCGGGGTGGCTTCGGCGGCGGCAGCGGCGGCCCCGGCGGCCGGATGCCGGGCGGCACCCAGCAGAGCGGCGGTCGGGCGGGCGGGGAGTTCCCCGGCGGCGGCACCGGTCAGATGCAGCCCGGCGGCGGCACCGGTGAGCTTCCGCAGGGCGGCGGCGCACCCGGCGGCACGAACGGAGAGCTCCCGGGCGGCGGCACGGCTCCCGGCGGCACCGGCGGCACGAGCGGTGGCCCCGGCGGCGGCATGGGCGGCAGTGTCGACAGCGCGCTGGTCTCGTACCTGGAGAAGCACCAGGACGGCGCCAAGTGGCTGCTCGCGGTGTCCAATTCACAAGGTGCCGGCCAGCTGATCCTCAGCACCCACCGGCCGGTCATCTCCATGTGGGGGTTCACCGGCACGGACCAGGCGATGACCCTCACCAAGCTCAAGGAACTGGTGAAGAAGGGCGAGCTGCACTACATCCAGCTCGGCGGCGGTGGCATGGGCGGCAACAGCGGCCTCAGCCAGGAGATCACCAGCTGGGTGCAGAAGAACGGCACCGCGGTGAAGGCGAGCGACTACAGCGCCACGAGCGGGTCCGCGGCGACGACCACGACCGGCCAGTCGTCGGTCTACCGCCTGGACCCGTCGGACGTCAGCTGACCAAGTCCCGGCGGAGCGGCCCCCGATCACGCGTCGGGGGCCGCTTTCGCGTGTCAACTCGCGTAGACACGGCCCGATTTGCCGTTTCAGGTCACCCAATGGACACGTGCAATCCATTTACACGGCCGCATGTCCATGTCACTCTCCCAACTGCCGCCTCCATTCAACCCGCGTAGATGGGACCCCCCTCATGCTGGCGACACGCAACCGCAGCTGGAAGTCGGTGGCACTCACCACCGCCGCCGTGCTGGCCGGGCTCGCCGCCCCGGTCGTGACCACGACCCCGGCCGCCGCCACGACCACCGCGTACGACACGACGTACTACAAGAACGCGGTCGGCAAGACGGGCACGAGCCTGAAGTCCTCCCTGCACACGATCATCAGCGCCAACGTCTCGAAGATCTCGTACTCCGCCGTCTGGGACGCGCTGAAGGTCACCGACCAGGACCCGAACAACAGCAGCAACGTGATCCTGCTGTACAGCGGTGTCTCCCGGAGCAAGTCCCTCAACGGCGGTGACACGGGCGACTGGAACCGCGAACACGTGTGGGCCAAGTCCCACGGCGACTTCGGCGAGGTGACCGGTCCCGGCACCGATCTGCACCACCTGCGCCCCGCGGACGTCCAGGTCAACAGCATCCGCGGCAACCTCGACTTCGACAACGGCGGCAGTGCCGTCACGGGCGGCGGCGGCAGCACCGTCGACTCCGACTCCTTCGCGCCGCGCGCCGCGGACCGGGGTGACGTGGCCCGCATGATCCTCTACATGGCCGTGCGCTACGACGGCGGCGACGGCTTCGCCGACCTGGAGCCCAACGAGAAGGTCGGCAACGGCTCCAACCCCTACATGGGCAAGCTCTCCGTCCTCAAGGCCTGGAACGAGGCGGACCCGCCGAGCGCCTTCGAGGAGAAGCGCAACCAGGTCATCTACGACACCTACCAGCACAACCGCAACCCGTTCATCGACCACCCGGAGTGGGTCGAGGCGATCTGGTAGCCGTTGCTGTGGCTGGACTCCTGTCTCGATGAAGGGAGTCCAGCCGGGCCTACCGAATGTCGCCCATCCAGAGCCGTCGCCCCAGCTCGTCGAGGTCCGCCCGCCGCTCCTCGTACTCAGGCAGCGCCACCCGCAGCAGCCGCCAGAAGTCCTCCCGGTGCCCGGACACCTTCACGTGGGCCAGTTCATGGGCGATGACGTAGTCGATCAGATGCATGGGCAGCTGGAAGAGTGGCCACCCGAGACTCATCAGACCCTTGGCGCCTGCCCCGGCCTGCGGCGGCCGGTAGGAACCCCATCGGTCTCCCAGGTCCCGCACGTCGAGTTCCGGCTCGGTCACCCCCATGCGGGCCGCCCAGGGCTGAAGCCGCTGTCCCGTCCACCTCCGGCCGGCCCGGCAGTACCAGTCGACCAGCGCCGCCCGACCCGCCTGCGGCTCCGCCGCCAGATCCGGGCCCATGACGAGGCGTCCCGCGATCAGCCGGACCTCTCCGCCCGCCCCCTCCTCGCCGGACACGGCCAGTCGGTACGTCCTCCCCAGGTAGCGGAAGACCTCTCCGTCGGCGAGCCGCTTGACGGGGCTGAGCGGGCGGGTGCGCTCCCGCTCCCGCCGCTTGGTCATCAGCCAGTCCCGGTGCGCGCGGACGAACTGCTCCGCCTCGGCCGTCGAGCGCCCGGCCGGGGTGTGCAGGGTGAGGGTCGCGTCGGTCTCGACGGTCAGGGCGAACCGTTTCCTGCGGGCGCTGGCCCGTACCCGCAGGGACAGTCCGTCCACGGTGAGGAGGGCTTCGGGGGCGGAAGACGTCGAGGGGTCGGCCGGAGCGGTCACCCGCCTATTCTCCCCTCGCCCTGCTCCGGAACTGCCGCAGGTTGTTCTGTGCGAAGGACGCCAGGCGCTCCGCCGCGTTCCCCAACGCCGCCCAGTCCCCGTCCACGGGCCGGACATCGTTACCAAGCAGGACGTCCTGGAGGTCCCCGGCCAGCGCGCTTATGTCCTGGTGCTGCCCCTGGTACGACGCCCTGGCCATGGCTCTGGTGGCCACGTCGCACACCCTGCCCGCTAGCCGCCTGACGTCTCCGTCACCGGCGAGCCTGATTCCGGGGGTGTCCTCCAGGATCTGCTCCACCAGCCGGTACACCCGCTGTTCGAGCGGCGTGAGCCCGGCGAGTTCCGGGGACTCCTCCTGTTCCTGCCGGGCCTCCTCGATCAGCGGGCCGAACTCCTCGATCTGCTCCTCGAAGCGGCCCGGCATCGTGCGCAGGATCTCTTCCAGACGCTTGGAGAGCCGCTCGTACTTCGCGGGGTCCTCCCTCTTGGTCCGCTCCTCCAGGTGGAAGCGGAGCGCATGGCCCATCTCCGCCGCGGCCTCCTGCGGCGGCAGCCGCCGCACGGCGTCGTCGAAGGTCAGGGCGGTGAGCGAGACCGGCGGGATGACCTGGTCGATCTCCGGCCCTTCGAGGTGGTCGGCGATCATCGCCCGGACCTTGCGCCCGTACCGGCGCAGGGTGAACGTGCCGCCCTCGGCGTCCCGGCACAGCCGCCGCACCCGCTTCTGGAGCAGGCTCCAGCGCCGGGCGTCCGCGACGTAGTCCAGGGCGTCCTCATGCGGAAGGACACGTTCGAGGGTGGCGAGGAACGCGTGCAGCACCTCGTCGAAGTCGAACCGCAGGTCTTCGGGCTGCAGGGCGAGGGCCGCGGGCCCCAGCTTCGCGAGCTGGTCGAGCTGCGCGTCGTCGATGCCGTTGCGCCGCAGGAAGTCACGGACCTCCTGGGCGGCGGGCCCGAGCTTGTCCACCTCGTAGGACAGATCTCGCATGGTGTCGGTGACGTCGGCGTTCCGGTACCCGGCGAGTGCGCTGGAAAGGTGCTCGAAGACGCCGTAGTAGTCGACGACGTAACCGACCTCCTTGCCGGGCGAGGTGCGGTTGACCCGCGCGACGGCCTGGAGCAGCTCGACGTCCCGGATCGGCCGGTCCAGATAGAGCACCTGTTCGCGCGGGGCGTCGAATCCCGTGAGCAGCATGGACTTCACGATCAGGAACGCGATGGGGCTGTCGGGGTGCACGGGGTCGGGGACCGAGGTGGGGAGCGGCGACGGTTCGCTGTTCGAGGCCTCGGACCACGGAGTGTTCATCCCCCCGGCGGGATCGGTGGAAGGGGCCGGGTCCTGCGGCGGGTTGAAGGGGGTCACGGCGACCCACTCCGGATCGGGGGCCAGCTCGGGAAAGGCCTTCTGGAAGCGCTCGGTGTACGCCTCCTGGCGACCGGCGTCGGTCCACTCCCGCCATTGCCCCCGCTTGCGGCCGGCCCCAGGGGAGATGACGGGAACGAAGTCGATCCGCCGCAGCAACGCCCGGAACTGGTACGCCTGGTGGAGGTAGCGCTGTCTGGCGGACAGCTTCTCCAGCGGTGTCCCCGTCACTGACTCCGGATCGAACTCGGCCAGCCGCGCAAGCAGTTCGTCCCGGGCCCTGCGCAGGGCGTAGTGGTACTGCACGGCCGCCTTCCGGCTGACGGCGGCGACCTGTGCCTTGAAGCCGCCGGGCAGCACGGTGGTCACCCAGTGCTCCAGCATGTCCTCGGCCTTCGCCTCGATCATGGGAACGGACTCGGCGACGTCCCGCTCGGTGGGCCACCGTTTGAGGAGCGCGGCCCGCTCCTCGGGAGTGCGGTCCCGGACGAGGTCGTCGAACCCCCTGTCGAGGACCTCCCCGTCACGGACCTCGCCCTCCCCCGTCCGTCCCTCGTAGCGGATGCGGACGACGACGCCGTCGTGCTCGGCGTCCTCCATCCGGTATTCGTCGAGGAAGCCACGCGGTGAGTCGCCCCGCCCGAAGATCCGGCGCGTGTCCTCCTCGCGCCCGGTGATGATGGGCGTCCCCGTGAACCCGATCTTGGCGGCGTTCGGGATCGCCTTGCGCAGGGCCGCGTGCAGGACGCTGGTGTGGGAACGATGCGCTTCGTCGACGAGGACGAGGATGTCCGACGACCTGTTGCACTCGGGGAAGTCCGGTACGGGTCCGGGGCTTTCGTCCTCGCCCCCGCCCGTTCCCTCTCCCGTCAGATCCCGGTCGTCCCCGCTGCCTTCCGCCTCCCCGGCGAAGGTGAACCCGGTCCCGCACTTCTGGATCATGCCGAAGACGACGCGCCGCCCGCCGTCGCGCAGCAGCCCCTCCATCTGCGTCCGGGTCTTCGCCGTCTCGACGTCCGACTCGCTGAGCTTCAGCGTCCGTGAGAGCTGGGTCTGCAACTGGGTGCGGTCGGTGACCACGACCACCATGAACTCACTGAGCTCATGGTGCAGGTGCACCCGTCGCACCAGGAACGTCATGGTCAGCGACTTGCCGGAGCCCTGCGTGTGCCAGATGACACCGCCACGCTCGTCCTCGGTGTCACGCCCGGCACGCGCCCGCCCGTTCAGCAGTCTGCGTACGGCCTTCTCGGCGGCCCGGTACTGCTGGTGCCGGGCGACGGCCTTCACGGTCCTCACGGCACCGCCGTCCGCATCCGACTCGACGGCCATCGGGATCACGTAGTGCCGTACGACGTTGAGCAGGGCGGCTGGCCGCAGGACCACACCGACGAGCTTCTGCTGCTCGCCGAGCGGCGGGGGCGCGGCCGGGTCGGCGTCGTCCGCGAGCAGTCCGGCGGTACGCAGCTCCCGCCGCAACGTGCTCTCCTCCTCCGGCTCGACGCTGCGCCACGGATGGAAGTGCTCGGGCTCGGAGGTGACGGTACCCAGGTGGGCGGTCTCACCGGTCGCGGCGACGAGGAGCTGCACGGTCCGGAACAGTTCCGGCACACCGGCGGGGACCGGGGCCCCGGTGGAGTCGAGGTCCAGGACAGGATTCCCGGCGTAGTGCCGGAGGTCGAGCACGGCACTGCGGACGGGCTCGGCGAGATCGGGGCTCTTGCACTCGACGGCAACGAGCGGGATGCCGTTCACGAAGAGGACGACGTCGAGTATCGACAGCTCGCCGGAACGGCTGCGCACGCGGAGCTGGTCGACGACGGTGAAGGTGTTGCGCGTGACGAGGTCCGGATGCCACTCGATGTACTGCACGGTGGCGGACGGACCGCCGTGCGCTGCGGAGGGCGAGGGAAGCGTCCAGCCGTGGAGCAGCATGTCGGTGGCCGCGAGGTTCGCCTGCACGACGCCGCTGCCGAGGGAGAGGGAAGCGAGCTCGCCGACCGCCCGCCGGATGTCGTCCTCACCCATCCAGGGCTGACCGTCACTGCCCCGGAGGTTGATCCGCCGCAGCGCCGGCCCGAGCTGGTCGACGAGCAGCGGCACGGCCGCGTCGAGCGTGTCCAGCTCCACGCCCGGGACGTGCGTCCACCCCATGGCCTCCAGCTGGGCCACTAACGGCCGCTCCACCTCGTCCCGCTCGACCTGCACCACCACAGCCCCGCACCTCTCCGTACGTCCCGCCGTTCCCCGGAGATCCATTCTGTGCCGAGGGGGTGGGCTGAGGGAAAGGGATGCAGGGGAGTACGTGGCAGATCGTGCGGACGTAGGGGGGCTTTATGCCGGTACGTCCGCATGATCGGCGGAGGCGGGTGGGTCAGGTGCCGGGGCCCTCCTCACGAGCTTCGTCGTCATCGTCCGGGACAGGGAGGCGGGCGCCCCGGCTGCGAGCGATGCGGTGCACGTCGTGCAGAGATTCGGTCAATCGGGCTGCGAGAAAACGGAGTTGAGGCGCTGTGGCCTTGATGTCGGCTAGGAGGTCGGCGGCATGGTCGAGAAGGTCGCCGGCCATGCCGAGCTGGACGGCCTCGACATTGTCGGCGACACGGGAGAGAGGACCGGTGCCGGAGGCGTCGGCTACGAGGTAGCAGGGGTTGCCGTCGGGGTTGGACCACGGGAGGAGGCGGGGGCGCGTGGCTGTGGAGGCGGCGTCGTGGCTCTTGTAGATCATGCGGCGGCCACCTCGTTGCCCCGGGTCCGGCGTGAGCCGACCTCGACACCGTGGATGCGCCGTGGCCCCACGTCGATGCCATGCACAGCGAGCCAGAGGGTTCGACGACGGGCACGCTGCCGCCTGGCCTGCCCACGCTGTTCGTGGGTGAGGAGGTAGGGGCGGACGAGTGGGGAGTCCTCGCCACGGATGAGGGCTTCGTGCGGGGAGAGGGGGCGGTCGGGGGCGGCGGCTCCCGGTGCGGGGGTGGGCCGCACCCTCCCCCCGGCACGGTGCCGGTTCTGGTGCCGGTGGCACCCGGAGGCGGGCAACAGGAACCGCAGCAGCGGCTCAAGGAGGCAGGCAATAAGGTTCAACACGTCTTCAACTCCGTTGCGGTTGAGGGCCATGCCCCCGGGCCGTCGGTAGCGGTCGCGGGGGTCTTCCGTGCCCGAGGGCAGGTCGACATGCATGGACATCGCTGTGTAGCGATCCACTCACAGAGTGAGATGGGTCGGACTAGGCTCGCCAGAGGGCTGGATGTGACAACGCATCTGTCACACGGGAGTTGACGATGAGCAACATCTATGGGGAGTGGTTGAAGACTCAGCGCGAGGCGGCCGGGCTGACGCAGCAGGAGCTGGCGACGGCCGCTGTCATGACGCGTTCGCACATCGCGCACATCGAGGCGGGCCGACGCAACCCGTCCAAGGAGGACGCGAGACGCCTCGACAGGGCGCTGAACACGGGCGATGTGCTCAGCAGCTTCCTGCCAGACGACGACAGCGTGGTGGCGAAGCACTTCGAAGCGGCCCACGCACTCGAACAACAGGCCGTCGAGATTCGGGAGTTCGCCCTCTCCTTTGTGCCGGGCATCCTCCAGACGGAAAGGTACGCACGTGCGGTCCTGGGCCCCTCTTACCCTCCACTGGGTGAAGAGGAATGTGACAGGCTCGTTGTCACACGCCTGGAGCGGGCGAAAATCCTTGAGGACCCCGTGACACCAGTAGTGTGGGCGCTTCTGGACCAGAGCGTCGTGGACCGGCCGATCGGCGGCCCAGAGGTCATGGCCGAGCAGATCACACACATCGTCAGGCTGGCAGAGTCAAGACGGGTCCGCGTGCACGTGCTACCGCGCTCCTTGGGGTTCCACCCCTTGCTGGAGAGCATGCTGACGCTGATGTGGTTCGACGATCAGCCGCCGGTGGCATACAGCGAGGGGGTCCGCATGGGGAAGGTGCATGACTCCCCAGCCATGGTTCAGGAACTGCAAGGCCGTTACGATCTCGCACTGAGCGACGCTCTGCCATTCAAGGAGTCACTGGCCCTGCTGAGGGCGACAGCAAAGGATTACGGACGTCATGACTGAACCGATCATCTCGAACGCTGCCGCACTGACCGGCTGGCGGAAGTCCTCCTACAGCGGCAGCGAGGGCGGCAGTTGCCTGGAGGTCCTGGACAACCACCCCATGGGCGTCCCGGTCCGCGATTCCAAGATTCCCGAGGGGCCCGCCCTGGTCTTTCCATCAGCTGGGTGGACGGCGTTCGTCGCAGCGGTCAAGGGCGAAAACTTTCCCGCCTGATCACTCCCCACGACTATTCGTTCAGCCCTCGCCCCACAGCGAGGGCCGGCCGTCGTTCGCTCAGGCCGCCACAACAGATACTGCAACCCGCCCCGCCAGCAGGTCGCCCACCAATCCCTGCTTGAGCTGGCGCAATTTCGCAAGCTCCACGACTTCCGCCATACGCTGCCCCTCCACCGCATCAAGCCTCTTAAGAAAGGCCAGCTGCCCCGGCACATCCATTTTTGGGAATGGACAGTCGCGCACGTCATCGCCATTAATACTGGCCTGAGAGATGGCACTCTTGGCGCGCTGCAGAAAGTACCGCTTAACCGTCGAGCTCCCCAACCAAGTCTCCGTAAAACCAGGGTCGGCGGCGGAATGATGCAGTTTGCAGCGCATCATGTTCGACTCAAAGATCGTGGGCTCAATCAAGCGACGTACCGATGTCGCTTTACCAACGAGGTCGGGCGTGTTCACGCGATTGATTACGATATCCCCCACCTCCAGCCCATACCGCGCAATCTCGCCACCACTCACGGCGACCCGCAATAGGCCTCGGGTAAGGTCCGACCTTCCCCTGGAGAAACTATCGATGCGCACGATGGGGGTACCTTGCAGGCCGTACGAGCTTGCGGGCTTGTAGATCCCGTTCTGGGGCCCCTGCTTGAGAACCTCACCGAACTGCCCGCACTCCAGTTCAGCAAGCTCCTCCATCAAACCGGAGCGCAACGCCTCAAATTTAGCAATCGACGCCTCGATGCCCCGCTCCAGCTTAGTGAAACTGTCGAGCACCTTAACAACCTGCCGCTGCACTGGCAGCGATGGAACTGGGACTTCGAATGCCAACACGTCCGACTTGGTAATGTTCGGATCCTTGCGGGTGCTCGCTGCATAGCGGCTCCACCGCGACCTACCGTGCTGCAATGCAACCAATAGGTAGCGCGGTTCCAGTTGCGGACCGACCTCCAAGACCGAGATCGCCTGATTGACTGCTGCCGGCACTGCGAGTATTGCCGTGCGACCGATTTGCTCCCAACCGCCGTACATAGCGAGAAGCACCGCCTTCGCCGGGTAGATACGTGCCCCCGTCTCGGCGACAGCAATATCAGTCAGCGATTCATCAGTCGCATGAAGTGATCCTTCATTGAGATCCAGAGTCTTCACCCATGGGATACCTTGATGGGTGAAGTAACGAGCACCGGCCGCCCTGCTAGGAGTCGTTCCAGAACTAACTCGGCAAAGGTTTCCCAGAGATTCGAGGGGCCACGGCCCTTCTCCGCTAGACACTCAGCCCCATCCCTTCAAGGAGACTGTCCAGCTTCTCTGCCGCTGCTTCCCTCGCCGCCCGAATCTCCCTCAACGAGACGGCGTACTTCTGCTCCCACGTCTCGTAAGAGGCCGCCAGTTCCCGCTGCCACCGCACCACATGCCCGCCCAGCTTCGCCGCCAGGTCGCCCCGCAGCAGGTCGAGTACCACCCGGCGCTCCCCCTCCGCGTCCAGCTCCGCCCGCGCCCGGAACAACCGCGGCGGCTCCTCCCCCAGCGTCGGCGGGTCGCTCGGGTACGGATACCGGTGGAAATCCGCCTCAAGACGCTTGATGTCCGCGCCCGCCTTCGTTCGCGCCTTCTTCACCCTCGCCAGCTCAGCCGTAAGCTCGGCCAACTCCTCGACACTCAGAGCAACTTCCTCCGAGTCGGCCTCACCATCGACCTGATCGCCGTCGGCCTCCGCTTCCTCCCCACCCCCAGAAAGCCGCGCACTCAGCTCCTTGAACCGCGCGTCCGCCTCCGCCTTGCGCGCGTCCGCCTCCGCCAGCTCCTCCAGGAACCGTGGAGCGATCGCGGCGACCACCTTGTGGTCGTACGCCTGACGCCGCTCCGCCGCCGTCCTCGTCCGCAGCTTCTTCGTCCGTGCGTCCTGCTCAGGCGAGAGCATCGTGTCAACGTTCTCGACCCAACCGTCGACAACGCCCCCGAACCCGTTCTCCGACAGCGCGAGCAGGTCGTATTTCGCCTCCCACCACCAACCCGCGACCGCCCCTGCCAACGCATACCGGTCCAGCAGCCCGACCCGTCCCAGCCGCTCCCCGAACGACTTCATCAACTGCCCCCGCACCGCCATCAACGCGGCCTTGCGCTCGGAGGATGTGGAGGAAGCGAGAGTCTCAGGCGTAGCCGCCACCGCCTCCAATCGCAGGGCGGCCTCCTCCTCCCACCACTTACCGAACTCCGCCCGCAGCGCCTCCTCACGAGGTCGGGCCAGCTCGCCCAGCTCGGGACGGCCGCCCGCCGCCTCGTCCCGGAAGTCGACGTACGCCGGGTCCGCCGGCTCTCGCTCCACGAACAGATCGGTCACCCCGATCCCGTACGAGTCGAGCAGTGGCTTCTTCGCCTCGATCTCCGCGCGCGGTACCCCTCCCACCAGGTGTGCCCGCACGTCCTGCGGCTCGGGCGGCGGCGTGTTGTCCACGTACCGGCGGATGTTGAGGTTGTCGTCGTTGGCGGCGAGTTCCTCGCGGGTCACGATTCGCGAGAAGCCGGGTACCTCCTCATACGCGTGGAACGTCGAGACGATCTTCTCGGCGTGCTCGGGGAGCAGGATGTTCTGCGCCCGCTCCGCGTGGAACTCACGGTCGGCGTTGATGAACAGCACCTTCCGCTCCCGGTCCCTGTCCTTCCGCCCTGGCGGGCGCAGCACCAAGATGCAAGCCGGGATACCCGTCCCGTAGAAGAGGTTCGGCGCGAGGCCGATGACCGCCTCGATGGCGTCCTTCTCCAGCAGCTCCCTACGGATGGCCTGCTCACCGCCACCCCGGAACAGCACCCCGTGCGGCATGACCGTGATCACCATGCCGCCGCGAGCGCCCTCCCGTTTGGTCTCCCACAGCATGTGCTGGAGGAACATCAGGTCGGCCTTGCCGCGCTCGCTCGTCGCCCCGTACTTGGCACGCTCCGCCGGGTGTGCCAGGTCCGCGAGGGTGTAGTCCAGGGAGAACGGAGGATTGCTGAGCACCCCGTCGAACCGGTCCTCGTCCGAGCCCGGGACGTGCGCCGGCTGCGAGAGCGTGTCCCCGGTGGCCAGGTCGAAGCGGCGCACCCCGTGCAGGACCATGTTCATCGTCGACATGATCCAGGAGCCGGAGTTGGCGTCCTGACCGGCGAAGAACATCGACGACGTGTCGCCGCCGTGCTCCTCCACGTACTCCGCCGCGTGGATCAGCATGCCGCCCGAGCCGACGCACGGGTCGTAGATCCTCATGTTCTCGGTGGGAGCGAGGAGTTCGACCATCATGCGGACCACGGCGCGCGGGGTGTAGAACTCGCCGCCCTTGCGTCCGGCCGAGTCCGCGAACTCCTTGATCAGGTACTCGTACGCGGCACCGATCAGGTCGGGGAACTCGAAGTCCTCCGTGCGCAGCCGGATCCGCCCGAAGTGCGCGATGAGGAGTTTCAGGCGCTGGTCGGCGAGCTTGGCCGCGCCGGACGCGGCACCCGACCCGCCGATGCGGTTGAAGTCCAGGTGGTCGAAGAGGCCCTTGAGCTTGCTGTTCTGCCCCTCAAGCGCCTGGAGGGCGGGACGCAGGGTCATCTCGTTGATGTTGTGGGTGGCGGCGGAGACCTTGGCCCAGCGAGCGTCCTCCGGCACGTACAGCACATCGCGCTTGCGGTACGGACCCGGCTGCTCCAGGTACCCGGGAAGGTCTTCGTCGGCGAGCTTGAGCTCCTCGACCGCGTACTGCCTGAGCCTGTCCCTGGCCGCCTCGAACTCGTCGTTGGCCCGCTTCAGGAAGAGCAGCCCGAAGATGTAGTCCTTGTACTCGGAGGCGTCCATCGAGCCGCGCAGAATGTCCGCGGCGGCCCACAGATGCCGTTCCAGCTGGGCGAGCGTCAGCTTGGCCACGTACGACTCCCTACGACCCGACCTGTGATGACGGAGAGACCCTATGACTCCGCTCGGGTCATACCGAAATCAACGCATGATCATGGCCGAGAAAGGTCAGTAGCTGTCGATGTGCAGCGCCTTCTCCACGAACTCGTGTACGTCCGTGTAGGGGTCCCTGTCCCACTTGCCCACATGGGCCGGATGCTGGCCGTTCATCCGCTCGGCGTTCTTCCGGGCTGTCTTGTAGCTCCCCAGGATCTGGTGCGGCAGGACGACCTTGGGAGTCTTGGCATCCTGGGAGCCCCGCGGGAACGGCAGCCGCCCGGCTGCCCCGTCACACACCCCGGCGAATGAGCCGCTGACCGGCTTGTAGTGGGCGAGGCGCCACACCTCGAAGCACGGATGCGAGAAGGCGACACCGATGCCCGCCTTCTCCGCCTGGTCCAGTGCGTCGCGGACGTACTTGTAGTTGTCGTGGTCGAAGAGGCACCAGACTTGAGGGAGGTACTTCTCCTCCAGCTTGGCCCGCTTCGCCTTGCGGTCCTCTTCACGCTTCAGCCTGATCGCCTGCTCGACCAGGTCGAGCGGCTTGCGCCCGCTGTCGGCCCTGCGGTTGGCGATGTGCATCTCCACCGGGACCTCGTCAGCGAGCGGGACGCCCTGGTCCTTGAGGATGTCGAGATACGAGGGCTCGGTCACCTTGCCCTCGGTGAAGATGAAAACCTGGCGCTTGCGCTGTCCGCCCCGTCGGGCCGGACGCTCCCACGAGTCCCTGCCCTTTTGCGCCCGCCCCATCAGTCGCGCCCCGCCCCGTCCGCTCGCTCGCCTGTCTCGTCGTACGTGCCGGCCTCGCGCGCCACCAGGAGCCGCCGCGCGATCTGCCCCTCCAGGAGTGCTGGAACCCCGCCGAAGGCCCCCGCAAGATAGGACTGTGTGAGGTCCTCGTCCTCACCCGGCTCCGCATCGGTGAGGGGATACAGCGCGGTCGCCCCGCCCTTGTCCTTCTCCGTCAGCCACACCTGCGCCGGGTCGAGGAGCCGTTCGCCGCTCGGGGTGGTGAGCACCGTGGCGTCGTGCGACGTGAAGACCAGCTGGGCACCCTTGGGGTTCGCGTACGGGTCGTGGAAGAGCCGGACGACCTCGGCCGCGAAACGGGAGTGCAGGCTGGCGTCGAGTTCGTCGACGAGGAGGACCGCGCCTTCGTCGAGGGCGAGGAGCAGTGGACCCAGGAGGGCGTACCAGGACCGGGTGCCGTAGGACTCCTCCTGCCAGTCGAAGGAGACGTCCCCGGCAGCCGAATGGTGCGTCAGCTTCACCGCGTCCTGGCCGGGACTGTCCTGGACGACCGTCGCTCCGGTGATGCCGAGGTCGGCGACCCTCAGCAGCTCCTGGATCCTGGCGGCCCTCGGACCGGACAGTTCCTTCGTGGTGTACCGCGCGCGCTCGTCCCGCTCGACCTCCGGGCTGATCATCCAGAAGTTGCGGCGGAACCAGTGGAAGAGCGGAGAGAGCTGCGGGTGGTTGTCCGTGCCGGCCGTGGAGAGCAGCAGGGCGTTCGGCCGTGTACGCCGTACGAGCTGAGCCCGGTCCCTGACGCGGCTGCCGGGCCATTTGAAGACGTCCGCCCGGGAGGCGTCGCGGTCGAGCCACCCCTGACGGTGACCCTTCGGATAGCTGTACAGCCATTCGGACTCGACACGGGTGGCGCCGAGCTCGAAGCCGTACGTCCAGCGGACCGAGTCGATGACGACGTCGACCTCGAAGAAGGAGGGCTCGTCCTCACTCTTGGGACTGAGGGCGAAAACCTGGCGCGGGATGCCATCGTAAGAGGCCCAGCGTGCATACGAATTGAGGACCGCGTTGCGCATGTCCGTCATCGCGGTCAGCACGTTCGACTTACCGGAGGCGTTGGCCCCGAAGATGCCGATCAGTGGGAGTACGGAGAGTGATCCGCCACCTGCAAGATCCACCGGGCTCGCCGACCCGCCCGGGTCGCCGCCAGGTGCGACGAAGGACAGCTCCTGCTCGTCTCGCAGGGACCGTACGTTCGCGACGCGGAACCTCAGCAGCACGCTGTCCTCCTCTCCTGGCTCAGGCTAGTGGCCGCATCTGACATCGGCCCGGCTGGGGATGCCAGCGACCTCACGGAACATATCCCGTCAAGGTCATCGCGAACAGTCGATTGGTTGATCAGTCGGAGCCCAAATGAGTGGGTGCGAACATCCGCAGCACCGCCGGGAGCACGACCACCGAGGGCCCCGGTGAGTTGAGCGCCTTCGACAGGTCGTCCGAGAGGGTCCCCGGGGTCGTACGGACCCCGGGGACGCCGAAGGACTCGGCCAGTGCCACATAGTCGGGGCGAGACAGTTCCGTCCCCGTGGCCTGGCCGAAGGCGTCCGTCATGTACTCGCGCAGGATGCCGTAGCCGCCGTCGTCGACGATCAGCCAGGTGACGTTCAGGTCGTACTGGCGGGCCGTCGCCAGCTCGGCGATCGAGTAGAGGGCACCGCCGTCTCCCGAGACCGCCAGCACCGGGCGCGAAGGGTCGGCCACCGCCGCGCCCAGCGCCGCCGGGAAGCCGTAGCCCAGCCCTCCGGCGCCCTGGGCGGAGTGGAGCAGGTTGGGGCCCTTGGCGTCGAACGCCGACCAGGCCCAGTACGCGAGGATCGTCATGTCCCAGAAGGACGGGGAGTCGGCGGGCAGCGCCCTGCGCACCGACGCCAACACGTCCTGTTCCAGGGTGAGTTCCTGGGCGGCGATCCGGTCGGAGACCTTCGCGAGGACGGCACGGACCCGTTCGGGGGCCTCCGCGTCCTCCCTCGGGGACACCGTCTCCAGCAGCGCCTGCAAGGCCAGTCGCGCGTCGGCGTGGATGCCGAGCGCGGGGTGGTTGGCCTCCAGCTTGCCGAGGTCCGCCTCGATCTGGATCACCCGGCCGCGCGGCCGGAACGTATGGTAGTTGGACGACAGCTCCCCCAGCCCCGAGCCGACCACCAGGAGTACGTCCGCGTCCTCCAGGAAGTCGGTGGTGTGACGGTCCTCGATCCACGACTGGAGCGAGAGCGGGTGCGTCCAGGGGAAGGCTCCCTTGCCGCCGGGGGTCGTGACGACGGGTGCCTGAAGGGTCTGCGCCAGCTGCCGCAGCTTGCCCGAGGCGTCGGAACGTACGACTCCCCCGCCCGCGATGATCGCCGGGCGGGCGGCGCGGGAGAGCAGGTCGGCTGCCACCGCCGTGAGTTCGGGGCGCGGCGGCAGCTCCTCGGGGAAGGCGTCGCCGCCCGTCACCACCGGGATGGAGGTCTCGGCGAGCAGCACGTCCTGCGGAATCTCCACCCACACCGGGCCGTGCGGGGCGGTCAGCGCGGACGTCCAGGCCGCCTCGATCGCGGAGGCGATCTGGGACTGGGCGCGGACGGTGTGCACCGACTTCACGACACCTCTGAACGAGGCCGACTGGTCCGGGAGTTCGTGCAGATAGCCGTGGCGGCCGCCGCCCAGGCCGGCGGTCGGGATCTGGCTGCTGATCGCCAGGACCGGCGCCGAGGCCGAGGCCGCCTCCTGGAGGGCCGCCAGGGACGTCAGCGCTCCCGGTCCCGTCGACAGCAGCAGGGGCGCCGCCTCGCCCGTGATCCTGCCGTACGCGTCCGCCGCGAAGCCCGCGTTGTTCTCCATCCGCAGGCCGATGTACCGCAGGTCGGAGCGCCGGAGCGCGTCGAACACGCCGAGCGCGTGCTGGCCGGGCAGGCCGAAGACGGTGGTCGCGCCGAGCGCGGCCAGCGTCTCCACGACCAGGTCTCCGCCGTTGCGGCCCGGAGGCGGGTTCAGGGCCGCCGAGATCTGCGCCTCGGTCGGACGGAGCACCAGGTCGTGGTCGTGAGTCACTGCGCGCGGGCCTCTGCAATCTGGCGGGACATGATCGTGGTCAGTTCGTAAGCCGTGTGGGAGGCCGCGACCGAGGTGATCTCCGCGTGGTCGTACGCGGGGGCCACCTCGACGACGTCCGCCGACACCAGGTTGCACGATGCCAGACCGCGCAGGATCTCCAGCAGCTCACGGGAGGTCATGCCGCCCGCCTCGGGGGTGCCGGTGCCGGGCGCGTGGGCCGGGTCCAGGCAGTCGATGTCGATGGAGATGTAGAGCGGGCGGTTGCCGATGCGCTGCCGGAGCTGGTCGGCGACCTCGTCCACACCGCGCCGCATGACGTCCGCCGAGGTGACGATGCCGAAGCCCATCTTCTCGTCGTCGTCCAGGTCCTGCTTGCCGTACAGCGGACCGCGGGTGCCCACGTGGGAGAGGGCGGAGGTGTCCAGGATGCCCTCCTCCACCGCCCGCCGGAACGGCGTCCCGTGCGTGTACTCGGCGCCGAAGTAGGTGTCCCAGGTGTCGAGGTGGGCGTCGAAGTGCAGCAGGGCGACCGGGCCGTGCTTCTTCGCGACCGAGCGGAGAAGGGGAAGCGCGATGGTGTGGTCGCCGCCCAGCGTCATGAGGCGGGCGCCGGTGCCGAGGAGGTCGTCCGCGGCGGCCTCGACCGTCTCCACGGCCTCGTTGATGTCGAACGGGTTCACGGCGATGTCGCCCCCGTCCGCCACCTGCGCCAGCGCGAAGGGGGACGCGTCCTGAGCCGGGTTGTAGGGCCTGAGCAGCCGGGACGCCTCACGGATCGCGTTGCCGCCGAAGCGGGCGCCCGGCCGGTAGGAGACACCCGAGTCGAAGGGCACGCCCACGACGGCGACGTCGGCCCGGCCGACCTCGTCCAGGCGCGGCAGCCGGGCGAAGGTCGCGGGTCCGGCGTAGCGCGGGATGCGGGAGGAGTCGACGGGGCCGCGGGGCGTCTCGGGGGTGCTCATGGTCGTGTGCCTTCCTTCTGCCGGTGCCGGTCCGGGTCCTTCGGGTCTGCGTCGACACTAGGTGGCCGGAACGCGGCTGCGAAGTGTACGTTTCATCCATTGGAGCGGTTCCGGATGGAGGGAACGTCCACCATGCCGGACCCGGCTGTCCCACCCACCCCACCGGTCCCACTGGCCGCGCTGCTGGCCCGCGAGGATCTGGGCCTGCGGCAGATCGCGGGGCCCGTGGACCCGTCCGCGGTCGTCCACGGGGCGCACACCTCGGAGATGGCGGACCCGTACCCGTATCTACTGGGCGGGGAGCTGCTGCTGACGGCGGGGGTGCACATCCCGGAGGGGGCGGGGCCGGACCCGTACTTCGACGCCTATGTGTCGCGGATCGTCGCGGCCGGCGGGGCGGCGCTCGGCTTCGGTGTGGCGCCGGTGCACGAGACCGTCCCGCGCGCGCTGGTCGCGGCCTGCGACGCCTACGGGCTGCCCCTGATCGAGGTCCCGCCCGGGACCACCTTCTCCGGCGTGGCCCGCGCGGTCTGGCAGCTGATGGCCCAGGCCCGCCACGCGGAACTGCGCCGCGTGACCGAGGCCCAGCAGAGTCTGGCCGCGGCCGCGTCCCGCCCGGACCCGGTGCCGTCGGTGCTGCGGCAGCTGGCGCAGCGGGTCGGGGGATGGGCGGCGCTGTACGGACCGGACGGGGCGGAGGTCGCGGTGGCCGGCGGACGACCCGGGACCCGGCCGGTGCGAGAGGCGCTGGGGGGGCTGGCGCGGATCGTCCGGCCGACGGCCACGGGCCCGGCCACCTCCCGCCCCGCCGCCACCCCCGCCTCCGCCACCGACACCGTCGCCGGCCTGCACCTGGCCGCCTACGCCCTCGGCGCCGGGCACGGTTTCGTCCTCGGGGTCGCGGCGCCCCACCGCGCCCCCGGCGACCACACCATCGCCTCCGTCGCCGCCGTACTGCTGTCGTTGCTCACCGGTGAGCAGCAGAGCGGGTCGGGCGCGGCGCGGTCCTCCGCTCTGGTGCGGCTGCTGCTGGGTGCCCCGGCCGAGGACGTGGCCCCGCTCCTCGGTGGCGAGCGCTGGATGGTCGTGCACGCCCGGTCCGACACCCTCGCCGCCGTCGATCCGGTCGCCGCCTCCGCGCTCGGTGCGGCCCTCGGCTCGTCGCTGGTGGACGTGGCACCGGACGTCGTACGGGTCCTGCTGCCGGCCGAGCGGGAACCGGCCCCGCAGCCCGGCTGGACGCTCGGGGTCAGCGCTGTCGCCGGACCGGCGCAGTGGACCGACGCCGACGTCCAGGCGGGCCGTGCGCTGGCCCGTGCTCGCGCGACCCGTGCCGCGCTGGTCCGGTACGGGGCCCGGCCCGCCCTCGCCGATCTGGTGCCGGAGGCGGACGCCGACGCGCATGCCCGTGCCCTCCTGGCACCGCTGGCCCCCGCCCTCACCGAGACCCTGCGCACCTGGCTGTCCCTGCACGGCAGTTGGGACCGTACGGCGGTCGCGCTGGACGTGCACCGCAACACCGTGCGGCAGCGGATCGCGAAGTGCGCGGCGCTGCTGGAGCTGGACCTGGACGACCCGGACGTACGGATGGAGCTGTGGTTCGCACTGCGGCGACCATGATCGCGTGACCCGCGTCCCAGCGTGCGGGATGCGCGGCGGTCCTGGGAGGACGTGCCTCAGAATGGGAGACATGCCGATACCCGGGACACCCAGCCGCGCCGAGCTCGTCGACCACCTTGTGAAGACCCGTATCGCGGGCGAGGTGGCCACCCCGCGGGAGAACAACCTCTCCCACTACCGCCAGCTGGCGAACGGCAACCGCCACTACTGGTTCGGGCTGGAGTTCGGGGACCGCTGGACCGACGAGCAGGACGTGCTCGCGGTGATGGCCGAGCGGGTCGGGGTCAACGACGACCCGGAGTACCGCTACGGCCAGGACACCATCGACCCGGAGCTGACCGTGGGCGGTCTGGAGCGGATGGCGGCCCGGCTGCGCAAGGCGGCCGACGGCGCGCAGCGGGTGCTGTTCGCCACCGGTCACCCCGGCGGCCTGCTCGACGTCCACCACGCCACCGCCGCCGCGCTGCGCACCGCCGGCTGCGAGATCGTCGTGATCCCGGACGGGCTGCAGACGGACGAGGGGTACGTCATGCAGTTCGCGGACGTGGCGGTCCTGGAGCACGGCGCGACGCTGTGGCACACCCACTCCGGTGACCCGATGAAGGCCGTCCTCACGGCCCTGGAGCGGGAGGGGCGCCCGCTGCCGGACCTGGTCGTCGCCGACCACGGCTGGGCGGGGTACGCCGGCCGGCACGGGGTGGACTCGATGGGGTACGCCGACTCCAACGACCCGGCGCTGTTCCTGGCGGAGGCCGAGGGGACGGTCCAGGTGACCGTGCCCCTCGACGACCACGTGGTGAGCCCGCGCTACTACGACCCGATGACGGCGTACCTGCTGAGCGAGGCCGGCCTGTCGTAGGCGCCGGTCACCTGGGCGCGCGGACCACGCCCTCCTGGATGACCGAGATCGCCAGCCGGCCGTCCCGCGTGTAGATGCGGGCCTGGCCCAGGCCCCGGCCGCCCGAGGCCGACGGGGACTCCTGGTCGTACAGGAGCCATTCGTCGGCGCGGAAGGGGCGGTGGAACCACATCGCGTGGTCCAGCGAGGCCCCGACGACGTCCCCGACGGCCCAGCCGCCACGGCCGTGCGCGAGCAGGACCGAGTCGAGGAGCGTCATGTCGGAGACGTACGTGGCGAGCACGACGTGCAGCAGCGGGTCGTCCGCGAGCTTGCCGTTGGTGCGGAACCAGACCTGGGAGTGCGGTTCGCGCGGCTCGCCGAACTTCCCGTAGGGCGGCTCGTCGACGTACCGCAGGTCGATCGCCTCGCGGGCCTCCAGGAACCGCTCGACGACCGCCGGGTCCAGGTGGTCGTAGCCGTGCAGCCGGTCCGCGGAGGTGGGCAGCGTGGCCGGGTCGGGGGCGGCCGGCATGGCGGCCTGGTGGTCGAAGCCGTCCTCGTGCCGCTGGAAGGAGGCGGAGAGGGCGAAGATCGGCTGGCCGTGCTGGACCGCGAGCACGCGGCGCGCGGTGAAGGACCGGCCGTCGTTCATGCGGTCGACGGTGTAGACGATCGGCGCGCCCGGGTCGCCGGGGCGCAGGAAGTACGCGTGCAGGGAGTGGGCGAGCCGGTCCTCGGGGACCGTGCGCCCGGCGGCGACCAGCGCCTGCGCCGCGACCTGCCCGCCGAAGACGCGCGGGACGACGGCGGCGCGGGAGTGGCCGCGGAAGATGTCCTCCTCGATCTGCTCGAGGTCGAGCAGATCGAGGAGGTCCTGGAGTGCCTGGCTCATGGAGCTGTTGTACCGGCCGGTGATCTCGCGCGGCTTACAGGCCCATGTCCTTCGCGATGATCGACTTCATGATCTCGTTGGTGCCGCCGTAGATGCGGTTGACGCGGTTGTCCGCGTACAGGCGGGCGATCGGGTACTCGTTCATGAAGCCGTAGCCGCCGTGCAGCTGGAGGCAGCGGTCGATCACGCGGTGGGCGACCTCGGTGGCGAACAGCTTGGCGCTGGCGGCCTCGGCGGGGGTCAGCTCGCCCGCGTCGAGGGCCTCCAGGGCGCGGTCCACGACGGCCTCGGCGGCGTCGACCTCGGCCTGGCACGCGGCCAGCTCGAACTTGGTGTTCTGGAAGGAGGCGACCGGCTTGCCGAAGACGGTGCGCTCCTGGACGTACTGCTTGGCGAACCGGACGGCGGCCTTGGCCTGCGCGTAGGCGCCGTAGGCGATGCCCCAGCGCTCCGAGGCGAGGTTGTGGCCGAGGTAGTAGAAGCCCTTGTTCTCCTCGCCGAGGAGGTCCTCGACGGGCACCTTGACGTCGACGAACGCGAGCTCGGCGGTGTCGGAGGTCTTCAGGCCGAGCTTGTCGAGCTTGCGGCCGACGGAGTAGCCCTCGGACTTGGTGTCCACGGCGAACAGGGAGATGCCGAAGCGGCGGTCCTCGGCGGAGGACGGGGAGGTGCGGGCGGCCACGATCACGCGGTCGGCGTGGACGCCGCCGGTGATGAAGGTCTTGGCGCCGTTGAGGACGTAGTGCGTGCCGTCCTCGGAGAGCTTGGCGGTGGTCTTCATGCCCGCGAGGTCGGAGCCGGTGCCCGGCTCGGTCATCGCGAGGGCCCACATCTCCTCGGCGGAGACGAACTTCGGCAGGAAGCGCTTCTTCTGCTCGTCGGTGGCGAGCATCTTGATGTACGGCAGTCCGAGCAGGACGTGCACACCGGAGCCGCCGAACTGGACACCCGCGCGCGAGGTCTCCTCGTACATCACGGCCTCGAACTTGTACGAGTCGATGCCGGCGCCGCCGAACTCCTCGTCCACGCGGATGCCGAAGATGCCGAGCTCGGCGAGCTTGTAGTAGAAGTCGCGCGGCGCCTGGCCGGCCTGGAACCACTCGTCGTAGACGGGGACGACCTCGGCCTCGATGAAGGCGCGCAGGGTCTCCCGGAACGCCTCGTGGTCCTCGTTGAACACCGTACGGCGCACCGCCGCCACCTCCACCTGACTCAAAGGGTCCATGTCTAAGCGCTTGCTCAGATCAACGGTACCGGCGAGTACGAAGAGGCGTCCAGAGCTGATCCCGTAACGCTCGTCACGCCGCCCACGGTCCGTGGCCACTCAGCCGTTGCGGCAGGGGGCCGACACGTGCAGCCCCTTCAGGTAGCGGTCGCACTCGTCCGCAGGGAGTTCTTGCGGCGCGAGATCACACAGCACCTTCTGCCACGCGGCCACATCGACGACCCGTCGCACCAGGCTGCCGTCCGAGCCGAAGGTGGTCATCGCGCCGTCGTCGCCCGGCAGCAGGCCCGTGACCGTGGCGCCCTTGCCGGTCGCCTCGTCCGGGAGTGTCCAGGCCCCGCGGGACTCGCCGGTGGCGGCGTCCCAGAACTGGAGTCCCGAGGAGCCCCCGGCCTGGACGAGGAAGGCGCTGTCTCCACTGAACGCCAGAGCCGTTCCGTCGCTCGCCGCGGACGTGGCCCGCACGAGCCGCCCGCCGGACACGTCGAGGGTGGAGATGAGCCCGTCGGAGTTCAGCACCGCGACGCGCTCCCCGTGCGCACTGACCACGACGTCAAGCCCGTACTGCGTCCAGACCGGCCGGATCGACACCCTGCGCACCCGTTGGAAGCCCTTGCCCCCGGCCCACTTCCACACGGTCAGGACGTCGTCGTCCCCCACCGTGGCCAGGGTGGTGCGGTCGGCACTGACGGCGACGGAGGTGTCCGGGGCGACGGGATCGAAGGGTATGGACTGCACGGTCCGCCAGGTCCGGGTGTCCAGGACGTACACCGCGGACTCGCTCTCCGACATCGCCACCACATGAACGCCGTCGGCCAGGAAGGCAAGCACCGCGAACATGTCGTCACCGGTAGCGTGGCGCCCCAGTCGACTGCCGTCCTTCGGACGCCACAGCGAGACGACGCCGTCCTGCGCCACCACGGCGCGGGTGCCGTCGAGCGAGGCCACCAGCGTGTCCCCGCGCAGTTCATGGTCGAGGCCGCGCAGCGGTATGCGGCCCACCGTCCGGACACCTCTGCCGGTGACGGACCAGACGTCGGTGCCGGATGCGTCGGTACGGAAGGCGGTGCGGTGGTCCGCGCTCAGGTTCGCGGGCTTGAGATGCGGCGGGTTCGGAAGCTGGACACCTTCCTGGTAGCGGGCCGTGGAGAAGAGGGAGACGGCGCCGTCCTGGGAACCGGCGGCCACCCATCGGCCGTCCCCCGAGACCGCGATGCTGAACACCGGCCAGGTGAAGGAGCCGAGGGTTCGGGGATGGCGCAGCTCCGCGTCATAGACGTTGACCTCGCGGTCGTCGGCGACGTACACGGCGCTGCCCGCTGCACCGGGCAGAGCGAGCGCTCCGACGCCCTCGACGGGCTTGCCGCCCTCGCCGCCCTTACGGGAGACGAGGCGGCCCTCGGAGAGATCCCACAGCTCACGCCGCTCGCCGATGAACGCCTGGGAGCCGTCGGCCGACAGGATGACCCGGGCTGTCGCCGGCACCTTCGGGCGAGGGAGACCACGAATGACCCGCCAGCCGCTCCAGGTCGTGGAGCCGCTCGCGAGGCTGCGGATCCGACCGGTCTCGTAGTCGAGCGCCAGGAGGCGGTTCGACTCGTCGAAGCCGAGGGCGAGGCTGTCCGGGCGCACCGTCTGCTCGCTGATCAGCCGCCCGCTCCTCACGTCCCAGACCGCGGCGCGGAATTCCTCCGATTCGTTGGAGGCGTAGAAGGAAGCAGCGATCCGCCGTCCGTCTCCGGAGAAGGCGAACGCCCGAAGGTGTTGCAGGGCCGTGGCCAGGTCCCCGCCCTGACTGGCCGTGATCCGTCGGATGAGCTTGTGGCGGGTGACGTCCCAGAGGGCGATCCGGTTGTACGGTTCTTCGACCGCCAGGGTGCCGCCGTCCGCGCTGAACTCGATGCCCCCGCCACTCTGCGGCCAGCTTGCGTTTTCCAGGTGAGGCAGTTCCCTGCCTTCGGCGATGTCGTACAGGTGAATGCGCTGCGGCGCCGTGCCGACCAGCGCGCCGGGATCGAAGTCCGAGTAGTAGGCCAGCATTCCTCCGTCACGACTGATCGCGACCTCGGTGGCACCGACGTTGCCCGCCCCGCGGTAGTTGACCACCGCCTCGTGGCCGACCTGGAGGTGCCGGACCACGCTGTCGTTGGCTGCGACCGCTTGTGCCATGGCCTGCGCCGACTCACCCGTGGGCCGGACCGCCTGGGCGTACAGGGCGAACTGGGCGGCCTTGCGGGGGTCCTTGGACGCCAGGGCGAGGGAGCGGGCGGCCAGCGCCTGCGAGGCGGAGGTACGGGCGCGCGCCAGAGCCTCGCCCCGTTGCTGCCAGGCGACGACACCGGCCACGACCGCGGTCAGCGCCAGCGCGAGGAGGCCGACCACGAAGTACCGCAGGATGCGCACTGCCTTGCGCTGAATGTGCAGGTCGGTGCTGTCCAGCGCGTCCTTCGCCATGCCGTGCAAGGGCGCGGCCAGCCCCGCCACCCGGTCTCGGAAGTCGGAACCCGGCTTCATCGACCGCTGGTCGGCGTCACGGAATCCCCTGAGGTCGACCCAGAGCGGCTCGGCGGCGAAGGCCCCCTGCAACCCGGGCGGCAGCACGTCGGTGTACGCCCAGTCGAAATCGCGCGCATCAGGGTCCCAGACGAGGTTCCCGTCGCTGAGGGCGATCAGGAACTGCTCCATGCCGTGGTTGCGGCTCCAGTAGCCGATCTCCTCGCGCACCCACCGCGACCGTGCGGCCTCGGGGGAGGCGAGATAGATGAAGTAGCGGCACTCGGCGAGCGCGGCCTTGATGGAACCGTCGAGGTCGTGGTTGGCCGCGAGGCTGGTGGTGTCGCGGAACACCTTCAGTTTGGAACGCCGCAGCCAGGGCGTCCGGAGGATGTCATGCAGCCCGCTCTCCACGGCCTGCGCCAGCGGAACGTCCCGCTTGTGACTGTATGAGATGAACGCGTCGCGCTGCACTGCCGTTCCCCCGAAGTTCCTGCGCGTGCCCGTGGATTGCACTCAGCAGGGTGGCACAAGGAGTCCGAGGCAGAGCCGGGTTCCTGTGAACGGGGCCGCGACAGGAGGCCGAGGAGCTGTGGCGATGCCCGGTCAGGCGGCGTCGCCGGCCGCCGCGAACGCCCCCCTGGCCATGCGGTGCAGCAGCTCCGCGGTGGCGCCGCGCCCCGGGAGCGAACCGGGGCGGCCCAGGTGCGGGGTGGAGTTCAGGAGCCCGAAGACGGAGTGCACGGCCGAGCGGGCGGCGGGTTCCGTGAGGCCGGGGTAGACCTCGCGCAGGATCTCCACCCACAGCTCGACGTACTGCCGCTGGAGCTGCCGCACCAGCTTGCGGTCGCTGTCCCGGAGGCGGTCCAGCTCGCGGTCGTGCAGGGTGATCAGGGGGCGGTCGTCGAGCGCGAAGTCGATGTGGCCCTCGATCAGCGAGTCCAGCAGCACCTCGGGGTCACCGCCGTCCGACTCGGCGACCCTGCGCTTGCCGCCGGTCAGGAGCTGGCCGCTGATGCCGACCAGCAGCTCCGCCAGCATCGCGTCCTTGCCCGCGAAGTGCCGGTACAGCCCGGGCCCGCTGATCCCGACGGCCGCGCCTATCTCGTCCACGCCCACGCCGTGGAACCCGCGCTCGGCGAACAGCCGCGCGGCCTCCTTGAGGATCTGCTCGCGGCGGGTGGGGGCGTCGGTTCTGGTGGCCATGGAAGCAATTCTAGACAGGGAGGTTAGCGGTCGTTAACCTAATGGAAATGGTTAACGCTCATTAACAGGCGATCACTGGGTGAGGGGACCGCGGGACATGGATCAGGCACCCGAGCTGACGAGCGCGGCAGACCCCGCGTCGGCGGCCTGGAAGGCCAACGAGGAGGCCCACCGGGCCCTCGTGGACGAGCTGCGCGACAAGCTCGGCGCGGCCAGGCTGGGCGGCGGCGAGAGGGCGCGCGAGCGGCACACCGCGCGCGGGAAACTGTTGCCCCGGGACCGGGTCGACACCCTCCTGGACCCCGGCTCGCCCTTCCTGGAGCTGGCTCCGCTCGCCGCCGACGGGCTGTACGACGGACAGGCCCCGGCCGCCGGGGTCATCGCCGGGATCGGGCGGGTGAGCGGGCGCGAGTGCGTGGTCGTCGCCAACGACGCCACCGTCAAGGGCGGCACGTACTACCCGATGACGGTGAAGAAGCACCTGCGCGCGCAGGAGGTCGCCCTCGACAACCGTCTGCCGTGCATCTACCTCGTGGACTCCGGTGGCGCCTTCCTGCCGATGCAGGACGAGGTCTTCCCGGACCGTGAGCACTTCGGGCGGATCTTCTACAACCAGGCCCGGATGTCCGGCGCGGGCATCCCGCAGATCGCGGCGGTGCTCGGCTCGTGCACGGCCGGGGGCGCCTACGTCCCCGCCATGAGCGACGAGGCCGTCATCGTCCGCAACCAGGGCACGATCTTCCTCGGCGGCCCTCCCCTCGTGAAGGCCGCCACCGGTGAGGTCGTCACCGCGGAGGAGCTCGGCGGCGGCGAGGTGCACTCCCGGATCTCCGGGGTCACCGACCACCTCGCCGAGGACGACGCCCACGCGCTGAGGATCGTGCGGAACATCGCCGCGACCCTGCCCGCGCGCGGGCCGCTGCCGTGGTCCGTCGAGCCGGCGGTGGAGCCCAAGGTGGACCCCCACGGCCTCTACGGCGCGGTGCCGGTGGACTCCCGCACCCCCTACGACGTCCGGGAGATCATCGCGCGGATCACCGACGGCTCCCGGTTCGCCGAGTTCAAGGCCGAGTTCGGGCAGACCCTGGTCACCGGGTTCGCCCGGATCCACGGCCACCCGGTCGGGATCGTCGCCAACAACGGCATCCTGTTCTCCGAGTCGGCCCAGAAGGGCGCCCACTTCATCGAGCTGTGCGACCAGCGCGGCATCCCGCTGCTGTTCCTCCAGAACATCTCCGGCTTCATGGTCGGCAGGGACTACGAGGCCGGCGGCATCGCCAAGCACGGCGCCAAGATGGTGACCGCGGTCGCCTGCACGCGCGTGCCCAAGCTGACCGTGGTCGTCGGCGGTTCGTACGGCGCCGGGAACTACTCGATGTGCGGCCGGGCCTACTCCCCGCGCTTCCTGTGGATGTGGCCCAACGCCAAGATCTCCGTCATGGGCGGCGAGCAGGCCGCGTCCGTCCTCGCGACCGTCAAGCGGGACCAGCTGGAGCAGCGGGGCGAGGACTGGTCCGCGGCGGACGAGGACGCCTTCAAGGACCCGATCCGCGCCCAGTACGAGCGCCAGGGCAACGCCTACTACGCGACCGCCCGCCTCTGGGACGACGGGGTCATCGACCCGCTCGACACCCGTCAGGTGCTCGGCCTGGCCCTGACCGCATGCGCCAACGCGCCGCTGGGCGACCCCCAGTTCGGCGTCTTCCGGATGTGAGGACCCATGTTTGACACAGTGCTTGTCGCCAACCGGGGCGAGATCGCGGTCCGCGTCATCCGCACCCTGCGCGCCCTGGGCGTGCGCTCGGTGGCGGTCTTCTCCGACGCCGACGCCGACGCGCGGCACGTCCGGGAGGCCGACACCGCCGTACGCCTGGGACCGGCGCCGGCCTCCGAGAGCTATCTGTCCGCCGAGCGCCTCCTGGAGGCCGCCGCCCGCACCGGCGCCCAGGCCGTCCACCCCGGCTACGGCTTCCTCGCCGAGAACGCGTCCTTCGCGCGCGCGTGCGCCGACGCCGGGCTGGTCTTCATCGGGCCGCCCGCCGAGGCGATCGCCCTCATGGGCGACAAGATCCGCGCCAAGGAGACCGTCGAGGCGGCCGGCGTCCCGGTCGTGCCGGGCGGCCGGGACCCCGAACTCGCCGAGGCCGCGCGCGCGTTGGGCGCCCCGGTGCTGCTGAAGCCCAGCGCGGGCGGCGGCGGCAAGGGCATGCGACTGGTCCGGGACCTCACGGTCCTGGAAGAGGAGATCGCGGCCGCCCGCCGCGAGGCCCGCACCTCCTTCGGCGACGACACCCTGCTCGTGGAGCGGTGGGTGGACCGGCCCCGGCACATCGAGATCCAGGTGCTGGCCGACGGCCACGGCAACGTGATCCACCTCGGCGAGCGCGAGTGCTCCCTCCAGCGCCGGCACCAGAAGATCATCGAGGAGGCGCCCAGCGTCCTCCTCGACGAGACCACGCGCGCGTCGATGGGCGAGGCCGCGGTCGAGGCGGCCCGCTCCTGCGGCTACCGGGGCGCGGGCACCGTCGAGTTCATCGTGCCCGGCGACGATCCGTCCTCGTACTACTTCATGGAGATGAACACCCGCCTCCAGGTGGAGCACCCGGTCACCGAGCTCGTCACCGGCCTGGATCTGGTGGAGTGGCAGCTGCGGGTCGCGGCGGGCGAGCGGCTGCCGTACGGGCAGGAGGGCGTCTCCCTCAAGGGACACGCGATCGAGGCCCGCGTCTGCGCGGAGGACCCTTCAAAGGGCTTCCTCCCGTCCGGCGGCACCGTGCTCCGGCTCCACGAACCCCAGGGCGACGGCGTCCGCACCGACTCCGGGCTCAGCGAGGGCACCGAGGTCGGCAGCCTGTACGACCCGATGCTGTCCAAGGTCATCGCCTACGGCCCGGACCGCGCGACCGCGCTCAGGAAGCTGAGGGCGGCCCTCGCGGGGACGGTGACGCTGGGCGTGCAGACCAACGCGGGCTTCCTGCGCCGGCTGCTGGCCCATCCGGCGGTGGTCGCGGGCGAGTTGGACACCGGGCTGGTCGAGCGCGTGGTGGACGACCTGGTCGCCACGGACGTGCCGGACGAGGTGTACGAGGCCGCAGCCGCCGTACGACTGGAGGCGTTGCGTCCCCCCGAGGGCGGCTGGACCGATCCGTTCGCGGTGCCGAGCGGCTGGCGGATGGGGGGCCTCGGGAAGGACCTCGGATTCCCCCTCCGGGTGCAGGAGCCCGTGGAGTACGTCCCGCGCGGCACCCACACCGTTACCGAAGACCGGGTCGCCGTCACCCTCGACGGCGTCCGCCACACCTTCCACCGGGCCGGTGACTGGGTGGGCCGGGACGGCGACGCCTGGCACGTGCGCGACCACGACCCGGTGGCCGCGTCCCTCACCCGCGGCGGGCACGCAGGCGCCGACTCCCTCACCGCCCCCATGCCCGGCACCGTGACCGTCGTGAAGGTGGCGGCCGGGGACGAGGTGGCGGCCGGGCAGAGCCTGCTCGTCGTCGAGGCGATGAAGATGGAGCACGTCATCTCCGCCCCGCACGCCGGCACGGTCGCCGAGCTGGACGTCACGCCGGGCACCACGGTCGCCATGGACCAGGTGCTTGCGGTCATCACCCCCGTGGAGGACGAGCGATGACACTCCCCATGGTCGTACCGGAGACAGGTCTCCCGGCCCGCGTCCGCATCCACGAGGTCGGCGCCCGCGACGGCCTGCAGAACGAGAAGTCGACCGTGCCCACCGAGGTCAAGGCGGAGTTCGTGCGCCGCCTGGCCGACGCGGGACTGACGACCATCGAGGCGACGAGCTTCGTCCACCCCAAGTGGGTGCCTCAACTCGCGGACGCTGAACAGCTGTTCCCCCAGCTCGCCGACCTGCCCGTGGACCTCCCGGTGCTCGTCCCGAACGAACGCGGCCTGGACCGCGCCCTGGCCCTCGGGGCCCGCCGGGTCGCCGTGTTCGCGAGCGCCACCGAGTCCTTCGCCAAGGCCAACCTCAACCGCACGGTCGACGAGGCCCTGGCGATGTTCGACCCGGTCGTCGCGCGGGCCAAGGCCGAGGGCGTGCACGTCCGCGGCTACCTCTCCATGTGCTTCGGCGACCCCTGGGAGGGCGCGGTCCCGGTCCCCCAGGTCACCAAGGTCTGCCGTGCCCTGCTCGACATGGGCTGCGACGAACTCAGCCTCGGCGACACCATCGGGGTGGCGACACCGGGGCACGTACGGGCACTGCTCACCGAACTCGACGTCCCCGTCGAGAAGGTGGGCGTGCACTTCCACGACACGTACGGCCAGGCCCTCGCCAACACCCACGCCGCCCTCCAGCACGGCGTCACCACCGTGGACGCCTCCGCGGGCGGCCTCGGCGGCTGCCCGTACGCCAAGTCCGCCACCGGCAACCTCGCCACCGAGGACCTCGTGTGGATGCTTCAGGGCCTCGGCATCGACACCGGTGTCGACCTCGGCCGTCTCGTCGCCACCAGCGCCTGGATGGCCGAACACCTGGGCCGACCCAGCCCGTCCCGCACCGTCCGCGCCCTCTCCCACCAGGAGTGAACCCCCGATGGACCACCGCCTCTCCCCCGAGCTGGAAGAACTCCGCCGTACCGTCGAGGAGTTCGCCCATGACGTAGTGGCGCCGAAGATCGGCGAGTACTACGAACACCACGAGTTCCCCTACGAGATCGTCCGCGAGATGGGCCGCATGGGCCTGTTCGGGCTGCCGTTCCCCGAGGAGAACGGCGGCATGGGCGGCGACTACCTGGCGCTCGGCCTCGTCCTCGAGGAACTCGCGCGCGTGGACTCGTCGGTGGCGATCACCCTGGAGGCCGGCGTCTCCCTCGGAGCCATGCCGATCCACCTGTTCGGCACGGAGGAGCAGAAGCGCGAGTGGCTGCCCCGGCTGTGCTCGGGCGAGATCCTGGGCGCCTTCGGCCTCACCGAACCGGACGGCGGCAGCGACGCCGGAGCGACGCGTACGACGGCCCGGCTGGACCCGGACACCGACGAATGGGTCATCAACGGCACCAAGTGCTTCATCACCAACTCCGGCACCGACATCACGGGCCTGGTCACCGTCACCGCCGTCACCGGGCGCAAGCCGGACGGCAAGCCGCTGATCTCCTCGATCATCGTCCCCTCCGGCACCCCGGGCTTCACGGTCGCCGCGCCGTACTCGAAGGTCGGCTGGAACGCCTCGGACACCCGTGAGCTGTCCTTCTCCGACGTCCGGGTCCCGGCGGCGAACCTGCTGGGCGAACAGGGCCGCGGCTACGCCCAGTTCCTGCGCATCCTCGACGAGGGCCGGATCGCCATCGCGGCCCTGGCGACCGGGCTCGCGCAGGGCTGTGTGGACGAGTCGGTGAAGTACGCCAAGGAGCGGGAGGCCTTCGGGCGGCCCATCGGCGCCAACCAGGCCATCCAGTTCAAGATCGCCGACATGGAGATGAAGGCCCACACGGCCCGCCTCGCCTGGCGGGACGCGGCCTCGCGGCTGGTCTCCGGCGAGCCCTTCAAGAAGGAGGCCGCCCTCGCCAAGCTGTACTCCTCCACGATCGCCGTGGACAACGCCCGCGACGCCACCCAGATCCACGGCGGGTACGGCTTCATGAACGAGTACCCGGTGGCCCGTATGTGGCGCGACTCCAAGATCCTGGAGATCGGCGAGGGCACGAGCGAGGTCCAGCGGATGCTGATCGCACGGGAGTTGGGGCTGGCCGGGTAGGGCGCGGCCCACAGGGCACCCACGGCTTCGACGGGGCGGCACCCCGCCCTCTGGACATTTGATGAGGTTAGGCTAACCTACCTTCGAACTTGTCCGGCGGGCGCTCCGCCCCGTTCGAAAGCAGCCACACATGTCCAACGCAAGAGCCGCCCATCTCACCCGCCGTGGCATCCTCGCCGCGGGCGGCGCACTCGGCCTCGGCGCCGTGCTCGCGGCCTGCGGTGACGACGACGCCGGCAGCGAGGGCTCCGGCAAGGGCACCACGGCCGCGAAGTCCGGGGCGTGGACCTTCAAGGACGACCGCGGCACGACCGTGAAGCTCGACAAGGTTCCCACGAAGATCGTCGCCTTCGTCGGCGTCGCCGCCGCGCTCCACGACTACGGCATCGAGGTCAAGGGCGTCTTCGGCCCCACCAAGACCAAGGACGGCAAGGCCGACGTCCAGGCCGGCGACATGGACGTCAGCAAGCTGACCGTCTTCGGCAACGTGTGGGACCAGTTCAACGTCGAGCAGTACGCGGCCTTCGCGCCCGAGGTCCTCATCACCACGACCTTCGACAGCGCCGGCACCCTCTGGTACGTCCCCGCGGCCTCCGCCTCCAAGATCGCCAAGCTGGCGCCGAGCGTGGCGATCTCCGTCTACGACCGTCAGATCACCGCCCCCCTGCAGCGGGTGTGGGAGCTGGCCGAGTCCCTCGGCGCCGACATGACGGCGGCGAAGGTCACCGACGCGAAGAAGCGGTTCGAGTCGGCCTCGGAGCGGTTGCGGGCCGCCGCCAAGGCCCACCCCGACATCAAGGTGCTCGCCGGGTCCGCGGCCCAGGACGTCTTCTACGTCTCCGGCACCAACCTCTCCATCGACCTGGAGTACTTCAAGGCGCTCGGCGTGAACTTCGTGGAGCCCCCGGCGTCCGTACTCAAGGCCTCCGGCGGCTGGTACGAGTCGCTGAGCTGGGAGAACGTCGACAAGTACAAGGCCGACATCATCATGATGGACGACCGTACGGCGACCATCCAGCCGGCCGACATCACCGAGGCGACCTGGAAGAAGCTGCCCGCGGTGAAGGCGGGTCAGGTCATCGCACGGTCGCCGGAGCCGATCCCGTCGTACGACAAGTGCGTGGCGATGGTGGAGAACCTCGCCAAGGCGATCGAGACCGCCAAGAAGGTCAGCTAGCCCCCTCACGTCTTCCTGAGCCTCAGGAGCCCTGCATGACTACGGCCGTAGCCGCCCCGTTCCGTTTCTTCTCCCTCCAGGTCGCGCGGACGAGGCGGCTCGGGCCGTCTCTGGTCCGGGTCAGCTTCACCGGGGAGGACCTTCAGCACTTCTTCTCCGACGGACACGACCAGTCACTGTCCCTCTTCCTCCCGGCTGCGGGGCGGACCGAGCCCGGCGTCCCCGTCGAACTCGGGGACGGCTGGTGGCAGGCCTGGCGGGAGCAGCCGGACGAGGTGCGGGCCGTGATGCGGTCGTACACCCTGCGGGGCCTGCGGCGCGATCCCGACGAGATCGACATCGACTTCGTGCTGCACGAGCCGGCCGGGCCCGCGTCCACCTGGGCCGCGCGCGCCCGCGCCGGCGACCGGGTCCAGCTGCTCGGGCCCGCCGTCGCCGACAACCGGGCCATCCGGTTCCGCCCGCCGGCCGACACCGACCTGGTGCTGATGTGGGGCGACGAGAGCGCCCTGCCCGCCGTCTCCGCGATCCTGGAGGCCCTCCCCGCCGGGCAGCGCGCCCGCGTGTGGCTGGAGGTGCGTGACGCCGGGGACATCCAGGACCTGGCGACCGACGCGGACGCCGAGATCACCTGGCTCGTCGGGGAGAAGGCACCGGATCTCATCCGTGACACCCAACTCCCGCCCGCCGAGCGGCCGTACGTCTGGATCGCGGGCGAGTCCGGGTGCGTGAAGGAGCTGCGGCGGCACTTCGTGCGCGAGCGCGGGGTCGACCGGCGCCGGGTCACCTTTGTCGGGTACTGGCGGCAGGGGATGACCGAGGAACAGCTGCGGGCGGCCGAGTAACTCCCCCCGACGTGACGGCGGTCACGGGTGGGGCAGGTTTCGGCTCAAGTTAATTAGGTTAGGCTTACCTAAGTTGAAGCCCGGGTATCCGCCCCGCTCCTGCCCCGTCCCGCACGGATCGTCCCCACCGGAGGACCCCCACATGCGCTCGCACCTGCTCAACGACACGACCGCGGAGAGCTACCGCCGCTCCGTGACCGAAGGAATCGAGCGGGTGGCGGCCAAACTCGCCACCACCACCAGGCCGTTCACCGGCGTCACCGTCGACGCCCTCTCCCCCCGCATCGACGAGATCGACCTCGACAAGCCCCTGCTGGACACGGCCGCGGTGCTCGACGAGCTGGAGGACGTCTACCTCCGGGACGCGGTCTACTTCCACCACCCCCGCTACCTCGCCCACCTCAACTGCCCGGTCGTCATCCCGGCCGTGCTCGGCGAGGCCATCCTCTCCGCCGTCAACTCCTCCCTGGACACCTGGGACCAGTCGGCCGGCGGCACCCTCATCGAACGCAAACTGATCGACTGGACGACCGCACGCATCGGTCTGGGACCGGTCGCCGACGGCGTGTTCACCTCGGGCGGGACGCAGTCCAACCTCCAGGCCCTGCTCCTGGCCCGCGAGGAGGCGAAGCCGGCGCGGGACGGGTGGGAAGGCCCGGCCGCCTTCACCGCCCTGCGCATCTTCGCCTCCGAGGTCAGCCACTTCAGCGTCAAGAAGTCGGCCAAACTGCTCGGCCTGAGCCCGGACGCCGTGGTCTCGATCCCCGTCGACCACGACAAGCGGATGCAGACCGTGGCCCTCGCCCGCGAGCTGGAACGCTGCCGCCGCGAGGGCCTGGTCCCGATGGCCGTCGTCGCCACCGCCGGCACCACCGACTTCGGCTCCATCGACCCGCTGCCCGAGATCGCCGAGCTGTGCGAGCAGTACGGCACCTGGATGCACGTCGACGCCGCCTACGGCTGCGGACTGCTCGCCTCGGTCAAGTACCGCGACCGCATCGACGGCATCGAGCGCGCCGACTCGGTCACCGTGGACTACCACAAGTCCTTCTTCCAGCCCGTGAGTTCGTCCGCCGTGTTGGTCCGCGACGCCTCCACGCTGCGGCACGCCACCTACCACGCGGAGTACCTCAACCCGCGCCGCATGGTGCAGGAACGCATCCCCAACCAGGTCGACAAGTCCCTCCAGACCACCCGCCGCTTCGACGCGCTCAAGCTGTGGATGACCCTGCGCGTGATGGGCGCCGACGGCGTCGGCCAGCTCTTCGACGAGGTCTGCGACCTGGCCGCCGAGGGCTGGAAGCTGCTCGCCGCCGACCCCCGCTTCGACGTGGTCGTCGCCCCGAGTCTGTCCACGCTGGTCTTCCGCTACATCCCGGCCTCGGTCACCGACCCGGCCGAGATCGACCGCGCCAACCTGTACGCCCGCAAGGCCCTGTTCGCCTCCGGCGACGCGGTGGTCGCGGGCACGAAGGTCCAGGGCCGCCACTACCTGAAGTTCACCCTGCTCAACCCCGAGACGACGGTCGAGGACATGTCCGTCGTCCTCGACCTGATCGCCGGCCACGCCGAGCAGTACCTGGGAGAGTCCCTTGACCGCGCGTCCTGACAACCCGTCCACCACCTACGACTTCGTGGGGATCGGGCTCGGCCCGTTCAACCTGGGCCTCGCCTGCCTCACCGAGCCCATCGCCGAACTCGACGGCGTCTTCCTGGAGTCGAAGCCCGACTTCGAGTGGCACGCCGGCATGTTCCTGGAGGGCGCCCACCTCCAGACCCCGTTCATGTCGGACCTGGTCACCCTCGCCGACCCGACCTCGCCGTACTCCTTCCTCAACTACCTGAAGGAGAAGGGCCGGCTGTACTCGTTCTACATCCGCGAGAACTTCTACCCCCTGCGGGTCGAGTACGACGACTACTGCCGCTGGGCCGCGAACAAACTGAGCAGCGTCCGCTTCGGTACGACGGTGACGGAGGTCCGGTACGAGGACGACCTGTACGTCGTGACGACGTCGGCCGGTGACGTGTACCGCGCCCGCCACCTGGTCCTCGGCACCGGCACCCCGCCGTACATACCGGAGGCCTGCCGGGACCTGGACGGCGACTTCATCCACAACTCCCGCTATGTGCAGCACAGAAGCGAGCTGGTGAAGAAGGAGTCGATCACCCTGGTCGGCTCCGGACAGTCCGCCGCCGAGATCTACTACGACCTGCTCGGCGAGATCGACGTCCACGGCTACCGGCTGAACTGGGTGACCCGCTCCCCGCGCTTCTTCCCCCTCGAATACACCAAGCTCACGCTGGAGATGACCTCCCCGGAGTACATCGACTACTACCGCGAGCTGCCCGAGGCCACCCGCTACCGGCTCACCGCCGAGCAGAAGGGCCTGTTCAAGGGCATCGACGGCGACCTCATCAACGAGATCTTCGACCTGCTCTACCAGAAGAACCTCGGCGGCCCGGTCCCCACCCGGCTGCTCACCAACTCCTCGCTCAGCAGCGCGCGCCACGAGAACGGCACGTACACGCTCGCCTTCCGCCAGGAGGAGCAGGAGAAGGACTTCGAGATCGAGTCCCAGGGCCTGGTCCTCGCCACCGGCTACAGGTACGCCGAGCCGGAGTTCCTGGCCCCGGTCAAGGACCGCCTGGTGTACGACTCCCAGGGCAACTTCGACGTGTCCCGCACCTACGCGATCGACGTGACGGGCAGAGGCGTCTTCCTCCAGAACGCCGGCGTCCACACCCACAGCATCACCAGCCCCGACCTGGGCATGGGCGCCTACCGCAACAGCTGCATCATCCGAGAGCTGCTCGGCACCGAGTACTACCCGGTCGAGAAGACGATCGCGTTCCAGGAGTTTTCCGTATGAGCACCACCGCCGTGGGCACCTTCACCTTCCGCCCCCTCGACCCCCTGAAGGACGCCGAGCTGCTGCACGGGTGGGTCACCCACCCCAAGGCCGCGTTCTGGATGATGCAGGACGCGAAGCTGGAGGATGTCGAGCGCGCGTACATGGACATCGCGGCCGACGAGCACCATCACGCGCTGCTGGGCCTCGACCGGGACGGCGAGCCCGCCTTCCTGATGGAGAAGTACGACCCCGCCCACCGCGAGCTGGTGGGGCTGTACGAGCCCCGGCCCGGTGATGTCGGCATGCACTTTCTCACCCCGGCCACCGACCGGCCGGTGCACGGGTTCACCCGGTCCGTCATCACCGCCGTGCTGGCGCACCTCTTCGAGGACCCGGCGGCCCGGCGGGTGGTCGTGGAGCCCGACGTCTCCAACAAGGCCGTCCACGCCCTGAACGAGGCGGTCGGGTTCGTGCCCGAGCGCGAGATCCAGAAGCCGGAGAAGAAGGCCCTGTTGAGCTTCTGCACGCGGGAGCAGTTCGCGGCGGCCACGGGGGTGGCCGTATGAGCCTCGCCGACACCGTGGCGCACCTGTCCCCCGAGCGCTGGGAGACGGCCAACCGCCTGCTGGTCCGCAAGGCCCTCGCCGAGTTCGCCCACGAGCGGCTGATCGAGCCGGAGGAGACGGACAAGGACCAGTACGTCGTCCGCAGCGACGACGGAAAGACCCGCTACGACTTCACGGCCGTACGCCGCTCGCTCGACCACTGGCAGGTCGACGCCGACTCCCTGACCCGGCACCGCGACGGCACCGAACTCCCCCTCGCCGCGCTGGACTTCTTCATCGAGCTGAAGAACACCCTCGGTCTGAGCGACGAGATCCTGCCGGTCTACCTGGAGGAGATCTCCTCCACCCTCTCGGGCACCTGCTACAAGCTCACCAAGCCCCGCATCCCGGTGGCGGAGTTGGCGAAAGCCGGCTTCCAGGACATCGAGACCGGCATGACCGAGGGCCACCCCTGCTTCGTCGCCAACAACGGCCGGCTCGGCTTCGGCATCCACGAGTACCTGTCGTACGCCCCCGAGACGGCGAGCCCGGTCCGTCTGGTCTGGCTCGCCGCGCACCGCTCCCGCGCCGCCTTCACGGCCGGGGTCGGCATCGAGTACGAGTCCTTCGTACGCCAGGAGCTGGGCGAGGAGACCGTCGAGCGCTTCTACGGCGTCCTGCGCGACAAGGGCCTCGACCCGGCCGAGTACCTCCTCATCCCGGTCCACCCCTGGCAGTGGTGGAACAAGCTCACCGTCACCTTCGCCGCCGAGGTCGCCCGCGATCTGCTGGTCTGCCTCGGCGAGGGCGACGACGAGTACCTGGCCCAGCAGTCGATCCGGACCTTCTTCAACAGGTCCCACCCGGAGAAGCACTATGTGAAGACGGCCCTGTCCGTCCTCAACATGGGCTTCATGCGCGGGCTTTCGGCCGCCTACATGGAGGCGACCCCGGCCATCAACGACTGGCTGGCCGCCCTCATCGACGGCGACCCGGTCCTCAAGTCCACCGGTCTGTCGATCATCCGCGAGCGGGCCGCCGTGGGCTACCGGCACCTGGAGTACGAGCAGGCCACGGACCGCTACTCGCCGTACCGCAAGATGCTGGCCGCGCTGTGGCGCGAGAGCCCGGTCCCGTCCCTCCGGGACGGCGAGTCGCTCGCCACGATGGCCTCGCTGGTGCACGTCGACCACGAGGGCCGGTCCTTCGCGGGCGCGCTCGTCGAGCGCTCCGGGCTCGCCCCGGCCGACTGGCTGCGCCGCTACCTGCGCGCCTACTACACCCCGCTGCTGCACAGCTTCTACGCCTACGACCTGGTGTACATGCCGCACGGCGAGAACGTCATCCTGGTCCTGAAGGACGGCGTGGTCGAGCGGGCGGTCTACAAGGACATCGCCGAGGAGATCGCCGTCATGGACCCGGACGCGGTGCTGCCGCCGGCGGTCGAACGGCTGCGGGTGGAGGTCCCGGACGACAAGAAGCTGCTGTCGATCTTCACGGACGTCTTCGACTGCTTCTTCCGCTTCCTCGCCGCGAACCTCGCCGCGGAGGGCGTGCTGGAGGAGGAGGACTTCTGGCGCACGGTCGCCGAGGTCACCCGCGACTACCAGCACTCGGTGCCGGAACTGGCCGACAAGTTCGCGCGGTACGACATGTTCGCGCCCGAGTTCGCCCTGTCCTGTCTCAACCGCCTCCAGCTGCGCAACAACAGGCAGATGGTGGACCTCGCGGACCCGTCGGGCGCGCTGCAGCTGGTCGGCACGCTGAACAACCCCCTCGCGGGCCTGTAGGACGGCCCGGCAGGCGGGCGGGGCCCGGGAGTACGGTCCTCCCGGGCCCCGTCTCTTTCCGGCTCTTCTGGTGCCTCTTGAGCACCCGGGCCGCACAGCATCGTCATAGTGAGTGCCACTACGGTCCACATCTTGCCGTGACCGCGCTCCTTGGGGGAGACGAGACGATGATGTCCGAGCACACGCCCCAGCAGGCCCTGGACGACCCGGCGACAGGCTTCCAGGCGCAGGACATCGCGGCGGTGCACGCCTATGCGGGCGCGTTCTGCGGCAGGCCGGGCCCCGCGGCGGACCTCGCCGCGGCGGTGCTGGCCGGCCGGCCGGGGCCCGCCGCGCGCACGGACCTGCTCGCCGACGTACGACGGACGGCTTTCGGGTGGCTGCGGGACGAGCGCGCCGGACTCCTCCGCCCCGGCTTCCGGGACTGGGCCCGGCGGGCGGGCGAGCGCTTCGGTACGACGGACACGCTGCGGCTCGTGGAGCACGACGCGCTGCTGCTGCGGGCGTTCGGGGAGCTGGCCGACCAGTCGCGGGCCGCGCTGTGGCTGTGTCTCGCGGAGGGCGAACCGGCCTTCGCCGCCCGCGTGTTGAACACCTCGGAGGACTTCGCCGCCTCGCTGGCCGAGTCGGCCCGTTCCCGTCTCGCCGACACCTTTCTGCGGCTGCGCGCCGAGCACACGGCCGACGCGCGCTGTGTGCACTACGGCGGGATGCTCGGCGCGATCGCCCGCGGCACGCATCGTGAGACCCCGGCCGATCTCGAACAGCACCTGGAGACCTGCGAGTTCTGCGCCCACGACATCGCGTTGCTGCGCACGCTCACGTCGGGGGGTGCGCCGGAGCTCCGGCCGCTGCTCGTCGACCGGCTCCTGGTGTGGGGCGGCCCGGACTACCGCGCGGCGAGGCCGGGGGTGCGCAAGGCCCGCCCGGCAGCCGCGGAGCGGGCGTCCCGGAGCGGGCCGGGGAGGTGGGCCGGGATGAGGTTACGGGGGCGGGGAGCGCGGGCCGGTTCCGTGGCTCCCGCGGGATCGGGGGCCGGGGCGTCCCGCGCGGACCGGTCGGCCCCGGACGGCCCCGCCGCCCTCGACAGCCCGGTCACGGCAGGTTTCCCCGGCGCACCGGACACGCCCGCGGCCCCGCTCCCCCCGGGCCCCCGCCGCCCGGTGCTCGCCATCGCCGTGGCCGTGGTGGTGACCGCGGCCGCCACCGCCGTGGCGCTGAGTCTGCTCTCCGGTGTGGGGTGGAGCGAGCGGTCCGCCGGTTCCTACGGTCCGCCGCCCGCCGGGCCTCAGCGGTCCGCCTCTGCCTCTGCCGGGGCGGGGACCGTGCTCGCCACCGTCGCGCTGAAGGGGGCGGCCGAGCCCGGGAGGTGTGTCGGCGCCGCCGCCGGTGGGTCCCCGGACAACGTCCCCGCGCCGGCCGCGTGCGACGGGGGTGCGGGGCAGCGGTGGCGGGTCGTCGACCTCGGTGGCGGGGCCGTCGCTCTGCAGCACGTGGCGTCGACGTTCTGCCTGGACATCGCGGGCTACCGGGCCGTGGGCGACCCCATGCAGCTGCGGCCGTGCGCCTACACGCAGGGGACCGCCGCGCCCTACCCCGAGGACCAGGCGTTCCTCCTCAAGGCCCACCAGGACCGGACCTTCGGCCTGGTCTGCCAGGACAACCCGGCGATCGCCGTGGGGATCACGAACGGCGAGGTGCGCATGCTGTCCTCCGCGACCGCGGGCAGCGCGGTCCGCTTCGCCCTCGACGACGCCCTGGCCGCGGCGCTGGGCGACTGAGGCCCGATCGTTCCGCGACGGCCGGGCCGGGCTCCCCCGCCCGGCCCGGACCGCCACGTCGACGTACGCGCCGAGGGTGTGTCACTTCGCCCGGCGCGCCACCGTGAAGTGGTCGATGCGGTCACCGGTCTCGGCGATGCCCGACACCTTCAGCTTGGCGTAGTGGCCCTTCGACGCGGGCTCCACGTCGACGCGCAGGAAGGAGTAGTTGAGGTAGCGCACCCGGGACCAGGCGACGGTCTCGTCGACCTTGCCGTCCTTGGTGTTGACGAAGGAGGCGACGGAGTCGCGCTCGTTCAGGTGCCCCTCGTAGGAGTCCGGCGCGGAGAACGCGTACAGGCTGCGGCCCGCGGCGCCCGCCGTGACGTAGACGACCCCCTCGGTCTCGGGGTACGCGGTCTCGCCGATCGGGAGCTTCTTGGCGACCTTGTCGCCCTTGATGACGTCGGTGCGCTCGTACTGGTGGTTGTGGCCGTTGATGACCAGGTCCACGGTGTACTTCTCGAACAGCGGCACCCACTCCTGGCGCACGCCCCCCTCCGAGGCGTGCGCGGTGGAGGTGCAGTAGGCGCAGTGGTGGAAGAACACGATGACGAAGTCGATGTCCTTCGCGGCCCGGTACTTCTTCAGCTGCCCCTCGAACCACGTGGTCTGGGTGCCGCCGGAGATGCCGAGGTTGGCCGGGATCTCGAAGGAGACGTCGTTCGGGTCGAGCGAGATGATCGCCGTGTTGCCGTAGACGAAGGAGTACACGCCCGGCAGATGGGCCTTGTCCGGCCCGTTGTCGGGGAGCGTGAAGCGGGCCTCCTCGCCGCCGTAGCCGTTGGGCGAGTACCAGGCCTCCATGTCGTGGTTGCCGTAACTCACCATCCACGGCACGGACTTGGCGACGGACTCGGTCTGGGCGAGGAACTGGTCCCACACCCGCGAGTCGAAGCCGGTGTCGGCGGTCTTGCCCGCGCCGGCCGGGTCGGCGTAGGCGATGTCGCCGGCGTGCAGGTGGAAGCTGGGGTTCTGGCCGAGGAGCAGGCTGTCGTTGGCCAGGCCGTGGTAGCTGACGCCCTGGTCGCCGAAGGCCGTGAAGGTGAACGGCTTCTTGTGGGCGGGGGCGGTGGTGAAGGTGCCCAGGGTGCCGGTCAGGTGCGGCTCGGCGGGGTCGAAGCCCTGGTGGCCGACGCCGTAGTAGTAGGTCTGGCCGGGGCGCAGGTGGGTCAGCTTGGCGTGCAGGTAGTACTGGGTGTGGTCGCCGCTGGCGCCGACGCCGGCCGGGGTGTACAGGGTGCGCACCTCGGCCTCGATCTTGCGGGAGAGGTCCCAGGGGCGGGCGCCGATCCGGATGAAGGGCTTCTTGACCGCGACCGGCACCTGCCAGGAGACGGTCATCTCGGTGCGCGGGTCGTTGCCGTAGGCGAGGTGCCGGCCGAAGGGGGCGACGAGGGCGCCGTCGACGCTCTCGGTGCTGGGGAAGGTCCGGGTCGGCGCGGCGGCCTGGGCGACGGCGCCCGGCACGAACGCGCCACCCGCGACGGCGCCCAGGGTGACGGCGCCGCCCCGGATCATGGTGCGCCGGGAGAATCTGGCGCGCAGGTACTCATGCTGTTCGGCCATGCTCATGTGCTCGGCGAGCTGGTCGGGTACGCCCATACGAGGAATGTCCATGACGTCTGAAACTCGTCGCCATGAGCAACGAGGTGTGAGACGCAGGATGGACAGCTTACGAACAGACGTTCATAAGAGCATCAACAGCCATCTGCCCGATATCGGGCAGGATTCTTGCGAAACGGCCTCCGGTACCCCAGGATCTACCGGGTGCACGACGAACTTGTTGATCATCTGACGCGGTCCACGCCCCTCAGCAGGGGCGAGGCACTGCGGGTGATCCAGGACGTGCTCGCCTTCTTCGACGAGACGACCGAGGTCTACGTCCGTCGCCGCCACCGCGAACTCCAGGCCCAGGGCCTGGTGAACGCGGAGATCTTCGGACGGATCGAGGCGGACCTGAAATATCGAGCGGTGGCGCCGCCTGAGCTGACACTGAGGCAGCTGCGCCGCATGGTCTACGGCTAGGGGACACATCCATATGTGCGGAATTGTCGGATACATCGGGAAGCGTGATGTCGCCCCGCTGCTCCTGGAGGGTCTGCAGCGCCTCGAATACCGCGGCTACGACTCCGCGGGCATCGTCGTCAGCTCCCCGAAGACGGCCGGCCTGAAGATGGTCAAGGCCAAGGGCCGGGTGCGCGACCTGGAGGCCAAGGTCCCGGCCCGCTTCAAGGGCACCACCGGCATCGCCCACACCCGCTGGGCCACCCACGGCGCCCCCTCCGACGTGAACGCCCACCCGCACATGTCGGCCGACCTCAAGGTCGCCGTCGTCCACAACGGCATCATCGACAACGCCTCCGACCTGCGCCGCAAGCTGGAGGCGGACGGTGTCGAGTTCCTCTCCGAGACCGACACCGAGGTCCTCGTCCACCTCATCGCGCGCTCCCAGGCGGAGAAGCTGGAGGACAAGGTCCGCGACACCCTGCGGGTCATCGAGGGCACCTACGGCATCGCCGTGATGCACGCCGACTTCGCCGACCGCATCGTGGTGGCCCGCAACGGCTCCCCGGTGGTCCTCGGCATCGGCGAGAAGGAGATGTTCGTCGCCTCGGACATCGCCGCGCTGGTCGCCCACACCCGGCAGATCGTGACGCTGGACGACGGCGAGATGGCCACCCTCAAGGCCGACGACTTCCGCACCTACACGACGGAGGGCACCCGTACGACGGCCGAGCCCACCACCGTCGAGTGGGAGGCCGCCTCCTACGACATGGGCGGCCACGACACCTACATGCACAAGGAGATCCACGAGCAGGCCGACGCCGTGGACCGCGTGCTGCGCGGCCGCATCGACGACCGCTTCTCCACCGTGCACCTCGGCGGCCTGAACCTGGACGCCCGCGAGGCCCGTCAGATCCGCCGCGTGAAGATCCTCGGCTGCGGCACCTCGTACCACGCGGGCATGATCGGCGCCCAGATGATCGAGGAGCTGGCCCGCATCCCCGCGGACGCCGAGCCCGCCTCGGAGTTCCGCTACCGCAACGCGGTCGTCGACCCCGACACCCTCTACATCGCCGTCTCCCAGTCCGGTGAGACCTACGACGTCCTCGCGGCCGTCCAGGAGCTCAAGCGCAAGGGCGCGCGGGTCCTGGGCGTCGTGAACGTGGTCGGCTCGGCGATCGCCCGCGAGGCGGACGGCGGCATCTACGTGCACGCGGGCCCCGAGGTCTGCGTGGTCTCCACCAAGTGCTTCACCAACACGACGGTGGCCTTCGCCCTTCTCGCGCTCCACCTCGGCCGCACCCGCGACCTCTCGGTCCGCGACGGCAAGCGGATCATCGAGGGCCTGCGCAAGCTGCCCGCGCAGATCACCGAGATGCTGGAGCAGGAGGAGCACATCAAGAAGCTGGCCGAGCAGTACGCCGAGGCCCGCTCGATGCTCTTCATCGGCCGCGTCCGGGGCTACCCGGTGGCCCGCGAGGCCTCCCTGAAGCTCAAGGAGGTCTCCTACATCCACGCGGAGGCCTACCCCGCCTCCGAGCTCAAGCACGGCCCGCTGGCCCTGATCGAGCCCGCCCTCCCCACGGTCGCGATCGTCCCCGACGACGACCTCCTGGAGAAGAACCGCGCCGCCCTGGAGGAGATCAAGGCCCGCAGCGGCAAGATCCTCGCGGTCGCCCACCAGCACCAGGAGAAGGCCGACGAGACCATCGTCGTCCCGAAGAACGAGGACGAGCTGGACCCGATCCTGATGGGCATCCCGCTCCAACTCCTCGCCTACCACACGGCCTTGTCCCTGGGCCGGGACATCGACAAGCCCAGGAACCTCGCGAAGTCGGTCACCGTGGAGTAGGGCCGTCACGGGCCACCCGACGGAACGGACCCCCACGTGATGCCACCTGGCACGGGGGGTCCGTCTCTGTCGCCGGGAAGCCGCCCAACTCCCCGGCGGGCGCGGCTGACCGGTGGCCGTCACGCCCCAACCGGCAGCCCGTGACCGCTATATGCCCTTCACAAAAGCACAAACACCCCTACGCGCGGGTAGGTTCACACATCGCACGTGGGGAGAACCGCGCGTCAAGGAATGACGATGACGGGCCGCTTCGCCCGCTTGGCGAGCCGCCCCGCGACGGAGCCGAAGATGCGCCCGACGATGCCGTGGGTCGAGCCGACGACGATCGCGTCCGCCTCGTACTCCCGCCCGACCTCCTCGAGTTCGTGGCAGATGTCCCCGCCGCGCTCGACGAGGATCCAGGGGACCTCGGCCAGGTAGTCCGCGCAGGCGAGCTCCAGGCCGAGCACCTCGGTGCGGTGGTCGGGCACGTCCACGAAGACCGGTGGCTCGCAGCCGGCCCACACGGTGGTGGGCAGCCGGTTGGCGACATGCACGATGATCAGGCCCGAGCCGGAGCGATGGGCCATGCCGATCGCGTAGGCGAGAGCGCGCTCGCTGGACGTGGAGCCGTCGAAGCCCACCACGACGCCGTGCTTGAAGGCGGGGTCGCAGGAATGGCGTGGCTCTTCCGCCGCCAGGGGCTCGGCCGCCGTGGGGTCGGCGACAGGCCGCTTGCGGTCCGCTGGTTCGAAGAATTCGTGACCGGCCATGGCTGTCTCGGCGTTGTGATCCTTGTGTGGGAGGGACGACAGTGTGCGGCGGAGCTGTGTCCGGGAATCATCTTCCCAACCCCATACCCCCAAGGGTACGGCGCCAAGCCTGCTTGGCCCAGAGCCCGCCCACCGTCCGTGGGGGTTCCAGGGAGCATGCACGAGGGGGCGCCCGTAACGCAATGGTTGCTGCGTTGTACAGGCGGTTTGCACAGGATTCCCGCCACCGGCCCCGCCTCGGCCCACCGGACGGCCCTCGACACAGTGACCGAAGGGTCGAACAGGCGTTGAACCCGTGAGCCACGCCGCAGGGAGACGCCCCAGGGAGCACACGATGACCGGACACCGACCGCCCGCCGAGGACTCCACCACGGACGTGGTCCGCTGGGCGGCCTTCAGCTGCGTCCTCGTCCCCGTGGTGCTCCTGTGGTACGGCACCTCGCTGGCCGGCGCGACGGGCACCGCCCTCGGTCTCGCCGCCGTCACGGCCGTCTGCCGTATCCTCCTGCGCCAGTCGGAGCGCGGCGCGGCCCGTCTGCACGCGCAGGAGCGGACACCCCGTCGCGGCCGTCACCACAGGGGCGCCACCGGGGCCCGTCGAGGCGGTCGTCACACCGGGGGAAATACACCGGTCGGCTGACCGGTTTCCATGCACCGCGACGATTCTTTTCAGCCAACTTCCGCGTTGGGCGTGTCCCTTGGTCCAAGCACCCCCCAACCCCCGTTCCACCTGCACGGATAGGGGTTGGGAGGCCCCGCGCACCCTACGTGGATTAGCCACTGCCACAAGGCGCACTTCCCTGCACGGCCCACGAGTGCAACGCTTCGTGATCGAATGCTTTACGCCAAGTTGCCAAGTCGACAATCTGCCGGATGACGAACTGGTCACGCCGACAGCACGGGACACAGTAGATTCGATCTTGACGTCTTACGGCGGGGGACTCGTGCAGGACCGAGGGGAAACGTGCAGGAGCGACACAACCGAGGAGCCGCGACCACCGAGGGGGGCTTAGCAGTATGAGCCACGACTCCACCGCCGCGCCGGAAGCCGCGGCCCGGAAACTTTCCGGGCGACGCCGCAAGGAGATCGTCGCGGTGCTGCTGTTCAGCGGCGGCCCCATCTTCGAGAGTTCCATACCTTTGTCGGTGTTCGGGATTGACCGCCAGGACGCCGGCGTGCCGCGCTACCGCCTTTTGGTGTGCGGCGGCGAGGAAGGCCCACTGCGGACCACAGGGGGCCTGGAACTCACCGCACCGCATGGCCTGGAAGCGATCTCACGCGCGGGCACGGTCGTCGTACCGGCCTGGCGCTCGATCACTTCTCCGCCACCGGAGGAGGCGCTCGACGCTCTGCGCCGGGCACACGAAGAGGGCGCCCGGATAGTAGGACTGTGCACCGGCGCGTTCGTACTGGCGGCGGCTGGCCTGCTGGACGGCCGCCCCGCGACGACACACTGGATGTACGCGCCGACGCTGGCCAAGCGCTACCCGTCGGTGCACGTGGATCCACGAGAACTCTTCGTGGACGACGGCGACGTACTGACCTCGGCCGGTACCGCGGCCGGAATCGACCTCTGTCTCCACATCGTGCGGACGGACCACGGCAACGAGGCGGCCGGGGCCCTGGCCCGCCGTCTGGTGGTCCCGCCGCGCCGCTCGGGCGGTCAGGAGCGCTACCTCGACAGGTCTTTACCCGAGGAGATCGGCGCCGACCCGCTCGCCGAGGTCGTCGCCTGGGCGCTGGAGCACCTCCACGAACAGTTCGACGTGGAGACGCTGGCGGCGCGGGCGTACATGAGCCGTCGTACGTTCGACCGCCGGTTCCGCTCGCTGACGGGTTCGGCCCCTCTGCAGTGGCTGATCACGCAGCGGGTGCTGCAGGCACAGCGTCTGCTGGAGACGTCGGACTACTCGGTGGACGAGGTCGCGGGCCGTTGTGGCTTCCGCTCACCGGTGGCGCTGCGCGGGCACTTCCGGCGGCAGCTGGGGTCGTCCCCGGCCGCCTACCGGGCCGCGTACCGGGCCCGCCGTCCGCAGGGCGACAGGCCGGTGGACAGCGACGGTCCGATGGGGGGCCCGACGGGTCCCGCGCCCAGCGCGCCCGTCCCGCTGCACCCGGAGAGCGGTCCGGTACCGCTGCAGACCCGCCGTACCCCGGCCCCCGTGGGCCCGCCCTCCGACAACGGCCGCGAGCTGTACGTCGGCGGCGGCCGGGCGAGTCTGCCGGGGCAGCGCAGCGGAGCGTGACGTCCTGACGCCGGGCGCGACCTGTGAAGGTCCGCCCGGCGTTCCAGGCGCCCGGCACCGCCCGGGGCGCCACAAAGGCGAACGTCAGCCGTAGGGTGTTCGCATGAACGATCGCATGGTGTGGATCGACTGCGAGATGACCGGCCTCTCGCTGTCCGACGACGCGCTCATCGAGGTTGCCGCCCTCGTCACCGACTCCGAGCTCAACGTGCTCGGCGACGGTGTGGACATCGTCATCCGCCCGCCGGACCAGGCGCTGGAGACGATGCCGGAGGTGGTGCGTCAGATGCACACCGTGTCCGGGCTGCTCGACGAGCTGGCCGGCGGGACGACCCTCGCCGACGCCGAGGAGCAGGTCCTCGCCTACGTCCGCGAGCACGTCAAGGAACCCGGCAAGGCCCCGCTGTGCGGCAACTCCGTCGGCACCGACCGCGGTTTCCTGCTGAGGGACATGCCCACTCTGGAGGACTACCTCCACTACCGCATCGTGGACGTCAGCTCCGTCAAGGAGCTCGCCCGGCGCTGGTACCCGCGGGCCTACTTCAACAGCCCGGACAAGAACGGCAACCACCGCGCCCTCGCCGACATCCGCGAGTCCATCGCGGAGCTGCGCTACTACCGCGAGGCGATCTTCGTCCCGCAGCCCGGACCCGACTCCGAGACCGCGAAGACGATCGCCGCGAAGCACGTCCTGCCAGGGCGGTAAAAGCCGGGCGCGAGCACCCCTTCGGACCCTGTACACTTTTTCTCGGCCGGTCGGAGAGATCCGAACAGCCGAACATGGTGGGTGTAGCTCAGTTGGTAGAGCACCTGGTTGTGGTCCAGGTGGCCGCGGGTTCAAGTCCCGTCACTCACCCCAATCACCTCAGCCGGTGACCTTGGAAACAAGGTCACCGGCTGAGGTCGTTTCAGGAGCCGGGCGCCTTGAGGAAGGTCCGCGCGGCGTTGAGGACCACATGGGCCGGCTCGACACCGTGCATCGGGACCGCGGTGACATCGGGGCGGAGCGTTCCGGCCCGGGGCAAGGCCGTGATGGCCAGGGCCTGTCCGGAGGCGACGAGTTCGAACTTGTCCTCCAGCGCGTCGGCCAGCGGGCCGTCCGGTGCCGGGCGGCCGTCCGGACGGGGATCGATGCGCCAGTACGCGTTCCAGGTCTCGTCGGCCACCCGGACCAGCGGCTCGTCGGAGATGTCGTCGAGGGTGACGGACTCCTTGCCCGCGAGGCGGTGGCCGACCGGGAGCACCAGCGCCCGGGGCTCCTCGTAGAGGACCGTCACCTGCGCCCCGTCGGTCGGGAAGGGCAGCCGGGTCACCAGGACGTCGACCCTGAGCTCGGGCAGGACCGTGGTCCGCTCGGTCCAGTCGACGTGCGCGGTCCTGACGTCGGCGTCCGGGAAGCGCTCGCGCAGGGCGCGCACCGCCGGGGTGACGATGATCCCCGTCGTGTACCCCACGGTGATCCGGCTCGGCTCGGCGGCCGCCCGGGCCAGGCTCGCCGCCTGGGCCGCCGAGCGCAGCAGTGCCTTCGCCCGGGGCAGGAAGACTTCCCCCGCCCCGGTGAGCCGGCTCCCCTGCGGGGTCCGCTCCAGCAGCCGCGCGCCGAGCTGCTGCTCCAGTCGCCGGATCTGCCGGCTCAGCGACGGCTGCGTGATGTGCAGCGCTTCGGCGGCCCGGCCGAAGTGCCGGTGCTCGGCGACGGCCGTGAAGTACCGGACCAGCCGGAGGTCGAGGTCGGTCATGCCTGAAGCGTACGACCGCCCGCACGGCAGTCTTCCGCTCATAACGCCCGCCACCTGCGGTGATGCCTGATCCGTATTGCGTCATACGAAACAGGCTTTGGACTGCCGCGGCCTTGCCTTCGCACGCTGAAGAGGCATTCACCCGTTCATCCGCTTCACCCGTTCACAGCGAAGGATCACCATGCGTGTATTCGTCACCGGTGCGACCGGCTTCGTCGGTTCCGCCGTCACCCGGGAGCTGCTCGACGCCGGGCACGAGGTCGTCGGCCTCGCCCGCTCGGACCGGTCCGCGGAGGCGCTGAAGACCGCGGGCGCGCAGGTGCACCGCGGGGACCTGACCGACCTCGACAGCCTGCGCCGGGGCGCACAGGCGGCGGACGGGGTCGCCCACCTGGCGTTCATCCACGACTTCACCGCTCTGGCCGCTTCCGGCGAGGCCGACCTCAGGGCGATCGAGGCCCTCGGCGAGGTGCTCGAAGACACCGGCAAGCCCTTCGTGGTCACCTCGGGGCTGCTGACCGCGCCGGGACGCGTCGGCACCGAGGAGGACCCGGCCGACCCCCGCTCCCCCGGCCATCACCGGCTCGCCTCGGAGGGCGCGGCGCTCGCGCTGGCCGAGCGCGGGGTGAGCTCCATGGTTTTGAGGCTCCCCCCGAGCGTGCACGGCGAGGGCGACACCGGTTTCGTGCCCATGTTCATCGACCACGCCCGCACCAAGGGTGTCTCGGCGATGGTGGGCGACGGTTCCAACCACTGGGCGGCCGTCCACCGGCTCGACGCGGCCCGGCTGTTCCGGCTGGCGCTGGAGGCGGCACCGGTGGGCGTGCGGCTGCACGCGATCGGCGACGAGGGGGTGCCGTTCCGCGAGATCGCCGAGACGGTCGGACGGGGGCTCGGCGTGCCGGTCACGAGCGTGGCCCCCGAGCAGGCGACGGACCACTTCGGCTGGCTCGGCCGCTTCGCCGCCATCGGCATGCGGGCCTCGGGCGCGCTCACCCGAGAGCTGCTCGGCTGGCGGCCGGAGCACCCCGCGCTGATCCCGGACCTGGAGGCCGGCCACTACTTCAAGACGTCCTGAGGAGACATCCTGACTGCCCGGTCCCGCCACCGTCCAGGCCGGCGCCACCGGCCTTTCGTGATCCTTGCGTTCAACCTCTTGACGGCATCGAGGTCAGGACGACGCCCGCGCCACCAGTTCCGTGGCCAGGACCACCTGGCGGCGCTCGAGTTCCCGGGACACCGCGGGGCGGCGGTCGGCGATCTCCGAGAGCAGCAGGTCGATCATGTGGCGGCCCATCTCCTCGATGGGCTGGCGGACGCTGGTGAGGGGCGGGTCCATGTGGCGGGCTATGGCCGAGTCGTCGTAGCCGATCAGGGCCACGTCCGAGGGGATGCCGCGACCCTCCTCGCGCAGGACCTGGCGGGCGCCGGCCGCCATGACGTCCGAGCCGGCGAAGACCGCGTCCAGGTCGGGACGGCGGGCCAGCAGGTTCGTCATCGCCCGCCGGCCGCCCTCCTCGGTGAAGTCACCGGGCTCGATCAGCCGCTCGTCCACCTCGTGGCCCGCGTCGCGCAACGCGTCCCGGTAGCCGTCGACGCGCCGCTGGGCGCCGTACACGTCGAGGCGGCCGGTGATGTGCGCGATCGTGCGGCGGCCCCCGGCCAGAAGGTGCTCCACGGCCGAGCGGCCGCCGCCGTAGTTGTCGGAGTCCACGGACGGGAGCGTTTCCCCCGCCGAGCGCGGACCGCTGATCACCGCCGGGATCTCCAGCTGGGACAGCAGGTCGGGGAGCGGGTCGTCGGCGTGCACCGACACCAGCAGGACGCCGTCGACCCGGTGCGCGGCCAGGTACTGGGCCAGCCGGCGTCGCTCGCGGTCGCTGCCCGCGAAGATCAGCAGGAGCTGCATCTCGGTTTCCGAGATCTCGGCGCCGACTCCCTTGAGCATGTCCGAGAAGTACGGCTCCGCGAAGAACCGTGTCTCCGGCTCGGGCACGACCAGCGCGATCGCGTTCGTCCGGTTGGCCGCCAGGGCGCGCGCGGCCGTGTTCGGGACGTACCCGAGCTCCGCCACCGCCGCCTCGACCGCCGCGCGCGTGGCGTCACTGACCCGCGGCGAGCCGTTGATGACCCGGGACACGGTGCCCCGGCCCACGCCGGCGCGCGCGGCGACCTCCTCAAGGGTGGGCCGGCCACCGCTTCGGCTCCGCGCTCCGTGGCTTGCCATGGGCTCCGCCTTCCCACCGTGTATCTAAGCTGGCCTGGAATTTAACAGTCCCGCGTGCGGACGTGACTGTCGCGGGGGCCGCCACCCCCCGCTCCGGACGGCCGTCCGCGCGAGCGACGGCCGTGCCGAGTGGGTCCAGTTAACGGGCTGATAACTGAAGGCATCTCTCCTCGCCCACTCCCTTGACACCCTCGCTCCGACCCGCGAACCTTCAACACATCACTTGTGGGAGCGCTCCCACGGTACCTGACACATAAACATCCCGCACGTTCCCCGCCCGAGCCGCAGCATGAACCAAAGGGCCCAACAACGCAGTTGGCCGGGGGGTCGGCACGTCAGGCAACAGGAGGACGCAATGCGCACGACTACCCGCCGGTCCCACCGGCTGTTGGCCCTGGCGGCCGTCGCCGCACTGACCACGGGAGTGCTGGCCGGCTGCGCCGGCGACTCCGACGACGGCGACTCGTCGGGCTCGGGCAACAACTCCGGCGGCGGTAAGACCACGCTGACGGTCGGCACCTTCGGGGTCTTCGGTTACAAGCAGGCCGGTCTCTACGACGAGTACCAGAAGCTGCACCCGGACATCACCATCAAGGAGAACGTGACCACCCGCACCGACGTCTACTGGCCGAAGGTCCTCACCCGGCTCCAGGCCGGTTCCGGCACCGACGACATCCAGGCCATCGAGGTCGGCAACATCACCGAGGCCGTGCAGACGCAGGGCTCCAAGTTCGTCGACCTCGGCAAGGACGTCGACAAGTCGCAGTGGCTGGACTGGAAGAACGCCCAGGCCACCACCGCGGACGGCAAGCTGATCGGGCTCGGCACCGACATCGGCCCGATGGCGATCTGCTACCGCAAGGACCTGTTCCAGAAGGCCGGTCTGGAGACCGACCGCACCAAGCTCGCCGCACAGTGGAAGGGCGACTGGAACAAGTACGTCGACCTCGGCAAGCAGTACATGAAGAAGGCGCCGAGCGGCACCAAGTTCGTGGACTCGGCCTCCTCCGTCTACAACGCGGTCCTCAACGGTGAGAGCGAGCGCTACTACGACAAGAGCGGCAAGGTCGTCTGGGACAAGTCCGCCGGCGTGAAGAACGCCTGGGACGTCGCGATGTCCGTGGCGACGAGCAACATGTCGGCGAAGCTCAAGCAGTTCGACAAGCCGTGGGACCAGGGCTACGCGAACGCCTCCTTCGCCACGGTGGCCTGCCCCGCCTGGATGATCGGCTACATCCAGGAGAAGTCGGGTGAGGCCGGCAAGGGCAAGTGGGACGTGGCGGCCGCGCCGACCGCGGGCAACTGGGGCGGTTCGTTCATCGGTGTGCCGACGGCCGGCAAGCACCAGAAGGAGGCCGTCGCGCTGGCCAAGTGGCTGACGGCGCCCGAGCAGCAGGCCAAGGTCTTCGCCAAGCAGGCCAGCTTCCCGTCGACCCCGTCGGCGTACTCGACCCTGAAGCCCGCCACCGCCACCACGGAGTACTTCAGCAGCGCGCCGATCACGCAGATCTTCTCCGACTCGGCGAAGACGATCCCGGCGCAGGTCTTCGGTATCAAGGACCAGCCGATCAACACCGCGCTGACCGACATCGGCATCCTCCAGGTCGAGCAGAAGGGCAAGTCCCCCGAGCAGGGCTGGGACGCTGCCACGAACGAGATCAAGGACGTGCTCGGCCAGTGACAAGCCCCAAGCAGGCACTCGCGCATCCCGCGTCGAGCGTCGAGGCCGCGCCCGGCTCCCAGCCGGGCGCGGCCCGGGGCGCTGACGGTCGCGGTACGCCGCCCGAGGGCAAGGGCCCCTGGCGCAGCCGGCTGTACCGCTGGGACATGAAGGCGTCTCCGTACGTGTTCATCGCCCCCTTCTTCGTGATCTTCGGGGCGTTCTCGCTCGTCCCGCTGCTGTACACGGCCTGGTACTCGCTGCACGACGTGCAGCTGTCCTCGCTGGACACCCAGACCTGGGCGGGCCTGGACAACTACAAGAACCTGCTCAGCTCGGACTTCTTCTGGAACGCCCTCAAGAACACCTTCACCATCGGCCTGATCTCGACCGTCCCGCAGCTGATGGCGGCGATCGGCCTCGCCCACATGCTCAACTACCGGCTGCGCGGCTCGACCGTGTGGCGGGTCGTGATGCTGACCCCGTACGCCACCTCGGTGGCGGCCGCGACCCTCGTCTTCACGCTGCTGTACTCGTGGGACGGCGGCATGGTCAACTGGCTGCTCGACTTCGTCGGCATCGACCCGATCAACTGGCGTGAGTCCGACTGGGGTTCGCAGTTCGCGGTGTCCTCGATCGTGATCTGGCGGTGGACCGGCTACAACGCGCTGATCTACCTCGCGGCGATGCAGGCGATCCCGGCCGATCTGTACGAGTCGGCGGCGATCGACGGGGCCAACCGCTGGCAGCAGTTCCTCCATGTGACGGTCCCGCAGCTGAGGCCGACCATCCTGTTCACGGTGGTCGTCTCCACCATCGGCGCGACCCAGCTCTTCGGTGAGCCCCTGCTGTTCGGCGGGGTGAGCGGTTCCAAGGGCGGCTCCGAGCACCAGTACCAGACGCTCGGCCTGTACATGTACGACCAGGGCTGGATCATCGGCAACCTCGGCAAGGCGTCCGCGATCGCCTGGTCGATGTTCCTGATCCTGTTGATCATCGCCGCGATCAATCTGCTGGTCACCCGACGTCTGAGGAAGTCCCAATGACCACCAGTGAACTGACGTTGCCTCAGGTCCGTAAGGAGGGGCGCCGGTCCCGCCGGGTGATGGGCGCGGGCAAGCAGCTGCACGCGGGCCCGGTGACCTATCTGGTCCTGGCGGTCTTCGCGCTGGTCTCGCTGGCTCCCCTGGTGTGGACCGCGATCGCGGCCTCGCGCACCGACCGCAGGCTCGCGGAGACCCCGCCGCCGCTGTGGTTCGGCGGGAACCTGTTCAAGAACATGCAGACCGCGTGGGACGAGGCCGGTCTCGGCACGGCGATGCTGAACAGCGTGGTCGTGGCGGGCGCCATCACGATCAGCACGGTGCTGTTCTCCACGCTGGCCGGGTTCGCCTTCGCCAAGCTGCGGTTCAGGTTCTCGGGCTTCCTGCTGCTGCTGACCATCGGCACGATGATGATCCCGCCGCAGCTGGCGGTCGTACCGCTGTATCTGTGGATGGCGGACCTCGGCTGGTCGAACCAGCTCCAGACGGTCATCCTGCCGACCCTCGTGACGGCCTTCGGCACCTTCTTCATGCGGCAGTACCTGGTGCAGGCGCTGCCCACCGAGCTGATCGAGGCGGCCCGGGTGGACGGGGCGAGCAGCATCCGGGTGGTGTGGCACGTGGTCTTCCCGGCGGCGCGGCCGGCGATGGCCGTGCTCGGGCTGCTGACCTTCGTGTTCGCCTGGAACGACTTCCTGTGGCCGATCATCGCCCTGAACCAGCAGAACCCGACCGTGCAGGTGGCGCTGAACTCGCTCGGCACCGGCTATGTCCCCGACCAGGCCGTGATCATGGCGGGCGCGTTCCTCGGCACGCTGCCGCTGCTGATCGCCTTCCTCCTGTTCGGCAAGCAGATCGTGGGCGGCATCATGCAGGGCGCGATCAAGGGCTGACGCCCGTCGTACGGTTTCTCCCGCACGTCTTCCGGGGCCGGGCCGCCGCCGCTTCGGCCCCTGTCTCTCCTCCTCCCCCCTCCATCCGTCGGTCCGACGACCTCCAATGGGAGCGCTTCCATGCCTGAACCCGAATCGCCGGCGACCCCGGTGACCTTTCCCCCGGCCTTCCTGTGGGGAGCCGCGACCTCCGCCTACCAGATCGAGGGGGCGGTGCGGGAGGACGGCCGTACGCCCTCCATCTGGGACACCTTCAGCCACACCCCGGGCAAGACGGCGGGCGGTGAGCACGGTGACATCGCTGTCGACCACTACCACCGCTACCGCGACGACGTGGCGCTCATGGCCGACCTCGGTCTGACGGCGTACCGCTTCTCGGTCTCCTGGTCCCGGGTGCAGCCGACCGGCCGCGGCCCCGCGGTCCAGCGGGGTCTGGACTTCTACCGCCGGCTTGTGGACGAGCTCCTCGCGCACGGCATCAAGCCGGCCGTCACGCTCTACCACTGGGACCTGCCCCAGGAGCTGGAGGACGCGGGCGGCTGGCCGGAGCGCGACACGGCGTACCGGTTCGCGGAGTACGCGCAGATCGTCGCGGAGGCGCTCGGCGACCGGGTGGAGCAGTGGATCACCCTCAACGAGCCCTGGTGCGCGGCCTTCCTGGGCTACGCCTCCGGAGTGCACGCGCCGGGCCGTACGGACCCCGCGGCCTCGCTGAAGGCGGCGCACACCCTCAACCTGGCGCACGGGCTCGGCACGTCGGCCCTGCGCGCCTCGATGCCGGCCCGCAACTCGGTGGCGCTCAGCCTCAACTCCTCGGTCGTCAGGCCCCTCTCGCAGGACCCGGCGGACCTGGCGGCGGCGCAGAAGATAGACGACCTGGCCAACGGCGTCTTCCACGGCCCGATCCTGCACGGCGCGTATCCGCAGACGCTGTTCGCGGCGACGGAACTGATCACGGACTGGTCGTTCGTCGAGGACGGTGACCTGGCCCTGATCCACCAGCCGCTCGACGCGCTGGGCCTGAACTACTACACGCCCGCGCTGGTGTCGGCCGCCGACGCGGAGACCAGCGGGCCGCGCGCCGACGGTCACGGCAGCAGCGCGCACTCCCCGTGGCCGGGCGCGGACGACGTCACGTTCCACCAGACGCCGGGCGAGCGCACGGAGATGGGCTGGACGATCGACCCGACGGGCCTGCACGACCTGATCATGCGCTACACGCGCGAGGCGCCGGGGCTGCCGCTGTACATCACCGAGAACGGCGCGGCCTACGACGACAAGCCCGACCCCGACGGCCGCGTCCACGACCCCGAGCGGATCTCCTATCTGCACGGCCACCTGGCCGCGGTCCGCCGCGCCATCACCGACGGCGCGGACGTCCGTGGCTACTACCTGTGGTCCCTGCTGGACAACTTCGAGTGGGCGTACGGCTACGAGAAGCGGTTCGGGGCGGTCTACGTCGACTACACCACGCTGGAACGGACACCCAAGTCCAGTGCCCTCTGGTACGGCCGGGCGGCACGCAGCGGCACCCTCCCGGAGGTCCACAGCATCCCGTAGCCACCACTAGGACGGGGGACGGGGGACGGGGAAGGGGCGCGGCAGCCGAGGGGGGTGCCGCGCCCCGCCGTTCACCGAGGTCGTGTCAGCGTGGTTCCCGCACGACCACGACATCGCCCGGCGGCACCGACACACAGCCGCCGTCGACGCGCTTGCCGCTCAGCAACTCGGTCGCCCGCGCGGCCACTTGTACGTCGGCGGTTCGCTCACCATGGTTGATCAGGAAGAGGTAGTCCGCGTCCTCGCCCCTGCGCAGCACCGTCTCCAGGCCCGCCGGTGTCTCCCGTACCGGTGTCACACCCGCCTCGGTGCGGATGCGGTCCAGCAGATCCGTGAGGGTCGACGGGTCCGGGTGGGTGGCCAGGTACCAGGCCACCCCCTCGCCGTAGGGGTGCCGGGTGACCGCCGGGACTCCGGTCAGGGGGCCCGAGGTGTACGAGGTGACGGCCTCGGCGCCTTCCAGGTGCACCCGCTCCGACCACAGGGTCGCGGTGCCGCCGTCGCTCAGGTCCAGGGACTCGCCGGGCAGCAGCGGGAAGAGTTCGTCCGTGCGGACGCCGAGGGGCTCCCGGAACGCGCCCGGGTAACCGCCCAGTCGGACATGGCAGTTGGTGTCGACGGCCCCGCTGTGGAAGCCGACGACCAGGGTGCCGCCGCCCGCGGCGAAGTCCGTCAGGTTCGCCGCGCCCTCGTCGTCGACCAGGTAGAGGGCGGGGGCGAGGACGAGCCGGTACCGCGACAGGTCCGCCGACGGGTGGACGAAGTCCACGGCCACGCCGGAGCGCCACAGCGGCTCGTACCAGGCGCGGACCAGGTCGAGGTAGCGCACCGACTCACTGGGCTGGGAGGGCAGTTCCAGGGCCCAGCGGGCGTTCCAGTCCCAGACGACGGCGACCGAGGCGGGGCTGGTGCTGCCCCGCACCTCCGCGAGCGCCTTCAGGTCCGCGCCCAACGCGACCACGTCACGCCAGATCTGGCTGTCGGTGCCCGCGTGCGGGAGCATCGCCGAGTGCCACTGCTCGGCGCCCGCCTTCGCGGCCCGCCACTGGAAGTAGGCGATGCCGTCGGCGCCCCGGGCGACGTGGGCCAGGGCGTTGCGGCGCAACTCCCCCGCGGTCTTGGCCCGGTTGACCGGCTGCCAGTTCACCGCGCCGGTCGAGTGCTCCATCAGCAGCCACGGGCCGCCCGCCAGCGACCGGACCAGGTCGCCGCTGAGCGCGATGTCGATCTCCGACTCGGGATCCGCCGACCACAGATAGTGGTCGTTGGAGACGACGTCCAGCTCCGGCGCCCAGCGCCAGTAGTCCAGCGCGTCGAAGTTGTACATCACCATGAAGTTGGTGGTGGCGGGGATCGAGGGAGCGGCCTGCCGCAGCACCTCCCGCTCCGCCGTGCACAGGGCCAGCAGCTCGTCGCTGCAGAAGCGCCGCCAGTCCAGCTGGTGGGTCGGGTTGGGCACGGCACCGGTGGCGCGGGGCGGGAGGATCTCCTCCCAGTCGTAGTACCACTGGCTCCAGAAGGTCGTGCCCCAGGCGTCGTTGAGGGCGTCCAGGTCGCCGTACTTCGCGCGCAGCCACACCCGGAACGCTGCCGCGCTCACATCGCAGTAGCACTCCGCGTTGTGGCAGCCGTACTCGTTGTGGATGTGCCACATCACGACCGCCGGGTGGTCGGCGTACCGCTCCCCGAGGACCCGGGCGATCCGCAGGGCGGCCTCCCGGTAGGCGGGGCTGGAGGGGCAGAAGGTCTGGCGGCTGCCGTACGACAGTCTCCGGCCGTCCTTGTCGACCGGCAGCGCCTGCGGGTGGGCGCGGAAGAACCAGGCCGGCGGGGCCGCGGTCGGGGTGGCCAGGTCGGCGGCGATGCCGTGCTCGTGGAGCAGGGCGAGGATCCTGTCGAGGCGGGAGAAGTCGTAGGTGCCCTCGCGGGGTTCGAGGAGCGCCCACGCGAAGATGTTGACGCTGACCATGGTCACGCCCGCCTCGCGCATGAGGCGTACGTCCTCGGCCCAGACCTCCTCGGGCCACTGCTCCGGGTTGTAGTCGCCGCCGTAGGCGATGCCCTCGGCGATCATCGGACGTCTCCGCCGAGCAGTCGGCGGGTCGTCTCCACGCCCCACGGGTCCAGGGACAGCAGCCGGTCGCTCGACGCCATCAGGCCGCCCGTCGCCTCCACGTGGGCCGCCCAGCGCTCGCGGGTCTCCACGGCCGGGCGGGCCATCAGGCAGTCGGGGTCGTTGACCCAGAGCCGGCCGTGCTGCCACTGGCGGCCGGCGCCGGTGAACTCGGCCGGGTCCTGACCCGGCTGGCTGTAGTCGTCGGCCTCGGAACGCCGGTGCGGGGCCGTGTCGGGGCTGACCCGCATCGCGTCGAACAGGCCGATGGAGGGCAGCACGGGCGCCCCGCAGCCGAGCAGGTAGGCGTCCTCGCCGATCGCCTCGCGGATCAGCTCGATGCCGGAGCGGTACGCCGTGAGGGCGTCGGCGGCGGAGTGCCGTACGCCTTCCAGCGCTCCCGCGTACAGGAAGTCGACCTTGAAGTAGTCGTAGCCCTCGGACACCAGGGTCCTGAAGACCGAGGCCAGGTACCGCGCCGCCTCGGGGTGGGTGGTGTCCAGGACGCACAGGTCGTGGCCCCAGTTGCGGCCGGCGTGCAGGAAGCCTCCGTCGAGGTCCTCGACCAGCCAGTCGGGGTGCTCGGCGGCCAGGTCACTGGCCGGGTCGACCAGGAAGGGAGCCGTCCAGATGCCGGCCCGCCGCCCCCGCGCCCGGATCGCGTCGGCGATGCCCGCGCGGGAGCGGAAGCGGCCGGAGAGGGTGAGCCAGTCGCCCAGGGCCTTCTGGTAGCCGTCGTCGATCTGGACGACGTCGACGGGCAGGTCGAGGGTGTCCATCGCGCGGAGGTTCTCGTGGATGTCGTCCTCGGTGACGCCGGTGAAGTACTCGTACCAGGAACACCAGACGGTGGGCGCCGGGCGGAGGGTCCGGACCCCGAGCTCGGCGGCCCACTCGGCCAGCACCGACTGGATGGCGGTGCCGGTGAACTCCTTCACCGGGCCGTCGGCCAGGACCTCCGCCACGGAGCCTTCGGCGACCAGACGGATCGACGGGACCTCACGCGTGGGGTCCGTCGCCGCCCACAGCCGTACCGGCGATCCGTCGCCCGGGTCGAGCGCCAGCAGGCCCTCGCCCTGGAAGGCGCCTTCGGGCACGGTGACGCCTGGCCGGTAGCAGACCGTCGCCCAGTTGTCGTTCGTCGGGCGGTACGGCTTGTCGCCGAGGGCGTACGTGCCGCTGGGGCTCCAGGACTGCCAGCCCTCCTCGTGCACGCGGGCCCTGAGCGGGTCCACGGGCACGGAGGCGAGCGGGGTGAAGGGGTGGGGCACGGGGGTTCTCTCTCAGGTGCGGGCGGTCAGCCCTTGTTGGCGCCGAGGGTCAGTCCGCTGACGAACTGGCGCTGGAGGACGAAGTACACGATCAGGGTGGGGATCGCGGTGAGCAGGGCGCCGGCGGCGACCAGGTTGGGGTCGGTGAAGTACTGGCCGGAGAGGTTGTTCAGGGCGGAGGTGATGGGCATGTTCTCGCCGGTGGAGATCAGCACGATGGCCCAGAAGAAGTCGTTGTAGATCCAGATGGACAGCAACGTCCCCAGGGCGGCCATGGCCGGCTTGCACAGCGGCAGCACGATCTGCCAGTACATCCGCCACACCGAGGCGCCGTCGACCAGGGCGGCCTCCGTCAGCTCGTGCGGCAGCATCCGCATGTAGTTGCTGAGCACGAAGGCGCAGAACCCGGACTGGAAGGCGACGTGGATGAGGACCAGGCCCAGCGCGGAGTCGTAGAGCTTGCCGCTCATGGTGATGCCGGGCAGGTCGATGAGCAGGTACAGGCGGTACAGCGGGGTGATGATGACCTGCTGGGGCAGCAGGTTGCCGGCGGTGAAGACGAGCAGCAGGGCGATGTTGAGGCGGAAGTCGAAGCGGGAGACGTAGAACGCGACCATCGACGACAGCAGCAGGGTGATCAGCACGGACGGCACCGCGATGATCAGGGTGTTGCCGAAGTAGTGCAGCATGTCGGACTGCTCGAAGGCGTTCGTGAAGTTGTCGAACGTCAGCTTGTCCGGCCAGGACACATAGCCCTTGTTGCTGGTCTCCGAGTAGGGCCTGAGGGCGGCGAAGACCGCCCACAGCAGGGGCGCGAGCCAGGCCAGCGCGGTGCCGGCCAGGAACACGTGCAGCAGGATCCGGGCCGGGCGCAGCGGGGTGCGCTGTTCGGCCGGGGCGCCGGCGGTCAGGGTGCTCATGCGCGGCGCTCCTTGCGGAAGGTCGCGATCAGGTACGGGATGATGACCGCGAGGGAGATGACCAGCAGGACCACGGCGATCGCGGAGCCGTAACCGATCCGGCTGGACTCACCGATGATGTTGTTGGTGATCAGGATCGACAGCAGTTCGGTGCCCTGGGCACCCTTGTTGAAGACGAACACCAGGTCGAAGGCGCGCAGGGCTTCGATGATCGTGACGACCAGGACGACGGTGTTGGTGGGGCGCAGCGTGGGGAAGATGACGTTCTTGAACGTCTGCCACTCGTTGGCGCCGTCCAGCGAGGAGGCCTCGCGCAGGGACGGGTCGACGCCCTTGAGGCCGGCCAGGTAGAGGATCATCATGTAGCCGGTGTGCCGCCAGGACGCGGCGATCAGCACCGCCCACAGGTTCAGCTTGGGGTCGCCGATCCAGTCGATGTAGTGGCCGGGCTTGTTCGCCCCGATCAGGCTGTTGATCAGGCCGGTGTCGGGGTTGTAGACCAGCTGCCACACGAACCCGGTCACCGCGAGCGAGACCACGACGGGCAGGAAGAACGCGGTCTGGTAGACGCGGGAGAAGCGGATGTTCTTGTCCAGCTGGACGGCCAGGAACAGACCGAAGGGCGTCGGGATCAGGATGAGCACGACGAACCAGATGATGTTGTGCTCGACCGCGGGCCAGAACTGCGGGTTGTCGGTGAACAACTGCTTGAAGTTGTCCAGTCCGACCCACTTGATGGAGTCGAAGCCGATGCCGTCCCAGCTGGTGAAGGCCAGCGCGATCGACGCCAGCGCGGTGACCCAGACCAGGAGCACGTGCAGGACCGTGGGCACACCCGCCATGAAGGAGAGCGTGATGCGGTCACGGCGGGTCAGCAGGCGCTTGTGGCCACGCGGGACCCGCTTGACAGGGGCAGGGCCCGAAGGCGGCATAGCGGCCGCCTCCGGGCTCTTCGTGTTGATGTCGGTAGTCATTCAGCCGCTCAGCTCAGGAGGACGCGAAGATCGTCTTCTTCTGGCGTTCGATCGAGGCCAGCAGACTGTCGACGCCCTTGGGGTTCTGGAGGAACTTCTGCAGCGCGGGCTGCATCACCGTCGAGGTGAAGTCGGGGCGCGAGTCGCGGTCCATGAACTGGGTCAGGCTCTTGGCTCCGGAGATCATCTCGTACGCCTTCTTCTGCAGCGGCGTGTACGAGGAGGTGTCGGCCTTGCTGGAGGCGGCCACCACGCTGGAGTCGGCCTTGAGGTAGATCTGCTCCGCGGCCGGGGTGCCCAGGTACTCCAGCAGCTTGGTGACGCCGGCCTTGTTCTTCGGCGCCTTGGAGACCATGAAGCCGTCGGTGGGCGCCTCCACGGTGTCCTGGCCGTAGGCGGGGTTGATCTCCGGGAAGGCGAAGAAGTCCAGGTCGTCCAGGTCCGCCTTGTTGGTGAACTGCTGCGCCACGAAGGAGCCCAGCAGGTACATGCCGGCCTTCTTGGACACCAGCGTCTGGGCGGCGTCCTGCCAGGTGCGGCCCATGAAACCGTCCTGGTGGTAGGGCAGCAACTCGGCCCAGTGGTCGAAGGCGGCCTTGACCTTGGCGTCGGTCCACGCGGCCTTGCCCGCCATCAGCTCGACGTGGAAGTCGTAGCCGTTGAGGCGGAAGTTGATCTGGTCGAAGGTGCCCATCGCCGGCCAGGCGTCCTTGTCGCCGAACGCGATCGGGACCAGGCCGTCCTTCTTCATCTGCTTGGACAGGGCGACCAACTGGTCCCACGTGGTCGGGACCTCGTAGCCGTGCTGCTGGAAGACGCTCTTGCGGTAGAAGATCGCCCACGGGTACGTGTACAGCGGCACGAAGTAGTACTTGCCGTCCGCGCCCTTGGACAGCTTCTTCATGGCGTCCGGGAAGTTGCCCCCGATCTTGTCCCACACGTCGTCGATCGGGGAGGCGAGGTTCTTGGCCGCGAAGAACTGCATCCGGTACCCGGCGAACCAGTTGAACACGTCGTCCGGCGTGCCCTGGAGGTAGGAGTTGATCTGCTCCTGGAAGGTGTTGTGGTCCTTGGTGTTCACGTCGACCGTGATCCCGGACTGCTTCTGGAAGGCCGCGTAGATCTCGGCGAACGCCTTCTTCGGCACCGCGTCCGACGCGTTCGACCCAAGACTCACGGTCTTCGGGTCGCTGGAGCTGCCGCTGCTGCCACAGGCGGACAGCAACGGTATGCCCGCACCGAGCAGGGCGGCACCACCCACCCCCTTGAGCACACCACGACGGCTGGGCGAGGGAAGGGAAGACGAGAGGTCACGCATGGACGGCTCCTGAAGGCAGGGGTTCAGTCACGGAGGGATTCGGAGACCAGTCGTAATCGACCAGAAACCAACTTGACCGAACACGGTGGCGCAATGACAGCGTTATGTCAGGTCATGCGTCAATAGCTATCGACCCGATTTGTCGAAACGTGACCGACATCCCTGCCTACCGGTGACCCGGGAGCCTCGCCGTCGAGGGGCTCAGCCGAAGGCGGCGAAGGCCTTCGAGAACGCGAACGCGTCCTGGACGATCGAGCTGCAGCTCGCGTCGGCGGTGGGCTTGGCACCGCCGGAGCACTGCTTGTCCCGGGTGGCGGACCACATCGACAGCAGGCCCAGTCCCTTCGCCTTGGCGAAGGCCACCAGCTGGGCGGCGTCCTCGACCCTGAAGATCTCCGAGGCCACGTCGTTGACCCCGATCATCGGCGTGACCCCGACCGCCTTCCAGGCGGCGCTGTCGGACAGCCCGAGGACACCCTTGACCTGTGCCTGGGTGGCGGTGGCCGCCTGCTCGGCGTAGGTGCCCATGTCCCCGCTGTACGAGGCCCCGTAGTCCATCGCCATGATGTTGACGGTGTCGATCTCCACACCGTTGGACTTGGCGTTCGCGAGCAGGTCGACCCCGTCCTGGGTGAGGCCCTCGGGCATCACCGGGAGGGTGTAGGAGACGTCCAGGCCGGGGTGCCGGTCCTGGAGCCTCGCGATCGCCTGCGCCCGCCGGGTGTTGGCGGCCGTGTTCGGCAGCGCCCCGCCCTCCACGTCGAAGTCGACCTTGGTGAGGCCGTACGCGTCCACGACCTTGCCGTACGCCGCCGCCAGCGCGTCCGCCGAGGAGCAGGTGGTGGCCAGCTCGGAGCCGGAGGCGCCGCCGAAGGAGACCCGGACGTCACCGCCCTTCGCCCGCAGCGCGCCGATCTGCGCGGCCACGGCGTCGCTCGCCAGGTCGGTGACCCCGCCCCACTTGGGGGTGCAGCCGCCGCTGTCGGTGACGAAGGCCAGGTGGTAGGTCTTCACGCCGGTCGCGTCGGCGGCGGCGAGGAGGTCGAAGGCGGGGTGGAGGGAGGTGTCGACGTAGGGGGCGAAGCCGCCGCTCGCCGAGGGGGAGGCGGTGGAGGTGGGAGCGGCGGTGGGGGTCGGCGTGGACGTGGGTGTGGGCGTCGGGGCGGACGTGGGGGTGCCGCTGTCGCCGGTGGAGCAGTCGCCGTCGTCGACGAGACAGCCGGTGGGGTCGCCCGTGCCGTCCACCACGAATCCGACCGTGACCGACTCACCGGGTGCCAGACCGTCGGTGTCCCAGCGGGGCGGCTTCACCAGGACATGCCGCCCGCTCACGCTGGACTCCCCGTTCCACAGGGAGCCGAGGGTGGATCCGCCCGGCAGGTCGAACTCCAGCTTCCAGTCCTTCTGGGCCGAACCGCTGTTGTTGGTGACGACGTACTGCGCGGTGTACCCCGTCGACCAGTCGCTCGTCCGCGTGTACGCGGCGCCGATGCCGGCCGCCTGGGCGGTTCCGCTCAACAGGACCGCGCCGGTCCCCACCACGGCGGCGGCGACCACCCCGCCGATCACCTTGTTCCTGCCGTTCAGTCTGCGCCGATGCATGCTCATGGCGTGGCACGCTAGCGATCCGGAATCGGGCAAATAGCCTGATCAGGGCGGGCGTTGAGGATCTTAGGGCGCGCTTAAGGAAGGGATCGGGGTCGGTTAAAGGTCGAGACCAGTCTGCCGGTCCGGCGTCTGCGCACCCGGTGTCCCCGGCGCACCGGTTCGCGCCCGTCCAGCTGGATCCACACCCGCACCTCGGTGCCTCCCAGCACCGACGACCCGATCCGTACGTCCCCTCCCGTCGCCTCGGCGAGCCGCCGGACGATGTCGAGCCCGAGCCCGGTCGACCCGGTGCTGCCGGACCCCCGTCCGCGTGCCATGGCGGCCTCGGGATCGAGGATGCCGGGGCCCGCGTCGGAGACGAGCACGATCACGGCGTCCTCGCCGTTGTGCACGTCGACCGCGAAGGCGGTGCCCTCCGGGGTGTGCCGGAAGACGTTGCCGAGCAGGGCGTCCAGCGCGGCCGCGAGGTCCGCCCGGGCCACGGGGATGCGCACCGGCCGCTCGGTGCCGGCCACCCGCCACTTGCGGCCCTCGTCCTCGGCGAGCGCCGACCAGAACCTCATCCGCTCGCGGACCACCTCGGCCGCGTCGCATCCGGCGCCGGGCCCGGCCGCCGCCGTCTGCGGTTTGGCCTCCCGCGCGGTACGGATGATGGTGTCGACCTCGCGCTCCAGTTGCGCGACCGCCGCCCGGGTCTGCTCGGCGGCCGGACCCTCGCCGAGCGAGGCCGCGTTGAGGCGCAGCACGGTCAGCGGGGTGCGCAGCCGGTGGGACAGGTCGGCGGCCAGCTCCCTTTCGTTCGCCAGCAGTTGGACGACCTGGTCGGCCATGGAGTTGAACGCGACCGCCGCCAGCCTCAGTTCGGTCGGACCCTCTTCCGGCACCCTCGACCCCAGCTTCCCCTCGCCCAGTTCGTGGGCGCCCTCCACGAGTTTCTGCGCGGGCTGCACCATCCGGACGCCGAGCCGGTCGGCGACCGCGACCGACCCGACGACCAGCGCGATGCCGACGCCGGCGAGCACCGCCCAGGCGGTCGCGACGCCGTTGCTCACCTCGGACTCGGGGACGTACACCTCGACGACGGCGATCTGGCCGGAGCTGAGCGCGACCGGCTGGAGCAGGGTGGAGCCGCCGGGCACCTCGGTGGTGGAGGCTCGGCCCAGCCGGCGCACGGTCGCGATGTCGTCGGCGGCGGCCCGCTGCCGTCCGATGTCCACGGCCTTCTGGGCGCCGCGCCGCTCCCCGTCGGCCGGTATGTGGACGGCCATCCCGGCGTCCGATCCCGCGGAGGCGACGACCCGCTCCAGCTGGTCGCGGTCGGTGGTGATGGACAGCGCGGGGGCGACCGCGGCCGCCTGCCGCTCGGCGTTGGAGAACGCGCGGTCCCGGGCCATCTCCTTGATGACGAGGCCGAGCGGGACGGCGAAGGCGACCACGACCATGGTGGTGACCGCCAGGCAGACCTTGACCAGAGCCCATCTCACAGCGGCAGCCCCCCGCCCGGTGGTTCCAGCTTCACGCCGACGCCCCGCAGGGTGTGCAGATAGCGGGGCTGCGCCGCCGTTTCGCCCAACTTGCGCCTGAGCCACGACAGATGGACGTCGATCGTCTGGTCGTCACCGTAGGACTGCTGCCAGACCTCCGCGAGGAGTTCCTTGCGGGGGACGACCACCCCGGGCCGCGCGGCCAGGAAGGCGAGCAGGTCGAACTCGCGGCGGGTGAGGTCGAGCCGGACGCCGTCCAGTTCGGCCTGGCGGCGCAGCGGGTCGACGCTCAGTCCGCCGACGCGCAGCACGGTCTCGGGCGACGCGTCGCCTCCGGCGGCCCGGGAGCGTCGCAGGACGGCGGACATCCGGGCGGAGAGGTGCTCCACCGAGAAGGGCTTGGTGAGGTAGTCGTCCGCCCCGGCGTTCAACAGACGGACGATCTCGGTCTCGTCGTCCCGCGCGGTGGCGATGATGACCGGCACGTCGGTGATCCCGCGCAGCATCTTCAGGGCCTCGGACCCGTCGAGATCGGGCAGACCGAGATCCAGGATCACCACGTCGAAACGGAAATGGGCGACCTCGCGCAGCGCCTCCAGCGCCGTCCCGACGCTGCGCACGGTGTGGGCCGCGTCGGTCAGGTGCCGGATGAGCGCCGAGCGAACGAACTGGTCGTCCTCGACCACGAGCACACTTGCCATGCGCCGCACCGTACGCGATTCGGGCGAGCCCGGTCGGGGCCTGTGGACAACTCAGTCCGGGTGCGGCCCGTGAGACGCGTGAGGCAGTATGGCGGGCGATGCGCAGAGGATTCGTACACGTACTGGCCTGGCTGCTCGCCACGGGCGCGGCGGTCACGCTGTCCTGGTGGGGTGTCCACACGGTCATGGCGGGCACGGCCTACGATCCGCCGCGCGCACTGCCCATCACGGCGGCCGACGCCACCACGCAGGAGTCGAAGCCGCTGGTGTCGCCGACGCCGACGCCGACCGAGCGGGCGACCCCGTCGAAGAGCCCCGCACCGACGCCGAGTTCCCCGACCGCGAAACCCGCCCCCTCCTCGAAGAGCCCCTCCCCCACCGCCTCCGGTCAGGTCCGGAGCTACGACACCGACGGCGGCCGCGCGGTCTTCGACCTCGGTGAGAAGTCGGCGACGCTGGTGTCCGCGACGCCGGGCACCGGCTGGTCGATGCAGGTGTGGAAGACGGAGTCGTGGATCCGGGTGGAGTTCTCCTCGGGCGCGGACCGGGTGTCGGTGTTCTGCACCTGGCACGACGGCCCACCGCGGGTGGAGATCGGGACCTACTGACTCACCGGTTCATCTGAACACGGAGGCGGGCGGCGCCGGAGAGGCCACCGCCTCGGCGTCCGTCACCGGTACGGCCCCTCCGGTGAAGTCGAGGAGCGCCTTGCCGTGTTCGACGCGGCCGGGGTGCGGGTCGGAGGCGGCCCGGCGGGTCAGTTCCGCGATCGGCAGGGGGGTGTCGCAGGCGACGAGCACGGCGTTGCCGAAGCGTTTGCCGCGCAGGACCGTCGGGTCGGCGACGAGGGCCAGTTCGGGGAAACGGGCGGCGGCGGTGGCGATCTGGCCGCGGAGATGGGCGAGCGGCGGTCCGTCGGCGAGGTTGGCGGCGTAGAGACCGCCCGGCCTGAGCGCCCTTCGGACCTCGTCGAGGAACTCGGTGGAGGTGAGGTGCGCCGGGGTCCTGGCTCCGCTGAACACATCGGCGATGACGAGGTCGGCCCAGCCGTCGGGGACCTTGGCGAGGCCCTCACGGGCGTCCACGGAGCGCACGCGTATCCGCGCGGCCGGCTCCAAGGGCAGTTTCTGCCGGATCAGTTGGACGAGGGCCGCGTCCCGCTCGACGACCTGCTGGGTGGAGCGGGGGCGGGTGGCGGCGAGGTACCGGGCGAGGGTGAACGCGCCGCCGCCGAGGTGTACGGCGTGCACGGGCTTGTTGGGGGGCGCGAGCAGGTCGATGACGTGGCCGAGCCGGCGCTGGTACTCGAAGGACAGGTGGCGTGGGTCGTCGAGGTCGACGTGGGACTGGGGGGCGCCGTCGATGAGCAGCGTCCACGCGTGCGCGCGTTCCCGGTCGGGGATGAGCTCGGCGAGGCCGCCGTCGACTGGTTCCACGACGGCTTCGGCGGACTTTCTGGACTTTCCCACTCCGCCATTATCCGGGGCGGTGGGTGGCCGCGCTCCCGCGGGCCGGTGGGGGCCGGTCGCGGCCACGCGGCGGGGCCGCACACCGGTGCCGCCCCGCGCCCCCGACCGGGTGCGGTCACCTGCAGTTGTCCGCGGCCTCGATCAGTCGCGCCGCCTCGCCCAGGGCCGCCCGCAGCACGGCCGGGTCCGTCGCCAGGTCCGCGTCTCCCGGCGGCAGCAGCCAGTCCGACCCCTCCACGGGAGGCTCCGGGGTCAGCCGCAGCCCCCGGCCGTCGGTCTCCGTGCAGGTGCTCCCCGGCATGTCCCAGCCCGCCGCCGTCCCCGGCGGCACCAGGAACCCCAGGGTCCGGCCACCGTCGTCGTGCAGCACGGGCCCGACGCCCTCACTCACCCCCCGCCGCAGGATGTCGACGGCCTCCAGGCCGTGTCGCGCCGGCACCGTGACCACGTCGCACGACACCGGCGTACAGGGATTGACGCTCCGGCTGATCTCCATCGCGGCCTCCACCAAGGAACCCTCGTCCGACTCCGGGAGGTTCAACGCGCGCCGGCGTCAACGGCTACGGCGAAAGTCCGCCGCAAAGGATGGCAGTTCATGGCGGATCCCGGATGAGATATCCGGTTTGTAGCCAAACCCCGCATGGGGACCCGGACTCAACAGGTACGTTCTTGCCCGCCGGAAACAGGGCGTCACACTGACAAACCAGTCAACTCGCCCCGCGCCCGGCATGGTTCGACGGTTCGCACGAGAGGACCCGGACATGGCGTCGTCAATGGTGACCTCGTCCCAGTCCCCCACACCACCGAGGCCGAACCTCGCGTTCCGGCGCCTGCGCGGGCAGCGCTCGCCGGCCGAGTTCGCCGCGGCGGTGCGACGGGCCGCGCGCGAGATCGGAGAGAGCGTCAGCTGCGACGCGCGCTATGTGGGTCGCGTCGAGGCGGGCGAGATCCGCTGCCCCAACTACGCGTACGAACGGGTGTTCCTGCACATGTTCCCCGGCCGCACGCTCTCCGACCTGGGCTTCGCCTCCCGCGCGTCCGTCCGCGGACGCCGGGGGCGCCCCACGACTGAGACACCGGGGACGTACGAGCCGTATGACACGCAGGACACGCAGGACCCCGACGAGACGTACGACGACTATGAGGAGAGCGACGTGCTGCGTCGCGCATTCATGACCGGCGGGGGCGCCACGGTCGCCGCCGCCTCCCTGGGCCCCCTCGGGCTCGCCCTCGACGCCAAGGCCGCCGGACGACCGGTCCGCCGCGCCGGGACGGGCGAGGCGGGTGCCCTGGAGGAGGCCGTGCGCAGGATCCGGCTGCTCGACGACCGGCACGGCGCCGACGGCCTGTACCAGCGGGCGGCGGCCCCCCTGCGCGCCGCCTACGCGCTCCTGGACGCCGGCGCGACCCGGCAGACGACCGCCGACCGGCTGCACTCGGGCGCGGGTGAACTCGCCATCTCGGTGGGCTGGCTCGCGCACGACTCCGGGCGGTTCGACGACGCCCGCTCGCACTACGCGGAGGCGCTGGCCACGGCCCGGTTCACCGGTGACGACGCCCTGGAGGCGCACGCCTTCTGCAACACCGCCTTCCTCGCGCGCGACGCGGGACGGCCGCGGGAGGCGGTACGGGCCGCGCAGGCCGCGCAACGGGTCGCCCGGCCCCTGGGTTCGGCCCGGCTCATGTCGCTGCTCGCGCTGCGTGAGGCGGGCGGCTGGGCGGGCCTCGCCGACCGCACCGGGTGCGAGCAGGCCCTGGTCCGCGCGCAAACCTATTTCGAGCGCGGTCTCTCGGACACCGACCCCGAGTGGATGAGCTTCTACGGCGAGGCCGAGCTGGAGGGTCTGGAGGCGCAGTGCTGGTCCACGCTGGGCGACTGGCGCCGGGCCGCCCGGCACGCACGCCGCGCGGCGGATCTCCAGGACCCGCACTTCACCCGCAACATCGCGCTGTACACGGCCGAGCTCGCGGACGACCTGGCCCGCGGCGGCCACCCGGACGAGGGGGCGGCGGCGGGGCTGCGGGTGCTGGAGCTGCTGGGCGAGGTCCAGTCCTCGCGCATCCAGACGATGCTGGCGGCGACGGCGAGGGTGCTGCTGCCGCACCGGAGGGCGACGGGGGTCTCGGCGTTCCTGGAGCGCCACGCGTCGACACGTCGGACGGCTTGAAGGGGGGTGGTCGTTCGACCGCGGGCCGGTGGGGGCTGGTCGCGCAGTTCGCCGCGCCCCTGAGTGGGTACAGCCAGGCAGGCCGTCACGGCACCGAGCCCGGCTACGACCCCAGATGCCCCAGGTCGTTCCAGCTCTCGATCGCGGGCTCCCCGTAGGCCCAGCCGAGCACCGAGAGGGACGTCGGATTGAGCCGTATCCGTGCCGCGAAGTCGACCGGCAGCCCCAGCCACCGTGCCCCGATGGACCGCAGGATGTGCCCGTGGGCGAACACCAGCACATCCCGGTCCGCCGAGCGCGCCCACGCGACGACCTCGTCCGCGCGGGAGGTGACCTCCGCCAGGGACTCCCCCTCGGGGACGCCGTCCCGCCAGATCAGCCAGCCCGGCCGCACCGCCTGGATCTCCTCCGGGGTCATGCCCTCGTACGTGCCGTAGTCCCATTCCATGAGCGTGTCCCAGGTGGCCGCCCGCTCCCCGAACCCGGCGAGTTCGCAGGTCTCCCGCGCGCGCACCAGCGGGCTCGTGCGTATCTCCACGTCGGAAAGACCGTCGTAGGGGGCCCGGTGCAGCCGCTCGCCGAGCAGCTTGGCACCCCTGCGGCCCTCCTCCAGAAGCGGCACGTCGGTCCTGCCGGTGTGCTTGCCGGACAGCGACCACTCGGTCTGTCCGTGCCGGGCCAGCAGGATGCGCGGTGCCATGGAGAAACCTTTCCGGGGGAAAGCGGAGGCGGAACCCCTCCATCATCGCGCACCCTGTGGGAGGGCAACCCGGCGGGCGATCTCAGCGTCTTCGTGGACCGAAGGCGCTGCGTGGGGGCACTCCACAAGGGCCCGCACATACGCCGTAAAGTGGCACGGCCGGACGACGACCGCCGGATGCCGCGCGAAACGAAGGGGGACAGGATCGGATGCCGCTGACCGAGACACCAGGCACCGAGGAAGTCCCGCAGACGCGGCTGCGCTGGTGGACCGAGCTGCCCCTGATCCTGTTGGTGTACGCCTGCTACAGCGCCGGCCGGCTCCTCGCCAGGGGCGATGTCACCGGCGCCGTCGACCACGGCCTGGCGATCCTCAAGGTCGAGAAGTTCCTCCACCTCAACGCCGAGCACCCGCTGAACCGGCTGTTCACCAGCCAGACGTGGATCGGCGTACCGGCCGACTTCTGGTACGCCTCGCTGCACTACCTGGTCACACCGGCCGTCCTGATCTGGCTCTTCCGCTCGCGTGCCGTGCACTACCGCGCGGCCCGCACCTGGCTGATGACGTCCACCTTCATGGGCCTGATCGGCTTCACCCTGCTGCCGACCTGCCCGCCCCGCCTCCTCTCGGCGAGCCACGGCTTCGTCGACACCATGGCCCAGTACAGCTCGTACGGCTGGTGGGGCGGCGAGGCGAGCGCCCCCCGGGGCATGGGAGGCATGACGAACCAGTACGCGGCCATGCCCAGCCTGCACGTCGGCTGGGCCCTGTGGTGCGGTGTGATGCTGTGGCGCTACGGCAGGACGCGTACGACGAAGGCCGCGGCCGTCGCCTACCCGCTGATCACCACCATCGTGGTCATGGGCACCGCGAACCACTACTTCCTGGACGCGGTCGCGGGCGCGGCGGTGATGGGGCTCGGATTCCTGCTCGCCCCGTACGTCAGCCGGGCGGCACAGCGGGCCACGGCGGGCATCCGCGCCCGGATAGCCCCCGTCTCCGTCGCCTCTCGCGGCACAGAGCCCTCAATTGTCAGTGGCGGATGCCAGACTTCCGCGGGTGAGCACATTCCACGGCAGCGCGAGTCACGCTTCCCAGGCGGAGCCGAGCCGAGTGCCGCTCCCACGGACGCGGGGGACGGCGCTCCGGCAGCGGCTCGCTGAGCTGCGCGGCCCCGAGGTACCGGCCAAGGCACTGGACGCACGCGCCCTGGCGGCGCTCGCCGCGAACCCCGGCTGCAAGCGGCGCGCGATCCTCGACGGCGCCGGGGTGAACAAGACGGCGCTGGCGAGCGCGCTGGGTGCGCCGTCCGCCTTCGGGCAGTCGCAGTTCGCCCTGACCCGGGGCAACGCCTTCGAGGCCAAGGTCAAGGCGGACGGCGGCGCGGCGCTGCTGCGGCTGGTGCACGAGCGGCTGGACCGGAGCGCCGAGCCGCCCACCGAGGCACAGGTGCCCGACCTCACCGCGATCGGTCCCGAGGGCCGTACCGCGCGTACGGCCCTCGCCCTGCGCGAAGCCACCGAGGCACAGGGGTGGACGCTGCTCGACCACCCCATGCTCGCGCTCGACGTCGCCGGCTCCCCCGCCTTCCTGGAGCCGGACGCGGTGGTCGTGCACCCGGACGGCAGCTGGACGGTCGTGGAGATCAAGTCCTTCCCGATGCTGGACGGTTCGGCGGACCCCGCGAAGGTGGGCGCGGCCGCCCGCCAGGCCGCGGTGTACGTCCTCGCGCTGGAGGAGGTCGCCGCCCGCCTGGAGCCGGCTCCGCGGGTCCGTCACCGGGTCCTGCTGGTGTGCCCCAAGGACTTCTCCAACCTGCCCACCGCCTCGGCCGTCGACATCCGCAAGCAGCGCGCGGTCACCGCCCGCCAGCTGACCCGGCTCACCCGCATCGAGGACATCGCCGACACCCTGCCCGAGGGCGCCTGCTTCGCCCCCGACCTGCCCGCCGCCGACCTGACCGCCGCGGTCGAGTCGGTCCCGGCGGCCTACGCCCCCGAGTGCCTGTCCGCCTGCGAACTGGCCTTCCACTGCCGGGACCGCTCCCGCGCGGACGGCGCGGTGACCTCCCTGGGCCGCTCGGTCCGCGCGGAACTGGGCGGTCTGACGACGGTCGAGGAGGTCCTGGCGGCGGCCCGCGGCGAGGCCGGGGACCCGGACGACCCGGCGGTGGCCGCTCTGCGCAGAGCGGCGGAACTGCGCGCGGAGGCACTGGGGGTGACCGCGTGTCACTGATCGCCACGCTCGCCCGGCTGGAGGCCGTCAGCACCGGCCGCGCCCAGCCCGCCGCGACCGTCCTGCACCGGCACCTGTCCGCACACCCCCTCGTCCTCGTCCCGCTCACCACCGCGGGCGAGGCCGGTGCCCCGCTCGGCGCGCTCGTGGGCACGGACCGGGACGCCCCGCACCTCCTGGTCGTACCGCAGCCGCGCGACCGTGACCTCAGGTTCGCGTTCCTGGCCGAACTGGCCGACATCGTGCTGCCGTACGTCGACGGGTACGCCGAGTCGGTCGAGGCCGCCGAGCGCAACGAGACCGACCCGGAGACCGGAAAACGCGTCAAGGTCGAGGTCGAGCTGTGCGCGGACGCCCCGCAGCTGATCCTGCCGAGCCGCGCGGGCGTCGATTTCGTACGGCTGCTCGGGCGCTCCATGCGCTTTCGGCGTACGGCGGAGCAGGACCCGGAGACGCCGTACCCGGCCCCGCCCCGGGTGCCGTTGCTGGGCCGGTGGCTGACCCACTTCGGGGAGCGGGCCCGGGTGCCCGGCTCCTCGCTGCTGCTGGCGATGACGGACGTGCTGTCCCGGCACTGGTCCACCGGCCAGTCCACGCTGGAGGACCAGCACCTGGGCGCGCTGCTCGCCTGGATCGACCCGCCGCAGGGGCGGTCGGGCGCCGAGGCCGCACTGGCGGCCGAGCTGGCCCGGGACGACCGCGGCCAGCTGCTGCACCCGCCCGCCGGCCCCGCCACCGACCCGGCGTTCGACAACAAGCTGCTCGCCCCGGCCTTCGAGCGCTACGACCGCGCGCGGACCGCCCTCGCCGCCGCCGAGGACGGTCTGGAGGCCGACGACCGGCTCGGCGCGCTCACCGCCGCCGAGCAGGAGATCCGCGCCCTGGTCGCGAGTCGTACCCGGCCGACCTGGGACGCGGTGTGGCGGGGCATCGACCTGCTGCGGACGCTGCCCGAGGGGGCGCACGCCGAGGAGCGGTGGACGCGCGACCGCTGGTCGTTCACGAGCCACCGCGACCGGGTCGTGGCGGGCGAGCCCCCGCAGCCGCGCCGCGACGACGCGGTCACCGCCGCCAACAAGCTCGCCTCACGTGAGCGCGAACAGGCCCGCCTGGACGCGCAGGAGGCGCTCGACGACCCGCTGGTGATGGCGGGGCGGCGGCTGGCCGGGGAGGCGTTCGCGGGGGAGGTCACGGACGTCGTCATGACGTACAGCGAGGGCAAGCGGCCGAGCCCGCGCCCACTGGTGACCGTGCGGACCGACGACCGGCCGCATCTGGGCGAGCGGGCCAAGGTGTACCGCTCGCTGGGCGGCAAGCCGCAGTCGGCCGAGTTCGTGGGGTCCGAGGAGGAGGGCGCGCTGATCGTCCTCAAGATCCTCGACAAGATGGGCCGCGGCAAGGAGCCGGAGACCGGGTCCGTCCCCGAGAAGGGCGACCGGGTGTGCTTCACGCTGTTCGAGCACGAGCAGCGCGGCGGCGCGAAGCTGCCCGACCCGGAGAACACCCCGTGGACGCACGGAGGCCCGCCCGGTGAGGCCGTGCCGGAGAGCGCCGATCCCCTGACCCCGGAGGACGTCCTGTGACCACCCAGGCCAGGGGCCCCCGGGCCTTCGACCCCGGTGCCGAGGCCGCGCGGGCCACCGACGCGATCCTCCACGACACCCTGCACGGCACCCACCGCGGTGTCGTCGTCGACTCCCCGCCCGGCGCCGGCAAGTCCACCCTGGTCGTCCGCGCGGCACTCGAACTGGCCGACGCGGGACGCTCGTTGATGGTGGTCGCGCAGACGAACGCGCAGGTGGACGACCTGGTCCTCAGGCTCGCCGAGAAGAACCCCGGGCTGCCGGTCGGGCGGCTGCACAGCAGTGACGCCGACCCGTACGACAAGGCGCTGGACGACCTGCCCCAGGTCCGCAAGTCGGCGAAGGCGGGTGACCTGACCGGGCTGCCCGTCGTGATCTCCACGGCCGCCAAGTGGGGGCATGTGAAGACCGACGAGCCGTGGACGCACGCGATCGTGGACGAGGCGTACCAGATGCGCTCGGACGCACTGCTGGCGGTGGCGGGACTGTTCGAGCGGGCCCTGTTCGTGGGCGACCCCGGGCAGCTGGACCCGTTCGCGATCGTGGGCAGCGAGCAGTGGGCGGGGCTGTCGTACGACCCCTCGGCCTCGGCGGTGACGACCCTGCTGGCGCACAACCCGGAGCTGCCCCAGCACCGCCTCCCGGTCTCCTGGCGGCTCCCGGCCTCCGCCGCGCCCCTGGTCTCGGACGCCTTCTACCCGTACACGCCCTTCCGCAGCGGCACCGGCCACGACGACCGCCGGCTCACCTTCGGCGTTCCCTCGGACGGCTCCGGCCCCGACCGGGTGATCGACGCCGCGGCGGAGTCCGGCTGGGGTCTGCTGGAGCTGCCCGCCCGGCACACCCCGCGCACGGACCCGGAGGCGGTGCGGGCCGTCGCGACCGTCGTACGGCGTCTCCTCGACCGGGGCGGGGCGGCCGCGTCGGAGCGCTCACCGGACCCCACGCCGCTGACGGCCGACCGGGTCGCCGTGGGCACGGCCCACCGGGACCAGGCGGCGGCGGTCCGCGCGGCGCTGGCCGAGCTCGGCGTCACGGACGTCACCGTCGACACGGCGAACCGTCTCCAGGGCCGCGAGTACGACGTCACGGTCGTCCTCCACCCGCTCTCCGGCCGCCCCGACGCCACCGCCTTCCACCTGGAGACGGGCCGCCTGTGCGTCCTGGCCTCCCGCCACCGGCACGCGTGCGTCGTGGTGTGCCGGGCAGGCGTGAGCGACCTCCTGGACGACTACCCGTCCACGGAACCGGTCCAGCTGGGCACCCTGGTGAAGTTCCCGGACGGCTGGGAGGCGAACCACGCGGTGCTCGCGCGGCTGGCGGAACACCGGGTGGCGTGGCGACCGTGACCACTCCCGCCGACGCCCGCCGACCATCCCCGGACGGAGTCCGGCCCGCCGCCGGAGGTGGCCCATGGACACAGCCCGGACGGCTGGGAGGCGAATCACGCAGTGCTCGCGCGGCTGGCGGAACACCGGGTGGCGTGGCGACCGTGACCGGCCCGCGTGGAGGCCGTGAGCGGGAACAGCACGCGGGCCGTGGGCCTTGGTACCCCCCGGAGGCGCCCCGCCCTCTTGCACGGGCGCGGGACAATGGACGGTGGCCCATCCACAGGCGGGCCGTCGGTACGGACGACATACGAGGAGGATGAAGACATGGCGGAGCCCACGCCGCGTCGGAACGAGCCGCGGCTACGCCCCGCGCCCCTGCTGTTCGAGCCCGCGCAGGTGGCCGACGACCCCGAGCACTTCTTCGACCTGGAGTCGATCGACGACCCGCGCGCGCTGCTGACCCGGTCCACCGAGCTGGCGCAGGCCTTCCGCGCGGCGGCGGACCGTGCCGTGGAGTTCCAGGCGATGGCGGCCGCCCAGCTGGCCGACCCCCGGCGCTTCGACCGGCTCACGACGGCGGACATCGCCGAGCGCGCCGAGTGGACCGAGGACTACGCGAAGAAAATGGTCGAGTTCGGCCGGGATCTGCTGCGCGGCGCGGAGGGCGGGGCGGGACACGCCGACCCGGTCTGAGCCACGGAGGTCTCAGGCGTCCCAGGCACCCCAGTGACTCCCCGTCAGCCGCCGTAAAGAATCCCTGGCATATGCCAGGCGGGCAAGATACCCCTCACCGCCCCCTCCTGTCCCGATTTCCCGCAACCCTGTGGAACCGACCGCTCACGCCCGGTAGATGTATGCGGCATGACCACTCGCGACGAACCCTTCTCCGACCGCTTCGACGTCTCCGGCGTCACCGCGGACGGAGCGGCCTGGCTCGCCTCGGCAGGAACGTATCCGCGCAGCACCCTGTCGCTCTGGGAGGAGCGCCCCGCCGCCCCGGTGGTCCTGCCCTGCGGCACCGCCTTCGACGTGGTCAGCGCTCCCGCGATCTTCGGGCGCCGGATGCTCGACCGGCTGTGGGACGAGGGACCGGGCTCCGGGCCGGTGGCCGCGTTCCGGGGCCGGATGCTCCTCTTCGCGGCGCCGGGCACGGCACAGCGGCTGCCGTCCCTGCTGCGGTGGGAGGAGTTCGGCCGTACGGCGGCGATCCCGCCGCTGCTGTGCCACGGCACCGGCGACGCGGTGACCGTCCCGGCCCCGCTCGGCACCGCGAAATCCACGCTGACCTCGCGATGGCTGGTCGCTCCCGACACCCGTCACCCGTGGCTGCCGGGGCCGGAAATCCTGCTCTGGGCGGCCGTCCGAGCGGCCCGTACCGCGGTGCGGATATCGATTTTTCCCCCGGCCGATCAGGATGCTAAGGTCTACGACGTCAGCAGGCGCCGCTAGCTCAGTTGGTTAGAGCAGCTGACTCTTAATCAGCGGGTCCGGGGTTCGAGTCCCTGGCGGCGCACAGACACCGAAGGCCCTCCGCGAGAGCGGGGGGCCTTCGTCATGAAGCCCAGCGGTCCCCACGCCGAAGCGGCCGGGGGTCCGGGGGTCGCCCCCGGAAAGACACAGCATCAGCGGGTCCGGGGTTCGAGTCCCTGGCGGCGCACAGACACCGAAGGCCCTCCGCGAGAGCGGGGGGCCTTCGTCGTGCGGGCCGGGGGTCCGGTCCCTGGCCGTGTGCGTCGGCTAGCCGACCGCGATCTCCACGTCCCACGCCCCCGTGGTCGTGCGGCCCGTCACCTTCACGCGGACGTCCTCGCCCGGCACCCGGAAGGTCTCGCCCACGCCGACGGGGGCGTCCGCGAGCGGGGGATAGACGGAGTTCTCCCAGCAGGCCTCGGTGCGAGGGTGGGCGTCGATCACCTGGATCGGGCCGCCGCCGGACGCCTCGCCGCCGCGGACCCGGTACACCAGCACGCCCTCCCGGCAGAGCGCCGTGTCGTTGCCCACCGCCGCGCGCGCCTCGAAGGCGAGCGCGCTGTCGGCTCCGGTGCGCACGACCGCCAGCTTCGTGCCGCGCCCGAGTCCGAAGATCCCGGCACGGTCGGGGGCGGCCCCGACGGGTTCCAGCGTCAGCCGCGTCGGCTTCGGCCCCCGTACGCACGCCACCTGCCGTCGCTCCAGCCAGCCCAGCTTCCACTTGTGCCAGGCGAACAGGTCCGGGGCCAGCCCGAACTGGCTGCCCATCAGGTCCCAGTCGCCGACGTAGGTGTCCCAGTCGCCCTTGCCGTCCATCGGCCGGTGGTACAGGTCCGGCAGGTCGAAGACGTGCCCGGTCTCGTGGGCCAGCACCAGACGGTCCGGCGGGTGCTTCTCGAAGACCGTGACGACCCGGCGGATGTCCGTGCCGTCGGCGCGCAGCGGGACGTCCAGGTTGACGACCTTCGTGGCGTCCGAGTCGACGCCGGGCGCGTCCGGATCGGCGACGAAGTAGACGACGTCGTAGCGCGAGAAGTCGACCTGCCCGTCCGCCGCGGCCAGCGCGTCGCGGAGGTAGGCGCCCCGGTCCGCGGCACTCCAGTCGCGCTGTATGGCGTACGCGGTCGACGGACGCGGCATCCGGATCCAGTTCCGCAGCGGGTGCGGGCGCAGGGTGAAGCGGCCGTAGGAGGCGCGTTCGAAGAAGCGGGTGGTGGCCGGGAAGTGATCGGCGGTCAGCTCGGCCGGGGTGGTCATCGGCGGGGCGTCCGGGAAGGACAGGAAGACCATCACGGCGTCCAGGGCGCGGGCCGGACGCGGATACGCGCTGTTCCAGGTGTCCAGGCCCTCCGAGTGGTGGACCTCGGTGCGTTCCAGGGTGCAGGGCGCCGAGGAGAAGGGTCCGGCGACCGAGGGCCCGGTGACGAGGGAGGTGGCGGCGAGCGCCGCCATGGTGGTGAACACGGCGGCGGTGCTGCGCAGGGGCGGGCGCGGCAAAGTGCGCGGAAACGAGCGCGGCAACGGGACCTCCGGGAGCGGTTCACGGGACACCGCACCCAGCCTGTGATGATTTGCGGTAATACGCCCTGTTTATCTGCACCGGACGAGTGAGTTGGCGTGACCTGCCGAACCGGCCGACACCCCCGAATCACTCACGGAACGTCACAACCGGTCTCCTGCCTGAAGAACCCGTCCAGCTGCGGGCAGAAACGATCTGCCAGAAGGGGTTGCCGGTCCCCGAGACTGGGCAATGGCTGGAAGGGCCTGGGGGCAACCTCTATGATCGGCACACTTTCCTGCGCGGACAGCGATCGAGTGCACTGCGGGAGCTAGCGGTGAACGGAACGTCCGAAGGGCCGGCGCCCGCGGCAGACCTCGACGGGTCAGCTGTAACAGAGAGTGACATCGCAACACCTTTTCGTACCGAGCCCCCGTCGCATCGCGCGGCGTTCGCGGCGGCACCGCTGGCCATGGCCGTGGTGGACCGCGAGGGCACGGTCGTCGACGCCAACCCCGCCTTCGGGGAGCTGCTCGGGGCAGCACCGGAGGAGCTGTCCGGGACCCCGGCCGCCGACCTGGTGGACCTGGCCTCGGACACACGTACCTGGCACGCCTATCGCGAGGTACTGCGGGGCCGTCAGGCGAAGCTGCGCTGCAAGCGCCGGCTCAAGCATCCCGACGGGCACTCCATGTGGGCGCAGATCACGGTCACCCCGCTGACCGCGGACGCGCACGGCTCGCCCGGCGTCCTGCTCTCCGTCGCCGACATCACCGCCCGCCGTGAACTCCAGGCGCGGCTGCGGCACTTGCAGATGCACGACCCGGTGACCCGGCTGCCCAACCGCACACTGTTCTTCGAGCGGCTGACGGCCGCGCTGGAGCCGGAGTCGTACGAGCAGGGCGGCACGGGCCGGATCGGGCTGTGCTACCTGGACCTCGACGGGTTCCAGGCCGTCAACGACACCCTCGGCCACCGGGTCGGCGACCGGCTGCTGGCCGCCGTCGCGGAGCGCCTGACGCGCTGCGCGGACGAGGCCGGCCACGACCGGGCGACCGCTCCCCTGGTGGCACGGCTGGGCGGCGACGAGTTCGCGCTGCTCGTCGAGGACTCCACCGGCACGGAACAGCTCGCCGACCTCGCCGAGTCCCTGCTGAAGGCGATCCAGGCGCCCTTCGACCTCTCCGGCCACCGGATGTCGGTGTCGGCGTCGATCGGGGTCGTCGAGCGCCGGGCGGCCGGCACCTCGGCGACGGGGCTGATGCAGGCCGCCGACACCACGCTGTACTGGGCCAAGGCCGACGGACGGGACCGCTGGACCCTGTTCGACCCCGAGCGCAACGCCCACCGCATGACCCGGCAGGCCCTGGCCTCCACGCTGCGCCCGGCCATCGAGCGCGGCGAGTTCAGGCTGGAGTACCAGCCGCTGGTCGGCATGGAGGACGGCCGGCTGCGCGGGGTCGAGGCGCTCATCCGCTGGGACCACCCGCAGTTCGGGATGCTGACGCCGAATCGGTTCATCCAACTGGCCGAGGAGGACGGCTCGATCGTCCCGCTGGGCCGCTGGATCCTGGCCACCGCCTGCCGCCAGGCCCGGCAGTGGCAGCTGGACCATCCCGACGAGCCGCCGATCTTCGTCAGCGTCAACGTGGCGGTCCGTCAGGTCTGGGACTCCGACCTGGTCGCGGACGTGGCGCGGACCCTCGCGGAGACCGGCCTGGCCCCGCATCTGCTCCAGCTCGAACTCACCGAGTCCGCGGTGATGGGCTCGGCGGGCCGCCCGCTGCAGGCCCTCCAGGCGCTGAGCGACATGGGCGTCGGCATCGCCATCGACGACTTCGGCACCGGCTACTCGAACCTCGCCTACCTCAGCCGCCTGCCGGTCTCCGTCCTGAAGCTGGACGGTTCCTTCGTCCGGGGCTTCCAGTACGAGGGTGAGGGCGTCGCCCCGAACCCGGCCGACGAGGTCGTCGTCGAGGCGATGATCCAGCTCGCCCACCGTCTCGGCCTCACCGTCACCGCGGAGTGCGTCGAGACCTCGGCCCAGGCCAGCCGGCTGCGCCGCATCGGCTGCGACACCGGCCAGGGCTGGCTGTACTCGCGGCCGGTGTCGCCGGATCGTATCTCCGGGCTGATGGGCGTGCAGGCCTAGGAGGCCGCGGGGAGTCCGTAGGCGTCCGCGACGAGTTCGTACGAGCGCAGGCGTACGTCGCCGCTGTGGGCGTTGCCCGTGAGCATCAGCTCGTCGGCGCCGGTGCGCTTGTGGAGGTCGTCGAGGCCGGCGCGGACCTCGTCGGCGGTGCCGTGGATGACGTTGGCGTTCCAGGAGGCGGCGAACTCCTCCTCCATCGGGCTGAACTCGTGGGCCTCCGCGTCCTCGGGGGTGGGGACCAGGCCCGGGCGGCCGGTGCGCAGCCGGATCATGCTGAGGGCGGCGGCACGGACCTGGCGGCGGGCCTCCTTCTCGTCGTCGGTGGCGAGGGCGGAGACGCCGATCAGGGCGTACGGCTCGGCCAGGGCCGCGGAGGGCCGGAAGGACTCGCGGTACAGGTCCAGGGCCGGGACGGTGTTCTGCGCCGAGAAGTGGTGCGCGAAGGCGAAGGGCAGGCCGAGGGAGCCGGCCAGCTGAGCACTGAAGCCGGAGGAGCCGAGCAGCCAGACGGGCGGGCGGTGCGGGGACTGGACACCGCCCGGCGAGGTCGCCTGGACGGGGCCGGGTACGGCGTGGATCCGGCGGTAGGGGTGGCCGTCGGGGAAGTCGTCGTCCAGGAAGCGGGTGAGCTCCATGAGCTGCTCGGGGAAGTCGTCGGCGCCCTCGCGCAGCCGGTCGCTGCGGCGCAGGGCGGCCGCGGTGGCGCCGTCCGTGCCCGGGGCGCGGCCCAGGCCCAGGTCGATGCGCCCGGGGGCCAGCGCCTCCAGGGTGCCGAACTGCTCCGCGATCACCAGCGGGGCGTGGTTGGGGAGCATGACACCGCCCGAGCCGAGCCGGATACGGCTGGTGTGGGCGGCGAGGTGGGCGAGGATCACCGCGGGCGAGGAGGACGCCACGCCCGGCATGGAGTGGTGCTCGGCGACCCAGTAGCGATGGAAGCCGCGGGACTCGGTGAGCCTGGCGATGGCGACGCTGGTGCGCAGGGCGTCGCCGGCCGTGCGTCCGGCGCCTACGGTGACCAGGTCGAGTACCGAGAGAGGTACGGGGGCGGTGCCCTGTGCAGTACCTCGGATCTCGTCTTCCGCCACGGTGGGGTGCCTCCTGCTCATGAGCCGTGCTGTCGTCCTGGCGACAACAGGAGAGTGTCCCCGGTTATTCCCGGGCGCGGTCACGCGGCTCCCTGGAGCCCCGGCTTCCGCATCCCGCCCGGCACGTGACCGCTTGCCGCACGGGCCCCCGGGTACCCAGAGCCCATCACCTCACGGACCGGAGGGATCGCCCATGACGCAGGAGAACACGTCGCGGCCGTCGGAGCTCGGACCGCTCGAACCCGGCACCAGGCAGCGCGCCCAGCTGTCCATCCGTATTGCCGACATCGCCTGGACCGCCCTGAGTGTCATCGCCGCCCTGTGGATGATCCTGGCCACCGTCGACGCCGTACGCGGCACGGGCTCGTGGGCGTACAGCGTGGTGGCCCTCGCCCTGCTCACCATCGGCCTGACGATGCGGATCGTCGGCATCCGGCGCCGGGGGCGGACTCACCTCTGAAGGACACCGCGGGCCTCACCGCCGGGCCGTCCAGGACGGGACCGCCGGCGGTGAGTCCCCGCACCGGTGGGTGTCACACCTGGACGATCGGCTCCCGCGTGAACAGCGCCCCCATCGCCGGAGCGTTCACCCGGCGGTCCGTCAGCCTCAGGGCCTCCCAGACGGTGACCTGGTTCGCGGTGAGGACCGGCTTGCCGAGCTCCTTCTCCAGGGCCGGGATGTGGGTGGCGGTGTGGAGGGCCGTGTCCGGGAGGAGCAGCGCCTCGGCGTCCGGCGAGTCGGCCTCCCGGGCCAGCGCGAAGATCTCCTCCTCGCCCCAGGTGCCGACCTCCACGGCGGTGATGATCCCGGCGCCGCGGACCTGGCCGACCTCGACCCCGCCGGCCCGCAGGAACTCGGCGAACAGGGCCGCCACGTCGTCCGGGTAGGTCGCCGCGACCGCCACCCGCCCGGCCCCGATCTCCTTCGCCGCGCGCACGAAGGCGAAGGAGGTCGAGGAGGCGGGCATACCGGCCGTGCGGGCCAGGGTGCGCACCTGCTCCTGGGCGCCTTCCCAGCCGCGCACGAAGCTGCCACTGGTGCAGGCCCAGACGACGGACTCGGCGCCCGACATGTGCAGTTCCTCGACGCCCGCGGCGAGCCGCTCGGGTGAGCCCATCTCCAGGAGGGCGTCCACGCGGTGGGCGTCCGTGCCGATGTCGGTGTGGACCACGTCCAGGCGGATGTCGCTGCCCAGGAGCTGTTCGATGCGCGGGTAGTCGTCCTCGGCGGAATGTCCCGGGTAGAGGAATCCGAGTGCGGTCATGTCCAGCCTTCCTGCTGCTGTTCTCCGTCCGGCAGTTCCCGGACTTCCGGCAGACCCGGAATCTCCGGGCGCACGGGACCGGACCTCGCCGCCGGGTCGATCAGCGCCTGGTACGGTCCCACGGCTCGGGTACCCAGTCGGCGCAACGCCGCCCACATCGTCACCTGGTTGGCCGAGATCACCGGTATCCGCAGTTCCGCCTCCAGTTGCGGGATGACGTCGTACGTCGGCAGGTTGGTGCAGCTGATGAACAGCGCCTGGGCGTCGGCCCGTACGGCCTTGTGGGCCATCTCGGAGACCTGCCGGTAGGGCACCTTCCAGATGTGCCGGGTCAGGCCCATGTAGGCGCACCCGGTGACCGAGACGCCCGCCTCGGCGACGTACTCCTCAAGGGCCGTGGTCACCGAGACCGTGTACGGCGTCACCAGGGCGACCCGGGTGACGTCCAGCTCGGCGAGGGCGTCCAGGAGCGCGCCGGAGGTGGTCAGGGAGGGGACCGCGCCCGCCCTGGTCATGGCCGCGCACATGGCCCGCTCCCCCGCGATCCCGCCGACGAAGCTGCCGGAGGTGCAGGCGTAGGCGACGACCTCGGGGGCGATGGCGTTGAGGGTGCGCACGGCGTCGTGCAGGGTCTCGTGCTCACTCACGAGCCGGGCCAGGTCGAGGCTGACCTCGACGGGAACGTACGGGGTGCGGGTCAGATGGAGCGAGATCTCGTCGGGGACCCAGCGCCACAGCTCGCGATCCAGCGCGAAGTCGAAGGGGGCGACGACACCGACACCGCGCTGAGGGCGCGGACCACCCAGAAAGGAAACGTCCATGGCGAGACCGGCCTCACGGTGAGAGACGGGGGGACAGCGGAACGTACGCAACGCCCGTGTTGACGAAGGTAGGTTCGGGTGCGAGCGTGGTCAATCCGCCCATGTCACGCTCACGTCACACCGGGGTTGCCGTCGGCGTTCCCGCCCACGTCAGACGCCCGGCCGCTCCGCGATAATCCGTAGAAACGGTGGCTCGATGCCCGTCCCCACCCTTCTGGTCCTTGACGCCGACCCCCCGCCCCGGCTCGGACGGCTCACCGGCCGGGCCCGGATCGAGCACGCGGACGAGGCCACGCTCGCCGAGCGACTGCCGTCCGCCGATGTGCTGCTGGTCTGGGACTTCACCTCGACCGCGGTACGGGACGCCTGGCCGGGCGAGGGCCCGCGGCCGCGCTGGGTGCACACGGCGAGTGCGGGCGTGGACCACCTGATGTGCCCCGAACTCGCCGTCTCCGACACGGTGGTGACCAACGCCCGCGGGGTCTTCGACCAGCCGATCGCCGAGTACGTCGCCGCGCTGGTCCTGACGATGGCCAAGGACCTGCCCCGGACCCTGGAGCTGCAACGCGAGGGTGTGTGGCGGCACCGGGAGTCCCAGCGGGTGGCCGGCACCCGTGCGTGCGTGGTCGGTTCCGGGCCCATCGGCCGGGCGATCGTGAGCACGCTCAAGGCGCTGGGCATCACGACCGCCCTGGTCGGCCGCCGTCCCCGCACCGGGATCCACGGCCCCGACGACCTCGACCGGCTGATGGCCCGCGCGGACTGGGTGATCGCGGCCGCCCCGCTCACCGCGGACACGCACGGCATGTTCGACGCCCGGCGCTTCGGGATGATGCAGCCCTCCGCCCGGTTCATCAACATCGGACGGGGCCAACTGGTCGTCGAGCAGGCCCTGGTGGAGGCGGTGTCCAAGCGGTGGATCGCCGGGGCCGCCCTCGACGTGTTCGACACCGAACCCCTGCCGCCGGAGAGCCCCCTGTGGGGGGTCCCGGGTCTGATCGTGTCCCCGCACATGAGCGGTGACACGATCGGCTGGCGCGATGAACTCGGCACGCAGTTCGTGGAGTTGTACGACCGCTGGGAAGCGGGCAGAGCACTGCCGAACGTGGTCGACAAGGAACGCGGGTACGTACCAGGGCACTGAACGTCGACGGAGGGGCACACATGCGGGACCTCACCGAACTGACCGCCGTACAACTCGTCGAGGGCTACCGCAAGGGCGAGTTCAGCCCCGTGGAGGCCACCCGGGCGACTCTCGACCGGGCCGAACGGATCCAGCCGGAGGTGAACGCCTTCGTGCGCCTGACCGGCGAGGAGGCCCTGGCGCAGGCCCGTGCGTCGGCCGACCGCTGGCGGCGTGGGGAGCCGTGCGGCGCGGTGGACGGCGTCCCGGTCACGGTGAAGGACATCCTGCTCATGCGGGGCGCCCCGACCCTGAAGGGCTCCAGGACGATCTCGGAGACCGGCACCTGGGACGAGGACGCGCCCTCCGTCGCCAGGCTGCGCGAGCAGGGCGCCGTGTTCCTCGGCAAGACGACCACGCCGGAGTTCGGCTGGAAGGGCGTCACGGACTCACCGCTGTCGGGCGTGACCCGCAATCCCCACGACCCGACGCGCACCGCGGGCGGCTCCAGCGGGGGCGCCGCGGCGGCCGTGGCGCTCGGCGCGGGGCCGCTCGCGCTCGGCACGGACGGCGGGGGCAGCGTCCGGATCCCGGCCGCGTTCTGCGGGATCTTCGCCCTGAAGCCGACCTACGGGCGGGTGCCGCTCTACCCTGCGAGCGCCTTCGGCACCCTCGCCCACGTCGGCCCGATGACCCGGGACGCGGCCGACGCGGCGCTGCTGCTCGACGTCATCGGCGCGCCGGACTCCCGTGACTGGTCGGCGCTGGGCCCCGCGGCCGGCCCGTGCACGGCGACCCTGTCGGGCGGGGTGCGCGGGCTGCGGGTCGCCTACTCACCGTCCCTCGGCGGCCAGGTGGCCGTACAGCCGGCGGTCGCCGCCGCGGTCCGCCGTGCCGTGGAACGCCTGGCCGGGCTCGGCGCGTACGTCACCGAGACCGACCCCGACCTCACCGATCCCGTGGACGCCTTCCACACCCTGTGGTTCAGCGGGGCGGCCCGGGTGACCCAGCATCTCGGGCCGCACCAGCGGGAGGCGCTGGACCCGGGGCTCCGGGAGATCTGCGGCCTCGGGGCCCGCATGAGCGCGCTGGACTACCTGGCGGCGGTGGACGTCCGGATGGAACTCGGGCGCCGGATGGGCCGGTTCCACGACTCCTACGACCTGCTGGTCACCCCGGCCCTGCCGATCACCGCGTTCGAGGCGGGCACGGAGGTGCCGAAGGGCTCGGGCCAGCACCGCTGGACGGGGTGGACGCCGTTCACGTACCCCTTCAACATGACCCAGCAGCCGGCGGCGAGCGTGCCCGTCGGCGTGGACGCCGACGGGCTGCCGGTCGGACTCCAGATCGTGGCGGCCCGGCACCGGGACGACCTGGTGCTGCGGGCGGCCCACGCCCTGTACGAGGCGGAGGCGGCGGGCATCAGGCTGCCCGCCGCGGCCTACGCGAGGTGAGGGCTAGGCCCGGCTGAAGCGGAGGTTTTCGCCGAGGGCGCCTGCCCGCCAGAGGTCGTTGCAGCCCTCGGCGAGGGCGTCCAGGCCCTCCACCACCTGGCCCCAGACGATGCCCGGCACCCAGCCCACGTCGGCGTTCAGGAGCAGGTTGTTGCGCTCGTAGAACAGGGCCAGGTCGACCACCGTCGTGCCCGCGCGGACCTCGCGGTCGTAGCCGTAGGACTTCGTGCCGAGTTCCGTGCCCGCGAAGGAGAAGTAGCAGAGATCTCCGGGAATCGGGGTAACTGTCGGATTTTCCAGAGGTGGCTCCTTTTCCGCGAAAGGCGGGAAAAGGGCGTAGATCTCGTTGCGTGCGTACTTTGCGTGATAGACGTCACCGGCGAGCGGGAGGGCGTCCCATACGGCCGCACACGTGATCGGTGCCCGGTCGTCGAGAAGCTTTGCCCTGGCGGTGATCCCGCGCTTGACCAGCGAGACTTCGATGTAGCGGTCAGCCATGCACTCCATGGTCCCCCGCCGGTCAAGAGGGCCTCGGTGGAAAAAGGGGCGCGAATCGATCCGCATAAGTCGCATCCGGTCGGGTAGCCGCGCCGCCATGGCTCCACCACTGGAACACGGCGAACACATATCCGGGACCACCCGCCGGTCGCTGCTCGCGGGGGTAGCGGCGCTCGGCGCGCTGGGCGCGGCCGGCTGCTCACGTGTGGCCACCGCCTCCACCTCAGGAGGCGGTGAACTGCTCGACCGGCTCAGAGCGGCAGGCGTCGTACGGCTGGGAATCGCAGGTGAGATCCCCTTCGGGTACATCGACAAGAACGGCGACCTGACCGGCGAGGCACCAGAACTCGCGAAGGTCATATTCAAGCGGCTGGGCGTGGACCGGGTGCAGCCCGTGCCCACCGAGTTCGGCTCGCTCATTCCCGGACTGAATTCACAGCAGTTCGATGTCGTGGCGGCCGGGATGTATGTCACCCCGGAACGCTGCGAACAGGTGATCTTCGCAGATCCCGACTATCAGATGCTCGATTCCTTCATCGTGCGCAAGGGAAATCCCAAAGGTCTTCACAACTACAAGGACGTCGTCGCGAAGAAGGCGAAGTTCGCCACCGGTACCGGCTATGCGGAGATCGGGTACGCGGTCGAGGCGGGATACAAGGAGAGCGACATCCTGATCGTTCCGGACCAGGTCGCGGGGCTGAACGCGGTGGAGGCGGGACGCGTCGACGTGTTCGCCGGGACCGCGCTCACCACCCGTGAGGTGGTGAAGAAGTCGGCCAAGGCGGAGGCGACGAAGGCCTTCACCCCGATCGTGGGCGGCAAGCCGCACACCGACGGCGGGGCCTTCGCGTTCCGCCGTACCGAGACGAACCTGCGGGACGCCTTCAACGCCGAGCTGCGGAAGCTGAAGGAGAGCGGGGAACTGCTCCGGGTCCTCAAGCCCTTCGGGTTCACGCAGGCCGAGATGACGGACCTGACCGCGAAGGAGCTCTGCGGCGGATGACCTCCGGACTCTGGGAACTGGTGTTCAAGGGCATCTGGACCACCGTCCAGCTGCTGTTCTTCAGCGCGATCCTCGCCGCCGCGGTCTCCTTCGTGGTCGGCGTGCTGCGCACCCACCGGCTGTGGATCGTCCGCTTCCTCGCGGGCTTCTACACCGAGGTGTTCCGCGGCACCTCCGCGCTGGTGATGATCTTCTGGGTGTTCTTCGTGCTGCCCCCGGCCTTCGGCTGGCAGCTGGTCCCGATGTGGGCGGGCACCCTCGCCCTCGGCCTGACCTACGGGGCGTACGGCTCCGAGATCGTGCGCGGAGCGCTCAAGGCGGTCGACCCGGCCCAGCAGGAGGGCGGGATCGCGCTGAGCTTCACGCCCTGGCAGCGGATGCGGCTGATCCTGCTGCCGCAGGCGGTGCCGGAGATGATCCCGCCGTTCTCCAACCTGCTGGTCGAGCTGCTCAAGGGCACCGCGCTGGTGTCCGTGATGGGCATGGGCGACCTGGCGTTCAGCGGCAACCTGGTACGGCTCGCGCTCCAGGAGAGCGCCGGGATCTACACGTATCTGCTGCTCATCTACTTCGTGATCGCCTTCCTGCTCACCCGGCTGATGCGGGGCCTGGAGAAGAAGCTGAAGGCGGGGGTCGGCAAGGAGCCCACCCGTGAGGTGAAGGTGCCCGAGCCGGTCGGAGGTGGTGTCTGATGGAGTGGGACTGGAGCGCCGTGGGCGACTTCATGCCGCAGTTCTGGGACGGTCTGCTGGTCACCCTGCAGGCCCTCGCGCTCGGCTCGCTGATCTCTTTCGTCCTCGGGCTGGTGTGGGCGCTGCTGATGCGCGCCCCCTCGCGGTTCGTGCGCTGGCCGGTCGGGGTGGTCACGGAGTTCGTGCGCAACACCCCGCTGCTGGTCCAGCTGTTCTTCCTCTTCTACGTGCTGCCCGAGTGGGGCGTGACCCTCTCGGCGCTGGCCACCGGTGTCATCGGGATCGGCCTGCACTACTCGACGTACACGATGCAGGTCTACCGGGCCGGCATCGAGGCGGTGCCGCCCGGCCAGTGGGAGGCGGCGACGGCGCTGAACCTGCCGCGGGTGCGCACCTGGCAGGTGGTGATCCTGCCGCAGGCGATCCGCCGGGTCGTGCCGGCCCTCGGCAACTACGTGATCTCGATGCTCAAGGACACCCCGATGCTGATGGTCATCACGGTCCTGGAGATGCTCGGCCAGGCGCGGCTGTTCGCCCAGGAGCACTTCCAGTTCACCGAGCCGCTGACCGTGATCGGCGTGGCCTTCATCGTCATCTCCTATCTGGCCTCCCTTCTTCTGCGATCCCTGGAGCGACGTCTTGTCCGCTGACACTCCCCTCATGAAGGACCCCGACGCGAACACCAACCCGCCGGTGGACGGCAGCGAGCTGATCCGCTTCGAGGACGTGACCAAGCGCTTCGGGTCCAACACGGTCCTGGACCGGCTGAACTTCTCGGTCGACTCCGGCAAGCACGTGACGCTGATCGGCCCCTCCGGGTCCGGCAAGACCACGATCCTGCGGATGCTGATGACCCTGACCAAGCCCGACGAGGGCACGGTCACCGTGGACGGCGAGAAGCTGTTCCCGGCTCCGGAGAAGCAGCTGCGCGAGGTCCGCAAGAAGATCGGGATGGTCTTCCAGCAGTTCAACCTGTTCCCGAACATGTCGGTCCTCAGGAACATCACCGAGGCGCCCGTCACCGTCCTCGGCATGTCCAAGGACGAGGCGGAGGCACGCGCGCGTGAGCTGCTCGACCTGGTGGGGCTCGCCGACAAGGCAGGCGCCCGGCCGACCCAGCTCTCCGGCGGGCAGCAGCAGCGGGTCGCGATCGCCCGGGCGCTTGCCATGCGGCCGCGGGTGCTGCTGCTCGACGAGGTGACCTCGGCGCTCGACCCGGAGCTGGTCGCCGGCGTCCTCGACGTGCTGCGGGACATCGCCCGCACCACCGACATCACCATGCTCTGCGTGACCCACGAGATGAACTTCGCCCGGGACATCTCCGACCAGGTCCTGATGTTCGACTCGGGCCGCATCATCGAGTCGGGCCCGCCGGAGAAGATCTTCAGCGACCCCGCGCAGGACCGCACGCGAGAATTTCTCAGCGCGGTTCTCTGACGGCGAGAAGTGAACAGCGTTCAACCTTCGAGGTCCCGGACCCGGGTCATGCCCTTGGCATATGCCACCGTGTCGACGCCCCTGCTGAGAGGGCCTGGCCCGGGGACGGAATCTCGTCAACAGCCGCTCACTACAAGCCTTTTGCCGGTTATCGTGGAGGGGATCGCTGTCTGGATTACGGCCCAGTAGTAGTGCGACCGAGCGAGCGCAGGGGGAACACCGTGGCGCTGAAGCACGAGCCGACCGCGCCGTACCACTCGGCTCAGGACGCGCTGCGCGTCCTGGAGACCGTGGCACGGCACACCGCCGGAGTCACCGACACAGAACTCGCCCGTACCACCGGCCTCGACCCGGAGCGACTGACCACGCTCCTGAGGATGCTGCGCCGCGAGGGGTACGTCGAGCAGGTCGCCGACGGCGCGTATGTGACGGGGGACGCCCTGACCAGGCTCACCTCGGTGCACGACCGTGACGAGGCCCTGCGCGACCAGCTCCAGCGCACCCTCGACGAGCTGCGCGACTCGATCGGCGCGGCCGTCTACATCAGCCGGTACGTCGACGGTGAGGTCACCATCGACCAGTACGCCGACGGTCCCGCGACCCCGGCGGTCCACGAGTGGGTGGACTTCCGCTCCTCCGCCCACGCCACCGCGCTCGGCAAGAGCCTGCTCAGCCAGCTCGACCACAACGGCCGCCGCGACCACCTCTCCCGGCACCGCATGACCCGCCTCACCTCGCGGACCATCACCAACGACAAGCTGCTGCTCTCCCGCCTGGACGCCCAGCCGCCGACGGTCCCCCACCTCGACCTCCAGGAGTACGCGGTGGGCACGGTGTGCGCGGCGGTACCGATCACCGCGGGTTCGCTGGTGGGCTGCCTCGCGCTGTCCCTGCCGGTCGACCAGGCCCACCGCCTGCGCCGGGCGACGGACCGCCTGAACAGGGGGGCGGCGCCGGTACTGCTGTCCCTGGCGATCTAGGAGCGGTGCGGAAGGTCGTGGTTCGACCGCGGGCCGTGGGGGCTGGTCGCGCAGTTCCCCGCGCCCCTGGGTGGGTCGACTCCAGCGTGGTCAGAAGCACCCCTTCCGACCGGGTAGTATTTTCTCTGTCGCCAGCCGCCGAAGGCGGAGGGCGAGAGTCATGCGCCGCTAGCTCAGTTGGTTAGAGCAGCTGACTCTTAATCAGCGGGTCCGGGGTTCGAGTCCCTGGCGGCGCACCGGTGAAGGGCCTCTCGTGGGAGCGAGGGGCCCTTCGGCGTTTCCCGCACGCCGAGATGTCGGCTGGGGGTCTGGGGGTTACCCCCCAGAAGACACCGCATCAGCGGGTCCGGGGTTCGAGTCCCTGGCGGCGCACCGGTAAGGGCCTCTCGTGGGAGCGAGGGGCCCTTCGGCGTTTCCCGCACGCCGAGATGTCGGCTGGGGGTCTGGGGGTTACCCCCAGAAGACACCGCATCAGCGGGTCCGGGGTTCGAGTCCCTGGCGGCGCACCGGTGAAGGGCCTCTCGTGGGAGCGAGGGGCCCTTCGGCGTTTCCCGCACGCAGTCTGCGGTACGTCGGCTCGCCCGGTGGCCGCCACCACACCGGGTCGGCGCACGCCAGCCCCTCCTTCCGCAGCCGCGCCCGGTGGATCTTGTTCGTGGCCGTCACCGGCATCCGCTCCACCACCCGCACGAACCGCGGCGCCATCTTCGTGCCGAGATCGGGCTGGGCGGCGAGGAAGTCCGCGAAGGCCCGCGGGTCGAAGGTGCCGGCGAGCGTCGCCATCACCTGATCCCCGGTCACCGGATCGGGCACCGCGTACACGGCGACGGCCACCGCCCCCTCGTAGCGCGCGAGGATGTTCTCGATCATCGCGGCGGCCAGGTTCTCGCTGTCGACGCGAAGCCGGTCGTCGGTGCGGCCCGCGAAGTAGAGGTATCCGTCGGCGTCCCGGTAGAACAGGTCTCCGGTCCAGTACCAGCCTCCCCGGCGGCGCTCGGCCTCCGCCTCGGGATTGCGCCAGTACCCCTCGAAGGGGTTCGGGGCCCGGTTCACCAGCTCACCTATGGCCTCGTCCCCGTTCAGCAGCCGCCCGGCCGCGTCGAACCGCGCGGGCGGACACTCCTGACCCGTCTCCTGATCGAGTACGACGAGCCCGGGACCCGCCCGCCCGACCGCGCCCCGCGGAGTCCCCGGCGCCCACTGGATCGCCGCGCCGCCCTCGGAGGACCCGTACCCCTCGACGAGCCGCACCCCGAACCGCCGCTCGAAGGCCGCCGCGTCCACGGCCCCCGCCTCGGTGCCGAAGCCCAGCCGCAGCGGGTTGTCCCGGTCGTCCTCGCGCGCCTCGGTGGCCAGGACGTACTGGATCGCCCGGCCGACATAGGTGAAGTACGTCGCCCCGTACGCGCGCACGTCCGCCAGGAACCCCGAGGCCGAGAACCGCCGCCTGAGCGCGATGCCCGCCCCGGTGGCCAGCGCGGGCGCCCAGTCGGCGATCACCGCGTTGCCGTGGAACATCGGCATGCAGACGTAGTGCACCCCGTCCGGGCCGAGCCGGAACTGTTCGGCCAGCGAGCGCCCGGCGGCGGCCAGCCTGCCCTGGGAGCAGAGCGCGGCCTTGGGGGCACCGGTCGAGCCGGAGGTGAAGTAGAGGAGCAGCCGGTCCTCGGGCGCGGCACGGGAGGCGTCGGGTTCGGCGCCGGCGTAGGGCGCGAGCAGGGTGTCGTACTCCTCGGTGCCGGTGACCAGCAGGCGGACGCCGGGGAGGTCGAGGCCGCGCAGGAGGGGGAGCCGGGACGGTTCGGTGACCAGCAGACGGCACTCGGTGTGCAGGATGTCGCGGGCGAGCTCGGGGCCCCGGCGGGTGGGGTTGATGCCCGCGACGGCGGTACGGGCGAGGGCGGCCGCGCTCAGCCACAGCGGGTATTCGGGGGTGTTGTCGAGCAGCACACCGATATGGGCCCCGGGGCCCGGCAGCAGGTCGGCGAGCAGCGCCGCCCGGACGGCGGCGCCCGCCGCCACCTCGTGGTGGGTGAGCACCCGCCCCTCGAACCACAGTCCGGGCCGGTGGTCGCCCCACCGGCCGGCGACGAGCTCCGCGACCGTACGCCTCCTGGAGTCCATGGGGGCGCAGGGTAGTTGACGGTCCGTCAGATGTGGAGCCTCAGAAGCCTGCCGCGTTCGAGCCCGAGGACATCGTGGCGAAGGTGACCATGAAGCCGACGCAGAACAGCACGATCACGCCGAGGAACGCGAGCATGACGAAGGCGGCCGCCGCGTACCTGGCGCTACCGCGCGGGTGCGCCGTGGCCACGACGTCCTGGCCTGCGGCGTAGTGGACGGTGACGCTGTCTCCCTCGACGGTCGTCCCGGGCCCGCCGTCCTCCTCGAACCGGACGACCCGGCCGTCCTGGGTCGTGAACTCGTACACGTGGTGCAGCCTCGTGCGCACCCGGGTGTCACCGCCGCCGTGCGTCGTCGTGTACACCCGCAGACACCGCCCCCAGGCCGTCAGCCCGCTGTTCCAGGCACTGCGCATCCTGAGCCAGCGCCGCACCACGAGCCAGGCGCCGAGGAGCGCCACGGCCATGATCAGGCTTGGAGCGAGGTAGAAAAAGACATCCATGACGCATCCCCCGAGGTCAGGTACTGATCGTGTGGGGAACCTACCCCGGGGGACGCCTGGACTGTCTCAAGCGATGCTCAGAACGTGACGTCCGAGCAGGCGTAGAACGCGTTCGCCGTGTCGGCGATCGTCCACACCGCGACGATCACATGCCGTCCGCTGAGCCCGGACGGCAGGGTGCCGCTGTGCGAGAGGGTGGAGGGGGGTCGCTGGCCGTTGTAGGGGACGGTCAGGAACGGGGTGAGGTTGAGGTCGGAGCGGGCCAGGTTGTGGTTCTGGTTCCAGCCCGCCTTGGTGACGTAGTACTTGAAGTCGGTCGTGGCGTGCATGGCGGTGAACTGCCAGCGGAAGGTGTAGCTCTGGCCGCCCGTCACCTTGGTCGCCGGCCAGGCCGTGCCCGAGGGGGTCCTGGGCGCGCTGAGCTGGCTGAACTGACTCAGGCCCGCGTTGCATATCTGCCCGTCGGCGGGGCCGGAGGCCGGGAAGCCCTTCGGACCCTCGACGCTCTGCGGCTCCCACTGGATCGAGCCGCAGTTCGCCACCGTGCCGTTCTGGCAGAGCTTCTGCCTGCTGATGGGGAGGTCGGTGTAGCCGTGGCTGCTGGCGCCGCCGGAGGAGAGGACGACGGCGCCGGTGGTGACGAGGCCCACCACGGCGGCGTACCACTTGGTCTTTTTGCGCATGCTGCCGCTCCTGGAGAACGTGGGGGAAGTTCAGTGAGCTTGCAGGTCTAGACCAAGTCCCAGATTATTGCTGAGCGTTGACCATGTCCATACCAACTACGCCCCTTGTTCGCCGCGGCCCGCGCAGAACGCCACCGTCAAGTCCTTCACCAGCGCCTTGCGTTCGTAGTCGTCCAGCTCCACCAGGCCCCGCATGGTCAGCCGGGTCACCGTGTCCTCCACCGAGTCCACGACCGAGGTGAGCATGGTGGACCGGTGCTGGGCGTCCAGCGCGGCGATCCGGCGGCGGTGCATCGCGGCGGCGACCTCGGGGGCGTACTCGACACGCAGCGGCTGGACCGAGAACACCTCGACACCGACCGGCGCGGTCTCCGCGGCCACCAGCCGGGTCAGCGCCTCCCCCGCCGCGTCGACCGAACCGCGGCCGGAGCCCGGCGCCTCCACGGGGACCCGGGCGAGCGCGGCCTCGACGCACTCGCGCAGGTAGGTCTCGTGGTCGTCGACGCCGAGCGTGGCCCGCGCGGTGTCCCGCACCCGCCACACCACGAGGACGACGACCCGCAGCGCGACCCCGCTCGCGTCGGCGGCCGGCATCGGCTCGCCACGCCAGTGCCGCAGCCGCACGTCGACCCGGCGGCGCAGCAGCAGCGGGTTGACCCACATCAGGCCGGTGCGGCGGACGGTCCCCCGGTAACGGCCGAACAGTCCGAGCACCCAGGCCCGGCCGGTCCGGCCGCGGGCCAGTCCGCCGAAGCCGACCAGGCCGAGGGCACCGGCTCCGGCGTACGCCGCCCACTGCGCCGGGCCGAGGCCCGCCCCCGCGACCGCCGGGACCCTGAGCGCCTCCAGTGCGAGCCGCGGCAGCAGGCCGGCCCACCACGAGGTGACCGCGCACCCGGCCACCCCGCAGGTGCCGGCGAGCACGCCCACCGAGCCCGGCAGCACCCGGGCCGGACGCTCGGCCAGCTCGGGGTCGACGTCGGGGGCGAGGCGCGGGGCGACCTGGTCGGGCCTGCGCAGCCGGGGCTGTTCGCCGGTGCCCTGCCGACGGGCCACCACCGCGGGCCTGAGCGGTACCGACACCGGGTCCGGGTCGTCACGGAAGAGCAGATGGACGGGGATCTCGGTGGTCGCCTCGTTCTGGATGAGCCGGGCGGGGCGGGCATGCCCCTCGGACTCCGGTGTGGGTGAAGTGGTCGTAGTCATGCGTGTCTCCAGCCTCCGCGCCAGATGTCACCACAGGTGGTTACGAGAAGAGCCGCCGCCAGGTCTCCGGCCCGGGGTAGCCGTCGGCCGCGCCGCCCCGCCAGCCCTGGGCGCGCTGGAACGCCTCGACGCCCCGCCGGTCCGGCTCGCCCCAGCGCGGACCCGGCCCGGTCGTGTAGTACTTGCCGAACCCTTTCTGCACCAGCTGCCTGCCGAGCTGGGTGACGTACTTGTTGGTCGCGCCGGGCCGGAACATCGCGCGCCCGGGGTAGCCGGGGATGCCGTGCGAGGAGGGCGCCGACGGGCCCGCCGCCCCGGTCTGACCGCCTGCCGCGGGGATGTCCTTGCCCTTGCCGGTCGCCAGCAGCGTCCAGGTCTGCGCCCCGGGCAGCCCGTCCGCGTCCTCGCCCTGCCAGCCCTGCGCCTGCTGGAACGCCTGGGTGGCCCTGCGGTCCGCGTCCGTCCAGCGGGGGCCGGGACCGGAGGTGTAGTAGCGCCCGGCGCCGCGCTCCACGAGCATGCGGCCGAGCTGGGTGACGTACTTGTTGTCGGCCCCGGGACCGAAGTAGGCGGCCCCCGGGTAGGGCGTCACCTCCGGCGACTCCGGCTTGGCGGTGTCCGGCTCGGCTCCCGCCGCCGGGCCCGCGAGCCCCTTGTACCGGTAGGCCACGTAACGGTCCGAGTTGCTCCAGTAGGCGTACGGGGTGGCCTGCCTGCGGGCGTACGGGCGGGTCTCCTCGTAGGCGAGGTAGTAGGTGCGTGTGTAGTCCGTCCAGCCGCCGAAGATGACGACGTGCGAGCCCTGCTCGGGGTTGGCCGGGTTGTGGAAGAGCAGGATGTCGCCGGGCTGGAGGTCGTCCTTGGCGATCCTGATCCCGTACTGGCCCAGGCTGCCGGTCCACTCGTTGCCCGGCAGGTTCCAGGCCATGGACACGAAGCCCGAGCAGTCCTGCCGGTAGCCGTCGTCCCAGTAGGCGGACATGCTGTACGGCACCTTCGCGGCGACCCATTGCTTGGCCCGCCGGATGATCTCGGCGCGGGTGGTGGTCGGCGTCCTGACGCCCGTCGATGTGCCTCCGGGGCCGTGCAGCGGGGCCTTGTGACCCTGAGGGGTGTCGGGCTCGTCGACCGCGGGAACGCCCGGCCGGGCCGGGGCGTGGGCGGCGGCGAAGGCCGGGGCCGTGTGGACCGCGCCGAAGGCGGTGGAGGCCGCGGCGGCGAGGATCACGGCCCGGGTGGCGGCGGGGTGACCGCCGGTCGAGCGGGGCAGGACGCGCCGCCAGTGGACGCATCCGGGGCAGTCGCAGTCGCTCGCGGGATCGATGTCCTCGAATACCGGAGTCTCCATGCGACGCCCCTCACACTCCAGATAGAAATGTCCGCAACTGTGCACATTCGTCAGTTTCTCAACTGTCGCCCGGACGCGCATGCTGACGGTCCGAATGATGTACGGCGATCCGGAGCACCCTCCCGCGTCGGGTAGAGTTGTGCAGGTCAGCAGGCGCCGCTAGCTCAGTTGGTTAGAGCAGCTGACTCTTAATCAGCGGGTCCGGGGTTCGAGTCCCTGGCGGCGCACAGACACCGAAGGCCCTCCGTGAAAACGGGGGGCCTTCGTCATGGAGCCCAGCGGTCCCCACGCCGAAGCGGCCGGGGGTCCGGGGGTTGCCCCCGGGAAGACACAGCATCAGCGGGTCCGGGGTTCGAGTCCCTGGCGGCGCACAGACACCGAAGGCCCTCCGCGAAAACGGGGGGCCTTCGTCATGGAGCCCAGCGGTCCAGCACACCCAAGCGGCCGGGGGTCCGGGGGTTGCCCCCGGGAAGACACAGCATCAGCGGGTCCGGGGTTCGAGTCCCTGGCGGCGCACAGACACCGAAGGCCCTCCGTGAAAACGGGGGGCCTTCGTCATGGAGCCCAGTGGTTCACCACGCCGGAACCGCTTCCTGCGTGACGGGGCGTGAACCAGGCCGAGCCGGCGGACGTACGGATGTCCGCAACCACTCCACAAGGCCCCCACAGGAGCCACAATGAACGCGTATGACCGGTAAACACCGTGTTTCGCATCTTGCGATCATGATGAGCACCGTAGAACCCTGGTTTTCAAGATGCTGCGTATACGCGGCAGTTGGGGGGCATGGAGCCGGTTGCCGGAGTTGCGGGGAAAGGGGCCCCGCTTCGGAGGATGCCGAGGGGGGCGTCTGCAACCGGAAGGTCGCTGTTACCTGTCTAATGCTGTGAAGATTGTGGTGACTGCGGCCCACCACTGATACGTCTGTGAAGGTCGAGGGGGACCGGACCGGACGTAAGGAAACGACAACACGCGGTGCTTTCGCGTGTGGGGGGATGACTCATGACGTCGACGCCGACGGGCGCCCGGCAGAACTTCGACCCGTCCGACACCACTCAGCTCAGGCTGCCTGCACATCGGACCGGCACACTGCGCCGGATAAAGAAGACACTTCCGAAGTACGACTACGAGCACTACAGCAGACTGGCCGGTCCCCTCACGCAGCCCGACCCGGGCCAGCCCTACAAGGTGCAGTACCGCTCGCTGATCTCGCAGGAGCCGCACCGCATCCGGGTCGCCCTGATGCTCGCCGCGGCCCCGCTGCTCTCGCTGGTCCTGCTGGCCTGGCTGCTCCAGCCCGAGCACTGGACCGAGCGCGACTACCCGGCCTTCTCGTGGCTGCCGGCCCTGGACATCGTCATGCTCGTCTCGATCGGCCTGATCGAGTTCTTCCGCTGCATGAACGTCCTGTCCAACGCGCACGCCACCCTGGTCGCCCGCGACCCGATCCCGGTGGTGCCCGAGACCGGCACCAGAGTGGCCTTCCTCACCTCCTTCGTGCCCGGCAAGGAGCCGCTGGAGATGGTGACGAAGACCCTGGAAGCCGCGGTGCGGATCCGCCACCGCGGCCTCATGCACGTCTGGCTCCTGGACGAGGGCGACGACCCGGCGGTCAAGGAGGTCTGCGCCCGGCTCGGTGTGCACCACTTCTCCCGCAAGGGCATCGAGAAGTGGAACCAGCCCAAGGGCCCGCACCGCGCCAGGACCAAGCACGGCAACTACAACGCCTGGCTGGACGCGCACGGCGACCAGTACGACTTCTTCGCCTCCGTGGACACCGACCACGTGCCGCTGCCCAACTACCTGGAGCGGATGCTCGGTTTCTTCCGCGACCCGGACATCGGCTTCGTGATCGGCCCGCAGGTCTACGGCAACTACGACAACTTCGTCACCAAGGCCGCCGAGTCCCAGCAGTTCCTCTTCCACGCGCTGATCCAGCGCGCCGGCAACAAGTACGGCGCCCCGATGTTCGTGGGCACCTCCAACGCCGTACGCATCAGTGCGCTGAAGCAGATCGGCGGCCTGTACGACTCGATCACCGAGGACATGGCGACCGGTTTCGAGATCCACCGCCACAAGAACCCGGCCACGGGGCGGAAATGGCGCTCGGTCTACACGCCGGACGTCCTCGCCGTCGGCGAAGGGCCCAGCGCCTGGACCGACTTCTTCACCCAGCAGATGCGCTGGTCGCGCGGGACGTACGAGACGATCCTCAAGCAGTACTGGAAGGGCTGGTACTCGCTGCCGCCGAGCAAGCTCTTCAACTACACGATGATGATCATCTTCTACCCGATGTCCGCCCTCAACTGGATCCTCGCGGCCCTGAGTTGCGCGCTGTTCCTGGGCCTGGGCGCCTCGGGTGTGAACATCGACCCGACCGTGTGGCTGATGCTCTACGGCAACGCCTCCGCGCTCCAGATCGGCCTGTACATCTGGAACCGCCGCCACAACGTCTCCCCGCACGAGCCCGAGGGCTCCGGCGGTGTCGCGGGCATGGTGATGTCGGCGCTGTCCGCCCCGCTGTACGCGAAGGCCCTGGTCGACTCGCTGCTGCGGCGCAAGAGCAAGTTCGTGGTCACGCCCAAGGGCGACTCCGCGAGCCCTGACCGGTGGTTCGCGACCTTCCGCTACCACTGGTACTTCATCGCGATCTTCGGTGGCTCGATCGGTGCCGGTGTCGCCCTGGGGCACTCGCACCCCGCGATGATCATCTGGGCGACCTTCGCCATGATGATCACCGCGACACCGATCTTCACCTGGCGGCACATGCTGCGACAGGCACGCAAGAAGCCGGCCGGCGCACCGCCCGAGGCCGTGGTTCCGGCTCAGGTCCCGGCCCAGACCTCGGCGCGGACGCCGTACCAGCCGCAGCCCGCCGCCCCGCACGCTCCGGCCCGGAAGCCGAGCTGGGCGGACTCGCACACGCACGACGAGGGCAACGACCAGACGATGCAGATCGCCCTCGGTGGACTTGGGGGACGTAAGGAATGAACGACCGTGCAGGCCGCCGCCGCGCCCGTCGACTCGCGATCGGTACGGCGGTGGTGCTCGCGCTGGCCGGGATGAACGGCCCGTGGCTGTACCGCTTCGGGACGGCGAAATACCACCAGTACAAGATCGACAAGCCCGAGTACAAAGCCGAGAACGGCAAGTGGGAGATCGTCGACTTCCCCGAGAAGTACCGGCAGAACACCATCCACGCGGCGCTGCTGCGCACCGGGAAGGTGCTGTTGGTGGCGGGCTCCGGCAACAACCAGGACAACTTCGACGCGAAGAGGTTCGACACCAGGATCTGGGACCCGGTCAAGGGCACCATCAAGAAGGTGCCGACCCCGAGCGACCTGTTCTGCACCGGGCACACCCAGCTCGCGAACGGCAATCTGCTGATCGCCGGCGGCACCAAGCGGTACGAGAAGCTCAAGGGTGACGTCACCAAGGCCGGCGGCCTGATGATCGTCCACAACGAGAACCCGGACCGTCCGATCACCCTGCCGGCGGGCACCAAGTTCACCGGCAAGGAGAACGGCAGGACGTTCGTGTCCAAGGACCCGGTCGTCGTGGAGCGGGCCACGAAGGTCTTCGACAAGACGACCGGGAAGTTCCTGCGCAACAACCCCGGGCTCGGGCGGATCTACGTCGAGGCGCAGAAGAGCGGCGCCAAGTACGAGACCGGTACGCAGGACAACTACCGGATCCAGGGTCTGACCGGGACGGACGCGCGCAACACCTACGGCATCGCGCAGAAGCTCGCGCTCGACAAGAAGGACTTCCAGGGGATCCGGGACGCCTTCGAGTTCGATCCGGTGGCCGAGAAGTACATCAAGGTCGACCCGATGAAGGAGGCCCGCTGGTATCCGACGCTCACGACCCTGAGCGACGGGAAGATCCTCAGCGTCTCCGGGCTCGACGACATCGGGCAGCTGGTCCCCGGCAAGAACGAGGTCTTCGACCCGAAGACCAGGAAGTGGACGTACCTCTCGAAGGTCCGCCAGTTCCCGACGTATCCCGCGCTGTTCCTCATGCAGAACGGCAAGGTCTTCTACTCGGGGTCGAACGCGGGGTACGGGCCGGACAACGTCGGGCGGGTGCCGGGGATCTGGGACGTGGACACCAACAAGTTCACCAAGATCCCGGGGCTCAGCGACGCCGACAGGATGGAGACCTCCGGGACCGTGCTACTGCCTCCGGCGCAGGACGAGAAGTTCATGGTGATCGGGGGCGGCGGGGTCGGCGAGTCCAAGCTGTCCAGCAACCGGACGCGGATCGTGGACATGAAGGCGGACAGCCCGAAGTTCGTGGACGGGCCGACGCTGGAGAAGGGGACGCGGTATCCGCAGGCGTCGATCCTTCCCGACGACACCGTGCTGGTGTCCGGCGGGTCGGAGGACTATCGCGGGCGCGGTGACTCCAACATCCATCAGGCCCGGCTGTACCACCCGGACACCAACACCTTCGAGTCGGTGGCCGATCCGCTGGTGGGGCGCAACTACCACTCCGGGTCGCTGCTGCTGCCGGACGGGCGGGTGATGTTCTTCGGGTCGGACTCGTTGTACGGGGACAAGGCGAACACCAAGCCGGGTGTCTTCGAGCAGCGGATCGAGATCTACACGCCGCCCTACCTGTACCGGGACTCCCGGCCCTCGCTGTCCGGGGGGCCGCAGACGATCGCCCGGGGGGCCTCGGGGACGTTCACCTCTCCGCAGGCTTCCGTGATCAAGAAGGTGCGCTTGATCCGGCCCAGTGCGTCGACTCATGTGACCGATGTGGATCAGCGGTCCGTCGAGCTGAAGTTCACGGTGTCCGGGGACAAGGTGAAGGTGACCGTGCCGGAGAACAAGAACCTGGTGCAGTCGGGGTGGTACATGCTGTTCGTCGACGACGACCAGGGGACGCCGAGCAAGGCTCAGTGGGTTCGGGTGCCGTAGCGCTCCCGCAGGTCGCCCTTCGGGTGCGGGAGCGCTGCGGCTTGTCGCGCGGTTCCCCGCACCCTGGGGCGTGTCCCGTCACATCGCACCGTGCCGGTGGTCAGGCGGTGAACATCGTCATGATGGCGGCAATCCTTCCGTCGCGGACGGTGATGACGTCGATCCCGCGGACGGCGGGCCTGCCGGGCGGACCGAAGGCCCAGGCGAGTGCTCCGGTGCGGGGGCCGGCGTAGCGCCGACCGTCCTCGGTGAACTCGAAGTCGGCGGGGGCGTCGGCAAGAAGAGCGGCGGCCTTGTCCGCGATGGCGTCGCGTCCGGTGGTGGCGCCCTCCGGATCGGTGAAGACGACGTCCTCGGTGTAGATGCGGTCGATGGCCGCGCGGCGGGTTGCGGCGTCGCGGTTGCCGAAGACTTCGTGCAGGTTGGCCGCGAGCAGGTCGGTCACGTTGCGCATGGGGCCTTCAAGGGTGTCCGGAGCGGCAGGGGCGACCGGCCGGCTCGGCAGAGCTCGGCAGGCCGTCCCGTGCGCTCGTGTCAGGTGTGTGGAGGGGGATGGGCGGCTGTGGTGCTGGTCAGATCTGGCTTGCGCCGCCGTCGACGTATATCTCGGCACCGGTCATGTAGCTGCTGGCCTCACCGGCGAGGAAGAGGACCGTCTCGGCGATCTCCTCCGGGCGGCCGAGACGCTGCATGGGGACGCCGGCGGCGAGGCCCTCAAGCAGCTGTTCGGCAGCCTCGGGGGTGCCCGCGAGACCGCTGAGGCCGGGCGTCTCGATCGGGCCGGGGGCGATGCTGTTGACGCGGATGCCGCGGGTGACGAGTTCCGCCGCCCAGCTGCGGGTCAGGGAGCGCAGCGCGGCCTTGGTCGCGGCGTAGACGCTGAACGAGGCAGCGCCCTTGGTGTCGATGTTGGAACTGGTCAGGATGACCGACGCGCCCGGGCGGAGCAGCGGGAGCGCCTTCTGCACGGTGAACAGGGTGCCCGCGACGTTGGTGTTGAAGGTGTCGGCGTAGTGGTCCCAGGTGATGTCGGGCAGGGCCGCGAACTCTCCGCCGCCCGCGTTGGCGAAGACGATGTCGAGGCTGCCGTGCCGCTGGATCTGGTCGAAGAGGCGGTCGAGGTCGCCGAGGTCGGCGACATCGGCTCGTACTCCCTTGGCGCGGTCGCCGATGGAGGCCACCGCCTCGTCGAGCGCCTGCTGCCGGCGGCCGGTGAGGAAGACCTGGGCGCCTTCCGCAGCGAGCCGTCGTGCGGCGGCCAGGCCGATGCCGGACGTGGCACCGGTGACGAGGGCGGTCTTGCCGTCGAGCTGACCCATGAGGGGTTCTCCATTTCTGTACCGCTCGGTACTCAAGTCGTTCATCCGTGGAGAACCGCGACACCGGGGCAGCTATTCCGTACCGCTCGGTTAAAATTTCGGGAGCCGACACAGGAGGGCTTCATGGCGGTACGCGGCAGACCCCGCGGCTTCGACGTGGAGGCCGCGCTGGACCGTGCGGTGGAGGTCTTCTGGCGCCAGGGCTACGACGGCGCGTCGCTCACCGACCTCACCGAGGCGATGGGCATCAACCGCACGAGCATGTACGCGGCGTTCGGCAACAAGGAGCAGCTCTTCCACCGCGCCGTCGCCCGCTACGCCGAGGCGGACATGGCCTACGCCCGCGAGGCTCTCGCGGAGCCGACCGCCTATGCGGTCATCCAATCCTTCCTCCGTGCCAACGCCGACGCACTCACCCGCCCCGACCGCCCCTCCGGATGCCTGTCCGTGCAGGGCGGCCTGGCCGAGGGCGGAGACAGCGGCCGCATCGCCCGGTTCCTGGCCGACAGCCGCCTCGCCGGCGAGCACGCCCTCGCGCAGCGTCTGGCCCGCGCCGTCGAGGAGGGCGACCTGCCCGCGGGGACCGACCCGCACGCCCTTGCCCGCTATGTCATGGTCGTCAGCGAAGGCAATGCCGTACACGCGGCCGCCGGCGCGACCCGTGCGGCCCTCCACACCACCGTCGACATCGCCCTGCAGGCGGTGCCCCGGCCGCACGCACAGGTGAGCGCCTGACTTGTACGACGGAGAGCGGGACGGGGTGGTGTGCGAGCGCCATGCCGACGGACGGACACCTCCGAGCAACTGACCGAGACGTCGGAGCGATGCAGCCTAGGTGCCCGAACCCCGCGCCAGCTTCAACGCGTAGTCGGCCCACCATTGGCCCGCCTTCGGGCCGCCCTTGCATTCGCCGTCCGACTCTCCTGGGCGTTTGACCCAGAGGTAGGCGTCCACCAGCGGGTCCGCCGTCTTTATGGTCGGCGTCTCCCCCAGCGCCCTGCCCGGCGGGTTGCACCAGCGTTCGTTCTCGTCGCCGTCCTTGTACGGGCCGTTGCCGTTGCGGCTGGTGTCGATGACGAAGTGTTTGTTGCCGACCTTCGCGGAGAGCTGCTTGCCGTAGGTGATGGAGTCCTTGGTGGAGTAGAAGTTGGAGACGTTCACCGAGAAGCCGTCGGCCTTGGCGACGCCCGCCCACTTCAGGGGTTCGAAGATCTGGTCGGGGTGGCCCCAGCCCGCGTTGCCCGCGTCCAGGTAGACCTTCGTGTTCTTCAGGGACTTGAGCTTCTCGACGGCGCCGGTGAGCAGGTCGTAGCGCTCCTCGTGGAACTCGTCCTTGGTGCAGCCGTCGACCAGGTGCAGGACGGCGTCCGGTTCGAGGATCACCGTCGCCGAGCGGTCGCCGATGCCGGCGGCCACACCGTCGATCCAGGTCCGGTAGGCGTTGCCGTCGGCGGCACCGCCCTGGGAGTACTGGCCGCAGTCGCGGTGCGGGATGTTGTAGAGCACGAGAAGGGCCGTACGGCCGGCCTTGTCCGCGGCCTCGGTGAAGCCGCGCGCCTCCTGCTCCGGGTTCTCCGGGCCGATCCACTCGCCGGTCGGCTGCTGGGCGATCTTGCGGATCTGTCCGGCCTCGTCGTCCTTGCCGCTCTTCCGGTACGCCGCGACCTGCTTGGCCGCGTTGCCGTCCGGGTTGACCCAGAACGGGTCGGCCTCCTTGGGCTGCTGGGTGATCCCGGCGCCGGCCTTGTCGCCGTCGCCCTCCTGCTTCGGATCCTCCGACGACGAACACGCGGCGAGCAGCAGTGCCGCCCCCAGCACCGCCGCGGACGCCCGTGCGCGGGCTGCCGTCGTGGCCCCCCTGCTGACGTACATCCAATTCCCCCCTGGGTGCACTGTGGCAAGTCTCAATCGTGACACACCGCTCGCGCCGCCCACGAGCTCGCCGGAGCCTTGTCCAGGAGCTGTTACAGCCTGGAAGGTCGGGGTAGGGGCGCGCCGTACGGGGGCGCTCGTCGATGGAGGAGAGTGCTCAGCGATGCGGTACGCCACCAGGGAGATCCGGCTGGCCTCGGCACTGGTGGAGGCCGCGGACACCCTCGTCGAGGGCTTCGAGGCCACCCGGTACTTACAACGGGTCTCCGACCACTGCGTGGAACTGCTCGACGCGCGGGCGGCGGGGGTGATGCTCATCGACGGCGGCCGGTCGGTGTCGCTGGCCGCCAGCAGCCGGCACGAGCAGGTGGCGCTGGATCTGCTGGAGGCGCAGCACGGCGGCGGTCCCTGCCTGGACAGCTACGGCTCGGGACAGCCCGTACCGCCGGTCTCCATACGGGTCGCCCACGCGGCCGCCCGCTGGCCCGACTTCACCGAAAGGGCCCTGCGGCACGACATCGTGACCACGTTCGCGGTCCCGCTGCGCCGCAGCGAGAGCCTGCTGGGCGCCCTCAACGTGTTCGCGCCCACGCTGCCCGACACCTCCCCGGCCGGCGACGTCACCTCCGAGCTCCATGTCGCCCAGGCCCTCGCCGACGCCGCCGCCCTCGGTCTGCAGAACCGTCACACCTACGCCCGCTACCGCACCCTGTCCGGTCAGCTGCAGGAGGCCCTGTCCAGCAGGGTCCGCATCGAGCAGGCGAAGGGGATGCTCGCCGAGCGCTGGAGCGTCCCCGCCGACCAGGCGTTCATCGCGCTGCGGCAGTACGCCCGACGCCACCGGCTGCCCCTGGACCGGGTGGCGAGCGCGGTCATCGAGGGTGCCGCGGACGACGCCGAACTGCGCCGGGAGACCGGCCCGAGCGCCGACGGGCCCGCGTAGCACACTGGACCACCAGGGCGTATGACGGAGAGCCACAGCACGGGACTTGGCGTCCATCAGCCTCTAGGCCGGGGCGCTCATCCGTTCTAGAGTCTTCTCATACGGTTACGGCCCCAGCCCCTGGCCGCAGTGATCACCACCGAGCCTCCAGGCCTCCCGCGCCGTCGCCGGGTTACTCCCGCAGCCCGCGCGCGTGCGGTCGAGGACCAGCCCGGTCGGCGGCTTCGGGGGGAGCGGGTCGCCGACCGGGCCAGGTGACGGCCAGGGGAGCCCTACAGGCCGGTGCCGGTCAGATACGCCGAGACGATCACGTTCGCCGTGTAGCTGCGGCTCGCCCGGTCGAAGGTGCCGCCGCAGGTGATCAGGCGCAGTTCGGCGCGGCCCGGCCGGCGCGGGCCGTAGGCCTGGTGGGCGTCGAAGCCCGCGCGGTCGAGGACGCGCACGTCGTCGACGGTGAACTCGGCGACCCTGCCGTCGTCACGGATCACCCGGACCGTCTCGCCCGGTCTCAGGGTGCCGAGCCGGTGGAAGACAGCGGGCCGGGTCTCGGTGTCGACGTGGCCCACCATCAGCGCGGTCCCGGCGGCCCCGGGTTTCGCGCCGGCCGCGTACCAGCCGACGACACCGGGCTGGTCGAAGGGCGGTGGGTCGAGGGCGCCCCGGCCGTCCAGACCGCGGGCCACCACGGGCGCCTGCACCTTGAGGTCCGGGATGTCGAGGCGCTGCGGCCGCGCTCCCGTCAGGGGCCGTGCGGCGGGCGGCAGTTCGACGGCCCCGGGCGGGCGCCCGACCGCGGCCAGGTCACCGGTGACCGGCGCGGACGTGCCGTGCCGTACGTCCGTGACCTGGCACCCCCACAGCCACAGCCCTAGCAGCAGCACGGCCCAGGTCACGCCGGTCAGCAGCCGTCCGGTCCCGGAGGTGTGGCCGCCGAGGGCGGGGACGCCGTCCTGGTCGAGGAAGCGGTCGGACATCGCCGGTCAGTCCGTCCGGCAACTCCGGCGGCTGCGGCGCAGCACCACGGCCACCGCCGCGACCCCGGCGAGCACCAGGCCCGTCACCGCGTGCCCGGTTCCGGGCGCGACGGCGTGGGGCTCCATGGCGGAGAGATGGGTGGCGGTCCAGCCGCCACCGGCGTCGACGGGGGCGGCCGGGGTCGCCGGGGCCGTGCCGCCCTGCGCCGCCGCGACGGTGATCCTGCCCTTGACCTCCAGGTCGGCGCAGGTGATCCGCACGTCGTAGGGGCCGGGCTCGACCGAGGAGCGGACACGGGTCTCGCCGGCGAGACTGCCGCCGGCCCCGGTCAGCCGGGCGTCCGCGACGAACGCGGCCGAGGCGGCGGTGGCCGTCCGGCCCGCGCAGCCGGTCACCCGGAGCGTGAGATCGGCGCCGGGGGCGGGGGTCGACGGGGTCACCGACACACCGTCGCCGTCCGCCGCCTGGGCCGCCTGGGCCGCCTGGGCCGCCTGCGCGGCCGGGGCGAGGGCGGCGACGGCCAGGACCGCGGTACAGAGAGTGAGGCGTAGTGAACCCATCGTGAACCTCCAGATATCTGGAGAGTCCCCCGGGGACCCCGGGCCCGCATCCCGGGGAGCCGCCGCGTTGCTCCGTTCGGGTGCGGTCGGCTCTCAGATGCGGTCGACGAGGTCCGCGATCGAGTCCACGACCTTCGAGGGCCGGTACGGGAAGTCCTCGACCTGCTCGGGCCGGGTCAGGCCGGTGAGCACCAGGAAGGTCTGCATGCCGGCCTCCATGCCGGCCAGGACGTCGGTGTCCATGCGGTCGCCGATCATCGCGCTGGTCTCGGAGTGCGCGCCGATGGTGTTGAGGCCGGTGCGCATCATCAGCGGGTTGGGCTTGCCCGCGAAGTACGGCTGCTTGCCGGTCGCCTTGGTGATCAGGGCCGCGACGGCACCGGTGGCGGGCAGCGCGCCCTCCGCCGAGGGCCCGGTCTCGTCGGGGTTGGTGCAGATGAAACGGGCGCCGTCGTTGATGAGCCGGACCGCCTTGGTCATGGCCTCGAAGGAGTAGGTGCGGGTCTCGCCGAGGACGACGTAGTCCGGCTCGTGGTCGGTGAGGATGTAGCCGATGTCGTGCAGGGCGGTGGTCAGACCCGCCTCGCCGATGACGTACGCCGTCCCCTCGGGCCGCTGGTCGTCCAGGAACTGCGCGGTGGCCAGGGCGGAGGTCCAGATGTTCTCGATCGGGACGTCCAGGCCCATGCGGCGCAGGCGGGCGTGCAGGTCACGCGGGGTGTAGATGGAGTTGTTGGTCAGCACCAGGAAGGGCTTGCCGGACTCACGGAGCTTCTTGAGGAAGGCGTCGGCGCCGGGGATCGGTACGCCCTCGTGGATGAGTACACCGTCCATGTCGGTGAGCCACGAATCGATGGGCCTGCGGTCTGCCATGTGCGGGATCTCCTGCCGTACGCGTGTACGCCGTGCTGCGTCGGCCCCAGCCTAGACAGTGGCCGGATCTTGGGGGAATGGCCGGTTGGGGGCAGGTCCGGGAAGGTCTGGGGTCAGCGGCGGCCGCGGGCCCGGAGGATCGCGCCCGCCGTGACCAGGAGGAGGGCTACGGTCGCGAGGGCGGCGGCGGCCGCGGCGGGGCCGGTGCTGGCGAGTTCCTCGGCCGCGTCCGTGAAGGGCAGGCCGTCCGGGGTGGGGGTGGGGGTGGTGTCGGACGTCGGGTTCGCGGCGGAGCCGATGCCGAAGCGGTAGTCGTTGGACTGCCCCACCCAGTCGCCGTCGTCGCCGTGCCGCTGGACGACGGCCGCGTTGGCGGTGACCTCGTTCGGTACGGCGTCTTCGGCGACCGCGAGCCGTACCTTCACGGTGACGGTCTTTCCGGGGCCGACGGTGAGCCCGGCGCCGCCGAACGCCCCGACGAGTTCGTCCTCGTCGGTGGACTCGAACCGGACGGGGTGGGTGCGGGTGCCGTCGTAGAACTCCAGGCGGGGCTGCGCGGGCTTCAGGGCGTGGCGCTCGTCGACCAGGACGACGACGGGGTGGACCCCGGCACAGGTGTGCGGGGTCGTGTTGACGAGGTCCAGGTACCAGGTGGCGAAGCCGCCACCGGCCTCGTAGACGGCGGGGCCGCCATGGATACGGGTGGTGAGCGGGAAGGTCCGGCCGGCGGGGTCGCAGGACGGGCCGCCGGGGCCGGCTGTCGCCGGGGGCGCGGACATCAGGGCGGCTGCCGCCGCGAGGCCGAGAAGGGTGGGCGCATGACCGTGCACATACCGTCGCATGAACACATGACCATGCCGGGCGGGACGAACCACCGGGCGATGCCGCTCCGCACGCCTCTCGAAGTCCCCTCGATCAGCGGACGCGGGGCACGGCCGCCCCGCCGCACGCGCCTACCGCTTGCGGAGCTGAGCGAGCCGTGCCGTCCGACGGCGGAACCCCACACGCGCGACAGCCCGGCGAAGGCCGCCCACCGCATACCGCTGCGGCTTGCCACACCCGACCTGCCCGAGAGAGTCCCCCCAGCCTTCACCGGACGTAGGGCCCCGAGCCGCTCAGCCACGCAGGCCCGAGACCGACCAGCCGGGGCCGTTCGGGCAGTTCACCTGCGCCGGACCGCACCCCACCGCATGAAGACATCCCAGCGCGCTACTCCCGGTCCGCCCGCCCCCGGCCCGGAGCGGCCCACGCCGTACCCGCTCGGCCGCCCGGGCCAGACACCGACCGGCCGGGGCCGTTCGGGCAGTTCACCTGCGCCGGACCGCACCCCACCGCACGAGGACATCCCGGCGAGCCACGCCCAACCTGCCCGAAACTCGGACCCCAGACAGTCCCGACCAGCCCCCACCGCACGTAGGGCCCCGAGCGGCCCCCGCCCCACCCGCTCGGGGACGCAGGCCCGAGACCGACCCGCCGGGACCATTCGGGCCGGTCGCCTACGCCGGACCGCACCCCACCGCGCGAAAGCGTCCCGGCGCGCCACAACCGACCCGCCCGGCCACAGCCCGAACAGCCCACGGCGTACCCGCTCAGCCGCCCCGGCCGGTGCCGTTCGGGCGGAGCGCCAACGCTTGACCGCCTCCCGCCGCATGGAAGCGCCCCGGCCCGAAACAGCCCCCACCGGACGTAGGCGCCCGCAGCAGCCCACCCCGTGCCCACTCGCCCACGCGCACCGCGCACCCCGCACCGCGCACCGCACACCCACCAGCCGGAGCCATTCGAGCGGAGCGCCTGCGCCCAATCGCGCAGTCCGTCAGGCGTCGGCGCGGCCGAAGAGTGGGGACAGGACGAGTTGGGCCGCGCCCTCGGCAACCTCGTCGGGTGCGGTGCGGACGGGGATCGGTGGCTCGCCGGTGTGCCGGGCGCGTGCGTCGAGGACGGCTTCGACGCCTCGCAGGAACGGGTCCGGGGCGCCGGTGACGGTGCGGCCGCCCAGCAGGACCAGGTCGATGTCGAGCAGGGCGACGAGGTTGCCGGCCGCGATGCCGAGGACCCGTGCCGCCTCGGCGAGGTCGCCGCGGGCCACCGCCGCCAGGCACAGCGCCTCGACGCAGCCCCGGTCGCCGCAGCCGCAGGGCGGCCCGTCGAGCTGGACGACCTGGTGTCCGAACTCCCCGGCCCCGGTCCGGGCACCCCGGTGCACGGTCCCGCCGATGACGAGCCCGGCACCGAGCCCCGTACCGAGGTGCAGATACGCGAACGACCCGCGCTCCCCCGCGACCGCCAGCCCGAGCGCGGCCGCGTTGGTGTCCTTGTCGACCGCGACGGGCACCCCGAGCCGCCGCGCGAGCGCGTCCCGCAGGGGGAAGCCGTCCCACTCGGGGAAACCGGTGACGCGGTGCAGCACGCCCCGGGTGTGGTCGAGGGGGCCGGGGAGGGCGACGCCGACCCCGAGGAGGGCGGAGAGGGAGCCGGCAGCGAGCTGCGGCGCGGCGGGCCCGGTGCCGCTCACCCCCGTCACCAGTGCCTCGGCCTCCCCGGCGACCGCCGCCACGACGGCCTCCGCACCCGCCCCCAGGTCCAGCGCGGCACGTCGTTCGCCCACCACCGTCCCCGCGAGATCCACCAGCACCGTGCGCAGCGCGTCCCGGTCCAGGTGGATGCCGACCGCGTGCCCCGCCGCGGGTACGAGGCGCAGGACGGTCCGTGGCTTGCCGCCCGTCGAGGCCCGGTGTCCCGCTTCCACCGCGAGGCCCGCCTCCCGCAGCCGTCCGGTGATCTTGCTGACGGCCTGCGGGGTCAGCCCGGTCCGCTCGGCGAGCTCCAGTCGGCTGATTCCCCCGGCACCCGCGCCCCGCAGCAGGTCGAGCACGAGCGCGGTGTTGTGGCTGCGCGGGGCCAGGAGGTTGACGCCGCCGTTCGTCCTGTTCACGCCTGCCATTCTCCGTCACGCTTGCACTTTGGCAACACCGTTGCGAAAGTGGAGGGCATGACTGCTGCTGACCTCCGCGTGGGCCTCGTCGGCTACGGCCTCGCGGGCTCCGTCTTCCACGCCCCGCTGATCGCCGCCACCGAGGGCCTGACCCTCGACACCGTGGTGACCTCGAACCCCGAGCGGCGGGAACAGGCCCGCGCCGAGTTCCCGGACGTCCGTACGGTCGCGGGCACCGACGAGCTGTTCGCCCGCGCCGGCGACCTGGACCTGATCGTCATCGCGTCCCCCAACAAGACGCACGTCCCGCTCGCCGGCGCCGCCCTGGAGGCCGGCCTCCCGGTCGTGGTCGACAAGCCGATCGCCGGCACCGCGGCCGAGGCCCGCGAGCTCGCCGCCCGCGCCGAGGAGCGCGGCCTGCTCCTGTCCGTCTTCCAGAACCGGCGCTGGGACAACGACTTCCTGACCCTGCGCCACCTCCTCGACGAGGGCGAACTGGGCGACGTATGGCGCTTCGAGTCCCGTTTCGAGCGGTGGCGGCCGCAGCCCAAGGGCGGCTGGCGCGAGTCCGGCGACCCGGAAGAGATCGGAGGTCTGCTCTACGACCTCGGCAGCCATGTCGTCGACCAGGCCCTGACCCTGTTCGGGCCCGCCGCCTCCGTGTACGCCGAGGCGGACGTCCGCCGCCCGGGCGCCGAGATCGACGACGACACGTTCCTCGCGATCACCCACGCGAGCGGCGTCCGCTCCCACCTCTACGTCTCCGCAACCACCGCCCAACTCGGCCCCCGTTTCCGGGTGCTGGGCTCCAAGGCGGGCTATGTGAAGTACGGCCTGGACCCGCAGGAGGCGGCCCTGCGGGAGGGCGAGCGTCCCGGCACCGCGGCCGACTGGGGTCGCGAGCCGGAGGAACTGTGGGGCCGGCTGGGCGCGGGAGAGTCCCCCGTGACGGGCGGCGGCAGTCCCGTCCCCACCCTCCCCGGCGACTACCCCGCTTACTATGCGGCCGTGGCCAGGGCCCTTTCCGGCGACGGCACCAACCCGGTGACCGCGCTGGAGGCGGCCGCCGCCCTCGACGTACTGGAGGCGGCGCGCCGTTCGGCCCGCGACGGAGTGGCGGTGCAGCTGTGACGCACAACACCGGGCTGACCCCGAAGTTCCAGCCGGAACTCACCCCTCCCCTGGAGGAGCTGGAGGCGCAGGAACGCCGCCTGGTCTTCCGGCAGTTCACGTACGAGGACGCGTGGGCGCTGGGCTCCCTGCTGGTGGAGATGGCCAGGGAGCGGCAGGCTCCGGTGGCCGTCGACATCCACCGCGGCGGCCAGCAGCTCTTCCACGCGGCCCTGCCGGGTTCCACCCCGGACAACGACGCCTGGATCGACCGCAAGCGCCGGGTCGTGGAGCGTTACGGCGCCGCCTCGTACCTGGTCGGCGCCCGCTTCCGCGCCAAGGGCAGCACCTTCGAGGAGTCCTCGCGCCTGGACCCGGACGCGTACGCGGCCCACGGCGGCTCCTTCCCCATCACGGTGGAGGGCGTGGGTGTGGTCGGCACGGTGACCGTCTCGGGCCTGCCCCAGCTCCACGACCACCGTTTCGTGGTCGAGGCGCTGGAGGAGTTCTTGGACAAGAGCCTTCCGCGGAACAGGGATTAGCGCCGGGCCCTGGCGCGTTGGCACCTGCCATGAAGGAGACCATCGGAAAGTACGGCATCTGGAACGGCGGCGGGCTGCGCGGGGAGGACCCCTCCCTGCGGGGCGAACGCGCCGAGGCCGCCGCCGAGCTGGAGGAACTCGGGTTCGGCGCGATCTGGCTGGGCGGCAGCAGTTCGGCCGCCAACGCCGCCCCGCTGCTTGAGGCGACGTCCCGGATCGTCGTCGGCACCAGCATCCAGAGCATCTGGGACCACGAGGCCAAGGCCGCCGCCGCGAGCTTCACCGACCTGAACGCCGCCCACGCCGGCCGCTTCGCCCTGGGCCTGGGCGTCAGCCACGCCAAGCTCGCCGAGCAGTACCGGCGCCCGTACTCGGCGCTGGTGGCCTACCTGGACGCCCTGGACGAGGCGGGCGTCCCGGCCGAGGGCCGCGCCCTGGCCGCGCTGGGCCCGAGGACCGTCGAGCTGGCCCGGGACCGCGCGGCGGGCTCGATCCCGTACCTGATCACCGCGGACCAGACGGCACGCTCCCGGGAACTCCTTGGCGAGGGGCCCCTGTTGGCCCCGGAGCTGAAGGTCGTCCTGGAGTCCGACCCCGCGCGGGCCCGGACCCTGGCCCGCGGCTCCCTGGCCGTCTACCTGGGCCTGCCCAACTACACCAACAACTTCCTCCGCAACGGCTTCACGGAGGACGACCTGAAGGACGGCGGCAGCGACCGCCTGGTCGACGCGGTTTTCGCCTGGGGCACGGACGACAGGATCCGCGCCCGCGTCGACGAGTTCATCGAGGCGGGCGCGGACCACGTGGCCCTGCAGATCGTGGACGGCGCCCCGCGCCACAGCCTTCCGAGGGAGGCCTGGCGCACGCTCGCATCTCTACTGGGGTGAGGTACGGCCTTCAGGGGCGCGGGGAACTGCGCGACAAGCCACATCGGAGTCGCACCCGCCGAACAACGCGCAGTCCCGGGTTCTCCCAGCGGAGCGTCTACGCGTCCTTGAACTCCTGCCGCTGACGCCCGAGCCCCGAGATCTCCAGCTCCACCACGTCCCCGGCCCGCAGATAGGGCTTGGGCTCGGGCTCCCCCATCGCGACCCCGGCCGGCGTGCCCGTGTTGATCACGTCCCCGGGGTACAGGGTCATGAACTGGCTGACGTACCGCACCACTTCACCGACGGGGAAGATCTGCTCGGCGGTCGTGCCGTTCTGCTTCTGCTCTCCGTTGACCCACAGCCGCAGGGACAGGCTCTGCGGATCGGGAACCTCGTCCGCGGTCACCAGCCAGGGCCCCAGGGGATTGAAGGTCTCGCAGTTCTTCCCCTTGTCCCACGTCCCGCCGCGCTCGATCTGGAACTCCCGCTCGGACACGTCGTGCGCCACCGCGTATCCGGCGACATGGGCCAGCCCCTCCTCGGGGGACGCCAGATACCGGGCCGTACGCCCGATCACGACCGCCAGCTCGACCTCCCAGTCGGTCTTCACCGACCGGCGGGGGACCAGCACGGTGTCGTACGGTCCGACGACGGTGTCCGCGGCCTTGAAGAAGATCACCGGCTCGGCGGGCGGCTCGGCCCCCGTCTCGCGCGCGTGGTCGTGGTAGTTCAGCCCGATGCAGACGATCTTCCCGATCCGGGCGACCGGCGGCCCGACGCGGAGCCCCGTGGCGTCCAGCGCGGGCAGGTCCCCGGCCTCCGCGGCCGCGCGGACCCGGCCGAGTGCCGCGTCGTCGGCGAGCAGCGTCCCGTCGATGTCGTCCACGACACCGGACAGGTCCCGCAGGACCCCGTCGGCGTCGAGCAGCGCGGGCGTCTCCGTTCCCGCCGTACCGACTCGCAGCAACTTCATGATCACAATCTCCCTCGATCGCGGGGCGTCCCCCGACGGGTGCAGCCATCGGATGACTGGTCGATCCTCCAAGCTGGGCGTCCGGTCCGCAATACCCGGTTCACGGACTGGACCGGTCAGCGGTAGAGGGCGGCCCGCTCGACCGCGGCCCACGTCGAACTGGTCACCACGTACAGCGCGGCGGCCAGGGGCACCACCGCCACGGTGAAGAGGGTGAAGAAGGACATGAAGGGCATGAGCCTGCTCACCGCACCGACCCCGGGCACCGCCTCCGCGCCCGGGCCCGCGGGGGCACCCGGCACGACCGGGTTGGCGGCCATCATCCGCTTCGTACGGCGGAAGTTGAAGGTCGCGACGGCGGCGACCACGACGAACAGCCCGGCGTAGACGAGTCCGGCGCCGCCGAACACCCCACCGTCGCCGAGGGCGTCCGCCCAGCGGCCGCCGAGCGGTGCGGTGAACAGCTCGTGGCTGAGCAGTTCGTTCGCCTTCCCGCCGATCGTCGTGTTGGAGAAGAGGTGGTAGAGCAGGAAGAACGCGGGGAGCTGGAACAGTCCGGGCAGACATCCGGACAGCGGTGAGACCTTCTCCTCGGCGTGCAGGGCCATCACCGCCTTCTGCAGCTTCTCGGGGTCGCCCTTGTGCCTGCCGCGCAGCTCGGCGATCTTCGGCTGGAGCCTGGTGCGGGCCTTCTGGCCACGGGCGGCGGCGCGGGACAGGGGGTGCACGAGCAGTCGTACGAAAGCGGTGAACAGGACGATCGCGGCGGCGGCCGCGGTGGCGCCGAAGAGAGGGTGCAGCAGGTCGGCGAGGTGTTGGACCAGATCAGCGAAGACGGACATGGGTGAGCCCTCCGGGGGTCTCGTCGTGCCGGAAGAGAGAAGGCGGCATGACGACCCGCGCGGGGGTGTCCGTACAGGAGTGAGCCCCTACGCGGCGGTCGCCGGGAGGGCGTGACCGGGCGCTCGGGGGCGGGGGCGGCCCTTGGCGTCGGGGTCGCGTTGCGCGAGGAAGGCCGTACGGCGGGCTCGGTCGCGGATGGCGGTACGGACCCGGGTGGGCGGTACGGCGGGCGCGCAGCGCGAGGCGATCAGCGAGCAGGCGGCGAGCGCGGAGCCGGCCGCGGCGGTGGCGGCGAGCGCGACGGCGGCGGAGAGGCTGCCGGCGTCGAGGAGGACGACATCGAGGAGGAGCAGGAGCAGCACGGCGGCGGGACGCGGTGTCGTCCAGTTGCGCATCACGGCCACTCCCCCTCTCGCTGCGGTCCTCCCCCGGTTATACCTGATCGACCACGATCGGCTGAAGGAGCCTCCGGGGCTGGAGCAGCGCCCGGCTGACCGGGTCGGCCGGGTCCGGGTCGAGTCCGGGGCCAGGCGCCATGAGGACGTCCTCGACCGGTACGACGGTCGCGCAGGCGGGGCATTCGCCGTAGGAGCCGAGTTCGGTGCCGCACTCGGCGTGGTGGAAGGTGCGCAGCGCGCTCTCGCCGTGGTGCTCGCGGCCCCAGCGGCCGAGGGCGCGCAGGGCGGGCCACAGGGCGATGCCGCGGTCGGTGGCGACGTACTCGTCGCGCGGCGGGGACTCCTGGTAGCGGCGCTTCTCCAGGATCCCCTCCTCGGTGAGCATCTGGAGGCGGGTGGCGAGGACCGCGCGCGGGATGCCGAGGTGGACAAGGAAGTCGTTGTAGCGCCGGACGCCGTAGAGGGCGTCGCGGACGACGAGCAGGGTCCAGCGCTCGCCGACGATCTCCAGCGCGCGGGCGATCGAGCATTCCTGTGTCGCGTAGTCCTTGCCCAGTGCCATGACGCCCACTGTAACCATTTTCCGGCCGTGGGTTCAATGACAGAACCTACTCTGCTACGGTTTTTGGCATGCCAAGGTTCAATGAACGAACTCTCACTGAGGTGAACGCCGCCGAGGCTCCCCAGGCGTCTCCCGCGCACTCCACCGCCACGCTCACCCTGACCAGCGCCGCCACCGCCGTGGCCCTCATGACGTACACCGCGCCGATGGTCACGCTCCCCGACGTCGCCGCCGACCTGCACACCCCGCTGTCCGCCCAGGCCTGGCTCCTGAACGGCACCCCGCTCGGCCTCGCCGCCCTCCTCCTGGTCGCCGGCAGCCTCGCCGACGACTACGGCCGCCGCCGGATCTTCGTCGCGGGCACCCTGGCGCTCGGCCTCACCACGGCCCTCGGCGCCCTGACCTCGTCCACCTGGCTGTTCACGCTGGCCCGGATCGCCCAGGGCGCGGCCAGCGCGGCACTCCTCGCGAGCAGCCTCGGCCTGATCGTCCACGCCTTCCCCTCACCCAGGGGCCGCCTGCACGCGACCGGCGTGTGGGGCGCGTTCGTGAGCGGCGGCATCGCGGTCGGCCCGCTGCTGAGCGGCGCGATGCCGAACTGGAGAGTGTCCTACGGCGTCCTCGGCGCCGCCGCCGTGCTCGTGGCCGCCCTGTCCGCCCGCTTCCTTTCGGAGTCCCGGGCCCCGCGCGGCGGCCGCCCCGATCTCGCCGGCGCGGTGACCTTCGGGCTCGCCCTGGTCGCCCTGGTCGCGGCCCTGACGCTGGGCCGGGACGGCTGGCTTCGGGCACCGGTCGGCCTGTTGCTGCTGGCGTTCGTGGTCCTGCTCGCCGGGTTCGCCGCGGTGGAGCGCCGCTCGGCCACCCCCATGATCGACCTGGGCCTGCTGCGCCACCGCCGTTTCCTCGCCTCCTCCTCCAGCGGCCTGTTCACGGGGCTCGCGGTGATCGGCCTGTTCAGCTTCCTCCCGGCCCTCCTCCAGCAGACCGTCGGCCTGTCCGCGATGGACACCGCCTGGCTCTTCCTCCTCTGGTCCGGCCTGTCCTTCGCGGTCGCCCTCCAGGTCCGGCGCCTGGCGGGCCGGGTACCGCCGCGCTGGCAACTCGCGATCGGCTTCCTCCTTCACGCGGCGGGCGTACTGACCATGCTGGGCTCGCTCGACGCGGGTTCCTGGGTACGGCTGCTGCCGGGCCTGGTGATCGCCGGCATCGGCAGCGGCCTGCTCAACGCGGCGCTCCCGCTGCTCGCCGTGGAGTCCGTCCCGGCGGCACGGGCGGCGATGGGCTCGGGCGCCCAGCAGACCTTCCGCTACATCGGCTCCTGCGCCGGAGTCGCTCTGACCATCGCGATCGCCACCTCCTGCGGCGGCGGCCTCGCCCACGGCGCGGACATCGCGATGCTGGTGTCAGCGGGCCTCGCGCTGGTGGCGGCCGCGAGCGTGGTGGGGCTGCGGGAACGGTGAGGTCGAGGTCGTGTAGGCGGGTGCGGGGTGGGGGCTGCGGGCTGCGGGGACGGTTAGGTCGTCTAGGTGGGCGCGGGGTGGGGACTGCGGGGACGGTGACGTCACCGACGCGGGGTGGGGACTGCGGGAACGGTCACGCCGTCGGCGCGGGCGCGAGGCCGGGACGACGGGAACCCTGACGCCGCCGACGCGGCCACGGAGTGGGGACTGCGGGAACGGTTACGCCGCCGAGGCGGGCGCGAGGCCGGGACTGCGAGAACAGTGACGCCGCCGACACGGGCGCGGGGCGGGGACTGCGGGAACGGACCCGCCGCCGACGCGAGCGCGAGGCCGGGACGACGGGAACCCTGACGCCGCCGACACGGGCGCGGGGTGGGGACTGCGGGGACGGTGACGCCGTCGGCGCGGGCGCGGGGTGGGGGCTGCGGGAACGGACCCGCCGTCGGCGCGAGCGCGAGGCCGGGACGACGGGAACCCTGACGCCGCCGACACGGGCGCGGGGCGGGGGCTGAGCAAGCAGTGAAGCCCCCACGCCGTCGCAGGAGCGGTGAACCCGTCGTACGCAGCCCCAGGGTGAGGGCTGAGCGGGCGCTGAAGCCGCCAGACGCGGCCGCACCGTGAGAGTTGCGCGAGCACTGTGGCCGTCAACGCGGCCTCGTCGACACGAGCTTGCCCCACACCACCAGCCGGTACCGGGACGTGTACTCGGGGGTGCACGTGGTGAGGGTGAGGTAGTGACCGGGCGCGGTGTACCCGTAGGAGGGGTGCAGTGTCGAGCGCGGGACCGGGCCGATCACTCCCGAGTCGCGGGCCGAGGTCTGGCGCAGAGTCCGGTCCACGGCGTACGTGTAGACCGCGCTCCGCGTCTCCACCCGGACGGTGTCCTCGGGCACGAGCCGGTTGATGTACCGGAAGGGCTCGCCGTGGGTGTTGCGGTGTCCGGCGAGCGCGAAGTTCCCGGCCGCGCCCGGCTGCCCGGTGCCGGGGTAGTGGCCGACGTACCCCTTGTTGAGGACGTTCCGCTTGCCGACGCCCTCGGCGACGGGAACGCGGAGGTGGAGCCGGGGGATGCTGAGGACGGCGTACGCCTGGGACAGGTCCGGGGTCACGGCGGCGGAGCCGGGGGCGGCACGGAGATCCTGACCGGAGGGGGACTCGCGGGGTTCCCCGGACACCCCGGTCCCCCGGGACGCCTCCGACTCCCGGGACTCCTCGGACTCCTGGGACCCGGAGTCCGTTCCCCCACCCCGCGCCCACTCCCGCTCCAGCGCCTCGACCCTGCGCTGGGCGCCCTCCCGGGCCTCCCGGTTGGTCCACCACAGCTGGTGCGCGACGAGCAGCAGCAGGACGACGCCCGTGGTGACGAGCAGTTCGCCGCCGGTCCACACCGCGCGCCGGCGACGCTCGCGCCGACGCCGGGCACCGTGGTGCATGATGCGCTGCCGCATGGGTCACGCCTCCTCGGACGGGGCCGCCCGCACGATAAGGGCAGGGCCCGCAAGTAGCCAGGGCGAGGGCCTCGCGGAGCGGGCGCGGCGGTCGGCGCGTTCGACATACCGCACTTTCTCCACTGGTTGTAAGAAGGGCTGTCAGAACCCTCGACAACCCCACTGGCCACACCCGATGCTTCGACGTGGCATGAACGGGGCAGGCCACGACGCGGGTCAGAAGGCCGCGTCGATCCATCGGAGTTCGGAGTAGCCATGATCCGACGCAGAACGCTGCTGACAGCCGCAGGAGGCACCCTCCTCGGCAGCGCGCTGGCCACCGGTACCGCCCGTGCGGACGCCACGATCGCCGTGAGCCCGGGAACGTCGTACGGCACCTGGGAGGGCTGGGGCACCTCGCTGGCCTGGTGGGCCAACGTGTTCGGCGCCCGGGACGACTTCGCCGACATCTTCTTCACCACCAAGTCGACGTCCTACAACGGCACCACGCTGCCCGGCCTCGGCCTGAACATCGCCCGCTACAACCTGGGCGCGAGCAGCTGGAACTCCGTGAACGGCGAGTCGATGGTCGCGTCGGCCAACATCCCCGCCTTCAAGCAGATCGAGGGCTACTGGCAGGACTGGAACAACGAGGACCCGACGTCGAGTGCCTGGGACTGGACGGCGGACGCGAACCAGCGGGCGATGCTGGTGAAGGCGACGTCGAGGGGCGCGACCTCGGAGCTCTTCGCGAACTCCCCGATGTGGTGGATGTGCAGCAACCACAACCCCTCGGGCGCCTCCGGCGGCGGCAACAACCTCCAGACCTGGAACTACCGCCAGCACGCCTCCCACCTGGCCGCGACCGCCCTGTACGCCAAGAACAACTGGGGCGTGAACTTCGCGACGGTCGACGCCTTCAACGAGCCCTCCTCGTCCTGGTGGACGGCGACCGGCACGCAGGAGGGCTGCCACATGGACGCGTCGGTCCAGTCGGCCGTACTGCCTTACCTGCGCAGCGAGTTGAACAACCGCGGACTGACCGGCGTGAAGATCTCGGCCTCGGACGAGACCAGCTACGACCTCGCCCGCACCACCTGGAACTCCTTCAGCTCGACGACTAAGGGGTACGTGAACCGGGTCAACGTCCACGGCTACCAGGGCTCGGACGGCCGCAGGGACCTCCTCTACACGGACGTGGTGACCACGGCGGGCAAGGCCCTGTGGAACTCCGAGACCGGCGACGGCGACGGCACCGGCTACACCACGGCCTTCAACCTCCTCTACGACTTCCGCTGGCTGCACCCGACGGCCTGGGTCTACTGGCAGGTCATGGACCCGACGGCGGGCTGGGGCGTGATCAAGTACGACGCCGGCACCCTCCAGGCCGGCGCGATCGAGACGAAGTACTACGTGCTGGCCCAGTTCAGCCGGCACATCCGCCCCGGCATGAAGATCATCGACACGGGGGTGAGCAACGCGGTCGCGGCCTACGACTCCTCGGCCAAGCGCCTGGTCATCGTGGCCCTGAACACCTCGTCCTCGGCCCAGACCCTGACCTTCGACCTGTCCCGCTTCACGACGGTCACGGGCGGCTCCGGCGGCCTGGTCCCGCGCTGGAACACGGTCACGACGGGCGGCGACAAGTACGCGTCGTACTCCAATACCTTCCTGAGCGGGAAGTCGGTGGCGGTGCCGTTCGCGGCGAAGGCGGTGCAGACGCTGCAGATCGACGGCGTGACGATCTGAGGGCGTGGGTGCGGGCCCGGGGTCCCCGTGTCCCCTGGCCTGCACCTCTCTCTTCTTTGTCACTGATCGGCAGTACGGTGTCACCCATGCGCCCCGACACGCCTGCCGAGAACGTCGACCACAACGCCGAAGCGGCGCGCCTGGAGCGGACCGCCGACCGGTATCCCGAGGACGCCGAAGCCCTGCTCCTGCAGGCCGCGGCCCATCTGGAACTGGCCGGCGACCGCCCCGCCGCGTCCTCCCTCTACGACCGCCTGCTGGCCACACAGGAGGGCCTGGAGAACCCCTTTCTCGTCCGCGCCCTGAAGGCCGCGAACCTCTGGGAGTACGGCCACGAGGCCGAGGCCCGCGCGATCATCGAGGGCGTCCGCGCGGCGGCCCCCCGGGACCCGGCCCCCTGGGTGATCGTCGCGGAGGCCCTGGAGTCCCACGACGAGCTGGAGCAGGCGCAGGAGACGTTCACGGAGGGGGCCCGGGTGCTCCTGACGGACGTGGCGGAACCCCCGTACTCCACCCACCCGTTGCTGTTCGGCCGCCACCGGGTGCGCCGCATGCTGGGCCTGGCCCACGACGACTGGGACGTCCTGGCGGACACCCTCCACTCCTCCCCGGTCTCCCTGGACGAACTGCACGACCCGAAGCGCGTCTGGTCCCTCGGCTCGGAGAACCCGGCGGAACTGGAGGCGGAGATCTCCCGCCTGCGCGCCGAACTCGGCACGTTCCGGGCGGCGTTGTCGCGTCCGTTCCCGGTGGCGGTCCTGCACTGGCCCGCGTCCGAACTGACGGAACTGGTGGCGGCGTACCCCGCCCTCTCCTCGGAGTACCCCTCCCACGAGGAACACCTGGCGACGATAGAGGCGTCCCTGCGCGAACTCTCCGCCTCCGGCACGGCGAACCTCGGCATCGTCACCGGCACGGTCCCGTCCTACGAGGCTTTCGCGGCCTCGGAGGGCATGTCCCCGGCGGAGACCGCGCTGCTCCCCCAGTACGCGACGACCCTGGCGGCACGGGGGCGTGCGGTGGAGTGGCCGCCGCAGCGGGGGGCGGCTTGCTGGTGCGGGTCGGGGCGGGGGTACGGGGAGTGCCACGGGGAGTGACGCGGCGAGGGGGCCGAGTTGATTCCTCGGCCCCTTGCTGTGTGACGGCGGCGTCGGTGCACCGATGAAGTGAGCGGTGCCGCCGGCCGGTTCAACGCCCCTGGATCAGCCGCACCGGATGTCCGGGGTGCTGAGGGTGTACTTCACCCCGCCCCGGATCAGTGACCCGCCCAGGTGGATGCACTCGTTGGTCGCGTCGAACCAGGTGTAGAGCGGCCCGGCGTAGTAGTGATAGTTCGCCGGGTGCTCCTGCGGCGGGTCGGCGGAGTAGTCGCCGCTCTCGTCGAAGAGATACAGCGTGATGTTGGACGCCAGCCCGTCGTACGGGCTGGAGAAGAACTTCGCGCAGTTCCGCTTGGTCGAGGCGTTCCAGTAGGTGCGCGCGTAGCCGCCCCCGCTGCTCCCTGAAGGGCTCTTGGCCCAGTAGTTCTTGCCGTCCCAGCTGCCGCTGCACTCAACAGCCGCGGAAGCGGCGGCAGTTGCCCCCTCGTCCTGCGCCGCCTGCGCGGTCGGCGCGGCGACCAGACCGAGCATCAGCGCCATGACTCCTACGCCGATCAGCTGTGTTCTCCGTAAACGCTTCATCCGCAGCTCCCGTGGTGCGATGCCGTCGATCCGGTACATGACACGTGCACTCGGAATGCTCTGCCTCCCACAGGACGGGCACCCGCCTTTTCACGAAATCCCTACCCAATGGCGACAGATCGGCGCGATCTCACCGACGACAAGGGTGCGTAGGCGAGACGCGCCGGGAAAGACACACTATTTACCCAAAGGATCTTCACTGAATGTGAAGTCTGTCCATAGGATGCGGGGATCAACAGGCCTGACCAAGAGGGGACTTGGGGCGGGCCTCTCAATTTCCCGTGGGGGATTCATGCGTATACGCGTTGCGGCCGCCGTCGTCTCCGGCGCCGTCGTTCTGTCCGCGCTCGCTCTTCCGGTGGCCGCCCAGGCGGCGGTACGGACGGGTGCGGAGGCGAAGCTCAGTTCCTTCACCTCGCAGTCCGTGCAGCCGAGGGACTCGTTGGGAAACATGAAGTTCTCGCACGGGGTCATCAACGGGGGCAAGGACATCGTCCTCGGCACCACCGGCACGAAGACCGTCACCGTCACCTACACCGCCACGGACGAGAGCGGCGTCGCCCTCACCGAGGCCTTCCTGTGGCAGGGAACCGACAGTTCGACCACGGAGGGCATCACCGGCGGCCTGGGGACGGACGACGACCCCAACTGCACGGAGACGGCGACCCAGGGCACGTACACCTGCAAGGCCGTCTTCCACATCCACCCCGCCACCGACATGAAGGACAACGGCGTGGCCGGGACCTGGAAGCTGTTCCTGGGTGGCTGGGACCTGTACGCGAACGCCAGCTACAACGACGACGTGGCCACCACCTCGATCAAGAAGGCCTCCACGCTGACCGCCAACGCCACACCCGAGCCGGTCAAGAAGGGCAAGACCATCACGGTCACGGGCAAGCTCGCCCGCGCGAACTGGCAGACGGGGAAGTTCGCGGGCTACGTGTCCCAGCCCGCGAAGCTCCAGTTCCGCAAGAAGGGCAGCAACACCTACACCACGCTCAAGACCGTCAAGACGAACAGCACCGGCGTCCTGAAGACCACCACCAAGGCCACGGTCGACGTTACTACCGCTACGTCTTCGCCGGCACCGCCACCACCGCCGCAGCAACGGCACCCGGCGACTTCGTCGACGTCAGGTAAGCGGTCCAGTCATCCGGTGCCGGGCCGCCCTGCGTCATGGCGGCCCGGCACCGCGCATCGCACCACCGACCGCCGACCACCGACCACCGACCACCGGCCGAGCCACCTCACCAACGATGGCAGGCCAGGGAATGCCCGCAGTGTTCTCTCCGGCAATCGGCGGCGGGGCGGTGAGGTGTCGCCACATACGCCTGACATCCGCAGGTCAGGCACGTTTCGAAGACATCATCGGCGCCACGGCTGATACCCGCTTCCGTCAGCCTTGCCGAGGCCTTTCGCTGGGCCGCCCGGAGCCGCTCCTCGGCCTTCCCGAGGGCGGCAGCGTTCTCCTTGAACGCTTCACGCTGAGCTTCGGTGAGGCACGGCGGGTCCTCGTCGCGCGGTGGAGCTTGCTGCTCGCCAGCTTTCGTCATCACGGAAACACCTCCGTGCAGAGCTGTGCCGAGTTGCCGAGCTGAACGGAAGAAGCGGCAGCCTGCGCCCGCACTGAAGGCTGGATCGTGGAAACGAGTGGTGGGCAACCGGGTATAGCCGTAAGCCCGCAACTACGTTGAACGGAACTCCATTGTCCGACCGGGGACGCGGGGTTGCCACTGGAGAAGTGTGCCCACCGGCCTGGGGCCCCCGACCCGGGCCCGAGCCCGACGGCAACGAAGCAGGAACGGAACCTCGAGCCCCGTCAGTCCGCCCTCATCGCATCCGAGATGGACTTGACCCCACCGTGCGCGGTAAGTCCCCCGTCCACGGGTATCTCCGCCCCCGTGATGAACGAGGACTGATCGGAAAGCAGGAACACCACAAGCGGAGCGATGTCATCAACGGTTCCGCTCCGCCCCAACGGCGTCTCCCCGATTGTCGCGTCCCGGAAAGCCTCTGTGGCCCCGGCAGTCATCTCGGTCTCGATGTACCCGGGATGCACGGTATTGACCCGAATCCCCCGAGGCCCCAACTCCATGGCGGCAACCTTGGACACCCCGCGCAGAGCCCACTTGCTGGCGGTATAGGCGACGGGGTAGTACCCGGTGAGCGCAGCCGACGATCCGACGTTCACGATGGACGAGCCGGGCGGCATGAGCGGCGCAAGGTACTGAATCCCCAGCAACGGCCCAACGGTATTCACGGCCTGCACCTGCGCGAAGTCCTCGGCCCGCACACTGCCGATCCGATCCCGCTGAATGATCCCGGCGTTGTTGACCAGCCCGTGCACCTGGCCGTACGCCTCCTTGAGCTCAGCGGCGAACTCAGCCCAGTCGGCCTCACTACTGACATCAAGCTGCCGGCACTCATTGCCCTCCGGCCGCACATCAGCACCCACCACCGTGGCCCCGGCCCGCTCCAACGCGGCAACCTCGGCGGCCCCTTGCCCTCGGGCTGCACCGGTCACGACTACCACCCTGCCAACCAGGGGCTCATGATGCTGACCGCTTCTCGGGATCTGAGTCATGGCGGACAAGATATCCGCGACGGGTAGCCACCCGGGGGCTTCGGCCGGGGGCGCACTCTTCAGCCCACCCGACACACACCCGCGCTCCCACCGGCCGTCAGCCGCTGAACAAACCCGGCGTGCCATCGAAACGCGACAGCGCCTCCCCCGACTCCGGTGCACAGGGCAGCCAACCCCACTGCAACTCACCTGGGCCACCCATCCCTCCGGGCCGCCCGCTCGCTTCTCCCCCGTGCTGGAGCGGACTGGGTCAAGGGTCGGCCGCAGGCCGATCGCCGAAGGCGACGCGACCGCAGAGAGCGCCCTTGAGGCAGGCCGTGGAGGAACGAGACTGCAAAGAAGCGGGCGGCCCAACAGCAACCAAGCAGAGAGGGGCACGATGGCCGAGCTGGCCCTGGGTCACTGGTCACTGGTCACTGGTCACTGGTCACTGGTCACTGGTCACTGCCAGACCTACGCCGCGGCAGACCAGTTATTTATGACGCCCAGGCTTCGGAGAGCCGCAGGTCCCGACATTCCGATCACCGCCCCTGTCAAGACTCATCCGCGTGGAACCATCTGCCCGCTGCCCGGCGGCAGGACTAGGCTCAACGGTGTGCCCGAAGATCTCGAATGGGAAGCGCCCGAGGGCTCCTGGGCTTCCTCCGCAGCCCGGCGCCGCAACATGCAGGCGATCCGAAGCCGTGACACAAAGCCTGAGAAGCTGATCCGCCGACTAGTGCACGCACAGGGGCTGCGATACCGCGTCGCCGCACGTCCTCTGCCGGACCTTCGCAGAACTGCCGACATGGTCTTCCGGCCTGCCAAAGTCGCCGTCTTCATTGACGGCTGCTACTGGCACGGCTGCCCCCAGCACTATGTTCCGCCGAAGACGAATCCCGGCTACTGGTCTGAGAAAGTGCTTCGCAACATGGAGCGTGACCGTGACACCGATCAACGTCTCAAGGAAGCAGGATGGCTAGTTCTTCGCTTCTGGGAACACGAGGCCGCGGAGGTCTGCTCACTCGCCGTCTGCCAGGCGGTCGCCAGCAGAAGAGCCGAACATGTGAGTGCTCGCACTGAGCCAACCGACCGACCCGGGCATCCAGACGGAGTGTCCCCATCGCTTCCCGCGAAGGGGGAATAGTCCAGGCAGCAGGCGCATTGCCCCTCCCCTACCCTGGTCTCCAGCGGGTTCAGCAGGCGTACGCGGCTTCTGCGGTGGGGAGACTGCCAACCGAGCTCGCATCAAGGCAGAGCGGGTGCTGGCTGGCCAGCCGCTACCGCATAGAAGGCTGGGGGGCACAGTGGCGGTCGAGCGCACAAACCGCGACGTCCGGACACTTATCACGCAGATCGCGGCCGGAGAGATCATGCTCCCTGAGATCCAGCGTGGATATGTGTGGAAAGCTTCCCAGGTCGCCAGGCTCATCGAATCGCTGTATCGCGGATATCCGGCCGGGTCTCTGCTCTTCTGGAAGACCGGACAACTCGCCGAGACCAGGCAGGCCGCGATTGGCACAGCTCAAGCCCTGCCCAGGGTCATGCCTCTCTACCTGCTGGACGGCCAGCAGAGGCTCACCTCACTCTTCCGTGTCCTGAGCGACCACCCAGACGCGCAGGTTGTCTTCAACATCGAAACAGAGGCCTTCCAGAACCAGAGTGCCGCCACCCGGCGGAACCGGAAATGGCTCAAGGTCTACGACGTCGTCGGCCCCGATGCCGACATGTTCGCTATCCACGGCGAGCTGAAAGGCGCTGGACTCGCCATCCCCGAACCTGAGATCGGCCGCCGACTGAGCGCGTTGCAGAAGATCACCCAGCGGGACTTCCACATGGAAGTGCTGCACGAGTTCGGATATGAGGAAGTCGCGGACATCTTCGTACGCGTGAACAGTGGCGGACGAGCTCTCAAGACCACGGACCTCGCGCTCGCTACCCTCTCGGCACGCATACCAGGCTTCCTAGGGCAGTTGGAGGCCGAATCAGCTCACTGGGCCGAGCGCGGGTACGGAGCTCTTGATGTCAACTTCCTTATCAAAGCACTGACTTTGAGCCTGTCGACCACGGGCACACGACTCGCTTCCGTAGCGAAGCTAACTGCCGCTAGCAGAGAAAGTGTCGAAGGCGGGTGGGAGAAGGTTCAGCGCGGGCTCGCGCACGTCGTACCTCTGCTTGCTGAGAAGCTCCTCATCCCGACGACAGCACTGGTCCCGTCACTGGCCGCGCTGCATCCACTGATCCTTTACTACGGCCGACAGCACCAAGAAGCAAAGGTCGCCAAGGAGGTCGAGGAGGGGCTTCTGTATTGGTTCCTAGCTGCAACGGCCCGCAACCGCTACGGCGGATCCACGGACACCACGCTGACTCAGGACATCAGGATGCTTGATGCTGAAGATCCCGTGGCAGCCTTGCTCGCCAACCTGGGGATCCGCGACCGGGGTCTCTCGGTAACTGCCAGCGATTTGGCCGGCCGCAACCATCAGAGCCCGTACCTGATGTTCTGTTACCTGGCGGCAGCCCACGCGGGGGCCACTGATTGGTGGGACGGCGGCCCCATCTCGGAGGGGGTCGAAAAGTCCGGAAAGCCGCAGTACAGCCTCGTGCACCCGGCAGCGAAACTGCGTACTCATGGAAGCAAGTACTCATCTGCCGAGATCAACGAGCTCGCCAACATCGTGTTCGTCTCTGAGCAGACAGCGAAGAACATCATCGGTAGCCGTTCGCCGGCCGCCTACATGCAGAGTGTGAATGCAAGCGACCGTGCCGCCCATGCGATTCCGAACGACCCTGCCATTCTGGAGCCTGAGGGATACCGCGACTTCCTAGCTGCCCGCAGGTTCCTGCTGGCAGAGCGGATCACTGCACTGCTGGACCAGTTCCGACCGAGTTTCCTGGTCGAGGACGACACACCAACCGAAACCGCTGCGTCACGGTCGCTGATGTTCACCGGATACACCGGAGCCGGCCGAAGCGTGCTGACCGCGGAGGCGAAAGTCGACAGCCAGATCTGGGTCGGATGGATCGACCCCGCAGACTTCGAAGCAGCCCTTGACGCCGCCGCCACCGGTCTCGCCAGCGATGTCCCCCTGGGTGACGAGACAGCACCGTTGCGCATTGACGATGAGGGCGGCATGACCTTCGGTCTAGGTCCATTTGTCATCCGCGGTTCGCTCGATCAATGGCGTACCGCTGTCAAGGACGCCTTCGAGGACGCACAGCCCCTGGCGGACTGTCCCGAACCCAACGACGGTCCATGGCCCGCGGAACCTGATGAGTTCCTCCTCTCAGAAGCAGGAGTACAGCCAGCCTGAACTCTTGGCTTTCCAGGGCCCACCAACCTCGATCCCTGTGATACGTCCTCGCACGATCAGGCGATCCAGTCGATGCACACGAGGCCGCTTGTCCAGCCCAAGAAGTGGGGATCGGGGTCGTAGCCCTCGCCACAGAGCAGCACACAAGATCGCAATAAGCACTCTAGGGTGCGCCCGCGCCAGTGAGCAGCGGGGGCGCGGTTTTGGAAAGTATGGGCGCGAGGCTTGGAATGCCGGCTACCGGAACTTCCGAAGGTATATCGAGCCGACATGACTCCCAACGCCCCCGCATAGTGCGGTCCGAGGGGACATGGTCAGCAATCCATTTCTTCGGCACTGCGGCTACCCCCGTGATTTTGAGTTCTGGCGTGAGCCGAACTGTCACGAGTTCCCAAGCAGGGTCCCGCAGCATGGTCTCGTATTCGTTACGTGAAATATAGACGGTAAGACGCCCTTTACGAGTCGTGGTTTTCACCTCCAAGTGGGCGGAAAATAGATCCGAATCGACAAAGATATCGTACCCGTAACCATCGGACCACGCCGCGACGTGCTCCACCCGGCCGTCAGCAGATTCGGAAAGCAACTCCAAGAGCGCGAGTTCGCCGGCTGATCCAATCCGGGAGCGCTCTTCGGTGTTGACTTTCCCCCACACCGCATGAACCTGCGCATACGCCTCATCCTGGGTCAGGCCTAGTGCCTCTGCTGCGCGTAGGGCGTCCTCAGGAAGCTCGTCTGGTTTACGTACGAGCAGGTCGGCATCCTGAAACCAGGGCGCTCCGCTATAAGCCATGGCCGTGTCAAAGACTCGGCACTGCACGGGTACTCGACTACGGAGGTCCTCAAGGAGCCCCGCCTCTCGAATCCACATGTACGCTGCATCGTACTGTGTCGGGGTGAGGTCACTGAAGTCGCTATGCGTGGTAAACAGGGCACGAACCCGCGCAACGCCGCTGGCCGGGAGCTTCTCCAGCCAGCGGGCAGCAGCACGCAGGACCGGCTCAGGCGGCACGGGCACGGAGATGACCCATCAGCGCCTGAAGGTCCCGGTGATCCAGGCCACCACCCTCGGGTGACTCTTCCTCAAGGTCTGCCAGCTGCCGCACAGCGGGGTCATCGAGGATACTTCCCATGAAGTGCAGCTTGTCACTGAGCCGTTGATCAACGATTTCATCGATCGTGCCCTCTGAGGCAAGCACCGTAATTCGGGTCTCCGTCTCAGGTGCAAGCCCAAGGCGGTGAATGCGGTCCAGACTCTGCAGGAAGCGGCCAGCTGCGAAATCACGGTCCACATATACGGCGTCATGACAGTGATGGTGAAGGCTGATACCTTCACCAAGGGTACCCGGATTAGACAACAGAACCATGCAATCCGGGTCATTCCGGAACCGTTTGATCGCCTCCTCACGGTCAGCGTCGCCCAACCCTCCATAGACCAGGGCGGGCGAGAACTCACCAAGCATGTGATCCAACGTATTGAGACTGCGCACAAATGTGGACCAGACAAGTGTCTTGCGTCCGCGGGCCGCGTTCTTACTGACGATGTCAAGAACCTCGCGGTACTTCGGCGACATCTCGTAGCTCGGAAGGTCCCGCATCAAATCGAAGAGCGGAGTGCCCTCAGGCACAGAGAGGGGAGGCACCCGGTAAGACAGCGGCTCGTGCCGCGTAGTGCCAACAGCAAGGAGCGCCGGACTGGTTGCCGCCATCAGCATGTAAACGATGATCTTGCCAAGTGCGAGAAAATCGCTCTCCGAACCAGCGGCTCGTGCGGAGAACCGACCCACAAGTGCCTCGTAAACCTCATTGTGGAGAGGCGGCATGGGAACGGTTCGCAAATTCGTGGAGACCGGCGGCAACCCCAGCTCACCTTTAGTGGTGCGAGTGAACAGGGGTCGCAGAACCTGGCTGGCCTTGGCTAGGTCCCCGCCAGCTACGGCCTGGATGACCTTTTGGCGACCATGGCCTGGCCATACGAAACCGAAGAGATTTTCCAGATCCTTGACACCGTTCGGAGCCGGCGTACCGGTAAGAATGAGGCGGTGTCTGCTGCGGGGGCCGAGCGCAAGGCAGGCAGCACCGTCCGTTCCGTCCGCTCCGCGCTTCATCCGATGGGCTTCGTCGAGCAGGAGCATGGACGGCCGTGCGGCGAGCCACCGGCCGAGCTCATTCACGACACCGTCTTGGCGCAGCCGCTCGTAGTTGACGATGAGCGCGTCGGCAGCCGGATCAGCGTCCCTTGAGAACACATCCATGCGCAGAGGCTCGTTCAGGCACTGTCTGTTCTCGAACTTCCAAGACTCATAGCAGGACTTCGGTCCGACCACAAGAAGCCGCTCGATTCCCTTGGTTTTCCGCAAAGCGTGGAACACCGCCAGGCCTACGCGAGTCTTCCCGGCCCCCGGCACGGAGAAGTTGGCTCCGTGGCGCAGGGACAGCAACTTAGCGATGTCCCGACGTTGAAACGAGGTGAGATCCGCTACCCAGTCGGAACCAAGCAGGTTACCGACCTCATCAGGGTCGACTTCTCCATCCGGGCCGGCGGTCGGATCAAGCCGTTTCGCGACAGTCTGCGCGTCTACCGCGGAGTCTGTAGCCAGTGCGGCCAGCTGCGGGTCCCACGAGACGCTGTTGGGCTCTGGCCAGGTAGCAAGGGACACCAAGTTCGTAAGGAGGTCGTCGATCTCGACCTCCAAGGTCCCGGGAGAGCGCTGCACACTGCTCTGGAATCTAAGAGCCAGACGACGAAGATCCGCCTCGTAGCCATTGCCCGCCCTGAGCCGTGCCCGAGTCACGCCGTCACCGAAGCCGATCTCCAGACTTGGTGCAGGAGGCTGACCCGCCATCAGTTCTCCCGCGTCGAGTCGAGCAGCCATGCGACGCCGTTGCCGGGGGAACTGAAGGTTCGCCCAGCCTGCTTCGCAAGGCGGGTGAGGCTGGCCTTCAAGGTCAACAGAGCGTCGTCAAACGCGTCCTCGTCCAGCGCGCGCTTGGCCTTGGCCTCAGCGAACTCAGCGGCACACTGGTTCACGTAATCGGCTGCGTCCGTCAGACGCTCTGGAACAGCGACTTGCCGCTTCTGAAGCTCCGCGTTCGCCCCCGCCAGCTTCACGGCTGCGTCGAAGGTCTTGCGTGCTGACTTGATGAGCCCGTCCGCCTGCGTGACAGCTGCCGTATCCAGCATGTCGCCGGCCTGCGCGGCCGCCTTGGCTTGAAGCAACGAATCTGTAAGTGCACGGGTGGTCTTCACAGCTGCGGTGGCGTCCTGAATCGCGACCCCAGCCAGGCCAGGGATCGACACGGCAGCGGATTCCTGAACTGCGGGCCGCAGTTCAGGGGGCAGGCGTTCTTCCAGATAGCGGCTGTGAAAATCAGCTTCCGCGAGCCGCACCGTCGTCTTGGCATAGTTCAAGACCACCATTGCCAGACGCGATTCTTTGAGCTGTTCTGCAGCGTCGCGATCCGTCTTCGCGAGTTTGGTGTAGTCGCGGTGCAGCTCGCGGAGCTTCTCCTGGTGGTCCTCGAAGTCGACGAGCCTGAGAACGGCACCCTTCGTCGTCCGACTACGTTCGATGGCGCTGTTAATCAACTCATAGACCCAGCGGTCTTGTTGGAGAGTGGTCCTCTTGATGTTGAAATCCCGGGCCACATCCTCTTCGCGACGGCCGTCCGCGAGCTCGTCTTCGATCGCGATGAGCCGGTTGATGTAGGAGTACTCTCGGCGCTTATCACGGCGCAGCTGCAGAGCAAGCTCGACACTGTTGATGTCACGGCGTGACGTGTCCGCAGGGAGCACGCCAACCCGGATGTCCCGGATACCCAGGTCCTTCAGCGCCGCGCAGCGGGTGTTCCCGTCAACGAGGATGCCGTCCCGACTGATGATTCCGGGCTCCCGCTGCCCCACGTCGTCCAGCTCGTCCTGGAGTGCCGTGTAGTCCGGATCAGTCTGGTTCGGGTTCGAGGGCCGGCACCGCAACAGGTCATGAAGATACGTTTGCGCAGCCTCACTCCACGGCTCTTCCTCGAGGACCCGATTGCGTTCGGGCTGCAGGGTGCGCTGTGCCCGGATGCGGTGTGTATCGGGGTTGAAGTAGAGCATGTCGACCGGCATGGAGATCACGTGCAAGTGCTTCTGCTCGCCGCGCCACTCCACAGTGATCTTCGCACCGTCCTCGGCCATAGCCTGCTTCAGCCGCTCGTCCACCAGCGAGCGAATCTTCTCGCCCTCGGGCGGAACGCCGAACTTCACAGCCATAACCAGAGCCTCCAAGGAACCAGACGCAGTGTGTCCCAGCATCATGGCAGCACCGGCTGACAGCAGGTGCGCCCATGACCCACAATCGATGTCTCGATCACTTGGAGAACGGAGCACGAGGTGACGCTGCCCGCCTGGAACGACCCTGACCTCAAAGCAGGGACCATGGTTCGCGGAGCGCTCTGGCTCGTCCAAGTGGTCGGTGAGGGGAACACGTTCACTAAAGAGCAGCTGCGCGATGCCTTCCCGGGGATCTCACAGGCTGACCGCCGCATACGCGATCTCCGTGACTACGGCTGGGTCCTCTTCACGAACTCCGACGACGCCAGGCTGGTGGCTGAGGACCAGCGCTTCGTCAGGGCGGGAGTCCCCGTCTGGGACCCTGCGGCCCGCCGCGCCGCAGCGCCGCAGAAGACCATCTCCAACAAGGAGAAACAGGCAGTCTTGGCCCGCGATGACTACATGTGCACTGTCTGCGGCGTCTCAGGCGGCGAGGCCTATCTGGACGACTCGAACCAATCCGCTGTGCTCTCTGTGACCAGGCGCGAAACCGTCCTTCCAGACGGCCGGGAACAGACCCTGCTTGTCACAGAATGCAAACGGTGCCGCGCGGGCAGCGACGGTAGCCCTGCCCGAGCCGATGAGGCGATGGCTGATATCAGAGCTCTCGACCCTGGCGAACAGAAGAGGCTCCGCAGGTGGATCGAGCGCGGACGGCGTGGTTCCACTCCACTGGAGCGGGCATGGAATGCCTACCGGCGGCTCCCGGCTGACGCCCGTGATGAGGTGCGGGCGGCACTCGAAAGCTGATCACTCCGCGGCCGCCGCAACGTGTGGGGCACGCGGGTTCGGAGCATGTCAGTGGGCCGCCGTAGACTTCACAGCCTCGCCTCTGGCACGCCATCGCAATTAGATGACGTCAGCGAAGGCCGGAGACTAGGGTGCTACCGCTAGAACTGTGTTCAAGCCAGTGCCCGCTGTGACAGTGAGCCGAGCGCACGAACTCGGCACCGCGCTGGCTTAGCCGGTGCGCCTGAAAGGAGATCGGATGACGGCGTTGGAGCGCGACAGGCAGCTCGAGGTCGTCGAGATCTGCGCAGGCGCGGGGGGGCAGACCCTCGGCTTGGAGCGGGCAGGTTTTCGCCACCGACTCGCGGTGGAGCTCGATGTGCATGCCGCGAACACGCTGCGCGAGAATTTGCAGGAAGTCCTCGGCTACAGCGCGGAAGAGGCTGCCGACACCGTAGCGGTCGGAGACGTTGCCGACCCGACCACCTGGGACCCCGCTGAGTACAAGGACAAGGACATCGACCTGCTCGCTGGTGGTGTTCCGTGTCCGCCGTTCAGCATTGCGGGCAAGCAGCTAGGCGCCAACGACGAGCGTGATCTCTTCGCCTGGGCAGTCGAACTCTGCGGTGAGATCCGACCCAAGGCACTGCTGCTGGAGAATGTGCGAGGGCTCAGCGCCAATCGATTTACGGCCTACCGCCAGCATGTCCTGGACCGGCTTCACGAATACGGCTACATCGGCGACTGGAAGCTCCTCCACGCCAACGAATTCGGTGTATCACAACTCCGACCGCGCTTTGTACTGGTCGCTCTGAAACGGGAATTCGCGGAGTACTTTGAGTGGCCGACCCCACATGAGGAAGAGCCGCTCACGGTAGGCCAGCTTCTCGCAGACCTCATGGCGAGCAATGGCTGGGAGGAAGAGCAGGTCGCCAAGTGGGTTGAGAGGGCCCATGACATCGCACCGACCATCGTCGGTGGCTCCAAGAAACACGGTGGGGCTGACCTCGGTCCGACCCGGGCCAAGCGTGCATGGGCGGATCTCGGAGTGGACGCTATGGGTGTGGCAAACCATGCCCCAGCGAAGGGGTGGAGAATCCCCGAAGGTGTCCCTGGTCCCAAGCTCACTACCGCCATGGTTGCCAGGATCCAGGGCTGGCACGACATCGAAGAGCCGACGGGCAGCGCCTCAGACCACGAGTTCCGCTGGCGATTCCATGGACGTAAGACCTCCGTGTACCGGCAAATCGGCAATGCGTTCCCGCCGCCAGTCGCCAAGGCTCTCGGCGTAGCTATCCGGAAGGCCATCCTTCAGGAGGGCGAGCGTAAGACTCTGGTCGAGAACACGGACCGTGTCCTGGACCCCGTGTACAAGCTCCTACGCGGTCTTGACCGCCCGCTCACGGTCGACCAGATCATCGAGAAGCTCGCCAAGAAAGGCACCCTTCTGGATCAACCGGACGTCGAGCGGCGCCTGAACCATCTCGCCCACGACTTCGCGGTGACCATGGCCCCCCGTTCCAGCGGCGCCATCGCTTACAGCCTGGGCGAGTTCAAGGCGTTCATCGGCCAGGACGATCACCAGCGTCATGACCTGTTCACCTTGCACCGAGCCAAGATCAGCTAGCTGCGGGACAGAGCCAGCGTGAGTCCCATCCCGCACCTGGAGAGCTACTCGAAAAGCTTGGCCGTCAGCCTGGCTCTTTCGGCGCCCCCGAGATCCTTCGCCTTGTTGATGGCCTTCGCTATGAGCTCCGGCACCTTCGAGTAGTCGATCTTCAGGTCAACCAAGGTGTAGAACTGACTTCCGTCCACCGCGGACGTCGTGATGTTGAACCCCAGCTCGCGGAGTTCCCTAGCCCGTCGCTCTGAATGAGTCCTGTCCGCCGTCAGAACGCGGAGCCTGTCGCTGTCCACCGGCTTGCCGAGAGCCTGCAGGAGAATCATGAAGAGCAGTTCGTGCACCTGACTGCCGTAAGGGACCCTGAGAAATCGTTCTGGGATTCTGTCAGCGTAACGATTTTTCATCTCCGCTTCGATGCGAGCTCGCAGCTCGGCAAACTCAGGGCACTGCGCAGGTAGTTGCGAGAGCATCAACGCCCGCATGGACTGAGCAAGTTGCCGCTTCGCGAAAAGATAGGCATCGACGAGGTCGTCCAGTGTGGAGTCGTCGCTCCCAAGGGCGGAACTCAGCTCTCGCACCGCGTAGGCTGATGTCGGCTTGAGGTTCTTCCAGACCTCGTACTGCTCCTCGTTCGCAGCGGACACGGTGGCATCCCTTCTTCGTGGTGGAAGCGGCGGTGGCGACAACAGAGTCCGGGACATTAAGACGCCGTCTGTTTCAGACCGTCCGCAAACAGTTGCAGGACTCCGCCCCGCAATTCCGGTCAAATGGCGCCACGTTGGTTCTCAGCGGCTTGCTCTGAGGCCAGCGCGCTCAAGATTCCACGATCGGTCGACGGCGAAGAGCCAAGGAGGTCGAGGAACCATGGTGCGATCCATGACGACTCCCGGCGAATCCATTCCCCTGATGGCAGTACCGTTCCCGGCTTCCAGTCCGGCGCGGGCGCCTCGCCGCCTCGAACAGCCGCAGCAATGTCAACCTGCGCCTCTCCTTCGGCGACTTCCCGTCGATGCAACTGCGCTGTGACTCCGATAAGCCACCACTGCGCAAGTCTGTCCACTGGCGCTAGTGACTCCATCACGGCCCGCAGAACAGAGGAGGTAAGCCCAGCAGATCTGTAAGCGGTGATCGGCAAGCCACTGGGCGGAGCGATCTTCGCAGCCGTACTCACTGTGACCACCGTGCCATCATCCAATGTCGGCGATGTGAACGTTTCTGACACCCGTCGGATCTCCGCGAACGTGTCCTCCGCGAGCTCTGCCTTCAGATACTCACCGATACCCGCGTAGAAGTCTGGCGGAGTCTCAAGTCGTAACTCTGCGCCGGCCCGGCGCTGAATCTCGTCCAGCAACGCGGGCCAGGGACGCTGCTTGCCATTGCTTGTGTCATACCAGTCCTCTTTGACGTCATTGGACACAAAGAGGACTCGACGCTTCCCTCCCGGGAGCAGTGCAGCATGCTCGATCACTTCCTCCCATATCAGGAAGTCACCTGCCGCATTGAGCGGAGTGCCCTTGTCGGAGTCCTTGAAGCCCGGCGGGATCTGGTTCGGGAATCTGAAGGCCAGAGCCTCATCCAGTCGTTGCTGGAGCAGCTGGTCATCGGGCTGATGGCCCACGCGATCACCGTAGAGATCTGCCACCCGAGGCAGGATCGGATCGGCGGTATCGACGTTGACCGGATGAAGGTCATGCTCCGACTTCAGCATGTCCAAGTGAGCCTTGAACGCGTCTCCGTAGACGGCGAGGTGCTCCTTGACGGCCGCTTCGCTGACCAAATTCTCCAGGGCCTCTATCTCACCGGGTACTCTCGCGTACTTCTCTAACTGCGCTCGCACGGTGTTCTTCGCTGCGATGACCGCCTGACAGGCGGCCATCAGCTTGGTGTTGACCGACTTCGAGGCCTCACTCAACACCCGTTTACGTGACTCCAGTACGCTGCGGCGGCCGCGCACGAATTCAAGACCCACTTGGTACGGCATCCACAGGCGTCCGGAGACCTGGCTCAGAGCCTTGAGGACTTCCTCTCGGGACTCTGCCGTGTACTCATAGAGACTGAGCAGGACGTTGGTGTCCAGGACGATCAGAGCGTCCTGGAAGAAGATGAGACGAGCAGTGTCCTGCGGGGACGGCACGGGCTGCAGCCAAGCGTGGAACCGCCGGAGCAGTGCCGGATCCTCCATGTGTACTCCCCCTGAACTCGTCTGATCGCAGCCTGCGATCATCCTGGCATAAGTACGGGCTGAGAAGCAGGGGAGGCCAGGAGGAAAGGAATGCCCCATACAAGCAGCATTCCCGCAGACCTTCACAGCGGCAGACAATATCTAGGCCGCGTCCGCCTCTGCTTCGTAGTGGGCCTGAGCCCGGTCGAGCATGTCGTCCGGATCTTGGCCCCGGGCGGCAGTCCAGTGCAGGAGATCAGCGATCAGCTCGATCGCTGACACCTCCAGAGCCGCCTCCCACCTCCTGCCCCGCGAGCCAGCAGCTCTGGCACTCCCCTGATACTTCTCAAGCGCCTCCACGGCTCGCTCAATGCGTCGGCACGCACGTCCCGAGGGGATAGCGACCTCACACCAGACCGCCTTGCCCGCAGCCGTCAGGACAGTTCCCCAGTCCACAGCCAGCGCCGCCAGCAGGTGCAGCCCTCGGCCACACTCCTCGCCACAGTCCGCCAACTTGGGTGTCGGCATCACCTGACTCTTGTCGTGGACCTCAAGCCGCAGCCGCTCTCCCCTCCGTTCAAGGATCAGAGTCGCCGACACCCCTTCGCCGACATGCTTGAAGACGTTCGTGGCCAACTCCGTGACGAGCAGCTCCGTTTCGTCTGTCGCTGCGGGCAGACCCCAACGGCTCAGCTGCTGGGCGGCGGCCTTGCGGAGAAGGCGCACTTCCGCCGGCACCGCCTCGAATGGCAGGACACAGCGGAGCTGGGGCTCGGACATGTCGTAGCCGGCCATGGGCATTCCTCCCTCCCAAGCCACACAGACGCTTCACGTGTCGTATCCGGACGACTGCACTGTGTAGCGATTCGAGAGTGAGCATGGCATAGAGAAGTCTCACTGTGTAACTTCTCACGAGAATCCATCGAGTGAATTTGATGGTGGCTCCGGCCGCTCCCTGCCTAGCCTGTTGAGAATCTCCGGGCCTGCCGACCCGGTACCTGGCGGAGGAGCCGCATGCCCGAACGCACCACAACCCGGCGTCGTCAACTAGGCGCGATGATGCGCAAGTTGCGCGCCCGCAAGGGCATGACGCTTGAGGAGGCCGGGAAACTCGTCGGCGTTTCCAAGGCGACGGTGAGCAGGTACGAAACTCAGGCAGGACCGGTCAAGTGGCTCATCATCGACGCGCTCTGCCGCGGGTACGGAGCAACTGAGGCCGAACGCACGGCGATTGTCGGGCTTGCCAAAGATGCGAAGCAGCAGGGCTGGTGGAGCTCCTTCGCCGACTCCATCCCGGAGAGCATGAACCTGCTGCTCACTCTGGAGGACGAGGCAGTGCAGGAGAGTCACTTCGCGTGCGTCTACGTCCCCGGCCTCCTCCAGACCCGCGCGTACAGCACAGCACTTCAGAAGGCCAACGAAGTGCCTCTGGAGCCTGGGGAGATCGAGCGGCTCGTCGACATCCGAATGAAACGGCAGGAGATCCTCAACCGTCCGAAGCCGCCACGCCTCTGGGCCATCCTCGACGAGTCCGTGATCCGCCGCGTCGTCGGATCACCCGACATCATGAAGGAGCAGCTCGGCCGACTCCTCGAAGCCAACGAGTCACCGCACACAACACTTCAGGTGCTGCCCTTCGCCAAGGGTGCTCATGCCGCAGCGCTGGGAAGCTTCGTCATCATCGGCGGCGCCGAGCCAGGTCTCGACGTCGTGTACGTCGACTTCCACACCGGCTCCCTCTTCCTGGAGAAGGACGAGGAACTGGACCGATACAGACTTGCGTTCGAGTACCTTCGCGCACAAGCGTTGGACATGGAAGCCTCCTCCGCCATGATCCATCGCGCCCGCAAGGAGCTGTGAATGTCCGTCGGTCCTCAGCTTGTTTCTGAGCCTGCTTGGTTCAAGTCGTCTTACAGCGGGGGCAATGCGACCGAGTGCGTCGAAGCCGCGGTCGTCCCCTTCGGCGTACTCATACGGGACTCGAAGCGCCCCGGGTATCCCCACCTCACCGTGTCAGCGCCACCCTGGGGCGAGTTCCTGGCAAGCCTCGACTTGCCGCTGCCTTTCCCCGGAGAGCCGAAGCTCTGAGGTCCACGCTCCGGGAAAGCCTGATCCGATCGCCTGCATCAGGAGACCACCGCATGACCATCGTGCAGGGCATCGACCCCCGCGGCATGCAGCACTGCGAGACCACCACCCTAGGCGTGCTCCTGCGTCACCAGGGGGTCGATCTCTCCGAGCCCATGCTCTTCGGGCTCGGTCGTGGGCTGTCCTTTGTCTACTGGGACAGCAAGAGCATGGGCTTTCCCTTTCTCGGGGGGCGGGTCAAGCCGTTCGAGCTGACCAGGAACCTCGCCGACACGCTCGGGCTGGAGCTGGTGGTGCGGGAGACCTCCTCCGCCCGCAAGGGCTGGGCGAATGTCGTGGAGGCGATCGGTGCCGGGCGGCCCGTGGGGTTGCAGCTCGACAGTTACCACCTGGAGTACTTCACGGCGAAAGTGCACTTCGGGGGGCATGTCGTCGCCATGTACGGCTATGACGACCGGGTCGCCCGGCTCGTGGACACCGAGCAGCAGGGCGGGGCCGTGACGACCGGGCTGGGCAGTCTTGCCGAGGCCAGGGCGGCGCGCGGGCCCATGGCCGCCAGGCACCGGTCCTTCACCCTCACCGCTCCGCAGGACCTGCCCGCCGTTCACGACAGGATCGTTCCCGCCGTCACCGCCTGCGCCCACGCCTTCCTCAACCCGCCCATCGCCAACCTCGGGCACCGTGGCATCGCGAAGAGCGGCAAGCTCGTACCCACCTGGCTCGGGCGGAGCGACGATCCTCGGCGGGACCTGCCGCAGGCCGCCCTGCTGATGGAGAAGGCCGGTACCGGCGGCGCCCTGTTCCGCAATCTCTACCGGGACTTCCTCGCCGAATGCGGCCAGTTCCTCGACAGTGAACTCCTGCGCACCGGCCATCGGTTGTACGCCGAGGCGGCCGCCCTGTGGACCGAGGTCGCGATGCTGATCACCGAGGCCGGTGAGTCGGGTGAGGAGCGGTACCTCGTACAGGCGGGCACCGCCCTTCTTGAACTGTCGCGCATCGAGCGCGAGGCCATGGAGGCGCTGAGCCGCCTGGAGAACTGAACCGAGTCCCGGTGCAGGCAGGAGGCGGCGCCCCACACGGTCGACCGAGGGTGACGTAACAGCGAAGACGCCGGACGCAGGGATACTGCCTCTCAAGGACCGACCCCGGAAGGCGACGACACCATGCTCATCCTCTTTGGCACCAAGGGATACCTGTACCAGCTCGCGATACTCACCCTGGTGTGCGGGCGGTGCGGGAACCCGGCCGCGCACACCCTGCGCAAGCGCGTCACGAAGTTCACGCTGTTCTTCGTGCCGCTGTTCCCGATCTCCACCAAGTACGCGTCGCAGTGCACCTTCTGCGGTGCGGAGAACAAGGTGAGCGCCGAGGAGGCGGAGCAGCTGCAGGCGCAGGCCGCCGCCGGTGGCGGGCAGAGCGGTCAGGTGTACGGCGGACAGGCCCCGCAGCAGCCGTACCAGCACTGAGGTCTCAGCGGGACTTGCGGGCCACCCCGCCGTAGAAGCCGATCTCGTGCGAGCGGGGCGGCGGGGGTGTGTCCGGGCGCCAGAACGGGACCTGGGCCACGCCCGGATCTATCAGCTCGAAGCCGTCGAAGAAGCGCTCGATCTCGGTGCGGGTGCGCAGGTTCATGGCCGCCGTGGCCTTGCGGTAGACGGCAGCCGCCCCGCTGCGGTCCGCGAAGTCGCCGGTGGCGTGGGACAGGATCAGGTGGCTGCCGGGGGTGAGGGCGTCGCGGAGGGTGGCGACGATCTCCTGCGGCTTGTCCGCGTCCGCGAGGAAGTGCAGGACGACGCCCAGAAGCAGCGCCACCGGCTCGTCGAAGTCGATGACGGCCCGTACCTCGGGGGCGTCCAGGATCGCCCGCGGGTCGCGCAGGTCGGCCAGGAGGATGCCGATCGTGATGCCGGCGGTGCCGGTGGTGCCGTCCGGGCCGAGCAGGTCGCCGGCGTGGGCGTGCACGATCGGGTCGTTGTCGACGTAGGCGACGCGGATGTCCGGCGCCACCTCCAGGGCCGTCTCGTGGACGTTCGGTGCGGTGGGCAGGCCGGTGCCGATGTCCAGGATCTGGCGGACCCCGGAGCCGACGACGTGACGGACGGCCCGGCGCAGGAAGGCCCGGTTGGCCCGTACGCCGATCCGCGCCTCCGGGGCCGCCGCGACGAGCTGTTCGCCGGCCTCGCGGTCCACCTCGTAGTGGTCCTTGCCGCCGAGGAGGTAGTCGTAGATCCGTGCGGGGTGCGGCTTGGTGGTGTCGATCTCCTCGGCGCGAAAGCCGTTCTCTCCCACGGGGGCTCCTCTCAGGCGGCCCCGAACGCCTGACCGGCGGGGAGCACGTCAGCTGTGCCTTCGCTGGGTTCAACTCCCTTGTCCGTGGCGGAAGTTCCGGGGGCGGGCCCGGGTCCGCACCCGTCGCCGGCGCCGTCGCTGGGCGGAGCGACTGGGGTGGTGGGGGGCTCCGATGCGGCCGGGGGATCCGATGGCTGCGGTGACCCCGGCGCGGTCGGGGGTTCCGAGTAGGTCGGTGGGTCCGGCGTCTCGTCGGCCGGTGGAGGACCGGTGGGCGTCGGGGTGCTGGGCTCCGGTACGGGTGTCTTCTCCCCCGGCCCGCCGGGCTTCGGCTTCCCCGGCTCGGGCTTCTGTTTCTCCGGCGGAACCGGCGTCGGATCCGCGGGCGGCTCCGGCGTCCCGGGCTCCCCGACGACACCTCCGCCCTCAGAACCGCTGGATCCGTCGCCGGAGTCCCCCGAGTCCCCGGTGCTCCCGAAACCCCCGGCGCCCCCGGCGCCCCAGATGACCACCGCCCCGGCCCCGTCGCCCCGATCCCGGTCCCGCCCCCGCTCGGCCTCCACCGGCAAGGCATCCCCCGGCGTCCGCCCCGCCGCTCCCGCGGACGGACCGGCGACCGGTTCCTGTGACACCGGGCCCTGCGCCACCGGCGCCCTTCCCGGCGAAGTCACCGTGGCGGGCGACTCGTTGAGGCCGAGGGCCAGGACGACCGCGACGGCAGCCGCGACCGTCGTACCGGAGGCGAGGGCCGCCTTGGTCTTCGGGCCCGCCGCACGGGCCGTACGCAGCAGACCCTGGCCGGTCGCCGAAGCCGCACCGGCCGTACCGGCCGCACCTGCCGCGCCCGCGGACCCGGCCGTGAGCGACGCCAGGAACTTTCCTCCGCCGCCCACCGCGAGAACCAGCAGCGCGGGGCCGACGAGCGCGGGCAACCGGTGGTTGGCGCGGATCAGGACGGCGAGACGGCCGCGGCACCCGTCGCAGGCGTCGACGTGGGCGAGGAGGCGCTCGGACTGGCGCGGGGTCGCGTTGCCGCGGACGTAGGCCGGCATCCGGACCCAGTGGACCTCGCACGCGGGATCCTCGGGGGCCTCGGTCTGCGAGCGCAGGAACGCCTGGCGCATGCCTTCGCGGGCGCGGTGCAGCAGTACCGCCGTCGCGCCCTGCTTGGCGCCGATCTGCCGGCCGACCGTCTCCAGCGGCTGGCCCTCGGCGTCGGCGAGCCACAGGGCCCGCACCCAGCGTTCGGGGAGTTCGCCGAGGACACGCACCAACAGGTCGGTGGCGGAGACCTGTTCGGCCGGGTCCGCCATCTGTCCGGCCGAGGCCTGCTCCGGAACCTGCGGGAGCTGCGGGTCCCGCGGGGTCTCGTGCGTGGCGCTGCTCGCGACGGAGGACGCGAGATGCCGGACGGTGGTCATGAGGTACGCCGGGACGTTGTCGATCTCGTGTCCGGCGGACAGTCGCCGCCACACCCTGAAGTGCGCCTCGGCGACAAGGTCTTCGGCCGCCCAGGTGTTACGGGTGAGCGAGCGGGCATACGCGACGAGGCGCGGCTGCTCCTGCTCGTAGATCCGCACGTACGCGGCGGTCGCGGCGGCCTCGGCGGTCGCGGAGGGGGATGTCAGGGCGGGCACTCTGGCCGGTTGGTCGGTCATGCAGGAACGCTCCAGTTCCCGGCGGTCGGGGCGCGAAAGGGTTTGTCAGCGTAGATGACAAAACTTTCAATCATTCAGTTCCGGCCGTGATTCAGATCACATGAACGAACTCCGGGCCCGCGTAATCGATCGGTACTCCTGGGGCTCGACAAGGCAACCGACCCGCACCCCACACCCGAGACGGAGACCGCCGCTCATGCGCCTCACCACCCTGGAACAGACCGTCCGCGCCCGTCTGATCACCGCCGGCCACCCGGAACTCCCGGTGCGCCCCACGCTGCGCTACAGCTCCGCCGAGCCGTTCGCCGTGCACATCGACTTCCCCGCGCAGGTCTCGGCCGACGGGGAGGGCCTGACGTGGATGTTCGGACGGGCCCTGCTGGAGGAGGGACTCGGGACACCGGCCGGGGAGGGGGACGTACGGATACGGCCCTACGGATGGGCCCGGACCGTCATCGAGTTCCACTCCCCACTGGGCCTCGCCGTGATCCGCTTCGGCACGGCCGGCCTGCGCCGCTTTCTGCTGCGCTCCTACGACGTCGTCGAGCCCGGCGCCGAGGATCTGGGCCCTGACCTCGACCAGGGCCTCGCCTCGCTGCTCGACGAGGTGTGAGAAGGCACCCGCCCTCCTGCCCCACCTCCCTTCCCCGCCCCCCACTGCCCTCACAGGCTCCGGGCGAAGGCCGCGAGCTCGGCGAAGTCCGCTTCGCGCAGCCCGAGTCGGGGGTCGACCCGGTGCAGCAGGGCCGGCCCGGCATGGTGTGCGGTCACGAACCGCCGGTCCTGGTCGTCGAGTTCGTCGTCGAGCCAGGCGAAGGGGCGGCCGCGGGCATGGGTGACGAGGTGGCGGGTCTTCCAGAAGGTGCCGTTCGGGCCGGGGGTGAGGGTCGTGGGCCAGTCGACGACGGGGAGGGCCGGGAGACCGAGGACGGGGGCGATGAAGGTGTTCGCCTCCTGGCGCCAGGTGGTCGCCCAGACGAGGTCGTAGCGGTCCGCCAGTGCCAGCAGGGCGCGTCCGTGGCCGGGGTTGAGCCAGACCCGCAGGGGTTTGACGGCGGACGGGGGCAGGCCGGGGTGCTGGGCGATCCAGCCGTCGGGCTTCATGCGGTGGGTGGTGTAGCCCTCGGGACGGCGTTCGGGCTGGGCGGCGTAGGGGTTGAGGGGTCCGTCGACGTCGAGGTAGAGGAGCGCGCGGCCCGTGCCGCCGTCGCCGCTCATGAGCGCTCGCGCCGGCGCCGCCCCCGGTCCTTCCGCGTGCGTACGTCCGTCACCCTCGCCGCCTCCCCTCGCCGCGGTTGCCTGAGTGAGCACCACGGTTGCCTGAGAGAGCCCCCGCGGTTACCTGTGTGAGCGCCACGGTTGCCCCCGTGAGGGAAGACTCGCCCGCCAGAGCCGTCCGCGCCAGCCCTTTCCCGCGACCCGGTCTGTGACAGCCCTGTTGCCGGAACTATGGGCTCCGTCACAGCGGTTCCCCTTCCGTGCTGCTGAACTCTGCGGACCCGGAAGACGAGTGGTCAGGGGGCCGGGATGTCATCACTGCCGCGCGGTCTGCGAGGCGTCGCCACGCTGGCGGGGCTCGTGGCGCTCGCCGTGTACGCATGGGGGCTGCTGCATCTGGCCGGCTCGGTCCTGGAGGCGGAGGACGGCGGTGTGAACTCCGCGCCGATGCCGCCGTGCCGCGGGAGCGAGCAGGCCGCCCAGGTCATCGACTACTCGGTGAGCTATCTCCCCCTCTCCTTCGACTGCGAGCTGAGCGGCGGCGGCAGCTACTCGGCCGGGGCGATCCCCGGGTACGTCAATCCCGTCGCCGTGGGCTCCGCCCTCGGTGCCGTCGGCTGTGCCGTCGCCGCCGCCTGGGTGGCGGAGCTGCGGCTGCGCGCCGGGACACGCGAGGGCGGGGCCCGCTAGGGCCTGTCGTTTGGATCAGCCCGGCGTCGCGGGGTCTGGCACGCACATCTGCGGCGTTGTCGTCGGTCGCCGACGCTCCGCGTCGACTCCCTCCTCCGCCTTGCAGCTGCACGCACCAGACCCCGCTCAAGTCGGCAGAAAAGCACCGCACCTCACGGCCGGCCTGATCCAAACGACAGACCCTAGGGCCCGGTCAGGCCGCGGGAGCCAGTTCCGCCTTGCCGAACAACAGGGCGTAGCCGGACGGCAGTCGGGCCAGCACTCGGTCGACGAGCTCGTCGCCCACCAGCTTCGGCAGCACGCTCAGGACCGAGCTGACGTGCCAGCGGGCCGTCGCCGGGGTCGCGCCCTCGATGCGACCGGCCACCGACTCCACGAACTCCGGTGCGGCCAGCGGCTTGTTGAGCGGAATCCGGGAGGCGACAAGCCTGGCGGCCTCCTCGGGCAGGGCCCGGGCGAGGTCGACACGTTCGTCGCCGGTGACATGGCCGCCGAGGGCGGACAGGACGACACGGGCGACCTGTTCCGCCTCCGCCGTGCTCGCGTACTGCCCGGCGTCCCGCACGGCGTCGACGAGGTCGCTCCACCGTGCCGTTCCGGTCGCTCGTTCCGCGCTGAGTGCGCTCATGTACGGGTCTCCTGGGGGTCGTTGCACCCCGCGGGCGGATCGGCCGGCCCGCGGGGCGCGACTGCCTGGTTCGTTCTACGGCCGCCGCGGTCAGCGGCTGATCTGCTTGCGGTCGCTGTCGCCGCCCGTGATCCGGATGCGGCGCGGCTTGGCCTGCTCGGCCACCGGGATGCGCAGGGTGAGGACGCCGGCGTCGTACGAGGCGTCGATGCGTTCCGTGTCGAGGGTGTCGCCGAGGAAGAGCTGACGGGTGAAGGAGCCCGTGGGGCGCTCGGCGACGATCATCTCCGCGTCCTCGGGGGCGGGGAGGCGGCGCTCGGCGCGGACGTTCAGGACGTTGCGCTCGACGTCCAGGTCGATCGATTCGGGGTCGACACCGGGGAGGTCGAAGTGGACGACGAAGTCGTCCCCCGACCGGTACGCGTCCATCGCCATCGCGGCGGGACGGGCGGTGGAACCGAAAACCTGCTGCGTGAGCCGGTCGAACTCACGGAAGGGGTCGGTACGCATGAGCATCACAGTCCATCTCCTTTCCCCAGACTCCGGGTGCGATGCCCTACGCCTTCTTATATAGCTCGGAGCCAGGAAACTTGACAAGCCCAGACTCAGGTTAGTTTCCCGTCTCAGGTCCGGAGTTAGCCTCGCCCCATCGGCGGGGCCGGTCGTGACCGTGCCGATCATGAGCGTCAGGAGGCAGACATGGCGAAGGTTCCCAGCGCGCTGGTGGCGGCGGGCGGGCTCGTCGGCGGGTACGGCGTGGCCCGCTGGACGAGGAAGCGGCAGCTGGGCGGGGCGGTGCTGGCCGTCGCCGGGGCCGCGGCGGCCCAGCAGTGGCGGGAGCGGGCCGGCGGAAAGGCGGCCGGGGCACTGACGGCCGCGTACGTGGCCGCCTTCGCCGGGTCCCACCCGCTGGCCAAGAAGGTCGGCGCGTGGCCCGCGGTGTTCGGTGCGGCGGGCGCGGTGGCCCTGGCCTCGTGGGCGGTGGCGGACCGCAACGCCTGAGAGGTCTCACCCGCCTCCCCCGGACGGGTGGGTCAGCACGTTCACCACCCGCCCGTTCGGATCGCGGACGAAGAAGCGCCGTACGCCCCACTCCTCGTCCCGCAGCTCCCGTACGATCTCCGCGCCCGACGCGACGACCTGCGCGTACACGGCGTCGACGTCCTCGACCTCCACGCTCAGATCGGGTACGACGGGCGCGGTGCGCTCCTGGGTGAGAAAGCTGATCTGGGCGGTCGGGTTGGCGGGCGACGCCAGCGTCACCACCCACCCCATGTCCATGACCTCCTCGAACCCGAGCAGGCCGTAGAAGTCACGGTTGGCGGTCAGCGCCTCCCCGGACTCGACGTGGATGTCGGGCATGATCCTGCGAATGCTCACGGGCACGACTCCTCGGCTGTCGCCTTTTCTGTTATCGCCGGTCCCACCCTCGCGTCTCCTGACCGTCCCCAGCCACCGGCACGCGAGGAATGACGTTCGTGACTTCACAGATCAGCCGCCGCGCCATGCTCAGGGCGACGGCAGCGGCAGGTGCGGCGGTGACCGCCACGACGGCCCTGCCCGCCACGGCCGCCACCGCCGCCGACTCCGCCTTCGCGCACCCGGGCCTGCTGCACACCCGGGCCGACCTGACCCGCATGGCCGCCAAGGTGAAGGCGGGCGCCGCCCCCTGCACGGCGGGGTTCGCCAGGCTGACCGCCAACCGCCATGCGCAGAGCGACTGGACGCCCAACCCGCAGACGACGGTGTACCGGGGCGAGGGCAGCCCGCAGAACTACGCGACGCTCTACAACGACATCCACGCCGCTTACCAGAACGGCCTGCGCCACCATGTCAGCGGCGACAGCGCGTACGCCGACACGGCCGTGGCGATCCTCAACGCCTGGTCGGCGAAGCTGACTTCCCTCGAAGGCAGCGCGGACCGCTTCCTCGCCGCAGGGCTCTACGGCTACCAGTTCGCCAACGCCGCCGAACTCGTCCGCGACCACCCGGACTTCGACCTCTCCCGCTTCCAGGAGATGCTCACCAAGGTCTTCGCCCCGCTCAGCGACGACTTCCTGGTCCGGCACAACGGCGCCGTCGTCACCAACTACTGGACCAACTGGGACCTCACCGCCATGGCCTGCGTCCTGGCCACCGGCATCCTCTGCGACGACAGGTCCCAAGTCACCCGCGCCATCGACTACTTCAAGCACGGGGACGGCCTCGGAGCGATCAGGAACGCCATCCCCGTCGTGCACGACGACGGCCTCGCCGAGTGGCTGGAAGCGGGCCGGGACCAGGGGCACGCGCTCCTCGGCGTCGGCCTCATGGGCACGTTCTGCGAGATGGCGTGGAACCAGGGGTACGACCTGTACGGCTACGACGACAGCCGCTTCCTCAAGGGCGCCCAGTACGTGGCGAAGTGGAGCCTGGGAGGGGACGTCTCCTACACCGCGAACACCCGCGCGAAGGGGGCGATCGGAGGCTGGTCCGGGAGAGAGACGGCCTCCGCGGCGGCCGGGGTCGACCCGTCGATGACCCGCCCCATCTGGGCGATGATCGCCAACCACTACACGAAACGGCGGGGACTTCCGGCGTCGTACGTCACCCGGATCGCGGCGAAGTCGGCACCGGAGGGGGGCGGCGGGGACTACGGCCCCAACAGCGGGGGCTACGACCAACTGGGCTTCGGCACGCTGGCGTTCACACGGGACCGGGCGGTCACTCCTCGGCCTGCGCCCAGCTCAGCCGCCTCTCCGCAGGCCGGGACCACCGGCGGCCAAAACCTCGCCGCCACGGGTTCCGCCGATGTGGTCGGGTGGTCGGCGGCTGCGGGGATCACGGCGGTGGCGGGGGGACTGCTGTTGCTGCGGCGGCGGGGCGAATAGGCGCCGGGTGCGGGCCGGTGGGGGCTGGTCGCGCAGTTCCCCGCGCCCCTGGGTGGGCCATGTGGACGCTCGTGCAGCCGCACACGGCGCACAGGGGACGGGGTGGGGGGTGTCCGCCCGCAGCGGCCGGCGTCCGTTACAGAGCACTCCTCAAGGGACCGAGCCGCCGGACCGAGGACGGATACCCCCCACCCCGGCCCCGACCCCACCACCCACCCAGGGGCGCGGGGAACTGCGCAAAAACGCACATCACCCCGTAGCCGTGAGCGGCTTGGCGATGTCCTCCAGCGACCGCCTCTCCGCCCGCACCGCAAGAAACGCCGCCACCAGCCCCGCCGCACACATCAGCCCCGCCCCGATCTGGAAGGCCAGCACCGTGTCGCCGACCTTGCCCGTACTCGTGAGGTCGGCGAACAGCAGCGGCCCGCTGATACCGCCCGCCGCGGTGCCCAGCGCGTAGAAGAACGCGATCGACATCGCCCGCGTCTCCATCGGGAACACCTCGGACACCGTGAGGTAGGCGCTCGACGCCCCCGCCGAAGCGAAGAACAGCACCGCGCACCAGCACGCCGTCAAGGAACCCGCACTCAGCGACCCCTGGTCGAACAGCCACGCCGTACCGAACAGCAGCACCCCCGACAGCAGATACGTCGACGAGATCATCACCCGCCGCCCCACCGTGTCGAACAGCTTCCCCAGCAGCAGCGGCCCGAAGAAGTTGCCGACCGCGATGACCGCGAAGTAGTACCCGGTGTCCCCGGTCGGCACGTCGAAGAACGTCGTGAGGATCGCCCCGAACCCGAACGTGATCGCGTTGTACAGAAACGCCTGGCCGATGAAGAGCGAGAAGCCGAGCACCGACCGGCGCCGGTAGTCCGAGAACACCGTCCGCGCGATCTCCACGAAGGTCACGCTCCGCCGCTGACGGATCGTGAGCTCCCCCTCGGGCCGCGGCAGAGCGGACCCCTGCTCCGCCTCCACCCGCTCCTCGATCGAGGTGACGATCCGCTCGGCCTCCTCGTCCCGCCCGTGGATCAGCAGCCACCGCGGACTCTCGGGCACATGCCGCCGTACGAGAAGGATCACGAACGCCAGCACCGCGCCCAGCGCGAACGTCAGCCGCCAGCCCACGTCCTTGGCGAAGATGTCCGTGTTCAGCGCGACGATCGACAGCAGGGAACCCCCCACCGCCCCCAGCCAGAAACTCCCGTTGATCATCAGGTCGACGCGGCCCCGGTACTGCGCCGGGATCAGCTCGTCGATCGCGGAGTTGATCGCCGCGTACTCCCCGCCGATGCCGAACCCGGTGAGGAACCGGAACAGGAAGAACCACCAGGAGTCGAAGGACACCGCCGTCAGTGCCGTGGCCGCCAGATACACCGCCAGCGTGATCATGAACAGCTTCTTGCGGCCCCATTTGTCCGTCAGCCGCCCCCAGAAGAGCGCCCCGAGGCACGCGCCCGCCACGTACAGCGCGGCCGCGACACCGGTGACCTGCCCGGAGGAGATCGACAGGCCGCTCCCCGGTTCCGACAGCCGGCTGGCGATGTTGCCGACGACCGTGACCTCAAGGCCGTCGAGGATCCATACGGTGCCGAGGCCGATGACGATGGTCCAGTGCCAGCGTGACCAGGGAAGCCGGTCGAGTCTGGCGGGGATGTTGGTCGTCACGGTGCGGCCGGTGTCGGCCTGGGCGGTGGTCACGGACGGGCTCCCTCCTCGTCGAGCGATCCTCGAACGACCCCCGGGTGCCCCCGGCCCGCCCGCCTACGCCCCCCGCCTACGCGCCCGCCTACGCCCCCAGCGCCCGCGACACCGTGTAGATCAGCAGTCCCGCGAGCGATCCGACCACCGTGCCGTTGATCCGGATGAACTGCAGGTCGCGGCCGATGTGCGCCTCGATCTTGCGTGTCGTGTGCTCGGCGTCCCAGCCGGCCACCGTGTCCGTGATGAGGGAGGTGATCTCCCGCCGGTAGGTGGTGACCACGTACACCGCGGCCCCCTCCACCCAGCCGTCGACCTTCGCCTGCACCTTCGGGTCGTCGGCCATCCGCGCGCCCAGCGACAGCAGCGACGCCCGCACCCGCAGCCGCAGCTCGCTGCGCTCGTCCTCGGCGGCGGAGACGATCATGGACCGTACGGCGGTCCAGGCGGACGCGATCAGGTCCTGCACCTCGCCGCGCCCCAGCACCTCGCCCTTGAGCCGCTCGACACGCGCGCGGGTGTCCGTGTCGGACTGGAGGTCGGAGGCGAAGTCCGTCAGGAACCGGTCCAGCGCCCCGCGCGCCGGATGGGAGGGCATGTCACGCATCTCGGTCACGAACCGCAGCAGCTCCTTGTAGACCCGCTCGCCGACCTTCTTGTCGACGAAACGCGGGGTCCAGCCGGGCGCGCCCCCCTGCACCGCGTCCATGACCTGTTCGTCGTGGAGCACGAGCCAGTCGTGGGCCCGGGCCACGACCAGGTCGACGACCCGCCGGTGCCCGCCGTCGGCGACGACCTTGTCCAGCATCTTGCCGATACCGGGCGCGATCTCCTGGGCGTCGGCCCGCCGGGTGATCGCCTCCCCGACCACGGCCTGGACGTCGGAGTCCCGCAGGACGGTCAAGGCACCCCTGAGCGCGGCCGACAGCTCCGCCGTGACCCGGTCGGCGTGCTCGGGCTCGGCAAGCCAGGCCCCCAGCCGGCTGCCGATCCCCACGGCCCGCAGCCGCTGTCGTACGACGTCCTCGGAGAGGAAGTTCTCACCCACGAACTCGCCCAGCGACACACCCAGCTGGTCCTTCTTGGTGGGGATGATCGCGGTGTGCGGGATGGGCAGGCCGAGCGGGTGGCGGAAGAGGGCGGTGACCGCGAACCAGTCGGCGAGCGCGCCGACCATGCCGGCCTCGGCGGCCGCCGCGACGTACCCGGCCCAGGGGCCGGCCCCGGAGCTGTGCGCCCACTTGGCGAGGACGTACACCACGGCCACGAACAGCAGCAGTCCGGTCGCGGTGAGCTTCATGCGCCGCACCCCGCGCTGTTTCTCCAGGTCGGCCTCGCTGAAGGTGTTCATCGCACGTACGGCCGGGGCGGGGGCGGCGCGGCCCGTGGACGTCGCGGCCCCGTCGCTCCGGGCCTGCGGCTCCACGTCCGACGGTGCCGTTTCCTCAGGTTTCGTGCGTTCCATCCGCTCCACCCGTTCGGTGATCCCTCACACATTGTCCCTTCCTGACCGACTCCCGGAACAGAACAGGAGTTCCCGGTGTCGGTTCCGGACGAGGGAACCGGAGGGGGCTCGTCACTGCTCCTCAGGTTCATGCCCCATCATGGGTTCATCAGATCGGAGCCTCGGGCTCCCATCGCCCTAGGAGAACAGCACCACATGACCCGGCGTCATGGTTACGCCCTGCTCGCCTCGATCGTCGCTCTGATCGTGGCCCTGTCCACCGCCATCTACGTCTCAGTGGCGGCCGGTACCGGCACCGCGGACCGGACCTCGTTGTCCGGTTCCGGGCCCGTACGCCCCTCCGCCGCGCCCGCCTCCGCAGGAGTCTGGGTCGGCACCTGGTCCGCCGCCCCGGTCGGCGCCGAGCCCGGCACCGGGGCCGAGGGAATGACCGGCCGCTCCGTCCGCAACGTCGTCCACACCAGCGTCGGCGGTACGAGTGCCCGTATCACGCTGTCCAATCTCTACGGCCGGACCGCGCTGACCGTCACGCACGCGTCCCTCGCCCTCGCCGCCGGTCCGGGGACCCCCGCGGCACAGACGGGCACCACACGGCGGCTCACGTTCGCCGGCAACACCACGGTCGTCGTCGCGGCGGGCGCGCAGGTGCTCAGCGACGCCGTCGCGCTGGCCGTCCCGGCGGGCGCCGACGTCCTCGTCACCACCTACTCCCCCACCCTGTCCGGCCCGGTCACCTACCACCCGACGGCCCGGCAGACCTCGTACGCCGGCCCGGGCGACCTCACCGCGAACGAGACCGGGGCGGGGTACACGGAGCAGGTCGACCACTGGCGGTATCTCACCGCGCTGGACGTGCTCAGCGGCGAGGCCGACGGCACGGTGGTCGCCTTCGGCGACTCGCTGACCGACGGCAAGAACTCCACCGCCGACGCGAACGCCCGCTGGCCGGACTTCCTGAACCGGCGTCTGCGCTCCGCGCTCGCCACCGGCCGGGACCTGCCCCGCTACAGCGTCGTCAACGAGGGGATCGGCGGCAACCGGGTCCTCGCGGACGCCCGGGGCCGCGCAGGGGAGAACCAGGCCGGCATCCGACGCTTCCGGCGCGACGTGCTCGACCGCCCCAACGTCAAGGTCGTGGTCGTCGACCTCGGCATCAACGACATCCTCCGCACGCCGGGCACCGTCGACCCCCAGCAGCTCCTCACCGGCCTGCGCGACCTGGTCCGCCAGGCCCACGCGCGCGGCATCAAGGTCGTCGGAGCGACCCTCATGCCCGTCGGCAGGCGCACCACCTGGACCGAGGCCCGCGAGGACGTCCGCCAGACCGTCAACGCGGAGATCCGTTCGGGCAGGGTCTACGACGCGGTGATCGACTTCGACCGGGCGCTGAGGGATCCCTACGACCCCCGCAGGCTCCGCACGATGTACGACTCGGGCGACCGGCTGCACCCCAACGACAAGGGGTACGAGCGGATGGCGGACGTGTTCGACCTGGAGTACCTGAAGGGGTCAACGGCGGCGCGACTGTAGGCGCGGGCCGGGTGGGTGCAGCCGGGCATGCCTGCCCTGCACCCACCCAGGGGCGCGGGGAACCGCGCGACCGGCCACGACGAGACCGCACCCGCCCCCGGCCGCTCAGCGCTCCCCGCGTCGAAGCTCCCGCGCAGCGGATCGGCGCTCCATCCGCTCCTGCCGCCGCTCCTCCCGCAGCCGCTGCCGGTCGGCCTTCCTGAGCTTGCGCTCGACCCCGACCCCGCCCCAGAAGGCGAACCCGCTCACGATCACGCGAGGTGCCCCGGGCTCACCCGGAACCCCTTCCTCGCGGTGGTCGAAGCCGCCCATGATCCCGATGCCGCGCACCACGACCTCGACCCCCGGCGGCACGACGACCTGCATCCCGCCCATGATCGCGACACAGGTGATCTCGACCTCGCCGGCGGCGAAGTTCGCCTCCCGCAGGTCGAGTTCCCCACCGCCCCAGAAGGCGAAGCAGGTGAAGCGCCGGGGCACGGTCCACCGCCCTTTGCGCTGGAACCCGGACATCACGGCGACCGCCCAGGTCGAGGAGCCCTCGCCGCCGACGATCCGGGACGCCCAACTCCCGTCCTGCTCCGGCCGCTTCAGCATGTCGACCTTGGGCGCGGTCACCGGCCCGACCGGCAGGTCACGGGTGATCGGAGCGAGCTCGCCGTAGGTCCGCGCCTTGTAGGTGGCGTCCAGGCGCTCCTCGAACTCCTCCATGTCGAGCCGCCCCTCCGCGAGGGCGTCCCGCAGGACCTCGGCGACTCGCTCACGATCGGCGTCGGCGGCACGCAGCTCTGGGAGTTCTTCCGTCATACAGGGCAGCCTACGAGCAACCCCTTCCCACGGCTACGACACCGCGTTCTCCGCTTCTCCCGCGTACATGCGCGCGATCACGGCCTCGATGTCCGGCTCCCGCACCGACAGGTCGACCAGCGGATACTCCGCCGCGACCCGGGCCACCAGCGCGGCCGCCGACTCGGACGCCGGGAACGCCAGCCACTGGCGCGGCCCTTCCACCTTCACCACGCGCGCGGGCGCCGCCTCGATCGGCGGCACCTCCCGCTCCAGGTCCACCACCAGCATGCGCTCGCTCTCGCCCACCTCGTGCAGGCCGGCGAGCGCACCGTCGTACATCAGGCGGCCGTGGTCGATGACCATCACGCGTGAGCACAGCTGCTCGATGTCCTGGAGGTCGTGGGTGGTCAGCAGGACCGTCGTGCCGCGCTCGGTGTTCAACTCCCGCAGAAAACCCCGCACCTTGGCCTTGGAGATGACGTCGAGTCCGATCGTCGGCTCGTCCAGGTACAGCACCTCGGGGTCGTGCAGCAGGGCCGCCGCGATGTCGCCCCGCATGCGCTGGCCCAGCGACAGCTGGCGCACCGGGACGTCCAACAGGTCGGTCAGTTCGAGGAGTTCGACGCAGCGGTCGAGGTTCTCGCGGTAACGGGCGTCCGGGATCCGGTACATGCGGTGCATCAGCCGGTAGGAGTCGATCAGCGGCAGGTCCCACCAGAGAGTGGTCCGCTGTCCGAAGACGACCCCGATCCGGTGGGCCAGCCGGGTGCGTTCGCGGGACGGGTCGATGCCGGCCACCCGCAGCCGGCCGCCGGACGGGGTCAGGATGCCCGTCAGCATCTTGATCGTCGTCGACTTGCCCGCGCCGTTCGGGCCGATGTACCCGACCATCTCACCGCGCGCCACGGTGAAGGAGATCGAGTCGACCGCCCGCACCTGGCGCCGTTCCCGTTTGAGGAACCCGGTCTTCCTGCGCACGTCGAAGACCTTCTCGACGCGGTCGAGTTCAATGAAGGCATCCGTCATCACGTCCATCGCCACGTCCACCTCTAACTCCCCGTACTCCGATACGACCCGAGCCCCGCCCGCCACGCGAGCCCCGCCAGCGCAGCGCACGCCACCGCCACCAGCGGCGGGGTGAAGGCCGCCCACCCCGGCAGGTCCAGCGGGTACGGCCGGCCCAACACGTAGGAGGCCGGCACCCAGTTGACGAAGGCGAGGGGCAGCACGAACGTCACCCCGCGCACGAAGTCCTTCCCGAACACCGTCGGCGGATACTGGAGCAGGGTCGTACCGCCGTACGTGAACGCGTTCTGCACCTCGGAGGCGTCCTGCGCGAAGATCTGGAAGGCCGCGCCCGCCACGAACACCGCGCAGAAGATCGCCGCGCCGCTGACCACCATCAGCGGCACCAGCAGCACTTTCGCCGCACTCCAGTCGACCTCCACCGAGGCCAGCGCCCACACCAGCACCGCCGTGCCCTGGGTGATCCGGCCCAGGCGGCGCACCGCGAAACGGTCCGCGCCGATCTGCGCGAGCACCGGCGCCGGGCGCACCAGCAGGATGTCGAAGGAGCCGTCCCGGATCCGTGAACCCAGCACGTCCATCGAGCCGAGCACCAGGTCGGCGATCCCGAAGGCGGTCACCGACAGGCCGTAGAGGAAGGCGATCTCGGGCAGCCCCCAGCCGCCCAGCGAGTCGACCTGCGAGAACATCAGCAGGATCCCGACGAAGTCCAGGCCGGTCATCAGCAGGTTGCCGCACATCGTGACGACGAAGGAGGTGCGGTAGGTCATCGCGGACCGGATCCACATGCCCGCGATCAGCCAGTAGGCCCGGACCCCCTCGCCCAGGCGGGACGTCTCAGCCACCCTGCACCACCACCCGCCGTGTCGCCGCCGACTGCAGCAGCCGCCCGGCTCCCAGCAGCACCACCGCCCACGTCGCCTGGAAGGCGTACGCGCCGAGCGGGTCGGTCTCCCCCATCAGCACATCGGCCGGCATCTGCAGCTGCGCCGCCCACGGCAGCGCCCGCACGATGTCGCCCAGCGCCCCCGGGAAGGCGTTGAGCGGGAACACGATGCCCGAGCAGAAGACGCCCGTGATCATCACGCCCTGCATGATGCCCATGCCGTCCATCAGCCAGAACACACTCAGCGCCGCGAGATAGCGGATCCCGAAACTGACCACCATGGCGAGCAGCAGCGCCACGAACAGGGCCGCCCACGACATGACGTCGGTGGGCAGCGCCATCGGGAAGAACAGCGCGCCGAACACGAAGGGGATCACCCCGCGCCCGATCAGCTGGAACAGCGAGCGGCCCAAGTCGCTCGCGAGCCACCACAGTTGAAGATCGGCCGGGCGGTACAGGTCGACCGCGATCTCACCCGTGCGGATCCGCTCGATCACGTCCTTCTCGGCACCGCCGCCCTGGATGGCCAGCGTCGAGTAGAGGCACTGCCCCAGCCAGACATAGGTGACGGCCTGCGCCTGGTCATAACCCCCCAGATGGGGCTTCTCGTCCCACAGCGCGAGATACGTGTAGACGAGGATCACACCGAAGACGGTGTTGGTGAACACCCCCGCGAACGTGGCCGCGCGATATGTCGCGTATCGTCGGAATCCCCCCGCCGCGACGGCCGCGTACAACCGCCAGGAACCCACATCAACAGCCCTCCTCGGCCCGCGGACACCGAAGCGCAGGAGCCTACTGCGCAGGTGACGGGGCGGGCCAGCCATTTTCCCGGGCGAGACGCGCGCCATATCCGGGAACGGAACGCCGGGTGCGAGAGTCTTCAACAGGGGACGCAGAACGCGTAAGAGGTCGTACGGGAACGTACGACGCGAAACAGGAGTCCGTGCACGAGATGAGCGACCAGCCGCAGCAGCCGACCGAGGGCTGGGCACCGACAGACCCCCAGGCGCCTGAAGAGCCCGGCGGCAAGAAGAAGGCCAAGCGGCCCAGGCGCACCGGCTGGCGACGGCTGATCCCGACCTGGCGCATGGTGCTGGGCACCTTCGTCCTCGGACTGGTCGCCCTGGCCGGCCTGTTCTTCCTCGGCTACTCCATGGTCAAGATCCCGCCGGCCAACGCGCTCGCCATGAAGCAGACCAACGTCTACCTCTACGCCGACGGCAGCCAGCTCGCCCGCGACGGCGAGGTCAACCGCGAGAACGTCTCCCTCTCGCAGGTCTCCAAGGACGCCCAGCACGCCGTACTGGCCGCCGAGGACCGCGACTTCTACACCGAGTCCGCGATCGACCCCAAGGCCATGCTCCGCGCCGGCTGGAACACCGCCACCGGCAAGGGCAAGCAGTCCGGCTCGACGATCACCCAGCAGTACGTGAAGAACTACTACCTGGCCCAGGAGCAGACCGTCACCCGCAAGGTGAAGGAGTTCTTCATCTCGATCAAGCTGGACCGCACCCAGTCCAAGGACCGGATCCTCGAGGGCTACCTCAACACCAGCTACTTCGGCCGCAACGCCTACGGCATCCAGGCCGCCGCCCAGGCCTACTACGGCAAGGACGCCGTCGACCTCGACCCGGCCCACGCCGCCTACCTCGCCGCCCTGGTCAACGCGCCCAGCGAGTACGACGTCGTCGCCCACCCCGGGAACAAGGCGGCGGCCGAGGCCCGCTGGAACTACGTCCTGGACGGCATGGTCAAGAAGGGCTGGCTGGCCCAGTCCGAGCGCACCGGCCTGAAGTTCCCGATGCCGAAGGAGCAGACCGTCTCCACCGGCCTGTCCGGGCAGCGCGGCTACATCAGGGACGCGGTCGAGGACTACATCCTCACCAACAAGATCCTCACCAAGGACCAGTTGGAGGCGGGCGGCTACCGCATCACCACCACCCTCGACAAGAGCAGGCAGAACGCCTTCGTCAAGGCCGTCGACGACCAGGTGATCAAGAAGCTCGACAAGAAGAACAACAAGGTCGACAACTACGTCCGCGCGGGCGGCGCCTCCGTCGACCCGAAGACCGGCAAGGTCGTCGCCATGTACGGCGGCATCGACTACGTCAAGCAGTACACGAACGGCGCGACCCGGGGCGACTTCCAGGTCGGCTCCATCTTCAAGCCCATCGTGTTCGCCTCCGCCGTCCAGAACCACTCCGAGACCCAGGACGGCGAGCTCATCACCCCCAACACCTACTACGACGGCACCAACAAGCGGCCGGTCGTGGGGTGGAGCGGCGGCTCCTACGCCCCCGAGAACGAGGACCAGGGCTCCTACGGCGACATCACCGTCCGCGAGGCCACCGACAAGTCCGTCAACTCGGTGTACGCGCAGATGGCCGTCGACGTCGGCTCCGACAAGGTCAAGCAGACCGCGATCGACCTGGGCATCCCCTCCGACACCCCGGACCTGACGGCGTCCCCGTCCATCGCGCTGGGCGTGAACACCGCGAGCGTCCTCGACATGGCGGAGGCCTACGCCACCCTCGCCAACCACGGCCGGCACGGCACGTACACGATGATCGACAAGATCACCAAGGACGGTGAGGAGACCGTCGAGCTGCCGCAGAAGCGCACCCGGCAGGCCGTCAGCCGCGAGGCCGCCGACACCACCACCTCGATCCTCCAGAGCGTCGTCGAGAACGGCACCGCCACCGCCGCCCAGGGCGCGGACCGCCCCGCCGCGGGCAAGACCGGCACCGCCGAGGAGGACACCGCGGCCTGGTTCGCCGGCTACACCCCCGAACTCGCCACCGTCGTCTCCGTCATGGGCCAGGACCCGGTGACCGCCGCGCACAAGTCGCTGTACGGCGCGATGGGCCTGGAGCGCGTCAACGGCGGCGGACCGCCCGCCGAGATCTGGGCGCAGTACACCAAGGCCGCCCTCAAGGGGAAGCCGGCCGGTGACTTCGACCTCCAGCTCCAGGAGGGCGCCGAGGAACAGGCCCCGAGCAGCCAGGCCCCCGTCGACCCGACCACGGGCGGCCAGGACGACGGCGGCACCACGGGCGACACCACCGGCGGCCAGGAGACCCCGGGCCGGACCGAAGGGCAGACCCAGGGCCAGACCCAGGGCCAGACCGGGGGCCAGGACAACGGCGGCACCACCACCGGCGGCGACACGACGACGGGCGGGACCACCGGCGGCACCACGGGCGACGGCGGCACGACGACGGGCGGGACCACCGGGGACACCTCCACCGGGGGCGGCACGACCGACGGTGGCACCACAGGCGACGCCACCGGAGGCACCACCGGGGACACACCGAGCGGCGGGGCGACGGGCGGCCAGAACCTGCTGACCACGTCCCGCCGGGAATGACCGTCCCTCAGTGACCCGAGGTCGCCTTCAGCCCCACCACGGCGACCAGCAGCAGGCACACGAAGAAGATCCGCGCGGCGGTGACCGGCTCCCCCAGCACCACCATGCCGAGCACCGCCGCCCCGGCCGCCCCGATCCCGACCCAGACGCCGTAGGCGGTACCGATGGGAAGGGACTTGGCGGCGTACGACAGCAGGATCATGCTGGCGGCGATTCCGGCACCGGTGAGCAGACTCGGCACCAGCCGGGTGAAGCCCTCCGTGTACTTCATGCCGATCGACCAGCCGACCTCCAGCAGACCGGCGACGACGAGCAGAACCCAGGCCATGACGGGCACCTCCGAGACATACGACAGAACGGGCTGCGTCGTCTTTGCCTGTCCCGGTACGGCGCGTCTCGTCGGGCACCTTCGAAGGTAGCAAGGAAACGCCGAAAAGGGCCGGTGACGATGGTCACCGGCCCTTCTCGCCCGCTGTTCTAGAGGTACAGGCCCGTCGAGTCCTCGGAGCCCTCGAACCGGTCGGCCGCCACGGCGTGCAGATCACGCTCCCGCATGAGGACGTAACCCGTCCCGCGCACCTCGACCTCGGCCCGGTCCTCGGGGTCGTACAGCACCCGGTCACCCGGCTCCACGGTCCGTACGTTCTGCCCCACGGCGACCACCTCGGCCCAGGCCAGCCGGCGCCCGACGGCCGCGGTGGCGGGAATGAGGATGCCGCCTCCCGACCGCCGCTCGCCCTCACCGTTCTCCTGCCGCACGAGTACGCGGTCGTGCAGCATCCGGATGGGCAGCTTGTCCTGCGGGGTGTCGTTTCTCTTGGCGCTCACGCCACTGAACCTACCTGTCCTCGACGCCCGTGTACGCGGCCGGGTCAGCCCTTGCGGCGCCGGGTCCCCAGGGCGAGCAGCCCCACGAGTCCCACGGCGACGAGGGCGACCGGCAGGACACGCTCCAGCCGGGGCGCGCCCTCCTCGTCCACGAACTGGGCCTTCACGTCCGTCACGGCCTTGTTCACGGAGACGTACGCCCGCCCCAGCGTGTGGTCGATGTTGGAGACGACCTTGGCCTTGGCGTCACCGACGATCGTCTTCGGGTGCACCCGCACCCCGATCTCGTCGAGCGTGTCTGCCAGCACCTCGCGGCGGCGCTTGATGTCCGCCTCGATCTGCGCCGGGGTTCTGGTGTCCGACGTGTCCGCCACGGTAGAGCCTCCGGGTTCGCTTCTGCTTGTCCTGGACAGTCTGTCAGTTCCGCCCGCCACCGCACTGTCAGGACCCCCGGTTACGCTGACCCAATGAGCGAGCGACTCCAGCCCGGGGACGTGGCCCCCGCCTTCACCCTGCCCGACGCCGACGGCAACGACGTGTCCCTCTCCGCCCACAAGGGCCGCAAGGTCATCGTCTACTTCTACCCGGCCGCCCTGACCCCCGGCTGCACGAAGCAGGCCTGCGACTTCACCGACAACCTGGAGGTGCTGGCCGGCGCGGGCTACGACGTCCTCGGCATCTCCCCGGACGCCCCGGAGAAGCTGGCGAAGTTCCGCGAGAAGGAATCCCTCAAGGTCACCCTCCTCGCCGACCCCGAGAAGACCGTCACCGAGGCCTACGGCGCCTACGGCGAGAAGAAGAACTACGGCAAGACCTACATGGGCGTCATCCGCTCCACGATCGTCGTCGACGAGGAGGGCAAGGTCGAACGCGCCCTGTACAACGTCCGCGCGACGGGCCACGTAGCAAAGATCATCAAGGACCTGGGCATCTGAACTCCTCGGCTCCCCTGCCGAACGGCCCGCACCGAATGCCGGTGCGGGCCGCTTCCCGTTCCGGGCGTGACTGTCCGATAAACGATTCGTTACCCCGTACGAGGCCGCGAACGTGTGGTCGGGAACGGAGGGGGTCCGGTGGGGGCCAGTGCGTACACGAAGGAGCGGCTGGAGGCGGCGGCTCGGGGGGCTCGGACGTTGTCGGAGGCGTGTCAGAGGTTGGGGGTGGATCCAAAGGGCTGGAAGCGGCGGTACGTCCACGAACGGATGAAGAAGCTCGGGGTGGACGTCTCGCACCTCGAGCGTGAGGGTGCCAAGTGGACGCGGGACATCCTTGAGCCGGTGGTCGCGGCGTCGACGAGCGTCAATGACGTCCTGCGCCGACTCGGGCTGGAACCGGTCGGCGGCCACCACGCCAACATCTCTCGGCGCATCAAGGCCTACGGCATCGACATCTCGCACTTCACGCCGGTGGTGCGCACGGAACGGCAGCGGTACAACCAGCGCCGCCGGACAGCCGAGGAGATCCTCGTCGAGGACAACTCGGCAGTCGCACGCCGCGTGCCGGGCAGCCGCCTCAAGCGGGCGATGAGCGCGCAGGGCGTGGAGGAGTGCTGCGCCATGTGCGGGATCGAAGGGGTCTGGCTCGGCGAGCCGCTCTCCCTCGAGGTCGACCACATCGACGGCAACTGGCGGGACAACCGCGTCGAGAACCTGCGGCTGCTGTGCCCCAACTGCCACTCGACGACGGACAGTTACCGAGGGCGCGGCAAGGGCAGGGCTTCATGAGCAGCAGCATGCGGTACACCCGGGAACGGCTGGCTGAAGCCGCCGCTCGGTGTTCCGACCTCGACGGGGTCATCACCTTCTTCGAAACTCAGCCCTACGGCCATCTGCGCACGTATCTCGCCGGGCGATTCGCCCACTTCGACATCGACATCTCGCACTTCCGCCCCTGCGGCAGGTCCGCGCGGCCCACCCGCGACGAGCTACGTGCGGTGGTTGCCGACTCGACCTCCATGGCGGAGGTGCTGCGTCGCCTCGGCCGCACGGACACCGGTGCGCAGCGACAGAAGCTGCGCCAGTGGATCGCCGACGATCACCTCGGGACGGACCACTTCCTTGGACAGGCACACCAGCGAGGCAGACCGGCGCCGAACTCCAAGCGCCCCGAGGACGTTCTGGTACGGCACCAGGGCACCCACCGGACGGCGACGAAGCGCCTGCGCCGGGCGCTGGGCGCGGTCGGGGTTCCTGAGGAATGCGCCAGGTGCGGAGTCGGCCCTGTGTGGTGGGGCAAGCCCATGACCCTGGAGGTCGACCACATCAACGGCGATTGGCGCGACGACCGGCGGGAGAACCTGCGGCTGTTGTGCCCCAACTGCCACGCGATCACCAGCACCTGGTGCAGGGGAGGCCGAAAGCGGGGAGCGGCTCCCGGTACGATGGCAGGCGGCTAGCGGCGGTGGCGCAACGGCGACGCAGCAGGTTTAGGTCCTGTGGCCCCTGATCGGGCTTGAGGGTTCGAATCCCTTCCGCCGCACATGAACGGCCTGCGAATCGAAGCATCGACGCGCAGGCCGTTCTGCATCATCCCAACAGCTCCCGCACCACCGGCACCAGCGCCCGGAACGCCTTCCCCCGGTGGCTGATCGCGTTCTTCTCCTCCGCTGACATCTCGGCGCATGTGCGGGTCTCGCCGTCCGGCTGGAGGATCGGGTCGTAGCCGAAGCCGTTCGTGCCGGTGGGGGTGTGGCGGAGCAGGCCCCGGAGCTGTCCCTCGACCACGCGCTCCGTGCCGTCCGGCAGGGCGAGGGCGGCGGCGCAGGCGAAGTGGGCGGCGCGATGTTCGTCGGCGATGTCGGAGAGCTGGGCGAGGAGCAGGTCCAGGTTGGCCTGGTCGTCGCCGTGGCGTCCCGACCAGCGGGCGGAGAAGATGCCCGGGGCGCCGTTGAGGACGTCGACGCAGAGGCCGGAGTCGTCGGCCACGGCGGGCAGGCCCGTGGCGCGGGCCAGGGCGTGGGCCTTCAGGAGGGCGTTCTCGGCGAAGGTGACGCCGGTTTCCTTGACGTCGGGGATCTCCGGGTACGCGTCCGCGCCGACGAGGTCGAAGGGCAGACCTGCGTCGGCGAGGATCGCGTGGAGCTCGGTGATTTTGCCGGCGTTGCGGGTGGCGAGGATCAGGCGGGTCATGCGCACCAGTATTACGGCGTGCAGACCTTGGTCAGTTCGCCGGCGGCGTCGGTGACGGGGCTCAGGTCGGGGGTCTCGTCGCCGTTCTTGACGGCCGTACGGACGTTTGACACGGCCTGGTCGAGGTGGTCGACCGCCTGGTTGACGTCGGTGTTGTCGGTCTTGTCGCCGATCTCGTCGAGGTTCTGGTCGATGGCGGCGAGGGACTCGTCGATCTGGGTCGGGTCGTTCGAGGCGTTCTCCACGGCCTGCTGGAGGTCGGTGACGCTGTCGGCGACGGCCTCGGCGGTCTGGACGCAGTCCAGGGCCTTGTTGACGGCGTCGCAGCCGGTGGTGAGGCCGGCTGTGAGTGCCACGGCGGCCACCGCGGCGGCGAGGGTGATACGGCGACTACGGCGGCGTCGGCTCGCGGCCATGGATCTGTTCCTCCTCGTGGCAGGCCTCGGGGGCCCCCGTTGACTGGACGGGCGCCCGTTGTGCACAGCGGGCGCCCGTACTCCCGAAGACGCCGGGACGGCCGGTCGGGTTGCGCGCGCCGGCCGCCGTTCTTGGCGGTCCCTTTACCTTTCGAGGACCGTATCAAGTGCCTTGCTCTGTACGGCGGTGAGTTCGGAGCAGCCCAGGACGGCGAGGTCGAGGAGGGAGTTGAGTTCGTCGCGGGCGAAGGGCTCGGCCTCGGCGGTGCCCTGGACCTCGACGAAGCGGCCGTCGCCGGTGCAGACGACGTTCATGTCGGTCTCGGCGCGGACGTCCTCCTCGTAGCAGAGGTCGAGGAGGGGTGTGCCGCCGACGATGCCGACGGAGACCGCGCTCACGGTTCCGGTCAGCGGTCGGCGGCCGGCCTTGATCAGTTTCTTGCCCTGGGCCCAGGCGACGGCGTCGGCGAGGGCGACGTAGGCGCCTGTGATGGCGGCCGTGCGGGTGCCGCCGTCGGCCTGCAGGACGTCGCAGTCGAGGACGATGGTGTTCTCGCCGAGTGCCTTGTAGTCGATCACCGCGCGCAGGGAGCGGCCGATGAGGCGGCTGATCTCGTGCGTGCGGCCGCCGATCTTGCCGCGGACGGATTCGCGGTCGCCGCGGGTGTTGGTGGCGCGGGGCAGCATGGAGTACTCGGCGGTGACCCAGCCCTCGCCGCTGCCCTTGCGCCAGCGGGGGACGCCTTCGGTGACGGAGGCGGTGCAGAAGACCTTGGTGTCGCCGAAGGAGACGAGGACGGAGCCTTCGGCGTGCTTGCTCCAGCCGCGTTCGATGGTGACCGGGCGGAGTTGTTCGGGGGTGCGGCCGTCGATTCGAGACATGGCGTCGAGCCTATCGGCCTCCCGGGTGGGTCTTCGGCGTGCTCAGCTCACATCATGTCCTCGATCTCGGCGGCGATCGGGTCGGCGTCCGTGCCGATGACGACCTGGATCGCGGTGCCCATCTTGACGACGCCGTGGGCGCCGGCGGCCTTGAGGGCGGCCTCGTCGACGAGGGCGGCGTCGTGGACCTCGGTGCGCAGGCGCGTGATGCAGCCCTCGATCTCGTCGATGTTGTCGATGCCGCCGAGTCCGGCGACGATCTTCTCTGCCTTGGTGGCCATGTCGTTCTCCTCCTGCACAGTTGGCCCAACTTCGCGGGCGATCGCGCTGTCCGTACCGAAAGATGACGTCACAGCAACCAATCGTCCGTGACTGGTCTACACCACCCGACAGGCGGTCGCCAACTGATGAGTTCGGAGACGGAGATCTCACCCGCACGCCGGCGCTGGCAGTCGGCGTTCCAGGGGTTGCAGAAGATGGGCCGCAGTCTTCAGCTGCCTATCGCGGTGCTGCCGGCGGCGGGCATCCTCAACCGGCTCGGGCAGCCGGACGTGTTCGGGGACGACGGTCTGGGGTGGACGGACGTCTCCAAGGTGATGGCGGGGGCGGGCGGGGCGCTGCTCGACGGTCAGCTGGGGCTGCCGCTGCTGTTCTGTGTGGGTGTGTCGATCGGGATGGCGAAGAAGGCGGACGGGTCGACGGCGTTGGCGGCGGTGGCCGGATTCCTTGTCTACTACTCGGTGTTGAGGCAGTTTCCGGAGGACTGTCCGAGCGGGGCGAAGGCCGTGCAGGGCATCGGGTGCCAGGCGACGGTGGACCAGACGGTGGTGGCGTTCACCTATCAGAACCCGGGGGTGTTCGGCGGCATCGTGATGGGGCTGCTGACGGCGTACTTCTGGCAGCGGTACCACCGTACGAAGCTGGTGGACTGGCTCGGGTTCTTCAACGGGCGGCGGCTGGTGCCGATCATCATGGCGTTCGTGGCGATCGTGTTCGCGGCGCTGTGTCTGTGGGTGTGGCCGCCGATCGGTGACGGTCTGGAGAGCTTCAGCGACTGGCTGAATGACGCGGGGGCATGGGGTTCGGGGCTGTTCGGTGTCGCGAACCGGGCGTTGCTGGTGATCGGGCTGCACCAGTTCCTGAACGTGCCCATCTGGTTCCAGTTCGGGACGTACACCAAGCCGGACGGCACCGAGGTGCACGGTGACATCAACATGTTCCTGGCGGGCGACCCGAACGCGGGGCAGTTCACCTCGGGGTTCTTCCCGATCATGATGTTCGCGCTGCCGGCGGCGGCGCTGGCGATGACGCACTGCGCGAAACCGGAGCGGCGCAAGGAGGTGGGCGGGCTGATGCTGTCGGTCGCGCTGACCTCGTTCGTGACGGGGATCACCGAGCCGATCGAGTACTCGTTCCTGTTCATCGCGCCGCTGCTGTACGTGGTGCACGCGGTGCTGACGGGGGTGTCGATGGCGGTGACCTGGGGGCTGGGGGTGCACGACGGCTTCAGCTTCTCGGCCGGTCTCATCGACTACGTCATCAACTGGAACCTCGCGACGAAGCCCTGGGCGATCATCCCGATCGGCCTGTGCTTCGCGGCCGTCTACTACGTGATCTTCCGGTTCGCGATCACCCGGTTCGACCTGAGGACGCCGGGCAGGGAGCCCGAGGAGGAGGTCGAGGACGTCACCAAAGTGTAGTCCTCCGGTTGCAGAACTGACGGGTTCCTTATAACGCCCCCATCGTGTACAACAGGTCTACACCACTGAGTGGTGTAGACCACCACCCGATGGAGGAAGCGTCATGAGCACCGCCACCGAGACAGCGGCGGCCCCCGCCAAGAAGCGGGGAGCCGGTCTTGTCCAAGGCCTGCAGAAGGTCGGCCGAAGCCTGCAGCTCCCGATCGCCGTGTTGCCGGCGGCGGGGATCCTGCTCCGGTTCGGCCAGCCCGATGTGTTCGGCAAGGACGGCTTCGGCTGGGACAAGGTCGCGTCCGTGTTCGCCACCGCCGGTGGCGCGATCTTCGACAACCTGCCGCTGCTGTTCTGTATCGGTGTCGCCATCGGCTTCGCCAAGAAGTCCGACGGCTCCACCGCGCTGGCCGCCGTGGTCGGTTTCCTGGTCTACAGCAACGTGCTGAAGGCCTTCCCGGTGACCGAGGCGAAGGTTCAGGCCGGCGCGGACATAGCCGCGACCTACAACAACCCCGGTGTCCTCGGCGGCATCATCATGGGTCTGCTGTCCGCCGTGCTGTGGCAGCGCTTCCACCGCACCAAGCTGGTGGACTGGCTCGGCTTCTTCAACGGCCGCCGCCTGGTGCCGATCATCATGGCCTTCGTCGGCACCCTCATGGGCGTCTTCTTCGGTCTGGTCTGGGAGCCGATCGGCGAGGTCATCTCCAACTTCGGTGAGTGGATGACCGGACTCGGCGCCTTCGGTGCGGGGCTGTTCGGTCTGATCAACCGCGCGCTGATCCCCATCGGCATGCACCAGTTCGTGAACTCCGTCGCCTGGTTCCAGATCGGCGACTTCAAGGACGCCACAGGCGCCGTCGTCCATGGCGACCTGACCCGCTTCTTCGCCGGTGACCCGACGGCCGGTCAGTTCATGGCGGGCTTCTTCCCGATCATGATGTTCGGTCTGCCGGCCGCCGCGATCGCGATCGCCCACTCCGCCCGCCCCGAGCGCCGCAAGGCCGTGATGGGCATGATGATCTCGCTCGCGCTGACCTCCTTCGTGACGGGTGTGACCGAGCCGATCGAGTTCTCGTTCATGTTCATCGCGCCGGTGCTCTACGCGATCCACGCGGTCCTGACCGCACTCTCCATGGCGGTGACCTGGGCGCTCGGCGTCCACGCCGGCTTCACCTTCTCGGCGGGCGCCATCGACTACGGGCTGAACTGGAACCTGGCCACCAAGCCATGGCTGATCATCCCGATCGGGCTGGTCTTCGGCGCGATCTACTACGCCGTCTTCCGCTTCGCCATCGTCAAGTTCAACCTCCCCACCCCCGGCCGTGAGCCCGAGGAAGAGGTCGAGGACCTCACGAAGGCGTAGAGCCGCCGTACCGCATGCGAAGGCCCCCGGAGTCCTGAACCTCTCCGGGGGCCTTCGTCATGTCGTAGGGGCTAGATCTCGTACGACTGCCTCGGCGTCGCCAGGGACACCGGGCCGTCGAAGACCGCGCGCGCGTCGGCGAGGTTGACCTGGGGGTCGGTCCACGGGGGGATGTGGGTGAGGACCAGGCGGCGGGCGCCTGCCCGGGTCGCGGTCTCACCCGCCTCGCGGCCGTTGAGGTGCAGGTCGGGGATGCTCTCCTTGCCGTGCGTGAAGGCGGCCTCGCACAGGAACAGGTCGGTGTCGCGGGCGAGTTCGGTCAGGGCCGGGCTGAGACCCGTGTCGCCGGAGTACGTCAGGGACTTCCCGCCGTGCTCGACGCGGATGCCGTACGCCTCCACCGGGTGCGCCACTCGCTCCGTGTGGACCGTGAACGGGCCGATGTCGAAGGTGGACGGCTTGACCGTGTGGAAGTCGAAGACCTCGCTCATGGAGGAGGCGGTGGGGGTGTCGGCGTAGGCCGTGGTCAGACGGTGTTCGGTGCCTTCGGGGCCGTAGACCGGGAGGGGGTCGCAGCGGCCGCCGTCGTGGCGGTAGTAGCGCGCGACGAAGTACGCGCACATGTCGATGCAGTGGTCGGCGTGCAGATGGCTGAGGAAGATCGCGTCGAGGTCGTAGAGACCGCAGTGGCGCTGCAGCTCGCCAAGGGCACCATTGCCCATGTCGAGAAGCAGCCGGAAGCCGTCGGCCTCGACGAGGTAGCTCGAGCAGGCCGATTCCGCGGACGGGAACGACCCCGAGCAGCCGACGACGGTGAGCTTCATAAAACAGAAACCTCCGCTGGCGGGAACTTTTCTGGGATGGGAACGGGGGTCGTGCGGTCCGTCGAGCGTAAGGCGCAAAACCTCCGGTCGCTCCTCCGCCAAGGGCCGTTGTGGGCGAACTCACCTGTGGTGTCACCGGTTCGGCTGGACCAGGGGCGTATGGGGAGTGAGAGAGGGATCACGGGTTACGCAGAGGGCGCGCGGGGCAGATCGCGCGCCGGTACCGTCGTCTGCATGGACACGTCCTGGTGGCTCGCGCTCGCTGCGATGGTGCTGCTCGCGCTGGTCGCCACGCTCGTCGACGGGTGGGGGCGGGGGCACCGGCCGCGGAGACGCGCGGACCGTACGACTGGGCCGTCCGGGCGTACGACGGGAGGACGGCCGCGGCCCGCCGAGATCTGGTGGGCGCAGGTGCCGTACGAGGACGGGCCGGGGGCCAAGGACCGACCGTGCCTGGTGCTGGCGGTGCACGGCCGCCGGGTCACCGTCGCGAAGATCACCAGCAGGTACCACGACGGGCGGGCCGGGGTGATCCCGCTGCCTCCGGGCTCGGTGGGCGACGCCCAGGGACGCGCGAGCTTCCTGGAGACGGACGAGCTGCGGCAGGTACCGGTGGGGGACTTCCGGCGCAGAGCGGGGGTGGTGGACCCGGTCCTGTGGGACCAGGTCCGTCACCTGGCGACCTAGCGGGAGGTCAGGCCCAGAGCTGGCCCTGCAGGGTCTCGATCGCTTCCTCTGTCGTGGCCGCGGTGTAGACGCCGGTGGACAGGTATTTCCAGCCGCCGTCGGCCACGACGAACACGATGTCGGCGGACTCCCCCGCCTTCAGCGCCTTGTTGCCGACGCCGATCGCCGCGTGCAGGGCGGCGCCGGTGGAGACGCCCGCGAAGATGCCCTCCTGCTGGAGGAGCTCGCGGGTGCGGGTGACCGCGTCGGCGGAGCCGACGGAGAAACGGGTGGTCAGCACCGAGGCGTCGTACAGCTCCGGGACGAAGCCCTCGTCCAGGTTCCTGAGCCCGTAGACCAGGTCGTCGTAGCGCGGCTCGGCGGCGACGATCTTCACGTCCGGCCTGTGCTCGCGCAGGTAGCGGCCGACGCCCATCAGGGTGCCGGTGGTGCCGAGGCCCGCGACGAAGTGGGTGACCGAGGGGAGGTCGGCGAGGATCTCCGGGCCGGTGGTCGCGTAGTGGGCGCCCGCGTTGTCCGGGTTGCCGTACTGGTAGAGCATCACCCAGTCGGGGTGCTCGGCGGACAGCTCCTTGGCGACCCGTACGGCGGTGTTGGAGCCGCCCGCGGCCGGGGACGAGATGATCTCGGCACCCCACATGGCGAGCAGGTCCCGGCGCTCCTGCGAGGTGTTCTCGGGCATCACGCAGACGATCCGGTAGCCCTTGAGCTTCGCGGCCATCGCCAGCGAGATGCCGGTGTTGCCGGAGGTGGGTTCCAGGATGGTGCAGCCCGGGGTGAGCCGGCCGTCCTTCTCCGCCTGCTCGATCATGTGCAGGGCGGGGCGGTCCTTGACCGAGCCGGTCGGGTTGCGGTCCTCCAGCTTCGCCCAGATACGGACGTCGGCGGACGGCGAGAGCCGCGGCAGGCGCACCAGAGGGGTGTTGCCCACCGCGGCCAGCGGGGAGTCGTAACGCATCGACGTCAGGCCATGCCGCCGGCGACGGCCGGCAGGATCGTGACGTTGTCGCCGTCGGCGAGCTTGGTGTTGATGCCGTCGAGGAAGCGAACGTCCTCGTCGTTCAGGTAGACGTTGACGAAGCGGCGCAGCTCACCGCCGTCCACGATGCGGGCCTGGACGCCCGCATGCCGGGTCTCCAGGTCGGCGAAGAGCTCGGCGAGGGTGTTCCCGTTGCCCTCCACCGCCTTCTGGCCGTCGGTGTAGGTGCGGAGGATGGTCGGGATGCGGACCTCGATGGCCATGGCTCAGGGCTCCTGTCGGATGGTGTCTGGTCGGTGGGCGCGCGGCAGCGCTGGTACCGCAGGTCGTGCGTGTGTCAGGCGCCGCGGCTCACGGCCGTACGGCGGCAGGGGGCAGCGTCAACAGATGGCGCTGGCGAGCCTGCACAGGTCGACGTGCAGCCGCGCCACGAGCAGGCTGCCCGGCGTCTTCTCGCTCACGTCGTAAGAAACCATGGGGTCATCGTATCGATTCCCGGTCCGGGTCCCGGAGTGTGATCCCACCATGCGGACGGAATCCGCCCGCTCACTGAGATCGGGCAGCTCAGGCGGAGGCCCTGACCACCAGTCTGGTCGGTACGACCACCGAGGGCGGCGGTGCGGGCCGGTCGAAGAGGAGGCGGGCCATGAGCCGCCCCGTCCGCTCCACGTCCTGGTGCACCGTGGTCAGCGGCGGGTCCGTCGACTCGCTGATCGCGGTGAGGTCGTCGAAGCCGATGACCGCGACGTCCTCGGGGACCCGGCGGCCGCACGCGCGCAGGGTGCGCAGCGCGCCCGCGGCCATGAGGTCGGAGGCGACGAAGACGGCGTCGAGGCCGGGGCACCGGTCGAGCAGGGCGGCCATGGCGTCGGCGCCGCCCTGCTCGGTGTAGTCGGCGCGTTCGGTCAGCTCGGGCGGGGCGTCGGGAAGGACGTCCTGGTAGCCGGCGAGCCGTTCGGCGGCGGAGTCCTCCTGGTCGTAGGGCCCGGTGACGGTCGCGATCCTCGTGCGGCCCCGGGAGACGAGGTGCTGGACGGCCTGCCGGGCTCCCCCGCGGTTGTCGCCGTCGACGTGGGCGTGGGCGTGCGCGGTGTCGCCGTCGCGCGGCAGGGGGCGGCCGCCGAAGACGACCGGGATGTCGAGCCGGTCGGCCAACTCATGGAGCCGGTCGCCGGGGCGCAGGGAGAACAGCACGGCGCCGTCGACATGGCCGCCGCCGAGGTAGTCGGCGACGCGGGCGTGGTCGTCGGGTTCGTCCAGGAACAGCAGGACGGCCTGGGCACCGTGCCCGGCGAGTTCGCGGCGCACTCCGCGCAGCAGGCAGTCGAAGAACGGGTCGAGGAAGAGGCGGTTCTGCGGCTGACTGGCGACCACGGCGACGGCGCCGGTGCGTCGGGTGACGAGTTGACGGGCCGCCTGGTTGGGCACGTAGCCGAGTTCGGCGATGACCTCGCGGACCTGCTCGACGACCTCCGCGCGCACTTTCGGCTCGCCGTTGATCACCCGTGACACCGTGGACTTCGACACCCCCGAGCGGCGCGCGACATCCTCCAGGGTGGGCCGTCGTCCGTGCGTGTGCGAGGTCAACACCCTCTCCGATACGGGAAGTCGGTCGTCCCCGCGAGCCTAGTACGCCGCGACGATCTTCACGTCCTCCTCGGTGACCTCGCCGTCGACGATCCGGTAGGAGCGGAACTGGAAGTCGCCGAGGCCGTCGGTGTCGGCCGTGGAGACGAGGACGTAGTGGGCGCCGGGCTCGTTGGCGTAGGAGATGTCCGTGCGGGACGGGTAGGCCTCGGTCGCGGTGTGGGAGTGGTAGATGACCACCGGCTCCTCGTCGCGGTCGTCCATCTCGCGGTACAGCTTGAGCAGGTCACCGGAGTCGAACTCGTAGAACGTGGGCGACATGGCGGCGTTGAGCATGGGGATGAAGCGCTCGGGGCGGTCCGACCCGGCCGGGCCCGCGACGACTCCGCACGCCTCGTCGGGGTGGTCCTTGCGCGCGTGCGCGACGATCTGGTCGACGAGGGCCTGGGTGATGGTCAGCATGCCGAAAGGATAAGCAGAGGGCCGCCCCGTACCGAGGGTCGGTACGGGACGGCCCACATGCCGGACTTACCGGCTTCAGACCTTCTCGAGCTCGGGCTCGCGCCGGTCCGCGATCCCCGGGTTCCGGGTCTTCAGGACGGCCCAGCCGATGCCCAGCGCGGCGGCCCATCCGGCCATCACGTACAGACACACGCGCGAGTCGGCGTCGTAGGCGATCAGGCAGGTGACGAAGAGCAGGAACACGATCGCGATCCAGCTGCCGACCGAGCCGCCGGGTGCCGGGAAGGAGGAGGCGGGCAGGCGGCCCGCCACGACCTCGCGGCGGTAGCGCACATGGCTGATCAGGATCATCAGCCAGGTCCAGATGCCGGCGGCGGTCGCGACCGAGACGACGTATCCGAAGGCCTTCTCCGGCACGACGTAGTTCAGCACCACGCCGATGCCCATGAAGAGCACGGAGACGGTGATGGCCAGCGCCGGGGTGCGCGTCACCGAGAGCTTGTTGAAGGCCTGCGGGGCCTCTCCGCTGTCGGCGAGGGTGCGCAGCATGCGGCCCGTGGAGTACATGCCGGAGTTGCAGGAGGACAGGGCCGCGGTGAGGACGACGAAGTTGACGATGCCGGCGCCCGCGGGGATGCCGATCACGGCGAAGGCCTTCACGAAGGGGCTGACGCCCGCCGCGAACTCGGTCCACTTCACCACGCACAGGATGACGGTGAGGGCGCCGACGTAGAAGAGGCCGATCCGCCAGGGCAGGGTGTTGATCGCCTTGGGGAGGGTCTTCTCGGGGTTCTCGGACTCACCCGCGGTGACGCCGACCAGCTCGACGGCGAGGTAGGCGAACATCACGCCCTGCAGGGTCATCAGGGACGAGCCGACGCCCTTGGGGAAGAAGCCGTCGAAGGCCCAGAGGTTGGACACCGCGGCGGTGTCGCCGGCCGCGCTGAAGCCGAAGGTGAGGACGCCGAGGCCGATCACGATCATGCCGATCAGGGCGGTGACCTTGATCATCGAGAACCAGAACTCGATCTCGCCGAACAGCTTCACCGAGATCAGGTTGGCCACGAACAGGACGACCAGGAAGACCAGGGCCGTCGTCCACTGGGGGACGGCCGGGAACCAGTAGTTGACGTAGATCGCGGCGGCGGTGAGTTCCGCCATGCCGGTGACGACCCACAGCAGCCAGTACGTCCAGCCGGTGAAGTAGCCGAAGAACGGGCCGAGGAACTCGCGGGAGTACTCCGCGAAGGAGCCCGAGACCGGGCGGTAGAGCAGCAGCTCGCCGAGTGCCCGCATGATGAAGAAGATGATCACGCCTGCGACGGCGTACATGAGGATGAGGCTCGGACCGGCCTTGGCGATGTTCGCCCCGGCGTTGAGGAAGAGGCCGACGCCGATGGCGCCGCCGATCGCGATCATCTGGACCTGGCGGCTGCCGAGTCCGCGCTCGTACCCCTCTTCGGAGGTCTTCTCCGAGCCTGAGCCCGTGCCTGTGTCGACCTGAGCGGAGGTCATGTGTGTGGTGCGCCTTTCTCCATGCCGACCCCGGCCTTCGTCGGCCGCGGACCGGATCTCGATCCCCCCGGATTGATGGAGTGAGCGGGCTCGGGGACGTCCGGGTGCGCTCCCGCGTCGTTCGGTGCGTGCTCTCGGCGTGCCGGACGAAGTCCTTCGTGGCGGAGCCACGTGGGGCTTTGGCCGGTGCGGCGAGAGTGCGTGCCGGGCGGTGTGGGGGCGTGCTCGGGCGTTTCCGGGTCCGCTGAGCCTGGCCGGCGGTTGCCGGCTCGGTGGCGCACCCGGCCGAACATACGGGTGGTGTTCGCCGGGCGGTCGTGAAGATTTATCACGGCCGCAACACTGATCGCCTGGGCGGGATGTGGCGCGCGTCACAGGGAGAAGCGGACAAAGAACACCCTTGGCGGGCATAGGCGGCCATCACGGTGACGTGATCGTTATCCGGATTTGAGCGTCCTCTGAGCGAACACATCATCCTCAAAAGCGAGCACGAAAACGCCACATCTCATGGCATAAGGGTGGTCACGAGGGTCTCCTGGAGGCCCCCCAGCCACAGGTACGCCATCACCATCGGCTTGCGGGGGTCCTCGTCCGGGAGCCGGTAGAGGAGGTCGGTGTCCTCCTCGTCGGTGATGTCGAGGCGGGAGCCGATCGCGAGCCGCAGGTCGTTGAGGGCGCCGAGCCACTGCCGGGACTCATCGGTCGACAGCTTGAGGACCGCCCCGCCGTCGCCCCCGGAACGCAGCGCGTCCAGCGAGCGGACCACCGCGAGGGCGTTCTCGCGCTTGCCGGCCCGCAGGTCGTTCTCGGTGTAGCGGCGGAACTCCGAGGAGTACTCCCGCTGCTCCTCGGCCTGCTCCGCCTGCGGAGTGCCCTCGGGGTCGCTGTAGGCGTCCGGGAACAGCCGCTTGAGCACCGGGTCGGACGGCGGCTCGCTCGGGCCGTCCGCGAAGAGCTCCGCGAGCGGGTCGTCGGGCGCGTCCTCGGCGGGTCCGGGACCGATGAGTTCCAGGAGCTGGACGGCCAGCGACCGGATGATGGAGATCTCGACGTCGTCGAGGGCGACGGCCGCGCCGCCGCCGGGAAGCGGTTCGAAGGTTCCGGGCATCAGGGATTGTCGCTACTTCCGGTCCTGCGGGCGGGGTCGGGTCATTTCCGGTCCTGCTGGAGGGTGGCCCACAGGCCGTAGCCGTGCATGGCCTGCACGTCGCGTTCCATCTCCTCGCGGGATCCGCTGGAGACGACCGCCCGGCCCTTGTGGTGGACGTCGAGCATCAGCTTGGTGGCCTTGTCCTTCGAGTACCCGAAGTACGTCTGGAAGACGTAGGTCACGTAGCTCATGAGGTTGACCGGGTCGTTGTGGACGATCGTGACCCAGGGGACGTCCGGCTCGGGTACGGCGAAGACCTCCTCCGCCGACTCGGTGCGTTCGATCTCTACGGGAGCGGGTGACGTCACACGGCCCATGCTGCCACGCACCCCACAAATCGTCACACTGACGCGAAGTGGGGTAGCATCCGTTGTTATGAACACAGCGGACCTTGGGCTGCCGGTGGACGTTCCCTCGACGGCACTCTTCACGGACCAGTACGAGCTGACCATGCTGCAGGCCGCCCTGAAGGCGGGTACCGCCGAACGGCGCAGCGTGTTCGAGGTCTTCACCCGGCGGCTGCCGGAAGGACGGCGCTACGGCGTCGTCGCGGGCACCGGCCGGGTCCTGGACGCGGTGGAGAACTTCCGCTTCGACGGGGACGTCCTGGGCTTCCTGCGCGAGCGCTCCATCGTCGACGAGGAGACTTTGGACTGGCTCGGCGCCTACCGCTTCGGCGGTGACATCTGGGGCTACCCGGAGGGCGAGGTCTACTTCCCGGGCTCGCCGATCATGCGGGTGGAGGGCTCCTTCGCCGAGTGCGTGCTCCTGGAGACCGTGATCCTGTCGATCCTCAACCACGACTCCGCGATAGCCGCGGCCGCCTCCCGGATGTCCTCGGCCGCGGGTGACCGGCCGCTGATCGAGATGGGTGCCCGCCGCACCCACGAGCTGTCCGCGGTCGCCGCGGCCCGCGCCGCCTACGTCGGCGGCTTCGCCACCACCTCCGACCTCGCGGCCGGCTTCCGCTACGGCATCCCCACGGTGGGCACCTCCGCCCACGCCTTCACCCTCCTGCACGACCAGGAGCGGGACGCCTTCCAGGCCCAGGTGGACTCGCTGGGACGCAACACGACCCTGCTGGTGGACACCTACGACGTCACCGAGGCCGTCCGCACGGCCGTCGAGGTCGCCGGGCCGGAGCTCGGGGCCGTGCGCATCGACTCCGGCGACCTGCTCCTCGTCGCCCACCGGGTGCGGCAGCAGCTGGACGAGCTGGGCGCCGAGGGGACGCGGATCATCGTCACCTCCGACCTGGACGAGTACGCCATCGCCTCGCTGGCGGCGGCCCCGGTGGACGCGTACGGCGTCGGCACCCAGCTGGTGACCGGGTCCGGGCATCCGACCGCGTCGATGGTCTACAAGCTGGTCGCGCGCGCCGAGTCCGACGATCCGAAGGCCCCGCTGATCCCGGTGGCGAAGAAGTCGTCCGGGGGCAAGACCTCGATCGGCGGCCGCAAGTGGGCGGCCCGGCGGCTGGACGCGGAGGGTGTCGCGGAGGCCGAGGTGGTGGGCACCGGGCCGGTCCCGGCGGGGCTCACGGACCGGCAGCTGCTGGTCGAGCTGGTCAAGGGCGGCGAGGTCGTCGCCCGCGAGCCGCTGGACGTCGTACGGGACCGGCATGCCGCCGCCCGGGCCAACCTGCCGCTGTCGGCGACGCAGCTCTCGCGCGGGGAGCCGGTCATTCCGACGGAGTATGTCAACGGGCGCACGGGTAGCTAGGGTCTGTCCGGCCGATCGGGCCGGCTCCCGCACGAGGTCGTTCGAGCACGGCGGATCCGGCAACCGACGACAACGCCGCAGCTCGGCGCACCGGCCCGCGCGACGCCGGCGTGATCCGCCGGACGGGCGCCGCGGCTGTCGTCCCGAACGCGCCCCGCAATGCCCCCTCCCGCCCGGTCCCCGAAGTCTCTAGGCTCGTAAGTTCACTCTTAGTCGAAGGACACCCACCATGCGCCGCGCCTTGATCGTCGTCGACGTGCAGAACGACTTCTGCGAGGGAGGCAGCCTCGCGGTGGCCGGAGGCGCCGATGTGGCCGCCGCCGTCACCGAGCTGATCGGGCAGGCGGCGGGCTCCGGCTACCAGCACGTGGTGGCCACCCGCGACCACCACATCGCCCCCGGCGGCCACTTCGCCGACAACCCCGACTACGTGCACTCCTGGCCCGCGCACTGTGTCGCCGGGACCGAGGGGGTCGGCTTCCACCCGAACTTCGCGCCGGCCGTCGCCTCCGGGGCGATCGACGCGGTCTTCGACAAGGGGGCGTACGCGGCGGCGTACAGCGGGTTCGAGGGCGCCGACGAGAATGGCGTGACCCTGGGCGACTGGCTGCGGGCGCGGGAGGTGACGGAGGTGGACGTGGTCGGGATCGCCACGGACCACTGCGTACGGGCCACCGCGCTGGACGCGGCCCGGGAGGGCTTCCGTACCCAGGTCCTCCTCGACCTCACCGCCGGGGTCGCCGAGGCGACGACCGAGCGGGCGATCGAGGAGTTGCGCCAGGCGGGCGTGGAGCTGTCCGGGAAGCCGGTCGTCTAGGGACAGGCCCCCGGCCTCAGGCCGGTGCCGCCGGCCTCCGCAGCAGTGACCTGATCGGATGCCACAGCTCCTGAGCCAGCTCGGGACCGCCCACGACAGCGTTGTCAGGGGCGGTACGCCATATCAGTCCGTCCGGATGGTGGAGCACGGCGGTGATCTCGTCGGGGGTCGGGGGCGCGCCGTTGCCGCGCAGGTACACGGCCCGCAGACCCAGGTTGCGCAGCCTGGTCAGGGCGCGCGCCCGGTTGTGGGCGTGGACCAGCACCCGCACGCTGCCGTATCCGTCGGCGGGCGGGCGCGGCAGGTTCAGCGCCACCACCACCCTGCCGTTCGGCAGCTTGCAGAAACCTCCTGCGGCCATGCGGTCACACCCCCGTGAGCGTCGGTGTCAATAAGGAAGCCACAGGACGCACCTAAACACGATCGGCGGCAACCCGCCAGGGGTTGCCGCCGATACGCTTCTGACCTGCAGTTTTACTTCTTCTTGGCCGAAGGTCCAACCTGGAGCGAGATCGTCGAGCCGTCCAGGGGCTCCTTGACGATCTTGATCCGGGTGTCGGTGTCAGTGATCTTGACACCGGCGAGCGGGTTCGTCGCGTCGTAGTAGCTCGACGTGCCGTCGTCGAAGACCGGGACGCCCGGCTTGGACTTGATCTTCGTCGCGACGTCGGCGTTGTGCAGCGTGATCGAGTCCGTCGGGTACCAGCTGAAGGTGGAGTCGTAGGCCTGGATGCGGTTGCGCATCAGCGTGCCGTCGGACCACTTCAGCGCGGTCGGGTGGGAGTCGATCGGGAGGATCAGACCCTCGCCCGGGTGCTGGCTGGTGTTGTCGTCCGCCTGGGAGGTGTCCCACTTCCAGATCAACAGGCCGTTCTGGTAGGCGTAGTGCTCCACCCAGTCCGGACGGGTCTTCGAGAAGCCGTAGTTGTACGGGCCGACCTTCAACACCTTGTCGTACGACACGTATTGGCGGTTCTCGGCGAGGTAGTACTGCGCGTACTCGTCCGTGATCGAGGAGCCGATGCGCGAGAAGCCGTTCGCGGTCCAGGCGGCGTCCGCCGTCTCGGCGTTGTCGGAGAACAGGGTCGCGCCGTCGGCGGTCACCGTGATCTCGTCGGCCGTGAAGCCCTTCTGGGCGACCCCGCCGTCGGTCTGGTAGCGGAAGCGCAGCTGGATCTTCTGGCCCGCGTAGGCGTTCAGCGGGAAGGTCAGCTTCTGGTACGCCTCGACCGTGCCGGTGAGGGTGGGCTTGCCGCTGCCGTCACGCGGGATCGCGGTGCCGTCGGCCAGAGTGCCGTCGATCGGCGTCCAGTTGGCGCCGTCGGTGGAGACCTCCGCGTAGACGTAGTCGTAGTCCTTCTCGGTGTCCCACCAGGCGTCGAGGGTCAGCGCCGCCGAGGACTTGCCGGTCAGGTCGACCGCGCGGGTCAGGGTGTTGCGCAGGTCGTTGCCGCTGCCGCTCCACCACTGGGTCGCGCCCTGCGCCGGGGTGACCACCGAGGTGGTGACCGTCTTCTTCGGCAGCTGGACCACGAGCGCCTGCGGGTTCTTGGTGTTGTACTCCGCGACGCCCAGCTTGTGGCTGGAGCGCTTGCCGGCCGTGGCCGTGTCGTAGTCGAGCCAGCCCAGTTGGAGCTTGTCCCAGGCGTTCATGTCGCCGGGCAGGTCACCGATGGAGTCCTTGCCGGTGCCGAGCCAGGAGCCGGAGGACATCAGCGTCCAGAAGCCGGTGGAGTTCTCGCCGCCGCCGGAGGTGTCGTACTCGTCGGGCAGGCCGAGGTCGTGGCCGTACTCGTGGGCGAAGACGCCCAGGCCGCCGTTCTCCGGCTGGATGGTGTAGTCGCCGACCCAGATGCCGGTGTCGCCGATCTGGGTGCCGCCGAGCTTGTTGGTGTCCGGACCGGTGGAGCCGGCGTCGGTGCCGAAGGCGTACCAGCGGTGCGCCCAGATCGCGTCCTCGCCCTGGGCGCCGCCGCCCGCGGACTCGTCCTCGCCGGCGTGCACGATCTGGAAGTGGTCGATGTAGCCGTCGGGCTCGTTGAAGTTGCCGTCGCCGTCGAAGTCGTAGCGGTCCCACTGGTCGAACTCGGCCAGTTCCGTCCTGATCTCGGCGGCCGTGTCACCGGCGGCCTCACGCTGGGCGACCCAGGCGTTGACGCCGTCCTGGACCGCGTACCAGGCGCAGTTGTCGGGGTCGCACTTGTTGGAGCCGTAACGGGCCTCGTTGTAGGGGACCTTGACCCAGTCGGTGACCTCGCCCTCGACCGAGTAGCGGCCCGAGGACTGCTTCTCGTAGTACTTCTTCAGCGACTCGGTCTTCTTGCCGGTGCCGAAGTACAGGTCGCGGAAGTGCGTCTGGTTGTAGTCCGCCTGCCAGGCCGTGCTGTTGTCCTTGGCACGGTCCGGCTTGGCTATCTGGTTGTGCAGCGGGCCGGCGGTGCCGCCGTAGCGCGGGTCGACCTTGTCGCCGAACTCGACCAGGATCGTGAAGATCTTGTCGGTCTTCTCACGGCCGAGTTCGACGTACTTGCTGTCGCCCTTGCGGCTCTTGAGCTCGACCACCTGGGAGCCGTTGCGGTTCTTGACCGCCGCGTCCCCGGATATGACCTGGTCGAGCGCCTCCTTGCGCTGCGCCTCCCGGGTCTTGGTCAGCGGGCCGTCGAAGTCGTGCTCCCTGGCCTTCGCCGGCTGCGGGTCCTGCCGGTCGACCGCGGAGGTCCCGGCGGAGCTGTCCGCGGCCTGCGCCACGGCGAACGTGGAGAACGTGGCCGAGGCCGCGGCTATCGCCACGACCGTCGCTGCCGTCCTGAACGTCCAGGATCTGTCAGTCACTTGTACCTCTCCCCTATCAGGCAAGTGAGCCGTATTTGACTAAAGTTTGAGGAGAAAAGACAGACCTTGACTTGGACCCGACAAGTGCATTATTGGGAGCCGGTGTTCGCATTGCGGACACGTGCCTGCAACACGACGGGCGCGCGCGACCGTCCACTTGATGGACGTCATGACTCCGTGCGCCCCCTGTGCTCCGGCACTGTTGGTTAGGTCACGCTTACTGTTCGTTCCAGTCGGGCACACAGGCGATTAGAGTCGATTGGCGGAACGCCCGGATGTCGGCGGAAAGCCAGGCCGACACCCCCCGTGGACCCCCGATTCCGAGGACACGATTGCCATGCCTCGTCCGACCGCCGCACAGATCGCCTACGGTTCGATCACCGTCATCTTCTCGACGCTCGCCATGCTGCTGCTGTCACAGACGAGTTCGGCCGTGGGGACCGCGGTCATCGCGGTCTCGGCGCTCGCCCTCGGCCTGCTGGTCGCCATGACGGTGCCGCAGCCGAAGTCCCGCGTCGTCGCGGTGAACAGGCCCGTCGAACGCGCGGCGGAGGAGCCCGTACCCGCCGCGGCCACCCGCTCCAAGACCGCAGCCTGAGCACTGCGTTCACCTGGCCGGCTCCTCAGGGTCCACCGAGGCACCGGCCACGTTCGCGCTCGCTCCCGCCGACGGCTCCGCGCCCCAAGCACGCTGCCACGACACCGCGTTGGCCGCGCTCCGGTACCGCCCGATCCCTCGGCCTGTGCGCCGTCACGGGCGCCCGGAGCCAGCCACTGCCCCGTACGGCGGGACGGCCCGCAGTGGGCAGGAACAGCTCGCGCGCGCATCGCCCACGCCGCCGTGCCCGGAACACCAGCACAGGCCGCCCAGCGGGCCCTCCGGGTCCATCAGCCCGGACCGGAGCACCGCCCGCGTCCACCCACAGGCCGCTGGGCTCTGCGAGGCATCCCCGCGTCCACCCGACCGGACCGCGGGGCACCGACCGCACTCCCCCTCACAGCCCGCCACGGCACGCCCGCGATCACCCCGCCCAGGCTCCGGACCACCTTCGCGATCACCCCGCCCAGGCTCCGGACCACCTTCGCGATCACCAGGCCCAGGCTCCGGACCACCTCCGCACCCACCCAGGCAGCCCGGGTCACCGACCGCGCTCTCCCCCACAACCCGCCGGCTCACCGCCAGACGACCACGATCTCTGGATTGCCTCCGCACCCCCAGGCAGACCCGAGCGCCAACCGCGCTCCCCTCACAGCCCGCCGACGCCCCCGGCCCGCAAACGGCCCCTCCAGGCGTGCCACAGCAAGACCTGCCGCACCGGGACTCCGGACCACCGCATCCACCCAGGCAGACCCGAGCACCGACCCCGCTCCCCCTCACAGCCCGCCGACGCCCCCGGCCCGCAAACGGCCCCTCCAGGCGTGCCACAGCAAGACCTGCCGCACCGGGACTCCGGACCACCCGCATCCACCCAGGCAGACCTGAGCACCGGCCACGCTCCCCCTCACAAGCCGACGGCCCGCCGCCCCACCACCGCGACCGCTGGGGACGTCTCCCCCAGGCAGACCGAAGCGCCGGCCCCGTGCGCCCTCGCGGGCCGACGACCCGGCGCTCGTGAGGGGCGCGGGAGGGGGCGGGTCAGCCTGTGGTGACCACCACGGTCTTCGCCGCCTTGTCGTGCAGGCCCTGCTTGTAGGGCTTGTCGAAGTAGCTCCAGCCGCCCGCGATGGCGGTCCAGATGCAGGCGCAGCAGAACGCGAAGGGGATCCACAGCACCGCCGAGCGGGTCAGCGTGGTCTGCACGGAGGGCGTGGAGCCGTTGTCGAGGTTCGCCACCCGCATGCCGAGCCACCTCTTGCCGAGCGTCTGCCCGGACCGGCTGATCAGGACGGTGTCGTAGGCGATGTAGAGCACCGCGGCGAGGAGCGACTGCGCGAGCGACTTGCCGTACTGCACGTCGTCGCCGTTCACGTCGTACTCGCTCACCCCGAAGCCCCAGGTGATCAGCCAGACGACGATGCCCACGAGGATCATGTCGATGATGCGGGCGAGCGTGCGCCGCCCGCTGGGCGCGAGCGGCGGCATGCCGGCCAGCGGGTCGGCGGGGTAGGAGCCGCCGCCGTACGGGTCGCCGCCTGGGGCGCCCCCGGGAGGCGGGGGCGGTGCGCTGTACGGCGATCCCGAGCCCTCGGCCGGCGGGGGCTGTTTCCTGAACGGGTCGTCATCCGGCGGCTGCTGGCCGGAGCCGGGAGGCGGTTCACTGCTCATGGCCCGAGTCGACCGCGAACCCCCCGGCTCCGCATCCGGCGAGCGGCCGTCCGGGGTACCGAATCCCGTACGCCGTTCGCGGGATCCGCTCAGCCCGCCACGAACGTATGCGCCGCCTTGTCGTGCCAGCACTGGCGCCACGGCCGGTCGAACAGGCACCAGGCGACGCCCACGAGGCCGATGCCGAGCAGGCCGGGGACGCTGTAGACCAGCCAGCGGCGCAGGGCCGCGCCGAACGCCGGGGGCTCGTGGCCCTCGATGTCCCGCACCTCCAGGCCGAACAGCTTCTTGCCGAGGGTGCGGCCCCACTTGGCGGTGGGCAGCGCCTCGTACAGGACACCGGCGACGAGGAGGACGGCGACCACGATCGCGAGGTACACCGACGTGGTGCCGTCCAGCAGCCAGACCGTGACGGTCTCGCCGGAGAGCTTGGCCGCGTCGACCTTCTCGGAGATGTGGTCGGCCGCCCTGGTGCCGAGGGGGACGGCGGCGACGGCCGTCACGGCGCCGACGACGAGGGTGTCGAGGAGCCGGGCGGCCAGCCGCTTGCCGAGAGCCGCGGGTCTGGCGGAGGCCTGGCGGCGGGCGGCCGCCTGGAAGATGTCCTCGACCGGTGGCTTCCAGGGGGCGGGCTGCTCCTCGTCGGGCCCGGCGAGCCGGTGCACCTGCTGGGCCCAGGACGGCTGACCGCCGCCGGGACCCGCGCTCATGGGAGTGGCGGCCTGGGCCCCGGCGGCCTGCTGGGGGACGCCCTGGTGCGGCAGGCCTTGCTGCGGCACGCCCGGAGGGGCCGTCTGCGGGCCGGGGGCGGCGCCGGACTGCTGGGAGCCGGAGAGGGCCGCGGCAGCCGCGGAGGCGGGACCCTGCGGGTCCGCGGCACCGGCCGCCGCGGCGCGCTCGGCGGCCGCCTTGCCGGCACCGAAGCCCGGGGCCTCGGGGGCCGCCGCGGAGGACTGCGGGCCGGCCGGCGGGCCGCCCTGGGCGGTGGGACCGGAATACGCGGGTCCGGGCGTGCTTCCGTTCTGCGCCCCGGGCCCCGGGCCCTGCTGCGCCGTGCGCGGGGAGAGCGCGCGGAACTTCATGGTGCCGTCGTCGGACTGCTGGGCCGCCCCCGCCCCCTGGGACCCGGCCGTGGGCCTGCGGAAGACCCGCGTGCCGCCGTCCTCGTCCGGCTCGGCGGGCGGGATCGTCGCGGTGCCGTCGGTACGCGCCGCGTGCCCGTCCGGCTGGACCGGCGCCTCGGCGGACCGCCCCGGTCCCGGCACCCTCGGGTCGGCGCCCTGCGGAGTGCGCGGTACGCCGTGCTGAGCTCCCTGCGGCCCCTGCTGAGCCCCTTGGTGGGGAACCCCCTGAGGCGCCCCCTGCTGAGCCTGCGCGGCCGACTGCGGGGACCCCCACGACACCCGGCGGTCCTGGTCGCCGCCGAAACCCGCCTGGTGGGCCCGGTCGGCGGCCCACGCGGACGCGGGTTCGGGACGGCTGCCGTGCTGGGTGTCGGGGTGCGGGGGTTCCTCGGCCGGGTCCTCGTCGAAGAAGTGCGGGCCCGTCTCCTCCACCGGCGACGGGGCCGCGTCGGAGCCCGCGCCGGACGGCGACGCGAGCGGTTCGCCGGCCGCCGGGGCGGGACGGCTGGTGCCCGGCACCCAGGAGGCACCGTTCCAGTAACGGACATATCCAGGAATGGACGGGTCCGGGTAGTAGCCCTCGCGGGGCCTGTCGTCACCGGGTGCCGGGGTTGGGGCGCTCATGTCCGTCGTCCCGTATCTGCTCGGGGGTCAATAGAGGGGGCTCCACATCTATCAGACCGGCGCAAGACCCACCGCAAGTCCCACCGGACCCACCCCTTTTGAGCACGACCCGGCACCGGCCGTGATACCGGCCTCGACACCGGCCGTGGCGCCTGCCGCGGTGCGCCCGGAAAAAAGTCCGCCGAACCCGCGTAATGATCCCGCCCCCTGCCCCCTCTCCACTCGTACGGGCCCACCGCGGGACCCGGACGAGCCGAGAGAGGAACGAACGACATGCACCACACGGTGGTAGAGCGCGAACTGGAGCTCCAACTCATCCTGTCGCCCGAGCGCAGCATCCCGGTCCCGGCCCGGCTGGGCTACCGCAGCGACGACCCCTTCGCCGTCCACATCACCTTCCACATCGGCTCGGACCACCCCGTCCACTGGACCTTCGCCCGCGAACTCCTCGTGGAGGGGGTGTTCCGCCCGTGCGGGCACGGGGACGTGCGGGTGTGGCCGACGAAGGTCGCGGGGCGCGGTGTGGTGCTGATGGCACTGAGCTCCCCCGACGGCGACGCCCTCCTGGAGGCCCCGGCCGCGCAGGTCTCGGCCTGGCTGGAGCGCACCCTGAGGGCGGTCCCCCCGGGCTCCGAGGCGGAGCAGCTCGGTATCGACGACGGTCTCGCCGAGCTGCTGGCCCCCACTCCGGGCTGTCACGACGAACTGTGGCTGTGCGACCCGTGGCCGGGCGACGAGTCCAAGGACGGGGAGTGAGCCGTACCGCCAGGCCTCAGAACAGCTTGCCCGGGTTCAGGATCCCCAGCGGGTCGAAGACCCCCTTCACCGCGCGCTGCATCTCCACCCCCACCGGGCCGATCTCGCGCGCCAGCCACTCCTTCTTCAGTACGCCCACCCCGTGCTCCCCGGTGATCGTGCCGCCGAGCTCCAGGCCGAGCGCCATGATCTCCTCGAAGGACTCGCGGGCCCGCCGGGACTCGTCGGGGTCGGCGGCGTCGAAGCAGACCGTGGGGTGGGTGTTGCCGTCACCCGCGTGGGCGACGACACCGATGGTGAGCCCGTGCTTCTCGGCGATCCGCTCGGTCCCTTCGAGCAGTTCACCGAGCCGGGAGCGGGGCACGCACACGTCGTCGATCATCGTGGTGCCCTTGACCGCTTCGAGCGCGGTGAGCGACAACCGGCGCGCCTGGAGGAGCAGTTCGGACTCGGCGGCGTCGTCGGCCGGGACGACCTGGGTGGCACCGGCCGCCTCGCACAGCGCGCCGAGGGCGGCGAGGTCGGCGGCCGGGTCCGTGGTGTCGAAGGCCGCGAGGAGCAGGGCCTCGGTGGTCTCCGGCAGTCCCATGTGCGCCAGGTCGTTGACGGCCTTGACGGTCGTACGGTCCATCAGTTCGAGGAGGGACGGCACGTGCCCGCCCTCCATGATCTTGCACACCGCGTCGCAGGCGGCGGCCCCGGAGGCGAACTCGGCGGCCAGCACCAGCTGCTCGGGCGGCTTCGGACGAAGGCCCAGGACCGCCTGCACGACGATGCCGAGCGAGCCCTCGGAGCCGACGAAGAGGCGGGTCAGGTCGTATCCGGCGACCCCCTTCGCGGTGCGGCGGCCGGTGGACATGAGCCGCCCGTCGGCGAGGACGACCTCCAGTCCGAGGACGTACTCGGCCGTGACCCCGTACTTGACGCAGCACAGTCCGCCGGACGCGGTGCCGATGTTGCCGCCGATCGTGCACATCTCCCAGCTGGAGGGGTCCGGCGGGTAGTAGAGGCCGAGTTCGTTCACCGCGCGGGACAGGGTCGCGTTGACGACGCCGGGTTCGACGACGGCGATTCGGTCGACCGGGTTGATCTCCAGGATCCGGTCCATCCTCGTCAGGGACAGCACGATGCAGCCGTCGGAGGCGTTGGCCGCGCCCGACAGGCCCGTGCGGGCGCCCTGGGGGACCACCGGGACGCGCAGCTCGGTGGCGATGCGCATGACGTGCTGGACCTGTTCGACCGTGCGCGGCAGGACGACCACGGCGGGGGTGCCGGCCGGGCAGAAGCTCGCCATGTCGTTGGCGTAGGAGACCGTGACGTCCGGGTCGGTGAGCACGGCGTCGGCGGGCAGACCGGTGAGCAGGCGGTCCACCAGGTTGCCGGTGACCGCGGTGTCTTCGTCGCGACGGGCTTCGATACGGCTCATGATCACAGCGTCGCACCGGGGGCCATCGGTGTGAACCCCACCTGCGGCAACCGCCGTATGCCGCGGTGCGGTCGTCGTACTGACGCACAGTGAGCGCCATGGAGAACCGAGCCACGGAGGACCGGCCCGCGCAGCCGCGGCAGGAGCGGCGGGCCCGGCTGCGGGGGCGCCTGGTGATCGCCGCGGTCGCGGGCTGCGCGGTGCTCGGCACGGCGCTGATGCTGCTGCCCGCGGAGCGGACGGCGCCCCGTGCGCCCGCCCCGGCCCCCGGCGCCCAGGCGCTGACGGCGGTCGCCGCCGGGGTACCGGCCGCGCTGCCCGACCTGGCGGCCCTGATCGGTGAGCGGGAGGGCCATCTGCGCCGGCATCCCGAGGACGCCGGGTCGTGGGCGCTGCTCGGGACGGCCTACGTCGAACAGGGGCGGCGGACCGCCGACACGACGTTCTACACGAAGGCCGAGAACAGCCTGCGGACGTCCCTGAAGGTGCGCAGGAGCGCGGAGGCCCTCGGCGGTCTGGCCGCCCTCGCGAACGCGCGCCGGGACTTCCGGACCGCGCGGACCTGGGGCGAGGAGGCGCGGCAGCTGGAGCCGAGACGGTCGACGACGTATCCGGCGCTGATCGACGCGTACACGGGGCTCGGCGACTACAAGGCGGCCCGTGGGGCGCTGGAGCGGCTGACGGAGCTGCGGTCGGGGCCCTCGGTGATGGCCCGGGCGGCGGCCGTGTACCGGGACCGGGGCTGGCGCGAGGACGCGGCGGCCCAGCTCGCCGACGCGGCGGCGGGCGCGCGGGCCCCGGCCGAGCGGGCCGCGTATCTGGAGCGGGCCGGGCAGCTCGCCTGGGAGCGCGGTGACCGCGAGGACGCGCTGCGGCACTTCCAGGAGGCGGTCCGGATCGACCCCGACCAGCGGGCGGCGCAGGCCGGTCAGGGCCGGGCCCTCGCCGCGCTGGGCCGCACGGCGGAGGCCCTGAACGCCTACCGGACGGCCCTGGCGAAGCAGCCGCTGCCGCAGTACGCCCTGGAGCTGGGCGAGTTGTACGAGTCGCTGGGCCTGGGGCAGGCCGCCCGGGTGCAGTACGACCTGCTGCGGGCGGCGGTGGAACGCGCCGCGGCGGGCGGGGCGGACGAGGAGCTGGTCCTCGGGCAGTACGAGGCGGACCACGGCGACCCGTCGTCCGCGGTACGGCGGTTGCGGGCCGAGTGGCTGCGGCAGCCGGGGATCGCGGTGGCCGACGCGCTGGGGTGGGCGCTGCACCGGTCCGGCCAGGACCGGGAGGCGCTGCGGTACGCCCGGATCGCGACGGACCAGGTGCACGGGGGCGGGGTGCGCAGCGCGCTGTACGCGTATCACCTGGGCATGATCGAGTGGGCGTCGGAGCAGTCCGCCCCCGCGCGCCGCCATCTTCAGGAGGCCCTGCGGATCAACCCCTGGTTCTCGCCGACGCGGGTGCGGGAGGCGCGGGAGGCGTTGGCGGCGCTGGGGGACGTGCCGGACACGGGCCTGCCGGAGGAGAACGGGGCGGACGAGAGCGGGCCGGACGCGAGCGGGGCGGACGACGAGGGCGGACCGATGACGGACGCGAAGCCCGTCACACCGCGGCCGTACCGATGAGGGCGTTCCTCGTCACCAGCCCCGCCAGTCCCTCCTCGTCGAGCGCTTCCGTGCCGTCCGGTCGGCGGGGCAGCACCATGTAGCGGGTCTCCGCGCTGGAGTCCCACACCGTGATGTCCACGGAGGCGGGCAGCGAGAGCCCGAACTCCCGCAGCACCTCGCGTGGTTCGCGGACCACGCGGGAGCGGTAGGCCTCGGACTTGTACCAGCTGGGGGACGGGCCGAGCAGCCGCAGCGGGTAGCAGGAGCACAGGGTGCAGACGATGACGTTGTGGACGGACTCGGTGTTCTCCACGACCCGCAGGCGCTGGTACGAGCCGTCCATGTACCCGAGCTCCTGCACGGCGGCCGTGCCGTCCGCGAGCAGCCGGGCCCGGTAGGCGTCGTCGGTCCAGGCGCGGGCCACGACCCGGGCGCCGTTCGCCGGCGAGGACTCCGCGAGGAACGCGTCGATCGCCTCGTCCAGCCGCTCGCCGGTGATCAGCCCCTTCTCCTCCAGGAGGGTCTCCAGTCGCCGTACCCGCCGGGCGATCGTCGCGTCGGTGTGGTGGTCACCGCTCATCGTCGGAATCCTCCTCCAGGTAGCTCTCCCACAGGTCCAGTACGACGTGGTGGTCGCCCTCGCCCCACAGGTCGCGGGCCTCGAAGCGGACCGCGTAGATCTGCTCGACGGGCGCGTCCCCGCGGCCCCGCGCGCTGACGTCGGCCAGTTCCCCGGGGCCTTCCGGCTCGACGACCACGCCCCGCTTGCCGCGCGCGTACCGCGGCAGGCGAGTGTGGTGCGGCGGGTCGTGGCGGTAGGTGCGGACCCGGGTGCCGGGCGGGAAGCGGTCGGTGGCCGCGTCAGTCATCGAGCTCACCCGGCCCGAGCACGCCCTTGCGTTCGAGCAGGGCGCAGATCGCGGTGAACCAGCGCTCGTAGTACGACGCCGCCAGGTACTCCGCCGGTGGCATCGACTCGATCGCGTCCCGGAACTCGTTCGTGTTGAAGAGGCCTTGCGCGCGCAGGGTGTTGAAGAGGCCGACGACACGTGCCTCCCAGTCCGCGTGGAAGGGCTCGGTGTCGTCGGTGGTGTCGATCGCGCCGAATCCCTGCGTGCCGCCCACGTCGTTGATCCTGGCCATGCGGCCAGCCTACGAGGCCTGAGGCCGGCGCGGTCGAAGAAGCGGACACGGGGACGCCCCGGAAGGCGCGGGCGGGAGGACCGTTCCGTGGCGCGGTGTCCCGGGCCCGGTCCCCCCTCGGTCACCGGGGGCTAGAGGTTGCCCCGCTTCTCCTGCTCCCGCTCGATGGCCTCGAACAGGGCCTTGAAGTTGCCCTTCCCGAAGCCCATGGAGCCGTGCCGTTCGATGAGTTCGAAGAACACGGTCGGCTTGTCCTGGACCGGCTTGGTGAAGATCTGCAGGAGGTAGCCGTCCTCGTCGCGGTCGGCGAGGATCTTCAGCTCCCGGAGCGTGTCGACCGGGACCCGGGTGTCGCCGACCCACTCGCCGAGGGTGTCGTAGTAGGAGTCCGGGGTGTCGAGGAACTGGACCCCGGCCGCGCGCATGGTCCGTACGGTCTGCACGATGTCGTTGGTGTTCAGCGCGATGTGCTGGACGCCGGCGCCGCCGTAGAACTCCAGGTACTCGTCGATCTGGGACTTCTTCTTGGCGATGGCGGGCTCGTTGATCGGGAACTTCACCTTGAGCGTGCCGTCGGCCACGACCTTCGACATCAGCGCGCTGTACTCGGTGGCGATGTCGTCGCCCACGAACTCCTTCATGTTCGTGAAGCCCATGACCTTGTTGTAGAAGCCGACCCACTCGTTCATCCGGCCGAGCTCGACGTTGCCGACGCAGTGGTCGACGGCCTGGAAGGTGCGGTGGGCGGGCGGCTCGACGATCGGGGCGACCGCGGCGAAGCCGGGCAGGTACGGGCCGTCGTAGCCGGTGCGCTCGACCAGGGTGTGGCGGGTCTCGCCGTAGGTGGCGATCGCGGCGAGGACGACCGTGCCGTGCTCGTCCTTCAGCTCGTACGGCTCGGCCACCGAGCGGGCGCCGTGCTCAAGGGCGTAGGCGTAGGCGCGGCGGGCGTCCGGGACCTCGATGGCGAGGTCGATCACGCCGTCGCCGTGCTCGGCCACGTGCTGCGCCAGGAAGTGGCCCCAGGGGGTGGCGGGCTTGATGACCGAGGTGAACACGAAACGGGCGGAGCCGTTCTCCAGCACATAGCTCGCGGTCTCGCGGCTGCCGTTCTCCGGTCCGGAGTAGGCCACGAGCCGCATGCCGAACGCGGTCGAGTAGTAGTGCGCCGCCTGCTTGGCGTTGCCGACGGCGAAGACGACCGCGTCCATTCCCTTGACCGGGAAGGGGTCGGCCTGCCGGGCGGTGTCGGGAGTGTGGTGAGTGGTCTGCGTCATGTACGAAGCCTGGCTCCGCTCTGCAAGGTGCGCAATAGTTTGCGTATCCACTGGACAACATGTTCAGCGATACGGCCGGATCGGCGGCCTTTCTGTACATGATGACCATCTCTCCGGGAGGCCGCTGTGGGGATCGACGCACTGGACGGGCGGATCATCGTGCTCCTCGCGCGCGAGCCGCGGATCGGGGTGCTGGAGATGTCCCGGCGGCTGGGGGTGGCCCGGGGGACCGTGCAGGCGCGGCTGGACCGGCTTCAGTCGAACGGAGTCATCCGGGGATTCGGTCCGCAGGTCGATCCGGCGGCGCTCGGCTACCCGGTGACCGCGTTCGCCACGCTCCAGATCCGGCAGGGGCAAGGGGCCGACGTCCGGGCGCACTTGGCCACCGTGCCGGAGGTGCTGGAGCTGCACACCACCACGGGCAGCGGGGACATGCTGTGCCGGCTGGTGGCCCGCTCCAACGCCGATCTCCAGCGTGTGATCGACCGGGTTGTCGGTTTCGATGGGATCGTCCGGGCCGCCACCGCGATCGTCATGGAGAACCCCGTTCCGCTGCGGATCATCCCGCTGGTGGAGCAGGCGGCGGAGGACCCGGCCCTTCGGGAGTGACCGAGCCACTGAGGTGAGCGGAGGACAGCGATTCCCGGGGGACGCCCCCGGACCCCCGGCCACGGCTGTCCATCCGGCACCAGCGAGCGAGGTGACGCGCGTGACCTTCTGGGAGTACCTCGGCAGCCGCCACCAGCAGCTGCTCGCGGACGCCTACCAGCACGCGAGCGCCGTCTTCCAGTGCATGGTCGTGGCGACGGTGATCGGGGTGCTGATCGGGGTCGTGACCTATCGCAGCGAGTGGGCGGGCAACCTCGCCACGACGACCACCTCGACGCTCCTGACCATTCCCTCGCTCGCCATGATCGGTCTGCTCATCCCGGGCGTGGGGCTCGGGGTGCCGCCCACCGTGATCGCCCTGACGCTGTACGGGCTGCTGCCGATCGTCCGCAACGCGATCGTCGGGCTGCGCGGGGTCGACCCGGCGCTGGTGGACGCGGCCACGGGCATCGGCATGTCCTGGGTCACGCGCCTGGTGCGGGTCGAGCTGCCGCTCGCCTGGCCGCCGATCCTGACCGGGATCCGGGTCTCGACACAGATGCTGATGGGCATCGCCGCGATCGCCGCCTACGCCTCCGGGCCCGGCCTCGGCAACGAGATCTTCCGCGGCATCGCCTCCCTGGGCAGCAAGAACGCGCTCAACCAGGTGCTCGCCGGCACGCTCGGGATCGTCGTCCTCGCCCTGCTGTTCGACGCCGCGTACGTCCTGATCGGACGGCTGACCATTCCGAGGGGGATCCGTGGCTGAGACGTCCGGCACCTCAGGTGCGTCCATCGAACTGGAGCACCTGACCAAGCGATATCCCGGCGCTGCGGAACCCGCCGTGGACAGCGTCAGCATGGAGATCAAGGCGGGCGAGACCGTCATCTTCGTGGGTCCGTCCGGATGCGGTAAGTCGACCACGCTCAAGATGATCAACAGGCTGATCGAGCCGACCGGCGGCCGCATCCGGATCAACGGTGAGGACGTGACGGACATCGATCCGGTCAGGCTGCGCCGCAAGGTGGGCTACGCCATCCAGTCGGCCGGGCTCTTCCCGCACATGACGGTGGCGCAGAACATCGCGCTCGTGCCGAGGATGATCGGCTGGGGGAAGGGCCGGATCGGCGACCGGGTGGAGGAACTGCTCGACCTCGTCGGGCTCGACCCCGGCGAGTTCCACGGGCGCTATCCGCGTCAGCTGTCCGGCGGCCAGCAGCAGCGGGTGGGGGTGGCGAGGGCCCTCGCGGCCGATCCGCCCGTCCTGCTGATGGACGAGCCGTTCGGCGCGGTCGACCCGATCACCCGTGACCACCTCCAGGACGAGCTGATCCGGCTCCAGCGCGAGTTGCACAAGACGATCGTCTTCGTCACCCATGACTTCGACGAGGCGATCAAGCTGGGCGACCGGATCGCCGTGCTGCGCGAACGCTCCCACATCGCCCAGTTCGACACCCCGGAGGCGATCCTGACCAACCCGGCCGACGACTTCGTGTCCGGGTTCGTCGGCGCGGGGGCGGCGCTGAAGCGGCTGAGCCTCACCCGGGTACGGGATGTGGAGATCACCGGCTGTCCGACGGTGACGTTCGACGACCCGCTCCAGGAGATCTTCAACAAGCTCCGGAGCAGCGGGACGCACGAGGTCCTGCTGCTCGACGGGCGCGGACGGCCCTACAAGTGGCTCAGGCGCGGCGACATGATGCGCGCCAAGGGGTCGCTGGCCAGGGCCGGGACGCCGGTGAGCGACACGGTGACCCGGGACGCGACCCTGCGGGACGCGCTGGAGGCCGTGCTGACCGACAACGCGGGGCGGGTCGCGGTGACCGGGCGGCACGGGGAGTACACGGGGGTCGTCGACATGGAGACGCTCATGAACTCCGTGCACGAGCTCCTGGAGGCCGACCGGCTGGAGGCCATGGAGCACCAGCACGAGCTGGAGGAGATCCGGGCCGACCGGACGCACGCCGAGCAGGAGGGCGCCGTCGGAGGGGGGCGGACGGCGTGACGGCGTCCACTGCCCCGGAGCTGGAGGAGACGGCCGCTCCTCCCCCACCGGCCGCGCCCGGAAGCCGCGTGAGCTGGCAGAAGCTGACCTTCGTGCCCGCGTTCCTCCTCGCCCTCCTGTTCGCGACCTGGCTGTGGTTCGAGCAGGCCGACCTGGATCCGCTCACCGAGAACGCGCTGTCGGACGGGCAGGTGTCCAAGGCCCTGTGGCAGCACGTGCAGCTGACGGTGATCTCGACGTTCTTCGTGCTGATCATCGCGATCCCGCTGGGGATCGTGCTGACCCGCCGCGCCTTCCGGAAGGTCAGCCCGCTGGCGATGACGGTCGCCAACATGGGCCAGGCGACCCCGGCGATCGGCCTGCTGGCCCTGCTGGTGATCTGGCTGGGCACCGGCACGAAGGCGGCCCTGATCGGCATCGTCGCCTACGCCGTCCTGCCGGTCCTGTCGAACACCATCGCGGGCCTGAAGGCGAACGACCCGACCCTGCTCGAGGCGGCCCGCGGCATCGGCATGTCGCCCTTGGACGTCCTGTCCCGCGTCGAACTCCCGCTGGCCGTCCCGCTGATCCTCGCGGGCGTCCGTACGGCCCTGGTCCTCAACGTGGGCACGGCGACCCTGGCGACCTTCGGCGGAGGGGGCGGCCTCGGCGTGCTGATCACGACCGGCATCACCAACCAGCGGATGCCCGTCCTGATGCTCGGCTCCATCCTCACGGTGACCCTCGCCCTCCTGGTCGACTGGCTGGCCTCACTGGCCGAACTGCTGCTCAGGCCAAGGGGCTTGGAGACGGACACATGAGCCGGACACAGGAGACGAGCACTCCCGGCACCGGCCCCCGCTCCCGCCGGCGGTGCGGCCGGAGACCTCCACGGGCGCGAGGGGTGGAGGTGACGGTGTGAGGCGGATCTTCCTGGTGCTGGGCGGCTGCCTGGTGGTGCTGGCCGGATGCGGGCTGACCAGCGGCTCCCCGATGGCCGACGACGTGAAGCCGGGGTCGATCGGCCGGGGTGAGCCGCTCAAGGGCGCGGATCTGACGGTCACGTCGAAGGAGTTCACCGAGCAGCTGATCCTCGGCGCGATCATGGGCATCGCCTTCGAGGCGGCCGGCGCGGACGTGCTCGACCGCACGGGGATCCAGGGATCGGTCGGCGCCCGGGAGGCGGTCAAGTCCGGTGACGCGGACGGGATGTACGAGTACACGGGCACGGCGTGGATCACCTACCAGGGCCACAGCGAACCGATCACCGACCCGCAGCGACAGTGGGCGGCGGTGCGGAAGGCCGACCTGGACAACGGCCTGACCTGGCTGCCGAAGGCGCCCCTGAACAACACCTACGCCCTCGCCATGAACCAGGCGGGCTTCCGGAAGTACCGCACGAGGACGCTCTCCGACGTGGCCGCGCTGGCCAAGAAGGATCCCGGTGCGGTGACGCTGTGCGTGGAGAGCGAGTTCGCCAACCGCGCCGACGGACTGCCGGGCATGGAGAAGGCGTACGGGATGAGCGTCCCGGCGAAGAACCTCACCCAGATGGACACCGGGATCATCTACACCCAGGTGGCGAAGGGCAGTTGCCGGTACGGAGAGGTCTTCACGACCGACGGGCGCATCAAGTCCATGAACCTGGTGGTGATGCGGGACGACCGGAAGTTCTTCCCCAACTACAACGCCGCTCCCGTGATCAACTCCAAGGCCCTGAAGCGGTGGCCGGCCATCGCGGAGGTACTGGATCCGGTCACGAAGAGGCTGGACAACACGGTGGCGCGGGACCTCAACGCGAGGGTGGACGTGGCCGGGGAGGATCCGCACCAGGTGGCGCTGGACTGGATGAAGGCGGAGGGGTTCGTGCACTGAGGAGCCGTCTCCGTCGGACCGGGTTACAAAGAACCTGTTGCAAAGAAGCCTTTGCATAGATATCTTTGTACGCATGCCGGAAGAGCCGAAGACACGGAAACTCGACGCCCGTTCACTGCGAGGGCTGGCCCATCCCCTGCGGATGGAACTGCTCAACGCACTGCGCCGGCGCGGACCCGCCACCGCGTCGATGCTCGCCGAGCGGCTGGGCGAGTCCAGCGGAGCCACCAGCTACCACCTGCGCCAGCTCGCCGAGCACGGCTTCATCGCCGACGCCCCGGAGCACGGGAAGGGACGGGAGCGCTGGTGGAAGGCCGTGGACCAGGGGCTGACCTTCGACACCACCGAATTCGAGGGCGCAGGACCCGAAGTGCGCGGGATGGCCGAGATCTACCTGCAGGAGATCGCCGCCACCCACTCCCGCGAGCTGTCCGGCTGGCTCAGCACCCGGGACCACTGGCCCGCCGAGTGGACCCGCGGTTCCGACATGAGCGACATGACAGTCCGGCTCACCCCCGAGCTGGCCACCGAGCTCATCGGCAAGATGCACGCCCTGATCAACGACTACCGCGACCAGGTCACCGACGAGGACCCCGGCGCGGAGCAAGTACGCGTCCACACGCACCTGTTCCCCATCGAAACCAGCTGAAGGGCCCCGCCATGCACCCCGAGACCCACCTCGCCCTGCACCACCTGCGGGCCGCCGACCTCCGCGCCGAGGCCGACGCCCACCGCCTGGCCGCGCGGGCCGAGCGGCCGTACGCCATCAGGACCCGGCTCGGCTGGACCCTCGTGGAGGTCGGCCTCCGGCTGGCCTCCCCCAGGCCGGCCTTCGCGCCCTAGCAGGCGGGGACGGACCCCTTGCCCGACTCCAGCGCGGTCAGCGCGCCGACCGCCCCCTTCAGGGACGTCACCGGGATCAGCCGCAGGCCCTTCGGCAGCTCCGCCTTCGCGTCGGCGCACTCGTCCTCAGGGACCAGGAACACCGTCGCCCCGTCCCGCTTCGCGGCCTGCGTCTTCAGTGCCACGCCGCCCACCGCGCCCACCGTGCCGTCCGCGTCGATCGTGCCGGTCCCGGCGATGGTGCGGCCGCCCGTGAGATCGCCCCCGGCGCCGTCACCGTCGAGCTTGTCGATGATCCCCAGGGTGAACAGCAGCCCCGCGCTCGGCCCCCCGACGTCCGCGAGCTTCAGCGTGACCTTGACCTTGTCGGCGCTGAGCTTGAGGTAGCCGAGGGCCGCCTCGGTCGCCGCGTCCTGGGACTCCTTCATCTGGGCGGTGTTGTGCTCCTCGATCTCCTTGACGCTCTGCCCGCTCGGGTAGACCGCGTCATGGGGCATGACCGCCTGGTCGGTGCGGAACCAGCTGTCGACGATGTCGCCGAGCGAGACACGCGTGTCGGGCCCGGTCGCCTCGATGGTCGTCATCCTCAGCTGCCCGCTCGTCGTACGGGTCCTGGCCCCGGAGATCGTGATCACCGCCGCGCCCTCGTTCTTGCCGAGGACGTTCGCCGTCATCCCGGGCTGCGCCAGGGAGAACGGCAGCGGCGCGAAGAGGGCCGTGGCGACCAGGACCACGACGGGCAGGGCGCAGACGGCGACGGCCTGGGGGCGCGTGAGGCGAGAGAGCACGGGATCAATCTAACGCGGCGGTCGATTCCGGCCACGAGCCGGTCAGGCCCGGTACAGCTCCCGTCGCGCGCGCGTGAAACGCCGTAGGACCCCGGGGAGCGGTTCGACGCCGATCCCCGGGGTGCGCGGGACCGGCAGGTGGCCGTCCACCAGGACGAACGGCTCGGTGATGTCCTCGGCGAAGTAGCGGGAGGAGGCCGAGGTGTCGCCGGGGAGCGTGAAGCCGGGCAGAGCCGCCAGGGCGAGGTTCGCGGCGCGGCCGACTCCCGTCTCCAGCATGCCGCCGCACCACACCGGCACGCCGTGCGCGCGGGCCACGTCGTGGATGCGGCGGGCCTCCAGATAGCCGCCCACGCGCGCGGGCTTCACGTTGACCACCCGGCACGCGTCCATGGCGATCGCGGCGGCGGTGTCCCGGGCGTTGTGCAGGGACTCGTCGAGGCAGACGGGGGTGGCGAGACGGCTCTGCAGGCGCGCATGGCCGTAGAGGTTGTTCTCGTCCAGGGGCTCCTCGATCAGCAGCAGCCCGAACTCGTCGAGGCGTCGCAGGTGTTCCGCGTCCGCGAGGGTGTAGGCCGTGTTGGCGTCGACCTGGAGGGGCAGAGCGGCGCCGAAGCGCTCGCGCACGGCCCGTACCGGCTCGACATCCCAGCCCGGCTCGATCTTCAGCTTGATCCGGACGTAGCCCTCGGCGAGATAGCGCTCGACGTCGTCCAGCAGCTCCGGCACGGACTCCTTGATCCCCACCGACACCCCCGCGGGCACCCGTTCGCGCACCGCGCCCAGGTAGACCGCCAGCGGCATGCCGTACGACCGCAGCTCCGCGTCGAGCACCGCCGTCTCCAAAGCGGCCTTCGCCAGCTCGTGCCCCTTGATCCCGCTGACGGCGGGCCCGACGAGCGCGGCCGTGAGCGCGGGCAGCGCCGCCGCCCTCGGCACCAGGAAGTCCCGCAGCACGAGCTCGGCGCCCGCCACGAACTCCGAGCAGTACCGCGGCTGCGGGTCCGCGGCGAACTCCGACCAGCCCTCGGCGGTGTCCGTGACGACGTGCAGCAGGAAGGTGTCCTTCGTGGTCATCGTGCCGAAGGAGGTCCGGAAGGGGCTGACCAGCGGGATCGCCACATGGACGACCTCGACGCGCTCCAGCTTCATACCGCGGCCTTTCTGGTGAGTGTGTACCAGCTGTCCCTGGACATGCCCGTCGCCCGGAACCCCTGGGCGAACGCCTCCGTGAACACCTCGCGCACGGCCCGCCGCCAGCGCAGCGCGAGCGCCGGGTCGGCGGCCCGCAGCCTGACGACGTCGTCCGGGACCCGGCACCAGACGTGCAGGCCGGCGAGGTCGCGGCGGGCGAGGGGCTCTCCGTCGGGGGCGCGGTGGGTGGCGGGCGCGGCCTCCCGGTCACCCGGGTCGTACGGCCCCGCGGGCGCCGCCAGGTCCCAGGTCACCGTCAGCCGGTCGCTCTCGTCGCCGGCGTTCACGCCGTCCCGCATCGGGCCGTAGAAGTCGACCAGGTACTCGGTGCCGGCCGCGCCCAGTTTGGCCAGGTTGAAACGGGCGTTGCGGGCGACCAGCGGGTCGAAGGTCCAGCGCATGGTGCGGGCGCCGAGACCGAGCGCCCAGGCGCGCTGTGCCTGCTTCACCGCCTGCCCGAGCCCGGGCTCCGCCGCGGCGACCAGGGAGTACGCCTCCCGCGAGCCCGGTGGCCCGAACACGGCGGCACAGGCCCCGGCCAGGCGCTGCCCGTCGAGGGCCGCGTGCACCGCGCCGCCCGCGTGGACCAGGCTGCGCAGCACCTCGGCCGGGTAGGGCGGGGCCGTGCGCGGGGTCCGCCAGACCTCGCCGAAGTAGGCGCTGACGGCAGCGAGGCCGGCGACGTCGTGGACGGTACGGATGCTCACTCCGGTCATGTGCCCAGTCTCGGGGCCGTTCGGCCGGCGTGGGTTGTACGGGCGCACAACATCCCCGTACGTTCGTTTACGGATCGGACAAGACATCCTCCGGAGGCACCCTTGGACACCTGCACCCTGGGGGACCTCCTGGACGTGGTCGGCGGCACCGCCGTACGCCTGCACACCGCTCCCGCCGGACTCACCGCCCCGGTCACGGAGGTCCTCCTCCACGACCCCCACGCGCCGCTCCCCCGGGTGCCGGGCGCGCTGCTGCTGGCGGTCGGGGTGCGGGCGGCAGCCGCCGGGCCGCTGGCGAGGGCGGCCGCGGAGGCCGGGATGACCGGCCTGGTGGTCCGGGGCCCGGACGGGCCCACGGCCGAGGCGCGAACGTACGGTGTGGCGCTGCTGTCCGTCGCCGAGGACACCGCCTGGCACCGGGCGCACCTGCTGCTGGCCTCGGCGATCGGCGCCCGGCCGGTCCCGTCCACGGGCGGCCACGACGACCTCTTCGCGCTCACCGACGCCATCGCGGCGGCGACCGGTGGGGCTGCGGCCGTGGAGGACCCGCGCCGGCGGATCCTCGCCTACTCCACCGTCCCCGGCCAGCCGGTCGACGAGGACCGCCGCCAGGGCATCCTGGGCCTCCAGGTGCCGGCGGACGTGGAGAACACCGAGCAGTACCGGGAGCTGTTCGCGGCCGCCGGCCCGGTACGGCTGCCCGCGCTGCGCGACGGCGTCCTGCCGCGCCTCGCGGTCGCCGTCCGGGCCGGCGGGGAGACCCTCGGATCGGTGTGGGTCGTCGACGACGGCACGCTCGCGGCGGACGCGGAGGAGACCCTCGCCCAGGGGGCGTCCACGGCGGCCCTGCTGCTCCTGCGGGCGCGTGCGGCAAGGGAGTTGGCCCGGCACCGCAGCGGCGACCTGCTGCGGCGGGTGCTGGACGGTACGGCGGACCCGGCGACGTCCGCCGCCCGGCTGGGGGTCGAGGGCCCGGTGCGGGTGGCGGCCTTCGCCCTGGACGAGGCCGGCCTCCCGGACGCCGAACAGACCGGGCTGCGGCTGCTGGAGGTCGTACGGCTGCGGTGCGAGGCGCGGTACGGGCGGCAGGCGTGTGTGCTGCTGGACGGGGTGGTGTACGCGTTGCTGCCGGCACCCGGGGTCCGCCACCGGCGGCTGGCGGAGGAGATCGTGGCGCGGGCCGGGCAGGCGCTCAGGGTGCCGGTGCGGGCCGGGCTCGGCGAGATGGTGGCGGGACTCGGGGAGGTGGCCGGGTCACGGGCGGACGCCGATCTGGTGCTGCGGGTGCTCGGGCCCTCGCTCCCGGTGGCCACGGTCGACGAGGTACGGCCACGGGTGACACTGCTGCGCCTGACCGAAGTGTTCGCCGGACGACGGGAGTTGGCGGAAGGCTCCTGGCGGCGGGTGCTGGCGTACGACGGTGAGCACGGCACCGACCACGCCCGCACACTGATCTGCTGGCTCGACGCCGGATGCGACATCGCGGCGGCGGCACGCCTGCTCGCCGTCCATCCGAACACCTGCCGCTACCGGCTGAAGCAGGTGCGCCGGCACGTCGGAATCGACCTGGACGACCCCGACGAACGGCTTTTGCTGTGGCTGCAGTTGAGGGTGCTGGCGGGGCTCGGTCCGGTGGGCGGCTGACGCGTGGGGCGGCGGTCCCCGCGGGGGCCGCCGCCGAGGACGGTGCCTGCGCTCAGCGCAGTGCCTCCGCGACCTCCCGGGCCGCGTCCACCACCCGCGGTCCCACCCGTTCCGGCACCGCGTCCGCCAGCATCACGACCCCGACGCTGCCCTCGACCCCGGTGACCCCGAGCAGAGGAGCGGCGGCCCCGCTCGCGCCGGCCTCCAGCTCTCCGTGCGTCAGCATGTAACCCGGCTCCCCGAACCCCTGTTGCCGGGCCGCGAGAATCGCCCGGCCCGCGGCGCCCCGGTCCAGCGGATGCCGGAACCCGGCCCGATAGGCCACGTGATAGTCCGTCCACGTGGGCTCCACGACGGCCACGGCCAGCGCCTCGGCGCCGTCCACCAACGTGAGATGAGCCGTCGCCCCGATGTCCTCGGCGAGCGACCGCAACGCGGGCAGCGCGGCCTCCCGCACCAGCGGATGCACCTGTCGTCCGAGGCGCAGCACGCCCAGTCCCACCCGGGCCCGCCCGCCGAGATCACGCCGTACGAGGGCGTGCTGCTCCAGCGTGGCGAGCAGCCGGTACACCACGGTCCGGTTCACGCCCAGTTTGTTGGACAGCTCGGTGACGGTGAGCCCGTGGTCCGTGTCGGCCAGAAGTTTGAGGACACGCAGTCCCCGGTCAAGCGTCTGAGAGGTCTCCGCGGTCACGACGCCCACTCCTCCAAGTGGTGAGGTCGGCAACCTCCGAGCGGCGGTGCGTCACCGAGTCCCGTCGGCGACGCGCTTCAGAGGCCGCCGATCGGCCGGCGGCCCGGTCTCTTTCCGGGCCGCGTCGCTTCACGGCTGCGCTCCGCGGCGGCGCTGCCACGGGGCGTGTGCGTAGCGGGACAGTAGCGAAGGGGGTTCGCTCAGCGGAAGCCTCCGTCCAGAATCCGGGCAGTAGCCGGTACGGACCACTCCGTTTGTCCTGGTACGTGCGGTCCGCGGCCACGACACGAGCGGCGCCGCGCGTCACCTTCACCCGGGACCCGCGTCGCCTCACGGGCCGCGGGTCACCTCATCCGGGTGGCCCACTCCTGCACCTTGGCGATCCGCTGCCGCAGCTGCCCGGCCGTGGCCTCCGCGCTCGGCGGTCCGCCGCACACCCGGCGCAGCTCGGTGTGGATCACGCCGTGGGGTTTGCCGCTCTGGTGGACGTACGCGCTGACCATGGTGTTGAGCTGCTTGCGCAGCTCCATCATCTCCTTGTGCGAGACGACGGGCCGCCGCTCGGCCGGCAGCTCCAGCAGGTCCGCCTCGGTGTCCGGCTTCTTGCGGCTGTGCGCGATCTGCCGGGCCTGCCGCTTCTGGAGCAGCAGCTGCACCTGGTCCGGTTCCAGCAGCCCCGGAATCCCGAGGTAGTCCTGCTCCTCCTCGCTCCCCGGGTGCGCCTGCATGCCGAACTCGGCGCCGTCGTACAGGACGCGGTCGAAGACGGCCTCGGACTCCAGCGCCTCGAAGGCGAACTGCTCCTGCTCGCCGGTGTCCTCGTCCTCCTCCCGGTTCGCCTCCTCCATCTCCTTCTCGGACTCGGCGTACGGGTCCTCCTCGCCCTCCTTCTTCGGCTTGTCGAGGGCGTGGTCCCGTTCCACCTCCATCTCGTTGGCGAAGGTGAGGAGGTCGGGCACGGTCGGCAGGAACACGGAGGCGGTCTCGCCGCGCCGCCGGGACCGTACGAAACGGCCGACGGCCTGGGCGAAGAAGAGGGGCGTGGAGATGGTGGTGGCGTACACCCCGACGGCGAGCCGCGGCACGTCGACGCCCTCGGACACCATGCGCACCGCGACCATCCACCGGTCGTTGCTCGCGCTGAAGTCGTCGATCCGCTTGGACGCGGCGGCCTCGTCGGACAGGACGAGGGTCGCCTTGTTGCCGGTGATCTCGCGGATCAGCTTGGCGTAGGCGCGCGCGGACTCCTGGTCGGAGGCGATGACAAGGGCGCCGGCGTCCGGGATGGCCTTCCGGACCTCGGTCAGCCGCTGGTCGGCGGCGCGCAGCACGCTCGGCATCCACTCACCGCGCGGATCCAGGGCCGTACGCCAGGCCTGGCTGATCGCGTCCTTGGTCATCGGCTCGCCGAGCCGCGCGGCGATCTCGTCGCCCGCCTTGGTCCGCCAGCGCATCTGCCCGCTGTAGGACAGGAAGATGACGGGCCGCACGACGTGGTCGGCGAGCGCGTTGCCGTACCCGTAGGTGTAGTCGGCGGCCGACCTGCGGATCCCGTCGTTGCCCTCCTCGTACGTCACGAAGGGGATCGGGTTGGTGTCGGACCGGAAGGGCGTACCGGTGAGCGCGAGCCTTCTCGTCGCCGGCTCGAAGGCTTCGAGGCAGGCCTCGCCCCACGACTTGGAGTCACCGGCGTGGTGGATCTCGTCGAGGATGACGAGGGTCTTGCGCTGCTCGACCCGGTTGCGGTGCAGCATGGGCCGTACGCCCACACCCGCGTAGGTGACGGCGACTCCGTGGTAGTCCCTGCCGAGCGGCCCGGCGCTGTACTCGGGATCCAGCTTGATCCCTATCCGCGCCGCCGCCTCGGCCCACTGCTTCTTCAGATGCTCGGTCGGCGCGACGACCGTCACCTGCTGCACGACATGGTGGTGCAGCAGCCAGGACGCGAGCGTGAGCGCGAAGGTCGTCTTACCGGCCCCCGGCGTCGCGACGGCCAGGAAGTCTCGCGGCTGCTCCTGGACGTACTTCTCCATCGCCCCTTGCTGCCACGCTCGCAGCTTGCTGGCGGTACCCCAGGGGGCCCGGCCGGGGAAGGCGGGGGAAAGGTGATGGGAGGAGGCGGCGGTGGTAGTCACGGTCTCCGTCGGGGTCGAGCGGCTGGGCTGTCTCTTCGGCTGTGTATGACGACCGGGTCACCTTACCGGCGGCCCGCCACCACCACCGCGCGGACGGGGCCGGGGCGGCGGCGGGTGGGACCGAGGTCACAGTGGGCCGGGGTCATGGTGGGCTCGGGTCACGGTGAGCCCGGGGCACGGTGGATCCGGGTCGCGGTGGATCCGGGTCGCGGTGAGCCCGACCGGACGGGCCGGCAGATGTTGGGGGCAGACGGGTTGGGTTTGTTGGGGGGTGGGGGCGGTGAGGGGGCCTGGGCGGTGGGGGTTGGGTCCGGTGGGGACCACGTCCGATAGGGACCACAGCCCATGGGGAGCGCGTCCAGTAGGGGCCACGTCCGATAAGGGCCACACCCGGTAGGGGGCGCTGCCAGTGGGGATCACGTCCGGCGGGGACCGCGTCCGGCGGAGGCCACGTCCGGTGAGGGTCGCTGCTAATGGGGACCACGTCCGATAGGGGCCACAGCCCGTGGGGACCGCGTCCGGCGGAGGCCAAGCCCGGTGGAGGCCACGCCCGGCGGGACCAGCTCCGGTGGGGCCAAGTCCGGTGGAGGCCGCTCATGCGTGGGGCGACCCCGTGCGGGCATGCAGCCGGGTCGTCACCCACGCCCCCACCAGGGCCACCCCCGCCATCGGCAGGAACACCGCGGCGAACGCCGACGGATGCTGCACCCCGGACGCCCCCGTCACCGTATGACTCACCGTCCCGCCGCCCAGCGCCGCGAACCCCGCACCCCCCGCCGCCAGTAGGACGGCGTTCGACAGACCGTCGGAGATCTGGAGGGCGGCGGAGTTGGTACCGGCCTCCTGCGGGGCGGACAGGTGCAGCAGGAGCACGCTGGTGGAGGAGATCACCAGCCCCATCCCGAAGCAGCCGAAGCCCCAGGCGACGGCGACGGTCCAGACCGGCACGGAGTCGATCAGCACACTCGGCGCGGCGGCGATCGCGGCCGCGACCAGCACCATCCCGGCGGTCATCAGCCGTTCCCGGTACGGCTCCACGCGCGCCCGCGACTGCACCCACGATCCCAGCGCCCAGGTCCCGCCGCCCGCCGCGAGCGAGAACCCGGCCAGCGTCGGCGACAGCCCTCGCTGGGTGACCAGCATCAACGGCACGAAGGACTCGGCGGCCACGAAGGACCCCGCGGCGACCCCGCGCAGCAGCACGACGGAGGGCAGCCCGCGTGCCGCCCGGTACGTCCCGCGCGGAAGCAGTCCGAGCACGGCAGGCACGAGCAGCGCCACGCCCGCGAGGCCGGGGAGCAGGGAGAGGGGGCGCAGGTCCTGGGCGGCGTACTGGAGGAGCCCGGCGCCGAGGGAGATGCCGAGGGCGAGCCGGATGCGGCGCCGGTCCGCGTCACCGGGGGCACGGCCGTCCACCGGACCCGCGGCCCGCCGCCGTATCTGGGGAAGCGCGAGGGCCAGCGGGAAGACGACCAGGACCGGAATCCCGACGAACACCCACCGCCACCCGAGGTGTTCGGTCACCGCCCCGGCCGCGAGCGGCCCCACGATCGACGGCACCACCCAGCCCGCCGCGAACGCCGCCATGATCGCGGGCCGCAGCCGCTCCGGATAGGCCCGGCCGACGACGACGTACAGCGCCACGATGACCAGCCCGCCCCCGAACCCCTGCACGGCCCGCCCAAGGATGAACAGCCACATCGCGCCGGCGGTCCCGGACAGCAGCAACCCGGCGGCGAACGCGGCGATCCCACTGCTCAACGCCCCCAGCGGCCCCCGCCGATCCGCCCACTGCCCGGCCAGCACCATCCCGAACAGGCTGGTGGTGAAGTACCCGGAGAACGCGAAGGCGTACAGCGCGACCCCGTCCAACTCCCGGGCGGCGACCGGCATCGCGGTCCCCACGGCGGTCGCCTCGAACGCGATCAGCAGCACGACGGACACGATGCCGATGCTCAGCGCCCGGTACGAACGCCCCAGCACCCCCTCCTCCCCCTCATGGACGGACGGGACCTCAGGGTCGTCGGTGACACCGGCGTCACGCGGTTCCAGGACTGCCATGCCCGCCAGAGTAAGGTCCACAGCCCCCGTTGGCCCCTGTCAAAAGCATGCCTCGCCCTGAGACCTTGGTCGTACGACCACCGCCGGTCCCGCCCGTTCATGAACGGCGTATGGCAGTCCCGTTGCAGCCCCCACGACACCCTTGAACCACCCCCCACACCCCCCTACGGTCAAGTCACCGGGTCACCCCGGCCGTGTGCCCGAGTGGCTCAGGGACTCGCCTGCAAAGCGAGTTACGCGGGTTCGATTCCCGCCACGGCCTCTACCGGCTTGACCAGGCAAAAGCATGAGGCGGCACCCCTCTGGGGTGCCGCCTCATGAAGCGTCAGTCTCAGTTGCCGTCTCAGTTACGCTTGACCTTAGGCAACGTCTGTTGGTAGCTGCAGATCGAGCTGTCCCGTGTCAGGCCGATAAGCACCCAGGCTCACCCCGACAGGATCAGAGCCGTACTCGTTCCCACAATGGGAGCTGTACCAGGTCGGATAGTCAGAGGTGAACGTCCCTCGCCAGCTCTCCAAGTCGTAGGTTCCGCCTGTGGCCCAGAAGCTGTCACTCGACCAGTTGGACGGTTTAGCCGGCACGGCCGCCAGATACTGATGGCATTCAAGCTGGTCCCAAATGCTGTCCGCGAGTCCACCGTAGAGCCCCGACACGCAGTTCTGTACCGCATGCCACTCGGAGACGGTAGCTGCATGAGGATCAGGTGCCCAACGCGCGGCACTCTTCGGAGTCACCTTGATCTTGAATTCTCCGCTGGTCCAGCGCTCAACCGAGATGTGATCCACGTATTCACTAGACCCGCAGTAGAGCGGCTCGGCTGCGGCTGCTGGCGCCAACGCAACAGCGCCTGAGAGAGCCAGCAGCGACGCTGTCGCCGCTCCAGCCGTACGAATAAGGAAACCCTTCAAAGACATGCAAGCCCCTCCATGAGTTATCGACAGACATCACCAAGAAGGCACAGCCTGAACTCGGACGATGCCTTAGACGACGGTAACCCACAGCGGGGGCGATTTTCACATGTTAAATTCGATCAATTTCATCTGAGATATCGAATCAAAACTTACGTCCAACATTGACCAGAATGACCGACATTGAATTAATCTGATCAATCAATATTTGATCCTGATCGTTTCTATCTCGACCAACCCGACAGCGAAAGCAGGTGGGGCAACCCTGCCTGAGCCACCCCACCGCTTATAGTCCGTCCGTCTCCGTTGAGGTGACAGGATGACGCGATGTCCGACTCCCTGCACGAACGTTGGCTGCGCGGCATCGCCTTCAATCCGGCAGCGCCCTCCGACGTGCTGGTACGCCTGTTGGGCCCAGCGGCCGGTGACGCCGGCCTGCTGATGTGCGAGGGCCGTGACCTGCCCGACGCCGTCATCGACGCTGCCCTGCACCATCCGTCCGAAGTCATCCGCCGCGCGCTCGCCCGCAACCGGTACGTCGACCCGGCGCGGCTCACCCCCTTGGCGTCGGACCCGTCGGGGATCGTCCGCGCGCGGCTCGCCTCCGGCCCCCGTCACTACCCCCAACGGGTCCGACCGTTGCCGGACGACATCCTCGTGACCCTCCTGATGGCCCAGGACGGGGGCGAGGACGGCAAGCTCACCGCGAAGGAGATCATCGGTGAGCTCGATTCGTCCCGGCAGATCCCGCTGTCCTTCTTCCGCTCCATCGCCGGCCACGAGCACCCCGAACTCCGGATGGTGGCCACGTGGAGGTGGCAGTCCCTCACGCCGGCACAGCGGGCGGCGCTGCTCGACGATCCGGACCCCGGGGTCCGTGAAGCGGCGCAGGACAGGAACTGGGCGCTGGACCCGGAACGGGTGGAGGCCGGACTGCCGTCCTTCGGCTCGCGCAACGGATTCGTGTTCAGCACGTGTGCTCTGTCCCCCACGCTCGTCGAGCAGTGTTTCGCGGACGGCACGGTGCTCCCCATGGCCCGGAACCCACACACCCCGGCCTACGCCCTCGCCCGGCTCGCCCGCCACCCCGACGCGGAGGTCCGCGCGTCGGTTGCCGCCCGGCCCGACGTGGGACCGGACCTGGTGGCGGAGTTGAGGTCGGACCCGGTCGAGTACGTGCGGACGTGTGCGCGCCTCCACCCCTTCCCCCGTACCTGGGCGGAGTACAGGGCGATCGACCAGGTCATCGGGCACGGTCCTGACTGCACCTGTCCGATCGGCGAGCCGTTCACCGAGTCGAATGTCGATCCGGCCGTCGGGCCATCACCCGACTGGTTCGCATCCTGTGCGGTGTCCGAGGAAGCGGTGCTCCGCCGGGTTGCGGCAAGTTGGCCGGGACTGTCGGCGGAACTCGCCGAGGCGCTCGCGCAGGACGACGACGAGGAGGTGAGGATCCGGCTGGCCTGCCACCACCCGCTGGCTCCGTCGCACCTCCTCCTGGATGTCTTCGTCACCCGCCCGGCCCACCGTCCGCACCTGCTGGACCTGCCCGCGTTCCCCCGTACCGGCCGGGCTCACCTCATCGACTACCCGGATCCCGAGGTCCGGGCCCTGGCCGCAGCCGACCCTGCCTTGCCCGACCCCCCGGTGGAGGACCCCGACGCGTCGGTGCGCCAGGCAGCGGCCACCAACCCGGGCCTGTCACCGGAAGCCCTGGAGCCCCTCCTCGCCGACCCCCATACCGCCGAGGGCGCTGCGTCCAACCCGGCACTGCCCGTTCCGCGCATGCACGCACTCCTCGACCACTGCCTGAACGGCACCGCCACCGTGCCGACGGCCGTCCGGCGCTGAGAGACGACCCCCACGTAGCGATCACAGGCATGGCAGCCTCCGGCCCCGGGAGGGGGCGGCGTCTCGTTCGAGGTGCCGCCCCCTTCCCCTGCGCGGCGCCCTACGCTTGCGGCGGTAGTGGTCGTGAGTGTGGAGGAGTGCGGGCGTGGTCGACGGTGTGGTGGGGTCTCCCTTTCCCGATGCGCTGCGGGGGGAGCAGGTGCCTGCTCCCCACGCGCTGCTCGGGCCTGTGCTCGGGTTTCTGGGGGTGTGGCGCGGTCGGGGCCGAGGTGGGTATCCGACGCTCGACGGCGACTTCGCGTACGCGCAGGAGGTCCGCTTCAGTCATGACGGGCGGCCCTTCCTCCGGTACGAGGCGCGGGCCTGGCTGGTCGACGGTGACGGGGTGCCGGTGCGGCCCGCGGCCCGGGAGAGCGGGTGGTGGCGGCTGCAGCCGGACGGCCGGGTGGAGGCGCTGGTGACCCAGCCCACCGGCGTCACCGAGATCCTCGTCGGGCAGGTGGAGGAGGGAGCGGTCGATCTCGCCACGCACTCCGTGGCGCTCACCCCCACCGCCAAGGAGGTGACCGCCACCCGTCGCCGTTACACCCTGGCCGACGGGGACGGCGACTCCTTCACCTTCGTCCACGACCTCGCGGCTGTCGGGCAGCCTCTGCAGCATCACCTCTCGGCCACCCTGCGGCGGGACGCCGGTCAGAGCACCCCGCCCACCTCGTCCTGGAACAGCTCCGTCCAGTAGTGCCAGTCCGCGTCCGTCGTCGTGCCCGTGGGGTCGATGGTGGACAGGGCCCGGATCATCGTCTTGGCGACCTGGACGTAGAGCGTGTTGGTCAGTTCGTGGGCCAGTGACTCGTCTATCCGGCGCTCCCGGTTCAGCAGCCAGAGGGTGAAGGCGAGCGTGGAGATGTCGGTGTTCAGGGGGTGGAGCGTGCCCTCGCGCTCGCTCCAGTTCAGGACGCCGCCCGTCTCGCCGTCGACGACCAGGGTGTTGTCCTCGATCAGGTGGCCGAGGACGATCAGGTGGCCGGCCCGGGGCGGGAGGGCGGTCAGCTGCTCGGCCCGGTGTTCCGCCAGGGTCGGGAGCGGGGCGTCCGGGTCGGTGTGGAAGAGGACGCCGTCCTCGGGCAGGCCCGTCTCGGCCAGGAAACGGCGGGTCGGGGCGTGCGTGAGGGTGGACGGGAAGTCGATGTCCTCGAAGCGCACGACGTGGCTGCGGCCGAACTCCTGGTCCAGAAGGCGCGGCGGGAGGTCCAGGGCCAGGCCGGAGTCCGTGCCCGGGCCCGCCACCAGGGTCAGGGGGCGGATCAGGGCCGCGATCTTCCAGAAGGTGGGGACCTCGCCGCCCGTGCCCTCCTCGAAGACCGTCAGCAGCTGACGGGTGGCGTCCTCCACGGCCGTGGGACCGAAGCGGCCGGCGTACGCGGCGAACTGGCCGCGGACCTCGGTCAGTTCGTCCGTGGCCGTCGCGAAGCGGACCAGGGTGGGCAGGGACGGGGCCAGGGGGGTGCGGTCCATGAGGTCGGGGCGGGTGTGGAAGAACGCCGTCGTCGAGACCTCGCCGGTGACCCCGTCGAGCAGGACCGACTCCGTCTCCCTGCCGTGCAGGTCCGTGAGTCCGCCGATCACCAGCTGGTCGCGCAGTTCCTCGCTGAGCCGTCCGGCCGGGTCGCCCGTCGCGTCCGCCACCGTCCGCAGGCCCTCCCTGCGCAGCTCCTCGAAGGTGAACAGGTCGCTGTCGAGGGGCAGTCCGGGGCCGCTGAGCCAGCGGCGGGTCGAGGCGTGCGAGATGTAGGGCTGCAGTTCGTCCTCGGTCAGTCTGATCGCCGCTACGGCGGCATCGGTCGCGCTCATGGTTCCCCCGTGTGCTTCGTACGCAGTCCCCTGGCCGGGCACGGCACGGCGAACCCGTCGGGCCTGCGCTCGTCCCCCACTGCTGGAAACACTACGCGCCACCACTGACAACGCCCCCGTACCAAGGAGACGTCAGGGCACCCTCGCGCGTTCCCGCCCCGCGAGAATCGCCTCCACCGTCTGCGCGGGGGTCTGCGCGGAGGTGTCCAGCCACAGGCCGATCGGCGGGGTCGACTCCCGCAGCGCCTCGTCCAGCGCGGCGATCGTCCAGGCCCCGCCGTCGTAGCCCGTCTTCGCCCGGCCGGCCTCCCGGGCCGCCACGGTCCTGGGGTCCGGCGCCAGGACGACGACGTACAGCGGCCGGGTCCGGACCAGTCCGGCGTACGCCGTCAGGTCCTCGCCGAGGACGACGTCCTGCACGACCGCCGTGAACCCGGCCTCGGCGTACGCGTCCGCCGTCGCCGCCGACAGCCGGTAGCGCAGGCGAAGTTGGGCGGCAGCGTCCTCGGAGGCCCCGGGTGTGTACTCCTCGCGCCCCGACACGATCATCCGCCGGAACAGGTCCCCGCGGACGTGCGCCGCCCGCGGCAGCCGCTCGGCCAGCGCCTGCGCGACCGTCGACTTCCCGGCCGCCATCACACCGGTGACCAGTACGACCCCGCGCATCACGTGAACTCCCCGACGGCCGAAGGCACTTCGGTCACGCGAAGTAGACGCCGCCCACCACGACCACGACGGCCGCCACCACGAACAGCAGGATCCACAGGGCCAACTTGCCGAGACCGGGCGGCGGTTCGTACTCGCGGGGCTCCTGCCCCGGCGTGCTCATCGGTCCGTCACCACCGCGGCCTGCGGGCGGATCGGGAGCCGGTTCACCGGACGGCCCGTGGCCGCGCGCACGGCGGAGGCGACGGCCGCGGGTGAGGTGACCACCGGCACCGCGCTGGCCGCCTTCGCGCCGAACGGGGCGACCACGTCTCGCTCCTCGACGAGCTTGACGATCCGGATCTCCGGCGCGTCCAGGGCCGTCGGCAGCGCGTACCCCGTGAGGTCGGGGTGGCGGATCAGCCCGCGCGCGCTGCGCAGGTTCTCCGTCAGCGCTATGCCGACGCCCTGTGTGACGCCCGCTTCGATACGGGCCTCCAGCTGGGCCGGGTTGAGGATCCGGCCCACGTCCTGGGCGAGCGCCAGCTCGACCACGCGCACCGAGCCGAGTTCGATGTCGACGTCGACCACCGCGCGGATCGCGCAGAAGGCCATGCCGACGAAGGCGTCGCCCTGGCCGATCTCGTTGAGGGGTTCCGTGGGGTGCGGGCGGCACTGGGCGGTGGCCCACAGTTCCTTGCCGTCCATGGCCTCGGTGACGGTCGTCGAGAGGACTCCGTCGTACGAGGTGATCTTGCCGTCGGTGATCTGGAGCAGTTCGGTGGACATGCCGAACTTGTGCGCCAGGGGCTGGAGGAGCTGGGTGCGGACCATCTTGGCCGCGCGTTCCACCGCGCCGCCCGAGACCCAGGTGTGGCGGCCGCGGCAGCCGGGACCCGCGGGGGGCTGGTCGGTGTCGACGGGCGCCACGTGGACCTCGTCGATGCCGAGCGTCTCCTGGACGATCTGGCGGGCCAGGGTGGTGAAGCCCTGGCCGGTCTCGACGGCCGCGCAGAGCACCGTGGCGACGCCGTCCTGGACGCGGACGGTCGCCGTGGAGACCTCGTCCGCGCCCTCGGCGCCCAGCATGTGCACCATGCCGAGGCCGTAGCCGACGCCCCTGCGGATCGCGCCCGGTTCGCCGGCGCCCTCGGGGCCGCCGGGCAGCAGCCACTCGTCCTCGGGGGTGTCCTTGGGCAGCGCGGGCAGCGGGAAGTCCCGTACCGCCTGGAGCAGTTCGGCGACCGGGGCCGGGCAGGTCACGGTCTGGCCGGTCGGGAGCACGTCACCGGTGGCGAGGGCGTTGCGCAGGCGCAGTTCGGCCGGGTCGACGCCCAGCTTCTTGGCCAGCTTGTCCATCTGCGCCTCGTAGGCGGCGCACACCTGCATCGCGCCCTCGCCGCGGACGTGGCCGGAGGGCGGGTTGTTGGTGCGCACGGCCCAGCCCTCGATGAAGGCGTTCGGGACGACGTACGGTCCGCAGGCGAAGCCCACGGCGGCGGCCAGGGCCTCCGAGGAGGTGTCGGCGTAGGCGCCCGAGTCGAGCAGGATCTGCGCCTCGACCTTCACCAGCTTGCCCTCGGCGTCGGCGTGGTGGCGGTATCTCAGCAGCGTGGGGTGACGGTGGACGTGGCCGAGGAAGGACTCCTCGCGGGTGGCCGTCAGTTTGACCGGGCAGCCGGTCTTGAGCGCGAGCAGGCCGAGCGGGAGCTGGAAGCCCTGGTCCTCGCGGTCGGCGGTGGCGCCGGGCACGCCGGTGACGACGACCTTGACGCGCTCGGGCTCCAGGCCGTAGCAGGCGGCGGCCGTGTCGCGGTCGCTGTGCGGGTCGGTGGAGGCGAGGTAGAGCTCGACGCCGCCGTCCGGGCGGGGCACGGCGAGTCCTGCCTCGGCCCCGATGGGGGCGGGGTCCTGGCGGCCGATGCGGTACTGGCCCTCGACGACGATCTCGCCGGTCGCGGAGGGGTCGCCGTGCTGGAGCGGGATGTGCCGGACCAGGTTGCCGTCGGGGTGCAGCGGCTCCGCCTCGAAGGCCTGCTCCGGGTCGGTGACCGGGTCGAGGACCTCGTATTCGACGATGACGGCGGCCGCGGCCATGCGCGCGGTGTCGGGGTGGTCGGCGGCGACGGCCGCGATGGGCTCGCCGTGGTGGCGGACGACCTCGGAGGCGAACACCGGGCGATCGGCACGGCCGCGGCCGTGGACCGGGCTGCCGGGCACGTCCTCGTGGGTGACGACCGCGCGGACTCCGGGCATCTCACGCGCGTGCGAGGTGTCGATCGACACGATGCGCGCGTGCGCGTGCGGGGAGCGCAGCACGGCCGCCCACAGCAGGCCCTCGGCCCACAGGTCGGCCGCGTAGGGGAAGGTGCCCTCGGTCTTCGCGCGCGCGTCGGCGGCCGGCAGGGAGACGCCGATGCCGTGCGGAATCGGCTCGGGGGCGGGTGCTGCCTCCGCGGCGGTGGTCGCGGTGGCGGCTTCGTTGCTCACGCCTGGCCTCCGTCCTGTCCCTGTCCGTACGCCTGGTCATGTGATCCGGAGGCGTTCGGGAACCCCGGCGAGTCGAACGCCGACGGGTGGACGCTGCCGCCTCCGGGGCCCGCCTGGTGCGGAATACGTGCTTCGTCGCCGTCCGTCTCACCGTCGCCCGTCGCGTGGGCCTCGCGCTCGGCGACGACCTCCTTGACGGCGTCGACGACGCCCCGGTAGCCGGAGCAGCGGCAGAGGTTGCCGCACAGCGCCTGGCGGGTCTCCAGCTCGGTGGGCGCGGGGTTGCCCTCCAGGAGGTCGTGCACGGTCATCGCCATGCCGGGCACGCAGAAGCCGCACTGCACGGCGCCGCACCGGGCGAGCGCCCGCTGCACGTCGGAGGGCCGGCCGTCCTCGGCGAGGCCCTCGACGGTACGGACCTCGCTGCCGGCGGCGGTCACGGCGGGCACCAGGCAGGAGGCGACGAGCCGTCCGTCGACCTGGACGTTGCACGCCCCGCATTCGCCCTGCGAGCAGCCGTCCTTGGCGCCGGCGAGTCCGAGCCGCTCGCGCAGCACGTAGAGCAGCGACTCGCCGATCCAGGCGTCGGTGACGGGGCGGTCGACGCCGTTGACGCGCAGGACGTAGGAGGCGAGGGGGTGTTCCTCACCGGGGAACGCGGGGGCCGGCTCGTCCTGGTTCTCGTCGGGGTCGCCCGCGTGCTCCTCGGCGGCTTCCGGCGCCGGTTCGTCGTCGCCCGCGGCCGGGGTGTGCTCGGCACCGGGCTCGGCGGGGCCGTCAGCGGCTTCCACGGCCTCTTCGGAGCCCTCGGGGGTCCCGACGGTCGGTCGCTCCTCACCCGGGCCGTGTGAGGGCTGTGAGGCGGCAGCGGAGGGGTCGTCCCCGTAGGGCTCGGCGGGGTCGAGGGGCTGGGCTGTGCCGTGCGGTCCGGCGAGAGCGGTGCCGTGGCCGTCGGTGTCGGTGTGCGGCTGCGCAAGCCGGATGCCGTGGCCATGGGTGTCGGTGTGCGGCTGGGCGGCGTCCTGGGCCGCCTCGGGGCTCGCCTCGTCCGGCTCGGGCGGGGCGTCGGCGACCGCGTGGTTTCCGAGGTGCGCGGCGGACGGCAGGTGCGCGTCACCGGCCGGGCCACCGTGCGGGGCGTCGGCCTCGCCGCCCGGTGCCTCGTCACCGGGCACGTGCGCGTGGTGGTCGCCGACCGGACCGCCGTCGCCCACCGGACCGCCGTGACCGTCGCCGACCGGACCGCCGTGACCGTCGCCGATCCGACCGCCGTGACCGTCGTCGAAGCCGCCGGAGTGTCCGTCACCGTGCGGCAGGTGGGGGTGCTGTTCCCCGGCCGGTCCCCCGTGCTCGGGTCCCGCTCCCGGGCCGCCCTGGGGCTGGTCCCCCCACGGCTGCGCCGGCTGTGACGCCCAGGGCGCGGACGCACCGCCCGGCAGGGTCGCCGGAGGAGTGCCGCCCCACTGCTCGACCAGGGACGACGTGGTGAACTCGCCCGATTCGTCCGGGAGCTCGCCGCCGGCGACCGGGATCGACCACTGGCCGGTGACGTCGTGGCCCGGCGCGGGCGCGGCCGCGGGGTCCTCGACGTGCCACTGCTGGGTGGTCGCGGGGTTGTACGTGAACTGCCCGGTCTGCCCCTGGGGCAGGGTGCTCGGGTCGGGCCACTGCGCGCCCTCGGCGGGTACGGCCCAGCCGCCCGTGCCCGCCGGGTCGGTCCCGTCCCCCGGCGCGGCCGTTATCTGCGGCGGCACATACCCGTGCCCAGGCGCGGCCAGCGGGCTGTCGGCGGAGGCCAGGAGGGCGTCGATGCCCCCTTCCGGGAGCTTCACGAAGGCGGTCGCGCCGTCGTCGTAGTCGCCGTGGGGCAACGGGTCCCAGCGGCCGGCGGCCCGGGGCGTGCCCTCTCCGTGCTGGTCGTCGGTCACGAAAGTGCCCTCCCCAGTGCTCGTCGGGCCAGCGCGGCGACGGTGCGCCGCAGGTGCAGTACTGCGGGCGGATGCTGCGGCACCGAGCCGTCCGGGGCCGGTGCCGGGTCGGGGATGCAGGCCGCGGCGACGTACTCGCCGAAGGCCTCCAGGGCCTCCGGGACGATCGCGCGGTTGTTGTCCCAGTCGATGAGCCGGGCGACCCACTGCTCGGCGTCCAGGGGGCGCAGCGGCATCGGCGCTATGGCACCGACGGCGCACCTGACCCCGCGCCGGGCCGGGTCGAGGACCAGCGCGACGGAGGCCATCGCGCGGCCCGGGCCGGTACGCCCTGTGACCTTGAGGAAGACCTGCGGGGCGTGCAGCAGCGGCACGCGCACGAAGCCGATGAGTTCGCCGGCGCGCAGCATCTCCATGCCGGCCAGCAGGTGCGAGACGGGCATCTCGCGGCGGGCTCCGTCCGGGCCCGCGATGATCAGCGTGGCTTCGAGGGCGGCGAGGACGGGCAGCGCGTCGCCCGTGGGGGCCGCCGAGGCGATATTGCCGCCCAGGGTGCCCGCGTTGCGGATCTGCGGTGGGCCCGCGGCGCGGGCGGCGGCGGCGAGCGCGGGGATGAGGGCGGCGAAGTCGGGGCGGCCCATCCGCGCGTGGGTGAGCCCGGCGCCGAGCAGGGCGTGCCCGTCCTGGTACTGCCAGCCGCGGATCTCGCTGATCCGGCCGAGACCGACGAGGGCGGCGGGCCTGAGCTGCCCGGAGTTGACGGCGGCCATGAGGTCGGTGCCGCCGGCGACGGGCACGGCGGCGGGCATGGCGGTGAGGGCCGCCACGGCCTCGTCCAGTGTCGTGGGCAGCGTGACGGCCTGCGCCGCCTGCGGTGTGTGCGTGGTCAAACCGGCTGCCCCTTCCCGCTGCCCCACCTGGCCCTGCCTGTTGCTGCCGTACGGTACGTGCTGACAGGGCGGACGTGGCAACTCTGGCACATCTTCGCAACACCCGAAGACAGGGGTCCGCTAGGAGGCGTTCGGCGGCATTCGCCCACCCCACCAGGGAGATGGTCCGTTTTCATCCGGGATAACCCGCACATGACGATTGACACTCTTCGGTGACACTTGAGGTCTTTTTCCCCTACCTGTTCGGGGGCGTCCCCTCGATGGACCGGCCGAGCACACCGGGCCGTTTCTGCCACGGCAGCGGTCCCGTGCGCGGCCGGTAGCCGACGCCCAGGGCGTCGAGTCGTTCGTAGTGCGCGGTCATCCGCCGCTCGAAGTCGGCGAAGTCCCGTTCCGCGGGGGCGGGCAGAGCACTCCAGGCCACCTCGGCGAAGGCCACGAGCCGAGGGAACGCCTGGTAGTCCACACGCGCGTGATCCTCCATCACCTCGGTCCACAGGTTGGCCTGGGTGCCGAGGACATGCCCGGCCTCCTCCGAAGTCAGCTGGGGCGGAACGGGCTCGAAGCGGTACACGTCCTCCAGGGTGCGGACGTACCCGATCGGCGCCGGCTCGTCCGCGCCGGCGTCCTGACGGTGGTCCAGGTACACATACTGCTCGGGGCACATGACGACGTCGTGGCCGGAGCGTGCGGCGGCGATCCCGCCCTGGTAGCCGCGCCACGAGGAGACGGCCGCGCCGTCGGCGAGACCGCCCTCCAGGATCTCGTCCCAGCCGATGAGTCTGCGTCCGCGCGCGGTCAGCCACTTGTCGAAGTGGCCGATGAACCAGGACTGGAGCTCGTCCTCGTCGGCGAGACCGAGCTCCTCGATACGGCTCTGGACAAGGGGCGACTCGCGCCACTGTTCCTTGGCGCATTCGTCGCCGCCGATGTGCACGAACTCGGAGGGGAACAGGTCCAGCAGTTCCTCGAACACGCCCTCGTAGAAGCGCAGGGTGTTGTCAGTGGGGGCGAGTACGTTCAGGGAGACGCCCCAGTTGTCCCAGACCGTGAGGGAGGTCGTGTCGATGACGTCGGTGTTGCCGAGTTCCGGGTACGCGGCGATGGCGGCCTGAGAGTGTCCGGGCACGTCGATTTCGGGGACGACGGTGATATGCCGCTCGGCGGCGTAGGCGACGATCTCCCGGATGTCGTCCTGGGTGTAGAAGCCACCGTGCGGCTTCTCCTCCCACAGCGGCGAGGCCCGGTGGCCGAATTTGGTACGCGCCCGCCATGAGCCCACCTCGGTGAGCCGGGGGTATCGCTTGATCTCGATCCGCCAGCCCTGGTCGTCCGTCAGGTGGAAGTGGAAGACGTTGAGTTTGTGCGCGGCCATGAGATCGAGGTAACGCAGGACTCCGTCCTTGGGCATGAAGTGCCGGGCCACGTCGAGCATGAGGCCGCGCCAGCGGAAGCGCGGGGCGTCCTCGACGCTCTGATGCCGGACGCCGTACTGCCGGCCGGGGGCCACGGGCGCGCGCCGGAAGGCGTCGGGGCCGAGGAGCTGGCGCAGCGACTGGGCGCCCCAGAACACGCCTGCCGGGCCGCCGCCCGTGATCTCGACGCCCCCCTCTGCGGTGACCTGGAGCCGGTAGCCCTCCGGGTCCAGGGTGTCGTCGAGGCGCAGCGTGAGCGTGTCCTGGCCGCCCTCCCGCCCCGGCGGCAGCGGCAGGCCGAGGGCCGTGCCGAGGGTGGAGCGCAGCCACCGCTGTGTGGTCCCGGTACCGGGGGCGCCCCACAGGGCGGTCTCCGGTCCGAAGACGAAGCCGCCCGCCGTGGGCCCCTCGACGGAGCGCGGCGCGGGAATCAGTTCTGCCAGCGAAGTCACGTCAGTCCTTAACCGCTCCGCCCGGTGCCGAGACCAGGCGTCGCTGTACGAGTACGAAGAACACCAGCACCGCGATCGTCGTCACCGTCGACGCCGCCATGACCCCGCCCCGGTCCGGCTCGTCCGGCGTGAGGAGGACCGGCGGGGCCATGGGCGGAGTGGACCGCGAAGTGTCGCTGATGATGAACGACTTGGCGAAGAGGAAATCGTTCCGGGCCGAGATGAAGAATCTGCCACAGGAATCACGCACGGCTCGCGCCGTCGATGTACGCGGCCTCCTCCAAAGCCTCCGGTACGGCCTTCCCGAACCCCTTCGGCATCCAGATCGCGAAGGGCGGCGAGAACGCGATGCGGGGCAGGATCAGCGAGCCCCGCGGGTTCAGCAGAGCGAAGTCCCGCAGCCGCAGGAACAAGAGGACGGTGAGGGTCCGGAAGCGGAAGCGGAATCGTGTCACGGCGGTCGCGGTGAGAAACGCGATCAGCGCCGAGACGATCACGACACTGCACGCGACGACAAGGCCGTTGACGAAATACCGACCGAAATCCCGCTGCCCGAACACGCGCCGGAAGGAATCCGGCGAGGGCACGAGCGTCAGGGCGGGGACGAGACAGAGCCAGGGGGTCCGGGCGGCGCGCTGGGTCACCGGGGCCACCCGGCGGAGCCGAACGGTCCGGCAGTAGAGGGCGTGGACGCCGGGGTGAGGAGTCGGGCGGACAGCTTCATGGAGGGCCCTCCGTTAGTGCGTTGCACTATGCGCAATCACCGTTTCGCTGTGCACAACGCAACGGAGGCTAAGGCGTGCAGGAACACGTCCACAAGAGGTCTCGACCACTTCGTGACCCGAGCACGCGAAAGCCCCCGGGGCACGCGGAACGCGTCCCGGGGGCCTGGCGAACGGCTACTTGTCGCCGTCCTTGTCGTCGTCCCCGGAACCCATGGACTCGTAGATCTCCTTGCACATGGGACACACGGGGTACTTCTTGGGATCGCGGCCGGGCACCCACACCTTGCCGCACAGCGCCACGACGGGCGTGCCGTCGAGGGCGCTCGCCATGATCTTGTCCTTCTGGACGTAATGGGCGAAGCGCTCGTGGTCGCCGTCGCCGTGGGAAGTCTGCGGCGTGGGCTCGACGAGGGTCCCCGTACCAGTCCCGCGCTCGGGCTCGAGAGTGCTCATACGGCCAAGGGTACTGAAGCTCACATGGATCAGTTCAGCGAAGGGTCGTCCGGATACGTGGCCACCATCGCGAGCTCGTTGCGCTGGCGGCGCAGGACCTCGCGCCACAGTCTCTCCGGGGACGGGGAGGACACGTCACCGGGTTCCGACTCGACGACGTACCAGGCGCCCTCCACCAGTTCGTCCTCCAGCTGGCCGGGGCCCCAGCCGGCGTAACCGGCGAAGATGCGCAGGCTGCCGAGGGCCGAGGCGAGCAGCTCCGGAGGGGCCTCCAGATCGACCAGTCCGATCGCGCCGTGCACTCGGCGCCAGCCCAGCGGGGTCCCGTCGACGGCCCCGCCGCCGGGGATGACGGCGACCCCCAGCGCCGAGTCCAGGGAGACCGGGCCGCCCTGGAAGACGACGCCGGGTTCGCCCGCGAGCTCGGCCCAGCCCTCCAGGATGTCGCCGACGTCCACCGGGGTGGGCCGGTTGAGGACGACGCCGAGGGAGCCCTCCTCGTCGTGGTCGAGAAGGAGCACCACCGCTCGGTCGAAGTTCGGGTCCGCCAGGGCGGGTGTTGCCACGAGCAACCGCCCTGTGAGCGAGGACACCTCGGTCATGCCAGACATGATCCCGCATCTTCCCTCCGCGTGGGGAGGCAATGCCGCTACGGCAGTGGATGCAGCTCAGAGCGCACCGATGCGCCCCACGCGCACGCCCGGCGCCGGTGACCCCATGTGCCCGACAGGGGACGGCACGTGTTGTGACACAGCTATGACGTGACTGAGCGGCACTTGGGCTTACTGAAGGGGGGTGGGCGGCGATTACCCTTGTCCCTTCCGGCCCCTGCCCGACTCATCGGAACGCGAGATACATGACCGTCAACGGCTCTGACGACGTACTGCTTGTCCACGGCGGAACCCCGCTGGAGGGCGAGATCCGTGTCCGCGGTGCGAAGAACCTCGTACCGAAGGCCATGGTCGCCGCCCTGCTGGGCAGCGAGCCGAGTCGACTGCGCAATGTTCCGGACATCCGTGACGTGCGCGTCGTACGCGGGCTGCTGCAACTGCACGGGGTGACGGTCCGTCCGGGTGAGGAACCGGGCGAGCTGGTGATGGACCCGACGCATGTCGAGAGCGCCAACGTCGCTGACATCGATGCCCACGCGGGTTCCTCCCGGATCCCGATCCTCCTGTGCGGTCCCCTGCTGCACCGCCTCGGACACGCCTTCATCCCCGGTCTCGGCGGCTGCGACATCGGCGGCCGGCCCATCGACTTCCACTTCGAGGTGCTGCGGCAGTTCGGCGCGACCATCGAGAAGCGCGCCGACGGGCAGTTCCTGGAGGCGCCGCGGCGGCTTCGCGGCACGAAGATCACGCTGCCCTACCCGTCCGTCGGCGCGACCGAGCAGGTGCTGCTGACGGCCGTTCTCGCGGAGGGCGTCACCGAGCTCTCGAACGCCGCGGTGGAGCCGGAGATCGAGGACCTCATCTGCGTGCTGCAGAAGATGGGCGCCATCATCGCGATGGACACCGACCGGACCATCCGCGTCACGGGGGTGGACCGGCTCAGCGGCTACAACCACCGCGCCCTGCCGGACCGTCTGGAGGCCGCCTCCTGGGCGTCCGCCGCGCTGGCGACCGAGGGCGACATCTACGTCCGCGGCGCCCAGCAGCGCTCGATGATGACGTTCCTGAACACCTACCGGAAGGTGGGCGGTGCCTTCGAGATCGACGACGAGGGCATCCGGTTCTGGCACCCCGGCGGCCAGTTGAAGTCCATCGCGCTCGAAACGGACGTGCACCCGGGCTTCCAGACGGACTGGCAGCAGCCGCTGGTGGTCGCCCTCACCCAGGCCACCGGTCTGTCGATCATCCACGAGACGGTCTACGAGTCCCGCCTCGGTTTCACCTCCGCGTTGAACCAGATGGGTGCTCACATCCAGCTCTACCGCGAGTGCCTGGGCGGTTCCAACTGCCGCTTCGGCCAGCGCAACTTCCTGCACTCGGCGGTCGTCTCGGGACCCACCAAGCTCCAGGGCGCCGACCTGGTCATCCCCGACCTGCGCGGCGGCTTCTCGTACCTGATCGCCGCGCTGGCGGCCCAGGGGACGTCCCGGGTCCACGGGATCGACCTCATCAACCGCGGCTACGAGAACTTCATGGAGAAGCTCGTCGAGCTGGGCGCGAAGGTTGAGCTGCCGGGCAAGGCCCTCGGCTGACCGATTCCCGCGTACGACGATGGGGCGGCCACCCGGTTCCGGGTGGCCGCCCCATTGACGTTACTGAGACGTGTACGTCGTCCCGAGACGCACCGTCGGACCTACTTGCCCTTGGCGGCTTCCTTGAGCTTGCTGCCCGCCGAAACCTTGACGCTGTAGCCGGCCGGGATCTGGATCGGGTCACCGGTCTGCGGGTTGCGCGCGGTGCGAGCGGCACGGTGCGTGCGCTCGAAGGTCAGGAAGCCGGGGATGGTGACCTTCTCGTCGCCCTTGGCGACGATCTCGCCGACGGTCTCGGCGAACGCGGCCAGAACGGCGTCGGCGTCCTTGCGGGTCACCTCGGCGCGGTCGGCCAGCGCGGCCACCAGCTCACTGCGGTTCATGTTGTTACTCCCGTGTTCTTCTTGCCGTTGGGGTGTGCCACGCGGCGGGGCCGCACACGAGGCACAGCGAAGCCGATGCGCTCGCGCCCAGGGACGCATCCTGCCCCTACCTGCTGCGGGAAAGCCAATCCGGCACCCGCAGGACTCGTGAGAACACCCTAGGGGGTCACACGAACAGAGGCCTGGGCGTGGCGCCACCCTAGAGGGTGCCCGGAAGCGCCCGGTTCCACGACGCGCCGGGCCGGAGGACCGCCGTGGCAATCCTCACAGCCGAACAAACATACGACGCCCACTGTAGACGCGGGGCCCGGAGCCCCGGAAGCGGGCCCTACGCCGTCGCGCCCGCCGCCTTCGCCGCGTCCCGCACCGCACCCGCCACCGCGCCCGCGACCTTGTCGTTGAAGACGCTCGGAATGATGTAGTTCGGGTTCAGCTCGTCCTCGGTGACGACGTCCGCGAGGGCCTTCGCGGCCGCGAGCATCATCTCCGTGTTGACCGTGCGGGACTGGGCGTCCAGCAGACCGCGGAAGACGCCCGGGAAGACCAGCACGTTGTTGATCTGGTTCGGGAAGTCGGACCGACCGGTGGCCACGACGGCCGCCGTCTGGCGGGCGACCGCCGGGTCGACCTCGGGGTCGGGATTCGCGAGCGCGAACACGATCGCACCCTCGGCCATGGCGGCCACGTCGGTGCCGTCCAGGACGTTCGGGGCCGAGACGCCGATGAAGACGTCGGCACCGCGAACGGCCTCCTTCAGGGTCCCGGTCAGGTTCTCGGGGTTGGTGTTGTCGGCGATCCAGCGCAGCGCCGAGCCCGGGGCGGCGTCGACGAGGTCCTCGCGGCCTGCGTGCACGACACCGTGGATGTCGGCGACGACGGCGTTCTTGACGCCCGCGGCGATCAGCAGCTTGAGGATGGCCGTACCGGCCGCGCCGGCACCGGACATGACGACCCGGATGTTCTCGATCGCCTTGCCGGCGACGCGCAGGGCGTTCGTCAGGGCGGCGAGGACGACGATCGCGGTGCCGTGCTGGTCGTCGTGGAAGACGGGGATGTCGAGGGCCTCACGCAGCCGGGCCTCGATCTCGAAGCAGCGGGGCGCGGAGATGTCCTCGAGGTTGATGCCGGCGAACCCGGGGGCGATCGCCTTGACGATCTCGACGATCGCGTCGGTGTCCTGGGTGTCCAGGCACAGCGGCCAGGCGTCGATGCCGGCGAACCGCTTGAAGAGGGCCGCCTTGCCCTCCATGACCGGCAGGGCGGCCTTGGGTCCGATGTTGCCCAGGCCCAGCACGGCCGAGCCGTCCGTCACGACCGCAACGGAGTTGCGCTTGATGGTGAGGCGGCGCGCGTCCTCGGGGTTCTCGGCGATCGCCATGCACACCCGGGCCACGCCCGGCGTGTAGATCATCGAGAGGTCGTCACGGTTGCGGATGGGGTGCTTCGACGCCATCTCGATCTTGCCGCCGAGGTGCATCAGGAACGTACGGTCGGACACCTTGCCGAGCGTGACGCCCTCGATGCCGCGCAGCTGCTGGACGATCTCGTCGGCGTGCGCGGTGGAGGACGCGGCGATGGTGACGTCGATGCGGAGCTTCTCGTGGCCGGACGCGGTCACGTCGAGGCCGGTCACCGAGCCTCCGTGGGACTCTACGGCCGTGGTGATCTGGGAGACCGCGGTTCCGCTCGCGGGCACCTCCAGCCGGACCGTAATCGAGTAGGAGACGCTGGGCGCCGTTGCCATGGCCGACTTCCTCTGCTTTCACCTGACGTTGATGCCGTCCGATGGTCGCACCTACTGATGAGTAGGCGTTAGCCGCTCCGGATTGCGGACTTTGTGTTCACGGGGACATTCACGCGAAAGAGGCCCACGTCACATGGACGTGGGCCTCTCACCAGGTCAATGACACCGACCCGCCATGCTCGCCTCGCGGCAAGTGGTCGCTCGTAGCGACGAAGGTTGGGCCCGGGGGCTTGGATCGGGCCGGTGTCTCGTCCAGGCTAACAAACGGATCCCGAAAGACCATTCCCGTGCGGAGAGTTCAATCTCTCAGCAGATCCGGCACGCCCTGCCCGTCCGGCTGGTCCCGGTCCGCCGAGACGACCGTGAGCTGCTGGGTGGCCCGGGTGAGGGCGACGTAGAGCACCCGCAGTCCGGCCGGCGACTCGTCGGCGATCTCGGCCGGGGAGACGACGACCGTGGCGTCGTACTCCAGGCCCTTGGCCTCCAGGCTGCCGAGCGCGACCACCCGGTCCCCGAGTCCGGTGAGCCAGCGGGCGGCCTCCTCCCGGCGGTTCATGGCGACCACCACACCGACGGTGCCGTCGACGAGGCCGAGGAGCCGGGCCGCCTCCTCGCGGACCGTCTCCCCCAGCGACTTGCGCACGACGGTGAAGCGTGGCTCGACGCCGGTGGACCGTACCGCCGAGGGCGACGTGGAGCCGGGCATCGCGAGGGCCAGCACCTTGGCCGCGAGCTCGGCGATCTCGGAGGGGTTGCGGTAGTTCACCGTCAGCTCGAAGCGGCGGCGGGGCCGGGAGCCGAGGGCCTCGTCGCGGGCCTCGGCGGCCTCGTCGGGGTCGGACCAGGAGGACTGGGCGGGGTCTCCCACGACCGTCCAGGTGGCGTGCCGGCCGCGGCGGCCGACCATGCGCCACTGCATGGGCGTGAGGTCCTGGGCCTCGTCGACGATGACATGGGCGTACTCGACACGCTCCTGGGCGAGCCGCTCGGCCCGCTCGCGCTGCGACTCCTCGCGGACCGGCATCAGCTCCTCCAGTCCGGTGAGCTGGTCGAGCGGGTCCAGCTCGCGCCTCTTGCGCGGGCGGGCGGGGGCGCCGAGGACGGCCTGGAGCTCGTCGAGCATGGCGATGTCGTGCACGGTCAGGCCGTCCCGCCTGAGCGAGCGGGCGACCCGGCGGACCTCGCCGGGGTTGAGGATGCGGCGGGCCCAGCGCCCCAGGCGCCGCTCGTCGGCCATGGCGGCGAGGACGGTCTTCGGGGTGAGCTCGGGCCACCAGGCGTCGAGGAACTCGATGAAGCTGTCCTCGGAGGTGATGTCCTCGTCGAACGAGGACCGCAGCTCGGCGGCCAGCTCCGGATCGGTGTGCCGGCCCCCCGCCCCGGACCGCGCCCACAGGGCGTCCAGGAGGAGCTTGCGGGCCCGGGGCCGCAGCAGGTTCACCGGCGCGGTGCCGCTGAGGGCGTTGCGGCGGATACGTTCCAGCTCGTCCGCCTCCAGCTCCAGCCGCCGCCCGAAGGCGACGACGCGCAGACGGGTGGGGGGTCCGGACGGGGGCTGCGGGGATACGGCGGTGGCGGCGCCGCTCCCGTCACCGGCACCACCGTCGACGGCACCGAGGTCCCCGAAGGAGAGCTGCCCGGAGTCGGACCGGCCGCGGGCCCCGCCGGTGCCGCCCGCCCTCGCGGAACCGCCCGGGCCGGCGTCCGCACCGGCGCCCAGCTCCAGCACTCCCCGTGCCGCCTTCCGCAGCACCTTCAGCATCCGGTACGAGCCCTTGGCGCGGGCCACCGCCGGGGAGTCGTACAGGGTGGCCTCGACGCCGTCGACCAGGGAGCCGATCGCGCGGATGGCGACCTGGCCCTCCTCACCGAGGGACGGCAGGACGCCCTCGGTGTAGGCGACCAGCAGGGGGGTGGGCGAGACGATGAGGATGCCGCCCGAGTAGCGGCGGCGGTCCTGGTAGAGGAGGTACGCGGCGCGGTGCAGGGCCACGGCGGTCTTGCCGGTGCCGGGGCCGCCCTCCACGTACGTCACGGACGCGGCGGGGGCGCGGATGACCAGGTCCTGCTCGGCCTGGATGGAGGCGACGATGTCCCGCATGGTGTGGCTGCGGGCCTGGCCGAGCGCGGCCATCAGGGCGCCGTCGCCGATGACGGGCAGCTCGTGGCCGTCGAGGAAGGCCTTGAGCTCGGGGCGCATGAGGTCGTCCTCGACTCCGAGGACCCGGCGGCCCTTGGAGCGGATGACCCGGCGTCGTACGACACGCCCGGGATCCACCGGAGTGGACCTGTAGAAGGGCGCGGCGGCCGGGGCCCGCCAGTCGATGACGAGCGGTGCGTACTCGGAGTCCAGGACCCCGATCCGGCCGATGTGCAGGGTCTCCGCGATGTCGGCGGTGGCGTCCTCACGGACAGCGCCCTCGGCGGGCTCCACGGCGGTGTAGGCGCCGTCGGGGCCCTTCTTGCCGTCCTTGCCGGGGAGCAGGTCGATCCGGCCGAAGAGGAAGTCCTCGAACTCGTTGTTGAGCCGGTTGAGGTGGACGCCGGCCCGGAAGACCTGGGCGTCCCGTTCGGCGAGCGCGCCGGGCGTGCCGACCTGGCCACGCTTGGCCGCGTCGTTCATCAGGAACTCCGCCTCGTGGATCTTCTCCTCCAGGCGCCGGTAGACCCGGTCCAGATGTTCCTGTTCGACGCTGATCTCACGGTCCCGGACGGAGTCCTGAACCGAACCGACCGCAGATGGTTGAGCCTGAGCGGCCACCGGGCCCCCTTCTGACGTGCTGGGCAGCCGTCAACCGTACGCGAAGGGGGCCCCGGCGGGAAGTTACGCGGCGACCTGGACGAGCTTGTTGCCGTCGGAGTCCACGACCTCGAAGTGATCGATGTCGTTCTGGGCCGGGGCGACCGCGCCGCCGATGTAGAGGGGCTGCTTGGACTCGGCGGTCTTGCCGTTCGGGATGCCGTAGCCCCACTTGCCGACGGACCAGGTGGAGGCCGTCCAGCGCTCGCCGTTGGTGCCGACGGCGATCAGGGAGCACTTGAGCGGTCCCTTGACGCCCTTGAGCTCCAGGCCGAGCGAGGTGCCCCAGGCCTTCTCCTGCATGGCGACGGTCGCGCTGACGCCGGTGGAGGAGTCGGTCGCGGACACCTTGTCGCTCATGGACTCGAAGAGTTCCTTCGGGGTGGCCGCGAGGACCTGCCCCTGCTTGGGCCCGCCGTCCGAGTCGCCGCCGTTCGCCGCGATCGCCACGAACGGACCGCCGATGATCAGCGCGGCCGCGGCCGCGACCATGTAGAAGCTGCGGCGCCGCTTCTGCGCACGGTGCTCGGCGACCTCGTCCACGAGCTTGTTCACGATCCGCGGACTGGGCTTGGCGGACAGCGACTCCCCGATCGCGGGGGTGCCGGAGCCCGGCAGATCCGCGAGGGCGGCGAGCATCGGCTCCATGCCGGCGAGCTCGTCGAGCTGTTGCGCGCACCATTCGCAGGTCGCGAGATGGGCCTCGAAGGCGGTCGCCTCGGCGTCGTCGAGGATCCCGAGGGCGTAGGCGCCGACGGTCTCGTGCTCGTTCGGCACCGGAGATCCCATCATGGAGCCAGACATACCCGAACCACCTGTGCCGAATCCCTGGTTACCCCCGTAAACACCCATCACGCTGTCACCCCCCGCTCCTCCAGTGCGAGCTTCATCGACCGCAGGGCGTAGAAGACCCGCGAGCGGACGGTTCCGCTGGGGATGCCCAGTGTCTCGGCCGCCTCGTTGACGGTACGCCCCTTGAAGTACGTCTCGACCAGTACCTCCCGGTGGGCGGGGGTCAGGTCGTCCAACGCGTCCGACAGCGTCATCAACCACAGCGCCTTGTCGATCTCGTCCTCCGCGGGGATGACCTCCAGCGGCGACGGATCGACCTCCTGCGGCCGGGCCTGCCGGCTGCGGTGGCCGTCGATGACGATGCGCCGGGCGACCGTCACCAGCCAGGGGCGTACCGATCCGGTCGCTCGATTGAGCTGTCCGGCGTTCTTCCAGGCACGGATGAGCGTCTCCTGCACCACGTCCTCGGCTCTTTGGCGGTCACCCGCAACCAACCGGAGGACATACGCAAGGAGAGGCCCGGCGTGCTCTCTGTACAGGGCACGCATCAGCTCCTCATCAGGTTCCGAGGGCTGGGACATGCGATGTCGGGCCCTCGATCCACGTTCATTGGCCACGACGGAATCCTTGCGCACGCCCACCTCCGATGTCCGGGGGTTCCCCCAGTCGGTCGCTCGACGAGGGGTACGGACGTGGGGTGCCGGGTGTTCAAAGTGCGACGACAGTTTTCTTCTGAGTGACGTGACGAGACAGGACATGCGCGCACATTCCCGCCGCGCGATCTTTACATTTCCACCACACGGGCAAGATCACGACTACCGCCCGTGAGGTTGAGCGAGTAAACGACATGTAATCGAAATCACTTCGACTGCCGCTCCACAGAAGAGACATAACGGTCAGTCAGGCGCGCGCGAGTGCAGGCGCCGACGATGCCGGGCCACCCTTTCCCGGTTCCCGCAGACCTCACTGGAGCACCAGCGCCTCCTGCGTCCCCGTGATGTATCCAGGTACACGATGGGGCAGTTGTCCCCTTCGCACTCTCTGATCCCGGCCCGCGCGACCGGGTCCGTCAGCAGCCCCACGGCGTCCCTGGCGATGGCCCCGAGCAGGGCCGCGCAGTCGGGCGGGCCGTCCAACTCGCGTACCAGCGCGCCCTCCTCGTCCCGCACCGCGCGCGGGGCGGGCGGCGCGACACGGGCGGCCGCGTTGACGTGGGCGAGTGCGAGGTCGTAGCCGTGTCCGGGGGCGCCCCTGACCAACTGTCCGATACGTCCCCGCAGTTCGCGGAAGCCCACGAGCCAGGAGGGGTCCGCGTGGGTCAGGTCCGTCCCCCGCGGCACCAGTCCCGAACCGACGATCCAGGCGCCGAGCACCTCCGTCGAGTCGAGGCGTTCCTCGGGGTGGGTGGTGGCGAGGAGGTCGAGACAGATCCGCCCGGCGTCGAACCGCAGCTCGTACGCGACCGTGGCCGTACCCAGTGCCATGTGCCTGTCACCGCCTTGGGGTGCCCCGGTCGTATGGGGTCGGTGAGTGCTTCGAGGCTGTTCCGGGGCTCCCTCTAACAGTGCCTTCCCGCCCTCGCCGCCGGAACCCCCCGGACCGGGCGCGGTGCCTGGACGCGCACGTATGCGACGGCGCGTCTCGGCCATGTCGGCGCGGTGGGGCCCGGCTCTTGACTGGGGGCATGACACAGAACAGCAGGAGCAGCGGAGTCGTCCTCGGCGCGGCCACGGTCGCCACGGGCCTGGTCGCCGGGGCCTTCTGCGTCTTCGCGTGCGCCGTGATGCCGGCCCTGGCCCGCAGCGACGACCGCGTCTACGTCGAGGTGATGCGTGACATCAACGAGGTCATCCAGAACCCGATGTTCTTCCTCGGTTTCCTGGGCGCACCGCTGCTCACGGCGGTGGCGGCCCGGCAGGCGCGGGGCCGCGGCCACCGGCGGTGGGTGTGGGCGGCCCTGGTGCTCTCCGCCCTGGCCTTCCTGGTCACCGTCGCCTTCAACGTCCCCCTCAACGACGCCCTCGCGCGGGGCGGCGACCCCGGCGCCCTGCGCGAGAGGTTCGAGGACCCGTGGGTGGCGTGGAACATCGTGCGGGCGGTGTTGCTGACGGTGACACTGGGGTGCCTGGTGAAAGCCACGGGCAGCCGTGCCGACAGGCCCTAGCTAGACGTCGGAGTACTTCGCGTCCGCCGCCGGGTCCAGGGCCAGCCGGTACCCCCGCTTGACCACCGTCTGGATCAGCTTCGGGGCGCCCAGGGCCGTGCGCAGGCGGGCCATCGCCGTCTCGACAGCGTGTTCGTCGCGGCCCGCGCCCGGCAGGGCCCGCAGGAGCTCCGCCCGAGACACCACCCAGCCCGGCCGCCGCGTCAGCGCCCGCAGCAAGGACATCCCCGCCGGCGGCACCGGCCGCAGCGCCCCGTCGACCAGCACAGCGTGGCCCCGGATCTCCACCCGGTGGCCGGCGATGGGCAGCGCCCGGGCGCGCGCGGGAAGCTCCTGGCACAGCAACTGCACGAGCGGACCGAGCCGGAAACGCTCGGGCGAGACCGTATCGACCCCCCGCGCCTGCAGGGGCACCGCGGTCACCGGCCCGACACAGGCCGGCAGCACGTCATGGTTGAGCGCGGCGAGCAGTTCCGGCAGCAGACTCCGGTCCTCGGCCCGGGACAGCAGCGAGGCCGCGGCCGGCGCGCTCGTGAAGGTCAGCGCGTCCAGCCCCCGCGAGACGGCCGCGTCCAGCAGCCGGTCCACCGGCCCGATGTCCTCCGGCGGCATCCACCGGTACACCGGCACCCCGACGACCTCCGCGCCCCCGGCCCGCAGCGCCTCCACGAACCCGGGCAGGGGCTCACCGTGCAGCTGGATGGCGATACGGCGGCCCTCGACCCCCTCCTCCAGCAGCCGGTCCAGCACCTCGGCCATGGACTCGGACGACGGCGACCAGTCCTCGGTCAGTCCGGCGGCTCGTATCGACCCCTTGACCTTGGGCCCGCGCGCGAGCAGTTCCACCTCGCGCAGCCGGTCGAGAAGCGTCTCACCGAGCCCCCAGCCCTCGGCGGCCTCGACCCATCCCCTGAAGCCGATGGCCGTGGTGGCCACCACGACGTCCGGCGCCTGGTCGATCAGGTCCTTCGTCGCCGCCAGCAGCTCGCTGTCGTCGGAGAGGGGCACGATCCGCAGGGCGGGCGCGTGCAGGACCGCGGCCCCGCGTCGCTGGAGCAGCGCACCGAGTTCGTCCGCCCGGCGCGCGGCCGTGACTCCCACGGTGAAGCCCGCGAGGGGGCCGTGCTGCTCTGCTGCCTGCTGTTGCTCGTACATGGCTCTCGTCCCGCACTCGAGTCGTCGTACACGGTCGTACGTGGGTCGTCCCTACATGCCGACCGAGCCTGTCAACGGCTCGTGACAGGCTCGGTTCCGGTTCATGTCGCCAGTGTTACGTCACACCTCGGCGTAGCTGAGCTGCGGCTTCGCCTCTGCGGCCGTCGACGCCTGGCCCTGGACGGCCGTACGCCGAAGGTATACGGCCCAGGTGACCCCGAAGCAGGCCGCGTAGAAGGCGAGGAAGGCGACGAACGCGCCGGTTCCGGAGCCGTAGGAGAGGAAGGACTGGCGGAAGGCCAGGTTGATTCCGACTCCGCCGAGCGCGCCGACCGCGCCGATCAGGCCCATGGAGGCACCGGAGAGACGGCGGCCGTAGGCGGCGGCCTCCTCGCCTTCGAGCCCCTTGCCCAGGGCCTTCGTGTGGAAGATGCCGGGGATCATCTTGAAGGTCGAGCCGTTGCCGAGGCCGCTGAGGACGAACAGGACCACGAACGCCACGGTGAACAGTCCGAGCGACTTCTCCATGCTGGCCGCGATGAGGACGGCGGTCGCGGCGCCCATGCCGACGTAGTTCCACAGCGTGATCTTCGCGCCGCCGTACTTGTCGGCCAGCGCGCCGCCCACCGGGCGGATCAGCGAGCCGAGCAGCGGGCCGATGAAGGTGACGTACGCGGCCTCCAGCGGGGTCCGGCCGAACTGGTTCTGCAGCACCTGCCCGAAGGCGAAGCTGTAGCCGATGAACGAGCCGAACGTGCCGATGTAGAGGAAGGACATGATCCAGGTGTGACCGTCACGCGCGGCGTCCTTGGCGGCACCGGTGTCGTTCTTCACGTTCTCGATGTTGTCCATGAAGAGCGAGGAGAGGACGGCGGCGACGAGGATCAGCGGGATGTAGATCCCGAGCAGCACCCGGGGGCCGCCGCTGGCGCCGATGATCGCGAGGGCGATCAGCTGGATGACCGGGACGCCGATGTTGCCGCCGCCCGCGTTGAGCCCGAGCGCCCAGCCCTTCTTGCGGAGGGGGAAGAACGCGTTGATGTTGGTCATGGAGGAGGCGAAGTTGCCGCCGCCGATGCCGGCCAGCAGGCCGACCAGCAGGAAGGTGTTGAACGAGGTCCCCGGCTTCATCACGGCGAACGCGGCGACGGTGGGGACGAGGAGCAGACTGGCCGAGATGACCGTCCAGTTGCGGCCACCGAAGATCGCGACGGCGAAGGTGTAGGGGACGCGGACGACGGCACCGACGAGCGTGACCATCGACGTGAGCAGGAACTTGTCGGCGGGGGTCAGCCCGTACTCCGGGCCCATGAAGAGCACGAGCACGGACCACATGGTCCAGATCGAGAACCCGATGTGCTCGGAGAGAACGGAGAAGAGCAGGTTCCGCTTGGCGACCTTCTCGCCGGTCTCCTTCCAGAAGGTCTCGTCCTCCGGATCCCACTGCTGGATCCAGCGACCGCCCCTGCTCGGGGGTGCGGGGGCTGTACTAGGGGCTGTCATGACGCCTCCACGGTGCGACGGGGCTCAGGTCCTGCTACGAGTGGCTGACCCCGAAGGTAGGGACGCGGCGTTTCCTGCCTGTGGCACCGGGTGACCGGAAAGGAACGTTGCTCTCACCCTCGCGGAGACCGGGATGAGAGGTCGTGGGGGCTTTGTGTTACGAACAGCTCCGCGTCAGCCCTCGGCGTCCTGAGAGTCGTCGTAGTCCTCAAGGAGGCGCAGCCCGAGGTCGGACTCCCAGTCGAGCGCCCATCGTCGCAGGTCAGCGATTTCTTCGGGGGTGAGTCCGTGGGCGGCGAACTCCTCGTCCCCGACCCATACGACGCTTTCGAGGCGTTCCCGCAGGTCGTACGGGTCGAACCCGCCCAGCTGCTCCAGCTCGACCACGGAGTAGTACCGGCAGGCGGCGTGGACGCCGATGACGTCCTGAGGGAGGCCGCGGTCGACGAACTCACGCACCTTCACCCCGGCCTCGACCACGGGTCCGCCGTCGGTCGTCATGGGCGCAGAGTACCGAGAGGCGGGCGGACCACGCCTACCGCGTCCCATGGGGCCGGCCGGTCAGGACCCCTGGCCCGCGGCGACCCGTGCCCTCGCCCGGCCCCTCTTCGTACCGTTCGGCCACAGCCTGGGCGCACGCTTCGCCGCCAGGTCCTCGATCCACCCGAACGCCAGGATCGCGAGCCCGATCAGGGGCCACACCAGGAAGAACATCCACAGCGTGTCCGTCGCGTCGAGCGCGGCGACCGCGCGGTCGCTCTGCATGAAGGGGAGGCGGTAGGCCAGGTCGATGATCGGGACCGTGGCCATGATCAGCATGTTGTGCCAGAGGTAGATCGTGACGGCGCGGTTGTTGGACAGGGTCACCAGCTTGTCCCAGCGGGCGAGGCGGCCCGGGAGCTCCTGCCAGGACGGGGAGTACTGGAGGAGGATCACGACGAAGCCGAAGGACCAGGCCGCCTGGGCGAGCGGGATGTCGTTGAGGTCCCAGCCCTCGGGGCCGAGGTGGCCGGACGCCCACCACAGGGCGAAGGACATCACCAGGACCGATCCGGAGACGGCGAGATAGCGCGGGACCTTCGCCAGCACTCCCTCGTGGTGCGCGAAACCGAGGACCCAGCAGCTGCCGTAGACCGCGAAGTCGGTGACCGCGTTGCCGAGTTCGCCGGGGATCGTGACGACTCCCGTGCCGACCACGGCCGTCAGCGCCAGCGGTGCGAGCAGCGTGGCCCACGGCACCCTGCGGAACGCCCACAGCAGCAGCGGGGAGGCCAGCACGAACCACAGATAGGCGCGGAGGTACCAGAGCGGGCCCACCGCCTGGTCGGCCCAGGTGCTCTCCAGCAGGTCCTTCGGGAAGCCGACCTCCCAGGGGTACGGCGGCGCCCCGATCGGGATGACGTAGTTGACCAGTTCCAGCAGGCCCCAGGTGCCGCTGTGGTCCGGGTCCTCCGAGAGCTTCCAGCCGCCGAGGAACATCAGCGGCAGCACCACCGCGCTGAACGCCCAGAGGGGAGGCAGGAGCCGGCGGATCCGGCCCCTGATCACGCTCAGGGCCGGGCGTTTCAGTGACCGCGCCATCAGGGAGCCCGCCAGCGCGAACATCACGCCCATCGACGGGAACAGCACGGTCAGCCACGCCCAGCCGAAGAGGTGGTAGAGGACCACTCGGACCAGGGCGAGGGAGCGGAGGAGGTCCAGGTAGCGGTCCCGGCCGGGGGCCTTGGAGGCAGTGACCATCCCATGCCGGCCCGCCGTGTACTCCTGCGTCATCCGACCGGCCTCCGCTCGTCGCTCTCACTGCGTGCCTGCTGCCGCGGCACCGGTCCGCCCGGTGCCTCGACGACTCCCGTGCGGCGCAGCTTCTGCCAGCGCAGGCGGCCTCCGGTGAGAGCCGTGATCCAGGACTGGAGCAGTACGACGTACATGAGCTGGCGGTAGAGGATCTGCTGCAGCGGCAGCGAGATCAGGTGGGTCATGCGTTCCCGGTCCAGGCGGAAGGCGTAGGCGGCGCAGACGACCTGGATCGCGAGGACGCCCAGCCAGGCCATGATCGTCTTCTGCGTCGGGCCGAACACGACGCCGTAGAGGAGGAACACGTCGATCAGAGGGGCCAGGAGGGGTGCCAGCACCATGAACAGGGAGACCAGGGGGAGGCCGACGCGGCCGAAGCGGCCCGACGGGCCTCGTTCGACCAGCGCGCGCCGGTGCTTCCAGATCGCCTGCATGGTGCCGTACGACCACCGGTAGCGCTGGGACCAGAGCTGCTGGACGGACTCCGGGGCCTCCGTCCAGGCGCGCGCCTTCTCGGCGTAGACCACCCGCCAGCCGTCCCGGTGCATGGCCATCGTGATGTCGGTGTCCTCGGCGAGCGTGTCGTCGCTCATGCCGCCGACGCGTTCCAGGGCGGAGCGGCGGAAGGCCCCGACCGCACCGGGAATCGTCGGCATGCAGCGCAGGACGTCGTACATGCGGCGGTCGAGGTTGAAGCCCATCACGTACTCGATGTGCTGCCAGGCGCCGATCAGCGAGTCCCGGTTGCCGACCTTCGCGTTGCCGGCGACGGCTCCCACGCGCGGGTCACCGAAGGGCTGGACCAGCTCCCGTACGGTCGACGGCTCGAAGACCGTGTCGCCGTCCATCATCACGATGATGTCGTGCCGGGCGTTCGCCAGACCGCGGTTGAGGGCGGCCGGCTTGCCCGCGTTGAGCTGGCGTACGACGCGGACGTTCGGCAGGCCCATCGCCTCGACGATCCTCGCGGTGCCGTCGCTCGAACCGTCGTCGATGACGAGCACCTCGACGGGGTGCTCGCTCGCCATCAGGGAACGGACGGTGTTCTCGATGCACTTGGCCTCGTTGTACGCGGGGACGAGCACCGACACCGGCTGGGTGACCGGCGCTCCCCAGCGGAAGTCCTTGCGGCGCACCCGGCGGGCGTGGATGCCCGAGAGCAGCAGCATGAGGACGAAGCGGCCGATGACCAGGGAGCCGATGATCGACAGTCCGACCACGAGGACGTCGGTGATGTGCTCGGAGGCCTGGACCAGGAAGATCCACGCCTTGCCCTTCCACAGTTCGGGTCCGGCGACAGCGGTGTGCGCGGTGGGCGCGTCCAGGGCCTCGGTGAGGTTGTCGAACTCGTAGCCCTTGTGCTTCATCTCGGGCAGGAACCGGTCGAGCGCCTGGACCGTCTGGTGACGGTCGCCGCCGGAGTCGTGCATCAGCACGATCGCGCCCTTGCCGCTCTTCGGCGTGGCGTTGCGGATGATCTGGCGGACGCCGGGCTTCTGCCAGTCCTCGCTGTCGGTGTTGTTGACGACCGTGATGTAGCCGCGGGTGCCGATGTACTCGGTGACCGGCCAGGACTTGTCGTCCATGGCGTCGGCGAACGAGGAGTAGGGCGGCCGGAAGAGCGAGGTGCGGACACCGGCCGCGCCGGCGAGGGCGAGCTGGTTCTGGGAGAGCTCCCAGTCGATGCGCCTCTTCGACTGGAAGGACAGGTCGGGGTGGTTGAAGGTGTGCAGGCCGACCTCGTGGCCCTCGTCGACCATGCGCTTGACCAGGTCCGGGTAGCGGGAGGCCATCGTGCCGGTGACGAAGAAGACCGCGTGCGCGTGGTGCTTCTTCAGGACGTCCAGGACCTTGGGGGTCCAGGTCGGGTCGGGGCCGTCGTCGAAGGTGAGCACGAGCCGGTGGTCGGGCATCTTCAGGCTGGTGGCGCGTCCGCTGCGGGTGTCGATCACCGGCCCGCCGTCGAGGATCTTCTCCGGCACCTTGTCGGTGGCGGCCTCGGCCCGGATGCGGTGGTCGGCGAGGATCTCGCTGTGGACGTAGCCGCGCAGCATCAGCATCGCCATGAGGGCGACGAGGACGAGGACGGGCAGCAGCAGGCGCATGGGCAGGCGACGGCGCCTGGAGCCGTCGGGGGCTCCTGGTGCGGCCCCCGGGCGGCGGGTTCGGGATGCCATCAGAGGATGTTCTCCGGGGACGTGGGGGAGAGCGGGGCGCCGGCGAGCACGGGAGCGGAGGTGGCGGGCGGCTGCGACGCGACGGGCGGGGTACCGGCGGTCTCCGACGCGAGGGGCGAGGGGGCGGCCGGGCCGTCGGCGACCGTGCCGGGGCCGGCACTGCCGCCACCCGTGGTCTGGGTCGGGGCGACCGAGGGGTCGGGGCTGGTGGTGACGGGCGGGGTCACCGACGCGCTGGGCGGCGGGGTCACCGACTGCGTCGGCTGTGTCGACGGATCGGCGCTGACCGACGGGTTGCCGCCCGGCTGGGTGGCGGTGGGCGACGGATCGGCGGAGGTTCCCGCCTTGCCGGGGCTGACCGTGGCGCCGGGCGCGATGCCGCTGACTCCGGGGACCGGGGTCGCCCCGCCGCTGACCGTCGGGGTGGTCCCCGGGATCACCCCCACGCCGGCGGAGGGCTCGGTGGACCGGGCCGGCAACGGACTGGTGTCGACCTTGCCGGCCGGGGCGTCGTCCTTGGGGCCGGTCATGGGGAGCCAGGGCGCGTTGGAGTTGCCGGACAGCAGGGTGACGACGATGACGACGGCGTAGACCGCGCAGGCCAGACCGACGGCGATGCCGATCCGGCGGTAGCGCCGGCTGCGCCGGCCGGACTCGTCGACGAAGACCGGGCCGTCCGAACCCTCGGCCGCTCCGTCGCCGCCGGGGCGGCCCTCGATGCGGTCGTCGCCGGTCAGGCTGACCGCGTCGAGCTGGACGGTCACCTCGTGCGGATCGTGGGTGCCCCCGTCACCGCTGCCGGACTCGTCCCAGGGGTCACGTACGACGGTTCGGCGGCCGGGCGGGCCGAGGAGATCGCCGTCGCGATCCGCTCTCGGGGCTCCCGGGAAGTCCCGGGTGGCGCTCTTTCCCGCCTTCCCCGTGTTTCCCGTCTTCGCTGTGCTTCCCGTCTTCGCTGTGCTTCCCGTCCTCCCCGCCGGCATCTCGGTGCGGTCGGCCGTCGGTTCGGGGCCTTCGGTGCCGGCCGAGCCGGAGGGTGCGGCGGCCGGGGCTCCGACTGACCCGAAGAATCCGGTTGATCCGGACGGCCCAGTCGATCCGGCTGAACCGGCTGAACCAGTCGATCCTGATGCTCTGGTTATTCCGAAGGATCCGGGCGCTCCGGGCGCTCCGGTGGTTCCGGTGGTTCCGGTCTCCGGGAACGTCTGGGTGGCGCCCCCCGTCGGGATGTCCTGGGTGCCTGATGCAACCTCGGGCCACTCCGGTTGGGCGTCTTCTCGCCACTTTTTCACGCGCACGCACATCCCCCCACGGGCTGATCTGGGCGCGCTTTCGACTCGAGCACACGTCGGCTGAACCGGGCCCCCACCCGATCCGAGCGCCCCCTTTACCACACCGTGCTCAGGCCACGAATGTAGCGCATGCGAAGGATGTGTGTTTGCCACGTGTCATTTGGGGAGGTTCATCTGGGCCTCATCGGTGGCCGGAATCCATCCGTCGGCGGGCCTGCGAAGCCAGTCATGTTCGACGGAAAGTTCGATTGCGGCGCGGCGCAGGGCATCGAAGGCGGGATGCACCAGACCCTTGCGCCACACGAGGGACACGGGCGACAGCGGTACCGGGTCGACCAGCGGACGCAGCACGGTGGCGGGCATGGCGGGAAAACCCAGGACGGCGAGAATCGGGTTCCGGGTCTTCGCCATGATCCGCTGGAACTCCTCGTCGCCGACCGCGAGCGGGGCCGGCGGGGCGATCCGGATGCCCCGTCCTTCGAACAGCCGACGAGCGAGATCGGTCCATTCCGGAGTGCGCGGATTTCCGGCCCCCGCGTACACGGTCTCGCCCGCCAGCGCGGCCAGCGGCACCCGCTCCAGGGAGGCCAGCCGGTGGTCCTCGGGCAGGACGACGGCCATGGGCTCGTAGCGCACGGGCTGGTGGTCGAGACCCGAGCGCAGTGCCGGGTCCACACCGGCGAACCTGCCGAAGGACACGTCGAGGCGACCGGTCAGCAACTGCGCCGCCGCGCCCGTCAGCCCGCTCTCGTAACGGGCCATCAACTCCTGGTCAGGGGCGAGTTCCCGGGCGCGCAGCAGTACGGCGCGGGCGGTGGCCTGGTCGGGGAAGTTCAGGTCCACGAGCAGGGGGCGGGCCTGCGCGAAGGCGGCGAGCAGCTCGTCCTGGGCGTCCAGGGCCCGGCGGGCGTACGGCACCAGCCGCTCGCCGTCGGCGGTCAGCGTCACCTGCCGGGTGGTGCGCACGAACAGCTCCGCGCCCAACTCCCGCTCCAGTCGCCGCACATCACGGCTGAGCGCCTGCTGGGCGACGTAGAGCCGGGCCGCCGCGCGCGTGAAGTGGAGTTCGTCGGCGACGGCGAGGAAGGCACGCAGGAGACGGGGGTCGAGGTGGTGGGGGCGGGGGCCGGGACTCGGGCTGGGCGCGGACATCGGGCGAACTTACAACACGGGTGCGTGAATCGGCGCGGAGCAGGTGTTGGACGCCTTGATCACCCGCACGCGACGGTGGTCGCATGCCGCAATCGCACCGACCGATGTTCACCACGACCGCGGACGCGCTCGTCATCGTCGACTTCGGTCCACGAGGAGCGCGCGCCGCGGCCTCCCCGCGCCGTCGCCGCGCCCCCGGTCCCTACCGCCGTCTTCTCGCCACCCCCGGAGCGCGCGCGTTCACCATCGGGAATCTCCTCGCCCGGCTTCCCATGGGCATGTTCAGCGTCAGCGCGGTCCTGATGATCGCGGGGACGCGGGGGTCGTACGCCCTCGCCGGCGCCGTCACCGCGGCCGGTCTAGGGGCCACCGCGGTGGTCGCCCCGTGGACCGCGCGGCTCGTGGACCGGCACGGACAGGCCAAGATCGCCGTACCGGCCACGGCACTTGCCGCGCTGGGTTCGTTGGCGTTGCTGCTGTGCGTCCGCCTCGGCGCCCCGGCGTGGACGCTCTTCGTGTCGTACGCGGCCACCGCCACGACCCCCAACCTCGGCGGTATGTCCCGCGCCCGCTGGGCCCATCTGCTGCACGGCGACGAGAGCTCGCTGCATGTCGCGAACTCCTTCGAGCAGGCCGTGGACGAGGCGTGCTACATGCTGGGGCCGGTCCTCGCGGCCTTCCTGTGCACGGCGTTCTTCCCGGAGGCGGGCACGCTGACCGGGGTGGTGCTGCTGGTGACGGGGGTGCTGGTGTTCACGGCCCAGCGCTCGACGGAGCCTCCGGTGCGCGGGCGCGGCCCCTCGAAGGCGCCGTTCCGCGCGCCCGGCGTCCCTCCGCTCCTCGCCGTCTGCCTCGCCATGGGCGCGGTGTTCGGCTCCATGGAGGTGGTCACCATCGCCTTCGCCGACGCACAGGGACACCGCTCGGCGGCCGGGATCGTGCTCGCGCTCCAGGCGGCCGGTTCGTGCGCGGCGGGGCTGGTGTACGGGGCGAGCCGGCGGACGGGGTCGGCCGAGGACCGGTACGTGTGGTGCATAGCCGCCATGACGGCCCTGCTGACGCTCCCCCTGCTGGCCGCGTCCCTCACCGGATCCCTGCTCGCCCTGGCCGCCGCGCTGCTGATCGCCGGGATGGCGACGGCCCCGACGATGGTCACCGGGATGACCCTGGTCCAGCGACGCACCCCGCCCGGCCGCCTCAACGAGGGCATGACCCTCGCCGTGACCGGCCTGCTCGGCGGAATCGCCTGCGGCAGCGCGGCCGGCGGCTGGACGGCGGAGCACGTGTCGCCGGTGGCGGCCTACGGCGTCCCGGTCACCGCGGCAGCGACAGCACTGATGACCGCCCTCACGTGGACTAGGCAACCCCGGACATGACCCACCTCGCCCGCGCGGCCGGCGGCGTCCCGGTCACCCCGGCAGCGACAGCACCGACGACCGTCCCGACGCGGGCAGACCGACCCCGGCATGACCCACCTCGCCCGCGCCGGCCCGGCCGGAGAACCACGTATCGCCGACGCCAGGCCACGACCTCCCGGCCAGGCCCCA
>NZ_KQ948144.1:63936-68088 GCF_001513955.1 Streptomyces pseudovenezuelae | reverse complement strand
GCGGACCAGGCGCCCCCGGCACGACCCGCCTCGCCCACGCGACCGGCAACCGGGCGCTGGACGGCATGTCCCCGGCGGCGGACCACCGCGACGCCCAGGGTCACCGCGCCGGCGGCGCACGCAGCGGCCCACAACATCCCAGCCGGCAGCCGCGACAGCACCCATGACCGCCCTCACCCCGGACGAGAGCACCGACGACGCAACCCCGCCTCCAGGCCCACACCACACCCCTCCCTCACCCCTCCCACAAAGCCCCAGCCGCACCAGCACAGCGCCAGCACCGACACCGCCCCCACCGGGACGCCCCGCACCCCCCTCGTCGAATCGCTTCACCTGATCCTGCACAACCCATTGACGACCTTCGAAGCCGACACATACGTTCCTTCGTCGAAGCGCTTCGACAGGGGTCGTCGAATCGTGTCGATATCGACGACCCCTGCGCGGCGCCCGGCCCGGAGCAACCATCCGACTCCCCGGAGGTACGGGATGTTGACGGCACGAAGGCGAGTGGTGGCGACGGCGGTGGTCCTGACCGGATCGCTGCTGATGACCTCCTGCGGGAACTCCGACAGCGGGTCCTCCGACGGGAAGACGCTGCGGTTGTGGCACTACGAGGGTCCGACCAGCGCGATGGGCATCGCCTGGAAGGAGGCGATCAGGGAGTTCGAGGCCACCCACCCCGGCGTGAAGGTGAAGTTCGAGGAGAAGAGCTTCGACCAGATCCAGAAGACCGCCCCGATGGTCCTCAACTCCTCGGACGCGCCCGACCTCATGGAGTACAACAAGGGCAACGCGACCGCGGGCCTGCTGTCCAAGCAGGGGCTGCTGACCGACCTCACGCAGGAGGCCACCAAGCGCGGCTGGGACAAGAAGCTCAGCCCGAGCGTGCGCACGACGAGCCTCTACGGCTCCGACGGCGTGATGGGCTCCGGCAAGTGGTTCGGCGTCCCGAACTACGCCGAGTACACGCTGGTCTACTACAACAAGGACCTCTTCAAGAGGTACGGCATCGCCGAGCCGAAGACGCTCGCCGAACTGACCGCCGCCATGGACACGTTCGTGGCCAAGGGGGTCACCCCGCTCGCCAACGGCGGCGCCGCCTACCCCGCCCAGCAGTACCTCTACCAACTGGCGCTGTCGAAGGCCGACCGCTCCTGGGTCAACGCCTACCAGCAGTACAAGGGCAGGACCGACTTCCACGACGCCGCCTGGACCTACGGCGCCGAGACCTTCCCCGACTGGGTGAAGAAGGGCTACTTCAGCAAGTCCTCCAGCGGCCAGAACGAGGAGGCCGCCGGCGTCTCCTTCACCTCCGGCAAGGCGCCGATCCTGTTCTCCGGCAGCTGGTGGTACGGCCGCTTCAAGACGGACAACAAGTTCGACTGGGGCACCTTCCTGTGGCCCGACTCGAAGCTCACCCTGGGTTCCGGCGGCAACCTCTGGGTCGTTCCGCAGGGTTCGAAGAACAAGGACCTCGCCTACGACTTCATCGACATCACCATGTCGAAGAAGATCCAGAACCTGCTCGGCAACTCCGGCGGTGTCCCGGTCGCGGCCGACGCCTCCGCCATCACCGACCCGCAGTCGAAGACCCTGATCGACGACTTCAACACCCTCTCGAAGAACGACGGCCTGGCCTTCTACCCCGACTGGCCGGTGCCCGGTTTCTACGACGTCCTCGTCTCCGGGACCCAGAAGCTGATCACGGGCAGCGAGAAGCCCGACGGCTACCTCAGCGATCTCCAGGAGGCCTACGACAAGGGCGCGCCGAAGCAATGACGGTGACCGTCGAACGGAGCGCGCGGGCGGTCGGGAAGGGCACCGCCCGAAAGCCCCCGCGCGGCCCCCGCGACTCCTACGCCCTCTTCCTCCTCCCCGGCGGCCTCGCCTTCCTCGCGATCATCGTCCTGCCGTTCGTGATGAACACCTATGTGAGCTTCACGGACTGGCAGGGCGTGGGCTCCCCCGAGTGGTCGGGACTCGCCAACTACCGCGAGCTGATGGACGATGCGGAGTTCTGGGCGTCCTTCCGGCACAGCCTGTTCATGGTCGTGGCGATGGCGGCGATCCCCACGGCCCTCGGACTGGTCCTCGCCGCCGCCCTGTTCGACTACGTCGGCAAGCACTTCGGATCCAGAACGGCAGCCGTGCTCCGCGCCTGCTTCTACCTCCCCCAGGTCCTGCCGATCGCGGTCGCCGGCATCGTCTGGAGCTGGATCCTCGCCCCGGACAACGGCTCCCTCAACGCCCTCCTCAAGGCGATCGGCCTCGGCAGCTGGCAGCAGGACTGGCTGGGCGATCCGGACCTCGCGCTGTACAGCGTCATGGGCGTCATGGTCTGGGTCCAACTGGGCTTCCCACTGGTCGTCTTCATGGCCGGTCTGCAACGCGTCGACCCGCAGCTGTACGAGGCCGCCGAGCTGGACGGGGCCGGCTGGTGGCGCCGCTTCCGGCACATCACGCTGCCGCAGATCCGCCCGGAGATCTACGTCGTGCTGACCTGGTGCTCGATCGCCGCGCTCAAGGTGTTCGGCGCGGTGTACGTCCTGACCAAGGGCGGACCCGGCGGCGCCACCGACGTGCCCTCCTACTTCTCCTTCACCACGTTCTTCGAGAAGACCCAGGTCGGCTACGGCGCCGCGATCTCCACCGTGCTGACGGTGATCATCCTCGCGCTCTCCCTGATCGGTCTGAGGCTCCAGGAGAGGACGGACCCGTGACCACCGCCCTGCGCCGCTACCCGGTGCTGATCGCCCTGTGCCTCGCGGCCCTGTTCATGGTCGTGCCGTTTCTGATCGTGACGGTCAACGCCTTCAAGTCCCCGACGGAATACGCCCAGAACGGCCCCCTCAGCCTCCCCGACGGCCTGTACACGACCGGCATCAAGGACTTCTGGGAACGCGTCGACTTCGGGCGGAAACTGTTCAACTCGGTCCTGATCAGCGGCTCGGTGGCGGTCCTGGCCGTGATCCTCTCCGTCCTGAACGCCTACGCGATCGGCATCGGCCGCATCAGGGGCCGCACCTGGGTCCTCGCCTTCTTCGTCCTCGCGAACATGCTGCCGCAGGAGGCGCTGGTCTACCCGGTCTACTACCTGAGCAAGCAAGTCGGCCTGTACGACACCAGGTTGAGCGTGATCATCGTCTTCACGGTGATCCAGGCGGCCTTCGGCACCTATCTGCTCTCCGCGGTGCTCGGCCAGTTCCCCCGCGAGATCCTGGAGGCGGCGCGGATCGACGGCGCGAACAAGTGGCAGGTCCTGTGGCGGATCGTCGTCCCCGTCAGCCGTCCCACGCTCGGTGTGCTGCTGGTCTTCTTCTTCATCTGGACCTGGAACGAGTTCCTGCTCCCCCTGGTCATGCTGATCTCCAACGACAACCAGACGGTGTCGGTGGCCCTCGGTGTCCTTCAGGGCCAGCGCCTGATGGACGCCACGATGACCAACGCGGCCGCCCTGCTCGGCGTGCTCCCCGCGATCGTGTTCTTCCTCGTCTTCCAGCGAACCCTCACCCGCGGTATCGCCGTGGGTGCCGTGAAGTAAGGACCCCCCACAGATGAAGTTCACCGACGGCTACTGGCTGTTGCGCGAGGGCGTGACCGCGGCCCATCCGGCCCAGGTCCACGAGGTCAGCGCGTCGGACGGCCGACTGGACATCCTCGCGCCGACCCAGCCCATCCGCCGCCGCGGCGACCTGTTGAAGGGACCGGTCGTGACGATCAGCGCCCACGCCCCGATACCCGACGTCATCGGCGTCACCTTCACGCACTTCGAGGGCGAGCAGCCGCAGCGACCGGCCTTCGAGATCCGTACGGAGGACTTCACGGCGCACACGGAGTACGACGAGGAGCACGCCACCCTCACCTCCGGCGCGCTGTCGGTCCGGGTGGCCCGCACCGACACCTGGCGGGTCGACTTCCTCGCGGACGGCCGGCTGCTGACCGGCAGCGGTCCCAAGGGCATGGGCATCATGCGGGACGCGTCGGGCGCCCACTACCTGCGCGAGCAGCTCGGCCTCGGCGTGGGCACCTCGGTCTACGGCCTCGGCGAACGCTTCGGGCCGCTGGTCAAGAACGGCCAGGTCGTCGACATCTGGAACGCCGACGGCGGCACGGCCACCGAACAGGCCTACAAGAACGTCCCGTTCTACCTCA
>NZ_KQ948144.1:0-63088 GCF_001513955.1 Streptomyces pseudovenezuelae | reverse complement strand
CCGACGCGGGCTACGGCGTCTTCGTCGACCACCCGGGCAAGGTCTCCTTCGAGGTCGGCTCGGAGGCCGTGTCACGCGTCCAGTTCAGCGCGGAGACCCAGGAGCTGACGTACTACGTCATCTACGGCCCGAGTCCGAAGGAGATCATCCGCAAGTACACGGCCCTCACCGGCCGTCCGGCCCTTCCGCCCGCCTGGTCCTTCGGCCTGTGGCTGTCGACGTCCTTCACGACGGCGTACGACGAGGAGACCGTGACGTCCTTCATCGAGGGCATGCGGGAGCGCGAACTGCCGTTGTCCGTCTTCCACTTCGACTGCTTCTGGATGCGCGAGTTCAACTGGTGCGACTTCCAGTGGGACCCGCGGGTCTTCCCCGACCCGGAGGGCATGCTCGCGCGACTGCACGCGCGGGGACTGAGGGTCTCCGCGTGGATCAACCCGTACATCGCCCAGCGCTCGCCGCTGTTCGCGGAGGGCAAGGCGCTCGGCCATCTGCTCAGGCGCCCCGACGGCAGCGTGTGGCAGTGGGACCTGTGGCAGCCCGGCATGGCCCTGGTCGACTTCACCAGCCCGGCCGCCCGCGACTGGTACGCGTCCAAGCTGGAGGCGCTGCTCGCCCAGGGAGTGGACTGCTTCAAGACCGACTTCGGCGAGCGGGTACCGCTGGACGTGGAGTGGTCCGACGGCTCCGACCCCGAGCGGATGCACAACTACTACTCCTACCTCTACAACCGGACCGTCTTCGACGTGCTGCGCAAGCATCGCGGCGAGCAGGAGGCGGTGGTCTTCGCCCGCTCGGCGACCGCGGGCAGCCAGCAGTTCCCGGTGCACTGGGGCGGCGACTGCGAGGCGACCTACGAGTCGATGGCCGAGTCGCTGCGCGGGGGCCTGTCGCTGGGCCTGTCCGGCTTCGGGTTCTGGAGCCACGACATCGGCGGCTTCGAGGGCACCCCGACCCCGGCGCTCTTCAAACGCTGGCTGGCCTTCGGACTGCTCTCCTCCCACAGCCGTCTGCACGGCAGCGCCTCGTACCGGGTGCCGTGGCTGTTCGACGAGGAGTCCGTGGACGTACTGCGGCACTTCACCCGTCTCAAGCTGCGGCTCATGCCCTACCTCTACGAGGCCGCGCGCGCCGCCCACACCGAGGGCGTGCCGGTGATGCGGGCGATGGTCCTGGAGTTCCCTGACGACCCCGGGTGCGCGCACCTGGAGCAGCAGTACATGCTCGGCCCCGACCTGCTGGTCGCGCCGGTGTTCAACGACGAGGGCGAGGTCTCCTACTACGTCCCCGAGGGCACCTGGACCCACTTCGTGACCGGCGAGACGGTGACCGGGCCGCGCTGGGTGCGCGAACAGCACGACTTCACCAGCGTGCCGCTGCTGGTCAGGCCGGGCGCGGTGCTCCCGGTCGGCGCCGTGGACGACCGGCCCGACTACGACCACGCCGACGGGGTGACCCTGCGGGCGTACGGCCTCGGGCGGGGCGAGCAGGTCACGGTGCGGGTGGGCGAGGTCGCCTTCACCGTCGTACGCGAGGGAGACACGCTGCGGGCGTCCTGCTCCGAACCCTCGGCGCCCTGGGCGCTTGCCGCGGGCGACCGGACGGCGCGGGCGCGGGCCGGGACCGGCTTTCTCTCCCTGGAGCTGGGCTGATGGTGAAGATCACGGATGTCGCGCGGCGGGCCGGGGTCTCCCCCAGCACCGTCTCCTACGCCCTCAGCGGCAAGCGCCCGATCTCCGAGGAGACCCGGCAACGGGTCGAGGACGCCATCCGCGAGCTGGGCTACCGCCCGCACGCGGGCGCCCGCGCCCTGGCCGGCCGGCGGTCCAATGTGCTGGCCCTGGTGGTGCCGTTGCGGGCCGGGATCCACGTCCCGACCGTCATGCGGTTCGCGGTGTCCGTGGTGACCACCGCCCGCCGCCACGACCACGACGTGCTGCTGCTGACCCAGGAGGAGGGCGCGGACGGGCTGACCCGGGTCGCGGACACGGCTCTGGTCGACGCGCTGATCGTGATGGACGTCCAACTGGACGACCCCCGGCTGCCGTTGCTGCGCACGCTGGACCTGCCGACCGTACTGATCGGCTTCCCCGCCTCCCCGCAGGGCCTGACCTGCGTAGACCTCGACTTCAGGGCGGCGGGCGAGGCGTGCGTGGAGCATCTGGCGCGGCTGGGGCACCGCTCGGTGGCCCTGATCGGCTCCCCGCCGGAGGTGTACGTGCGCCGCACGGCCTTCGCCCAACGCGTGGTCCAGGGCTTCACGGCCGCCGCCGACCGCAGCGGGATGTCGTCGAGCGTCCACCCCTGCGAGACGGGCGCGGCCCGCGAGGTAGCCGAGCAACTCCTGCGGGAGCAGCCCGCGCTGACGGGCGTGGTCGTCCACAACGAGGCCCTGCTGGGACCCCTGGTCGACGCCTTCGCCGACCTGGGCCTGCGCGTCCCCGCCGACCTGTCGGTCACCGCGATCTGCCCCGACGAACTCGCCGAGTCGGTCCGCGTCCCGATCACCTCGGTGACGCTGCCCACGGCGGAGGTGGGCGAGCGGGCCGTGGAACTCCTGATGAAGAAGCTGGACGGGACGGCCGTACCGGAGTCGACGCTGGTTCCGCCGAGGATGACGGAGCGGGCGAGTACGGGGCGGCGGACGGTTCCATGAACAGGGCCCTGCCTTCCACGGGGTGTGGACGGCAGGGCCCTCGGGCCTCGCTCTAGTCGCCGGCGACCAGGAACTCGACGTTCTGCACCACGAACTCGCCGTAGTGCAGGGCCGATCCCAGACCCTCCAGCCGCTTGTACTGCTCCTCGGGCAGCGACGCGTCAGGGGCGTACTCGATCACCCTCAGCAGGACCCGCAACGCCAGGTCCGGGGTGCAGTGGTGAGCGCAGTCGACGAGCGCCCGGCGCACCTCGGCGGTCAGGAACCCCATCGGCTCGATCTCGGCGACGACCTCGTCCCGGTGGTCGAGGCCGTCCTCCGTGTCGGCTCCGGTGAGCTGTGGCACCTCCGCCCGTGCGGACAGCCAGGTGTCGCACACCTCGACGACGGTCCGCGTCCACTCGGCTCCCGTGGTCTGCCGGAAGCTCGGGCCGTACTGCGATCCGGCCGTCCACAACACCTCCAGCGTCTGCGACGGCAGGCCGTCGAGGAGCGTCCGGGCGTCGCGGCGCACCGCCAGGACGTTCTCACCGGCCTCGTCCGGCAGGCGCCGTGCGACGAGTTCGGCGGCGTTGTCCGCCTCGTAGGACCAGTCCTGGTGAAAGAAGGCCATCACCCACGGGACACCGAAGTCGAACTCGGTGAAGCGCTGCACGGCGGTCACCCTCCTTACTTCGGATAGCAGGTCTGCACGTAGTAGCCCAGCGGGTGTTTCGCCTGGCCCTCCACCTTGGGCGCCCTCACGAGCTTGATGAAGAAGCCGTTACCGGTGGCCTTCGGAGCGGCTCGGCCGTTGTCGTAGTAGACCGTGCCGAGGGAGTTGTTCCGCCCGAAGGTACCCGACCAGGTCAGCTCGTTCGTCTTGTTCTCAGCCATCCACTTGCGGATCTTGTTCGCATTGTTGGCCAGGGCGTAGTCGACGACCTGCTGCGCGGTCTGCTGGTCGATGAACACGCTGTTGGGCGTGTCCCTGCCGCTCTCGACCGTCTTGCGGTGCGCGATGGCCTCCGCCTCCGCCTGGTTCGGGCGCACGTGTTCCTTGAGAGTGTGCGCCTGCTCCGGGAAGCTGGCCTCGTCGAAGATGAGGTCGCTGCAGTTGTGGACCAGGACCGGGGTGGCGCCCGCGACCGCGTAGAACGTGTGCAGTCCGGCCACAGTCAGGTCGTACACGGTCTGCGGTGCCGAGGCGTCGCGGTCGAGCACCGCGGCCACCGTGCGCGGGCTCGCGCCGGGGGTGCGCAGGCTGTCGCCGGGACGCAGGTCGGACGCGAGGGTCCAACCCCGGCCGATGACGAAGAACTTGTGCCCCGAGGTGCTCGTCAGGTCGTCGCCGGACGCCAGTGTGATGTCCAGCAGGTCCGCGGAGCGGTGCGAGAAGGTCTGGGTGACCGGCTCGCCACGGGTGCTTCCGGTGTCGGGGTCGGTGGCCAGGAGGCGGTCACCGAACCGGACGTCACGGATGTCCTTGCGGCTGCCGTCGGCGAGGACCACCTGGGTGTCGCCGGGGAAGCTGTTGCGGATACAGGCGGTGCGTGCCTCCTCGTACGTCCGTGCGCTGCGCTCGATCGCGGCCAGGGCGCGGGCGTCCACGTCCAGGGCCCGCAGCGCCTTCAGGGCGTCGGAGACCCCGATGCCGGTGCGCATCGCGGCGTCCACCGCGCGGATCGCCTCGGTGACCTTCGCGATCGGACCGCCCAGCGGCAGCCAGGTGGCGGCCCAGGCGCAGTCGCCGTAGCTGCCGCCGTCCTGGGCCGTGGTGACCTTGTGGTAGCAGCCGACGAAGTCACCGATGATCGAGTCGAAGAGCCCCTTCCACAGGTCCTTGGTCGCCTCCCACGAGGAGATCTTGACCTTCTTGCTCAGGTCCGTGAACGTCTTCGTCTTCAGGAACTGCGTGTCCTCCGCGGGGCAGCCGGACTCGGTGGAGGGCACCTCGGGGTTCAGACACAGGTAGTAGCTGACGGTCGCGTCGAAGTGCACCTCGTACACCAGGTCGCAGGGAAGGCGCGAGCAGTCGTCCGGCAGCCGCTGCGGATCCCCCCGCTGCTTGATGTCGTCGATGACGGAGAACACCCCGCCGAGCCCGGTGCCGGCACCCGCCTGCACCTGGCTGTTGGCGTCATTGCGCGCGGCCTGGTCGGCCGCCTGCTGCGCCGACTCCGCGTACTTCTGCGCGTCCTTCGCCGCCTGCTCCGCCGCGGTCGCCTCCGCGTCCGCACGGTCGGCGGCGGCTCGGGCGTCCTTCGCGGACTGTTCGGCCTCCGCGGCGGCCGTGCGGGCGGCCTCCGCGTCCAGGGCCGCCTGGTCGGCGGAGGAGCGGGCGTCGACCGCGTAGGTCTCGGCCTGGTCGGCGGCCTGGTCGGCCGCTGCCGCGTCCTCGGTGGCCTGGCGGTCGTACTCCTTGGCACGGGCGAGGGAAGCCTGGGCGTCGGCCGCGTACTGGGCGGCCTCGGCCGCGTAACCGAGCGCTTCCTTCGCCGACTTGCGGGCGTCGGCCGCGAATCCTGCGGCCTCCGCGGCCAGGGTGTACGCCGCCTTCGCGTCACCGGTGGCAGCGGCCGCGAGGCTCGCCGCCTGGGCCGCGTTCTTCTGCGCGTTGGCCGCGTGCGCCTCGGCGACCGCCCGCTGCTGCTCGGCGATCGTCTTCGACGACTGGCCGGACAGGACGGCGAGGCCCGCCGCCGAGTCGGTGGTGACGTACGGCGCGCCCAGCTGGATCGCGTCGTTGGCCGGGGCGGCGACCTGCTGGGCCGCGTTGCCGGCGTCCTCCGCCGCCTGGGCGGTGGTGTACGCGTGCCCGGCCGCGTCCGCAGCGCCCGCGACCGCCTTGGCGGCCTCGGCCTTCGACGCGTCCGCCTGCTTCATGGCGTCGGCGGCGTGCTTCTCGGCCTCGTCGGCCAGCTTGACCGCGGTCCGGGCGGCGGACGCCGAGGCCTCGGACGCCTTGATGGCGTCGGCGGCCGCGCTGGTCGCCGTACGGACGGCCGCGTCCGCCCTCAGCTTGGCAGCCTGGGCCGCGTCCGCGTCGGAACGGGCCCGCTTCGCGGCCGCCTCCGCGCGGGTCGCGGCAGCGTCCGCGTCGGCCGCGGCCTGCGTGGCCGCGTCCGCCTCGGCACGGGCCGAACTCGCGGCCGACTCCGCGTCACCGGCGGCCTTGTCCGCCTCGTCAGCGGCGGCCCGGGAGTCCTTCGCGTCGGCATCCGAATCGTGGGCCTCGGCGTAGGCGTCCTTGGCGTCGGCCTTGGCGCGGGCCGCGTTCGCCTTGCTCTCCGCGTCCCACGCGTCATCGCTCTTGCCCTTGGCCCGGTCCCGGGCGCCCTCGGCGTCCTGCCGCTTGGCACGGGCCGTGGACTCGGCGCTCTCCGCCCGGCCCTTGGCCTCCTGGGCGGTCTGCGCGTACCCCTGCGCGTTCTGCTTGTGCTGGGCGGCCTCGGCCTGCTTGGCGGCCGCGGTCTCCTTCTCCGCCTTCGCCGTCGCCGCCTCGGCCTCCGCCGCGAGCCGCTTGGCGTGCGCGTCGGCGGCCGCCGCCTTCGCGTCGGCCTCGGCCTTCTGCGTCTCGGCGAGCTTGGCCTTCGCGAGGTCGCGGGCGGCCTTGGCGGTCTGCGCCTGTACGGCGGCCGCGTCGGCGGCGGCCTTCGCCTGGGCCCGGGCCTCGTTCGCGGCCGCGGTACGGAAGGCGGCCTTCGACTGCGCGGCCTGCGTCAGCGCGCGGGCGGCGACGGTGGCACTGTCCCCGGCGGCGGCACGGGTGGCCGCGTAGGCGGTGTCACCGGCCTTGGCGAGCGCGTCCAGCGCGGCCGACGACGCCTTGGTGACCTGCGCCTTCTGCTGTCCGACGAGCAGGCCCCGGCCGCGCGGGGAACCGGCCTTGTCGGCGATGTCGTACGCGGCGGTCAACGCGGTGTCCGAGGTGGTGGCAGCCGTCTTCGCCGTCGTGGCCTGGGCCTTGAGCAGGTCGACCTGCTTCTTCGCCGCGGCCTGGGCGTCCGTGACTCCCTTGGCCGCCTTGTCGAACTGGGCCTTGGTAGGGTAGTCGAGGTCGTCGGTGCCCTGGTGCCCGGACGGGACGACGTCGAACTGCTGCGGCGCCTTGCCGGTGCAGTCCCACATCCGGCCGTCACGGCTGTTGGTGTAGTCGGCGAGGTCGAGGCAGTTGCCGGTGCCCGGGTTGTACAGCCGGGAGGTGCCGTGGGTGCCGTACTCCCACTTCTGCGAGGCGCCGGTGCCGCACGTGGAGATCTGCACCGCCGTCCCGTTGGCGCTCGCGCCGCCCTTGACGGTCAGGCACTTGCCGGAGTTGGGGTTGACCAGGCGGTCGCCGTCGATCTGCCACTTCTGACCGACGCTGCCGTTGCAGGTGTAGATCTGCACGGGCGTGCCGTTGTCCTTCTTGCCGCCCGCCACATCGAGACACTTGTCGGTGGCCCCGTGGGCGTGCACGACGAAGGGGCTGGTGCCGATCCAGCCGGGGCCGCCGGCCGACCAGTAGTCCTGCCAGCGGACCAGGTGGTCGGCCCGCCAGGAGAGCCCCAGCAGTTCACCGAGCGCCTTGGAGCCGGTGGCCAGCGCCTTGACGGCGGTCTTGTTGGCGGTCAGGAGCTGGTTGCGCGGGGTGGCCTGCGCGGCGATCTCCTGCTGCCACTCGGCGGACGCGGCGGCGACCTCCTTGCCGAGCACCTTGTTCGGGTCGACGGGGGTGCGCCAGGCGCAGGACGCGAACCGGGTCTTCAGGTCCTCGACCGCGATGCGGTACTCGACGCTGCCGGGCTCGGGCGCGGTGCGCGGGAAGCCGCCGTACGAGAGGAAGAGCCGGGCGTTGTCCGCGGCCGTCGGCTCCATGGACCAGTTCACCAGGCCGTCGTAGGCCTGGTGCTCCTCGTACGCCTGATTCCAGTTGGGCGCGTTCGGGTCGGGGTCGCCGCCGTACAGCGGGTCACCCAGGCTCTTGACCGCCTTGACGGTGGCGTCGTCGGCCTTCGGAGTCAGGTCGCGGTAGAAGTCGCCCTCGCTCTTCCAGAACTGCTCCCAGATCCACTTGGAGATGCCGGTCTGCTGGAAGAAGTTCGGGCGGTCGTCCCCGCTCGTCCCGGGCGGCCACTCGAAGTCGGCCACCGACTTGAAGCCGCCGGGCGTGGGCAGCCCCGAGATCTCGAAGTCCCGGATGTGGTCGTAGAGAGCGGAGCCCTCCTTGTCGGCGGCGTCCCTGTCCTGCTTGAACGCCGTCGACAGCGGAGTGGTCTCCCAGTACGACCGGTTCGCCGCGGTGTGCAGTTTGTCCGGCGTCTGGTTCAGCCCGTCCTGCGCGACGCCGAACATGGCCGGGCCGCCCATGCGCAGCGTCTCGCCGAGCAGGCACTGGTCCTGGCGGAGCTCTTCGGCGGCCTTGGCGTCGAAGCCGTCGTAGCTGTCACCGACATCGGCCGCGGGTGCCATGTCGTCGGCCGCGTACCGGCTGATCAGGTCGGGCTGTACGGCCACCGATCCGATCAGAGCCACCGCGACGGCGGATGTCAGCAGCGGCGTGAGAAGCCCGGAGCGCGCGCGGGCATGCATGAAGCGCCGATGTCTCGGCATGGTGGTCTGTCCTCCCCGTGGCGACGGTGTTCCCCCGGTCGCCGTTCGACGCGCCCTGTGGCGGAGTGGTCGGCTCCGTCCGGCGCGGCGTTTACTTTAGGCATACATGTCGGGTGCAGGACAAGAGTTTTCCGGGTTACATGTGAGCAACATGTGAAGGCCGGGCAGGACGGGGCAGGCGCGGCAGGACATGACGAAGGCCCCGCTGCCGTGAAGCAGCGGGGCCTTCGCCCACATGGGGTTGCCTCCCGGAAGAGGCGAGTGGAGATGGCGGGAATCGAACCCGCGTCCAACGGTGCAGAACCAGGGCTTCTCCGTGTGCAGTTCGCTGCGATTTTCTCGGCCCCGGCGATCACGCGAACAAGTCGCCGACGGGCCCAGTCACTGTTTGATTTCCCATCGAACCCCGTGACCGGGCTCAATGGTTTAGTCCCCTAGATTATGCCAGGATCCGGGTCGGGAACACTCCCGGGCTGACACCCGTTAGGGCCTTCGCTCACTGCTTATTAGGCAGCGAGGGCGAAGACGCGGGAATCGCTCTTGGAATTGGCGATTATTGGTTGCGACATATGGTTTACGAGATCATTGCCGCTTCCTCGACACGCTTCCCCTGCCTCAACAGCCGCTGTCGAAACCGATCATCCCCATGTTTTGTTTTCAATGCGCCACCGACCTCGGCCGGTGTTGACTCCATCGTACGTGACCAACGCCCGCCGATGCCACCGTATTCCCGGCGGCCGCGCCAGGCCGGCCGCACCCTACTGGCCGCGCTCCTTGCGCTTGACCGCCGCGATCGCGCGGTCCGACTCGCGCCGGTCCTGCTTCTCGCGCAGGGTCTGCCGCTTGTCGTACTCCTTCTTGCCTCGCGCGAGAGCGATCTCGGCCTTGGCGCGGCCATTGGTGAAGTACAGGGCGAGGGGCACGATCGTGTGACCCGTCTCCTGGGCCTTCGTCTCCAGCTTGTCGATCTCCTCGCGGTGCAGCAGCAGCTTGCGCTTGCGGCGCGCGGAGTGGTTGGTCCAGCTGCCCTGGCTGTACTCGGGGATGTGGGCGTTGTGCAGCCACGCCTCACCGCCGTCGATCTGGACGAACCCGTCGGCCAGCGAGGTCCGCCCCTGGCGCAGCGACTTCACCTCGGTACCCGTGAGCACGATCCCGGCCTCGTAGGTGTCGATGATCGCGTAGTCGTGCCGGGCCTTCTTGTTCTGGGCGACCAGCTTCCGCTTGCCGCCCTTCTCCCCGTCCCGGGCCTTGCCGCCCCCGCCGCCCTGCTTCGGCTGGGACTCCTTCGGTACGTACATTCCCTTGCTCATAGTGCTGCCCATTTTCGCACTAGTGAGGGGGGCGGAGACCAGTCCTTATCCACGGGCGTCAGGTCAGCCCACCAGGGGGCGCGGGGAACTGCGCGACCAGCCCCCACCGGCGGCGGCCGAGGGACAACCTCTAGTCGCCCAGTCCCCCAAGCACCGTCTCGGCCTGCCGAAGAGCCCCCTCGTCGACCTCGAGGTCAGGCGTGATCCCCCGCCCGTCCACCCCTCGCCCCGACGGAGTCCGGTAGTGCCCCACGGTCAGCTCGGCCACGGCCCCGTCCGGCAGCCGGCTGGGCATCTGCACCGAGCCCTTGCCGAAGGTGCGGGACCCGACGACGACGGCCCGCCCCCGGTCCTGCAGCGCCCCGGTGAGCAGCTCCGCCGCGCTCATCGTCCCGCCGTCGACCAGCGCGACCAGCGCCCTGCTCGTGTCCCCGCCGGGCTCGGCGTGCAGCGCCTGCTGCGTGCCGTCGACGTCGTAGGTGGCCACCAGGCCGCCGTCGAGGAAGGCGGACGCGGTGGTGACGGCCTCGGTGACCAGGCCGCCGGAGTTGCCGCGCAGGTCGAGAATGATCCCGCCGCCGGCCGGTGCGTCCCGCACGGCGTCCCGGACCTCGTCCCCGACGCCCTTGGTGAACGAGTCGATCCTGATCACGGTGACCCCGCCGGCGAGTTCCCGGACGGCGACCGAGTCCGTGGACAGACGGGCCCGCCGGACGGTCTTCGTCCACGCGTGTGTGCCGCGCTCCAGGCCGAGCCGGACCGCCGTACCGGCGGCCGCGTCCTTGGCGTCACCGCGCAGTAACGAGACCACCTCGGTGACCGGATGCCCGTCCACCCGCTCCCCGTCGACGCTGCGCAGCCGGTCGCCCTCACGGATCCCGGCGGCGGCCGCGGGAGAGTCCGAGCTCACCCGGGTCACCTCGATACGGCCGTCCCGCTCGCGCCGTGCCCACAGGCCGACGCCGGTGTACCGGCCGTCGAGGGCCGCCTCGAACTCCTCGTACTCGCCACGGGAGTAGACGGCCCCCCAACGGTCCCCGCTGCGGCTGACGGCGCGCTCGGCGGCCTCCACGGGGGACGCGCCGTCGGCCACGGCCTTCTCGGCCGCCTCGGCCACGTCCTCGTGATGACCCGCAGGGGCGGCCGAACGGGCCGCGTCCGACGAGGACTTCCGGTCGTTGGCGTCGGTCTCGGAAAAGGAGCCGGTCGCCGCGCCGGCCACCAGAACGCTCGCGAACACCAATGTCAGGGCCGCCCCGCGGCGGATGCGGCGGGGCTGACAGAACAGATCTCGGCCCGACATGCCGGTGAGTCTAGGACAACGCAAGAGGGCCGCACGGCCGGTTGACCGTACGGCCCTCTTGGCATGTGTCACACCTTCAGGTACTTGCGCAGCGCGAAGAACGCGGCCAGCGCGGGCATCAGCACGCTCGCGGCGAGGATGAGCGGCAGCTTCGTGAGGACGGCGTCCCAGCCCACGAAGTTGATCAGGTTGAGCTTGGTGGCCAGGGCCATGCCGTGGTCGACGGTGAAGTACCGGCCGACGACCAGGAAGACACAGGCGAGCCCGCCGCCGATCGCACCGGCGACGGCGGCCTCCATGATGAACGGCGCCTGGATGTAGAACCCGGACGCGCCCACCAGCCGCATGATCCCGGTCTCCCGCCGACGGCTGAACGCCGAGACGCGCACCGTGTTGACGATCAGCAGCAGGGCGACGATCAGCATGAGCGCCATGACGCCGAGCGCGGCCCGGTTCATCAGGTTCAGCATCGTGAAGAGGTTGTCCAGGATGCCCTTCTGGTCCTGCACGGACTGCACGCCGTCACGGCCGTTGAACGCGGTCGCGATGACCTGGTACTTCTCCGGGTCCTTCAGCTTGATCCGGTACGACTCCTGCATCTGGTCCGGCGTGAGGGACGCGGCCAGCGGGGAGTCGCCGAACTGCTCCTTGTAGTGCTTGTACGCCTCGTCCTGCGACTCGTGGATGACCGTCTCGACGACCGACATCTTCTTCAGGTCGGACAGGACGTCCTTCTTCTGGTCCTCGGTCACCGCGCCCTTGGCGCAGTTGGGGTCCGACTCGGCGTCGCTCTTGTTGCAGAGGAAGATCGAGACGTTGACCTTGTCGTACCAGTAGCCCTTCATGGCGCCGACCTGGTCGCTCATCAGGAGCGACCCGCCGAACAGGGCGAGCGACAGGGCGACGGAGACGATGACCGCGAACGTCATCGTCAGGTTGCGACGGAGACCGACACCGATCTCGGAGAGTACGAACTGGGCGCGCATGGCGTCTTCTTCAGGCCTTTCCGGGGACTCTTCGAACGGCGGTCAGTGCTGGTAGCCGTAGACGCCGCGCGCCTGGTCACGGACGAGGCGGCCCTTCTCCAGCTCGATGACGCGCTTGCGCATCTGGTCCACGATGTTCTGGTCGTGCGTCGCCATCAGCACGGTCGTGCCCGTCCGGTTGATCCGGTCGAGCAGCTTCATGATGCCGACGGAGGTCTGCGGGTCGAGGTTGCCGGTCGGCTCGTCGGCGATCAGCAGCTTGGGCCGGTTCACGAAGGCCCGCGCGATGGCCACGCGCTGCTGCTCACCGCCGGACAGCTCACCGGGCATCCGGTCCTCCTTGCCGCCGAGCCCGACGAGGTCGAGCACCTGCGGCACGGACTTGCGGATCTCGCCGCGCGACTTGCCGATGACCTCCTGCGCGAAGGCCACGTTCTCGGCGACCGTCTTGTTGGGCAGGAGCCGGAAGTCCTGGAACACCGTCCCCAGCTGGCGGCGCATCTGCGGCACCTTCCAGTTGGACAGGCGCGCGAGGTCCTTGCCCAGGACGTGCACCTGACCCTGGCTGGTCCGCTCCTCGCGGAGCACCAGCCGCAGGAAGGTGGACTTTCCGGAGCCGGAGGACCCGACGAGGAACACGAACTCGCCCTTCTCCACTTCCAGGGAGACATCCCTGAGTGCGGGGCGGGTCTGCTTGGGGTAGACCTTGGATACGTTGTCGAATCGGATCACGGATGCACCACGGTAGGCCGGGGGTAGATGAGCGTGACCATACGCGAACCGGGTGCGCGAGCGCAGGCGCCGGTTCGGGTTGCGTATCGCTTGGGCGGTTTTGTGCCCACCTGGGAACCGCGTTCCGGCAGCGCACAGGCGACCCCCGGAGGAACCTGGCACAGTAGAGAGGGGAACGTTCTCCGACCCGGAGGCGTTCTCCCCGTGGAAAGCATTTCGCAAGAAGGGTGACGCGCATGACGTACGACCGCCTGGTGTGCGCAAACTGCGCGGCACCCGTGAGCGAGGGCCGGTGCCATGTGTGCCGCGCGAACCGCGAGCGGCTGCAGCAGGAGAACCTCTTCGCGGGCCTGAACCCGATGACGCTGATCGCGCTGCTCGCGGTGCTGATCGCGGCGGTGGCCCTGCTGGCGCACCAGACCGTGTAGGCGGCGGTCGAGGGACATACGAAGGGCCCGGAGCGTGTCCGCTCCGGGCCCTTCGTCGTACCGTGCGCACACGCTGAGCAGGTGTGCGACTACCGGACGTCAGCGTCAGGCGGCAGCGCCACCGCGCCCGCCCGCCAGACGGGGCAGCAGACGGAAGCCGACACCGCCGGCGATCATCGTGGCGGCACCGATGACCAGGAAGGCGGTCTGACCGGCACCGGTCTCGGCGAGCTCCTGGCCGTTGCCCTGGGCCGACGTGTTGGACGTGGTGTCCGTGCCGGTCTCGGTGAGGGCCGAGGAGCCCTCCTCCTGGGCGGAGGTGTTGGAACCGCCGTCGGGGTTGGTGTTGCTGTTGCCACCCCCGGCGTTGCCGTTGCCGTTCCCGTTGCCGTTCCCGTTCCCGTTGCCATTCCCGTTGCCGTTCCCATTGCCGTTCCCGTTGCCCGGGTCGGTCGGGTCCTCGGTGGGCTCGGTGGGCTCCTCGGTCGGGTCCGTGGGCTCATCGGTGACCGGCGGCGTGGTCCCCGGGTCCGTCGGCACGTCCGTGCCGGGGTCCGTGGGGAGCTCGGTGCCCGGGTCGGTCGGAATCTCCGTGCCCGGGTCGGTCGGGTCGTCGCCGAGGCCGGTGTCGACGTTCACGCCGACACCGCTCTCGCCCACGCTCACGCCGATCTCCAGCGCGGAAGCAGCGCCGGCAGCAGTCAGCGAGGCACCGGCCGCGATCACGGCACCGGCGGCTATGCGCGCGATCCGGATCCGCGTCTTCTTCGTCATGTGGTTGCTACCCCCAGTAGCTCATCGTCAATGAGGCGGCGCTCGGGGCCGTGATCGACGGGGGAAGGTAGCTGTGCTTCAAGTCCCCCGGTTCACATGCGCCCCAGAGATACGCATGCCGCGCTTCACCCTTCCCATTTTTCAAAGCAACGTCAAGGCCGTTGCGGGCCCGATGTCCTGGTAAGCGCTCTTTGCCGGGGAAAGCGGTCTGTGAGTGTGATGTAAAACCCAGACATAAAGCAAACTGCCGCCCGGTGGGCGGCAGTTGCGGAACGGCGGTCAAGTCGACAAAGTTACTTCTCCTGCTGCTTGCGCCAGCGAATTCCGGCTTCCAGGAAGCCGTCGATCTCGCCGTTGAACACGGCCTCGGGGTTGCCGACCTCGAAGTCGGTGCGCAGGTCCTTGACCATCTGGTACGGGTGCAGGACGTACGAACGCATCTGGTTGCCCCAGGAGTTGCCGCCGTCGCCCTTGAGGGCGTCCATCGCGGCCTGCTCCTCCTGGCGGCGCCGCTCCAGCAGCTTGGCCTGGAGGACGTTCATCGCGCTCGCCTTGTTCTGGATCTGCGAGCGTTCGTTCTGGCAGGAGACGACGATGCCGGTGGGGAGGTGGGTCAACCGGACCGCGGAGTCGGTGGTGTTGACGCCCTGACCGCCGGGACCGGACGAACGGTAGACGTCCACCCGCAGCTCGGACTCGTCGATCTCGATGTGGTCGGTCTGCTCGACCACGGGGAGGATCTCGACGCCCGCGAAGGAGGTCTGGCGGCGCCCCTGGTTGTCGAAGGGCGAGATGCGCACGAGGCGATGGGTCCCCTGCTCCACGGAGAGGGTGCCGTAGGCGTACGGGATCTGCACGGCGAAGGTGGTCGACTTGATGCCGGCCTCTTCGGCGTACGAGGTCTCGTAGATCTCGGTCTTGTAGCCGTGCTGCTCCGCCCAGCGCAGGTACATCCGCTGGAGCTTCTCGGCGAAGTCGGCGGCGTCGACGCCACCGGCCTCGGCGCGGATGTTCACGAGCGCCTCGCGGGAGTCGTACTCACCGCTGAGCAGCGTACGGACCTCCATCTCGTCGAGCGCCTTCTTGACGGAGGTGAGCTCCGACTCGGCCTCGGCGAGGGTGTCCGGGTCGTCCTCCTCCTGGGCCATCTCGAACAGCACAGCGAGATCGTCGATCCGGCTGCGCAGCGCGTCGGCCTTCCTGACCTCGGCCTGGAGGTGGGACAGCTTGCTGGTGATCTTCTGCGCCTCGTCCGGGTTGTCCCACAGGGACGGCGCGGCCGCCTGCTCCTCGAGCACGGCGATGTCTGCCCTCAGCTTGTCGAGGTCCAGAACGGCCTCGATCGACTCCATGGTCGAGGAGAGGGACTTGAGCTCTTCGGATACATCGACGACTGCCACGCCCTCCAGCCTAACGGCTGTGGCAACCGACGTCGGTCGTCCCCCGGAGCGCCGCCCCCTCAGGGGGAGGCGGGCGCCGAGTTCTTCGTGTCCTGCGGCGACGCTCCCGCGTCGTCGCCCGAGGTGGCCGCCCAGATCCCGGCGCCCGCCGCGGCGACCAGCACCAGCCCGGCGATGCCCACGACCAGCCTCCGCCGCCGCGTGGTCGCCCGGTGCCGCGCGGATCCCGGCCGCGGCGCCCCGGCGGGCCTCGGCACCCGGGCGGTCCCCCGGGCACCGCCGGCCAGCTCGTCGGGACCGGGCACCCTCATCGAGGTGTGCGTGTCCCGGTTGGAGTCCGCGGGCTTCGCCCCCGGCACCAGGGGCACCGCCCCCCGCCGGGCCGGTCGCGCGGACGGCGCCGGCTCCCTGGAGGAGTCCGCGGCCGCGTCCTGCGCGCTCTGCTCCTCCTCCTGCTCCGTGTCCGGCTCGTCCACGTCCAGCGGGGGCATCCCGGCCAGCAGCGGCAGCAGCTCCCGCAGCCGCGTCCCCAGCTCGGACGCCCGCAACCGGGAGGCCGGCGCCTTCGCCAGGCACTGCACGATCAGCTGCCACAGCTCGTCGGGGATGCCCGGAAGCGGAACCACCGTCTCCGTCACATGTCGTCGCAGCACCGCCCCGGGGTGCCCGCCCCCGAACGGCGTGAACCCGGCCAGCAGCTCGTACAGGACGGTCGCGAGGGCGTAGATGTCCACGGACGCCCGCGGCGGCAGGCCCTCGACGATCTCCGGGGCCAGGTAGTCGGGCGTCCCGATGATCTTCGTGGCCCGGGTGCGCCGGGGCGAGTCGATGAGCTTCGCCACACCGAAGTCGGTCAGCAGCGCCGGATGCGCGCCACCGGGGCCCAGCGGCCCCTGCATGTCCAGCAGGATGTTCTCCGGCTTCACGTCCCGGTGCACGACCCCCGCCGCGTGCGCCGCGGCCAGGCCGTCCGCGACGTCCGCCACGATCGCGGCCGCCGCCTCGGGGGCGAGCCGCTTCTCCCGGTCGAGCCGGGTGCGCAGATCGGTCCCCCGGACCAGGTCCATGACGAGCGCGAGGTCGTTGCCGTCGACGACGAGGTCGCGCACGGAGACCACGTGCGGGTGGTCCAGGCCGAGCAGGGCCGTGCGCTCCTGGACGAAGCGTCCGACGAGCTCCTGGTCGGACGCGAGATCCTCGCGCAGCAGCTTCACGGCGACGGGCCCCTCGGGTCCCTCGCCCAGCCACACCGTGCCGGCGCTGCCCCGCCCCAGGATCTGGTTGGCGGTGTACCGGCTGCCGATCTTCCGTGCCAAGGCTGCTCCTACAGACGCGTGTTGCCGATAAAACTACGCGTCGGATGAGCCAACCTTCACCGCGGAGACGGAAATCACCCGCCGGGTGTCGACAAATCCCCAGACTTACTGCTGACCTGAGGAGTTTCCGCCCAGATCTCCGATCCATCCGCTGACGGTGTCGACGATGTCCCCGATCTGCTGCCAGTAGCTCTTGCCCGTGCCGATCCAGTCCTGGAGCGGGCTCAGCTCCCAGATCAGCCAGCTCGCGACGAACAGGATGACGATCGTGAACAGGCACCCCTTGAGGCAGCCCAGACCCGGGATCTTCATCGGGTTGGCGCTGCGCTGCCGCGGCTGCCGGGGCTCGCGCGCGGGGCGCTCGGGCTGCGGCGGGGGCGCGTACCGCTGCGGCTGCTGCTGCGGGGCGTACTGCTGGGGCTGCTGCTGCGGCTGACGCCCGTAACCGCCCTGCTGCGGGCGTTGCTGGGGCCGCTGCCGGCTCTGCGGCGGCTGCTGTTGCTGCGGCCTGGCGACCTGCCGCTGGGGGCGGCGGCGCAGCGGGTCCTCGCCCGGGTCCAGGTACTGGACCTGCGTCTGTTCGTTGCGGTCCCGGGCCGCGCGCAGCTGGTTCTGCCAGGGGTGCGGGTCCTCGGGCGAGCCGGGCTGCTGTCCCTGCTGCCCGTACTGGCCCTGTCCCGGCTGTCCGGGCGGCACCGGCGGCATGACGGCCGTCGGATCGGCCGCGCCACGGTTCGGGAGTACGGCGGTGGGGTCGGCGGCGCCGACGGGATTACCGGCGCCGGTGTGCGGCAGGAAGCTGGTCGCGGCGTTCGGGTCGTAGCCACCCGCGCCGTGCGGCAGCACCTGCGTCGGGTCGGCGGCGCCGGGGGTGTCCGGCACGGCCGCCGGGTCGGGGTCGGGCAGCAGCAGCGCGCCGACGTTGTCCGCCGCGGCGATCTGCGCGGAGTTCGCGTGCACGCCGATGCCCTCGGCGACGACCCGCAGCCCGCGCGCGAGGTTCTCGGCGCTGGGACGGCGGTCCGGGTTCTTGCTCAGACAGCGCTCTATGACCGTCCACAGCGGGTCGGGGACCGTGGAGGGGCGGCGCGGCTCGGCGCTCAGGTGCTGGTGCAGGACTTCGAGGGCGGAACCGCCGGCGAACGGCGGACGGCCGGTGACCAGCTCGTACAGCAGGATGCCGGCGCCGTAGATGTCGACGGCGGAGGTCTGCGGACGGCCCTCGGCGGACTCGGGCGCGACGTACGCGGGCGTGCCGACGAACTCCTGGGTCCGGGTCAGGCCCGGCGAGTCCGCGAGGCGCGCGATGCCGAAGTCGGTCAGCAGGGGGTGCATCTGGCCGCCGTACTGCCGCAGCAGCACGTTGGCCGGCTTGAGGTCGCGGTGGACCACGCCGTCGGCGTGGCTGGCGGCGAGCGCGTCGGCGATCTGGGCGGTGATCAGGGCGGCGCCGACGGGGCTGAAGGGGCCGTTCTCGCGCAGGTAGCGGTGCAGGTCGGGGCCCTCGACGAGGTCCATGACCAGGGCGAGCAGATCGCCCTCGACGACCAGGTCGCGCACCCGCACGATGTTCGGATGGGTCAGCCGCAGCAGGACGGAGCGCTCGCGCAGGAACCGCATCACGATGTCCGGGTCGCTCGCCAGCTCCTCCTTGAGGACCTTGATCGCGACGGTCTCGCCGGGCTGTCCCGGAACGGCGGCCTCGGCGCCCGCGGTCTCCCGCTGGCGGGCTCGCCACACGGTCCCCGTGGCACCGCGTCCGAGCGGCTCCTCGAGGAAGTACTTGCTGCCTACCGGCCGCACGTCATGCACTCCCTGCTGCTTGCTGTCGTTCCGACCCACTTCCGACCCACTGTAGTGCCGCTCCTCCTGGCACCGCGTAAGCGTTCCCGAGCACGTTCGCAGGAAAGACGCTCCGTCCGGGTCTCCCGGTTGCCGGACGTTGACGTGACCGATCTCAAGTGATCGCCGGCGCTGCACTGGTCAGGCACTTTTGGGGGCAGAGCTGACCAATCAAGATCACTTGCCCTCGGGCGACGGGCGCGTTGTCAGTGGCAGGTGCGAGGATGCCTGCAGTACTGGCCGATGGTGCTCGTGCGGGGTGGGGATGTCCGCGTCCGAGCAGAAGGGACCGCTGACGGCGATGCAGATCCGGCTGACCGTCGTAGACCCGCTGGGCCCGCCCGACCGGGCCCGGGGCCGCGCCGCGAGCTGCGACGTGCTGGTCACCGCTCCCGTCGGCACCGCCCTGGCCGCGGTGGCCACGGCCCTCGCCTCGGCGGTCCCGGGGGACGGGGGGACCTCGCGCGCGGGAGAGACCGAGCGCGGCGGCGGTCCGGTCGTGCTGTACGCGGACGGTGAGCGGCTGGACGCCCAGCGCGCCACCCTGGGCGAGCCCCCGCTGATCGACGGTGCCGTGCTGTCGCTGGGCGCCCCCGCGGCCCCCGAGCCCCACCCGGAGCTCGACGACGCCCCCACCCAGCTCCACGTGGTCGCCGGCCCCGACGCCGGCGGCGTCCATCTGCTGCACGGCGGCCAGATCCACATCGGCCGTTCCGCCGACGCCGACGTCCCGCTGGACGACCCCGACGTCTCCCGCCTGCACTGCGCGGTCACGGTCTCCGCCGACGGCCGCGTATCGGTGGCCGACCTCGACTCCACCAACGGCACGACCCTGGACGGCACCCGCGTGGGCACCCGTCCGGTCCGCTTCCCTCCGGGGGCGCTCCTGAGGATCGGCGAGTCGGTGCTCCGGCTGTCGCCGAGCGGGGGGCGCAGGCTCGGGACGGAACCGGACGGCGAGGGCCATGTGCGGGTGATCTCCGTCGAGGCCGGGGGCACGCCGGGCGACGAGCGGGCGCGCGGGGGCACGGATGCCACCGCCCGGACCGGCCGAGCCGGGCCCGCACCGGGCGGGAGCCGGACCCACGGACCCTCGGCACCGGCCGGTGAGCCGGGCGGCGGGCGGCGGCGAGAGAGCACCTCCACAGGCGAATCGGGCGCTGCCCAGGGGCGCGGGACGACGGAAGCCGGCGAGAACGGCAGGGGTGCGTCGGGCACCGTCCCCGGACAGGCCGAGCGCTCGCCCCGGGCGCGAGGCAGGGTGTCGGCGGCCGCGTCGGCCTCGGCCGAGGACTCGGCACGCGCGCGGGATGCCCGGGAGGGCGGCGGCAGCTCGCCGCAGCCACCCACCGGCCGGACCCACCACGCCTACGGCTCCGGGAGCTGGGGCGCCTCGGGCGGCGGCCCCGAAGCCACGGGAGCGCAGGGCCACCGCCCCACCGAGCCACCGGTCGTCGTGCCGGGCCAGGGCGGCGCGCCCCGGATCGAGCGCCGGGACGACCTCGGCGACGGACGTCCGGACACCGACGGCACCCCTCGGGCACGGGCCGCCTCCGACGCCCCCGGCGACGAGCGCGGCAGGGACTCCGGCGGCGACACCCACGGCGGCCGGTCGGGGCTCGGCTCCTTCGAGGTCACGCGCACGACCCCCGTCCCCTCACCTCCGCCGGCCGACCAGGACCGGCTCTTCTCTTCCTCCGCCCTCCCTTCCTCCCCTCCCGCCTCCGAGACCCCGGACGCCCCTGCCACCGGCCGCCGCAAGGGCACCCCGCTGCGCGGGACCGACGTACCGCAGGGCGTGCGGCGACGCGGTGGGCTGTCCGCGTGGGCCCGGCGGCTGGCCGGGGGGCGTGGCGAACAGGAGACATCCGAGCGGGACGTGGCGTACGACGAGCCGGCCGCGCCGGTCACCGCGGTGCCGTCGGCCGACGCGCCCCAGGTGCCCGAGGTCTGGCCCGACCCGGCCGCCCTGCTGCTGACGGCACTGGGGCCCGGCGCGCGCCTGTGGGAGCGCGGGCCGGGGCATCCGGAGGCGCTCACCGTGCGGCTCGGCACCGCCGACCGGGCGGCCCCGGACGGCTCGGGGCTGCTGCCGGCCGTTCCGGTCACCGCGGATCTGCGCGAGGCCGGCGCCCTGGGCCTGGCCGGTCCCCGCGCGCGACTGTCCGGGCTGGCCCGCGCGGTGGTGGCCCAGCTCGCCGCCCTGCACGCGCCCGAGACCCTGGAGATCGTCCTGATCAGCACGGACCGCTCCCGGTCCGCGCAGGAGCGCACCGCCGAGTGGGCCTGGCTGGGCTGGCTCCCCCATGTCCGCCCGGGGCACGGCCAGGACTGCCGCCTCCTCCTCGCCCACGACCGCGAACAGGCCGCGGCCCGCACCGACGAACTTCTGCGGCGCCTGGACGACCACCTGGCCGACGCGGAGCTCGCCCCCGCTCGCGGGACCGTCCCGGCCGCCCGCTCCGCCGCCCCGCAGGACCGCTCCCGGAACACCGCCCGACGGCCCTCCTGGGCCCGGGACGACGCGGAGGACGAGACGAGCGGCGGCTTCCCGGGGCCGTACACCGTGGTCGTCGTGGACGGCGACCCCGGCGGCGCGGACCTGCGCAAGGCGGTGGCACGGCTGGCCGCCGAGGGTCCCGGGGCCGGTATCCACATCGTGTGCCTGGCCGAGACGGCCCCGGCCTCGCCCGCGTCTCCGGTGACGGACACCTACGAGGCGGCGTGCGCCGCGGCCCCGACGTTCCACGAGTGCGGGGCGGTCGGCCTGCTCAGCGGGGACGTGGCGACGGCACTGCGGCTGATGCGGGTGGCGCGGACCGGGGTTCCCGGGCAGGGGGGCGCCGGGACCGGCGCCTCCCACAACCACCCCGAGCCCGGCCGAACCGGCACCACCCCGCCCCCGGCCGGGACCCGCCACGCGGACCGCGCCGACGCCGACACCCTTCACCTCACCGCGGCCCCCACCCCTGTCGGTCACGGCACGGTCGCCGCCGTGGACGCCGTCTCCGCGGCCTGGGCCGAGCGGTTCGCGCGGGCGCTGGCACCGCTGCGCACGGACGGGACCTCCGGTGCGGGCCACGCACGCGTGTCCTCTCCGCTGCCCCAGTCGGCGCGTCTGCTGGACGAGTTGGGGCTGGCCCGGGCCACCCCGCCGTCGCTGATGACCCGCTGGGCGGACGCGGCCGACGACCCGGAGTCGCTCGGCGGCCGGGCCTGGGCGGTGCTGGGCGCCGGACCGCGCGGCCCGGTCTGCGCCGACCTCGTCGCCCAGGGCCCGCACCTGCTGATCGAGGGACCCGCGGGCAGCGGCCGTACGGAACTGCTGCGGGCGGTCGTCGCCTCGCTGGCCGCGGCCGAGCGCCCCGACCGTCTCAGCGTCGTCCTGATGGACGGCCGGGACAGCGTGGGCGGCGGCGGCCAGGGCGAGGGCCTGCGCGTGTGCACGGACGTACCGCACGTGACCACGCATCTGACCGCCAACGACCCGGTCCGCATGCGGGAGTTCGCACAGTCCCTGAGCGCGGAGCTGAAGCGGCGCGCGGAGTTGCTGGGCCGCTGCGACTTCGCGGAGTGGCACACCGGCCGGGAGCTGTCGGGCCGCATGGTCGCCCAGCGCACGGCGTCCCCCCGCACCCCGACCGGCCCCGCGGGCACGAGCGGCGACCAGGGCGCCGGCGACCTCGACTCGCCGTCCAGTTCCACGATCCGCCTGCGCCCGGCGGCGGCCCGGCGCCGGACCGAGACGGCACCCCCGCTCCCCCGTCTGGTGGTGATCGTGGACGACCTGGACGCCCTGGTCTCCCCGCCCCTCGGCTCCCCGGGCAGGCCGGCCGCCGGCTCGGTCATACGCGCGCTGGAGGCGGTGTCCCGTGAGGGCGAGCGGCTGGGCGTCCATCTGGTGGCCGCGACCGGGCCGGGCGGTCGTACGGCCGAGTCGGAAGCGGCCCGCCGGGCCACCCTCCGCGTCACCCTGGACACCCCGGCCACCGGCCCGGACGAACCGGCTCCCGGCCGCGGCCGGCTGACCTGGCCCGACGGCCGGGTCACGGCCTTCCAGGCGGGCCGGGTCACCGGCCGCATCCCCCGCACGGCGACTCTGCGCCCCACGGTCGTCCCGCTGGAATGGGACCGCATGGGCGATCCCCCGGCCCGCCGCCCGGTCCGGGAACTGGGCAACGGCCCGACGGATCTTGCCCTGCTGGCAAGTGCATTGGAACGGGCAGCGAGGGAAGTGGCAGCAGCAGAGGTCCCGTCACTGCTCTAGACGCGAAGGGGTCCGGGGGCACCGCCCCCGGTGACGTGTGCCACGACGCACCGGCACTGGTCACGACGGCATCACGATCTTCCGGTTGACAGCGGACGCCCACTTGCCGACCTCCGCCCCCCGGCGTAGACCAGATCGCACGGGACAGCCCTCGAACGTTCGACGAGGAACGAAGAACGGGGTCGTGATGCGCAGCACGAGCAGCACACAGCGGAAGCCCAGGTCAGCGAACAGGGCTGCGAAATCGGCGGCCGCCGCCCTCGCGGCGGCCCTCGCCCTGTCGCTCACCGCATGCGGCGGAGACGATGACAAGAGCAGTGACACGGGCGGCGCGACAGGCGGCAAGGAGACCGGCACCACGGTCACCCTCCCCAAGCTGAACGGTCAGAGCCTGGAGGTCGCCGCCGTCTGGAGCGGCGAGGAGCAGGCCAACTTCAAGAAGGTCCTGGCGGAGTTCGAGAAGCGCACCGGCGCCAAGGTGACCTTCGTGCCCGCCCAGGACCCGATCGTGAACTTCCTGGGCTCGAAGGTCGCGGGCGGCCAGCCGCCGGACGTCGCGATGCTTCCGCAGCCGGGCGCGATCAAGCAGGCCGTGGACAAGAAGTGGGCCAAGCCCCTCGGCACGGAGGCCAAGGCGGAGCTCGCCAAGAACTACTCGCAGGGCTGGCAGGACATCGGCAAGGTCGGCGGCACCCAGTACGGCGTCTACTACAAGGCCGCCAACAAGTCGCTGATCTGGTACAACGCCAAGGTCTTCGAGAACGCGGGCGCCACCGAGCCGAAGACGTGGGACGAACTGCTCACCACGGCCCAGACGGTGTACGACTCGGGCGTGACGCCGTTCTCCGTGGGCGGCGCCGAGGGCTGGACCCTGACGGACTGGTTCGAGAACGTCTATCTCTCCCAGGCCGGCCCGGAGAAGTACGACCAGCTCGCCAAGCACGAGATCAAGTGGACGGACCCGTCCGTGAAGGACGCGCTGACCACGCTGGCCCAGGTGTGGGGCAAGAAGGACTATGTCGCGGGCGGCGCCAAGGGCGCCCTCCAGGTGGACTTCCCGGCCTCGGTGACGCAGACCTTCACCGGCGGCGACCAGCCCAAGGCGGCGATGGTCTACGAGGGCGACTTCGCGCAGGTCAACATCCAGACCGCCAAGGCGAAGGTGGGCACGGACGCGAAGGTGTTCCCGTTCCCGAAGGTCGGTGACACCGCCCCCGTGGTCTCCGGCGGCGACGCGGCCGTGATCCTGAAGGACTCCAAGGCGTCGCAGGCGCTGGCGACCTTCCTGGCCTCCCCGGACGCGGCGACGATCCAGGCCAAGCTGGGCGGCTATCTCTCGCCGAACAAGAGCGTGGACATCTCCGCGTATCCGAACGCGGTGCAGCAGAAGATCGCCAAGGCGCTGATCGACTCGGGCGACGACTTCCGCTTCGACATGTCCGACCAGGCCCCGCAGGCCTTCGGCGGCACCCCCGGCAAGGGTGAGTGGAAGGCGCTCCAGGACTTCCTGACGAACCCGAAGAACATCGCGGGCACGCAGGCGAAGCTGGAGGCCGACGCGGCGGCCGCCTTCGGGAACTGACGCGATGACGTCGGCCAGCGAGGCAGGGGTCCCACCGGCCCCTGCCTCTCCCAAGTCGCGCAAGAGCGTGACCGGCACGCGCAGGTCCGTGGCAGCGCTGTTCCTGCTGCCCGCCCTCGTGCTGCTGGGCGCGCTCGTGGTCTACCCGATCGGGTACTCGATCGGGCGCAGCTTCTACGACCAGTCCGGTGACGGCTTCGCCGGAATCGACAACTACAAGGCCCTGTTCACCGACGACGGCATCCGCACCGCCCTGAAGAACAACGTCATCTGGGTGGTGTTCGCGCCGACGATCTCCACCGCACTCGGTCTGATCTTCGCGGTGCTGACCGAACGGGTGCGCTGGGGAACGGCGTTCAAGCTGGTCGTCTTCATGCCGATGGCGATCTCCATGCTGGCGGCGGGCATCATCTTCCGGCTCGTCTACGACCAGGACCCGGACAAGGGGTTCGCGAACGCGGTATGGGTGGGTGTGCACGACACGTTCGCGCAGTCCTCGGCGTTCCCGAAGGCCCACCCGGGCCGCGACTCGCCGCTGGTGGCCCAGAGCGGCGGCTTCATCACCAAGGCGACGGTCCGCACCGGCGGCACGGTCACCCTGCCCCTGGTGGGCGTCGCCCCGGACCAGATGCCCACAGACGCGAAGAAGGCCGTGGCACCGCAGGCCGACCCGGGCCGGATCACCGGCACGACCTGGCAGGACTTCACGCGCGGCAAGGGCGTCGGCAAGCTCGGCGGGGTCGACCCGACCGAACTCGGCTACCCCGGCATGAAGATCGAGGCGGTCAAGGACGGCAAGGTCGTCGAGACGGCCAAGGCCGGGGACGACGGCACGTTCTCCTTCTCCGAGAAGGCCGACGGGGCCCGACTGCGGCTTCCGGCGAGCAACTTCAAGGAGGCCTACAACGGGCTCGACTGGCTCGGCCCCTCGCTGGTGACACCGGCGATCATCGGGTCGTACATCTGGATGTGGGCCGGTTTCGCGATGGTGCTGATCGCGGCCGGGCTCGCGGGCATCCCCCGGGAGCTGCTGGAGGCGGCCCGGGTCGACGGCGCGAGCGAGTGGCAGGTCTTCCGCAGGGTCACGGTCCCCCTGCTGGCGCCCGTCCTCGCGGTCGTCACCGTGACCCTGATGATCAACGTCCTGAAGATCTTCGACCTGGTCTTCATCATCGCCCCGGGCTCCTCGCAGGACGACGCGAACGTCCTCGCCCTGGAGCTGTACCGCAAGGGCTTCGCCGAGGACCAGCCCGGCATCGCGAGCGCCATCTCGGTGTTCCTGCTGCTGCTGGTGATCCCCGTGATGTGGTTCAACATTCGTCGGCTCAGGCGGGAGGTGCGGCGATGACGACTCAGGCCGAAAGGCTCCCGGAGACGGCGGCGGCCGACGGTGCGAAGGCGAAGCAGTCGCTCGGCTCACGGCTCGTCGAGCGCGTCAGCGGCGGCCTGATCAGCGTCCTGCTCGTCGTCGTCGGCCTGTTCTGGCTGGTGCCGACGATCGGGCTGCTGATCTCCTCGCTGCGCAGCCCGGAGGACCTCACCGCGAGCGGCTGGTGGACGGTCTTCACCAAGCCCTCCCAGCTCACCCTGGACAGCTACGACAAGCTGCTCCACAACAGCGACATCACCGGCTCGATCGTCAACACCATCCTGATCACGGTCCCGGCCACGCTTCTGGTGATCACCATCGGCGCGCTCGCGGGCTACGCGTTCGCGTGGATGGAGTTCCCGGGCCGCGACTGGTGGTTCATGGCCGTGGTCGGTCTGCTGGTGGTGCCGGTGCAGGTGGCGCTGATCCCGATCGCCGAACTCTTCGGCAAGATCGGCCTGTTCGGCAACATCTTCGGGGTGATCCTCTTCCACACGGGCTTCGGCCTGCCGTTCGCGGTGTTCCTGCTGCGGAACTTCTTCGCGGAGATCCCCCGCGAGCTGCTGGAGGCGGCACGGCTCGACGGCGCGGGCGAACTGCGCCTGTTCGTGCGGGTGGTGATGCCGCTCGGCGGGCCCGCGATCGCGAGCCTGGGCATCTTCCAGTTCCTGTGGGTGTGGAACGACATGCTGATCGCGCTGGTGTTCACGGACGCCGACAGCCAGCCGATCACGGTCGCGCTGCAGACGCAGATGCGCGCCTTCGCCGACAACGTCGACGTCCTGGCACCGGGCGCGTTCATCTCGATGGTGATTCCGCTGATCGTGTTCTTCGCGTTCCAGCGGCAGTTCGTGTCCGGAGTGATGGCGGGCGCGGTCAAGTAGCGCGTGGGGCAGTCGATTTGAGGGGGCGGGCCGGAACCGGTCCGCCCCCTCGCGTTCGCCCGAATGCCGTACGGACCGTAACCCCGCGCCGCCGTGGGGCGTTCCCGGGCAGAACGCCCGCGCCGACCCTTGGATGTGCCGTGCCCAGGTTCAGTGTCATCGTCCCCGCGTACAAGGTTCAGGCGTACCTGACGGCTTGCCTGGAATCGGTGCTGTCGCAGTCGTACGAGGATCTGGAGCTGATCGCGGTCGACGACCGCTCGCCGGACGCCTGCGGCGAGATCGCCGACGAGTTCGCGGCCCGCGATCCCCGGGTCCGGGCGGTCCACCTGGCGCGGAACGCGGGGCTCGGTGCCGCCCGCAACGCCGGGACGGCCGAGGCGAGCGGCGACTACCTGCTGTTCCTCGACGGCGACGACACCCTCGCCCCGCACGCGCTGCGGGCGATCGCCGACCGGCTGAAGGAGACGGGCGAGCCGGACGTCCTGGTCCACGACCACGCGCTCGTCGACCGGTCGGGCGAGCGGGTCCGCGCCGCCTTCACGGCTCAGCTCACCGAGCAGGGCCCGGCGCCGTTCCGCCTGGAGGACCGCCCGGGACTGCTGCGGGTGCCGGCGGTGGCCTGGAACAAGGCGTACCGCAGGGAGTTCGTCGAGCGGGCGGGCCTCTCCTTCCCGCCCGGCCACCACGCCGACCTGCCGTGGACCTACCCGGCCCTGACGGCCGCCGAGTCGATCGCCACCCTGGACCGGGTGTGCGTCCACCACCGCCGCAGCGAGGGCGAACTCCTCGACACGGCCGGCCGCCTCGACCTCTTCGACCAGTACGACAGGGTCTTCGCGTACGTCGACCGGCGGCCCGAACTCGCCCGGTGGCGGCTGGTGTTGTTCCGCCGCATGGTGGACCACCTCTCGGCGGTGTTCACCGACCGGGACCGCTTCCCGCGCGGCACCCGCGCCGCGTTCCTGCGGCGGGCCCGCGACCACTACCGCGCCCACCGCACCCCGGGCCACCCGGTCCCGGCGCGCTCCCGGCTGCGCCACACCGTGATCCGCCTGGGCCTCTACCGCACCCAACGGCTCGCGGAACTGGCCCGGGGCCTCGCCCGCCGCACCGCCCGTCCGGTCCTACGCCTCGCCAGGTCCCTGCACACGGCGGCCCTCCGCCTCCACTACCGCGTCCAGCGCTGCCTTCCCCTGCGCGAGGACCGTGCCGTCTTCACCGCGTACGAGGGTCGCGGCCACGGCTGCAACCCGGGCGCGCTGGAGGAGGCGTTCCGCACCTTCGCCCCGCACATCCGCACCGCCTGGGTCGCCCGCCCCGAGCACCACCACACCGTCCCGACGGCCACCCGCAGGCTGCGCCCGGGCACGGCCGCCCACTGGACCGCGCTGGCCCGCTCCAAGTACCTCGTCAGCAACACCGACTTCGACCGCCGTACGGTCAAGCGCCCCGGCCAGGTCCTCGTGCAGACCCAACACGGCACTCCCCTCAAGCACATGGGCCTGGACCTCAGGGAACGCCCGGCAGCGGCAGGCGACTTGGACGTCGAGGCGATGCTGAGCGGCGTCGACCAGTGGGACTACCTGCTGTCCCCCAACCGCCACACCACCCTGACCTGGGAGCGGGTCTATCCCGGCCGCTACACCACGCTCCCCTACGGCTATCCCCGCAACGACGTGTTCCAGCGGGCGACTTCGGAGGACGTACGGCGGCTGCGCGAGTGCCTGGGCATCCCCGAGGGCTCGGTCGCGATCCTGTACGCGCCCACCTACCGCGACTACCGCCGCACCCAGCGCACCACCCTCGACCTGGAGCGCCTCCTGCGCCGCCTGGGCCCCCGCTTCGTCGTGCTGGCCCGCGCCCACCACCGCCACGGCGGCCCGCTCGTCTCCCCCGCGACCGGCCGGGTCGTCGACGTCAGCGACCACCCGAGCGTGGAGTCCCTGTGCCTCGCCTCGGACGCCCTGGTCACCGACTACTCGTCCCTGATGTTCGACTACGCCAACCTGGACCGCCCGATCGTGATCCACGCCGACGACCGGGAGGCGTACGAGGCGGCCCGCGGCACCTACTTCGACCTGCGGTCCTTCGCACCGGGCGCGGTCGCGCGCAGCGAGGACGAACTGATCGACATCTTCGCCACCGGCCACTGGCGCGGCTCCCGCTCCACCCAGCTGCGCTCGGCGTTCCGCGAGCGCTTCTGCCCGTACGACGACGGCCGCGCCGCCGAACGGGTCATACGCCATGTCGTCCTGGGCGAGACCCGGTTGCCGGCCGTGGTGCCGCTCGCGGAGCGCCATCCGGTGCCGTCGGCGGCGGCGCTCGACCGCTCCCCGTCGGCCACGGTGCCCCGCCCCGCGACGCACACAGCCGTCACCGAGAACCTTTAGGAGGGGCCCGTGCCGTCCAGCCCGTCCCATCCCACACCGACCCGTCCGTCCACCTGGCGCCCGGTGGGCCGGCCGGGGCGCGGGGTGCGGCACGCCGGCCGGCGGCGTTGTCGTCGGTTGCCGACGCCCGGCGCTGTCGCCCTCCTCCGCCGTGCGTCTCGACCCGCCGGACCCCGCTGACCGGCACGGAAACGCGCGGGCCACCCGGATGCGACCTGATGCGCCCGACGGGCCCTGGGGCCTGTCGTTTGGATCAGGCCGGCCGTGAGGTGCGGTGCTTTTCTGCCGACGCGAGCGGGGTCTGGTGCGTGCAGCTGCAAGGCGGAGGAGGGCGACAGCGCGGAGCGTCGGCGACCGACGACAACGCCGCAGATGTGCGTGCCAGACCCCGCTCGCGTCGGGCTGATCCAAACGACAGGGCCTAGCCCCGGGCCGCCTGCGGATGCAGCCGCAGCCATCCCTCCCAGGCCGAGGTGATCATGTCCCGCACGTCGTGCTTGGCCTTCCAGCCGAGTTCCGTGGCCGCCAGGTCGGCGGAGGCCACGACCCGGGCCGGGTCCCCGGGGCGGCGGGGGGTGACGGTCGGGGGACGGTCGTGGCCGGTGACGGCGTTGATGTGGTCGATCATCTCGCGCACGGAGACGCCCTCGCCGCGGCCGATGTTGACGGTGAGCTCGCGTCCCGGGCTCGACTGCAGGGTGCGGGCGGCGGCCACGTGGGCCTCGGCCAGGTCGGCGACGTGGATGTAGTCGCGGACGCAGGTGCCGTCGGGGGTGTCGTAGTCGTCGCCGAAGATGCGCGGGGCCGCGTCCTCGGTGAGCTTCTCGAAGACCATCGGGACGATGTTGAAGACGCCCGTGTCGGCCAGCTCGGGGCTCGCCGCGCCCGCCACGTTGAAGTAGCGCAGGCACGCGGTGGACAGGCCGGTCGCGCGGCCCGTGGCACGCACCAGCCACTCCCCCGCCAGCTTGGTCTCACCGTACGGGGACATCGGCGCGCACGGGGTCCGCTCCGTCACCAGCGGGACGTCCGGCATGCCGTACACCGCCGCGGAGGAGGAGAAGACGAAGGAGGGGACCCCGGCCGTCGTCACCGCCTCCAGGAGGACGCGCAGGCCTTCGACGTTCTCCCGGTAGTAGTGCAGCGGCAGGGCCACCGACTCACCGACCTGCTTCTTGGCCGCTAGGTGGACCACACCGGTGACCTCGTGGTCCGCCAGGGTGTGCGCGACGCGCTCGGCGTCCAGCGTGGAACCCGTCACCAGCGGCACGTCGGCGGGCACGCGCTCGGCGATGCCGGTGGACAGGTCGTCGTACACGACCGCCTGCTCGCCCGCCCCGGTCATCGCCCTCACGACATGGGCCCCGATGTAGCCGGCGCCGCCGGTGATCAGCCAGGTCATGTACGGCCGTCCCCTCTTCGGTTGACCCGTGTGCGCGTATCAGTGAACCAGGCGGCCGGCTGGGGCGGCCGCGGTGTCGAGGGCCCGGGGCGCCGGCCCTCTCAGCTCTCTCGGTGCTCGGCGGGCAGCTCGGTGTGCACGGCCGCGTCCAGTGCCGAGGTGAGCTCGTCGAGGCGGGCCCGCAGGGCGCTGATCTCGTCCACGTCGAAGCCGGTCGCCGCGGCGATCCGCCGGGGCACCCGCTCCGCGCGCTCGCGCAGGGCGACGCCCTCCTCGGTGAGCCGCACCTCCACCGAGCGCTCGTCACGGGCGCTGCGCTCGCGCCGGACGAGGCCGGCCGTCTCCAGTCGCTTGAGGAGGGGGGAGAGGGTGCCCGAGTCGAGCCGCAGGTGCTCGCCGAGCTTCTTGACCGGCAGGTCGCCGTGCTCCCACAGCACCAGCATCACCAGGTACTGCGGGTAGGTGATCCCCAGGTCCTTGAGGATCACGCGGTAGACGCTGCCGAAGGCGCGGGAGGCCGCGTTCAGGGAGAAGCAGATCTGCTGGTCGAGGCGGAGCCAGTCGGAGGTGGCCGGGGACGTGTCCATGCGTCCAGGATAGCCCTTGCGAGCCATTTAGTTGTGCGCAATTGAATTGTGTGCTCTACTTATGACCGTGAGGCGGCCGCGAGAGAGCCGCCGGAACGAACTTCGAGAGGGACGGTTTCCATGGACGCGCTCTACACCGCTGTCGCCACCGCCACCCACGGCCGCGACGGCCGCGCCTACACGAACGACGGCAAGATCGACGTCGCTCTGGCACCGCCGGTGGAGCTGGGCGGCAACGGACAGGGCACCAACCCGGAGCAGCTGTTCGCCGCCGGCTACGCCGCCTGCTTCGGCAGCGCCCTCGGTCTCGTCGGCCGCCAGGCCAAGGTGGACGTCAGCGACGCCGCCGTCACCGCCGAGGTCGGCATAGGCAAGCAGGGCGAGGGCTTCGGCCTCAAGGTCACCCTCCGCGTCGAACTCCCCGAGACCGTCGACGCGGAGACCGGCCGCAAGCTCGTCGAGACCGCCCACCAGGTCTGCCCCTACTCCAACGCCACCCGCGGCAACATCGAGGTCGAGCTCGTCATCGAGTAGGGCGGTAACCCGGGGACGGGGAAACGGGGACGCGGAAACAGTGACGGACCGCTCAGGGGGGCCCTGGGCGGTCCGTCGTGCTGCGTTGCGGGGCGGGGGGGGTGCCCGCGCGGGGCTCCTTGGCCGGTCGGTCGGCCGGCGCGGGTGGCGGTGGCGGTGGCGGCTCAGGCTCAGGGGTGGCCGTGCGCGGCCCGCTCGCGGTCTGATTGAACCGACGGCCACGTCCCCCGCCTCGACAGGGTGGACCGACCAGCCCGCGAACAGACGTGACGGCGGCCAAATCCGGGGGCTCGGGCCGCAGCCACGGCCGCGGGCCCGGCCGCCGACGCTCAGAGCGCCTTCAGTGCCTCCGTCGTCGCACTGGCGAGCGTCGCGAGATAGCCCTTCGGCAGCTTGGGGCTGCGGATCACCACCGAGCGCCAGTACAGGGGGCCGGAGATCAGGTCGAGGGCCAGTTCGTCGTTGAAGCCGGCGCGGAGCTCCCCGCGCTGCTCCGCCGCCAGGATGATCTTGCTGGCCACGCCCTCCTGGCCCTTCTGCAACGCGTTCTGCAGGGCCTCGGCGATCTCGGGGTTACGGGCCGCCTCGGCCTGGAGGTCCGGGATGATCTGCGAGGCCACCGGGTGCCGCAGCGCCCGGGACGTCACCTCGTACAGCATCCGCAGGTCGTCCTCCAGCGAGCCCGTGTCCGGCACCGGCAGACCCATCACCGCGATCTCCGACACGACGTCGAGGACGAGGTGCAGCTTGGAACGCCACCGGCGGTAGACCGCGGTCTTGCCGACGCCCGCACGGCGCGCGATGCCCTCGATCGACATCCGCGCGTATCCGACGGCCGCGAGCTCCTCGAAGACGGCCGCCCGAATGGCTTCCGTCACATCCTCACGGAGGACGGCGGCTCCTGCCGGGGCACGGCGGCGCGGACGGGTCTGCGGCGCGTCGGCGTTGGTCGTCATGCGGACCAGCATAGGGCGTAGCGACGAAACGGTCCCGTTCCGACGCGGGAGGGTCGGGACGGGACTGCGTCGTCCCATCGGCGCGCGTCACGACGATACCGTCACGTCCCGACGTACGAGGTCACGACGAAACGGTTGCGTTCCGACGCTCACTCGTCCTACTCTCACGTTGCGACGATACGGTCCCGTCCCGACGTAAGAGAACGTAAAGAGTCACGTAAGGAAACGCCGGACGACGGGCGCACCGGCAGCACGCGCACCACCCCCACCCCCCGAGCGAAAGCAGCGGATGTGAGCCAGGTCCTCGACACACCGCCCCCGACAGCGCCCCCGGCCGACGACGACCTGTCGGCCCTGGCCGCCCGGCACGGCCTCACAGTCAGCGGCGCCCGCCCCACCCTGCCCGACTACGTCCGTCAGCTGTGGGCACGGCGCCACTTCATCACCGCGTTCTCGACCGCCAAGCTCACCGCGCAGTACAGCCAGGCGAAGCTGGGCCAGGTCTGGCAGGTGATGACCCCGCTGCTGAACGCGGCGGTCTACTACTTCATCTTCGGTGTGCTGCTGGGCACCAAGAGGAATGTGCCGGACTACGTCCCGTTCCTGGTCACGGGCGTGTTCATCTGGACGTTCACACAGAGCTCGATCATGGCCGGCACCCGGGCGATCTCCGGCAACCTCGGCCTCGTGCGCGCCCTGCACTTCCCGCGGGCCGCGCTGCCGATCTCGTTCGCCCTTCAGCAGCTCCAGCAGCTGCTCTTCTCGATGGCCGCCCTGGTCGTGATCCTGCTCTGCTTCGGTGTCCCCGTCGCCGCGTCCTGGCTGCTGGCGGTCCCGGCGCTGGTCCTGCAGTCCGTCTTCAACGCCGGCGTCTCGATGATCATGGCCCGGATGGGCGCCAAGACGCCGGACATCGCGCAGCTGATGCCGTTCGTCCTGCGCACCTGGATGTACGTCTCCGGCGTGATGTGGAGCATCGACAAGCTGGCCAAGGGCCACCATGACTGGCCGTCCTGGGTGGTGCCCGTCCTCCAGGCCAACCCGGCCGCCATCTACATCGACCTGATGCGCTACTCCCTGATCGACAGCTTCCACGCCAGCCAGCTGCCGCACCACGTGTGGGCGATCGCGGTGGGCTGGGCGCTGGTCGCCGGCGTCGGCGGCTTCATCTACTTCTGGAAGGCTGAGGAGACGTACGGCCGTGGCTGACATCGAGAACGACAAGATCCCCACCGTGGTCGTCGACGGCGTCGACATCGTCTACCGCGTCAACGGCACCGGCGCCGGCAAGGGCTCCGCCACCGCCGCCCTCAACCGCATGCTGCGCCGGGGGCAGGTCGAGAAGGCGTCGGGCGTACGCAAGGTGCACGCCGTCAAGAACGTGTCGTTCGTCGCCTACAAGGGCGAGGCGATCGGCCTGATCGGCACCAACGGCTCCGGCAAGTCGACCCTGCTCAAGGCGGTCGCGGGCCTGCTCCCGGTGGAGAACGGCCGGATCTACACCGACGGCCAGCCCTCCCTCCTCGGCGTCAACGCGGCCCTGATGAACGACCTCACCGGTGAGCGCAACGTCCACCTCGGTGGCCTCGCCATGGGCATGTCCCGCGAGCAGGTCAGGGACCGCTACCAGGAGATCGTCGACTTCTCCGGCATCAACGAGAAGGGTGACTTCATCACCCTCCCGATGCGCACCTACTCCTCCGGTATGGCGGCCCGGCTGCGCTTCTCGATCGCCGCAGCCAAGGACCACGACGTCCTGCTCATCGACGAGGCCCTCGCCACCGGCGACCGCTCCTTCCAGAAGCGCTCCGAGCAGCGCATCCGCGAACTGCGCAAGCACGCGGGCACGGTGTTCCTGGTGAGCCACAGCAACAAGTCGATCCGCGACACCTGCGACCGGGTGCTGTGGCTGGAGCGCGGTGAACTGCGCATGGACGGCCCCACCGACGAGGTCCTCGCGGCCTACGAGGACTTCACGGGCGGCCCGGACAAGGCGAAGCCGCAGCCGAAGGTCGCTGCCTGAGAAGCCGTACAGGACAGACCCCCGGACGACCGAGGGCGCCCCGAGCCGCATGGCCCGGGGCGCCCTCGTCGTCGTACCGCTGCCCTACCGCTTACGAGTGCTGCCGCAGCAGCGTCCTCATCGTGCGCATCGCCACCGACAGGTTGGCCAGGTCGAACGCGTCCGAGCTCTGGATCTCCTCCAGGGTGGTGCGCGCCCGGCCGAGGATCGGGGCGTTCTTCTCCTCCCAGGCCTTGAAGCGCTGCTCGGGAGTGGACGTGCCGTTGCCCACTGCCAGTACGTCGGCCGTCAGCGCCGAGTGGGCCGCGTACAGGTCCTCACGGATGGAGGCGCGGGCCATGGACTGCCAGCGGTCGGCGCGGGGCAGCTCGATGATGCGGTCCATGAGCTGGGTGATGTGGAGACGGTCGGCGAGGTCGTAGTACACCTCGGCGACGTCCATCGGGTCGCGACCCATGCGGTCGGCCACCGAGACGATGTCCAGCGTCGGGAAGGCCGAGGAGAACCCGGCCACGCGCGTGGCGAGTTCGTCGGGGACGCCGGCACCGCTCAGCTCGTCGTAGATCTTCTGGTACCACTCCAGGTCGGCGCCCCGCAGCAGCTTGGGCAGCTGCGACCACACCTGTTCGACGCGGTCGCCGAAGAACTCGACGGTCTCGGCGAGCTGGAGCGGCTGCGGCCGGTTGTTGAGCAGCCAGCGCGTGCCGCGCTCGACGAGTCGGCGGGAGTGCAGCCGGATCCGGGTCTGTACGGCGGCCTCGACACGGTTGTCGAGCGCCTCGACGCCGTCCCACACCACACTGGAGCGGAAGATCGCGCGGGCCACGGTCTGCGCCCGGACGATCTCCTCAAGCGACGCGCCGGTCTCCTCGCGCAGACGGTGCAGATAGGTCGTACCGCCGGTGTTGACCGTGTCGTTGACCAGGACGGTCGTGGTGATCTCGCGGTGCAGCGGGTGGTGGTCGATGTGCTCCGCGAACTGCTCCCGCAGCGCCTTCGGGAAGTACGTGTGCAGCAGACCGTGCAGATACGGGTCGTCCGGGAGCGAGGTGTGCAGCAGCTCCTCGGCGACCGTGATCTTCGTGTACGCCAGCAGGACGGCCGTCTCCGGGCTGGTCAGGCCCTGTGCGGCGCCGAGGCGTTCGCGGATCTGGCGGTCGGTGGGCAGGAACTCCAGTGCCCGGTCGAGGTGGCCCTCGCGCACCAGGTGGCGCATGAAGCGCTGCTGGGCGTGGAGCATGTCCTTGGACTGGGCGAGCGCGTTGGCGATGGCGGTGTTCTGCGCGTAGTTGTTGCGCAGGACCAGGCGGCCCACCTCGTCGGTCATCTCGGCGAGCAGCTTGTTGCGCTGCTTGACCGTCATGTCGCCCTCGGTGACCAGGCCGTTGAGCAGGATCTTAATGTTCACCTCGTGGTCGGAGGTGTCCACGCCCGCGCTGTTGTCGATGGCATCGGTGTTGATCTTGCCGCCGTGCAGCGCGAACTCGATCCGGCCGAGCTGGGTCAGGCCCAGGTTGCCGCCCTCGCCGACGACCCGCACCCGCAGGTCGGCGCCGTCGACGCGGATCGGGTCGTTGGCCTTGTCGCCGACGTCCGCGTGGGTCTCCGTGGACGCCTTCACATAGGTGCCGATGCCGCCGTTCCACAGCAGGTCCACCGGCGCCTTGAGGATCGCCCTCATCAGGTCGGCCGGGGTCATCTTGGTGACCTTGTCCTCGATGCCGAGGGCCTCGCGGATGTGGGCGTTGACCGGGATGGACTTGGCGGTACGGGGAAAGACGCCGCCGCCCGTGGAGATCAGCTCGGTGTTGTAGTCCGCCCAGCTGGAGCGCGGGAGTTCGAAGACGCGGCGGCGCTCGGCGTAGGAGGTGGCCGCGTCGGGCTTCGGGTCGATGAAGATGTGCCGGTGGTCGAAGGCGGCGACCAGGCGGATGTGCTCGCTGAGCAGCATGCCGTTGCCGAACACGTCACCGGACATGTCACCGATGCCGACGACGGTGAAGTCCTCGGACTGAGTGTCGAGGTCCAGTTCGCGGAAGTGCCGCTTGACGGACTCCCAGGCACCGCGGGCGGTGATGCCCATGCCCTTGTGGTCGTAGCCGGCCGAGCCGCCGGAGGCGAAGGCGTCACCGAGCCAGAAGTTGTACGACTCCGCGACCCCGTTGGCGATGTCGGAGAAGGTCGCGGTGCCCTTGTCGGCGGCGACGACGAGGTAGGTGTCGTCCTCGTCGTGCCGTACGACGTCAGCGGGCGGGACGACTTCACCGGCGACCATGTTGTCGGTGATGTCGAGCAGGGCCGAGATGAACATCTTGTAGCTGGCGATGCCCTCGGCCAGCCAGGCGTCCCGGTCGACGGACGGGTCGGGCAGCTGCTTGGCGACGAAGCCGCCCTTGGCGCCGACCGGCACGATGACGGTGTTCTTGACCATCTGCGCCTTGACCAGGCCGAGGATCTCGGTGCGGAAGTCCTCACGCCGGTCGGACCAGCGCAGCCCGCCGCGCGCGACCTTGCCGAAGCGCAGGTGCACGCCCTCGACGCGCGGCGAGTAGACCCAGATCTCGAACGCCGGGCGCGGGGCCGGCAGGTCGGGGATGGCCTGCGGGTCGAACTTCATGGAGACGTAGTCGTGCGGCTTGCCGCCCGCGGCCTCCTGGAAGAAGTTGGTGCGCAGGGTCGCCTTGATGACGGTCAGGAAGGAGCGCAGGATCCTGTCCTCGTCGAGCGAGGCCACCTGGTCGAGTGCCGCGTCGAGCTCCTCCAGGAGGGCGTCCACGAGTTCGTGGCCGGCGCGCTGGCGGTCCGGCGACATCCGCGCCTCGAACAGGGAGACGAGCAGCCGGGTGGTGTGGACGTTGTGGCGGAGGGTGTCCTCCATGTAGTCCTGGCTGAACGTCGAGCCCGCCTGCCGCAGGTACTTGGCGTACGCCCGCAGCACCATCGCCTGGCGCCAGCCAAGACCGGCGCTCAGCACCAGGGCGTTGAAGCCGTCGTTCTCCGCCTTGCCGGTCCAGGTGGCGGCGAAGGCCTCCTGGAAACGCTCGCGGCCGTCGTCGCCGAGGTGGTCACCGCCGCCGTTCCGCGACGTGGGCAGGCGCAGGCCGAAGTCGTAGATCCAGGCGATGCTGCGGTCGGAGCAGCGCAGTTCGTAGGGCCGCTCGTCGGTCACCTCGACGCCGAGCCGGCTGAGGACCGGCAGCACGGCGGACAGGGAGATGGCGTCGCCCTTGCGGTAGATCTTGAAGCGGCGTTCCTCGGGGGCGGCGCCCACCGGCTCGTACAGGCTGAGCGCGAAGTCGTTCTCCTCGCCGAGCCGCTCCAGGTGGACGAGGTCGGCGACCGCGGAGCGCGGGGTGTGGTCGGCCTTGTAGCCCTCGGGGAAGGCGTTGCCGTAGCGGCGCGTCAGTTCGGCGGCGCGCTCCTCGCCCAACTCGGCGTTGAGCGCCTCGGCGAAGCCGTCGGCCCAGGAGCGGGCGGCCTCGACCAGGCGGGCCTCGATGCGCTCCTTGTCGCTGTCGCTGAGCTGCGGCAGCTCGGTGCCCTGCGGGACGCGCACCACGAAGTGCAGCCGGGACAGGATCGACTCGGTGTTCCAGGCGGTGAAGTCGACGCTGATGCCGCCGAGTTCCTCCTTCAGGATGTCGATGATCCTGAGGCGGACACCGGTGGTGTAGCGGTCGCGGGGCAGGTAGACGAGGGCCGAGTAGTAGCGGCCGTACTCGTCCTGGCGCAGGTAGAGGCGCAGCCGCCGCCGCTCCTGGAGGTACAGGACGGAGGTGGCGATGGACTCCAGCTCGTCGGCCGGGGTCTGGAAGAGCTCGTCGCGCGGGTAGGTCTCCAGAATCTGGAGCAGATCGCGGCCGTCGTGGCTGTGGGGCGAGAATCCGGCCCTTTCGAGCACCTCGTCCACCTTGCGCCGAATGACCGGAACCCGGCGCACCGACTCGGTGTAGGCGGCGGAGGAGAACAGCCCGAGGAAACGCCGCTCGCCGACGACATTGCCGTCCGCGTCGAACTTCTTGACCCCGATGTAGTCGAGGTACGACGGCCGGTGCACCGTTGCCCGGCTGTTCGCCTTGGTCAGAACCAGCAGGTTGTGCTCACGCGCCTTCGCGCGGGCATCGGCGGGCAGTCGCTCGAAGGACGGGCTGACCGGGTGGCCCTCCTCGCCGGCGTGGTGCGGGTCGGAGCGCAGGATGCCGAGGCCGGTGCCGGGCACGGCCGCGAGGGAGTCGTCCGGCCTGAGCTGGTACTCCCGGTAGCCGAGGAAGGTGAAGTGGTCGTCGGCCAGCCAGCGCAGCAGTTCGCGGGCCTCCTCGATCTCCATGTCGCGCAGATCGGCGGCGACGGGCTCGGTAGGCAGTTCGTCGGCCATCCGCAGGGCCGCGTCCCGCATCTTCTCCCAGTCCTCGACGGTCTCCCGGACGTCCGACAGGACGCGCAGCAGGTCGGCGTTGATCTGCTTCAGGTCACCGCGGTCGGTCTCGCGGTCGATCTCGACGTGGATCCAGGACTCGGTGTGCGCGTCGTGCGGGAGGTCACTGGCGGAGGGCGGAGGGGTGAGGACCTCGATCAGCTTGCCGGTGAGATCGCGACGGACGATGACCTGGGGGTGGATGACGACATGGATGCCGCGCCCCTGCCGGGTCAGCTCGTTGGTGACGGAGTCGACGAGGAAGGGCATGTCGTCGGTGACGACCTCGACGACCGAGTGGGTGCACGTCCAGCCGTTCTCCTCCACCGTGGGCGTGTGCACCCGCACGTTGGCCGTGCCCTGCGGGCGCGTCTCGCCCAGCCGGAAGTGGGAGAGAGCAGCTCCGTAGACGTCGACCGGGTCGCGGCCGGCGAGGTCTTCCGGTGCCGTGTGCAGGTAGTAGCGCTGGAGGAACGCGAGCACACTCTCGCTGTCCGGGGTGTCCGGGGAGCGGGGCGTCTCGTCGTCCGTCGTCCCAGTCGGTAGGTGCCCCCCGACCGGGCTGTTCTCAGCTACCCGTGCAGCCCTCTCGAGCAACTCGGCCTTGGCTTCGTCCAGCTTGGTCTGCATTGTCCTCTGGCTCCTGTCGCGCGCCGTTGCGTGACGTAGAAGGAAGTACGGTCTCTTCCCCTGCGGCTCGACGCCACGGCCCGGGGTCTCCGGTCTGCTCCGACGCTATGCCGCAAGGTGAGATGAGCGGGGGTATATCAGCCATTCTCGACACGCCCACCAGGTGTGACGCTGCTCTCTGCCGCGCCGGTGACGAGGGCGTATTCGGCGTCATGAGGGCCCTTACGGCCCCGTCCCGCCCGCGAGGACCAGCGGCCGCCGCCCGGCCACGGAGGTGTTCCGTGCGCACCGGGCGCGGGGCGGGGGCCACAGCGCCCCCGCGAACTATCGCGCTGATCACGCCACCAAGGCTATCGCTCCTTACAGGGGGGCCGTCATGAGCCGTATGTGTACAAAACCAGGGGTGGAACTTTGACACTCTGCACAGTGCCCACGCCGCATCCAGGCCATGACCTTCTCCCCTTCCTTGCGCACACCCTCTTGGCAAGCGCGTCCCGCCGGTGCACTTTGCCGACATGACCGCAAAAATCCTCATCGTCACCGGTGACGCAGCAGAGTCACTGGAGGTCCTGTACCCCTACCAGCGCCTCCGCGAGGAGGGCTACGACGTCCACGTCGCGGCTCCCGCCCGCAAGCAACTCCGCTTCGTCGTCCACGACTTCGAACCCGGCTTCGACACCTACACCGAGAAGCCCGGCTACACCTGGCCCGCCGACCTGGCCTTCGCCGAGGTCGACGCCGGCGAGTACGCCGCTCTCGTCATCCCGGGCGGCCGCGCCCCCGAGTACCTGCGCAACGACCCCGAGCTCCGCAAGATCCTCAAGTCCTTCTTCGACGCGGACAAGCCGGTGGCCCAGATCTGTCACGGCCCCCTGCTCACCGCCGCGGTCGACGGCCTCCGTGGCCGGCGCGTCACGGCCTATCCGGCCCTGGAGCCGGACATGCAGTCGGCCGGCGCGGCCTTCCAGGACACCGAGGTGGTGGTCGACGGCACCCTGGTCTCCTCCCGCGCCTGGCCGGACCACTCGGGCTGGATGCGGGAGTTCCTCAAGGTGCTCAGGGCGAAGGCACCGGTGACCTAACCGACGGGGTGCCGCATGCCGTCGTGGTCGCGGATCCGGCGCGATGCGTCACGCCGCTATTCGCTCGGCCTCCGCGACCGCCTCGGCCAGGGTGTCCACCACGGGCACACCCACACCTTCGAGGCTGGCCCGGCTGTGCGACCCCCCGGTGTACAGAACGGCGCGCGCCCCCACCCGCATCGCGGCCACCGCGTCGTCCGCGGCGTCCCCGATCACCACGGTCCGGGCCGCTTCCACCCCCGCCAGGGCGGCGAGATGCCGCTCCATGTGCTCCGCCTTGCTCCCCCCGGACGGTCCGGTCCGGCCGTCCACCCGCAGGAAGTGCGCCTCGATCCCGAACCCGCGCACCAGGGGCACCAGTTCGTCGTGCACGTACATGCTGAGGATGGACTGGCTGCGCCCGGCCGACCGCCACCCCATGAGCAGTTCCACCGCGCCGTCGGTGAGGCCGCACCCCACCCGGTGCTCGGCGTAGTACCGGTGGAAGGTCTCGTCCATGACCTCCCACTCCGCGTCGGTGGGCAGCCGGCCGAGCAGTCGCTCGTAGAACTTCGGCACCGGCACGCAGTACAGCGCCCGGTACTGCTCCATCGTGATCGGCGCGAGCCCCAGCTCGCCGAACGCCGCGTTCGTCGCCCCGATGATGGCGTCGTTGTCGTGGAACAGCGTGCCGTTCCAGTCCCAGACGATGTGCGCCCCTGTCAGCTTCCCCATGCCAAAAACGTACCCGCCCGCACTGACAATGAAGAGACCAGCAGGTCAAGACGGGTAAAGCCGCGACCCGGCACGGCAGGGGACGGGCTCAGCCGCCCAGCCCCACGAGGTTCGGGATCTCCTGCGTCGCGAACCACAAAAGCTCGTGGTCCTCGGCCCCGTCCACGACGAACTGGGCGTCGTCGTCCCCGGCGTCCGCCGCCGCCAGCGCGTCCACGGCGGCGGTGACGTCCTCCACCGCGTCGTCCGAGTCGACGTGCACCGCGGCGGCCTTGGCCAGCCGCACGGTTCCGGCGACCTGCACCTCACCGAGCGCCGCGGGATCCAGCGCCCGGTCGGGATCGGCGACCGCCGCCCCGTCGGCGACGTCGACGGCCACCACGACCCGGCGCCGTACGGCCCCGGCGTCCGCGGCGAGCAGCCGCAGCGAGGCCAGCGCGGCCCGGTTCAGCGCCGCGTACTCCAGCTCCTCGATGTCGTCGGAGAGGTACCACTCGCGCAGGGCGGGCGTGACGGCGTAGGCGAGGAGCGGTCCGGCCCCCAGCTCACCCGTCTTGTACGCCTCGGCGAGACCGGAGAGGGTCAGGGGGACGTAGACGCGCATGACTGGCCGCTTTCGTGGTCGGAGAACATCATCGGAGGGGCTCCGCGAAGGCCTTCAGGATACGTGCGGGCGTCCCCTTTCGAGTCCCTGCCCGGACCTCGGCAGGCGTCCACCCCGGGCCCGGAATTCACCCGCCCCGCCCCCGGATTCACGGGCTTCCGCACCCTCGGATCACCCTGATAGGTGAACATTCCGGCCGCCCGACGCGGCCCGCCTCGTCCTTGCCGCCGTGGTCCACGGCCCCGTACAAGATCCCCAAGCAGAAGTTACCGCCCGGTACTCTCCGGGCCCGCTGAACGGGGATCCCATGAACAAGGTCATGACCAGGGCCCAGCACCCTTCCGGCGCCCGCCCGCCGGCCCGCCGCGACTCCCGTCGCCCGGGTGGCACGCCGCCCCGCGCACCCGGCGGCAGCACGCCTCGTACGGCCCCGGGCGACGGCCGCCCACCGGGCTCCCCCGGAAGCGGCCCCCGCATCCTTACGCGCCCCACGGACAGCCGTCCGCGGAACATCCCGGAGCCGAACGCGACCAGCACTGCGGCCGCTCGGCGCGGCGCCCCGGCCGGCGCCACGACCACCGGCACGCGCGGCACCCCCTCGGGCACGAGCGGCACCGCCACCCCGGCGACGGTCGTCCCGTCGCAGACCCCGCGGCGCCCCGTGGCCCCCCAGCCCCGCCCCACCGATCTCTTCGCCGACCTCCTCCTCGCCGTCCTGAGCGGCCAGCGCCCCGTCCACTCGATGCTCCGGCACACCGCGGGCCGCGCCTACGACGAGCTGGCCCTGCTCGCCGAACGCGGCCCCCTGCGCACTCGCGGCGCGCGGCCCGTCGTGCGGGACATCGGCTACTACGTCCCCCGCCAGGGCGCCGTGGAGGCCTTCGCCCGCATCGGCGCCGGGGACCAGCTGCGCGCCATGGCCTTCCGCCTGGAACAGGGCCAGGACCTGCGCTGGCGCTGCACGGCCGTCGAGCTGGGCGGCGCCCGGTCCTCCCGTCCGGACCAGGACTGACAGCCCCGGAGAAGCCCGGCCCCTCGCACGCCGAAGGGCCGGCCACCCGAAGGTGACCGGCCCTTGTCATGCCGCAGGCACTACTTCTTGCGCCGGCCCCGGCCACGGGACTGCTTGCGCCGCTCCGCGCGCGTGAGGCCGTCCGCCTCGGAGCGCACGGGCTCGTCGTCGTCGGCGAACTCGCCCTCGATGACACCACCCTCGCCGTCCACGGTCGGGGCGGAGAAGTGCAGGTCCCGGCGCTGCGGGGCGTCGAGCCCCTTCGCGCGGATCTCGGGACGCGCGCCGGCCTGCGCCGGAACGGAGTCCTGCTTGGCGAGGGACGGCTTCTCGTCCTCGACCGGGACCTCCTCGACCTGCTGCTCGACCTGGACCTCCAGGTTGAACAGGTAGCCGACGGACTCCTCCTTGATGCCCTCCATCATGGCGGTGAACATGTCGAAGCCCTCGCGCTGGTACTCGACCAGCGGGTCCTTCTGGGCCATCGCGCGCAGGCCGATGCCCTCCTGGAGGTAGTCCATCTCGTAGAGGTGCTCGCGCCACTTGCGGTCCAGGACCGACAGCACGACCCGGCGCTCCAGCTCACGCATGATCTCGGAGCCGAGCTGCGCCTCGCGCGCCTCGTACTGCTCGTGGATGTCGTCCTTGATGGACTCGGAGATGAACTCGGCGGTCAGACCCGCGCGGTCGCCGGCCGCGTCCTCCAGCTCCTCGACGGTGATCTTCACCGGGTAGAGCTGCTTGAACGCGCCCCACAGCCGGTCGAGGTCCCAGTCCTCCGCGAAGCCCTCGGCGGTCTCCGCCGCGATGTACGCGTCGATGGTGTCGTCCATGAAGTGCACGACCTGCTCCTGCAGGTCCTCGCCCTCCAGGACGCGGCGGCGCTCGCCGTAGATGACCTCGCGCTGGCGGTTGAGGACCTCGTCGTACTTCAGGACGTTCTTGCGGGTCTCGAAGTTCTGCTGCTCGACCTGCGACTGCGCGGACGCGATCGCGCGCGTGACCATCTTGTTCTCGATGGGGACGTCGTCCGGGACGTTCGCCATCGACATCACGCGCTCGACCATCTGGGCCTTGAACAGGCGCATCAGGTCGTCGCCCAGGGAGAGGTAGAAGCGGGACTCACCGGGGTCGCCCTGACGGCCGGAACGACCGCGCAGCTGGTTGTCGATGCGGCGCGACTCGTGCCGCTCGGTACCGAGGACGTAGAGCCCGCCGAGCTCCTTGACCTCCTCGAACTCCGCCTTGACCGCCTGCTCGGCCTTCTCCAGGGCGGCGGGCAGGGCCGCGGCCCACTCCTCGATGTGCTCCTCGGGGTCGAGGCCGCGCTGGCGCAGCTCCGCCTCCGCGAGGTCCTCGGGGTTGCCGCCGAGCTTGATGTCGGTACCACGGCCGGCCATGTTGGTGGCGACGGTGACGGCGCCCTTGCGGCCGGCCTGGGCGACGATCGTCGCCTCACGGTCGTGCTGCTTGGCGTTCAGCACCTCGTGCTGGACGCCGCGCTTGCTGAGCTGCTGGGAGAGGTACTCGGACTTCTCGACCGACGTCGTACCGACGAGGATCGGCTGGCCCTTCTCGTGCTTGTCGACGATGTCGTCGACGACCGCCTCGAACTTCGCGACCTCGGTGCGGTAGATCAGGTCCGACTGGTCCTTGCGGACCATGGGCCGGTTGGTCGGGATCGGGACGACGCCCAGCTTGTAGATCTGGTGGAACTCGGCGGCCTCGGTCATCGCCGTACCGGTCATGCCGCACAGACCCGGCTGTTCCTTGCCGTTGTGGTCGTGGCGCTTGTAGAGGCGGAAGAAGTTCTGGAGGGTGATCGTGGCAAGGGTCTGGTTCTCGTCCTTGATGTCCACCCCTTCCTTCGCCTCGATCGCCTGGTGCATGCCTTCGTTGTAACGGCGGCCGGCGAGGATACGGCCGGTGTGCTCGTCGACGATCATGACTTCGCCGTCCATGACGACGTAGTCCTTGTCCTTCTTGAAGAGCTCCTTCGCCTTGATGGCGTTGTTCAGGTAGCCCACCAGAGGGGTGTTGACCGACTCGTAGAGGTTGTCGATGCCCAGCCAGTCCTCGACCTTGCTGACACCGGACTCGTGGATGGCGACCGTGCGCTTCTTCTCGTCGACCTCGTAGTCGCCGGTCTCCTCGATGCCCTTGAGGGGGTTGCCGGCCTCGCCCTTCTTCAGGCGGGTGACCAGCTTGGCGAAGTCGCCGTACCACTTGGTGGCCTGGTCGGCCGGGCCGGAGATGATCAGCGGCGTACGGGCCTCGTCGACCAGGATGGAGTCGACCTCGTCGACGATGGCGAAGTTGTGGCCGCGCTGGACGAGTTCGTCCTTGGACCACGCCATGTTGTCGCGCAGGTAGTCGAACCCGAACTCGTTGTTCGTGCCGTACGTGATGTCGCACGCGTACTGCTCACGACGCTGGGCCGGCGTCATGTTGGCGAGGATGCAACCGACCTCGAGGCCCAGGAACTTGTGGACGCGGCCCATCATCTCGGAGTCGCGCTCGGCCAGGTAGTCGTTGACCGTGATGAGGTGGACGCCCTTGCCGGAGAGCGCGTTCAGGTACGCGGGCAGGGTGCCGACGAGGGTCTTGCCCTCACCGGTCTTCATCTCGGCCACGTAGCCGAGGTGGAGGGCGGCGCCGCCCATGATCTGCACGTCGTAGTGACGCTGGCCCAGGGCGCGCTTGGCGGCCTCGCGCACGGTGGCGAACGCCTCGGGGAGCAGGTCGTCCAGGCTCTCACCGTCGGCGTACCGCTGCTTGTACTCCTCGGTCAGGGCCCGCAGCTCGGCGTCGGAGAGGTCGACGAAGTCCTCTTCGATGGAGTTGACCTGGTCCGCGATGCGGTGCAGCTTGCGCAGGATCTTGCCTTCGCCTGCACGCATGATCTTCGAGAGGACGGACACGGGGGTTGGTCTCCTTGCCGGTCGGGCCTGGGACGGTCGGTTTCCATTTGGCTTACTGAGCAACGGCCATCGTATGCGAGGACCCCGCCACGCCGGGAGGCCTGCCGGGTACGCCGACTGTCAGCTCTTTCAAATCTGCTTCAAAGGGGACAACGGAGGGGGAACGCCGATGGTGCCGCGCCCCGCTCACGAATTGCGCGAATTGTGATCACCCGCTCACCCACAGCGAAAATGATGGCATCCGCGCCGAACACCTGAGCAGAATCGGCCGATGGAACCCGTCACGCTGGCCACGGACCGTCTCCTGCTGCGCCCGCCCACCCCGCAGGACACCGAGACCGTCCTCGCGGCCGTGCAGGATCCCGACATCCTGCGCTGGACCACGATCCCCTCCCCCTACCTGCTGGAGCACGCCCAGAGCTTCACGGAGCAACTGGCCCCGGCGGGCTGGGCGAACGACACGATGTTCACCTGGGGCCTGTTCCTGCCCGAAAGGGAGGAGCTGGTCGGCATGCTGGGTCTGACCATGCGTTCGCCGGGCACGGCCGAGATCGGCTACTGGGCCACCAAGGAACACCGCGGCAACGGCTACGTCACCGAGGCGGTACGCGCCGCCTCCCGCTGGGCGTTCGCCGAACTGTCGATCGATCGTGTGGAGTGGCGCGCGGAAGTGGGCAACCAGCCCTCCCGCGCGGTGGCGGAACGCGCCGGTTTCGTCATCGAGGGCGTCCTGCGCTCCGGCATCGCCCACCAGGGCGTCCGCCGGGACTGCTGGCTGGGAGCACTGCTGCCCTCGGACCTGGGCCTGCCGTCGACGCTGCAGTACCTCCCCGCGGCTCCGTAGATCCGCAGGTCACCTCGCATTGTCAGTGCCGGCCTCTATCGTTCGGACCCATGACGACTGCGCCTCCCACCACCGACCTCTCGGCCGACGAGGCCCGCCGCATCGTGCTGCGCGCCCAGGGCTTCCTCGGCACCCCCGACCGCCGGGCCGGGGTCCGCGGCGTCCTCCGTCACCTCGGCGCGGTCCAGCTCGACACCATCTCGGTGCTCGCCCGCTCCCACGAGCTGATCCCGTACGCCCGGCTCGGCGCGGTGGGCCGCAAGAAGGTGGAGAAGGCCTACTGGACCGACACCCACGCCTTCGAGTACTGGTCGCACGCGGCGTGCATCCTCCCCATCGAGGAATGGCCCCACTTCGCCTTCCGCCGCCGCGCCTACCGCAGCCGCCCGCACTGGAACCACCAGCTCCCGGACGGCACCTACGACCAGGTCATCAAGCAGCTCCGCACCGAGGGCCCGCTCACCGCCACGGAGTTGGGCGGCGCGAAGAAGACCAGCGAGTGGTGGGACTGGTCGGGCACCAAGGTCGCCGTCGAGCGCGCCCTGATGTACGGCGAGGTGGTCTGCGTGGAGCGCCGCGGCTGGAAGCGCGTCTACGACCTCGCCGAGCGCGCGGTCCCCGCCGACCTGCTCCACGACGAGCTGGACGACGCCGAGTGCCTGCGCCGCCTGGTCCGTCTCGCCGGCCAGTCGCTGGGCGTCGGCACCCGCGCGGACATCGCCGACTACCACCGCCTCAAGGGCGAACAGGTCGACGCGGTGATCGCCGACTCGGGCCTGGTGCCGGTCACGGTCGAGGGCTGGGGCAAGCCGGCCTGGGCCGATCCCGCCGCCCTGGAGACCTCCCCGCGCGGCCGCCACCGCACCACCCTGCTGTCCCCGTTCGACTCCCTGATCTGGGAACGCGCGCGCACGGAGCGGATCTTCGGCTTCACCCACCGCCTGGAGGCGTACGTCCCCAGGCCCAAGCGGGTCTACGGCTATTTCGCGATGCCGGTGCTGGCCGGTGGCCGTCTCGTCGGCCGCGTGGACCCTGCCCGGGAGGGCGGCACGCTGGTGGCCAGGCAGGTCACTCTGGACGGCCCGAAGGCGGTCCCGGCAGTGGCCCAGGCCCTGGTCGAGGCCGCGAGCTGGGTGGACTGCACGGACATCCGGGTCGAGCGGGTGGACGCGCCGGATCTGCGCGAGCCGCTCGCCAAGGAGGTGACCCGAGCTCTGTCGGCGACCCTGCTCTGACCGGAAGCCTCGTCAGCGGATCTCGAGGATCTTCTCCCGCATCGCGTAGACCACCGCCTCCATCCTGGAGTGCAGCTGCAGCTTCTCCAGGATGTTGCGCACATGGTTCTTCACGGTGTTCTCGGAGATGAACAACTCCTTCGCGATGTCGCGGTTGTTCATCCCGGTGGCGACGAGCTTGAGGACTTCCAGCTCACGGTCGGTCAGCCGCGGCGCCGGCACCAGACGGCGCTCGTCCGTCCGCTGGATCATCGACTTGAACTCGGTGAGCAGTTTCGACGCCATGGAAGGGCTGATCTGCGACTGGCCGTCGGCCACGGCGCGAATGGCGGTGGCCACCTCGTCCGTCGAGATCTCCTTGAGGAGATATCCGGTCGCGCCCGCCTTGATCGCGTCGTAGAGGTCGGCTTCCTCGTCACTGATCGTCAACATGATGATCTTGGCGCTGGGTGCCACCTCCTTGATGGAGGTGCAGGCCTCGATCCCGCCCCGCTTGGGCATCCGCACATCCATCAGAACGATGTCCGGCAGCAGGTCGGCGGCCTTGTCAACGGCCTCCGCGCCGTCGCCCGCCTCCCCCACGACCTGGATGTCCTCCTCGGCCGCGAGCACGATCTCCAGTCCGCGCCGGAAGAGTGCGTGGTCGTCCACGACGAGAACCCGGATCGGCTCCTTGCGTGGAGAGCCCGTGTCCGCGCCCACGCCGACGACACCGTCGCCGGCGTCCTGGCCGTGCAGCGGTCCGAAGCTGTCCGCCATCGTTCCTCCCCCTGAAGGCTGTGGCTGGTCCTGTGCCATCGCCAACCCAAGGCAACGACCCACCGGTTGGGCCGGTGGGCCCATGATTTCATGCCCGGACGACAGTGAGGTGACAGAGCGGGGCGCGAAGTGGTTGCACGCGGGTGCCCCTGGGGGCGCGCACGCGCTCCAGGGGCACCGGCTCAGCTGTCATCCGGGAGGGTCAGCTGCCCGTCGTGTCGCCGGCCGCGGGAGAGTGCGCCCGGGCGACCATCGGGTCCGTGCTCAGGTGGATGACGCCGTAGTCATAGGCGTGCCGCCGGTAGACGACACTCGGTTCCTTGGTCTCGGAGTCGACGAACAGATAGAAGTCGTGCCCGACCAGTTCCATCTCGTAGAGCGCCTGGTCGAGGGTCATCGGGGAGGCGACGTGGGTCTTCTCACGGACGACGAGGGGGCCTTCACCCTTGATCTCCAGCGAGCCGATCTTCTTGGTGGGCACGCCGTCCGACTCTTCCTCGTGGACGGCCTGTCCGTTGCCGTTGAGCGTCGCCGCGTCCGGAACGTGGTCGGCCACCTCGGCAGCCGTGAGCCGTCGTGCGCCCCTGCGTGTGTGGCGCTTGTCGTGCTCCTTGCGCAGCCGGGCGTCCAGCTTCTCCGCTGCCAAGTCGAGTGCCGCGTACGGGTCGCTGGCTGCCGCTTCCGCCCGGATCACCGGACCGCGGGAGCGGAGCGTGATCTCCACTCGGTCACAGCGGTCGGCCTGTCGGGGGTTCGGCTCCTTGGACACCTCGACGTCGAGGCTGATCACCTTGCCATCGAGCTTCTGGATCTTCTCCAGCTTCAGCTTCTCGGCCACGTGCTTGCGGAACCGCTCGGGCACCTCGGTCTTGCGGCCCTTGACGACGATGTCCACGCAGAACTCCGTTCCCGGATCGCTCCGCCTCGATGCGGAGCATCTCCCTTTTGCACCAGGCTCCGGTGAGCCCCGGAACCTCGGACTCGGTGACGTCCACCTCCTCCCCCGCGGGCAAGATCTCCATTCCACCGTCGCGGGTGAAGGTGGAAATCCCGCGGGTACGGCATTCGGATTCGCGAGGTGTGGCCTGCGCCTTTCTCTCACAACCGAACATATCTCGCCTGGACGGATGTCGTCACCCTCTACTGCGGCGTACCTCCGTTCAGGTGAATTTACCCTCTCGTAACCTGCAACGATGCAACTACGCAGTCAGTTCCGGTTTATTTCGAAAGAATCCGGCGGCGCCGCGACCACGGCCGCGCAGACCACGTCACGGACGCCCCCGGCGCCCGCCGTTGTCGCCACGCAGCGCTCCCGGTCCGTGCCCTCCTCCGTCACTGCCGCCGTCCGTTCCCCCATGCCTTCCCGAGTTGCCGCGGTGTACACGAGGTCCGCCGGATCATCGCGACATCCGGCCACCACTCGTCCACCGCGCCGCCCGCTGCCGTCCTGCCGCCGTTCGTCATGGCATCCGTCCTTCCCCGGCTGTCCTCGGACACGCCTGCCCACCGTGCCCGGCGGTCGATCACCGGACAGCGACTCCGTTCCCGGCGACCGAGGACCGCCGCGCTCTCCTCGTCCCTGTTGTCGATGATCACGGTGTCCGGCGGTCGTCCGTTCACCGCGGCGCGCGAGGTCCTCCAGAGCCACCGCTGCCCGGTTCTCCCGAGCCCTCGCCTCCTGGACGGCCCGCGCCGCCTCCGTCAGGGACGCGCCCGTCGTCATCAGGTCGTCGACCAGCACGACCAGGCCCTCGGCCAGGAGCCGCCCGCCACCGGGGACCACGGTCAGCGCGCCCGCGAGGTTGTCCAGCCGCTGCCGGGAGTTGAGCCCCGACTGGTCGGCCACCCATCGCCGCTGCCGCAGTACGGCCACCACCCGCGCCGGCATCCCCGCCCGCCGCAGCTCCCCCGCCGCCGCGAGCGCGATCCGCCGCGCCGGATCATGCCCCCGAGCCCGAACCGCCCGTCGCGCGGACGGTACGGGAACGAGCAGGACAGGCCCCCGCAGCAACGGGGTGCCGGAGGCAGAGACCCTGGCCGCACGTGGTGCGTCGAGGGGTGAGACCCCGGCATTGACCGGGAAGGCAAACCCGCCCCCGCGCAAGGCCTCGACACCTGCCGCGTCCCGGCCGCCGGCCAAAGCTGCAGCACCCGCCCCACTGACCTCCGCCCCGTCAAGGCCCACCGTCACCCGTCCAGCAGGCCCACCCTCCAACTCCCCACCACGCCCCGCCAAAGCCCCATGACCCCGCTCCCAGGCCCCCCGAGACCATCCCCGGGCCGACTCCTCACCCCCCGACTCGCACACCTCCCGCACGCTCGCCGACACGGCCCCCGCCAGAGCCGTACCGAGCGGCCCCGCGAGGCCCAGCGCCCCCCTCTCCTTGTGGGCCAGCAATGCCGCCCGTACCGCATCCGCATACCGGGCCGCCGCGTGCACGACCGGCAGTCCGGGCGGTTCCGGCACCGGTCGCACCCGGCCCGGCACGGCCCCGTACAAGGCGGCACGGCACTCCGGACAGAGCACCGTGCGAGGCTTCCCGCAGCCTCCGCACTCGGCCGGCAGCACCAGATCGGTGAGGTCCCGCCACCACCCCCGCATGCCCACCACTGTGCCAACGCCGAAGCCGACCGGCCACCCCTGTGGATAACGCCCTGTGGAAAACCCCGCCCCGGGACACGAACAGCAGTTCCCACCACAATTACCGGCCCTATACAGCTAACCCTCGGTCGCAAACACAGCCCGCGAATCAACCCCGTACGACGATTCCGGTCCGCCCCACTCGGCGAATCCAGACCGTCCGCCCCGCCACGAATCCCCCACCCGCCCCAGAACAAAAGCGGCCGCCCCCGCCAGGGCCTCGCCCCGGCAAAAGCGGCCGCTCCCGACAGGGCGGTCCCGTCACGTCAGCCCGGATAGACCGGCGCCGTCCCGTCCGCGTCCACCTTCTGCCACTGCGCCCCGGACGGCAGCCGGACGATCCCGTCCTCCGAGTAGGCGACCAGGGGCATGTCGGCGTCCTCGGACGCCGCGATCTCCTTCACCCCCGTGAGCACGGCCGGCGGCGGCCCCTCCGGAGTGGAGCCGTCGACCTGGACGTAGCGCGTCTGCTGCACGCCGCCCTGCTCGCGCCCGACCACCACGAGCCTGCTGTCGCCGGCCCAGGACATGGTCGTGACCTCCTCCAGGTCCGGCGTCGTGGAGCGCAGTTCCCGCACCGAGACACTCTGCGGGTCCCCGGTCCTGCCCTCCCGCTCGATCCGCCCGATGAACAGCGACTGCTTGCCGCCCTTCTCCACGACGAGCGCGATCCGCACCCCGTCGGCGGCCACCCGCAGGTCCCTGATCCGCCCGTCCAGCCCCGGAGTCTCCACCTCCAGCGGCTTGCCCGCGCCCTCCTTGAACAGCAGCAGCCGCGGATCGGCGGGGTTCCGGTCGGCCACCCACAGATCGCCCTCGGTGTCCCAGCTCGGCGTGGTCAGCCGGTCCCCGGTCGTCTTGCCGCTGCTGACCAGCACCGGCTCCCCGAGCGACCCGCCCGACACCAGAGACCCGACGTACAGCGCCCTGCCGTCGAGGCCGACGCCGGCCGCCGTGTGCTCGTCACGCGAGACGGCCACCGACCGCAGGTCCTTGTCGCCCTCACCCAGCGCTCCGGGCACCGGCACCGGCTGGGCCTTCGCCCCGCTGCCGTCCGGCTCCGCCGCGACCCGTACCAGCCGGTGCTCACCGTTGACGAAGTACAGGAACTCGGGGTTCTCTACGGAGCCGCGAGTGGCGTCCCCGTTGGCGTCGCTCTCGGCGGCGGAGCACAACTGCCTGCCACCGGCCTGCAGCTCGACCTCGTCCACCGCAGGGGTGAGGTCCTGCAGCGTGAACAGCAGCTGGGCCGCCATCGCCTTGCACTGGTCCATGCCGGCGTTCTCGGCCTTGGTGTTGAGCGGCACCGTCAGCGTGCTCCGGTCGTCCGGAGCCAGCGAGGAGACGCCGCTCCTGAGCGCCGTACCGGTGGGAAAACTCGTCCTGACGACGGGGTCGAGCCAGCTCGTCGGTCCCTTGAGCAGGGACCGCACCAACTGCGTCATGGGATCCACGCGCTCACGCACATACACGGGGTCGGCGACCGCCACGGTCTGCGGAGCCGTCGCCGCCCTGGTGTTCGACGCGAAGTAGTACTTGTTGACGGACACGTAGTTCCGCTGGAAGTCCGACCTGCCCATGACGACACCGCGCGGGGGGCTGTCGATCCGCCACTGCTTGGTCTTCTTGTCGTGCACGAGGTGCACGGTCTCCCGGTACTCGCCCGATGCCGGCGCGTAAGACTGCTGCGCGTCCACCACCGCCACCTTGGTGCCGACCAGCGTGAACGACTTGTCGTCGCTCTGCTCCCGGTCCACCGGCGGCACGACGTCGGCACCGGGCCCGTCGTCGAGGACCGTGGTGGACAGCCCGGGCTGCCACTGCTTCGCCGCACTCGTGGTCAGGTATTTGCGGGCCGTCTCGTAGTTCGGGTCGTCGCTGGTCAGCGCCTCGAGAAAGCCCTGCACGATGTCCGTGGGCTCGGCGTCCTCCTGCGGCGGCATCGCGAAGACCCGCACCGGCGTGTCCTGCCGCGCCGTGGAGTCGACCCCGCGCAGATCGCCGCTGTCCGGCATGGAGGCACACCCCGCCAGCAGTACGACGCCACAGGCGGCGTACACCACGGTCCGCCCCGGCACCCGCCGGCCGCGTCCCTCGCGGTCAGCGTCCACGGAAGGCCTCCCCCTGCTGTTCGTACGACTCCTGCGAGCCGGTGTCCTGACGGCTCGCGGCGCCCGCGCCGGGCGTCTTCCCACCCGAAGAGCCCTCCGGCCGTGTCGCACTCGGCGACGGCCGGGGCACCACGCGCGCGCCGTTGCCGGGCAGTGCCGTCGGATCCGCCGTGGGTGTCACGGCGGCCGACCTGGGCGCTATCGGGTCCCGCGAGGTCACCTGGTCGCCCGTCGGCTGCGCCGGCACGGTGGCCGCCTTGTCGCCGCCCCCACGGGGCAGACCGGCGTCGTCGAGTCCACGATTGCGGCGCGAGTCCTTGGGCTCCAGCGGTATCGGCGAGCCCCGCAGCGGCTCGTCGGCCGTCCTCGGCAACGTCAGCCGGAACTGCGAACCGCCGCCCGGCTCACCCCACGCCTGCAGCCAGCCGCCGTGCAGCCGGGCGTCCTCCAGAGCGATGGACAGCCCGAGCCCGGTGCCGCCGGTGGTACGCGCGCGTGCCGGGTCGGCCCGCCAGAAGCGGCTGAACACGCGCGTGGCCTCGCCGGGCTTGAGCCCGACGCCGTAGTCGCGCACCGCGATCGCGACCGCCCCGCCCGCCGAGGCCAGTTTGACGACGACGTCCTTGCCCTCGCCGTGCTCGACGGCGTTGACGACGAGATTGCGCAGCACCCGCTCCACCCGCCGGGCGTCGGCCTCGGCTATGACAGGCTGCTGGTCGCCCACGATCCGGACCGTCGTGCCCTTGCGCTCGGCGAGCGGCGCGGCCCCGCCGACCACGCGTCGTACGACGTCCCTCAGGTCTATCGGTTCGGCCTCCAGCGCCGCCGCGCCCGCGTCGAACCGGCTGATCTCCAGCAGGTCCGCGAGCAGCGTCTCGAACCGGTCGAGCTGGTCGGCGAGCAGCTCGGCCGACCGCGCGGTCATCGGGTCGAAGTCCTCGCGCGCGTCATGGATGACGTCGGCGGCCATCCGCACGGTCGTCAGCGGTGTCCGGAGCTCGTGCGACACATCCGACACGAACCGCCGCTGCATCCGCGACAGGTCCTCCAGTTGCTGGATCTTCAGCTGAAGGTTCTGCGCCATCTTGTTGAAGGCCTCGCCGAGCCGCGCGATGTCGTCCTCGCCGGTGACCTTCATCCGCTCCTGGAGCCGCCCGGCCGACAGCCTCTCGGCGATCCCGGCCGCCATCCGCACCGGCGTGACGACCTGCCGCACCACGAGCCAGGCGATCGCTCCGAGGAGTACGACGACGAAGAGCCCGGCGGTCGCCAGGGTGCCCTTGACCAGGCTGAGCGACTTCTCCTCCTGTGTGAGCGGGAAGAGGTAGTACAGCTGGTACGGGTCGCCGTTGGGATCGTTGACCTGCTTGCCGATGACCAGGGCCGGCTGGGGCTCCTGGTAGGGGTCGTACACGATGCGGGTGTAGCTCTGGGCGGCCGTCGTGCTCTCGTCGATCTTCTCGCGCAGGGCCTCGGGGACGCTGGCCGTCGGGTCGACATCACCCGAGGCACGCGGCCCGCGCCCGCTGCCGCTGTCGCCGCCCACCGGCAGGGTCACCACGTCGAAGGCGCCCTGGCCGCCGCTGGAGAGGGAGTAGACGAGATTGCTCATCCACTCGATGACGAACTGGTCGGACTGCCCGTCCGCCGCGGCCGTGTCGTCGGTCCCGGCGTCGGCCTCCTCCGCCTTCTGCTTGGCCACCGCGAACCCTCCGGTGGCCTGGCTCTGCGACGCCTTGACCTTGGCGTCGAGAAGTCCGTTGCGCACCTGCCCGATGACGACGAAGCCAAGGAGCAGGACCACTCCGAGCGACATCAGCAGGGTCGTGACGACGACCTTGAGCTGGATGTTGCGCCGCCACAGCCGCATCACGGGCAGCAGCGGCCGGCGCACCCAGCGCATGAACAGCCTCAGGACCGGGCTGCCCTGGACGCCGCCCTGGAGCAGCCCGCCCTCCAGGAAGCGTCCCCAGCGGGAACCCGCCGACTTCCGCCCGACAGGCCGCCCCGCGTCCGCCCCGGTCCGCCGGGGCGACGACGCGGCACTGTCTCCGGACATGTCAGCTGGGCCCTGCCTTGTAACCCACACCACGGACGGTCACCACGATCTCGGGCCGCTCCGGGTCCTTCTCGACCTTGGAGCGCAGCCGCTGCACATGCACATTGACGAGCCGGGTGTCGGCGGCGTGCCGATAGCCCCACACCTGCTCCAGCAGCACCTCACGCGTGAACACCTGCCACGGCTTGCGCGCGAGCGCGACCAGCAGGTCGAACTCCAGCGGCGTCAGCGCGATCGACTGCCCTTCCCGCTTCACGGAGTGCCCGGCCACGTCGATGACCAGGTCGCCGATGGCGAGCTGCTCGGGAGCCGGCTCCTCCGACCTCCGCAGCCGTGCCCGGATGCGGGCCACGAGCTCCTTCGGCTTGAACGGCTTCACGATGTAGTCGTCGGCGCCGGACTCCAGCCCCACGACGACATCCACCGTGTCGCTCTTGGCCGTCAGCATCACGATCGGCACCCCGGACTCCGCCCTGATCAGACGGCACACCTCGATGCCGTCCCGTCCGGGCAGCATCAGATCCAGCAGCACCAGATCCGGTTTGGCCTCACGGAACGCGGCCAGCGCCTTGTCACCGTCGGCTACGAAAGACGGCTCAAAACCTTCACCACGCAGCACGATGCCCAACATCTCGGCAAGTGCGGTGTCGTCGTCGACGACAAGGACTCGTCCCTTCATAAAGACATCATCCCATTCTCATAACAGTGGTGAAGGCAGTGGTGAGACAGCTCACCGACCAGTGACCTTAGTCGTACCGGACGGTCACTGTCTGCCTCGGCCGCCGCGGACGCGAGCCAAGGGCGTCGGGCGCAATACGTGGCGCCCGCATCCACATCAGCTGATCGGCACCTCCCGGGCCCTCGCACACAGCCCGGCAAGGGCCTCGGCCGTCACCGGCGACACCACGCCCTCCTCCGTGACGATCGCCGTCACCAGCTCCGGCGGCGTCACGTCGAAGGCCGGGTTGTACGCCTGCGTCCCCAGCGGCGCCACCGGAATCCCGCCGCCCGCCTCCGCGCCTGCCACCGGAACCTGCGGCGCCGCGATCTCGGTCACCTCGTGCCCGGCCCGCTGCTCCACCTCGATCGACGCCCCGTCCGGCGTGTCCGGATCCACCGTGGTCACCGGCGCCACCACGATGAACGGCACATGGTGATACCGGGCGAGCACCGCGAGCGGATAGCTCCCCACCTTGTTCGCCACCGAGCCGTCGGCCGCGATCCGGTCGGCCCCGATCAGCACCGCGTCCACCTCCCCGGCCGCGAACAGCGAGCCCGCCGCGTTGTCGGTCAGCAGGGTGTACGCCATCCCGCTGCGCGCCGCCTCGTACGCCGTCAGCCGGGCCCCCTGCAGCAGCGGACGTGTCTCGTCCACCCACAGCCGCCGCAGCCGCCCCACCCGGTGAGCCGCGAGCGCCACCGCGAACGCCGTCCCCTCACCGCCCGACACCAGCGAACCGGTGTTGCAGTGGGTCAGGATCCGGTGCCCGCCGCCCGGCAGCAGCTCGTCCAGCAGTGCCAGCCCCCGCTCGGCCATCGCCGTACTGGCCGCCGCGTCCTCCCGGTGCAGCCTGCGTGCCGCCGCCAGCGCCGCCCCGGCGGCCAGTTCCTGGTCGCCGCTCCTGCCGAGCTCGGCACGGTAGGCCGCCTCGGCTCTGCGCACCCCGACAGCGAGGTTCACCGCGGTCGGACGCGCGCCCGCCAGCACGGCCGCCGCCTCTTCCACGTCGAACCCGCGCGCGGCGGCGAGCGCGACTCCGTAGGCCCCCGCGATGCCGAGCAACGGCGCCCCGCGCACGGCGAGCGAACGGATCGCCTCCACCAGCGCGGACGCGTCCGTACAGACCAGTTCCACTTCCTCGGCCGGCAGCCTCGTCTGGTCGAGAAGCACCAGCACGGGGCCTTCGGGTGGCTCCTCCCAGCGGATCGCCGGGATCTCGGTGGGCTTGCTGTCCTCGCCGGATTGCACGTACTGATCAGCCATGCGATCAGTCTGCCCCTTGTCGGCCGGAGTATTGAAGGTGCGCAGCCCATACCGCGGCTGGTCCCTCGCCGACCACCCCATGGCACGATGGCTGCCAACCTGCCGCCGCGACCGCGGACGGGCACCGTGAAGGAGCGACGATGAACGACACTCCGGGCTGGGCCTCGCCCGGATCCGCCCCGTCCGACGGACACGAGCCCGGCACGTCCGGTCCCGCTGAGCCCGCCGCCCGGCCCGACACCGCGAACCCCGCACAGCAGCCGGAGGACGACCCGCAGGACGCGGGCACGAAGTGGTCCCAGGAGCAGCCGCCCCCCGGTCAGTGGTCCGCCCCCACCGGCCCCGCCGCTCCCGGCCCGACGCCTCCGCCCCCGCCTCCCGGCCCGGGCTGGGGCACGCAGCCTCCCGCAGGTCCGCCCGGAGGCTACAGCCCTCCCCCGGGCTGGGGCGGCGGCTACGGCGGCTGGGGTGGCCCCCCGCCCGCGGCCAAGCCCGGTGTGATCCCCCTGCGCCCGCTCGGCGTGGGCGAGATCCTCGACGGCGCGGTCTCCACCATGCGCACCTACTGGCGCACCGTCCTCGGCATCTCGCTGACCGTCGCCGTCGTGACCGAGGTCCTCGTCATCCTGCTCCAGGGCTTCGTCCTGAACGACAGCGCGGGAAGCGCGGCTCTCAACGACCCCAGCGCCAGCGCCGACGAGCTGACCCGCGCCCTGGGCGAGACCATGCTCGGCACCACCGTCGTCTTCCTGATCTCCCTCATCGGCACGGTCGCCGCGACCGCGCTGCTGACGACCGTCACCAGCCGGGCCGTGCTCGGCAGGCCCGTCACCACCGGCGAGGCATGGCGCGACGCCCGCCCGCAGGTGCCCAGGCTGTTCGGCCTGATCTTCCTGCTGCTGCTCATCACCTTCGGCGTGCTCGCCGTCGGGGCACTGCCCGGCATCCTCGTAGCCGCCGCGGGCTCGAACGGCGGCGGTATCGCCCTCGCGATCCTGGGCATCCTCGGCGCCGGCGTCGTCGCGCTGTGGCTGATGATCCGCTTCTCCCTGGCCTCGCCCGCGCTGATGCTGGAGAAGCAGAGCATCGTCAAGTCGATGAGCCGCTCCACCAAGCTGGTCCGCGGTTCCTGGTGGCGGGTCCTCGGCATCCAGCTGCTCGCCGGGATCATCGCGAACATCGTCGCGGCGATCATCGTCGTCCCCTTCACCTTCCTCGCCGCGGCGCTCAGCGGCGAGGGTGTCGGCGGCTTCGTCAACGGCACCGGCGACCTCGGCTGGACGTTCCTCATCATCAGCGGCATCGGCTCGGTGATCGGCTCCATGATCACCTTCCCGATCACGGCGGGCGTCACCGTGCTGCTCTACATCGACCAGCGCATCCGCCGCGAGGCCCTCGACCTCGAACTGGCCCGCGCGGCCGGCCTCCAGGACTACGAGACCCACCCCACTCCCGGGAGCTGATGCGGTGAACCTACCGGGGGGAGTGCTCACCATGCTGCGTGCCGTCGACGCCTCCGCGCTGTCACTGGCACGGTCCGACGACGAGCCGCCGCTGACGATCCCGCGCGACCCCGCGCGGGAGGCGGCCCGCCGCGAGCTGTCCAAGCGCATGTACCACGAGAACGACCCCAGCTGGTTCCAGCGCGCCCTCGACGCGTTCTGGGACTGGGTCGGCAGGCTGTTCGACACCGCCTCGTCTGCGACCCCGGGCGGACCACTCGGCCTGGTCGTCGTCATCGCCGCGATCGTCCTGGTCGTGGGCGCGCTGTGGTGGCGCCTGGGCACCCCGAGCCGCGGGCCCGCCTCCTCCGCCGCCCTGTTCGACGACCGCCCCCGCAGCGCCGCCGAACACCGCGCGGCCGCGGAGGCACACGCGGCCCAGGGCCACTGGAACCAGGCCGTGCAGGAGCGCATGCGCGCGATCGTCCGTTCGCTGGAGGAGCGCGCCCTCCTCGACGTCCGTCCCGGCCGCACCGCGGACGAGGCCGCCGCGGAAGCGGGCCGCGCCCTGCCCTCCCGCACGGACCGGCTGCGCTCCGCGGCCCGGGACTTCGACGACGTCACGTACGGCGGCCGGGCCGCGACCGAGCAGTCGTACCACCGCATCGCCGAACTCGACCGCGACCTGGAACGCACCAAGCCGGTACTCGCGAACAGCACGAGCAGCAGCCACAGCGCGGACCACAACGCCCGCCGGGGAGCCGCCGAATGACCACCGAGGCCACGCTCCCGTCCACCTCGGCCTCGCCCACCGCCCGCCAGGTGTGGACCCGCGCGCGAGGCGTCGTCCTCGCCCTGGTGCTGCTCCTCGTCGCGGCCGTGGCGATCGCGGCGATCCGCTCCACCGAACGCCACGGCAGCCTCGACCCGCGCTCCGCCGACCCCTTCGGCAGCCGCGCGGTCGCCGAACTCCTCGCCGAACGAGGCGTCGACACCCGCGTGGTCACCACCCTGGACGAGGCACGCGCCGCGGCCGGCCCCGACACCACGCTCCTGGTCGCCGTGCCCGACCTCCTGACGCACCGCCAGCAGAGCGCACTGCGCTCCGCGACCGCCGACTCCGACGGCCGCACCCTCCTCGTCGCCCCCGGCAGCTGGTCCGTCGAACGGCTGGCCCCCGGCGTCGTCGCGGACCCCGCGACCAGCCTCGACTCGACGCTCTCCCCCGACTGCGGCCTGCCGGCGGCCCAGCGGGCGGGCAAGGCCGACACCGGCGGCATCCGCTACACCGTCACCCACCCCGGCAACGACGAGTGCTACCGCAGCGAGCGACTGCCCACCCTGGTACGGGTCCCGGCGGCCTCCGGGGACGGCGACACCCTCGTGCTCGGCGCGCCCGACATCCTCTACAACGACTCCCTCGACGAGCAGGGCAACGCCTCGCTCGCCCTCCAACTCCTCGGCTCCCGCCCCCATCTGGTCTGGTACCTCCCCTCGCTCTCCGACGCCTCCGCCGCCGACCCGGCCGAGCAGAAGGACTTCCTCGACCTGCTCCCCTCGGGCTGGCTCTGGGGCACCCTGCAGCTCTTCTTCGCGGCAGCGCTCGCCGCCCTGTGGCGGGCACGCCGACTCGGCCCCCTGGTGCCCGAGAAGCTCCCCGTGGCGATCCGCGCCTCCGAGACCGTCGAAGGCCGCGCCCGCCTCTACCGCAAGGCCAACGCCCGCGACCGCGCGGCCACCGCTCTTCGCTCCACCATCCGCACCCGCCTCGCCCCCCTCGTAGGCGTCCCCGTCTCCCAGGCGCACGCGCCCGAGACCTTGCTCCCCGCCCTGTCCGCCCATCTCCGCACCGACGGCGACGGACAGTCCCTGCACTCCCTGCTCTTCGGCCCGCCGCCCGGCGACGACGCAGCCCTCATCTCCCTGGCCGACCAACTCGACGCCCTCGAAAGAGAGGTACGACGTCCATGATGGACCCGACCACTGACAACGCCGGGACCACCGGGGACCCGGACAGCGCCCGCGCCTCCCTGGAGGCCCTGCGCGCCGAGATCGCCAAAGCCGTGGTCGGCCAGGACCCCGCCGTGACCGGTCTTGTCGTCGCCCTCCTCTGCCGCGGGCACGTACTCCTGGAAGGAGTCCCCGGAGTCGCCAAAACGCTGCTCGTCCGCGCCCTCGCCTCCGCACTCGAACTCGACACCAAGCGCGTCCAGTTCACCCCCGACCTCATGCCGAGCGACGTGACGGGCTCCCTGGTCTACGACACCCGCAGCGCCGAGTTCTCCTTCCAGCCCGGCCCGGTCTTCACCAACCTCCTCCTCGCGGACGAGATCAACCGCACCCCGCCCAAGACCCAGTCGTCCCTCCTGGAAGCCATGGAGGAGCGCCAGGTCACGGTCGACGGCACCCCCCGCCTCCTCCCCGACCCGTTCCTGGTCGCCGCGACCCAGAACCCGGTGGAGTACGAGGGCACTTATCCCCTCCCCGAGGCCCAGCTGGACCGTTTCCTCCTCAAGCTGACGATCCCGCTCCCCTCCCGCCAGGACGAGATCGACGTCCTCACCCGCCACGCCGAGGGCTTCAACCCTCGCGACCTGCGAGCCGCCGGCGTACGCCCCGTGGCAGGCCCCGCCGACCTCGAAGCCGCACGCGCCGCGGTCGCCAAGACCACGATCTCCCCCGAGATCACCGCCTACGTCGTCGACATCTGCCGCGCCACCCGCGAGTCCCCGTCCCTCACCCTCGGTGTCTCCCCACGCGGCGCCACGGCCCTCCTGGCCACCTCGCGCGCGTGGGCGTGGCTGACCGGCCGCGACTACGTCATCCCCGACGACGTGAAGGCCCTGGCCCTCCCCACCCTCCGCCACCGCGTCCAGCTGCGCCCGGAGGCCGAGATGGAGGGCGTGACAGCCGACTCCGTCATCAACGCGATCCTCGCCCACGTCCCGGTCCCCCGCTGATGGCCCTCACCGGACGCGCCGCCCTCATCGCAGCCCTGGGCTCCATCCCCATCGGCATCTGGGAACCCAGCTGGACGGGCATTCTCGCGGTCAACGCCCCCCTGGCAGTGGCCTGCGCCTGCGACTTCGCCCTGGCGGCACCCGTACGACGGCTCGGCCTGACCCGCTCCGGCGACACCTCCGCCCGCCTGGGCGAGACGGCCGACGTCACCCTCACCGTCACCAACCCGTCCGGCCGTCCACTCCGCGCCCACATCCGCGACGCCTGGCCCCCCAGCAGCTGGCAGCCCGGCACGGAGGTGGAAGCCTCCCGCCACCGCCTGACGGTCCCGGCCGGCGAACGCCGACGCCTCACCACTCGCCTGCGCCCCACCCGCCGCGGCGACCGCCACGCAGACCGCGTGACGTTTCGTTCCTACGGCCCCCTCGGCCTCTTCTCCCGTCAGGGCACCCACAAGGTGCCCTGGACGGTCCGCGTCCTGCCCCCGTTCACCAGCCGCAAGCACCTCCCCGCAAAGCTCGCCCGCCTGCGTGAACTGGACGGCCGCACCAGCGTCCTCACCCGCGGCGAAGGCACGGAGTTCGACAGCCTGCGCGAATACGTCCCCGGCGACGACACCCGTTCAATCGACTGGCGAGCCACCGCCCGCCTGACCTCCGTCGCCGTACGCACCTGGCGCCCGGAACGCGACCGCCACATCCTCGTGGTCCTCGACACCGGCCGTACCTCGGCAGGCCGCGTGGGCGACGCCCCCCGCCTCGACGCCTCCATGGACGCCGCTCTCCTCCTGGCCGCCCTCGCCTCCCGCGCCGGCGACCGAGTGGACCTCCTCGCCTACGACCGCGGAGTACGCGCCCTGGTCCAGGGCCGCACAGCCAACGACCTGCTCCCCGCCCTGGTCGGCGCAATGGCCACTCTCGAACCCGAACTCGTCGAAACCAACGCCCGCGGTCTCACGGCCACTGCCCTGCGTACGGCCCCCCGCCGCTCCCTGATCGTGCTGCTCACCACCCTCGACGCCGCACCCATCGAAGAGGGCCTGTTGCCCGTACTTCCTCAGCTCACCCAACGGCACACGGTCCTTCTGGCTTCAGTCGCGGATCCCCACATCGCCCGCATGGCCACAGCCCGCGGCAACACGGATGCGATCTACGAGGCCGCGGCCGCCGCCCAGGCCCAGACGGAACGCGACCGCACCGCGGAACAACTCCGCCGCCACGGAGTGACCGTCGTCGACGCGACACCGGACGACCTGGCTCCAGCGCTGGCCGACGCCTATCTGGCATTGAAAGCAGCCGGACGCCTGTAAAGAAAAAAGGGGGCGCATAGCGCCCCCTCGGGAGAAACGATCCGT